>NZ_CP113054.1:0-4916937 GCF_026625605.1 Luteolibacter sp. SL250
AATCCTGATGTCTCTTTGACTTCAAAACTGGGTCTCTGATGAGCATGAGCTCGGGGTGACAACTGCAAGCTTTCTGGAGCCAGCCCGCTCGCTGACATCCACACGGAGAGTGCATTCTTCATTCAACTGCGGCCTCGATTGTTTCAGGCCATTCACGGTCACTTGTAACTTCCAATTCCAAAAAATAGGAATCAAGCCGAACGGATGATTAGTACTGGTAAGCTGCATATGTTGCCACACTTCCACTTCCAGCCTATCAACGTCGTAGTCTCCGACGATCCTTCGGGGAAAACTCATCTTGGGAGGAGCTTGGCGCTTAGATGCTTTCAGCGCTTATCTCTTCCGCACTTAGCTACCCGGCCATGCTCTTGACAGAACAACCGGTGCACCAGAGGTGCGTCGATTCCGGTCCTCTCGTACTAGCAACCGAACCCCGCAGTTTTCCTGCGCCCACAGAGGATAGAGGACCGAACTGTCTCGCGACGTTCTGAACCCAGCTCGCGTGCCGCTTTAACCGGCGAACAGCCGGACCCTTGGGACCTTCTCCAGCCCCAGGATGCGACGAGCCGACATCGAGGTGCCAAACTTCATCGTCGATATGAACTCTTGGATGAAATCAGCCTGTTATCCCTAAGGTACCTTTTATCCGTTGAGCGACGGCAATTCCACATTCTACCGCCGGATCACTTAGGCCTACTTTCGTATCTGCTCGACTTGTGGGTCTCACAGTTAGGCGGGTTTATGCCTATGCACTCGACACACGGTTACCAACCGTGCTGAACCCACCTTCGCGCTCCTCCGTTACTCTTTGGGAGGATACCGCCCCAGTAAAACTGACCGGCTGACACTGTTCCCTGCCCGGATCCACGGGTTCAAGGTTAGATCTTCCAACACCCAAGGGTGGTATCTCACTGGCGACTCCATGGCCCCCTAAAGGACCACATCAACGTCTCCCACTTATGCTGAGCATGAATGTCGAAAAACCAATGACAGCTTACAGTTAAGGTCTATAGGGTCTTTCCGTCCTTCTGCGGGTAGGCGGCATCTTCACCGCCATTACAATTTCACTGAGCACCTGGTTGAGACAGCGCCCAACTCGTTACACGATTCGTGCAGGTCGGAACTTACCCGACAAGGAATTTCGCTACCTTAGGACCGTTATAGTTACGGCCGACATTCACGGGGACTTGGACTCGAAGCTTCGCATTGCTGCTAACATCTCATCTTAATCTTTCCGCATTGGTCACGTGTCACATCCTATACTTGGACTTGCGTCTTGGCAGAATGCTGTGTTTTTGCTAAACAGTCGGTTGGGCCGTTTCACTGCGGCCTAGTAAACTAGGCACCCCTTATCCCGAAGTTACGGGGCCAATTTGCCGAGTTCCTTAACCAGGGTTCACTCTTACGCCTTGGTATATTCTACCCACCCACCTGTGTCGGTTTGCGGTACGGGTTCCTTAGCATACACCGGAGCTTTTCTTGGCACCGACTTTGATGATGCGGATCGGCCGTGGCCTCACCTAAGAATTCAATCACTTGTTCATCTCCATCGATGCGTCCCTCCGGTTTAAGGGGCGGAAGTGCTGGAATATTAACCAGCTGTCCATCGCCTACGCATATCTGCCTCGGCTTAGGTCCCGACTAACCCCGGGACGAAAAACGTAGCCCGGGAAACCTTGGGTTTACGGCGGACGGGGATTTCACCCGTCTTATCGTTACTCATGTCTGCATCCTCACTTCCCAACTCTCCACGGTCAGTCGCCATCGCGCTTCAACGTGTTGGGAATGCTCCTCTACCGCGACAGGTCCCAGGACCTGCCACCCAGAGCTTCGGTATTGCGCTTATCGCCAATCATTTTCGGCGCGGGATCTCTCGATGAGTAAGCTATTACGCACTTTTTAAATGGTGGCTGCTTCTAAGCCAACATCCTCACTGTCTAAGAAATCCCACATCCTTTCCACTTAGCGCAATTTAGGCACCTTAGCTGCTGATCAGGGTTGTTTCCCTTTTGACGACGAAGCTTATCCCCCGCCGTCTCACTGCCGTGTTATATTGAATGGTATTCGGAGTTTGATAGGGGTTGGTAGACGGGTATGCCCCCTAGCCCTTTCAGTGCTCTACCCCCATTCATAAACACACGACGCTGCACCTCAATGCATTTCGAGGAGAACCAGCTATCACGGGGTTTGATTAGCCTTTCACTCCTACCCTCAGCTCATCCGAGAATTTTTCAACATTCACCGGTTCGGTCCTTCACGTCGTATCACCGACGCTTCAACCTGGCCAAGGGTAGATCACCTCCGCTTCGGGTCTAGCACGTGCAACTGATGTCGCCCTGTTCGGACTCGCTTTCGCTTCGCCTGCGTCCCCTAAGGACTTAAGCTTGCCACACATACTAACTCGCAGACTCATTAAGCAAAAGGCACGCCATCACCCCGAAGGGCTCTGACACCTTGTAGGCACACGGTTTCAGGTTCTATTTCACTCCGCTCGCAGCGGTTCTTTTCACCTTTCCCTCACGTTACTGGTTCACTATCGGTCGCTAACTAGTATTTAGCCTTACGGAGTGGTCTCCGCAGATTCATGCAACGTTTCACGTGTGCTGCATTACTCAGGAACACCCTAGGGCCTCTCGGAATTTCGGATACGGGGATCTCACCCTCTGTGTCGTGCTTTTCCAAGCACTTCTCCTATTCGTCGAGGTCCCACGGCGGGGTCCTACAACCCCGGGGACAAGTCCCCGGTTTGGGCTCTTCCGCTTTCGCTCGCCACTACTTACGGAATCGATTCTCTTTCTTTTCCTCCGGTTACTGAGATGTTTCACTTCACCGGGTATCGCGTGCTTTTCCCTATCTTTGTTCAGGAAAAGACGATGCCGAATTACCAGCATCAGGTTACCCCATTCGGAAATCTCCGGATCAAAGCGTATTTGCCGCTCCCCGAAGCTTATCGCAGCTTATCACGTCCTTCATCGCCTGTTAGCACCAAGGCATTCACTGTGTGCCCTTTAAAGCTTGATTCCATATTTTGAAATCAGCTGTTAATGAAGTCTCCAGCTTGCTTCTCGCGAAGCAGTTCTGTTCTGATCTTCTATTTAACGGTCAGTGTTTCCACTGACTTGCCGTAAAAATTTGATGTATATTTGGGAATTAGAATATTTCCAAGGACCGTTGTAAGAATGGCTCTTTTTTGAACAATCTTAACTTTGCAGTCTCTTAAAAAATGTCATTTCTCCATGTGGATGTCAAAGAGCGGACTTCGTCCGACAGTATCGCTTCGTTCAGAAGATCCTTGTTTCCGTTCCGTGGATGGTGGGCCTGACTGGACTCGAACCAGTGACCCCACGCTTATCAAGCGTGTGCTCTAACCAACTGAGCTACAGGCCCCTTTGGATTCCATGACTCGTGTTCCCCGTTTGACCGGAGCTCGAGACGAACCGTGAAAGATGGTGGAGGTTAACGGATTCGAACCGTTGACATTCTGCTTGCAAAGCAGACGCTCTACCAACTGAGCTAAACCCCCTTTTACCGGAGGTCGGAAATTTGTTTCTTCTGACTTCAAAAGAGGAAGAAAGACTGAATTGAGCGCCGCGTGACCTGATTAAAGACGCGGACGGGATTCTATTTAAGTGTTCAAGTTGGGAACCATTGCTGGTTACCCTAAGCCAACGTCTTTCCATCGTTGCCGATGGCTAGCGGGGCTTCGACCTTTCGCAGGGACCGTGAGAACGGTTTGCGAATTTCTCCGTAGAAAGGAGGTGATCCAGCCGCAGGTTCCCCTACGGCTACCTTGTTACGACTTCATCCCAGTTACCAGCTACACCTTAGGACCCTGCCCCCTTGCGGTTGGCGCAGGCACTTCGGGTGCGACCGGCTTCCATGATGTGACGGGCGGTGTGTACAAGACCCGGGAACGTATTCACGGCGCCGTAGATGATGCGCCATTACTAGCGATTCCAACTTCATGGAGGCGAGTTGCAGCCTCCAATCCGAACTGGGCCCAGTTTTTTAGATTTCCTCCACCTCGCGGTCTCGGTTCTCATTGTGCTGGGCATTGTAGTACGTGTGCAGCCCTAGGCGTAAGGGCCATACTGACCTGACGTCGTCCCCACCTTCCTCCCAGTTGATCTGGGCAGTCTGACTAGAGTTCCCACCATAACGTGCTGGCAACTAGTCACAAGGGTTGCGCTCGTTGCGGGACTTAACCCAACATCTCACGACACGAGCTGACGACGGCCATGCAGCACCTGTGCAAATCCCCCGAAGGGTCACACGCTTTCACGTGCTTAGAGATGCATGTCAAGCCTAGGTAAGGTTCTTCGCGTTGCATCGAATTAAGCCACATACTCCACCGCTTGTGCGGGTCCCCGTCAATTTCTTTGAGTTTTAGTCTTGCGACCGTACTTCCAGGCGGTGCGCTTAACGCGTTAGCTCCGGCACAAGGGGGGTCGATTCCCCTCACACCAAGCGCACACCGTTTACTGCCAGGACTACAGGGGTATCTAATCCCTTTCGCTACCCTGGCCTTCGAGCCTCAGCGTCAGATATTGTCCAGTAGCTCGCTTTCGCCACGAGTGTTCCTCTTGATCTCCACGCATTTCACTGCTACACCAAGAATTCCAGCTACCTCTCCAATCCTCTAGCACGGCAGTATCGGATGCAGTTCCGGGGTTGAGCCCCGGGATTTCACATCTGACTTACCACGCCGCCTACGCTCCCTTTACGCCCAGTGATTCCGAACAACGCTCGGGACCTTCGTATTACCGCGGCTGCTGGCACGAAGTTAGCCGTCCCTTCCTCTTCCGGTATTATCAACCCTGTCTGCTATTCACAGCCAGGTCTTACTCCCGGATGACAGGAGTTTACAATCCGAAGACCGTCATCCTCCACGCGGCGTTGCACCATCAGACTTTCGTCCATTGTGAATTATTCTCGACTGCTGCCACCCGTAGGTGTCTGGACCGTGTCTCAGTTCCAGTGTGCCTGATCGTCCTCTCAGACCAGGTGCCCCGTCGTAGCCTTGGTGAGCCGTTACCTCACCAACAAGCTGATAGGGCGCGAACCAATCCTTCAGCGACAGCCTTGCGGCCACCTTTAATCTTGCGATACCATGGGGTATTAATCCAAGTTTCCCTGGGCTATTCCCCACTGAAGGGCATGTAATTCACGTGTTACTCACCCGTGCGCCACTGAACCAAACGAGTATTACTACCAATTTGGTTCCGTGCGACTTGCATGTCTTAAACACGCCGCCAGCGTTCGTTCTGAGCCAGAATCAAACTCTCCGTAAAAATGCCATGACTGTTAGTTTTTTAAAAACCACTTAGATCATGGCGACGTTCGGACTTTCGTCCGGACCTGTAAGGCTATCTCACCTTACTCCCGCGCGTCGGGGCTTAACCGACCGCGCGGCGCACAATTCAATCTTTTTCCTCTTCCCAACAGACCCACTTGTTATCCAGTGAAGAACGGTTTCTTTTCTTCGGTTTCCCGAGGAGAATCCCCGCCACTGGCACGCGGCCTGCTGAGCCATACTGTCAAAGAGCTTGTTTCGAGGGGACTAAAAAGCCGATCAGTGTTGGGAGGTGTTAAACCTCGCACCGATCGACTGAGAGTCTCTCGCGTCGCCCGCTGTCGTGGCGACGGGGAGACCCTACCAGACACGACCCCCGCGGGTCAATGTCTTTTTGAATAGTTTTTTGGAAATTGTTCGGATGCTTTTAATAACCCATTAAAAAAGAGCTAATTACGAATTTCATTTTTTCTTCAGAAATTCGCCCCAGATGCTCGGAATCACTCAAGATTGCCCCGGCGAAATACAAAAACTGGTCGTCGGAGCATTGGTGAACGCGCCTCCACATGGAGATCATTGCATTCAATTATTCACCATCAATTTATTGATGGTGAATTTGTTATGGTATCCATACAGGAGCATGACGGAACATTCATCGTGGAAGACGCGCCCGGCGAATCATGTGAAGGCTATTCAGCAGGGTTGATCACAAGGGCATTCCCTCCCGGGATTCGGGGCTCAGATCGACAATTGCGTTCAATATTCGGGAATAAAACGAGTGTTCCAGGCTCGGTAACTTCGTTAGTTTCATTCCGTTCGAACTTTCAAACGGCCTACGGGCCCTTGGTTTCCAATTCGACAGCCAATCTCCTTCTCATGTGGATCGTCCGCTTCGCACTTCGTTTCCGTTACACCATCGGGGTTTTCGCCATTCTGATCCTCCTCTTCGGGGTGATATCCGCCCGCAGGATGTCGACTGACATCCTTCCCGTGGTTGAGAGCCCGGAGATCACGCTGGTCTGGACCTACAGTGGTCTCAACGCGAAGGAAATGGCGTCCAAGCTCACCTCGTTCTCAGAGATTGCCACGCTCAACAATGTGGATGACCTGCTGGAGGTCCGCTCCGACACGACCAACGGCGTCGGTCTGGTGAAGCTGAAGTTCCAGCCCTACGTGAAGATCGAGATGGCGCTCACGCAGGCCACCGCGGTTTCGCAGACGATCCTGAGGCGGATGCCCAGCGGCACGACCCCTCCGCTCATCGTCCAGACCAGTCCGTCCAGTGTTCCGATCCTGCAGCTTGTCGTTTCCTCGGACTCCATGACAGACGGCCAGCTCTATGACTATGCGCGTCTGGCGCTGCGCGCGCAGATCCAGAGCATCCCCGGCATGCGGATCTCCCTGCCCTATGGTGGAGCCGCCCGCCAGGTCACCATCGATCTGAATCCCGAGGCCCTCAATGCTTTCGACCTTTCCCCGGCGGATGTGAACCGCGCCGTCGGCAGCCAGAACCTCACCTTGCCATCCGGGGTCCTCCGCGAGAACGACCGCGAGCTGCCCGTGGCCATCAATGCGAGTCCGGAGTCCGTGGGGGCGTTCCTCGACCTGCCGATAAAAACGGTCGGCGGCCGCATCGTCCTCCTGCGGGATGTGGCGAATGTCCGCGATGGCGAGGCGCTCTCCACCAACGTCGCCCGGCTCAACGGCCAGAACGCGGTGATGGTATCCGTGATGAAGCTGGGGAGCTCATCTACGGTGGATATCGTAGATGGCATCCTCGCCAGGATGGATGAGATCCGGAAGGCCGCCCCGGAAGGCGTGCGGGTGGAACCGATCTTCGACCAGTCCGTGTTCGTGAAGGCGGCCACCGCCTCCGTGCTGAAGGAGATCGTCCTCGTCGGCTCCCTGGTCGCTCTGGTGGTGATGCTGTTCCTCGGCTCCTACCGCTCGACCATGATCGTCCTCACCTCCATCCCGCTGGCCCTGCTGTGTTCCATCATGGGCCTCAACCTGGCGGGCGCGACGTTCAACCTCATGACGCTCGGCGGCCTTTCCCTGGTCATCGGCATCCTGGTGGACAACGCGCTGGTGGAGATCGAAAACATCAAGCGGCAGATCTCCCTGGGTAAAACCGTTCGCCAGGCGATCCTCGACGGAGCGGCGCAGGTCGCGTTCCCGGAGTTCGTCTCAACGCTGGGCATCTGCATCGTTTTCATGCCCATCTTCATGCTGACGGGCACGGCCGCCTTCGTGTTCAAACCCCTCGCGCTGGCGGTCATCTTCGCCATGGCGGCCAGCTACCTGCTCTCCCGCACGCTGGTCCCCACCCTGGCGTTCATGATGCTGCCTTCCGAAGTGGAAGCGGAGAAAAAGCCGCCGGGCATCCTGCGGAAGCTCCACCACGGGATCGAGTCCACCGTGGATCGCCTCGCCGCCTTCCAGGGAATGATCCTCGGCCTTTTCCTGCGCCGGTGGATCCTCATCGCCCTCATCTTGCTCGGCGTGTTCGCCACCGGCTTGTTCTCCGCAAAGCACCTGAAGCGCGAATTCTTCCCCGTCACGGACGCCGGGTTGATGAGTCTTTTCCTGCGCGTGCCGGAAGGCACCCGGATCGAGGACACCGGCCGCGTATTCGCCGAGGTCCACCGTGAAATCCGGCGGATCATCCCCGCGGCAGAGCTCGAGTTCGTCGCGGAAAACATCGGCGCGCCTTATTCCGTGAACCAAGCATGGGTTCCCACGACTGCGGTGGGCTCCTATGACGGTGAGATCCTCGTGCAGTTGAAGGAGGGTCACCAACCGACCGCCCGCTACATGGCGGAGGTGAGGACCATGCTGAAGGAAAGGTTCCCCACCCTCCAGTCCTTCTTCCGTCCTGCGGACGCGACCAGCCAGACACTCGCCTCCGGCTCGCCCACCACCTTCGAGGTGCGCTTCGTCGGGCGCGATGTGCCGGGAAATGTGAAGCTGGCGAAGGACCTTGTGGAGCGCTTCAAGAATGTGCCGGGTGCGGTGGATGTCACCCTCCGCGAGGTGCTGGGGCTTCCGGAATTCTACCTGGAGATCGACCGTATCAAAGCCGCGCAGCTCGGCATCACGCAGCAGGATGCGGTTTCCTCCCTGCTCACCTTCCTCGGATCCGGCGGCAGTGTTTCCTCCAGCTTCTGGTCGGACCCCGTCAATGGATCATCGTATGAGGTGCAGGTGATCGCACCTCCGGCGAAGGTCGACTCCTCGGAAATGCTGCTCCAGCTTCCCATCCGGTCATCCACTGGAGGAGAGCCGGTCCTGTTGGGTGCGTTCGCCAAACTCAGCGAACGGAAGAACCCTGCGAGCGTCTCCCGCTCCACCATGCTCCCCACCTACACCGTGGTGGCGAACATCCAGGACCGGGACCTGGGAGCCGTGACAACGGACCTGGAAAAAATCCTCACGGATCTCCGGAAGCATCTCAAGCCGAGCAACCGCATCGAGCTGGCCGGACAGGCCGCGCTGATGCGCTCCGCCTACAGCGAGCTCCTGACCGGCCTGGTGCTTTCCGCGGTGCTGGTCTTCCTGGTGATGGTGGTGAACTTCCAGTCGTGGTCCATGCCGTTCATCGCCATCAGCGGACTTCCTGTCGCCGTATCCGGCGCTGCATTCGCGCTGTGGCTCACCGGCACCCCATTGAGCGTGCCCGCGCTCATGGGCATCATCATGGTGGTGGGGGTCTCCACGGCCAACAGCGTGCTCGTCACCAGTTTCGCCCGCGACCGGTGGGCGGACGGACTGACCGGCGCCGCCGCCGCCCTGGAAGCGGCCACCACACGTCTCCGGCCTGTGATGATGACCGCCATGGCCATGATTCTGGGCGTCATTCCCATGGCCATCGGCCACGGGGAAGGCGGGGAGCAGAACGCCCCGCTGGGCCGCGCGGTCATCGGCGGCCTCGTCTTCGGCACCATGGCCTCCCTTTTCCTCGTGCCCACCGTCTTCGCCTGGATGAAACGCCGTATCCACTCGGACAAGCCGCATCCGGCCGACACCGTCACCGCAGGGCCATCCGCCCATTGAAATCAACCGTTCCTGAACTACACTCCAGCCCTTCACTTTTCCGCATTCCATGAAATCCACCGCCGCCTCCCTGTTTCTCGCCCTGTCCGCGATCCCCGGCGCGACCGCCCAGCAACCGGCCGAAGTCCGCACCGCCAACCCCTCCGCTCCGGAAGGTGAGATCGTGCTCCAGGCAACCGGACGCACCGCCCCGGCAAAGCAGGCCCGCCTCTTCTCCCGCGCCACCGGCATCATCAATGAGCGCCGCGTCGACATCGGCGACCGGGTGAAGGAAGGGGACGTCCTCGCCGTCATCGCCGCCCCTGAGATCCACCACGGGATCGACGCCGCGAAAGCGAAGGTTGAACAAATGAAGGCACGCAAGGAGCTCGCCGCAGCCCTCCTTTCCCGGGGCGAATCCCTCGCCGCCAGCAATGCCTTCTCCAAGGAAACCCTGGATGAACGGCGCTCCACCACCAAAACCGCGGAAGCGGACCTCCTCGCCGCGGAGGCGGACCTGCGCTCGCTCGAGGAAATGCAGCGCTTCCTGGTCATCCGCGCGCCTTTTGACGGAACCATCACCGCGCGCCGTGTGGACATCGGCGACCACGTGATCGGGGATCAGGCCTCGGAAAATGCCTGGCTCTTCGACATCGCCCAGTTGAAGGAACTCCGCATGGTGCTCTTCGTGCCGCCGGCAACCGCCCTGCGGATCCAGAACGGCGAGGAAGCGAGCGTCCATTTCAGCGACCTGCCGAGCCGCGAGTTCGCCGGAAAGGTCAGCCGCTCCAGCGGCATGATCGACAGCACCTCCGGCACCATGCAGGTCGAGCTCACCCTGCCGAACGCCGATTTCGTACTCCCTGCGGGACTTTCCGGCATCGCGAAGATCAAATCCCAGGCCGCAAATGCGGTGCTCATGATTCCGTCGAACGCCGTCGCCAACCGCGACGGCATCCCGAATGTCGCCCTGGTGGAGAACGGCAAGGTGAAGTTCCAGGCCATCAAACCGGGCCGCACCATGGGACCGAGGATCGAGATCCTCTCCGGACTCACTGCGGATGGCCAGGTCATCATCAGCCCGAACTCCCTGCTTCGCGACGGAGACCCCGTGAACGCCACTCCGATGGCCGTCACGGCTAAAAAAGGCTCCTAGTCCCAAAAACCGCGGATCCTCCCGATCTGGCGGCGCTCCTTTTTCGTGGGGCGGCCGCCTGCATCGCGCCTGTCCTGAAGGGCCTGTTTGTTGGCCACCACCACGGAGGGATCTGTCAATTCTTCGTAGCAGGCCTGGGCCAACGGCGCGCCCACGCGTTTCTCGATCAGGCCCAGCACGCGGATCACCCGCTGTCCCGGCCCATCCGGGAAAGGAAGCTCGATCACATCGCCGGGGCGCAAACCCGTGGCCGGCTTCACCAGGTGCCCCGCGCGGTGGATTTTCTCCAGCTCGCAGGTGTTCGCCGCCTGTGACCTTGTCTTGAAAAACCGGGTGGCCCACAGCCACTTGTCCGCACGCGCGCTTTCCATCATATCCTCCCGTCATTCTAGCCCCATCCCCGCGCCTCCGCCAAGGGCCTTGTGGGGGTCCGCCAGACCGGGATTTCCCCCAAGTGCGTTGCCAGGACTTGCCGCGCGGTCCTCCGCCCTCTACCACATCTTCCGTGGCCGGAAAAAACATCGTCTATTTCGATCTCGAAACACAGCGCAGCGGCAATGACGTCGGCGGCTTCGCCAACAAGAACAAGATGGGGGTTTCCGTCGCCGTGACTTACAGCACCGCCCGCGGAACCTACGAAATCTACCCGGAGAGCGAGATGGACAAGCTGGGTGAGGAACTCGTCCGTGCGGACCTGGTGGTGGGATGGAACCACATCTACTTCGACTACCCCGTTCTCCAGCCCTACATCTTCCACACGCTCGCGGAGCAAACCATCAATCTGGACATGATGGCGGACCTGGAAACAAAGCTCGGCTTCCGGCTGAAGCTCGACTCCGTCGCCTCCGCGTCACTGGGCGCGGGCAAGAGCGCCGACGGCCTGGACGCCCTCAAATGGTGGCAGGAACACAAAAAGACCGGCAACTACGAGCCGCTCCGGAAAATCGCCGAGTACTGCGCCTTCGACGTGAAGGTGACCCGGCTCGTCCACGAATACGCCCTCCAGCACGGGATGCTCAAATACGACGACCGGAACGGCGGCATCAGTGAGATCGCCGTGGACTGGGCATAGACGCCTCTCAGGCCCAGCCGATCATCTGGAACACCTTGTACACGGTGTAGATGAAGGTCAGGATCAGCGCGACGAGGAAGATCTTCGTGGCGGTTTCGATGGAGCTGCGGGTCATGGCGGCGTTCTCTTAAGCGTTCGCCCGCCGGGAGCCAAGGGAAAATCCCATCACCGCCGGTTGGCAATGCGGTATTCCTTCGGCGTCACCCCGAACCGCTGCCTGAAGAGATTCACCAGCGCGCTCGCCGTCCTGAATCCGGAGCGCTCGGCGATTTCCTGGAGGGAAAGGTCGGAAGACGCCAGGAGCCTGGTCGCCAGGTCAAAGTGGGCCTGCCAGATTTCCTCATGCAGCGTCCGCCCTGTCAGCTTGCTGAAACGTCCTTCCAACGACCGCCGGGATATGGTGGTCGCCGCCACCACGTCTTTCACATTGATGGTCCTGAACGCGTTCTCCCGGATGAACTGGAGCGCGGATACCACCGCCTCATCCTCGAAAGCGAAGACATTCGTCGACTGCCGCTCCACCACATGGGCGGGCGGGATCAGGATCGGATCCTCCGGAACCGGACCACCGCTGAAAATATGGTTGAGCAGCCTGGCCGCCTCATAGCCCCGGCGCTCCATATCCACCTCCAGGCTGGAAAGCGTCGGCGAGGACAGCTCGCAGAGCTGCTCGTAGTTGCCGATTCCCAGCACGGAAACCTCTCCCGGCACACGGATACCCAGCCGCCAGCAGGCTTCGATCACCATCGATGCCTCACGATCACCCGTTGCCGCCAGCCCCAACGGCTTCGGCAGACTTTCCAGCCACGCATCCAGCTTCCCCTCTTCCCGGGTTGAACTTTGGAAGACCGACGTCTCGATGCCGGCTTCCTTCGCCTTCGCAACGAAACCGCTGCAGCGCCCTTCGGACAAGGTCGCCTTCCTGTTCGCCACAAAGGCGAGATTCCTGAATCCACGCCCCAGCAGGAACTTCGCGGCCATCTCCCCGGTCGCCCCCGCATCACCGATCACGTCGATCAGGCTCGAGCTCTCAACCCTCCCTGTCACATTGATGACGGGAATATCGCGGTGCTTCGCCGCGTCACTGAACCGGTCGTCGATCGCCGTACAGATGATCGCGTCCCCTTTCCAGGTTTTGACCAGATCCGCCAGCTCATGGTTCTCGCGATCAAAGAACGCCATCCTCCATTCCGGCTTCTGCTGGGCATACCGGCTGATGCCGTCCAGGATCTTGTGCCCATATCCATTTAGGGCATCAATCATCAACCCTATGTGAAACGTCGTCCTCTTCGCCATCTTCCCGGAAAGGAATCTATCCGGTTCGGATGGAGTTTGTAAATACTTACTCCAATGATTAACAAGCACTTCCGAGTGCGTATCTTTGAAATCGATTGCGGCATGGTTAAATAAATCATCACCTGCATCTACGGGATCATTCATGGTCGTTTGCATCGCAGGGACAGCCTTTGGAGTTTGGATTCGAGGGGGGCGGAGGGAATCCCCGAATCGCTTCGTTTCAATCACTTGAGCCAGCACCAGCAGGACGGAAGGTTCATTTGGCGTCGGGTTCCGATCCATGCCATGTCCACCATCCTACCATATCAACCGGCCCGGATCCCTCCCCTGAACGGGGGATGTCATAGCAATTCATCCCTCCACTCCTGAAACTCTTCATCCTCCTTCACCTTCATCAGGTATAATAAAAAGAGCATGTGAACAAAGGCCCAGTCCCGCCACCATACAGGCTCAGGTGGAGGGGATGCCAGCCGCAGGATGGAGAAGGTCATCCATCGAGCGGACCAGGGATCTGTGAAATTGCGGCGACCGTCCCGCGAAAACCCGATGAATTCCAACCGAAAGTTCCGCTTGTATGTTCCGGCCCGCGCTCGTACTCCCGGTGCACGCATGCATCCTTATGAAAACCTGCCCCTTTTCGGCACCGGCCTGGTTCTCGCCTTCTGGCTCATCGCCGTGCATTCCTGGATGCTTCTCAAGCCCGCCGCAGCCCAGAGTTTCCTGAAGCAGTTCCCCCGCAACCCGTTCCTCGGCCAGATCCTGCTCGGCATCGGCCTCTGCTGGTTCTGGCTGTTGATCGCCCCTCCCGGCATGGGCAAGCTCAGCGCGCTCTCGATGGAGCTGGGTGAGTTCAACAACGTGAAGCCTTTCCTCGGGATCGCGGTGCCGGTGGCGATCTTCCTGGTCTCCTACAGCGTGCGGGACTTCCTTGCGGTGCGGGCGCTCGGCGTCGTGGGACTGATGGCCGCCTCCCCCTTGCTGGAGTCCGCCTTCCTGCGCGACCCCGCCTCCCGGCTGCTGATCCCCATTTACGCTTACGCCCTGCTCACCGCCTCCCTCTTCTGGGTGGGGATGCCTTACCTTTTCCGTGATGCGGTCACCTGGATCACCGCAGATCAGAAACGCTGGAAGGTGGCGTCCACCGCAGGACTGGCCTACGGCGTCGCCACCTTGGTCTGTGCCTTCGCCTTCTGGCGCGGCTACTGATCAATAGACGGGCGCTCCGCCCGTGTCCTGGTATTCGGCCCCGCCGCCGCCACCGCCGCCGCCGCTCTGCTGCTGCTTCTTGTTGGCGGCATGCTCCATGTTCTCACCGAGGATCCGCATGTCCCTGCCAACGCCGATGGTGGTGTTGCAGGAGAGGTTCAGGCCGCAGATCAACGCGGCGATGGATGCCAGAAAAATTGTTTTCATACTCCGGTTTCCATAACCCATTCCGGCTGCTCCGCAATACTTAACTTTACTTAAGTTCACGCCGCAGCTCCACCACCGAATCACGGATCTCGAAGGCGGAGGAGCGGAGATGCTCCAGTGCGGCACGGTGATCCGGGTCCTTCTCCAAGGCGATGAGTTCCTGACAGGCACCAACGGCATCGTTCAACCAGTTCAGGCAGCGCTTCAGGACCGCCAGGACGAAACCCGTCTCAGGTTCATAGCCACTGCCACGGCCATTCAGGGCACCGGCCAGCTTTCCGCTGACCTGCAACAGGCTCGAAATCAGCTTGTAGGATGGAGTCCCCGGCCCCTCGTCGCGACGGACCAAATCCATGGCCCGGAGGGCCAGCTCCTGGGCGCGGGCCTGCAGGGGATGGGTATCGTCCTCATCGTCCGATTCCAGCGGATCAAAGCCATCGTCATCCTGCTCATCCTCCTGAAACAGGTGCCGTTCTTCGAACTTCCGGCCATCCTCTCCATACGGCGGCTCCTGCTCCCCCGCCTCCTCACGTTCCGCCAACGCATCGAGCAAACCGTCCCAGCCCATGACGAACGCTTCCTTCCGCTCGCTGTCGGCGTCCTCCATGTATTTTTCAAGGACCTCCTGGTAGGCGTCGGTCAGCCGGTCGGACTCCTTCAACCGTTCCTCCCAGGCATATTCGTCGAGCTCGCCGATATCCTCCGGCTCCTCGTCATCCGGCGTCCGGCGCTGGATCACCTGGCTCATGAAATCCCGCATGGCATTGAGGTTCGCCAGTTTCTGGGCCTCCTCCGCGTCCTCGTCCATCTGCCACTCATGCGGGAAAATGGTCAGATGGTAGTTCCAGGATTCCAGCACCACCCGGCCGTTGATTTCGCTGAACCACTCCAGGTAGAGCACGTTCCGCCACTCACAGGCGGCGTCCTTCCCGTCATCGTCGTAAAGCGCACCATCCTCTCCGCCGATGCGGACCTTGCTCTTCCGTGACGCGGTCATGTCCCCGATCACGCCGGATTGGTTCAGGTCCAGGGAATCCCCGTCATTACCTTGCTTCGGCTCCGGATTCTCGAAAAGCAACCGGGTTCCCGCGAGATCCCTCCAGCAATCACCGTCCAGCGAAAGCACCAGGGGGCTGTCACGGCCTGCCAGCCAGATCCGGCCCGTGGTGCGGCCTTCGACGGTGTTGTCGATCTCACCACGGGTGACCGCTTCATCGATCCTCCATGCCATGCGGACGAGTGTTCCCGACAACCGGCTCCCCCGTCAAGCAAGCGTCACGCCCGGCTTTCGGTCAGACCGGGAAATCCACCGCCGCCCAATTTCCCCGTTGCCACCGCCGCCGCCGTCCCGCAGCTTGCCGCCACGCACTATGGACTGGTCCCACATTCTCGGAACCGACCCCGCCGCGGGGTTGATGGTCATCCTCATCCTCGTCCTCATCGAGGGCGTGCTCTCCGTGGACAACGCGGCGGTGCTGGCGACCATGGTCATGCGCCTGCCGGAACACCAGCGCGGCAAGGCCCTCAAATACGGCATCATCGGCGCTTACGTCTTCCGCGGCATCTGCCTCGTCCTCGTCGGCTGGCTCATGAGCATCTGGTGGCTTGAACCGATCGGCGGCATCTACCTCCTCTACCTTTGCTGGAAACATTTCGCGCACCATGAATCCGTGGAGAAGGAAGGAGCCGCGCACGCCGCGAAGGAAGGCAACTGGCTCTACCGCCACACCATCGCCCGTCTCGGCCCCTTCTGGGCGACCGTTGTCGCCGTGGAGGTGATGGACCTCGCGTTCTCCTTGGACAACGTCTTCGCCGCCGTCGCCTTCACCAAGAACAAGCAACTCTATCCGCCGCCCTCGGACATGATCCTGGTCTGCATCGGCGTCTTCATCGGTATCCTCGCCATGCGCTTCGCCGCCCAGGGATTCGTGAAACTGATGCACAAGTATCCGTTCCTCGAGAAGTGCGCCTACATCGTCATCGGCATCCTCGGCGTGAAGCTGGTGCTGAGCGTACCGCGCCACTTCTTCGAGAAACACACCTCCGCCCACACCTACCTGGAGTCCCACCACCCGGGCTTCACCCACTCCTTCGCCGATCCGTTCCACGATTTCCTGGCGAGCAAGTACTTCGACCTCGGGACGTCCGCGCTCACCCTGCTCATCTTCATCGTCCCCGTCATCGCCTACCGGTTGAAAGCCCGGCCCGTCGCACCATGAAGTTCAAGTCCGTCAGGTTCGCCCTCAGCGCGAAAAACGCCGCCGCCTGCCCGGAATGGGAGATGCCGGAGATCGCCCTCATCGGCAGGTCGAACGTCGGCAAATCCACCCTCATCAACCTCCTGACCTCAAAGGAGAATCTGGCGAAGGTCTCCGCGACGCCCGGAAAGACGCAGCTCCTCAACTTCTTCGTCATCGACGAACAGTGGGCGCTGGTGGACCTGCCCGGCTACGGATTCGCCAAGGTCGCCAAGGATCAGAAAATCGATTTCAACGAGGCCGTCGGCGACTACCTTTCCGGGCGTGACAACCTGATGACCGTCTTTGTCCTCATCGACTCCCGCCTGCCCCCGCAGCGCATCGATCTGGATTTCCTCCACTGGCTGGGCGGCTGCAGCGTTCCCTTCTCCCTGATCTTCACCAAGACCGACAAGCAATCCACCGGCAAAACGAAGGCCAGCATCGAAACCTTCCTCCAGGCGACGGATGCATTTCTCCCCGACCGCCCCGGCGTATTCACCAGCTCCACCAAGGACCGTGAAGGACGGATGGAGATCCTCCGCTACATCCGCGCGAGGGTGGAGGCCTGAATTCCCTCACCCGGCTCCAGCCCGATATGGCTCCTCCGGCCAACCGGAACCGCGGAATTCATTCCAATGCCGTTGAGGATTCGCTTCCCAAATTGGGTTGTCACCCGGATGGAGTCATCCGAGCATTCGACTATCAATCGGTCGCGAGGCTTTCTCTGAACACGGATTGCAGGATTGGAAATGCCGGACCGTCCTGATGCTCGCTCCGATCCTTGACGGCATTGGACTTCATTCCGCCCCGGAGAATCTGGAACAGCGGAGCAAAGCGGAATGATTTCCGCAGCTCCGGTCAGGGTAGCTCAGGAAATGAATGATCCTTCGTGACCCCGATCCCTGTGACCCCGGCTCCACTCACTCGAACGCACCCGCCATGAACGTCACGTCCCGGACCTTTGCCCGCGTGAGCGCATCGAGCACATCCACCACGCGTTCGTATTTCGCCTGCTCCTCCGCCTCAATGGTGACCAGAAGGCTCGTTCCCGCGGAATCGGACGCTTGCTTCAACTGAAGCACGCCATCCGCCAGTTCCTTCAGGTCCTTCCGCTCCGGATGATCCTGGGGTTCATCATTCAGATACACCTGCCCATCCTCCGCGATCCGGATGACCACATCATCCGGAAGATTGATCTCCGTAGCTCCACCCGGGAGCTGGGTGTTGAGGGCGTTCTCCATCCGCGCGTTGCCCGCAGCCACCATGAAGAACAGGAGGATGACGAACACCACATCGATCATCGGCGCGATCTGGAAACCAAGCTGGCTTTCTTTCCTCGGAAAACGGCGGCGGATTCTGGATTTCATGGGTCTTGGGATTTGACCAAGACCCACCCTATCGAATTCCTGCAAACGGTCGAGCCACAAATGAAAAACGGCGGAGGTCATGGAACCACCGCCGTTCTCCTTTGAAATGGAATCCTGAAATTACTCGGGGGCACCCGCCTGGAAGGTCACATCCACGATTTTGGCACGGGTGAGGGCGTCCAGAACATCCACCACCCGCTCATACTTGGCGAGTTCGTTGGCATAGACGGTTACCAGGATTTTGGAATTCGCGTTCTCGCTGGCCTGCTTGAGCTGGACCAGGCTTCCGGCAAGTTCCCTGAGATCCTTCGCTTCCGCACTGTCGAGAGGATCATCATTCAGATAAACCTGTCCGTCATCCTCGATCATGATCGTCACCTCGTCCGGCATCTCCGAAGCACCCTCCGGCGGGACGGTTCCGGGGAGCTTGGTGTTGTGGGCGTTCTCCTTCTGCTGGCTGCCGGCGGCAACCATGAAGTAGAGCAGAATCACGAACACCACGTCGATCATCGGCGCGATCTGGAAGCCGAGGTTGACCTCGGCGGAAGCCTTCTTGTGCTTTCGCTTGCTACTCATGACTTCAGCGGTTGGATGCGGAGAAAGCGATGTCGGCGATACCCGCCATACCGATGACGTTCATGATGCGCTGGATCTCCCCTGCGGGAAGACCCTTGTCACCACGGACAACCACCCGCACGGATGTGCCGCGTGTTTCCTGGTTGGATTTGTTGCGGGCTTCCAGGTAGGGAACGAGTTCCTCCCAGTTGTCATAGACCTTGTCATCCACGACCAGCACTCCCTTGTTGGTGCCTTGGTCCCAGCGGACGTTGATGGCCATTTCGCTCTTGGCCATCTCCGGATCCCGCTCCTTCGCGTTCGGAGAAACGGGCAGGGTCAAGCCTTTGTCAACCTTCAGCACCTCGGCCGAAGTGATCACCACGAAGAACACCAGCAACACCAGCAGCACGTCGATCATCGGTGCAATCTGGAATTCCGGTTCCCCGTCTCCTCCTCCTCCTCCTCCGCCCATTTGGTGCTAGTGGTTTGGGTTTTTGTTGATGGTTCTGCGGAAGATCAGCCCTCGGGGGACTCGATCCAGTTTGGCAGCGCGGCGAAGGTTTCCTCCTGGCCCACGTCGGCGTTCTGGAGATACTCGTAAGGAGCGTTGCGGAAGAGACGCTCGGACTCGTCCTGGAGATTGTGGATGGCTCCCTGGAGCTTGTTGCGGAGGAAGTAGAAGGCGCCGAACGCCGGAATCGCGACAAGGAGGCCGGTCGCCGTGGCGACAAGCACCTCACCGATGTGAGCGGCAAGGCCACCCACATCCGCACCGGAAGTACCAAGGGCACCGAAGGCGCCTTTCATACCACCGACGGTTCCGAGCAGACCGATCATCGGAGCGCAAACACCGATAACCGAAAGGTAGTTGATCCGGGTCTGGAGAGTGGAGTTGATCTTCTCAACAGTGACGTAGATCGCCTCTTCCGTGGCATCCTTGCCGTGGCCGACGGAGCCGAGCGCACCGCGGACAACCTCGCAGAACGGGCTGGTTCCAGCCTTCATCGCCTGATAGGCCGCAACATAGTCACCGGCGAGGAATGCCTGGCGGGCGGTGGCGACATCCGAAGGAGGTGTCATCCTCTTGCGGGTGGTGCGGAGGGAAACGTCGATGATCAGCCAGACCATGGCAATCGAACAGATCAGAAGAACGTGCATGACCCAGCCGCCCTCCTTGTAAACGTCGATGAGGGTTTGCTTTTTGGCGCCCTTCACCTCTGCGGCTGCGGCGATCGTTGGAAGGAGGAAGAGTGCGGCACACACCGCCTTGCTGAGGGTCGATTTCATAGTCACGGTTTCGAGGGATTTTTATGAGAGGGTTTCTTGGATCACTTGACCAGCGGAATCCGCTTTTCCGCTTCGGCGCCGATGACGGTGCCTTTGCCTTCGCGTTTGGCGTCTTCCAGATAGAGAATCGCTTCGTCACGCCGGTTCATGGCGGCAATCAGTTCGCCGGCATTGAGTTCCGCGGCGGCGACGATCACGCGGCCGCAGGTGGGGTAGACCGCCGGAATGGTCAGGTAGGCTTCAAGGGCTTCCTTGTTCCGCTTCGCGGTTTTGAGCAGGTTCCCCCTGAAATAGGATGCGTAAGCGCTGATCGACGGAGGAGAACTGTCGTTGGCGATGTCCGCGTATGCCTTGATCCGGTCGTTGATGCTCACACTCAGCGGAGTGAGCATGACGTTGCTGAGGGAGACGGATGGGTCATCCCCGGCGGTCGGGGTCGCGTCGGAGATCTCCTTGCCGATCTCCGCACACTTGCTGGTCGCACGGTTGATGGAATGGGCGACCAGGGCCGCACGGGCCGCCTTGATCCAGTAGTTGCCCGGAACCTTGGCCGTGATCTTGTGGTCCTCCATCACCGGATCGAGCAACGCGAGCGCGTCCGACGGCTTGTTCATCAGCAGCAGTCCGACCGCTTCCGAAATCTGAGGAGGTTCCGATCCGGAAACGTGGCTCGCCCACTCGAGGTTCAACGGAATGGTCGGCAGGCCTTCCGCCGGGGTCTTCACCGTGAACTTGTCCGCCTGGAAGCCCAGATTGTCGATGGGGATCGACTTGCTGACACCATTGAGGGTGAAAACGATGCTGATCGCGTCCTTGGTGGCGCCATCCTGTGCTGAGGCAAAGGAGGAGAAAGCCAGCGCGAGGATGGCCGAACCACGCAGGAGACGGGAGAATGGATGGGGTTTCGCGCTCATTGGGCTTTCTTGAAGGCGGGGGTATTTTTGAATTTATCGTTCTCGCGCAGGATCTTGAGGGTGGTCTCTGCCTCTTCGTTGAGACCCATTTCCTTGAGGGTCTCGTAGGATCTCCACAGACCTTCCGCCGCGATGTCCGGATAAGCTTTGAAGCGGGCGAAGGCGTTCTGATAGTAGCCGTTGGCCTTTTTCAGCTCTTCTTCCTTTTCCGCCCCGCCTTTGGCGGCGGCACGGGCTTTGAAGATGTCCCCGACGAGGAGATAAACCTGGCCTCCGGGTTCACCCTTGAAGTTCCGGTCACTCAGAAGCGCGATGCCGGCTTTCTCCGCCTCGTCCAGTTTCCCGAGTTTTGCCAGAGCGTCAACGCGGCCGATGTTCGCCTCACGGAACTTGGAGCTGCCCTGGCTTTCTTCGATCGCGAAGGTGAACTGCTCCAGCGCTTTCTGGTATTCCTTCTTGTTGAGGGCGATCTGGCCGAGGCCCACCGGACCGGAATCCGCGAACGGAGACTCCTGGTAGCGGTCCACGATGCGAAGGAACATCCCTTCCGCTTTGTCCACCTGCCCATCCTTGAGGAGGATCTCACCGCAGGCGGAAAGAAGCATGGGGCTCAGCGCTTCCGGCGGCGTGTTGAGGGCGATGGCCTTCAACAACTGGTCGGACCGTTCCGGCAGGCGAAGCATGTCGAAAAGACGGGCGCCGGCGTAGTTCTTGCGGGCAAAGGTCGTCGGATTCTCCTGGCCTGCCGCAGCCTTGTCGAAGACCTTGTTGAGTTGTTCGAAAAGTGCGTCGGGGTTGACCTCGGTGCCTTTGGCGCGCCGGGCGGGAACCAAGGTGCGGACCATTTCGTCGATGAGGGATTCCACCTGCTCGTTGGCGGGATCCGCGATGCTGTCCTTGAGGGTTTCCGCGAGCAGTTCCGCGGCTTCCATGCCCTTGTTCTCACGCACCATCATCTTGACCACCCAGGTGGTGGAGATGAGCGCGAGGTCGGAGCCCGGGAAGCGCTTCATCATGCCCTGGTGCAGGTTCACCAGCCCCGTCCAATCCTTCTTGGCCTGCAGGATGATGGTCGCCTGCTCGACGGCATAGCGGATGACATCCGCATTGCTCTCGGAGTTCGCGGCCTTCATGTAGGACTCGAGGGCCTTGTCCTGCGGATCGACCTTCTGCTCCTTGAGCTTCTCCTGGATCTTCTTCTTCTGGCTGTAGGTGTCACCCAGCAGGTTGAGCATCGCTCCGGCGGAAGGATCGTCGATGTTCTCGGAAACGAAGGCGTTGATCTCCTTCACCAGCTTCTCTGATTGATCCTCCTCATCGCGGAAGTCGATGTAGGCGAGACGATAGCGGAGGTCACCGGAATAACGGCCGCGCGGGAACTTCTTCAGGTAGTCCTGGATGGATGTGAGGGTTTCCTTGAACTTGCCCTGGATGAAATTGCAGAGGGCCACCTGGTAGAGGGCGTCCTCATAGCGGTCGCTCTCCGGGAATGTCTGGACGAAGTTGGAATAAGCCTCCCCCGCTTCCGCGAACTTGCCGGAGCGGAACAATCCGTAGGCCTGGAAGAAGAGATACTGGTCCTTCGACTTCGAGTCGGAGAACTTCGCCGCCAGATCCTTGTAGAAGGCGATCATCTCTTCCCACTTGCCCGCATCCGCCAGGCCCTGGCCGGCGATCATGGCGATCTGTTCCAGATTGGTCGATCCCGGGTGCTTGGTGAGGAACTCGGCGGCGCGCTTCTGGAGCTCATCGGTGTCCTTGAGCTGGTTGTAGGTGACGATTTCCGAGTAGGCGGCGGTTTCGAGGTTCTTCGCCGTCGGATAAACGTTCCGGATCGTACGGAAGCAGACCAGCGCCTCCTCGTAACGTTCCAGATAATAAAGGCTGCGGCCACGGCCGAGCAGGAGATCCGCATCAAGATCAACCGCCGTTTCGATGGCTGCCAGCGCCTGGGTGTTCAGCTCGAGGGCGGACTTCAGCACACCGATCGTTTCACCTGCGGTGGAGCGCCGGGAAATCGGGATCTTCTTCGCGACTTCATCAGCGATTTTCTTCTCGATCTCGGCGACGTCACGCTTCTGCTCCTCCAGCGAGGCGCGCTGGGTTTCGAGAACCTGGCGGCGCGGAGGGATGGAACGGTAGAGGGCAAGCGCGATCTCATGGGAGCCACGCTGGGAAAGATCATTCGCGCGGACCACGATCTGGTTGGTGTACCACGCGATGGCATCGCGGATACCAGGCTGGTTGATCACGCGGTCGAGATAGGCGGTGAGGTCGTCGAGCTTCTCGCTGTCGGCCAGCAGGCCGATGACCTCCACGGCGGCACCCGTCTGCTGCGGGGTGCGGACGTCCGAACCCATGAGTGTCCTGAAGACCTGGAAAGCCTCCTCCTGGCGGTTGAGTTCGTTGTAGACCTGACCAAGGGCGAGACCCGCCTCCGAACGGTACTTCGGATCCGCGGCGGCCTGACGCAGGGCGTTGATGGCCTTTTCCTTTTTCTCCGGGGTGCCCTGGATCATGCAGGCCTTGCCCACGCCCAGATAGCAGCGGCTGGTGTATTCACCCTTCGGATGCTTGGTGAGGCATTCGGTGAACGCCACCTCCGCCTTCGCGGCGTTCGCCGCGTCGTTCATCAGCAGGTAACCCAGACCGATGTTGAAACGGATCATCTCCAGGGTGGCGGCAGGAACCGCCTTGTTTTCGGCGATGGCCTTGAGAAGCGTTTCCAGTTTTCCAACTGCCGTGGTGTAGTCCTTCGCACCGAAGGCCTTCTCCGCGTCCGCGAAAAGGGTTTCCAGCTCACCGGCCGGTTGTTCGGCAGGCGCCGCCGGCTCCGCAGGCTGGGCCTGGATTTCGCAGAGCGGCAGTGTGGCAAGCAGTGCGCACAAGGCGTGCTTTGTGAATCTCAGGTTTTTCGAATCCATACGGGTCGCCGCAAGTTTCTTCCCGGGGGAACAATGCTTGTCAAGGTGAAGACGGTGAAAATTCATTGGGGATTTTTGCTGGGGCGGAGCGGACCCCGCCGGGGGTTTTCAGGATTGGCTGGAAGGCAGTGACCTCCGCCAACAAAGGTTGGAGCAGCACCCCAACCATGGATACCCCACTGCGGGGGAGTGAAGCATCAGAGACCCCGCAGGGGCCAAAGCCTCCTGCGGCAAGCCTGTGGCGCAAACGGTTTTTTCGGTCAGTTCGCCGACTTCGATCCCTTGCGGACCTTGCCACCTTTTTCCACGATGGTGAACTTGCCTCCGGTCTTGGAAGCCAGGTCATCCATCGCATCGATCGCTTCTTTCTGCGGCACCATCATGTTGACGGTGTTGATCTTGATGTTCTTGCTTTTTGCCTTGGCGACCAGACCGCGGACAAGGCGATCCATATCACGGTTTTCCATCGCACCGTCGGTCATGAAGAAGATCTGCTCCGGCGGCGGTTGCATTTCCATGGCGATCTCAAGCGGTGCCTCCCAGTCGGTGCCACCGATGAGTTCCTGGTTCTTGATCAGGCTCACCATCTTCTTCTTCTCCGTGTCACCGGCGTCCAGCCAGTCCACTTTCATATAAGGCTTTTCGGTGGTCCATTCCCAGGAACTCTTGGAACTCCACTTGTACTCCTTGCCCTTGTGCTTGACCACGTTGTTGACCACCTCGTCACCGGGAACCCAGGCCGGACCTGAGAAGAAGATGACGGCAAACTTGGTTTTGTCAGGAAGAGCCTTCACGGAACGGGTGAGTTCCTCCTTCATCAGGATATCCCGGCCATCCGCGCGCATGGAGATGGAAAGGTCGATGACGTAGGCGACACGCTGAGCGCGCATCTCCAGACCGAAGAACACGGGAGGAGCACCCTTGGCCATGCCGTCGCCCATGCCGGAGCCGAAGCCCGTGCCGATGCCGCTGCCCTGGCCACCGCCGGAACCACTGCCACCAAGACCCTGCATGCCACCGGCACCGAGGGCGCCCAGCTTGCTCATGCTGGAGTTCATCTCCGGATCAGGCAGGGTGAAGTTGCTGACGGCATCCTTGGCAGCCACGCGGGAGACGTTCGTCTTCACCATCTGGGACTGCTTCTTCTGCTGGCTCTTGTTGGCGTTCGGGTTGCCGCCACCACCACTCGGCTTGAAATCCACCACCTTCTCAGGCGGCGGCGGGATCACCGCGAAAATCCAGTAAAGTGCGATCACAAGGAAGATCGCGTGCACGACGATCGAAATCGTCAAAGATCCCCCACCCAGGCGGCGCCAGTAGGAGAGTTTGGGTTTGATGAGGATCGGCTCGGTGGTCGGAGGCTGTTCCATGTTGGTGAGGGGTTTTTAGGGATTGTCAGAAGTTGGAACGCGGGGCACCAGCTTTTCTTAGGGAATTTTCCGGAAATGTCACAAAAGTTTTTTTCGGGCGGCGTTCCACCGGGATCCCCATGAAAAAAGCGCCGCCATCCAAGGGTCTTTTTTCAATAATCTGAGAAGGTGAAGGTGTAGAGAATGGAACTCTTGTCGCAGACCACCCACATTTTCCGCGCCTCATAGTCCACGGCCAGCCCCTCAGGCTGCTCGATATCAAAGGAAAAGATGGTCTGGATCCTGAGATCCCGGTCGAGGACGTAGACGGCGTCCGACTCATCGCTCATCACCCACAGGTGACCGCGCACCGGGTCGTAAGACATTGAGGAATAGTCCTTGGCGAAGTTCAACTCGGCGCGGGAGGTTTCCCGCAGAGAGGCATCCAGTGTGATCAGGGTGCCGGGGGTTTTTTCCTTCAGCGCATAGTAAACCGATTCGACCGGATCATAGGTGAGGGATTCCGGCCCCTTGTTCCTCTCGCCGGGCATATCCAGCTTGGAACGGGAAGAATGCTTCCCCACCGAAGTCATCAGCACGATCTCCCGGGATTTTTCCGAAACGACCGCCAATCCCTTGTGCCCTACGGTAGTGACACCCTCCAGATCCTCCAAACCACTCCCGAACGAGCCGAGGATGTGACCGTTCAGGTCCATCTGATAGACGATCCCACCTTCGTCGCTGACGGTCCAGAGCGTCTTCCGGTCCTCGGAGAGATCGAGATCGGATGGCTCCTCCACATCGATGTGGTGACGGGCGACGAGCTTCAGATTGCCACTCGTCGACATGGTTGCCGCCGCCTCCGGCACCGCCTTGTCCTTTCCCTTGCACGCAAACAACACAAGAAGGGCTGCCAAACAGACAACTGGCGTGGCCAGGGAAGAGAAATTTTTCATGCGGTACAGCGGAAGATGCCCGGACCATGCCGCTGCTTCCGAAAATCTCAAGAATTCCATGCAGACTTCGCCCAAAGGCGTGGATTGACGCCCGCCCCCTGCCCCGCCACGCTCGCGCTCTATGAGCGGAACACCGGTCGTCGGAATCATCATGGGCAGCACTTCGGACTGGCCCACCCTGGAACACGCCGCACGCACGTTGCGGGACTTTGGCGTGGCATGGGAGGCGGAGGTCGTGAGCGCGCACCGGACACCGGACAAGCTGGTCTCCTATGCGGAGACAGCCCGCGGGCGCGGCCTGAAATGCATCATCGCCGGAGCGGGCGGCGCCGCCCATCTGCCGGGAATGACCGCCGCCATCACGGACCTCCCCGTGCTCGGAGTGCCGGTGGAGTCGAAGACGCTCCATGGCGTCGACTCCCTCCTTTCCATCGTCCAGATGCCCGCCGGCATCCCGACCGCCACCTTTGCCATCGGCAAGGCGGGCTCCATCAACGCCGCGCTGTTCGCCGTGGCGATCCTGGCGAATGAAGACGCCGCGCTGGCGGAAAAACTGGCCGCTTTCCGCAAGAACCAGAGTGACACGGTGAAAGCCGCCACCCTCCCCGCTCTCGACTGAGCCCTCTGCCATTCCTCTCCATGCCATCCCTTCCCATTCATCCTCCCGGCTGCATTGTCGGCGTCATCGGCGGCGGCCAGCTCGGCCGCATGCTGGCACTGGCCGCCCGCCGGATGGGCGTGCGCACCCTGATCTGGACCGGCGGCCTGGAGGCCCCCGCCGTGGAAGTGGCCGACGAGGTGATCGACGCCCCGTTCGATGACGCCGCCGCACTGGAACGCTTCTGCCAGACCGCCACGGTCGCCACGGTCGAGTTCGAGAACATCCCCCGCACCACCCTGGAGACGGTCGCCGCAGGCATCCCCCTGCATCCGTCCCCCGCCGCCATCTCCACCTGCCAGAACCGGGAGCGTGAGAAAAACTTCCTGCGCCAGCATGAGATCCCCTGCACTTGGTTCGCGGTGGTGGGCAGCGCCGCGGAACTGGCTGAGGCCATGAAGGATCTGGGCGGCCCCGGCGTGCTGAAAACCGCGGACTTCGGCTATGACGGAAAAGGACAGATCAAGCTCGACGGCACGGAGGATCCGGAAGCGGTCTGGGCGGAGTTCGACGCGCCGCGCGCCGTCCTTGAGGCATTCGTCCCCTTCGAGCGGGAGCTTTCCGTAATGGTCGCCCGCGGGGCGGATGGCCAGGTGGTCACCTACGATCCTGCGGAGAACCGCCACCGCCACCATATCCTGGACGTTTCCATCGTCCCCGCACGGACCACTCCCGCAGTGGCGCTGGAGGCATCCGCCATCGCCCGCCGCATCGCTGGCGCGCTCGACTACCGGGGCATCCTCGGCGTGGAGTTTTTCCTCAAGGAAGACGGATCCCTGCTGGTGAACGAGATGGCCCCGCGACCGCACAACTCCGGCCACCACACGCTGGACGCCTGCGCCACCTCCCAGTTCGAGCAGCAACTGCGTGCCGTGCTGGGCTTGCCCCTGGGCTCCCCGCGGCTGCTCTCACCCGTGGTGATGCTGAACCTGCTCGGTGACTTCTGGCCGGACGAAACCACCCCTCCTGACTGGCAGCCACTCTTCCAGGACGGAGAAGCTTTCCTCCACCTCTATGGCAAGCGCCGGGCGATCGGCCGCCGGAAAATGGGTCACGCGAATTTCCTCGGACCGGATGCGCTGGAACGCGCGGAGGCGATGAAGGCCGCCTGGCTGGAGCGGTGATGGGGTTCCAGGTCCACCCGAAGGGTGGACCCGCCGGACCATACGCCGTTCAGGCCAATGCAGCGGAAAGCTCCGCGAATGCCGTCTCATCGAGCACCGGCTTCGCCGATTCCCTCCAGCCTGCGGGCGGTTCGGGCAGCTTCACCCAGCTCCGGCAGCCGCCATACTTCGGCTCATAGACGAATTCCCACGGCTGCGCCAGCTCCCGCACACGCACCAGTGCCACATGGATGCTGCCGGAGGCCATGCCCTTCCCCTCCCAGTCGAAGCGGTCGCGGACGGTCTTTTCGGAGTAAACATGGAACGGCTCCAGCGCCTTCACCTTCTCCCAATCCGTGAGCGTGACGGCCCATTCCGCTTCCGCGTGGTGCGTGATGCGGATGACGTCCCCAGGCTGCCATTCCGGCGCGACCTCGACATGGCCCTCGCGGACATGATCCCCGATGGCGTGGAAGCGCGTGGGAAAAAGGAAGAACGATCCATGGGCGAAGGAAAATCCCGCGCGGCCTTCATGGATGCCACCCTTGCGCAGCAGGATGGACTGCCGGCCCCTGGCAAGCGCGTCACAGACGACCTGCCATTCCTTGAAGCTGATGATGTCGTTCATGATGGGAAAGAATCGGATGGAGCGCGGACTTCAGTCCGCCCCGGGGGAATCCCGCCAGCGAAGCCAGGCGGACTGAAGTCCGCTCTGCGTTCATCAACCCAGGTCCTCCGCGGTGACGGAGGTCTGTTCCCGGGCACCCAGGATGCGGGCCTGCCGGATGACCTGCTCCGCGGTCGTATCAAACCGGAAACTGTGGCAATTCGGGCAAAGGGCCGCACCGGCCCCCACGATGGAGTCACACCCCTCGCACACCTTGTAGGCGGCGGGGTTGGCGGCGATCTTGGCGGCGGTTTCCGCGCGCGAAGGAGGTGGTTGGGGAGAAGCCATTCTATGAAAAAAGCGGCACCGGGGAGCCGGTCCGCTTGATTTTCGTGTTTCCGGGGACCGAACGGATCAGGCAATCGCAGCGATCGCCTTGGAGGTCTTGCTCTTGATGTTGGCGGCCTTGTTCGGGTGGATCAGGTTGCGCTTGGCTGCCTTGTCCACGTAGGAGGAGAGAACGGTGCTGGCCTTGGCGGCACCTTCCTTGTCACCAGCGGCAACAGCAGCAAGCACGGCCTTGCGGGCGGTCTTGAAGCGGCTCTTTTCAGCACGGTTGCGCTCGGTGCGCACGATGGTCTGACGTGCGCGCTTGATGGAAGATTTGTGGTTGGCCATGGTCGTTTGTCAAAAAGTGGTGGGCCGGAAACGGCGGGGCGGGGAAATTATAAATTTTTAGGATGGTGTCAAGCTTGTGTTTTTCGATCTGCGGAGGATTCCTCAGACACCATCGTCGATGCTGCCGCCACGGGCAACGTATCCCTGCTGCTCCTTGGTGGCTCCCAGGGTGCCGCGGATCACGCGGACCTCAGCCCCCGCACCCACACGGTTGTAGAGATCGATGACATCCCTGCCACCCATCCGGATGCAACCGTACGAGGCAGGAGTTCCCAAGCGGCTTTCCTCCGGAGTGCCGTGGATGTAGATGTAGCGCCGGTAGGCATTGAAATTCCCGATTTCCGTACCGTGGAGCCAGAGGATGCGGCTGACAATGGGATCCCGGCCCGGTGCATTCGGCCGGAGCACCTCACCGGTCGGCCGGCGGCTCTTGAAAACTGTACCAGCCACGGCGTTGCCGCCAATCTTCTTGGCGATCCGCATGGTACCCAGCGGAGTGCAGTTGCTGCCCGGCTTGTCACCGATGCCGAACTTCGACGTGGAGATCCTGTAGGACTTCACCGGCTTTCCATCCCTCACCAGCAGCAGCTTCTGATCGCGCACGCTGACGATCATCTTGTTGCGGTTGTCCTTTTTGACCGATCCACAGCTGGTGAAACCAACCGCGGCGGCAAGACAGGCCATGGAGAGGAGGAACTTGCGGGAAAGACTCAGGGCCATGGGTGGGTCAGGGATCTTTGCGGGTGACAACCTCAGGAGCGGAGCGTGCCGACGGGGACGGCAGCATGCGGGCGAAGGAAGCGAAGGAGGTGTAGAAGAATCCGACCGGGAACGGCAGGAGCAGGACCGCGGAGACGTAGCGCTGGCCGAGGACGGCATCCACCACCACGAACAGGAAGAAGGAACCGAACAGGAACTCCACGAACGGAGTGAGGGTCTTGATCGCCTTGTAGCTGCTCTTCTTCCAGTCCGCCTTGCGCTGGGCGGTTTCGCCGATGCCGTACTTCGGCGTGCGGACGAAAGCGGTCTCGTGGTTGAACAAGGCCTCGATCACGGCCTTGGCGTTGTTGATCGACATGCCGATGCCCAGAGCGAGCAGCAGCGGGAGATAAGGAAGCTCCTTCCACCAGGTGCCGGGGCGGAGCGCCCGTTGTGCGGTGATGTAGAACACGATGACCGAAACGGAGGCGAAGAAGAAAATCGGGACGTTGACGATCCACTTCGTGTAGGCGCCGAAGTCCGGTTGGTGCTGGTTCGGGTAGATGAGGAAGCAGAGGATGATGAGCAGCAGGTAGGCGAAGTTCGAGGTGAGGTGCGCCGTCGCCTCCATCTTGATGAACAGCGGAACCTTGCTCTTCCAGATGGCAGGCAGGACCTTTTTGCAAACCTGGATGGAACCCTTCGTCCAGCGGTGCTGCTGGCTCTTGAAGCCGTCCATATCGACGGGAAGCTCCGCAGGGGTCTCCACATCGTTGAGGAAAATGAAGCGCCAGCCCTTCAGTTGGGCACGGTAGCTGAGGTCCATGTCCTCGGTGAGGGTGTCATGCTCCCAGCCGCCGGCATCCGCGATGCAGGATTTGCGCCAGATGCCGCCGGTGCCGTTGAAAGTGAAGAAACGGCCGCTGCGGTTGCGGGCGGTCTGCTCCAGCTCCAGGTGGCCGTCCAGGAACATCGCCTGGATGCGGGTCAACACGTTGTAGGTGCGGTTCAGGTGGCCCCAGCGGGTCTGGATCATGCCGATATTGTCATCGGTGAAGAAGTGGATGGTCCGCATCAGCACATCCGGGTTCGGCACGAAGTCCGCGTCCAGGATGAAAAGATACTCACCTTTCGCGAATTTGGTGCCGTTCTCGAGAGCACCCGCCTTGAAGCCGGTGCGGTCCGTGCGGTGGATGTGCTCCGCGTCGAAGCCTTTGGCCTTCAGGCGCTCGATGCCAGCCCGGCAGATCTCCACGGTGCTGTCGGTGGAGTCATCCAGCAACTGGATCTGCATCTTGTCCTGCGGGTAGTCCAGCGCCGCGACGGAGTCGAGCAGACGGTCCACCACGTGCATCTCGTTGAAAACCGGAAGCTGGATGGTCACCAGCGGCAGCTCCGTGAACATCTCCTTCGGTTGCGGGCGCTTGCGGTTGTGCTTCAGATAAAGGAAGACAATGGCAAGGCGGTGGGAGCCGAAACCGGCGAGGCCGACCAGCACCAGAATGTAGGAAATATACCAGAGCGGAGAGGAAAGGTCCATGGATGGGAAGAAGGATGGCTGTTGTCTCGGAAACGGGCCGAACCCATACGGGACTGGATCACGGATCGTTTCAAAAACATCGAAACGCCTGAAGGTCAGACGCCGACAGCCGGAGGCAAGCAGAAAGCCCCCCTGCCGTCAAGCCGGAACCGAGATCCTGGCAGCCCCCCGGCTGCTGGCGGCTACGGGACTTTCAGGTCATTCCTCCCGACGGCCCCCGAGGGCCATCATGAGGAAGTACGCGAGCTGGGCAAGCGAGCCCACTGCGGCGGCGACGTAGGTCATTGCGGCCCAGAACAGCGCGTTCTTCGCCTTTTCATGCTCCATGCTGGCGGCCAGGCCGCTGCTTTCCAACCAGACCAAGGCCCGGCGGCTGGCATCGAACTCCACCGGCAAGGTGACCACGGCGAACAGGGTCGTCACGGAAAACAAGCCCACCCAGATCCAGATGGTCGTCGGACCGAGCGCGAAGGCACCGAAAACACTGAGGATCATCAGCCAGTTGAGCATCTGCGAGGCGAAGCCGACCGCGGGGACCATCTTCGACCGGAAAGTGAGCCACTTGTAAGCCTGCTGGTGCTGCACGGCGTGACCCACTTCGTGGGCGGCGACGGCGGCGGCGGCGACGTTGTTCTGCGCGTAGACCGATTCACTCAGGTTCACCGTTTTGTTCGTCGGATCGTAGTGGTCCGTGAGCTGGCCGGGGGTGCTGATCACCCGCACGTCATTGATGCCATGCTGGCGGAGCATCGCTTCCGCGATCTGGGCGCCGGTATAACGGATCGGAACCTGCGAGTGCTGGTTGAAACGGCGCTTCAGCGTGCTGCTCACCAGCAGGCTCACGAGAAAGGTCGCGCCGATGATGACCCAATAGGTCATCGAAATGCCCATGGGGGCCACTTGCGCGAGGAAATTGACATCTGAACTCATATGCCTCCCATTTTAGGGACAAGCAGGCTCCGCGCAACCGGATGATCGTTGGAAAATGCCGCCTTGTTTCCACACGATCACGACACAAAACTCACCCAGACAACTTACCCGACGACCCTTTCATGCTCCCTAAACTCTACATCAAGCCCGGCTGCCCATGGTGCGACGAAGTCGTGGACTACCTGGACCGCAAGAAAATCGACGTCGAAACGATCGTCGTCTCCGGCAACCGCGAGGCGATGCAGGAGATGGTGAACCTCTCCGGCCAGACCAAGGCACCGACAATGGACTGGCATGGCGAGGTGCTGGCCGATTTCGGAGTGGACGAGCTGGTTCCCTTCCTCAAAAAACAGGGACTCTGAAAAACCTCAGGAAAATCCAGCGTTTTCCCCAAGACCATCCCATCCATGAAACCTTTCCTCCTCCTCGCCCTCGCGGCGACCGCCGCCACCGCCGCCGAAAAGCAACTTTTCAACGGCAAGGACCTCACCGGCTGGTCCGGTAATCCCGCTCTCTGGTCAGTGAAAGACGGTGTCATCGTCGGCAAAACCAGTGCGGATGCCCCCATCAAGGGAAATACCTTCCTCATCTGGAAGGACGGCGAGGTTTCCGACTTCACCCTGACTCTCAAATACAAGATGACCCCGGGTGACGGGAAGAAGACCGTCAACAGCGGCATCCAGTACCGTAGCAAGGTCGCCGATGAGGCGAACTTCGTGGTCGCGGGCTACCAGGCGGACTTCGAATACGGCGACAAATACAGCGGCATCCTCTATGAGGAGAAGGGCCGCGGCATCCTGGCCCAGCGCGGCCAGAAAGTCACCCTCACCCAAGGCGCGGATGCAAAGAAGCCGACCATCACCGTGACCGGAGAAACCGGAAAAAGTGATGAGATCCAGGCGGCGATCAACAAGGACGGCTGGAACGAATACAAGATCATCGCGAAGGGCGGCCACCTCCAGCACCACATCAACGGCAAGCTGACCGTGGATGTCACGGATGAGACCGCCGAAGGCGCGAAAAAAGGCGTCCTCGCCCTCCAGCTCCACGCCGGCCCGCCGATGCAGGTCGAGTTCAAGGACATCGTCCTCGATGCGGAGTGATACCCCTGCCCTTCCAGCCCGACTTCAGGCCGTCCTTGGATCAAGGACGGCCTTTTTCGTAGTACCTCCGGATGTCCTCCTCCGGCAGCGCTTCCTTCAACAGGGCGAATTCATCGACCCGTCCCACCAGGTTCACCCTCCCTTGCCCGGGGTCGTTCGACTCCACGACGGAGTTGCCGATCTGTGCGGCGCCGATGATGATGGGAATGGGATGGAGCAAGGGATGGCTGGCCACCTTTTCGCCGTTCATGAAATGCTCCAGCACGGCGCGCCGGGAGTCATAGACAGTCGCCACATGGATCCACTCCCCCAGACGGCCGTCGAGCAACGGAGGCGACACGGCGACATCCCATGAGGTTTTCTCCGTCGTGTCCGGCCTGAGGAAGTCGCTGCTGGCCGTGTTGAAGCCGAACCTCAGGCGCCCCAGGGAGTCGAACTGCCAGTGGGGGGTTCCCACCACCACGCGGTCGGCCCGCAGCAGGACGTTGAAGCCGTTCGGCAACCGGTCCACCCTCACCCACGCCATGAGGGTGAGTGATTGGTACTCCCCCGGAGCCACGAACCGCACCCGGTCCGTGGAGCGAGAGAAATTGCAGGCTCCTTTCCCCACCCAGCGGCCACCCACCCGTTCCGCCCCGACGATGGTTCCTTCCGTCCCCGCAACGGCGTGGGCAGCGGTGTTTGCCACCGCCGTACTCCTGCCGGGGTCCGGCTTCAGGAACGGGAAATGGATGACGGCGTCCGGCCGGGCGGAAAGTTCCTGTGCGGCGACCTCCCACTCCCTGAGCCTGCGTGCCTGCTCGTCATCCGACTCACCGGCCAAGTCACGCGTTCCTTGGAAAAGCGCCGGTTCCGCCGGGAAGAAACTCCAGTCACGCCCGCTCAGGCTGACGGCACTGCCGCCGCGGATCTCCTTGAACTCGGAGGGGGCATCACTCTTCGCCACATCCACCTTGCCATCGAGCACGTGGAGGGTGGGAGCACGGCCAGCCGCACCGGTCATTCCGAATTCGGTCCCACGGTCCACGGCGATCAGCTCCCCGGACTCGACGGTGAATCCTTCCGCCGCGGGCGGGGCGAACACGTGGATGTTGCCGCTACGCAGCCTCGCGCGCATTTCCGTGACCAGTTCGACCTCGGACGGTGCGCGGATGGTCATCTGGGCACCGCTGAGAAAGTCGATCCGCACATTTCCCCTGACCAACCTCAACAGGCCGGGAGACAACGGTGCCCCCGGGGCCGGAGTGCTGCCGACCCACCCGGCATCCGCGGACAGGGCCAGCACTGCGACGGGAAGGGACATGGATTGGGGTTCGTCCGCGACTTCCGGCAGGGCAGATTGGCTGGCTCCGATGGGGACCGCGGGATCCGGCCTGTTCCCCAGCCACAGGGCGGCGGTGACCGAAGCGGCTGCGGCGGCGATGCCCACTCCCCAGGTCCTGATCCAACTCCTCCTCACGGAAATGGAGCGGTTGACCGTCGCATCGACCATGCTTGTGGCGACGCGGCCGAGCGCCCATTCGCGTGCGGCGGCATGGAGGTGGACCCTCTCCCAGAAATCCTGGCGGGCCTGTTCCGAAGACATCAGGACCAGCTCCAGTTCCTCCCGCTCCGCAGGTTCCAGGGTCTGGTCGATGTAGGCATCGACCAATTGCTTGAGGCGTGCTTCGTCAAACATGATCAGGCGGATTCGGTGTCAGGGAGATGGCCCTCCGCGGCGAGTTTCAGGTGGACGCAATCCCGCAGCAGGTTGCGGGCGCGGGAAAGGGCGACCTTCACGGCTCCCACGGACCAGTCCATCTGCCTGGAGATCGCCGCGGGGAGCAGCGCCTGCTCGTAGCGCAGCCCCATGACCTTCCGCGCCTGGGGGGCGAGCCGGCCGAGACATTCCTCGAAATACCTCACCTTGTGCTCGAAATCATCCGTCTCCGGCTCCACGGCGTGGAGCGTCTCCAGCACGGAGTCCGACAGCGTCTCAAAGGGCAGGATGGATTTCCTCCGCATCTCCATCGCCTTGAAACGGGCGATGGAACAGATCCAGGCGGTGAAGTTGCTGCCCGGAACGAAGTCGCCCGCCTTGCGCAGCATGGTGAGGAACGTCTCCTGCACCACATCATCCACCTTGTCGAAATCCGGCAGGATGGCGAGCGCCGCCACCCGGACCAGCGGTTGGTGTTTCACGAACAGGACCTGCACCAGCTCCAACTGGGCTGCCGGATCGGTTGGCGGTGTGGGTTCTTCCTTCATCGGGTGGGCCATAGGCAAATGATCCGGCGGCGGCGTTAGTTAGCAGACCCATTCCGGAAAACCCGGCATGTGTCCGAAGTTTCACTGCTAACTCCTCCGGCCGGACCGACATTAGTGTTCATGACCCATTCCGGCAAAACCCATCTGTTGTCCTCCTTCGTCGCACTGGCACTCATCCCGGCGGCCCTCACCAGCCCGCTCCAGGCGGCAGTGGTCTACGGCGAGTCCTTCACCAATGCGGATTCGACCGATGACCCGATCAGCACCGCGGGCTGGGTCGCCTACAGGGGAACAACCGCCACCGCCATGACGGGCTCAGGAACGGGCACCATCTACATCCCAGGAGGAGCCGGAAATGGCAATCCGCAGGTCCCCGGCTTCCTCGCGCTCAACGCGCTGTCCAACGGAGCCTACGCCACCTTCGAAGGCGGCCTGAACATCAACCCGGCGAATGGTGCGCTCAACATCAGTTGGCAGCACCATGCCAACGTTACCGGGAACGCGGAAACCCGCCTCCTCCTCCGCGTGGGCAGCCAATGGGTGGCGACGACCCAGGTCTTCACTCCCGTGGCCACCGGAATGCTGACCGACTTCAACAACGTCAACAACGCGGGGGCTTTCACCCGTTCCTTCGCCTACACGACGCTGGCCAGCTCATGGTTTGACGTGAACATCGCCCCTGGTGACGAACTTTCCATCAGTCCCAGCGCCCGTGTCACGGATCTTGGGAATTCCCCCATCACCGCCATCGGCTTCTACTATGTCGCCAGCGGGACGGTATCCACACGCATCGACAATCTCGTGGTGGACCAGGTTCCCGAGCCGCATCTGACAACCCTGTTGCTGGCCGGTGCCGCCGGCCTGTCGGCACGCCGCAGACGGCCGGCCCGCGGCTGACCCGGGGAGAGCGCCCGGCTCCTCCTTCCGGACGGCGGCCCACATGCATTTCACCCGCTTTTTCCGCCAAGGTATTTGGGAAAGCGGCATGAAATATCAAGGAGCCGAAAAACTTCTCTTTCCAAGCAAGTGGGTTGTGGATGGCCACCGTTCATTTGCCGGTTTTGGCACGCCAACCGCTGCGGCTGGAGGTATCCGGAGTCGTTCCGGACCGAGTTTTTGCAACCCGGACGGTGGGCACAAAGACACCGTCCCTTACATCTCCCGTGGTTAGCGGATGGTCCGCGGCGGGTCGCAGCGCACTGCAACGTGCGCTGGGCCTGCCGCGGCAACCGTGCCGGACTGGCTCAAGGAGGGGCCAAGGTCGCCCTGAGACGGAGGAAGCGCTTGGGATCTCCCGGGATGATCGGCAGGGAGGATTTCACCACCCGCGTCATCGTATCCTCCTGGAGGGTCTCGTCCTGGATCCCGTCCGTCAGCCAGGTGGCGGAGGCATCCAGCGCCGTGGACCACTCCGCCCGCAAGGTGACATCCACCGGCACCTTCGACTGCCGGTAGATCACCGAGATCATACCATTTTCCGTGGTCATCGTGTAGCCGCCGCCCGCCTCCGCAGCGATGGGATTCCGGTCGAGGGCATATTCAACCAGGTTCGGTACACCATCTCCATCCCCATCCCCACCCACTCCCGACGCAATGCCCGGGAAGGAACCCGTCCACTGGCTGTAGTTGTTCGCGAAGACCCGCAGGGTGAAGGCCTGTGCCACGGATTCCCCATCCTGGTTATAGCGCTCGATGACGATGGGATAGTCCCCCACCGTGGCGGTGGGCGAGATGGTTCCGCTCCAACGGCCGGACACCTCACTTTCACCATTCCAAATGAGCCCGGCAGGAAGAACGGTGTTCGCCCCCAACCGGTATTTCGGAATCTCAACCAGATTCTGGGTGACCAAGCGGTTGATGAACTTGGCATTCGGGCCGTTGTCGTCATTCGGGTAACCGGCTGAGGCGCTGGTGACGGCACGTATCTCCCATTCCCCGGGGAGATTGGCCCCGGATTCGGAGCCTCCCAGATAGCAGGCGGACTTCAAGTTGAGCAGTTGCCCCAACGCGGGGGCTCCCGCGGGAACCGTGGAGCCCGAAGTGGTCCCACTTCCAAAGGTGATCCTGTGGATGTCCCCGCCTGCATCGCCCAACAGCACCGTGGCATCATCTTCGATCGCGGCGAGCAAACCGTCATTCGGGTCTTCAAAGTACTGGGATGTCACCACACCGCTGTCCAGGTGCCGGATCACCAGCGGCCCTTTCGTCACGTCGGCATTGTCGGGAAGCGTGATCAACGGATCCTTCTGGGTTCCCTTGTAGATCACAATGAGGTGTCCCGCCGGAACATTTTTCCACGGATCAACATCCTTGAACACCATCGACTTTTCCGCATTCCCCAACCGCAAGCCCACCAGGCTCCCCGTCTTGAGGACCAGCAGTTCAACCCATTCCTTCCTTCCGTTGTCGCCCTGGCTCACCTCATTGACGATCACCCTCCGATTGACGGGTTCCTCCACACCGCGGATCACCAGGCCACTGTCATGCGGCACCGCAGCACCCACTTTCGCGAAAAGCGGAGGCCGGTTCACCACATTGACCACCGGTGATTCGAACGGTGTGCCGATATTGACGCCATCCGAAGGGGTGACGAGGCAACGCCAGAGCTTGCCTGCGTTGGCAGCATCCGCCGGCAGCACCGCCGTCGTCTTGCCCGCCTGGTTGGTATAAGTACGGTCGTCCGTGCTGGCCTGCCATTGATAGGTGTAGGAAATCGCGGTGCCTTCCGGATCGCTGGCATTGACGTTGGTGACTGCCAGATTCACATCCGGAAAGGAGTACGCAACGCTGGAAAGGGTGACGGAATGGACCACCGGCGGCTGGTTCTGGAGGAAAATTTGGACAGAGGGGGAGGTCCCCGTCTCCCCTTCCACATCCGTCGCCCTGGCAATCAGCGTGTGAGGGCCGTCTGCCGGTGAGACGGTGAACTCAAATGGAGCGGTGGTATCCTCACCGACGGGAAGGCCATCCATCAGCAGTTCGACCTTCGTGACCGTTCCCGGAGCACCGGTCACCGTCAAGTCGGTGGCACTGACCGTCACGGGTACCGCGGATCCCGGAGAAAACGGCTGGCCGGCGGTGGGTGAGGTGATCTGGACGACTGGCGCCGGATTCATCGCCCCGGTGGAGACACCATGGAACTCCAGGTTCACGGCACCGAGGGTGCCGCCGACGGCGTTTCCATTCGCACTGCCTCCATCCCTCACCTCCAGCGTCCAGTCACCGCCGGTGAACTCACCCCAGTGGCGGACGGTGCTGAAAGTCCAGGAGGTTGAACCGGATTGCTTGTCATCCTTGTAGTTCGGATTCGGATCATTGTGCACCTCCGACAAGCGGCTGGTCATCCCACTGGGAGAGGTCAACGTCAGGGCAAGATCCCCACGCGCACTGTGGGTGGCGGTCACCGTGACCGTCACCGCCTCGATCTTGTGGGTATCCCCGCTGACCGCGAACGTCCGGGTCACCGAGCCTCCCTCGGGTATCACGCTGCTGTTCGAACTGTAGATGGTCCGTTTCGAGCGGGAGGCCAGATTCACCCAGCCTCCAGCCATCTCCACGGCGGCACCGGCGTTCACCAGACCCGCCCCGAACTTGTGGTTGAAGGACAGTCCCGTTCCGTTGGTCTGCCAGTCGGCGTCGGATGGCTGGACCTTGGTCGCACTGCGGATCAGGATCTCCTGCACATCCCGCCAGCCCAGATTCGGATTCTTCTGCAACATCAGCGCCACCACGCCCGCAACCACCGGCGTGGCGGAGGAAGTTCCACCGAAGGAGCTGTCCCCCGAAAGCGTGGTGTAGTTGCCGTTCACCCCGGAGGTGGTGTTCCAACCTGCGTTTCCGGTCCGGTCCGTGGTGACGATCCCCATGCCGCCCACCCCGTCCGACGGGGCAACCAGCAGAAGATTCGCGCCGGACTCGCTGTAGTCCGCCTGCCCTCCATTGCTGTCGATCGCTCCAACCGCAATCGTCTCAATGCGGTTGGCGTATCCGTCGTAGTTTGAATTGTCTCCGTTGGCGCGGCCATTGCCTCCGGCCCAGACGAAAATCGTGCCTTTGCCCCCCCGGCCACCCGCCACGGCATTCTGCATCGCAGAGACGGTCAGAGGCCCCGGCCCCTCGAGCAATCTGCCGGTATCCTGCGGCCCCCAACTGTTGCTCTTCACATGGATGATCTCGTTCCTCCAGGCCATCGCCTCCGCCTCCTGCTGGTCGGTGGTGCTCGCGGAAATCAACCGCATGCCCACGATGGATGCCTCGGGTGCGATACCGGCAACCCCCAGACTATTGTTGGCCAGCGCCGCAGCGACACCCGCGCATGCGGTTCCGTGGATGTCCGTTGACAGGGAAGGGCTGGCGTCGAAGTCATTCGCGTTCCAGTCGTAGTCGTTGATGGTATCCGTGTTGAGAATCAGATCGGGGTGGTCAAGTTGTACGCCGTCATCCACGATGGCGATGCTGACCCCGTCCCCCCGTTGACCCAACTCCGTCTCCCCGTATTTCCAGACCCCCTCCACGTTGATGTGGGTGATGCTGGGGCTGGTGGTGCTGTTTTTGAGATACCATTGCTGCCCGATCAGCGTGTCGTTCGGCATGGTGCGCTTGAACCGCTGTCTGGCGACCAGCACATCCGCCGACGCCACCTCAGAGGAGGCCCGCACACTTTCGACGGACGCCAGCGCGGCGAAAGGATCCGCCGCCTCCATGATGGTCCATCCCGGGGCATATGCGGGACGCTCGGACACCTCGAGCTGGTTGCCGGCAGCGACCTTTGCCGCCTCCGCATCCGGCAGCTTCACCCGCAGTTTGCTGGTGATGATGGCGCGGGTGCCCTCATTCCTCTCTCCCTGTTCCGGATAGGCCACCGGCAGGACCTCCCCCATGGCCGACAACAGCATCATCCGGGAGCGGATCGATGACGGAGTCGCCGGAGGGTCGAGCTTGACGAAGGTTTCCATCCCGGTGCCGTCACGCACGCACACCTCGTCCATCGCCACCTTCAGGCCCGGGCCATCTCCCATCCGCAGCACCAACGGCCGGTCGTCCCGCATCGGCTCGATCGGGGTCGTGGAAAGCTTGCGCCGGGTATCATCCGGACGTCCTGCACGCGGAGGCTCGGACGATTGCTGCGTCAGCCAGTAAACACCAAAGCCAAGACATGCAGCGCCTGCCGCCAAGGCATAGCTCTTTCGGAAAGATGATCTCATAGAGGGTTTTCGGGAGCGACATTACACCCGGTCAGTGACTTTACAAAAGCATTACTTTTGCATTGCAAATCACACTAATCCGTCCTTCCGCGCCTGCTTCCAGTAGGCGTACTCGGACCGGTTGAAATCGATGTATTCCGGAGACAAGTCACTGGAATACATGACGTACTCGGCATCACCCTGGTTCAACGAAATGACGATCTCGAACTCCTTCTCGGCCACTGCGGCCCGCAGTTCCTCCATGGGAGTGGACGCCTGGAGGCCACCCACGCAGGCCAATTTCCCGCCGATGCTGATGTCGATGAGCTCCTCGCGGATCCGCGCGCGGGAATAGCCCACCGCGTGCAGGATGCGTCCCCAGTTCGGGTCACCGCCGTTCCAAGAGGATTTCACCAGCGCGGACTTGCAGACGGCTTCCGCCACCTTCTTCGCATCCAGGTAAGTGCGCGCACCCTGAACCTTCACGGTGACGAACTTGGTCACACGCTCCCCATCCCGCACCACGGCCTTCGCCAGTTCCAGCATCACCCACTTCAGGGCCGCGCGGAACTGCTTGCAGCGGGCGTCATTCCGGCGGAAGGCCGGCGCACCGGAGGCACCGTTCGCCAGCACGATGACCGTGTCATTCGTACTCATGTCACCGTCAATGGTGATGCGGTTGAAACTCTCCTCCACACATTCCAGCACCGCCTTGCGCAGCTCCTCGCTCTTCACGTTGGCATCCGTGGTGATGAAGCACAGCATGGTCGCCATGCTCGGGGAAATCATGCCGGCGCCCTTCACGCAGCCGCCGATCCGCACGCGGTGTTCCCCCAGGTCGAAGGAAATGGCCACCTCCTTCGCGTGGGTGTCACTGGTGATGATGGCCGCAGCCACATCCGCACCGTTCTTCGCGCCCAGCCCCTTGATCAGCGCGTCATATTTCGGCTCCACGCGCACCATTGGCATCGGCAGGCCGATCACACCGGTGGAGGCCACGCCGACTTCGGCACGCTTCAGCCCCAGCGGCTTCGCCACCGCGTCGCACATCGCGTTGGCATCGGTGATGCCCTGCACGCCGGTGCAGGCGTTCGCGTTGCCGGAATTGGCGATGATCGCACGCAGTTCACCCTTCCGCAGGTGGGACTGGGATACCTTCACCGGCGCGGCTTTCACGCGGTTGGTGGTGAAGGTGCCCGCGGAGGTGCATGGCTTCTCGGAATAAACCAGCGCCAGATCCAGACGGTCAGCCGCCGGGTTCTTGATGCCACAGCTCACCGCGCTGGTGAGAAAGCCCTGGGCCGCGCCGACGCCGCCCTTGATGCGGGAAAATGGGAAATCCATGACAGAGGGAATGGGAAAGGGGACAGATCGAGACAGATCCTAGAAATTTTGCAATCCGGCAGTCTCCTCCAGGCCGAACATGAGGTTGAAGCTCTGCACCGCCTGGCCGCCCGCGCCCTTGCCCAGGTTGTCCTCCGCGCTCAGCAGCAGCACCCGGCCCGTCCGTGGATCGTGGTTCCAGCCGATGTCCACGTAGTTCGTCCGCGTGACATTCTTCGTGTCCGGGCAGCCGCCCTTCCCGAGCAGGCGCACGAACGGCTTGCCCGCGTAGGCTTTTTCCAAGGCCGCGCCGACCACCTCCGGTGACACGCCTTCCTTGAGCTTCGCCGTCGTGGTCGTGGCGATCCCCGCCGTCACCGGGATAAGGTGCGGGATGAAGGAAATGACCACCTTTTCGCCTGCGGCGATGGAAAGCTCCTGCTCGATCTCCGACAGGTGCCGGTGCTTCGGCACGCCGTAGGCGCGGACGCTTTCGTTGCACTCCACGAACAGCAGGGTGAGGTCCGCCTTCTTTCCGGCGCCGCTCACGCCGCTCATGGAGTTCGCCACGATGGTGGTGTGATCGACCAGCCCTTCCCGCAACAGCGGCAGCAGCGGCAGGATGATGCTCGTAGGGTAGCAACCGGGAGAAGCGACCAGCTTCGCCGCGGAAATCCGGTCCGCCCTAACCTCCGGCAGGCCGTACACCGCCTGCTCCAGCAGGTCCGGAGCGGGGTGTTCATGGTCGTAGAACTCCTGATAGACCGCCGCATCACTGAGGCGGAAATCCGCGCTCAGGTCGATCACCCGCACATTCCGCTCCAGCAACGCGCGGGCGATCTCCGCCGCCACCCCGTGGGGCAGCGCCAGGAAAGCGACCTCCGCACCCGTCGCGGCGATTTCATCCGCATCCGGTGCCATGAACGCCAGATCCGCCCCCGGAGCGCCCCGGAACCGCGGAAACACCGCGCCAATCGGCTTTCCAGCCTCCGCCCTTGATGTGGCCGCCACCAACTCGACAGCCGGATGGCCCAGCAGCAGACGCAGCAATTCCATGCCCGTATAACCACTCGCCCCCACGATCGCCGTCTTGATGCGTTTCATGCCTTCCGCCATCGCATGATTTTCCGGGCTTGCCAACCCGCAATTCGCCTGCTTCCTTGCCGGTCCGTTCACGTGACGGGCTATGGCGCAGTCTGGTAGCGCGCTTGCCTGGGGGGCAAGAGGCCGTGGGTTCGAATCCCGCTAGCCCGACCATCACACCCAAGTGAAGGTCACTCACCGAACATCCCCGCCCATGTGTGGCACCCCATCCGCCAGAGTCGGGCTAGTGGGATGAGAACCCTGCGCAGCGCAGCGGAGCCGGTTCGAAAGCCTTCGGATGCTCGCAGCATCCTCAGAAAAACACCGGCGTCAGCCGCACCCCGCTTGGCCGGAGCGAAGCGCAGGCAATCCCGCTGGCCCGGCGTTTTCGGTTTCAGTGCAAGCCGAAGACCGCCATATCCTTTGCTTACCGTGCAGCAAATCCCACAGGAAACGATCGAGAAGGTGCTGGCCTCGACCGACATCGTCCGACTGATCGGTGCCCACCTCCAGTTGGAGCGAATGGGCGCGGCATTCAAAGCGAAGTGCCCGTTCCACCATGAGAAAACACCTTCGTTCACCGTCAGTCCGACGCGGCAGACCTTCCACTGCTTCGGCTGCGGTAAGCACGGCAACGCCATCGGTTTCATCATGGAATACGAAAGCCTCTCTTTCCCAGACGCCGTCAGAAAGCTGGCGGCGGGAGCGAACCTATCCATGATGGAGGTCTCCGATTTCCCCACCCATCCGGAAACCATGCCCACCCCCTTTCACATCCGCCCGCTGCGCCCTGACGAATGGGATGAAGTCGCTGCGCTCATCCACCATTCCACCAATTCCTGGTACCGGATAAACCTGAACCGGGAGATCTTCGGGCCGGATCCCCTCGCGTGCCGGGTGTTCCCGGAAATCTACGAGGCGCTCGACCCGGGCTGCTGCCTGGTGGCGGAGGATGCCACCGGGAAGCTCGTCGGCTCCTGCTTCTACCACCCGCGGGAGACGCACTGGTCGCTGGGTATCATGAACGCCATCCCGGAATCCCGCGGCGCGGCGAATGCCCTCCTCAGGGAAATCACCCGGCTCGCGGATGACGCGGGCCTTCCGCTGCGCCTGGTTTCCAGCGCGTGCAATCTCGATTCCTTTTCCCTCTACTCGAAGGCGGGCTTCGTGCCGGTCCGGATCTATCAGGACATGATCCTCAGCGTGCCGGAGACCGGGATGGACCCGGCTTCCGCACCCGCGCTCATCTCCTCCGTCCGCCCTGCCACGATGGATGACCTCCCTGCCATCGTCGCCCTCGAGGAGGAGATCTCCGGCATCCGCCGGGAAAAGGACCACCGCTTCTTCATCGAAAACGGGCAGGGTGTCTGGACCACTCTGGTGATTGATGGCGCGGACGGACTGGATGGTTTTCTCACCTCCATCGCCCACCCCGGTTCGCGGATGCTCGGTCCCGGCGTCTCACGGGACACGGCGACGGCACTCGCCCTGCTCTGGTCGCAGCTCGACCGGACGCACCGGGGATCCACCCCGGTATGGCTGGCCCCGGCGGATGCCACGGAGCTGGTCCATACATGCTACGGCTGGGGCGCGAAAAACTGTGAGCTGCACCTCGCGCAGACACGCGGCGGCAGCCAGCGGCACTCCGGTTTCATCTTTCCCACCTTCATGCCGGAGACGGCGTGAGATCCCGCCTTTCGGGGCAGACCAGGCCAGAGGAATTCTGATACCACTGATTTCACTGATTTCAGAAATGCGGATATGATCTCAGGGACGACACTTGCGGAGAATTCCATGCCTTCTGAATCAGTAAATCAGTCAAATCAGTGGTCATCCTCCTCCATTCTGAAATTCCGACTTGCACAATCCGATATTTTCAGTAATTTCTGAAAACAGATGAACGACGAGCTGGTCAAACTGAAGAAAGCCCGCGACGAATTCGTCGCCCAGTGGGGCGCGCTCGGTACCCAGTGGGGCATCAACCGGACCATGGCGCAGATCCATGCGCTGCTCATCACCGCCCCGGACCCCCTCTCGACCGACGAGGTGATGGAGGATCTCCAGATCAGCCGTGGCAATGCCCACACCAACCTGAAGGAACTGGTGGCCTGGGGACTGATCCGCACCGTCCTGCGCAAGGGCGAACGGCGCGAATTCTTCGAAGCGGAAAAGGATGTCTGGCAGATGTTCATCATCATCGCCCGCGAGCGGAAGCGCCGGGAGATCGAGCCGGCGGTGAACATCCTCCACAAGTGCGCCGAGGAAAGCCGCGGCATCAAGACCCCGGAGGGAAAGGCCTTTCATGACCAGATGCGGCAGTTGGAGGAGTTCGTCGGCTTCGCGTCCAAGATGGCGGACCGCGTGTCCTCCATGAAGCACGGCTTCGCCATCCAGATGGCGACCAAGCTCCTCGGCTAAAAAAATTTGCCCATAACTTTCATTATTTCCTGAAACAACCAAAATTACCGAATATCATGAACCCCACCGTCCTCACCTACGCGCTCTACCTGGCCATCGCCCTGCCGCTCACCGTCTGGGTGGCGAGGAACCTCTTCCACAATGGCCGGGTCTTCCTGGTCGATTGCTTCCATGGCAACGAACCCCTCGCGGACAGCGTGAACCGCCTGCTGGTGGTCGGCTTCTACCTGATCAACTTCGGCTTCGTGACGCTCTACCTGAAGCTGGCGGAGGAAGTGGTCGCCGCCCGCGGGATCTTCGAGGCACTGAGCGCGAAGCTGGGCGTGGTGCTGCTGGTGCTGGGCGGCATGCACTTCTTCAACCTGCTGGTCTTCACCCGCATGAGGAAGCGCGCCGCATGGGACCAGGCACCGCCTCCGTTCCCCGCTGGAGGGAAGCTCTGATCCCATCTGACCCCACACCTTCATGAATGCCCTGAAAGCCTGGCTGAAGAGTCTGCCCCTCGCCTTGGGAGTTCCGGCGCTGTGCTGGTTGTTTTTCATCCTCTCGATGGGAAAGCCCGGCATTCATGTCCCCTACATCCTCGGCTTGGTCGTCGGCATCCATCTCATCACCTACCTCATCACCGGCCTCCCGATCTTTCTGATCTATCACAGGCGTCCCGGCGAAATGATCTGGCACCCTGCGGTCGCCCTGACAACGGGGACCATCCTCGGAGGTTTCGGCTTCATTTTGATCTTCAGGACCATCGGGACCGAAGGCCTTCTCATCGGAGCCGGCCACGGATTCATCACCGCCATCGCCGCATGGCTGCAACGCCCCCGACACCATGAAAACACTCACCATCTTCCATGATCCGCAATGCGGGTTGTGCGCCGCCTTCAAGGAATGGCTGAACCGCCAGCCGAAGTATGTGGAGGCCCGCTTCATCCCCTACAACGCGCCCGCCGCCGTGCGGCTCTTTCCCGGCTTGTGGGACATGGGAGCGGGAAAGGATGTGGTCGTGCTCGCGGATGACGGGAGCTGGTGGCAGGGCGAGACGGCCTGGCTGACCTGCCTGTGGATCACCCGGGAGTACCGCCCGTGGAGCTACCGCTTCAAAAGCCCCCTGCTCCGGCCGTTGGTGAAGCGGGCGATCCACCTGCTGGCGGAAAACCGCCTGACCATTTCGCGGCTGCTGCACCTGCGCCATGACGAACAGCTCGCGCAGGCCATCCGCACGCAGCCGCAGCCCCGGTGCCAGACCGGCACCTGCCAGATCGACAGTCCTTTCAAGTTCCACACCCCACCACCCCCACTGCCATGACAACGAACAGCATCGTGATCTTCGGAGCCAACGGCTTCCTCGGCCGCTACCTGTGCCGCCATTTCACCCTCCTGGGCAGGGAGGTGGTGGCCATCGCCCGCAGCCGTGACGGCTGGAGCGGCGACGGCATGTTCCTGGAGTGGGACGGAAAGCATGACGGCCCGTGGACGCTCGCCCTGGAGGGGGCGGAGGCGGTCATCAATCTGGCGGGTGCCAGCGTGAACTGCCGCTACACACCGGAGAACCGGGAGAAGATCCTTCGCTCGAGGGAAGACAGCACGCGGGCGATCGGCCGCGCCATCGCCGGGTGCAAGGTGCCTCCGAAGGTATGGCTCAATGCCAGCACCGCCACCTGGTACCGCCACGCGGAGGACAGGCCGCAGGACGACTGGCTGGGGGAACACGGCACGGGATTCTCGTGCGATGTCGCCCGCACCTGGGAGGAGGCATTTTTCGGCGCGCTGGTCCCCGCCGCCACGCGCAAGCTGGCACTGCGGATCGGCATGGTGCTTGCGAACGAAGAAGGCACCGTCCACCAGGTCCTCAGCCGCCTGGCCGCTCTCGGCCTCGGTGGGACCATGGGCAACGGCCGCCAGCGGATCAGTTGGATCCACATGGATGACTTCCTGCGCGCCGTGGACTTCGCCATCGCGGATCCTTTTCTGCACGGCACCGTCAATGTGACCGCCCCGGAGTTTCCGGAAAACCGGGAGTGGATGCGGATCTTCCGCCGGGAGGCGGGCATGCCCTTCGGCCTGCCCGCAGCGAAGTGGATGCTGGAGATCGGCGCATGGTTCATGAGGACCGAAACGGAGCTGGTATTGAAAAGCCGCTGGGCGGAACCTGTGCGGCTGCGCGACGCGGGCTTCCGCTGGAGGTGGCGGACCGCCGCGGCAGCCATCCATGACCTGCGGGGAAGGAAGGGTCTGGAGGGTTTTTTCACGGCCAGCGGCAGGCGGAGCATCGGTGCCAAGGGGTGGCTGCCCTCGCCGCACCGGGGGGCCTGACCGGGGTCCGCAATCCCCTGTGGATGGGTCCGGGGCGAAATTTCCCCGAAAAAAGTCCGGAGGCTAAGTCGCTGGTTTTTAAAAATATACCCGCCGATTTACTTAAGGCATTCTAACAGTTGGACTTAATGGGTTGCCGCGGCACGCAATGGGCTTTAGAAGATGCACGGACAAAAATCCCATCATCAGCCGCAGCCTCCAACCAACACTGCATGATCCCAAAGCTTCTTTCCCTTTCCCTCATCGCTTTCACCGCAGTTCTCTTCTCGAGCTGCTCTTCCGGCCCGAACGTCCTGTCGAAATCCGACATCCGCTCCGGTGCTTCTTCCTCCTCCAAGGTCTTCAGCTTCGGCAAGTCCGACAGCTTCCCGGTCTCCGCTCCGTCCGCAGGGGTGGTTTCTGCAGCCGCCGCCAAGCCGAAAGACCGCCACAAGATGCCGGTCTACGCCTTCAGCGAACGCAGCCGCCTGGTCCGCACCACGGCCTACACCTGCAGCGAGGACGACCACATCGTCTACGGCAGCAAGAATGCCACCGGCACCCAGCTCCGTTACACCGACCGCGTCCGCAGCGCCGCCGCCGACTGGTCTTTCTACCCGGTGGGCACCGTATTCCGGATCACCGGCCTTCCGTATCTCTACGTCATCGATGACTACGGCTCCGCCCTCACCGGCACCGGCACCATCGACATCTACAAGCCTTCGAAGGATGTCATGAACCAATGGGGCCGCCGCAATGTGGAAGTCACCATCGTCCAGTGGGGATCCTTCACCCGTTCCGCGGAAATCCTCGCCCAGCGCACCAAATACAGCCACTGCAGCCAGATGCTCGCGAACATCGTCCGCCAGCGTCCGAACCTCAGTGCCGTCGCCAAGCGCTGATCGGCCTCCCGATCATCCCGTTTTCCGATCATACGAAAAGCCCGGCCCGCAAGCCGGGCTTTTTCGTGCCCGCGCCTCCGGTGGAGGTCAGCGTTTTTTCCGCAGCCGCTTTCCGGAAAGGCGGCTGGCGATCAGGTTCGGGCAACGGCCTTTCAACCGCAGTTGCTCACAGTTCGCCTCGATCTTGATCGACTGGCGCAGCGGCTTGAATCCCAGCCGGCGGGTCACGCAGTCATTGAGCAGATCCAGGTTCATGTCCTCGAACTCCACCACGCGGCCGCAGTCGATGCAGACGAGGTGGTTGTGCGACGGCTTGTCGAGGAAGTTGGGGTCGTAGGTCGTCTGGTTGTCGCCCAGGTCGATCTGCTGCAGGAGATTCGCCTCCACCAAGAGGCCCAGCGTCCGGTAGACGGTGGCGCGTGAGGTGTCGGAGTCCGCCTTGCGCACACGCTCGAACAGTTCCTCCGCCGTGAAGTGCTCGTCCTTGGAGAACACCGCGCGGACGATGGCGTCGCGCTGGTTGGTCCTCCGCAGGCCTTTCCGGCGGATGAAGTCATCGAGTCGTGCTTGGACGGAACTATCCATAGGCGCGACAATAAGGGATGCTTATTGAGACTGGAAAGTGTGATTTTCATCTTTGTTTCCAATCCGGGAATCGACAGGAGCTTTATCCCGGCTAGCCTGTCCCGACGGATGACCCTGCGTGACCTCGGTTGGAATGATGAACTGAAGGCGGCCTTCGCCCCCTACCGGGCGAAAGGCTGGGTGCCCGCACGCCTGATCCGGGAGACCCCCATCAACTATGGGGCCTTCCTCGAGGACGGCGATGAGATCGATGTGATCCTCTGCGGCCGCCTCTGGCATGAAGCGCAGTGCGACGCCGACCTGCCCGCCGTGGGTGACTGGGTGGCGGTGGAACCCGGCAACGAGAACCAGGACCATGTGATCCGCGCGATGCTGCCCCGCCGGACCTGCTTTTCCCGGAAGATGCCCGGCAACAGTTCCGAGGCGCAGGTCATCGGCGCGAACGTGGACATCGTCGCGGTGGTGACGGACGCCGGCCCGGACTTCAACCTGCGGCGGATGGAGCGGTATTTCTCGCTCATCGGCAAAAGCGGCGCGAAGGCGCTGGTGCTGGTGAACAAGTCCGACCTTTTCACCAAGGAGGAGAACAAGCGGGCCGCGGAGGAGATCTCCGCGCTGTGGGATGAGGCGGACGTTCACATCACCAGCGCCATCAAAGGGGAGGGCCTGAAGGTTCTCAAAAAGTATCTCAAGAAGGGCGTGACGATGTGCGTCGTCGGCTCGTCCGGCGTCGGGAAATCGACCCTGGTCAACCAACTCTATGGCGAAGAGTGGCAGTGGACCGGCGAGGTCAACGAGACCACCGGCAAGGGCCGCCACACCACCACCTCCCGCGAGTTGGTGCCGTTGGATTCCGGCGGCATGCTCATCGACAACCCGGGCATGCGGGAGATCCAGATGTGGACCGACGAGCAGACGCTGCGCGAAAGCTTCGCGGATGTGGATGCCCTCACGCACGACTGCAAATTCGCCGACTGCTCCCACCGCAAGGACACCGGCTGTGCCATCCGTGCCGCCGTGGACAAGGGTGAGCTGGATGCCGGGCGCTACGAGAGCTTCCTGAACCTCGAAACCGAGATCGCCGCACTCCGGAAGCGTGCGAAGAAACGCCAGATGGCCGTGGAACGATGGGCGAAGCGCAACAACCGGGTGAAGGCCCGCAACCTGGCCGACCGCATCCAACTGGAGAAAGACGAACGCGGCGACATCTGACATCCATGCTGCTCCGAACTGCCTGCCTTCTCTTTCTTTTGCTTGTGGCGCCCGGCGTGGCGCAGATCCCGGGTATTCCCACCAAGAGCGGCGGCACCGCCGCAGCCCCCAAGGAAGAAACCCCCGAACAGATCCGGGACAGGCTGGCGGAGTGGCAGAAGGAAGCCAGGGCGTCCCTGGCCCGCCTTGAGGATCCCGCCGCGGAGGCCCAGCTTCCCAAAGGCATCCCCGCATCCGCACTGGCGGACCGCAGGCGGGACCTGGACCAGATGGTGCGGACCATCGCGCGGACCACCGGCCTGTTGGAGCAGATCCCGGAAGCCAAGGCCACGCTCAAGGAGGCGGAGGCGGCGCGGTTGGCGTGGACCGGCTTCCCCGAAGCTCCACCCTACTCAATCCTCAAGCTGGATGATCTGGTGAACCAGCGGGAGGCGGCGAAGGAAAAGGACCTCACTTTCAAGTCATCATCGTCCACCTTCATGCGCTCCCTGGATGGGCTGGAAGCGGAGACGAAGGCAGCGGAGGAGGAAATGCGGAAAGCCATCGCATTGACGGAAAAAGAACCGGCGGACGAAGCCGCGAAGTGGCGGCTGGATGCAGCCCGTGCGAAAGCCCGTTTCTTTTCCGTGCGCGCCTTGTTCATCCGCGCCAACCTGGATCTGCTCTCGGAACAAGCAACCGCTTCGACCTCACGGCTGGCGCTGCTGGACCGCCAGATCTCCGCCGTCCGCACGAACGTGGGATTCACGGATGAAGATCTCGAAACCGTCCGCAAGGCATCCGACGAACGGCGTGCCGGCATCCGCAAGGAGATCACCGAACTCAGCACCCGCATCCGGGATGCTTCCACCGCGAAGAACAGGACGAAGGCCGCCTTCGACCAGCTCAACACCGAAAGCGCTCAGGCAAATCCCACCCCGGAGCTGGGTGTCGCCTCCGCAAGGCTCTCCGCCGCAGAGACACGGCTGAACACCCTCCAATACATCTCTGAAAATCTGGAGTCCTTCGATGCGCTGGAAGCCGCCATCCCTTCCGCCTACGAAAACCGCCGGGTTCTGCTGCAGTCAAAGGACCGCACCGAACGGGAGGCCGCCCGGGAGGCACTGGGTTCATTCCTGACGCGGCTCAAAGCGTGGGAAACGGTGAGCGGGAACGAGATTTCCGCGCTGAATGCGGACCTCTCCGCCCAGGACTCGAATGCCTCCGCCATCCCTCCGGATGACCCCCGGCAGCCTGCTCTGGCGGACCAGCGCAAGGTACTCTGGGAGAAACAGGCGTTCCTGCAGCGTGTGGCACAGACCGTCATCACCCACCGCAAGAATGTCAGCAGATGGATCGAGGGATTCGAAGACGGGCAGAAGGCCGGAGGCGTGCTGGAGAACCTTTCGGATTCCGGGACTTCCCTGTGGACCCTGGCGAAGCGGCTCTGGTCGTTCGAGGTGATGAAGTTCGAGAACGTCCGCGATGTGGCCGGTGTTCCGATCAAGGAAACACAAGCCGTATCACTGGGCGTGATCCTCAGCGCACTGGCGTTCTTCGTCGTCGCATACATGATTTCCTCCAGGATCAGCCGGCGGGTGCAGCGGGTCATCGTCGGACGCGGCCACATCGCCGAAGCCCAGGCGAACACGCTTCGGAACTGGATGATGATCGTGGTCGGAGTGGTGTTGGCCCTCACCACGCTCCATTTCCTGCGGATCCCGCTCACGGTGTTCGCGTTCTTCGGTGGTGCCCTCGCCATCGGCCTCGGTTTCGGCACGCAGACCCTGATCAAGAATTTCATCAGCGGCATCATCGTGCTGTTCGAGCGGAAGATCCGGGTCGGGGATATCGTCGATATCGGCGGTCTTGCCGGTTCGATCTCGGAGATCAATACCAGATCATCCGTACTGCGGGGACCGGACGGTCGGGAAACGCTGGTCCCGAACTCGGTCTTCCTGGAGAACTCGGTGACCAATCTCACCCTCTCAAACCGCTCCAGCCGACGGGCCGTGATGATCGGAGTCGCCTATGGAAGTCCTGTTTCCCAGGTGATCACGATTCTCACGGAGTGCGCGGAAAGACACGGCCTGATCCTCAAGGACCCGGCTCCGATGGTCATCCTCCAGGACTTCGCGGACAATGCGATCTTGTTCAGACTGTATTTCTGGACGGCCTTCGACGGTAAAACCAATCCGGAGCAGGTGGAGAGCGATGTCCGCATCATGGTCCAGAAGCGCTTCGAGGAGAGCGACATCGACTTTCCGTTCCCGCAGAGGGATCTTCACCTGAAGTCGGACGTCCCACTGCACGTCAATGTGGTCCGTTCTCCCGGCGAACAACCTCCTCCGCCAAAGAAAGCCCCGCTCCCATGAAGTCCGACGCGGAATGGATGGAGCTAGCTCTGGCGGAAGCCCGAAAGGGCATCGGCCGGACGGCTCCGAATCCACCCGTCGGCTCCGTGATCGTGAAGGACGATGTGTTGCTCGGCAGTGGTTACCACCATGCGGCGGGCCGACCGCACGCGGAGCGCGAGGCGCTGGCGGATGTTTTCATACGCCATGGCAATGCCGGAGCACGCGGTGCCACGGCCTACGTGACGCTGGAGCCTTGCTCGACCCATGGCCGCACCCCGCCCTGCACGGACGGCCTCATCGAAGCCGGCATCTCCCGCGTGGTCTATGCCACCGTGGACCGCAACCCGTCCCATGCCGGACGCGCGGACAGCATCCTGCGGGACGCGGGAATCGAAATCGCCTCCGGCATCTTGAAGGAAAAGGCGGACAGGATCCTGCTGCCGTTTTTCAAGGTGAAGGAAACCGGCCTGCCCTGGATCATCTGGAAGACCGCGATGAGCCTGGACGGCCGCATCACCCGCCCTCCGGGTGAAGGTCAGTGGCTCACTGGTCCGGACGCCCGGCTGGATGTCCAGAAACTCCGCTCCACCGTGGACGCCATCCTCACCACCGGGGAAACCGTCCGCCGCGACCACCCCGCACTCACCATCCGTGTTCCGGAACTGCTGGAAGGCCGGACCCAGCCATGGCGCGTGATCTTCACCGACCACCCATCTTCCCTGCCCGTGGATGCCCCGCTGCTGTCCGATGAATGGCGGCACCGCACCCTCATCCGCCCCCGTTCCGGCATCGCGGAATCCCTGCGTGCCCTGGTGCGTGACCAAGGCGTGCTGAGCGTGATGATCGAGGCCGGCGGCGTGTTTTCCGCCGCGATGATCGGAGAGGGCCTCATCGACGAGGCCGTCATCTACTACGCGCCGATGCTCTGCGGTGGCCCGTCACCCGGGCTGGCAGGAGCGGGATTGGAACCGTCCCTCAAAATGAAAGATGTCTCCTTCCGGCAACTCGGAGGAGACATCAGGATATCGGGATTGGTGGACCGCTGAGGATCAGCGGAAGATGCCGCCGATCACCCGGCGCACATGATCGCGGCGCGCGTCATGGAAATCACGGGGCGAAGGTCCGCGGCCGTGGTATCCCCGGTCATCGCAGCGGTCGCGGCCGTAACCGGTACGGTAGCCACCGTAGCCACCGCGGCTGTGGTGGTAGCTGACGGGAAGGATCCGGGTGCCCCAGACGGCGTGGCCGTAGCGGTCGATGTGGACCACGTAGCGCTCGGTGTAGATCGGCGTGCCACAGGAGGCACGGCCGCTGATGTAGACACTGCTGCCGTGGTAGGATTCACGGCAATGCTCGCGGGCTTCGGACTTGGAAGCGGAACCCGCGATCATGGCGATGGCGGCGATGGCGGAGGCGATGGTTTTCATGAGTTGGTATCTCGGTTACGGAATCTCTGACGGAGCGCCCGCACGGATATTCACCAACTCCGGAAATTATTTTCATCTCACGGAAAAAGACCACGCGCCGCCTTCGCGTCCGCCACCGTCTTGATGGCGATGGCCTGCGCGGCCATGCGGTGGGAGATGCCGTTCCGCCGGGCAAATCCGGTCACTTTCTCGAAGCTGGCATGCAGCAGGGTCTCCAGCTTCGTGATCACCTCGCGCTCCGTCCACTGGAACCGCTGGAGGTTCTGGACCCACTCGAAGTAGGACACGGTCACGCCGCCCGCGTTGCACAGGATGTCCGGGATCACGAAGATGTCATTCCTCGCGTCGATGACGCGGTCCGCGTCCGGGGTCGTCGGGCCGTTGGCGCCTTCCGCGAGGATGCGGCACTTCAGCCTGGCCGCATTCTCCCCGGTGATCACGCGGTCGAGCGCGCACGGCGCCAGCACATCGCACGGCTGCTCCAGCATCTCCGCCCCACCGATGGCATCCGCCCCTGCAAATCCGGACAACGTACGATGTTCATCGTAGTGAGCGCGGAGAGCTTTCACATCGATGCCCCCCGGATTCCAGATCCCGCCGTTCACGTCGGAGATACCGAGGATCTTCACCCCGTAGGAGGCGAGCGTGAAAACCGCGTGCGAACCGACGTTGCCGAACCCCTGGACGACCGCCGTCGCACCCTCCACCGCCATGCCCAGCTTGTTGAGCGCGCCGGAAGCGAGGAAGGCCACACCATGGCCCGTCGCCTGCGTGCGTCCCGCCGATCCCTGGAGGGTCAGCGGCTTTCCGGTCACGATCGAGGGAACCAGGTGGCCGACGTGGGTGGAATAGGTGTCCGTCATCCAGCCCATGGTCTTCTCATTCGTCCCCATGTCCGGAGCCATCACATCCACCTCCGGGCCGATGAACGGGATCATCTCCATGGTGTAGCGCCGCGTGAGCCGCTCCAGCTCCCCCTCCGACATGGTCCGAGGATCACAGGTGATGCCGCCCTTTCCGCCGCCATACGGCAGATCCATCAGCGCGCACTTCCAGTTCATCCACATGGCCAGCGCGGCGACCTCCCCGAGATCGACCGCCGGATGGTAGCGCAGTCCGCCCTTCACCGGGCCGCGGGTCAGGTGGTGCTGCACCCGGTGGCCGAAGAACATCTCCGTCCGTCCATCATCCCGTTTGATCGGCACGGTCACGGTGATGAGGCGTTTCGGCCACTTGCAGCGTTCCCGGATGTCATCGGTCAGGTTCAGGAAATCGGCCACCTGGTCGAACTGCTCCGCCGCCATGGCGAACACCGGATTCTTGAGAAGATCTTCCCTCATGAAGTGAATAAAGCGCGGTTCCCTGCTGTTGGCACGCGCGGAAATCCCTCCCCTCCCTTTTCCTTCCACGGCATCCGGCGGACGGCGTGTGAAGAAACCGGCACCAGCCGCCGCTCCACGGCCGCACGGATCCGCTCCACCTTCCCGCCAGACCGTGAGAAGTTGCTCCGCACCCCCGAAGCTGTTGATCTACCGCCGCGGCTGGTCCGCCACCGGCGGCGCGGAGAGGTATCTCCGGAGATTCGCCGATGGACTGGAGTCGGAGAACATCGGGGTCGTTATCCTCGCTGACCAGACCTGGCCCGCGGAAGCATGGAATGGCCACCCCATCGAAAGGATCGATGGAGCACCGGACCCCTCCGGCTGCCTGGATGGCATCCGCTCCCGTCATCCCGGGGCGGTGTTGTTCTCCATGGAGAGGATTCCGGGGGCGGATGTCTTCCGGGCGGGTGACGGCGTCCACGCCGCATGGCTGGAACGGCTCGACCGGGAGGAAGGAACCGTCCGCGGCATCTTCCGCAGAAGCCGTCCGTTGCACCGTGGAATCCTCGCGCGGGAGGCCGCCATGTTCGGCGGCCCTGGCCTGAAGATCGTGGCGAACAGCGGCATGGTTGCGGACGAACTGGTCCGTTACCATCACATCCGCCGGGAACAGATCGCCGTGATTCCCAACGGCTACGACGCTCCTGACATCCCTGCCGGAGAACGGGCGGTCCGCCGTTCGGCGAAGCGGGCCGGGCTGGGAATCCCTGAGGATGATGTCGTCTTTCTCTTCGTCGGTTCCGGCTGGAAAAGGAAAGGCGCCCAGACCGCCATCGACGCCTTCCTGTCATTGGCGAAGCCCGGCTGCCATCTGGTCATCGCGGGCAAGGGACGGGCACGCCGCACCGCGCAACCTGGAATCCATCTGACCGGCCCCGTCCCGGACCCCACCGATCTCTATCTGGCCGCCGATGTTTTCGTACTGCCCACCCTTTACGATCCGTTTTCCAACGCCTGTCTGGAGGCCGCTGCCTTCGGCCTTCCGGTGCTGACGACCGATGCGAACGGCTTCGCGGAGGTACTCAGGGATCACGATGGCTCCGGTGAGGTCATCCCAGTCCCGCGGACGACCCATGCTTGGGCGGAGGCCATGGAACGCTGGACCGAACCTGGGATCAGGGAGGCGGCCCGTGCCCCGCTGTCCCGCATCCGCGGGCATCACACCGTTTCCCGGAACGTCACCGCGACCATCGAATTCATCCGAACCGCAATCCCCGAACCCGCCACGCCATGATCCAAAACCGGAACCCGCTGCCCATCTCCGTGTGCATGATGTGCCTCAACGAAGGCCACCGCATGGAATCCGCCCTCCAGCAAATCGGTGAATTCGCCGAATGGATCGTCCTCGATACCGGCAGCAGCGACGACACCGTCGCCAGGGCCGGACAGCTCGGAGCGACCGTACGCACCACCCGTTGGGCGGGATACTCCGAAACCCGTAGGGAGCATTTCCAGATGGCCAGCCAGCCGTGGATCCTGTGGATCGACGCGGACGAAATCGTGACACCCGAAATCGTGGACGAACTGCGCGGCCTCTTTGCCAACGGCGCACCGGACCACGCGGGATACAGGATCAGCCGCGTGATGTATTTCGAGAGCCGGTGGATCCGGTTCGGCGACTGGTATCCGGACCGGGTGACCCGTTTGTTCCGGGCGGACTCCTGGTCGATCGAGAAAAAGGAAGTCCATGAGTCGGTCCGGATCGACGGGACGACCGGAAGATTGGATTCCGAGCTGCCGCATTTCTCTTACGAAGGCTGGAAGGACCGGACCCTCAGGATCGCCCGCTATGCGCAGCTCTGGGCGGCGCAGGAGAGTTCGGCAGGCCGGGGATGCACGCTGGCGTCCGCCGCCGCACGCTCCTGCTGGAGGTTTTTCCGCAACTACATCCTGAAAGGAGGGGTGATGGGTGGAGTGCTCGGCGCCAGGATCGCCGGTTCCTGCGCGAAGGAAGTCTGGCTGAAATACGCCGCACTCGCCCCCGGCCGACGTGCCGTCGGCACCCACCTGCAGCGAGAGGCGTGAAGGATCTCCGTAGATGGACACCATCATCCATACCGAAGCCTCGCATGGCTGGGGCGGGCAGGAAATGCGGATCCTCACGGAGTGCCGGTGGTTCCGGGCCCAGGGCTTCCGGTGCCTGTTGCTGGCAAAAGGTGACTCGCCTCTGGCGGAGCATTTCCGGAGGGAAGGCTTCGACGTCTTGCCGGTTCCCTTCAAACGGGGCTCCCAACTCCGGGATTTCATGGCCTGCCTCCGGATCTTCCGGAAGCTGAAACCGGCCCTCGTGGCCACCCACTCGAACATCGACAGCCGGGTTGCCCTGGCTGCCGCCACCGCAGCCGGCGTGAAACGAAGGGTGCGCTACCGGCACGTGAGCATCCCCGTCCGGACATCCCCTTGGAACCAGGTGATCTACCGTCGCTTTGCCACGGGGGTGGTGACCACCTCCAGATCGATCTCCGACGAGCTTTACCGCGGCTTCAAACTCCGGAAAGACGCCATCCGCTCCGTCCCTACCGGGGTGGTATCCTCGCCGAAGGACCACAACGCACACGATGAGATCCGTTCCCGTCTCGGCCTGCCACGGAATGCGCGGATCATCTGCCAGGTTTCCATCCTCAGAAGTTGGAAAGGGCACGTCCATCTGCTGGATGCCTTCGGCCTGGCCGCCGCCGGGCGCCCGGATCTCCACCTCGTCATTGTCGGGGATGGCAACATGGGGACGGAACTCCGGAAAAAGGCAGGGGCCATGGAAGTCTCCCGCCGGATCCATTTCACCGGACATGTGGAGGATCCCTATCCATGGTTCCAGGCGGCGGACATCATGACCCTGGCCAGCACCGGTGGCGAAGGGGTTCCACAGTCCGCCCTGCAGGCATTCGCCTGTGGGAAGCCATTCGTCGGGACCACGGTGGGAGGCATTCCCGACATCGTCCGCCATGAAGTGAACGGCCTGCTTGTCCCTCCCGCCGATCCACAGGCCATGGCGGACGCGTTCGCCCGTTTGCTGGATGACGACCGGTTTGCGGCAACCCTCGGGATGGAAGCGGAACGCACGTTTGATGCCTGCGGTTCCGTTGATCACATGGGGGAGTCCCTGCGGAGATTCCTCAATCTATGATGCCGCGTTTTTTCTGTTCCGGAACACGCCCTGAGCCATCTAGCCTGCGGGGTGCCCATGCCCCACGCCAGCGAACCCCTGCGTACTGACGGAAAGTTTTTCCGTGAGGGAACGGAGCGTGTTCCCTTGCTGGCGGTGACCTACGGTCCCTTTCCGGAAAATCACGCTGCCTCCGCCGACGCGGATTTCGCCCGCATCGCGGCGGCCGGGTTCAATGCCGTGCGGACCTACACCCTGCCGGGAACGGAGCTGCTGGACGCCGCCCACCGTCATGGGCTGCGGGTCTTCGCCGGGTTGGAGTGGGGCTATCCGGCGGATTTCAGGAAGCGTCCGGCTCTCGTGACCCAGGCATTGGTGAAGCTGGCGAATTTCCTCCAGGAACACGGGGACCATGCCGCCATGGCCGGTGTCTATGTAGCCAACGAGATCCGCGCCGACCTGGTGCGCTGGATGGGACCGGACTTTGTCCGTGGAGTGCTGGAGCAACTGATCACCGAAGGCAGGCGGGCGGCGCCCCACCTGCTTTTCGCCTACGCGAACTATCCCAGCACGGAGTACCTGGAACCTGCAAACGCGGACTTCACCGCCTTCAACATCTACCTGGAAAAGGAGGACGACTACCGTGCCTACCTCAAGCGTCTCCACCACATCGCAGGCGACCGTCCGCTGGTGATCTCCGAGTTCGGCCTGGATACCCACCGCAACAGCCGGGAAACGCAGGCGGAGGTCCTGCGCTGGGGGGCCGCCATCTCCCGCGAGGAAGAGGCCGCCGGTTTCACCGTCTATGCCTGGAGCGACCTCTGGGCCACCGGTGGTGAGGAGATCCTGGACTGGGACTTCGGCATGACCGACCGCCGCGGCGAGCCTAAAGAGGCGCTGCTCCGGTGGGATGCCTCCCTTTTCACAAGGACGGAGTTCCCTTCATCCCCTTTCGTCTCGGTCATCATCTGCACGCGGAATGGCATCAAGCGCATCGAGGCCTGCCTGGAGGCTGCCTCACGCATGGCCGGCGGAGGATTTGAAACCATCGTCGTGGATGATGGCTCGGAGGATGGGACGGCGGACCTGGTCGCCACACGGTTCCCCGGCGTCCGTCTGCTGAGGCTGGAAGCTGGCGGACTGAGTGCCGCGAGGAATGCCGGTGCCGCCGCGGCCCGCGGAGAAGTGCTTGCCTTCACCGATGACGACTGCGAGCCGGACATCGAGTGGGTGGCGCGGCTGAGGAGGGTCTTCCATGACGGGAAATATGCCGCCGCAGGCGGGCCGAACCTCCCGCCACCGCCCAGGGACTGGCGTGAGGCGGTGGTCTGCGCCGCCCCCGGAGCGCCCAGTCATGTGATGCTCACGGATGATGAGGCGGAACACCTTCCCGGCTGCAACATCGCGGTCACGAAGGAAGCGTTCAAGGCGGTGGGTGGATTCGACCCTCAGTTCCGCACCGCCGGGGATGACGTCGATTTCTGCTGGCGTCTGCGGGAGGCGGGCTACCGGCTCGGCTTCGCTGCGGGCGCGTTCGTCTGGCACTGGCGGCGGCCGTCGTTCAGCGCGTTCTTCCGCCAGCAGCAGGGCTACGCCAGGGCGGAGCGCCTGCTCATCGCGAAACATCCCGGCCGCTTCTCGAAACGCGGCGGTGCCCGTTGGGAGGGCTTCGTCTATGGCGGGGGACCAGTGCGGGCCACGCGTGACTCCATCATCTACCACGGACCAATGGGCACCGCGGGCTACCAGCGCGTGATGAACCGCATGCTGCCGCTGCGCGGACTGGACGAACGCCACGACACGGTGGTGACCCGCCTGGCCCTGGACCTGATCACGTTCATCCAGCCACGGCTCCGCGCCTGGGGCAGGACCCACAGCATCGTCCTGCGGAGCGGGGCGGCGGAACAGCACCGTGCCGAGGACCCGACCGACGAGTTCGGCATCCAGCCGAAGGAAGGACAGGACCGGGAGTTTTTCCTCAAGTTCCTGATGGACCGCCGCTGGAAGCCCGGGGGTGACACGGACGAATGGGATGTCGAGAAGAACGGCACCCGCGTCCTGCTCGCCACGGAATACCGCAACCACAAGCCCGTCATCCTCTTCCGCATCTGGGGACCGGCGGAGCAACTGATGCTCTACATGGGCGTGAACCGGAAACGCCGATGAGCCTGCTGACGAAAGATTTTTCCTACCACCTGCCGGACGAACTGATCGCCTCCAAGCCGCTGGCAGAGCGCTCCGCCTCCCGTATGATGGTGATTCACCGGGAAACCGGCGTCATCGAGCACCGCATGTTCACGGACTTCCCGGAGTATCTCCGCGCGGAAGACCTGCTGGTCCTCAATGACACGAAGGTCATCCCCGCCCGCGTGTTCTCCGACGACGGGAAGATCGAGATGCTCTGCCTGGACCGGCTTTCCCCGACCGAGTGGCGCTGCCTGGTCCGCCCCGGGAAGAAAATGCGCGAGGGCAGGACCGTCACCACCGGAGGAACTACTGGAACCGTAGTGGAAGTTTTCGAAAACGGCGACCGGTTGATCCGCTGGGACACCCCGGTGGACCTGGACAAGCACGGCCACCTGGCCCTGCCCCACTACATGAACCGGGAGGACGATCTGTCCGACCGGGAACGCTACCAGACCGTCTTCGCCCGCGAGGAAGGGGCCATCGCCGCCCCCACCGCCGGCCTGCATTTCACCCCGGAACTGCTGGCGGAGATACAGCACGCGTTCCTCACCCTTCACGTCGGCGTGGGCACCTTCCGGCCGGTGAGCGTGGAGAACCTTTCCGAACACGTGATGCACTCGGAACGCTACGCCGTCACCCGGGACACCGCCGCCAGGGTGAACGCCGCCTCCCGCGTCATCGCCGTCGGCACCACCGTCACCCGGGTGCTGGAGTCCCTGCGCACGGACGACGGCCGGAGGATCGCGGAGGATGACCAGCGCGGGGAGACGGACATTTTCATCCACCCGCCCTACCGGTTCGGCGTCATCGGCGGCCTGCTGACGAACTTCCACCTTCCGGAAAGCACGTTGATCATGCTGGTGAGCGCCTTCGCCGGGCGGGAGCTGGTGCTGGACGCCTACCGTCAGGCGGTGGAGCGTCGCTACCGTTTTTACAGCTACGGGGACTGCATGCTGTTGATTTGAGCGGCGTGGTGTGGAAACTCCCGGGAGATGAAATTGATCTCCTGGAATGTGAACGGCATCCGCGCCACGCTGGGCAAGGGCTTCGGCGACTTCGTCACCGCCTCGAAACCGGACATCCTCTGCCTTCAGGAAACCAAGGCCCGCCCGGAGCAGGTGCCGCTGCCACCGGAACTGGACGGCTACCATGGCTTCTGGGATGTGGCGCAGAAGCCGGGCTACTCCGGCGTGGCCGTCTTCACCCGGGAGCAACCGCTCGACGTCCGCATGGGCTTGGGCATGGATGAACATGACAAGGAAGGCCGCGTGCTGACACTGGAGTATCCGGACTTCCATCTGGTGAACGTCTATACGCCCAACTCCCAGGACGGCCTGCGCCGCCTGCCCTACCGCCTGACCTGGGACCTCGCCTTCCGCCGCCATGTCTCCGGACTTGCGAAGACGAAGCCGGTGATCTTCTGCGGCGACCTCAACGTCGCCCACCAGGAGATCGACATCGCCCGGCCGAAGGAGAACCGCCTTTCCGCGGGCTTCTCCGACGAGGAACGCGCCAGCTTCGGCGAACTGCTCGGCGCGGGCTTCACCGATACCTTCCGCCACTTTTACCCGGACAAGCGGGGGGCCTATTCCTGGTGGTCGTTCCGTGGCGGCGCGCGCTCGCGGAACGTCGGCTGGAGGATCGACTACTTCGGCGTCTCCCAGCCCTTCATGGACCGGGTGAAGGACGCGGTCATCATGCCGGAGGTGACCGGCTCCGACCATTGCCCGGTCGGGATCACCCTTGCCTGAGGCCGCCAGATCCGGCAATTTTGCAAAAACACCGGGAATCCCACGTATCCGGTGCCCCTGCGACATGCCTTTTCCGCGTACGATCCTTGCCTTCTCCCTGCTCTGCGCCGCCAGCTCCCATGCGGCGGACGATGGCGGCTTCACGGAACGCGCCGCGGAGTTTTTCGCGAACCGCTGCACGGACTGCCATGACTCGGAAACGAAAGAAGGCGGGCTGGACCTGACGAAGATCGGCCCGGACATGGCCGGACACACCGACCTCTGGACCAACATCTACGACCGGGTGAAGTCCGGCGAGATGCCACCGAAGAAACGGAAGAACCGTCCAGAGCCAGAGGAAATCCAGGGGCTGCTCAAATGGATCGAGCCGCGGCTCGCCCAGGCGGATCAGCAACAGCGCGAGGTGTATCTCCGCCGCCTTAACCGGACCGAATACCGGAACACGATCCGCGACCTGCTGGGTGTGGATCGGGATTTCTCCGGCACGCTGCCGGAGGACCAGAAAGCGGGCGGCTTCGACAACAACGGCAAGGCGCTCGCCATTTCCGCCGACCAGATGGAGGCCTACCTCACCGCCGCGTCCGTGGCACTGGACCAGGCGCTGAAACCGGGAGAGAAGCCGGTGACCCACAAGGTGGTGGTGGATCCCGCACCGGAGCTGCTGGAACACATCACGAAATATCCCACCAACAGCTACGCCATCGTCGATGGGATGGCCGCCACCTTCCGGACGGAGCGCGGCACCTACTCCCAGATCGCCACCCGGCAGAACGTGACGAAAAAGGCGGGCCGCTACCGGTTCAAGTTCCAGGCAAAGGCGCTCAACACGACCAAGGACCTCGTCTTCGCCATCCGCAACTACGGCTCCGCCAGCGGCAGCGGGAATCCCGGCTACCTGGAGGTGGGACCGGAGCTGAAGACCTTCGAGTTCGAGATGGATATGGGCTCCTACTCGCCCATCCAGTTCTTCGCCATGGGCCTGCCCTACCTGCCGGACAAGGCGAAGGGAGCGGCCAACCCCGGCATCGCCTTCGGCAAGGTGGAGATGACCGGACCGCTCGCCCCGGTCTGGCCGCCGGCGTCGTACACCCGGGTACTTGGAAAGCTGGATGTCACCAAAGCGACCGCGCCGGATGCCCTGCCCGTGCTGGAGAAATTCATGGCCCGCGCCTTCCGCAGGCCGCTGCAACCGGGCGAGACCGACCGCTATCTGGCGCTGGTTTCCGCACGGATGGAGGCCGGCGCGTCATTCACCGAAAGCCTGCGCGCCGGGATGCTGGCCGTCCTCTGCTCCCCGAATTTCCTCTACCTGCGGGAGGATATGCGTCCCGGAGAGGCCCGCGTGACGGACACCGAACTGGCCTCCCGGCTGTCCTACTTCCTCTGGAGTTCCATGCCGGATGCGGAGTTGCTGGAGCTGGCTGCCGCCAACAAGCTCCGCGACCCGAAGGTGCTGCACGCCCAGGTGGAGCGCCTGCTGGCCGATGAGCGGTCGGAGCAGTTCGTCCGCAACTTCACCGGCCAATGGCTGCACCTGCGGGAAATCAACGCCACCACCCCGGACGCGAAGGTTTATCCGGACTATGATGACCTGCTCCAATACTCGATGGTGGAGGAGAGCCGCACCTTCTTCCGGGAGATCCTCAACCGGGACCTGCCGGTGGTGAACTTCATCGACTCCCAGTTCGCCATCCTCAACGGCCGGCTCGCGCAGCACTACGGCATCCCCGGCGTGGAGGGCATGGCCCTGCGCCCGGTGAGGCTGCCGAAGGACAGCGTGCGCGGCGGCGTGCTGACCCAGGCGAGCGTGCTGAAGGTCACCGCCAACGGCAGCTACACCTCTCCGGTCGTCCGTGGGGCATGGGTGCTGGAAAGCATCCTCGGCCGCCCGTCCCCGCCGCCACCACCGAACATCAATGGCATCGAGCCGGACATCCGCGGGGCGACGACCATGCGCCAGTTGCTGGAAAAGCACCGGGAGGACTCGAGCTGCGCGTCCTGCCACCAGCACATCGACCCGCCGGGATTCGCGCTTGAGGACTTCGATCCCACGGGCGCGTTCCGCACCCACTACGTGAATTACGAGGCAGGCGACGGGGAAAAGGAGAAGGGCAGGCTGGTGAACGGCCCACCGGTGGATGCCACCGGCGTGCTCACGGACGGACGCACCTTTTCCGGCATCGCCGGATTCAAAAAGCTGCTGCTCGCGACAGGCCGGGATGATTTCAGGCGTTGTCTCACCCAGAAGCTCATGACCTACGGCCTCGGCCGCGAGCTTGGATTCTCGGACCGTCCCGCCGTCGCCCGGATCATGAATGAGTCCTCCGTGAAGGGGGACGGCCTGCGCACCCTGGTCCACCTCATCGTCTCCAGCGAAACCTTCTCCAACCGTTGATGCCATGAAACAAGCCCGACTCTCCCGCCGCACCTTCCTCCGTGGCACCGGTGTCTCCCTCGCGCTGCCGTTCCTGGAGGCGATGGTGCCGCTCTCCGCACGGGCCGCCGCGGCACAGACCATTCCCCGCAGGTTCATCGCCATCAACATCCCGCTCGGCTTCTTGTCGGAGAACTTCTTCCCGGAGAAAGCGGGCGTGGGCTATGACCCCAGCCCCTACCTCAAAATCGGTGGCACGCTGCAGGACCAGTTCACCGTCTTTTCCGGCGTCAGCCACCCGGGTGTCGATGGCGGGCATGAAACCCAGAAGTCCTTCCTCACCGCCGCCCACCACCCCGCGGCTCGGAGTTTCAGGAACTCCGTCTCCGTCGATCAGGTGATCGCCAAGGCCATCGGTGCGGAAACCCGCTTCTCGTCGATCACCTTGGGCGAGCACAGCCTGGCTGTCTCCGAAAACGGCGTGGTCGTCCCGCGCATCGGCATGCCGGGTACCGCTTACCGCCGTCTGTTCATGTCCGGAACACCGCAGGAGATTGCCTCCCGCGAGGCGGACCTGCGCGATGGCCGCAGCGTGATGGACCTGGTGATGGAGGAGGCGAAAACCATCGAGCGGCACGCCAGCGCAGCCGACCGGGAAAAGCTCGACCAATACTTCACCGCCGTCCGGGAGACGGAGCAACGTCTCGAAAAAGCCGGTGCGTGGGAAAAGACGCCGAAGCCACAGGTGGACGAGAAGCCGCCGGGCAAGTTCGAGGCCGAGGACGTGGTGGCCGCCTACCGTTCCTACTTCGACGTCATGCGTCTGGCCATCCAGACGGACTCCACCCGCGTGCTGACGCTCGGCGGCACCGCCATCGGCACCGTGCCGAAGATCGAGGGCGTGGCGCAGGGCTACCACACGCTCTCCCACCACGGGAAAAATCCGGACCGCCTGAAGCAACTGGAGATCGTCGAGCGCGCGACGATGAAGGTGTTCTTCGATTTCCTCACGCAGCTCCGTGGCTTCCGGGAAGGCGAGTCGAACCTGCTGGAGCGCACCCAGGTGCTGCTGGGCAGCAACCTGGGCAATGCCAGCGGCCACCAGACGAACAACCTCCCGCTGCTGCTGGCGGGCGGCGGCTACAAGCACGGGCAGCACCTCGGCTTCGACACGAAGAACAACTACCCGCTCTCGAATCTTTTCATCACCATGATGCAGCGCGCCGGCGTCCAGAAGGACAGCTTCGGCGGCCACAGCGGCACGATGCGTGGCCTGGAGATGGTGTAAGTCTACCAGTAAGGAGGGTGGACACTCTTGTCCACCGACGGCATTGGCGAATCAGGAAGGAGAAGTTCTCAATGTTCGGTTTTCAGCAAGGAAAAAGCTGAACTCCATTTCTTCCTCTCTGCGATCCTTCGCGGCCTTTGCGACTCTGCGGTAAATCTTTCATGATTCGCCAATGCCGCCGACGGACAGGAATGGGAGCGAAGCGGACATAGCGGCTCTGCCGCAATGTCCGTCCTCCTTACTCCTTGCAGTGCACTAGAAGAACGATCTCCCCCTTCGGCGGATGGGCCTTGAAGTGCGCCAGCACCTCCACCGACGTGCCGCGGTGATACGTCTCGAACTTCTTCGTCAGCTCCCGGGCGACGCAGGTCCGTGCCTCCGGGTCGATCTCCGCCAGAATCTCCAGCGTGGAGACGATGCGGTGCGGGGACTCGAAGAAGATGCCGGTCTCACCGGACTCCAGCGCGGCACTCAGGGCGGACCGGCGCTTGCCGGACTTCACTGAAAGGAAGCCGCCGAAACGGAACGCATGGCACGGAAACCCGGAGCCTATGAGCGCGGTGATGACCGCGGACGGACCGGGCAGCACTTCGATGGGCACTTCATTCTCCAGGCATGCCTGCACCAGCCGGTAACCGGGGTCCGAGATGCCGGGCATGCCCGCGTCGCTGATCACGGCGATGATCTCGCCCGCCTTCGCCGCCGCCACCAGTTCCGGCGCGCGGCGGGCTTCGTTGTGTTCGTGCAGGGCGACCAGCGGCTTTCCGGAAATGCCATGGTGCGCGAGCAGCGGTGCGGAATGCCGGGTGTCCTCACAGGCGATGCGGTCGCAGGATTTGAGGATCTCCAGAGCGCGCAGCGTGATATCGGCAAGATTGCCGATGGGCGTGGGGACAAGGATGACGCGGCCGGTTTCCATGGATGATTCAGATGTTGCCGCCTTCCAGCTTTGCCCGCTCATCGTCGGAAAGGATCCTCGGTTTCCCATCCGACCCCACCCTTACGGTGGTCATGCTGCCGGATGCCGAAAGCTCCCCGTCCTTGCCGATGACCTCGAACTCCCAGGTCACGGACGCGCCGCCGACACGGGAAATGCCAAGCAGCACTTCGATGCGGTCACCCAGTTGCAGCGGACGTTTGAAGTCCGCGGAGACGCCCGCCCGCGGCCAGCCACCGCCGTCGCGTGCGAAGACGATGATACCCCGGGAACTGAGGAACGCGTGCTCCGCGATCTCCACGTAGCGGAAGATGTTCGGGAAATGGACCCAACCGCTGGCATCCGTATCCCCGAAGGCGACTTCGAGCGTCTGGCGGTGCCGCGGGTTTTCCATCACTCGAATTTCCGGACGAGCACGGCGGCGTTGTGGCCGCCGAAGCCGAAGCCGTTGCTGAGGGCCACCGTCACCGGGGTCTCGCGGGCGACGTTCGGGACGACGTCCAGGTCGCACTCCGGGTCCTGGTTCTCCACGTTAATGGTCGGCGGGATGACGCTTTCCTGGATGGCCTTGATGCAGGCGATGAGCTCGATGCCGCCGGCGGCGCCGAGCATGTGCCCGGTCATCGACTTCGTCGCGCTCACGGCCAGGCCGTTCTTCGCGTAGTCGCCGAAGGCCAGCTTGATCGCCTTGGTTTCCGCGATGTCACCGAGGCCGGTGGAGGTCGCGTGGGCGTTGAGATACTGCACGTCCGTCGGGTTCACCTTCGCGTGGTTCATCGCCATCTGCATGGCGTAGGCCGGGCCGGATCCGTCCGGGGTCGGCGCGCTGAGGTGGTGGGCGTCCGCGCTGATGCCGTAGCCGGTCAGCTCCGCATAGATCTTCGCGCCGCGCTTCTTGGCGTGCTCCAGTTCCTCGATGACGAGGACGGCGGCACCTTCACCCATGACGAAACCATCACGGTCCACATCGAACGGACGGGAGGCACGCTCCGGCTCGTCGTTGCGGGTGCTGAGCGCCTTCATGTTCGAGAAACCCGCGAGGCCCATCGGCAGGACGGCTGCTTCCGCGCCACCGCAGAGGAAGGCATCCGCATCGCCGAACTTGATGATGCGCCACGCCTCACCGATGTTGTGGTTGGACGTCGCGCAGGCGGTGACGATGACCATGTTCGGGCCGAGCAGGCCGTGCTCCATGGAAATGATGCCGCTGGCGATGTTGGAAATCATCATCGGGATGGTGAACGGGGAAACCCGCTTCGGTCCCTTGGCGATGTAGGTGCCGTGTTCGCGCTCGAGGGTGGAAAGCCCGCCGATGCCGCTGCCGACCATCACGCCAAAGCGGCGGCGGTCGATCTTCTCCACGTCCACGCCGGAGTCATCCATGGCCATCTTCGCGGCGGCCACGGCATACTGCACGTAGCGGTCCGCACGGCGGGCGTCCTTCGGCACGTTGAAATATCCGTCCGCGTTGAAGTCCTTGACCTCACCGGCGATCTTGCACTCGAACGGCTCCGGGTCGATCTGCGCGATGCGCTTGATGCCGCTGCGGCCGTTTTTCAGCCCATCCCAGGTGGACTCCAGATCATTGCCAAGCGGGCTGAGACAGCCGATTCCGGTGATGACGACGCGTCGTTCGCTCATAGTTTGTCGGGCAACTTTGGCCGCTGCGGCGGATGGGCGCAAGCCCTCATCTCCGGTCATCCCAGACGGCGGCTCCGGCCACGCTCGTTGGCCACTCCGCAGTGCGGGCAGTCCACGACCTTTCCGCGTTCCTGGGTCTCGAACGCATGGAGGCAGAGGCGGCAGATCACCCGGCGGGACAACGCCCGCGCCTCCGTCCGGTTGTGCAGGGTCCGGGAGATCACGGAAAACACCACGACCAACCCGGAAGTTCCAAGCAACAGGAACAGAACGAAGTCAGCGAGGGTCAGGTCCATCCGGAACGGCGATGTTGGTGAACCCCACCGCCACAGCCAGCGTCGGGGACTTTCCGGCGACCGCCGGACCGAAATTGATCTTGCCCAACCAGTTGCGGATGGCCGGAACCCCGTCACCGCCAGAGAGATCCGTGCAGGACAGCACACTGCCGCTCCGGTCCAGTTCCAGCAGGAACTCCCGTGGCGCGGACTCCCCCGCGACTTCCTTGAGTCCGGCGTGATCAAAAACGGGAAGGATGGCAGGAAGTTCCTCCGATGTGATGCCGGACCTGGGATAAAGCACCGGCACCGGAATCGAAGCCACGGGAGGGGCGTCCGGGCCGGACTTCGCCGCGTGCTTCGGGAATATCCGTTCATCCTTGTCCGCCAGATACACCGGAAGAATCTCTTCCCGGGCAGGCAGCTCCTTCAACTTCGGTTCATAACCGCCGATGGACAAACGGGTGGCACTGATCAGGGAGTCCTCCATCCCGGCGCTTTTCTCCCACGCACCCACATCGAAACGGGCAGGATAGGGCCCGCCCTCCTGCGCCCGCAGCGCCCATGTCCTGCCGGCGCCGTCCGCGGGCAGATGGATGATGGATGCTTTCTTCTCCACCCATTGTTGCGGCGCGCTCACCCGGATCCTCACCGTGGCGGCGAACAACGCGAACAAGCCGCCGGTGATCAACAACGCCAGAAAGCCCCGCAAAGGCGTGCCATCCAGCCCCCGCCAGCGGAAAATCCACCGCCGGGTGGCATGCAGGCGATCCCTCACCATGACGGCCGGGCTTTTCATTCCGCCGGCGTGTCGATGGGTTGCACCGCGCTAGGGATGGCTTGGCCGACGTAGGCGATCCGGAAGCCTTTCGCCAGGATGGCCTCGGTCACCTCCCGCTCCACCCCCACAGGGGTCCCGGCATCCGTCTGCATCAGCACGATGGTCTTCGCAATGCCGTCCTGGCCATGGATCTCATCCAGCCGTTCAAGCAACTCCGGCAACGTCATGGAGTCCCGCCCAAGATGAAGGCGGCCCGGTCCCAACGTGACAACCAGCGAATCCCGGAAGCGCTCCATCTGGAAGCGGGACGGCGGCATCTCCACGGAAATGCCGGAGTGCATCACGAACGAAGGCCCCAGCAGCAGGAACAGCAGCAGCAGCGCGAAAAGATTCAGCACCGGCACCGCATGCAGGAAGCCGGGGCGCTCAGGCAGCGTCATTTCCAGTTTCATGGCACCGGGGTCGGTTTCGCCTTCGATTTCTTCCCGGAGCTGACTTCACCCTGGAATGGATGGAATTCCTCCTCCTCCCGCGCATCCGCGATCATGTTCACCATCTCGATGCCGGTGCGCTCCAGCCGGTGGACCAGGCGCGTGGCCCGGCCCAGGAAGTAGAGGTAGAAGAGGTAGAGCGGGATGGCCGTGGCCAGCCCCACCACGGAGGTGATGAGTGCCGTGAACGCTCCGCTGGAAAGCTCCGCCGGACCGGTGACCCCGCCGTGCTCGCTGACCCTCTGGAAAATCTCCACCATGCCCAGCAGGGTGCCCAGCATGCCCACCAGCGGCGCCAGCAGGGCCGCACCGAGGATGGCGCGGATGTTTTTCTCGATCCGGGGGACCTCCAGTTGTCCCGCCTCCCGCGCCACCTCGCGCAGTTCCGCCCGGTTCAGGTAGTAGCGCAGCAGGGAGGCGTGGGCCACCCGTGCCACCGGTCCCGGCGCCCGGGCCGCCTCATGCAGTGCCTCCGCGAAGGCACGCCGCCGCACGTGGTGGGACAGCCCCACCAACAGGTCCCCCACATTGATCCTCGCCCGATGGAAGAAGAACAACCGCTCCACGATGCAGACGCTGCCGATGAATCCGAGGCCCAGCAACACCCACACGAGGGGGCCGCCCTGCTCGATCAGGCCCGAAGGTTCCATCAACTGTCCCAAGATCATCCGGCCCGGAAAATACCCCTCCCCCCGTCCCCGTGGCCAGACGAAAACCCCGCGCTTGCCTCCGCGCCCTCCGGTTTCCAGCATCACCCCCGCCATGCACGCCGCCACCGCCGCCCTCAAAGCCCTCCTCCTCGAAAAATCCGTCCGCACCGGGACCTTCACGCTCGCATCAGGAAAGCAGAGCGACCTCTACATCGACTGCCGTGTCACCGCCCTGGACCCCTTCGGCGCGAACCTCATCGGCGAGCTCGGTTGGCAGGCCGTCCGCTCGAAGATCCACTCGGAGCACCTCAACATCGCCGCCATCGGTGGCATGACCCTCGGCGCGGACCCCATCTCCCTCGCCATCGGCATGGCCTCCGCCAAGTCCCACCCGGACGAGGCGCTCCAGGTTTTCACCGTGCGCAAGGAGCCGAAGGGCCACGGCGCGGGCAAGCAGATCGAGGGCAACTTCAAGTCCGGGGACACCGTGATCGTCGTCGATGACGTCATCACCACCGGCGGTTCCACCCTGAAGGCCATCGACGTCATCGAGCGCGAGGGCGGCAAGGTCGCCTTCGCCGTCGTGCTGGTGGACCGGGAAGAAGGCGGCCGCGAAGCCATCGAGGCCCGCGGCATCCACGTCATCCCCCTCTTCAGCCGCAGCACCCTGCTGGGCTGATCCGGCAACCGCTCACATTTCCATTGCGGAAACCGGTGTGCTGGTTTCTCTTTGCCGCGCTGTCAGGGGCCGTGGAGGTCCGGCAAGCGAACCCCGCCAGGCCTTGATCGGAGCAACGGTAGTTTGTCCGGGCTTGCCGCGGATTCCCTGGCAGCACTTTTTTTTGCCCTCCCTTGGGGTGCCTTCGCCTGATGGACCGGAGGATACAAAGGGGCATTTCCCGGAGAGGACCGGTCCCGCTTCCTTGACTGACGCCCCGCTTTCCGCCAAGCGTTGGGCTTGACCTCCAGAACTTCCTTCATCCCTTACCTCGCCGTGATCGTGGCCGGAGCCGCCGCAGGCTGGGGAGGCTCCCTCATCCTGGCCCGGAAAAACCCCGGCCATCCGGCCACCGGCCAGAACAAATCCCCTTCCTCCACGGAAGTGAAGACCATGCCGGTCTATTCCCGCCCGCTGCCTGCGGAGGCGGCGGACCCCATGTCCCCGGAATACTATGCGCAAATGGCCATCTGGGCGACGGAAGCATCTGCGGAGGACATCCGGAGATTCTGGACCGAATCCGTCCGCCCCGGGAACTACCTTCCGGGGATGCCATCACTGGATGAAGTCCTGCTCGCCCGCTGGGTGGAGCTGGACCCGGAAGGCGCGGTGCGCGCCTTCGGCAATGAAATGGTCGGCACCGGCCCTGCCTGGACCGCCTGGGCAAAGCATGATCCGGAAAAAGCGCTCGCCGCGGCCAGGGCCAGTGGCCGCCGGCGCTCCGTCGAATGGGTCATCAAAGGCATCGCCGAAAATGACCCGGCACGTGCCCTGCAGATGATCGCGGAAGACACGACATTGGCGCCATTCGTCATCGGCTCCATCACCGCGCAGTATGCGAAGGAAGGCAAATACCGCGAGGCTCTGGACCTGAAGTTCCGCTTCGGCACGTACTCCGTCACCCCCGAGCTGCGGCAATGGGCGAAGGAGGATCCCCATGCGGCGATGCGCTGGTGTCTCGACCATCCCTACATCCACCCGATGAACCGGGAGACCGTCTATGAGACGTTCCTCGCCGAGTATCCGGACCAGGCCAACGAGCTGATCGCCATCCTGCCTGATACGGAAACCAAGCTGGAGTTCGGCAGGAAACGGATCGCCAGCCTGGTGGAGAAGGACCCGCGGCAGGCGCTCACCTTCGTCCGCAGCCAGCAGGACATGAAGGCGCGCAACACCCTGAGCATCGAACTCGCCGGGAAGCTGGCGAACACGGACTGGGACACCGCCGCGGAACTCTACAGGGAATACGCCGCCAACAACGGCCAGGTGACCTACCGGCGTGTGTGCATCTACATCGACGAGCGCAACCACACCACCATGGACCAGATGGAACCGTCATGGAAACTCCTGGAGGAGCTTTCCAACCAGCGCCCGAAAGAGGCTTTCGAATTGGTGGCCTCCGTCCCCAACGAAAATGACAGGCCCAAGCTGCGGATGTCGGTGGTGGAACACTGGATGGGCCGCGACCGTTACGGCTTTTCCGAGTTCCTCGCGGCGCAACCGGCGTCCGGCGAGAAGGACAAATGGGTGGAAAGACTGGCCGAAAATCTCGTCTCCAGCATCGAGGCCGGAAAGAACGATTATCCCAGCAGCATGAGCTGGGCTTTCTCCATCAATGATGCCGGCCTGCGGAACAAGGCCCTGAACAACACCATCGGGGAATGGCAGGAGGGCGACTCATCCGGATTCGAAGCCTACCTGAACGACAAAAATCTGCCGAAGGACCATAGGGACACCATCCGCAAGCTGCTCACCACCACTCCCAATGAATAAGGCCATTCCCCTCTCCGTCGCGTTCGCCGCTTCAGCGGCCATCTCGTGGATGGTCGCGTCCCCGTCCGCCCCCAGCCCGGAACCGCGGAAGGCGGATGCCTCCGCCATCCCTCCGCGGACCCCTCCGAAACTGACCCGGGCACAGGCCGACGCCGATCCCGCCTACCAGGGCGCGCTGGACAGGATCCGTGAGGCCACCACCACCAAGGACAGGCTGCAGCTCACCTACGATCTGGCCCACTCCATCCCGGACGAGGATGTGGAAAAATGGCTGTCCGGAAACCTCTTCCGGCAAGACGAGAACCCGGCTCTGGTCGCGTTTTTCCGCAGCATCCTGTTCGGCCGCTACTCCGCCATCGATCCCGCGAAATGTGCGGTCGCCATGACAAAGTCGGGAGGGAGTGGCCTGAGGCCCCACCTGCAGAGATGGGCTGCAACCGACTACCCGGCGGTGCTGGCGCTGGCGGCCAAAACCGCCGACCGGAACCACCGGAACTTCATGCTGGAGGCCGGGCTGCGCGAACAGGCAAAGACGGACCCGGCCGCGGTTCTCGCCACCCTGGAACGGGAGCAGGAATCCTACGTCCCGCTTGATGATGTGATCGCCGCGTTCGGCGCAGCCAACCGCCAGATGGTGCTCGATTGGGCGGACCACCCCCGGCAGGAAACGCAACGCTCCATGACCAGAAAGGCGGTCGCGCGCGCTTGGATGAATGAAGACTTCAATGCGGCCCTCTCCTGGGCCAAGCAGCAGGAAGACGCGGGGGCCTTGCTCACCTATGGCCTCCGGGGCCAGGAACTCACCCCGTCCGGTGTCCTGGGAAAGGTGGGCACCCTTTCCCCGGAGCTGATGCAGACCGTCCTGGCGGGCGCCACCAAACGTGGGGAGTATCTGGATGACTGGATCTCCTTTGACTATGAGGGTAAGGCGGGCCTCACCGCGGAACAGGCGAAAATGGTCCGCTTCAGCGCGATGCAGCGGCTCACCTTCGTCGACACGAGGAAGGCTCTGGAAGCCATCAAACTCCACGGCCTGCCGGACCGCGGCGGAGAGCCATGGATGTTCAAATCCATGGTCCGGGAGATGCACCGTGGGTTCGAGGCGATGGGTGGCGAGGTGCTGGAAGAATGGAAGAAGATCCTGGGGGATGACGCCAAGGAAATGACCCACACCCCGAGGTCCCAGGGCGCGCCGCTGAACTTTCCGGTGCCTCCGGCGGACGCGATCAGGCAGATGGGAGAGACCGGCAAGGTCACCGACACCGGATTCATCACACGCTGGAGCCGGGAGGAAATGGCGCAGGCCATCGAGACCCTGCCCTCCCTCACCACCGGCCAGCTCGAGAATTTCAACGATCTGCTGGATCGCTCCAACGGTGGAGCCGCGCTCGAGTTCCACGCTGCCGTCCTCGCGGAGGCCGCAAAAAAGAAGGCATCCTTCAATGAATTCAAGTATGCGAATGTCGGCTTCCAGCTCGCCCAGCGGAACCCGTCCAACGCGACCCGATGGGCTCTCCAGATGCCGGAAGGCAGCGGCAGGGATCTCGCCATCCGTGGCATCACCGCCCACATGCATGCGGATAGTCCCGAGCAAGCGGAGCAATGGATGTCCGGGCTGGAGCCGGCCGACCGCAAAGCCGCCGAACAGGTCATCCACCACATCCGCACCGTCCACGCGAACGACTAGGCCGTCCTGTTCCGGAGCGTATCCCGGAGATCAGGACCGCCATCTCGCCGCGCTCCATCGGGCCGAGATGGCCCGACCACATCCAACAAGCCGCGCGAAGGGCCAGAACACCATCGCCGGGGACTCCTTCATCACGGTGACACCATGGAGGAGATCGACTCCAGCGTCGGGATCGTCACCCCCTTCAGTTCCGCGGCGGGTTTCTCGATGAACTTCAGGTTGGGGGACAGACCGGCGATGCGGGACTTGCAGTTGCTGACGTAGAGCGGGATCTCCATGGGGCGGGTGAGCTTCGCGGGATCCATGGGGTTCTTGTCATCGACGAAGGTGCAGCCCTCGAAAATACAGTCACGGGTGAGGGTGAGGAAACTGGCGGGTATGGTGCAGTTGACGAAGCGGCAGTTCACGATCCGCATCCACGGATGGTTCGCGAAACTGGCCGGTTGCTTGCCCTTGAAATCCACGCCCGGCAACTCGATGCCCTGGAAGACGGTGGACTGCGCGCGGATGCCGTGGTGGTCGATGTTGAGGAAACCGGCGAGAGTCCCCTTCACCAGGCAACGGTCGAAATGGAACTTCGCCGCGTGGTCCGGCCCCACCCGGTTCCCGCCCTTGCGGATCCCGCAATCCTCGAGGGTGGAATTGACGAAATGGAAAATGCAGTTGAGGTCCGCCAGAAAGGTCAGCTTCTCGAACCGCGCCCGGGTGGCCACCAGCCTGCCGGCCGACAACTCCACGCTGGCACCGTCCAACGAGGACCAGACATTGCCGGGCGCAACCACCACGACCGGAGAGGACTTCGCGCTGCGGTCCCCGATGACGATCCGCTCACGGACCCGCTGCTTCATGGCGGGAACCGTCACGGATTCGAGCCAGCGACCCTTGGTCGAAAAAATGTTGGCATTCACCGGCGGTTGGTCGCCCGGGACCGTGATGGCGGGCAGTTCCTTCAGTTCCAGCGGACCCGCCGCCTTGGGATCTTCGCCGAAAGGGATCTCCGCCGCTGACGAGGTCTCCGGCACCAGCTCCAGCAGCAGCCTTTCGCCTTCTTTCCGCAGCGCCAGCGCTTCATCAACTTTCCCGGCCTTGGTCAGCACCAGTTCCTCCGCGCGAATTTTCCGGGTGACCTCTTCGGCCACCTTCGCGTTGGCCGCAGCCAGCTCATCGCGGATGCCCTTCCGCGCGACCAGGTATTTCTCCCTCAGCCCGGCCAGTTCCTTGTCCGCATGGGCGGTGGGAGTGCCGGATTTCTTGATCGCGTCCCGCTCCTCCCTAAGCCGGACGATCAGGTCGAGGTTCCCCTCCGCGGCGAGTTTCTTTTCCAAGGCATCGAGCGCGGCGAGATAGCGGGTGGAAAGCTCCGCCTCCTTGAAAAGGGCGCTGAGTTCGGACTCCTCAACCTGGGTGGCCGCGGACTTCCGGATCTCTTGCAGCGGCTCCTGCCCATGGAGCGGAGAGGAAATGACCATCCATCCGCCCGCGAGCAGCAGCGCGGATGATTTCCCGTGTCCGAGTTTCCAACCCATGACCTTTCCTATTTCAGGGGAATGGCCTGTCAATCGCATAACCCGGAGGCTTCCAAGGGACTCTCCGCTAGGTCCCTGCATCAGGCAGGAGAACTCCCTGATCGTCGCATTTCTTCAACCGCAGATAAACAGGATGTACGCAGATGAAAGTCAGAACGGATCTCAGATCGCGAATCCGACCGGCAGGCTTTCGTCTGAATCGGAGAATGGGGAAAGGGATCTCCTATTAATCTGCGTCCATCCTTTTCATCTGTGGTTGGATTTCCCACCCATGCAGGAAACCCGCTAGCCACGCAACCCGCCGGGGTCTTCGCCGATCCCGAAGAGGAGCTTCAGCGACCTTATGATGAAATCCGCTTTCGCCTTCCACGGCCGGGCGGGACGGACGACCTGCCAGCCGTTCCGCGTGCCGATCTCCAGCAGCTCCGGTTTCGGATTCACCAGGGTGGCCTGCTGGCAGAGTTCCAGCATCGGCAGATCCGCGGTGCTGTCCGTGTAGCCGTGGCAGTTCCGTAGCTGCGCGCCGTCGAAGTAGGCGGCAGGCAGCAGCGCCCGCAGACGTGCGACCTTTGCCGCGCCCTTGTGGTTCTCCAGGTCAGGAAATAATTCGCCGGGCGTCACGACGGTGCCGAGCACCAGGTCGAACCCGAGCAAGCGGCCGATCTCCGAGACGTAAAATTCCGGGCTGGCGGAGGTCAGCACCACCAGATGTCCGGCCCGGCGGTGGCGTTCGATCTCCGCCCGCACCCCCGGGTAGATCGCAGGCATGACGGAGGAGGCGAAACTTTCCGCATGCTCCGCCACCTTTTCCGGTGACATGCCCCGCAGGTAGCTGAGGAACACCCGCTTCATCCCCTCCGTCTTCAGGATGGGGTAGAACGGGAGCAGCCCCAGGAAGACGGGCAGATACACCCGCCGCCATGGCTCCCGCCGGACCACATGGTGGCGGAACAGGAGCTGGCAGTCCCACGGGATGAGCGTCCCGTCGAGGTCAAACAGGGCGATGCCCGGAGGTGGCTCGGCAGGGAGGCTCAAAACGCGCGTCTGTTGGCAGTCCTTTGGGATGGCAGCGGCGCGCGTGGCTGCTGCGTCCCGCAGCAGGCCGTGACATCGGCGTCCCGCCGATGATGCGTGTGAGCCAAGGTCAGAGGCATTGCAGGTGATGGATTTGCCGGATCAGACTTCAGGATGAACGCCGTCGCGGCGGGACGCCACGACCACAGCCTGCCGCGGGACGCGGCAGCCACGGTTCTTCCAAAAGCTGTCAGACGTAGTGGAGCTCCTTCGCCTTCGCGTCGATGGCGGCGTCGTTGTCGAGCAGCTCCTGGATCGGGTCCCAGCGGCCGGACACGAGCGCCTCACGGGCGGAGTCCGGCATGGTCACGGAGAACTCCAGGCCGCCGGATGTGCGGACCTTCAGGGCCTCGACGTCGATGGTGATGGCGACCTTCGGGTCGGCCTCGATCACGGCGGCAAGCGCCTTGATATCGGCGGCGGTGGCGATCACGCATGGCATGGCCAGGCCCGTCGAGTTGCCGAAGAAAATCTCCGCGAAGGACTCCGCGATGACGCCGTTGAAACCATACTTGCGCAGGGACTGCGGCGCGTGCTCACGGGAGGAACCGCAACCGAAGTTCACACCGGCGACGAGGATGGAGGCACCGTCGAAGCGGGCGTCGTTCAGCGGGTGGTTCGTCTTGTTGCCGTGCTCGTCGAAGCGGACGTCGTAGAAGGCGAACTCACCGAGTCCGTCGAAGGTGACGCACTTCATGAAGCGCGCGGGGATGATGCGGTCGGTATCGATGTCCGCGCCGGGGATGAAAACGCCGGTGCCGGTGACTTGTTTGACAGGTTCGAGGGCCATGGGAATAGAGTGGATCAGTCTTCGATGCGGGTGATGCGGTAGCCTTTCCTGGCCAGGTGGTCGCGGATGTTGTCCTTGCCGATGAAATGGCCGGAACCGGCCGCGAAGAAATGGACCTTTCCGCCTTCTTTTCCAAGGAATCCGCCGATGGTGGCGGCCATGCTCAGGTTGCGGTCTTCGAAGAGCTTCTTGATGAAACGCGTGCCGAGCTCCTTGTGCTCGCTCTCGGCGATGGATTGGTTCATCCGGTCGATCTCCTTCTCCAGCTTTCCATCATCCCCGGCGGCGTAGGCGCCGAGCATGACCTCGATGCCGTCGATGCCGTTCGCGCGGTCCTCCTTCATCTGGCGGAGCGATTCCCTGAGGATGATGATGTTCTCCTCTTCCTTGAACCCGCCCAGCAGCCCCATCTGCTCCTCGACGGTCTCAAGGGCGCGGACTTCCTTTCCTTCCTTGATGGCGCGCTCGGAGATGATCTGATCGACAGCCTTCGCGCCCTGGAGCTGATACTTCAGGAGAGGGAGGGCCATGGTGACCGCCCAGGTCTGCAACGGTTGGAACGGCGTGGCATCAAGCTGGGGGTTGATCAGTTTCAGCTCCGCATCCAGCTCGGCCGAGAGTTCCTTGCCGATGGATTCGGTGAGGGTCTTGCCGTCCTTGCGGAGCAACAGCGGCATCATCTTCAGTTGGCTGTCCGCATCCATCGGGATCTCCGTGTAGACCGCATCCGCGGAAACGAAGGCCTTCTCCGCCGCCGGATGGAGATTCGCGATGGCGGGCGTGGAAACGTGGATGGTCCCGAAGAGATACGAAGGCTTTTCCAGGCCGTTCCCTTCGATCTTCCAGAGCAGTGGTTTGGCCGGATGCCCTTTTTCCTCAATGGCGCGAAGCGGCTGTGACAGCAGTCCACCCGCAATGACGAGGGCGGCACGACAGATCCATGCAAAGCGTTTCATAGGAATGGGGAAATCGGGCTTCCGGGACCGGGAAGGCGTCAGGCGACGGCGGCTTCCGGCTCCAGCTCGAAGAGCTCGCGGGCATCCGCGATGTGCCCGCTGATGGCCGCGGCGGCGACCATGACGGGGGACATGAGGACGGTGCGGCCGGTCGGGGAGCCTTGGCGGCCCTTGAAGTTCCGGTTCGAGGAGGACGCGCAAAGCTGGTCACCCACGAGCTTGTCCGGGTTCATGGCCAGACACATCGAGCAACCGGCGCCGCGCCACTCGAAGCCGGCGGCGCGGAAGATTTCCGGCAGCCCTTCCTGCTCCGCCTGGATGGCGACGACCTGGGAGCCCGGCACCACGATGGCCTTCACATGCGGGGCGACGCGGTGGCCCTGGATATATTTCGCCACTTCGCGGAAGTCGGAGATCCGGCCGTTGGTGCAGGAGCCGATGAAGGCAACGTCGATCTTCACGCCCTTGATCGGGGCGCCGGCGTTCAGCTTCATATAAGCGAGGGCTTCCTCGATGGTCGCCTTTTCGCCCGGGGACTCCGCATCGGCGGGGTCAGGGATGTTCTCGGAAACGAAGATGCCATGGTCCGGGGAGATGCCCCAGGTGACCGTCGGCTCGATGTCCTCCGCCTTGATGGTCACGACATCGTCGAAATGGGCGTCCGCATCCGAAGCGAAGGACAGCCAGCGTGCGGCGGTGGTGTCGAAGTCGGACATGTCCACATAGGGACGGCCGCTGAGGTAGGCGACGGTCTTCGCGTCCGGGTTGATGTAACCACAGCGGGCGCCACCTTCGATGGACATGTTGCAGACGGTCATCCGCTCTTCCATGGACATGCGCTCGAAGACGTCACCGGCGTATTCGTAGGCGTAGCCGATGCCACCCTTCGCGCCCAGCAGGCGGATGATGTGGAGGATGACGTCCTTCGCATACACGCCGGGGCGGAGATTTCCGTTCACCTCGATGCGGCGGACCTTGAGCGGCTCCACGGCGAGGGTCTGGGAGGCCAGCACGTCGCGCACCTGGGTGGTGCCGATGCCGAATGCGATCGCGCCGAAGGCACCGTGGGTGGCGGTGTGGGAGTCACCGCAGGCGATGGTGGTGCCGGGCTGGGTGATGCCCTGCTCCGGACCCACCACGTGGACGACACCCTGCTTGCCGGAAGCGAGGTCGAAATAGGTCACGCCGAAGTCGTCGGCATTTTTCCGCAGGGCCTCCATCATCTCCGCGGCAAGCGGATCCTGCGGTGCGTCCTGATCCACCGTGGGCACAATGTGATCCACGGTCGCGAACGTGCGCTGCGGGAATTTCACGCTCAGGCCGAGGTCACGCAGCATGCCGAATGCCTGTGGCGAGGTCACCTCATGGATGAGGTGGGTGCCGATGAAAAGTTGCGTGCGGCCATCGGCCAGCGTGCCGACGGTGTGGGATTCCCAGACTTTTTGGAAGAGGCTCTTGCCCATGTTCATGATCAGCCGTGGTTCGCGGCGGGGCGGGAAAATGGCCAAGCCCGGGAAAAATGTCAAAGCCGCATCTCACCCGGCCTTTCCCGATCAGCCGCCGATGCCGATCCAGATCCCGCCGAGGATGGCCCCGAAGGCAGCCAGAACCCCTGCGGCGGCCGCCGCTCCGGGCCAGAATGACTTGCTGCGGCGGGAGCGCGCCTCACCCGAAAGCTGCCCACGGTGGACACGTCTTTTCATGGGGGCCACGTGATAGTGACAAAGGCTGCCTTGATAGCGGAGGGGATTAGGCCGGCCCGGGCGAAGTCGCTGGGTTTGATTCATTCAGGGGGGTTGGGTTTCCAAATCGCATAATGCACTCCATGCCAGTTCGTCAACAAAAAAGCGCCTCCCCCTGGAGCGGGGAAGACGCTTTGGAAAAATTTTATTTCAGCAGGCCGGAAAATTACTTCTCAGCGTGCACTTCCGAGACGGTGGTCGTTTCAATCTCCTGGAACTGCGGAAGCGGGCGGAGAGGCGGAGCCTTTGGCTCGCTGGTGCAGCAGCACGATGCGGAAATGAGCGCGAAAGCGGTGACGGCGATGGCGGAGATGAAACGGATCATGGAGAGGAGGTTGGAGTTTTTTTACAAGTGGCGGACCGGCTTTCACACGAAAACCGGCCCGCTTTCAAGAACATTACTTCGCAGGAGCCTGATAGGTCGGCCGGGAAGGCTCAGGAGCGGCGGACGGGCAGCAGGAAGCGGCGAGCAGGGCTGCAGCGCTGGCACCGGCGATAAGGGCGAATTTGAGTGTTGTCATATTGGTTGGATGGGTTGCTGTTTTCGAAATCACCGGCCCACAAGTGACCAGTGATGATCAGGTTAGCGTTCGGTTAGGCTGCTGCAAGGGAAAAGAAAGCTGGTCCGGGCATGAAATGATGAGCGTTGACGGGGGGGGAGTTTCCGTCCAAGTTGCGTCCCCGACTCGCCATTAGCCGAGGAACCAACAGCCATTCCCCAAATGACCATCATCCGCCGTTTTCTCGCCGTCATCTCCGCGGCCGCCATGGTATCGTTCGCATCCGCCCAGGATGGGAAGCTCAAGATCGCCACGGTCGATATGCAGGAGCTTTTCAAGCAATACTACAAGACCAACGACGCGCAGAAGCAGATCAACGTCGAGCGCGCGCGGATCCAGAAGGACAACAACGAGCGTCTGGCCCGCATCCGCGAGCTGGAAGGCACGCTGGGCGGCCTGCGCAAGCAGCTCGAGGACCCGACGATCAACGAGTCCAAGAAGCAGCAGCTTTTCAAGGATTGGCAGATGCAGCAGCAGGAAGGCATCGCCCTGGACCGCGAACGCCGCGAGTTCCTGCAACGCCGCAACCAGGCCCTCAATGAGAAGATGGTGCAGCGCATGAAGGGCATCCTCGAGGAGATCCGCAAGCTGGTCGAAGAGCAGGCGAAGAAGGATGACTTCGACTATGTGTTCGACAAGTCCGGCCTCAGCACCTCCCAGGTTCCTTTCCTCCTCTACACCAAGGATGCCACGGACATCACCGCCGGCCTCCTCAAGGACCTGAACAAGGACGCACCGGCCGAGTCCCTGCCGACTCCCGGCGAGCCTGCCCCAGAACTTCCGGAGACCACGCCCGCCCCGGCTCCTGCGGCTGAGTAACCCGTCCCGTTCCCCTACAATTCAAGAAACGGGTGGCAACAGCCCTCTCCCTTTCCGAGCTCGCCCAGTTGGTCGATGGCAACATCGTCCGGGGCGGGCTCGCTCCGTCTCTGGCTGGTGTGGCCGCGCTCGATGTGGCCGGACCGGGTGAAGCCAGCTTCTTCGGCAACGACAAATACCGGTCCCAGTTTCTGGAGACCCGCGCGGGCGCCGTCATCGCCGCCACCGGTGAAACCGGAGGCCCTGACACGTGCGCCCTCATCACGGTGGCGAATCCATCACTGGCCTTCGCCACGGTGGTGCGGCACTTCGCTGCGGCCGCCAAAACCCTGGAACCCGGCATCCACCCGCGCGCCGTGGTGGAACCCGGAGCCGTGCTGGATCCCACGAAGGTCCGCATCCACGCCGGAGCCGTGATCATGCCCGGCGCCCGGATCGGTGATGGCACCGAGGTGGGGCCGAACTCCGTCATCGGCGAGGAGGCGGTGATCGGTGCGGACTGCCGCATCATGGCCAACGTGACCGTGCGCGAACGCTGCGTCATCGGTGACCGCGTGATCCTCCAGCCGGGATGCGTGGTCGGATCTGATGGATACGGCTATGAATTTTCCGGCGGAAGACACGTGAAGATCGACCAGGTCGGCATTGTCGAGGTCGGCAACGACGTGGAGATCGGCGCGAACAGCACCATCGACCGCGCCCGCTTCGGCAAGACCGTGATCGGTGAAGGCACAAAGGTCGATAATCTCGTCATGATCGCCCACAACGTGGTGATCGGGAAACACTGCCTCGTCGTCAGCCAATCGGGCATCGCCGGCAGCGCGAAGCTGGAGGACTACGTGACAGTGGCCGCCCAGGCCGGAGTCGGCGGGCATGTCACTGTCGGCGCGAAGGCCATCCTGACCGCGCGGACCGGCGTCACCGCCAGCATCCCCGGCGGGGCCACCTATGCGGGGAAACCCGCCCTTCCGGTCCGGGAAGAGATGAAGCAACAGGCACAGCTCAGGCGGCTGGTCCGGCTGATCGAGCGCGTCAAGGCACTGGAGCAGAAGCTGGGCGGAGAGTAACGTATCCCACGCGAATCTCGTGAGAGATCCGGCGGGGCGGACGTCACCCGGCGGATGGCGCAGGTTCTTCACGGACTTCCCCGCAGCCGGAAGTCTCACGACTTCCGCCACAGAGCCACTGTTCACCATCCACCGCCGATGGCCTTCGCCAGGGAGACGGACAGCGCGAGGCGTTCCGCCCGCACGGAGTTGGAGCGCCGCTCCGCGTCCAGGCGGGTCCGTTCCGCATCCACCACATCCAGGAAGCTGACCAAACCGGCATCGAAGCGTTTCGAGGACAGGTCGAAGGTATTTTTAGCGGCGGCTGCGGCTTTGTCCTGTGCCTGCTGGCGCCCCACGATGATCGACGAGGCCTGCAGGGCGTTCTCCACCTCACGGATGGATTCCAGGACGATCTGGCGGTAGTCCGCGCTCGCAGCCTCATGGGCGGCGACGGCGGCATCCTTCCGGTCACGCAGGAATTTCTGCTGGGTGATGGGAATGTTGATGTTCGGCCCGATGGACCAGATCAGGCTGGAGGACTTGAAGAGCTGGCTGGCGGTGTTCGAGGAGAAACCACCGCTGCCACCGATGGTGAAGGACGGATAATAGGCGGCCATCGCCACGCCGATCTCCGCGTTCGCAGCCGCCACCCGGCGTTCCGCCGCACGGACGTCCGGCCGCTGGCGCAGGACCTCGGAGGGGACGGAAACGGGGATGGAGGGAGGGGACGGAAGGTCAAACCGCTCGGGGACGGAGGATCCGGTGGCGGAGGCACCCGCCAGCACGGCGAGGGCGTTCACCAGTTCGACACGATCCTGGTCGAGCTGGATCTTGTCCGCCTCCGCGGTGGCCACCTCGACTTCGGCCCGGGAGAGGTCGAGGCCACTGATGGCGCCGGCATCCCGCTGTTCCTTGAGCAGGCTGAAGGCCTTGCGGCGGAGCTCCACCGCCCGGGAAAGCAGCGCGCGGTCCGCGTCCACGGCCCGCAGGGCCCAATAGGTCTGCGCCACTTCGCTGGCGATGGTGAGCTTCAGCGCGTTGAAGCTTTCCTGCTGCGCGTCTGCGGAAGCATCCGCGGACTCCACCTGGCGGCGGACGGAACCCCAGACATCCAGCTCGTAGGAAAGGTCGGCTGGGACCGAGAAATTGTTCTGCACGGTGGAAATGCCCTGTGCGCGGGTCTTCGACCGGCTTGAGGAAGGATTCAGGTCGATGCTCGGGAAATACCTGCCGCGTGCCGCCGCACTCAGCGAGCGGGCCTGCCGCACGCGTGCGGAGGCTCCCGCGAGCTCCTGGTTGTTGCCCAGGGCGCGGTCCACCAGCGAGTTCAGGGTCCCGTCACCATACAATCTCCACCACGCGCGCGGGTTCGGAAGGGAGTCAGGAGACTGCTTCTTCCACTTCACCCCTCCGTTGGAAAAGGATGCGGGGAGTTTCATCTCCGGCGTTTCGTGATTGGGCCCCAGTGGCTTGCAAGCCGCGATCAGCATCACGGAGGACAGGGGCAGGACGGTGGCTAGAGATCTCGGGGACATGGAAGTGGCGGAATTGAACCATCGTTTAAGAACCTCGCAAACGAAAGTTGCGGATTTTCCGAAATGAGACGATGAAATGTTGGGGAAATGTGCCCAAGCCGGGGTGGGAGGCGGCAATTTCAGGTTTGATTCCCGGAAAATTCCAGCCATCTTCGGAAGAACCCTAAAACCCTGATAAATGCGCTCGATCCTCATACTTTTCATCGGCGGGACATTGGCCGCTTCCGCCCAGAATCCCACCGCAGCCCAGCAGGCCCAACAGTTCTACCAGCAAGGTATCGCCCAGGAGCAGGCCGGCGATGTTGCAGGTGCCAGGACCGCCTATACCCAGGCCCTGCGGCTCAATCCGCATCTGGCGGACGCCCGCTTCCGCCTGGGGCAGTTGAAAATGGACCGCGGCCAGCTTGCCGCGAAAGCGCGGGAGAGGAAGTTCGGCAGCCTCATCATCCCCCAGATGAACATCGAGGGGGCGACCGTCTCCGAATCCCTGGAGGCACTCCGCGTCTCCATGGAAAAAGTGTCCAACGGGGAAGTGTCCCCGAACTTCGTCCTCAAGGACCCGGACAGGAAGCTCGACAAGACTTCCGTGACCTTCCAGCTCAAGTCCGTTCCCGCCAAGGCGATCCTCGACTACATCCTGTCCCAAGGCTATGCGAAGGCCATCTTCGACGAACATGCGGTGGTCATTGAACCCGTCTCGGGCCCCGGTTTGACATCCCCCGGGGATTCCGTTAACGGGAGCCGATGAACCTGCCCTCCGGCGACGCTTGGTATTTCTCACGGGACGGCCAGCAAAGCGGTCCGCTCACCTATGCCGACCTGAAAGAAAAGGCCGACGAAGGCTTGCTGAAGCCGCGCACCGACCTCGTCTGGAAGGAAGGCATGAGCGACTGGGTCCAGATCGGGCAGATCGACGGCCTGTTCGAGCGCCGTGAAATGGCGCCTCCGCCACCGGAACCGGATGCCGCTTCCCTGGAGGCGGCCCTGACGGCAGGCGACTCCCAATACAGCCTTGGAAGCTTCGGTGGCTGCCGGCGGCGTTCCTTCATCTTCGTCCACCTCATCCTGCCCGCACTGGTGGTGTTCCTGCTCAGTGCGGTGAAGACCTCTTTTTCCGGAATGATCTCTCCCGACATCCTCGCAAAAGCTGAGATGGTCGGTCCTGTGGTGCTTCTCATCCTGATGGTCTATACCGGCATCCAGCGGTTCGCGAACCTTGGGATGAGCCGCTGGTGGTACCTCGCGCATTTCGTGCCGCTTCTCAGCTTCTGGACCGCCTACCGCAGCTTTGCCTGCCCGGAAGGCTATGCCGTCCACAAGCAGATGGACGGCGCGGGAATCTTCCTGGCCATCCTCTACTGGCTGTGGCTGCTCTCGCTGGTCGCCATCGTGACGGTATTCATCGCCGTTCTCGCCGGAGCCGCAGGCAGCCCTGAGATCCAGCAGCATGTGAAAGAGTTCCTGGAACAACTCCAGGCCCAGACGCAAGCCGCCCCGAAATGATCCGCTACTCCAAGGAAACGGACGAGCGCCGCGAGGCCGGCTCCCACGAATGTTGGTGCCTGCATGGTTCCGTGGGGGCGGCATCGGATTTCCGCGCGCTGGCGAAGGCGCTGGCCCAGGGCGGCATCGGCTCGCGGGCCGTGGACCTGTGGCGGTTTCTGGAACCCGGCCCCCTCCCTATCGGCGAATCCGGGGCCACGCTGAACGAGGACGCGGAGGGTGAAACCTTCCGCGGCACCGGGCGCTCCCTGTTGGGCTACTCCATGGGTGGCCGCCTGGCCCTCCATGCCCTGCTGGAGAAAGATCATCCCTGGCAGGCGGCGGTCATCGTTTCCGCCCATCCCGGCCTGGAAGATGAACTTGAGCGTTCCGCACGCAAGGCCGCCGACAGCACGTGGGCGGCGAAGGCATTCGCCGGGGACTGGAAGGACTTCACCAGCCAATGGAACGCGCAGCCAATGCTGGGCGGGGACATCCGCGAGCCGGAAGCCACCCAACGACTGGTCGCCCGCCGCAGGGAGATTTCCCGCAGCTTCCTCGACTGGTCGGTGGGGGCGCAGGAGCCACTGTGGGAACGCCTTTCCTCAATCTCCATCCCCGTGCTGTGGGTGGCGGGTGAGAGGGATGGAAAATACACCGCCATCGCGGAGCGGGCCGCGGGTCTGACGCCCCGCGGCATTCTGGCCGTCGCACCGGAGGCCGGTCACCGCGTGCCGTGGGAAAATCCGTCGTGGTTCGCAGACCGACTCTCACGTTTCCTGAAAACGGCCTCCTGATCCCTCCATGTCCCGCCAGACCATCGAACGGCTCCAACAGGAAATCGCGGAACTGAAAAGCGAAGTCGCGTCCCTCAGGGAAGCCCTCGCCTTCCACCAGCGGCATTCCAGCACCCAAACCGCAAAGACGGGGGAGGAATTCCTCAGAAAGCTCCTCGGCGGGACGTTCACCCAACACAACGCCGGACACGACATCGAAGTCGGAAGCTGGCAGTTGGAGGTCAAGGCGTCCGACTGCTCCAGCATCGACAACACCCGCCCGCTTTCCACCACCCGGTGGACCTGGCACCGGATCTTCGGTGTCGGCGGCAGAAAATCGCACAACCGGCTCATTCTCCTTGGAAAGCCTGATGTCAGGCACCGGCCGAAATACCGCGATCCGGGCTCTCCTTACGTCATCTTCGACATCCCCACCGACCAGGCGAGGATCCTGCTCGAACTGTCCAAGACACCGTTCATCCAGATCACCACGAACCCGCTCGGCCAGAGGACCGAGAAAGGCCGGCTTTTCTGGACCTTCGAAACCACCCGCAAGGAACTCGTCGCCCGTTACGCCGCGCCCCGCCGTTCTTCCCGCCGGGGCAGCTAAGCATTGCGGCATCCCCATCTCTCACCCAGACTGCCGCCGTCATGTGGACCACCCAGCGCGAATTCGAGGACATCCGTTACGAAACGACCGATAACGGCAGCATCGCCAAGATCACGATCAACCGGCCGGAAGTGCGCAACGCCTTCCGCCCGAAGACGGTCGCGGAGCTTCTCAAAGCCTTCGACCTGGCGCATGAGGACCCGCAGGTGGGCGTGATCATCCTCACCGGCGAAGGCGACATGGCCTTCTGCTCCGGCGGCGACCAGAAGGTGCGCGGCCACGCCGGCTACATCGGCGAGGACGGCATCCCCCGTCTCAACGTGCTGGACCTGCAGAAAAAAATCCGCAGCCTGCCGAAGCCCGTGGTGGCCATGGTCGCCGGATTCGCCATCGGTGGCGGGCATGTGCTCCACATCGTCTGTGACCTGACCATCGCCGCGGACAACGCCCGCTTCGGCCAGACCGGCCCGAAGGTCGGTTCGTTCGACGGCGGCCTCGGTTCCAGCTACCTCGCCCGCATCGTCGGCCAGAAAAAAGCCCGCGAAATCTGGTACCTCTGCCGCCAGTATGACGCCCAGCAGGCGCTCGACATGGGACTGGTCAACACCGTCGTCCCACTCGCCGAACTGGAGACGGAGACGCTCAAATGGTGCCGCGAGATGCTCGCCCACTCCCCGCTCGCCCTGCGCTGCCTGAAGTCCGCCCTCAACGCGGACTGCGACGGCCAGATGGGCCTGCTGGATCTCGCCGGAAACGCCACCCTGCTCTACTACATGAGCGAGGAGGGCAAGGAGGGCAAACAGGCCTTCATCGAGAAGCGGAAGCCGGATTTCTCGAAGTTCCCGCGGGTGCCGTAGCCACGAGCCTCCTCGGATTTACACCCTCCTCAACGATAGGATCAGAAACACTCCACCCAATCCCATCTCAAACTACGATCAGCTGCACTCTCGATGCCAAAGGAATATCCTATTCTTGAGATCGATCCTTCATGGAAGCGCAGCGGCGAGGACATGGGTAGCAAACGGAAATTCTGGTTCAGGCACGAAGAACGGATGTGGCTCTACAAACAGGCTCGCCTAAATACTGGCGAGCACTGGGCAGAAAAAATAGCTTCCGAAATCGCTTTCAAGCTGGGCTTACCCACTCACAAAGTCGAATTGGCAAAATTTGAAGGAGATCCTGGGTGCGCCGTTTTGAGTTTCCTCGAAAAAAATGAAACCCTCATTCACGGCAATGAGCTAATGGCAGGGACGATAGATGGTTACGACAAACACAAGGAGCGAGGTCAGGCGGATCACCATTTCAACAATATTGTGTGTGCACTTGAAAGCCGCTTCCCCTCCCCAGAAACCCGCATGCGGGTATCAATCCGGTTTGTAGGCTATCTCGTGTTTGACGCTTTGGTAGGCAATACTGATCGACATCACGAGAACTGGGGAGTCGTTCAGAAAACCGAAATTAGCCAAAACCCTGAAACAGATCGGCTACGATTGTCGCTTCGAACTCGTCTGGCTCCCACTTTTGATCATGGCTCTTCCCTCGGAAGGGAGCTTCTCGACGAAAGAAAGCAAATGATTCTGGAACAAGCGACAGGGATACAGCGCTATATACGCAAAGGAACAGGAGGCATTTTCTTGGACAGCCACGCCAAGAAGGGGCTTCCCCCCATTGCTCTCGCCGAACTCATCGCCACAAGGTATCCAGAGCTATTCAGACCATGGCAAAAACGGATTTTAGATCTCGGAGAAGAATTTGCCGAGGACATCGTCTTGGGAATCCCCCGTTCTTGCATGTCTGAAGCAAGCGTGCAATTCGTCCTCGCTTTGCTAAAGGAATCCCGTAACCTGATCTTGGCAATTTAATGAAAAGTCTTTTCCTTGCATGGCAGGCTCCAGAAGGCTGCCTAAAAAGCAGAGCATGGTTCCCGATTGGGCGCTTGGATGCCGAAGTGCAGCAATCCCGCATCTCATCCTGCCGATTCCGCTATACGCACGGTGCGGAACGAGCTCATCGCGAAGTGGGCTTCGAGCCTCTCGTTTCCTTTCCCCACTTTAAGGTCGATTACCGCTCTGAGAAACTTTTCCCGATTTTCCAGAATCGCGTTCTTTCACCAAAACGGCCGGATTTCCCAGAATACATCGACTGGCTGGGGCTAACCGAGGAACAAGCCGACCCCATCTCCATCCTCTCTGTATCTCAAGGTCTTCGACTTACCGACAATCTTCAAACTTTCCCAAAAGTCGAGGCGGAACCGGATGGAAGTTTCCAACTCCGCTTCTTTGTTCATGGCTTGCGTTACCTAAACAGTTCATCAAAGGAAAAAGCGATGACGCTCCAACCCGGAGCCAAGCTACGGATTATGATCGAAGTCAATAATCCCGCGACCCGATTGGCTGTCACTTTGCATACCGAAGACTACACGATGATCGGCTGGGCTCCCCGTTACCTGGTGGACGATCTTGTGACGTGCATCGGGAATGCTCCGCAGATTGAAGTGACAGTTGTCAAAATCAATCAAGGACATGCCCCGCCAAACCAAGCCATTCTGGTAGAGTATTCCGGAAAAGCTCCTGCCAACCACGATCTGATGTCCTCGCTGGATCTTTTCCCACTTGTTGGGTGAGGCTTATGCCCATTTGCCTCCCTCGACTGATTTACCCGGATCCCGTCAGCGAAATGCTCTCTTGCACGGAATCCTTATTCCGAGGATGAAATCATCCGATTGTCTGATCGATTCATGTGGTTTCCCAATGAGTCAACAGTTTCACTCCCCCGTGCCCGGCACTTCGTTCAAACCCATCCTCCTCGCCGCGCGTCCGAAGACGCTGCCCGCAGCCGTCGTCCCGGTGTGGGCGGGCTGCATCCTTTCATGGAAGCTCACCGGCACCTTCAACCTCTGGTTGGCCATCTGCACGCTGGGCGGGGCAGTCGCCATCCAGATCGCGACGAACTTTTTCAACGACGCCATCGACCACGCGAAGGGCGCGGACACGGCGAAACGGCTGGGGCCGAAGCGGGTGACGGCCTCCGGCCTGATGAGCCGCGGGAAGGTGATGAAATGGGCGGCAGGGTTCCTCATCGCCGCGTCGCTGTTCGGCGCGTTCCTCATCGAGGCGCGCGGCTGGCCGATCCTGGCCATCGGCATCCCGTCGCTGTTCCTGGCCTATGGCTATACCGGAGGACCCTTTCCGCTGGCCTACCGCGGCATGGGCGAGCTGTTCGTGATCCTGTTCTTCGGCTTCATCGCGGTGACGGGCACGGTGTTCGTGCAGACCGGCGCGTGGCCGAAGGAGGCGCTGCTGCTGGGCGGGCAGGTCGGCCTGCTGTCTGCGGTGCTCATTTCCATCAATAACCTGCGCGACCGTGAGGAGGACGCCTCCACCGGCAAGCACACGCTGGCCGTCCGCTGCGGGCCGAAGTTCGCGGTGATGTTCATCTGGCTGCAGGTGAAGCTGGCCGCCTTCGCCGGGCTGGGCTGGGTCGCCTTCGGCTATCCGTATCTCGCCATCGCCAGCGCGCCGGTGCTGCTGATGGGGCTGCGGATCATCTGGGGGCTGATCAGCACGCCACCCGGTCCCGCCTACAACCGCTACCTTGCCATGGGCGGCATCCAGCTCATCATGTTCGCGGCGGCCTACCACCTCGCAGCCGTTCTGAAACCATGATCTCCACCGGACAAAAGCCGCTCATCGCCCGCTACCGCATCCGGAGCCGTGGCTTTCTCAACGCCATCTCCGGCCGCCGTGAGTTCGAGGGCGTGCTGATCCGCGTCGGCGGCGGCTTCGGCTGCATCCATCCATGGCCGGAGCTGGGCGACCCCACGCTCGACAAATGCCTCGCGGATCTGGAAGGACCGCGCCGCTGGCCCATCGTCCGCCGTGCGCTACGCTGCGCCGAATATGACGAGGCCGCGCGCAGCCGCGACGAGTCCCTGTTCGAGGAAATGGAGGTGCCGAAAAGCCATGCCACGGTCACCGACCCGAAGCTCCCGGCGATCCAGGAAGCGGTGGAAGCTGGCTTCAACGTCATCAAGATCAAGGGCGGCCGGAATCCGGAAAAGGAACGCGCGTTCCTGCTGGAGGCGGTGGAGGAATTCCCCGCCCTGAAATGGCGGATCGACTTCAACGAGTCCCTCACCCCGGAGACCGTGGAGGCCTTTCTGATGGGGCTGCCGGAAAAGGTGCGCGGCGCGATTGATTTCATCGAGGATCCCTGCCCGTTCTCGGAGACCGCGTGGCCCGCGCTCTACCGGAAGACGCGGGTGCCGCTCGCGATCGACCGCGAGGCCGGGCCGCACCGCGAAGGCGCGCAGGTATGCGTCATCAAGCCCGCCATCGACGAGCCGTTCCTGCTGGCGGAGGCGGCCATCGCCCACCGGCAGCGGGTGGTGCTGACCAGCTACATGGACCATCCCTTCGGCCAGGCGTTCGCCGCGTGGGAGGCGGCGCGGTTGGAACTGCAGTTCCCCGGCATCACCGGCGCCTGCGGCCTGCAGACGCACCACCTTTTCGATGCGAACGAATTCAGCGAGGCGCTCGGCCCATGGTCGCCGGACTTCACCCCGCCATCCGGCACGGGCCTCGGATTCGACGACCAACTCGAAGCGCTGCCATGGACGCGGCTCTACTGACCGACCCATCGTTCTGGGATGACCCGCGGCCATTCGCGCCGGGGGATGACCGGCGCGCCCTGCCGGAACTGCCGCAACTGGAAGGGCATGTCCTGTTCCAGACATCCGGCAGCACCGGCACGCCGAAATGGATCGCCCTTTCCAAGTCCGCGCTGCTGCTCTCCGCAGCCTGCGTGAACCGCCACCTCGGCGTGACGGAGGACTCCCGCTGGGGATTGACCCTGCCGCTCCACCATGTCGGCGGCTTCGGCGTGGCGGCGCGTTGTTTCGAGGCGGCGTGCGATTGCTCCACCTATCCGGGAAAGTGGAACGCAGCGGAGTTCCGGAAGTGGGCGGCGGAAAGGGCCATCACCCACACCTCGATGGTGCCCACGCAGGTCCATGACCTGGTGGCGTCCAATCTGGCGGCACCCTCCGCCCTCCGGGCCATCGTGGTGGGCGGCGGCAGGCTGGATGAACGGACCGGACAGGCGGCAAGGGATCTCGGCTGGCCGGTCCTGGCCAGCTACGGCATGACGGAGACCAGCTCGCAGATCGCCACGCAATCCCCGGAGCTACTGAATTTCCCGTATCAAACCGGCGGCATCCCGCTGCTCGACATCTGGGACGCCCGCGCGGGGGACGACGGCATCCTGGAGATCTCCGGACCGGCGCTTTTCTCCGGCAGCCTGCGCAAGGACGAGGCAGGCTGCTGGATCTACGAGGAACGCAGTAGTGAATGGCACCGCACCTCCGACAGGGTGCTGTTACGGGAACGCCACCTCACGCCGCTCGGCCGCGCCGACCAGGTCGTCAAGGTGCTGGGGGAACTGGTGGATCCGGAGGAGATCGAGCGCGAGCTGACCGCGATCTCCTGTGGGATCCTCGCGCCCGGGACCTTCGCCGTTGTTCCCGTCCCGGATGCGCGGGCGGAGCACCGGCTCGTCCCCGTTTTCAAAAATCCGATCCCGCCGGAGTTGGTCCTCAACCTGCTAAAGGAGTATGAAATCCATGCACCAGGATACCGCCGCCTCCAGCCACCCGTGTTCACCGAATCGCTTCCTTGCAGCCCGCTTGGAAAAATACTCCGGGCCGATCTACGAAAGTTGGCCGGCGGCTGAAAAGTTGTTGTCATCTCCGTAAATTCCAGAGAGTCTGCCATTACTTTGAAAAGCCGTATTAAATGGCCGCTCAACAAAAGTGGCCTACGCGATCACCGGTGGCGGGCCGGCGGATGCACCCCCTTACCCGCCATGTTTCCACCCATTGAATCATGATCAACCGTACCGATGAGTCACAGGCATTGATTAACGAAGAGGAAACCCTTCCAAAGATCAAAACCACCAGGAACCAGCCAGTGACCTCTCGACCGCGACCGACGGAACTGGGCCTCACCGCCCCCAACCAAACCGCCAAAAACTACGTCCTCGACACCAACGTGCTGCTGCATGACCCGGCGGCGCTGGAACGGTTCAAGGAAAACCACCTCTGCATCCCGGTGGACGTGCTTTCCGAACTGGACAAGTTCAAGTCGGAGCAGACGGAACGGGGCGCGAACGCCCGCCGCGTCCACCGCCGCCTGACGGAGATGTTCTCCTGCGCGCAGAAGGTCACGCGGGGCGTGGACACCGCCGAGGGCGGCACCATCCGCCTGGTGATCTACGATCCGGAGTCGTGCCCGAAGAGCTCCAGCCAGCTCGACAGCTTCCACCGCATCTTCCCTGACCGGGAACGTGTGGACCACCGCATCCTGGCGGCGACCCTGCTGCTGATGCAGCACAACAAAAGCCCCGTCGTGCTGGTGACCAAGGACATCAACATGCAGCTCAAGGCCCGCGCCGTGGGCATCGACTGCCAGGACTACCTCAATGACAAGGTGGATGCGCGGGAGGTGTCCAACTACGAGGTCCGCCGTATCGAGGTGGACCCGATGGAGCTGCACCGCTTCTCCAGCACCGGGGAGCTGCTCATTTCACCCGAACGCTTCGCCGGTCTGGCCACCAACGAATACCTGCTGCTGGGCGCCGGGGAAAAGCAGACCATCCCCGCCCGCCTGCATGCCGACGGCCGCTTCGTGAAACTCAACATCCCGGAGGTGCTGAAGATCCCCGACGGGCAGACGCTCAAGCCGCTCAACCTGGGCCAGCGCTTCCTCATCGACGCGCTGCTCAATCCGGACATCTCGCTGGTCACCTGCTACGGCCACGCCGGCACGGGCAAGACGCTGGTCGCCGTCGCCGCCGGCCTCCATGAAATGTTCAACCGGAGATACAACGGCATCACCGTGAGCCGCCCGGTGGTGGCCATGGGCGACCAGCTCGGCTTCCTGCCCGGCTCCCTGGATGAGAAGATGCGCCCGTGGCTCCAACCGATCCATGACGCGCTGGATCTGCTGATGCGTCCGAACGTCCCGCTGGGACCGAAGCGCAAGCAGCAGAAGCCGAACCCCGGCGCGCCACCGGCCAAGAAGCCCTATGAGCTGCTGATGGAGCAGGGCATCCTGGAGATCGAAGCGCTCTGCTACATCCGTGGACGCTCGATCCCGAACCGGTTCTTCGTGCTGGATGAGGCGCAGCAGCTCACCCCGCAGGAGGCGAAGACGGTGGTCACCCGGATGTCCCGCGACTCGAAGCTGGTCCTCGTCGGCGACCCCGCCCAGATCGACAATCCCTATGTGGACAGCCGCAGCAACGGCTTGGTCTATACGCGCAACCGGCTCAAGGGTCAGCCGTTCGTCGCCCACGTCGCGCTCAACCGCGGCGAGCGGTCGGAGCTGGCGGAGGCCGGCGCGCAGTTGATGTGAAATCCGCCTGACCCTCCTGATCGAAGCGCGCGGTCCCCCGGGGATCGCGCGCTTTTTCGTTCCAAGAGGAGAAGCGGGAATTTTTTTGTCCAATTTTCCGGCTTCGCCGCCTTGTGGATAATGGCGGGTTCATGCACCCGTCTGTTCCAAACAGAAAACCCATGAAATTCCCATTCCATCACCTGCTTCCTTGCTGGCTGGTGTGCGCAAGCATTTCCCAGGCCGCCTCCACCTATCAGGAGAACTTTCCGCAACCGAACAGTGGCAATCTCAGCCATTCGAATGTGGGCTGGACCGCTGTCTATGGCACATCCGCGACGGATGGCTCCGCCAACACCACCAACAACGCGAACGGCGGATTCGTCGTCAGCAATCTGGGCGGCGGATATGGGGCAAAAACGACTTTCAACAGCACCTACGGGCTCGCCTACACCACGGAGGTCATCTCCCACAACATCACCACGGCTGACATCACCACCATCTCCTTCCTCGCCCGGAACGGTTCCGGCACCGACCGCTACCGCATCGTCCTCGCCATTGATGTCGCGGGGTTCACCGAATGGTTCGCTTCCGACACGTTCTTCACCACAACCGGAGGGGTCTGGGCGGACGGCGCGCAGTTCAAGGAGCTGGCCTTCACCACGGCGGCCTCCAGTTGGCGGAGCATGACGGTGACCACCAGCGCGCTCTCCGTATCGGACAGCACCCTCGGCGAGGCCCTCCCCAGCGGCAACCTGATCGCGGCGGGCCTCTTCCTTTCCGGTGCCAATGACACCGCCGGAACCAGCGGCGGCGGCCATGCGAACACCATGCGCTATGACGACTTCACCGTGAACGCCGTGCCGGAACCATCCGCCGCCCTGCTGGGCATCGCGGGTTCCGCGCTGCTGGTCCTCCGGCGGAAGGCCCGCAACACGGGTCACCGTTGAAATGGAATTCATCCCCGGCGCGACGATCATGCGATCCGCGCCGGAGATTCTTCCAATCGAACGGTTTCTCCACTCCTGCCGTATTGACGACCTCCGCCCCCCCCCGGACCATCGCGCCATGACACGCGTGGAGTTCGACCAACTGGTGGAGGGGCTGGAGGAGAAATTCCGTGGCCGGAGGGATGCGCTGACCCGGTCCTCCATCCGGTGGGCGCTGTTTGGCTACGTCGTGCTTTCCGTCGCCATCGTGTGCAGCCTGGCGCTGCTGGCGGGCTGCGTGTTCTTCATCATCCTCCATCCGAACGTGGTCACCATCAAGTTCGGCGGTGTGCTGGGCGTGGCGGCGGGCGCGCTTTCACTGACGCTGTTCCGCAGTCTCTGGAACCGCCTGCACCCGCCGCAAGGGCGCGAGATCACGCGGGATGAAGCCCCCGCCCTCTTCGGGATGATCGATGACATCTCCGAAGCCGCTGGAGGAGTGCGCTTCCACAAGGTTCTCCTCACGAACGATCTCAACGCCTCCGTGGTGCAACTGCCGCTGGCAGGCATATTCGGCATGCACCGGAACTACCTGAGCCTGGGCCTGCCGCTGATGGACGCGCTGGAGCCGGAGGAGTTCAAGGCGGTGCTCGCCCACGAGTTCAGCCATCTTTCCAGCAAGGACGGCAGCACCGGCAACTGGATCTACCGCATCCGTGTGACATGGGAACGCGCGGCGGAAGGGATATTCCAGAAGGATGGATTCCTCATCGCGCCACTCAAGAAGTTCTTCGTCTGGTTCTGGCCGCGTTTCAACGCCAGGGCCTTCGTCCTTTCCCGATCCAACGAGTATCAGGCGGACGCCTTCGCGGCGAAGGTGACCTCCCCCGCCACATCCGCCCGCGCCCTGCAGCGCATTGATCTCCGCGCCCGCCATCTCGAGGACGTGTTCTGGAAGAACATCAACCTGCGGGTGGCCGACGAACCGCAGCCTCCGTCGGCGATCTTCGGCGAGATGAAGGATTTCCTCCGGACCGATCCGGAACCGGCGGCGGCTTCCCGCTGGCTGTCCCACGCTTTCTCCATCTCCACGGGAACGTCCGACACGCACCCGAGCCTGAGCGACCGGGTCCGGACGCTGGGCATGCCGGTGGACTCACGCACACTCCCGACCCTGCGCGCCCATGCATCGGACGCGCTCCTCGGCGCGGATCTCTCGGCCCGCGCGCGGGAAGCATTCAGCGGCGAGTGGCAGCGATTCGTCCTGGACGACTGGCAATCCACCCACAAGAGCCGCGCGGAGTCCCGGGCAAACTGCAGGAACTCACCCCCACGACGGAGGGCGGTGACAGCGGGGAGACCGGGTGGAAGCGTATCATCCTCCGCCTGGAGACGGAGGGGATCGATGCCGTCTTCCCGGCTCTGCGGGACTACGCCATCCGCCATCCGGACCACAAGGCGGCGTCATTCATCACGGGACAGTACTTGCTGGAACATGACGATCCATCCGGACTGCGGATCATGGAACGGCTGGCGGAAGATCCGACGGACACGCTGGAGTGCCTGGGCGCGATGGCCGCCTACCATGACCGGCAGGGGAACCATGACGCCGTGAGGGAGATGAAACGGCGGGCCGACCTCCATGATGAGCGGATGTCCTCCGCAATGCACGCGCGCAACAATCTGACCAAGCGCGACACCTTCCTCCCGCACGGCCTGGATGAGAAAAAGATCGGGGAGATCCGTGAACTCCTGGCCGGAGAGAAAAGTGTCCGCAGCGCATGGCTGGTCTGCAAGGAGCACCGTGAGTTCGCGAACTGGAAACACTACGTGATGGCCGTGGACCTGCGCTTTCCCTGGTACAGGTTCACCTCGGACAACGACGTCCGGATGGTCCTCCGGCGGTTGGTGGAAGGCCTGAACCTGGACGGCTACATCCTCGTCATCCGCGATGAGAAGGAGAACAAGCCGATCTGCAAACAGATCCGTATCCAGCAGCCGCAGGCCGTCATTCACACGGTCGGCTGAAGCTCCCCGGCAGGGAGCCCGTGCGCTTCCGCCACCGGTTTGCAGGTCAGCTTTCCGTCCAGGATGTTGATCGCGGAGTGGAGCTCCGGCCGGGCTTCGCAGGCACCCGCCAGCTCCTTGTCCGCGATGAGCGAGATCCACGGGTGGGTCACGTTGTTGAGCGCCTGGGTGGCGGTGCGGGCATACGCGCCCGGCATGTTGGCCACGCAGTAGTGAAGAACGCCCTCCTCCTCATAGGTCGGGTCGTCATGGGTGGTGGGGCGCGTGGTTTCCGCGCAGCCGCCCTGGTCCACGGCGATGTCCACGAACACACTGCCGCGCGGCATGAGGCGGAGCATTTCACGGGTGATCAGCTTCGGGGCCTTCGCGCCCGGCACCAGGACCGCGCCGATGACCAGGTCCGCACGCGGCAGGAGGTCGGCGAGGTTCGCCTGGTTCGAATAGACCGTGTGCCCGCCCATGGTGATGTCCAGGAAGCGCATGCGCTCGAAGTCCACTTCGAGGATGGTGACGTCCGCGCCGATGCCGGTGGCGACGCGGGCGGCATTCACCCCGGCGGTGCCACCACCCAGCACCACCACCCGTCCGGGTGCGACACCCGGGACGCCGCCCAGCAGGATGCCACGCCCTCCCGCATGCTTCGCCAGGTGGTAGGAACCGACGATGGCGGCCATGCGTCCCGCGATCTCGCTCATCGGTTCCAGCAGCGGCAGGTGGCGGTTCACCTCCAGCGTCTCATAGGCCAGCGCGGTGCAGCCGCTGGCCATCAGCGATTCCGTAAGCGGCTTGCTGGCCGCGAGGTGGAGGTAGGTGAAAAGCAGGTGGCGGGGCTCCAGCATGGCAATCTCCCCCGGCTGCGGTTCCTTCACCTTCACAATGAGATCCGCTGCCGCGAAGACGGCGGGCGCGTCCTCCACGAGGAGGGCGCCTGCCTTTTCATATTGGTCATCCGGATAGCTCGATCCCGCTCCGGCTCCACGCTGGACGAGCACGGAGTGCCCGCGCCTCACCAGCTCCACCACCGACCCGGGGGTCATGGCCACGCGGTTTTCCTGTGCCTTGATCTCAGTGGGAACGCCGATGTTCATGGGAAAGGAAGGCAATTCTCCGAATTGCCAAGGGTTGGTGAGGTAAGATTGAAGAGTGACGATCCGGAGGATGGTCTCCCTTTCAGAGGGATCCCCCGATCACCCGTGAAAGACGGGCGAGGGCCTCGTTCATCGCCGCGATCCTTGGAGCGAGATCCAATTTGTCCGCGGACGGAGTGAACGGAACCTCCGTGCGGAAGTTGCGGGGTTGCAGCGGACGGCCATGCACGGGCTGGACCTTCCAGGTGCAGGCAAGCACCACCCGGTCACCGTCGGCAGGCTCGAACTGGGAGATGCGTAGCTCCACCAGCGAGGTGTATTCCAGGGTGACGAAGTTGTTGATCGGCTGGATGTTCGTTGACCCGGTGAGGCGGGTCAGGTTCATGGAGACCACACGGGCGATGCCGGTGTCGAGCGGCTCCGCCCACAGGTGGTAGCTGCTCATCTTCAGCTCCCCCGCCTTCACCCGGGTGACGATCTGCTGGCGGTCCAGATAGCTCGGCAGCGATGGCCGGTTGATGGCCACCGCCGGCGTGGAAGCCGACGGCGTCCTATCCGGAATGGCAGGATCCAGCAGGTAGGTGACGGAGGTGTCCTTCACCGGCTGGAGCACGTTGCAGGAAAAAAGAAGGAACGGGAGGAGGCAGAGGAGGGCTTTCATGATGATTGGTGGTCGTGCGCTGTCCCGTTATTCGTTCTCCTTGCCGGAGATCAGCGCGTTCGGGTTCCGCTTCAGGTCGTTCGCCAGCTCCTTGATGGCCCTGGAGGCGCGCTCGGTCTCCTCCAGCACGTTCTGGAAGCGCATGAGTACCGGCGCGCGCGGATTGCTGACATGGCTGAGCTCCGCCGCGGTCTCGTTGATTTTCTGCAGGCTCTCGTCCGCCCGCTTCAGCACGGCGGAAAAGTCCGCCATCATCGGGTCGATGCCCGCGTTGACCTTCGCGGTGAGCTCGTTGATCTCCTTGAGCGACGCGTCGAGGCTGTCGATGGCGCTGTTGAGTTTGTCGTTGCCGGTGATCGCCTGGATGTCCTTGGTGATGGCCACGACGTTGTCATTGATCTCCTTCATGTTCAGCGCCGCCACCTGCTGCTTCGCCACCACGATGGTGTCACGGAGATCCTTGATGATGCCTTCCAGGTCCAGGGAGTTGAACTTTTCCAGACCGCTGGAGATGCCAGCGATGAGTTCGTCCATTTCCGTGCCCACGCTGGGAACGATGGGCATCCCCGGATCCCTCCGCGGCTGGTAGGTGAATCCCTCCGAGTCCGGCAGCATGTCGAACTCCACATAGAGTTGGCCGGTCAGCAGGCTCTGCTGCTTCATCCCCGCGCGGAGACCGCGTTTCACGGCGTCCTCCACCCGTTCCGGATCCGAGAAGTCGATGGGCCTGCCGCTGGTGGTGCCGATGTCGCGGATGGCCTTGTCCGTCAGCTCCACCACCACCGGGATGATCTTGCGGTTGTTGTCGGAGTCCACCAGCACGCTGATGCGCTTCACACTTCCGATGCGGACACCGCCGAACCGTACATCCGAGCCGACCAGCAGGCCGTTCGCGCTCTTCTCGAAGAAGATGAGGATGTCGTGGGTCCGCTCGAAGTATTTCCCGGCACCGAAGGCGACGACGGCGAAACCCGCGAGGATCAACCCGATGAGGGTGAACGCTCCGATGACCGTGGGATTGGCTTTCTTGCTCATGGCTTGCTGGCTTCTGGATCGTCGCCGCGGTTGAGGAACACACGGACGGCCGGGTTGTCGGAATGGTCGCGGAGTTCCCGCGGATTCCCGGTGGCGCCTTGTGTCCTTGTCGCAGTATCGAGGAAAATGGAGTTGTTGGCTACGGCGAAAATGCTGGCCAGCTCATGGGTCACGATGACGATGGTGGACCCCAGGCTGTCCCGCAGACGCAGGATGAGGTCATCCAGCCGGCGGGAGCTGAGCGGATCCAGACCGGCCCCCGGCTCGTCCAGGAACAGGATGTCCGGATCCAGCGCCATCGCCCGCGCGATGCCCGCGCGCTTGTTCATCCCGCCGCTCACCTGGGACGGGTAGTAGTCCTCGTAACCGGACAAACCCACCAGCGCGAGCTTGTAGGAAACCAGATCCGCGACCGACTTCGGATCGAGGTCCGTGTTCTCCTCGATGGGCATGGCGATGTTCTCCGCCAGCGTCATGGACGACCACAGCGCGCCGGACTGGTACATCACGCCGAAGCGGTTGATGAACGCGCCGCGCTCCGAGGGATCGGTCCGCGTGAAGTTCTTCCCGTCATAGAAAACCTCACCTTCCGCAGGTTCCCGCAGGCCGATGAGGTGGCGCAGCAAGGTGCTTTTCCCGCAACCGGACCCCCCCATGATGATGAAGATGTCCTTGTCTTTGATGTCGAAGTTGAGGTCCTTCATCACGACGAAGGAACCATAAGCCATGGTCAGGCCGCGGACGGATATTTTCGCGTTGGGAGCCTCCATGGGTCAGATTTCGAGAAGGGTGAAAATGGCGGCGAAGGCGGAATCCAGGACGATGACCGCGGTGATGCCCGCCACCACCGCCTTGGTCGTCGCCTCCCCGACGGCCGCGGAGGAATTCCCGGCACGCATGCCGTGGAGGCAACCGGCGATGGCGATGGCCGCACCGAAGAAGAAGCTCTTGAACACGCCGAGGGAGGCGGTGGTGATGGTGACCGCCGTGAGCGTCTCATGCCAGTAGAGGATGGGAGGGATGCCCACCGCAGCCCCCACCAGCATGCCGCCGAGGATGCCCACCACGTTCGCGTAGACCGTGAGGATGGGCATCATGATGATGAGCGCGAGCAGCCGGGGCAGCACCAGGAAATCGAACGGGTCGAAGCCGAAGGTCTTCAGCGCGTCGATCTCCTCGTTCGCCTTCATGCTTCCGATGTTGGCGGCGAAGGCGGCGCCGGTCCGCCCGCTCATGATGATGGCGGTCATCACCACGCCCATCTCCCGCACCATGGCGATCCCGACAAGGTCCGCCACGTAGAGGTTCGCGCCGAAATTCGCCAACTGGACATTCCCAACGAACGCGAGGATCAGGCCGATGAGGAAGCTGATGAGGGAGACGATCGGCAGGGCCTGTGCCCCGCACTGCTGGACGACTACCCAGAAATCCCTCCAGCGGAACCGCGCCCGGCCCGTGAAGAAGCGTCCCAGCGCCAGTACGGATTCCCCGACAAAGTCAGTCAGGCACCCGATGCCCCGGGCGATGTTGAGCGAAACCCTGCCCAGCTTGACGATCTCCGACTCCTCCCGCCCGGATGACTTCGCCTCACTCCGTTCCGGAACGGCGAGGGCGAGTTCCATCAAGCCCCGGAGGTCGTCCGGCAGACCATCGAGCGGAGGTTTTTCCTGCGATGCACCCTCTGGAAGCCCCCGGTAAAGGGCGAACAGGAAAGCAGGCAGCATGGAATCATACCGTCCCAGGGAGGAAGTGTCGTACGAAGCGGGAGCGCTTTCCGGAGCCTCTCCGGAAACCTCGGCGGGCGGTCCGTTCCGGGTCCAATCCCCAGCCAGTTCCAGAACCCCGCCGCCCTTCCAGACGGCTGTGGGTTTCCTCGGATCACTGGCGGCCATCGTCCCGCCATCTTGGTTCATTTTCCTGCCAAAACAAAGCCGGAAGAATCCTCCGGAGCAAGAAACCCCATGGTCCATACATTGACAGTCCTGCGGAGAGGGACTTAACTGCTTCCCGATGCGCGCCTGCCGATGGATCCTGACCTGCGTGATGGCTTTCTCATCACTGGGCTGCGGGTTGTATCCGAAGCAACCGACGTGGAAGGACGCGGTGAACCGCCAGGTGGGCCAGCTCGGCTACCGGAACTGGATCATTATCGCGGAGGCTTCGTTCCCCGCCCACAGCCGTCATGGCTTCCGTCAGGTGACGGCGGATGTGGAGATCCCCGAAGCCGTTGACTATGTGCTGAATGCGATGGAGCAGACCCAGCACGTCCGGCCCCAGGTCTACTTGCCGAGGGAACAGCGGTCGGTCGAAAACGACTTCGCGCCGGGCATCGAGGAGATGCGGAAACGGACGAAGGAGGCCCTCCATGGCCACGAAACCACGGAACTGGAGCAGCAGTCCCTGCTGACCCTGCTGGAGGATGCCAGCCGCAGCTTCGACGTGCTGGTCATCCGCACCCAGACGGCCCTTCCCTATTCCTCGGTTTTTCTCGAGCTCCAGCCGGGGTATTGGGACGCGGATTCCGAATCCCGCCTGCGGGACCGCATGAATGCGGAAAGGATGCGAAAAATCTCGCGGCCCGTTCCTTGAGCGGCATTCTTCCCGCGTGAGCAGCAAAGACGAAGAAATCCGCCTGGAACGCGCCAATGCCTGGATCGGTGATGCGGTGCTGGCCCTTTTCGCCCGCCAGTTCGTCCTGCGGGAGCGGAACATGATGGATGGCGAATGGTTCACCCGCATGACGTCCAACGAGTTCCTCAGCGCCTTCGGCAACCCGACACGGGTGGAAGCCTCCATCGGCAAGCTGTTCCTGGAAGGCGGGCTGGATGCGGCCTTCGCCTGGATGGACGCGGAGCTGGTGCCTCTGTTCCGCCGCCAGATCGCCAAGCGCCCGTGATTTCCCAGGCCGACCCTCAGAACAGGGTGGCCAGCTTTTCCAGCGGGCGGGAGCCCAGCAAGACGTAGACCTGGTCCCCGTCGATCCAGCGGGCGACCGCCCACGGGCCATTTTGGGACAGTGCGGGATTGTCCCTCGTCGGCAGCTCGCCGCAGACGTCGGACCGCTTGAAGATGACGAGGTGGACCCGGCCGTTGACCGGATCATCAAAGCAGACGAGCGAACCGCGCTTCCCGTCGATCACCATTTCACGGCAGCCCTCGCACTGCACGCCGACCAATCCCGGGGGCAGGCGCCTCGCGCAGGGCAGCTTCTTTTTCTCCAGGATCTCGACCAGCTCGCCATGAGGCTGCCGGTGCTCGTCGAAGCCGAACAAGGGGGACTCGAAAGTCCGGATGAAACTCGCCTGGACCACATCCACCGGCACCGTCGTGGAGGCCGGGATGATCGCCGCGGTCGGCAGCGGATCGACACTCCGGTCGATGGTGAAGAGAAATGCCAGTGCCACACCTGCGGCAGCCGCCACAGGCCATGCCGCCTTCCGCCACCAACCGGCACCCGGCTGGCGGGGTTGCGCGGTGGTCGCCATCGAAGCCAGCACCCGTCCACGGAGACCCTCCGGGGCGGCCATGGACGCCAGACTGCCGATCATCCAGGCGTCGAGCCCGGTTTCCGCCTGCGGGATACCGCCGAATCCGGTGGTCTCCAGGCCGAGGATATCGTCCCTGAGTGAAGCGGGCGGCGCGACCGAGCCGAGGGCCGCCGCGAAGGCGGCATCCATCGACCGTTCACCGGCCAGCCACTCACCCAGCTCACGGTCTTCCGCGGCGAGTTGGAGGGCGGCGGCGAAGTCCTCATCCCCCGCGTCCGCACCATCAGGCCGGAAGCTGCCCAGCAGGAATTTTGCCTCGTCCTTATCCATGGCGTTTGCCCAGCGCCTCCGGTTCGAGTTGCAGGATGTTCTTCGGCGCGCTCGCCGGCTCCGCGGTCATCTGCTTGCGGAGCATTTCCTTCCCCCGGGAAAGCCGGGACATGACCGTGCCGATGGGGATCTCCAGGATCGCCGCGATTTCCTTGTAGCTGTGCTGCTGGAGGTAGAAAAGCGCCACCGGGGCGCGGTAGGTTTCATCCAGCGTGCCGAGGATCTCCAGCGCGCGGGAACCATCCATCTGCCGCTCCGCGTCCCCTTGGGGGGCTTCCGCCTCGCAGATGATCTCCTCGTTCAGCTCGGTGTCGGAAAACTTCGCGGCGTGGCGCCGCTGGCTGAGAAATTCCCGGTGCAGCGTGGTGAAAAGCCAGGTCTTCGCCTTCGAGCGGTCCCGGAGCTGGTCGCCTTTTTCCGCCCAGATGCAGAAGGTCTCCTGCACCAGATCCGCGGCGCGGTCGGCGTTGCGCGTCAGCGACATTCCGAACCGGAACAACGCCTGATAATAGGAATCTACCAATTCCGCGAACTCACTCATCGACTGTTGGGACGCTCCACTCCTGAAACTATTCCGGAAATCTCCGCTGAAAAACATCTCTTTTCTCGCATGATTTCCACCCAACCCCTACGTATCAGGAAACTCATGAAAAGATTGCTTACAATTTTTCTCGCATGCTCGGCCTCTTCTTACGCCGACCTGAAGCTCGAAAAATCGGAAGGTTCGATGAAGGTCACCGATGATGGGAAGCTCATCACCGAGTACCGCACGGACTGGAAGGTCCCCTATCTTTATCCGCTTCTTTCGCCCTCCGGCGCGAACCTGACCCGCCACTGGCCGACGAAGGAAGGCATCGCGGAGGAAGCGACCGACCACCCCCACCACCGATCCGTGTGGATGGGCCACGGCGCGGTCAACGGCGCGGACTTCTGGGCGATGAAGGGCGAGGGCAACCCGACCATCATCCACAAGGGATTCGAAGCGGAGACGAAGACCGCCGCCGACAGCGTCACCTTCACCGCGGACCTGGAATGGCAGGCACACGGGAAAAAGCTGATCGACGAGAAGCGCACCATCACCGTCCGCAAGATCAACGCCACCACCAGTGCGCTGGAGTTCACCTGCGCGCTGACCGCCGCGGAGGACGTCACCTTCGGCGACACGAAGGAAGGCATGTTCGCGTTCCGCATGGACCGGACGCTCCGCCTGAAGGGCAAGCAGGCGAAAGCCCACATCATCGACAGCAAGGGTGTCACCGACGCCGATACCTGGGGCAAACGCGCCGACTGGGTGGCCTACCACGGCCCGGACGAGAAGGGTGAACCCGTCGTCGCCGCCCTGTTCGACCACCCGAAGAACTTCCGCTACCCGACCTACTGGCACGTGCGGGACTACGGTCTCGTTTCCGCCAACCCCTTCGGCATCCACGACTTCGAAGGCAAGAAGGACCAGCCCACCCTGGGCGACCACGCGCTGAAGAAGGGCGAATCCATGACCTTCCGCTACAGCATCGTCGTCCACCACGGGGACCTGAAGTCCGCCGAGCTCGGCAAACTCTGGGAATCCTTCTCGAAAAACTGAACCCAACGCTCACAAACCCACCAAACCCGCACATCCATGAACCGCCGCCGTTTCATCAGCACTTCCGCGTTCGCCGGAACCTTCTCGCTCCTCTCCCCGCTGGCCCGCGCCCAGGGCGCGAACGGGGATGCCCGCGTCGCCATCATCGGCTTCAACGGCCGGGGCAAGGCGCTCCTTGAGCAAGTTCTCAAGGCGAAGGGCGCCCGCGTCGTCGCCCTCTGCGACGTCGATTCCGGCGTCCTCGACAAGACCGCCGACGCGCTCGACAAGAAGGGCGTCAAGGTCACCAAGTTCGACGACTACCGGAAGTGCTGCGAGTCGAAGGACATCGACGCGGTGGTCATCGCCACGCCGAACCACACCCACGCCCTCATCGCCTCCACCGCCGCCGCCAACGGCAAGCACGTCTATGTGGAGAAGCCCGTTTCCCACAACGTCTGGGAAGGCCGCCAGCTCGCGCTCGCCGCGGAGAAGCACAAGGTCATCATCCAGCACGGGTTCCAGCGCCGCTCGGAGACCGGCTGGCTGGACGCCGCCGCGTGGGTGAAGGAAGGCGGCATCGGCAAGGTGACCCTCGCCCGCGGCTTCTGCTACAAGCCGCGCAAGGCGATCGGCAAGGTCGCCGCACCGAAGGCTCCTCCGTCCAACGTGAACTACGACCTCTGGTGCGGCCCGCGTGAAATCGCCCAGGTTTCCCGGGAAAGGTTCCACTACGACTGGCACTGGCAGCAACCTTACGGCAACGGCGACCTGGGCAACCAGGGCCCGCACCAGCTCGACGTCTGCCGCATGTTCATCGGGGATCCGGAGCTCCTTCCGGCGTCGGTGATCTCCGCAGGCGGCCGCCTCGGCTATGAGGACGACGGTGACTGGGCGAACACCCAGATCGTCTGGCTGGACTACGCTCCGGCGCCGATCCTGTTCGAAGTCCGCGGCCTGCCGGCCAAGGGCCTCAACTGGGAAGGCGGCATGGACAAGTACAAGGGTGTCGATCTCGGCAATATCATCGAGTGCGAAGGCGGCTGGCTCGCCGGCGGCCACGGTGGTTCCTGCGCGGCGTTCGACAAGGACGGCAAGAAGATCAAGGAGTTCAACGGCGCGTCCCCGCACATGCAGAACTTCATCGACTCCATCCACTCCGGGAAGATCGCGAAGGAGCGCCAGGTCGAGTCCGGCCACCTCTCCGCCGCGCTGGCCCACATCGGCAACATTTCCTGGAAGCTGGGCGCCAAGGGCGGCCTGAAGGAAGGGGATGCGGGCTTCACCAACCCGGCGGCGAAGGATGCCTTCGACCGCATGGTGACCCACCTGGAAGCCAACGGCGTGGACCTCGCCAAGACCCCGCTGTCCGTCGGCAAGTCCCTGACGCTGGACACCGCGAACGAGAAATTCAACGGCACCGGCGCGGAGGAAGCCAACGCCCTGCTCAAGGGCAGCTACCGCAAGGGCTTCGAGCTGGTTTCCTGAGACGGTTCACGGATTCACAGGAAAAGCGGGCCGGGCAACCGGTCCGCTTTTTTCTTTGGGGTCGCTTGGGGAAGAGGGCCTCCGCCACCGGAAAGCGGGGGAGAGCAGCCGCCCCTCCTGATGCCGCCGCGTTGACGGCGGATCAGCGGGACTTCCAGTCCACTTCCTTCGCGTCCGCCCAGAGCTCCTCGAGGGCGTAGAAGTCGCGCATTTCCTGGTGCATGACGTGGACCATGACATCGACGTAGTCGAGGACGACCCAGCGGGTGTCGGCCTTGCCTTCGGTGAAGGACGGGGTGTTGCCGTTGTTTTCCTCCACCACGGAGGCGATGTCCCGGATGACCGCACGCAGGTGGGGCATGGAGTTGCCGGAGCAGACGATCATGTAGTCCGTCAGGTTGGATACGCCGCGCATGTCCCAGACGCGGATGTTCTCCGCCTGGATGCCGTCAGCCGCCTTCGCACACGCCAATGCCAATTCTTCTCCGTGGATCGCCATAATTTCCCTTCGCGGGACGGCCACCATAGCCAACGATGTCCCGCGCACCACCCTAAAAACGGCCCGTCGGAAGACGGCCGCCCCAGCGCCTCCTCATGCCGTCCGCCCTTTCCACCGCAGATCTCCCGGAGAATCCGTCCCCGGATGACATCCTGAACGCCTTCCTCGACTTTCTCGCGGGGACCGGAACGGAGCCCTATGCCCACCAGGAGGAGGCCATCCTGGAGCTGTTCCAGGACAAGAATGTGATCCTCGACACACCCACCGGATCCGGGAAATCCCTCGTCGCGCTGGCCATGCAGTTCAAGTCGTTGGCGCAGGGCAGGCGGTCGTACTACACGGTGCCGATCAAGGCGTTGGCGAACGAGAAGTTCCTGTCGCTGTGCAACGTGCTGGGTCCGGAGAACGTGGGGCTGCTGACCGGGGACTCCACCGTGAACCCGAAGGCGCCCGTCCTCTGCTGCACGGCGGAGATCCTCTCGAACATCGCCCTCCGGGACGGGGCGGCGGCGCATGTGGACGACGTCATCATGGACGAGTTCCACTACTACGCGGACCACAGCCGCGGGGCCGCATGGCAGATCCCGCTGCTGACGCTGCCAAAGGCGCGCTTCCTGCTGATGTCCGCGACGCTGGGCGACTCCTCGTTTTTCTCAAAGCAGCTCACGGACCTGACCGGCGCACCCACGGTGCTGGTGCAGTCCGACCAACGGCCGGTGCCGCTGGAGTTCACCTACTCCACCACCCCGCTGGAGGAGATGGTGGCGGAGCTGGTGGACGGCGGCCGCGCGCCGGTCTATCTGGTCCACTTCACCCAGAACGCGTGCGCGGAGACCGCCCGCAACCTGCTCTCCACCAACTTCTGCACGAAGGAGGAGAAAACCGCCATCGCCCGCGCGCTGGATGCGGCGGACTTCCGCAGTCCCTATGGCCGGGAGCTTTCCAAGATCCTGCGCCATGGCGTGGGCATCCACCACGCCGGGTTGCTGCCGAAGTACCGCCTGCTGGTGGAGAAGCTGACCGCACGCGGCCTGCTGAAGGTGGTCTGCGGCACGGACACCCTGGGCGTGGGGGTGAACGTCCCCATCCGCACGGTCATGCTGACCGGCCTGTGCAAGTATGACGGACGCGGCACGAAGATCCTGGCCGTGCGGGATTTCCGCCAGATCGCGGGGCGCGCCGGCAGGCGTGGCTTCGACGACATCGGTTACGTGGTCTGCCAGGCCCCGGAGCACGTCATCGAGAACCTGAAGCTGGAGGAGAAGGCCAACGCGAACCCGAACAAGAAGAAGTCCTTCGTCAAACGGAAGCCGCCGGAGAAAGGCTACGTCCACTGGGAGGAGGCCACATTCCGCAAGCTCATCACCTCGCCACCGGAGCCGCTGGTCTCCCGCTTCAACATCAACCACGGCATCCTGCTGAACGTGCTGTCACGGACGGAGGAGGATGGATGCGCCGCGTTGAAAAAGCTCATCACGGATTCCCATGAAACCCCGTCCCGCCAGCGCGCGCTGCGGAAGCAGGCGTTCACCCTTTTCCGGGGTCTCGTCGGCGCGAAGATCCTGCACATCCTGCCTCCGGCGAAGCGCACCGGCCCGCGCAAGGTCATCCTGGACATCGACCTGCCGGAGGACTTCTCCATCAACCACGCGCTCGGCCTGTGGCTGCTGGATGCCATCCCGCAGCTCGACCGCGAATCCGACGACTACGCGCTGGACGTCCTTTCCCTGATCGAGGCCATCCTTGAGAACCCGGACGCCGTCCTCCGCAAGCAGGTGGACCTGCTGAAGACGGAACTCATGGCCCAACTGAAGGACGAGGGCGTGGAATACGACGACCGCATCGCCCGGCTGGAGGAAGTGGAATGGCCGAAGCCCGGGAAGGAGTTCATCTACGCCACCTTCAACGAATTCAAGCTCCGGCACCCCTATCTGGCCAACGAGAACGTCCGTCCGAAGTGCGTGGCCCGCGAGATGGTGGCGAACTACCAATCCTTCGAGGACTACGTGAAGACCTACAAGCTGGAGCGCACGGAAGCGGTGCTGCTGCGCCACCTTTCCGAAGTCTACAAGGTGCTGTCCCAGACCGTCCCGGACCACCTGAAGACGGAGGCGCTGCATGAGGTGGAGTCCTTCCTCGAACTCATCGTCCGGCACACCGACTCCAGCCTGCTGGACGAATGGGAAACGCTGAAAAACCCGGAAGCCGTGCAGGACCACTCCGCGGCGGAGGAAAAGCTCCGCGCGTTCAAGGCGAAGATCCCCTACACGAAGGACCAGCCCGCCTTCAGCCGCCAGCTCCGCAACCACCTCCTCACACTGGTCACCGCCCTGGCCCGCTACCAGACGGAGACCGCCCTCTCCCTGGTGGAACCGGCCGACTCCGATGGCAAGCCGTGGACCAATGAAAGGCTGCTGCGCCTGCTGGACCAATACCACGAAACCCACCCGCAGATCCGCCTGGACCCGGAGGCGCGCAACGCCCGCCACACCCACCTCGCGGAAGACGGCGCCACCATCCACCAGACGCTCATCGACCCGGACGATCTCAATGACTGGTGCCTGACCCTGACACTGGACCGGGCGAAATCGGACGAAATGCGGACGCCGGTGCTGATTCTGGAGTCCCTTCAAGCCATCGTTTGAACACCCACCTTCGTGTGACCCTTCGGGGTTTGCACTGACCGGCCTCGTCCCGTGGGATTGGAAACCCAAAAACCAATCCCATTCTCCGAAGCCATGAAAACCCACCTACGCCTTCTCATTCCGCTTGTTTTCTCATCCACCGCCCCCCTCCACGCGGCCCTGCTGGTGTATGACGGATTCGACAGCACCGCCTACAAAGCGGTTCCAAGCGCCCAGGGCGGCGGATACAAGAATCCCGCCTCGGGCAACTCCGACGCGCTGTTCTACGACGACGACACCAACTACAAGGATGGTCCGGAGGGTTCGGAAGTGGGTCAGGCTCCATTCGTCCCCGGCTTTGCCGGAGCCTGGGACTATACCACGAACATCAGTTCGACGGTCTACGCGAGGCTGGAGGATTCCCAGTTGTCCTACACCGGACTGACCACCACCACAGGCCAGCTCAACCTTTTCCGCTCCGGGGGAGCCGGATCATCCAAAGGGTTCTCCCGCGCCTTTGATGTCGGCCCCAGCACGGCCTTCACCAACACCCTCTTCATCGGCGGTCTCATCTGGCGGACTGCGGAAACCTCATTCTACATGGATTTCAACATGACGAATGGATCAGACTCACGGAGCTTTGGCATGGACGTCATGGCGGATGGTTCCTCCAGGATGAACGGCTACGGCGCCGATACGGCGACTTCCGCAAGCCCGCAGTGGGCGACAGGAACGGCGGAGTAGCTTCGTCCTGAAGCTGGAGAACTCCGTCCTCGATGGAGGAACGAGCACCACCAACGGCGACCGGATGACGCTCTACATCAATCCGGACTTCAGCCTCGGAGATGCGAATCTCCCGGCCCTGGAGGTCGGCGACGAGAACTCCGGCTTCTTCGTAACCGGAAACTCCGGCTGGACCCTGGGCACCTTCAAGATGACCAGCAACCTCTCGGACGCCGGCCAATCCGTGATCTTCGATGAATTCAAGATCGGCACGGAGTGGGCGGACATGGCGGATGTCATCCCGGAGCCGTCCACCTCGCTTCTCGCGATGCTGCCGTTGCTCGGCGTCCTGCGCCGCAGGCGCTGAGGCCATTTTGCCGCTGGCATCCGGCGCGGTTCCGGAGCTATGAAAAAGACCGATGGGAATCCCGCGCATCCTCTTCGCCGCATGGGCCATGGCCGCCCCGCTGCCGGCCACCGCGCTGGAGCGGCTGGCCAACGGCGGATTCGACCAATGGAGCGGGGAGGCGCCGGACTCCTGGGAACGGCTCAGCGGATGCCTTGTGACTCCGGTCGGGATCGGGGACGGGAATCTCGCCGCGCGCCTCGGCTCCGGCGGCGCGTCCGCGACGCAGGCCCTCGCACAGACCGTCGCGCCCTTTGACGGACGTTTCCGCCTGTCCCTGATTTTCTCACAGGAAGCCCCGGCAGGCGGGCTGCGCGGGATGAATGTGAACCTCCGCGGTTCTTCCGAACCGATCCTGAGCCTGCGCTCGTCCCCGTCAGGGACCTTGGAAGCCTACGACGGCGCCTCTTCGGCATGGATGGCGGTCCCCGGGACAACGGGTGCCATCCAACCCTCCGTCTATGGCGACGGAAATCCCGGAAATGATTTCCTCTACCGTGTGGAGATCGAGGGGGATCCCGGCACGGGCACCTACACGATCCTGCTGGAAGACCAAAACCAAGGCACGGTGATCGCTTCCGCCACCAACCTCGCGTGGTGGCAGAGCGTCCCCACATCCTCCTCCGTCCGGGCGGTCCATCTGGAGAGGGGCAGGAGCGGCGCGGACTGGACGGCCCATGAAGTCTCGCTGGATGAGGTGGATGCGACCACCCCCTTCACCGTCGATCCGGACCCTCCCCATCCTTTCCTGATCGTCTCGGAGGAAGAATACCCCGCCTGGAGGGAAAAGGCGCTCCGCGAACCATGGTCCGGCATGAAGGCGAAAGCGCTGCAAGCCGCGGCGACGCTCACCTATGACCCCGCCTTCAGCGGCTCCTACCGCAGCAAGGTCCTGGGATTGAAAACCGTGGTCTCCGCCTGCGCCCTCTCATCCATCCTCGACCCGGCGAACGCGGCCACCCACGCGGACAAAGCCGCCGCGGAGATGATCGCCGGTCTCACGGACATCCGCGATACCCGCGGAGCCGTCGGCGGGTGGGAGGCGAACACGCCCGTAGGCTCCACCCTTTTCTCCTGCATCCTCGCGCTGGATGTGCTGCACGCCCACATCCCGGAAGCGACCCGGCTGCAGATCGAGGGCCTGGTCGGGCCATTGGCGAACTCGATCTCCGGTTGGAATCCCAGCCCGCAGTCGGTGCGCTGCCTCTGGGCGCTCTACCGGGGTGACGCCTCCGCCTACCATGCGAACGTGTCTTCCTACATGTCCGCCCTGCTGGACCTGTTCACGGATGACGGGGTGATGTTGGCCGGCCCCGGCTACGGAAATGCACGCCTCAACTACTTCGACCGGGAGCAGAAGCATGCCCTCACCGACATCCTCGCGCGCTTGGGAGCGATGGACACCTACCCGAACCGGAAGATCCAGCGTGTCTATGAATGGCTCTATGGCTCCGCCTACGGCCACCAGGGAGAGCTGCACGTCTTCGGAGACACGTCCGCCAACCGTCCGCTCTGGGGACCGCCCGGGGAATATCCGCAGGACTCCCCGACGGCCGCATACCGGGCCTGGAGGTACTCCGCCGCCGCCCAGACCTACGCGAACCGCCTGATCGTCGATCCATCCCCCCAGCCGTCCTTGCTCGGCTACGCCCTCCTTGGCACGCCCACGCGTGATCTTCCGGCGGCCAACGCCCCGAGCCGGATCTTTCCCGATGGTGGTGCGTTCTTCCGCGAGAACACGGACGACCCCGGCGGCCTGTCCTCCGGCCTGCTCTGCCTCACGCGGTCGGAAGGCCACACGCACAAGGAGGTGAACTCCATCAGCCTCATCGGCCATGGAGAGCATCTGGTTAGCAACTCCGGATACGCCGGGGCGGGATCCGCTTCGCTCGGCTTCAGTTGGACCTACATCAACAACCGGGCGGTCAGCGGAAACACCGTGCTCATCGACTATCCCGTGTCGAATGCGGCGAACGCATCCGCCACCCGCGACCATGCTTCCAAATCCGGCGCGGGCATCGTCCGCGGGTTCACGGCGGAGGGCATCGACTACGCGGTGGGGGACTCCGGCAGCGCGATGGCCTCGGGCACCCACCAGCGGGGGATGGCCTTCATCCATCCGGACGCCGCTCTGGGCCTGCCCGGCCATTGGATCCTGTTCGACCGGGTGGTATCCGCGTCCGGCACCAACGCACAGATGGCGCTGCATCCGTTTTCGGCGGACGTCACCACCGTCGATCCCGGGGCGGAATACCGCTGGTTCGTGCAACGGGACACCGGCACGGGCGCCTACCTGACCGTCCACCTGGCATCCCCTCCTTCCGGGGTCCAGCTCCTGGATGGCGTTTTCGCCAATCTCAATCCGGCGAAGAGTTTTGTGGGGAAGTTCCTCTACGCGACCTACCCGATCCAGTCCGGCGGCGCCCATTTCGCCACGGTGCTGGTTCCCCGTGCCACGGCGGCCGGCGGTCCCGCCGCGACCCGTTCCAGCGGCGCGGGATACCACCGGATGGATCTGGACTGGGGCACTGCGGAAGACCACATCCTGACGTCCGCGACGGCATCCGCGCCCCTTGCCTCGGGCAACATCACCTGGACCGGGACGGCATGCCACGTCCGGACGGTGGCCGGTGTCACGGCGCGGTTCTTCATCGACAGGGGAACGGCGTTTTCGGCGGAAAATGTGTCCTTTTCCTCGTCCTCCCCGGCGGTGGCCGCGGGAACCTCCCAAGGACTGGTGGTCTCCACCGATTCTCCGGGGACGGTCTCCGTCAGGTGGCCCGGCGCATCATCCGCCTTTGTCGGCCACTCCGTGGTGGCGGTGGCTGCGGACGGCGCGGGAACCATCACACTGCCATTGCCCGCCGGGGAGCACCGGATCCGGTTCGGCTCGGCGGCCCAACCATCCCTGAGGGTATCGAAACACCCCGACACCTCGGTCCTGTCGGCCGCAGGCCTCCTGCCCGGGAGGGCCTACCGCTACGAAGCCTCCGGAAACCTGACCGACTGGTCACTCCTGAAAGAAGGCATCGCGCCCACCGGGAGCGACATTTTCGCGGAGCCGGGACCGCACCCGGAGAGGCGGTTCTACCGCATCGTCCTTCCTCAAAATCCTTAATTGGTTTGCGTCAGGAAGATTCCCCGCTATCCGGGTGCGCGTGTCCGAGTTCACTGGCGCCATCCTGTTGCCCCTCATCGGTGCCGCCTTGCATCCCTTTCTGGGGGTGTTCATCCAGCGGTGCTCGCGGGGCGGGCTGGGGCTGACGCTGATCGTCGCGGTTTCCAACCTCATCACCGCCGCGATCTTCGCCGCCTACCTGAAGCCGCAGGGCGGATGGATGCTCCAGGGGAAGGACTGGCTGGCGGTGCTGAACGGCATCCTCTTTTTCATGGGCCAGTGGTTTTCCGCACGCTCCCTGAAGGGCGGGGACCTGGCCGTCCACTCCTCCGCAATGGGGGTGAAGCTGATCATCGTGGCCACGCTGGCGACCGCCGTGGGGCTGGAAACTTCCCGCCCGTTCCTGATCCCCGCAGCGATCATGGCGTGCGTCTCCGTCTACATGGTGGCGGGTGGCACGCTGGCCGGTTGGCGGGAGCACGGGTCCACGGTGGGCTTCACCCTGCTGGCGTGCGTGTTCTTCGGGATCAATGACTTCATGACCGGCTGGCAGGCCCACCACATCGGCGGGCCGCGTTGGCTGGTCATCCTCTTCGCCACCGGCGGGGCACTGTCTCTGGGTCTGCTGTCTTTCCGCATCCCGCAGGTGAAGGCGCTGGCCCACAGCGGGAACGTGAAGTGGTTCCTCCTCGCGGCGGGGGTCACGCTCGGCGTGCAGGCGCTCATCGTGAACATCGCCTTCAGTGAGTTCCGCCAACCGACGCTCAGCAACGTGGCCTACAGCACCCGCGGGGTGATGGCGGTCATCTTCCTGTGGTGCCTGGGCCAGAGGAAGACCGGCGGCCTGTTCGCCAAGCAGATCGCGGGGGCCGTGCTGATGGTCATGGCCCTGATTCTGGCGCTGCAAAAGTAACTTTCCGGCGACCATGCTTGCTTTGCGGCGGGTGCGGTGCGAGTAAATCGCACGCATTCAAACGGATGATTGACCCCCCGAAAGCCCAGCGCGCCGTTCCGGAGCGCTATCTGCTGCTGCTGCTCGCGTGCGTGCAGTTCACGCACATCATGGATTTCATGGTGATCATGCCGCTGGGGCCGCAACTGATGCGGGAGCTGCACATTTCCCCGGCGGAGTTCGGCAACATCATTTCCGCCTTCGCCATCACGGCGGGCATCGTCGGGCTGGCGGTGGCCCCCTTCACCGACCGGTTCGACCGGCGGCACATGCTGCTGTTCTGCTACGCCGGGTTCACGCTGGGGACGCTGGCGTGCGGGCTTTCCCATACGCCGGAGATGCTGATGCTTTCCCGCGCGCTGTGCGGGGCGTTCGGCGGTGTGAGCAGCGCGACCATCATGGCCATCGTCGCGGATGTGGTTCCGGCCGAACGACGGGCGCGGGGGATGGGCATCATCATGACCGCCTTTTCCGCGGCGGCGGCGCTGGGCGTGCCACTGGGGCTGAAAATGGCGCAGATCTGGAAATGGGAGGCGCCGTTCCTGGTCATCGCCGTGCTGGCCGCGGTGGTGTGGGTGATGTTGTTCCGCATCCTGCCGCCGGTCCGCAGCCACCTGCTGGCCAGCCGCAGCACGAAGCCGGGCCATGATTTCCTGCTGCTGATGCGGGATGGGAACGCCTGGATGGGGCTGGTGCTGATGATGGCCGCCGTGGCGGGCCACTTCATGATCATCCCCTACCTGTCCCCCTACCTGGTCGGAAATGTGGGGCTGCCGGAGAAGCACCTGTTCCTAGTCTATCTGGTGGGCGGCGTGGTGACCATCTTCACCGGCCCGCTGGTGGGCAAACTGGCCGACCAACATGGGCGCTACAAGGTGTTCATCGTGATGGTGGCGTTCGCCTGCGGCATCATCTACCACCTCACCACCTCCGGTCCATTGCCGATGTGGCATGTGCTGCTCAATTCGGCGATCTTCTTCATCTTCGCCAGCGGGCGCTTCGTCCCGGCGCAGGCGGTCATCTCACTGGCCGTCCCGTCGTCCCGGCGCGGGGCCTACATGAGCCTGGTGTCCTGCGCGCGCGACCTTTCCTCCGGGGTGACTGCCGCCATCGGCGGGGTGGTCGTGGCCACGGGGGCGGGCGGGCAGCTCCTGCACTTCAACCGGCTGGGCCTCATCGCCATCGGGATGAGCCTGTTCAGCCTGGTCATCTTCCGGTTGGTGCGCTCCGCGGAGTAACCGGTTTGCGCATCCTGCGATCACGGCGAAGCTCCCGCCATGAATCCGCCTCCCATCGACCCCCGCACCACCATCGGCCACGTCCACCTGAAGGTGGCGGACATCGGGCGGTCGCTCGCCTTCTACTGCGGCATCCTGGGCTTCCAGGTGACGCAACGCCATGGAAAGGGCGCGGCCTTCATCGCGGCGGGCGGCTACCACCACCACATCGGCCTGAACACGTGGCAGAGCCTGAACGGCCAGCCGCCGCCGCCGCGGGCGACCGGGCTGTTCCACCTGGCTGTCCTCTACCCGGACCGGCCGTCGCTGGCGGACGCCCTGCGCCGGTTGGTGAATGCGGGTGTCCAGATCGACGGAGCCAGCGACCACGGGGTGAGCGAAGCCATCTACCTGCGGGATCCCGACGAAAACGGGGTGGAACTCTACCGCGACCGCCCGCGCGGTGAGTGGCCATTCACCCCCGACGGGGAACTGGCGATGGACAACCGCCCGCTCGATCTCCGGGCACTGCTGGCTGAGGCACGGTAAGAGCAAGAGCCGTGCAAAATGCACAGGATGATATTTGCAACACGTCAAAAAATCACACTTCATGGTGAGGAAATCGGGAGACACGGAATGACTCATCACTGATTATGATGATGTTACAAAAAGTGGCATTCCATCTGCAAAAGGAAGAGGAACATTTCCGGCCCAGCCGGCAGTCCATCAAAGAACCACCATGAAAACCTCCACAACCATCCTCTCCGTCATCGCGCTGGGAGCCGCCGCTCTGCTCACTTCCTGCGTCGATCCCTATTACACCGGCGGGACCACCACCACGGTGACGACCTATCGTCCCGGCTACGTCGTGGACACCCTGCCCGGCGGATACCGCACCGAAGTCATCGGCGGCGTGAGCTACTACCGCCACAACGACATCTACTACCGCTCCCAAGGCCGCCGCTATGTCGTGGTGGAACGCCCGGGCGGATATGATCGTTATGACCGCAGGGATCGTTACGATCGTGACCGTCATGACCATGACCGCTACCACCGTGGCCCGCATGGCCGTGAAACCACCGTCATCCGCACCCTGCCCAGCGGTGCCCGCGTGGTGACCCACCGCGGTGAACGCTACTACGAATCCCGCGGCACCTACTACCGTCCGGCCAGTGGCGGCTACATCATCGTCGGCAGCCCGTTCTGAACCGACGCCCGGAATCTCACCCGGCGGCCCGTCATTCCGACGGGCCGCCGTCTTTTATTGCTGAAACTATCATCCCCCGATCTCCGTAAATTCTCCTCCATTCATGAAACTCACGCTCCTCAGCACCTCCCTCGCCACCCTCCTGCTCGCAGGTTCCTCCTTCGCCGCGGAAGCGGTTTCCCTGTTCGACGGCAAGACCCTCGACGGCTGGAAACAGAACAACGGCACCGCCAAGTATGAAGTCGTCGACGGCACCATCGTCGGCACCACGGCGGAAGGCAGCCCGAATTCCTTCCTCTCCACCGAGAAGCACTACGGTGACTTCGAACTGGAGTTCGACGTGAAGGTGGATGACAAGCTCAACTCCGGCGTGATGCTCCGCTCCCAGACGAAGGATGGGAAGCCGGACGGACGGGTGAACGGCCCGCAGGTCGAGATCGAGGCAAGCGGCGAGAAAGGTGCGGAAGCCGGCTACATCTACGGTGAGGCCATCGGCGGCTGGATGACGCAGAAGGAAAAACTGGTCCCGCACAAGAAGTTCAAGGACGGCGCGTGGAACCACTACAAGATCATCGCCAAGGGCCCGCGCATCCAGGTCTTCATCAACGGCGAGGCCATCGAGGACCTCACGGATGACAAGGTTTTCGCGAGCCATCCGAAAGGCTTCATCAGCCTCCAGGTCCACAGCATCAAGAAGGGCACCGGCCCTTACAAAGTGGCGTTCAAGAACATCACGATCAAGGAACTGTGAATGAGTGAGGAGGGAGGACATTGCGGCTTTGCCGCTATGTCCGCTCCGCTCCCATTCCTGTTCTCCGGCGGCATTGGGAATACCAAGCAAAGGCAGTTTCCCACACACCCTCCCTTCGCACTCGCGTTGGGAGATGGTGGATCGATGGGATTTTGCCAATGCCGTCGGAGGACAGGAGTGTCCTCCCTCCTTACTGGCTCAGAGCGTCTTCAGATAGGAGATGCTCTGCTTGATGCTGGCGAGGGCGTCCGGAGACTGGTCCTGCTCGACGTGGCAGTGCTTGATGCCGGCCTTTTCCGCAGCGACCAGGATCGGCTCGGTTTTGATGATGCCGTTGCCGAGTTCCTTGAACGCGTCCTTCGGCACGCTGCCGAATTCCGGGGTCTTGATGCCTTCCTTGAGATCCTTGAGGTGGAGCTGCTCCACGCGTCCGGCGAGCTTGGCGATGAGGTCGGTCGGCTCGATGCCGCCGAGCTTCACCCAGAAGAGGTCCAGCTCGAACTTCATGTCTTTGGAGAACTCCTCGGTGAAGATGTCGAAGCCGCTCTTGCCACCTTCGAGCGGCAGGAACTCGAAGTTGTGGTTGTGGTAGCAGAGCTGGATGCCCGCTTCCTTGGCCTTGGCGGCGGCCTTGTTGAGGTTGCCCGCCACGCGCTTGTAGTCGTCCAGCGTCTTGCGGTCGGCGTCATGGAGGTAGGGTACGACGAGGTGGGAAAGGCCGAGGCCCTTCGCCTTTTCGACGATCTTGAGGAAGTCGGAGAAGCTGTCGTCCTTCGGCTTGGTGGCGGACTCCCACTGGAAGTGGGTGGAGTTGATCTTCAGGCCGACATCCTGCGACCCCTTGATGAGGGCGTCCGCGTCCGGGAAGCCGAATGGCTCCACCTGCTTGTAGCCCGCGTAGGCGACGGCCTTCAGGGTGGCGGCGGTGTCCGCCTTCAGCTCGTTGCGGAGCGTGTAGAGCTGGATGCCGATGTTGTCCCGGAACGCCGCGCCACCTTCCAGGGCGAAGAGTCTCTGGGTTTGCAGGGCGAGGGTGGCGGCGAGGCCGGTGTAGAGGAAGTTGCGGCGGTTCATCGGGAAAACGATGCGCCGGTCCCCCATCCCGCGCAAGTGATCAGCTCAAAGAAATGCGCGGAGGGTATTTCCGCCCCCCGCGCCATGGGATTCACAGGATCATCCGTGGCCGATCAATCATCATGGTCGAGGTTGGCGAATCCTTCCAGGGACTTCGGCACCATCACCTTGTCGATGGAGTGGAACACGCCGTTGCTGGCGACCACGTCACTGCTGACGATCTTGGCTTCGTCGATCTCGGCGGTCTTGCCGTCCACGTCGAGCTTCGCCTTGTCGCCGCTCATGGTCTTGATCTCACCATCCTTGAAGGCGGAGGCGAGGACCTGGCCGGGAAGGACGTGGTAGGTCACGAGCTGGCGCAGCTTCTCTTTGTTTTCAGGGAGCAGGAGTTTCTCCATGGCTCCGCTGGGGAGCTTCGTGAAAGCTTCATCCGTCGGTGCGAACACGGTGAACGGACCGGAGCCGCTGAGGGTTTCCTCCAGTTCGGCGGCCTTCACGAGTTTCGCAAGGACGGAGAAGGTGGTTCCGTCAGCGATGACGGAGGCAACCGTGCCGGGCTTCACGGCTTCAGGCGCGGCTTTCTCTTCCTTGGCGGCGGCACCAGCTTTGTCCGTTTTGGCTTCATTCTGGGCGAAAGCCGCCGGCGTGGCGGACAGCGCGAGGATCAACATCAATTTGGGGATCGTGGTCGTTTTCATCGGTTTTGAGATGGGTGGTTGAAGGAGCCGCCGCAGTGGGCGTCCCTGTCATTTCCCATCGCACTGGCCGTGCCAGCGGATCCCCTGATGAGCTAACCCTCTGATATCAAGCCATCGATGATGGCATCCACGGAAACACAGGCATCATCCGCACCGGTGCAGTTCCGCCCCGGATGGTGCAGGATGCGCGGCGGATCACTGCAACAGCTCGATGCGGTCGCAGAGTTTCATACGGGTGGCCTCCCCCGCTTCCGGGATGTCCTGCATCTTTTCCGTCCAGTGGACGCGGATCTTCCTACCTTTCGCGGCGTCCCCATCCTTGAGGAGCTGCTCGAGCGGCGCGTCCGGCTTCAGGACGAAATAGGTCTCGATGCTGCCGTCGGCCTGCTTCAGGTCGAGGTGGAGGTAGTCGCCCTGCTCCGTCCCTGCGAAGGTTCCATCCGAATAGCCCGCACCGAACACCGTCCCGACGGGAGCTTTCGGACCGTCCTCCTCACCCATCACCCCGGCATAGGCGGTGGATCCCTCGATCCGCTCGATGAGGTCGTCCGACATGGCGGTCAGTGCGGTTTCCATGCCGGCGAAGTTCTTGTCCTCCTTCGCCACCGGCTTCTTGTCCGGGCCGACATAGAGAATGAGCGCGCCATCGTTGAAATCGAACTTTTCCTCCACGGTGGAGGCGGGCTTTCCGTCCTTCGCTTCGTCCGCTAGGGTGGCATGGGCGTGCTTCAACTCCCCCTCCGCATTGTAGTAGAAATCCCTGGTGAGGACGCCGCCATCGCCGGTCTGGCTGGCCTTGATCCTGCGGAGCACTCCGTCGGAAAGCCATGCCTTCACCTGGAACTCCGCGCCGTCCTTGGGCTCATACACATGCTCGAGCGACTTGTATCCGCCGAGGTTGCGGGAAACCTCCGCCACCACTTTGGCGGATTCACCTTCCTGTGCGGAAGCGACGATGAGCGAACCGAGGAACAGACCGAGGAAAGCGGCTGGCAGTTTCATGATGGGAAGCCTAAGGAGGGTGGACATTGCGGGCAAGCCGCTATGTCCGCTTCGCTCCCGTTCTTGTCCACCAGGGGTATGGGGAAGTCAACGGGTGTTCGCCGGAAGGGAAGGAAGATCTTTGTCCTCTCTTCCTTTGTTTGCCGTTGCAGCCGGAGGACAGGAGTGTCCTCCCTCCTTACTTACTTCGCGACGGTGTGTTCCACGTCCGGCAGTGGTGGCAGCGAGCGCTGCGGCAGCCAGCCGAGTTCCTGGTAGAAGCGGCTGGAGTGGATAAGGTAGCTCTGGAAATGGGGGTCCGTCTTGCTGCGCTCGAACAGCTTGTGCTCCTTGCCGGCGTAAGTGAGCAGCTCCACGGAGACGCCGGCCTTTTTCATGCGCCCGAGGAAGGCGGTGTTGCTGGCCGGTGGTGAGACCGGGTCCAGCTTGCCGACGAGGATGAGGGTCTTCGGGAACGTGGCGTCCGCCATGGTGGCGGGGGAGAATTTCAGCGGATCCATGCCCGCCTTCTTGCAACTGCCGATGCCGCCGCCCCAGCCGCCGCTGAGGTCGAAGGCGGGGTAGAGCAGCACCAGCGCGTCCGCCTTCGGTGAGACCTTCAGATCATCCTGCGGGTCGTCATAGCCGGGGATGGTGTTGAGGGCGGCGGCGAGGTGTCCACCGGCGGACCCCCCACCGGCGGCGATTCGCTGCGGATCCATGCCGAACTCCGCCGCGTGGGCACGGAAGAAGCGCATGGCGGACTTCGCGTCGGCCAGACACTCGCCGGGAGACTTCGCGACGGAGTACTTGCCCTTCTTGCCCTGGCCCAGCAGGCGGTAGCGGATGGTGGCGCAGACCATGCCCTGGCGGGAAAGATAGAGGCTTTCAAAGGCATGCACGGATGGATCCCCGCCGACCCAGCCGCCACCGTGGATGAAGAGGACGCCGGGGCTGGGTTTGCCATCGACGGCGGGTTTCTCCGGCAGGAAGACGTGCATCTCCAGATCCAGGCCATCGACGCTCTTGTAGGTGAGCACTTTGCTCGCTTTTGCCAGGGCTTCCTGCTGGGTTTCCGGCAGAGCGGCGATCTCCGCGGGAACCGGCACGGTGGTGGCCCCGGAGGCGGGTGCCTTTGCGAGCAGTGGCTTCAGCGCGTCGAAGAACTTCGTGCCCATCTTCTCCGCTCCGGAGGCGTTGGGGTGGACCATGTCCTGGATGGTGTCCGTCTTCCAGTCGAAGCCGGTTTCCTGATCGACCACGGTGACCTTGAGCTTCTCACCGAGCTTCGTGATCTCCCGGTTCAGTTCCGGGATGTATCCGTACTTCGGCAGCTTGCCGCTGGGGATGACCTTGGCCAGCAGGACGATGACCTGCGGATTGTCCTTGCGGGCGAGCGCGATCATTTCCTCCGCCGTGCGGATGATCCCCGGGATGGGCTTTTCCTCGATGAAGTGGTTGTGGCCGGAGTGGATGATGACGACGTCCGCCGGGTGCGCGGCGTGGAATTTCCCGTACTCCACGGCCACCTGCTCGATGCTCTTTCCACCGTAGCCGCCGTGGGCCAGCCCGGCCTTGTCCTTTTTCGGCCCTACGAAGACGACGGGGATGCCCGCCTTGTCCAGCTTCTCCGCCAACACATGGCGATAGACCTTGAAGGTGCTGCCGCCCTCCGTGATGGAGTCCCCCAGACAGAGGATACGGGTCTGGGAGAACGCCTGCGAGGCGAGAGAAAGGACGACAAGGGCGAGGAGGCGGATGGATCTCATGGGAAAGCTACTCTCCGATACGGAGCTGGAAGAAATTCTTTCCACCACCAAAGGGATCCGAGCCACGGATGGGAATGCCGATGTGGCGGAAATCTCCGGCGGACTGGAACAAGGCGGGTGCCGGCAGGGTGGGCGTGCGCTGCCAGCCGGTGAGGTTGTCAGACTCCCACACCTCCATCTTCATGCCGTTGGCCCGCTGGTGGCGGCGCAGCAGCAGGTAGAGCTTTCCGTCCTGCGCCAGCAGCCGGGGGCGCGCGTCCGGCCCGCCCGCTCCGGAGAAAAACTCCACCAGGTTCGCCACGCCATCACCATCCGGGTCCGCACCGGGTCCGGAAACCTGCGGGTCCGCCAGTTGCGCCGCATCGAACCGTCCGAACCTCCACGCGTCGAACGGCGGGTCAACCAAGGTCACGGTGGCGGAGACATCCGTGCCGAGGAAATAGGCGGTGGAAGGACTGATGGTGACGGTCACCGTGCGTTCCCCTGCCGGCACGGCCGCCGCCGGCGCGCCGACGGACACCACCAGTTGGCTGACCCCGGCCGGGATGGTGATGGAGGCGGGAAATGACGGCGACAGCTCCGACGGGGCCGCCGTGCCGCCGCGCGCGACGTCCACCACCAGCGGGTTGTCCAGCGTGCCGTTCCGCGAGATGATGAACTCCGCCGGCACGCGCCCACCGCGTGTGGTGGTGGGAATGAGCGGCGTGACGCTGACGATGTTGTCCGGGCCGGGCATCGCCCAGCGCGCGGCATCCGCGATGACATACTCGTCGGCTCCGGTGGTCTCGATAAGGAGGCTGCCGGAGTTGGAACTGCCCGCATTGAACTGGAAGGTTCCCAGGCTCACCCACTCGTTGCTGTCCTGTTCCTGGTCGATGCGGACGAAGTGGCTGCCACCGTTGTGGAAGACGGTGACGGGAACATTCTTCGCGCGGTTCCCCTGGGCGGGCCAGCGGAGGTACACGGTGTAAGTGCCGGAGACGGGCAGGTCCGGAACGAAGCGCACGGATTTCGTTCCCTGCCCGGTGTTTCCATCCGACAGGTAGTTTTTCCCGTAGAAGCCGGACTGGGAGGTACTCTCCGTCCACTGGCCGATCTTGATGGCGTTCGGGTCGGCATTGTCGACGATGGTGCTGGTGCCCGGGCCGCCGTCGGCGTTGGTGGTGAGCGCCTGACCGTCAGCCCGCATCTTCACCACCAGCTTCGCGTAGGGAACCTGCTGCACGGTGAGGCCGTCGTCGATGGCGATGGACGCGGCGGTGGCGGACGACTGGCCCAGCCCCATGAACACCGGCTCCATGCGGATGGAGCCGAACGCCATGTGGGAGGCTGACAGGCACCAGGGGACGAGGAGGTTTTCGCACTCCCCCTGCTTCGGCACGATGGAACGGTAGGAGATCGGATACGGTCCGTTGGTGGGGTCCTGGACGTCGCCCTCGTTGCGGACGAAGCCGTCCACGTTGACGTAGCGCTGCACATGGTGGGAGTCCATGGTGTAGGCGGCCATGCCGACGGAGTCCGGGGCGATCTCCGAGCCACGGCAGTTCTTCGTGCTCATGACGTAGTCGGAAACCATCCGCCGCGCCTCGCGCACGTAGAGCTGGTAGGGCCAGTTGCCGTTGTCCGCGAACTCGTCCTTCGGCAGGCCCCAGGTGGGGTAGAGGCCGTTGGTGTGGCGGGCGCGCACCCGGGGGTGGTTCTGCAGCGTCCAGATGAGGCCGCGCTGCCAGTTTTCATGCTCCTTCGCCAGCGCGGCGCGCTGGGCGTGGCTGAGGGTGGCCCAGTTCCAGTCCGGCCCGTAGTTCCGCCCGATGTAGTCGGTGGAGACGGCACCCGTGTTGTTGGAGTCCGTCTTGCGGTTGGGCATCAGGTCCAGCTTGAAGAAATGGTTGCTCTGCCCGGCCTCCACGGCCCGCAGGAGCAGCTCGTAGTTGGCGGCGTCATACCCCGGCGGCTGCGCCACCGGCACGCGGTTCGACTCCCGGTCGGTGAGGCACATGCGGAAACAATAGGCCTGCAGCCGGTGGTCCGCCGTGCCGTTCCCGGCGACGGACGGCTCGATGCCCGGGAGCAGGCCGCTGGCCGGATTTCCCGCGATCCGGTAGGCACTGATGCTGGCGAGGTTGTTGGTGAAGTTGTGGTGCCCTTTCCCCACCTGCACGCCGCTGTTGTCCTCCCCGTAGACGTTGTTGTCCTCCCGGCCGATGAACCAGCTCACGCCGGCACCGGCCATGACGTCGCCTTCGTAGGACGCGTCGATGAACATCTTCCCGCGGTAGGTCTGCCCGTCCTCCATCCGCAGGCCGGTGATGCGCAGCCCGTCCAGGACCACGCCGTCATCCAGATCCAGCAGGCCGGTGAAGACGGGCACGTTCCACTCGGAGAGCATCGTGTTGAAGACGGCTTCCGCCACCTTCGGCTCGAAGATGGAGGCGACCTGCGTGGTGTGGTTGAACGCCTTGGCCCCCTGCCCATTCATGTCCTTGATCTGGTCCCAGATGTCTTGCTGCTGGGAGTAGTGGGTATAGACCCGGTGGTAGAACTCGCGGCTGAGCCCGCCGAGGATGGCGGTGCTCCCCAGGTCCGTCCACCCCAGGCCGCTGGAGGTGAGGCCGCCGAGGTGGGGGGTGGGGGAAACCAGCGCGACCTTCTTCCCCAACTTCGCCGCCTGGATCGCCGCGGTGATGCCGCCGGAGGTGCCTCCGTACACAACGATGTCGAACTCATCCGGATGCGCGTGCAGCGCACCATGGAGGAGCGGGAACAGGAGCGCGGCGAACGCCCCGGCCCGGCCGGTGGATTTCATATGGGTTTTCGGATTTCCGGCGGGATGGGTTTTTTTTGCCGGAATCCGGGGATTCTCCGCGTGCGGGGCCGCCGTTCAATGAAAATGTTCTACCACCGCCGGTAGGGCTGGCCCGGCCTCGGGCCGCCGAAGCTGTACGCCGGGAGGATTGCGCGGCTCCATTCATCATCTCACGTCACCCGCCTGCACGCCGAAAGCCACGGCGCGCCCAGCGGTCGCGACCCTCCCGTTTTTTCACAATGGCTGCCAGGAATGCCTGGCCCAGAAAGCGCGCAGGTCTTCCACGGAGCCGTTGAAGGCGTTGTGCTCCAGCGGGCGGTCCATGGTGCCGAAGTACTGCGGTGCTCTCCAGGGCCCGTGGTTGTAGTGCTTCGAGTTCGACCGGCCGCCCCCCCACTCGACGCCGCCGTATTGCCACATCGCCCAATCATCCCAGATGCCGTAGGCCTGCATGAGGTCCCTGGGCGTGCGGAAGCCGTTGTGGTGGTTGTAGAGAGCGATCCAATACGGGCACTGGCGGATGCGGCGTTTCTCCGCGGCGCTGGCGTTGCTCAGCGTCGCCCGCAGGCCGCCGCTGTTCTCCAGATAAATGACGGGCAGCACCCCGGTGAGCTGCTCGATGCGGTCGATGAACCGCACGATGTCCGAGGCGCTGGACTTCGTATCGAAGTCCCCCACCAGCAGGATCTTCCGGCCCTGCAGCCCGCGCTGCGCGGCGATCTCCCGCAGGCGGCCCACATAGCGGTCCGCCTGCCACACCGGGTCGCTGGTCTTCAGGACGAAGTAGTAGGTGCCCAGCATCATGCCCTCGCGGTTCGCGGCGCTGAGGAAGTCGGCGCACTTCTCGTCGATCAGCGTCCCCTTTCCGGTGCGGGCGATCAGACCGTGGGCACCGTTCCGGCGGAGGGCGGACACATTCTGCGACGAATAGGAATCCCCCGCCCGCTGCTTTTCCTTTGGATCGTAACTGGAGACGTTCACCACCTTCGGCGCGTCCAGCAGCCCGACGCTGCCGTAGCCGCCGCCACCGCAACTGTTGAGGAGAAAGGGGACCAGCGGAACCAGCGCGAGGAAGAGACGTTTCAGCACGGTTCCAACCAAACGGAGCACCCGCCGGAAAGCAAGCGATCCTTGAAGCCACCGCTCACCGCTTCAGGTCAACGACCGCACCGGCCGGGGCGTCCGGTGGGCGGGATGCCTCCAGCCGCGCCCTGACGATCTCCTCCCGCTCGATCCCGCGCACGGTGGTCTCCGCCTGGACGTGCATGAGGTGGTGCGCCCAGCGGGCGGCGAAATACTGGCACAGCAGCCATACCCCGGCACCCAGCATGGCCATGAGCACCAGCCAGGAAATCCACCCTGCCGCAAGGGGCAGCCACTTTCCGGAAAAGCCCTCTCCGAGTTTCACGCCGAGCGAGGCGGTCCCGGCCAGGATCATCCATCCCTTGTAGCTGGGATCAACCGCCCTCACGGAGTAGGCCAGCCCGATCGCCACGGTCAGGAAATTCAGCGCGGCCCATTCATTCAGCAGCCAGAGGGGTGCCAGCAGGAGGGACCATATCAACCCGGATCCAGGACTACCTCCCCGCACCAGCCACGAAACGACCGGCCCGACCGCTGCGGTCGCGCAGCCGAGCCAGACGGCACTGGCGAAGTAGAGGAGACGCTTGAAGATCGACCCCACGGCCCCTCCGAAAACATCCAGCGGATCAAAGCTCATTTCCGGAACGGGGTAGGCGGATCAGGAACGTCGGCGTCCCAGCAGGAGAAGCGCGGCCAGGCCACCCAATGCCGCGGCGGTGGGTTCCGGGATGGCGGTGAATGACACGTCATCGATGCCCACCGCGGCGCGGCGGTTGCCATTGGTGCTGTTGTCCGTCCAGCGGAGCCACAGTTCCTGGCCCTGCCCCCATGAAATGCCCGTCACATCCGAGGCCAGGACCACGCGGCCGATGGTGTTGCCATTGACCGAGCGCGACGTCCCACCGGAGGGCTCGGTCTCCGGTGCGGTGAAGGTGAGCGCTGAAACGGAGGTCCAGCCGGCAGCCGCATCCAGCGAACCCGTCCCCGCCGCAAAAATCTGGTAGTCGAAGGTGAGGCCGTCCGCGACCTCTCCGACGATGGCCCGCCATTCCTCCCCGGCATACTGGAGGTTGAATGCACTGATCAGCCCCGACGTGTCGTTGGAGATGCTCACCCCATAGCTGATCGCCGAGGTGCCGGTATTGTGGCTCTGTGAACCGAGGGCACGGTCGGAATTCCCGCTGGGCCCCAGGCTCTGGATTTCCCCCACCGCTGCGGTGTTGCCTGAACTCGCCCGGTATGCGGTGAAGCCGGTGGTAGGCGAAGGGATCCGGGAGGCAGCATACCATCCGGGAATGGTCGAGTTGTCCGCCCATGGGTGCGTTCCTGAGCCGAAGGAGAGTGTGTTGAAGTTCTCCGTCAGCGTGGAGCCATAGGTCGCATAGCTGAGCGCGGCCTGGAGGGGAGTTGCCAGCAATGCCAGCAACGCGGTCCGAATTAGAAAATCCTTGGGTTTCATCGCGAAAAAACCCCTACATCGGAATCCACTTCCAAGGCACGGAAAAAGTGTCAATGCCCCCCTTGGTTCGCGTGCGGGCCTTGGATTCACCCAAGCCCCTGCAACAACCTGTGCAGCAATTTCGACGCGGATCCACTCCGCTCAGAGGAACAGCCGGACCAGGATGCCCGAGATTCCGGAGGGTAGTTCAAAGCTCCCCCCGGCTTTGGCCAAGCCAAGGCGCGCCGCCTCCGCCACCCACTTTCTCGACGAGTCCACCGTCAGCACGGAGATCCGGCTGCCGATGACTTCATAGGTGGCCTCGATGTGGATGCTTTCCGCTTCCCCTTCCAGCAACACGTCCGCGCTGATGGTTTTGTCCTTCGAGCGGATGTGGAGGCTTTCAAGCTTCAACCAATCCAGCCCGAGGGAGGAAATCCTGGCATCAACGGCTTTGCGGATCAGGTCCATGCGGGAAAAGTAGCACGGTCCGCACGGGATGGAAGGGGGACACCGGAGCGCGCCCCCCTCCAGTCATCCATCAGGCGACCAGCGCCTTCAGCCTGCGGCAGACTTCCTCCACGTTCGCACGGGAGTTGAAGGCGGAGATGCGGAAGTAACCCTCACCGGCGGAGCCGAAGCCGGAGCCGGGGGTGATGACGACCTGCGCCTCGCCCAGCATCTTGTCAAACATGTCCCAGGAGGTCAGACCGGCAGGGCAGCCAACCCAGACATACGGCGCGTTCTCACCACCGAAGACCGGCAGGCCCGCGGCGGCGGCGGCTTCCCGGAGGAGCTTCGCGTTGCCCATGTAGTGGGAGATGAGTTCGTTGACCTGCGCCTTGCCTTCATCGGAGAAAACGGCGGCGGCGGCCTTCTGGACCGGGTAGCTGGCACCGTTGAACTTGGTGCTGTGGCGGCGGGACCAGAGCTGGTGCAGGGGGATGCGCTGGCCGTCGTCCGTCTTTCCGGAAACGGTCTTCGGGATCACCACGTAAGCGCAGCGCACGCCGGTGAAGCCGCCGTTCTTCGAGAAGGAACGGAACTCGATGGCGACGTCCTTCGCGCCTTCGATCTCGAAGATGGAGCGCGGGATGGACGGATCCTGGATGAAGGCCTCATAGGCGGCGTCGAAGAGGATGATGGCGTCGTTCTTCTTCGCATAGGCCACCCATGCCTCCAGTTGCTCGCGGGTCGCCACGGCACCGGTCGGGTTGTTGGGGAAGCAGAGGTAGATGAGGTCCGCCTTCTCCGCAGGGACGTCCGCGACGAAGTTGTTGCCCGCGTTGCACGGGAGGTAGAGCAGGCCCGCGTAGGCGCCCTTGTCATCCGCATCACCGGTGTTGCCGGCCATGACGTTGGTGTCCACATAGACCGGATAGACCGGGTCGGTGATGGCGATGACGTTGCCCTTGCCGAAGATGTCGAGGATGTTGCCGGTGTCGCACTTCGAGCCGTCGGAAATGAAGACCTCATCGGCGGAGATGCCGAGGTCGGAGAACTGGTTGTCAACGATGGCCTGGCGGAGGAACTCGTAGCCCTGCTCCGGGCCATAGCCCTTGAAGCTGCCGCGGTCCGCCAGCTCGTCCACGCCTTCGTGCATGGCCTTCACGACGGCGGAAGGAAGGGCCTCCGTCACGTCACCGATGCCGCAGCGGATGATCCGCGCCGCCTTGTCCGGGTTCGCCTCCGTGTAGGCTTTCACCCGACGGGCGATCTCGGGGAAAAGGTAGCCCGCCTTCAGTTTCAGGAAATTCGCATTGATGGTTGCCATGGCGGCGGAGGTTTAGCCGCCCGCCCCGCACGGTGCAATCGTTTCGTTGGGGGGCCGCCAACGCGGTAACGCCATCGGGGTGCCCGGGGATTGCGCCAGCTTATGGAGTGCGGCGGCCCTCCGCCGCTTTGGGGGTGGATGGCATCTGCCGGACGATGTGGCGGAAATCACCACGTCCCGACCTGCGGATGGCGTCTCCGCTTAGGGGTGGGTCATGCCTGCGACTGATAGCGGCAGAAGACTGCCGCACTCCATGACGCTGCCGCGACTATGGTGGCTCCCCCTGGCCCGGGAACTCAGAACGAGAACAGCACCTTCCCGTCGCGGCCGGGTTCGTCGAGGCGGGCAAGAGCCTTGGGGAAATCCTCCAGCGAAAACAGCGCATCGACCTTCTGGGTGACGGCGTCCGCCTTCACTTTTTCCGCCAGGGTTCCATAGATTTCCCGGATCTGCTCCGCGGACGCGCCTTCCAGCCACTTGGTGATCCACAGGCCGCGTACGGCGATGTCGCGGAAGATGAGCAAGCCGTTGGGCACGGTGACCGGCCGCCGCCCCATCGCGCCGTAGGTGATGTGGGAGGCGCCTTCGCGGAGGAGCTTCAGCAGGCCGAGGGCGCTGTCACCACCGACGGCGTTGAAGGCCAGCGCGGCGCGTGCCCCACCGAGCAGTTCCTTCGCGGCGGCGCGGCCCGCATCGTCATCGGTGAAAACGGCATTCCCGCCTAGCGCCTTCAGCTCGTCCACCAGCTCCGGCCGCCGGACGAACGACACCGTGCGGATGCCGAAGTCCCGCGCAAGCTGGATGACGCAGCGGCCCACCGCGGAGTTCCCCGCGTTCTGGACGATCCATCCGCCATCCTCCACCAGACCGAAGCCGCGCAGCAGCCGCCATGCGGTCGCCGGGTTCACCTTGAGCATGGCCGCCTGCACCGGATCGATCCCGGCCGGGAGCTTGAAAAGCGTGTCCGCCGGGACGGTGGTGTGGGTCGCCCAGGTGGCGGAGCGTTTCAGGAAAATGACGGCATCCCCTGCGGAGAAATCCTCCGCCGCGCTGTCCTCCACGACGCCGACTCCCTCGATGCCGGGCGTGGCGGGCAGCGCCGGTTTCACGCCGTACGTGCCCTCGATGGTGTTGAGGTCCGCCGGGTTGAGCGGGGCGGCGACCATGCGCACCAGCACCTCTCCGGGGGTGGGTTCCCGCGGGGTGAAAGTCTCCAGTTCCAGGACGTCCGCGGGCTTTCCCGTGGTGCGGAAGATGAGGCGTGTGCCGCTTTCGGTCATGCCCCCAATGTGGAACCCCCGTGCGGCTTTGCAACCTTCTGGGCTGGGACCGCGGAATTCATTCCGCTTGGTTTCGCTGGATTCTCCGGGGCGGGATGAATCCCGCGGTCCCAGTTCCGTCAACGGGAGTATCGGTCGTAGCGGCCCTCCACGCCGATGGAGCGGTTGACGCCGCTTTCCTCCGGCGTGGACCGGAGGTGGAGCGACGCGCCATCGTTGCCGGGAGGTCCGTCCAGCGGATCTCCTCCATCGAGGGGGCCGCAGGAGGTGAAGGCGAGGGCGCAGGCGACGGAGGAAAGGATCAGACGGGTCATCAGGGAGCCAGGTTAGGGCAATTTCATGAAATGTATAGGGGTCATCGCAGCGGACATGCGGGGTAGCGATGACCTGCTGACACCGATACATCATGGATGGCATCTTTCCCATGTGGAACTGTGGCGAAGGATGTGGATTTCCCCAACCGTCATGGCGCAACCATGACGCTACCCCGCATGTCCGTTGCAATCGTAAGATACTTGGGATAGCTGAAATTCCTTGAATAAATCCCCAGCCCGGCTACGTCGGAATCCAGCGTGCGCACGTTCCTGACATGGTTCCTGGTCATCGGCTTCATTGCCGGTCTGGGGACGCGTGTGTTCGCCTCCCACGGTGAGGAGCCGGTGTGCCAGCATGAGCACCACCAATGCGGCAGCCATGACGATGGCCACGGCCATCACCACCACCATGGTCCCGCCGACCACGGCCACAAGCACGATGACACGTGCCCGCCGGACCACCACCACCACTGCGGCACCTGCCTGCACCATCTCCCGCTCGGTCTCGACCAGGATGTTTTCCACCGCCTCACGGTTCCGGAATTTTCCCGGAGCGTGATCCGGCATGAGAGCGAACGGCCGCCGGACGGCCCGTTCCAGTCGCTGGACAAGCCACCGTTGATCTGACGATCCCTCCCGGGAGCGGCGTGCCCATTCCGCACGCCCCGCTCCCCTCCATGGCCCGGCCCATTTCCGCCGGATGCCCCCGCAGGAACCACCGTGTTCCCGCCTGCCCAACCGTCAGACAACACCCCTATGTTTTCCCATTTCACCGCGCTGTGCGCGGCCTCACTCCTCATGGTCCCGGCGCTCCATGCCGCGCCGGCCGTCGTCGTCACTCCGGACACCATCCCGAAACGGATCCGTGCCCAGAACCCGGACCTGGCCGCGGCGCGGCTGCGCATCGCGGAAGCGGTCGGCCGGATGAAGCAGGCCGGACGGCTGGACAACCCACAGCTCGAAACGTCCCTCCAGCACAGCCGCGACTTCCGCGAGGGCGGCATCGAGATCGGCATCTCGCAGAGGTTTCCCGTCACCGACCGGCTGCGCCGCGAGAAAGGCATCTCCGTCACCGAGCTGAAAGCCGCGGAGCTGGAAGTCCGCCAGGTGGAGCAGAAGCTGGTTTCCGATGCGAACCGCGCGCTGATCGAGGTGCTGGCCATCCGCTTGCGGAAAGACCTGCTCAACCGGCAGTCCGGCCTGACGAAGGAGCTGGCGGAAAGCATCCGCGCCGCCGCGGAGAAGGGCGAAGGTTCCCTGCTCGACGCCGGACAGGCGCGGGTGGAGGCGATGCAGGCGGACACGGAGGCGAGGCAGCTCGACGCGAAGGAGGCGTCCGCGCTGGCGGAGCTGAAGCCGCTGCTGGGCATCCGCCAGGATGAGGGGCTGGTCGTTTCCGGCACGCTGGCGTCCCCCGCCCTGCCGGGCACCGGTGCGGACCCGTCCCGCCGTGCCGACTTCCAGCTTTCCAAGGTGGAGGCGGACATCGCGGAACAGTCCATCGGCCTGGAGAAGGCGAAGCGGCGCGAGGACTTCGAGGGCGGCGCGTTTTTCTCCGCCGAACGGACGGAGGATGCCCCGGAGGGCTATGAGAACGAAGCCGTCGTCGGCCTGCGGCTGAAGATCCCGCTGCCGTTCTGGAACAAGAACGAAGGCAACATCGAGGCGGCGGAGGCCACCCACCGGCGGAAGCAACTGGAGACGCGCGCGCTGGCGGAAACCATCCGCCATGAGGCGGGCGGCGCACGCTCCGAAATGGCGGAGTGGGCGAAGCTGATCCGCGAGATCGACAGCCAGCTCCTGCCACTGGCGACCAAGCAGGCCACGGACACGGAGGCGGCATGGCGCAACGGCCAGGCCGACTTCCAGACCGTCCTCAAGTCCCGCGCACAGCGCCTCCAGCTCGAGTCCACCCGGCTCGACGCGCTGCGTGATTTCCACCTCGCCCGCGCCCGCCACCAGGCCGCGCTGGGCAACTTCTGAACCACCCCATTTCCATGAATTTCAAATCACTCACGCTGGCCACCGCCAGCATCCTCTCCCTCCTCACCTCCGTCCACGCCGCGGAGAAACCCGTCCTGCTCGATGAGACGGGCGTGCAGTCTCTCGGCATCGAAACCGTCGAAGCGTCCGAATCCGTCTTTGAGGAAACCACCTTCGCGCTCGGTCGGATCGAGGAGATCCCGGAAAAGCATGCCGTCCTCAGCAGCCGCATCCCCGGCCGCGTGGTGGGCCTGGAAGCCCGCGAGGGCGACATGGTGACCGCAGGCCAGAACATCGCCCGGGTGGAGAGCCGCCAGCCCGGCGACCCGCCGCCGACCATCGAGCTGAAGGCCCCCATCTCCGGACTGGTGGTGGAGTCCCATGTGCGCCTGGGAGAGCCGGTGGAGCCGGAAAAGGAGCTGCTCGACATCTCCGACCTGACGGACGTCCACGCCATCGCCCGCGTGCCGGAGCACCAGACGTCGAAGCTGCCGCCCGGCACCACCGCCATCATCCGCATCTCCGCGCTGGGCGACCAGCCGCTGGAAGGGAAGCTCATCCGCTTCGGCACGACCGCCGACCGCGAGCGCGCGACCATCGACGCGATCTTCCTGGTGAAGAACCCGGACAACCGCCTGCGCCCCGGCATGCGCGCCGAGTTCGAGATCATCACCGCACGCCATGAAAACGTGCTGACCATCCCGAAGGAAGCCGTGCAGGGCGACCCGTCGAACCGCCATGTGTTCCTGAAGGACTTCAACATCCCGAACGCCTTCGTCCGCTCCGCGGTGAGGACGGGGCGTACGAACGGCACGCAGGTGGAGATCCTTTCCGGGGTGTTCCCCGGGGACCTCGTCGTCACGCGCGGGTCGTATGCGCTGGGCTTCGTGGGCAGTGGTTCCGGTGTCTCGCTGAAGGAGGCGCTGGATGCCGCCCACGGCCACGAGCACAACGAGGACGGATCCGAGATGACCGCGGAGCAGAAGGCCGCGAACGAAAAGGGCGGGGCCGCCGCAGGCCACGGCCATGACCACGACCATGAGGCCAGCCCGCTGCGCGAGCGTATCTTCATGGGCACCACCGCGGTGCTCGCGCTGGCGCTCGTCGCCGTCCTTTTCATCCGCCGCGGAAACCCATCACCGGAAGCCTGAACCATGCTCGAAAAACTGATCCGTTTTTCCCTGCGGCACCGCGCGGTCATCATCGGCCTGTGCATCCTCGTGCTGGTCATGGGATACCGCTCGTCCACGAAGCTGCCGCTGGAAGTGCTGCCGGACCTGACCAAGCCCACGGTTACCATCCTGATCGAGGCTCCCGGACTGGCACCGGAGGAAGTCGAGGCGCTGGTCACCCAGCCCATCGAAAGCTCCCTCACCGGCATCGCCGGGCTGAACCGGCTGCGCTCACAATCGGACATCGCCTTGTCACTCGTCTTCGCCGAGTTCGACTGGGGGACTGACATCTACCAGGCGCGCCAGTTCGTCCAGGAAAGGCTGCAGTCCGTCCGTGAGACGCTGCCGGAAGGAACCGAGCCGTATTTGACACCGGTCGCGTCGCTGATGGGAGAGATCCTGCTCGTCGGCATCCGCAGCACGGATGGCCAGGTGGAGCCAATGGAGGTCCGATCCATCGCCGACTGGACGGTGCGGCGGAGGATCCAGTCCATCCCCGGTATCGCCGAGGTGCTCAACATGGGCGGCGGCGTGAAGCAGGCGCAGATCCAGCCGGACCTGTGGAAGATGCAGGCGTATGGCGTGACGCTGGACGAACTGCGGGACGCGGCGAAGAAGGCCGCCACCACCACCACCGGCGGGTTCCTGAGTTCCTTCTCCCAGGAAATCATGGTTCGCAATCTGGCCATGACGACGGAACTGGCTGACATCGCGAAGACGCCCGTGAAGACGGTGAAGGATCAGCCGATCAGCATCGGTGACGTCGCCACCGTCGCCTGGGACACGGAGCCGATGCGTGGCAACGCCCACGTCAACGGCGACCCCGGCGTCATCATGAGCGTCACGAAGGCACCCGGCTTCGACACACTGAAGCTCACCGGCCAGATCGAGACCGCCATCGCGGAAGTCCAGAAGACGCTCCCCCCGGGCGTGGAGGCCACCGTGCTTTTCCGCCAGGGCGACTTCATCGACCGCGCGATGGACAACCTGGTGAAGGCCTTCGGAGAGGCGGTGATCATGGTCATCATCATCCTGTTCCTGTTCCTGCTGAACTTCCGCACCACCTTCATCACCCTGATGGCGATGCCGCTGAGCTTCGCCGTCACCCTGATCACCTTCCAACTGATGGGCCTCAGCATGAACAGCATGACGCTGGGCGGACTGGCGGTCGCCATCGGCATGGTTGTGGACGACGCCATCGTGGACGTGGAGAACGTGTTCCGGCGGCTGAAGGAAAACGCGGTGCTGGCCGACCCGCTGCCGAAGATCGACGTGATCGCCGCCGCTTCCGGCGAGGTGCGGAACTCCATCTTCTACGCGACCGTCCTCATCATCCTGGTGTTCGTGCCGCTGCTCGGCCTGAGCGGGGTGGAGGGCCGCCTGTTCGGCCCCATCGCCATCGCGACCATCATCAGCATGATCGCGTCGTTCATCGTTTCGCTGACGTCCATCCCGGTGCTGTGCTCGTTCCTGCTCGGCTGGCGGAAGCGCAAGCCGGGTGACGAGGCGAAGGCGAAGCACCACGACGGCCCGGTCACCCGCGGCATGAAATGGCTGGTGAAGCACACGCTGCTGAAGGTGAGCCTGGACCGGCCGGTGCTGGTGCTGATCCCGGTGGTCATCCTGCTGGGGCTTTCCCTCACGCTCTACCCGAAGATGGGCAAGGACTTCCTCCCCGCCTTCAACGAGGAAACCGTCATCGTCACCACCGGCGCTGCTCCTGGCACCTCGCTGATGGAGATGGAACGGCTGGCCGCCTCCATCGAGAAACAGCTCCGCACGGTGCCGGAGATCAACCACATCGGCCGCCGGATCGGCCGCGCGGAACGCAGCGACCACGTGGTGCCCATCTCCAACGCGGAGTTCGACGTGGACTTCAAGACCGGCGTGTCCGAGCGCTCGCGGGAGGAGATCCTGGAGGACATCCGCCAGAAGGTGCGGCAGGTGCCCGGCTCCTTCAGCGTGCTTTCCGGCCCGCTGTCCCACCGCATCAGCCACCTGCTCAGCGGCGTGACCGCACCCATCGCGATCAAAGTCTTCGGCCCCGACTTCGAGACGAACCAGAACGTCGGCGAGCAGATCCAGAAGATCGCCAAGACCATCCCCGGACTGGAGGACGCGAAGCTGGACCAGCAGGCGCCCATCCCGCAGCTCCGGATCGAGGTGAACCGGGAGCGCGCGCTGGCCTACGGCGTCACCCCCGGCGAGCTGAACGAGACGCTTTCCACCCTGATGGGCGGGGAGGCGGTGGCCCAGCTCCGCGACGGGCCGCGCATCATCGACCTGGCGATCCGCCTGCCGGAGGAGTGGCGGGAGCATCCGGAGCGCATCCGCGAGCTGCCCATCGACACGCAGGGCGAAAAGTCGATCCCGCTGCGGCTGGTGGCGGAGATCCGCGAGGCGAAGGGACCGTCGTCCGTCTTCCGCGAGAACACGCAGCGCCGCTACGTGGTCTCCATCAAGCCGACGCGTCCGGACGCGGGCGAGCTGGTGCGGCAGCTCCAGGAAAAGGTCACCGCACAGGTGAAACTGCCGACGGGCACGTTCATCAGCTACGAAGGCGACTTCCAGGCGCAGAAGGCGGCTACCACGCGGATAGCGCTGCTGTTCGCCGGGGTCCTCGGCGTCATCATCATCCTGCTGTTCTCCTACTTCCGCAGCCTCGCGCTGGCGTTGCAGGTGATGGTGAATCTGCCGCTGGCGCTGATGGGCAGCCTGGCGCTGACGTGGCTGCTGGTCGGCAACATCAGCATCGCCACGCTGGTCGGCTTCATCGCCGTATGCGGGATCGCCGCGCGGAACGGCATCATGATGATCTCCCACTACCTGCACCTGATGACGCATGAGGGGGAAACCTTCAGCCGCGCCATGATCGAGCGCGGGACGCTGGAGCGGCTGGTGCCGGTAACGATGACCGCGCTCGCCGCCGGCATCGCGCTGATCCCGCTGGTGATGGCCGCCGGGGAGCCGGGCAAGGAGATCCTGCACCCCGTCGCCGTCTGCATCGTCGGCGGCCTGGTGTCCTCCACCTTGCTCGACTTCGCCGTCACGCCCGCCCTCTTCCGCCTGCTGGGCCGGAAGGCATCCCAGGCCGCCGTCGCGGCGCACGCTTCACCGAATCCAACACCAACCATCAACCCACAACCAACCATCGCATGAAAACCAACATCATCACCGCCTTCATCGCCCTCACCGCCCTGGCCGCCGTCCCCCACGTGACCGCCGCCGAAAAGGAACACAAGCACGACCACGCCGACCATGACGGCGATGTTGACAAGAACAAGAAAGGCCCGAACGGCGGCATCCTCATCCACTCCGTGGAGCCGCACGCGGAGCTGGTCATCACCAAGGACCGCAAGGCGAAGATCGTCTTCGTCGATGACGACAACAAGGTCGTCGCCCCGGACAAGCAGGTCGTCACCGCCACCGGCGGCGACCGCGCGAACCCCACGCGCCTGACCTTTGCCAAAGGCGAGGGTGACAACGCGAACGCCCTCATCTCCGACAAGGAAATCCCGGCGGGCGACCACGTGGACATCGTCCTGCAGATCAAGGTTGCGCCGGATGCGAAGACCGTGACGGAACGCCTGACGCTGCATCTGCATTGAGCGGGGAATGGAAAGTGGCTGGGGCACTCCATCCGCGCGGCAGCGTCATGGAGTGCGGCAGTCTTCTGCCGCCATCAGTCGCAGTCATGACCCTCTCCCAAGTAAAGATGCCATCCGCAAGTCGCGACGTGGTGATTTCCACCACATCGTCCGGCGGGTGCCATCCGCCCCCAAAGCGGCGGAGGGCCGCCGCACTCCATAAGCTGGCGCAATGTGCGGGCACCCCCACCACGCGGGAGGAAGCCTCCCCCACACAAAAAGGCCTGAAGCGGATCCCGCCACTTCAGGCCTGGTTTGAATCACAGGCGCAACCCATAGCACCAGTGAGTATATGTTGCGGGGAGCCTGCGACAGCCGCCCCGCGTGATTCAGATCATTCCACAATCCGGCGGATGCCGCTAACGGCGGGTTGTCCGCTTTGGATGGTGGATTGCGGGATGGATGCCGTCGCGTGGCGATTGGAGCGCGGACTTCAGTCCGCCCCGGAGAATCCAGTCTTTGCGAAGCCAAGCGGACTGAAGTCCGCGCTCCATTCAAAAATCCCATTTGCATTTCTACCTATACCCCCTATGGGTATAATCATGCACCGCAACTGTTCCGACAAGGCACCGCTGCTGGCCCGTGTGAAGAAGATCGCCGGGCAGACGCAGGGCATCGCCCGCATGATCGAGGAAGACCGGGACTGCCCGGAGATCCTGCACACCATCACGGCGGTCCACTCCGCGCTGCGCGCCCTGGAGGCGAAGCTGCTGGAGGACCACGTCCGCCACTGCGTGACGGATGCCGCCACGGACCCCCGCCAGCTTGAGACCCGGCTGGAGGAGATCGTCACGCTCTACAAGCGCCGCCTTTCCTGAATCCCCTTCCATTTTCCGAAACCATGTCCTGCTGCACCCCGAAGCCCGAACCGGAGAAAAGGAGCTGCTGCTCCGCCACTCCGCCGGAACCATCCGCTGCGGATCACTCCTGCCACGATGAAGCACCCGCCGCGGATGCCGCCGACTGCTGCGCGCCGACGCGGAGGATCGACTGGTTGCTGTGGGGTTCCCTCATCCTGCTGGTGGTGGGGCTGGCCGGGCACTTCGTGAGCGGCGGCCCGGTGTGGTGGCACAAGTTCTCCCACGCCAGCTTCGAGTTCCTGTCAAAGGCATGGTGGGGCATCCTCGTCGGCATCATCGCCGTGGGGGTGATCGGCCGCATCCCGCGCGAGATCATCGCCAGCCTGTTGGGGCAGGGCGGGACGCTGACGGGCACCATCCGCGCGGTGTTCGCGGGCACGCTGCTGGATCTGTGCAACCACGGCGTGCTGATGGTCGCCGCGCAGCTCTACAAGAAAGGCGCATCCACCGGGCAGACCATGGCGTTTCTCATTTCCAGCCCTTGGAACTCGCTCTCCGTAACGCTGATCCTGGCGGCGATGATCGGCTGGAAGTGGATGCTGGTGTTCATCCTGTTGTCCATGGTCATCGGCGTCATCACCGGCTGGACCGCCGACCGTCTGGTGAAGGCGGGCAAGCTCCCCGCGAACCCGCACCAGTTCACGCTGCCGGATGACTTCCGGCTGCGGAGTGCGCTGCGTGACGCAGGGCGCGCGGTGAAGCCCACGCCGTCCAACATCCGCGGCATGGTCGTGGACGGGTTCCGGGAGTCCGCCATGATCCTGCGCTGGATCTTCTTCGGTATCGTCCTGGCTGGCATCATCCGCGCCTTCGTGCCTGACGACCTGTTCTCCCACTACTTCGGCCCGACGTTGCTGGGACTGTTCCTGACGCTGCTGGCGACGACGGTGATCGAGGTCTGCTCGGAAGGCTCCAGCCCCATCGCCGCGGACCTGATGGCGCGCGCCGCCGCACCGGGAAATGCGTTCACGTTCCTGATGGCCGGTGCCGCCACGGACTACACGGAGATGCTGGTGCTGCGTGAAACGACGAAGTCATGGAAAATCGCGCTCGCCCTGCCGCTCATCGCCACGCCACAGATCCTGCTCATCGGCTGGTTGCTCAACCAGTGAGCGGGGGATGCTGGGAGGGGAGCAGGTGGATTGACCACTGATTCCACTGATTTACTGATTTGAAGAGAGAATGAATGGAGCGCCGATCATCCATTCCGGCTGCGAAGGCCGATTCTGAATCAGTAAATCAGTGCAATCAGTTGTGATCTCCTCCGACCTCCGGGCAGGCCTCCCGAAATGAAGGAGACGTGGTCGTGAAATCAGGGGGAAGCCCACCTCAGATCCCCACGAGCCTGCCGTTGCCGGAGGAGAAGCTCTCCGCTTCCAGACCCATGTGCTGGAGGCAGGAGACGAACAGGTTGGAGAGCGGCGGCGCTTCCTTCTCCGCAAAGGCGAGGTGCTGGCCGTGCTTGAAGCCACCACCCGCCAGGACGATGGGCAGGTTGCTGTTGTTGTGGCTGGAAGCGTTGCCAAGGCTGGAGCCGATGACGACGGCGGTCTGGTCGAGCAGGGAGTGCTGTCCCTCGCGGAACGCCTTCATCTTGCCGATGAACTCGGCGAAGAGAACGAACTCCTCCCGCTCGATGATGGCGAGCATGTCGATCTTTTCCGGGTCCTTCCCGTGGTGGCTCAGGTTGTGCCAGCCATCGTCCACGCCCTCCAGCGTGACCACCTCATTGCCGCCTGCGCCGACGAAGGTGATGAGGCGGGTGGAGTCCCTGCTGAGGGCCAGGAACATGAGGTCATACATCAACCGCATCTTGCCGACGAAGTCCGCGCGGTCCTCGATGTCCTTCGGCTTCGGCGCATCCACCTTCGGCTTCGGCTTGTTCGTCCACTCTTCGGCGGCGACCATGCGTTTCTCGAAGTCGCGCACGCTGGTGAGGTACTGGTCCAGCGTCTCGTGGTCATCCCGGCCGACCTTGCGCTGGACGTTCTTCACGTCGTCCATGACCAGATCCATGACGCTGCGGCCGTCCTGGAGGCGCTTGACCTGTTTTTCCTTTTCCTTCGCGGAGCCTTCCAGGAAGAGCTTTTCGTAAAGGCGGGAGGGACTGACGTCCGGCGGCACCTTCACCCCGGAGCGGGAGATGGAGAGGCTGTTGCCGCTGGTGGCGGACAGGCTCAGCGAGGGATAGCGCGTCAGGTGGCCGATGGTTTCCGCCGCATACTGGTCCACGGAGATGGTGTTGCGGAAGCTGGGCGCGGACGGATGCGGCGCACCGGTGAGGAAGCTGGCCTCCGCCGCGTGCCCGCCGTCGACGTCCGGGTGCATGAGGCCGGAGAGGACGGAAAATTTGTCCCGGTGGTCCTGCAGCGGTTCCAGGTACTTCGTCGGCTTGTAGTCCGCGCCGGTGGTCTCCGGGAAAAGGAACGGCGTGTGGAACCCGAGCGGCGCGCCGATGGCGACGAAACGCTTCACCCCGTCCGGCGAGGCGTTCGGAGTCTCCGCCGCCAGCGCACGCGGCAGCAGGCTTTCCAGGAAAGGCAGGGTCATCGCCACGCCGGAAGCACGGAGGAACCGGCGGCGGCTCATGCCTGCGCCCGGAAGCTCGATGCGGGTGCTGCGGAGGGACGGGGACGGGTTCATGGCCCCAGAATACACGCCATTTCCAGCGTACTTTCAAGCCACCATGTCCTAGGGTCTAGGTGGGTGACGGGATGGAGCGCGGACTTCAGTCCGCCCCGGGGAATCCAGCCAGCATGCGAAGCCAAGCGGGATGAATCCCGCGGTCCCAGTAAAACCGACGTTGCGAAGCCAAGCGGACTGAAGTCCGCGCTCCGTTCAAACCGCCAGCCGCGGGATCGATGACAACAACCGCTGCGTGTAGGCTTCCTTCGGCTGGCGGAAAACCTCCTCCGCGCCGCCCGCCTCGACGATTTTCCCCTGATACATCACGGCGATGCGGTCCGCCAGATAGTGGACCACGCCGAGGTCATGGGAGATGAAGATCATGGTCAGTCCCAGGTCCTGCTGCAGCTTTTTGATGAGATTGAGGATCTGCGACTGGATGGAGACATCCAGCGCGGACACCGGCTCATCCGCGATGACCAGCTTCGGCTCCGGGGCGAGGGCGCGGGCGATGGCGATGCGCTGGCGCTGGCCGCCGGAAAATTCGTGCGGGTATTTCTTCATCACGCGCGGGTCGAGGCCCACGGTGGCCATCAGCGCCTCCACCCGCTGGCGCAGCTCCGGCTTTCCCTTCAGGCCGGGGTGGCGCTGGAGCACGGCCTCCGCCAGCGTGGAGTAGACGGTCATCCGCGGATTGAGCGAGGCATACGGGTCCTGGAAGATCATCTGGAAATCCAGCCTGCGGCGGCGGATCTCCGCGCGCGGGAGCTGGGAAAGGTTCTCCCCGTTGAGGATGACGGAGCCGGACGTCGCCGGGATGAGCTGCATGAGGGTGCGGGAAAGCGTGGACTTCCCGCAGCCGGACTCACCCACCAGCCCGAGGATCTCCCCCTGCTGCACCTCCAGGCTCACACCGTCCACCGCCCTCACCTCCTGCTTCCGGCGGGCGAACCACGGTCCGGTGCTGCGGCTGAAGTGCGTGTGGAGGTCGCGGATTTCCAGATAGGACACACCGGCATGAAACCCCATGGGTAACGAAAGGGCCAGCGGTAAAGTCGCGGCCGCGCGGGCGGCTGCCTCCGAAAGGCTTGCCGCCGCGTTTCCACCCGCTACCTTCCCCTCCGCCATGAAAGTGCCCCTCCCCGGCCTGACCACCGCCCTCGCCCTCCTCTCCTGGGCCACCGCACCGGCGGCGGTTGTCACCTGGGCGGGAACCGCCACCGGCATCGATGGGAATGACAATGACGAGGTGGACTCCTGGCGGACCATCGCCGTCGCGAAGACCTACGACACGGATGGCGACAACGTCTACGGCACCGCGGGATACGTGTTCTACGGAGCGGACTCCGCCACCAACGGCAACGGCGGCGCGGTCGTCACGGTCGATCCCCTCGCCTACAACGCCAGTGCCACCCGCAGGACCCATCTTTCCGTCCCTTCCTATCTTTCGCTCACCTCCACGGGGCAGAACCGCATCGCCTCCAGCTACGGCTACCGCCTGATGGATGACCCCACGCAGCCGCCATCCGCCAGCGTGGCGAACGTGGAAAGCGGCGGCGCCCTCCGCCAGAGCGTGACGCTCGGCACGGAGGTTGGCATGATCAACTTCACCGTCACCTCCGCTATTCCGGCGGGCGGCCTGCGGATCGGCGTCATCATCTCCAACCTCGACGCCGCGGCGGGCACCCTGCGCTTCACCCAGACCACCGGCGGCGCGGCCACCTCCACCGCCAACCTCGCGTTCTCCGGCTCCAGCATCCCCAGCATCGTGTTCTTCGATGTCACGGAGGCCACCACCGGGGATGTGTTCAGCCTCTTCCTGACGAAGTCCAGCCCGGGAAACAGCAACACCAGCGTGGCCTACGGAGGACTCACCTTCGACGTCATCCCGGAACCCGGCTCCGCCATGCTGGGCCTCCTGGCCGCCGCCACCCTCGGCCTGCGCCGCCGACGCCACTGACTTTTCGGCTGGAGTCCCGCGATCCGTGGGATATCCTTCCCCGAATGAACCCATTCCTCCCCCTTGTCGGTTCGGCGGCCGTCCTTCTGGCCGGTCCACTTTCCGCCGCCACCCTCGCCGTGGCCTTTGGTGGAAATTACGTGACGAATGCCAACGGCAGCCAGACGCTCCAGGAAGGCGGCTTCACCCCCGGTGGTGATCCCCTCCAGATCAGCCCGGCGGCCAACTACACCGGCCCCGTCATCCACGGGCGCATGCAAGTCTTTTCCGGCACCTCAGGCAACGCGAACTACCGCATCCTGAACAACGGCGACTTGGACCGCATCGAGCTGAAAACGTCCGACGCCGTCAACAACACCGGCTTCCTGATCCTGTTCCGGCAGGAAAATTTCCTCAACGGCCTGAACACCGGCAACGTCGGCTTTGACTCCACCTCATCCCTCCGCCTGAACAACGTCATCTACGCCAACCAGACGGCGGACAGCGGCCGCATCGTGCTCCGCCAGGGCACCACCTACTACATCTCCGAAAGGGTCTACACCGCACTGGGCGACGTCACCACGCCGAACCTCACCACCCTCAGCTACTTCGCCTACGACCCGGCGACCACCATCGACCCCAACAGCCCCACCACCGCCGTCTCCATCGTCAGCGGCGGCATGATCCAGAACGTGACAGAGGTGGGCTTTTACTTCGAGGCCCAGAACTCCGCCAACGCCATCCGCATCCAGGACATCGCCATCAACATGGTCGCCATCCCGGAACCCACCGCCGCCGCCTTGCTGGCCCTCGCCGCGCCGCTCTGCCTGCGGAGACGAAGGAGGCGGTGAACATCGAACATCGAACGCCCAACATCGAACGTTGGAATGAAGAGAAGGCGGGTGGAAATGCCACCGTCGCGGCAGCGTCATGGAGTGCGGCGGCCCTCCGCCGCTTTGAGGTGGAGACCGCTACCAGGAAAATGATGCGGCCACGGGAGTGCGGACGGAGTCTTTGTATCGGCGGAAATCCCACCCACGATTGATAGCGGCAGAGACTGCCGCACTCCATGACGCTGCCGCGCGGACGGAGGATCGAGCGTGCTTAGCGGGGTAGCGAACCTCGTGAGAGATTCGGCAGGGCGTCGATCCCCTCGCAAACCAAGCTCCGGTTTTCCATGGACTTCCCCCCAGCCGGAGGTTTCACGACTTCCGCTACATTGCCCAGACCCACAAACCTCTTTCCCCGCACCCGGCGGGCTGATAGGTGGGAGGGAACCGTGTTTCCCGTGAAGACGTCCGTCCTGTTCCCCGCATGCCTGGCCATCGGCTTGGTGGGCGGATGGCTGTCCGTACGCGGCGGCGCGCAGGCGGATGACCCGCGCAGCCAACAGGCCGCGGAAAAGCGGAAGGTGGACCGGGTCAGGCCGGACAGGCCGCAGCGGGCGGACGGCGAGATCCGCGACATGGACGCGTTCATCGCCGCGCTGCTGGAGCGTGCGGAAAAGGCGGCGGCGGACGGCTCCGTGGAGCACCGGGCCATGTCGGACTGGACGGATGCGGAGGTGCTCGCCGTGCTGGATGCGACGACGGATGACCTGGACTCCCTGCTGGCTGGCGGCGGCGGCCTGCGCGGAGAAATTTTCCGGGAATACCTGCGGCGGGACTTCGATGCCGGGCTGGCGTGGTTCAGCACCCAGGACAACCGCTGGCAGCCGCAGCTTTCGTGGTATCTGGCGGAACGCTGGCCGGACGGACGCGGGGAGGACCTGCTGCGTTTCCTGAACAAGCATCCGGACATCACCAGCCGACGCGACACGAAGGCGATCCTCACGAAGCATATCTCAGCCGCCGCCGCCGGAGGCGTGGGACCATTCCGCGCGACCCTGGAGCGGCTGGGGCAGGAAGGGCTGCTGGACCATTTCATGAGGGCCGGATTCACCCCGCCGGAGGGGTTCTCCTTCGCGGAGTTTCTCGGCGGACCGCCCATCACCGGACTGCCACTCTACTTCCGGGATGAGATGATGCGATCATGGTTCAAGGCGGACCGGGACGCCGCGTTCGCATGGACGCTGGAGCAAAACGGAGCCGCCGGGCTGATGGTCACGCTGAGCCCCACGCAGGACGTCAACCGGGAAACGGCGCGCTGGCTGGGATCGAAGATGGACGGTCTCTCGACGGAGCAGCGGGCGGCCTTTCTGGATGCCTTCGAGAACAAGACCCACCGCATCACGGTCACCGACCGGTTGACCCTGATGGACGGCGCGGATGATCCACAGGTGCGGGAGGAAATCCGCACACGCATCGCGCAGGGCATGTTCACCGGCAGGCTGTCGGAGGGCTTGGGACCGGTGGAGGACATCGCGGAGCCGGAGGAGCGGCTGCGCTTTCTGGAGACCCTGGAACAAAGCCCACGGACGCTGCGGACGCACGCCAGGGGATTCAAAGCCGCCGACCGGGAGACTCTGCGCGGAAAGCTGCGCGACTGGGGTGCCGGGCCCGCACGGGTGGAAGCCATCATCACCCATCTCCAGACCCGCGACGCGCCATGAAGCCCATCCTGAAATCCGCCGCCGCCATCGCCCTGCTGGCCGCCGGGGTGCTGGCCGGGCGTTCCCTCAACACCGACACCGCCTCCGGGCCTGTGGGAAAAGCCCCGCCGCCGCGTGAATCCCGCAACTCCGGCACCGGCACGTCCCACCAGCAGGCCGCCGCGAATGACGTGGAGCAACTGCGCCAGCGGCTCGCCCAAGCCCGGCGTGACCCCGGAGGACACGCCGGGGAGCTGGCCCGGCTGGGTGTGCCCGCGTTGAAGGAACTCGCCATGAGGGCGGAGGAGGAGGTGCGGTCCGCATCGCAGGCGGGCGGTTCCCCTGACACCCGGCGGGACCTGCTTGTTTCCGTCATCGGGGAACTGCACGACCGTCTGGGAAACGGCGTGCTGGAGTGGGCCGCGTCCCTGGAGGAAGGACCGGGCAGGCAGGTCATTTTTGAAAAGGCCCTGCTCCTCGCCGTGCGGACTGACCCCGCCACCGCCGGTCCATGGTTGAAGGATTTCCGCCGCGACTATCCCGACCAGCGGACGGACATGATTTCCCAGGCCGCCGTCACCGGGGCCATCAGCCGCAGCGCCGGGGAGTTCCTCCAAGTCATCCAGGACATCGCGTCCGTGGAGGACCTGGGGTATTCCGACGTGCTCCGGACCGGCTACGCCGATGATTTCGACTTCGCCGCCGCCGCGAAAGGGTTGCCCGGTTCCAGGCACCTGTTCTGCCTGCTGATACAATGGGCTGGCAGGGATCCGGATGAACTATGGGCCGCCTTGAAATCGGCGGAGGATCTCGGCGATAAAAGCAAACGGTCGAACGCGCTTTCCGCCGTCGCTCTTGGTGCGGTCTCCAAGCTGGGCGAAAGCGCCGGCGCGGAATGGACCGTCAGCCGCTTGCAGGAACTGCCCGAGAACGAAAGGGCGAAGGTCGCGGAAAGCCTCGCCTACAGCACCCGGGACCGTGACACCATCATCGCCACCCTCGGCAAGCTGGAAGGCAGCGCCAGAACCGGATTTCTGTCCGCCTTCAACTACAGCGATGTCGGCGAGGACACCCGGCTGGACGTCATGGCCTCCCTGCCGAGGGAGGATCTGGTCGGCATGGTGGGACAACAGCGGGCCGCCAGCCGCATGAACGCGAACTCCCACATGGGCCAGGCATGGATGGACGACGCCCGCACCCGCAGCGAAGCCCGCTTCACCAAGATGAACCACCGCTTCGCCTTCACCCCGGAGGAGCTTTCCCGCATCGAGAGTGCGGAGCTGCCGGAGGAGTGAGCCGTATTTGACCCACTGGGACCGCGGAATCCAGAGCGAGTGGCAACGAGCTTCCTTTGGCGCGAAGCGAAACCGGATGGCCGTAGGCAATTCATCCCGCCCCGGAGAATCGGGCCGCGGGGAAGCGGCATGGCTGCGCCATGACGGTTGGGGGAATCCACCCGTTCTCGACGGCACCGCATGGGAAAGATGCCGTCCATGGTGGACCGGAGCCGGAGGGCCGCACCCGTCCACCCCGCCGTGATGGCGCAGCCATCCCGCTACCCTCACGAAGCCAAGCGGGATGAATCCCGCGGTCCCAGTTCCAGGGAACCGACCCTCCCCCCACATTCCACCGACAAGGTTGCATCCCGGCGGCGTTTCAGGTGAGACTGCATCCACCGCATGAGCCAGCTTTTGATCGAACCCGCCCGCCGCACCGGTTGCGACGACCTGCCCGCCCTCGCGGAGGTGCTGAAGGAAGCCGTTCAGCGCCAGCGTTCCCCGATTGACGATGTGCTGGATGCGGGACTGGTGGATGAGGAAAAATACCTGGGGGAACTGGCGCGGGAGCTGGGGATCGAGTGGTTGGACAGCATCCCCACCGCGGAGGTGACGCTGCCGCTGCGGGAGGCGTGCGGCCCGAGGATCGCCCTGCGGCACCGGCTGCTGCCCGTGGAGATCACGGGGGAGGGCCTCCACCGGCGGTTGAAACTGGCGACTTTCGATCCTTTCAACCTCGTCGCCCGGCAGGCGGTGGCGCAGGAGCTGGACCTGCCCATCGACTGGTGCATGGCGTCCCGGCGGCGGCTGCACGAGGCGCTGCGCCGCCTCTATGGGGTGGGTGCGGACACGTTCGAGCAGATCCTGGAGGGCCGGGACTTCGACTACGACAACATCACCGACAACGAGGACGAGGCGAACGTCATCGACAATGACGACGACGAGGAGGCCAGCGTGGTCAAGTTCGTCAACCAGATCATCCGGGAGGCGCTGGACCAGCGCGCGACGGACATCCACGTGGAGCCGCTGGCCAACAACCTGCGCATCCGCTACCGCATCGACGGACGGCTGATCGAGGTGACGGTGCCGGAGAACATCAAGGCGCTGCAGAGTTCCGTGATCGCCCGTCTGAAGATCATGTCGCGGCTGGACATCGCGGAGCGGCGCATCCCTCAGGACGGCCGGATCAACCTCCAGTTCGAGGGGCAGACCATCGACGTCCGGGTGGCGACGGTGCCGACGGTGGAGGGGGAGAGCGTTTCCCTGCGTCTGCTCAACCAGCAGAAGTTCAACCTGGAGAAGCTGGGCATGGAGCCGTTCGTGCGGCGCAAGATCGAGCAACTGCTGCACCTGCCCAACGGCATCATCCTCATCACCGGTCCCACGGGTTCCGGTAAATCGACCTCCCTTTACTCCTTCCTCAGCGAGGTGAACCACCCGGAGCGGCGGATCGTCACGGTGGAGGACCCGGTGGAAAACAAGCTCACCGGGGTGATGCAGATCGCCGTGAAGTCGGAGATCGGCCTGACCTTCGCCACCGCGCTGCGGTCCATCCTGCGGGCGGACCCGAACATCGTCATGATCGGGGAGATCCGGGACCTGGAGACGGCGGAGATCGCCATCCGGGCGTCCCTCACCGGTCACCTGGTTTTCTCCACCCTGCACACGAACGACGCGCTCGGCGGCATTTCCCGTCTGGTGGACATGGGCGTGGAGCCGTTCCTCGTTTCCGCCGCTGTCCGTGCCTTCCTCGCCCAGCGTCTGGTCCGCCGCCTGTGCCCGAACTGCAAGCTGCCGCGCGAGGTGTCCGACGAGGACCGCCAGGAGCTGGGCATCCCGTTGGGTCTCCACGGCCAGGCCTACAGCGCCCGCCCGGGCGGCTGCGACCGCTGCCGCGCCACCGGCTTCGCGGGACGGCTGGCCATTTACGAAGTCATCCTCCTCACCCAGCAGATGCAGGAGCTGGTCGCCCACAGCGCGCCGTCGAATGACCTGCGCGCCCAAGCCGTGCGTGACGGCTACATCCCCATGCGCAGCTACGGCTGGCACAAGGTGATGCAGGGGGACACCACCATCGAGGAGGTCATCTCCGTCACTTCCTCCGACCTCGGCGGAGCGGAGTAAGTTATCTCTTCATATGAAAATGAGACCCTCTATCCAGTCTGCGGCGTCGGCCATCGTCGCGTTGGTATCCGTGGGTTGCAACTCCAGGAACAACGTCTCCCGGGAGATCGCAAAGTGGGAGCAAAAGGGATGGAAGTATGAAGAGACCGTTGGAACAGATCGGACCGATGCCGTTTATGTGGCGCACCTGACGAGTGCGACAGCGGACAGTGCCAAAGCCTTTTCAATCACCAATGATGGCAATCGGGCTTCAAAGATTTATCGCCAAGATTCGATGCAGTATCTGATCGTCACCATGGCTCACGAAGCTCACGGAAACTTTTCGTTGGTTTTCTCGAAGCCCAAGACTCCTTGAACCCGAACCGCCGATAACCCTTAACGAATAGCCCCCAACCGGCACATGCCCGTCTTCTCCTACAAAGCCCTTGCCGCCAACGGATCCGTCACCACCGGCGAGATCGATGCGACCGACCGTCCGGAGGCGCTGCGCCTGCTGGACAAGAAGGGCCTGCAACCGGTGAACCTGCGGGAGTCCGCCGCCGCCGCTCCCGCCGCCGCCAAGGCGAAAGGAAAGAAAGCGAAGGAGGAGGCACCCGCCCTGCGCCAGCCCGCCGCGAAGGCGGCCGAGGAGGAAAAGATCCCCGACGGCCCGGTGAAGCTGAAGCGCCAGGAGGTCATCCTCTTCACCGAGGAACTGTCCGACATGCTGGGCGCGGGCCTGCAACTGGAACCCGCCCTGAAGTCGATGGAAGGACGCCAGGAGCTGGGCAACCTGAAGGCTGTTTCCTTCAAGATCCGCCAGATCGTCCGGGACGGTGTGAACTTCTCCGTGGCGCTGAAGAAGGCCAGCCCTTCCTTCGGCCCGCTCTACTGCTCTCTCGCCGCCGCAGGGGAGGCATCCGGCGCGCTGGATGACATCCTGAAGCGGCAGGCCCATTATCTGAAGACGCTGGCGGAACTCCAGGCGCGGCTCATCCTGGCGATGATCTACCCCGCCTTCCTCGTCCTCGCCGGCATCGGCGTGTCCATCGTCTTCGTCACCATCCTCATCCCGCAGCTCACGGAGCTGATCGAGAGCACCCCGGGCGGAAAGATCCCCATCGGCGCGGTCATCCTCATCGGCGCCGCGGATTTCCTCAAAAAGTGGTGGCTGGTCATGATCATCGCCATGATCGCCCTGGGCATTTTCTTCAAGGCGTGGAAGGACAACGAGGCGAACAAGCCGGCGTGGGACCGCATCAAGCTGCAACTGCCGCTCGTCGGGCCGGTCATTTCCAGCCGCTTCTACGTCCAGTTCCTGGAAACCATGGCCAACCTTGTCGGCAACGGCCTGCCCCTCCACCGGGCGCTGGAGCTGTCCCGGGACGCCACCCAGAACCGCTCCCTGCGCGGCTACCTGAACACCGTCATCGACCAGGTGGGCGACGGACGTTCCTTTTCCAAGTCGATGATCCGCTCCGGCGCGTTCCCGCCGCTGCTCATCGACATGATCGCCGTCGGCGAGCAGACCGGAAAGATCGACCTCTCCCTGCGCCGCGCCGCGGAACGCTACGACAAGGAGTTGGACAAGGACCTGCAGCGCATCATGGCGCTCATCATGCCCACCGTCCTCATCATCATGGCCGGCCTCATCGGCACCATGGCCTACCTGATGATCAACGCCATCTTCTCCACCATCTCCGGCATGTCGAAGTGACGGGAGGGGCGCAGGCCAGCGTATCGATGGAGCCCCCGCCGCAGAATCGGCCATCCTTGGCATGTGCCATGCTCATGGTTGTCAGTCCGTTCCATGAACCCGCTGAAATTTTCCCCATCCCGGAGCTTCGCCGCCGCCAGTGCGGGCGTGCTCGGGCTTCTCCCGGCCATCGCCTCCGCCCACCCCGGCCACTACCACCCGCCGGGGGAAGAGGATGAGTTCGACGCCTTCACCGCAGGGCTGCTGCACCCCGCGACGGGCATGGACCACCTGCTGCTGGCAGTGGCCGCCGGGTGGCTGATCTTTTCCTTTCCCAAGGCGAAAGCCGCGCTACCCTCCGCCTTCCTGGCCGCGCTGGCCATCGGCGCATGGACCGGACGCGGCCTGCAGGGCGGTGCGTTCCTGGAGATCGCCCTTTCCTGCACGCTGCTGGCCGCCGGTGCCGCCGTCCTCATCGGCAGATACCTGAAAGCCGCGCCGCTAGCCGTCGCCCTGTGCCTGGCAGGTGCCGTCCATGGCTTCGCCCATGGCGCGGAGGCCGCCGCGGGCGCACCCTTCCTGCCGTATGCCACCGGCTTCATCCTCGGCACGGGCATGCTGGTCGCCGTGGGTGTCCTGCTGCACGCCGCTACCTCCCGCCTCCGCCAGCCGCTGGTGCCGCGCATCGCCGGGGCCGCCCTGCTCGCCGCGGGCACCGCATCCCTCATCCACGCGATCTGATGCACCTCTCACCGCGCGAACAGGAGAAACTGCTGGTCGTCGTCGCCGCGGATCTCGCCCGGCGCAGGCGCGACCGCGGGGTGAAGCTGAACTACCCGGAGGTCATCGCCCTCATCACCGCGGAGATCTTCGAAGGCGCCCGCGACGGGAAGTCCGTGGCCGAACTCATGAGCTACGGCACCACCCTGGTGAAGCGCGACGAGGTCATGGAAGGCATCCCGGAAATGATCCACGACATCCAGGTGGAGGCCACCTTCCCGGATGGCACCAAGCTCGTCACCGTCCACAACCCCGTACGATGATCCCCGGAGAAATCATCACCCCGGCAGGCGCTCCCGACTTGGATCTCAATCCCGGCCTGGCCACGAAGACCCTCGCCGTCGCCAACACCGGCGACCGCCCCGTGCAGGTGGGCAGTCATTTCCATTTCATGGAGGTGAATGACCAGCTCGCCTTTGACCGCGACGCCGCACGCGGTTTCCGACTCAACATCCCCGCCGGCACCGCCGTCCGCTTCGAGCCGGGCGACACGCGGGAGGTGCCGCTCGTCGCCTTCGCCGGGCAGAGGATCGTCCACGGCCTCAACAACCTCGTCAACGGACCGCTCGATCCATGAAACAGACACGCAGGAACTACGCCGGCATGTTCGGCCCGACGGTGGGCGACCAGGTGCGGCTGGGCGACACGGAGATCTTCATCGAGGTCGAGCGCGACCTCATCGCGGAGAACGGCGGCTACGGCAACGAGGTGAAATTCGGCGGCGGAAAGGTCATCCGGGATGGCATGGCCCAGCACCCGCTGGCCACGGATGAAGAGGTGCTCGATCTGGTCATCACCAACGCGCTCATCCTCGACGCCGCGCACGGCGTCATCAAGGCGGACATCGGCATCAAGCGTGGCCGCATCGCCGGCATCGGCCATGCGGGGAATCCGCTGCTGCAGGACGGCATCACCATGGTCATCGGCGCGGGCACGGATGTCATCGCCGGGGAAGGCTGCATCATCACCGCGGGCGGCATCGACACGCACATCCACTTCATCTGTCCGCAGCAGATCGAGCACGCCATCGCCAGCGGCGTCACCACCCTCATCGGCGGCGGCACCGGACCGTCCCACGGCACGTATGCCACCACCTGCTCACCCGGCATCTGGAACATCCACCGCATGCTGGAGTCCGCGGACGCCTTTCCCGTCAACATCGGCTTTCTCGGCAAGGGCAACTGCTCCTCCATGGACCCGCTGCGAGAGCAGGTGAAGGCCGGCGCCATCGGCCTGAAACTCCATGAGGACTGGGGCACCACCGCCGCCGCCATCGACACCTGCCTTTCCGTCGCGGATGAACTGGACGTCCAGGTGGCCATCCACACGGACACGCTCAACGAGGCCGGGTTCCTTGAAACCACGCTCGCCGCCTTCGCCGGACGCACCATCCACACCTACCACTCGGAGGGTGCCGGTGGCGGCCACGCACCGGACATCATCCGCGTCTGCGGGGAGTCCAACGTCCTGCCCTCCTCCACCAACCCGACGCGTCCGTTCACCGTCAACACCATCGACGAGCACCTGGACATGCTGATGGTCTGCCACCACCTGGACTCCCGCATCCCGGAGGACGTCGCCTTCGCCGAAAGCCGCATCCGCCCGGAGACCATCGCCGCGGAGGATCTGCTGCACGACCTGGGGGCCATCTCCATGATGTCTTCCGACAGCCAGGCCATGGGCCGCATCGGCGAGGTCATCACCCGCACCTGGCAGACCGCGCACAAGATGAAGGTCCAGTTCGGCCCGCTGGAAAGCGCGGACCACCCCGCCGCCGACAACTTCCGCGCGCTGCGCTACGTTTCCAAATACACCATCTGCCCCGCGCTCACCCACGGCATCGCCCATGAGGTCGGCAGCATCGAGGTGGGCAAGCTCGCGGACCTCGTCGTCTGGAAGCCCGCGTTCTTCGGCGCGAAGCCGGAGACCATCCTGAAAGGCGGCCTCATCGCGTGGGCCAACATGGGCGACCCGAACGCCTCCATCCCCACCCCGCAGCCGATGATGTACCGCCCGCAGTTCGGCGCGTTCGGAAAGGCCATCCACTCCACCTCCGTCACCTTCGTCAGCCAGTGCTCGCTGGAGGACGGCGGACTCGACCACCTGGGGCTGAAGAAGCGTCTGGTCGCCGTGAAGGGCTGCCGCACCGTCACCAAGGCGGACCTTCCGTTCAACAACGCCCAGCCCGACATCACCGTCGATCCGGAGACCTATACCGTCACCGCCGACGGGAAGGCACTCCGCTGCGAACCGATGTCCGAACTGCCTCTGGCCCAGCGGTACTTTCTTTTCTGACAAACCTACCCGTGCATCTCATCCACCGCCCGCTCACGGAGGCCTCTTCGCTTCCGCCCGCAGACCAGATCACGCTTTCCGCGGAACGCCGCCAGTTCCTCAAGCGCCGCTGGCGCGGTGAGGCGGAAGACGGCACCGAGTTCGGCTTCGACCTGGAGTCGCGCCTGACCGACGGCTGCGTCATCCACCATGCGGATGGGAAGGACTACATCGTCCGCCAGCTCCCGGAGGTGGTGTATGAAATCCCCATCACCTCCCCGGAGCAGGCCGCGCTCGTTGGCTGGAAGTCCGGCAACCTCCACATGCCCGCGCAGATCCTGCCCGACTGCATCCGCATCCTCCATGACGAGGCGATGAAGCAACTGCTCGAACGCGAAGGCTGGCCCTTCACCGAGCCGGAGGTCGTCTTCACCCCCATGAAAGCCATGGCCCATGCACCCTGACCCATGGCTGTGGCTGCTGCAGGCGAATGACACCGCCTATCCCTCCGGCTCCTACGCCCACTCCTTCGGGTTGGAGGAACTGGTGGAGTGCGGCGTCGTGAAGACCGGGGCCGACCTGGAGACATTCCTCGAAAACCAGGTGCTGCCGAACCTCCTCACCTTCGAGATTCCGCACTTCGTCACCGCCCACGCCGCCGCTGTCTCCGGGGATGTCCCCGCGCTGCTCGCGCTCGACACCGAACTCGACGCCTGGCGCATCCCCCACGAGCTGCGGGACGCCTCCCGCCGCATCGGCTCCCAGCGGCTCGATCTTCTCCACCAGCTCGATCCCACGCCGCTCATCGCGGAAATCCGCGCCGCCAGCCCGCGTTGCCACCACCTCGTCGTCACCGCGCTGGAGCTGTCCTCGCTGCCGGTGGAGCAGGCCGCGCGCGCATTCGGCTTCCAGACCGTCGCCAGCCTCACCGCCGCGTCCATGAAGCTCATGCGCATCGGCCAGACCGCGGTGCAGAAGATCTCCCGCAACACCCTCGCGAAGCTGGGGGAAAAGATCGACCACTCCCTCACCCAACCCGCCGACGGTTGGTTCAACCCGCTCCTCGAAATCTCCTCACTCCGCCATGCCCGCGCCAACCACCGACTCTTCATCTCCTGAGACCAAGCGCCGTCCGTTCCGCCTCGGCGTGGGCGGTCCCGTCGGCTCCGGAAAGACCATGTGCGTCCTCCGCCTCAGCCAGTGGCTGAAGGATGAGATCTCCCTCGCCGTCATCACCAACGACATCTACACCCGCGAGGACGCCGAGTTCCTGCTGCGCGCCAACGTCCTGCCCGCCGACCGCGTCATCGGCGTGGAGACCGGCGGCTGCCCGCACACCGCCATCCGTGACGACACCAGCATGAACATGGCCGCCGTGGTCGATCTGGAGAACCGCCACCCGGATCTCCGGCTCATCCTCATCGAGAGCGGCGGCGACAACCTCTCCGCCACCTTTTCACCCGAGCTGGTCGATGCCTACATCTACGTCATCGACGTCGCCGAAGGTGACAAGATCCCGCGCAAGGGTGGCCCCGCCATCCGCACCAGCGACCTCCTGCTCATCAACAAGACCGAGCTGGCACCCTACGTCGGCGCGGACCTCGGTGTCATGGCCCGCGACGCGAAGATCCAGCGCGGCGACCGGCCCTTCCTCTTCGCGGACCTCAAGTCCGAGAAAGGAAAGGACGACCTCATCCACTGGCTGAAGCACGAGTATTTGTTCGTGTGACGGAGCGCGGACTTCAGTCCGCATCTTCCTCTTCCATCACCGGCGACACACCGATAGCTTCCAACAAGCCATGTCCCACAAAGGCATCCATGACCGGGGTTATTTGCCCCACTGGGATTTCGATGGATCTTTGCAAGCCATCACCTTCCGCTTGGGTGACGCACTGCCAGACAGCGTGGTCATCTCCTGGAAAGCCGAACTCGCCTCGCTGCTGGAACACCCGGACCGATCCATCGTCGAGCAGGCCGCCAAAGAACTCCGCAAACGCATCGCCCGCTACGAAGATTCAGGCCATGGCTCCTGCATCCTTCGCAATCACGGACACATCCTTCAGGAAATCCTCATCTCCGGGCATACCGAAAGCTACAAATTGATCGAATGGTGCATCATGCCGAACCACGTGCATGTGTTGGTCAAACTGCTCCCATCCCATTCACTTGGTTCCACCCTGCAACGATGGAAAGGAGCCTCGTCGGCCCGGATCAACAAGGCGGTCGGCAGGTCAGGAACCCTTTGGTATCCCTACTACCATGATCGCTTCATCCGCGACTTCGACCACTACTACAATTCCATCGCCTACATCCGTAACAACCCCGTGAAGGCAGGGCTTTGCCAACATCCATCCGAATGGCCTCTGGGCTCCGCCGGCATGGAATGGAGCGCGGACTTCAGTCCGCATCTTTCTCCGGCAACGGCCCCACCCACCAAAGATGCGGACTGAAGTCCGCGCTCCGTAAAGATGCTCCCAGTCACCAACACCGCCCTCACCGGCCACCTCCAGCTCCGCTGCGAGGCGCGGGCGGACGGCGTCCCATACATCTCCCGCCAGAGCTTCCGCGCGCCCATCCACCTCAGCAAGTCCCACCTGGATGCGGGCTGCGTGGTGCAAACCATCGTCAATCCTACCGCTGGATTCTTCGACGGTGACCTGCTGGAGTGCGACGTCTCCGTCGGCGCGGGCGCGCGGCTGGTGCTGAGCACGCCGTCCTCCTCCCGCGTCTATCCCACCCGCACGGGAAAGGCTGCCCACAACCTGCAGCGGTTCGAGGTGGAGAAAGACGGCTTCCTGGAGTGGATTCCGGAGCCGTTCATCCCCCACGCGGGCGCGAGCTATTTCCAGAAGACGGACATCCACCTCCATCCGGAGGCCTCACTGTTGCTGTTCGACTGGATCGCCCCTGGCCGGGTGGCGATGGGCGAGGTCTTTGCCTACCGCAACCTGCGGTGGGAACTGGACCTGCATGTGGACGACTCCCTCATTTCCCGCGAGCGTTACGATCTCGATCCCTCCACCCACAGCCTGGAAGCACTGAAGGCGAAGTTCCCCGCCGCCCACTATCTCTCCGTCTATGCCGCCGGGGATTTCTCAAACTACTGGCCTGCGGCGGAACTCGACGCCCTCGGCGGGGATGACACCTATCTCGGCCACGGTCCGCTGCCGGGAAATCTCCACGTCATCCGCGCGCTCTGCCGTGACAGTCTTGCCGCGCGCCGCCTGCTGGAGAACCTGCGCGGCCTGCTCTACACCGCCTCCGGCCACGTCGCTCCGAAGCTCGGGCGGATCTTCCTCTGAAAGGTAGCGTCATGGCTGCGCCATGACGGTTAGGGAAATCCACCCTCCTCCCCACGACTCCGCATGGGAAAGGACGCCATCCATCACCAACCGGCACCGGAAGGCCTCACCCGTCCACCCAGCCGTAACGGCGCAGCCGTTCCGCTACCAAAGGATGACGCTACCGGATAATCACTCCGCCTTTCCCAGAGCCGCACGCACCTTCTCCAGCCCGTCGAGGTTCCCCTTCAGGATCACCTCCGCATCCTGGTCGAGATGGCACAAGATGCCCACCGGGCCTTTCCAGCCGCTGGCCAGCACCACCTCGATCATCTCCTGCTCACGGTCCCCCGCACCGATGGGCAGGATCTTTTTCCCCTCCTTGTCACCATCACGGACCATCCCGTTCAGGTTCAGTGCGAGCAGGTGCGGCTTCATCGCCGCGAACAGCTCCGGGAACCGTTCCATATGCCCGTGCGCGTGGTGGAAATTATAGACGATGCCCACGTTCTCCATCCCCAGTTCCCTGATGACCGCAAGCTGGTTCTCCGGCTCGCCGAACCAGCCGCCGTGGTTATAGAGCGCGACCTTGCAGCCCAGCCGCTTCCCTTCCTCCGCGATCGGGCGGATCTGTTCCGCCGCCGCCTTCACCTTCGCCTCCTGGCCGTCCACCTTCGGTTCATCGACCAGCACCCAGAGCTGCGGGTGGATCTGGTGGCGGGAGACGACGTCAAAGATGCGCCGGTTCGCCTCGTCCTTCCCGCGGGACATCCACCACGCGCTGATCTCGACGCCGTGGGATTTCATCGCCTCCACCTCCGCGTCGAAGGTGGGCAGGTGTTCCGCCCTCCAGTCGTAGGCCATCTTCGTGATGCCCAGCCGGTTCAGCATCTCCGCGCGCTCCACCGGACCACGTTTCTCCGAATCGAAAGGAACAATGCACCACGCCGCGAGGTTCTCTTTCCCCAGCAGGGATAGTTCCCGCGCGGATGCGGCGAGCGACGAGCACAGCAGAAAGGCAGCGAGCAGGAGTTTCATGGGATTGGCCCATGCCATCCGTTCTTCCCCGCATCGACAAGCGATCTTTCGGCGCCCCCCGCGGGGGATCCTCCCCACACGCGGCAGCGTCATGGAGTGCGGCAGTCTTCTGCCGCTATCAGTCACGGGCACGGCGTTCCCCAAAGTGAAGATGCCATCCGCAAGTTGCGACGTGGTGGTTTCCCCCACATCGTCCGGCAGGTGCCATCCACCCCCAAAGCGGCGGAGGGCCGCCGCACTCCATAAGCTGGCGCAATGCCCGGGCACCCTCCATCACGCGGCAGCGCCATGGAGGGTCCGCCTTATCATCCCTCACTGCCCGTCCGCAGCCGGGGCATCGACGGCTTTCACCACGATGTCATCCAGATCAAAGGTCCCCGCCTCCACCTGGAACAGGCTGGGCATGAACTGGAGGAACGCCGCGTATTCCGGCACATCGATGGTGATGCTCTTCTCCTCCCATCCCGTGGTGTCCTTCGCCACGTTCGGCGCCTTCGGCTTGCCGGAGATCTTCACCCGGTCGGCATTCGCCCACTCCAGCATGATGCGCACGTCGAACCACGGCTGCGCGCCGCGCTTCAGGCCGGTCACGCGCTGCTTCCAGGAGACCTCCAGCTTCTTCGTCCCGGCGGGAATCTTGAACTCTTGGTACAGCATCACCATCTCCCCCGGCGTGGTGGACTTCAGGGAGAGGAAGCGGTTCGTCCCTTCCTTGCCCCATTCGCCACCGGCTTTCGGTTTGCCCCAGCCTTCGGGCCACTCTCCGGCGGCGGCCGCCTTTTCGAAATCACCGTTGGTGGCGATGTTGTCAGCGGCCTGGGCGGTGGGGGAAACGGCGAGGAGAGCCAGTGCGGCCAGCGGGGAAAAATGGATGATGGATTTCATGATGGTGGTAGCCAGGGGTTTCGGATGAATGACCGGAAAGGAATCATTTTGCCTTACCGTCGGGCCCGAAGGAACGGTAAAGTTCATTCCGCCCACAGAAATGAAACCGCCTCCTCCGGGGCCCGTCCACTGCCCGGACGGTTAGTGAAATACCGGTCATCATCCGCTTTCCTGCAACGTAACATCTCATCCGCCGAATGTCCCGCCGCTTCCATTTCCTGGTCATCCCCGCCATCGCGGGTGCGCTCCAGGCCCAGCCTGTGGCACCGCTGCCGGTCATCACGGAGGCGAAGGAACTCCATCGGCTGACCCGCGCGGAGACGCTGCTGCCCCGGCAGGTGAAGATCCGCGGCGTCATCACCTACAAGCGCGGGGACGAGTTCAATGACTTCGCCATGCAGGACAGCACCGGCGGCTTCATCGCGGACGTGCAGACCGCCATCCCCATGACCCAGTCCCTGCAACCCGGGCAGGAGATCGAGATCGAGGGGTACACGGTGATCGACCCTCCACCGGCGCCGCGGATCAGCGTCACCCAGATGAAGCCCGGCCCCATCGTGGGGCTTCCGGCGCCGCTGCCCGTCACCCCCCAGTCCCTGCTCGGCGGGGCGGGTGTCTTTTCCTACGTCGAGTTCAGCGGGGTGATCCGCAGCACCCGCATCGAGCGGGATCTCAACCCCCACCGGCTGGTCCTCGACCTCGGCCCGCCGGACCAGCGCCTTGCCGTCAGGATCGCCCGCTTTGATGATGACACCATCTCACGCCTCACGCCGGACACCCGGGTGCGCGTGCGCGGCACCGCGCTGGCCTGGACCAGCGTGAACCTCCAGCCCTACTCCATCTTCATCGGCGTCCATGATGCCGCACAGGTGGAGGTGCTGGATGGCACACGGAATCCCACCGACATCCCCCTCACGGAATTCGGAAAGCTGGTTTCCTCCCACCCGGAGGGATTCGACGCCCGCCGGGAAAAGCTCCACGGCGTCGTCACGCTCAACTGGCCCGGTGAAATGGTCGTTGTCCAGGGCAACGGCGGGGCCATCCGCGCCATCCCCGCCGGAGAGACGCGTTTCCAGGTCGGGGACGAGGTGGATGTCGCTGGTTTTTCCTCTGCGGAAGGTGGGCGGATCTTCCTGGACGAGGCGGTGTTTTCCAATGTCACACCAGGCAGGCTGCCCGCAGCGGAGGAAGTCGAAATCAGCCGCCTGAAGGTGGAGGCCGGCACGGCTGACCGTGAAGCACACCGTGTGCGCGTGACCGGCTCCCTGATGGAAATCACCCGGCGGGACGACAATCCGATGCTGAAACTGGAATGGAACGGCAGCACGTTCGACGTGCTGATGCGTGCAGGCACCCAGATTCCGCAGGATCTCCGGAAGGGGGCGGTCCTGGAAGTCACCGGCGTCTGCCACTACCAGCTCGGGGAGACCGCCCGCAAGTTCGCCATCCGGCTCGACGGCGTGGAGATCCACCTTGCGGAAATGGCGGACATCCGGATGCTTTCCGCGCCCCCATGGTGGACGCCCGCACGGCTGGCCATGGTCATCGCCGTCATCCTTTTCATCCTCGGCCTGTCCCTGTTGTGGGTGGTCGCCCTGCGGCGGCGGGTGGCCGTCCGCAGCGCCATGCTGGTCCGGGAGATCCGCGCCAGGCATGACACGCAGCTCCTCGTCTCAGAACGGTCCAGGCTCGCCGCCGACCTGCACGACACGCTATCCCAGACGCTCTCCGGTGCGGCGCTGCAGATGGAAATCGCGGACTCGATGGATGACACCACCGCCACCTCCCACCGGGAACTCGCCCGCCGCCTGCTGGACCGCAGCCGTGAGGATCTCCGCCGGGCCGTCTGGGACCTGACCCCCAGCGTGCTGCTCAACCAGGACCTGGGCGGGGCGTTCCGCTCCATCGCGGAAGAGGTCTCCGCAGAGCACACCTGCGAGGTTCGCATCGACGCCCCGGAACACCTTCCCGCCCTGCCGGAAAGGACCCGCTCCCACCTCCTGCGGGTGGGTCAGGAAGCCATCCACAACGCCATCCGCCACGGCGGTGCGGAAACGGTCACCGTCTCCCTCCTGCCCGACGAAGGTGGTGTGCTCCTCCGCGTCTGGGATGATGGTTCCGGTTTCGACCCCAGCCGGGCCCCCGGCCCCACCGACGGCCACTTCGGCCTCAGTTCCATGCGCAACCGCATCCAGCGCCTCGGCGGCACCTTCACCATCAGATCCTCTCCCCGCGGCACCACCGTCACCGCCACCGTCCCCATCTCACCGATGTCCGAAGATTCATGAAAAAACGCATCCGCCTCCTGCTCGCGGATGATCACGCGATCGTCCTTGCCGGCCTCACCACGCTGCTTTCCCTCGAACCGGAAATCGAAATCTCCGCCACCGCGGAGAGCGGCGAGGAAGCCGTCACCCGCTACCGTGAAGCCCGGCCGGATGTCGCCCTGCTCGACCTCCGCATGCCCGGCATCGACGGCGTGGAAGCCGCCGCCCGCATCCTCAGGGAATTTCCGGACGCGCGCATCCTCATCCTCACCACCTTCGAGAGCGAGGAGGACATCCACCGCGCCCTCCAGGCCGGGGTGCGCGGCTACCTGCTGAAGGAGTCGAAACGCCCGGACCTGCTGGCCGCCATCCACGCCGTGCTCGCCGGAAACCGCTGGCTGCCCCAGCCCATCGCCCGGCTCGCCGCGGAGCGGGCGAAGCAGCCCGGACTTTCCGCACGCCAGCTCGAGGTGCTGGATCTGGTCTCGAAAGGCCTGACCAACAAGGAGATCGGCGCCATCCTCGGCTTCAGCGCGGAGGGGGCGAAGCAACATCTTCATCAGATTTACCAGAAACTCGGCGTATCCACCCGGGCCGAAGCCACCGCCGAAGCACTCAAGCGCGGCATCCTCAGACCCGACTGACCCACCCTGAAACCCATGAGAAACACCCTCGCCCTCCTCACCGCCGCAGGCATCGCGGCCGCAGCCGCCCAGCAGAAAACGGAGACCGACGTGCTGGTCTACAGCGGTGTTCCCTGCGGCATCGCCTCCGCCATCACCGCCGCCCGTGAGGGCGCGAAGGTCATCCTCATCGAGCCGGAAAAGCACGTCGGCGGCCTCTCCACCAGCGGCATCAACACCGCCGAGTCCGAGCACATGCTGAAGTGGACCATCGGCGGATTCGCCGACGAGTTCTACCGCGAGCTGGGCAAACACTACGGCAAGGGTGACAAGCCCGAATACTACTTCGAGTCCAGCGTCGCCCAGCAGGTCTATGACACCATGCTGAAGAACGCGGGCATCGAGATCCGCTACGGCTCCCCGGTGGACAAGGTGGCGAAGGACGGCGCGCGCATCACCTCCGTCACCCTCACGGATGGGTCCGTCATTTCAGCGAAGGTGTTCATCGACGCCAGCTACGAAGGCGACCTCATGGCGCGCGCCGGAGTGGACTACCGCATCGGCCGTGAGGCGAAGTCGGAGTTCGGCGAAGAAGCCGCCGGCATCCGCTTTGACAAGACGCCGCGCAAGGCCCCGACCGTCGATGCCGACGGCAAGCTGCTCCCCGGCATCTCCGCATGGGCGAAGAACCTGAGGGAAGGTGACGCCCACCCCGCGCCGATGAACTACAACTTCCGCTTCACCATCGCCCGCGACCCCGCCCTCCAGGTGCCGTTTCCGGAGCCGGAGAAGTATGACGCGAAGCGCTACACCATCCTCGCCAACTGGCTGAAGGAACGCACCGCCGCCGGGGAGAAGACCACTTTCAAGGACATCATCGACCCCTACAAGCGCCGCAACGGCAAGTTCGAGATGAACAACCGCCAGGCCGCCATCTTTTCGCTCGGCCACTTTGGCGGGCAGTTCGAATGGGCGGATGCTTCCTATGAAAAGCGAAAGGAGATCTTCGACGACCACATGGAATACTCGCTCGGGCTGATCCACTTCCTCCGCAACGATGAGGCCGTGCCCGCCAACATCCGTGACGAGGCGAAGTCCATCGGCCTGCACATGGACGAGTTCAAGGACAACGGCAACATCCCCTACCAGCTCTACGTCCGCGAGGCACGGCGCATGCGCGGCGAGTATGTCGTCCGCCAGCAGGACGTGCAGGATGAACGGCGGAAGGAAGACAGCATCGGCATCAGCAGCCATTTCATCGACAGCCACCACGTCCAGCGTGTGGCCCTTTCCGAAACTGAGTTCGTCAACGAAGGCCGCATCTGGCGTCTAGGCTACGCCTACCAGATCCCCTACCGCGCCATCATCCCCAAAGCCGCGCAGGCGTCCAACCTGCTGGTCCCCGGTGCCGCCAGCTACACCCATGTCGCCTTCTGCACCCTGCGTCTGGAAAGCGTGTGGATGATCACCGGCCACGCCGCGGGCATCGCCGCCTCCATGGCCGCCAAGGGCAACGGTGACGCTCACAGCGTCCCCGTCGCAAAGCTCCAAGAAAAGCTCCGCGCCCAGAAGCAGGTCGTCGATTTCATCGAAGGCCAGCCCGAGAAATGTGAGAAGCTCAACGGCCCGCCGGAGTTCTGAGCGGCATATCTCCCCCGCACTCCTGTCCTCCGGCGGCATTGGCAAAAAAGAAGGAAAAGTTTTCAGTGTTCAGTTTTCAGGGAAGAGAAGAAGGCTGACCGCGAATCCTCCGAGCAATGCGAACTTGAAGAGGTCCACATGGAATCTTTGCGCATTCTTCGCGTCCTTTGCGTCTTTGCGGTGAATCTTTGATGATTCGCCAATGCCGCCGGTGGACAAGAATGGGAGCGAAGCGGACATAGCGGCTCTGCCGCAATGTCCACCCTCCTTACTCCTCCCCCATCGCCACGGCCTGCGAGCCCATCTTGTCGAGGCCGTTCCAGTCCATCTCCTCCACCGCCTGCTTCCTCGCTGGCATGAAATCGATCACATCTCCCTCCGGCGCGGTGGCGATCCATCCCCGCGCCTGCCAGGCGGCGAACCATGCGGAAATTTCCTCCGGCTCCGGTTCACGGCTCGCGGGTTCGGCGAACACACCCTCCAGCGTGCCGCCCTTCCGCAGCCGCTCCAACAGCTCGTACTCCACATCATCCAGACGGCACTGGAGCCGCCCGCGGTTTTCCCCGCGCCAGACGGCCAGCCGCGTCACGGCTTCCTCCACCGGCGTGAATGATTCCCATTCCTCGCACAGGTCAGCGGGCACCGGCAGTTCCAGCAGGATGACATGCGGCTGCAGGCCCAGCACCGCCGTGGCCAGGTCTTCCGGCGCGACCGGCTCCCAGTCCGCCGCTTCGAAAATTTCCATGTAGGCATACTCGATCCGTGCGAGCGCGGAAAACCACCGCCGCTCCGTTTCATCCAGCACCTCCCAGCCCGCGACGAACTCCGGCATCTTCCGCCCGAGGTGCCGCAGCGTGAAACTGCCGGACGGACAGGCCACCATGTAAGCCTCCATCAGGTCCCAGAACACCTGCTCCCCCGCCATCTTCCGCAGCACCGGAAAATCCTCAGCCACGGAGTCCAGCACCCGGAACCAATACTGTCGGTGGTAAAGCTCCAGCCGCTCCTCGGAGGAAAGGTTCTCGCCCGGCTTCATCAGTTCCCGTGCCTTGGCCAGGAACTCCTCAGCATGGCCGTCATCGTTCGGCGTCAGTTCAGTGCTTTCCCGGCTGGTGCCACGCAGCGGCATCTGGATGGCGGCGAAAAACTCGCGCTGCAGTTCATCAAGCGGCTTCATGATCCCCCCTCTTCTCCATCGCGGAGGCCCGCCATGTTTCCGACTTCCGCGCCTCCGTCCACACCTCCTCGAACGACGGGATCCGCCCGTCCCACTCCAGCAAGGTGGCCACATGCCCGCATCGCTCGATGGCGCGTTCATAGAGCTTCCACACCGGATCGATCACCGGGTGGTCATGCGTGTCCACGATGAACCGTTCATACCGCGAGTGCCCCGCGATGTGGATCTGCGCCACCCGCTCCGGCGGCACGAAATTGACATACTCCAGCGGGTCGAACCCGTTGTTGATGGAGGAAACGTAGATGTTGTTCACGTCGAGCAGGATGCCGACGTCCGCCAGCTCGCACACCTCCGCGAGGAACTCCCACTCGGTCATCTCGTTGCCGTTGAACTCGCCGTAGCTGCTCACGTTCTCCATCGCCAGCGGCGTTTCCAGGAAGTCCTGCACCATCTTCAGGTTCTCCGCCGTTTTCCGCGCCGCCTCGAAAGTGAAAGGGATGGGCAGCAGGTCATGGCTCATGCGGCCATCCACACTGCCCCAGCAAAGGTGGTCGGACACCCATGGCGTCTTCGTCCGGCGGACCAGCCGCTTCAGCCGCTGCAGGTGGTCCCTGCTCACGCCGCCCGCATTTCCCGGATACAGGCCAACCCCGTGCTGCACCACGCGGTACTGCTCCAGGATCATGTCCAGAACCTCCAGCGCGCGCCCGCCCTCCACCATGTAGTTTTCCGAAATGATCTCGAACCACCCGACCGCGGGTTTCTCAGAAAGGATGTGCTGGTAGTGCGGCACCCGCAGGCCGATGCCCGTGGCAAGCTCCACTCCGCCGGTGAATTTCGACGCACTCATCCCTGTTGGTGGTTCCGGGAAAAAAGAAACCCCGCGGCACGGTGGCGCGCCGCGGGGTCTCCGTGAAAATCAGAGAATGGTGCCCTTCTTCTCTTCTTCCTTCTTCTTGCCGGGGCAGTCATCCTTGTCCTTCTTGTCCTTGCCGGCGATGAGGGTGCCTTCCTTCTTCTTCTCCTCTTTCTTTTTGCCGGGGCAGTCGTCCTTCTCCTTCTTGTCCTTGTTCGGGCAGTCGTCCTTTTTCTTCTCAGCGGCGACGGCCTTCTCCTGGAGAGGGGCGGCGGTGACGACGTTGGAACCGGCGGCGAGGACTCCGGCGACGGCGGCTGCAACGAGTGCGTTGGTGGCTTTCATTTGGGTTCGGTTGTTTTCTTTGGTTTTAGCGTGGAAGCCGGACACGCATCCGCACCCGGCTCCATCCGCACTATTAGCACGAATTTCCCCGGCGCGAGAGATTTCCTCAGCCACCCCCCGGAAATTTCTCCTCACTGCACCGGTGCCAGCAACTTCGCCAACCGCGCCCCCACCCGGAAGTGGAACGGCCTGCGGGTGAAGTCCTCCACCGTCTCCTCCGCGCAGTTCCGGAAGTCCTGCTCCAGCATCTCCGTCACTTCCCGGATGAATTTTTTGTCCGAAGAAAATGCCATGATTTCGAAATTCAGGCGGAACGACCGGTTGTCCAGGTTCGCCGATCCCACCGCCGCCAGCCGTTCGTCGATGAGCATCACTTTCTGGTGCAGAAAGCCGGTCTGGTAGCGGAAAATTTTCACTCCGAAGGGAATCGACTGCTCGTAGTAAGTGAACGCGGAAAGCCACACCAGCAGGTGGTCGGCCCGTTTCGGGATCATGATCCGGACATCCACCCCACGGATCGCCGCCGCCTGCAGCGCCGTCATCACCCCCTCATCCGGCACGAAATACGGGGACGCGATCCACAACCGTTCCCGGGACGAGTTCGCCGCCTCCGCCACCATCAGTTGCCAGGAGTCCAGCTCGTCCGCCGGGCCGGTCGGGATGATCGCGGCGATCTGGTCGTCGTCCTCCACTTCCTTTTCCCACGTCAGGTCCAGGAAATGGTCCGTCGCCCAGTGCCAGTCCTGCAGGAACACGAGCTGCAGCGCCTCCACCGTGGGGCCGCGCATCATCAGGTGCGTGTCCCGCCATTTCCCGAACTTCTGCGCCCGCCCGAGGTATTCGTCCCCCACATTGATGCCGCCGATGAAGCCAAGCTCGCCGTCGATCACGACGATCTTCCGGTGGTTGCGGAAATTCAACTGCAGCCGGGAGTACCACATCCGGTTCGTGCCAAAGGATTCACAATGCACCCCCGCCTCCTTCAGCTCCCGCAGGTAACGCCGGGGCAGCTTGCTGGAGCCGATCTCGTCGAACAGGAACCAGACGTCCACCCCTTGCCGCGCTTTCTCGATGAGGAGCTGCTGGAACTTGATGCCGATGCGGTCGCTTTTGACGATGTAAAAGTTCACGCAGACATACCGCTCCGCCGCCCGGATGGCGGAGAAGATGGCCTCGAAGGTTTCCTCTCCGTCGATGAGCAGCTTGAGCGAGTTCCCGCGCGTGAAGGGCAGCCCGCCCAGGTAGCGTGCGGTGCGGGCGAAGGCATCGTCCCGCGGGATCTCCACCTCGCGGATGGCCAGCTTGTCATAGATGGAGGCGGCCAGGCGGCTCATCCGGCTGTCGTCGTTCCGGCGCGCCCTCACGTAACCCTCGAACCGCGTCCGTCCCAGCAGCCAGTACAGCGGGATGGCGACGTAGGGGAACGTCAGCAATGAAATCACCCACGCGATGGTCCCCTGCGACGTGCGCACGTGCATCACCGCATGGATGACATGGACCAGGCCCAGCACATGGAGGGTGGCCACCCCCGCGATACCTAGCCAAGCCATCACCTCCGGACTGATCAATGCCATCACCGCCCAGCCTAAGCCGTGTCCTCATCCGCACAAGGAATCTATCATACCTCTGATGGAGCGCGGACTTCAGTCCGCCCCATTCGAACCTGTCCCTGCGAAACCAAGCGAACTGAAGGGCACTACCGTCAAGGCCTGGGGATACTTGTTAGGGAAAGGCGGCCCTCTTTAAGCGCAGATTAAAGGATTAAGAAGGATTCCGCGGATTCCAATTCGCCGCTGGCGCTATTTTTACCCCTCGCTGATTTCGTCTTATTCTTAATCTGCGGAATCCGTTTAATCCTCTTAATCTGCGTTGAATATGACTCGCTCGGGCCTTCGGATTTCCAATCCTTGGTATGCACTGGACTCCTATCTCTGCGAATCCCAGCGGACTGAATTCCGCGCTCCATCTTCGATCTAACCGCCTTTCCCGATGCGGTGGAAATGCCAGCGGATCTCCTCCTCATACGCGCGCAGGGAGGGATAGGCCGTGTCCGGCTGGCGGATGCCGGTGTTCGCGCGCTCCGGCGGGAGCAGTGCCCGCAGCTCGGCGATGCCAGCCGCGAGATCCTCCTGCTTGTGGAGCTGGATCGACCGCCCCTTCACGAAGATCGCCTTCGCCGCGGCGAGTGACATCTTCAGCCGCTGCGGCTCCGTCCAGAAAAAGAACTCGATGCGGAACTCCTTCTCCATTTCCTCCCGATACGTGCGCTCCATCCGTGTCTCCGGGTCGTTCCGCTTCCATCCGTTGTTCGGGTTGAGGATGTTTTCCGACTTCGGCCTCAGCTTCGAGACATGCCCGGCGGAAAGGAAAACCAGATCCGCCAGCGCCCGGGACGTCACCCGTCCCATGGAGTCCGTGAACCGCAGCCACTCCCCGTCCGCATCCACCCGCTGCACCTGGAAGTCCGCCGGCAGCGGCGGAAGCTCCGCATCATCCACGATCTCGACCGGGAACCCGCGCGCATCCAGCGCCGCCTTCATCCGCACGGCATCCTCATGCGGGAGCCGGGACACCACGATGCCGAACAGGTCCCGGTAATACTGCACCAGGTCCGCCTTCGCCACGGTTTCCGCCGCTCCGGCGGTTTCCAAAAAAGAATCCCGCCCGATCGTCTGATCGAGCGAGATTTGCAAAAGGCTGAAAGTGGGCATGCCGCCCACTTAATCCATCCCCGGAGGGAAGTTCACCTCAAAACTTGAAGACTTCGCCGGGCTGGAAGAAGCGCTTGATCTCCGCTTCCGCCGCTTCCGGGGAGTCGGAGGCGTGGCAGACGTTGCGCATCTTGGACTCGCTGTCCTTGAAGCCGAAGTCACCGCGGATGGTGCCGGCGGGAGCCTGGGTGGAGTCGGTCGGTCCGAGGAGGTCGCGCACGCGCCCGATCACGTTCTCACCTTCCAGGGCGAGGGCGATCACCGGAGCCTCCTGCATGAAGCCGCGCACGGACGGGAAGAACGGCTTGTCGGCGATGTGGGAGTAGTGCTCCGCGAGGATCTCGTCGCTCAGCGCGAGCATCTTGATGCCGCGGATGACGAAACCTTCCTTCAGGAAACGGGCAAGCACCTCACCGGTGAGGTTTTTCTGAACCGCATCCGGCTTGAACAAAATCAAAGTGGTCTCAAGAGCCATGCAGCGAAGTAGGTGGCGGAACGCGGGGTGGCAAGCCTTTCTTCAGGGCGGGTCGAGGGCGTCCGCCCGTTGTTTCAAGGCCTTCGCGGCATCCGCATTCCGGTTTTCCCGATCCCACAGCCCCGCCAGCCGCCTCAGCGCGGACGCGGTTTCCTTCTTCTTCTCCGGCGGGAATGACTTGATGGCGGTGCGCAGCCGCTCCTCCGCCGCCTTGCTCTGGCCCTCTTCCAGCAGGCAGTCCGCGGACTCCATCAGGAAGGCGGCGTCCGGCTTCATGTCGCCCATGGCGGCCTCCGCCTCCCGGAACAACCGCCCGGCCTTCGCCTTCGTCTCCGGGTCCAGCCGCGTGGCGACCGCCAGCTTCATGGCAAGTTCCGGCCGCGCGGGATGGTCGAAAACCCCCTTCTCCAGCAACAACCTGGCCGCCCGCGCATCTCCCGCCGCGATGAACTCATCCGCCAGGATGGCGAACTCCTTCGGTGAACCGCCACGGGCCTTGAGCAGTTCCGCCCCGTAGTGGCGGGCTTCCTTTTCGTTCCCCTTCAGCCGGTGGAACTTCGCCAGAGACTGCAGGGCAAGCTCGCTCTTCGGGCGGATCTCCACCACCTCCTTCAGCGCGGCCTCACCCTCGGCATCCCGCTTCGCCGAAAAGAACAGGACTCCCAGACGGGTCCGCAGGTCCAGCGACCACGGAGCGGCCTTCACATGGTCGGACAGGATGCGGATCGCCTCATCCTGACGGCCCGTGGTGCGGAAGTAATCCGACGCCGCCCGGGCAAGGTGCGGGTCCTCCGGATGCGCCTGCAGCGCGGAAAGATAGCGGCGGTCCACCCGGTCCCGCGCGACGATGTCCCCCCCCCTGAACAATCCCCGCGCGGTGGAGGCATAGATCTCCGCCGCGACCGGGTCCGACGGCGGCAGGAGTTCCATCAGCGCCGTCGCCTTTTCCGTGTCCCCGCGGGTCCGGAAAATGGTCAACAGGCGGGAGATCAGCGTCAGGTCTTCCGGACTTTTCTCCAGCGCTTTCTCCAGGATCTCCACCGCCAGCTTCTGCGCCATGGCATCCCCATGGCCCGTCTGCTCCAGGATGGAGGCATAGGCGAGCTGCACATCCGTCCGCTCCGGCGCACCCTCCGCCAGGTCCCGGTAAAGTTTCACCGCCCCCGCGCGGTCGTCCGCGGCCAGCCGGTATTCCGCCAGCTTCCGCACCAGCGGCAGCGCCTGCGGGTCCAGCTTCCACGCCGCCTCAAAGGCCGTCTGCGCCGCCGCATCATCCCCCCGTTCCTCCGCCCGCACGCCCATCGCGTACTCCACGCGGGGATCCGCCGCCAGGAGGGGTAGCGGGAATAGCAGCATGCACGCTACCTTCATCCCCGATGTCATCGGCCAGTTTCGTTTCATCGGCAGTTTCATCACCATTGCGGCAGTCCTGACGCCTACTTTCCGGTGCCACCGTAGCCGATGGCCCCCGCACCGGCAAGTGGTCATGAGAATGGCTCGTCGGACTCCTCCCCCGACTCACTTCACCGGGATACGCCGGTGCAGCTCACCTGAGACGCGGCCGTCCTTCTCCAGCACGATGGTGACGGGCAGTTCCCGGACCGCCGTGGTGGCGGGTGGGGTGAGCGTGAGATTCCCCGCCGTCTTCCAGCCGGGCGGGACGATCACCTTCGTTGTGACGCCGGAGGAAAGGGTCACCGGGATCTGGGTCTCCGCCGCGCGCGAGACGGACGACGGAACCTCACCGAATCCGGTGCCGCCCTTCCCGAGTGTCGCCGCAAGCTCCCCGCCGCCGTCATACACCAGGAGGATGGGATCCGCGCCGAGGCTGAGGGTGAGCGCCTTTCCGCCCGCATCCAGCACGGAGGTGGTGCCATCCACCCGCACCAGCTTCACCGCGCCCACGCCTTCCAGAGGGATGTCCAGGTCGGCATCCCCGGATTCCTTCCACAGGAACTGCAGTGACTTGCCATCCCGGTCACGGAAAAGGAACGCCTGCACACCGCCGTCATAGGTCTTCTCCGCGACGAACTTCTTGATGCCGACGGCGTTGACCGTGTGGTACCACGCCACCGCATCCAGACGCGGCGCGTAGCGGTTGAACCGGCAGTCGAACAGGTTGTGCGAGTCCCCGGACGAGCCGTGACTCTTCCCCTCCGGGTCCGGATAGAGGAAGCCGAACCAGCACATGTTCGCCCCGCCTTCGGCGAAAAAGGCCGCCGTCTTCTTGAAAACCTCCACCGCCACCACATGGCGCGTCTGGCCCTGGCTGTTGAGGCCCAGCTCCGTGGACCACAGCGGCTTCACCACGCCGTGCTGCTTCATCAGGTCCTTGTATTTCACCATCGTCCGCCGCACGTCCGCGGGCCGCTCGTAGATGTGGAAGTCGAAGGCGTCGCAGTATTTCCCGTAGCCGAGGCCGAAGTACTCCGGGTTCGGCTCCACGGACGTCGCCACCACCGGGATGGTGGGGTCGGTTTTCTTGATCTCGTCGTAGAGCACGCGGTAGGCCTCCACGTTCGCCTTCACGCGCTCGCCGGTGCCGTGCGGCTCGTTGCCCAGGTTGATGATCATCGGCCGGTAGCCGCCGAACTCATTGATGAAGTTCCGCACGCCCTGGCGCAGCGAGGTTTCATCATAATCGCGCTTCCCGTCCTCGATGAACTTGGCCGGGGTGGTGGTCAGCCAGCCGAGTCCAAGTTCCTTCACCAGATCGATCCGGGGCAACTCCGGCTTGTAGGGTGGCTTCGACGACCACCCGCCCCACAGGCCGACGATGCGGATGCCCACGCGGTCGCTGAGGCGGATGTATTCCGCGATCCGGTTGTCCCAGTTGCGGGCGGTGAAGGGCACCTCCTCCGGCTTGTACTGCCGGTTGGTGGACTCCGGCAGGATGGCGAAGGACGTCTGGTGGGAGAATGGTTTCGCACCCGCCTGCTCGCTGGTCGCCTCGATCTCATAGTAGCGGCCGATCTCCAGCGGTGCCTGTGCCAGGTCGAGAGTAGCGGTGTAGGTGTTCTTTTCCCCCGTGGTGAGCTTCAGCTTCACCGGCGTCATCTGCTCCGCGCCCCAGTAGTCACGAACCACGCAGGTAATTTCATGATCCTTTGGCAGCGGCTTCGCAGCCTGCACGGTGATGGCGACCGTGCGCGGGTCTTCCGGCTTCAGCAGGTTCCCCAGTGCCGCTGTGGAAAACAGGATGCGCGTGACGGCGTTCGGCATTCCGCTGGCCGGAGTGAGGAACCCCGCGCTCACGTTTCCGATCCAGAAGGACCCCCAGGTCTTGTTGAGCTGAGCGACGAACCGGGCGGAGGCGGCACCTTTCGGCAGCTCGACGGCCTGCTGGATCTCCGTCTCCGGCTTCGGCCCGTACACGTCCGCGATGGTGAAATTCTCCAGTGCCTTTCCAGAGGCGTCCGCCACCTCCAGCACCACCGTCCCGCTGTAGGAACTGTCCGGTGACTTCAGCTCGGACCGGACGGCGAGGGACACCTGCCAGTTCCCGGGCGTGACCTTGAAGGAGGGGCTGGCCGCCGTGGCCGGTTGGTTCGCCTCATTCTCGGTGCGGGAGAATTTCAGGCGGTCCCCGTCCACGGACACACCGCCCTGGGTCTTCCACGGGGCTTTGGCAAAGTCCGCCCTGAATGCCTCCGCCACCACCGAGGCGCGCGTGCCTTCCACCGTGATGTCCTTCAGCAGGATAACCGGCTCCTTTTCCGCGCCGCTGTTGAGGGCGATGGAAATGAGCTTGGCCGGAGCATGCCACTTGCCGTCCTTCGCGCCGCCCCAGTGTTCGCCACCGGCGATCTTCGACGGCAGGATCTCCAGGTCGTTCCATTGATTATCAGCGGTGATCTTCACCCGCGCCTGGTGCGTCTCGCCGGTGCCATCCACGAGCTGGATGCGGATGCCGGAGGCATTGGCGGACCGGTATTTCAGCCGGAAGCCGGAGGTCTCCTTGAAAGCGAGATCCTCCAGCCGCTTCACCGCCGCGACGTAGGCACCGCCGCCGGTGAAGTCTCCGGAAAGCTTCATCGCTCCGTCTTCGTCACCGAGGGAACCTTTCGCGCCCTTGAACTCCGGGCCGTTGGTGAAGTTCCACGCGCCGCTGCCACCCTCGCTGAGGGAGGCGGTCGCTTTCACCAGCGTCTCCGGCGGCGTCTGCAGCAGGGACACCTCATTCAGCCAGAGGGTGCGCACGGGCTGCTTCTCCGTCTTGCCCAGCAGCAGGTAGATCGCGGATGCGGGCTGGTGCCATTTCCCGTCCTTCGCACCGCCCCAGGATTCATACTTCGCCACCCCGGGGATCGCGTCCGACTGCCCGCGCTTCGCGAAAAATTCCCCGATGGGGAACTCAATCTTCTGCCAGCCATCGGAGGCATCCGTCACCAGCGCGAGCTGGTGGCACTGGCCGGAACCGTCGATGAGCCGCATGGTGAAGCGGTCGGAGCCGGGGTTCTTCACCCACATGGACACCCCGGAGATCGCGGTTTTCGGGAACTGCTTCCCCGCCTGGACGTACATCCCCGCCTTGGTGAAGTCCGCGCTGAGCTTGAGCGACGGCTTCCCGTCACGAGGCGCGGAGGCGTCGATCTCCAGACCTCCTTTCGCCCCGCCTCCGAATTCCTGGCCGTTGTTGAACGACCAGCCCTTGGAAGGCTGCGCGTCCTCGATCAGGGGAACCACGGGCTGCGCGGAGAGCAGTCCGGTGCTCAGGGTCAGAAGCAGGGCGGCTTTTTTGATCATGCAGCCACCAGATACGCGCCGCCGCGCAACTTTCGTTCGTTGATCAACCGTGCCGCCGCCGGACCAGCAGGAAAGCCGCGGCCCCCGCTCCCAGCAGGGCGACGGATGGCTCCGGCACGCTGGTGATCTCCATCACGCCGAGGTAGAAGAATTTCTCCGTGGTCGCGTTGTTGGCACCGGAAGTCACGTTGATGGTGATCCGCCCGTTGCTGTCAGGGATAAGCCCGGAAGCCGCGACCGATCCGTTGGTGTTGTTGGCGTTCAGCGTCCGGGTCTGGGAGCCATTTCCATCCGCAACAATGTAGGAAGTCTCACGGTTGACCGAGTCCCCGGTGCGCGACGCGTAGAACAAAATGCTGTAGGTTTCCGCAGGATTCAGCCCGCTCAGCGTGAGCTGGGAACCCAGGTAGGTTCCCGGAAAGCTCCCCGTGGACACGGTGTTTCCGAAAAAACTGTCCCGGGAGGCATCCGATGGAAAAAGCGTCGAGGTGGTCGTCCCGCCGCTGTTGACGCCACGGAATGCCCCGGTGATCTCCAGCCGGATGCCGGTCAGCCCGTCCCCGGTGTCGCGAAGGTTCGCGATGTTCGAGCCGGCGGCATATCCCGTCAGGTTGTTCCAGGTCACGCCGGACTCCGTGGTCTGGTTGGCCGTGCCACCGAAGTCGACGCGGATGACGGCGGCTCCGGCGGTGGAAGCGAGGGCGAGTGCGGCGAACGGGGCAAGGAATCGGCTCATGGGAAGAAATGGGGGTTGGCGGGGGCACTGTGCCCCCGCGCCCGCGGATTTCAAGCCCTGAGCAGATTCCAGGCGGTGACCAGCGCCTTCAGGCCGGCCATCTCGATGGAGGGATCGACCCCCGCGCCCCAGATGAGGCGGCCGTCATCCGCCTGCAACTGCACGTAGGCCGCCGCATTCGCGTCCGAGCCTCCGCGCACCGCGTGGGAACGGTAGTCGGTGAGCTTGAAGTTCTTCAGCCCCGCTTCCTCCAGCGCGTGGACGAAGGCGTTGATCGGTCCGTTGCCGAGACCCTGGATGTCCCGCTTTTCGCCATTCAGCTCAACGGTCGCGTTGCACTGCACCTGGCCGCGCTCCGTGGTGTGGTGGCCCAGCTCGTAGTCCAGCACGGCCAGCGGCGCGTCCGTGTTCACGAACTCGCGGAAAAACGCATCGCGGATCTCATCCGTCGAAAGCTCCCGGCCCAGCTCGTCGGCCAGGTCGTAGACGCGCTTGCCCACCTGCGGGTGCATCGTCTTCGGCAGGTCGAAGCCATGCTCGCGGTCCAGCACGTAGGCGACGCCGCCTTTCCCGGACTGGGAGTTGATGCGGATGATCGCCTCATAAGAGCGGCCAATGTCCTGTGGGTCGATGGTCAGGTAGGGCACACCCCACGGCACCTCCGGGTCTGCGGCGGTTTCCTTTCCCCGGAGATCCAGACCCTTCTTGATGGCGTCCTGGTGGGAGCCGGAAAAGGCGGTGAAGACCAGCTCGCCCGCATAGGGCTGCCGCTCCGGCACCACCAGCCGGGTCATCCTTTCATAGACGCTGCGGATCGACTGCAGGTCGGAGAAATCCAGCCCGGTTTCGATGCCGTGGCTGTTCATGTTCAGCGCCACGGTCACGATGTCCAGGTTGCCCGTCCGCTCCCCGTTACCGAAGAGGGTGCCCTCCACGCGGTCCGCGCCAGCCATCAGGCCCAGCTCGGTGGCGGCCACCCCCGTGCCACGGTCATTGTGCGTGTGCAGGGACAGGATGACGGACTCCCGCCGGTGCAGGTGGCGGCCCATCCACTCGATCATGTCGGCATGGATGTTCGGCGTGGTCCACTGCACGGTGTCCGGCAGGTTGATGATCATCTTCTTCTCCGGGGTCGGTTCCCAGACGTCGATGACCGCGTTGCAGATCTCCGCGGCGAAATCCAGCTCCGTGTCCGAGAAGGACTCCGGGGAATACTGCAGCACCACCTCCGTGCGGGGGATGGTCGGCACCAGTTCCTTCACCAGCTTCGCGCCCTCGATGGCCACCTGTTTGATGGAATCCCGGCTCGCGTCCCCGAAGGTCACGCGCCGCTGCAGCGGCGAGGTGGAGTTGTAGATGTGGACGATCGCCCGCTTCGCGCCGTCGATGGCTTCGAAGGTGCGGCGGATCAGGTGTTCCCGCGTCTGCACCAGCACCTGGATGGTCACGTCCTCCGGAATGCGGTTCCCATCGATCAGGCGGCGCAGGAAATTGAACTCCGTCTCAGCGGCGGACGGGAAGCCCACCTCGATCTGCTTGAAACCGACGCGCACCAGCAGGTCGAAGAACTCGAGCTTCTCCTCCACGGACATCGGTTGCGGCAGGGCCTGGTTGCCATCGCGGAGATCGACCGAGCACCATTCGGGGGCTGCTGTAATCGTTTGGTCCGGCCACGTGCGGTCGGGCAGGGACACCGGCGGGAATGGCCGGTATTTCTTCAGGGAAGTCGGATTCATGGAAAAATGGAAATGAAACGGAGTTTGGAGAAGGAGTGGCCGCGCCGAAAAGATGGGCGTGCCGGGGAACGGAAGTGAAGGAAAGAAATGGTCAGCGGGAGGCCAACCCTAGAAGAAGGGTGAGGCTGCTTGGAAGTGTCCCGGTGAAATTCACTGCGCCGCCACTATGGAGCCGCAGGGCGGCAGGTCAATGGAGAAGATGGGACCACACAGGGTCACAGCCCGAACCGCAGATGAACAGGATGGGCGCAGATGAACGCCAGGCCTGCCTGGCACCGGGAATCCGAACAACAATCTCCGCCCCGAAGGATTGAATCGCAAAGGAAACAGGAATTTCCCGTCCATCTGCGGCCATCCGTTCATCGGTGGTTGGATCTCTTCCCGAATATGGGAATCCTGATCACAAGCGGGTGATCCGCATCTCGACCCGCCGGTTCAGCGCGCGGTTCTCCTCCGTGTCATTCGGCGCCACCGGTTGGTCGGGCCCGAAGCCGATGGTGGTCACGCGACCAGGATCGATCCCGCTTTCGGCGAGCTTGTTCTTGCAGGAGAGCACCCGGCGGAAGGAAAGGTCGCGGTTAAGGGCGGCGGTGCCCTCGCTGGAGGTATGGCCGGAAAGCAGGATCTCCGCACGCGGGTTCTCCTTGAGGAACGCGGCGATGCGGTCCAGCTCCGCCACGCCTTCCGCCCGCAGCACGGCGCTGTTCACATCGAACTGGATCTTGTTGAGCGTGATCGAATCCCCCTCACGCATCTCCTTCCCGGTGAAGGTGGCGGAAGCGGACTTTTTCAGCCGCAGTTCCACCGGCTCGGAAGTCTCCCCGCCGATGACATCCACCGTCGCCTGCGCGGACGAATACCCGGGTGCTCCCGCCTGGATGACGGCAAGGCCGGCGGGAATCTTCCGCAGGGTGAACCCGCCGTTGCCGGACGCCTCCGAATCCCCGAACCCGATCGCGCCGACTTTCGCCTTTGCGATGGGTTCTCCGGTTTCGTCATCAACCACCCGCCCCGGCACAACGCCGACGTGGATGAACTCCTTCACGTTCACCATCAGCTTCGCGAAGTCATAGCTGAAGCCGTCCCCGGCCTTCGTCGCCGGGTCATCGATGAGGATGGAAAGGGACTCCCCCTTGAGCTGGTCCAGCATCTCCTGCGTGAACCGGACGTAGATCACCTTGCCGATGGGTCCTGTCTGCAGGAGCGCGTTGACCGTCTTTTCCATTTCCGGGAATCGGACGCCATTGACCGTCACCTGGAAATTGCTCTTGAACTGGGGCGACTGGAAATCATCCACCATCAGGCACAACACCGCGTCACGGATCACCACCTCCTTCAGGGAGCCGAGCGGGATCATGATCGGGGAGTTTTTCAGAGGCCGGTCGGTGGGGTGGAAATCGAACGTGTAACCGTCCACGCCCTCCGGCACGTCCCGGCCGGTGAAGCCGCTGCCAACCAGGATCCGGTCGGTTGGAGCAACGTCGTCCGCGGACGGCTCGAAAGGAAATCCGTGCGGATCGGTGGACCGCCCGGTGAAGGGATCGAACCCCTCCGGAAATCCGAAACCGAGGTTGTCGATGTCCCCGACGCGGATCACCCGTTCCGCTTCCTTCGTGTCACTGAGTTCGACTTTCTGCGCCTTCCAGTCGCCGTCCGTTCCGGTCGTCATCGCGGAGGCCGCGAACGGAAGGGCGAAAAACAGCGCGGTCAGCAACGAAGTCCGGTCCATGGCCGACCATGGTCAACACCCGCCCGGGTGTTTCAAGCAATTTTGATCTCCGGAAACGTCGCCGGATCAGCGGGTGACCCCCCGCTCGGACTGCTCGATGAACTTGATCAGGTGCGCCACCTGCGGCACGGAGGCTTCGTGCGTCGCCTTCAGCGAGCTGAGGCCGTTCGCCATGTTGCCATCCTTCTTCAGGAACAGCTTCTTGTAGGCGAACTTGAGCGCCTTGATGTCCTCCTCCGGAAAGCCCCGCCGTTGCAGGCCGATGAGGTTCAACCCGCGCGTGACACCCGGATTCCCGTCCACGATCATGAACGGCGGCACGTCCTGCGTGATCTTCGACAGGCCGCCGACAATGGAGTGCATGCCGACGCGGCAGAACTGGTGGAAGCCCGCCATCGCGGAAAGGATCGCGTGGTCCTCCACCACCACATGCCCGGCGATGCCGGACGAGTTCGACATGATGATGTGGCTGCCGAGCTGGCAGTCATGCGCCACGTGGGAGTAGCAGAGGAAAAGGTTGTGGTCGCCGATGCGGGTCGGCGTCTCCGCCACCGTGCTGCGGTGGATGGTCGTGTTCTCCCGGAACACGTTGTGGTCGCCGATCTCCAGGTACGTCGGCTCCCCGAGGTACTTCAGGTCCTGGGTCTTCATCCCGATGGCCGCGAACGGGAAGAACTCGTTGTGCCGGCCGATCTTCGTGTGTCCCTCAACCACCACATGGGAGTGCAGCACGGTGTCATCCCCGATCTCCACATTCGCCCCGACCACGCAATACGGGCCAATGCGGACATTGTTGCCGATGTGCGCAAGCGGGGAGACGATGGCGGTGGGGTGGATCACGCCCGGATTCAGGCAAAACCCCGCCCCCCGTGGCGAGTGGAAATTTCCGGGACCGGATGGCATCCTGTCAGAGCCTGACCGCCCGCGCCATCATCCCGATCACGACGACCACTACGAAGACAAGGCAGGGAACGACAAGGATTTGGAGGAGGAAGAATTTCAATACATGCCAGCCGTCATCGAACCGGTCGTCCTCCCGGGAGATCTTTTGCTGATGGCGCTTCAGCCTGGCATCCAGGTGGCCGAGGCCGAGGACTCCAACCATGGATCCGACCATCCAGAGCACGATCACGAAACCCTCCGCTCCCTGAGAGCCGTTGAACCCGCCCCTTTTCGCGAGTGATATGAACACCCAGGCCACCAGCATCGCCAACCCTGCGACAAACGCCGTGGGCATGAGCCATACGAAAACGCGGAACCACGCCACCGCCGCGTTGCCCTCACCCTGCGGCGCAGGGTCACTCTGGGACGGTTCATGGATCATACCTACGGATACTACTCCTTGGTGACTTTCACCCTTCCGAATCGTTTGCCCGATCCGGCCACGGTATCCTCGATGACGACCCGTTCCCAGGAAGCATCGATCGGCGTGACGGTCTGCGATCCGGTCGCGGCCTGCCATGATCCGGCACCCGCCTGGAGCAGGTTGTCCGAAAACTGCGGTTGATAGACGATGCCCGGCAGGGAAGAGGCCGTGCGCCGGATGTATTCGAGCCGGAGTTTTTCCGAACCCTTCGCCCCGGCCAGCGAGATATGGGGCAACCCGCGGTTCCCGCTGCCCGGTGTCATCACCGTCTGGGTGGCGTGCCAGGGATCGAGGCCCGAGGCGTATTCGATGAGATTGGGGATGCCATCGAAGTCGGCGTCATGGAGATCCGCCGCATCCGGGGCCGCCGGATCGCCGAAGTGCCGGCGCTTCCAGACGATCATCTCCGGCTCCGGGGTGATCGTGAAATTGTCCGCATACAGGGTGCCCGCCGTCACGACCTGGTTGTCGGCATTTCCGAAAACCGCGACCCGGAAGGACTCGGATCCGGTCATCCCCCACCCGGCCACGGACGATGTGGAGAACGGCTCCCAAAAGTAGCCTCCCGTGGGCCCGTTCCTGTCGATGAAGGAAACGATCTGCTTCGCCGCCGCCCGGTAGATCATGCGGATGGAAGCGGAATTTCCGGCCTCCGGGTACTCCATTCTCCCCAGGGTCCAGTTCGCGGCGATGGAGTATCCGGAATCGCCATCGTCCGTCCAGCGGGTCAGCTCCACCTGGTGGTGGTTCTCGATGGAATGCGGGGAAACGATGGCGATGCCCATGCCTGCGGTGGCGAATCCGGAGGAGGGCAGTGCGATGGTGTTGCTGATGTCCACGGACATCTCCCAGTCTTTGTCGTAGGTCGCGTTTCCGGTGCGGACCCACGGCCGGTACGCGTCATGGGAGCCCCTGACGCCGGTCACGAACTGCAGGCGTCCATTGCTTTCGGCCAGCGTGCCCGGAGTTTCCATGGTGCTGATGTCATCCCCCCATTTGGAGGGATCCTTGGCGTTGTCGTCGAAGTTGTCGCCGACAGGAGCGAGGGTCGCGGAGACCGGCAGGAGGTAGCCGAACGTGCCCGTTTCCGTGAACGGAAAGCTACCATAGCCCGGAATGGTGTAGTTTCCCGTGGAGGTGTAGGTGCCGCTGGTCGGGGAGGTGAAGGTCATCAGGTGGACGGCGTTCCAGGTCGCTCCTGCATCACTGATGTTGAAGGCCAGTGTCGCCGTGTCCGGCCCCGTCTTGGTGTAGGTGTAGGTTCCCGGCGCGGTGGAAAACTCCATGGTGCCCGGTCCCTTGACCGCGAAGATCATGTTGGATTCGTAGGAGTAGCCGCCGGTTTCCTCGAACCAAGAGCTCTGGGTGAGCAGCCGCCCCGCCGTCAGGGAGCTGGGTGCGTGCTGGGCGTGGGAGGCAGAGGCGGCGGAGAACCATGCGGCGAGGCAGGCGAAGGAGAAACGCAGGATCATGATGGACTTGGATGCGAAATTGGAAACCAAAGAGTTACCGGGTCATCACCTCGCCTGTCGAGAGAGGAAGATGACTACCTTCTACTGGAGTGGCGGCATGGCTGCGCCATGACGGGTGAGGAGATCCAACCACTCCTTGCAGCTTCGGATGGGAAGACAGCGATCCATTGCGGTTCGAAACGGAAAGATGGCCCCCGTTCGCCCATCCGTCATGGCGCAGCCATGACGCTACGGGAGCAAGTCACCTCTCCGCCAGCGTGCCCTCGGTCACGCCGAGTTTTTCGATGGCCTCCACGTCATCCAGCAGCTCGGTGGCGGTGGATTTCCCGTCGAGCAGGGCCTGGTAGGCGCGGATGGTGCGCCCGGCGGTGGCGCCGTCCTCGTCCAGCAGCTCGATGCGGAAATGCGAAAGCCCCGTCGCGCGGAGGTCGCGGTAGAACCTCGCGCCGGTCTGGGCGCGGCCGTTGAAGAGGGTGTTGCGGCAGCCGACGTCCGCCTGCAGGCGGTGGAGCTGGCCGACGCGGTCGCGCAGGTGGACCACATGGCTTTCGCACGGACGGCCGCAGTCCTTGTAGGTGGTGCCGGTGCTGAGGAAGGTGCAGAAAACGCAGTGCTCCATATGGAACATGGGCATGTGCTGGTGCAGGGTGACCTCGAACCACTCCGCGGGCGCGCCGTTGAGAAGGTCCAGCACCTGGCCGATGTTCAGGTCATAGGAAACGGTGAGCCGGTCGAGCTTGGCGCGTTCCTTCAGCAGCCGCGCGGTGATGGGGTTGGCGACGTTGAGCGAGAAGTCGCCCGTCTTCACCAGGTCACTACGGTCCTTGTAGTATTCCAGCGACGACAGGTTGCGCAGCAGCAGGCCGTCCGGCTCCGCCCGCTCGATGAGCTTGAGGTATCCGCCCTCGCCCGGCTTCAGGATGCGCGGGGTGGCGAGGTGGATGGTGGAGTCCGATCCGCGGACCAGCGCGACGGCGTCCTTGTAGCGGCGCGGATCCTCGAAGTCGCAGTAGATCTTCACCACCCCGGCGGCGATGGCGGATTCCACCTGGTCCTCGGTCCGGCAGAGGACGCTGAGGTCCGGGGCTGCGGAGGGTGTGGAGGTTTTGGCGGGGAGGAGATCGCGATGGGAAACGGGCGAAGAGGTGCGGACTGAAGTCCGCGCTCCATCCCCGGCGTCCAGTGCGGCGACCAGATCGCGGCGGAGCTGGTTGAGGGCGGAGAGCGGGAAATGGCAGTCGCCTTCCAGTTGGTTGTCGAGGGACGCCAGTTCGTACGACGTATCCCCGAGACGGCCGAACTGCGCGGCCAGCGTCTCCGTGGAGAGCGCGTGCTTCGCCGCAGGCTGGAGGCCAATGGCACTGGCCACGGTGACCGGGGACTGGCCGGATGTCCCAGCCACGGTGACCGGGGACTGGCCGGATGTCCCAGCCACGGTCATCGGTTCGCCGGGCTTTCCGGTCACGGTGAGGTGCAGCGGCGTCTTCTTCTCCGCCGGGCGGGCGTTCTGCCAGAACTTCCGGATGTCGGACTCCAGCTTCGGGTCGGAAGTTTTATAGACGGTGTCGCCGGGCTTGATCCGCTCGAAGTTGATGCCGCTGTAGGTGCGGTGGAAGACCAGCCGGTCGCCCTCCACCTTCCAGACGGACGCGCCCTGTTCCAGGTCGCGATTTTCCCCCGCGTCGAACACCACGCCGTCGCCCGGCTTCACCGGGATGCCGGACGTGTTGTGCAGGATGATCCAGCCGTAGCCGCAGTCCGTGATCTCCCCCAGCAGCGGGCCGCGCTTCTTCCCGAAGCGCCCATGCGTGAGATAGGGGTGGTTCGTCCCGCCCAACCAACCGCCGGTCAGGCCGCGGGAAAACGTCATCTCCAGCTCATAGCGGTCCTCCGGGGTGATGGGGGACGGGGCGGTGCCGCTGCCGTCGGAAAGCGCGGCGTCGATCGCCTTGCGGTAGACCCTCGTCACCGCGGCCACATACTCCGGAGACTTCAGGCGGCCCTCGATCTTGAACGACTTCACGCCCGCCTTGATCAGGCCCGGGATGAAATCCACCGCCGCCAGATCCTGCGGGCTCAGCAGGTAGCGCTTCTCGCCCATCTCCCGCTTCACGCCATCGACGATCAGCTCGTAGGGCATGCGGCAGGCCTGCGCGCACTCGCCGCGGTTGGCACTCCGCTGTCCCAGCGATTCGCTGGTCAGGCACTGGCCGGAATAGGCCACGCAGAGCGCACCGTGGACGAACACCTCCAGCGGCGTCTTGTGATCTTCGGCGTAAGCCTGGAAACGCTCGATCTCCTTCACGGACAGCTCCCGCGCCAGCACCGCTCGCTCCATGGGAAAGAGGGACTCGATGAAAGCCAGCCCCTCCGGAGAGGTGATGGTCATCTGGGTGGAGGCGTGCAGTTCCACCTTCGGCGCGATCTCCCGCGCCATCTTGGCCAGGCCCAGGTCCTGGATGATGAGGGCGTCCACCCCGGCCTCCGCGATCAGACGGAGCTGGCGTTCCGCCGCCTCCAGCTCGCGGGTAAAGACCAGCGTGTTCATCGTCACGAAGCCCTTCACCCCATGGCGGTGCAGGTAGTTCATGAGTTCCGGCAGATCCTCTTCGGTGAAATTGTCCGCCCGCAGCCGGGCGTTGAACTTCGGCATGCCGAAAAAGATGGCATCCGCCCCCGCCGCCACGGCGGCACGCGCACAGTCCCAGTTCCCCGCGGGGGAGAGCAGTTCGGGCATGGTATCGGCAGCGGGCATGCGGGGACTAAACCACGGCCCGCAGCGGAAAGACAGGCGGGATTCCAGCGAAATCCGCACCGCACCCGCGAAATTTTTCCGTACTTCGAGCAACTCCTCCGTCAAAGCGGGGTTATCTTCATCGACCCATCCCACTTTCCCATGCTCACACCAGCACCTGATTCCTGGACCGTTTTCGAGGCGGCGCACCTGCTGAACCGCGCGGGTTTCGGCGGCAGCCCCGCCGAGATCAAGACGTTCCACTCGCTCGGCCGGACCAAGGCCGTCGATTCCCTGCTCAACCCCGGCGAGCCGGTGGATGCCATCGCTCCGCCGGAGTGGTCCCAGCCCGCGAAGGCACTGGAAATCTTCCGCGACTACCGTGAAGCCGCGCGCGAAGCGGCGGAGAAGGCGAAATCGATGCCCGCCTTCGAAGGCTCCCAGGTGAAACGCGCGGTCCAGAAAAAGTACCAGCGCCTCCGCAACGACCTGGGACGGGAGGCGGAGGCATGGTGGCTGGGCAAGATCCTGGCGACCAAGGCCCCGCTGCGGGAAAAGATGACCCTTTTCTGGCACGACCATTTCGCCACCTCCTTCCAGAAGGTGAAGCAGCCGCCCATGCTGGTCCGCCAGAACGAACTGTTCCGCACGCATGCCTTCGGCGACTTCAGGGTCCTCACCCACGCCGTCGCGAAGGACCCGGCGATGATGTCCTATCTCGACTCCCAGAACTCGAAGAAAGGCTCGCCCAACGAGAACTTCGCCAGGGAGGTCATGGAACTCTTCACCCTCGGCGAGGGCAACTACACCGAAGATGACATCCGGGAAGCGGCGAAGGCCTTCACCGGCTACCGCATCGACCGCACCACCGGCACCATGGTATTCCAGAAACGGCAGTGGGATGAATCCGAGAAATCGGTCTTCGGGAAGAAAGGCGCATTCACCGGAGAGGATGTCATCGACCTGATTTTCGAGCAGAAATCCGCAGCCACCTACGTGCCGTCGAAGCTCTGGGCCTACTTCGTCGCGGATGAAGCACCCGCGCCCGTTGTGGAGGCGCTCGGCAAGAGCTTCCGTGCCGGGAACTTCAATACCGGCACCCTCCTGCGGGAGATCTTCCTTTCACAGGACTTCTATGCGGAAGGCATCATGCGGACGCAGATCAAGCCGCCCGTGCAGTTCATCACCCAGATGCTCAAGCAACTGGAGGTCGCCACGCCCCCGGCAGGCTTCGAGCTCCGTGCCGGGCGCGAACTCGGCCAGCAACTGTTCTCCCCGCCGAATGTCGCGGGCTGGGACTGGGGGAAGGCATGGATCAACACCAACACCCTCCTCACCCGCTACAACCTCGCCGGATACATCACGAAGGGCGCGGATGACCGCCCCATCGCGGACAATGCCGGCGGCGGGAACATGATGGAGATGATGGATGAGGGAGCGCCGAGGAAGGTCGCCATGCGGAAGTCCGACCGCGCCGGGAGCCGCGCGTGGAGCGGCCCGGACTACGAAAAGATCGCCCCCCGCCAGCTCCGGGAAAACCCGGCGGACCTGGTGGACGCCCTCATCTTCCGCTTCTTCCAGGGCACCGTGCCGGACAAGGCCCGCGGCTCCTTCATCGAGTACGCCACCGCCAAGCAGGGCGTCGTCTTCACCAACAAGGAGGTCGCGGAACTCGTGCACCTCATGCTCAGCACCCCTTACTACCAACTCTCCTGAAACCATGAGCTTCCCGGACTTCATGAAAACCCGCCGCGATTTCCTCCGCTCCACCGTCCTCGGCGCTTCCGCCGCCTGGACCGTGCCGATGTTCGTCGACAGGACCTTCGCCCAGCTCAACGAGAGCACCCGCGACAAGGCCACCCAGTTCGCCACCGGAAAGGATGACACCATCCTCGTCGTGCTCCAGCTCGCGGGCGGCAACGACGGCCTCAACACCGTCGTCCCCTTCGCGGATGACGCCTACCACAAGGCCCGCCCCATCATCGGCAAAAAGGAAAAGGATCTCATCCGGCTTTCGGACCATGTCGGACTGAACGGCTCCATGCCGTTCCTCGGCTCCCTGTTCAAGGAAGGGAATCTCGGCATCGTCCAGGGCGTCGGCTACCCGAACCCGAACCGCTCCCACTTCGTCTCCACCTCCATCTGGGAAACGGCGGATCCGGCGAACCGCTCCGCCACCGGCTGGCTGGGCCGCTACTTTGACAACGCCTGCTCCGGTTCCGACCCCACCGTCGGCATCAGCTTCAACAAGACCCAGCCGGAGAGCTTCGGCGCGGTGAAGAACCCCGGCGTCTGCCTGAACACCCCGGAACTCTACCGCTGGATCTATGGTGGCGGCGAGAAAGCCCAGGCGGAGGAATTCTTCGCCGACCTCAACTCCCCGGAAGACGATGGCATGTCCAACCAGGGGGCCTCCATCGACATGCCCGCTGGCGGGAAAACCGGCGGCATCGTCGGCGAAACGAACCTCGCCTTCCTGGAGCGCGTCGCCCTCGACGCCCGCGTCAGCTCGAAGCAGATCCTGGAGGTCGCCGCGAAGCACAAGACCACCGTCCAGTATGACGGCACCCCCATCGCGCGGAACCTCAACCTGGTTTCCCGCATGATCGCCGGTGGCATGCCCACCCGCGTCTACTACGTCAGCCATGGTGGATTCGACACCCATAACCAGCAGGTCAACTCCCACGACCGCCTGCTCGGCAGCCTGGACAGCGCGCTGAAATCCTTCTTCGCCGATCTGAAGCAACAGGGGAACGACAAGCGCGTGGTGCTGATGACTTTCTCAGAATTCGGCCGCCGCGTGGAGGAAAACGACAGCGCCGGTACCGACCACGGCAAGGCCTCCTGCCTCTTCGTCGCCGGCCCCGGCGTCAAGGGCGGCCTCCATGGAGCCTACCCCAGCCTCACCGACCTGTCCGGCGGCGACCTCAAGCACACCGTCGATTTCCGCAGCGTCTACTCCACCCTCATCGAGGACTGGCTCAAGGCACCGTCCGCCAAGCCGATCCTCGGCGCGTCCTACGACAAGCTGAAGCTGGTGTAAGGAGGGAGGACATTGCGGCGAGCCGCTATGTCCGCTTCGCTCCCATTCCTGTCCTCCGGCGGCATTGGCGAAACATAAGAGATTCACCGCAAAGTCGCTAAGGTCGCGAAGAACACGCAAAGGCTAATCGTGAAATTCTTCACGATTCGCATGATTCGCGGTCGGCCTTCTTCTCGTATCCGAAGACTGAACACTAAAAACTTCTCGTCCTCGGTTCGCCATTGCAGCCGGAGGACAAGAGTGAGGTGCAACCCTAAATTGGACCACTGGTGTCCTTCATTTCTGTCTCTGGAATCGGGCTTCGAATTGGTTGGGACTGAGGTATCCGATCGACGAATGGAGCCGCCTCGGATTGTAGAAGGCATCGATGTAGCTGAAGATCTTCTGCCGCGCCTCATCCAGATTCCTGAAGATTTCCTCCTCCGCCATTTCCGCTTTGAGGGTACCCATGAAGGATTCGGTCCTGGCGTTGTCGTAGGGATTGGCCAGCCGCGACATGCTCTGTCGCAGGCCTGATCCGGCAAGCATCGCCCTGAACGCGGTGCTCGAATACTGGCTGCCCCGGTCGCTGTGGAAAATGGTGGAAACGATCTTCCTGCGGCTCTGGAGCGCCTGCCGCAGGGCATCGGTGACCAACGCGCGGTCGATGGAGCGTGACAGGCTCCAGCCGATGATCCGGCGTGACCACAGGTCGATGACCACGGCGAGGTAGAGCCAACCCTCACGGCTCGGGATGAAGGTGATGTCCCCGGCCCAGACCTGGTCGGGAGCCTGGGGTGGCGGCAGTTTGGCAAGCAGGTTGGCACAGGGATGGGAGGCCTTGCCATCGCTGGTCTTCGGGGTGAAGCGCCGGCGCTGGATGGCGTGGAGACCTTGCCGGCGCATCATCCTGCGCGCCCGCTGCCAGCCGCAGGAGACGCCACGATTGGCCAATTCGCAGGCGATCCGGCGGTAGCCGTAGCAGCGGCGGTTGGCGTGGAAGATGGTGCTGATGAGGGCGGCGAGTTCCTGATCCGGCCAGGGTTGCGCGGGAGGACGGGGCTTGTGGTGATAGGTGCTGCGCGGCAAACCCAGCACCGAGCAGATCCTGCGCAGGCTGGCCCCGCTGCTTTCCCGCAGCTCCTTGATCAGCGTTCTGGATCGGGTGGAACAGAGGAGCCCAGGATCGCGGAGGCTTTTTTTAAAATGTCGTTCTCCTGGGTGAGGCGGGCCAGTTCGCGGCGGACCGCCTGCAACTCGGAAACCAAGGCGGCTTCCTTTTGCGGGGAGGTGGGGCGCGGGGCGGGCTTCCGTGCCTTGTCGCGCCAGCGGTAGAGGGCGCTGCGCGCCACGCCGAGCTGGCGGGACACCTCGGTGACCGATCCACAGGCGTCGATCAAGGCAACGGCACGGATCATGAACTCATCACTATACTGGGCACTCATGGGGATGGTTGGTTCTGACTGTCCTCTATTCTCCGGGGACAAATGGTCCAACCATTTAACTCACCTCAAGAGTGTCCTCCCTCCTTACCTTTCCTAAAATTCCTTATTGCAAATGCGTCTCAATAAATAATAGTCGCTGCAGCAACCTCTTCCTCAGCATGCTCGTCCTGTTCGCAACCATGACCGGAAACGCCGAAGATGCGGCGGAAAACATCGCGAAACGTCTCCGGAAATCCGGCCATGACGTCTCCGTCGCCAACATCGAAAAGCATACGCCGCAGAGTCTTCCGGCCCGTGGCGAGCCGGTGCTTTTCGTCGTCAGCACCTGGGGCGATGGCGAACCGCCGGATGAAGCGATCGACTTTTTCGGCGATCTCGAGGGCCTAGCATCCGGGGATCTTGATGGCTTGCTTTACTCGGTCTACGCGCTCGGGGACTCCGGCTATGATGAGTTCTGCGGCTTCGGCCGGAAGCTGGATGCCGGGCTGGAGGCAAAGGGAGCGGTGCGCATCGCCGCCCGTGCCGAGGCGGACATCGATTACGAAGAGTTCATCGAAGACTGGACCAACGACGTCCACGCCGCACTGGAGGACCAATTCGCCGCCTGAAATTTTCCCCGATCCCATTCCCAACCCAACCTCATGAAAATCAAGATCCCGTTCCTCCTCGCGCTCACCCTGTCCGGTGCCGCATTCACCCAAGCCCATGAAGAAGGAGGCGGCGGTGGTGGCGGCCAGCGCGGTGGTGGTCCCGGTGGCTTCATGGCCCGCCTGCCCGTCATCAAGGCGCTGGACAAGGACCAGAACGGGGAGCTCTCCGCGGAGGAAATCGCCGGAGCCTCCGCCGCCCTGCTCACGCTCGACAAGGATGGGGATGGCAAGCTTTCCGCCGAGGAGATCCGTCCGGTGATGCCGCCGCGTGGCGAAACCCCGCACCAGATCGCGGAGCGCACCTTCGAGGCCTTCGACAAGAACAAGGACAAGAAGATCACCGGAGACGAGTTGCCGGAACGCATGAAGGCGATGCTCGGCCGCGCGGACAGCGACAAGGACGGCGCCGTAACCGAGGAAGAGCTGGAGAAGCTCATCGAGAAGGAGACCCCGCCACCCGCTCCGCGCGGTGAAGGCGGCCCGCGCCCGGATGGCGAAGCCCCGAAACCCGGCGTCTGATTTTCCCCTAAGTCCATGAAGTCCCTCGTCCCTTTCCTCGCCCTTTCGGTGGTCGCCGCCCATGCGGAGACCTTTTCCTTCCACCATGAAAACGTGCTCGGCACGTCCCTCGAACTTCGCGTCTCCGCGGACTCGGAAGCCACGGCCAGACAGGCGGAGGCTTCGGTACTCGCGGAGATCGACCGCCTCACCGCGGTCCTCAACACCTGGTCGAATGACAGCGAAATCTCCCGCTGGCAGGCCTCCGGGAAAACGGCGGTCGTTTCCGCCGACCTCGCCGCGGTGCTCAAGGCCTGTGACCAGTGGGCGGCGGACTCTGAGGGTGCGTTCAGCGTCCGCGTGAAAGCCTCCGCCGCCGACATGGGGACACCCGCCTGGACGCTGGATGGAACCACCGCCACCTTCACCGCGAAGGCTGGTGGGATCACCGTGGATGCGTTGGCAAAGGGCTACATCATCGACCGTGCGGTCGAAAAGGCAGCGGGTGTCACCGGCATCGCCCTCAACATTGGCGGGGATCTGCGTGTCACCGGGGAGCAGTCGATCATGATCGCGGACCCGCGGGACGATGCGGAGAACGCCGCGCCGCTCGCCACCGTGACGCTGCGCGACCAGGCGCTCGCCACCAGCGGCGACTACCGCCGGGGGAACCACATCATTGACCCGCGGAGCGGAAAGCCGGCCACCCACATTGCCAGTGCCTCCGTCATCGCGCCGGACGCCACCACGGCGGATGCGCTTGCGACCATCTTCAACGTGCTGCAGCCGTCGGAGAGCCTCGCCATGGCGGACGCCATGCCCGGTGTTTCCTGCCTCATTGTTTCCCATGATGGCGGCGTCTTCCGCAGCCGTGCCTGGCGTGAAGACCGCCAGCAGAACATGCTTGTGGCAGCTGATGCCGCGCCCGCTTTCGAAATGAAGGTGGACTTTGAGCTCGATAAGCCGGAGGCCGAACGCTACCTGCGCCCCTATGTCGCCATCTGGATCGAGGACAAGGACGACTTTCCCGTCCGCACCCTCTCCCTCTGGCTGCTGAAGGGCGAAAAAGGCCTCCGCTGGCTGCCTGACCTCAAGCGCTGGAACCGCTCCGACAAGACCCGCCGCCTCGCGGACACCACGGACATCGTCCCGCTCATCACCTCCGCCACGCGGAACCCCGGGAAATATTCCGTCACCTGGGATGGTCTGGACGACAACAAGAAGGCGCTGCCTGCCGGGGAATACACGCTCTACATCGAGGCCGCGCGGGAGAAAGGCACCTACCAGATCATCAAGCACCCGTTCAAGGTGGGCGAAGCATTCACCAAAGACCTCGGCGGGAACGTCGAGATCAAGTCCGCCTCCGTGGACTACCAGCCCAAGGCCGCAGCGAACTGATGCCGCAGGACAATCCCCCGGAGCGCCCCGTGCGGCGCTCCGTTTCCTCCGAGCCGAGGCCCCGCCACAATCCGGGCCTCAAACAGCGCCTGGCCTCCCCCATGCGCTGGCTGCACATCTATTCCTCGATGTTCGGCCTGCTCGCCATCCTGTTCTTCAGCGTCACCGGCATCACCCTCAACCATCCCTCGTGGACCTTCGGCAGCGAGATGAAGGAGGACACCGCCAAGGGCACCATGCCCATGGAGTGGATGGGCGACGCCGCGAAGGAACCGGCGAAGCTGGAGATCGTCGAGCATCTCAGGAAAGAGCACCGCGTCCGTGGGCTGGTGGATGACTTCACCGTCGATGAAAGCGAGTGCTCCATCACCCTGAAAGGCCCCGCCTACTCCGCGGATGTCTTCCTCGACCGCGAATCCGGCAAGTATGAGGTGACCCAGCGGTTCGCCGGGGCCACCGCCTTTTTCAACGACCTCCACAAGGGGAGGGATTCCGGAAAGGCATGGTCGCTGGTCATCGACATCTCCGCCATCCTGCTGATCATCGTCTCGCTTACCGGCATCGCCCTGCTGCTCTACATCAAGCGGCGGCGGCGGACGGGACTGCTGTCCAGCCTCGGAGGACTGGCGGTCCTGCTGCTGATCCTGTGGTGGTGTGTGCCGTAGAGAGGGTAGCGAACCTCGTGAGAGGTTCGGCGGGGTGGGCGTCCCCATGCCGTGACCACTCCGCCTCCTCATGGACGTCAGCCCCGCCGAAGGTCTCACGCTTCGCTAGACCCAGAGCCTCATCCAGGATGAAGTGACCCTGCGATAAGCCGCTTCCCCGAATGGACATCCTCCGGGTTCCATGTTCTGCTGCCGCCACATGATGGATGGATCCTTATTGGTGCTCGGCATGGCCGGGCCGGAGTTGACGGTGGAGGAAGCGGATCTTTTCCGCCGCCTGCAACCGGCCGGGTTCATCCTCTTTTCCCGCAACATCGTTTCCAAGGAACAGACGCGGAAGCTCACCGACGACCTGCGCGACCTTTCCTCGGAGATGCCCATCATCGCCATCGACCAGGAAGGCGGCCGCGTCACCCGGACGAAGGAGATCGCCCCCGTCGCCCCGTCCGCCCCTGCGCTGGCCGCGCATGGCAAGACGCTGGAAAGTGCGAACGCCGGCGCCTTCACCGGAGATCTGCTCCGCTTGCTGGGCATCAACATGGACCTCGGCCCCGTGCTGGACCTGGACTACCACCCGGGCGCGCAGAACGCGCTGCGCGGGCGTTGCTGGGGCCGCGACCCGCAGCGGGTCATCGACCACGCGGGCAACTGGAACCGCTGGCTGCGGAAACGCTCCATCGCCAGTTGCGGGAAGCATTTCCCCGCCTGCGGGCGCGCCCTTTCCGATCCCCACCACGATCTGCCTTCCTCCGACGCCACCCTCGAGGATCTGATGAAGGAGGACATCATCCCCTACACCGCGCTCGCCCCGGAGCTGGACGCCATCCTCCTCGCCCACATCGAGTTCCCGAACATCGATCCGGAGTTCCCCGCCTCACTTTCCCCGCGGATCATCCGCCGCTTCCTCCGCGACCAGCTCGGCTTCGACAAGCACGTCGTCCTCACCGACGACCTCGACATGGGCGCGATCACCAAACGCTACGGCCGCGGGCCGGATGTGAAGCTCGCCATCGAGGCGGGAAATGACCTCGCCCTCATCTGTCACAACATCGCCAGCGCGGAGACCGCCGCACGCGCCATCGCCGAGCTGCCCATCTGGATGGTCGATGAGGCGAAGGAGCGCGTGGACCGCTTCCGCCGCAAGAAGCTCCACGACCCGGCCCCGTGGTCGGAGAAAAAGTGGAACGAGACGTGCGCGGCCATCGCTGCCCTCGCCGACCGTGTGCCGGAGATCCCGGAGCAATCCGCCACCAGCCCGGTGGCGGAGTACTGAGGGGCCGGAGGCGGAAGCGAGGTGGGGATCAACCCGCCACCTTCAGCCAGATCCACATCGTCACGTAGGCGACGCCTGCGGCGGCGGGGAGGGTGAGGAACCAGGCACCCAGGATCTTCTTCACGATCTTCCCGTCGATGGCGCTGAAACGCTTCGTCGCGCCCACGCCCATGATGGCGGTGGTGATGGCGTGGGTGGTGGAGACCGTCATGCCGAGGTGACCGGTGACGGCGAGGAGGGTGGCGGCGGTGCTTTCCGCGGCGAAGCCGTGGACGGGCTGCAGCTTCACCATCTTGTGGCCCATGGTCTTGATGATCCGCCAGCCACCGGAGGCGGTGCCGGCGGCCATCACGATGGCGCAGATGATCTTGATCCACGGCGGCACGCCGGGGGTGAGGTCGTTCACCTTCGTGGCGGCGGCGGGCAGGCCCGGCTTGCCGCGTTTTTCGGCGGATTCCGCCGCACCGGCCAGGACAACATCCCACTCCGTGGGTTCCGCGGCGGCGAAGGTGCCGATGAGCGGGATCTTCGGCAGGATGCGCGCGTTCTCGATGGCGATGTCCTGCTTGTGGATCTCATGTGCCTTCGCCCGGACGGCGGCGGCGGCGGTGTTGTCACCGGCCGCTTCGTGCACCATCCCGGCCAGCACGTAGAAGGATTCCTTGAACTCACCCGGCTTCAGCTTGTCCGCTTCCTGCTCCAGGATGACGGCGGCCTCCTGATCGACGGCGCCATTCACGAATTTCATGATCTGCTCCTCCGCGACGGCGGATTTGTCCATTTTCAGGAAGGTCAGCCAGTTCGGGAGATCGTTGAAGGTGCCCGCGCTCGTCGCCGTCACCAGCGCGAGCGTGATGATGCCCATGGTTTTCTGGGCGTCCGCCAGGCCGTGGGCGAAGCCCATGTAGCCGGCGCTGAACACCTGTGCCCGGCCGAAAAAGCGGTTCACCCACATCGGCCGCGAGTTCCGCAGCAGGAGGTAAAGGAGCGTCATCACGACGAATCCGCCCACCAGACCGATCATCGGTGAGGTGAACATGGGGATGACCACCTTGTGCAGGATCCCCTCATGGACGATCTTGCCATCCTTGATCTTCTCCGTGGACCACAGGATGGCGTCCCAGTTGTTCTGGGCGTTCGCCAGTGTCGCGCCGACCAAGCCTCCGACCAAAGCGTGGGTGGAGCTGGACGGCAGGCCCAGCCACCAGGTGAGCAGATTCCAGACGATGCCGCCCAGAAGCGCGCAGATGATCGTGGAAGTGGTCACGAACGCGGCGTCCACCAGCCCGGAGGAGATGGTCTTCGCCACGGCGTGGCCGACCAATGCGCCGATGAGGTTGGTGATGGCGGCCAGCATGATGGCCTGACGCGGGGTCAGGACCTTCGTCGAGACCACCGTGGCGATCGAGTTCGCGGTATCATGGAAACCGTTGATGAACTCGAACGTCAGCGCGACGAGGATGACGATGAGGATGAGCGTCATGCGGAGGCGGCTCAGGAGTTCTTGTAGGCGATCTGGGTCGCCACGTTGCCGACGTCACGGCAGCGGTCCACCACCTTCTCCAGGAGGTCGTAGAGTTTGGAAATGATGTGCACGTCCAGAGGATCGTATTTGCCGGAGTAAAGGTCCTTCAGGCAATCCAGCATCAGCTTGTCCGCATCCCCCTCGATCTGCTGGATGCGGTCGTTCAGCTCCTTGACCCTCACGATATCCATGCCCTTCTTGAGGGTTTTGATCAGGTCCACGACGTGGACGGTGGCCTCATCAAGCATCGCGGCGTGCTTCGTGAAGTCCGTGCTGGCCACCCGGTCCGTGGAGATCATGTAGCGTTCCACGAACTTCTCGACGGTCTTCGGGATCTTGTAGAGAGCGGAGGAGAGAGCCTCGATGTCCTCCCGCTCCAGTGCGGTGACGAAGGTTTTCACCAGCAACTCGCTGATTTCCCTGGTGATCTGTTTGTCCTTCTTCCGCACTGCGGCGAACTCATTGAGGGAGTGCTCCTTTTCACGGCGCAGGATGTCGGTGAGGAAGTCGATGCTTTCGTGGGCCTCGTTGGCGCTGGCGAGCAGCAGCTCGAAAAACCGGTCTTCTTTCCCGAAAAGGCGTTGGATGGAAATCATGGCTGGGCCGGGATTGTGGCGGAATCGTCACCCATGGCAAGCAGGTGCGCGAAGAATCTTGGCCGGAACCGCGGCGACCTTTCCTTGACCGGGGTAGTCCCCCCGATAGGATCGGGATATGGAAAAACGCGGAGTAAGCACGATGTGGGCGGCTGGTTTGGCCGCAGCACTTGTAGCGGGCCAGGCATCAGCGGCGACCTATGTCTTCAGGGAAACCGCAGGATACAACACCGGGGGAGCCACCGTCCGCAGCGACGACCCATCCACCGGCACCACTGGAGCCGTGACCCCTCCGACGGACACCATCATCGCCGGCACCACCGGCACCATCGTCCTGCACGGTTTCTTCGAGTTCGACCTGAGCGCCATCGAGGCGGCGGCGGCCGGCAACCCGTTCACCATCGACAGCGTGACGTTGTCGTTGCGGACCTCATCCGCCGCCGGTTCGGGCGCCACCGCCCTGAATTTCCAGCTTTCCCTGCTGGGGAACAACCTGGATTTCGATGAATCGACGGTGAACTGGACCAATGCGCCGGGCGGCCCGGGAGGGGTGGCGGGCACCCTGCTGAGCTCGGAAAGCTTTGTCCCGAATGCGGTCAACCAGACGCGCACCTTCGGCTCGACCTCCGCTTTCCAATCCGCCGTGGCCGACGTTTTGGCGAACGATCCGGACAATACCATCCGCCTCTTTCTCCAGACAGAGTCCGGGAGCGGTTTCGCCCGGTTCCTGAGCGACGAAAATGCGACGGAATCCAACCGCCCGACCCTGACGGTGAACTACACCGTCGTTCCGGAACCTTCCACCGGCATCGCCCTGGCGGGTGGACTCACCCTGTTGGCAGGGTTGCGCCGCCGGAGCCGCTGAGCCTATACTGCGGCCATGGCTATCGAGGGTTTTGAAGGCATCCATCCCACCATCCATGAATCCGTGTTCATCGCCGCGAGCGCGGACGTGGTGGGCCGGGTGACCATCGCGGAGGAATCCAGCGTCTGGTACAACGCCACCCTGCGCGGCGACATCAACGAGATCACCATCGGCCCGCGCTCGAACATCCAGGACAACGTGGTGATCCACCTCGCGGACGACCTCGGCTGCCACATCGGGGAGCTGGTGACGGTCGGCCACTCCGCCATCCTGCACGCCTGCGTGGTGAAGGATGAGGTCCTCATCGGCATGGGGGCCATCGTCCTGGACGGCGCGGTCATCGGGGAACGGTCGATCGTGGGCGCCGGTGCGCTCGTCACCGGCGGCACCATCATCCCGCCCGGCTCCCTGGTTCTGGGGTCCCCGGCAAAGGTGGTCCGCACCCTTTCTCCGGACGAACAAGCGAAGGTGAAGCACTGGGCGGAGAAATACGTGGTGAATTCGCGCAAATACCTCGCCCGCTGATTTTCTCCCCTTGGAAATCGACCGGTTGCGGCGGATAATCCGCCCGATGCCAGATCTTGTCCGAGTTGAACCGATCGCCCTGCTCCCCACCCAGGCCGGATGTGCCGTTTTTCTGGGGGATGGGGAGAAATCGATCGTCTTCTACATCGACCCTGCGGTGGGCATCTCCATCAACGCGTCCCTGAGCGGCCAGCTTCCGCCGCGGCCGCTGACCCACGATCTTTTCCAGCATGCGCTCAAGGCCTTCGGCGCGACCGTCTCACGGGCGGTCATCGTGAGGATGGAGAGCGAGGTCTATTTCGCCCGTCTGATCCTGGAAGCGGAGAATGAGATCATGGAGCGGAAGATCGTGGAACTGGACGCCCGCCCATCCGATTGCATCGCCCTGGCGGTGCGCTCCGGCGCACCGCTCTACGTGCTGCGGGAACTGTGGGACACCCTGGAGGACATGTCCGGCACTCTGGAAGACATGCGGCGGGAGAACGGGCAGGGTGACGACAACTTTCCCGGCTGAGCTGAAATTTTGATTGGAACGCGGCGCGGGCAGGGTGAGGTTGCGGGGCCGGAAGCCCGGTTTTTTCCCTGATGAAGCACTTCTCCGCCGTCACTGCCGCCTGCCTTGCCTTTCCCGCCGCCCTGCACGCCCAGGGATTCGGCGTCCCCGCCAAGCCCGTTTTCGAGGGCAAGGCGGAGAACATCCAGCTCAAGCCCAGCTCCGCCCAGGTGACTGCGGAAGCGGGCGGAGAGGGCATCACCGTCCGAATCACCCCGGGTGAGGATGGCTATCCCGGCCTGTCCCTCGCGAAGAAAGACGGCACGCCCTTCGATCTTTCGAAACACGGCCACGTGGAGGCGAAGGTCGCCAATACCGGGAAGAAGGACCTGGCCCTGGGCCTGCGTCTGGACAACCCGGATGACTGGAAGAAAAACCCCTACAACACGGAGAACCTCTACCTCAAACCCGGCGAAACGGGCGTGGTGAACCTCATTTTCGGCCACTCCTACGGGAAGAAGAAATCCTATCCGCTGAAGCCGGAGAACATCTCCCAGATCCTGTTTTTCGCCACGAAGTCCGAAGCGGAGCAGTCGTTCCGCATCGAGTCGATGATCGCGGGCGGCACTCCCGGCGAACTCCCCGCCATCGACCCCGCCACCATCCGGGTGAAGCCAAAGGGCGACGTGGTCTATGACGCCTCGTCCAAGATCAACGCGGAGAAGCAGATCGACACCTGGAACAAGGCGACCGCCACCGTGGTTGCCGACGGCATCCGTGCGGTCTATCCCGGCGGGAAGGACACCGGCTCCCTAGTGTTCCGGCCGGAACAGGGACGGTGGGATCTTTCCCAATCCCTGCAGGTGGTGGTGAAGATCAAGAACGACGGTGCGACCGCCGTTTCCCCGAACATCCGCCTGGAAAGCAACGGCGGTCCTTCCGATACCATCGACGCCGGCTCGCTGGCTCCGGGAGAATCGAAGGAAGTGGTGGTCCCCTTCCCCGCCAAGGAAATCTGGATCGGCGCGAAGGACGCGGGCCAGAAGGGCAAAAAGGCCACCGGCGGCCAGCCGGGCACGAAGATCGCCAGCGATGCGATTTCCGCCGTGATCGTCGCCGTGCCGAACATCGACAGCGAGCGGTCGCTCGTCCTCCAGTCCGTGAAGGCGAACCTCCCGCCCACGCCGCAGATGCCGGAATGGCTGGGCAAGAAGCCACCCGTCGATGGCGAATGGGCGGTGACCTTCGAGGACAACTTCGACGGCACCTCTCCGGACGCCGCGAAGTGGAACGTCTACGCGGAGAACTATTGGGACAAGGCCAGTGCCTTCTCCAAGGACAACCTGCTGGTGGAGGGCGGCTTCGCCAAGCTCCGCTACGAGCGGAAAACCAACCACCACAACGACGACCCGAAAGCCAAGAAGTTCGACTACACCACCGGCTTCCTCGACACCTACGGCAAGTGGACCCAGCGCTACGGCTACTTTGAGACCCGTGCCAAGCTCCCCACGTCCCCCGGCCTCTGGCCCGCATTCTGGCTGATGCCGGACCGCGGCGCCGCCGCAGGCGAGAAGTGGAAACGCCAGGACACCGGCAACGGCGGCATGGAGTTCGATATCATCGAGCACCTCACCCGCTGGGGTCCGTACCGCTACAACGTGGCGATGCACTGGGACGGCTACGGCAAGGAGCACAAGGCGATCGGCAGCAGCAACATCTACGTCCAGCCGGACAAGGATGGCTTTGTCACCGTCGGCCTGCTGTGGCTCCCCGGCGCCGCCATCTACTACTTCAATGGTGTGGAAATGGCCCGCTGGGAGACGGACCGGATGTCCGCCATCCAGTCCCACCTGATGTACACCCTGCCCCAGGGCGGCTGGGACAACAATGCGGTGGATGACAAGCAACTGCCCGCCGACTTCGTCATCGACTACGTCCGGGTCTGGCAGCGGAAAGACCTCGCCACCCCCGGAGACGGACCGAAAGCCCCCGCACCCGCCAAGTGAAATCCCTGCTCGCCGGCATCCTCCTCACCGCCACCGCCCTCGCCTCACACGCGGCGGAACAGCTCTACCTGCGCCAGTCCATCCCGGACAGCGTCCCTCTGCCGACCACGGTGAACCGCACCTACCGCCTGCTGGTACCGGCGGGCGTGGCGGAAAAGCCGGACCAGAAATTCCCGCTGGTGGTCTATCTCCATGGCGGCGGCTCCCGTGGCGAGGATGGCCTGAAGCCGGTCAACGAGCCCCTGCCGAAACTGCTGGCGACACCCGACATGCGCGGGCGCTTTCCCTGCTTCGTCCTCGTCCCGCAATGCCGGGAGGGACTGTATGAGGACGGGAGGCCCTACAACTGGACGAAGTGGGAGAACCAGACCGCCGCCCCCGCCCTCTGGCTGAAGAGCGACGACGAAGCCAGCGACCAGCTCCGGGCGGCGATGGCGGCCCTGAAGGACGTGCTGGACCGCCAGCCCGTCGATCCGGCGCGGGTGTACCTCACCGGTGTCTCGATGGGCGGCAGTGGTTCATGGTCGTGGGCGGCGCGGCAGCCGGAACAGTTCGCCGCGGTGATGACCGTCTGCGGACTGAGCGAGGTTTCCCGGGCGGAACCCATTTCAAAGGTCCCCGTCTGGACCTTCCATGGCGCGAAGGATGAAGTCGTTCCGGTCCAGCGCACGCGGGACCTCGTGAAGGCTCTGGAAGGATTCGGCGGCAAGGTGAAATACACCGAATATCCCGAGGGCGGGCACGGCATCGCCGGGCAGGCGTTCACCGAAGACGACCACGCCGCCATCCGGTGGCTGTTCGAGCAGCGGCGCTGAGCGGTCAGTCGATCTCCAGCCGGTCGAACGATATGCGTTCGTAGGAATGCCGCGTGCCGTTTTCAAACAGCACGCCGAGCTTTCCGTCCGCCGTCCGGACGATGTCCGCATACGCGACCGGCCCGGCTGAGATGAGACGGTCTCCCGCCCAGGTGCCACCTTCATCCGTGGACTTCCACAGCGTCAGGTTCTCCCGTTTCGCGCCGCGCGGGGAGGTGAAGAAGATCCGCTTTTCGTCCCAGCGGAGGATGCTGCCCTGGCAGGCGGGCGCGTCGATTTCCGGGATGCCCCGGTAGGTGGAGGTGAACGTCGCCCCTCCGTCCAGGCTGGTGGCGGAGGCGCGGCCCAGCGGATTCCCCCCTTTGTTGTTGCGGGTGTTGAAAAAGATGCGGGAGCCTCCCTCCTCCGTCGCGGGGAGCTCGACGGCGGTGGTTTCGTTCGGGTGGATGCCATCGGCTTCGCCATTGATCGCGCCAAGCTTCCACGTATTACCCGCATCATCGGAGTAAATGACATGGCTGCCATAGGTGCCCTTGTCATCGCCGGGGATGCCCTGGCGGTGGTTCGCCGGGATCACCAGCCGCCCCTTCTGCTTTCCGGAGGAAAGCTGGATGCCGTGGCACGGACCGGTGGCATACCATCCCCAGCCATCTTTCTTGAGACCCCGTGTGATCTCCACCGGCGCGGACCAGGTTCTCCCGCTATCGCCGGAGGAAATGTGGAGGACATCACTGTTGTTCCGGCAGAAGAGGAGGTGGACCGTTCCCGATCCAGCTTCCACCACCGGCACCGGATTCCCCATGGTGACCTCCCCCACCCCGCCTCCATCATGGATCATCTCCAAGCCGGACCAGGTGAGGCCATGGTCCGTGGACCGCTTCATCACCAGGTCGATGTCGCCGTGGTCCTTGCGGTTGTTCTTCCGCGCCTCACAGAACGCGAGCAGGGAGCCATCCTTCGCGGCGATGACGGACGGGATGCGGAAACTGTGGTAGCCATCGTCACCCTCCGTGAAAACCGCGACCGCTTCGCCCCTGGCGGAACAAAGGGTGGCGGCCAGAACCAAAGCGGCGGAAAACCGGAAATCCATGCTGGAAAAACGTGGAAAGGGGGCGGATTCCTTCACCAATCTTCTCTTTCCCTCTGCTGGGATGGCGCATAGGTTGCGGAACCGCCGGAAGCCAATCCGGCCCATCCACCCCATTTATTTCCGACCATGAAAAAGTATCTTCTCCCTCTGATCCCCCTGCTCGCCGCGGGCCAGGCATTCGCCCAAGCCCGTCCGCTTTTCAATGGCAAGGACCTCACGGGTTGGAAGGGTGAGGGCTACATCGTCGAGGACGGCGCGATCGTCGCCACCCCCAAGGCGCGGAACCTGGTGACGGAGGACACCTTCGCGAACTACGTGCTGGAGTTCGACTTCCAGCTCACACCGGGAGCGAACAACGGCCTGGGCATCAACTATCCGGGTGAGGGCGACGCCGCCTACACCGGGCTGGAGCTCCAGATCCTCGACGATACCGCGGAGAAGTACAAGGACCTGAAGGACGCCCAGTTCCACGGCTCCATCTACCTTCTCGCCGCGGCGAAAAAGGGCAGCCTGAAACCCGTCGGCGAATGGAACCACCAGAAGGTGACCGTCACCCGCTCCAGCGTGGTGGTGGTGCTGAACGGCAATGAAATCCTCCGCCGCGACCTGGACGACCTTTCCCTCCGCAACCGGAAGCACAAGGGCGCCCAGCGCATCGCCGGGCACATCGCGTTCCTCGGCCACGGCGACAAGGTTTCCTTCAAGAACATCACCATCGAGGAAATGCCGCTCGACGCGAACATCGCCGGAGTGACGGCAGCCGGGTTCAGCCAGATCTTCAATGGCAAGGACCTGGCCGGCTGGAAGCACGACCCGAACACCGCCAACTGGGCGGCGGTCAACGGCATCCTCAAGCACAACGGGAAAGCCGCGGAGATCAAGGACCTGTGGACGGAGAAGGAATACGGTGACTTCCAGATGGCCTTCGACTGGCGCTGGACCGGCCGTGGCAACAAGAAAGCCCAGCCGGTGGTTCTGCCGGACGGCAACCACAAGGTGGGGCCGGACGGCCAGCCGGTGACCGAAGAGATCGAGGAAATGGACAGCGGCATCTACCTCCGCGGCTCCACGAAGGCCCAGGTCAACCTCTGGAACTGGAGCGTCGGCTCCGGCGAGGTCTATGGCTACCGGATGGACAAGTCCCAGCCGGAGGAAATCCGCGCGGGGGTCACCCCCACGGTGAGAATGGACCGCCCGCAGGGCGAATGGAACCGCATGATGATCACGCTGAAGGGAGACGTCCTCACCGTCCTGCTCAACGGGCGGAAGGTCATCGAAGAAGCCCAGCTTCCCGGCATCCCCGCCAAAGGCCCCATCGGCCTGCAACACCACGGCCAGGCCATCGAGTTCGCGAACATCTGGGTGAAGGATCTGTGAACTGAATGAGAAGGACGGCGCAGTCGGTTTTTCTGGGACTGGTGCTGCCGTCCTCCATCCATTTCTACCTGATTCTCGGGCTCTTCGCTGCCGGAGGCGGGAAGTTCCCGCTGACCCCGGATGGCTGGGAGGCCATGGTCGATTTCGGGACCTCCCTGCTGCTGCTGATCGCGCCTGTGACCCTGGCGTTGATGGTCCTCTGCTTCATCTTCGGGATCCTGCATCTGTTCGCCGTGCTGCGTGTGGCCTCGGAGTTCCGGACCGCTCGCAGCCAGTTTCTCATCGGAATTCTGAATCCATCTTTCGGAATCCTCGCATCCATCCTTTTCATCATCTGCTGCCATCTGATTCCCTGACCGCGACCTGATGAACTACGTCGAATCGATCGCCTGGCTCTTCTCGACCCAGATGTTCGGCATCAAGCTGGGGCTGGAAGGCCCGCGCCGCCTGCTGAAGGAATACCTGGCCCACCCGGCCCACGGAGTGACGGTCATCCACGTGGCAGGCACCAACGGCAAGGGCAGCACCTGCGCGATGATCGACAGCATCGCCCGCTCCAGCGGGAAGCGGACCGGCCTGTTCACCTCCCCGCATCTCATCGACTACCGGGAGCGGATCAAAGTGTCCGGCGTGGACATCCCGGAAGAGGCGTGCGCGGACATGCTGACCGAACTGCGCGGCCTCTGCGAACGCCTGGAAACGCACCCGACCTTTTTCGAGATCACGCTCGCGCTGGCGATGCGCTGGTTCCGGGAGCGGGAGTGCGAGGTGATCATCCTGGAAACGGGCATGGGCGGACGGCTCGATGCGACCACCGCCGTTCAGGCGGACATCGCCGTCATCACCCCCATCGGCCTCGACCACACGCAATGGCTGGGCGATACGCTGGAACTGGTAGCGGCGGAGAAGGCGGGCATTTTCGTCCCCGGCAAGCCCGCCGTTTCATCCCCGCAGGATCCCGCCGCCCGCCGCGTGCTGGAGGTGGAGGCGAACGAATCCCGCAGCCCGCTGGAGTTCGTGACCGAGCCGCTGCTCGGCTACGGCGTCGCCCTGCCGGGAGAGCACCAGAAATGGAACGCCGCACTGGCCGTCGCCGCCCTTTTCAAATGCGGCCTGCCCCTGAATTCCGACATCATCCGCCATGGCCTCGCCAGCGTCCGCTGGCCCGGACGCTTCGAGCGGTTCGAAGTCGATGGCCGGGCCGTCATCCTCGACGGCGCGCACAATCCCCACGCCGCCAGGGTGCTGGTGGAAACGTGGGATGCGGAGTTTCCGGACCAGAAAGCGGCACTCGTTTTCAGCGCGGTTTCCTCAAAGGACATCGCGGGCATCCTGGCCCCCATCGCACCCCTCGCTTCGGAAATCTTCATCTGCCCGGTCGATACCCCGCGCGCCACCCCCGTGGAGGAAATCGCCGCAGCCCTGCCAGAAGGCGCTTCTCCGCACCGTCTGTTCCCGGATTTCCCGAGCGCCTTCGCTGCCGCAAAGGAAAGCGGGCCGACAGTGCTCGTCGCCGGTTCCCTCTTCCTCGTCGGGGATGCCCGCGCCGTCCTGACCGGAGGCACGTTCCAGGGTTGCACGCAGTGAGTCTCCTGAAAATCTCCTGAGATTCCGGCCTATCCTCGGCTCAGGCCGAAATCCATCCACTATCGCCCCAATGATTCTCTGATTTCCTCCCAAGAACAGCCCATGGACGGATTTTCATCCAATTCCCTGGACCGGCGGACCGCTTCAGCAATTCCAGTATGGTTCCCTGGCTGACGCCAATCCTTACCGCTTGGAGAGCGTGCCGATCATCACCAAAACAAAACCGGGAGGCAGGCCCGCAGGCCCCCTCCCGTCCGGGAACGCGAACTCCTCGGAAATCCTTACCTCTTCTTCCGCGTTTCGAGGCCTTCCTTCACCTTCTCCTCAATGTCGGCATAGATGGCGGCATCCGACTTGAGGAGTTCTTTGGCGGCGTCCCGGCCCTGGGCGAGCTGGGTGCCGTTGTAGCTGAACCAGGAACCGCGCTTCTGGACGATGTCCATCTCCAGCGCGAGGTCGAGCAGGGAGCCAGTGGAGGAAATGCCCTCGTTGTACATGATGTCGAACTCGGCCTCGGTGAAGGGCGGGGCGACCTTGTTTTTGACGACCTTGATCTTGGTCCGGCTGCCGGTCACGGTGCCATCGGTGGCCTTGATCTGGGCGATGCGGCGGATGTCGATCCGGACGGAGGCGAAGAACTTGAGCGCACGGCCGCCGGGCGTGGTCTCCGGGTTGCCGAACATGACGCCGATCTTCTCGCGGATCTGGTTGGTGAAGATGCAGACGGTCTTTGCCTTGGAAATGAGGGCAGTGAGTTTCCGCATGGCGGCGCTCATCAGGCGGGCTTGGGCACCCACCGTGGAATCGCCGATCTCGCCGTCGAGTTCCTGCTTCGTCACCAAGGCGGCGACGGAGTCGAGGACGATGACGTCGATGGCATTCGAGCGGACGAGGGCCTCGCAGATCTGGAGGGCTTCCTCACCGGAAGATGGCTGGGAAACGAGGAGGTCATCCAGGTTCACGCCCAGCTTCTTGGCATACTGCGGATCAAGGGCGTGCTCGACGTCGATGAAGGCGGCCAGACCACCCTTTTTCTGGGCCTGGGCGATGGCGGTGAGGGTCAGGGTCGTCTTACCGGAGGACTCCGGGCCGAACACTTCGATGATCCGGCCACGAGGGAAGCCACCGACGCCCAGCGCACGGTCGATCAGCAGGTTGCCGGTGGGGATGACATCCACATCCACGCGGTGCTCATCACCCATGCGCATGATGGCCGCTTCGCCGAACTCCTTCTGGATGTTGGAGATCGCCAGATCCAGGTTGCGTTTGCGGGCTTCGGCGAGTTTGTCGGAAACGGAGTCGTCTGGAGTGATGCGTGCGGCCATATGGGAGTGTGGTGAGTTGGAATACCGATGACCGGTCTAGGTGTTCACCGCAAGCAAAAAGATGTTCACGCGAACAAAAATGATAATTCGCCATAAAAATGCGGAATGAAGTCTCCCGCTTGAGCGCGGGCTTGCCAAATGGCCGGGTCCGGAGGAATGATCGGACCACGTGAACACTTGGCGGCGGTGGCTTCTATTGATCGGGTTCTGGATGGGATCGTTGCTCTGCGGAGCCGGCCAGACATTCACCATGCCCGGCGGCGAGGACACGGTGGGCCCTCCGCCCGCGGATGGGCTGGTGGATCATGCGGGGTTGGGACACCGGAATCCGGCACTGGTGGCGAAGCTGAGGGAAGGCATCCGGCAACTGCGGGATGACCATGGATTCCAACTTTATATCCTGCTGGAGTCCGTCCTCGTGTCCGGGGATCCCCAGTTGCTGGCCAGCCGCCTGAGGAGGAGCTGGATCCCGAAAGGGGACGGGATGGTGCTGGTGTTCGAAATGGACACGCGCAGCCTCGGCATCGGCCAGAGTTTCGAACAGGAGGCGGATCCCACGAAAGCACCCGCCGGGCAGGTTCCGTCGTATGAGACGAACCTGATCCTGGAAAAGGCCAAGACGAATGTGAATGCGGCTTCCGCGGAGCTGATGCTGGATACTTTCGCATCCCAGGTGGTGGACGGCTACAACGGGTATTTCCTCCGCAAGAACCAGCCGGTGTCCCGGGACCGGTCGGTCAAAATGGGCCTCATCATCGTGGGCGGCGCCGCCGCGCTGGCGCTGCTCGGACTCATGGCGGCATTGCTGGTGCACCGCTCCGACAGCCGCGGGGGCGGGAGATGCTTTTATTTCCCTGACGTCCAGGCTTCCGAGCGGCTGGGCGCGCCTTACGGCGGCGGGGAGGTCAGTTCCCGCCGGTTTGGGACGGGCGGGCGATCCTGACCGGCTTGTGGCGCAGCGCCGGCAGATGGTGCGGCATGAGCGCGGAGAACAGATGGACGAGCGGGTAGGAGATCAACGAGAGGATCACGCCGGAAGCGATGACTCCCAGGATGATGGTGGCGGCGCTCACAAGCCCCACACCGGGGACCTTGAAGTGGCCGGGAATGATATCGTCCGGCAGCGGGAGCAAATGGTACAACCAGGAGCCGAGCTTCACCTGGGCGGCCCAGATGGGCAGATTGGTGAACGGATTGCTCACAAAGCAGGCCGCCATCGCAAAGGGGACGTTCGCCTTCGCCCGCATGGCGATGATCGCCGAGAGGATCGCCTGCGGGATCATCGGGATCATCGAGAAGAAAAGTCCGATGGCCAGGCCGTTGGCCACGGTGTCCCGGCACGGCACCCACAGTTCCCGGGCGAAGAGCGGCTTCGTCATGCTCCGCCACCACGGACGGTGGCGCAGCTTCCTGTGCCGCAACGCGCGGAAGGCGCTGCGGACCAGTTTCAGATAGCGTTTCTTCATCGGTGAGGGAGCGGGCGCGGGAAGGTTCGTCGGGTTCGCCTTTGAATCAACCGCAAATGCCTTGCCGGGGGTGTTTTCTGCCCGCAGGTTCGGCGCGGCTTATGGAACCTTGGCAAGCTTTCGTCCTCGGCGTGATCGAAGGGATCACGGAATACCTCCCGATCAGTTCAACGGGGCATTTGTTGCTGGCGCAGCATTTCATGGGGATCGGGACGGCGGGGGCGATGGACAAGGCGGCGGCGGACGCGTTCGCCATCTGCATCCAGGGCGGTGCGATCCTGGCGGTGCTGGGCCTCTACTTCAAAAGAACGCTGCAGATGGCCATGGGCTTTCTCGGAAAAGACCCCGAGGGCCTCCGGCTGGCGTTCAACATCCTGGCAGGCTTCCTCCCCGCCGCCGTGCTGGGCATGCTGTTCAACGACTGGATCGAGGAAAAACTCTTCTCCCCCTGGCCGATCACCGCGGCACTCTTCGTCGGTGGCGTGGCGATCCTGCTGGTATCCTTCCGCAACCGGAAGGAAGCCGTGGGCAAGGGCAGGGAGCTGCTGGACCTGACGTGGAAGATGGCACTGGTCATCGGCCTACTGCAGTGCGTGGCGATGTGGCCGGGAACGAGCCGCAGCCTCATGACCATCGTCGGCGGCCTGCTGGTGGGCCTGTCCCTGCGCGCGGCGGTGGAGTATTCCTTCCTGTTGGGCGTGCTGACCCTGACGGCGGCCACCGTGAAAAAGGCCATCTGGCCGGTCTCCGGCGAGGGCATCCCCGCGCAATATGACACGCTTTTCGGTGGCTCCATGCTGATGCACAGCCAATATGGCACGCTGGCGCTGGTGATCGGCATCGTCTCCGCGGCGGTCGCCGCAGCCCTGGCCGTGAAATGGCTGGTCAGCTACTTGCAGAAGCACGGCCTGGCGGTCTTCGGCTGGTACCGCATCGCACTCGGCATCGTCGTCGGCGCATTGTTCGCGACCGGGCTGCTGGCGGTTTGATGGCGGGGAGGAATTTCCCTGACTTGTGCCCCGCAAAGGATTAGGGTGACGACATGAGCTTGGCCCAAGTGCTTGAAGAACTTCCGACCCTCACCGTTGCGGAAAGGCAGATGTTGGTTCTCCGCGCGATGGAGTTGGATGATTCCGGCCTTGCTCCGGAGGATGAGCGGTTGGTGCTCTCCAGACTGGAGGATCACCGGCGCGATCCTTCTTCGGCGATCCCGTTTGAGCAAATGAAGTCGTTGCTCCGGGAGGAATTCAAGCGATGAGCTGGATGGTGGAATTCCGTCCGGAGGTTCGGAGGGACGTCACCCAGGCGGCTCACTGGTATGAGTCGAGGGAGCCCGGGCTTGGCAACGACTTTATCGAAGAAATCTTCAAAGTTTGGGATGACATCTGCGAGTTTCCGCTGATTGGCGGGAAACGTCATTCAACCTTGGATCTGCGATGGCGTTATCCCGCGAGATTCCCTTACCGCGTTATTTACACGGTGGATGAAGCAGCACGGGCGATTCTCGTCATCGCCGTGCTACATGCCGCACGGCACGATGATGGTTGGAGAAAACGGATTCGCTGAACACCTGTTTTCAGCTCAACCCTCCTCCGCCTTCGCTTTCTTTTTCCTACGGGATGCCTGCGAAGAACAGGGTGGAGGCAGTGATGAAAATGCAGGCATCCGCCACGTTGAAGGGATGGCCACCAGTCGCCGCTGGCGGGGGATGCTGATCCAGCGGTGTCCCCGTCCCGTCACCTCTTCCTCCTGCCGCAGATGGCGAGCACCCCCAGCCCCACCAGCACCACGGAGGAAGGCTCCGGCACGGTGTAGTTGATGGTCAGCAGCGGACGGTAGGCCGGCGTGGCGTGATCGTCTGAACCGAACCGGATCAAGGTCGTGCTGCCAGACGCTTCCGAGTCGGGGGCGATGAGGATCATCTGCAGGGGGGCATTCGCGTTCAGCGCGGCCTGGGCGGCCGCGATGAAGCTGGAGGAGGAACCGAATGTATGGGTAGCTCCGTCAACGACCGAACTGACCGTCGTGGTGGCCAAAATCCCGCCATAGTCCCCGCCGGGATTGCTCCACGCGGTCGGGCCGCTGGTTTCCCAGTTGATCCACTTGGCTTGGTTCTCGGAGATGACGTTCGTCAGGCTGCCGTTGGGGGTGATCTGGTGGAGATTGATGGTGCCCACGGCGTTGCCACTCACAGCGGTCACCGTGAGGGAAATGCTGTCGATGGTGGAACCCGAAGGGATGGAACTGAGATCATAGCCGAGCAATCCCCGGATCAGGCCGACGCCGCCGACCTGATTGCCAATGGCCAGAAGCGCCACGTTGCTGGATGAGTCATTGCTCCGGAAATCATAGGAAACATGCTCGTAGAATCCATCGGGGGAGACTCCCTGCTGGAATGACATGGTCGCGGCTGACAACGGCAGTGACAGCGCGGCTGACAATAGAATGAGGAAGAAAGGAGTTTTCATACAAACCGGGAAATTTTGTTTTTCTTTGTTTGTGTGGTTTTTTATTGGAAAAAGCGCATTAATCACGATTCCTTCCAAGCTGTCAAACTCCAAGTCAATCAGTCCGTAGCACGGTATCGCCTCATCGAAACGGGCATGCCCCCCTTGGAAAGGGACCTTCATCAGATGCGCACGAAAGCTCAGGCGGACCGGCCTTTGCAGGCTCAGTCCGACACCACCGTGGGACGAACCTGCCGCCCCATCGTCAGCCCTCCACGGCCTTCTTCCTCTTTTCCTCCCGGATGCCGGCGAAGAACAGGGTGAAAGCGGCGATGAAGATGCAGGAGTCCGCAACGTTGAAGGAGGGCCACCAGCCCTGGCTGGCCGGGACGATCTTTTCGTAGAACGGCAGCTTCACCGAGATGAAATCGACCACGTAGCCCTCGGACAGGCGCTGCCAGAAGGACCCGTTCTTGAACTCCTCCAGCAGGAATCCCTGGACCAGACGGTCGGTCAGATTGCCGAAGATGCCGCAGAGCAGGAGGGCCACCGCGACCTTGGACGCCGCGTTGTCGAAGACACCTTTCTTCCAGAAGATCCGGATCATCGTGAGCGCGATGACGGGCACACAAAGAAAGACGACCGGCGCCCAGGCCGTTCCGTTGCCGAAGCCGAAGGCGACGCCCTGGTTGTGCACCCGCACCCAGTGAAACACGTCCTTGATGACCTCCCACTGGTGGGCGTCGTATGACCACGGGGGCGCGAATTTCGCCACCGTCCAGAACTTCGTGATCTGGTCGATCACGTAGAGCGGGAGGGTGACGAAGAGCAGGAGCTTGGTGAAGAAGGTCATCGTTTCTTTTGGATCACACCACGGCGTCGCAGCGGGAGCAGAGACCGCTTTCCAGCAGTGGTTCATGCTTGCGGCAGCGCGGGCAGAGGCAGAGTTCGGTTTTCGCGGCGGTCGCGGAGAGATGGTCGCTCCATTTCACATCCAGCCCGGCAATGATGAAGAACTCCGTGGCGAAGTCCCGGTCGCTGAGAAGCGAGACCATGCCCTCATCCTCCGCAGGCAGCGTGAGCGTGACATGCGCCTCGTTGTTGCGGGTGAACTCCTTCGCCTGGATCCGGCCCTCGATGGCGGTCTGGATGACGGACTTGATGGCGAACAGGCGCTCCACCGTCTTCGTCGCCTCACCGGGGGCGAAGGCGGGATTGGCGGCGGGGAAGTCCTGCTCATGGATGGTGCCTTCGGTGAAGGTCGCGTGCTCCCACGCCTCGTCCGCCGTGTAGGCGAGGATGGGCGCGAGCAGCTTCGCCAGCACGGTGAACACCTCATGCATCGCCGCCTGGGAGGCGATCCGGCGCGGGGAGTCCGCGGCGTCGCAATACATCCGGTCCTTCAGCGCGTCGATGTAGATAGCGGAAAGGTCGGTGGTGCAGAACTGGTTGAGCGCGTTGAAGACCTTGCGGAATTCGTAGTTCTCGTAGGCCTGGAGGCACTCCGCGGTCACCCCGTGCAGGCGTTCCAGGATCCAGCGGTCCAGCAGCGTGTAGGCCGGTGCCGCCGGGGCGGTCTTCGGATCGAAGCCGTCGAGGTTGCCCAAGAGGATCCGCAGGGTATTGCGGAGGCGGCGGTAGGGTTCCGCCACCTGCTTGAAGAGTTCCTCACCGAACGGCACTTCGTTCTGCCAATCGACGGAGGACACCCACAGCCGGACGATGTCCGCGCCGTATTTGTTGTAGAAGTGGGCGGCGTCGATGGGCTTGCCGGCCTTCTCCGCCTCGGACTTCGAGAGCTTCTTCTTGTCCTTGTCCACGACGAAGCCGTGGGTCATCACGGACTTGTAGGGGGCCACGCCGCGCCAGCCCACGCTCATCATGAGGGAGCTCTGGAACCAGCCGCGGTGCTGATCGGTCGCTTCCAGATAAAGGTCGGCCGGGGCGTGCAGCTCCGGATGGCGTTCCAGCACGGAAACGTGGGAGCAACCGGAGTCGATCCAGACGTCCAGCGTGTCGCGGCAGCGGGTCACGTTGGCGGGCAGGCCGAGCAGGGCGGCCAGCTCCGCATCGGTCTTTTCGAACCAGATGTTGGTGCCTTCCGTTTCGACCAGATCGGCCACCTTGCGGGCGACATCGGCGGAGAGGATCGCCTTGTTGTTCTCGTCGAAGAACACGGGCAGCGGCACACCCCAGGTGCGCTGGCGGGAGATGCACCAATCCGGGCGCGCCTCCACGGTGCCATAGATGCGGTTGCGGCCCCACGCGGGCAGCCACTCCACCTTGTCGATCTCCGTCAGCGCGAGGCCGCGGAGCGTGTCGAGCGAGATGAAGAACTGCTCGACGGCGCGGAAGATGATCGGCGTCTTGGAGCGCCAGCAATACGGGTAGGAGTGCTTGTAGACTTCCCTGCCGAGCAGGACGCCCTTCTCCTCGAGGATCTCGATGATGCGGTCGTTCGATTTGAAGACGTGCTTGCCGACGAGCTCGTCGAGGCCGGCCTCGGCGGTGAAGTTGCCTTCGTTGTCCACCGGGGAAAGCACGGCCAGGCCGTTCTGCTGGCCGGCGACATAGTCATCCGCGCCGTGGCCGGGGGCGATGTGCACCGCACCGGTGCCGGTCTCCGTGGTGACGAAGTTGGCGAGGATGAGCTTCGAGGTCCGGTCCAGGAAAGGATGCTGCGCCAGCAGGCCATCGAACTCGCGGCCGCGGATCTCCTCCAGCGGCTTCGCCAGCTTGAAGCCGGTCTTCTGCTCGAAGGCCTCCACCAGCTCACGGACGATGACGAGGATCTCCTCCCGGCCATCCTTTTCGAAACGCCCGACCACGTAGGTGAACTCCGGATGCACGGCGATGCCGAGGTTCGCCGGAAGCGTCCACGGGGTGGTGGTCCAGATGACGATGGAGGCTCCCTCCAGCGCGCAGACGGACTGCGGCACGTCCTGCAGCGGGAACTTCACGAAGATCGCCGGGCTTTCCTTGTCGTGGTATTCGACTTCGGCCTCGGCCAGCGCGGTCTGCGCCCCGTAGGACCACTGGACCGGCTTCTTCGACTGATAAACGCAGCCGCCCTCCACCAGCTTCGCGAAGACGCGGAGGATGTCCGCCTCATAGGCCGGGGCCATGGTGAGGTAAGGGTTATACCAATCCCCGAACACGCCCAGGCGGCGGAAGGAATTGCGCTGGATGTCGATGAACTTGTTGGCGAACTCGGCGGAACGGCGGCGGATCTCCGCAGGCTCCAGGCCCGCGGCTTCCTTCACCACCTTGAACTCGATGGGCAGGCCGTGGCAGTCCCAGCCGGGGATGAAGGGGGCGGTGTAGCCCGCCATGGTCTTCGATTTCACCACCAGATCCTTGAGCACCTTGTTGAGCGCGGTGCCCATGTGGACGTCGCCATTGGCGAAGGGCGGGCCGTCATGGAGGATGAACTCCGGCGCGTTCTGTTCGCGGCGGCGGCCAATAATCCGTTGGTAGAGTCCGCTCGATTCCCAGCGCTCCAGGCGCTTCGGTTCGTTCTCCACGAGGTCCCCGCGCATCGGAAATGTCGTCTGCGGCAGGGTCAGCGTGTCCTTGTAGTTCTTTGCGGAGTCACTCATGACGGGGCGCGGACGCTAGCAACGCCGGGGGGGAGGGTCAACCATGGGAAATCGGTCGGGATTTCCCGATGGAAACACCGCCTCCGTGTGGAATGGACTCGCGGTGGACGGTTCTATAAATACGGCGTCCATGAAATGCCACAGTTGCGGTGGTGCCCTGAAAGGCCCGATGAACTTCTGCCCCTACTGCGGGGTGCGGCAGGACATCGACCTGCGGCAAATGCATTTCCGGGACCTGAGCGTGCCGGACACCGCACTGCCGTGCCCGTCCTGCACGAAGCTCCTGCACGTCATCGAGGTGGCGAGCTCACCGCCGATGAAGGTGGAACGCTGCGGGGAATGCTTCGGCATGTTCTTCAATCCGGGCGAGCTGGAGGCGGTGCTGCACCAGCAGACAGAGGCCTCCGTGCGGTTCGACTCCCTGATGCTCGACCAAGTGGCGGCGGACTACGGCTTCCAACACGAAGTGATCTACCGGAAATGCCCGATGTGCGCGGAGCGGATGAGCCACCTGAACTTCGGCGGCCGCAGCGGCGTGATCCTGGACCGCTGCGGCACCCACGGCCTGTGGCTAGAAGGCGGGGAACTGCGCCGCCTCGCGGAATGGTGGCGCGCCGGAGGAAAACTCATTCACCAGCAGGAAGAAGCGAAACGGATCGGACGGTTGTTCGCGCCGCCACCCCGCAAAGCAAACCCGACGGGCGGTAGCATCGAATTCCCGGAAAAGCGGGAGGAGTGGACGTGGGGCAAGCCCGCGGACACCGTCCTGGACACCTTCACCGGCCTGGACATTGCATTTGAGGTAATCCGGGTCATCGGAAAGGTCGCCGCGACGGTCATCAAAAGCTGATTTCACCGCTCCTTGCCCGGGAGATTGGGCGCGGAATCATCCGACACCTGATTACTTAGATTATCCTAAATAAATAATTAGAATTATTCTTGATATCGGTTGCCCGTGGGAGGACGTTCCCGCCGCGATGGCCAGCGACCACTCATCCAACCCAGCGGACTCCGGTCTCCCCGAGGAGATTTCCGGGCTCCGGATGACGCGCCAGCGGCAGGAAGTCTACCGGATCCTGATGCAGGAACCGGACCATCCGACGGCAAACGACGTGTTCATGCGGGTGAAGGACCGCCTGCCGAACATCTCGCTGGCGACCGTCTACAACTGCCTCGAAGCGCTTGTCCAACACAACATCATCCGGCAGGTGAACTTCGAGCGCGGCCCGTCGCGCTACTGTTCCAACCTGCAGGAACACGGCCATTTCCACGATTCCGTGACCGGATCGATCCTCGACGTGCATTTCAAGCCAGGGGTGAACCCCGCCGACTTCCTCGACCTGCCGCCCGGTGCGCTGGTCGATGAGATCGAGATCACCGTCAGCGGGAAAATCGCCGCCCAACCAAACGCCTGAACCTCTCCCACCACACATGAGCCTCCACATCCAAGACCTGCACGCCACGCTCGAAGACGGCACCGAAATCCTCAAGGGCGTCACCCTCGAAATTCCGAAAGGTGAAGTCCATGCCATCATGGGACCGAACGGATCGGGCAAATCCACGCTCTCCAAGGTGATCGCCGGCCATGAGGGCTACGTCGTCACCTCCGGTTCCGTGACCCTCGACGGTGAGGAGATCCTGGAGAAGCCGATCGACGAGCGTTCCCGCGACGGGATCTTCCTCGCCTTCCAGTATCCTTCCGAAGTCCCCGGCGTCTCCAACGCCAACTTCATCCGCGCCGCGTTGCAGGCCCGCCTGCCGAAGGGCGAGGAACTGGACGCCGTGGCCTACTACAAGCACCTCTACTCCAAGATGGACCTGCTGGAGATGGACCGGAAATTCACCGCCCGCGCCGTGAACGAAGGCTTCTCCGGTGGTGAGAAGAAGCGCAACGAGATCCTCCAGCTCATCATGCTGGACCCGAAATACGCGATCCTCGATGAGACGGATTCCGGCCTCGACATCGACGCCCTCAAGATCGTCGCCAAGGGCGTGAACTCCATGCGCTCCCCTGACCGCGGCTTCCTCCTCATCACCCACTACCAGCGCCTGCTCGATTACATCAAGCCGGACTACGTCCACGTGATGGCCGAAGGCCGCATCGTCCGCTCCGGCGGTCCCGAACTGGCGCTCGAGCTTGAGAAAGACGGCTACGAATTCCTCAAGGAACCTGCCCTCGCCTAATTCCCTTTTCCCTGAAAATCATGTCCTACGAAGACTCAGCCGTTCTCGATTCGGAAACCCGCGACGCGATCGACATCGACCGCACGAAGGGCGACTTCACGTTCCCGGAGCGCAACAAGTTCGACGCGGGCCGCGGCCTGACGGAGAAGACGGTGGACTACATCTGCGATGTGAAGGGAGATCCGCAGTGGCTGCGCGACTTCCGCCACCGCGCGCTGAAGGTTTTCAATGACAAGCCGATGCCCACCAACTGGGCGACGAAGGATCTGGAGAACATCGATTTCGATGTCATCCGCTACTACCTCTCCGACGGTGAGAAGCCGAAGCGTTCCTGGGATGAGGTCCCGCCGGACGTTCTCGAAACCTTCGAGCGTCTCGGCATCCCGCAGCAGGAGCGCGCGTTCCTCGCCGGTGTGGAGGCCCAGTTCGACTCCGAGGCCGCCTACTCCAACGTGAAGGAGGAGCTGACCAAGCAGGGCGTCATCTTCGTGAACTCCACCGAAGGCCTCCACAAGTATGAGGAGATCTTCCGCCCCTACTTCGGCAAGGTCATCCCGACCGGTGACAACAAGTTCTCCGCGCTCAACAGCGCCGTGTTCTCCGGAGGATCCTTCATCTACATCCCGAAGGGTGTGAAGCTGAAGCAACCGCTGCAGGCCTACTTCCGCATCAACTCGGAAAACTTCGGCCAGTTCGAGCGCACGCTCATCATCGCGGACGAAGGCGCCGAGGTGATGTACATGGAAGGCTGCACCGCACCGAAGTTCGAAACCTCCACGCTGCACTCCGCGGTGGTGGAGCTGGTGGCTCTGAAGGGCGCGAAGATCCAGTACGTGACCGTCCAGAACTGGTCGTCCAACGTGTTCAACCTGGTGACCAAGCGCGGTCTGGCCATGGAGGACGCGGAGATCCGCTGGATCGACTGCAACATCGGCTCCCGCCTGACGATGAAGTATCCCGGCGTGGTGATGAAGGGCAAAGGCGCGCGCGGCGAGGTGATCTCCATCGCGCTGGCGAACAACGGCCAGCACCAGGACACCGGCGCGAAGATGATCCACGCGGCGGACTACACGACGTCCAACGTGGTTTCCAAGTCGATCTCCGTCGGCGAGGGCCGCTCCACCTACCGGGGCCAGGTCCACATCCCGAAGCATCTCAAGGGCTGCAAGAACAACACCGAGTGCGACGCGCTGCTCATCAATACCAACAGCCGCACGGACACCTACCCGGCCATCACGGTGAAGGGCAACAAGCACTCCACCCAGCACGAGGCGTCCGTTTCTCAGGTTTCCGAAGACATGCTGTTCTACCTCATGCAGCGCGGTCTCAACGAAGGCCAGGCGATGTCGCTGGCGGTGAACGGTTTCATCAACGACCTCGTCCGCGAGTTCCCGATGGAATACTCCGTCGAGCTCAAGCGCCTCATCGATCTCGAGATGGAAGGCTCCGTCGGCTGATCCCGCACCCGCCGATCCATGATTTCCGTCACTCCGCCTGATTTCCTCAGCTCTCCCGAAATGTCCACTACGCTCGCTCCGGCGCCACAGACTTCCGCCTCATTCCCCGCATGGTTCGCCGACCGCCAGAAGGCGGCCTGGGAACGCTACCTCGCCACCCCAGCGCCAAAGCGCGGTGACGAGCCATGGCGTTTTGCGAACCTCAAACAGCTCGACTTCACCGGCTTCGAACGCGCCGGAAAGGTGGAGTCCGCGGCGCTGGTGGCGAAATCCACCGGCCTGGAAGCCCCGGCGGCGAAGCTGGTATTTGTGAATGATGAGCTGGTCAGCTCCGCGTCCGCCGGTCTGCCGGAAGGCGTCGTCTGCCTTTCCCTCGCCGAGGCGCTCGTCTCGCATGGCGAACTGGTGCAGGAACATTTCATGAAGCAGGAAACGCGTCTGGGCTCCGCCAAGTTCGCCGCCTTGCACGAGGCGTCCCTGACCAACGGCCTGTTCGTCCACGTGCCGGACAATGTCGAGGTGGCCGGCACCATCGAGGTGCACCACTGGATTTCCGGAAAGAACGTCATCGCCTTCCCACACACGCTGATCGCCACCGGCAAGCACGCCAAGGTGCGCGTGGTGGACATGTTCCGCTCCGCGGATGATGCGGAGCCGGGCGTGGTTATCGCTTTCAACGACCTGCGCACCTCCGCCGGATCGAAGCTCGACTACATCGCCCTGCAGGCGCTCAACGAGCAGACCCGCATGATCCAGATCAACGAGACCGGCACGTCGAAGGACGCATCGACCATCGGCCTGATCGTGAACACCGGCGCGTCGTGGGTGCGGAACGAATCGCTCTCCCGCCTGGAAGGGCCGGGCGCACGGTCCGAAATGCTCTCCGTCTCGATCCCTTCCCACGAACAGGAATACGACCAGCGCACGTTCCAGCACCACGCCTCGGACCACGCCTACTCGGACCTGCTCTACAAGAACTCCCTCTACGACCGCACCCGCACGGTGTTCTCCGGCCTCATCTTCGTCGATGAGGGCGCGCACTACACGGACGCCTACCAGACCTGCCGCAACCTGCTCATGAGCGACGATGCGGAAGCCAACTCCATGCCCGGCCTGGAAATCAACGCGGATCAGGTGAAGTGCTCCCACGGCAGCACCTCCGCCCAGATCAGCGATGAGGAGATCTTCTACCTCCGCGCCCGCGGCATCGACCCGGTGACCGCCCGCCAGCTCATCGCCCGCGGCTTCTCCGTCGAGGTGGTGGAACGCCTGAAGGACGACGCGACGGAAGAACTGGTACTGCGCTTCATCGACGACAAGTTCGCGAAGATCGCCGCGGCGGTCTGAGGGATCATCTTCCGTAGCGAAGGTCGTGAGACCTTCGGCGGGGTGCACTTCCTTCCAACGGAAGCAGCAGGAATCCATCGGCGAGCCTGAGCTTTTCCGTAGTGGACGTCTTCCCAGCCGAACTTCTCACGAAGTTCGCTACCCCGGGGAAGTTCACTACCCCGCGATTGTTGCGCGGTTCCGTGTCTGTTATAGAACGGACACGATGAACCGCATCGACCGTCTCACCGGGATGATCCTCCTGCTGCAGAGCCACCGTGTGATCACGGCGGAGAAGATCGCGGCGCACTTCGAGATCAGCGTGCGGACGGTCTACCGGGATCTGCAGGCGCTGGGCGAGGCGGGCGTACCGATCATCGGCGAGGCGGGCATGGGCTACTCGCTCATGCGTGGCTACCACGTGCCGCCGGTGATGTTCACGGAAAACGAGGCGGCAGCCCTTTTCCTCAGCGGGGAGGTCACGGAGCAGATCGCGGATGAATCGCTGCGCGAGGCGCTGCGGGATGCCCTTTTGAAAATACGGGCGGTGCTGCCTGCGGAAAAGCGGGACTACCTGAACCGGCTTTCCCGGTCCGTCCGGGTATGGCTGCCGGTTCCTTCTTCGGGAGATGAGGAGCGCCAGTCACTGATGCCGCTGCAGCAGGCGGTGGTGCGGAAGCAGTGCGTGGCGCTGACGTACGATGCGGGCAGGCGCGGTCTGGTCACGGACCGGCTGGTGGAACCGCTGGGGGTGGTGTTCTACGGCCGACAGTGGCATCTCATCGCCCACTGCCAGCTCCGGGGGGCGGTGCGGGACTTCCGGCTGGACCGCATGGACCGCTGGCAGGTGCTGGAAGAGCGTTTCCACGGCCATGATGACTTTTCGATGAAGGACTTTCTCGCGGAGCAGATCCGCGCGCACGAGATCATCCCCATGGCCATCCGCTTCCGGCAGGAGGTGATGGAACGCGTGCGGACGGAGTGCTACTCCGCCTCCCTCACGGAGTGTCCGCTGGGCGATGGCTGGGTGAGGGTGGAGGGACTGACCTCCTGCACGAAGTGGATGGCGTCCTGGGTGATGGGCTTCGGCCTGGATGCGGAGGTGGAGGAACCGGCGGAACTGCGGGAGGAAATCCGCTCGCTGGTGGGGCAAATGGCGGGGAGATACCGGCTTTCGGAAATTTTTTCACCCTGCTGACCCTTGGCAGGGACATGGTTCCTCACCTGGAGATTCTGGTCATTGCCATGGCCTTGCCGACAGGCTAGTCATGGTGGCCTGATAACATCATGCTATCCATTTTCAAACGACGCGCTCCGGAAAATCGGGAAAACACGTTCAACGACAGAGTCCGCCGGTTCTGGAATTGGTTCCAGCAGGTGGCTCCGGAATTCAGACAAGCGATCGACGATGGCCGCTGTGGCGATCTCACGGACGTCACCAGCCAAAAGGTCCATGAGCTTTTTCCGGGGTTTGCATGGGTCTATGGCCCGGGTGAACATGGAGGGCATTCTTTCACTCTGAGCGGAGAGGGAGTCGAGAGCCGTCAACTGCTCGCACTACATTGGTTGTCTTTGGCACCACGCATCGAGGGGTGGACTTTCCATGCTTCGAGGCAACCAGGAAATCCAGAGGGCTATTTTGAAATCGGGGGGACGAAGTTCGAGGCCAAAGGCATGTGGGTGACTCCCGTGATTGATGAGGAGGATGAACGCATTGACCTGACGATCTGGCATCCTGAGTGGCCTCGCATCGAAGAGCGGCAACGGTGGACGGTGGTGTTTTTGTTTCTGGACGAAGCTCTCGGCGAATATGGTACGAAGTGGTGGATCGGGCAGATCCGTTTTGGGGATGACAGGCTGGCGGAATCATTTCCTCTTTCGGAGCTGCCTGAATACGTCTCTGGAATTTCGGCAGCCAAAGGCTGGAAAAAGTATCCGCCCGGTGAGGCTCATAATCTTTTTCGGATCAGTCCCGGGGAAAGATCATTTCCACGAGGGGACCTGATGACATTGAGTACGGCTGTCCCGCATCTGTTCTATGATTATCAGAAGGCGGAGGGCCAGCTTGATGATCCGTTCGAGGGAGTAGGGGCTGATTACATTTATGTCCGTATCCCCAATGGATTTCTGGAATCAGGGAGGGAAGTCGAACAGAGAGCGGAGTTGGAGGATGTTCTGGATGAAGCCTTGCGGAAGCATGCTGCCGGGAGGCTTGTCGGCGGGGGTATGGGGAACCGGAATTGCTACGTGGATCTGCTGATCTATGATGGGAAGAAGAGTCTCGATCTGGTTGTTGGGGCACTGGGTGCATACCGGCTGCCCAAGGGAGCCACCATCGAGTATTTCGCGAAAGAAAAAGTAGGGAGGGTGATGCGGCTTTAGGAACGGCCTGAGGATTTCGGCGGAAATTTTTTCAACCTGCTGACATAGGGTTGTCAGTGGCGGGTGGTTGGATGGCTGCGTGTCCGGGATGACTCCGGACGTTCCAACCCCAACTACCCGAAAAGATGAAAAACAACGCAGTGAACTGGTTTGAGATCATGGTGGCCGACTTCGATCGTGCGAAGGCCTTCTACGAAACGATCCTCGGCGCGCCGATGGAGGTGACCGATTGCGGGTGCAAGATGGCGCTTTTCCCCGCCGAGTATGACAAGGGCGTGGGCGGCTGCATCACCCTCATGGATGGCTGCAAGCCCGGCGAGGGTGGCACGCTGGTCTATCTGAACGCGGGAGGTGATCTCGACGGTGTTCTCTCCCGGATCCCCGGCGCGGGCGGAGAAGTCATCAAGCCGCGAACCGCCATCCCGCCCCACGGCTTCATGGGCTTGTTCAAGGACACCGAAGGGAACGTCGTGGGCCTGCACTCCATGGTGTGAGGCGGAAAATCCACGGGGCCCGGGTGGCGGACTTCCGCCCGGGCAGGATCCATCGCGGCCATTCCGGCTTGCGGTGGATGGCCGGGTTTTCTAGCCTCCGCATTGACCAGCCAATGCCCAGCGCCTCCACTCCCACACCCGACCGGATCCGCGATCTGATCGACGGCCAGTTGATCGAGCTATCCCCCGGATTCGGCGCTGAGGATGATTTGTTCGAGGCGGGGTTGGATTCGATGGCCATCATGCAACTGCTGCTCCTGATCGAGGAGAACTTCGGCGTGGAGATTCCCATGGGGGAGGTCACGCGGGATAACTTCCACACCACCACGGCGATCTCGGGGCTGGTGACCGGAAAACAGACGGCGTGAGCGCGGCAATGGGGGACAAGCTGGTCAAAGTCGGCGAGACCGACGCCTACGTGCTGGCGACGGAGAGCCGGATGGGCCGCCGGCAGGGCCGCCACGTGAGTTGCACCGTACTGGAACTTTCCGCCGTGCCGGACTTCACCCGGCTGCGGACGGCGCTGGAGGAGACGATGCGGCGTCATCCCATCCTGGGGTCCGCTGTCAGCCGCCCGCTGCCATCCCTGCACGCCTGGTATGTCCGCTCGAAGCATGCCGCGGACACCATTCCCCTCCACCTCCACGAAGGCGGTTCCGCCGCCGCGTTGCTGGACCACCTCCTCAATGACGCCGGTCCGGAACTGGAAAAGCCACGCCGCTGCCATGTGCGGATGGACGCGGTGATCCACGCCGGCGGCACCTGCGACCTGATCCTGACCTGGCGGCACATCGTTCTGGATGGCGTGGGGGCGGAGTGGCTGGTCCGTGAGATCGCCGCGCTGTGGAAGGACCCGTCGGCGGAGTCCGTCGCCCCCGGTTTCTCCCATCCCACCGGATCGAAAAGGGACAGCCTCCACGAACGCTGGCAGGCGACGAAGCCGATGCTGGACCACCTGATGGGGCTGCTCAAAACCGGCATCCGCTCCCTGACACCACCGGGTTCGAAGGTTGGCAGGCTCAGGTTTTCCCGGCACGTCCTGACCGAGGAGGAATCCGCGGGGGTGAAGCAACGGGCCGCCACCATTGGCGGGCCGCTGGTGCAGACGCATTTCTACCTGGCCGCCGCCATCCTGGCCCACCACGCCGTCTGGCGGGGGTTCCGCGGCGGACTGCCGGAGCAGGATGTGGTCGCCCTGCCCCTGCAGGACCGGCCGCGCGGCAAGCCCGGCCCCATCTTCCGCAATAATGTTTCCGTGATGTTCCTTCACACGAGGCAGGACGAGGCCGGTGACATCGCCACGCTGACCACCGCGCTCATCCGCAGGCAGCAGGAAGCCATGCGTGCGAAGCTGGCGGACTCCTTCGCGGAAATGCAGCGGTGGATGATGATCCTGCCCTCCCCGGTGTACGCGAAGTTCCTGGACATGCAGATGAAGGGCCAGACCACCTCCTTCCACCACAGCCACACCGGGCTGTTCGCGGGCGGGCTGGAATCATTCTGCGGGGCCGCCATCACCAACGCATGGCATGCCCCCGGATTCTACGGACCACCTGGCACCGGAGTCTTCGTGGGAGAACACCGCGGCCGCATGGCCATCACCACCTCCTGGCGCGACGGGGTGCTCACCACGGAGGAAGCATCCGCGCTCCAGGCCGCTTTCATTTCATCCCTCACCGGCAGACCATGAACATCACCGATGAAATCTTCCGCCGCTGCGACCCCACCGCCACCGCCCTAGTGGAGGACGGGATCCGGGTCACCTATGGCGAATTGCGGACCCTCATGGAGCAGGCCGCCGCATCACTGGAGCGGTCGCCGTTGTTTCCGCGCCACGCGCGGGTGGCCATCAGCATCCCGAATGGGATCGACCACATCGTCTGGTCCCTGGCCGTGCTGAAGGCGGGTGGCACGCTGGTGCCGGTACCGGGGGAACTGGCGATGCCGGAGCGCGCGAAGCTCATCGCCACCACCGCCGTCCACTGCCTCATTTCCACCGCAGGCCAACCATGGACCGGCCCGTCTGGAGCCAGTGAGGAGATCGGCGGGGCCACCCTCCACGGGGATTTCGGCCACGTGCCGCCGTTCGATGAAACCACCCTCAATGCGCTCAATCCCGCGCTGATCCGCTTCAGCTCCGGCACCACCGGCCGCAGCAAGGGCGTGGTTCTTTCCCATGAAACGCTGCTGGCACGGGTCACCGCCTGCAACAGTGGTCTCGGCATCGGACCGGCGGACCGGGTGCTGTGGATCCTGCCGATGGCGCACCATTTCGCCGTCTCCATCGTCCTCTACCTGCTCCACGGCGCGACCACCCTGCTGGCGAAGTCCCACCTGGGTGAGGACCTGATGGATGAGCTGGAGAAAACACCGGCCACCGTCCTCTATGCGGCTCCGTTCCACCACGGGCTGCTCGCCTCCTGCCCGAACGCCCGCCCCCTCCCCCACCTGCGGCTGGCCGTGTCCACCGCCGCCGCCCTGCCCGCCAACGTGGCGGAGAAGTGGCTCGCCAGGTTCGGCATGCCGCTCACCCAGGGGCTGGGTATCATCGAAGGTGGCCTGCCATTGCTCAACCTACACCATGCGGCGGACAAGCCGACGTCCGTCGGCCAACCACAGGCCGGGTTCCGCATCCGCATCCGTGATGCCGATGAGAACGGCATCGGCGAGCTGCTGCTGGAGGGCCCGGGTTTCTTCGATGCCTACCTCGATCCCTGGCAACCGCGCGACACGGTGCTCGAGGACGGCTGGCTCGCCACCGGGGATCTCGCCTCCATCGACGGCGACGGCTGCGTTACCCTCGCCGGACGCCTGAAATCCGTCATCAACGTGGCCGGACTGAAATGCTTTCCGGAGGAAATCGAAGCCGTGCTCAACGATCAGCCCGACGTGCTGGAGTGCCGCGTGTATGCCCACCCGCATCCGGATACCGGCTCCATCCCGGCGGCGGAGATCGTCCTGCGGGATCCCTCCAATCCGCCGAAAAACCTCAGGCTCATCACCCACTGCCGCGAGCGTCTGGCCGCCTACAAGGTGCCGCTGAAGTTCACCTTCGTGGAGAAACTCCAGCGCACCGCCTCCGGCAAGATCCAGAGGTAAAAAAGACGCCATCGCCCGCAGGCCATGGCGTCTCAAAGCGTATGCCGTATCAACGGACGACGCGCGCGCCGCCACCGCTGATCTGCTTCTCCACTTCCTTGCGGGTGGCCATGGAGGTGTCACCCGGAGTCGTGGAGGCGAGGGCGCCGTGGGCAGCGCCGTATTCGACGGCCTTCTGCGGGTCGTTGAACTCCAGGAAGCCGAACTGCACGCCGGAGGCGAAGCTGTCGCCGCCGCCCACGCGGTCGAGGATCTCCAGCTTGTCGTAGTTCCGGCTCTCGTGGAACTTGCCGTCGTGCCAGAGGATCGCCGACCAGTCGTTGACGGTCGCGGTGTGGACGGTGCGCAGCGTGGTGGCCGCCACCTTGAAGTTCGTGAATTCCTTCACCGCGGTCTCGATCATCTTCTTGAACGCGTCCGTCTCGATGGAGGAAATGTTGTGGTCCACACCTTCTACCTCGAAGCCGAGGGAGGCGGTGAAGTCTTCCTCGTTGCCGATCATCACATCGACATACTTCGCGATCTCCCGGTTGACCTCCTGGGCCTTCTGCAGGCCGCCGATGGTCTTCCAAAGGGACGGGCGGTAGTTGAGGTCGTAGGAAACGATGGTGCCGTATTTGTTGGCGGCCTTCACGGCCTCCACGGTGAGGGCGGCGGTCGTCTCGGAAAGGGCGGCGAAGATCCCGCCGGTGTGGAACCAGCGGACGCCCAGCTTGCCGAAGATGTGGTCCCAGTCGATGTCACCCGGCTTGAGCTGGGACGCGGCGGTGTTGCCACGGTCCGGATTTCCCACCGCGCCGCGGACGCCGAAGCCCCGCTCCGTGAAGTTCAGGCCGTTGCGGACCTTGCGCCCGATGCCGTCGTCCTCGCGCCACTGGATGAAATCCGTGGCCACGCCACCCTGCATGATGAAGTCCTCGATGAGGTGGCCGACCTCGTTGTCAACGAAGGCGGTCACCACGGCGGTCTTGTAGCCGAAGCATTTCCGCAGGCCGCGGGATGTGTTGTATTCCCCACCGCCCTCCCAGGCGGCGAAGTTGCGGGCGGTCCGAATGCGGCCTTCGCCCGGATCCAGGCGCAGCATCACTTCTCCCAGCGAGATTTGGTCAAAGGCACATTCGGACTTCGGTTTGATGGTCAGTGGCATGGTCGTTGAGTTTGGAGAATCGCGGAACGCGCCGGAACCCGATCCGGCGGGGCTGCGATGTTGAAAAGTTCCGTGCAATTTTGCAATGGCCACCTGTCGGAAAAAATATCCGGTCCGGAAATTGGAGGTAACCTCCGCTGAAGACCTGCCCAACCGGAGCCATGGGAGATCCGTGGGTGCTCCCAGCCGTAATGGCGCAGCCATTACGCTACCCCGGGTGGACTACATCACGGAAGAGAAGACCGCGAACAGCAGGAGCAGGATGACAAGCCCCAAGACCACCCATAGCCAGATGGAGGTCTTGTATTTCACCTCCGGAGTGGCGGCCATGACCTCCTTGTAGGCGGGGCTGAAGACCATCTTCCCCTTTTTCGACAGAAGCAGGTAGAGGATATAGATGCCGAGGATGGGTCCCACCGGGATGGCGGCGAGGCCGACCACCCCGACGACGATGCCGACCACCCGGCCCCACGGAGTGAGCTTGCGCAGTCCCCGCCCTCCGAAGAACAGCAGCAGGGCCATCGCCATGGGCAGGATGAGGCCGACCAATAAATCACCGACCAGCCCAGCGACCGATACCCAGCCATCAGCCCGCCGTTGCAGATTGGACAAACTGGAGATAGCTAACGTGGCAACCAAGATCCATAGGATCGCCCCCAGGTAGCACAGGGTGCCGATGGAACGGACGGATGCCTCATGGTTGATATGCTCGCGCCGGACATGATCCGGGCTGTCCGGCGGCAAACCTGACGGTTCATCTGCCGAAGCAGGTGTCAGGTAGGGATTCTCCATCACTTCTGCGGCATCATGTAGGCCAGCAGCCTGCCCAGCTTGTCGCGCAGATCCTTCCGCTGGACGATGGCGTCGATGAGGCCGTGCTCAAGCATGAACTCGGCGGTCTGGAAGCCGGGCGGCAGGTTCTGGTGCGTCGTCTCCTTCACCACGCGCGGACCTGCGAAGCCGATCATGCACTTCGGTTCGGCGAGGTTGATGTCGCCGATGGTGGCGAAGGAGGCGGTCACGCCACCGGTGGTCGGGTGGGTGAGGACGGAGATGTAGGGCAGGTTTGCCTCTGAGAGACGGGCGAGCGCGCCGCAGGTCTTCGCCATCTGCATGAGGGAAAGCATGCCCTCCTGCATCCGCGCGCCGGAGGAGGCGGAGATGATGATGACGCCGCGCTTCTCCTTGACGGCGGTTTCAACGGCGCGGGTGATCTTTTCACCGACGACGGAACCCATGGAGCCCGCGAAGAACTTGAAATCCATCACCGCGATCATCGCGGGCTGGTCGTTGATGGTGAGGCGGCCGGTGACGACGGCGTCATCGAGGCCGGTCTTGTCGCGCAGACCGGCGGTCTTTTCCTGATAGCCGGTGAAGCCGAGAGGATTCGCGGAGACCAGGCCGGCTTCGGTTTCCTCGAAGGATCCGGCATCCGCCAGCAGGTTGATGCGCTCCCGGGAATCCAGCAGGAAATGGTGGTTGCAGTGCGGGCAGACGTGGAGGTTCTGCTTCAGCTCGATGATGTGGATCATCGCCCCGCAGTCCGGACATTTGATCCAGAGGCCGTCAGGCATGTCGTCCCGACGATCATTTCCGCGAAGTGGTGGTTTTTTGAAGATGCCCATGGAGAGAGGTTTCGGTTGCCGTTGTTTCGCGGAAGATTGCGGGTGCCGCGGAGGAGGACGCTAATGGCGGGACGCCCCGACGACAATACCGATTTGATGGCGTGATCCCCTCGCCCACCGGGTTTTTTGAATTGCAAAAATGCGTGGAATCATCAAGAAAACGCGCGGCGAAACAAATCGGTCGCCTGCCCCAACTTGAAGAATACACGTAACTTCGTCGTTGCCGTCTCCCTGATGCTGGCTGTCTGGCTGGGGCTTACCTTCGTCACCAAAGTGCCTTCGCACCGCTACCCCGCCGTCGGCAAGGACGCCCAGAACAAGGGCTTGTCCGCCGCCGTGGAAGCCACGAAGGAGAATCTGGCCACGGTACCCGCTCCCGTCGCACGCCAGTAAGGAGGTGGGACACTCCTGTCCCACCCGCTTCATGTTCCGGCGCGCCCGCCCCCCTCACTTCACCCGCAGCACGCGGTTGTTGTAGGTATCCGCGATGTAGAGCTTCCCATCCGGCCCGATGCGTACTCCGTGGGGACGGCGGAGGCCGGTTTCCAGCAGGGTTTTCCCCACCTCGTTGTTGGCCTTGCCGGGCGTTCCGGCGACCAGCTCGATCTTTCCGGTTTCCGGGAAATAGCGGCGCACGCAGTGGTTCTCCGTGTCGCAGATGAGGACGGTGCCCTTGTCCATGGCGACGTATTTCGGGCCGTTCATCAGGGCCTCCCGGCCATCGCCACCATCGCCGCCGTAGCCTTTCTTGCCGGTGGCGTTCACCACCGTGCGCACCTTCCCGCCCTTCACCTCCACCAGGGAGTTGCCGCCGCGCAGAAGGACATAGAGCGTGCCGTCCTCCGCCTGGGTGACTGCCCGCGCATCCCCCAGCGGGGCCTGTAGCGCGTCCGTGCCATCGGCGGGATTTCCTTTCCGGCCGTTGCCCGCCACCGTTTTCACGGTGCCCGCCGCCAGGTCGATCTCCCGCACGCGGTGGTTGCCGATGTCCGCGATGTAGAGGCGCTTCCCGTCCGGGGAGAGCGTGCCGGTCATGGTGATGTTGAAGGACGCCGCAGTCGCCGGACCGCCGTCACCGCCAAAGCCCGCCTTGCCGGGCGTGCCCGCGATCGTCGCGACCTCGCCGCTCGCCAGGTCCAGCGTGCGGATGGTGTGGTTGAAGGAATCCGCGAGGATGGCCTTTCCTCCGGTGATCCGGATGTCGTGCATGCCATGGAAAGCCGCCTTCATGGGGTCCTTCCCATCGTGCTGGTCCACGTGCTTCACCTTCTCCGTGTTATGGTTGATGCCGGCGACGAAGGTGAGCTTCTTCCCGGACAGCTTGAAGACACGGTTCGATTTGGTGAACTCCACCCCGTAGAGGTCGCCCTTCGCATCGAAATCCACGCTGAACGGCTCGTTCACCGCCTCCGTGACCGGGGATCCGGCGATGACCTCCACCTCCGCCATCAGGGGCATGAGCAATGAGGCGGAAAGGGCGAGGGCACATTTCGATGGAGAGAGGGTTTTCAGGAACATGGCGGACCATTACGCGGGCATTCCTTTCCTTTTGTCCCGGAAAAAAAACCGTGGCTGCCGCGTCCTGCGGCAGGCGGTGGCAAAGGTTCGGTAGATCCACCATCCACGATACCTTTCACGCCGGGCTACACGAATCATCGGCGGGACGCCGATGCCACGGCCTGCTGCGGGACGCAGCAGCCACGTTTGCCTATCCTGTTTCAACTGACACCTAAGACTCCCCCCTTTTCTTCCGTTGGAAATGGGTAAGAATTGCATCCAGCTTTGAAACTCCGCCGACCGAAGTTGCGCACCCTGCTGCGCCTGTCCGCCGCCTGCCTGGTGCTGGGGTTGCTCGGCTGGTTCGCGCTGCCGTTCGCGCTGCCACTGCCGCCAGGGTTGTTGGAGAATCCCGGAGCCTCGCCGGTGCTGACGGACCGCCACGGTGCGCCCATCCACCACCTCACCCTGCCCGACTCCACACGCGCCGCGCCCATCCCGCTGGACCAGATCCCGGCGGATCTGGTGGCCTGCACGCTGGCGGCGGAGGACAAGCGCTTCTTCAGCCACGGCGGGGTGGATCTGCTGGCCACGGCACGGGCCGCACGGGACCTGGCCATGAAACGCCGCGTGACCTCCGGGGCGTCCACCATCACCCAGCAGCTCGTCAAAATCTCCTCCCCCAGGCGGAAGCGCGGACCTCTGGCGAAGGTCCACGAAATCCTGGGCGCGCGGCGGCTGGAGATGACCTGGTCGAAAAACCAGATCCTCGCCGCCTACCTGAACCGTCTGGACTACGGAAACCTGCGGATCGGCACGGCGGAGGCGACCCGCTTCTACTTCCAGAAGCCGCTGGCAGACCTGTCGCTGGCGGAGTGCGCGCTGCTGGCGGGACTGCCGCAGGCGCCCACCCGCCTGAACCCCATCCGCCGCACGGAACCCGCCCTCATACGCCGCAACACGGTGCTGGAACGGCTGCGAGGGAACACCAACTACGATGAATCCCGTATTTCCGCCGCACTGGCGGAACCGCTCACCCTGCGCCCGCTCCGCACCGTCCAGGCCGCACCGTGGCTCGCCTCGCTGCCGGACGTCCGGGGAGCCACCACCCGCACCTCCCTCGACCTGCCGCTCCAGCGCGACATCGAATCCATCGTCCGTGAGGAGACGGCGAAGCTGAAGGAAGCGAACCTCCGCCACGCCGCGGTCGTCGTCATCGACAACGCCACCTGCGAGATCCTGGCCCTCGTTTCCTCCGCATCATGGAACGATCCGCGCGGCGGCCAGCTCAACGGCGCCACCCGGCCACGCTCGCCCGGTTCCACGCTGAAGCCCTTCACCTATCTCCTCGCCATGGAGCGGAACCACCGCATCCCCTCCTCCATCCTTTCCGATATCCCCACCCCGTTCCGCACCGCGCAGGGACTGGACCTGCCACAGAACTATGAGCGGAAATACCGCGGCCCCGTCACGCTCCGCACCTCGCTCGCCTGCTCGCTGAACCTGCCCGCCATGCGCGAGCTGAACCACCTCGGCGGGCCGCAGCCACTGGAGGATCTCCTGAAAAAGCTCGGCATCTCCACCCTGACCCTGCCGCCGGAGACCTACGGGCTGGGCCTCACGCTGGGCAACGCTCCGGTGAAGCTGCTGGAACTGACGAACGCCTACGCCGCCATCGCCCGGCGCGGCGGATACCTCCCTTCCACGTTCTTTCCCATCCAAGCCCCCCCCGTCCCGGAGGAAGTCTTCGACCCCATCAGCGCCTACCTCATCAGCGACATCCTTTCCGACCCCGCGGCGCGCGCCCCTGCCTTTCCGCCCGGCGGTCCGCTGGACCTCCCGTTCCGCTGCGCGGTGAAGACCGGCACCTCGTCGGATTTCCATGACAACTGGTGCATCGGCTACACCCCTGACTTCACCGTGGGCGTGTGGGGCGGAAACTTCGAGCACCAGCCGATGAAGGGCATCTCCGGCATCGCCGGAGCCGGTCCCATCTTCCACCGCACGATGGTGCGCCTGCACAAGGACCGCGAGCCCACCTGGTTCGACCGACCTGCGGGACTCATCAACATCACCATCGACACCCGTAACGGCAAGCTCATCGCACCGTCTGACTTTCCGGAGAAATCCCACGCCCGCCGGGACCTCTGCCCGCCGGAGCGCACGCCCGTCCCCGCCACCAGCGGCGACTACGCGGACGGAAAGGCCCTGCTCGACCCGACCTACAAGGAGTGGTTCAAAAGCGCGGCCAACCACCGGCTGGGCGAGCTGGCGCTGGACGAGGCGCTGCCCGCCGCGGAACCGCTGCGCGTCATCACCCCGGCCAACGGCACCACCTACCTGCTGGACCCGGAGATCCCATCCGGCTCCGACAAGCTCTGCCCCGTCACCAACCTGCCCGGCGTCGCGGAATGGTCGTCCGAAACGCTGGTGGTGGAAAAGGGAACCCCCGAGCCGGTCATTCACCTGAAGCCAGGCACCCACGTCCTCACCGCCACTGACCCGCGGACGGGGACCACCCACCGCATCACCATCCGGGTGAAGGAGCTGTAGGGCATCCATCCACCGCCAAAACGCAAAGTTCGCCAAGAGATGGATTCTTCAGGATTCGCCGGATTCGTAAGATTCGCGGTAAGCCTTCTTCTCTTCCCTGAAAACTGAACACTGAAAACTTCTCTTCCTTTGTCTGCCAATGCAGCCGGTGGACAAGAGTGTCCACCCTCCTTACTCCCGATTTGTGAAGAGGGACTTGTAAATGGCCGTCCGCCTGTGAGAATCCTGCGACGGCATGGAAGCCGTGACACTTTCCTCCATTCGCAATGCACTTTCTCGGGATTGAAATCGGTCACGGCGGCACTCGTGCGGTGGCGCTCGATCTCGAGGCTGCGGTCATCAGCGCGGAGGGATACGCCCAGCACGCCTGGATCGAGGGACTCCCCGCAGGCTACCGCGAGCAGGATCCGGCGATGTGGATCGACGCGGTGAACCGTGCCGTGCGCCAGTGCCTGCTGGCCATGGGACCGGCGAAGGATCGCGTCGCCGCCATCGGTGTGGCGGGTCCACAGCGCGGGCTGGTGCTGCTGGATGAGGGGAACCGCATCATCCGGCCCGCGAAGATGGCCGGGGACGTTTCCGTGAAACGCCAGGCGGACGAGATCGCACGTGCGTTCGGCGGCGGGCCGGGCCTGATCGAGCTGGTGGGCCAGGCTCCCGGAGTGGACTCCGCCGCGGCGGAATGCCTGTGGCTGAAACAGCACGAACCTTACCATTTCCAGCGGGCGGCGAACCTGCTCACCGCCCAGGATTTCATTTCCTACTGGCTCAGCGGGGAGCGCGTCACGGACGCCGGCAGTGCATCCGCCACCGGCCTCTTCGACATCCGCCGGCGGGCGTGGTCACAGGACCTCATCGATTTCATCGACCCCGGTCTGGCCGCCCTGCTGCCGCCGCTCTCCGTCTCCGACCAACCGCGCGGCCTCATCCGCGCCGCACTGGCGAAGGAATGGGGGCTGCCGGAGCAGGTTCAGATTTCCTCCGGCAGCGGTGCCGCCATGCTTTCCGCGCTGGCCGCGGGCTGTGTCTCACCCGGAACCGTCGCCATGGAACTGGGACCGACCGGCATCATCGCCGGTGTGGGGGATGAGCCGGTCATCGACCTCCGCGGTGAGATCCTCCCGCTGTGCAATGCCACCGGCGGCTGGCTGGGGACCGCCACCGCATCGAACATCGCCGTCGCTCCGGAAATCCTCCGCAGGCACTACGGCTGGAGCCATGAGGAGTATGAGGCGAACGTCGCCGCCGTCGCCCCCGGCGCGGACGGCCTGCTGATGCTGCCCTATTTCTCCGGTGAAACGATGCCACGGCTGCCGGAGGGCACGGGTGTGCTCCATGGCATCACTGCGGCGAACTTCACTCCCGGCCACCTCGCGCGGGCATCCGCGGAGGGTGTGGCGCTCGGCCTCGGCTACGCCATGAGCCGCCTGCGCGACCTCGGCTTCGACCCGCCGGAAATCCGCCTGCTCGGTCCGGGCGGGGTCAGCCCGGTGACGCTCCGCCTGCTGGCGGACGTGCTGGGCATCCCGGTCGCACCGGTCTCCAGCCGCCAGGGCGCGGCGGTCGGTGCCGCGATGCAGGCGGCGGTGTCCTTCTTCCATGAAAGTGGTGAGTCGCTCGGCTTCGCGGAAATCGCCACGTATCTGGTCTCCGGGGATCCCCGGCTGCGTGTGGAGCCTGACATGCAGACCCATGAACTTTACCAGGAGATGATGTCCCGGCAGCAGTACCTGGTGGACACCCTTCACCCCGCCGGATTCATCTGATGGGAGCGAAGGGCAGCGAAATCCGGGAAAGCCGGAAGGCGAAAGTGCTGGGCACGCTCGCCGGGTGGTTCATGAAGCTGTGGGCCGCCACCCTGCGCTATGAGATCGAGGACCGCTCCGGCATCTGCACACCGGGGAATTTCTCCACACCGGTCATGTTCGCGCTCTGGCACAACCGGATCTTCACCCTCCCGCCCATCTGGCACAAAACCGGCGGCAACGGCCGCAAGAGCGTGGTGCTGACCAGCGCCAGCCATGACGGGGCCATGCTTTCCCACGCGATGGCCGTCTTCGGCCTGGGTGCCGTCCGCGGTTCCTCCTCACGGCGGGCGGTGGCCGCGCTGGTGGGCATGAAGCGCGCGCTGAAGGAGGGGCTGGACGTCTGCATCACCCCGGACGGCCCACGCGGCCCGCGCTACGAATTCCAGCCCGGTGTGGTGAAAATCGCCGAGTCCGCCAACGTGCCGATCATCCCCATCCACGCGACCTATGCCTCCGCCTGGCGGCTGAAAACGTGGGACCGCCTGGTGATCCCGAAGCCGTTCAGCCGGGTGAAGGTGGTTTTCGATGAGAAGCTTGTCGTGCCCGCCGGGATGGACGAAGCTGCCTTCGCCGCCGAGTGCGACCGCCTGCAGGCGATCCTCCGCGCGGGAACCGACGACCTTTGATTTCCCCAACCATGTCCCAGCCACGCATCCTCGATGGAAAAGCCATCGCCGCCGCCGTCCTCGAAGAATGCCGCGCCGAAGCGGCCGAACTGAAAGCAAAGGGCATCACCCCGGGCCTCGCCGTCGTGCTTGTCGGCAGTGATCCGGCGTCGAAGGTGTATGTCGGCTCGAAGGTCCGCACCTGCGGCGAGCTGGGGCTGTTCTCGAAGAAAGTCGAGCTGCCGGAGGAAACCACCCAGGAGGAACTGCTCAAGGTGGTGGAAGACCTCAACAACGACCCCGCCATCCACGGCATCCTCGTCCAGTCGCCGCCGCCGAAGCACATCGACGAGGAGGCCATCGTCCGCGCGCTCGACCCGCGCAAGGACGTCGATGGCTTCCACCCTGAGAACGTCGCGAAGCTGGCGCTGGAGGATCCCACCGGCTTCGTCCCCTGCACGCCCGCGGGCTGCATGAAGATCCTGGAGGTTTCCGGCATCCCGACTTCCGGCGCGGAAGCCGTGGTCATCGGTCGCAGCATGATCGTCGGCAAGCCGATGGCGCTGCTGCTGGTCGCGAAGAATTCCAACGCCACCGTGACCATCGCCCACTCCCGGTCGAAGGACCTGCCCGGGATCTGCCGCCGCGCCGACATCATCGTCGCCGCCGTGGGCCGCCCGGAGATGGTGAAGGCGGACTGGGTGAAGCCCGGCGCCGTCGTCATCGACGTCGGCATCAACCGCGTGGAGGATGCGTCGAAGAAGTCCGGCTACCGCCTGACCGGTGACGTCGCCTATGACGAGGTGGCCCCGCATTGCTCCGCCATCACCCCGGTTCCCGGCGGCGTCGGTCCCATGACCATCGCCATGCTGATGAAAAACACGCTGCAAGCCGCGCGGCAGATCGGAGCGTAAAGGGTTCCCATGCGCGTCGCCGTCATCAATGTCGTCGGGCTTTCCCGCTCGCTCCTGGGAGCGGACATGCCCGGACTGACGGCATTCGCGGAAAAGCACGGCCTGCAGAGCTTCAAGCCCGCCTTTCCCGCCGTCACCTGCACGGCGCAGTCGTCGATGGTGACCGGCACCCCGCCGGCAGCGCACGGCGCGGTGGCGAACGGTTGGTATGACCGGGAGGCGGCGGAGGTGAAGTTCTGGAAGCAGAGCAACCACATCGTCCGCGGGGAGAAGGTCTGGGACCGGCTCCGGCGCGAGGTGCCCGGCTTCACCTGCGCGAAGCTGTTCTGGTGGTACAACATGTACGCCAACGTGGATTTCTCCATCACCCCACGCCCGCTGTATCCGGCGGATGGCCGCAAGTTCTTCGACGTCCACACGCAGCCAATGGGCATGCGGGAGGACCTGAAGGCGGATCTCGGCCCGTTCCCGTTCCCGGCGTTCTGGGGACCGGCGGCGGGCATCGCCTCGTCGGAATGGATCGCCGCATCCGCGAAATGGGTGGAGGAAAAACACTCACCCACGCTCAGCCTGGTCTATCTGCCGCACCTGGACTACCCGCTGCAGAAGGACGGGCCGGATGCCGCCAACATCCCCGACGAGTGCCGGAAGATCGACGGTGTCGTGACGGACCTCATCCGTTACTATGAATCCCGTAATGTCCGGGTGGTGGTGCTTTCCGAGTATGGCATCTCCCCCGTCACGCGGGTGATCCACCTGAACCGCCTGTTCCGGAAAAAGGGCTGGATCCAGGTGAAGGACGAGCTGGGACGGGAAACGCTGGACTGCGGCGGCTGCAAGGCCTTCGCCGTCGCGGACCACCAGATGGCCCATGTTTATGTGAACGATCCCGCGATCCGCGGCGAGGTCCGCGCCTTGCTGGAAGCCACGCCGGGCATCGAAGAGATCCGCGAAACGCCGCAGGCCTGGGGCGAAGGTGCGGGCACGGAAAGGGCTGGCGATTTCATGGCCATCGCGGAACCGGACGCGTGGTTCACCTATTACTATTGGGAGGACGACAACCTCGCACCGGACTATGCCCGGAGCATCGATATCCACCGCAAGCCCGGCTACGATCCGTGCGAGCTGTTCATCGACCCCGCCATCGCTTTCCCCAAGCTGAGGATCGCGAAGTTCCTGCTGAAAAAGAAACTCGGCCTGCGCGGGCTGATGGAGGTCATCCCGCTGGATGCGTCCTTGGTGAAAGGCTCCCACGGCCGTGACAATGTCCCGGAATCCGAGCAACCGGTGGTCATCGGCGCGCCCGGTGACATCACGTCACCGGAAGAAATCGCCGGAATGATCGAGGCATTGGTAAAAGAGTAAGGAGGGTGGACACTCCTGTCCACCGCCTGCAATGGCGATAAAAGAAGGAGAAGTTTTCAGTGTTCAGGTCTCAGGAAGAAAGAAGCTGACCGCGAATCTTTGATGATTCGCCATTGCAGATGGTGGACAAGAATGGAAGCGAAACGGACATAGCGGCAAAGCCGCAATGTCCACCCTCCCTTTCAGTTGCCCGTGCGCTCGCTGATGAGGTCGAGGATCCGCTTCTTCTCTTCGATATCGAGCTGGAGGCGGGACAGTTGGGCAGGAGTGAGGATGTCCTTGTACTTCTCCATCTGGGCATCCAGATTCCGGCGCTGCAGGTCGCGGAAAGCTTCGATCTTCCCGTTGGCGTCATCGCCGCCGCTCATGTAAGGAAGGGAGGCGACCGAAGAAGCCGCCAGATAGGCGGAGCCGGTGGGGAGCGGCGAGGTGTCCAGCACCAGATCCAGCCCTTGCGGACGCTCATCATGCTCCTTCCGGACATCCCCGCGGATGCGCTCCAGGATCATGTCCCGTTGCTCCGGAGAGAGGTCGGTGAGAGCGGCGAACTTCGAAGCCTGCTCCTGTGAAGCGGTCTCCACGCTGTTGTCCTGCAGGCGCTTGCGCAGCGCGGTGAAGGCGGTTGCCTGCTCTGGCGTGAGAGTGGCGAGGATCGCCTTCTCAAGATCCGCTCCGGCTTTCACGGCGGTGTCCAGCAACTGGCCGGCGTCGATGCCACCCTCCGGCTCCAGCGTGGCGCGCGCGGCCTCGATGGCGTTCAACACCTGGGCTTTCTGGTCGTCGTTGAGATTGAGCGCCTCGGTGAGGCGGGCGAGCTTCGCGTCATCCCGGGAGGCGATGTTCTCGATGGTCTGTTCCGGCGGTTCCCGCCGCGCCTGTGGTCCGGCCTCCGCCGGCGGGCGCTCCGCGGTTTCACGGGACGGCTCGATGATCGCCGGGGCGGAATCCCGTCCTTTCCGGTCAGGGATCCGCGTGGTGGATGGGTCCGCGATGGCGGCCGGTGGAGCGGGTTTCACCAGCCAACCCACGCCGAATCCGGCGAGGGCGGTCACGATGGGAAGGATGACGGAGGGTTTCATGGAGGTGGGGTTTTTCGTTCCGGTTGGCACCTGTTAAACGCCACGGATCGCGGAAATTGCCTTTGCCATGTCCGGAGCCTTGAAGGTGGAGGATCCTGCGACGAAAACATTCGCCCCCGCGGCGGCGCAGGGAGCGGCGGTTTTCGCGTCGATCCCGCCGTCCACCTCGATGTGGTAGGACAGTCCGCGCTCCTCGCGGAGCTTCGCCGCCGCCTCGATCTTCGGCAGCATCTCCGACATGAAAGCCTGCCCGCCGAAGCCGGGGACCACGGTCATGCACAGCAGCAGGTCGATCTGGTCGAGGAACGGCAGAGCCTTCTCGATGGGGGTGGCGGGGTTCAGCGCGAGGCCCGCCTGGCAGCCGCCCTCACGGATGCGCCGGAGCGTTTCCGCCACATCGTGGTCCGCCTCCACGTGGACGGTGATGAGGTCGGACCCGGCTGCGATGAAACGCGGAAGGTAGTGATCCGGACGGGAAATCATGAGGTGCACGTCCAGGAAGATGTCGTTGGTCTCATGCACGGCCTGCACCATGGCCGGACCGAAGGAAATGTTGTCCACGAAATGGCCGTCCATCACGTCCAGGTGCATCCAGTCCGCCCCGGAGTGGATGGCGCGGGTGGTTTCCTCCCGCACCCGGGAAAAGTCGGCGGCGAGCAGCGAAGGAGCGATGACGCGGTCTTTGAAAGTTCTCGGAATCACGCGGGAAACCTTCCGACATCCGGTGCCCCGCGTCCAACCCTGAACGCGGGAAAAATACACCCCTCTACAGGGCCTCAGCGGGCCGGAGGCTCCGCGGTCAGGTGGACGCAGGCCTCCCGGACGCTGGCGGCTTGTGCCTGATCCATGATCAGGAACCGGTCGCGGCCCTTTTCCTTCTTCGAGAAACGGGTGAACCCATCCTCCCCCACGGTCACGGTACCGGGGACCGAAAAGGTGAAGTAACCACGGTCCGGAAAGACCGCCGCCAGGACGGAAGTGAGGTCCCAGGTCGGCCGGTCGTGCGGCGGCGGATTGTAGAGGATGTAGGACTCCTTCACCGGGTGGTGCGGCACGTAGTTGAAGTCGCGCTCGATGCTCTGGTGCGGGTAGGCTGCTGCGATTCCGATCTCAAATCCGCTCCAGACGATGGGCGACGGCCATTCCACGGCGAGCTTCCGCGCGGCGGGGATGTCGTATTTGACGTTGTACTCGATGTAGTGGTTGTCGTGCCCGCCGATGGTCTGGAAGGCACCGGCCATGATGCTGAGCAGCTTCACTTTCTTCGCGATGAGGTCGCGGCCATTGAGCGGCGAATGCCCGTCCCCGGGCGTATCGAGAAGGCGGGCGAAGTTGGTGAAAAAGCCGACCTGGATGAGGGTGACGGACTGGTCCGGCTGGGCGGCGAGGGTCTTTCTCAGCAGCTCCAGGGCGTCCGGCGCGTCCGCACCGCTTTTCAGGTCGCGCGGGTACTTCGCCGCATCATCGGTGGCTTTCAGGTACTTTCCCTCGTCCTTCGTCGGGCCGTCGCGGACAACGCCGATGGGGATGTCCGGCTGGCCGTAGAAGGTGTTGAGCGCGTCGATGTAGGAGGCGGCCTTCGGATGGTCCTTCGTGACGGTGACCGCCAGCAGCTTGCAGGCTCCGCGTTTCCCCAGGCTGTGGATCATGGCCAGTGCCATGGCGTCGTCCACGTCGTTGCCCATGTCCGTGTCGAAGATGATGGGGACGGGCTCCGAGTGGGCGAGGACCGCGGAAAGGAAAACGAGCGCGAGATGCTTCAGCATGTCCGGATGGGTTTCGGGTGGATTCGGAGGAACACCGGCAGGCGTTCCGGCATCCGGATCAGAAATCGAGGTAGATCTCCGTCCGGCGGTTGGCGCGGCGGCCTTCCGGGTCATCCTCCCCGCTTTCGGTGACGTTCGGGCGGCGTGGCTGGCTCGCCCCTTTGCCCAGCGTGATGATCTGTGCCTCGGAAACGCCGGCGCTGACCAGGTAGTCACGCACCACGTCCGCCCGGCGGGAGGAAAGGCTGCGGTTGTAGCCGTCCGTCCCCAGAGAATCCGTGTGGCCGGAAAGGGTGATCTTTTTCCCCGGATCCGACTTGAGGATCATGGTGACGATCTCGAGCTGGCGGCGGGTGCGCGGGTTGATCTCATCCTCGTCGAACTCGAAGTAGAGGGCGAGCGTGTCCCCTCCCTGCGGGTTCTTCACCAGCGGGGAATAATAGACGTCCCCCCCGGCGACGCGGCGGGCGTAGTCCGCGAGGAGCTGGTCGAGGTTGATCTCGGAGACCAGCCAGTTGGACGGAGCGGGCGGCTGGCGCAGGGAGATGGCGAACTGGGCGGACTGGGCGGCGTCGGTGGTTTCCACATTCGCCAGATAACCCACGGTGTCCTTGCGCTGGAACATGGCCCGCAACGGCTTGGACGCGCGGAGACGGTAGCCGCCCTCTTCGAAAAGGATGCAGAGACCGGCGATCTTCGCGTCGGAAACGGTGGCAGGATCGACGAAGGCGCGGGCGAACTCGAAGTCCTGCTTGAGCACCGCCTGCAGGAAGGCATCCGCCGTGCCGAGGGAATCCGCGAGGATCGCCTTCGGGATCGGCTCGTTGGCCGCCGGGGGCAGGGTGATTTTCTCAACGGACCACACGCCCTTGTTGCGTCGCAGGTCCAGGAAGATGCGGTCGCGGCCCGCTTCCGGACCATCAAGTTCGAGCGCCCAGCGGGCGAGCGCGTTCAGTTCCAGCTCACCGACCTCCCGCACGCCGCCCGGCTGGCGGAGTTTGATGGCCTGTGCGGTGGCCAGGTTTTTCAGACGCTCCAGTGTCTTGGGATCGAGCGCGTCCTTGCCGATGAGCTTGGCCGCGGTGGCGAGGTCCCCCGCTTCGATGGCCTTGGCGATGCGTGCCACCAGTTCGGACGGATCCACCTCTTCCACACCCACGCCCAGGTTCTTGAAGACGTCCTCCGGCTTCTCAGGCTCCGGCATGGCGCCGAGATTCGGGACCGCCGGGGGCAGTTCCGGCTTTTTCGGAGGCTCTGGCGGAGCCTCAGGGACGGCGGGCGTGGGCTGCTGGACAACGGCGGGGCTGCCGGGGCGGATGAACAGGAGGGCGACGGCGGAAATCGCCAGCACGGCGGAAAGCGCGAGGAAGAAATAGGGAAGCTTGGAGCGTTGCATGTTTCGGGAGAGCGTCGGAACCCGGGTGGATGTGCTAAGAACGCGGAAAATCCGCGGGATTATCAGGAATGGCGGAAAACGGGGTAAATCGTCGGTGTCAGCGGGGCTCCGGAAGCTCGATGCGGAGGGTGTTCCCACCACGGCGGACATGGAGGACCGTATTCTGGCCGGAAGCGGGTGATGAGAGCTGCTCAAGCAGTTCGCGGGCCTGCGCGACACGTACGTTGTTCACGCCGATGATCAGATCGCCCGGCTGGACGAAACGGGCCGCGGTGGACTCCGCCGGAACCCGGGTGACGACAATCCCCTGGTAACCGCGGATGGCTTCCTGAGCGGTGAGATCCCGGACGTGGACGTTGATCATTTCCAGGTGCTTCTCCGGACTTTCCGGAACGACGTCCGGCCCGGGACTTTGCGCGGGCGGCTTCACCGGAGCCTCCGCGATGGTCACCTCCACATCCACCGTCGCTCCCGCCCTCCAGAGCCGGACGGGTATCTTGTCCCCGATCCTGGTGCGCTGGATGAGGGTCTTCAACTGGGTGGTGTTGCGCACCGGCTGGGAACCGAAGCGGAGGATCACGTCGTTCGCCTGGATGCCCGCGGCCTGGGCGGGGGAGTCGGTAACCACGTTCAGGATCATGGCTCCCTCGCCGCCGGTGTAGCCGGTCGCGGCACTGGCAGCCGGATCCAGATCCCGCAGGCCCACGCCCAGGAATCCCCGCACGCGCCGGCCGCGCTCCAGGATCTGGAGCAGGGCCTCCTTCACATCATTCGCGGGGATGGAGAAGCCGATCCCCAGGAAACTCCGGCTCTCCCGGTCCTGGTCCTGGGAGTAGATGGCCACGTTGATGCCGATGATCTCCCCCCGCAGGTTCACCAGCGGGCCGCCGGAGTTGCCGGGGTTGATGGCGGCATCCGTCTGGAACAAGTCCGGCTGGCTGTCGGAAATCGAGCGCTCCTTCGCGGAGATGATGCCCTGGGTCACGGTCTCACCGAGGCCGAAGGGATTGCCGATGGCGAAAACCATCTGCCCGACCTTCACCTCGGAGGAGTCTCCGAGCTTGAGGGGGGTGAAGGGTCCCTCCCCCTGGATCTTGATCACGGCGATGTCCAGCAGGTCATCCTCCCCGACGAGGGTGGCGGGGTAGGTCTTGCCACCGTGCAGGGTCACCTGGATCTTCTGCTGTCCGGCGATGACGTGGTGGTTGGTGACGATGTGGCCCTCGCTGCTGACGATGACTCCGGAGCCCTGGCCGCGGGTGGGGTAGCGGTTCACCCGCAGGCGGCCCCACATGTCGAGCAGCCTCTCGGTTTTGACGCTGGCGGTGTCGATGCTGACGACGGATGGCACCACCGCCTGGGTGAGACGCGCGTATTCGTCGTTCAGGCGGCCCAGGAGCTCCACGTCATCCAGCTTCAACGGGGCCTTTTCCGGCAGGGTGAAGGTCTCCGGATGGAAGTTCTCCCCGCTGCCTCCCAGCCACGGGACCAACGCACGGAAATCCCCTCCTGACCGCCAGATCCGCAGGGCGGAAACGGCGAGGAAGGCGATGGCAAAAACGGCCCCGAGGGCCAGCAGACGGCGGAATCCAGCGTTCATGCGGGGGTGGGTGGGAACGCGGGAAAGATGCCCCAATGCCGGAATTTTCCAAGCGCGTAAAAACGCAGAACCCGCGGGATTCAGGCCATTCTTCCTGCTTGCCTCCGTTGACGAATCTGTAATGAGTCGTGTTATGCGCTTACTCTTAAACCCTCTCATCCTCGCACTGGGCCTGACCCAGCTTCACGCGGCACCCTTGTCCGAGGCGGATCGGGAAGCGCTGATCGAACGCCTGGACATGCTGAAAAAGTCCGCGACCGAGCGTCTGGACGCCCGTTTCCAAGCCGGGGTCCAGGCCTATGCCGCCGCCATGAATTCCGAGGATGACGCGCTGGCCCTCTATCTCAAGTGTGTGGAAAAGGTCGACTTCATCGACCAGAAGAAGAAGGACAGCGACTTCCGTGAATGGAAGCGGAAGGAAGGGGACAAGCTTTCGGCCCCGTCCTTCAAGCTCGCCCTGCGGCACCAGCTCTACTGGCTGTCCCTGACCTGCCAGGCGGCCTCGGAGAAGGCGGACCGCGAGCGCCTGACCACGATCGCCCAAGGTGCCATGGACGCGGTGTTCCGCGACATTCCCAACCTGAAGGACCAACAGCAGATCCTCAAGCAGCCGGTGACCGGAACCGTGTTCGCGAAAGCCTACGAAATCACCAACATCAAGGTGGACAAATGGGCGTTGAGCCCGGTGGACATCCAGGTCATCTACGAACAGATCGTCATGCCTCCGCTGCGGAATCCCGCCGGAATCGAGAAGCTCAAGGAGGCATGGACCCGCCGCATGCAGCAGGAAGGCGCGGTGGTGGAATACTGGACCGGCAGGGGCGCGACCGGCGGCAGGCAGCGGGAGCAACGCGAGGAAGGCCGCATCGGCATGGCGGACAATGCCCGCCCCCCCGAAGTGGACCGTTTCCTCAACGACACCCTGCCCGTCATGCAGTGGCAGATGGAGATCGACCTTTTCAAGGCCGGTGACCAGGCGGCGGCGGCCCTCCGGATGATCAACCACATCGAGTCGAACCTGGGCAACAGCAGCGCGAAGGACTGGAGCGAACAGTTCCGTGGACTGCTGATGGCGGGAGCACCCGTCCCTGCGGCAACCGGCCAGCCCTGAGCGGGAAGGAAGGGAGGCCGTTGGACCCGGCCTCCATCCATCCTCAGCGGGGCAGCTCGTTCGCCGTGTAGAAGAACAGATTGTTCTGCAGTTCCGTCCGCTTCCTGCCGTCCGCGTACTTCACGTTCTGGAGATCCAGGCGGTAGATGCAACCGGCGGAAAAGTCGGCCAGCTCCACCTCAACGGTCTTCGGCCCGGTTTTCCGGATTTCCTTGATGGCATGCTCCTTCAGGTTCTCCGGATCGGATCCATACAACCAGCGCGGCTGGACGGTGAACGAGGTGAACTTCCAGACTTTGGCGTCCGCCAGTTCATCCGGGATCTCCTTGGTGAAGGCGACGACGAAGCCGTTGCGGGTGATTTTCATCGTTTCGATGTCCTCCGGCACTCCGCCCAGCGCGGTGATGCGCTGGAGGCCCTCCGCCGGGGCACCCCAGCCACGGACGGTCTGACCGACGTAGAGCTGCTTCTTGTCCGCCGTGAAGCGCAGGCGGTGGTTCCCGGAACGCAGGCCGTGTTCGTCGATGAAGTGGGTGACCGCCCCCTGGAACTTTCCGTTCACCTTCTCCAGCATCACCCGTGAGATCCGCGTGCCGTTGTTGTCCGGCACCAGCAACTGCCCGGCGAAGGGGCCGAAGGAGCCGTCACGCGGGATCTCCATCGGCTCGCCTGCGGAGCGGTTGATCTCCATGTGGGGGATCTCCACCGCAGCCTTCGTGCGGTCCTTGTTGTACTGATCCAGGTTCTCCCGGTAGAAGGCCAGCGGGTCCTTGCCCTCCCACTCCGCATCCCAGACGAGGCTGCTGGGATGGCCGTAGAAGTGCCCTTTCTCGATGTGATACAGCGGGGTGACGGCCTTCCAGTCGCCCTGGTTGTCACCGGCCCACAGGTTGCCGTCCGGGTCCCGGTAGATGCCGTTGTGCATGCGGAAGCCGCTGGCCCACGGAGTGAGCTTTCCGGCCGCATCACAGTGGAGGATCCAGCCGCGCCACTTCACCGCGGAGAAGTTCCGCCCGCGGCGGCCTTCCGGGGAATAGTCGCCCAGCACATGCTTGAACACCGGACCGTTGTGCGACGCCGTGCCGATGGAGAGGAAATAGCCGTCCTTCCCATCGCCGGTCAGCGTGTTCGTCTCATGGTAGTTGCCGCTCAGGCCCCACCCGGCGGAGAAGCGCGTGTAGCGGTCCGCCTTGCCGTCCTTGTCGGTGTCCTCCGCCTGGGTCATCTCCGCCATTTCCGTGACCCGGATCTTCGAAGAGCTGATGGCATGGACGCCGCAGCCGTTGTGGAAGCCGGTGGCGAACAGCTCCCACTTGAACGCCGTGGGATCCGCCTCCGGCTTCGCCCGCAGCACATCTCCGCGGCGGAGCACGACGAACAACGTGCCGTCCGGCGCGAAGTCGATCGCGCCGACTTCCGGAGGCACGCCCGGCGGGAGCTTGATGTCCTCGACCTTGTAGTACTCGGCGAAGTTGTCGTCGGCCATCGCACCGGCGGCCAGCAGAGGGAGAAGGAGCAGCGTTTTCATTCGGGCTTGGCGATGGATTGGATGAAAAGGACGAGCGAGTTGATCTCCACATCCTTCAGTTGATACGGCGGCATGTAGTTCGGCGGATAGCCCTTCGCGACCTTCGCGTTCGGGTTCTTGATGGACTCGAAGAGGTAGGCGGCATCCGCCTTCACCTTCTCGGCGGAACCTTCCAGTTCCTTCGTGGAGTCCGCCAGGCCGGCGAGACTTGGGCCGTAGCCCTTCGAGCCATCCGTGGAGTGGCAGCCGGAGCAGCCGTAGGCGTTGAACAGCGTGGCACCCGCCTCCACGTTCGCCTTTGAAAGGTCCACCTTCACCTCATACCCGTGGAAGTCGCCGAGGCTCTTCCCGGTGAACGCCAGGAGCATCTTCCCCTCGCCCTCCGCGGTGAAGGAGCCTTCCTTCCACACCAGCTTCGCCGGAGGATCGCAGGTCCATTCCGCCTCGTAGGAAAACGAGTCCTTCGCCGGGCGGATGACCGCTTTCACGACATGGCCGCCCGCCTTGAACTCGAAGCGCGGCACGCCTTTCTCCAGCGAGTAGCCGATGTATTCCGGCTCCCGGACGGGCTTGCCGCCGATGCTCAGGGGATGCTCCCCTTCCGCCTTGTAGAACAGTGTCCCCACCAGCCGCGGCACGTAATCCTTCGAAACCCGGGAGCCGCGCTTTTCGTCACCCCAGTAAGGTGTGAAGTCCAGGAAACCACCCTGCCAGGCATACATCGGCCGGCATTCCACCGGATCGAACACATAGGCGAGCTGCGGTCCCATGCTCACGGCGATGGCCGCAGGCAGGCCCGCTCCGGGCTTTTCCGTTCCCTTGGTGTCGCGGCCTTCCTTCGGGCTGTAGGAAGGCGCAACCAATCCCTTGTGATGACGGGCGAACACCGCCTCATCGATCCCCGGGTCGGGCAGGTAGGCGTTGATGACCAGCGGGGACTCCACCGATCCGAGAGGCCGGTTGTTGAACGTCAGCAACGGCTGCGCCGCCAATGGCAGGGCACCGAGAAAGAGCAGCGCGAGGGATTTCATGGGTTCACGGGTAATTCGCAGAAGGGGATACAGTTGCACGCAACCGAGGTTATCAATGAATCGTAAAATCAACCACCCTGCGCCCTCCGCTTCCTCCACACTGGAGCGAGGCGGAAAAGGTAGTAGCACACCAGCACGCAGATGACATCCAGCGGGATCCACAGCAATGGGCTCACCCAATACTCACCCCACTGGAAGGTTCCGAATGGCGAAAACCAGTTGATCCCTCCCGAAATGGCATCACAGAAGAGATGGAAAAGATACGCCGCGGAACAGGCCAGCGCCGTCCTCAGCCGGAAGCGCCGCGCCATGAGCATGGAACCGAGCATAAAGATCATCGTTACCAACGCCCAGCAGGGCAGCCCGTGCGACCAACTGGCGACCCGCGCCTCCAACGAAAGGTGAGGATTCAGGAGATCCGGCAAAGCTCCCGCCCCGGCGATGGGGAGCAGGACACGCCATCCCGCATCCTCCGCACGCTTGGTGCAGAGTTTGACGATGATCACCGGTGCCAAAGCATGGGTCAATGTGTCCATGATCAGCCGTCAGTCTGGGGACAGCGCCGGGAGAAGGAAGCTGGAAATGGCAGACTTGGGCGTTGAAGTGAGGGGAAAGATGACGCAGGAAAGCGGGCGTGGAGGAACCGATCATCGATTTGCACAGCGACGCCTACTTCATGGGGCAGGCGCTCCGGGAAGCGCGGCGCGCCTACAACGCGACCGAAGTGCCCATTGGCGCGGTGATCGTGAAGGAGGGCCGCGTCATTTCCCGCGCATGGAACCAGGTGGAAACGCTGAAGGACGCCACGGCCCACGCGGAGATGCTGGCGCTGACCGCCGCGCAGAACGTGCTGGGCGACTGGCGGCTGGAAGGCTGCACACTCTACGTGACAAAGGAACCCTGCCCGATGTGCGCCGGGGCCATCGTCCACTGCCGGCCGGAGCGGGTCGTCTTCGGCTGCCCGGACCCGAAGGGCGGGGCTGCTGGCGGATGGATCAACCTGCTGGAGTCGAACCCGCCGCTGAACCACCGCTGCGACGTGACGGCGGGCATCCTGGGCGAGGAGTGCCTGGGCCTGATCCAGGGGTTTTTCCGCGAGGCGCGGGAGAAGAAGAAACTTTCCCGGATGGAGCCGGACCAACTGCCGGGAGGTGGGGAATGAGCGCGGTCTATGAAACCACGAAGCTGGTGGATGAATACCTGCTGTTCCACTACGGTGCGGAGGCGGACATCCTGCCGGAAGGCGGGAACTGGCCTGCGGAAATGCGGGCCTCCCTGGGTTTCGCGGAGCGCACGGTGAAGTGGTTCACGCCGGGAAATGCCCGCCATGGACTGGATCTGGGCTGCGCCGTCGGCCGCTCCGCCTTTGAAATGTCCCGCGACTGCGCGGAGGTCACCGGCATCGACTTTTCCCATGCCTTCATCGCCGCCGCGGAGACGCTGCGCGACGGACGGGAACTGTCTTACCAACGGCTGGAGGAAGGACGGTTGAAAACCACCCTCACCGCCCGCGCCCCCTTTGCGGCGGAGAACCTCACCTTCCAACAGGGGGACGCGATGTCCCTGCCGGAATCCCTGGGGATCTTCGACCGGGTGCATGCGGCGAACCTGCTGTGCCGCCTGCCGGAGCCGGAGCGGTTGCTGGCACGGCTACCCTCGCTGGTGGAGACCGGCGGCGAGCTGGTGTTGGCCACGCCCTGCACCTGGCTGGAGGATTTCACCCCCATCGGCAACTGGCCGGAGGGGGAGACGTTCGATTGGTTGGCGGACCGCCTTGGCGGAACCTTCGACCTGCTGCGGCGCGGCGAGGAACCTTTCCTCATCCGCGAAACGGCCCGCAAGTTCCAGTGGACCCGCTCGATGATGACCGTGTGGAGGCGTAAGGAGGGAGGACATTGCGGCAGAGCCGCTATGTCCTCCCTCCTTACACCTTCAGCCACGACCGTTTCGCAGGCGTGATGTGCGGGGGCTTGAGGTACATCGGCTGCGGGGGTTCTGCCATCCAGCGGGCGCGGGTTCCCTCATCCGTGTTGTTCCAGGCCTTCCAAAGCAGGGCGGCGGTGGGAAACCCGAGCCGCACGCGCTCCAGAACCTCCGGCGGGAGCGGGAAGCGCGCGGGATCCTCGAAGGAGACGATGGGATGGCCTGCGGAAACCGCGGCGGACACGGCTGACTGGAGGCCATGCGCGTCTGTCAGCGAAGGCTCCGTCTGAAGCGTGAAGTTCTCCACCTGCGCGGTCCAGAAGCTGCCCCGGCGCGCATCCCCGACGACAAGGTAGGGCGCGCCATTCTCCGCCTGCGGCAGCGCGAGGATGGAAGGAAACGCCACCACCGGCGCTCCGTGGGCGAGCGCCACGCCCTGCGCGGCGGAAATGCCCACCCGGGTGCCACTGTAGCTGCCGGGACCACTGCCCGCCAGCACCAGCCGGATGCTCCCCGGTGCTTCCTTTCCGATGAGTTCCCCCAATGGACCGAACAGCAGCGCGTTGTGGCTGCGGTCGCTGGTGAACTCCTTCTGCGCCAGTTCTCCCCCGGCATCAACAAACGCCAGCGAAGCCGCCGGAGTGGAGGTTTCGACGATGAGAACGGAGGTTTCTGGCATGAAGGAAGCTTACGCCACGGGGGCCACCCGTGCCAACCTGCTTTCGGCGGGGGAAATCGCGGAGTTTCTCCCTTGCCGTCAGCGGCCAGACCCGCTTTGTTCCCGAACGCCTTGTTGAAATCCTGAAAATTTTCTCTCATGACTGATTACGCACGCGGCCTGGAAGGGGTCATTGCCAACGAATCCGCCCTCAGCAACGTGATCGGCGACATCGGTGAGCTGAGCTACCTCGGCTACCATATCGATGAGCTGGTGAACAACTGTACCTACGAGGAGGTCATCTACCTGCTCCACAAAGGCCGCCTGCCGAACCGCGCCGAACTCACCGACTTCGAAGCCCGCATCCGCTCCGACCGCCGCCTGCCGGACGGCGTGATCGAGTTCCTCAAGCATGCGCCGAAAACCGCCGCCCCGATGGACGTGCTCCGCACGGGCATCTCCATGCTCGGCCTTTATGACAAGCGCGTGAAAATCGGTGCGCCGGACATCGAGGCGGACTCCGAAATCGCCCTCTCCATCGTGGCGAAGATCCCCGTCATCGTCGCCGCCTACCACCGCTTCCGCCAGGGACTGGAACTGCCACCCGTGCGCGACGATCTCTCCGAGGCGCAGCATCTCCTCTACCTCATCAACGGTGAGGAAGCCGGTGAGGTGTCCGTGAAGATCCTGGACGTCGCCCTGATCCTGCACGCGGACCACGGCATGAACGCCTCCACGTTCTCCGCCCGCGTGACCGTGGCCACCCTTTCGGACATGTATTCCGCCGTCACCTCCGCCATCGGCACCCTGAAAGGGCCGCTCCACGGCGGCGCGAACGAGGGCGTGATCCACATGCTCCAGGAGATCGGCGAGCCGGATCAGGTCGATGAATACGTCGAGGGCAAGCTGGCCCGGAAAGAGAAAATCATGGGCATCGGCCACCGGATCTACAAGGTGCTGGACCCACGCGCCCCTCACCTCCGCCGTCTGGCCATCCAACTCACCGAAGAACTCGGCGAGCCGAAATGGATCAAAATGTCCGAGCGCATCGCCCAGATCATGCGCGAGCGCAAAGGCCTGGAAGCGAACGTCGATTTCTACTCCGCCACGGTTTATTACTCCCTCGGCATCCCGACCGACCTTTTCACGCCGATCTTCGCGATCGCCCGCGCATCCGGTTGGACCGCGCAGGTGCTGGAGCAGCTCCGCGACAACCGCCTCTACCGTCCGCTCACCCTCTACACCGGCCCGAAGGAGCTGATGAAGGTGCCGCCGATGGAGTCCCGCTGACCCCTGCGCGATGAAACCCTTGCTCATCGCCCACGGGATCGTGGCGCTCTGCCTCGCCTCCTGCGCGAAGGATGGAGAGGCGGCGAATCAGGATCCCCTGGCACCGGGCGCCGCCGGTGAGACCGCCGCGGCGGGCACTCCGGGTGCGACGACCGGAAAGCCGGAGAGAAAGAAGGAGGAAGTCTCCGAAGCCGTCGGTGATCCCCTCCTGCCCGCCGGGCAGACGGGCAAGGACGAAGGTCTGCGTCTGCCGAACATGCTGGGCCTGCCGGAAGACCGCGACCTCAAGGCCACCAATCCGACCACCACGGCTTCCGAACCGGAGCAGGGTGGCGTGATTTCCCGGCCTCCGGTCGAGAAAAAGGAGTGAGTTGGCGTGGCGAATTTCGTGAGAAATTCGGCTGGGTCGATGCCATCCGAAAGAATCGGCTCCTGTTTTTCACCGACTTCCCCCCAGCCGGAAGTCCCACGACTTCCGCTACCCCTCGGATGGTCACCCGATGCGGGCCTATTTTCCCGGGGGATTCCTCCTCCGCCGCGCGTTGATGGGGTGAATGAGACGCTTCCCCATCCTTTCCATCCTCTTCCTTTCCGCCGCCTGCGGGTTGCCGCCCTGCACCGCGCAGACCACTTCGCCGAAGATCGCCACGGTGGACATGCAGGTGCTCTTCAAGCGGCACCCGCTGACCCATGAGGCGGAGAAGGAACTCAGCGGGGAGCGAGCCCGCGTCCAGAAAGACAACAACGAGCGGGGCGCCCGCGTGCGGGAGGTGGAGACGGAACTGAACGCGCTGCGGAAGCAACTGGAGGACCCCACGGTGAACGAGGCGAAGAAGCAGGCGCTGTTCAAGCAATGGCAGATGCGCCAGCAGGAGGGCCTGGCCATGGAGCGGGAGCGGGTGGAGTTCCAGCGCCGCCGCACCCAGGCCATCAACGAGCGGATGGTGCAGAGGATGAAGGAGATCCTCGCGGAGATCCGCAAGCTGGTGGTGGAGCAGGCGAAAAAGGACGGCTACGACCATGTGCTGGACAGCTCCGGCCTCAGCACTTCGCAGGTGCCCATATTGCTCTACTCGAAGGACGCCACGGACATAACGGCCGGCCTGCTCGGCCAACTGGATGCCCTGCCGGAACCAGCCGAGGATACCCCCTCACCGGATCCCCAGTGAATGCGCGCGCTCGCATCCTCACCGGAACGCGCTATGTTTGCCTGAATCGACCGCCATGGAAACCCCCGCCCTCAGCCACGGACTGGCGCGCTGCGACGAAGCGGCATGGGCGCATTTCCACGAACGCTACTATGGATGGATCCTCAGCCGGGCGGTGTCCCGCGGAGCATCCGCCGGGGATGCGCCGGAGATCGTGCAGCGCGTTTATCTGCGTGTCCTGCGTCATGCCCGGACGTTCCGCGAAACGGATGACTTCGAGGCATGGCTGTGCTGCCTGACCCGCTGCGAGGTCATCGACGCGGCCCGCAGCGGCAAGCGCCGCAACTGGCTGGGGGAGAAGTTCCAGCACTGGCAGACGACGCGATCCGCCGGGCAGATCGACGCCCGCGGAGAACGGCTGGATGAGGCGCTGGCCCGGCTGGAGGACGTGGAGCGCACCCTCGTTTCCCGCCACTATCTGGAAGGTTGGTCGCAGGCGGAACTCGCCGAAGATGCCGGGACCACCGTGAAAGCCATCGAACGCCAGCTCTCCCGACTGCGACTGCGCCTCCGGGGCCACCTCAACCTGCCGGACCACCGCCGCCCCACATGAAAACCACCGATCCCAGAGCCAAGGAAGTGTGGAACCGCACCCTCGACGCCGTCCGCCGCGAACGCCGCCGACGCAGGACCCGCAGGGCGGCCCTCTCCGTCGCCGCCGTGATGCTGCCGGTGCTGCTGATGCTTTCCCGCAGGGAACCCACGCCCACCACGACGCGGGAAACGGAACCTCCCCCGGTTACGGTCGCGGAGCAGCCGGCGCTGGCGGTAATGGTCATCCGGGACGGCGTGCCGACCCTGGAAGCTCTGTCTCCCGGCGATCTGCCGGATACGGAGCTTCATCTCTCGCTCGCGCCGATCCTCGCGGACTACCGGGATCTTTCGGAAGAAAGGTTCTGAGTAAGGAGGGAGGACACTCCTGAGGTGAGTTAAATGGTTGGACCATTTGTCCCCGGAGAATAGAGGACAGTCAGAACCAACCATCCCCATGAGTGCCCAGTATAGTGATGAGTTCATGATCCGTGCCGTTGCCTTGATCGACGCCTGTGGATCGGTCACCGAGGTGTCCCGCCAGCTCGGCGTGGCGCGCAGCGCCCTCTACCGCTGGCGCGACAAGGCACGGAAGCCCGCCCCGCGCCCCACCTCCCCGCAAAAGGAAGCCGCCTTGGTTTCCGAGTTGCAGGCGGTCCGCCGCGAACTGGCCCGCCTCACCCAGGAGAACGACATTTTAAAAAAAGCCTCCGCGATCCTGGGCTCCTCTGTTCCACCCGATCCAGAACGCTGATCAAGGAGCTGCGGGAAAGCAGCGGGGCCAGCCTGCGCAGGATCTGCTCGGTGCTGGGTTTGCCGCGCAGCACCTATCACCACAAGCCCCGTCCTCCCGCGCAACCCTGGCCGGATCAGGAACTCGCCGCCCTCATCAGCACCATCTTCCACGCCAACCGCCGCTGCTACGGCTACCGCCGGATCGCCTGCGAATTGGCCAATCGTGGCGTCTCCTGCGGCTGGCAGCGGGCGCGCAGGATGATGCGCCGGCAAGGTCTCCACGCCATCCAGCGCCGGCGCTTCACCCCGAAGACCAGCGATGGCAAGGCCTCCCATCCCTGTGCCAACCTGCTTGCCAAACTGCCGCCACCCCAGGCTCCCGACCAGGTCTGGGCCGGGGACATCACCTTCATCCCGAGCCGTGAGGGTTGGCTCTACCTCGCCGTGGTCATCGACCTGTGGTCACGCCGGATCATCGGCTGGAGCCTGTCACGCTCCATCGACCGCGCGTTGGTCACCGATGCCCTGCGGCAGGCGCTCCAGAGCCGCAGGAAGATCGTTTCCACCATTTTCCACAGCGACCGGGGCAGCCAGTATTCGAGCACCGCGTTCAGGGCGATGCTTGCCGGATCAGGCCTGCGACAGAGCATGTCGCGGCTGGCCAATCCCTACGACAACGCCAGGACCGAATCCTTCATGGGTACCCTCAAAGCGGAAATGGCGGAGGAGGAAATCTTCAGGAATCTGGATGAGGCGCGGCAGAAGATCTTCAGCTACATCGATGCCTTCTACAATCCGAGGCGGCTCCATTCGTCGATCGGATACCTCAGTCCCAACCAATTCGAAGCCCGATTCCAGAGACAGAAATGAAGGACACCAGTGGTCCAATTTAGGGTTGCACCTCACTCCTGTCCTCCGGCGGCATTGGCAAATCATCATGGATTTACCGCGAAGCCGCAAAGGCTGCGAAAAGGCGTAAAGCCTATCTGCGGGCCTATCCAAGATTCGTTCCATTCGCAGGAAACGCAGCCAGCTCCTTCTCTTCCCTGAAAACTGAACACTGAAAACTTCTCCTCCTTTGTTCGCCAATGCCGCCGGAGGACAGGAGTGTCCTCCCTCCTTACTGAAAAGCGGCCTTTCCTTCCGGAAAGACCGCTTTGGGAGAGACAGGGAATTTCCTCCGCCGGATCAGGTGGGCTGTTCGCCGCGGGCCATGACCACCTTGCCGGTGCGCACGGTCTCGATGATCTGGAACTGGGAGAACATGCCCACGGCGGCGTCCAGCTTCGGGCTGTCACCGTTGATCATGACGATCATCGAGGTGGGGGTGAGATCGACGGTCTTGCCGCCGAAGTGCTCGGTGATCTGGAGCGCCTGGGAGCGCTCGGCAGGGGAGCACTTGATCTTGATGAGGATCATCTCCTTGGTGACGGAGTCCGCGGAGGTGTGCTCGAAGCAGTGGATCACGTCGATCAGCTTGTTGACCTGCATGATGATCTGGTTGAGCCCCTTCGGGTCGCCGGAGATGCCGATGGTCATCCGCGAGAAGTTCGGGTTGCGGCCTTCGGAAACGACGAGCGAGTCGATGTTGAAGGCGCGGCGGGAGAACACCTGGCAGATGCGCATGAGGACGCCCGGCTCGTTGTTCACGAGGATGGAGAGCGTGTGCGTGGCGCCGCGCGCGGCGGCGGGTTTCACGGGAGTGTCGGTGGTGATGATGGTTTGGGACATCGGAGAAAAGTTTTCAGTTACTAGTGTTCAGTTTTCAGGCGAAGCCTTGCCAGCTTCAGTGTCCGTCGCAGGCTTCCCTGAAAACTGAACACTGAAAACTGACAAACTTCGTTCACGTGGAACCGACGGGTTTCTCCATCTTGGTCTTCGGAGCCTCGGTGATCATGTCCTCCAGCGCGGCGCCGGCGGGGATCATCGGGAACACGTTGTCCGTCTTCACACACTCGGCGTGGATGAGGATCGGGCCGTCGTTGTAGGCCAGGGCCTTTTCGAGCTGCTTGGTGACATCCGCCGGACGCTTGATGTAGACGGACGGGATGCCGTAGGCGGCTGCGAGCTTGCAGAAGTCAGGGTTGCCGATGAGGTCCACACCGGAGGTGCGGTCTTCATAGAACAGCTCCTGCCACTGGCGCACCATGCCGAGGTAGTGGTTGTTGAGCACCACGATCTTGATGGGCAGCTTGTGGATGGCGGCGGTGGAAAGCTCGAACAGGGTCATCTGGAAGCCGCCGTCACCGGAGATGGAGATCACGGTCTTTTCCGGATGGGCGAGCTGCGCGCCGATGGCGGCGGGGAAGCCGAAGCCCATGGTGCCGGCGCCACCGGAGGAGAGCCAGTGGAAGGACTCGTGGTTCTTGTAGAACTGCGCGGCCCACATCTGGTGCTGGCCCACGTCCGTGGAGACGATGGCCTTGCCTTCGGTGAGTTCATACAGCTCGTCGATGACCTGCTGCATGCGGAGACCGCCCTGCTTCTTGTAGTTGAGCGGGAACTTCTTCTTGTAGCCGTCCAGCTTGGCGAGCCAGTCGGAGGTTTCAAGCGGTCCGATCTTCTCGTTGATCTCGGAGAGAGCGGCCTTCGCGTCACCGACGATCATGACGTCCGGCTGGATCATCTTGCCCGCTTCGGCAGGGTCGATGTCGATGTGGATGATCTTCGCGCTCTGGCAGAACTTCGAAGGCTGGCCGATGATGCGGTCGTCGAAGCGGGAGCCGATGTTGATGAGCAGGTCGCACTCGATCATCGCCTTGTTCGCGTAGGCGGTGCCGTGCATCCCGAGCATGCCGAGAGACAGCGGGTGGGTTTCCGGGAACACGCCCTTGCCCAGCAGGGTGCTGGTCACCGGCGCCCCGAGCGTTTCCGCGAGGTGGCGCAGTTCCTTGTCCGCACGGGCGATCATGGTGCCCTGACCGGCCAGGATGACCGGACGCTTCGCCTTGGAAATGAGGTCCGCGGCTTCCTTGACCTTGTCCTTGTCGATGTTGAACGAGGAAGAGGTGTCGTAGCCCGGAAGCTGGAACGGAGGATTCATCTCGCCGGTGAACGCACCGGAGGAAATGTCCTTCGGGATGTCGATGAGCACCGGGCCGGGACGGCCGGTGGTGGAAATGTGGTAGGCCTCCCGGGCGATGCGTGGCAGGGAGTTGGTGTCCTTCACCAGGTAGTTGTGCTTCACCACCGGAATGGTGATGCCGAAGATATCCGCTTCCTGGAAGGCGTCCTTGCCGAGCATCCAGGTCACCGTCTGGCCGGAGAGCACGATCATCGGCACGGAGTCCATCATTGCGGTCATCAGGCCGGTCACGGTATTTCCCGCTCCGGGGCCGGAGGTCACCAGCACGGCGGCCGGCTTTCCGGTGGCACGCGCATAGCCATCCGCCATGTGGACGGCACCCTGCTCGTGGCGGACGAGGATGAACTTCATCTTCGTCTTGACCGTTTCCAGTGCGTCGAAGATCGGGATGGCCGCTCCACCGGAGTAGCCGAAGATGTATTCGATGCCCAGGTCATCGAGCGTCTTGATGAGCGCCTGTGCGCCGTCGAGTTTCTCTTTGCTCATAAAAATTGGGGTTGGGCGGGCAACTTGTGACGATTTCCGGTGATAAGCAATTCGAAAATACGGAATTTTCAGCCAAACCCACCCTTAGAGCCTCCAACACCGTTACAAAAATCGACATTCTGAAACCAAATCACCCCAACCGGAGGTAACCTATCAGAAAAGTCATCCCCACAGGACGCTTCCGCAGGCTTTATCCGGAGAACCCCTTGCCGTGATGGCGGTTTTCCCTTGTGGGGCCTAATTCGCGGATTGCGCCCGGGGCGAAACACGGGCAGTTTCCCCGCGTTGGACGCGAGCGCTCCATACCCCCTTCCGAAGCGGGATGACGGACGTCTGTGGGCGATCGCCCTGGGGATCTCCCTGTTCGGGAACATCGTGATTTTCGGCATCGCCGGGTTCGCCACGCTGGAGGCGGAGAAGTTCCGCCGCACCCCGGACCGCCTGCGGGCGGCGACGGTTCCAAAAGAGGAGTCCACCGTCCTCATTTCCCCGGACATGCTGCAAGCGGTGAAGGAGGAGGAAAAGACCGCGCCCGCCTCCGCTGAGGAAAAGGCAGCCGCGCCCCCCCTGCGCCCGGCCGCCCCGCCGGATTTCACCCGGACGTCGGAAGACCAGCGCGGAAAGCGCCCGGACAAGCCCATGTTCATCGGTGAGCGGGACACGGAGGCGACCAGCGACACCACTCCGGATCCGAACGCACCGGCGATGCCCTCCCAGCGTGGCATCGCCCCGCGTGACGCGGCTGACATCGAAACCACGGAGAGCCGCTACCGGGACGGCAGGCTGGAGGAACCGGGCAGTCCCGCCACGGATCCGGCGATGGCCCCGACCCCGCCCGCTCCGGCGATACCACCGGCCCCGGACACGCCTGAAACCCCTGCCCCACCCAATGAGGCCGCCGCCCCGCCCCCCGCCCCATCCGAGGGCAAGGAAATCGCGGACGCGCCGGCACCCGCCGTTCCGGAGATGACGGACCTCCTCCAGGGGCCGAATCCCGTGGATGTGGAGGTGCCCAAGCCCGCACCGGAGAAAATCCTGCCGCCGCCACCGCCGACTACCCCGGCAAAGGAGAACGCCGCCAAGGTCACGCCCGAACAAAAGCCCCCTGCCACCGCGAAGGCCGAACCGAAACCCGGTGAGCCCGGTTTCCGGGGCTACCAGCGGAAGACTGCCATCCGTGGCTCCATCTCCCGCACCGGCCGCAGCGCGGTGGATGTGGCGGACAGCCCGCTGGGCCGCTACCAGGCCGTCATCAGCCGCGCCGTGGAACTGGAGTGGCAGCGCAACTGCGTGCGCCACCGGGATTTCATCACGCCGGGATTCCTCACCGTCCGCTTCTTCGTCGAAGCCACGGGAAAGGTGAAGAGCGTCCAGTTCGTGGGTGATATGCAGACCGGGGAGATCCAGAAAGGTTTCACCCTGAACTCCATCCGCGACGCGGAAATCCCCGCCATGCCCAAGGAGATCCGCGGCGACTACAAGGACGAGTCGCTGGAACTCATCTTCAATTTCTACTTCTGACCATGATCGACCCCGACCTCCCTCTCGCCGCCACCGCTTTCTCCGGATTCAAATCCGTCTGGGACTTCTTCCAGAAAGGCGGCATCTTCATGATCCCGCTGGTGATCACCTCCATCGTCGGGCTGATGGCGGTGGTCTTCAAGTTCCTGACCCTCTCCGGAGAGCGGGTCGTTCCGGCGAAGCTGTCACGGGACGTCGCCAACTTCGGCAGCCATGTGGCGAATGATACGACCTCCAACGTCGTCCGCGAGTTCCAGGAAGGGAAAAGCTCGCTCGCGCGGCTCGGCTCCGTCGCGGTGAAACACGCGGGCAAGCCGCGCGAACAGGTCACCGCCGCCGTGGAAGCCGCCGCACGGGAGGAAAGCGTGCACCTCCACTCCGGCATCGGCGTGCTGGATGTGGTCATCACCATCGCTCCGCTGCTGGGTCTGGTCGGCACCGCTTCGGGGCTGGTGGTCATCTTCGAGGGGCTGGGGGATTCCAGCGACCACCAGCTCATCTCACGCGGCATCGCGGAGGCGCTCAGCACCACCATCTTCGGCATCGCCATCGCCGTGCCAGCCGTCATCGCCCACAGCTATTTCTTCCGCCGCATCGAGAAACTCACCGCGCGGCTGGAGGGCCTGATGTCCGATCTGGCCCACACCGTCGCCAAGCCACAAGCCTGATCCCCACCGGACGACCATGAATTTCTACCGCCCGCAGAAGGTCCGGCATAACATCCAGGTCATCCCGATGATCGACATCCTGTTGATCCTGCTGATCTATTTCGCCGTCAGCACCGTCTTCAAAAAGCCGCGGGATGTCCTGCACATCGACCTGCCGACCGTGCGCGAGATCGCGTCCGACAGTGTGACGGAAACGCGCTCCGTCATCGGCGTGGATGCGCTGGGCAACATCCAGCTCGACGGGCTGGCGGTGCCGGAGGGCCTGCTGGAGTCCTACCTGGCCGCCTACCAGAAGCAGAACCCCGGCCGGAAGCTGGAGCTGGAGGCCGACAAGAAGCTCCCGCTCGAACGGCTGCTCACCGTCTGGGACGCACTGACCAAGGCCGGCATCCCGATCAAGGAAGTGCCCGCGCGGATCAAGCTGAAGGAGTGACAGGTCGGCCCCGGCTCGCGGAGACTTCCCTTTTTCCGTCGCTTTTGTGTTTGAAGTGAGCAGGCGGACCCCCTAGGTGGAATGGATCATTTGGACGGAACCCACCGTCATTTCCAGACCCATCCCATGAAACCCCCGCGTCGATTTCTTTTCCAGAACGCCCTTGTACCCGCCGGAGCCGTGCTGGCGGGTCTTTCCGTCATCTCCTCCGCAGAGACGCTCTACTGGGACACCAACGGCGCGGCGGATGGCTCAAGTTCGACCGGTTCCGGCGGTGGTGCGAATGGCTGGGGACCGCACTCGGTCTGGTCCACCAGCGCGCTGGGGAACATCGCCACCGTCGGCTACACCCAGGGCAGTGACGTGGTGTTCTCCGCCGGGACGAACGCGACCTCCGCGACGCAGACGGTCGTCCGCATCAACGGCGCGCAGAGCGCCAACAGCATCACCTTCGAGGAAGGGACCATCACGCTCAGTTCCGGGAACGCGAACGGGGATTTCCTGAATGGCGGAGGTTCCCTGTCCATCGGTGCCGGGGGGATCACGATGGCCGACGGGTTGAACGGCACGGCCACCATCGCCGGAGGACTCGGCACGCTGGTGCTGGAGGCCAGCCAGACATGGACCAACAACACGACGACCACCGCCCGGCAGTTGGTGGTTGATACCGCCATCGCAGGCTCCGCGGGCACCGGAGACACCGCAACGCTCACCTTGGCAGGGACCGGCACCGCGGAAAGCACGCTGACCGGCGTGATCGGAAACGGAGCGAATGGCGGCACACTGGCAATCACCAAGACAGGGGCATCCATCTACCTCCTCAGCGGAACAGCGGCGAACACCTACACCGGGCTGACGACCGTCAGCGGCGGGGTGCTGGGCCTCAACAAAACCGCGGGGGTCAACGCCATCACCGGAAATGTCTCGATCACCTCCGGCACACTGGACTGGCGGCAGCACAACCAGATGGCGGATACTTCCACCATCACCACCAGCGGGGGACGGATCAATTTCAACAGCAGGGCGGAAACGCTCGATTCCATCACCCTCGGCGGGGGCAACCTGGATACCGGCAACCAGGGTGCCAGCAATGTGGTCACCGTCACGAACTCCGTGAGCATGTCCAACGGCGCCAAGCTCACGGTGAACAGCGGAGGAAGGATTTCGGTGGGTTCACTGGCCATGGCGGGTGGCAGGCAGGCGCTGAATCCAACCACCGGCGGCAACATCCTCATCGGCGGCAACAGCACGGCGGTGGTCTCCACCCTCACGGTGGGCGCCGGCGGCCTTTCGATGAGCGGCCAGGACATCCAGTTCAACCTTACGGGTTCCGGTGGTCTCGGCAGCCAGATCGTCCTCAACGGAGACTTCACCGGTTCCGGCACCAACAACATCGGCTACGGGACCGGCGCAGGGAGCCAGCTCTCCAGCATCCAGCTCGGCTCCGCCACCCGCAGCCTCAACATCACCGATGGCACGACAACCATCGGCGTGCCGGTCGGTGGCACCGGGAGCGTCCTGAACAAGGACGGAGGGGGGCTCCTCGTCCTCACCGGAGACAACACCTACACCGGCCTCACGTCCATCAACAGCGGTGCCGTCCGGATTTATCACAACAATGCCCTCGGCAGCAGTTCCGGCGGGACAGAGGTGGCGGCGGGATCGGCCCTGGGCCTCTACAACAGCATCACCGTGACGGGTGAAACGCTGAAACTCACCGGTGTGTCCCTCGCATCCAGCAGCAGCGCGGGCCTGGTGAACGGCGGCGGCGACAACGTCTGGACCGGGAATGTCACCCTGGACGTCGGCGTCGGGCAGAACGTCCGCATCAGCTCCAACGCGGGCACCCTGGACATTCAGGGGGACGTGTTCATCGACGGTGGGACCGCGGCTGCCGGGAACTTCGGCCTGGTCATGACAGGAGGCGGTGGTGTGGCCACCATTTCCGGGGACATCAGCGCCGCCGGCAACAACCAGAACCTCATCAAGAACGGCTCCAGCACCTGGATCCTCAGCGGCAACAACACCTACAACGGGATCACACGGGTGGACGACGGCGTGCTGGGGGTTTCCTCCATCGCCAGCAACCTCGGTTCTTCTTCCGATCCCGTGAACCTGGGTGAAAACACCGCCACCGGCATCCTCCGCTACCTCGGCTCCGGAGAAACCGTGACCCGGGGATTTCTCCTGCGTTCGGGGACGACCGGTGGAGGCGGGATCGAACAGGCCGGCACCGGTACCCTCACCATCGCGGGCAACATCACCTCCAACAACAGCAGCAGCGGAAAGACCCTGACCCTTTCCGGATCCACCGCCGGAACCGGGGAAATCACCGGCAACATCACCAACAGCGGCAACTCCGCGACCAGTGTCACGAAATCAGGCACGGGCACCTGGAGATTGTCCGGAGCGGGCAACACCTATACCGGAACAACCACCGTCAATGGCGGCACGCTCATCGCCGCCAGCTCCCTCAACACCAGCACGAGCCTGTCCGTCACCGGCGGCACGTTCGCCTATGGCGCGAATGATGTGATCGGCAATGCGGTTCCCGTGACGGTGGGCGCGGGTGGAGTCATCCAGATGAACGGCTTCTCGGACGCTCTCGGCGTGCTGGCCGTCACGGGCAGCGTGGAGCTGGCACTGGGTGGTGGAAACAGCGTGGTTACCTTCGGGGACTCCAGTTCGGCGGACTGGACGGGCGGCATCCTCTCCATCACCGGTTGGTCCGGCTTGGCCGCAGGAGGCGGGGATGAGCGGGTGTCCTTCGTCAACCAAGGCCTGACGACGGACCAGCGCGGCCGGGTGTTTTTCGTGGATCCAGCGGGATTCGCCGCTGGCACCTACGACGCGGTCTTCGTCGGAAACGAGCTGGTTCCCGGCAACCTGATCCCGGAACCATCCGCCGTGTTGCTGGCCGCAGCCGGTCTCGGCTCCCTGGCCATCCGCAGAAAGCGCTCCGCGCGGAACGCATGATCCATCCCAATTCATGAAACCACTGCTTCTTCTGATCACCCTCGCGGGAATCGCCTCCGCCCAATACAAGAACCTCTGGCCGACCGAGGCACCGGGAGACCCGCAACGGGCCGCCGGTTCGGAAAAGGCGAACGCCCAGGGCCATCTCAGCCAGATCGAGGCGCCGCAGTACCAGACCTATCTGCCGGAGAAGGACAAGGCCACGGGAGCCGCCGTGGTCATCCTGCCCGGTGGCGGCTACGGCATCGTCGCGATCCAGCATGAGGGGCACGAGCTTGCGAAATGGTTCGCGGAGCGCGGCGTGGTCGGCGTGGTGGTGAAATACCGCGTGCCGAACCAATTCCCCACCCCCTTCCTCGATGCCCGCCGTGCGATCCGGACGGTGCGGGCAAACGCCGCCGAATGGGGCGTGGACCCGAAGAAGATCGGCATCATGGGCTTTTCCGCCGGGGGACACCTGGCCAGCCTCTGCACCACCCGCTTCAACGACACCTTTCCCGAACAGGAGAACCGCGACGAGATCGACAAGCAGAGCGCGCGTCCGGATTTCTCGATGTTGATCTATCCCGTCATCTCGATGGGCCCGGTCGGCCACAGCGGTTCCCGCAACAACCTGCTGGGACCGAACCCGACGCCGGAGCAGATCGAAAAGTACTCCACCGAAAAGGCGGTCACGCCGGAGACCCCGCCAGTCTTCCTGCTCACCACCGCGGATGACGTGGTCGATTGCCGGAACAGCCTCAGCTTCGCCGCCGCCTGCAAGGAGAACAAGGTGCCCGTCACGCTGCATCTCTTCGAAACCGGTGGCCACGGCTACGGCCTGCACGGCAAGGGTGAACTGGCGAAGTGGCCCGACCTGCTGGAAGGCTGGCTGAAGGCGAAGGGTCACGTGAAGTGAGGAGTCCCCGGACGGAGCGCGGACTTCAGTCCGCTTGGCTTCGCAAAGGACGGATTCCACGGGGCGGACTGAAGTCCGCGCTCCCATCGGGTCACTGCCCGATCGACTCCAGAAGCGACATCCGCAGCTTCCAGAAGTCCACATTGGCCCCCAGGCCGTTCGCCATGAGCGCGAAGGGGTAGGTTTTTCCATCCCGGATGATGAATCCCACCTCGGTCTTCACACCGGACATGGCACCGCGCTTCGCCTTCAGCGTCCCGTCGGAGCTACCGGGCAGGCTCTGGAGATAGCGCGCGCCATCCGGTCCCTTGAGCGCGGCGATGTTCACCCGTGCCAGGTCCACCGGCGTGATCATGGTCGCCCGGGCGAGGCCGCTGCCATCGATCAGGCGCAGGCCGGTGAAACGGACACCGGCTTTCTCCCAATACTCCTTCACCACCTGGGCGGCAGGCGCATCCGCACGGCGGCCCATGGTCAGGAAAAGGCTCTGCGCCTCCAGATTGTCGCTCACCAGCTGCATGTGGTCGATGATCTCCGGCAGCGGCGCGGACAGGTGGGCGGCGAGCGGCACGGTTTCCTCCACGGCGTGCGGCCTTCCGCCGAAGGTGACGCCTCGCTTCACCAGCGCGGCACGGAAGATCTCCTCCGCCAGCTTCGGCGGGTTCGGCACGGAACCCCGGACGGTGAATCCCTTCTCGCCCAGCGGCACGGTCCCCCGCACCTGCACCACTTCCGCATAGGGGGATGAGAAAATGGACACCCCGTCCCCGCTGCCCACCGGACCGGTGGCCACCCGCACGTCCCAGCGGGTCTTGCCCAACGCCGGGATGCTGCCGCCGAACTTCGCCGGCTCCCCTTCCTTCACGCCGGGATCGAACCACAGCGACATGACGTTGTGGTCCACGTTCAGCCCGTAGGCACCGGTGCCGTAGGCGTTGCCGATGTCGCCCCAGTTCCAATGCTCGTTCACCGGCTCCGCCGGAAAAACCGACGCGTCGGATTTCAGCGAGCCTTCCACGCGCTTCAGCCCCTTTTCCGCGAGCTGTGCGGCGAGCACGTCGAGGTCTTCCGCCGAGAGCGTGGGATCACCGCCACCCTTCAGTACGAGATCCCCCGTAGTGGTGCCCGCCGGAGAGATGCCGCCTGCCGCCAGCACCTCCGTGCGGAAGCGGAAATCCGGCCCCAGCAATCCGAACGCCGCGCCCGCCGTCACCGTCTTCAGCGCGGACGCGGGGCAGAGCGCGGTTTCCGCCAGCGGGGAGCCGTAGAGCAGCTTCCCCTCGCCATCGAAGACACAATAGCCGATCAGCGCACCCGCAAGCTCCGGAGCGGAGGACCAGTCTTTGAACGCCTGCTCCAGCGGATTCGCGGGAGGCGGGGTGGGTTCCACTTTTTCCGGAGCGGGTGGCTCCGCCTCCGCCACCAGCGGCGGGGTTTCCTCCACGGGAGGCATGGGATCACGCCTCGCGGACCAATCGTGGAAATACCATCCACCCGCCGCGCCCAGCGCCAACAGCAACAGTCCGCCGAATGCCGATTTCCCGCTCACACCGTGGAGTGTAGTGGTCTAACCCATGACGGCAAACCAGAAGGTGGAACTTGGGGTAGCGGAAGTCGTGAGACTTCCGGCTGGGGGGAGGTCCTCCTGGAACCGGAGCTTTATCCTTCGTGGATGTCTTCCATGCCGATGTTCTTATGAAGAAAGTGGGACAGGAGTGTCCCACCTCCTTACTCCCCGGTCACGCATCCGCCATGTTTCCTGCCTTGCACAATCCGGGGATGACACTGGAATGGCGGGATGGTTCTCCGGAAAGTCGCCGCCGCATTGCTTCTGATGGCTTGCCCCGCCGTGGCGCAGGAAAAGCCGCCCGCCACGCTGAAAGTCCTGTGCTGGAACATCCACCATGGTGTGGGGGTGGACAAGAAGCTGGACCTGGAGCGGATCGCGGCAGTCATCCGGGCACAGGATCCGGACGTCGTCGCGCTGCAGGAGGTGGACCGTGGATGCCGCCGCAGCGCGAACACGGACCAGCCCACGATCCTCGGCGAACTCACCGGCTTGAAATCCGCCTTCGGCGAGGCGATGCCCTATGACGGCGGCTCCTACGGCCAGGCCATCCTTTCAAAGCACCCGATCAAATCCACGGAGGTGATCCGGCTTTCGCAGAACCAGGAACCGAGGATCGGCTTCCGGGCGCAGATCCTGCACCCCGCCGGGCCAGTGACGCTGGTGAGCGTCCACTTCGACTACCGCTCGCTGGAGTCACGGCTGGCAGAGGGCGGGAACCTGTTGAAGGCGCTGGAACCCATCTCCGGACCGCTGGTGGTGGCCGGGGACCTGAATGACGTGCCCGGCTCCGCGACGCTGGCCTTGTTCAAGGCACCCTGGGAAAAGGTGCTGCTGAAAGCTCCGTCCTCATCCTTTCCGGCGCGTGAGCCGGTGAAGGAAATCGACCACATCTTCCAGCGCGGCCTCATCACGACGGAGGAGGCATCGGTGATCGACGAGCGCATCGCGTCCGACCACCGGCCGATCACCGCCGTGCTGAAGTTCCGCGCGGAGTGATCACGGTACCTCGGTGGAGATCCACTCCAGGAAGCCCTCGCTGGAGATGGGCACCACGTGGATGTCGGGGATTTTCCCCAGTTCCTCGACCTTGCCGTTCTTGATCACGTAGTCGGAGCCGGTCATCACGACCCGGTAGAGCGGGGAGCCTCCCTGCTCCGTGCGCCAGATCTCCGTTTCCTGGGAGGCGAACTTGGCCTCCTTCAACGCGGCCGCCGCCTTGCGCGCCAGCTCCAGCGCCTCCGCGCGGTCCGCCGAGGAACCGAGCGACAGATAGACGGGCAGGATCTTCCGGAAAGCGCGGACCTGCGCGGTGACCTCCGGACTGACGGTCATCCACATGGCATCAGAGTCCCCCTCGTTGTCGGCGCGGATCGCCTTGAGAAAAATCGAGTCCCGGAGCTCCAGCCCATCGACCAGGCCCCAGTCGGAAAAGCGGAGGCCCTCCGCCTTCAGATTGGCGATGTAGGGATTCCCCTTCATCAGTTCCAGCCTGCCGTCATAGCGGATGCCGCTGGCGTGGATCTTGAAACGCTTCAGGTCCGCCGGGTCCGTGCGCGTCCCCTGGCCCGGCCAGCGCTCCAGCAGGACGCCCAGCGGTTCCTTCTCATCCTTCGCGTGGATGACGATTTCGACCGGGGCCTTTCCCGGGCCGTCGTATTCGGCGTTGGTGATCTCCTCGCGGTCCAGGATGACGGTCTCCTTGACCATCTCACCGGTGGTCTTCTTCCGCTCGATGAGCTTGGTGGTGGCCTGGACGCGGTAGTAGCTGCCCTTGTTGTCGGTCACGGTCCGCAACACGGCGTAAGTCTCCGACCCGGAACCGAAGAATTTCTCATCCGCACGGATGACCTGCGGCGGCGTGGCCATGGAGGTCCCGGCAAGGCCCAGCAACAGAAACACGCTCCGGCGGAAACAGAAAATCCCAGTCATGCCCATGATGTTAGGACATGACCGGGATCTTATCAAATCAAAGACTTTGAGGCAGGAAAGCAGCCCCGGCGGCGGCTTTCACACCATCACTTCGCATCCGGGGCAATCCATTTGGTGAAGCTGTCTGTGGGGACCGGAGTGAGGCGGGCATCCCTTGTTTGCTCAAATTCGGCCACTTTCTCGTTCCGAATGATTGCGTCGCTCGCAGTGGCGACCACATGGAAGCCTCGTTCGTTGGTTTTGGTGAAGTTCCAGATCGCAACCTCTAACAGATGGGAGTCAGGACCCTCAGGAATGGGTTTCAAGTTGCGCACGATCTCCTGTGCCCCTGCGAGGTCCTTGGCACTGCCAAGGGAGAGGATGGTCGGCGGAAGCAGGCTGAGCTTGTTCACTTGGACCGCAGTCTCAGGGTTCAAGGCCACCCATACCCCATCCGTTGGACCTTCTTTGGCAGTCACATCTCCACGGACCACTTTCAGAATCGTGGCTCCTCCCGCATACCTTCCATCCATCACCTGCCAACCAGGCGCCGGCTGCTCCTCATTTGGTTGTTTTTCAGACTCAACGAGGCCTGCCGGATGGGTCAAAAACACCTGACGGAAGTAAATGCTTCCGCTGATAACCTTGAAGCCTTCGAGGAGTTTTGGGTCCAATTTCACTCCCTGGATGGGCCAGCGTTCCACCATCTCTGTGAGCGAGGCGGTTTCGCCACGCGCCTGGATCACCGTTTCGACCGGAGCCTTTTCCGGACCTGTATAGTTGGCGTCGATGATCGTCCTGCTCTTCAGCACCACGGTTTCGCGGATCGTCTCGTCCGTCTCGATGGACCGTTCGAAGAGCGTGGTCGTCGTCGTGGACGAGTAATATGACCCCTCGTTATCGACTGCCGTGCGCAGGACCGTGTATGACTCCTCGTTGGCACCGAACAACCGCTCATCCAACTGAATGGCACGGGACGGAGTGGCGTGGGAGCTGAGAGACAGGATTGCCAGCCAGGCAACGGTTCTTCCAACTCCATGCAATGACATTGGCGAAACCATCACCGCAATGGGGTGAATCCTTCAATCCGGGATTTCAGTGATTCTGTGAGTGCCTGGATGGCAGCATTCTACTTCCGCTGGCTCTCCGATTTGAAATGAAATCCGAACGTTGATACCGGTGAAAACCTCCGTCGGAGATTCTCATGAATCTCCGAACGGAGGTTGATCTGATGCGGGTGAATCCGCCCGCTTCTCAAACGGCGAACTTGGAAGCCGCGGCGGCCTTCACCTCATCGAGCTTCGAGCGGTCCGGTGCGGCTCCCCGCGCCTGGTCCGGCTTGCCGCCGCCCTTGCCACCGGCGATGCCGGCGAAATCACGGAGCAAGGCGCCCGCGTTCAGGCCCTTTGCCAGCGCGTCCGGCCCACAGTGGACGGCGAGGTGGAGCTTCTCCCCGTCATCGACAATGGCCAGCGCGGGACCGCCGAAATTTTTCTTCTTCAGCCCGTTCTGGAGTTCCTGGAGCAGGGACGCGTCCGACTCGAACGAAACGATGATCGGTTCGCCCTTGGCGATGAGTTCGGCCAGCGCCTCGTCCGCCAGCTTCGCGGCGGCTCCGGCCTGCAGCTTCTTGAACTGCTTCTCCGCCTCGATGGCTGCCTGCTGGGTCTCTTCCAGCGTCTTCTGCGCGGAGGCAAAGGTGGCGTTGATCTGGCCGATGTCCGCGCGCTCGACGAGCATCGCCGCCATGATGGTGGGGAAATCATTCACGGTGACCGGCTCCGCGCCGAGCGAGGCGAGCTTCTCGTTGGCGGCGGCGAGTTTCACCTTCGCCGCCTTGAACTCGGCGTCCCATTTCTCGGTCGCCTCGTTGAGGTAGGCCCATGCGGACTCACCGCAGACCGCCTCGATCCGGCGGACGCCGGACGCGATGGCACCCTCGCTCTTGATCTTGAAAAGGCCGATCTCGTTGGTGTTGCGGACGTGGGTGCCGCCACAGAGTTCCATCGACGGTCCGTTGAGCTGGTTCGGCTCCCCGCCGATCTGGACGACGCGGACGTTCTCGCCGTACTTGTCGCCGAAGAACTGCATGATGTCGGTGCGTCCCTTGATGTCCGCGTGCTTCACCTCCGTCCAGGAAACGGAGAGGCCCTGTTTGATGGCACCGTTGACCATCTCCTCCATCATCGCGATCTGCTGCGGGGAAACGGCGGCGCTGTTGAAGTCAAAGCGCAGGCGGTGCTCGTCCACGGAGGAACCCTGCTGGGAGGCGTCCTTGGAAACGGCCTCATGCAGCGCCCAGTGGAGAAGGTGGGTGGCGGTGTGGTGCGCCTCGATGGGGCGGCGGCGGCTGGTGTCCAGCTTGAGCGTCACGCGGTCCATCACCTTGATGCCGGCGGCGGCGGCCACGATGTGGGCGCGTGCCTTTCCGATCTGCTGCACACCCGTGATGGGGTGCTCATGGCCGAAGGCAACCAGCGTGCCGGTGTCGCCGGACTGGCCGCCCATCTCCGCGTAGAAGACCGTCTTGTCCGTGATGACGAACAGCGCGTCCTCCTGCGGGTGGATCTCCAGCACGGTGGCCTCCACCTCATCGGACTCGAAACCGGAGAACTCCGTGACCGCATCCGTGGAAATGTCGAGCGCGCGGACGACGGTGGTTTTCTGGGCGGCACGGGCGCGTTCGCGTTGCTGCTCCATCAGTTCCTCGAAGCGATCCTTGTCGAGCGAGAGGTTGCGCTCCTGGGCGAGAAGCTCGGTCAGGTCGATGGGGAAACCGAAGGTGTCGTAAAGTTCGAAGGCGATGTCGCCGGAGATGGACTTCGCGTCATCGGCCAGGGCTTCCTCGAAACGCTTGAGGCCGCGGTCCAGCGTCTGGTTGAAGCTGGCCTCTTCCGTTTCCAGGGTCTGGCGGACGGTGTCCTGGCGGTTTTTCAGTTCTGGGAAGACGCCGCCCATTTCCGCGACGAGCGTTTCCACCAACGCGCCGAAGAACGGCTTCTCACCGGAGAAGCCGAGCTGGCGGCCGTAGCGGACCGCGCGACGGAGGATGCGGCGCAGCACGTAGTTCCGGCCGTTGTTGCCGGGCATGATACCGTCGGCGATGGAGAACGAAAGGGTGCGCAGGTGGTCGGCGATGACGCGGAAGGCGATGGCGTCCTTCATCTCCTCGTTGAAGGCGGAGCGGTCCGCACCGAGCGCCGGATAGATGTTGGAGTAGGTCTTGCCGCTCAGTTCCTCCAACTTGCGGAAGATGGGCTGGAAGACGTCCGTGGCGTAGTTGCTGGGCTTCTTCGAGAAATCCGTGAAGCCGTTCGTGTTCTGGATGATGGAGCAGGCGCGCTCGAAGCCCATGCCGGTGTCGATGTGCTTCGCGGGCAGCTCGCGGAAGGTGCCGTCGGCCTCCGCATTGTACTGGATGAAGACGAGGTTCCAGATCTCGATGCAGAGGTCGGAGTCGTTGTTGACGAGGTTGCGCCCGGTGACGGGGTTGCCCTCCGGGGTGAGGTCCACGTGAAGTTCGGAACACGGTCCGCAGGGGCCGGTCTCACCCATCATCCAGAAGTTGTCCTTCACGTTGCCGTGGACGATCTGCACCGCAGGATCGCAGCCCTTGGAGCGGAACAGCTCGGCCCAGATGTCGTAGGCTTCCTGGTCGAAGCTGCCCGGGTCACCCGGCTTCGGCGCGTAGACGGACGCGTAGAGGCGGTGGGCGGGCAGGCCCCAGCGCTCCACAACCAGCTCCCATGCCCAGGCGATGGCTTCCTTCTTGAAGTAGTTCCCGAAAGACCAGTTCCCGAGCATCTCGAAGAACGTGTGGTGGTAGGTGTCATAGCCCACATCCTCCAGGTCGTTGTGCTTGCCGCCGGCGCGGATGCATTTCTGCGTGTCCGCGGCGCGTGGCGGATCATACGGGGCCTTCTCGACGCCGAGGAAGTACGGGACGAACGGGTTCATCCCCGCGTTGGTGAACAGCAGGCCGGGCGACTGCGGGAGCAGCGATGCCGAGGGCACGATGGTGTGCTGTTTCTCACGGAAGAAATCGAGGAAGCTGTTGCGGATCTCGGCGGCGGTCATGGGAAGGGCCGGGGAAGATGGGAAAATCCCCGCGTCGAGTAAAGCCCGGGAAAACGGACCGTGGCTGGGCCATCTTGGCCCAGGCCGTTGCCGGAGCATCCTGCTCCGTCTTCCCCTCACCCCACCAGCACCCGGCGCAGGGCAGCCATTTCCTCCGCGATGGATTCCTCCGTGGGATCTGCCAGGGTGTCCGCCACGGTGACGCGCAGCAGCTCGCCGAACCTCTTCCGCAGCCGGTGGAGGGCGACGCGCAGCGCCTCCGCGCTCAGGCCCAGCTCCCGTGCCACTTCATCCTGGGAAACATTTCCGCCCGCCGGGCTGAGGAGCGGCCGCATGGCGGCGAAGGCCGCGCCCTTTCCCGCCGCCTGCTGTTCCTCCGCCAGCCGTTGCAGGGCGGCCTCCAGGATGGCCATGGCGCAGCTGCGGTCGAACTCGTCCTCCGGGGACGCGCCCTCCTGCTCTGCCTGGAAGCCCTTTTCCGCCTCCAGCGCATCCATCGACTGGATCTCCCGGTCACCACCGCGTTTCAGGGCGCTTTCCTTCCGCCACTCCCCGCGCTGCCAGCGCTGGAGCGCGCCCAACAGGAAGGAGCGCATCTTCCCCGCATCCGCGTCCGGCTTGGAAAAGCCATCCTCAGCCAGCAGGGATGCCAGAAAACCCTGGGCCGCGTCCTGCGCGTCCGCCGGGGACATCCCCCGCCGCCGCAGGAAGGCATAGACGGGCATCCAGTAGAGGCCGCACAGCTCGCCCAGCGCCTTTTCACGGGCTTCCGGACGTCCTTTCACCTGGGCCACGAGGCTCCAGCGGGTATTCGGGAAAGGCGCGTCACTGCGGGGTTCCATGGTCCGCATCCAACCCTGTCCGGCGGGTGGGTTCAATGCGCCGTGAAAATTTTTTGCGAAACCGTGTAACGCCGCCCAACGGACCGCCAGAGAACGGAGCGAAAGGAACAACATCATGAAAACCATCGCACTCATCCTCACCGCCGTCGCCCTCGCCTCCTGCGCCAGTGACTCCGGCCACCACACCTACCACCCCGCCCCCGGCCGCACGGAGCCACCCCGCGTGGACGACCGTGAGCCGATCCGTCCGATCCCAGGCGGCGGCTTCGGCGGCATCTTCCTCGGCGGCGGTCACCGCGACATCGGCACCCTGTCACCCGGCGACCGTGACCGCATCCGTGTGGGTGGCCGCCCCGGTCTCCGTCCGGATGTCTTCGGCGCAGGCCGGGATGACGCTCCGGAGGTCATGCCCTCCGACCCGCCACGCCTCGGCGAACCATCCCGCGCCCCCGGCAGCCGCTTCCTCGACCCGGGCATCGCACGCAGGATCCCGCTGCCATCCCCGGCACCCGCCCTCACCCCTCCTCCGGCCCGCCGCCCCGTCGTCCCGCCCACCATCATCCCGCGCCTGCCCACCCCACGCCCTGCGGAATCCGCCCGCATCACCCCGCTGCCGGACCGCTCCGTGCACATCCCGGCCCGTGTAACGCGCATTACCCCCGGCTCATCGGCACTTCATCTCGACCGTTCCGCGCTTTCCCGGTAATGATTTCACAAGTTTCAAACTCCATAACTCCACCACCACCATGAAAGCCATCCTATCGCTCTTCGCCTGCCTGACCATGGCGGCGTCCGCCATGCCCACCTCCGACGCCGCAGGCGCGAAGGACTACCCCGGCATCCCGCGCTATGAGGGATCCAAGATCCTGACCCAGTCGGAACAGAAGTTCGGCGAGATCCTCCTGCAGACCGGCGGCCTCAGTGCGCCGAACTCCACCGATCCGAAGGAGGTCCGCCCGGTTTCCGGCGCGCTCCACCGCACGACCTACGCCCTGGCCAACACCCCGGACGAACGCCGGACCGTGCTGGAGGTCTTCAAGAACTACGAGCAGGCGCTGAAGGACGCCGGGTTCACCACCATCTGGACCGGTGACCAGGGCGCCATCCGCAACGGCCCGCCCGCCGTCTCCTACTTCCCGGAAGCGGACCGCAAGGAACTGTTCACCGGCATCAAGGAGCGCCGCTACATCGCCGCGGAAAAGGGCGGACTCTTCGCCGTCGTCTTCGTCGCGGAGCGCCAGTGGGACCACACGTTCCGCAAGGCGGACCCGTCGAACTCCTTCAAGGCGGACCTGAAGCTGCCCGCAGGCACCATCATGGTCCAGGCGGACTTCATCAACACCACGCCGATGGAGGACAAGATGGTCCTGGTGAAGGCGGAGGAAATGGAGAACAAGATCTCCGACACCGGCCGCATCGCCCTCTACGGCATCCACTTCGACTTCAACAAGGCGGACCTCAAACCGGAGTCGGAGCCGACCATCGGTGAGATCGTGAAACTGCTGAAGGACAGCCCGTCGCTGAAGCTGCTGGTCGTGGGCCACACGGACAACGTCGGCACCTTTGAGTTCAACCAGGACCTGTCCCAGCGCCGCGCCGCCACCGTGGTGAAGGAGCTGACCACCAAGCACGGCATCGCCGCCGGCCGCCTGTCCGCCCACGGAGCGTCGTTCATCTCCCCCGTGGCCACCAACAAGACCGATGAAGGCAAGGCGCTCAACCGCCGCGTCGAGCTGGTCGAACAGTAACCACCAGCGAACGTCCCGCCCCACCCCACCGCCATGAGACAGGAAGATTCCATCCTCAGCGGCCTCGATCCGGCGGGACTGTTCGATCTCGGTGGAGGCTCCATCCCGGCCACGGACGGCGGCGCCTCCCCCTGGGAACCACCCACCCCCGCCCATCTCGCCGCGCTTTTCCCCCGCTGGGAGATCCTGGGCCTGCTGGGCCGCGGCGGCATGGGCGCGGTCTACCACGCGCGCCAGCCGGACCTGGACCGGGAGATCGCCATCAAGCTGCTGCCCATCGAGTCCAGCGCGGATGAAGCCTTCGTCCAGAGGTTCCAGCGGGAAGCACGGACGCTGGCAAAGCTCCGCCACCCGAACATCGTCGCCCTCCACGAGTTCGGCACCACGCCGGAAGGGCATCCGTTTTTCGTGATGGAGTATGTGGATGGCTCCACGCTGGCGGAAAAGATCGGCAGCCTCACGGTGCCGGAGGCCCTGGAGATCGTCCGCCAGGCGTGCGACGCCCTTTCCCACGCGCACTCGCTGGGCATCGTCCACCGCGACATCAAGCCGTCGAACATCCTGCTGGATACCGCCGGACACATCAAGATCGCGGACTTCGGGCTGGCGAAGTGGGATCAGCAGCATGAGGCGGCGATGACCCTGTCCCGCACCGGCGGCTTCATGGGCACCGCGGAATACGCCGCCCCGGAGCAGGTGAAGGACGCGGCCCATGCGGACCACCGCGCGGACATCTACTCCATCGGCGTGCTGTTCTATGAAATGCTGACGGGCGAGCGCCCGCGCGGCGTGTTCCGCCCGCCCTCCGCGAAGTCCGGCAGCGACCCGCGCCTGGACCCGATGGTGCTGCGTGCCCTGCAGGAAAACCCGGGCGAGCGCTACCAGGCCGCGGCGGAGCTGCGCGAAGAACTGAACCGCCTCCACCGGCGCTCCCACCCGCTGCTGCTGGTCACTGCGGGTCTCTGCGTGCTCCTCACCGCCGCCGTCGCCTTTCTTCTGCTGAAGGATCGCTTCGCTCCGCGGCACGAGCCGGAGAAATTGGCTGTCGCTTCACCTCCGGTTGCCGAAGCTCCGGCCCCTCCCCCTTTGGTGCCAGAGCCCGCCATTTCCGCCGCTCCTGAAACCACCCCACCCGCACCGGAACCGGCCCCTCCTGTCCCCACACCGGAACCTGTCACCGCGCCCGCCGCCCCACAGCCAAAGGTCTTTTCCTTCAACGCAGTCGATCCGCGGTTCTATCCACCGGCCACCTTTCTGGACGCCGGGTGGAAATCCTGCACGCTGACCGCGCAGGGTGGTGCCGTCCTCACCCAAGGAGGGAAGCTGCTGCTGTGGGATGCACGGTGGAAAACCCCGCGTGAGGTCACCCCTCCGGAAACGATCATCCAGCTTTCCTCCACGACGGATCAAGCGTTGGCACTGGGAGAGTCCGGTACGCTCTACCGCTTGGGGGATGCGGATACTCCGGAGACACTCGGCGGTCCGCCCATCTCGCTGCTTGGCACCTGTCCCGACAACAAGATCCTGCCAGTCATCCTCAAAAGCGGTGAGCTATACCTGCTCCCGCTGACGCCGAAATACCCCCCGGTCACGCTCACCGCCCCGCCGGATGTCACCGCGCTCTGCCTCACCTACAGCGGCAAGGTCCACCTGCTGGACAAAGGAGGAAACCTCCACCTTGCCACGAGGGAAAAAACGGAGGTCATCCGTACGGACATCGCCGCGATTGCCGCAGGTGACCAACATGTCGCCCTCCTCTCGAAAACCGGAGCCGTTGAGATCCTGGATGGAAATCCAGCACCCACCGATCTCGGCAAGATCCTGCACATCACGGCGGCACGAAACACCACCATCGCCGTGCAGGAAGACGGACGCGCCGTCATCTTCAACAGCACCGGCGGCAAGGCCCAGCGCTTCCGTCTGGAATCCGGAACCGCCCCTGTCACCACCAGCCCGGCGGGATTGCTGATCGCCCGGTAAGGAGGGACGACATTGCGGCAGAGCCGCTATGTCCGCTTCGCTCCCATTCTTGTCCACCGGCGGCATTGGCGAATAAGAAAAGATTCACCACAAAGACGCAAAGGGCGCAAAGTGAGAAAACGGATCGACTCGAGATTCGCGGGCAGCCTTCTTCTCTTCCTGAAAACACCGTTGCGGAGCGACTGATACGAACAGGAAAACTGAATCATCTGAGTCAAAACACTGAAAACTTCTCCTCCCTTGTTTGCCATTGCAGCCGGTGGACAGGAGCGTCCACCCTCCTTACTGCTCACGGTGTTCGCTCCCGCTTTGAATCTCCTTTCCCGCAACGCGCCGTCCCGCTAGTGAGAGGGATCATGTCCTTCCGTTCCGTTGGAAAAGCATCGTTGGCCATTGCGTTCGTTTCGTCCGGATTTCTCCATGCCGCGGAGCAAGACTGGCGTCCCCTGCTCAACGAAAAGATGGCCGGTTGGGAAGTCTGGCTCGGCAGGCCGCATCCGTCGATCCAGGGACTGCCCGCCGATCTGCCGGCGGATGAGAAAGGGAAGAAACTCCCGCTCGGCCTGGGCAATGACCCGAAGGGCGTCTTCATGATGAAGATGCAGGATGGCGAGCCGGTGCTGCGCATTTCCGGAGAGATCTGGGGCGGGCTGACGACCACGGAGACGTTCACCAGCTACCATCTGCGGACGCAGATCAAGTGGGGTGAGCAGAAGTGGGAGCCACGGCTGGACCGGGTGCGGGACAACGGCATCCTCTACCACTGCACGGGCGAGCACGGCGCGGGCGGCGGCAACTGGAAGAAGAGCCTGGAGTTCCAGGTGCAGGAGGGCGACATGGGTGACTTCTGGCAGGTGGCGGGCACCCGTGCGGACATCCGTGCGGTCCAGGTGGAGAAGGATTTTTTCTACGACCCGAAAGGGGAGGTCCACCGCTTCGGTGAGGCGGAGGTGGAAGGCGTGACAAAGGCCCACGTGGCGCACCTGCGCGGTGACTTCGAGAAGCCGCATGGCGAATGGAACACGCTCGACCTCTACGTGGTCGGCCGGGATGCGGTGCACGTGGTGAACGGCACGGTGGTGCTGGTGCTGCGCAACGCGTCCGCCGTGGACAAGGAGACGAAAAAGGAAACTCCGCTCACCTCAGGACAGATCCAGATCCAGTCGGAGGCGGCGGAGTGTTTCTACCGGCGGATGGAGATCCGTCCGTTGGTGGAGTTCCCCGCGGATCTCAGGAAGGCCGCGGGGCTGTGAGCTGCGTCAGTTGGCGGCGGGGAAGACGATCTCGGAGCGCTTCTTTCCACCGCTGAAGAGGTCGCTGACATCCTTCGAGCTGACGAACAGCATCAGTGAGATGAGGGCCAGGGCGAATGCCGTCTGGACGATCTCGAGGGGCTTCGCTTTCACCGGCCGACCGGCGATCTTTTCCAGGATGGCGAGAACGATGTGCCCGCCGTCCAGCACCGGGAACGGCATCATGTTCAGCACGGCCAGGTTCACGTTGAAAAGAACCATGAAGGCGAGGATGCGCCGCCAGCCGTTGTCGGTCTGCAGCAGCTTGAACTTCATGGTGAAGATGCCGACCGGACCGCTCAGGTGATCCACGCCGATGCTCGACTGCGGGGAGACCACGCTGGAGATCGTGACCCACATCATGTTCAGGCTGTCCTTCACCTGCCTGATGGGTCCGGGATGGACGATGTGGACGTCCACATCACTCCGGCCGCTCCAGGCAACGCCCAGCATGGGGAACTTGTCATTGGGAGGCAGGGGCTTCTTCGGTGTCGCGGTGACCTGGCGGATGGATCCGTCCTTCGCCTTCACGCCGAGTTCTACCGGATTCCAGTTCTTCTCCTTCATGTAGGCGCTGAGCTGCACGGGACTCAGGAGAGGGATGCCGTCATAGGTGACGATTTCCTCGCCTGGCTTGATGCCGACATCCGCGGCGGAACTGTTGGGGGAAACGGCCTCCACAATCGAAGGGGTGGAGGGTGCCATGCCCACCTCCCGCAACGCACGGCGCTGGAAGAATCCGGTTTTCTCGATTTCAAAGCCTGAGCTGAGCTTGAGCGGCTCCGCTTCGCCCGTCCTCCGGACGGTGAACTCGATCTTGTCCCCGCGGCTGAGGATCACGCTTTCGCTGATGGAGTCCAGGGTGCCCGCGAATCCACGCATGGGCACTCCGTTGACTGCCTCGATCACATCTCCGGTGCGGACGCCCGCTTTGTCCGCAGGACCGCCTTTTTCCACATAGCCGATCTCCTTGGTGGTGATGACATCGGCGGGCTTGCCGACCATCCAGACGCCGACCGCCGCCAGCAGCGCGAGCAGCATCGAGAACAGAGGCCCGGCGAAGGCGACGATGATCTTGTCCAGCGGCGAGATGGGGGGAAGCGGCTTCCCTTCGTCGTCGCGGGTCCCCCCTTCGATGGATTCCATCGGAGCCATCTGCGGGAGGGAGACGAAGCCACCGGCCGGGATCCAGCCCAGGCCATACTGCACGCCGTTGATTTCCTTTTTCCAGATCGGCTTGCCGAACCAGATCTGGAAACGGTCGATCTTCAGGCCCCGCCACCTGCCGGCGAGGAAGTGTCCCAGTTCATGGACGAAGATGATGATGTTGAAGCACAGCAGCACCACGAGAATGATGCCGATGGCTTTCAGGGTGGGGTAAAGAATATCCATGGAGGGTGTCAGATGCCACGAAACCTAGCGTCAGAGGACGCAGCGGCAAGTGGATTAAAAATGGGGGCGGAATGGAGCGCGGGCTTCAGCCCGCCCCGGAGAATCCGGAGTTCGCGAAGCCAAGCGGACTGAAGTCCGCGCTCCATCCGGAGATGGATTCACCTCAGCCCCACCGGAGGATCAAGGATCTCCCGCATGACGATGGCGCGGCGGAGTTCCCGGCGGTCGCGGAGGCGTGCCTTGAGGGATGACGGGGAAACCATCGGCTGCGGCGTGGCTTTGGCGGGCTTCCGGGTGGGCTTCGAGACGGCGGTCCGTTCTTTCCTCAGGGCGCTCAGGCGTTCCTGCATCGCGCGCTGGCGGGCCAGCTCGCGCTCATCCGCGGCAGGGTCCGGCACGGCCACCGCCCGCGGGAGCGGCGGCGGCACCATCGGCCGATACGGTGGCGGGACTGGCTGCTGGCGTTCGTCGTAGTCGTATCCGTCGTCGTCCTCCGGACTCCATTGTTCCTGCTGCGGTTGCTGCTGTTCCTCCTTGTTCTTCCTGGCCTCGGAGATTTTTCCGATGACCCACAGCACCGCAGCTCCTGCGAAGATGAGGAACTTGATGTTGTTGGTGATGAACTCTTCCATGACGGAGGGAGGTTATGCGTTCGGGCCGTCTCCCTTGGAAATGCTGCCGCGCATCTGGGTGTCCGCCTTCACGTTCTCCATGCGGAAGTAGTCCATGACGCCGAGGCGTCCGCTGCGGAAGGCTTCGGCCATCGCCAGCGGGACTTCGGCTTCGGCCTCGACGACCTTCGCCTTCATCTCCGCGACGCGGGCGACCATTTCCTGCTCGAGCGCGACGGCGGCGGCGCGGCGGATTTCCGCCTGGGCCTGGGCCATGTTCTTGTTCGCCTCCGCCTGGGCTTCCTGGAGCTGCGCGCCGACGTTCTCGCCGACATCCACGTCCGCGATGTCGATGGAAAGGATCTCGAACGCGGTGCCGACGTCCAGGCCGCGGTGGAGCACCACCTTGGAAATGCTGTCCGGGGACTCGAGCACCTTCTTGTAGCTTTCCGCGGAGCCGATGGTGGTGACGATGCCCTCACCCACCCGGGCGATGATGGTTTCCTCCTTCGCACCGCCGACGAAGCGGTCGAGGTTCGTGCGGACGGTCACCCGCGCGCGCACCTTCACCTGGATGCCGTCCTTCGCCACACCGTCGATGGTGGTGCGTCCACTGGTGGGGTTCGGGCAGTCGATGACCTTCGGGTCCACGGACGTGCGCACGGCCTCCACCACGCTCTTGCCGGAACCTTTCGTGGCCAGGTCGATGGCGCAGGCGCGGTCCCACTCCAGCTCGATGCCCGCCTTTTTCGCGGCGATGAGCGCCTGGCTGGTGGGGATGACGTTGCCACCGGCGAGGAAGTGGGCTTCGAAATCATTGATCGGCACGTCGATGCCGGCCTTCTTCGCGGTGATGCGCGCGTCCACGATCATGCCGTAGGGCACCTGCCGCAGGCGCATGGCGATGAGTTCCGTGAAGCCCACATAGGCGCCTGCCAGCCAGGCACGCAGCCAGACGCTGAAGAACGAGAAGATGATGCCGACGACGATCAGTGCGGCGATACCGGCGATGACGAAGCCGATGATGGTGAAGTCGATGGCGGCGAGGTAGGTGCTCATGGGATGGATGATGGGCGTTGTGTGACGATCAGGCGGAAACTGTCGGCCCCGATGACTTCGAGGGCCGCGCCTGCCGGGGCCTGTCCCGACTGGCAGAAAGCTTCATAGCGCCGTCCGTCGATGCGGACGTAGCCACTGGGCGAAAGCATGGTGAGCGCCTCGGCTGGTTTCCCCACCAGCGCGACGGCGTCTTTTCCGACGGCGGCGGAAACCCCGCTCACCTCCTCCGTGAGGAAGGCGCGGCGGCCGATGGCCGTCCTCGGCAGGATCCGGAACTCGATGAAGAGGGCCAGCGCCCCGACCGCGGTTGCGATCCCCAGCGCGAGGATGCCGCCGCCAGTCCCGTAGTCGATGAAGGCGAGCACGGTCCCGCCGACCATCAGCAGGCCGCCGATGATGCCGAGGATGGCTCCCGGGACGATGACTTCCGTGGCGATGAGGAGGATGCCCACGGCGAACAGCAGGATGATGAGCGTCATGACGGGATCACCTCCACTTCCAGGCTGAATTCCCCGTGCCGGGTGACGATCACCGGAGTGCCCGCCTCCGCATACCCCACCGCCAGTTTTCCTTCATAGCGCCTGCCGCCGATGCTCACCTGGCCGCTTGGCATCAGGGCGGTCACGGCCACGCCGGATTCCCCGACGAGGGAGGCGGAGGATGCGCCACCGCCCGCCAGCAGGGGGCGCGGGCCGCCCGGCTCACCGCCGACGGCGGCATCCAGCACCAGCCTGCCCCATGGCCCGCCGCTCGGCAGGAAGCGCAGCAGCAGGACGAAAATCAGAACCGCCAGACCCACGCCGATCCCCACGCTCACCAGCGGCTGGAGGAAAACATCCGCGGTGAATTCGATGGGCTGGCTGGGCCACAGGTCCGCCATCGACCACACCAGTGAGCCGAGCATGAGCGCCACCCCGGCCACCGCGAAGGCGATGGAACCGGGGAAGAAGAAGATTTCCACCGCCACCAGGATCACCCCGAGCGCGAAGAACAGCATCGGCTCATGGCCGGAAAGCCCCGCCACATAGTGGCCGAGGAACACCACCGCCAGCAGGACGCCGCCCGCGATGCCGAAAAATCCGAAGCCCGGCGTCTTGAACTCGATGAACAGCGCGACCATGCCGATGGCCATCAGCAGCGGCGCGATGCTGGTCAGATATTGCGCCAGCTTTTCCGACCAGGTGACCTCCAGCCGCTTCACTGTCCAGTTGCCCTTCCCATGGAGGCTGTCGAGCAGCCCGTCCATGTTCTCCACGATGCCCGCCGCCAGCAGCGGTGCGGGCGGCTCGCCATATTCCTTCAGCGCCTCCTGGGCGGTCAAGGAAAGCAGTTCGTCCTTCTCCTTGATGACCGTCTCCCCGATCTTGAACTCGGATTTCAGGTCGATCATCGCGGAAATGACCTCCGCCCGGTAGCCCTTGCCGTCGGTCAGGGAGCGGACGCGGGCCTTGAGATAGCTGACCATCTTCGCCTGCATCGTTTCTTCGATGTCCGTACCGTCTCCGCTGACCGGGGCCGCCGCGCCCATCACGCCATTCGGCGCGAAATAGATTTCATCCGTGCCGGCGGAAATGAGCGCCCCGGCGGAGAGGGCCTCGCTGTTGACGTAGGTGACGGTTTTCCCGGGAAACTTTTCCAGCGCCTTCAGCATCTCGAAGGTCACGTCCGACCGGCCGCCGGGCGTGTCCATGTCCAGCACGATGGTCTGGACGCCGTTGTCGATGGCCTCCTTCAGCCCGCGGCGGAGGATATACAGCTCCGGCGGGGCGATCTGCTCCTTCACCGGGATCACGACCACTTTCGCTGGTCCGACGGGCTTCGCCGGTGGCGCCTCATCGGCACGGCCCACCCCCGGCGTCATCGCCAGCAGCAGCGCGCAGAATTTTGGGATCCAGTTCCTCACAGCGGCGAAAATGACGCACTCTCTGTATGGGTGCAACCTGCATTCACCCAACGACTGTTCCAGTCCGGCATGCCTCCGGGCCCTTGCGGAATCAGGCAGGGAAAGACGCCCGGATCCCTTCTGGAACTGAAATCCCCAAAATGAGGTGGCTCTGCCGCCATCCCACCCTTTACAAGCGGGAAAATCCCTGCCACACCCCGTCCAATTTACCCGCCCTGCCGCGCGTCCAACCGTCCCATATCCATGCCCAAAGACACCTCGATCCGGAAAATTCTTGTCATCGGCTCCGGCCCCATCGTCATCGGACAAGGTTGTGAATTCGACTATTCCGGCGTCCAGGCCTGCAAGGCGCTGAAGGAAGAAGGCTATGAAGTGATCCTCGTGAACTCGAATCCGGCGACGATCATGACGGATCCGGAATTCGCGCACCGCACTTACATCGAGCCGATTACGCCGGAAGTCGTCGAAAAGATCATCGCCCGCGAAAAACCGGACGCCCTCCTCCCCACCCTGGGCGGCCAGACGGCGCTCAACACCTCCATGTCCCTCCACAAGGCAGGCGTGCTGGAGAAATACAATGTCCGGATGATCGGCGCGAAGCCGGACGCGATCGACAAGGGCGAAGACCGCCAGCTTTTCAAGGAGGCGATGATCAAGATCGGCCTCGACATGCCGCGCTCCGGCATCGCCCACACGATGGAGGAGGCGAAGAAGGTGGCCGAGGAGATCGGCACCTTCCCGCTCATCATCCGCCCGGCGTTCACCCTCGGCGGCCAGGGCGGCGGCATCGCCTACAACCGCGAGGAGTATGAGGAAATCATCGCCCGCGGCCTCGACCTGTCCCCCGTTTCCGAAGTCCTGATCGATGAATCCCTCCTCGGCTGGAAGGAATACGAGATGGAGGTCATGCGCGACCGCGCCGACAACTGCGTGGTCATTTGTTCGATCGAAAACCTCGACCCGATGGGCGTCCACACCGGCGACTCCATCACCGTCGCACCGATCCAGACTCTCACCGACCGCGAATACCAGATCATGCGGGACGCGTCCTTCGCCGTCATCCGCGAGATCGGCGTGGAGACGGGCGGCTCGAACATCCAGTTCGCCACCTGCCCGAAGACCGGCCGGATGATCGTCATCGAGATGAACCCGCGGGTTTCCCGCTCCTCCGCCCTCGCCTCGAAGGCAACTGGCTTCCCGATCGCCAAGATCGCGGCGAAGCTGGCCGTCGGCTACACGCTGGACGAGCTGCCGAACGACATCACCCGCGAGACCCCGGCCTCCTTCGAGCCGACCATCGACTACGTGGTGACGAAGATCCCGCGCTTCACCTTCGAGAAATTCCCGCTCGCCAACCCGGTCCTCACCACCTCGATGAAGTCGGTGGGTGAGGCGATGTCCATCGGCCGCACCTTCAAGGAGTCGATGCAGAAATGCCTGCGCTCCCTGGAAACGGGCCGCTGGGGCTTCGGCTTCGACAACAAGGACCCGCACGCGCCTTCCAAGGACGAGATCACCCGCAAACTGCAGATCCCGAACGCGGAGCGCATTTTCTGGCTGCAGACCGCCTTCCTCCACGGCTGGTCCATCGACGAGGTCTTCGCCGCCACCCAGATCGATCCATGGTTCCTCGGCCACCTGAAGCAGATCGCCGACGAAGGCGCGCAGCTCGCGGAAATGGACCTCCGCCGCGCGAAGAAGCTCGGTTTCTCCGACCGCCAGATCGCCAAGGCCCGCGCCCATTCGAAGGCCATCCACGACGTCTCCATCCATGGTGAGAAGGACCAGCCTGCCGGTGCGCCGCCTCGTGCGGAGCCGGAGCCAGCCGTCGCCGACATCCCGACCGAGGACACCATCCGCGAGGAGCGGAAGTTCAAGGGCATCATCCCGACCTACCGCCTGGTGGACACCTGCGCGGCGGAGTTCGAGGCCTACACCCCGTATTTCTACTCCACCTACGGTGACGAGAACGAAGCCCGCGACAGCGACAAGAAGCGGATCATCATCCTCGGTGGCGGCCCGAACCGCATCGGCCAGGGCATCGAGTTCGACTACTGCTGCGTCCACGCCGCCTTCGCGCTGAAGGAGCTGGGTTACGAGACCATCATGGTCAACTCCAACCCGGAGACCGTCTCGACCGACTACGACACTTCCGACAAGCTGTTCTTCGAGCCGCTCACGCTGGAAGACGTGCTCAACATCTGCGACCAGGAAAAACCGCACGGCGTCATCGTCCAGTTCGGTGGCCAGACCCCGCTGAACCTCGCTGCGGACCTGGAGCGTCATGGCGTGCCGATCATCGGCACCTCGCCGAAGTCGATCGAGCTGGCGGAGGACCGCAAGTTCTTCTCCGCGCTGCTCGACAAGCTCAACCTCAAGCAGGCCGACGCCGGCACCGCCGTCAACGAGGAGGAAGCCATCGTCATCGCCAACCGCATCGGCTACCCCGTGCTGGTCCGCCCGTCGTTCGTTCTCGGCGGACGCGGCATGATGATCGTCTATAGCGACGCGGAGCTTTCCCGCTACATGCGCGAGGCGGTCATCGCCTCCCCGGAGCGTCCGGTGCTGGTGGACCGCTTCCTCGACAATGCCACCGAGGTGGACGTGGACTGCATTTCCGACGGTGAGACTTCCGTGGTCGGTGCCATCATGCAGCACATCGAGCAGGCCGGCATCCACTCCGGTGACTCCGCCTGCGTCATCCCCGCCTTCTCGCTTTCCGAGGAGATCAAGGCGGAGATCGTCCGCGCCGCGAAGGACCTCGCCCGCGAGCTGAACGTGAAGGGCTTGATGAACATCCAGTTCGCCGTGAAGGATGAGCAGCTCTACGTCATCGAGGTGAACCCGCGTGCCTCACGGACCGTGCCGTTCGTGTCGAAGGCGACCGGCGTTTCGCTGGCGAAGCTGGCCGCGAAGGTCATGGTCGGCCACAAGCTCAAGGACATGGGCTACACGGAGACGATCATCCCGCCGCACTTCAGCGTGAAGGAAGCCGTCTTCCCATGGAACCGCTTCCCCGGCATCGACATCGTGCTCGGCCCGGAAATGAAATCGACCGGCGAGGTCATGGGCATCGACGCCGACTGGGGCATGGCCTACGCCAAGTCGCAGATCAGTGCCTTCAACCCGCTGCCGACCGAGGGCAACGTCTTCCTCTCCGTTTCCGACCGCGACAAGGCCCGCGCCGTCGCCGTGGCGAAGGATCTCGTCGAGCTTGGTTTCACCATCTGCTCCACCGGTGGCACGCACGAGCGCCTCACCGCGGAAGGCATCCCCAGCAAGCGTGTTTACAAGGTCGCGGAGCAGGCCCGCCCGAACGTCATCGACATGATGAAGAACGGCGAGATCCAGTTCATCATCAACACCCCGGCCTCCCACGAGTCCCGTGCCGATGAGATCCTGATCCGCTCCACCGCCATCGCCCAGAAGATCTCCCACGCGACGAACCTCGCCGCCGCGGAGGCCTCCGTGAAGGCCATGCGCTCGCTCAAGAGCAACGAGCTGACCGTGAAGTGCCTCCAGGAGTATCACGTGAAGTGACCTCCGGCCGGTCTCGGCCATCGTGAAGTTTCAAATGCCGCCTCCGGGGAACCGGGGGCGGTATTTGCGTTTCAGGAGAGTGAAGGATCAATCACCACCGCAACCTCCGCAGCCTCCTCCATCACCCCCGCCGCCGTCCCCTCCTCCGCTGGAGCAGCCGCTCGAGCAACCGGAGGTGCCTCCTCCATCGCTTCCGGCACCCGAGCGGCTCATGGTGGTGAGTTCCTTGCGGGTGACCTCGTCCATGGCGAGCAGGTGGTCGTAGCCGAAGGCCCCGGCCACACCCATGAGGGCCACCGTCTGGCTCAGCCCGGCGGAGTCTTTCACGACCCCATCCCGATGGCGCTCCCGCATGCCATCCAGTGTCCGTTCCCCGGCGGGAGTGAGGAATTTCCGCGAGCTCATCAGCCCGATGATCGTGAACAGGGTGACCACCATGCAGGCGACCAGCAGGATGATCGGCTTCTCGCGGTCCAGGCCGATCAGTAGCTTCATGCCGCCGATCATCATCAGGACCACGAGGGGCGAGATGCCCGCCACCTTCACCTGTGCCCGCTCGTTCGCGGTGGGGCGCAGGCCCATGATCGCCAGCCGGGACTCGATGCCCGCGATGGCCCGCGCGACGAGCGGCTCGACTTCGGAGGCAGGCATGCCTTTCTCACCCCGCTCGGCCGCCGCCTTGTGGATGAGGGATTCCGGACCGGTCATGTCGGGATGGCCACCATGTCCCGCCACCAGGGTGGGTCGGCCCCAGCGGGGCCTCCGCCACGTGAGATCGCGCCTTTCCAGCAGCCTCACCACGGCGAGCTGGGCACAACGCGGCACCCCACCCGCGAGGAATGCGGTCTCATACAGGTCCAGCGGCACGGGGGCCTGCGTTTCCGGCGCGGAGAAGTGTGAGAACTTCCTCCTCCGGTTCCACAATGCCCACACCAACGCTGCAATGTAGCAGCTCACATAAAACCCGAGAAACTCCGGACCTTGCCAGTCCAGCACGGGCACTTCACCGAGAACGGTGAACAACTTCGTAGCATTCATGATGAAAATTTCCTGATCAGACGGCCCAGCCACGCGGGGCGCGGCAGCAGCCAGAACGCGGCCGGATCGATCCACCGGCCCAGCCCGCTTTCCCTGCGTTTTCGCGCGGGAGATGGCCAGATGTCGGCGGGAGGTTCCTCGTGGAAAACGCGGCGGTAGCTTTCCAGCGTCCGTGCATACCAGTCCTCGAATTTCTCGTTCTCCGCGGATCCTCCCGTGGTCGGGCAGTGGTGGATTTCCTTTCCCAGCAGATCCCGGCAGAAATCATGCCAGTAGCTCTTGGTGTAAACGAGGTGCAGGTGCCACACCTGATCCACCACCTCCGGCGGTGAGACCGGATGCCCGGCAACTGCCGCCAGCCCCATGAAGCGCTTGTATTCCCGCACCGCCCTGCCGGCGAATGCGTGGGTCCATCCCTGTTCCCCCGCCAACCGCGAGGTGAATGGCAGTTGAGCCATCGGATCATCCAGTGCGAAACCCTCGATCCTTTCCAACAACTGCGATGCGTCGCTGTCGTCCAATCGGCTCCCACATAGCAGGCAGCCGTGCGCCCGCCAACCACTTTCGGCGACGGTTTTGTTACGCAATGTTCTGCCTTTCCGCATTCGTGCAATCCCCTATCCTGCCACCATGACCGGAAAGTCGTGCTGGTCCTGCTCGTCTTCGCAAAGTAAGTGAGAAAATTCCCAGTTCTCTTGCCATATGCCGACCACATCAAAGGTGAACGCTGACAAATTACAGGAAGCGCTCCTGAGCCTCAAAGATGGCGCGGGTTGTTGGGCCTTCATAGCAGGGTCCGGCACGGGTTCCATGGTTACGCTCGATTTCGGTGGCAAGGTGGCCAGGCTCCGTCCGCTGAAAAATCGCCACGTGTCCGAGGATGCGAGAAACTACAAGGGTGAATACTGCCTCTTCCTACAGCATTGTGCCTGGAGAATCGAATCAGCGGACGAAGTCATTTGTTCTTCCTCAAGCTCGAATCATCACGGCGGGCCAATGCTGCGGGGACTTCAACGCCTCATCGGCCAACGAGTTTCCGAAGCCACAGTCCATGCCCCTTCGTTCGATCTAGTGCTGCAATTCGGCAACGGCCTCCGGTTATCGATATTCTGTGTCGTGGGCATAGACGATTGGGATAATTACACGTTCCACACCGGTTCCCATATCTACGCTTCCACATACAATGGTCACCTCGAGGAATCCTTGCGAGATACCGTTTCCTGACCAGAACAGCTGCTGCCGAAGTGCAGTCTCCAGTAAGGAGGGTGGACACTCCTGTCCACCGGCGGCATTGGCGAACAAAGAAAGAGAAGTGTTCAGGGAGAAATTCCTCCCCGCCTTTGTGTTTCCTTTGCCGCCTTTGTGTCTTTGCGGTGAATCAATTCTGATTCGCCATTGCAGCCGGAGGACAGGAATGGAAGCGAAGCGGACATAGCGGCTCTGCCGCAATGTCCTCCCTCCTTACAGGAACTCCGGCGACAGCTTTGCCAGCCATCCGGCCAGCTCCGCGGCGCGTGGTGTCTCCGGGAGCCGGTCGAGGTCTTCCAGATCCCAGCGGAAGACGAGCTTGTAGCCGTCCCAGGTGCCGGCGGCTCCGCAGTCCAGCATCCAGTCGGCGGCCTGGCGGTTGTCCACCAGCGCGTATCCCACCAGTTCCTTCACCCCCGCGCGGAAGGCGGTGAGCCACATGAGGGCGAGCAACAAAGTGCCAATCCCCCGCCGCTGGTCGTCATCCAGCACCAGTGCGGAAATCTCCGCCTCCTCCGGCCGGTTCGCGTTGCGCCACCAGCTCGCGCCACCCATGGGCGGGAACTCCCGGGTCGGATCCAGCACCGTCCAGGTGACGTGCCGCATGGGATCCTGATCGAGGATGCGGTCGAGCATCGCGTCGCCGATGACCTCGCCGGTGTGCGTCCAGAAGCGGTTGTAGCGCGCCTCGTCCGACACCCGCCGATAGGCCTCCGCCAGACTGGCCCGGTCATCCGGCACGAGGGCGCGGATGACGACCGGTGTTCCGTCGCGGAGCTGGAGGTGCAGCGGGTTCATCTTTTCTCTTCCGCAGCATGGCTTATTCTCGCGGAAATGAAACGGAGAACTTGGATGATCCTCACCGCCGGGGCGCTGGTCGGAGCCTGTGAAAAGCGCGGCAACACGGCATCGCCTGAGGCCCCTGAAGACACCGCCTGGGTTCCCCTCACCGGAAAATGGATCGGCACGGAGGGGGGTGAGGTGACGGAGGAAAATGGCGTGCTCCAGCTACCCTTCGGCGAGCAACTCACCGCAGCGAAGTGGACAGGCGATCTTCCCGCCGCGCCTTTCGAGCTGGAATACGAAGCCCGCCGCGTGAATGGCACCGACTTCTTCGGTGCGGTCACCTTCCCCGCCCGGGGTGAGGACTGCGTCACCTTCATCATCGGTGGCTGGGGTGGCGGTTTGGTCGGCATTTCCTCGCTGGATGACCTGGATGCCGCCGAGAATGAAACCGGCAGCGCGATGCAGTTCGAAAACGGGAGATGGTATCGTGTCCGCCTGGCCTGCACATCGGACAAGATCGAGGCGTGGATCGACGGGGGGAAGGTGGTGGATGTCTCCACGGACAACCGGAAACTCTCCCTGCGCCCCGGGCCGATCTCGGCTTGCGCGCCGTTCGGCTTCGGCAGTTGGCAGAGCGCCGCGGAGATCCGCGGCGCCCGCTGGAAAAAACTCTGAGGCGATTTACTTCGGCAGGCCGCCCTGATGGACGAACCACGCCGGATTCAGGCCAGCGAGCGGTCCGCGCATCTTCGCCAACTCGCCCTCGGGGCCGTGGATCTCCAGCCGCACCAGGGTGGAGATGGAGAGCGCCTTTTTCAGCAGGTCATCCACATTCTGCAGGTGGTTCAGCGCGGCGTCGCCATCGGTGTAGGCCTCGCGGCAGAACGCCTGGTCACCGTTCAGGGTGAAGTCGTAGTAAAGGCAGCCTTCCTCGGTGGATGTCCGCTCGATGAACGCGGGGAATCCGGCGGTGAATTCCTCCACCTTGCCCGGATGGATCTGGAAGTAGGGATGCAGGGAGACGGCGGTGGATAGGGAACTCATGGTCCCTCCAACCTCAACCGCCCGGGGCCTGAGGCCAAGCGGGAAATAGCGTTCGGCGTCGCCTCAATCCACGCGTTCGCGGACCCGCTGGACGGGATCGTCCTTCCACATGAACAGCGCCTTGATGATGTGCTGGAGGTCGCTCTTCTGGTGCATCTCCCGCTGGATCTCGATGTTCGCCTTGTCGATGACATCCGGCTCGTAGTCACGGGCCTCCAGCGAGCCGAGAAGCGGGTCATGCCCCGCCTTCAGGCTGCCAAGGAGTTGCTCCACATCCGCGTGCAGCCGCTCGACATGCTCGCAGAGCCGCAGGGCTTCCTGGGCAAGCGCGCCGTCCGGTGCGGACGAGGCTGCCGCCAGGCGGCGGACACGGGAACTGAGGTCCAGCCATTCGGGGGAAAGGTCACGGGTCACTTCGGAACTGGCTTCGTGTAGATTGACAGTCATTATCCAGAATATCCGCCGAACGGGCGGTTTGCAAGTTGCCGGGGAAATTTTCCGTTAGACCGCATTCCCCCTTTCCAGATCTGAGAATGGGATGAGAGTGGGGCCGGGTCCGTGATGAGAAAAGGTGTGATTCTTCCCTGCCTGTTGATGGCGTTGATTTTGTGTGGATCCTGCCGCCGCCGGGAAGCGGCGCAAGTGCCGAAGGCGGTGCCTGTCCGGGAAGACGGGAAAATCGAGATCCTGGCGGCCACCTTCAACATCCGGAACGAGAACGCGCGCGATCCGGGCGAGAGGGCATGGCTCCGCCGGGTGGCGAATGCCGTGCGACTCATCCGGCGCATCCAACCGGACGTGATGGGCATGCAGGAACTCACCCACGGCCAGGCGGCGGACCTGCGCGCCTCGCTCCCGGACTACGAATTTTTCGGTGTCGGTCGGGAGAACGGGCGGACGCAGGGTGAATATGCAGGCATTTTCTACCGGCAGGACCGCTTTTCCCGCGACCGTGCGGAGGGAGGCACCTACTGGCTGTCCGGCACTCCGGAAAAGCCGGGTTCCGCCACCTGGGGGAACACCCTGCCGCGAATCGCCACCTGGACGCGGCTGGTCGATCTGGCGACCGGCAGGGGCGTCTATGTGGTGAACACCCACTTCGACCACCAGCACCAAGGGTCCCGGGAGCAGGCGGCGGTTTTCATCGCCAGCCGGATCGACGGGCGGAGGCACCCGGAAGAACCGGTGATCCTGTTGGGCGACTTCAACGCGGTCGAAACCAACCCCGCGATCTATTACCTCCGCGGCGTCTCCGCGAACCTCGCCGGAAGCCGGAAGCAATGGAAAGGCGGCATGACCGATACCTTCCGCATGCTGCATCCCTCCGGCACCTCCCCGAAGACCCTCCACCTGTGGGGCCGGAAGGACGCCGGGTGGAAGGTGGACCACATTTTCGTCTCGAAGGGCGCGCAGGTCACGGAGGCAGGAGCGGTGTTGGAGCCGCCTCCCTACTCGTCGGACCACTTCCCCGTCATCGCGAGGGTGGTTTTCCCGTAGCTAGGGGAAGTTCCGCGTATCTCCAGAGTCCGTATTTCGTGGGATCCTCCGCAGACGCGGAAGCGTCATGGAGTGCGGCGGTCCTCCGCCGCTATCAGTCGGAGGTTTGATCTCCCCCGGATTGAAAACTCTGTCCGCAGTCCCGTAGCCCGCATCATTTCCCTACGATGTGCATCCTCCCCCAAAGCGGCGGAGGGCCGCCGCACTCCATGACGCTGCCGCGCCTATGGCATTCCATGCGTACGTGGAAGCTCACCAGGGTTGGAGGCTCACCCCCGCGTCGAGAGTGTGAAATTCAGAGCAGTCCCTGCTCGCGGAGTTCCTCCTCCACCGGATCGATGTCCGGGGTGCCGATGCCTGCGTCGCGGATGCGCTGGATCTTGCGGCGGACGCCCAGCTTGCTGCGCGGACCGGTGACGAGGCCTTTCACGCCGCCGAAGGCGAATGGAAGGAGGGCCGCCACGCCGGCGGCGGCCAGACCGATGCCCACGCCGCGGCGACCGCTGCGGTGCATGAGATCCCCGAGAAGGAAACCGGCGGCCGCGCCCAGCAGGGCAGGTGCGGTCAGCGCGCTGGTCTCAATCCAAACTGGGGTCGTGTCGGTGTGCTCGTCAGCCATGGGGGAGAGTTAACCCCAACCCGGCCTTCCGACAACTCCGGAAAAAGCAAATCGCCACGGATTCCCGCTTTTCCACCATCCCCCGATTCCCTAGCGTCCCGCCGACATGCCTTCGCCCCAAGATACGTACGCCCTCATTCTGGCTGGTGGTTCCGGCACCCGCTTCTGGCCCCTGAGCAGGAACAACAAGCCGAAGCAGCTCCTGGATCTCTTCAACAACGGCACCCTGCTTGCCCAGACGGTCGCCCGCCTCGAGGGCCTCGTCCCGATCGAGAACATCCTCATCCTCACCAACGCCCAGCAGGTGGAAGGCGTGCGTGAGGCGGTCCCGACGCTGCCGGCGGAGAACATTTTCGCTGAACCGGCGAAGCGTGACACCGCACCGGCCGTGGCGCTCGGCATCGGCCTCATCGCCGCGCGGAATCCGGAGGCGGTCATGATGGTGCTTCCGGCCGACCAGCTCATCCAGGACGTGGATGCCTACCAGGCGGTGATGCGGGACGCCCTGGCCACCGCGGAAAAGGCGGACGGCCTGGTAACCATCGGCCTGCGCCCCACCTGGGCCTGTCCATCCTACGGCTACATCGAGCGTGGCGAACGCGCCTCCATCGTCGGGCTGGTCTGCGAGCATTCGCCGTTCGAGGTGAAGCGCTTCCGCGAGAAGCCGAACCCGGAACTGGCGGAGCAATTCCTCGCCGCGGGCGGATTTTCCTGGAATGCCGGCATGTTCGTCTGGTCCCTGCCCACCGTCATCAACCAGTTGGTGAAGCACTCCCCGCAGCTCGCCGGATTCATTTCCGAAATCCGCCGCTCGAAGGACATCCCGGCCACCGTGGAGGCCCAGTTCCCGAAGCTGACCCCCATCTCCATCGACTACGCGCTCATGGAAAGCGCGGACCGCGTGCTGAACATCGAAGCCACCTTCGACTGGGACGACGTCGGTTCATGGATCTCCGTGGCCAGCTACCTCCAGGAGTCGAAGAACAACAACCGCGTCAACCAGCCGGTGTCCGAGCTGGATTCGGAGAACAACATCGTCTTCAACGCGCGCAAAGGCACCCACATCGCGCTGCTCGGCGTGGATGACCTCATCGTCGTCCAGACGGATGACGCCCTCCTCATCGCCAACCGCCACCAGGCGGACGCGATCAAGAAGCTGTCCGACCTGCTGCCTCCGGAACTCCTCTGAACCATGCTGGACCCATCCGATCCGCAAAGCCCGCATCCCGCCCTCGGGATCGATCATGGCGACGCGCGGATCGGCATCGCCGCAACGGATGACTTCGGCATCCTGGCCCATCCGGTGGAAACCATCGACCGGGCGAAGACGGATCCCGTCGAGCGCATCGTCCAGCTCGCGGCGTTGCGGAAGATCAGGACCCTGGTCGTCGGCCTCCCGTTGCGGATGGATGGCGGTGAGGGCGCTTCCTCCATCAAGGTCCGCAAGTTCGCCAAGGAACTCCGCGAGCGCCTTCCGGACATCCCGGTGGTCTTTGTCGATGAAACGCTGACGACCTCCTCCGCCTCCGCGAAGCTGCGCGAGGCGGGAAAGAAGGCGAAGAACCAGAAAGGCATCATCGACCAGGCCGCGGCGGTGGAAATCCTGAACTCATGGATGGAATACGGAGGCCTGTAACCGCCCTATTTTTCCGGAACATCATGCGCCTGAAACTCACCATCGCTTACGACGGACGTGCCCTGAACGGCTGGCAGTCCCAGGTCTGCGGCAACACCGTGCAGGACCTCATCGAAAAGGCGATGGAAGAGGTCGCGAAAAAGCCGGTCCGGCTCCACGGCGCGGGCCGGACGGATGCCGGGGTGCATGCGCTCGGCCAGACCGCGCATTTCGATGCGCCGCCGGAACTCTCGATGAACCCGTTCAACTGGGTGCCCGCGCTGAACACGAAGCTGCCCGCCAGCGTGCGCGTGATGGAATGCGTGGAGGTGGACGCGGAGTTCCACGCCCGCTTTTCCGCCACGGGAAAGATCTACCGCTACGACATCTGCACGGACCCGGTCCTGCCGCCGCTCAAGGCCGGGACGGCATGGCACATCCCGCGTCTGTTCGATGCCGGAGTGCTGGGTGAAGCGCTGGCCCTTTTCGTCGGCAGGCATGATTTCCATGCCTTCGCCGCGTACCGTGGCAACGAGCTGCCGGACACGGACTACACCCGCACCATCCACGCCGCGGATCTGGAAACGCTGGCGGATGGCTACCGCATCACCTGGAAAGGCGACGGCTTCCTCTACAAGATGGTCCGCCTGATGACCGGTGCCGCCCTCCATGCGGCGGGCGGCAGGATGCGACTCGATGACCTTGCGGCCATGCTCGACCAGCCCGCAGGCCTGCCGCTCGGCAAATCCCCTCTCTGCGCCCCCTCCGACGGACTTTTCCTCCAGGAAGTCCTCTATTGAGCGGACGGCGACAGTTGTAACCCTGGCTGAATCTTCTTGGATGAACCCTTTGCAAGGGATAGTCCTGCCAGAGTGAGTAACGCCACCCCGGAGCCGTTGCTGGGCGAGGAGGATATCCGCGCTATTGTCCGTCTGCTTGGTGAGGTGATCGCCATGCGAGGGGATATCAACGCGTGCCGCAGGCGCCTGATGGAAGGCCTGTGCCAGATTGTCGGTGCGGATTCGTGGGTATGGTGCATGGCGGATATCGAGCCGGGAAGGCGTCTCGGCCACACCGGCATCCTGCATGGAGGCTTCGACGACGAGCGATTCTCATCCTTCCTGCAGGCTCTCAATCACCCTTGCCAGAGCGACGCCACCCGCAAGATCGCCTCCGAACTGGAGGAGCATAAGAGCCACATCACCCGGAGCCTCCATCAGATGGAGGATCCGCGATATCCGGTGCTGAAGTCAGATGCAGGTCCGTTCTGGGAGAAGGCGGATGTCGGGACGGTGATGGTATCACTCCGTCCCATTGAGTCCGGCGGAGCCACCGGCATCGGCATCTACCGCCGCAAGAATCGTCCGGATTTTGACAGCCGGGAGGTTCGCATCGCCCACATCCTCCTCACGGAGGTTCCATGGTTGCACTACGAGAAATTTCCCGAAAAGAAGGTCATCGGCAGCCTCTATCCCCGCCTCAGGACGGTACTGAACCTCCTTTGCGACGGATGGGACCGGAAGAAAACCGCAGCCCATCTGGGGATCAGCCTCCAGACGGTGAACGGCTATGTGAAGGAGATCTTCCGCCACTTCGAGGTTCACTCGCAGGCAGAGCTGATCGCCCGGTTCGGGAAAGGGGATGGCGGGGACCGGTGACGGATCAGTACACGTATTCCTGGTCGCCCTGTGCCTCCGCATGCCGCTGGCCGGCGGCGGAGGAATGCGGCAGGGACGCTTCAAATGCCTCGAAGGCGCGGGTGAAGGACCTTTCCGCCACCTTGTCGCGGCCGATCAATGGCGCGCCCGCCGCCCTGCCCTCACCTTCGGCGATGACAGTCCGGCCTTCGGTCAGGCGGATGTTGGTGTCGGTGTTGATCGGTCCTTCGCTGATCCCGAAATCGAGGCGCATGTCACCCGAGCCATGGCGCACCGGCAGGTAGCCCTGGCTGCGCAGGCTGCCATCCACGCTGGAGATGTAGGACCGTTCGCGGTCGGACAGCTTGGCCGGCATGCCCACCGTGACCTGGCTCCGCTCCGGTGTGAATTCCGTGCGTGTCGCGCAGGAGGGAAGAAGGGCCGCGGCGGTGGCGAGCAGGAGGAGAGGGAGCTTCATGGCCCGGATTGCTACGGCGGTGGGCCGGTATTTTCAAGAAGCGTTGTGAACCGGTGGCTCCGGGAAGCTCCAAAGGAAATCGACAAACCGGAATCCTCGCGGAGAATGGCTGGGAACCCTCCTCCCAGTCCCTTTTCCAAGAATCATGAATCCGTTTCTCGCTCCCGATTTCCACGTCCGCTGGTCCACGCTCGTCCCGGAGGCGGTGGAGCCTGACATCCGCCTGGGACTGGAGATCGCCAGGAACAACATCGCGAAGGTCTGTGAGGTCGGCGCGGATGAAGCCACCTATGAAAACACCTTCCTCGCGCTCGAGGAAGCCAGCACCGCACTCAACCACGGTTGGGGACGACTGAACCATCTGGACTCCGTGTCGGACAACCCGGCCCAGCGGGAAGCGCTGAACAAGATGCTGCCGGAGGTGACGGATTTCTATTCCTCCATCGCGCTCAACGACAAGCTGTGGGCCGTGCTGAAGGCCTATGGCGAGAGTGACGCCGCCGCGCGGCTCGACCCGGTCCGCCACCGCCATGTGGAGGAAACGCTGGCGGATTTCCGCCAATCCGGCGCGGACCTGCCGGAGGCGGAGAAGAAGCGCATCGCGGAGATCGAGGCAGAGCTTTCCAAACTGACCAAGGAATACTCGGAGCATGTGCTGGACTCCACCAACGCATGGGACCTGGTGATCGATGACGAAGTGAAGCTGGACGGCCTGCCGGACTCCGCGAAGGCGGGTGCGCTGGCGAATGCCAAAGCGAAAGGCGTGGCGGCCGATGACAAGCCCGCGTGGCGCTTCACGCTCCAGTTCCCCTCCATGTTCCCCGTCATGCAGCACCTGCATGACGACTCCATCCGCAGGCAGGTGTGGGAGGCCTCCTCGAAGGTGGGCGGCTATGGCGAATACGACAACACCTCGCTGGTCTGGAAGATCCTGCAACTGCGGCAGGAAAAGGCGGCCATCCTCGGCCAGAAGCACTTCGCGGACCTCACGCTGCTGCGCCGCATGGCACGCACCGGGGAGTCCGCGCTCGGCTTCATCGAGAACCTGCACGAGAGGGTGAAGCCCGCGTTCCTCGCGGAGTACCGCCAGCTCGCCGCGTTCAAGGCGGCGAAGACCGGGGAGCCGGAAGGCCCGCTGGAACCCTGGCAGGTCGCCTACTGGGCGGAGCGCCAGCGGAAGGAGAACTACGATCTGGATGACGAGGCGCTGCGGCCCTATTTCCCCGTGGACGGGGTCATGGCGGGCATGTTCGAGATCGCGACCAAGCTGTTCGGCATCACCATCAAAAAGCTGGAGTCCGTGTACTATGAGCCGGGCACCGCGCCAGAGAAGAAGGGTGATGCGGTGGAGGTCTGGCACCCGGAGGTCGCCTTCTATGAAATCCATGACGCGGAAACGGGAGCGCACCTCGGCTCGTTCTACGCGGACTGGCACCCGCGCGAGTCGAAGCGCGGCGGCGCGTGGATGAACTCCCTGCACACTGGCGGAGAAGGCGAGCCGCACCTGGGCCTCATCATCGGCAACATGAGCCCGCCCGTGGACGGGAACCCCGCCCTGCTGACGCACAATGAAGTCGAGACCATTTTCCATGAATTCGGCCACCTGCTGCACGGCCTGCTGAGTGACGTGCCGGTGAAGTCGCTCGCCGGGACGAACGTGGCGTGGGACTTCGTCGAGCTGCCGTCGCAGATCATGGAGAACTTCTGCTGGGACCGGGAATCGCTCGACCTTTTCGCCCGCCACCATGAAACCGGCGCGCCGATCCCGAAGGAACTCTTCGACAAGATGATCGCGGCGAAGAACTACATGAGTGGCTCCGGCTTCATGCGCCAGCTCGGCTTCGCCAAGGCGGACCTGGAACTGCACATCCATCTGGACCGCTACGCGGGCAAGGATCTGGACGAGGTGGACCGGGAGATCCTCGCGGACTACCGCGCGCCGCTGAAGACGGACGCCCCGTCCATGATGCGGCGCTTCGGCCACCTTTTCAGCAGCCCCACCGGCTATGCCGCGGGCTACTATTCCTACAAGTGGGCGGAGGTGCTGGACGCGGACGCCTTCACCCGCTTCCAGAAGGAAGGCATCCTCAACGGCGAGACCGGCCGCGCCTTCCGCGAGCACGTCCTGAGCAAGGGGAACTCCCTCGCTCCGGATGAACTCTACCGCCGCTTCATGGGCCGGGATCCGGAACTGGAGCCGCTGCTTGTCCGCGCGGGCCTCGCGGAGCCGGTGCTGGCATGATGCTGCCGTCCTTTCAACCGGTGACCAGGGCCTTCGCCCTGGCCCGGAAGAACGTCTGCATGGCCACGATGAATGCCTCCGGGCTCCTTGGCATGTCAGCGCGGAGAACCATCAGGCGGCCCCCGGCATCCCAGTAGCAGGCGAGGATCGGTGGTCCTCCTTCAGACACGCCTTCCCTGCGGATGGCGGCGGCCAGCGTCGGAGCCTCACGCAGGTCCTCGGATTTCGGCGCGACGATGAAAAGCGTCTTCTCCCGCCATCCCGGCTTGAGAAAGTGGTGGATCTCCCACTCCACGCCCGGGGTGCTGTCCGCGACCAGAAGCACATGGTCCGCCTTGTTGGCGATCTCCGCCACCTTGTCCTTCCACGTGTCATGGGTGCAATAGACCCGCGCCGCCCCGAACGGCAGGTTCTTCTCGCCGGGGTTCCCCAACGCCAGCGCCGGGCCGTAGCGGCTGAAGCCCTCGATGAGGAAATGGTCGAGCCGCCGCCCGCGGATGCCCGGGGAAAAGACCGCCCGCCACAGCCGGGGGAAAAACCCGCGCTCCGGCAGCCGCACCTGATCATCCTGGAAGGACCGCAGGAACAGGATCGGCGGCCGCCCGTCCCGCTCCACTTGGTCTGCGTAGGAGGCCCGTGAAAACCACCGCGCCGCGCTGCGGAAAAGACTCTGCGTGCCCCCGGTGACCAAGGCCAGCAGCAGCAGGGCCAGGACCTGCAGCGTGACCTCGCCGATGCCATGCGTCTGGAGAAAGACCGGGAACAGGCAGATCACCAGGAAGCCCAGCACCGCCAGGATCATCGTCCCCGCCCAGAGGGCCAGGGATGAGGAATAGGTCAGCAAGTCCGCGACCACCATCCGCCAGAAGGACCGCTTGAGGCCCGGCCAGACCACGAAAACCTCCCTCAGGAAACCGGCGAACGAACGGATCGGCGGGCTCGGGCGGGCGATTTCCCTGCCCGCCGGGCCGAGGCGCGCCGTCTGCAGACCCGCCCACAGGAACGGCAGCGCCAGCACGGTGATGGCCCCGAAGACCAGCGCGTAACTCTGCGCGTCCTTCGTCTGCCAGACATACGGGACGACGGTCCACAACGTCGGCCCGGCGACGATGCCAAGAAACAGCACCCCCACCCCCGGCCTCATCGTCAGCGCTGAAAAAGTCAGCCCCAGGTAGGAAACGAGATAGAGGAACGCCGTCCCGGCCAGCCAGCCCCAGAATTTTCCCCCTCCGGGAAGGTCAGGAAAGAAGTACTGGATGAACATCCACGCCACCAGCGTGGCTGCCGAAGAAACAGACCACCCGCGCAAGCTCACGGATGAAAGACACCGCCCGGTACGCGCGGGCCGGTGCCATCAGCTCGATCTCGCGGAACTGCCCCGTTCCATCTGCCTCCTTCATCGCTGCCATTCCAGTCAGGGCAAGTGCCGTGGGGCAAGATTGCATTCTTCTGCTTGTCCCACAATCTTGACATCTATGGGGACCATATTACGGTTCAGCCATGGCGGAAGGGGTCAATGTGAGGTTCGCAGGCGAGCTTCAGAAGTTTGTCCAATCGAAGGCCGGAAAATCCGGACTCTACGGCTCGGTGAGCGAATACATCCGCGATCTCGTCAGGAAAGACTATGAGCGGGAGGAGAGCCGGAAATGGGCCTGGCTGCGCTCCGAGTTGAAAGCCGGAGCCACCGCCGGGCAGGAGGACTTTGTGGAACTCGACGCTGAATCCATTCTGGCGGAAGCACGGGCATCCAGAACAGGGCGATGAGAATCAGGATTCTTCCCGCCGCGAAGGCGAGGCTTCTTGAAATCTGGAACTACACCGAAGCGCAGTGGGGTGAAAGCCAGGCTGACAAATACTTGCGGGACCTTGTTTCCGCGATGGACGGCCTGGGTGGACGGCGCATGTCATGGAGACCCGTCCACGATGCGGAGCTAGACGGCGTTTTCTTCATCCGGCACGCGCACCACTTCATCTTCTTCCGTTGCTTTCCGGGCGGCGGCATCGGTGTGATCAGCATCCTCCACGAGAGCATGGACATCCCCTCCCGGCTGAGGGATGACTCCGGGGACTGATCCGCTTTCCGCAGGAACGAATACCTCCAGCGGCTCGATGAGGTTCGCGGGCAGGGGGAACATCCGGTCGTAAATGCCGGGGGCGATCTCATTCGCGGTGGCGTAGGCCTCGCGGATCATCTCCATCTTCGCGTCCAGGTTGTCGATGTAGTGGAGCGCATGCGCCTCCGGAGTGCGTGGCAGGACCGGTGAGCCGAACTCGAGCTGCCCGTGGTGGCTGCCGATGAGGTGCAGGAGGTGGAGCCGGACACTTTCCGTCTTCGGCGTGAGATCGTCCCAGACCGCGGCTTCTTCGGAGGCACCGATGTCATGCCACAGCTTGTTCACCAGCTCGATCCCCAGCGGGATGTGGCCGAGCATTTCCCCATAGACGCTGATCTGCTGGGCGAAGCCGGATTTCGGGTAGGTGTTTTCCCACAGCTTGCCGCAGTCGTGGAAAAGGACGCCGGTCAGCAGCAGGTCGCGGTTCAGCTCCGGATAGACCGGGCAGAGGGCGTCCGCGGAGGCCATCATCTGGGAGACGTGTTCTACGAGGCCGCCGCGGCGGGCGTGGTGGTTCTTCTTCGCCGCGCCGGTCCTCCGGAAGCGGTCCCCCATGGTGTCGAGAAAATGGAAACACAGGGTCCGCAGGCGGGGGTCGAGGATGGAGCCGCACAGCGCGGTGATCCGGGCGTAGTCCGCCTCCTGCTTCGCCCGCAGGGTGGGGTCGCCGGAGAGGAAATCCGCGATGGCATCCCCGTCCGGGCGGAACCATTCCAGCCCGTTCGCATTCACCCCGTACTGGTTCTGCGTCCAGGCGGCTTCCAGCCGGAGGATGGCGCCCTCTTCCAGCGCGGAGGCGGAATCGAACGCGGCGGAGTCCGACCACAGCTTGAGCGTGAAATTTCCCGTGGAATCCGCGAACACCGCTTCCAGGTAGGGCTTTCCTCCCTTGGTCATCTTGGTGCCCCGGGACTGGAGCTGGGCATGGATGGCGGCGGAAACGGGGATCTCGCCCGCCAGATCCTTGATGGCAGCAATCGTCATGGGACTCACACCCCGGAGCATGCCAGCACCCATCCCCCTGTCACGAAGGATCTGCCCTGCGCCCAGGGCCACCTCATTTCGGAGGCTCCACCCGGGATTCGAAAAGAATTACCACTGATTGCACTGATTTACTGATTTGAAGAGAAGGAGGAATGGACTTTCTTCCTCCATATTGCCGGATTCTGAATCAGTAAATCAGTGAAATCAGTGGTGATCCACCTGCTTCCTCCAGCAACGCCCGAAATGAGGTAGCCCTGGCCCTGCGCCGCCGGAGCGGTCATCGCGGGGAGCGGGCTACGCATTTTTCAACCACGGATGGGCGCGGATGGACGCGGATGAAGATGGGAAATGAAGTTCCCGGCTATTTGGAAGTGCCGGAATGCGGGGCGTGATGGTTGAACGATACTCTCTTTGAATCCGTGTCCATCTGTGTCCATCCCGTGGTTCATTTCTCCCAAACGAGCGGGTTGCGCCCGCCTGCACCCTTTATTTTTCGTGCCAAGTGCGGCAATCCGTGCTTTCCATCCCCGCGCCGATCCCGTTTTCCGCCCATGTCCACCGAGCTGACACGAAATTTCTCCATCATCGCCCACATCGACCACGGGAAGACCACGCTCTCCGACCGCCTGATGGGTGCGACCAACACCGTGGCCGAGCGGGATGAGAAGGCCCAGCTCCTGGACGCCATGGATCTGGAGCGGGAAAAGGGCATCACCATCAAGTCCCACCCCGTCGCCATGGAGTACAAGGCGAAGGACGGGAAGACGTACAAGCTCAACCTGCTGGACACGCCCGGCCACGTTGATTTCTCCTACGAAGTCGCCCGCTCGCTGGCCGCCTGCGAGGGCGCGATCCTGATGGTGGACGCCGCCCAGGGCGTTGAGGCCCAGACGGTGGCGAACCTCCACCTCGCCCATGAACAGAACCTTGTCATCATCCCGGTCCTCAATAAGATCGACCTGCCCGCAGCGGACGTCGCGAAGTGCCGCAGGCAGCTCGAGGACATCCTCGCCATCCCCGGTGAGGACGCCATCCCGGCCTCCGCGAAGGCCGGCATCGGCATCGAGGACATCCTGGAAGCCGTCGTCCAGCGGGTGCCGGCCCCGGTGGAGAATGCGGACAAGCTGCTCCGCTGCTCCGTTTTCGATTCGATCTATGACACCTACCGCGGCGTCGTTTCCTATGTCCGGGTTTTTTCCGGCACGGTGAAGAAAGGACAGCGGGTGCGCCTGATGGCCACGGACAAGACCTACGAGGTCAAGGAAGTGGGGGTTTTCACCCCGAAAATGACCGCCCGCTCCGTCCTCCAGGCCGGTGATGTGGGCTACGTCATCGCCAACATGAAGTCCGCCGACGAGGCGAAGATCGGCGACACCATCACCGACAACACCCACCCGGCCCCCGAGCCGCTGCCCGGCTACAAGGAGATCCAGCCGATGGTCTTCTCCGGCATCTATCCCGTCGAATCCTCCGACTATGAGGCGCTGAAGGCCGCGATGGCCAAGCTCCAGATCAACGACGCCGCCTTCACCTTTTCCTCGGAGAGTTCCACCGCGCTCGGCTTCGGCTTCCGCTGCGGCTTCCTCGGCCTGCTCCACATGGAGATCATCCAGGAGCGCCTGCGCCGGGAGTTCAACATGAACGTCATCTCCACCTACCCGTCCGTGATCTACCAGGTCACGCTCACGGATGGCACGGAGGTGATCGTGGACAACCCCACCCTCTTCCCGGAAACGCAGACCATCCAGGAGATCCGGGAACCGGTCGTGAACGTGTACCTCATGGTCCCCGGCGAATACATCGGCGACATGATGCAGCTCGTCATGGAGAAGCGCGGCGATGTCACCAACACGGAGACCATCGACGAGATGCGCGTCATGCTTTCCTGCGTGCTGCCGCTGGGTGAGATCCTGGTCGATTTCAACGACCGCATGAAGTCGATGACCCGCGGCTACGGCTCCATGGACTATGAACACGCCGGCTACCGCGCCGCGAAGATGGTGAAGATGGACATGCTCATCGCCGGGGATCCGGTGGAGGCGTTCTCCACCATCGTCCACCGTGACAAGGCGGAGTCCTACGGCCGCCTGCTGGCCGGAAAGCTGAAGGACGTCATCCCGCCGCACCTTTTCGTCGTCGCCATCCAGGCCGCCGTCGGCGGCAAGATCGTCGCCCGTGAGTCCATCTCCGCCATGCGGAAGAACGTGACCGCGAAGTGCTACGGCGGTGACATCTCCCGGAAGCGCAAGCTGCTGGAGAAGCAGAAGGAAGGTAAGAAGAAGATGAAGATGTTCGGCAAGGTGAACATCCCGCAAGACGCCTTCATCCGCGTGCTCAAGAGCGGGGATTGATCCCCGGTGCGGGGGAAATCCCGCTTGTCGATCCCACAGGGTGGGCCATGGTATGCGTCAACGCTGCCAATGGCTCTCACCGCACTCATCTGTCCGCAATGTTCGTCTCCGCTGCCGCGTGTGGCGCTGTGGCGCTCGGTGAAATGTCCTGCCTGCGGGTCGCTGCTCACGAAGACGGAATCGGCGGTGGAGCGTGCCACTTTCCGCGAGGCGTTGAAGCGCGCGAAGGAATCAGCGATCCATCCCGGCACCACCGTATCATGTGCCGGACAACGCTACCGCCTGCTGGAACTGCTGGGCAAAGGCGATGGCTCTGAGGTCCATCTCGCCCGGAGTGGCGGGGTGTTCCCTTTCCTTGCCACGTTGAAGATTTCGCTCAACCAGAAGGCGAAGGATCGCCATGAAAAGGAAGCTGCCGTATTGGGGGAACTGCTCGCGCCGCTGCAGGGAGCAGCCAGCCTTTATGCGGCGCGTTGCCTGCCGGAGGTCATCGCCCATGGGAAGGTGGAGGGCGACGGGCAGCGGCACGCGTTGGTTCTGAAGCATCCTTATGGCTATTGGGGCAGCCTGGCGGCACTGGCGGCGAGGTTTCCTGGCGGGATCGATCCCCGGCACGCGGTTTGGATCTGGCGGAGGATTCTGGATACGCTGCACTTCCTCCACTCGCTCGGCTGGACCCATGGCGACCTGAAGCCGCAGCATGTGCTGGTCAACGCGAAGGATCACACGGTCCGCCTGATCGGTTTCGCGTCCGCACGCAGGCACGCGAGTGTGAAGGACAAGACGCGCGACCTGCGGGACAGCGCGCGCATCATCCTCGCCCTCTGCGGGAGCAATTCATCCGTTCCGCCCGCACTCGCCGCCCTGCTGGAGCAGGCGGCGGAGGTGGATACATTCCCGACTTCGGACGGTGCCCCCGGGCTTGACGCCCTGCTCCGTGCCGCCGCGCAGGAAGCATTCGGCCCGCCTTCATTCGTCCATCTCCATCTTTGAACCAACCAACCACCAGCCACCACCATGGGATACGGAAGCTACTCGATCGACGCCCACCGGGCACTCACCGCGGGCCGCGCCCACAAGGGACTGAACGAAGTGTTCAGCCAGACACAGTGCCATGCCCTGATGAATCCGAAGGGCCTGAAGGTGCGCGAGTGCCGTGACAGCGAGGACCATCCGGATTCGCTGGGAGTCATCTTCGCGCTCGATGTGACGGGGTCGATGGGGAGCATCCCGCATCTGCTTGCGAAACAGGAACTGCCGAATTTCATGAAGCTGCTCAATGGCTGCGGACTGCCCGACCCACAGGTGATGTTCATGGCCATCGGGGATGCGACTTCCGACAGGGCGTCCCTGCAGGTGGGACAGTTCGAAAGCACCGCGGAGCTGATGGACCAGTGGCTGACCTGGAGCTACCTCGAAGGCGGTGGCGGTGGCACCGGTTCGGAAAGCTACGAGCTGGGATTCTACATCGCCGCGCAGCACACGGATACGGACAACTTCGCCAAGCGGAAGAAGAAGGGCTTCCTGTTCATGACGGGGGACGAACTCCCCTACCCTTCCGTTTCGCGGCACCAGATCGAGGCGCTGGTCGGATCGAAGCTCGATGAGGACATCCCGGTGGAGGAAGTCATCGCCGCCGCCGCTGAGAGCTACCACCTGTTTTTTCTGATCCCGGATCCGGAACGCGCGAAACGCTGCGGGGCGCGCTGGCGGCAGTTGCTGGGGGACCATGCCATCATCATGGAGTCCCCGGTGGATGCCTGCACGGTGGCGGCGTCCATCGTCGGGATCACCGAAGGCCGGATCAAGAGCCTGGATGATTTGGCAAAGATCCTGATTTCCGATGGCTTCGCCAAGGAGCGTGTGGGTTCCACTCTCCGCGCGGTGGAGCCGTATGCCGCGCTGCTGGGCCTCGGCTCGTCATCCTATGCCAAGGCGGACGACGGCGAGCACAAGTCGTGGTGGAGCAAGCTGTTCGATTGATCCCAGCAGCGTGTGAGCGGGACCCGGCATGCATCCGTCCTCGGCCTCGGTTTCGGGGACTGCGGGAAAGGCCATTTCGTCCATGCCCTGGCGCGCCGGTGGCAGGCGCATACCGTCGTGCGTTTCAGCGGGGGTGCGCAGGCCGGTCACAATGTGGTGGCACGCTCCACGGACGGGGCGCTGCGGCACCACACGTTCTCCCAGTTCGGCTCCGGAACATTCCTGCCCGGTGTCCGCACGCTGTTGGTCGATCCCATGGTTGTCCATCCCACCGCGCTGCTGGTGGAGGCGGAGGCGCTGCGGCTCTGCGGTGTGGACGATGCGCTGGCGCGGATGATGATCGACGGCAGATGCCGGGTCACCACACCCTTCCACCAGGCGGCGGGCCGCCTGCGCGAGATCCGGCGTGGGGCATCCGCGCACGGGACCTGCGGCGTGGGCGTGGGTGAGACCGTCCATCATGGACTCCTGCATCCTGAGCAGTCCTTCCGCTACGAAGACCTGCTCCCATCCGGAAAGGCATCCGCGTTGGAAAAGCTGGAGGCGATCCGGACCACGCTGCTGGATGAATTTTCCGGAGAAGCCGGACCGCTTGCGGAAGAAGAGATGGCCGCGCTGGAGGACGGGACGCTGGCGGCACGGTGGTGGGGCATCGCGGTGGCCGTCGCCCGCCAATGCCCGCCCGCCCGCAGTTATGAAGTGGCGGCCCGCCTGGAGCTGCCCGGCTGTGTCATCCATGAAGGCGCACAGGGCATCCTGCTGGATGAATGGCATGGCTTCCACCCGCACACCACCTGGAGCAGCATCACCACCGCCGCTCTTGGAGAAGCGCTCGGGAAGTTCGGCATCCGGCCGGAGATCAGGCACCATGGAGTGCTGAGGACCTACTTCACCCGTCATGGCGCGGGGCCGTTTCCGACCCACGACCGGACCCTGGACCCGATGTTGGGGGAACCCCACAACGCCAGCGACGGATGGCAGGGTGAATTCCGCCGCGGCCATCCGGACGGCGTGCTGCTGGATCACGCGCTCCGCTCGGTGGGACGGCTCGACGGCTTGCTGGTCAGCCATCTGGATGTCTTCCGGAAGGGAGTCCGGCTGAAATGGTGCGGCGGCTATGACATCGGCGGGAACCCCGAGCCGCTCCGAAGCCTGCCGGAGGGAAAGCCGCGCGACCTCGCGCACCAGGAGTCGTTGACCCGGTTGCTGCAGGGCGCGACACCGCGCTATGAGGCGGATCACCTTTGCTCGGAGGAAGACTATCTGGCCCGGCTGGACGCGGCGACACCGTTGCCGGTCGTGGCAACCTCATGTGGCCCGGAAGCCGATGATGTCAGGTTCCGCTGAATCCCCCGCTCACCCATCCTGCGGTGTGAACCCCATCACGATGTCGAAGGTCACTGCCAGCTCGCCCGCCTTGCTGCCGGGGATGGGCTTGAACTCGCGGATGACGGACTCGCGCTGCGCGGCGTCCTTGATGTTGCGGATGACGAAGTCCTTTTCGTTCGCCGGGTCGCCCTTCACGTAGAGCTGGGTGGTCCATTTCTCTCGGCCTTTCATTTTCACCGCGAAATGGATGTGCGGCACGCGGCCGGGGTATTTCACCGGCTTGATGGTGCGGAAGTAATACTCGCCCGCGGAGCCGGTCAGGAACCGGCCGAAGCCCTGGAAGTTTCCATCCCGCTTTTCAGTGCCATCGCTGCCCTTGTGGAGATAGACGCCGTTCTGGTCCGTCTGCCAGATCTCGACCACCGCGTTGCGGATGGGAGCGCCGTTTTCATCCAGCACGCGGCCGCTGAGGTGGGTGATCTCCCCGAGCGACGGGTTGGTGGAATCGTTGATGATGATGAGGTCGTTGTCCGTATCCAGCGGCAGGTCGGTGGGGTAGAACGGTCCCTCCGTCTGGCGCGGGGTGAGGGTGAGCGCTTCGGCAAAGGCACCGGGGATCCAGAGGCCGGCGGCCCCCGCCACGAAGTTCCGCATGAAATGACGGCGGTGATTCATGCTCCATGAAACACCGGGAAATCCCGTCAGTCAGCAAAATCTTCCGCTTGAACCCGCCCCGCTCCGGCATTCAACTGCGCCCATGGACGCCGTCCCGCAATCCCTCCACGATCCCGGCTTTTCCGGGCTCGAGGACATGCTGCGGGCCGACGGCGTGAACCCCATCCATGCGAAGGCGCTGTGGCGCGCGCTCCACCGGGAGGCCGTGACGGACCTGCATGCGTGCGATTTCTCCCCTCCGCTGCAGGAGTGGGTGGGGCACAACGTGGGCGAGGGAAAGCGCTTTTTTCTGGATGTCCCGGAGGTCGTGGATGAGACGCACAGTTCCGACGGACTGACGAAAAAGTTCCTGCTGCGGCTGCGTGACGGCCAGACGATCGAGACGGTGCTGATGGGCTACGATGGCCGCCAGACGGCCTGCGTGAGCACCCAGGCCGGTTGCGCCATGGGCTGCGTCTTCTGCGCCACCGGGCAGATGGGCTTTGTCCGCCACCTGCGGCCGGGAGAGATCGTCGCGCAGGTGAACCACGTGCGGCGCGTGCTGGGACAGAGCGCCCCGGACAAGCGGCTGCGCAACCTGGTGATGATGGGCATGGGCGAGCCGCTCCACAACTATGACGCCGTCATGCACGCGCTGGCCACCATCTCGGACGTTCGCGGCGCGAGCGTGGGCCCAGCGAAGATTTCCGTCAGCACGGTTGGCGTCATCCCCTCCATCCTGCGGATGGCCGAGGAGGGCAGGCCCTACAACCTCGCGGTGAGCCTGCACGGCTCCACCGAGGAGGAACGCTCCTCCCTCATCCCCGTGAGCAAGCGCTGGTCGCTGGAGTCACTGATCGACGCCTGCCGCCAATACGGGACCATCACCGGAAGGCGCATCTTCTTCGGCTGGACGCTCATCGCCGGAAAGAACGATTCCGAGGAAACCGCCCATCGCCTGGCCGCGCTGCTGCACGGCATCGACGCTCACGTGAACCTCATCCCGCTCAACCCGACGAGCGGCTTTGACGGGCGGACGTCGGCCAATGCCGCCGGGGTGAAGTTCCAGCGCATCCTGCGTGACGCGGGGTTCCCCTGCACGTTCCGCCAGCGCCGTGGCATCGACGTCGCCGCAGGTTGCGGGCAGTTGAAGGCCGATAAAAAGGCCCGCGCCGCTTCGTAGAGCCAGCTCCCCTGTTCTTATGAAAATCCACACGTTCGCCGCGCTCGCCGGCGTTACCTGCGTCGCATCCGCCCTGGAACTGAAACCCGGTTCGGGCGGCATCCGCATCGATGCCGGCAGCCTCGGGGACTTCAACCTTTCCTATCCCGCGCTGGGCACGAAGTCGAACAAGCCGCTGCCGCTCATCGAGGCGCGTCCGGTTGGTGCCAACGCGACGCTGAAGTACCAGGGCGGAACGACCATCGAGGTGGCGACGACCAAGGCGGGCGACATCACCTACACCTTTTCCGGTCTCACGGATGACGTGAAGTCCTTCTCCACCTCCACGCTCATCAACATCTCGTTCGGGCGTGGCGGGAAATGGAAGGGCGGCGGCAAGGAGGGCGACTTCCCACTTGAGAAGGCATCTCCTCCCCATTTCCTCAGCGCGAACGGAAACTCGGTCACCTTTTCCAACGCGTCGGGGGACACCTTCGAACTGAAGATCCCGGACCATTCCTTCATCCAACTGACCGACAACCGCGAGTGGGGCATGGCGGCGTATTCGCTGAAGACCTTCGTCAACATCAACCCTTCCACCAAGTCGTCCAGGATGAAGATCGGCTTCCTCCGCGGACAGGGTGACACCACCGTGCTGGATGCCTTCGGCCAGCTCGCCAGGGAGGACTGGCCCGCCAAGGTGAAGGACGAGGCCGAACTCAAGGCGGACGCCGCCAGCGAGGCCGCCTACTACGCGGGCTTCAAGCCACCGGTGCTGACCGCCTATGGCAGCCTCCCGGGCAGCGGCGCGAAGCTCGGTTTCAAGAAAACCGGCTTCTTCCACATCGAGACCAAGGGCGGAAAATCCTACCTGGTCGATCCGGAAGGAAACCTCCACTTCCACCTCGGCCTCTGCGGTTTCCAGCCCAGCGACGACTACACCTACATCAAGGGCCGCGAGAACATCTACGCCTGGCTGCCGAAGGCGAATGACCCGCTCTTCGCCACCGCCTTCCGCAAGGACGACCCGACCGCCTTCTCCTTCTACGTGGCCAACACCATCCGCAAGTATGGCAAGCCGTATGACTACCAGGAGTTCGGCTCCCGCATGATCGACCGCGTGCGGAAGCTCGGCTTCAACGGGGTCGGCGCGTTTTCCGCCGTCCCCGCGGCGGCCAAGGAAAAGACCTTCCCCTACGTCACCAGCCTGCCGCTCGGCAAATGGTCCACCGGCCTGACGACCATCCCCGGCGCCCACGAAGTGTGGGATCCCTTCGATGAGAAAAGCCGCGCCATCATCGAAAAGACCCTCGCCGAGAAACTACCCGCGAAGGCGGATGATCCGCTGCTGATCGGCTACTTCGTCGTCAACGAGCCCCGCTACGACGAACTGCCGAAAGTCATCCCTTCCCTGAATGCCGACCATGCGTGCAAGCGCGCCCTGGTCGATTTCCTGAAGAAGAAGTACGAGGACATCGCCGCCTACAACACCGCCTGGAAAGCGTCAGCAGCTTCCTTCGACGAGCTGAACGCAAAGGGTCTGGCGGTTGCCACCCCTGCGGCGAAGGACGACGTGAAGGCCTTCACCGGTGTCTTCCTGGAGGAGCTGTTCAGTTTCATCAACACCACCTTCCGCAAGTACGACAAGAACCACATGAACATCGGCTACCGCTTCCAGCCGATCACGATCAAGGACCAGCAGCTCTGCGAGATCGTCGGCAAACACGTCGATGTGAACTCCTACAACTACTACACCCATGAGTTGGACAAGGAGCACCTGAACCAGATCCACCAGTGGACCGGCGGAAAGCCGATCATGCTGTCCGGGTTTTACTGGACTTCCTCGAAGGACTCCGGCCTTTCCGGCGGCCGCCAGGTGGGGAACCAGCAGGAGCGCGGCCTCATCTACCGCAACTATGTCGAACAGGCCGCCGCGCTGGGCAGCGTGATCGGCATCGAATGGTTCACCCTCATCGACCAGGCGGCGACCGGCCGCTGGTTCAGCCAGTACAACGGGGAAAGCGCGAACTCAGGGATCTTCAGCGTCGCCGACCGTCCGTGGAAGCCGATGGTCGAGGAGATGGCGAAGACCAACCACGGGATCTATGACGTAATCCTGGGCAACCGCCCGCCCTTCGCTTGGGAAAAGGCGGCGGTGCTGGAGAAGGATCACCGATGAGTTATCGATCTTCCTGAAATGGAGTGAGGTGCCATGCTCACAGGGAATGCCACAGGCGCGGCAGCGTCATGGAGTGCGGCGGCCCTCCGCCGCTTTGGGGGAGGATGGCACCTTCCGTAAGATGTGGAAGGAATCACCACATCCCAACTTGCGGATGGCATCTTAAATTGGGGAACGCTGTGCCCGCGACTGATAGCGGCAGAAGACTGCCGCACTCCATGACGCTGCCGCGTTCGCAGGGCATACCTTGGATGCGGCATCCCGGGATTTCTGCCGCTGCTCCCCGCCTTGAACTCACAACCCCAACGCCGCCTTGAGGAAAGGCGCGGTGCGCGAGGACTTCGACTTCACGATCTTCTCCGGCGGCCCTTGGGCGATGATCGTTCCGCCGTGGTCACCGGCTTCCGGACCCATGTCAAGAATCCAGTCGGCTTCGGCGGCGACAGCCATGTGGTGCTCGATGACGATGACGGTGTGGCCTTCATCGACCAGACGGTGCAGCACATCGATCAGACGGCGGACGTCCTCCAGATGCAGGCCGACGGTCGGCTCCTCGATGAGGTAGAGGTTCACGCGGCTGAGCGTCTTCAGGTTCCTCGCCGTCACACGGCCCCGGGTGAGTTCGGAGACCAGCTTGATGCGCTGCGCCTCACCACCGGAAAGCGTGGGCGACGCCTGGCCGAGCTGGAGATAGCCGAGGCCGGTGTCCGCCATGAGGCGAAGCGGAGCGGCGATGCGTGGCTGGGACTCGAAGAACGCCGCCGCCTCATCGATGGTCATTGCCAGCACCTCGCCGATGTTCTTTTCACGGAAGGTGACCTCCAGTGTCGCCGGGTTGTAGCGTGCGCCATTGCACGTTTCGCAGTGAACCCAGGTGGACGGCAGGAAGTCCATCTCCAGCTTCACGCGGCCGTTGCCCTTGCAGTCCGGGCAGCGTCCGCCGTCCGTGTTGAAGGAGAAGCGCGATGCATCGAAGCCGCGCATGCGGGCCTCCGGAAGCTGGGCGAAAAGCGCGCGGATGTCGTCGAACACCTTCACATACGTCGCCGGGCAGGAGCGGGAGGTCTTGCCGATGGGTGACTGGTCCACCTCATAGACGTTCTGGAGCTTGTCGAAGCCGGTGGCCTTCTTGAAATGGGTGTTCTTTCCCTTCTTGCCCGCCAGCGCCGCGGCTTCCGCGATGCAGGAGTGCATGAGCGTGGACTTTCCGGAACCGGAGATGCCGGTGAGGACGGTGAGGCGTCCGGTGGGGATGGAAACGTCGATGCCCTTCAGGTTGTTCGCACGGCACTCCGTCAGGTGGAGCATCGCGTGGTTCTTCGGCACCGGACGGCGCTCGCCGCGGATGGGGTGGTTGATTGGCTGCGAGAGCGCGCGGTAGGTGGGTGACTCCGGATGGGCCGCGGCGGTCTTGCGCGACTTCTCGTCCATCTTCGGCGGCTTGCCCTGATAGACGACCTGCCCGCCGAGACGTCCCGCACCGGGGCCGAGGTCCACGAGGTGGTCCGCCTGCGCGATGGTGTCCTCGTCATGCTCTACGACGATGAGGGAGTTCCCCTGATCCCGCAGCGAACCGAGCGTCTTCAGCAACGCGGCGTTGTCCCGCGGGTGGAGGCCGATGGTCGGTTCATCCAGCACGTAGAGGACGCCGCGGAGGTTCGAGCCGAGCTGCGCGGCCAGGCGGATGCGCTGGCTTTCCCCGCCGGAGAGCGTGGTGCCGGAGCGGTCGAGCTGGAGGTAGCCGAGACCGACTTCCTGGAGGAAGGAAAGCCGCTGGCGGATCTCCGGCAGGATGTCGCGGGCGATGAGCGCCTCGCGGTCGCCGCTGAATTTCAGCTTGGAGAAGTGCTTGCCCGCGTTGTCGATGGAAAGGTTCGAGAGCGAGGAAATCGGCGTGGGCCCGAGGTGGACGGAGGCCGCCGTGGGATTGAGGCGGCTGCCGTGGCAGGCAGGACACTCGACGAGTTCATGCGCGTCCATCCGGTCGATCGAGCGGTCGGCATCCATCTCCGCCTCCAGCACGGACTCGAAGCGGGAGGTGTCGAACCGCTGCCTGCGCTTCGGCACGCGGCCATGGCCGCGGCACTCCGGGCACCAGCCGTGCGGCGAGTTGAACGAGAAAAGGCGCGGGTCGAGATCCTCGAACGACTTGCTGCAGCTCGGGCAGTTCGCCTTCGTGGACAGCAGGTGGAACTTCCGGTCGGCGGACTGCACGCGGATGATGCCCTTGCCGATGTCCAGCGCATGGCTGATCGCGGAGGTGTCTTTCGCCGCCTTGCCCAGTTCCGCGACGACCACGTCGATATCGTGTTCCTTGAAGCGCTCCAGCCGCTGGAAGCCCTCCACCTCCTTGTATTTTCCGTCCACCAGCAGCTTGCTGAAGCCATGTTTTCCGGCCCATTCGGCGACCTCGGTGTGGAAGCCTTTCCGGCCCTTGATGAGCGGGGCGAGGATGGAAACCGCGCCGCTTTTCAGATGCTTGCGCACGGCGTTCTCGATGGCGGCGAGCGATTGCTTCTCCACCGGCACCTGGCAGTCCGGGCAGTAGAGCGTGCCGAGCTTCGAGTAGAGCAAGCGGATGAAGTTCCATAGCTCCGTGACGGTGGCGACGGTCGATTTCCCGCCGCCCTGGGACACCCGCTGCTCGATGGCAACCGTGGGTGGCAGGCCGGCGAGTTGGTCGATCTCCGGCTTCTCGAGCTGCTCCGCGAACTGCCGCGCGTAGGCGGACATGGAGTCCAGGAAGCGGCGCTGGCCCTCCGCGAACAGGATGTCAAACGCGAGCGTGGATTTCCCGGATCCGGACAGGCCGGAGACGACCACGAACTGGTCGCGCGGGATGTCGATGGAGATGTTCTTGAGGTTGTGGTGGCGGGCGCCGCGCAGCTTGATCTCATTCGCGGCGGGTGAAGGGGCGGGCAATGCGGCGCGTTCCAGCAGCTCGCCTTTTCCGGAGAGCGCCTTGCGGACAAATCCGCCGGTCACGGTGTCCAGCGTGGCGATGTGCTCGGGAGATCCGTCGCCGACAAGGCTGCCACCATGGGCGCCCGCCTCCGGACCCAGATCGAGGATCCAGTCCGCGGACTTGATGACGTCCATGTTGTGCTCGATGACGAGGAGCGAGTGGCCGCCATCGACGAGCTTCTGGAACACGCCGAGGAGTTTCTCGATGTCGGAGAAATGGAGGCCGGTGGTCGGCTCGTCGAGGATCAGGAGACTGCCGTCCGTGACGCCCTCCGCGCCGCCGGAGAGGAGCTGGCAGAGCTTCAGGCGCTGGGACTCTCCGCCGGACAGCGTGTTGAGCGGCTGGCCGAGCTTGATGTAGCCGAGGCCGACTTCCGCCAGCGGATGCAGGATGGCGCGGATGCTGTCCTGCCGCTTGTCAAAGGACGGCGTGCCGGTGGGGACCGCGTAGAACGCCAGCGCCTCGTCCACGGTGAGGTCGAGGATGTCCGCGATGGACTTGCCGCGGTAGTGGAAATCCAGTGTGGACGCCTTGTAGCGGCGGCCGTTGCAGTCCGGACAGGTGACGTGGATGTCGGAAAGGAACTGCATTTCCACCTTCTCGCTGCCGACACCCGCACAGCGGTCGCAGCGGCCGTCGCCGGAGTTGAAGGAGAAAAAGCCGGTGGTCAGTTCCCGCGCCTTCGCCTCATCGGTGAGCGCGAAGAGCTGGCGGATGGGGTCGAACGCGCCGAGCAGCACCGCCGGAGTGGAGCGCGGCGTGCGGGCCAGCGGTGACTGGTCCACGAGCTGCACGCCGCTGACATACTGCGAACCCCGTAGATCCTTCATCGGAGCCGGGTCCGTCTCGCCGATGTCCTTGCCCAGCCGGGTGGCGAGGTTCGCGTAGAGGACGTCATGGGCGAAGGTGGACTTGCCGGAGCCGGAGACGCCGGTGAGGCAGACGAAAAGGCCGAGCGGCAGGTCCGCGTCCAGCCGCTTCAGGTTGTGGCGGCTGGCCCCGCGGATCTCGATCTTCTTCTTTCCGGGCTTCCTGCGCTTCGCCGGAACCTGGATGGATTTCCGTCCGGTCAGCCAGCCCAACGTGCCTTCCGGCTTGCCCTTGGCGGTCACCGGACCTTCATAGACGAGGTTGCCGCCATGCTGGCCCGCACCCGGACCGATGTCGATCAGGTGGTCGGCGGCGTGCATGACGGCATGCTCATGCTCCACCACCACCAGGGTGTTGCCCTTGTCCCGCAGGCCGTGCATCACGCCCACCAGACGGTCGATGTCCCGCGCGTGCAGGCCGACCGTCGGCTCATCCAGCACGAACAGGGTGCCGGTGAGAGAAGCGCCGAGACAGGTGGTGAGGTTCACCCGCTCGATTTCGCCGCCGGAGAGCGTGCGGGTCGGGCGGTCCAGTGTCAGGTAGCCGAGGCCGACTTCATCCAGATAGCCGAGGCGTGAGGTGATCTCCGCCAGCACCAGGTCGAGCGTGGCATCCTTCGTCTGCGGGCTGACCACGGTCTTGCGGATGCCGGACATCCACGGCAGGAACTCGGAAACCGGCAGGCTCCACAGGTCCGGCAGCGTTTTCCCCGCGATCTTGAAGCACAGCGCCTCCGGCTGGAGCCGCTTGCCCCGGCAGACCGGGCAGGCGGTGTAGGAACGGTAGCGGGAAAGGAAGACCCGCACGTGCATCTTGTAGGACTTCGTCTCCAGCCAGTCGAAGAAACCCTTCACGCCATACCAGTCGCCGGAGCGCCAGAGTTCCTCCAGCTCCTCGGGCGTCAGTTCCGGCTTCCTACGGTCACCGTAGTACAGCCACTCGCGCGTTTTCGCGTCGATGTCCTCCCACGGGACATCCGTGTCCACGCCCCGCTCGCGGCAGCAGCGCATGAGGTCGCGCTGGCATTCCTCGCCCCGTTCGCCCTGGAATGGCTTCACCGCACCTTGTTCGATGGTGAGGGAAGTATCCGGAACCGCCTTGTCCAGGTCGATGTCGATGACCCTACCGAAGCCGCGGCATTTCGGGCACGCGCCGAGTGGGTTGTTGAAGGAGAAAAGAGAGGGCGTGGGAGGCCGTAGGGTGAAGCCCGTAGAGGGGTTGGTCCATCCGGTGGAGAACTCCCGGGAAGTGTCCCCGCTGTGGATGGAGGCGTGGCCTTTCCCGAGCACGAAGGCGGCCTCGAACGCCTCCAGCAGGCGGGCGATGTTCGCCGTGTTGACGGTCACCCGGTCCTGGAGGATCCGCACCGGGGAACGGAGCCGCCCGATCGCTTCCGACGGTGGTTCGTCCGTCCGGAAGATCTCCCTGCCGATGAGCACGCGCAGGTAGCCCTGCTGGTTGAGGAACGGGAAAAACTCCGCAGCTTCCGTCCCGGTCGGTACGGGCACGGGAAAGGTGACCATCGCCGGTTGGTCCGCCAGGTGGTCGAAGGCCCAGGTGGCGGCGGACTCCGGGGAGTCCGGCCGGATCGGCTCGTCCGTGTGCGGGTCGTGGCCGGTGGAGGCACGGGCGTAGAGCAGCTTCAGGTAGTCGTTGATCTCGGTGAGCGTGCCGACGGTCGAGCGGGTGGTGCGGACGTTGTTCTTCTGCTCGATGGCGATGGCAGGCGGGATGCCGTCGATGTGGTCCACCGCCGGCTTGTCCATCCGGTCGAAGAACTGGCGGATGTAGGGGGAGAAGGTCTCCACGTAGCGCCGCTGGCCCTCCGCATAGAGCGTGTGGAAGGCGAGAGAGGATTTCCCGGACCCGGACGGCCCGGTGACGACCGTGAGTTTCCCCAGCGGGATGTCCAGGTCCAGCCCCTTCAGGTTATGCTGGCGGCAGCCGCGGAGAACGATGGCGGAGCGGGACGGTGGAGAAGCGGGTTTCCTCTTCGAAGGCACGCCCGGACTCTATGCCGTAATTTCCCGGCTGCAACGGAAGTGTGGTATTCCCCCCTTCCGGTTCACCTCTTCGGGGTGCCGATCAGATTCCCGAAGTATTGGGAGTCCGCCTGGACCCGTTCGATCTCCTCCTTGAGGAGGATGACAGCGCCGGCGTCGTTCGCCTGCTGCCGCCGGGCGATCTCCATGTTGATGCCGCGGATGTAGATGTCCGCGTTCGGTTTCATCTCCTCGTGGAATTTCTCATCCGCCGCGTCCTGGGCCTTCACGGCATCGGAAAGGGGCGTGGAGTAGGTCATGTCCTGCATGTCCTCGATCTTGAAGGAGTCCGGGATGCGGTCGTTGTTTTCGCGGATGGCCTTGATGGCCTTCGCGGTGCCTGACACGGCGGCGGTGCCTTCCTTGCGCGCGGCGCGGCTGACCTCGCGGTCGAAATTGTCGATGTTCGTCCTGAGCGCCCGCTGGCGGGTGTTGAGCGCGTCATAGGACTTCTTGGTCATGATGTCCCGCGCCCGGTCGAGGAACGGCTGGGGATCGACGATCGGCTTCGGTCCCTCGGCCCTCGGCCGCTCCGGCATCGGTGAGCCGAGCGGGGCGGTCGGAGTGTCGAAAATACGGGAACCACCACTGGAAGGGGAATCTTCCTGGGCCACGCCGGGCAGATCCATCTTGGGCTCACTTTCCACGGGTCTCTGCGGACGGGGCCGTTCCTCTTTGGGGATGGCAATCTCCGTCGTTTCCTCCGCGACGGGAGCAGGAGGCTCCGGCTTCTGGTGGATGTGGGTGTAGTAGTACCAACCACCACCGCCGAGCACCAGCAGGACGATGATCCAGCCGATGCCACCTCCGCCGGAGGATTTCACCACCGTGGTGGAGGCGCGCGGGCGGCGCACGGAAGGCGGACGGTGCGCACCGGCGCGGGCTGCGGCGGCGTAGGCGGGGACGGCGGCCAGTTCCTTCAGTCCGGCCTCCATCGCCCCGGCATCCGGGTAGCGGAGCGCGGCGACCGGCTGGGTGGCGCGTTTGACAATCTCATCGAACTTCGGGCTGCAGCCGCAGATGGTGGATGGCGGGCGCGGGTCCGCGGAAGGGAGCTTTCCGGTGAGAAGCTCATGCAGCATCACACCGAGCGAGAACACATCCGCCCGTGCGTCCACGCGGGACGGGTGGTCCACCACCTCCGGAGCGGTGTAGCCGGGCGTGCCGAAAATAACTTCGCCCTCCTGGGCGGCGGTGCCGATGGGCCGGGCCAGCCCGAAATCCCCCACTTTGGGCCGCTTGTGGGCGTCCAGCAGGACGTTGGCGGGCTTGATGTCCCGGTGGAGCAGGCCCACGCGGTGCGCCTCTGCGATGCCGGAACAGATTTCCGCCATCAGGCGGGCGGCTTCCTTCGGCTCGATCCGTGTCTGGTACGCCGCATGGTAGAGCGACTGGCCCGGAACGAATTCCATGATGATGAACAGCATGCCGTCCACCTCGCCGAAGTCATAGACCCCGATCAGGTTCGGGTGGTTGAGCTTGGCCATGGCCCTTGCCTCCGCAGCGAAGCCATCGCGGAACGCCTCATCCGCGCTGAACTCGCGCGGCAGGATCTTGATCGCCACCTCCCGGTCCAGGGCGACCTGGCGGGCATGGTACACCGCGCCCATGCCGCCGCAGGCGATCAGCGAATCAATCGCATATCCCGGGAACAGCGCGGCCAGCTCCTCCGGTGAAGGAGCGGAAAATGGTTCAGCTTCAAGACTCATGAAATGATAACAGTGGGGGCTTAGCGAAATCCAGCTCTTGCGGCAAGTCAATGTGGCGCAAACCGGCCGTTCCACAAAGTAACGCCCGCTAAGTGGAAAATATTGTGTGAAAAGTGGAGATTGCCGAAGCGGGCCGCTCTTGCCACAACCCGCGCATGTCTTGGGAGAAACAGGTCACCGCCAGGCTGGGTGAGGTCGGACTGCGCAATCTGGTAAGGGAATTTTATCTCAAGATCCGCGAGGACGATTTGATCGGCCCGATGTATCCCCCGGACGACTGGGAAGGTTCTGAGAGGAGGCTCGCGGATTTCATCTGTTTCCGCATCGCGGGGAATCCCATCTATATGGAAACCCGCGGCCATCCCAGGCTGCGGATGCGGCATGCGCCGTTCAAGATCGATGAAGCCGCCCGTGACCGATGGCTGCTGCTGATGGGCGGGGCGATGGATGCCTGCTCCATCACCGGTGAGGAGCGGGAAGCCCTGGAGGCGTTCTTTTTCCAGGTGGCGGATTTCATGCGCAACCACGGGTAGGTCACCACTCGATCCGCGCGTGGTAGAAGATCCATGCCGGGATCTTGATGAGGACGTTGTGGAGGACGTGCAGGAGGATGGCCGACATCAGTGATCCGGTGGCGGCATAGAGCAGGGCGGTGGCGAAGCCGAAGATGGCCACGCTGAGGAAACCGTGCAGGTCGTAGAAATGGACGGAGGAAAAAATGACGGCTGAAAGCGCGGCGGCGGCCAGGATGCCCGTGCGGTTGGCGAGGGAGCGGAACAGCACGCCGCGGTAGAGGATTTCCTCCGCCACCGGAGCGACCAGGCAGGCGGAGACGATGGCGAACACCAGTCCCTGCCACCCTGCGTCCGCCAGGGACAGGCCGCCGCCCGGTTCCGTGTCATTTCCCCCCAACAGCAGGGACAGTCCCGCCCCGGCGGTGACAAGCAGGGCATACACGGCCAGCACCATGCGGAGATGGGGCGGCCCATTCAGCCCCAGCACCCTCACCGCGTGCTTCGGTTGTTTGAAGAGGAATCCGATGGCGATCAGGGTGGGCAGGAACCGGGCGGCGGTGTCCAGCGCCAGCCCCATGAGCGGCGGGAGCGTCTTGACCACTTCGATGCCGATGCCCAGCGCGCTGATGTAGCCGATCCATGCGAGCGTCCCGACCATGAAAACCGTGAGGCCCAGACCAGGAGTCCATGCACCGGCATATCCGCGGCGTTTCGAGCGGAGGCGGGCGGGGAGTTTTCCAAGGGACAGCGGGACGAAGCACAACCCGGCCAACATCACCGCCGCAGCCACGGAAGACGCTGCCAGGGAACGGAAACGCAGCGTCCGCAGGCTGGCGTCATACTTCTCCTTCCACCGTGGTGCGGGTGCCGGTCCTATGCCTTCTCCGATCATCTTCGCCCGCCACCAGCTTCCCCTTTCCCAAACGGGCGCCTCGGGATCATCCGATGCGGCGACGCCCATCCGGTCCATCATGGAATGGACCGGCACGCCTTCCATTTCCGCGCGGATGACGGGATAGGCCAGCAGGCCCGCACCTCCCAGGGCGTTCCGGTCCTTCAGCTTGTCCAGTGCGGTCAGGGCATTCCGGAGTTCCGTGCCGGTGTCCTTCACTCCGGCCAGCCGCCGCATCCAGGCGGGATCCTCCTCCATGGCATCCGCCAGCCGGAGTTCCCGGTCGATCTTCAGCAGGGCGACCTCCTCCGTCCCGGGCGGGTAGCCATCCAACGGGCTGAAATAGTGGTTCCACATCCAGATGCCGAGGATGAAGGCCAGCAGGGCGACCATGGGGTCCGGGATATTCCTGCGGAGCACCTTGCGGTAGGCGTTCTCCTGCGCGCCGCTGCTTGTCCTGACCGTTGCGATGGGAAAAGCATCCGCAGGAGACCGGAAGATGACAAGCCCCGACGGAAGACGGGTCATTTTCCCGCTGGTGAAACCACCGGCATGGCATCAGATTCCTGTCAGTTCCCCACGCATGTCCGATCCGACCGCTCCTGTTCTCATCGCCACCTTTTCCGTCGCACTCGGATTGTTCGTGGCGGCGGCATTCGCACGCTGGAGGCGGAGGGAGAAGGAGCTACAACAAGGAACCAGGCAGGAAAGTCCGGCTCCCCATCTGCCACCGCCGGTCCCGCCGATCTATGGCGGCCCCTCCGTGGCCCCTGCGGCACCGCTTGACGTTACGGAGAGTCCGGGTGTGCCAACCTGGCCCTACCGGAAGCTGGATTTCCTGTGGATGGCCGGAATTTTCGCGATTTTCGCCGCGATGAGCGTGTCGAACACGATGGTGGATGCGGACAAGGTCGCTTTCACCCCCGGCGTGCTCCTCAGTTCGATCGTCTTCCATACCACCCTCACGATGATCACGTTGGCGGCCGTCGTGTTCCGCATCGGTCCGGTCGCCTGGCTGGGTTTGCGGTGGAAGCACTGGCCGTGGGTGTTCCTCATCGCGCCCGCCACGGTGGTGACGATGTGGGTGGTCTTCGGCGGTTTGCATGCACTTGGTTATATGAAATGGATGGAGTCGCTGGGCGTGGAAGCCGTCCAGGACAGTGTGAAACTCCTGCAGACGGCGAAGGACCCGATGGTGCTGGTCCTGATGGCGGTGGCGGCCGTGCTGGTGGCCCCCGTCAGTGAGGAGCTGGTGTTCCGCGGCTACCTCTACCCGGCTGCGAAGAAGTTCGCGGGCCCGTGGATGGCCGCCATCTGCACCGGCCTGGTGTTCGCGGCGGCCCATGGCAGCCTGGCCGCCCTGCTGCCGCTGTTCATCTTCGGCGTGGTGCTGGCCGTGCTTTATGAAAAGACCGGCTCCATCTGGGCGCCGATGGCCGTCCATTTCTGCTTCAACGGCGCGACGGTGGGCATGCAGTTCCTGGCCCGCCAGTTCCCCCAACTCCTGGATCAGGCGACCAAGTGAAGCAGCTCCGGGACATCGGCGAAGATGCGCTCATCGCACGGCTGGTGAAGCTGGTGCCCCACGCGCCGGACGCATCCGGCCCGGGGGATGATTGCGCGGTCATCGATCCCGGCCCGCATGCGGACACCCTCCAGCTTCTGAAGACGGACGCGCTGGTGGAGCGCGTGCATTTCCTGCCGGACGCCGCGCCGCGTGCGGTGGGCTGGAAGGCGGTGGCGCGGGTCGTTTCCGATTTCGCCGCGATGGGTGGGGAGCCGGAGCATTTCCTGATCACGCTGGCGCTGCCAAAATCCACCCCCGTGGAGTGGATCGAGGAGGTCTATCGTGGGATGGGCGACTGTCTGGCGCGTTTCGGTGGGTTGCTGGCCGGCGGGGAGACATCATCGGTGCCGGACGGGTCCGCCGCTGTCATCTCCGTCGCCGCGACGGGAAGGGTGTCCCGGCAGCACCTCGTCCTCCGGTCAACCGCACGCACCGGGGATGCGGTGATCGTCACCGGCCGCCTCGGAGGTTCGCTGGCTGGCAAGCACCTCGATTTCATCCCGCGTGTCCGGGAGGCGGCGTGGCTCGTCCGTCATTTCAGGCCGTCCGCGATGATGGATCTGTCCGACGGGCTGGGCAAGGACCTGCCGAGGCTGGCTGCCGCATCCGGTTGCAGCTTCCGCATTGACGAGTCCGTGCTGCCCGTTTCCCCGGACTGCACCAAGGACCAGGCCATCGGCGATGGGGAGGACTTCGAGCTGTTGTTCACCTTTCCTTCCGGGCAGGTGAAGGATCTCCTTGCGCGATGGTCCGTGGAGTTTCCGGATCTTCCGCTCACCATCATCGGGGAGATGGCCCCCGGAGGGGAAGGAGCGCCGCTCAAGGGTGGTTGGGATCATTTCCGGGGGTGAGCCGTTCACTCGTCATTGGAAGTTTCTTCGCCAAGGCGGAGTCTCGCGCCGTGGCGGATATGGGCGATCCAAACGTGATCCCCACGAACCGTGTAGAGGACGCGATATTTCCAGAAATTTTTGCCATAGAGCATCTGTCGCACCTCCACATCAACCAGCCCGAGACGACTCTCAGGCGAAAGAGGATATCGCAGCGGAAATTTCGAGAGTGCCATGATTGCGGCCATCAAACCCTCATACCAGTTTTTGGCAGCAGTCTCGTCCGACCTTGCAATCCAAACGAACGCTTCCTCGATATTCTTCTCCGCTTCGGGAGAGAGGATGACCTGATGGAGTTCAGGCATCAGGGCGGCGTTTTACCGATGGCGAACTTTGAACGCATGCGGGCGTCAAAATCTCCGATCGTGATGAAACGGCCTTCGGCGACCTCCTGGAGTCCGCGGGTGATCGCGGCGGCGGATTCGTAAAGTTCAAGACGGTCAAGGAGGGCCTGATAGGCATCGGCTGTCTGCACCACCAATTCGGCACGCCCTTTGACGGTGAGTACTTCAGGCAGCCCGGATTGCCTCAGCCGTTTGACATGGCTCGCCGTGTGTCGCTGGAAATCGGTGAGAGAGTGGATGTTTTGTGTTTGGATCATGACTGGCCCTCAATCAGGGAATTTCCTGTTTTTTTCATGTTATCGATCTCCGATAGGGCTGTCAAGAAGGCGCCTAAATCACTTCAAATAACTTGGAAATTAAGCATCTCTCACTAATCTCAAGCCCTGATGAGCGAAGCGGACGAAACGGATTTCCTGTCCTTCCAAGGGACGGAGAAGAGCGCTTCCCCCCGCACGCTTGCGAACTACCGGGAGGCGCTGGCCGCCTACCGCACGTGGCGTGGCGTGAAGTTCAGCGGCTGGCGGGATGCCTCGGCGGATGACTTCCGGGACTATCTGTTCCATCTGATGAAGCAGGACTTCAAGCGGTCCACCATCCGCCTGCGGTTCGCCGCGCTGCGCTCGTTCTACAAATACCTGGTACTCCGTCGCGGGCTCGGGCGCAGCCCGGTGGCGGAGGTGCAACTGCCGAAGCCGGAGAAATCCCTGCCGGTGGTGCTGAGTGTTTCCCAGATCGACGAGCTGCTCACCCTGCCGCTGCGGGTTCCGCCGGGAAAGGCGGCCTTTACCTGGATGCCGATGAGGGATGCGGCGATCCTGGAGCTGTTCTACTCCAGCGGACTGCGGATTTCCGAGCTGATCTCGCTGGATGTCAGTGACATCGACTTTCTCGGGGAAACCGTCCGGGTGACGGGCAAGGGTGCGAAGGAGCGCATCGTACCCATCGGCGGGCCGGCCCTGGCGGCCATCCAGCGCTACCGGACGGAGGCAGCGGTCATTTCCGGACCGTTGTTCCTGAGCAGCCACCGCAAGCGCATCACCCAACAGGCGATCGACCTGCTGCTGAAGAAGTACCTGAAACTCAGCTCCATCCCGTTCCGGATCTCCCCGCACAAGCTGCGCCATTCCTTCGCCACCCACCTGCTCGACGCGGGGGCTGACCTGCGCAGCGTCCAGTCCTTGCTGGGCCACTCCTCCCTGTCCACCACCCAGATCTACACCCACGTGACGAAGGAGCGGCTGAAGGAAGCCTACGATACCGCCCACCCCCGCGCATGAAATTCCTGCTTTCCCTGTTCCTGCTTCTCGGGGCGTGTGCCCCCTTGGTCCACCAACCCCGCCCGATGGCGGATGCCCGCCGCGAGGTGCGTGACCGGCTGCGCGGAAAGGTGGAACCCTCCATCCTTTTCATCGGCAACAGCTACTCGTTCGGGGTGCCTGTGGCATTGAAATCGTTGGCTGCGGAGAACGGCCGCAGCATCCGCACCGGCCACTCCACCCACAGCGGCTGGACGCTGGCCCGTCATGCGAAACACGGGCCGACCCTGCGGAAAATCCGTAGCGGCCGGTGGGACATCGTGGTGCTGCAGGAATACAGCCTCAATCCGGCGAAGTTCAGCCTGTTGCGGGACCGCGAGATGTTCCCTGCGGTGCGGGCGCTGGCTGCGGAGGCTCGTGCCGCCGGGGCCATCCCGGTGCTTTACCAGACCTGGGGGCGGCGGGATTCCTTCGCCACCATGAACCCGAAGGTCCGCGACGGCTATCTGGCCGCCTCCCGGAATGCGGGCGGCCTCCTGGTCGTGCCAGCCGGGGACTACTGGGAGCGCGAGATTTCCGCAGGCCGTGGTGATGGCCTCTTCCAGCCGGATGGCAGCCACCCCACCCGGAAAGGCAGCCGGCTGACCGCCACCGCCTTTTACGACGCGTTCTTCCGTTAGAATCGAATCGTTGCATTTTCGGGGCTTCCGGGGTAGGAACCCCCGCGTCCTCCGCGTTCCCATGAGCAAAGCACGTCTGTTCCTCCAATTTTCCGCCGCATTCGGTGCCCTGTTGCTGGCGAGCTGTGCCACGAAGGTCGATCCCATGACCCTCGACAAGAAGAGCGATGAATACAAAAATCCCTATCCCGAAGGGACGTACGACCACTTCAAGGCCCGGAAGGACTATCCGAAGACCTATGACGTCTGGAAGAACGAGGAACTGCTCTCGAAGACGGACGCTTCCAACTCCAACATCTTCATCGACCTGAAAGGCCAGCGCGGCCACCTCAAGAACGGGGATGAGGTCGTGATGGACTACCCGATCTGCTCCGGCATCAAGAGCCGCCCGACGCCTCCCGGCACCTACAAGATCCTCGAGAAGATCGTGGACAAGAGCTCCAACCGCTACGGCCGCATCCTGGATGCGGAAGGTAACACGGTGAACGGGGATGCGGACGCCTTCAACGACCCGATCCCCGAAGGCGGCAAGTTCGTCGGTGCGTCGATGCGCTACTGGATGCGCCTCACCTGGGATGGTGTCGGCCACCACATCGGTCCGGTGAAGCGCTACCCTGCTTCCCACGCCTGCATCCGCGGACCGAGCAAGACCATGCCCCTCGTCTATTCCAAGATGAAGGTGGGCAGCACGGTCGTCGTCGAGTGATCCGGAGGGCCGTGCCGGGGGGATTCCCCGGCCCTGTTTGTTCCATCACTCCACGCGCCAGCAGAGGCAGATCATGTAGCTGAGGGAAGTGTAGTCCGTTCCCAGGTAGGTCCCGGTCGCGGGTTCGCTGTGGTGGGCCCAGAGGATGAAGTCGCCTTTGCCACCGGCCTTGAAGGTGACGTTTCCAGCGGCGTCGGACTCCATCCGCAGGGGTTCCGCCGTGGGGGAGAAAAGGGTGACCCGGGCTCCTGCCACCGGTTTGCCCTTGTAGTAGACCGTGGCCTTGCCGCCTTCCGCGGCGGGAATCACGTCGAGCGTGGTGGTCGGTTCTCCGGTTGCACCTGCAGGCTGCCAGCGGGCGAAGGCGGTGGTGAAGCTCGCGGAGGCAGGGCGTTCCGCCGTCGCCGCGCGCTTCCTCACGGGGAAGGTGGTCTGTGCCAGCAGCGGAAGCTTGGCGGAAGCGTCCTCCACCAGGAAGCCGTCTTCCTGCGGTTTCGCCTTGTAGAGTTCCGGCTCGATGCCGGATTTCGCGGGATACATGGACCAGACGGAGATGCCCTGCATCTTGTCCAACACGCCGGGGGACTTCTCGTACCCGGGCTTTTCGCCATTGGACCCCGCCTCGCCGAAGCGGGCGATGAATTTTCCGTCCTGGGTCCGTTCCAGCCAGAACTGGTGGGCGGATGCGGCCTGCAGGGTGAGTCCGGCGGCTCCGCCGCGGATGAGCCAGGAAAGCCAGAAGGCCCGTGTGAGACGTTGTTTCTTCATCCGCTGACTATGGGGCGGACGGCGGTGCACCGCGAACGCATGGTTGCGTTTGTCCGACCGTTCCTTGCCTCAGGACGTTTTCCGGCGGCGGAGGATCAACAGGGAGGCCACGCCGCCCAGCAACGCGGAGGATGGCTCCGGGATGACCGGGAGCAGCCCCACGGTCACCGCCTCGATCCCCACGTGGCTGGCCGAGTTGTTGACGCCGGATGCGGTGAACCGGACGGTCAGCAGGTCGTCCGCACTGTCCGGGCGGAAGACGATTTGGTAGGCTGCCACTTGTTTCGGGCCGACGTTCGCGAAGGTCAGCGTGCTGCTGGTCACGTCATCCAGACCGTTCAGGGAAAGCGAAAGGGCTCCCGTTGCCGCGAATCCACCGGCATAGAGGACCACGTAGTAGTCCTGCGTGGGATCACCCTTCACGGTGAAGGAAAAGCCGGAGCCGTTCGAGTTCAGCAGATCGTTGAACACCAGACCGCCCGTTAGGTTCACGTTTGTTCCTGTTGCAGGCGATGTCCCGCCGGTCCAACTGTAGCGGCCATGGGCGTCCGCGGTGGTTGATCCGCGCAGACCGGTGCCGTTGACGTTGGTGAGTCCGCTGATGAGTGTCGCGCCGCTCCTCCGGTTGGTTGGCGCGAGGGGCGCGGACATCACCGTCCCGGAATTGGAAGCCCAGTAGGCCCAGTCCTGGGTTCCGTTGGCCGTGAGGTTCACCGGCGTGGCCATCGTCGCGTCGTATTTCTCCGTCGCGTCGAGATAGAGCGTGGCGGCTCCGGATAATTCCGTGCCGATCAGGGTGAGGGTAGCGGCCAGACAGGCCCCCTGGATGCGGTTTCCGGGTTTCATAAACAGGGTTTGGGGTCCGTTACCCCATTAACCCATTCATGGCGGCCGGTCAAGTTCGCCTTCCCTTCCGCCTTGCCCGCGGCGCGATCGACGCTCTAAATCCCCGCCCCGTGACGCCAGAAGAACAACTCGCCATTCTCACCGCCGGCACCGCCAAGGTCCTTTCGGAAAAGGAACTGCTGGAAAAGCTCAAGCTCGGCCGCCCGCTGCGCGTGAAGCTGGGACTGGACCCGACCACGCCGGACATCCACCTCGGGCATACCGTGGTCTTCGAGAAAATGCGCCAGTTCCAGGAACTCGGCCACCAGATCGTCATCATCATCGGCGACTTCACCGCAACCATCGGTGACCCGTCCGGGCGCTCCGCCACCCGCCCTCCCCTCACCCGCGAGGCGGTTCTGGTCAACGCCCGCACCTACACCGACCAGATCTTCAAGCTGCTCGACCAGGACAAGACCGAGGTCGTCTACAACGGCGACTGGTTCCGCAAGATGACGTTCGAAGACGTCCTCCGCCTGAACGGCCGCGTCACGATGCAGCAGATGCTCCAGCGTGAGGACTTCAAGAACCGCATCGACAAGGGCCAGGAGGTCCGCCTGCACGAGATCCAGTACCCCATCGTCCAGGGCTGGGACTCCGTCGAAGTCCGCGCCGACGTCGAACTCGGCGGCACGGACCAGCTTTTCAACCTGCTCGTCGGCCGCGACCTCCAGAAGGAGGAAGGGATGCCGCAGCAGACCGTCATCACCATGCCGCTGCTCGAGGGCCTGGATGGTGTGAAGAAGATGTCGAAGTCCTACGGCAACTACGTCGGCGTGGACGAGCCACCGTCCGAAATGTTCGGCAAGCTGATGAGCGTGTCCGACGAGCTCATGGTCCGCTACTACCAGCTCCTGCTGGGCGTGGCGCTGGACCCATCCGTCCACCCGATGGAGGCGAAGAAGTCCCTCGCGGAGAAACTCACCGCCCGCTACCACGGCGAAGAGGCCGGAAAGGCCGCCCGTGGGGATTGGGACACCCGCTTCTCGAAAAAGGACCTCGCCGCGGCGGAACTTCCGGAACTTTCCCTCGCGGATCTGCCGGGTGAGCTGAACGTGCTCACGCTCACCGCTCATGCGTTCAAGTCCGCCTTCGGCCTGGAGAAGTCCAACGGCGAGCTGCGGAAGCAGTTCATCACCTCCGGCTCCGTCCAGCTCAACGGGGAGAAGCTCACCGAGCCGTCGGCCTCCGTGACTCCTGCCGCCGGGGATGTGCTGAAGCTTTCCAAGAAGCACGCCGTGCGCTTCGTCTGACCCGGCGGAAAATTCCCCGTTCAGGGTCTGACGAAGTAGTCGCTGGCGGCCACTTCCTGGATCATGGTGCGGAGGCCGTAGTGGTCCTTCGCGCTGGCGGCGAGGACGGCTTCCACGGCGGGTTGGTCCGTGACCTCCACCTTGCGGCCGCAGCCATAGACCATCAGCTTCCGGGCGAGGGCGCGGGCGATGACTTTCTCATCCCCGGCCAGCCAGTCGCGGAAGCCCTGGAAGTTCTGGAACGCATGGTTGTCCGGGGTTTCGCCGGAGGAATCGACCAACAGGGCAGGCATGTAACCACCTCCCTGCTTGGGCACGGCGCGGTATTTTTCGCGGTGCTTGCCGATGGGATCGAACTCCTCCAGGGCGAAACCCACGGGATCGATGCGGTCATGGCAGCGGGCGCATGAGGGGTCCTCCACATGCTTTGTCAGCAGGTCGCGCAGGGAGGTGGCGCCGCGGACGTCCGGCTCCACGGCGGGTACTCCGGGAGGCGGCGGGGGCACCGGCTGGCCCATCAGGCGGTCAAGCACCCACACGCCGCGGAGGACGGGTGAGCTGTGCGTGCCGTTGGCGGTGACTTTCATGATGGCGCCCTGTGTCAGGACGCCTCCGCGCAGGCTGTCAGGCGGCAGTTTCACCACCTGCATCCTTTCATGCCCTTTCACACCGGAGATACCGTAGTGGTCCGCCAGCCGCTCGTTCACCACCACGAAGTCGGAATCGACGAAATTTTTCACCGGCAGGTTCCGGTCGAGGATCTCGGTGAAGAAGCCCTTCGTTTCCCGCACCATCGACCTGCCCAGCAGCTCATCGTATTCCGGGTACATCTTCTTGTCCGGGGTGGTGGCGTCCATCTGGCGGAGGTCGAGCCATTGCCCGGTGAAGTTCTCCACGAACCTTTCGCGGCGGGGGTCCTTCAGCATCCGCACGGCCTGGGTGCGGCGGACGGCGGGGTCCTTCAGCTTGCCGGCGGCGGCCAGCTTGAGCAGCTCGTCATCCGGCATGGAGGACCAGAGGAAGTAGGACAGGCGGGAGGCGATGGTATGGTCATCCACCACGGAGTCCCGGTTCACCATGAGGAAATGGGGGGAGCAGAGCACGGCGCAAACGCCCGCCCTCACGGCTTCCTCGAAGCTGCGGCCTTCCTTCAGCCGGTCGAGCGCCAGGTTCACGAAGCGGTCCGCCAGCGGCTTTTCCACCGGGCGGCGGAAGGCGCGCGGCACGAAGGCGCGGATGATGCGCTCCACGTCCGCCTCCGGTGCGGAGGACATCACGTGGGAGAGTTTCGCCCCCTTCCGGTGGCGCATGTAGATGGGGGTGTCCGCCACCATCGAGAGTGTGGGGCTTTCCCCGAAAAGCTGCTTCTGTGCCTTTGACGGGAAATCCTGGTCCAGCGGGCCATGGGTTTCCGCGGATACCATGCCGATGCCCGGGCGGGGTTCATGTTTGTCCCTCCAGGTGACATGGCCGGGGAAGATCCACGGCAGGACGTGGATGGCGTCACCTTCGTTGAGGCGGGTGGTGAACTCGATGACGCGCGGGTTTTCCGGATCGCCCGTCACATCATGGATTCCCTGGAAATGGAGCTTCCCCGTACCGAACAGCCTCCCGGTGAAGATGCCCACGGTGAGGGTGCGGCCGCTCGGCTCATAGGGCCAGACGGTGACCTTGCAGCGGTAGATGCCGTCCTCGACGGGCTGTGCGCCGTCAAAACGCGTCGGCGGCCAGCCCGGTGAGAAGTCGATGAAGGCGCCGCTTTTCTCGATCACTCCGTCGTTTTTCTTTGCGACGGAGCCGATGTTCGACTTGTCCTCCATGGCCACGGCCTTGCGCGTTTCCGGTGGCAGCGGGACGAGGCGGCGGATCGTCCCGTCAAAGGCCGCGTTGGCGGCTTCGAGGTATTTTTCGATCAGCACGGAGGACAGGCTGAGGCCTTCCGCCACGTTGTCGAAGCCCTGCACCCGGGAGTCCTCAGGAAGCAGCTCGGCGAGGGGTGTGTCGATCCCCAGCAGGTCGCGCACGGTGTTCTCATACTCGTAGCGGTTCATCCTCCGCACGGCGATCGAGCCGCCTTTCCCCGCGGACGTCAGCCCGCCGGAGATGATCTCCTTGAAGGCGGCGACCTCCGCGGCCTCCGGGCGTTTCTCGTCTTTCGGCGGCATGTCGCCGTATTCGATGGCCTCAAGGACCTCTTTCCATTGCTCCAGCTCGTGCGGCGGTTTCTGAAGGTCGTCGAGCCGCAGCTTCCCCTTCTGCTTGTCAGGGCCGTGGCATTTCACGCAGTGCTGTTCCAGGAACGCGTCCATGGTTTTCGCATCATCCGCGAACGCGGTGTTTGCGAAAAATGCGGCGCAGAGCGGCAGCAGCAGGCGGGATCCGTGCATATCGGCGTGAGAAAAAAGCGTTTCCGGCAGGGAAGTCAATCTAACGGGCCCGCCGCCGGCGGCAGGCTGCGAGGGGACCCGCCCCGGCCAGCAGCAGGCCCAGGGAAGGCTCCGGGATCAGAGTGAGGGTGTCGTCACGGGTGAAGTTGTCGATGTAGATCTCGTTCTTGCTGTTCGAGAAGGCCCGGAACTTGAAACTGTTCAAGGTGACGGCCTGGGTGTGCGAATAGCGGCCGCCGTCGATGTAGGTCCCCGTGGCCATGTCGAGGAAGAAGAGGGCGGACTCCTTGGAGGCGAGGGAAGCGGTGCCGCCGGTCGGGATGGATACCACTTCGGCTACTCCGGTGCCGTTGTGGAGCACGAATGCCTTGTAGTGGTGGTCCAGGGTGAGCACCGGGAGCGATCCGGAGGCGAGGGCGGTGTTCGAGGCGACCGCGATCGCACCGTTGTTGATGCTCCATGCGGTGAACGCGCCGGTGGAGGTATTGTTGTTCAGGTCGCTCGCGCCCAGTCCGAACGTCAGCGTCGTGGTGGCTCCCGTCGGCTCGTAGAGATCGAAGTGGTGGGTGGAGACCGTGGTCGCGGAAAGGCCGGAGGCGTTGACCGTCCCGGCGGCGAGGTTGCCGTTGATGGCGAGGAATTTGTTTCCGGTGCCGAAGGGGGTGGCGGTGGTGTCATCCAGGATCCGGGCACCCACATTGTTGTTGCCTGAAAGCGGACTTCCGGAAGACAGGTTGGCGCCGGTGGTGAAGGATTCGAAGGTCTGGGTGAATACCACCGCCGCGTGGAGCGGGCAACAGGTGGCCCAGAGCAGGAAGGGGATGACCGGTTTCATTGTGGGTTTTTGGGGGGATGGGAACCAGACGGTTACGCGTTGGCGGAGCCGGACATTTCCGCATGATGCGCATTTTTTGGATGGGTGTCCCGTGATCGGAAAGAAATCCCCTCCCCTCCCCGTAGCCGCCTGTCCGCATGAAACCCGTCATTCCGCTTTTTCTCCTGTCGTCGCTGGTCGCTTCCGCCCAGCCCACCACGCCGAACCCCGGCCTGAAATACTACTACCCGGTGCCGGCGGCGAACCCCGCGCAGGTCATCGAGGCGGACGTCTGTGTCTATGGCGGCACGCCCGGCGGCGTCTCCGCGGCGGTGCAGGCCGCCCGCATGGGCAAAAAGGCAGTGCTCGTCGTCTTCCGCCGCCATGTCGGGGGGATGACCTCCGGCGGTCTGACGGCGACGGACATCGGCAACCGCAAGGCCATCGGTGGCTTCGCGAATGAGATCTACGCGCACATCGGCAGGACGTCCGGTTTCAGACCATCGCTGGCGGAGGCTGCTTTCCTGCATTTCCTCAAGGAAGCGGGAGTCACCGTCTATTACGAACACCGCCTGAAGGACGTGGCGAAGGAAGGCAACCGCATCACCTCCGTTTCCTTCGAGAACGGGAACAGCGTGAAGGCGAAGATGTTCGTGGACGCGACCTATGAGGGCGACCTCTTCGCGAAGGCCGGAGTTTCGTTCCATGTCGGCCGGGAGAGCAACGCCACCTACGGCGAGACCATCAATGGCGTCCAGTTCCGCAAGTCGCACAACTTCAACGTGAAGGTGGATCCGTATGTGAAGCCGGGGGACCCGTCCAGCGGCCTGCTGCCCACCATTTCCGCCGAAGACCCCGGGAAGACGGGCGAAGGGGACAAGAAGATGCAGGCCTACAATTTCCGCTTCAACCTTTCCAACTCCCCCGAGCGCATCCCGTTCCCAAAGCCGGAAGGATACGACCGCGGGCGCTATGCCCTGTATGAGCGCTATGTGAAGGTCTCACCGAAGCCCCCCGTCCCCTTCCAGCTCCACAACGGGGACTGCAACAACACCGGCGGCTTCTCCACCGACCACATCGGCGCGAACTATGGCTGGCCGGAAGGTGGCTATGAAGAGCGGGAGAAGATGTTCCAGGACCATGTGAACTACCAGCAGGGCCTGGCCTGGTTCTCCGCCAATGATGCGGAGGTGCCTCAGGAGATCCGGGCGAAAGTCTCGGCCTTCGGCCTTCTCAAGGGTGAATTTCCGGAAACCGGCGGATGGCCCCACGAGCTCTACGTGCGCGAGGGACGCCGGATGGTGTCCGAGTATGTGATGACCGAGCATGAGTGCACCTCGCGGAAGATTCCGGAGGACTCCGTCGGCCTGGCCGCCTATACCATGGACTCCCACAACTGCCAGCGCGTGGTCATCGACGGTGCGGTGCGCAACGAGGGCGACGTGCAGGTGCGCACTCCGCGTCCGTATTCCATCAGCTACCGCAGCATCGTGCCGAAGGAGAGCGAGTGCGCGAACCTGCTGGTCAGCGTGTGTCTTTCCTCCTCCCACATGGCCTACGGTTCCATCCGCATGGAGCCGGTGTTCATGATCCTCGGCCAGTCGGCGGGAACCGCGGCCTCGATGGCCATCGACTCCGGCAGCGCCGTGCAGAAGGTGGACTATGCGAAGCTGAAGGAGCGCTTGCTCGCGGACAAGCAGATCCTCGTCTGGGACGCCCCTCCCCTCACGGAGGAGGAAAAGGCGATGGCCCCGGCGGGCATCGAGGTCGATGACGAGGCCGCGTCCAAGACCGGCGAATGGACGGAAGCGGTCGCGGGCGGCTACCTCCACGACAACAACGATGGCAAGGGCACCAAGAGCATCACCTATACCCCGGACCTGCCGAAGGACGGCAACTACGACGTCTATCTGACCTGGAGGAAGAACGGCAACCGCGCCACCAACGTGCCGGTGGAGATCACCGGAGCGGATGGCAAGAAGTCCGTCAAGGTGGACCAGCGCAACAAAGGCGGCTGGGTGAAGATCCACTCCGGCAGCTTCAAGGCGGGCAAGTCCTCATCGCTCACCATCTCGAACAAGGACACGAACGGCCACGTCATCGCGGATGCGGTGCGCTGGGCGCCCGCGGCGAAGTAACCCGGCAGGGCGGATCGGCCTGATCCGCCGGGACTTGAATGTGGACCGGACGGCGGGCTTCCCCGCTTTCCGGTTCTTTCCTTTCAGCCGGAGGAGAGGCCTCATCGCCGCGAAGTGAGCGGCGGCCTCACCGGACGTCGATGCGCTTCGCGATGGGGATGTATTTGTTGAGCCAAGCGAGGAGGAAGAACGCCCGGAGGCGCCACCGGACCGCCCAGGACAGGCTGGTGCGCCCGGCCAGCACCGCGTTGATGGAGCAGACCATGCCCCAGCGGTTGTAGGGCTGGAAGAAGATCTGCGCGAAGTGCAGACGGTAGAAGTTCTCGATGAACTCCCAGTAGATGGCGATGCGGCGGCGGTTGTCCTTTTCGTAGAACTTCATCTCCGCGGACAGCGGGTCGTCCTTCTTCAGCGCGGCGTCGATGGCCTGCGCGCCCTGCTGGCCGGAGGTCATCGCCAGCATCACGCCGCTGGAGAACATGGGGTCGATGAAGCCGGAGGCATCCCCCACGCGCAGCAGGCGGGGCGAGGCGAGGATGTCGTTCTTGTAGGAGAAATCATTGATGACGTGGAACTGGTCCAGCGACTGCGCGTTCGCGAAGCGCTTGGCGACGGCGGGGGTGTCCGCCATGGCATCGGCGAAGACTTCCGGCGGCTTCTTTCCGAGTGCTTTGAAGTCCGCCGCGTCGATGACCAGGCCGACGCTGGTCTTGTTCTCCTCCAGCGGGATCATCCACACCCAGGAACGCTCACGGCGGATGATGAGGATGTCCCCCTCGTGTTCCCCCTTGGGCATGTACACGTTGGAAAAGTGGCCGAAGATCGCCAGCTTCCTGTGGGTGGGGTAGTAGCGGCGGAGCTTCTCCTTGTTTGCGGTGAAATTGTTCAAACCGCTGGCGTCGATGAGGTAGCGCGCGGTGACCTCATGGTCGGCCAGGTCGAGCGAGCGGTACTTGAGGACGACGCGGTCTTTTTCGATGCGGTAGTCGGTGACCATGCACTCCTCCGCCACGTCCGCCCCGGCTTCCCGGGAGTGGTCCAGGAGGATCTTGTCGAACTTCGACCGCTCCACCTGCACCGCCTGCGGATATTCGGTGAAGGAACCTTTGGAGAAATCCAGGCGGTTGCCGCGGGTGTCGTCGCCGAGGATGAACTGGGCCGCCCGCTTGGTGGTGAAGCCCGCGGACTCGATCTTGCCCCAAACGCCCAGCTCGTTGAAAATGCGTCGGTTATACGGAAGGAGCGACTCACCGATGTGGAAGCGGGGGAACTTCGACTTTTCCAGCACCAGCACCCGCCGTCCCGCCTGCGCGAGCGTGGTGGCTGCCGTCGATCCCGCGGGGCCGCCACCGATGATGATGACATCCCATTCCGTTTCCCTGTTGTCGTTTCCAGACATGCGTGAGGAATCTGCCCCAACCTCATGCGGGCTGCAATTCCATATCACGGTGTCCCCAGATGGAAGGGAGGAGACAGATGCCATGACCACGGTTCGACCGGAGAGAAGAAAATCCAACGATTCCAAGGGCGGCGGCGCTGATAGAAGTGTCGTCCGGACTTGCACCGCAACGGATGAGGGGTAAAGAGTGATGCGACGCCCGCGTGAAAGCCTATTTTATCAGACGACTGCTGCTGATGATACCGACGATGATCGGGATCACGCTGCTGGTTTTCACGATCACGCGGTTCGTGCCCGGCGGGCCGATGGACCGCATGCTGCAGCAGGCGCAGGCGGCGGCGGAGAAGGGCGGGGGAAAGACGACGGGCAGCAACGCGCAGAGCGGGCTGAGCGACGAGCAGCTCGAGGAGCTGGAGGAGCAGTTCGGCCTGGATAAGCCGACTCTGGCCGCCTACGGCCAGTGGCTGGGGATCGTCCCGAGGGAGATCCGGATTTCAAAGAAGGAGTTTGGCGGCGCGACGGACGAGATGATCGGCGGGCAGCCGGATGCTGAGACGGTGGCCCAGGTGGTCCTGAGCGGCGACGGCCGGGTGGTGAACGTGAAGCGGGATGGGGACAAGGTTGTCTCCGCGACCTTCGCGGAAACGGGCAAGCCGCTTTCCTCCGAGAACTGGCAGGTGCGGCTGGAGACGGAGCAGGACCGGAAGGACCGCTACCTCCGGCGGAACACCAAGGCGAAGGAGACGCCGGGATATGCGCCGCGCGCCGTTGTCTATCAGTCGAGGGTTTCCGGACTGCTCCAGGGGGACCTGGGGCGTTCGCTGATCTATCAGGACCGGGTGGTGGACATGATGTTCGCGCGGATGCCGGTGGCCCTCTACTTCGGCCTGCTTTCCTCGGTCATCATCTACGTCGTCTGCATCCCGCTCGGGATCCTGAAGGCGCTGAAGCACCGGACCTTTATTGATTCCGCCTCCTCCGTGCTGATCTTCATCGGCTATTCCATCCCGGGCTTCGCGCTGGGGGCCATTCTGTTGGTTCACCTGGGCGCGCGGGCGAACCTGTTCCCGCTGTTCGGCCTGACGAGCGCGGACTTCGGTGAAATGAACCGTTGGGACCAGGTGAAGGACATCGCCCACCACACGGTGCTGCCGTTGATCTGTTACCTGGTGTCCGGCTTTGCCATGCTGACCATGCTGACGAAGAACACGCTGATGGACAACCTGGCCGCGGACTACGTGCGGACTGCGGTGGCGAAGGGGGCCGGGTTCCGCCGCGCGGTGTTCAAGCACGCGTTCCGCAACTCGATGATCCCCATCGCGACCAGCCTCGGCGGGCTGACCTCCATCTTCGTCGGCGGCTCCATGCTGATCGAGCGCGTGTTCGACATCCAGGGCTTCGGGTTGCTCCAGTACCAATCCATCATCGAGCGGGACATGCCCGTGATCATGGGCACGCTGACGGTGTCCGCCTTCCTGCTGCTGCTGGGCAACATCATCTCCGACTTCCTCGTCGCGATGGTAGATCCCCGGATCAAGTTCGACTAACCCCATGCGCGCGATCGGTTTCTTCTTCACCCTCCTCGGAGCGCTCGCCATCGCCGGTGAAGTGAAGGGGATCGCCTTTCCGACGGCGCGCTGGTTTTTCACGGTCAGCCGTGAGGTGCCGTGGCTGCATGCGGAGTCGGTGCCATGGTTCGGCTGGGCGGCATCGGCGCTGCTGGTGCTGGTGGGCGTGGTGATGGTCAGCCGCTCCTTCACCGGCGGTCCGGGGGATCCGGTCATCCGGCGGCGGATGAAGCGTTTCCGTGAAATCAAGCGTGGCTACTACTCCCTCATCATTCTGGTTTTCCTCGCGGTCCTCGCCCTGCTGGACCAGTCGCTGGTCGGAAAGAGGGCGCTGGCGGTGAAGTATGAGGGCCGCTGGATTTTCCCTGCCTTTGTCGCGAAGGAGTTCAAGAACAAGGACTTCGGGATGGATGGCGAAAGCGCGGAGGCCCCGGCGAACTACCGGGACCTGAAGCGGCATTTCGCGGCCACGGGCAAGGGGAAGGTGATCCTGCCGCCGGTCCCGTATGATCCCACCGGGGACACGCTCGCCCCACGCTCGCGCCCGCTGGAGCTGCGGGACGGCATCTACTATGAAGGTCGTGGCGACAAGCCGTACTTCGGACTGGCGGCCCGCTACTACGACATCGAGGACTCGAAGATCCACCTCCGCTACACGATGCGGAACGGCAAGTTCAACGGTCCGGTGGATGGCTGGGACAAGGAGGGGGCGCAGTTGTACAGCGGGGAGTTCCAGGACGGAGCGCCGGTCTCTGATAAGTTCAACGGAGAGGGAGGAAAGGAAGAGTTCCTGGCCGTGGAAAGCAGCGAGCCGCGGGCGGTGAAGTATCATCCCGCCCCGCCCACCCCGGACACCGGGAATTTCCTCGGCACCACGTCCCAAGGCTATGACATGGTGGCCTACCTCTACGGCGGGCTCCAGGTGAACTTCAAGGCCGCCCTGCTGTTCCTGCCGGCGATTTACCTGGTCGGCATCACCCTGGGCATGCTCATGGGATACTTCGGCGGCTGGGTGGACATCATCATCCACCGCATCATCGAGGTGTTCGAGAACATGCCGTTCCTGTTCATCATCATCATCTTTTCCAGCGTGGTGCCCCAGGACCTGAAAGGGCTGGGCATGATCCTCTTCATCCTCGTGATTTTCAGTTGGATGGGCATCGCGACGTTGTTGCGCACGACCATCTACCGCGAGCGGGAGCGCGACTACATTTCCGCCGCGCGGGTGATTGGTGCTGGCACGTCCCGGATCCTGTTCCGCCACCTCCTGCCGAACACCATCTCGATCATCGTCACGCTCGTCCCGTTCACGTTCTCGGGATTGATCTCCGCGCTCACCGCGCTCGACTATCTCGGCTTCGGCCTGCCTCCGGAGTATGCCTCGTGGGGCAAACTGCTCAACGACGGCCTGGCGAACCTTTCCGCACCCTGGCTGGTGAGCGCGACCTTCGTGGCGCTGGTCTCCATGCTGGTCCTCATCACCTTCGTGGGGGAGGCGGTCCGTGAGGCGTTCGATCCCAAGAAATACACCTACTACCGTTGATGAAGTCCCTCCCGCTCATACTCGCGCTGGCAGCCGCGGCGGTCGCTCCGCTGACGCTCACCGGGTGCCGTCAGGAGACGGCGGAGGTGGAGCGCACGCTGGGCTTCGACGCATGGGTGCCGGTCTACAACAAGCACATCGCGGGATGGCTGGAGAAGAAGAAGGCGGACGCCCAGGTGGAGCTGGACAAAACCATCGCCGCGCTGGCGTCCGCGCCGGAAGACAAGAAGCCGTCGCTGGAGGCGCAGCTCGAAGCCGCCCGGCGGGACATGGCGAAGCTGGAGTTCCGGCAGTCGTTGGGGGACTTCTTCCAGTTCCGCACTCCGGCGGACGTGCCGGCGGATCTGGTCTGGGAGAAGGGCCTGGACGAGCCTGAGATCGGTGACCCGCGGGCGAAGAAAGGCGGGGTGATCCGGCGGCATTTCCTGGACCTGTCCTTCCCTCCGACGCTGCGTCCCTTCGGGCCGAACTCCAACCACTCCTTCCGCGGCGACCTTTACGACAACATCGACCTGCCGCTGGTCACGCTGCACCCCACCACGACGAAGGTGATCCCCGGTGTGGCGTGTGAATGGGCGACGTCCACTGACGGCCGCACGGTCTATTTCAGGATCGATCCGGAAGCCACCTACTCCGACGGGGAGAAGGTGTATGCGAAGGACGTCCTGCTGGACATCTATACCCGCGCCTCCGACAACGTCGTGAATCCCTACACCAAGGAATTCTACCGCGAGAACTACGCGCAGGTGATCACCTATGGGGATGACGTCCTTTCGGTGACCCTGTCGGAGGCGAAGCTCTATGCGGCGGCGCTGGCGGGCACGATCAGTCCGGCTTCGCCGAAGTTCTACAGGGAATACGGCCCCGACTACGCGGACCGCTACCAGTGGCGATTCCCTCCGACGACCGGCGCGTATGAGGTGCGGCCGGAGGACATCGTGAAAGGTGCCTCCATCACCCAGACACGGGTGAAGAACTGGTGGGCGAAGGACCGGAAGTACTACAAATACCGTTTCAACCCCGACAAGATGGTGACCACGCTGGTGCGTGAGGACTCCAAGGCGTTCGAGCTGTTCCGGGCGGGGGAGCTGGACACCTACCTGCTGACCCAGCCGCAGTTCTGGTATGAGAAGTCCGAGATGCCGCCGGTGTATGACGGCTACATCGAGAGGGCGACTGTCTTCAACCGCTACCCGCGGATCCCACGGGGGTTCTACATGAACGTCACCAAGGCACCGCTGGACAACCGCGACGTGCGCATCGGCATCCACCATGCGATGAACTGGCAGAAGGTCATCGAGGTGGTCTTCCGCGGGGACTACTCGCGCCTCCAGTCCTTCAACCAGGGCTTCGGGAAATTCAGCGATCCGTCCATCAGGGCGCGTCCATATTCCGTGCAGCAGGCGCGGGAGGCCTTCCGGGCGGCGGGCTACACGGAGGAAGGGCCGGACGGCATCCTGAAGAAACCGGGCGGGGAGAAGCTCTCCGTTTCCATCACCTATCCGACCATCCCCCTTTACGACCGCATCCTCGCCATCCTGAAGGAGGACGCGAAGGCGTGCGGGTTCGACCTGCGTCTGGACGGGCTGGAAAGCACGGTGGTCTACCGGAAGGTCATGCAGAAGCAGCATGAGATGAACTTCTCCGGCTGGAACACGACCCCGCCGACGCCGACCTACTTCCAGTTCCTCCACTCCACCTTCGCCTTCGACGACAAGGGCAATCCGAAGCCGAACACCAACAACCTCTTCGTCTGGAGCCGCCCGGACACGGATGCACTCTCGCTCACCGTGCGCGATGCGCTGACGGAGAAGGAGCTGGCGGAGGCGTCGAAGAAGCTGCAGCACATCATCCATGACGAGGCCATTTTCCTGCCCTCTTTCACCACGGAGTTCCAGCGCGTGGGTTCCTGGCGGTGGGTGAGGTGGCCGGACTCCGCGGAGACGCACTATGCGCCCGCGCTGTCCTATGAACCGCACGAGGGCTACTGCTACTGGATCGATGAGGACGTGCAGAAGGAAACCCAGGAAGCGCGGCGCTCCGGAAAAACTTTCCCTGAAGTGAACCGCGTGGTTCATCCGCCGGAAACCGACCAACCATGAGCGAACCGAGCGACAACATCCTGGAAGTGGACAAGCTCATCGTTTCCTTTGAAACGGAGCGGGGTCTGCTGCGTGCGGTGGACCAGGTGTCCTTCACCGTGCCGAGGGGCAAGACGGTGGGTATTGTCGGGGAGTCTGGCTGTGGCAAGAGCGTGACCGCCATGTCCATCGTCGGCCTGCTGCCGCAACCTGCCGGGAAGATCCTTGGCGGTGACATCCACTTCAACGGCCATGACCTGACCCACGCCTCCGAGCGCGAGATGCGGAGGGTGCGGGGAGGGGAGATCGGCGTGATCTTCCAGGAGCCGATGACGGCGCTCAACCCGGTGCACCGGATCGGCCGGCAGGTGAGCGAGGTGCTCCGACTGCATACGAAGATGTCGAAGCGCGAGGCGTGGGAGGCCTCCATCGAGATGCTGGACCACGTGCGCATCCCCGCACCGGAAAGGCGGATGATGGACTACCCGCACCAGCTTTCCGGAGGCATGCGCCAGCGCGTGATGATCGCGATGGCGCTGGCCTGCAAGCCGTCGCTGCTGATCGCGGATGAGCCGACGACCGCCCTGGATGTCACCGTGCAGGCACAGATCCTCGACTTGCTCGACCGGCTCCAGAAGGAAAGCGGCATGTCCACCATCCTGATCACCCACGATCTGGGCGTCATCGCGGAGACGTGCGACGAGGTGGTGGTGATGTATGCCGGGCGGGTGTGTGAGAAGGCCCCGGCGAAGGAACTTTTCGAGCGGCCGCTGCACGCCTACACCAAGGGCTTGCTGGCCTCCATCCCGACGCTGGAGACACCGCCGAAGTCGGTGCTGGCCACCATCCCCGGCATGGTGGCGGGCTTGGGTGACCACGCCCACGGCTGCCGCTTCTGCCAGCGCATGGGCCGCACCGACCGCGGGACGCGCGAGCGCCCGAGATTCGAGGAAGTATCGCCCGGCCACTGGGTGGAAACCTGTCCCTTCTGCTACGAACCGTGAGTGAGAATCCCATACTTTCCGTCAACGATCTGCGGGTCCACTTTCCGGTCCGCGGAGGGGTGCTGTACCGGCAGAAGGGATCGGTGAAGGCGGTGGATGGCGTTTCGCTGGCCATCAGGCCGGGTGAGACTCTGGGCCTGGTGGGGGAGTCCGGTTGCGGAAAGTCCACGCTCGGCAAAGCGTTCGTGCGCCTGCTGAAACCGACGGCGGGGACCATCCAGTTCGAGGGGCGCGAGATTTCCCACCTGCGGCAGGGACGGGTGCGTCCGCTGCGGCGGGATTTCCAAATGATCTTCCAGGATCCGGTGGAATCGCTGGACCCGCGCATGAGCGTGCGCGCGTTGCTGACGGAGCCGTATCAAGTCCATGGCCTGGGCAACCGCGCGGAGCGGAAGAAGTGGGTGGACGAGCTGCTGGAGCGGGTGGGCCTGCCGGCGGCATCCGCGGAGCGTTACCCGTTCGAGTTTTCCGGCGGACAGCGGCAGCGCATCGGCATCGCGCGGGCGCTCGCGCTGAAGCCGAAGCTGATCATCTGCGACGAGCCGGTGTCCGCGCTGGATGTCTCCGTGCAGTCGCAGATCCTCAACCTGCTGGTGGAGCTGCAGAAGGACTTCGGACTTTCCTACCTTTTCATCGCCCACAACCTCTCCGTGGTGAAGCACATCAGCGACCGTGTGGCGGTGATGTATCTGGGCAAGATCGTGGAACTCGCGACCGCGGAGGTGATCTACCGTGATCCGCGCCACGCCTACACCAAGGCACTGCTCTCCGCGATCCCATCACCGGACCCTACCGCGCAGCGGAAGAAGATCCTGCTGGAAGGGGATGTGCCGTCGCCGATCGACCCGCCCGCGGGCAGTGCCTTCGGCCACCGGATCAAGCATCCCCGCTATGAGGAAACCATCGGGATGGATCTTTCGCTGAAGGAGATCGCGCCGGGCCATCTGGTGGCGAATGACCCTTGCTGCCTGACGGACGCGGACTGGAAGGCGTTGCAGGGCTTGAAATAGGATGGGAACTGTGGCTGCGGCGTCCCGCCGCAGGCCGTGGCGATGGCGTCCCGCCATCGTTCTGAGGGAGCCGGATGCCAATTTGGCGGATGCGGAAGGTCTCCCGATTTGATGGCAGCAGATCCGGGAAAGAATTGAGGCGAGACGCCACAATCACGGCCTGCGGCGGGACGCCGCAGCCATGGGCTTCGCCATTCAGAAATCCAGGAACTTGCCCGGATTGAGGATGCCCTGGGGATCGAGGGCTTTTTTCAGCGCGAGGTGGGTAGCCATGGATGTCTCGCCGAGGGCCTGGCGGATCCATGGCTTCTTCGCGATGCCCACGCCGTGCTCGCCGGTGATGGCACCGCCCTGTTCGAGGACCCATTTGAAAAGCAGGTCGAGCGCGGCGTCCGCCTTCGTGCGGATGACGGGGTCCTGGTAGTCCGCGACCATCAGGTTGGTGTGGATGTTGCCATCCCCGGCATGGCCGAAGCAGGCGACGGCGATGCCGGTTTCCGCCTCCAGCCCGCGGGCGAAGTTCACCAGCTCCACCAGCTTCGAGCGCGGGACGACGATGTCCTCGTTGAGCTTGGTCAGGCCGGTGTCGCGCAGGGAGAAGGAGAACTCGCGGCGGAGCTTCCAGATGCGTTCGCAGGAGGCCTCGTCGGGCGCGCGCTCGATGAAGGTCGCGCCGAGCGAAAGCAGGAGCGCGTGGAGTTCCTCCAGCTCTGACAGCACGGCGGCGGGCCTGCCGTCGATCTCCACGATGAGGTGGGCGTTGCCTTCCGGGAACACATCCGGGCCGAGCTTCCTGCGCGCGGCGGCCAGGGTGAAGGTGTCGGTGATCTCCAGCGCGGAGGGCAGGTGCCCGCTGTTGAGGATGGCCTGCACGGCGGCGGCGGCCATGGGGAAGTCCGGGAAGATGGCGGCCAGCATCGCACGGCTGGCCGGTTTCGGGATGATGCGCAGGGTGGCCTCCGTCACGACGCCCAGCAGGCCTTCCGAGCCGGTGAACGCGCCGATGAGGTCGAAGCCGGTCTTGTTCTTGTGCAGGCGTCCGCCGGTGCGGAGGACATCGCCGTTGGCCAGCACCACCTCCAGGCCCAGCACGTAGCTACGGGTCACGCCGTACTTCAGGCAGCGCGGGCCGCCCGCGTTGGTGGCGATGTTCCCGCCGATGGAGCAGTCCTTCAGCGAGGCGGGGTCCGGCGGGTATTCCCAGCCCATGTCGTTCGCCGCCTTCTGGAGATCCCCGGTGATGACGCCGGGCTGGACGATGGCGACGCCATCCTCCGGGTGGATGCCCAGGATCCGGTTCATCCGTGCGGTGGACAGGACGATGCCGCCGTGGAGCGGCACACATCCCCCGACATAGCCGTAGCCCGCGCCGCGGGTGGTGACCGGGATCCGGTGCTCCGAGGCGAATTTCATCACGGCGGACACATCCGAGGTCGATTCCGCGAAGACCACCACATCCGGAGGATGGCTGGCGTACCATTTGTCCGTGGAGTGGGATTCGAGCACGGCGGAGGCAACGGACACCTTGTCAGGGCCGACGATGGCGGAGAGCCGCTCCAGCAGGGAGGCTTGGGACATGATGGGTTTCGGAGAAAAGAGTCAGGCGTACATCTTCTTGTAATACTCGTCCCCCATGCGGTCGGCGTCGAAGAACGGCACCACATCGTTCATGGACTTCAGCACGAGCTGGTTCCACCCTTCAGGGTTGCCGTAGTAGAGCGGCAGGATCTTCTGGGTGAGGCCTTCGTAGAAGCCCATCATGTCATAGCGGTCCCGGTCCTCCGGGGACAGGTGCGGATCTGCGGGCGGGATGATGAAGGAGTTCACGCCGTCCTTGGCGAACTCGCAGACCCAGCCGTCGTAGGTGGAGAAGTTGACGGAGCCGTTCATGGCGGCGGTCATGCCGGAGGTGCCGGACGCCTCACGGGTGACGACGGGGTTGTTCAGCCAGACGTCGGAGCCCGTCTTCAACTGGCGGGAAAGATCCAGCTCGTAGCCGGTGAGGACCGTCGCGTTCGGGTAGTCCTTCGTCAGGTTGATCAGGTGGTTGAAGGTATTGATCGCGCTGTAGTCGAAGGGATACGGCTTGCCGGCCCAGATCACCTGCACGGGATACTGCGGGTGGTTGAGCATCTCGCGGAAAAGGCGGATGTCGCGGGTGATCAGGTCCGGGCGTTTGTAGCCGGCGAAGCGGCGGGCCCAGACGATGGTCAGCACGTCCGGCTTGAAGATCTTGCCCGTCTGGTCCGCGACAGTGCGGAAAAGGCGCTCCTTCAGCTCGCGTTTGCGGTTGCTGAGGCATTCCGTGTCGCCGTTGTTGCGGGCGGCCTCCAGTCCGTGGTCCGCCCAGTATTTCTTGTTCTGGGCGTTGGTCACGTGGTCGATCCCGCAGATATCCGGGTAGTCCTTCCACATCTGGCGGGAGACCTCGCCGTGCAGCTTCGAGACGCCGTTCGCCTTGTGGCTCAGGCGCAGCGCGGCGAGCGAGTGGTTGAAGACATCCCCCTCGATGCCGGTGATCTTCCGCGCCTCGTCGCCGGTGATGGAGCCGAAGAAGGAGAAGTCGCGCAGCAGGTTGAAGTCGTGCTTCTCGTTGCCCGCTTCCTCCGGGGTGTGGGTGGTGAAGATGAAGCGCTTCTTCACCTCGTCCACCTTGCGGAACTTGTCATAGACATGGAATGCGGCGGAGAGGCCGTGTGCCTCATTCAGGTGCCAGACTTCCGGATCCACGCCGAGTTCATCCAGCAGGCGTGCGCCGCCCGCGCCGAGGATGATGTACTGGGCGATCCGGCGCAGAGGGTCGTTGTCGTAGAGGCGGTGCGTGATCGCACGGGAAAGGTAGTCGTTTTCCTCGATGTCCGTGCTGAGGAAGAACATGGGCACGGTGTTGAAGATGTCACCGGGCAGGTAGAGGGCCTTCACCCACACCGCATGGCCGTGGACCGGGACGGTGAAGCGGATGCCGGTGTCCTGGAGGAAGGCGTAGGAGTTCTTCCGGAACTGGACGGCCAGTTCGTTGTCCTCACCGCGGACCTGGTTGTAGTAACCGTAGGTCCAGAGGATGCCGATGCCGGCGAGGTTCTGCTTCAGGCCCGCGGCAGCGCGCATGTGGGAACCGGCGAGGAAGCCGAGGCCCCCGGAGTAGATCTTGAAGCTTTGGTCGATCGCGAACTCGGAAGAAAAATAGACGGCGCTCTTCGCATACTCGGGGGCGATCTCGTAGTTGTGCGCGAAGGGCTTGGGGAGAAAGGACTGGGGCATGGCGTGGGTGGGTGGCTGGAATCAGGCGTCTGCCGGGCGGGATGTTGCTCGATTCATACCAAAACTCAAACATTTACGGCTTCCGGATTTCGTTGGAAGCCAATGATTTCAAACACCTTTGCGCTGATCCGGCCGGATTTTCGCGCGTACTTCCTGCAGCGGTTTTTCGATCCATTTCCACGACGCGAGCGTGAGCAACCAGGTGATGACGGCGTAGGATAGGATCTTCAGCGAGGTGCCGATGGCGTTGTCGAAGTGGTCGCTCAACCAGAGGAAGGGCAGGATCTTGCCCGCCGCGAGCGGGGCGAGGTTGTGGTAGAGGTAGATCCCGTAGGAAAGCGCGCCGATCTTCAGCAGGGTGGGCTGTTCCAGGAGCCTCTTCGGCCAGCCGCCGAAGCCGACGATGGCGGTGGCGACCAGGGAGCAGAGGAAGACGGAGAGGAAGGTCTGCTGGACGACGCGCAGGCTGAAGGTGGGCCAGCCCATGTCGTGGCCGATGAAGAGGTAGAGATAGGCGAACAGCGACAGCACGCCTGCGATCCTGAGCGGACGGCTTTCCATCGTCATCCCCTTGGAAACGGCGATGGCCAGCAGCGCGCCGAGTCCGAAGTAGTCGAAGGCCGCCCACAGCAACTTGTCCGGCCAGGCGATGTAGGCGCTGAGCTGCGGCTCGAACCACCGCGTGATGGGGGCGATGGCGGTGATGAGGATCACGGCGGGAAGGATCAGCCGCTTCGGCAGGAACCAGATGACGAACGGCCACAGCAGGTAGAACTGCTGCTGCATCGCCAGTGACCAGAAGTGGGCGCTGCCGGAAGGCCACATCCCGGCCAGCGCCATGCGGATGTTCGAGACATGGAAAACGTACCACGGCAGGCCGGGCCAGACATCCGGCGCGCGGACGATCCACGCGAAAAAGAGCGCGGCGTAGTACGGGGCGAGGATCCGCAGGCCGCGGCGGATCTGATAGACCTTCATCGATCGCCACTTCCAACTCCCGCCGGAGGCCTCCCCGCGCTCCCGCTCCCGCAGCAGGGAGCCGGTGATGAGGAAGCCGGTAAGAACGAGGAAGAGGAACAGGAAGATCTCCGCGGGAAAGATCCGCGGCAGCAGGTCGTGCGTCCAGTGGTCCCAGGCGATGACGATCATCGCCACCGCCCTCAGGCCATCCAGTTGCACCGCGCGTCCGTTCACGCGCCGGAGCTTTCATGAAGGGACGGGCGATGCACGCGTTTTCCGTTGCGAATCGGTTTCCCTACCCGCCGGTGGTGATATACTGCGGGGCACCGGTGAGGCGCAGCGGAAGACCGGTGTCCCCGGCCTCCACCTTGCTTTCCTTTCCGAAGAGATCGTGGACGGTGACGGCTCCCTTCTTTCCGACGGGGATCAGGACTTCATGCGGGGTGATCTTGTCCGGGGACTGCATGGCGGGTGGTGCGGTCCAGGCCACCAGCTTCACCCCTCCCTTGCCATCCGTGAAGCTCAGGATGAAATCACGCGGTTGCTCCGTGGGGATCCGCTTCTCCAGCCGATAGCCGCGGAGCTGGCGGATGAGTTCCTTGCACGCGTTGAGGGCGGGCGTCGGTTCGCCGTCACGGTGGAGGGCGAAGCCTTCCTTGCCGGACCATTCGTACCAGATGGTGGCCTCCGCTCCCTCCAGCATGTCGATGAGGTACTGGCGGACGAGATGCCAGGCCTGGTAATCGTAGGCCATCGCGGCGTCGCCGCCTGCATGGCCCTCCGCCTTGCCGATGGGAAAGCCGCGCTCGGAGTTCATCAGGCGGATGTCAGGCTTGCCGCCCGCCGCGACCATCTGCCCGCGCATGTGGGCGTAAGCCTCGATGTAGTCCTCCGGGGATTTCAGGCCGTAGGGATGGACGGACCAGACGTCGAAGCCGGCATCCAGCATCCCGTGGGCAAAGCAGAACTCCATCCACTTGTAGGATTCCGTCCACATGTTGGAAACGGAACCCGCGAGGATCACGCAGTCCGGATCCGCCGCCCGCATGGCGGGGATCGTCGCCTTCACCAGATTGGTGTATTCGATGGCGTAGGCCTCGGAGTTGCCCTTCTTGCCATGGCCGCCCCAGAAGGTTTTCGTGTTCGGCTCATTCCAGATCTCGAAGTGGATGCCCTGCCCCCTGAAGTGGGATGCCAGCGCCGCCGCATACTTCGCATAGGCGGTGCGGCCCGGCTCATCCTTCACGTGGCCGTAGAGCTTGTTGTTGAAGGTGATGGGGGTGATGACCTTCAGCCCCCGTTCCTGGCAGAGCTTCACGAAAGCCTCGTAGCGGGAGAAATCATAAACGCCCTTTTCCTTCTCCACGCCCTCCCAGATGCAGCCGCGGCGGACCCACTTCAGACCCAGTGCCTGCACCTGATCCAGTGTCCCGACGTTCATGTCCGGTCCCTTGAGCTGGACGCCGAAATTTTCCGGGATGGTCCCGGTCCATGGGGCGGCCATCGACTGGATGGAGGCCAGCGGAAGGGCGGAGAAAAGCAGGGCGAGGATCTTGAGCCGCATCAGTCGTCCTAAGAGCACCGCGCGGCGCTCCGGATCAAGGCCGGAATCAATCCTTCGCCGGGCCGGTCCATTTCTCCATCGCGGAGCTGTCCCCGATCCATGCGCCGAAGTAGGGCCATGCGGCATCCTTTTTCCACATGAACACGAAAAACGGCCGGTCGTAGATGAAGGCCCTTGGTGGCTTGGGTTCCGGAGGGCCTCCGAATGGGTCCATTGCGATGGTGGTTTCGGACCGGACCCTCGCTCCTTTTTCATGGAGCTTGAAGCGGGTGAGCTGGCTCGCCTGGACGACGGTCATCGCTTTCATCCGCTCGAAGTCGATGAGGCCTCCGAGCTGGCCGCTGAACTCCGCCTTGGACTCCAGGGTCAGGTAGGGGATGCGGATCTGGTCCCCTTTGTAGAGATACTGGATCACTTCGGATTCCGGTATGTCGGCTCCTTTGCGCTCCAGCAATGACCTGATCCTCATGCTCGCCGTGTCAAAGTCGGAGGCGGCGGGAGGTAGATAGAGGATGACGGAATCGTCAGCATCCTTGCACCGGATCTGGACCGCATGGGATCGTTCCGCCGGTTGCCACGACAGGACGCGGATGGCGGAGTGTCCGTCCCTGGCACCGAAGAAGCAGACCTCGGTTTCCTGTCCTCCCGCTTGGAATTTCAGCGGGATGGATTTGGCGCGGGCCAGTTCACGGAAGAACTCCACCTCATGATCGAGGAGGCCGAACGCCATCAACCTGCCGGGAGGAGGATTGTCATCGATCTTGAACGGCCCTTCCGGATCACCTGCCAGAGCGGCAGCCTCCCGGTTGACCGTCGCAAGGAATTCTGAGGTGGCCGGGCCACTCCATGTCTTCCATGACCCGTCGGGCATCGTGGCGGCGGCGTTCCATTTGAACCCCTCCAGCCGCGAGATCATCTCATTCTCCGGAGAGACGGTGAGCAGGGGGCCTGTCTCCGTCTTGATCTGGTCCCACGTCGCTTGGAACAGTGGTGACCAGACGACGGTCCGCTTCGCATCGATGGGCGCGGCGGGATGCGGGACCGCGGAAATTTCCGCAACAAGTCTCCCGGTGGCGAGGAATAGCAGCGCTGATAAAAAAAGATACCGGGAGACCTTCATGGTTTCCCGGTATCTATGAAATCGGATCAGAGGAAACAAGAAACGATCAGGACTTCTTCTTCAGTGCCTTCTCGATCGCCTCGGTCGCTTCCGGGCCGGTGACGAGCGTCTTCGGCTCGAAGCGGGCGATGGGCTTGCCGTTGCGGCCGATGAGGAATTTGCCGAAGTTCCATTTCACATCACCGGGGAAGGCGCCCTTCTCACCGGTGAGTTCCTCGTAGAGCTTGTGCCGGTCCTCACCCTTGACGCTGACCTTTTCCATCAGCGGGAAGGTCACGGAGTATTTCGTGGAGCAGAACTTCTGGATCTCCTCGATGGTGCCCGGCTCCTGGCCGCCGAAGTCGTTGCAGGGGAAGGCGAGGATCTCGAAGCCCTGGTCCTTGTATTTCTGGTAGGTCGCCTCCAGGCCTTCATACTGTGGGGTGTTGCCGCACTTCGAGGCGACGTTGACGATGAGCACGACCTTGCCCTTGTAGGCGTCGAGGGAAGTGGCTTTGCCGGACGCGTCGTTGAACGGGATCTTGGTGATGTCGGCGGCGTAGGCGGTGGCGGCCATGACAAATGCGGGAATGACGATTCGATGCAGCATGGTCGTGACGCTAGCACGGAAAGCTTTTCTGCCTAGGGAAAATCCCGGGGCCGGGGGAGCCGCCCGGCTTGCCCGCCCAACGCAGGTCCCTCCGGGGGGCGGGCCCTGCTGCATTGGACGGGCTCATGACCGATCCCTCAGCGCCGGCGGCGCACAAGGAACCCGCCGAGACTTGCGAGGCCGAGCAGGGCGGCACCGGGCTCGGGGACGGTGTCCACGATGATGTCGTCGATGCGGACGCTGACGCCGTTGTTGTCGTTGCCGGTGTCGGCCACATAGATCCGGAAGGTGATGCCGGAGGTGAGATTCTGGAAGGCGGCGCCGGAAAGGTCGACCAGCGCGGTCAGGTCGGTGGTGCCCTGGGTGACGGCGGAAGTATAAATGTTCTGGAAACCGGCGGTCCCGGACAGGTCGTTGTAGTGGACCTGGTAGCTGGACGGGACGCCGGTACCTCCGCCGCTGGCGTTGTAAGCGAACCTGAGCTGGCCCAAGCTGAGGGTGCCGCCCGTGGGATTGGTGTTCACGGTGAACTCATAGTAGTCCGGACCGAAGGTGGTGCCGATCTGGTCCAGGGTGATGGCGCGCGCGGCCCCGTTGCCCGGCACATTCGTCGACGTGTTCACGCTGGTGAAGCCGGTCTCGGTGATGGTGGTCGCGGAGTAGCCCGCAAACGCCGTGGAGGCGAAGCTGCCGTTGGTGAACGTGTAGTGCGCGACGATCGCGGCGCTGGCGGATGCAGGGAGGAAGGCGGCCAACGCGAATACCCGCAGAACGCCGAGGGGCAGGTTTTTCATAGGTGCCGGAAGATAGGATCAGTCAGATTTTCCAACAACTACCCGAAGGGTTATGGATGGATGGGGAAGATTCCGCTGTCTTATTTTCGTAAAGATCGGAGCAACGACCGCGTATAGGTGCGACTTTGGCCGAAATGCCGGAGAAACCACCAAACCCACCTCCATCCATGAAACCCGAGATATTTTCCACCAGCCGCCGCCGCTTCCTCGGCACCGCCATGGGCGCATCGCTCGCGCCGTTCATCCTCCCGTCCGGCCTGCGGGCGCAGAACTCGCCGAACGGCAAGATCGCCGTGGGTTTCATCGGCACCGGCAAGCAGGCAAAGGGCCTGATGGGCAAGTTCATGGGCCTGCCGGATGTGGTGGTGGTCGCCGTGTGCGATGTGGACACCAACCGGCGCGAGGCCGCGAAGAAGAAGGTGGAGGACTTTTACGGCAAGAACCAGAACACCGCCTGGAAGGGCTGCACGGCGCACAAGGATTTCCGCGAGCTGCTCGACCGCAAGGACATCGACGCCGTGGTGATCGCCACGCCGGATCACTGGCACGCCATCATCTCCGTCGCAGCAGTGCAGGCGGGCAAGGATGTGATGTGCGAGAAACCGCTCACGCAGACCGTCCGCGAGGCGGTGGCGGTGGTGAAGGCGGTAAGGGACAACAAGCGCGTGTTCCAGACCGGCTCCATGCAGCGGTCGATGCGCGAGTTCCGCGTCGCCTCCGAGCTGGTGAGGAACGGGGTGATCGGCAAGGTCACGCGGGTGGAGACGGCCTTCGGTGTTCCCGGCGTGCCGTGCGACCTGCCGGAGGAAGCGGCGGAGCCGGGCCTCGACTGGGACCTGTGGCTCGGACCTGCGCCGATGCGGCCCTACAACTCGATCCTCGCGCCGCGCGGGCTGCACGACCATTTCCCGATGTGGCGCCTCTACCGCGAGTATGGCGGCGGCTTTGTCACTGACTGGGGCGCGCACCACGTGGACATCGCGCAGTGGGCGCTGGGCCGCGACGAGAGCGGCCCGGTGGAGGTCATCGCGCCGCCGGATTTCGCCACCGCGAAGGCAGGGGCGAAGCTCCGCTACGAGGATGGCTGCGAGCTGACCCACGTCGCCGCCGGCAAGGGTGCATCTTTCTTCGGATCGGACGGCGAGATCCATGTGCATCGTGGGAAGATCGAGGTCATCAAGGATGGCAAGACCATCGCGAAGCATTGGGACAAGGCGGACCAGCCCGGCCTCGCACCGTCGCTGGACCTGCTGGAGAACGAGTATCTCAAGGACGCGAAGGTCCGTCTCACCAACAGCAAGGACCACTATGCGGACTTCACCGCCGCCATGCGCACCCGCACGCAGCCCATCGCCCACGAGGGCATCGGCGCGAGTTCGGTGATCGCTTGCCACCTCCTCAATTTCGGATACTACCACGGCAAGAACTTCAAATGGAACCCTGCGGAGAACACCTTCGCCGATGGTACCGGTGACGTTGCCTGGCTGCACACGAACTACCGCGGCGACTGGAAGATCTGAACCAAAACCCTCTATGACACCATTGAACCGATACCTTGTCCCCTTGTTCCTGGCCACCGGCGCGCTGCACGCGCAGGAGTCCGCGGACATCATCATCTACGGCGGCACGTCCGCCTCCATCGCCGCCGCCGTCCAGGCGAAGAAGATGGGAGCCTCCGTCATCGTCGTTTCCCCGGACAAGCATCTGGGCGGCCTTTCCTCCGGGGGCCTCGGCTTCACGGACAGCGGCCGGAAGGAAACCATCGGCGGCGTTTCCCGCGAGTTCTACCAGAAGATCTACCAGCACTACGACAAGCCGGAGGCCTGGAAATGGCAGAAGCGCGAGGAGTACGGCAACAAGGGCCAGGGCCACGTGGCCATCGACGGCGCCAACCGTACCGCGTGGATCTTCGAGCCGCATGCCGCGGAGAACGTCTTCGAAGGCTGGGTGAAGGAGCACAACCTGAAGGTGGTGCGCGACGCCTGGCTGGACCGTGAGAACGGCGTCACCATCGAGAACGGGAAGATCACGACGATCAAGACCCTCGACGGCAAAACCTACAGCGGGAAGACCTTCATCGACACCACCTACGAAGGCGACCTGATGGCCGCCGCGAAGGTGCCCTACATCGTCGGCCGCGAATCGTCAGCCCAGTACAACGAGACGCTCAACGGCAACCAGCCGGTCAAGACGGACAAGCATCAGTTCGACTTCCCGGTTGATCCCTACATCAAGCCCGGCGACAAGTCGTCCGGCCTCGTTCCCCGGATCGAGGATGCGGGTGCCGGTGTGGAAGGCGCGGCGGACAAGGGTGTCCAGGCCTACTGCTTCCGAATGTGCATGACGAACCATGAGCCGAACCGCGTGCCGTTCCCGAAGCCGGAGAAATACGACCCGATGCAGTATGAGCTGCTGGCCCGTTATCTCCAGGCAGGCTGGAAGGAAGTGTTCCGCAAGTTCGACGGCATCCAGAACCACAAGACGGACACCAACAACCACGGTGCGTTTTCCTCCGACAACATCGGCTACAACCACGACTACCCGGAGGCTTCCTATGAGCGCCGCCGCGAGATCATCAAGGAGCATGAGGAATACCAGAAAGGCTTCTACTGGTTCCTCTGCCACGACCCGCGCGTGCCGAAGGACATCCAGGACAAGATGAACACCTGGGGCCTGGCGAAGGACGAGTTCAAGGACAACAACAACTGGCCGCACCAGCTCTACATCCGCGTCGCCCGCCGGATGGTCTCCGACTTCGTCATCACGGAGAATCACCTGAAGGGCACGCTGCCTACGCCGAAGTCCATCGGCATGGGTTCCTACCAGATGGACTCCCACAACATCCGCCGCTTCGTGGATGAGAACGGCCACGCCCGCAACGAGGGCGACATCCAGGTCGGCGTGGGCCGTGCCTACGAGATCGACTACGGATCCATCGTGCCGCCGGAGAAGAGCGTGCAGAACCTGCTGGTGCCGGTCTGCGTCAGCTCCAGCCACATCTCCTACGGCAGCATCCGGATGGAGCCGGTGTTCATGATCCTGGGCCAGAGCGCGGCGACCGCCGCCGTGCACTCCCAGAAGGAAGGAGTCTCCGTCCAGAAGGTCTCCTATGAGAAGCTGAAGGCGCGCCTCGAGGCCGACGGCCAGGTCCTGCACTGGACCCCGCCCGCCAAGAAGTGATCCCCGCAGGGAACCCTGTTTCAATCAGGTCCGTGATCCGTGGAGGGTCACGGGCCTTTTTCGTGTCCTCCTCCTGGCCGCGCTTTTACAATCGTGGTCCTTGCGTGCGGATGGCGGGAGGGGTAGTGCTTGGACGATCCCAATCAACCCATGGAACGCAGGGAAATCCTCAAAATGATGGCGCTGACCTTCGGCGCCTCCGTCACTCTCCCGGAGAGTGCCTTCGCGAAATTCGGCGAGCCGCTCGATGCGTCGAAGCTGAAGCTCTTCACCCCGGAGCAGCGCGCGCTGGTGGCCGTCCTTTCGGAAACCACCATCCCGAAGACGGACACACCCGGCGCGATCGACGCCGGCGTGCCGCAGTGGCTGGAACTCATCGTCCAGGATTGCCTGGAGGTGGGTGACCAGAAGATCATCACCGACGGCCTGGCCGATGTGGAGAAACGCTCCGCCGACCAGTTTTCGAAACCCTGCTCCCAGCTCACGGTGGCGGAGCGCGTCGGCCTGCTGACCGCGATGGAGCAGGAGTCGAAGAAAGCGGGGACCACCAAGGTCTTCATCCGCCAGTTCAAGGATCTGGTGAAGTTCACCTACGTGAATTCCGAAGTGGGCGGCACCCAGGCGCTCGAGTGGATCCTGGTTCCCGGCAGATGGGAACCCGCGTCCGAACTGAAACCCGGCCAGAAGGTCTACGTCTGAACCCTTTCCCCGAAACGAACCCATGAATGTGAATGCCAAAGGCAAGGCGGAGCACACCTATGACGCCATCGTCGTCGGCTCCGGAATCTCAGGTGGCTGGGCGGCGAAGGAACTCTGCCAGAAAGGCCTGAAAACGCTGGTGCTGGAGCGCGGCTATGATCTCAAGCACATCGTCGGCTATGACACGACCAACAGCGCCCCGTGGGAGCTGTCCTACCAGAACAAGACCCCGCGCGACATGCTGGCCCGCCAGGAAAAGCAGAACCGCACCGGCTACACCATCAAGCCCGCGACGAACAAGATGTTCGTGGATGACATCGACCATCCCTACATCGAGGAGAAGCGCTTCGACTGGATGCGCGGCTACCACACCGGCGGCCGGTCCATCATGTGGGGCAAGCAGAGCTACCGGCTCTCCAAGATCGACCTTGAGGCGAACGAGCGTGACGGCATCGCGATCCCATGGCCCATCACCTATGAGGAACTCGCGCCGTGGTATGACCACGTGGAGAGGTTCGCGGGCATCAGCGGCTCGATGGAAGGCCTCGACATCCTGCCCGACGGCGTGTTCCAACCGCCGATGGCCCTCACGCCCGCCGAGCTGGACCTGAAGGCGGCGGTCGAGAAAAGGTGGCCGGGCCGCAAGGTGGTGCCGGGCCGTGTCGCCCACCTCACCGCGCCCACGCCGGAGCAGACCGCGCTCGGCCGTGCGCAGTGCATGTACCGTAACCTGTGCAGCCGTGGCTGTCCGTTCGGCGCGTATTTCAGCAGCCAGGCCGCCACGCTGCCAGCCGCCGCCGCGACGGGGAACATGACCTTCCGCCCGCACTCCATCGTTCACTCCATCATCTTCGACGACAAGACGAACAAGGCCGTCGGCGTCCGCCTCATCGATGAACTGACCATGGAGACCACGGAGTATTTCGCGAAGATCATCTTCCTGAACGCCTCCGCGGTGGCCTCCACGGCCATCCTCATGAACTCGAAGTCCTCCCGTTATCCGAACGGGATGGATGACTCCGGCTCGCTCGGCGGATACCTCATGGACCACCACCTCGGGGTGGGGGCCAGCGGCGTGGTGGAGGGCCACCTCGACAAGGTGCAGTACGGCCGCCGCCCGAACGGTTTCTACATCCCGCGCTTCCGCAACCATTCGGAAAAAGCGAACCAGAACTACATCCGCGGCTTCGGCTACCAGGGGGGCGGCATGCGTTCCGGCTGGACGCGCGGCATCGACGGCTTCGGCGAGGATTTCAAGAAGCAGCTCCTGTCATGGGGGCCGTGGTCCATCAACATGGGCGGCTTCGGCGAATGCCTGCCGTACGAGGACAACCGCATCTCCCTGCACCCGGACAAGAAGGACAAGTGGGGCCTGCCCCTCGTCGTCGCCAACGCGGAGTTCAAGGAGAACGAGATCAACATGCGCCTCGACATGCGGAAGGACGCGGAGGAGATGCTGGAGGCGATGGGCGCGAAGCACATCAACAGCTACAACAACGCGCCGTCCATCGGTCTGGGCATCCATGAGATGGGCACCGCCCGCATGGGTGGTTCGCCGAAGACCTCCGTCCTCAACAAGTTCAACCAGGTCTGGGGTGCGCCGAATGTCTTCTGCACGGACGGCGCGGCCATGACCTCCGCCAGTTGCCAGAATCCATCCCTCACCTACATGGCCCTCACCGCCCGCGCGGTGGACCATGCGGTCAGCGAGATGAAGAAGGGGAACCTCTGATCCCGGCTGCGGGACGGGCCGTCAAACCACTCCGGCTTGGTTCGAATCCAAGGGCGGAGTGGATGCCCGACGCGGGAATCAATGCTCCACCCTCAGCCGCATGAAGCGGTGCGGGTTCTCCGGATCCTGCTTCAGGCGGATGCGGCGGAGGGCGGCGGTGCCGTCGCCATCCACATTCGCGGAGATGGTTTCCAGGATGGCGGTGGTTCCATCCGGGGTGACGGGCGTCCATGTCGCGAGGTCCGGGCTGCTTTCCGCAGCCACGGTGATGTCTCTGGCTTCCAGATTCTCCCTGAAGGTGAAGACATGCCACGGACCACCGGCGGTGGTGGTGTCCAGGGTGCCGGTCGGGAGTGCCCCCACGGCAGCGGATCCGACCGGCGGAACGTCCAGCGCGTAGGAGATGATGTTTTCCACCCCGTCCCCATCCGCGTCACCGCCGGGGGTGGGGTCCTGTTCCCGCCAATCGACGTCTCCGGCCCATGAGGCATAGTCGCTGCGGTCCACGGTGAGGGAAAGCAGGGCGTTGCGGAGGTGGGGTGCCAGCAGCTCGTTGCCGCTCCGGCTCACGTGGGCGTCGTCCGCAGCCGTATAGTTGGGTGATCCGTTCGTCCGCCAGCGGTTGCGGTCGGCGGAGTCCGCCAGCACATCCAGCGTATCGAGCAGGAGGTCGAACTTTCCGGCCTGTCCGGCGGCAACGAGGCCGTCGTTGAAGTCATCCCGTTTCCCTCCGGCTCCCCAGCCGGGCTTCGGTGTCTGCCCTGCGAGATCGGACCACTCGTTCGTCGAGTCCGTCCGTGGCATCAGCAAGGTTCTGACAATTTTCTGGATACCCTCCGCCCGTGCGGCGGACCAGATGCCTTCGACCCTCGCGAGCATTTCCGTGGGGTTGCCCGTCCCGCCTTGGCCCAGGTCGTTCGTGCCGTATTCCTCCACCATCACGTTGGCGAACTTCAGGAACGGACGCTGGCGGGTCTGCCGCGATGGGGTGATCCATGAGTAGGCGGTCTGGCCATGGCGGGTCAGGTTGAACACGGCGATCGTGTTGCCTCCGGAGGAGTCCAGCGCGGCGCGGTTGAAGAAGCCATAGCCGGAGATGACCGGCGCGGGATTCGCCTGGTCGCCGGTCCCGTCGAGGATGCTGTCGCCCACACCGATGACGGACAGGTGGCCGGGTCCGGTGAAACGGCCCAGGAAAATGAGCGGCAGCCCTTGGGAGCGGGCGGCTTGGCCGGTGATGGCGGGGACGGCCCCCGCCATGTCCGGGTTGTGGGTGTCGTTCGCCGGGGGATAGAAGATGCATTTCGCTCCGGTGAAGTTGGCGGGGGTTCCCACGGGAGTCTTGCCACCGGATGGGATGGAGCCTTTCACATGCAGCCAAAACACCTCGTCCTTTGCAGGCGGCGGTCCGGTCCATGAGGCCGATGGGATGGGATCGGACAGCCAGTAAGGCGTGGTGGAGTTCATCGGCAGCACCAGCGTGCGCAGCCCGTTGAAAAGGAGTGGGACGACCTGTCCCGTCGATGCCCGCTCCAGCCAGGCCTGGCTGATGGTGACATCATTGGCGACGTTCGGTGTTTCGGCTCCGCTGGTCGGATACATCCAGTCCATGAAGCCGACCTGCATTTCGGCGACCGGCCCGCCGAGCTTGTGGGGCGTCCTCTGCCAGAAGGACGTGTTGGCGGCGGCTGGCGTGTAGAAGGTGTAAGCGATACGCCCGCCGGTTGCGACGATCCGCGTCGGTTCCACCGCACCGGACAGCATCGGCGAAAGGGCGAAGGCACCGGCCAGCAGGCCGAGGAAGATCCGGGAAAACAGGGAAGACGCTGCAGGCATGGGAAAACGCCGTGAAAATCGGCCGGATCGGCACGGATGCAAACTACCCGGATGGGTAGTAGGTACAGATTCAGATCCGCAGGATGCCCCGGAAGCCGCGGCCGTTGTAGTAGGACTGCGCACCGTTGTGGTAGATGAATGTCCGCCCGAAACGGCGGTCACCGAACAGCGCGCCACCCAGCTTGCGGACATCATCCGGGGTCTTCAGCCAGCTCGAAGTTTTCGTGTCGAACTCACTGAGCTGCTGCAGGTGGCGGTATTCCTCTTCCGTCAGGAGGGATACGCCCATCTCCGCCGCGAGGTCCATGGCGCTGTTCGCGGGCCTGTGTTCCTTCCGGGACTCCAGTGCCTCGCGGTCGTAGCAGAGGCTCATTCGTTCCTTCGGACTCTGTGCGGAGCAGTCCGCGAAAAGGAATTCGCCGGTCTCCGGATCATGGCCGATGACGTCCGGCTCGCCGCCCGTTTCTTCCATCCGCTGGAGCGACCACAGCTTCGCGCCGGACTTTTCCAGCTTCTCCACCACGTCCTGCCACTGGATGCCTGCGTGCCGTCCGTGGTTCTCCGCGAAGCGGTTTTCCAGGATGGCGAGGAGATCGCGGCGTCCGGCGGCGGTCAGGGTCTTCTTGGGTGTCGCGCTCATGGCATCCGGAACATCGGACGGGATGGATGGTGGATCAATGCGCAACCAGCCAGTTCGCGCCGGTGCCGTATTCCACCTCGACGGGCACGTCATGCGGCAGTGGCAGGGCGGTGCGCATCGCGTCGAGGATCTTCGGAACCAGCTCCTCCTTCTCTTCCTCCGCGAGGTCGAAGACGAGTTCGTCATGCACCTGCAGCAGCATCTTCGTGCGGGCGGAGGACTCACGCAGCAGGGCGTCCACGCGGATCATGGCGAGCTTGATCATGTCCGCGGCGGTTCCCTGGATGGGGGAGTTGATCGCCGCGCGCTCCGCGTTGCCGCGCAGGCTCTGGTTGCCGGAGTTCAGGTCGGGGAAGTAACGCCTGCGACCGCCGAGCGTCTCGACATAGCCGTTCTCCCTGGCCTCATTGATGGTGCGGTCCATGAATTCCTTGATCGCCGGATACTCGCGGAAATATGCCTCGATGATGGCGGACGCCTCGCCGCGGGCGATGCCCAGCCGCTGGCTGAGACCAAAGGCGGAGATGCCGTAGATGATGCCGAAGTTCACCATCTTCGCCGTGCGCCGCATGTCGGACGTCACGTTTTCCTGATCCACCACGAAGACCTTCGCGGCGGTGACGGTGTGGATGTCGATGTGGTTGCGGAACGCCTCGATCATCGTCGCGTCATTCGCAAGCGCCGCCATCACTCGCAGCTCGATCTGCGAGTAGTCGCAGGAAAGGAGGGTGAAGCCGCCCGAGGCACGGGGGACGAAGGCCTTGCGGATCTTGCGTCCCGCCTCGGAACGGACGGGGATGTTCTGCAGGTTGGGATCGGACGAAGCGAGCCGTCCGGTGGCGGCGAGGAGCTGGTGGAAACTGGTGTGGATGCGGCCGGTGGAAGGCATGATGTGGTTCGGCAGCGCGTCCAGGTAGGTGGACTTCAGCTTGGTCGCCTCCCGCCAGGAAAGGATGTCGGAGATGATGGGGTGCTTCCCTTCCAGCGAGGCCAGCGTCGCCTCGTCCGTCTTGTATTGGCCGGTCTTCGTCTTCTTCGCCTTCTCGATGAGGTTGAGCTGGTCGAAGAGGATCTCCCCGAGCTGCTTCGGCGAAGCGATGTTGAACGACCTGTCCGCATGGGCGTGGATGGACTTCGCCAGTTGGTCGATCTGTTGCTGGAGTTCATCCCCGATCACCGACAGCGAGGCGGGGTTCACCTCGATGCCTTCCATTTCCATCCGCACCAGCACCGGCAGCAGCGGAGCCTCGATGCCAGTGAGCACCTTTTCCTGGCCGGACTCCGAAAGCAGCGGCGCGATCTTTTGGTAGAGTTGCCACGTCACATCCGCGTCCTCCGCCGCATATTCGGCGAGGATCTCCACCGGGATGGCGGCGACATCCAGTTCCTTCGACGCCTTGCTCTTCTCGGCATGGGAGAAGAGGTCGAGCGTCGCCGGTTCCGGGGCGGGGGATGCCGGTGCCGCCAGATCGGCCAGCTTCACCGGGGTGTAGCCCAGCAGCGTTTCCGACAGATAGTCCATGGAGTGCCTGCGCTCCGGCGAGACCAGCGTGTCCGCCAGCATGGTGTCGAAGATCTCTCCGCCCACCGCGAGGCCCATGCGGGTGAGGATGGAGAGGTCGTACTTCAGGTTGTGGCCGATCTTTTTCGCGGGTGAGGAAAGCACCGTCTTCAGATCCGTGAAGAGCGGGTCGGAGTAGGGGAGGTACCATGCCTCGTGCGCCTTCCATGAAAACGCGATGCCGAGCAGCCGTGCTTCGAAGCGGTTGAGGGAAGTGGTTTCCACGTCGAAACAGAACTCCGGCTGTTGTCCCAGCAGGGTGAAAAGTTCCGCCTGCTGCTCCGGTGTCTCCGCCAGGTGGTAGGTGTGTTCCGTGTCACGGATGGTGCGGAAAGTTTCGAAAAGCGTCGGCTCCGCCGCGGCTTCCTTGCCACCTTTGGCCGGTGCCGGGGCGGCTGCGCCCGCGTCCCCGAACAGGCGCTTGGTGAAGGTGCGGAACTCGAACTCGTTGAAGAGGTTCTTCAGCGCCTCGTCATCCCGTTGGGAGAGGATGAGGTCGTCCCAGGTGACCTCGATGGGCACGTCGCGGATAATGGTGGCGAGGTTCTTGGACAGTGTGGCCTTGTCGGCGTTCGCCTCGATGGATTCCTTCTGCTTGCCCTTCAGCTTCGCGGTGTTGGCGAGGATGTTTTCCACGGAGCCGAACTCGGAGATGAGTTTCACCGCCGTCTTCGGGCCGATGCCGGGGATGCCCGGGATATTGTCCACCGCGTCCCCCATCAGGCCCAGCAGGTCGATGATCTGGGCGGCCTCCGCCACGCCCCAGATCTCCGGGAGCTGCGGCAGGCCGATGACCTCGTGGTCGGAGCCCTTGCGGCCCGGCTTCCAGATCCAGGTGTGAGGGGAGAGGAGTTGGGCGAAGTCCTTGTCCGGCGTGACCATGTAGGACTCGATGCCGCCTTCCGCCTCAGCGCGGGTGACCAGAGTGCCGATGATGTCGTCCGCCTCGTAGCCGTCCAGCTCCAGCACGGGGATGTGGAAGGCGCGGCAGAGATTCTTCACATGGGGAATGGCGGCGGCCAGCTCCTCCGGCATCTCGTCACGCTGCGCCTTGTAGGCGGGGAACAGCGTGTGGCGCGGAGTGGGGGCGGAGGTGTCGAAGGCGACTCCGATGTGGGTGGGCGCTTCCTTTTCCAGGATGGCCAGCAGCGTGTTGAGGAATCCGTAGAGCGCGGAGGTGTTGACGCCTTTGGAATTGCGGATGGGGGTCTGGATCAGCGCGAAGTGGGCCCGGTAGATCAGGGCCATGCCATCGAGCAGGAAAAGGCGGTTCATGGGGGGAGGATGGGGATGCAGGTCACAGGATGCAAGATACAGGATGGCGGACTCTCCCATCCCGCATCCTGAGACATGAACCCAGCATCTCTTCCTAAATCCCCAGCATCAGTGAAACGTGCATCGCCGTCAGCTCTCCCATGGACTGGAGGTCGCCGAAGCCGGAGGTGCCGTGCATCTTGTCCAGGTCCCGGGCGAGCGTGTGGACGTGCTCGATGGGGGCGATGTCCTCGCGCCGCATGATGCCCAGCAGGGCGCGCAGGCGGCTGCTTTCCACCTTCGCCCGGCGGGCCATCTGGGCGTGTTCCTCCGCCGCGTATTGGTCGATGGACTTGCGGTTCAGTACCTCGAAGGCGAGGCGCGTGATCTTCCGGTTCGAGGTGAAGCGGTAGGCCAGGTAGATGTGCCCGTTGCCCTCGTAGGACTGCTGGTCGAAGTCGATCGCACGGACACGGTACTGCACCTCCTCGAAGTCCGGGGTGATATCCACGACGTAGTTCACGCTGCGCATGTCCCCCAGCAGGCGGATGAAGGAACGCTCGGTGAACTTGGTGAATTCCTTCGCGATCCGGACCTTGTTCAGGCCGGGGCGGTCGAGGTGCTCGCGCAGGAAGGCATCCCCGGGGACTCCGGCGATGTGTTCTTCGATGAGCGTGTTGCCGCTGATGAGGTAGTTGATGCGGTTGGGCGAAAGGATGTGCTCCAGCTCCAGGCCGTAGATGCGGGAGGCGTCCGTCTGCTTCACGTAGAAGTAGTCGGAGTTGTCGTTGAACAGGTTGGTGATGCGGATGCGGAACGGCTTCGAGTTGCCGAAGTTGCCGTAGTCGATGCGGTCCACCAGCAGGTGTTCGTGCTGTTCATGGTCGCGGCCCAGTTTCAGTTCGGTGTAGATCGCGGTGAGGCGCGGGCGCAGCTCGGCGAATACTTCCGGCGGATACATGACGGTGAGCCAGAGCGTTTCCCGGCCGCTGGGGTCTTCGTAGGGCATAGCTCCGGAAAAGCGGCGCAGCTCGTCATACACCGCGGGGATCTCACGCTGGCGGTCGAAATGGTAGAGATACTGCCGGAGCGGTGGGGAGACCGGGTACTGGGGCTTGCGGCGCTGGATCATGCGGTGCCGGAAAAATAGCAGGTTCTGGAAAACAAGGGAACGGCAAAGGAGGGCACAAGCACCGGAAAGGAGACGGGGATTTCCTTGATATGGCCGGACGGTGGCGGGTGTAGTGTGTGGATGAAGAGAAGGGGATTCCTCGTGAAGTCGCTGGGCGGGATGGCCGGGACGGGTGTGGCGCTGTCACGTGGGCAGGAAGCGGCGTCTCCGGCAGCAGGGCCGCTGATCCGGACGCCGCTCAATCTGATGGCCCCGCGGGAGGACGGGGTGTTCGGCGTCTGGGCGGTCACAGGGCTTTGCCGGGGATGGCTGGAGTGGCGGGAAGCTGGCGGGGAGAATGGCAGGGCCGCCATGACCGGGGCGGGATTCGTGCCGCAGTCGCCGGAGATTTTCCGGATCAACCTCACCGGTCTGAAACCGGGCCGGGAGTATGAGGTCAGGGCGGTGGTCGAGTCCGCCGAAGATGCGCGGAAAGAGGCAACGGACTGGAAGAAATTCCGCACGCTGGATGCCGGAGCCGCGTCCACGCGCTTCGTCGTCTGGAATGACACGCATGAGCGCAACGAGACGATCACAAAACTGGATGATGCGACCCCGCCCGCGGACTTCCTCATCTGGAACGGGGACACCTGCAACGACTGGAAGACGGAGGAGATCCTGATCCCCACGCTGCTGCACCCCGCAGGACGGGACATCACGAAGGCGCGGCCGATGATCCTCGTCCCGGGAAACCATGACGTGCGGGGGAAATTCGGCTTCCGCGTCCCGCAGATGATCGGGATGACGGATGACCGTCCCTACTGCGCGTTCCGTAGTGGGCCGGTGGCGGTCATCTGCCTCCATACCGGCGAGGACAAGCCGGACGGACATCCCAGCTTCCATGGCAGGGTCGCCTTCGATGAACTGCGGAAAGTGCAGACCGCGTGGCTGGAGAAGGTCATCCGCTCGGATGGCTTCCGGGATGCGAAGTACCGTGTCGTCTTCTGCCACATCCCGTTGCGCTGGATCGACGAGCCGGAAGCGGTGGACTACGCCAACGGAGGATTCGACCACTACAGCAAGCGCAGCCGCGACGCCTGGCATGACCTGCTGGTGGAGTGGAAGGTGCAGGCCATCATCTCCGGCCATACCCACAACGCCCAGTATCTCCCCGCGACGGAGAAATTTCCCTACGCCCAGCTCGTCAGCGGTGGTCCGCAGTTGGAACGCGCGCGGTGGATCGAGGGCATGGCGGATGCCGCCGCGCTGAAGCTCACCATGCGGGACCTGGCGGGAACCGTGACGCATGAGGCGGAGTTCAAGCCGGTGTGAGGGCCACACTGGGACCGCGGAATCCAGCGCGAGTGATAACGAGCTTCGCTTGCTGGCGAAGCCTGGCCGGATGGCCGGAGGCAATTTATTCCGCCCCGGAGAATCCAGCCAGCGAAGCCAAGCGGAATGAATTCCGCGGTCCCAGTGATGCGATTCCGCTGTGGCCGGACCCGCATCCGGCCTCAATCCGTGGGATCCACCGGCTCCAGCATCACCCCCTTCAGGAAGGGTGCCCAGCGGCTTTCGAAATGACGGTCCGCCTGGATCAGGCTGCCGTCCGGCGGGATGTCCTCCTCGTTCAGATGGAACCCCGTCCCGCCGCCGTTGAAGCGGTACTGGGCGATGATGGCTCCGCCGGGACCTTTGACGATCTGCAGTTTCACCGGCTCGAATTTTCCGGTCATATCATAGAGGCCGTCCCAGTTGATGCTGGCGTTGATGGCCTCCCCCAGCCGCTGTGGTGTGGCGTCGCGAATGCGGGTCTGTGTCGCCTCCATGATGGCAGGGAGTGCGGCTTTCATACCGGTGGCGTCCAGCAACACGACGGTGGTGTCGGATTTCAGGACCTTGAGGTGCTGCTTCTCCGCCGCATAAATTTCCTCCTTCATGCCGGAGAGGACCGCCTTTACCTGCTGCCGCTCATCGTCATTCGCGCCGAGCAATTTCAACGGCCCATCGATGTTCGTGTCGAGGTAGCTGAAATTCATGTGCGAAAGCTGCCGCTCGCGCAGATCTTTCGTAAGGAGTTCCAGCGGCAGTGCGACTTCAGGGCCATTGCCAGCGAGCTTCTTGTCTTCCCTCGGACGCGGGCGGTTGGGCCGCGTCGGCGCGCCGCCATCCTCATGGGAGGAAAGCGTGGCTGCGCGCGACCTTTCCGAGCGGTGGTCGCCGTCCGCAGAAACTCCGGCGGAAGACGTTTCCGCGGAGGGAGCGGTCTTCCGCCCTGCGAGAAACCCCACACCCAGGGCGATGAGGATCAACAGGTAGTGCCGGAGATTCATCCTCCAGCACTACCCCGCTGTCGCGGAAATGTCAGGATATTTCCCTTCAGGCCGGGCGCGCCAGCTCCACCAACACCGCCTTCTGGGCGTGCAGGCGGTTCTCCGCCTGCTGGAAGATGGTGTCCGCGTGCAGTTCCAACACCTCCGCGCTGATCTCCTTGCCGCGGTAGGCGGGCAGGCAGTGCAGCACGATGTGGCCGGGAGCGGCCTCGAAAAGCATGGAGGCGTTCACCTCGAATCCGGCGAACTGCGCTTCCTTCTCCTTCTGGTCCTCCTGGCCCATGGAAAGCCAGACGTCCGTGTTGATGACGTGTGCGCCCTTCGCGGCGGCTACGGGATCCGTAGTAACTGTGACGTTCGGCGCGGCGAGTTTCGCGAGGAAAGAGTCCGGAGGCAGGCAGGCGGACGGGGACCCCACCGCGAGCTGGAAGCCGAGGTGTTTCGCAGCCCACATCCAGGAGATGGTCATGTTGGAAAAGCCATCGCCGATGAAGGCGACCTTCTTGCCCTCCCAGCCGCCGAGCTTCTCGCGGATGGTCAGCAGGTCCGCCAGGATCTGGCAGGGATGCTCGTCATCCGTGAGGGCGTTGATGGTTGGGAGGCCGGAGTAGTCGGCGAAATCCACCACATCCTGCTGGGCGTAGGTCCGGATGACCGCGCCGTGGACCATCCGGCCCAGCACGCGGGCGGTGTCCTTGATCGGCTCCCCGCGGCCGAGCTGGATGTCATTCTTGGAAAGGAACATGGGGAATCCCCCCAGCTCGCGGATGCCCACCTCGAAGGAGACGCGGGTCCGGGTGGAGGACTTGGCGAAGATGAGCGCCCAGGTCTGTCCGGAGAGCGGCTGCGCGGCGTGGCTGCCGCGCTCGCGTTTGAGCACGGCGGCGCTGTCCAGCAGCGCGTTGATGTCAGCGGCGGTGAGTTCTTCGATGGACAACAGGTTCTTCATGACAAGGCCCCGGGTGACGGGGAAGGGCGGAGACTAACGGCATCCGCCGAAATGGCAAACCGGGAATTTCAAAGATTCCGTGCGATACGCACCGTTGCCGCCACCCGTTTTCCGCGTTCAGGGTTGCACCTCCGGCGGCGTATAGCCTTCACTCCCGCATGACCCGTCCAGACGGCCGCCAGCCCGACCAACTCCGCCCGATTTCCTTTTTCCCGAACGTCGCTCCGAACGCGACGGGTTCCGTCCTCGTGTCCTTCGGGGAGACCCGTGTCATTTGCTCCGCCACCATCGAGGATGACGTGCCGCGCTGGATGCGCGCCCAGCGGGTGGAGGGCGGGTGGCTGACGGCGGAGTATTCCATGCTGCCGTACTCCACCCTGGAGCGGAAACAGCGTGACGCCACCCGTGGCAAGATCGACGGCCGCTCCATGGAGATCCAGCGCCTCATCGGCCGCGCGCTCCGCTCGGTGATCGACCTGAAGAAGATCGGCCAGCGCACGGTGTGGATCGACTGTGACGTGCTGCAGGCGGATGGTGGCACGCGCACCGCCTCCATCACCGGTGGCTGCGTGGCTGCGGCCATCGCCTTCAACAAGTTGCTCGCGGCGGGCAAGATCCGCGATTTTCCGATGAAGAAGCTCGTCGCCGCGGTGTCCGCCGGCGTCTATCAGGGCACCCCGGTGCTGGACCTGGACTACGTGGAGGACAAGGACGCTTCCGTCGATTTCAACGTCGTGATGACGGAAACCGCCGAGTTCGTCGAAGTGCAGGGCAGCGGAGAGGAAGCCACCTTCACCGGCGAGGAAATGAGCGCCATGCTGGAACTGTCCCGCAAGGGCATCTCCGACATCGTCTCCCTCCAGAAGGCGGCCATCCTCACCGCGGACCGCGCCGCACCGGCGGATCTCAGCTCGCTCTTCGCCACTTTCGGCAGGAAGTGACAACATCGTCCGGGATGAATGCGGCGATAGAACAGAACCGCGTTTTGAAACCACGGATTATCGGGTTGAAACGGATTTCACGGATTCAGAAATCAAGCGAAGAATCTGAATCAGTTTAATCCGTGGCTTCTTTAGCCATTGCCCGAAGCGGGATGGCTGCAGGGCAGGGACCGCGTTGCGGCTATGCCGCAGAACCGTCCCTGCCAACGAATACAAGGCTCCCATCACTGCCCCAGCCGCCTGCGCCGCTGGTCCTCGAACAGGGAGGCGGGACTGAGCGTGTCGCCTTTCCCGATGCCCTCGACGACATCCACCGGATCGGTCCTTTCCTTGCGCTCCGGGTAGTTGCCATCGGTGCGGACGCCGCTGACTTCGCCGCGGGTGCCGATGACATAGCCGTAGTCCGCCTGCTGGCTCCAAACCACGAAGGGATGGAAGGAATTCCGCAGCCCCTCCGTGTTCCAATAGACGGTGTGGGCGGAGGTGAGGTTGTGGCGTGGGCGGGAGAGCTTCACGTAGAACCGGTCGCGTGCCTCGAACCAACTGTTGTCCGCTGTGCAGTGGTCGATGAGGTTGGAGTGGCTGAACCATTGGTGGTGGTCGCTGGAACGGCCCTCCGTCGCTTCGGAGCCGGTCGATCCGGTCTGGCGGGCGGTGTCCTTGTCGAGACAACGGTGGATCACGTTTCCGGAGCATCCCATGCCGGAGATGGAGAAGCCATGGCGTGAGGCCTCCGCACGGCATTCACGGACCAGGCACTCGTTGCTGCTGTCCATCCGGAACATGTAGCCGTTCCCGCCTCCACCGCCGTACTGCGGGTGTTGGAAATGGCAGCGTTCCACCGTCACATTGCGGGATTCCTTCATGCGGATGCCGTTGGAGAGCAGGTGGCAGCCGGTGGTGTTGCCCTGCGGTTGAAAGGAGTTCACCTCGCGGATCCAGCCATCCAGCACGTTGGTCATCGTCACCGCATAGGAGGCATGCACGTCATACGCGCTTTTTTTCGTGGCGGCGAAGTCACCGGGCAGGCCGCGGCTTTCCGCCAGACGCCGGGTGTAGTCCCCCTCCGGCGCGGCGAAGTCGAGGTTCTTCCAGCCATCCTTCCCCGGGTGCTGCACGTTGCCGATGGAAAGGCCCTCCAGCCCCACCTGTTCCAGCATGCCGGACTTCGGATAGACCTGTGGCTTGTCCCGCACTTTAAGCGCATAGCGGGTGGGCACGTCGATGGTCAGCACCTTGCGCTCCGCATCCACCTTCACGATGCGGCGGTAATACCGGATCGAGCCGATCTTGTTCTCCTCTCCCAGCCAGTCCGTCTCGCCGTGGTCCATCACCCATTCCTTGGTCGGGATGTTGCGGATGACCGCCCAGCCGCCTGCCTTGAAGGCGGAAACATCCGCCACCGGAATCTCGACGGACGGGCCCATCAGGTCTGCCGTGATGACGGTCGAGGGCCCCTCCCTGCGGTTCCACTCCGCCTTCGACGGTGCCTGGAAAAGGACGATGATCTTCTCCCGCATCTCCGTCGCGGTGTTCAGCAGGAAGGTCTTCTCCGGTCCCGCGCCACGGATGACGATGCCGTTCTTCCGCACGCACAGCGCGTAGCGGTTTCCTTCGCCGGGCTGGACGCGGTAGGTGCCTGCGGGCAGATCCACCACGCCACCCCCGGCGGCAGCCGCGGCGTCGATGGCCTTCTGGATTGCGGCGGTGGAATCCGTCTTGCCCGTCGGGTCAGCGCCGTATCCGGCCACCACGTCGAAGCGCTTCGCTCCGGCCAGATCGGGGATCGGTTTCTCACCGTTCGCATAACCCGCGTAGGAAAAGTCCTGGATGATTTTGTCCTTCGCGAAGGACAGCGCGGGCGTGGCCGACCAGTCCGGACCGTACAGCGGCGACGACCATGTCTTGCCATCCTCTTGTGCGGAAAGGAGCGGCCCGGAGACCAATGCCGCGAATGCGATGAGATGGAGCGACGATGCCATTGGAGGATGATAGTAAGGAGGGTGGACACTCCTGTCCACCGGCGGCATTGGTGAACAAAGGAGGAGAAGTTTTCAGTGTTCAGTTTTCAGGAAGAGAAGAGGCTGACCGCGAATCTTCCGAATCCCACAAATCTTGAAGAGTTCCTTTTCTCCACTTAGCGTCCTTGGGGTCTTTGCGGTGAATTCCATATGATTCGCCTATGCCGCCGGTGGACAAGAATGGGAGCGAAGCGGACATGGCGGCTCTGCCGCAATGTCCACCCTCCTTACTCACCACTCCACCCCCTGCTGCCGCACCGCCTCATACAGCACGATTGCAACCGAAGTCGCCAGGTTGAGGCTGCGGGTTCCTCCTGGAGCCATGGGGATGCGCAGGCCGTGGTCGCCCGCGTCGCGGACGATCTCTTCCGGCAGGCCTTTCGTTTCGCGGCCGAAGATGAGGTAGTCGCCCGCCTTGAACTCCGCGGTCCATGGAGAGCGGGTGGCCTTCGTGCTGAGATGCCATTTCCGCGCGGCGGGATCCGCCCCGGTGAGGAAGTCCTCATAACTCTCCCACACGTGGAGCTTCACATCCTGCCAATAGTCGAGTCCGGTGCGGCGGACGTACTTGTCCTCCAGCGAGAAGCCCAGCGGCTTGATGAGGTGGAGGGCGGAATCCGTGGCGAGGGCGAGACGGCCGGCGGCCCCCGCGTTGTGCGGGATCTCCGGGTGGACGAGGACGATGTGGAACATGCGGAATAGGAATGTGGCGGGGATCTCTCCACCGCCACATTCAACATTCCGTGGGATCTTGCACCTGAATTTCCTCCACGGCTCAGACGGTGGCGAGCGGTGAGGCGGCTTCGATGATCGCGCGGACGCCCTTCTGGAGTTTCGCGACCTCCGCATGGGGGATCTCCGAAAGTCCCTGGTGGATGCGGATGACGGGGGCTGGCTCCGTGCTGTGGATCCACTCGAAGGCGGGGACCTCCAGCTTTCCGCGCAGGTGTTCCTCCACCTCGCGGCGGAGATTTTCCGCCACATACTCGGTGTTCAGGAAGACCACGAGGCGGCCGCCCTTCGCGGAGACCGGTTGGAGGTCGAGGATGACGGTGAGTTCCCCGTTGTTGAGGTCACGGTCGATGCGGAACACCGTGGCGTTCTCCTGGTAGCCTTCCGGAATGCGGCCACCGACGGATGGAATGGCGATGACATCACCGATGGTCGGCAGTTGGTTGGAGTCATGGGGCCAGCGGTCGATGACGGCCTTGCCGTCGTTGAGCTGGATGTGGACGTTGTGTTGGTTGCTCATACTATCTGTTTGTTTTTCGTTTCTGTTCTGTGTTTCAGGAAAGTGGGGCGAGGTCCGCCTCGCGCTGCTTGCGGATTTCCGCGATGCGCATGCACCTCGTGGCACCATTGGCCTGCCAAGAAATGATGCCGCCTTTTTCGTGTCCCAGTATCGCCAGCGAGACGGGGGCGAGGACGGAGATGCGGCCCTCCGCGGGGTCCGCCTCATGCGGCATGACGATGCGCAGCCGGAAGTCGTCCGTCGCATCCGACGGGGAGACCAGGACGACGTCGTCACCGAAGCCCACGCGGAGCTCCAGCGAGGCCGGATCAGCCGCGGCGGATGCGAACGCGAGGTACCCGGCCAGCGAGAGACGTTGTTCGTGCGATGGCCTGGGAGGAGGAGCGGTGAGGTTGTGGATGGTTTCGAGGCGAGCAAGGTCCGCCTCACTCAAAAATGGTGAGTTCATGGGAAAGGGATGTACGTGATTCCACCGGAAACGGTCCGGGAACCGGTTGGTTGGCTGAAGCCTCAGGCAGTCTCAGGAAATGGATCCCATGAAGGAGACTGCCCGCTCACGCCCGGAAGGCGGACAACCGGTGCGCGCACCAGCCTGCGACGCCGACTTTCATGAGGCGGCGGTAGCTGGAGCGGTTGGTGATGCGGTTCGACATCGGTATCAGTTAAAGCACAGGACGCGATCCGCGTCAAATTGAAATCGGCCCGCGCGCCGTGAGTATGTGACCGTCAGAGGATTCCAGCGGCGATTTTATTTCGGATTTCACCACGGGGGCGGAACGGTTAGAAGAAAGCCCATGGATCCACGGACGCTGCAACCGGAACCGCGCGCAAGGCTGCTATCCTTCGACGGCGGAGGCATCCGCGGCTTGTTCGCGCTCCAGTATGCGAAGCGGATCGAGACGCTGCTGCGGGAGAAGACGGGCAACCCGGACATGGTGCTGGCGGACTACTTCCACTACGTGGGTGGTACCAGCACGGGGGCGATCATCGCCGCATTCGTGTCATGGGGTCTGCCGGTGGCGGAGATCGAGCGGCTGTACCGCATCAACGCGGCGGCCATGTTCCAGAAGTCCGGGCTGCTGAAGCGCTTCACCAGCCACCGTTTCGTGGCGGAGGGTCTGTCGAGGTTCCTGCGCGACTTCTTCGTGGAGGATGATGGCAGCCCGGCCACCTTCGGGACGAAGAAACTGAAGACGCTGCTGCTGGTGGTGACGCGCAACGCGTCCACCGGTTCCGCCTGGCCGCTGTCGAACAACCCGCACGCGAAGTACAACAACCTGGAGTCTCCGGGAAACAACCTGCAGATCCCGCTATGGCAGTTGGTGCGGGCCAGCACCGCCGCGCCGACCTTCTTCCCGCCGGAGATCCTGGAGGTGAAAGGGGAGGGCGGGAAGCCGCTGGTCTTCGCATTCGAGGACGGCGGTGTGACCCCGTTCAACTGCCCCGCTTATCTGCTCAGCATCATGGCAACGCTGCCGGAGTACAACCTCCAGTGGAAGACAGGCCGCGAGAACATGAGCATCGTCTCCATCGGCACCGGCGGCACCAAGCTGGGCCGGGGCGACCGCTTGTTCGTGGATGTGCTGGCGCAGGCGAAGAACCTTCCTTCATCGCTCATCGGTTCATTCCAGCAATACCAGGACCTCCTCTGCCGGGTGAACGGCGAGTGCCGCTTCGGCCCACCGGTGGATGGCGAGGTGGGCGACCTGATGCGGCCGAACGGGGAGGGGAAATTCCTCTACGCCCGCTATGACAAGGTGTTCTCCGGAGACGACCTGCTGGCCGCGGAGCAGGTGACGCGGAAGGGCTTCACGCTGGATAACCTGGAGCTGATGGACTTCCTCATCGAGAGAGGGACCGCCCATGCGGAGGAAACCGTGAAGCTTTCCCACTTCGATGAGCTCTAAATCGCCCCAGGCTTTCCGGAGGATCTGGCTGGTCGGCTTCGCCGGGCACCGGAGGGTGGTTGATCCCGCCGCGCTGAAGGCGGTCATCCGGAAGGAACTGGAGGGCTTTGAAGCGGATCTGGACGGCGAGGTGATGGGCATCGCCAGTGCGGCGGCGGGCGCGGACCTGCTGTTCCTGGAGGCCTGTGCGGAGCTGGGGATGAAGACGGTGGTGATCCTGCCGTTCGGCGCGGAAAGATTCCGCCAGGACTTCGACGATTCCTCGGAATGGGAGCGATCCGCGCGGCTGGTGGACGCCGCCATCTGGAGCGAGGTGGCGCCGGGAAATGAAGAGGCTCCAGCCGCCTACCATGTCGTCGCCAGGAGGATGCTGGAGGTGGCGGACCGGATGCTTTTCGCCTGGGACGGCCAGCCCGCACGGGGACTGGGAGGCACGGGGGAGACCGTGGCGGAAGCCGCCCAATGGGAAATCCCGGCCCGCATCATCGCGGCGGACACGTTGGAGGCACGGTGGCAGGGCACGCCGCTGGCGGCAGGCGGGGATCCCGCTTTCCAGGACCTGCCTGCGGCGGCGACGGTCATGGAACTTTTCACGAAGCTGGATCAGCGGGCGGTGGCGAGCGCGCCGAAATCCCGCTGGTTCGCGGCGGGCTCCATGTCGGTCAACCACCTGGCCACCTTCCTCCAGGCGGTGCTGGTCCTGCTGATCCTCTCGGGCAAGGAGATCGGAGCGGCGATCAAGTTCGTGCTCGCGCTGGTGGCCATGGCGCTGCCATGGGTCGGCTCGAAGCTGCGGCTCCAGGACTGGGTGGGTGACCGGGTGAGGGCGGAGCTGCTGCGGTCGCTGCTGGCGTCCCATGAACCGGGCAGCCCGCTGCATCCACCGGCGGCGGAGCTTTTCGAGAAAGACCGGACCTTCCTCCGCAGCGCGGCGCTGCATCTGGTCGCGGAACGCCGGGGATGGGAGAAGGCGCGGGACACCTATCTCCGGGATCGGGTGGACGGGCAGCTCCGCTTCTTCAGCGCGAAGGGGGAAAAGGCGAAGCGCCGGATGAAATTTTTCGGCACCCTGTTCTGGACCGCCTCATGGGCGGCGCTGCTGTTCACCGGCGCGGCCGTGTTCATGAAGGTGCTGAAAACGCCGGTCTCCGAATCCTGGGACCGGTGGGCGATGGAGTTCATCCCATCCGTGCTGCCGGGCATCGCCGCGTGGACGCTGGCGATGATCTCCGTGTTCGAGTTCCGCCGCCAGGCGCAGCTCTACGGCCAGATGGAGGCCACCCTCCGGCGGCTCCGGCCCACGCTGGCCGAGGCCAAATGCTCAAGCGCCGCGGAACGGGCGATCCAGCAGATCGAACGGCTGCTGCTCAACGAACTCTGGGAATGGCAGGGGCCGAGGAGGAAGTTGTCGAAATCCTCTGAGTAAAAGCGCTTCGTCGCGTTTTCCCGGGCAATGCCATCACTGGCGGCCCTGCAGTTCCTGCACGCGGCGGGTGACCATGCGGGTGACCTGCTCCGGGAGCTGGTGCGCCTGGACGAACGCCTGGGCTTTCCCCATGTCCGTTTCCAGCCAGCGCCAGAGCAGGCGCTGGTAGGTGGCGTTGCGCTGACCTTCATCCGTGATGCGGGAGATGGTGTTCGCGGCGATTTCCGGATCCTTGCCCGCCGCATTCCTGACAAAGTCGCGCACCACGCCGTCATTCACATCGCCCGGGTAGCGGTCCATCAATGCAAGCGCCGCCTTAGGGTCGTTGGACGCCTCCCGGCTGATCACGCCGCCGAGGGCGATGCTGCGCTGGTCGCCGACAGGGAGGGTGTTGAGCGAAGCGATCGCGGAGTCGAGATCCTTGCCCGCCCACGTTTCATAGACATCATCCAGCCGGCGGTTGGAGGCCTGTCCGGGATTTTTCACCAGCCATTCGGCGGTGCCCTTGGGATCAACGTCGGCCAGCGGTTCCGCCATCCGCATCATCGCGCCTTCGCGGAGGCGTTCGTCATCCAGCGCCATGATCCAGCCGCGGGATGCCTCCGGACCCTGTTTCAGGATGTGCTGCATCATTCCCGCCAGGGCCTCCGCGCGCTGCTCGCCGAAGGGCATGCCCTTGAGCAGCTCCGTGGCGCGCTGCGGGTTGCTCTCCGCGATTCCGCGGATCACGCCGACGAGGAACGGGTTCGCACCGGTGCCGTCGAAATTCGTTTCGGCCCAGCGGAGCGCCGCATCCGGGTCGATGCTGGCCCATGAGGAAAGGATGGTGCTGGAGGCAAATCCGCCCTGGGTGTTGTTGCGCGCGTATTCCAGCGCGGCGAAGGGATCGACCTTCGCCCAGGCGGATAGCAGCATGGAGTATTCGCCGAGACGGTTCTGGGTGATGCCGAGTGCGCGGAACTGGGCGATGACGTCCTCGAACTCCCCCGGAGCCAGTTGGTCGATCAAGGCCAGCAGCGCGCGGCTGCGGTCGAGCTGGTTCTCCCCGCGCATGATGGTCTCCATTTTCTGGAGCTTCTCCGCCAAGGGGGCTCCCCGGCCTCCGCTGCGGGCATCGGCGGATCGGCTGGCTCCCTGCGCACCCTCGCCCGAAGCTGGCACCGCCCCACCAGGGCGGACCCTTTCGGGCCGGGAGACTTCGGCTTTCGCCGCCGTGGCATCCCCGTCCGAGGAGATCCGGCCGACGATGAATCCTCCTGTCGCGACGACGACAAGGCCTGAAATGACGACGACGGGGCTGGCTTTCATGGGTTCTGGTGGATGGGGTTTGGGAGAAAACGTCCTCCGGGGGAGAGACTTATCAACCCCCGGATATTCCGGAAATCTCACCCGGCGAACGCATTCGCGGGGACGCCTTTCACCCCGAGGCCGCGCACGACGAACAACCGCCCGCCGTGTTCCTCCTGGATTTTCCCATGGATGCCGGTGGTGATATAGAGCTCGTCCAGATCCGCGCCGCCAAAGGCACAGGAAGTCGTTTCCAGCGCGGGCACTTCCACCCGGCGCAGTTCCTGTCCGGACCGCGCGTCGAAGCACGCGACACAGCCGCCGTGGCAGAACGCGACCCACAGGTTCCCCTCCGCATCGATGGTCATGCCGTCCGGCGACGCCTCGATGTGGGAGGTGTCCGCCACGGTCCGCATGTTCCGCAGGTGTCCGTCCGCCTCATAGTCGAAGGCGAGGATCTCCTTCCGCGGGGTGTCGATGTAGAAAACCGTCTTTCCATCCCCGGACCAGACGATCCCGTTGGAGTTCGTCACCGGACCAAAGGCTTCGTGCAGCGTGAGGTCCGGGTCCAGGCGGTAGAGCCGCGCGTCGCCGGTCTTTTTCACCAGGCTGATGGTCCCGGCGAAGAAGCGTCCGTCCGGGGAGCACTTGCCGTCGTTGAAGCGGTTGTCGGGCTTCTTGTCCGGTTCCGGATCCGCGATGGGGGTGATCTTCCCGCTTTCCGGATCGAGGAAGGAAATGCCGTTGTCCCCGGCGATGACCAGTCCGCCGCTCTCGCGCGGCACCACCGTGCCGACCCGCTGGCCCACGTCCCAGGAGGTTTCTTCACCCGTCACCGGATCGAACTTCCAGACCTTGTGCCCCTCGATGTCCACGTAGAGCAGGGCACCATCCCACCAGACCGCGCCTTCGCCCCACTTGCTCCGCACCGTACCTACAGGTTCAACAATCAACGTCATGCCCCTTTCATCGGCCCGCCGGCGGAAGATTTCAATGTTCGATGTTGGACGGGTGCCACGCGATGCCCCATCCTGCCTCCATGCCGCAGATCGGCCAGCGCGCCACCCTTCCTGTCCTCCGCGAATCCAAGTTCGGCCTCTATCTCGATGGAGGGGACCTGGGGCGCATTCTGCTGCCCACCCGGGAGATGCCGGCGAACTGGTCCGTCGGCGCCTTCGTCGACGTCTTCCTGCACCACGACTCCGAGGACCGCCCGGTGGCGACCATGAAGCAGCCGAAGGCCGTGGCAGGTGACTTCGCGAAGCTGAAATGCGTCTCCGTCACCGGTGTCGGCGCGTTCCTCGACTGGGGCCTGCCGAAGGACCTGATGGTGCCCTTCCGGGAGCAGAAGACACGCATGGTCCCGGGGAAATCCTATCTCGTCCATGTCTTCGTGGATGAAGAAACCGGCCGCCTGATCGGCACCACGCGGCTCACCCGCCACCTCGACAAGACCCCGCCCCCGTGGCGCGGCGGGGAGAAGGTGGACATCATCCTCTTTGCCAAGACGCCGCTCGGCTACAAGGCGGTCATCGAGAACACCCACACCGGCCTACTGTTCGCCAACCAAGTGTTCCAGGACGTGCAGCCGGGCGAACGCTTCACCGCCTACATCGCCGACCGCCGCCCGGACGGAAAGATCGACCTGACCCTGAACGCCCCCGGACGGCAGCGGATGGACGACCTGTCCGAACAGATCCTCAACGAGCTGAAGGCGCGCGGCGGCTTCTGGCCCATCGGCGACCACAGCTCCGCGGAGGAGATCAAGGATGAGCTGGGCGTGAGCAAACGCACCTTCAAGCAGACCATCGGCGCGCTGCTCAAGGCCCGGACGATCACGGCGGACGGGAAGGGGATCCGGCTGGCAGCCACGTGACGGAGCCTGCTTCTTTCCCGGGAACAGCCACCACTTCCGCGGTCCCAGTTCCGGTCACCGCCGCGCGAGCTTCCGCAGCCTCTCCAGATGGACTTCCGGCGGTGCATCGTCCCCATGATTCGGGATCACGCCGCGCAACGGCAGGTCGAGCGCCTTCTCCACACTGCGGAGCATGCTGGCTTTCTCCTGATTGAAGATCCGGGGTGGGAAGTGGCTGAAGCCCGGATAGCTGGCGAAGAGGTCCCCGCAGAACAGAAGGCCCAGCTTCCCGCAGAAGTATCCCGTGTGTCCGGCGGTGTGGCCCGGGAGATGGACGGCCCGCAGACCCTGCCAGACATCGAGGAAATCCCCGTGATCGATCCAGTGGTCAGGAGTGAACGGCTCGAAGCCAAGCAAGGGCCTGCCGATGCACTCAAGGATGCCCGCCACCTTTGACCATCCCGCATACTTCGGGCGGCCACTGTAGTGCGCCGCATCCAGCCGGGGCGCGGCGATCCATGCCCCGTGCCTTCCCGCGATCTCCGCCACGTTGAGGATGTGGTCGAGATGGCCATGCGTCACAATCACGCCGAGGATCGGCTCATTTTCCCAACCCTTTGCCGCGAGATGTTTCCGCAGCATCCTATCCCCACCGATGAATCCGGCATCGATCAGGTGAAGGCCGCGGCTGTCACGCAGCACATGAAAATTCACCGGAAAACTCCGGACGGAGAGCAGGTCATCCCTGCTCATGGGGACGCGGGCAGCATCTTGGCGGGCACATCCCCCGGAGCGAAGCTCCTCGGCTTGTTCTTCATGATCCAGGAACCGGCGGTGGGGATGTAGAACAGCACGATCAGGAGTTTCACCACCACCAGTCCCGTCACCGCGGAACCCATGGTGAAAAAGACGACCACCAGCAGGAGCAGCATGCCCGTGAGGAAGCCGGTCTGCAGAAGCCAGCTCCACCAAGAGGTTCCCGTGGTGAAGCGGCAGGACGGATTGATGGCGGCGGCGCGGGGCACGAGGAGCCGCACCAGTTCGTTGTAGCTGGCGCTGCGGTCCTCGAAGTCCATTACACCCCGGTAGTGCTCGTTCTGGAACGCTCCGCAGCGTCCGCCGGCGTTGTGGAGGTGGCATTGGTAGCGGTTGCGCTGCATCCGCGTGGGGGAAAACAACAACCTCACCTCCTTCAAGGAGGCCAGCGGAATGGGCATCGCCGGATACTCTCCCGCCGCGACCCACAACACGTCCCCCTGCAGGGTCCACCGCTTCTCGGCCTCAAGCACGGAAATCCGGCAGGCATGCACGGCGGTGAGGGGAGGAGGCAGGCTCATGGAATCCGGGGGAGGGGTGTCCTTTCGTCGCCGTGGACGCTCAGCGGCGCTTCCGCTCCTTCCTGGGGGTGAAGTCCACCTTTTCCGGCTCGAACTTCTCCGGCTCGTATCCCGGGTTCATCCAGCCGATCTCGCCGTGCAACGCCTGCATGTACTGGAAATGCCCGCCGAAGTCCTCCGGCGGACACGCACGCCCGCCGTCGATGATCTTGGGCCCGCCTTCACCCTCTTCCTTTTTCTCGAAGACGACCTCATGGATCCACTCGTCCGCGAAGTCATAGCGGTAGAGCAGCCGCATCGGCAGCTTCTTCTTGCCGATGTAGTCCGCCACCGTGACCTGCGTCTCATCCTGGAACTCGCCGATGACGCCCTGGATGCCGACCGGGCCGATCACATCGACCAGGCGCTTGCCCTTGCCATGGCGGAATTCATGGGGACTCTTGTTCTCCCACCCCATCGACGCCTGGATCGCGTTGTGGAGGTCGAGGAAGGTCGCCTGCGTGGAAATGGAGAAGCGTCTCCAGATCTCCGGCTTGATGCCATAGAGGAACACCTTCACCACCACGCGGCCGCCATTTTCTTTCGACATGCCGCCAGCATGGAAAATCCGCGCGGAAGGATCAAATGGGAATTCTCCGCGTCCGGGCGGGACGCAGTGTCAACCGATGCGCGCTCCGCCAAACCGGAGCGCGGGAATTTCCACCGCTCAGAACTTCCAGCTTCCCTGGGAGGTCGGCGGCAGCGGGGAGCCCTCCTTGGTCTGGCCGGTCGATTCGAGATCCTCCGAAGGCGCGATGCGGTGCTGGCGGATCTTGGTCGCCTGGTCGCCCGGCAATTCAGGCCGGCGTTCCGTGGCGCAGGAAGCGAGGAACAGGGACACGGCGGCGCAGCAGAACAGCAGGGCGGATTTTGTCATGGAGCGGAATCTAACGGATCGGCGCGGAACTTGCAAACCGCTTGTGGGGGTCCCGTGGAAAAAGCCACTCAGGGCGCCGGAGCCTCCCGCGGGGGCAGGGGGAACTGGATCTCCAGGTAGCCCTGGGGCAGGTCGTTGAGGAGGGCCGCGCCCTTGTATTTCTCCGGATCCTTGGGGATCCACAGCTTGTGGGTGAAGCCCATCTGGATCCGCTTCCGGTCCGCCAGATTCGCGGTGTCCTCCGCCTTTGCGGGCAGCACGTCGCAGCGCATGGGAGCAATCGACCCGTCCGCCATCCGGATGCGGAAGTTGGCCTTCGCAAGGTCCAGGGTTTCCCCAGGCTTCGCCGCCTTGAGGAATGCCGCGACCATTTTCACCCCACCCACATCCTCACCCGGCATCTGGTGCGCGAACTGCGCGAACTCATCGTAAGGGAAGACATTCGGTTCGGCGGCGGAAAGCGTGCCTGCCACCAACAGGAAACCCATCGCCATCAAAAGGACGCGCATATCCCGGACACTACCACCCCAGCCCGGCTCCGTCGAGCAGTATGGAGGTCGGCCCACCTGCATCCCCGCATCCCAGAATGCTCAATACCCGGCGATGATCCTCACCGTGACGATCACAAACGCGACCAGCGCGAGGATCTCAAGGATGATCAGAATCAGGGGGATGCCTTTTCTGGTGGGCTTCATGCGGGAACAGGAGCCAGTTTGCGCAATCGCAAAACACCATTCAATAGGTAAAAAAGAAGGAAAGGAAAGGACGGAAACGGAGAAGCGCATCCATCGTCCGATTTTCCGCATGGCTGCTACGATTTGCCATCGTGATATGGATCACGGACTTTGAATAATGCGGCTTCTTCCTGCCGGGGGAAAGTCCCTCACTTGTCCAGCAGGCCACGGATCATGGTCGCATCGAGGCGGCCTGAGATGTCCGCGTCCGACAACAGGCCCGCGGCGAGCTTCGCCTTGTCCTGCTGCAGCCGGTGGATGCGCTCTTCCACAGTGTCTTGGCAGAGGAGCTTGTGGACGAAAACCGGCTTGTCCTGGCCGATGCGGTAGGCGCGGTCGGTCGCCTGCGCCTCCGCCGCCGGGTTCCACCACGGGTCGTAGTGGATGACGGTGTCCGCCGCTGTCAGATTGAGGCCGGTACCACCCGCCTTCAGCGAGATGAGGAACAGCGGCGCCTTTCCGGTCTGGAAATCCTCCACCAGTTTCCCGCGGTCCTTCGAGGCGCCGGTCAGCTTCAGGTAAGGGATCTTTTCCCGGACCAGATGCTCCTCGATGAGGGAGAGCATGGAGGTGAACTGCGAGAACAGCAGGATGCGGCGGCCTTCCTCGATGAGCAGCTCCAGCAGTTCCGTCAGGAAATCCAGCTTCGCGGACTCACGCACGTCGTTGGAAAACTCCGCCGGCAGCATCCGCGGGTCGCAGCAGATCTGGCGGAGCTTCAGCAGCGCGTCGAGGAACACGATCTGCGACTGCTCCACACCCCGTGCGGCGATGGCCTCCCGCACGCGCTTGTCCATGGTGGCACGGACGGTTTCGTAAAGATCCTTCTGGGCGCTGTGCAGCTCGATGAGATGGACCAGCTCCGTCTTCGGCGGCAGTTCCTTCGCCACTTGGTCCTTTGTCCGGCGCAGGATCAGTGGGGCCACGCGCTCTTTCAGCGACTCGTTGCGGTCCGCGTCGCCCTCTTTCTCGATGGGTTTCCGGTAGCGCGTGTTGAAGGTGTCCTCACTGCCGAGGAAGCCGGGCATCAGGAAACGCATGAGGCTCCACAGCTCCCCGAGGTGGTTCTCGACCGGGGTGCCGGAAAGGCAGAGCCGGTGGGAAGCGTCCAGCCGGCAGGCCGCCTGCGCCACCTTCGAGCGCGGGTTCTTGATGTACTGCGCCTCATCCAGCACGACGAGGTGGAAATGATGCTCCCGCAGCCGGTCGATGTCCCGCTGGAGCAGGGCGAAGGAGGTGAGCACCACATCCGCATGCGGGATGGAGCGGTGGTATTTCCTCCGCTCCGGACCGTTCAGGACGAGCACGCGCAGTTCCGGGGCGAACTTGAGTGCCTCCGCCCGCCAGTTCGGCACCACGGAGGTCGGCGCCACCACCAGCACGGGCCTGCCCTTCGAGTGGCCCGACTTCTTCTCCGTCAGGATGTGGGTGATGGTCTGCAGCGTTTTCCCCAGGCCCATGTCATCCGCCAGGATGCCGTGCAGGCCATGGCGGGCGAGGAACTGCATCCAGTGGAAGCCCGCGAGCTGGTAGTCCCGCAGCGTGGCGCGCAGCCCATCGGGCACCGGCACCCGCTCGATGCCGGAAAAGTCACGCAGCTTGCCCGCCAGCGCCGCGAGATCCGGCGGCGAGTCCAGCCCAAGCTCCGCCACCCCGGCCAGCGCCACGGCATCCAGCGCGTGCAGCCTCGTCTTTCCCGGAAACTTCGGGTCGATGAGCGCGGAAAGATGGTGGAGGATCTTCCGCACCCGGCCGATGGGCAGGCGCAGCGCGTCCCCGTCCGGCAGCGGGGCATAGACGTGGCCGTTGTTCGGCCGGTCCAGGGTTTCCTCCAGGAAGGCGTTCTCCAGCAGACCGGCGAGGATGGGCAGCAGGTCGTAACGCTGGCCGGACACATCGAACCCGACGGAAAGGCTGAACCAGCCGCCATCGCCCGGCGACAGCGCGGTCTCCCAGTGGTCCGGATCCGCATCATGCACGCGGTGGCCCACGTTGTCATCGACCACCACCGTCCATCCCAGCTCCTGCAGGCGGCCGACCATCTCCCCGCGGAACTGGTGCCAGAAGGCGTCCGTCGGCACGCGCCCGGGGTCCGGGAACCAGCGGTCCGGTGTCTTCACCCCGGCATTTTCCTTCGCCTTGAGGTTGAGGAGGAACCTCCACGACGGGTTCGAGTGGAGGGATGAAAGCCCGGTGTCCCGGAGCTGCTGCGCGGCGCATCCCTCCGCACCCGCGTCATGCTGGATGAGGGCGGGCTGGCCACCGTGGCTCACCAGGCTGGTCCACTCCGGCGCGGCGGAACGCAGCGGACTACGATGCTTTTCGTAGATGGCGAACGCCTCCGCGGAGATCCACATGTCCGGTTCCGCCTGGCCGAGCGACTGCAGCAGGAGCCGCGTCGCACGGTCCGCCGGCTGGCGGGTGACGTGCAGCTCGAACCGCGGCTCGAACTCCAGCAGCGGCAGGTCATCCGGAGGGCTCTTCATCAGCTCACGGGCGGAGGGCAGGGCGGCGGCGGCCTCCTTCGCGGGCACGCGGCCCACCAGGCGGGTCGCGTCCTTTTCCTTCGCCGCCCGCAGCAACAGGGCGGCGGCATGGTGGCAGAAAGACCCCACATCACAGCCACAGGACGTCTCCAGATCCCAGATCCCGTCGGTGTCCCACAGATCGACCCGCACCTCCTCCCCGGCGATCACGCCGGAAATGGCAACGGAGGCGGGATCCGGCCCGACCACCCGGAGGTCGCGCGTCTTTCCGACAAAAGAAGGCGCCACGGCGAGGATCTCGTCGTCGAAGCGGTCCTTCCACCGCCCGGCAGCGAGAAAGGATTGGATGGATTCGGTGTCTGCCAAGGGTCGGGGCGCAGACTTTCACATGTTCGCGTGAACGTCTAACGGAAAGAAAAACCCGCGGCCGCATGAGCGGACCGCGGGTGGTGGTCAGGATGCTTTCTCCGGCCTCAGAGACGGAGCGCGCGGCGGGTGCGTTCGTCGAGCCAGCCGGTCGGCCGCAGGCGGCTGTCACGCTGGAAGCGGGCGAGCGCGGCCTGCGAACCACGGCCGAAGGAACCGTCGATGGGGCCCCTGTAGTAGCCGAGCTCGCGGAGGCGGAGCTGAGCACGGGCCTCCGTGCTCATCCGTGGGCGGCCGCGGTCACGGTCAAAGCGGTCATCCCGATGATCGTGACGGTTGTCATGCCGGTGGTCGTGGCGATGGTCATGCCGGTCGTCGTGCTTCTTGAAAAGGAAGTCCAGCGGGCCTGCTTCGGCGATGCCTGCCGAACCGATGAGAAGAGCGCTCAATGCGATGGTCGATATGGTTTTCATAACATTGGGTGAAACGGTTGTTGGCCCGCTTCTATTCAAAAATAATTTCGCCCCGATCTATCAGCACGCAACCATGGATTTCACCGCAGGTCATCGAAGCACAGGCCGAACCTCGCCAGGTATTTCTTCAGCCGGTCCGCATCATTGGTGACCGCACGCTTCCCACGCGACACGCTGAAAATCTCGCGGCCCGCATCGGAGAGATTCTTCGATCTCATGCAGACCTCCGCCACATAGCAGAGCTGCACGCGGTCGAAGGGATCGATCGTCTCTAACAGATCATCGGGAAGGCGGTGCCGCGCGACCTCGCAGCCACGCTCCGGCCGCTGCCAGCTTTCCTTCAGCCGCGTGATCTCCTCCGCCACATCCTCCGGCCGGATGCGCCCTCTGGGAGCCAGCGTGGCCATGCGGGTGACCGCCGCGTTCAGGTCGCGGAAGTTCCCCCGCCACGGCGTGTCCACCGCTTCCGCGAACTTCAGGAAATGCGTCCGCGCCTCCTTGTTCAGGCTCACCGCCCGGCCATGGTTGCGGTGGTATTTCTCCAGCTCGAACTCCAGGTTCGGGCCGATGTCCTCCCGCCGCTCCGCGAGACCCGGCAGAGCGAAGGTCCACAGGTGGATCCGCGCCAGCAGATCCTCCCGGAACGTACCCGCCGCCACCTCCGCTCGCAGGTCCTTGTTCGTGCCCGCGATGAGCTGGAAATCGCTCGTCACCGCACGGTCCGCGCCCACCGGCAGGAAGGTCTTGTCCTCCAGCGCGCGCAGCAGCATGGCCTGTTCGTCCAGGCCCAGCTCGCCGATCTCATCGAGGAACAGCAGCCCTCCGTCCGCCTCCCGCAGCAGGCCGGGGCGGTCCTTCTGCGCTCCGGTGAAGGAACCCCTCACATGGCCGAACAGCGCGGACGCGGCGGTGTCCCCGGTGAGCGTGGCGCAGTTCACCTCCACGAAGCCTCCGCGCAGACCCGCCCGCTGTTTCCGCAAGTCATAGATGCGCTTGGCGAGGTGGGATTTCCCCGCGCCGGTCGGGCCGGTCAGCAGCATGGGCGCCTTCGACCGCATGGCCACCTGCTCGATCCGTTCGATCAGGCGGTTGAACGTCGGGTTCCGCGTGGCGATCCCGCTTTTCAGGAAGTCCAGCACCTCCGTCTGCTCCCGTTCGAAGCGAGTACTAAGCTGGTCGTACTTGGAAAGGTCGAGGTCGATGACCGCATACCTCGGCGGTGGCGGATTCCGGAACTTGCCCGAAGGAGGTGGCGAACTCTGGATGAGCTTGCCCGGCAGCGTCCCCGCCTCGTTGAGGAGGAACAGGGAGATCTGCGCGATGTGCGTGCCGGTCGTGATGTGGATGAAGTATTCCTCGTTCTCCGGGTCGAAGCGGTAGCCGCGCGACCAGTCGTGGAGCACGCTGTACACCTTCTCCAGGTCCCAGGGGTCCTTCCCGAAGTCCGTCCGGTGGAGCTCGACGGAGGTCTCCGGTGACACCATCCGGATGTCATCCGCCACCTGCTTCGCCAGGATGTTGAAGCTGGGCTCCGCCAGCAACTCCATGCGGTCCCACGCCAGATCCTCATGCTGGAACAGCGAAACGGTGGGCCGCCAGCGGTCCCACCGCCACGCTTCCGTGCCTCCATCCATCTTTGTTCCCAGCAGCCCTATCAGAACTCGCTTCATGGATATTTCCACTATCCGTTTGGCGAACTTATTTCAATCCCGGGATATTCCCCGGAACCTGGTCCGATTTTCTAACAAATTTCATCTTGTTCGATGTCAAAGGGTTGCACAGATCTGAAATGGCGATTTTTCACGTTGGCACAGCGCATGCCAATAGGTTCCGCATCCTGACCAACGGATACAACCCCATGGCAAACCCAAACCTCTTCCAAACCATCCGCGGCGCTCTCGTCCCTGCGACCAACACGGTCAACGAAGCGGGAGGCCGTGCCTACGAACTGTCCGCCGAAGCCGCGCTCGCCCAACTGGCGGTCACCGGCTGCCTGTCCGGAACCTACTACGCCTCCGCGGAGTCCCAGCTCGACAAGACGCTGGAGCTGGCCCGGCAGGTGGATGTGGATTTCCTCGCCCGGACCGCCCTCTACGCCCGGCGGAAAGGCTTCATGAAGGACATGCCCGCCCTGTTGTGCGCGGTGCTGGCAACCCGTGACCTGGACCGCCTGACGGAGATCTTCCCCCAGGTGATCGACAACGGAAAGATGCTCCGGAACTTCGTCCAGATCATCCGCTCCGGTGTCACCGGCAGGAAATCCCTCGGCTCCGCCCCGAAGCGGCTGGTCCGCCAATGGCTGGACTACGCGACGGACCGCCAGCTCATCCAGGCCTCCGTCGGCAATGTGCCTTCGCTCGCGGACATCGTGAAGATGGTCCATCCCCAGCCCCTCACCGCGACCCGTGAGGCGTTCTACGCTTGGCTGGTCGGCAAGCCCTGGACCAGCGACGCGCTGCCCCAGGCGCTGCGGGAGTTCGAGGCATGGAAGAAAGACCGCCAGGGCGCCGTCCCCGACGTTCCCTTCCAGATGCTCACCGCCCAGAACCTGGGGGAAGCGGAATGGGCCACCATCGCGGACAGCGCCTCCTGGCAGACCACGCGGATGAACCTCAACACCTTCGCGCGGCACGGCGTCTTCAACGACACGGATCGGGTGAAACGCATCGCCGCACGGCTCGCCGACGCGGACCTGGTCCGGAAGGCGCGGGTGTTCCCCTACCAGCTCCTCGTCGCCTACCTCAACGCGGGCAACGAAGTGCCCGGGGCCATCCGCGAGTCCCTCCAGGACGCGATGGAAGCCTCGCTCGCCAACGTGCCCGCCATCGCTGGGAAAGTGGTCGTCTGCCCCGACGTGTCCGGCTCCATGCAGTCCGCCGTGACCGGTCACCGGAAGAGCGCGACCTCGAAGGTGCGCTGCATCGACGTGGCCGCGCTGGTCGCCGCCGCTTTCCTCCGCATGAACAAGGACGCCGATGTGCTGCCTTTCGAGTGCGATGTGGTGAACCTGCGGCTCAACCCCCGCGACTCCGTCATGACCAACGCGGTGAAGCTCGCCAAGATCGGCGGTGGCGGAACCAACTGCTCCGCGCCCCTGGCGCAGCTCAACCGCGACAAGGCCAAGGTGGATCTGGTGATCTTCGTCTCCGACAACGAGTCGTGGGCGGATGCGAGGGCGAACCGTGGCACCGCCATGATGGCGGAGTGGGAAAAGCTCCGGCTCCGCAATCCCAAGGCGAAGCTCGTCTGCATCGACATCGCCCCCTACACGACCACCCAGGCCGCAAGCCGGGCGGACATCCTCAACATCGGCGGCTTCAGTGACACCGTCTTCGACATCATCGCCGGATTCGCCTCCGGTGAAAACGGAGCGGACCACTGGATCCAGCGGATCAACCAACAACCCCTCAACCATCGCATGAAAACCGCATGACACTCTCCGGCATGGCGTATGCCTGGCGGGACTACATCAAACAACCATGTTGGCTAACGCCGATGTCCCACCAACAACTCGACGCCATGCCGGTCCACCCTCCCTCCGCGAATGCCTGGATGAATACATTGGTCGCCGGTTCGATCCCGGCTCCCGCGAAAGCGGGGTAGCTCAGTGGCAGAGCAGTTATCGGCTCATCCGTCTCCTTGTCGCGGTTCCTCTCACGGAGCGCCGGCTTCAGCCGGCATCTTCCCGATACCAAAGCCGGCTGAAGCCGGCGCTCCATCCCTCCCTCCTCTCCGCGAATGCACAGAAGACTACAAGGGCTCCAGCGGTCGCCGGTTCGAATCCGGCTCCGGAGAAACTCTCCGGATAGCTCAGCCTGGCAGAGCACTGGAATGTCTTCCCACACTTTGTCGCGGATTCCCGTCCAACACCTCCATCAACACTTCGTCTCTCTCACTTCGCGAATGCCGCGATGACTACATGACCAACGCCCCGTAGCAGGGGTTGCGGGTATCCAATCCCGCCGGACCAAGGTCCGTGGCGGAACCAGACGCATTGAACCAACGATGTCATCGCACCCTTGTCGCGATCCTTTTCCAACCAACCACCGTCCCATCCCTGCGGATGCCTTGAAGACTACATATGTCGCCGGTTCGAATCCGGCCTCCGTGAAAACGGAGTAGCTCAGTTGGTAGAGCGATGCCCCGTCTTCGACCCGAACTTGCCGCAGGTTCCCCACCCAACTCCCGAACCATGAAACATACCTGTCCATGCTGCGGCCACCGCGTCCATTCCGAGCCAATCATGGGCGGGTCCATGCAAATCTGTCCGATCTGCTTTTGGGAAGATGTGCCCGGCGAACATCCCGATGATCGTTCGAACGGGGTGAGCCTTCTGGATGCTCAGGAGAACTATCGCAAGGAAGGTGCCTGTGACCCGGAATTCATCAACGTCGTGCGCGCACCCAACTCGGATGAGGAACCAGATTCCACATGGCGCTCATTCCGGGACGATGCCCATGCCACCATTGAACTGATCGAGCACGCCTTTGGAAGTGTTGCCCTCGGCAACGGAATGACCATCCATCAACGGGAGGTCATCAGCGACTATGGCACCCAACATGACTTCGACGCGGCCCGCCGACTGGATACCGAGAGACGTTGGCAGGACATTGCCGGTCCGAAGATCGGCCAGCTTGGCACCACTCTTATCTTCCTCGATCCCGAATCCATCCGCTATCATCTCCCCGCTTTCATGCGGCATGTCATCCGTTCTTGGCTCGAAACGAGCGATTTCGACGACGAAATGGTGCTCTATTCTCTGTCCGACGGACCATGCTCCGACGGCTATCACGCCGACTCTTTCACCCTCCTCAACCCAGAACAGAAGCAGGCCACAGCCACCTTTCTCCAATTCATTGCTTCAGTCGATTCAATCTACGGTCCCGAGGCCGGAGAAGGCCTCACCAATGGCTGGGACAAGTGGCTTAGCACCTCAACACCCCCAACATCCAGATTCCCATGAACACCATCCATAAAACCGACGAAGCCTTTGGTTTCATCCCTCTTCCTGACAGCGCGGGCAAGCCGATCACCGTGGTCGGTACCGACGCGATCCGCGACAACTTCGATGACACCTGCCTCCAGCAGGCGGTGAACTCCCGCATGGCTCCGGGCGTGACGGATGTGATCCTGAACCCCGACGCGCACGCCGGCTACGGCGCGCCGGTCGGCTGTGTGATGGTTTCCCCGACGCACATCTATCCGGGTCCGGTGGGCGTGGACATCAAGTGCTCCATGTCGCTGCTCCAGCTCGACATCCCGGAAGATGTCATCATCGACAAACAGACCCGGCGCGCGTTGATCAACGCCATCGTCGAGCGCACCCCGACCGGTGCCGGACGCGGCCAGCGGACGGCGAAGAAGTCCCGCCACGTGGACCGGGAGACAGGCGTGCTGGCGGTGACCGAGGGCGCGACCACCCGCGTCTGCGAGGCTCTCGGCATCCCTCCGGAATGGGCGGACCGCTGCGAGGATTCGTCCCACCGCGGCCACGATGGGACGTATGACGCGCTCAACAACCGCCTGGATTATATTCTGGCGCAGGGCCGCATCCGGAATTTCGGCGACAAGATCGGCCAGCTCGGTTCCTACGGAGGTGGCAACCACTTCGGCGAGTGCGAGATCACCCGCGTGGTGGACCGTCCGTCGATGCGTGCGGCCGCGGACGTCTTCGGCCTGAAGGACGGCCACGTTTCCTTCCTCAGCCACTGCGGATCCCGCGGACTGGGCAACCTGCTCGCGCAGGGCCAGTTCAAGGACTTGGAGAAGAAGTTCCGCGACTGGGCGACCCCGTTTCCGGCCGGTGACAAGCAGCTCGTCTACGCGCCGCTGGGAACCCCGGAGGCCAACGCCTACATCGATGACATGTCCATCGGCGCGAACTTCGCGACGGTGAACCACATGCTGATCAACGCGCTGGTGCTGGAGGCCTTCCAGGAAGTCCTGCCCGGTGCCACCGGAAAGCTGGTCTATTTCATCTCCCACAACATCGCGCGGGAGGAAATCGTCGATGGCAAGAAAGCATGGGTCCACCGCAAGGGGGCGACCCGCGCGATCCCGGGCGGCCACTTCTCGCTCGCCGGAACCCCGTTCGCGGAGACCGGCCACCCGATCCTGCTGCCGGGCAACCCGCGCGACGGATCCGTCGTGATGGTCGCCCAGGGCGGCGCGGAGCGGACCGCATGGTCCGTGAACCACGGCGCGGGCCGGGCCATGGGCCGGAAGCACGCGGCGCGGACGCTGGACCAGAAGTCCGTGGATGCGGACTTCGACGTTTCCGACATCCTCACCAACTGCCGCAAGTATCCGATCGACGAGGCGCCGGATGCCTACAAGAACTTCCCGGAGGTCCTCCGCAGCGTGGAAACCGCCGGGTTGGCACAATCCGTCGCCAAGCTGCAGGCCCGCTTTGTCATCAAGGACGAGAGCGGCGCGGATGACTGAACAACCACCCATCTCCTGACGACGGAGATGGGTAATGCGAATCAAGGAGAGAGCCGTTGTCGTTGTCTGATTGGAGCGCGGACTTCAGTCCGCCCCGGAGAATCCGTCCATGCGAAGCCAAGCGGACTGAAGTCCGCGCTCCGTTCCAAATGACTTCGGGCAATGAGTACATCTGTAAAATCCGTTCGATCCGTTGTTGAATGTCCGCGCATCGGAATTGCCGGCCCATCACGACCATCCCGCATCACAAGAACCAATCCATGAGCAAACTCATCCAAATCGACGGCCAGGAAGGCGGCGGGCAGATGCTCCGCACGGCGCTGTCGCTCGCCATGATCACGGGACAGCCGTTCCGGATGACCAACATCCGCGGCAAGCGGCCAAAGCCGGGACTCATGCGCCAGCACCTGACCTGCGTGCGCGCGGCGGTGGAAATCTCCGACGGCACCGCGGACGGCGCGGAGATCGGCTCCACGGAGCTGGTTTTCCGTGCCGGAAAGGTGAGGGGAGGGGACCATCGTTTCGCCATCGGCACCGCCGGCAGCACGGGCCTGTTGTTCCAGACGCTGCTGCCCGCGCTGCTCCATGCGGACGGCGCGAGCACGCTGCGGCTGGAGGGCGGCACGCACAATCCTCTGGCCCCGCCGTTCGAGTTCCTGGATCACGTCTTCCTGCCGGCCATCCGCCGGATGGGGGCGGACGCCACAATTTCCCTGCTGGAGACCGGTTTCGCACCGGCGGGCGGCGGCATCATGGAGGCGGTCATCCAACCGTCACGGAAGCTTTCCCCGGTGGAGTTCCATGACCGCGGCGAACTCCGCTCCACGAACATCCGTGTCCCGGTGCGCCACCTCAGCCTCGACATCGCGGGCCGGATCCTTGATTCCGCGCTCGCCACGCTGCCGTGCGAGGATGCCTCCATCGAGCGCCGCGAACCCGGGCCGGGACGTGGCGTGACGTGCCTTGTTTCCGCCACCTTCGACCACGTGAACGAACTCACCAGCGCGCTGGGCGAGATGGGGGTGACCGCCGAAGCGGTGGGCCACCGTGCCGCGAAGTCGATGCGCAACCACATCCAGTCCGGCCTCCCGGTCGGCCGCTGGCTGGCGGACCAGTTGCTGCTGCCTATGGCCCTCGCCGGTGGTGGCAGCTTCACGACCGGATCGCTCGACTCCCACGTGGCGACGAACATCTCCGTCATCGGGAAATTTCTGCCGGTGAAGTTCCAGATCGATTCCATCGAGCGGGGGCGTAACCTGATCCGCGTTCATGAGTGACGTGGAGATCGGCAACCTGTTGGAGCGGCTGGAAGCACTGTATGGTGTGAGGATCCTCTACGCCTGCGAGTCGGGCAGCCGTGCCTGGGGATTCGCCTCGCCGGACAGCGACTTCGACATCCGCTTCATCTACCTGCGCCCGGCGGAGACCTATCTTTCCGTGAAGGAACATGCGGACACCATCGAGCGTCCGCTGGAGGGCCTGCTGGACGCGGGTGGATGGGATGTGCGGAAGGCGCTGAAGCTGCTGGCGAAGTCCAACGGCGCGCTGGTGGAGTGGCTGCACTCCCCGATCATCTACCGTGAAACCCCCGGCTTCCGGGAACGGTGGCAGGCGGCGGCGCGGGAAGTGTTCGCTCCACGTGCCTCGTCCGACCACTACCGGGGCCTGGCCCGCCAGATGATGAAGGGCAAGCTGGATGCGGAGAAGGTCCGGGCGAAGGACTACCTCTATGCCATGCGCGCGCTGCTTTCCGCCGCCTGGGTCACAGCCGGAAAAGGCCCGCCGCCCGTCGAGTTCGACCGGCTGCTGTCCCTGGCACCCGCCGATGTCATGGCGGAAATCCCCGGCCTGCTGGAGTACAAGGCGCGCAGCGCGGAAGGCGACCGGATGGACAAGCTGCCGGTGATCGACGCTTTTCTGGAATCGATCATCCTCGATCTGGATGAAAAGGCCGCCGGTCTCGCGCGGCTCGCCGATCATTTCGATATCCTCGACCGCATGCTGCGGGAGGAACTGGAGTCGGATGCGCCGCGCCTCGCAATGCCGGCGGAGGCCTTTTCCATCGACCGCGTGCGCCAGTCCGACTTGCTCCTGTTCGACTGCGTGGCAGGCAGCAAGGCCTACGGCACGGACCTCCCCCGCTCCGACGAGGACCTGCGCGGCGTGTTCGTCGCACCCACGGATTTCATCCTCGGGCTGGATCACCTCGACCAGGTTGCCGACGAACGCGGGGACATCGTTTACTACGAGGTGGGCCGCTTCGTGGAGCTGCTGCTGAAGAACAACCCGAACGCGCTGGAGCTGCTCGGCATGCCGGAAGACTGCATCCGCCACCGGCATCCGTTGTTCGACCTGCTGCCGCCGGGGCTTTTCCTTTCCAAGCTGTGCGCGAAAACCTTCGGCGAGTACGCGATGGGCCAGATCCGCAAGGCGCGTGGACTGAACAAGAAGATCGTCAATCCCCAGCCGGAGCAGAGGCTGGCCTTGCTGGATTTCTGCCACGTGCCGCAGGGACAGGGCAGCGTGCCGGTGCTGTCATGGCTGGCGGAGCGTGGCATCACGCCGGAGCAATGCGGCCTGACCGCCGTGCAGCACGCCGCGGGGATGTATGCCATCTACCATGACGGCGTGACGAACTACCGTGGCCTCGTTTCCCTGAAGGATCCGGATGCCCTGGTCTTCAGCAGCGTGCCCATCGGCGCGGAGCCGGTCGGCTGGATGCACTGCAACCACGATGCTTTCCAAGCCCACTGCAAGGCCCACCGCGAGTATTGGGAATGGGTCGCGAACCGGAACGAGGAACGCTACCAGACCAACTCCCAGCATGGCCGCGGCTATGACTCGAAGAACCTGATGCACACGCTGCGCCTGCTGGATATGGCCAGGGAGATTGCCACTACGGGAGAGCTGGCCGTCCGTCGTCCGGACCGGGAGTTCCTGCTGCGGGTGCGGGCGGGGGAGTTCGACTACGACGAACTCGTCTCACTGGCGGAACGGAAGCTCCAGGAAGCGACGGAGGCGTTCGCAAACTCCGGCCTGCCCGATGCTCCGGACCGTGATCAGGTGAACCGTGCGCTGGTGGAGATCCGCAGGAAATTTCACCGCATCACATGATCCAGCAGCAGGCTCTGGATCGCCAAATAGAACTGCGAGCGGAAGAAAGCGGAGCGCCGCGCGGGGTGGAGGTCCTCCATGGACACATCCTCGCTCGGCCCGAAATGGTGCAGCTCCTCCAGCGCCAGCCGCGCCTGGTTGAGCGCGCCATACCAGATGAAACCGTCCGGTTTGCTGATCCAGATGGACCCCGCCTCTCCGCCGGACCGCTCCATCGCGCCTTCGATGGCCTTGGCCACTTTTGAAATCTGGTCGCCGAACTCGTCACGCAGGTCCGGCACCACGAAGTCCCGCCAGTCCTCCGCGCCCGCTTCCTCCGAAATGAGCGCGCCGAGGCTTTGGGCAAGATCGGTCTCACCACGCTTCGCATCGTGCAGGATGGCGTGGAGGATCTCCCAGTCACTGAGGTCCTCCGCATCGATCCGCAGACCGCCTTCCAGTGTCGGACCGACTTTCATTCCGCCTTCTCCAGCGAGGATTTCAATTGGTGGGCCTGGAGCTGCTGGACGTAGAACTCCGCCTTTTCCTTTTCCCCGGACCAGACGACGGAGCGGCCCGCCTTGTGGACCTGCATCATCAGGATGCCGGCCTTCTTTTCGTCATAGCCGAAGATTTTCATCAGCACGAAGGTCACGTAGCCCATGAGGTTCACCGGGTCATCATGGACGAGCACGTTCCAGGGGGAGGCCGTGGCGACCTCCTCCCGGGTCAGCGTCAGTGTGTCGGTATCCGCCATGGGATTGTCTCAAGCTTCGGCCGCCGCGGGTTCCGGGGCGTCCACCCATTTGTCGTGCTCCTTGATCAGGTCGATGAGGCGCTGGACGGCCTCATCCTCCGGGATGTTGAACTTCACCGGCGTCTTTCCGACGTAGAGGTTGATCTTGTTCGGAGCGCCGCCGACGTAGCCGAAGTCGGCATCCGCCATCTCGCCGGGGCCGTTGACGATGCAGCCCATCACCGCGATGCGCACGCCCTTCAGGTGGCCGGTTGCGGCGCGGATCTTCTGGGTGGTGGACTGGAGGTTGAACAGGGTGCGCCCGCAGCTCGGGCAGGCAACGTAGTCCGTCTTGAAGATGCGGTTCCCGGACGCCTGCAGGATGTTGTAGGCGAGGCGGAGGGACTGCCCGGGGGCGGTCTCGCCACGGACGAGGATGGCATCGCCGATGCCGTCGCAGAGCAGCGATCCGATGTTCCGCGCGGCGGGTAGCAGGGCCTCCAGGAAATCCGTGTCCCCGGACGGTGGTTCCAGCGTGTCCTTCAGCAGGATGGGGTGGCGCGGATCCACCTCGAACGCGAGCTGGCGGAACGCATGGATGACCTCCAGGCCGATGCCGTCCTTCACCGTGACCAGATGGGGCTCCGTCAGGTCGTTGAGATGGGAAACCGCCGCTTCGTCGCGCGGGTCGATCTCGATCACTCCGGACTTCTCTAAAATGATCTCCGGCTTGAAGTCACCCATCGAGGCGATCTTGTGCGCCAGCGCGTTCCAGCGCTCCTGGGTGGTGAAGACGCGCACCGTCTTGTCCCCGCCGAACTCATGCCCCATGAGCGTCATCACGGAGCTGCGGCGACGCTCGTAGGAGAAGGGGTCATAGGATGGGGTGAATTCTGCCACAGTGGCTGGGGCATCTTTCTTTTCATTGAACGGCCGCGCCATCGCCCTGGCGACGGGGATCTCATGCACCGCATCCTCCGTCAGCGAGACCCGGATGGTATCGCCGATGCCGTCCGCGAGCAGGGAGCCGATGCCGATGGCGCTCTTGATGCGGCCATCCTCGCCGTCGCCCGCTTCGGTGACGCCGAGGTGGATGGGATAGTTCCAGTCCGCCCCTTCCGCCTTCAGGCGGGCGACGAGCAGGCGGTAGGCCTCGATCATGACCTTCGGGTTGGAGGCCTTCATCGAGAAGACGAAGTTGTGGTAGTCGTGATCGCGGGCGATGCGGGCGAATTCGAACGCGCTCTCCACCATGCCCAGCGGCGTGTCGCCATACCGGTTCATAATCCGGTCGGAAAGCGAGCCATGGTTGGTGCCGATGCGCATGGCACGGCCCAGATCCTTGCAGAGATGGACCAGGGGGGTGAACTCCTCGCGGATGCGCTCCAGCTCCTCTTCATATTCCGCGTCGGTGTATTCGCGGACCTCGAACTTTTTCTTATCCGCGTAGTTGCCGGGGTTCACGCGGACTTTCTCCACCCACTTCGCGGCCTCCATGGCGGCGTCCGGCTTGAAGTGGATGTCCGCCACCAGCGGCACGTTGCAACCGGCGGCACGGACCTCACGGGCGATGTTCTCCAGGTTCGCCGCGTAGATCCGTGTCTGCGCGGTGATGCGGACGATCTCACAGCCCGCCTCCGCCAGGTCCAACACCTGCTTCACCGACGCCGGTGTGTCCCGGGTGTCGGAGGTGATCATCGACTGGATGCGGATGGGGTGGTGCGCGCCGATCCCAACATTCCCCACCATCACCTCCCGGGTCTCCCGGCGGGCGTATTGGAGCAGGTCCGGACAGTATCGCAGCGACGCGTGATTCATTGACAAAGACCTGTAAGCGAAAATCCCCGCATCGGCAACGGTCGCCCGCGCCAACCTTTACAAATCCCTCGCCGCACGGGGGTTCCGGTGCCAGAATCCGGCCCACTGCCATGAAACGTCCCGCCGTTCTCGCCGCCGCGCTGCTTTTCCTCCTGCCGGTCCACTCCCGGGCGGAGGAAGGGGGGTTCATCCGCGTGGAGGAGGATGCGAAGGCGGCCCGGCTTCAGACCGGGGTCACCCGCTACGAGAAAGACGGCGCGGTGGTGGATCTCATCGGTGCCGTCCACATCGGCGACAAGGCCTACTACGAGGACCTCAACAAGCGGTTCGCGGGCTACGAGGTGCTGCTTTTCGAAATGATCGGCGGGGAGGGCATCAAACCGGGTGACGAAGCCGCCCCAAAGGTGGCTGACCAGGAAGCGCCCGATCCCCTCGCCGTCATCTATGACAAGATCGCCCGCGCGCTGAAGCTGGTGGGGCAGGTGGATCACATCGACTACCACGCGGAGAACTTCCTCCACGCGGACTTGAGCGCCAGCGAGTTCAGCGAGAAGCTGGAGGAACGGGACGAATCCCTCCTCAAGTTCATGCTCAACCTCGACCACTCCGGCACCCAGCCGAACCCGGTCAAATTCATCCTCGGAGCCGTCTTCGGCCGGGCGGATCTGCTGAAGCTCTCCCTCATCCACACGCTGGGGGATGCGGAGGACCAGATCTCCAAGCTCGCGGGGGACAACGTGATCATCGGCGACCGCAACATCCGCTGCCTGGAGGTGCTGGCGCGGGAACTCGGCGCGGGCCGGAAAAAGGTCGGCATCTTCTACGGTGCCGCCCACTACCCGGACATGCAGCAGCGCCTGCTGGAGCAGGGCTTCACCCGCACCGGCCACGAGTGGGTGACCGCCTGGAACGTGCTGAAGCCGGTCAGGAAACCGGCGGCCCCGGCGGGATCATGATTTGAAGCTGTGGCTGGCTTTCACGCCTTTGCCACAGTACACGCAGCGGAGCTTGCCCGTGCTGGTCCGTTGGCCGCAATGCGGACATTGGATGATTTCCTCCCCCACCTTCCCGTCCAGTTTCCCGTCACGGGCATCGATTTCCAGAACCTTCGCGTAGAGCTGGTCTTCGGTCAGTCCGTGGCGATCGCGCAAGAGTTCCCACATTGCCTGGCATGCCAAGGTGAGCCGCTCGACCTTTTCGTCGGTTGAGGCAACCCGTGTCCGCTGTCCGTCCGCCTGACGGATGGCTTCCCGGGCCTCGTTGCGTGCTTTATCAATCTGGAAGTGCTGGATAAGATCCCACATGATCCCTGATCCTGACACTTTTCCCGTTCGCTGCACAACTGGAATGGCCGTCTGAATTTACACTCCCTTTACGGACGGCACCGGCGGGCGGCCCCATCATGCGGTCGTCATGAAAACGACCTACACCTACATCCTCGGCGCTCTCGCCGCCCTCGCCCTTCCTTCTTTCGCAGCGGAAGATCCGAAGCCCACCGACAAGAAACCCACCGATCCGAAGCCGGAGTCCAACAAGGTCCAGATCGCCATCCTGCTCGATACCTCCAGCAGCATGGACGGCCTGATCGACCAGGCGAAAAGCCAGCTCTGGAAAGTCGTCAACTCCTTCACCGAAGCGAAGCGGGACGGCCAGACACCCTTCGTCGAGGTGGCCCTTTACGAATACGGCAACAGCGGCCTCAGCGTGGCGAACCAGTACATCCGCCTGGTGGAGCCGATGGGCCGTGACCTGGATGAACTCAGCCGTGAGCTGTTCTCCCTGAAAACGAATGGTGGCGAGGAATACTGCGGCGCGGTGATCCAGCGCGCGCTTTCCGACCTGAACTGGGATCTGTCCAAAAACACCTACAAGGCCATCTTCATCGCCGGAAACGAGCCATTCACCCAGGGATCCGTGGATGCCCGCCAGGCCTGCAAGGACGCGCTGGCAAAGGGCGTCGTCGTCAACACCATCCACTGCGGCGGCCGGGAGGAAGGCATGCAGGGTTCCTGGCATGACGGCGCGGCCATCGCGGAAGGGAAATTCCTCGTCATCGACCAGGACCGCAAGATCGCCAGCATCCCCGCGCCCCAGGACAAGGAGATCTCCGACCTCGGTGTCGAGCTGAACAAGACCTACATCGGCTACGGCAGCAAGCGGCAGGAAGCGAAAATGAAGCAAGCCGCCGCCGACACGGACGCCGCCAGCGAGACCGCCGCCGCCGCTCCGGTGGAGCGCGCCATTTCCAAGGCCAGCAAGAACTACGACAACCGCGGCTGGGACCTGGTGGATGCGGTGCGGGAAAAGACGGTCGATCTGGCCAAGGTCCCCGCAGAGGAACTGCCTGAGAACATGCGCGGGATGAAGCCGGAGGAACGCAACGCCTTCGTGGAGGAAGCGACGAAGCAGCGGGCCGCCATCCAGAAGAAGATCACGGAACTCGGCGCGCAGCGTGACGAGTTCATCGCCAAGGAACGCGCGAAGCAGGCCACGGCCGGTGAGAAGACGCTGGATGAGGCGATGGTGGAGACCACCCGTGAACAGGCCGCCCGCGTGGGCTATGTCTTCGGCAACTGAGGAAGATCGACTTTCCCACCACCATTTCACAGAATGAACCGACTTCCGGCCTCCAACCGATGATCCCCGACATCCCCATCCTCGTCGTTGAAGACGATCCCGCCGTCCGCCAGGGCATCGTGGATGTGCTGGAGTACGCCGGATATCGTACTTTGGAGGCTCCGGACGGGCATGTCGGGATGGAAATGGCGCTGAAGGCGAACTACCGGCTGCTGTTGCTGGATCTGGTGATGCCCGGCCCGTCCGGCTTCGAGATCCTGCAGGCGCTGAAGAAAAAGCGGCCGGGGCAGGCGGTCATCATCCTCTCCGCCCGCGGGGAGGAGAATGACCGCGTGCGCGGCCTGACCACCGGCGCGGATGACTACGTGGTGAAGCCCTTCAGCATGAAGGAACTGCTCGCCCGCGTGGACGCCGTGCTGCGGCGCACCTGCGAGCGGGCCGCCCCGTCCGATGAACGCGCCGTCCCGGGTGGCACGGTGGATTTCCGCCGCCGCCAGCTCGCCTTTCCGGACCGCCGGGAGGATCTTTCCGACAAGGAGGCGGAGCTGCTGCGCTACCTGCTGGACGCCAACGGCCGGATCGTCTCCCGGGAGGAGATCCTGCGCCAGCTCTGGGGGCTGGACCCGGAGAAGACGGAAACGCGGACGATCGACATGCACATCATGCACCTGCGGACGAAGCTGGGCGACAAGGAGCAGGCGTATCTGAAAACCATCCGCGGCAAGGGCTACCAACTGACTTCCTGATGAGAAATTCCCGCACATGGCTGGTATGGGCGGCCTTCGCGCTCTGCGCGGCCACCATCCTCGGCGCGATGGCCTGGCAGACACGGAATGCCATGGCGTCCGAGCGCGAACGCATCGCCGCCGTCCGGCAGGCGGACCTGCAGGAAAAGATGCGGCTGGCCCTGTGGCGGATGGACACCATGGGCGCGGACCTGCTGCTGGAGGAGGGCCTGGGCGGCCCGGCGGAGTTCATCCGTGCGCGCCTGCTGTGGAAGGACAACGGCCAGCTCACCCAGCCGGATGGCACCCCTGCCTCCGGCGAACTGCAACGGGCGATCACCCAGCCTGGAGAGTCGTTCGAGCGCTATTTCGTCCGGGTGGGGAATGCCTCTCCCACGTGGAAGTCCATCCCCGCCGGCAGCAAGGCGGCGCCGGATGAAGCGATGGCACCCGCCCCCCGGAGCGAGAAAGCCCAGCAGATCGCCAACAACCTGGAGCTGGAACAGCGCAACCGGGCCATCGATGGCGCGACCATGCGCCAGAAGGCGATCATCGAGGAAATCGCGCAGGCCCCGAAGATGGCTCCCGCGAAGAAGAAGGCGGAGAGCAGAAAAGCGGCCGAAGCGGAACTGGCGGAGGCCGCCACCGCCGATGCCATCCAGGCACCCGCCGAGCCTCCACCGGCAGCCGAGGCACCGGCGTCCCCCGCACCATCACCCGACCCGCCCGCCGCCGCGCCGCCGCCGACGGAGATCATGTCCGCGACCAAGCCGGTCTGGATCGGTGACGAGCTGTTCCTGCTGCGGTCGGTGTCCGGCCCGCAGCGCGCCATCACCGGCTCCTGGATGCGGCTGGATGTCCTGCAAGCCCGGCTGCTCGGGGAGATCCGCGACCTGCTCCCCGCCGCACGCCTCCTCCCGGCGAAGGCACCGTCCTCGGACGGTCTGGTGCTGGCCTCCCTGCCGCTGCGGCTGGAGCCTGGGCCGCTGGATTTCCGCAGCATGCCCGACACCCCGGCACCGGCAGTGCTGCTCTCCCTCGCCACCGGCTGGGCGGCGGCGCTGCTGGCCATCATGGCCGCCTCTTTTCTGGTCTTCGGCATCATGCGGCTGAGCGAGCGTCGTGCCTCCTTCGTCTCCGCCGTCACCCATGAGCTGCGGACCCCACTGACCACCTTCCGCCTCTACTCGGACATGCTGGAGAGCAATGCGGTGAAGCCGGAGAAGCGCGGCGACTACCTGCGCGTCCTGTCCCGGGAGGCGGACCGGCTTTCCCACCTGGTGGAAAACGTCCTTGCCTTCTCCCGCATCGAGCGGGGGAGCGCCCGCTCCGCCGTCTCTTCCAGCCGTGCCGCGGACCTGCTCGCCCCCATGAGGGAACGCTTCGAGGCCCGGCTGGCCACCGCCGGGATGTCCCTGCACATGCCGCTGGATGAGTCCGGGGCGGCAGAGACGCTGCGGGCTGACTCCACCGCCATCGAGCACATCCTGTTCAACCTGGTGGACAACGCCGCGAAGTATGCCGCCAGCGGGTCACCCGCCACCCTCGACATCTCCGTCACCCGCAATCAGGGAAAGCTTGAGATCCGCGTCACCGACCACGGGCCGGGCATCCCTCCTGGGGAACACCGCCGGATCTTCCGCGCCTTCCACAAGTCCGCGCGGGAGGCCGCGGAGAGCCGTCCCGGCGTGGGGTTGGGCCTGGCCCTTTCCCGCCGCCTCGCCCGTGGCATGGGCGGGGATCTCACCTGTGAATCCACCACCGGGAAGGGCGCCACCTTCATCCTTTCCCTTCCCGCCTGACCGGCGAATGCCACCCACGGCGGATTGACACCGGGTTCCGACCTGCCATCTTCCCCCGACAATGCCCGGACCCGAAGCCAAAGCTGCTGTGGCGTCAAAAGCCCCGATCTTTCCGATCGCCTGCTGGGCGATGGGGATCGTTGGCTTCAGCCAGCTTGTCATCGCAGGCATGTCCCTGGCAGAACGGCTGGAGGCATCCAAGCAGGTCCGTATTGTCGAAAAAGAGGTGACGAAGATCGTCCCCGTGGAGGTTCCGGCAAAACGCCCGGACCGGCAGGATGAAGCCTCCATCGTCGCCCGTCCACCGGTCGCCCCGGCCCCGCCGCCTCCGGTCGTGCCCGCACCGGAGCCGACCCCCATCGCCGCGCCGGCAATCGCGGATCCGCTGTCGGAACGGCTGGTGAAGGAGGCGCGGAAGGCTCGCGTCGCAGGTGACATCATGGCCGCCATCACCAAGCTGGATGAGGCCCTGAAACAATCACCCGACGATCCGAGCGTGCACTACGAGCTGGGCCTCATGCACGAAACCATGGGCACCTACTACAAGGCGTCCGCCCACTACGAGAGGGTTTTCCAGATGGGTGTGTCCGGTGCCGGTGCGCTCTACGAACTGGCGGCGGCGAAACTGCGCGATGGCTTCGAACAACCGGGCGACGCCCTGGGCAAACTCGCCCTCGGCCGCGTCCGTATCTTCAAGGACACCCGCGTGGAGAAAGGCGAGCGCGTGATCCTCACCATCCCCGTCCAGAAAGGTCCGGATGCGGCGATCGACCCGGCGGAAATTTCCGTCGAGGTGGAGTTCTTCAACCGCAACTCGAAGGGGGAGATCATGAAAGCGATCGACTCCCCCGCGATGGAGTCGAGCAAGGATGAATGGCCGTCGATGCCCATCGACTTCGCCGGCGGCGAGGAACCGCTGCGGGTGACCTACGCCATCCAGCCCCAGGAGGGCGCCACGGGGCACCTTTTCGGCCAGGAGAAATACTACGGCCAGATCGTCTCCCTCTTCTACAAAGGGGAGATCCTCGACGTGCAGGCATGGCCGCGGGACCTGCTGGGGCGCGCCAAGGCCCAGCCCGCCCAGCAAATGCCGGTGCAGGAACCTTCCTTCGACCAGCTACCGCCGGACATCAACTACAACGCGCCCCTCCTCCCGACACTGGAGGTGCCTCCGATCGAGTCCCTCCCGCCACTCCCCGGCAACTGATTTCCCTGACCCGCCACCAATGGAATCCACCCATGAAGAACGCCGGCTCGGCGACTATCTGCTGATCGAACGGTTGGTGGAAACCCCCCTCATCACCACCTGGCTCGCCGAACAGGTCTCCGTAGGCCGCCGCGTGCTGGTGGATGAACTGGACCCGCAGCGCGCGTCCCGCAGCGCCGCCTTCCTGGCGGACATCCGGGCAAAGGCGGCCGTGGACCACCCCCACGTCGGGACCGTCTATGAAGCTGTCATCGAGCGGGACCTTTGCTTCTACGCCCACGAGTTCCTGCCCGGCGCCACCTTCGAAGACCGCAGGCTGGCGGAGGAAACCTTCCTCCCGGAGAAGATGGCCGTGTTCCTCCGCCGCATCGCGGAAGCGAACCTCTATCATGAGTCCCACGGCTTCGCCACGTCCCACCTGAACCTGGACTCCATCCACCTGGACGACCACAATGTCATCCGCCTGAAGAACCTGGTCATCGCCGGCGGACGGACGCCCGACCAGTCCCTGCGCGACATCCGGAAAATGGGCGAGGCGCTCCGGTCACTGGTCGCGCTGAACCAGCCGGGGACCACCCGCATCCAATCCGTACTCGGCTGGATGAGGGGGGAAGGCGTCGTGGAGCCCATCGGCTGGCAGGATGTGAAGACCTTCTGCGAACAGATCGAGGAACAGCTCACGGGTCCTCTCTCCAACATCAGCGCCCCCTACGGCAAGCAGGACATCACCAAGCGGAAGCCCATCCTGATGATCTCCATCATCACCGGAGCCGCCCTGGCCGCCATCGCGTTCATCGCTTTCAAGACCAAGCCGCCTGTCTCCAAAGCGGCGGCACGCCTCCCGCTGCCGGATCCCGTGCTGGTCCCCCAGGGAACCTATCCCACGCCGGATGGGACGGAGGAAACGCTGCGCTCCTTCCGCATCTCCGCCCATGAAACCACCATCGGCGAATACCTCGAGTTCCTCGACGCGCTGACCATCCTCGCGAAGTCGGACCGCGAAAAGCTGTTCGACCCCCAGGGGCAACCCGCGGAAAAAACCAGCCACGAGCCGGAGGACTGGGCCGCGCTGCTGGCCGCCGCAAAGGGCAATGGTACCTGGAAAGGCCGCAACGTCACCCTGCAGTCTCCCGTCGTCGGAGTCGACTGGTGGGATGCCATGACCTACGCCGAATGGAAAGGCGCCCGCCTGCCCACGCAGGAAGAATGGTTCGCCGCCCTCCGCAAGTCCGTCCCCAAGCCCTCCGCACTGCCCATCGGCAACTGGCTCTCCGCCGTCACCGACAAGACACCCGACCGCACCCCGGACGGCATCGTCGGCATGGCCGGGTCCGTCTCCGAATGGATCCTCCGCCCGGCGCCCGATCCGTCGAATCCGCTCGGTGAAAGCCTCCGCGTCATCATCGGTGGATCCTACCTGAAGCCCGCCCAGGGTGCGCTGTCCCGCGAGTGGACGGCGGACCGTTCCCTCCGCCGCCCGGACCTGGGCTTCCGCGTGGTGTACGAGCCGGACGCGCAATGATGCGGAAGGAGCCCGCATCCCATTTCACGGATGCTGCCAGGACACCCGCAGTTCCGGGAGATCCCCTTTATACTGCGGACCTAGTACGAAATGCGCCGTGGCCCACGCCGACGCCGTCGCGCAGTCCGCGGCGATCACCGTCACGGATGACGGCGGGCGGATGACGGGTTTTCCCGTCACGGGATCGATGATGTGCGTGACCAGGCCCTCCTCCGTCTCCCGGAACTGCCGGTAGTTGCCGCTGGTGGCGACCGCCTGATTTTCCAGCATCACCACGTGATCCTCCACGGACTCCGCCAACAGGGGTTTCTCGATCTCCACCTGCCACGGCCGGCCCACTGCCCGTACCTCACCGGCGAGCGCGAAGACGAAGTCCCGCATGCCCAGCTTGCCGAGATGTTCACAGACACGGTCCACGGCGAATCCCTTGCCGATGGAGGAAAGATCGACGCCTTTCCCCTGCGGGCCGAATCCCGCCGCATGCACCTCCGCGAGCAGGTGATGGTCGAAGGCGCCGCCTGACTTCCGCTTGATCCCATCCGCCAGTTCCAGCACCCGGGCCAGCTCCGGGGTCGCAGGCTCACCCCGGTTGAAGCGGGAAAGATCCGAATCCGGCCGCCACTGGCTGAGAACCTGCTCCCATTTCTCCAGGGTCGCGGAAATCTCCCGCTTCAGGACCACCGGTTCCGGGGCGTCGCCCCGCCACTCCACCGTCCAGTGGGTGCCCATCGCGGAACCACGGATGGACGCAACCTCTCCTCCGGATTTCCGGACCAGGACGACGGCGAGCATCCCGAGGACCACCAGGATGAATCCCGGCAGGACGATGGATCTCCCGGTCATCGTTTGATGATTACCAGCACGAGGGAGGCAAGGACAAGTGCCCCGGCGATGGTATCCTTCGACGTCCACCGGCCCGGTGCGTGGGTCAGGAACTTGAACATCGCACCCGTCGGGCAGCCGTAGTGGCAGTATGCCTGTGGCAGGAAGAACGCGCCGATGATGCCGATGGTGAAGATCGCTGCAGGGATGAAGGCGACGAATCCGCTGCTCCACGTCTCGAATGGCTCGAAGTAAGCGAAGGGAATGCCACTGCCAAGGAACGCAAGGACCCAGATGACGCCGAGCGTGAGCCAGGGCACCCGCTCCATGACGGCATGGACTTTCTTCGGCAACGGGAAACGCTTCTTGATCACCTGCCCGGCGAGGGACTGCGCGGCGCCATGGGGACAGATGCGGGCGCAATAGATGTTCTTCCCGGTGAAGGCGGGGACGACCATCGCCACCGCGGTCAGCACCAGCAGAGGCAGCGCGCCACGCAGGCTGAAACCATTCTCACCCCAGCCGACCAACTGGTCCTGGCTCACCATCCAGCCGAGCGTCACCCCGGCAGCGACGGAGATGACGGCGAAGCCGAGCCTCACCTTCGCCTTGTTGCCCCACTTCGCCAGGCCGACCACCACTCCGAGGCCGATCCATGAAAAGGCCAGCGCGCTCTTCCAGGGGAAGCCATGCCCGCCCTCCTCCGCGGCATGGCGGCGGAGCATTTCGTGGACACTCTCGATCACCGCGTAGGTGGTGACGCTGGCGCCACTGACGAAGAGGCTCTCCGACTGGTCCGGATCCTCCTCCAGCACTTCCGCCACGGTCTTTCCGGCGAAGCCGTCCGCGTACTTCATCTCCTCCCGCACATCATCGATGTACGGCACGTTGTCACGGCTGCCGAGGAATCCCACTCCCAGGATCTTCCCTCCCGCCGGGTCCAGGCAGACGATGACGTCGGAGGTGCCGTTGAAGCCGCGGGCGGAAACACCCATCCGGCTGCTGCGGAGTACGGTGCCCATCGTAGTTCCGCCCTTGGTGATGCGGGAGGCTCCGGGCTCGCGGGTCTCCGCGATGCCGTCCGCTCCTGGGAACCACTTGGCGACCTGGTCCAGCTTCAGCGGTTCCGGGAACCATTCGTCCATGCCCTCCGCACCGAAGCGCGCCGCGATGCCGCGGGCGATGGCCTCGCTGGTGATGGTCGCTCCGGAGACCACACGCGGTTTCTCCAGCTTGCCGAGGGTGGACTCGGCCCTGCCGGTCCATTGCTCCCAGAATGGCAGGTCATCCCGGACCATCTTCACGTGGCCCGCGGTGTCCGCGCTGTTGAGGAAACGCACCGCCTTCACCGCGCGGTTGGCATCGAAGATGACGAGGACCTCACTGGGGCCGGAATAGCCCTGGATCTTCGCTCCTTGGGGAAAATTCGAGGTGGCCCATCCGATGGGGGTCTCACCGTTGGCATCCAGCAGGGGATACATCCCTTCGCTCGGGTCCCCGATGGAAGCCGTGTTCGGAAAAACGGACTTCGCCTCCGTGAGGAGGCGGTCCGTATCAAGGGAAGGTCCGGCCTTCGGCAGCGCCCGCAGACATGCGAGCGCCGCCAGAATGATGCCGAGCCGGTAGCAGGCGATCGCCCACTTTTTCAGCCGCCGCCTGCCCTCAGAGGGTAGGCGCTTTGGCTTTGTCGTCGAGGGACTTGCGCAGCTCATCGATGTTCTCCACGCGTTCCTTGCCTGGCTTCTTCCAGAGCGTCTTCACTTCATCGAGGTGCTTGGTGTAGATGTCGCGTGGCATGCAGTCACGGGCCGTGGCCAGGGCGGCGGCGCGACCGACGGTCACACCCATCATGCCGATGGTCTTCATCACGCGGATGGTGCCGAGAGCCTCACGGCCCACACTGATGTTCCGTCCAGCCATGAACAGGTTCGGCACGTTGCGGGAGTAGAGCGTGCGGTATGGGATCGGGTAGCCGACGTTCTTGTCCACGCCCTTGCCGTGAACGGCGCGGGAGATGAACGGATGGCCGGGAATCGAGTCCTTGTACTTGTCGACCGGATAGTGAAGGTCGATCGACCAGGTGGTCAGCACGGTCGCGTCGTTGAACTCCTTCTTGCCGACGATGTCTTCTCCGGAGAGGACGACGTCGCCGAGGATCTGAACGGTTTCACGGGTACCACCGACATAGGCGAGCCAGGTGAGGGCGGCGTTCTCGTGTTTCTTCGGGTCACGGTCCGCATAGGCACCGTGGTTCTTGATGGAGTTCCAGGCGCTGAACGAGGCGAGCAGGTTCAGGTCGCGGATTTTTTCAAGGTCGTTGATCGGGTGGTCGTCATAGCCACTTTCCCAGAACCACTCCGCGTGGCCGAAGCCGTGGCGGATGCGGGGATACGGGAAGTTGTCGGCGGTGAACTTCACCATCCAGGGTTGCTCGGGGAATTTCACCGGTTCAGCCTGGTTTTCCCACATCCACATGTTGCTCATGCCCATGCGGCCTTTTTCAGCCATCTCGGTGTCCGCTTTCGACCACAGGCCGATGAAGCCGTGACCGGTGCAGTCCGCGAAGAGGCGGCCGTTGACGCGCTTGATCTTGCCGGCTTCGACATCGACGGCTTTGACGGAGGCGATCTTGCCGTCCTTCATGTCCAGCCCGTAGGCGTGGTGGCCGAGGAAAAGGGTGATGTTCTTCTCCGCTTTCACAGCGTCCATCTTCTTGTCATCGACGAACTCCTTCGCCGGGGCGGGAGAGGCGGATGCCTTGTCCTCGAACTCCTTGATGATGTCGGAAAGCGCGTACTCGCTCGGCGGATAGTTGCCCATCGCCCAGACCCGGATCTCGGAAGATCCGTTGCCGCCGAGAACCTTGCGGTTCTGGATGAGCGCGACCTTCGCACCCATGCGGGCGGCGGAAATCGCAGCGCCGAGGCCGCCGTAGCCACCGCCGACAACCACGAGGTCGTAGTTTTCCGTGTCCTCGATCGCGCTTGGCACGCCCGGGATCTTCCACGCGGTGCGCTCCTCGAAGGTGGCGTCACCCGGAGGATTGAAGGATTCGTCGCTGCTGAAAAGAACGGCGTCCGCGCGGCCGTCGAAGCCGGTGAGGTCCTTGAGGCCGACCTTCACCTTGCCCGCCTTCAGGTCAACCTTGCCCGCTGGCTGCCAGGTCCACTTGGTGTCGTCCTTGCCCAGCTCCGCGACGAGCGGCTTGCCGTCGATGGAGACCTGGAAGCGTCCGGCGCTGTCCTTCTGGCCGAGACGCTTGGTCCAGTCGATGGTGCGGACCCAGACACGATAGTTGCCCGCTTCCTTCACCTCGACTTCGGTGTTCGCATCCGCCACCGGTTTGCCAAGGCCGTGGGCGATCAGGTAAGGTGAGCCCATGGTCTCAATGAACTGGGTATCAACGCCCCAACCGCCCTTGTCGGCGAATTGTTCCGCTTCAACGAGGAAAGTTCCGGCGTGCAGCGGCAACGCGGCGGAAAGACATAAGGGTAAAAGAAATTTCATGTGTTGTCTGTGGGCTTGGTTCAGGAGCGTGGTGATACTCCACGTGGAGTGGTAGTTTTTCAAAAAAATATGGCAGGGAAAGCCGAATCATCGGCGAGTGGAAACTAAGGCCGATTATCCAACCGGAAGACCTGGCCGCTGGTATGCGGCAGGCCCTCATGGAGGAAATGGACGAATCCGGCCACCGCCCGGACCGTATTGAAACGGCCCAGACAGTGTGCGCCCAGTATTTCGTGACGCCGCCTTGGTGTGACTCCACCGGTCATCTTCGTCTCCAGAAATCCGGGGAGGATGGCATTCACCCGCACATTCGTCCCCCCGTGGGTTCGCGCCAAGGACTCGGTGAGGCCGAGCAACGCCGCCTTCCCGGTGGCATAGGCTGCCTGTCCAGCCGGAGGATGGATGGCGGAATTGCTGGAGATGAAGACGACGTGCCCTTCCTTCCGATTTCTCATCCCGGGGATCACGGCTGCAGCGGCGGCGGCGGCCCCGGCAAAGTTCACCTCCAGCGAGCGGTCCCAATCTTCCGGGGACGTCCGTGCCAGCAAAGCGTCCGAGATCTCGCCCGCACAACACACCAGCAGATCGACCGGAGCGGACCCGCAATAGGCCGCCACCTTCTCCCGGTCACAAACATCCAGGACGTCACGACCGGGTGCGTCAACCTGCCAGCCTTCCTCCCGGAACACGGCTGCGATCTCCTTTCCAAGATCCCCCTGGCCACCTGTGATGATGATTCTCCTCACCTTGGAAACGCTGCAATGATCCACACCGGGCGGCAAGCACCACGATATTCCCAGCATTCCGTTCAAAGGATGTGGATAACCTACGAATGTCTGCGAAAAGGGACTTTGCCAGCCCGGCTCCGGATGCCTTTTTCCCGGGCGGTGCAGGTTGTTGCCCACGTTATTCTTTCCGTGGAACGTGCATCACTGCAATGGGGAACAGCCATTTCCGGAGGTTGTTCACACGATGAAGAAGAAGATCTTATGAGGTCAAAAATGAAGAATTCATCAGAAAGAGCAGGCAAGGGGGCTCAAGGAAGGTAGGGCGCACACTTCACTTTCAGGATTCTGATGAGCTCCTGGTCCATGTAGTCGTAGTTGTCCGGGATATTGAGCACGGCAACCCGCTTGCCCTTCAGGGAGGCCCCGTGGTGCCGCGCCAGCCGGTTGCGGTGGGTGGACTCCATGACAAGGATGACGTCCGCCCAGGCGAGCTGTTCGGGGCTGAGGGGGACGATGGCATCATGATTCAACCCGGCGGAGTCCGCTTCGATGCCCGGTGTGTCCGCAAAGATGGTCTCCGCGGTGGGGCTGCGGAGTTTGTTCTGGGAGCAGATGAAGAGGAGTTTTCTGGCAGGCATGGGGGAAATGCGGAAAGCGGCGGTTCCCCGGAAGGAGCCGCCGCTGGTTGAATCTGACAATCCGTTCCGGGATCAGAGAAGCATCAGAGCGGGTTGCTCGAGCAGCTTCTTGACCTGGGAGAGGAACTCCGCGCCAACGGCGCCATCGACCACGCGGTGGTCGCAGGAGAGACCGATGTTCATACGGAGACCGGGGACGATCTGGCCGCCTTTGACGACGGGTTTTTCGATGGCCGCTCCGACGGAGAGGATGGCCGCCTGTGGTGGGTTGACGATCGCGTCGAAGGATTCGATGCCCCAGGCACCCAGGTTGGAGACGGTGATGGTGCCGCCGTCGAACTCATCCGGCTTGAGCTTCTTGTCCTTCGCGCGTTTGGCGAAGTCCTTGACGGCCTGGGAAATGGCGAGCAGGGACTGGGTTTCCGCCTTCTTGATGACCGGGGTGACCAGACCGTCCTCGACGGCGATGGCGACGGAGAGTCCGACGTGCTTGAACTTCACGATGTGGTCACCGGCGAAGGAGGCGTTGATCGCTGGCACCGCTTCCGCCGCGCGGATGGTGGCGAGAAGGATGAAGTCGTTGACGGAGAACTTGTTGCCGTGGGTCTTTTCCGCCTGGTCGTTGACCTGCTTGCGGAGCGACATGAGCGGGGCCGCGTCCACTTCCAGATGGAGGTAGAAGTGGGGGATGGTGACCTTCGAGGTGAGCAGGCGGGAAGCGATGACTTTCCGCATGCTGGAGAGTTCGATGCGTTCGTCGCCTTCCTTCGCGGTGGGCAGGATGGCCTGGGCGGCTGGAGCGGCTGCCGCAGCAGGTGCCGACGCCTTGCCCTTTGCGGAGGCGGCCAGCGCGGCGGCGGCGGAGGCGTCGCTGGAGGGCTTCTTCGCAGGTGAGGAGGAGGCATTCTCGACGTCCTTTTTCACGATCCGGCCGGCTGGGCCGCTGCCGGTGACGTTGCCGAGATCGACATTGAGGTCCGCTGCGATCTTGCGGGCGAGAGGGGATGCCTTGATGCGCTCACCGTCTTCACGTGGAGCCGCGGCGGGAGCCGGGGTGCTGGCAGCGGCAGGTGCGGTTTCCCCTGCCTTCGGTTCGGCTGCTTTGGTTTCCGCGGCCGGCGCAGGCGCGCTGCCTCCACCTTCGCCGCCGAGCACGGCGAGAACGGAACCGATGGTTGCCTTGTCACCTTCCTGCACGCGGATCTCCGTGAGCACGCCTTCGTCGAAGGCTTCCATCTCCATCGTGGCCTTGTCCGTTTCGACTTCCGCGAGGATGTCGCCGATCTCGACGTTATCGCCGACTTTTTTGTGCCATTTGATAAGGGTGCCCTCGGTCATGGTGTCCGAGAGTTTTGGCATTTCGATGTTCACTGACATGGCTTGGATGAAAATGGGGTCGAGGTGAAGATGGGAGAATGACGGGGGTTTTCCAGCCTTTTCAGGCCATGAGGGGAAAGAAAAAGCGCGGGGCTTTGGATGGCCGCCGCGCTTTGGAAATGGGTTCTGGTCAGGTGTCTCAGGGAGCCAGTGGCTTCATGGAAGGAACGAGGCCCATGTGGGGGCTGCCGGTTCCGCCCTGGACGGTGGCCATCTTGAGGAACTTGTCATGGGAGGTGCCGCAGCAGCCCTTCTTCGGGCAGTAGAAGCGCACGCAGGAACCGCACTTCACCTTGACCTTCTTGGTCACGGTTTTGTAGCGGGGAACCTTCTTCTCGACGGTCTCGGTCATGCCACCTTTGGCACCGGGAGTGTGGACTTGCTCGGTGACGATGTCATAGCCGCAGGTTTTCACTTTTTTGGTGACCGTGCGGTAGTCGGCGGTCTGGGCGCCGAACATGGAGCAGCAGGAGGAGAAGCCGAGGGAAACGGCGACGAGGGAGACGAGGAGCAGCAGGTTTTTCATGACGGGTTCGAGTTTTTGTTGGAAATCAGAAGAGGCAGCAGCAGGAGCTGAGGGCGACCGCCACGGCGGCAAGTGCGAGATGGACGGCAATGCGTTTCATAATGATGGAAATGCTAGAAGCGGAGTGGGTCTTGGCAATGAAAAAGCACCTCGGGCACCCGTGAATCTAACCGGTTGTGACCTTTGTCACCACTCCTTTTTCAACCGTGAAGTTGAGGCGCTCCGGCCGGTAGTCGCGGGTGACGGGAAAGTCCTCGCCGTCCTTTCTAACAACACGGCAGGGGAGGTCCGCTTCCTTGGCCTTCGCTTCGGCCGCTTCAAGGGTCAGCCCGACGAAGGAATCCGGCGTGGGAACCGCATCGGAAGGCTGCTTTCCGGCGGCATCCGGCGGTGGGGGATCCGGAGCGTTCTTCGGCTGGCAGGCGGCGGTGAGCAGGGCAAGGGGCAGGAGGAGGGACGCTTTCATAACTCCTAAATTCGGACGGACGGCTCGGGGTGCAAGGATTTTCAGGCGGGCGGGGAGGTGACCGACCGCAGCCAGCCGGCGAAGGATTCCTCGGTGTGGTCGCCGGCGGCGAGGGCGAGAAAGTGGGGATACTTCTCCTCTTCCCCGACAAGGAAGAAGACGCCATTCAGGTTCAGGAAGAGTTCGCAGGCGATGGCAGCGGTCCGCTTGTTGCCGTCGAGGAAAGGATGATTCTTGGCAAGACCGTGGGCGTAGCTGGCAGCGAGCTGGCAAAAATCTGGCGGTGGATCTCCGTAGCACCAAAGTTGCTGGGGCCGTGCGACGGCGGAGAGAAACAACCCTTCGTCTCGGATTCCCGGCAGCCCACCGTGCTCGGCGAGCTGCCGCTGATGGACGAGGCGCAGGGTTGTCTCGGCCACCCACTCAGGTTCTGGAGCGCTCATGGAGTTCACTGGGCAAGCTTTCTGAGCATGTTCCGGTTCTCACGCATGATCCGCTCCGCCACTTCCATCTGGCGGGCGACGGTCTCATCGAAAGGAGTCAGAAGGAGGCCATCGGGGGTCTCCGTAAGAGTAATGCTGTCGCCCTTGCTCACCCGGAGCTTTTCCAAAACCTCCTTGGGAAGGATGATTCCAGCCGAGTTTCCGATGGTTGTAATCTTCAGGGTCGCATTCATTTTGGTAAGTTATAACCCATGTTCCAACGGAATCAAGACGCTAAAAAAACCCGGCACACGGGAAGCGCGCCGGGTTTTTGAAGTTCTGGGACTTCCGTCAAACGGATCAGCCGAGGGCCAGCACCTTCTCCACGATCCGGCGTGGGTTCGGAAGCTGCTCATTCTCAATGTGCGGCGAGTAGATCGCAGGCGCGTCGATGGTGGTGACACGCTTGACCGGCGCGTCGAGGTAGTCGAAGGCGTGCTCCTGGATGAGGTGGGAAACCATCGCGGAGACACCGCCGAAGCCTTTCGATTCATCCACGAGGACGACGCGGTTGGTCTTCTTGACAGTCTTCAGGATGGCATCCTGATCGAGCGGTCGGATCGAGCGGAGGTCGAGAACCTCGGCGTTGATGTTGTGCTTTTCCTTGAGGATCTCCGCGGCGGCGAGCGCCTGGATCACGGAGCGGCCGTGGGCGATGAGCGAGACATCCGAGCCTTCGCGCTTGATGTCGGCCAGACCGAGCGGCACGACGAAGTCACCGTCGGCGGGGTCCGGCACGGAACCGGTGGTGCCATAGAGAAGGGTGTTCTCCATGACATAGACCGGGTCGTTGTCACGGATGGCCGCCTTGATCAGACCTTTCGCATCGGCGGGGGTTGCGGGAGCGCAGACCTTCAGACCGGGGAATGCGGCGAAAAGGCCTTCCGGAATGTGGGAGTGCGTGGCACCCACCCCGGTGCCGCCGTTGGCAGGGCCGCGGACCACGATGGGGCAGTTGGCGAGGCCGCCGGACATATAGCGGACACAGGCGGCATTGTTGACGAGCTGGTCGAAGGCCACGGAGTGGAAGGACCAGAACATCAGCTCCATGACCGGACGGACGCCCAGCATGGAAGCACCGATGCCCATGCCGATGAAGCCGGCTTCGGAGATGGGGGTGTCGACGATGCGCTTGTCGCCCCACTTTTTCCAGAGGCCCTCGGTGACCTTGTAGGCGCCGTTGTATTGGGCGACTTCCTCGCCCATCAGGACGACGTTCTCATCGCGGGCGAGTTCCTCATCGAGACCTTCGCGGAGCGCTTCACGGTAGGTAAGAATACGTGACATGTAAGTGGAAATTGGGAGGTGTGAAGGTGGATGGGGAAATCAGTCGTTGAAGAAGTGGCGGCCGATCTTGGAAGCCTCGGTGTTGTTGTCACTTTCCCAATAGATGTCCGTCATGATGTCCGCGACGGTCGGCGGTGGGGATTCCTCGGCGAACTTCACCGCGTCGGCGGCTTCCGCCTGGGCGGCCTTGTTGATCTCGTCGGCCTTCTCCTCGGTGAGGACTCCTTCGTCGATCAGGCGCTTGCGGAAGAGGTTGATCGGATCGTGGTTCTGCTTGTAGTTTTCGATCTCCTCCGGAGTGCGGTATTTCTTGGCGTTGGCGTCGGCGACGCTGTGGCCGTAATAGCGGTAGGTGTCGATCTCCAGCAGCGTGGGGCGGCTCTCGTTGTGCGCGCGTTCCAGGGCGATCTGGGTTTTGGCGCGGACCTCATAGACGTCGGAGCCGTTGATGACATCCCACTCCATGTCATAGCCTTCCGCCCGTTGGGCGAGGCAACCCTTGTAGGCGGAGGACCGCTTCTGGGAGGTGCCCATCGAGTAGCCGTTGTTTTCGATGACGAAGATGACGGGAATGTCGAAAAGGGAAGCGATGTTGAGGGATTCGTGGAAGGCACCCTGGTTGACGGCGCCGTCGCCAAGGTAGCAGAGGCAGGCACCCTTCCTGCCGAGATACTTCACCCCGTAGGCGAGGCCGAGGCCGAGCGGGGTCTGACCGCCGACGATGCCGTGGCCGCCCCAGTAGTTCTTGTCCGGAGCGAAGTAGTGCATCGAGCCACCCTTGCCCTTGGAGCAACCGGTCTGCTTGCCGTAGTTCTCCGCCATGCACTCGTTCATGTTCATACCGGAGGCGAGGCCGTGGCCGTGGTTGCGGTAGGCGGTGATGACGTGGTCGTCCTTGCCGCAGAGGGAGATGGTGCCGACAGCGACCGACTCCTGGCCGATGTAGAGGTGGAGGAAGCCACCCATCTTACCCGCGTTGTAATACTTCAGCGATGCCTGTTCGAACCGGCGGATGCGGACCATCTGGGTGAAGAGACCGATCTTTTCCTCCGCAGTGAGGTTCTTGTTGATCGCGGCAGTTGAGAAATCAAGAGGGGTCGAGGTGGCGCTGGACATGGACTGGCGTTTGGAAGGTAGGGACTTAGAAAGCGGGGCAGTAACGGGCAAGACTTATCTCGCGGCGATTTGGGATGGGGCTTTGGCGGTGCCAGGAAGGGAAAGGCGGGCGAGGAGGAAGAGGCCGGTGAAGAGCGTGTTCGCGACGATGAGATTGCGGAGGAAAACCCAGGTCGGGCCGAGACCCACCGGACCGGTCCACTGGGCCTGGACGAATCCGGCGGCGTCCTTTGTGTAGAGCGGGTCGGTCAGGAAGGAGACCAGATTGGTCAGGAAGTAGAAGATGACAGCGGAGGCGACGGCACCGGTGAGCACCGGTGTGGCGGCGGGCTTCGGACGAACCACCATGGCGATGCTGATGGTTGCGGCGATCCCCAGGGCGATGGCGGCATGGTGCCAGCCAAAAACCGGATAGCCTTGGAGGGCACTGGTAACCGGGTCGGTCAGCACCCAGACGATGCCTGGCACCAACCAACGTTGCTTCCCGTCGAGGAAAATGAAGCTGCAGAGGAACAGTGCCAGCAGCGGTTGGAGATTCGGGAGGGTGGTGGGAAAGGCGCTGCCCAGCACGCGGAAGACAGCCAGCAAGGCGATCAGGATGAGGACGGGGACCCAGCGGTTCATGCGGCGACGATGGAGGATTTCCCGGTAGTGGGCGAGGGGAAAATCCTTTGTTTGGAAGGATTCGTCGGCTCTATGTTCCACGTGGAACATCACCAGATCCGTGCTTGAGGTGGGGAGTTCCATGGCTAAACTGCGCCCCCGGCCGATGTTCAGATACCCGAAAACCTATGATGTGATTGTGATTGGTGCCGGCCATGCCGGGGTGGAGGCTGCCTTGGCTGCCGCCCGTCTCGGTTGCCAGGTGGCGGTGCTGACGCAAAATCTGGACACCGTCGGGCAGATGTCCTGCAACCCCGCGATCGGAGGCCTGGCGAAGGGACACATGGTCCGGGAGATCGACGCCCTCGGCGGTGCGATGGGTCTGAATACGGACGCGACCGCCATCCAGTGGCGGATGCTCAACGCATCGAAAGGTCCATCGGTCCGGGCTCCTCGTGCCCAGTGCGACAAGAAAGCCTACCAGTTCCGGATGAAGCGGGAGCTGGAAGGCATGCCCGGAGTGGATCTTCACCAAGGCAACGTCGCCGATCTGCTGGTAGAGAACGACCACATCACAGGTGTGATGACGTCCCTCGGCATGGAGCTGGTGGGGAAATCTGTCATCCTCAGTGCCGGAACTTTCATGCGTGGCCTCATGCACGTTGGCCTGCGGAATGAGAAAGGGGGTAGGATGGGGGATGCCACCTCCACTGTATCCGATTCCCTGAAGCGCCTCGGCTTCCAGGTGGAGCGGTTCAAGACCGGCACTCCTTGCCGCCTGAATGGCCGATCACTCGACTTCTCCAAGTGCGAGCGTCAGGAAGGGGACAGCCCGGTGCCGAAGTTCAGCTACATCGCAGACACCCTGCTAAGGCAGGACGATGACCTGTTCACGCTGAATCCTTGGTGTGATCCGACGTTCCACGTGGAACAAATGCCCTGCTGGATCACCTACACCAACCCCGCCACCCACGACATCATCCGGGAAAATCTCGACCAGTCGCCCATGTATTGTGGCGTGATCGAGGGAGTTGGGCCGCGATATTGCCCCTCCATCGAGGACAAGGTGGTCCGTTTTGCCGAAAAGGAACGCCATCAGGTGTTCCTTGAACCGGAGGGGCGACACACCTTGGAGTATTACGTGAACGGGGTTTCGACCTCCTTGCCCTATGAAGTGCAGCTCGCTTTCCTGCGGACCATTCCCGGTCTGGAGAAGTGCGAGATCCTCCGCCCGGGCTATGCGGTGGAATATGATTACTGCCCGCCCACCCAGTTGCTGCCCACCCTTGAGACAAAGCAGGTGGAGGGCCTCTACTTCGCGGGTCAGATCAACGGCACCTCCGGCTACGAGGAGGCAGCAGGGCAGGGGCTGATCGCCGGGGCAAATGCCGCCCTCAAGGTGCTGGGTCGCCCGGATTTCGTGCTCGGTCGGGACGAAGCCTACCTGGGTGTGATGGTGGACGATCTGGTGACCCGTGGCTGCACGGAGCCCTACCGCATGTTCACCAGCCGCGCCGAATACCGCTTGCTCCTCCGTCAGGACAACGCGGATCTCCGGCTTACGCCGAAGGCGGCTGAGCTCGGCCTTGTGGCAGGGGAGCGGGTTCGGCGGATCAGGGAGAAGGAGGCGGATCTCGCCCGGGCGGAAACCTGGGTGCGGCAGACCTCCCATGAAGGGGTCAAACTGGACCTGTGGCTGCGCCGCAACGAGAACCAGTGGGAATCGCTGCCGGAATCCCTCCTCGGAGAGTTCCACGTGGAACTTTGGCCGCTGATCGAGACGAATTTCAAGTATGAGGGGCACCTCGAACGCCAGCAGGCTCAGATCAACCGCATGTCACGGCAGGAGAACCGGAGGCTTCCCGGAGATCTTGACTACGGTTCGATCCGTGGTTTGAAGAAGGAGGCGCAGCTCCGCTTCTCGGAGATCAAGCCCTTGACCATCGGCCAGGCAGCGCGCATTCCGGGCATCACTCCGGCGGACATCGCCATGCTGGTCGTCTGGCTGGAGAAGCTGGAACGGGAAAGGTAGGAGGGTGGACATTGCGGCAGAGCCGCTATGTCCGCTTCTTCCCTGAAAACTTCTTCTCTTCATCCCACCCACTCCGCAGGCAGACGCACAGGCTTTCCTTCCGGCATCTGCACGAGGGCCAGCGACTGCCGGGCAGTGACCAGGGTGGTGCCATCGCTTTCCCGGATCATTTCAAACTGGCACCAGAAGCGCGCCTTTGAAATTTCCGCCACAGCACCGCGGATGGTCAGCCAGTCACCCAGCTTCGCCGGACGGCGGTAGTCGATCTCTGTTCGCGTGACCACAGGGAAAAGCTGGGTTTCCGACATGCTCCGCAGATCCATGCCCATGCCCGCGGCCAGCCGGGTGCGGCAGGTCTCGATCATCCGCAGGTAGGCGATGTTGTGGACCACGCCTCCGCAGTCCGTGTCGAAAAACATCACCTCCTCGCGGGTTTCCATCGTCGGGAATGAAATCGGCATGGCGGAATCCATGCCGCAAAGGGAGCCGTTTGCCAAGGGATCGTCGTCGGGATTGCAATGTTCGCTTGAGCTTCGTCGTAGGAGTGGCCAGTCTGGTTTGAAAAATGGCTGCGTGGGGAATCAGATGCGGAAGTTGGATCATCGCCGGAGTGCTGGCGGTGGGGGACATGGCCGCCGCAGCGGGACACTTTGAAGTGCCGAAGGAAGGGCCGGTGGCGTTCCGCCGGGACCGTCTGCCCATTGAGGTGGATTTGATGACCAACCTTTCATCGGACCTGGTGGCGTTGAGCCATGCGCAGCGGCGTGAGAACGCGGCGGACCGGAGGATCGTCGCCCAGATGTTGGCACTCGCCCTGGCATTGAACCCGGCCAGTGCCGAGGCCCGTACTGCTTTGGCTGCGGCGGCCAAAGGAGCACCGGGAGGGAAGGCGGGGAAACGTGAGCTGCAACGAAGCCGCGAAGAGATCTGGGGTGTGCTCAAGTGGTTGGGATCCCCTGAGGCCGGACCGGATGGCCAAGCTCTCGCCGCCTGTCTGGGAGATGTCATTTCCATGGCGGATCCCAGCCATCCGGATGCAGCATCGTTGCTGGAAAAAGGGGAGAAAGGCGCCTGGACGCCCTGGGTAGCGGACCTGAAAGCTTTTGATCGAGTGCAACCTGCTGACAAAGAGGTTGTTGTGGATAGCATGCCGATGCCGGAGGGTGGGAATCCGCAGGCAAAGGAGACACCGCTGCCACAGACCACGCTCCAGTTGGAATCCGCCACCATTTTCACTCCACTCTGGGAGCTGGACAAGGATACCGGCGACGAACAGCTCAAGCTGACCTCCGTGGCAATGAAGGCGTCCATCCTGCCTTCGCCTCCACCGGAGGCTCCCGTCGTAAAGCCGATGACCTTCACCATCGATTTCACGCTGGAGAACACGCAGGTCAACCGGATGAACCGGGCCCTGCATGCGGTGCTTGTGAAGCGGCATGGCGCCCTGCCTGCCGGCTCCCAGGTCACCTTGAATCTGGGGGAGGAGAACTCCTACCTCCCGGTCCGTAACCGCGATGCGCTTTCGGGTGCGGCGGCTGTGTTGCTGGATGCCGCCCTTTCCGGGAAGGCACCTGCTGGCATTGTGATCGGGAGGCTGGATGCGGATGGCTCGTTCAAATCGCCACCGGATGTGTGGGACCGGCTGCGTGCGTTGTCCGGTGGTCCCGGCGGACGGCTGGTGATCCCGGCGGATGCCGCCGAACTCTTGCCTTGGATCCTGGCATTGGAGAATCCGGAGTTTTTCCTGAGGTACGATGTCCTGTTGGCGTCCAACCATCAGGAGCTGGTCGAGCGGTCCGCTGCGGCAACCGCCAGCCCGCTTACGGAAATCCTGGCCCGTTTCCAGGAGGTCAGGAGCAAGGGCGCGACATTGCCGATCGGCCAGTACGTTACCAACCGCTTCGTGAGGCAGAGGCTGGCGGAGTTGTCAGCGGAAGCTCCGTATTTCGCTTCTCCGAAGCTGCTGGCCATCCAGGGTGCCGGTGAGCGCCCGACCCGGATCTCGCGGAAGATTCTCGCCTTCGAGCTGCGCAGCGCCATGCAGCCATTGGCCTGGCTGCGGGGGAAGGCCGCTGCGGACATCGATCTTGCCAAGCTCGACAAGAATTACGACTCCGCCCGGGCGCAGGTGGACAGCTTGGAGAAATACTCGGAGGACCGGGACCTGTTGGCGTCGGTCCGGGAAATGACCACCACTCTCCGGACGTTTTCCCGCGCACAACGGCTCAGCCTCAGCCGGGAGCGGGAAGCCGCTGCCGCAGCGGAAGCGTTCGTTGAGATGAGGGAGTCCCTCAACGCCACCTTGGATGAACTGAATGCCGTGATCGGTGAGGTGCCGGAGACCGATGCCGGGGAGGATGCCCAGTGAGTCGTCACAGGTAGGATTCCCGGAAGATGATGGGAGATAAGATGTCCGTTTTTCCTGAGTTTTCGCGGACTTGATCTCGTATGGCTGAATCGTTAGCCTGCGGCTGATCGTGAAAAGACGGGGGATTTCATGTGCCACGCGGGCATGTCTCGTGGTGATGGCCGCAGGAATGATCGTATCGTGCGACAGCCCGAAGAAGAAGGCGTTGCGCGGTTTGAGCCGTGCCGGCATCGAGCCGACGGGACGCTCCTTGGTGGAGGCCGTGGAAGCGCGGAATGGCCCTCTCGTCGATTCACTGTTGCTCGCGGAGGTCGACACGGAGCGCAAGGATACGCAGGGCCGCACCCCGCTCCGGCTCAGTGTGGATGCGGATGACCGCGCGACCGCGCTCAGGCTGGTGGACGGAGGCGCGAATGTGGACTCCCGTGCGACGGATGGCTCCAGCGTCCTGGGTGCCGCCGTCCGGCGGATGGATGTCGCTTTCATCCGCAGGCTGCTGGAGCGCGGGGCCAGCCCCGACGCGACCATGCCCGGTGGTGAGGAGATCCTGCCATGGGCCATCCGGGAGGGGAGTGCGGAGCTGGTGGAGCTGCTGATGGCGGCGGCCCCGGATCCACACATGACCGACCGCGAGGGGAATCCTCTGCTCCACGTGGCCATGCAAGCGGACCGCCGCGACCTGATGGAGGCCATCATCAAGCTGGGCGCGGACCCCGGGCAGAAGAACGCCCGTGGTGAATCCACCCTCCACACCGCGATCCGGAACGGATGGCTGGAGACGGTGCCTTCATTGGTGAAAGCCGGAGCGGACCCGAACCTGCCGGGGCCATCCGGCCATTCTCCGCTCGCCCAGGCGGTGATGGACGCGGATCTGGGGATGATGGGTCTGCTGTTGGGCACCGGAGCGGATCCGAATTTCCGCCACCCGGTCGGGGAGGATGGGACACTTTCAAAGACGCCGCTGGAGCTTGCCTTCGCCCATCAGGACCGCCGCGTCTTCCAGATGTTCCTGGACCGGAAGGTGAAGCTCGAGCAATCCAGGATCGACCTCTGGCTGGCGGACGCGCTGGAGGCGAAGGACATGGGCATGGTGCGGCTGCTGCTGCGCGGCGGCGCCCGGCCGAACCTGCATGGGAGCGACGGCTGGCTGCCCATCGAGCGGGCCGTGCTGGCGCGTGAGGGCAGCATGGTGAAGCTGCTTTCGGACTATGGCAGTCCGGCGGGCCGTTCACTTCACCTCGCGGCGGCGGTGGGGGACAGGCTGATGATCGACCTGCTGCTGCACCTGGGCATGAACCCGGATGTGGTGCATCCGCCCTTCCTGGACCGCCCGCTTTCCGTGGCCATCCGCCACCGCCATGACGCGGCGGCGGCCGCATTGGTCCGGGGCGATGCGAAGATCCGTTTCCGCATGCCGGAAGGCCAGACGCCGCTGCACCTGGCGGTCGCTCTCGGCTGCCCCGTTACGGTGAAGGCGCTGGTCGGACATGGAGCGGACCCGAACGAGACTTTCGAGGTTCCCGCACAACGGGAGTTCGTCCGCCAGGTGCGGCCGGGCATCGCCCGCTGGGCGTTGCGCCTGGACCGGAACGTCACCCCGCTCATGATCGCGGCGGACTCCGGGAACACGGCGGTGGCCCGCCATCTCATCAACGCCGGGGCGAAGAAGAACACCTGGTCCCGCGTGTCCAGCTTGTGGCCCATCAACTTCGCCTCGCGGCGCGGGGATGTGAAGATGATGCGCCTGATCCTCGGTCGCGACCCGCACAAGGAGGACCGCCACATCGTGGTCAACCTGAAGGAACAGAAAGCCAGCGTCTATGACGCGGAGGGGAATGAGATCTTCACCACGAAGGTCTCCACCGGCCGCAAGGGCTACGCGACGCCGACCGGTGAGTACGTCATCACCAACAAGCACCGCGCCTGGACCTCCACCATCTACCACGCCAGCATGCCGTATTTCCAGCGGCTGAGTTGCAGTGATTTCGGCCTCCATGCCGGGGTGGTGCCGGGTTACCCGGCATCGCACGGCTGCATCCGCGTGCCTGCGGGAAATGCGGCCAAGCTGTTCGCCATGACGGAGGCCGGTGACCGTGTGATGATCGTGCCGTAACGGCGGGATGACTTGGCGCTTGGCCCGCGGATGGACGCGGCGCATCCTCATGGCATTGAACGCGCGCGTGCTCATCGACGGACCTTCGGAGCTGGTCTTCGACTATGGCATCCCCGCCGGGATGAATGTCCGGCCGGGCTGCCGCGTGCGTGTCCCCCTGCGCCGGAAGTCCGCCGCGGGCACCGTCCTCTCCGTCGGGGAGGCGGACGGCCAGGCCGACTTCGCCCTGCGGGAGCTGGAGGCGCTGGTGGAGCCGGAGCCGCTCATCACCCCCGTGCTGCTGGAGACCGGGCGGTGGATCGCGGACTACTATGGATGCAGTATTGAATCCGTCGTGCGGTCCCTCCTTCCGGAGGCGGTCAGGACGGAGGAAAACTCGGCGAAGACCCGGCGCATCGCCATCCTGGCCGCGGAGCCTGACGCGGCGGCGTTGGAGAAGCTCGGAAAACGCGCGCCGCGCCAGCATGCCATCCTGTCGCTGCTCATGCACGCGGAGGGAAAACGCCTGGCGGTGGCTGATCTCGGGGATGGTTCCGCGGCGACGCTGAAGGCGCTCGAGAAAGCCGGCATGATCACCCTGGAGGCGGAGGAAGTCCGCCGTGACCCGGACGGCGACATGGTGGAGGAGATCCTGGAGTCGAAGCCGCTGCAACTGAACACGGAGCAGGCGGAGGCGCTGGAGGCCGTGTGCCGGGCGGTGGCGGAGCCGCAGGCCGCCAAGCCCATCCTGCTGCTGGGCGTCACCGGATCGGGAAAAACGGAGGTCTATCTCCAGGCGGCGCGGCACGTGCTGGATCTGGGAAAGACGGTGCTTGTCCTGGTGCCGGAGATTTCACTGACGCCTCAGACCGTGCGGCGCTTCAAGGCACGCTTCGCCGCCATGCAGGACCAGGTCGCCGTGCTGCACTCCAACCTTTCGCAGGGCGAACGCTTCGACGAATGGCACCGCATCCGCAAGGGAAAGGCGCGTATCGTCATCGGCGCGCGTTCCGCGGTGTTCGCACCGCTGCCGGACCTCGGGCTGATCCTGGTGGATGAGGAGCATGAAAATTCCTACAAGCAGGAGAACCCGCCCCGCTATCACGGCCGGGACGTCGCCGTGCTGCGCGCCCATTTCGAGCCTTGCGCCGTGGTGCTCGGTTCCGCCACCCCTTCACTGGAGTCATGGCAGAACTGCACGACCGGGAAATATGACCTCGTGAGGCTGACCCAGCGCGCGGACGGCCAGTCCATGCCGCTGGTGCGGGTCGTGGACATGCGGCTGGAGAAAGCGAAGATGAAAGGCGGACTGCCCATCCTTTCCGACAAGCTGCGCACCGCGCTGGAGCAGCGGCTGGAAAAAGGGGAACAGTCCATCCTGTTCCTGAACCGCCGCGGCTTCGCCCGCTCCCTCCAGTGCCCGAAGTGCGGCCACGTCTGCCAGTGTCCGCACTGCGCGGTCGCGTTGACCTACCACCGTACCGACGAGCGGCTCGTCTGCCACGTCTGCGGCCACCAGGCGATCGTCCCGCGCAAGTGCCCGGAATGCCATGACCCCGCCATCATCCTCCAGGGCTTCGGCACGCAGAAGGTGGAGGAGGTGCTGGCGAAGGTGTTCCCGTCCGCGAAGTTCGCGCGCATCGATGCGGACGCCATGCGGCGGAAAAACGCGCTGCGCGACACGCTGAACGCGTTCAAGGCGCACAAGATCGACATCCTCATCGGCACCCAGATGATCGCGAAGGGCCTGCATTTCCCGAACGTGACGTTGGTCGGCATCCTGAACGCGGACCTCGGCCTGCATGTGCCGGACTTCCGGGCGGGGGAGCGCACCTTCCAACTGCTCACGCAGGTAGCGGGCCGCGCCGGGCGGGGGGATCTGGCGGGAGAGGTCATCGTGCAGACCTTCACCCCGCACTCGCCGTCCATCCAGTACGCGCGGAAGCATGACTTCGACGGCTTCTCGGAACAGGAGATGGAGTTCCGCCACCAGTTCTCCTTTCCGCCGTACGCCCACTGCGCGGTACTGACCGCCCGCTCCACCCACGAACGTCGGGCGGAGTTCACCCTCCAAACCCTTCACCTGCGGCTGGCGGAGGACCTCCCCGCGGGCATGAGCCTGGGCGAAGTACTACCTTCACCGTTGATCCGCTCCCACGGCCAGTTCCGCTTCCAGATCACCCTCCGCTGCCGCCGCGCGCGCACCCTCACGCGCCACGTCCAGGCCGTCCTCGCTAGGACCACCCTGCCGGAGGACGTCATCGTCACCTTCGACATGGATGCGCTGAATTTTTCGTAAGGAGGGAGGACATTGAGGCAGAGCCGCCATGTCCGCTTCGCTCCCATTCCTGTCCTCCGGCTGCAACGGGAACCCATAGGAAAGGCATCCCGGGATAGATCCACCTGTCCCTTTATTCGCCAATGCCGCCGAGGGACAGGAGTGTCCCTCCTCCTTACTCTCCAGCTCCGGCTGTTCCCAGTAAGGAGGGTGGACACTCTTGTCCACCGGCTGGAACGGGAACACAAAGCACATGCCGGATTCAATGATCAGGCATTCTCCGCCAAAAGCCGATGCTTCTCTGGGAGTCCCCTTCAACGCGGCAGCGTCATGGAGTGCGGCAGCCCTCTGCCGCTATCAGTAGCAGGCGTGACTCCCCCCGAAATGAAGAGGTACTTCGCATCCCCCGTGGTGCCCATCATTTCTCCTTCGGTGTGGTCCTCCGCCAAAGCGGCAGAAGACTGCCGCACTCCATGACGCTGCCGCGTCCGGTGTGGATCCCATCCGTGCGACAGACCGTGGCGTGATTCAGCTCACTGGAGCGGACCTTCGGTGATCTCGAAGCACAAGTCGGTGGTGACACCTTGTTCACGGAGGCGCCTGACAACAACGGAGACGTGATGATAGCCTCTCCGTTGATAGAATTTTTCCAGCCGGGTGATAGCCTTAAAGGTATCCGTCTCGCTTTCGGGTACTCCTTTCAATCCGCTGGCCCTAATCAACATCAGGTCGCTGAATGCATGGTTGCCCGAGAAGCCCAATGGACTGCCCAGCGGCGGGGGAGTGGTAACGTTGAACCGGAGAGTCACTTCATCATCGCCTGAAGGTTCCGCTCGGATTTGGACATCATCGACCAGACCGGTGTAGAACAAACGCCGGATGTCCTCATCCACGAGATTGGCAGAGTATATGGCACCCGATTTGGCCTCAATGAACTGCCGCAGGCGACTTTCATCCACAGTCTTCGCGCCTTCATAGACGACATCCAACCGGCTGATCTTCCTACCCTCCAGATTCACCGGGGGAGCGGCGCAGGAAGCCAGAGCCGCGATGATTGGAATCAGCAGGAAGCGTGGCGGAAGCTTCATTGGAGTAGGGACGAAGCCGAGGAAGTCAGAGGTTTTTGGAGGAAGACGGCGACCAACGATCACCACCCGTTCTAATCCTTCGCCGATTTCGGATCGAGCGCGTCGCGCAGCCCGTCACCCAGGAAATTCAGCGAGAACAGCGTGGTGGCGAAGAAGAGGGTGGGGAAGAACAGCAGCCACGGGTTTGAAATCATCCGGTTCGCGCCTTCGTCGATGAGGATGCCCCAGGAGCTGTGCGGAGGTTTCACCCCCATGGTCAGGAAAGACATCGTCGCCTCCAGCAGCATCACGCTGGGGATGGTGAGCGTGGTGTAGACGATGATCGGCCCCAGCGTGTTCGGCAGGATGTGGCGGAACAGGATGCGCACCGGCCCCAGGCCCAGCGAGCGGGCCGCTTCCACATACTCCTGCTTCGCCACGCTCTGGACCTGCGCGCGGACGATGCGGGAAACGGTGAGCCAGGACAGCGTGCCGATCGCGATGAACAGCGGCACCAGCGTGGTGATCGGCTCCACCTTCGAGCGGATCCGGTTGACGTCGGAGGTCGTCGCGTCGCTGCCGCTGATCAGATCGACGATCCATTCCGTCAGGTCCGCGGTCATCGGTTCCAGGGTCTTGCCCAGCAGGATGACGATGATGAGGAAAGGCAGTGCGTAGAGGATATCCACGATGCGCATCATCAGCGCGTCGATCTTGCCGCCCGCGTAGCCCGCCGTTGCGCCCCAGCACACGCCGATGGAGACGGAAACCAGCGTGGTGATGAGGCCCACCGCAATGGAGATGCGGCCTCCGTAGAGCACCCGGGAGAGGATGTCCCGTCCGAGGTGATCGGTGCCGAACCAGTGTGCGCCGGAGGGAGGGAGGTTCTTGTTCGGCAGGTTCTGCGCGTTCGGGTCCTGCAGCAGGTCCTTGATGGCGGGCAGGAGGATGCATGCGCCGATGATGAGTAGCAGCAGCACGGCGCTCACCATCGCGGCGCGGTTGCGCTGCAGCCGGTGGAAGGCGTCTTTCCACAGGGACTGGCTTTTCTCGAAGTCGGTTCCGGACATGGCGGGTAGGGGGTCAGCGGCTGCCGCGCAGGCGTGGGTTCAGCCAGATGCCGATGAGGTCGGTGGCGAAGTTGGCGATGATGATGAGCAGTCCGTAGAGCATGACCACGCCGAGGATGACGGGTGCGTCGCCGACCTCGATGGACTTGATGAAATGCAGGCCCAGCCCCGGCATGGCGAAGATGCTCTCCACCACCACCGCGCCGGAGATCACCGCGGCGAATGCCGGTCCGATGTAGGCGATGGCAGGGATGATGCCGCCGCGCAGGCAGTGGCGGACCAGCAGGCGGAAGCTGCCCACGCCCTTCGCCCGCGCCGTGCGGATGAAGTCCTGGTTCAGGATGTCCAGCATCCCGGCGCGCGTCAGGCGGGAGATGTAGGCCGCCGTCACCAGTCCCAGCGTGATGGATGGCAGCAGCAGGGAGGACGGCACGGACGGGTTCCAACCCATCACCGGCACCAGTTGCAGGTAACGGCCGAAGAAGTCCGCCAGCAACGGCCCGACGACAAAGGCGGGGATGCAGATCCCGATCATCGCCAGCCCCATCGCGGAGTAGTCCAGCAGCGTGTTCTTTTTCCACGCCGCGATCACCCCCAGCGGGATGCCGGTGACGATGGCGAACGCCATGGCCAGCACCCCCAGCCTCAGTGAAACGGGAAAGCCCTGTGAAATGATTTCCGTCACCGCCCGTCCCTCCAGCCGGGTGCTGGTGCCCGGGTCGCCTTTCAGCAGGTTGCCCAGTTGCTTCGCATACTGGACGTAGGTCGGTTTATCGAGGCCGTAGTAGGCTTCCTGCCGGAGGCGGATGTGCTCAGGGATCGCGCGTTCGGCGGATTTGAATGGTCCGCCAGGCAGCGCCTTGATCAGGAAAAACGAGATCGTGTAGAGCACGAAGAGAACCAGCAGGCCCTGCAGCAGGCGTTGGAGGATGTTGGCGAGCATGTCGGAAAGGTGGGCGTATTACTTCTCGAGGCGGATCGCCTTCCAGGGATGGTGGTCCAGCAGCAGCGGGTGCCAGTTCGTGGCGGACGGATGGTGCAGGTAGTTCCGGGCGTAGTGGGTCATCGGCAGGATCGGCAGCGCGCCCATCAGGATCGTCTCCGCCTGCTGCAGGTATTCCAGCCGCTTGGCCGGGTCCGCCTGGGCGGCGGCCTCGCGCAGCATCTCTTCATAGCGCGTGTCGCTCCAGCCGGTGTTGTTGTTGCCGTTGCCCTTCGTCCACATGCCGAGGAAAGTGGTCGGGTCCAGGTAGTCGCCGATCCATCCCGCCGCGGCCATGTCGAAGTCCAGGCTCTGCTGGGCGGCCACATAGGAACCCCAGTCCTTGTTCTGGATGTCGATGAGGATGTTGAGATGCGTCTTCCACATCGCCTGGATGGCCTCCGCGCTGGCGCGTGCGGATGGCCGCGCGATCAGCAGGGAAAATCGCGGGAACTTGTCCCCGTTCGGGAAACCGGCCTCCGCCAGCAGGCGGCGCGCCTTTTCGGGATCGAAGGTCAGCACCGGCTGCGGGTGGAACGACCCCATGTCCGGCGTGAAGGAAACGGTCGGCTGGAAGCCCTCCGTGACGTGTTCGCACAGCAACTGGCGGTCGATGGTCAGCGCCAGCGCCTCGCGGACCCGCGCGTCGTTCAGCACCGGCCGCGTCGTGTTGAGGCGGATGAAGGTGGTGCCGACATACGGCTCCTGCCGGAAGTAGCGCGAGTGGTCCCGCTTCATCGACTTGATCAGGTCGGACGGCACCTGGTACGTCGTGTGGAGCTGCCCGGCCAAGAACGCCCGCGTCTCCGTGTAGGGGTTCTCGATCGGCAGGAAGCGGATGCCGTTGATGCCCACGTTCGCGGCGTCCCAGTAGTGGGGGTTGCGGTCCACCTCGATGACGTCATGGAAGCGCCACTCCTTCAGCTTGAACGGACCGTTGCCCACCATGTTCGGGAACATGAACCACGGGTTGTCACGCGCCTCCATCTTGCCGTGTTTCAGGATCACGTGGCGCGGCGCGGGGAACCACGTGTAGTGGCGGGTGAGTGAGGGGAGGAAGGGGACAGGCTCGCGCAGCTTCACCCGCAGCGTCAGGGCGTCGATGGCCTTCACCCCCACCTGTGAGAAATCCTTCTGCGTGCCCCGGTTGAAATCCTCCGCTCCGGTGATGAAATACAGCATCTCCGCATACGGTCCGCCGAGGTCAGGGTGGAGCAGCCGGTGATAGGCGAAGACGAAGTCCTCCGCCGTGACCGGCACGCCGTCGGACCACTTGCCCTCCGGCTGGAGCTTGAACGTCCACTCCGTCATGTCCTCGTTGTGCACCCAGGAGGCCGCCGCGCCGGGCGGCGTCGCGTCGTCGCTCACCGCGTCATTCGCAACCAGACCTTCGAACAGGGCGGTCAGCACCTTGCTCTCGATGACGCCCGTCACCAAGTGGATGTCCAGCGACTTCGGCTCCGCGGAGTTCCCGACCAGGAGGATGCCCTCACGGTTCGCCTTTTCGACCTGCGTTTCTCTCTGGCAGGAAAAAAGCGGGATGGTCAGGGCGAGACAGGCGATCCAACGTAGCATGCGGCCCTATCTTGACGGCATATGGAGGGGATTGCAGCGGAATTTTTCGTAGAATCGCATGTGCCCACTCATTCGACCACTCCGGATGTCTCCAGTAAGGAGGGTGGACACTCCTGTCCACCGGCTGCAACCGGAACCCATAGCAATGGTGACCGACAAAAGATCTCGTGTGAATGCCCCCGATCTTTGCGCCTTTGCGGTGAATCTCTCCTGATTCGCCAATGCCGCCGGTGGACAAGAGTGTCCACCCTCCTTACTACTTCACCACGGCCTCGTTCACGAACGTCCCTTGGCCCTCGATCCGGTTACCTTCATAGATCACGCCGGAGCTTTCCTTGATCCACACCACGGAGTCCTTGGGAATGCGGTAGCTGGCTCCGGTGTCCGGTGCGGCTTCGGTGAGCGGGGAGACGAACCGGTTGTTCCTCACGGTGAGTCCCTCGGCGGAGGAGACCACCAGATGCGGTCCCTGGCCGCCTTCGATGATGTTGTCCTCGATGACCACGTTCTTGAAGACGGGGGCGGAGCGCAATTGGTCCTTTTCCCCGGTGGCGGTGAGTGAAAGCGCACCGGCTTGGCTGGACCATGGTGCGGCGCAAAACCATCCCGCATTGCGGATGACGTTCTTGCGGATGACCAGATCCTCGATGCCCGCAGCGGCGCTTCCCGGTAGTTCCGCGCAGACGATGAACGCGTGCGGCGTGTCCAGCGTGTTGCCCTCCACCAGGCCACCGGCTTTCAGCAACAGGCGGCCCGGGCTATGGAGATGGTTGTTCCGGAAAACGAAGCCCTGGCCCATGCGGTCCGGGGAATAGACGGAATCTCCGGGTTTCAGATCGGACGGCTGGTCCAGCGTCAGGACGATGCACTTCGGACTCACCTTCCAGACGTCCCATGTCTTCGCGGCTGTCAGCTTTTCCAACACTTCCGGTGCGAGACCGGCGTCCTTGCGCGGCACCACCGTGCGGGAGGTGATCTTCCATTCCGGCCCGTTCACACCGGCACGGATGCGGTCGCCGTTCTGGACGCCCTCGGTGAACTCGTCGCGGCTGGCGATGACGACGGTGCCGCCTTCGTTCTTCACCACCAGAAAGTCGGATGACTGCACGCTCCAGGAGTCATCCCCGGCATGGCTGATCTCACAGCCCTCCACCAGCGGTCCCTTGCGGATCGTCTTGCTCTGGAAGGCATCCCAGGAACTGCTCAGCAGGCGTTCCTCCGTCGCGCCCTCCGGCTTCGGCCCGGGGACGATGCGGCATTTCGTGAAGCTCGATCCGCCTTCGCCGTCCGCTTCCAGGATGCCCATGCCCGGCGCGCTGAAAACCGTCACGTTGCGGAGGTTGATACGCTCCGACTGGTCGATGGAAATCGCATGCGGCGCGCCCGCTTCCTGGCCGGTGCTGAGGGACGCCAGGTCGCCTGGCTTCGCCGCGTTCGCGATGCCGTTGAGCTTCACCCGCACCACATCCTCGCCCACCATCTCCGCCTTCGTGCCCCAGAGAAAGGGCATGCCCTTTTTCCGGAAGCGGGTCTTCGCATCAACGACATCGATCCGGGCGTAAGGCTTCTTCGGATAGCCCGCGTGGATTTTCACGTCGATCGAGTTGCCATCCTCCGCCGCGGCGATGACCTCGCCCTGGGTGAAGGGCAGGGGATCATAGTCCACCGTCAGGCCCTGGAGGGTCACGCCGGCGCATTTGTGCATGCTGATGGCCCGCATCAGCTTCGTGCCGACCATCGTCACGCCATCGGCGATGATCTCCACATCCTTCACCCCGCTCAGCACCCACAGTTCCCCGCCGCCGCCTTTCGGGGCGATGCGGTAGGTCCCGGGCGGGATGACGACGCGTTTCTCGCCGCGCTTGATCGCGTCGTTGGCCAACGGACGGAAGTCCTCTTGCGCGGAAAGCAGCGTTGCGGAGAAAAACAGAATCAAGGAGGCGAGCCGGCTCATCCTGAATCTGATTTCGCGGAAAGGTGTCATGTGAAAAGATTGTCGTGGTCCTCCGCGGATAGCACACGCCACTCACCTTCCTCCAGATCCTCAGGCAGTTTCAGTCCGCCGATGGAAATGCGCTCCAGATCCAGCACGTGGTTGCCCACGGCGGCGAACATGCGGCGCACCTGGTGGTAGCGGCCTTCATGGAGCGTGATGAGCGCTTCCTTTTCCCCGGTGACCTCCAGCTTCGCGGGCAGCAGCGGTTTTGTCTCGCTGTTCAACATCAGCTCACCGGACGCGAAGATCTCCCCCTCATGCCCTTCCAGCGGGCGGTCGAGCGTGGCGCGGTAGACTTTCAGGCAGTTCGACTTCGGGTGGATGATCTTGTGGAGCAGCTTCCCGTCATCCGTCATCAGCAGCAGGCCGGTGGTGTCCTTGTCCAGCCTGCCGATGGGATTGAGGCCCGGGTTGCGGTGGGCGAAGCGTTCCGGCAGCAGGTCATAGATGGTGCTGCCCGGATCCTCCGCGCTGCAGGTGTAGCCGTCCGGTTTGTTGAGGAGGATGGTGAAAGGGCCCTGCGGGTCCAGCGGCTCCCCGCGGAAAAGGATGCGGTCGTGGCCGGGCACTTCGCTTTCGCCCAGCACCTTGCCATCGAGGTCCGTGACCGCGCCGGTCTTGATGAAGCGCTGGACTTCCTTGCGTGAGCCGTAGCCGAGGTTGGCGAGCAGTTTGACGAGTTTCATGAAAAGTCAGCGTTGGTCGGCGAAAAGGAGCTTGTAGACATGGTCCTCCGCCACCTTCCTCCAGGAAAACTTCAGCGCGGAGAGTTCCGCTTCGTAGGGAAGCTGGCGGTTGGCGACCAGCAGCAATTTCCCGCCGCGATTCAGCGCGCACGCTGCCACCCGGATGAAAGCGCGGCCAAGGTCCACATCCGTGGCCTGTCCGGTGTGGAAGGGAGGATTCATCAGGATGATGTCATACCGTTCCGGCAGGCCCTTCGTCACATCATCCCAATGGAAGGTGAGAGGGATCTCGTCCGCCACCATGCACGCCGGGGATTCCAGCGAAAGCGGGTCATCCTTCTCGCCGAGGCCACGTTGATACTCCGCCAGATTCCTTTCCGCGCAGGCCAGCGCGCGGGCGTCCGCTTCGTAGAGGTCCACGGAGGTAATTTTCGGGCAGCGCTTCAGCAGGGCATCCGTCAGGTAGCCCCACCCGGCGCCCAGATCGGCCGCCTTGCCCCGCAGCGATGCCGGGAGATGCGCCACCAGCAACTTTGAGCCGGGGTCGATGTGGTCCGCGCTGAAAATGCCGGCTTCCGTGGTGAAGCGGGTGTCCGGGATGCTCCTCCGCCCACCGAGCGACCGCCACTCCTCTAGCAGCGCCTGATTCCATGACGGTGACTTCACCGCGTGGAAGGCCCGGCACTTGTGCTTCTGGATCGACCGGATCTCCCCGGCGGCCTGGGACAGCTCCTTTTCAAAGCGCGCCGCGCCCGCGGTGTTCGGCATCGCCACCAATAGCGTGCCGCCCGGTTCCAGAAGATCATGGGCGAGCGCGAACCAGTGGAGCGCCTCGTCGCGGGACTTGCCGGGCAGGACCATCACCAGCGGCCAGGTGCCTTCCGGAGCGGAGGTGCGGGTGAGGCCCGCGTTGTCCCACGCATCCGCCTTGGGCTTGAAAGGCTGCCAGCCGGTGACCTGCGGCCACCCCGCCAGATCCGCATGCGGCTCCGCGCCCAGGAACAGTGCCCGCTGCGGGACAGGGAGGCCGTCCGCGGCGAAGGCGAGCATCAGGGTTTCCAGCGCGGGATTCATCGCCGGAGGCTCCGGTTTCCCATCGGTTTTGGCGAGAGCAAGTTGCGGCGCATCCGCCGCATCCATGGCGGAAAATGACGGGTTTTTGAAAGGTCGTGCATTGTTTCCCGGAGTGGTGGCTGGGATACTGGCGGCATGATCTGCGCCGTCTTCGATGCCAAGCCCTACGACCGTGAGTTCCTCACCCGCGCCGCTTCCGGGACGGCCCTGGAGTTGCGGTTCCTGGAGTTCCGCCTCGGGCAGGAGACGGTGTTTTCCGCCGATGGGGCGCAGGGTGTCTGCGTGTTCGTGAATGACCGCGTGGACCGCCCGGTGGTGGAGTCGCTGGCGGAAAAGGGCATCCGTAACATCGCGTTGCGCTGCGCCGGGTTCAACAATGTCGATCTGGAGGCGGCGAAGGAACACGGCATCACCGTCACGCGGGTGCCGGCCTATTCACCCTACGCCGTGGCGGAGCACACCGTGGCGCTGCTGATGACGCTCAACCGCAAGATCCACCGTGCCTACAACCGCGTGCGGGAGCAGAATTTCTCCCTCAACGGGCTGGTCGGGTTCGACCTGCATGGAAAGACGGTGGGCATCGTCGGCACCGGGAAGATCGGCAGGATCACCGCCTCCATCTTCCGCGGCTTCGGCTGCCGGGTGCTGGCGCAGGATCCGTATGAAAGCGCGGAGTGGGCCGCGGAGAATGGCGTCACCTACACCTCGCTCGATGAGCTGCTCGCCGCGAGTGACATCGTCTCTTTGCATTCGCCGCTCTTTCCGGAAACCTACCACCTGCTGGACGCCGGCCGCTTCGCCCGCATGAAGCGCGGCGCCTACCTCATCAACACCAGCCGCGGAAAGCTGGTGGATACCGCCGCGCTCATCGCCGTCCTGAAAAGCGGCCACCTCGGCGGCGTCGCGCTGGACGTGTATGAGGAGGAGGAAGGCATCTTCTTCGAGGACCATTCCGGCCATGTGCTGGGGGATGACATCCTCGCCCGGCTGCTCACCTTCCCGAACGTGCTGGTCACCTCCCACCAGGCATTCCTGACGGAGGAGGCGCTCGGTGAGATCGCCCGCGTGACGGTGGAGAACCTGACCCGGGTCGCGGAGGGGAAGGCCCCTCTCGACACCACCCTCCTGGGTTGAGGTGGCCGGGCGTCCCGTTTCCCGGGCTTGCCATTGTGGAAATGATGGGTTCTTTTCCCGCCACGAAACTTTCCCACCATGTCCACGGCATCCCCGCAACAGCACACGTTCCAGGCAGAGGTCAAACAGCTCCTCGATATCGTCATCCACTCCCTCTACACGGATAAGGAAATCTTTGTCCGTGAGCTGGTCTCCAACGCCTCCGACGCGCTGGAAAAGATGCGCCTCAAGGAACTGACCGAGTCCGATGTCTTTGAGAAGGGCAAGGCCCTCGAGATCACCATCATCACGGATGAGGAGAACAAGACCCTCACCATCGCGGACTCCGGCATCGGCATGACGGAGGAGGAACTGGTGCGCAATCTCGGCACCATCGCCCACTCCGGCACGAAGGCTTTCCTCCAGGCGATGAAGGAAAAGGGCGAGGCCGGTCCGGAGGTCATCGGCCAGTTCGGCGTCGGCTTCTACAGCGCCTTCATGGCGGCGGACCGCGTGGAGGTCTATACCCGCTCCTGGGAGCCGGGCGCACCCGGCCTGAAGTGGGAGAGCGACGGCCAGGGCGGCTACACCATCGAGCCGGTGGAGGACGTTGCCCGCGGCTCGAAGATGGTCCTGCACCTGAAGGACGAAACCTTCGCGAAGAAAAGCAAGGTCGAGGAGCTGCTGAAGAAATACTCCAACTTCGTTTCCTTCCCGATCCTCGTCGAAGGCGAGCGCGTCAACACCGTCGGAGCGATCTGGCTGAAGTCGAAGAACGAGGTGTCCAAGGAGGAGTACGCGGAGTTCTACAAGTTCATCGGCCACGCGTGGGACGAACCGTTCTACACCATGCACTTCAGCGCGGACGCGCCCATCACCATCAACGCGCTGCTCTTCACCCCGGGTGAGAACAACGAGCGCTTCGGCATGGGCCAGATGGAGCCGGGCGTCGCCCTCTACTGCAAGAAGGTGCTCATCGACCCGAAGCCGAAGGGCCTGCTCCCCGAGTGGCTGCGCTTCCTCAAGGGCGTGATCGATTCCGCCGACCTGCCGCTCAACATTTCCCGCGAGTCCATGCAGGACAGCGCGCTGGTCAGGAAGCTGAACCAGCTCATCACGAAGCGTTTCCTCAAGTTCCTCGAAAAGCAGGCCGCGGACGAGCCGGAGAAATTCCGCGAGTTCCACGAAAAGTTCGGCCGCTTCCTCAAGGAAGGCATCGCCACCAGCTATGAGCACCAGGAAGCCCTCGCCGGGCTGCTGCGTTTCGAAAGCTCCATGACGGAGGCCGGCACGCTCACCAGCTTCGCCGACTACAACACCCGCGCGAAAGAAGAGCAGAAGGAAATCTACTACCTCACCGGTCCATCCCGCGAGGTGATCGAAAGCGGTCCATATCTCGAGGCGTTCAAGGCCCGCGGCCTGGAAGTCGCCTTCTTCACGGATCCGGTGGACAGCTACGTGCTCCAGTCGCTGCCGGAGTTCGCCGGCAAGACCCTCGTGGCCGCCGACCGTGCGGAGATCGAGCTGGATGACCTTTCCGATGAAAAGGAAAAGCTCGGCGAGGCTGAGGCAAAGTCCCTCACCGAGTGGCTCCAGGAAAAGCTGGGCGGCAAGGTGGCGTCGGTGAACGTCGGCAAGCGTCTGGTCGAAAGCCCGGTCGTCGCCCTCACCCCGAAGGACTCCCTCAATCCGCAGATGCGCGCCATGATGAAGTCCATGGGCCAGGAAATGCCGGAGGAAAAGCCGACGCTGGAGATCAACGCCGGCCACGGCCTGGTGAAGAAACTTTCCTCGCTCAAGGACAGCGACCCGGAACTGGCGGAGGCCATCGGCGTGCAGCTCGCGGACCAGGCGCTGCTCGCTGCGGGCCTCGTGGAGAATCCGCAGGCCGTCGCCGCACGGATGAACGCGCTGCTGGAGCGGGTCATCAAGTGACCCGGACGGAGTGCGGACTTCAGTCCGCTTGTTCCACCAAGGGGTGCGGACCGAAGTCCGCGCCCCCTTTTCTCGCATTCAGTGGCCGCCTTGACACCGAAGCCGTGTGCACTATTATAGTGTGATGAAGAATATCACGCTAAGCGCGGACGAAAATCTCATTGAGCAGGCGCGCGAAGAGGCCCGCGCGCAAAGAACCACGCTCAACTCGCTGTTCCGGGATTGGCTGGTGGAACTGACCGCGCGCAAGCATCGCTCGAAGCAGGTCGATGAACTGCTGGACCGTCTCTCGTACGTCGATGCCGGTGGAACCTTCAGCCGGGAGGAGATGAATGAGCGCTGAGGTCTTCCTGGACACCAACGTGATCGTCTATTCCTTCGATCAAAGCTCGCCGGCGAAGCGGGAAAGATCCTTGGAGCTGTTGCGTGGTGATTCCTGGGCGGTAAGCTGGCAGGTGGTGCAGGAGTTTGCCTCCGTGGCGCTGCATCGTTTCAAAGCCCCGATGTCGGAGGGGGATCTCGCGGACTACATTGAACTCATTCTCATGCCACATTGCCGGGTTTTTCCATCTGCTTCGATCTACCGGCAGGCCTTGGCAGTGAGGGAACAGACAGGTTACAGGTTCTACGACAGCCTTGTCGTGACGGCGGCATTGGAGAGCGGCGCGAAATTCCTCTATTCCGAGGATCTCCAGCATGGACGGAAAATCGGTGGAATGATGATCGTGAATCCATTCTCCGGCGCCTGATTATTTCCTGCCCATCGGTTAGGGACTGTCTATGAAGGCGTCATGCCAGATGCGCACGACAATCCCTACGTCCTGACCGCCGACCGTGCGGAGGCACCTCCGGCCACCTGGCTGGGGCGGATGAAATACCTCGGACCGGGGTTGATCCTCACCGCCTCCATCGTGGGCTCCGGCGAGCTGATCGGCACCACCATCTTCGGCGCGCGCGCGGGCTTCATCTGCTTCTGGGTCATCCTGGTGAGCTGCCTGGTGAAGGTGGCCCTCCAGATCGAGTTCGGGAAATACGCGCTCTACACCGGAAAGAGCACCATGGCGGCGCTCAACGGGCTGCCAGGCCCTCGGTTCGGCCGTGCGGGCTGGGCCATCTGGGTGTGGTTCGTGGTCATGATGGTGAAGCTGCTGCAGGTCGGCGGCATCGTCGGCGGGATGGCGACCCTGCTCGCCATGGCGTTCCCTTCCGTGCCGGTGCTGGTGTGGCTGCCGCTGGTCGTCCTCACCAACTGCGCGTTCGTTTCCCGCGGATACTCCGCCATCGAGAAAGGCTCCATCGTGATGACGGTGCTGTTCACCATCACCACCTTGCTCTCGCTGCTGGCGCTGCAGTGGACGGGCCTCGCCGTCACCGGGGAGGAACTGCTTTCCGGCCTCGCCTTCGGCATGCCGAAGGAGGTCGTCTTCTACGCGTGGGCCGCCTTCGGCATCACCGGCATCGGCGGGGATGAGATCCTCGTCTACAACTACTGGCTCATCGAGAAGGGCTACGCCGCGAAGACCGGCCCGCGTGACGACTCCCCGGAGTGGGTGGCCCGTGCGAAGGGCTGGATCACTGTCATGAAAATGGACGCCCTCATTTCCATGGTGGTCTATACCGTGGTCACGGCGGCCTTTTACCTTCTCGGCGCGGCGGTCCTCCACCGCCTCGGCCAGCTTCCCGATGACAAGGACCTGCTGAAGCAGCTCAGCCTCATCTACACCCAGTCGCTCGGACCATGGGCGAAGTGGGTTTACCTCGTCGGCGCCATTGTCGTGCTGGCCTCCACCATGCTCGCCGCCACCGGTGCGTGGAGCCGCCAGTTCGCGGATGCGGCTGGCCAGTTCGGCTTCATCAACTTCCTGGACAAGGCCCAGCGGGACAAGCTGGTCAAAATCTTCACCTGGCTCTTCCCCTGCCTGTGGGCGCTGGTCTTCATGTATTTCCGCAACAGCGCGATGATGGTCCTCGTCGGCGGTGCGGCGACCATGGCGGTGCTATTCGTCGTCGTCTTCGCCTCCATCTGGTTCCGCTTCAGGACGCTGCCCGCGTCGCTGAAGCCGGGCCGCGGCTATGACATCGCGCTTGCCGTCAGCATCCTCGCCATCCTCGCGGTCGGGGTGCAGGCGCTGGTCAGCGCCCTGCAGAAGATCTTGTAGGAGTGAGCGGCACCGTGTATTGCGGGCCACCCCGGTTTGCTGCTTTACTTCGCATTTTCTGGTCGTTTCAATGGTTGGAAACCCATTTGATAACACCATGCTTCGACAGATCGCCCCCCTCTCCCTGCTTGGCCTGCTTTCCGCCCCTGCCGCAACCATCAGTTTCCAGGAAGGTGTCGGACCAACCGTGGGGTATGATCATATTTCCAAGGACATCCGGAGCTCGCCAGCCACCAACAACGGCGCGCAGACCCTTGTGGGCAACCAACCGGCCGGAGTGGGCAAGATCCGCACCCTGATGTCATTCGGCCTGTCGGCGATTCCGGCTGGATCGACCATCAACAGCATCAGCCTCACCCTTGTCACCGACAACCAGGATCAGGGAGGGACCATGGCCGGTGTCGGCATCGTCAATCTGCATGAGGTCATCCCTGGTGGCATCGCCGCCAACAACATGACCGATGGTGCGACTTGGGCGAATTGGTCCACCAACGACACGTGGACGACGGTGGACGGAGGCGGTGACTACAGTCCGACGGCTTTGACCTCTTCCACACTCAACGATGCGAGCGGCAACGGCAAGCTGGAGTGGGGGGAAACCGCCGTCTTCTCGACGACCACGGCCTTTGTCGCTGCGGCATAGGCAGCATTCGACGCAAACCTGCCACTGGAGTTCATCCTCATCGCCCCCACAGCCGAGGCGGGGACCTCCAGCCAGAATTTCTTCCGGTTCGTCTCGGACAACCACACGACCACGAACCTCCGGCCGCTGCTGGTGATCGACTACACCGTTCCAGAGCCATCCACGGCGGCGTTCGCATTGCTTTCCGCGGGATTGCTCGCCCGGCGGAGCCGCCGCCGGTGATTCATCCTCCGGTTCCCGAGCGGACGATCCGCAACATCGCTTCCAGCTCCGTGATGATGCGGGCGAGCTGCGGGAAAATCCACGGCTCGCGGTGGAGGGCGGGGTCCGTGTGTGTCGGGTTGATCTCCGGCAGCCGGAACTTCCCGAGCCGTTCCAACCGGGCCTCCGCGGATGAAGGCAGCACGCCTGTTTCCTCCCATGCGATGAGGTCGCCGTAGCCGCCGGAGCAGAGTGCCTTGAACTGATCCAGTGCCTCCGGGTGGAGTGTCTTCCGGTTGTCCAGGTGCAGCACGATGACGGAGAGTGCCTGGGTGATGCGCTGGTTGCCGTTGGCCAGGGCAGCCGCCTGCTGGAGCCCGGCCTGCTGGTTCTTGGGATCCGCGATCATCCGCTTGAGTGAGGAAAAGACGTCCGTGTTGGCGGACTCCGCGGCTTGGATGGCCTCCACCAGCGGTTCGTCATGGGGGCCGCCGTCCCGCAGGCGGTCCACGGTGAGCTGCAGGTAGGACCGGTTCGCGTGGAGCGCCTTTTCCATGATGCGGGGGAAACGGCTGCGCTCCCATGCGGGCCAGAAAATCAATGCGGCCACCAGCGCGAGGATGCCGCCGAACAGCGTGCTGCCCATCCGCTCCAGCGTGAAGGCCAGCGTGACCGGTTGGTGCGACTCCATCAGCAGCACCACCATCAGCGTGATGAAGACCACGGCGATGCCGTAGCGCCGCTTCTGGAAAAAGCCGAACAGGGCGATGGTGACAGCGATGGCCGCCAGCACGACCGGCTTCGGCGGGTGCAGCCAGAGGATGCTGCTGGCGATGAGGCCGCCCGCCAGCGTGCCGGACACCCGCTGGAACGCCTTTTCCCTCGTCGAGCCGAAGTCGGGCTGGAGCACGACCAGCATGGTGAATGGCACCCAGTAGCCGTGGGGGAAGCCGCTGAACTTGAAAAAGACCACGCCGATGAGGGCCAGCATGACCGCGCGGAACGTATGCCGGACCAGCGCGGGGTCCGGCTTTCCGGAGAAGTTGAGGCTGGCGGCCAGCGGACGCAGCGCCAGCGTGCGGAGATCCTGCAACTCCATCGGGAACGCGGCCCGAGAGTCCGTGCGGTCCATCGTTTTCCCCAGCGCATCCCGGACGATGGGCAGTTGCTCCTCGATCTTGAAAAGGAGGTGCGCGAGATGGCGGGATGCCGCCGGGTCCTCGATCTGGGAGAGAAGCCGCGCGCGGCTGGCGGCCAGCAGTTGCTCCAGCCGCTTCATCCGCACTTCGAACAGGTTCCACTGTGACGCCTGCCGTGACACCACGGCCAGCGCGACGGAGCGGACCAGGTTCGTCAGGGAGTCCAGGGCCGGGCTCATGCTCTGGGAGATGGATTCCATCCGCCCGTCGTCCGGCAGGGAACGGAATGCCGCCTTGAAAGCGATGATCCGGAAGCCGAGGCGGACGGCGGCGATGTTGAGCAGCTCCAACTGCCGGAGCATGCCGCCGGAGGTGTGCTTCGCCGCGTGCAGCGTCGCCTGGGTGCGGTTCAGCGTGGCACGCAGCTCCACCTCCCGCTGGGTGATCGCCTCATCTCCCGTGCTGCGTCCGGGCGCCATGGCCTCCAGCAGGTCGGCGAGGGCTATCCAGCTTTCCGCGACCGTTCGGCGGAGCGGGTGCTGCGGATGGATCGGCCACAGGATGACCTGGAGCAGCGTGCCGAAAAGGGCACCCGCCAGCGTGGCGGTGACGGGATTCAGGGTAGCGCCGCCGGGACCGGCCAGCGGTGGTGCCAGGGAGATGAAGAACAGCAGGCTGCTGGAGACCGCCAGCCCCGGTCCGTAGTCCGTGCTCAGGTGCCGCCAGCAGCCGCCCAGCGCGACGACCACCGCCGTACCCAGCAGGGCGACCAACAGGCTCGACACCCCGGGAACCGCCAGTGATACCGACAGCGTGAGGATCACGGATATGGCGAGTAGCAGCCCCAGCCGGAGCGAGTAGCCGCCACGCACATCCACCAGAGCGATCGTGTTCGCCGCGATGCAGGCGTGCACCGGGTCCATCCGCACCCATCCCGCGGAGGTTGCGATCAGCGGGATCATGAAGGCCACGGTCGCGCGGATCGCCCGGTTCAGGTCCGGTGACATTGATTCCCTTTCGAGGAAGCCAGCCAGCGATTGCCTCAGATCTTGGATGCCCATTTCCTTTCCCACCCCAGCCTGAACCACAATCCGTTGGGCGCAAGGGGGGAATCCGGGCGATACTTCCGTAACAAGTCGGGACTTGACCCTGAGGCTCCCACGGTGCCTGCTGCGCGCCTTCCTTTCATGAGCGGCCACCCATGCATTCCCGGCGCTCCACACCTGTCCGGCGGCGGACAGGTCGGTCCCCCGTGACCGGATCATGATGATTCCGCATCCGGACCGCCTTGGTCCGGTCTCCTTGTTTCCGCGGACATGCGTCCGCCACTCTCCCATTTTACCGAAGAATCATGTTTTCCAATTTGTTCCAGAAGAAGCGCGGCACGTGGAAGGACGACGCGCTGGCCGGCCTTACCACCGCGTTCGCGCTTGTCCCCGGCTCCATCGCCTTCGCCTTTGTCGCCGGTGTGCCACCCATCTCCGGCCTCTACGCCGCGTTTCTCATCTGCCTCATCACGGCGGCCACCGGTGGCAGGCCGGGGATGATTTCCTCCGCGGCGGGATCGCTTGCCGTGGTGATGGTCGCGCTGGTGGCGGAGGGCAACCGCCGTGGCGGTGAGGGCGCGGGATTCGAGTATCTCCTGCTGGCCGTCGTGCTGATGGGCGTGATCCAGGTCATCATCGGCGCGCTGAAGCTGGGCCGCCTGATCCGGCTGGTGCCGCATCCGGTGATGATGGGTTTCGTGAACGGCCTCGCCATCGTCGTGTTTCTGTCCCAGCTCAAGATGTTCCGTGAGCGTGACGGCGCGGTGGTGGGAGACTGGCTGCAGGGCGCGCCGCTGCTGGTCATGTGCGGGCTGGTCGCGCTGACCATGGCCATCGTCTATGTGCTGCCCCGGTTCACGAAGAAAGTGCCGTCGTCGCTGGTGGCCATCATCGTGGTCAGTCTGGTCGCTGCGTTCGGCATTTCCACCCAGACCGTCGGTGACCTTTCCAGCGTGAAAGGCGCCTTCCCCACGCCGCACCTCCCGAAGGTGCCCTGGACATGGCACACCTTCGCCTTCGTCCTGCCCTATGCCTTCATCCTCGCGCTGGTGGGACTCATCGAGACGCTGATGACATTGCAGCTCATCGACGAGATCACGGAAACACGCGGCAAGGGAAACCGCGAGGCGCTCTCGCTCGGCGCGGCGAACATCATCACAGGCTTCTTCCGCGGCATGGGTGGCTGCGCGCTGGTGGGTGAAAGCCTCATCAATATCGGGTCCGGCGGGCGTGGCCGCATGTCCGGCGTCTTCGCCGCGCTGGCGCTGCTGGTCTTCATCCTGTTCGCCTCACCGCTCATCGACCGCATCCCCATCGCCGCGCTCACCGGCGTGATGTTCGTGGTGGTCATCGCCACGTTCGAGTGGTCCACCTTCCGGACCATCGGCAAGGTGCCGTTGAGCGACATCCTCGTCATTGCCGCGGTGACCGGCATCACCGTCTGGCAGGACCTCGCCATCGCGGTCATCAGCGGCGTGGTGCTGTCCGCCCTGGTCTTCGCCTGGAAAAGCGCGAAGCACGTCAGGCTGTCGGTCGTGAAGGACACCGACGGAGAACGCATCTATCAGCTCGAGGGTCTGCTCTACTTCGGCTCCGTGCGGGACTTCGCAGAGCGGTTCAAGCCTGCCGCGGACCCCGCGCGGGTGGTGGTGGACTTCCACCAGGCGCGCGTTTGTGACATGTCCGCGCTGGAGGCCATCCGCGCGCTGGCGGAACGCTACCGGAAGATCGGCAAGACGCTGGAGGTGCGCCACCTTTCCCCGGACTGCCGGCGCATGCTCGCGGACGCGCAGGGTCTGATGGAGATCTCCGTCGCGGAGGATGATCTGGAGTACCTCGTCGCGCGCATTGCGGGCAAAGCTTAAGCCGCTGGGAGCGCCGGTCTCCAGACCGGCTTGGCAGATACAGCGAATGCAGGAAGAGCCGGTCTGAGGACCGGCGCTCCCAGTGCTCACGCGGATATCCCCGATGAATGGAACCGCGCCCGGTACTCCGCCGGGGTGATTTTCAACTGGCGCATGAACGACCGGCCCATGACGTCGGCACAACTGAAGCCACACGCCGCCGCGATTTCCTTCATGCCGTGGGTGCTGCGTTCCAGCTTCCGCCTAACCGCCTCGATCCGGATCTCCTCCACATACTGTGCCGGGGATTTGCCGATCTCCCGGGTGAACACGCGCTGGAAATTCCGTTCGCTCATCGCCGCCCGCGCGGCGAGCGCCGGGATGGAAAGGTCCGCGGAAAGATGCTCCAGCATCCAGATCTGCAGGTCCCGTAGTGGACGGTGCTCCGTCATCTGCTCCTGCAGGGAAATGCTGAACTGCGCTTGGTTTCCCGGCCTGCAGAGAAAGACGACGAGCTGCCGCGCCACCTCCAGCGCCACCTTCCGCCCATGGTCCTCCTCGACCATGGCCAGGCTCAGGTCGATGCCGGAGGTCGCGCCGGCGGAACTGTAGAAGATGCCGTCCTTCACCCAGATCGGGTCCGGCTCCACCTTGATCTCGGGGAACTCCTCCGCGAGCTGCCGCGCATACGCCCAGTGGGTCGTCGCGCGCCTGCCGTTGAGCAGCCCGGCCTCCGCCAGCAGGAACGCACCCACACAGACGGAACCGATCCTGCGGCTATCCTTCGCCTGCCGCTTCAGCCACTTCAGCAGCGGCGTCGTCGCCCTGCTCGCGCCGACTCCCAGTCCGCCCGGAACCAGCAGCGTGTCCACCTTCCCCTTCATCAGAGAGTAGTGCATGCCGCTGCGGATGTGCATGCCATGCATGCCCTCGAGCTGTTCCTCCGCTTCCGTCGAGATGTAGTCGATCTGGTAGCGGCGCTCCTCCGGCAGCAACTGGTTCGCCGAGCTGAAGACATCCACCACTCCGGCGACATCCAGCTCGCGGACCTTCGGATAAAGCAGGATCACGATGCGGCGGTTTCCGGTGACGGGGTTCATGGCAGCGACCTGTATGGCTGCACGATCCGTTCCTTTCCTTCAATCAAATCTCCCGCCGGTCCGGCAAATCGTGCCATCGCAGGTTGGCAGGAATCGTCGGCTCCTTGTCGTTAACGCCGCGACCTATCCGGGATAAGGTATGTGCATATCAGCAAGCGGACACACCGCACGGCTGAAACGAATCCACCAACGACCAACCATATACGACCATGAGCAGATTCACCACCAGCGACGGCACCGAGATCTATTACAAGGACTGGGGCACCGGACCCATCGTCACCTTCAGCCACGGCTGGCCGCTCACTGCGGACGCCTGGGAGGCGCAGATGTTCTTCCTCGCCTCGAACGGCTTCCGGGTCATCGCCCATGACCGCCGCGGCCACGGACGCTCCAGCCAGCCATGGGACGGCAACGACATGGACCACTACGCGGATGACCTTGCCGAGCTGTTCGAACACCTCGATGTGAAGGACGCCGTGATGGTCGGCCATTCCACCGGCGGCGGGGAGGTCGCCCGCTACATCGGCCGCCACGGCACTTCCCGGGTGAAGAAAGCGGTGCTGATGGGTGCGGTGCCACCCATCATGGTGCAAAGCCCAAACAACCCGGGCGGCATCCCGCTGGAAGTGTTCGACGGTTTCCGCACCGCCTACCTCGCGGATCGCGCCCAGTTCTTCCTGGATGTGGCCAGCGGGCCGTTCTTCAACTTCAACCGTCCGGGCGCGAAGGTTTCGGAGGGGCTCATCCGGTCCTGGTGGACCCAGGGCATGATGTCCGGCCACAAGAATGCCTACGACTGCATCAAGGCATTCTCGGAGACCGATTTCACGGAGGACCTGAAGAAGTTCGACGTGCCGACCCTCATCATCCACGGCGATGACGATCAGATCGTGCCCATCGCAGGCTCCGCGCTGCTTTCCTCCAAGCTGGTCCCGGATGCCACGCTCAAGATCTATCCCGGTGGTTCCCACAGCCTGGGTGACACCGCGAAGGACGAGCTGAACCAGGACCTGCTGGAGTTCGTCCGTTCCTGAGATACCGAGTCCGGATTAAGGCCGGGCCCTCCGTGTGGAGTGCTCGGCCTTTCTGGCGACGGTGAGATGAATGACGGATTGATGTGGGAAAATGGATTTTGTAACTGTCATCAATCCCATTATCCCATCATGAGATATTCCATCATACTCACCTTGCTTGCCGCCGCCATGCCTTTGGCTGCCGAAACACAATCGTATGATGTGGTGGTGGTGGGTGGCAGTTCGGGGGGGATTGGTGCGGCCATCGGCGCGGCCCGGCTGGGGGTGAGCGTCGCGCTGGTCGAGGACACGCCGGTCCTCGGCGGCATGATCTCGAACGGCATCTCGAACATCGACAGCTATTCGTATGAATCGCAGTGCGGCTTGTTCGAGGAATTCCGGGAGGAAGTCAGGAAGCACTATGAGCCGCTGTTCGGGAAGGATCCGTTCTTCAAGCTGGGCAACGGCATGCCACCGCACATCAACGGCAGGTCGTTCGCCGCGCACGAATCCCTGCGTGGGGGCAGATGGGAACCGCATGTGGCGGACGCCATCCTGAAGAGGAAGGCGGCGGAACTTCCCAACCTGAAGATCTTCTACAAGCGCTTCGCCACGAAGGCGGTCATGGAAGGCAACCGCATCACGGGTGTTGCCACGGAAACGGATGCCGGCGAGCCGATCCTGTTCACCGCGAAGGTGGTGGTGGATGCGACGCATGAGGCGGATGTCGCCGCCTCCGCGGGTGCCCCGTTCCGTAAAGGCCGGGAGGCGCGGTCCGCGCTGGAGCCGCATGCCGGGAAAGTGCACTTCTTCAACCACACGGGCGAATTCCTCCCCGGCAGCACCGGGGAAGGGGATGAGGCGATGGTTTCGTCCGGCCTCCGCCTCTGCATCAAGAACTACCCGAAGGAAGCGGGGGAGGCGCATGTGATGACCGAACCGCCGCCCGGCTACGCGAAGGAAAAGTACATCCACTCCGCCTACCGGGGGACGCCGGGCGTGCCGCATGGCAAGTCCGAGATGAACACCAACCCCATCGGCAGCGAGCTGCAGCTCATCAACTGGAACTGGGCGGAGTCCGACCGGGCGGGACGGCGGAAAATCTACGAGACCTACCGTAACAACGCGCTCGGTTTCCTCTACTACCTCCAGCATGAGCGCGGCTTCAGGCACCTCGGGCTGCCGGATGACGAGTTCAAGGACAACGGCAACGTGCCCTACCGCATCTACATCCGCGAGTCCCGCCGGATCGAGGGGGACGACCTGATGACGGAGGCGGACATCAATCCTTTCATCAACGGCAACGGGCTGATCCCGCCGCTGAGGAAGAACAGCATCGGCATCGGGGAGTATCCCATCGACTCGAAGCCCGTCCGACCGAAGAGCGACCTGACCACCCCGGACAAGGGGGAGGGGGACTTCTATCTGGTGAATGCCTCGATTGCTTTCCAGGTGCCGTATGGATCGCTGCTGCCGCAGAAGACCGAGGGCTTGCTGGTCCCCGTGGCGCTCTCCGCCACCCATGTCGCCTTTTCGTCCATCCGTATGGACCCCACGTGGATGTCCCTCGGTCAGTCCGCGGGCATCGCCGCCGCCATGAGCGTGAAGAAAGGGACGCCGCCACGCATGCTGCCGCTGGAGGAACTGCAGAAGGAGATGGTCGGGCAGAAGCTCAAGATCGCCTTTTATTGGGACGTGGAGGGCACCCACCCCGCGTTCGCGGAGATCCAGTTGCTGAGCGCGAAGGGCGTGGTCGATGGCAATGCCGACCGCTGCTTCCGTCCGGACGAACCGCTCACCCGCGCGGAGGCCGCCCGCTTCATCTTCCGCGCCTTCGGGCTATGGACGAGCGTGAGCAACGTCCACTTCACGGATGTCCCGCACACCCATCCGGCGTTCCGGGAAATCGAGACTCTGTTCGACAACGGGGCGATGCCGGTTTTCGGCATTGACGCCCTGTGGCCGAAGGAAGGTGGCTATGATGCCAAACAGCACAGCGGCTTCCGTCAGAAGAACAACATCGGTGAGTTCAAACCCGACCAGCCGGTGACGGAAGCCGAGCTATCCGCCCTCATCGGGTGGTTCAAGGGCCGCACCAACCAGTCCGACCGCGGCGACCGCGCACCCTTGCTTGCTCCGTCGGAGGCGCCAGCCATTACCCGTGGGGAGGCGTGCCGGACGATCCTCGCCGCGTTGCCGACCGCTCATTCCGCGAAATGACTATTGATGGAAGGTTCGGGCATCCGCACACATGACTGACTGAAGCCGTCGCTGCTGCTTTTGCCGAACAAATCTCCGGGATGGGCTCAGAGCTTCAATCGACACCCTCACTTACGAGTAATTTTATAAACTCGAGGAAATCCTGATTGAGCTGATCCATTTTGCCCGTGGGTTTGGCAGATCACCGCCATGGCCTGCAACCGTTCAAGAGGGCTGCGATTTTTCCAAGGATTCTCCCGATCCCGGAAATCCTTGAGGCTTCTTTTGGCGAAGACCTTTTCCACGATCCGAATCTAACCGGCGGACGGGAAAATGAACAGGGCCAAGTTGCAATGAAAACGGGCGTCCCCGTTGGAGGACGCCCGTCTGGTTGACAGAAATGTAAGCTGGATCAGCGCAGGAACGCCTCGTGGAGGCCGCCATCGACGGTGATGACCTGGCCGGTCGTCTTGCTCAGGCGGTTCGTGATGAGCAGGAAGTAAGCCTCCGCCTGGTCGGCCGGGGTGATCGGTGCCTTGGTCAGTGTGCGGTCCGCGTAGAACTGGGCCAGCTTGCTGACCAGTGACTCGGTCGCCTCGTCATCCGTGTAGGAGATGTCGTATTTCGCGAGCGAGCCGATGACGCGGTCGCGCGGGAACATGGCGGAACCCTGGACCACGGTCGCGGGAGCCACGCCGTTGACGCGCACCAGCGGGGACAGCTCGATCGCCAGCTCGCGGACGAGGTGGTTGGCGGCGGCCTTCGAGGTGTCGTAGGCGAGGGAGCCTTTTTTCGCCACCGCGGCGTTGGCGGAGGTGGTGAGGACCAGGTTGCCCTTGAGGCCTTGCTCCTTCCAGGTCTTCGCGGCTTCGTCGGCGACGAAGTAGGAACCGGTGACGTTGATGTTGAAGGTGAGCGCCCACTTGTCATCCGGGATGTGACCGGTGGTGTCGCTCGGCACGAAGATGCCCGCGGTCACCGCGATGTGGTCGAACCCACCGTAGGCGAGGGCCACCTGGTCCAGCATCGCGCGGATGCTGGCGCGGTCCGTGATGTTCGCCGCCAGGCCGATGGCCGGGCCGCAGTCGGAAACACCGCTGCCCGCCACGCCGATGCCGAGGCCATACTTGTCGGTGATCTCCTTCGCGGTCGCCTTCGCCGCATCCTCATTGAGGTCCACGCAGACGATGTGCGCGCCTTCCTTCACCAGGCGGTGGGCGGTTTCCTTGCCGATGCCGGAACCGGCGCCGATCACGATGATGACCTGGCGGGCCAGCTCCTTCTCGGCGGGCATGCGCTGGAGCTTCGCTTCCTCAAGCAGCCAGTATTCGATGTCGAAGGCCTCCTGCTGCGGCAGGGCGATGTATTCGTCGATCGCCTCCGCACCGCGCATCACTTCCACCGCGCAGTTGTAGAACTCCGCGGTCACGCGGGACTCGGACTTGTCCTTGCCCCAGGCGATCATGCCCAGACCCGGGATCAGCACCACGGTCGGGTTCGGGTCGCGCTGGGCGGGGCTGTTGCTGTGCTTGCAGTTGTTGTAATAGGTCGCGTAGTCCTTGCGGTACTGCTCCAGGCCGGCGGCGAGCTTGCTCTTGAGGGCGGCGGCATCTTCCGTCTGCGGGTTCCAGTCCACGTAGAGCGGCTTGATCTTGGTGCGCAGGAAATGGTCCGGGCAGGACGTGCCCAGCTCTGCGAGGCGCGGTGCGTCCGCGGAGTTCACGAAGCGCAGGATCTTGTCGTCGTCCTGGATGGTGCCGATGAAGCGCTTCTGCTGGGAAACCTGGCCGCGCAGCCATGGCAGGATCTTCGCGAAGGCGGCGCGTCGCTCCGCCTCGGGCAGCGTCTGGTATTTCTGACCGCCGAAGGCTTTCGCGTCGCCGCCCTTCGCCTGGTACTTGTCTTCGATGTATTGCGCCGCCTTTTCGATGAACTCCAGCGTACGGATGTAGCAGACCTTCTCGTCATCATCCCAGGAGATGAAGCCGTGCTGGCCCATCATGATCGCCTTCACGCCGGGGTTGGCCTTTTCGATCTCCTGCATCGCGAGGCCCAGCTCGAAGCCCGGGCGCATCCATGGCACGTAGTCCATCTCGCCGCTGAAGATCTCCTTGGTGAGCTGCTGGCAGTTCTTCGACGCGGCGATGGAGATGATCGCGTTCGGGTGCATGTGGTCGACATGCTTGCCGCTGAGGAAGGAGTGCAGCGGCGTGTCGATCGAGGACGGGCGCGGGTTGAGGTTGAAGGTCGTGTGGGAATACATGCCGACCATTTCGTCCTCCGCCGGGGACTTCAGGCCCTTGTCCGCGCGGGCGGCATATGGTCCCTGCAGGCCGATGAGCTTGTCCTGGTAGAGGGAGGAGAAATTCTCGCGCTTCGAGGTGCGCAGGTCGCCGCCGGAACCCTTCACCCACAGCACTTCCACGTCGCCACCGGTGAGCGGGTCCTTCTCGATGAGTTTCGAGGAGGTGTTGCCACCGCCGGTGTTGGTGATGCGCTGGTCCGCACCCAGAATGTTCGAGCGGTACACCAGGCGGCCGACGGGATCGAGGGTGGCGGCGTGAGCGTCATCCCACGAATAGGAGACGTGCTTGAAGTTTTCGGGTTTGGACATGGCGGTTTGGTTTCGTATTGACGTGAGCGGGATTGGCCCGCAAAACGAAGGAAATCAAGCAAATTCCCACAAATTCCCACATGCTCGCCGCCGAAAGACAACGCCGCATCCTCGAAATCGCCCGCAAGAACGGGACGGTGAGGACCACCGAGCTGGCCGGGGACTTCGAGGTCACGGAGGAAACGATCCGCCGGGATCTGGACTTCCTCGCCCGTGTGGGTCATCTGCGCCGCACCCATGGCGGAGCCATGGACTCCACCGTGGCGCTGGGGGAGCTGTCGCTTTCGGAGCGGGAGTCGCGGCAGCTTGAGGAAAAGCTCTCCATCGGCCGGGAGGCTGCGACTTTGGTGAAGGAAGGGGAGACGCTGCTGTTGGACGCCAGCACCACGGCGCTGGAATTCGCGTCGCAGCTCCCGGACGGGGTGCCGCTGCGGGTGGTGACCTATTCCATCGCGGTGGTCGAACGTCTTGCCACACGGGAAGCCATCGAGCTGATCGAGTTGGGCGGCACCTACGAACGCCGCGGGCGGAGATTTTCCGGCATGCTGACGGAGGCCGCCCTGCGGATGCTGCGCATCGACCGCTTCTTTTTCTCCGGTGGTGGATTCGACCCGAAGCTGGGCATCGGCGAGCCGAACCCGGACCAAGCGCGCTTCAAGAGGGCCATGCTGGAACACGCGCAGTGGTCCTGCGCCCTGATCGACTCCACCAAGCTCGGCGCTCCCACCGACCACTTTTTCGCGAAGCCGGAGGAACTGCACGCGATGATCACGGACAAGGGCGGCAGGTCCTACGCGAAGAAGCATCTCATCACGCCTCCCTACGAACTGCACTTCGGAAAGTAATGGAGCGCGGACTTCAGTCCGCCTCTGGAAAGGCTCCACCTCATGATTGATGCGGACTGAAGTCCGCGCTCCACTTTCCCATCATCAATCCCATGTCTGAAAAAGTCTTCATCGCCGTTGATCTCGGAGCTGGCAGCGGCCGGGTGATCGCCGCCCGCACGGACCTCTCGAAGCTCGTGCTGGAGGACGTGCACCGTTTCGACAATCCGGGCACGGAACTCCCTTCCGGCTCGTATTGGAACATCGTCGGCCTTTACCGGGACATCCTCGAGGGTCTGCGCCGCGCGGTGGAGAAATACGGCGACCGGATCGTCTCCATCGGCATCGACACCTGGGGCTGCGACTTCGGCCTCATCGACGCGGACGGAGAGCTGGTGGGAATGCCGCACCAGTACCGGGATGCCCGCTTCGAGGGCATGGCGGAGGTGATGCACGGGTTGATGCCGGAGGAGGAAATCTTCGCCCACACGGGTATCAAGACGAACTTCTACAACACCTCCCTGCACCTGCTGGCGGAGCGGCGCAGAAACAGCCCGGGCCTGCTGCATGCGGACCGCATCCTGTTCGTGCCGGACCTGCTGGCCTACTGGCTCACCGGGGTGAAGGCTTGTGAAAAGACGGTGGCCTCCACTTCCCAGCTCATCGACCCCGCCACGGGCGACTGGGCCTGGCCGGTGATCCGCGCGCTGGACCTGCCGGAGCAGCTTTTCGGCCCGCTGGTGGAGCCGGGCACCGTGCTCGGCCCCGTCCGGGAGGAAGTGGCCGCCTTCATCGGAGCTACGGGCATTCCCGTAGTGGCCACCGCCTGCCATGACACGGCGGCCGCCGTCACGGGCATCCCGATGGGCCGGGAGGACCTGTGGCTTTCCTCCGGCACCTGGTCCATCATGGGCATCGAGTCGGACACCGCCATCACCAGCGGCAAGGCGCTCGGCTACGGCTTCTGCAATGACTTCGGCGTCGGCGGGGACATCCATTCCCTGAAGAACATCGCCGGGCTGTGGCTCATCCAGGAATGCAAGCGGCAGTGGGCGCTGGACGGTGAGAGCCTCGGCTACGCGGAAATGGCGGAGCTGGCGGAAAAAGCGGAGCCTTTCACCGCGTTCATCGATCCGGACGACATCGTCTTCGCCAGCCCAGGCCACATGCCGGACAAGATCCGCGAATGGTGCCGCAGGACCGGCCAGACCGTGCCGGAGAGCAAGGGCGCGGTGCTGCGCGTGGCCACGGATTCCCTCGCGCTGAAATACCGCGTCGTCTTCGAGCGGTTCCGGTGCCTCACCGGCCGGGAGTTCTCCTCCCTGCGGGCCGGTGGGGGCGGCATCCAGAATGAGGCGCTCAGCCAGGCCACCGCCAACGCCCTCGGCATCAGGGTTGTGGCAGGACCGGTCGAGGCGACCTCCTGCGGGAACATCATCACCCAGATGGTGGGCATGGGCATCCTGCCGGACTTCACCGCCGGTCGGGAACTCATCTCACGTTCGTTCGGCTTCAAGACCTTCGAGCCATCCGGCAAGGAGGAATGGGACGCGGCGTACGCCAGGTTTGGTGTGATGATGGGTAAGGCTCCGAAATGAACCTCTCGAAACAGTCACCGTGACGGCAGGAAGTGCGGGCATCTTTGCGCACAAGTTCTTTTTTGCCTGCGATGAAAGAGGATCCGGGCAGGAACCGGAGAACCTTTCATTGCATGGAGACCGTTTTTTGTGTTCGTTCACTGGAACCGATGAAAGAGCGCTCTCCCATCCTGGGGCGATCATGGATCGCCCGCATTTGCATCCTCTCGGCTTGCCTCGGGTGGGTTCCCGCCGCGGCGGAGGAAAACCATTTCTCGGCCAAGGTCGGCGAAGGTGACTATCAGCGTTTCATCAACCTTTGCGATCCATCGCGGATCGATCCCAAAAAGGTCGAGACCTCCCCGTTTCCCGCGTGGGGGGTTGCCGTCACCAGGGTGGATGAGGGCGCGCCGGCGGACCGGGCGGGATTGAAGGCCGGGTGGATTTTCAAGACATTCAACGGCAAACCCTATTGGCATCATGACATCCCCATCCGCCGGGAAGCCCCGGTGAAAGACATCGTCGCCATCTCCCCTGATGGTACCGTCACCAAGGAGTTTCACTTCGGTCCCGGCCGGATGGGCTACTCCAGCGGAAATGCCTACAGACCGGAGAACGATGTGCTTGGGAGAATCAAACGCGGCCCATGGGATCGCGAAATGCTCATTGCCGCCGTCGCCTGGGAACAGGGATCGCAGGACATCGCCGAGACGGCCCTCCACCATGCCACCGCCAAGGGCATGCCGGAAAATGTGCTCACCCTCTACTACTCGACGCTTCTGGAGATGGAACGCGGGGAAGCAACTGCCGCGAAGATGGGTTTGGAGCAAATGAAGGACGTGTTCAAAAAGGAGGGAGAAATTCCAAGATTCTTCATCTTCGGCCTGCACGCGCTCTGCCTGGCATACAATGATTTCAAGTATCTCGCCGAAGTGATGGACGCCCGTGGCGTTCTTGATGACTACATGAACCGGGACGTCGTCGATGGCTGGATCGCGAAACCACCCAACGGCAAGGGCGCGCTTCTCGCGGAAGCCCGCGCGAAAGCGGGTGACGACCTTTTCCCCGCCACCCGCACGCCGGAGGACGATCCCTTCGTAGGCTTGAAGGATTTCGGAATTGGTAATTATAAAAAATTCCCGGCCTCCATTTCCGTCCCGCCCGCCCACTACCGGACGACCTATTTCGTGACGAAGGAACCCGTCCGGAACGCCATCTGGAACATCCGCTTTTCCCTCATGAGATCCGGGCCTCCGGATGATCACTATTATACGACCTTGAAATTCGCCCTCATTGATCGCCGGCACGCTTCCGCGGCGGCCCGTGCCGCACCAAAGGACGTGTGGAGCAATTCCGTCGCCATGTTTGCCATCGTTGACGAAGCATCCGGTCAGAAAGGCGTGCAACTCAGCGCGGGTCCCGGCTCACGGAAGATCTATCTCCAGCGCAACGCCCCTTACGCGAAGCGGCTCCCGGCTCCCGGCCCGGGTGACCCCGGCGACCGTGTTCCTCCGCCCGAATTGCCGGACGACGCGGGGCTGCTGAATCTCACGCTCATCCGTCTCGGTGACGAAATTGAAATCAATCTGGACGACAAGCCCCTCATGCGGATTCCGATCGACCCCGCGGTGGAGGATCTTGGTTTCTATATCCAGAATGTGGGCTTCGCCACGACCGTGAAAGAGATGACCATCCGGGAAATCAAAGCGGACTGATCCTCCCGGACTTGGAAAAAATGCCGCGAACCCGGTTTGGGCACGGTCGCGCCTGTGATTTCGCGTCAGCGCCGTTTGGCGCGGTCCATGAGGAGATGGATTGCCATCCGCGCCTGGTTCGGTAGGAATATCCGGATGCGTGCGATGCTGATGATCCTGGCGGCTTCGGGCACCCTGGCTTTTGGCCAGAAGGTGGAGGAGATTTATGGCAACTACTGCTCCGGATGCCACGGGGCGAAATTCGAGGGCGGGCAGGGCGGCTCGCTGGTGGACGGGATCTGGAAGCACGGCGGCACGGATGCGGAGATTTTCAAATCCATCGCGAAGGGGAATCCACCGCTGGGCATGACGCCGTGGGAAGGGACGCTCACCAACGAGCAGATCCGCTCCATGGTGGTCTATCTGCGGGAGCAGGAGCGGAAGGCGGCGGTGCAGGGCATGCAGTTCCCGAAGCCCTCTCCGGACACCGTGACGAAGACGGAGCTGCAAAGTTACAAGATCGAGACGGTGGTCGCCAGCGGCCTCGAGATCCCGTGGGCCATCGCCTTCCTGCCGGACGGGCGGAAGCTCGTCACCGAGCGGCCCGGACGGCTCCGCATCCTGGACAAGGACGGGAAGCTGCAGCCGGAACCGGTGAAGAACACGCCGGAGGTCATCCACCACGGCCAGGGCGGACTGATGGAGGTTGCCCTGCACCCGGACTATGAAAAGAACGGCTGGGTCTATCTCGGCTTTGCGGATGGTACGGTCGAGAAGGTCGAGGGCAAGAAGGACCAGGCGAAGGTGATCACCTCCGTGGTGCGCGGGCGCATCAAGGACGGCACCTGGACGGACCAGGAGTGGATCTACCGCGCGGACCCGAAGTTCCGCAGCGGTGCGGGCGTCCACTTCGGCACCCGCTTCATCTTTGACAAGGGCTACATCTACTTCGTCGTCGGTGAACGCGGCGGCATGATGGAGGCGCAGGACGTCACCCGTCCCAACGGAAAGATCTTCCGCCTGCATGACGACGGCCGCGTGCCGGAGGACAATCCGTTCGTGAAGAACAAGGACGCCATCCCCGGCATCTGGAGCTACGGCCACCGTAACCCGCAGGGACTGGCGATGGATCCGCGTGACGGCGCGCTCTACAACACCGAGCACGGCCCGCGCGGCGGTGACGAGCTGAACCTCGTCCAGCCCGGCAAAAACTACGGCTGGCCCGTCATCACCTACGGCATGAACTACAATGGCACTCCCATCACCGGCATCACGGAGAAGGAAGGCATGGAGCAGCCGGTCATCTACTGGGTGCCGTCCATCGCCGCCAGCGGCCTTGATTTCTACACCGGGGAGAAGTTCCCGAAATGGAAGAACGACCTCTTCGCCGGTGGCCTCGCCGCGCAGGAAGTTCGCCGCCTGAGGCTGGAGGGCAAAAAGGTCGTCTCACAGGAGATCGTCCTCAAAGGCATCGGCCGCGTGCGGGATGTGGCGGAGGGTCCGGACGGTTTCATCTACGTGCTGCTCAACGGACCTGACAGCATCGTCCGCATGGTTCCCGCGAACTGATCCGCCGTCCATGAAACGACTCTTCCTCCTGCTCCTCGCCGCCGCGCTGCCGCTGTCCGCCCAGGACAAGCCGAAGTGGGTTCTCGTGAAACCCGCACTGCCCGAGAGCATCACCCTGCATGAGAATGTGGAATGTTCCCACCCGGGTGACTTCTCCGTGCTGGTGAATGTGTATGTCCCGAAGAAGGAAGACACCTACCCGGCCATCTTGCTCATCCACGGCGGCGGCTGGCAGAAACGCCAGATCGAGCCCGACAAGCCGCTGGCCGAGAGGCTGGCGGAGCGCGGCTACGTCGTGACCCAGGTGGCCTACCGCCTCTCAACCGATGCGAAGTATCCCGCCGCCATCCATGACTGCAAGGCGGCCCTCCGCTTCATGCGGGCCAACGCGGCGAAGTACCGTCTCGATCCGGACCGCATCGGCGTGATGGGTGGATCCGCCGGCGGCCACCTCAGCGCGCTGATGGGGATGACGGGGGACGTCAAGGAGCTGGAAGGCAGCGGCGGAAATCCGGACCAGCCGACCAAGCTCAAGGCCTGTGTGGTGATGGCCGCGACCATGGACCTGCTGGAGGCGAACAAGGACAAGAACAGCGAAGGACACGTGCTTTTCTTCGGACCCATTTCGGAAAACCGCCCGCTCTACGCCCAGGCCTCGCCCATCGAGTATGTGTCCAAGGCCAGCCCGCCGACGTTTTTCATCGAGGGCGAGAAGGACAGCCTGAAGATCGGCCGGGCGGCGATGCAGGAAAAGCTCCGCGCAGCGGGCGTCGCCACCGATCTCATCACGCTGAAAAGCGCGCCGCATCCGTTCTGGATGAGCCAGCCGTGGCTGGATGAGACCGTGAAGGCGGCGGCGGATTGGTTCGACAAACACCTTTGAGGTAACCTGTCATGGCGGCATTCAGTTTCAGACTTCGGTTGGGACAGGATGATATGGAGATCCGTGGGGATCTCCCGGAACCCGGAGCACCGGCCTCCGAAATGGTGCCCGCCTACCTCGGCATCGGGGAGGTGTTGCTGGAAGCTTCCGGCAAGGAATCCGAAGCGGAGGGAAAGATCCCATCCTGCGGTCCGGGCTGCGGCGCGTGTTGCAAGCAGCTCGTTCCCATCAGCCGGTCGGAGGCGGACTATCTGAGGAAGATCGTCATCCCGGGACTGGAGGGCGGACATCGCGGCCGGGTGGAGGCCCGCATCGCGCAGGCGGCGGAGAAGCTGGAATCCGCCGGCATGGCCGCCGACCTCGGCGGGCTGCCGTCCGAGCAGGACCGCGTGAAGCGCCAGAACCTCGGGCTGCGGTATTTCTTCCTCGGGATCTCCTGCCCGTTCCTGGAGGAGGACAGTTGCAGCATCCATCCGCAGAGACCGCTGGCCTGCCGCGAATACCTCGTGAGTTCCCCGGCGTCCCGCTGTGCGTCGCCCACTGCCGGGGACATCGTGCCCATCGTGCCGAAGGTGAAGCCCTCCGGAGCTCTCATCCGGACGGACCGGCACACCACCGGGACGGAAGGATGGACGACCATGATCACCGCGCTGACGGCAAAGGATGTTCCCGATGACCGCCAGGTCGCGGACCCGCAGGCGGAACTGGGCTACTTCCTTTCTCAGCTCGGGCGGGATTGATTGGGAAATACTTCCTGAAAAAGCGGTAGGGTCGCGACCGCCGGGCGCGCCGTGGCTGTAAAGCCGACAGAACTGTGGACGTGGAGAGTGGAATGAACCCATCGACAGGTCTGCCTTACAGCCACGGCGCGGCGGGCCGCCACGCCCTACCGATTTTAGGGCGGCTGCGCCGCAAGATGAGGTGCCCTGGGCATCTTCACTTTCCCCTTCCTTCTACCAACGGAAGGTCCACCATCCGGGAATGCGCCTGCTCCACAGCCTGCTCGCCATGTCCCTCACATCCACCGGATTCGCCGTCGAAACCATCGCCAAGGAGTGGGATGCGCCGAACGGCATCCATATCCCATACCGCCTCGCTTCTCCGGAAAAGGTGGAGGAGGGGAAAGTCTATCCGCTCGTCCTTTTCCTCCATGGCGCGGGTGAGCGCGGTGACGACAACAAGAAGCACCTGAAGCACGGCATCAGTTCCATCCTCGCCGGTGCGGAGAAGATCAACGAGCCTTGCTTCCTTATCGCACCCCAATGTCCCGCCGAGCTGTGGTGGGCGGATCTCGATGCGGAGAAGCGTCGGCTGGTCGCGGCCAAGGAGCCGAACCCGCGGCTGGAGGCCGTGCTCGCGCTGGTGGAGGAATTCTCAAAGACCCACCCCGTCGATCCGAAGCGCTTCTATGTCACCGGCATCTCCATGGGTGGTTTCGGTACCTGGGACCTGCTGGGCCGTGCGCCGGAGAGAATCGCCGCCGCCCTTCCCATCTGCGGCGGCGGGGATCCGTCGATCGTTTCCCGCTACAAGGACGTGCCGGTCTGGACCTTCCATGGCGATGCGGACCCCACCGTGCCCGTCACCGCGACCACCGACCTCATCGAGGCGCTGGAGAAAGCGGGCGGCAGGCCGAAGCTGACCATCTACCCCGGCGTGAAGCACGACTCCTGGACGATGACCTACAACAATCCGGAGGCGATCCGCTGGTTGTTCTCGCATAAGCGGAAGTGAGCGCAGTGTAGCGTATTGGCTGCGCCATTACGGTTGGGAAGATTCTCCTCCTTCCCTGCGGTGCCGCATGGAAGGGATGATATCCATGATGGATTGGAACTTGGGTGATCGCAACGGTCCACCCAGCCGGAACGGCGCAGCCGTCACGCTACGGAAGAATGGGAACACTCTACGGCACCACCGGCTTCACCGGCGCACCCGCGTCATCCACCGGATAGAGGGCCTTTTCCTCCTCCAGTTCGGCGACCAAGGCCTTCATCATCCGGCTGAGGTTGGTGGGATCGGATGACGACAGATCCTCCTGCTCGAAGGGGTCTTTCTTCAGGTTGAAAAGCTGGTAGCGGGTGTTTCCGTTCTCCGCGTCGGGGAAATAATGATAGGCCACCTTCCAGTCCCCTTCACGGTAGGTGGTGAAGTGGTTGCTGCGGTGCGGCGCGTGCGGGTAGTGCATGAGGAACGCATCCGGATGGCTCCCGTCCGCCGCGCCTGTCAGCAGGGTATCGAGCTTCCGCCCGTCCATCTCGTAGGCGTCCGGAGCGGTTGCCCCGGCAAGTCCGGTGAGGGTGGGGAAGATGTCCTGGATCGCCGCGAACTGCGTCTGCACCGCCCCTTGTTTCACGGGCAGCTTCTTCTGGTTCGCGTTGCCGGTGGACGGCTTCGCCCATGCCGCGATGAACGGGCTGCGCATGCCGCCCTCGTAGTGGGAGCCTTTCTTGCCGCGCAGCGGGGCCGCGCTGCCCACATTGTGGGCATCACCCAGCGGGGAGTCGGATCCGTTGTCACCCAGGAACAGGATCAGCGTGTCCTCCGCCACACCCAGCTTCTCCAGATGGTCCATCAGGTCGCCCAGGGACTTGTCCATGCCCTCGACCAGCGTGGCGAACGCCTGGGCCTTCGGCGGCTTTCCACTATCCTTATAGTGGTCGGCGAACCGGTCGTCGGACTCGAACGGCGTGTGGACCGCGTAGTGTCCCAGGTGGAGGAAGAACGGCTTCTTGTCCTTCACCGCCTGCTCCACCTGCGCGTTGGCTTCCAGCGTGAGAGCCTCCGTGAGGAAGATGTCCTGGCCGTGGTATTTCTCCAGCCCCTTCACGGCGTTCGCCACCTGTTTCGTCTTCGCGCCGAAGTCCAGCGTTCCCTTGTAGCTCGCCGGATGGCCGATGGGGCCTCCGGCGATGTTCACGTCGAAGCCCAGGTTGAGCGGGTCCGCGCCTGCGGAGTCCCCGGGGCCGAAGTGCGCCTTGCCCACCTGGATGGTGCGGTAGCCGGCCGTCCGCAGCAGACCGGGCAGCGTCACATCGTCCTTCCGCAGGCCCTTCCAGTTCCATTCCGGCGGGCTGTTCGGGCCGCCGTTGTCGGAGGACTGGTTGATCCAGTTCGTCGTCCGGTGGCGGGCCGCGTTCTTCCCGGTGATGAGCGAGATGCGGCTCGGTGAGCAGAGGCTCATCGCGTTGAACTGGTTGAAGCGGATGCCGCGTGCTGCCAGGCGCTCCATGTTCGGGGTCCGGAAGTATTCGTTGAGCGGATACTTCTGTGGTTTTCCCGAAGCATCCGTCAGGAATGGTACCGACGTATCCATCACCCCCATGTCATCCACCAGGAAGATGACGATGTTCGGCTGGGCCGCGGAAGCGGTGGCGGAAAGGAACAGGGCGAGGAAAATGGCTTTCAGGAAATTCATCGTTGGAAGGCGGAAAGGGTGGAGGGATACGGCCCGGGTTGCACGCACTCTTTCCCCGGAGCCGGATGTGGAATGTGCGCATCCTTTTCCAACTGCGGATCACGCGTGATCCCGATAGCATGACTGTGGATGGCGGGATCATCCGTCATGCCAAATTCTGCAACGTCATGGAATGGATATTGATCCTATCAACCGGCTTCATCCTGTTCTTCGGATTCGTGGTGTTCATCCTGCGACGCTTGACCGGGGAGGCCCGGGAGCCCGGGAAGCACGACGGTTGGACCCCGGATGCCCAGGGATATTCCAGCACGGGAGGGTCCGGCGGAACCTGGGATGGGGATTCCGGCGGTGGTGGGGGTGGCGATTGCTGACGGACACGGCACCAAAGCCTGTCACAGCTCCACGTCGAAGAAATCCAGCATCACCTGCCGGTACACGTCCCGCTTGAACTCCGGCAGCCATTCCAGGTCGAACTCCGTCGGATGGATCCACCGGTAGGCCCTGAACTCACGCGGACGCTGGTTCACATTCACCGGTGGAGCGGTGTTCAGAAGTTCACACAGGTAGTAGGTCTGCTCCTGCCCCTGGTTGCCGTGCTTCTGGAGCTTCTTCTGCCGCACCTGCTCCGGGTAGAGATAGCGGTAGCCGCTGCGTTTTTTCACGATCCGCAGATGCTTCGGCCCGATCCCGATCTCCTCCTTCACTTCGCGGAACAGCGCGCCCTCCAGGGACTCGCCGGAGTCCACGCCGCCCTGAGGGAACTGCCACGCACCAGGGATGGTCCAGCGCTCGCAGATCAGCAAGGAACCATCCGCCCTCACGATCAGCGCGGCGACGTTCGACCGGTAGCGGACCATGGGTGGAACCGTGGGAAATTTCCGGAAACGTGACAATGTTTAACTTTTCCAAAGCACCGTCCGCAGGCTGGCCAACGCCACGGTGGCATGCCATATCTGCCACAGATGAAAACCCATGTCCTCATCCTGACCGCGGTTCTCGCGGCCTTTGCTTCCGTGGAGGCCCAGATCACCCCGCCATTCCAGCCGAAGGATGAGCCTGAACCGCCGAAGCCCTCCGCGCCGGTCGGGGAGATGTCGTCGGTCAAAGGCTTCTGGCAGGTCCGGCTTGCCGGTGGGGAGTATGCCGTCTCCACCGAGCGCATCACCTCTGTCAGCCGCCACAGCTATGTGCTGGATGGGACGTTGCTGGTGGATGAAGTCACCATCGATACCACCGGGCAGGCCCTCGCCAGGTTCTATTTCCTCTCGCCCATCGGGGCGAACAACAGCGTGGGCGGCACCGCCGGAGCCGTGATGGAACGGGGCAAGGGCATCCTTGATGCCGCAGGCCAGCGCACCGGGGTGGAGACGGACAACATGGTCATCAAGAAGTATCCGGACACCACCCACGCGAAGACCATCGAATACCGCCTCACCACCCAGGCGGAACTGACGAACCTCTTCAACAGCGCGAAGCAGGCGTGGCAGTCCGGCCAGGGCGGGCAATACACCGCTCCCCTGAAGTGAGCGGGGCGGAAAATCGCGCTCAGACCACCTTCGCGCCGCGCTCCAGGATCTCCACCTCGTAGCCGTCCGGATCCGTCACGAAGGCCATCTTCCGGCCACCGGAGGTGAACTTCTCCCGCCAGCCATCCGGCCAGATCGCGATGCCGGATTTCTCGACCCCATCGCAGTACTCCACGATGTCCTCCACGCCCAGCGCGGTGTGCATCAGGTCCTCCGGGCAGGTCGCCGTATAGTCGGGGGAATAGGTCAGCTCGAGGAACACGTCGTTGCCGGGCAGGTTGAGGAAGGCCAGCTTGTTCCCTTGCGGGGAGTCCTTGAACTCACCCAGTTCGTAGCCCAGTTTTTTGTAGAAATCGATCGAGGTGTCGAGGTCGCGGACGCGGATGCGGGTGTGGAGGAAACGGATCATGGGGGGAAGATGGAACATCGAACATCGAACGTCCAACATCGAACGTGGAATTGAAGAAATGGTGCCGTGCCTTTCATTCCGGCGTTCAAACTAACTTGCCATCTTGCGGCTTTGTGTGGCAAAGCCTTGTCATGACGACGCGTGAAGAAGCCGCCGAACAACTGCGGGTGATCCGGACGATGATGGAGCGGGCGACGATCTTCCGCGCCCTCTCCGGGGAGACGGCCCTCATCGGCGGAGCTGCGGCTCTGGCGGCGGCATGGCTGTCGGAGGGCAAACAGGGCTGGGCATGGGCGGGATGGTGGTTGTTCGGAGCGGCGATGGTCCTGCTGTTCAACGCTTGGCAGATCTTCCGTGCCAGCTCCTCCCACGCGAAACCGTTCTGGAACACCGGCCTCAAGCTGGCCATCCGCGGGGCGCTGCCCTCCATCGTCGCGGGGGGCTTCCTTGGTTTGCTTTTTGTCAGGGCGAAGAACGAGCCGGCGGCGGCGTGCCTGTGGAGCCTCCACTACGGCCTGGCGCTGCTCGCCATCCGCGAGTTCGCCCCACGGTCGATGGTGTGGTTGGGCTGGGCGTTCGTGATCTTCGGGGTGACCAGCCTGGCAGGCGTGGCCCAGGTCGTGGAAAGCATCTCCCGCCTTTCGTATATCAACAATGGCTCCCGCCTCATGGCGATTGCGTTCGGGGGCTTTCATCTGATTTATGGGGCTGTGATCGTCACGACGAAAGGCCGTGAGGAATCCGTAGCATGATCGATTTTTCCCAGCTCGACCGCACCATCCACGAAAAAGGCCGTCTCTCGATCATGACGCTGCTGGCTTCGAGGGCGGAGCCATGGGCATTCCAGGATTTGAAGGGGCAGTTGGACATGTCCGACGGGAACCTCATCACCCACCTCCGCACCCTGGAGAAAGCCGAGTTCATCTCCGGTGAGAAGCTGACCGGAGACGGCCGTCCCCAGACGCTCTACGCCCTTTCGGATGCGGGAAAGAAGGCCTTTGTCGCCTACCTCGGCGTGCTGGAGCAGATTCTGGATCTGGGCAAGTGAGTTTTCCGCTTGCGCTCATCTAACTTTGTGATGCAAAGTTAGATCATGGCACGCGCGTCCAACCCCGGAGCATCCGAAACCGCCGCGCCCCATTTTTTTACCCAATTACTTTGTAGGACAAAGAAAAAATGAAAACGATGACGGAACCTTTGGTCAGGCTGGCGCCGGTCTTCGGCATGGATGTCGAGGCCAGGAGCGCGCTGTGGCAGTTGGAGGAGCTGGCGAAGACCGAGCGGCTCGGGGTTGCCGGGCGTTTCATGCCGGACCCCGGCATCAGCCGCCGGTTGGAGAATGCCGGGATCACCGAGGATGTGGAGGAAGCGGATTTCTTCCACTTCCGGAAAATCGTGGTTCCCTTCTGTGGCATGTCTCCGCTCCGGCGGAGGGAGTGGGAGAAGGCGGGGGTGCGGTTGGTGGATCTCACTTCCCCGCAGGTGAAGCGCGCCCAGGTGGCCCTGGGGCTGCTGCGGATGGACGGCGCGCAGCCGCTGGTCATCGGCAGGCATGCGGACCCGGAGAGCAAGGGTTTGGCGGCCGGCCATCCCGGCACCCGCATCCTGGAGGACACCACGGACACCGCCCGGCTCGTCTTCTCGCCTTCCTTCGGCGTGGTGTGCCAGACCACCCTTTCCCCGCGGAAGGTTTCGTGGCTCGTCCAACAGCTCCGGCACCGCTATAATGACGCGAAAGTGACGTTCCTCGATACCCTTTCCCCCGCGATGGCTGCGCGGGAGAGGGCGCTGGAAAAGCTCATGGCGCAGAGCGACCGCGTGGTGATTGTCGGACAGCACGGGGAAGCCTCGTGTGAGGCGCTTGCGGAAACCGTGTCGAGGAAAGGCAGGACCGCGGAGGTGGTCGCATCCGCCGCGGAGGCCGCCCTCCTGCGGGTGGATGGCGGGGAACGGGTCGCGCTGACCGCAGGGGCGTTCGCCCTCGACGAGACGATCCGCGCGGTGGCGGACACCCTGGCTGGGTAGCGAAGCTCGTGAGAGCTTCGGCGGGGCGTTGACCCCTCCGCCAATACCGCTCCAGTCTCCGGCGGACATTCCACGAGCAAAGGGGCGTAGGTTTTCAGGGTGCTTCCCCCCAGCCGGAAGTCTCACGACTTCCGCTACCTTGCCGCTTCATGGCAGGTTGCGTTACCCAGGCAACCGGGTTACCGTCGGGATGCCATGAAAACGATCGTCGCCGCCGTGGACTTCTCGAATGCAACACCGGGCGTTCTCGCCACCGCCGGGAAGCTGGCGAAGGCGTTCGGCGCACAGCTCCATCTCATCCACATCATCGAGCCGCAGGTGCCCTTCACCGCCTACGGCTTCACCCCGGAGGAATTTCCCGCGATGCCGCTCTATGACACGCAGGTGCGCACCCGGGCGGAGAAGAAGCTCCAGGACCTCCGCCAGGAGCTGGGCGATCTGCCCGGAGTGAACACCCAGCTTGTCGACGGAAGTCCGCTCCACGCGACCATCGACTACGTGGAGCAGACGGGTGCAGATCTGGTCGTGCTCGGTTCGCACGGCCATGGTGTGGTGGCGTCGCTGCTGCTGGGGAGCGTCGCGGAGGGAATGGTGAGGAAGGCGCTCGTCCCCACGCTCATCGTTCCCGTCCGGGAGAAGGAATGACGGGAGGGTTATTTCCCCAGCACGTGCTCCAGGAACGCCCATTCGTCCGCGGTGCGGTCGATCGTCTTTGAAAGGGCGGTGCCTGCTCCGTGACCGGCGCTGGTGTCGATGCGGATGAGCACCGGCGGACCATCCTTCGGCTGGCATTCCTGCAGGCGGGCGGCGAACTTGAAGCTGTGGGCCGGCACCACCCGGTCATCGTGGTCCGCCGTGGTCACCATCGTGGCGGGATAGCGGGTGCCGGGCTTCAGCGCGTGGTACGGTGAATAGCGGTGGAGCAGGGGGAAGTCCTCCGCATTGTCAGAGCTGCCGTACTCCTTCTCCCATGCCCAGCCGATGGTGAACTTCTGGAAGCGGAGCATGTCCATCACCCCGACCGCGGGGAGCGCCGCGCCGAACAACTCCGGCCGCTGCGTCATGCACGCGCCCACCAGCAGGCCGCCGTTGCTGCCGCCCTGGATCGCGAGGTTGGACGGCTTCGTGTATCCATCCGCCACCAGCTTCTCCGCCGCGGCGATGAAGTCGTCGAACACGTTCTGCTTGTTCCCCTTCCTGCCCGCTTCATGCCACTCGCGGCCGTATTCACCGCCACCGCGCAGGTTCACCGTCACGGAGATGCCGCCGCGCTCCAGCCAGACCGCGCGGGAGATGGAGAAGCCGGGCTGCATGTTGATCTGGAACCCGCCGTAGCCATAGAGCAGCGTCCGGTGGGAACCATCCAGCTTGATCCCCTTTTTGTGGACGATGAACATCGGCACCCGGGTGCCGTCCTTGCTGGTGAAGAACACCTGCTTCGTCTCATAGGCACTTCCGTCGAAGTCCACCTCCGGCTTCCTCCACAATGTGCTCTCTCCCGTGGCGATGTTGAGGCGGTACACCGACGCCGGTTCCGTGAAGCTGGTGAAGGCATAGAAAACCTCCTTGTCCTCCTGCTTGCCGCCCAGCCCGCCGATGGAGCCGATGCCGGGCAGTTTGATCTCCGTTTTCCCGGACCCGTCCGTTTCGAAGCGGTACAGCCGGTCGCTGGCATCCTTCATGTAGACGCAGAGCAGCTTGCCGCCGGACATGCTCACGGTGTCCAGCAGGTCCCCGGACTGCGGGATGATCTCCTTCCAGGCGGATCTCTCCGGGGTGCGGGTGTCGATCGCGATCACCCGTTTCCGTGGTGCGTCCAGATCCGTGTGGAAGTAGAACACGGGGCCGATGTTGCCGATGAAGCCATACTCCGCATCCCCGTCCGGCAGGAGCACGGTGACCGGCGCCTGCGGATCACCCGCAGGACGGTAGGCTACCCGGTTTTTCGGGTCCGTCCCCTGGGACAGATGGATCAACAGGTAGGCGCCGTCTTCCGTGACCCAGCCGCCCATGCCCCAGCGCGGCTGGTCCGGCCGCTCATAGACCAGCACGTCCTTTTCCTGCGGAGTACCCAGCGCGTGGAAGTAGAGCTTCTGGTTCTCGTTCACCTGCGTGAGGGCCGCACCCTCCGGTGGGGTGGGGTAGCGGCTGTAGAAAAACCCGCTGCCATCCTTCGCCCAGGAAATGCCGCTGAACTTCACCCATTTCAGGTGGTCCTCATGGTCCTTGCCGGTGGAGACATCGCGCACGCGGATCTCATTCCAGTCACTGCCGCCTCCGGATGTCGCGTAGGCCAGGAGCTTGCCGTCCTCGCTCGGTTCATATCGGGACAGGGAAACCGTGCCATCCTTGGAAAAGGCGTTCGGGTCCAGCAGCACGCGCCGCTCCCCCTCCAGCGACGGGGCGGTGTAGAGCACCGCCTGCTCTTGCAGGCCGCTGTTCATGTTGTAGAACCACTGTCCTCCCTGTTCCTGCGGCAGCCCCATCCGCTCGTAGTTCCACAGATTTTTCAACCGCTCCCGGATGGCGTCCCGCTGCGGGATGGCGGACAGGTACTTGCCCGTGACCGCGTTCTGGGCGGTCACCCATTCCTTGGTCTCCGGCGCGTTGTCGTCCTCCAGCCAGCGGTAGGCGTCCTCCACTTTCACTCCATGATAGGTATCGGTGACGGGTTCCTTGCGGGTCGTGGGGTAGATGACGGATTCAGCGTGGAGGGAAGCCATGAGCAGGAAAAAGATGCTGGTGGGAAGGAGGCGGTTATCCATGGGATTGCCGTTGAGCGATACACCAGCCCACCGGGTTGCGACAGGGAAATGGTTCGCCGCCGCATCCACGATTTTGATCGATTCCCGCAGCGGATGGGGTATTCCCGTGAATGCCATGAAAACCGCATCACTTGCTTTTGGATGGATGGGGGCGCTGTTGTTGTCCGCCGTGACCCTGGATGCCCGGGACCTCGGGAAGGAATGGGAGTGGGAGGTGAAACGGGTCGGCGAAACGGACTACATCCCGCTCGGAAAATTCGGGGAATTCTACGGCTTCGGCGGAATGGAGAGAAACGGTGCGGAGATCCGCTTCGAGGTCGAACGCAAGATCAAGGTGAGCTTCAACGTCGGATCGAAAGAGTGCGAGTTCAACAAGGTGAAGATCATCCTCAACAGGGAGATCATGGAGGATGGGGGCGAGGTGTTCCTTTCGCGGGAAGATCTCAGCCGTCTCATCGACCCCATCTTGCGGCCCGACCAGATTGGAGGTCCCGGGGTGCCGCGTACCGTGATCCTGGATCCCACGGGTGGGGGAGATGCGGCGCTCCATGCCTGGGAGATCGCCGGGAAGACGAAGACCAAGCTGGAGGAGCGCGGGATCAAGGTCATCATGACCCGTGGAGAGGAAAAGGCCATTGCGGTGGAGGAGCGTGTCGGTGCAGCCAACGAAGTCCAGGAGCCTGCGGTTTTCGTCAGCATCACTTTCCTGGATGAAAAGGACGGACCGAAGGGGATGCGGACCTCGGTGCTGACGCCACCCGCCGAGGAAGCCGCAGATGGAGGCGGGGACAACCCGCGGCTCGGTGCTGCCCTTGGGATCAGCATTCACGGAATCGTCCTGTTTAATCTGAGGGAAAATACCCAGGACAACGGCCTCTCATCCAGCCGGGATTCCGGCCTCGCGGGCCTCCGGCACCCCGCCATCACGCTGACGGCCGCCAACCTTGCGGATGAATACGAGGCGAGGCTCGCCGCGAATGAAAAATTCCAGGATGCGGTTGCCACCGGGATTGCCACGGGCATTTTCAAATACCAGTTCGGCATAAGTAGGAAACGGGAGTGATCCCGCCGCAGCGTTCCATACGGCCTGCCGGAAAAGAAAAAACCTCCGCCGGTATCCGGTGGAGGTTTTCGTTTAGGAAGTGTGCGGCGTGGCTCAGAATTTCCACATCTTGCCCTTCTCCGCGTCCTTGAAGACCTGCGGGCTGAGCATGTAGGAATTCGGCGGGTTATCCAACTTGCTGTCATCCAGCACCGGCAGGGTTTTGCCGATGGTGGCGTCTTCCGGCTGGCTGGTGGCGACATTGATCGGGGTGCCCACACGGACGAGGTTGAATACCTTCCGCGCGGAGTTCAGCGGCATGCGGACGCAGCCGTGGGTGGACGGGTAGGGTTTCACGAAGCCCCAGTGCGCACCGTAGGACGGGCTGTAGAACTGGATCCAGTAGGTCATCGGGTAGCCCGCTCCCGGGCTGCTGACGCGGCGGCGGTTGGCGACCTTGGCCTGGATGGGGAAAGTGCCCTTCGGTGTCGGTGCGGATGCGGTGCCCACACAGACCGGCGTGGCGAGCAGGACCTCGCTGCCCTCCACCACATAGAGTTTCTGCGCGCTGGTGCTGATCTTCACCCGGACGGCGGATGGATTCGTCGCCTTCTTCACCGGAGGGTCGAAGGTGAAGGAACTCTTGGGGCCTTTGGAAACCGGGGCGGTACAGGAACTGAGGAGGGCGGCTGCGGCGGCGAGGAGGAGGCAGGGGAAGGATTTCATGGTCGGATGCAGATGAGGGATGGGGCTTCCCAAGAGGGGAAGGCGACGGAACATGGTGCCGCAATCAGCGCATTCCGCAAGGAGAAGACTGCGGGGAGCCGCACCATCCGGGAGAGACGGGACCATCCCACCGGGCAACTCCTTGCACTCTATGCCCTTGGCAGGTGGGGTTGGGATCTGGTAGCGGTAGCGGGCGTTTCCAAACCCCCTTCTCCTCCAAGCCATGAAATTTTCCCGAAATCCACTGTTCTTCCTCGCCGCTGCGGCGTCACTTGCCGGGATCGCGCCCGTTGCCGCGCAGACGTACTATTGGAGAGGTGGAGCGGGCGAATGGACGAACGCGGGCAACTGGTCCGGTGCTGTTGACGGCAGTACGGCCGGAGCGGTTCCAGCCGGGGCGGATGCGGTGTTCAACATCGACGGCTTCTCCGGTGACCAGACCGTTACCCTTGGGTCGGACGGGCCGGTCGCCTCGCTGCGGTTCAGGTCCGCTGGCATCACCTCCATCCTTGGGCCGGCTGCCGCCACCAACCTGGAAATGGGGGCCGGGGGCATTACGCTGGAAACCGGAACGGGAGGAGCCATCATCGGATCGGGAGCCAACGCCGGAGGCGTGCGCATGCGGATCGGCGCGGACCAGACCTGGTCGAACCAATCCTCCGGCGAGCTGGTGGTCAGGAACAGCGTCGCTCCTTCCTCCGCCACCGGCGGTGACAGGATCCTCACGCTGGGTGGCACGGGCACCATCCGCCTCAGCCAGATCATCGAGGATACGGTCGTTGGGCCGGACCGCGCGAAGCTTTCATTGGTCAAGACGGGGAACGGCCTCCTGGATCTTTCAGGGTCCCTAGCCACCACTTACACTGGTGGTCTCACGATCCGGGGTGGAACGGTCAGCGTGAATGCCGACAACCGGCTCGGGGCCTCCAACTCCCTCGTGACCATTGATGGAGGTACGCTGCAGGTTACGGGCAACATCACCACCGGTGCCGGCGTCCGGCCGATGACCATCGGCGCTGCGGGCGGGACCATCGAGGTCACCGGAGGCACCCAGTTCCGGCATGATGGCACCATTGATGGCGATGGCATGCTGACCAAGACCGGCAGCGGCACCCTGTGGCTGGTGAACGCGAAGACGCACACGGGCGGCACCGCCTTCAACGGCGGGGACGTCTATATCTTCGCAGATGATCGCCTCGGCTCCGGAGGACTTTCCTTCAATGGCGGCACCCTCCGTTCCAGCGGCACCTTCACCATGAACCGTGCCACGACGCTGAACGCCGGCGGCGGCACCTTCAATATCGAAACCGACAAGACCGTCACCCAGCAGGGGGCGATCACGGGAGGGGGGAGCCTTTCAAAGACCGGCACCGGTGCGCTGGCTCTCAGGGCTGCCAGCGATTACACCGGGGGGACCACGATCAGTGAGGGTGTACTCGACGTCAACGGAACCAACCGTCTGGGAAGCGGCACGCTGACCATCGACGGCGGACGGCTGAGATTGTCATTCGATACCGGCGCCGGTCCGTATTTCACCCAGTCCACGGTGCTCGGTGCGTCAGGCGGCGGCATCGAGGTCACCGGCTCCAACACCGTGCGGTATGACGGCGGCATCAGCGGTGGGACCCTCACCAAATCCGGCAGCGGCACCCTCTACCTGGTGGGAGGGAAAACCTACTCCGGCGGCACCGTCTTCAACGGAGGCACGGTGTTGGTGTACGACAACGACCGCCTTGGAACCGGCGGCCTCACCTTCAACGGCGGCTCGCTCCGCTCCAACGGAACATTCACGATGAACCGCGCCACGACTCTCCTGGCCGGCGGCGGCACCCTCAACATCGATGGCAGCCAGACCGTCACCCAGGATGGCGTGATCAGCGGGGAGGGAAGCTTCAGCAAGAGCGGCGGTGGCAACGCGGTGCTCACCGCCGACAACACCTACACCGGTTCCACCATCGTCAATGGTGGCGTTCTGGAGGCGAAGGGGACGCTCAACTCCTCCACATCCCTCCAGGTGAACGGTGGAACCTTCCGTTTTGGGGCGAGCGACATCATCAACAACAATGCCGAGGTGACCCTCGGTGCCGGAACGCTCCAAGTGGGTGACTTCAGCGACACGCTCGGCAAGCTCGCCGTCGCGGGAGCGGCCACGGTGGACTTCAGCGGCAATGTCGGCTCCACCATCGTCTTCGCGGATTCCCGGGACAAAGCGTGGACCGGTTCACTGACCGTATTGGGCTGGACCGGTCTGGTCGAGGGTGGGGGTGAGGAGCGCCTGATGTTCGGGGACGGGACCGGTGGGCTGGAGCAGCCCCAGGTGGATTCCATCTTCTTCGTCAATCCATCCGCGGCGGGCCTGACAGCCGGAACCTACAGTGCGAAGATGCTCGCCTCCGGTGAGGTGGTTCCGCATCTCCTGATCCCGGAGCCTTCCAGTGCGTTGCTGGTGCTCCTGGGTGCCGGACTGGCCGTGCGCCGCCGTCGCTGAGGAAATCCCTGCCGGACGTAGTCCTCCCGCTTGCGGAGGGTGCGGAATGCATCCCGCATTTTCACCACAGAATGTGATGGAATTGGCTCTGCCACTGCGCTATGACAGCCCCCATGATCCTGCCGCTCCGTCCCTCCGGGTTGCTGCTGACCACGCTTCTTTCCCTTGGGGTCGGTGCGACTGCCTCCGCCGCCCTGCTGGTGAACGAGACGTATGATAACTACGCGCCCTTCAACTTTTCGAACAGCGGTTCCGCCGCCGTCGATACCGGCGTTGCCACCAATGCCCAAGGCTTCAAGGGCAACTATCTGGTGAACAACCCGGGGGGTGGCAGCGGCTATTCCTTCGCCGCCGGTGGCCTCGCCTTCAGTACGTACAACAGCACCAGCGGCAACCGGATGATCTTCCGCGCGGCTTCCGGTGGCACCACCCTTGCGGCACAGCTCAGCCTGACTTCCTCCGTCATCGGCACGCTCTACTCCAGCTATCTTTTCCGGGTGGATAATGCCGGCACCATTACCTCCGGCAACAGCAGCTTCACCGAGGTGCGCATCGCCACCGGCTCCGGAGATGGTGGCGGCTCCAGCCGCTTCCGTTCCCAGGTGGAGGACAACAGTGCCGTCACCAGTGTTGGTCTGGGTGTCTCCTACACAGGAGCGGCCACCGCAACGGGTTCCACCACCGTCCCCGCCATCGGCACCGTCTACATGGCGGTCAACGTGTTCACGAATGTGGGTGTCACCGGCGCGACAGGCAGCGCCACCCAATATGTGCTCACCGCCGCCCAGTACGACCAGTTCGCGCTCAACGGCTACACGCTGGACTTCCTTGATGGAGCCGGAAATGTGACCTCAAAACTCACCGCCAGCACCACCACCGTGGCGGGACAGACTTTCGCCAACAACCAGCACGTCCAGATCGGCGGCATCGGCACCACCTCCGGTGTCACCAACTTCGACGCGATCAAGTTCGGCACGGACCTGGTTTCCGTCGTCACCATTCCGGAGCCCGGCTCCTCCTCGCTCGTCCTCCTCGGCGGATTGGGACTGCTCGCCCGCCGCCGCAGGAGCTGAGCGGCTTCCTCCGCATGAAAAAAGCCCCCGACGGCGGACCGGCGGGGGCTTTTGTGAGTAGTGTTTCCGTGGGATCTCAGAAGTGGATCGCGTGGCCTTCGGCGGCCAGCGTCGCTTCGTGGATCACCTCCGACATGGTCGGGTGGGCGTGGATGGTCGAGTGGATCTCCTCGGCGGTGAGTTCCTGGTCGAGCGCCAGGCCCATCTCGGCGATGAGTTCGGTGGCATTGTCACCGATGAGGTGGGCGCCCAGCAGCTCGCCGTGCTTCTTGCCGTAGAGCAACTTGGCGAAGCCGTCCGGCTCACCGGCGGCAATGGCCTTGCCGATGGCGACGAACGGGATCTTGCCGACCTTGTACTCGATGCCTTCTTCCTTCAGCGCGCGCTCGGTCTTGCCGACGGAGGCGATCTGCGGGTGGCAGTAGGTGCAGCCGGGGAAATTCGTCACCTTGCGTGGGGTGTGGCCGTCCACATAGAGGCCTTCCACGCATTGGATCGCCTCGAAGGAAGCGGTGTGGGCGAGGAGCGGCGGGCCGGTGATGTCACCGATGGCGTAGACGTTCTGAAGGGACGTCTCGTAGCGGTCGCCGACCTTGACGAAGCCACGGTCGGTCAGTTCCGGCTGCTGGCCTCCGGGGAGGACCGGCTGCACGCCGATGGCGACGAGCACGACGTCCGCGGAGAGCACGCCGTTTTCCTTCGCGCCTTCGACGGTGACCTCGACATGGGTGCCCTTGTCCTCGGTCTTGGTGATCTTGTGGTTCGCCAGGCAGCGGATGCCCTGCTTGATGAAGGACTTCTCCAGTGCGTCGCCGATCTCGTCATCCTCGACGGGGACCAGGCGCGGGGCCATTTCGACGAGGGTCACCTTGGTGCCGAAGGCGTTGTAGATGTAGGCGAACTCGACGCCGATCGCGCCGGCACCGATGATGATCATGCTCTTCGGCTGGTTGCCGAGGACCATCGCTTCCTTCGAGCCGATGACCGTGGTGCCGTTGAAGGGCAGCGGTGGCAGCGGGCGGGACTTCGCGCCGGTGGCGATGAGGATGTCCTTGGTGTCTGCGGTGCTCTTGGAGCCGTCGGCGGCGACGACCTCGACCTTGCCCGGGGCGACGATGGAGCCGTAGCCGCGGATGTAGTCCACCTTGTTCTTCTTGAACAGGAACTCGATGCCACCGGCCAGACGCTCGGAAACCTTGCGGGAGCGGCCGATCACGGAGGACCAGTCATACTGGAGATTGTCGAACGAGAAGCCGAACTCCTTCGCGCGGTGGGCCAGGGTGTGGTACAGCTCGGCGTTCTTGAGCAGGGCCTTGGTCGGGATGCAGCCCCAGTTGAGGCAGGTGCCACCGGCGCGGTCCGCCTCGACACAGGCGACTTTTTTTCCAAGTTGGGCGGCGCGGATGGCGGCGACGTAGCCGGCCGGGCCGCCACCGATGACAATGAGATCGTAGGCCATGGTTTCGGAGGAGAGGTAAGTTTCGGCGGCAGCGTGGCGGGGGGACCCCGGCTTGTCAAAGAGGGATATGCCGGGAAAACGACAGGGTCCCTACACTAGGGAAAGAAATCCAACCGCAGATGAACGGGATGTACGCAGATGAACATCAGGATGGATCTGAAACCCGGCCCCCAACCGACAACTTCGGCTCCAAAAGTCCGGGGAGTAAGATGAAACCAGAGATTTTCTGTTCATCTGCGTACATCCCGTTCATCTGCGGTTGAAAAATGCAGGTATCAGGGAACTGCCCTCCCTAATGTAGGAGTCCTGGGGAAAACGATCCGGCGCGGGTTATTGGAGGAACATCCTGAACTCCTCCGGCAGCGGGTCCCCGGCCCCCAGGGAAAGCTCGAACAGCTTCGCCACGGCACGGGCTTCCGCCAGGCGGGTCTGGCCGGGCGTCGGCTCCGTGGTGGCGGGCGGCTGCTTGATGGCTTCCTTCACCGCGGGATCCGCCAGGTGGATCCGCAGGATCGCCAGCGCGGACTTGCGGGCGATCTCCTCGGAAGCCCCCACGTCCGCCACCAGCGAGGTGTTGTAGGCGTCCAGCGCGTCGCCCGGGCGGCCCAGCGCCTCCAGGGCCAGCGCGTGGCAGTAGGAAACCTGTGCGCGCTGGTAGCCGGGGAGGCGTTGTTTCGCCCGGTCCTTGGCCAGCGCATCCAGACGGTTCCAGTTCTTCGTCCGCACCGCGTCCCAGAACACGTACATCTCGATCTGGCGGAGATGGTTCTCCCGCACCAGCGGGTCCTTGTTGAACTTCTTCAACTGCTCGGAGAGGCCGTCCAGATCGCCCAGCTTCCGCAGGCACTCCAGTTCATGGAATGCGGAGAGGGTGCCGGGGTTGTCCGGCAGGTTGGATACGGGTTCCAGAGCCTTGGTGAGCGCGGCGAACGCCAGCTTCGCCTCCCGGTAGCGGCGGTCCTGGAAAAGGTCGATCGCCGCCGTGTAGCCCGGCGGCTCGATGACATGGACGCTGGCCAGGTCGGAAACCTTGAGATCCTTCACCTCATTGCTGTCGCGCGCCTCCCGGTAGCGGATGGACACCTTCGTGGCCGTGACGATGTAGGCGCGCTGGCTCGACCCGTCCGGACGGGTCAGCAGGGCTTCGAACGCCGCTTCGCCGGGGGCGGCGTGGACGACCGCCGCCCATGCGGACAGGAGGAGGAAATGGAGGATGCCGCGCTTCATTTCACATCAGGTGAGGATCCATAGGTGCGGACGAGCTGGTCGATTTCCTTCCAGAGGGCGGATTCATCCGCGGACATGCCCGCGAGGTTCGGGCGGGTCGCGTCCAGGTAGCGGGTCCCGCTTTCCAGCGCGATGTTGCGGTCGCCGGGCTGGTTGCGCGCCCACAGCAGCTCCATCCATGACTTGATGGCGAGCGCAGTCAACCGCACCGCCGCATCCGGCGTGGACCACACCTTGGAATAGGCGGAAATGGCTTCGTCCGGCTTCCCCGTTTCCTGGAGGGAGCGGGCGAGGCACAGGTTCACCTCCGGCGCGAACTTCGTGAAGTGGAGCTTCCCGTCATTGTAAAGGTGGGCGTTCTCCACCGCCGCGGCGTGGTCGCCTTTCGCCACCATGGTCTCCACCATCCGGAACAGCGCGTATTCACGTTCCGCCCGGTTCTTCGACTGCTGGTGGATGGTCTTGAAATCGTCGATGGCCTTCTGCTTTTCCTCAGGAGAGGAGGAACGGGACCAGGTGTCCCCGCGCCCGAACAGGGAGGGGAAGCGGTAGGTCGCCTCATTGCGGGAAATGGCCTCCTCATAGAACGGCAGGGCCTCGCGCGGGGCGGAGGTGTTTTCCCGCAGGTGGTCGGCCAGTTGGAGCAGGATGGGGGTGGGTAGCTGTTTGGGGGAGAGGGAGGATTTCAACTCCTGGAACAGCTTCATGATCCGGCCGTTGCACGCCTGCTGCACCGCCAGGTCCTTCGACTCGCTGCCCAGCCGCTCATAGGCGCTGATGACGGCCATCCGCAGCAGGGCGCGGGTCGCCTGGTCTTCCGGCGGGATGCCCGGGAACTCCGCGAAGTGCTTTTCGAGCTGCTCCGGTGTATGGCGGGTCAGATAGGCCTGGGAGTATTCCTTGATGGTGTTCTCCAGTGCGTACGCGCGGTCGGTCTTCGCCAGGTCGCCGACGATGCCGGCCAACCGTTCGAGCGCCTCGTTCTGGCGGTTGATGGCGGAGAGCGGCTTCAACTGGGCCGCCGCCATCTGCGGGCGGAAGGCGGATGTCTCCGCGAAGTCCTTCCAGTAGCGGTCGGCGTAGGAGGCGGCTTCCTTCGGCGAGCGTTCCCCGAGCAAGGAGACCAATTCGAAAAGCACCTCACCCGCCATGGCGCGGTTGCCCCGCTTTTCGGCGGCTTCCAGCGCCTTCAGGTAGGCCTTCTTCGCCTCATCCGGCTGGCCCCGTGAACGCTGGATGTTGCCCTCCAGCGCCAGCGTCGCCTCGGTGACGGTGCTTTCGGGGAATGCCCTGCCTGCCACGATGTCGGCCAGGGCGGCATCGAACTCCCCGTTGGCGAAATGACAGGTCGCCCGGTCGTGGAGGGCGAAGGGCATGAAGGAATTGGAACGGGGGTCCGGGTACTTGCGGAGGAACGCGTCCAGCAGCGGCGTCGCTTCATCCCATTCCCTTAGTTTCGCCAGATTCGCCGCGCGGAAGTACTCCGCCGCCTGGGCGTTCGGGCTGCCGGGATACTTCGCGGCATGTTCCTCCAGCGGTGTTTTCGCCTTCCCATACTGGCCCAGGTAATAGAGCGAGCCGCCGATGATGTGGAGGCACTGGTCATGCTCCGGGGAGCCTTCCTTCACGGTGCCGACGGTCGCGGACGCCAGTTTCAGGGCGTCCTGGTACTTGGCGGATTGGAAAAGCGAGGAAAGCGTCAGTTGGCGGGCGATCGGCGTGCTGGTGGACGCCGGGAATTCCTGGATGAACCGGGACGTGTTCTCCGCCGTCGCCTCCATCGGTTCTCCCAGTGCGATGCCCAGGCGGATCACGTTGAAGAGATAGTCCTCCCTCCGCGCGGCATCGGGGAAGAAGGATACCAGTTGTTCATAGGAGGCGTGCGCCCCCCGAAGGTTGCCGGCCTTTTCATGGATCATGGCCGCAGCCGCCAGTTTGACGATCTCGACGGCGCCGGGGCCCCGGTAGTCCGCCTCCGTCGCGGCGAGCCGTGCCTCAAGCGACTTCCGGGTGATGAGTTCGTTGCCCTCGCTCATTTCCGCCAGCGGCCCCAGCGATGCGATGCGCGCCCGCAGGTCATCCACCACCGACTCGCTCGACGGCACGAGCTGGTAGACCGCCAGCGCCGCCGCAGGCATGTCCGCGGCGAACACATCCGCGCCCAGCTTCATGTAGATGCTGGAGAACGTGCCCATCTCATAAGGCTCGAAGGTGATGCCTCCCCGGTTCTTGCCGATGAAATCCAGAAGTGCCTGCTCGTTCTTCGTGGTGATGGCCGCGGCGGTGAGCGCTTCGAACCCGGCGACGATCCCGGCATCCGGTGTCGGGAACTGCTCCCTGTTGCTGATGGCGATCTCCAGGCTCAGGTTCCCGGCGGGGATGCGGCCCAGCTTGTAGCTGCAGATGGCCATGTTGACGTAGAGCGCGCCCGCCGGATAGGTGTCCGTCACCTTGTCCCGTTCCTCCAGGAACTTGCGGAACTGGTTGACCGCAGTCTCCCACTGTCCGGCCCCCATCGCGGCCTCGCCCCACTTGAGCAGCGCGCGTTTCTGGAAGACGTTCGAGTTTCCGTTCGACTGGCCGGGCGGGTTGGGGAAATCCCGGTAGCAGGTTTCGAAGGATGTGGCGGCCTCCGTCCATTTGCGGAGCTTCAGTTCGCAGAGTCCCTTGCGGAACCAGATGACACCGAACTGCGGGCCGATGGTCCTGAGGGCATCCGCCTGCCCGAAGCGGGAAATGATCTGGTCGAGGGTCGCCAGCGCCTCCGGCCACTTGTCCGCATTCATCTCCGCCATCGAGCGGTCCGCCAGCGCGGGGAAGCCTTCCTCCTGGGCATGGCAGGCCTGCGTTGCCACGATGGCAACGGGAACCGCCGTCAGCAGATGGAGGTGGGCCCTCATGTCAGCCCTTCCACAAAAGCCTCCCCGGCGTGGACCCGCAAGGTTGTAACGGGAGGGTGGGGGGAAATTCGTCTTCCCTTGCATTCACGCCCGGCAGGCCTTAGCACCGGGCCAGTGGCAGGTGCGAAACTGATCAACCCCGGGAAACCTTCCTGGAAGAAGACGCTGGTCCGCGCGATGATGGTCTGCGCCGGGTCAGTGGCGATCCTGCTGCCAGCCTGGCTCCCGGGCCGCAGCGGGGCGCCCATCGAGCGCGGGACGGTGGAGTTCCTGCAGGCCTCCCTGCTGGCGGCGGCCGCAGCGGTCATGCTGGGCGCGCTCGCCCATGCCGGGCCGTTCCGGCCGGTGTGCCGCGTGCTGGCCTTCGGCCTGCTCGCCGCCGTGGTCGGAGAGCTGGAAGATTTCATCTCGGGCATCCTTGGCTGGCCGTTTCCGGAGGCCTGGATCATCGGCGTGATCCTGCTTGTGGCGCTGGTCACCGCCATGAAGCACCGCAAGGCGATGGTGCTTTTTTTCAGCACGCTGGGATATCATGCGGCTTCCGGCCTCATCGGCTCCGCGCTGCTCATCCTCTACGTCTTCAACCGTGTGGTGGGCAACAAGCGGTTCTGGCAGGCATCGCTCGGGGATGCCTTCGACCCGAACATCCCCGTGATCTGCAAGAGCTATCTTGAGCTGCTTGCCTGCTACCTCATCTTCATCGGCTCCATCGGCTATGCGGTCACCCTGGCCCGCAGGCCCCCGTTATGATGCCCCGCCGGCGGCGATCATCCGCAGGTTCCTTTCGATGCGGGCGTACATCCGCTTCACGCGGCCTTTCTTGCTGAGCCGGTTGAACGCCCGGCTCAGGGTCTTGAAGGGGAGGATCGTCGAGAGGCCCAGTCCGTCGATCAGGACGAAGTGGTCGCCGTGTTGTTCGTCGTGGCCATGGACGATGTTGTGGAGGTTGAAGTCCGCCACGATGAGGTCGCTGTTGACAACGGAATCGACGAAGGTCGCCAAATCCGCCTTCACCTTGGCGTCATACCCGCCCCGCAGAAGGATCTGCCCCAGGGTTGGCGCCGGATCACCATTCCGGTCGAGCACCGCCCTGACGATCATGCCCAGGCCGTAGTCCGTATCCACGTAGCCGACGATCTTCTGGGCGAAGGGCGGCGCGTCACTTCCACCGGCGCATCCGGCGATGTATTCCTCCGTCTCACGGATGTATGAAATGTACTGCCCGAACCGGCGGCGCTTCTTGTACCACGGCGCTCCGGAACCCCAGCGTTTGTCGAGGATGTCCGGACGGATGACCTTGACCAGCAGGCCGGGATCCCGCGGATGGCGGAAGACGATCCGCATCCTGCCTTGGGCGAGTGGGGTCTCCCCCTTGAGTTCCAGAATTTCCACCGGAGGTGTCATGCGTCATCAAACACGTTGCGGAACGCCGCCGCCAGATGGGGCGTGTTGTTCCAGTTTTTCAGGAATCTGCGGCGGTCCCTGTCCCATAGCGGTCTCCATTCCTTCTCCGGAAGAAGGAAGGCCGTGGCATCCAGATCGATGAATGAGATGTTCCCGTCTGCCCCGACGATGATGTTGTTGTCCTTCAGGTCGCCATGGACCGCGCGGTGCCTGGCCAGGGTGGAGAAGGCTTCGCGCAGCGAGGTGGCAACCCGTTGGAGCAGGGGATCGCCTTCAGCCAATCCGCCGGCGAACTTTGCCAACGGGGATCCCGTGGCCTGGCGGGTGGCGAGGAATGACCGCGAGAGCCAGAGCCCGCCGAGCGATTTCCACTCGGCGACCATCAATGGGGCGGGCGTGGGGATGCCCAGAAAGCCGAGCGCGAGTCCCGCGACCCAACTGCGGTGACAGCGGGACCCGAGCATGCCGTAGGTCAGGTGCTTCGCGATGCCGGCAGGCTCGTAGTATTTGAGCACCGCAGGTTCTCCGCCACCGGCATAGGATCCGACGATGGCGCGGCTGCCGAATTTCAGGATCGTCAGTCCGGCGGGGATGCGGGCGGAGGTTTCCGGCAGCCACAGGGGCACCTCATCCGGAAAGACCGAGGAATTCACTGCGGCCGAGGCTCCCCGCAGCGGAATGGATCTGGCGGGAGGGAGATCCTTGAGAAAGGCGGCCAGGTCACTGCGGGTTGCCTCACCCATGCGGAGCCTCCTTTCCGGAAAGGAGGTCGGCGATTTTCCGGGCATTCGCCTGGGTGGTGTAGCCCAGTGCGGTGTCCCTGGCCGCTGCCCGCATCGCTTCCCGGTGCTGGGAGTTCAACCCATGGTAGGCGGCGACTTTCGCGGCGATGGAATCCGCACGCGGAAGCGGTTCTCCGGAGATCACATAGCCGTCGATCCCGTCGGTGATGACTTCGGAGGAACCGTTCGTCGTGGTCGTGAGGGCGGGAAGACCGCACGCCAGCGCCTCCAGGCAAACGTTGGCGAAGGGATCGTAGAAGGTCGGGAAAACGAAGAGGTCCGCTTCCTGGTAGGCTTTGTGGATCTCCTTGGTCGGACCTTCGAAGGTGACCAAATCCGCAACCCCCAGCCGGGCTGCGAGCCTCCGGTACGGTGCCGGGTTGTCGCGGCCGATGACCCGGAGGGTGCATGAGCGGGAGCGCTGCTTCAGGATGGCGAGCGCCTCGATGAGCGGTGCCAGCCCTTTGCGCTGGAAGTCCTGGCCGACGAACAGGAGGCGGACCGGTCCGGATGAAGGAGACCGTCCCGCGTCCGGCTGGAATTTCTCCAGGTCCACCCCGTTGTAGACCACGTGGATGCGGTCTTCCGGGTAGTCGTAGTACTCGCGGATGATCGTCTTCGACAGGCGCGAGTTGGTGATGATCATCCGGGTGTTCGCCGGATTGAGGATGGCATTCTCCAGCTCCAGGATGGCGCGGTGGCGGGGATTCAGCGTCTGGAGGAACCGGTGGAGTTTCCCCGGGTAGCGGATCTTCATCCAGTAGCGGTGGAGCGGGTCCGAAACCCGGAAGGCGTCCGACGGAAATGATCGTGAGAGGGCCAGGACGGCATCCACTTCCAGACCCGCGAGCGCCTTCTGGCTGTTCGTGTTGAAGGACCGGTTGCGGCTCCAGGAGGTGGACCGGTCCACCTCGACGGGCACGTGGACCAGGGCGGGGTGGATGTCCGGATCGAACTTCTCCGCGAGGACCCACACCTCATGTCCCATTTCCGCGAGCGAGCGGCAGAGGTTCGCGGCATAACGCTCCGCGCCGCCCTTGCGGTACGAACATTCCGAGCGGATGACGGCAACCTTCATTTCAATCCCGTGAAGCCTCCTGCCACGCGGCATACTTGCGGATGCCTTCGCGGATGGGGGTCTTCGGTTCGTAGCCGAGCAGGCGCTGTGCCTTGGACACATCCGCGTAGGTTCTTGGCACATCACCCTGCTGGTCGGGGAGCTGGCGGATGATGGCCTTGTTTCCGACGGCGTCCTCCACCAGTGAAATGAGTTCCGAGAGAGTGGTGGTGGCGGAGCCGCCCAGGTTGAAGATCTCGAACGCGGACACCTCCGTGTAGGCGGCGGCGGCGAGGACGCCTTCCACGATGTCCTCGATGTAGGTGTAGTCCCGTGCCGTGCTGCCATCCCCGTACTGGTCGATGGGCTGGCCTTCGCGGATGCAGCGGGTGAACTTGGAGATCGCCAGGTCCGGGCGCTGCCGCGGGCCATACACGGTGAAGAACCGCAGGCAGGCGCAGTGGATGCCGAAAAGGTGGGAGTAGTTCGAGCAGATGTGCTCGCCGGAGATCTTGGTCGCCGCGTAGGGGGAGATGGTGCGCTCGACAGGGTCCGTCTCCGCGAACGGGACCTTTTCGTTGATGCCGTAGACGGAGGAGGAGGAAGCGAAGATGAACCGCTTCACCCCATGGTGGCGGCAGGCATCCAGCAGGTTGAAGGTGCCGTCGATGTTGGTGGTGAAGTAGAGCTTCGGGTCGGAGATGGAGGGGCGGACGCCGGCACGCGCCGCGAGATGGATGATGGCGTCGAAGCGATGGGCGGAGAACAACCCTTCGATCAGCCCGGCGTCTCGGATGTCACCCCGGACGAGTGTGATCCTGTCGCGGATGGCGGCGATGTTGGCCTCCTTGATCGCGGGATCGTAGAAATCATTGAAATCGTCGATGACCACCACCTCGATCCCGCGGGAGAGCAGCGCCTCACAGACGTGGGAACCGATGAATCCGGCTCCGCCGGTGACGAGGACTTTCTGGAAGGGCAGCTTCATGCGTTCGCGGGACCCGGATGATGGGCCGGGTGCGTGCCACGGTCAAGGGACCAGAAATGCCGGCTTGTTCCGATTTAACGGCTTGCCAGCCTGTCCCGGCGGCTGGAGATTCCGGTGCCTTGATGCCCTTGGACCACCGGATGCTGATGCTGAAAGACCGCGCTCCCATCACAAAGGGAGGCCTCAGGCTGGTTTATGAGCATCCGGACGACCCTGCGGTGCTTGTGAAAGTCATGCGCCCCGAGGCGGTCGCGGGACGCTATGGCGAAAAGGGAACCTGGTGGCGGCGGAACCGGCGGCACGGCCCCTACATCCTGTTCGTGCGGGAGATCCGTGAATACCTGGCCGTCCGTGCCCAGGGGGGCGGGTATGAATCCTCGGTCCAGAAGATCTTCGGGTTGGTGGATACCGACATGGGCCTGGGTCTGGTGGTGGAGGCGGGACGCGGCCCGGATGGGGCTCTGGCTCCCACGGCCGCCAGGTTGATCGCGAACGGCGGTTTCGACGCAAGGGCCGCCGCGGCGCTGGAGGATTTCAATCGGGCGATTCTCGAGAGCAACGTGGTGCTCGCGGATCTCCATGAGCGCAACATCGTCTACGCCCGCATGCGTGACGGGAGCGACCGTTTCGTGATGATCGATGGCCTGGGATCCTCCACCATCCTTCCGTTCAAAAGCTGGTTCGTGGGCATCAACCGCCGCAGCAAGGAAAAGAGGATCGCCCGCCTGAACCGGCGGATCGCCGGACGGGTCGCCGCCTATGAGGCCGGCACACCCATGCCTTGAGCCGGATCTCTGTCAGCCCGGCGTGCCGCCCTGCCCAGACCGGCCCCGGTGTTTGATGAGCCTGGCGGGAACACCCACATAGATCCCGTAAGGCTCGGTGGAAGCCGTGACCACCGAACCCGCGCCGATCACACAGCCGGTCGCGATGTTCACGCCATCCAGCACCGTGACACGGGCGCCCAGCCACACGTCGTCACCGATGCTCACCCCCACCCGATCCTCTCCCTGGTCGCGGATCAGCCGTCCGGGATCGGAAAAAATGTGGTTCGCAGGAACGATGATGGTCTGCGCGGCGATGCGCACATGGGAACCGATCTTCAGCCCGCCGTGACCATATAGGATGCAGCCGGGGTTGATGGAGCAATCATCCCCGATCTCGATGGAGCCGCCATAGGCGAGCAGTTGCGTGCCGCGGTGGATCTCGCATTTCGTACCGATGGTGATCGAGCCGCCGCGGCGTTCGAGTACCGCGGACGGGTGGATCCTGCACCGGGGGCCGATCCTGCTTCCGGAAAGCAGGGCTTTCAGGCGCGAGATCGAGGATCGGACAAGCCGTTTCATGGGGTTCTGGGGGGCGGCTATTTGAGTTTCCCCAGACCGCGGAATTTCTCCAGAACCGCGGGATTGGCCACTTTGCCGTAGCTGGACTCGCCGCCCCATATATTCTGTTTCACCCACTCACCGTCCTCGATGCGCCAGACGCGCGGATCACGGAACGTGTCGCAGGTGCTGTCGAACGCCTCCTCGGACATGCCCACGTACTCGAGCCACCGGCCGAGATCGCGCATGGGCTTCACGGCGTCGTACTTGCGCACCATCCCGATGCCTTCCTCGCGTGTCATGCGCCCGGCGCGGATGTCCTTCATCGAGTGGTCCGTTGCACGGCCGTATCCGAGTTTGACGAACTTGAGGTAATCGTGGGCACCGTTCTCATGCATGTCGTCGAGGTTGGAGAACGTCCGGTAGGTCCGTTCGAACGGTTCCTGCGCGGGCCGCCAGCCGTATTTCTCCGTCATGTCATGTGCGGAGGCATGGCCGTCCCAGTTCACGAAATTGTTCAGGTAGATGCCACGGACGCCGACCTGGTCGATCTCGTCATCGGTCGGGTACATCGCCCACAGGAGGTCCTTGGGCCGCAGGCCTTCCTTCAATTCCGGGCGGCCCAGCTTCTCCAGGCCCGCGTCGGTGAAGTCATGCCAGTCATAGCCACGGAGGGCGTGCTCCAAGCGGAACTTCGCGGTGAACTCCGGGAAATCCCGGTAGGAGTACATGCCACCCAGATCCATGAAGCCGTGTTCGCCCCACATCATCAGAGGAACCTTGTAGCGGACCGCCACCTGGATGGGGGCGGAGAAGATGCCGCAGTGGTTCTGCCAGTTCATGTCCCCCTGCACGTGGAAACCGAGGCGGTTCATTTTGACCAGTGCGTCCACTTCCGGATAGATGATGATGTGGTCGCAGTTGAAGACCTCCTTCATCCGGAAGAGGTTGTATTCACCCTCCGGCAGGTAGTTGTTCCCGTGGTAGGTCACCAGCAGGACCTTGAGGCCGAGTTCCTTGGTGGCGATGTGGGTCTGGAAGTAGCTGTCCTTCCCGCCGCTCACCGGGATGATCATGTCGTAGTTGCTGTCGGAGCGGTATTCATCGACCAGTTCCTCCAGCATGCTCCACCGCCGTGTCCAGTCGATGCGGTCCTTCTGCCCGGCGACGCGGCAGCCGGAGCACACCCCTTCATCGTCGAATGTCACTGGGGTCGCCGTCAGGGCGGGATAGGTGCACTTGGAACAGTATTGCATGTCGTTCTTGGATGTTTCGGTTACTTGCGGACGAGGATGCCCTTCTTCTCCATCGCCCTTTTGCCGGCGCGGTCCGCCAGCTCCTTGAAATGCCACAGGTTCGCGGCGGCCACGGCCGAGGCTCCGGCCTGGATGCCCGCAGCGTAGTCTTCAAAGCGGCCGACACCGCTGCACGCGATGAGGGGGATCTCCACGCTCGATGCCACCAGGCTGATCAGCCGGGTGTCATAGCCCTCCGCCATCCCGTCCTCGTCGAGGGACTGCAGGAAAATCTCCCCGGCTCCGAGCTGCTCCCCGCGCTTCACCCATTCCTGGACGCTCATGCCGGTTGGCGTGCGCCCGCAGTTGGAGATCACCTCGTAGTCGTCCTTGCCACGGCGGCGCACATCGACACTCAGCACGATCGCCTGGCTGCCGAATGTCCTGGCTCCCTCTTCGATCAATTCCGGATTGTCGATCGCACCGGTGTTCAGCGTGATCTTGTCCGCCCCCCGGCTGAACCGCTCGCGCATCTCCGCGACGCTGCGGATGCGCCCTCCCCAGGTCAGCGGCATGAAGCAGGTCTTGCTGACACTTTCGAGGATCTGCAGGGGATCATCGAGCGAGCTGATCTTCGAATCGTTGCGGCGGAGGTCATAGCCGTCCTCGCGGGAAATATCGATGTAGATCAGCTCATCGACATTCCAGTCGTTGAAGCGTTCCACCTCATGGATCGGGTTGCCGATCACCTGGTGGATGGAGAATTCTTCGCTGCGGACCAGAACCCCGTTCTTGAGGAGCAGCACCGGGATGAGCCTGTTCTTCAGCATCGGATGAAATTTTCGAGGATGTGCAGCCCTGCTTTCTGGCTCTTTTCCGGGTGGAACTGGGTTGCGTGGATGTTGCCGGCCTCGATGGAGGCGACGAACTTCCCGCCGTGGTGGCACCAACCGGTGACGCAGCTCTCATCGGCGGGTTGCAGCGCGTAACTGTGGACGAAATAGAAGTCGCTGCCGGACTGCAGGCCTGCATAGAGCATTGGGTTTCCCGACAGCTCCACGTCATTCCAGCCGATGTGGGGGACCCTTGCCTCCTTGCTGCCCTCCAGGCGGGTGACCGTGCCCTTGATCCAGCCGAGACCTTCGTGGTCCCCGTGCTCGGTGCCCTTTTCCGCGATCAACTGCATCCCCAGGCAGATGCCCAGGAACGGCTTTTTTCCGGCCATCGCGTGCTGGTCCAGGGCGTCGGTCCAGCCGTCCTTGCGGAGTGCCGCCATCGCCTCGCCGAAGGCGCCGACACCGGGCAGGATGGCATGGCTGAAGCGGACGAGGTCCGCCGGGCGGCTGATGATGGCCGCCGTGGCGCCCAGAGACTCCACCGCATTGAAAACGGATCTCAGGTTGCCCTTGCCATAGTCAATGATGCAGATCGAGCTCATTCAGTTCTTCCGAGGGGGCCTTCACCCCGCGGCGCAGACTAGGGGATATCAGGGGAGAGGAAAGTATTTTTCCTGACGAAGCCCGCAGGCGGGAAGTGAGGGACGGGTCAGGATTCCGAGACATGCGCCCATTCCAACGGCGTGCCGGCCGGAAGGTCCGAGGCGGCTCTTCTCCCCAGGATCTGCGGCAGGTGCTTGGGCGGCAGGCCATTCCCGGGGCGTACGGAGCGGATGTTCCCATCGGTGAAGATCTCACCCGCGCTGACCGGCTTGGAAATGAAGAGCGAGCGGCGGAAGGCAAGTCCGGCGGCCTCCTTCGCGGTGCGCTCGTAGGTCGGCGTCCCGACAGCCTTTTCCGCGATGCGGACGGCTTCCACCATCGCCGAGAATTCGGCCGGTTCCAGCGAGAAGGCGCTGTCGGGACCTGGCTCGGAGCGGGAGTGGCAGATGTGCTTTTCGATTATCTTCGCACCCAGGGATACGGCCACCACCGGCGTGACGATGCCCATGGTATGGTCGGACAAGCCCACCGTGCAGCCGAAGGTTTCCGCCATGTGCGGGAGGCGCGCGAGGTTAGCCTCCTCCGCCGGGGCCGGGTAGGCGCTGGTGCACTTCAGCAGTGCCAGATCCTGGCAGCCGTTGTCCCGCAGCACCTGGACCGCTTCCCGGATTTCCTCAAACGTGGCCATGCCGGTGGAAAGGATCACCGGCCGGCCGGTGCGCGCCACGCAGGCGAGCAGGCCGTGGTCCACCAGCTCGAATGACGCCACTTTCTGGCAGGGCGGGTTGAACTGTTCGAGGAAATCCACCGCGGTGGAGTCAAACGGTGTCGAAAAACAGTCGATCTCCAGCGCCGCCGCCGCGTCGAAGAGGGTTTTGTGCCATTCCCAGGGGGTGTGGGCTTCCTGGTAGAGCTGGTGGAGGGTCTTCCCATCCCACAGCGTGCCGCCGCCGATGCGGAAGTGCTCGTTGTCGCAGTCCAGGGTGAGGGTGTCCGCGGTGTAGGTCTGGAGCTTCACCGCATCCGCCCCGCATTCCTTGGCGATGCGGATCAGATCGAGCGCCGACTGGATCGAGCCGTTGTGGTTGGCGGAGATCTCGGCGATGATGTAGGTCTGCGGCAGGTTCCGGAAATCGAGGCGCTTGGAGGACATGGCGGTTGGATTCAGAAGGTTCGCTGGGAAAGGAGATCCGCGGGCAGCAGCAACTCGGCCACCTCCGGCGTGGAGGAGGACAGATCGCGGAAACCGGCTTGGCGGAGCGTTTTCAGGGAAGCCGGGTTGCCGGTTCTCGCCTTGGCGAGAACACCCATCGTGGCTCCAGCCAGTTCAGTCAACGCGGCGGAGAGCATTGGCAGCGACAGGCGCTGGCCACGGAACCCGCGGTCCAGGGAGTAGGACAGCAGGTGGCGGCCATCCTCCATCTTTTCGAACCTCACTTGGCCGATCGGGCCGCGCAAGGGATCCTCGCAGACGAAAAGCAGCGTGTTCTCGGACCCCACCCGGGAGGCGAACCAGCGGAGATGGCTTTCCAGCGGGATCTCCGCGGAAGAAAGGGAGCTTGCGCGTGTTTCCGGATCGTTCGCCCAGTTGAAATAGAGCATCGCGTCTTCCGGCATCGCCCGCCGGAGGAAAAACGGCTGGTCCAGCACGACCGCCGCCGCTCGCCTCGCACCCTGGCCATCCACGGTCACGGGTTTTTCCATTCCGGCATCCGCATGGGCGATGAAGCGCTCCAGGGAGGTGACCGCGGTTCCGGACGTGGACCAGTCATCCGGCCAGCCCAGGCAGATGGCGAGGCCACGGCGGCCGAGCGCCTCCGCCACCGGTTCCTGGTTCGTGGCGATGGTGACGACCGCGGCGGGAAGTTGGTAACGCAGCCACTCGAAGCAGGTGCCGCCCCCGGCGGAGATCACGCCGTCCGCCCATGCCAGTTCGGCGGGCATGTCATCGCTCGGCCCGGCGATGTCGAGACGGTGTCTGCTTTCCCGCTTCCGGAGGTCTTCCCGGTGGGGGTTGCCCGCTCCGATGAGCACGCGGATCTCCAGGGCGGGCGTGGTCGCTGCCTCCAGCAGGTCCAGGACCCTCCCGGTGGCATTGTCCTGGTCCACTCCGCCGAGCGTGAGGAGGATTTTCCGCAGCGGGGATGCGGGCGCGGGCCTCGCGGGTGGGTTGAGGAATTCCCGGCGCAGCAGGGCGAACCGGGGGCCCGCCAGGGTGTCCGCGCCGCTGACGGAGGAGATGAACGTGCGGTCCGGAGCGTACAGGTTGTGGTTGAGGACCGCATCCGCATGCCATACCGGGCAATGTCCGTAGTCATCCACGCACATCAGCTTGTGCCCGGCATCCCGGACCGCCTGTTGGTAGTCCTCCAGAAAATGGTAGCCGTCCGCCACCACCCAGGAGGCGTGGAGGGTGCGGGCCAATTCCAGCGTGGCGGCCAGGTCCTCCCTGCCGCCAGGTTCGCCTACCACCCGGCGGAAGCCGATGCCCTCCGCCGCGATGCGTTGCTCCAGTGCCTCGGGACAGGCGGCGCACACGATGGTGGGCCTGCCGCCCAGGTCGATGATCCCCTGCGCCAGCGCGATCATGCGGGTGACGTGGCCGATGCCGAGGCGGCCCCCGGCATCCGCACGGATCAGGACGGCGGTTTCAGGGGTTCCTTTCATGCAGCAGCGCCTTTGCCATCCATTCGGCACGGGTCCAGTCTTCGGGCGTGTCGATGTCCTGGACGAGGTGGAGGGGGAGCAGGACTCCCTGGCAGCGGGCGGAGAAAATGCGGTCGTTCTCCAGCCAGGCATTCCGGGTTCCCCAGTAGAACTGTCCGGCGTCGTGGTAGGCGTGTTCCAGGTCCTGGGACCGGGTCAGCTCATGTTCCGGTTGGAACATGCTTGTCCTTCCGGCGGCATCAAGCTTCAGCGCGCGCTGGATCGGAAAGCCGAAGGAGGTGAGGGAGAGGGCGAACTCCAGCTCCGGATCCTGGTCGAGTTTCGCGAGGCCTTCCACGAGGAAGCGCGGATCCAGCAACGGGGCGGTGGCATAGATGCAGCAGACCTTTCCGACCGTCGTTCCTTCCGCCTCCAGCCACTGGATCGCGTGGCGGATCACCGGCACGGTGGGGGTGTGGTCGCCGGAGAGTTCCGGTGGCCGTATGAATGGCACTTCCGCTCCAGCCGCGAGGGCGGTTTCCCGGATCCCGGGATCATCGGTCGAAACCACGATACGGTCGAAAATCCCTGCCCGGAGGGCGGCGTCGATGGACCAGCCGATCATCGGCCGGCCGAGAAACGCTTTGATGTTCTTCCGCGGGATGCGCTTGCTGCCGCCACGTGCCGGAATGATCGCGATGTTCATGGCTGTCCGGGGGACAGGTTGCGGACGGCCGTGATGACGCGGGAAACATCGTCATCACCCAGGGATGGATGCATCGGCAGGCTCAACGCACGGACGTAGAATGCCTCCGCGATCGGACATTTGCCCGGGCCGTAACCGTAGGTCTGGCGGTACCATGGCTGCAGATGGACCGGGATGTAGAGCACCTGGGTGCCGATGCCCTGTTCCCGCAGGCGGGCCATGGCCTCCGTCCGTGACAGTCCGATGACCGGGAAGTCGATCTCGACCGTATAAAGGTGCCAGGAAAGATGCTCCCGGTCCTCTTCCTGCCGCACGCCGGGAGTAGCCAGCCATGGCAGGTCGGAGAAAGCCTCATTGTAACGGGCGGTGATGCGGCGGCGCTCCTCCGTGAAACGCGGCAGCTTCGCGAGCTGGCTGCGGCCCAGCGCGCACTGGATGTCGGTGATCCGGTAGTTGTAGCCCAGGGCGTGCATCTCGTAGGTCCACGGACCTGTCTCGGCCAGCGGGCCGCCGGAGACGCCCAGTCCCTGGAAAAGTGATGCATCACGCTCCACTCCATGGGAGCGCAGCAGACGGATGGCGGCGGCAAGCCGGTCATCGCCGGTGGTGATCATGCCTCCTTCACCGGTGGTCATGGTCTTCACCGGATGGAAGGAGAACACGGTCATGTCCGCCCACGGGTGGCCGCCGGTCTTCCATTCCTTTCCTTCGTGGACGAAGCCGCCGCCGGTCGCGTGGCTCGCATCCTCGATGACCACCGCGCCACGGGCCCGTGCGAGCGCCGCGATCCGCGGCATGTCCGCCGGTTGCCCGGCATACGCCACCGGGATGACGGCTTTGACGTCATCGGTCCAGGCGGCTTCCAGGGCTCCTGCATCCAGGTTCCGGGTCACCGGATCAATGTCGGCGAAATCCGGGACCGCGCCGATGAATGCGGCACAGTTCGCGGAGGAAAGGAATGTGTTCGGGGAGGTGATCACCCGGTCGCCCGGCTGGATCTCCGCGGCCAGCAGGCAGAGGTGGAGCGCGGCGGTCGCGTTGTTCACGGCGATCGCGTGCTTCGCGCCGGTCATCGCCGCGAACTCGCTCTCGAACGCCGTGATTTCCGGTCCGGAGGTCAGGAAATCCGAACGCAGCGCCCGGCTGACCGCGGCGATGTCCTCCTCGTCGATGGCCTGCCTTCCGTAGGGCAGGAAATCAGGGCTGGAAGTCGGCGCAGACATGTTTGCGGATCAGGGCGCGCATTTCATCCACGGAAAGCCACTCGGTGTTCTCTCCGGAATTGTAGCTGAAGTCGGAAGGGACGGCCTCGCCGCCATGATGTGCCGCGTAGCGGGCCATGAGGTCGTCACGCGTCTCTTGGTAGAGCATCGGCACGATGACGTAGTTTTTTTCCGTCTCCAGGGTGTTGGGCGCGTCGCTGGCGGTGATCATCTCCTCGTGCAGCTTCTCGCCGGGCCGGATCCCGACGACCGTCTGCGGGACGCCGGGTGCGATGGCTTCCGCCACATCGGTGATGCGGTAGGAAGGGATCTTCGGAATGTAGATCTCCCCGCCCATGGAATGTTCCAGCGCGTGCAGCACCAGATCCACGCCGCCATCCAGGGAGATGTTGAAGCGGGTCATCGCAGGATCGGTGATCGGGATCACACCCTTCCTCCGCTGTTCCATGAAGAACGGGATCACGGAACCACGGGATCCCATCACATTCCCGTAGCGGACCACGGAAAAGCGGATGTCGTGGTGGCCGCGGATGTTGTTCGCGGCGACGAAAAGCTTGTCGGAGCACAGTTTGGTGGCTCCGTAGAGGTTCACCGGAGCGGCGGCCTTGTCGGTGGAGAGCGCCACCACGTTCTTCACCCCGGCGTTGATGCACGCCTCGATCAGGTTCTGGGCGCCGAGGACGTTCGTCTTGATGCACTCGAACGGGTTGTATTCCGCCGTCGGCACCTGCTTGAGGGCCGCGGCGTGGATGACGACATCTATGCCCTCCAGGGACCGGGCGACACGGTCCGCGTCACGGATGTCGCCGATGAAGTAGCGGATCTGCGGGAACTTGGTCGGCGGAAACTCCTGCGCCATTTCGAACTGCTTGAGTTCGTCCCGGGAGAAAACCGCGAGACGTTTGATGCCGGGGTAGTCCGACAACAGGCGGGAGACGAGACGCTTGCCGAGCGAGCCTGTGCCGCCGGTGATTAGGATGCATTTGCCGTTCAACATGGAGATTGCGTGCGGTGGGAAGGTTTGGGCGGAAAAGGACCGAAGGGAAGCCAAATGCTCAAATCAATCCGTTGTGATGGAGAAGATCTTGGCGGAATGGAAGTGGACTTTGACCTGTTTGCCGGTAATCCGGCTGATGATTTCCACTTTGCGGAGGATTTCCCTGCGGTCCAGCGGGGGGAACTTGTGCTCGCCGGTATCACGCCGGTGGAAGATGGAAAGGAGCAGCCGGGACGAGCGGGTGAAGCGGCCCAGCGTGTCCCGCAGGCTCTGCAGAAATAGAGTGGGGGGAAGGCCGACCGGGGTGGTGGGCTGGCTCTCGTCCTGGCATTTGGTGATGATGCCGGTGATCAGGTCGAATCCGCTGTGGTTTTTGTTCAGGTTGCAGAGGATTTCCTCCAACTGGGCGGCACGGGTTTCGTCCAGCTCCGGCACCACACCGGAGGCCTGGATCTCCCGGATGGTGGACGAAACTTCCGGGAGGGTCCGGCAGGTCACCCCTAGCAGGTTCGGGAGGCAGACGTCGAACCGCTCGTCCACCTCCGGGTGGAAATTGATGATGGGTTTGCCGACCACCTGGGCTTCGATCGCCGTGGTGCAGCCGCCGTGGACCAGTATGGAGGAGGCCATCAGCCAGGCATAGAGGGAGCCTTCGCGGGTCACTGTCACGCGCGGGATGAAACGAAGCAGCGCCTCGTGCCTCCGGATGTCTTCGGAAGGATGGGGGCGGACAACGATCTGCCGGTCCGGGAACTCGTTGCTCAGGTGGTTGATCAGGTCGATGAAATGGCCCGCCCGCCGGATTTCAAAGCCCTCCTGTTCGATGATGCGGGTGCGGAAGGCGGTGTTCGCCGGATCCACTTTGTGGGACACCAGCAGCACGTCGATGCCGCGCGCGTTGTTCGCAACCAGATTGGTGTTGATGAGGATGAAATCCCCGAAACGGGCGTGGAGCCGGTCCGCTTCCGCCCGGTAGAGTTCGCTGAAACGGGGCGACCCCAGTTCCATCCGCGGGTGGCCGGTTGCGATGATGTGGTCCGCACAGGCGGGATTGAGGGATTTGTAGTAGTCCGCCTGGAATGTCCCCCAAGTGCACACATAGTCGTCCGCATCCATCTTCGCGATGTCCAGCCGGCGGTGCAGCTCCTCTTTCCAGAAGTCCTTGTCGCCTTCGAAAATGCCGGCTTCTTCGTCCAGTTGGACGATCCGGTGGCCCAGGTCCTTGTATTTCCGGTACTTCCACGGCCGTTTGCCGCCGATGACGTTCTTCAGGACGAGGATGGCGTTCTTCAGCCTGAGGGTGATCGGGAACAGTTGCTCATGATCCCCGAGAATGATCTGCCAATCCGGTCTGGCACAGAAGACCGCGAGGATGAGCCGGAAGTCAAATTCACGCACTTTGACTTCCACCGGGAAGAAAACGACATGTTTGCGGCGGATCAGAGACATTCTCGGGCGGTCAGGATGGGGATGAGGTGGGCGGGAAATGCTCTGGTTCCGTCCGTGGATGCGGGTGGGACGGAGCCGGGGCTGGCCTGCGTTCGCCTCAGCCCGGCCATGGCAGACGGGCTGCGGATTAAACAGCCGGGGGCAATCGGAGGGAACTAAAATATTTGGAATTGCCGGTGGTTGGGGTGACCGGTAGAAAGCGGGGTTCAACAATGACTCCGAAGTCCGATTCCCTTCCCAACGGCGGTTGTACCAATGAATTCCTGTCGCGCCCCGTGCTGGTCTATGGTCCGCGGAAGGCCGGTACCACGCTGCTGCAGAGCCTTCTGGACGGCGGTCGGGCGATGGTGATGTTGCCGGACGAGCTCAAGCTGAAATACATGTCCCGCCCGGGTTGGCCGGATGGAAAGTCAGCCGCACGGTGGTATGTGGAGAAGGGGCGCTCCTGTTTCCCTGACCTGTTCAAAGTCGCGGCGGATGACCGGACGGTGGAGGTCAAGCCGGACACCGGTGTGGCCGGGTTGAGCCGGGCGGAGTTGGAGGAGATCCTGGATCTCCGGGCCTACGCTTCCGGACTGGAGGGGCTCATGCGTGACGGCACGGCCGGCGTGAGGGAGCTCATCGAAGGGGAGGTGTGCGCCTTTGTCGGAGCCCTCAAGGAGGGGCCGGGGCAGGCGGTCTGCTGGGGTTCGAAGGAAGTGGGTGGAGATCCGGGGCATGTGACCTCGCTTTTCAGGAAATGCTTCCCGGAAGGCAGGGTCGTCTATCTGGTCAGGCAGCCGGAATTCATTTCGCGCAGCATCATCATGGACCGGCGCCGGAAGGGCAAGCGGATGAGTTTCCGCCGTCTGGTCCACGAGTGCAGGGATGCCCAGGAGGTCGTGAACTTCGGGCTGAGGCATGCCCTCGACGGAGGTCTGGTGGTGTCGTACGAGGCTCTCACCGGGGACACTCCGGCCATCACTGACAAAATCTGCAGTGAGGTGGGCCTTCCGGCCGATCCCGTCCACTCCGGTCCGACCACGCTCGGACGGGCGGTGGTGGTCGTCACATCCTCCCGCCAGACGACCAAGGTCTTCCGCCAGGAGTCCGACTGGACGAAGGATCTGACCGCGCGCGAGAAGTTCGCGATCCGGTTTTTCCGCCTGGTGGGGCCGCTCTATTACCGCCTGAAGGGTGGCCGCAAGGTGCCGTATGAGGAACTGCGTGGCGTTCTCGCCGCCAAAGGATTCTGATCCGGGCCGGCTTTGCCGGTGGCGTCAGCTCACCGGCTGACCTGCATGATCAGGGACCGCGCCCAGAACCCGCCGTAGACGATCTTGCTCTGGCGGAAGCCGTAGGACGCCGCCCAGGTCGCAAGGGATGCGGCGCTTTTCTGCTCGATCTCCTTCCCGTCTTTCAGGCGGTAGGGGAGCTGCTTGTTCCACTTGATGAGGTTGGCCGTCTCTCCGTTGAAGCGGTTGCGGATGGAGTTGGGGTTGCTCTGGAAGATGAGGACCGACTTGGTTTTCAGCCGGTCGAGGATCTCGTTCTTCGTACCCAGATACATGAGGCATTTCGAGAACACCACCACATCGTATTCGTCGAACAGAAGGTCGGCCACCTGTTGGTTGTCTGGCCACGAATCCACATCCCCTTCGATGACATCAAGCCCCTTCTGGCAGGCCGTTTCCACGGCTGGAGCGGAAATCTCGATGCCGCGCCCCTGGCAGCCCTTCGCAATCGCCGCCTTGAGCACCCGTCCGGTGCCGCAAGCCACATCCAGCACCTTGCTGCCTGCGGGAATCGCATCCACGAGGCAACGCAGCCGTGAGTTGAGGGACTTCTCCGGGTAGTGCTTCAGGGACAGAAGCCACTCGCGGTAGCCGTCATATGTGTCACCAAACTTGCTCTCGGGGGCTGCCATGGGAATATGTTAGATCGGGAGGTTTCCAGGACGCAAGTGAAACCACCCCATTGGGTTGGCGATGGATGCCCTCTCATCGGGATATATGCCGGAAGATGGATGGGTGAGGCGGCAGGATGGTCCGCGGCGGTTATGGATCCATATAAATGCCCTGGCGCGGAGAAACGGCTTCCCGTTCGCACGGGGCTCGGATTGGATCTCCGCGATGAGCTTGCGTGACCTGCCAACGAGAATCGGGATCTGGCCGGAAATCGCGTTCCTTGATGGGGTGAAGGTGCCGATCCGCGGCTCTGCCCTTTCGCCACGCATGCGCCGCCACCTGATGCGCGGCGGTTACGAGCGGGCGGAACGGAAGTTGCTCGGCCGGTTGATCCGGCCGGGAGACCGGGTGATCGAACTGGGGGCATCACTGGGCATCGTGACGTCTTTGCTTGCGAAGAAGGTGGCGCCTGGCGGGAAGGTCGCTGCGATGGAGCCCAACCGCCGGTTGCACCCTCATTTCGAGCGGCAGTTGTCCCTCAACGGGGTGGAGGCGACCTTGGTTCAGGCACTGGGTTGTCCCATTTGGGACGGTCCCGTGCCGGAGGAAATCCGTGGCCAGCGTTTCACCGCGGTGGAGAATTCCCTGTCCGGGCGTGCCGCCGGCGCGGAGGGCGATGTCGTTCCCTGGCTCACCCTCCGGGAAGTCGCGGAACAGGCCGGTCTGCCGGAGCCCACCGCCATCATCGTCGATGTGGAGGGCGGGGAGCAGGTCTGGACGGAACACGCGCCGGGCCTTCCGCCGTCCGTCCGCACCGTGATCGTGGAGATCCACCCCCATCTGATCGGGGAGGAAAAATCCGGCGGCTGTGTCCAGGCGCTCGTGAACGAAGGGTTCCGGATCGCGGGGATCAGCGGGACGGTTTTTGGGATGGTTCGTTGAGCAGGCTGGAAAGCCGTGCGAGATGAGCCTGGGGCGAGAAGCGGGAAAGGACGCTCTCCCTGACCTCCGCGAATGCCTTGGCGGACGCCTCCGGCTGGCTCCATGCCCGCTGGATCGTTGAGACAAGGGCGGCCGGGGTCGGGTCCGCGCTGACGAAGGTGTCGCGGTGGGGGCCGTAGATATCGTCCACCCCTTCGCAGGGGTAGGAGAAGGCAGGTTTGCCGGCGGTTACGGCCTCGACCAGCGAGCGTGGGAGGCCTTCACGGAAGCTGGGCAGCAACAAGGTGCCGGCGCGTTCGAGGAGGGAGGCGACACCATCGAAATTTCCGATCATCGCGACCCGGTCTCCGAGGCGCGCTCCGGTGATGGCCTGTTCCATGACAGGTAGGTAGGCGGGATCAATGTCACCCGCAAGGAGCAGCCCGGCATCCGTCTCCCCGGCATCGATGAGGGAGCGGAGCACCTGCACCGCGGCCGCCTGGTTCTTCCGCGGGCTGAGCTTTCCGACAACGAGCAGCCAGCGGCGGACCTCCGGATAGGGTAGGAGGAGCTGGTCCAGTTTCCGGGTGTCCCCGGCATCCACCGCAGGGACGCTCACGGAATTGAAGAGGACCTGGACCTTGGAGGTGAACTCCGGATGGGAGGTGAGCGCGGAGGCGATGGTGGAGGAAACCGGGAGGATCAGATCATGTTCCTGCAGGCGGTACTGGAGGGATTTGCGGACGGTCGCGATGCCATCCCTGAGGATGACGGCGGAGCGGCAGCCCAGGTGCCGGGCGATGGCGGATGCATGGGGCGCCCACCACATTTCGTTGCTGATGATCCAGTCCGGACGCCATGGCGCGAGGTCGCGCGAAATGGAACGCATGGCGGACGGGAAGCGGATCCGTTCGAAGAGCTTCCGCCACGCGGGGAGTGGGGCAATCGTCAGGGGAACGCCGATGCGGGCGCAACGCTCCGTGAACGGACCGGTTTCCGAGCAGATGACGCGCGGGCGGATGGAGCCCTCCGCCGAGATGGCGGCGAGGCTTTCGGCGAGGCTGTTCTTGGAGCCGCCCCGGCCTGCGGACTGCTGGATGAAGATGACGTTCATCGTGTGGCCCTGCATCCTGTGAAGCGACAAGGGGTCTTGCAAGAGCGGGGAAATGCGGGACACTGGCCGCCGGATGAAAAAGGCATTGATTCTGGGACGCAGCAATGGAGTGGGCCTGGACCGGGATGCCTCGCTCGTGGCGGATGCGCTCACCGGAACGGGTATGGAGGCGGTGGTGCCGCCGTTGAGGGGCGTGGGGGCATGGCTTTCCCCCCGTTGCCGGGGAGATGTCGCGATCCATCTGGAACGGGTGGCTCCATGGTGGAAGTGGAAGGCCCGGTGTCATTTCCTGATCCCGAACCAGGAGCGGTTTCCCAGGCGCTTGTTGGGAACCCTGGGCATGATCGACCATGTACTCTGCAAGTCACGGCACGCGGCGGAGGTTTTTTCAAAGCACCATTCTTCCGTCCACTACATGGGCTTCACATCGGAAGACCGCATGCTGCCGCATGTGGAGCGGGACTATGGCAGGTTCTTCCATCTGGCGGGACGCAGCACGCTGAAGAACACGGAGCTGATCCTGGAGTTGTGGCGGGATCATCCGGAGTGGCCGGAGCTCACGTTGGTCCAGCATCCGGACAACGCGCCGTCCTCCGTGCCACGGAACGTGAGGCTGTTCGACCAGTATCTGCCGGATGAGCATCTGCGGGAGTTGCAGAACAGCCACGGGGTGCATCTCTGCCCATCGTTGTCGGAAGGGTGGGGGCACTACATCGTGGAGGCCATGTCATGCCGGGCGGTGGCCGTGGTCACCGATGCACCGCCGATGAACGAGCTGGTCGCTCCCGGGCGGGGCATGACGGTTCGTGTGGATCGGAGTGAGCCGCGCCACCTGGGGTGGAATTTCCATGCCGCACGGGAGGCGTTGGAGGGTGCGATCCAATATCTGGTGGATGCCCCGCCGGACGAGAAGAGGACCATGGGAGACCGGGCGCGCCTGTGGTTTGAGGAAAACTCGGTTGCCTTCCGCAGCCGTTTCGCGGAGCTTGTGGGCCGCTTGGCGTAGAGGAGGTATGCGAGAAGTTTTCAACATGGTGCCGGAGGTGGCGGAGCTGTTCCGCGCTCATGGGATCGATCACGGGGGCGTCTGGCTGGGCGATCCTCCGGGGGCCTCCGTGGAGGCTTTGGAAATGGTCAGGATCGCCCTCTCCCTGGATGAAACCCATGATGTCTGGAGGGTGACCCTGGGGGGAAAAGGATACTATCTCAAACGGAGGTGGGAGGAGTCTCCCGGCTCCCTGTTGAGGATGCTCTGTTACGGAAAGAAGCCGGTTTCCTCCCCGATCCGGGAGATCATGCTGGCCACACGCCTGAAGGAAGCTGGATTTGCCGTGATGGAGCCGGTGGCATGGGGCGAGTGGCGCCGGAGAGGTCTCCCGGCAAAGGGGTTCCTGCTCACCCGGGAGATCGTTGGAACACCGGTGGAGAAAGTTCACACGGATGGGGATGCGGCATGCCGCCGCGACCTGCTTTTCCGCCTGGGGCGTCTCACGGGCCGGTTGCACATTGCGGGGTTTTTCCAGCACGTGCGGCTGAAGGATCTGATCGAAACGGAGGGCGGGGAGCTGGTCCTGATCGACCGGGAGGCGGCAAAACCCTGGCCGCGGAAATTTTCATGGCCGCAGGCGGTGGTTTGCCTGTCAAGAACCCTGCGCCGGACCATGAGGGATGGCCACCGCTTTTCCGCGGGTGAAGGGAGCGCGTTTTTCCGCGGATACGCCGGGGAGGTGAAGGGGAGGTCCGGTTTGACGCCGAAGGAAATCCGCCGGAGCGCGATGAAGGGGATCCGGCTGGAACTCGGAGGATGAGGCGGGAAGGGATCAGCGGACCGGCGCGGGAACTTTCACCGGCGGCTCCGGAGATGCCTTCAGCGCGGCGTCCACCACATAGGGTTCCACGATGCGGACCGCGCCGGAGGTGGTGAGCAGGACCGAGCTGGCATCCATATCCCCCGCATGGCTTTTCAGCGGTGGGGAGATGAGCAGCGCGGCGGAGGGATCTTCGGAATCCGCCGACCAGAAGTAGAGCCAGTCGCCCGCATGCTGTTTCCGGACGGTGAGCAGCTCGCTCACGTTGGTCGTGTAGCCCATCGGGTCGAGCTGCCGGATGTCAGACGGATAGGGGGCGGTGTCCGTGCCCTGTGCCTGGTGGAAGGCGACCAGCGCCGTGCCGATCTGACGGACGTTGTTGAGATACGCCACTTCGTGCGCCTTCTGTTGCGAGCGGATGAACAGGGGGGTGAGAAGCCCTGCCAGGAACGCGCCTACAAAGATCAGCACGAAGCTGCCGTAGCCCAGCCAGAGGCCGGCCTTCGCCTGCCCTCTGCCTTCCAGCGCACCGCCTGTCTTGCCGATCTGTGACAGGGCGATGTGGCCGAGGATGACCGCAGGAAGAAAGGTGGTGCCGCAGGTGATCGGGCTGAGGATGCCGCAGACCATGCTCGCCGTGGCCAGTCCGGATTTCGGAGGGAGCGGTGCCGCAGCAGGAGTGGGTGGCGGTTGCATGGCGGCAGGATTGCAGGCGCGGTGGAAATGTCGAGTCATGGGGACATCGGAGATTCTGGTGACGACAGATGTCGTCGTTTTTCGGTTGACATTAACGACAGATGTCGTCATTCGATCTTCCATGAGTGGAAATCCCCTTCCCGCGTTGTCCGCGGCGGAACAGGCGTTGATGGATCTGGTCTGGAAGCACCAACCGGCCACGGTCGCCCGTCTGCTGGAACTGGTGAATGCCTCCCGCCCGGAGCCGATCACCCGAAACACGCTCCAGACCCAGCTTTCCCGGCTGGAGGCGAAGGGATGGATCCGCCGGGCGGAAGGGGAGAAGTCGCTGGAATACTCCGCGGTGGTGAAGGAGAAGAAAGGCCGTGTCGGACTGCTGAAGGATCTGAAGGGCCGGATGTTCGGTGGCTCCGCCTTGTCGATGATGCGCTGCCTGGTGGAGGAAGGAGGGATTTCCAAAGCGGAGATCGCCGAACTGCGGAAGCTGCTGGATGAACACGGAAAGGGAGGAAAGCCATGAACGTGCTTTCGGGACTTCCGGCGTATTGGCTGAACTTCCTGCTGCACACCGCGCTGCTGTCGGCGTTCGTGTGGTGCCTGTGTCTGGTCCTGCGGGATCCGGGTAGGAAGGCCTTTGCCGCTGCGGCGGGTTTGTTTTTCATCGCCCTGCTTCCATGGATCACCGCGAAAGGCTTGCTGCCGCAAAGGGGTGCGCCAGTGACACCAACGGAAGTATCCGCTCCCATGCGGGAAGACGATTTCTCCGGGTGGGTCGTCCGGATCGACAAGCCGGCGAGAGTGCCGGAACTGCGTCCGGCGGAGATCACGACGGCTCAGGGACCAGCGCGTTCCGCTCCCAGGGATTTGAGGATGGTTCTGGCGGTCCTGTGGATCTCGGGAGCAGTCATCGGACTGTTTGTGGTGGTGGTGAGGCATGCGGTTCTGTCACGCCGTCTGCGGTCGCTGCGGAATCCGGATGAGCGGGAATGGAACGGCCTTTCGCCGCACGCCACCCGGTCCCGCCAAGCGTTCCTCATTGCCGGCGATGAGGTGGGGCCTTGCGCGGCGGGTTTCCTGACACCGCACATCGTGCTGCCGGCGGACCTTGTTGCGGAAGGAGGCGGAAAGCTGCGTTGGGCGGTGCGCCATGAGGAAGAACACCTGCGGTCGTCCGACCCGCGTGTGGCCGTCTTGCTTTCGCTGGTGAAGGCCATTCTATGGTGGAACCCGCTGGTCCATATATTGGGGCGGATATGGATGGAGGAGAGGGAGCGCGTATGCGACGCAAGGGCGCTCGACCACCCGGAGGAGGGAAGGAACTATGGTGCCTTCCTGCTCGAATTGACCGAAACCGGAATAGCCGCGGGTGGCCTGCCGATGGCGGGCGGAGGGGAGCGGCGGCTCAGAAAGCGCATCCACGCGCTGCTGTGCGGGCCGAAGGTGGCTCCCCGTTCAAATGCTTCCCGATTCGGCATCATGGGACTGCTCGCCGCCGGTGCGTTTCTGGCCTGCTGCTTCGGCGTGGAGGAGAAAGAGCCACTCCGTGTGCCGGACACGCCGGCCAAACCAAGCGTGGACGCGGGAAAGGCCGTGGATCAGGACGTCCCGATCCGCATCATCCAAACCAGAATCAACGCCTCGTACTTCCGGACAGGCTTTGCGATTCCGGAGTCAGGCAAGGTTCTCAGCAATGGAGAAAAGCAACTGATGCTGCGCCGCATCGCCCAAGCGAAGGGATCGGATCTGTTTTCACCTCCTTCCATTGTGGCGAGGAATGGCATTACGAAGGGGGGATTCATCATCAATACCCGCCCCGTTGATGCGGAGGTGGAAGACGAAAGGGCCATACCCTTTGAGGGCCTTTCCCATAGGATGACTCCGGTGATCAAGGGCACGAAGGTTTCTTTGTCGGTGGACTGTCTGGTGAACCATCAGCCGGGCAGATTGCCGTTGGAATGGAGCTGGTCATCGGAATACCCGCATGGAAGGCTGCGGGTTCCACCGAAAGACTTTGACTGGTCCACGATTCGTTCCGCCACCGCGCTGGACACCAAGGAGCTGTCCGCGGGTGAAAGCATGGTTGTCGCATTCAAAGGCATGCAGGAGGGCGTGCATCTCACCGGGATTTTCACCGTGGTGCCGGTCGATGCCACCGGCCGGGAGGTGGACAGCTTTGACCATGGCACTGCCAAGGTGAAAGCCCCGCAGTTACCTCCATCTGGCGGGATAGGGGAGGAAAGCGGAGGCGTGGACGATGGGAAGCGGATCAAGCTGACCTCGAAACTCATTCTGTCCAATGAGGCGATTCCGGAGGCTGGCAAGGTGCTGAAAGATGCCGACGTCATGGCTCTGCTGGGAAAGCTCTCGAAGGACGATTCCACCAAGTTGAGAACTGCTCCGAGCGTCATGTTCCGCAGCGGGCATCGCAGCCGGGTGGAGATCATCAAGACCTCTCCGGATGCGCGCGGGGCTGATGAAAGCGAAGTGGACAACAGGAAGGTTCCGTTCGCAGGGCTTTCGGTTGAATCAACGGGGACATTCGCCGGGGATAAGATCAAGGTGTCTTACGACGCCTTGTACAACCATCAGTCAGGGAAGCCGGATCTCATTTTCGGAAACTTCACCGAAGAATTTCCGGAAGATTTCGACTGGTCGCGGATCCGTTCGTCACACGCGAAAGGGGAGATCGGGTTGGAACCCGGAGAAACCTTTGTGCTTCCCTTCAACAAGGTCGATCCCGGCAAGCATCTGGTCATGATGTTCTCCGCGACCACCATTGATGCAACGGGGAGACCGGTCAACGCGGATGGAACCCGGTATTCTCCGCCCGTATTGCGATTGCGGCGGGATGGGAAAATGAGGATTCGTTCGCATATCGTGACGCTTCCCCGCGAAGGCAGGCTTCCTTCATATTGGCTCCAGATTCCTGCGTTCCCCGCGGAAGAATCGGAAGTGGTGGGGGCTCCACGGACCGCACTCCTCTATCCTACTCGCCACCTCGCGGACATCAGGAAAGAAGCGGTTGCCGCGGGGGGAGAATCAGCGTGGCAGGACATCGGGGACGTGATCGCGAAGGACAGCGAAGAAGTGAAACTGGGGAAAGACCACCGTTCCACGTTCCGAGCTGAACTTTGGAACGAAGCCGAGTGTCAGATCCGGATGAACTTGCCCGGAGAACAAGGAAAGTTCGCGGTCACGGGCTACTTGGGCCAGATTCTGGGCGTGGAACTGAAGCCGACGGAGACCGCCAACAGGAGGGTGTTCCTCCTCGCTCTGGATGACGCCAAATGAGCCGCCGAGCCGACCTCATACTGTCGGATGGGGATGCCGGGCGGAAGACAGGGCTGGAAGCCCCGGCAACGGTCCGGGCCAAGATGGGCCCAGCCACGCTCAATCCTCCAGCCAGCGGTCCAGCTTTTCCTCCAGGTCCAGGCCGCGTTTCACGGTGAAGGATTCACCGACCTCCACGGTCACGCGCTTGCCGGCGCTGTTCTGGAAATGGAGATGGACCGGCGTCGGGCCGGGGTGGGCGGCGAGGGCTTCCTTGATCTCGATGAGATCCCGTTCGCCATGGCGGGTGGTCCACAGCATCAGCTCGATGGGGCCCTTGCCATTGGAGGCGGCGGTGCGGCGGGCTTTCAGTTCGGAAAGCTCGTAGCCGGTGAGGCGGCGGCCGCCGGTGCGGTCGTCCACCTGCACCGCGCACTTCAGACGGATGATCTTTCCGGGGTCCACCAGTCCGGCGTCACGGGCGGGGACGAAGGTTTCGCCCCACAACATGATCTCCGCGATGCCGGTGAAGTCCTCCAGCTTCAGAACGCCGAACGGCTTGCCCGTCTTCGTGACCTTCGACTCCAGCGTCCGCACCATGCCGGCGAAGGGGAAACGCTCGCGGGCGTTGGATAGGTCGAGGTCATCGATGAGGCCGATGCGGCGGTACTTCTCCGAGTCGATCACCTTGCGGAACTTGTCGAGCGGATGGCCGGTCACGTAGAAGCCGAGCAACTCCTTCTCATGGGCCAGACGGTCGTCCTTCGGCCATTCCTCGACGGCGTTCTCGCTGCGGCGTGACTTCACTGCCGGGGCGGAGGGAGCCATGTCCATCGCGTCGAAGAGGGACACCTGGCCGGAGGCGCGGTCCTTCTGCGCGGACGAGGCGGAGGCGACCACCTGCTCCAGGCGGTTGAACATCCCGGCGCGGGTTTCGCCGGTCCAGTCGAGCGCCCCGGCCTTGATGAGGTTCTCGAGAATCCGCTTGTTGATGACCTTCGAGTCGAGCCGCGAGGCGAAGTCCTCCAGCGAGGAGAACGGTCCCTTCTTCTCGCGTTCCTCGATGGCCTGCGCCATCGCGCCCTCGCCGCAGTTCTTGATCGCGGCCAGCCCGTAGCGGACGCCATCGGTGCCGCCCTTCGTCTTTTCCGGGGAGAAGCGGAGCTGCGACTGGTTGATGTCCGGCGGCAGGATCTCGATCTTCATGCGGTGGCACTCGGCCACGAAGACGGCGATCTTGTCGGTGTTGTTGATTTCGTTGGAAAGCAGGCCGGCCAGGAACTCGACCGGGTGGTTCGCCTTCAGGTAGGCGGTCCAGTAGGAAATGTGGCCGTAGCAGGCGGAGTGGGACTTGTTGAAGCCGTAGCCCGCGAACATCTCGATCTTCTCGAAGATCTGGTTCGCCAGCTTCGCCTCGATGCCGTTGGTGCGCGCCGCGCCCTCCACGAACTTCGAGCGCTCCTCCGCCATCTTCTTCGGGTCCTTCTTGCCCATCGCGCGGCGGAGAAGGTCGGCGCCGCCGAGCGTGTAGCCCGCCAGCAGCTTCGCCGCGTTCTGCACCTGCTCCTGGTAGATCATGACGCCGTTGGTCGATCCGCAGACCTTCTCCAGCAGCGGGTGCTCGTACATCGGCTTCGTCCGGCCCTTCTTGACGTCGAGCATCTGGTCGATGAACTGCATCGCGCCGGGACGATAGACGGCGATCAAGTCGATGATGTCATCGATACTGGAGATGTCGTACTTCCGGCAGGTTTCGACCATGCCGCCGGATTCAAGCTGGAACACGCCCATCGTCTCGCCGCGGTTCAGGACGTCGAAAGTCGGCTGGTTGTCGAGCGGCACTTTTTCGATCTCGAAGTCCGGGGTGTGCTTTTTGATGTGCTCCACCGCATCCTGGATGACGGTAAGGTTCTTCAGGCCCAGGAAGTCCATCTTCAGCAGGCCCACCTCGGTGATCGCGCCCATGTCATACTGGGTCACGACTTCGCCTTCATTGCCGCGTGTCAGCGGCACGTGCTCGTCCAGCGGCCTGTCTCCGATCACGACGCCCGCCGCGTGGATGCCCACGTTCCGGGTCAGACCTTCCAGCTTCAGAGCGTAGTCCCAAAGTTCCTGATAGGTGGAGGAACTGGCGATGAGTTCCTTCAGCTCCGGCTTCGAGTCATACTCGCCCTTGAGGGAGACCCCGGGCTTCGCCTCGATCATCTTGGCGATCCGGTCCGCCTCGCCGTAGGACACGCCCATGACGCGGGCCACGTCCCGCAGCACGCTCTTCGCGCCCAGGGTGCCGTAGGTGATGATGTGGGAAACACTGCGTTCGCCGTACTTCTGCCGCACGTATTCGATGACCTCCGGGCGGCGTGACTGGCAGAAGTCGATGTCAACGTCGGGCGGGCTGACCCGTTCCGGGTTGAGGAACCGCTCGAACAGCAGCCCGAAACGCAGCGGGCAGATGTCGGTGATGCCCATCGCATAGGACGCGAGCGATCCGGCGGCGGACCCCCGGCCGGGGCCGACGGGGATGTTGTGGTCCCGCGCCCACTGGATGAAGTCGGCGGTGATGAGGAAGTAGGAGGCGAAGCCCAGCTTGTTGATGATGTCCACCTCGTACTTCAGCCGCTCCTGCACTTCCGCCTCCGAGGCGCGGGCATCGCCGTAACGGCGCACCAGTCCGTCCTGGCAGATCTTCATCAGATATTCTTCGCGCGGGCTGCCGTCCGGTGTGCCGAACTGCGGGTATTTCTCGGAGGAGGTGGAGTCCAGCTTGATGCTGACGTTGCACCGTTCCGCGATCTCCAGCGTCGCGTCGCACGCACCGGGGATGTCGGCGAAAAGCCCGCGCATCTGCTCCGCCGTCTTGAAATAGACCTCCGGCGTGTAGCGCATCCGGTTCTCGTCGATGAGGAGGTTGCCGGTGCCGATGCAGATCATCACGTCGTGCGCCTCATGGTCGTCCCGGTTGAGGAAATGGACGTCGTTGGCGGCCACCGGCTTGAGTCCGAATTCCTCCGCCAGCTTCAACAGTCCGGGCCGGACCAGTTCCTGCTGTTCCAGCCCATGGTTGTGGATCTCCACATAGACGTTGTTCTTTCCGTAGATATCGACCAGCTCCGCCATCGTCTCGCGGGCCTTGTCCATGTCCCCGGCGCGCAGCCATTCGTTCACCGGCCCGGAAATGCAGCCGGTCAGGCAGATGATGCCCGCCGAGTATTTCCGCAGGACGTTCCGGTCCACCCGCGGCTTTCCGTAATAAAGTCCCTCGAGGTGGCCGACGGAGGTCAGCTTGCTGAGGTTGTTCCAGCCTTCGTCCGTCTCCGCGAGCAGGGTCATGTGGGTGGCACGCTTGCGGCCCACCAGCTCCTTCTTGTCTTCCAGCGACTGCGGGGCGAGGTAGATCTCGCAGCCGAAGATCGGCTTCACGCCGCCTTTCTTGCACGCTTGGTAGAACTCGATCGCGCCATAGAGGTTGCCGTGGTCCGTCATCGCCACCGCCGGCATGCCCAGCTCCGCCGCCCGCTTGACCAGATCCTTGGTGCGGATCATGCCGTCGAGCAGGGAGTATTCGGTATGCAGGTGGAGGTGGACGAAGGAATCGGACATCGGGCGGCCCGAAGATGGGGCAGACCGCCGGAACGTCCAAGCAGGATTGAAGGCAAGTTGTTCCCGCCTAGGGAACCAAGGCTTTCGCCAGGGGGGATGCGGAGATGGCTTCGTTCAATGCCTTCCGGCGTTTGCCGATGGTTTCCGCGGGATTCAGCAGGTCGCCCTGCTTTTTGGCATAGCCGCTGCCGGCGTCCACCACGTCGCCCGCGCGCAGTTCCAGGTGGAGATGGGCGGGGTATTGGCCGTCCGCCGTGCCGATGGTGCCGAGCTTCGTGCCGCGGGCGACCAAGGCGTCCGTTTTCACTTCGACCTTGTCCAGATGTCCGTACACCGACTGCAGTGGCTTTCCTTCCGCATCCTTGTGGGCGATGATCACGACGTTCCCCCAGCCGGCTGTGGAGGCTCCGGCGAATACCACCAGGCCGTCCCCGATGGCGAAAACCGGATCCCCGAGGTTGGTGTTGTTGCCGCCGATGCCGTGGAGGTCGTCGCCGGTGTGGTTGGCGCCACGCTTCTCATTTTTCGCCCAGAATGGCTGCGCGTTGTGGGTGAAGGCTCCGTTTTCGGTACCAGCGGGAGGGTCCAGCCGCACGGCCGTCGGGACCGTCAGGGTCTGCCAGGGGGAGAGCGGGCGGAAAGCCAGGTCCGGCGCGCCTTTTTCCGGCATCACCAGCGGGGAATCCGCGCTCTGTTTGCCGAACCGGGGGATCTGTCCCGTGCCGCCACCGCCCGCCTGCCAGATGGCCGCGCCGGTGATGCCCAGGGCCACGACCGTGGTGACAATGAGGGCCGGAACCGCGCTTGGGGAGGAAGGGGTGGTGTTTTCCATGATGAACGTGCTCATGGGACTACGCACCTTCTTCTCCGGACCTTTCCGGGGTCTTGATTTCCCCGGCAGTTGGAGAAAATGTAGGCCTGCCCGCCGGTCAGCCCCCGGACTCCACATCCGGGGACGATGAGCTGTTGAGCCGGTGAGCAGGCCTCTTGAGGTTCAAAAATGCCACGGGGCGGAGAATCCGGCTACCCCCCAAAATAGGGGGTAAAATTTAACCGCTCCGCAAGTTGGGCTAGAAACCGGTTGCGGGATGCCGGTATGGTCGGTGTTAGATGAGCAAAGTACCGAAGTGGGGGAGATGGGAGATTGTTCCATTGGTGGCGGGGCTTTGCTTGCCGGGAGTGCTTCCTGCGGAAGGACAGGAGGGGAAACCCCAGGAGCTGGCGACCCTGGAGGTCACCGGGACGCGCGGGGATGCGCCCGCGGTTCCGGCCCCCATCTCCCCTTCGACCGCCCAGGTGATTCCGGAGCGGATCATCAAGGACCTGGATCTGACGGATCTTTCCGATATGTCACGGCTCACACCGAACGTGTCGGTGAGCCAGTCCGAAGTGAGCCGTGCCCCCAGCTTCGGCATCCGTGGCAGCCAGGAGCTCACCTTCCATGAGCTGGGCGGAGGCAGGACCAGCGCCGCCTACTACATCGATGACGTGCCGTTCCAGGACGCCTACGGCCGGGAGTTCGGCATGTTCGCGGCGGACGGCATCACGATCCACAAGGGGCCGCACGGCACCCTGTTCGGCGCGCCGGGACCTGCGGGCGTTTTCGATGTCACAACCCGCCGTCCGGAGGCCGGGCTGGCGGGGGAGGCCTCCTACACCTACGGCAGCCACGCATTCCACCGCGGTACCGCGCATGCCAGTGGGGAAGTGCGCCGGGGCCTGCTTTTCGGGGTCGATTTCCTGTATTCGGAGAGCGAAGGGTGGTTCGAAGACCGCCTGACCGGAGATCCCTACGGAAAATCGGAAAGCGCCGCGATGCTGGCGAAACTCATCTGGCAGGCCACCGACCGGCTGGAGTTCACCCTCACCGCCGGACTGCAGCACCATGACGACGACCCCGCCGTGTATCTGCCTTTCGCCACTTCGGATTTCCGGCATGTGAGCGCGGACCCGGATGCGACCGCGACCGGTTGGGGGGCTTTCCAGGCGTTGCGCGCCGTGTGGAAGGAAGATGACTGGCAGATCAAATCCATCACTTCCCACCGTGACTCGCATTCCGAAGACCGGGACGCCGCCCTGTTGTTCGAAATTTTCAAGCCGGGTTCCCTTTTCCGTGACCGGGACCAGGATGTGTCCGCATGGACCCAGGAGATCCGCGCGGAATCCACGGATCCCTCCGCGCTGTTGCGCTGGCGCACCGGCCTGTTTTTCTCCAACCGGAACTCCGATCTCGACCATTTCATCCGTGGCCTGGGTCCGTGGGAGGGGCGTAATGAAGTGCAGTACGACCATCAGGAGTGGGCCGCCTTTGGAGAGATCACCCGCTCCATCGGCAGCCATCTGGAGCTGAGCGGAGGCCTGCGGCTGCAGTTTTCGCGGGACCACACCAGGTCGTCCTTCAATCCGTCGGCTGCCGCTGCGGGGCTCGGTGCCGTCGCATTCACCACGGATGACCGGGAGGACTATTCCGCCGCCCTGCCGATGGCCGCGGTGGCCTGGAAATGGACGGAGACGCAGCGTTCCTACCTCCGTTTCAGCACGGCCATGCAGCCCGGTGGTCTCGCCATCGCGGCGGGCTCGTCCAATGAGTATGACGCACAGCATTCCGTCCACTATGAGCTGGGGCACGACAGCTCCTTCCGGGATGACACTGTGGATCTCCACGCCGCCGCCTATTACACGGACTACCGGGACTACCAGGCCTTCCAGTTCCACCCGGCCGGGCAGACCATCTTCAATGCGGAGGATGCCCATGCCTGGGGGCTGGAAGCGGAGATCCGTATCCGCCTCACGGAGGGGCTCGAACTCTTTGCCGGAGCCGGATACACGCACGCCCGTTATGATGACTATGAGTCCTTCATCGGTGACTTTTCCGGGAAGCGCGTCGCAAAGATCCCGGTCTGCACCCTGAACGCCGGTGCCAGTTACCGTGCGGCATGGGGTGGTGTGGCGGCCATCAACTGGCGTCTGGTCGGCAGGACCTCATTTGATGACGCAAACAACGTCACGCAGGGATCCTATTCCCTGCTCGACGCCCGGCTCGGCTTCGAGAAAGGGAACTTCGGCATCTATGTCTTCGGCCGGAACCTGACGGATGAGGAATATTTCACCCACAGTTATGTCTTTTTCGGTCAGCCCGCTTCCAGTGCGGGTGCTCCGCGGATGATCGGCACGGAAATCCGGGCCACTTTCTGAGGCCGCCGGCCGGGGGAATGCCACGAAATCGACCTGAAGACCGGCAATGATTGCCATGGTTTCTAATATTCGTTAGGTCGGATGCGTTCTTCCCCAAAAGATGATGATGAGATTGCCGAATTTTTTACTGGGTTCCGCGTTGGCTTTCCTGCCCTTGGCGGGGTTCGCCGGAGAGGCTGAAGATTCACTCCTGGACGCTGCGGCGAAGGGGGATGCCCCCCGCATCGTCCTCGCGCTGTCGGAGGCAGGGCCGGATATCCGGGATGCCCAAGGGCGCACCCCGCTGATGCTTGCCGCCCAGTCGGGTGACTTCGAATCCGTCCGCCGCCTCCTCTGGGGGAAGGCGGACGCGCGTCTGAAAGACAACCAGGGCAAGATCGCCCGCGACTATCTGGACATGAAGGGAGAGGCCTTCGCCCCGCTGGCACTCATCCTGCGCTGCCATGCCTTCTGCCAGGAATACGGCCGCCCCGGCGGCAAGGCGAAGCACCCGAACCTCACGCTGGTCAACGACCTGTGGGTCGATCCCTCCCACCCGAAGCTCAAACCGCTTTATGCCGTCAACGAGGCGGAATTGAAGGGGAAACCCGGCGTGGATGACGACAAGAATGGCTTCATCGATGATGTCTATGGCTGGAACCTGCGCCATGACGAGCCGCTCCGCGCGCCCCAGCTCTCCATTGATTCCTCCGAAGACACGCGCAACTACCTGGGCGGGCTGCTGAGGGATTTCGACGCGGCTTCCTCCGGCGGTGACCAGAAGACCGCCGCCATTCTCCGCGGCAGTTACAAGAACCCGCTCATCCGCCAGATCGGCTTCGACACCTTCGCCAACGTCAGCATCGACCTCAACGACTTCGCCTACGCGGCGATGCTCCACTCCGCCTCCCACGGCACCCACGTGGCCGGCATCGTGGCGAACTACAGCGACCGGAAGGCCCGCCTCATCGGCGCGGCCATCGGTTCGTCAGCGCCGACGACCAACCGGGTGTTCGATGACTTCGGGGCCATCGTGAAGCTTGCGGAAAAAACACCGAGCTATGCGGAGTTCGTCTCCCTGGTGCTGGACAGCTACCGTGGCCAGGCCATCGCGCAGGGACGCCGCTCCTCCGACTATCTCCGCGCCTGTGGTGCCGGTGTGGTGAACATGAGCTGGGGTTGGCCGCGCACGATCCACGAGAACATCGCGAACGCCATCGCCGCCGCCTACAAAGAGCATGGCCAGAACCCGGATACCATCGACAAGCCCGCCAACGCCCAGGATGCCCTGGTCATCGCGAACCTGCCGCTGGAGCTGACCATCGCCCATGCCGCCGCGTTCGCTCTGGCGTTCCATGAAAACCCGGATGTCCTCATCGTGATGGCGGCGGGCAACTCGAAGGAGAACAACGACGAGCTGCTGCCATCCCCGCAATATCTGTCCCGTTTCTTTCCGCACGTGATGACCGTCGCCTCGGTCAATGACAAGGGAACCCCGTCCGCATTCACGAACCACGGTGTCCGTTCCGTGCAGATCGCCGCGCTGGGTGAGCGGGTGGTTTCCACCATGCTCGCCGGTCTGGAGTGCCCGATGGACGGCACCTCGATGGCTTCTCCGGTGGTGGCCGGCACCGCCGCCGGGATCCGCGCGGATTTCCCGAACCTCTCCGCGACCGACGTCCGGCGTCTGCTGGAAGCCTCCGTCACCAAGTCGGACGCGCTGGCCACGCTCGTGTCCACCTCCGGGATCCTGAACCCGACGGCCGCCCGCCAGATGGCTTCCTCCTGGAGCCAGGACAACCTCGCCATGCTGGTGGAGGAAACCCGCCGCGCGAAAGTGGAAGGCCGGGACGGCCCGCAGCTCAATGTCCCGTTCCTGGCCAGCGGCAAGTCCGGCAAGAGTCCGGAAAAGGGCGCCCCGCGCCGCATCACCGCCGTGGCGGGCTTCGGCAAGAACTGGAGGGCGGTCATGTCCCGCGGCACCCCGTTCAACAGCCAGCGGCAGCTTGGCGTCGGGCCATGGCCCAACGCGGAGGTGGACAAAGGCTGGAAGGAAGGCCTCCGCATCACCTCCGTCGCAGGTGAACAGGGGGCGTGGAACGTCGTCATGAGCACCGGCGTCCCGGGCATCCAGTCCGTGTTCGGTTTCGACCTCGACCAAACGAAGATCTCCACCGCCATGGAGGAAGGTTACCGCATCACCGGTGTGGCCGGGTGGAAGAACGAGTGGGTCGTCGTGATGAGTACGGAGACCGGGCTTGGCCAGCAACGCTACACCCTCCCGTCCCCGCTCAATGACAGCCGCAAGCAGTGGATCAAGGAACGCTGGGATGAAGGGTTCCGGATCACATCCGTCGGCGGCGACGATGATCCGAAGCATCCGGATGACGGTTGGTTCTTCGTCCTCACGAAGAACTCCGGCATCCAGGAGCAGGCCTACTCGGAGCCCGGCCCGTGGCCCGCCGCATGGATCGCGGAGAACACGGAGAAAGGCTTTGCCATCACCGCCGTCGCGGGGGCGGCGGACCACATGATCGTCGTCATGTCGAAGGGGACGAAGCTGACCGGCCAGGACAGCTCCCCGGAAGGCAGCTACCCCGTCCAGTGGATCCAGGAACGCTGGTGAATTTTGAAAACTCCGTGGCTTCTCCCCGTACTCCTCATCCCCTGCTTCGGGCAGTGCGAGGACAAGCCGCGCCAACGCCCTGACTTCGTGCCGGCGGATGTCCGTCTCTCCAGCCACCCCAGGGCCGCCGCTGCGGCTGCGCGGGTGCGCCCCACGCTCGAAAGGGACCTGTGGGAAAAGGACATGCGTCTGGGGGAGCAGGTCTTTCTCCGGGCGTTCAAGGAAGAGCGCGTGCTGGAGATCTTTGTGAAGAGGAGGGCGGCGGAGAAGTTCGAGCTGTACCGCAGCTACCATGTCGCGGGCACATCCGGCTCACTGGGGCCGAAGCTGGCGGAGGGCGACGGCCAGGTTCCGGAGGGCTTCTACTACACCGGGTTGAATTCGCTCAACCCGGACAGCATGTACCACCTGTCCTTCAACATCGGCTACCCGAACGCCTACGACAGGTTCCACCAGCGTACGGGCAGCCACATCATGATCCACGGCAACAACATCTCCATCGGCTGCCTGGCGATGACGGACGAGAAGATCGAGGAGATCTACACCATAGTGGATGCCGCCCTGCGCAACGGGCAGCCGTTCGTCCGCGTCCATGTGTTTCCGTTCCGCATGACGGAGGAACGCATGGCACGTGCGACGGAAAATCCCAACAAGCCGTTCTGGGACAACCTCCGGGAAGGGCACGATCTCTTTGAGAAGAGCAGCATTCCGCCTGAAGCGGATGTGGAACAGGGACGCTATGCTTTCAAGGATGCCGTTGCCGGTCCGGCAGGACAATGATCCGCTCCCGTCAGGTGAAGTGATGTCCGTTGACTATTGCTTGGGAGCAGCGGGTGCGGGTGCGGGTGCAGGTGCAGGTGCAGGTGCAGGTGCAGGTGCAGGTGCAGGTGCAGGTGCAGGTGCAGGTGCGGGTGCGGGTGCGGGTGCGGGTGCGGGTGCGGGTGCGGGTGCGGGTGCGGGTGCGGGTGCGGGTGCGGGTGCGGGTGCGGGTGCGGGTGCGGGTGCGGGTGCGGGTGCGGGTGCGGGTGCGGGTGCAGGTGCAGGTGCAGGTGCAGGTGCAGGTGCAGGTGCAGGTGCAGGTGCAGGTTCCAGTTCCGATTCAAGGATCCGGATCGGAACCGTCGCGGAGGCTCTCATTTTCCCGCGGTAGGCCTTCACCGCGTCGCGGCGTTTCACGGACTCCAGGGCGGAGAGGACCTCGGCCTTCGCATCATCGAAGGACCGCGGCTCGGATCCTTTCCGGGTCATGATTTCCACCAGGTGCCATCCCAGCCGGGAACGCACGAGGGTGGGCTGCCCCACCGGCAGCGAGAACATGGGTTCCGCCAGATCAGGGGAGAGCCGTGCACGGCTCATCCAGCCCAGATAGCCGCCATCCTCTTTGGTTGCCGGGTCCTGGCTGAGTTCCTTCGCCAGCTTGGGGAAGTTCGTTTGCTTCGCCGTCAGTTGGGCAAGTCCTTCCTCCAATTTCTTTTTCGCCTCTTCCGGCTCGGTCTGGAGGGTGGGGATGAACATGTGGCGGGCCTCCACCCGCTCCGGCAGGGCGAGGTCCTTCTCATGCGCGGCGAACCACTTTTTCGCTTCTTCCTCGGTCGGCGGGGTGATGGTGATCCGGGAGGCGAGGTATTTCCCGATCCGGACCTGTGAGGCCAGGCGATCCCGGAGATCTTTCTCGGTGGGGATGCCCTGGGCTTTCATCGCTGCTTCGAGCGCCGCCTTGTCCCCTCCGAAACGGGCGGTCAGCCGTGCCAACCGTTCGTCGATCTCAGCGGCGGGTACTTCGGCGGGCTGGCCGGCAGCGTTCATTTCCGCAAGCAGCAGCTCGGTTTCGATCAATTCCTCCAGGGCCGCCTTGCGCGCGGCCTTCTGTTCCTCCGGGGAAAGGTCGGCGAAGGTCCTGCCCTCCAGAGCCAGCCGCTCGAAGGTGGCCCGCTCGAGCTGGCTGCGGGAAATCTGCCGGCTGCCCACCCTGGCGACCACGCCTTCCCTGCGCGCCTTTTCGAGCGCTTGCGGGGTGTCCGGGCTGAATGTCTGGACGACCGCCCGGTTCAACGGGCCGTTGAAGAGGAAAAAATCCCCCGCCAGATAGGCGAGGAATGCGGCGCAGAGGGTGAGGCGGGCTTTGTGGGTCATTTCCGGGTGCGGGAAATGAACGCGTCCACCCGCCCGAATGTTTCACCACGAAGTGGTTGAACCGCCATTTCAGCGGATCTCCACCGTGCTGCCCGGGCGGATGATGTTGGGCAGGCGGATGGCGTCCCAGTTCGCCAGGCGGATGCAGCCCGCGCTGCGTGCCCGGCCGATGGTTTCCGGGTCGGAGGTGCCGTGCATGCCGATGCCAGAGCGGCTGGTGCCACACCAGATCACGCCCACCGGGCTGTTGGGACCCGCCGGGATCATGAGGGCGTTGGAGCTGCGCTTGCCGGTTTTAAGGAAGGACTCATCATAGCGCCACCACGGAAGGACGACCATGTTCTTCAGCTCCCAGGTGCCGAAGCGGATGAACTGGGGTTTGCCCGGAGTGATGGGGAAAGAGGCGACCAGACCCTTGTTTCCGCGTCTGGGGACCGGGGCCGCGTTCGGGTTGTCAGGATCCGCGACGATGAGGGCGACCGGCGTGGCCTCGAAGATGCGCACCTGGTTGATCTTGGTGTCCACCACCACATGGCGGGCACTCAGGTTCGGATCCGCCTCGAATTTCGTTTCGGCGAGGGCTTCGGCATGGAACGGGGTCACGTTCGGCACCACGATGCTGTCCCGTGCCTTGAGGGAATAGATCTTTTTGCCGGGGTTGAGGGCGATGAGGTAGGGAACATCGCAGTGATAGCGCTCTGACATGAACTCGGCGATGCTGCGGTAGGACATGCGTTTCTTCTTCGCCTGTTCGCTGCGGGACGTGGACAGGTTGGGATCCACCCAATCCTTGACGGAGTCCGGCACCACGGCCGTTGCGAAGGGATTCGGGACGGCCTTGCGGGCGGCCTCCATCACCGCGTGCCAGTCGTCGGACGCGTGGCCGTTGACTTCGTTCCAGGCAAGCACAGCCAGCTCGGTGAAGCGGCCGGCCTTGCCATCCACGATGCCCGGGCCGAAGTGGTTCTGGTCGAGGAAAATCTGGAGGCGCACCGCGTCGTCGCCGGTCGGTTTCCCTTCGGCGGCGGGCAGCGGGCCGTCCAGCGCGGCGGTGGCCGGAGCGGCCTTGGATGGGGCGTTCGGGTCGCCCTCGGCGGGCAGCGCTTTCAGCACCGGGTTCGGTTCCGGGACCGGCTGCGCGGTGGTGAATGCGGTGAGGCCGGAGAAGACGGCGAGCAGGGTGAGTCTCAACATGGAGGGATTCGGTGGTTAGACGGGGGCGGTGGAGAAAGATTCCAGACGGCCGGAGATGGCGGCGGGGACCACGGCGCTGACCAGGATGTCATCCCCCTCATAGTCGGTGGAGAGCACCTTGGCGTCCCGGTGCAGGAGGCTCACCAGATCCGCCCGGTGCTGGGGGATGCGGTAGTGCTGCCTGCGCACGCGGTCCGCCAGTTCACGCGTGCAGGCTTTCAGGATCTCCTCCATGCCCATACCGCTGCGGGCGGATGCGTGGATGGCATCCGGGAACTTCAGCCGGAGTTCCGCCAGCGCCTCGGGATCGGTGACGGCGTCGATCTTGTTCAGAACCGTGACCACCCGCTTGTCCTCCGCGCCCAATTCCTTGAGCACCTCCAGGGTGGTGTCGTGGAAGCGGTGGATCTCAGGGGCGGTCGCATCCAGCACGTGGATCAGGAAGTCCGCCAGCACCGCCTCCTCCAACGTGGCCTTGAACGCCTCCACCAGCCGGTGCGGCAGGTTGCGGACGAAGCCAACCGTGTCGGTGAGCAGCAACGGCTGGCCGTCCGGCAGCTCGATGCGCCGGGTGGTGGTGTCCAAGGTGGCGAAAAGCATGTCCTTCGCCAGCACTTCGGCGCCGCTCAGTTGGTTGAGCAGCGTCGATTTTCCGGCGTTCGTGTAGCCGACGATGGCGGCATGGGGTGTTTCCAGTCGCTCGCGTTCCTTGCGCTGGGTCTTCCGTTGTTTGCGCACGGCTTCCAGCTCGCGCTTCGCGCGGTCGATGGTGAGGTGGGCCAGACGGCGGTCGATTTCGATCTGCTTCTCACCCATGCCCCGGGAGGCCCCGCCGCCAGCGGCACCACCGGAGCCCGCGCCCTCGCGGTCAAGGTGTCCCCACATCCGGGCCAGGCGCGGAAGCGCGTACTGCATCCGCGCCAGTTCCACCTGCAGGCGGGCTTCCTTCGTCTGTGCCCGCTTCGCGAAAATATCCAGGATGACCTCCTCGCGGTCGATCACGCAAAGGTCCGCCAGCTTCTCCCACTCCCGCTGCTGGGATGGGTAGAGCGCGTTGTCGAAGACGATGACATCGCACTCGTGGGCCTTCGCCAGTGCGACGATCTCATCCGCCTTGCCGGTGCCGCAGAGGAACTTCTTGTGCATCTCCCGGCTGCGCGCGAGGACGGACTCCACCACCTCGATGCCGAGCGTACGCACCAACTCCCCCAGCTCCGCGAGCAGCGATTCCGATTCCGTTTCTTCGCGCGGGTCGAAATAGAGGCGCACCAGCAGGGCGCGCTCGACCATATCGGGTTTCTGTCTGACCTCGAACATCCGCAGGATTCCTACCACCTGTGGGTGGGTGGCGCGATGCGAAATTTTTCAGCCGGAAGTGCCGTTCAGCCCCGTGACACTTCCCGCAGCCACCGTTCATGGGCCCAGACGCCCCATACCACGCCCGCGAGGCCGAGGGTGAGGAGGAAGGTCGGAAGGACGAACATCATCCGCGCGGCCGGGTCTCCGGGCAGATCCAGCATCCCGGCCGCAGCCATATGGTTCCGGAACAGGACGATGAGGCGGGCCGTCAGAAGGGCGATGGCACCCGCAGCCATGATGGTTCCTCCCCATGAACCCCGCTGTTGGGCCAACCGCACCGCGGAAAGGCTGATCAGGCCGAGGCCGATCACTCCGAGACAGTCCATGAGAAAGCTGCCTTTGACGATGGTCTCAAACAACAGATTCATGGGCGGATACCGTGGGGGAATCGGGTGATACGGCGGCTGCAGCCTTCCGCGGAACGGCTTGGGGGAAAATTCCGGAGTGCATCGCCACTCCGATGCCGAAGACCAGCCAGCCGCTGTTCATCAGCACCATCCGCACCGTGTGCCAGGCGAGCGCGGCTTCCAGATTGGTGGTATGGGGATCATGGATGGACCCGATCAATCCGGCTTCGTACGCCGGCAGGACCACGGCATAGCCGAACCCGAGCATCAAGCTTCCGGTGATCATCAGGCGTGTGGACCACTCCCGGGCGGTTCCCGCCAGCCGGAGAACGAAGATCACCAGGGAGATCCCCATGACGATCAGAAAGACCGGCCGCGCCGCGTCAATCGATGCAAGGGTTCCTGCTGCTCCACCAGTCATTGAACCTACGTCATCACGTTATAACTCATTGATCAATAATATATTATAAGGCAATACCGTGATTTCAATCCATCCGGAAATTAAGGATGCTCTAATTGCGCGAAGCTTCCTGAAATTGCGCATTCCCTAACGAGATTCCCTTGGTGCCTAGAAATCAGCGGGATGTTTGAAGCCGCGGAACGCTTCCGCTGAATTGGATTTTCGATAGGATCGCAGCCAAAAGGGCGGGTCGGCCGGGAAATTCGACCGGATAATTTTTTATGGAAGATGGGTCCGGGGCTGCTCCCGGGCGGTGCGAAGGGCCGGATTTCCGGTCAATCCGACTGGGGTGCCCATCCGCAAACCCCTTGCGTCCGTGCGGAATTCCGCCTAAGCCCCGTCCCGTCATGAGCGAAGCCGCCCCGCAGCAGCCCCAATCCACCGAAGCCGAACTGATCGCCGTCCGTCGTGAGAAACTGGCGAAACTGCGCGAGTTGGGCGTGGACCCGTATGGTGCGCGCTTTGAGACCACCACCACACCGGAAGCCCTCCGTGCGGAATTCGTGGAAGGTGTGCAGGTCAAGGTCGCCGGCCGTCTCACGGCCATCCGGGACATGGGGAAGTCCATCTTCTTCCAGCTTGCGGACGTGCACGGTTCCATCCAAGGCTATTTGGGCATCAAAGGCTTGAGCGAGGAAAAGGCGGCCGCCTGGAAGTGCCTGGACCGCGGCGACTGGATCGGCATCGAGGGGGAAACCTTCATCACCCGGACCGGGGAGCCGACCATCAAGGTCGGCGACTTCACCGTGCTTTCCAAGGCGCTGCGCCCCATGCCGGACAAGTGGCATGGGGTCGCCGACCGTGAGATCAAATACCGCAAGCGCCACCTCGATCTGATGGGCAACGAGGAGAGCGCGAAGCTGTTCGTGACCCGCTCGCTGATGCTGGCGGAGATCCGCCGTTTCTTCCAGGACCGCGGTTTCCTCGAAGTGGAGACGCCGATGCTGCAGGACGTCGCCGGTGGAGCCGCGGCCCGCCCGTTCGAGACCTTCCACAACGCGCTCGGCATGCCGCTGACCATGCGGATCGCCCCGGAGTTGTTCCTGAAGCGTCTGCTGGTCGGTGGATTCACCAAAATTTTCGAACTCAACCGGAACTTCCGCAACGAGGGCATCTCCCGCCGCCACAATCCGGAGTTCACCATGCTGGAGGCCTACTGGGCCTTCTCCGACTTCAAGGAAATGGCGGATCTGGTTGAGGAAATGACCTGCCATCTCGCGGAAAAGTTCTGCGGAGGCCTGAAGATCGAGCACAAGGATGAGGAGGGCAACGTCACCCGCACCATCGACCTCAGCCGTCCGTGGAAGCGCGCGCGCTATGATGATCTCATCGCCGGTGCCGCCGGTGCGGACTTCTTCACCATCACACCGGAAGGCCGCCGCCAGCGCTGCGAGGAACTGGGCGTGCAGATCTCCCCGGAGATGGAGGACCATGAGGTGATCCAGCAGGTGTTCGAGAAGCTGGTGGAGGAGAAGACCTTCGACCCGTGCTTCGTCACCCACGTCGCCAGCGAGCTGGTGCCGCTGGCGAAGGTCTCACCGGGCGGAAAGACCGTGGAGGTCTATGAACTCATCATCAACGGCCAGGAGATTTCCCCCGGCTACTCGGAACTCAATGACCCCGACGTCCAGCGGGAGCGCCTGGAGGTCCAGTCCGGTGAGGAGACCCACAAGATCGACTATGACTTCATCGAGACACTGGAGCACGGCATGCCACCCGCGGGCGGCATCGGCATCGGCATCGACCGTCTGGTGATGATGCTGACCGGCGCACCGACCATCCGCGACGTGGTGCTGTTCCCGCTGCTGAAGCGGAAGGAGTAAGGAGGTAGGACACTCCTGTCCTACGGCGGCATTGGCGAATCATCAAGGATTCACCGCAAAGTCGCAAAGGCCGCGAAGGTGGCGCAAAGGCCAGAGAGGGATTTATTCAGTCTCTTCTCTTCCTGAAACTGAACACTGAAAACTTCTCCTCCTTGTTCTCTCTCAGTGCCTCAGCAACCGCTTGGCGGTGGACTCATCCAGCAGGCGCATGGCGGAGATTTCCGGCAGGCGTGCTTCCAGGATCTGGCGTGCCGTCTCCAGCGCGGGGTAGGGCGTCCGGCGGAACTCGACGATGCGTGTGTCCGAGTCCCAGGTGATCCATGCCGCCCGCTCGTCCAGATCGCGAGGCTGGCCGACGGAGCCGACCAGCACCGCGCAGACCGCACCTTCCGGCAGCAGGATCTTTGAATAGTCCACCCGCTTTGCGATGACCCCGGCCGCCGACCGGCGGGTGAAGAACGTCTGCTGGTGGGTATGGCCGAAGAAGCCGATGCCGTAGCCCTTCTCTTCCAGAATATCCATGGTGGGCGCCGCGTCCCCGGAAGTATGCAGGTAGGGCCAGGTCTCGGCGAAGTGGAGGGAGGCATGGCTGAGGATGCCGCCGGGAACCTCCATGTAGCCGGGCAGGTCCGCCAGCCAGCGGGCATTGTCCGGGCTCAGGGTACGTGCGGCATGGACCACCCCCGCCCACACGGGATTGTGTGTCCAGCCGTTGCCGCCGGGGATGTTCTCCTCATTCGCGACCACGGCGTTCGTATAGTAGTCATGGTTGCCTAGGACACTGCGCCCGCCATGGTGGCGCACCAGGTCCACGCACTCCTCCGCCTTTGCGGCATACCCCACCGTGTCACCCCCGAAATAGATCTCCGTGATCCCGGACTTCCGCACCTCTTCCAGGACCGCGGTCAGGGCCGGTAAATTTGCGTGGATGTCAGACAGAATCGCGATTCTCGGCATTGCCAAGACCATAGGGGGGAGGTCCAGCCCGTGCCAAGAGCGAGATTCTAAAAAAAATCCTTGCCCGGCTGCGGGGGTCGTGTTCTCTTCCCCGCCCCGTCCGAAAAGGCGGGGCTGAATTCTTTTCCCTATCCGGCCATGGCCTACGCAGTGATCAAAACCGGCGGTAAGCAATACCGCGTCCAACAAGGCGACAAACTCGACGTCGAGAAGCTCGACGCCGAAGTCGATTCCGAAATCACCTTCGACGAGATCCTTCTCGTTGGCGAAGGCGACAGCGTGAAAATCGGCTCCCCGTCGGTTGCCGGCGCTTCCGTCACCGCAAAGGTCGTCAGCCAGTTCCGTGGCCCGAAAGGCGTTGCTTTCAAGTTCAAGCGCCGCAAAGGTTTCCACAAGACCATCGGTTTCCGCCGTGCCCTCACCCGCCTCGAGATCACCTCGATCGCAGGCTAATCCTGAAATTCCCACCCTCTCCTGACACATGGCCCATAAAAAAGGACAAGGTTCCGTCAAGAACGGACGCGACTCCCGCAGCAAGCGCCTCGGCGTGAAAAAGTTCGGCAGCCAAGCCGTCATCGCCGGTAACATCCTCATCCGCCAGCGCGGAACGAAGGTGCACCCGGGTGTCGGTGTCGGCATCGGCCGCGACCACACGCTCTTCGCCCTCGTCGATGGCCGCGTTTCCTTCGACCGCGAAGGCCGCCGCGTGAACGTCGTCGCAGCCGCAGCGAACTGAGATCAGGTTTCCTGAGATTTCCGAAAGCCGCTTCCTGAAAAGGGAGCGGCTTTTTTGTGGGCATCCGCTGGTAGGGGGAGGAGTGCTTGTTTCCGGCCAACTCTCGTGGGTTGGTGGGATCCGGAATGATAATCGCAGGTCGCGGATTATCATCTTAACCTGATGATCAGGAGTTGTGGGGTAATTTGCCTCGTGGGACCCTTCGTGGGTCCTGTCGGTCCTCAGCGGTAGACATTCGGCAGCCCTTTGCCGCGTCGCTTGAACCGGCGGTGCATCCAGAAGTATTGCTCCGGAGCGCGCTGGATCTGGTCTTCGATCAGGCGGTTGATGCGGATGGCGTCCTCATTCGCATCATCAGTGGGAAAGTTCTCCAGAGCGGGCAGGATCTCCAGCCGGTAGCTGCCATCCTCCATGCGGAAGCCGAAGTAGGGTACCACGGCGGCCCCTGACATCTGGGCGATCTTGCTGGTGGCGGTGTTCGTCAACGCCGGCACACCGAAGAACGGCAGGATGGCGGCGAACTTGCTCTTCTTTCCCTGGTCCGGGGCATACCAGATGGTGGCGCCGTCCCGGAGGCCGCGCAGCAGGCCGCGGAGGTCATCCATGGGGATGGCGGGTTTCATCTTGGCCACCCGGTGCTTGTACATCTCATGGGCGATGACCCGGTTGTCCGGCTCCCGGTAAAGGCCGCCCATGGGAATGTTGTCCACGAAGAAGCGGCCGCAGATTTCCAGGGTGGTGAAATGGGCGGTCAGGAGCAAGGCGCCCCGGCCGCCTTCGGAAGCGGCCTCCAGGTTCTCCCTGCCGATGATGGTGAAGGGTGGCAGCTTTTCATCCGGGCCCCACCAGGCCATCCCGGTTTCAAAAATTCCGATGCCCATGGACTCGTAGTGGGCGAGCGCGAGAGCGTGGCGCTCCGCCCGGGACTTCTCCGGAAAGCAGAGATCCAGATTCACGGAGACGATCTTGCGCCGCAGCCGGACGACGTGGAAAATGAGGCGGCCGAAGAACCTGCCGAGGCGCACCTGAGCGGTCCACGGCAGCTTGCATAGCTGCCGGAAAAGCCACACCCCGGCCCAGGTGGGCCAGAGGGAGGGGCTGTGCAGGGAGACGGATCGGTCGCGGGACGCCATGGCGGTTACGCCTTTGCCGCCGCTCCGTAGAGCTGCGGATTGAGCGCCGGGTCGTTGTACATCTTGAACTGGTAATAGACGCCGAAGGTCCGCCGTCCGGCGGCCACATCGTAGAGCAGTTCCGACAGGCTCTGCGTCAGGTCGGAGCGCTGGAGGCGGATGCGGGCCAGCTTTGCGGAGCAGTTCGAGCGGTGGGTGTCGTCGACATCCGTCCGCTCTGTTTCCTCATTCATGTGGAAATCCTTGAGGGCGAGGATGGAAAGCCGGTCGATGATCATGCCGGGAGTCTCCGAGTTGCGGGGGACGCCGGACTCCGCGGGTTCCAGCTCGCGGACCAGCACCTCGTCCATTTTTTCGATGAAGTTGTTCCGCTCCTGGTTGTAGCGGTCGATGGCGCGCTTCGCCTGGTGGACCCGTTCGGATCCCAGGTCATCCCGGCGGGCGATGTCTTCCTCGTGCCAGAGCTGGAAGTTCCGTTGATGATTTTCCTGCACCAACAGGAGGAATCCGTCGCCGGTGGCGGCGGGATCGACTTCGTGCCAGCGGGCGGTGAGATCGAGCTGGAGGGCGGCGATTTCGTTGGGATCGAATTTCATCATGGGCAAGGAAAGCGGCCGTTTGTCGGTCGCGGCGGGCCTTTAGGATTGCAGGCCGGATGGGGGGAAGCAAGCCTGCGTCCGTGCCCGGAAACGAGAAGCCCGCGACCCCGAAAAGCCTGCTGGTCATCAAGCCGTCGTCCCTCGGCGACATCGTGCACGGACTCCAGGTGGTGCAGAACGTGGCCCGCCAGTGGCCGGACTGCCGGATCACCTGGGTGGTGCGGGACCGCTTCGCCGGATTGGTGGAGGCCGCCCCGTTTATCCACGAAACCATCCACTACCACCGCAAGGAAGGCGTCCGCGGCTTGTGTAACGTGATGAAGGAACTGCGGGGCCGGAAGTTCGATCTCGCCTGGGACATGCAGGGTCTCGCCCGCTCCGGATTGATGATCGCCGCCGCGAAGGCGCGGCAGAAGTGGGGGCGTGCGGACAGCCGCGAGGGTGCCTCGCTTTTCTATGATGAAACCGTGGACCTGCCCGCCGGAGAAGGGCCGCATCATGCGGTGCCGATCCTCCAGGGCTTCCTGAAAGCCGCGGCGCTCGATCCTGAAATCCACTACCCGCTGGAACTGAACGCAGGACCGTCCTTCCCATGGGCATCGTTCTTTGATGAAGATCCCCGGAAGCTGTTCGTCATTTTCACGGACAGCCGCGGCGTGGGCAAGGAGTGGCCGAAGTTCGACCAACTGACCCACCTCATCTGGCAGCACATCCCTGGCAGCCGGGTGGCATGGTGTGCGGGAAAACCGGCATCACCCGGCGGGGACATCCCGGAGGGGCGCTTCCTCAACCTGACCGGATGCCCGATGGATGAAATGATCGAGCTGGTCCGCCAGAAATCGACTTTCATCGGAAATGACAGCGGACCGATGCATCTTTCCGCTGCCCTCGGCAACCGGGTGCTGGCCATTTTCGGCCCCACCTCGCCCTCGCGTTTCGGCCCGTGGCCGCCGGGATCCCCTCGCACCGAGTCGGTTGTGGCTCCGGGCGGGGTGCTGATGGACCTGACCCCGGAAGCCGTACTGGAAGCGGTGGAGGGCCTTATTTTCCGTTAGGCGATCGCAGGTTGCGCGGAGTGTCCGCCCGGCTTACGGTTGTTAGATGAAGGCTTGTCTCGCACTGCTGGTTCTCGCCGTGCTGCCGCTGCATGCGGAGACGGCGAAGAAGAAGGCCGCGCCTTCAAAGCCGAAGACGGCGGCCACGACCAGCACCCCCAAAGCAAAGGCGGATCTGGCGGTGAAGAAGGTCGCCAAACTGGACGGAAAGGTGGCGAAGCCAGCCACGGAGAGCGCGCCGACGGAAGGCGCGGAGGCGGGAAAGAAGAGCCCGCACGGACAACCGGCGGTCATCGCCACCACCGACCTGCTCGATTTCGAGACGCTTCCGGAGGACCGCAGGAAGTTGATCGAAGGGGCGATCACCGTGGCGAAGGAGTCGCCATGGCTGCCGTACAAGTTCGGCGGATCGAGTCCGGCGGATGGCGGGTTCGACTGTTCCGGCGCGATGTATTTCGTGATGAACAAGGCGGGCCTGAAGCCGCCGCGCACCTCCGCCGACCAATACCTGTGGCTGAAGGAAGCGGGCCGCCTCCATGAGACGCCCAGTGCTCCGCTGACGCTGGATCATCCGTCGCTCGCCGCGCTGAAGCCGGGAGACCTGCTTTTCTGGGAAGGCACCTACACGCCGTCCGACGGCAGGGCGGTGAACATCACCCACGTGGCCATCTATCTGGGCCGGGAAAAGAAGGACAAGCGGCCGGTCATGATCAATGCGACGGACGGGCGGTCCTACCGTGGCAAGCAGGCGAATGGCTATGGCGTCTATGACTTCTACCTGCCGAAAGAGGGCAGCCGCGCGAAGTTTGCCGGTTACGGAACGCCGCCGGGAATCGCGGAGATGAAGTAGGAATGCCGCTCACGGCGTCATGTGGAGCATGTCCTCGGACTCCACACGACGCATGTGTCCTTCGTTCGGCTCCTGGGCGGCGGGTGGTGGCGGATCATCGGTGATGGCTTCGAGGATCCGGCGGGCGATCGGCCCGGCGACACCGGCTCCGGAACCTCCGTGCTGGACCATGACGGCGATGGCGTAGCGGGGGGCCTCCGCAGGGGCGTAGCCGATGGTCCAGGCATTGTGGCTTTTCATGCCGTGGTCCACGGTTTGCGCGGTGCCGCTTCTCCCCGCGATCACCACTTTCCCGCTGTGAAGCCTCCGCCCCACAGGACCTTCGACATACTCCACCATGGCTTCCTGTAGCTCCTGGATCCGCTTTGCGGTGATGCCATGATCCTGCAGGTCTGCCGTCATCGAGACGGGCACCGAAAGATCGATGCGCGGGGTGAACACCTTTCCGCCATTTGCGACCGTGGCCACCATCGATGCCATCTGGAGCGGGGATGCGGAGGCATGGCCCTGGCCCATTGCGATGAAGCAGGTCTCCACATCCGAGACCGGTTTTCCTTCCGGTGACTTCGGCCGGAACGTCCCGGGAGCTTCTCCCGAAAGCCTGATGCCGGAGACACGGCCGAGACCAAGGAGATCCGCGGTGACGGACATCTGTTCGATCCCAATATCCACCGACAGTCTGTGGAAATAGCTGCCACAGCCATTGGCGAACGCCTCCGGGAAGTTCTGCTCCCCGTGGGAATCCCTGCTCTTGTTGTAAAGCCAGCACGACACATGGTGCGGTCCGAACGGTGTGGCCCCGCATCCATGCCGTTTGTCTTCATGGCCGCTCCGGCAGGCTGCGAGTGAGGGGACGATGCTGAAGGTCGAACCGGGAGCGAACGCGGTGATCGCACGGTTGAGGAACGGCTTTATCCTCGAGTCCCTCAACTTGTCGTAGTGGGGTGGATCGGTGAATGTCCCGGGATCGAATGAAGGGATGGACGCGCTGGCCAGCACGTCGCCATTCGCCGGGTCCAGGATCACCACCGCTCCACGGCCGATGCCGGACTCCCGCAGCGTGTTTTCGACCACCGACTGGATGCGGGCATCCATGGTCGTTTTCACATCCTGCCCGGCTTGGAGTTCCGCATCATACGACTCCTCGATCCCGGCGGTCCCTTTGCCACCGGCATTCGGATTGCTCAGGCCGATGAGATGCACTCCAAGCGCCTTGAATGGATAATGGCGGACATTTCCTTCTTCCTTTGTCTCCGCGAGGACGATGCCATTGCGGTCGAGGATGCGGCCCCTCACAGCGGGCTTCATGATGAGGTCCGCCGCACCGAGAATGGCGAAGGGAGCCGCGAGGAGGGTGGCCAGCAGCACGATGTTCCCCGCGCCGCGTGGGGAAAGCGGGCGGCGGTTGAGTGTTCCATCCAGGATGGCGCGGATGCGCCGCTCCAGGCCACCGCCGCGCAGCATCATGGTGGCAGGGAGAAGGGCCGGGGCGGAGGGAAGGTTGGCGGAGAAATCCAGCATCTCCTCCGCATAGTCCGGCGCGGCGATACCGCGGGAGAGGACGAGGTCATCGCAGGCGGATTCCTGCTCGGTGCGGAGTTGGTGGTGGGCCACCCAAGCGAGCGGATTGAACCAATGGATAGCGAGGGCAAGGCGGGCGACGAGGAGCGATGCGGGGTCGTGCCGCCGGAGGTGGGAGAGTTCGTGCAGCAGGACGATCCGCAGCTTGTGCTCCGGCCATGTGGCGGCGGAGGCGGGCAGCAGGAGGCGGTGACGGAAAACGCCCCAGACCATAGGCATCCGGTCTTCCCGGGAAATCAGGACGTCGATTTTCCGGCGCAGCCCATGTCTGCGGGCGAGGGTGCGGACGGCATCATGAAGGGGGCCGGCTTCGCAGCGGATGGCGCGCTTGCCCAACCGCCGGAGCAGGAGCATGCCGCCGAGGGAGGAGGCCAGCATGATGGCCGTGCCCCCCAGCCAGGCCATGGCGGCGGACTCTTTCCAAGAGAGGGATGCCGTGTGTACCGGGGAAACGGCGGATGATCCCTTGGCCGGGAGGGCGGAGGAGGGGATGGTGCGTGACATCTTTCCGCCCGGAGCGGCACCTTCATCCATGGCGGTGGGATAGACCGGCTCCGGCAGTGGTGCCACGGCCTGTGGGTCCGGCTGCCAGCGCGGCACCACCTTCCACTTCGGGAGGACCGCCGCGACCGGCGGGATGACGATGGCCGCCACCAGAGTGCAGAGCAGCACATGGTGCCTGGCGGCGGCGGAGGCGGTGCGCATCAGCAGGACCACCGCGCACCCGGCGGTGAGGATCGCCAGCCCGCGCAGGGCGGTTTCGGTGGAGAGCAGATCGGTCGGGTTCATGGGTTGCCTTTCTTCCGGGATTCTTCGATGAGGACCTTCATCCGGGCGAACTGCTCCGGGCTGACGTCCCGCTTCTTCGAGAAGTGCGCGGCCAGCGCCTCATCCACCGCGCCACCGAAGAAGGTGTCCAGGACGTGCTGCAGCGCCTGCAGCCCGACCCGCGCCTTTGACTGCACCGGCAGATAGACCACCTCCCGGCCTTCCTGCCGGCGGTTGAGGAATTTCTTCTCCTCCAGGATGTGCATCATCCGCCGCACTGCCATGGGGGTGGGAGGATCCGGCAACCCTTCGGCGATTTGGTTCACCGTCGCCTCACCAAGCGAGAAGACCAGGTCCATGATCTGCCGCTCGCGGCGGCTGAGTTCTGAAAAATCGGGCATGCGTTAATTTCTTAACGCAATCGGACTGGGCGGCAAGTCATTTCGTTAAAAATTTAGCGGATGAGGTGTGCCCGGATTTACCCTACCCCAAAAAAAGAGGCGGCAGGCAACCAGGTTGCCTGCCGCCTGTGGGGAACGGGATGGGATTACTTCTTCAGGATACGGACCGCATCCGCGATCACGAATCCGGTGGCGCCTTCGTTGCTGATGACGACGGAAACGCGCTGGTCTTCCTTGAGGTTCACCTTGGTGACTTCCGCCCAGATGCCGTCGATCTGGGGTGCGGGGCGCTGGTCCACGGTGTGGGCCGTGGTCTGGTCGCCCACAATGATGGCGACCTTGGTCTTCGAGGAGCGGTTGTTGTTCGGCACGCCGGCGATCTGCACGGAGTACTCGCCCTCCTCGAGGGAGGTGAGGTCGAAGGTGGCCTTCGACTTGCCGTCCTTGGTGCCACCGTCATGGCGGTAACCGTCATCCACACCGCCGGGGATGGTGCTCACTTCCCAGGAGCCTTCGAACCTCGCCTTCGACTCATCCACGACGACGCCGTCCATTTTCGAGGAAGCGTTCATCCCCGGGCGCTTGCCGCTGGAGGCGTGGTCGAGGACCTGTTTGTCAGCGAGAAGGCGCTCCTTCAGCTTCGCGTAGTCCACCTTCTGGAGGGAGACACCTTCCTTGATGGCGTGCATCACGGCGGTCGCGCCGCTCTGGCCGAGGATCATGAACACCGGCTCCATCCGGATGCTGCCGAAGGCGATGTGGCTGGAGCTGAGGGCGATGGGCACCACCAGGTTGGACGCCTCATCTTCCTTCGGGATGATGGATTTGTAGCTGATGGGGTAGGGCTTCACGCCGACCTCGATGTTGCCCTCGTTGCGGGCGTGGCCGTCCTTCGTCACATACCGCTGGGTGTTGTGGGAGTCCATGTTGTAGGCGCCCATGCCGACGGAGTCCTCCGCGCGCTCGAACTGCTGGCAATACTGCTGCGTCATCACCACGTCGGAGATCATCCGGCGGCCTTCACGGACATAGAGCTGTTCCTGCCAGCCTCCGCCTTCCGGGAACTCATCCTTGGTCATGCCCCATTTGGAGACGATGTTGCGGACCTTCTCCGGCACGCGCGGGTGGTTCGCCAGCGACCACATCAGGCCCTGGTGGTAGTTCAGGTGGGCCTCGCGGATCTTCTTGCGCTCGTCATAGGAACCCTGCGGCCATTCGTAGTTCTGGCCGATGAAGTCGGACGCCACGCCATCGCGGTTGTTGGTGTCCGTTTTCTTGTTCGGCATGGAGGAGTTGATCCACGGAGTGCCGGTGTAGCCCGCCTCGTAGTTGCGGAAAAGGAGCTCATACCATCCCTCGTTGTAGGGTTCCGGCTTCTTGAACGGGATCCGGTTCGGGTCATGGTTCGTCAGGCACATGCGGAAGCAGTAGGCCTGGATGCGGTGGTCGCTCGCGTATTCCTCTCCCGGACCTTTCGGGTCGATGCCGAAGAGCAGGCCGCTGGACGGGTCCCCCGCCTTCACGTAGGGATCGACGCCTTTGACGATCTGGTGGTGGGTGGACTTGGCGATCTGGACGCCGTTGAGCGTCTCTCCATAGACGGCCTTCCCTTCGCGTCCGACGGTGAAGCCCACGCCGGCCACCGCCAGCAGGTCACCTTCATAGGTGGCGTCCATGAACGCCTTGCCCTCATATTTCTTGCCGGACTCCATCACGATCGCCGTGATCTTGTTGCCCTCCTTGACCACACCCTTGCCGACGGTGCCGGGCTTGGCGACCCAGAAGCCGTCGCCGCGGTCCGTCGCTTTCCCTTCACCCGTGCGGTCCAGCCGCTCGTTGTAGACGATCTCCAGGTTGAACTCCTTCACCCAGTTCTTGTAGATGCCCAGCGCCGCGCTCGGCTCGAAGCCCCACTGGGTGTCTTCGTTTGCTTCCGTCACGCTTTGTCCATCTCCCTTGAAGTTGCCCTGGGGCTGGGGCATCGCCGTCCAAGCCTCCGGCCGGGCATACCAGGACTTCACATCCTGGTAGAACTTCCGGGAAATGCCGCCGATGACCTGCTTGTTGCCGATGTCCGTCTGGCCGAGGCCTCCGGTGGTCAGGCCGCCGATCCGGTCCGTTGGCTCGATGATGATCACGGATCCGCCCATTTTTTTGACCTGCACCGCCGCCGCGATCGCCGCCGAGCTTCCACCGTAGATGACGAGGTCATGGACCTCCGCCGCGCCCGCCATCGCACATGAAAGGGGCAAAATTTTGAAAATCAGAGACTTGTGCATACGAAAAGACTTCTAAATCCAGATCCCGGCAGCGTCAAGGTAACGATCGTTTGAAAGCGTTTGGCGGCCCAGGAGTCCGCGTTCATCGGGAGACGGCGATTCATGACGACACTTCCGATGTTGAAATGTGCCGGAAATGCTCCAAATTTGGCTTCTCGGTTCATTTCCAAAAAACCCTATGAAAAAATCCGGTTCCTATCTGACCCGGGCGGTGCTTGCCGTCGTCGGGTCGTCAGCAGCGCTATCGCTGCTGCCCCGCGCGCATGCCCAACCCTCGACCGCGTTCATTTTCGAGAATTTCGACAACAATCCCACCGGCAGGGTGTTCCCGAACATCTCGACCATTTCGACAACGGCGACCTTTTCGGGAGGCTACGGGTTGTCGGGGCGTTATACGTCCCTGGGAACGGCGTATAATGATGCGTTCCTCATTCAGGATGGCGGCCTGCAGTTCGGAGCGCTGGCGTCGGCAGGGGGTAAAAAGCTGCGGGCGAGCGGATTCAACTCCGGAGCCACCGCCACCGCGATCATGATCGACGGCGGAAGGGCGGTGGGCGACACCTCGTTCGACTACTACCACCGGTTCTATTGCAGTTACCTCGTCAATTTCACCTCGATCAGCACCTTGGCAGCAGCCCGGGCCGAGATCCGTATCGGGGGCAATACCGCAGGAAGCGCTTTTGAGATGCATGCGGATGGACCGGCCAGCCCCGCCTCCACCACGCTGGCGCAGCCGCGGTTGGGCTACCAGGTGAACAACTACACGTCTTCGCCAAGTCCGGCGACCCAGGGTCTGGCGGCGAACACCACCTACCTGATGGTGGGTAGATTCACCCAGGTGGGGAATTCGATCGGTGGTGCCAGCGGAAGCTTCAACTACACGAGCGGCTCGAACAGCCTGGTGCTCCCGACGACCGCCACCGCGTTCCCAGGCGGACTGGAAGTGGGCCACCTCATCAAAGGTGCCCCGGGTTCCGGAATCCCGGACAATGCGATTGTCACCGGATTGGTGACCACCACCGACGGGAGTGTCACGACCCGGACCGTTCTCATCAACCAGAACACGACCGCCGAGTCGATGAACACCTCGGTGGACCCGCCGGTCGCGGGTCCGGCGCCACTCACCTCCGCCACCATCGTCCTGGACCGCACCTACACCTCCCCCGCACGGACGACGGCGGGAAGCAACACCCTCACCAACCTTCCGTCGGGCAACGCGCTCGCGGTGGGACATCTCGTCACCCATGCGAACCTTCCCGCCGGGACCCTGGTGACGGGAAAACCCACCGCCACCACCGCCACGGTGAGCAACAATGCGACCGTCACGGCGTCCTCTGACATCACGATCACCCTGCGCAACATCAGCCCGGTCCGGGGCACGTTCAACACGTCGTCGAACACGATGACGGTGGACCGCATCCCCGACGTCCTGGAGGGTATCAACGTCATCCCTGCGATCCGGGTGGAGCAACTCGTTGAAGGAACCGGCATCGACCCCGGTACGGTTGTCACCGCGGTGGATACCTCGACAAAAACGATCACACTCAGCAAACCCACGCTGGGATCCGGTTCGGGTGCTGCGGTGAGATTCTACTCCCGCTTTGCCAAGGCGGATATGTGGGCGCTCACGGAGGCCCAGTACGCCAACTTCATCTCAGCCGGTGGTCTGGATTCGGTGCTGAACAACGCGACGATCGGCTCCGCCGCCAATCAGGTCACCGTGAAGATTTCAGGCACCCAATCGGTCGGCAGCTGGGAATTCAACCAAGGAAAGCGGTTCGAAGTCGTGGCGCACGGCACCTCGGGATCCCCGCAGACTTTCTACCTGGACGAGATCCGCTACGGCTGGAATCTGCAGGCGGTCACCAGAAACACCCCCTATCTCACCCCGCCGCCCTCCCAGCCGAACACGGCGGGGGATGACATGAGCAAGAACTTCGTCGAGGTGAATGATGATGGTTTCGGCTGGAAATCCGGATGGTATGAACTTGAGGAAACCGGCACTTCGGGAGCCTTTGTGTCCAGCCAACCAGGCGTTGAGCTGACCCCGGGGTCGGGGAGATACCTACAGATTTTCCACCGGACGGAGGTCGGGGCTGATCAAGGGACACGAAGGAGGCCGGATCCGGCGGTGGTGGACATGAGCCAGCCGTACACGGTGAAATTCGATTACAAGACCATCGACGGATCGGGAACCGTGAACTCTTTCTCTGACCGCATCCAGATTGGGGCGGACGGACCTGCAGGTGCCGGATCCAACCTGGGGCCGAATCCGGGTGAAAGCACCAATCTGACCTGGATGGTGGGGGTGGTGGGGGGAAATGACGGCACCAACCGTGTGTTCAATTCCGATTTGCCCGAGGGCGGAACGAACAAGACGATCAACATTGGAGATCAGCCTTACTGGCATTTCTTCGATTTCGATCCCGCGAATTTCATCGGCACGTCATCATCCCCCAATTACTATGTGCCGAAAAACATGCAATCGAGTGGAGTCCCTTTCTACCAGTTGCAGACAGACACGTATTCATTCCAGATCGAGGTCAACCCCCTCACCTTTACCTACAAGGCGACCGTGACCAACCGGAGGACTGGGGAAACCGGTTCCGTTGCAAACCTCAGGTTCCGCCGTCAGATGCCTGCCCACACCCTTTTCTGGGGGGTGTCCAAGCCTGCAAATGAAACCCGGGTCGTTGGTCTGGACAACCTCCGGGTTTCCCAAGGGGTGCCCTATGTGGATCCGTTTCCATCCTGGGTTTCGTCCTTCCCGGGGGTTCCTTCGGGTCTCACGGGGCGCAACGTCGATGCGAACGGCGACGGTCGCCTGAATTTCCTGGATTTCGCACTCGACGGGAACCCGATGAGCGGGGTCCGCAGCTCGAAGGAAATCCACGCGATCAGCAATGTAGGGGGGACCAACTACTACACCCTCACCATCCCGGTGCGGACGGGGGCGACGTTCAGTGCGACCACCGGGCCGAGCATCTCGACGCAGGTGGACGGAATCACCTACCGGATCCAGGGCAGCTATGACCTGGCGAACTGGACGACCGGCCCGGATGTGGTCCCGCTGGCCTCGCCGCTCACCACCACCCCGGCGCTCAGCAGCGGATGGGAGTACAAGAGTTTCCGCCTGTCCACCTCCACCACCGCCCAGCCGAAGGCATTCATCAGGGCGGTGGTTGACAACGCGGTCTCCCCTTAATCGAGGAGTCCGCTGGACTTGAGCCAGTCTCCCACACGATCCGGCCAACTGTTCACCGGTTGGCCGGATTTTTTCATGCCATAGCCATGACCGCCCTTCACGTAGATGTGGAGTTCCGCAGGGAGGCCCAGTTTCTTGTATTCAAGATAAAGCAGCGCGCTGCCCGCGGAGGTGATGCGGTCGTCATGCGCATGGACCAGACAGATCGCGGGTGACTGTGGGGTCACGGTGAACTGCGGCTTGAGGACAAAGGAATCCTTCTCCGTCAGATAGGCCGGATAGACTGGGATCGAGAAATTGGGGGTGGCGTTCTCCGCTTCCAGTGCGGCGTCGCGTTGGTAGGTCCGCTCGTTCGCATGCAGGGTGGTCATGACGCAGAGGTGGCCGCCGGCGGAAAAGCCAAGGATGCCGATGCGGTCCGGCTTGATGCCCCACTCCGCCGCGCGGTGGCGGACGATGCCCATCGCCCGCTGGGCGTCCTGGAGCGGGATTTCGCCCTGCTTGGTGCCCTTGCGGTCGGGCACGCGGTATTTCAGCAGCACACCGGTGACGCCCAGTGTGTTCAGCCATTCGCAGACCTGGGTGCCTTCATGCTCGATGGCGAGGATGTTGTAACCGCCGCCCGGTGCCACCAGCACGGCGGTGCCGTTCGGTTTCTCCGGCTTGTAGATGGAGATGGTCGGGTCGCTGACATCCGTCACCCGCAGGACGTCGGTTTCGTTCTTCGGCGGGATGGATTTTTCCGGCCCGATGGTGAATTCGGCGGGCTCCGGGGCGCCGTCCGGCCACAGCTTTACGACGATGGGTTCGGCGGCCTGCAGAGCGCAGGCGGACGCGAGGAAAAGAAGCGGGATGAGTTTCATGGGAAGGGATGCCATACGATGCCCTCCCATTCCATCCTTCAAGCAATCTCAGCGTCCGGCCTCCGCCAGTGCGGCGATCTCCTCCTCCGCCAGCGCCCGCTTGAAAACAGCCAGGCCACCGATGGTACCGCCGAAGAAATTCCCCCAGGAACCACCACGGTGAACCGCGCCAACGGTGAAGTCCGCGCCATCCGCGCCGCCGTCGAAGATGCCGTCGGCGTAGGGGAATGGATTCCTCAGCTCCCAGGCATCCAGCTTCCCGTTCACGAAAACCCGGGAAGCCTTTCCATCATAGCTCATCGCCAGGCACTGCCATTCGCCGAAGGGGATCTTCGTGGCCCCACTGGAGTAGGTGATGCAGTATTTGTTGCCGGGGGTGCCCCCGCCGATGGCGGAAACATGGCCGTGGATGCGGTTGTCCACCGGGTAGCGTTTCATTTCATCCGCCCGGGTGGCGGTGGGTGCGTTGAGGAAGAGGCAGTATTGCCGCTTCGCGCGGGTTTCATCCCAAAGTCCGGCAATGGCCTGCCAGGCCTGCTTGTCGCGCCGCTTCACCCAGGCCACCACGGTCACCTGTGCTTCCTTTCCATGGAGGTCGAGCGGCCCCACATCCTTGCGGTCGATCTGGAAACGCTGGCCGTAGGCGATTTCCGCGGCGTGGGGGCCGAAGACTCCGCCATCCACCCGCGCGACCCCGCCTTTCTTCTCCACCAGCGAGAGGGCCTGCGTGCCGCCTTTGGAGACGCGCGGACTGCCCGCCGGTTCCTGGAAATCCCAGAAGGCGATGAGATCCGGCGTCTTCAGCACACGGTCGGCATCGCCAGCGCACGCCATGCCGCCCAACAACACCAGGAAAGATCCGGCCAGCAGTTTCATCCGGGGAGCTTGCATGATCCATGGCGTCCGCACAATCACCCGGAAGTGGTGTCCGTGCCCGCTGGACAAGTCCGCCACCAGCAGCCAGAACTCCGATCATGCGAATCCTTCCCATCATCGCCGCGGCGGTTGCCGCCATCGCGCCACTGCATGCCCAGGAGCAGGCAACGGCCAACGAACTGTCCATCCGCGGCGGGCTGCCGAACTTCTTCGACAAGCTGAAGAAGGGCGAGGAAGTCCGGGTCGGCTATCTGGGGGGGAGCATCACCGCCGCGAACGGCTGGCGGGTGAAGTCGCTGAAGTGGCTGAAGGAGCAGTATCCCGCCGCGAAGCTGTCCGAGATCAACGCGACCATCGGTGGCACGGGTTCCGATCTGGGGGTCTTCCGTGCGGACCAGGATGTCATTTCAAAGAAGCCGGACCTGTTGTTCGTCGAGTTCGCGGTGAATGACGGCGGCCCTGCGGAAAAGGTCCAGCGCTGCATGGAGGGCATCGTCCGCCAGACCTGGAAGGCGGATCCCACGACGGACATCTGCTTCGTCTATACCCTGTCCGAACCGATGCTTCCCGCCTACAAGGATGGGAAGTTCACCACGGTGGCCACCGCCATGGAGGGTGTGGCGGACCACTACCAGATCCCCAGCATCGCCTTCGGCCCGGAGGTGACGAAGCAGGTCCTGGATGGATCGCTCATTTTCACCGGCAAGCCGGACCCGGCGAAGCCCGGGCAGCGCTACTTCACCGGCGACTCCGTCCACCCGAATGACACCGGCCATGAGGTCTACCAGACGGTCATCGCCCGCAGCCTCACCGCCATGAAGGACTCCGGCACGGGCGGTCCATACAAGCTCGTCGGGAAGGAACCGCTCCGTGCGGACAACTGGGAGAACGCGAAGATCGTCCCCATCACCCAGTCGATGCTGAAGGGTAAGTGGACCAAGCAGGATCCCACCCAGCCCGGACCGGCGAAGACATTCCACAACCGTGTGCCGGAATTCTGGAAAGCGGAGGAAGCCGGTGCCTCCATCGAGTTCATCCTGGAAGGTTCCGTCGCGCAGGTCTATGGACTGGTTGGCCCGGATGGCGGGGAAGTGGAGATCAAGGTGGATGAACTGGCTCCGAAGAAAGCCCTGCTCTTCGACAAGTACTGCACCTACCACCGTCTCGGGAAGATGGACCTGTTCTCCTCTCCGTCCGCCGACCGTCACACCATCTCCGTGACGCTCACCGGGAAGATGCCGGACAAGGCGAAGATCCTCTCCGGGGAGAATCTCAAGAAGATGGAGGCGAATCCGGAGCCGTATGCCAAGGCGGTCTGGTATGCGGGATCCCTGCTGGTGCTGGGGGATGTCGCGGAGTGATGCCGCCTCCCTTTCTCCCGGAGATGAAAGCCGCCTTCCTCCTTTTGCCGCCCGCCGTCCTGCTCGCCTCGTGCGCGGGGCCGGGCGGCACCACCGCCAGCTCCCCGCTGGAGCTGCTGCCCGCGAAGCCGGAGAAAGGGACGCTTTTCAAATACTATCAGACGCAGGCGGAATCCCCCCGGAAGAACAACTGGGCCGCGCCGCTCGATTTCTCCGGGATCTCCTGGAATGACACGCGTTGCGCCACGCTCATCTCGCCTTCCCATGTGGTGATGGCCGCGCACTACATCCGGGACGCCCATACGCCCGCCGTCTTCCATGACCGGTTGGGCCAGCCGGAGGAACGGTTCATCGTCTCCCACAAGGTGCTGGCCGGTGTCGGTGACATCGCGGTGGGGAAGCTGAACATGCGCCTGCCGTCAGGCTACAAGGCCTACCGCTTCGCCAGCCCGGCGGATGTCACGCCGGGCACGCCCGTCATCACCACGGACCAGACACTCACCGCTTCCATCCACCAGGTGAGGGAGGTTTTCGGGAAAGGCATCGCGTTCGATTGGGTGCCGTCCATTGATCCTGTCTACCGCCGGCACCTCATCCCCGGGGATAGCGGACATCCCACCTTCATCCTGAAGAATGGGGAACTGCTGTTGGTGGAAACGCACACCACCGGCGGCCCGGGTGCCGGGCCTTTCTACGGGGATCCGGAGGTGCGGCAGGCCATCCGTGCCGCGATGGCCGAGCTGGGGGATTGACCTACGTTCACGGCTCCACGCCCGCCAGCTTGTCCGGATTCCGGACGATGTAGATGGCCTTCAGCTTTCCGCCGCCGAAGGCGAAGGTCATCGCACTGAGATTGCCATCCCCGCCGCGGATGATGACCCCGGGTGATCCGTTGATGCGGACGAACCTCGCCGGCGGCGGGCTGTCCGGATGGAAACGCCGCAGGCCGATGAACATGCGGCCGATCTTGTCCGGACCGTAGATCGGCAGGATGGCGGCGCGGACCTTTCCGCCGCCGTCACTGTAGAGGACGGCATCCTCCGTGAGCATGGAGATCAGGTCGGACAGCTCTCCGGTCTGTGTCGCCTGGATGAATTCCGCGACCAGCCGTTCCGCCTCCTCCGTGGCGGTGGGGCCGGGTTGTTCCATGGTGCCGAGCCGGGTCTTCGCCCGGGAGACCATCTGGCGGCAGTTCGCGGCGGACTTGCCAACGATCTCCGCGATGGCGTCATAGTCATGGCCGAAGGCCTCCCGCAGCAGGAACACGGCGCGCTCCACCGGCGACAGTTCCTCCAGCATCATCATGAAGGCGGTGCCCAGGGAGTCTGCCAAGGCGGCGGGGGAGCCGTCGCTTTCCCCGAAGATAGGCTCCGGCAGCCAGGTGCCGACGTATTCCTCCCGCTGGCGGCGGGCGGAGCGCATCTGGTCGATGCACAGGCGGGTGATGGTGGTGGTGAGCCATGCCTTCGGCTCCCGGATGGTGGAGGCATCCTCCAGCCGGTGCCAGCGGAGGTAGGTTTCCTGCACCATGTCTTCCGCCTCCGTCACGCGGCCGAGCATGCGGTAGGCGATGCTGAAAAGCAGGGGGCGGCACTCGTCGGTCGTGGACATGAGGGAAGGGGACGGTGGTTTCAGTTCAGTGGTGCCACGGGCAGGCGGAAGCCCACGCCGAAACGATTCCATGCATTGATGGTGGCGATGGCGAGAGTGAGTTCGGGGATCTCCTTCTCGCTGAAGTGCGCGCGGAGTTCCGCGAAGTCCGCGTCGGTCACATGGCCGCCGGGCAGGTTGGTCAGTGCCTCCGTCCAGCGCAGCACGGCCCGCTCCGCCGGGGTGTAGAGGTGGGGTGCTTCCCGCCACACCGGCAGCAGGTTCAGCCGCTGGGCGCTTTCTCCGCCTTTCAGCAGATCGTTGAAGTGCATGTCGATGCAGTAGGCGCAACCGTTGATCTGGGAGGCGCGGAGCTTGATCAGCTCATAGAGTTTCGGGTCGATGCCCGACGAACGGACCGCGCCTTCCAGGGCGATCATGGCTTTCATGGTGTCCGGTGCGGTTTTCCAGTGTTCAATGCGGGCCTTCGGGGTGCCGGTGTCTTCGTTCATACACCCTGATGACGAAACCGGCTGTGGGTTTGTGACAGGGGAGAGGAATATTTTCCGGGCTGGCGCGGATATGGAATTCTGTTTCCTCCGCCGGTGGTCCGCCATAGGATGGCGGGACGTGAGTGGTACGACGACGAAGGGACAGATGCTGGTGGCCGCGCCGGTCCGGTGGGATGAAGCGTGTTTCTCCGTACCCGCGGTGAGGGCGCTGGTGGCATCCGGTCTGGCGGTCGGCGTACTCTGCGAGGAACGGCAGGTGCCTTTCTGGGAAAGGATCACCGGCATCCGCGTGACGGGCTTTCCCCCGAAGCCGGATGTGAAGGAGCTGGCCGCCGGGATTGCAGGGGGTTGGTCCGGGGCCTTGGTCTGGGAGCCTGGCACCGCGGCGGACATCATCGTCCGCGCGCAGATCGCCAAACGCATCGGGCCGGAAACCAAGGCGCTGCGGAAGGTGATGACCCACCCGGTGAACCAGGTGAAGGAACCGGGACCGGTGGAGCACCGCGTCCGATTCTACCTTTCGCTGGTGGAGAAGCTGGGCGTCATCACCTCACGGCCGGAGTTTTTCGCTCCTCTGGAAAGCGTCGCGCCTCCGGTGGCCGGGAATGTCATGCTCTGCCCGGACTCCGACCTGGGCGTGACCTATGAGTGGCCGTTGGACCGCTGGGTGGAACTGGCCGGTGCGCTGAAGGCGGAAGGCGCGAAGCTGACCATCGCCGGGCTGTCCGGCACCCGTGGAAAGGGCAGGCTGCTGGCGGAAAAGCTGGGGGAGAGCGAACGGTTTCTGGAGGCCCGGCCACTGGCGGGCGCGCTCGATCTGTTCGCCGCACATCAGGTGGTCATCGCCTCGGAAAGTTCTCTGCCCCACGTGGCCGCCTTCGCCGGGGCCACCTGTGTGACCCTTTTTGGCCCCGGAGACCCCACTTCGCGCAGGCCGCTCGGCAGGCAGCACGGCATCGCCCGCCGCCACGTGGAATGCGCGCCGTGTTTCCTCGAAAAATGCCCCATGGACCTGCGCTGCCAGGAGGAGCTGAACGTGGACCGGGTGATGGGCGTGGTGGCGGCGTTGTAGGGATTGCCACGCCACTACCTTCTCACCGGCGTGACTTTCTCGCCGCGGCGATCTGGGCCATCAGGCGGTGCAGGATGAGGCGGTGGTCGAGGCCGGTGGTGACCAGGGCCTGGTCAGCGGTCAGCGTCGCCTCCAAGACTTGCTGGAGTCCGCCCAGCTCAAAGTTTCCGGCGCTCTGGACCGCGAGGAAAATGGGGAAGACATTCACGCCGGAGCCGTCCTTTTTCTGCGGCAGCCACGCGCGGTCCGCCTCCGGAAGCCGGTTCAGCCCGCCGGCGAACGACTGGTAGTTGCCAGCCGGGATGTTGAGTTTCTCCACGATGAGCTTTGCCATGTAGAGGTTGCGGATCGTCGGGATCACGGAGGCGCGCATGATGCCGATGGCGGATTCATCCGCCTCCAGTTGCTGGTCGATCAGCTCGATCGCGCGGAGGGCGTCGCCTTTCTGGATCGATTTTCCGATTTCGAAAACGACGGCGGCCCGGCTCAGTGGCACCATCTGGCGGACGTCTTCCTCCGTGACGGTGCGGCGTTCTTCGCCGAGGAAAAGGTCCAGCTTCTCCAGCTCGTTGCCGATCTGCTGGGACTGCTCCCCCGCGAGCAGGACGAAGAGTTCCAGCGCGTCCGGCTCGAACTTCAGGCCGAGTTCCGCGGAGCGCTTCGAGACGAGGTGCCCGACCTGATCCATCCAGTCGTCGCGGGAGGTGTCGATGCGGTCGTAGGTCTGCACGTCCGCCGTCTTTTCGATGAACTTCCAGAAGCCGCGCCGCTTGTCCACGCCCATGGCGGTGAGGAGGAACTTCACGCCGTCCGGCAGGCCTTTTTCCAAAGTGGCACGGAGCGCCTCGATGCCGGCCTCCGTCCGCTGGGAGCGGCCGGTCACGGTGTCCGCGAAGAAGTTGGCGTTGCGCAGCCAGACCACCTTGTCCCCGCCGAACATGGGGATGGTCAGCAGTGCCTGCACGGTGGAGGCGCAGATCTCATAGGCGGAGTCCGAGTTGTCCGCGATGCCGTCGATCGTCTCGTGGGTGAAGCCGTCGTCCACGCCGCCGGTCAGCTCATTGTGGAGGTGGAGCGCCTTTTCCCGGACCAAGCCTTCGTCGGTGCCGACGATGGCGAAGAAGTTGCCGGATTTCGGGGATGCTTTCGGTTTGGCGGCCACGCCGGGAGATTGGACGGTGCGCGCCGGACATCCAACTCCGAAGGTGTCCCGCCGGAAAACTTTCCGTTGAAAAGCGGAGGGGCTTGGGCCGTAGTGGAGGTGACGTATGAAGAACCCCATATTCTCGATCGTTTTCGCCGCCCTCGCCCTGATCCCGGTGGGCGCATCCGCCGCCGAGCCGAACAAGGTGCATGAGCAGATGGAAAAGATGGACGACGCCTACAAGGCGTTCCGCAAGGAGACCGACCCGGCGAAGGGCGCGGAACTCGCCCGCGAGGCCCAGACCTACGCCATCCAGAGCCTTTCCGAAGTGCCGCAGATGGTAAAGAACATCACCGATCCCGCGGAGAAGGCGAAGGCGCTGGCCACCTACAAGAAGATGATGGCCAAGCTGGTCGCCTCCCTCTGCGAGGTGGAGGAAGCGTTCCTCAACGGCAAGATCGAGGACGTGGAAACCATCGTCGATTCCCTCAAGGACCAGAAGAAGGAAGGCCACGAGAAGTTCGTCCCGGAGGAGTGATCCCCGCAGGACGGTGACTGCCTGGTGCCCTCAGCGGAGGTGCAGCTTGAGGATGCGTTTGACCTCCTCCGAACTCACCGGGCAGTCGGTCACGCCGTGACCCCATGGGACCACCTTTTCGGATTCCACGGGGTTCACGCAGGATGAATGATAGGGGACGACCCCGTCGGAGCAGTCGGGGATCTGTCCCTTGCCCCGGTTGCCGACGATGGAGTGGAAGTGGATGTTCCGCGGCAGGGGCATCTTGTTCAGTGCCTTGATGCCCCGGCTCCGCGGTGACAGGCTGCTGATGGAGGTGGGCATGCGGGGTGCCTCTCCCCCCGCCTCAGCGGACTCCTTCGCGGCATGGAGGGTGGCGTCCAGCAGGTCCACGGTGAGGATCTTCGGCAGGCGGATGAAGTTGGAGGTCATCATCGCGAAGCGCATGTTCGCCATCGGGCTGCCATGGTGGGGGACTGCGAGGAAGACGACGCGCTTCGGCTCCTTGAGAGGCTTGTAGAACATGCCCGCGCGGATGAGTTCGCGGGTGCTTCCGTTCACCTCCAGTTGGTCGATGGGTTTGTCGAAATGCTCATCATAGATCACGCGGCCCGGGTCGGTGATGCTGGAGCGGGTGATGAGTCCGCCCATGGAGTGGGCCAGGATGACCATGTTGTTGAGCTGGGTGTCATCCCCCTGTGTGCGGGCGTATTTCGTCGCGGCGTTGATGTATTCGCGGAAGCGGATGCCGGTGTAGAGCCACGGATTCCCCGTGGGGTAGTTGAACAGCCAGACCTGGTATTTCTCGCGGAACCATGGCTCCGGGGAGAGGTCGTTGATGATGTAGCGGAAGGCGTCCGGGCTGGATTTCAGTCCATGGACCATCACGATGGGGATCTTCTTCGGATCGTAGGGTTGGAGAAAGTAGAGTCCGGTTTCCTCCATGTAGCGTCCGGGCAGCAGCACGTTCTGGATGGTGAGGTCATCCAGGTTGCTCATGTTCCAGTAGAAGACATTGGGCGCGGTCCAGTCCGCGGCGAGCGGGCGGCGGGTCTCCGCGTAGTAGAAATCATCATCGATCCAGCGCTTCACGAAGTGCCAGACCGGCTTCCCGTCCTTGTCGAAGCGGAGGGTGGCATTCACCGCGTAGGGCATGCCGGTGGGCGGCTGGAACGCGGGGCGGGGGACATTGATGGGCGTGGTCTCCTTCCAGCCGACCAACGCGACGCCGATGCCGGGGGTGAGGTGGCGCCGGTTTTCCCGCCGGATCTTCACATTCGTGGCGGGGAAAAGGGCGTCGAATTCGCCGGGGTCCGCCTTGTGACGCTTCGCCGGAAAGATGGTGGTGTCCATGGCGGCGGCGCGGTCCTGCCAGGAACCCTGGCCGCAGCGGAGCTGGTCGAACAGCCGGGCGACGGCGGTGTTGTAGTCCGCCTCCGCCTTCGGCCAGTCGGCCTTGCGTGATCCGTCGGCCAGCACCTGCCAGGAGGTCCTCGCGGTCTCGACCAGCGTGTTGGCGGGTGCCCGGGACGCCCGCGGCACACGGTGGCACTGCGGAGGCTGGGGAGCACCGCAGTGGGTGAGGCAGACGACGGCCAGAAAAGGCAGCGCGAAACGGACGATGACTTTCATTTGGCGGAGCGGTCGGAGAATGGAGGAGGAAAGGGAAGATTCCAAGATCGGATCTCATCTTGTAGCGGAAGTCGTGAGACTTCCGGCTGGGGGAAGTCCACTGAAAACCGGAGCCAGTTCGGTCGTGGTGAACCTGCCCAGCCGAACCTCTCACGAGGTTCGCTACCGGATTGTCTCCCATGAGGGAATGCCGATGGTTTTCAGATACGGCGCGCAGGCTGCGTCCTCCCGGTCCGTTCCCAGCGCCTGGTAGAGATGCCAGATCGGCTTCTTCCCGTGCGGGTCGCCGGGTTCGTCGGGGAATTTCCGCAGGCCGATGCGGAGTCCGTATTCGTGGCGGTTGTCGATCCAGTTATGATATTCCCATGCCTTGATGGAGGAGAGGCCGGACAGTTTCTTCCAAGCGTAGGCCATGCCCGCAGCCTGCTCTGCCAGGACGGCGTCGGAGTAATCCTTCGAGTTGAAGCCATTCTCGGAGAGGTGGACGGGGCGGACGTTTCCATGGTGGAGCAGCCGGGGTTGCTTCATGAAGACGTCCAGCACCTCCAGATTCTTGGGGGTGATTTTGGCGGTGTCCGGGCTGTGGGTGGCCTGGTCATCCTCCCAGGTGCGGGGATTGAGCAGGGACTGGGGGTAGGGATGGTAGGCTACACCCCAGGGGAAATCTCCCTCCGCCTCACCGAAGCGGGCCAGCAGATCGAGCAAACGCTTCGAGCCATACCATTCCTTTTTCCCGGGATCCGCCCAGTGGTGCGTGAGGGAAATCAGGACGCGGGCGTTCGGATCATACTGGCGGGCGATGAGGTCCATCATCCGCATGGAGCGCAGGTAGAGATCCATGAACTCGACGGCGGACTTTTCACCCGCGTTGGTCCACTCGTGGCCCGCATCCACCTCGTTGTGCATGATCCACTGGTGGACCCGACCGTGCGGGGTGCCTGCCTTTGACCACCGCTCGGCCATCAGATCGAGGACTGCCCCGTAAAGGGAAATGCCGTCAGTGGAAGTGACGTTGGGCATGGCAAAGATGCCATCCTTCGTGGCGTCCGGGTGGCCCATCAGACGGACGACGTCGTTATTTTCACGCGCGGGATTTCCCACCAGCAGGATGGCGGAAACCATCACGCCGTTCTTCTCCGCCTCCGCGAAAGTCCGGTCGAGTTCGGCAAGACGGTCCTCCCGCGCATGCCAGGTCCGGCCATTCCACTGGAACGGCACCGTTCCGGGACCGGGCTGGAGCGCGACCAGCGTATCGACCTTCACGTTCACGGTGACGGAGGAAATGCCCAGCGTCTCCAGCTCCCCGGGGATGCGGCCGGCGTTCCAGCCGCCGAGGCCTTTCTTCGATTTCAGGACGGCGGGTGGCAGGTCCGGTGCGCGGCAGGTGACCTCCTCCGCATAGCGGGCATGGGAGATGGCTTTCCCGTCCCCGACCAACTGCCAGCGGTGGGTCAGGCGGTCGCCACGGGGAACGGTCAGGCTGAACTTCCCCGGCTGGATGGTGGCGAGGATCTCCGGTGCCGTGGTGTCATCATGACGCCGTTCCATCGGCAGGGACGCCAGGGATGCCTCCCGGTCGCTGGTGCCGGAAATGGTGATCTCCTTTTCCCCGGCGGTTACCCGCTCGATCCGGGCGGAAAATTCCGCCTCCAGATAGGCATCGAGCCGTGCTGACAGGTCCTCCGCTCCGGCAAGTGTGGCGGCGAGCGCCCAGCCGAGCGCCGCGATGGTTGGCATCCTCATGACGCGGCTTCCAACGGAGGCCGGTGGGCCGATATTTCACCACACTTCCCGCTTCCCCCGGGCAAAGTTCCCGATAGTTTCTCCGGACCATGTCCGCGACACTTTCCCTCATTCCGAAAATCGAACTCGGCGTCGTGCCGACCCATATCAAATTCGTCGGCGGCCTGGTGCCGGATGACAAAGGTTCCTTCCCGCGCGACGAGGACGGCGTGGTGCTGACGGTGGCCGAGATGCGCCGCCTTTGTGAAACCTCTCCGGTGAAGATTTCCTGCGTGCAGATCCCCTACTTCGCCGGTGCCCGCGCCACCGAGGTGGACGAGCTGATCAGCGGCCTCCGTGAGCTGGACCTGGAGGTCCACCTCATCCTGATGGTCGGCGGCGCGAACCCGATGAACCCTGCGGACGAGGACGCTGTCGTCGCCCAACTGGTGCCCGCCCTGAAGGCAGCCGCCGAACACGGTGTGGCCCATGTTTCCTCCACCTCCATCGAGGAGTGGATGAGCACCAACGAGACCCGCCGCGAAGGCGCTGACTACCAGGCCGCCATCGAGCAGAACGTGAAGGTCCACCTCCGCGCCTACAAGGAAGCGGGCTTGGCCGGCTCCGAGGTGAAGAACTGGCACATCGAGTTCCTGCGCCCGGGCGAGTTCAAGACCTTCAGCAGCATCCAGCGGGGCTGGGATTTCGTCGCCGCCGCGAACAAGGCGCTGGGCAAAAAGTTCTTCAAGCTGCTGGTCGATGCCGCCCACTGCGGCGACTCCGGCCTCAGCATCCCGGAAAACGAACAGATCATCGCCGACCTCGCCGCCGCGGATGAGCTGGGCATCTTCCATTGCTCCTGCCCGACGACACGTGGCTGCTTCTCCACCGACGACGGCTGGATCGGCGCGCTGCTCGCCGCTGCCGCGAAGACCGGCAAGCTGGAGCACGTCTTTGTCGAGTTCTTCCACCATGAGGACCCTGCGCTGGAACTTCTCCGCAACCTCGACCCCGGCCACGGCATCGATACCCGCGACGGCCGCAGCTACACCGAGCTGACCGTCGATGGCCTGGTGCAGACCGCCCATCGCTTGAATAACTACGTGGCGCGTGGGGTGTTGAAGTAAGGGGGAAGGACATTGCGGCAGAGCCGCCATGTCCGCTTCGCTCCCATTCCTGTCCTTCGGCGGCATAGGCAAACAAAGGAGGAGCAGCAATTCAGACTCCACGAGAGCCTGATGCGGAGTTCCTTTCTTTGTGCTCGTTGCAGCGTTGCGGGGATCTCTTTCATGACTCACCAATGCCGCCGGGGGACAGGAGTGTCCCCCCTCCTTACTATCTTGATGCTTGAAACCCGCCGGGGAACTCCGAAGTCTCCCCACCATGGAAAGAATTCACGGTGCCGCATCCTATGTGTTGAAGTCGGACTTGGTGGAGGTGGCGGTCACGGGGGATGGCGGTCATCTCGCTCCGGTGAGCTTCAGATTGGGCGATCGTGTGGTGTCCCCGTATGCGCTGGCGCCGTGGCTGCCGGATGAGGTGGACCAGGACCTGCCCGTGCTGCTGAAGAACCTGCGCGGCGATTTCCTTTGCCTGCCCTTCGGCCCGCAGGAAGGCGGCCAGCCCCACGGTGAGACGGCGAATTTCCCGTGGGAAGTACTGGAAAAAACCGACGACACCCTGCTCCTCCACATCGATGCCGGGGACATCGGCGCTTGTGTGAAGAAAGCCATCACGCTCAAGCCCGGCCACACTGCCCTCTACATCGACCACCGGATCAAGGGCCTGGAGGGGGATTTCAACTATGGCAACCATCCCGTCCTCGACCTGTCCGGCGTGAAGGGCCGCGTGACCGTCAGTCCCTTCCGCTGGGCGTCCGTCTATCCGCCCTATTTCTCCGATCCGAAGGACGGCGCGAGCCAGGCGCTGCGGCGCAACGCCACCTTCACGGACCTGAAGCACGTTCCGCTGCAGAACGGCCAGACCACGGACCTGACCCACTACCCGGCCCGTGCCGGAAATGATGATCTGGTGATGATGGTCAGCGTGCCCGCGACGGTGGAGCAACCATTCGCCTGGTCCGCCGTGGTGTTCGACGGCTACGTCTGGTTCCAGCTCAAGAATCCCGCGGATTTCCCCGCCACCCTGTTCTGGCTGTCGAACGGCGGTCGCTCCGCCGCTCCGTGGAACAGCCGCTACACCGGCAGGCTGGGCGTGGAGGAGGTCTGCTCGCATTTCTGCGATGGCGTGGATGCGTCACGCCAGGATCTGCTCAAGGAGCACGGCATCCCCACCACCCGGCATTTCTCGAAGGACGAAAAGGTTTCACTGCGGATCATCCAAGGCGTCGCGGCGGTGCCGGAGGGCTTCGGAGCCGTGGCGGAGATCGTTCCTGCTGGAGATGGCACCATTTCCGTCATTGGGGAGCATGGCCATACCGTCACCGCTGTGGTAGATTGGAAATTCGTGCTCTGACGGTATTTAGAAAAAGTCAGACAATTCTTGAAAAAAATCTGACGAATTGGATATTGGAAGCATGAAAATCAGCGTCGATCTGTCCGAGGAGGAGCTGGAGGAAATAAGCCGGGTTACTGGCCTGTCCAAGAAAGGTCCTGCCATCCGCAAGCTGGTGGTGGACGCCCTGCAGCTTCGTCGTCGCGCGGAGATCTCGGCCAAGTTCCTATCCGGCGAATATTCCACAGGGCTGGAAGGCTACGAAGAAGCGAAAGCCTCCGACCGGTCGGAAGCATCTGACTTTGCCGCCCTATGGCACTGATCCTCGACTCCTCATTGTGGGTTGATTTCACCCGGAGAAAATCACCCGCTGCCCTAAAGGCGAAGATCCATCCATGGATCATGGATCACCGCGCGACTCTCTGCGAGATGGTCGCGTTCGAGGTGCTGCGACACGCCACGATCGCCGAACGTGGTCCGCTCACGGCTCAGTTTTCCACTCTCCCGTTGCTGGCGACTCCGCCTACCCTCTGGCGGGATGCCGCAAAACTGGGCCAGGCTTGCCGGGACAAGGGAACCAACGCGGGCTCGATGGATCTCCTCATCGCCGCCATCGCCCTGCACCACCGTGCGGAGCTGGTGACATTCGATGCGGACTATCACGCGATCTCCGCTGTTTCAGGGTTGAAGATCACGGTTCTCAGCAGGGCGATACCCTGATCAGATCCGAGAATGAGGGCCCCGATCCTTTCCACTCGCGAGAAAACGGCTTGCCTCCGCCGGTCCATCCGCTGAAATACAGAAATACACGAAAAAAACCACGTTTTCCCACATTATCCAAAATCCATGAGCCATCCGCGCACCACCGAAGACCTGACGACCACTTCGTCGAATCTCAAGGCCCTCATCGACGGGCATCTCGAAGACACCGGCGGCCTGCTCCGCCTTTCGCCGAACTGGGTTCCCCGTTCCTTCCTCCAGCCGGGCCGCCGCATCAAGCTGCACCCGGACGACACCTACGCCTATGGCCTGAGCCGTGGCGGCATTGACGAGCGCTGGTTCGGCTCCACCACGGAGACCGCCAACGAAGGCCGCGACGGTGACGAGGGCCTGTCCTACGTCGTCGTGGGCAAGCAGCGCTTCACCCTGCGCGACGCCATCGCGGAGTCCGGCGCGGGCATCATCGGCAGCGCGCTGTGGGACAAGTATTCCAAGTGGCCGGTCTATTCGAAGTTCTTCGACAACATGGGGCCGATCCCGCACCACATGCACCAGAGCTCGGAGCAAGCCGCTCTGGTCGGTCAGGAAGGGAAGCCGGAGTCCTACTACTTCCCGCCGCAGCACAACAACGTCGGCAACAATTTCCCCTACACCTTCATGGGCTTCGAGCCCGGCACCACCCGCCAGCAGGTCTATGACTGCATCAAAAACTGGCACAAGGGTGACAACAAGATCCTCGCCCTGTCGAAGGCCTACAAGCTGGAGCCCGGCACCGGCTGGCTCATCGACCCGTGCATCCTCCACGCCCCGGGTTCCCTCTGCACCTATGAACCGCAGTGGGGTTCCGACGTGTTCGGCATGTACCAGAACCTCGTCGAAGGCCGCGAGGTGCCATGGTCCCTCCTCGTGAAGGACATGCCAGCGGACAAGCACCAGGACATCGACTTCATCATCGACCAGCTCGACTGGGAGAAGAACGTGGACCCGAACTTCAAGGACAACCACTACCTCGAACCCGTCACCTCCGAGAAGGGCGAAGGCTACCACGACAAGTGGATCGTCTATGGCAAGGTGGACGGCTTCCAGTACTTCACCGCGAAGGAACTCACCGTCGAGCCGGGCCACAGCGCCACTATCAAGGACAACGGCGCGTCCTCGTCCATCGTCGTGCAGGGCGAAGGCTACGCCAACAAGCTGCGCCTCACCTGCCCGAAACTGCTCCGCTTCACCGAGCTTTCCCAGGACGAGTTCTTCGCCACCGAGGAAGCCTCCAAGGCGGGCATCACCTACAAGAACACCTCCGACACCGAGCCGCTGGTCATCCTGCGCTACTTCGGACCGGAAGTGAACCCGGACGCCCCGGCGATGGGTGCCTACAAGAACAAGTAAGTCATGCAACCGCGCAGGAAGGCCGTTGTACATCTGTTAGGCGGAATTGCCCTCATCGTCGCTGGAGTCATCCTGACCGTGATGAAGATGGGACCATTTCCGCTGGCGCTCGTCTTCCCCGGCATCCCGCTGTTCTTCCTGGGCCTCGCATCTTTGAAAACTCCACAAAACTGAACCCCTTGATTTCATGAAACTCCATAACGCCATGTGGCCCGGCCTTGTCGGGAAAGAACCCGGCACCGACCACCCGCCGATCCCGCTCGACCGCATGATCGAGCTGACCGTCAACGCGTCCGTCAACGGCCGCAAGTTCGACGGCATCGACTTGTTCCTGTTCCACCCGCACACCGACCCGGACATTTCGGAAAGCGACCTGCGCGCCATGGCGGACAAGATCGCCGCCGCCGGACTGAGCGTTGGCTCGCTGGTGGCTCCGGTCTGGCCCGGCACCGTCGGTGGCAGCGCCTTTGGCTCCGCGGAGGACCGGAAGAACTTCGTTCTCGCCATCGAGAAAGCCTGCCGCATCGCGAAGATCCTCAATGACCATGGCGTTCGGAAGTCCGGCGTGCTCCGGATCGACACCGCCGGCGGAGTGGATGCTTTCCTGGAAGACCCTGCGGGCAACACGAAGAAGATCGCCGAGACCTTCCGTGAGGCGGGCAAGATCGCCCAACAGAACGGCGAGCGTCTCGCCGCTGAGGGTGAGATCTGCTGGGGCGGCATGCACTCGTGGAAAGCGATGCTGGATACCCTGGAGGCCACCGGCATGCCGGAGGTTGTCGGCTTCCAGGCGGACCTCGCCCACACCTACCTCTACCTCATGGGCTACAACGCCCCGGAGGCCGCGCTGCTCCAGCCCGGCTACACCGACGAGGAGTTCTGGCCGGCCTACAAGACGCTGACCGACGCGCTGCGCCCGTGGACCATCGACTTCCACGTCGCCCAGAACGACGGAACCGTCCATGGCACCGGCTCCCACGACAAGACCGGCCGCCACTGCCCGGCGGACGATCCGAACGGCAAGCTGGATATCGCGAAGGCCTCCGCCTACTGGCTCAAGGACGCGGACAAGCGCGGCATCAAGCACATCTGCTGGGATGGCTGCATGTTCCCGAACGAGACGCTCGAGAAGCAGGAAACCTGGAACACCATCCTTGGCGCGATGATCAAGGTGGACGAAGCCATCTGATCTTACGGAGCGCGGACTTCAGTCCGCCTCTTCCCTTCCTCAACCGAACAAGCGGACTGAAGTCCGCGCTCCATCCATTCCAATGTCCAAAAAAGAAATCCGCATCGGCCTCATCGGCTACGGCTTCATGGGCCGCACCCATTCGAACGCCTACTCCCAGCTCTCCCATTTCTTCGATACCGAGCACGTGCCGGTCCGCCAGGCGGTCTGCGGCCGTGACGAGGCGAAGGTGAAGGCCTTCGCCGAAAAGTGGGGCTACGCTTCCTACGAAACCGACTGGCGCGAGCTGGTGAAGCGTGAAGACATCGACGCCGTCGATATCTGCACGCCGAACGACTCCCACGCCGAGATCGCGCTCGAGTGCATCAGGCACGGCAAGATGATCCTCTGTGAAAAGCCGCTCGCGCTCGACGGTCCGCAGGGTGAGAAGATGGTCGAAGCCGTTGAGGCCGCCGGCCTGCCGAACCTCGTCTGGTACAACTACCGCTTCCTGCCTGCCGTCACGCTGGCGAAGAACATCGTGGATGCCGGGGAACTCGGCCGCGTGTTCCACTACCGCGCGAACTTCCTCCAGGACTGGACCATTTCCGAAGAACTGCCGCAGGGTGGTGCCGGACTCTGGCGTCTGGATGCGGCGGCCGCAGGTTCCGGCGTGACCGGCGACCTGCTCGCCCACTGCATCGACACCGCGCGCTGGATCAACGGCGACATCGTCTCCGTGTCCGCGATGACGGAGACTTTCATCAAGGAGCGCGTCCACACCGCCACCGGTGAGAAGCACCCGGTGACCATCGACGACGCGTGCGCGTTCATCGCCCGCTTCGAGAACGGCTCGCTGGCGATCTTCGAATCCACCCGCTACGCCCGTGGCCACAAGGCGCTCTACACCTTCGAGATCAACGGTGAGAAGAAGTCGCTGGCGTGGGACCTCCACGACATGAACTACCTCTCCTACTTCGACCACGGTGTGGCCGGTGACCGCCGCGGCTGGACGAACATCCACGCCACGGACGGAGACCATCCTTATTCCGGCAACTGGTGGGTTCCTGGCCTCTGCCTGGGCTATGAGCACTCCTTCACCCATGAGCTGGCGGAGTTCTTCAAGTCGCTCGACGATCCATCCGCGGAGAAGCGCTACTCGGATTTCCGCCACGCGCTGGGCACCCAGTACGTGTGCGACGCCGTGCTTGAGTCCGCGAAGACCAAGCAGTGGGTGGACGTGAAGAAAGCCTGAGGCGTTCTTTCCGACCTGTCTTCATGGCCCCGGCCCGGTTTTTCCGGCCCGGGGCTTTTTCCGTTTTACCGATCCCGGAAAACGCTTACCGGTTTAGGATCGACGTAATCTGATGAAATTTCATATCGGTTGATATCCAATCTGCCCTTTCAGATTGAAAACCCTACATGCCATGAAACCCACCATCCCAGCACGCACACCCATGCCGTTGCGGGCCGCCGCACTCGGCTTCGCCCTGATCGCTTCCCCAGCCGCACACGCCCAGGCCCAGCCGTCCATACCTGGAACATGGACGCTCGATTTCGAGGACAACTTCAACGGCACCACCCTGGACGGGACGAAATGGCGGATGGGCACCCACCATTCCGGCATCGCGGGCAGTGCTGGCAACGCTCCGCAGAACATCAGCGTGTCCGGTGGCATGCTGAAGCTGAAAGCGGAGCAACGCCCGGTCACCTTCGGCGGCACGAACTACAACTATGCGACCGGCGAGGTCAGCACCTTCACGAACTACCGGCGGCAATACGGCTTCTTCGAGGCCCGGGTGAAATATCCCGCCGTGACCGGTCTGTGGCCCGCGTTCTGGCTGATGCCGGACCGGGGCACCTACGGCGATCAGGTGGGCACCCGCAGGGCCTACCTGAAGTTCGACCTCACCGGCTCCGGCATTTCCACCGTCACCTCGGCCACGCTGCAGGTGAAGGTTTCCTCGCTGGAAGCCGGGCCGACCAACAACCTGATGGCCTTCAAGACCGGCGACGGCTGGAGCGAAAGCACCATCACCTGGAACAACAAGCCGGTGATGGATCCGGTGATGCTCGGCCAGAAATACAACAACACCGTCGCCGTCGGGGATACCATCGCGATCGATGTGACGCCCTACGTCGCGGAGCAGATCGCCGGGGACAAGGTGGTGAGTCTGGTGCTGGCGGACATCTACATGCGGGCGAAGCTGCTCGGCTTCCACAGCAGTGAGGCCACGAATGCCGCCGACCGGCCGAGGCTGGTCATCAACGGCACGGCGTACACCGCCACCGAGGACGCGACCGTCCGTGGTGGCAGCGCGGCGAACACCAACCTCGGCAATGCCACGACCCTGGAGGTGAAGGACAACTGGGGCAACACGGCGGACACTTTCAATGGCGGCATGGAGGTGGACATCCTGGAGTCGCTGGGCATCTGGGGGCCTGACCGGACCTCGCACGCGGTCCATTGGGACGGCTACGGCACCCAGCACAAGGCCCGCGGCTGGCATGACATCCACTATCCCACCAGCGACGATGGTTTCCACACCTACGGTGTCTATTGGCAGCCCGGCCTGCTGGAGTTCTATGTCGATGGCGTCCGCACCGGAGTGATGCAGGACTCCCGGGTCATGAGCACCAGCGCCTACATGATCCTCTCGCTGCAGCTCGGCGGCTGGGACAACAACAACCCCGGACCACAGGTCAACAACCAGACCATGGAGGTGGACTGGGTGAGGTCATGGACAGGCACCCGCTCCGCGCCCACCACCGTCATCGCGGACAACGCGACCGCCGCGGACACGTTCGCCACGGGCACTTGGACCACCTCCTCCGCCACCGGCGGCTACCATGGAGCCAACTACGTCCATGACGGCAACACCGGCAAGGGGACGAAGTCCTTCAACTTCTTCCCGAAACTCACCGCCGATGACGACTACGCGATCTACGGCCGCTGGACCTCCGATCCCAACCGTGCGACCAACGTGCCGGTCCGTGTGGTCGGTTCCGATTGGTTCGTCTATCCCCACACCGTGAACCAACGGGTGAACGGCGGGCAATGGCGCCTGATTTCCGGCCTGCCGCTCTCCGCCGCGAATGCGGAGATCGCGGTGGGCAATGACGGGACGAATGGCTTTGTCATCGCGGATGCCTTCCTCTTCATCCCCGCGGGTGCGAAGACCGGAGCGGTGGTGGTCGATGACACGGACACGTCGAAAGTCCAGCTCACCGGAGCATGGACCACGTCGTCGCACACCTCCGGTTACATCGGCACCGGCTATCTCCACGACGGGAACACCGGCAAGGGAACCAAGTCCGTGAAGTACATGCCACAGGTCCCCACGACGAAGGACTACTTCGTCTACGCGCGGTGGACCTCGGACTCCGGCCGGGCATCGAACGTGCCGATCGACATCGTGACCACCGCCGGCGTGGTGACTCCGCTGGCCAACCAGCGGATCGGCGGCGGTGAGTGGAACCTGCTGGGCGTCTATCCGCTCGCGGCGGGCACCGGCTCCATCACCATCCGCAACACCGGCACCAACGGCCATGTCATCGCGGATGCCGTGATGATCGTGCCAGTGCCGTGAAGATGGGTATGAGTATGGGGGGCGGAGCGGCGTTGGCCGCTTCAGCCCTCCTTCCATGCCCGCCGAACCTCCTCCGCGATGATGCGCAGGCCGTCACGGACGACCGCCTCATCCATCGCGTAGGAAACGCGGATGCATTCGTGGCGGTGCTTCCAGTCCTGGTCGTCGTCGCCGAAGAAAAAGTAGTGGCCGGGGATGACCAGCACCTCGCGCTGCTTGAGGCGCTGGTAAAGTTCCATCGAGGTGATGGGCAGGCCGGGGAACCAGAACCAGAGGAACAGCGCGCCCTCGCTGCGGTGCATGCGCCATGCGATGTCATCGCCGAAGGCCTCCTCCGCCGCCTGCCGGGCGAGCCGGCTTTTCTCCAGATAGAACGGGCCGACGACTTCCTTGCTCAGGCGGAGGATCTCCCCGGACTCGATCAACGGCAGGGCGACCTGCTGGCCGATGTTCGGGTTCGACAGACCCGCGATGGCACTGATGGATCCCAGCGCGCGGATGATCTGCGGCGGCCCGATGACGATGCCGGTGCGAGCGCCCGGCAGGCCGATCTTCGACAGGCTCAGGGTGAGGATGACGTGCTCATCCCAGTGGGGGTTGATGTCGGAAAAGAGGATGCCCGGAAACGGCGCGCCGTAGGCGTTGTCGATGATCAACGGGATGCCGTGGGCCTTCGCCATGTCGGAAAGGTGGCGGATCTCATCATCGGTGAGGACGTTGCCGGTCGGGTTGGTCGGGCGTGAGGCGCAGAGCGCTGCGATGTCGGGCGTGATCTCCAGCTTGTCGAAATCGACGCGGTATTTGAAGCCGTGCGCGCCTTCCTCCTCGATGATGGGACGCACCGCGCGGAAGAGATCGGGACCATGGCCCTGGTCCGCGTAGCCGATGTATTCCGGCACCAGCGGCAGCAGGATCTTCTTCCGCGTGCCATCCGGCATTTCGCCCGCCAACAGGTTGAAGAGGAAGTAGAAGGCGGTCTGGCCGCCGCTGGTGATGCCGACATTCTCCGGGGTGATGTTCCAGCCGAACTGCTCCCGCAGCAGGGTGGCGATGGCTTTGATGAACTTCGGGTTGCCGTTCGGCGGGTCATAGGAGGTCAGCGCACGGTCGATGCCGCCCGGCTCCTCCAGCAGATCCTCCAGCCGCCTGCGCCAGACGGACTCCATCTCCGGGATGCGCGCCGGCTGTCCGCCGCCCAGCATCTTCAGGTCCGGGCCACCGCTCGCCAGGGCGTGGCCCAGGTCGTCCATCAGTTCGCCGATGCCGCTGCCACATCCGAGGCGGCGGCCGAAGTTGGAAAATTCGTATGACATGGGGATAGCTGGTTTGACCGGTGGTGAACCGCTTCTATACTCCGGGTCCAATCCCGAACAACCCCGAAACCACCATGTCCATCAAAGTCGGCGACCAAGCCCCGGATTTCACCCTCGTTACCCTCGCCGAAGACGGCCCGCAACTCGTCAAACTGTCCGATGAGTACGCGAAGTCGAACGTCGTTCTCGTTTTCGTCCCTGCCGCGTTCACCGGCGTCTGCACCACGGAACTGTGCGACCTGACCTCCGGCCTCTCCGCCTATGAGGAACTCGGCGCGAAGGTGTTCGGTATCTCCGGTGACAGCCCCTTCGCCCAGGGCGAGTGGGCGAAGAAGGAAGGTATCACCATCCCGCTGCTCAGCGACTATGAGCACAAGGTCGCGGAGGCCTATGGCATCGCCTACACCAGCTTCCTGCCGGAGAAGAACCTCATCTTCGGCGGCGTGGCGAAGCGTTCCGCCTTCGTCATCGACAAGAATGGCGTCGTCCAATACGCCGAGGTCCAGGAGCATCCGAAGGATCTGCCTGACTTCGAGAAGGTGAAGGAAACCCTCAAGGGTCTCTGAGGCTCCCTGATTCAAGATTCCAAAGGCCGCAGGTGATCCCTGCGGCCTTCTTCATTTCACGGACGGGTGATCTTGATCCGGTAGAAGCGCTTGGTTCCGGAAGCGTCGTTGTCCGTGAATGTCCGCTGGGCGCCGAGCGCGGTGGTTGTGCCGGTGGCGGGAGCCCAGTCGCCGTTGAGGGAGTTGCTGGACCACACTTCGTACACCCGGTTGCTCAGGCAGGGCCCGAAGATGGCCTTGGGCTGGGCGCCGGTCTTGTCCACCCGGCAGGTGAAGGCGGAGGTGCGGTCGGTGGGGATCATGCCGGCCACGAACTCGAAGAAGTTCGTCAGCCCGTCACCGTCCGGATCCTTGTCATCGGCGGCGTCCCCCGTGTTTTCCGTCGTGTTGAAATGGGTCAGGCGGAAATGCTCGATGGCGGTGATCGCCGTGCCGGTGACCGTGAACGTGAAGGCGGGCAGGAACGGATCGTTCGTGTTGATGGTGACGGTGGCGGTCTTCGCGCCCGGGCTGGTGGGATTGAACCGGATTTCCATCGTGGATGATCCGCCCGCAGGGATGGGGGCCGCCGGAGGGATGAGAACGCTGAACTCGGACGCGTTGGTTCCGGAAACAACCACCTGGACGGGAGTCATCTCACCTTCGCCGGTGTTGCGCACGGTGAAGGGAACATCCTCCGGGGAACCCACCCCGGCGGTGGGGAAGGCGGTGGTCCCGTTGTTGAGGATCGGCACGGAGGGGTTGCTCCGCATCAGGCTGAGTTCCGGCATCATGTAGCCGATGGTGGAGGAGACGATGCTGGTGCCCGCATTGAACTGGCTGGCAGGTATGTTCGCGGAAGCGCGGATCAAGGTTCCCGCAAGCAGAGGCGTGACGGGCGTTTTCTCCCAGTTGCTGGTAATGCCCTCACGGGTGGCCATACCATCGTCCACCGGTTCCCACTTGAAATCCGTGTCCACGGACTGGTGCTCGATGGTCACGTAGCGCGCCTCGGGAGAGCTGCCACCACGCACCCAGCGGATCTTCGTGCCGTCATAGGTCAGTTCCTGGGTGGCGGAGTAGTTCGTCAGACGGGCTGCCTTCGGACGGCTTGTGCCATTGTCGAACGTGAGGAACTTCCCATGGATGAGGATCCTTCCGTCCCCCTGCAGGGACACTCCGTAGGTGCTTGGGGTGGATCCGAACGAAGAGTCCATCTTCGCGTCGAAGGTTTCGTCGAGGGAACCGTTGGGATACAGTCTGGCCACCCCCCGCCGGGTGATTCTCGTTTCGCCCGACACTGGATTGCGGAAGTTGGTGAAATCCCCTGCCACAAGGATCCTTCCATCCGCCTGGAGGGCGATGCTGCGCACTGCGCCATCGAAAAACGGATTGTATGGCATGTATTTGGTGCCGACCGCCTCCTGGAAATCCTCATCCAGTTCGCCGTTGGGCATCAGGCGGGTGAGTCCTACCGATGGATAGCCAACGCCTGGAGTTGTCCCCCCGAATTTGCCGCCCACCAGGATCCGTCCGTCCGGCTGTACGGCCACACAGTACACCTCCTGGTCAACCAGATGGGTGAGCTTCGGGGACGTCTGGATCTTTCCATCCGGCAGGAGGCGCTTGATGAACTTGCTGCTCAATCCGGTCTCCCCGGGCGCGACGGCGATGAATGGTCCATTGATCAGGAAGTTCCTGGCCGGCCCAGGCAGGACGTTCACCGCACTAACAGTATAGAGGTAGGAATTGAACGTGGTGTCCTGCGCGCCGCTTAGATTGACCCGGTACGTCCCTGCATTGGACGCAATGATGTAGCCGTTCCCATGGCGGGCCAGTGCTGAGATCGAGGTGGCGGCATTGGTGGGCGGGATGAACGAAGGATCCAAAGTGCCATTCGCCAGATATCGCGCGGCCCGCCTTCTCGGTTGGCCATCTGCAGAGGCAAATGCGCCCATATAGAGGACAGAGCCATCCGGCTCCACGGCCGCATTCAGTACCGTTCCACCAAGCAACGGCGCGAAATCCGTCATGACTCCCCCAACGGAAAACTTGGCGACCCGGTAGCGGGTTTCATAAGTGCTGGACGTATCCCGATCCTTCATCTGGGTGAAGTCACCGGTCGCGATGATTCCCCCGTCAGTATCCGTCACCAGGGTGAGAATGTCGGCCCCTGCGGGTAAAACCGAAGGCTGGAATGATCCATCGATCCTGCCATCCACTGTCACCTGGGCCAACGCAGGTTGGATGGCCACCGACAAGGCGATCATCCTGAGGTATTTGCTGGCTCCAGAAAGGCGGGTTTTCATAAAGTCATTGTATGGACATTTGAAGTCGTCCGGGCATGCAGCCTCCTTTTCCTGAGGGGACCTGTCAAGGCGGGGAAATGGCCGTATTTGCCCCGCACCGACCTGTGTCTCGACGCGGAAGGGGCGGGAAGATAGCATCAGACATGGAAAAATCCGCTTCCGCCGGTCCGTCGCACCACTTCCGGTTCCACCGCTCGCTTGCGAATCTCGCTCCGGTGTTCGGGGATGACTGGTTCTCGTTGAGGGCGGAAGGCTTCGCCCGCTTCTTCGGCACGCCGAAGTTCCTGATCGGCCAGACGTTGTTCGTCAGCACGTGGATCGTCCTGAACCTGACGGGGGTGGTTCGGTTCGATGTCTATCCGTTCATCCTGCTGAATCTCGCGTTCAGCCTGCAGGCGGCGTATGCGGCTCCGCTGATCCTGCTGGCGCAGACGCGGCAGGCGGACCGGGACAAGGCGCACGCGGACGCGGATGCCCGCCACCGGGAGGATCTGGCGCTGGCCACCCAGCAGCGGCAGGAGCAGGTGGCGGAGCTGTCCGCGCGGATGATGGAGCTGCTGAAGCAGAATACCGAACTGACGGCGATGACGAAGGCGATGAGCGAACGGATCGAGATCCTGACCGTGGAGATGCACGGCCGGCTTTCCGGGAAGTGAGGACGGGCCCTGCGGTCAGCTTTTCAGGCTGGCTTCCAGCCAGGCGAGGACCTGCTTGCGGTAGGCGCCGTTGTCACGGACGAGGGAGCCGCCATGGGTGCCCTCCTCCACGGTGAACATGGTCTTCGGTTCATGGGCGTTCTCAAAGAGGGAAAGGCCCTGTTGGAACGGCACCACTTCATCCTTCGTGCCGTGGACGACCAGGAAAGGGACGGTCGGGAGCTTCGAGACAAAGCCCAGCGGTGACAGTTCATCCGTCACCAGATCCTCGCCGAGCTGCCCGCCCACCACACGGGCCATCGCCCGGTAGGAGGCGAAGGTGCCGTCGATGATGATGGCACGCACTCCCGGGACGGGGCTTTCGCCAAGGGCGGTGATGGACTTCGCCCCGCCGAGGCTGTGGCCGAAGGAAATCAGGCGCGTCCGGTCGATGTCCTTCCGCTGGCCGACGTAGGAGAACGCGGCCTTCACGTCATCGATCATGCCGCGCCGGTCCACGGCACCGGCGGATTTGCCGAAACCGCGGTAGTCGTACATCAGCACATTGTAGCCGCCCTCCACCAGCCACATGGTGAAGCCGAGGTGATGGCCGACCGACCCGGCATTGCCGTGGGAGAATACGATGGTGCCTTTCGGCCGTTTCCCGCGGGCAGGCATGAACCAACCGTGGAGGGCGGTGCCGTCGGCGGAGTCGAAGCGGACGTCCTCGTATTTGAAGCCCCATTTCTCCGGCGTGGCGGGCTCGTCATGGGTGGGCAGGTAGAACAGATGGTTGCCGCCTTTCTTGCCGAGGAGGGAGGTGGCGAGCTTCGAGAGCTGGCTGTCGGGCTTGTCGAGAGCCTTCCGGATCTCCTCCGCGGAGTCCAGCGGCTGCGGCGGAGCCTGGCCTTCCGCCATGCCGGGAAGCAGCAGGCCGGTCGCAAGAACCCATCGTTTCATGATGGAAAATCGACACCGGTTCCGCGATTTGTCGAGGAAAACCCTCACTCCGCGTCCTGCTGGGACTGCTCCATCAGTGACTTGAAGCGGGCGGCCATTTCCTTCAGGCGTGCGGGTTCGGAGGCGGCGAGGTCCTTTTTCTCGGAGGGATCCGCCGCCAGGTCGTAGAGTTCCTCGCGCGCTTTTTTCCCGCCGCGTTTCACATACTTCCAGTCTCCCTGCCGCAGGGCGCCGTCCGGTGCGGAGGCGCGCATCATCACCTCCCTCCGGATCGGTTCCGCAGGGGGCTTGCCGAGGAGGAGGGGGGAGAGGTCCAGGCTGTCAGGGGCGGCACCCGGAGGGAGGTCCGCACCGGCGAGCGGAGCGAGGGTGGCGGGCATATCGTTGAGGGCCAGCAACGCATCGGACACGGTGCCTGCCGGGATCCTGCCGGGCCATGAGGCGATGAAGGGGGTGCGGACGCCGCCTTCGTGGATCATCCATTTCCCACCGCGCAGGTGGGCGTTGGGGCGGTGGCCTTCCCCCGTGGTTTCGAACTGGGAACCATTGTCGGAGGCGAAGATGACGAGCGTGTTCTCCCGCTGCCCGGACTTCTCCAGCGCCGCCAGCAGCAGCCCGATGTGATGGTCAAGCTGGTGGACGTAGTCACCGTAGTCCCCGGCCTTGGTTTTGCCACGGAATCCTTCCCCGACCGCGAGGGGGATGTGTGGTACATAGGGGGCGAAGTAGAGGAAGAACGGTTCCTTTCCGCCCGCCCGGCGGCCGATGAAGTCGATGGCCTGGCCGGAGGCGCGCGGTAGCAGGTCTTCCAGATTGAGCGCGGGCAGATCCGTGTAACCGGGCATCTCCAGCGGCTTGTAGAGTTCATGGTGGATGCGGGCGGAAGGCTGCCTGCCGTCCACCATCAGCAGCTCGCTGGAGCAGATCATGCCGCGCCATTCGTCGAAGCCCCGGTCCATCGGACCTTCCATGATGGGACGCTTCAGGTCGATGTTGGTGCCCTTGCCCTTGAAGTCGCCGCGGCCCACGGGCGGCTTTCCGTCCGTCGTGGGATACTCCGCGCCCAGATGCCATTTGCCGAATCCGCCGGTGGCATAGCCGGCTTTCTTCAGCATGCCGGGCAGGGAGAGCTGGTCTTTTTCAATCATCGGGCGGTCCCAGTTCCCCAGCACGCCGCGCTTTTTCCAACTGCGCCAAGGATAACTTCCTGTCATGAGGGCGTAGCGGCTGGGTGAGCAGACGGAGACCGGACAGTAGGCGTTGGTGAACCGCATGCCGGAGGCGGCCAGCTTGTCGAGGTTCGGCGTGGGGATTTTGGAATCCGCGGCGTAGCAGCCTGCGTCCCCCCAGCCGAGATCGTCCGCCAGGATGATGACAATGTTCGGCCGGGGAGCGTCCGCCGCCATCAGGCGGCATGCCAGGAGAAGCCAGAGCGGCAACCATTTCATCCCGTCACCTTGCAGGGCATCGCACGGGAACGGAACGAAAAAAACCGGACGGCTGCCCGTCCGGCTTTTCCCACGAAACCATGGAAGATGCGGTCTTCCAGAGATGATCTTAGAAACTGAAGCGGAGACCGGCGGAATAGAGCACCTGGTCCTTGACGATGTTGTCGCTGGAGCTGTCCAGTTCATAGGTGATGCCTCCGAACGGCTGCACGTAGTCGAACGCGGTGACGAACAAGTTGATGCCCGCAGTGGCCACGTCCACGGCACCGAGAACGTCGTCATTGTCCACACCGAGGCTGTAGCCGAGGTGCGGGTTCAGCTCGATCCAGGCAAAGGGCGCCCAGCGGAGGCCCACATGGAGGTCGACGTTGCCCAGGTTCTGGTCGCCGAGGTTGCCGAAGTCCAGGTCGGTGTACTTGTAGCCGATGCCGTAGTAGACATCCAGAGTGTCAGCCAGCGGAAGGGCGCCGCCGAAGCCTGCCTCAAGACGCCACAGGTCGGCGTCGAAGTTGACGCCACCGAGCGTCTCGGTGCGGATTTCGCCGTTCTCATAGCGGACATAGCCGAAGAAGTTCTCAGTGAACTCGAAGCGGGCGTTCACGAAGAAGCCTTCGGTGTCGAGCTCATCGTCCAGAGCGAACAAGGTCGCATATTCCCTGGGGAGGTCCGCTTTGCCGTTGAGGTAGCCGATGTCGATGTTCGTGTAGTTGAACTCGGTGGCCATCGCGGAGGTGGTCATCAGGGAGGCGAGCAAGAATGCTTTCTTCATGTACAGTCGGGTCTTTGGATGGGGGTTGGAAATCCCACGGCAACGGGCGGCGGGAGGATTCGGATCTTACCCTGCATCTAACAGATATGTCCAACATCTATTCGATCATAAATTGCTCATTTTACGTCACTTGTCGCTCTCATGACTAAAAATTTCACGAGAGCGTCGCAAGGTTTTTTGAGATTCTCCCCAGTATGATGCTTCACCGCCCGGCTTTGCGGATCTTCCCGTCCTTGCCGACGATGGTGAAGGATCCTCCGGTGCGTTTGGCGAGATCGGCCATGGGTTCTTCCGCGCCGGGTTCCATCATGGCGACGGTGTTGATGGTCACCTTGCGCGCCTTTGCCTTCGCGGCGATGCCGCGGGTGAGCCGCATCATGTCCCGCTGCTCCATCACGCCGTCAGTCATGAAGAAGACGACGTCCGGCGGTGGGTTCATGGCGATGGCCATTTCCAGCGGTCCTTCCCAGTCGGTGCCACCGATGGTCTTCACGTCATCCACCAGCGACAGGGTGCGTTTCACCTCGGAAGGCTTCGCATCCAGCCAGGGAACGTCCATCATGGGGCCGCGGTGGGTCCATTCCCACATGCTCTTGGAATCCCACTGGTACGTTTTGCCGCGTGACGTGACGGTCCCGCCGCTCACCTCATCCCCCGGCAGCCAGACGGGGCCGGAGAAGCAGATGACGGAGTAGCGGGTGGTGGTGGGGAGTGCCTTGAGGGCCTTGGTGAGTTCGGAACGCATCAGTGCATCCTTCTCACCCGCCATGGTGACGGAGAAGTCGAGCACGTAGGCGATGCGGGATGCCGGGCGCAGGTTGTCGATGGTGAAGATGACAGGGCCGGCGCCACCACCGGCCACCTGCATGCCACCGTCACCGCCGAGGGTGCCGGAGAGGTTGCCTCCCGGCTCTATCCCTCCGCCGGAAGCGAAGCTGATGGAGCCGAGCGCGCTCAGTCCGGCCATGGTCTCCGGTTCCGGCAAAGTGAAAGAGGTCGCGGCGCCCACGGCTGCAACGCGGGAAAGGTCCGGACGGGCGAGTGCCTCCCGCTGCTTGCGGGCGGCTGTCTTTTCGCCCGCTGGCGGCCCGCCTGGATTTCCAAAGCGGACGTCGGCCCTGGTTTCCTGCTCCGGAATCACCTGGAGAATCCACACCACGCCGACGGCGAGCAAGGCGCCATGGATGGCGATGGAGGTGATGAGAGATCCTCCTCCAAGTCTGGAGCGGAGGGATTCGCGGGCGGGTTCCGGATGATCGGGGTTTTCCTGTGTCATGGGTTTTGGGGTTCCAGTCAGCAACGGCCAAGGGGGGATTATCTTAGGGTCGCAACCTTTCATCCCGGCCGGTGGATCCGCGGTGACCGGAGCGCCCGGATTTTTTTGAGGAATTTTGTCCGATTTTTCGTCCGCTTGTTCTATTTCCATAGACTCGGCATGTTCCCATGCCCGAATCATAAACCCCCGCCTTCCGATGATCCCCAAAACCCCGCTATCCCTCATCGTCCCGTGCCTTCTCGCCGCCGCATCATGCGCATCCGCGACGGTTGTCTTTCCGTTCGACAACTCCGGCGGCGGCTACCGGGCCGCCAGCTCCATCGGTTGGAACACGTATCATCTCAATGGAACGACCGTCACGGACCTCACCAACACGGCGCCGAACGGAGACACGGGCAGCGTCAATCAGATCGGAATCGGGAATTCCAACGGGGTGGGTGGCACGTTGAGTTACCTTTTCTCGATCAGCGATGGCACCAACCAGCGGTTTGCCGCCGTGGAGTCCGTCTCCCTGCCGGCCACCACCAGCGTGACCTGGCAGATGGGAAACAACTCCAACTCAACCACGGTGAGTTTGATCGTCCAGTCGGCCGGAACCTGGTATGCCACCCAGTCGGCCTATTCGACGGCCGTCACCAGCCTGGCCCAGTTCCAGGGGACGGGGGGATCCGCGACACCCATCAGCGTGGATTTCAGCACGGCCACATGGTTTTCCTATGATCTGGACACGATGGTCGTGGGATCGACGGGAGTGGCCCTGCCCTCCGGTGATCTCACCGGCGTGGGGTTCCACATATTCAACGCGGCGGACAATGCCGTCACCCGACTGGACAACCTCACCATCATACCGGAGCCATCGGTCGCCTTGTTGGGAGCTTTTGCGGGACTTGGCCTGGCGGTCCGCCGCCGCCGCTGAATACCATGGGAAGATTGACTTCCTCCATGGCGGGCGGTTGATGGAGGCATGCTGAAAAGCCTGCACATCCGTGGCTACCGCTCGCTGCGGGACTTCCGCCTGAGGCTGGGACGCTGCGCTTTTTTGCCTATCCGGCGCGCTGCTGACGGAGGAGCTGCCGCTATTTCTGGTGCTCAATCAACCGGAGACGAGCCTGCATGAAGCGACAGGGCGCAGAGTATGGGCGCTTGCGGATTAAATTACTAAATTGCCTAATTTAATAATTTAATGGTTGACGGATGGTCGATCCGTCGCTTTGTTTGCGCCGTCGCCCGGTTCACCGCAGTGACGCACCCCAACCGCCACGTTCAATGAAACGCTCCTTCAAGTCCGACCACTCCACGCCCTCCGCAGCGGCCTGGATGTGTCGATGTGCTTGAAGCCGGGTCCGCGGCACCTTCGCCGCCCGCCCATCCCTTTTCCCGAGGAACTTTTCCTCACACCCGTTTTCCGGGGATTCCATGGTTAGTCAGCGTGATTGGAGATCCGCCCCGGTGACCCCGGGGCGGATCCTCCAACAAAGCCGGAACCCACCTCTGTTTCCTGAACCTTTTTAATCCTGTTTTATGAACCTTCCCTCTTTCCAATTCCTCCAACTTACCGAGTCCTCCGTCACCACCATTTCTTCACCGAAGCTCGACCTGATTGCGCGGACGTGGGAGCACATCGCCAGCCGCTACCTCCGCCGTCTGGAGTCCAACCGCATCCTCGCCGGGCGCGTCCGCTCGATCCGTCTGCTGGCGGTACATGACGCGATCCACGCGGTGATCGATCCGGGAAATGGCCACATCTACAAGAGTCCGTCCGAGGGCTACACCACGGAGGCGGCGTTCGCGGCGGCGGTCCGTGCGTCCCATGACGTGCTTGTGTCCGTGTTTGGTGATGCGGCCAGCATCAGCGACCTCGGCCACCTGCTGGAGGAAAGCCTGGCGCTTGTCGGCAACGACATCGAAAAGGCAGCGGGTGAAACCAGCGGGACGGAGAGCGCGGCGGCCTATCTCCAGGCCTTCGCACCGTTGCTGGTGAACCACCACACGGCGGTGCGCAGGGCACCCGCGCTCCGTCCGGTGTCATCGCGGGAACCCGCAGGGGCCGGTTGGCGCAGGTCCGCGTGACGTGGAAATGGCTCCAACCTCCGTCCGAGGCTTTCACCCGGTGGTGGAGGCTTCGTTCGGGGGTTGTGTCTCTTTTCCGGGAAATCAGCTGTTCTTCACCCGGTCCCACTCCTTCGTCCACAGAGGCAGCTTGTCCCCGAGGTCGGCGATGGGTTCGCACTTGGCGAAGACGGCATCCGGCGGGAACAGCACCTCGCTGCCGCGGAAGTCCTCCGTCAGGTGGGAATAGGCTGCGGAGTTCGGCGCGCGGTAGCCGATGGACTCCATGTTTTCCGCCGCGATCTCCGGTCCGCTCACGAAGTCGATGAACTGGTGGGCGAGCGCGGTGTTCTTCGCTTCCTTCGGGATGCAGAGGTCGTCGCAGGAGAAGGCGGTTCCTTCCTCCGGGATGAAAATGCGCATGTCCTCATTCTCATCCGCCGCCTGCATGAGGTCACCCGCGTAGCCCTGGACGAGGAAGAACTCACCGGAGGCGATGCCGGACTTGTATTGCTCGTTCTCGAACTTCGCGATGTTCTTCTTCCAGGCGATGGCAATGTCGGCGGCCTTCGCGAGCTGCTCCGGATCGGTGGAGTTCAGTGATTGGCCGAGCACCTTGAGCGCGGCGCCGAGGACCTCCCGCATGTCATCCAGCAGGGTGATGCGTCCTTTCAGGTCCGCCCGGTCGAGGATGGTCCAACTGTGCTTCGCGTCGCTGACTTTCGAGGCCAGGTAGCTGAGGCAGGTGGGGGCCGTCATGTAGGGGACGGAGATCTCCATCTTCGGGTCGAGCGCCTTGGAGAGATAGGTGGCGTCGATGTTCTTCAGGTTGGGGAGCAGCGCGTGGTCCAGCGGCTGTAGCAGGCCCTTCCGCTTCAGCGCCTGCACGGCGTAGGAGGAGGGGACCAGCAGGTCGTAGCCGGAAGCGCCCGCATCCAGCTTCGCGAGCATCGCCTCGTTGGAATCGAAGGTGTCGATCACCACGCGGCAGTTGTGGGCTTTCTCGAACTTCTCCTTCACCTCCGGTTTCAGGTAGTCGGACCAGGTGAAGATGGTGAGAGTCTGCGCGCCTCCGCTTTTCTTGCAGGAAGGGAGGGTGGAGAGGGCGGCGAAAGCGGCGGACGAAGCGATGAATCGGCGGCGGTTCATGGTGTTAGGGCGATATAGCATCAGGGGATGAAAGTGGAGCAGGAAACGCACCTAATTTTCCACCGGCCTCCGCAGCAACCGGTGGGAAAGGGCGACGGCGGCGAAGGTGACCACCAGCATGAGGGAGGAGAGCGCGTTGATGACCGGTAGGTCCTTGCTCTTTTTGATCATGGAATAGACCAGCGTTGGCAGGGTGTCCGCGCCGGGGCCTTTGACGAAGAAGGTGACCACGTAGTCGTCGATGGAAAGGGTGAAGGCGAGCAGTCCGCCGGCGAGGATGCCCGGGGCGAGCAGCGGCAGGGCCACTTTCGTGAAGGTCTGGATGCGCGATGCGCCGAGGTCCCGGGCGGCCTCCAGCAGGGTGAAGTCAAAGCCCTCCAGCCGGGCCAGCACCACCAGGGTGACGTAGCTCATGCAGAAGGTGATGTGGGCCAGCGTGATGGTGGACATGCTGAGGTCCACGCCGAGGGCGATGAACAGCAGCAGCAGGCTCATCCCCATCAGGATGTCCGGGATCACCAGCGGCACGGTGACCAGCAGGCGGTGGGCATCCTGCAGGCGGGAGCGGTGGCGGTGCAGCGCGAAGGCGGCGGCGGTGCCCAGCACCATGGATGCGATGGCGGAGAGGACGGCGATTTTCAGAGAAGTGCCCAGCGCGGTGATGATGTCATCCCTTTCCGCGAGGCGTTCATACCACCGGAGCGAGAATCCCTGCCACTTCGCGGCGAAGCGCGACGAGTTGAAGGAGTTCACCACCAGACCCAAGATGGGCAGGTAGAGGAACACCATCACGAAGATGGTGACGAGAAGCGGGGCGCGGCTCTTTCTCATGCTTCCCTCCTTTTCCGTTTCAGGGCCATGGGGGCCATCACCAGCAGGGTGAGGGCGGCGGAGAGCGCGGCGGCCTGGGGCAGGTTCCTGTCGCTGAAGTTCCGCTGGGCGATCTTGTTGCCGATCATCTGTGAATCCGCGCCGCCCACCATGTCCGGCACCACGTAGGAGCCCAGCATGGGGATGAAGATGACGATGAAGGCGGTGACGAGTCCCTGCCGGATGCCGGGGAGGAAGACGGAGGTGAAAGCGGTCACCGCCTTCGCTCCCAGATCACGGGCGGCGTCCAGCAGGCCGAAGTCGAATTTTTCCGCCGCGGCGAAGAGCGGCAGGATGGCGAAGGGCAGGTAGGTGTAGATGCTCACCAGGATGACGGCGAACGGTCCGCCAAGCAGCCGGTCGTTCTCCCCGAGCAGGCCGGTCGCGCGCAGCGTTTCCGCCAGCCAGCCCTGGGCATGGAGGATCTGCTGCCAGGCGAAGACGCGGATGACGAAATTCGTCCAGAACGGGACGATCACCAGCAGCAGCATGCGCGCCCGCCACGCCGGGCCCATCCGCGCCATGGCGTAGGCGACGGGGAGTGCGAACAGCAGGCATAGGGCGGTGACGACGGCGCTCACCCAGACCGTCCGCCAGAGCAGGACGAGGTAAGACGGATCGAGCAAGGCGCGGACCGCATCCAGGCTCCAGCCGGAGCCGACCTCGCCGCCATGGGCCGCCGGTTTGAAAGCGATGGCGAAGATCATCACCAGTGGGACGAGCACGAACGCCGTGAGCCAGAGGAAGCTCGGCGCGCTGTCCAGCCACTCGCGGGTGCGTCTCATGCTTCCGGCAGGGTCAGCAGGTTCTCGTCCTCCTCGCGGTATTGCTCCAACAGGTAGCCATCGTTCGCATGCCAGCGCAGCCAGACTTCGTCGCCCCATTTCGGAGGCGTTTCATCGAGCAGGAAGTTCCGGTGCTGGACCTCCGCGCAGAGCCTCAGTTCGCCGCAGCGGACCCAGTAGCGGGTGTGGGAGCCGAAGTAGATCACGTCTTCAATCTTTCCCCGGACGCTGTTCTCCAGCGGCGAGTCCGCGGGCTTCGCGCAGGCGACCATGATCTTCTCCGGGCGCAGGGAAAGGTGGACGCGGTCGCCCGCGCGGACGGGCTTGTCGTTGTCGATGATGATGGTGCCCAGCCCGTCCACGCCGCAGCGGGAGAAGCTGGAGTCGATCACACAGGTGACCTTTCCCTCGATGAAGTTCGTGTCGCCGATGAACGCGGCGACGAACGAACTACGGGGAGTTTCGTAGATTTCGGCGGGTGGTCCGATCTGTTCGATGCGGCCCTTGTTCATCACCGCGATGCGGTCGGAGAAGGACATCGCCTCGCCCTGGTCATGGGTGACGTAGATGAAGGTGATGCCCACCTCGTCATGGATGGCGTCCAGCTCCACCAGCAGGCGCTGGCGCAACTTCAGGTCCAGCGCGGCCAGCGGCTCGTCCAGCAGGAGGACCTGCGGCTTGTTCACCAGCGCGCGGGCGATGGCCACGCGCTGCTTCTGGCCGCCGGAAAGCTGGGCGGGCTTCTTGTCCGCGTGGGCGGAAAGGTCCACCAGCGCCAGCATGCGGTCCACCTCCCGTTTGATCTCCGCCGCCGGGCGCTTCGCGATCTTCGGCCCGAAGCCGATGTTGTCCCGCACGCTGAGGTGGGGGAACAGCGCATAGTTCTGGAAGACGGTGTTCACAGGCCGCTGCTCCGGCGGCAGGTGGGTGATATCCTTTCCATCGAGGAGGATCCTTCCGCTGTCCGGCGTTTCGAAGCCCGCCGCCATCCGCAGCAGGGTGGTCTTCCCGCACCCCGACGGACCGAGCAGGGAGAAGCTCTCCCCCTTGCCGATCTCCAGCGTCACATCGGCAACGGCGGTGAACGAGCCGAAGCGGCGGGTGACGTTCTCGAAGATCAGGTGGCCGGGCATTTTATGCGGGTAATGCAGCAGATTCCGCTCCCGCTGGAAACCTGGTTTTTGATAGGAGGTTGGGATGGGCCAGAAAGGATGGTATTCGCGGGGTTATCTGCCGCATCTGGATGTGGTTGGGGAGATCCAGGCGGTGACGTTCCGGCTGGGTGATGCTCTTCCTTCATCGATCATTGAGAGATGGCGGAAGGAAATCGCTGGGAGCGCTGGTCTCCAGACCGGCGAAAGTGAGGCCGAAAGACGCCGGTCTGGAGACCAGCGCTCCCAGCGTCTCAGGCTGCTCATCGCCCGGCATGAGGACGCGGGCCATGGCAATTGCATACTGAGGGATCCCGCATGCGCTTTGATCGTCCAGAATGCGCTGCTGTTCTTCGATAACGAGCGCTACCGGCTGATGGAGTGGTGCATCATGCCCAATCACGTGCATGTCCTGATAAAGACCATGGAAGGATACTCACTCGACCAGATCGTAAGAAGCTGGAAAGGATTCACCGCTAGGAAAATCAACGGACTGAAGGGTCTCACCGGCACGCTCTGGCAGAGAGAATACCATGACCGCTACATCCGCGATCTGGACCACCTGGCGAATGCACGGCTCTACATCAGGAACAATCCCGTGAAAGCCGGGTTATGTGGAAAGCCGGAGGAGTGGCCGTGGGGCAGCGCCGGATTCTCCGGTCATGAGCCGGTCTGAAGACCGGCGCTCCCGGCGATGGTTTCCAGTTCCTCCCACCGCGCGTAGATGGCGGCGGTCTTCGCTTTTGCGGCGTCGAGCTTCTCCACCAGGGCGGGGATGTCGTTGAAGTTCTTTGCCTGGAACTCCGGGTCATTGAGTTGGGCTTCCAGTGCGGAGACGTCCTCCTCGGCGGCGAGAATGGTGTCTTCGATCGACTCCAGTTCCTTCCGTTCCGCCAGCGTCAGTTTGCGGGGTTTTCCGGAGGAGGCGGCTGCTTTCTGTTTCGAGGCGGTGAGCTGGGCGTAGGCCGCGGCCTGGGCGCGCTGGGCGGCTTCGCGGGCCTGCCGTTTTTCCAGGTAGTAGGAATAGTTCCCCGCCTGGACGGTCACGCCGTCATCCTCGAAGGAGATGATCTGGTCGCAGATGCGGTCGAGGAAGTAGCGGTCGTGGGAAACGACGAGCACCGAGCCGTCGAAGTCCGCCAGCGCTTCCTCCAGCATCCGCAGCGACTGGAGGTCGAGGTCGTTGGTCGGCTCGTCGAGGACGATGAGGTTGCCGCCGTTCTTCAGAACCTTCGCGAGCATCAGGCGCGCGCGTTCACCGCCGGAGAGGAGATCGACGCGCTCGTTGATGCGCTGGTCGTTGAAAAGGAAGCGGCGCAGGTAGGAGCGGGCACCGAGTGTCTGGTTGCCGAACTGGACCTTCTCGTTGCCGTCCGAAATCTCATCGAGCAGGGAGCCGGTGCCATCGAGCTGCATGCGCGTCTGGTCGATGTAGTTCACCTTCACGCGCTTGCCGGTTTCCGCGCTGCCTTCGGTGGGCTGGATCTGGCCGAGGCAGAGCTTGAGCAAGGTGGTTTTGCCCACACCGTTGCGGCCGACGATGCCGGTGCACTGGCCGGGGCGGAGCGAGAAGTCGAGGTGGCGGAACAACCAACGGGGGTGTGCGGCGGTGCCCACGTTGACGCCCGCGCCTTCCAACTCGACGACGACATTTCCGAGATCGGGAGCAGGCGGAATGAGCAGGTCCATTTCCCGTTCCTCGGGCGGTGCCTCCAGCCCTTCGATGGCATAGAACTGGTCCATCCGGTGGCGGGACTTCGTGCCGCGTGCCTTCACGCCGGAGCGCACCCACTCCAGCTCCGTGCGGAGGAACCGCTGGCGGCGGCGCTCCGTCTGTTCCGCGATTTGCTGGCGCACCGCCTTCGACTCCAGATAGGCGGTGTAGTTGCCGGGATGGGAGTAGGCCTTGCCGTTGTCGATCTCGATGATGCGGGTGGCGATCACATCGAGGAAGTAGCGGTCGTGGGTCACGAAGATGACGGCACCGGGGAAAGTCTTCAGATAGTCCTCCAGCCAGCGGATGGACTCCGCGTCCAGATGGTTGGTCGGCTCGTCCAGCAGCAGGAGATCCGGCTGGCAGGCGAGCGCACGGCAGAGCGCGACGCGGCGTTTCTCACCACCGGAAAGCGGGGCGACGGGAGCGTCAAGCGGCGGCGCACCGAGGGCGGTGACGGTCGCCTTGATGCGGGCATCGAGGTTCCACCCATCCGTGTGGTCGATGAAATGGAGGAGATCCGCCAGTTCCGCCTCGGAACCATCGCCGTTCTCATAGCGGCGGATGGCGTCCACGATGTCAGCCGCTCCGGCTGCGATGTTCTCGTGGACGGAGAGGGTGGGATCCAGTTCGAACTCCTGCGGCAGATAGCCGACGCGGATGCCACGGCGCAGGGAGATGTCCCCGGAGTCCGCCTTCTGCTGGCCGGTGAGGATCTTCAGCAGGGAGGTCTTTCCGCAGCCATTCCGCCCGACAAGGCCGACCTTCTCTCCGGCGGAAACCGCGAGCGTCACGCCATCGAGGAGGTTCTGGTATCCGTAGGACAGGCGGATTTCGTTGGCGGAAAGCAGGGACATGGACGGCGGAGGTTGCCTGCGAAGCGGGGAAACGTCCATCGCGGAGATGCGGGAGATCGGTGCGACATTCCATGGAGGCAGTGGTTGCCGCGTCCCGCGGCAGTTTTCCTCCGCAGATGGATTTCAAATGGTCGGGGCGGCGGGATTGCCTGCGCTTCGCTCCGGCCAAGCGGGATGCGGCTTCGCCGATTTTTCTCTGAGGATGCTGCGAGCATCCGGAGGCTTTCGAACCCGACTCCGCTTCGCTGAGTTTGGGTTCTCGTCCCGCCTCGGGCAGAATGGGCGGGTGGAGTTGCAGGGTCGGACGGGTGGTTCCCTGCGGATGATTTCCGAATGGTCGGGGCGGCGGGATTCGAACCCACGGCCTCTTCGTCCCGAACGAAGCGCGCTACCAGGCTGCGCCACGCCCCGACACTTTCGGCGTTCTTCCCAAGGGGAACTGTCCGGCCCCAATCTTGGAATTTTCGCCGCCGGTGCAAGCGGAAATTTTCGCTGTAGCGGTACCGGAATCGCTATCTCGTGGCCGCGTTTTCAGGGGAAGAAATGCCGGAGCGCTTCCATGGCTCCGTGGGCGTGGGCGGTGGTGCAGGGGTAGCCGCCGGTGGCGGCGATTTTCCGGCGGATGGCCTCGACGGCGTTGGCCGGGCAGGCGGCCATGCCGGCGTGGGCGGGGTCGAGCATTTCGAGGTCGTTGTGGCTGTCACCGATGGCGAAGCAGCGGTTCGGGCCTAGGCCGTTGAGGCGGGCGATCTCGGAAAGGCTGCTGCCTTTCTGGTAGTCCCGGTGGCCGAAGCGGAGGTAGATGGAGTTGCGCTGCCAGCCGAGGCGTGGCTCCGCCGCTGCCAGCGGGGTGATACGGCTGAGGATCCATTCCATCTCCTCATCGCTCTGGGAGATGATGCCGGCGGGGTCGCCCTGCAGCTCGATCCACTGCGCGCCGGTGTTTTCCTCAACTTCCTTGCGGATGGTCTTGAGGAGCTTTTTGGTGCTTTTGAAAAGCCGGTGGATTTCCTTCTCGCAGGTCTTGTTCCACTTTTCATGGGGCAGCCAGCGACCGAAGGGATTGGGGAAATAGATCTCACGTTCCCGGGCGACGACGTAGTCGGGGAGGAAGGGGAAGCGGCTTTCGATGAAGCCCTCCACCATCTGCGCCATGGACCGCCCGGTGTTGATGCCCCAGACCGCGCCGTGGGTCCCGCGCAGCGACTCGATGAGCGTGAAGAACTCTCCGGGCACCGGAGGCTCCGCCGCGGGATCGTGGAGGGTGCCGTCGAAGTCGAATGACAGGATGGCGGAGGGGGAGATGGGTGGCAGGGCTCGCATGGTGGGACGCGCTCAAAGGTCGATGGCATCCACCACGCTGTCCACGATGGAATGGACGATGTCCGTGGAGAGGTGGTCCGCCATCCCGGAGAGCGTCCGGCGCATGCCGAGCAGGGAGAACACGATGAGGAAGCCGCCAGTGATGATTTCCACCAAACGGATCCAGTCCTCCTCGAATGGCCATCCGGTGCCGGCGGACACCAACAGCAGCACCGCGGCAACCCCCATGGCGATGCGGGGGGAGGCGGGAAGGACCTGGACCTTCAGCGAGAGGATCTCCTCCCGCCGGAGGGAATGGTGGAGTTTCCCCGATTTCCTGATGGCCGCCTTTACCGCGCGGCGTCGGATTGACTCTACCCGGGCGGCTTTCATCGGGTGTGTGAGGATGCGTCCGGCTCAATCGACCGGACGGCCCTTCCGGGCGAGCCAGATAGGCTGGAGGCGCGGCTTCTTCGCGTTCGGGGAGACGGGGACGGTGTGTTCCGCCACGTCGAATCCCGCCTGTTGCAGGCGCTTGTAGATCATCGCGTTCGGACGGGAGCTGGCAATGGCCAGCAGGCCGCCGGGCTGGAGCGCTTGATAGGCGGCGGCGAGCCACGAGCGGTCCTCCGGCCACGGGCGGTTCTTCGGATTGAGGGGGGCGGCATCCATATGGATGAGGACGGCGTGCAGGGTGCCGCTCTGGCGGGCCAGCGCGGACGGTCCGACATCCGTCTCCAGGGAGACGCGGGCGTCCGTCTTGAACGCGCCGTCCGGGATGTGACGATGATGCCACGCGGGAATCTCCGGAAGCGGCTCGATCACGGTGAAGCTGCCGCGCTTCTGCGGCAGTTCCTTCGTGATGGCGTCGAGCGCCTGGCCGAGTCCGAGTCCGATCAGCCAGATCTTCGGCTGCCGGGCGGGGCGGAATGGCGCTGCAGCGAGGAATGCCAGCTCCTTTTCCGCCGCGGCGGTGGATGGTCCACAGATCTGCTGGCCATGGACTAACAGATAGAGCCGGCCGTCATGTTCCTGGAGGAGGAGGTTCGTCCCGTCCTGCAGCGTGGTTTCTTCGAGGTTGTTTCTTGGCTTCATCGAGCTTGCGGCTTGCTTTCTTGACGCAGTTCTAGTAGATGGCGGGTACTATGTCCACAGAACCTGCTACTCCCGTGCCGGGTGCCGACAAGAAAGTCGTCGCCGGAATCCTCGCCATCCTGCTGGGCGGCTTCGGCGTCCACAAGTTTTACCTCGGCTACACGAAGGAGGGGGTGATCCAGCTCCTGCTGAGCCTCGTCTGCATCGGTGGCATCATCGGTATCATCGAGGGGATCATCTATCTGACCAAGAGCGACTCGGAGTTCGTCGCGACCTACATCACCGGCCGCAAGGGCTGGTTCTGACGCCCCGGAGAGGGCTGTTCGGTTTTTGACCTGTTTTCCAAAATGAAAACCCCGGCCGGATGGCCGGGGTTTTTCGGTATGGGTTTTTCAACAACAGATCGTTTCCGGAATCAAAGGCTGGCCTTGAGGACGGAGGATGGCTTGAAGCCGACGGACTTGGAGGCGGCGATCTTCATGGACTCTCCGGTCTTCGGGTTGCGGCCCTGGCGTGCGGCGCGCTTTTTCACCTCGAAGGTGCCGAAACCGATGATCTGGACCTTCTTGTCTTTCTTGATGCCCTTGGCGATGGAGTCGAGGACGGCCTCGACGGCTTCGTCGGCGGCGCGCTTGGTGACGTCTTTTCCGAGGGCTTTCTGGACGGCTTCTACGAGTTCGGCTTTGTTCATGGCAGACGTGTTTGTGAGAAGGGCCCGGAAAATTGGCAAGAGAAAAGCTGATAGCCCGCGGGAGAATTTTTCCTAGAGGCTGCTTGACTTTCAGGGGGGGAGGGACGTATGCGCGGCCCTCCGGGCGGGGCGGGGAGGGGATCGCGGGGGCGGCGCTGTTTCTGTTAGATTCTGTTAGATCGGGGGTGCCTGGATGAAGCGCGGGTGGCTTGACCGCCGTGCCAGCATGTGGGGATGCAGGGTACGCCACACGGGCCTGATGTCCTGGAGCGCGGGGTGTCCGCGGTCCAGGCCGCGGCGCGCGCGGTGCCGGAGGCGGATGAGCTGGATGCGGAGCTGTCCGCCGCGGAGCGTGCGGCCGCGCGGGGGTATTTCCTGCCGGATGAGGATGATGCGGTGAGACTACGGTATTTCCAGTATTTGTCCGTGCGGGGGGCGCTGCTGGTGACGCTGGAGGACCTGGCGGAGGCCGCGGGGACGGGCGGTGGTGACTGGCGTGGCAGGCTGCCCGTGTTCGTGACGGCGTTCGCCGCGGCCTGCGTGCTGATGCGCGCGTCCGGGTACGTGGTGAGGCTGGCGAAGGACCGGCCGGTGGTGTGGAAGAAGCTGGATGAGGGGAATGAGGCGGCTGGCATCCCGCGGAAGACGTTCACCGCCCTGTACAAGTCCGTCTCGTCCCGGAGGAACTGGCAGCGCTTCATCGCCGCGGCGGATTTCTATTTCCGGAACCGGGATGAAATCAGATCCCTGGCGGCGGATCCGGTGGTGGGGCGGATGGTCCTGTTGCTGGAAACGGAGGAGCCCACGATCGAGCGGCGGCGGCGGGAGGCGCTGAAGCGCTTCATTTCCTACCGCTGGTTTTCCTTCCTGAGGAGGCACCGCTCCGCGTGGCGGCAGGTGATGTTCGGGCTGTTCAAGGTATCCGGCAGTGCCATCGCGGAGCTGAGACAGCCGGGTATCAAGCCATCCGGGGCGCCAAAACGGATCTCAGACCGTCTGCGGGAGGAGGTGCTGGCGAAGGCGAAGCCGGGGGACGTCTTCGTCACGCGGCACGATGATGCGGTAAGCAACCTTTTCCTCCCCGGATTCTGGCCACACGCCGCACTTTATCTGGGTACCTCCGCGGAGTTGCGGGATCTCGGGCTCGCTCCCGGCCTGCCGGAAGATGGCTCCCGGTGGTTCCTGGAGGCGAAGAAAGATGGCGTGCGGCTCCGGGATTGCGCGGAAACCCTCGCGGTGGATGCCTGCGTCCTGCTGAGATCCCCGCTCGGCCCGGATGAACTGGCGGTCGCGGTGCGGCGGGCGCTGCTCCACGAGGGGAAGCCCTACGATTTCCTCTTCGACTACCGTTTCCAGGATGTGGTGGCCTGCACGGAGGTGATCTACCGTGGATTCCACGGGGTGGGTGTGGTCGTCTTCCATCTTGAGGAAGTCGGTGGGCGGCTCTGCCTGCCGGCGGAGGAGATGCTGAACCAGGCGCTGGATGTTGGTTTCAAGGTCATTGCCGCGGCCGGGATCGGCGGCGGCAAAGTTCTGACCGGGATGAAGGCGGAAGTGGCCTTCCATGGCAGCCGCCAGCCATTGTAAAGTTAAGTTAAATAGCTGGAATTCAAACGTTTGTCCGAGCTTGTGAAAAATTTCACAAATAGGCCTTGCGAAAGATCTGGACGTTATCATATGACCCACGCGCCCGACGCAATCGGGCTCACTTTCATGCGATTTTTCCTCACCTCATCGGCTGTCTGGCTCACAGGCCTCATCTCCGCTTCCGCGGCTGCAGGTGGTCATCATGCTCTGCCGCTCGACGCGCAGCGGCTTCATGAGACCCTCCCGATCAACAACTCCATCCTGATGGTATGGATTGCGGTCGGGTTGATCGTCCTGTTCTGCAAGGCTGCCACCCACAAGCTCGCTTTCATCCCCGTCGGCATCCAGAACGTGGCGGAATGGGCGGTGGAGTCCCTCTATAACTTCCTGGAAGGCCTGATGGGCGCGCACCTCACCAAGCGCACGTTCTGGTTCTTCGGCACGATCTTCTTCTTCATCCTGACCTCGAACTACCTGGGTCTGATCCCCGGTGTTGGAACCGTGGGCCAGCATCTGGTGGATGCCGAAGGCCACCACGTCGGCTTCCTGCCATGGCTGCGTGGCGCCAACGCCGACCTCAACATGACTGCGGCGATGGCCTTCTCCTTCGCCGCCCTCTGGTTCTACTGGGCGATCACCGAGAACGGTGTGAAAGGCTTCCTTTCCCACATCTTCGCGCCGAAGGGTGTCAGCGGCATCCTCTTCTGGCTGATGGTGCCCCTCTTCTTCTTCGTCGGCATCCTCGAGGTTGTCTCCATCGGCATCCGCCCGGTCGCCCTCAGCTTCCGTCTCTTCGGCAACATCTACGGTGGTGAGCAGACGCTGGAAGCGCTGATGGCGCTGGTCCCGATCAAGTGGCTGCACTTCCTGCCCGCCCTGCCATTCTACTTCATGGAGCTTCTGGTCGGATTCGTCCAGGCGCTCGTCTTCACCCTTCTTTGCGCCATCTTCCTCAAGCTGATCTGCGACCACGGGGATCACGACGAAGCGCATCACTGAAAATTTCAGTGGTCTGACCATGGCAATGACCGTGGGGGCCGCCGGAAACCAACATCAAACACAACACAAGATAATGTTCACCAAAGCATTCGCAGTCGCCGCCGCAGCTATCGCCGGTGGTATCGGTATCGGTCTCCTCGGCGCCAAGGCCGCTGAAGCCACCGGCCGCAACCCAGGTGCAGCCACCCCGATCCTCGTGATCTCGATCATTCTGGCCGCTCTTATCGAGGGTATCTTCATCCTCTCGGCCTTCGCTGTTCCGTTCTAAGTATTGCAAGTCCGCACACGCCCGATGAGGGCGTGTGCGGCACCCTTCTCCGCCGAACCCTCACGATATGAATCTCCTGCTCGCCGCCGCCGCTGACAATCCAAACGTCCTGGAAGGAATCTCCAAGACCTTCGGTTTGAATGTGCCTTTCTTCGCCGCCCAGGTGGTGAATTTCATCCTCGTGATCTGGGTGCTGAAGAAGTTCGCCTTCGGCCCGATCGGCCAGATCCTCAGTGAGCGCCGCGAGCGAATCCTGGCTGCCGAAGAAAAGGTGAAGCTCATCGAAAAGCAGCTCGCCGAGTCCGAAATCACCACCGCCGCCGCCATCGCCAAGGCGAACGAGGACGCTTCCCGCCTCATCAACGAAGCGAAGGAAAGCTCCGCCGCATTCTCCGCGCAGAAGACCCAGGAAGCCATCGCTTCCGCCCAGCAGATCCTCGCCAAGGCCGAGACCGCCGCCCAGGCGGAGCGCGCCGCCATCAAGGCGGAACTCAAGGCCGAGTTCGGCCGTCTGGTGGCCGCCACGACCTCCCAGGTCACCGGCAAGGTCCTCAACGACGACGACCAGCGCCGCATCAACGACGAGGCGCTCGCCAAAGTCGAAGGCTGATCTTCCTCCACCCTTTCCGCCGCGCCTTCATGAAAGTTTCGAAAACCGCCGCCACCGCCGCCCGCCGCCTGTTCGGCCTCAGCCACACCGACGGCAGGCTGGACAACAACAAGCTGCGCACGGTTTTCACCCGGCTGGCCGAGGACAGGCCGCGCGAATACCGCGCCATCCTCGCCGCCCTCCACCGCCTGGTCCGTCTCGATGTCGAGAAGCGCAAGGTGACCGTGGAAAGCGCCGTTGAACTGGACCCCACCACCCGCCAGCGGGTCTTCAACGATCTTGCCCGCAAGTATGGCAACGATCTGGATGTCCAGTACCTCGTCAACCCCGTCCTCCTCGGAGGACTCCGCATCCGCGTCGGTGATGACGTGTTCGACGGTTCCGTCCAGGGCCGCCTCGACCGCCTCGCCAAAGCATTCTGATTTCCGACCCTTCCGCCACCGCCAACCAGACCCGTCTCCCATGAGCAGCATCCTCCAAGAACTCGAACAACAGATCGCCGGCATCACTTCGTCGGTCGAAAAAACCAATGTCGGCATCGTCCGCCAGGTCGGTGACGGCGTGGCGAAAGTCGAAGGTCTGTCCGACGTCTCGCTGAACGAAATGATCGAGTTCGACGGTGGTGTCACCGGCATCGCGCTCAACCTCGAGGAAAGCGAAGTGGGTGTCGTTCTTCTCGGCGACTACTCCGCCGTGACCGAAGGTGCGGAGTGCCGCAGCACCGGCAAACTTCTTTCCGTTCCTGTCGGTGAAGCTCTCCTCGGCCGCGTGGTCAACGCCATCGGCCAGCCGATCGACGGCAAAGGTGAGATCGCCGCCTCCGCCAACTACCCGATGGAGAAGATCGCCCCGGGCATCATCAAGCGGAAGTCCGTTTCCGTCCCGGTGCAGACTGGCATCATGTCCATCGACGCGATGATCCCGATCGGCCGTGGCCAGCGGGAGCTGATCATTGGTGACCGTGCCACGGGCAAGACCACCATCGCGGTGGACACCATCATTTCCCAGGCGATCCAGAACAAGGCCGCCGAACAGGGCAAGCTGCAGAACCACAAGCCGCTGTATTGCATCTACGTCGCCATCGGCCAGAAGCTCTCCAACGTCGCCCGGACCCAGAAGATCCTCGAAGACGCCGGTGCGATGGAATACACCACCATCGTCTCCGCCTCCGCTTCGGACGCTGCCGCGATGCAGTTCCTGGCTCCCTACGCCGGTTGCGCCATCGCCGAATACCTCATGGACAAGGGTCAGGACGTCCTGATCGTGTTCGATGACCTTTCCAAGCACGCCGTGGCCTACCGCCAGGTGTCCCTGATCCTCCGCCGCCCGTCCGGCCGCGAAGCGTATCCGGGTGACGTGTTCTACCTCCACAGCCGCCTTCTCGAGCGTTCCGCACGCCTCTCCGAGAACGCCGGTGGTGGTTCCCTCACCGCACTGCCGATCATCGAGACCCAGGCTGGCGACGTGTCCGCCTACATCCCGACGAACGTGATCTCCATCACCGACGGCCAGATCTTCCTCGAGACCGACCTCTTCTACCAAGGCATCCGCCCCGCGATCTCCGTGGGTCTCTCCGTGTCCCGCGTGGGTTCCGCCTGCCAGACCAAGACCATCAAGTCCGTCGCCGGCACCACCAAGCTGGACCTCGCCCAGTTCCGCGAGCTGCAGGCCTTCGCCCAGTTCGGCTCCGACCTGGACGCCTCCACCAAGAAGAAACTCGACCGCGGTGCCCGCATCGTGGAGCTCTTCAAGCAGAACCAATACAGCCCGCTCTCCATGGAGCTGGAGTCCGTGTATCTCTTCGCGATGCAGAACGGCTACTTCGACGACGTCGCCGTCGCCGATGTGAAGCGCTTCCAGCTCGCCCTCGGTGAATTCCTCACCACCCGCAAGAGCGAGCTCCTCGACAAGATCCGCAACGAAAAGCCGGATCTCAAGAAGGACGCGGCCTCCGTGGACGCCGTGAAGCAGGCCATCGCCGACTTCAAGACCTCCTGGAAATAATCCGTCTCCCATTCACCGGTTCCCCGCTTCCTGATTCTACCTTTCTCCCAAAATGGCAAACCTCCGCGACATCCGCCGGCGCATCAAGTCGGTCAAAAACACCGCGCAGATCACACGCGCGATGCAGCTTGTCGCAGCCGCCAAGATGAAGAAGGCGCAGGACCAGGCGCTGGCAGGCCGTGACTACGCGACGCAGCTCAACGGTGTCCTCCAGGATATCAGCGAGGGCTTCAGCGAGACGACCCACCCGCTTCTGGAAAAGCGTGAGGGCAACCGCGAGCTGGTCTTGGTGATCTCCACCGACAAGGGCCTCTGCGGACCACTCAACACCAACCTCTCCCGCAAGCTCCGCGATGCGGTCTCCCCGGATGCGGACTACGTGACCGTCGGGCGAAAGCTGCGGATCATGCTGGAGAAGCTGGGCAAGGAGATCATCGCCGACTTCTCGGTGAAGGACCCGGTTCCGTTCGCGGATGCCCGTGCCATCGCCAAGCTGCTGGCAAAGCAGTTTCTCGACGGCAAATACGACAAGGTCTCCATCGCCTACACTAGGTTCGTCAACACCCTCAGCCAGACGCCGGAAATCGTCCAGCTCCTGCCGGTGGAACCTCCGACCGGGTATGCGGACGCGACGGATACCAACGAGTATCTGTTCGAGCCGACCACGGAGGAAGTGCTGGGCGCGATCCTGCCGCTCTATGTGAACTTCCGCGTGTTCCAGGCGCTCGTCGAATCCCGCGCTTCCGAGCACTCCGCACGGATGGTCGCCATGAAGGCCGCCACGGACAACGCGAAGAAGTTCATCAAGGAACTCACCCTCGAATACAACAAGCTCCGTCAGGGCGCGATCACCGCCGAGCTGCTTGAGATCACCACCGCCATGAAGGCCATGGAATAGACAGTTTGCTAGTTGTCAGTGTTCAGTTTTCAGAGAAGACCGAATGCTGGCACCTGCTCTCCGCTCCAAGCCTACCACTGAAAACTTCAAACTGAAAACTAGCAAACTCCCTCTCCCATGAGCAACCAAGGAACCATCGTCCAGATCATCGGCGCCGTCATCGACGCGGATTTCTCGAAAGCCGCCAAGCTGCCTGAAATCTACAACGCGCTGGAAATCCAATACGTCCTCAACGGTGTGGACACCAAGCTCGTGCTCGAGGTGCAGCAGCACCTTGGTGACGGATGGGTTCGCGCGGTCGCCATGTCCACCACGGACGGCCTGAAGCGCGGCATGTCCCTGACGGACACCGGCAAGGCCATCGCCGTGCCGGTCGGCAACCAGGTTCTGGGCCGTATCTTCAACGTCACCGGTGACCTCGTGGACGAGAACGTGCCGCTCGCCGACGCGAATCTCCGCTCCCCGATCCACCGCCCCGCTCCGACCCTCTCGGAGCAGTCCGCCACCGCGGAAGTCCTTCCAACCGGCATCAAGGTCATCGACCTCATCTGCCCGCTGCTCAAGGGTGGCAAGGGCGGCATGTTCGGTGGTGCGGGCGTCGGCAAGACCGTCGTCATCATGGAGCTCATCAACAACATCGCGAAGGCGCACGGTGGTTTCTCCGTGTTCGCCGGTGTGGGTGAGCGGACCCGTGAGGGCAACGACCTCTACTGGGAAATGATCGAAGGTAACGTCATCGCCACCGAGAAGGACGAGAACGGCCACGTGAAGCTCAACGCCGACGGCACTCCGGTCCTCGCCGAAGGGTCGAAAGTGGCCCTCTGCTACGGCCAGATGAACGAGCCTCCAGGCGCCCGTCTCCGCGTCGCGCTTTCCGCGCTGACCATGGCCGAGCACTTCCGTGACGAAGCCAACCAGGACGTGCTCCTGTTCGTTGACAACATCTTCCGTTTCTCCCAAGCCGGTTCTGAAGTGTCCGCGCTTCTCGGCCGGACGCCATCCGCCGTGGGTTACCAGCCGACCCTCTCCGAGGAAATGGCCGGTCTCCAGGAGCGGATCACCTCCACCAACAAAGGCTCCATCACCTCCATCCAGGCCGTGTACGTCCCTGCGGACGACCTTACCGACCCGGCTCCGGCGAACACCTTCGCCCACCTTGACTCCACCGTCGTTCTTGAGCGCTCCCTCGCTGAGCAGGCGCTCTTCCCGGCCGTGGACCCGCTCGCCTCCACCTCGAAGGCACTCGCCCCCGAGATCGTCGGTGAGGAACACTACCGTGTCGCCCGTGGCGTCCAGCAGGTGCTCCAGCGCTACAAGGACCTCCAGGACATCATCGCCATCCTTGGTATGGACGAGCTGTCCGATGCGGACAAGATGACCGTCTTCCGCGCCCGGAAGATCCAGCGTTTCCTCACCCAGCCGTTCCACGTGGCGGAAGTCTTCACCAACGTCCCCGGCGTGCTCGTCTCCATCGAGGACACCGTCAAGGGCTTCGCGGAGATCCTCGACGGCAAGCTCGACACCGTGCCGGAAGGCAACTTCTACATGAAGGGTGGCATCGACAGCGTCGCACGCGACTGAAATCAAGTTTGCTAGTTTTCAGTGTTCAGTTTTCAGGAGAGAAAGACTCCGAAAATTGAGCCTGAAAACTGAAAACTAGAAACTGAAAACTTATCCATGTCTCTCCACCTCGAAATCGTCACCCCTGAGAAGAAGATCTTCTCGGACTCCGTTGATAACGTCTATCTGCCCGGTGCGGATGGCGAAATGGGCATCCTGCCCCAGCACGCGGGACTGGTGACGGCGTTGAAGGCCGGTGAGCTGCGCTACCAGAAGGGCGGCGTCACCTCCACCCTGGCGATCGGCTCCGGCTTCGCAGAGGTGGACCAGAAGAAAGTCATCGTCCTGACGGACTCCGCCCTCGGTGAGGACGAGATCGACGAAGCCGCGACCGAAGCCGCCATGAAGCGCGCCGAGGAGCAGCTCGCCGGTGTCGAACACAGCCTCGACGCGGAGGAAATCGCCCACCTGCAGAACGTCATCGCCCAGGCGGCGGCGGCCCTGCACTTCAAGCGCAAGCACCGGAACTGATTCCGGGGGACACAAATTCCGAACCAAAGGCGGCGGTCATCACGACCGCCGTTTTTGTTGCCGGGAGTCATTTCACGCCCAGCCGGGCTTCGTGCGCCTTCTTCCACTCCGCGCCCAGCTCCCCAACGGACTTGCCGGTCCATTCCTTCCACAGATCCTCGGAGTAGCCTCGGTGGATGGACAGGTTGAGCTTCCGCATGAGGTCCTTCTCATGGTTGCGGATGACCCAATCCATGAAGTTGGCGCTGATGCGGTAGCTGCCGTCGTATTTCGCGCGGCTGACGTTGCCCTTGGTGATCTCCGCGCCTTTCACCTCCGGTTCGTAGAGGAACCAGCGGATGTAGTCGCACGCGCCCTCCGTGACCCAGGTCGGCGGGCGTTCGATCTTCGGGCGTGGATCTCCCGCGAACTGGACGACGTGGACGATCTCGTGCACGGCACAGCCGATCGCCTCGCCGGTCTTGTTGTCGCGCATGAAGCTCGCGTTGAGCGTGATGCGGTTGCCGGTCGCATAGCCCGGCACTCCCTGTGCATGTCCCGGCAGGTTGGTGGCATTCTTCAGCGCGAAGTGGACTGTGTCCGGAGGCGTGTAGCCATCGACGGGGATCATCCCGATGATCTTCGGATACCAGATCTCCATCACGGGGATGAGCTTCTCCAGCGTCCACTGCCGGAGATCGGGCGCCTCGGTGGAGTCGAGGATGTAGCGGTATTTCCCATCCTTTGAGGCGACCGTGTCCACCTGCTTCCGCGGGATCTCCTCGGCGGGTGCATCCGCATCGATGACATCGATCTCGTTGTAGAACGTGTTGGAGAGGGAGTCTGCGGGGTCCGGCCGCTTGATGTCGAAAAGCAGGTGTCGGAATTTGTTCTTCCTGAGGATCTCACTCTCGATGGAAACCTGATGGCCCGGCCCACCGCCCGTCCGTGTGTCCGTCGTGTGGATGAGCTGCCAGCCACAGGAGGTAGGATCGACATCGCGCTTCGGTGAGCCGGAGAAATCCGCCGCTGTTCCCTGGGAGGCGTAGAGCTGATAGACTTGGGGCCCGCGTGAACCGGGGTGGAGGGAGGAGGTCCGGATGGTCCGGATCCGGATGGCCGATCCCAGGTCGATGGAGATCCGGCCGCCATCGGTGCCCGGGGCGAAGAAGAAGCTCGCACGCGGATCGTCGTCTTTTGTGGGCGGTTTGCCGTCGTGGAGAACTTCGGGGGATCCACTGTTCCGGTCCGCGGTGCCATCCACGATCTTGAAGGTGGCTTCCGTCGCCGCGTCATTTTTCGCCGGCAGGAAATCCTGGGCATAGGCCAATGCGGGCGACAACAACGCGAGGAGACCGAGGGAGCGGAATCCGAGTTTCACGAGATGGAAGAGCAGGCCGTTCCGATGCCGGAGGGTCAGCGGGCCACGGTTGTCAGGAAGTGACGACATGGGGTCATGTTACCAGCGTTCATCGGTGCGCCAATGATTATGAGTGATGCGTAGAATCGCGGTGCGGTTGTAGGTATCATTCCGTTTCCAGCATCTGCCGTATCTCTTCGTTGAAGCGCTCCGCCACGGCCTTCTCGAAGGTGAAAGGAAACACGGAATCCTCCAGATTGACCACGAACCGGTCCTGCCTGAACCAGTGATTTTCTTCCGCCTCGAACAGGGGGAGCAGACTCACTGTCCCGATCATCATCATACCGAAACAAGGGATCAGCGTGCGGACGAGGATGTCGTTGTCCAGGCGGCGCTGGAAGGAACCGAACGAACTTCTGAACGCGACGGATACCAACGCGATGAGACCGGGAACCAAAAGGATGGGGATGAAATAAAGCGTCACCTTGTCGAACGTCTGTCGTGTGACACACCACCCGATCAAAGGGACATGAATTGTGGCGGCGGCCAACGCAATCCAAGTGATGACCGTCGACCATCCGCGCCCGAGTCCGAAGAAAGAGGCTCTGAGCCGCATCCGCCCCCGTGCGGCCAGGATGGCCGCCGTCACCATCATGATGAACAGGGAGGCGAAATGGGCGGCGGGCATGAGGCCGTACGTGCCCGTCAGGTTGAACTCCCGCGCGCCGTAGGGAGTAAGGCGTGAAATCGCCATCACGTAGGCGACGGGAAATACGAAAGAGATCACCGCGATGATCGAGTAGTCCTTCCAATCCAGCAGTCGGACGATCTGCCTGCCCGTGGTCCGGATCATCCGCGGTGCGGTGGCGTGGTGAATCATCAGGATCCCCGAAGAGAGTCCAAGCAGGACCCATGGGGCCACTGTTAGGGTGCGCGAGAGAAAGGCGTGGTCCGCGTAGGAGGTCGGCAGAAGGAGTTGCTCGTCGAGGGGAGGTGGTTCCTCCACCAGATTGCTAAGCATGGCAATGTACTCCATTCCAATTCCAGTTCTGATCACGAGAGATTCGCGTCCCGTCTTTGCTTCGGTTCTGGCCTTGCGAGCGGCGGTTCTATTCTTCCAGTCATCCAGGATGGAGAGATAACGCTTCTCCTCCGCCTCCAACCCCAGGGTTCCTGCGGAAAGCGCCAGGGATTCGCTGATCTGCGTGATTTAGCCCAATAAAATCACGCAGTTGATCAGAGTGGGATCATGGTCCGCAAGTCGTCGCTGCCAGTAGGTCTCGGTCATGCCGGCCAATCTGATGAATCCATCCCGGTCCCCACTCAACGCGAGCCGCTGGGCTTCCGCACAAATGGCACGGCTCAAGTGGTGCAGAGAGCTTCCGGGGAAAGGTGATGAGAATATGAAGTTGGAAGAGCGCAGCCGCTCTTCCCGGGTGGACCAGAGCAGCAGGGTGGTTCGTTTTTTGATCGCTTCCTGTAGATGGCTTTTGGCGGCGGGTTTCGCTGTTGCATCGGCGAGTGCCAAGATGGCTTGGGAAAGCTTCGCCGGTCCCTTGATCTCCCAGGAATCAGGATGCGGCTTTTCAGACATCTTGACCGAATTCTTTGCGAGCCACGAAGCGTTGAAATAACCGAAGATTGCGTTGTTCGGATCAACCTTGCTGGAGAGATCCTGGAGATCCGGAGGTAGAGCGGATTTCTTATCCACATACACCCTCACATACTCCCCCAGCATGACCGGATCCTTATCCGCCATCCGGCGGAGGTGGAGGAGCCTTTCCTCGGTGGTCATTCCGGCCGCCTCCCCGAACAGGAATGCCTCTTGTTGGCGGGTCCAACCCCTTTGCCCGAGTCCCTTCCGGGCGTAGGCCAGAAATTCCTCATCGTCTTCCCAATCGTGATTCATCATCCGGTAACAGAATACGCCGCTGGTCACGTGGGACGTTCCCACGGAAAGGCTGAGGATCAGGACGACACCCAGCAGGATCCATCGCCACAGTTCGGGGTGGTTGGATCGCTTCACCTTGGCAAACCGGCCGAGCGCACGGCTCACCGTGCTTTCATCCGCTGTGGTGAGGCATCCGGCAAGTTCACGGCGGGCGGCGATCCGGAGTTCCAGATCGGGAATATCGCCCACAGTGGCATCGAGGAGGGCATCGTGGCTTTCCGGCATGAGGGGAAGGATTAGCGGATGGGCGCGAGTGGGGCAATGCGGAAGCGTCTCTTGATCCCGGCGGCGGAGTCGCCTTTGAGAATCTGGTAGGGTCGGACCGGCCCCGGTCCGCCGTGGCTTCCGGTGGATAGGCCTCCGGCATCTCTAACAGAAGAGATGTCAGAGGCCTGACCGCTTTACAGCTTCGGCGCGCCCGGCCTTTACAGGGCCGCCACGCCCTACCTTTTTGTTAGAAGTTCCATTCCACGCTGGCCCACAGCGCGCGGGGTCCGGCGATGCTGCGTGTGCCGTCGCTGGCAAGGCCGGTCATGATTTCCTCATCGAAGAGGTTCTCCACCCGCAAGTGGTAGAGTAGGTTTTCCGATGCCTCCCACGTCGCTCCGATGCGCGCGCTGGTGTAGTCGCCGATGCGGCGCTGGGCGAGGGCGTCGTCGAATTGGGATGCTCCGTATTCGTAGCCTGCGGTGAGCGTGAGGTGTTCGATGGGTCGCCAGTCGAGGCCCGCGATGACCCGCAGGTCCGGTGCCTGGGGAAACGGCTTGTCCTCGAGCAGGGGCTGGCCCTTTGACTCGCGAAAGCTTGTCTCGGTCCAAATGCCATCGAGCCGGAGGGTAAGGTCATCGGTTGCCTTCCATTCGGCGCCGACCTGGGCACCGAGCACGCGGGCTTCATCGACGTTGCGCCGCTGCGAGCCGGAACCACCGGCGGGGATGGTGCCGAAGATCGCGGCGATCTCCGCCGGATCCGTGACGGGGACGTTGGCGATGGCATCCCTGATCCAGTGATGGAAAAGGGCGGCGCGGAGGGTGAGATCATCCGCTGGCTTCCATTCAAATCCGCCCTCGATGCTGATGAAGCGCTCCGGGTCGAGCGCGGCATTCGCCTCCACGATGTCATTCTTCACCCGGAAGGGCCGGTGGAGTTCGTTGAGCGTGGGGAGGCGGAAGCTGGTCCCGGCGGAGACGAAGGCCTCCAGCCGGTCATTGAACGCATGGCTGAACGCGAGCGCGAATGACGGCTCGATGCCATCGCGGTCCGGCAGGCGGTCGTTGCGGAGGGGCGCGCCGGTGAGGAGGGATTCCTCGATCCGGCGGCCATCGCGCAGCCACCAGGCATCGAGGCGTGCGCTGGCATCCAGGGTGGTCCGCGTGTCGATCTGATAACTGGCGGCGGCGAAGATCCCGGCGAAGCTCTGTTCACCACCCGCCTCGCGGCCGCGGGTGAACCGGCCGGCCATGAAGGTCGCGTGCTCGTTCGTTTCTCCCTCAATGTGGCGGAAATCCACGCCACCCGTGACGGCCCACCTCCCGCCCGGCTGCCAGTGGAGGGTGAGCGCGCCGCCGGTGCCGGTGGCGGGGACGTCATGCTGGTCGAGCGACGGGTTTTCCGTGCTGCGGGTGGCATCGACGGAGCTGAAGAACGAGGAAAAACTACGATGCTGGTAGTAGCCGAGCGCCTGCCAGGACAGCATGGGATCCTCCCCCGTGACGCGCAGCGCCAGGTCCAGTGCCTCCGTGGCATTCCCGGTGAGCGGCGTGCCGTTGCCGCGTTCCTCCTCATACCATGAGATCATCGGCTCGATGGTGAGACCGGGCCGCGGCTTCCACGCGAGCTTCAGGTCCGTGCTGAACAGCTCAAGATCCAGCCTGTGGTCCACGGCTCCGCGCTGGCTTTCCGCCACGCCGAAGAACCCGTCGGAACGCAGGGCGGACGCGTTGAAGGAAACGCCCACCGTGCCGTCGTCATTGACGAACTGGTTTGCCGTGGAGGCACCCAGGGTCCCGTGGCTGCCGCCGCCGAGCCGCAGCGTGTGTGCCTCCGTGAACGTATCCCGTGAGGAAAGCTGGACCACCCCGGCGGGGCTCTGGTTCCCCCAGACGGCGGCCTTTGCGGAAGGGATGATCTTCACGGAGTCCACCGCCGCCGCATCATAGCGCGCCCAGTACACCCAGCCTCCGAAGGGATCATTTTGCGGGATGCCATCCAGCAGGACCAGCGTGCGGGACGCGGCGGTGGCCCCGGTGTTGCGCAGGCTGACCCCTGCGGACGTGGGATTACCGAAGAGGGCGGTCTGCCTGCGGTAGAGCGAGAAGGACGGCTCCGACGAAAGCATCTCATCCAGCGTGCGGGGGGAGCTTTCGCGGATGGCGGCGCGCTCCCACTCCGCGAGCGGCGCGGCGGTGGATGACGTGGACGGAAGGCGCTCCGCCATCACGGTGATCTCGGGCAGCTCCCGAGCGGCGGCGGGGAGGGCGGTGATGAGGATGCAGGCGGCGCGCTTCATGTCATGGGACATCCATCCCGGATGATCGGAGGATGGTTTCGTGAACCACGATGTCGTGCATTGCGTCCCATGCCAGCGGTTTTTCCCCGCGGATCGCCTTTGCCATGTCGATGAACTCGGCGTCGTAGCGTCCTTTTGGCACCTCCACCTTCAGCGTGTTGCGGCCTTTCCGGTGGGGTGGATGATCCTCCGTGAGGGAGAGGATCACGTTGCCGGACTCCAGCGGGGATATCTCCATGCTGCCCTTCGTGCCGATGACATGGAAGGCGCGGTGCGGCGAGCCGAACGGATCGGCATGGTTGCAGCGCAGCGTGGCGGTCGCTTGCGGGTAGGAAAGCACGGCGAGCTGGTTGTCCTTCATGCCGTCATCCCGGGTGGGGGTGGAGAAGGAGTGGACGGCCTGCGGCTTGCCGAGGAGGGTGACCACGGCGTCCGTGAGGTGGCAGGCCAGCTCGAACATGCCGCCACCGGGCAGCGACGCGAGTTCCTTCCTTAATCCCGCTTCCGCGAGTTTGCCCATGGCGGCGTCGATGCTGGTGATCTTTCCCAACCAGCCCTCGCGGTGGGCCTGGAACAGCAACTGGAACGCCGGGTTGTAGCGCAGCATGTAGCCCATCTGCAGGTGCAGGCCTTTTTCCTGCGACAGCATGCGGAGTTTCCGGAAGTCCGCGTGGGAGAGCGCCCCTGGCTTGTCGAGATGGACGTGCTTGCCCGCCTCCAGGCAGCGAATCGTCATGGCGGGCGCGTCCTCCAGCAGCGTCTCCACCGCGATGAGCTTCACATCGGAGGAAAGGAGTTGGTCGAGGGAGAGCCGCGGCAGGTCCGCATAGGCCTTGTTCTTCGACCCGCGTTGCCACAGCGCGTCATCCGGCTCGCAGATGCCGGTGACCTGATAGAGATCGGGCAGGTTCCGCATGGCCTGCATCTTTCCGGAGGCATGGGAATGCCCCGTGCCGATCTGCGCGGCGGAAATGCGCGCGCCCGCAGGCTGCGCCGCCGCCGCACCGGCACCCGCGAGGGCAAGCGCGGTGGTGGAAAGGAACTGGCGGCGGTGCATGGTAACGTGAAGGCCCAAAGTCTTGGTCAGCCGATGGTCACCTTCCCCTCCGTATCCCGGCGGAAGGTGTGGAGGAGATTGCCTTTCTCATCGATGAACCGGGTGGTCACAGCCTTGCGGTCCACATGGATGTGGTTGAAGCCGAGCTGGGCGCGGGCGAAGCCACGGTCCGTTTCCTTCACCTCGTGCAGCGCGCGGCCACCGCCACCGGAGACGATGAAGCTGGTCTCATAGCCCTCCACCTCCAGGTGTTGGAGGGTATGGTCATGCCCTGCGATGCTGTGGGAGATTTTATGCTTCTTCAGAAGCGGACCCCATTCGGCGATGAGCTTCTCGTTGTCCCTGCGCTTGCTGCTGGAGGTGAACAGCGGGAAATGGTTCACCAGCCATGTCCACGGGGCAGTGGTCTTCCGTTCCAGCTCATTTTCGAGGAACTCCTTCTGGGCCATCTGTTCCTCCTTGGTGATGATGGGATTCCCGTCGAGGACGATCATCCGCACCAGTGGTCCGGTGGCGTCCCTGAATTCCTGGACATACCATTTCGCCGGGAGCTTCCAGCGGGACTTCGGATTCTCCGCGGCATACCTGAGCTGCCAGTCCGCCTTGGTGAGCTGCGGCTTCTCTTTGCCGACGTGCTCGTAGTCGTGGTTGCCCAGGCAAGCGTAGAAATTGCAGCCCAGCGTCTTCTCCGGATACATCTCCTCGAAGCCGGTCCTGAACCGGTCCATGGTGAACTTGCCGTAGAAGTTGTCGCCCAGCGCCAGCACGCCAGCGAGCGGCGCGTTGAGGTCCTTTGCGAATGCGGACATCTGGTTGGCAACGTCGATCTGCTCCTTGTTGGCGGAGCCGAAGTCGCCGAAGGCCAGCAGATGGATGCCACCGGGCTTCGCGGGGAAAGCCCCGGGCTGCGCGCCCGCGCGGGACAACAGGTTCCCGGCGATGACGGCCGAACTGAAGCAGATGGTCTTCCGGATGGCGTCTCGCCGGGTGATGTTCATGGCGGTGGGTTGTACGACTTACTTCGGCTGGGTGATCAGCGGGAAGTCGTCCGTGCGGAACGGAGTCAGCGGCAGGCCTTCCTGGCTGAAGATGTTGCAGACGGGATTGTCCGCCCACGCGTAGCGCACGGCCACCGGATTCGGCACCTTCGCGCTGCTGACGATGATGTTGGTCTTCACCGCACCGGGCGCGAACTTCGCATCCGCCCAGACCCACTTCTTGTCTTCGCCGCAGATGGCGAAGCCTTTCAGCTCGTTCACATCCACCGTGCGGAGACCGGCTCCGGAGCCGATGTGGTCGATGGTTACGTTCACCTTGCCGTCCTTGATCTCATGGCCCTTGTACTCCGGGCTGCGGTGCGGGATGTCCTTGATGCCGTAGTCCTTCACCAGCGCCCAGCGGGCCAGGCGCTCCGCCACGTCACGCTTGTTGCGCGGGTGGATGTCGTTCGCCTCGCCGAGGTCGATGATGACGGCCTGTCCGGTGTTTTTCAGGGTGTTCATCGTCTTCGTCTGGGACTCGCGAAGTTCGGCCCACGCGCTGTCGCCCGGCTCCGGCTTTTCCGCCATGTAGTCGGCCAGTTGGACGAAGTAGAAGGGGAAATCACCTTGTTTCCAGTCCTTGCGCCACTCGGAGATCATGAGGGTCATCAGCTCGTTGTACTGGTAGGCGCGTCCGGCGTTGGACTCACCCTGGTACCAGATGGCGCCCTTGATGCCGTAGCCGATGATGGGGTTGAGGCAGCCGGCGTAGAGGTTGCCCGGGCGGCCCTGGCCCTTCAGTTGGTTCTGCGGCGCGCGCGGTGCGGCGGGTGGATCTTCACCGGCTGCCTTCGCGGCATCCCGCTTCGCTTCCCATGCCTTCTTCTGCTCGTTGTACTTCGCGACGGCTTCGTCGTGGTTGTAGGTCGCCTCGATCTTTTTCCAGTTGTCCATCACCGCCTTGAAGCGCGGGTCCGCGTCGATCACGTCGCGCTTCACCCATGCTTCCGCAGCGGAGCCGCCCCAGGCGTTGTCGATCAAGCCCACCGGTACATCCAGGATCTTCTGGAGCAGGTTGCCGTAGAAATACCCGACCGCGGAGAACTCCGGCACGCTGTCCGGACCGGCGACTGACCAGTTGCCCTTGAAGTCATCCTGCAGTTCCTGGGTGCCCACGTTCGGCACGGAAATGAGGCGCAGGTTGCCGTTCTTCGAGGCCAGCTTCTCCAGGTCGGAGTCCCAGCACATGCGCACCGTCCAGCCCATGTTCGACTGGCCGGAGCAGAGCCACACCTCACCGACGAGCACGTTCTTCACCTCCGCGGAGGTGGTGCCCTTGAAGGTCATGGTGGCGGGCGTGGCGTTCGCGGGCAGCGCGTCCAAGGAGACGGTCCATTTGCCCTTGTCGTCGGCCTTCGCCTTCTTCGTCTGGTTGCCGAAGGTGACGGTCACCTCCGTGCCGGGGGTGTCCCAGCCCCAGATGGGGTTGGCCTGCTTCTGCTGCAGGACCATGTTGTCACCGATGATGGCGGGCAGTTTCAGCTCGGCGTGCGCCGCCAGGGCGGACGCGAGCAACAGCGTGGGGATGGTTTTAGTCATGGGATTCGGAAAATCAGGGGAAAAGGAAAACGCCGGTGCGGGACCGGCGCTTTCCATGAGGGATCAGGCGTTGATGACCTTCTTGAGCTGGCCCATCTGGGCGGCGAAGCGCTCATGCACGTAGGTCATGGCCTTCTTCACCTTGGCCTCCGCGGCGGGGTAATCCTTGTGGATGCCCATCAGGATCTCGAACATCTTCGAGGCCGGCGTGGCATCGAACTCCGGCGCCCATTCCTCCAGGCCGATGTCCTTGAACATCCAGCATTTCGGCGAGTGGAACTCGGAGAAGGTGTGCATCATCGGCGTGCCCATCGCCAGCGCCATGATCGGCGTGTGCGGCTCATGGCAGATCACGGTGTGCGCGCGGGCGTAGAAGGAGCACGCCTCGTCCACGTTCCAGAACTCGTCGAAGTTGACGACGTGCTTCTTCAGGTCATCCGGCAGGGTGTCATAGATGAACTGCTTGTTGTACTGCATCTCCTTGTAGACCTCCGGGGCGATGACCACCTTGTAGCCGGTCTCCTTCACCCACATGGCGATGAGGTCCTGGTAGACCTTCGCGCGGCGCTTGTCGTCCGCGATGTTCTCCGGGGTCGGGTTCAGCGGGTTGAGCTTCTGCGGCCGCTTGTCGTCCACGCCGGGGCTGGTGGGCGTGTGGGTGCGGAGCTGGATGGTGATGAACTTCTTCGGCTCCAGGCCGTGCTTCGCCAGCCGGGCGAGCGCCTTCTCCTCGTCGCGGACGTCGATGCCGAAGCAGCCGTCCGGACAGAACTCCATGACGGGCGGCTTCACGCCGTTGTCCTGGAGGGTTTTGAGTGTCTTCGTGTCACGGCAGTAGATGAAGGAGGCGCTGTTGAGCAGCGCGACGCGTGCTTCCGCTCCGTCGCCGGTGACCATGTCCGGGAAATACGACTGACCCTGCAGGCCCCATGGCTTGCCGATCTTGTTGCAGTATTTCATGAAGTCGGTGGACTGGCCCATGCCCGGTCCGCGCATGAAGAAGTCAGCGCGCGCGATTGCCTTCTGGACCGCGCCGTCCTTTTCGGAGAGGGAACCTTTCACGATCTCCACCTTCGGGAAACGCTTCGCCAACATGGCGTCCACCTCCTTGTTCGTGTGGGCCGCCCACAGGATGACCTTCGCCTCCGGCAGATACTTTTCGATCGCGGCCAGGGTTCCGGGCGTGTGACCGATGTCACCGATGTTCTTGGTCGCCCAGGCGCTGTGCAGCAGCACGGTTTTCTGGGCGTTGCCGGCTTGGGCGCCAGCGATGGAGGGCAGGGATGCCGCACCGAGGGCGAGACCGGAGGTTTTGAGGAAACTGCGTCTTGAGGTCATTTTTTGGAATGGGATTGAACGGGGAATAGAAGAAGAATCTTCCAGAAAAGTGAATGTCGCCGGACGGCGGATGGTCACATTTTCATTTCGCGGAAACCCGCTTGATGAAGGCGGCCGCGGCGGGCATGGAGCCCTTGCCGACCGTACCGTGGTCGAAGCCCGGCAGTTCATGGAACTCCGCGTCCGGGTGGCCCAGGTTCTTCAGAGTGATGTGGAACAGGTCGTTCTCCTCCACGCGGGACTTGTATTCGATCTTCCGGTCGCCGGTGATCAGGCAGATCGGCGGCAGGTTCTTCGAGGCGAAGTAAAGCGGCGCGAACTCGTCGATCAACGGACGCAGCGCCTCACCTGCATCCCCGCGCAACTTCTTCACGTGGAAGTGGGTCGTCACCTGCGCGCTCACCGGGATGATGCCGGCCAGCGATTGGTTGGAAATCTGGTGGGCCGCCAGCCACTTCGGGTCCATGCCCACCATCAGCGCCAGGTAGCCCCCGGCCGAGTGGCCGGAAATGAAGATCTTCTCCCGGTTCCCGCCGTACTCCGCGGCATGGCGGAAAACCCACGCCGTTGCGGCGGCGGCATCCTCCAGGAAGCAGGGGAACTTCCCGGGTGGGTCGAAGCGGTAGCTGGCGGTGACCACCACCACATTTTCATCCGGCAGGGCCGGAGACCCGCGCTTGCCCGAGGTGAGGCCGCCCCCGTGGAACCAGATCAGCACCGGCAGGTCCTTCGCCCCCGCCGGACGGCGGATGTCCAGCATGCACTGCGTCTTCTGGTAGTCATCCGCCTTTTCCAGCGCGGTGCCCTCCAGGTAGGAGATGGCCTTGTCCATGACCGGCTGGGCATGGGCGAACGTGGCCGCGGCCACGAAAAGGAGGAGCAGGGTTTTCACTGCCTGCCAGTTGAGGGGAGCGGCCCCGGCGCGTCAAGCGGGCGGAAAAAGGGGCAGGACTGGCCCGGCTGTTCGGGCACATCCTTTACACCTCAGTCCGCCAGCAGGTTCAGCCGGTAGAACCGCTGCGGGGTGGCCGGATGCGCGCCCGGATCCGTGATCTGGATGGTCCCGCCCGTGCCGATGACTGGATCACCCAGCGGCGTCCACGGCGGGGTCAGCGTGTCGCTCCACTCGATCTGGTAGCGGCGCTCCACATTCGTGGGAACGCCCAGGACGAGATCCGTGCCAGACCACTGGACGGAGGCGATGGCGAGATGGCTGCCGCCCGACTTCGGGTCCGTCCAACTGCGGAACTCCACCAGGTTGTTGAAACCATCCCCGTCCGGATCATCCGTGGCGGCCTGAGCCAGCCCGCCCAGCCTCTCCGTCTCCCACCAGTCCGGCAGGCCGTCGTTGTCCGTATCGATCATCTTCAGCAGGTCCAACCTGCCGCCCCTGATCGTCCTCCCGGCCAGCGCGGGTACGGCGGTGGTGTGGTCCAGGATCCGGGAGATCCGTGCGGCCATCGTTTCCGCAGGGAAATTCCGCGCCGCAAAGGCGACCGCCGCGCTCACGTGGGGTGTCGCCATCGATGTCCCGCTGATGAACCGGTAGGCCACGGAGGGATGCGGGGCGTTCACCAGATTCCCCGTGGCAGGGAGGGAGGCCAGGATGGCATTTCCTGTCGCCTGCGTCACCTGCAGGGTCGGCAGCCAGTCACCGGCGGTTCCCAGAGTCCAGCCTCCCGTGTCGTCCACATTGTTGTAGATGATGACGGCCACCGCACCGGCGGCCCTTGCCCGCGTCGCCTTGTCCGCGAAGGTGTTGTTGCCCCTCTGGATGAGGGCGATGTTTCCGCTGACGGCGGGGGGAAAGGCGGCATTGATCTCGCCGGTGCCGCAGTGGTGGATCGTGCGCGTCAGGCCGGACAGCGGGGTCAGCCCGGAAAACTCGATCTCGGCCGCGAGATGGGTCGTGGAACCGATGGTGACGGTGGAGAGCCTGCCTCCCAGCGCCAGTGGCACGGTCGAGTAGATGTCCGTGCCCGGCGCGGCCAGATCCACCGTCGTCGCCCCGTAGTTGGAAAAGCTGGAAAGCCCGTTCCGCGGGTCGATGGATGCCACGGTGATGATGTTCGGGAGCGAGTAGTTCGCCGGATACTGCGGGATCGCGTCGTTGTTGGTGGCGTCGTTGCCGGCCGCCGCGCACAGGATGATGCCCGCGTTCCCCAGCGCGGCGATGGCATTGTATTCCGCCGTGCTGGAGGAGAGGCCACCATAGGAAGCGTTGAACGCCACGACGTTCACGCCCCGTTGCTTCTGCGCCACCGCGTAGTTGCACGCCGCGATGATGGCGGAGGTGGACATATGGTCGCCGTCCGTGGACAGCTTCATCGGCAGGATCTTCGCCCGGAACTGCAGGCCGATCACGCCTTGGCCGTTCTTTCCCGTGGCGGCGACGGTGCCCGCCACATGCGTCCCGTGAAAGCCGGAGTCCGTCATCACCGCCGTGTTTCCTGCGAAGTCGTAGCCATGCACGTCATCCACGTAGCCGTTGCCATCGTCGTCGATGTCGTTGCCCGGGACCTCACCGGGGTTCGTCCACACGTTCGGCGCCAGGTCCGGGTGGGTGATGTCCACCCCGGTATCCGCCACGCACACCACGACATCCTGAGCGGACACCAGCGTGCGGGAAAGGTTCCATGCCTGGATGAAGCGCGTGTCCACCCCGCTGGTGCCCGCGCTCAGGTTCGCCACCTGTCCGGTGTTCTCCAGTCCCCACAGCTTCGGGAAATGCGGGTCATCCGGACGGATGAAGGAAACCTTCCGCAGGTAGTTCGGCTCCGCCGTCTCCACGCTCGGGTCCGCCTTCAGTTCCGCGATCAGCGCGGCGGTCGTCCGGCTCTTGTCGCGCACCATCCCGTGCAGCTTCCCGCGCGCCGCGCCCACCCGGTCATAGGTCTCCGCCAGCCGCATCTTCCGTCCCGCCATCTTCGTGCGTGCGGACGCCTCCGGGACATCCGGGCGGAAGGTCACCAGCACCTCACCCTCCACGTAGGGATCTTCCGCCAAGGCCGTCACGGGAAAGGCGGCCGCCAGCAGCGGCAGACAGCGGAAAAGGATGGTCGCTTTGGCGCGCATGGCAGGGCGGATCCGGAGCATCTAACCTCCCGGATGCAGCGGACCTTGAGCCTTCCGTGATGTCATTACAATGACAATTGGATTTCTCAGGATTGCCAACCCGTAGCACCCGAATCCGTGTAATCCGTTAATCCATCAAATCCGTGGTCAAAAAATGTCCCTCAGCCCTGATACCCGCTCAGACCTGAAGGCATCCCATTTCAGTGAGCGGCAAAGATCCTGCCCCAATTTCTTAACATTCGCGTCTATTCGCGTTCATTCGCGGTTGAAAACCAGAAGCCGTCCCCGGATGCTCCCGCCGTGCCGCTGATCGAGCATTCCACCTACCGCGCCCCATGGTGGCTGCCGGGCGGCCACTTGCAGACCATTGTCCCCGCTCTTTTCCGGCGGGTGAAACCCGTCACCACCCTGCGGGAGCGGTTGGAACTGGACGACGGCGACTTCCTCGACCTCGCTTGGTCCGGGAAATCGTCGAGGCGGCTCGCCATCCTCTCCCACGGCCTGGAGGGCAGCAGCGATGCCGCCTACATCCAGAGCATGGCGCGCTCGCTCGTCGCCGCCGGGTGGGACGCCCTCGCGTGGAACTTCCGCGGCTGCGGCACGGAGCCGAACCGCCTGCTCTCCTTCTACCACAGCGGGGCCACGGAGGACCTGGACGCCGTCATCCGCCATGCCCTCGCCGTCCACCCGGCAGAGCAGATCGACCTCATCGGCTTCAGCCTCGGTGGCAATCTCACGTTGAAATACCTCGGCGAGCCGCGCGAACGCCCGGAGCAACTCCGCCGCGCCCTCGCCTTCTCCGTTCCGTGCGATCTCGCGGACTCCGCCCGCAAGCTGTCGGACCCCGCCAACCGCCTCTACATGCGGCGCTTCCTGCGCTCCCTCCGCACCAAGCTCCGCGTGAAGGAATCCCTTTTCCCCGGCTCCCTCGATCTCGCCGGGCTGGACCAGATCGCCGACTTCCTCCAGTTCGACGACCGCTTCACCGCCCCGCTCCACGGCTTCAGGAACGCGGAGGACTACTGGACCCGCAGCAGTTGCCGCCAGTTCCTGCCGCACATCCGCATCCCGACGTTGCTGGTGAATGCGCTCAACGATCCGTTCTTGGGGGAGAAGTGTTACCCGAGGGAGGAAGCACGGGAGAGCGAGTGGTTCTCACTGGAGACGCCGCAGGGTGGAGGGCATGTCAGTTTTCCAAGAAATAAATTTTCTTCCTTCACAATACAGCATTCTGAGAGATAGGGATAAGTCATTAGTAGAGTAATCATAGTGCTGATTATCAATTTCTAAACTTATCATAGAATCTCAAACCATGTTGCCTAATAAAATAATTTTGGTGGGGAGTGACTTTGGTTCATATAAAATTGAGGGTGAGGAGGATAATAATAAGTTCGGAAAACTAGAAAAGGTGAACATTTTTGTGGGTGAAAATAATTCGGGGAAAAGCCGATTTTTGAGATCCATATTGAAATCTGAACCTTTGATCATTGGTAGTGAAATTCACGATTCTGTTGTTCAGCTTCATAGGAAATTTCAAGCAGACTACCGAACCCTGATGGCTACCTATCAGTGCGCCGAAGTCCGAGAATGGACGGATACTATAAATAAACTTGAAGATGTTAGTGTAGCGCGAGAACAGGTTCAAATATCCACCTCACTAAGATCGGCGCTGAAAATGATCGGAAAAACGGAAAGCGCTTCTTTCAGACCTCACCAATTTAACTACAGCTATTCCGGAGTAGATATATTGAAGGGATTTAAGAAGCTCGCTTCCGAGGCTGAGAAGGAACTTGATAAGATTCTTATCAAGGAAAATTTTGTTTCAAAGAGATATTATGTACCGATTTTGCGAGGATTGAGGCCGATTGGAAGTCCTGGTTCTGACCCATATTGTGACGCTACACTGCAAGCATATGGAAAATCTAGCGATGTAAACATATTCACAGGCCAGAACCTTTACACAGAACTAAAAAGGCTACTGTTGGGCGATTTGGCGGAACGTAGGATAGTGGCTGATTTCCAGAATTTTGTTGGTGAGGTCTTTTTTGAGGGGCGCCCTGTCGCCCTTATTCCTAAATATAACTCAGAGGGTATAATTGATGTTAAGATAGGTGATGAGAAAGAATATCCAATTCATCACTTAGGGGATGGAATACAATCGATCATTATAATTGCATTCATAATGTTTCGTAATCGAGACATCAATCTGATGCTGGGAATAGAAGAGCCTGATCTTTTTTTGCATCCTGGCCTCCAGAGAATGCTGATGAAGTTATTTGTGAGCGAGAAGTTTCCCAATCATCAGATATTTTTCACCACTCATTCTAATCACATGTTAGATGTTACTCTGTCATCCGAGTATAGCATTTCTATATTTTCTTTTCAGAAATCCCTTCAAGTTGGCGAATCTCCTGAGCATGAAGCGAAATTCAATGTTTTTAACGTCAGCAATGAAGATTCCAGGCCCTTAGGGATCTTGGGTGTGAATAACTCTTCTGTGTTTTTGTCGAATTGCACAATTTGGGTAGAAGGGATTACGGATAGGAGATATATATCTAGATTTTTAAGTTTATATACGGAGGAGTTGAGGAGTGAGGCTGGGAAAAATGGAGGTGATCTTCCGAGGGTATATAAAGAAAATCTTCACTATTCTTTTGTGGAATATGCTGGTGCAAACATCACGCATTGGTCATTTCTTGATTCGATTGAAGATGCTATAATTGTAGAGAGGCTTTGTTCCAAGTTGTTCTTGATTGTTGATCGAGATACCGAAACAGGTAAGAAGGTTCAGCGTAGACAGGAGCTTCAAGATAAGTTAGGAGAAAGATTCTATTGTTTGATGGCTAAAGAAATTGAGAACGTCCTGTCGCTTGATACGATAAAAAAGGTAGTCTCATTCTACGAGAGAGGAGATTCCGATTTCACGGATACAAAAGCTGATCACTCCAACGTACCTTTGGGTTCCTTCATTGAGAAAAAGCTTTTGAAAGAAAAAAAGAGATCGGGATCGTATCAAGATGGCAACACGATATCAGACAAGTTAAAATTTTGTGATATTGCGCTGAAAAATCTAAATTCAATAGATGATATGACCGATGAGGCGAAGGCGCTATCTGAAAAATTATACAAATTTATTTCGGATAACAATAATTAAGCTACCGAATTTTTCGCTTCTACCATGAGCTTTAGCGACAGACGAAATTTTGTGAAATTCTCCGCTGCTGCGATTGCCGCCGGAGCAATAGGGAATTCTAAAGCAGATAGTCTGCGATCTGATCGCAGGAAGCTCTCAACCGGCATCCTCATCTGTGGCGGAGGCTGCGCGGGAACTGCCGCCGCTCTGGCAGCGGCCCGGTCCGGGGCGAAGGTCATCCTTGTTGAAAAGGCTCCCTTCGCCGGGGGCATCATCACCAGCGTGGGACTGCCGTATTTCGATGGCATCGCGGATATCAAAACGAAGCGGGTGGTGGTGAAGGGGATCGCGCTGGAGTTGCTTTCAAAGTCCGGCGTGTGCGCGGCGGATGCGAAGACGGTGAAGATCCACAACCCGACGATCCCGAACACTTTCGAGTTCAAGATCCTGCTGGATCGCCTGCTGCAGGAGCGGAAGGAGAACCTGACCGTGTTGTTCAACACCATGGTCTGCGGGGTTCACTCCGACGGCGGGCGGATCCGCAGCGTGACCGTGGCGAACAAGGACGGACTGACCGAGATCGAGGCGAAGACGGTGATCGACTGCAGCGGCGACGCGGATGTGGCGGCGTGGGCGGGCGCGCCGTTCGAGCAGAACAAGGAGGTCCAGCCGCTGACGCTGCACTTCCGGATCGGTCATGTGAAATCGACCGCGACCCTGGGCAAGGATTGCAAGGAAGCGCTGGCCAAGGCGCAGGCGGCGGGGGAGCTGCCGCACTACTACGGACCTGGTATCATGTTCCTTTTCGGCAAGGATGAGATCTACGTCCACGGCGTGCGTGTCCCGGCGGACCCGACCAATGCGGCGGACCTTTCCCGGGCGGAGATGCAGGGCCGGGCGGATGCCCACGCCATGTTCCGCGCCTGGAAGCGGGATGTGCCCGCGTTTTCCGAATCCTACTTCCTGGAGGCCTATCCGTGGATCGGCGTGCGGGAATCCCGCCGCATCACCGGACAGTATGTGCTCAACGAGGACGACCTGATGAAGGGCAACCGCTTCGACGACGCCATCGCCACCGGTTGCTGGTACCTGGACCTGCACCCGAACAAGACGACCGTCGGCAGCGCCAACGACTTCGCTCCGGAAAAGGTCCAGCCCGCGCCGTATGACATCCCCTACCGTTCGCTCCTGCCGCAGAAGATCGAGAACCTGCTGGTCGCGGGTCGCTGTCACTCCGCCACCCGCGGCGCGCATGCCTCCACCCGCGTGACCGTCACCGCCATGGCCATGGGCGAGGCCGCCGGTGTCGCCGCCAGCATGGCGGTGAAGGGAAACACCTCCGTCCAGGAGATCGACGGACAAAGAGTGAGGGAGGCCTTGGAGAAGGTCGGTGGCGGCCCCTTCACGGAGGGTTGAGCCGCCTATGATCGCTCAAATTGATGCAGAAGTTCAATCAACCACAGATGAACGCAGATGAACACGGATGAAAGAATCTGAGCCGAATCCTTTCTTCATCTGTGTCCATCTGCGTTCATCGGTGGTTGAAAGATCTTTTAGGCGCAGCCGTGCCGCTACGGCAGATGGGCGGGCGGAATGTGAGGGAGGGGGCTCCTTTACGGAGGAATGAACGGAGCGCGGACTTCAGTCCGCTTGGCTTCGCATGGCAGGATTCTCCGGGGCGGACTGAAGTCCGCGCTCCATCAAGAGACTCGCACCAAAACAAAAAGGGCGACTGGAGTGTCGCCCTTTGTCGGATCTCAGAGTCCCGAAGGATGCCGCATCACGTGGCCTTTGCCCGCGCGGGTCTGTGGCTTCCAGCGTGGGCCGGAGCGTCCGCCGGGGCCGCCGGTGTCCAGGCGCAGGCCGGCGACGGTCATGAAGACGTGGCCTTTCCGCGTGTAGACCGTGATCCAGTCGCCTTCGCCCTTCTTGCCGTAGTTGAAGTAGCCGCTGGAGGGCATGGAGCCTTTCAGCAGGCCGGCCTCACGGAGGACGTAGGAGACGGTTCCGGAGCAGTCGTAGCCGGTATCGTTCTTCTTCGCGTGGCCGCCGCCCCATTTGTAGGGCTTGTTCTGGAGGCGGTTGCCCGCGGCGATCGCGCGCTTCACGGCGTCCGGAGCCTTGCGCGGGGCGTAGGCCATGCCGTCCCTGAGCAGGGCGGTTTCGCCATGGCTGAAGCGGTAGGAGACAGGCTGCTTGGCCTTGACCTGGCTGGAGCAGGAAACGGCTCCGCCAACGAGGGGAAGTAGGGCGAGGAGTATCAGAAAGCGTTTCACGGCAGGGAAATTACTTAAATTGTTTTGTATCAGCAAATAATTTTTAAAAATTAATATCCAACCAAGCGGTAATTTGCGATAGAGCACGCGACCGATGGCTCAGGGTGTTTTTCACCGCGTCGCCCAGCTCGGAAAAGGTCCGGTCGTAACCCGTTGGGATGAAAAGGGGATCGTAGCCGAAGCCCTCGCTGCCGCGGGGTTCATCGATGATGTCGCCCTCCACCGCGCCGCTAAAGTTGGCGCGCTCCTTCCCGTCCTTTGCCAGGACCATCGTGCAGACAAAGCGGCCTCCGCGTTCGGTTTTTCCGGCCATCTCGGTCATCAGGCGGGCGTTGTTTTTCTCATTGTTCCCTTCCTCGCCGCCGTAGCTGGACGACCACACGCCGGGCGCGCCGCCGAGCGCGTCCACTTCCAGGCCCGAATCGTCGGACAGCACCCATCCGTCGATCAGGCGGCTGATGCCCTCCGCCTTCAGCCGGGCATTCTCCAGAAAGGTCGTTCCAGTCTCCTCGATCTCAGGGAATTCCGGAAATGCGGTCGCGTCCACCACCTCGAACCGTCCGCCCAGCATGGAACGGATTTCGGCGGTTTTATGGGCATTGCGGGTGGCGACGATGAGGCGCGGCGCGGCGGACAGCATGCCGCGTGGCTAGCGTCCCGGGCGCGGATGGCCAAGATTTTTTGAATAATATGGCCCTTTGCAACGCTATATAGGCACCATGAAAGCTGTCACCTGGCTTGCCGCGACCACCATGAGCCTCGCCGCTCTCACCTCCACCGCCTTTGCAAATACTTTGGAAGGTTGGTCCACCGACGTCGAGGCGGCGCTCGCTCTCGCGAAGAAGGAGAAAAAGGCCGTCCTGGTCGAGTTCACCGGCTCCGACTGGTGCCCTCCCTGCATCATCATGCGTAAAAACGTCTTCTCGAAGAAGGAGTTCGTCGAAAAGGCGTCGAAGGACTACGTGCTGGTGGAGGTCGATCTGCCGAAGGCGGACAAGGCGCTCGCCGCCCGCAACCAGATCGTCGCGGAGAAATACAAGATCGACGGCTTTCCGACCGTCGTCCTCCTGAACGGCGAGGGCAAGGAGTTCAGCCGCTTCTACGCGTCCGAGTATCCGGAGATGGACAAGTTCCTCGCCCACATCGACAAGAAGCTGGAGAGCAAGAACCTGGATTGATCCTCCCGGCAGGGCTGGCCCGGTCCCGGGCCGCCGAAGCTGGAGGGCAGGGAGGACGGCGGAGCTTTTCCCTCCATCGGACGTCACCTGCCCCGGGTCCGAAAGTGTCGGCACCCCTGACGGACGCAGCCCTTCCGTCGTTCCGGCGTTGCCTCCCGATATGGAGTGTCTTGGCCGCGGCGGGGTTTTGCTTCCCAAGTGGGGGCGGATTTCCCACAGTCCGCGACCTTTTCCCGCCATGTCCGACCGCCGCAAACCATTCCCATTCGACGAATTCGAGCCCAAGTGGCAGTCCCGCTGGGAATCTGAAAAGACCTTCCGCACGCCCGGACCGGGTGACGAGGGCTTCGATGCCAGCAAGCCGAAGTACTACGTGCTCGACATGTTCCCGTATCCCAGCGGCGCGGGCCTGCACGTCGGTCACCCGGAGGGCTACACCGCCACGGACATCATCGGCCGCTACAAGCGGAAGAACGGCTTCAACGTCCTGCATCCCATGGGCTACGACGCCTTTGGTCTGCCAGCCGAAGAGCATGCGCGGGCGACCGGTGAGCATCCCGCGATCAACACCGCCAACAACATCGCGAATTTCCGCCGCCAACTGAAGTCACTGGGCTTTGCCTACGACTGGGAACGCGAGATCGCTACCACCGATCCAGAATACGTCCGGTGGACCCAATGGATTTTCCTGCAACTGTATTCGTCTTACTTCGATGAGGAGTCCGGCAAGGCAAAGAATGTTTCTGAGCTGGAAGCCAAAGGTTGGACCCGTGAGCAGATCGACGAGGTCCGCTTGGCATACGTTGCCAATACCCCGGTCTGGTGGTCTCCAACGCTCGGCACCGTGCTGGCCAATGAAGAGGTGGAAGAATGGAAAGGCAAAAACCACGTGGTGGAGCGCCGTCCGCTTCGCCAGTGGATGCTGCGCATCACCAAGTACGCCCAGCGCCTGATCGACGAGCTGGACACGCTCGACTGGCCGGATGGCATCAAGCTGCTGCAGAAGAATTGGATCGGCCGCAGCGAGGGCGCGGAAGTGAAGTTCGATGTCGGTGGCCGCGAGGTCGTCGTTTTCACCACCCGCCCGGACACCCTGTTCGGTGCCACCTACATGGTGCTGGCGCCGGAGCATCCTTTCGTTCCGGAAATCACCACCGCGGATCAGAAGGAAGCGGTCGAAGCCTACCAGAAAGCCATTTCATCCAAGTCCGACCTGGATCGCGGCGACCTGAACAAGGACAAGTCCGGCGTTTTCACCGGCGCCTATGCCACCAACCCGGTGAACGGCGAGAAGATCCCCGTGTGGATCGCGGACTACGTCATGATGGGCTACGGCACCGGCGCGATCATGGCCGTGCCCGCGCACGACGAGCGGGACTTTGAGTTTGCGACGAAGTTCAGCCTGCCGGTCATCCAGGTGGTCCAGCCATCGGATGATTCCGATTGGCAGGGCTACACCGCCCACGGCACCGCCGTGAACTCCGGCTTCCTCGACGGCCTGCCCACCGCCGAAGCCAAGGCGAAGATGATCGTCTGGCTGGGCGAGAACGGCAAAGGCACCAAGCGCGTGCAGTTCAAGCTGCGCGACTGGCTGTTCTCCCGCCAGCGTTACTGGGGCGAGCCGTTCCCGATCACCTGGAAGGACGGCAACCACCATGCCATCCCGGAAAGCGAGCTGCCGCTCCTGGCCCCGCCGCTGGAGGACTACAAGCCGAGCGGCACGCCGGATCCGCTGTTGAGCAAGGCAACCGCATGGGTCGAACTGCCGGACGGCTCACTGCGTGAAACCAACACCATGCCCCAGTGGGCGGGTTCGTGTTGGTACTACCTGCGCTACTGCGACCCGGGCAACACGGACCGCTTCATTTCCAAGGAAGCCGAGGACTACTGGACGGACGACAAGCCAGGCATGGTCGATCTCTACGTCGGTGGTACGGAACATGCCGTACTCCACCTGCTTTACGCCCGCTTCTGGCACAAGGTCCTGTTCGACCTCGGCCACGTCCGAACTCCGGAGCCGTTCCAGAAGCTGGTCAACCAGGGCCTGATCCTCGGTGAGGACGGGCAGAAGATGTCGAAGTCCCGCGGCAACGTGGTGAACCCTGACGACGTCGTGAAGGAATACGGCGCTGACGCGCTGCGCCTGTATGAGATGTTCATGGGCCCGCTGGAGCAGGTGAAGCCATGGCAGATGAAGGGTGTGGAGGGCGTCGCCCGATTCCTCGCCCGCGTCTGGCGCGTCGCCTTCGAGGAGACCGCGGAAGGCGGCTGGAACGTCTCGCCGAAGATCCAGGACGTGCCCTGCACGGACAAGGAACTGCTGCGCGTCGTCCACGAAACGATCAAGAAGGTCGGCGAGGACATCGAGAAGCTGAGCTTCAACACCGCCATCTCCCAGATGATGATCTGCACGAACGCCTTCACCCAGGTGGAGGTTGTGCCGCTGAAGGAGTTCACCCAGTTCCTCACTGTGCTGGACCCCTTCGCCCCGCACCTCGCGGAGGAGATCAATGCCCGCCTCGGCTCCACCGCCCAGCTTTCCGAGTTGCCATGGCCTGCCTACGATCCCGAAGCACTCGTCCGCAACGAGATCGAGATCGTCGTCCAGGTGAACGGCAAGCTGCGCGACCGCCTGAGCGTGTCGAAGGACGCGGACGAGGAAGCAGTGAAAGCCGTCGCCTTCGAAAGCGCGAAGGTGAAAGAGCACCTGGATGGCAAGACCATCCGCAAGGTCATCTACGTCCCGGGCAAGATCCTGAACGTCGTCGTCGGATAAAGGGGGCGCTTCACGGCAGCCAGTTCTTCTTCCACGCCCACCAGATGACGGCACCGGCAAGCCCGCCGCCCAGGTGGGCGAGGGCGGAGACGGTGCCGTTCAGGAAGATCTGCTGGTGCAGCAGGACGAACTGGAGAGCGAAGTAGAGGATGATGAAAGCCTTCACCGACATGCCGCGGGCGACAAACCCGCGGCCAAAGAGCAGCGTGCTCGCATTCACGATCCAGCCGAAGGGAAGCCACAGGATCCGGGCGTGGGGGAACAGCAGGGCGTAGAAGGTGACAACACCGAACACCCCGCCGCTGGCCCCGATGAGCGGGTGCACGTTCGCGAGACCGTGGAGGAAGGCTCCGGTGACGGACGAGGCGAAGAACAGACCCACGGTCCGCCTGCGGCCGAAGCGGCATTCCACGTTGTTGCCGAAGATGAGGAGGAAGTAGAGATTGCCCGCCAAGTGGAGCGGATCCGCGTGGAGAAGCGTGTAGCCGAACGCTCCCAACCACCAGGCGAGGCCGGTGGATGATGGATGGAAGACCAGCGGCCGCCAGACGTCCGGATCCACCCAAAACACGATGCTGCAGAGCACCAGCAGGCCGGAAAAAATCCACGTGAACCACGGCTTTTTGACCGTGATCGTCTGGCGGATCTCGACGGGCATGCCGACGAGGAACAGCCCGTGGCGGAACCACTTGTTTTGGCTGGGGATGCGGTATCCTTCCGGGGGCAGCGACGGAGGGTTGCTCACGGCGGGAGGATGACCGGAACTTTTCCGCAGGGCAAGGCAGCCGGATAGGGATCAGGAATGGCGCAGGATCTCCAGCGGCGGATGATTGGACACCCCGCGGCTCAACCCCAGTCCACCGAGGATCGAAACCACGATCACGATGCCGAAGGTCGTGGCGATCAGGACAGGATCAGGCCATGGGGAAGTCTTGAAGACATACACCGCCAGTGCCGCGTTTGCGCCCGCCGCCAGCACCACGCCGGTCAGCGCGGAGAGGAACCCGAGCGTCGTGTACTCGATCGTCAGGATCGAGCGGACCTGCTTTGCGGACGCGCCCAGCGTGCGGAGCAGCACGCTTTCCTTCAGCCGGACGTCGCGTCCGTTGAGCAGCGTACCGATGACGATGGGCAGGCCGGCCAGCAGGGTGAAGCCACCGAGGATCGTCACGACGAGGGAGATTTTCGAAAGGATCTCCTGCACGGTTTCGAGGATCTGCGTGAGGTCGATGGGCGTGACGTTGGCATGTTCCCCGGCCAGCGCGCGCTGGAGTTTTCCGGAAGCCGCCGCATCCGGCGTGCGGGTGGTGACCACGTTGAATCCGGGCGCACCTTCCAGCGCACCGGGCGGGAAGATCATGAAGAAATTCAGGTTGAAGCGGCTCCAGTCCACCTTGCGGATGCTGGTGACCTTCGCCTCCACCGGAACCCCCTGCACGTCCAGCGTCACGGCGTCACCCAGGTTCACCCGCATGTCCTTGGCGACCTTTTCTTCCAGCGACAGCGGCACGGGTCCACCGGGCTCGGGGATGGTCTTGTGCCACTCCCCGGCGATGAGCTTTTCGGTCGGATTCAGGTAGTCGCGGTAGGTGGAGCGGAACTCACGGTTCGCCACCCATCGCGGCACGCCCTTCGCCTTGAGCGTGGGCACGCCACGGATGGCCTGCACGCGCATCGTCACCATCGGCGCATTCTCCAGCACCGGCAGTCCCTGGCCTTTCACCAGTGAAACGACGCCATCGACCTGGTCCGGCTGGACGTCGATCAGGTAAAGGTTCGGGTTCTCGGCGGAGTGCGTGATGCTCAGCCGCTGCTGCACCAGATTCCCGGCGAGCAGGATGGTGAGCAGCAGGAATGTGCCGAGGCCGAGCGAAAGCAGGAACAGCAGCGTTTGGTTGCCGGGCCGGTGGAGGTTGGAGATGCCCTGCCGCAGCAGGTAGGGCCACGACGGCCGGACGATGCGACGGGTGATCGCCATCAGCAGGCGTGCCACGCCGATGATGACGAGGAACGCCGCCGCCAGTCCGCCGATGAGCGCCAGCCCGCGTTTCCAGTCCGGGTCATTCGTGAAGGCCAGCAACGCCATCAGACCGGCGAGAAGCAGATACACGGGCAGCGTCCGCAGAGTGCCGCCGGTGAGCGTGGCACCGGAGCGCAGCGTCGCGGCGGGGGACACCTGCCGGATCTTCAGCAGCGGGATGAGGGCGAAGCCGCAGCAAACGGCGAATCCGGCCAGCCCCGTGCGCGCGACCACCACCCACTCCGGCGAAGGAGCCACGGAAATGGGCAGGCTGTCCTTGAACGCGGACAACACCCCGACCTGCAGCGCCACGCCGATGGCCGCCCCCAGTGCCGCCCCCAGCAGGCCGAGCGCCGCCGTCTGCGCGATGTAGATGGCGGAGGCGAGCTGCCCCGGCGCGCCCAGACAGCGCAGGATGGCCACCGTGGGGATACGGCGGTTCACATGGGACTGCACCGCGCCCGCCACGCCCAGCGCACCCAGCGCCAGCGATGACAGCGCGAGGATGCCGAGGAACCTTTGGAACAGATCCAGCGCGTCGCCCAGGTTCTCCTGCCGGTCTTCCGGCGTTTCCAGACGCCATGGTGTGCCGGGGAATTCCTTGCGGATATCGCGCTTGAGATCTTCTGCGGAAGGCACCACGGGGATCTCCAGATGGAGCTGGTGGGTCGCCATGCTGTTCGTTCCCAGCAGGCCGCTCTGCCGCAAGTCATCCAGACGGACGTAGGCCTCCGGGGCGAAGCCGCTGAACCGGCTGGGCCGCGGCGCACCTTTGTCGATCACACCCAGAACTTTCAGCCGCAGGCTGCCCAGCTTCACCTCGTCCCCCACCTTTGCCTGGAACTGGTCGAGCAATGCGGGCTCCACCAGCACGCCGGACCCTCCGGAAAGCCGCGCCCACGCATCCGCTGGCGTCGTCTCCACCTTTCCGTAGAACGGATAACCACCCTCCATCCCGCGCACCTGCACCAGCTTCGCGCCCCCTGCGGGGAAAATCATCATCGACGGAAATGCCGTTTCGCGGGCGATCCGCGTGGCCCGTCCGGACAGTCGCGCGATCGCATCCTCCGCGATGGGCGAGCGGGAGGACACCTGGAGGTCGGAGCCCAGCAGTTCCTTCGCCTGCGTGCCGATGCCGGTCTGCACGCTGGCTTTCAGAGAATGGATGGCCACCAGAGCGGCGATGCCGGAAACGATGGCCATCGAGAAAATCAGCAGGCGCACCCGCTGGGTGCGGCTGTCCCGCCACGCCATCTTCCAGGTCCACAGATGGAACAGCGCGCCGATGAGCGTGCCGGGCAGCGGACGGGGATCAGTCGATGGCATTTTGTTCCTCCGAGATGATGGTTCCGCCGCTCATCTTCACCACCCGGTGCGCCTTCGCCGCCAGCGCGGGATCATGGGTCACCAGCACCAGTGCGGTCCCGGCTTCCCGGTTCAGGCGCAGCAGCATCTCCACGATCGGGCCGCTCGTCTCCGCATCCAGGTTTCCCGTCGGTTCGTCCGCGAAGAGGATCTTCGGCCGGTGGATGAAGGCACGCGCCAGCGCCACGCGCTGCTGCTCCCCGCCGGAGAGTTGCAAAGGATAGTGGTCCAGCCGGTCGCCCAGTCCCACCTGTCGCAGCAGTTCCTCCGCCTCCTTCTGCCTTCCGCTTTCTCCGCGCAGCTCCAGTGGGACCAGCACGTTCTCCACCGCCGTCAGCGTGGGGATGAGCTGGAAGCTCTGGAAGACGAAGCCCACCAGCCGGTTCCGCAGTGCGGCCCGCGCATCCTGGGAGAGTTCGCCCAGCGCCTGTCCGTCCAGCTTCACCGTCCCGGCGGTGGCATCGTCCAGCCCGGCGCAGAGACCTAACAGGGTCGTCTTTCCGCTCCCTGACGGCCCGATGATCGCGAGCGTGTCGCCCTCCTCCAGGCTCAGATGGACGTCCCGCAGCACGGTCAGCTCATGGGAGGCGGTGCGGTGGACCTTTTTCAATCCATGGATCTCGAGGATGGGCGGTTTGACAGCCACGGGGGACGATTCTAGTCTGGCGGATGGCATGGATGAAATGGCTGGCGTTGGCGTTGCTGGTGGTGATCGGAACGGGCGCGGGAGTATCCACCGCAGCGGCGCAAAATGCAAACGGCGGAAAAAAGCGCCTCGTCGTCCTCGGTGACAGCATCACTGCCGGCTACGGCCTCGACGGCGGCACCTCGGAAGCCTATCCGGCCCTCATCCAGAAAAAGATCGATGACGCGGGCCTTGCCTGGACCGTCGCCAATGCCGGAGTCAGCGGTGACACCACCGCAGGCGGCCTGCGCCGGATCGACTGGGCGCTCGGAAAGGATGGTGCCGACGTCCTGCTCATCGCTCTCGGCGGCAACGACGGCCTGCGCGGCATCTCCCCGGAACAAACGGAGAAGAACCTGCTGGGCATCGTCGCCAAGGCGCGCGCGAAGAACCCGGCCATGAAGATCGCCATCGCCGGCATGCAGATGCCCGCCAACATGGGTCAGGACTACACCGACTCATTCAAGGCCGTGTTCCCGAAGGTGGCGGAGGCGGAGAAGGCTACCCTGATCCCTTTCCTGTTGGAAGGCGTCGGCGGTGATCCGGAGCTGAATCAGGACGACCGCATCCACCCCACCGCCGAGGGACAGAAGATCATCGCCGGTAACGTTTGGGAGAAATTGCAGACGCTCCTGTGACCGCCATTTGTTCCCCGGCGACTGCCGGGTTTTGCTGGAGTAGCTGAAATGGGCGCACTCCGCCGACCGCTTCAATGATGCACGAAATTGTTCCGTTCCGGTCCGGCCCGGAACAGGTCCTGCACCGAAGGTCGGAGCAGCACGATGAACGTGAAGACCCCCAGGATGGTGCCGAGCGGCATGTTCAGGCACGCCAGTCCGGCGACCACCAGGCAGAACACGGGATACTTCCTCGCGGAAACCCAGCGCGCGGTAAGCAGGCTGAGCGCGGCCATCGCGATGATGATGAGGAAAAACACCAACCCGAATCCGAAGAAAAATCCTCCCATCATCTGATCGGGAAACGGTCCTCCCGGAGGCGGGGTGGCACCCTTCGGCGACATCGGGATCTTTCCGCTCATGATCGCCCCGCCGATCCCCATGTAGAGCAGCGCGAAGAGCGAGAAAAACGCCGTGAGACCGGCATACACATAGAAGCCGATGGCAAGCATCCGCAGGTGGCTGGCATTCTGCATCATCTGGTAGGACGGCGGCTGCGGAGGGAGCGCGGGTGGGTTCATCGCCGGGATTCAATCACATCCCGTGCGTGGGGCGAGGCGATTCGTCAATCTCACTCCGTCACATGGAGGGCGGTCGCGTTGATGATCAGAGCCTCCGGCGTGGACGCCTTGTCCACGGTGCCGGTGAGGGTCACGCTGCTGAGTTCCTTCAGGCCGTACTCGCCTTTGAGAGATCGTTTGATGACCCGTTGGTCCACCCCAACCAGTTGGATGGTGGCGGAACCCTCACGCTTGGCTTCCGGGGTGTCGCAGCATGCGTCCCACGGGGTCTTGCAATGGTCTTCGCCCGGCATCTTGTTGCAGGGGGTCATCTTCGATGGATCGCCCAGAACGAATGCCGCCCGGCCATCGACGAAGGGTTTTTCCCGGCCCATCACCAATCCGGAGACGGTCACCTGTTCGCCGGGCTTCGCGGTGGTCCGGACAGCACTGATTGGCTGCGGATCCGCCGGGGCGGTCTTCGTGAAGAATGGTTCGATGGACTGGGTCTCCGCAGGAACGAACTCGACCACCTTCTCTTTCTTGCAGGAGGCGAGGAACAGGAAGGCGGGCACGGAACACGAAACCATCGCGAGGAGGCGCTGGGAAAGGAAAGAGGTCATGACAGGTGGTGGTGGGATTGCTGGGACAGTCTAGGTGGCTTTGATGGATTTCGCCGACAATTTATTCGGCACTTATGAGCGCAGGGCGCTTGGTAGAGGAGGCTTCAGACAGCGGAAAGCGGGAGGCAATGCCCCGACGATGCCGAGCAGCACTCCCGTGACGATACCCAGCAGGGCGATGCCGGGGGTGATGGTGACAGTGAATGCGCCGATGGAAAACGGGATCGTCCGGCCATCCAGCAGCACCAGAGCCGCCGCTGACGCGACGAGCGTGCCGGTGAGGCTGGCAAGCACGCTTTCCTGGATCAGGCTCGCGAGGATGGCCGTGCGCGTGTAGCCGATGGCCTGGAGCGTCGCCAGTTCCTTGATGCGCGAGGCAAAGGCCGCGTAGAGCGTGTTCAGCCCGCCGAAAATCGCCCCGGCGGCGACCAGCCCGGCGGTGATCCATGTCATGATCCGCAGAGGTTTGAAAAAGTTCGCAAGGTGGGCGTAGTAGTCGGACTCCCGCAGTGCGGTCAGTTCCAGATCAAGCCGCTGTTTGGAAAACAGATCCGCCTCGGCGAAGTCATCCGGATCATCCAGCCGCAGCACCACGCAGGACACCGTCTCGCGCTGTGCCAGCATCCGGATGTCGGACAGCGGTGCCCAGATCTCCGATTCCATCACCGTGCCTGGTGCGGCGAAAACCCCGGAAATGGTCACATGGGAGCCGTCGAGCAGCGCGGACGTCCCCGGGGTGAGATCTCCGGGCTTCAGTCCCAGCTTGCGGAAGGCCAGCTTGCCTACCATCACCTCCCCGGCTTGGGGGAAAGTGCCTTCCAGCAGGCGCACTTCCGGGTGCACCTGAAGGGCCGCCGGAGTGACCCCGCGGAACAGCGCCTGTGCCTTGGATTTACCCGCCACTTCCAGGTAGGTCATGTAGTGGATCTCCGTCGAGACAGCGGGACTTCCCAGCGTCTGCGAAACCCCGGCCACCGCCGCGCTGGCAATGCCCGCCGTGCGTTCGGCGATCTCGCTGCGCTGGATGGACTCCTCGCTGCCCGCTCCCAGCAGGATCGCGTTGCGTGCGGAACCGGAGGCGGACAGCACCTGCTTCATCCCTCCGTTGAGCGCGGCCGCTGCCATCACCAGCAGCACGACGAGAGCGCTCCCGCCGACGGTCTGTGCGAGGCGGGACTTGTCACGGAACAGGTTCCGGATGGCGTAGGTGAGGGGGAGCATCAGCTTCTGAGGCTTTTGACTATCGGTTGCCGCATCGCCTGGAACGCGGGATAGATCGAGGCGATCACCCCCAGCGCCAGGGCCGCCGCGACGGCATACGCGGCGGTGGTGAGATCCGGTCGGACGGCCAGAGTGTGGCCCTCGCTGCCCAGGGTGAAGCTCTGCCAGCGCAGGAACCCCCAGGCCAGCGCCGTGCCGGTGAACCCTCCCAGCAGGCCCAGCAGCCCTCCTTCACTCATCACCAGGAAAAGGATGGCGCGGGAGGGATAGCCCAGCGTGCGGAGCACCGCGTTCTCCTTCACCCGGCCGCGGACCACCAGCAGGATCGAGTTCGCCACCAGGCCGATGACCGCGACCACCGCTCCCAGCCCGAGCCACCGGGTGAAGCCGATCAGCTCGATGAGCTGCCCCGCCGTCTCCGCGAAGAAGGCTTTCTCCGGACGGGTATTCGTCGGTTGTTGGTCGGACTTGAACCGTTCGTCGATGGCCTTGGAGACCGGCTTCAGATCCGCGGAGGTCTCGACCCGGACATTGAACTGGGTCACCACGCCCAGACCGGTGCGGGACGCCTGCTGGAGGAAAGGCAGCTTCACATAGGCCACGTTGTTGTCCTGGGAAAAGGGACTGGTGATGATGCCGGCCACATGAACCGTGATGCCCACGGCATCGAACTTGTCACCCGGTTTCAGGCCGCGGCGGCGGGCGAATTGTTCACCGAGCAAGGCCCCGTCATCCCGCTTGTCGAACTCCGACTGGGAACCTTCGGTGATCTTGATTTCAGGCGCGAATTTTTCGAGCTGGCCCTCCGGCACCCCGCGGAAAGTGATCACGTCCAGACTCGCCCCGCAGTTGTTGACGATGATCTGGATCGGGATGGCCTCCCGCACTCCGGGGATGCGGCGGATCTCATCCACGTAGTGTTCCGGCAGCCGTGAGGTCGCGGGGCAGAAGCGGTTTTCCCGATAGACGACCAAGGTGGTGTCCGCCGCGGTCTCCTCCGTGGCGGCGGCGAGCGAGCGCTGCAGCGTCTCCACCGCGGTGAAGAGGAACATGCCGGAGGCCACGCCGAGGATGGTCAGCAGCGTCCGCAGCCGGTGGCGGCTGAGCTGCTTCCAGGCAAGTGGGATGAGGGAAAGCATGATGCGGGATTCAGGATGCAGGATGGAGGGATGCGGAGTTTGATCCCGCATCCTGTGGCTTGGATCTTGGATCGGCGGCAGATGCGGAGTGATCGCCACCTTCCAGCAGCACACCCTTCTCCAGGTGCAGCGTACGATCCGCCGCCGCCGCCGCGTTCGGGTCATGGGTGACCATCACGATGGTCTTGCCATGTTCCCGAGCCAGCGCACGGAGCAGCTTGAGGATGTGGTTGGCGGATTCCCGGTCGAGGTCGCCGGTCGGTTCGTCCGCGACCAGCAGCGCGGGGTCCGCGACCAGCGCGCGTGCGATGGCAACGCGCTGCTCCTGCCCGCCGGACAGTTCACCCGGGTTGTGGTGGCTGCGGTCCGCCAGGCCGACCAGCGAAAGCGCGGCGTCCACCTTCGCGCGGCGCTCCTTTTTCGACAGCGGGGAAAGCAGCAGCGGCAGCTCCACATTCTCGAAGGCGGTCAGCACCGGCACCAGATGGTAGAGTTGGAAAATATAACCCACGTTGGCGGCCCGCCATTTCGTGAGCTGGCGGCGGTTCAGGGTGGAGATGTCCGTGCCGCCGATGGTGAGGGTGCCCGCCGTCGGCGAGTCGATTCCCGAGATCAGGTTGAGCAGGGTGGTCTTGCCGGAGCCGGAAGGCCCCATCAGCGCGAGGAACTCGCCGCGTGGGACATCCAGATCCAGCTTTTCCAGAGGCGTCACCAGACTGGTGCCTTTCTTGTAGGATTTGGTGATCCCCCGGCAGGAAATGAGAGGTGGGTTGGACATGGTGCGGATGGTTCAGGGTTCTTGCCGCGGGTGGAGACGCTGGTTCTCCCTCAGGCCGGATGGATCGAGGATCACCCATTCACCAGGGAGGATGCCCTGGTCGATGCGGTGGAGATTTTCCCGGTTGCCGGAGGAGACAACCTGCCTGCGGGACGCGCGTTTTGTGTCCGGATCACAGACCCACACCGCGCCTTCCTTCAGCGCGCTGTCCGGGACGTAGACCGCGACGGAGGTCGCTTCACCGGAGGGGCCGGATACCGTCGCGGTATCCAGGAATTCGACACGGCAGAGCATCTCCGGCCGCAGGCGGTCATCCGGTGCGGTGATGCGCACCTTCGCTTGCAGCGTGTTCCGCTGGAGATCCGCCTCTCCGGTGATGCGGGTCACCTCGCCTTCGAAGATCTGGTCCGGCAGCAGGTTGCAGCGCACCTTTGTCTTCTGGCCCACGCTGAGTCCCGCGGCATCCGCCAATGGCACATCCACCCGCACCTGGAGGTGGGCCGGATCGTAAAGCACCGCGATGGTCGAGCTGTCCTCCTCCTCCATGATCAGCATTTTCTTCTGTCCGGGGGCGGCGGTCAGCCTGAGCACCCGTCCATCGACGGGCGCGGTGATGCGGGTGCGGGAAAGCGTGAGCTTCGCCTTCCCCAGCGTTGCTTCGGCGGTGTGGACTTTCGCCTGCATCGCCGCCGCCTCGTAGGCGATCTTCGTCAGTTGGTGGGTCATCTCCTCGATCTTCGCCTTGCGGGCGGTGAGGGCGGACTGGCGGCGGGAGTTCTCGAACCGGGCGTTGATCCGCTCCAGTTCCACGGCGCTCGTCTCCGCTTGCTCGAACCTGCGGAGCCGTTCCGCCGCTTCGTCCGCATTCGCCTGGTCGGCGGCCTGGCCGGCTCTTTCCGCCTCCAGTTGCGACAGGATGATCTGCGTGTTCGCGCAGTGCGCGTCGAACTCGGCCTTCGCCATTTCATGTCCGGCGGTGGCTTCCGCCACTTCCAGCTTGGCGTCCGCATCGATCAGGGTGGCCAGCAGATCCCCTTTCTTCACCTGTTGGCCTTCCAGGACGTTCACCTGTTCCACCACCCCATCGGTCAGGGAAGTGGCCTTGGTCGGCAGGGGATCCGGCTCGATCCAGCCGGACGCCTGGAAAAGCATCCTTCCGGATTTCGTGGGAGCAGGGGAGGCTGCGGAGGATTTCTCCTCGACCGCGATCGCCGGAGTGACCCGCACGGCGGTCGCCGGGACCAGCCGGTCACGGAAGAGAAGAAGGAAAAGGAGCGCGAAGCCCGCCAGGATGGCCAGCGGGAGGAGCAGGGCGGTGCGGCGCGCACGGGCGGCTCCGCCGGCCTCAGGCGCCGCCGGTTGGCTCAGTGTGGAAAGTTGGGAATGGATTTCAGACATGAAGTCGCTGGGAGAATGATGAAACGAAGCCGTTTCCGGAACAACGGATACGGGGTGGACAGGAGGAAAATCCCGTACGTTTCAGATCAACAGCGACCGATGGGTCAGATAAAGCCGCGCCGGTTCCCCGGGTGGGGCACGGTCACGGGAGGAGGCATTCAGGCAGAATGTCACGCCGGTCTCCACCGGTTCCGGTAGGGAAAAGGACGGCAGCAGCACCGCGAACAGGGCCGGGAGTGACGGCTGGTGGTCCGGATGAACCCCATCCGGCACCACTTTGGCGGTGGCCACACAAGAGGAATCCGCCGGAGCTTTTTCATCCGGACAATGGGAGCAGTCCTTCTTCTGGCCGCAGCAGTCATGGGCCATGAACGACTGCGTGCGCGTGCAAAAACGCTGCGGTGATCCGGCCGCGGGCAGAACCAGCCCGAGGATCAGGAGCATGAACAACGCTTTCAGGCGGCGGGCCATCGCAGAACGGCTAGCACGGAATGGGATGGAACGCAAGAACCGGATATCGGCTTGCCGGGGCGGGCGGACGGGGCGAAACAACGGGCATGGCGATTGCGGCGGTATTGTTCGATTTCGATGGGGTGCTCGTGGACACGGAGTGGGCGATCTATGATGCGTGGCACCGCACTTTTATTTCAAATGGTCATCCGCTGCCGCTGGAAATCTACACCCAGTGCATCGGATCGGACTTCGCTACCTGGTCGCCGAAGACGCACCTTGAGGAACTCACCGGCAGTTCGTTCGACTGGCATGACCTCGACCGGCGGCGCCAGGAGGAGATCGTCCGTGACCTGGCGGATGAGGGGCCCATGCCCGGTGCCGTGGCATTGCTCGGAAAGCTGAAGGCACGGGGCATCCGTACCGCCGTGGTTTCCAGTTCCTCCCACCACTGGGTGGACGGCTGGCTGGAGCGGCTGGACCTCACGGGCTGGTTCGAGACGGTCGTCTGCCGCGGGGATGCGGAGCGGATCAAGCCCGCGCCGGACCTCTATCTGGAAGCCGTCCGCCGGCTTGGTCTCGCGGCGGAGGAATGCCTCGTCATCGAGGACTCCCTCAACGGCATCAAGGCGGCGAATGCGGCGGGCATCCCCGTCTGGGCGGTGCCGAACCGCGTCACCGCCTGCCTCGACTTCTCCCTGGCGACGCGCGTCTGCGCCTCACTGGACGAAATCGCGGCCGCCTTCTGAGGCTCACATGCTGAAGCCTTCGCCCAGGTAGTATTTCCGGGCGATCGGGTCGTTCACCAGTTCATCGGAGGCACCCTCCAGGATCACGCGTCCGTCATGGATCAGGAACGCCCGGTCGGTGATGGTCAGTGTTTCCCGCACGGAGTGGTCCGTGATCAGGATGGCCAGGCCATCCTTTTCCCGCAGTTCGCGGACGATCCGCTGGATGTCTTCCACCGCGATCGGGTCGATGCCTGCGAAGGGTTCGTCCAGCATCAGCAAAGACGGATCCGTGCAGAGCGAACGGGCGATGGCCAGGCGGCGCTTCTCACCACCGGAGAGGGTGATCGCCAACGACTTTTCCAGCTTGGAAATCTTGAACCGCTCCAGCAGGTCGTGCGCCCGCTCGAGCCGTTGTTTGCGGTTCAGGTTCGGGCGCGTTTCCAGGATGGCCAACAGGTTGTCCAGGACGGAGAGCTTGCGGAAGACCGATTCCTCCTGCGGCAGGTAGCCCAGGCCCAGCCGCGCGCGGCGGTGCATCGGCAGGCGGGAAATATCGTGGCCGTTGAAGCTCACGGACCCCGCGTCCGGCGGGACCAGCCCGGCGATCATGTAGAAGGAGGTCGTCTTGCCCGCGCCGTTGGGACCCAGCAGGCCGACGATCTCGCGGGGTTTCACCGAGATGGAGACACCATCCACCACCGCGCGGCCCGAGTAGGTCTTGCGCAGCCCGGAGGCGAAAAGCAGGGAGTCCTTGGCGTTGGAGCAGGTCGAGCCGGGATCGTGCATTGGGGAAAATATCAGGCGTTGGGGGAGGGGCTCACTTCTTTTTCGGTGTCGAGAGCATCTGTTCGAACGGAGAGTTGTCCGTGGTGAACGTCATGTCCTTCTTGATGTAGATCCCCGCGTTCGGGTCCATGGCCCGCATCCGGTTCGCACCCTGGATGATCCATGCCCTGCCACCGCGGAGAACGATGTCGCCGGTGACGAGGTCGTAGCTGAAGTAGCTGGCGCTGGCCATGATCGGCTCCTTGCCGTCCCTGCCGGGGATCTCGATGACAACCGCTCCGGTGGCGACGATCTTCCGCGGATCGCCGAGGTTCACTCCGCCGAAGTTTCCTTTCTCATCCTTTTTGCCGGCGTCGGCGGCAGGGGTCTTCTTCGGCTTGTCCGGATCCTCCGGTTTGCGGTCGAAGAAAACCTTCAGCTCGTTCGCACCCTTCAGGTTGATCTGTGGGTTCTTGACCGTCACGCCCTTCAGATAGACCAGAACCGCGCTGGTTGGAGTCAGATCAGGGTCCAGATAGATGCCTCCGTCGCAGTTGATGATCGTGGCTTCATCACCGGCCTTGATTTCCGGAGGGCTGGGAAGCTCCACCTTTCCCGCGGGCGCGGCATCGTTTGCGGCCAGCAGGTCCGCTTCCTCGAGGAACCGGGCGGTCGCCTTGTTCGCCTCTTCGGACGCCTGGAGGATCGAGCGCAGGTCGCCGCGCGCGTTCTTGGTCGCTTCCGCCGCGTCGGCGGCCATGGGCGCGGCATCGTCCGGCAGTGGGCCGGGAGCCTTGGGCGTCTGCGCGGCGAGCGGGAGGATGGCAGCGCCGAGGAGCGCGGTGACGCGGAACTTCGGCCGGGAGGAGTTCATGGCGGTGGAGGGTGGGTTGGAAATGGTGGTGGTGGCAGGGCCTTTCAGGAAGCCCTTGTGGCGGTCCAGGGCGTAGATCAGGCCGGTGCCTTCGGCGACGACCCTTTCGGAGGTGATGACGACCTTTTCATCCGCATGCAGCAGGCTCTTTTTCTGGTCATAGACCGCCTTCATCAGGTTGAGCCGGCCTTTGACCGAGCGGTCCGGATTGAATGCCTCGATCGAAACTTTTTTTCCGGAGATGACTTCGGAGGAAACCAGGGTCATTTCCTCGCATCTCAGCACACTGGTGAGCTTCCGGTACCGGTCATAGCGCGGGAACATCACCTTTTCCAGGATGCTGCCTTCAGGCAGCAGGGAGATCGCCGGGATGGGGGAGGGGTCCTCCGCATCCGGCTTGCCCGGGAGGAGGGACCGCACGGACCCGGAGCGCGGAGCCTCCTGCGCGGCGAGGAGGCCGGGGAGGAGCAGCAGCAGCAGGGCTGGAAGGGCGGAGCGCAAAGGAATGGCGGGATCAGTGGGAAGCGTGGTGGATCGAGATCAGTTTGACGAGCAGGTCTTCGATAAATTCGAGCGGGATCTGGTTCGGGCCGTCGGACATCGCGTTGGCGGGGTCGGAGTGGACTTCCATGAATACGCCTTCCACGCCGGTGGCCACCGCCGCACGGGCCAGCACCGGGGCCAGCACGCCGTCACCGCCGGTCGCTCCGCCCAGGCCGCCGGGACGCTGGACGGAGTGGGTCGCGTCGAAGATGACCGGCAGGCCTTCCTCCCGCATCCAGTAGAGCGAGCGCATGTCCACCACCAGGTTGTTGTAGCCGAAGGTGGTGCCCCGCTCGGTGAGGAGGAACTTCTCGCAGCCGAAGGAGCGCAGCTTGTTGGCGATGTTGACGGTGTCCAGCGGGGCCAGGAACTGCCCTTTCTTCACGTTCACCGCCCGGCCGGTCTTCGCCGCCGCTTCCAGCAGGTCCGTCTGGCGGCAGAGAAACGCCGGGATCTGCAGCAGGTCGATGTGGGCGGCGGCGATTTCCGCCTGCGCCTCGTTGTGGATGTCCGTGGTCACCGGCACGCCGAGTTCACGGCCGATCTCACCGAGGATCCGGCAACCTTCCTCCACCCCCGGGCCGCGGAAGGAGGAGATGGACGTCCGGTTCGCCTTGTCGAAGGACGCCTTGAAAATGAAGTGGATGCCCGTCCGGTCCGCGATCTCCTTGAGAGAACGGGCCATGTCCCAGGCGAATTCCTCCGACTCCAGCGCACACGGGCCGAGGATGAAAAACGGGGCGGGGCCGCCCACCGGGACGTTGCCGATTTGGAAAGGGGTGAACATGGATAAGTGGCTAGTTTTCAGTTTTCAGTCTGAAGGGAAAGAAGGATCACTCATCTTCCGCAGCCTCGTAAAGGGGGCGGAGGTTGTTGAGGGCCATTTTGAGAAGTTGGTACTCGGTCGCGGTGAGATTGCCCTGCGTCTTGTTCTCCAGCATCTCGAGCGAGTCGATCACGGACTTCGCCGCCCGCAGGTTCACTTCCTTCTCCCCGGAAACCGGATTCGGGATCTGTCCCAGGAACAGGCCGGCGTTCTGGGCCTGGAGAATGACGAATTCGTTGAATCGGGGGTCCGGTTCGGGGGTGGGCATGGGGGGAATATGAACATCGTTTTGCCGACGTCCAACGTCAAAGCTCGGCGTTCCCGGGAGTCGTGCCGCGCCTTTCCCGGAGCAATTTGACCACGAAGTGCTCGATCACCGTGTCCCGGACCAGCGTCAGGCCGACGGCGATGGATCCCACGCTCAGCCAGACATCCCAGCGGGGATAGGCCCGGACCAGATGGATCAGGGGGGCGGCGAGCAGCAGGATGCCGAGGATGTAGTACCAGCGCTTCCGGTAAACCTTCAGTTCCTGGAGGTGGATCTGCTTGCCGGTGGAATACTCCTCTTCCGTGCCACAGAAAAACCACCGGATGAACAGCTTCTTCATGGGAGGGGGGGGCTCAGGCGGTGATGGATGAAGGCTCCGGCAGCACCGTGATCCTGACCGGTGCGGCGGACAGCAGCCGGGCGGCGGCTTCCTTCACCTTGTCCGGTTCCAGTGCCTTGTAGATGGCGGCCTGCTTGCGGAATTGCTCCGCTTCCTGCCCGAACAAAAGGTCCAGTGCGACCTGCCGGGCGGTTGAGGAAGGGGATTGCTGCTGGATGGCCAGGCTGCTGAGGACGGTGGCCCGGACCCGGCCGAATGCGGCTTCAGGGATACCGTGTTCGGCGATTTTCCCGATCTCGGTCATCAATTCCCTGCCGGCGAACTCCGCTTGTTCCGGCGAAGTGGCGACATAGAAGGTGAAGTACCCTGCGTCGAACCCGAGGAACTGGGTGGCACCCACCCGGTAGGCCAGGCCGAGTTCCTCCCGGATGCGGGTGAACAACGGACCCGCCATATCCGTGGCGTATTCCTGGATCATGGACAGGGCGTAGCGATCCGCGCTGGTGACCGACGCCCCCGGGAAGCCGATGGTCAGCACCGCTTGCTTCTTCGGCAGGTGTGCGGTGGTTTCCTGACCGGTGGCCGGGGGATTGCCCGGCGGTGTCCAAGCCTCCCCGGAGGGAAGCCCGGCGAAGGCGGAGGAAAGGATGGATTTCGCCTGCTCCGGGTCGAAGTCCCCGGCGATGGCCAGTGTCATGTTCCGCGCGGTGAAATGCCGGGCATGGTGGGCCGCCAGATCGGCACGGCCCAGTTGTGGCAGGCTGGAAAGGCTGCCAAGCGAGTCGAAGCCATAGCCCGTCCCTTGGAAGGCGAGCTGCCGCAGCGTGGCGAATCCGGTGTGAAGGGGATCCTGCAGGGCCTCCTCCAGCGCGGCGAGCTGGCTGGCCTTCTCCCGGGCGATGGAGTCTTCCGGCAACGACGGGGAGCAAATGACCTCCGCGAATACCTCCGCGATGGTCCGGAAATCCGGTGCGAGGCCCGCTGCCGCGACCAACAGGGCATTGTTCCCCACACTGGCTCCGATGGAGGCGCCGATGGATTCCATCGTGCGGGCGATTTCCTCCGCGCTGCGGGTGGCCGTACCCTTCGGCAGGCTGGAGGCCAGCAGTTGGTTGATGCCGTTGGTCGCGGGTGTTTCCGACGGCAGTCCGGCGCGGATGGCCGCCTGCAGGTGGATGAGCGGCACCCGGTGGTCCGGCAGCAGCGCGATCTGCAGGCCGTTGGGAAGGGTGAAGGTCTCGATGGCGGCCTTTGCCTGTGCCGACTTCGAGTGGCGGACAGGTGCGGGAGAGCCCTCCGGGTCCAGCAGGGTGAGCGTCACGCGCTCCTTGGTCAAGGTGGCCGCCGCGTGGCGGACATCCTCCGCCGTCACCTTCTGGATCTGGGCCAGATAGCGCCGGGTGAAGTCCAGATCACGGGTTTCATGCCAGTTGGACGCCAGGTCGGACGCACGGCCGGATGCCGTGGTCAGGGAACGGAACTGGCTGGTGGCGGTCTGCCGTTTGGCCTTTGCCAGATCTTCCTCCAGATCCGCGTCCTGGATCAGGGAAAGCTCCCGGTGGATCGCCGTGATAAGGGTATCCCTGTTGTCCACGGCCGCGTCCGCGCTGACGCCGAAGATCCCTTCCCGGCCGGGACCGGTCCAGGCGTAGGCGGAGATCTCCAAGGCCAGCTCCTGCCGCTCGCGCAGCGCCAGATGGAGCCGGGACGACCGTCCGCGGCCGAGGATGGCGGCCAGCAGGTCGAACGCGGGGGAGTCCGCATGGTCCAGCGCCGGGCACTTCCATGCCAGGGAGATGCGGCTGGTGGGGATGGCGAACGTCTCACGGGCGAAGCGCGGGCCGAGCTGCAGGTTGTCCTGCGGCACCACGGGATCCCGCCCGGCGGAAACGGTGCGGTCCGCCGTCAGTTCCGTGATCTGCCGCAGCGCTTCCACGGGATCGAAGTCCCCGGAGATGACGGCGAACGCCCGGTCCGGCGTGTAGCGTGTCCGGTGGTAGTCCAGCATGTCCTCATGGGTCAGCGTGTCGAACAGATGGCGGTGGCCGATCACCGGGTGGCGCCGCGGGTCACGCGTGAACGCGGTGGAGAGCAGCAGGCGGGTGGACGCGTTGTCCGGATCATCCAGCCCCATGTCGATCTCACGCCGGATCACGTCCTTTTCCCGCTCGAACTCGGTCTGTGGGATCGTCGGGTAAAATACCAGGCCGGTGAGCGTTTTGAGGAAGGTGGGCAGGGACTCGGATGGACCGTCGATGTAGTACACCGTGCGGTCGAAGGTGGTGTAGGCGTTCCAGTGCCCCCCGGCGGCCTGCACCGTGTCCGCCAGTTCGTCCGCGCTGTAGTCCCGTGTGCCCTTGAAGACCATGTGTTCCAGAAAGTGGGACAGCCCGCTCCCCAGGTGCCGGTCTTCATGGACGCTGCCGGATTCCACCCAGATCTGGGCGCTGACCACGGGGGCGGCGGGATCCGGATCGAGGATCACCGTGAAGCCGTTCGGCAGGGTGTCTACGGTAGCGGTGGTGGGCGGGTATTCCATGGATTTCAGCTTGGAGAGGGAGTTGGAGAGGCGTAGAAGCATCCCATGCAACGTTGGATCGTGATTGCGGTGGTGGGAGCGCTGTTGTTCGGACTGGGCGGCGGATTCGCGTTGTGGAACTACCGGGAGAACCGGCCGAAGAAAGTCTGGGTTCCGCTTGTTCTGAATGAAGAACTGCCGGAAGAGAAGCGCGGGGAATTGGCGGAGAAGATCAAGGCCGGATTGCTGGAGGGCTCCATCCTCCGGGAGGTGGTGAAAGACACCGGCCTCGCCAAGAAGCTGAAGCTGCCATCGGACGAGGCGGCGGAAGCGGAGGTGAGGAAAAGGCTCATGGTGGAGGTGGGTGAGGCGGATGTTCCGACCGAGACCGGGATCATCCGCAAGATGCCTTCCATCAACATCGGTATCCACGCCCAGCGGAAAACCTATGGTCCGATGGGCGAGGTGGCGATGCGGATCATGAAGGACGTCTGGAAAATGCTCGGGATCAAGGAACCGGCGGCGCCGACCATCTGAGTCCGCAGGCTTCAGATGTGGCGGATCACCGCCTCGCGGGCGAAGCGGGCCTTGGGCATGGCGGCGTAACGGTCATCTTCCGCACGGTATCCCGCCGCGCAGGCGACCACGGTGGCATATTCCGTTCCTTCCAGCCCCAGCACGCGGTCATATCCCGCCGGATTGATGCCTTCCAGCGGGCAGGTGTCGATGCCGAGAACGGCGGCGGCGGTCATGAATTGCCCCAGCGCGATGTAGAGCTGGCGGGTGTTCCAGGCGCGCCGCTGGTCCGTGTCCATCGGCGCCACGAAGCCGGAGATGATGGATTGGAGCGGGGCGAGAACCTCCAGCGGAGTGGACTGGACCTCTCCAAGCCGGGCGACCCAACGGCTGATGTCTTCTTCCTCCAGGTTCTTCTTCACCGTGAACACCACCAGGTGGGAGGCGTCCGTCAGTTGGGCCTGCCCCCAGGATTCGGCGCGCAGCGCGGTCCGGATTTCAGGATTCCTGATGACCAGGAACTGCCACGGCTGCAGCCCGAAGGATGACGGCGTGAGTGAAAGCGAGTGCTCCAGCGTCTCCCACGTCTCCTCCGGGATGCGGCGGGCGGGGTCGAACTTTTTCGTGGCGTAGCGCCACTTCAGCGCGTCGAGGAGCGGGGTCTGGGATGGGGTCACGCCCGGGATTATTCCGCATCAAGGCTGAAAGGCAAGGAGGCCGACGGCAAATCACGCAGCGTGAGGCTGAACATGACGCCGAACTCATCCTTCAGGCGGTTGTCCCGGTGGGTGATGCCCACCCCTGCGATCCATTTTCCGAGATCCCGGTGGAGGGTGTATTGCTGGACTTCCAGGGTATTGTCATCCAGCTCCAGGATATGCTTCGTCCCCACACCCCAGTTCTCCGCGATGCGGGTGTAAGTGCGGAGATCGACGCGGTTGGAGTCCTGGAACATCGGATGGTTGTCCAACATCCGGTAGCCGACGGAGAAGTAGAAGTCCTGGGTCGCCTGGAAGGTCACCGAGGTGGCGAACTCGGTGAAGCCGGACCCCCCGTCGAACAGAGGGAATTGCGTCTCCATATTGACCGTCATCCAGGGAAGAGGTCTCCAGTTGAGATCATTGTAGAGGTTGGAGAAGCTGCTGCCGGCTTGGTCATCCTCCAGGAAAGCATCCATGTAGGTGTCCAGGGAAAGCCACTCGTAGGACTGGCCGTCCCGTTTGGTGATGAGCCGGTTCCTTGTGCCCAGCCGGAGCGTGTTCCAGTCCTGGAAATCATCGATGGCCGTGTAACGGTTGGGTGAAAGCGGGCGTGGGCGCGTGGTGAAGGTCAGGCGGTCGATCTTCGGCTGGAGCTCGTCCAGCTCATCCGCGGAGAGCAGAGACCAGTTCGCGTAGGGCTGGATGACATGAAGCAGCCCGTCGATGCCCCACTTGTGGTTCTGGATGGAGGAATAGTCCTTCGAGAATTTCAGGGATGCCTCCGCGCCCAGGTGATAGATCATCCGGTCGAAATTGTCGGCGGGGCCGTCCACGGAATCGTACCGGGTGTAGCCGATGCCGGCGTGTGGGACGAAGTTCAGCCAGCCGCCGAAGTTCATCGGCATCGAGAAGTCGTGGAAGGTGTGGAAGCGGGTGAAGCCGGTGTCGATGAGCTGGTGGCGGAGGGCATCCGCCCGTGCGAGGCTCGCCGCGTCCCCGGCGTCCTGATAGGCCAGGATCTGCTGGGCGAGGATCAGTTCATAGCCGGTCAGTTGGCTGAGGTAGCGCGCGCGGTCGCCCACAGGGCCGTCCAGCAGGGGCCGGATGATCGAATTTTTCCGCATGTCGGACGTTTGGTCGCCCAGGACGGAGAATGAGGTGGCGCCTTCATGCAGGATCGGCAGTCCGAACAATGGGCCGCGGGCCTGGTCATAGGCGATTTCCGGATGGCGCGTGTCCGTCCGGTAGAAATCATTCAGGCGAAACCTACCATAAAGCGAGAGCAGGGACTTTTCATCCCGGCGGAAGATGCCAAGGGTGTTGTCCGGGAAGGGGTCCTCGCCATAGTTCTTCGGGTCGAAGTCCTCGAGATAGTAGAGATCGCTGAGGAAGGTCAGGTTGGCATCCGCATACCATTCGGCCTGGTCGGCGACTTCAAACGGGAAGCGCTGCTTCAGTTGGAGGCGGTAGCGGTCCTCGTTCACGGAGCCCCGGTCCACTCCGGAGCGGGAGATGTCCGGGTTGAGGTCGTTCAGATAGTAGAGGCTGAGGCCGGTGGTGTTCTTGTTCGAGGTGTCCGTGGCATCCTTCAGGTCGAGGCCGAAGCCCACGCCCCGGCGGGCGCGGAAGTCGAAGTGCCATTTTGAAAGCAGCCAGGGATCCGCCCCGGTGGATTCGTCACCGCCCAGCATGATGCCGTAGCTGTTGAGCAGGTAGGGGCCCCAGTTCGTCCGGGCTCCCGGGATGAAGTGGTAGCCCAGCTCGGAGTCCAGCGGCTGGCTGAGGTAGGGCAGCCAGAACACGGGGGTGTCCCCGGCGTAGAGCTTCATGTTCCGGAAGACGATTTTCTCCCCGGGATAAACCTTCGTCTGTCCGGCCCGCACCCAGTAGCTGGGGTCCTGGGAATCGTCGGTGGTGATGCCCGCGTCCTCCCCCACGAAGACCTGCTTGCCATCGATGGTCTGGACCTGGAATTTGCCGGCTTCGAGGAAAATGGGATCGACCGAGGCACGCAGCCCGGCGGTGTCGAGCTGTTTGGTCTCGTAGAAATAAACCGTGCGGTCCCCTTTCTGGGCGAGATTTCCCTGATAGAGCGTGACGTTGCCCTCGAAGGTGATGGACTTGGCGACCAGATCCAGCACCGCGCTGTCGGCGAAAATCTCCAGCCCGTTGTCGCCGGTCAGTTTCACCGGTCCGCGGGCGCGGATCTTGTCCTTCGCGTTGCCTTCCAGGCCGTTGTTGGTGAGGCGGATGTTCTCTGGAAGGGCTGCCATCCCCTCGACCTGCGAACCGAATGCAATCTCCGGAGCGGGTACAGGGGTGATCATGTCCACGGCGGGTCCGACGTTGCCGTCCGGTTGGATCTCAGGCGGGTTCGGGGTGGCGGGCAGCGGTGCGGGCACGGCCGGCACGGGTGCGGGAACCGGCGCATCTTGGGCGTGGAGCGGGGAAAAGAGCAGCGGACCGGAGATCAGCGCGACGAGCTTGGACATCGCCGTGATAAGAGTTTGACGGGGGGCCGAAGTAAAGAGGGAAAGCCGGAGGCACCCCACACCCACTCTGCGGCCCGCAGTGGGGCGGTGGGATTTTCCGGAGGGGGGCGGGGAGGGGTTCCGTCCCCGCTTTTCATTTGCGGGGGAACCGCTATGAATCGTTCCGCCGTGAGCAACCAAGCCCGTTCCATCATCGTCACCGGAGGCGCGGGCTTCATCGGCTCCCATTTGGTGCGCCGCCTGCTTGCGGACGGCCACCGCGTCCTGAACATCGACAAGCTCACCTACGCGGGAAATCTCCGCTCCCTCGCGGATGTCAGCGGCCACCCCTCCTACTCCTTCCTGCGGGCGGACATCGCGGACGCTCCAGCGATCCATGGGGCGTTTTCTTCGTTCCGGCCTGACCTGATTTTCCATCTCGCGGCGGAGAGCCACGTCGACCGCTCGATCACCGGGCCGATGGCGTTCATCGGGACCAATGTGACGGGAACCGCGGTGCTCCTCCAGGCTGCGCTGGAAACATGGCAACGGCACCCGCGTCCGGAGGGCTTCCGGTTCATCCATGTTTCCACCGACGAGGTGTTCGGCGCGCTGGGCGACGAAGGCGTCTTCACGGAGAACAGCCCGTATCAGCCCCGCTCGCCCTATTCCGCCAGCAAGGCGGCCAGTGACCATCTGGTGCGTGCCTGGGGGGAGACCTATGGCCTGCCCTTCATCGTCACGAACAGTTCCAACAACTACGGTCCCTGCCAGCACCCGGAGAAACTGATCCCGCTGGCGGTCACCCGCGCGCTCGGCGGTGAGCCCATCCCCATCTATGGCAACGGGACGCAGGTCCGGGACTGGCTGCACGTGCTCGACCATTGCGATGCCCTCGTGCGGGTGGCCGCCCATGGCCGCAACCATGATACCTACCTCATCGGTGGGGGGAATGAGCGGAGGAATCTGGACCTGGTCCGTGAGCTGTGCGGCATCCTCGACCGGCTGGCCCCGAAGCCCGCCGGAGGCAGCTACGCGGACCAGATCACCTTCGTGGCGGACCGCCCCGGGCATGATTTCCGCTATGCGCTGGACGCGGCGAAGGTGAGCGCCCACACCGGCTGGGAGCCGGAGATCACCCGCAGCGAAGGGTTTTTCTCAACCGTGGAGTGGTACCTCGCCAACCTGAAGTAGCGTCACGGCATATCCACGCCGTCGCCTCCGCCAGGAAGCCATGAATTTCTTTCATCGCTGATAAAGCCGCCATGGCATGTGCCATGCTAACTCCGGCATCTTCCGATGCTGAAGAAACTGTTCCAACTTGGCTCCGTCTTCGTGCCGCTGATTGCCGCCTGTGTTCTGACAGGTCATCTGCGGGCCCAGGAGGCACCCGCCGCGTCCCCGCGGCAGCTCATCGCCAACGCGGTTTCCGCCGCCACGCCGGATGAGCAGAAGGATCTGATTCTGGCGATGCGGTCCACTCCTTCTCCGGAAATCGTGGAATGGCTGGAAAAATGGAAGGGCGGAGAGATCTATGTCCATACCACGGATGATGGTGCCGTGATCACGGCGTTGCTGCTCACCGGCCAACCGAATGCCGATGGTGCCAGCAACGCGGTGAAGCTGGTGGATGACACACCCTTCACCGGAGCTGACGGCCAGCCCATCCTCATCAATCCGGATGAAGTCCCCGCCGCGGAAACCACCTCCGGCATCCGCAGGGCGATGAAGGAAGTGTCCGATCTCGCCGCGCTGGCGGATCCGGATCCCGTCCGCCGCCTGCGTGCGGTGAAAGACTCCGCCATCGGCCAGAATCCGGAGAAGCTCCCCGGCCTGCAACTGCTGGAAAAATCAGAGAAGGAGCCCGCGATCCGGCGGGCGCTCCGCGAATCCATCTCCCTCATCCAGCTCAAGTCCACGGTTCCCGCGGAAAAAATCGCCGCCTGCAAAACTCTGGGTGATCTCCACTCCCTGGCCGCGCAGGACGCCCTGAAAGCGGTTCTCAAGGAAGCCGGTGCGGCCGACGACAAGGGCCTCGCCGCCGCGGCGCAGTCCGCCATCAGCTCCATCGACGGCCACATTTCCCGGATCAATGCCATGGGGACCGCGTTCCGCGGGCTTTCGCTCGGTTCGGTGCTGTTGGTCGTAGCCATCGGCCTTGCCATCACCTTCGGCCTCATGGGCGTGATCAACATGGCCCACGGTGAGTTCATCGCGGTAGGCGCCTACACCACCTACGTCATCCAGAACGTCTTCGCCGCCGGCTTGAAACTCTCTCCTTTCGGTTTCTCCCTCAGCATCCCCGGCTTCAACGTGGGGGGCGGGGACAACACCTACTTCATCCTGGCGATCCCCGCCAGTTTCCTGGTCGCCGCGCTCGTCGGCATCCTTCTGGAGCGGTCCGTCATCCAGTTCCTCTACAAGCGGCCCCTGGAATCCTTGCTCGCCACCTGGGGCATCTCGCTGGTCATGCAGCAGATCCTCAAGTTCGTCTTCGGTTCGAACAACGTGCAGGTCAACAGCCCCGCATGGCTTTCCGGAAACTGGACCGTGAATGATGTCATCTTCGGGTGGAACCGGCTGTTCGTCATCGGCTTCGCCGTGCTGATCATCGCCGGCACCTGGCTGGTGCTCAACAAGACCTCCCTCGGCCTGCTCATCCGGGCGGTGATGCAGAACCGCAACATGGCCGCCTGCATGGGCGTGAGGACGGAAAGGGTGAACACCATGACCTTTGCCTTCGGCTGCGGGCTGGCCGGTCTGGCCGGCGCGTTCCTTTCCCAGATCGGCAACGTGGGTCCGACCATGGGGCAGCTCTACATTGTGGACTCCTTCATGACCGTGGTGGTCGGCGGCGTGGGCAACATTGTGGGAACCGTGATCAGCGCGCTGGGCATCGGCGTGGCGGACCAGACCTTCCAGCAATATCTCGGAAACCCGGTGATCGGTAAAATCCTCGTCCTCGGAGCGATCATCCTCTTCCTGCAATGGCGTCCCGCAGGTCTCTTCGTCACCCGGTCCCGCAGCCTCGACTAACCCCAATGTCCAAAACACCGCTCACCAGCCGGATTCATCTTCCGCTCCTGATCGCCTGCGCGATCGTCCTCGTCATTGTCATTCCGCTGCTGCATTCCTTCGGGGTCATCTCGGATTTCACGCTGGGGAACTGGGGGAAATACCTCTGCTACGGCATCCTGGCCATCTCCATCGACCTGTTGTGGGGCTATACCGGCCTCCTCTGCCTGGGCCAGGCCCTCTTCTTCACCCTGGGTGGCTACATGATGGGCATGCACCTGCTGCGGATGGCGGGCACCACGGAACTGCCGACCTTCCTGACCATGGTCGGGCGCAGCGAATGGCCGGTCTTCTTCCAGCCGTTCTCCAGCTTCCCCTTCGCCCTGCTGGCCATGGTGCTGGTGCCGGGCGTCCTGGCCTACGTCTTCGGTTACCTCGCCTTCCGGTCGCGCATCAAGGGTGTCTATTTCTCCATCCTCACCCAGGCGCTCACCTACGGCGCGGCGCTGCTGTTCTTCCGGAACGAGCTGCTGATGGGTGGCAACAATGGCTTCACGAACTTCGACACGCTGCTCGGCTTCTCCCTGCGCGAGGTGGGCACGAAGCGCGGCCTCTACATCGCCACCGCCATCCTCCTGATCTCCGTCGTCGCGCTCTGCAAATGGCTGACCGGTTCCCGCTTCGGTCTGATCCAGCGCGCGATCCGGGATTCGGAGAACCGCGTGCTCTTCTCCGGCTACTCCACCGCGAACTTCAAGCTGTTCGTGTTCGTCATCAGCGCGGTGATCGCCAGTTTTGCGGGTGCGCTGTTCGTCCCACAGGTCGGCATCATCAACCCCAGCGAGATGGAGACGGGCAAGTCGCTGGAGGCCGTCGTCTGGGTGGCCCTCGGCGGGCGCGGCACCATCATCGGGCCTGTGCTCGGCGCGATCAGCGTGAACGCCCTCAAGAGCTGGGCTTCCTCCGGCGCCACGGCGGACTTCTGGCCCCTCATCCTCGGCGGCTCCTTCGTTCTTGTCGTTCTCTTCATGCCAAAGGGCATCGTCGGCATTCCGGGGCAGATCCGCTCGCTGATTTTGAAATTCCGCAGGAAGGAAGAAGAGAAAGCACCTTCCATCACCAACTCCGCCACCTCGAAACCCTGAGCCATGGACGTCTATCCCACTCTTCCCAGAAAGCCCTTCCTGCTCGCCGCGGAAGGCCTCACCCGCTCCTTCGACGGATTCAAAGCCATCAACGACCTCAACTTCTACCTCGATGAAGGGGAGCTCCGCACCGTCATCGGCCCCAATGGCGCGGGAAAGACCACCTTCCTCGATCTCATCACCGGCCGCACCAAGCCGGACGTCGGCAGCCTCAAGTGGGACGACGGCCAGCATGATCTCCTGAAGATGAGCGAATATGAGATCTACCGCCTGGGCATCGGCCGGAAGTTCCAGACACCGACCGTCTACAACGACCACACCGTCACGGAAAATCTCATCCTCTCCCTCGCCGGATCCCGCGGCATCTGGCACTCGCTTTTCGGCAAGGTCACGGCGGCGCAGAAGGAACGCATCGCGGAGATCCTCGCCACCATCAAGCTCACCGACCACGCCCACCGGAAGGCGGGCATCCTCGCCCACGGGCAGAAGCAGTGGCTGGAGATCGGCATGCTGCTCGCCCAGGACGCCCGCCTGCTGCTGGTGGATGAACCCGCCGCCGGCATGACGGATGAGGAAACCTACCGCACCGGAGAGCTTCTGCTCTCCCTCGCCGGAAAGCACACCATCGTCGTCATCGAGCATGACATGACCTTCGTCCGCCAGATTTCCCAGGGCCGGAAGGTGACCGTTCTCCACCAGGGGCACGTCCTCTGCGAAGGCCCGGTGGATCAGGTCCAGTCCGACGAGCGCGTCATCGAAGTCTACCTCGGCCGCAAGTCCAAGGCCGCCTGACACCAACTATCCCATTCCCAATCCCAAATCTCTATTCCCGATGTCCGCCACCGCCATCCAGGAAAGCCTGGCCATCTCGAACCTCCGGGTCTCCATCGGAGGCAGCGCCATTCTCCGCGGCATCAACCTTTCCATCCAGCCGAAGTCCGTCTTCTGCCTGATGGGGCGCAACGGGGTGGGGAAGTCCACCACGCTCAAGGCCCTGACCGGGCTCTATCCGGCGGACGCAGGCAGCTTCGTTCTGGACGGGCAGGACATCACGCGGATGCCAGCCGCTTCCCGCGCCCGCGCCGGGCTGGGGTATGTGCCACAGGGCCGCGACATCTTCCCCCTCCTCACCGTGGAGGAGAACCTTTTCATCGGTGTGAAGGCGCGCGGTGAGAAGATCGACAAGTCCGAGGTGGACCGGATTTACACCCTCTTCCCCATCATCAGGGAGTTCCTCCACCGCAAGGGGGGCATGCTCTCCGGAGGTCAGCAGCAGCAGCTCGCCATCGGCCGCGCCCTGCTCACGAAGCCGAAGCTCCTCATCCTCGACGAGCCCACCGAGGGCATCCAGCCGAACATCATCGACCAGATCGGCGACGCCATCAAGATGCTCCGGGAAGAGGGGCGCATGAGCATCCTGCTCGTCGAGCAGTACCTGGACTTCTGCAAGGAGCTCGGTGATGACTTCGCCATCCTGGAACGCGGATCCGTGGCCGCTTCGGGTTCCATGGATGAACTCACCGATGATGTGGTGAAGGAGTTCCTCACCGTGTGAGATGGCCCCGGTTCATGGCTCCGGACCAGCAAGGGACGCGCAAGCGTCCCTTTTCGTTTTCCTGGCATCCGCCCGCCGCGTGCGGGGGTATCCGCGATTTCATGGGTGCATGTGCCTGGTTCATGTGGCCGGATTCCGCGGATGAAGCGGGCTCATCATGCTGTCTAACAGCTACTATAAATTTAATAGAATCATGCTTCCGCATAAAATCATGGCACGGATCAAGCATTACCCGGGAGGCAGACGATCAAGCTGATCGCGCCATACCAATAAGCAGCCTAACCATGAAAAAACATCACAGTCGCACCTTCTTCGCCACCCCGCTCCTCGTGCTCGCCCTCTCGGCCGGTGCCATGGCCGGAGTCACGGAAAGCACCACCACCGCCCCGGTCACCCCGGCAGAGGAAGAGGACTTCTTCTCCGGTACCCTGAGCCTCGATGCGAACTCGCACTTCATCTCCTACGGCTGGGACGTCTGGGCGGACGGCAGCTCCCTTTCCAACTACGGATTCAACCCATCCCTCGAGCTGGCGTGGAAACTTCCCGGCGGATTCACCGCGACGCTTGGAACCTGGTGGGATGTCAACGCCAAGCCCGCAGGCCTTGCTCCGGGAACGCCTGAATCCCCGATCGGTGGCAAGATCCAGGAGATCGACGTCTGGGCCGGCCTCGCTTACAACATCGGCGATTTCACCGCCAAGGTGACTTACCAGAACTGGTTCTACGGCAGCGAGACGGAGGAGATTCTGGATGTCACCTTCTCCTACGCCACGTTCCTCTCCCCGACCCTTACGATCCACAACCGTCTTGATGAAGGTGCCTCCGGTGGCCAGACCGGCACCGTCGCGGTGCTCGGTGTTTCCCACAGCATTGAGGCAGGTCCGGTGACGTTCTCCTTCCCGCTGAATGTCGCCTACTTCTTCCAGGATGATTACCATCCCGGCAGCACCGATGACGGCTTCGGCTACGGCTCCCTCGGAGTCACCGCCAACATGCCTCTGGAGTTCATCAGCGATGCCTATGGTGACTGGTCCATCCACGCCGGCCTCACCTATTACGTCACCTCCGGTGATGTCGTTGGCAATCCGCGGAAGGATAACTTCCTCACTGCCAACGTAGGCGTGACCGTCGCCTTCTGATCCACCTTGTTTGTTGCGCTATCGGTTGCCACGGGGAGGGCTTGTTCCTCCGCAAGAGGTGCAGGCTCTCCCCGTGTGTTTTTCCGCTGAACTCCAGCTCTCTTCCCTCTTCCTCCAAAACATACCATGATCTCCCGAATCGTACCCGCCGCCTTCGCGGCAATCGCCCTCTCCGCCTCCGCCGCCCAGGCACAGGATACCGTCAAGGTCGGCGTCCTCCACTCCCTCTCCGGCACCATGGCGATCAGCGAGACCTCGCTGCGTGACGTGCTGCTCTTCACCTTCGACGAAATCAACGCCAACGGTGGCGTCCTCGGCAAGAAGATCGAGCCGGTGGTCGCGGACGGCGCGTCGAACTGGCCGCTCTTCGCCGAGAAGGCCAAGCAGCTCCTCGACCAGGACAAGGTCTCCGTGACCTTCGGCTGCTGGACCTCCGTTTCCCGGAAGTCCGTCCTGCCCGTCTATGAGGAGAAGAAGGGCCTGCTCTTCTACCCGGTGCAGTACGAGGGCGAGGAGATGTCCCCGAACATTTTCTACACCGCGGAGGCCGTCAACCAGCAAGCCACTCCCGCCGTGGACTACCTGCTCGCGGAAGGTAAGAAGAAATTCTACCTCCTCGGTTCCGACTACGTCTATCCGCAGACCACCAACCTGGTCCTCCTCGAGTATCTCCTCAGCAAGGGAGTGCCGCTTGAGAACATCGGCGGTGGCTTCACCAAGGACGGCTCCGGCAAGATCATCTCCGCCGGCAAGTACACCCCGTTCGGCCACACCGACTACCAGCAGATCGTTTCCGAGATCAAACAGTTCTGCGCCTCCGGTGACGCCGCCATCATCAGCACGCTGAACGGCGACACCAACGTGCCGTTCTTCAAGGAATACGCCGCCGCCGGCCTCACCGCCGAAACCGCTCCCGTCGTCTCCTTCTCCATCTCCGAGGATGAGTTCCGCGGCCTGCCCGCGAAGCAGCTTGTCGGCCAGCTCGGTTGCTGGACCTACTTCCAGTCCATCAAGAGCCCGGCCAACGCAAAGTTCACGAAGGACTTCCAAGCCTGGCTGCAGAAGACCGACGTTCCCGGCATCGTCAAGGAAGGCCGCGTGACCTGCTCCCCGATGGTGCTCTCCTACAACGGCGTCTACCTCTGGAAAGCCGCGGTTGAGAAGGCCGGCAGCTTCGACGTGGACAAGGTTGTCGCCGCCCTCGAGTCCGGCATCTCCTTCGACGGCCCCGGCGGCAAGGTGACCACCCAGAAGAACCACCACCTCACCAAGAACGTGTTCATCGGTGAGTCCAAGGCCGACGGCCAGTTCAAGATCCTCAAGGAATACAAGGACGTTGTCGGTGAGCCCTTCCTGAAGGGAACCTTCAAGGCCAAGTAATCCCGGCCTGCTTCACCCTCACACCCCTGTCCGGATGTTCCGGCCGGGGGTTTTTCATTTGGGCGGGCTTTGCGGACCTTCCCTTTCCGGAGAGAATTCCGATTTACCCCGGACGGAATCGGGCGATGCTCCCGGGTATGGCAGAGAAAAGGAAAGCTGCGGTCGCCGGGGTGACGGGTCTTGTCGGGCGTGGTCTTCCCGCGTTGCTGGCGGAGCAGGGCTTTTCCGTCACGGGGATCAGCCGCGGTGGTGCCGGGAATGTTCCGGGCGTGGACCGGTGGCAGAGGCCGGAGGCGATGGACCTTTCCGGCCACCAGGCGGTCATCAACCTGGCGGGCGAGCCCGTGAACCAACGCTGGACGGAAGAGCGGAAGAAACGCTTCCGGGATAGCCGTGTCGGCTACACGGAGAAGCTCGTCGCCGCGATCGGAAGGCTGCCGGAGGGGGAGCGCCCGGAAGTCCTGGTGAACGCCTCGGCCGTGGGCTACTACGGGAACCGCGGGGATGAGTTCCTGACGGAAGCCGCAGGCGCGGGTGACGGCTATCTCGCGGATCTCTGCAGGGATTGGGAGGACGCGGCGATGGCGGCGGAGGATCTGGGGGTGCGGACGGTGATGCTGCGCATCGGGCTGGTTCTGGGAAAAGAGGGCGGGGCTTACCGGCAGTTGCGGGGCATCTTCCGCATGGGCATCGGCGGGCGGCTGGGGGATGGACGGCAATGGATGCCGTGGATCCACATTGACGACCTCCGGCGGGGTATCATCCACGCCGTGGTTTCCGGGACCCTGCGCGGACCGGTGAATGGCACCGCACCGGCGCCCGAAAGGAATGCGGATTTCACCCGGAAATTCACCGCCGCCATGCACCGCCCCGCTATTTTTCCGGTGCCGGCCTTTGCCTTGAAGCTGGCCTTCGGTGAGTTCGCCCAGGCCCTGCTGGACAGCGGGCGGGCGGTGCCTTCCGCGCTGGTGGCGGACGGCTTCGTCTTCCGTTTCGGAACGCTGGAGGATGCCCTCGCAGGGCTGGACGGATAGGGCTTCCATTCATGCCGGGTGGGGTGGTTCACAAGATTCCCTCATCCGGACGTTTTTACTTTTCACAAGTTGGCCTGCCGGGGAATGATTTGAGACGATGACCGTGTTTTCGTTTTTGGCCGCGGGTGCGACCGATGTCTCGCCTCTTTTCGCGTTGCTCAGCCTGGTGCTGATCTTCGCCGTGCTGATGTCCCTGCTGCTGGCGAAGCTGAAACAGAACTTCCTCATCGGTTACCTGATCTGCGGCGTCATCATCGCGAACGCCGGGCTGCTGGGCTTCATCCCCGGACAGGAGGCGGAGATGGACAAGGTCATCTCCCATCTCGCGGAACTGGGCATCATCCTGCTGATGTTCACCCTCGGCATCGAGTTCTCCCTGGCGGAGCTGAAGCACCTCTGGCGGGTGTCATTGATTGGCGGCGGCATCCAGGTGGGGACCATCTCCCTGGTCGGCGCGTCGATCATCTGGGCGTCCACCTCGTTTCCCGGCGCGGAGATCATCGTGCTGGCGGTGTCGGTGGCGCTCAGCTCCACCGCCGTGTCCATGAAGTCCTTCCAGGACATGGGCCAGCCGAACAACCCCTCCGCGAGGACGGCGCTGGCCATCGCCCTGTTCGATGACATCGTGGTCATTCTCTTCCTGCTCATCCTGCCGGCGCTGTATGGTGCCAGCAGCGACCATCCGGTGCCGGTGGAAATCGCGAAAGCCATCGGCAAGGGCGTGCTCTTCCTCGGCGGCGCGCTGCTCATTGGGAAATTCGGCATCACGCCGCTGCTGCATGCCGTTGCCCGCACCCGCAGCCGGGAGCTGTTCACGCTCGCCGTGGTCGCCCTCTGCGCGGGCATCGCCGTGCTGGGGGCCGCGCTGAACCTTTCTCCCGCGCTCGGCGCCTTCGCCGCCGGGGTGGTCGTCAGCGAGTCCATCTACCGCCACCGCATCATGGCGGACATCATGCCGTTCAAGGACCTGTTCCTTGCCATTTTCTTCGTCTCCGTCGGTCTCCAGATCGACCTGAAGATCGTCGCCGGGGACTGGATGCGGATCGTTGGTTTCAGCGTCCTGATCCTGATGGTGAAAGGCTTCGTCGCCTTCAATGTCGCGCGGATCTTCAAGCTGCGGCTGCGTCCCGCGCTGCTTACCGGCGCCGCCCTGGCCAGCTCCGGTGAGTTTTCCCTCGTCTTGCTGGCAAAGGCGGCGGACTACCGTCCGGCGGATGAGTCCATCCAGCAGCTCCTGCTGAGCTGCGCGGCGCTCACCATGGCCACCGTCCCGCTGCTGATGCGGGGCAGCGGCGGCTTCGGAAAGTTCCTGGAAACGAAGTTCGGGTTCGACCAGAAGAAGCACCCGCAGGCGGAGAACCTCACCCCCTCCAGCCACATCAAGGAAATCTCCGACCACGCCGTGATCTGCGGCTACGGACCGGTCGGGCAGGCGCTCAATGAAGCCCTGAAACGATCCGGCGTCGAGACCCTCATCATGGAGTTGAACGCGGATACCGTCCGTTCGCTGAAAGCGAAGGGTCAGCCGGTGTTGTTCGCGGATGCGACGCACCCGGAAGCCCTCGAGCTTGCCGGAATCCACCGCGCCCGCATGGTCGCCTTCACCTTTCCGTCCGTGGAGTTGACGAACGCCGCGGTGCCGCTTGTCCGCGAGCACAACCCGGGCATCGTCATCATGGGCAGGGTCAAGTTCGCGTCCGAGATCGAGGCCCTGCGGGAACTCGACATCGACGTCATCCATGACGAGGCGGAAAGCGCCGTTGCCATGATCCACTCCGCGCGGGAGATCTACCAGCGTGTGACCCTGACGGACCGGGAGATCCGGGAGATCGCCACACAATAGCGGCCGGGATGGAGGGGGCGGCCCTTCAAGCCGATGCGTCTTCCGGGAACGCTGCGGCGAGCAGAGAGGTTCCTCGGTCTGCGCGATAGGAATCGAAGGTGCGGTCGATCTCCGCATGGAACGCATCGTTGGGCATTTCCAGTTCTGCGGCTATGCCGGTGAGATTCGCCCACGCTGTCTCCTGATCCCCTATTCCCAAGAGATTCAGCAAGCTCCATCCGACAGCCGCAAGGCGGACGCCGATCAAGGTAGCGCCATTCTGATTCAAAGAAATTCCAGCAATGCCCATCCAATTGTATCCCTCGGCCACTCTATCTCCGAGTAATTGATGGATTTTGATAGAAAACAAATAGTTGGTTTTGGCGTCCTTGTAGTTGCCTTCTTCGCTGTCGAGAGTCGCAATTTGATGGGCGGAAGCCGCCTGTCCCGCCAAATCTTCCATTGCTATCCGGATCTTCATGCATGCCTCAAATTCATGGCGCGCATTCTTACGGTCTCCGGTAGCGTGGTGGATTTTCCCAAGCATGTTCCGGCAAAAAGCTTCGGCATCGGGATTCTTATGAAGAATCAGCATTCTGAGACATTTGCGGATCTTTATTTTTGCGGAGACATACTTTCCCCTGCGTTCGTCGATCCCGGCCCGATTGAGCCAAGTCATCACCTGGCCATCAAAGTCATTGATGCTGATTTGAAGGCGCAAGCCTCGCCTGAATCCCTGTTCGGCGGCATCCAGGTTTCCTTGTCGTGAGTCGATCAGTGCCTCATTCACAATCGCAGTGGCTTGGCCGCTGATGTTGCCTTGCTTCCGGTAGCCTTCCTCAGCTTCTCTGAAATAAGCCCGGGCTTTGGACCAATTGCTCAGATGGTACAATGCTTGTGCGGCGATTTTCAGCAGTTCGGGGAAGCGATCTTTCCGGAGGATGTCCAAAGCGAGAGCGAGTATCGTTCGATGGTTTGACGACAAGGCGAAGCTCTTGCAGATGTTAGTGCTGCTCCAGACAATCAGTTCCGGGGATTCAGCCTTACGGGCGCTTCCGAGACATACAATGAGTAGGGGGAAAAGATCGATTTCTTTGTCAACTGAAGGGCCTTCCATGTATCCTTTCAGCCATTTTGAAAGTTCAAGATGACTCTGCCGAAGAACATCGGAAGCAATGTTTTCTCCTCCGAGTAAAAATTTTCTTTGCAGTGGATAAACAGAATACGCCTCGGTTTCTTCAGGAAAAATTTGGACGAGGCCGAGCCGGGTCCATGCCTGCAACGCGGACCCTGTTTCCGTTTCGTCGAGGGCGGTTACTGCGGCAACGGCCTCGAAGGGAATCGCGATGTCACATACGGCGAGGCGGCTGAGGGCGGTGCGGTGGGCGGGGGAAAGGGCGTCGTAGAGCTGGGTGAGGAAAAGCCGGGTGAAGTATTCTTGCTGGAGTTCGCGGATGGGATCGCTGGTGTGGCCTGCTTGATCGCTCGCAGTGGTTTCTTCCAGAGTTGCCAGGGTACTTCTGATCTCGGCGGGGTCGAGGGTGGCGAGGACATCGAGGGCTTGGCGGACAAAGCCGGGAGTGGCACCCAGCTTGCGGTGGAATTCCGCCAACAGGTCGTGGGTGATTTCCCCGGTGGCGAGACGTGACGAAACACGTTCGTGATACTCGGAGAACTTGAAAAAGTCAGCAGACGTGAAGTCCGGCATGGGCTGGACGAAAACTGTGGGGGCATTCGCCGGATCGAGCCCGGCGGGAATGTAGCGGCAAGTGAGAATGGCCCGGCTTCTACCAATCAGGCCGTTGGCGAGTTCGGTGAAAAATAACGCGAGATTGGTATCCGTCCATGTGGGTGGAGCGGGTGGTGCCGGCATGAGATCCTCCAGGTTGTCCAGAACAAGCAGGATGGGAAGCTGATTCAAGACCTCGATGGCGTAGCGGATGCGGATGCTCACCTCGAGTTTGCCGTCGATGATGGCATCGGCGAGTGGAACTTCCCGGCTGAGGGCCTTCGCCGCCACGTGAAGATCGATGAGGATCCGCAGAAGAAATTGGGGTGCGGGTTCATCGGCGCGGAGACGAAGTGAAACGATCGTCATGCCCGCTGCTTCCAAGCGGTTGGCGAGGCGCGTAGCGAGCGTGCTTTTCCCTCCGCCACCGATGCCGGTAAGCAGCAGGATCCATTTGCCCGAGGCCGGATCCTGCAGCACGGGAAAAGTTCGTTGGAGAATGCGGCGTCTGCCGACGAACCCGCTGGCGAGACCCTGGATGCCGTCTTTCAACTGGGAGGGTCGGAAGGTGGGTCTGGGTGGCCGATCTTCGGGAAGCGCCGGATTGAGCAGGCGATCCACGGGACACGCGGCGTAGAGGCGAGGAAGAGCGAAATCAGCCAGAATGCGGGGTGTTCCATCCGGGGAGGAAAAGGTGCAGGTTTTGAGAATGACGGCCCTTGCATGATCGATGGCGATGTCGATTCCGCGACCGGCGCCCAAGTCCCGGAAAAGGGTGGTGGCGAACTGAATGGCAATGTCATCAAGGACGGGCAATCCCCAGCCGAGTACCAAGGGAACGTGTTGGGATTCGGCCAACTTTTGAGCGATGCCAGCGGGACCTGCCCGGGCGGTGTCGCAACCGGACAAGAAGGCGAGGCGGACCCCGGAATTTCTGAAAAGGATATCGGAAATATCGTAGGCACTCCGGAGATCCGTATTTCCGGATGCATCTTCGAAAGCAAAGGAACCAGAGCCGGAAGGTGAATGGAACGCGGCGTGTCCCGAAAGATGGACGATGTGGGGACGATACGAGATGATTTTCTGTTGCAGTCCTTCAAAGGTGCCGGACTCCTCGATCTCCAAATGGACGCCGGGCCCGGCCGAGGAGCAGGCTTTGAGAAGATTCTCCTCTTCCTTTTCAAAGGAAAGACGGCTTTCGCTGTCAGGTGAGCATGCCATGAAAAGAACACGAAGCGGGCCTGGCACTGGCGCGGTGGCTTCTTTGTTCATTGCGGCGGGATCCGTGGTCCGGCGCAGGAAGAGATGGCCGGATTCAATCAGAAATCCACCATCGCTGTCAGTCAGCAATTCGAACGGGAGATTGACGAGGACAGGATCGGTGCTGGTGATCCAAAGTGTGCCGCGGATGCTGATGATCCTTGATAGGAGATCTCCCAGAAGCTGCATTCCCAGATCGAGTCCCAAGGAACGGATTTCAGAAGTGGAAGGGGGTTCGTCGCTTTCAAGTAGTGTCTCCGTCCGTTTGGTAAGATCGGAGATAGAGGAACCTTCGGCGATACGCACGTCGCTGACGCCATCATGGAGGAGAGAAACACGGACGTTGTTTCCCTCGCGAACAAGGGAAAGGAGATACGGGGACATGAGTGCAATGCTGGGTTTGAAATCTTTGTTCCTCGGATACGATACAGGAATGGCGATCCAGCCGGTCACATGCACTTCGCCCGAAAGATGAAGATGTCGTTGAGAACAGTGGAGATGAAAGCCGGTTGCTCTTCAAGCGGTTGGTTGTCGCTGATGCCTTTTGGGACGATCGCCGGAACATAAGGGGCGCTTGATCAAAGGACAGGGTCGTTATCGCATCAACAATCCAGATCTCCTCGCAACTCGGTTGTGTGTGACCTCACTCCGTAACCTGAGGCCGCAGCACCGCATACATCACCAGGCTGGCGGCGATGATGGCTCCGGCCACCAGCGGGGCGACGTGGCCTGCCTGACCTGTGCCCGTGACGGCCCCGTGGACGCGGGTCACGATCAGCACCAGGCACACGACCGAGCCGAGCGCGGGGACGAACAGGGGGATCTCGAAGCCGCCTTTCTCCTCGCCTTTCCGCAACTTCAGGATGACCAGCGAGGCATTCACGATGACAAACACGGTCAGGAGCAGCAGCACCGTCGCTTCCGCGAGCTGCTTCACCCCGCCGGCGAGGATCAGCGCCGTGACGATGCCCAGCAGGACCAGCACGGCGATATGGGGTGTTCTCCGCACCGCATGCACCCTGCCCAGCAGCTTTGGCATCAATCCCTGGTGGCTCATGCCGTAGAGCAGGCGGGAACCCATCAGATAGTTCAGCAGCGCCGTGTTGCCGATGGAGAAGATCGTGATGAAGAGATAGACCTGGTCCAGTCCTTTGAACCATGGCGCCGCGCGGTGGGCCACCTCCATCAGCGGAGCGGGGCTCTTCGCCAGTTCCTGCCACGGCATCACGGAGACCGCGGTGATGGCCACCCCCATGTAGATCACCGTAGCGCCGAGCATCGCACCCACCAGTCCGAATGGGATCGAGCGGCGCGGTTCCTTCACCTCCTCGCTCACGTTCAGGATGTCCTCGAAGCCGATGAACGAGAAGAACGTCAGCACCGCTCCCTGCAGGATCACGATGAAACTGATGCCCGCGATGCCCACGCCTTCGGCCTGTGGCGGCACCTCCAGGTAGTCCACGCCTCCCCAGAATTTCATCCCAACCGCGATGATGAAGATCAGGCCGCCCACCTCGATGATGGTGCAGAAAAGGTTCGCCCACATGCTTTCCCGGATGCCCCGGTAGATCACCGATCCGATGAACACCGCGAGCAGCACCGCCATCAGCTTCACCGGCAGCGCGATGCCCAGCTTGAGGACAAGCGCCTCCGCGATGGCCTGCAGGCCCGTCGCCATGCTGGTCAGGCCGCTCATCATGACGGAGATGCCCACCACGTAGCTCAGCCACTTCTTCCGCATCGCGCGTTCCGTGATATAGGCGGCGCCGCCCGCCTTCGGGTACCTGCTGCCCAGGCTGGCGTAGGACAGGCCCGTCAGCAGCGCGGCGACCATCGCCGCGACGAATGCCAGCCACACCGCGTTGCCCAGGGATCCCGCCGCCTTGCCGATCAGGGCGTAGACTCCGGCCCCCAGCATCGAGCCGAGGCCGTAGAAAAGGATCTGCCATGGGCCGATCGTTTGGGCGAGTTTTGGTGAACCATCCGGACAAGACATGATCCAGCTCTAACGGATGTGTCCCACCGCTGGAACGCAAATCGGCCCCATGGGGTCAAAAGCCATCGACTTCCGGTCTGAAATCCGTTCTTTCCTCAAGTGCCGCCGCCATGTCCCAGAAGCCGAACACGACTCCCATCCCTGATGATTCCGATGCCGAGGAAGGCTTCGGCCTTGTGAAAATCGCGGGTTGGGTCGGTGGGCTCGGGCTGCTGGCCGCCGCGTTTCTCAGCCCGCCGTTGTTCGGACTTTCTCCGGAAGGCTCGAAGGTGGCACTCCTGTGCTTCGCCATGGCGCTGCTATGGATTACGGAAGGCCTGCCCATCCCGGCCACCGCGTTGCTCCCCATCGTGATGCTGCCGCTGCTTGGCGTTTCCACGGTCCGGGAGGCCGCGGCACCCTACGCGGACCCCATCATTTATCTCTTCATGGGCGGCTTCATGCTTTCCATCGCCATGGCGCGCTGGAACCTGCACCGCCGCATCGCCCTGCGCATCATCCGCGTTTTCGGAACGAAGCCCCGGGCGCTGGTCCTCGGCTTCCTCGTCTCCGGCACCTGCATCAGCTTCGGCGTCAGCAACTCCGCCACTGCCATGATGCTGCTGCCCATCGCGTTGTCCGTCTATGCCCTCATCAAGGAGTCGCAGGGCGAGGCGGCGAGCAAGCACTTCGGCGCGGCCCTCGTCCTCACCGTGGCGTATGGGGCGAACATCGGCGGCATGGCCATCCTCACCAGCACTCCGCCCAATCTCATCCTGAAGGGCTACATGCAGGAAACCCACGGTGTGGAGGTGACCTTCTTCCAGTGGATGAAACTCGGCATCCCGCTGGCGTTGGTCTCGCTGCCGCTGGTTTATTTCATCATCACCCGCTACTGCTTCAGGGTGGAGAATACGGAGGTGCCCGGGCTGAAGGAGGCGTTGGACAAGGAGGTCGAAAGCCTCGGTCCCATCACCAAGCCGGAGTTGGCCGTGCTGGGCGCGTTCATCCTCGCGGTCACCTGCTGGATCAGCCGCGAGTGGTGGAAGGGCGCCTACCCCCGCATCACCGATGAGGTCATCGCCATTGGCTCCGCCTGCCTGCTTTTCCTCATCCCGGTCAACCTGAAGAAAGGCATCTTCGTGCTCGACTGGGAAAGCGTGAAGAAACTTCCGTGGGGGGTGCTCGTCATCTTCGGCGGGGGCCTCAGCCTCGCGTCGTCGTTTGAGAAAACGAAGCTCGCCGTCTCCATGGCCACGGCCCTCAACAGCATGGCTGACTGGCCTCCGCTGGCCATGGTTTTCCTCGTCGTTGCCATCATGATCGCCGCCACCGCGGTCACCAGCAACACCGCCACCGCCGCCGCTTTCCTTCCCGTCATCGGCGCATTGGCCGTCGCCATCGACCAACCGGTGCTGCTGCTCGCCGTTCCCGTCGCCATCGCCGCCAGCGCGGACTTCATGCTGCCGGTGGGCACTCCGCCGAACGCCATCGCCTACGGCTCGGGCCTCGTCAGCCTGCCGGAGATGATGCGGGCCGGGTTCCGTGTGAACATCCTGTTCGCCATCCTCATCCCCATCCTCATGTGGACCGTCGGCCGCTGGGCGTTCGGGATTTGATAGATCCCGGGCATGCGGGCGTTATCGTCCGGGATGAAACCCCTGCTCGCCCTGTTTCTCGGCCTTTGCACCGCCCATGCGGACCTGGAGGCGTGGAGGCACGCGGAGAAGCGCGCGGTGGCTCCGGGCCGGTCCCGGCATTCCATCCATTCCTATTTCAACGTCTGCCCTGAAAGCCCGGACGGAAAGCACGTCCTCTACTTCACCTCCACCACCCCGGAGGGGGAGAAGGGGGACCTGCGCATCCTCGAGCGCGCGACGGGAAAGGAAACCGTCATCGCGGATGGCATCACCTGTGAGGACGCCCACCGCGCCGCCTGCCAGCAATGGTCCGGCGGTGGGAAACACGTGCTCTACCACACCCTCACGGACGGCCGCTGGAGTGTCCGTGCCGTGGACATTTCCACCAAACAGGAGCGGGTGCTGGCGATGGACAGGCAGCTCGGCTACGGCTCCGCCACCGGGAAATACGCACCCGTCTATGGCTGCCACTGGAACCCAGGCGCGCACCGGAACCTGGAGATGATCGATGTGGCCACCGGCGAGGTCACCACCCCCGTCACCGCTGAACAGACCGTCGAGGCGTACGGGGAGTGGATCGACAAGAAGCTCGGCTCGCGGGATCTCACCATCTTCTTCCCGGTGGTCAGCCCTGACGAATCGAAGGTGTTTTTCAAACCCTGCATCCCCGGTGGCGGGGACAGCTACAAGGGCATGTCCGTCAGCAAGCGCGATGGAAAGGCGATCTTCGACCTGGTGAACGGGAAATTCATCCGCCTGGTCGATTCCTGGGGGCATCCCTCCTGGTCGCCGGATTCCGCCGGTATCCTGGAAAAAGGGCAGGTCCTCATGGACGTCGCCACCGGAAAGAACGGTCCGCGCTTCTCTCCGTCGTGCTTTTCGGACCATCCCACCCTCGCACCGGATGCCTCCGTTTTCGTGACGGATGCTGATGTCACGAAGCGTCCCTTCGGAAAGCCCGGCCACTGGGCCATCGGCGTCGGCTCCACGACGGCGGATGAGTTCGTCGTCGTCGATTTGTTCGACAACTCGAAGGGTGCGAAAAGCTGGCGGCGCAGCCACCCGCACCCCGCCTTCAGCGCGGACGGGAAGCGGATCTACTACAACGTCAGCGACGGTCCGTGGACCCGCCTGATGGTGGCGGAGGTGAAGTGACCGGCGCTCCATTCCGCTCTTGGCGGGCGGGCTTGGTGCTGGTTCGCTCTGTCCATGGCCGCACCGCAGAACATCATCGCTCTGGTATATGACTATGACCAGACGCTCAGTCCCCGCTACATGCAGGATGATGTCTTGTTCCCGCAGTTCGGCATCAACCCGGAGCAGTTCTGGAAGAAGTGCAACGCCTTGGTGAGCGATCAGAAATGGGACGGGGAGCTGGCCTACATGAAGTGCCTGCTCGACTACCTGGGCATGGATAACGTGACCAACGGGCGCCTCAGCGAGCTGGGCGGCGGCCTGCGGTTTTTCCCCGGCCTGCCGGAGCTTTTCGAGGAACTGCCAAAGGCCGCGCTGCGTCCGGAGCACGAGATGGCAGGCATCAAGGTGGAGCACTACATCATTTCCTCCGGACTCAAGGCGCTGCTGGACGGCTCCCGCCTGAAGGACCATGTCCGAGCCATGTTCGGCTGCGAGTTCGGCGAGGATGCGGAAGGCCGCATCAGTTTCCCCAAGCGCGTCATCTCCCACACCTCGAAGACCCAGTTCCTCTTCCGCATCAACAAGGGCATGCTCCGTTACGATGAGGATGTGAACGACCACATGCCCGCCGACCAGCGGCCCATCCCCTTCGAGAACATGGTCTATGTCGGCGACGGACCCACGGACGTGCCGTGCTTCACCGTCATGGCCCGCAACGGCGGCCAGGGCATCGCCGTCTACAATCCGGAAGACCCCACCGGACGTTCCTTCCGGAAGTGCTTCCAGCTTTCCACCCATGCGGGCCGGGTGAAACACATCGCCCCGGCCGACTACCGCCAGGGTTCCCACCTCTGGCTGCTGCTTCAGGAAATGGTCACGGAAATCGCCGATCGCATCCTTTCCCGGCGTATCGACGAGCGTGAGCGTTCGACGGTCGCCGCGCCCAAGTTCTGAAAATTTCCTGCCCGCGTGGTATTTGTGCGCTGGCTTCGGATACGGGGGGGAAACACCAGCCGTTTGGCAAAAGCAATCCACCGTCGAGGTTTTGATTTGCCCGGAAGACGTTTCGCGGCTCGATTCCGGATGATGAAACCATCCCGCAAGCCCCTCCTCGTTCTGGCCGCCGTCGCCGCTGCGTCATCCTTCCTCGGTGCCCGTGCCGATGAACTCAACGTCTACTCCCACCGCCACTACACCGGGGACCAGGCGATCAACCGCCTCTTCACCGAGAAGACCGGCATCAAGGTCAACGTCGTGAACGCGGATGCGGACCAGCTCATCGAGCGGTTGAAAACCGAGGGCGCGAACAGCCCGGCGGACCTTCTCGTCACCGTGGACGCCGGACGTCTCCAGCGCGCCAAGGCGGAGGGCCTGCTCCAGCCGCTGGATTCGGAAGTGCTGAAAAATGCCGCCCCGAAGGAACTGCGCGATCCGGAAGGCTACTGGTATCCCTACACCCTCCGTGCTCGCGTCATCCTCGCCGCGAAGGACCGCGTGAAGGCAGGTGAGATCAAGACCTACGAGGACCTCGCGAAGCCGGAATGGCGCGGCCGCCTGCTGGCGCGTTCCTCCACCAGCAGCTACAACCAGTCCTTGCTCGCCTCCATCGTGACCGCGAACGGCAAGGATGAGGCCGCGAAGTGGGCGAAAGGCGTGGTTTCGAACTTCGCCCGCCCGCCGCAGGGCGGCGACCGTGACCAGATCAAGGCCGTGGCCTCCGGCCTGGCGGACGTCTGCATTTCGAACACCTACTACCTCGGCCTGCTCCTGAACTCGAAGGACGAGGCGGACCGCAAGGCCGGTGAAGCCGTCACCGTGATCTTCCCGAACCAGGATGGCCGCGGAGCCCACTGCAATGTCAGTGCCGCCGGTGTGACGAAGCACGCCAAGAACGTCGCCCAGGCAAAGGCCTATATGGAGTTCCTCGTCAGCCCGGAGATCCAGAAGATGATCGCCAACAGCACCTACGAGCATCCGGTCAACGGTGACGTCACCCTCAGCCCGACCCACGAAAGCTGGGGCAAGTTCAAGATCGACACCGAAACGCTCCCGAAAATGTCGGAAAGCCAGCCGGAAGCGACGAGGATCTTTGACCAGGCGGGCTGGAAGTGATTCGGATGGGGCGGATGCCTGCCGATGATCCCACGAAACCCCTCCCGCCGCGTCATGCGGCCGGGAGACGTTTCGTGGTCGCCGGGGTCTGGCTTCCCGCGCTGGTGGTGCTCGTGCCCGTGCTGGTGGTCCTTTGGCGCGCCGGCATGCCCGGCGGGGAGGAATGGACCCGCATCTCCCAGGAACGTCTGCCCGCCTACCTGCGCCAGACGCTGATCCTGGTCGCCGGGGTCACCTCGCTCTCCATCGTTTTCGGAGTGCCCGCCGCGTGGTTCGTTTCCACCTGCCGCTTCCCGGGCCGCAGGTTTTTCGAGGTGGCCATGCTGCTGCCCATCGCCATGCCCGGCTTCATCGCCGCCGTGGCCTATGTCGATGCCTTCCGCGGACTCATTCCCTTCTACATCTGGATCCGGAGAAACTTCGGGGTGGACGCGTTCCTGAAGTCGCAGGAGATCATGCCGTGGATCTTCGCCACGGTGGTCCTCGCGGCCACCCTGTTCCCCTATGTCTATCTGAGCTGCCGGGCGGTCTTCGTGCGGCAGGCAGCCGGTCCGCTGGAGGCGGCGCGCCTGCTGGGCGCGGGGGCCTTCCGCAGGTTCCTCACCATCGCCCTGCCGATGGCCCGTCCCGCCGTCGCCGCAGGTGCCGCGCTGGTGGCGATGGAGGCGGTGAATGATTACGGCGTCGTTTCCCATTTCGGCCTTTCGCCCCTCACCCCCGGCGTGTTCCGGGCGTGGAATGAAGGCCAGCTCGTTTCCGCCATGCGGCTCGCCGTGGTACTCATGGCGGTGGTGGTCGTGCTGCTCGCCGCGGAGCGCTGGCAGCGTGGAGGGAAGAAATTTTCGTCCGATTCACCGGACATGCCGTTGACGCGCGCGGACGCCGGCATCACCGGAACGGCGCTGGCGTGGCTGGCCTGCGGCCTGCCGCTGGTCCTCGGTTTCGTCATCCCCGGCTGGCGGCTGCTGCGTTGGACCCTCGCTTCGTGGGAGGTCATGAACTGGCCGGACAATCTCCGCGCTGCGGGAAATTCCTTCATGCTCGCCTCTGGGGCCGCCGTGTTGGTAGTGGTCGGGACCATCATCCTCGTCGGCGGTTGCCGTGCCTACGGGGGCCGGTGGCTGTTGCTCGCCCGTCAGACCGGCATCCTCGGTTACGCCTATCCCAGCGCGATGGTGGCGGTGGGCACCGGTGTGCTCGTTTCCGTCCTCGCCTTCGACTTTCCCGGCTGGGCGTGGCTCGCGTTGAGCGCCTCCACCTTCGGCCTGTTCCTCGCCTATTTCATCCGCTTCCTGGCCGTGGGCATCCAGCCCGCCGCCGCCGCGTTCGAGCGTCTGCCCGCCAGCCTGCATGAGGCGGGTCGCATGCTCGGCACCGGCCCGCTGCGCACGCTGCGGGTGGTGGACCTGCCGCTCATCCGCCCCGCGCTGGTTGCGGGGGCGACGCTGGCTTTCATCGATGTCTTCAAAGAACTGACCATGACGCTGGTGCTGCGCCCGTTCAACTTCGAGACCCTCGCCACGCTCACCTTCCGTCTCACCGATGAGAGCCGCATCCCGGAAGCGGCGCTGCCCGGCCTGCTGATGGTCGCGCTCGGTCTGCTCGGCCTCATCCCACTCGTCCGCCTGATGCGCCCCGCCTCGAAATGAATCTCCTGGAAATCCACAACCTTTCGAAAACCTACCGCGGCGGCGTCCGGCCCGCCGTTCATGGTGCGACCGTCGCTTCGGCTCCGGGAGAGATCCTCTCGCTGGTCGGTGAGAGTGGCAGCGGGAAGACCACGCTCCTCCGCCTCATCGCCGGGCTGGAATCCCCGGACGAAGGAACCATCACCCTGACGGACCGCGTCATCTCCGCGCCGGGCCGTGGCATCCAGCCGGAGAAGCGCGGCATCGGCATGGTGTTCCAGCATCATGCGCTGTTTCCTCATCTCACGGTGGAGAGGAACATCTCCTATGGCATCCGCAGGCTGCCCCGCACGGAGCGCGCGGAAACCGTCCGCTCCCTGCTGGAACTCGTCGGCCTGCCCGGCTTCGGTGGCCGCTATCCGCACCAGCTTTCCGGCGGGGAACGCCAGCGCGTCGCCCTTGCCCGTGCCCTCGCGCCGAAGCCGGAACTCCTGCTGCTGGACGAACCGTTCGCCAGCCTGGACGCGGGCCTGCGCGAGGAACTCCGTGAGGAAACCCGCCGCGTGCTGAAACGCCACGGCAGCAGTGCCGTCTTCGTCACCCATGATACCGCGGACGCGCTCACTGTCGCCGACCGCATCGTCGTGCTCAACCAGGGGACCATCCAGCAGATCGGCACGCCTGCGGAAATCTATGGCCGCCCCGCGAACGCCTATGTCGCATCCTTTTTCGGAGCCTGCAATTTCGTGCCGCCCGGGCAGTTGGCCACCTGCCTCCACATCGGCCCCGGTCCGGAAACGGAAGGCCTCTGGCTGAGGCCGGAATCACTCGCCCTCGTCGCGTTCGGTGAAGGCCTCACCGGCGTCATCACCACCGTCCGCTTCCGTGGCACCCACCATGAAGTCATCCTCGACTGCCGTTGCGAAATCCATGGCGCGTTCACCATCCAGCTCCACCACCCGGGAGATCAGCCGGTCGCGGTCGGTGAGACCTGGTTGATCGCCCCGCGGTGAGCGATTGGGGGGATCTTGACGTATCCCGGCAGTGCCATCCATGATACCGGGATGAGATTTCTTCCTCTGCTGATGGCCGTCGTCGCATCACCCGCTGCGGAGGCGTGCCTTTGGGATGGCGACACCATTGCTTCGGAAAAGGCGCGGTTTCCCGGAGTGGACAAAGTGATCTTCGGAGAGTTTCCACGACATTCCAGAGAGTTTTACGAATGGAGGAAAAAGGAAAGTGAAGCGGGCATCGCCGCCGATCCATCACGGCTGGAACTCTATGACGATCTCGCCGTAGCCCAGCACAAACTGGGTGATCACCAAGGGGCGATCGAAACCATGAAAACGAAAGATGGGATCAAGCCGGGTCTCTATGAAACACTGTCGAACACCGGAACCTTCTATATCTACACTGGTGATCTTTCGGCCGCCCTGGGGCGGATCGAAAAGGCGCTGGAGGTGAATCCGAACGCTCATTTCGGACGTGAGAAGTATCAGAAATGGCTCATCGAATGGATGCTCGAAGGGAGGCCGGAAGAGAAAGCCAACATGCATGATCCGAATTTGGGTAAGGTGGGATTCGCCGGGTGGGTGGCGAAAAAGCACGAAGCCGCTGGAGAAGGGAAGGAGCTGACCGAACCCATCAGAAAAGAGGCAATCCAAGCGGTGCTTGGAATGATGCGCTTCGCGGATTTCGACAACCCGATCCTCCAGGAAATTCTCGGGGATCTTCTTATATCGGGCATGATGGACAAGAATGCCTCAATTCATGCGAGCTTTGCGTATCTGAGTGCCTATTCGCGCGTTCAGGAACCCGAAGCCAGGAAACGGCTGACTGAAAAATTCCAATGGGCGGCGGGAACCATCCAAGGCGGTGATCCGAAGTTGCTCGCCGAGCTGTTGAAGAAAGGCTTGGCGAAGGGAGCGAGGCTGACGGGCGGGATCCGCCATGACGAAATCGCCTGGATCGCCGCCGGAAAGGATGTCTCCGCCGAGTTCAACAGGAAGTATCTGAGGCCCTGACGGTCTGCGGGAATGGAAAAGACAACCGTGGCTGCTGCGTCCCGCAGCAGGCCGTGACATCGGCGTCCCGCCGATGGTCCGTGTGAGCCATCACGCTACGGAAGAGTGCGCTCCCTTGCTCCCAATTCAGAATGGACGGGATCTTTCCATGTGGAATCGAGTGGAGGGGATGTGTTTCCACAGCCGTCATGGCGCAGCCATGACGCTACGGAACCATCCTCATTGGTTGGTCTTATAAAGTCCCACGCCGGCAGCCCACAGCTCGCGGGTGGCGGGGTTGAAGCGCAGCACCATCGGTTTCACGAAGGGGATGTCGCCGGTGATGTTGGTCCAGGTCGCGCCGTGGTCGGTGGACTTGTGGATGCCACCGATGGCCGTGTTTCCCCAGTTGATGTTGGAGACCCAGATCGTCTTCGGGTCACCCGGATCGACCTCCAGTCCGACGGTGGACATGCCCTGCGGGAAGTTCGTCAGCTTCTTCCAGGTCTTGCCGTGGTCGGTGCTGCGGTGCAGTTGCGCTCCGGAGGCATAGATGGCCCCGTCCGTGGCAACGTGGAGGTTCCAGACGAAGTTCTCATTGGCGAAAACATTCTGCCAGGTGTTGCCCCCATCCTCGCTGCGCCAGACGCCTCCGCCCGCGCCGCAGGCACCCCAGAAGATCCGCTTGGAGTCCGTCGGGTCCACGGCCAGGCCGTAGAACATCCGGCGGCTGCCGGGTTGGTTGGGCATCTGCTTCCATGAAGCGCCGCCGTCCGTCGATTTGAAGATCCCGCCGCCGTTGTGGCCTTCCTCCTTATCACCATCGAGGCCCATGTAGACGATGCTCGGATCCTTCGGATCCACCGCCAGCGCACGCGGATAGCCACGGCCCCACATCGTGTTTTTCTTCAGCCTCTTATCGGGAAGGCCGTCCTTGATGATCTTGAACGTCTTGCCACCGTCCTCGCTGAGAACCGTGCTCTGGCTGCCATCGTCCCATGGGGAAACGGTGGCGATCACACGTTCCTTGCCTGCCACTTCATTGACCGCCACGCGCCAGTTGTGGCCGCTGAAACCGCGCACGTGGGAGAGCGGCCAGAGCTGCTGCCAGGTCTTTCCGCCGGAGTCGCTCGCCAGCGTGCCCTCGTCCATGACCGAGACGAAAGTTCTGCCTTTCGAGAAACGCACATCCGTGATGACGGAAATGTCCGCCCCCGCGTCACGCTCGGTCCAGGTCACACCGCCGTCCGTGCTGTGCGGGCAGCGCCAGTTCGCGCTGATGAACAGCTCCTTTCCATCGCGCGGATTCACCGCGATGTTCGTCGGCGCGCTGAGCGACGTCATGCCGTTGGAGACGTTGTCCAGCGTCGGGTTCGCCGTGGGATCCACCTTCAGCCTCGATGAGGATTTCCAAGTCTTTCCTCCATCCTCGGAACGATAGAACCTGCCGTTCCAACTGATGCTGCCGATCGCATAGACATCCAGCGGGTTCGTCGGGCTGACGACCACCTCCATGATCTCCATGCCCTTTTCGATCCCCTCCGAGGATGGCATCCAGGTCTTGCCGCCGTCGGTGGACTTGTGGATGCCGTCCTTGTGGAAGGCCCCGTAGATGATGTCCGGGTTCACCGGGTCGAAGGCGGAGCTGCCGGCCTGCGGCGGGGTGCCCACCCGGTTCCAGGTCTTCCCCGCGTCCCTGCTCAGCAGCAGCCCGTCATTCTGGGTGCCTGCCAGCACCAGCGACGGGTTCTTCGATGAAACATTCACCGCATACACGGTCCCGGCCGCCACGGGGCCGAGCTTGATGTTGCCGAAGAACTGCAACGTCCTGTCCGTCTTGAAATCACGGATGGTCGCCTTCACCGGTTTGGCCGCCGGGCCGCTGGTGAAGAAAAATTCCTTCAGTTCCAGCACCGTCTGCTCCGCAGGCAGGTTGCCGGAAATCGCCAGGTCGAACCGGTCGATCGCCGCCCAGTCCGGGGTGGGGTTTTTCGCCGCCGCTTCCGGGTTCTTCTTCGCATACCCCGGCTCGACGATGAAATCCGCCGCACCCATGACGATGTCCTGCCACTCCGTGTTCTTGTAGTGCGGGGCCAGGTTCTTGCTCCGGTAGGTGATGCCCGACTTCGTCCGCGCCGTGAAATAGGAATCCTTCGCGGTGGATCCATCGCCCTTCACCGTGAAGCCGACCCCGGAAAGCTGCGACGTGTTCGCCGTCGCCGGGACCGTCACCGGGATGGCGATGTCACCAAAGAATTCCGCGTTCACCTTCCCATACTGAACGCGCAGGGTATCCCCGCCGCCTGCGGCTTCCTTTGACCAGGACACGGTCCACGTCTCCCCGCCGTCCACGGATTTGTAGACCTTCCCGCCGGGGCTGGCCGCGTAGAGATTTTTCCCATTCGTCGGATCGACCGCCAGCGCGCGCACGCTCTTGTCGCGCTCCGCGGTGATCCGGAGTTCCTTTTTCCCGGTGTTGGGCAGCGTCTTCCAGCTCCCGCCCGCGTCGGTGCTCTTGCTCACCCCGTCCTCGGTGACCGCATAGACCGTGTCGGGATTCGTCCGGTCCACGGCGACCGAATAGACCGCGTAGGAAACCAGGCCGTTGTTGATCATCTTCCACTGCTTGCCGTGATCGTCGGTCCGGTAGATCCCCGCGACATCGCCGCCGAGATACATGGTCCCCTTCTTCGTCGGGTGATACTCCGCGGCCCAGAAAAAGCCGCCGCCCCCCCAGCCGGCCTGCTCCCATTTCGTTTCCGCGGCAGTTGCGTGGCCGGGGGAGAGAATCGTGGAGGCCAGCAGCCCCCATTTCAGTGGTTTGGGTAGGTTTCGTAGTGAGGACATGGAGGATCGGGTAGGGGCTTCCGTCAGCGTCAGCCGTAACTTTCCGGAAGCGGCGGTTCTTTCACAAATGGCTGCCGGGATCACCCGACCTGCCCAGATGGCCAATCAGCCTGTTTTTTGATGGCCTCCGGTGTCCATTCCCAAAATGACGGGGAAACGGATGATTGACGTCCGGGCAGGGACATCCACCATCCCGCGACTCACGCATTTTCCCGCTTCATGGCAGACAAGACCCGCTTCCACTTCACTGGCATCTGTGGCACCGCCATGGGGGCCGTCGCCGCCGCCATGAAACAGCGCGGATTCACCGTCACCGGTTCCGACGCCGCCGTGTATCCGCCCATGTCCGACTTCCTGCGGAATCAGGGCATCACCATCGCGGAGGGCTACAAGGAAGAGCACATCCCGGCGGATGCGGATGTGGTCATCATCGGAAACGCCATTTCCCGTGGAAATCCGGAGGCGGAAGCCGCGCTCGACCGCAAGCTGCTCTACCATTCCCTGCCGGAGGTCATGAAGGAGTTCTTCCTCCGCGGAAAGAGGAACCTCGTCGTCTCCGGCACCCACGGAAAAACCACCACCTCCTCCATGCTGGCGTCCGTGCTCCGTGATGCGGGGAAAAACCCCGGCTTCATGATCGGCGGCCTGCCGAAGAACCTCGGCTGCGGCGCCTACTTTCCGGATTCCGAATTCAACGTCCTGGAGGGCGACGAATACGACACCGCCTTCTTCGACAAGCGCTCGAAGTTCCTCCACTACCTGCCGGACTGCGTGGTGGTGAACAACATCGAGTTCGACCACGCGGACATCTACAACTCGCTGGACGAAATCAAGCTGACCTTCCGCCGCCTGCTCAACATCGTCCCCCGCAGTGGCCGTGCCTTCGTCAACGGGGATGACCCCAACTGCCTGGACGTCTCCGCCAACGCGCCATGCCCGGTGACCCGCGTGGGTCTCGGGGAGAACTGCGATCTGCGCATCGAAAACGTCAGCTATGAGCCGGAGCGCAGCTCGTTCACCCTCGGTGGCGTGCCGTATTCCGTCCGCATGACGGGGGAGTTCAACGTCCGCAATGCCGCGATGGCCGCCGCCGCCGCCACCTTCGCCGGGCTTTCCCCGGAGGAAATCCGCGCCGGACTGGAGAATTTCGAGGGCGTCGCCCGCCGTCAGGAACTGAAGGGCGAGGTGAACGGCATCAAGGTGGTCGATGACTTCGCGCACCACCCCACCGCCATCAAGCTGGCGGTGCAGAGCCTGCGCCAGAAGTTCAACGGCGACCGGCTGTGGGTGCTTTTCGAACCGCGTTCGAACACCACCCGCAGGGCCGTTTTCCAGAATGAACTGGCCGAGGCGCTGGCCACCGCGGACTGCGCCGTGGTCGCCGCCATCCCGGACCTCCACAAGATCCCGGAAAACGACCGGCTTGATCCCGAAAAGCTGGCATCCGACATCGTCCGCCTCGGCGGCGAGTGCGCCTACCTGGCGGATGTCGATGCCATCGTCGCCTACGTCTCAGAGCGTGCCGCCACCGGGGATGTCATCGCCGTGCTCAGCAACGGCGGCTTCGGCGGCATCCACGGCAAGCTGCTGGAGGCGCTGGCCTGACCGGGCGGCGGATCACTGCTTCAGGTTCCGGTCGCCCGCGAAAGCGGACCACGCGGACGGATCCTTTTTCCGCCATTCGTTGCGGATCACCGCCAAGGCATGGCTGCGGTCCCTCCCGACCGGGAGCATCATAGCGGCGTCCGCGGCCTCGGCTGGATCTGTGTTGGCGAGTTCCATGGCATAGTTCTTCGCAGCCGTGTTCCGCATGGTCCCTTCCGGTTGTCCGTCCAGCCAGACGCGAACCGCGGCGCGGTCCTGCTTCATCCAGACCCGGATGAAGCCACCGACGGGATGCTCCCGGGGGCCGGAGTGCTCCAGCCCCGCCACCCAGTCCGCCCATAGCCCCGGCTCGTCGCCCTCCATCTGGAGCTCGTACACCAGCTTCGATTTTTCCTCAGCGGTGAACTCGGCGTCCACCAACCGGACCGCTTCGTCATGCGGCCACGCTGGGAGCTTGCCGATGAGGCGGACAATGTATTGGTTCCGGAGATCGGCGGCCACCGGAGACCCCGGTTGCTTCGCGGCTTCCGTCCGCAGGGCGGCGAGGAAAGCGCGGTGCTCGCCTGGGTTTCTCAGATGATCTCCGATCGCTGTGTGGAGTCCATGCAGATTCAGCATCTCCTCGGCCCCTTCCGGAGAAAGCAGATGGGAGATCAATTCCACAGGCTCCAGCCGGGCGCGGGCGGCATAGATCGCCGGGCGAACAACTGAGTCGATGGGGCCGGACAAGCCATCCGACGCCATCTTGTTGAATGTGCGGATGGCGAATGCCGGGTCCGCGGGGATGCTGCGGTTGAAGGCCAAGATGAGAAATTCCGCGCGGGCGGGGATTTCTCCGAGTTCCAATCCGAGCAGCAGGGCCTCCTTGGGATTCCCCTCGACGAAGGCATAAAGGAAAAAGTAGGTCACCTCACTGCGGGAGGCCGGGTCCATTCCGGCGGAGGCGGTCTCGATGAGCGCCATCACCTCCTCCCGGTTCAGGCCTGCCAGTTCCTTCTGGAACCGCCTCGATAGCTCCATGATCGCCAAGTAGTGGGCGCGTGGCTCCAGACCACCCCGGCCCGGATCATCCGCCATCCGCCGGAAATCCCGGACGAGGCCGACGATCTCTTCCCGCTTTGGCTCCGAAAGGGGCATCCGGGGAGCGGGGCGGCGTTCCGAGCGGAACCGGATTTCGGGCGCGGCTGGCTGGAGCCGCGTGTTCTCCTGCCGCAGCCGCTCAAGCTCCGGCTGACGCAGCAAGCCGATGGCCAGCGCCAGGATCGGTATCGGGATGAGGTGGTAGGGTTTCATTTCGTGCGGCGGAGTTTTTCGATCACCTGGGCCCTTTTCTCCGGATCCTTGATGCGCTCCGCGTGCTTGAGCGCTTCATCGAGATGGCCGCTGAAATCATGGTTCATCAGGATCATGGAAATGGCGGGATCGCCCAGTTCCACCGGCGCGTTCAGGATCTGGAGCTGTGCCTGGGCCATGCCGGCATCGCGCTTCCTGCTTTCCTCCCCGGCATCCGCCGCAAGCTGGGAGGCGAGATCCGGTGCCAGCCGCTTGGCGACTTCCATCATTCCCCCGTTGATCCGTTCGACGACGGTTCCGTCAGGCTGGCGGACGCTGCTGCGGGCCATTCGCGCCAGATGCCGCGCCACCATGATCTTTTCCGCTTCGGTGAAATCCACCCCTGCGAGGAACTCCTCCAGGTCACGGGGGGCGACGCTGCCTGGCTGGAAGATGACCGGCAGTTCCTTCGCCACCTGGGAGGGTGCGAATTCACGGAACAGGGCGAGCAGGTTGGCAGTTTTTCGGACGGGTGCAGGCGGCCTCCCTTCTCCGGTGAAAGTGATGCCCGTGTTCTTCGAGCGGGTTCCCATCGTGAGGTTCCCGAAAAATGTCGGACGTTCTGCCTCCGGCAGTGACAACACCAGTTCTCGCGCCAGCCCGGGGTCAGACAGGAGCAGGGAATCGAGCAGCGGGATGGTCAGCTCGCCGAGGCTGTCCCGGCGGGGGCTGGAAACACCCAGCTCCGGACCATAACGTTCGCGGAGATTGCCCGCCTGGAACCAGTCATATGCCGCCCGCGGGTCCGCTGCCGCCCAGTGGCCCAGAATATTCCCTGCACCGGTCCGGTTCAGGGCGCGGGGCAGGTTCACTCCTGCCGGAAATGCGGTCAGCAGGGTCTCCAATGCCAATCGGGGATCCCGCTTTGCCAAGGTGAATGCCAGCGTGCGCAGCGTGGCGTATTTTGTATCCCGGTTCATGGTTTCCGCCGCGCCTTTCCGGATGAGTTCGACAAGAGTGGGGGTATCGAGGTTTTCGAGATCAGCCGCATAGGCCTCCGCCTGGAGATCCGGTGTGCCGGGCATCGCATGATTGCCGAGCGACCGGCGGATCCCATCCCAGCGGTCGCCCAGAGCGATGAAATCCAGATTCGCCGCGCCCCCCGTGGCAGTCGCGACGACCCGCTGCCGGGAAGGGGCCCCGCCTCCGGCGGGACCGCCCGGGGCGGAGGCTGTGAGTTCCCGGTTCCGCGCGGCGGCGGATGAGATGGCGGATTGCTGGACCGCCAGCGGCAGGCCGCAGACCAGCACGGCGGCGGGGATGAGGACTTTCGGTTTCATGGATAGTAGTGCGGTGATGGGACCGGTGGATGAGGGAGTGGACCAGGCGGCCGCTGCGGCGGTGGCAGCCAGCGAAACGGGTGCCGCCTTGGCGAACTCCGCGGAGAGACCTGCCGCGATGACGGAGGCGGAAAGCGCCACACCCCGCGCCCGCAGCAGCCGGGACAGCTTTTCCAGCGCGCGGCGGGATTGCTTCTGCACCGCGTCCGCGGATTTCCCCAGGATGCCGGCGATCTGCGGAAAGCTCCGGTTTCCGAAAAAATGGAGCATCAGCACGGTTCGGTCCGCTTCCGGGAGCTTGTCCAGCGCACCGTCCAGCAGCGGGACGGCGTCTGTCCAGATGGAGCCGGAGCCCGGACTGGAGGGCGTTTCTTCCGGGGGTGGCAGGTGTTTCCGCCGTTGGTAGGAGCATTCGGAGCGCATGGCCTTCAGGGATTCCAGGATGGTCGCGCGGTGCAGCCATGGGGCGAGCCGCTCCGGGTGCCGGGCCAGGTTGCCCGCCTTTCTGGCCATCGCGCACAGCACGTTCTGGCTCACCTCCTCCGCCAGCGGGCGGTTCCCTGTGCGCCGCAGCGCCGTGTGGAAGATCAACCCCAGATACCGGTCCGCCAGCGTACGGAAGGACTTTTCGTCCCGGGTCGCGGCGAAGGTGGTCAGGAGCGTGGCGTCGGAATCCGGCATGGTTTCACAAGGGAACACCACCTCACGCCCGGATGCGGACAATTATTTTCACGCCGCATCTCCCTGCGGGCCGGGAAAATTTGATTGCCGCCGGGCGGAGGAAAGATAGGGGTTGGGATCATACCTTTTTGGTGTATATACATTTTAAAAACCCCAAAACCCGATGAAACCCTCTCGCCTTCCCGCTTTCCTCCGTCGTGCTCTGGCTTTGGCCGCCCTGACCAGCCTTGGTTCCTCCCCGGCTCTGGCAGCCACCTGGTATTGGGATACTGACTCCGCGACCAGTGGCGCCCAGCAGGGGGCCGGCACATGGGCCGCCGGCGGCACAAGCTGGTGGGACGGCGCCGCCAACGTATCGTGGAACAATGCGGCCGGAAACGTCGCCCATTTCGGCAGCCAGACCAACGCGGGGATCACCGCGACGGCCGATGCAAGCCGGACAATCACGGTTTCCAACACCGTGAACGCCGCAGGGCTGGTCTTCAACGCGACCACCGAGAACAGCTACATCCTGAGCGGCGGAGAGATTGTCCTCGCGGACGGATCGACCATCGACGTCAGGGGATCGAACAGCACCGATACGGCGACCAAGCGCCACCGCATCACCAGCACCATTTTAGGGAATAACATCAACATCACGCGCTCCACCACCACCAGTCTGGCCATGCTCCGGCTGTTCGGAAACAACGCATGGACCGGAACCCTTTCGCTCTCCGCAGGCTCAAATGAGGGGATTTTTGTCGAAGCGCTGAACGTAGGTGCCATCAATACCCTGAGCACTGTCTCGGTTGGGGCGAACGCAAGCATGATCCTTGCCACAGGATCCACCTTCACCCCGGCGTTCACCCTCAACGGAAGCGGTGCGGCCGCCCGGGGGGCGATCCGCTTCGACACCACCGGCGCCATTGTCTCCGGGGCGGTGACGCTGACGGGACCTTCGACGATCAACGTCAACTCCGGTATCACCGGCACCATATCAGGTCCCATCACTCAGGGCGGCCACACGCTGACTGTCACCCCAAGTGGCGGTATTCTGATCCTGAGTGGGAACAACACCCTTTCCTCTGTGAACCTGTCCGGCGGGAACCTGGCATTGTCCGGGAACAACACGATTACGGGTAACATTGCCGTCGGAGCGCACAGTCTGTCTCTGTCCGGTACCAACACGTTCACGGGAGCGGGCAAGATCACCCTCAACGGGGGGTCGCTTACGCTCGGTCGGCCGGGTTCCTTGGGTACTGGGGCGAATCCCATCGTCCTTAACGGAGACGCCAACACGATTGTCGCCATGGTTGGCGCGGGTGGTTTCAGCGAGACTGAGTATGCCGCGCTGCCCACCATGGCAACCACCGGTGGCGGGACAGCCGCCTTCGGCATGGGTGCCCTGTCCGACTTCACCTGGGACGGTGCCCTCTCCGGCACCCGTGGTTTTGCCAAGAGTGGTCCTGGTACCCTCACCCTCCTGGGTACCCGCTCCGACAGCGGCGGGATCCAGATCCGTGAAGGATCGCTGCGGATCTATCAGATTGGTGATGGAGGCCAGAACTCCTCGATCGGAAGTTCCCCTTCCACCGCGTCCAGCGTGCTCCTCAGCGGCGGACGCCTGATGTATGTCGGACCGGCGGCCCAGACCGACCGGTTGTTCACCATGAGCGCCAGTTCCATGATCGACTCCTCCGGTCACGGTCCCCTCCGTTTCACCAATACCGGCACCATCGTCCACTCAGGCAATTCGGGGCGAACCCTCACTCTCACTGGCTATGCACCGGGTGAGAACAGAATCGCCAGCATCATCCCGAACACGAGCAACAATACGGCGATTGGCGTCACCAAGCAGGGCACGGCGGCTTGGACGCTCGCCGGCACCAACACCTATACCGGGACCACCCGCAACAACGGCGGTATCCTGACCCTGGACTACAGCGCCGGGGCGGATCCCGTCAGCACCGGAGCGGTCCACCTGAACGCCGGTGAGATCCGCATCAAGGGCACCACCGGCGGAACCACGGAGACGTTCAGCACCTTCCAGCTTGCGATTAACCAGCACACCGCGGCCACCCTGAAGTTTGAGAACCGGGTCAACCTCACCGCCACGACCTTTACCCACGGAGGCAGCACGCAGCGCAACGACCTCATCGATATCTCAAGCAATCCCAACAACTCGTTCACGATCACCGCCCTCAATTCCAACAACGCCATGAGGGTTGTGAACGGGGTGCTCATGGCGAACGCCTCCACGACCACCAACGGCCGTGCCAACCTGATCCTGCGTGACAAGGATGGAACCTACGGGTTCCCGACGTTGAGCGGCGGAACCTCCGGCAACCTGGTCAAGATCAGCGCCTCCACCGCGGACTCCAACATTGTCACTTATACCAACGGCGCGACCGCCGTTTTCAACGACAATACCAAGAACTACAGGATCACCAAAGGGGAATACAGCGCCAGCGGGATCTGGGACACCGCCGGCAACTATGAGAACATGCTGTTCAACACCATCACGTTGGACTCGACGGCCCCTGCCGTCGCTTTTGAGAACGAGATCAGCCTGTCGTTGAACACCGGCCGCTTTTCCCCGGGGATGGGCAGCGGACAGAACAGCGGAAAAGGCATCCTGATCACAGGGAACAACAATGTGACGATCTCCAATGCCGAATTCTTCAACTCGAACACCCAGCCGATCTGGTTCCACAATTATCTGGAGCCGAACGCCAAGTTCAAAATCGAAGCCGACTTCGACCAGCAGTTCCTCATTTTCGGCGGCACCGGATTCACCGAGCACGTGGGATTCTTCCAGAAGACGGACAACTTCTTCCTCCACGGCTCCACGGTGCGCCTTTCACGCGGCCAGATCCTCTTCCCATCGGAGGGCAACTTCCGGGTTGCGGAGGGCGGCGTCCTCGAGGTGAACGCGGACTTCTTCAGCCTCGGGCTGTATCCCGAATGGGATCAGGTGGATTTCGCGAAGCCGCTGAGAACCACCCCGGCCGGCGGCATCGCATTTTACGGAGACTCCGGAATGAGCGCCTATTCCACTGCGGCGCCGACCCCTTCGGTGCCGATCCCCAAGAGAGTGGTGCACTTCGCGACCTACGACATTTCCGGCGTCCCGAGCAGCCAGCAACTCGTATGGGGAGCTGATCGTTTCCTCACGCAGCCGGATTCCGAGACGGATGGGGACTACACCTTCAAGCTGTCCTCCTCCAGGGCGAACGCCATGCTGGAGTTGCGCAACAACATCAACCTCAACGGCCGCAGCCGGAAGATCGAGGTGGCGAACGGCAGTGCGGATGTTGATGCCCTGCTCAACGGGGTTCTCAGCGGCAGTGACGCCTCCGGCATCATCAAGTCCGGGGCCGGCACGCTTCAACTCGGAGGACAGAACACCTACAAGGGGGAGACCCGCGTCCAGGACGGAACCCTCATGGTCGGACCGGGGAACCTGCATCCTTCATCCACGATCTACATCGCCACATCCGCCACCGGTGGCGCTGGCAAGCTGCACGTCACGGGTGACGTCGCCGTCGCCGCTGTCTACATCGACGGAGCCGCCCAACCCGCGGGGAAGGTGACGAAAGAGAACGTCGTTCTCGGAGGCGGTTCCCTGTATGTCGGCAGCGCCCTCACCCCATACCAGCAGTGGGCGAACAACAACAGCCTCTCGACGGGTGAATCCGCCGCCGACTATGACGCGGACTTCGACGGCGTGAAGAACGGCATCGAATATGCGGTGGGGACGGCTCCGAAGGGCTCGACCCCATCCGTTCTGACCCAGGTGGCAGGTGCCCCCGCGTCGGTGAGGTTCAACCGGGCGACCACTCCGGTCCGCAGCGACCTGACCCTCTATCTGGAGGCCAGTCCGGACCTGGGGGCCGCCACCTGGACGGTGCTGGCGACCAGCACTGCGGGTGCCGCGATGACCAGCAGCGTGGGCGTGAGTGCGACCGTGTCGGAATCCGCAGGCACGGTTACCGTCACCGACAACAGGACCCACGCCACCGGGAAAGTCTTTTACCGCTTGAGGGCCCAGATCCCCTGACGCGGGGTTTTGTTCCGGCATTTCCGCGGCGCGGCTCCTGGATTCGGGAGTTGCGCCGCTTTGCTTTTCGCTCACTCTCGGGCCGCAAATCCTATGAACCGACGCAAACTTCTCACGATGGTGCCAGCCGCCGCGGCCCTTCTTTCGCTCCGCTCGAAAGCCGCCCCCATCCCGGCCTCCGCCGCCACCCAGGCCGGCTTCGCCATTTCCGTCCAGTGCTGGTCGCTGAAGGAATTCACCCTCTTCGAAGCCATCGAAAAGGCCGCTTCCGCCGGTGCCACCGGGGTCGAGATCTTCCCCGGCCAGAAGCTTTCCCCGGAGGATGACACGAAGCTGGGGCCGGACATGGCGGACGACAAGATCCAGGCTCTGAAGGCCCACCTCGAGAAGAACAAGATCGCCGCCGTGAACTTCGGCGTCACCGGCATCGACAAGGACGAGGCGAAGGCCCGACCGGTGTTTGAGTTCGCGAAAAAACTCGGCCTCTACGGCGTCACCACCGAGTCGCTGGGCTCCCTCGACACGCTTGAGAAACTGGCGAAGGAATACGACGTGAAGGTCTGCTTCCACAACCATCCGAAGCCAACGGCTCTCTGGAATCCGGACACCATTTGGAATGCCATCAAGGACCGCCATGAGAACATCGGCTTCTGCGCGGACCTCGGCCACTGGGCCACCTCGGGCCTGGACCCGCTCGAAGTCATCAAAAAGATCGCTCCGCGCGTCCGCTCCTTCCACATGAAGGACCGCGAGATCGTCGGCAAGCCGAGCCGCGACCGCCCGTTCGGCACCGGCGTGATCGACAACTTCGCCATCCTCGATGAGGTCCGCAAACACGGCTTCGCCGGCAACGTCACCATCGAGTACGAATTCAACTGGAAAAACAACGTCACGGAGATCGCCCAGTGCGTCGGCTACCTCCGCGCCTACTCCGCCACCCGCAAGGGCTGATCCGCCTGTAGCATTCACGAAGCCCCGCCCGCACCTGCGGCCGGGGCTTTTCTTGTCTCAAAGGGATAGCGGGCTGTGGTCCGGTCGTTGTTACTTCCCGTCGATCCTCCTCAGCTTCGGTTTGAGCACCGTCCCATCCATCAGCACCACCCGGTGGCTCTCGGCGTTGTCGTCCACCTTCAGAGTGATGAGATAGTAGCTGATCCTTTTCCCCGCCTTGTTGTCCTCCATCAGGTCGAGCTTCCGGACAGGCAGTCCACCGGATTCCGGTTTCGGCTCCACTGAAGCGGATGCCAGCTCGATCGCCTTCGCGGCGGAAAGCGGAGGCATGCCCGATGCGTGGGGCAGCCGCGCGAGCAGCTCGGAGCCGATGAAGAATTCATAGATGAACTGGAGGTCATCCCCCTTCGGATCGGCCTTCAGTGTCGGGTCCAGCATCACGGCATCCGGCACCGCGACCGTAGGTCCTGCATGGAACAGGATCTCCTCCGCATGCGAGGAGCAGGGGAACACCAAGCCCAGACATGCCAACGCTGGAATGAACGATTTCATGGTCCTGCCATCATTTCCCGAATGTCCCGCGGAGTCCATTCCTTCCGCAGCCGGATCTCCGCCAGCTCCGCCCCGCCGATCCGGATTCTCTTCGTCATGCCTTCCGCTGTGAAGCCCAGCCGTTGGTAGAAACCGATGCCGCGCTGGTTCTGTTCCAGCACCCACAGTGTGATGGGAGATCCGGATGGGAAATGGCGCTCCATGGCTTCCATCAATTTTTTTCCGCTGCCGCCGCCCCAGCAGTCAGGGGAGACATAGATGGCGTGGATCTCGGATGTCTTCGCTCCATCGTCATCGCGGCTGCCGCCACCGGAAATCCAACCGGTGATCGATCCTTCCCGGACGGATACCAGCGTGATACTCCCGCTTCCGGCGAGTTCGCCCTCCCAGAAAGCGGTGTGTTTTCCGATGGAAAGCGCGGCCAGATGGTCACCCGGCAGGATACCCGCGTACGCCGCCTGCCAGCAGCGGACATGGATGTCCGCGATGGCCGGTGCATCCGCAGGGACGGCGTCGCGTATCTGGATTTCATCCGGCATTCGCATTCATTGGGAAAATCCCGCCAGGCGGGAAATTTGTCTGCATGACGGTCGAAGCTGGTGCGCCATGCCAAAGAAAAACCCGGCCCCTTGCGGAGGCCGGGCTTCAGGAAAGGTTGGTGATGGAGTCTTACTTCGGCTCCCACGAAAGCACCTGCCCGCGTTCCTTCAGGCGGGCCTGCAGTCTCGGGACATCCACTTCCTGCACCTTCTGTCCCGCCTTGACCGCCTGGGCGGCGGCGACGCCGGACGACTCCCCCAGCACGGCGAAGACAGGCTCCATCCGTGCGGAGGCGTAGGCGATGTAGGTGGCGCTGAAACAGACGGGAACCAGCAGGTTCTCGCATTGTTCCGCCTTTGGTGTGATCGAGCGATAGGGAACCGGGTAGGGATGCCCGGTGCCTTTCGGTCCGCCAATGAACATGTTGCCCTCCGTCGCCACACCGATCTGGCCGCTCTCCGGGTGCTTCGCCACGTAGCGGCGCGGCGGGTAGGTGTCCACCCCGTATAGGGCGAGTCCGACGGCATCCTTCTCGTCCGTTTTGTTGAGCACGTCCTTGTGGCTGAGCTTGTAGGGAGCGTCCATCCGGCGGGAGATGCGGACGTAGAGTTGGTTCGGCCAGCCGTTGGTGTCCGGGTGGGTATCCAGCTTCAGTCCCAGCTTCGCGGTCTTTTCCCGGAACTCCTGCGGCACGCGCGGGTCGGTGGACATGAAGTGATGGAGGCCGGCGAGATAGTCGCGGTGCTGGCGCCATACCTTCGACTTGGTGGCATAGTCACCGTCCTGGTAGAAGCGGGAGACGTTCAGAGGGGCCATCGTCACCAGCGAGTTGCGCTGGTAGTTGTATTCGCCGGAGTTCATCCAGCCGGGGAAGATGGCGGAGAGGCGCTCGTCCAGCTTCTTGGCATCGTCCGCATGCACCTTTTTCAGGTGCTCCACGAACCGGCCCACCAGCTCGAACTGCGCCGCGTCATAACCCGGAGGAACGCCGAACTCGGCCTTGTTGTCCGCTTCATCCGTCACGTAGTAACGGTAGTTGTAGGCCTGGGTGTAGTCATCCGCCGCACCCAGTGGCCTGCCATGATCGGGGTCCACCAGCGGCAGCACACCGCTGGATGGATCTCCGGGTTTCACATAGGGGTCGATGGGCGTCCAGTTCGTCTGCTTGCCCACGCCCGCCGGTTCCTCGTTGAACTCGGAAGCGGCTTCGCGGCCCACGGAGTAGGAAACCCCGGCCTTCGCCATCAGGTCGCCTTCATAGGAGGCATCGATGAACACTTTCGCCTGCACCTGCTTTTCAGGGGAGCCGGGGAGCGCTTCCGGGATCGGGATGCCTTCCTTGTCCGGCGGGGCGTTTTCGAGCGTGACCGTGGTGATTTTCGCGCCATCCTTGGTGGTGGATTTCACCCGGTGCTCGCGGACGATCCCGATGTTCTCTTCCTTCAGCCATGCCTCGAAGTCGCGGCGCAGATGGCTGGGGAAATTCCCGAAGGTGAAAATCTTCGACTTCGTGAGGCCGCCGACCGCCCTTGGTTCCGGGCAGTCCTGCTTCGTCTTGATGCCCGCGCCGAGGATGCCGCCGACCCAGCGGGACGGCTCGATGAGGATGACGCTCGCGCCTTCCTGCTTGGCGGCGATGGCGGCGTTGATGCCCGCAGGCGTCGCGCCATAGACGCAGACATCGGCATTGATGGTGTCCTCCGCGTGGGCGGTGGCGATGAGGGCCGCGAGGAAAGGGATGGTTCGTAGGGATCGGATCATGTTGTTCAGTGGATGCGTCTGCGGGTGATGGGTATCAGCGAGAAGATGGCCGCCGTAAGCAGGGTGGAAGGCTCCGGGATGGTGGTGAGCTGCACGTTGTCGATCCGGACACCGCCCGTGTCCGCGGTGGTGGCGCTGTTGTCGAAGCCGTAGATGCGGAACTCGACGGTGGTCAGATTCTGGTAGGCGGGGATGGACGCCAGATTGACGACCGCCAGATGCGGCGACGAGCCGCCGGGCGGGGTGAAGCCGCTGACTCCGCCCCCGCTGGAGACGACGTATGCGCCGGTGGAGTGAATGGTGGTGGCGAAGTCATCGATGCTGGAGCGGACGAAGATCGTACTCTCGATGTTGACGGAGCCGCCGTGGTTGAAGCTCAGCGTGTCCAGGTTGAGCGTGCCGGTGACCGCGGTGACGGTGAATGTCCAATAGTCGTTGGCGGCGATGGTGGTCGCTTCATCGGTACCGTTGGTTTCCGCCGTGAACATCGCCGCGGAGCGGTTGCCGGTGGTGGAGTTGTAGGTGGAGTAGCGGAGGGCGCTGCCATTGATTCCGGAACCGACGCCGAACGGCTGGGGAGTCGAGTTCGTGTCCGTGTCCGATGAAACCGGAGTGCCGCTGGCACCATCGAACTGGTAGGATGCCACCGTGGCGGCGTGGGACATGGCCATACCACCGAGGCAGGCCATGAGAACGAGCGGGGAGGTTTTTTTCATGGGTTTGCGGAACAGGATTCCGGAAGCTTGGCCTAGGATGGTATTCCATCGGCAAGTGGTCCACTACACGGACGTGTAGTGGGCGGCCGCGTGATGATCTGTGACGTTCCTCCGATGCTCCGAGCCCTGAAGATCCCCGCCATCCTCGCCTGCCTGCAGGTGATGTCGGTAGGGGAGGTGCTCACCAGTTCCGCGGAGCTGCGCGCCATGACGCCCACGCGTTTGGCGGAGAAACACCCGGTGAGGATCTCCGGCGTGGTGACATCCGTGAGGGGGAAGGAATACCCGGAGTTCATTCTCCAGGACCGGACGGGCGGCGTGGTCGCCAGCCTCAATGGGAAAGTGGGCGACCAGTTGGTGGCCGGGCAGCAGGTGGAAATCGAGGGCGTTACGGCCGAGGAGACGCCGAGTCCGCGGGTGAAGGTGAGGAAGCTGACGGTGGGTCCCGTCGTGGGGCTGCCGGAACCGATGAAAGTCAGCCCGCTGGAACTGCGGGACGGCTCGAAGGACGCGAACTACATCGAGTTTCAGGGGGTGATCCGCGCGGTGAAGATCGAGGAAGGGGTTCCGCCGACGAGGCTGGTGCTGGATCTCGGGCCGGAAAGCAGGCGGCTGCGGGTGTGGGTTTCACACTTTGATGACGCGGTGCGGGAAAAGTTGGTGCCGGATGTGGAGGTGAAGGTGCGGGGTGTGTGCAACTCCTGGCGCGGCCCGAATTTCCAACCGTTCAGCACGTTCGTGACCGTGTCCGATCCGCAGGAGATCGAGGTGCTGAAGCAGGCACCCGGAGATTGGGAAAAGCTGGAGGAGCGCTCGCTGGAGGAACTGCTGGTCCTGCCGGTGGAAGACTTCATGGCCCACCGGGAGGTGGCGGGAGGGGTGGTCACGCTCTGCTGGCCGGACGGGCTGGTGGTCCTGCAGCGGGGAGGACACGCCATCCGGCTGCGGACGGATGCACCGGGCGGACTGCGTCTGGGGGATAGGGTGGTGGCGGCGGGCTTTCCCTCGTTGGCGGGTGGCAGGGTGGTGCTGGAGAACGCGGAAGTGAAGCGGACCGGCGTCGCGGGTCTGGTGGAACCGGAGGAGATCTCCCCCCAGCGGTTGCTGGATGAAAGTGGAGGGACGGACCGGGAGGCGCGGCTGCTGAGGATGGCGGGTAGATTCAAGGAAACCCTCCGGGAAGGAGACCGGCAGACGCTGGTGATCGCAGCGGAAAAGCGGGATTTCCGCGCCATCCTGCCGGAGGGTGAAGTCCTTCCGGAGGGGCTGGAACCCGGTGTGGAGGTCGTGGTGGAGGGCGTGTGCCGTGTGGGCTTCAGCGATGTGGCGGGGCGCTTTGGGAAAGGCGCGGATGGGTTCGACCTGCAACTGCCGGACGCTAGGGCGATCAAGATCGGCGGGAGCCGCTCATGGCTGACGGTGGGGGGCGTGCTGATGGCCCTGGGACCGGTGCTTGCCGGGGCATTCCTGTGGGTGGTCGTGCTGCGGCGGCGGGTGGGAAAAAGAAGCGACCTGCTGGTGAGGGAGATCCGCGCGCGGCATGACGCGGAGCTGGTGGCAGCGGAGCGGGTGCGGCTCGCCGCGGACCTGCATGACACGATTTCCCAATCCCTTTCCGGAGCGGCGATGCAGCTTGAGGTCGCTGGAAATCTGGCGGAGGAGGGGATCGGCGCGGAAGATCATCTGGCGCTGGCGAAGCGGTTGCTCGACCGGGGCAGGGAGGATCTGCGGCGGACTGTGTGGGATCTGAGCCCCAGCGCCCTTGCTGGTGAGGATCTGGCCACCGCGCTTGAAAAGGTGGCGCGTGAGAGCGGTGCGGGTTGCGAGGTCACCGTCAACCGTTCCGGGGACATCGCCTCCCTGCCGGAGCGGATCCGCATCCATCTTTTCCGGGCGGGACAGGAGGCGTTGTCCAACGCACTGCGGCATGGCGGCGCGGGGCGACTGGGGATCTCGGTCGGCGTGTCCGGCGGCTCCGCCAGGTTGGAGATCGTGGATGATGGCTGCGGCTTCGATCCCGTGACCGTCCCCGGCCCGGATGAGGGGCACTTCGGCCTGCGCTCCCTGAAGGAAAGGATCACCCGGTTGGGCGGTGTGCTGGAGGTGGCCAGTTCCTCCGCGGGCACCCGCATCACCGCCACCGTACCGTTGCAATCATGAGCGCCTCACCCGTCATCCGTCTGCTGCTTGCGGACGACCACTACATCGTCCTGATGGGGCTGAAGTCGCTTCTGAAACTCCGCAAGGAGTTCAAGGTGGTGGCCACGGCGGGGGATGGGGAGGAGGCGGTGGCGCTGTTCCGCGAGCACCAGCCGGACATCGCCCTGCTGGATCTGCGGATGCCGAAGCTGGACGGCATCCAGGCCACCGGGCGCATCCGGAAGGAATTTCCCGGAGCCAGGGTCATCCTGCTGACCAGCTTCGACCGGGAGGAGGAGATCCACCAGGCGGTGAAGGCAGGCGTGGCCGGATACCTCTTGAAGGAATCGAAGCTCCCGGAGCTGTCGGAGGCCATCCGGACGGTCTTCCGTGGGGAGCGGTGGTTTCCCAAGGAGATCCTGGACCTGGCCAAGGAACGGGCCTCCCTGCCGGAGCTGTCGAAGCGTGAGGTGGAGGTGCTGGATCTCGTCGCGAAGGGTCTCACCAACAAGGAAATCGCGGGCGTCCTCGGCTTCAGCGAGGATGGAGCGAAGCACCACCTGCGGAAAATCTACGAAAAGCTGGGCGTCAACGTGCGCGCGGAGGCCATCAGCGAGGCCTTGCGGCGCGGCATCCTGCGGGAGTGAACCGGTTCAGTCCTCCCACACCCGGGAGCGCAGCGCTTCCGCGGCGGCGCGGGCTTCCGCTTCCTTCTTGCTCTTGCCCTTGCCAGTGGCCAGCACCTTGTCCCGCCAGGAAACCTCCGCCTGGAAGACCCGGCGGTGGTCCGGTCCGGTCTCGCCGATGATGCGGTAGGACGGGGCCTGCGGATGGAGCGCCTGCAGGCATTCCTGCAGCTCTCCCTTTGGATTGCGTTCCTCCGGACTGGAGGCCATCGCACCGATCTCGCTTTCGAAAAGCCGCAGCACCAGCTTCGTCGCCGGGCCGGGACCGGCATCCAGATAGACCGCGCCGATCAACGCCTCGAAGGCGTCAGCGAGCGTGGAAAGCCGCCTGCGGCCGCCGGTCGCTTCCTCGCCCTTCCCCAGCAGCACGTAGTCGCCCAGGTGGATCGCCATCGCGAAACGGGCGAGCGCGCGGCGGGAGACGACACGGGAACGCAGCTTGGTGAGCTTCCCTTCGGTGAAGTCGGGGAACATCCGGTAGAGTTCCTCCGTGACGATCAGTTGGAGGACCGCGTCTCCCAGGAATTCCAGCCGCTGGTTGTCGAAATGGGGCCTCTGTGACTCGTAGGCCAGACTCGGATGGGTCAGCGCTTCCGCCAGCAGAAGTGAATTGCGGAACTTGTATTGAATCCTGCTCTCTAGAGGCTGCATCGTTCAGTATCCAGGGGGTTCCTTCCCCCTTGTCCGGGACCCACTTCAGGGATCCCCGATAAGAAAGATGGGGTGATCGACGGGACTCGAACCCGCGACAACCGGAATCACAATCCGGGGCTCTACCAACTGAGCTACGACCACCATTTGTTTCAGGCGGACGGGAGGACTAAGGGATGATCCCGGGTTTGCAAAGTGAAAAATATGCACTTCATGGATTTCCTCAGGGGAAGCCCTTGCGGCATCCTTCAAATCCATCTCGACGGCGGGGAGACCAGGTGGCATCCACTTGGATCGCATGAAACTCCGACTGTGCCTCCTTCTCTGTCTTTTCTCCATTTCCCCGGCCTTCGCCTCAAAACTGGTCGATAACCTCAAGGCCGGAAAGGACCAGACCGTGGTCGTCTATGGCACCAGCCTCACCGCCGGTGGCAAGTGGGTGTCGTCCACCAAGGAATGGCTCTCCGCCATCAACCCCGCCGCGAAGGTGAATGTCATCAACGGCGGCCAGTCCGGCCAGAACTCCCTCGTCGGCCTGGCGAAGCTGGACAGCGTGGTCATCGCGAAGAAGCCGGACACCGTGTTCATCGAGTTCGCCGTGAACGACGCATTCCTCTACCCGGAGGAGCAGAAGCGGGTCTCCGCCAAACAGAGCGGGGAGAACCTCGAGACCATGATCGAAAGGATCCGGAAGGAGCTGCCGGACGCGGAGATCATCATCCAGACCATGAACCCGGCGTGGGACTCCCCGAAAGGGAACGGCTCCGCCACCAAGCGCCCCGATCTGGCGGCCTGCTATGAGAGCTACCGCAAGGTCGCCGCGAAGCACGGCCTGCTGCTCATCGATCATCACAGGAACTGGGAGAAGATCCGCGCGGAGAGCGAGGAACAGTTCAGGGCCTACGTCGCGGACGGGATCCATCCGTCGGCGGAGGCCTCCGTGGCGGTCACTTTCCCCGAAGTGAAGAAGATGTTGGAAAAATAACCGATCCATCCCATGAAAACGAAAACCTTTCTGTCCGCCGCAGCGCTGCTGCTTTTCGCTCCGGGCCTCTGTTCCGCCTCACAGCTCGTTGACAATCTCAAGGCGGGGAAAGACCAGACCGTCGTCGTCTATGGAACCAGCCTCACCAGGGGCGGCGAATGGACGAAGGCCCTGAACGACTGGCTGGTGACCGTGAATCCCAAAGCAAAGGTCAACTTCATCAACAGCGGGCAATCCGGGAAAAACTCGATCGTCGGGCTGCAGAAGCTCGATGAGGTCGTGATAGGGAACAAGCCGGACACGGTGATCATCGAGTTCGCCGTGAACGACGCGGGCAAGCATGAGGGCAAGCCGGCCGCCGTTTCGCAGGAGCAGTGCGGGAAAAATCTCGGGGAAATGATCGACCGGATCAAGAAGGCGCTGCCGGGCACGGAGATCATCCTCCAGACCATGAACCCCGCGTGGGACGCGCCGAACGGCAACCGCTCCGGATCCATCCGTCCGGAACTCCCCTCCTACTATGAGGTCTACCGGAAGGTCGCCGCGGAGCGTGGCCTGTTGCTGGTCGATCACAACAAGAACTGGCTGAAGATCCGCGAAGAGGACGGGGAGTTGTTCAAGACCTACGTCAAGGATGGCGTCCATCCGACGAAGGAAGCCTCGGTCAAAGTCACCTTTCCGGCGCTGAAGGAAGCGTTGGAGAAGTGACCGGCGGAACTCCTCTCCCCATCAAATGAAAAAGGCGCGGTTCGCACCGCGCCTTTTTTGTTTGGGATTGGGAGCCGGATATCCGGATCAGGCCTTCTCCCCGTCGAGTGCCACGTAGGGACCCTCGTGGAGGACGGCCTTCTTGGTGCCGTTGATGACCTTGATCCACTCGCGGGCGCAGCCGATGACGATGACAGCGACCAGCACCATGAACATGGCGGTGATGCCGACGTCCATGCGGGCGTTGAACAGCGCCGTCTCCGCCGCCTTGATCTGGGCTGCGGTGAGGTTGGCGGCATTTTCCAGGATGGCCTTCTGCTTGTCCGCTTCCGGAAGGAATCCGGCTGCCTTGGTGGAGAAGATCTTCATGTAGCCGGCGGTGAAGGTCACGCAGACCAGGAAAGCCAGCGGCACCATCGTGCACCATGCGTACTTCGCCCGGCCCATCTTGATGATGACCGTCGTGCCCAGCGAGAAGGCGATCACCGCCAGGAGCTGGTTGGCGATGCCGAACAGCGGCCACAGGCTCTTCGCGATGCCGTTCGGATCAATCGCCCCTTGATAGAGGAAATAACCCCAGGCGGCGACCAGCAGGCCGCTGGTGAGGACGTTCGCACCCCAGGACTTCGTGTTGCCCAGCGGCTTGTAGAAGCTGCCCAGCAGGTCCTGCATGATGAAGCGGCCCACCCGCGTGCCCGCATCCAGCGTGGTCAGGATGAACAGCGCCTCGAACATGATGGCGAAGTGATACCAGAGGCCCAGCAGGCCGTGGCCGAGGCCGAACTTCTTGAACACGGAATCGAACATCACCGCCATGCCGACGGCGAAGGTCGGCGCGCCACCGGTCTTGCCGATCAGGGTGGGCTCCTCCATGTCGGACGCCATCGTGTTCATCCGCTCCATCGTGATGGGGAATGCGGCGGTGCCGTCCGGGTTCTTCACGGAGTTCACCCTGTCCACCGCGCCCTGCAGGGCCGCCTGGTTCTCCGGGGCGGAGATCGGCGCGTCGCTCAGGGCGACCGGGGTGTTGATGGCGAAGTATTCACCCGGCTGCAGGGAGCAGGCGGCGATGATGGCCATCAGCGCGACGAGCATCTCCGTGACCATGGAGCCGTAGCCCACCAGCCGGATGTGCTTTTCCCGTTCCAGCAGCTTCGGCGTCGTGCCGGAGGAAATCACCGAGTGGAAACCCGAAATGGCTCCGCAGGCGATGGTGATGCAGACGAAGGGGAACACAGGACCGGGGACCACCCAGCCGCTGCCGTCCACGAACTGGGTCACGGCGGGCATCTGCAGTTTCGGCGCGATGATGATGACGAAAACCCCGAGGATCGCCACGGTGCCCAGCTTCATGAAGGTGCTGAGGTAGTCCCGCGGCGCGAGCAGTAGCCACACCGGCAGCACGGAGGCGAAGAAGCCGTAGATCATGATGGCCCAGGCCAGATCCGTGGAGGACCAGGTGAGGGCGCCGTAGAGTGCTGAGCCCGGCTTGATCAGCCCGCCGGCCCACACGCAGACCAAAAGGCCGATGACACCGGCGATGGTGACGGACTTCACGCTGATGCCACCGCGGATCGCCAGACCCATGATCATCGCTAGCGGGATGGTCATCGCGATGGTGAACAGGCCCCACGGGCTGTGGGAGAGCGCCTTGACCACCACCAGGCCGAGCACGGCGAGGATGATCGTCATGATCGCCAGAAGGCTGAAGAGGGCGACGATGCCCACCACGGGGTTCACCTCGTCCTTGAGCATCTGGCCGAGCGACTTGCCCTCTCGGCGCATGGAGGAGAACAGGACCACCGCATCATGCACACCGCCGCCGAGCGTGGCGCCGATGAGGATCCAGAGGGTTCCTGGAAGGTAGCCGAACTGGGCGGCGAGCACCGGACCGACGAGCGGACCCGGGCCGGCGATGGCGGCGAAGTGGTGGCCGAACACGACCCACTTGTTCGTGGGCACGTAGTCCTTGCCGTCCGCCTTGGTCACGGCAGGGGGGGCGCGGCGGTCATCGAGCACCAGCACCTTGGCCATCAGCCAGGAACTGTAGAAGCGGTAACTGACGGCGAACGCGCAGGCACCGGCCACGACGAGCCAGAGGGCGTTGACTTTCTCGCCGCTCTGGAACGCGGCGATCGCCACGGCGGCGGCGCCTAGGAGCGAAACGGCGATCCAGATCAGGATCTTGACGAATTTGGGCATGGGAGCGGTTTTTAGTGGGATTACAAGGCGGCGCAATGCGGAAATCTCAATCCTCCGGCAGCGGCTGGCCTTTCGTTTCCGGGAGGAACGGCAGGACGACCACGCCGAGCAGGAAGATCACGCACATCCAGGAGGCGGCGTCGCGGAAGGCATCGATCTTCGCGGCGGCCTTCAGGGCGGCGAGCGCGGAGTCCGAAACGGAGGCTCCCGCGGCCTTCACCGCTTCCGCTTCCGCGGACTTGGCGAAGGTGGCGATCATCGTCCCCAACAGCAGCGGACCGAGGGCTGCCAGATAGCGACCCACGTTGTAGCAGAACGAAACCCCCGTCGCCCGCAGGCGGGTCGGGAACAGCTCCGGAAGGTAGATGGAGAATCCGGCGAACACCGTGAGGTGGAAGAAGCCCATGAGCGGGGTCATCCAAAGGATGTCCCAGCGGCCGTTGATGGTTCCCAGTTTCTGGAAGACGAAGACCGTCACCAGCAAGGAGCCGATGAATGAGATGGCGAACGCCTTCCTCCTGCCCCACGCCTCGGTCGCACGGGTGAAGGCGAGCATCCCGGCGAACGCGCCGACGTTGAATGCCAACAAGTTGATGGACATCCAGGTCTGCTTGCCCTTGCTGATTTCTTGTGCTCCGGCTCCCGCTTCGCGCAGGCTGTTGGTGATGATGTCACCGACCAGGTCGCTGGAGAAAACGCCGATGCCCCAAAGTCCGACGACCCCTGCGCAGGAGAGAGTCATGCCCAGCAGCGCATGCTTCCGCCAGGTGGGGTGGCCGAATAGATCCTTGTAGGAGCCGGCCTTCTTGCCTTGGGCGGTGGCACGCTCGCGCGCCTCAAGCCATGCTGGCGGTTCCTTCATGCGCATCTGGATCACGGCGACGAGGAAGGCTGGCAGAGCGCCGATCACGAACAGCCACTTCCAGTAGGTCGGGCTGTCACCGAAGTGTGTCAGCGCGATGGCGAGGCCGATGAATCCGGCGCTCACATTGCCCACTGCGGAGAACGACTGGAGTACCCCCAGCGCCCGCGGGCGGACTTCACCGGGAACCGTGTCCGCGACCAGCGCCACGGCCAAGCCGAACACCCCGCCGACACCCAGACCCGTGACGAAACGGTAGATGCAGAAGTCGACGAAATGTACCGAAAGTGCCGAAAGTCCCGTGGCGATCGAGTAGAGCAACACGCAGGTGGAGAGCATTTTTGCTCTGCCGAACCGGTCACCGAGCGAGCCGAAGATCATGCCACCCGTGGCCCAGCCGAGGATGAAAATGGTGGTGGCCAGCGTGGGGGCGGTAGTGGTGATGAATCCCAGGTCGATGGTTTGGTTCTGGCCCAACAGCGAGGTCATCGCCGGACTCCGCGCCAGGTTGAAAAGCTGCTGGTCCAGGCAGTCGAACAACCACGCGAGGGTCGCTACGACGAACACGAGACGCTGATAGGGGCCGAGTTGGCCCCACCAGCTTTTGCCGGTGGGAACGGAGGGATGGGATGGGTAGGGCTGTGACATCGTTCGGGGCTTCGTTTGAGGACTCCAGAGTGCCGGAGAGGTTCCGGCAAGTCCGAAAGAACGCCCATTCGGGGTGGTTGCTTTCGGGAATGGGTGTAAAACCAAGGAAAAATTCAAATTGAACTGAACAGTTTCCGCGCCGACTATGCCTGTCTTCAATGAGCTCAGTCCTGTTTGAGATCGTCCTGATCTTCGTCCTTCTTCTCGCAAACGGCGTCTTCGCCATGACGGAAATCGCGATCGTTTCCTCCCGCCGCGGCAAGCTCCAGTCCATGGCGGAGGGCGGAAACAAAGGCGCCGCAAAGGCGCTCGAGCTCGCGGACACCCCGGAGCGTTTCCTTTCCACCGTCCAGATCGGCATCACCCTCATCGGCATCCTCGCCAGCATTTTCGGCGGTGCCCGCATCGCGGACAAGCTGGCGGTGACCATGGAGGGAATCCCCTGGCTGGGCCAGTTCGCGGACAACATGGCGTTCATCATCGTCATCGGGGCGCTGACCTATCTCTCACTGGTGATCGGGGAACTGGTGCCGAAGCGGCTGGCCATGCAGCAGCCGGAGGTCATCGCCAGCGTCATGGCCCGGCCGATGGCGTTCATCTCCAGGATCGCCTCCGTTTTCGTCCATTTCCTGTCCGGCTCCACCACCTTCATCCTCAGGTTGCTGGGGATGCAGGACTCCACCGCCGAGGGGATGTCGAAGGACGAGTTCCGCGTGCTGATCCGTGAAGGCGTCATCGCCGGCACCATCGAGCAGGGTGAGTCCAAGATGATGGAAGGCGTGCTCGCGTTCGAGAAACTCGACGTCTATGACCTCATGATCCCGCGGCCGAAGGTGGTCTGGGTCGATGTGGATTCAAGGCATGAGGATGCCTGGCCGGTCATCGTCCGCAGTTCCCAGAGCTTCTTCCCGGTCTATCAGAAAGACCGGGACAATCTGGTGGGGGTCATCTCCATCAAGGATTGCTACGCCCAGCTCGCCGCAGGTGTGCCGGTCTCCTTCCGGCACCTCATGCGGCCGCCCCTGCTGGTGCCGGAAGTCCAGAAGGCCAGCGCCACGCTGGAGACCTTCCGGGACACCGGCCACCACGTCGCTTTCGTCGTGGATGAGTTCGGCGGCGTCATCGGCATGGTGACGCTCATCGACCTGATGGAATCCATTGTCGGCGACGTGCCGTCGGTGGAGGAAAGGCGGACCCTGTCGATCCAGCAGCGGACCGACGGCAGTTGGCTCATCGACGGACTGTTCGAGATCGAGAAACTCGGACGCCACCTTTCCGGCTTCACCCATCCGGTGGAGGCCGGGGACGAATACCAGACCGTCGCGGGATTCTTCGGCGCGAAGCTGGCGCGGGTTCCCGTCGAGGGGGACATCATCCGTGACAGCGGCTGGGTCTTCGAGATCGTGGACATGGACGGCATCCGAGTGGACAAGGTGATCGCCAGCGTCGATCCGGACGCGGCGAAGGAGGAGGAAGTGGAAAATGTGGAAGAGATTACAGTGGCGGGGAACTGAAGCTGGGGGCAGCTTCCCGCAATGATTTGGGCCTGGTTGATCTTCCTTGGTTTTGTGTTCCTCATGCTCGCGCTGGACCTCGGCGTGTTTCACCGGAAATCCCACGTGGTGGGGATGAAGGAGGCGCTCGGGTGGTCCGGTGTGTGGATCTCGCTCGGCCTCGCGTTCTCCGTGGCGGTGTATTTCGCCTATGAAAATCATTGGTTCGACCTGGGCAATACCCGGGACGCGGTTGATGGCGTGGTGAACAACGGCCGTCTTGCGGCCACCAAGTATCTGACCGGCTATGTGGTGGAGAAGTCCCTCAGTGTGGACAACATCTTCGTCATCGCCATGGTTTTCGGCTCGCTGGCGGTTCCCGCCCAATACCAGCACCGGGTGCTTTTCTGGGGTATCCTCGGTGCGCTGGTGATGCGCGGCGCCATGATCGGCATCGGCGCGGCGCTGGTGCAGAACTTCCACTGGGTCCTCTATGTCTTCGGCGTGTTCCTGATCGTCACCGGCCTGAAGATGCTCTTCATGAAGGAAAAGGAGGAGCATCCGGAGAACAACGGTCTGGTCCGCTTCCTGAAAAAGCGCTTCCCCATCACCCGGGACTTCCACGGCCAGCATTTCCTGGTGAAGGCGGGTGAGCCCACCTCCAAGGAGCCGGAAACCCCGGGTGCGGAAGTGATTCCGGATCCCGTCGTCCAGGCCGCACCTGCCGGCAAATGGCTGCTCACCCCGCTGGCGGTGGCGCTCATCCTGGTGGAGTTCACGGACGTCATCTTCGCGGTGGACTCCATTCCGGCCATCTTCGCCATCACGGCGGATCCGTTTCTGGTCTTCACCAGCAACGTCTTCGCCATCCTCGGCCTGCGGTCGCTTTATTTCGCCCTGGCAGGGATGATCGCCAAGTTCCGCTACCTCAAGCCCGCCCTCTCCCTGATCCTGCTGGTGGTCGGCGTGAAGATGCTCACCGCGAAGTACCTCAAGGCCTGGCTCGGGGAGTCGTTCAACTTTGTCGTCCTCGGTGTGATCCTGGCCCTGCTGCTGGCGGGAGTGGTCACCTCACTGGTCGTCGGAGCGGAGGACGACGAGAAGAAGGCGGGATGAACGGCCCGCCTCCATGCGGGCGGCGTTCCACATTTTTGCACCGTCCGCAAGGGGCGGATTGACCACGCGCACCGGCCCATCTAACACATGGGCCATGCGTCCTTTCTCCCTCATCGTGGTGGCGTCCTTGTGCCTGGGTTCCGTGGGTTGTCTGACCTCCGCCTCCCGTTCGGAGGCCGGGGACCAGGCGGTGATGAACCGCTACGCGGAGGGCTTCAGCGGCCGGAAAACGGCGTTCCAGCCGAAGGGTTTCCGCTGGCCGAATGGCAAGGGCTACAGCGAGGACGAAAAGGTATCAGACATCAGCCGCCTCGACTCCCGCACCAGCGCTTTCGGAAAGCGTGAGATCAAGGTCCGCCTGACCATCGAAACCTCCCGCTGGGTGGAGGTGGATGGGAAACGGCAGGGCTCCCCGAAGGTGAGCAAGCGCACCGAGGAGCGTTGGCTTCCTGCGGAGTGATGCCCAAAACAAGGGGGAGGGCCTCCCTACACTTCCTCCAGCGCGGCGACCAGCGCCTGGAACACCTCCGGCTCCAGCGCCCGGTTCGGTGATCCTTTCAGGCAGGAGTTGAACCACTTTGCCAGGACATCCCTCCGCTCGCGCGGAAAATGCCGGGTGAATCCCTCTCCGGCGCCTTCCAGGATTTCCTCATCCCGCCTGCCGTGCGCGCGGGCGAGCATCTGCCGGTAGCGGCTGAGGATGCCATCCAGCAGCACCCAGGGGAAATTCGGGTTCTTCGGCGGACCCATGGAAAGGGTCTTGCCTTCACCCGCCCCCAGCGTGATGCCACCGGTGAGGTCGATCCTCAGGTCCGGCAGGCTGCCTCCCTTGAACCAAGCGGCCGCACCTCCCAGCAGGCCGCCGAGAACGGTTCCCGCACCGTGGGTCAGTCCGCCGGTGGCGGCGTCCACCGCCAGCCCTCCGGCGGCTCCCGTCAGGGCGGAGACCAGCGCCAGTTGGCCCCGTTTCAGGCCCCACTTCGTCCACGTTTCATCACTTTCCAGATCAATGCCGTGGAAGGCGTCGATGTTCGTGTCAGCTTTCAGCAGATGGTGGCGGTGGAGCTTCAGCAGGGCGGCGAAGCATTCTTTCTCCAGTTCGGAGAGTTTCCCGAAATATTGTTTCCCCAGCAACTCAGCCTTCCGCTCCCGCCGGGAGGGCAGGGTCAGATCACGCTCTTCCAGCGTCGCCTCCACCTTCAGGGAGAGGGCTTCCTCGAAAAAGCTGATGATGATCTCGGCGGACTCCTCCCGCCGCCGTTCCCATTCATCCTCTACCAGCCGGATGGTTTCCTCCAGTTTGCTGCGGTGGCGTTCCTCGATCTCCAGCAGGGATTTGAGAAGCCTCAGCCGTTCTTCATAGCGGGCATGGTGGGCATCGAAGCTGCGGACCAGATTGAAGGCCCCGCCCAGACTGGACCGCCATGCTTCTTCGTCCGGGCCGGTGGTTTCGGACCGCCGGTTGAGAAGCGCCAGCCTCGGGCGGCCGGTCCAGCGCAGGATCTCCATTTCCGCAAGGAAGTCGTCCCGCAGTGGCTTCGCCGGATCCACCACGTAAAGGACGCCCGCGCCTTCCAGCAGTGGTTCCAGCAGCCGCTTCTCATCCCCGAAATCCTCCCCCGCCTCCGCCACGAAGCGGTGCAGCGTTTCCAGGTTCGGCGTGCCCTCCCCATGCAGCGAGTGGATGACCCGCAGGGCCTCCACCGGCCGCGAGAATCCGGGAGTATCGATGAAACGGATGCATTCCCGGCCGCCAAAGATCACGCGGTGCGGCTGGCAGCGTGTGGTTTCACCCGGGGTCGCGCTCACCCGGACCACGTCCTGGTCATCGATCTCCAGCAGCGTGGCGATGACGGCGGACTTCCCCATGTTCACCCGTCCGACCACCGCGAAGGCGGGGACGTCCGAGGTCACCAGTCCGTTCATGGCAGCGTGATGGATTCCCTGTCGAAGATCTGGATCTTCGGCCGTTTGCCGAACTTGCCCGCCCCCACGCCCACCTTGCCCCGGATGCGGATCGTTTTGCCCACCAGCTTTGTCAGTTCCTCGAAGCTCAAGGAGCCGGTGGCATCCCGTGAGATGACGAAGCCACATGCGTCGTTGCGTTCTGTCATCTCCAGTTGGAGAAAGATCTGGGTTCTCTCCGTGTTGCGGGAGACGCTTTCCAGCTTCCCTTCCAAGGTCACCGTCTGGTTGAGCTTCTTCATCACGGCCTCGGAATCCTTCACCTGATACACGGTTTCGGAAGAGGATCCCGATGCCGGTGGAGCTGGTGTGGAGGCGCTGGCCGGGGTCGCTGCAACCGCTTCTTCCTCCTCAACGTCTGCCTGCGACGGAAGCGGCGGGGCGTAGTCGAGGGCGGACTTCGGGGCGGACGGCGTGGCTTCTGCCGCCACCGCCTGGAAACGGCCTTTGAAAGGAATCTCCCCGGTTTTGGCGACCCATCCGCCGATGCCCAGTGCGATGAGCAGACCTGTCAGACCGAGGACCAGCGGCACCTTCGATGGCTTCGTCCGCTGGACGGGGACCATCTGCACCTGGACGGTGGCGGCCCGTGGGACCATCGGCCGGGTTGACTGCCGGACGAGGCGGGAGGTGGGAGGCGGAGGTGGCGCACCCGTTGCGGCGGCCAGGTTTTCGCGTGTCTCAGCGAGGGTGGCCTGGAAGGCGTGCTGTTTCAGCCATTTCAACCAGATGGCGAGACCGTTGCCCGCCTGGTCGTTCACCAGCTTGTTCTTCCAGCCCATCAGCTCCTCGGTGAGCTGGATGAGGGGCTTCAGGCTGCGGCGTTCCTCGTCGGAACCCAGCCATTTGAAAGGGGAGATGCCGAAGGTGGTGCCACGCTTCGGATCATCGGACGCGTCGATGATGGAGGAGGGATCCGTTTCCACCCACACTGCCTGCTCCGCGAGCAATTCGGAGATCACCTCCGAAACCTCGAGCGCCCCCATGAGGATGTCGATGGCACGGCGCGGCTGCATCGGGCCGCTGGCGAGCTGCTGGGAAATGGGCGTGCCCTCCAGCCATTCGCTGACGATGAAAGGTACCCCGTCCACCGCATCACAACCTCCGGCGATCACACCTCGCAGTGCCGGATGGATGGCGCAGGTGAAGCGCTGCACGGCGATGTCGAAGGCGGCCCGTTCCTCCTCCTGCAGTCCGCCTTCACCCATCCCGCGCGGGAAAAAGCGGCGGACCGTCACGTCAGTGCCGGACTCCAGGTCTTTGGCGCGGAAAATCACGCCGGATGAATCCTGTGAGATGAGTTCCTCGATGTGGAAGCGGGCTGCCAAGGGTGCTGAAATTACTGTTTTCTGCGGCCAAGCCAAGAGATCTTTGAGCCTTCCGGCAATCAACGTGGAGGCACCGGCGCGAACTGAAGTTTCCGGAAATGGGACGGGCGGTGGAAATCCGGCTCACCGCTTCCCAGATCCGCGGCGCTCAGGTAGCGCGGTTCCGGGTGGCCGAGGATGAAGGCCACGTTGCCAAGGGATTGCGGGCCGAAGCCGATGCGGGCGCGGAGCAGGTCCAGCGGGATGGAAAGCGCCGCCACCCATCCACCGTCCGGGGCCAGCTCGGAGAATGCCGCCACTTCCGGCATGACGATGTCCCCCTCCTCTTCGCGGATCCGCTGACCCTTGAACTCGCAGCTCCACCAGGCTCCGTTGGGGGACAGGTTGAACTCGAAATAACGGTCCCCGGATGGCGTTGCCAGGAACAGCTCCGCCACATCATGCTGCCACAGCCTGGGCATGAACTTGCCGGGGCGCGACTGGGGGTGGAGGGAGGCCGGCTTCCGGTGGGTGGCGATGAACCAGAGCCGGCGTGCATCCGTGGCCAGGGAGAAGCCCGCCGGAGCCTCCAGCGGAACCCCGTGCCAGTCTTTCGTCAGACCCAGCAGCGGGACATCCAGGGAGCCCCAGCCGAGGGTGGTTTTGCTTTCGAAAACGATCACATTCCGTGTCTGTCCTGCCGCACCCGCCGTGTCCAGACCGGGGGCTGGAAAAAAAACCTCCGCGTTTTGGAAAATCGTGGTCATCCGGTCCCGTAAATGCTACTGCGTCCCCGACCCCAGAAGCATCGATCATGGCCCGCAAAGGATCAGGTTTTTACAGCACCATCGAGTACATCGGTCCGCGTCCACAGAAGCCCAAACGTCCGAACATCTTCGGCGGCTGGGTCATTCTGGTGATCGCGGGAGGAATCGCTTTCTGGTTCGGCAAGCCTCTGGTCCAGTCCCTGCAGGCGGCGCAGAACGGGACGACCCAGGAGGACACGAACTCGGTCATCGCCCGTCTCAGCGAGTCCGCCTCTCCGGGGGACCGCCTCGCGGAGGTGGCCATTTCGCATTCCCGTGAGTCCGTCTCTTTCGACGCTTCCTACTACAAGATCGACTTCCCCGGTGGCGATGTGCCGGCCAACAAGGGCAAGGCGGAGGACGTGATCGTCCGATGCTACCGCCGACTGGGCGTGGATCTGCAGGCGCTCGTCAACGAGGACATGGCCGCCAATTTCCAGGACTATCCTCCGCTTTTCGCTGCGACCGCTCCGGACCCGAACATCGACCACCGCCGCGCGGCCAACCTCCACCGCTTTTTCAGCCGTCACGGCCAGAAACTGGAAAACACCCGGAATCCTGCGGACTACCGTCCCGGTGACGTCGTCGTCTGGTCCCTCGCCAACGGCAAGACCCACATCGGTATCGTCGTGCCGAACCCCACCGGCAAGGAGAACGATCCATGGATCGTCCACAACAACGGTGCCGGGGTGAAGTGGGAGAGCGGCTTGTTCGACTCCACCATCACCGGTCATTTCCGCTACTCCCCGAAGAGCCGGGACACCGTTTCGGCACCACCGGCAACGGAAACGGACGCTCCGGAAACCGGAAGCTTCTGAAGACCCGTCCGGAAAGACGCGGGTAAATCCCCGGCGGACTTCTCTTGCGAACGGGACGCATCCGCGCATGGTATGGGGCGATGACCGCCTGTTCCCTGCTCATGTTCCCGTTTTTCGCGGCGTTCGCGCACGCCGCTCCCGTGAAATCCGGCCACGCCACCGCGGAGTGGATCACCGGCGCGACCACCGTCGAAGGAGGGAAGCCCATCCAGACCGGCATCCGCATGGTGATCGAGGATGGCTGGCACAGCTATTGGACGAATCCGGGGGAATCCGGCATGAAACTGAAAGTGATGTGGGATCTTCCCGAGGGATGGACCGCCGGTGAAGTACAGCACCCCGCCCCGAAAAAGTTCCTCACCGGGGAACTGCCCGGCTACGGCTACGAAGGGGAAGTGATCTTCCCGGTCACACTCACGCCGCCTGCCGGAGCCTCCGGGACGGTGCGGCTCGGAGCGAAGGTCTCCTGGCTCACCTGCAACGACGCCTCCTGCATCCCGGGCAAGGCGGAGCTGAAGTTGTCCGCCGCCTCCGGATCCCCGGAGAATGCCGCAGCCATCGAAAAGGCCCGTGCCCTCGTCCCGCGCCCTTTGGAAGGCCTGAAACTGGAGGTTGCGGAGACTGCCGATGCCGTTGCCCTCACCTTGGAAGCGCCGCAGGGATTCGACGCCACGGGCTGGGAGGTGTTCCCCGCCACCGAGATGGCCTTGGATCATTATAAAGCCATTGAATTCCGCAAGGATGGTGGAAAATGGACCGCAACGGCGAAAAAGAACGCCTACGCCGACGGGCCGCTCAAGGACCTGGTTCTGGTCCTGGTGAGGAAGGGCGAAACCCCGCTGGAAGTGGCGTGGAAGGCGAAATGATCACTTTGATGGAATAAATATCGTTGGACAAACGTCCTAACCTCGCCTCGGTTACGGGGCATTTTAAACGCCAAACCTAAATCATAACCCCATGAAACTACTCGCATACGCCACGCTCGCCGGAGCCTTCGCACTTGCCTCCGTGACCGCAAAGGAAGTCGGCAAGGCCGCGCCGGAATTCTCCGTCCAGGACACCGCCGGCAAAGCGGTCTCCCTCGCTGACCAAAAGGGAAAAACCGTCGTCCTGGAGTGGGTGAACTTCGGTTGCCCGTTCGTGAAGAAACACTACGGCAGCGGCAACATGCAGAAACTCCAGGAAACCTACACCGGCAAGGGTGTGGTCTGGCTGACCGTCAGCTCCGCGAACAAGGACAAGGCGGATGTTTTCGTTGAAGGCTCCAAGCTCGCCGAAGCCGCCAAGGACCAGGGCAGCAAGGCCACCGCGATCCTCGTCGATGGCGACGGCAAGCTCGGCAAGAGCTACGGTGCGGAAGTCACCCCGCACATGATGATCATCGACAAGGATGGAAAGCTCGCCTACCGCGGTGAGATCGACTCCCTCCACACCACCGAACAGTCCGATATTGCCAAGGCTGACAAGACCTTCGCCAACGCGCTGGACAACGTGCTCGCCGGCAAGCCGGTCGAGAACGCCAGCAACAAGCCATACGGCTGCGGCGTGAAATACTGATTTCCGGTTGCGCGCATTGTTTTTGGCAGCCCTTCCACCCATCGGGTGGAAGGGCTTTTTGTTGCGGCCCGGCTTGTTCCGCGCGGTTCCGCGCTTGGATTCCGGCGGTGAAGCGGCCAGTTTCCTTCATCATGAGCAAACGGAGCGGTCATTTCGCTGGATGGGCACTGGTTCTGGCAGGATGTCTCCTGCTGCCATCCTGCGGGCTGATCAAGATGCCCTTCCGGGTTGCGGGTGCGGTCGTGGACGGTGCTTACGTCGGGGGAAAGAAGGTCGCGAAAAACACCTCGGACGCGCTGGAAAAAAGAAAACAGCGCAAGCAGAAGGAAGAAGAGGAAGCGGCCAAGAAGGATGCGAGGGGGCAAACTCCGGAGCAGGCCGGGGCCCCGCAGGGACCGTCACCGTCCGCGGATTCAATCCCGGTTGACCAATCACCGGCCATCCCGGTGGACGACACCATCCCGATCCCGGTGGAGCCGTTGCCCCTGCCGCAGTGACTACCTCCGGCGGCGCAGCAGCGGGAGCGCGCCCAGCGCGGTGAGTGCCATCGTGGAAGGTTCCGGAACGAAGGTCAGGGTCGGCCGGTAGGCGGTGGTCCTGTGTTCTGAAGCTCCCAGCGACATGTTGGAACCTCCGGCCGTCTGGGCATATACCACGGAGATGAGGGTGAGGGTGCCATCCGCTTGGACGAAGTTGTTCCAATTGCCGAGGGTTACCTGGAAGGTTCCACCGACTGCGGTGCCATTGGTGATGTCGAAGGTCCCAACTTCGGTGACCTCCGTGAGATCCAGATAGTTGCTCGTCGCGGAACTTGAAAAGGCGGGACTGTTGTTCCAGGTGATGCCGTCCCCGGCCCCCGCCGTGCTGTCAGCCGCCAGCCAGTTGTAGCCGGCGGCACCGCTGTTGAGAGCGTAGACCCGCACCTGGAACAGGGTGTTTGAAGCCGTGGTGTTGGTCACCTGGAAGACCGCGGCCGGGCCATCCACCACGGTGGACGCGGCGGAGGTGTCGAACTTGAAGAAGGCGGTCCGGGCGTTGATCTGGCTGGCATTCGCCACTTTGATCGCCAGGGACTCGGCGGTCGCCGTCTGGTTGACGTCGGCCTGGGCCTTGAACGTGTAGTTGTCGGCGATGGCCGTGACGGTCAGCGCCGCTTCCGAAAAGGAGGCGAGCGAAGTGAGGATCAGGAAAATCTTGCCCGGAGAAAACGACATGGCCCGACCGGATACGTGGTCGGGCCATGAAAGGTTTCAGAAATTGCAGTCAATTCGATCAGGCTGGTGCCTTGTCCAGCGCGAAGGCGTCGTGGACGGCGCGGGCGGCGTCCTCGATGTGGATCTCATCCACGGTCACGGCGATCTTGATTTCCGAGGTGGAGATCATGCCGATGTTGATGTTCTTGTCGCCCAGTGCCTTGAACATGGTGGCTGCGACTCCGGAGTGGGAGCGCATGCCGATGCCGACGGCGGAAAGCTTGGCGATGCCCGCCTCGGTCTCGATCTTCGCGTCCGGGGACAGCTCGGCGAGCACCGGCTTCAGCGCCGCCTGGGCCTTGCCGAGGTCGCTGGAGTGCATGGTGAAGGAATGGCGGGCCGCTCCGTCGTGGGCGATGTTGGACACGATCATGTCCAGGTTGATCTCGGCTTCGGCGAGCGCGCCGAGGATCTTGCCGGACATGCCGGGGGCATCAGGGATGCCGGCGATGGTGACGCGGGCCTGCGAGCGTTCGATGGAGATACCACGGATGACGACGTCTTCCATATTTGCGTGTTCTTCTAGCACCAGGGTGCCGGGGTTATCGTTGAGAGAGGAGCGGACTTCGAAAACAACGCCGAATTTCTTCGCGAACTCGACGGAGCGGGATTGCATGACCTTGGAGCCGGAGGATGCCATTTCCAGCATCTCGTCATAGGAGATTTCCGGCAGCTTGCGGGCGTTTTTGACGATCCGAGGGTCGCAGGTGTAGACGCCATCCACATCCGTGAGGATCTGGCAGACGTCCGCCTTCAGCGCGGCGGCCACGGCGATGGCGGTCAGGTCGGAGCCACCACGGCCGAGCGTGTGGATCATCCCTTCCTTCGTCACGCCCTGGAATCCGGCGACAACGAGCGTTTTGCCCTCGTCGAGCAGGCCCTTCATCAGGGAGCCGTTGATGTCGGCGATGCGGCCACGGGTGTGGGAACCGGTCGTCTGGATGCCCGCCTGGCGGCCGGTGATGGAGGCCGCGGGAACGCCGAGATCGTGCAACGCCATCGTCACCAAGGCGATGGACTGCTGCTCCCCGGTGGAAACGAGGACGTCCAGTTCGCGCTCGGAAGGATTCTCCGAGAGTTCCTTCGCCATCTTGATGAGGCCGTCGGTCACGCCGGACATCGCGGAAACGACGGCAACCACCTGGTTGCCCTCGTCGCGGGTGCGTTTCAGGCGCGAGGCGACATTTCGGATGCGATCGAGGCTGCCGACGGAGGTTCCGCCGTATTTCTGGACGATGAGGGCCATGGGCGGCGGGGAGTCAAAGCGGCCCGGCGGGGAGATTCAAGCCAAGATTAGAGGGTCGGTCAATGGAGGGCCTCCGGGCTGGTGTCCCTCGCGGCCAGATCCCAGATACCCGGGTCAAATCCGACATGCCTCAGCTGTGGGAGGGTGACGGCATTCCGGCGCCCCCACTCGGAACTGCGGAGGGCTTCACGGGAGCGGCGGATCATCGTCCGGTGGGAAAACCATGCCACTAGGAGCGGGACGACGATCAGGGGAAATGTCAGGTTGCCCCACGGCATCCAGCCTACCAGCAGCAGGGTACCGGCGCTGCCGATGAACATGCCGGTCAGGGCGATGCGGGCGTGGAACCGGACCTGCCCGATGGTGGCCGCGCGGTCACTGCCGGTCATTTTTTCAAGAAGCGTGGAAATGGGAACCATGGTGGTAATCTGCTGATAATTTCTCTCCCGGATTGCCAAGAGGGAGGGTGCCGATTTCAGCCGGTTGCTTCCTCCGTCTTGTCCACGGCATTTTTGTAATGATCGATCCGATGGATCTCGATGGCTGCGAGAGCGTTCACCGCGTGACGTGCCCAGTGGTGCCGATAGCTATGGGACCAGTCAAAACAGGCTTCATCACGATGACCCTGGGCATGATTGCTGAGGCCTTCGGCAAGATCGTCGGAAAGCAATCCCATCACCGGTTCATCAGTCGCTTCAAAATCATGGGGATCAAAAACAACCCTGTAGAGATTGAATGGGAAGCCGCTGAATCGCCTGACAACGTGTTCATAAGTGACATTGTCGGGTCGCGACCCCTCAAATCCTGTGCCATGAGGAGCAACATCGACCGCCGGAATGTGGAAGATCAAACGCAACAGCAAGCTTCGGATCGTCCAAAGGTCTGACTCATCCGGCGGCTCCTCCTGTTCAGCCAAGGAGCAGAATTCTCCGGCCGCCGAAATGAATTCATCGAGGAGTGGGGAGTTCATATCTTCTGTTCCCGAACGTTCAAGGTAGGCCGCCATCCTCTGCGGGGGTGGTTGGACTGCCTTGTCCGCCCAATTCAAGTTTCATGAGCGTGACCTGGCCGCCGTGGTGCTGCTCATGTCCCATGGACGACCACCCTTGCCTTTCATAGAAAGTGGCACGGTCCGGAGTGAACAGGTAGAGCGTTGGATAGCCTCTCTGTCTGGCAACTTCCACGATTCCGGAGCAGACGAGGGTTCCCGTCCCCCGGCTCCGTTTGTCTCCGGGTACAAACACACTCGCCAGCCAGGGCCCGAGGTCGGGACGGCTATCAAGATCAAACTCCACCAGCCGGGCGACGCCCATTGGTTCGTCGTCCTCCACGGCGATCAGGGTCGTGGGTAGTCCCCGGGCATCAGGCTCCTGACGCAGCGCATGCTCCGCGGTCTCAACCGACCTGCCGGGCAGATGACGGCCCCATTCGTTGTAGAGCCACCCGGCGACGGCGGGGATGAGTTCAGGGATGGTGTATGAGGGTATGAGCTGCACGATTTCGCGACAACTACCCTGCGACGCAGCGGTTCTCAAGATTCGATGTTCCGGTGGCCTGATGGAGTGGTGCCGGACGGTTGCCGCAAAGCGATGGACGTCCGCCACCTATGGCATCCTCCGCGGACGCGGCAGCGTCATGGAGTGCGGCAGCCCTCTGCCGCTGTCAGTGGCGGGTGCGGCTTTCCTTGAAGTGGGGATGCCATCCGCAAGCTGGAGTGTGGTGGTTGCCACCACATCGTCCGGCAGGTGACCTCCACCCCCAAAGCGGCAGGGGGCTGCCGCACTCCATAAGCTGGCGCAATTCCCGGGCGCCCCCATCCACACGTCATGGCCCGCGGGAACCGAATCGCGTGGAAATGGTAGCCAGCCGCCGGGCCCGCGGTTAGAACGGCCCCAGAAATGTCTGCCAAAGCGACTTGGAAAGTGAGCGCCGCCGTGATGGTGAGCCGGGTGCTGGGATTGGTCCGCGACATGGTCTTCGCGGCGCTGTTCGGCGGCGGCTGGATGGCGGACGCCTTCAACCTCGCCTACCGGATCCCGAACCTGCTGCGCGACCTGTTCGCGGAGGGAGCGCTTTCCCAGGCGTTTGTCACCACCTTCTCCAAAAGGCTGAAAAGCGAGGGCGACGCCTCCGCCTGGCAGCTCGCGAACAAGATGGTGACGCTGACCGCCATCTTCATGGCCGGGGTGGCCCTGCTGGGGATCCTGGCCGCGCCTTGGATCGTGGACCTGCTCACCGCACTGTCCAAATCCGGCGCGACCGACCGGGTCTATGATCCCGCCCAGATCGCGCTGATGGTGACAATGGTGCGGATCATGTATCCGTTCATCCTGGTGCTCTCGCTGGCCGCGCTGGTGATGGGCATGCTCAACGCGAAGAATGTCTTCGGCATGCCGGCGCTGGCTTCGTGCTTCTTCAATCTCGGCTCCATCATCGGCGGGGTGTCCATCGGATGGTGGATGGATCCGGCGTGGGGGCCGCGCAGCCTCATCGGGTTTTCCATCGGGGTGGTGATCGGCGGCCTGGCCCAGTTGGCGTGCCAGTTCCCCGCGCTGTGGCGGACGGGCTACCGTTTCGTGGCGGATTTCAACTGGCGGGATTCCGGCGTTGCCCAAGTGCTGAAACTCATGGGACCGGCGGTGATCGCCGCGTCCGTCACCCAGGTCAACGTGGTGGTGAACTCGATGTTCGCCTACGGCGTCGGCGAGGGCGCGGTGAGCTGGCTGAACTACGCCTTCCGGCTGATGCAGCTCCCCATCGGCGTGTTCGGGGTGGCGGTGGCCACGGTCACGCTGCCCGCTTTGTCACGGGCGGCCATCGGTGGGATCTCGGCGGACTTCCGGCCCACGCTGGCGAAGGGCCTGCGTCTGGTCGCCTTCCTGGTGCTGCCCTCCACCATCGGCCTGGCGCTGCTGGCGGGTCCGATCATCAGCGTGTTGTTCGAACGCGGATCATTCGACGCGCACGACCGCATGCAGACGGCTGCGGCATTGCAGGCGTACGGCTGCGGCCTCCTTTTCTACGCGTGGCTGAAGGTGCTTCAACCCGCTTTCTACGCGATCGACAAGCGCTGGCTGCCCATGCTGATGAGCTTCGCCGCGCTGGGGCTGAACCTCGGCTTCAACTACTTCTTCGTGTTCGTGCTGAAGTGGGGGCACGAGTCGCTGGCGATGACCACCAGCATCGTCGCGGGTGTGAATTTCCTCTGCCTCTATCTGGCGATGGTGAAGATCTCGGGGGACCTCGGGACGCCGGAGTTGGTGAAGACGTTCGCCAAGCTCGCCGTCGCGGGCGGCATCATGGGCGGCGTGTGCTGGGCCTCGAGCCGGTTCGTGTTCGGCAGTGATCCCACCCACTTCCACCTCATCCTCCGCATCATCTTGCTGGGGGCGACCATCGGCGTGGCCGCCGCGATTTATTTCGCCATCGCCAAGGTCCTGCGGGTGGGCGAGGCGAACGAAGCGCTGGGCATGGTGCTGCGCCGGTTCAGGAGGTGAGTCTCCGGAGGTATTTGGTTTCGGGGAGATATACAAAGAATATCTAATGGTTCGACATTGGTGATATGACGGGCTGAAATATGCCCAGCCCGGTCGGGTCATCATATATGGGACAATTTTTTATCTGCCACTCCAGTACGGACTGGTATCGAGGCCATGGCACTGGCAGTGGCGTTGGAGGCCAGAGGAAAAAGTTGCTGGATCGCTCCCAGAAACATCGGCGCAGGGACGAATTATCCCCACGAGATCGTGGAAGGGATCAAACGCTGCCCGGAGTTTGTCATTGTCCTGTCAAACGCGGCGGTGCGCTCGGATCACATCCTGCGGGAGTTGGAGATGGCGGTGAACCAGCGGAAAAAAATCATCCCGATCCGGCTGTCAGGAGTGGAACTCGGCAACTCGGTCAGCTATTTGCTGGCATCGGTCCAGTGGATTGAGGTCCGCGAGGACGAGTGGAAGAACGCGCCGGGCCGGGTGGCGGACCAGATCCTGGGCGGGGCGGGTTCGCGAATCGCCTATGAACCTGCCAAAGCCAGGACAGGCGAAGTTTGGATCGGTGCCGCCGCCGCCGGACTGGTGGCATTGGCCGCTGCGGCGGGGGCGTGGAAAGCTGGCTGGTTTGTTCCCCGGCAGTCGGAAACTCCGGCGGCCGCGGAATCCTCCGGGAGACAGGAAACGCCGGAAATTTCTCCATCCGGACTTGCCGATCGGCAGGATCCGGAGGGCAAGCCCCCGGGCGAAATCGAGGTTGGCCAGCGCCAGCAAGATCCTCCCGGTGGGCGGAACTCCGCGGTGGCTGTGATTCCCCCCAAGCCGCTACCCGAACCCATGGCAAACTCCGAACCAGTGGCTTTCCCGGAAGGTGTGTGGCGTTGCACGGGAAAGGCAGCCTTCGAGATCGAGTGGGGGATGACATTCACGAGGCATGGGGACGAGCTGCGGGTTTCCGGAGCGAAAGCACTGGTGGGCGGAAAGCCCGCTACCAGGGGGGAACGGCAGACCACGCTGGAACTGCGGGGCCGTCTGGACGGAACCAGTTGGGAGGGCCGATACGTGGAAACGTCGAAGAAAGTCAGCGAGGGTGATTTTCAGATCCGGTTTTCGGAGGATTTGCGCTCATTCGATGGGAAGATCTTCACCCCTGACAGGAGGGCGTCCTCGAAGTTCGAAGGTATCAAGCGGTGAGTGGCGCGTTCGCCGGCCATGAAGCCCTCCCGAAAGACGGTGTTGCCCCTTGCTCTGCCTCGTCCTTGGGCTAGCTTCGGGATGTCATGGGACGAGGCTCCGTTGTGATCAAAGCCATCCTCGCGCTGGCGCTGGTCTGGGGCGTGGTGTGGGGTGTGCGGACATGGGCCGGCTCGCGGAAGATCACGGCGGAGAAGGTGAACCGCGAGATCGTGGCTGCGGACTTCGAGGACTGGTCGGGCGGGAAGGGCCAATCGGACGATCCGGCGGAACGGGAGCGGGAGATCCGCAGGATCGCCGGGATGATCAACCGGCTGGATTTCCATGAGCGGGAGAAGAACCGCCAGAACCGCACCGGTGAGGAATTTTTCCGGAAGCTCAACCAGGAGGAGCGGGCATTGTTCGTGGACCTGACGGTGATGGAATCGATGAACCGTTTCATGGAGGCGCTAGACGGACTGGAGCCGGCGGAGCGGAGGCGTTTCGTGCAGCAGGCGCTGAAGGAGATCGACGAGGGGAAGACCGCGGAGGAAATGGCCCGGGCGGAGGCGTTGGGGAAGGACCTGCTCGACCGCATCAGCGAGGAGGGGATGCAGGCGTATTTCAGCAAGGCGAGCGCGGACACGAAGCTGGACCTGGCGCCGCTGATGGAGGCGATGAACGAGGTGATGCAGGGCATGCGCGGCAATGATTTCGGAGGGATCGGAGGGCAGCGATGAAGGCGCGCGGAATGACCCTGACGGAAATGATGTTCGTGATCGCGATCATCGCCATCCTCGCGGGCATCGGCTATCCGCTCGGCGTGAGGATGCTGGGCCGTGCACGGGAGTCGGCGTGCCTGACGAACCTGGCGGGCATCGGCGGGGCGCTGGATGTCTATCTGCGTGACCATGGCGGGCGGTTGCCGGAGCTCCGTCCCGGCCGCGGATCGAAGAAGATCGACGCGCCGGTGCTGGACACCGTGTTGCTGGAATACACGCAGACCGACCGCGTGTTCTGCTGCCCGGCGGGGGTGAAGGAGTTCAACAAGACCGGCTGCAGCTATTTCTGGAACTCCGCCATGAACGGATCCACGGTGGCGGACGCGACGTTCTTCAACATGCGCAACAGCCCGGAGACCATCCCGCTCGTCATGGACAAGGAAGCGTGGCATCCGCATGACACGAACATCCTCTACGCGGATGGCAGCGCCTCGAACAAGATCCGCTTCAAGATCGGAAACTCGCAGGGGAAAGGGAAATAGCGGCCATGCTCGAGGTGAACGGACTCTGGAAATCCTTCGGCGGCAAGGCGGCGCTGGAGGACGTTTCCTTCAATGTCGGCAGGGGTGAGATTTTCGGCCTGCTGGGACATAACGGCGCGGGCAAGAGCACGTCCCTGGGCATCATCCTCGGGATGGTCGCGGCGGACCGCGGGGAGGTGACGGTCGATGGCATCTCCGTGGTGAAGGACCGGGCGCGGGCGTTGGGGAAAGTTGGCGCGATCTTCGAGTCGCCGGCATTCTATGACTACCTGAGCGGCTGGGAGAACCTGCGGCTGCTGATGAGCTACACCTGCCCGTTCGATGCGAGGATGGCCCGGGACGTCGTCCAGCGGGTGGGCCTGGCGGACCGCATCCATTCCAAGGTGCGCACATACAGCCACGGGATGAGGCAGCGGCTCGCGCTCGCACAGTCCCTGCTGCCGGAGCCGGAGGTACTGCTGCTGGACGAGCCGACCGACGGTCTGGACCCGGAGGGCATCAAGTGGTTCCGCGACTTCATACTCGGCTTGCGTGACGAACGCGGAACGACCGTCCTTTTCAACTCCCATCTGCTCGCGGAGGTCGAGCTGATGTGCGACCGCGTGGCGATCCTGCGGAAGGGCAGGCGCGTGTTCGAAGGAAGCGTCGATGGCCTGAACGAGGACACGCCGGTCTATGAGGCGGACCTCCAGCCCTGGGGAACAGCCGTCGGCCTGATCCATGGGGCGGGTGGCGAGGTGCTGGCCGAGGGCCGGCTTTCCCTGCCACATGAGGTGGACCCGGCGGACTTTGTCGGAACCCTGGTCGCGGCGGGTGTGCGGGTGCGGGCCTTCGCACCGGTCAAGCGGTCCCTGGAAGATCTTTACATGGAAATCCTGAACGGAGGGGGAAGGTAGCCATGCTGTTCCTGCAACAACTCCGGGGGGAACTCAGGAAACTGTTCGCCAGGCCGCGGACCTGGATGGGCTACGGCGCGTTCCTGGTCATGGAGGCGGTCATCCTGTTCGTCTACAAGCTGGATCTCAGCCAGCGGCTGGTGAAGGGGATGGTCGAGCGGAACGGCCTGGAGTTCGGCACCTACTACAGCTCCCTTAGCATCACCTTCACCATCATGGTCATCAGCATGGTGCTGCTCGGCGCGATCTATTTCGCGCTGGTGGCTGGGGACATCGTGGCGAAGGAAAACGAGGACGGGAACCTGCGGCTGGTCTTCGCCCGGCCCATCAGCCGCTTCCGCCTTCTTCTGGTGAAGTATGCGGCGGTCTGCCTCTACACCTTCACCTTCGTGTTTTTCGTCGGCATCTCCGGATACCTGATGGCGGTCGCGGCCGTCGGGTGGGAGGGGGGACTGCTGGTCATCGAGCAGAAGATGAAGGTCTTCGCCGCGTACCCGGAGTGGATCGACGGGGCGGAGAAGCTGGCGATGGCCGCGACGGGCATCGGCCTCAGCATGATCACGCTTTCCTCCATCGCCTTCATGTTCTCCTGCCTGAAGATCAAGCCGGCGGCGGCGTCCATCATCACGCTGACCATCCTGTTCGTGGACATGATCCTGCAGGAGTTCCCGTTCTTCAAACCGTACGAAAGCTGGTTCGTCACCTGGCGGATGAGCGCGTGGGTGTTCCTGATGGAGCACCAGGTTTCCTGGCCGAAGATCATCGAATCCTACGCCTTCCTCGGCGGGCTGAACATCACACTGTTCATCCTGGGCTGGCTGTCGTTCCAGACCCGGGATTTCAAGACGTGAGCTTTCCATCCCACTGGGGGAAAAGAAAAACGCCGGTCGGATGACCGGCGTTTTTCAGAGAGGTTCGTCCAGCCCGGGGATCACCAGTTGACGTTCACGCCACGGGTGTCGATGTGGGTGAAGCTGCCGTAGCCGCCGACACCGCCCTTGAAGAGGCCGCGGTCACGCAGGTTGCGGGTGGCGGCGGTGATGTAGGAGGCTTTGGTGGGGAATTTCACATCCACGGCGACATTCGCCTGGTGCCAGGAACCCACCTTCGCGCCTTCGCACTGGGCGTTGTAGACCGGGCAGCGGTAGGCGGAGACGATGTCTTCCACCGGCATGTTGAGATAGACGGCGATGCGGTCCACCACGCGGAGGGTGTAGCCCATGCGGGTCCACCACTGTTTCGGGGGCAGGCGGTTCCAGACGGCGCCCTTTTGCTTCGCGTGCGCGGCGATGACCTGCTGCGGTTCGAGGCGCTGGAGCTTGAGGGAGGCAAGGTAGCGGGTGTATTCCGGAAGGAGGGCGCCTTGGGTGGCGGCCCAGTCACCGGAGAGGCCGTTGAAAGAGGCGGCCTGGATCGCGTTGCCGGTCCTGCGGGCCGGGACGCTGGAGCCGGACTTCACTTCCACGACGGGAGGGGTGTCCTTTTTCTGAAAGAAGAATGCGCTTGCTTGGGTAGAGGTAGCTGCAAGGCCGATGCTGGCGAGGCTGAGGGTTCCGAGCGCGCCGCGACGGGTTGTCAGCGGGGATGTTTCCGTTGCGGGAGTTTCGTGGGAAAGCATGTGGTGCGTGCTGAGTGAAATTTTGGAAGGTGGTTAGCGAATCCCGTGCCAAATGCCTCGTCGGAGAGGTCCAGGAGCGCAAAATTCCCGGCTACGAAAGCAGACAAGCCGGGGGTCGCAAGAAAAAACGGCCTAACCGCCTCTAACAGTCGGACCCGGTACTCCAAACCCGGAAGAGCCGGTATTCACAATGTAACTGTCGTGTTTTCAGCACCTCCCCGCTTGGAACGCCGGGACCGGAAAGCCAGGGCCGCGCCCCCCACCCCCATGAGGATGATGCCCCAGTCACCGATCATTCCGTAGAGGGACATTCCCGGCCGGGTTGGCACGGGAACCCGCGCAAGAAGCGTGCCACTGGTGAAGTGGCTGCCTTTGCTGTCAGTGAGGACGGCCGCCCGGCCGGTGGTGTCCACGCTGGCGGTCACCCCGGTGTTGGCGGCGCGGAGCATCGGCCTCCGGAGTTCGATCGCGCGGAACTTCGCATTCGCGAAATGCTGGGCGGCGGCGGGGCTTTCCTTGAACCAACCGTCGTTGGTGATATTCACGATGACCTGCGGGCCGTCCTTCAGGAACCGCCGGGTCAGCCGCGGGACGGTGTCCTCGAAGCAGATACTGGGGATGACGCCGATTTCCGTCCCTGCTGCGGTGGTGGCGGCGAGCGGTTCAAAGGAGCCTCCGGAGGCGAACGATCCGCCGTATTCCACTCCCGCCTGCTGTTGGTAGATCTTTTTCAGGAACGGGATGGAATCCACGAACGGGATGGTTTCGCCGAAGATGACGAGGTGGTGCTTGCGGAACGTCTGGAGTTCGTCCGCAGGGGACATGGCCACCAGGGAGTTGTAGGTGTTTCCGCCGGGTTTGGGCGTGAGGGTGTCCCCGTCATTGGTGGCCTCCAGTTCGACCGCACCGAACATCAGGGTGAAGTCGCCGCCTTCCCGGACGTTCCGCAGCGTATCGACATTCTCCTGCCAAGTGCCCCAGCCTCCGTCATCCGTCCGCAGGATGCGTCCGGTGAGGGCGCTTTCCGGCCAAATCACCCAATCCGGGAAAGTCTCCGCCGCCTTCGCTTCCTCCAGGGCTTCCAGGGTCGCGTCCTCATAGGCCATGTGGATCTCCGCCGGATCCCACAGGTAGCGGGCCGCGTCCTGCGGGATGTTGTTCTGGACCAGCAGGGCGCGCAGCGGGGTGGTGGGGCGGGATTCCTCTTGTTGGATGCGGAATTTGCCGTAGGCTCCGGCGAGCAGGACCGTCCCGATGATCGGGATTGCGGCAGATAGGTTCTTCCGGCGGATGCCGAGCACCAGCAGTGCCTGGATGAAAACGAGAAGAAGGGAAAGACCCGGAACCCCGAGGAGATCCGCCGGTTGGGAGAAGATCAGATTGTCATGGAGGCCGATACCGATCCCGTTCCAGCCGAAGCCGGTGAACAGCCAGCCGCGCAGCCATTCCAGAGATGCCCATACCGCCGCGGTGGAGAATGCCGCCACGAGGTTGGAGTGGAGCTGTAGACGTCCGTGCAATGGATTGCCCGAAGTGGCGGCGAAGGCTCCGAAGACGCCCCAGAAAAGACCGAGATAGGCGGGGAGCACCCCGGCTCCCAAGGGGGAGACGACGGAGAGCCAGCTCAGTTGCAGGCCGTGGGCCACGGTGCCGGCGAGCCAACCGAGGCCGAATCCCTTCCATGCGGCGTGTTTTCCCTCCAGAGACCAGAGTGCGACGAGAAGGGGCGAGAAAGAGATCCATGCGAGGAATCCCAGATCCCATGGCGAAACGAGCGCCGCGCTGCCAACCCCTGTGGCGGCGACAGCGGCGAGACGAAGCCAGAACGTGGTGTTTCCCATGCCGGTAGTTCTACTGTCTGGAGGTAACCGGTCCACCACGGTTTTGAAGCGACCTCGCGATTTGAAGGATGGTGGTTGTGGATGAGCGGATATTTGGATTCACTCGGCCCGGCGTGGATCCCTACATTCCTCCTTCCCCAGCTTCGGCGGATCTCCCGGAAGTAACCAGAGATGATCCTGCGGGCGCTCCCTGCCGCCAGTGTGGCAGCACCAACACAGGAGTGCAGCAGGCGTTCCGTACCCGTCCCAGCATCATCGGACTGTTTCTGTTCGGCTGGCTTTTCATTCTCGTCGGCGCTGCCTTCCGCAAGGAGAAGGAAGTTTGCCGGGACTGTGGCGAAATCAGACGCTACCGCACGAAAGGCTCCAATGTGGCGGCCTTCATTGTGGCGGTTTTGGCAATCCTGGTGCTATTGGGAACACTCAGCGGGTGATCCTTGTCATTTCTTCTTCCGGAGGAACGGAGGAAGGTCGAGGTCCTCCCCGTTCACCACGTTCGGGCTCACACCCTCGAACCGGCCGCGGGGGGCGGTGTCGAAGGAGAGTTCCGGCTGGGCCGTCGGGGTTTTCACGCCGAGCTTCAGCTTGGGTGGCTCCGTTGCGGGTTTTGCCTGGGCGGCGGGCGCATCCTCGAGATCCGGCGGAAATTCATCGTCCGGGCGCGGTGCGGGTGGCTTGGGGGTCCAGAGGTTCTTTCCGGCGTCCGCGTCCGGGGACAGCCGCATGACATTCTCCGATTTCGGGGCGGAGGCGGCGGGCAGTTGGACCGCAGGTTTCTCCTCGTCTTCCGGTGCGGATGCCGGAACCGCGGCTTCCACCGGCGCGTCGGCAAAGGCTTCCGCGAATGGCGGCTCGTCATCCCACATTTCAACCACCGCCTCGGGCTCCGGTTCAGGCTGTGGTTCAGGTTCGGGCTCTGGCTGGGCCTTGGTTTCGGCCACCGGCTTGGTGGTGAACATCGGCTCCAGGTCGGATTCTGGTTCTGGTTCCGGCTTCGCTTCCTCAACCGGTGGAGCGGTGTCCGCGAACGCCGTTTCCGGTTTGGGCCCGGGCTTGGGGTCCGGCTCGGGCTTGGCGGCGGGCGCAGGGGTGGAGAATGAGGCGAAGCTGTCGGACGGATCGAGCACCGGGTTCTCCGGGAGGGAGGAGGACAGCGAATCCCGCGGTGCGGCGCGGAGGTGGTCTTCCGGCAGGGCGCTGATGAGCGTCACGGAAAGCGCGTCCCGCATCGCCGGGTCGATCGCCGCGCCGAACAGCACGTGCGCCTTTTCCGGGACGAACTTCTGGAGCCGCTGCATCAGCAGCTCGATTTCATAGAGCGTCAGGTCCTCGCCGCCGGAAAGATGGACCAGCACGGTCTGGGCGTCCTTGAGGAGTGCGCCTTGGTCGAGCAGCGGGCTGGCCAGCGCATTGCGCAGCGCCTTGGCGGCCCGGTCCTTCCCTTCCGCCAAGCCGGAGCCGAACAGGCAGCGGGAGCGGTTGGTGCGCAGGGCGCTCATCAGGTCGTCCAGGCCCACATTGATCAGGCCGGGCCGGATCACCAGGCGGATGACCGCCTTGATGGATTCGCAGATCATCAGGTCCGCGGCGGCGAAGGCCTCATGGATGCCCTGTTTCGCCAGCACCAGCTCACCCATCCGGTTGTTGTCGAAGGTGACCAGCGCGTTGGAAAGGACCGCCAGCTCGTTGAGTGAGGTTTCCGCCTGCTCGCGCCGGCGCTTGCCCTCGAAGAAGAAAGGCATCGTCGCGAAGACCACCACGAACGCACCTTCCTCACGGGCGATGCGGGTGACAATGGGGGCCGCGCCGGAGCCGGTGCCTCCACCAAGGCCCACGCAGAGGAAAACGATGCGACGGCCCCGCAGCGAGTCGCGGATTTCGCTCTCCGCCTCGAGCATCGCCTGCTGGCCGAGTTCCGGATCCCCCCCCGTGCCCAGTCCCTTCGTCAGATTGCGGCCGAGCTGGATCTTCTCACTGGCGACCGCGGCGGACAGCGTGCGGATGTCCGTGTTGAGCGCCAGCAATTCGGCGCCCTCCATGCCGTCCAGGGCCACACGTTCGAGGATGTTCGTCCCCCCACCACCGAGGCCGATGATTTTCACGCTCGAGGTGGGGATGGTTTGCTGGGGATCGCGGGTGTAGGAAATCATTTTGGAAAACTTTGGAACATTGAACATCGAACGTCCAACATCGAACGTTGAAGTGAAGAGAGCTATTTGCGGCGTTTTTCAGCGGTGTTGATGCTGGTGACGAAAATGCGGATCAATTGGTCGGTTTCGTCAAGCAGCGGGGCGAGTTTCTGGTCAGGCAGAATCCCGGAACGGATGATCAGTTTGAGCCAGCGTTGGGATTCGCGGAATTCCTTGAGGGCAAGACGCAGTTTGTGAATGAAATCAGCGGGGGATTCAGCGCTCTGGGCCTCGCCATGATGCGAAAGCGGAGCGGTCCCAGAACGAAGGAGTTGATTGCCGATGTGCCGTGCGGCGTAGTCCGGCCCCAGCGAGCGGGTGAGCGTGATGATCCGGGCACCGTAGTCCAACAGGCGATCCTCCAGATCGTAGGATGCTCTCTGTTCATCTTCCATTCGATGTTCATTGTTGGACGTTCAATGTTCGATGTTCCGGCTATCGTCCCATCCAGAAGAGGCGGGCGATCCGCCCGAGGCAGCCGGGCGGTTTGGCGCGTTCGGTTTCCAGGATCTGGGCGTAGCGGATGAGACCGATGGCGGTGGCGAAGCGGGGGTCTTTGAAGCTGTTCTGCGAGCCGCTGAAGTCGGAGGATTCCGGGCGGTAGATGTCGCGCCCGAAGACTTCGAACGCCAGCTCGCTGAACCCGCGCATCTGGCTGGTGCCGCCGGTGAGGAAGATGCCCGCGCCGATGTTCTCCACGGCACCTTCCGGAAGCCGCTGCTTCACCAGCTTGAGCGTTTCCTCCAGCCGCTGGCGGATCACTTCGTTCAGGATGCTGCGCTTCACCTCGACATCCGCATAGCCGCGCTCGTCGGTGAGTTTCGCGGTGCCGACCGCCTTCGCAGGATCCGCGGAGGCGTCGCCTTCGGTGACTTTGAGGGCTTCCGCCTTGGAAAAGGGAAGACCGGTGACGAGGTGGATGTCATTGGTCACATGGTCGCCGCCCACGGGGATGCAGCCGGACGCGGCGATCGAGCCGCCCAGGTAGAGGGCGTAGTCGGTGGTGCCGCCACCGATGTCGATCACCAGCGCGCCGCGCTCGCGTTGCTCGGGGTCGAGCGCCATCTGTGCGGTGGCGATGGGGGAGAAAACGACATCATCCACCTCCAGCGGCATCTCCCGGACCAGCTTGATGCTGTTCTGGATGCGGTTGCCGATGCCATGGACGATGTGGAAGTCCGCCTCCACGGTCTTGCCGAAGAGGCCGACAGGGGAGGTGTTGTGCTCCAGCCCGTCCAGCCAGTAGTTGCGGATGATGTTGTGGATGTAGACATGGTCCGCCGGGATGTGGACATCCTTCGCGATGTCCCGTGCTTCCTGCACGTGTTCCGGTGCCACGGTGGGATCCCCCTCCGGCAGACGGAAGGTGCCGCGGTTGTTCACTCCCTGGATGTGGGAGCCGGTGACCGCCAGATACACGCTGCCGATCTCCACGTCGCTCGCGTCCTCCGCCTTCACCAGCGCGTCCTTCAGACAGGCCCGGGCCTGCGGGAAATCGTTGATCTCCCCCTTGCGGACGCCGGCGGTGTTGGTGACGCCGATGCCCAGGATCTTGATCGCGGTGTCCGGCTTCACTTCGCCGACCACCATGCAGGTCTTGCTGGTTCCGATTTCGAGTCCGACGTGAATTTTCGAGCGGCGTGCCATGTTCGGGTGCGCGGATCAGCGGCTGTTGAGGAGGGTGTTCAGATCACGGGAGCGCCGGTCGCGGCGCACGTCGTCGGCTGTCGGTTCCGGCACGATGACCGCCTTGGGAGGGGGGGCGGAGCCGCGGAGTGTGACGGGGACGTTGATCTTCGGGATGAGGTTGATGGTGGCGATGGAGTAGTTGCCGCGGCTGGCATGGTCGATGGCGGCGCGGAAGTTGGCGATCTGGCGCTCGTGGTCGCCCAGACCGAAGGTCGCCGCCAGGCCCTCACGGGTCACCAGCTCCAGCGACCAACTGTTCGCCTGCCGCAGTGATTCGATGCGGGAGATGGAGGCGGGGTCGGCGGTGGTGGCGGCATCCAGCAACCGCATGCAGCGGGCGAGTTCCGGGTGGTCCACGGTCCTGCCGGAAGTGAGTTGATGATCCTCGCCGGCGGGAAGCAGGATGACGGGGAGTTTTTCCGCGGTTTCGAACTGGACGGTGGTGCAGGGGAAGGCATGGCCGTCATGGTCGATGAGCAGACCTCCGGGCTTGCGCCCGAAAGAGTCCCCCTCGGTGGCGACCCAGGCGCAAGGCACGCGGGCGAGGACGCGCACATGCAGGGTCCCCGGAAGGCGGCGCTCCACCTGCACGGCGGAAAGAGCGGGCACGGCACGCAGCCGTTCGGTGACCTGGTCGATGTCCAGGGTGAACAGGTTCACCTGTGGATCGATGTCCGCGACCTGATAGACGCCGAACTCGTCGATGGCGCTGTTCTCGTTGAGATCCACCGTCTGCAGGCGGAAGTCCGGGTTCTCATGGAAGGCGTGGCGGATGCCCTTCCATGCCCCCCATCCCGCGGCTCCCACCATGCCGGCGATGAGCGCGTATTTCATGCACCTGCCGAAGATCCGGAGGAAGCCGAACCACGCGATGCGCGGCGACATCACGCGCACCTGGAGGACGCTTGATTGCGGGCGTTTGCTGGGTCTGGAGGTCTTCTTCATGGCGGTGTCCGGCGGACGGGCGGTGAGGCCCGCGGTTTATCGTTCCACGTTCAATGACAGTTCGGCGATGGTCTGGCAGAGGGCGGGGAAATGGATGCCTGCGGCGGCGGCGGCCTTCGGCAGGAGACTGGTCTCGGTCATGCCCGGGATGGTGTTCGCCTCCAGGACGAACGGACGGTTGTCCTTGTCCAGCAGGACGTCCACGCGGGCATAGACTTCGATGCCCAGCGCCTTGTAGGCGGCCAGAGCGGCTTCCTGCACGGAGCGGGTCGTTTCCTCATCCAGATCAGCCGGGCAGATGTACTGGCTGCCTTTTCCGCCGGAGAGCCAGGGGTATTTGCTGGAGAAGTCGTAGTCGCCGTCCGGCGGGATGATGTGGACGACGGGCAGCGGGGTGCCATCCAGGATGCCCACGGTCAGTTCCCTGCCCTCGATGAATTCCTCGAGGAGCACGACGCCGTATTTCTCCGCGGCTTTCAGCAGCGCGGTGGGCACGTCATCCTGCACTTTCACGATCTGGATGCCCACGCTGGAGCCTTCCAGCGGCGGCTTGATGACCAGCGGCGCCTTGATGGTGGGGTTCGGCAGCAGGCCGGGTGAGAGGACAAGGACCTCCGAACGGGCGGTGGGGACGCCCGCCGCCACGAAGCGTTCCTTGGCGAGGGACTTGTCGATGGCGAGCTTGCTGCTCGCGGAGCCCGCACCGGTGTAGGGGATGCCCCTGGCTTCCAGGAAATCCTGGAGCTGGCCGTCTTCGCCGAAGGTGCCGTGGATGGCGTTGAAGGCGAGGTCGGTGCCTTCCGGCAGATCGACCGTGGTGCCGGTCACGTCCACGGTGACCGCGTCATGGCCGGCGTCGGTGAGCGCCTTGTGGATGGCCTTGCCGGTGGCGAGTGAAACCTCGCGCTCGGCGCCGGGGCCACCCATCAGGACGGCGATTCTCTTTCCTTGGAGCATGGCTTTCAGAAATCGGGTTCGTCTTCGCCGAGGATCTTGACCTCCGTTTCGAGGTCGACGTAGCGCTCGGTTTTGGCTTTGGCCTGGATGGATTCGATGAGGGTGAGGATCTCGGTGGCGGAGGCACCACCGGTGTTGACGATGAAGTTGCCGTGGGATTCGGAAACGGCGGCCTTGCCGACGGACGTGCCCTTCAGGCCCATGGAGTCCACCAGGCGGCCCGCCGCGATGACTTCCGGATTCTTGAAGACACATCCGGCGGATGCGGCGATGGGCTGTGAACTACGGCGCTTTTCGCGGGATTCTTCCCAGCGGGCCTTGATGTTTTCAGGTTTGTCAGGCTTGCCCTTGAAGACGGCCTGGAGCGCGAAGTTGCGGCGGAGTTCCGGCACGTTCCGGTAGCTGGCGACGATCTCGTCCCGCTCCCGGGTGCGGATCACGCCGTCCTCATCCAGGAAGGTGACGCGCACCACCTGATCGAAGGTTTCCGATCCCATAGCACCGGCGTTCATCCGGAGAGCGCCGCCGACATTGCCGGGGATGCCCTCCATCCATTCGAATCCGCCGATGCCGTGTCCTCCTGCCGCGCTGGCGAGTTTCTTCAGACGGACCCCGGCACCCGCCGTGACATGGCCCTTGCCGTCCACGGTCACCTCGGAGAACACACCGCCGCTGGGGTGGATGACAGCACCGCGGATGCCGCCGTCGCGCACCAGCAGGTTCGACCCCCGGCCGACCACCCGTACCGGGATGCCGCGCTCCCGGCAATAGCTGACGAGGAAGGCGAAGGCGTAGAAACTGTGCGGCTCCATCCAATACTGCGCCGGTCCGCCGACGAGCATGGTGGTGTGCTTCTTCATCGGCTCGTAGAGACGGCCCTCGATTTCGCCCTCCGGCATCAGGGCGCGCATTTCCTCGAGCACCTTGAGATCCGCGGAGATCTTCGTCCCGATCTCATGGACGTTCCCCGCACCGAGGGTGATGAGGAGATCCCCCGGCTCCAGCGCGTTGCCGACGGCGTGGTGGGCGGTCGCCAGATCCGGCACATAGGTCACCCGGATGTCGCCATGTTTTTCCACGGCATCGACCAAGGTCTGCCCGGAAATGCCCTCGATCGGCTTTTCGGAAGCGGCATAGACATCCGTGATGAAAATCCGGTCCGCCGCCTGCAGGACCTTGCCGAAATCATCGGCGAGCGCTTGGGTGCGGGTGTAGCGGTGGGGCTGGAACAGGACGACAACGCGGCCGGGCTTCAGCGAGCGGGCGGTCTGCAGCGTCGCCGCCAGCTCGGACGGATGGTGGCCGTAGTCATCCACGATGCGGTAGTCCTTCGAGAGGTACTTCGTCTCGAAGCGCCGCTTCGCTCCGGCGAAAGTGGCGAGGGCACGCGCCACCTTGGCGAATTCCGCGCCGCAGCAGTCCGCCAGCGCGATCGCGCCGAGGGCGTTGAGGATATTGTGGTTTCCGGGGATGCCGAGTTCCACATCGCCCAGCGGCTCGCCGTTCTTCATCACGCAGAAGGCGGATGAGCCTTTCAGGTCGCGGATGTCGGACGCGGTGTAGTCCGCGTCGTCCCAGCCGTAGGAGATCGCATTCGGCCGTCCCGAGCAGATTTCATGGGCGACCGGATCTTCCGCGCAGAAGACGATCTTGCCGGTGGTCTGGTCCGCCAGCTTCGTGAAGACCTCCTTGATGTGGTCGAGATCGCGGTAGAAATCGAGATGCTCCGCCTCGATGTTGAGGATGATCGAGTGTTCCGGGTGGTAGAGGGCCAGCGTGCCGTCGCTCTCATCCCCTTCCGCCACCATGTGGGTGCCGTCTTCCGACCATTTCGCGTTCGCGCCCAGGATCGGGATCTCCGCGCCGACGTAGTGGCTGGGTTTCTGTCCGGCCTCACGCAACACGTGCGCGGTCATGGAGGAAGTCGTGGTTTTCCCGTGCGTTCCGGAAATGACGATGCCCTTCTTCGTGTGGAGGATGGCGGCCAGGCACTCGGCGCGGCGCAGCAGGGGGATGCCCGCATCCACAGCGGCGGCGTAGGCGGGATTTTCCGGACGGATGGCGGAGGAATACACCACCAGGTCAGCGTCCTTCACGGCTTCCCCGGTCTGCGGCGACCAGAACTCCAGGCCGATCTTCTGCATCCGCTCCGTTTCCCGGGTGGTCACACGGTCGCAGCCGCTCACCCGGTGGCCCATGCCAAGGAGCAGCAGCGCGAGGCCGCTCATGCCCGAACCGGCGACGCCGATGAGGTGGATGTGCAGCGGGTTGCTGCGGTCGGTGAGGCGCTGGCTGAGATCGGTCATGATGGGGAGACGGTGGCTTCGATGGCGCGGCAGACGCGATCCGCGGCGTCCGGGATCGCAAGTGCGCGGGCGGCTTGTGCCATGCGCTCACGGGTTTGCAAGTCTGTCAAAATCCCCGTCGCCATTCCGGCGAGGGTGGCGGCGTCCAGGTCTTTCTGCTGGATGAGATGCGCGGCGCCCGCTTTGGCGAAAACTTCCGCGTTTTTCGTCTGGTGGTCGTCCGCCGCGAACGGGAACGGCACCAGGATGGATGGGATCCCGGAAATGGCGATTTCCGTCAGGCTTGAGGCCCCGGACCGGGAAATGATCAGGTCCGCCACGGCATAGGCCGACGGCATCTGGTCGCAGAATCCCAGGATTTTGTGGTTCTCCCGCCCTCCGGCGATCTTGCTGACCGCCTCGAAATCAAGGTTTCCGGCGATGTGGAGGACCTGGAAGTTCACCGGCAGAAGGTTGCCTGCTTCCGCGCAGAGACGGTTCAGGCCCTGGGCCCCTTGGCTGCCCCCGGTGACCACGATGGTCGGTTTGGCAGGGTCCAAGCCGAATCTCGCTGCGGCCTCTTCCCGGCTGGGCAGGGCCAGGATCTCCGGCCGGACCGGTGTGCCGGTCAGCTCCGGATTGTGCCGGGGGAAGAACGCTTTGGCAGGCTCCAGACCCAGAAAGACCTGGGTGCAAAAGCGGCTGGTCAGCACGTTCGCCCGGCCCGGCCGCGCGTTCGAGTCATGGATGAACGTCTTCAGCCCCAGTTTGTGCCCCGCATAAACCGGCGGCAGGGAGGTGAAGCCTCCCATTCCCAGCACCGCGTCCGGCTGGTAGTCGCGGATCAGCTTCTTCGAGTGGCCGATGGCCTTCCAGAGCTTGATGAGGAAGGGGATCATCTTCGGGGAGGTGGTCGCCGGCTTGGCAACCGCCTGCACCCGCTCGAAGCGGAGATGGCTGTATTTCGCGGATGCCTGGGAATCGATCTTCTTCTCGGAGATCAGCAGCATCGCATCATGCCCGCCCGCTTTGAGGGCCTCCGCCACGGCGATCCCGGGAAACAAGTGGCCACCGGTGCCACCACAGGCGATGAGAATTTTGAGGGATCTGGACACGTGGGAAATTCAGTGGGAGCGACGATCAGAAAAGCGCGAATCGCCGGGGAAGAGGGGGATTTCCCCTGCGCTGGCGGAAATGTAAAACAAATCCTAAATATCAAGCAAACCCCAAAAGGGGATCCGGAGCTTTTTGGACGGGTATTCCCGGTTTTCCAGCGTGTGGTAACCGGAAGAAACTTGCAGAATGCCCCAGCGGCATGTTATGGGCTGCGCCGCCCGAATGGAAGTGGTTTCAGACATTGCGTTGCCGGTGGATTCGTGTCCCCGGCTTGTTGGGGTTCCGGGGGTACCGGACAGGAAGCGCCTGCGGGCGCTCAGCATCCCGGTTTCCCACTCAAAGACACCGGGCCGTTTCTATGATGCCTGCCGGGTGTTCTGGTTGGGCATTTTCAAATGCACCATGCGGATCCATACCTGTGGTCTGGAAAAGATGGCAGGAATCGAGGACGGGATGCTGGTGGCGGTCAGCCATGTGAGCCATCTCGATCCCATTGTGGTCAGCGCGGTTCTGGCGAGACGGGTCAGTTGGGTATCGAGGATCGAATTTTTCCAGAACTGGATTTCCCGTAAGGTGCTCTACCATGGGGGAGCGTTCCGTGTGGATCGCGGTGGGGCCGCCCTGCCAACCATCCGCGAAGGGCTGAAGCGCCTCGGTCGCGGTGAAGTGGTCGGTATTTTCCCCGAAGGAGAGGTCATGGAGGGTGAGCGTTCCGTCCTGAGGGGCGCGACGGTGAAGCGCGGGGTCTGCACGCTGGCGGCCCGCTCCGGGTGTCCGGTTGTGCCGGTGGTGGTGTTGGGGACGGATCGTTTGAGAAATGTCGGTCCTTGGCTTCCCGCGAAAAGGGGCACGTTGTGGATGCTGGTCGGCGAGCCGCTGCAGGCGGAGCCGGGGGACCATACCAAAGAAGGCCGCCGCCGGTTCGCGGCCCGTCTGGAAGCGGAATATGTGAAGCTCTACGCGGAAATCCGGGGGACCTTCGGGCTGCCGGAGACGATCGTGCCTTGAATGGATGCTTTACGTTTAGGCATTTTGATGCGAATATCCAAGAATGAGAACAACCTTGGATTTGCCTGATCCCATTTTCCGGGATTTAAAGATCCGGGCAGCCCAAGAGGGGGTCAAGATGAAGGAATTGGTGGAGAAATACATCGTAGCAGGACTTCGTGGCCAGCAGGTGGCCGACGGAAAGCCTCTCTCCAGAAGTCCTTTGCCGGTTTTCCGTGAATCCAAAGGGAGTACCGCTCCTGCTCTGTCCAACGCGGAACTGCAGGAGATTCTGGACAAGGAGGATGTTGATGGTCTCCACCATTGATCTGCCGGACGTCAATGTTTGGCTGGCGCTGGCGGATAGCGACCACGCGTTCCATCGGCCGGCGAGAGCCTATTGGGGTGGACTGAGGCCGGAAGGACTGGCCTTCTGCCGTGTGACGATGATGGGGTTCCTCCGGTTGGTCACGCACCCCAAGGTCATGGCGGGCCGACCATATACGAGAACGGAAGCTTGGGAAATCTACCGGACTTTCCGTGCATTGCCAGAGGTCACGTTTCTCAAGGAACCGGACGATGTGGAAATCCATTTTGAGTCGCTGGAGTTTTCCCAGAGGCTTTGGACGGACGCGTACCTCGCGGCGTTCGCTTTGTCGGGAAACCACCGGATCGTCTCATTCGATGCGGATTTCCAACAGTTCAGCGGATTGGAATTGCTTCTGCTGGAACAGTGATTCCTGATCCTCAGCAGAGACGGATCATATCCTTCACGAACTGGCCCCAGAGGAAGAACAGGCCGCGCTTCGAGTATTTGAAATGGCCGTCACCTGTCAGGCGGATGATGCCGGAGGCGAGGTTGTGCTCCACCTGGCTGCGCATCTCCTTTTCGATGCTGTCTTCGATCACCTCGGGATCTGGCATGCGGAGGTCATCCGCGACCTTCATCCGGAGCAGGAATTCCTGATGGTTGGTGAGGATCTGGTGGAAGCAGCTCCGTTCGCAGGGGACATGGTTCCATCGGACGTTGGGAGGACAGCGGAGGGTGGGGGCGAAGGGAAAGTTCGTCGTCCTCCAGATGTTGCCCTTCGAGTCATGGGAGGTGATGGAGATGAAGGCGAAGGTGACGTCGCATTGCTCGCAGAGGCATACCGCGGCGATGGCCCGTTCCTCCGGGTGCCAGAACAGGCGGAAGAACTGCTGCATGCCCGCCCATTCCCAGCCGCAGTCGGAGACATGCTCGAACCCTGCCTCATCCATGGCGGAGGCGGCCTCCGTCGCATTCGGGAAATGGGATGGGTTCGGCAGCGACTTGTGGGAAAGCCGGTTGTCGAGCGGCAGCTTCATCCGCCGGACGCGGGTGAGCAACTCGATCCACGGTAGCAGGAACCACATCCCAGCCCCCATGGCCCCGACCACAATCTTTCCGCTGACGAAGTAGAACAGGAAGAAGGTAGCGCCGAGAAAAAGGGCGGCCCCCAGCTTCCTCAGTACGAACTGCCGGGAACTGCGCAGCGCAACGGCAAGGACAAACAAGCCGATGACGATCAGGGTTTCACGCATGGGTTGGGAGGCGGAATGGGAAATCTGCGGCCGGAACGCCGCAGGTGCGAGAACTTTTCAATGGCCTTCCGCGAGGGCGTCCATGAGGTAGCGTGACGGGCGGAAATTCTCGATGAGCACCTCCCGCTGTTCACCGCGCTTCATCCGGACCTGGCTGATGTTGAAGTTCGGCGTCTTGTGGGGCGCGAACAGGATGTCGTCGTGGGTGGAGTTCTCGTGCTTCTTGAACATCTCCGGGATGATGTCGCCGCCGAGATGGTCGTCGCGGCCGGTGGCGAGGTGGCAGGTGCCGAGAACTTTCTCGTCCTGGATGTCCGCGCCTGACACGGGCAGCACCTGGGTGCCGAAGCCCAGCTCGCCCAGGGTGCCGGTCATCGGGTCATCCTTGAGGCGGGCGTTGTGGGCGTCGATGGTGGCCTGGTTGCCCGCGATGAGGGTGGAGGAAATGATGCGGCGGTCCGTGACCTCCAGCACACCCAGCGTGCCGTCCTCATACTTCATCGGGAACTGGCCGCGGGCGTCGTTCGGGACGAAATAGACTTCCCCGGCAGGAAGGTTCGCCACGTCAGGGGTCCGGCCATTGCACAGGCCGTGGGATTTCTGCGCTTCCTGGTTGCCCAGGCCGAGCCAAGCGGTGAGCACGCGGCCGTCCTCCAGGGCGAAGTCGATCTCGATGGAGTCCGCCTTGGTCAGCGCGGTGCGGAGTTTTTCCGCGTCGCGGGAGACCTCATGGTAGTCCACGGCCAGACCACTGTTCAGGATGATGTCATTCAGCCCGTGCAGCGTCGCGCCGCGGAAGCCGTACTCCTTGCACTTCGCGGTGAGCGGAGCCGTTGCGGAGTAGGTGGAGATGCAGAGGATGATGTCGTAGTTCGGGTAAATGTCGCGGTCCAGGGACAGGTGGTTGCCCGCGGTGTCCCAGACGTCGTCCGCCAGGTCCAGGTTGGAGCCGTAGGTGCATTTGTAGGCGAACATCTCCCCGCCCTTCATGCCCAGTTTCTCCATGCTGCCCTTCCTGAGGCCCTCGTAGAAGTGCTTGTGGGCGTTCTTCTGGACGGGAAAGTCTTCTTCGTTGAGGAAGGCGAAGTCCTTGATGAGTCCCGCGGGTTCATCGAAGTCGATCAGGATACAGACGCGACAGCCCTCGGTCGGGGTGAAGACGGTGTCGAGGAGCCGGGTGAGGTTGAACGGGGGGAACTTGCGGTTCTCCGGGTGGAGGAGGATCTCCTCGCGGAGGTAGTCCGGCAGGCTGGGAGCGGCGGCGTGAAGCATAGATGTTGCTAACTTAGGAACGATGCGGGATGCCGCAAGGGGCTATTTTGGAATGGTCCTGCCGGTGTTTTCTCAGACCCAGGAACGGGACAGCAGCTCCTTGAGCCGCTCCGCATCCGTGGCGGATGTCTTTGCCACGAACCCGCGGGCATGGGCGAAATGAACGTCCGCCTCCTCCCCGATGCGGGTAAAGTCCAGGCCGGGATGGTCATTGTGGCGGGAAAGCGCGTAGCCCGCGCCGCGGCGGTCCGGATACACCAGCCCGGCGATGCCCTGCTCCTCCGGCGGCAGGGACTGGATGTAGCGTCCCATCCCGGAGGATGGTTCGTCCGGCAGCGGCTCGGTGCGTGGCATGGCCAGCACCCGGAACGGGCCGGCCTCATGAGCGATCTCCCAGACCTGCGCGGTCCGCGAGATGTAGTCCAGCCGCTCGCGCAGGTTCCGCAGGTAGGAAAGGAGGTCATCACCGATCCACTTCATCGCTTCCCAAAGTGTGTCGCCCGGCGCGAGCGCGGTGGAGGAGGCGAAGCGGCGCAACAGCGTCAGATCCACGGGTGACTGGAGCTTCGACAGTGTCTCCCGTTCCACTCCCAGCCAGCGGGCGGTCTCCACCGGACCGCGGGTGTCGAACCATTCGGCGGGTTCCAGCCAGTCGCAGAACGCGCGGCCATCATCATAGACGCCCAGATCCATCATCACCAGGCTCAGCGCGCACATCGGCGGGTGATCCTTCGGAAACTGGTGGTGGTCGAAGTTTCCGCGCGCGGGGTCATGCTCGCCCCCGACATCCACCACGGCCGTGGAAAGGTCATCCAGATCCTCCTGGGTTGGCTCACGGCGCACGACGGGCGCTTGGTGGACGGAGATGAGCAGGCAGCAGGCGAGGAACTCGTCTTTGTGGGAGCCGCCGGGGTGGGTGAGGATCAGGGAATAGCTCATGGGACGATGGTTGGAGGAACCGCACCTTAGGCCCGGAACAGAACATGGGAAGAATTTTGCGGAGACAGGAAACGAAGCTTCGCGTGCTTTTTGCCGGACTTTCATCGGATCTTCATCCATCCGGGTAGGCTATCCGGTCATGGGCAGCAAAACACTCAGGGAGGTGCTCCCGCGACAACTGCGCTTCTGGTCCCTCCACTGCACGCTCAATGCCCTGCCGAGTCTGGCGATCGCCCTCGGCTGGCTGGGCCTGTGGAAGAGCGGCGTCGCCATCCTCGCCATGATGTCCGCCATCGTTTCGTTCATCCTTTTATATGCCGTGGTGACTTCGGTGGTCCGTCCGCTGGCGGATGGCGACAGTATCCTCTCGCGGGCGCTCAAGCTCGGGACGAAAACGCGGTCGTTGATTTCGGGAGGCAGCCTGTTGGCCGTCACCACCGGGATGGGGGTGCCATTCACTCCGGATTTCTGGTGCGGCTTCGGGGCGTCCGTGATCGTGGATTCACTGCGGACCATTGCCGAGATCGGAGCGTTTCCAGCTCAGTTCGAGCCGGATGTCCCGCGGCTTGGAAATGTGTCCTTCGGGTCGATCTATCTCACCACGATGCTGGAGGGCCTGCTGCTCTCCATGCTCCTGTTCATGCTGTCCTTCTTTTGCGTGATTCTGCTCCAAAGACGGGACCGGAAAATGGCCTACGCGTCCGGAAGTCCGGTCGGGGAAGCCGTGAATTGAGACGGATTCGCCGGAAAAGCTTGAAAATCACGCCTTGCCAGCGGCGGAAAAAGCGTGCATAGCCCCGGCCCCGCCCGAACCGGGAGGTCCACTCATCGTCGTTTTTTCCCATGTCACTCAAGATCCGAAACCTCGCCATCATCGCCCACGTTGACCATGGGAAGACCACCCTCGTTGACCAACTCCTCCAGGCAGGAGGCACCTACCGTGAGAACCAGGCGCAGCAGGAGCGCGCGATGGACTCCATGGACCTCGAGAAGGAAAAGGGCATCACCATCAAGGCGAAGAACACCTCCATCCACTGGGAAGGCTACACGATCAACATCGTGGACACCCCGGGCCACGCCGACTTCGGCGCGGAAGTGGAGCGCGTGATGAAGATGGTGGACGGCGTGCTTCTCGTCGTGGACGCCTTTGGCGGTCCGCAGGCCCAGACCCGCTTCGTTCTCCGCAAGGCTCTCGCCGAAGGCCTGAAGCCGATCGTCGTCATCAACAAGATCGACCGCCCGCTGGCCGACCCGATGAAGGTGCATGACCAGGTGCTGGAGCTGTTCCTCGACCTGGACGCGACCGAAGACCAGTTCAACGCCCCCTTCGCCTACGGCTCCGCCCGTGACGGCTACTTCATGGACAAGCCGGATGACGAGAAGGTGGACTGCATCCCCCTCCTCAAGAAAATCGTCGAGTTCATCCCCGAGCCGAAGGCCGATCCGGAAGCACCGTTCTCCATGCTCGTCTCCAACATCGAGTGGGACAACTTCGTCGGTCGTGTGGCCGTCGGCAAGGTCCTCGGTGGCAGCGTGAAGAAGGGCGACACCGTCTGGCTGATCCGCAAGGACGGCACCAAGCAACAGTCGAAGGTCATGAAGACCTTCAGCTACTCCGGTCTGGCCACCACCGACTCCGAAGGCTGCTCCGCCGGTGGCATCGTGGGTGTCGCCGCAGGCATCGACAACGTGGACATCGGTGAGACCCTCGCCGGTGCCGCCGATATGGAAGGCTTGCCGTTCGTCGAGATCGACCCGCCGACGGTGTCCATGCAGTTCTCCATCAACGACGGCCCGCTGGCCGGCAAGGAAGGCAAGCACGTGACCTCCCGCGCCATCCGCGAGCGCCTCATGCACGAGCTGAAGACGAACATCTCCATCCAGGTGGAGGACACGGATCAGGCCGGTGTATTCAGTGTCTCCGCCCGGGGTGCCATGCAGATCGCCGTTCTCGTCGAGCAGATGCGCCGCGAGGGCTTCGAGGTCTGCGTCTCCCGTCCGACCGTGATCTACCGCCGCGATGAGAACGGCAAGCTGCTCGAGCCGTTCGAGACCCTCTACGTGGAAGCTCCCGGCGACTACGCCCAAGGCATCCTCAAGAGCATCTCCAACCGCAAGGGCCTGCTGGAGAACATGGACACGGAGGCCTCCGGCCGCGTGTTCATCCAGGCGTCCATCCCGACCCGCGGCCTCATCGGCTTCGAGACGGAGCTGGTCAACCTGACCTCCGGCCACGGCATCATGTCCCACCTCTTCAAGGAATACGCGGAGCACGCCGGCGAGATCGTCACCCGCACCACCGGCACTCTGGTTTCCATGGATTCCGGCGCGGCGACCACCTACTCGCTGCAGGCTCTGGAAGAGCGCGGCATCCTCTTCGTCGGCCCGAACGACGCGGTCTATGCCGGCATGCTCGTCGGTGAAAACCCGCGCGTCGGCGACCTGCCGGTGAACCCGGTCAAGGAGAAGCACCTGGACAACATGCGCTCCTCCGGCAAGGACAAGACCTCCAAGCTCACCCCTCCGGTCCGCTTCTCGCTCGAGCGCGCCATCGAATACATCGATGCCGACGAGCTGGTGGAAGCGACCCCGAAGAACATCCGTCTCCGCAAGCGCATCCTGGACGCCAACGCCCGCAAGCGCGCTGCCAAGGGGCCGAGCGTCGAGGACCGCAGCAACCGCGGTTGATCGGTACGGAGTCTGATTCTCCAAATCTCAGGAAAGGGCGGCATTCGTGCCGCCCTTTTTGTTGCCGGGAAAGCGGACGTCAGTTTCCGCTCAGGGCCTCGACCGCGATCAGGCACGCGGCGGTCCGGGTCTCGACATTCAGCGTGCCGAAGATCTCCAGCACGTGCTTCTTTACGGTGCTTTCGCTGATGCCGAGGATCGTTGCGATGTCGCCGTTGGTTTTCCCCTGTGCGAGCCAGAGCAATGTCTCCGCGACGCGCGGCGTGAGGCCGAATGCCCTCTCCAGCGGCGCGGCCGAGGAGAAATCAGGATCGAAGGCGGGCACGGTCGTCTGTTCCGCGCGCCTCAGCCGGGATGCGATGGCGGCGAGCAGCTCGGCCTTGGCGACGGGCTTCGTGAGGTAGTCGTCGGCGCCGAGGTTCATCCCGGAGCGGATGTCCGGTTTCTCACCCTTGGCCGTCAGGAAGATGAAAGGGGTCGCCTCCGTGGTCTTGTCCGCCCGCAGTTCGCGGAGCACGCCGTAGCCGTCCAGCTCCGGCATCATGACATCGCAGAGAATGAGGTCCGGCTTTTCCCGCAGGGCGGCCTCAACGCCGGTGCGGCCGTTCTCCGCGGATACGGGATGGTATTTCTCCAGGCGCAGGATGGTCGCGAGGTTGCGGCGCATCTCCGGCTCGTCCTCGATAATCAGGATCGTTTTCATGAAAGTGGGATGGTGACGGTGAAAGTGGTGCCCGCACCCTGCCGCGTTTCCACGGAGATGTCGCCGCGGTGGAGTTCCACGCTTTGTTTGACGATGACGAGGCCCAAGCCCGTGCCGGGTGTCTGGCCGACATTCGATCCCCGGCGGAATGCTTCGAACAACGAAGGCAAATCCTCTTCCGGGATGCCGATTCCTTCATCGCGGATCACGAAGCGAAGCAGTCCATCCGTGGCCGACGCGCGGAATGTCACCGGCGTCCCGTCCGGCGAATATTTCACCGCGTTGTTCAACAGGTTGAGGAGGATGTGGCGCAGCAGCCGCTCGTCGGCCATGGCTTCCTCCGGGAGATCGGTGGTGGAGAACTCGATGGGGCGGCGGGCGTCGGTGGTGGAGCGGACCTCATCGACCAGCCGCCGGAACAGCGCGGCGAGATCGAGCGGCCGCGGCACGAACTCCATGCGCCCGGAGTCGAGCCGGCCCAGCAGCAGCACGTCCTCCATCAGGCCCGCCATCCGGCGGGAGTTCTTGATGATGGACTGGAGCTGCTCGCCGCGCTCGGCGGCTTCCAGTTGGTCGAGGTAGTCGTCGAGGATCTCCGCGGACGACTGGATGATGCCCAGCGGCGTGCGGAACTCATGGGAGACCATGGAGACGAAGTTGCTCTTGAGCTGGTTCAGCTCCCGCTCGCGCTCCAGGGACCGCTTCAACTCCATCTCCGCGTGCTTCCTTGCGGAGATGTCCGTGATGAACGCCTGCATGATGTTCTTTTCCCCATGGGGGATGCGGTTGAGCGTCACCTCGAGCTGGAGTTCATGTCCGTCCTTGTGGCAGTGGGTCCACTCGAACTGCGACAGTCCGGTTTCCAGGCATCTGCCGATCTCCCGTCGGGCGACGGTTTCTGAAAGCTCTCCGTTCGCCTGGTACTCCGGCGCGATTTCGGATGGATGGATGCCGATGAAATCCTCCGGCGCCCTTCCCAGAATTTTCGCGGCGGCGGGGTTCACCTCGGAGAAGCGGTGGTTCTCGTCATGCAGCATCACCCCCTGGCTGGACGACTCGAACAGTGTGCGGAATTTTTTCTCCGACTCGCGGATCGCCTGTTCCGCCTGCCTGCGTGGCGTGATGTCCTCGACGATGCCCCACAACTCATCCTCTCCGTTCAGCCCGCGGATCTTCATTCCGTTGATGACGATGGGCACGAGGTGGCCGTCACGGTGGATGTATTCCTTTTCGAACGGACCGAAGCGCCCCTCGCGGGCGACGAGCTCCAGGATGAGCTTTTCCTGCTCCTCATACTTGCGCGGGGTGATGTCCCAGTAGCTCAGCGCGGTGGCCTCCTCCGGCGTGTAGCCGATCATCCTGCCGAAGGATTCGTTCACCTGGATCAGGTCCCCTTCCCAGTTCACCCGTGCCATGCCCAGCGGAGAAAACTCGAACAGTGCCTTGAATTTCTCCTCGGACTCGCGGAGCGCGCTCTCCGCGGCGTGGCGGGCGGAGATGTCCTCGGCGATGCCCCATACCTGCACCTCGCCGGTGGAGGAGACGACGCGAACGCCATTCAGCCGCACGGGGATGCGCCGGCCGTCCTTGTGGATGTACTCCTTGTCAAAGGGACCGAAGCGGCCGGTGCGCCCGAGGGCCTCGATGGAACTACGTTGTCCGTCGTAGTAGCGCTCCGGAGTGATGTCCCAGTAACTCATTTCCCCCAACTCGGAGATGTCATAGCCCACCAGCTCGCAGAACGCCGGGTTCGCCTGCTGGAAGCGGGCCTGTTCATCCACCTGGGCCATGCCAAGCGGGGAAAACCTGAAGAGCTGCTTGAACCGCTCCTCGGAGATCACGAGTTCCGCGGTCCGTTCCGCGATGCGCTGCTCCAACGTCTGGTTGAGTTGGCGCACCTCGTCCTCAGCGATCTTCCGCGCGGTGTGGTCCTCATGGACGCACACCACCTCGATGATGCGGCCCGCAGGGTCGAACACGGGGAACATCGTCGATCCGATCCAGCGAACGCCCTTCCCCTCCTGGTCCGGCGCGGTTTTCAACTGGAAGGGGATCGGCGGTATCACGGAAACTTCACCGCCGAACGCGCGCCGGACCTTGTCCATATGGCCGGCCTCCTCGAGCTGGTGGTCTTGCAGGATGTTGAAATCCTTGAGGTCCTCCATGATGAGCTGGAAGAGCTCCCCGAAAGCACGGTTCACCTGCCGGGTGGAACCATCCGGAGCGAAAATCTGCATGCTCATGGGGATCTGTTCGAAGACGCGGTGCCAGCGGGTTTCCGAAAGGCGGAGCTCCGCTTCCATCCGCTTGCTGCCGTCGATGTTGCGGGCGGTGCTGAGGATGAGCGTCCGCCCGCCGGAGGGCAGGCTGGTGGCCACCACGTCGATGAATTCATCCACCCCGTCGCCGCGGCGGGTCAGCCATTCCGTGCGGTGGCTTCCTTTCTCCATCGCCAGCCGCATGGTTTCGCGCGCGGCCGCTTCGGTGGTCCTGCCGTCCGCCTGATATTCCGGGCAGATGTCCATCAGCGTGCGGCCGATGACTTTCTCCGGCGGCAGCCCGGTGGCACGGAAGAACGCCTCGTTGCCTGCGACGAACTCCATCGTTTCCGGATCCATGAGGTTCATCGCATCGGTGCTCCGCTCGAATAGCAGGCGGAACCACTCCGCGCTGCCGGAGAGTGCGTCGATGCCGCCTGTGTGGGAGTCCATGTGCCCTTTATGACGCGGGCGCGGGCGGAAGGAAAGGCGCGGCTGCTGGACCTTTCGGCCCATTTACCGGATGGCGGATTTCCCCTTATCACCGACCGCCCGCAGCAACCCGGGCATCCCATCATGAACATCCATCTCCTCATCATCTACGTGATCAGTCTCTGTCTCGCGGTCATGGCCCTGTCCGCCGAGCCGGTGAACCGGAGCGCGGCCTTCGATGCCCTGGGCCAGTTCACCGTCCAGGTGGATGTTCCCGCCGGTTCGCGCCACGCGGTGCTGGAAATCTCCGATGATCTCTCCGCCACCGCCACCTGGCGGCCGATGATCGCCGGTGCCATCGACGGGCGTGCGGCGCAGCTCATGTTCCGCCTCCCTCCGCAGCCCGGCGGGAAGGTCTTTGCCCGCGTGAAAACCGGGACCGCCACCGCACTGCCGTCCGTGGAGCTGTCCGGTGATGGTCTGTACTACGTGACCTACGGGGACCGCATCAGCTCCCGGGCGAAGCTGGATTTCCTCACCGCGGCCTCCCCGAAGATGAAGGAGTGGCAGTCCCTGCCCATCGAACAATGGCAGGCGAACGTGAGCGCATGGGCGATGCAAAGTCCGCTGGTGCAGTCCACGGAAATCATCCCGCCCGCCGACAATGTATCCGTGACTTTCACGGACGGAACCAGCGCCACCCTGCTGGCCGCACCGCGCCGCTACAACGGGCCGTCGATCGAGACCGCAGCCACGATGACTCCGGGCCGAAGCATGCTTGCGTCCGGTGGTCCGGCAATGGCCATGGGAGCACCCGCCTACTCCCCGCGGGCCGCTGGGGAAACGACGGGACACAACCTGCCGTCCACGGACCATGCCATCACCGCATTCTCCCTCGAAAGCACCTTTCCGAACTCCGCCCCCACCATCGCGGGTTGGCTTTCATCACGGAACTACAACGCGACGAATTACATGAGCACGACGGTCCAGCAGCTCCTCAACTGGTCCCGCGTGAAGCCCATCGCGGTGCTGTTCTGGCAGTCCCATGGCGTGCCGTACCGGAAAAAGGACGGCAGCATCGGCATCTCGCTCGTCACCTACCAACCGGCGACGGACGCGCTCAACGACGGGCCATTCAAGGCGATGATCGAGGACCGCGAACTCGTCTTCTCCGCGGATGCGGAGAACAAGCCCTACTACTCCATCACCTCGGAGTTCGTGCGCAAGCGCCTGCGCTTCGCGGACAACTCGCTGGTCCTGATCGATGCCTGCTATGGGGGCGGCGAGGAACTGGCGCAGGGATTCATCGATGCCAATGCGGGTTCCTACGGTAGTTGGAGCTGGCTCTCCGGTCCCCAGAGCGGAACGCCTTTCCTGAAGATATTCGACAGGCTGCTGGGCATGAATGAGGAGCCGCCGGTGTCCACGCCGAAGGAGCGGCCCTTCGCACTGGGCACCATCCGCTGGTGGATGAGCGCGTTCGAGTACGACTACGACCCCAGCCCGAAGTTCCCCAAGCAGAACCACCCGAACGCGAAGCTACTGTGGAAGCACCACGAAACGAAGCCCGCCTACATCCTGCGCCCCGCCATCATGCGCGTGATCCACGAGGGCAAGGGATTGACCGAGCCATACACGAAATTCCTGATTGAAGGGGACTTCGGCGACGATCCGGGTGAGGCGCTGTATGAGGTGCGCTGGGGAGGACAGAGGATGAATGTCGTCCGCTGGGAGCCATTCTCCGGCATCACCATCCGCATGCCGTCATCACCGCCCATTGGCAACATCGAGGTGATCATGAAGAAGAACTTCACCACGCGCAGCAACGTGGTGCCCATCACGGAGTGGAGCGTTCCTTTCACCTATGAATTGAGATCCCATGGCGCGCTGACCGCGAAGCTGGAGATGAACGTGAAGTTCCGCGCGGACATCCGCGGCAGCCGGGGGAATCCGGAGATGCCCTTGCAGCATCTCCCCCGCATGTTCGCCAACATGGAGGACTGCCATGGCACGGTGTCCGCCACCGGCACCTACAAGCCGGATGCCTCCACCACATTCACATGGTCCGGTGGTTCCAACCTGTCCTCCGTGGATCCGGAGACGGAGGGCACCTACCTGCCGAAGCGCATCCGCAACCGCGGGATGATCGACTTCGGAACCGGCCGCATGACCCAGTTCCAGCTGACCGGGGACGGCACCTTCACGGAAACGGAGGTGCGCGTCCACCCGGACGGCACCAGCACCACCATCGTGCGGGAAAACGGCATCGCCTTCCCTGGGTTCTATCCATTGCCGGAAATGCCGGTGAACCCCGGCAATGCGGTCTTCCGCGGCAACACGCTCACCTGGATCGGCGGCAATGGCTCCGCGAGCCTGTCGTGGCCATCCGTCGCGCCCCGGATGGTGCCGGATGCGGACACGGAACGCTGAACATGGCTCTTCCGTCCCATCGACGGCGGCCGTGGATGACGGCAGGATCCGGAGATGCGGATGCTACTGCGAACCTCGTATCAAAGCCGATCCACGCGCCGCTTTTTCCCGATTTCCCATCCCGGACGTTACCACCAACCCCTGATTGCAATGACCACCACCATGCCCACAGCACCACTGGAAACCATCCTCCGCGATCCCGAACGTGACGCCCGGTTCATCGGGGCATTCGGCGGCCGGATCAGCTTCTTCCTCACCGGCCGCCAGTCGAATGGCTGGCTCACCGGGGCGCACTACATCGCTCCACCGGACAACGGGCCCCCCGTCCACATCCACCGGAACGAGGATGAGCTGCTCATCGTCATCGAAGGCCGCTTCGCATTCTTCGCCGATGGCGTGTGGAGCGAGGGTGGCCCCGGCACCACCGTCTTCCTGCCCCGTGGCAAGCCGCATGCCTTCCGCAACATCGGAGACACGGACGGCAAGCTCTATGTCTTCGCCAATCCCCCGGGGCTGGAGACATTCTTCCCGGAATGTGAAGCGCCGTTCGACCTGCCGGATGGTCCGGACATGGACACCGTGATCGGAATCGCCGCCCGCCATGGCATCGAAATGGTCTGAGAATTGCCGGCGGCGTCCGTCGACCTGATGGCCGCCGCCAACTCCTTGCTGTCATGAAATTCGCCACCTTGGTCCTGTCTGCCGCCGTCTGCCTTGCCGGGCTGGCCTGGTATCTGGCGAACCGGAGGCCGATCGAGCTGCCTCCAGGTGTCGCGGCCAGGCACGAGCGGTCATGGCTGATCTCGTCGAAATGACGGATATGGGCTGAACCTTGGAGATCTCCGCCGGTCGGCGGTGGCGGATCATACCCGGATGCGGTCGCATCCGGCTCGGTGGGATTGAATCTGAGGCGGTTGGACCGGCTCCGACCGTCACAGTGGGAAATCTTCAATATAGCGCGTGGTGCATCATAACTGCGCATTTTTGATTTGCATTTCCGGTGATAAATTATTAACAATTACTGATCTTTGTCCCGTCCAGCCCATGAATATTTCCCGTCCACTGCTGCTTGTTTCAGGCACCTTGATCTCGTTGATCGCCCATGGCGTAGCGGTTTTGGGGGAAGCGGCACGGAATGCGGAGGGACTCGGATTCAGCGAGCGGTTCGGGATCGGGCGGTTGGCCGCAGGGCTGGGGAAACTGACCTTCAGGCAGCTCAAGGATATCCAGTTCGAGGTTTGGGAATTCCTTTCCTTCGGAGGCATGGTGGCCGTGATGGCGGCGGCACTTGCAGGCATGGACAGAGGCTCCCGATGGCTTCCGGTGGGGTACCTTTCCCTGCTGGTGGTTCTTGGAGGGTGGAAGGCGCTTCTGATGGTCTTCTATGCCCCGATATTCCTCTTCAAGCTCGTCTTCGAGCCTCTGCCGATGGACGGAGAGTTTTTCGCCGATTCCACTGCCCGCTATATGGGAGCGGGTGTCTGGTTGCTGGTGTTGTCCGTCTGGGCGCTGTCCGGCTTCATCAAGTGGCGTCCGAAATGGCTGATGCCCCCGCGGGTGCGTCACATCATCTGAGAGGGATCGGCGCGGGGCAGAGGTGGGGTGCAGGCGTGAAGGATCCTCCCAGAGGCTCATGATGCGGGCTGCCGCAGCTTGAAAATAGCTCATTCCAAAATCTTCTTGCCACTACATTGCATAAAAAGGTAGTGATTCATACAGCTTACCAAGCTGAATGATGAAAACGTCCCGTTCCATGCTTCTGTCCGTCAGCGTTCTTTCGCTGGCGGCCTATGCGCTGGGGCTTTGGAGCGAGGCCGCCAGGAATGCGGCGGGCCTTGGTTTCAACGAGCGGTTCGGTGTCGCGCGTCTGGCAGAGGGGTTCGGGAAGGTGGGCCTGGGCGATCTCCCGTGGTCAGGAATGGATCCTTGGGAGTATTTCGCCGTCGCGGGGATGTTCGCCGCATTGGTCGCCGGAATCTCCGAGCTGAAGCGGATCCCCGGCTGGTTGCCTCCTGCCTATCTCACCACGCTCGTTGCCATGGGCGGCTGGGTGGGTCTCTGGCTGGCCATCTACATCCCTTGGTTCATCTGGTGCCTGGCAACGGACCCGTTGCCGATGGACGGCGAGTTTTTCGCGGAGGATCTGGCCCGCTACATGTCCGCGGGCGTCTGGCTGCTTTTCCTGCTGATCCTCTCCATCATGGCATTCATCAAATGGCTCTCCGGGAAGAAGGGGGAAACGAACAACCGGAACCATGCCTGACACCCCTCCATCATCAGGCACCCCGGGCGAGACCTTCGACAACTGGACCATCCAGATGCGGAAGGGCGTTCTGGATCTCTGCATCCTCAAGGCGCTCTCCGGACGGGAGTGGTACGGCTACGCGCTGGTGAAGGCGCTGGTGGCCGTTCCCGGCATTGGTGTTGCGGAAGGGTCGATCTATCCGTTGCTTTCCCGGCTGAAGAAACAGGGACTGGTCACCACCCGGCTGGAAGAGTCCAGCGAAGGCCCCGCGCGGAAATACTACCTGGCCACCGCTGCGGGCCGCGCCCTCGCCCAGGAGATGGACGTCTATTTCGGACAGATGAGCCGCAGCGTCGCGGATCTTGGAAATTTCACGAATCCTTCATCAGGGATTCCCGGCAACGGACAAGCATCCTGAGAAACCCACGCCCCGAACACCCATGAAACAGTGGACCCCACAAGCGGAACAACGGTTGAGCGAATACCTCGTGGAGCGCGCCCGGCGCGAGCATCTGGAGGGTGAGGACGCCGCGGAGCTGAAGGATGATTTGCGCCGCCATGTCTTCGAGGAGGCGGAAAAGGAATCTGCGGAGATGATCGGCCTCATGCACCTGGAGACCATCCTCGGGGCCATGGATGCGGGCTACCGGCCTGCTCCGGAGACAGTGTCCCGGCCGGCGGAGAAGCCGCAGGGCAGTTTCTTTGTTTGGGCGTTCGGTGTGGTCGCTCCCTTGCTGATCCTCCTGCTGGAGGTATTCACGGCCCTGTGCGGTTCGGTCCTGTTCGATCCCATCCCGACCGTGTGGCATATCCTGCTGGTCGCCTCCGTTCCCGCGCTGAACGCGTGGTTGCTGAAGGGAGCTCCGAAGGCGAAGGACGTGAAATGGAAAGGCGTGGCCGCGGGAGTGGCGATGATGGCTTCCGGGTTCTACGCTCTGCTCTTCATCCCGGTCATCCATTGGTCCTTGCTGGGGCTGCTGTGGTTCGGTTTCGGCATGATCCCGCTCACCCCCGTGCTGGCGGGCTTCGCTTCGTGGCGCATCTCGCGGAGGGTGAAGGACTCCTCGCCGGTTCTGGCGCGATTCCGGAGTGGATGGAGGATCGGGGCGGCATTTACCTTGGCCGTCATCTGCCTGCTGGAGGTCCCCGCGGCATGGACACGGGTGAATCTGAACAGCGCCGCCTCCGCCGCCGGGAATGAGGCTGCGGTCGCCCGCCTTCGTGCCTTCCACTCGGAGCGGACCTTGCTCAAGGCTTGCTACGAGGTGGGCCGTAGCTCGGACCTCGCCACCGACATCGTCGGCTGGATGTCGGTCTGCGTGCGGTCGGGTGGCTTCCTGTTCGGCAACGCGATGACCCCGGGGAATGATCCCGGGAAAACCCGCGGGATCTACTTCCGCGTGACCGGCAGGCCGTTCAATTCCGTGAAGCCTCCGGAAAGGGGCGGGCGCGCCCTGCTGGGCCTGCAGGATCCGATGGCGCAGTTCGAGTTCGACGAACATCTCGGCGGGGATGAAGTCGCCGTCCGCCTGAAGCATCTGGACCTGAAGGAATCCAGGTTCGACGGGCACATCGACTCCGTCTCGGAAATCGGCTACGGCGAATGGACGATGGTGTTCCACAATGGCGCCCGCAACGCGCAGGAGGCCCGTTGCCAGATCCGCTTGCCGGAGGGCGGCCGTGTTTCGCGCCTGACGCTGTGGGTGAATGGAGAGCCGCGGGAAGCCGCGTTCAGCACCGTCTCCAAGGTGAAAGCCGCCTACAAGGAGATCGCGGTGGTGCAGCGGCGGGATCCGGTGCTGGTCACCATGGTCGGTCCGGACACGGTGCTGGTGCAGTGTTTCCCCGTTCCTGCGCGGGGCGACATGAAGATCAGGTTGGGAATCACCGCTCCGCTGCAGGACGGGGCCTGGGATCTGCCACGGATCGTCGAGAGGAACTTCGGCACTGTTCCGAAGCTGGAGCATGCCGTGTGGCTGCAGGGAGACCGTGATTTCCGCCTGTCAGGAGGAAAGGGGTTGGCCTCGCAGCGGGATGGGGAGGGCAGGTCCCTCTCCGCGGCGCTGCCGGTTTCCGCGGCGATGGCGGACGGACCCGTGGTGCGGCTGGATGCCTATGAACCTGTCCCGCTGGTGTGGTGTGAGGATCGCTTCGCAGCCAGCGGTGAACGCTTCCTCATCCGTGAACCGCGGCTGATGAAAACGGACCCTTCCGGAAAGGTGGTATTGGTCATCGACGGCTCGCAGCCCATGGCGCCGTTCAAGGAAATGATCATCCGGGCGATGGGCGGGAGTATCGTGGCCATTCTGGCGGACGACTCCGCGAAGCGGATCACCGCGGAGGATCTGCGGAAATACACCTTCTCCGGGGGGCGTGACAACGAAGCCGCGCTGCTCGACGCCATCCGCGTTTCGCGTGAGGAAGGTGGCGCCCCGATTGTCTGGATCCACGGTCCGCAGGCGGTCGGTGTCTCGAATTCCGAGCGGCTTTCCCAGATGCTGGAGCGGGGCTCCGTCCGCCCCGTCATCCATACCATTGAGGCCGTGCCCGGGCCGAACCGGCTGGCGGAGGCGATGTACCGGTCCGCTCGCCAGATCCGCGGGCCAAGGTTGACTGACGGGGAATCGCTCAAGGGATACCTCACGGGATTGCTCGAGGGAACGGAGTCGACGGGATGGACCTGGCGGAGGTCCGCCACGGCGGATGGTCTGGTCAGCGGGGAAGTATGGGACCAGCTTGCCAGATCATGGGCCATCGGCGCGGCGGAGGGGGCGCCGGGAATCCAGGTGCCGGAGGAGCAACGCTCCGCGCTGGCGGCGCGCTACCAGCTCGTGACGCCGGTATCAGGAGCGGTGGTGCTGGAGACGGACGACCAGTATGCACGGCACGGCCTCACCCCCACAGGAACGGATGCGGCTCCGCAGATGCCGACCGTGCCGGAGCCATCCAGTGCCCTTCTTTTCCTGCTCACCACAGGTCTCGCGTTGTTCGTCAGGAGGAGATAGGGGGACGCCAAGGGCTATCTAAGAAAACCCGTGGGGATTCGTTTGAATAAACACACGGAGAATCCGTCTGAAAGAAAGCAGCCCCCGACCGTCATGAGATTCGCGATTCCATTCATCCTTTCCGCCGTGGCCCTTGGTGCGCTTGCATGCTACTTCGGGAAGCTCAATCCCATCGAGTTGCCGCCCGGGATGGCGGAGAAGCACCGGACGTCGGAGATCCTCTCGGCGAAGTGAGCGGTGCGCCGTCCTTCATCATTTGAAATCACCCCTTCGTGCGGTTAGCGTCAGCCATCCTCCATGGCCGACGTCTTCACACCCGAGAAGCGCTCCTACGTGATGTCCCGCATCCGCGGCGGCAACACAAAGCCGGAGCTGGCGTTGAGGTCCATGCTCCACCGCATGGGATACCGCTTCACCGTGAACGGCCCGAAAAACAGAACCCTCCCCGGGCGGCCGGACGTTGTCCTGCCGAAGCACCGCACCGTCATCTTCGTCCACGGTTGCTTCTGGCATGGCCATGAACACTGCCCGGACTTCCGCATCCCGTCCACCCGCACCGACTGGTGGATCAACAAGATCGAGGGCAACCGCGCCCGCGACCTCCGCGCGGAAAATGCCCTGCGTTCACTGGGCTGGCATGTCGTGACCATCTGGGCGTGCGCCCTCAAGAATTCGAAGGCGAGGTTGTGGCTGGAGCCGAGGCTGGGAAAGCTGCTCGGACAGCCAGCCACCGTCCGGTGAAGGCACGGGCCGGTTGCCGGAACGGAGCGCGGACTTCAGTCCGCTTGGTTTCGCAAAGGTCCGGTTGGTTCAGCGCCTGCGGCGCAGCAGTGCCAGCGCACCGGCTCCGCCGATCAGGGCGAAGGCGGATGGCTCCGGCACCGCCATCGGCAGGTTGCCTTGGAAAGCGGAGTATTCGAAGGTGCCGCCACCGGTCAGGGAGTCGGAGATCAGCGTGCCCTGGATGGTGCCGTTGCTGAACTTCACGGCGGCATCCGGAGCGAGGACGCTGCCAAGCACCGTCAGGCCCGCCAGATTGAGGGAGGTGGCCTCGTGGAAATTGAAGAGCACCTTGCTCTTGTCCGTTCCGTTGACGGACAGGCCCAGGTTCTGGAAGTTGATCAGGTCGCCGGCCACGTTGATGACCACCGTGGATCCCGTCGGAGCGTTGATGGACATGCTGCTGGCGGACTGGAAGTCGGTCGCCTTGATGGTGAAGGTGTTCAGCGCACCGTCCGTGCCGGTGAAGACCAGGTTGCCGTAGCTCAGGGAGTAGCTGCTGTTCGCGCCCATGCCGGCGAGCTTGTCGGACAGGTCGCCGTATTGGACCCTGGCCGCGTCGAAGTCGATGAGATGGCCTTGGGACGCGGTGCCGTTGCTGATGGCCACGTTGGTCAGCTTCGAAGTGCCGCCCACCAGCAGGCTGCCCTTGTGGACCACGCTGTTCGAGTAGGAGAGGTCACCACCGACCACCAGGGAGTACTTGGAGGAAGAAGGCAGTTGCTCGCCCAGTCCGTAGCCGGAAAAGGTGGCGTTGCCGCCGACCGCAGCCGCGCCCTTCGATTGGGCATTGGACTGATTGACGTCGCCGAAGACGAAGTAGCTGTAGCCGGACGCCTCGCCGAGGTTCTGGGCGGTGGCCGTGGAGATCGGGGCGGCGAGAGCCAGGATGAGTGACAGGCGTGCGACGAGGCTGTCTGCGGAAATACGGATGTGTTTCATGGGGGGAGCGTCCGGGGGAACGCGGGTGGGGGAAGTTCGGGGGAACGGCGCTACTTTCGTCCAACTCCCGGGCAGTGTCGAACAGATCCGGCCATGAACCGGTCACGCAATCGCGTGTATCCTTAGTGCCGTATGGGATGGGACGTCTCGACTGACGGCGGGGTCGGCCTCTGCGTTGGCGGGCATCAGTCGTTCTGATTGTCCATCTGGTCCCGGATCTTCGAAATGATCTCCCGGTAATGGCTCGCGATGTCGGTTGCTTCCTCCGGTCTGTGGCACTCCTCGGCGAGGAAGATGCCGTCTTCGGGAAATTCCCCGCAATGGAGGTAGTGGGCTGTTCGTTCCCATGAGTCCGCACGCATCTCCAACCCTTCGAGCAATTGTCCAAGGTCGTTGTGATCGAGTTCGATGAGGTATGTCCTGCCCATGATCACAAGATTGCCTGGCCAGGTGGAACGGGAACGACAAGGGGATTTATCTATTCCTGTGACTACCGGCTATGATTGGCTGTCGGCGTGGCATCCGGAAAGCGTTGGTCACGTGCTGAACTGCTCATTGTCCTGAACCTCTATCACAAGCTGAACTTCGGGCAGATGGATCACCGGAACCCGGCTGTCATGGCTCTGGCGGGAAAGTTGGAGAGGACTCCGGGAAGCGTGGCCATGAAGCTTGGCAATCTGGCATCGCTTGACCCCGCATTGCAGTTGAGGGGAATCAAGGGGCTGCAGGGAGCCAGTGCTTTGGATCGAACGGTTTGGCAGGAATTTAATACCTCCCCTGCCGATGTGATTCCCGAAACGGAGGAGGCATTGGCTGTTCTGTTCAACGCAAGATCCACTGAAGAAATTGAGGTTCTGCCAAGAGAGGGCATCAGGGTTGGGAAGACTCCACCAAGCGGTCCGACGATCGTGATAGCCAACACGAAGTTACGTCGCGGGCAGAGTTACTTCAGGAACGTAGTGATCAACAATTTCGGCGGGCGTTGCGGCATCACCGAACTGCCGATCCGGGAACTTCTCGTTGCGTCCCACATCCTTCCATGGGGTGGCCATGAATCCGAAAGATTGAACGTCCGGAACGGTCTCGCGCTCTCGCGGTTGCATGACGCTGCCTTTGACTGCGGATTGATCACCTTCGACGAGGATCTCCGGCTGGTTCTTTCTCTCCGGCTCAAGAGAGAGCTTCCGCAGCGTTCGGTATCAGAGAGTTTCGGAGCCTACGCCGGGGAGAGGTTGAAGTATCCTGATGACGCGGTTCTGCCTGATATGTCGTTTCTCGCTGAACATCGCGCCGTAACTTTCAGGAGGAGGTGACAGGCATCGTGTTTCTCCGCGCTAGGGATAAGGCTCCAAGCCATCTCCGCCAAGGGATTGCCGGTTCTTCTTCCTCTCCTTCCTGTGCTCGATCTGGCGGAGCTGCTTCGGGGTCAACTCTTCCTCCTTGTCGCGCCATGACTTGCCGGAGTCACCGGCCATGATGCAGCCGAGCGGGCGGATCTCGCCGATGACTTCGGCGAGGTTGAACTTCACGATCTGGGCTTTGACCTCGGCGGCGTTCTTGTAGGCGATGGGGGTTTCGCTGAGATCCGGCTTTCCGCAGTACCAGCGGATGTCGAGGCCGGCGGTGGAGCGCTGGATGGCCTCTGCCGCGAGGTCGCCGGGGTAGCGGCGGCGCAGCGCGGTGCGCGAGAGGTTCCGTCCAGCGCCGTGGGGGGCGAAGGAAAGGAAATCGGCATTGTCCGCGCCGAGCACGATGAGGATGGGCTCCGCCATGTTGAGCGGGATGAGGCCTAGCAAGGGCCTGCCATCGGCATCCCGCCACGCGGGCGTTGCTCCCTTTCCGTGGACGAAAACATCCCCGCGCTGCCAGACGAAGTTGTGCTCGTTGGCGATCTCCGCGACGGAAGCCGCGCCGATGTTCTCCAGGAAGCGGCGGTGGATCGCGCGGTGGTTCGCCTTCGTCCACATGGCCACGTATTGAAGCGCCTCCCAGTAGGCGGGGCCGTCCCCGCTGCGGGCGTCCAGCCACGCCGCGCTGTCCGGCACGCGTTCCGCCTGGCGGGCGGTGTGCTTCACCGCGGCGATCTGGCCGCGCTTGAAGACATGCGCGCCCAGCCCGCGCGAGCCGTGGTGGGTGACCAGCACGCGCCGCCGCGTGCCCGCCACCAGCTTCCCGGCGAGATCGCCATGGCCGGTGAGACGCAGCATGGCCGTCATCTCCGGGGTGATGTCGATCTCGCCGATGAAGGCGAAATGGTTGCCGTCCCCCTGGTCCGCCATGTGCAGCTTCGCCCGCTCCTTCAGTCCGGTGAGGAACGGATTCGTCCACACGTCCTCATCATGCACGGGGTCATCCACCAACAGGTCGAGGTGGCGGTGGCCGGTGCCGAAGCGGGTGGCGGTGGTGAGCGCGTCCAGCTCCGAGCCGATGCCACTACGTTCATCGTAGAACGTGGCGAACATCGAGCAGCAGATGTCCGATGAGTGCGCGGAGGGAATGATCGCGTTCTCCACGGCGATGGCACCGCCGACGGGGATGGAGGCTTCCTTTCCGCCCATCGGGCAGGCGTCCGGCAGGATCGCACCACGGCTGATGACGGGCGTCTTCAGGAGGACCTGCATGTGGCGGCGGACGGCGTACAGGTTCTCCTGCGCGTCTTTTCCGGATGCCTCGATGGCCTCCGCCAGCGGTGCGGGCGATTCGCGCATCGCCCGCTTCGGCGGAGGTGCGCCGAACTCGCGCTTGATGAGCTTGAGCACGTATTTCGGGTCGGTGAGGCCCTTCGCCTCGAGTTCGGAAAGCCGCAGCAGCATCTGCGGAAGACGGTTGTCATCCGGGTAGGCTGCGGTGAGTTGTTCGGTGAGTTTCATGGAAATGTGGATTGGATCAGGCGGAGGCCTTGTTGGAGGGGGCCTTGAGGAACAGATCCCAGTCGGGGATCCGGTGGAGGTTGTGGAGCATGTCGATGGCGGGCAGCGGCCGGGGTGGCTGCGGCTTGCGCAGCAGGGTGAGTCCGGCTTCTTCCGGGGTGCGCGCGCCTTTCCGGTGGTTGACGCGCCTGTCGGACAGGACGCAGTTCTCCCAGGAAGTGGAGCCGCCGCGGGAGCGGGGGATGATGTGGTCGATGTTGCCCTCGCCCGGTGCCAGGGCACGCCCCGTGTACTGGCACCTGCCTCCATCCCGCTGCCAGATGCCGCGCGGACCGAGGCCCGGTTGGTGGACCGGCATCCGGTCGTAGCGGTTCAGCAGGATGACCGTGGGGATGCGGACGCGGCCTTTCGTCGTGCCGATGGACGGAGCACCATCGGACAACGGACGTTCGCGCCAAGCCTCCCAGTCCAGTGGCTGGATGGACTCGCCGCCGGTGATGTCCAGCGCGCGGGCCGTCCCCGCACAGAGGTGCGTGAACGCTTCCGCGGGAGTGATCGCGTCGATGGCGGTCCAATGCCGGTTGAGGACAAGGACGGTGCGGTCCTGGAGAAGAGTGGTCATGGCTTATGAAGTTGCCAGTTTTCAGTTTTCAGTTTTCAGGGAAGAGAAAGATCGGGGAGGCGGTTCCGGGAATCTCCGGCGACGGCCCGGGAGACGGGATCCGCGTCACGGGCGGAACAAAAAACCCGCTCCGGTGAGGAAGCGGGTGGGGCGGAAATCCTTTGTCAGACGGGATTTCAGGCACCTTGCGGTGCCAGCCAGCTTCCTTCGTGGCCGGTCATGAAACGATGCGATGTCTCCAATGACATTCCGCTCCATGGCGCGGCCGCGCGCTCTCCGGAGAGATAGCGTTTCGCGTTGATGGTAGGAATGAGGAGACGCATGACGTGGGAGTTGATATTCTAACAGATATGCCCCGTCAAGAAGTAAGGAGGAAGGACACTCCTGTCCTTCGGCTGCAATGGGAGCCAAGAGCAACGGCATCTTGGGATAGATCCGCCATTAGCATTATTCGCCAATGCCGCCGGAGGACAGGAATGGGAGCGGAGCGGACATAGCGGCTCTGCCGCAATGTCCTCCCTCCTTACGCCAGCTCCTTCAAATCCGCGCGGGTGGAGCGGTAGGAGGTGTCGAAGGCGAGGATGTCCGGATCCGGCTCGATGCTACGGGATTCGCAGTAGCTGCGGTAGAGGTCCGGCCACCAGTTGCGGTGTTCCGTCAGCCCCTCCGCCTTCCACTGGTCCCAGCAGTCGAGGATGCGGGCCCAGCATTCGTCGCCATACTTCACTGCTTCCGCGGGGGTGGGCATGTCCGCGACGTACCATTCGCGGCCGATCTTCGAGTGCAGCACCTCGTCCGCCCAATCGTAGTCCTGGAACGTGGCGGCGAGGGGGGAGTGCGCCTGGCGGCTGACCTCCCACTCGTAGCGCTTTCCGGTTTTCGGCATCAGCCCCTGCTCGATGAAATAGAGCACCGCGTGCCGCTCCTTCGGTTTCAGTGTCAGGTTGAGCTGGCGGGACCAGGTGGAGTTGATCATCACGTGCTGAGGCCAGTCGATGCCCTCGCTGGCGAATCCCACCTCGCCCATCATCGCGTGGCGAGCCTCATCCCAGAGCTGGCGGGTCATGTCCTGATAGTATTTCCACGGCTTGCCCTTCGTCTCCGTGATGATGCCGGACATCATTTCCGGCACGTCGATCTCGCGCAGCCGCTTGTAGAACATCATCAGCACCTTCAGCTCCGGCGGTTTCATTTCATCGTAGAGGAACTGCTCCGCGTTCACCCCCATGTTGTAGGGATCGGGAAAGCGGTGGTCGCGGTTGGGTGTCCCGTCGTATTGATAGGGGTTTGAGGAAAACCAGCGCGTCGGCTCACTCCCCATGGCGGGGGCGGATCCATCCAGCCCGCCCGCCGCGGCCAAGCAGATGTGAAGGAGATCCCTCCACTGCCGGTCGCGGTCCGCTGGCAGGAGGGCGGCACAGGCTGCCGCCCCATAGGCGGTGATTTCCTCCAGGTCCATCAGCGCGATGCGGGCAATGCGCATCGACGGCGCGTCCGCCAGTGGATGCACATCCGCGACGTATTTCTCCAGCGCCGCCTTCAGCTCCGGAAAGGCGACCCCATAGATGCCTTCCACCAGATCCTCGGTGGTGGGGGAGCAGAGGATCTCATCGAAAAACACCGCCAGCGCCGGGTGCGGGACCTTTTCCAGTCCGAGAGGGGGCTCGCGCATCTCGCCCACCCGTGTGCGGAAAAGCGTGTCCGCCTCCGCAGCCAGATAGCCATGGCGGCTGAACGCCATCTTCAGTTCATACAGCGGCTCCGCCGTCAACCGGGCGATGACGATGCCGTGCAGCCTCCAAAACGCGTAGTGGAAGCGCTTCAGCCGGTTCACCGACTCGCCGACGGGCAGGCCCTCCTTCATCGCTTCTTCGAAAGTGGTGATGCCCGCGAGGGGCGGCAGGCCGCGGTGTGGCTGCGGAATGGTGGGTTTCATGATGGCGGGTTATCACGGATACGATCCGTCATCGACGGAATTTCACACCACATCCTCCCAACGGAAAAGCCGGCGCGGATCGCTCCGGGCCGGCTTTCGGGAAATGCGGTGGCGTCTCAGGCGAGTGCCTGGAGCTTTGCCTTGAGCTGGTCCTTGGTGACGCTCGCGCCGACGATCTGGTCCTTCACCTCGCCGTTCTTGAAGAACAGGAGCAGCGGGATGGAGCGGACGTTGAACTTCACGGCGAGGTCGCGCGCGTCATCGACGTTCACCTTGCCGACCTTGGCCTGGCCTTCCAGCTCGGCGGCAACCTGATCGATGACCGGACCGATCATTTTGCAGGGACCGCACCATTCGGCCCAGAAGTCGACGAGGACCGGCTTGTCGGAATCAAGGACCTCTTCTTGGAAGTTCGCGTCTGTAAGTTTCAGAGACATGGCGGGAAGATGGATGCGACTTGCCCCGCCGTCAAGGCGGGGGGAGGGGTGGGGCGGGACGAAGCCGGAAGACCTCCGATGGGCACCTCCGGACGCGAAAAAAGCCGCTCCGCGGTGAAGCGGGAGCGGCTTTGTTGGGATTCAGTGAGTTTTGACGGACTCAGACCAGCGGAAGCTGTCCGGCGGAGAAAGCCAGGAAAGCGACGATGCCGGCGAGCACGATGTTGAGGATGGTGAGGGCCATGGATGGTCGTTGGGTTTGGGATTATTCGAAGAGTTGGCCCCATTGGCCGGACTTTTCATTGTCCGGAGCGCTGATCCAGGAGCTGGCGGTGTCGAACTGGAAGTAGAGCACGATCAGAGCGGCCACAAAGCCGACGATGGAAAGGATGTTGGCGAGGCCGGACTCCTGGACTTCCTCCTCTTCCTCCTGCCCGGAGCCGAAGCCCACGGGGAAGGTGGCGCTTGCCGGCGCGCTCGGCGGGGACAGTTGGACGGTCGCCTTCGGCAGGGAAATGGTGGAGCCGCCTGCAGGAGCGCCTGGCAGGGCTGGACGGGCGGCAGGAGCCGTCGGGGAGGCAGGGGATGCCACCGGGCCGGACTTCAGCGGGATGGTCGGGGCTGGCTTCGGGATGCCTGCGCCGGGAGCGGTCTTGAGAGGGATGGTCGCTGCAGGAGCGGGGCGGGGTGCGCCGCCGATCGCTGGTGCGGTCGGTGCCGGAGGGGCGGTGCGGACAGTGGGTGCAGCAGGGGCCGTCGGGGTGGGTGGGCGCACGGCGGGGGCGGTTGGGGCGCCACCAGGAGAGGCGGGAGGAGCGTCGGCGGCTTTCAGGGTCACACGGACGGTTTCCTTTTTCAGCGGGATGCTGGAGGTCTGTTTCGACGGGGTTGGATCGTTTTCGCTCATTCGCTGGCGGGGTTTTTGGAAGCTGTAAGTCGTGACTAAGGCGATTTGCCCGGGGTGTGTCAAACCTCCAGCACGGGAAATCTTTCAATCCCGGCGGGATTTTTAAAAATCTTCCCGGGAAATCTCCGGAATCCGTTCTGGGAGTGAAGATTTTCATGGGATTTCCGGCCCCGCTGGGCTCACTATCCGCCCCGCCAACCATGTCCGAAAAGACCGCCATCAGCCCGACCCGTGCCCAGGATTTCCCCGAGTGGTACCAGCAAGTGATCAAAGCCGCCGACATGGCGGAAAATTCCGAAACGCGCGGTTGCATGGTCATCAAGCCGTGGGGCTACGGCATCTGGGAGCTCATCCAGCAGCAGATGGACCGTATGTTCAAGGCGACCGGCCACCAGAACGCCTACTTCCCGCTGCTCATCCCCCTTTCCTATCTGGAAAAGGAAGCGGAGCACGCGGAGGGCTTCGCCACGGAGTGCGCCGTCGTCACCCACCACCGCCTTGAAGCCCAGAAGGACGAGGTCACCGGCAAGACCAAGATGATCCCCACCGGAAAGCTGGAGGAACCCTACGTCATCCGCCCGACTTCCGAGACGATCATCGGCGCCGCCTTCTCCCGCTGGACCCAGTCCTACCGCGACCTGCCCCTGCTCATCAACCAGTGGGCGAACGTCATGCGCTGGGAGATGCGCCCCCGCCTGTTCCTCCGCACCGCGGAGTTCCTCTGGCAGGAAGGCCACACCGCCCATGAGACGAAGGAAGAGGCCATCACGGAGACCCGGCTCATGCACGGCGTGTATGAGGAGTTCCTGCGCGACCATCTCGCCATCCCCGTCATCCCCGGGGAGAAGTCGGAGAACGAACGCTTCCCCGGCGCGGACATGACCCTCACCGTGGAAGCCATGGTCCAGGACCGGAAGGCCATCCAGGCCGGCACCTCCCACTTCCTCGGCCAGAATTTTTCGAAGGCGCAGGACATTTCCTTCACCGGCCGTGACGGCATGAAGCAGCACGCCTACACCACCTCATGGGGTGTTTCCACCCGCATGATCGGCACGCTCATCATGGCCCACGCGGATGACGATGGCCTGGTGCTGCCGCCCCGCGTCGCCACCCAGCAGATCGTCATCATCCCCGTCACGCCGAAGGAAGACACGAAAGCTGCCGTTCTCGCCTCCTGCCAAGCCCTTGCGGAGACCCTCCGCCAGAAGCTTTTCCACGGAGATCCGCTCCGCGTCCATGTCGATGCCCGCGACATCGGTGGCGGCGTGAAGAAGTGGGAGTGGATCAAGAAAGGCGTGCCCATCCGCATCGAGATCGGCCCGCGCGATGTGGAGACGCGGAAAGTCTGCGTCCAGCGCCGTGACCAGGCCTTCGGCGAAAAGCAGTTCGCGGAGAAAGACGAGTTCATCCAGTCCGTGACGGACCTGCTCGACCAGATCCACCTTTCCCTGCTCACGAAGGCCACCGCCTTCCGTGACGCGAACATCGTCCCCTGCGAGTCGCTGGAGGAGTTCGGGAAGCACTGGTCCCAGGACAACCCCGGCTGGCTCTACACCCCATGGGGTGGAACCTCCGAGGAGGAGGAACAGATCTCGAAAAAGCTCAAGATCAGCATCCGCTGCATCCCCATCCCGGAGGCGAAGCTTCCGGAAGCCATCACCGGGAGATCCGGCGGCAAGTGCTTCCTCACCGGCCGCGACGCGGAGGTGTGGGCCATCTGGGGCCGCAGCTATTGATCCGGAAAGCCGTGAGAAAGCTCCTCTCCATCGGATTCGCGCTGCCGCTGGTGGCTTCGCTGCAGATCTCCTGCACACAGGTCATCGGTGAGCGGGTGGGCCACGCCGCGGATTCCGACATGGGAGGGGCGATCAAGGACCTCCGGCGGGCTTCCCGCGGAGATCACCGCGAAATGGCGTATCCTTCGAATTCCATCTTCAGGGCGAAGGAGTTCGTCGCAGCGGCACAGAGTGGTGATGTGGAGAAGATGATGGGCATGACCAGCGCCATCACCCTGCGGAATGATGGCGCAGGAAAAACCAGGAATGAGATCTACCCCAGCATCGTGCGCGGCCTTTCCGGGGCCGAAATTGTCTGGAAGGGCAGGCCGCAGCCGATGACCGATGAAACGGGAAACAAAGGATTCATCATCGCCGGAGAAGCCGTGAAGCAGGGAGTGACACCATTCTTCATCGTCGTGCTGAACGAAGGCGGGAGGCACGTGGTGGTGAGCATCCGGAAGGAAATCTGACGACGGAGACCCCGGGATCATCACCTCAGCCGGTGAATTTCGTTTGTTGGTTGCGCAATCTGTTGCTGGTCAACGGAAAGAAATTGTCCATGGGGGAGGGATCTGCTGTGACTCAGGCAGCAGTCCTCTCCCTCCCATGAAATTCCACCTCATCGCCGGCCTGGGCCTCCTCCTTTGCTCCCTTTCCGCCACCGCCGCCCCACGCGAGTGGACGGACCAGGCGACCGGCCGGAAAGTCACCGGTGAGTTCGTTTCACTCGATGGTGATCAAGTCACCCTCTCCATCAACGGCAAGGAGTACAAGATGCCGGTGGCGAAACTGTCCGCGGATGACCAAGCGTTCCTAAAGGTGGTGGGTGAAATGCCGGCTCCGGCTCCGGCGGCCGCTCCGCAGCCCGCTCCGGCGGCGGTTGGCAAAGCCCAGAGGGTGGATATCACGCAGAAAGCATATGCCGATTGGAATGGATACTACAGCGGACTTTTCGGAAAGAAGCTGCTGAAGTTCTACGAGAAATCAAAAGGCATTGTTGATGTCCCGGACAAGGACACCATGACCACGGTCGAAACGGCGGTGATGTGGCAGAAGGACGACAAGCTCGGCAAAATGATCCTGTTCGTTCCGCCGGACTATGATGGGTCCACTGCATACGGAGTCTTGGTGTATATTTCACCAGGCAACGATCCGGTCAGCCTGGTGCCTGGCTGGGACAAGGTTTTCACGGAGAAGAAGCTGATCTATTGCTCGCCCGCCGGAACCGGAAACGACCAGGCGGACATGCGGCGTATCGCTCTGGCGCTTGATGCGGTGGCGACGGTGAAAGCAAGCTACAAGGTGGATCCTGCCCGGTTGATCGCTTCCGGTACCTCCGGTGGTGGAGCGATCTCCACCACCATCGCCGTCCACTATCCCGAATTCAAGGCGATCGATTGCTCGCGGGGGTCGGAGCCGGATGGTGTGACTGTTTTCCCATATCTTGATTCCGGTGATATCCGGCAGGTGGCTAAGCAGAAGAAGCGCTTTGCCTGGGTGAGCGGTCCGAAGGACAGGAACTACGAATACATCAAGCGGGGAGTCGCGGGATGGAGTGACGCCGGAGTTGAATCCAAATTGTTTGAAGATCCGAACCAAGGGCATGCCGCGGCGACGGAGGATCTGATGCGGCAGGCTCTGACTTGGATCGAAGAGCCCCCGACGAAATGACAGATTGTCCAATGACGATGAAATCCCCATTCCTTTTCGCGCTCTGCTTCGCATTTTCATTCATTGCCGCCACCGCTGCCCCGCGCGAGTGGACGGACCAGGCTACCGGCAGGAAAGTCACCGGCGAGTTCGTCTCATTGGAGGGAGATCAGGTCACCCTTTTGATCAATGGGAAGGAATTCAAGATGCCGGTGGCGAAGCTGTCCCCGGATGACCAGGCATATCTGAATGTGGTCGGAGAGATGCCTGCTCCCACGCCACCCGCCGCCCCGGAAGCCGCGCCCGCCGCTCCAGCGAAGCCCACCTCGAAGGTCCAGGGCCCGGTCGAGGTGGATGGTTCCAGCTACTTCTACTACATCCCGTCCTCCGCACCGGAAGGGGCGAAGCTTCCGCTGCTGACCTACACCGGCTCGCTGGGAGCGGACGCGAACACGGTGAAGTCCATGATCGAAGGCGCGGAGATCTGCGGCTGGATGGTCGCCTGCTGTGTCCAGAGCAGCAACCGCGTGGATCCGGAACTGAACCAGACCCACCTGGCGAAGGTGGTAAAGCACATGGTGGCGAACCAGCCCGTGGACCCGAAGCGCCTGTACTTTTCAGGCCATTCGGGGGGAGCCCGCATGGCGTTCCGGGGATGCAAGCGCCTCGATGGTGCGGGCGTCATCGCCTACATCGCCGGAGCGCAGGATGATGAGATCTCCAGAACGGACCGCTATTTCATCATCAGCGGCGCCACCGACTACAACCGATATGACACCGCGACCACATTCGCGGCCGCGCGAAAGGTTTCCGCATACCGGCTCCACACCTCCGGCCACAACAACGGTCCCGGCTGGCTCATGACGGAAGGCATGATGTGGCTCCAGTCCTGCTGGGATGTGGACACCCAGAGCACCGCTCCATCCCGCTCCGCCTTCGAGGCAGCCTCCATCGCGTGGATCGAGAAGACCAAGTCATCCGCCTCCCACCGCGCTGCATGGTGGGCGAGGTTCTTCAAGACCCAGGGCGTCAGCGCCCCGCATCAGGCGAAGATCGCCTCATTGGACGCGGAACTCTCCCAGACTCCATCCAACGAGGCCTACATCAAGGGCATCGCGGACATCGAGGCATTCGCGGATGATGTACTGGCCAAGATCAGCATCTACAGTGAGAAGGGCCACACCACCCCGGAAATCCAGAAGAAGTGCGACAAGATGCTCGAAACGCATGCGGAGACCCCGTGGATCAAGGATCTCTTCACCGCGCTGAAGAACAAGACCGGCAACTGAGCCGGCATGACTCAGTCGCGGTCGGCCCGCGTCACCGTGAAGCGGAAGGCCGCGCCGTTCGGCTCCGCGGTTTCCACCCACAGCTTGTGCCCCATGCGCTCGGCGACCTGGGCGCAGAAAGCCAGGCCGATGCCCGTGCCGGAGGACTCCGAAGAATCCCCGCGGTTGAAATACTCGAAAATCCGCCGCCGCTGCTCCGCCGGGATGCCTTTTCCGTCATCCCGCACGTGGATGACGGTGCCTTCCGCCGTTTCGGCGAAGCCGACATCGATGGTCAGCGGCCGCCCGCCGCTGCGGGCGTGTATCAGCGCATTGCGGATGAGGTTGCTGACCAGGTGCCTCACCTGGGTGCGGGGTGCCAGGATTTCCGGCAGCTCGGAGATCCGGATGACGGCTCCTTCCGCCAGGCCGGAAAGCTTCAGTTCCTCCGCGATGTCGTGCACCATCTCACCCAGGTCGAACGCCTCATCCGGGGTGTTGGTCTCCGTCTTGGAGAACGCCAGCATGTCGTTGGTGAACTTTGAGAGCCCGTCCAGGCGCTCACGACCCAGTGTCGCCAGTTGCTGCACGGCGGGGTCCAGTTGGGCCAGCCGTTCCTCCAGCAGGGACAGGGCGAAGATGCCCGTCTGGAGATGGTTCTTCACCTCATGGGCCACCAGTCCGGCGAACCGCCGCAGGTCCTGGTTGGAGCGTGAAAGGATGATATTCCGCTTCCGCAGGATCTCCAGGATGCCGGTCCTCACCTCGGAGGTGAGGGCGGCGGTTTCCTCCGGCCATGGCTCGGATTCTCCGCGGACTTCCTCCAGCCAGGCGGAGAAGCTGTTGCGCGGGCGGAGCGGGCCGTCCACCGAAGCGATTCCGGGCTTCCTGGGGTCGCCTGCCCATGTCACCTGTCTGGCCATTTCCCCGCGGAACAGCACCAGCCAGTCGGTGGCCCCCAGGTGGATGGCGACGATGCCCGCCGCGCTGTCCCCCGCGTTCTCCAGCGACGAAAACTCCCTGCACGCCCGTGATGAGATCCGCACGCCATCTCCGGAGCCGTCGCCCAGCTCGCGGTGGAAATCCGCCAGCACTTTCTCGTCCGGCGTGCGGCCATGGTGGAAGGAGTCCGTCCCGCTGATGAAGGCGGCGCCCCCTGCGGCGAAGAGTTCCATGAAGCGCGGAAGCATGGAGGGGAGGCTTCCCATCGGTTCGGAGTAGTCGCGCAGCCCTGTCAGGATGGAGAGCGCCATCCGCCGGGCGGAGGCGATGCGGTGGTTCTCCAGGTTCCGCTGCTTCACCTTCAACTGCGCGGACAGGACGATGGCGTACAGGCATGACGTCGCGCGGATGGCGTAGGAGACGAACCGGGCGGTGCGGTGGTGGCAGGCGATGAGGCCCCACAGCTTGTCCTCAACCACCAGCGAGATGCTGAGGGATGCCCCCACGTCCATGTTCTTCAGATACTGGACGTGAATGGGTGACATCGCGCGCAGGACGGAGCGGCTCATGTCGAGTGGTCCGCCGGTGAGGGGATGCATTTCAGGAACAAGCGGCACCGGCGCCGCGTCCACATCCTGCAGCAGCCGGACATGGTTTTTCAGGTAGAGCGCGCGGGCCTGTTCCGGAATGTCGGACGCGGGATAGTGGAGCCCCAGGAACGGTTCCATGTCCTCCTCCACGCTTTCCGCGATGACCTCCCCGTGGAAGTCAGGGGCAAAGCGGTACACCATCACCCGGTCAAAGCCCGTGAAGGACTTGATTTCCGCAGCCATCACCTCCGCGATGCGCACCACATCGGCCACCCCTGCGATCATCTCCAGCGAGCGCTGGACGATCTGGAGATAGTTGTCGATTCCCTCGGTCGATGCCCTTGCGCCCGCTTCCTCGGAGGGGTCCAACTCCAGTTCAAGAACGGTGCCCAATCCTTCGATCATGTGGGCGATGCCGTCGAAATAGCGCACTCCGTTCCGAACCGGGACGGTGACGCGGAAAGGGTTCACATAGGTGAAGGCCGCCTCACGGACCAGCCGCTCGAAGGAGGTGCGCGTCTCCGGCACCACCAGGTCCAGCACCGGTGTTCCCAGCAGGGAGGCCGCATCCTTCTCCAGCAGTTCCGGCGCATTCGCGCTGACCTGCAGGATCCGCAGCTCATCATCCAGCGTGAAGAGCATCCCATGCGGCTGGACGGAGCCGGGGATGTGGATCGGTTCGGCGGCGCACCGGTCGATGGCGGCTTGGAGTGGGTCGTGTTCCGGGGCGTCCATTAGTTCTGGCGGAATGAATTGATGAAATGTTGGAAGGTCCGCATGGCCGCCTCACGGGCCTCCGCGATGAACCCGGGTGTGGTGTCGATGTGGTTGATCCATTCCATGAATGAAGCCCACATCCGGCCGTTTTCATCCCCAAATCCTGTCAAAAACGAGAGGCTGTCATCCGGGAGGTCCGGATGACCGGACAATTTTCCCAGCAGGATCCGCCCGCCATGGATGCTGCCCTCCAGGACATACAGGCAGCCGGTGGAAGCCGCAGCCCCCGCACCCGTGTGGTCGCGGAGTTTCGCATGGAGGATGGCCAGACGTTCCAGATCGCTTTCCAGGGCATGGTAGCGCTGTTTTCTCCTTGAGAGCTCTGGCAGGGCCAGAGCTCCAAGTGTCCCCCAGTCGAGCATCTTCCAGGAGGCGGCGACGCCGTCGTGGAAATGGGAGAGGTAGGCACCGTAGGCGGCCGGGTCGGCCGCCGGATCAGGAACAAGGCCATCGAGCTCGCGATGGAGGGCGGAGGTTGCGCTGCGGAGTTCCGGAAGGAGGTTGTTCATCCAAATTGCTGTTAGGGCAACATCATCCGTCGCCCGGTCATCAGTGTGCACCGGGCCGCGCACAATCGGCAACGTAAGGTTTCCGATGGAAGCCTTAGCTTTTTCCTAACGGACTTGCGTCAACCGTGCGGCGTGCAAGATTTAATATTGCCGACCCTTCGGTCGGCTATAGACCGGAAAACAGTTTTGAGGGCCATGAACTTCAATCATCTGCACTATTTCCATGTCATCGCGACAGAGGGCACCCTCTCCCGCGCTGCCAAGAGGCTCGGTCTCAGCCAGCCGACCCTGAGCGCCCAGCTCCGGAACCTGGAGGAATATTTCGGGCGCAAGTTGTTCGACCGTTCCAGCGGATCCCTCCGGCTGAACGCGAACGGCCGGAAGGCGATCGAGGTCACCCATGAGATGTTCCGTCTGGGGGAGAGGCTGGAGAGCTTGTTCCCCGGAGAGCGGCGCAGCCCGGTCACCCGGCTTGAGATCGGCATCGCGACCTCGGTCGTGCGTTCGTTCGCGGTGGAGCGTTTCATCGGCCTGTTCCGCAACAAGGACGTGCTGACCCGCGTCCGCCAAGGCGACCACGAGTATCTCCACCATGAGTTGCTCACCTCCGGACTGGACCTTTTCATCACCGACACGCCCCCGGACAAGAGGGTTACGCGCGGGACCATCCACCGTCGCCTCAGCTCCCCGGATTTCGCGATCATCGCTCCGGTCAGGGCGGCGAGGAAGCTGGCCGCAGGCATGCCGGAGTCCCTGCACGGGCAGCCGTTCGTCCACTACAGTTCCCATAGTGCCGCCCGCTTCGAGATCGACCAGTACTTCCGCAAGCACCGCATCGAGCCGGACGTCGTCGCGGAAGCGGATGATGTCTATCTGATCCGGGATGCGGTGCTGGAGGGCATCGGCTTCGGTGTCGTGCCGTCCAGCATCCTCAGGGAAACGGTGGACCGCCACAAGATCACCGCCATGGGCCGCGTCGAGGGGACCTTCGAAATCCACGCGGTGTACAACCGGAAGGATCCCACGAAGGAAGTGCTTGCCGCGCTGGACTTGCTGGCCGATCCGGAGAGTTGAGCGGGGCGTCCCCTCCCCACGGATGAAGATGGTGGTCCCGCGTCGGAACATCTGCTAGAGTCCGGATCATGGAAGCTGAGAACCCCTACGCCGCCCCCGCCACCCCGCCCGCGCTCCCGAAGGATGACATCGCGCGCCAGCTCGGTGGCATCCAGTATCCGCTGACCCTTTCCTTCAAGATCCTGGCCCTGGCGAGCCAGGCCACCGTCACGGATGCGAACGGCCAGGTGGTGCTCTACACGAAGCAGAAGCTCTTCAAGTTCCGCGAGCACGTGCAGATTTTCACCGACAAGTCGCAGTCCACGCTGCTGGCGGAGATCCGAACCAAAAAGATCATCGACTGGTCCGCCCGTTACGTCTCCACGGACGCCGACGGCAGGGAGATCGGCAGCGTCGGCCGCCGTGGCTGGCGCTCCATCTGGAAGGCCCACTACGAGGTCTTCAACCCGGGCGACGACAGGGTGGATTTTTCCATCCATGAGGAAAACGCCTGGGCGAAGGTGATGGATTCGCTTCTGGGGGAACTCCCGGTTATCGGCATGTTCACCGGCTATTTCTTCCACCCCAGCTATCTGGCCGGAAGGGCCGGGGGCGCACCGGCGATGCGCCTGACCAAGCAACCGGCTTTCTTCGAGGGCAAGTTCAAGGTCGAGAAACTCACGGACCTCACCCCGCGGGAGGAGCTGAACCTGTTCCTTTCCTTCCTGATGCTCGTTCTCCTCGAGCGAAGGCGCGGGTGACCCGCCGGGCGGTCCCCCGGGTGGCGGGAATATCGCTGCCCTTGCATCTCCGGGCGGGGTCTGCTTAGGGTCCGCCCATCATGTCAGCAGAAACGGTCACGAAGTTTTTCCACATCGGCGGTTCCGATGAGCCCGTGAGGCTCCGGGATGGCTCGATGTTGGGCGGCGTGACCATCGCCTACGAGACCCACGGCGAACTGAATGCCGACGGCTCCAACGCCATCCTCCTGTTCCACGCCCTGTCAGGCTCCCACCACGCGGCGGGCATCACCCCTTCGATCGAGGGGCTGGACGGCCTTTGGCAGCCGGAACTCCATGATGGCTGGTGGGAAACCATGATCGGCGAGGGCAAGGCGATTGACACCTCGAAGTATTTCATCGTCTGCGCGAACTACCTCGGCGGCTGTTACGGCAGCACCGGCCCGGGCTCCATCGACCCGGAGACCGGCGCCCCCTACGGCTCGAAGTTCCCCTCCGTCTCCGCGGCGGACCAGGCGGAGATGGTCCACGCGCTCATCGACAGCCTCGGCGTCGGGACGTTGGTCGCGGTGATCGGGCCGTCCGTCGGCGGCCTGGTGGCCACCACCTTCGCCACCCGCTTCCCGGAGCGGGTGCGGAATGTCATCGCCATCGCCTCCGGGTTCAAGACCACCGTCCTGAACAAGCTCATCCTGTTCGAGCAGATCCTCGCCATCGAGAACGACCCGCACTTCAACGGCGGCGACTACTACGCGGACCAGCCGCCGCTCTATGGCCTGGCGCTCGCCCGCATGATCTCCCACAAGACCTTCGTCCACCTCGACTCCATCGAGAAGCGCGCGCGGCAGGACGTGGTGCAGCCGGATGACATCCTCGCCTGGTACCGTGTGCGGGACCAGTTCCAGAGCTACATGCTCCACCAGGGGAAGAAGTTCGTGAAGCGCTTCGACGCGAACACCTACCTCCGCATCATCGACATGTGGTCACGTTATGACGCGGCCCACGAAGGCGACGCGGAAACGCCTGCGGACCTCTTCGGACGCTCGAAGCTCGCCGGGCAACGCTGGCTCGTTTTCTCCATCGACTCCGACTTCTGCTTCTATCCGGAGGAGCAGGCGGAGCTGGTGAAGCATCTGGAAACGGCGAAGGTGGATGTCATGCACATCACCGTCCATTCCGAGAAAGGGCATGACTCCTTCCTGCTGGAGCCGGACCTTTACACCCCGCACATCTCCTGGGTGCTGGGCCGCTGAGCCGCACCCACAACCCTCACCACCACCGCTCCAACCATGAAGCCCCGCCCGCAACACGGAAACTTCAACAAACAGGCCCGTGAGAACCGCCACGTGAAGCCGCAGGAGCCGGAACAGAGCGTTCCGTCCCTGGATGAAGACGACCTCATGGCCATCGTCCGCGAGCAGGCCGTGCCCTTCGTCCTGATCCTGGACTGCGTGCAGGACCCCCACAACCTCGGGGCCATCCTCCGCACGGCGGACGGAGCGGGTGTGCATGCCGTCGTCGCGCCGAAGGACAAGGCCGTCGGCATCACGGAAACCGTGCGCCGCATTTCCGTGGGCGCGGCGGACCATGTACCCTTCGCCCAGGTGACCAACCTTGCCCGAACCATGGAACGGCTCAAGGAGGCCGGCTTATGGTTCGTCGGTACCTCGGACCGCGCGACGAAGTCGATCTTCGAGCAAGACCTGAAAGGCCCGCTGGCGCTGGTGCTGGGGGCTGAGGAAAAGGGCATGCGCCGCCTCACGGAAGAGAACTGCGACTTCCTCGTTTCCATCCCCATGGCCGGAAAGGTCGAGTGCCTCAACGTCTCCGTGGCGACCGGGGTGTGCCTCTTCGAGGCGGTGCGGCAGCGCCGGGTCGGTCCGTGAAAGAGCCGGTGCGGATCCTTTCCGATCTGCACCTCGGGCACCGTGTCTCACGGATCGCGCGGGTGGAGGCTCTCCGCCCGTTGCTCGCCGGAGCAGGGACTGTCGTTTTCAACGGTGATACCTGGCAGGAGCTGGCCAGGGAGCTGAAAGCCGGCTCCCGGGGAAAGCTGGATGAACTGATGGCGCTCTGCCGGGAGGAGGGTTGTGAACCCATTTTCCTTCCGGGGAATCATGATCCGGGATGGCCGGGGGACGGCTATCTGGAACTTGAGGGTGGGAAAGTCGTCATCACCCATGGCGACGCGCTGCTGAGATCCGGTGCGCCGTGGAAGCGGGAGATCCTGCTGGATCCACGGCGCGTCGAGGAGCTCTGGGCCGCACATCCCGCGGCAGCCCATGACGCGCGGGAACGGCACCAGCTCGCCCGGGAAATTTCCATTTCCTATCCCGTGGTGAGGCATCCGGAAGGCCGCGGCTTTTTCCAACGGGTCCTGGAGGCCATCCACCCCCCGCAGCGCGCCTTGGAAATGATGAAGGCGTGGTGGACCCAGCCGGACATGGGCCTGGCATTCCGCGACCGTTATTTCCCGGAGGCGGAGTTCCTCGTCATCGGGCATTTCCACTGGGCCGGGACATGGAAGAGGGGAAACCTGCGCGTGATCAACACCGGGTCCTTCCTCAATCCGGGGCGGGCGTACTGGGTGGAGGTCGCGGATGGCTGGATCAGCCAAGGCCGGATCGAGGAAACCCAGGAAAGCTGCCACATGGGTCTTCCGGATGGCCGGTGGCGCAGCGGCACACCCCAGCCGGGGAATTTCTGATTGGTGGTCTGCCGGATGCGTGAATAAGATTTCTGCGCTGCGCTCCGTAAAGGCGCAGATCACCCGATTTCCGATCCTATGACCCGCACCATCCTGCCCTTTCTTGCCTTCGCCGGATCCGCCCACGCGGCGATCCTCATCCAGGACAACTTCAACGACGCGACGGCAGCCCATATCAACGGGCGGGCTCCCAGCACCAACCTGGTGAATTCCAACAACTGGACCGCCACCGTAACCGCGGATTCCATGAAGTTGGACGGATCCGGACAGCTGATGTTGGGCACGAATCTCAACCGGACGGCAGGGATCTCCCTTGGGAGCAATTACTTCACCACGAATCCCGGGATTTACGAACTGTCCTACACGATCACCCACCCGTCGAACTACGGAAATTCCTGGGTGGGTTTCGGTTTCACCGCCGGCCTGACCACGGAACAGAATCTGACCGATTCGGGTACCGCGGCCGGTCCTTGGTTGTTCTATCGGGCGAACGGAGATGTCAACGTGAGACCGGGCGGCGGCACCACCGGAAATGTGCTCCTTTCCACCACCTACACGGCTGGAGCTCCCGTCACCTTCAAATTTGTCCTGAACACGATCGCGACCCAGTGGACCTACGACCTCTATGTGAATGGTGTCCCCCAGGACGTCAATGGTGGTTCGGCTGGAAACACCTACACTTATGCCACCAACTCCAACCCAGCGCTCAATTACATCGCGCTTGGGACCGGAGCGAGCGGAGGCAGTGGAACATCCACGGGTGACAATTTCACGTTCGCCTTGGTTCCGGAGCCCTCCCACGCGTTGATGCTGGTGGCTTCCGCGGGTCTTTTCGCGCTGCGCCGCCGCAGAAACTCCTGATTGCGGGGGAAAAATGGTACACGAGGACGGGATCGAACCGCCGACCAACCCGGTGTAAGCGGGTTGCTCTACCGCTGAGCTACTCGTGCAACGACGCCGGAGTCTGCGCGGAATCTGTTTCGGGGATCAAGCGTCGAATTGATGAGGGCTTGCGGGAAGGGGCGCGGGGTGGTTTCTTCCCGCCCGGATGCACCTCAGGTTATCGGATCATGAACTCGCCACCCTTGTGGAAATGGTCAGCCTCGCCGCGAATGTCGCGTCGTGGAACCAGAAGGAGGGGGCCAACGACCAGGTGACCGCCTTTGAGAACCTGGAGAGCAAGATCCTCGAGAAAGCCGGACACTCCGGACTCGGCGACTGGATCGAGTTCGACGAGGAGACCCAGCGGTTTCGGGTGAAGCAGGAGCGGGAGGAGAAACTGTTCTACCACGAATGCTACGAGGAGTTCCGCAACGAGAGCTTCTGGGACGAACTGGCGGTGCGCCTGTCCGACCGGGATCTGGCCAAGGCCATCGGCTTCAAGAACTGGGAAGCCCTCACGGAGGAGCAGCGCCGGGCCCGCACCGCGGACCGGGAAAAGCGTTATTGGGAGGAGTTCTCCAAGCGCGGCGTTGACCGTGTTTTCGTCATCCATCCTCCACAGGAGGGCTGATTCCCACGCCGGAGATCTCCGGAAACGGATGCCACGAGGGGGAGAAGAGGCTTGAAATCCGCGTGGTTGTGGCATTCTTGTCACACCATGTTGCCGGAGCTGAGGGATTTCGATGCTTTGCTGGAGAGTTCGACGGTGCTCATGAGGGACCGCTACGGCCCGAAGGTCATCGCCACTCCGGACGGCGGGATCATGAAGTTGTTCCGCCGCAAGCGCCTGCTTTCCTCCGCCCTGTGGAATCCCTACGCCAAGCGTTTCGCGAAAAACGCCGCCCGGCTCACGCAGATGGGCATCCCCACCGTGGAGGTGACCGGGCTGTGGCGCATCCCATCACTCAAAAAGGACGCCGTCGCCTACAAGCGCCTGGAGGGTGAATCCCTGCGGGATCTTGGAAAAACCCCGGAGTTGTTCGGAAAACTGGCTGCGTTTGTCTCCGGTCTTCATGAAAAAGGTGTCTTTTTCCGGTCGATCCACTTCGGGAACATCCTGGAAATGCCCGACGGTCGTCTGGCGCTCATCGACATGGCGGATCTCACCTTCAAGGGCCGGCCGCTGACACCGAACGAGCGCCTGAGAAACTTCGGCCACCTCACGAAATACAAGGAGGACCAGGAACCTCTGGAGGCGTTTGGCGTGAAACGCTTCATCCAGCTCTACCATCAGGCGGCGGGCCGTTCCGGACCGGGTTCCGAAGCGTTGGGACAGGACTTTGAGAGGAAGCTCGCCCAGCCCGCCGGTTGACACGTTGGCCTCCAGCGCGTTTGCTTCGCGGCGATGTCTGCTGATTCGCAACAGGACTTTGCGCTCGCGTTTCTGAGCATTCTCTTTGAGGGCGCTCCGTTCATCCTGCTAGGGACGCTCATCAGCGGCTTCATCGACATCTACCTGCCTGCGGGCACGATGGATCGCTTCCTGCCGAAGAACAAGATCCTCGCCGTGCTCACCGCCGGCCTTCTGGGGGCCGTCTTTCCGGTCTGCGAATGCGCCGTGGTGCCCGTCATCCGCCGTCTGGTGAAGAAGGGCCTGCCGGTTTCCTGCGCGCTCACCTACATGCTCGCCGCGCCGATCGTGAACCCCATCACCGCGCTGAGCACCTGGAAGGCCTTCCAGGGCCAGGGGGCGGGCATGATGACCAGCGGCCGCCTCATCCTCGGCTTCCTGATCGCCGTTCTCGTCGGACTCATCGTCTCCCGCATGCGGCTCTCCTCCGTCCTGAAGCCGAAGCTGGTGGAAAGCCTGTCCGCCTCCAGTCCGGCCCCGGCCAAGGATGCCGCCTGCTGTGATCATGACCATCATCATCACGACCACGATCATGCCGATGGCTGCTGCGGGCATGACCATGGCCACGGACACCACCACCACGCGAAAGACGACAACCGGATGGTCGCTGCGTTCCGGTCCGCGATGAAGGACTTCGTGGATGTGGGCGTCTATTTCACCATCGGCGTTGCCATCACCGCCCTGTTCAACACCGGCATCGCCCCCGGTGCGGAGTGGCTGGACAGCGTCGCCGGGAACCCGGTGGGGGCCCCTGCCGCGCTCATGGTGCTGGCCTTCGTGCTCAGCCTCTGCAGCACCTCTGACGCGTTCATCGCCGCCACTCTCCACAAGTTCACCTGGGGTGCGAAGCTCGCCTTCCTCACCTTCGGGCCGATGATGGATGTGAAGCTGCTGTTCCTCTACCAGACGGTGCTGAACAAGCGCTTCATCGCCGCCCTCGCCGTCGGCCTTTTCGTCGCCATCGGCGCCGCCGCCATCTTCTGGCAGGAAATCGTCCTGAAAACCCCATGAGCCCACGCAACCGACGCATCCTGTTTTCGCTCGCGCTGCTGATCTGGAGCGGGGTGATCCTCTACTTCTACGCTTCCGGCCGGATCACGAAGTACCTTGCCCCGGACTTCCGGCCCATCGCGCTCTGCGGCGGACTGGGTCTGGCCGTGTTGGGCTTGTTCAACCTCCTCACCGCGGGCCAGCACGCGGACTGCGGCCATGACCACGGCGACGGGGACGCCCACGACCATGAGTCCGGGGACATGCACCCCCTCACCGCATTCGCCCTGATGGTGGTGCCGGTCCTGCTTTCCGTGGCCTGGACGAAAGACAAGTACTCCGAAGCCGCCATCTCCCGGAAGACCATGACCGTCGATGAGGTGAAATCCCCGTTCATGGCCTCCATGCTAGGTCCCATCACCCGTGAGGATCTGGAAAAGAACCACCGCAAGACACAGGACGGCTACTACGAGATGTCCCTGATGGAACTGTTCTTCTCCAGCGGGGATGCGGAACTGCAGAAAGCCCTCGGCGGGATGAAGGTCCAGACGGAAGGCCGCTGGGCGGAGGAAAAGGCGGACAACGACGCAGGAACGCGCAAGCGCCTCTACCGCATGTTCATCACCTGCTGCGCGGCGGACAGCCGGGCCATCCCCATCGTGCTGGAGTTTGGCAAGGAACCGCCGGAGTTCCCGGATGGCGGCTGGGTCCGGGTCTCCGGAACCATCACCTTCCCGAAGGGCAAAGCGGGCGTCCAACCGGTGCTGGAGGTGGAGCAGTCGCTCGCCGCGGAGGAGCCTTACGAGGAGAGCTTCATGCGGAACTGACCATCGTCAGCCCCGTCGTCATTCCGTTTTCTTTTTCAGCATCCCGGGGGAGTTCCATTTGAAGACATGGTAGGTCGCGGGTGTTTCACCCGCATTCCGGATGGTGTGCATTTCGTTCGCGGCCTGGAAGATGACCGATCCCGGTCCTAGCTTCTTCCATTCCCCCGCGACCAGGGCTTCGACGGTGCCCTCTTTCACGATCAGGATCTCCTCGTCCGGATGCTGGTGCGGAGGATGGGAGGTCACTCCGGGTTTGAGCGTGGTCACATGGCACTCCAGTTCGTCCAGGGTGGCCGTGGGGGCTTGGAAGACCTTCCTCGTCTCACCCTTTGCGCTGGCTTTCACCGGCAGGTCATTCCATTCGAGCGCCACCGATCTCATCACCGCCGGGGCAGGATCGCCCTGGGTGGCGGCGAACAAGGCGGAGGCGGTGCCAAAGGCGGCCACGAATACGAACACGTCGCGGGTTTTGATCATGGGGCCATATACAGGATCCCCGGCCGGCCGTCAGCAGCAAGAATCGCGGCCGCGTTTCCTCACCATGAGTCCAGATTTCTGGATGCGGTGGACTTTTCCTTCACGCCTGCGGTCACCGTCATCGTTCCGGTCGATCCCGCATCGGTTTTCGTCGTGATGACGATTCGTTTGAGGCCGGGGTTCGCCTCGTCGTAGTCATTCACCGGTTTGGAAAGATCCTGCACCCCGATGGTGAACGGGCTGCTAGCCTCCACTTCCAGGCGGAGCGACTTGCCGCCGGACTCCAGCACGGCGCCCGACTGGTCTGCGGCGACCTTCGCCCTCGTCAGCCACTGGAATGCCATCGAAACGGGTTTTTCCTCTGTCTGCCATTCATCCCGGATGACCACGCCGCCGTCCGCCAGCATCCGCAGCCCGCGTTGGGAGGATTTCACCGCTCCGCCATGGAGGGCGGTCAGATCCAGCACCATCAGACGTTTCTCCGCGCTGGACTTCACCACCACGGCGGAGCCTTCCACCCGTTGGTCCGCGCCGTCGAAGCGGGGGATGTTGTGGGCTTCGGAACCCAGGCGGAACACTTTCCAGCGCGGGCTGTCCTGCTTCTGGTTCCACAGGTCGATCCCGCGGGACTCCAGCGTGTTGTAGGACTGCAGCCCGGGGTCCTCCGCCCAGCGGATGCCGTCCCTTTCAAAAACGAAGGATCCCACGTCCATATGGCCGTGGGAGATGTCGGGCCTGCCTCCCTTGAACGCCACAAAGGCGGCGTTGCGGTCGCCCCAGCGTTCACGGAAAACCGCGAGCGGCACCTTTCCGTCACCCGTCCAGGAGGTGGGCGGGTTTTCTTCCGTTCCCGCCTCCTTGCCATCCCACCAGACCAGAGCCAGCGCCATCAGCCGGTCCAGCTTCCGCGGTTTCGCCTTTAGATCCTGCACCAGCGCCAGGTCCGCTTCCAGCAGTCCGGGGCGTTTCAGCTCCCTGGCGAACCAGAACAGCGGTGTCTCGAATCCACGCGTCTGCACGTTGTCGGAAAAATTGTAATACCTCCCCGCGGGGGAGTGCATCTGGACGATGAAGTCCGCGGTCTTCAGGAACCCGGGGAACTTCTCCAGTCCGAAGGTATCCCCAAGGGCGGTTTTCAGCGCATCCACCAGCGCGACGTGGAATCCGGTGCCGTACGCCCAGTAGCCGGGACCTTCAGGGTAGATCCCGTCCGGCGCGTAGGCCTTCGCCGAATGCTTCAGGTTCTCGATCGCCCGGTCCACCATCCGCGCGGCCAGCTCCGGGTTGCGCTCCGCCACCGCCAGCGCGCCGATGGTCATGCCGGAGTGGCACACCTGGTTCCAGTTGTTCGTGCCGGCCACCCAGAAGGGTGGCTTGCCGCTGCGGGATGCCAGCGAGGCCTCCAGGCCCTTCCCGATGATCGCGCCCGAGATCAGATCCCGGTCCTCCGGCGTGAGGTCGTCATACAGCCAGTCGTAGCCGATCCCCATGGCGAAGGTCGCCTCCGCCACATCGAGGAAATGCGGCTGGTTCCAGTCCGTGAACCCCGCCAGCGCCCGCATCTCCGTGATCGCCCGCCGCTTGTATTCCGCATTTCCCTCCAGCCTCCCCACCATCGCGGAGATGGTGATGCACTCCAGCGCCTGGCGGGAGACGGGAAGCAACCGCCTCCCTGTCAGCACCCGCTCCACCGGCTCCTGTTTCAGCAGGGCATCCGCGCGGGCTTTCAGGAGCAGGAAGAAATCGCGCGCCGGTCCTTCGTCCGCCACCTGTCTCTTGATCTCATCGAAGCGGGCTGCGTTCGCGAACAAGCGCGGATGAGGTGGCAGCTTGTCGAGGGAAATACCTCCCATCGCACACCCGGCGAGGAGGAAAAGCAGCAGGAACAGACGGCGCATCATTCCTGATGACTACGCTCGCCGGCGGGGGAGTCTTGCTCCAGCCGGTAGCCGGTTCCCCGCACCGTGACCAGGTGCACCGGGTTGGCGGGATCCTGCTCCAGTTTCGCCCGCAGGGCGGAAATGAAGTTGTCCACCGTGCGGGTGCTCGGAAACGCGTTGTAGCCCCACACCACATCCAGGAACTTCTCCCGGCTGACGGTTTCCCCCGCGTATGCGGCCAGCAACCTCAGCATGCCGGCTTCCTTTTCGGACAGCGGGTGGACCCGATCTCCCTGTGAAATGGATGATTTCCGGAAGTCGATCACGGTGGTCCCGAGTTCCAGCACCTCCGGCACCGCCTGGTCCCGCTCCCGGCGGCGCAGCAGGGCACGCACCCGCGCGAGCAGCTCCCGCAGGCTGAACGGCTTCACCAGATAATCGTCAGCGCCGCTGTCCAGGCCATCCACCCGGTCGTCGATCTGGCCTTTCGCGGTCAGCATCAGCACCGGCATCCCGCGTCCGCGTTTCCTCAGCTCACGGCAGACCGCATAGCCGTCCAGGCCCGGCATCATCACGTCCAGCAGCACCAGATCGAACGTCTCCATACAGGCGGTTTCCAATCCGGAGATGCCGTCACCAGCCGCCTTCACGCGGTAGCCCTCCGCGGCCAGTGTTTCCACCAGCGCGGTGCGCATGGGCAGTTCGTCTTCGATGACCAGCAGTCTCATGGATGGGTGGAGGGAAGGTGGAGGATGAAGGTGCTGCCGTTGCCCGGTGCGCTTTCCAGCGTCACCCGGCCCTGGTGCGCCTCCGCGATGGCTTTCACCAGGCTGAGGCCGATGCCGGTGCCCTGGGTCTCGCGCCGCAACTCACCACCCAGACGATGGAATTTTTCAAAGATGCGCAGATGCTCGCTTTTCGGGATGCCCGGGCCGTTGTCGGAAATGCAGATCCGGCAACCTGCCTCACCCGCCGAAAGCGTCACCGTGATGGTCGAGGCCGCAGGGGAGAACTTGATCGCGTTGTCGATCAGGTTCACCAGCGCCTGTTGGAGCGCCCCGGCATCCGCCCGCATCGAGAGCTCCTCTGCAGGGACGTTGGTCCGCAGGGTGATGTCCTTTTCCGCCGCGAGCGGCTGCATCAGGGAGACCGTCTCCCGCACCAGTCCGGTGAGATCGGATTCCCCGAACCGCCATTCCTTCCGGTTCTGCTCGATGCGGGCGAAGTCGAGGACGTTCTCGATGAGGGTGGAAAGCCGCGCGCCTTCCTTCGAGATCAGCCGGTGGAACTCCTTCGCCGTCTCGCCGTTGATTTTTCCCTGTTCCAGTGCGTCCGCCATCAGGCGGATCGACGCGATGGGTGCGCGCAGTTCGTGCGAAACACTGGCGACGAAATCACTCTTCAGCGCGTTGAGCCTCCGCTCGCGGCTGAACGCCCGGGAGATGAGGAACAGCCCGCCGGCCGACGAGGCCACCGCGCACAGCAACAAGGCTGTGATCCACTGTGACTGCCTCCGTGCCGCCGACAGGATCAATTCGGGCTTCGCCGCGCTGACACGGATGCGCAGTCGTCCGTCGAACGGGACCGGCTTTTCAGCCATCACTTCCTGCGCTTTTCCGCCGCTGGACTCGACGGGATTGAGGAAATTGATCACCTGCCGGTCATTGACGATCAACTCCACTACCGCCCATGGGATCGACCGGTAGGCTCCCGGATTTCCTCTCGATTTCGCGGCAGTCTCAAGATTCTGGCGGTGGACATAGTGGATTTCATCTCCCACCACCCTTATCCATACAATAGGAGCCTCATCCGGAGTGAAATCCAGGTAGTGGCCGACGGATTCCGGCTCAATGGACCTGGCCGCGAAGCGTGCCGCTTCATCCTTCGTCCATTGGTTCATAGCGGCTGAATCGACCGCATCCGGTTGGATTTTACTGATTTCGGAAAGGGCTCGTCCGGTGATGACGGATGGTTCTCCAAGTGCCCTGGCCGCTGCGATGCGACCGTCCTCCAGAGATTCCGTTTTGCCGAACAGGCGCAGGGCGGCGATGACCTTCACCGGCAGTCCACTGTCCGTCAGTGCCGGTCCGGCGGCATCTCTCAGCCGACGCAACTCCTCAAGGTCATCCGTGTCGGGAAATGGACCGCCGTCTCCGGGCAATGGAGGATCGGGGTAGATGGCGGCAACGGTGACTGACTGTTCCAGGGCGCGCGAGGTGTTCGCCGCCGCATCTGTGGCAAAGCGATCCGCGTCCTCTTTCGCCGCCGCCCATGCGCCCTGGACCTGAGCACGGTTGCCCAGCCAGGCAACCACCGCCAGCGCCAGAAGGGGAGCTACCACAACCCCCGCAAGCAGCGGAAATGAAGCTGTCCTCTTCATCGGCGGAGATTGCTACCGGAGGGGGCGACGACGCGGGGACGTGGCACTTTCGGGGCTTCGGTGCCATCATTGGGTGGTGTGAGATCCAGGGGCACCCAATTGATCTGGTCGCCGTCGCGCACGAACTGCCGGCCCGCTTCGGTGCTCCGGTAGCTGGTCTGGCCCCGGACCAGTTGGTCCGCCGCCTTGCGGTCCGCCCACAGCATGTCATGGACGCGGGTGGTGGACACGGCCTCTGTGTCATCGGTCCTCAGGAAGGGGAATTTTCCTCCGCCCACCGCTTCGAATGCAAGGGGGCGGTAGCGGATTTCCTTCAACCTCACCTCTTCGCTGGCACTCCGGAACTGGACGCGGCAATCGAGTACTTTGGCGAAGAACGAGGCTTCCTCCTCAGACAGGCCGGTCCATCTACCGTCCACATCTCCTTTGAGCGGCACTTCGAGGATGTCACCTCCCTGCAGGGGGATATCCTTGGCCCTCGCCTGTTCCGGGGAATCGGATGCGGGCGATGCGGCGATGATCGAGGCGAGATCCACCTTGAGGATCTCCTCGCCGCCATCCTGGTTCAACCTGCGGATTCTCAGGTTGGCGAAGTCCGGATGGTTCCAGATGACGACCAGTTCCCTGAACACCCTGTGTTTGTCCAGAGCGGTCAGTATTTTTCCGGGTGTGGTGCCTTGGGTCACCGCCTCCCGCGAAGACAGCACGTCCGCCAGCACCTCGACCAAGGTGGGTGCGGGGAGGGTCGTTCCGTTCGTCTCCAGATGGTGGAATTTCCTGGCCGGGAGGCCCGGGGCCTCGATGCGGATCATGGAACGCCGCTGCTTCACCACATCCCCCGCAGCCTTCGTTTCCTCCGCGCTCTTCTCCCGCGGGATGAGCTTCACGACATCTCCAGGCTGGAGGAAGAAAGGCTTCACCGGTTCCGGTGGCTTCGCCGGTCCGGTCGAGATCCGGATCCGCATCCCGCTGAGGTCGAGATCGATGTCGGGCCAGCCCTTGCGGCTGATGATCGCATTGTTCCAGATGCCCCAGGTTACGGGCCCATCTTTCAGGAACAACGAGATGTCCCGTAGTTCGCCCCATGGGAGTTCCTTCTTGGTCGGATCGAAAGCCAGCAGATCCCCTCTGATCTGATAGGTCTCCATGGCATCGCCGATCCCGATGCTGACGGGAAAGGAAATCCTGCGCCGCAAATGCCACTGGAGGTCGTCGGGAAATCCGCTGTTGAAGGAGGTGCCACGCGATGCTTCCGGAGACGTGGTGTGGGAGAGTTCGACCACATCGCCCCACTGGAGTGCCGGAAACGGGGCCTCCTGATCCAGCGTGCCCTTCGCGACCTGCTCCACGGTGCCCTCCGCGTTCTTTCTCCAGATCGTGAACGAAGAGGGTGCGATGGAGATGCCCAAGCCCTGCTGCAGCATCAGCAGTTCAAGGGGCGACTCGGGATCCAGAAGCAGCCGTGCCAGGTCCATCGGCGGGGAATCTCCTTTCGTTTGGAGAATGGTGTGACCTCTGGGCGTAAAGGGTGCCAACAGGATCACCGCAGGCTTGTCCGCCAGCATCGGTATGATGAACCGGCGCGTGATGGCCAGGCGCATTTCCGGAGTGGAACCCCGCGGCGTTTCCGAGGCGGAAGGTTCGCCCGCAAGTCCCTTCAGCCACTCCTCATCCGGCTTTGCCCCGCCATCCAGCAGTGTGCGGAACACCTCCATCCTCGGCCACGACGATGAACTTTCGGAGATATCCGCGCCTGCGGCGATCCGCAGCGCGGAGTAGGCTCCCACCCGGTAGGAGCCGGCGTGATCCGCGGGTACATTCGGCGGGACCATCCGCCCGGTGAACATCACGTTGGGATCCGCTCCATGGTCCAGCAGCGCCTTGATCAGGGCAGGGTTCCATTTCTTCGTGGCGAGGATGATCAGGGGCAACCCTTCGGGGGTGGTCGCATTGGGATCCGCTCCCTTGCCGGTGAGCCAGCCCACCGCCTTGGTGGCTTCCCAGTTCACTGCCTTGATGAGCAACGGAGTGGGATCCGGCTCCGTGACTTTCGGAAGCATCATCTCCAGCAGATCCGTGTTGCCCCGGCCTGCGGCCACCATCAGCGGGGTATCGCCTGGTTCAACCTGGAAGGCTGCCTGGGAATAAGGTGCGCTGGAGCTTTTCCACTTCACCTTGGCAAGCACTGACGGGTTGGCCCCCATCGTGAGCAGCCGCTCCGCAAGCTTCGCGTTCTCGAAAAACACGGCCATGTGGAGAGCATTCACACTTTCTTCGGGGATGACCGTGTTCACATCCGCTCCGGAATCCAACAGCAGATCAACCGTTGGTTGGTAGCCCCGGCGGATGGCCATCAGCAACGGTGGGCCGCCCCTTGGCAGCGGCTTGTTCACGTCCAGGCCGCTCTTGAGCAACAGTTCGATGATCTTCGGCCGACAGGTGTCGATGGCTAGGAACATCGGCGTCAGGTGGCCGCTTCCTTCCACGCTGGCCCCGGCTTTGACCAGCGCCTCCGCCATGGCCAGGTTGCCGTTGGAGGCGGCCATCCCCAGCGGGGTGGTGGGGCCGGTTTCTCCTTCGCCCGTCACGTTCGGATTCGCCCCGCGTTCGAGGAGATACGTCACCACGCGGAGTTGGTTGGCCCTTGCGGCGGCTGTCAGCAGAGAGCTGCCGTTGGCGATGTCCGGGCTGGTCTTCTCAAGGACTTTGATCCGGGCAAGTTCCCTTGATTCCTCATCATCGGGCATATTTCCGATCTCCGGCAGTTTTCCTCCGAGAGCGGCGAGCGAGTTCCGTGCCGGGACGGTCTGGTCTCCCTCCGGAAACTCCTTCAGGAGCTTCTGGAAGAGGGAGACCGCCTCATCCTTGCGGCCCTGCTTCCTCTTCAGCTCCGCGAGGCGGAAGAGGGCGGTCGCGGCGAAGTTCCGCTGGGCCTCATAGCGGGAGAGGATCTCGGAGTACTGCCTGGCGGCGGTGTCAGCGTCGCGGGTCACCTCCTCGGCGTAGAGCGCGTCGCGCATCAGTTCATTCACCGGGGTTTCGGCGGAGCCGCGGATTGAGATGAGGGAAAGGAAGGTGACCGTCAGGATCAGGTTGGGCTTCATGAGGGCATTCAATCCGGAATTCCGGAAAGGAGTGTCATGGAACGGTCATGAAATCGATGGAAATCACCCGTGCTGGGGGAGACTGCCGGGCATCAAAAAAGCGGAGCCTTGTGCAGGCTCCGCTTTTCCAAATGGAATGCAGGATGGATTTCCGTTCCGTGGATCAGAACGGGATGTCGTCCTCGTCGCCGTAGTCTTCCGGAGGAGCGGCGGAGGCTCCCTGCGGACGGCCGCCCTGTTGGGGCGGGCGCGAGCTTTGCTGGCCTCCCCCCTGCGGGATCTGGCCGCCGGAGCCGCCTTTGCCGTCGGGAAGGAACTGGAGGCTTTCCGCGACCACCTTCAGCTTGCTGCGCTTCTGGCCGGTCTGCTTGTCGTCCCAGGTGTCCATCTGGAGGCGGCCCTCGATGTAGGCGCCGCGTCCCTTGGTCAGGTACTGCTGGGCGAGCTCCGCCTGGCGGCCCCACAACGTGATGTCCACGAAGGTGGTTTCCTCCTGGCGCTGGTTCTGCTCGTTGTTCCAGACGCGGTTGATGGCCAGCGCGATGTCCGCGACAGCGGTTCCCTTCGGGGTGTATCTCAGCTCCGGGTCACGGGTGAGGTTCCCGATGAGCATGACTTTGTTCAGGTTGGCCATGGCGGTGGAGACTAGGGATGATCGGGTTCCTGCGCAAGGACTGTTCTGGGGAACAGTCCGGAAATCAGGCCAGACGCTGGTAGTGTTGGAGGTGGACGTTGTCGTTCAGCTTCAGGCGGGCCTCGATCTTCTTGATCGCTTCGGCAGGGGCGCTGAGGGTGTAGTCGACATAGTGGCCGGCGTCCACGTGGCGGGAGGTGTAGGCGAACTGCTTGCGGCCGATCTGGTTCACTTTCTCGATCTTCGCGCCTTCGCCTTCGATCTCCTTGGCGACGGCTTTGATGGTGTCATCGATCGTTCCGTCGATGTTCTTCGGGTTGAGGATGATCAGACCTTGGTACTTGCGGCTCATCTGCAGGAGTTGGTTTGGTGAGGGTATGGAAACGGTTCGCCGCGGCGGCGAGACCTTGGGAACGCGCAAGCTGCACCGCTGCGAGGGCGGTGGCAAGCGTGTTTTCCAGCACCGGGCGCTCGTCCGGGGCGAATTTTCCCAGGACATGGCCGACCATTTCGCCGGGCTGGCTGCCGCCGATTCCCACCTTCAGCCGGGGGAAGGCATCCGTATGCAGGTGCTGGATGATGGATTTGATGCCGTTGTGCCCTCCCGCTGATCCTTTCTCCCGGAACCTGAGGGTGCCGAGTGGCAGGGAGACATCGTCATAAACCACCAGGATGTTCTCCGGGGACCATTTGTGGAAGGAGAGGATCTGCTGGAGCGCCCGCCCGCTCAGGTTCATGAACGTCTGCGGTTTGAGGAGCAGCGTCCCGTCGCCGGGGATTTTCGCCAGGTGGCTCTGCCACTTCGGCACGCTCTGGAATGCCGTCCCGGTATCCGCCGCCAGCCGGTCCAGCACCATGAATCCGACATTGTGGCGGGTATCCTCATATTGGCGGCCGGGATTCCCGAGCCCCACGATCAACTGGAACATGATGCAGGATGGATGCCTGCCACCGGCCCGTCCAACCCGAAGAGGGATTGGTGGCGGATTCCCCCCCTGCAAATTCCGCTTCTTCCCTTCAACCCCGCACCTTCTCGTCCTCCAGGCGCTTCCGGCGGGCCTCGAGGATCTCGCGGCGGCTGATGATCCCGCATAGCTGCGGGGGAGCCGAACGGTCCACCACCGGCAGCCGCCCGATTTCGTGCAGGATCATACGGTCCGCGGCCTCCGCCAGGGAATCGTCCGGATGGATCGTGATGGGATGGGTGATGGCCACCTCCAGAACCGGTGGTTCCGGATTTTCCTGGACCGCGGCGAAGATGTCCGCCCGTGAAACGACGCCCAGCAGCTCCCGGTCATCCCCGATGATGGGGAACAGCCGTGCCCGGCTCCAGCGGGTGGAACTGGTGGAGATGAGATCCCCCAGCTCGCGCACGGTCGTGTTCCGGCCGACCACCAGAGGATCCCGGATCATGAGGTCCGCCACCGTGCCGCCGTGGAGGGGATCCGGCTCGTAGTCCTCCGGCACCCGCACGCCGCTGCGGGCCAGTTTTTCCGTCATGATGGACTCCTTCATGAGCCACTTGGAGACCAGGATGGCGAACGCACAGCCCAGCAGCAGCGGGCCGAATGTGGCCGTCGAATGGGTCGCCTCGAACGCGAACGCGACCGATGTCAGGAAAGCGCGGGAGGCCCCGGCGAAGATGGCGGCCATGCCGATCAATGCGGCGATGCCCAAAGGAAATCCTTCGAAGCCCGGCAAGCCGGCCAGGGCATGGGCGGTGAGAGCTCCCACCGCCCCGCCGATGGTCATGACAGGCGCCAATGTCCCCCCGGCCGTGCCGCTACCCAGGCAGATCGACCAGGAAAGGAATTTCAGCACCAACAGGGCAGCGAGTGCGGGAAGAAGCATGCCGCCGTCCAGGAGAGTCCGGAGATTGCCATAGCCCGGGCCCATGGTACGGGGATCCACCCAGCCGATCAACCCCACTACCAGGCCTCCGATGGCTGGCCACCACATCCAGTGGAAGGGCAGCTTTTCAAAGGCATGCTCGATGGCGTGCAGCGTGTGGGTGAGGATGACCGCCGCCAGCCCGCACACCGCACCGATGACCACCGAGCCGACCGCGAGCATGGGGCCGGGTGCATCCGGAGCGGGCAGCGGCAGCATCGGAAACGGCTCGCCCACCACGCCGCGGACTGCCATCGCCGCACCCGCGGCCATCGCGACCGGAAGCAGGCTGCGGCCGCGGAACTCGAACAACAGCAGCTCGATCGCGAGCAGGACGCCCGCCAGGGGAGTCCCGAACACCGCGGTCATGCCCGCCGCCGCGCCCGCGGACAGCAGGATCTTCCGCTCCGCCGCACTGTGCGGCAGCCACTGGCCGGCCAGGGAGCCGATCGCTCCGCCCGTTGCGATGATCGGGCCTTCCGCGCCGAACGGGCCTCCGGTTCCGATGGAAAGAGCGGTGGAGAGGGGTTTCAGGATCGCGACTTTCAACGGGATCCGACTGCCCCCCGTCATCACCCCCTGCATCGCCTCCGGGATGCCGTGGCCGCGGATCGCAGGGCTTCCGAAGCGTGCGATCAACCCGATGGCCAGTCCGCCCAGCGCGGGAACGAAGATGGCCAACCATCCGAGGGTGGCGAAATCGGGATCGCTTTCATGGAAGGAAAACCGCCCGTGGAAAGCCAATTGGGTGATGAGGTGGATCAGCTTCAGCAGTCCGATCCCTGCGAACGCAACCACCACCCCCAGGGGAATGGCGGTCAGCGCGAGCTTCAGTCCGGCCTTTCCCTTCATGAGTCGAGGCTGTGGAGGAGGCGCAGGATCTCCGGACTGAGCTGCCCGAGTTCCCGGCGGTGGATGTAGGTGAGGGTCTCCAGTTTCGACGAACCGAGATCCGTCAAGCCCAGCAGGACCGTCCGTTTGTCCTCGTCGCCCGGTTGGCGGGATACGAGGCCCGCCGCCACCAGACGCTGGGCCAGTTCCACGGCAGTGTTGTGCTTCACCCGCAGGCGTTCCGCCAGCCTCCCCACGTTCGCCACGGAACCGGGAGTGCCGCGGATCACCAGCAGCGCCTGATGTTGCTGGGGGGTGAGCCCCTCCGCCGCCGCGGCGTTTTCACTGAACTCCAGGAAGCATCTCAAGGCGTGCCGGAAGTCCGCCAGCGCGGTGTAGTCCGCATCAGAAAGTCGTTTCATCCGCGCTTGATCTATATCGCATTACGATATAAGGCAACCGCCCTCGCTCATGATTCACATGAATTTTGTTCATCCGGCGGCTGGCGGCCGCCCTTCAGGAAGTGCCCTCATATGAGAAAATGGACGGATTTGCTGGGCGTCGAATTGAGTGCCGTCAGTTGGAAGGAGAAGGGGATTTCCCTGCTGGGCGGCATCCTTTCGATTCTTTTCCTCATCTTCTTCACCGGTCGCTGCATGCACCTCCCCCATGCGACCGGCCTCGTCGCGTCGATGGGCGCCAGCGCCGTTTTGTTGTTTGCCGTGCCGCACGGCCAGTTGTCCCAGCCATGGCCGGTGCTGGCGGGGCACGGTTTCTCCGCCCTCATCGGCGTGGCCTGCGCGAGGTGGATCCCGGATCAAACGCTGGCCGCCGCAACCGCCGTCGGTCTGTCCATCGGAGTGATGCATCTCTTCAAATGCATCCATCCTCCCGGAGGAGCCACCGCGCTCACGGCGGTTCTGGGCGGTTCCGCCGTCCACGCCCTGGGATTCCATTTCGTGCTTTGCCCGGTGTTGGTGAACGGGCTCGTGATGGTCGCCATCGCGGTGCTCTTCAACGGCTTCTTCAACTGGAGGAGGTATCCTGCGGCACTGGCCTGGAAGTCCGTGGAGCAACCGGACACCGCCACCCACGACCAGGTGATAGCGGCTCTGCGGGAGCTGGATTCGTTCGTGGACATCTCCGAGGATGACCTGATCCGGCTCAGCCGCTCGCTCGCGGAACTTCAGTTGGCTGCACGCCGCCCTGTCCGTCCTGCCGCAGGAAAGAGAGCGGCGTGACAGAGGTAGGCTGGAGAGAGTTTGGGGGAAAACTCCAACGCTATAAAAGAAAGAGCCGACACGGAATGTGCCGGCTCTTTTGTCAAATACTGATGTCTGGTGATCAAGCGGAGGCGGCTGCCTCGGAGATCGCGGCACCGGACTTGCCGATGTGGGCGATGACGACCTCACCCGCGTGGGTGGCACGGACACCGGCAGGGAGCTTCACATCGCTGATGTGAAGGGAGTCACCTTCCTGGAGGTGGGTGACATCGAACTCGAGGGTGTCCGGCAGATCGTTCGGGAGGCAGGTGATTTCCAGCGCGTGGATGTACTGCTCCAGGATGCCACCGGCCTTCACGCCGACAGGCTCACCGTTGAGGTGGGTCGGGATGTGGGCGGTGATTTCGGTCTTCTCGTCGATGGCGAGGAAGTCGGCGTGCAGCGCGGCGCCGGTGAGCGGGTCGTGCTGGACGGACTGGAGGAACGCGAGGCGGGTGCCTTCGCCTTCGACGTCGAGGTTGATGAGGATGTTCTCGGAGCTGCTGTGTGCGAGCAGGTCGCTGAAGGTCTTCGCGTCAACCTTGAGGTTGTGGGCCTCGACGGTGCGCCCGTAGATGACGGATGGCAGCCAGCCTTCGCGGCGCATTTGTTTGAGGCGTCCGGATCCGCTGCGGGCGCGCGGTGCTGCTTTGAGTGATGCTTTCGTGGCCATGACAGGAGGCGTTCGTGTTCTGGGAAATGCCAGCGGCAGGCCGCGGGCGGGGCGAGGGATGTAGCGGGCGGGCGGCCCGTTGTCAAAAATTTGTTTTTAGAAGCGAAAATCGATCCGTCACATGAAAAGTGAGGTGATCGACTGGCCGCCGTTGATTCGGCGGATCGCCTCCGCCATCAGCGGAGCGATGCTGACGATGCTCACCTTGTCACCGGCAGCCTGTGGCACGGAGTCGGTGGTGATCATTTCCTCGATGGCGGAGTTCTTCAGCCTCTCGTGACCCATTTCTCCGAGAATCGCGTGGGAAACGCCGGCGAAAATGCGCTTCGCTCCGTGCTTCTGGAGAATCTCCGCAGCGGCGGTGAGGGTGCCCGCGGTTTCGGTCATGTCATCGACCAGCAGCACATCCCGGCCTTCGACTTCGCCGATGACGTTCATCGCCTCCACCCGGGTAGCGCTGACGCGGTGCTTCGCCACGATGGCGAGTTCCGCCCCGAGGGCGTCCGCATAGGCACGGGCCATTTTCACGCCACCCACGTCCGGAGAAACGACGGTGAGGTTGGTCGTGTCCGGATGGCGCTCCTGGAGATAGCTGAAAAGTGCGGACTTCGCGTAGAGATGATCCACGGGAATGTCGAAGAACCCCTGGATTTGCGGGGCGTGTAGATCCATGGTGAGAACCCGGTTGACCCCAGCCGCCGTTAGCAGGTTGGCAATGAGCTTCGCCGTGATCGGAACGCGGGGTTGGTCTTTCCGGTCCTGGCGGGCGTAGCCGAAGAAGGGCATCACGGCGGTGATCCGCTCCGCGCTGGCACGGCGGGCGGCGTCCACCATGATCAGCAACTCCATGATGTTGTGGTTCGTCGGCGGGCAGGACGGCTGGATGATGAAAACGTCCGCACCGCGGATGTTCTCGTTGATTTTGACGAAGGTTTCACCATCCGGAAAAGCGGTCACGTGGACATCCGCGAGCGGCTGCCCGAGATTTTTGGCGATGTTTTCGGAAAGGGTGCGGTGGGCGGTTCCACTGATCAGTTTCATGGGTCGGACGGCGGGGCGGGGGGATTGTTGACAGCGGTTTTGCCGTGGGCAATACTTTGCGCGGATTTCTCGACCCAAACCCCGCTATTCCTTGTCCCAGCCCCCCGTCCAGTCCTCCCATCCACACGTCGGTGCGTCCGGATCCTCCGGGAAAAGGAAGCCGGGTGTGTTCATGTGGGCGGCCGTGATCCTCAGCGCCGCGGCGATCCTGTGGTTCTACGCGGCGGTGGAGCGGTTCGGCCCGGCCCGGGACCAGTCCACCTTCGGATGGCTGAAGAGTGCCTGGAATGGTGAGACTGACTACGAGCACGGGATTCTATTCCCCTTCGTGATCGCAGGCCTGATCATCTATAAATGGCGTGATCTCAAGGCGGCGGCACGGGACGGGAGCCTCTGGGGGTTGGCGGCCGTGTTTGTGGGGGTTGTGTTTTTTGCTGCCGGTTACCGGACGCTGCAACCGCGGGTGACAGCGGGCGCCCTGCCTTTTCTCCTCTGGGGATCCGCCCTTTACCTTTGGGGCTGGCGTGTCGCACGGATCCTGCTTTTTCCACTCTTCTTCTTCTGGCTCGCGGTTCCCCTGCCCAGCTTCCAGCAGGCGACCACCCATCTGCAATTGATCGCCACCAAAATGGCCCACCACGGATCCGCGCTGTTCGGTGTGGAGACCTTCGTGGACGGAACCAAGGTTCTGCCAATCAAGGGCAACTGGCAGCCTCTGGATATCGCGGCGGGATGCAGTGGCATCCGCTCACTGATGGCCCTGTTGATGATTTCCGCTGCATGGGCCTATGTGGCGAACATTTCGATGTGGAAGAAGATCGCGCTTTTCGCCGCCGCGTTTCCTCTGGCGATCCTTGGGAACGCACTCCGGGTCATCTCCATCTTCGTGATCGCGGAGTACGGCAATGCGGAGTGGGCCAGCGGGACCTGGCATGACTGGTCAGGATTGCTCCTTTTCTACCCGATTTCCCTGGCACTGCTCCTCGGCATCCACACCCTCCTTGAAGGTGGGCTTCCTTGGAAGAGGCAGAAAAAAGTCGCCGTTCGCCGGACCGTGGGAATCGCCGCGGAACCCAACCACCCTCTGCACGAAAGATGAACTGGAAGCTGTTATCCCTTCCCGCCCTTCTCGCCTTCGGCTTGGGAGGCATCTACCTGCTCCCCAGCGCGGGCCGGGTGGCGAACAGTGCCATCCGGATGGAACTGCCCCAGGAGGATGGCGAGTGGATGTTCCGCAAGAACCTTCCGAGTAAAGAGGAACTCGAAGCGTTGGCCAAAGACACGCAGTTCTCCAAAGCGACCTGTTTCCGCGCCCGCCCTGGGGAATTCACCGAAGACGGCTACAGGAACGCGGACATCATCGATCTTTCCATCGTTTTGTCAGGCTATGACCTGAATAACTCCATTCACCGGCCCGAGCGCTGCATGCCCGCGCAGGGGCATGTCAATCTGGTCGGCAGCGACGTCACGATCAAGCTTTCCAACGGTCGCGATCTCACCGTCCGCCGGCTTCGTTCCACCCGCCGGAGCTCGGGTGCCTCCCAAGGAGAGGTTCAGGAACTGAAGTGCGTGACCTACTACTTTTTCGTCGGTCACGACCGGCTGGCTCATGACCACCTCCAGCGGACTTTCATGGACATGCAGGACCGTTTGGTGCGTGGAATGGACCAACGCTGGGCCTACGCGTCCTTCTCCATGTGCTACGGCAGGATGCCTTGGTATCCGGACGCCGAGATCACCGAACAGGAAGTGGACCGCAAACTGGCCGATTTCGTTTCCGCATTCGCGGAGCAGCAGATCGAATGGAAGCAAATCCAACCCCGCGGTTGAGCACCGGAGCGCGACCGTCCGGGCCGTGCTTCCCGCTTACTTGGAGGAATCCTCGACGGGGATCTTGGTCACGGTAAAAAAGTCGATCATCGCGTTTAGATAGCCCAATTCTTCCTCCACATTGGCCTTCGTGACAGCATTGGCGATTCCAAGCGTCTTGCCGAGGCTTTCTTTGGCGCGCAGGAAGAGAAAATGCGCTCTGGCGGGCCGTCGCTCCGAATATTCAGTCCGGGCAAGCTTTCCAAGCAGCATCCCGGTCCTGTAGTTTCCAAGCCCCGGATCGGCATCGGCAAGCTGCTGGTAGAAGTCCAGCGCTCCCTCTAGATCCCCAGATTGTTCGGCGGCGCGGCCCAGACCGTCTAGGATGAGCGAATTGAGCCGCTTTCCTTCTGGAGAGGTGGGGAAGGGTGGATTGGCAGAAACGGTCGCGTCGAATTGGATTTGAGCCTTCACGAACGTATTAAAGGCCTTGTTGGAGTCCCCTTCCGCCAGTTGTTTGCCGGCGATCTTTGCAAGATGGGATGCAAGCCTCTGGTGCCCTCCGAATCCCATTTCCATTCCCCCTTGTAGCCGGATCGTCCGTTCATACTCGGCGGAGGCCTGTTCATCCAGATCCATGGAATCGAAGAGATTGGCTAGGTTGAGTGACAGAGAAAGATCGAAGGGATGGAGCTCAAGCCCCGACCGGTAAGCAGCGATGGCTCTCTCGATCTGCGGAGTTAGAAGGCGCATTGGCAGATCCTTCTGGATGCTCGTGTGCAGGGCATTAGCCAGATCGCTGTAGAGTGCTGCTTGGGGCCAAACTTCCAACGCATCCTCCGTCGAGTATATCCGTTGCGCCAATGTCACCTCCTGCGCTGAGCGGAAGATGACGGGTGCAAGATGATGCATTACCCGAGTGCCCTTGCCTCCGAACAACAGCATGATCAACGCAGCGATCACCACAATCAAGGTAACAAGAGTGCATGCCCCCCGGTGCAACCATGCAGAAACTGGTTTCCGGGATGGCAGAGGACAAGAGATCCGTCCGAGAATGAGTCCGAGGAGAATCGCTCCTGGCAGCAAATGAAAAACGAAGTTGAAACTCGATTGGAGCAGAACCGCCGCAAGCGCGGCAATGCCCCCATAACCGAGTGCGGGGAGGGAATCCGCACTTCCGGACTTCGGTTGCAGAATTCGGATCAGCAACGATACGACGATGGTTGAGATCAGCAGGATCACCAGCAATCCTCCCAGCAAACCGTAGTCCGTGAAAGTCTGGAGGATTTCGTTGTGAACGTATTCCGGCTGCAACTGTTGCCAGCCATGCGCGTTGAAGTCCCAGAATTCATAGCATTCCCAACTGTAGCTACGACTACCTCCTCCGGCCCATGGATGAAGGTCGGCGCAGGAGAATGCGATGCCCCAAAGATGTAGCCGGATCGTATTGGTGAGGATGATTCCAACGTCCGCAGATTCAGATCGGATGCTCTGGGCGGAACTCCAGCCCTGGAGGAGAAGGGCGATGATCCCGCACACGAGCAGCGGCAGGCTCAGGAGAAGCAGGCCGAACCATTTCGGGTGATGCCTCTTCACCTGCAGAATGCCGAAGAAGAGGAAGATCCCGGTCCCCAGCGCTGCGGCAAGAATACCGCTTCGTGAGTGGGTGAAGTAGATGCACGACAGGGCCGCCAACGATGTCAGGATCCACAGCCACCGCGTGGGACGGTTGGGGCTTCCGAATACGGCCGCTCCGGCGAGGATGAAGGAAGATCCCGCGAGAAAATTCGCACAGTCGTTGTAGTGGCCGAAAAATCCAGAGGGGTAGGCTCCCGGGCGCAGGGGGTAGATGATATTGTAGGAGGGATCCGGGATCTGCCGGATGATCAGATAGACACTTGAGGCGAGAAGAAACCAGATGCCCCACAAGACGATTCCGGTGGCCCGCTCCGAGCCGGCGATCACCCGTGCCGCGACAAATGAGGCGACCGCGGAGGACAGAAGGAGGATGTCCGCCGTTGCCAGCTCCGCCACTGGAGAAAGCCAAGCCCGCACCGCCACCCAGATCACCAGGAGCGCGCCCAGAAGTATCACCCCACCGTCGGGGAATTTTCTCCAGCGGATCAGGGCGGGTATCGAAGCCGCGGCCGCAAGGCCCAGAAAGATGAGGGCGGGTCCCCACGACCATGGTCTTGTCTGGGCTCCGAGCGTAACCGCGAGGATCAGCCCGATCGTGAAGAAAATGGATGTTAGAACCGGCATGTTTCTGCTCCGTTTGAAAACCGTTTCAGTCAGCGGCTCATTTCGCCCCGTGGCCGAACAGCACCGCTGGGATCGTCTTGAGGAGAATCCGGATGTCGAGGCCGAGGGACCAGTTGTCGATGTAGCGGAGGTCCATTTTCACCCACTCATCGAAGCTGGTGATCTTGTTGCGGCCACCGGCCTGCCATTCGCAGGTGATCCCGGGTTTCACACTCAAGCGACGGCGATGCGACATTTCTCCGAACGCCTCTACCTCATAGAGCGGCAGGGGCCGTGGCCCGACCAAGCTCATGTCTCCGGCGAACACGTTGATGAACTGCGGGAACTCATCAATGCTGAACTTCCGGAGAAATGCTCCAAATGGAAAGATTCGCGGATCCCGGTCAAGTTTAAATACCGGACCTTCCATCTGGTTCCCATGATCATCCTTGGTTTTCTGGAGAAGTTGCTCGGCATTGGGTACCATCGTGCGGAATTTCCACATCTTGAAAGGCTTGCCGTAACGACCGGCACGCATTTGGGAAAAGAAGATTGGGCCTTCCGGGCTGCTGATTTTGATGCCGATGGCGGCGACCACCCAAAGAGGGGATGTGGCGATGATGAAGAGGGCGGAGCCGACGAGATCCATCAGTCCCTTGCACATCAGTTCCCAAGATAGTTCGGGAGTCGATCTCAGCACCAACATCGGCTTGGAGCCCACGGCGTCGAAAGCAGGCCGGGCGATCTGGCTGCGGATGAAAGAGGCGGCAATCCACGCCTCGACACCTTGCAGCTCACAGGCTTCCACGGCACGGGCCACCTTCTCAAACTCACTGTTTTTGGTCGCGAAGAGCACGCGACCCACGGATTTGGCCTTCAGCAGTTCATAGAGATCTTTCACCGGGCGGTTTGCGAGGTCGAACCGTTCCACCACATTCCAATCCGATGTAATGTCTGGGCCGACATCGGCGATGAGCGCCTCCACCTCCTCCGGTGTGCCGGCAATAATGACCTGCTCGCGCCCTTGCTCGGAACTCATTCGGTTTTTCATCCAGATTCTGGTCAGGCGGTCTCGCACAAACAGCAGAAGGAAAACGAATAGCAAGCCGAACCCGAGTATGAGGCGGCGTGCGTCAACCAGTTTGGCCAGAAGGGAAAACATTCCTATCAGCAGCCCGATGACCAGCAGACCTTTTAGCAACTGAGAGATCGCCTGCCGTGGCATCTTCTGGCGAATGCGGTGATAAAAGCCGAAGCGCTCGAGAACCAGCGGAGTGAAAGGAACCGCGATGTAGAGCACCCAGCTCATCGTCGAAATTTCGTTGTTCCCGCTGATGGAGCGGTGAGACAGCTCCAGAAGCAGAGGGCGGAGTTCACCCGCGGTCCAGAATGCCAGCCACACCAGGAATGCATCTGCCAGCTGGAGGGTCTGGATGGTGAAACTGTCTTTACGACTGAGAAACATGATGGTTACAGCGCGCGGCGGCCTCGGAAAGCACCAGCATGAGCGAATACGGGCGGGGGGCAACTGAAGATGTCATTGTTATCGATTGCCGCGCAGGGGCCGTTTTCCCAGTCGGTTCTGGTAAGCATGAACGACAGCCTCAATAAAGACTCCCAAGGATGGAATCAATGGCCGTAACCATCTCATAATCAGTAGTAGATAACCAATCGCCAATAAGGACGAAATCACGGAACCCGATTCCTTCCGTTTGATCCACAACATGTTGCGAATCCGGTAGTAAAGTTTGTCCCCGCTCAGGTTTTTTTCCAGGCACAGCTTGTTTTCCCCCAGCGCCAGACTGACTAAAGGCCCTGCCACAGGATGATGGAGGATGGATCCGGTGGCCATCCAGAATGGATAACCCGCGGATTCCAAGGCTCTCGGATAGTCTTCATCCTCTCCACGGAGGAAAAAATCATGGTTCAGGGGACCCACGTCCCAGTAGACATCCTTCGGAATCAATGATCCGAGCCAGGATCTGCGCGTCCGGACCCACGGAGCCATGGGGAGGGATTCGAATCTCACCGGATTCCTCCAGAACCCGTCAATGGTGATGACTTCGGAAGGCCAGCTTAATTCTGTGGAATCCGGTGCCAGCACGACAGAAGTCCGGATGCCTTCGGACGGGCCGTCGGGGTCAATCAGACGCTCGAAGGCAGCCGGCTGCGGCCACGAATCGTCATCGAGGATCCACACGGCGTCATAGCCTTGGCTGAAAGCTTTTTCGACGGCGAGTTTGACCCCGCCGGAGTTTCCCAAATTTTCCTCAGAGCGGATCAGTTCGAAGGGCAAGGTGGAGTTGGACGCCACCGATTTCAGCATCTCGCACGTGTCGTCCGTCGAGGCGTTGTCCGTTACGAAAAGTTTCGACGGTGGCAATGTTTGATCCGTCAGCCTCTGGAAGCACTCCGCAGCGACGGCGCTGCGGTTCATGGTCGCAAATACCGCGGCAACCCTTGGATTTTCCCCGCGAAGCGGGAGGCGTTCTCCGGAAACCTCACAAGGATGTTCGGGATCGCCGGCGCCTTCTCCCGCATCGGTTTGACCGAAGCCCGTCAGCGCTTCGATGAAAGAAGCCGTCCGGGCTCCCAACAGCTTCACATCCAGTTGTTCCGCCAGGATCCGTGCCGCGGCGCCCATGGCATCCCTCTGGTCCTTGTCCTGGAGCAACGTCCGCATCCGGTCCGCAAGCCGGGGAACATCGGTGTGGTCGATCTGGAATCCGCTGGAGCCTTTCGCCACCAATGTTTCCGCGGCTCCGGCGTTTCTCCCCACGATCAGCGGCAAGCTGCTGGCCGCGGCCTCATGGACGGTCACCCCGTAGGTGTCCCCTTCGGTCGGAAGGACGTAGATGTCCGCATTCCCGTACTCCTTGCGCAGCGCCTCCCCTTCGATGAAACCCCCGATGGAAAGCCATGGGTCTTTCTGTTCTCCCAGCCATTGGGACAAAGGGCCGGTGCCGATGACCCGGAGTTCGAAATGGTGGCCTTCCTTCGCGAGAATGCGCGCGGCTTCGATGGTCTGTTCGATGCCTTTCTCCTGCTTTATCCCCGCGACGAAAAGAAAGCGGATGGTGTCCCCCGGAGAGCGTGGTGAGCGGGAATACCCGTCGGCGTCGATCGCATGCGGAGCGAAATTCACCGGCATCATGGTCTCGGGCCATCTCCGGGTCGCTTCCCTAGTTTGGGCGATCACCCCATTGTATAGGAAGGCGAGCTTCCTGTGCATCCGCAGTTGCAGGGGGGTGCAGGAATGCGGAGGGGGGTTGGCTCCCAAGTCGGTCGACAGGATGCAAACAATATCCCTGATCCCGGCCCAGATCGCGGCGGCGAGACAGAATGGGGAATATTCATGTGTCCAGATGCAATCAGGCTTCAGGCGGACCAGTTCCTTCAGCAGCGCCGTGCTGGGTATTTCGGGGTCCGACTTTGTCAGCAGGCGGCCATACTTGTTCACCAACCGTTGCAACGTCGAATTGTCGGAATCAGGCCCGACATGGATGATTTCCAGCCCTTGGCCCCCCTCTCCTGCATCTTTCCAAGGATGATCACGTGCTTCCAATCTGGCGGTGAGCAGCGCGACGCGCCACCCGCGGGCGCCCAGGCATCGGGCCACTTCGGAATAGAATCGTGTCCTGTAAGGCGCCAGCCCCTTGGAGACAATAACCAGTGATTTCATGAATGAACGTCGGGACGCGCTCAAGCGGTTGCCCGGCAAGGATCGTCAGGCGGTTCGGCCGGCTGGTGCCGGGAACAAGCCGGAACCCTGTCCCGCAGCCCTTCCCGTAGCGGCGCCACCCAGTGGCTCGTAGATTTTGAGGGAAGAAGCGTCGGCCAGCCACCATTGATAGATCGAGAAGGCGATGCCGAAGAACATGCACCAGAACAAGTTGATCGGGAAATAAAGGATCATGATTCCTTGGCTGAATCCACCGCTCACCATGCCGATCCCCAACGCGAAGAAGTAGGTGATCAACGTCCGGTGGGGGCCTTTGGGCATCCGGAACACCAAGCGGAATACATACAGCGTCCCCACGATCAATCCGAGAACCGCGATGGAGAGTGGGATATAGCCGATCTTGATCAGGGTCTCGGTCAGAATGTCGTGGATCCAGTTCACATTCGGCTCCGTTCCGGCGATCTTCATGCCGAAGGGGGTCCATAGATCCGCGTCATTGACGAAACTAGCCATGCTCTCCAAGCGTGCATCCAAGGTGCCTAGAACCAGTGTCTGACGTATTTCGGGGGAGGCCCCGAATTTCTCAAACAACTGCTCCTGCGCGTTGACCATGACCCGGGACGTCAGCAGATGGTCGGCGGAGAGATAGAGGATGGAAATTCCCGCCAATGCGCTGAAAAAAGCCGTGTAGGTGAGGAGTTTGCTCTGCAGGCAACAGAATGCGAGCAAGGCGATTATCGCACAGGCCCAGCCTGTGCGGCTGAATGTGAAGTAAGCGCTCGCCATGAAGAGCACCAGGACCAGCCAACGTACTGGATTGAGCCAAGCCCGCAGACTGATCTTCCCCTTCTTCCAAATTACCGGCAGCAGCAGGGAGGCAAACAGAATTGAAGCAACCATCGAGAGAGCGTGCGCACTGACCATCGTTCCCATGTTGCGGAACACTTCCTCATCCAACTGCCGGACCTCGATGGTCATCCCAGAAAGCAGATACTGCATCTCGAAGTCGGCGATTCCGAAATAGGCTTGGTGGATCGCCCAGAGTGCCGCAGGCAGATAGATGAGGACCACCGACAGCATGAGCTTCTTCAGATCGGCGATCCCATTGAAAATCCTCGGGAGGAGGAGCGGCATGTAGAGGTATGCAACCGTATTGACGGCGTTGCCGGCGTTCCGCAGGCCTCCCTCCATCATCAACTGGGTACCGCCCATGACACAACAAACGAAGGTGATGACGAAGAACAGCACAACCTCCCGCTTGCTTACCTGGCCGGAGCCCATGACGGCGGAGAACAGGAATTTCAGCACCATTCCTGCCACTAGAGCAGGGGCGAAGGAGAGCATGAAAGCCAGATCGACGTCAGAGAAGCGACTGTCCATGATCATGAACCGCTTGATGCAGTCCAGATAAGCGCCAGCCATCAACAGTAGATAGAACGACATTCTCGGTGCCACCATCGCTAGAGCAAGCGCGAGCGGCGTGAGATACCGGAAAGAGTTTCCGAGTACGTTTCCCTGTGAGGTGAAGATCTGGAGCGTCGCGATGAGGGCGAGCAGCGTGAAGGCTGCTCCCATGATGATGCGTGGCAACGCGCTCGTTTGCATGAGAAGAAGGATGGATTTTTGTCGGCGGACCAGTCTCAGGCTGGCGGATTCATTTTCTCCTGATTTTTCTCCGCTGAAAGGAAACTTATCCGGTGTTAGAGCGAATTATGACTTTCGGATCCGGTTTCGAGGTTAAAAATATCCATAAAAGTCTTATAATTAGTGAATTAAATAAGGGCGGTGCTTTTCAGCGCCCAGCTAAGATCCGAATCATCGGTGAAAGTGCGTAGTAGGGCCACTTCCATCCAAAGTTTCGACGGGTGAACACCAACCATTCGGGAAAGGGAAGGCCCTTTGGCCGCTGCAGCAGTTCCAGACGCTTCAGGCGCGGCAGGGACCTGTCGCGCCAGGTTCCTTCGACCGCGTTAGTGCCGCAGGTCCCGAGGAACTCTCCGGATTTCCTAATCAGGATCCCACGCTTCCGGGCCTGAATGCCATAGTCAGTATCACCCATCGCATGGGTATAGGCATCATGGAGCATCCCCAGTTCCTGGAAGACGGCACGGGGAACCAGCGCGCAGTTGGCCGTGAAGGTATCGCACTCCGTTTCATCATCGGGCGCAAGCATCCCCCGTTTCAGGCTGACTCCGCCATAGTTGATCTCGCCGGTACCCTCATCCGCAATGGATGCCACGGCGATCACCCTCTCCGTTGGCGGCCCCGCCAGTTCCAGCAGATGCCGGAGGGCGTTGCCCTCCAGCGCCGTATCGTCGTTGAAAAGCAGATAGTAGTCAGGATCCGAAACTGCGGCATGTTTCCATGCCACTCGCATTCCGCCGCACCAGAACAGGTTGCCCGATCCAGGGATGATCTCCACCCCGGGGAAAGCTTGGCGGACGGCCTGTGCGGTTCCATCAGAAGAACCATCATCCACAAGTACCACGTCCAACGTCGCACCCTCTGGCAAAGACTGATGGGACAGCCGTTCCAGGCACGCCAACGTGAGGACGCGCCGGTTGTAGCAGGTTACCAAGGCGGTTATGAGCATCTTATGGCGATCCAGGGTGTTGGGAATCCGGGTTGGACGTTGCTTGGGGATGGCGGCGTATTTATCGCAGCTTTATCAGCTCAATGATGGCGCAACCGTAGCGGCATCCGAAATTTTCAGGAAATCCGGAGTGATCCAGAGGTACATCCTCTATGAGTTCACCCTTATCGGTTATATAGGAAAAACGATCAATTCGATACATGGAAGAGAAATAATTGATCAGGAATTCAGCCGAGAATACACGGTGCGCATTGAACTCAATCCGCTGGGGCCCCATCGGCGTGGCAAAGTGGAAGCGTCCGCCGGATTTAAGCATTTTGGAGAGATTTTGAAGGCCTTTGTCGAATCCATCGAAATCAATGGGATCACCGTACCGGCCCAGCCCGAAATGTTCGATTGCGTGCAGGCATGAAAGTGAGTCCGTATAGTCGGTGAAGCGCTCGTCCATTTTCATGAGATCCGCCTGTTGGAACCGGACATTGTGGATCGTGGAATCCATCGGGCGGATATCGAAAACTTCAACTGGCCGGAATGAAGCGACATGGGTCACGAATCCATCGATCCTGGAGCCGACATCTACGTGCCTTTCCGGATTCAGCTCGAAGATCCGGCGCGCTACGCGGAGATCTTGCTGGAAATAATGATCCAAGGTCGCACCGCTTTGATCACCGCGTTCTGTTAGAATTGGGAAAAGGGTTCCGAGTGGAAATTTGAAATGACTCAGCCGTGCCTGCTTTTTGATTTCCCTGAGGTCGGATAGATACCAGTTGAGGTTGACGATGGCTTTGACGCCTGTACGCGGCGACATGCCAAATAATGCCGCTGCTTTTTCTAGTTTTCTGAAGATGCTCAAGGTTAGGATGATGGTTCGGATCTGAATCCGGAGGCTGTCGGCCTTGATCGGATTTAGATTCTGTTTATTTCAGGTGGCGTATGACTTTGCAGGGATTTCCGGCGGCAAAACAGTTCGGGGGGATGTCCTTTGTGACGACGCTTCCGGCGCCGATGATGGAATTGTCTCCGATCGTGATGCCGGGAAGAATCGTGACATTTGATGTGATCCAGACGTTGTCTCCGATGGTGACAGGTTTTGTGATGATTCTGGAGAAGTCATCCACTTCATGAGTACTGGTGATCACGATGTTTCTGAAGGAGAAGCCGACATTATGGCCTAGATGGACTGATCCGTAGTCCACAAACAGGGTGTCGCTGAGGCTGGCTGGTCCCGTGAAAAAAAGCTTTCCGGATGTGCAGCGGAATCCTGGCTGGAAATCAACATCGGGTGGAATTTTAAGGCGGATTGAAATCCATTTTTTTAGTAGGGTGATCGGAATCAATCCGTAGAACCTCAGAAGATGCCGGGTGAAGGGGGTGAGGGCGGGAAGTGGTCTTCCTTTCGCGGGGCAATAATATGATTCTTCGTGGTTTTGTTGTGACATGGGTATGTTCGTTTTATATCACAAGGTAACCCAGGATTCTGGTATGATGAATTCGGAGGGTGTGCCGCGCATCCAGGTTTTCGGTGCGATGACCTTCTGTCCGGTGTGCGTATTGAGCCAGGCTCCCCACCATGAGTAACTGCTGTTTACGATGATATGGTGATGGCACGTTGACATCAACCGCATGTCATGAAGGGGGTCCTGATGGCCGATTGGGAAGTCACAGAACAGAAATTCGTTTCCCACAAACTGTTTCCGGCACCACCCGATATCGTCGGAAAAGACGCAGAATCGGATCTCCTCATGACGTTCGCGGAATCGCCGGATCGCCTCTTCATGATAGTTTTCACTAAGGCATTGGGTGTTACTGATGGCGAGGTAGTCTCCCCGGCGCACATGGATGGAAACTGTCGGCTTGCTGCGCAGAGCCTCTTCGAAACGCCGCGAATCCGCAGGCAGTTCGAGAGTATTGAGATCGAGTTCCTCTTTCAAAGCTTTCTCCAGGCCTTTGAAATGCAGCGGACTCTGGAAGAAGCCGATGAGGACGGTTTGGGCGCCCGCCTGGCTGAGATCAGGCACTACCCCGTTATCGGGATCCACAATCATCTCCCCTTTGTAAAAGTTCAAGGGTCCTGTATCAAAGAGGCGGCGGGACAACCGTTTAATGGGGCTGAGGCTGTTCTCATAGCATGCCTTGATGGGGAGCCGCAGCAGATGCCGGAATGTGGATTCCTGGCTCGGATTGACCCATGAACCATCGAGCACGAGAGGGACTTGGTGCCGCTCGGAGAGGGCGCGGCCAGCCGCATATTGGAACAGGTTGTTTCCCGTACGGCCTTGTAGGATCACCCGTATCATTGTTCCTGTGGGATGGATTTGGCCCGTGCCTTGAAAAGGCTGAGAATGCGGGCGGCCACTTTGTCCGCGTGGAGGTCCTTGGTCCAGGCTTCGCTGATCGCAGCGGGATCTCGCTCACCGCGGTCCCAACGCCCAAGTTCCTCCAAAAGTGCTTCGGACAGGGAGGAGGGGTTTTCCTCGGCGGCGAGGCTTCCGGAATTCCGGGAGGCATGCCATTCGATCACGCCGAGAAATGGCGAGCGGCAACCGACGACGGTTGCTCCGCTGCACACGGCTTCCGCTGATGCGTTGTGGCATCCCTCGTAGGCGGCGCTGACGAGAATCACTTTGGCACGTTGGTAGGCTTCGGCGATTTTTGTATTGGGGAGGAGCCCTTCAAGGATGACTTGGGAGCGCAATTCCGGAGAGAGGTGCTCATGCCAGCGTTCCAGTTCCGTACTCTTTTGCCCGAAAATCCTGAACCTTGTGGTTGGTCGCCGGAAGAGGGTCCGGGATATCGCCTCCATGAGGAATGGAGTTCGCTTCTGGGTGCTCTCCCAGCGACCGACGGCCACGACTTCATCCTGCTTGGGAATGGCAGGATCATAGCGGAAGATGAAATTCACGGGAAAAGGAGCGAAATGAACCTTGCTTGCCTGCCCCGCACCCCGGAGCCGCCTGACCAAGCGCCGGTAGCGCTCCGAAGCCAGTGGCGTGGGAGCCAGAAAATAGTCTCCGGCGGTGATGGCCCGCGCATCCGGCAGATCGCGGATCCCGACCCTTACCGTGGTGGTAACCGGGATCTTGACGATGGTCCGGGCTATCTGCTTCCATCGCGGTTCATACCAATAGTGGGCCTTCTCCGCGCGGATGTGGGCGGACCAGTCGGCGAGGGGGGAGTGGATGCCTTGGGTATCGGTGACTTGTGCCACGGTGATGCCTGCCCTGACAGCGGCCTCCACCATTTTCCTGAAGGGATGGTTTCCCCATGTGATGAATACGAGTCCGTCCAATTCCAGTGACCGCCACCAGCCGGTGTCCTCCATCTGGCTCCAGTTGGCGCGGACAAGGGGCGATAGATCTTTCGGACCCGGAGGACCAAGGATGATGGGCTGGGACTCGATTCCCAATTTCTGGAATCCCCGCGACAACAAGCCGGAATCCCGGTCGAAAAACGCTTGGCTCCCGTCAGGGTGAGGGTAGGGTGAGCCTGTGAATATGCGCATTTGGAAATAAGGAGGCTGGGGCCTGAACTGCTTCGTTGTGCGGTTCAATGGCGCCGGATCGCACGGAGATGCCGCATGGCTTGGAAGACACCGATGCCGGCTGCGACCGCGCCGAAAATCCACTCCCTGGGTGAAGGCAGATAGGTGGTGCGGCCGAATATTTCGAAGGGCTTGCCGGTTTCATGGCCGGACGCGCACCATGCTCCACCTGAAATGGCCAGAGCGAGAACTCCGGCCAATGACACGAGGGATCTGCCACAAAGCAGGCGGGTGGAAAAACCGCAGAACCGCGGGCCGGCGAAAATGGCGTAGGGTCCGCGCACCAGCAGGGGAAGAAAGGCGAATGATGCGACGAGCCACGGAAGGCCGCCGTAGTGGTAGCCGGTGGCACAGAGTGCGATCCCGACGGGAAGCTCCAGAAGAGAGTAGAACGCGGTCTTTCCCATGCGCCCGGAGATCTGGAACAGTTCCAGCGTTCCGTTCACGAAAGTCGTATTGATGATCCAGCAGGCAAGCCAGAGGTTGGTCCAGGCTCCGGCGTAGAAATCCGCCTTCGCCAGCCAGGAAACCAGCGGGCGGTTGCCAGCGATGATGGCGCCAGCACCTGCTAGGCCGATCCAGATGCCGAGCTGGTTCACATGGCGGAACTTGTTCATGAACCGCTGGTATGCCTTGGAGACGAAAAGCTTCTGCAGGTTTGGGTAGAAGGAATGGGTGGTGCGTAGCGCCAACGAACTGACCAAGCTTGGTCCGCGGCTGCTGAGGTTATACACCGCCACGAAAGACAGCCCGCCCAGACGGGCGAGAAGCAGTGACGGCAGGCTCTGCATCACCGACTCGACAATGCCGCTGACGGCCAGGCTGCTGCTGTAGGCGAACAACTCGCGGAAGCGGGCTCGTGTCCATCCTCTGAGATCGACCCGGACGGAGAAATTGTCGGAGTGGACCTTCCAGCCCCAGATCGCCCATCCGCACATCTGTGCGAGGGCGATGGCGGGCAGATAGGACCTGACTCCGAAGCCAGCGTGGAGGAGATACCAGAAAGGCCCCAACTGCAGCCAGGGCAGCAGTGCCTGCACGATCGGCACCCAATGGAACTGCTCCTGGGCGATCAGCAGCCCGGGATAAGCCCGGAAAGGCATTCCGATCATGCTGACGGCGGCGGTGCCCAGAAACAGCCACTTGGCGTCATTGGCCATCTGCGGGGGAATTTCCAGAAACAGGCCGAGGAAAGGGGTGAGCGCCAGCGCCACCAAAAACATCAGCCCGCCGAGCAGGAGTAGTACACCCATGGACAGCGTCCACCAGCGGTTGATTTCCGGTTTGTTGCCTGTGGCGATGGCATCGGCGATTTTTCGCCCGGTGGCATTGCCGATGCCGAGGTCCAGCCATAGCAGATAGGTCACGATCGTGAAGATGATGCTCCAAAGCCCCATCTCCGCCTTGCTCAGGTAGTGGACGGCGATAGGGATGGAAGCCAGGCCGCCGATGGCTGTGGAGGCAAATGCCACATAGGAGGCCGCCGCATTCCGGGCCGCCTTGCTTTGTCTCAGGCTTTGAAGGGAAAACATCGGGGATTCAGGCAAGGCGGCCGGACTTGCGGAAGAACGGCCGCTGGAGATCAATAGCGGTGGAAGGTCAGATTGACCTGGAACAATCGTCCTGTTGCCTGATCACAGAATTCGGGCTCCACATCGACGATGCAGTAGCCGTGGGAAGACATCATCGAGATCATCTGTTCGATGCTCAGTGCCCCGTCATAGAGTGGAGTGAGGGAGACTTCCATCTGCACGGTGTCAATCTGGGCCAAGCTTCTTTTGGCACCTGCGATCACCTGGTTCTCGAATCCCTGGGTGTCGATCTTCAGCCAGATGGACCGCTTCCGGGATACGATATCGGGGAAAAGGTGGTCCAAAGTTTCCACCGAGATCTTTTGATCCCGCACGTACTTCGATTCCGGGGCAGCCTCTTCATGGGTTGGGAGCATACCCAGCAATGAACTGCTGAAGGAGTTGTTGGACACGTGGATGACGCTTTCGCCTCTCTCCGCTCCCAGAGCACAGTTCTTCACATTCCAACGGGCATCGCGTGCGGCGGTCTGTGCGAGGATGGCGAAGGCATCATCGAGCGGCTCGAACGAATGGATATCGCCCCGGTATCCCGCCTCGCGCAGCTCTTGGCCGAATTGTCCGGCATTCGCGCCGACATCGAGGACAAGATCGTTTCCAAAAGATTCCATCTGTTTCATCCGGCGTGCGCCGGAGTGGGTGTCCGGACGGTAGCGGCGCAGGTCATATCCGAATTTATTGAGAATCCCTGCGACCTTTTGTTTCCAAGTCATCGTTCAAAATTGAATTGGGAGAGTGGAGAAATGGGAATTATACGGGCTCCTGTGACGCCCATACCATCAACGAATATCCGCCAAGCACGCGGACTGCGAGATCGGGGGCCAAGGCGAACGCGATTTTCCTTGGATATTTCATCATTCGGAAAAGCCGGCCGCTGTATGCGCCATCTGCTCCGCAAGTGTAGAAATGACCTCTGACGGAAAAGCCGCATTCCTTGAGGGCGGCGATCGCGGAGTCCTTTGAGAAATAATGGATGTGGCCCACCTCCTCCCTCACCATCTGAATAGGTGTCCCCCTTGCGACCATTTGGGCGTTCATGTCGAGGGGGATATGGAACAGAAAATTTTTACCGAGCATACGGAGGTTCCGGAGGAACGTGAAGTAATCCTCGATGTGTTCAAAGACATCGAAACAGATCACTAGGTCGAAAAAGTCATTGCTGGAATGGCTGACTGTCTCGTTTTTGAAGCTGACGGTCGGGGTCGTCCGCTTTTCCGCTACTTCGAAAGCTTCGGCCATGGGCTCAAATCCCACTGCGGATTCCGGTTTAAGCGCTTCGGCGACACCCAGCAGAATGGCCCCGCCTCCACATCCCACCTCGGCGATGGTCTGATGGCCGAGCTTGAATTCCTTGCATGCCTTGAGAGCCCAGGAAATCTTTGCGGCGGCGTTATCGTCACCAAAGGCGCTGTTTTTGGTGGCGTAGGTGCCGTCCTGATAAATTTTGGCAAGTGATGACATGGGTATGGGGTTGCGGTCTTTGCGCGATGTGAATCAATCGGCGTGATGCTTTCATTCCGGCTAAAGCGGCTATCTCGGAGCCAATGCCTGTAGGATCGAATTGGCCCAGCTTCCAGCGAGTTCCGTGGTGGCGCTTTGGGAGAAATGGACGCCATCCGCCTCTCTGTGCCGGATTCCGATCAAGTCCGTATCCGGGCCCGGGAATACCAATGAGCTGTTGGTTGGGAGCTGGCGCTGGGCATTCCTTACGTTGTCGGAAACGCTGGTGCCATTCCAACTGGTGAGAGAAACGATCCATGCCGGGTCTCCGGCGAACAGGCCTGAATCTATCGAATATCTGATGAGGCCGCCGAGAGAATCGGAGTAATCCTGGGTGGAAGTGGTGGCATCCGCTTCACCTTGGCACCACAGCACTGCCCGGACTTTCTGTCCGCCCCATCGTGCGGGATTCAGGTTTTTCGTGAGCCAGTAGGGATCGGAGAACCTGCCAACGGGAACTCCCCCTTGGGCAACATTGATGAAGCCTACAGGATAGCCAAGCGCTTTCTCAAGCGCTTCACCGCACTTTGGCCAATAGGATCCGCCTCCTTCGTGATTCTGCGGATCGTGGGCGGCTCTGCTTGAACCGTGGGGATGGCCGAGAAGCCGGACTCCTGATGTCGCGGAGGAAGTGAGCAGTTCCGAGCTGCCGACGGCATTCGATTGGCCCCACACGAGGAACAGATCGCCAATATAGATTTCCTTGGGCTCGGATACCCACTTTTTTCCGTTGGAGTGGCTTCGGACCCATATAACGTGATGCCCGGGATCCAATTCGATGGTCCCGCTGAATCGGCCTGTGATCGGGGTTGGGACCGCCAACTTTTTCCAGGGCGGGTTGGAGTCATCCGCTTGATCCGCCCGCCGGGAACTCCATTCGATTTCGCGCGCCAAGGCACCCGCATATCCGGTGATTTGGACCGGTGTAGTGCCTTTTTCTGCTTTTTGAAAGAAGGCGTGATTGGTGGGTACCGAAAAGGCGGCTATTTTCCGGCTCACCATGGTCGATGACCAAGCTGAGAACCCAACCCACAAAACACTCGCGATAAGAGCGGTGGACCTTCCTATTCCCATTGTCCGACCCAAGAATGTCATACGGTGGTTGCCGTGCTTGCCAAGGTCATGGGCCGGTTTTTCGATGAAGACGTAAGTGATGGCCGCCGCTGCGATCGATGCGGTGCAGGCGAGGACGACCCAAACGGCATTATGTAGGAATGGCCCTCCTGGAAGGGGGGGGAAGGCGATCTTGATTGCGGCCAGGACCGGGATATGGACCAGATACAAGCTATAGGAAATGGTGCCGATCAAAACGGCCTGTTTCAGGAAGACGCTGCGATATTGGGTGGCGGTCCCCAGTTCCAAAAGCCCTTTCAAAAGGCAGGAGAACCCGATGGCGGCGGTGATATCACTCGCAGCATCCCGTGGGATATTGGTGACGAGGCCGGTTAATGGGATTGAAAGAAGCAACGCCACGCCGCTGGCGGTCCAGAGGTAGGGAGCGCTGGACGGGGCGGCGTTGCTGCGGCGGATGCGGGTGGCCCACCATTCCGCGATCCATGCTCCAAGAATCCATTCCCCGAAGCGTGTCACCGGAAATCGCACCGGATTGAAAAACTCGTGATGGAGGCTTCCGGGCCAAGCAGGGGAGAGATGGAAAGAAAGTGTGTACAGGATATGGATTGAGAACCACACGATGGCGATCTTCTTCATCCCGAACCGCAGAATCAGCCGCCTGGCTGCAATTACATAAATGAGGTAGAAGAAAACCTCCAGGGCAACCGTCCATGAAACAGTCACGATGCCCATCGACGAGGGGGCTTCAGGCGCGTAGTGCCAGAACCAGAGATGATCTATCAAATAGGAGGCGGTGATATTATACTGCTCGTGTCTCTGGAGGACGGCGCCGGCCAATATGAATGAGATGCAGGTGATGAAAATATACGGCGGGTATATTCTCCAGAATCGCCGGTTGAGGAAATTCCTCAAGCCGCCTCTTGCCTCATACTTCCCCGGTGAAGTGTAGGGAAGATGGATGCAGAAGCCGCTGATGATGAAAAATAAGGAAACTCCCAGATAACCGAAGCCGGTCAGGAAGAAGATCGGGGCATTTACCCATCCAAGGCTTTCCACGTATGTAAGGGCATTGCCGCTGAAAAATGGATGATTGTCCTTTGGAAAGAAAGAGACAATGCTTGCATGGTAAACAAGGACCGCAAAGGCGGCCAGTCCCCGCATGACGTCGATCAGGACAAGATTCTGAGGTGATTGATCATGATTCATGATTGGGTGTCATTTGCAATCGGGACTGGAAGCTCGGATCATGATGGCACGCACCCTTCCGGTGAAGGCGGCGGCGGTGAGATGCTCCTGATAAAATGCGGTGGCCTGTTCAGCCAGCCTAGTGCGGAGTGCGGGATCGAGCAGGAGGTTCTCCAGCGCGCTGGCCAGACGGTGGATATCCCTTGGCGGGACCAGCAGGCCGGTTTCTCGATCTTTCACCAAGGATGGGATGCCGCGCCAGTCACTGGCGATGACGGGAAGTCCGGCTGCCATTGCCTCGATGATAACGAGCGGGAAGTTTTCCGAACGATAGTAGGAGGGAAATGCGAAGACATCGTGGCTGGAAGTGGCATGCCATTTTGCCGGTCCATAGGCGGGGGCAGGTGGCGGGCATGTGACATTCGCGGGGAGGGCGGCGATGCGGCTTTCGATCTCCTTTCGGATTTCCCCGTCGGGCCAGCCCCCGATGAGTGAGAGAGTGATCGGTAAGGGATGCTTTTCGGCCAGCACGCTTACGGCATCGATCAGGTCGATGACCCCTTTGTCCTTGAACAGATTTCCGAGGAAAAGGATGCGGAAAGACGCTGAGGGCTCGTGGAGAAGATCGGTTGGTGCGTCGATGCCGTTGGGTACATCGAGGACCCGGCCCCCGGGGTAGATGGGGGCAGGACAATGCTCGCCGAGCCTTATCGTCCAGGCATCCCGTCCGTAGATGAAGCGTCCCATGATCGAGCGGAACCGGGAGGCTTCCAGAAACTCCACCAAGTTTCCAGAGTGGTAGTGTATCAGGGTCCTGCGGAAAAGCGGACGGCAGAGTGTGAGGAAAACGAAGTCTCTGATGAAGGGAATCCATGCCCCGCTGCCAGCCGTGTAATATAGGACCGATGGCCGGTGGCGCAGCCACGCGGCCCAAGCTTTGAGGACGAGGAGGATCAGCCCGGATACTTTGGAGAAAGTAAATTTTCCCACCGACTCGAGTGTTTTGCTCGAGCGGATGGGAATCAGGATCTTTTTGACAGGAGACAGGTCCGCATCGAACAGCGCCTGCGTTGCGATGGACTGGCCGTGCACCGGAGGAGGGACCACCCCCACCATCATTACGGTGGCATCATGGATGCTGGAGGACATCGGCGGCGGCGGGCACGCTGCCGCCCATGGTTGATTCCTCAATCAGCGTTGGGAAAAACCTGCGGCAGGGTGTGGAAAAGGACTGGTCGCTCCCCGTGGGAGGGAACGACCGCGAACCTAGCTGCAGGAGGTGTTTGTTCAAGAAAAAATGAACAAACAGGGAATGCCAGATGACCTGGACAACCTTATCAAATAATCATCCCTGCCGCGACGGTTTCGTTCGTGCCGGGGTCGATCAGGATGAAGGAGCCGGTGGCGCGGTTGCGGCGGTAGCTGTCGTGGATGAGTGGCACGGCGGTGCGCAGGGTGATGCGGCCGATGTCGTTCATGCTGAAGGTATCGATGCCTTCCAGTTTGTGCAGCGTATCGACGTTCACGTGGTACTTCACGCTTTGGATGATGGCTTTGGTCTCCTGGGTGGTGTGGCGGATGACGAGCTTGGCGCGTGGCGGCATCGGCTTGGAGGAGAACCAGCAGATCATGGCCTCGATGTCCTGGGAGACAATCGGGGGATTGTTGGCTTTGACCAAAGTGTCGCCGCGGGAAATGTCGATCTCATCCGTGAGGGTGAGGCAGACGGATTGCGGCGCGAAGGCTTCTTCGCGTTCGCCTTCCGGGCTGTGGATGGCCTTGATCCGGCTGGTGAAGCCGGAGGGGAGGACGGTGACTTCGTCTCCAGGTTTGAACACCCCGCCAGCGACGCGGCCGGCGAAGCCGCGGAAGTCGTGCCAGTCGTTGGACATGGGGCGGATGACCCACTGGACGGGGAAGCGGGCATCGATGTGGTTTTCCTCTCCGCCGACGTAGACGTGTTCCAGGTGGTAAAGGAGGGAGGGGCCCTGGTACCACGACATGTTCGTGGATTTGTCCACGACGTTGTCTCCGTTGAGGGCGGAGATGGGGATGGTGGTGATCTCCACGATGTTATCGAGACGCGAGGCGAACTCGTGGTAGTCCTTGATGATCTGGTTGTAGGTCTCCTCGGAGTGGTCCACCAGGTCCATCTTGTTCACCGCGACGACGAGGTGCTGGATGCGGAGCAGGTTGGCGATGAAGGAGTGGCGTTTGGTCTGCTCGATCACGCCTTTGCGGGCGTCGATGAGGATGATGGCCAGGTTCGCGGTGGAGGCACCGGTCACCATGTTGCGGGTGTACTGGATGTGGCCGGGCGTGTCGGCGATGATGAACTTCCGCTTCGGGGTGGCGAAATAGCGGTAGGCGACGTCGATGGTGATGCCCTGCTCCCGCTCGGCCTTGAGGCCGTCTGTCAGCAGCGCGAGGTTGACGTGCTCATCCCCGCGGCGGCGGGAGGATTCCTCGACGGCCTCAAGCTGGTCCTCGAAGATGGATTTGGAATCGTAAAGAAGGCGGCCGATCAGGGTGGATTTGCCGTCATCGACGGAACCGGCGGTGGTGAAACGGAGAAGGTCCATGGAGAGGAAAGTTTGCTAGAGTTCAGTTTTCAGTGTTCAGGAAGAATGCCGTCATCCGCAGGCGCTGGGCTGGCGGCGTCGCCAGTTTCCGGTGCTTTTTCCAGGTCTTTTCCTGAAAACTGAACACTGAAAACCGGCCAACTTTGTCAGAAGTATCCCTCCTTCTTCCGGTCTTCCATGGCGGTCTCGGACCGTTTGTCGTCGGCGCGGGTGCCACGTTCGGTCTGGCGGGCGGCGGCGACTTCGGCGATGACTTCGTCAAGATCGGCAGCCGGGGATTCCACGGCGCCGGTGCAGGTGGCATCACCGATGGTGCGGAACCGGACGGTGCGGATCTCGACCTTTTCGTGCTCCTGGGGTTTCAGGAACTCGGTGACGGCGAGGAGCTGGCCGTTGCGCTCGAACACCTCCCGTTGATGGGTGAAGTAGATGTTCGGCAGAGGGATCTTCTCGCGCTTGATGTACATCCAGATGTCCATTTCGGTGAAGTTGGACAGGGGGAAGACGCGGAAGTGTTCGCCGGGATTCTTGCGGCCGTTGAAAAGGTTCCAGAGTTCCGGGCGTTGGTTCTTCGGGTCCCACTGGCCGAAGTCGTCACGGTGGGAGAAGAAGCGTTCCTTGGCGCGGGCTTTCTCCTCGTCGCGGCGGCCGCCGCCGAGGGCGGCGTCGTAGTCGTGCTTTTCGATCGTATCGAGCAGGGTGACGGTCTGGAGCTTGTTGCGGGACGCGTTCGGGCCCTTTTCCTCCACAACCCGACCGGTGTCGATGGATTCCTGGACGGAGCCGACAACCAGATTCGCGCGTATCAGTTCCACGAATTCATCGCGGTACGTCATGGTCTCCGGGAAGTTGTGGCCGGTGTCGATGTGCACCAGCGGGAAGGGCATGCGGGCCGGCCAGAATGCCTTGCGGGCGAGCCATGCCATCACGATCGAGTCCTTGCCTCCGGAGAAAAGAAGTGCGGGATTTTGGAATTGGGCAGCCGTTTCACGGAGGATGAATATGGCCTCCGCTTCGAGCTGGTCGAGATGGCTCAGTTGATAGTTAGGCATTTGGAGAGAGAGAAGGCACGCCGTGGATCGGTGGTGCGCGCGAGTGGGTAGGTCCCGCCCGGAAAAAGGTCAAGGAATATAATTACCAACCTGAGTTGTTTGGTAATATTAAGCGAGGGCAATCCGATCGCGGATGGCCTCCAGAAGCTCGAATGCGGAGTCCTCCACGGAGGTGGATTCCGTATCGATGACCAAATCCGCATTCGCCGGGGGCTCGAAGGAGCCATCCTTGCCGGTGAAGTGCTGGATCTCGCCACGGGCCGCCTTGGCATAGAGCCCCTTCACATCACGCTTCTCACAGGCTTCATAACTGGCCTTGATATAGACTTCGAAGAGATCGTCCCCGATCAGACCGCGGGCCAGGTCGCGCAGTTCTCCCCGTGGGGTAATTGCGGAGACGAAGACGATGATCCCTTGAGAAACCAGGATCTTCGCCACCTCGGCGATCCGCCGGATATTTTCCAGCCGGTCCGTGTCGCTGAAGCCCAGGTTCGCGTTGAGGCCGGTGCGGAGGTTGTCTCCATCCAGAATGACCGTGAAGCGGCCCTGTTGGTGGAGCACCCGTTCGGCGGCATTCGCGATGGTTGATTTTCCGGACCCGGACAGACCGCACATCCAGATGACCAGTCCCTGCTGCTTGAGCAGGCTCTGTTTGTCACTGCGCTGGAGGAAACGGTGGAACTCTGGGTGGATGTTGGACATGGCGATTTGGTGACAGCGTAAGCCCTGCCGGGGCAAAGAGAAGGGAAAATAGTCCGATGTTTTGACATCCTTTTGACACGGCGGTGCCGGCGGACATGCATGATAGGGGCCATGAAGATGAAACCGCTCCTGATGATGATACTTCCCGTGGGTCAGGCGGGCAGGCCGGTCAGCAGGGATGCCTTCCTGGATGAGTGCTGGGGTTCGGACTACTTCCCGGACTCCCGCACGCTGGACCAGCATGTGTTCACGCTGAGGAAGAAGATCGAAGCCGATCCGGCGCATCCATCCATCATCGGGACAGCGCGCGGGATCGGTTACCGGTTCGGCGGTTAGATGCCTTTGCCGATGATGAATGCGTCCAGGCCGTGCGCTTTCAGCGCGGCGCTGGAGAATACGGCCCGCCCGTCGAAGATGAAGGCCGGCTTCAGCATCAGGTTGTGCAGCTTGTCCAGGTCGATGTCCTTGAACTCATCCCATTCGGTCAACGTGGCGAGCGCATGTGAGCCGTCAGCCGCCTCATACGGATCGGAGCAGATCTCCACGTTGGAAAGGACGAGTGAGGGATCGATGCCCGCCTCCACGAGGTCCCGGTGGATGGCGGCGGCATCCACCTGCGGATCGTAGATCGCCAGATGGGCACGTTCATGGAGGAGATCCCGGCAGACGTGGATGGCGGCGGACTCGCGGGTGTCATTGGTGTCCTTCTTGAACGCGAAGCCGAGGATGGCGATGCGCTTGCCAGAGACCGTGTTGAAAAGCGTACGGACGATCTTTTCGACGAACCGGCTTTTCTGCCAGTCATTGATCTGGATCACCTGGTTCCAGTAAGCGGCGACTTCGGGGAGGCCGAAGGATTCGCAGAGATAGACCAGATTGAGGATGTCCTTCTGGAAGCAGGAGCCACCGAAGCCGACGGACGCCTTGAGGAACTTCGGGCCGATGCGGGAGTCCATCCCGATGGCCTTGGCCACTTCATCCACATCCGCCCCGGTGGCTTCGCAGAGGGCGGAAATGGAATTGATCGAGGAAATCCGTTGGGCGAGGAAGGCGTTCGCCACCAGTTTGGAAAGCTCCGAAGACCAGAGGTTGGTGGTGATGATGCGCTCACGCGGCACCCAGTTCGCATAGACGGAGACCAGGGCCTCCACCGCGGCATTGCCTTCAGGGGTGGTTTCCCCGCCGATGAGGATGCGGTCCGGGTTGTTGAGGTCGCTGATGGCGGTTCCTTCGGCGAGGAACTCCGGGTTGGAGAGAACCTGGAATTTCGCCCCGTTGGGTGAGTTCGCGGCCAGGATGGTCTTGATCGCGCTGGCGGTCTTCACCGGGATGGTGGACTTCTCGACGATGATTTTGTCCCGGTCCGAAACCTCCGCGATCAGGCGTGCCGCGGACTCGATGTAGCGGAGATCCGCCGCGCGGCCAGCACCGATGCCGTAGGACTTCGTCGGGGTCCCGACGGATACGAAAATGAGATCGGCCGCTGCGATGGCTGCCCGGATATCCGTGGTGAAATGAAGATTTCTACCCCTGGCCGAAACGACCACCTCATCAAGTCCCGGCTCATAGACAGGGAGTTCGTCGGAGTTCCAGGCATCAACGCGCTTTTCGTTGAAATCCGCCACGGTCACCTGGATGTCAGGGCATTTGGCGGCGATCATTGCCATGGTCGGGCCACCGACGTAGCCGGCGCCAAGGCAGCAGATGTGTTTGATGGTCATGTTGTCAGCAGGTTGGTAACGGCTAGTCGATCATCCGGTCGCGGAGGAAGTAGTAGACGAAGAGGGAGTTGTAGGTGAAGTAGCGGCGGAAAAGCCTGCGCGGTTCCATCAGGAGGCGGTAGGCCCATTCAAGTCCGAACTTCTGGAAATGGCCTGGTGCCTGTCTGACCTCCCCGGCATGGAATGCGAATGCCGCCCCGATGCCGAAGTAGACACCCGGCGGGAGGAGATCCTTGTTCTCCGCGATCCAGCACTCCTGTTTGGGGCAGCCAAGGCCCACCCAGATGAGGTTCGCCCCCGAATCCCTGATCCTGCGGCAGATGGTTTCGAGTTCATCTTCCGGCCATTGGCCGAAGGGCGGGGAGTAGGTATCCGCGATCACCGCATCCGGGAACTTTTCGCCGAAGTTCGCGCGGAGCGTTTCCAGCGTTGAGGTTTTGCCCCCCAGCAGAAAATGGCGGAACCCGGCGGCGGGAGTGTTGGTCGCCCGCAGGGTCTCCAGCATGAGGGTGGGGCCGTAGACGCGGTCCGTGAGCTTTTTATCCGGAGGGAGTCGGGCGTTCACGCTCCATACCAGTGGCATGCCGTCCGGGCAGATCAGGTCGAAGCGGGACATGGCCTGTCCGAATGACGCGTCATTCCGGGCAAGTGCGGCGACGTGGGTGTTCGCCGCTTCCACGGCATAGGCCCGGTCAGCCTTGGCGGCATGCCCGAGGATCCATGCGACCGCCATGGCGTAGTCGATGGCGGCGACGGGCAGGCCGATGACCGAAACAGTTGTCATGAAGACGGGCGGGTCCGCGGGTTATTCTTTGGCGACGGAGATGTGGTGGCCGTGCTTCTTGAGGAGTGCGTGGCGGCGGGCCTTCTCGAGATCGGAGGCCACCATTTCGGCACACATTTCCTCCACGGTGATCTCCGGCACCCATCCGAGCTTTTCCTTCGCCTTGGTGGGGTCTCCCAGCAGGGTTTCCACTTCGGCCGGCCGGAAGTAGCGTGGATCCACACGGACCAGCACATCACCCACCGCCACACAGGGGGAGATGGTGGTGTCAACGGCGGCGACGGTGGCGATCTCATCCACGCCCTCTCCGCTGAATTCCAGCGTGATCCCGGCTTCTTTCGCGGACATGCGGATGAACTCGCGGACGGCGATCTGCTTGCCAGTGGCGATGACGAAGTCCTCCGGGGCATCCTGCTGGAGCATCATCCACTGCATGCGGACGTAGTCCTTTGCGTGACCCCAGTCACGGAGGGCGTCGAGATTGCCGAGATAGAGGCAGCTTTCCAGCCCTTGGGAGATGTTGGCAATGCCGCGGGTGATCTTGCGCGTGACGAAGGTCTCCCCCCGGCGCGGGGACTCATGGTTGAAGAGGATGCCGTTGCAGGCATAGATGCCGTAGGCCTCACGGTAGTTCACCGCAATCCAGTAGGCATAGAGCTTCGCGACACCGTAGGGCGAGCGGGGGTGGAACGGGGTGGTCTCCTTCTGCGGGATCTCCTGGACCAGACCGTAGAGCTCGGACGTGGAGGCCTGATAGAAGCGGGTCTTTTTCTCCAGCCCGAGGAAGCGGATGGCCTCCAGCAGGCGCAGCGTGCCGATGGCGTCCACATCCGCCGTGTATTCGGGAGCTTCGAATGAAACCGCGACGTGCGATTGCGCACCCAGGTTATACACCTCGTCGGGCTGGATCTCAGCAAGGAGCCGGGTGAGGTTGGAGGTGTCCGTCAGATCCCCGTAGTGCAGGCGGAAACGTGAGTTTTCCACATGGGGGTCTTCGTAGATGTGATCCACGCGCTCGGTGTTGAAAAGGGAGGCCCGGCGCTTGATGCCGTGAACCTCATATCCCTTCGCAAGGAGGAACTCGGCGAGATAGGATCCGTCTTGACCGGTGACACCGGTGATGAGAGCGCGTTTCATAGGGGAGTTGGGAGAGGGTGGTTCAGAGGCGTGCGTCTCCGGAGAGGGTGGAGGCGAGGAAATCCTGATAGGCGGCGGCGAGTCCGTCGCGGAATGCGACGGAAGGTGCCCAGCCTGTCCCACGAAGGAGGGAAATGTCCATGAGCTTCCTCGGCGTGCCGTCCGGCTTGGTCGGGTCTGTGAGGATCTGTCCCTGGAAGCCGGTGACTTCGGCGACGAGTTTAGCGAGATCGAGGATGCTGATATCCTCCCCGACGCCGACATTGACCCAGTCCGGTGGATTCTCCAGGCGGAGAAGGTGGAAACACGCGTCCGCCAGATCATCCACGTGGAGGAACTCCCGGAGAGGCGTGCCCGTTCCCCAGATCGTGACCGATGGAGCGCCATTGGCCTGCGCTTCGTGGAACCGGCGGATCAGGGCCGGGATGACGTGGGAATTCTCCGGGTGATAGTTGTCGCCCGGTCCGTAGAGATTGGTCGGCATGGCGCTGTGATAGAGCAGGCCGTGCTGGGCGCGGTAGTGCTGGCAGAGTTTCAGTCCCGCGATCTTCGCCACCGCGTAGGCTTCATTGGTGACTTCCAGCGGGCTGGTCAGCAGGCAGCTTTCCGGCATCGGCTGGGGCGCGAGCTTGGGGTAAATGCAGGATGACCCGAGGAAAAGCACGCGCCCGACTCCGGCCCGCCTGCTGCCCTCCACCAGATTCGAGGCGATCACGAGGTTTTCGTAGATGAAGTCCGCCGGGTAGGTGGCGTTGGCATGGATGCCGCCGACTTTCGCCGCCGCGATGATGACCACGTCCGGGCGTTCCCGTTCAAGGAAGCTGAATACCGCCGCCTGGTCGGTCAGGTCCACGGCATCGCGTCCGGCGGTGATGGTTTCGTAACTGCCGAGCAACCCGGCCTTGCGGACGAGGGCGGAGCCGACCATGCCCCGGTGGCCTGTGATGAAGAGTTTTTTCATGGAAAGTCAGGGGGTTCCGTATCGGGTCAACAAGCGGTCGGCTTCGGCGAGCGCCATGCCCGTGACCTGGTCCATGTTGTAGTACCGGTAGGTGGCGAGGCGTCCGATGAAGCTGGTGTTCTTCTCCGTGGATGCCAGTTCCGCGTAGCGAAGGTAAGCTGCCCGGCTGTCAGGCGCGGGAACGGGATAATACGGATCGGTACCCGGAGTCCAGTCTTTCGGATACTCCCGGATGATGCTGCTGGCCGGGGTCTTCTGGCCGGTGGCGTGCTTGATTTCGATGATGCGGGTGAACGGAACATCCGCATCCGGATAGTTCACCTGCATGGCTGGCTGCCAGAACCCCGGTTTCCCGGAGATCTCCTCGCGCTCACGGAGCTTCCCGGCGGAAAATGCCTCATGCTCGAAGCGCAGGGAACGGTAGGGCAGGGGGCCGAATTGATAGCCGAAGTATTCGTCGATCGCTCCAGTGTAGATCAGGTGGCGGTGTTTCCACCGGCGGCGTGCTTCCTCGGAGTCGACCCCCAGATGGACCTCCACCCGCGGGGAGGCTGCGAGAAGGCTCCCGAACATGGCGGTGTAACCTTTGTCCGGCAGGGCTTGGAAGCTTTCGGTCAGGTAGCGGTCGTCACGGTTGGTCCGGATGGGGATCCGGCCGCAGACTGATGCGTCGAGGTCCCTTGGATGACGCTTCCATTGCTTCAGGGTGTAGCCCTCGAAGAACAGCTTGTAAAAATCGGGGCCTGCCTGGGAAAGGATGACTTCCTCTGAGTTGGCGGGGCTGCTGATCGGCACCCGGTTGGCTGCCAGCCATTCCGCGAACTCCTCTGATGTCGACGATTTCCCGGTCAGTTCCTCGAACGTGTTCAGGTTCACCGGAAAGCTCCAATACCGTCCACGGGTGAAGCTCTTGATGGTGTAGGCAACCTCATGCCATCCGGTGAATCTGGAGAGGTAGTCGAGGATTCTCCGGGAGTTCGTGCGGAAATAATGGGGGCCGTAGCGGTGGGTGAGGACGCCCGCCTCATCCTGGCTGTCGAAGGCGTTTCCGGCGAGGTGGGGGCGCCGGTCCACCACCACGCATTTCCACCCGGCTGCGGCAAGACGTTCCGCGACGACCAGCCCGGAGAAGCCCGCGCCGATGATCAGGAAGTCGGTGGAGAAGTCGCTTTGCAAGGAGTCGGTCAGGTTCAGGGTAGGGGGCGCCGGGGCAGGACGATGGAGAAAAAATCCAGATCCACGGCATGTTTCTGGCCGAGGAACTCCAGAAGGATCTTCACCCGTTCCGTGGCGGAGAGGACTTCCACCACCGGGCCGCGCATTCCTTGGAAGGGTCCGGAGGCGATTTCGACTTCATCGCCGATTTCCACGATTGGAGAAACATCGAGGATTTCGGAGGCTTGGTCGGGGTTCTGTGAGCGGAGGCGAACTTCCTGTCTCAAGGATTCCACCAATGCGCCCGGCACGGTGGGGATTTCACGGCCGAATTTCACCAGTCCGCGGATGCCTTGGCTGAAGGTCACCGCCCGCTCCATCTGGGAAATGCGGAAACGGACGAGCAGATAGCCGGGGAACAGAGGCTCCACCCACCAGATCTTCCCCCGCCGGGTCGCTTTCCGGTAGCGCAGCCGCGGGCAGAAAACCTCCACGCCCTCCAAGCCCCGCAAGTGCTCCGCCGCTATGTGCTCCCGCTTCGTCTGCGTACGTGCGCAGTACCACGCCGGTTGGTCGGAATCGTGGCTCATTGTCCGAGAATTTTCTGAAGCAAGGGCAGCACCTGGCGGCTCCTTCTCATCCATTGGTCCAGACGTTCCACCCTTTCCCTGACGAATTCCTGTTTCTCTTGTCCGACCGACGGGATTGCTTCCTCAAGGCGTTTCACCTTGGATTTGCCGCTTTCGATATGGGGGCGGACCTGTTCCCGGATGAAGCCGCCGACCAGCCGTTTCAGCTCCACGGCTGGTTCGAAGTGGGTGCGGCGGTCGGTTATCCCTTCCGCTTCCCGGATGGCACCCAGGCTTCTCAGCATCCGCAGTCCCTGGCTGGCGGATCCTTTGCTGATTCCCAGCTTCACCACCAGGTCATCGAGCGACAGCGGGGAGGGGGTGATGAACAACAGGCCGTAGATCTCCCCGATGGAACGGGGGAGGCCCAGCACCCGCACGCCATCGACAAAAATGTCCACCACCTGCCGTTCGATCGGATCGAGCAGGCGGTCTGGAGATGAACGGTGGTCCTGGCTACCGGCGTCAGCCATGGGGAAGCATTGGACGGAAAACCCTGTTTGTTCAAACTTTTTTGAACAAACAGGGTTACTGGCTTGTCACCGTGCCGGTTTCCCGCTGGTTTTCCGTCCATGCGGATACTCATCACGGGCGGAGCGGGCTTTCTCGGATCGCATTTGTGCGAGCGGCTACTCAAAGAAGGGCACGAGGTGATCTGTCTCGATAACTTCTTCACCGGCCGTAAGAAGAATGTCGTCCATCTGCTCAAAAATCCGGACTTCGAATTGGTCCGGCACGATGTGACCAATCCGTTCCACTTCGAAGTGGACCAGATCTACAACCTGGCTTGTCCCGCTTCACCTCCGCATTACCAGCACAACCCGATCAAGACGACGAAGACTTCGTTCCTCGGGGCGATGCACTCGCTGGGGCTTGCGAAGCGGGTCGGTGCGCGCGTTTTCCAGGCTTCGACTTCGGAAGTCTATGGCGACCCGGAAGTGCACCCGCAGCCGGAGACCTACAAGGGCTGCGTGAACCCCATCGGCATCCGTTCCTGCTATGACGAGGGAAAGCGGGTGGCTGAGACGCTGTTCTTCGACTACCACCGCCAGCACGGAACCGAGATCCGGGTGGTGCGTATTTTCAACACCTACGGGCCGAACATGCTGCCGGACGACGGTCGTGTGGTTTCCAACTTCATCGTTCAGGCGCTCCAGGGGAAAGATCTCACGATCTACGGGGATGGCACGCAGACACGGTCGTTCTGCTACGTGGACGACCTCATCGAAGGCTTTGTCCGTCTGATGAACCATCCCACGCTGCAAGGGCCGGTGAACATCGGAAATCCCGGTGAGTTCACCATGCTGCAGCTAGCCGAGATGGTCCTCAAAAAGGTCGGCGGCCCGTCGAAGATCACCTTCCACCCGCTGCCGGGGGATGACCCGAAACAGCGGCGCCCGGACATCACGCTGGCGAGCAAGGAGCTCGGGTGGCAGCCACAGGTGACTCTCGAGCAAGGTCTCGAGCCGACCATCGAATACTTCCGGAAGTTGGTGAAGGGCTGAGGGGCCTTTCCTCAATATTCCCGCTCCAGCAGGCTGGCTGCGATCTCACGCAGGCGCCCGGCCTTTTTGCCCAGCGGTTCCAGTGAGTCGAGCGCCTGCTTCGTGAGCTTCGCGGCTTCCTTGCGGGAGTTTTCCAGGCCCAGCACGGAAGGGTAGGTGGACTTCTCCACCGCCGCGTCCTTGCCGGCGGTTTTGCCCAGCACTTCGGTGCTTTGGGTGACATCGAGGATGTCGTCGATGACCTGGAACGCGAGGCCGAGGGCGTAGCCGAAATCCGTGAGCGCCTGGAGCTTTTCCGGCTTCGCGTTGGCGGTCATGCCTCCCAGGCGGAGCGAGGTGGTGAGGAGGGCGGCGGTTTTCGCCTCATGGATGCGGACAAGATCCTCTTTCTCCAGCTTCTTTCCTTCGCCCTCAAGGTCGAGGACCTGGCCACCGATGAGTTTCAGGCTGCCGCCGGTCGCGGCAAGTTCTGCCACATACTCGCGGGCGCCGTAGCGCTTGGTGGCCTTGGTTTGTGAAATGACGATGAAGGCCTCCGTGAGCAGCGCGTCGCCGCAGAGGACGGCCATGCCCTCGCCATACACCTTGTGGCAGGTCGGGCGGCCACGGCGCAGGTCGTCGTCGTCCATGGCGGGAAGATCATCGTGGACGAGGGAGTAGGTATGCATCAACTCCACCGCGCAGGCGGGAGGGAGCGCGTCCCCGGGGTCGCCGCCACAGGCTTCGGCGGCGGCGATACATAGGATGGGACGGAGACGTTTTCCCCCGGCGAAGACGCTGTAGCGCATCGCAGAGTGAATCGTGGAGGGAGACTGCTCTTCCTTGGGAAGGAAGCGGTCGAGGGCCGCGTCCGTTTCCGCGGCCATGGCTTTGAGATAGGTCTTCAGGTCCATGGCCGGGAAAAAATCGGATCAGAGGATCTCCGCGATCTGCACGGCATTGAGGGCCGCGCCCTTGCGCACCTGGTCACCGACGACCCAGAGGTCGAGGGCGTTGTCCAGGACGAGGTTCTTCCGGATGCGGCCGACCAGACAGTCGTCCTTGCCGGTGGTGTCGAGAGGCACGGGGAAGAGCTTTTCGGCAGGATTGTCCACCACCTGGACGCCCGGCTTGCCCGCATAGGCGGCGCGCGCGGACTCCGGATCGACCGGGCGGCTGAACTTCGCGGTGATGGAGACGGAGTGCGAGCGGTAGACCGGCACGCGGACGCAGGTGCAGGAAACCTTCAGCTCCGGGAAGCCGAGGATCTTCCGGCCCTCGTTCTGCATCTTCATCTCCTCCTTCGTGTAGCCGTTGTCCGTGAAGACATCCACCTGCGGGATGACGTTGAAGGCGATCTGGCGCGGATAGACCTTGGTGGTCACCTCCAGACCGTTGGCGATGGCTTTCACCTGTTCCTCAAGCTCGATGATGCCCTGCGCGCCGGACCCGGAAACCGCCTGGTAGCTGGAGGCGATGATCGACTCCAGGCCGAACTTCTCGTGCAGCGGCGCGAGCGCCATCAGCGAGATGATGGTGGTGCAGTTCGGGTTCGCGATGATGCCCTTCGGCGGATTCTTCGCGGCCGCCGGGTTGATTTCCGGCACGACGAGGGGGACATCCGGATCCATGCGGAAGGCGGATGAGTTGTCGATCACGATGGCCCCGGCCTTGGCGGCGGACGGCCCGTACTCGAGCGAGATGCCGCCACCGGCGCTGAAAAGCGCGATGTCGATGCCCGCAAAGGAATCGTGGGTGAGTTCCTTCACCTCGATCTCCTCGCCCTTGAAAACGAGCCGTTTGCCCGCCGAACGGGCGGAAGCGAGCAGCGTGAGCTTCCCGATGGGGAAGTTCCGCTGTTCGAGACAAAGAAGCATTTCAATGCCGACGGCACCCGTGGCACCAACGATCGCTACATGTGGCAGGCTCATTTTCAGGGACCGGCAGACTCAGGCCGGGGGCGGGACAGTAGCGTTTCCCCGGAATCTGGCAACCCCATCGTTGCCTGGGGGCGGAGGCTGTCCGGCTGGCCGTGTCAGGCTGGTGGGGCGGAGATCAGCCGGATGTGGAGGGGGCGGTCGGTCCCGGGAGGACTGGCTGCTCGGGCGGCTCCTTTCCGGTTGTCCGCCGCGGCCTCGGGCGGTAGGGTGGGGATGGACAGGGAAATGGAAGATTCCGTGGAAGAGAAGGACGCGCGTGCGATGGTGCGGCTGGTGGCGGAGGTGGCGGCGCTGAGGGGCGACCACACCACCTCCAAGCGCTATCTCATGGATGGACTGCGGAGGATGGTCGGTGCGGACAGTTGGGTGTGGGCGCTGGGCTACCTGGATCCTTCCCGGCCCCCGGTCTACGCCGCTTATCTCCACGAGGGCTTCGATGAGGCGCGGTTTGCCCGCTACCTCCAGGCGGTGGAGCATCCGGGCATGAAAGTCCTGATGGAGCCGTTCACCCGGGAACTCATGGAGAGGAAGTCCCACATCACACGGACACGGCAGCAGATTGACCGTCCGGGGGCTTCCGCTTCCGCGGCGGTGGCTAATGAGTTCTGGCTGGCGGCGGACATCGCCCCCATCATCCTCTCCGCACGACCGCTGAATGAAGGGTGTGTGAGCATCATCGCCCTCTACCGACGGGCGGACCAACCCATGTTCAGCGAGCGCGAACGGAAAATCGCGCACATCCTCCTGACCGAAGCATTCTGGCTGCATGCGGAGGGTTGGCCGGAGGATTTCGGTGCGAAAACCCCGGAGTTGTCTCGCCCGCGGAGATTGGTCCTCAACCTGCTGTTGGAAGGGCGCAGCCGCAAGATGATCGCCGACCAGTTGAACCTTTCGATTCACACCGTGTCCGACTATGTGAAGGACATTTACAGCAACTTCAACGTGCAGTCCCATGCGGAACTGATGCGGCGTTTCACCCGCGGCGCGGGAGGAGGAACCGACTGACATCCTGTCGGGTGGGAGGTCCTCGCCGCCACCGCATCAACTGAAAATTAATTGGTCGAAATCCGGGAGGACAACCGTTAAATCTTCCGCCTGTTCATGCTTCCATTCTACGTCATCGGCCACCGCAATCCGGATACGGATGCGATTTGTTCCGCCATCGGCCATGCCGCCCTCCTGAGGGCCTCCGGCGAAGTCCCGAATGCGATCGCCGCCCGCTGCGGGGATCTGCCGCAGCGGACCAGATGGGTGCTCGACAAGGCGGAGATCGAGCCGCCGGTCTTGTTGAACGATGTGCGGGTTTCCGCAGGCATGCTCTGCCGCCGGGACATCGTCCAGGTGGAGGAAAGTGATACTTTCCTGACCGCCTACCGGCGCCTGCTTTCCTTCGGGGTGCGCAGCGCCCCGGTCGTGGATGCGGTTGGTGGACTACGCGGGATGCTGCGCTACCTGGACCTGCTCGGCCTTCTGCTGCCGCCGGAGACGGATGGGATGAAGGTGCGGACCGTCCATGTTTCCTTCTCAAAGGTGGTGGACACCCTCCAGGCCACCAGCGTGGGGGCGGATCTCCCTCCTGCGGAGTTGGAGGAGGAACTCATCCTGCTGGTGGGTGCTTCCTCCCAGAACACGGTGGACAAGCGTCTGAAGACCGCGAAGCAGGAAGGTCTGGTGGAGCGCTTCCTGGTGATCTGCGGCGACCGCCCGATCGTCCAGCGATACGCCATCGACCACGGCGCGCGCGGTTTGCTCGTCACCGGTGGAAACACCGTCACCCCGGACATCGCCGCGTATGCGAAGAAAAAGGGGGTTGTGGTGCTGCTCTGCCACCAGGACACCGCCAGCGCCTCCACCCTCCTGCGGTGCTCCCGCACGGTGAAGCACGTCATGACGTCCAACATCGTCACCATTGGCTCCAACGAGCCGGTCTCCCGCCTCCGCAAGCGGCTCACCGCCCTCGACCAGGACCTGTTCCCCGTGATGGAGCAGGGCAGCGGGAAAATGATCGGCGTTCTTTCCAAGTCCGACCTCGTTGATCCGCCGCGCATCCGTCTGGCGCTGGTGGACCACAACGAATACGCGCAGGCCGTCGCAGGGGTCGAGGAGGCGGAGATCACGGAAGTCATCGACCACCACCGGCTGGCGGGAAACCTCGTCTCGCGCGAGCCGATCCGTTACCTCAACGAGCCGGTCGGCTCCACTTCCACGCTGGTGGCGCGGAAGTTCCTCCACCGTGACCTCACCCCGGATGCGGGGGTGGCCATGTGCCTCTGCGCGGGCATCGTTTCGGACACGCTGTGCCTCACCTCTCCGACGACCACCCTGCTGGACCGGGAGATGCTCAACTGGCTGTGCAGGATCGCGGAGATCGACGCGGAGGAATTCACCGAGGAATTCTTCGCGGTCGGTTCCTTGATGGCCACCGGCACCCCGGAGGAGATCCTGAATGCTGACCGCAAGGAGTTCACGGAGGACGGCATGACCGTCAGCATCTCCCAGGTGGAGGAACGGGATCTCCATGGCTTCGGTCCGCGGCGTGAGGAGCTGGAGTGCGTCCTCAAGGAGCTCGTGCGGTCGAAGAACTACGCGTTCGGCGTCCTGGCCATCACCGATGTGGCCCGCCACCACAGCGTCATCCTCGCGGTGGGTGATGAGCCGATCCTCAACCAGTTCCCGTTCAAGCGGACGGACACGCATCTGTTCGATGCTCCGGGCGTCGTCAGCCGGAAGAAGCAGATCTTTCCTGCGGTCAGCGAGGCGATCCAGAATTCGAGGTGAGAAGGAGCGCGGACTTCAGGGCGGGGAGAACCGTTCTCCGAGAAAGCGGAACGCATCGGGATGGAGTCCCCGGACTTCATAGCGATCCCCGGTCTTCTTCCGGCATGTCAATCTCCAGGTGAGCATCCGGAAAGAAATGGACGCGATGAGCGAAAGACCGAAAAGCATCGCGATCCCGGTGGAGACCGCAGGGTGAATCCGTCCGGAATTTGCCGCAAAGATGAGCGAGGCCAGCGTGACCGCCATCATGGCGTTGATCAGATTGCCCATCCGGGCCTTCAGGTTCGAAGCACGGGTCGTGAAAACCCGGATCCGGACGCTGCTGAGAAAAACTCCGGAGATCAGATAGAGGGTAATGGCCGCCGCTCCGGAGATCAGGAGGAAAGGGGAAAGCCCGTGGGGAAACCGGAAAAAACCTCCACCCGCGAGGCCCAGGACAGCCCCGGCAAACGTCATCCGGTGCCATGAGGGCGAATAGCGGATCGGGAGGCTTCTGAGGGTCATCCTTTCTTCCGAAACACCGCTGAAAGGATCGACCATGGGCAACTGCGCGTCCTGCCTCACCATCAACCTGCCTCCGTCAAGCATCCAGCCGGTGGAGAGGGGGGCATCCGGCACTTCGTCCCCATCGTCCGGCCTGCCGGGAGGGGCGTAGGGATTTTCGCTCATCGTTGCTTCACCGGGGCCTCGATGATGCCTTCCTGCGTCTCCTGCTTCAGCCGGAGCTGGCCGCAGGCGGCGTCGATGTCGTGGCCCTTTTCAAGGCGGAGCGTGGCGGAGACGCCGGCGTTTTTCAGGACATCCTGGAAGGCGCGGCAGTGGCTCACGGCGGGGCGTTTCCAGTCCAGTCCCTCGACCGTGTTGTAGGGGATCAGGTTCACCTTCGCGTGCAGCTTGCGGGCGTGCCGCGCGAGGATCGCCGCCTGTTCCAGCGAGTCGTTCACGCCCTGGATGAGGATGTATTCCAGCGTGAGTTTCTGGTTCTTGCGGGAATTCCAATAGTCGAGCGCGTCGAACAGCTCCGCCACCGGCCACTTCTTGTTCACCGGCATGATCTGGTTGCGCACGTCGTCGGTCGCGCCGTGGAGGGAGATGGCCAGGCGGATCTGCTGCGGATGCTCCGCCAGTTGGCGGATCTTCGGCACCAGGCCGGAGGTGGAGATGGTGAGGTGGCGCGCGCCAAGATGAAGCGACTTTTCCCCGGTGATCAGGCCGATGGCGGCCAGCAGGTTGTCCAGGTTGGCCAGCGGCTCACCCATGCCCATGAAAACGAGGTTGTCCACCCGCTCGCCGGAAAGCTGCTCCGCGGATAACACCTGCCCGGCGATTTCCGATGGATCGAGGTTCCGGGTGAATCCCGCGAGGCCGGAGGCACAGAACCTGCAGCCGTAGGCGCACCCCACCTGTGAGGAAACACAGAGCGTCCGACGGTCCGATTTTTCGCCGTAAAGCGCGGGGTTCGCCGGGATGAGGACGCTTTCCACGTAGCGGTGGTCATGCAGGCGGAAGAGGAACTTCCGCGTCGTGTCGTGCGATCCCTGGGTGTGGGTGTGCTCCAGCGCGCCGAGGCGGAAATGCTCCGACAGCTTTGCCCGCAGGGCGGCGGGCAGGTTCGTCATCGCGTCGATGGAGGTGACCTTTTTCTTCCAGATCCATTCCATGATCTGCCCGGCGCGGAACGCAGGCTCTCCGGCCTCCTTGAGAAAGGAAGAGATCTGTTCCTGGGATTGACCGGTCAGGGCGGGGAGCATGGCTGGAAGGATATTAACCCAAAGCGGAGCGCAAGTCATTCGCCGCGCTGCGGGCGCTCGCCGGCGCATCCGGGACGAAGGTGAAATCCTCGTCGCCCGGGTCCAGGCTGGCCGCATCCGGAACGGGGATCGGCTCGTTGGATTGGTGGGTGGCGGCGATGTCACGCGCCTTTGCCAGTGCGGCCAGCGCGTTGGCCGGGATCTGCGGACGGACCGGCGGGGCGGAGTCGGGAGCCGGTTCATCCGGAGCGACGAGGCGCGGCGTCTTGTCGATCGGTTCGAGATTCTGGATCGAGGCGGAGTCCGGAGCGGCCTTCAGTTCCTCGAACTTGCGGGCGGCGGGCAGCACCCGCGTTTCCAGGGAACCGACGGCGCTGTTATAGCTGTCCACCGCATTGCCGAGCGAACGCCCCACCTTGGCGAAGTGCTCCGCCAGCTTGCCCAGCCGCTCATGCAGCGTCTTGCCGAGCTGGGAGATCTCGCGGGCGTTTTCCGCGATGGATTCCTGCCGCCAGCCGTAGGCCACCGCGCGGAGCAGCGCGATGAGTGTGGTGGGGGTGGCCAGGATCACGCCTTCCTTCACGCCACGCTCGATCAGGGTGGCGTCGTGCTGGAGGGCGGCGGAGAAGAAGGACTCGCTGGGCAGGAACAGCACGGTGAACTCCGGTGCTTCCGCGAACTGCGCGCTGTAGTTTTTCGAGGCGAGCTGCTGGATGTGGTTGCGCACCTGCTGGGCGTGCTTCTGGAGCGCCAGATCCCGCAGGGTTTCGTCGCCTGCTTCCAGCGCGTCGAGGTAAGCGTCCATCGGCGTCTTGGAGTCGACCACGATGGTCTTGCCGGCCGGCAGCCGCACGATCAGGTCCGGGCGGAGGCGCCTGCCCTCGTCATTTGCGGTCTGGTGCTGGGTTTCGAAATCGCAGTGCTCCTGCATCCCTGCCAGCTCGACCACCCGGCGGAGCTGGAGTTCCCCCCACTGGCCGCGGCCGGTGGGCTGGCGCAGCGCCTTCACCAGCGAGGCGGTTTCCCGTTGCAGGCCGAGCTGGCCTTCGCCAAGGGCGCGGACCTGTTCCTTCAGCTCCGCGTAGGCGCCCTCGCGGGCTTTCTCGATCTCGCCGATGCGCAGCTCGAATTTCCCCAGCGACTCCGCCACCGGGCGGATGAGCGTTTCGATGGCGGTCTTGCGCTTTTCGATCTCGCCTTTCGCTTCCTCCGTCTGGGTGGAAAGGGAGGACTTCGCGAGCTGGAGGAACTGTTCCGTGGAGGAGCGGAGGGCATCCGCGGAGAGGGCCTTGAAGGTGTCGGACAGCTTGACCTCCGCCCGCTCGATCAGCGCCTGCTTTTCGGCGGCGGCCTTCATTTCCGCCTCATGACGGGAGCGGGCCTCCGCCAGTTGGGTGCGGAAGTTCTGTGCTTCGTTTTCATTCCGCTGGGATTCCTCCGTGGTCCGGGCGAGCCGCGCCTCGATCTCCGTCGAGCGCCTTTCCTCCGCCTTCACCCGTTCCTGGGCGGCGGAAACCTTCGCCTTGCCGATCAGGGAAGTGATGATCCATGCGATCAGAAATCCCGCGGCGGCGGCGATGATCTGGGGTAGGTGGGGCTGGATTTCGGGAGGCATGGATTTGTCCTTGCGGGAAAGTGAATGCTGGCTTTCGTAATGGGTGTCGCGTTGCTTGTCCGCCCATTCGGGCGGAAGCACAAGACCCAATCCTACCTCTCATTATTATGGCCAGAACTCTCCCGGAACTCGGATACGCCTACGACGCGCTCGAACCCCATATCGACGCGAAGACCATGGAAATCCACCACTCCAAGCATCATCAGGCGTACATCACCAACCTGAACAACGCCACCGCGGGCAAGGGCGACCTCGACGCGAAAAGCTCCGAGGAGCTGGTGAAGGACCTCGCTTCCGTCCCGGAAGACATCCGCACCGCCGTCCGCAACAACGCCGGTGGCGATGTGAACCACGCATTTTTCTGGAAAGTCATCGCCCCGGGCGGTGCCAAGGCACCCTCCGGCGACCTCGCCGCTGCCATCGACGCCGCGTTCGGTTCCTTTGACGCGTTCAAGGAAGCCTTCGCAAAGGCAGGCGCCACCCGCTTCGGCTCCGGCTGGGCATGGCTGGTCAAGGGCGCGGACGGCAAGCTTTCCGTCGGCTCCACCGCCAACCAGGACAGCCCGATCATGGGCAAGGCCGTCGCCGGCATCGAAGGCACCCCGGTCATCGGCCTGGATGTCTGGGAGCACGCCTACTACCTCAACTACCAGAACAAGCGCCCGGACTACATCGCCGCGTTCTGGAACGTCGTGAACTGGGACGTCGCCGCTAAGAACTTCGGCGCGTAATTTCCCGGACCTCAATCCTTCATGCGAGCGGACGCTGCCTTTGTGGGCCGCGTCCGTTTGTTTTTCCCCGACAGGGCTCCGGTGGGGGCGGAAACCGAAATTCAGACGAAACGGGATCTTCATGCCGCTTTCATGGCATGCCGCTGATGTTTGTTTTCGCGATATCGGCAAGGTACGTGTCGAAACGCCGTCTCGTGCCCGCCCGATGTGGGGGAAGCCCGGATTCACCGTAGTCCCGGAGGCCAGCGCGTGGACGTCAGGGAGGGACTCCATCAACCGCCCGATGGAGCTTTTGAAGGAAAAGGGGTTACAAGACGTCCAAGCATCATGTTAGATCCTGTTATGAAAGCAAAGACACCCCAATCTCCCACACCGCCAGCGGATGTCAGTGAGGAGGAGATCCGCCAGCAGGAGGTCTTCGAGCTGGAGTCACCGGACCGCACCTGGCTTTCCGGACCGCGGTCACGCTGGCGGGATGCGATGACCCTTTTCCATGTTTGCAGGGATTTCATCCGCGCGTTCCGCACGCTTCATTTCGCGGGGCCGTGTGTGACCATCTTCGGCTCGGCGCGGACCATGCCGGGGTCGGACTTCTACCGGATGGGGGAGGAAATGGGCGCGGCCTGCGCCCGCCTCGGCTTCACGACCATGACCGGCGGCGGGCCGGGCATCATGGAGGCCGGGAACAAGGGGGCCTTCGAGGCCGGGGGGTGCTCCATTGGCGTGAACATCGAGCTGCCGTTCGAGCAGCACCTGAACCCCTACGTCCACCGGTCCGTCACCATGCGCTACTTCTTCACACGGAAGACCATCCTGGTGAAGTATTCCTACGCCTTCGTGGTGCTGCCGGGTGGTTTCGGTTCACTGGATGAAATGTTCGAGACGCTGACTCTCATCCAGACCGGCAAGTTGCGGAACTTCCCGCTCATCCTGATGGGCAAGGACTACTGGAAACCGCTGATGGAGCTGGTCTACCATATGGCGGAGGAGGGGACCATCAGCCCCGGGGACCCGGATCTGATCTTTGTCACCGACGATGTCGAGGACGCCGCCGCCCACCTCCAGCGCCATGCCGTCCGGCAGTTCGGCCTGCGCCGGAAGGCGGTGCCGAGGGCCATCAAGATCCTCGGTGAAAGGGCCGTGGAGGGTTGACTTTCCTGGGTGTGGACATAATATGTCCACGTGAAGACAGCCACGGTCCGTGAGTTGAGGAACGAGTTCGCCAAACTCGAGGCTTGGCTCGGTGAAGGCGAGGAAATCCGGATCGAGAAACGCGGTGAAGTCATCGCGGTTCTCAAGCCTGTCGGGCCGGACTCCCCGGTGCCGTTCCGGATGCCCGACTTCAGGGCTAGGCAGAAGGCGATCTGGGGGGAGCGTGTTTTCACCCGCCAGGAGATCGACGACATGCGTGCCGATGAGTTGGAGGGGGAGGAAGGATGAAAGTCTTTCCCGATACCTCCCTGCTCTGCGCCCTCTACCGCAGGCAGGTGAACAGTCCTGAAGCGATCACATTCATGGAACGGCATGCCGCCGCGCTTCCGGTTTCAGGATTGCTGTTGCTGGAGTTCCGGCAGTCCGTCCGGTTGCAGACGAGGCTGTTTTCCCTGGACCGCCGGAAAGGGTTCCCGGAGAGCGAAGGAGCGCGGATGTTGCGGGACCTCCAATCCGACCTTACCGATGGCGTTCTGAAAATCGAGGGGGTGGATTGGGCGGTGGTACACCGGATTGCCGAGACCCTCAGCAGCGTCCACACCCGCGGGAGCGGGAACCGGCTTGTGGATATCCTCCATGTGGCGACTGCGTTGCACCTCGGTGTGGAGGAGTTCCTGACTTTTGACGCCAACCAGAAGGCGCTCGCCGAGTCGGAGGGAATGAGCGTCCCGTTTCAGGCTTTCGGCAGGAAATAGCCCCGCTGCTTGTCGGAGATGGGCAGGCCCAGCTTCTCCATCACCGCCAGCATGTCCTCCCACAGCAACCGCTTCGCGTTGCCGGTGGCGCCGCTCTGCAGCAGGTAGCTGGGGTGGTAGGTGACGCGGGCGGGGATGCCTTCCAGATCGTGCCACTTCCCGCGCATCCCGGTGACGGCCCCCTGGAGGCCGAGCAGTCCTTCCGCGGCGGTGCCGCCGAGGGCGATGATGCACTCCGGCTTGATGATCCCGATCTCCGCACGGACGAAGGGCATGCAGGACGCCATTTCCTCCGGGGTCGGTTTCCGGTTGTTCGTCGTCTGCTTCGGCAGGGCCGGGCGGAATTTGACGATGTTCGAGATATAGACCTCCTCACGCCGCAGGCCCATGGCCTTGAGGATATCGTTGAGTTTCTGGCCTGCGGGTCCGACGAACGGTTCCCGCTCCTTTTCCTCCTGATAGCCCGGGGCCTCACCCACCAACATCAGCCGCGCGGCGGGATTGCCCACGGCGAACACCATGGTGTCCCGCAGCGTGCCCAGCGACCGTGCCGCGGGCCAGGACTCCGCCTGGCTGCGGAGGGACGCCAGCCGTTCCTCACGGGAAATTCCTTCGGCCTGGACGGTGCCGGCTGCCGCAGTGGGGTATGAAGCCGGGGTTTCCGGCTCCAGGTTGAAATTTTCCATCTCCGCCGGGGCGGAAACCGGAGGCGCGGGAGCGGCCGCACTTTTTCCGGAGCGGGAACGCTCGAACAACCCCCGCAGGCCATCGCGGGCCTCCTCGTCGAGGTGGATGTGCGACACGCCCCGCTCCTGCTCGGAACGGAGGAACTCGATGAGAAGATCGACGGGACGGGACACGCCAGAGGCATAGCGGGACCGCGTGGAAGGTGCAACCGCTGCCTGCCGGGAAATCCCATGCGGAAAAATTTTGGAGGAAATTCCTTAAAAACAACGTATTGTCGCCCCGGCCGAACGGCCTGGAGATTATGAAGTGTAAGTTGACTTTCCTGGCCATGGCCGGCGCCATTCTGGCCACGGCATCCGCCGAGGTGCGGATTGACGAGAAGGCCTTCGGGGAAAAACTCGGGGGCTGGACGAAGCGTTCCAACCACGCGGCGGAGTACCCGCTGTCCGGCTCCAGCTACCGTACGTTCAAGCCTGAGGTGTCCCCGACGCCGGATGGCGGCATCTTCGTCTCCGTCCGCATCGACCACATGCGGGGGATGCTGGCGTCCGACGACCATGCCATCCTGGAGATCACGATCAACGACAAGGGAACCATCGTCTCCGCGCAGTCGAACATCGCCATTCAGGGCCGGGCCATCACCAGCGACGTGATCAAGGGCGGCACGGATACCGCGAAGGCCGCCGGGGTGGACCGTGCGGTGCAGATCGGCACGGACATGGTGGCGGACCTTTCCGCGAAACTGCTGCGGGAGAAGATCGTCGAGGCCGGGCGGGTTTCCTTCCCCTCGGTCCTGCGGCACAACTACAATCTCCTGTTCCAGTCGATCCGGACGGAGGAAATCGCGGCGGTGGCGGGAACTGACGCCGCCGCACCTGCCGCCGCACCTGCCCCCGCGGCGGTCGCCGCCGAGCCGAAGCCCACTGGCCCGAAGCTGGAGGTGAAGCCCTACGGTGATTCCCCGAAGCCGCCGGAAATCCCGGTCAAACCCTGAAGGATCTTCCTTTCACCCGCGCGGGTGGAACTTCCGGTGAATTGATTTCAGGCGCGCCCCGTCCACATGGGTGTAGATCTGTGTCGTGGAAATGTCGGCGTGGCCCAGCAGTTCCTGGATCACCCGCAGGTCCGCACCGCCCTCAAGCAGATGGGTGGCGAACGAGTGGCGCAGCAGGTGGGGATAGACATTCTGCTCGATCCCGGCGGCGGCGCAGCGCTCCTTGACGATCTGGCGCACCCGGTCCGGTGACAACGGTCCGCCCCGCACGCTCAGAAACACATGGGAGGAGGTGCGCTTCGTCACCAGGGACGGTCGCTCATTCCGCAGGTAGTCCAGCAGGGCGGCGAGCGCCTTGCGGCCGGTCCTGACGATCCGTGTCTTGTTGCCCTTGCCGGTGATGCGGATGAAGCCCTCGTCGAAATCGATCAGCTCCAGCCGCAGCTTGCAGAGCTCCGAGAGCCGGAGTCCGGAGGAGTAGAAAAGTTCCAGCATCGCCTTGTCCCGGCGGCCCAGCGGTTGGTCCTGGGGAATGGAGTCCAGCAATAGGGTGATCTGGTCCGCGTGCAGGGTCTCCGGCAGGTGGCTTTCCCCCCGCGGGGCGACCAAAGGTTCCGCCGGGTCCATCGGCAGATGGTTCCGGGCAGCCAGCCAGCGGAAGAAAATCTTCAGGTGTACCGTGGAGACGCGCAGCGAGGCAGCGGTGAGGCCGTCGCTTTTCCGCTGAACGAGAAAGGCGGCCAGCTCATCCGTGCCGATCTCGGCCAGCGGCTTTCCGGACCGCCGCATCCATTCCGCCAGCGCATCCAGCGTCTGGCGGACGGAAAGCTGGTAGGCTTCCGAAAGGCCGCGCTCGATCGCCAGAAAGCGGATGAAGGATTCGGCTGCGGAGTCCATCGGTTGTCCGGGAGGGTGACGCCGGTTCGCGGCCGAGGCAAACGCATTCAGGACGCGGCTTGACTCGACGCGGGCGTCCCGCATTGTGCTGCCATGAAACGCATCCTGCTTTTCGCCGCCCTCCTGGGAGGCGTTGCCGTGCTGCCGTCATGCAGCATGGCGGACGGGTTGGCGAAGACGGTCAGCCGCACGGGGAACACGCTCACCCGCAGCGTCAGCAACCTGGGTGGTGCCGTCACCCGTTGACGGGGGCGACCGTCCTGCCGCCGTCGGGATCGACGGAAAATGCCAGCCAGACCGCGTCCGGTGGGATCAGGTCCGGGAACTTGTCCGCCCATTCGGCCACGATCACCCCACCGGCTTCCAGATACTCATCCCATCCCAGTGCGATGAGTTCGTCCTCCGAGTCCAGGCGGTAGAAGTCGAAGTGGAAGATGGGGAGGCGCGCCGGATACTCATGCACCAGTGAGAAGGTGGGGCTGGTGACCTCGCCACCTGCCTCCAGGGCGGCGGCGAAGCCCTTCGTCCAATGGGTCTTTCCGGCACCCAGCCCGCCGGTAAGGGCGAAGACCTTTCCCGCGGCCGCGCCCCCGGCGGCTGCCCTGCCGAGCTGTTCCATCCCGGCAGGGGAATTCGCCTTTCCGAACATGGAGCGGGAGGGAATCAGTTGTCCTTCTCCACCTTCGGGACCTCGTGCAGGCCCTTGGTGGTGTAGGCCACCGGCGTCATCGTTTCAACGTGGCCGTCGAGGTACAGGACCGGAAGGGTTCCACCGGCAAGGTAGGGCAGGAGCTTCTTGTCGGATGCTTCCGCCTTGTCGCCCTTATAGGACCAGGTCCAGTGCGGGCGGATGATCGGGGTTCTCTCCGGATTGCGGACGGTCAGGAGGTTGACCGGGGTGGTCAGCGCCAGTTCGGGGTCGAGATCCTCACCGCGGTTCAGCGCGATGTTGGTGGCGAGCGCGCCGTTCATGGCATAGCCCACGGAGTCATGCTTCAGATCCTTTTTCGGGATCGTCGGGTTCACGAAGTCGCTGCTTTTCGTCTGCTTCCAGTAGCCATCCTTCAACAGCTCGTCGAGGGTCTTGCCGGACGTTTGCTCTTCGAGATACGTGAACCAGTAGATGTCGTCCTTCTCCTCGTTTTCGGAGGCAGGGGTCATTGGCGGCGGGATCCGGTTCGCGTGGTCGTTCGCGTAGAGCCGCAGGGAAGACGCCATCCGCTGCATGGACTGGACCGTCTTTGTCTGGGCACTTTTTTTCAGGATTTTCGGGGCCATCACCGCCGCCAGCGTGGACAGCACGGCGACGATGGAAATGACCACGAGAAGTTCGATGAGCGTGAAGCCGCGACGATGGGTTTTGATCATAAAAGTCGTCCGGAACCTAGGGGTGCGTTGATTTCAGGGCAAACAAAAAGTTGCCGTCGCATGGTCCGCCTGCGTCCGCCGGCCCCACGCCATCCCCCGGGAAACCTCCTGCCTCCTTGGGGAAAATCCTTGCGCCGGGGCTCCACTCATGCCAGCCATAACGCGTCCGGATTTCCGGGGCATTAGCTCAGTTGGTAGAGCGCTTCGTTCGCAATGAAGAGGTCAGGAGTTCGAATCTCCTATGCTCCACCATCCCTTCCAAGGGTAATGGTTCAGCCGCGCCTGCGGCGTGCGAGGAGGCCGGTGCCACCGAGAAGCAGCGCGGTGGTGGATGGCTCAGGGATCTGCTGGATGCCATCCCAGACGCGGATGTCGTCGATCTCAGCGATGAGATCGTCCGGATTCTCAGCCTCCCTCGCGCCGATGCGGAAGCCGTTGACGGTGGAGACGCCGGAACGGAGGGAGAGGCCGCTGCCGATGAGGCTCCCGTTCGCATAGATGCTCATGGAGTTCGCGGCGACGCCGTCCACGGCGGCGGCGGAGTTGTTGACCTGGATGAGGAATTCGTAGCTGACGCCATCCTGGACGGTGAAATCCGAAAATGTCGTCCAGGTGTTGGATCCGGTCGGCAGGTAGCGGATGCTGCCGTCCGTGTGGATCTTGATGTCCCAGAGCATGTGGGAGGTGTTGCGTCCGGTGTTGGTGGGATTGTTGCCGACGGTATTTCCATTCCCCGCGAAGATCCCGAGGGTGCCGGAGACGGTGCTTTCCATCCGCACGGTGAAGCCCATGGACATGACGTTCATGGCTGCAAGCCCGCCCTTGACCACATAGGCGCCGGATCCGCTGGAGGAAGATCCGTTGAATATCGCCGAACTTCCGTCTCCCACGGTGGAGACGATGGAGCCGATCGAACCATCGCCGGGGAGAACCCCGCTGAAGCCGGTGTTGGCCGTGGTGGGAGCGGCGGGCGCGGTCACACCATCGAAGCTCTCGGAGAAAACAAGGGTCGCCGCGTTGGCGGGAATCATGGTTGCGACACCTGCAAGAAGAGAGAGCGGATAAAGGCGGGATGGGATGATCATATGCGGATGGGTGTTGGATTTCTTCGGACGGGGGGCTCCGATGGGGGCTTGCATTGCCAGAATACAGCCCGTGGAAGTGTAGCGGGCCCCTTGAGCGTCATTCATACCTATTTCGGGGGATGCCCGTTGCGGTCCTCCAGCAGCGGGGATCTCCCCCGAAAAGGGGATGAGGCCGGGGTGGGGGGGACGTTAGTTTGTCATCCGGTCGTACTTCGGGATGCGGGAGCGGTCGGAAACTCAGAAGCAAATGAAGGCTCTATTCGGAATTCAAATGACGATGCTTGCCTGCGCGCCGGCGCTTGTGGCGGAAAAGGTGCACGATCTGGTGATCTACGGTGGCTCCTCCGCGGCGATCGCGGCGGCGGTGCAGGTCAAAAAGATGGGTGGATCCGTGGTCATCATCGAGCCGACCGACCGGATCGGCGGTTTGACCACCGGGGGACTTGGCCAGACGGACATCGGCAACAAGCAGGTCATCGGCGGTATTTCCCGGGACTTCTACAAGGATGTGAAGAAGTGGTAATCCCGCCCGGAGGCGTGGACGGCGATGCCGCAACCAAAGGGAAATTTCAAGGGTGACGGACAGACCATCACCGACGCGAACGAGGATTCGCAATGGAGCTTCGAGCCGGGCGCGGCGCTGGGCATCTACCGGAACTGGGTGAAGGAACACGGCCTGGAGATCGTCCACAATGAGCGCCTCGACCGGACCGGGGAAGGCAGGGCCGTGAACCGTGGGGACGGATACTGGATCGCAAAGCCGGGCACCGTCGGCAAAGGTGTGCTCAAGGAGGGCAACAGGATCACGGCGATCATGATGGAGTCCGGAAGGAAGTTCGCGGGCAGGGCATTCATGGACGCGACCTATGAGGGTGACCTCATGGCGGCTGCCGGTGTTTCCTTCACCATCGGCCGCGAAGGAAAGGCGATCCATGGCGAGACGCTCAACGGCGTGCAGACGGTGCGTTCACGGTGGCACCAGATGGTGGACAAGGTGGACCCCTATGTGAAGCCGGGGGATGCAACGAGCGGTTTGCTCTTCGGCATCGACCCGGAAGGTCCCGGGGAGGAGTTCGCCAGCGACCACCGCAGCCAGGCGTTCTGCTTCCGCATGTGCCTGACCAACCACGAGCCGAACCGGATTCCGTTCGCGAAGCCCGAAGGCTACAAGGAGGAATGGTATGAGCTGCTGTTCCGCAACTACGAGGCCGGCTACAAGGGGCTGCCGTGGATCAACTCCACGATGCCGAACAAGAAGACGGACACCAACAACCGCAACGGCGTTTCCACCGACTTCATCGGCCAGAACTATGGCTGGCCGCAGGGATCCTACGAAGACCGGAAGGAGATCCGCGCGAAGCACCTGCTCTACCAGCAGGGGTTGATGTGGGCGCTGGCGAACCATCCGCGGGTGCCGGAGGAGACGCGGCAGGCGATTTCCAACTGGGGGATGACCCGGGATGAGTTCACCGATGGCGGAGGGTGGCAGCAACAACTCTACATCCGTGAGGGCAGGCGGATGATTTCCGATGTGGTGATGACACAGGATCACTGCCAGCAGGTCGTCGAGGCCAGGGACTCGGTGGGCATGGGGGCCTACAACATGGATTCCCACAACACCCAGCGCTACGTGACGAAGGAAGGTTTCGTGAAGAACGAAGGGGACGTCCAGACGCGGGTGAAGCCGTATCCCATCAGCTACCGGTCGATCGTCCCGAAGGAAGGGGAGTGCGCGAACCTGGTGGTGCCCATCGCCCTGAGTTCATCCCATATCGCGTTCGGCAGCATCCGGATGGAGCCCGTGTTCATGATCCTCGGGCAGAGCGGGGCGACGGCGGTGATGCATGCGCTGGAGCAAGGCGTCGCCCTGCAGAAGGTGGACTACGCGAAGCTGCGCGCCCGTCTGCTGGCTGACGGGCAGGTGCTCGAGCATGCCTCGAGCGGAGGGTCCGTACCGTCCAGGAACATGAAGGGCATCATCATGGATGACGAGGATGCGAAATTGGAAGGATCCTGGACCAAAGGCGGAACGGACGGTGGTGTCGATGCCGGCTACCGCCACGACCGTGGCGCGAAGGACGGCGCATCGAAGGCGACTTTCGTCCTGAAGGCCGACAAGCCGGGGAAATATCACGTCCAGATCTCCGCGGTTCCTGAGAAAAACCGGTCGAAGAACACCCTGGTGAAGGTGGATGGAACGGAGTTCCGGGTGAACCAGCGCGCGAATCCTTCCGTGGACGATGTCTGGTCTCCCGTGACGGAGATTTCCCTCGAGAAGGCGGGTGACGTCACGGTCGTGGTCAGCAATGAAGGCGCGGACGGCCATGTCGTCGCGGATGCCGTCCGGTTGCTGGCAGTGGAGTGAGGATGTCCGGAGGGCCCCTTCATGCTGGGACCCTCTACCTACAACGAGGGATGTTTCCTTTCCCCTGGATGTGGGATAAACTGCGGGCTCGTGGCCGGTCCGCCGGCGCGTCCGCAACCCTTCACCGAAACCATGAGATTATTGAAGATCCTCGCCCCGATCTTTCTCGCCGCGCAGGTCCTCTGTGCCGCGGAGAAACCCAACATCCTGTTCATCTTCACCGATGACCTCGGTGCAGCCGATCTGGCCTGCACCGGATCCGACCTCTACCGGACGCCGAACCTCGACAAGCTCGCCGCACAGGGCGTGACCTTCACCCGGGGCTACGCGTCCGCGCACGTCTGCTCCCCCACCAGGGCGGCGTTGCAGAGCGGGAAGACGCCCGCCCGCCTGCACATGACGGATTTCCTCCGCGGTCATGTGAAGCCGTATGCGAAGCTGTCGGTGCCGGACTGGACGATGGGGCTGCCCACCACGGAGAGCAGCTTTGCCAAGGTGGTGAAGCCCCAGGGCTACGTGGCCGCCTGGTTCGGCAAATGGCATGCCGGTGAAGGCGCGCAGCAACACGGCTACGACGCGGGCAACCAGAGCTGGAAGGAAAACACCAAGGACGAGCCTACCGACCCGAAAGGTGTCTACACGCTCAACAAGGAAGCGATGGAGTTCATCGAGAAGAATCCCGGCAAGCCGTTCTTCATCGGCATGTCGCACTATTCCCCGCATGGTCCGGTACGCTTCGACCCGGCGGTGCGTGATGAATACCAGAAGATCGTCGATGCGAAACCGGATCTCAAACAGAAGAACGCCGGCTATGCGGCGATGATCGAGGCGCTGGACACCAGCATCGGCCAGATGCTCGATTTCCTCGACAAGAAAGACCTGGCGAAGAACACCATCGTCGTCTTCACCTCGGACAACGGCGGCGAGCTGAACTTCACCAACAACGCGCCCCTCCGCATGGGCAAGGGCAGCCTTTATGAAGGTGGGGTCCGCGTTCCGGTCATCGCCCGCTGGCCTGGCCATCTGAAACCGGGGACGACCAATGAAACCCGGGTGAGCAGCATCGACTTCCTGCCCACCTTCGCCACGCTGGCCGGAGCGCCCGTTCCCGCCGGACTGGATGGCAAGGATCTCTCCGCAGCCTTTTCCAAGGGCGAGACCCTCGACCGCGGAAACCTTTACTGGCACTACCCGCACTATCATGCGACGAGGCCTTCCGGCTCGATCCTGAGCGGTGATTGGAAGCTCATCGAGTGGTTCGAGACGGGGAAAACCGAACTCTACAACATCGCGGCAGACCCGAAGGAAGAAAAGGATCTGGCGGCGGAGAATCCGGAAAAGGCGGCGGAGCTTCTGGCGGATCTGAAGAAATGGCGCGGGGAAGTCGGAGCGCAGATGATGAAGGAAAACCCGCAGTATGATCCCGCCCGTGAGACCGAAGGGCCGCCGAAGAAGGAGAACAAGAAGAAGGAAGAGGCGAAGAAGAAGGCAGGCAACGCCGACAAGCCGAAGAAGGAAAAGAAACCGAAGGCTGAGAAAGCGCTGAAGTAAGTTGTTGCGGGGAGATTCCCCTGGCGGGATGTGGAGATCATCCTCGTCATCCGTTTCACGGTGGTCCATCCTTTGCGGGGTGGGCCGCTTGCTTTTCATGAGACCGGTAATGCTCCTTCGACTCGTGGTGGTGATGCTTTCGCTCACGGGCTTCTGCGGTGCGCAGAAGGCGGTGAAGGTCACCAACATCCCCAACGTGAGGGCCATCCCGTACTCGGAGGACCGGGCGGACGTTTCGGTGGCGACGGAGGGCGTTGTGGTTTGGGTGGATGCGTCCCCGGTGAGGTTTTTCTACATCCAGGACCGGAGCGCGGGGATCCGGGTGGAGCCGCCACCTGGGACGGAGCTGCCATCGGTGGGGGATTCGGTCCGGATCAGGGGCCGGTTGGCGTGGACGGACAACGGGGTGGAAATCCATCAGGCGGGCGTCGAGATCCTCGGGCATCCGGGTCTGCCGAAGACGCGGCGTGCGTCCTCCGCCAGCATGGCGACCGGTGCGGAGAACGGTTTGCGGGTGAATGTGCGCGGCTACCTCCGCCATGCGCAAATGGCGGATGGCCGCCTGCGGCTCACCCTTGATTCCGACGGTGTCCGCATTTCCGTGGTGGTCGCGGATGCCGATCAGGTGAATGCCGAGGATTTCATCGGCAGGTATGCCTACGCCAATGGAGTGGTCAGTCCAGGGGCGATGCCTGGATCGTTCGAGGTCCTCGTCCCCTCGTTCGATCACATGTATTTCCGCAAACGTGAAGCGGGAAGCGGAGGGAAGCCCATCCCCATCTCCGACCTGTTCCGCTACCGGAAAGGATACAACTGGGGTGACCGGGTGATGGTCCGTGGGCGCGTCATCGGCGTGCTTGGAGGGGAGGTGCACATCAACGACGGCACGGGAGGCATCGTGGTCCGTGGGGATGATCCGGGGCGGTTCGCCGTCGGGGACTGGATCTCCGCGGTGGGATTCCCCGAGTTCGACGGCGGGGTGCGGGTTTTCTCCGATGCGGTGCTCACGGAAGCCGATCCTTTCGGGAAAGTGATGCCTGCTGAAGTGAAGGCGTCGGAGCTGTTGGATCCGGCGGCGAACCACCGTTACGTCTCCGTGACCGGAAAGCTGGTGGACTTCATGAACTCGTGGCCGGCGGGGGCTGGTGGCGAGGGCGGGGCGCCGCTGGTCCTGGTGCTGAACGCCGGAGGAACGGTCTTCGAAGCGATGGTCCCGTCGGCTCCGGAGGGTTTCTCCCCGGAAGTCGGTGCGCTTCTCCGGGTGACCGGGGTGTGCCAGATCTCACCGGACCAAGGAGGGCGGCCGGGAAGCTTCGCCGTGCTGGTGTTTCCTCCGAAGGGAGTGGAGGTGGTGCAGGGACCGGGCTTATTCAATGAACGGCGGCTGCTGATACTCCTCTGCGTGACGCTCCTCATTCTCGCCGTGACGGCTTTGTGGGCGTACGGCGCGGCGCGGAAGAACGCGGAACTGCTGGCGGAGGTGAGGGAGAGAAAGGCCATCACCGCGGAGCGCGGGCGACTTGCAGGGGACCTCCATGACACCCTGGAGCAGATGTTGACGGCCATCCACCTGCAGGTCCATTCGCTGGGGATGGAAAAGAACATGCCTGCGGCGGCGCATGAGGGCGTATCGTCCATCCGTGACCTGGTCAGGCAGTGCCATGTGGAGATCCGCAACTTCGTGTGGGACCTGCGGCCCGCGGCGCTGGAGCACTACGATCTCCCGCGCGCACTCGAAAGGATGGCGAAGTCCCTTGTCCTGGGCACGCCCACACGCGTCTCCGTGATCCGTCCCGCTCTCCTTGCAAAGATACCCTCATCGGTGGAGGACAATCTGCTCCGCATCGGCCAGGAAGCGCTGACCAACGCGGTGAAGCATGGAAAGCCGGAGGAGATCACGATCCGGATCGAAACAGTCGGAGCGGAGCTGCTGCTGGAGATCGAGGACGATGGCGTTGGAACTCCAGGCGAACTGGTTGAAGGGTTCGGCCTGCGCGGGATGAGGGAAAGGATCGGGCGGATCCAGGGGACGCTGGAGATCCTTCCGGGCCGGGAAAAAGGGATGCTGGTGCGCGTGAAGGTTCCTCTTCCCTGATCGGGTGCGTCACTTCAGTCGGATGATCCCGCGGCGCAGGGCAACGGTGACGGCCTCCGTGCGGTCCCGCACCTGGAGTTTTCCGAGGATGTTGCGGACATGGGTTTTCACCGTTTCCTCGGACACACCGAGGATGCCGGCGATCTGTTTGTTCGCCTCCCCCTGTGCCAGCAGCAGGACCAGCTCCTTTTCCCGCGGTGTCAGGGTTTCCGTGCGGTTGCGTTCCTGGAGTTTTTTCTCGGCCTCGGGGCTCAGCCATTGGCGGCCATCCATCAACGCCGCGATGGCGGGCAGGATCTGGTCGCCGGAGCTGTGCTTGAGGAGATAGCCCATCGCACCGGAGTTGAGGGCGGTGTGGATCTCCTCATCCCCGTCGTGGCTGCTGAGGACGAGGATGCGGGCTTCGGGAAATTCCGCGCGGATGCCGCGGATCGCTTCCAGTCCGTCGCTGGCCGGCATGCGCAGATCGACCAAAGCGACGTCAGGGCGCGATTCACGGAAGGCACGGATGGCTTCCTCACCGTTTGATGCCTCCGCGCAGACCCGCAGTTCGGGCGTGCGGGAGATCAGGCTTTTGAGGCCCTCCCTTACGACGAAGTGATCATCGGCGATGAGGATGGTGACGGGACGGGAATCGTTCACGGAGTTTTTGTGAAAGTGACCCGGGGCGGGGGAATCCGCAAACTTTTAGGCCGGTGGCCGGGCGATCTCCCGGCGCTGCCGTTCCGGGGTTCTCAGGGTTCCGGATCGCGCTTGCGCTTGCGCGTGGGTTTTTCCTTGCCGAACTCATCCGGATCCGCGGTGGACGGCACCTTGAAGCCGGTTTCCCGCTTCAGTTTCTCCAGCTCGCCTTCCAGCTCCAGGCGGAGTTCCGCCTTCTCCGGATTGTCGTAGTGGTTGGTGAGCTCGTAGGGATCCTTTTCGTTCTCGAAGAGTTGGTTCCACCGCGGGTTCCCCGGGTAGGTGATGATCTTCCCCTTGGTGGAGCGCAGGCCGAGGACGGTGGGGTTGCGGAAGTTCCGTTCGTAGAAGTATTCGTAGAGGAAGGACTCGCGCCAGCCGGTGGGCGGCTGGTCCTCCAGCAGCGGGCGCAGGCTGCGGCCCTGGAAGGACGCCGGCAGGTCGATGCCCGCGAGATCCACGATGGTGGGCGCGAGATCGATGTTGAGGACATGCGGGGTGATGTCCCTGCCCGTGATCTTGTGGAACGGGGAGCGGATCAGAAGGGGTACCCGCAGGGACTCGTCATAGGCGGAGCGTTTGTCGCCCAGTCCGTGTTCGCCGAGGTAGTAGCCGTTATCGCTGGTGAAGATGACGATGGTGTTCTTGTCGAGGCCGAGCGCGTCCAGTTCATCGAGGATGCGGCCGAAGCTGCGGTCCGCGCTGGTGAGGGTGCGGAAGTAGTCCAGCATCTTCGGATTCCCCGGGGCGGAGTTGCGCGTGTCGTTGACGCCCTCCGGGCGGAAGGGGGCTGGTGACTTCAGGTTGGGGACGGGGTTTGCTTTTTCCCCGGCATACTTGTCCTTGAGGTCGGCATGAGGTTCGCGCGGGCCGTGTACGGACTTGAACCCTACGGTCAGCAGGAAAGGCCGGTCCTTGTTCTCCCGGAGGAAGCCGATGGCGTGGTCCGCGGAGGCGTCATCGACCCATTTAGGCTCGATGACCTGCCTCACTTCGCCGTCCTTGCGGATGGTGACGGGGCAATCGAAGAATTTCCCCTGGCCCTGGAAGCTGGCGGAGAAGTCAAAGCCCGGCCGTTCCGGCTGCGTGCCCATGTGCCACTTGCCGATATAGCCGGTGTGGTAGCCGTTCGCCTTGAGGACGGAGGCGTAGGTGACGCTGTCAGCCGGCAGCGGCGTGTGGTTGTTGGAGACGCCGTGGGTGTGGGCATACTGTCCGGTCAGCAGGCTGGCGCGGCCGGGGGAGCAGAGGGAGGTCGTGACGAATGAGTTCCGGAAGATGGCTCCCTGTGATTTCAGACGGTCGAGCGCCGGTGTCTCCAGCCAAGGGAAACGGGCCTTCTCTCCCTGCTCCTTCTGCACGGCGGCGATGGCGTCCCACCGCTGGTCATCGGTGAGGACGAAAAGGAAGTTCGGCTTCTTCGCTTCCGCGAATGCGGACAGGGATGAGGCGATGAGAAGAAGGAGCGGGAGTTTCATCGGTGAGGCTATTGCTTGCCGAGATTGACGCGCACTCCGCGGATGTTTCCCTTGAACGGGGTGACGGTTTCGTAAGGTCCGACCGGTGCGCCGCTGTCGGTGCCCACGCTCAGTCCGTCACGCGGGTTGCTGCGGAATAGTCCGCTGAACTCCGCGGTCGCTTCCTTGCCGGCTGCGGAAAGAGTGACCTTGCCATCGGCGGCGAGCGCGGCTTTCACCTCGACGCCTTTCCCGAACGGACCGGGGATCTCCGCGGTGGCGGTCTGGCCGGCGCTGCGGATGAAGAAAACCAGCTTCCCTTCCTGGATGGAAAGGGAGATGCCGTGCAGCGTCCCGCCCTGCGCGAGGATGATGCCTTCCTGCCCGTCCTCCGCATCGATGGTGGCGGTCAGGGTGATCGCGCGCTTCGCCAGGTCCGGAGCCTGGTTGCCCTCCAGCTGGTCGCCCGCCTTCAGTTCGAAGTTCCGCTTGTTGCTTCCTTTCCCGCCTTTTCCGCCGGGGCCGCGCCAAGCACCAAGAGGCAGGACATCCGCCCGGGCGGCCCAGGCATCCCACTTGGCGGACAGATCCTTCACCCTGTCCGGCTTCGAGGAAGCGAGGTCGTTCTGCTCGCTGCGGTCCGCGGCCAGGTCATAGAGCCGCCATGGCTGGTTCTCCAGGGCGACGAGCTTCAGGTCGCCCTCGCGGATGGCGCGGTTGCCTTCATGTTCCCAGAAGATCGGCTGGGTGCGGCCCAGCTTTTCGCCCTTGAAGGCGGGCAGCAGGCTGACGCCTTCCTTCGGCGTGATCTTGTTGCCCTTGAACTCCGCCGGATACTCCGCGCCGGCGATGTCGACGGCGGTGGCCAGGATGTCGATCAGGTGACCGGGCTGGCTTTCCAGCGCGCCTTTCCGCGCGTCCTTGATGACGGCGGGCCAGTGGGCGATGAGCGGGGTGGAGATGCCGCCTTCATCCGTGTAGTGCTTGTAGCGGACGAACGGGGTGTTGTTCAGCGTGGCCCATGTCTGGCCGATGAAAACGTCCGACTCCGCATCACCGAGGTTCCTGCCATTGGCTCGTCCGCGGATGCCCGCCTCCGCGTTGCCGCCGTTGTCACTGAGGAAGAGGATCAGCGTGTTGTCGAGCTGGCCGCGCTCGCGCAGGCCATCCACCAGGATGCCCACGCCCTTGTCCATGCGCTCCATCACGGCGGCGTAGATGGCCATCAGGTGGTCATAGTGGTCCTGGTCCTCCGCGGAGAGACTGTCCCAGGCGGGCACCTCCTCCGGGCGGGGGGAGAGCGGCCATTTGGGATCAATCAGCCCTTCGGCGATCTGCCGCTTGTAGCGTTCCTCGCGGAGTTTGTCCCAGCCCACCTTGAACTTGCCGCGCCAGCGGGCGATGTCCTCCGCCGGTGCCTGCAGCGGGAAGTGCGGCGCGTTGAACGCATTGTAGAGGAAGAACGGCTTCTTCTCCGCGAGCGCCTCGTCGATGAACTTCAGGCCGAAGGTCGGCCACAGGTCGCTGGCGTACCAATCCTTTGGCAGTGGGTCGCCGTCACGGCCGACGTCCTTCCCGTTGTAGAAGATTTTCGTGTTCTTTGAGTCGGGGAAAAAGAACCCGCCCGCCGCGGCGGTGAGCGTGCGGTGGAAGCCGCGCTCCTCCGGCTTCACACCGTGGTTCTGGCCCACGTGCCATTTCCCGGTCATGGCGGTGAAGTAGCCTGCCTGGCCCAGCACTTCCGGGATGGTGACGCAGGTGTTGTTCAGGCGTCCGGAGTAGCCGGGCCGGATGTTGCCATTCTCATCCCTGCGCTCTTCCGTCATGTGGCCGACCCCCGCCTGGTGCGCGTAGAGGCCGGTCAGCAGGGAGGCGCGCGTCGGGCAGCAGCGGGCGCCGTTGTAGAACTGGGTGAAACGCAGGCCGTTCTTCGCGAGCGCATCCAGGTTCGGCGTCTTCAGCTCGCTGCCATACGAACCGAGGTCCGACCAACCCATGTCATCCACCAGGAAGACGACGATGTTGGGCTTCGTTGGTTCCGCCGCATGAAGCGGCAGGGCGAGCGCGGAAAGGATCAGGAAAAGGCGTGTGGGTCTCATGATGGATGGTGTGTGCGGGGCCGGGTTTTCACTTTCCGGCGGAGATGAATTCCTCTCTGGAGAGCGAACCATCCTTGTTCTTGTCAAAGCGGGTGAAGCGTTCCGTCTGGTCCTCCTGGTTGGCCAGGAACTCCTCGCGGCTCAGGATGCCGTCATGGTTCTTGTCCCGGTTGGCGAAAAGTTTCGCCCGGTCCCGGCCGGCGGCTGGTTTCTTCGTTGCGGTCTCTTTCTCCAGTTCGGTGACCTTGATCTGCTTCTTCGCCTCGGGCAGTGCGGCCAGCTTCGGCTTCAGTGCGGCCACCGTCTCCGGCTGATCCTTCACGAGGTTGCGGGTCTCCGCCGGATCCGTGCCGTAGTCGTAGAGTTCCCATTCCGCGGTCTCCGGAGCGGCTCCGGGAGCTTTCCACTCCACCAGGCGGTGGGTCGCGGTGCGCAGGGAGCGTCCGATGAGCGGGCCGCGCGGATAGACCTGATAGACCACCTCGTTCACCGTAGCGGCGGGGTCCTTCAGCACGGGGACCAGGCTTTTGCCTTCCAGCGCGGGCTTTGATCCTGGATGCGGCAATCCGGTCAGCTCCAGCAGCGTGGGATACAGGTCAATCGACTGGACGAGCGACTTGGTCTTGCCGCCCGGTGCGGTGACACCCGGTGCCGAGATGATGAAGGGGATGCGTGTCGCCTGCTCGAAGTTGCTGTGCTTCGCCCACAGTCCATGGTCGCCCAGGTGCCAGCCGTGGTCGCCCCAGAGCACAACGATGGTGTTCTCCGAAAGCCCGAGACGGTCGAGCGCGTCCAGCAGCTTGCCCACCTGGGCGTCGGTGTAGCTGGTGGCGGCGTAGTAGCCATGGATGAGCTCCAGTTGCTGGGCCTCCGAGAGGTTCCCGGAGTTCTCCGCGCCACGGTATTGGGAGAGTTCGCCATTCGGCCGCATGGCGGCATCCGGCGCTCCCTCTGGAGCTTTCTGGTATTCCGCCACCTTCAGGTCGGAGCGGGTGTAGAGATCCCAGTATTTTTTGGGCGCGACGAATGGCAGGTGCGGACGGATGAAGCCGGCGCCGATGAAGAACGGGGTGTCCGGGCGTTCCTTCGCGGCTTCCAGACGCTTGATGACTTCATTCGCGGTGAGGCCGTCGGCATACGTGTCATCCGGCACATCGGCGGACTCCACCGCCGCCCCACGCGGGGCCTTGCCGTTCTTCCGCCGGGGTGTGCCTTCCGGTGGCCCGCTGGTGTCCAGCGCGTAGGTTTTTCCGGACGGCTTTACGTGCGGGACGCTCCAGGATGCCGCATCATCCCCATTGCCGTGGCCGGAGTGGTAGAGTTTCCCCACCGCTTCCGCGCGGTATCCGTTCCTGATGAACTGCTGTGGCAGGGTGATCGCATCCGGAGCCGCCTTGCGGAAATTCGTCGCCAGATCATAGATGCCCAGTGTCCCCGGAGTGATGCCGGTGAGCAGCGAGTTCCGGGACGGGGCGCAGACCGCTTGGTTCGTGTAGGCGTGCTCGAAGAGGATGCCACGCGCGGCGAGACGGTCGATGTTCGGCGTCTTCGCGTGGGGATCCCCATACGCGCCGATGAGGGGTTTCAGGTCATCGACGGCGATGAGAAGGACGTTCTTCTTCGCCTGCGCGGCAAGCGGGAGTACGGAGGAAAACAGCAGCAGCAGTGAGGTGGGTATTTTCATCTTGGTGGTATCGTGGCGGTTCAACATGTCACCGACCCGGCGGGCGGGGCTGAAGTCACGGCGGTGGCAGCGGCTCATTCATCATCCGCCGCAGACTTCTTTTTCTTTTTGCCCTTCTTGCCGGCCTTCGCGGGTTCGGACGGATCGTTCTTGGTCGGGAACTTTGCGCCGACGTCTTTCCGCCAGTCGTTGAGCTTCGCCAGCAGGGACGCGGCCTTCTCCGGTTGCGCGGTGGCCAGGTTGTTCTTCTCGCTGAGGTCGGAGGAGAGGTCATAAAGCTCAAGCGAGCGGTCCTCCAGATTCTCGACGAGCTTCAGGTTCCCCTCCCGGACGACGCTCACCGGCTTCGTCCGCCAAGTGTCGTTCCCGGAGCCGAGATAGCCGGGGAAGTGCCAGAAAAGGGCGTCGCGCTTCAGGGTGGAAGAGGGGTCTTTCAGGGAAGCGACGTAGCTCACCCCGTCGAGCGGCTGGTTCTCCGGAGCCGGAGCGCCGGAAAGCTCCAGCAGCGACGGATGTAGATCGACCGAGATGATGGGCGTTTCCGAAACTGAGCCCGCAGGGATCACACCCTTCCAGCGGAAGACGTAGGGAACGCGGATGCCCCCTTCATGGAGGGTGCCTTTCCCGCCGCGCAACGGGGCGTTGTCCGTGGTGTCCTTTGCCTGGATGCCTTCGCGCTGGTAGCCGCCCACGCCGCCGTTGTCACTGGTGAAGACGATGAGGGTGTTCTCTGAAAGCCCCAGCTCGTCCAGCTTCGCGGCGATGCGGCCCACGCTTTCGTCCACGCTGGCGATCATCGCCGCATAGACCGGATCCTTGTGCCCGCCGCTCGCCGCCTTGTCCTTGAACTTCGCCACCAGCTCCGGCTTGGCCTGGAGAGGACTATGGACGCCGTAGTGCGGCAGGTAGAGGAAGAACGGCCCGTCCTTGTGCCGCTCGATGAAATCCACCGCCTTGTCCGTCAGGAAATCCGCGAGGTAGGTGCCCTTCGGGTAGGCCGTCTCCGGGGAGGTCTTGAAATTGAAATGCTTTCCGGACGCGACGATAGCCTCGTCAAACCCGCGCTTCGACGGATGGGCCTCTCCGGATTCGCCGAGGTGCCATTTGCCGAACAGGGCGGTGGCATAGCCCGCTTTCTTGAGAGACTGGGCGATGGTCGTCTTCTCCAGCGGCAGCGAGGCCAGATTGTCCACCGGCCGCAGCGGGCGGCTCTGCCAGTTGAAGCGGTCGATGTTGCCCACGGTATAAACACCGGTGCGCGGGCCATATTGTCCGGAAAGCAGGGCCGCCCGGGTGGGCTGGCAGTTCGGTCCGGCGGTGTAGCCGCTGGTGAACTTCACCCCCTCCTTTGCCAGCCGGTCGATGTTCGGGGTTTCATAGTACTTGCTGCCGTAGGCGGATACATCCGTGTAGCCGAGGTCGTCGGCGAGGATGAACACGATGTTGGGCTTCTTCCCTTCGGCGAACGCCCCGTTGCCCAGCAGGGCGAAAAGAGCGGGCAGCAGGGAAACACGGCGGATCAGTGGATGGGTCATCGTTGGAAGGCGGGAAAAGATGGCCGATGAAACCTCGCCGGCGGGCGGAAGTTTCGTGACATCTGCCGTCACAAGGGCGGATTTCGGAATCAGGGATGATTTCATGGGGAATCGGTCGGGTGCCGGTTCATCCAGAAGTCTGGTCTTCCACCGAGTGTCGCAAGGCGGGGGAAAAGTTCCCGCCGGTAATGGGGTCCGGAGTGTTCCGTTGACCGGGACGCACGCGACCATCGCGGTCTTGCGCCTTCCGGGCAGAGTTTGGTTTCCGGACCACGATCGGTCAAATCAAATCATACTAAATTGAGTATATTAGTATAATTTGCGCCGTGACTGACTAAGTCTGCGGCCCAGCCGGAAGCGGCGGCGTGCTTTCGTAGATCGTCGGATCGGCGATCCCCGCCAGCAGGAACGCCTCGCGGCGCTCCACGCAGGTCCCGCATACGCCGCAGTGGATCTCCCGTCCCTTGTAGCACGACCACGTTTCCGCGAAGTCGATCCCCAGGTCCCGCCCGATCCGGGCGATGCCCGTCTTGTCCGTGTCGATGAACGGGCGCAGCAGCTCCGTCCGGGCGTAAGTGCCCTCCTGGATCGCGGTGGCCATCCCCTGCATGAAACTTTCCCGGCAGTCCGGGTAGATGGCGTGGTCCCCGGAATGCGCCGCGATGACGAGGCCGTCCGCCTCCACGCTCTCCGCATACCCCGCCGCGATGGCCAGCATGATCCCGTTGCGGAACGGGACCACGGTCTTCTTCATGTTTTCCTCCGCGTAGTGCCCTTCCGGGATCTCGCCGCCGGACTGCAGCAGGTCGGACGTGAAAAGATCATCCATGAAACCCAGTGGCACCACATGGTGGGCCACGCCGTTCCGGTCCGCATGGAGCTTCGCGAAGGGGATCTCCCGGTGGTTGTGCTTCGAGCCGTAGTCGAACGAAAGGCAGCCGATGACCTCATGGTGCGCCAGCGCGTGGTAAAACGCCGTCACCGAGTCCATGCCCCCGCTCAGCAGCACGCACACCTTCATCGTTCCGCCGTGTCAGGGTAGGTCGCTTCCGCCGTGAGCTGGATACCGCCCCGCGGCGCGAATTCCCCCCGCACGATCAGTTGCGCCGGGTTCATCACCTTCACCAGGTCATCCAGGATCCGGTTGACGATCTCCTCGTTGAAGGACGGCTGGTTGCGGAAGGAAGCCAGGTAGAATTTCAGGCTCTTCGTCTCCACGCAGGTCTGGGCCGGGACGTAGCGGATCAGGATCTTCGCGCTGTCCGGCTGACCGGTGACGGGGCAGAGGGAGGAAAACTCCGGACAGTTCAGCGTGATCCAGTAGTTCCGCCCCGGACGATGGTTCGGGAACACCTCCAGCACCGCCTCATCGGGGGACTGGGGTAGCCTCACGGATTTCCCCAACAGGGAAAGGTCATCGAGATCCTTGCGTTCTGCCATGCCCGGAATTTGTGGGATCACGCTACCCGGGTCCACCGAAATTGTGGGGTCCGGCGAAACAGGGACGGAGCGGGTTTCCGGCTGGTGCTTGACAGGTCCGCGCGCGATGAGGCCTTGTTGGTCCAACGAAAAGATTTATGTCGGAAGCGATTCTTGTAACAGGCGGGGCGGGATACATTGGATCCCATACGGTGAGGCAACTCGCGCGGCTGGGCCGCAAGGTCGTTGTTCTGGACAGCTTGGTTTACGGCCACCGCGATGCGATCGTGGATCCTTCCGTCGACTTCGTCGAAGGGGAGGTGGGCGACCGCGCTCTCCTTCAGGCTCTTTTCGAGAAGCACCGGTTTGGTGCCGTCATCCATTTCGCGGCCTTCACCTACGTGGGGGAATCGGTAACGGATCCGCTGAAATACTACCGCAACAACACAGCGGAGCCCCTGACCCTTCTGGAAGTGATGCGGGACAGCGGCTGCAAGGCCTTCGTTTTCTCCTCCACCTGCGCCACCTACGGCGTGCCGGATGCCATCCCCATCACCGAAAGCAACCGCCAGCAGCCGATCAACCCCTACGGCCGCAGCAAGCTGATGATGGAGTGGATCCTGAAGGACTGCGACACGGCATGGGGGCTGAAAAGCGTCTGCCTGCGCTACTTCAACGCCAGTGGCTCATCCGCCGACGGCCTGATCGGTGAGGACCACAATCCGGAAACCCATCTCATTCCGCGCGTGCTGATGGCCCTGACCGGAGAGATCACGCATCTGGAGGTGTTCGGCACGGACTATGAGACACCGGACGGCACCTGCATCCGGGACTACATCCATGTGGAGGATCTGGCGGACGCGCACGGACGGGCGGTGGACCATCTCCTGTCCGGAGGGGCCTCCCTGCAGTGCAATCTGGGAACGGGGGTCGGTGTGTCCGTGAAGGAAATCATCGATGCGGCGCAGGAAGTGACGGGCCTCGAGGTCCCGGTGAAATATGGGCCCCGCCGTGAGGGCGACCCGCCCCGCTTGGTGGCGGACCCATCGCTGGCCGCCGGAGTCCTGGGATGGACCGCAGCCCACAAGGACGTCCGCGACATGCTCCGTCCCGCCTGGGCATGGATGACGGGACCGCGGAAGGGCAGGTACGCGAACACCCCCGGCTCCGCGCCTTGACGCGAAAACGTTGGTTTTTGGGCGAATAGGGAAAAAGCGCGGGGAGGCGGGGCCCGTAGCGATGGTAATGAAAGGAGTCCTCTTTTTCCTGCTCCTGTTTCTCGTGGTCCCCGCAAGGGCGGGGGAGTACTTCATCGAGGCGGAGACATTCAAAGGCTGGCGGATCGTGGAGGGACCGCTGGCGAAGTCCGCGTCCGGTCTGAAGATGCTGGGAGGAAACCCCGGCGCGCCGGAAGCGGTGGCCACGGTGCCGGTCAAAGATGCCGGTCGCTACCATGTGTGGGTCCGCTACCTTTCCCGGGCGGACCGCCGGGCACCGTTCCGGCTGGACCTGTCGGCGGCTGGCAGGGTGATTGGCGGCGAGGTGTTTGACGAAAGCCATGATTCCTCCACGCCCAAGGACGAACTGGGGTGGAAATCCTTCGCCGTGGATCTGCCCGAAGGCGACGTGACGCTGAAGCTGGTCAGGCATCCGTCCAAGGATGGTGCCCCGTCGATGCGGCTCATCGACTGCGTGCTGCTGACGATGGACCCCGCCGCGAAGCCGAACCATCTTCACTACGGTGCGCAGACCTACGTCCGTGTGACCCTGGGGGAGGGATATGACAAGCCCGCCTATATCCACATCTTCGCGGACCACTATCGCGCCCCCTGGTATGCCCATTGGTCGTTGGGAAAGGACGGCGCGGTAGCCGCCACCAGCGTGAAAAAGGAGAGCATGCTGGTCTCCGGGCAGGCCACTCCATGGTGCAACATCACCCCAACCATCTACCAGGACAGCGGTGCGATGCTGTATTTCACCTCCCGGCACGGCTACACGGACACGGCGCCCCACTTGAAGGCCACCATTGAGTTCGCGACCTCCCCGGAGGAATCGGCGGTGGTCCGCCGCTACGAGATCGACAACGCTCCCGGCTCCATGGGCATCTACGTGCCGCCCAACCTGGAGACGGAGGAAAATCGCACTCTGCTGAAACGGGACATCGACCTGGCGATCGGGATCGGAGAAAAAGCCGACCGCCATCCTTGGCCGCAACACGGGCGGAAGGCTGTGAAATTCCCCCTCTTGGTCACCGCTCCCATGGAGCCGTATGGCATCGGCGGGCCGGACCGGCGGGTGCGGGAGCGGGAGTTGAAGACTCTGGACTACTTCGGCTTCAACGGCCCGCACACCCACATCCGGGGGGCTTGGTTCTACAAGGACCGCTCCTATTGCTCTCCGGATCTCGACAAAATACGGACCGAGTTCCGGAAGGCCGCCGCCACGTTCAAGGAGAAAGGAAAGAATGCCGCGGACATCCTGTTCTGCGAACTGATGGATGAACCCACCGGGCAGCCTCTGGAACTCGCCGCCACCCTGCCGTCCTACACGGAGGCCTTCCGCGCATGGCTGCGGGGGAAAGGCCTGTCACCGGCGGATCTGCTCGTCACGGACTGGGAGAAGGTGAACATCATACTCCCGGAGCGGCGGGATGAATTTCCCGCGCTCTATTATTATTCGCAGCTCTTCCGCACCCGGGCGCTGGCGGACTTCATGGCCGTCCAGGGAAAGATCGCGAAGGAGGCGTATGGTGCGGATTTTCCCGTTCTGGCGAATCTCAGCGACGGCGCGATCTATGGCGCGAACTTCTGCCTGCAAGGAGTGAACTATTTTGAAATGCTGGACTCCGACGACCAGAACGCCATCTGGGGCGAGGACTGGGCGAACGGCGCGTCATCCTACCAATGCGCGATGTTCAACGTGGATCTCATGCGGGCGGCGGCGCGCGAGCGGGGGCAGAAGATAGCGCATCACCTCATCGCGCACTCGCGCCGGAAGCCATGGGATGTGAAGTTGAAGGGCACGGGCGGTGTCGCGAGAGGGGTGAAGATCCTCAATAACTTCTGTTATGGTCCGCTGTGGGGATCCCACGAAGGCGGGCCGTGGTTCCGGAGCCATCTGTGGCAAGCCCAGCCGGATACCTGGACTGCCTACGCGGCCCTTTCGCGGGAGATCGGGGCGGTGGAGGATCTGCTGCTGCCGGCGATGCCCGCCCCCGCCGAGGTGGCCCTGCTTTACGGCAGTTCCAGCGATGTATGGTCCGCCGGGGAAAGCTCCGCGCATGGTTTCGAGCGGATGCACACCTGGATGGCCCTGACCCACGCGCAGGTGCCCGTCGATGTCCTGGAGGAACGCCAGATCGAACGCGGGATGTTGGATGGCTACAAGGTGTGCTATCTGGCCGGGCCGAATCTCACCCGTGCCGCCGCCATCCGGTTGAAAGAATGGGTCCGCGCGGGCGGCGCCCTTTTCCTTTCCGCGGGAGCGGCCTCCCGGGACGAATTCAACCGGCCCATGGACATTCTGGAGGAAGTGCTGCCCGCAGTACGCGGTGAACCGTCAGAGACGCAGGTGTTCCGGAGCTCGGGCCGCTATCTTGATACTCTCCGCCCGACCGATACCGTCCGCTGGGGCGGCGGGCAGGCTGAAGTGCTTTGCGTGAAGCAATCGCTTTCGGCGAAGGCGGGAGCGGAAATTTCCGCCACGTTCCAGGACGGCACTCCGGCGATGGTCAGCGGAGGCCGTGTCACCGTCTGCGGATTCCTGCCCGCGCTCAGCTACATCAAGACCGCACTGGATTGCCGCAAGGAAGCGGAGAAAGCCGGGCATCCGCTCACGGAGCGCAGCTACAACCCGTGGGAATTTCCGCCCGCCCTGCGTGAGCTGATCGTGCGTCCGGCGGCATCGGTGCGGTGCCCCGTCGAGTGTTCGCATGCGCTGGTCGATGCCGTCTTCATGCCGGGGGAGCGGGGTGTGGTGGTCCCGCTGTCAAACTACACGCTGGAACCCATCCCGGAACTCACCCTGGGCATTGTTTCCCCGGAGAAGGTCAAGGCGGTGGAATCCGCCGTCCACGGCAAGCTGTCCTTCCACCAGGGTGAAAGGGTGGAGGTGAAGATGCCCCTCGGAAACAACGACTTCCTGATGCTGTGGTTCGAATGAATCCCGTATGAGGAGGAATCGGGATCCGCGGAAAGGCTGATACAGCGGCCAGGCCGCCCGGTGAGACCGCGTTCAGGAAAAATCCCCGTCGTGGAGAATGAAATCGAACGGGTAGGTCCGGCCATCGGACGAAGCCAGTATGGCATTTTCGGGCCGGACATCCGTGGCGATGGCGGAGTCTTTCCTCCAGGTTTGGGTCTGTAGCATCACCAGTTGCGATGGTGGGGAAAAGCGCTCCCAGCCTTCAGCGGCCATCCATTCGGACAAGGCTCCGTTGTCCGGGTTTTCACCAAGGAAGAAGGGCTGCGAAAGCACCAGGAAGTCGCCGTTCCCACCGATGAATTCCAATTCGAGGCCGGTCGGGAAATGACGCTCCGCCAGCCAGAAGCGGAACAGAGATTCGGCCAGTCTGCCGGGCCGCAGCATCCAGCGACGGTCGGCATCGCGATCAATTTTCCAGCCGAATCCGGCTTTCCCCGCAGAGCTGAGCAGCTTGATCACCCGCTGGTTTTCCGGGTCGCCAAACACGACCGCTTCGCCACCACCACCGATCAATGAGAGCGGCCCGTCTGACTCCAGCTCGTGGAAGTCCGCCAGCCGCATCGCCAGGGATCTGCCGAACTCCGGCGTCTCGCGGAAAATGGCGCTCAGTTCGTCTTCGACCTGGCGACCCGCAAGCTTTTCGGCGAAGGCGCTTTGGTCAATGCATCTTCCGGCAGCACGGGCCCACTCCGTGATTCGAGCGTCGCCGAGCGCTGGCGGTTGCGGCGGGTTTGCTCCAGCATTCCCTCCGCCGAAACCCACGGCTGATTCTTCGGTGCCATGCGGAAAGGCTAGCACCCGAGACAGGTTTTTCAAAGTGAAATCCGGCCACGTCATCGGACTTCCATGGTTGCGGGAAAGGTTGCGATTTCAACGCGAATCTCCGGGGAAGCGTCCGGCAGTCCCTTCACGCCAGCAGGTCCTTCACCACATGGCCATGCACGTCCGTCAGGCGGAAGTGGCGGCCGGAGTAGAGATAGGTGAGGCGTTCGTGGTCCAGACCCAGGCAGTGGAGGATGGTGGCCTGGACATCGTGGACGTGGACGGGGTTTTCCACGATGTGGTAGCCGAGTTCGTCGGTCTGGCCGTAGGTCTGTCCGCCCTTGATGCCGCCGCCCGCCATCCAGATGGTGAAGGCGGACGGATGGTGGTCCCGGCCGAGCGAGCGGCCAAGGGAGGGGTTGCTCTCGACCATCGGCGTGCGACCGAACTCGCCGCCCCAGACGACCAGCGTTTCATCGAGAAGACCGCGTTGCTTCAGGTCGGTGACCAGCGCGGAGCTCGCCTGGTCGGTCTCCTTGCAGAGCTTGCCGTGGTTTCCGGCGAGGTCGGAATGTGCGTCCCAGCCCTCGTGGTAGATGTTGATGAAGCGCACGCCGCGCTCGATCATGCGGCGCGCCAGCAGGCAGGCGCGGGCGTAGGTCGGCTTGTTGATGTCCTCGATGCCATAGAGCTCGAGGATATGCTTCGGCTCTCCGGACAAGTCGGTGAGTTCCGGCGCGCTCTGCTGGAGGCGGAACGCCATTTCATGGGAGGCGATGCGGGTGGCGATCTCCGGATCCCCGACCGCGTCGAGCTGGGCGCGGTTGAAGTCGCCGATGAGGTCCAGGGTGGCGCGCTGGAGCTGGCGGTCCACCCCCTTCGGGCTGGCGGTGTTGAGGATGGGATCGCCGGAGTTCCGGAAGCGGACGCCGGAGTGGACGGTGGGGAGGAAGCCGCTGGACCAGTTCGCTGCGCCGCCGCTGATGCCCGCGCCGGTGCTGAGCACGACGAAGGACGGCAGATCCTTGTTCATCGAGCCGAGGCCGTAGGTCACCCATGAGCCGATGCTGGGGCGGCCGGGCTGGAGGAAGCCCGTGTTGAAGAAAATCTGCGCGGGTGCGTGGTTGAACTGGTCCGTTTTGACGGAGCGGATGAAACAGAGGTCGTCCGCGATCTTCGCGGTGTGCGGCAACAGCTCGCTCACCACCGCGCCGGATTGGCCATGTTGGGAGAATTTGAATTTCGACGCCATCACCCCCGCGTCCGGGCGGATGAAGGCCAGCCGCTGGCCGCCGATGACAGATGGTGGCAGGGGCTTGCCGTCGAGCTTCTCCAGCTCCGGCTTCGGGTCGAAGAGGTCGAGCTGCGAAGGGGCGCCCGCCATGAACAGGTGGATCACCGACTTTGCCTTTCCCTGGAAGTGGGGTTGGAGCGGCTGCGGGGCCATGGCGGAGGCGGCGCGGACCAGCGGATTCGCCATCAGGGAGGCGAGTCCGATCTTGCCAAGTCCCATCCCGCACTCGCGGAGAAACCAGCGGCGGCTGACGGACCCGTGCGGATCGAAATATCGGCTCTGGCAGTTCATGGGGTCAGTTCTTGGTGATGGTTTCGTCCAGATTGAGGAGCACGCGTGCGACGGTCATCCAGGCGGTCTCTTCCGGCGTGGCCTTGTCCGGCATCAGTTCGCCGGGCATCAGTTCGCCCTTCCGGATGCGGTCGAGCTGGTCCGAGTAAAAGGTTGCGAGTTTCCTGGTCTCATCCGCTGTCGGCGGGCGGGTGAGGCAGCGTTGGAAGGCGTAGGCGGACTTCTCCTCCGGTGTCCCCGGATGTGCGGCGACCTTCTTCCCAAGTGCACGCGCGGTCTCGACAAAGACCTCGTCATTGAGGAGGACGAGCGATTGGAGGGGCGTGTTCGAGACTTCGCGGCGGGCGACACAGGCTTCTCCGGTCGGTGCGTCGAAGGTCATGAACGAGGCGAAGGGTGCGGAGCGCTTGGCGAAGGTGTAGAGGCCGCGGCGGTAGCGGTCCTCTCCCTCGCTGACCTTCCAGCTCATGCCGCCGTAGGCACCCTCCGTGACGCTCGACGGTTGGGGGGGGCGCACGGACGGGCCGTAAAGTTTTCCGGAGAGGAGGCCGGACGCGCTGAGGGCCAGATCCCGGATCATCTCCGCCTCGATCCTGAGGCGCGGGCCACGGGCGAGCAGGCGGTTCTGCGGATCCTTCTCCAGCAGCTCCGGCGTGATGCGGGAGTCCTGCCGGTAGGTGGAACTGGTGACGATGAGACGGTGCAGCTTTTTCATCGACCAGCCGTTCTCCACGAAGTTCACGGCCAGCCAGTCGAGCAATTCGGGATGGCTGGGAACTTCACCCTGGAAGCCGAAGTCATCCAGCGTCTTCACCAGTCCGGTGCCGAAGAACGCCTGCCACTGGCGGTTGACGGTCACCCGTGCGGTGAGCGGATTCTCGGGTGATACCAGCCACTTCGCGAATCCCAGCCGGTTCGCCGGTTGGCCCGGTGCCAGCGGAGGGAGGAAGGCGGGCACGTGAGGCTGGATTTCCTGGGCCGGCTGGGTGAATTCGCCGCGGTTGTGCAGGCGTGTCTTGCGGAAATGTTCGGTTCGTTCGCGCATGACAAGCGTGCGCTGCGGGGTGATTGGCTTGAACAGATCGCGGATCGGCTTGCCCGCTTCCGCGAGCTGCGGGGCATCCAGCAGGAACTGGCGGAAAAGCTTCGCCCGGTCGTCCGCGGTCAGTTCGGGTTTCGCGAGTGCCTCCTCCAGTTCCGGAGACAGGACGCGGGCGGTCGTTTTTTGTGATGCGCTGGTGGCGGAGATGCGGAACTTGCCGAGGGTGGAGGCGTAGTAGCGGCCCATCTTCAGCTCGATGACGAGATCGCCCGCAGCAGGCAGTGGTTCCGCGAGCAGGATGACGGCGGTTTGGTTTTCACCCACCCTTTCCTTGATCGTCCAACCGGTGAGGTCGTTGCCATTGATCGCGAGCCTGGCATCCCCGGTGGTCGAGCTGGCATCGGCCAGCTTGATGTCCTTGCCGTCCGCTTTCACGGTGAAACTGTAGAGGAAGAAATCCCCCGGGGTGCCCTCGTAGTACACCTTTCCAGGGCCGAAGCCGGGCAGGCGCTTGTCTGTCAGCGTTTCCAACCGCAGGGCGGTGATTCCCGCCGGAGCGTTTTTATAGGTGAGGGTGAAGCGGTCATCCTTTGAGGTGTCGCCGGAAACGAACACAGAGCCGTCCGGCTCGTTGCTGAGGATGGGTTCGTTGGAATCGAGCGTCGTGGCAGTGAGGGTGGCCCACGGCACGGTTTCGGCGCGGCCTTTCTCCAGCCATTGGTTGAACGCGTGATCGATCGCCTGCTTGCGGCGCTCGTCGTCCGTGAGCTGCTGCGGTGGCGCGATGAGTTCCTTGCCGAACGAGACACGGACACGGCCGATGGTGTGATGGCCTCCGAAGTTCTGGACGAGGCGCACCTTGAACTCCCGCTCGCCGGTGCCGGACGGCTTCTCCAGGTGGAACACGGCGGCGCGGTCCTTCTTGTGCGAGCCGCCCTCCACCTGCACCGCCCAACCGGTGTCCTCCTTGCCATCGATGGCGGCGGCCACCGGGTAACCGGACTGCTCCGCATCGGCGGACGCTTTGGAGAAGGTGATCCGTTCCCATTCTCCGGTGGCGCCTTTCGGGCGGGTGAAAAGCTCCAGCTCACTCAGTACGAAGTTCCCATGGCCGGTCCGGCCGGGGCCGCCGGACACGATCTTCTTGTCCGCCAGTGTTTCGATCCGCAGGCGGTCCGCATTTGCCGGATCCGCCGTGAGGAGCAGCTCGTAGGTTTCCTTTTCCGGACCTTGGGCGGTGAACAGCGCGGAGTGGTCGGCCTGGATCTTTGGCAGTTCTCCGGACGCGGAGGTGACGGAAGAGAGGCGGGGAGTGGACCAGTCCGCATCCGCCGGTTTTTCCAGCGGCCACTTGGACGGCAGCGCGGTGATCATTTCCTCCGCCCGTTTCGCCCGCTTCGCCTCGCGCTCCGGCAGTGTGGCGTCCGGCAGATCATGGTTGATGTCATCGGCATTGTTCAGGAATGCCATGATGCCGAAGTATTCCGTGTGCAGGATGGGATCGTATTTGTGCGTGTGGCACTGGGCGCAACCCAGGGTGAGGCCCAGCCAGGTGGTGCCGGTGGTGGCCACACGGTCCGCCATCGCATGGTAGCGGAACTCCAGCGGATCGTTTCCGCCCTCTTCGTTGAGCATGCTGTTGCGGTGGAAGCCGGTGGCGGTGACGTCCTCTGTCGTGGCTCCCGGCAGCATGTCACCGGCGAGCTGCTTCACGGTGAACTGGTCGAAGGGCATGTCGCCGTTGAGCGCGCGGATCACCCAGTCCCGGTAGGGCCAGATCTGGCGTTCGCGGTCCTTCTCGTAACCATTGGTGTCGGCGTACCGGGCGAGGTCGAGCCAGCGGCGCGCCCAGCGTTCACCGTAGGCGGGGGATGCCAACAGGCGGTCCACCACCTTTTCATAGGCGTCCGGAGAGGCGTCCTTGGCGAATGCCTCCGCTTCCTCCGGGGAGGGCGGCAGGCCGGTGAGATCAAGCGTCACCCGCCGGATCAACTGGTATTTCCCGGCCTCCGCAGAGGGCTTCAGGTTCATCGCCGCGAGTTTCCTGCGGATGAATTCGTCGATGCCGTGCGGCTTGCCGTCCGACTCGGGGGCGACGAAAGACCAATGGGGCCGGTACTCCGCCCCGGAAGCGATCCATTGCTCCAGGATTTTCTTTTCCGCGTCCGTCAGTTCCATCTTCGCGCTGGCGGGCGGCATGCGGTCATCCGGGTCCGCGGCGTGCAGCCGTTTGATGAATTCACTTTCCGCAGGCTTGCCGGGAACGATGGCGATTTCACCGGACTTCCCTTCGCCCAGCGCGGCGTTCCGCTCGTCCAGCCGCAGTTTCCCCTTGCGGGTGCCCTCGTCCGGACCGTGGCACTTGAAGCAGCGGTTGGACAGGATCGGCCGGACGTCACGCGCGAAGTCGGGCTTTTCCGCAGCATGGGCGGAGGCAGCGACGGCGAACGCGGCGAGGGCTCGTAAGGCAGGTTGGGTTTTACGGGACCGCATTTTGGGATTTACTATAATAAATGGATCGCGGCGGGTTGCTTTCATGAAACCAGGAATTTCCTCCGGCGGGCTCCCACCTGCGGGTGAGGGAACTGACACAAAGAAATCGCAGGATCGGGACGTTTTGGCTCCAATGGTCCGCATCATGCACTCAGTCCGTTTCATCCGCCTTTTTCAGGCGACCGGTTTGGCCGTCATCCTGTCGTCTCCTGCAAGCGCGGAGCCGCTTGTCAAAAACAGTGGCTTCGACAAGGAGCTGGGGGCCTGGGAATGCGATGAAGGAAAGATCGTCGCCGATCCCGATGAAAAGGGTAACTCGTTGTTGGAGGTGGAACTGGATGGTGGAGTCTTTGGACTCACCCAGGACTTCAAATGGCCGGCCGGAAAAAAGTCGCTTGCACTTTCCTTCCGGGTGAAAGCCAGCACCGCTTCGAAGGATTCTCCGGTCCAGTGGAGGCTGCGGCTTTACGATGCTGAGGGTAACTCCGGGATCATGGCGGGGGGAAAGATCACGGAGAGCGGCGGATGGATCATCGTGACGAAGACCATCCCACGTCCGGAAGGGGGCGTCACTTCCCTGATGCTCGAAAGCAACCGTGGAGAAGGAAAACTGTGGATCGACGATCTGAAGGTCGAGTGAGCGGATGGGTCAGCGGGCGAGATATGCGCGCCAACCACGGAGGTGGGTGATTTCCTCCGCCCCATCCAGTGCCCGGGGTTCCGCGATGAATCCGGGCAGCGACTCGCCTGATGCCAGCGTCACTTTTCCGATGCCCAGCGGGGCGGGGATTTTCGAGACGAAATCACCGAATGCGGCGGGATCCAGCGACCAGACCTCCACTTTGATGGCCGCCCCATTTTCGGCGTCATGGACCATCGCGGGTCGTGCCGGGATGCTTCCTCCGGCAGGCATGGCGAACAACCGGTAGTGTGGGGATGTCTCGGTCCGTTGGACGAAAACCGCACCACGGTCCGCCAGTTGGTGATGGAGGGCCAGTCCTTCCAGATGCGCGCCGCAGACCACGACGGGGATCCGGATTTCCTCTTCCGTGAGAGTTTCCGGAAGCGGCTGGTTGGTGAACTTTCCGGCGAGACGCAGTAGGTCCTCGTCCGTCCCGGCCGGTGCGGCGAGGGTCACGCCCCAAGGCAGCCTGCCATCCCGGGCGAACCCGGTGGGGACCGCGACTGCGGCCAGATCCAGCAGGTTCATGAAATTCGTGTAACGACCGAGCACGGAGTTCGTCCGGATGGGATCGGCCAGCACTTCCTCCACCGTGTAGAGGCAGGGGGTGGTGGGCAGCAGCAGGAAATCCACGCCCTGCCAGATGCCCTCCGCATCGCGGGCGAATTCGCGGAGCTGGTATTGTGCCTTGAAGGTGGCGGCGGCATCCCAGCCGCGGGAGTTCTCCAGGATCTGCTTCGTCACCGGATGGATGGCATCCGGATGGGCTTCCACGAAATCACCGACTGCTGCCCAGCGTTCCGCCACCCACGGGCCTTCGTAGAGCAGCTTCGCGGCGTCCACGAATGGGGTGAGATCAACCTCCACGGCGGTGCCGCCCATTTCCTCCAGCTTGGCGACGGCCTCCGCATAGAGCGCGGGGGTGTCCGGATCACCCGCGAAATCGAGCGACGCGGGAACACCGAAAAGAAAGCCCTCCGTCTCCAGGGAGACCGGCTCGACGTCCCGTGAGAACGGATCGGCCGGATCGAACACGCCGATGATTTCTGAAATGATCGCCGCATCCTCCGGTGTGTTCGCAAAGACGGAGACGCAGTCGAGCGAGCGGCAGGCGGGAACCATGCCGCGGTTGCTGACAAGGCCGCGTGTCGGCTTCCAGCCGATGAGGTTCTGGAATGCGGCGGGTACCCGGCCGGATCCGGCGGTGTCCGTACCGAGTGAGAAGGCGCAGAGTCCGGCGGCGAGCGCCGCGGCACTGCCGGAGCTGGAGCCTCCCGGCAAATAGGCCGCGTCGAAGACATTGCGCGGAATGCCGTAGGGTGAGCGGACCCCTACAAGGCCGGTGGCGAACTGGTCGAGGTTCGCCTTTCCCAGCGGGATCGCACCCGCGGCGCGCAGCAGCCTCACCACCTCGGCATCCTCCGCCGGGGTGTAGGAAAACTCCGCGCAACCGGCGGTGGTCGGCCAACCGGCGACGTCGATGTTGTCCTTCACCACGAAAGGGACGCCCCACAGCGGGAGATCGGCCGGCATCGACTCCACCGCCGCCGCCAGATCGAGCCATTCCTCCTCCGGTGGCAGGTGGATGAAGATGGCCGGGTCATTGTGGGCCTCGATCCGCTTCCGCAGCAGGGAGACCATGCCGGTGGGTGTCAGGGTCCCGTCGGCATAGCTCTGTTTCAGGGAAGGAATGGTCAGCATGGGCGGTCAGAGGATTTTGGCGATGAGGAGCGGCTGGCCCGCTTTCACGGGATTACCTTCGGCGGTGAGGATTTCGATGATCTCCAGCGTCTCGTCGGACTCCACCGGAATCTCCATTTTCATCGCCTCCAGGACAATCGCCGGATCGCCCGCGGCCAGTTTGTCCCCGGGCTTCACCTCGATCTTCCAGACATTTCCCGTCACCGGGCTTTCGAGGACGATGGCACCTTCCGGGATCGTGATTTCCTGCTCGGCGGATGTCTCCGTTTCCGCAGGAGAGTCAAGGTGCAGTCCGGCGTCCTCCCATCGTTGGCGTTCGTCGGCGAAGGCCTGGCGCTGGGTGGCGCGGAAGGCATCGATCTCCCCGGAGTGGATCTCCAGGAACGTCTCGTAGTCGGCGTAGCGGAAGACCGTCGGCTCGATGCGGATGCGGTGGCGGCCGAGCGGGACTTCCTCACGGAGCTGGAGCAACTCTTCCGGTGAAACCTCGTAAAACCGGAGCTGATCGAAGAACCGGAGCAGCCACGGCTTTTCGAAATCCGGGGTCTGCCGCCAACGGTTCCACATCTGGATGGTGCGGCCGGTGAACTGGTAGCCTCCCGGCCCCTCCATGCCATAGACGCAGAGGTAGGCACCACCGATGCCGACGGCGTTCTCCGGCGTCCACGTCCGGGCGGGGTTGTATTTCGTCGTGACCAGACGGTGCCGGGGATCCAGCGGGGTGGCGACGGGCGCGCCGAGATAGACATCGCCCAGACCCATGACCAGATAGCTGGCATCGAAGAAGATCCGCTTCACATCGTCGATGGAATCCAGACCGTTGATGCGGCGGATGAACTCCAGGTTGCTGGGGCACCACGGGGCCTTCGGGTTCACGCCCACCATGTAGCGGCGGATCGCCTCCTTCGTGCTGGGGTCATCCCAACTGATCGGCAGGTGGACGATGCGGGCGGGCACCTCGATCTGTTCCAGCGGTGGCAGTGCGGCGATGCCGTGGCGGATGGTTTCCCGGAGCGTGTCGCGGGAGATCACCGTGCCGTCGAAATGGATCTGCAGCGAGCGGATGCCGGGCGTGAGGTCAATGATGCCCTTCAGCTTCTGCTTCTGCAGCCATTGGTAGACGACGTGGGCCTTGAAGCGGAGCTTCAGGTCGAGCAGGTGCGGACCGAACTCGATGAGCAGGTAGCGGTCCCCGGCGCGGCGGATCACCACCTTGTCATCCCCTTCGCCGAAGGAGTCCAGGATCGCGGAGTGAAGATCCAACGGCGCGGGTTCCGGGTCAGGCAGGGTGTCGATGTCTCCGTCGAGAAAGCCGGAAAGAGCCTCCGCCTGGCGGTCCGCCCACGCCTCGTCCACCGGGATGAAGGTGATCTTGTCACCCGGCCGGATCTGGCCGAGCTTCCACAGCTCCGCGTCCACCACCACCACCGGACAGACGAAGCCGCCGAGGCTGGGACCGTCCGGACCGAGGATCACCGGCATGTCCCCGGTGAAGTCCACCGCGCCGATGGCGTAGGCATTGTCGTGGAGGTTGGACGGATGAAGCCCCGCCTCGCCGCCATCCGTGCGCGCCCACTTCGGCTTCGGTCCGATGAGCCGGACCCCGGTCCGGGCGGAGTTGTAGTGGACCTCCCATGGGGTGGCGAAGAAGGTGGAGATGTCTTCCGGAAGGAAGAACTCCGGTGCGCCGTGCGGCCCGTAGAGCACGCCGATTTTCCATTCGCGGGTATAGGGTAAGCGGGAAGGGCACTCCTGTCCTTCCATCTCGGGATCGGCGGATCCGATCCCGATCACATCCCCGGGCAGCAACGCCCTTCCGCCATGTCCTCCGAACCTCCCCAGTGTGAAGGTGGATTTGCTCCCGAGATAATCCGGTGCCTCGATGCCTCCGGCGATGGCCAGGTAGGCGCGCAGGCCGCTTTCCTCGATCTTGCCGATCTTGAGGGTGTCGCCCGGAGCTACGGTGAATGCCGTATTCGGAGCGACGGATTCGCCGTTCTTCAGGATCAGGACGGGTGGTCCCGCGATGGCGATGGTAGCGGCGGTGTTGAAGCGGAGCGACGGCCCCGCCATGGTGATCTCCAGGGCGGCGGTGCCGACCGCATTTCCGACCATGCGGTTCGCGCGGCGGAAGGTGAGGGAATCCATCGGCCCGGATGGCGGCACGCCCACCTCCCACAGTCCGGTCCGGCCCGGCCAGTCCTGGATCGTGGTCATGGTGCCACCGGAAAGGACGTCGAAGGTGGTGGGATGGTAGCCGAAGGAGGCCATGTCCCGCATGGCGACGCCGCCATCGGTGAACGGCTGCCAGCGTGCCACCTGGCGGAGGTAGCGCAGGTTCGTCTCGATGCCCGAAACGCGGGAATCATCGAGGGCGGTCGCGAGGTCGCGGATGGCCGTGGCGCGGTCCGCGGAATGGACCATGATCTTTCCGAGCAGCGGGTCGTAGAACGGGCTGACCTCCGTTCCGGCGGAGATCCAGTGGTCGGTGCGGGTGTTGACGGGAAACTCCACCTCCGTGAGCAGCCCGGCGCTGGGGCGGAAGTTCTGGTTGGGGTCTTCCGCGTAGAGGCGGGCCTGGATGGCGTGGCCCTTCGGCTCCGGTGCCGTGGATGGCAGGGTGAAGGACGGATCGAGCGCGAGCCGCGCCATCCATTCCACCAGGTCGATGCCGGTGACCAGCTCGGTGACGCCGTGCTCCACCTGGAGGCGGGTGTTCACCTCCAGGAAATAGAATTCGGTACGGTCCGCATCGTAGATGAATTCCACCGTTCCGGCGGAGCGGTAGCTCAGGCTTTTCCCCAGCTCCACGGCGGCATGGTGCAGCGCGGCCCGTGTTTCCTCCGAAAGGAGCGGGGCGGGCGTTTCCTCGAAGACCTTCTGGTTGCGCCGCTGGACGGAGCAGTCGCGCTCTCCCAGGGCCAGCACATGGCCGTTCCCATCGCCGAAGATCTGGACCTCCACATGGCGTCCGCGCTGGACGTAGCGTTCCAGGAATACAGCTCCGGAGCCGAAGCTGCGCTGGCTGAGGCGGACCACGGACTCGAACTCACGGCGGAGTTCCTCCTCCGAATGGCAGATCTTCATGCCGATGCCGCCACCGCCAGCGGTGGATTTCAGCATCAGCGGGAAGCCCAGCTTCTCCGCGGCGGCGATGGCCGCATCCACGTCCTCCAGCAGGTCGGTGCCCGGGACGAGCGGCACGCCCGCGTCTCCGGCGAGACGGCGCGCCTCATGTTTCAGGCCGAAGGCGATGATCTGCTCCGGCGTCGGTCCCAGCCAGCGGATGCCGTTGTCCTCACAGAGCTTCGCGAAGTCCGTGTTCTCACTGAGCAGGCCGTAGCCGGGAAAGACCGCGGAGGCCCCTGCCTCCTTGGCTATTTCCAGCAGCCTGTCCTTCAGCAGGTAGCTTTCCGAAACCGGGCCGGGTCCGAGCCGGTGGGCCTCGTCCGCCAGATCGACATGCGGGGAGGCGGCGTCGGGGTCCGAATAGACGGCGATGCTCTGGTAGCCGAGTTTTTTGAAGGTGCGGATCGCGCGCGCGGCGATCTCCCCCCGGTTGGCGATGAGGATTTTCGGGGTCATGTCAGGAAATGGAAACTTCGACCGGAGTGGGGTTCCAACCGTTGCAAGGGTTGTTGAGCTGTGGGCAGTTCGAGATCAGGCAGACCACGTCCATGCGGGCGACCATTTCGACGTAGCAGCCGGGGGCGGAGATGCCGTCGGCAAAGGTGAGCTGCCCGTCCCGGGTGACGGGGACGTTCATGAAGAAGTTGATGTTGCTGGTGATGTCCCGCTTGGTGAGCTCCACCTTCCACTCCTGCGCGCCGCGGATGAAGCTGTCCCGGCAGGCATGCATGCACTCCTTGTCATGGGCGTAGCGCATCGTGTTCGCTTCGCGGGAGCATGCCCCGCCGAGGGTATCGTGGCGGCCGCAGGTATCCCCGGTGATCTCCAGCAGGACGTTGCCCTCCGTGCTCATGATCCGGGTGCCGGTGGTGAGGTAGAGGGACTTCTGGGTCTGGATGGTCTGGTCAGCGCTGTAGCGCTCCGTGGGATCCGCCGCGCTGAAGAACAGGGTGTCTGCGGCCTGGTTGCCCTCCAGATCTGTGATGCGGAGCGTCTGGCCTTTCTTGATTTCGTGGACCCACCAGTCGCCGGCGGGAATGACGTGCTTGTGGCTCATGGTTGGGAAAGGGTGAGGAAGGTTTCGTTGTTTTCGTGGGCGCGGAGATTCTCCGGGCGGATGGTGAGCGATGGATCATCCACGGATGGTGGCGACCCGGCGAATACCTCCAGCTTCACCTCCGTGGGCCGGTAGGCCGGATGCGGATCGAACGGGTGCTGGCAGGTGTTGAGGACAACGAGGGTGTCCAGCTCGAAGCGCAGCTCGACATGGTCGCCGGGCTTCGAGTTGCCGGGCACGAAATCGAGTTTTCCTTCCTCATCCGCCACCACCTTGCTGAACAGGTTCAGGTTCGGGACGAGGTCCTTCTTGCCGAGTCCCCACTTGCAAAGCTCGATGAGAAAGCCGTCGTGTGCGTTGCGGTTCCAGTCGTTGCGGGCCTGCTGGTAGTTGTTCTCCCCATACTTCTCCAGCACCAGTGCGGAGTTGGAATGCCCGCAAACGGTGTCATGCCAGCCCACGCTGTCCGAGGTGATGGAGGCCAACAGGCGGCCCATATCCGAGTGGATGCAGTAGGGCGCGCGGAGGTAGAAGATGTGCTGCCCCTTCAGCGTGTCGGACATGTGGTAGCGCTCCTGCCGCTCGGTGGCGTGGTAGAGGAGCATGCCTACGTTCGCGCCGCCGGAGAGGTCGGTCAGGCGGAGGCGCTTGCCGCGCGAGATGATGCCGGACCACATGCCGGCGCCGGTGAGCGTGCGCGTGAGGATGGGAGTCATGGTGGATGTCATGGGATGGGATAGGGTTTCACGTGTCCTTTTCGTCAGGCTCCGTCTGGATGGGCGGCAGCAGGGTGCGGGTGAGATTGAGGCGGCCGGCGATCATGCCCTTTGCCGAGCAGCTTGTTCGCGATCATCCGCAGCCGCTTGGCCGGTCCAGGAACACCTGGAGCGAGCTGATGACCTCGCGGATGTGCTCGTGCTGGATGTCGGTGATCTGCTGTTTGATGCCGGCCCGCTTGTGGTCGTAGAAAAGGGTGATGGTTCCGGCCATCAGCGAGTTGCCCTTCAGGCTGTAGTAGTCGGAGATGTGCTGGTTGAGGACCTCCGCGATGGCATGGGAGCGGTTGACGAAACCGCGTTCCTCCATCAGGTCCCCGAACTGGGTGTGCAGCTCGTCCGAGATCGAGATGGTGACCCTGTGGGCGAGTTTTTCCTTTGGTCGGCGGGTGATCGGCATGCGCATCTCCGCAAAGCACGAACCCTGCCGGATTCAGGATTTCCGGAGAAATCGTATGATGAATGTGAAATGATCATCATACGATTGCGGGGGCCTCATTCCACGTTGTCGTCCACGTTGGTCATCCGGCCGAAGGGCAGCTTGTCGAACACCGGCTCCGCATGGTCATCCTCCGGGTGGATGATGGTTTCGAGATGGCTCTTGGTGGCGAGGAATTCCGGCGAGCGGAGCTGCGAGTGGTCCCGCGGACGGGGCACGGGAACCTCCAGCACCTCCCGGACACGGCCCGGGCGGGGATCGAGGACGAGGATGCGGTCGGAAAGGAAGATGGCCTCATCCAGATCATGCGTGATGAAGAAGATGGTGATGTCCACGTTCTTCCAGATCTGCAGGAGGTAGGCCTGCATCTGCTGGCGGGTCTGCGGGTCCAGCGCGCCGAACGGCTCGTCCATCAGCAGGATGCGCGGCTCGTTCGCAAGCGCGCGGGCGATCGCGGCGCGCTGCTTCATGCCGCCGCTGAGCTGGTGCGGGTAGGAGTTCTCGAACTTGTCGAGGCCGACGAGGGCCAGCCACTGGCGGGCCTCCGCCTCGTTGGTGAAGTCACTCTTTCCCGCCATGCGGGGGCCGTACATCACGTTCTGCTTCACCGTCAGCCAGGGGAAGAGGGTGTAGCTCTGGAAGACCATGCCACGGTCACGGCCGGGGCCGGTGATGGGGCTGCCATCGACAAGCACCTCTCCGGAAGTCGGTGTTTCGAGTCCCGCGAGGATGCGGATGAGCGTGGATTTCCCGCAGCCCGACTGGCCGAGCACGCACATGAGTTCCCGCCGGTGGACCGTCAGGTTGATGTCCTGCAGCGCGGTCACTTCACCGGCCTTCGAGTCGAACTTCTTGTAAAGTCCGTTGATCTCCAGGATGGGCGGACGCTGGTAGATTTTCCCGAACCGGGCTTTCACCGCAGGGGACTGGTCGAGATGGGACAGGGTTTCCATCGTGCTCATTGGGGCAGGTTTCCGGGAGCGGGTTCACCGGCGACCGGCGTGGGCTTGGAAGGCTTGATCATCCGGATCATCGCCGGGATGCCGGAAAGGATCCTGTCCACGATGCCTTTCTTCGGCTGTTCCGCCCACGGAAAGAAGTAACGGGCGAGGTGGGCGAGGATCTGGTCCATGAGGAAGCCGGACAGCCCGATCATCAGGATGGCGGGATAGACGATGTCGAACTGGAAGCGGCGGCCGTGGGTGTCGATGATCTCCGCCAGTCCGCTCTTGAAGCCGAGGAGTTCCGCGATGACCAGCCAGGTCCAGGCGGTGCTTAGCAACAGGCGCAGATCCTTGTAGAGGTTCGGCAGGATGCCCGGGACGATCACCGTGCGGATGAGCTGGGCGCGGCTGGCACCGAGGGTCTGCGCGGCCTCCAGCAGGGACGGGTCCAGTCCGCGGGTGGTCTTGGCGATGGTCAGGATCGCGCAGGGCAGGGTGCCGAGAAACACAAGCATCACCTTCGGTCCCATATCGAGGCCGAAGATGGCCATCAGCACCACGCCGAACGCGGGGGCCGGCATGTAGCTGAAGAAGTTCACGAACGGCTCCGTGAGCTTCGAGATGAAATCAAATGTTCCGGCGAGGATGCCGATGGGAATGGCGACGGCGATGGCGAGCAGGAAGCCGCAGATGATGGTCCGCCATGATTCACCGTAGCGCTGCAGCAGCGTCTTCCGTTCGGCTCCGGCCTCGGCGCCATCGGCCTTCTTCGCCGTGATGCCTTTCCAGAAAGAGCGGGCGACGACATCCGGAGGGACGAGGAAGACAGGTCGCGAAACTTCCTCCGCCGCCTGTGGCAGCAGCTTCAGCATCGGCTCCGTCGGCCAGCCGGTTCCGGCAGCGGCGAGCATCTCTGCGTTCGCCTTCACGATGGCCAGGTTCCCATCCGTGATGGGTTCCTTCTCCGCCTCCAGCTTTCCGGCGGCGAGGTCGATCCAGGTTTTCCGCAGCGCCTCGTCATCCATGTCCTGTTCGCGGGTGAGCCAGCCGTTGGTGACCGCGACGGGATGGATCTGGCGGACGATCTTCTTACCCTGTCTGGCAGTGGCCGTGGCGGTCCCGCCGGACTCCCGCGCCGCGAGGATCTCCTGGTTGTCCTTTGACACGGCGTCCTGGAACTCCTTCCACGTCTCCGGGGTGAGGCGGTTGCCCGTGGTATAGACGCTCTGCAGCCGGGTGGTCTCCGCCGGAATGGTGATCTGGTAGGCGACCTTCCACCACGGACCGTAGGCGGCAACGCACCAGATGAGCAGCGGCAGGATGAAGGAGCACACCATCAGGACCGTGGCCCGGGTGTGCCCCAGATCTTTCCTCACCGCCCACCAGTTTCCGGAAGAAGGGAATTTCATGTGGGGCCGGGATGGGGAATCACTTCCCGAAGACTTCCTTTGAAAGCGATGGGTCGAAGTAGGAGTCGATGTCGCTCGGCTTCTCGTAGACTTTGAAGGTCACATTGAAGTCGTCCACGATCTTCGAGGAACCGTAGATGGACCCGAGTCCGTCCGCCTTTTCCCAGACCTTGAGGACTTCCGCCGGGCTGAGGATCTTCGTTCCGTCCAGCAGCGGCTCGTATTCGGCCGGTTTGACGCCCACCCGCTCCGCGAGGATGGCGAGCGCGTCGTCCAGGTTGTCCTCCTTGGAGAGGTATTCGGTGATGCGGCCCCAGACCTTCACCACCTTGAGCCAGTCGGCGCGGCGGGACTTCACGCTGTCACGGTCGCAGAAAAGTCCGTCGTAGATGAGACCGGGAACGTCCTTCGAGGTGAAGACCGGTTTCGATCCGGGGACCAGCTTGAGGGCCTGGCCGGAGTTCGGCTGCCACGCGGCGATGGCGTCCACCTCGCCGGAGGCGAAGACCTGCGGGGTGTTGTTGGTGGGTGTGTTCTTGATGGTGATGTCACCCTCCGCCATGCCGTTCAGCTCCAGGCCTTTCAGCAGCAGCAGGTGCTCCACGAAGCCTTCCTCAAGCGCGATGGTCTTGCCCTTCAGGTCCTTCAGGCTCTTGTATTCCTTCTTGGCGACGATCATGTCGTTGCCGTTGGAGTAGTCGTTGATGAGGACGCAGACGGAAGGCTTGCCGGTGGCTCCCGTGACGAGCGCGTCACCATTGGTCACGCACACCGCATCCAGTTTCCCGGCGGCATAGGCTTCCATGGATTTCACGTAGTCCATCCAGACAAAGTCCACCTCCACGCCTTCTTCCTTGAACCAGCCTTTCTTGATGCCGATCTCCCAGGCGACCCAGCCCGGCCAGTCCGAGTAGCCGATTTTCAGGGGTTCCGCGGCGAGGTTGGCGAGGGAAGTCAGCGCGGCGAGCGCCGTGGCGAGGATCGTTTTGCTCAGTTTCATGGAGTATGGGGCGTGGAGTTCGCGGACTCCCGGAAGGGGGAGCGATACCGGCCCGATTAAGCATTGGGCATGCCACCGGCTCCGGAGATGGCTCGGATCGTCATACGATCGCCTCCCCGGAGTCATACGATGCCTTCCGCAACGGAACACCGCGGGAGCCGGGAAATCGGCCGCCGCCAGGAGTGAAAAGGGCGGGAAGCGAAAACTCGACAGGGCGTCCCACGTTTTAGGAGAAGTAGCGAACCCAATGAGAGATCCCGCAAACCCCGGGGCATCGGAAACCCAGCTTGCCCGCGTGCTGCCGCCCGTCGTCTGGGCGCTTGTACTCGCGGCCTGTGGCCTTGCGGATGCGGCGGAGCCGAAGCCGGGCGGACCTCCGGCGGGGGAGGTGACCTTCAATTCCCACATCCGGCCGATCCTTTCCGACAAGTGCTTTTCCTGCCACGGATTTGACAAAACGACGCGTGAGGCCGGACTGCGGCTGGATACCGCGGAGGGGGGCTATGCGCCGCTGGAGGATGATTCTTCGCTGCGCGCGATCGTGCCGGGTGACCCGAAGGCGAGCGAAGTCTGGCGGCGGATCACCACCAAGGATGAGGACGACGTGATGCCGCCGACGGATTTCCACAAGCCGCTCTCGCAGGATGAAATCGGGCTGATCACTCGCTGGATCGAACAGGGGGCGAAGTACCAGGAGCATTGGTCATTCGCGCCACTGGTGAAACCCCAGGTCCCTGCAACCCGGCATGCGGACAAGGTCGCCAACCCGGTCGATTCATTCGTGCTGGCGAATCTGGACAGCCTGAAAGTCGAGCCGTCACCGGAGGCTGACAAGGCCACGCTGCTGCGGCGGCTGTCACTGGACCTGACCGGCCTGCCTCCGTCGCCGGAGGAGGTCGCCGCCTTTCTGGCGGACGCCCGGCCGGAAGCCTACGCCACCCAGGTGGACCGACTGCTGGCGTCCCCGCACTATGGTGAGCGGATGGCGGTGCCGTGGCTGGATGTCGTGCGGTTCGCGGACACGGTGGGATACCACGGCGACCAGAACGCGCGCGTCTTTCCCTACCGCGACTATGTGATCGACGCGTTCAACACGAACAAGCGGTTCGATGCGTTCACCATCGAGCAACTGGCGGGCGACCTGCTGCCGGATGCGACGGATGAACAGAGGATCGCCACCGGTTTCCTGCGGCTGAACCTGATGACCCGCGAGGGCGGCGCGCAGCCGAAGGAATACATGGCCAAGTCCCTGGGCGACCGGGTGCGGGCGGTGGGTGCCGCGTGGCTGGGGCTGACGACCGGCTGCGCGGAGTGCCATGACCACAAGTTCGATCCCGTCACCGCGAAGGACTTCTATTCGCTGGGTGCTTTCTTCGCGGATGTGCGGCAGTGGGGCGTATATGCGGACTACGGCTACACGCCGAACCCGGATCTGCCGAAGGTGAACAACGACTGGCCTTTCCCTCCGGAAATCCAGGCGCGGAATACGGCGCTGGTGAAGCGGATGGGATCGCTGAGAACACAGGGGGCGATGACGCTCGCGGCGACTCCGAAGAATGAATCTTTCGGACCGTGGCTTGCCGGAGCGGAGACGTTCATCGGTGAATTTCCCGATGGCTGGAAGTCGCTGGCGGGTGCCACGGTTTCATCGAAGCTGGCGACTCCGGTGGAGGTGCTGCCGGATCATTCGGTCCTGCTGACTGGTGAGGCGAAGAAGGATGAAGTGGTCATGGTGCGCTTCCCGCTGGGAGGGCAGGCATTTTCCGCCATCCGCCTTGAAGCACTACCCGATGAAAAGAACTCCGGAAAGGTCGGGCGCGGAGCGGATGGAAAATTCTCCGTCACTCCCACTTTCGCCATCGGGGAGAAATCCCTGAAAGTCGCCTATGCCCAGGCGGACCGCAGAACGCCGCACAAGTATTCCAACGGCAGCCATGACCCGAAGCTGGAGCCGGAGTGGCGCTCCGCCCCCGCACTGTGGGAGGAGCCGCAGGATGCCGCGTCCCATCCGCAGACGGCGATCTACCAGCTCGCGGAACCACTCACCGCGGGAGCGGATGATTTCCTGACCGTCACCCTGGCGACCGCGGATCTCGGGAGATTCAGGATCAGCATCACGCCCTTCGGCGATCCCATTCCCGGTGAGGCGCAGGCCATGTCGCCGGAACTTGGCAAGGCGTTGAAGGCCGCCGCTCCCGGATCGGAGGATCAAAAGCTTCTGGTCGCCGCATGGGCGCGGGCAACGGCGAAGGACGCCGCATTGCCGGAGGATTTCCGGAAGTTGCGCGACGAGATCATCGCCTGCCGCGCGGGCTACGCGCACTCCGTTGTCGCGCAGACTTTGCCTGCGGACAAGACCCCGGCGGTCCACCTCCTGCCACGGGGTGACTGGATGACCCAGGGTGAGGAGGTGCAGCCGGCAGTGCCTGAGTTCCTTCCCCATGCCTCCGTGCGGAAAGACGGTGGCCGCCTGAACCGGCTGGACCTGGCGAAGTGGATGGTCGCCGACGAAAACCCGCTGCCAGCCCGCCACTTCGTGAACCGGCTGTGGAAGCAGTTTTTCGGCAAGGGCCTTTCCAACGTGCTGGATGACATCGGCAACCAGGGCGAGTGGCCCGCGAACCCGGCGTTGCTCGATTGGCTGGCCGTGGAGTTCCGCGAATCCGGCTGGGACGTGAAGCACCTCGTGAAACTCATGGTCATGAGTGGCACCTACCGGCAGGAGTCAGGAAAGCGGGCGGATCTCGCGGAACTGGATCCCGCGAACCGGTTGCTGGCGGCACAATCCCCGCGGCGGCTGGATGCTGAATTTGTCCGTGACAACATCCTCTCCATTTCCGGGCTGCTTCCGGGTGATTTCGTCGGTGGGCCGAGTGTGAAGCCCTACCAACCCGCAGGCTACTACGCGAACCTCAACTTCCCCCAGCGGGATTACGCGGCCAGCTCCAGCAGCGACCAATACCGCCGCGGCCTCTACACCCACTGGCAGCGGACGTTCATGCACCCGATGATGGCCGGATTCGACGCGCCCAGTCGTGAAGAATGCTCCGCGGACCGCCTGCAGTCGAACAGTCCCCAGCAGGCGTTGATCCTTCTGAATGACCCTTCCTTCGTGGAAGCGGCCCGTGCCTTCGCGGCCAGCCTCCTGGAGGAGGGTCCGACCGCCACTGACACTGACCGGATCAAGTCCGCCATCCTCCGCACACTCGGCCGCGAGCCACGCGCGGGGGAGGTGGAGGGGCTGGAGAAATTTCTCAATGGCCAGCGCGCCAAGCTGAAAACCGGTGACGACAACCCGGAGGAGTTCCTGAAAGTCGGCCAGTGGCAGGCCGATCCGAAACTGGATCCGCTGGAACTGGCCGCATGGACGCAGACCTGCCGCGTGTTGCTGAACCTCCATGAAACCCTGACCCGTTACTGAGCCATGCACCCGTTCGAACGATACCAGCAGGACTGGAGCAGGAGGACCTTCCTGAAGCAGAGCTTCGCCGGGCTGGGTAGCCTCGCGATGTCGAAGCTCATGGGAGCGGAGTCGCTGCCTTTCATGCAGTCGCAGGGTGGCCTGCATCTGCCTGCCAAGGCGAAGCGCGTGGTGCACCTCTGCATGGCCGGTGGTCCGTCGCATCTGGAGTCGTTCGACCCGAAGCCCATGCTGGACAAGCTGAACGGCCAGCCATTTCCGGAGTCTTTCACGGCGGGCCAGCAGCTCGCCCAGCTCCAGGGCGCGAAGCTGATCGCCCGCGGCTCCTTCACGAAGTTCAGGAAATGGGGTGCCTGCGGCACGGAAATTTCGGAGTTGTTCCCGCATATCGGTTCCATCGCGGATGACATCTGCGTGGTGCGTTCGATGGTGACGGAGCAGATCAACCATGATCCCGCCCACGCCTTCATGAACAGCGGCTCCATCCTCAAAGGACGGCCGAGCATGGGTTCATGGCTGCTCTACGGACTGGGGGCGGAGTCGCAGGACCTGCCGGGCTACGTCGTCATGGTCTCACGCGGGGCGGAGGCGGACCAGCCGATCTCCGCGAGGCAATGGAGCGCGGGTTTCCTGCCCAGCAAGTTCCAGGGCGTGCAGTTCCAGAGCAAGGGCAGCGCCGTCCACTACGTGGGGAATCCGGACGGCATCTGCCAGTCAACCCAGCGCCAGGTCATCGATGAGGTGCGGAGGATGAACGGCCTGCTGGGGGAGCAGCGCATTGATCCGGAGATCGACACGCGGATCTCGCAATACGAGATGGCCTTCCGGATGCAGGCCTCCGTGCCGGAGCTGACCGACATGAAGAACGAGCCGAAGCACGTTCTGGACATGTATGGCGTGACGGAACCGGGCGACGGATCATTCGCCAGCAACTGCCTGCTCGCCCGGCGCATGCTGGAGCGGGGCGTGCGCTTCGTGCAGCTCTACCATCGCGGCTGGGACCACCACGGCGGCATTGAGAAAAAGATGCCCGCCACCGCCCTGCTGACCGACCAGGCTTCCGCGGCGTTGGTGAAGGACCTGAAACAACGAGGGATGCTGGAGGACACCCTGGTCATCTGGGGCGGCGAGTTCGGCCGCACGCCGATGGGGCAGGGGAGCGGGCGGGACCACCACATCCGCGCCTTCAGCATCTGGATGGCCGGGGCGGGCATCAAGCCGGGCATCGTCCACGGCGCGACGGACGAGTTGGGCTACAACTCGGAAAAGGACATCGTCCAGGTGCGGGACCTCCATGCCACCATGCTCCACCAGTTCGGCATCGACCACGCCCGGTTCAGCACGAAGTTCCAGGGGCTGGACTACAAGCTGACAGGCGTGAAACCCGCCTCCGTGGTGAAGGGCATCCTTGCCTGAATCAGGGCAGGATCATGAAAAAGTGGCCGGCGTTCGCCCAGTCCGCCACCTGCAGCGGCACCCAGCGCAGCTCGAACCGCTGCCCCCACGAGTCGCTCACCGCCAGCTCGTTGGTCTTCTCGTTGTAGCCGATGATCATGCAGATGTGGCGGTTATCTTCCGGCTTGCCCTTGCCCGTGAACGGGGCGGCATCGGTTGTGATCTCCGTGGTGTATGCGGTCCAGTCCGTGACGGAGCCGCGTTTCGCGGTGTTCTTGTCCGCCACTTCGTTGTAGGCGTCCATCGAGTGCATTGTCCACATCACCGGGATCCCCAGGTCGATGTAGCGCTTCACATCGCGGATCTTGATGGATTTCACATCCTCATCCTTCGGGCGGCGGCCCTTCGTATAGACCTGGGAGCGGATGCCATCCAGGAGGTACTGCACCACCGTGCCTCCCCCCGCATTGCTCTGGCCCACCATGGCCAGCAGATACATGTCCGCGTCCATGCCCATGGTGCGCATCGCCCGTTCAAAGGTGGCGGGCACGCAGTAGCCTTTCGGTCCTTGGTCCACCATCGGGATCTCGGTGATATAGACATCCCCGTTCGGGTCCTTCTTCACGCTGTCCACCAGCCGTTTCTTGAGATCCTCATCCTTCATGCGGAGGGACTTTCCGCCCGCGTCCGCCGTTTCCGTGGAGACGATGGAAAGCCCGACATACTCGCCCTCTTCGTTGGAAAGCAGGAACGAGTGGCCGTTCCAGTCCCAGCGGCGGATGGTGCGGCGGGTCTTTCCTTCGCCGAAGCGCTGTTCCTTCGGTGCGCCGAGAACGGAGGTGAGCGCCTTCGAGACGCTCTCCTCATCCATCTTCATCGCTTCCCCGAGGCTGGAAGCGGTGGCGGACGTGCCTCCCTTGAAGTGATCCTTGCCGAATCCGGCGGTGCTGCCGAAGTCGCCTTTGTTCGCATAGACGACGGAAACGCTGGTGACGTTCCCCTCTTCGTTGGAATACAGCGCGACGGAGTAAGGCATCGTGCCGAACAACTGGTAGTCCTTCACGAAGGCGGAGTAGAGCCGCCAGCTCCGGCCGTATTTCGACTGGGATTCCGGCTTGAGCTTCAAACCATTCGCCATGTCCTCCGCCTTGCGCGCGGCGAAAGACTCCGAGGTGACGATCTCATGCCCGGCGGCGGTGTTGAGTGATCCGGCCGCATTGCCGGCGGTGGCGGCCGCTTCCGTGACGAACGCTTGGTCCGCCGCGCTCAACTTGTCCTTCGGCAGCTCGAACACTTTTCCGTCGCTGCGGCGCAGCTTCACCAGGTCACCCGCCATTCCTTCGAACTTCGCCTGGATCTCCTGGCCGGTGGCGCTGCGGAAGGTCCGGAACTCCTGACCCACGGACGGTGAGGCCGTACAGACGAGCAGCAGCAGGGCGGAGAGCGGTGAATCCCAGCGTTTCATGGACTTAGGAAAGCCGGGATTCCGTGCGGGTCAATCCTGGATTCCACTTAACGAACGTGTCTGCGCCGCAGCAAAGATATTGAACCAACCAGGCCAAGAAGTGCCACGGAAGGCTCCGGGACGGTATCCAGGGTCACATTGTCCATCCGCACGATTTTACCGTTGTTGTTGGTGACCGAACTGTAGAGATAAAACCGGAATGTCACAGGATCGGTTACATTCTGCAACGCGCTGACCCCACTCAGGTCAATGACAAGATTATCCGTGAGTTGCGGCTGGCTGTTGCCGCTTTGGTAGGGAACCAAGCGTGAAAATTCCGGTCCCACATCGAAAAACGCTCCGGACCCGACCTGGGCCTGGAGTGACATGAATGCGGTGTAGTTGTCCGCCTCTGATCCATTTGCCAGGTTGCTGCCACCGAAGGAGAAGCTCAACTGTCCCAGCAGACTGGTGAATTCCGAGCCGGGCGTCCAGGTGAAGGAAAAGTAGTCCCCGCCTGTGATCGCGTCGGCTTTCGTGGTGGTGAGACTGGTGACCCTGATGAATGGTTGGTTGGTGCTGGAGGAGAAGCCGGACTGGTCCGATGCGCTTCCGCCTGAGATACTGAAAGCTCCGGCCGTACTCTGGGCGTGGACGTCGGTCGATGTGTTCGAACCGCCGTTAAATGGGTAGTTCGCCACTACCACAGCGCCTGCGTGGGAGGTCAGAAAGGCGGACAACGCGGCAAGGAGGAGGGAGGGTTGGGCTTTCATCGAGGGTCACTGAAGCACCGCCCCGCCCCCTTTGCAAGTGGCCAAGCGTGGACCGCCGCGTTGACATCCGCCACCCAGCCAGTACACGGTGCCCCACATGGACACGATGAAGATTCTCCTCGGCGCGACGATCGCCCTTCTGCTCGGCGCGGTGGGCCTGTCATGGCACGGCATGCGCGAAGGGACGAAAGAGGCCTCCTCCGACGAGATCTCCCGTCTCAAGAAGCAGGTCGAGGAGCTCCGCCTGGAACAGGATCGCCTGCAGCTTGAAAAGCAGATGCAGCAGGTCCGGGCCTCCGAGCCGGTTGCGCCGCCCGTCAGTTCCGCCGAAAGGGATGCGCTGAAGGCCGAGCTTGCCGCCAAGGAGGCTGAGATCGCCCGCATCGCCGAGGAAAAGGCGAAGGCGGAGCGCGACGCGAAGGTGGACCAGGATGAGGAAGGACTGCTCGGCCAGCGTGATCTGGAGAAAAGCGACAGGGAACTCCGCCGCGCCCGCCTGATCGGTGAGGCGCTGCTCATGGGCCGGGTGAAGGAACTGGCTGGAGATGCGGAAACCGGAATGTTCGTGGTCTTTGAGGTGTTGATGCCGGAGAACGTCCAGACCGGATCGGTCCTGGCGATCCGCAGGAAGACCGGGATCATCGGCCAGATCAAGGTGTCGGAAATCACGGTTGAAGGTGGCATTGCGAACCTCATGCCCGGATACGGTGACTTCAAACCGCAACCCGGGGACGAGCTGATCCTGCCTCCCCAGTAATCATTTTCCCCCTTTCCCCATGTCCACCACCGTTGGCCTCATCTCGCTCGGTTGCGCGAAGAACCTCATCGATTCGGAAGTCATGATCGGCCACCTCGCGCAGGCGGGCATGGCCCTGACCCCGGATCCCGAGCTTGCCGATGTCCTCATCGTCAATACCTGCTCGTTCATCGACATGGCGAAGAAGGAGTCCATCGACGCCGTCTTCGGCGCGGTGAACGCCCGCAAGGACAACCCGGAACTGGAGCGGCAGAAGATCATCGTCGCCGGTTGCCTTTCCCAGCGCTTCGCGAAGGACCTGCCCGGCATCATGCCTGAGGTGGACGCCTTCATCGGTCTTGACCAGATCACCAAGGTCGCGCCGATCATCGAGAATCTCCTCGGCAAGCAGAACCACGCGGAGGTCACGAAGGACGAAGGCCCCGCCGCCACGGATGATCCGCGCGACTTCGTCACGCTGAAGCCGCAGTATGTGCCGGACTACGCCACCCCGCGGATGCGCCTCACGCCGGACCACTTCGCCTATGTGAAGATCGCGGAAGGCTGCAACCACACCTGCACCTTCTGCATCATCCCGCAGATCCGCGGCCGCCACCGCTCCCGCACCCAGGATAGCGTCGTCCGCGAGGTCGAGGCACTGGTGAAGTCCGGGGTGAAGGAAATCAACCTCATCTCCCAGGACACCACCTACTTCGGCATGGACCAGTGGGAGGGCGACCGGCCGAAGCCGAACTCCCCGGTGGACTCCACCCGCGGCGAATCCCTTTCCACCCTCCTGCGCGAGATCAACAAGATCGAGGGCGACTTCTGGGTGCGCCTCCTCTACACCCATCCGGCCCATTGGTCGGACGAGTTGATCGCCACCATCGCAGAGTGCGACAAGGTCGCGAAGTACGTGGACATCCCGCTCCAGCACATCTCCGACCGCATGCTCACCGCCATGAAGCGCGTGACCAGCGGCGACTACATCCGCGACCTGCTGCGCCGCATGCGCGCCGGTATTCCGAACCTCGGCATCCGCACCACCTTCATCGTCGGCTTCCCCGGCGAGACGGAGGAGGATTTCACCGAACTGCTCGAGTTCATCGAGGAGTTCCGCTTCGAGCGCGCCGGCGTCTTCCAATACTCAAAGGAAGAAGGCACCCGCGCCAACAAGATGGACGGCCACCTCCACCACGCCACCCGCAAGAGTCGCTGGTCCCGCGCCATGGCAAAGCTCCAGAAGATCGCCGGAGAAACGAACCAGGAGCAGGTCGGCAAGACCGTCCGCGTCCTGGTCGAGCAACCCGGCGTCGGCCGCACCGAGTGGGACGCCCCTGAAATCGACGGCTCCGTCCATGTCGATGAGGACATCCCCGTCGGCGAGTTCGCCACCGTCACCATCAAGGACTGGCGCGGCTACGACCTGGTGGCGGCGCGGTAAGTGCCGTCCTCAGACCGGCCCGCCCGATGCTCCACGGTCCCATCGCTTCCGGATCGTCCAGGCGATTCCTCCGGCGATGTAGATCACCCCGAGAACCAGCAGGAAACGTCCCGGCAGCCAGAGGTGTAGCAGCGTGCCGAACAAGGCTCCAAGAAAGAACGCTCCCAGCAGCATCACCGGAACTCCCAGTTTCCATGGTGCGATGTAGTGCCCCTTCAGCCGCATCCCCAGGTTCGTCCCCAGATCCGTCAGCAGGCCGGTGACATGCGTGGTTCTCAGGATCATACCCCGGTAGTGGGTTGCCAGCGCGTTCTGCATCCCGCAGGCGCAGCTCGCCAGAAATACCGAGAGCCAGGGGATGCCCGTGAAGGTTCCATGTGAAACCAGCAGCAGCCCCCCGATGGCGGCGATGGTGCGGCCGTAAGGGCGCGATATTTCCAACGTCGGATGGTGGACGAAGAAGCCCGAGACCATCGCCCCGAAGATGAATCCTACGGTCGCCACCGCCAGATAGAGGGCTCCGGATTTCTCCCATCCTTCGCCTCCCAGGGACTGCATCGCCACCTTGGACACATCTCCGGTCAGGTGGCTCACTGAGGTTCCGAGATCGATGAGGAATCCGGCGTTCACCGCCGCTGCCAGGAATGCGAGGCAGCATCCTCCGAATACAACCCATCCCGTCCGCGGCTCCGGTGTCATCCTGCGGAGACTTTGGAACATCTCCGCACGGGAACCAATCCGAATCCGGATTCGCCATCAGAACTTGATCGAAATATCCGCTGCCGTCGCAGGGCTGGAAAGGTTGATGCTGGAGTGGCTGTTGTAGCGCAGCGTTCCGGTCTTGCCCTTGATGGTGATGGCGGAGCCTTGCGCTCCGGGTTGGTCCGGCATGGTGGTGGAGCCTTCGACCACCACCACCTTGTCAAATGCGCCGGAGCCGCCGTTGCGCAGCATCACGAAGATCTCATCCCCGGTGGCTGGGGTGTATCCGGCGGCGATGACCAGCTTCAGCGTGCCCCCGACAACGCCTGAGCCGGTCACCAGAACCTGGCCGTGCTGGCTGCCCGCGCCATCACTGCCCGCGCCGACGGGGCCTTTGACATAGGCATGGTAGGTAGCTCCCTCCTGGAGGGTGAGGTCGCCGTCGATGGTGAACAGGTCAGGCGTGTCAACGAGGCCGCCCGCGAGGGTTCCTCCGGAAACGATGGTCACGCCGCCTGTGGATGCCAGCCTGCCTTTCTGGCCGCACAGGCGACCGCCGATGGTCGCGGAGTTGATGCGCGTGTTCCGCGTGGCCTTTCGAAAATACTGCCCGCCGCGGTGGTGAGGTTTTCGCAGATCACCGAGGAGGTCGCCTTGATGCTGAGGTAGGGCGTCTGCGACGCGCTGAGGTCCGCACCGTCCACGTCGATCGCGCCATGGATGCCGAACCGGCCCGTCCCGCTGAAGTTGAGCGCGTGTCCTTGGCCGAGGATGGGGCCGTGCATGGCGAAGGTCGCCCCGTTGAGCGCCTGGATCCTCGCATCATCCGTCAGGGTGATGCTGCTCGCGGTGTTACCGCTGCCGCCGACGGACAGCGCTCCCTCCCCGTTCGGTCCGTGGCCGGCGATCCGGAGATCATGCGAGAACGCCACTCCGTGGGCGGTGTAGGAAATGTTCACGCGTGCTCCCGCCGCGACGCTGATCGGTCCGGTGCTGCCCTGGATGGCGGTGGAAATATACTCCAGCGTGCCTTCATCGACCGTCACCGCGCCGGTGGAGCTTCCCGCGCCGTTGAGCTTCAGGTAGCCGGGGCCGGATTTGCGGAACGGACCGGATCCGCAGAAGGTGCCGCTGCTGGTGACGGTCTTGCCCGCCGCCACTTCCATGCCCGCGCCGCCGCTGCCGAAGGTCAGCTCGCGGGTGAAGTTGATGGAATTCGGGAAAGCCAGCGTGCCACCTCCGTCGAGCGTGATGGGGGTTCCGCTTTCGCCCATCACCGCCAAGCTCGGCAGTTCGAGCGTGGTGCCGGCAACCGTCAGTCGTGTCGAGTAGGTGGTTTGCGTTCCGGTGAGATTCACCTTCGTGCCGGGCAGGCCGGTGAAGATGACACCCGCGCTGCCGCGGATGGCGCTGCTGATCGTGGCATCCGGACCGGAGGCATAGATGTAGCCTTTGTTCGTGCCGAAATCGATCGCCCCGCCGGTGAGGGAGCCATTGTTGAGGATCAGGCCCGCCTTGCCGTCGGCACCGCTGAAGCCGAGCACGCGGCTGGTCAGGATCAGGTTGTTCGTGTCCTGCACGCGCAGTCCTGTGACCGTCGCGTCGGCTGCCAGGGTGGTCGCCGCGGTGATGTTGGGGATCTCCCCGCTGTCTGCCGTCCACGCGCCCGACCGCTGGACGTAGCCGGTGAAAGGTGTGAAGCCGCCGGTGGAATCGTAGGCGGCGAAGTCACCGGTGCGGTCACCCGCCGCCAGCAGGAACGAGGGCGGGTAGGTGGCATTGGCGGGTGTGTCCGGCTGGCCATCCAGCTTCAGCACGGTGTCCTGGCCCAGCGTGGTGAGGAAGGTTGAGCCTTCCCCGATCACAAAGGCGTCGGCGTTCGTCCCGGAGCCGATGGTGGCGGTCAGCGTGTCCGCCGTGCCTTTGTCGAGGATCAGCCGGGCCGCGCCGTTGACCGTGAGTTTCGTTCCGAGGTTGCGGGCGATGGAAAATTCCGCGTTGCCCGTGGCGGAGGAGTGCAGCGAGAGGGTTGCGCCGTTGAGGGTGATGTCGCCGTGGGTCACATCCCCGCCGCCCGTCGTGCGGAAGGTGCCGCCGTTCACCACCAGGCCACCGTTGAATTCCGCCGCGCTGCCAGTCCAGTCCAGCGTCCCGGCGCCGGCCTTCACCAGCGCCTTCCCCGCCGCCACTCGGATGGGTCCATTCACGGTCAGGGTGAACGCGCCGGTATCAACCACCGGAGCGTCCGCCGTCACCGTTAGGCCGCCAACGGTCTGGTCTGCCCCCAGCGTGATCCGTCCGCCCACATTGAGCACCCCGTTGCCAAACGCGCCGGAGACATTGGCCCGGATCTCTCCGGATGAGGAAAGCGTGCCGGTGTAGGTGCCAGGCGCATTGAGGATCACGGAGCCGGTGCCTGCCACAGTCAGTGGCCCGGAGCCGGACAACGCGCCGTTGAGAATGACCGTGCGCCCGCCGGTATCGAGCGTGCCTCCGCCGGAGGAAACGACGACCGGATTGTCCGCCGCCACGGTGCCCGCCGCGCGGAGCGTCCCACCGTCGAACTCAATGGCCCCGCTGCCGAAGGCGGTCCGCGAGCTGCCCGGCACCTCCAGGATGCCACCTTTCAGGATGGTGCCTCCGGTGTGCAGGTTGACCGCGCCGAGGCGCTGGGTGTTCGTGTCGATTTTGGTGATGGAGCCGTCACCCCGGATCACGCCGGTATGGTTCGTCGTGTAGCAGTCGGGCCGGTTGTGGTTGCCCAGCGTGAGATGATGCCCTGCCAGGTCGATGTTGCCCCAGCCATCCAGACCGCCGAGTTTGAAGTCGGTGACGGGCGCAAGCGCGTCATGCTTCTTCAGCGTGACGATGCTGTTCCGGAGCGCGCCCGCAGACTCCACCCGGACGGTTCCATGTTTGATTTCCGTGCGGCCGTTGAAGGTGTTGTCGCCCGCCAGCGAAAGGGTGCCGTCCCCGGCCATGATCAGCCGTCCCATGTTCACACCTGCCACCAGTCCCGGCAGGCCGCTGGAAAAGTCCCGGTAGCCGGTGTCCACCAGATCGCCGTTGAGCGCGACATCCCCAGGACCGGAGACCACCACGCCGCCGGTGCCCAGCATGTCGGTCTTTCCATTGATGACGATCTTTCCGCCCGCCTGCCACGGACGCAGGTAGAGTGCGGCGGAGCGGGTGTTGATGTCCGTGTTGAAGGTCGCGGTGGCAGCGGAGTACTGGTTGATGCCGTACATCGCGTAGCCGGTGGACAGCCATTTGTTCACCGCCTCCAGTTCGATGGGGTTGCCATTGATCTCGTGATCTCCGGACCCCGCCCCGAAGTTGATGCTGCGCACCCGCTTGGTCACCGGGATGTCGTTCTGGAACGTCCCGCCCGCGGTGGAGTTGAAGTCGAGCGTGTGCGTCTCATCCACGATGCCGGAAAATCCTCCCCCGCTCTGGTTCCAGTTGCCGGTCCCCGCCAGATGGAGCGTTCCGGGGGCGCTGACGGTGATGCTTTTCCCTGCTCCGGAGGTGGCGGTCGTGGTGAAGCTGGCGCTGGCCTGCCCGGCCGGAATGACGAGCGTCCCGGTCGATCCGTCGAAGGATGGTGCCCCCGCGAGCTGGTAGTCCGCGGAGAATGAAGCGTTGCCGGTGACGCCAAACGACAGGTTCAGGGCATCCGTGGTCGGGCCGGAGCGGGTGAACGTCCACGTGGCGGTTCCGCCGGATGATGGGATCTCCGTGTGATCCAGCGTGAGCGTCACCCCATTGCCGAAATCGACCGGCGCGGAGGGCATGCCATTTCCGGAAGCGGGGGATGCCAGGGCGCGGTTGGCCCGCAGGCGGAAGAAACGGCGAGTGGTGTCCGACTGCGGGAGCGAGGCGCGGACGGTTTCCACGCTGCCGGAGGTGGAGAGGATCTGCTCGGAAATGCGATCCGTCCTCCAGTCGTTGTCGCGCAGTGTTTCCGACCATTCCACCACCGGCAATGCAGCCGCCGCCGTGTCACGGGTGTAGGTGAAATGGAACCCCTCCGCTTCCCGGGAGAGGATGCCGGGCACCTTGTTTCCGGCTCCGATCGGGCTGCCGGTGGCGTATTCCATCAGATTCACAACGCCATCCCCGTCCTCATCGTCCAGGTCGGCCACCTCCTTGCCCTTGTGGCGGAGGGCGGAAAAGGATGCGGCCCCGGGCCCGATGCGGAGTGTGGCGGCGCGGGAGGCGTCCGCCCCCTGCCAGGTGATGCGCTTCTCCACCGGCGCGATGAAGTGAATCGCCCGCCCGCTGAGGCCGTTGTGCTTGTTGTAGATCCAGCCGAGCTGCCCCACCTCTTTGTTGAACGGCATCGGATAGGCGGCGGCGTGGGGGAAGCCGCCGAGCAAAGTGGGATAGTCCCCCGATCCCGCGACGGTGCCCCGGCCGGGAACCTCATTTCTCTCGATGCTGACGCTGGGCTCCCAGGAGTAGGTCTCGAACGAGTCCGTCGTCACGAACTGGAGGTCCTTTCCATGGCTGCCGTTGAGGCCGAACATGACCAGCCACTTGTTCAGGTAGCGGCTCCACAACATGCCGGTGACGCCATACATGTTCCCATGGGTGAACGTCTCGACGTTCGGTGCGCCCATGGCATAGCCATCGACACCTGTCGCGATGTCGTAGGTGACGGTCTTCCTGCCGTTGTATTTCCCATGGTCGATCCAGTGATGGGAAATCCTCACCAACCGGGGCTGGGAGGGATCCGTGCGGGTATCGATCGCGCAGATGCTCATCGCCCGCAGCGGGCCTTTCTTCCAGTTCTTCCCGTTGTCGATGGAGTAGATGGTCCGCGAGCCGTTCACCTCCCGGCCCGCCCAGTCCTCGATGTGGGTGAATCCGACCAGGTAGTTGTCATCGATGACGTGTTCCTCCGTGGCGGACGGCGTGCTGTAGGTGGCGTCGTTCGGGTAGATCTCCAGGGTGACGGTCCGTCCGCGCAACGTCGGGTCGATGTCCACGGGCCGGTACACATCCTGGATCCAGTAGCCGCGTTCGTCAGGGGCGTCCGCCGGTCCCCCGGGGATCCACTGGCCATCCTTGCGGGTGTAGTCCAGGAGGTATCCACCGCTGTGGCGGGACATCCACCAGCTCAGGTTCGTGTCCGGCTCGTTCGCCCCACCCCACACCAGGGGGAATTGTGCGTCCGGGAACCAGCCGGGTTTCGTGAACTTCGTGCCCGTTTCATCCCCCTCATAGACCGGGGTGATGGGGCCGAGGATGCCGGACAGGTTGGCGGCTCCGGCGATTGCCGGAAAAGCGGTCGCGGCAAGGATGAGGTGGCTCGGGGACATGGTGGGTTTTCCGGGATGGGTGTCTCCGGTAAGAACTGATTTCCCGAACCGAGGTGGTGTGACAGGGGAGAGATGTCCGTACGTAAGGATCCATTCCGGCTTCCGCCGCGCCGGGTGGTCCCGGATGCCTCCGGTCCCGGGGGGAGGAGGGGAGTCCACCGAAACTTTACCTTGCCAAAAGGCCGGGCAGCCGCTTGATTTCCCGCCCAACCTCAACCAAGGACGGTCTGGCTCCGGCTGGATCCACCCTTCAAGACCATGGCCAAAGAAATCAACCTCGCCGAATACAAGCAACACGAAGGAGACACCGGCAGCTCCCCATATCAAGTCGCGCTCCTCACCAAGCGCATCGTCGAACTGACCGACCACCTCAACATCCACACCAAGGACTTCTCGTCCCGCCGTGGTCTCCTGAAGATGGTCGCTGTCCGCCGCAAGCACCTTGACTACATCAAGGCGCACAATGAAGAGGGCTACCAGAAGCTGATCGAAAGCCTGGGTCTCCGCCGCTGAGGCAAAATCCACTCTCCGCAACGCAGCCACGGGAAATCCCGTGGCTGTTTTGCAAAAACGGTTCCGCTTCCGTCACGGATGGGGGATCGTCAGACAAACCCTCCTCCGCCGACTGTTTCGGCCGCGGAATCCCGTCTGGAACCTGAAATCGCCCGCCTGGCATCCGGCCATGCGGGCCGTACGCATAAGAAAAGAAGAACGAAAATGAGTATTCATACCATCACGAGCCAAGTCGGCTCGAACCCGATCACGATTGAAACCGGCAAGCTTGCCAAACTCGCCGACGGTGCTGTGACCGTCCGCAGTGGTGACACCATCATCCTCGTCACCGCCGTCTCCGCCACCAAAGTCAAGGATGGCCAGACCTGGTTCCCACTCTCCGTGGAGTATAAGGAGAAAGCCTCCGCAGCCGGTGTTTTCCCCGGTGGCTACTTCAAGCGCGAAGGCCGCCCGACCGAAAAGGAAATCCTCACCTGCCGGATGACGGACCGCCCGCTGCGCCCGCTGTTCCCGAAGGGTTACTTCTACGACACCCAGATCATCGCCATCCTGCTCAGCGCCGACGGTGAGAACGACGCCGACATCCTCTCGATGAACGGTGCCTCCGCCGCCCTCTGTCTTTCCGACATCCCGTTCGCAGGCCCCATCGGTGCCGTGCGCGTCGGTCGTGTCGATGGCCAGTTCGTCATCAACCCGACCCATGACGAGCGCGCCGAGAGCGACCTCGACCTGGTCTATGTCGGCAACAAGACCGACGTCATCATGATCGAAGGCCAGGCCGACGAGCTCCCGGAAGACGAGTTCATCGCCGCCCTGCACCACGCCCAGGCCGCCGTCGTGAAGCTCATCGAAGCCCAGGAAGAACTCGTCCGCCTCGCCGGCAAGGCCAAGCGCGACTTCACCCCGGTCCTCGCCAAGGAGAACCTCCTCGAGATCGCCTACGAAATCGCCGGTGACCGCATCGAAGGTGCCATCTACGCCCCGACCAAGACCGAGCGTGCCAAAAAAGTCGGCGCCCTCCGCGACGAAGTGGAAGCCGCCATCAAGGAGCGCGCTCCGGATGCGACCGCCTTCGACGTCGAGCAGGCCTTCGAATACCTCCAGAAGAAAGCCTTCCGGATCTCCATCATGGACAAGGGCGTCCGCGCCGACGGCCGCTCCATCGGTGATCTCCGCACCCTCTACGGGGAAGTCAGCACCCTGCCACGCGTCCACGGCTCCGCCATCTTCTCCCGCGGAGAGACCCAGGCGCTCGCCATCACCACGCTGGCTCCGGCCGACGAGAAGCAGAACTTCGACAACTACTCCGGTGGTGAGTCCGAGAAGCGCTTCATCCTCCACTACAACTTCCCTCCCTTCTCCGTCGGTGAAACCGGCCGGATGGGTGGCATCAACCGCCGCGAGATCGGCCACGGCTCCCTCGCCGAGCGCTCCATCGAGCCGGTCATCCCTGACGAAGCCGTCTTCCCGTACGCCATCCGCGTTTCCTCCGAGGTCACCGAGTCCAATGGTTCCACCTCCATGGCGACCGTCTGCGCTGGCACCATGGCCCTCCTTGACGCCGGTGTCCCGCTGATCCGCCCGGTGGGTGGTATCTCCGTCGGCCTCGTCACCGAGAACAACGAAGATGGTTCCCTCAAGTCCCACAAGATGCTCCTCGACATCATCGGTTCCGAGGACTTCTACGGCGATATGGACTTCAAGCTCTGCGGCACCAGCGAAGGTGTCACCGGCTACCAGCTCGACCTCAAGCTTCCGGGCCTCCCGCTCAGCATGCTTGAAGAAGCGATCCGCATCGCCAAGGACGGCCGCACCAAGGTGCTCGCCAAGATGGCCGAGTCCATCACCACCGCCGGCGAACTCAGCCCGCACGCACCGCGCATCGTTTCCGTGAAGATCCCCGCCGACCGCATCGGCGAGCTCATCGGACCAGGCGGCAAGAACATCAAGGGCATCCAGGCGGAGTCCGGAGCCGAGATCAACATCGAGGACGACGGCACCGTTCATATCTATGCTTCCAAGCAGCAGGGTCTCGACCGTGCGAAGGAGATGATCGACCGCATGTTCCAGGAGATCGAGGTGGGCAAGACCTACACCGGCAAGGTTGTTTCCATCACCGCCTTCGGCGCGTTCATGGAAGTGCTTCCGGGCAAGGACGGCCTCATCCACGTCTCCGAGCTGGCCGAAGGCCGCACCGAGAAGGTCGAGGACGTCGTCAAGAAGGGCGATGTCGTCACCGCCAAGTGCCTGGGCGTCGATGAGAAGGGCCGCGTGAAGATGTCACGCCGTGCCTGGCTCCGCGACCAGAAGGCCGCCGAAGCCGAGGCCAACGCCCCGGCCGAAGCAGCTCCTGCCTCCGCTGAATAATCCCGCTGGGAGCGCCGGTCTCCGGACCGGCTCTCTTCCGCTCTCAAAAGCCGGCATCCGTGAGGGTGCCGGCTTTTCCTTTTCTTGCCCGCGGGATCCAGTGCGGAATAGGGTCCGCGGGTGTGTACCGACCGTGACAGAGTGATTGAATCCGCCGTCCGCATCTATGCCGATGATTTGGCGGCGAGCGCGGGCGCGCGCGCATGGATGGAGCAGGTGGTACCCGCTTCGGATCATCCTGGGATGCCGGAACTTGCGCGGAGATTCGACGCACTCGACCGACGCGGAAAGTCCATCCCATGGCGACGGATCTATCTCATCCTTTCGCTGATGGTCTGTGGGGGGCTGGCATTTTGGATCGACCGGTTGATCGAAACCGAGAGGGAATCCCTCAACTCGGTGAAAGGCATGGGGGCGGGTTTGACCCTGTTTCCGGAGTCCTCGCTTGCCGACCTCACCCCGGAGGAATGGCTTTTGCTGGGGGATGGCTCCAAGCCACTGTTGGAGCAAAAGAAGGAACTGTGGGACAGCGCGCCTGAGAATCCCGCCTTCTTCGCGGAGTATGCCGTAGCCTATCATTCCCAGCACAAGACCCTGCCTCCGGACTACTTCGAAACCGCGACCAGGCTCGATCCCGACAATGCGTGGTTCGACTACTACGGTGCGGCGGTGACCGGCTACAAGTCGGTGAAGAAGCTCCCCAATGATGAGGAGGACAAGAAGCGCAAGAGGGCGCACCGCTATGAAATCAGGAACCGAGAAACCTATGGGCAGGCGCTTGAGATCATCCGTAGGGCGGGGGATAAGCCTAACTACAACAGCTATGAGCGTGAAATGATCTCACGCCGGGTGGCTCTGCTCCCGCAGTCCACCCTCCAGGAAAAGCTGGCATCCACCGCCTATCTTGTGGGGATGAAGCACGCGTCCATTGTCATTCTGCTGGACCTTTCCGGAACCTTTTGCGCCCGGCTCGATGAGCTTGAGCAAGCGGGCGATGCCGACGGATTTCGCGAGTTCGCGGGAGAGGGTAGGGCATACATCCTGAAACTGGTCCGGGATGGGGAGTTCAACATGGTGAATGAACTGACCGTCCATGTCTCGGTTGCCGCCATTTCCCGCCATGTGACGGAACGCGCGGTGGATATGAGCATCGCCGGAGAGTTTCCATGGGCGGCGGAATGGTATGAGGTTCTGGAGAAGCAGAGGCTCGAGAGGAGCGACAGGTCGGAAGAACGTAAGGGCAAGGTCTCGGTGGCCGACCGGAAAGGCGGGTTTCTGGCGATGTTGTATGTCCCGTCCGCGTTGGAGCGCTTTCCGGATTCCCAGCCGATAAAGGAAGAGGAGTTCAAGCCGAGCAGACTGCATGACTACTCATGGCTTTCCATGATCGGTTCCGGAGGTCTCCGGTTGTTCATCGCTGGGGTAGGCGTCGGGTTCCTGCTCTACCGGTTCCGGGCATCGTCGTTGGTCCGGGTGATGTCGCGTCGGGTCGAGTGGTTGTTGTCCCCTATGGATTGGCTGTGGATCATCGCCGGAGGAGTGGTGCTGCCGGTGGGGTTGGTATATTCGCTGATGTTCTTCACACCGCTGGGAAGCTGGGATACCAGCGTCAGGAGGACGGCGAGCGTCCTGTATCTCGTCCAGCCCATCCCCGCTTTCCTGGCGCTTGGATCTTTGATGATCATTGTTCCGGTGCTGGTTGTCCGCTGGCGGCTTCGGAGAAAGGCGGGGGCGCTGGGCTTTCGCGGCGGGGATGGCGCTGGCTGGCTGGCCGTTGGCGGCCTTCTGATCTTCGCCACTTCCTACAAGCACGTGTGGCCCTACCAGGTATCCTATGGAGCGGGTGCCCTGGCTTTGCTCTGGCTGCTGCTGGTAGCGGGCCGCGCCGTGTTCAGCGGCCCTCCGCGCCTTCTCTCCCGGGTCGTGATCTCCCGCGTCATGCTGCCGGTCTGCGCGACCGGCGTGCTGGTTGCCCATGTCTCCATTTTCGGCTTCCAGAAGGCACGACAATACTGGTTGGAACGGGACGAACTGATGAAATTCAGCGCGGATGAACCGGGTCTGTCGAAACACGAATACCGGCTCGCGCACCAGATGCGCACCGGGCTGAGGCAGTTGGTCGACAAGCACCGCTGACCGGCTGCGGCGGGTTCAGCATCTCCTCCGCCGCCGTGAAAGGAAGCAAGCACCCGCCGCGGCGAGCAGGACGGCCGACGGCTCCGGCACCGGAGTGAAGTGAAGCTCGAACTGCCCGACGGAGGAGGTCTGCGACGAAGCCGAGCCCGCGTCGGGGAAGCCCATGGAAAACAGGACATATCTCGGGACCGTGCTTGTCCCGTAGGTGTAGGTATTGCCCGCCGTGGCACCGTTCAGATCGAACTCATAGCTGTCAACGAAGGCGCGGAACGTGAGGGCGGTGGGGATGGTGGCGTCCAACACCAGCCGCAGGGTATGGGGCGCTCCGGTGGTGGCTCCCGTTGTTCCCGCGCCGATGTTATTGGCCGGGATGGTCGAGGTGGCGTTCGCGGAAACGGAGATGTTCCCGTTCTGGCGGTAGTAGATCCATGGCCGGCCGTTGCCGGAGGGGGTGGATGCGGTGTTCAAAGTGGTGCTGAAAGCCAGCGCCGCCCATGATTGGTTGTTGAACACCGGGTGGGTCACGGTCAGCCGGATGTCGTAGATGCCGGGATTGCTCGTGATGTAGGAGCTACCGAGATCAAAGCCCGCCGAACTGCCGGAGGAATAGTCCAGGATGATGCCTCCAGCTCCATCCCCCTGCAGGCCCGCACCGGTGCCTGGGGCGATCCAGTTTCCCCCGGCGACGCTGGTTTCCGGAGTCCTCCCGTCGAGGCCCGCCCCGCTTGCCAGATTGTCGAACGAGTCGCTGATCAGCACCACACCCGGAGCCAGTCCGGACAATGCCAGAAGGCAGGACGGCATCAGGACGATGAACCGGGGGGGATGCATGCTTTTTCAGAGCTATTGATCGATGAACGGGCCGTCAAACGAAAAACCTGCTGGCCCCCCTCACGGAACCGCGCTCCGGACAACACCGGATCCGTGGCGCCCACGGACGGTCGGATGCCGGATTTTCCGCTTGGAAAGCGGGATTCCGGCGATTTTGTCCCGATTTCTACCGTCATCGCGTTATGCCGGAATGGCCGGAATTGGGTATAAGTGAGGGCGTCCGGACGACAACTCCTGACACCCGCAGATCACGATGGCCGACTGGCCGGAACGGATCATCGAACTCCCCCCACTCGATATTGAAATGAAATCACTCCTTGCCTGCCTGGCAACCTTGCTTCTCGCCCTGACCGGATCCGTGTCCGGCAACACGGGAGCAAACGTCAAGTGCTGGGCCCCCGGCATGACCGCCCCGATCACGCTCAACTCCCACGGACAGGGCGTCGGCGTCTATTGCGGCCGTCCTGAGAACTACGTCATCTACGGCGTTGCCGGCAGCCTCACTCTCGGCAACCAGTGCGATGGCGCTTTCCCGGACCCGAATTCCTCCGACAACCGTTTCCGCCAAGGATGGTGGATCGGCGGCCTTGGCGCCTACACCAATATTTCCTCCCACGTGAAGCTCCAGGTGAACGGGGCGCAATACTACCCGAAGCGGGTGGAAGTCACCGGCGACCGCCCGGGCGTCAGCAGCGGCCCGGTGCGCCTCTACGGTGAAACCTGGGAAAGCATGAAAAAGTTCGGTTACCGCGAGACGACCGTCGTCTTCCACCTCGCCGGCTCCGGAGACTACGCGATCCCGAATCGCAACCCTTCCGGCTTCTTCTACGTGGTCGGAGAGATCAACCCGACCGCCGGCGAACCGACCGGAAAGCTCACCATCGACTGCAACTACCTGCTCCGCGGAAACATCACGCCCGTCGGCTACAGCATCACCCGCGGCAGCAGCACCACGGGCCAGACCCCTCCCTTCACCGGCTACACTCCGGGGAACGAAGTGGTTTTCGCAAAGACCAACTGATCTCAAGCAAACATGAAAAGCGCTCTCCCTCTTCTCGCAATCCTCGCTCTGCCAGCCTTGGCATCCGCCCAGCAGCGTCCCGGAGGCGGAGGGATGGGCGAAGAGGTCATCCCGAAGAACCGTCCGGCTCCGGCTTCGGTTGTGGCAACGGATGCGCAGCTTCTCGCGGCGCAGAAGGCCCAGAAATTCGGCGGCCTGGCCCCGAAGGGCCAGAAGCAGGAAACCTGGGATCTGGATGCCAACTCCTCTTTCATCAAGTATGATGGAGCCGTCACCTTGGTTCCGAAAGGTGCCATCCTCTTTGTCCCTGACCGCTTCAAGGACGCGGTTGTCACCGGAATCTCCGGAAAATTCAGCCTGTGGAACGAGTTCTCCACGAAATACCGCGGCCTGGTGACTCCGTTTGAGGTCACCGTCGAACAGGCATCCGGAGCGAAGCCCATCGAGGAGGAACGCCTTGCCGCCGCCCGCCGTTCGGGCCTGATCCTCGTCGCCGTTTTCAATGGGAATCCCATCTCCGTCCAGTCCATCGCCCCCGCTGCCACCACCGCACCATGAAGAGTCTTGCATTCACCGCAGCCATCGCCCTGTTGCTCGCCGCCCGCGGCGGGTGCGCGGATTTCATCCGCCAGATCCAGACCGTCAACGGGGCGACCGTCATCTATGACATCCCTATTGCCAATGACAGCGGCACGGTGAATTCCCAGCCGATCACGTCCGCCACCGCGACGTTCCAGCTCTACACCACTGTCGCTGGCGCCAACAACACCACCAAGCTGCTGAAGCTGGATGAAAAGGCGACCGGCACCTACCTGCCGACCATCACCCTGCAGGCCACCTCGGAGGATCCGCACGTCCCCGCCCGCACCCGTGCGGACCGACCCTACGGCATGAGGCTGAAAGTGGAGGGCATGCAGACGGATCCCGCCGTCCCGGACTACGCGAAGAGCGTGCGGATGAACCGCAGCTACGCGCTCTATGACGCCGTGAGCTACCAGCCCAACGGCACCGCCGGGGAGTATGCGGACGCCTTCAACTTCTATCAGAACGGCGAATACCAGAGCTCCATCACCCAGCGGCTGCCCGTCGCCAGCCCGACCAAAGCGGTGGGCGAGGAGTCCTTCACCGTCTACACCCGCACCAGCAGCGGTGCGGTGCAGAGCCAGTTGGCGAAGGCGACCATCAAGATCTGGCCCGTGGCCACCGCGGAGATCTCCGGCATCGAGCCCGACCAGCTTTTCACGTCGGCACCAAAGAATGCCACCGTGATGGTGAAGGACATCTACCCTGGTGCGAAGATCTACGCCCAGATCTACAAAGGCACGGAGCTGCTGGGAACCGTCGGCAAGATCCTGCCGTCCACCGCCGTCGCCTACTCGGACTCGGTGGAGGTGCCGCAGAACCAGGCGCTGGTGATCGGGGATCTGGAGAGCTTTGTCAGCACGGATGGTGACTACACCATCGAGATGCTCACCATCACCCCCTTCAACAACGGCGCGCCGGAGCGTCTGGCCCATGTCACCTTCAGGCTGAAGCGTGCGATGGCCGTGAGGGCCATGATGGGCACGATGGAGTGAGTCGGTTCAGTGCTCCTCACCGCTTGAATTTCTCCGGACCATCCTTCTGAATCCGGAGATGCCGGATGCCCGCGAGCAATTCATCGATTCCGCTGTCGCGGACTTCGGTGACGACATGGAGAAGAAGCTCGCCGCGAAGTCATGGATGGCGGAGACGGTCTCAGTTGCGGATGAGAAAGGACTTTCCGGCGCGATCCGTCGCTGGAAGGCGGTAGATGCAAGGGTAAGGCGGAAGCACCGGGAGCCGGTGTTGCTGATGATCTGGGGATCGATCTGTATTCTGCTGCTGTTCCCCTTTTACCTGCTTCTCCGGGATACGGCTGAATTCTCCCGGTTGCTCGACGTCGAATTTATCCCAGGCTTGGCGAGAGACTTGAGGAAATGGGTTCCGGAATACATACCACAAAACGCGAAGCCCCATTTGTTCGTCCGGGAAGGAGAGGAATCCGTCGACAATGCGGAGCTTCTCTGGAAATCGGAGCCGGAGAATCCGGCCTACTTGGCGGGTTATGCGGTCAAGCTGGCCTGGCGCAAGGGTTTGCCTCCGACATTTCTATCTGATGCCGAACGGCTTGATCCGGACAACGCGTGGTTCGACCGGCTCGCCGCGGTTTCATTGGTGAACCTGAAATTTAGGAAGATCCTGGGGAAATATGTCGATGGTCTCCGGGAGCCAGATCGTTGGGAGGTAGGCGATCCCGCAGCCTTCGAACAGGCTTGGCAGATACTCCTCACCAGCGGCGACAAGTCGAAATGTGAAGGATATTCCTTCACCCGATTCAGGGAGCGGCTCTCGTGGTTCACTTTACATGCCGGGAGTTCACGGGAGAGATTGGGCAGGATTTATTTGCTGGAGTCAGGATGGGGCTCTGCATCGGGGACGGGCAACCTGACTGGATTGCTGAAATGCAGGGCGTGGCTCCTTGCGGAGGCAGGGGATACCAAAGGTTTTCAGGAATTGCTTGAGACCCATCAGCGGATCGTCGAACGGCAATTCCTGAATGGGGAAGCGGATTTATCGGAGATTCTTTTAACCAGGAGACTGGTGGTTGATGTTGTCAAAGACTTCGAGGCGTCAGCCAACAAACTGGGTTTTGAAGATGAGGCGCGGCGCTTCGCGAAGATCGGAGAATCCGAGAGGGCATCGAGGAGTCGTCTCAGGGTCAGGGGAAATGTGATCTACCGATATGGCGGCATCCTCGCACAACGGATGGCGGGTTCTGTAGAGTCGGCGCTTCTGGAACCTCCCCCTGTGTCAGAACTGAAACTGCGGCCGGGGCGTCTCACCGAACATGACCAATTCGCCAGGGGCTATGCCATCGCCGTTTGGACGGTTCTCGGAATTTGTTCCCTCGCTGTGTTCGGTTTCCGGTTCAGATCGGCGGGCCTCGTAAGATCCATGGCAGCCAGGGTGGAGAAGCTTTTGGATCGGGTCGATTGGTTTTGGATCATCGGAGGGGGAGTTTTGCTGCCTGTTCTGGGATTCCTGGGGCTGCTTCTTTTCTCTCCCATCGGGGGGCGCGACAGGTCGGTCGATTCGATGAATTGGATGCTGGATATGCCCGGTATGATGGGACGCTTCGCCATCCTCGCGGCGTTGCTGGTCATCCTTCCGGTGTTGGTCGCCCGGTGGAGGTTGTCGCTCAAGGCGGGCATGTTCGGGGAACGGAAGGCTTCCCGGCTGGGATGGTGGGGGGTGCTGTGCCTCCTGATCCTGCTTGGAATCTCCGAATACGATCAGGAGGACTGGCCGGATGAATGGGATCCCATTCTGCTGAATTTGTTCAACAAGGATTGGCCGCAGATGATTCTCGCCGGGGTTCCGGGCCTGTGGCTTCTGCTGACGCTGTGTAAATCGATCTTCAGTGGGACAAAGGACGTTTTGCTGATGGCGGTGGTGACCCGGGTGAACCTGAAAAGCTACATCTCCGCCATGATCTGCATGACGGCGGTTGTCGGCGGCTTCCACGTCTCGCAGCAATACTGGTCCGCCCGCGACCACTTCATGGTCACCAGCATGGAGGAACCCGAATTTCCGTCGTATGTCCACCGCGCCGCCCGGCAGATGCGGAAGGAGACGATCGCCATTTGGGAACAGCGCTGATCCGTTTCTCCTGTCCCCGCTCGATGCCTTGCAACCCCGTCCATGGCGGCGATAGTCCTGCCATGAACGAACTCCGGAAGGCAGCGGAATCCTTTGGTATCGGCCATCTCAACCGCCACATCTTCCTCTGTGCGGACCAGACGGAGGCGAAGTGCTGCTCGAAGGAGGCGGGCCTTGCGTCGTGGGATTTTCTGAAAGCGCGGCTGAAGGAACTGGGCCTGGCCGGTGGCAGGGACTCGACCGTTTTCCGGACGAAGGCGAACTGCCTGCGCGTCTGCCTGAGCGGTCCCGTCGCCGTGGTCTATCCGGAGGGGACCTGGTATCACTCCTGCACGCCGGAGGTGCTGGAGCGGATCATCCAGGAGCACCTCATCGGCGGGAAGGCGGTCGAGGAGTTTGCCTTCGCGACTAATCCTTTCGTGTGAGTTTCCAGATTCCCGTTGCTAGGAGGCGGAGGTTCCGGAATCTTGGAACAAACCCATGAAATCCCTCCCAGCGGTCGTGGCATCGTGCTTCGTCCTTTGCGCCGCCTTGCAGGCCCAGGTGACGCCTGCCGGGTTCTGGCGTTTTGAGGCGGTGCCCGGCTTTCTGGGTGATTCATCGGGGAACGGACGCGCGCTTTCCAATGACGGGGGAGTTGCCCCGCTGGCTGCCGGCGGCCCCGGGGACGGCCAAGCGGCGGAATTTTCCGGGAGCAACCGGCTGACCTTCCCGGACTCCGACCTCTGGCATTCCCAGCGCTTCACCATCGAAGCCTACTTCCGCGCCACCGCCGTGGCCACCGGTGCTACGCAGGTGATCGTTTCCCACCATAACAACACCGCCAACCAGCGGGGGTGGCACTTCGCGGAGGCAGGGGGAAAGCTCCGCTTCGCGAAATCGACCAACGGTTCCAGCTTGGCTTCCGTGAACTCATTCGAGCTCGTTGCCGGGCGGAACTACTACGCCGCTGCGGTCCTGGATTCCACAGCGGGGGTGGTGACCATGGTTCTCAAGGATATGACAACCGGAGGTGATCCGCTCCATGAGACGGTTTCCATCGCAACCGGAACCTACAATGCGGACTCCATGTTCGCCATCGGCTCCACCGGTACGACCGGGGCGGGATCTTCCTTTTTCAAAGGAGCCATCGACAACGTGCGCTTCACGGCGGATGCCCTTCCGACCACGCAGTTGCAGGAACCGTTCGAAAGCCCGCCGATCATCCCTCCGAATCCCGTGGTCCGCACCAAGGCGGACGGTTACAAGGGCATCTGGTTCGCGCTAGGGCAGGTTTCCGCCTTTGGGGACAAATACTCCGGCGGGCTGGGCACCTACACCACCAACCACCGGCCCATGGCCGTCTATTCACCCGCCGCGAACAAGACCTTCTTCACCTACGGCGGTACCAGTGGTCCGGACAAGCGCTACCTCCTCATCATGGCGGGGGAGTATGATCATGCCACCCACACCGTGACCAAGCCGACCGTGGTGATGGACAAGAACGGCGTGGATGATCCGCATGACAATGCGTGCATCTCCATGGACAAGGATGGGTACATCTGGATCTTTGTCTCCGGGCGGGGCAACGGCCGGAAAGGATTCACCTACCGCAGCGCGGAGCCCTACAGCACGGACGGTTTCTCGATGACCTCCCCGGCGGGTGGCGAGACCTACACCTATCCGCAGGTGTGGTATGATCCGGTGAAGGGTTTCATCCATCTCTACACCATCTACTCGAACGGACGGGAGCTTTACTGGCGCACCAGCCCGGATGGGGTGACATGGGGCGCGGTGAAACCGATGGCAAAGATTGGAGGCCACTACCAGGCCAGTGAGAAGCACGGCGACATCATTGCCACCTTCTTCAACCGCCACCCCGGTGGGAATGTGGATGCCCGGACGGATCTCTACTACATGCAGACCACGGACTGGGGGGAAACGTGGACCACCGCGGATGGTACGCCGCTCACCTTGCCCCTCACCACTGCGGCGAATCCAGCCCGTATCTTCAACTACTCCGCGTTGAACCGCCTGATGTATGGCATCGACATCGCCTTTGACGAGGACCACCGGCCGGTCCTGCTCTATCTCACCAGCGCCAACTTCCGCCCCGGTCCTGACGGGGAGCCCCGCACGCTCCATACAGCCCGCTGGACGGGCAGTGAATGGATCATCCGCGACATGCCGCCGTCCGCCACCGCCATCTCCAGCGCCACCCACAACTACGCGAACGGAAGCCTCTGGATCGAGGACGGCGTCTGGAATGTCATCGCTCCCACCGGCTCGGATCCGTCGATCAGGGAAAGCAATCCCCAGAGGTTCTGGGGAAATGGCGGCGAGCTGGAAATGTGGACTTCATCCAACCAGGGGCTCACTTGGACCAAGGTGCGCCACGTCACGGAGAACAGCCCGCGCAAGCACAACTACGTCCGCAAGCCGCAGGATGGTCATGGCAGGTTCCACTCCTTCTGGGCGGATGGAAATCCGGAGGTCCTCACGGAGAGCCATCTCTATTTCGGCGCCGCCGGGGGCACCCGCGCGTGGGAACTGCCTTACCACATGACCACGGCCACGGCGAAGCCGGTCGAGGTGAATCCTCCCTTCCTCCGCTGGCGGAAGGAATACTTCAACTCAGCGGAGATGGATGATCCGGAAGTCGGCGGCCCCGATGGGGACGATGACAGGGATGGTGTCCCCAACCTTGCTGAGTATGCCCGCGGGACCCATCCCCGTATTCCGGATCCCGGTTCCTCCCTGACCGTTGGTCTGCATGAAGACGCCGACGGACTTTACCTGGGTCTCACCTACCCGCGGAACACCGAGGCGTTCGATCTTCTCCAGAAAATTGAAACCAGTGATGCCCTGCGGGACTGGCAGGATGTGGAAGCGTCGCTCTTCGACATTTCAGCCGTGAGGAACGGTAACGTCATCCTGTACCAACGAGGCCATCGCTCCACCACCGGCCTGCCGGGGGAAATGCGGTTCTACCGGCTGCGTTACACCATTGATGAGTAAGGAGGATGGACATAGCGGCTCTGCCGCAATGTCCACCCTCCTCCCTCCTTACGCCAGATTGGTGAAGACGGCCTGCACGTCGTCGTCGTCCTCGATCAGGTCGAGGATCTTCTCCACGTCCTCCATCTGTTCCTCGGTCAGCTCGATCGGCTGGGTCGGCAGGCGTTGCAGGCCGGCCTTGGTTGGAGTGATGCCCTGGGCCTCCACCGCGGCGGAGAGACTCGCGAAGTTGGAATAATCCCCGATCAGGGAGACCACGCCTTCCTCGACATCGAGTTCCTCAAGTCCGGCGTCGATGAGTTCCAGTTCCAGTTCCTCGAGGTCCTTGTCCGCTGGGACGGGGAATTCGATCACGGTCCTGCGGTTGAACATGTAGTCGAGCTGGCCGGAGTTCACGAGCTGGCCGCCGTTCTTGTTGAAGATGATCTTCAGGTTGCCGACGGTGCGGTTGCCGTTGTCGGTGGCACACTCCACGTAGAACAGGGAGCCGTGCGGGCCTTTGCCCTCGTAGCTCATCTCGGTGATCTCGGAGGCATCCTTGCCGCTGGCGCGCTTGATGGCGGCCTCGACGTTTTCCTTGGAGAAATTCTGGGCCTTGGCGTTGTTGATCGCGACCCTCAGCGGGGCGTTGGAGTCCGGATCAGGCCCGCCATTCTTCGCGGCGAGGGTGATGGATTTCGCGAGTTTCGGAAACACCTTGGACATGGAGGCCCAGCGGCTTTCCTTCGCGCGGCGGCGGCATTCGAAATGTCTTCCCATAGGTCAGTGACGGTTGATGGCGGATGATTGAAAGCGGGGATGCCGGAGTCGAGGGAGAATTCAGGAAGCGCCGCCCGCCACCACGAAACCTTCCGCGTCCACATGCGCTCCGTCCGGCAGCGGCAGGCCCTCCGGGGCGGCGGGGCCTTTCACCATGCCACCTTCGACGAACCACCCCGGCAGCAGCCTGCCCCACGTGCCCGGTTTGCTCCCGGCCTGGGCGGTCCCGGTCCGTGGTGTAGCGGGGTCGGGCATCGACATGGAAACCACCCGTCCGGCAATGGCCAAGCAGGGGAAGTGGCGCACAGGGTCTTTTTCCAACGGGACCGATGCGCGCGCGCTGAAGTCGTAGAAATCCATCTCATGCCCGGCGGGGGCGATCTCCAGCCGCCTCCGCAGCGCCTCCCCGCCCACCCACGGACCATGGCTGTCCACGATGGTGTCTTCCGCATCCACCCGCGCCCCGAACTCCTGCGAAAAACCGTCGAACAAGGCGGGCAGGGCATGCACCAGCGAGTCGCTCCGCAGCGCCATGAACGGCTTCCGCCACGGCAACGCGTTCACCTGGCCGATCTGGTGGCCGTTGATTTCCTCCGGCGTCGCGCTGTCGGGAAAACGCAACCTCAGTGCGGCCGCGGATGCCCGCAGCAGCGCGTCCCGGACCACTTCCGTGGTCGCCCCGGCGGGTGCCAGCGGTGGGCCGAAGGCGGAGTAGGCGTCATGCGGCAGCCGGTGGGGCATTTTCCGGAAAAATACATTCCGTTCGTAGGAGAAAACGGAACCCCATGCCCCATCCACCCACAGCGGCACCAGCGGGGCGTCCAGCTTTCCGGCGATCAGTTCGACGCCGCGTTTCAGCTCGTTGAGCGCACCGGTGCGGGAGAGCTGGCCTTCCGCGAAGTAACAGACGATGTCTCCTCCGTTGACCGCCTCCACCGTCATCCGCAGTGCGTCCCGGGACTGGCCCCGGCGGATGTTCACCGTGTTGAAGACGGAGCAGAACCAGCGGACCGGCGCGTATTTCAGCACCGCATCATCCATCACGAAGCGGACCGGACGCGGGCAGGACGCGGAGATGAAAAACGCGTCCGCGAAGGTCACATGGTTCGGCAGCAGCAGGGCACCGCCTTCCGCAGGCACATGCTCCGCGCCCGTCACCCGCACACGATAGACCAGCCGGACGATCACCAGCCCCACCGCCCGCAGCAGGACGCGCTGCACGCGGATGTGGAGGGGGGCTTTTGCCTGCGGTTCACTCATCGCGCGCGCAGGCTACGCGACGCCGCGCCTTTCCGGCAAGACCGGGCATGGAAGTTGCCATCCGCGGAATCCGTGCGAGATCAGGGGCATGCAACCAAAGAGCCTGCAGGACATCCCGCTTTCCGTGCTCGACCTGTCCCCGGTCATCGAGGGCGGGTCGATCGCCCAGAGCTTTCGTGACACCGTGAGCCTCGCCCGGCATGTGGAAAAGCTCGGCTACAAGCGCTTCTGGCTGGCGGAGCACCACAACATGCCTGGCATCGCCAGTGCCGCCACCTCCGTGCTGGTGGGCCATGTCGCGGGGCAGACCTCCTCCATCCGGGTCGGTTCGGGCGGCGTCATGCTGCCGAACCATTCCCCGCTCATCATCGCGGAGCACTACGGCACGTTGGCGGAACTTTACCCCGACCGCATCGATCTCGGCCTGGGCCGCGCGCCGGGGACGGACCGCGCCACCGCCCACGCCATCGGCCGCGACCCGAACTCCGCCGACGAGTTCCCGCAGGAGGTCCAGCAGCTCATCCACTATCTGGGAGATCCCGTCTCCGGGCAGAAAGTGAAGGCCGTCCCCGGCATGGGCACGAAGGTTCCCGTGTGGCTGCTCGGCTCCAGCACCTTCAGCGCCCAGCTCGCCGCCTACCTCGGCCTGCCGTTCGCCTTCGCCGCTCACTTCGCGCCCAAGCTCCTCCATGAAGCCCTGCGGCTCTACCGGGCGAATTTCCAGCCATCCGAGCGCTGGCCGGAACCCTACGCCATGATCGGCGTTCCCGTCATCGCCGCGTCCACGGATGAGGAGGCCGCCTTTCTCTCCACCTCCTCCCAGCAGATGATCCTCAACATCGTCCGCAACCAGCGGTCCATGGTCCCGCCTCCCGTCGAGACCATGGCGGGAAAATGGTCGCTCTCAGAGCAGGCGGAGGTCCGCCAGTTCTTCGGCGCCGCCATCATCGGCGGACCGGAGTCCGTGAAGTCGCAGTTGGAGGAATTCGTCGCCGCCACCGGCGCGGATGAACTCATCATCCACTCCCAATTCTACCGTCATGAGGACCGCTTGAGGTCCTATGAGATCGTGAAAGAATGTGGAGGGAGGACACTCCTGTCCTCCGGCGGCATTCGCGAATCATGAGAGATTCACCGCAAACGACACGAAGGAGAATCACCCCAGCGACTCGATCCGGAACACCACCGGCACCGAATTGACGCAATCCAACCCGCCGATCTCCGAAAGCGCGGTCTGCAACTGGCCGAAGGGGCAGGTGTGGAGGAGGAAGACCATGTCCACGAACTCCGCGTCCGGATTCGCCGGATCAACGGGTGAGTGGATGCCGGAAATACCGATGCGGTGGTCCGCCAGGACCTTGGCGATCTCCGCGACGACGCCCGGGCGGTCCGTCACGTCGAAGCGCACATAGTAGGCGGTGGAGGTTTCGGAAACCGGGACGAGCTTGCCGGATTCCTTGTAGGGCAGGAAGCCACGGTGGCCTGCGGCGTGCTGGAGGGAGCGGGCGGCCTCCACCAAGTCCGCGACGACGGAGGATGCGGTCGGGTCCTGGCCCGCGCCGCGGCCGTAAAAGAGGGATTCCCCGGCGGCGTCACCATGGACGGCGACGGCGTTGAAGACGCCGTGGACACTGGCGAGGATGTTCGTCTTTGCGATGAAGGAAGGTTGCACGCGCAATTCCACCTGGCCGTCCGCCTTTTCACGGATGACGGCCAGCAGCTTCACCACGTAGCCGAGTTCCTTGGCGAAGGAGATGTCGGTCGGCTTGACTTGCTCGATCCCGGAAACGTGGACGTCCGCCGGGTTGATCGGGAACCCGTAGGCCAGCGTGGCGAGCAGGATGGCCTTGTGGGCCGCGTCCCAGCCGTTCACGTCCAGGGCGGGGTCCGCTTCCGCATAGCCCAGGTCCTGGGCCTCCGCGAGGGCGGCGGCGAAGTCCAGCCCCGCGTCCGTCATGCGGCCGAGGATGTAGTTCGAGGTGCCGTTGATGATGCCGGAGAATGAGTGGATCCGGTTGCCGATGAAGGAATCCTGCACCGTGCGGATGATCGGGATGCCCCCGGCCACCGCCGCCTCGAAGTGGATCGGCGTGTCCATTTCCCGGGACAGGGCGAACAGCTCCACGCCGCGCTCCGCCAGCAGGGCCTTGTTCCCGGTCACCACCGGCTTCTTCGCCCGCAGGGCCGCCGCGACGATCTCGAACGCGTCCGTGGTACCGCCGATGAGTTCGACCACGATCTCCACCGCTGGGTCAGCCACCAGTTCCTGCCAGTCCGTGGTCAGGATGTCGGCGGGCACCTCGGAGATGGTGGCGCGCACCTTCGACCGGTCGCGGACGAGGATTTTCGGGATGTGCAGTGAAACTCCGCCGACGGTCCGGTCGGTGATCAGTCCGCCGTTGCGGTGCAGGATGTTCCACACGCCGGAGCCGACGGTTCCGAATCCGGCCAGGCCGATGCCAAGTGACGAGCAAGAGTTCACGCCGCGGAATGTGGCGGGCTGGAACTGGTTCTCCAAGCCGTATTTGACGAAACTCCCGGAGCGGGAATGCCGCCTTGCTAGTCCAGCGCATACTCGGTCACGACGGCAGCGTGGTCCGACGGCCACGTGTTTTTCTTCACTTTCGCAACGTCGTCGTGCGCTCCCCAGGCACCGATGGTGGTCTCGACCCGGGTGGTGAAGACGCGTGATCCCCTGACCTTCACGCCTGCTCCCTTGTGGTAGATGAAGTCGATGCGGTCCTGCTTTTCGCCCTCCTTGTGGATGGGGGACCAGGTGAAGCCGGGCTCCGCCGCAGGGTCCGGGTGGGCGGTGCGGAATGAGTCGGCCATCCCCGCTCCGGTGAGCTGGACACTGGGGGACCAGGCGACCGGGCCGACATTGCCGTGAAGGTGGGCCGCGCCGGCGGTCCAGTCCAGGTGGGATGGGGAGTTGAAGTCGCCGGTGAGGACGACCGGGAGGGAGTCCGCATCATCGAGACGGGATTTCATGAAGCCGAGCATCGACTTCATCTGTGCGGCGCGTTCCGAGCGTTGCTCCTCCTGCAGGACGCTGTCCGCCGTGGCACCGGGCTTCATGGCGGCGTAGGGACCGTAGAAGCGGTAGTCCAGATGGCAGTTGAAGACGACGATTTCGCGGACGGGAGCTTCAGAGATGCGGATCCGTGCACCGACAAGGCGTTCCATGGCCATCGATTCCACAATGGGGAAGCGGCTTACGATCTGCGGTGATCCGTTGCCCTTGTCCGCACGGAACCATCCCAGTTCACCGGAGATCCTGTCCGCGAGGTCAGGTGAGGCCTCCTGCAAGCCGACGATGTCCGAGCTGGACGCTTTGATGGAATCGATGCCTTTTCGGAAGCCTTCGTCCACCTGCGACCAGCTCTTCCAGACGTTGTAGGTCATCACGGTGACATGGGCGTCCTGGCCCAAGGCGCAGGTCACCGTGAGGGCGGCCGCGGCAAGGGCGCGGAAGAACCGGTGCCGTTTGCAGGATATGTGCATCCCACGCATGGTGCCGGGACGGGGACATGGCACAAGAGATTCCACCCCGCAGGTGGACCGTGGATATCAACTTGTGGGGACGGCGAAGCGGCGCTCAGGCATCGTCGCGGAGCTGGCGCTCGGCTTCCAGCCAGTCACCGTGGGAATCTCCCGGCAGGCCGTTCTCAACGCGCCTGCGGTAGTTCAGGTAAGCGCTGCGGGCGACGGAGTCGATGGAAGGGGCGGCTTTCTTCTCGGCCTTGGGCGCGGATTTCGCGGCCTTTTTCGCAGCGGCTTTCTTTGGCGCCGCTTTTTTTGTAGGTGCTTCGGTGGCTTCCTTCGCCGTTTTCTTTGCGGCGGCTTTTTTTCGCGGTCTTCTTGGCGGCCATGGACGTGTTGGTTTGAAGTGCGCCCCCCCATTATCATGAAATTCCGGTGATTGCCAGCGTGTTTCCCTCGCGTATAATCGGGCGTGTCCGATCGCTATTCATGGGAGCAAGGGAGCACCGGTTCCTCCTACCGCACATCCAACCAGGATCATCTTGGCTGGTGGGCGGCCGCCGCCATGCTGGCGTCCATCCTGCTGCACGTCGTCGTTTTCTTCGCCTTGGATCAGGTGAAGTTCGCCCTCGGCATCCAGCCCGCGGAAGTCGAGACCCAGCGCGTGTCGATCCTCAATCCCACGGAGGTCATCCCGGAAGAGCGCTTCACCATCACACCCCCTCCGGAGGATTTCGTGCCTCCTCCACCAACGGATACGGCGAAACTCCTTGATGATGTTGATCTGCTGGATGCGGTGAAGGATCTGGATGTGGACATGGCCCCGCAGGTGGTGGAGACCACCGTCGCCATCCTGCCGTCGAATCCTGCCGCCTCCGGCTCTCCGACCGCCACCGCACCGGCCGTCTCTCCGGTCATTGACATCGCGGACGATCTCCCGGAGCTCGGGCGCAGTGAGACGGAGATGAAGCCTGCGGCCGTTGGTCAGGTGACCGTGGATCCGGGTTCTCTCAAGGCTGACTCCGAGTTATCCGATTTCACGGACGATGTGATGAAACGGGGAGCCAACGGCAAGGCGGAGAAAGGCAGCCTGGAGGGCGTGACCTCGCTGGATGATCTGATTGGGCTTCCCGCTAACCAGTTGTTGGGCAAGAAGACCATGCTCCCCAGCGATCTGCTGTTCGAGTTCAACAAAGCGGAACTCCGGGAAAGCGCGAAGATCGGCCTCTACAAGCTGGGCAGCCTGCTCGACAAAAACCCCACCATGTATTGCTGGATCGAGGGGCATACGGACCTCATCGGCAGTGATCCCGCGAACCTGGAGCTTTCCATCCGCCGGGCGGAAGCGGTGAAGGCCTACCTGGTGAAATCCATGTATTTCGATCCGGACAAGATCATCACCCGGGGCTACGGCAGATTCCAGCCAATCATCACCACCGGAGACAAGGACCAGCAGGCTCCCAACCGCCGCGTGGAGATCAAGATGCGGAAAACCCCTCCTACCGAGGAGCAGATGAAAATCGCGCCGCCGAAGGCCGCTGCGGTTCCAGAGGAAATGCCTCCCGCCCCTCCGGCTCCTGTTCCCGCGCCTCCAGCAGCACCCATGGAGGAGCCTGCTCCTCCGAAGGCGCAGTTGGTCCGGCCCAGTCCGGAACGGGTGCGCATGCTGGAGGAACGCGTCGTCCGCCCCCCGGCTCCAAAGCCGGAACCCACCGCTCCGAAAGCGATGCCTGTCGAACAGGCTCCGCCCGCTCCTCCGAGGGCAAAACCGGTCGAGCCGGAAATGCCCGCCACGCCTCCGCCGGCACGGGCCGTTCCAGTGGAAGAGAATGAACCTAATATATTGAAAGCGCAGCCAGTTACGGAATAATGCTCAGAGTTTTTAGTGATTGACGTGATGCACTGAGTAAATACATGGTGTGGACGAATTTTCCCGTCCTGCCATGAAAAACAACCTCTCCCTTTTGGTCATCGCCGCGCCGTTCTGGCTCGCGGCCACCACCTCCGGATCCGGCCAGATTTTCTCCGACCGGACCTACACCCTCGCTGCGCCTGGTCATCCGGCCCCGGGAGGGACGGATACTTTTGCCCATGCCGGCTCCTTTGCCATGTCCAACCGTGGTGCCGCCTTTGAAGCCCTTTTGACGAATGCGGAGGTCCGCGGATTGTTTGTCGCCGACGCTTCCGGTGTCCGCGAGGTGATGAGACCGGGAGCCACGATCCCTGGGAAAGGAACGGTCGTGGAGTGGTCGGACCGGGTGGAGACGAACCGACTCTCCGAGATCTCCCAGTTTGTGAGGCTCCGCGGGTTGGACGGCATCGAGCGGGATGGGGTTGTCGCGGGGCGTTCTCCCGCCACCCTCCGCGCGGTGGTGGTGGCCGGGCAAACGGTGACCGACAAAGGCTACACCCTGTCCAGCACCTATCAGGCGGGGATCAATGACCAGGGGCAGGTGGGGATCTTGGGGCTTGCTCCGGCCGGATGGGGTCTTTTCATCGGAGATCCGGATGGGACCGTCGCGGAGGTGGTGAGGGCCGGACAGTCCGCGCCCGGGACCTCCCACACATTCACCTCGATCCACGGCTCGCTCCGCGACCGTGGACAGATGCTCATCGCGGGTGAGCTCAACCACCCGGATGTACACAACAAACACTCCGTGTACCGCCGTTCAACCACCGGGTCGCTGGTGAAGATCGCCGTTTCGAGGGATGCGGCCCCCGGCACCGGCTACACCTTCAGCTGGATAAGCCCCCAGGATCTGAATGAAACCGGAGAAGCCGTGTTTTATGCCCACCTTAATGATACCTCCGGCAACCATCGTGGTGGTGGCATCTTCAAGGGCCGGGATGCCGGTAGCCTGAAGGCCATCGCTTTCCACGGCCAACAGGCACCCGGGGGCCTGGGCACCTTCACCGCGTTCGACAGTTCGGTGGGGATCAATGCTTCGGGTGACGTCTCTTTCGTCGGCTACTACGACGGAGGAAGCGCGCTGTTTGTCGGAAACGGTGTCACCCAGCGGCTTCTGGCGAAAACGGGGGACCTCACTCCCGGTGGCGCGACCATCACCGGATTCGCGATGAGCCGGCTCAGCGACAAGGGCACCGTCATGTTCGGAGCGCAGTTGAACGGGAATCCGACTTATCAGGCGATCTTCCTCACGGACGGACGGGATCTCGTCAAGGTCTCCCAAGCCGGGGATACGGTGGATGGAAAGGTGATGACGCAGATCGGGATCGACCCGAAGGCCTACAATGCCTTCCAGCAGGTTGCCTACCAGACCCGGTTTGAGGGGGATCCCGGCTACAGCGTCATGGTTTTCGCCCCGCGGCTGCGTTGGCGGGATCTCATCGGGGGTATCTGGGATGATTTCGGCCGCTGGACCGCCAGCTTGACCCCTGCGGAATACAACCATGTGGACATCATCCCGGATGTCGGTGTGCCGGTGCTGGGTCCGGCCGCGGAGATTGGCATCGCCTCCCTCCGCATCGGGGCCGGGGTCAGCGGAGTCACGGATTTCAAGCTTTCCACTGGAGCCATCACCGCGACGTCGGGCGTTCACGTGGTGGAGCGTGGCCAGCTCAGCGGCAATGGCCGGATCATCGGGGATGTCACGAACTCCTCCGTCGTGGCGCCCGGGAACTCGCCGGGAGAGATCAACGTCCGGGGAAACTACCGGCAGGAAAGTGCCGGAGCCCTCTCCATAGAGATCGCAGGCACGGAGGCTGGGCAGTACGACAAACTGGCGGTGGAGGGCAACGTCTCCCTCGCCGGCGGCTTGGACGTCCACGTGCCTGTGGATCTCCTGGAGCGGCTTTCGCCGGATGACCGGTTTCAGATCCTCACCTCCACGGCTCCGGTTGGTGGGACCTTTGCCGCGGCCCCGGAAGGCGGCAGGATCGCGACGAAAGACGGGTTCGGGTCATTCCAGGTAAGCTATGCCGGCAACCAGATCACCCTTTCGGACTTCCAGGTGACGGACACCGACGGTGACGGTATCCCGGATCACTGGATGCTGGAGCATTTCAACAGCCGTACCGCGTCCGCGGGCTTCCTTGGCGGGGATGACAGCGATGGTGACGGAATCAGCAACCGCGACGAGTATGTGGCGGGCACCGGACCCAAGGACAATCTCAGCGCGCTCAAAGCCTCCGCGACGTTCTCCGGACCGGAACAGGCAGGGCAGGCGACAGGGGTTGTCCTGACCTTCCAGACTGTTGCCGGCCGGACGTATGCCATCCAGCGCAGCACGGATCTGAAGGAAGATGGATGGGAGAACGTGAAAACCGGCATTGCCGGAGACGGATCGGTGAAAACCGAAGTGATTTCCACGGGCGCCACGCTGCGGGCTGCCGGGTTCTATCGGGTTGTGGTGTCCCGGTGAACCTTCCGTGAAAGGCGCGGCGGCGGTCAACGCCCGCCGTCGCGTCACCGCTGGTTGAAGCGGGACATCTCGCGCTGTGCCTCGCGCAGTTCGACCTTCTCTTTCAGGTCGTGGCGCTGGTCGGCGTGGGTTTTGCCCTTGCCGACGCCGATCTCCACCTTCACCCGGCGGTCTTTCCAGTACATCCGCAGCAGCGGCAGGGTGCAGCCCTTGATGGCCACAGCGGCCGAAAGTTTCATGATCTCCCGCTTGTGCATCAGCAGCCGCCGCGGACGCTTGGCGGTGTGGTTGAACCATTCACCGGCCGTCTGCCAGGGCTGGATGTCGCAGCCGTAGAGGAAGATCTGGTTCTTCTCGATGCGTGCGAACGCGTCGGACACATTGATCTTCCCGGCACGGATGGACTTCACCTCCGTGCCCTTGAGTTCGAGGCCGGCTTCGTATTTCTCAAGGATATGGAAATCGCGCCCGGCTTTCCGGTTGGTGGCGATCTCGGAGCTCATGGCGATCCTTCCCCGCGGCGGATCACTCGCCGGCGGCCTCGGCCTTGTTGACGAGCTTGATCTTGCCTTCGATGATCTCGGTCAGGGCGATGTCCGCCACACCCATGCTGGGGCGGGTGGGCACCAGCGGCGAGCGGCCGCTGTTGAGTTGTCTCACGCGCTGGGAGACCAGGTTGATCAGGACCAGAGGGTCGGTGACGATATCGGAGGCCTTTTCGACAAGATCGCTTTTCATGGGAGAGCCGGGAAAGCGCGATTGGGGCCGCGTTTGCTCAAACGGAACTACGTTGTCTGGCAGTGACGGGGCTTGATCGCTCAAAACACAAGGAAGGGTTGGTCCGGTGGCAGAACCGGGACCGGTGGTCAAATCAGCAAACCACCCCGCTGACAAGCCCAAACTTGCAAGTGGCGGGGAATTTGCCGGTCGGGTGCGTGACTATTTCGGCATCAGGTCGATTCCGAAGCGGCGCAGGATGAACACCATCGCCCAGAACAGGGCGGCGGTCAGCAGGCAGTTGGCCACCAGTGCCGTCCAGAATCCCCAGCCGTTCCGCAGCATCCAAGGGAAGACCAGGAACATTGGCAGGGTGGGGAGGACGAACCAGAAGGTGCCTTCCGAGTGGTTGGCGATGCGCTCCGGCGACTGCCTTCCCTGGTGCATCCAGATCATCGCCAGCAGGGAGGTCAGCGGCAGGGCGATGAGCAGCGCGGAAAGGCGGTCGTTCACCAGTTGGATCTTGTTGACGATCAGGATGATCGCCGCGGTGAGGAGGAGTTTCACCACATCGAAGGGGGTGATCTTGAGGATGCTGTCCCAGGGGATCTTGTTCATGGTCGCTTGCCGTTTCATGCAGAATGGGCCTAGGATGGGATCATGCAAGCCACCGCTCTCGCCTTCGCGGCCGCCGCCGCGATTTTCCTGACCGCCTGTTCGACCGCGAACCCGCCCGCGCCGGGAGATGCCGCCCCCGCCGCCAGTGGCCTGAGCGGTGCCCAGAAGGCGGCCATCGGCCGGAAGATCTGGCAGAACGAGAGCGGCGGAACGGTCAACGGCCTGACGGCGTGGAACAGCGGGGAGGGATTCCCGTCGCTGGGCATCGGGCATTTCATCTGGTATCCAGCGGGCCAGCGCGGGCCGTTCGAGGAAAGCTGGCCGCAGTTTGTGGCCTTCGCCCGCGCGCAAGGGGCGAACCCTCCGGCGGTGGCGCAGCAGCGGCACAGCCCGTGGACCACGAAGGCGGAGTTCCAACGTCAGTTCAACGGCCCGGAGCTTTCCTCGCTGAGGACTTGGCTGGCCGGGAACATCGGCGTGCAGACCGACTACATCATTTCCCGCTCCCGCGGAGCCTTGCCGAAGATCCTGGCCGCCGCCCCGCCGTCAGAGCGGGCGAAGATCGAGGCGAACTACCGCAAGGTGGCCACCACGCCGCAGGGCACCTATGCCCTGATCGACTACGTCAACTTCAAGGGGGAGGGCATCCAGGCTACGGAGCGCTACAACGGCATGGGCTGGGGCCTGATGCAGGTGCTGGGGAACATGCGTGACGTTCCGTCCGGTCCCGCCGCCGCCACCGAGTTCGCCGCCTCCGCCAAGCGGATGATGTCCCGCCGCGTCCAGAACGCCCCTGCCTCCCGCAACGAAGGCAAGTGGCTCCCGGGCTGGCACAACCGTTGCGACACCTACGCGCGGCCTCTCTGAGGCGGCTCTACCATCCTGAAGGGCTCTTTTCCATCCCTGGAAAGGAGCCTTTCCTTTTGCCGGGGCACCTTTCCGGACAAAAAATAGGCGCGGGTCCGTTGCCAGACCCGCGCCGTAATCACCATATCAACAAGCAGAATGCAGTTTGGCTCCCCCCGGACCCTCGCCACACCCTGCTTGGAACAGGTTGGCGTCACGCTACCTATTCCTTCACGAATGGCAAATAATTAATGGAAATATAATACCTGTTTTTTTGAAAATTCCGAATCTCGTGGGTTTCGCCTGTTCCAGACCGCCGAAATTCAACTTTGGGGCGGATTCCTTTTGAAGTGGGTGCCTGCTCTTTTAGGGTCGGGCGATCATGAAACAGACCTCACGCAGAAAATTCATCGTCGGTGGTGCCCTCATGGGGGTGGCCGCAGCCGCCTCCGCCGAAACCAAAGCCGCGCCCGCCTCCGGGAAGGCCACGGTGCCGAAGCTCGTCCACCATGTGTTTTTCTGGCTGAAGAACCCGGACTCCGCGGAGGACCGTGCCGCGCTGATCGCCGGGATCAAGAAACTCGGTGAAATCGAGACCGTGCGCGCGATCCACGTCGGCGTGCCCGCCTCCACCGAGAAGCGGGACGTCGTGGAGAACAGCTACCATGTTTCCGAGATGCTCTGCTTCGACGATGTGGAGGGTCAGAACGTCTATCAGGTCCACCCCGCGCACAAAAAGTTCGTGGAGGAATGCTCGCACCTGTGGAGCAAGGTGGTCGTCTATGACGTGATGGCCGCCTGACCCTGCGGCCCCGTCACATCAGAAATCCGCGAACAGGTCCATCTGTGGCGGATTCGCCCTCGGCAGGGAGTCCTGGACGGTGTTCTTCGCCTTCGGCCCCTGCTTTTTCGCCTCCGGCTTCACGGAGTGCAGCTCCAGGTGGGAGAGGATGGATTTCGCCCGGTCCAGCACCGGCTTGGGCAGTCCGGCCAGCCTGGCCACCTGGATGCCGTAGGACTTGTCCGCGGCTCCGGGCAGGATCTTGTGGAGGAAGATGATCTCGTCGTTCCACTCGCGCACCGCCACGTTGTAGTTGGCGACCGCCTGCTTGGTGTTCGCGAGGTCCGTCAGCTCGTGGTAGTGGGTTGCGAAGAGGGTCCGGCAGCCGGTGATGTCATGGAGATGCTCCGCGACCGCCCAGGCGATGGACAGTCCGTCGAAGGTGGCGGTGCCCCGGCCGATCTCATCGAGGATGACCAGCGACAGGTCCGTCGCGTGGTTCAGGATCAGCGCCGTCTCGCTCATCTCCACCATGAAGGTGGACTGGCCGCGGGAAAGGTCGTCGGAGGCGCCCACGCGGCAGAAAATGCGGTCCACCAGACCGAGGGTGGCCGCGTCCGCCGGGACATAGGCGCCGATCTGGGCCATCACCGAGATCAGCGCGATCTGCCGGATGTAGGTGGATTTACCCGCCATGTTCGGGCCGGTGAGGATCTGCAGGCGCGCCGTTTCCGGATCCAGCTCCGTGTCGTTCGGAACGAACTTGGTGTCCACCAGCGTCTGCTCCAGCACGGGGTGGCGGCCGTTGGTGACGAAGAACGCGCGTGAGTTCTCCAACACCGGGCGGCAGTGGCGGTGGAGCTGAGCAACCTCCGCCAGCGAGCAGAGCACATCCACCTGGGCGACCGCGGCGGCGGCTTCCTGGAGCTGGATGAGGCGCTTCACCACCTCCCCGCGCAGCTCGATGAAAAGCTCCGCCTCCAGTTTCTTCGAGCGTTCCTCCGCGCCCAGCACTTTGTTCTCCATCTCCTTCAGGCCGGGCGTGATGAACCGCTCGCAGTTCGCCATCGTTTGCTTCCGCGTGTAGTCGTCCGGGACTTTCGCCAGATGGGTGGAGGTGATCTCGATGAAGTAGCCGAAGACGTTGTTGAACTTGATCTTCAGGGAGTCGATGCCGGTGCGCTTCCGTTCGTCCTCCTGCAGGCGGGCGATCCAGTCCTTGCCGCCGCGTGCGGCGGAGCGCAGCTCGTCCAATTCCGCGGACCAGCCGTCACGGATGATGCCGCCGTCCTTCAGGTTGGCGGGAGGCTCATCCGCCAGCGCGAGGGAAAGGTGGTCGGTCAGGTCGCTGAAGTCGTGCAGCCGCTCGACGAGGGAGAAATGGGTGGTGCCCAGCGAGGAAAGGTCCTCCTTCAGCGCCGGGATGTAGCCGAGGGAAACGCTCAGCGACTGGAGGTCGCGGGCATTTCCGGAGCCTTGGGAAAGCCGCGAGGTCGTGCGCTCGATGTCGCGGATGCCCTTGAGCGATTCCCGGCATTTCGAAAGCAGGAACGGCTCCGCGAGGAACGCGGCGATCACATCTTGCCGGGCGGTCAGCGTGGCCAGATCCCGCAGCGGGTGGAGGATCCAGTCGCGCAGCAGGCGCGCGCCCATCGGCGTGGCGGTGCGGTCCAGCACGCCCAGCAGCGTGTGCTGCTTGCCGCTGCGGGAGTCAACCAGGTCGAGGTTCCGCTGGGAAGAAGCGTCGATCAGCACGTGATGCTCGCTTTCCCGCACCCGCGGTGGGTTGAGGTGGCCGCATGGCCGGCGGAGCTGGTGGATCAGATAGTGGAGGATGGCCCCCGCCGAGCCGGAGGCGGCGTGGAGGTCGGCGCAGCCGAAGCCGTCCAGCGAGTGGACGCCGAAGTGTTCCTTCAGCAACTGGGAGGCGTGCTCCGGCAGGAAAGAATAGCCTTCATAGGCCAGGCAGTTCACCAGGTGGCCGAACTCGGCGGTCTGGTGGTCCGGCACCAGCAGCTCTGAAGGGGAAATCCGCGCCAGCTCGTCCATGAGCTGGCCGACGTCCGCGAACTCGCAGATCGTGAACTCCCCGGTGGTGTGGTCGATGCAGGCGAGGCCGGCCTTTTTGCCGTGGCGGAAAACGGCGGCCAGGTAGTTCGGCCGCTCGTCCTCCAGCAAGGTCAGGTCATCGATGGAACCCGGCGTGAGGATCCGTGCGATCTCCCGCTCCACGAGCTTGCCAGGGACCGGATCCGACGTCTGCTCCGCAATGGCCACGCGCTTGCCCGCTTTCAGCAGCCGGGCGAGGTAGGCCTGGGCGGCATGGTAGGGCACCCCGCACATGGGGGTGCCGCCGCGCTTGGTGAGGGCCACATTGAGGATCGGCGCGGCGGTTTTCGCATCCTCGAAGAACATCTCGTAGAAGTCCCCCAGGCGGTAGAGCAGGATGACATCCCCGGGCAGCGATTTCCGCATGGCCTGGTACTGGGCCATCATCGGAGTAAGCGTCGGAGCGGACATCGCCGCAGAGGTTAGGCGGGGGGGCGGATGGGTCAAGATCCGAGCCTCCGCCCCGGTGAGCATCAACGCTGGTCGAGCCGCCGCATCCGTTCCTCGGCGGGGAGTCCCCGCGTGGAGAAGCCATGCAGACTCAAGCGGGCGACGCGGCCCGGGCGGTAGCCGTCGATCAGCGCGTTCACGTTGAGGCGCAACTGGAGGCCGGAACTGCCAGGCGGGGCGTCCGGGATTTCCTTGATGTCGATGATCGTCCCGCTCTTCGAGTCCTGGTAGTGCTGCCAGGTCCGCAGGGTGGGCTCCGCCGCGGCCAGCGATGCCCCGCCGTGTTTGGCGGCTTCCTTTTTCAGCAGCTCATACATCGCCGGATCCTGCCCGGCGAAGGGGGTGAAGGTGATGATGCCCTTCGCATCCGGCAGGTGCTCCACGTGGTCGATCCAGCCGGGGAGCCAGCGGTGCGCCGCGTGCCGCTTGTGGAGCTCGCTCTGGCGGGTGGCAGCCAGCTTCAGGCTCTCCTCATCCAGCCAGACGTCCGCCAGATGGAAGTCGATGAACTCCCATTCCGGACGCCAGGCGAGGCTGATCTGGACGGACTGCCCCGGCTGGATGTCCGCGATGGCACCGAAGCCGTTGCCCTTCCAGATCCGGGTGGAGCCGTCGATGCTGAAGGTCTTTTTGCCCTTCAGTCCTCCCGGCAGATCCGGGCCGGTCAGCGTGGCGGTGAGGGACTTCTTCTCCGCGTCCACGGAGTCGATTTTCCACGCCTGCCCGCGCCGCTGGTAGAAGCTCACGTCATCCTCCAGCAGCAGGACGTGGTTGTGGGCGGGCACCCATTTCTCCTCGTCCTTGCGCGGGGCGGGCACGGAGGTGTCACCCTCCGGTGGCAGGACAAAGGTGCCGTGGAGGTGCGTGCCGAGCGGGATGTGGACGAGGTCCGCGGTCGCCCCCTGGTAGCGCAGAGTGGCGTAAGGAAGGAGCGAGAAGAAATGCGACGGTGCCGCCTGATAGCGGGCCGAGTTGCCGTCCCCGTCCAGGCGGAGGCCACCCCGGCGGTTGACGTGGTCGATGGAGACCAGCTCCCCGGCGTAATAATGTCCGGCATCCGTCGGAGCGAACACCCCCGGCTTCGGGATGAATTCCTCCTGCGCCAACGTGAGCGGGGAAAGCAGGACCAACAGGAGCGAGGTGAGCTTCATCATCGGCTCAGGCATTGAGTTCGGAGATGGGTTTCAGACTGTCAGCGAAGGAATCCGTCCCAACGCCGAGTTTCTGCGCCATGGTCAGCAGCAGATTGCTGAGGCGTGCCTCCTCATTGACCGGCTTGAAATAGACCGGACCGTGGCCGTCATAGCCCTTGAAATCCTTCGTCCGGTTGAAGTCGAGATGCTGGCCGTGGCGGACGCCGAGCTTCGTTCCCCCGGCGACGATGATCGGCAGGTTCGCGTTGCCGTGGCTGTGGCCGTAGGACATGCCGCTGCCATAGAGCGCCATCGTCGTGTCCAGCAGGTTGCCCTCGCCGTCCGGCGTGGCCTTCAGCTTGTCGAGGAAGTAGGAGAACTGGGAGATGTTGAAGGCGTCGCTTTCGGCCAGTTCCCGCTTCCGGTCCGCGTTTCCACTGTGGTGGGAAAGCGAGTGCCGGTCCTGCCGCACGCCGATCTCCGGGATGGCGGGCCCCTTGCCCTCGTCACCGGTCACGAAGGTCACCACGCGGGTGATGTCGGTCTGGAACGAAAGGGCGATGAGATCGTACATCGTGCGGAGGTAGTCGCCCAGCATCTGGAGGGAGATGTCGCGGTTCAGGTGGGACTGCATGGCGGGTTCCAGCTTCGGCCGCGGGATGTCCAGCCACTCGTCGGACCGCTGGGTGCGGATCTCCACCTCGCGGACGGAAGTGAGGTACTGGTCCAGCCGTCCCTTGTCCTCCTTGCCCAGCTCGGACTCCAGTTTCTTAGCCTCATCCATGACGGCATCCAGCACGCTCGCGCGGCGGTTGAAGTCGCGCCGTTGCGCGGTGGTTCCGCCCTTCGGTTCCTCGAAGAGTTCCTTGAAAGCCGCCTCCGGGCTGGCGTGGGAGGGCAGCATCACGCCGTCCGCGCTGCACGCCATGCTGCCACCCTGGTTGCTGATTTCCAGCGAGGGGAAGCGCGTATAAGGCGCGGTCTGCTGGGCGATGAGCTGGTCCACCGAGATGGTGGCGCGGTGGGTCTGCCCCACCTTCGCCGCGTTCAGCCAGATGCGCTGGCAGTTGTGGTGGTGGCCCAGTCCGCTGGGGTGGTGGAGGCCGCTGATGGGCGTGATGACGGAGCGGTGTTTCTCCAGCGATGCCATCGGCTTGCTGAGCTTGTATTCCACACCCGCTTCCAGGATCTGGTATTCGTAGGTGTTCACGCCATTGGGCAGGTAGATGAACACGCCGCGCCGGGGCTGCGGGCCGGGAGGGGTCGCGGCGCGGGCGGGCACCATGCACTGGAGGAGCGGCAGTGCGATGCAGGCACCCGCGCCGCGCAGGAAATGGCGGCGGCTGATGAGCCAGTTCTGTCTCTGGATGTTCATGGGTTCGGCGGGTTCAGCGTTTGCGGAAGAAGTCGGAGAGGACGAAATTTTCGATCATCGAACGGAGGCGGTATCCATCGGCGGCACCCTGTTTCGCGATGGAGGCGAGTTCGGCGCGGTCCGCGTAGGTGACCATGCGGCGGGTGGCATAGGTGGCGAGCTGCCCGCAGAACGCATCGGCGAATCGGTCGGTGTCGTCCGCCAGGTGGCGCTTGAAGCCGGCGGCGTCATCGTAACGGAGGCCGCCGGGAAGGATGCCGCTGGGGTCCACCTTCGGGTTGCCGCCCTTTCCGGTCGTGATTTCCTCCACGCGCCACAGGCCGATGGCGTTGTAGTTTTCAAAGGCGAAACCGAGCGGGTCGATGTTCCGGTGGCAGGAGGCGCAGGCGGGATTGGAGGCATGCGCCTCGAGCTGCATGCGGACCGTGGCCTTCGGTTGGTCGGAAGGCGTGGGTTCGATGGGATCGACGTTGGGCGGTGGAGGCGGCGGGGTGCGGCCGAAGATCGTCTCGGAAACCCAGACTCCGCGATGGACGGGGCGGTGGCGCGTGCCATCGGAGGTGAGCATCAGCGTGGAGGCCTGGGTCAGCAGGCCGCCCCGGTTGTCTTCCGGACGGAGGGAGACTTTCTGGAAACCGGAGGAGGCGGGCGACGGCAGTCCGTAGAATTTGGCGAGCCTCGGGTTGATGATGGTCCAGTTGGAATCCAGGAACTCCCGCAGCGGCAGGTTGCCCGCGAACATCTCCCGGAAGTAGCCGGTGGACTCCCCCACCATGCTTTTCTCCAGCCACAGGTCGTATTGGGGATAGAGCTTCGGGTCAGGTGGGAACATGCCGACACGGTGGAGCTGGAGCCACTGGCGCGGGAAATCCTCCATGAAGCGCTCCGCCTTCGGGTCCGCGATCATCCGCTGGAACTGGCCGCGCAGCCCGTCCGGTGTCCCGAGACTGCCATTCCCCGCCGCCTCCAGCAGCGCGGCGTCCGGCGTGGAACTCCAGAGGAAATAGGAGAGTCGCGACGCCAGCTCCCAGTCATCCAGATGGGTCCGCTTTTCATGCGGTGAGCCTTCCTTGAGGTAGTAGAAATTCTTCGACGTCAGGATGCCTGCCATCGCGGTCCTGAAAGCGGAGCGGAAGCTTTCCCCGGCCGCTTTCTCCGCCGCGATGAGCGCGATGTAACGGTCGAGCTGTCCGTCTTCCGGAGGCTTCCGCCATGCCCGGGTGGCGAAGCGGTGGAGGGCGGCGCGCACTGCCGGTTCCTCCTCACTCGCCGGGAGGAAATCCTTCCGCTTTTCGATGTCCCTGCCGGAACTGACCGGGCCTTCCCACTCGATCCAGTCCACGATGAGCATGGGGTAGATCGGCTTGCCGTCATCATCGAACAGCTTGTAGGCGGTGGGGTTCAGCATCGACCCATCCTTCGAGTGGATGAAGAAGCCGTGGTCCTGGTGGTCCAGCACGTTGCGGGTGTGGTTGCCGTCCTTCGGAAATGGCAGCGGCAGTTCATTCTGGATCTCGATGTTCGCGGGCATGTCAAGGAACGCCTCGAACCCGAGGATGACCGGCTTGTCCTCCGGGGCGATCACGTCCTCATCAAACAAGGCACGCTTCCTGTTGGCGTCCCAGATGGTGAGGTGGGGGGCGGTGCCGTCCGGACCGGGCAGTCCGCTGAGCTGGATGCGCGCCTTGTAGATGCCGGGCTGCTGTCCGCGTGGCAGCCAGTGCGGTTGCAGTCCGGCGAAGGCACCCTTCGGCCAGAGTGGTGCACGCACCTTGTCGGCGATGCCCAATTCCACGATCTGCTCGCGGGTGTATCTCCGGTAACGGGTGTAGCGGATGTCGATGGAGTCGAACCGCTTGTTGAAAACCTTCGGCTCCGTTTCCGGATAGGCGCGGGACAGCACGAGGTCCGCCGCCTTCAGGTAGCGATCCACATGCGACGGTGAAAGCGTGAGCAGCGAGCCGATGCGGTCATAGCCGTGCCACATGGGGTCCACGTTGAGGGCACCAGGGGCGGAGACATCATAGTGGACGCCCAGCAGGTCGCGGACGGTGTTCGCATACTCCGTTCGGCTCAGGCGGTGGTGTTCCACCGGTCCGCGCGCGGCATGCCGTGCGGCCCGGCCTTCCTCCGTGCGGGTGGCGATCCAGTCCACTACCACGCCGATCTCATCCTGTGCCATCGGCTCCTCATCCTCCGGCGGCATCTCACCGGTGTTGATGCGGAACATGACCTGCGCCCATTTCTGGGCGATCATCTCGGCGGTGAAGTCCGGCGGCAGGTCATCGAGCCGGAAGTCGCCTTTGTCCTTCTTTTCGTTGTGGCACCGGTTGCAGTGCTTCTCCAGGGTCGCGGCGACCTTCGGATCGATCCCGCGGATTGCTTCCGCCGCAAGAAGCGTCGGGCAGAGAAAAGCGGCGGCGATGAAGGAAAGGCGGATCATGGGGTCCCCTGACATTGGGCGCTCGACGGGATCTTGTCATGCCACGAGAATCCGTCACATGCGCGGTGGCCTGTTTCCTGTCAGGCTGCCGTCCGTTGCCCCGTCCGATGACCTTTCTCCGTCCCATTTTCTGGCTGTCCGCGCTCTCCGCGGTGGCAGTGGCGCAGCCGTTGGAGCGGCGGCTTGCGGAGATCGAGAAGGAGCGCGCCTCACTGCCTGCGGTGACGGCGGCGGAGCAGACACCGGCCCGGATCGGGCACCATGGATTTGAGGCGGACCCGGCATGGGTGGTGATCGACTTCGGCAGGACGGTGACGCCGGAACGGATCGCCTTGTTCCCGGCCCGGCCACCGGCCGGGGAGAACTCGCCGCCGAATGGATTTCCATCGGCGTTCGACATCGAGATCGACGAGACGCCGGAGTTTTCCGCCAGCATCGAGATCGCCGACTGGAAGGAAACGTCCCCCGGTGCGGGTGAACGGCTTCCGTTCCTCATACTGGAGGGGAACCGTGCCTCCGGGAGGTTCCTGCGGCTGAACGTGTCCGGCTTCCGCGACGATGGATCGGGCAGGAAATCGTTCCGCCTCGGTGAGATCGTGGTGATGGAGAACGGTGGCAATGCCGCGCTCGGACGGCCTATCACCCACAGCGCGGCGCTGGCCAGTGCGCGGGCGTGGGAGGGCATGAACCTGGTGGATGGTTACTTCTGGTGCCAGCCGCTGCAGGGGCCGGGCACTTCACCGACGGAAGGCTACCAGACCTCCCCGCGAGAGGACCCCGAGGTGAATGGCTCTGTTTGGGTGGAGGTGGATCTGGGAGTGCGGCGGCCCATTGATGCGGTTCATCTGGTTCCCGCCGCGCCGCGGGAGGGGATCACGTTCCATGGCTACGGCTTCCCGACACATTTCAATGTCATCGCCGATCCGGGGACGGAGGATGAAACGATCATCCTGAAGGAAAACAGCCCGCCATTTCCGGCGGAGGCGCTGCCGAATCCCGGGGCGGCTCCGGTGATGAAGGAAACGCAGGGCATCAATGCGCGCCGTGTCCGTGTGGTGTGCGACGCGTTGTGGCGGCAGGGATCCAGCCGGGGCGGGCGCTCCGACTATCTGTTTGCCCTGAGCGAGATCCAGTGCTGGCACCAAGGGACGAACCTGGCGGCGGGGGCGACGGTCACGGTATCGGATGAAGTCCGCGGTCCGCTGTGGTCTCCGGAGGCGCTCACGGATGGATTTTCCAGCTCCCATCCGCTGCTGTCATGGGATGCGTGGCTGGATGGGATCGAGCGCTCGGAGGCGCTGCGGCTGCAGGCGGATGAGATCCGCCGGAAGATCGCTGTGAGGGAAAAGGAAGACGCTGCCGCTTTCGGGATGCGGGCGGCGATCATCGCCGGGGCCACCATCGTCCTGGCCGGTGCGGTGGTCGCATGGCAGCGCCGCAGGTCGCAGCGGCAACAGGAGGAACTGCGCGAGCGCATCGCGCGGGACCTGCACGACGAGATCGGCGCGAGCCTGAGCCATCTGGCGATGCAGGGAGATCTGGCGCGGCAGAAACTGGACCGCGCCGAACTCACCTCCGAGCGGCTGCAGAACCTGTCAGACTCGGCGCGGGAGACACTGGACCAGATGCGCGACATCGTGTGGCTGCTTTCGCCGAAGGCGGGTGGCGATTGGCAGGATCTGTCGCTGCGGCTGGAAGCGATCAGCCGCCGTCTGTTGGAAGGCACGGGACATGAGGTGAAAGTGGAGGGCAACCCACCGGCGGGAAAACCGGAGATCGGGCAAGCGCGGGATCTGGTGGCATTCCTCAAGGAATCGCTGACCAATGCGCGCCGCCACGGGAAGCCTGCGATGATCCTTGTCACCCTGCAGTGGGAGGCGTTGCTGCTGCTGCGGATCGAGGATGACGGGAAGGGCTTCGATGGGAAAGCTGCGGCTTCTTCCTCCGGGACCGGCCTGCGCCATCTCCGCGAGCGCGCGGAGGCGATGGGCGCGGATCTCGAAATCGACAGCAACCCGGGTGAGGGAACTCGCATCAGACTCAACATGCCATACCATCATTCATGAGCGCGGAAACGGGCACGAATGCCAGTGATGCCACCGTGTGGGTGGTGGAGGACCATGCGCGGCTGCGGGCCACGCTTTGCGAAGCCATCGGCATGTCCGTCGCCGGGGATGTCGCATCCTTCGGCAGTTGCGAGGATGCGTTGTCCGCGCTGGGCGGCGGGACGGCCCCGGCCGTCGTCGTGATGGATCTGGGGCTGCCCGGCATGTCAGGGCTGGAGGGGATCCGCCGGTTCAAGGACGCCGCACCGTCCGCGGAGATCCTGGTGTTCACCGTGTTCGATGACCGGATGAATGTCTTCCAGGCGATCTGCGCCGGAGCGTCCGGCTACCTGCTGAAGTCCGAGCCGATGGAGCGTGTCCTCTCCGCCATCCGTGAGGTGAGCCAGGGCGGCTCCCCGATGACGCCGGAGATCGCGCGCCTGGTGCTGGACCGTTTTTCAAAGCTTCCTTCCCCGACATCGGACGTCGGGCTTTCCGACCGGGAGCGGGATGTGCTGCGGTTGCTCGCGGACGGCTTCACCAAAAAGGAACTCGCCGACCGCCTGGATCTCAGCGTCCACACGGTGGACAACTACCTGCGGCGGATCTACCGCAAGCTCCACGTGAACACGCTGGGCGGCGCGGTGGCGAAGGCGCTGCGGGAAGGGTTGCTGTGAGCGGTCAATCCGGGCCGTTCACCCGCATGCGGAGGAACTGCTTCGGGTTTTCATCGAGCGGAACACTGGAGCGCCAGATGCTCATGGTGTGCTCCGGGTTTTCGGTGTCGGTCTGGTGGTGGACCAGCGAGGACGGGGCGGTGGTCCAGGTGACCAGGTCAGTGGAGATCTCCACGGTGTATTGGTAGCCGCCGTTGGTGAACGGATTGGCGGGGGCGGCGAATGCTTCCGGCGAGCTATAGTAACGGATGGCGGGATAGCGTTTCCCGTCCACCGTGACGATGAGTTGGGCGGGTGCGTTTGCCGTGCTACCGCCGCCGGGCATGAGGAATGCGTCCTCCTCCAGCCGGGTGTAGCCGTTGCCATCCGCATCGGTGATGGCGCTGGGACGGAGCGCGGTGACGCGGCCGGGGACGGTGAGATCCACGCCGCTGTAGTGCGCGTTGCCGAGGGCATCGAGCGTGAAGGACGGATTCGCGAGCTTGGTGGTGGAGACGGTTCTGGTGGACCAACCACCGCTGAGACGCGCGGATCGGGCGAGCGAGCCGGAAGTGCTGGAACGCCACGCCACCTGTGCACGCCCTGCGGGATCAATGCCGATCTGCGTTTCATCCAGATACTCGGCGGTGATCTCACCGTTCGGTTGGACGAGTGTTTCCCCCGTCCATGTGGAGCCTCTGAGTGCCGAGTACTTCACCTGTTTGGATCCGGTGTGGGAGTAACTGACAGCGGGCGCACCATCCGGCGCGACGGCGGCGGAGACCCGGAAGATGGCGGGGCGGAGACCTTCCGAAGTGCTGGACGTCTCGTTGGCGACGGTGCGGAAATCGTAGGTCGCGGCGGCGAGCGTGCCGGGCGCGTTGATCTCCGTGTGATAGAGGGTGGACTGGCGGAGGGAGATGCCGGAGAAGGTGATCTGCGCCCACGCGACGTCGAACACATGGATTTTGTTGCCGCGGGTGGTAATGGCGATCTCTTCCGGCTTGGCGATCATTTCCTCCTCGTAGGAAGCGGCCAGCTCGTATTCCCAGGTGCCGCTGGCACTGCGGCGGTGGATGCGGATGAAAGGAACGAGGTTCGGCTGGGCGGCGGTGGTGGTCCTGTAGGATGCGATGCACGGGCGGTCCTGATCATCGATGGCGAGATCGAAGCCGGACGCTTGATCCGCGGAGCCGGTGACCATTTCCACCGGGCCGACGGTCGGAAAGACGCGGCGGATCTGGATGATGCGCGCACCTCCTGCTGTCGGTTCGCCCTGCCAGGCGACCCACGTGGTGGAATTGCCGGACTTCACCCGGTAGTGGTAGGGTGCCTGCGAATCCAAGGCGAAGCTAGTGACCGCATCCCACGCCACGGACGGTTGGTCGGATACCTGGCGGTAGACGGTGAGCGCGGAGGGTGTGGTGCCGGACAACACCGCGACCATGTGCCGGCGGTCCGCGGTCACCGCGCTGGCGGACTTTTCCGCGCCCGCGATGGCCGGGTGGGTGACCTCGAACTGGGCGCGCGAAGGGACGGCGGTGAGCAGCAGGCTGGCGAATGAAGCGATGATGATGGCGGGGCGGATCATGGAAACGTCCGGGGGTGCGGCGGATTGAGTCACCGGCGGAAAAGCGGATTCCGGGCCAGATTCCGCCGGAAACGGGATCCCGGCGTTTGGAACACTGCGGCCGTGACTGAAAACCAAAGACCCTCCGAAACAAAAAAAACGCGGACCCGGTTGCCGGATCCGCGTTTTCTTTTGAGGGGTGTTACCGGGCGGTCTCAGCGGACGCGCTCCAGCAACCATGGAAGCAGCGCGTCGATGGCGATGCGCTCCTGCTCCATGGAGTCACGGTGACGGATGGTGACGGTGCCTTTCAGCGCCTCGGCGCCTTCGCCTTCTCCCTGGCCGATGGTTTCGAAATCGACGGTCACGCAGAATGGCGTGCCGACCTCGTCCTGGCGGCGGTAGCGGCGGCCGACGGCACCACCATCGTCGTAGGAGACGGGGAACCACTTCTGGAGGGACTTCTGGATCTCCCGGGCGATGCGGACCTGTTCCTCGTTCTTCTTGAGAAGCGGGAAAATGCCGACCTTCACCGGAGCCATGGACGGCTTGAAGCGCAGCACGGTGCGGACGTCCTCCTTGCCCTTTTCATCGGTGAGCGTCTCCTCGTCGAAGGCTTCACAGATGAGGGCCAGCACGGTGCGGTCGCAACCGGCGGACGGCTCCACCACGTGCGGGAGGAACTTTTCCTTCGTCTCCTCGTCGAAGTAGAGCAGCGGCTTGCCCGCGGACTTCTGGTGAACACCCAGGTCATAGTCGGTGCGGTAGGCCACGCCTTCCAGCTCCTGCACGCCGAAGGGGAATTCGTATTCGATGTCGTAGGTCTTCTTCGAGTAGAAGGCGCGCTCGCCATCCGGGATGTCGTTGATATGGAGTTTCGCGCGCGGGATGCCGATCTCTTCGTAGAAGGAAAGGCGGGTTTCCAGCCACTCGTCGGTCAGGCGCAGGCCGTCGTCCGGATGGCAGAAATACTCGATCTCCATCTGCTCGAACTCGCGGGAGCGGAAGGTGAAGTTGCGTGGGTTGATCTCGTTGCGGAACGACTTGCCGACCTGGGCGATGCCGAACGGCAGCTTCACCCGGTTGGAATCCAGCACGTTCTTGTATTGCACGAAGATCGACTGGGCGGTCTCCGGGCGGAGGTAGGCGATCTGCTCGCCCGTCGCGCCGAAGTTCGTCTGCAGCATCAGGTTGAACTGGCGTGGCTCCGTGAGGAGGGAGCCGTTCTCCGGATTGAAGCGGGTGGTGCCGGTGAGTTCCTCACGGCGCACCTCGTCCAGCTCCAGTTCCTTCGGGGAGATCTTCTTGTCCGGGTTGAATTCGGCGTAGTACTTGCGGGCGGTCTTGTGCGCCTCGCCGACTTCCTTGCCGGGGGCGATGAGTACGGCGAACTCGCGCTGCACGCTCCAGTTGGAGGCCGGGTGCTTCGCGCCGCTGAACCAGACGGCGGTGCCGTCCTGGGCGGGGATCTGGTCCGCGCGGAGGCGGGCCTTGGAAAGGAGGCAGTCGGACATCGGGTCGGAGAAGCCACCGACGTGGCCGGAGGCGACGAGCACCTGTTCCATGGTCAGGATGGAGCCATCCATGCCCAGCACGTCATCGCGCTCCTGCACGGTCTTGCGCCACCAGAAGTCCTTCAGGTTGCGCTTCAGTTCCGCGCCGAGCGGACCGTAGTCCCACACGCCGTTGAGGCCGCCGTAAAGCTCGCCAGCCTGGAAGATGAATCCGCGGCGCTTGCAGAGCGACACGATTTTTTCCATGCGGGCGGGGTCGGTGTTGTCTTTGTTGGCCATAAAGGTACGCGGGTTGGGAGCGCGGATGGAAGCAGGCGGGGGAACGGGGGGCAAGACGTGATTCGGAGGGGGTGTGGCGGAAATGCCGTCATTCCGCCGAATCCACTTGCGGAAAGAGTTCTGATGAACACTATTTTCGGGCTATGAATGATTTCCCCGATGGAAAATGCCGCTGCCCATGGCTCCCCGCGGATCGTCCGTTATACACGCAGTATCATGACGAGGAATGGGGCGTGCCGACGCGCGATCCCCGGCTGCTTTTTGAAATGATCTGCCTGGAGGGCATGCAGGCCGGACTCTCCTGGTGGACCATCCTCCAGAAGCGGGAGCACTACCGGAAGGTCTTCCACCACTTCGACCCGGTGAAGGTGGCGAAGATGACGGACGCCCAGCTTGAGAAACTGGTGCTGGACCCGGGCATCATCCGCCACCGCGGGAAGATCTTCGCCATCCGCGCGAACGCCCAGGCCTGGCTGAAACTGGAGAACCCGGTGGAGTTTCTCTGGAGCTTCGTCGGCGGCAAGACCCGCCGCAGCCGCTTCAAGATGATGGCGGATTTCCAAACGAAGACCCCTGAGTCCGACGCGCTCTCAAAGGCACTGAGGAAGGCCGGCTTCAACTTCGTCGGCTCCACCACCATGCACGCGTTCATGCAGGCAGTTGGGATGGTGGAGGATCACACAGTGGGTTGCTTCCGAAAAAAGGAGATCTCTCGGGGATGAGGTCTTGAGTTCCGCTAATAGATTGAAACCTATCACCAGCAGTGTAGAATTCCCCCCATGGCAACGCTTTTCGAAGTTCAGAAGGCTGCTGACGAGCTGAGCAACGAGGATCGTGCCGGATTGGTCGCCCACCTTCTCTCGTCGTTCTCGTCGTGTCCTTTGGGGCCGGATGATGATGAAGTTGATCGCCGGGAGGCCGAATTGGATTCAGGTCAGGTAACTGCCCTGAATCACGCGGAATTTTTAACGGCGGTCGGTCGTTGATGAGGTCGCTCTCCTACCATCCCGATGTTCCTGCGGAGGTCCGGGAGATACTCGCCTATTATCAGGGAATTTCCCGGATCCTCGCTGACGATTTCTGGATCGAACTCACGGAGGCATTGGAATACGCCCGCGAGTTCCCATCCCGCCACCATTTCGATCCGAGTGGCCGCCGTCGTGGGAATCTCAGCCGATTTCCGTATCACTTCTTATTCCGGGTCTTCAGCACGACCGTCAGAGTCACGGCAGTGAGGCACAACAGCCGAAATCCAAACTACGGGAGTCATCGTCAATGACGGGGATCTTCCGGCAAAGACCATGGATCCGACGCAATCTTGAAGGCCGTTCGGAAGGCGGGCTTTAACTTCGGTGGCTCCATCACCATGTATGCCTTCATGCAGGAGGTGGGGATGGTGGAGGACCATACGGTGGATTGCTTCCGGAAAAAGAGATCCCCGGGAGTAACGTATCCTGCGGCGGGGTGGAACTTTGGGTTCTTGATGAAGGTTCTATTCTGTTTGTTGCATTCACGGGCAGCTCATGAAATATAGGAAAAACTGCTGAGAGTAGGAGGTAAACCTCCGACGGAGATTGATCCCTGACGTTTGGCAAAGAATGATCTCAAAGCACAAATCGCGGCGAGTGGTTGTCGGAAACAATCCATTTCGACACAAGGTGTCGACGACGCCCGAGAGCGAAGGGGTCTATCGGCTCACTCAATATCACCGTTCAGAGTGAGAACCACAATGCGAGCAAGATGATTGTGGAGGGGCTTATACAGAAGGATAGGTCGGTGTGGCCTGTGACTGATTTCGGAGAACTCCGGTATTATCCCACGGTCACCCGTCATGAGGTGGAGTGGTGCATTCGTGAGGCGATCAACAATGGATGGGACTATTCGAGTGCTGGCCCCAATTTTGTTCTTTACGCTTCCAACGAGATTTTTCGCCTCGGCTTTTGGAGGACCAAGGAAGCGAATAATCCAATCCTCGATGCGCGACCCGCAGCCGGAAACCGCGACTGACAAGTGGATGCTCGAAACTGGCGTTCCCTAGGCGCCCGACCCCTGACATCCCCCAAATAACCCGTGCCTCCGGAAGTCCGTTGTTTGACACGGTCCGGCCGGGCTGTTAGTCGGTGGGGATACCCCATGGCAAACAACCCATCCACCCGGCCCGATTGGGAGGCCCTGTCCCGCAAGCCGGAGTTCCAGGAGCTCCTGGCGGCGAAGAAAAGATTCACCATCCCCTGCTGCATCTTCTTCCTCGTCTACTACTTCGCGCTCCTCTACTTCGTGGGCTGGCACCTCGAACTGATGAAGCAGCCGGTCTTCGGCAAGATCAACGTGGCCTACCTCTTCGCCCTCTCCCAGTTCTTCATGGCCTGGGGCATGGCATGGGTCTACATGCGGAAAGCCGCCACCTTCGACCGCGCCGCGGCGGAGATCATCAAACACGAAACCCACTGATCCCTTTCCGCCCATGACCATCGCAATGTTCCTCGCCTTCGTGATCGCCACGCTCGGCATCACCGTCTGGAGTGCGAAAAAGAATACCGGCTCCAGCGCCTACTTCGCCGCCGGACGCTCCATCAAAGGCTGGCAGAACGGCCTCGCCGTGGCCGGTGACTACATGTCGGCCGCGTCTTTCCTGGGGATTTCCGGGATGATCGCCTTCTTCGGCTACGACGGCTTCATGTATTCCGTCGGCTTCCTCGTCGCCTACCTCACGGTGCTGTTCGTCGTGGCGGAGCCGCTGCGGAACGCGGGCAAGTACACCATGGCGGACCTGCTGGCCTACCGGCTGAAAGCCCGTCCGGTCCGCGCGGCCGCCTCCGTCAGCACGCTGACCGTCTCCACCTTCTACATGGTGGCGCAGATGAGCGGCGCCGGCCTGCTGGTGAACATGCTGCTGAAGGAGGACTATCCCTGGATCTCACAGAACGTCGCCATCGCCGGAGTCGGCGTCCTGATGATCGTCTATGTGATCTTCGGTGGCATGCACGGCACCACCTGGGTGCAGATCATCAAGGCGGTGCTGCTCATGGGGGCCACCATCCTGCTCAGCGTGTTGGTCATGCAGAAGTTCAACTTCAGCTTCCCCGCCTTCTTCGACGCCGTCGCCTCCCACAAATATACCGACGCGAAAACCGGCGTGGAAGTGACCAAGAACTTCCTCGATCCGGGGATGAAGTTCGGCATGGACATCAGCAAGTGGGGTCCGCTCGACCTCATCTCGCTCGGTCTCGCCCTGGTGCTCGGCACCGCCGGCCTGCCGCACGTGCTGGTCCGCTTCTACACCGTGCCGGACGCGAAGACCGCCCGTGTCTCGGTCGTCTGGGCGATGATCATCATCGGCATTTTCTACATCCTCACCACCTTCCTCGGCTTCGGCGCGCTGACGCTGCTCCGCCCGCAGGAGATCCTCGGATTCAATGAGAACATGTCCGCTCCCGAGCTGGCGCACGTGCTGGGCGGAAACATCTTCTTCGCCTTCATCTCGGCCGTTGCCTTCGCCACCATCCTGGCGGTGGTCGCCGGTCTGACCATCAGCGCCAGCACCTCCTTCGCCCACGACTTCTACTCGAACGTGCTCAAGCACGGCAAGGAGGTGTCCCAGGACAAGGAGGTCAAGGTCGCCCGGATCGCCGCGTTCGTCGTCGGCGCCATGTCGATCATCCTCGCGATCCTGCTGAAGGAGATCAACGTGGCGTTCCTCGTCGGCCTCGCGTTCGCGGTGGCCGCTTCGGCGAACCTTCCGGCCATCGTCCTCACCATCTTCTGGAAGAAGTTCAACACCAGCGGCGCCGTCTGGGGCCTCATGGCCGGGCTTTCCAGCAGCATCATCCTCATCGTCCTCAGCCCGAGCGTGATGAAGAACCTGATGGGCATGGACGCGATCTTCCCGCTCAACAACCCGGGCATCGTCAGCATCCCGATCGGCTTCATCGCGGCGATCATCGGCAGCCTCATCAGCAAGGAACCGGAGAGCGAAGCGAAGTTCGCGGAGTTCAGCGTCCGCGCCCACACCGGCCTCGGAGCGGAGAAAGCCACAGATCACTGATCTTTGAGAAAGAAGCGGCGGTCAGGTGATCGCCGCTTTTTTTATTTCATATTACAAAATGTCATGGATACACCATAAGTCGATTGTGATGGGAGGTTTGGTCGCAATCGGGTTTGATCGCGCCAACCATTACCTTCTCGCAGTGTCGCACAGCGGTCGTGGCTTGTTTAAGCTCGAATCCGGTGAACGTATTGCGAGAGATTATGAAGATTGGGCGGGGCGGGCTTGGTACTCACCGGACGACAATCGTTGTGAAGGTATTGGTCCTCTTCAGAATGAAACTTTCGATATCGTCGGTTTACACGGCGGTGTTGCATACGAGGAGGCTGCCAACGGAATGTTGAAATGTCGTGTTGAGCGGAATGAATATGCTTGGAGGGCGCTCATAACGAGAGAAGGCATTGATGAGGAGATCTGTTCTGATGAGGAAGATCTTAAAGGAGTTGCGCTTTCCCGGGATGGGAAATGGTTTGTGGTGGGGATCTCCAGTGAAATCGAGATTTATCGAAATACCGCAGCGTAGCTTCCTCGGTTCTGGTGCTTCTCGGTGCGACGGCTCTCGGAGTCCGCCGCCGCCGGGTGGGATGAACCCGGCCCGGTCTAACCGACCAGCGCCCGCGCCGATTGCAGCGTGTCGATCTCATCCAACGTCTTGTCCCGCCGGATGGATTTGATGCGCGGGAACCGCAGTGCCAGCCCGGAGTCATGGCGCGGGGAGGTCCGGATCGCGTCGAAGGCGATCTCCAGGATCAGGTTCGGCTCCACCAACCGCTTGCGCCGTTCCGTCTGCAGCGTGTGGCGCTTGAAGTGTTCCGTCAGGTCCTCGATCTCGTCGTCTGTCAGGCCGGAGTAGGCCTTGCCCAGCACCTTCAGCTCGCCGCTTTCCTCATCCCTCACGGCGAAGGTGTAGTCGGACAGCACGTCAGAGCGCTTTCCATGCCCCTGCTCCGCGGCGACCACCACGCAGTCCAGCGTCGGCATCACGCCCTTCAGCTTGATCCATGATTTCCCGCGACGGCCGGGGGAGTAGGGATCATCGGGATCCTTCGCGATCAATCCTTCGTGGCCTTCCTGCAGCGCCTGCTTGAACCGGGCCTCGATCTCGCCCGCATCCGCCGCCATGTGGACGGGGATGGTCTCGAAAGGGCCGGTGAGATTGAGATGGTTGAGGTGGGCGCGGCGTTCTGTCAGGGAGTTGGAAAGCAGATCGGCCCCGTTCAGCCACAGCACGTCGAACGCCACGAAGCGCAGCGGCACCGAAAGATCATGGTCCGCATCCGTCAGGAAAAGATCCGCACTGGCCGTGGTGCGGCCGAGCCGCTTCTGCAGGTCGGCGAAGCCCAGCTTGCGCCCCTCCGCGTAGGCGATGAGTTCGCCATCGAGGACGAAGTCCCCTTCCAGCCGCATGGCGGCAGAGATCAGCTCGGGGAACTCGTCGTTGAGGGGGCGGAGATCACGTGAAAAGAGTGCAACTTCATGGCCCGACTTGTGGAGCTGCGCGCGGATTCCGTCGTACTTCGGTTCCAGCCAGACCGGGGATGGAAATGGAAGTTGGTCGAACAGGGGTAGGTCGCTGTCCCCATCCCTTTCGAGCGGGGCGGCCAGCATGCATTTCACCGGCACCATCGGTTTCAGCGTCGCCTCGTCCAGTTGCTGGTAACGGGCGAGCACGGCCGTCTCGCCGATGTTGCCCGTCAGCATGTTCGCATGCCGCACGTCCGCCGGGTCCGTCTTGAACGCGAGCGCGATGGCGTCCTCCACCAGACCTTCCTTGAGGCCGATCCTCAGGTCGCCGGTCAGCAGCTTGACCACCGTCTCTCCCTCCATGGGGTGCAGCGCCGCCAGCCGGGAGGCCAGTTTGTCGATTCGGTCGAGCGAACCCTCCGCCCCAGCGAGTGAGAGGAAAAATTTCTCCAGTCCGGGGAGGTCCAGCGGCTCCGGTTTCAGTGGCAGTTCCTGCAGCACCAACCGGGCGGTGCGGGCGGCGTCATTCTGTGCCAAAGAGATCTCGCGGTAGCGCTCCTCCCGCGTGCCGGGGATGGAGACCAGCGCCCGCCGGATGGTGGACGAGCCCGCGTGCAGGGGGCGGCGCCCGCTGCGCCGGGGCAGGGCCTCGCCCGTGAGCCAGAATGCCGCCAGCCGCAGGTCATGGTCGCTTTCCAATCCTGCCAGATAGGAGGCCAGGAACTTCACCTTCGCCACACGGCTGCTGGTTTCACCCACCAGGCGGCAGAGGTCGCTGAAGTCCGCCAAGGTGCAGATCACCCGGTTGTAGCGCGGGGTGGAGGAGGTGGTCAGGCGCCGGGATGCCTCGCCCATGGAAAGCTCCAGTTGGTCATTGCCGGTCGCGCTCCACGCGTCGATCCGCTTTGCCCGCAGCTCGGCGGCGAACTCCAGCGCGTAGCCGTGTACCGTCAGCACCCGCTTCGGACGCACCCGCTGGATGCACTCCATCAGCCCCGGGTGGTCGGCATGGTCGGACAGGGGGATGGCCTCATCCACACGGTAGCGGTATTTCGCGCCCGGTTGCATCGCCCAGCCGCTCAGCATCGCCACCCGTTTCGCCTTCAGGCCGCGCAGCGCGCGTGAGCGGACCGCATTCGGTGGGGCGATCAGTGCCATCCCGGCCGGTATGCTGCCTTCAAAAATGACCGGTTCCGGCAGATCCACGCCCGCATCCCGGCAGGCGGAGGTCATTTCCGCCACGCTGGGGTGCAGCATCACAGGGATCTGGTGTTCGGCCAGCAACGCCAACGCCTCCTGGGCCTTGCCCAGGGAATATCCCAGCAGCACCGGCGTCTCCCCATCCGTGAACGCGTCGTTCACGAAACGCAGGATCGACGATTCGATCTCCATCGGATTGGGGAACTCGAACATCGGCAGGCCGAAGGTCGTCTCCATGATGAGCGTGTCCGCGTTGATGAAATTCACCGGCTCCGCCGTCCGTCCGCGCCGCGTTTTGAAGTCCCCCGTGTAAAGGAGGCTCGCGTTGTCCTTGATCCGGGTGACATGGAGCATCGCGGAGCCCGCGATATGGCCCGCCGGCAGCAGCCGCAGGCGGTAGCCGTTTTCGATGATCGGCACGTGGAAGGGCGTTGCCACCAGCCGGTTTTCCGCCAGATGGAACCGCCTCCGCACCAGATGTGCGGTCACGTCGGAGCAGATCGCGGATTCATGCCGGGCGAAGTGGTCCGCGTGCGCGTGGGAAACAAAGGCACGCGGCTTCGCGTCCCAGGGATCCAGCCATAGGTCCAGATCCGGCAGGAAAATGCCGCGGTTGAAACGAACTTCGATCAAATTGAATATATACTACTGAGGAAAGTGGAACCCGCCACGACGAAAACGTCAACCGGACTGGTTCAACCTCAATAGACCGGTGCGCCACCGTCGTCCTGATAGCCACCGTAATCCTGCTGCTGCTGGCTCTGGGCACGCTTCTCCTGGATCTTGTTTTTCGACCAGATGAAGCCTTCCTTGATGTCGCGGCCCACACCGATGGTGGTGTTGCACGAACTCAATGCGGCGGCGAACAGCAGGGCGCAGGCAAATCTCATGGGGATGAATTTACGCGCGAAGAAATTTCGGGAAAGTTAAATTTTCTCCAATGGGTCCGCAACCTGCTTCCTCCGGACCACTTCGGGTTTGACCGCCGGAGGTTCCGGAGACTCATTGGGACGTGCCTGACGAACCGGCTGCCCCGCGCGATACCGAACCCCTGTTCGTGGCCCGTGGGATCACGAAAGTGTATCCGGGTGAGATCGAGGTGGTCGCACTGGCAGGAGTGGATCTGGAACTGTATGAGGGGGAACTGGTGGTGCTGCTGGGGCCGTCCGGTAGCGGTAAATCCACCCTCCTGAACATCCTTGGCGGGCTGGACACCCCTACGGAAGGGTCCCTCCGTTATCGCGGCCAGGACCTTGCGAACGCCGACGAGAAGGCGCTGACGAATTTCCGCCGGGATGCGGCAGGATTCATCTTCCAGTTCTACAACCTCATCCCCAGCCTCACCTCGCGGGAGAACGTCGCGCTTATCACGGAGATCTCCCGCGACCCCATGGAGCCGGAGGAGGCGCTTGACATGGTGGGTCTGGGTGACCGCATGGATCATTTCCCGTCCCAGCTTTCCGGGGGGCAGCAGCAGCGGGTGGCCATCGCCCGCGCCATCGCGAAAAAGCCGGAAGTCCTGCTCTGCGATGAACCGACCGGCGCGCTGGATGTGAAGACCGGTGTGACCGTGCTGGAGGCCATCGAGCGGGTGAACCGGGATCTCGGCACGCTCGCGGTCATCATCACGCACAACGCGGTCATCGCCGGCATGGCGGACCGTGTCATCCATTTCTCCGACGGCAACATCACCCGGATCGACCGCAACGAGAAACGGAACCCCGTCGCCAGCCTCGATTGGTGATCCCCGATGCACCCGCTCGACAAAAAACTGGTCCGCGACCTGGGCTCCATGAAGGGCCAGATGATCGCCGTGGCGCTGGTGATGGCGTGCGGGCTGGCGGTCATGATCATGGCCCGCAGCCTGATCCACTCCCTGGATGTCACCCGCTCGCAGTACTACGCGGACCATCGCTTCGCTGAGGTTTTCTCGGATCTGAAACGCGCGCCGAACTCCCTGCGCCCGAGGCTGGCCGAAATCTCCGGTGTCGCCGCCGTGGAGACCAGCGTGAAAGGCAGCGCGGTGCTGGAGATCCCCGGCATGAAAGAGCCTGCGGACGGCACCATCCATTCGCTGCCGGACGACCGGCCGCAGACGCTCAACCTCCTGTTCATCCGTTCCGGCCGGTTGCCGCGTCCCGGAGCGAAGAATGAAATCGTCATCGGTGAGGCGTTCGCGGAGGCCCACGGCTTCGGTCCGGGAGACTATATCGATGCGACCATCCGCGGGCTGCGCGAGCGGCTGTGGATCACCGGCGTCGTGCTTTCCCCGGAGTATGTCTTCGAGTCCCGGCCCGGTGACACCATGCCGGACAACAAGCGCTTCGGCGTCTTCTGGATGAGCGAGCGGGACCTCTCCATCGCGTTGGACCTGGATGGCGCGTTCAACCATGTGGCGGTGGATCTCGCGCCGGGTGCCTCCCAGCGCGCGGTCATGGCGGACATCGACCGGTTGCTGAAACCCTATGGCGGCCTCATCGCCTATGGCAGGAAGGACCATGCGTCCGCCCTCCGGCTGGATGACGAGCTGCGCATCCTCCGCGGGTTCGCCGTCGTGTTCCCCGCCATCTTCCTCGGCATCGCCGCGTTCATGACCAGCGCCGCGATTTCCCGTCTGGTGAAGCTCCAGCGGGAGCAGATCGCGCAGTTGAAGGCCTTCGGCTACTCCTCCGCGGCGGTCGGCTGGCACTACATGAAGTTCGCGCTGGTCATCGTGGCGACCGCCACGTTCTTCGGCGGGGTTCTCGGGCTGATCCTCGCGACCAACGTGGTGAACCTCTACCACATGTTCTTCCGCTTCCCGTTGCTGGAACTGCTGCCGGATTGGCGGGCCATTTCCATTTCGCTCGTGATCAGTACCGGTGCGGTCGCTCTGGGCGTGTCCGGAGCGGTGAGGCTGGCGGTGAAGCTCGCCCCTGCGGAGGCCATGCGCCCGGAGCCACCCACGGAGTTCAAACCGACCGTCATCGAGCGGCTGGGCCTCGCCCATCTCTTCTCCCCGTCGTTCCGGATGGCCCTGCGCAACATCGAGCGGAAACCCTTCCAGTCCCTCTTCACCGCGCTGGGTCTGGCACTGGCCACCGCCATCCCCATCGTGCCGGGAGCCATGCGGGATGGCATCGCCTACCTGATGGATTTCCAGTGGTCCCACGTCCAGCGCCAGACGGCCACGCTGGGCCTGGTGGAGGCGGGTTCCGCGCACTCGCTCAACGCCATGCGCCACCTTCCCGGCGTCATGGACATCGAGCCGTTCCGCGCGGTTCCCGCCCGGATGATTTTCGGGCACAGGGAGCGCCGCGTCAGCATCAATGGCATCACGCTGGACCCTCGGTTGAACCGCCAGTTGGATGACAAGGGGCGGCCCGTCGCGCTGCCTCCCGGCGGCCTCCTCGTTTCCGCAAAGCTGGCGGAGATCCTTGGCGTGGTGCCGGGGGACATCGTCCGGCTGGAGGTGCAGGAGGGCAGGAGGCCCACCCTGGAGATCCCCATCGGCGGCACCATCACGGACTACGCCGGTGTCGCCGCCTACATGGACATCGACGCCCTGCGCCGGGAAATGAAGGAGGGACCAACCGTCAGCGGGGCGCATGTCTCCGTGGATTCCGCCAGTTGGGATCTGTTCCTTGAGAGGATCCGGGAGACTCCGGTCATCGCCTCCCTCTCCATCACCCAGACCGCCCGCGAAAGCTTCCGGAAATCCACCGGCGAGATGATGGACAGCATCCAGCTCATCTACTTCGGCTTCTCGGTCATCGTCTCCTTCGGCGTTGTCTACAACGGCGCGCGCATCGCCCTGTCGGAGCGGGGGAGGGATCTCGCCACGCTGCGCGTCGTGGGCTTCACCCACCGGGAGGTGGCGGGTGTGCTCATCGGGGAGCTGGCCATGCTCACCCTCGCGGCCATCCCCGCCGGCCTTCTTTTCGGCAGCGGCCTTGCCAACCTTCTGGTCGTGGGTGTCAGTACGGAAACGGTACGCATGCCGCTGGTCCTCACCTCACGCACCTTCACCACCGCCGTCCTCATCGTGCTCGCTTCATCGACCTTTTCCTTTGCCATCGTCAGCCGCAGGATCAGGAACCTCGACCTCATCGGCGTGCTGAAGGCCCGCGACTGAACCACCCCTTTTCCATGAAATCCACCAAATCAAAAAAAGGCGGCCCCATCCGCAAGCTGGTTCCCTGGTTGATCGTCCTCCTTCTGGTTGCCGCGGTGATCTACGGCCTGAAGCCGAAGCCGCTGGTCGTGGACACCGCGGAAGCGAAGCGCGGGCCGCTCACCGTTTCCGTGGTGGAGGAGGGCAAGACGCGCATCCGCCACCGCCATGTCATCTCCCCGCCGGTCGCGGGCTACCTCCGCCGGGTGGAACTGCGCGCGGGAGCGCCCATCGTCCGCGGAAAGACCGTGCTTGCCGTGATCCAGGCATCCACCTCGAACTTCCTCGACCCCCGCACGAAGGCGGAGGCGGAAGCCCGCATCAAGGCGTCCGAGGCCATCCGCGAAACCCGACAGGCGGATCTCGACCGCGCCACCGCCGCCATGGACCTCGCCGACAAGCAGCTCGACCGGCAGGAGAAACTCCGCCAGTCCGGTGCCGCCGCCGATCAGGACTACGACATCGCCGCCGCCGAGGCCCAGGTCAGGAAGCGCGAGCGCAATGCCGCGGAATTCGCTCTGCGCGCCGCCGCTTCCGATGTGGAGGTCGCCCGCGCCGCCCTGCTCCAGGCGCAGGCTCCATCGGCGGACCAGGCAAAGCCCATCGAGGTGCTGGCTCCTGTCGATGGGTTCGTGCTCAACGTCTATGAGGAAAGCGAGCGCCCGGTCACGCCCGGCCTGCCCATCATGGAGGTGGGGGATGTCCAGGACCTGGAGGCGGAGATCGAGCTGCTTTCCAGCGATGCCGTCGGGATCGCTCCCGGGTCGGACGTTTCCATCGAGCAATGGGGCGGCGGCACCCCGCTGCGCGGAAAGGTCAGCGTCGTGGAACCCGGCGGGTTCACGAAAGTCTCATCCCTCGGTGTGGAGGAGCAGCGGGTGAAGGTGCGTGTCGATTTCCTCGATCCCGTCCCCGCCGGCCACACCTTCGGCGACCGCTACCGGGTGGAGGCGCGCATCGTCACCTGGAAAGGGGACGACGTCCTCCAGATCCCCACCGGGGCGCTTTACCGGAAAGGCAACCAGTGGATGACATTCACCGAGGAAAACGGCATCGCCCGCGAGACCAAGGTGACCATCGGCCAGAACAACGGCGTCTCCGCCCAGATCCTCGGAGGCCTGGAAGCGGGCAAGACCGTCATCCTCCATCCTCCGGACAAGGTGGCCGACGGAGTGAAAGTCACCAACGGGAAGTGAGGCAACGGAGCGCGGACTTCAGTCCGCATCTTTGCAACAGCAGATTGACCGGGATATAGGACTGAGCCACCTCTCGGTAAATCAGTGCAATCAGCTGTCGTCACCTGCCAAACCGGGAAAGGGATCACCGCGGATTCACTGCTTCCAATGATGGCGATTGGAAATCGCCGGGGCTTGCGAATCCAAGCGGACTGAAGTCCGCGCTCCTCACTCACGAAGCGCGGCAGAATTCCAGCCACCGGTCGTGGGCTTCGTAGCCGGGCGTCTCGATCACCAGTTCCGGAACACCGAGCGAGTTGTAGACCCGCAGCACCGTCATCGGCTCCGCATCGATCTCCTTGCGGTGGAGCATGAGGGAGTGGCACAGGCCGGGGTCGATCTCCACCATGCTGGCGCAGTCGTCGCCGGTGATGGTGATGTGGCCTTTGTTCAGAACCAGATCCGCCGGGGTGAGGCTCAATGCGAAGTGGAAGGATGGTGAATGCAGGCGGCAGTGAAGCTGGTGCCCCTCACGGATGCTGTGGGCCAGGATGCGGGCCAGCGGACTGTTGCCGGGATCCTTGCGCCGGGCTTCCGCGGCGCCCGCGCAGCACGAGCATGCGGTGGGCCGGATCAGGTGGGATGTCCGCCAGTCATGGTATTGGCCGGAGGTGAGGGGCTGGGAGGGATGATGGTCCAGCGCATGCCGGAAGGCGCCCAGGTCGCTGAGCGAGGGGATCGCGGCGAAGGAAACGGCACGCGGCTCGCCGTGGGTGGCGATTTCGAGCGCCAGCGAAGGCCGTGCGTGGTGGTTGATCGCCACGCAGTGCATGTGTTGCATCGCATCGAGCGAAAGGTTCATCCCTTGTTCGGGAAAGGAAAACCATCCGTCGTCGCTCTGGAATGAGTCGGACAGGGCGGTGACGACCGCCATTTCCGCCATCCAGTTGCGTGCGTGGAGGTAGAGCGGAGTGATGTTGCTGAGTCCGGCGAGCACGGTCGCCGGGGATTCCTCGATGCGGTGGTAGCGGTGTGAGGTGAGGGAATTCATGGATCGGATGAAGAATTTCAGGCGGTGTGGCAGAGGCGCAGGCAGTGGGCGCCAGCGGGAGCGAGGCGGAACTCGGCGGCGTTCACATCCGCATAGACGATGTGGCTCCGGCTGCGGTCGGCGATGCGGAGTACGGATCCCTCCACATCGACGAAGGACGGGCTGAAGCAGACTTCGCTGCGTTGCGTGCTCGTCCGGATCTCCACCTCCAGCAGGCGGCAGGCCTGGAGCGCGCCGCTCGTTTCGTGGACCATGGTGTCCAGGCAGGAGGGTGAGGGGGGCTTGCCCTGTTCCCACTCGTCCAACCAGGCCCCCGCCCCCAGGCGGTGGCTCTCCACGCAATCGAGCGGGACACCACCGAAGCGGGCAAGCATGTCCCTGACCGCCGGGGAGTTCCAGTCATGGCCATCCAGCCGGACGGTGAACTCGATGGGTTTTCCCGGAGGCCCCATCGCGAACAGCGGGCACTGGTCCGGGAATTCCCTCAGCAGGTAGGCGTGCTGGGGCGGGGCGAGATCCGTCTCCAGCCCGCTGATGGCGTCGTGGAGGACGCTCCAGTCATGGGAGCGGCTGCGGATGTGGAGGCCGAAGCGCGTGGCTTTCGCCAGACTGAGGCCGGGCCGGCGCAGGATGAGCGTTCCTTTCCCCAGGGAACAGAGGTGGTTCAGCAGCTCGTCAACCGGGCTGTGGAGACGGTAGGCGCAACTGCAGGGCGCGGCGGGGCTGGTCTTCCATGAGCAGAACATGCCGCCATCCTACCCCGCCCGCGCCAGCCGCGCTCGCGGGGGATTGTTCAAGATGAGCGGGACTTTGCTCAATCTCCGGCCGGACCGGTCATCACCACCGGCAGGATCAGGCCCTTTTCATCGTATTGGATCTTTTCCACGGCGATCTGCCTGCGGCCCCGGTAAGGCCCCGGCCGCTCTTTCGTTTCCCAGCGGTGATAGACGATGAACCATTCGCCGTCAGGAGATTCCACGAAGGAATGGTGGCCCGGTCCCTGCCGTTCCTCGTCCTTGGAAAGGATCATCCCCCGGTATTTCCACGGTCCCACAGGGGAGGGAGCGGTCGCATAGTGGACGGAGTATTCATCGCGGTTCCACCGGCCGTTGCTGTAGGAGAGGTAGTAGGTGTCCCCGCGGCGGTGCATGAAGGATCCCTCGGTGAAATGCGGCGGGGTGGTGGTCGGGACCTCCCGCCGTATCTTCACCGGCTCGTCCTCCAGTTCGAAGATCCGGAGCCTGGCCCCGTCGCTGCCACCCGTGTAGAGGTAGGTCTTTCCGTTTACCGGATCGGTGAACGCCATCGGGTCGATCGCTTCGAAGCCATTTCCGCCGGTCAGCAGCGCGCCGCCACTGTCGCGGAACGGGCCGGTGGGGGAGTCTCCCGTTGCGACGCCGATGTGGCTGGGGAATTGGGCGCTCTGTGGTCCCACCGAGTAATAGAAATAATAGCGGCCGTTCTTCTCCAGCATCGACGGTGCCCATGCCAGCCTTCTGGGGGCGGGGTCTTCCTTCACCCACGGCAGGTCCGACAGCTTCAGGATGACGGCTTCCCGCTTCCATTCCTTCAGATCCGTGGACCGGTAGGCGGCGAAGAGGGGCTCGGGAGCACCCGACTCGGTGGGATACATCCAGTAGGTTTCCCCCACGCGGATGACGTGGGGATCCGCCCCGGCGGGCAGCGGACTGCCCAGGCCCGTGAGGCTGAGCAGGAAAGAAATCGATAGAGCCTGGATCATTCGGTCACGATCCTACGGCCAGCCGGTAGAGGATGCCAAGCCCCGCGCACGCGGCCAATGTGGGGATCACTCCGGTATTGAACCGCTCCAGCGCCAACCATGATGCCATGGCGACCACCGCCGCGAAGACATCGAAAGCTCCACCCCCCGGCCACAGGGAGTGCCAGGTGAACCAGACCGCCAGATTCAGGATCACCCCGACGACGGCGGCGGTCATGACCGTCATCATCGAGGAGATGCGGGGGCGGTTGCGGAGCGTCTCCACATGGGGGGCTCCCAGAAAAACGAACAGGAAGCAGGGGACGAAGGTCACCCAGGTGGTGATTCCCGCGCCCAGGGTCGCGGCGGCCAGGGAGCTCCATCCTTCCGGCGGATGCTGCCACGCCGCGACGAAGCCCACGAACTGCAACACCATGATCAGCGGGCCGGGCGTCGTCTCCGCCAGGCCCAGCCCGGCCATCATCTGCCGCTGGCTCAGCCAGCCGTAGTGATCCACCGTCATCTGGGAGACGTAGGGCAGCACCGCATACGCGCCGCCGAAGGTGACCAGCGCCGCCTTGCTGAAAAACAGGCCCTCCTTGAAATGCACGCCTCCCCAGCCGAGCCATGCACCCACCGCCAGCAACGGCAGCCACCACAGCGCGAGGCAGACGACGCTGATGGCCACCGTCCGCCCGACGCTACCCTTCGGGGCCGGAGGCAGAGCCACGGCGGCCTCTTCCGGAGGAGCCTCCTCCATTGCGGATTCCGCTGCGGTTTGACGCTCCCGCATGAATTTCCCTCCGATCAGGCCGATGAGCGCCGCCACCGCCAGGATGATGACGAAGGAAACCTTGAACACGAAGATGGCGGTGAACGCCGCCACCGTAACCAGCCAAAGCCCCGGTGTTTTCAGCACCTTTGAGCCGATCCGTTTCACCGCCCCGGCGACGATGGCGATGACGGCGGGGATCAGCCCGTAGAACATTCCCTCCACCCATGCCACTCCGCCGCCGGCCATGTAGAGCCAGCTCAGGGCGAACAGGATGAAGACGGATGGGAGGACGAACAGGACGCCCGCCGCGATTCCGCCTTTCGCCCCATGCAGCCGCCATCCCAGGTAGGTTGCCAGTTGCTGGGCCTCCGGACCGGGCAGCAGCATGCAGAAATTCAGAGCGTGCAGGAAATGGTCTTCCGTCATCCAGCGACGCCGCTCGACGATCTCCTTGTGCATGATGGAGATTTGCCCCGCCGGTCCGCCGAAGCTGATCCAGCCGAGCTTCCACCAGAACCGCAGGGCATCCCGGAATGACGGCGCGGCGCGGGCGGTCTGCTCCTTCATGGGATCCGCCGTGTTTTCCAGCCCGGCAGCAGGAAGATGGACACCGCCATGCTCAGCGTGATGCCGATCACCGCGACATAACCCAGGCTCACCAGCGCCTCGCTCGATGAGGTGATGAGCGAGCCGAAGCCGATGACATTCGACGCGCCGCAGAACAGCAGCGCCTTGCTCGTCCCGTTCCACAGCTCCTTGAAACAGCCGCCCGTGCGCCGCAGCGTGAGGGTCACGTGGATGGCGTAGTCGATGCCCGTGCCGAGCAGCAGTGGTGTGGCCATCAGGTTCACGAAGTTCCACCGCAGGCCGGTGATTTTCATGATGGCAAGCAGCATCAGCGTGCTGAAAGCCATCGCGAACAGGGCCAGCAGCACGTCGCCCGCCCGGCGGAAGATCAGGACCATCATCCCGACGAGGAGGATACCCATCGGCAGCAGCATGCGGGTCATGTCCTCGTCCACCAGTTTGGAGATCGCCGGCTTGAACAGCGACCAACTGCTCAGCCAGATGCCGTCACCCGCCAGCTTGCTGAACGCCGGGTAGTCCTTCGCCGCAGGCTCGACGCCGGGACCGGAGGTCACGGAGCCGAGCACATAGCCGCCACCCTTGTCGTCGCGGTTCAGGAACAACCGCATCACCTCCCGGGCGGATTCCAGTTGGGGGAAGGCGACTCCGGAGATGGTGGATTGCTTTGCCATCGCCTCCAGCACCCCGCGTCCCAGCGCCAGGCCCTCTTCGGAGAATCCCGCGGCATCCGCTTCCGCCAGAAGCCGCTCCCGGTCCTGTGCCATCGCGGAAATCCGCGCCCGGTTTTTCTCCTGGGTCGCCGCATCCGGCCACCAGCCATCCGGCAGCTTCACCCCGGACACCAGTCCGGCCTGCTTCGCCTCGTCCACCCGGCGGTGCGCTTCCGCCAGCCGCGCCTGCATTTCGCCATCGCTTTCTGCCTCCACCACCAGGCCCATGGTCTGGCTGTTCCAGCCGGGGAATGCCTTCTGGAGACGGTCGAAGGCCTCCATTGCCTGGCTGTTGCGCGGGCGCATGATCTTCGAGTCGAAGTCGATGCCCGGCAGCCCCATCACGAACAACACGGTGAATGACGCTACGGCCAGCACCGCCGTGATCGACCATGCCGCCTTCGAGCGCGGCAGCAGCCTGCCGCTTCCCACCGCGGGAGCGCGGTCCACGCCGAACTTCGCCACGAACGGCAGATAGAGCACCAGCATCAGGATGGCCGCGGCAACGAGACCCACCGCCACGATCGAGCCGAGCTGCGCCATCCCGGGAAAACCGCCGAGGTTGAGCGCGGAAAAGACAATCGCCGTGGTCACCGCGCCGAACAGCACCGGCCTGCCGCTCGCTTCGCGCAGTGGCTTCACCTTGTGCCCCGTGACTTTCGCTTCCTGGCAGATCACCAGTCCGTAGTCCACTGCCAGGCCGATGAGGATTTCCGCCGAACTCAGCGCGATGATGCTGAGCTTTCCGTACATCCATCCCGCCACGCCCAGTGCGACCGCGAAGACCAGCGTCAGGATCACCGTCAGCCCCAGCAGCAGGCTCAGCCGCCGCTGCATCCACCAGAACAGAAGGCCGATGAGGCCCAGCGTGATCGCGATGGAGCCGCTCAGGTCCGTCTCCATCGCCCGGCCGATCTCGGAGGAAAACGCCGGTTCTCCCGTATAGCGGAGCTTCAGATTCCCCCCGTCCGCTTTCTGCCAGGCCGCCACCTCCGCTTTCACCTTGATCAGCCAGGCCTCCGCGCTGCGGTAGCCGTCGATGGCCTGCGGAGCTTCCACGAACAACAGGTGGGCGCGGCCGTCCTCGCTCTCGAACGCCTCGCCCCCTTCGCCGGAGGAAGTCAACGCAGCGACCGACGGATGGCGGAGGAATCCCAGCGGATCATGGGATTTCATCACCATGTCCATGCCCTCCATCGCCGTGGCGATATCGTCCAGGGAGGTCTTGATCGTTGCCTGCGAAGACTCCGGGGAAAGCTTTGCCGCCTGCGCCTCCACCGCCGCCGGATCGCCATTGAGCCACAGGTAGGCCAGCAGCTCGGACAGGCCTTCCGGCTCGCTCATCCACAGCGGCTGCCAGCGCGCCCGTTTCGCCACGCCCTTTTCCTCCAGATGTTCGCCCAGCGACTTCGCCGCTTCTCCGAGCAGGCCCTCGTCCTCTTCGCCGCCCTCGATGAGCACCACCAGCTCGTTGTTCCGGGAGAACGCCTCGTGGAAAACCTTCAGCCCTTTCACCTCGGGCAGGTTTCCCGGCAGCATCGAAAGGATGTCCGTGTCAAACCGGAGCCGCATCAGCCCCGCGGTCGCCACGAGGATCGAAACGACAAGCAGGATCGGCAGTGCCAGACGGCGGAGCATGCGCCGAACTCAAGCGGACCGCGCCCCATCCGGCAATGCGGTTCCTCGGGACCGCCTGCGTCCGGTCAGCAGCAAAGTTCCCCCCGCGATGGCGAGCATCCCGCCGGAGGGTTCCGGGACAGGCGTCCAACCGGTGATATCGTAGTTGATGCCCTGATATGTGATCAGGGAGAGCGATCCGCTCGAAAGGAAATTGGGATCGGTGAAGGAGATGGACCACAACCCCGCCTCGTTCTCGATGAGCAAAGGGTTGTCGCCGAAGGTGCCGCCCGTAGAGGAGACGAGGCTCCATGTCTCCTGATCCGTGGCCGGGGAATTCCCAAGAAGCACGAGGAAACTCCCGGAATAGGAAGTGAGACTTCCCAGGGAATCGCTGAAGCCGGAAAGGGAGCCGGTGGAAAGGACGTTGTTGCCAGTGACGGCCAGAGTCCCTTCGGAAAGCGTCAGGGTTCCGCTGCTCGATCTGACGACGCTCAAGGTGCCCCCGCTCACCACTCCGCTGCCAATGAGGGAAACTCCACTTCCTGCGATGGTGAGAGCTCCGGAGGATCCGTATTCAGCCGGATACACCGCCGCAAAGGAGCCGCTGAAACTCGCGGCATGCGAGACCGTGGTGGCGGCAAGCAGGAAACCGAAAAGCGGGGCTGTCAGCGCGGAGCGGTACATTTCTGACGGAACTCTGTGGAAACAGGGCGGTTCAGGCAAGCAGCTTCTGGCCTTCCATGCCGGAGTTTGTCCTTGTCAGCCGTGACGGTTCCGTGACGGTCCCCACGATGTTTTCTCCAAGGAATGCGATCGATCGGGCACGGAGGGTGGGTGAGACCGGCCCCGTGGCACCGTCGGCGGAAGCGTTGGTGACCAAGTTTGCCCTCCGTCTCCCGCTCTCCGACTCAGGAGGGAGAAGATCTTTCATTGGTGGGCGGCTGATCCCCAGTCTCTCCGACTGAAGGCGGATGTCTTCAACCTGCGATCGAACACCCCGGTACGACATGCCACGGAGAATGTGGCGCTGGCCTTCGTCTTGGGGAGGGCGGAAGGCGTTGATACCGGGTTGTGTTGCCCGCTTTTCGATCCGTCCGGCACGGCCGGTTGGGAGCCTTTTTTGGATGGCGGCGGTTCCGTCAAGCCGTCCGCTGCATCGGGCGTTGGGTCTTGAAGGAGTGCTCGATCTCGCGCAGTTCCGACTGTCCGAGCGAGCGGACCAACCTCTGGAAGCGGAGTCGTGCCCCGGTGGCACCCGTTTGCGCCGCCTGTCGGTAGAGGAAGTAAAGCCTCCGGTTGTTGTCCAGTGAGTGGATCAGTTGGTTCAGCGAAACGAATTCGCCGGGAATCCCCGAAATGGGGCGGCGGATCTTGCTCTTCGGTGGGGGGACCAGCATCGGGGCGAACCGGGTTTCTTTGGTTTTTCCGGACATGTGTGTGGTTTCTGGAAACGGGTGATGGGTGGGAACCGTTGGACAGACGGCTTTCGTGTGTGGCTGACTCTTTCTCCCATGGATTTGTTAGCAGCACCATCGGACCTAGGACGGAGCAACGGGGTGGTGTGACTCCGACTTTGGGAGGACTTATTTCCGTATTAATCGGGGTTTCCAGATGCGGGATGTTGTGCTAGCCCTCTGTCTAACAAGGCATGAGTCCAGCGTCCCGACCCTACAGTGAGCATCTCGACAGCCTCATCGAGCGGATCGGGGTGGAGCCGCTGGGAGACATCATCGGGCAGTTGCTCAAAATAAGCGCCACCACCCTGAGGGTGGAGAGGGTGAGTTACTGGACCATCCGGGATGGGGGAAAGGCGATCCACAGGGAACACCAGTACTATCTCTCAACGGATGAACTGGATTCCTCCAGCCTGCTCCTCACGGACGGGATGCTGCCCGTTTATTTCTCATCCCTGCACCAAGGGATGAGCCTGATCGTCTCACCGGACGCGAAGACTGACCCCCGCCTCCTGGAGTTTCAGCAAGGGGAGTTCGGTTACCTTGGCATCGGCGCCATGCTGGACGCACCTGTCCACCGGCAGGGGCGCCTGACGGGCATCATCTGCCATGAACATCTGGGCGGACCACGGGAATGGAGCGCGCGGGACATTGATTTCGCCCGCCATGTCGCCCAGTGGATCGCCCTGGCAATGGAGATCGACGACCGGCAGCAGACCAAGGAGGCGCTCCGTGAGAGTGAGGAGCGCTATCACCTCGCCATGGAGCATTCCCCGACCCCCACGGTGGTCGTGGACATCAGGACCGGCCTGTTCGTGGATGGGAATGCCAGCGCGTTGACCTTCTTCGGGGTGGACCGTGCGACGCTCATGAAACATTCCCCGGAGGATTTCAGCCCGGAGACCCAGCCGGACGGACTGCCGAGCAGGGAGACGTCGAGGGGGCACATCGAAAGGGCCCTAGCGGGGGAGCATCCCAGCTTCGAGTGGATCCACCAGAACATCCATGGGGATGAAATCCCCACGTATGTCCATCTTTCCTCCCTGCCTGACGGAGGAGCTCCGAAAATCATCGCCGCCATCATCGACCGCACCGAGCAGGTCCGTACGGAGCGGACCATCCGCCGGGCGCTGGAGAACGAACGGGAACTCAACGAGCTGCGCACCCGGTTCACCTCGATTGTTTCGCATGAGTTCAGGACTCCGCTGGGCATCATCATGTCCGCCATCGAGCTCCTGCGGAACTACTTCGACCGGCTGGATCTGGAGCGCCGCAAGGAGTTGTTCGACGACATCCATTCCGCCACCCGCCGGATGGGCGTCCTGATGGAACAGGTCCTGGTGCTGGGCCGGGCGGACGTCGGCAAGCTGACCTTCACTCCGGTGCCCATTGATCTTCCCAGCGTTTGTGAGAAACTGGTCGATGAGTCCCAGTCCGCGACCGTCATGCGCTGTGTGGTGGACATCCACTTTGAGGATGATCTTTCGGGCGCCATGTCGGATGAGCCGCTTCTCCGCCATATCTTCACCAATCTCCTCTCCAACGCCGCGAAATATTCCCCGGAAGGCTCCAAGGTGGAGTTCCGGGTCCGCAGGGACGGCTATGATGCCTTGTTCGATGTCATCGACCGGGGGATCGGCATTCCGGAGGAAGACCAGCCGCGAATTTTCGAAGCCTTCCAGAGGGCCGGCAACGTGGGGGAAATCTCGGGAAGCGGTCTGGGCCTGTTGATCGCCAAGCGCTGCGTCGAGATGCACGGCGGTGAGATCGGGTTCGTTTCCGCTCCCGGGGAAGGGACCACGTTCACCGTCCGGCTGCCGATCTTCTCCTGAGCGGAAGCCGGCTAGCGTGAAAGCTTGGGCCGATATTCATCCACCACCTCGCAAAGCCGGATCCAGGCGGCCCGCGTTTCTTCGTCGAAGCTTTTGCCCAGCACGTTGGAAAGCATCAGCAGCAGGGCGGCCGCCACATTCTTGAAGTTGTCGGCTTCAGATTCGTACTCCAGGTGTTTGGCTCCCAGGTCCTCCAGCGCGGGGATCAATTCGTCGGGCTTCTCCAACAGGCTCAATGCATTGGCGAGCTTGTCCATCAGCGTGAACGCCCTTGATTCGATGTCCGTGTCGAATGATGCCCGCAGCTCCGGATTCAGCTTGAAGAGGTTCTGATAGAAGACCAGAGCCGCCACATGGCTCTGTCGTTCCAGAAGGGCGAATGACTTTCGCAAGCGGTGTTTCTGGTCCGGGGGCAGCACTCCTTCAGGAAAACATGGAATTTTCTTCCCGGCACTCCGACTTTGGTCGGATTAAATAGTGCATTTTTGCGGGCATGTGTAAAAAGTGGGCTCAGCCACCCCGCCATGAAGAAGATTCTCGTCATTGAAGACCAAGCGCCGATGCGTCGGAATATTGCATTGATGCTTGAGATGGAAGGATTTGCGGTGATCACCGCGGAGAACGGGAGGATCGGCGTGGAGCAAGCCCTCAAGGATTGTCCGGATCTGGTGATCTGTGATGTGATGATGCCGGAACTGGACGGCCACGGAGTGGTGCAGACCTTGCGGGCTTCTCCGGAGACCGCCACCGTGCCGTTTATTTTCCTCACCGCCCGCAGCGACAAAGGTGACCTCCGGATCGGCATGAACTTCGGCGCGGACGATTATCTGATCAAACCGGTGGTCCGGGAGGACCTGCTGGCTGCGGTCGAGGTGCGGCTCGCCCGTGCGGAAGCGATCGAGGCCCGCCTCCAGTCCGCCACGACCGCCAATGGCGTCGGCTTCAGTCCGGATTTCTCTTCCCATGAACCTCTCGGCGGCCTCGGCCTCACCAACCGTGAGGCGGAGGTGCTGCTATGGGTGGCGCAGGGCAAGAGCAATGGTGATGTCGCCGGGATCCTCGGGATGAGCGAAAAAACGGTGAAGCAGCACATGGGCAGTGTTTTTGAGAAGCTCGGTGTCGAGAACCGCAACGCGGCCGCGATGCTGGCCGTCGAGGTGCTGAGCCGGCCGAAGGTGAAGTGAGTCCCGCCGGCGCTGCGGAGATATCATGTGCCCAATACACAGGATCACGTAAGAGACGATCCGCGATCCATCGGTTAGATTCATCCCGATTGCCTTCGGGGGGACACCCGATTGTCAATTATATGTGTGTGTGAGGCGGATCGGTTGGCTGCCGGTCCGCCTCTTTCACATATCATTCCGCGACCTCTATCTCGTCCTGAAGACCTCGCTTTTGAGGCATTCCACTACCAGCGAGCGGAGACCCTGGTTGTCCTTCTCCGCTGCCTTGAGGATGTCCTCCACGGCGAAATCATCCGCTGTTTCCATCAGCCGGCCGGTACTGTAGGCGAGCATCTGGCGGACCAGATGGCGGGTGAAAAGTCCGCTGCGTGTTTCGAGGACGATCTTCCGGAATCCGGCGAAGTCCTGGTAGCCTTCCCCGGATGGGAACTCGCCGGAGGAATCGACCTTGGGCGCCCCGCCTTTCTTGGGCTTCGGGTAGTACTCGCGCCAGCGGCCCACCGGGTCGAAGCTCTCCAGGCTGAAGCCGAGGGGGTCGATCTTCCGGTGGCATTCCGCGCAGGTCTTGTCCGAGCTGTGCTTTGCCAGCCGTTCGCGGATGGTGGTGGCCCCGGAGACATCCGGCTCGATGGCGGGCACCTCATCCGGTGGTGGTGGCGGATGGATGCCCAGCAGATTCTCGCTGACCCAGACTCCGCGTGTGACGGGGGAGGTTTCCACTCCGTTCGCACTGACGGTGAGGACTCCTGCCATGCCCATCAGGCCGCCGCGGTGGGCGTTGCCTTTCAGGTTGACCTTCCGGAATCCATCCGCAAGGCGCAGGGATTGTTGCTCCGGCAGGCCGTAGAGCTTCGCCAGTTTCTTGTCGGCGAAGGTGTGTTCGGCGTTCAGGAAGCCTGCCACCGGGCCATTGTGGGTGAGCATGTCCTGGAAGAACAACCTCACCTCTTCCTTCATGGAGGACGGCAGATCCTCCGCGTAGTAAGAGCGGTTCGTTTCACGGGGTGGTGGCATGCCGCCGAGATCCCGCAGATTCAGCCAACTGTCGGTGAAGCCCTGGATGAATCCGCTCACCTGCTTGTCGGCCAGCATGCGCTGGATCTGCTTTTCCAGCTCCGCGTCTTCAGTGAGCTTGCCGGACTTGGCGGCTGCCAGCAGCTCCGCATCCGGCGGCGCGCTCCACAGGGCGTAGGAAAGACGAGTCGCCAGATCGTAAGGTTTCAACGCCTGTGACGGTTCCTCCGTGATCTCACTCAGATAGATGAAGGAGGGCGAGCATAGGATGAGCTTGAGCGCATCCAGCGCGGCCTGCCGCGGTGTGGCCTTTTCCGCCAGCCTCTTCTCATGGAGCGCGCGGATCGGCTGGCGGTCGCTGTCCGTGAGCGGGCGGCGGTAGGCCTTTTCGGCGAAGGCGTGGAGTTGCTCCAGGGCCCGGCTTTCCTGGAAGCCTTCCTTTCCGAATACGGCGCGCTCTTCCGCGCCGCCGCCCTCTTCCTTGAGGGGGCCGTGGATCTTGATCTCGCTGATGCGGATGTGCGGCAGTTTGCCTTCCTCCAGCAGGATGGCGCGGCTCACGTCCGACTTCTCCGTGCGTCCGCCGAAGTCGTCCTTGTAACGCTTGTTCACGTTGATGACGGAGGCGCGGGACTCATACGGTCCGTTCGGGAAGATGAAGCGCGGCGTCTGCCCGCCTTCCAGCCAGACGCGGAACTTCAGCCGGGTGGGCTTGTCATCCGGCACCGTGGAGCTGGCCAGCAGAGGCTCGATGGACTGCGGGTAGTGGATATGGCCCTTCGTGACGTCCCCGGGGACGACTCCGATGATGAAGGGCTCGGAAAAGTCGATGCCGAAGATCTCCGGGTCGTAGTGGGTGTCCCGGTGCATGGCCTGCGCCTCCACCTCCAGGTCGTAGAGACCGGAAACGGGCACCCCTTTCTTGAAGTCCTCGATGTGGCCGTAGCCACCCTGCCGGGTGTCCGTGTTCGGCTGTTCGTAGAGGTTCAGGTAGCGGAAGTTGAAGACCTTTTTGTGTGATCCCTGCAGCTCCTCATATTGGACGAAATTGCTGTTGAAGGTCCACGTCTGTGGCTCCGTGGGCGGCTTGCCCAAGCGGGTTTCCACCAGCCGGTTGGCCGCCTGGAAATATTGGTCCACCAGGAAGCTGGAGGTCACCAGCGACTGGCCGATGGTGTCCAAATGCTGGGTGGTCTTTTCCTTCGGAAAATCCGCCGTCAGGCCCAGCGTGTCCAGCCGCCGTCCGAACAGCGTGGTGAGCGTGTTCTCATACTCCCGGCTGGAAAGCCGCCGCATCACCGTGCGTCCGCCGGAACTGGCGATCTTTCCGCGTGCCGCCTGGGAGCCTTCCCGCAGCACCCGCAGCACCGCCAGACGCTCCTCGTCGTCCGGTTGGTCCGCCTTTTTCGGCGGCATCTCCTTCAGCGTGATCTGGTCGATGATCTCCTTCGCGGAAATGAGCGCCGCTTCGGAATCCAGCGGCAGCTTGAACGTCTCGAACTCCCGGTCGCCCTTCTCTGACTCCTTGTCATGGCAGTCCAGGCAGTAGTTCCCCAGGAAATCCTGCAGAATCCTCTGCTGGGAAGCCGCGTCCTCCGCGGAGGCGAAACCGGCGGCCGCCAGTATGGCGAGACCGCTGACATGGAAAGCTGGCAGGCGCATCAGGAGAAGCGGCCGGTGCTGCTGCCGAACGAATCCGTCTCCACGCCCATCTTCTGCGCGATGTCCACGAAGAGGTTGCAGAGCGGCACCTTGTTGATGCCGTCGCGCGGCACCTCGCGGAACTCGCCGTGGCTGTAGCCGCCACCCGCCAGGATGATGGGCAGGTCGGAGTTCTTGTGCGTGTTCGCGTCGCCGATGCCGCTGCCGAAAAGCACCGTCGTGGAGTCCAGCAGCGACCGCTCCCCGTCCTGCATCTTCGAGATGCGGGTGAGGAACTTGCCGAAGTGCTCGATCTGGTATTTCTCCAGCGCGATCAGGTGGGCGATGGCCTCCGGATCGTTTCCGTGGTGGGACAGGCCGTGGTAGGATTTGTCGATGCCCAGGTTCTGCGGCAGGAAGTCCCCACCGATCTCCAGCGTGGCGATGCGGGTGGAGTCCGTCTGCAGCGCCAGCGCGATCAGTTCATACAACAGCGGCAGATCCTCCACCGTGTTGCGGTTCGCCGGCTTCTCGAAAGGGGCCGCGGGCTTCGGCTGGCTGGCCCAGCGCTTGCGCAGTTCCAGGCGCTTCTCCACATCGCGGACGGAGGTGAAATACTCGTCCAGCTTGTCCTTGTCCTCCTTGTTCACCTGGCGGGAGAGGCGGTTCGCATCCTCGAGCACGGAGTCCAGAATGGAGGCCTGCACGTGGTTCTCCTGCACGCGGCGCACCTGCCGCTCCTTCGGGTCGCTGATGAAAAGCTGCTCGAAAAGCTGGGCGGGACCGGTGATCGGCGGCACCCGCACGCCGGATTTCGTCCATGCGATCTGGCAGCCACCGTGGATCCCGCCTTCGGAGCCGACCGTCAGCGACGGGAAGCGGGTAGCGAAGCCCACCTCATCCGCGAGGTATTGGTCGATGCTGACGTTTCCATCCGGGCGGTTCTGCGCCTCGGAGTTCAGCACGCCGGAGAGGAAGGAGTGCACCGCGAAGTGTCCGCCCTTCACGCCGTGGTCCAGACCCCGGAACAGGGTCATCTGGTGGCGGTTGTCCCACAGCGGTTCCAGCAGCGTCGTCTTCTCGTAGCTGCGGCCCGTGGTGGTCGGGAAAAGCTGTTTTACCTGATAGCCCAGCAGATTGCCGATCGCCACGAAACGGTTCGCACCGGCGCCGGCTCCCTTGGTCGCCTGCAGTGCGGAATTTCCCGCCGGATTTGCCATGAGCGACGGCAGCCCCGGCAGTGCGAGGGACGCCCCGAGGGACTGGAGGATGAAACGTCGGCGGTTCATGGGTTGGGGATTCCCGACCGCTACGGCGGTCCCGGAGATCTTCTTTCAGAATGAGGACCGCTTTGGGGGGAGGGCGGACTTCGTCCGGAGTGTTGCCCCGGGATCAAATGGGAGAAAAAAAACCGGGGCCGCCGAAATCCCTTTTTTTCAGCGGCCCCGGGCCCTCGGGGGGGCAATTGTGCTATCCCTTACACGAGGAAGACCATGGCACCAAATCGGCCACCTTTCCATACCGCGATCACGTGTGATCGATGGATTTGCGGAAAGCCTTCCGCATGGGAATGAGGTGGCCGAAGGGACTCTCACAAACCGAAGAAGTCGGAATCCCGCATCAGAAAAAATCAGCGATGGAGGCGGAGGAGGGAATCGAACCCTCGAATGACGGTTTTGCAAACCATTGCCTTACCACTTGGCTACTCCGCCATCGCTGTGTAACGCGGGGCCGAGTGATTACGCCCCGTGGCGGGGGTTGTCAATGCCCGGATTCATCCGATGGTGGATGAAATCGCGGCACCGAGGGCGGAGATGGCGAAATCCAGTTCCTCCGGGGTGATGCCGAGCGGGGGCATGAGGACGATGGTGTCGAGGATGGGGCGGGTGAGCAGGCCGTGTTTCGCGGCTTCGCGGCAGACGGCCTCGCCGGTTCTGGCCTCGCGGGGGAAGCGTCCGCCGTCAGGCTGGCGCAGCTCGATCCCGGCGACGAAGCCGCATTGCCGGATGTCGTGGATGACCGGGTGGCGGGATTTCATTTCAGTGAGCCGTTCGATCAGTTGGCGGATCTTCGGCTGGAGGTTTTCCAGGGTGTTCTCCCGTGCGAACAGCTCCAGCGATGCCAGCGCGGCGGCGCAGCCCAGCGGATTCGCGGTGTAACTGTGGCCATAGTAGAAGGCCTTTTCCGCTTCGCCGAGGAAGGTGGAGTAGATCTGCTCCGTGGTGAGCGTGGCGGCCAGCGGCAGGTAGCCGCCGGTCAGGCCCTTGGCGAGGCACAGGAAGTCCGGGATGACGTCCTCATGCTGGCAGGCGAACATGCGGCCCGTGCGGCCGAAGCCGGTCATCACCTCGTCGAGGATGAGATGCACGCCATTGGCGGAACACCACTCCCGCAGCGTGCGGAGCATGCCCGGCGGCCAGGGGCGCATCTCGTTCACGCCCTGGATCAGCGGCTCGATGATCACCGCTGCCACGTTCCCGGCATCCACCGACGCGAGATCCTCCGTGGCGGAAAGGTGGATGGCCGGAAAGCCATGCGCCCGTGTCTGGAACCGTGCCACCCCACCGAGCGAGGAGGCCCCGAGGGTGTCACCGTGATACGCATCGTGGAAGGCGATGAAGTGCGTCCTTTCCGGTGCGCCGGACTGGCGTTGTGCCTGGAGGGACATTTTCAACGCGCACTCGATGGCGGTGGATCCGTCGTCGGAGAAAAAGACCCGTTCGAGCGAGCCAGCGGGAAAAAGTGCTGCCAGCTTTTCCGCCAGTTCCGCCGCCAAGGGATGGGTGAAGCCCAGGAAGGACGAGTGGGAAATTTTCCCGAGCTGCGCGGAAATGGCCGCATTCAGCTCCGGGTGGTTGTGGCCGTGGATGTTCGTCCAGATGGAGGAGTTCCCGTCGATGTAGCGCCTGCCCTCGGAATCATGCAGCCACACGCCCTCCCCGTGGGTGATGACCACCGGCTCACTCTCCGGCGCGCACCATTCCGCCTGGCGGGTGAACGGGTGCCAGCAATGCGTCTTGTCGAAATGGAGCCAGCGGGCGGTGTCGTCGCGCATGCGGGGAGTGAAGAGGGAAGAAGGGAAATTGGGAAGTGTTCCGGCTTTTCCGACCGCGAATGGACGCGAATCAAAGCGAATCAGGTGGGGTATCCCGATCATTTTCGTAAAATTCGCGTCCATTGGCGTTCATTCGCGGTTTTCCCATTCCTCCCCCGGCGTTGACGGGGCGCGGCGGGGGGGATATGCGTGCGGCCCCGCTTTTCCGCCGATGTCCATCTCCGCCTACGCCACTCCTTCGCCCCCGCTCGAGCGGGAGGTGAAACGCCGCCGTTCCTTCGCGATCATTTCGCACCCGGACGCGGGCAAGACCACGCTCACGGAAAAGTTCCTCCTCTACGGTGGCGCCCTCAATCTGGCGGGTTCCGTCACCGCGCGGAAAAACCAGCGGGCCACCACCTCCGACTGGATGGAGCTGGAGAAGCAGCGGGGTATCTCCGTTTCCTCCACCGTCCTCCAGTTCGAATACAAGGACTGCGTGGTGAACATCCTGGACACGCCGGGGCACAAGGACTTCTCGGAGGACACCTACCGGGTGCTCACCGCCGTGGACGCCGCGGTCATGGTGGTGGATGCGGGTAAGGGTATCGAAAGCCAGACACGCAAACTGTTCGAGGTCTGCCGCCGCCGTGGCGTGCCGATCTTCACCTTCATGAACAAGCTGGACCGTCCGGCCCGGCCATCGCTCGACCTGCTGGACGAGCTGGAGAGCGTGCTCGGCATCGCCGCCTATCCGCTCAACTGGCCGCTCGGTGACGGCCCCCGTTTCAAGGGCGTCTATGACCGCGAGCACAAGCAGGTCCACCTGTTCGAGCGGACCGTCCACGGCGCCTACCGCGCTCCGGTGAGCGTGAAGGGCATCGAGGACGAGAGCGTGAAGAACGCCATGGATGAGAAGACCTACCAGCAGGTCTGCGATGAGCTGGAACTGCTGGAAGGCGCCGGTGCCGACTTCGACATCTCCGCCGTGCTGGCCGGGGAACTCACGCCCGTCTTCTTCGGCTCCGCCGCGAACAACTTCGGTGTCCAGCTCCTGCTCGACCGCTTCCTGGAACTTTCCCCGCCGCCGCTGGTGAAGGAAACCGAGAACGGCCCGATCAACCCCGCCTCGGAAAAATTCTCCGCCTTCGTCTTCAAGATCCAGGCGAACATGAACCCGAAGCACCGCGACCGCGTCGCCTTCATCCGCATCGTCTCCGGAAAGTTCGAGCGCGACATGAACGTGCTCAACACCCGCAGCGGGGAAAAGATGCGCCTTTCCAACTCCCAGCGCCTCTTCGCCCGGGACCGGGAAACGGTGGACGATGCCTTCGCCGGGGATGTCGTCGGCCTCGTCGGCAACCACGACCTGCTCATCGGCGACACGCTCGCGGAGAGCAAGCAGGTCGTCTTCGATGAGATCCCGCGTTTCGCCCCGGAGTGCTTCTCCTGGCTGCACAACAAGAGCACCGCGAAATACAAGCGCTTCCGTGATGGTCTGGCCCAGCTTCTCAAGGAAGGAGTCGCCAGCGAGTTCACCCTGCTGGAGCAGAGCGGTTCACAGATCCCACTGCTGGGTGCCGTGGGTCCGCTCCAGTTCGAGGTGCTCCAGCACCGCCTGGAGGGGGAATATGCCGCCGAAACCCGCCTGGAGCAGGCGGATTGGTCCATCGCCCGCTGGCTGAAGCCGAAGGAAGGCGACCCGCTGGCACCGGAGGCGCGTCCATCGCTCTCGCTCGGCACCACGCTGGCCCGGGATTCCAACGGCTGGCTCGTCGCCCTGCTTCCCAGCGAGTGGGCGTTCAAGACCTTCGCCGACAAGAACGAGGACTGGATCATTTCGGAACAGCCGTTCCCGCCGCCGGTGTCCGCCTGAGGCTGCCGCCGGATCATCCGTTGTCATCAGGGGGAACTGGTGCATCATTCCGCCGGTGGAAGGAAAGGACCATGCGGACTCCGGAGAGGCAGCCCGAAAGCGGGGCTGGTGGAGGCGCTGGCTGTGGGATCCCGTCGTAGGCCAGCTCAAGCAGGGGATTTCCCCTGACAAGCTGGGCTGGACCATCGGCGCGGGCATCACGCTCGGGATTTTTCCTGTCCTCGGTACCCGCGCCTGGCTCTGCCTGCTGGCTGGGTGGTGGTTCAAGCTGAACCAGCCGGTGCTGCATTCATTCAAGAGCCTCGTCTATCCGCTGCACGTCGCCTTGATCATCCCGTTCATCCACCTTGGGCAATGGCTGTATGGAAAGGAAGGGGTGCGCCTTTCATTCGAGTTCCTGCGCACCCAGTTCGCGGAGGATCCGTGGGGTTTCTGGCAGGAGTTTGGCTGGATCATCCTCCGCGCGGCCAGTGCGTGGTTGCTGGTCGCGCCGTTCGTCCTGGTCGCCGTGAAATTCGCCGTCACCCCCATCCTGCGGCGGGTGGGGCTGAAGGAAAAGCCGGAGAAGCCATGAAGTTCTTCCGGAGACCAATGGTGGCTTGGCGGAGCATCGGGGATGCCGGAGCATCTCCCGTGTTCCGGATGCTTTCCTCCATCATCGTTCCAGTGGTCTGCCTGCTCACCGGAGCCTGCACCATGATCCCGGCTCCGGAGGTGAAGACCGTCCGCAATATCGTCTTTTCCCGGCCTGACTGGCCGAAACCGATGAAGGCTCATGTGGATCTGCCAAAGGGTGAAGGTCCCCATCCGGCGGTTCTCCTCCTCCACGGCGGCGGACTGGCGGACAGCGGCGGGCGCTGGCAGATGGGGGGCATCGCCGGAAGGCTGGCGCGGCGTGGCTACGTGGTGGTGAACTCCACCTACCGCACCGTGCCGAAGTACCAGCACCCGGTGCCGCTGGAGGATGTGCGGGAAGCGCTGCGCTGGATGAGGAGCGATGCCGGTGCCGCCCACGGCATCGACCCGCAGCGGATCGCGGTTTTCGGTTATTCGGCGGGCGGCTACCTTGCCTCGCTGGCGGCGCTCACCGAGCCGGCGGGGCCGACCCGGGTGAAGGCGATCGTCGCCGGTGGCGCACCTTCCGACATGATCTTCTATGCGGAGGGGGATCTGGTGCCGGAATATCTGGGAGGCCGCCTTTACGAAGTGCCGGAGCGTTTTTACGAAGCCTCCCCGGCGAACTACGTGACGAAATCCAGCCCGCCGATCTTCCTCTACTATGGTGCCAGGGATCGCCTCGTCAGGCCGGAGCATCCGTTGCTGATGGCGGAAACCTACCGGAAAGCCGGGGCACGCCATGAGGTGAGGGAAATCCCCCGCCTGGGCCACATCACCACCTTCCTTTTCTCAAGCAGGGAGGTGGATGAAGCCATCGGCTTCCTCGATGGGGTGTTGAAGCAGTGATGCTGTGGGAACCGTAGCTGCGGCGTCCCGCCGCAATTCTTTCTGGAGTTCACTCTGACTACGCAACATCGGCGGGACGCCGATGCCACGGCCTGCTGCGGGACGCAGCAGCCACGCATGTCGCCTAACACGCCAGCGGTGCCGCCAGCTTCAGCAACGTCTGGTCCAGCTTGTATTTCTGGTTCGCCACCGCGTCGATCGGCAGGTGACCGTAGGTTCCGTCGCGATAGACCATGATGGCGTTCGTCTCCCCGCGGTCGAGGGCATCCACGGCGGCGACGGCGAACTTGTAGGCCATCACCCGGTCATGGACCGTCGGCGAGCCGCCGCGCTGCACGTGGCCCAGCACGGTGAGACGTGCCTCCATGCCGATGGAGTCGTTGATAAAACGCGTCAGATACTCGGACATCTTCACGCCCTCCGCGACCACGGCGACGACATACTCCCGCCCCTGTCCGATCTCGTGCTTCAGCCGCGCCCCGATCTGGTCCAGATCATAGGGAATCTCCGGCACAAGGCAGACCTCCGCCCCGCAGGACAGGGCGCTGACCATGGCCAGGTAGCCGCAGTGGCGGCCCATTACCTCGATCACGAACGCCCGCCGGAAGGACGAAGCCGTGTCCCGGATGGAGTCGATGGACTGCCGGATGATGTTGAGCGCGGTGTCCACGCCCAGACAGTAGTCCGTCCCGGCGATGTCGTTGTCGATGGTGGCGGGGATGCCGGCGAACGGCACGCCGAAGTCCGCGTAGAACTGATTCAGCGCGCGGAACGAGCCGTCGCCGCCGATGACGATCAGTTTTCCGACCCCGCGTGCCTTCAGGTTTTCGAACGCTTTCTGGCGGAAGCTGATGTCGAAAAACTCTTTCGAGCGGGAGGAGCGGAGGACTGTCCCACCCCGATGGAGGATCCCGGAAACGCGCTCCCGTGTGGCGGGGAAGATCTTGTTCTCGATCAGGCCGTTGAGTCCGTCGTAAATGAGGAAAGGCTCGTAACCCCGCTGTGACGCGTATTCCACCGCACATTTGATCGCGGGATTCATGCCGGCGGAATCGCCACCGGAGGTCATGATGGCGAGGCCGGGCTTGTTCAGGGTGCTCATGGGATCGTGGCAGGCATTTAAGCAGGTTGGGTGCCGGGTCTGCGCGAAATCCGGACTTTTCGTGAGGAAGTGGAAACGCCAGTGCCCCCGGGGAGGAGAGCAATTAATGCGTGTTTTTCCAACCGGGCGGGCCTTCCACCTCACGGGCCGATCCCGTGCTTCTCCGCAAAGGCTTCCGCACCCGCCGCGTCGGTCGTGCGCCATCGATCAAAGACCATCTTCATGGTCGAGGCGCGGGCTTCACCTTCGGGCATCGTGGCAGCCCACCGTGCCGCCGCTTCCGGTTGATGGTGGGCGAGCGTGAGCGCGTGGCTTTGCACGGCGGAAGTTTTGAAATCGGAGTCCGGTTGGCGCTCCAGCCATTCAGCGGCCGCCTTGTAGTCGGTCTGAGTCCAGTCTGACACCAGATCCGGGATCACTTTGGAAACGATGGAGCGGTCGGTGATATTTTCGTCGATCCACCCGAGCCAGCGGGACGCTTCATCCTGGCGGACATTCCGCTGCACGCGGAAAATGTAGTCGGCCAGTTCCTTCTGAGAAAAACCCGCCGTGCCGATCCAGTCCACCGCCTCGTCAAAGCCGTGGTTGAAGGAGTTCGTGATGAGAGACATGTTCACTCCGAAGCGGAGACTGTCCTGCTCCTCCGCGTTGCCGAACGTGGGCAGATGATCGCGGAAGGCGGCCAGCGATTCCGATGCCTGGTCCAGCGTCCTCGCGCTGGAGGCGATTGCCCCCGTTGCTTTTCCGATATCCTGGATTCCGAGTCCTTTGATCATCCGGAAGGCCAGCTCTGGCTCAGTCTGTCCCAAGGCACGCAACACCCGGTCCGTGATGATGTCCCTTTCCCGGTCGGAGAAAGTGGTGACATGGTCTTCGTACCAGCGGATCACTTCGTCCGGGGCTTCTGCGATTCCGCGTATCATCGCATCCGAAGTGATTCTCATCTTCCATCCGGGATCACCGATGAGGGTGGGGCTGGCCGAGATGCTCCCGAGCGTCTCCAAGGGGTGCCTTTCCGTGAGGGATTCCAGCAACAGGCGGAGCAGGCTCTGGCGTGTTTCATCATCCAGCTCCGGAGCATTGAGGATTCCCGTGATGAGTTCTTTCATCTGCTCCGGTTCCAGCCCGGTGAGGCGCCTCTGCCAATCGAGCATCGCATCCCGCCGGGCATCCAGCGTTGCGAGGTCATCTTTCTCGGAAGAAGCCTCCAGTTCCTTCGCGAGTGCCAGCAGCCCAGCGAGGAGGGATCTGGTGTCGTTGGCTCCGGCGGGCCGCGGACGTCCCGTCTCTCCTCGAGGTTCCTCCGTCTTTCCGGATGGGACGGAGGCAGCCGTCGCCTTGTGCAGAGCCTCGCTGGCATCCCTGGTCTTTCCCCGGATGATTCGGTCCGCGGCGACTCCACCCGCCAGGATGATGACAGTCAGAATCAGTGCGGGTTTCATGGTCCCATGTAGGGGTTCTTCCTAAGTTCCTCGATGGACTTGCCGCGGAGTTCGGGATCCTTGATGCGCTCGGCCAGAGAAAGCAGTTTCTCCCTGCCGTAGGAGCTACCCAATATCATGAAACTGACCAGAATCTGATCGTTGCCCGTCTCCCCATGATAATGGACGGCCAGTTCATAGGCCTTTGCCCCCGCGCCCGCTCCGTTGTTGGCCAGACCGGCCAGCGCGGATCCCATCGTCGCGTCGGCTCTTTCAGGCGATTGCGTGGCGGCCCATGCGCGGAACTTGTCCAGTTCCTCCACGTTCAACCGGTTGCCCTCCACCAAATAGCGGAACTTGGTGGTCGCGGTGGCCGCCACACCCGAAAGTCGTTCCCTCGGGGTGGCTGCGACCTCATCCAGGTATCCATCGATGTTCCCATACCCCGGATGGGCCGCGAGGGATCTGATGGGGGAGGAAATGGCGGTGGCCTGATCGTCCGCAGGCAGCGTCGCCCGTATAAGGGCTCCGTAATTCGTCAGGGAAGGGTCAGGAAAGCCCCGCTTTCCGAGTTCCCCGGAGATGTTGAACCGCGTGATGATCCCCGCGCGTTGCGCTTCCGGCAACGCGGAGATGCGGGCTGTCGCCGCAGCGGCATCACTGCCGATGAGAACCTTCAGCATCGCCGCCTCCAGGGTCGTCCGGTGATGGTTCTCTCCGGTCAGTGACTTTGAAGTGAAGTCCCCCGAGGATATTTTTCCATCCAGCCATGCGATGGCGGCGGCAGGATCCTTTCCCGCCCATCCCGAGAAGACATCGAACGTGAAATTGCCACTCAGAACCTCCGTGCCGCCCGGGCTGGTGAGGTGATCCAGCAGGGTCACCGGATCCTTGGCGGCAAGGACGGTGAGCACCTGCTCATTCATGGCCCAACGCTCGCGCACATCCACATCCAACGCGGCGATCTCCGCCAACGCGGCGAGCAGTTCCTCCGGAGTCATCTCCCGCAGCAGGAGTTCCGCCCGGCGCAGTTCCAGCTTGGCGAAGATCCCTTTGCTGGGCTGACCGTGGATTTCCGAAAGGCGTTGCCAGCCGATTTTAGGCTGAAGTTTCGGAATGTCGCGCGGGGGGCGACGGCTCCTTTCACTTCCGTCTGCCAAAAATGGATCCCCGTCATGGCTGCTTGCCCGCTGCAGGACAAGGAGTCGTTCATTGGCGGCCTGCAGTTCACCCCAACTCCGGCTGAGCCAGAGGCCGACAGCGGCCAGGGCCAGCGCGGGTGGGATGAAATGGATGGGTTTCATTTGATCCCGTGTTTTTGAGCGAAGGCAGCTGCGGCGGCTTCGTCCTTGCCTTTCATTTCGCGGTGGATCCTTTTCAATGTGGCATCCCGCTCCTTGCCCGCCGGCAAGGTGAGCGCCCACTGGGCGGCGGTGTCCGGCTCGTAGGGTGCGACCGTTTCCGCATAGGCCTGGATGGCGGTGTTCTTCGACGGGCCGTCAGGCTCGGCGACCAGCCACTCACCGGCAGCCTTGTAGTCGTCGCGCGTCCATTGATTGACGATCTGCTTCACCTGTGATGCGGATTTCTCCGGAGGCAGGGTTTCGCTGACCCAACCGATCCACTTTGCCTTGTCCTCCGGTTTCGAGTTGTAGGTGATGCCATCGGAGAAAGCCTCCATTTCTTCCGGAGAGAGCTTGGCTGAGGCGACCCACGCGGTGGAACTCTCGAAGCCTTCCCCTGCCATCTGTGACGCGAGCTGGCTGAGCGCCTGTTGTGTGGCATGGGTTCTGCCGTCACCGGCGGGCAGTCCGGCCGCATATTCGCGGAAGGCCTCCAGAGTCGCGGTCCGCTGCGCGGGCGTCCGGGCGGCCTGCATGATGGCGTGCATCGGGCTGTAAGTCTCCGGCGAAGAACCGTCCGAAAGCTCCGCCAGCAACTGGAACGCCCGCTGCGGGTCGGTCTGCGCGATACCGGAGATGAGGTGCTGCTTCGCCTGTCCGGTGATGAGATCGGAGTGCTTTTCCTTGTTCGTGCGCATCCACTCCAGGGCGGCATCCGGGTCTTTCTTCGCCCATTCCCCCAACGCGCCGGACACCATGTGCTTGCTCATCCGGTTGTCGGGAAAAAGGTCGGACGATTCCGTGAAGAGTTCGAGCGCGGTGCGGGGATGTTCCTTGGACAGGGTCATCACGGAGAAGCCGATCAGTCCTTGGCGGATCTCATCGCTCAGTCCCGGCGCGTTGCGGAACTCCGCGATCAGTGCCTTGAGCTGGGCGGAGTCCAGCGAGGTCATCCGGTCCATCAAACCCAGGATCCGCTCCTGGAAACCCTCCATGTCCGCGTTCGGATTCCCGCCCTGCTTCTGCATGGCTTCCATTTCCTTCGCGAAGGCGATGACTTCGGCTGCGGTCGCCTTGGCGGCGGCTTCCCGGTCCGGACGGCGGCGGTGTTCCGCGGCGGCTTCCGTTCCAGCGGTGTCCGCCCCGGTGGTGATGCCCAGCTTTTCCGCTTCCGCATGCAATGCCTTGCGCTCCGCCTGGATGGTGGAGATGCGGCCTTGGTTGCGCCAGCCGGCGAGGCCGATGGCGAGTGCGAGACCGGCGGTGATGGCAAGGGTTCGTTTCATCTCGGTGGCTGCGGGCTATTGGAGCTTCTTGAGCACTTCGGCCCGCTTCTTTTCATCACGGATTTTCCCGGCGAGTTCGCGGGATGCTTCCCTGTTGGAGCGTGCCGCCCATCCATCGAGGAACGTGGTCAGGATCTCGTCGTTACCGGTCGATTCATGGTATTGTCCGGCGAGCTTCGAGGCATTGGCGAATTGGTTCCGGTCATTGAATCCGGCCATGTCGGCCAGGGCCTTGCCCGTCGCTTTGTCCTCGGATCCCGGGGCCTGCGCGGCGGCCCATGTCCGCATCTCATCGATCTGCACGGAGGTGACGGGCGAGGAATGATTCAGGGTGGAGAGGCGTCCCTGGGCCGCTCTGGTGACGATGGCGGCGCGTTCGGCCTCCGTGGCCTGGATGCGCTCCATGTAGGCGGTGACCTCCGCGTAGCCTTTCTCCGAGGCGAGCTTCGCCGCCGGTTGGCCAAGCGCGTCCGGCCTTTCCTTTTCGGATGCCTGTTCGCGGACCAGCTTGGCAAAGGCGGAGTGGTCCTTCTCCTTCACGTTGGAGAATTCATGATGCTTGAGAATCTCCCCGCGCTGATCCTCCGGCATTTCCGCGAGTCTGCGGGAAGCCTCTTCCGGATCCGAGCCGATGAGGAGGGAAAGCAGAGCGCCCTCGAACTGGGTGCGGGCCTGGCTTTTCCCATCCAGCGCCTTGCTGTCGAATTTTCCTTCCGCGATCCGGGCATCGAACCAGGCGGCCGCCGCCGTCTGGTCTTTCTCCGCCCACTGTTTCAGGGCGGAGGAAAGCTGCCAGCCCCAGATACCATTCCGGTCATTGAGCCGGGTAAGGAAGCGGTTGAGCGCAAGCTCCGGGTCCTTCTGCGCCAGGGGTCCGGCAAGCATCTGTTCCAGCATCATCTGTTCCTGCTCCGGCAGATCCAGTCCGGCGATCTCATCCAGCGCCACCGCCAGTTCCTCCGCGGTCATTTTCTGCAACCGTTGCTGGAGGCGGATCATCGACTTCATGTCCGCCATGCCGCCGCCCCGCTGCATCTGGGCCATCTGCCCGGCGAGTTCCTTCCAATCGAACGGTTCCTCCTTCGGTGCGGCATTCTTCGCGGTGGTCCGGGAGCGCTCCGGTGTGGTCTGCGGTCGGTCGATGCCACCGCCGCCCGGACGGGACCGCTGCGCGGCTATGCGGCTGCCGAGGTCCTTGTTCTCCGTCTCGATCCTGGAAATGGTCGCCGTCTGCGAACCGAGCCAGATGGCTCCGCCAATGGCGACGACGAGGGGAGGGAGTGTGGTCCCGGGTTTCATGGGTTCCTATCCTTTAAGCAGATGGAACTGGGAAGGGGAGAAGAAACTATGGGGTGTGACACGAAACGCGGAGACGGGGAGGTCGCGGAGAGAGGCGCGGAGTCGATTCTTTGAAATCAGTGAATCAGCGCAATCAGTGGTTATCCTTTCGGATCACGGACAGGGATCACCGCTGATTGTTCGGATCAAGAGGCGGCATTGGAAAACTCCGCGTTCCTCTCCGCGACCTCCCCGCCTTTGGCTCGTTACAGAGACTCCGGTTCGCCCATCTCCGCTACGCTTCGATTGCGTTTCGTTTCCCCTCAAAGCCCGCGGTATTGCGCCGCCAGCCGCTTCGCCGTGGCGATGGTGTTGCGGTGCAGCTTTGCCGTGAACTCCGGCTGCCGGTTGTAGCCGCCGCCGTAGAGGATGGCCACCGGGATGCGGTTCCTGATGAACGCGGAAAGCAGCACCTCGTCCCGCCGCTGGATGTCCTTCAGGGAAAGGTGCATCTGGCCGAAGCGGTCGTTGCGGTGGTTGTCCGCCCCGGAGATCCAGATGACCAGATCCGGCGCGAAGTCATCCAGCGCCTTCGCCAGCGTGCCGAAAAGCTGCTGCAGATACATTTCCCCCTCCACATAGCGGATGGTCTCCACATCCAGGGAGCCGGTGATCTTCTTCGTCGGGTAGTTCTTCCCGACGTGGATGGAGTAGGTGAAGACGCGCGGGTCATTTCCCAGGATGGCGGCCGTGCCGTTGCCCTGGTGCGCGTCCGTGTCCACCACCATCACCTTGATGGCGGGCTGTTTTTCCTGGAGGTCGCGGATGGCGATGGCGATGTCGTTGAAGACGCAGTAGCCTTCACCGTGCTCACTGAAGGCATGGTGGGTGCCGCCGGCCAGGCAGACGCCCACGCCTTCCTCCAGCGCGGCGTGGCAGGCCCGGCGGGTCGCCTCCACTTCCGTCGCGCTGCGCGCGAAAAGCTTTCCGTCCACCGGCAGTCCGAGCAGGATCTGCTCCTTCCGGTCCAGCGCGCCGGACTGGATCTTGCCGATGTAGTCCCGCTCATGCACCCGCTGGAGCAGATGGACGTCCGCCGCGCGCACGTCGATGATCTCCTCCGGCTTCAGGATGCCGCCCTCCAGTAGCATGTCCTTCGACACCCGGAATTTCTCCATCGGGAACGGATGGCCCGCCGGCAGGGCGAGTTCGAAATCCTGTGAGTAGAAGCAGCGCATGACACCAGACTCACGGATGTTCCGCCGGGAGTCCAGAGACATTGCGCGGAATGACGGGACGCGGTCGTCGCATTGCCCCACCGGATGTGTTCAACCTCACATCCCCTGGCAGTCGGCTTGGATCCGGACCGTTTCATGGAATTTTCCGTTGTCCTGCCAGCTTGCGGAAGCGGTTGGTTTCCTGCCCGCCATGGTATGCCGGGCTTCTGCATGGTGGGTATTGAGCCGCTGTATGCTTTCATCCCGGGTCCCGTCGTTTCCCGTTCCATGGGGAGGCCGGAGCCGGGGGGATCGCCCGATCCCATATGGCAAAGTGACGGGTTGCTCGCGGACCGCATCCAGGTGTCCGCTTGTCTCCCGCATCGTGGTAGATTGGCTGAGTTTTTCTCCGCATCGCCACCACACAGGCTTTTCATGCTCCATCAATCCAGAACCCGATGAGGAAGAGAATTGGATAATTTTATTTAAGAAATCTTAATTTTTCTTATTTACTAACTGTTTTCCCAGGTTAGGGTCTTTCTTGCCCCGTGAAAGCAGGGTGCCCCCTTCCCTCCACCCCCACCCGCGCGCCCCCCCGCACGCCATGCAGTCGTACTGTACCCTCCTGTTGTCGGTTTTTCTGGCATCTCCCATGTCCGTCCTGGCGGCCATCTCCGTATCCGGTCCGACCACCGGATGGCTGGCCGTCCAGTACGCGGATGCCCCATCGGCGGATGCTTCCGGCGACCAGCAGAAGGGGTCGGCGGAAGGAGATATTGTGGGGGACGCGGCAAATCCTTCATTTTACACGGCTTTTGACGACGGAGGCACGGTTTCGCTCGCCGATGACGTGATCGGTTTCCGGGTCAGGCTGGCGGCTGATGCGAATCCGGCGGGATCAAAGACCGTGGTATGGTTCGGCATCGATGCCAACATGGACGGCACGATGGACCTGTTCGCTGGTGCCATCGAAGATGACCAAATCGGACTTTATGCGGTCGGGGCGGGGGCGAACGTCTCACCCGGCACGACCAGCATCCAGCACGGCACGCCACTTTATTCGGCTCCGGCCAGCACCTCCAACTTTTCCTTCCTGCCCGTGACACCGACGATCGACCCGGGGCACGAACACGAATCTGGATGGAGGCTCGGGCGGAGCGAGAGCGACGGACCATTTCGTGACGATGATCCTGCCTTTCCAGATTTTGGTCGATGAGGTGAACCGCCTGAATCTGGAGGGTGTGGGGGGAGGATTCAGTGAGGACACTCCCATCCGCTACCTGGTCGCCACCAGCAACCAGCCGAATGCCATGAACCAGGATGTGAACGGGACCGGCGGGAACTACAACACCCAGACGACGTGGTTGCAGCTCGGTGCGCTTTCTTCCGCGACATCGGTGTCGGGCCCGATGGTTCCCGAGCCGGCGGTGGCCCTTCTGGGATGCCTTGGCGCCAAGCTGCTCCTTCTCCGTCGGCGGCAGAGATGACGCGCCGGAGGCGGCGGATGGAACTTCCGGCGAACCGGGCTGCCTCCCTTTCCGCCACCTCCCCGGTCCCACAGAAATCCGCGCTCCGTCCTTGATTCCCGGCTGTGGATTCCCGACGCTTCCTCCGTGTTTCAGATCGTCTTCAATGAAATCAGCGCGGCGGAGATCTCCGCCTTGGGCACGCTCGAGCAGCTCGAGCTGCTGGAGGAGTTCAAGGTTTCCCAGAAGGACCTGGAGACGTTGAATGGTGAGCGCTTCGGCAAGATCGAGCGGGACGGCAAGATCCTCTACCGCTTCCGGGCGAAGGACTACCGGATCTATTTCTCCGTGAAGGAAGGCTCCGTGATCGTCCACCGGGTGCTGCACAAGGGGACGTTCTCCGATTTCCTTTTCCGCTCGAAGATGCCGCTCGGCGAGGACGAGGAGCTGGCGAAGTCGAAGCATTTCTGGAAGCTCATCGACGAGGGCCGGAACGCGAAGCGTCTGTGATGCGGCTTGTGGCTTCTTCTTTTGGAACATGGATTGGCCGGACTGGGACCGCGGGATTCATCCCGCCCCATGGAATCCGGCGAAACCAAGCGGAATGAATTCCGCGGTCCCAGCCAAGATCCGACGTGATCGAGTGACTCCGTTCATTTGATGCTGACAGCCGGGATTGGCCGCTGCATTTTCCGGAAATGAGATGGCTCGGTCTGCTGCTGGCGCTGGCGGTTGTGGGGGGCAGTTGGTTCATGTTTCACCGCTCCGGCGAGAAGTTGGAGGTGCTGGAGAACCGCATCGACGCGCTGCTGGAGTCCGGCGACCAAGAGGTGGAGATCCCCGGCCTGGAGCATGAGATCCACTCACTGGAGACCACCCGTACCTTCAATGGTATCCTGCTGGCCATCGGCAGTGCGGCGTTCCTGGGTACCCTGTTCGTGACCTTCATTCTGCCAAGCTGGGCCAGCCGCGTTTCCCAATCCGTCTATGGCAGCAACGCGGAAGTGGACGATCCGGCCACCCTCCGGGAAGCCCGGGCGCTGGTGGCGAAAGGGGAGTATGAGGCGGCCATCGCCACCTTCCGGAAAGCGGTGGAGGAGGATCCCGCCAACTGCATGCCGTGGACGGAGATCGCCCGCATCCACTCCCGCCACCTCGACCAACCGGCGGCAGCGGTGGCCACCCTCAATGAGGCGCTCGCTTCCCGGGACTGGCCGCAGGAGGAGCAGTCCTTCCTCCTGTTCCGTCTCGCGGACCTTTACAATGAGGATCCGCAGGGCAGGGGGCAGGCGGTGGCGATGCTGCGGCGGGTCATCCAGTCGTTCCCGGATTCCCGCCATGCCATGAACGCCCGCCAGCGGCTGAAAGAGTGGGGAGTGGCCTGATCATTCCATGGCCGGCCCGTCCATGATTTCCTCGATGAAGGACCGCGCCGGGAAGTTTTCCGGACGCCACCCCCTGTTCGCGGTGGCATGCGTGGCGGTCTGTGCGGTGATCGCGGCGGACTGGCATTGGGCGGTGGGTGGGCTGGTCGCCATCATCGGCGGAGGCATCGGATGGTTTGCCGGAAAGCCGGGGCGGGGGTTGGTCTGGTTGGTGTGTGGGTTGGCCGCCGTCGCCGTGTTCGCGGTGCGGAATGAGAGCCGCCTGCGGGCGGAAAGGGGATTGGTGGACACGGGCGGACGGTATGAAGCCGTCATCCTGGCGGACGCGAAGGGCGGTCAGGGCCGGTGGTCGGCTCCCGCCCGCATTTCCGCCGGGCCATGGAAAGGCACCCGGATCCAGTGGGAAGGCTCGGGTGACCTGCCGGTGGCCGGGTCCTCTGTCCGCGGGGGAGGGAATTTCGTGGAACTGCGGGAGCCGCGGAACCCGGAGGAGTTCGACGAGGCCCGGTGGCTGCGCAGGAAGGGAGTGGCTGCGGTTTTCCGCTCACGGGACAATGCGGTCCACACCGGCCCGGCCGCGGCCTTCGGGGCGGCGGTCCGTGCGGGATTCCGGACGGCGGTCACCGAAGGGCTGGAGGAGGATTCGCGGCAGGCGAAGGTCATCCGTGCCATCGTCATCGGGGAGTCACCGGCGGATGCGGACGAGCTGGTGGCCGCGTTCCGCAACAGTGGAACGCTCCACATTTTCTCTGTCAGCGGCATGCACGTCGCCATGGTGGGCGGCATCGCGTGGTTCGTCCTCCGGCAACTGCGGGTCTCCCGCCGCCTGGCCGTGCTGCTGATCGTGCCGTTGGTCTTCGGCTACTCATGGATCACCGGGAACAGTGCCCCCGCAGTCCGCTCCGCCTGGATGATGGCGGTTTTCCTCCTCGCTTTCAGTTTCCGGCGCCAGCCGGACCTGCTCAATGCACTGGGTGCGGTGCTGCTGGCGGCGATGCTGTGGGACGGGAACCTGTTGTTCCAGCCGGGGGTTCAGATGTCCTACGGGGTGGTCGCCGCCATCGCGGTGGGCACGGCATGGGCGTCCCGGTGGTTCGGGTGGATGGCGGAAAAGGACGAGTATCTGCCGGACAGCCTCATCACCGGGTGGCAGGCGCGCTGGCTCCTGTGGCGGAAACGGCTGGCCACCTCGCTCAGTGTCTCCACCGCCGCCTGGATCGGCTCGACCCCGCTGGGTATCTGGCACTTCGGACTGGTCACTCCAGTAGCGCTGATCGGCACGCTCGTCCTCGGATTTCCGGTGACGCTCATGCTGGGGGCGGCGTTGTTTTCCGCCGCGCTCCATCCCCTCTCGCCGCGAGCCGCCGGATGGATCAACGTGGGGAATGGAAAGGTGGCGGACACTTGTGTGGTTCTGGCGCAGGGGCTGGCCGCCATTCCCGGGTCCCATTTCACGACCAAGCCGTCCGGCGAGCCGATGCTGCTGGTCTATGACCTCGACTACGGGGCCGCCGCCGCGTGTTTCTCCGGGGGGCGGGAGGGCGCGGTGCTGCTGGACTGCGGGGATCCGCGGGCGTTCCGCTTCCGGGTCGCGCGGTCCCTGCGTGGCGTGGGGATCGAGCCGGATTCCGTGGTCATCAGCCAGCCGGACGGCGGGAGCCTGGGCGGTGGGTCCGATGTGTGGGAGGCATTCCCCATCCGCCAGGCATGGCTTCCCGTCGAAAAGGCCCGCAGCCCGGTCTTCCGGGAATGGTTCCGAGATGGCCCGGCGGCCGGGGTGAAAATACTCAGGGCGGGAGAGGTGGATGAACTGCCCCTTCCGGATGGTGCGCGGCTGGAGGTGCTGCATGTGCCGGACCCCGCCGCCCAGAATGCACGGTCATCGAGCCGGGTCGCGGTTTTCCGCCTGCACTGGCGGGGCTGGAAGCTGCTGCTGACGGGGGACGCCGGGACCATGGCGGAAAACCGCATGCTGGCATCCGGCAGGGACCTCTCCGCGGATTTGGTCATCTCCGGGCGGCACCCATCCGATCCCACACTGGGCGCGGTGTTTCTGGATGCGGTGAGGCCGCAGGCCATCCTCGCCTCCCATTCGGAGTTTCCCGGAACGGAGCGGCTGAGTCTCCGGCAGGTGGAGTTCTGGGAATCCCGTGGCATCACCGTGGTGCATCAGGGGAAGACCGGCGGCGTCACCATCCGCGTGGATGGCAACGGGGATCTGCTGCTGGAAGGATATGTGGATGGCTCCGTGGTCAGGCTCAGGCGTTGACCGCCTTCCGCCCGCGCAGGCGGAACATCACTTTTCCCTCAGCCTCCCACTGGAGCTGGAAGTCTGTCTTCGGATAGAAAAACGTGTCTTCCTCCCACTCCAGGCGCTCGAACCTGCCGAACACCGCGACTTTTTCCTCCGCCCACGCGAAGTATTCTTCGTGATCGGTCATGAAAAGAAACTCGCCGCCCGGGACCAGTCCGCTCCACACCGCTTCCAGAAATTCCTGCTGCACGATGCGACGGCGGCGGTGCTTGAACTTCGGCCACGGGTCCGGGCAGAGCAGGTGCAGGCGGGAGATGGACTCCGGTGGAAGGATCCACTCGACCGTATAGCGGCTCTCCAGCCGCAGCACCCTGCAGTTCGTGAGGCCGCGCTTCGTCGCCTTCTTGCAGACCTTCCGCACCCGCCCCAGCAGGCGCTCCACGCCCAGGAAGTCCCGCTCCGGATGGTGCGCCGCCATTTCCATGAGAAAGGAGCCATCGCCACAGCCCAGGTCCACCTCCAGCGGCCTGTCCCCATGCACCAGGGCGGATTTCTCCAACCTCCGGAAATAGTGCTCCGGAACGAATTCGCTCGCCATCGCGGGGCGGGGGAGGATGTTGAGAGGCTGGGAATCGCTCACGGGGAAATCAACAACCTCCAAATGGTCCTTCCGCAACCCCAAATCCACCACAAGGCCTAACTCCCGCTTGACGCTGTTTCCCTTCCACTCCTAGCCTTTCCAGCCGACGGGTGGCTTCTCTGGCCGCCTCTCGCGACCCAACTCCCAATCTTCCAAACCGTGGACCTCCAGGAAATCCGCCGAATCGTCGAACTCATGAACGAGCACGGGCTCACTCATTTCGACCTCACCAAGAAGGACTTTCACCTCAAGCTGAAGAAAGGCGCGGACCTGGATGATCTCCGTGGCCTCCTTTCCGCGCTCCCTGCCCAGCAGGCTGCTGCTCCGGTCCACGTGGCTGCCGCCGCCACCGCCCCATCCTCCTCCACTCCGGCCGCTCCTGCCGCCGAAGGCACCGAGATCACTTCACCGATGGTCGGTACCTTCTACCGCAAACCAGCTCCGGACGCACCGAACTTCGCGGAAGTCGGCACCGCCGTTTCCGAAGGCCAGACCCTCTGCATCATCGAGGCGATGAAGGTCATGAACGAGATCAAGGCCGAGAAATCCGGCACCATCTGCGCTGTGGTCGCCGAGGACGGAAAGCCCGTCCAATACGGCGACGTCCTCTTCCGCATCAAATGAGTTTGCCGTTTTCTCTTCCTGAAAACTGAAAACTGAAAACCAGCAAACTTCCTCCATGTTCAAACGCGTCCTGGTCGCCAACCGCGGCGAAATCGCCCTCCGCATCATCCGCGCCTGCCGCGAACTCGGAGTTGAATCCGTCGCCGTCTATTCCGAGGCGGATGTCGATTCGATGCACGTCCAGCTCGCGGACCAGGCGGTCTGCATCGGGCCGGCCTCCAGCAAGGAATCCTACCTCAAGGCGGACCGCATCATCGCCGCCGCGGAGGTCACCGGCGCGGAGGCCATCCACCCGGGCTACGGATTCCTGTCCGAGAACGCCCGCTTCGCGGAAATCTGCGAAACGTCCGGCATCAAGTTCATCGGACCGTCCGCCAAGGTCATCTCCATGATGGGGGACAAGGCGACCGCCCGTGCGACCGCCATCGCCAACAATGTCCCGATCACTCCGGGATCTGACATCATGCCTACCGCTGAGGAAGCGCTGGCGAAGGCGAAGGAGATCGGTCTGCCGGTCATGATCAAGGCGACCGCAGGTGGCGGTGGCCGGGGCATGCGCCCCTGCTTCAAGGAAGAGGACTTCATTTCCCTGTTCCGCGCCGCGTCCAACGAGGCGATGGCCGCCTTTGGCAACGGCGAGTGCTATCTGGAGAAGTTGGTGCTCAACCCGCACCACATTGAGTTCCAGGTCATCGCGGACTCCCACGGCAACTTCATCCATCTGGGTGAGCGCGACTGCTCCATGCAGCGCCGCAACCAGAAGATCATCGAAGAGTGCCCGTCCCCGCTTATTTCCCCGGAGCTCCGCGCGCGGATGGGCGAGGCCTCCGTCAACCTGATCCGGAACATCGGTTACCAGAACGCCGGAACCATCGAGTACCTCGTCGATGAGGCGGGCGAGAATTTCTACTTCATGGAGATGAACACCCGGATCCAGGTGGAGCACCCGGTGACGGAGGAGGTCATGGGCTGCGAGCTCATCAAGGAGCAGATCCGCGTCGCCGCGGGTGAACCGCTTTCCCACCACGTTCTCCAGGCCCAGCCGCGCGGCCACTCCATCGAGTGCCGGATCAACGCGGAGGATCCCTACAACAACTTCACCCCCAGCCCGGGCAACATCGACCTCTGGTACGCCCCCGGCGGCAAGGGCGTCCGCGTGGATACCCACGTCTATTCCGGCTATACCGTCCCGCCGCACTATGACTCGATGATCGCCAAGCTGATCGTCACCGGAGCGACGCGTGAGATCGCCATCGCCCGGATGAACCGCGCACTCGGAGAATTCATGATCCGCGGGATCAAGACCACGATCCCCTTCCAGCAGGAGATCATCAACCACCCGGACTTCAAGAGCGGCAACTACGACATCGGCTGGGTCGCCCGCTACCTGGAGCAGCGGAAGTAAGGAAAAGTAAGGAGGGAGGACATTGCGGCTTTGCCGCTATGTCCGCTTCGCTCCCATTCCTGTCCTCCGGCTGCAACCGGAACTCAAAGCAAAAAGCTCCGGCTGCAACCGGAACCCAGAATCCAAAGCTCCGGCTGGTGCCGTAACCCGAGCAAAGGCCGCCCCGTTCCCATTCCATGTCTCTCTCCTCCGCCCGTCTCTATTGCATCCTCGACCTGGACTATGTCGCGCAAACGGAGGCCGTGCGGGTGACTTCCCAACTGCTGGAAGGCGGTGCGGATGTCCTCCAACTCCGGGGCAAGAACCACGACGTGGAAACGATCCGGAAGGTCGGGCGATTGCTGCTGCTCCTTTGCCGTGAGGCGGGTGTGCCTTTCATCATCAACGACTACCCGGACCTGGCGGCGGAACTGGACGCGGATGGCGTCCACATCGGCCAGGATGACGGCTCACTGGCCAAGGCCCGTGCCGTGGTGGGTGAGGGGAAGATCATCGGCCGCTCGACCCATTCGCTCGAGCAGGCCCGAACGGCCCTCGCTGCGGGGTTCGACTACATCGGCTTTGGTCCGCTGTTCCCCACCCCCACCAAGCGCGGCAGGCCGGGCATCGGGCTGCTGAACATTTCGTTCATGGAGGAGGAGATCGGCTCGAAGATCCCGGCGTTCTGCATCGGGGGGATCACCCCGGCAACGCTGCCGGAGGTGCTCGCCGCTGGCGCGCGCCGCATCGTCGTGGTTTCCGCGTTGCTCCGGTCCCCGGACATCCGTTCCGCCACCCATCAATTCAAAACACTCCTAGCCTGATTCCATCCATGTCCACATCATCCGCAGTCATCATCGGCGGCACCATCGCCATCGACCACGTCAAGACCCCGAACGCCGAAGCTGCCAACCTGCTGGGTGGTTCCGCCTCCTACGCCTCCATCGCGGCCTCCTACTACACTTCGCCGGTCCATCTGGTGGGCATCATCGGCAAGGATTTCCCGAAGGAACACGTGGAGCTTTTCAATGCGAAGGGCATCACCCTCGACGGGGTGGAGCGCTCCGAGGGCGACTCTTTCTCCTGGTCCGGTGAGTATCATGAGAACATGAACGACCGCACCACCCGCCAGGTGGACATCAACGTCCTGGAAAACTGGTCGGTCAAGGTTCCCGCCACCATCGCGGACGCACCGGTGGTCGTGCTGGCGAACATGTCCCCGGAGAACCAGCTCCAGATGCTGGACGCCTGCACCGGCGCGAAGTTCGTCGTCGCCGACACCATGGACCTCTGGATCGCCATCGCGAACGAGAAGCTTCATGAAGTGCTCAAGCGCATCGACCTCCTCGTCATCAATGAAAGCGAGGCCCGCGAGTTCGCTGGCACCAGCAACCTCGTCGTCGCCGGCCGCCGCCTGCTCGAAAAGGGACCGAAGCACGTGGTCATCAAGCTGGGTGAGTTCGGAGCCATCCTCTTCACCGCCAATGGCACCTCCTGCCCGCAGCTTTTCCGTTGCGCCGCCTTCCCGCTGACGGAAGTCGCCGACCCCACCGGGGCAGGCGATTCCTTCCTCGGCGCGCTCGCCGGTTACCTCGCGTCCACCGGTAAATCCGAGTATTCCTTCGAGGATATCCGGCAGGCCATTGTCCAAGGCTCAGTGGTGGCATCCTTCACCTGCGAGGCATTCTCGACCCGCCGCCTCCAGACCCTCAGCCGCACCCAGATCGACGAGCGCCTCGCGTTCCTCAAATCGATCACCCATTGGCCATGACAATGTAAAGTCCGCGAAATGCGTCCGATTAAGGTCAAAATGGAACAGAATTTTGGTGGTGATTTTGGTGAATTTTATATAAATCATTCTTGTTCAATGAATTGAATGGAGTGAGTTCTGCGGCGAAAAATTGAAAAATACCGCCGTGGTCTTCAATTTTTTACTTGCTGCCGAGGGATGCCCCCTGCATGGTAACTGGCGAAAGCTTCATTGCGGCTAGGATAGTTTACGAAAACGTCACGGCCCAAAAAACCCTTAGAACTCGACAAACTCCCTCTCACATTCGAAATCATCCGCACATGAAATCAATCCTTTCATATTCCCTCCTGGCCGCGGCAATGGCTGCAGGTGTGGCCACCGCCCAGACGACGGCGACGACTGGACCAGTCGGCTATATCACTCTTGGCAACCAAGGTTCGGCCACTGCAGTTCCAGCAAACACTGACGTTGTAGTTTCCAGTCCTCTCCTTCGTTCGGCTGAATTTGCCGGGTTGGTGGCGAGTGTTTCTGGTAATACTATCGAGGTGTCCGGGGCGCAGGGTTGGACCTCTACTCAGTGGACCTCGGATGCTTCCAAGCCTTATTTGCTATACTCGGCTAGCGGAGCCCAAGAAGGTCTGAGTGCGATCATTACTGGGAGTTCCGGAAGCTCCCTGACGGTAACGGTGGTTGACGGTACTCTCAGTGGTCTTGCCGCTGGCGATAAGTTGAAAATCATCCCAGCTTGGACGGTCAAATCCTTCATCAGTCCTGCTTCTGTTCCTCCAGGAACTCAGTTGTTTGCTTATGCCGGAACTGCTGCTGGTATCAACGTTTCGCCCACTCACATTATGGCATCTACGGGTACAACTTGGGTGTTTACCCTTGGCGGTACGGGAACCGCTGATAACTTCATCGTTTATCCGACTGAATCACTGGTTCTTCGAACAGGTGCGAATCCTGTAACTAATCTCGTTCTCAGTGGTGAGGTTCCGACTTTCAAGCATCGCACAACGCTCTCCAAGCTTAGTGCGGCAGGAACTGCCCAAGATATTCGGATCGCTTATACAAGTCCTGTGAATCAGCCTTTGCTCGCAAGTGGCTTGGGAAATGCTGCCGGTGACCAGCTTTTCATCTATGATAATGCTGTAACAGGTCGCAATAAGGCTCCGAGTCAGATTATGACCTTTACCGGTTCAGCTTGGGTGGGTACCTTTGGTCCTCTCACTGGAAACCAAAACACATATGAACTGGTTGGCGGTCGTGGATACGTTTATCGTGCCGCAGCATCCACGCCTCAAGGAATTCGAGAATGGTCTAGTTCTCAGGCCTATCTCCCTTCTCTCTAAAGAAGCGCAAATTTGATCACAATTTTTCGAAAACTATGAAAAAGTTGCTTATTACGACGTTCGGTCTGATGGCCGGTTGGAGTGCTGCAAGTGCTGCGACGGTGTTCCAATTCAATGAAGCATTCTCCGGTGGCATTTCCTCGAACCTCTCCAACGCTGCAGGTGTGGCTGCGACAAACGGTCTCTTTTGGGGCATCATCATCGATAAAGATGGTGGCTCCCTTTCACAGACCACCTTTGATCCTATCGTTCCGACTTTCAGTGCTGTAGTGGCACTCACGGCTGGAGGCGCTGCAACTGACGCAATCGTTGTGTTTGCTGATACGTTCACTGCTGATCAAAGCTTCGGTGGTGCCTTCACTGATGTTGGAGGTACGACAGGAACTTCTGGTGGTGTTTCTGCTATCACGGTCAATTACACCAATGGTATTCTGGCAGGACAGACCTTCCAGCTTATCTGGTTTGACTCCGTTACCAAAACTGCTGGGGTGCTTTCTTCTTCGGAATTTGTTCTTCCTGCCGATGCTGGTAACGTCGTGACTGTCGATGATGTTTTCATTGGCGCAGATCCGATCCGAGCTGCGACGGGCATTACATTCATTCCCGAGCCATCCACAATGCTTCTCGGTGCGTTTGGTGCCCTTGGTCTCCTTCGCCGCCGCCGCTGATTGCGGAAGCGTTGAACAAATCTCAAAAGGCGGGCTTCGGCCCGCCTTTTTTGTTTTTGAGGGAAGAGTGTGCCGGGGGCATTGGGATTTGGGTGAGGCTCAGGGGTCCTACATTCGGGAGAAATCCAACCGCAGATGAACGGGATGGACGCAGATGAACGGGATGGACGCAGATGAACGTCAGGATGGATCTAAAACCCGGGTCCGAACCGCAACTTCGACTCCAAAAGTCCGAGGCGTAAGATAAAAGCAAAGATTTTGCGTTCATCTGCGGTTGAAAAATGCACGTATCAGGGAACTGCCCATCCCTAATGTAGGGGGCGTTGGGTGGGGCTTGATTCGCTTTTCTTGGAAAGGGCTGATGCAATGCTCTTATTCCGCGAGGATTGTGGGGTGGTAGCTTGTTCGGAGAGGCGGAGAGGATGTTTCCATTGCTTGCTTGCGTGGTAGGAAACGAGCGTTGAGAATCCGGGCATGTTCACGCCGAAGTGGAAGAAAGAGGCGAAGCTGCTCGCGAAGGGCGGGCGGAAGTTTGTGAATTACAAACGGGATCTGCTGAAGCCGGAGCGGGTGGACGAGATCGAGTCGCGGCTGGACGATCTGCTGAAGGCGATCAAGGCGAATGACCCGAAGAAGGCCGCGGAAGCCGGGAAACAGCTCCGGGCGACCTGTGAGAATTCCCTGAAATACGAGAAGCCGGTGGGTTGGCTGGAGGAGAACGTCGAGGTGATGTTCGTCGCCATCGTCATTGCGCTCGGCCTGCGGGCCTATTACCTGCAACCCTTCCGGATCCCGACGGGATCCATGCAGCCGACGCTGAACGGCATTGTCGGCACCTCGCTCAAGCAGGAGGAATGGCCGTCGTTCCCGCAACGGATGGTGGAGTTCGTCCTCCGTGGCAGGAGTTACGTCAAACTGGAGAACAAGGAGGACAAGCAGGTGCTTTTCATGGACCGCGGCTCGCTGATCGCGACGACGGATGTCCAGAAGTTCCACTTTTTCAGCCGTGGTGCGATTGTCTGTGCGGACCGCACGTTGATTCCGCTGCCGGCTCCGGGAAATCCCTGCCAGAGCGCGGGTCTGGCCCAAGCAGCCGTTGTGGCCCGGCAGAATGGCGGGGTCCTCCCCAAGGGGACCGTTCTGTGTGAAGGCTACATCGATACCGGCGATCTCGTGCTGGTGAACAAGTTCTCCTACCACTTCCGGAAGCCGAAGAGGGGCGAGGTGTTTGTTTTCGACACCATCGGCATCAAGGGCATCCGCGAGCGGAGCGGGGACCAGGCGGACGGCTCCCACTACATCAAGCGGCTCTGCGGAGTTCCGGGGGACACGCTTTCGATCGATACCCCGAATCTGCTGGTGGATGGAAAGGTGGCGCAGGAGCCGGGCATCCAGCGGGTGGCCAACGGTACACCACCTCATCCGAAGGTAGGCTATGTCCTGGCAAGCGGGGAAGATGTCCGTCCGGGGCAGAGTCTCCCGCCACGGCAGTACCTCAGTCACTCCGCCAGCCCTCTGGCTCTGGCCGCGGACGCGCCGAGGGGCATGCGCGAGTATGCGGCCCTGGGTGACAACACGCGCAACTCCCTGGATTCCCGCTATTGGGGGAGCGTCAAGGAGTTCAACCTGGTGGGGCCGGCGTTGTTCTCCCTCTGGCCGATCACCACGGGGCATTGGGGGCTCATCCACTGACAGTGTGTCCGTTTCCTCCGAGATCACCCGCCGTGCGAAGTCAAATCTGGCTTTCGCGCTGAGCATCCTGCCAAGGGAACGGCGGGAGGACATGGTGGTCTTCTATGCCTTCTGCCGGACCATGGACGATATCGCGGATGATCCCGCGATGGAGGCGTCCGCCCGTTCCGCCGCCTTGCGGGGATGGAGGGAAGGACTGGAACACGGATTTCCAGCGCCCGGGGAGTTCGAGCGGGAGGTCGTGGATATGCGGGACAGGAACCATGTTCCGAACGACCTGCTGCTGGCGATCATCGACGGCTGCGAGATGGACCTGAAGCCGCAGCGCTTCGGAACCTGGGAAGATCTCGAGCGGTACACCTGGAAGGTGGCCTGCGCGGTGGGCCTGGTGTCCGTCCGCTTGTTCGGCTGCCAGGATCCGGTGTCGGACCGGTATGCGGTGGCGCTGGGGCATGCCCTGCAACTGACCAACATCCTGAGGGACATCGGGGAGGATCTTTCGAACGGGCTGCGGATCTATCTGCCGCTGGCGGACCTTTCTCGCTTCCAGTACACGGAGCGGGATCTGGTGGGGCGTGTCCATGATGGGCGCTTCCTCGCGCTGATGGAGTACGAAGCCGGGCGGGCGGAAATGTATTTCAAGGAGGCGGAGGAATGCCTGCCTGCCATGGACCGGGAGTCGCTGCTCCCAGCCCGGATCATGGCGGAAATCTATCACACCCTGCTGGTGAAGATGCGTGCGGACGGGTTCCGGGTTTTCGCGAAGCGTTACGCCATCTCCAAGGCGCGGAAATTGACAATCCTTTCGAAGCATCTGATTGCACGGAAGCGATGAATCGAATAATCTGTGCAATCATCCGTTTCATCATTATGAAAAAAATCTTCTTTTGTTCCATGGCGGGAGCGCTGCTCCTCAGTTCCTGCACCCAGTACCAAGCACAGGGAGCCGGCGTGGGAGCCTTGGGTGGAGCGGCGGTGGGAGCGCTGGCGGGAAATGATCGTCGCGATGTCGCCACCGGAGCCATCGTCGGTGCCGCGCTGGGTACCGGGATCACCGCCGCCCAGGAGAACGCCCGCAACCGTTCGACGCCTCCAGACGGTTACTATGATGACCGGGGCGGCTATCGTGGGGATTACCGGGACGACTATCGTCAGGCTCCTCCGGAGCGCTCCACGCCCCGGCAGGACTATCCCTACGCGGAGCGGACGGGCAGTCCGAAGCGGGTGATCAGCCCGTATCCGCCGTACAACGTCATCGATGTGGACGGCTTCCGTTCCGGCCAGCTTGCGAAGGACCCTTCCAACGGGAAAATTTTCCGCATTCCTTGAGCGGTTTCACCGGATCAAGCATGCCGGTGGGCGGAGAAGCGTCTGACTGCGCGAGAAAAGCCGTTGTCATCGCTGGTGCGAACCGCTAAAAGCGGAGTTGCAAGAGTCAAAACCCCGTAAGATGGCATCCCGCCCCCGTATTTTTCCTGCATTCCGCAGCCTCCTCGCGTTGGTCGTGGCTGTGTGTACTTATGCGCTGGCGGTGCCATCCTTGATGGCGCAGGGCTGGCAGGTCACCAAGATCGAGGGCCGCGACTATGTGAGCATCGAGAGCGTCAAAAAGTTCTACGGCTTCCAGACGGCGGAGAAAAAGGGCAACTCGATCGTCCTCAAGTCGCTCGATAAGACCGGGAAGAACGGCATCATCATGCAGCTCCAGATCGGTTCCCAGGAGTGCCTGCTGAACAAGGTGAAGTTCATCTTCACCCATAATGTGGAGTCGGGGGGAAGCCTCGGCCTGATTTCGCAGATGGACCTGATCAAGCTGATCGAGCCGGTGCTGCGCCCCAACTTCATCCCGAATGCGGGCGACTTCAGGACCGTGATCCTGGATGCCGGACACGGGGGCAAGGATCCCGGCGCGACAAACCCGCTGGGAACGGAGGCGAACTACAATCTCTCCCTTGCCGGGCGGATCAAAGGCTTGCTGGAGAAGCAGGGCTTCCGCGTCATCCTCACCCGCAGCACCGACCGCTATTATTCCCTGCAGGAACGGGTGGAGATCGCGAACGCGGTGAAGGAGAACTCGATCTTCATCAGCCTGCACTTCAACTCCGGTGGACGTGACGCCCGCGGCATTGAGACCTTCACCCTTTCCCCACCGGGAGTCGCCCATTATGGAGCCGGCTTCAAATCGAGCGATGCGTTCGCCCGCAGGGGCAATGAGCATGACTCCGCGAACATTGCCCTGGCCACGGCCGTTCATGGATCGATCCTCCGCGAGCTGCGGGAAAACACCTTCGACCGCGGCATCAAGCGCGCGAGGTTCAGCGTGCTCAGCGGGATCCGTCACCCGGCCATCCTTTTCGAGGGAGGCTTCATGAGCCACCCGTATGAGGCGAGGCTGATCGCGAATGAAAAATACCAGATCGCGCTGGCGAATGGCATTGCCACCGCGATCCGCAAATACCAGTTCGCGGTGACCCGGATGCCCGCTTCCAAGCCGAATCCTTGAGCCGGTAATCAGGCAGCCGGTGGAAGCTGCCCTCCACCGAGGATCGCTTCCGTCATCCGCAGGGCTTCGAGGTTGGTCCTGACGCTGTGGACACGATGGAGCAGGACGCCTTTTTCCCTGCCCAGCGAGGTGAGCGCGGCGGTCGGCCATTCGCGTGCCTCCAGTGCGGTTTCACCGAGCAGAACCCCGAGGAATGACTTCCGGGATACCCCCAGCAGCAGCGGGCGGTTGTGAGCGGCCAGATCCCCGAGAGAACGCAGCAGGGCCAGGTTGTGATCCAGGGTCTTTCCGAAGCCGATGCCCGGATCGAAGCAGAGTGCCTCCGGATGGATCCCGGCGGATGTCAGCGAAGCGTGGCGTTCCTCGAAAAACCCACGGATCTCCCGGACCACATCCCCGTAGGTGGGGGCCAGTTGCATGGTGCGCGGCTGGCCCTGCATGTGCATGACCACCACGCCGCATCCGCTGGCGGCACACACCGCCACCATCGCCGGATCCCGCAGACCGCAGACGTCATTGACGATGTCCGCCCCGGCGGTGAGCGCGGCTTCCGCCACGGCAGCCTTTGAGGTGTCGATGGAGATCCATCCGTCCCATTCCGCCCGCAGCGCGCGGATGATGGGGGCCGTCCGGGCGATTTCATCCTGTTCCGGGACCTCCGCGGCACCAGGGCGGGTGGACTCTCCGCCGATGTCGATGATCTCCGCGCCTTCGGAGATCATCCGCCGGGCGTGCTCCATGGCCGTGCCGGGGCCGTTGTTGAGACCTCCGTCCGAGAATGAATCCGGGGTCGTGTTCAGGATGCCCATGATCCGTCCGCGGCGGCTCAGGTCCATGGGATGGCGGCGTGTTCTCCAGATCATGTGTTAGAACTGGCTGCTTGCAGTCCAGCAGCGGCGCGCCTAGTCTGGCCGCCATGATCCGGATCGCAAACTGGAAAATCGTATGGGTTTCCCTGTCTCTGCTTGGTGGCCACGCATCCGCCAACGAGCTGGACGCGGTCGATGGCCCGAACGTCCGGGTGATGAAGAACGAGGATGGCGGACAGACGATTTTCAGCCGCTCTGCGGACAAGCGGACCCTCACCAAGAAGACCTTCAAAGGCGGCAACCTCGCCATGGTCGCCATCTACCGGATGGATGTGCATGGCAACCCGATGAGCTGCAAGATCATCGACGGCCAGCAGAACGAACTGTTCAAGGTCAGCTATGGCTATCACCGGGAGACCGGACAACTTCTGGAGGAGCGCATGTTCGACTCCCGCGTGAAGCGGATCAACAAGGACACCGGAAAGGAACAGCCGGTCCAGCGCCTGATCTACCTCCCTGATCCCCAGGGCAACCGCGGCCAGCCCATCGCCATCAATCTCCTGCCCGGCAAGAAATTCCAAGACGTCTTCGGCGAGAAGAGCACCGCTCTGGACGCGAATCCGTTCGATGATGGAAAGGCGGCGAGGCCCGCGAATCCGAATGCGCGCGGTGTGGGCAGGGGCAACTGATCCGGAGAGACCGTGCTTTCTCCAAAGACGCTGCTCCCCATTCTGATCGGCACCGCGGTCGGAGCCGGAGGTATTTTCCAGGGACTCCAGTGGAGGGCGGTTGGTGGATCCGCGGGGGACGCCGGCGGGCTTGAGAACCAACTCCGGATCGCCACGGAGGAAAACAACATCCTCCGCCGTGAGAATGAATCTCTGCGGTCCCTTGCCCAAGGGGGAGGGGAAGTCTCCGTGCCCCAGGAACTGGTGGACCGCGTCGAAAAGGAATTCGGCCTCCGCTTCAAATCCACCCCGGTGGTCCACCGCATCAGCAATGATGATCTGCGGGAGAGGATCTCGGCATCCTTTGAGAGTGGCTTCGGGCCGGGCGGGCTGGACTACCGCCAGGAGGCGTATGGCTTGATCGGCTGGTTGATGCCGGAGGACAAGCTGCTGGTGCAACTCACCGCGGTGAGATCCGTCGGCGCGCGCGGCTGGTTCGATGGTGAAACGGGTGAAGGCTGGCTGACGGACCGGTTCCAGATGGAGAATGTCCCGGACCAGGCGGCGCTGCTGCGGGTGGTGGTGAGGATCCTCCTCCACCAGAATTTTCCTCCTCCGCCGGAGTATCCCGGTGATGACGCCGCGCGTGCCCGGGAGGCCCTGCACCAAGGCGCGGCTTCCGCCAGCGAAGCGAAGTACTACGCGGAGCAGGCGAGGATGAGCGGCTTCATTCCCATGGCGGATACGTCGGAGACGGAGCGGGTCATGGACCAGTTGTCCCCCTTCATCCAGGAACTGACGATGTTTCCCCTGACGGATGGCGCGGCCTATGTGAACGCACTGAAGGGCGAAGGTCCGGAAAAGCTGGCGGACGCATTGCGGAATCCGCCGCGGACGACCAAAGCCATCCTCATGCCGGGTTCCGACGTCAACGAGCCGGAGCTTCTAGGGATGCCCGCCGTGGAGATGGAGCCATTCATGAGCGACAGGGCCGGGGAACTCGGCCTGCGCCTATGGCTGGAGGCTCTGGGGGATGCTGGTGCCGCGCTGGAAATCTCATCCGGCTGGAAGAACGACCGCTATCTGTTTTTCCCGGAGAGCGAGACCCAGTCCGCGGTCGTGTGGGACGTCGTCCTGGAGTCGAAAGAGGTCGCCGACCGATTCCAGGAGGCGGCTTTGAACCACGTCTCGGCCACGGCCATGAAAGAGGATGTTCCCGCGCTGGACCAGCCGGTGGAGGCGCTCAACAAGCGGTTCCTGATGGTCTCGCGGGTCGGAGATGACCGGGTCCGTTTCCTCAACACCGTGAAGAAGGAGACGGCCCTCGGCCTGAAAGGCTCAGGAGCGCCTTGATAGGGCGAATATCCCTCCACCGGCGGCTGCCGCCACGATGGCGATCCACAACCACGCCGGTGGACCGGAGCTGGCCTCCAGATCATCATACCTGCCCGTGGATTCCCGCTTGGCCTGGGCGGTAGGGGACGGGGTGATGAGGTCCGCCACGGTGAGCGGGCCGTTTCCCGCGTCTTTCCTTACTTCCGCCACCTCTGCGGCGGTGATGGCGGGGGCATCATTGCCGAATGACGAACGGACGAATGTGAGTACCGTGGCGATGTCTTCGTCCGACTGGTGGCCGAGCGCCGGCATTCCACCGGGGAAGTGATAGTCCACCCCTTTTACCTTGATCGGTCCCTGCAGCCCCAGCAACTGGATCAGGATGAGGTTCCTGGCGGGTCCATTGACCCATTCGGAGCCAGCCAACGGTGGTCCCAGATTGGTTCCTTCCCCGCTCTGACCGTGGCAGGCGGCGCACAGCGTGTATTTGGAGAATCCCTCATTGCCGGAGGCAGGGATGGAGGATAGCGCGGAGGCCAGAAGGAGGGCTGGAAGTGCTTTTGGCACGGGGAAGCGAAGAGGAGGTGGAAAGCGATGCGGAAAAGAAAAAGCCGGAGTCCGTAGGGAACGGACTCCGGCCGGTGATTGTTTCAGGAGCTCAGTTTGCTTTCGGAAGCGCCGGAGGATTCTTCGGATCGTAGGGGATCGGCTTCGGACCCGGCTTCTGGGCCTTCGGTTCCTTCTGCAGTGAGGAGAGCCATGCCACGAGATCGCGGACTTCGGCCGGTTTCAGCAGATACTCCATCGGCGGCATGGCGGATGCGACGGGCGGGATCTCGGCGAGATCGGCCTTTTTCACACGGTAGACCTTGCCGGAGACATTGATGTCCAGGTGGTCGGCGGTTTCTTCGGCCAACATGCCACCCAGCGTCGTCTTGTCCTTGAACGTCACGCTGACCACGCCGAAGCCGGGAGCGATCTTCGCGCTCGGCTGGACGATTGCTTCGAGGATGTAGTGATTGTCGTGGCGCTTGCCCATGCCGAACAGGTTCGGACCGGCTTCACCGCCTGCGGCGTGGCTGTCATCGCTGGCGCGGTGGCAGCGCATGCACTGGCCGCCCGGGTGGGACGAGAACAGCGAGAAGCCGTTCTTCGCGTCACCGCCCTCGAGGGCGATGTTCCACTTGGTGAGTGGGTCGGCGTTTCCGGCGATGGCCTTGTCGAAGGCCGCGACGGCGGCGGCGACGGCGGGATCCTTGCGCGTTTTGGCGCCTTCCAGCAGTTCGATGGCGGAGGCGGACTTGCCTGCGGCGGCCTGAAGGGCGGTGAGGTGCTTCACGAAGAACGCATCCACTTCCGTCCCGGGGATGGTGGCCAGGATGGTCCATGCCTTCTGGGAGCGTTCGGCGTTCTTGGAATCCGCAGCCGTCTGCAGCGGAGCGATGGCTCCCTGGGGATCACTTTTGGAAAGGCCGGTGAGCGCGGAAAGAGCGACTTCATTCGCGGGATCCGTGGCGATTTTCGCCAGGAACGCGTTGAGATCGGCGGGCTTGCGCTCCGCAAGCAGTTCCAGGCCCTTCGCCCGGGCCTCCGCAGGCACCTTGTCATTCGTGATCAGGCTGCGGAGCGTGCCTTCGTCGAGCGATTTGGTGTCCAGTTTGTAGTGTTCCATGAAGCCGAGAGCGGCGGTCAGGATGAACCCGTCCTGCTTCAGGAGACCTGGCAGCGCCGCGTTGAGCGTCGGCTGGATGTCCTTGACGTCACGCGGAGGCAGCGGCCGGAAGTTGCCGGTGAGCTGGTCGTTGGTGTGTGGCTCCGTCCAGATGGAGATGAGGCGCAGCGCCTCTTCCCGCACTTCCTTCGGCATGTCCGCGTTCTTCGCCACGTTCAGCACGCGTTGGAGGTTCTGCGCGTCACCGATGCGGAACGAGTTGTGGATCAGGCGGCGCAGCATGAATGGCGTCCATTTCCGCGCCTCCAGGTTGTCGAGCAGCTTGGCGGCTTCCGGCCGTTGGGCGACCAGATCGTTGTCATAGATCGCACGGACGGCTTCGTCGGAAACGGTGGGGTCGGAGTCCAGGGCCATCAGCGAGACCTTGGGGTCATGGAGGCGGCGCAGGGCCACCACTGCGGCGAGGCGGACTGCGGGGGAGTTGTCATCTTTCAGCGCGAAGATCTGGGCTCCTTTCCGGCCGAGCAACTCCAGCGCATAGATACCGGCGTGGCGGAGGAAGACATCCTTGTTGTTGTTCTCGCGGAGCATCTCACAGATGGTGCTGAACTGGCCGATGGAACCCAGGCGGCCGATGGCGATGGCGGCCTCAGCCCGGACGCGGAGGGATTTGTCCCTGGTCAGCACGCCGAGTGGCAGTTCATCTCCAGGAACGCCTGCCGAGGCGATCGCGCGGATTGCCTGAACGCGGGTTTCCTCATCGTCATTCTCGAGATACCGGGCGATCACCTGCGCGGCGGTCACCCTGGAACGGATGTCTGGCAGAGTCCCGAAGCCATCGCTGGAGGGGGAGGGGACCGCACCGCGGCGGGCCAGGATTCCCAGACCCCAGAGGCCGTGGATGCGCTCGGTCTGTTCGACGGAAAGAACGGCGTCGGTGAAGGTCTTGAGGGCTTCCGGTTTCCGGGAAATCGCGATTTGCGCGCGCAGGCGGACCCGGAGGTCCGGGTGGCGGAGCAGCTTGAGGCACTCCGCCGCGCTGAGCTTGTCGATGCCTTCCTTGATCAGCTTGCCGGCTTCGGCGGCTTCCTTCGCGCGCCAGGTCTTGTCACCAGCGCTGAGAGCCAGGATCCGGCCCTTGTCGTGGGAGGTCCAGCCGTTCATGAAGTCGCTGATGAGCAGTTTTCCGTCGTAGGAATATTCCACATCGGTGACGCCCACACCCCAGACCAGCTTGCGGTTGTCGGTCATCTCCATGCCCGCGCCGCTGGGCTTCATCTCGAAGGAGAAGATGCCGGAGTTCGTGCTGCCGCCACGGTAGTCGGTGATGATGAAACGGTTCGCTTCGGTTTCCAGGAAACCGGTGCCCGGGTGGTAGGCGAGGCCGGACGGGCCGGCGGTGAGGTGGGCGACCGCTGGGATGATGTAGGCAGGCTGCGTGGTGTTCTGGAGGTGCCACATCTTTTCGTCCATCCAGCGGCTTGGCGGGTGGATGGCCAGACCGATCTGGCGGTGGAAGGTGTGCATCGTCTGGTGCTCCATCTGCCAGCCGGTGTCTCCACCTTCGACCAGATAGACGACGCGGGCGGCGTCGCCCTGGTCGGAGTTGTTGTCCACCGAGAACGGGTTGCCCAGCGCGTCGAAGGCGATTTCCTTCGGATTGCGGAGACCGGTGTGGAAGATCTCGAAGCCGGTGCCGTCCGGTTCGAAGCGGAAGGCGACGCCTTCGTTCGGGTAGTGGTACTTTTTGCCCTCCTTCGTGGTGAAGCTGAGGCCACGGTCACCGCAGGTGCCGTAGATGCGGCCATCCGGGCCGAGCGCGAAGCCGTTGAGGTCGTGGCCGGAGATCGACACGCGGACGCCGAAGCCGTCTTCCACGACCTTTTTCTGGTCCGCCACGCCGTCTCCGTTTTCATCCCGCAGCGCCCAGATCTTGGGAATACAAGCGAAGTAAGTCGTGCCTTCGAAGGCGAAGACGCCGGCACCGGTGCCATCGAGGACGTCGTTGAAACCATCCGCGAAGACGGTGGAGGTCTCGTAGACCCCGTCGCCGTCCTTGTCCACCAGCTTGCGGACGAGTTCGGACTTCTCCGTCATCGACTGGATGCTGACTTTCTCTTTCCACTTGTCGTGCATCTTCCGGCGGTCGCCGGTGGTCTGGCTCTGCAGGTCGTCCAAGTACCAGTAGAGGTGCTCGCGGTTGTCCTGGACGCCGAAGCGGAAGCGGTGGGTTTCCGAGATGAAGATGTTGTTCTGCTCGTCCACGGCGAGCGCGGTGGGGGAGATGGTTTTCTGATCCTTCCAGTCCGCGATGACCTTCAGCGTCGTGTTTTCCGGGATAGTCACGCCGGGCATGTTCGGGTCGTTGACCAAGCCCGGGGAGTAGGCTTTGCCGCCGCGGGTGCTGGCGGGGAACTTCTGGTTCGGGTAGTCGGTGAAAATGAAATGGTCCGCGGCGATGATGCCCCAGGCTCCCTTCGCCTCATCAAGGATGCGGATCTGGGCTTTCTTACCCTTGAAGTCGCGCACATCCCAGACGGTGGCGCGCATTTCCAGATCGTTCTTGCCGACCGCTTCGCGGACGACCTTGCCATCCACCAGCAATTGGACGGCGGTTTTGCCAGGCTGGTTGCCGCCGCCGACGAGGAAGGCGATGTAGGGCTCAGGAAGCGTGATTTCCGCGGAAGTCAGGGAGCCGGTCGCGTCATCGCCGCCATGGGCTGAGATGACCAGATACTCACCGGAGTAGCCTTTGAACTCGCTCTTCATCTCCTGGGTTTTGCCGGAAACCGGAGCGACACCGAAGGCCTTGCCTTCAAATTTCCAGTCATCGAAACCGTCGCTGTTGAAGGTCTGGAAAACTTTGGTGGCCGCGTGCAGCGGGGTGGTGACCGCCACGGTGGCGACGAGCGATTTGACGATTCGATTCATGCGGGATGGGTTGGAGAGTTGAAGAACTAATGCCGCGTTTCCCGGTTGCCAAGGAGGGAGTCGGGGCGGAATCGCGGGTTCCGGAGGCTGCCGGGCCCCATTATACCGGCGGAAAGCGCGGAACCTTCGCCGTTTTCCGCAAAATTTCCCGGAAAATGGGCATTCGGAAAGGCTGAGACGGCGATGATTGGTTTTCTTCTCCTTCTGCCGGTTCAGTTGTCCGCCGGATGCGGATTTTGATTGGGGAAAACCCACCTTCCGGATAGGTCCGGGAGCATGCGGTTTTCCCTGTTCCTTCTGCTGTCATCGGTGCTGGCCCATGCTTCGGAGCCGGCTTCCGGATTCCGTCCGGACAAGCTTGGAGAGATGGATGCGGCGGTTGAGCGCACTATCTCTGAAGGAAAGATCCCCGGCGGCGTCCTGTGGCTGGAAACCAGGAACGGACGGCATTCCAAGGCGTTCGGCCAACGGGCGGTTGTGCCAGCGCGCGAAGAGATGACGGTGGACACCGTTTTCGACGCCGCTTCGCTGACGAAGGTGGTGGCAACCACCACGGCGGTCATGAAGCTTCATGAGGGAGGAAAGATCGACCTGGAGGAGAAACTTGTCAGCTACCTGCCGGAGATGGGAGAGGGGGGAAAGGCGGCCATCACGGTGAGGCAGTTGCTGACCCATACTTCCGGCCTGCGGGCGGGGATTTCCTCCCGGGGCGACTGGAGCGGCCTGGCCGGGGCCTTGGGGGAGATCCGGAAAGAAGAGCCGACGGATGTTCCGGGTGGCGCCTACCGTTACAGTGACATCAATTTCATCCTGTTGGGGGCCATTGTGGAGCGGGTGACCGGGGAAGGGCTGGAGGTCTTCTGCGCGCGGGAGATTTTCACACCGCTGGGCATGACGCGGAGTGGATACCTGCCCAAGGTGGCGGCGGACACCGCCCCTACGGAAAAGCTGGCGGATGGCACCGTCCTGCGGGGCGTGGTGCATGACCCCACCGCCCGGAAAATGGGAGGGGTGGCGGGTCACGCCGGCCTCTTCACCACGGCGGAAGACCTGGCGAAGTTTTCCCGGATGATGCTCTCCGGTGGTGGAACCATCCTGAAGCCCGAAACGGTCAGGTTGATGACCTCCGTGCAGACGCCGGACTGGCTCCCCCGGCGCGGCCTGGGATGGGACATCGACTCCCCCTACACCGGGTTGCGGGGGAACCTGCTGCCCATCGGCGGATATGGCCATACCGGATGGACGGGGACCAGCCTGTGGATCGATCCATTTTCCCGGACCTTCATCATTTTCCTGTCGAACCGGAACCATCCGTCCGGCGGCAACTCCCTCCTCCTCCAGCGGGAACTGGGGACGCTCGCGGCCCAGGCGGTGGCGGACTACAATTTCCTCTACGTTCCGGATGCCCTGCCGGTGGATCCGAAGAAAAACCTGCCCCCGGCGGTGGCTCCGGTGCCGGTCCTGAACGGCATCGATGTTCTGGAGCGCGAGGGCTTCGCCCGACTGAAGGGCATGAAGATCGGACTGGTGACGAATCACACGGGTCAGGACCGGGGGCGGAAGTCCACCATCGATTTGCTCCACAAGGCGGATGGGGTGGAGCTGAAGGTTCTGTTCAGCCCGGAACACGGCATCCGCGGCGAGCAGGACCATGAGAAGATCACCGACACGAAGGACCAGGGAACGGGGCTTCCGGTGAAGAGCCTCTACGGGAAAACCCGTAGTCCCCTGCCCGCGGATCTGGAGGGCCTGGATGCGCTCGTTTTCGACATCCAGGACATCGGCTGCCGGTTCTACACCTACATCTCGACCATGGCGAACTGCATCGAACAGGCTGGGAAATCGAAGTTGAAGTTCATCGTGCTGGACCGGGTGAACCCCATCGGCCCGGCGGTGGAGGGGCCGGTGCTCACGGAGGAGCGGAGTTTCATCGCCACCCATGAGATCCCCGTGCGGCATGGCATGACGGTGGGGGAGTTGGCGCTGATGATCAACGGCGAGCGGAAGTCCGGCGCGGAGGTGGAGGTGGTGAAGTGCGAAGGCGCCGGGCTGCAGTGGTATGACCGCTGCGGGCTGCCATGGAGGAACCCGTCACCGAACATGCGGAGCCTGGAGGCTGCCACCCTCTATCCCGGCGTGGGGCTGCTGGAGTTCTGCGACATCAGCGTGGGACGGGGGACGGATGCGCCTTTCTCGTTGGTGGGAGCGCCGTATGTCGATGAACTGAAGTTCGCGGGGGAACTGACCCGGGCCGGACTGCCGGGCGTCGGGTTTGTGCCTGTCCGGTACACCCCGGTGGCCAGCGTGTTCAAAGGGAAGGAATGTGGCGGAGTCCGCATCCAGATCACGAACCGTGACGCATTCCGGTCGGTGGACCTGGGGGTGGTGATGGCCTCGGCCTTCCACCGGCTTTACGGAAAACAGGCGGGAATTTCCAAGATACTCAAGCTGACGGGGGACCGCCCGACGGTGGACGCGATCCTTGCGGGGAAGAGCCTGGATGAGATCCGCGTGGCGTGGGAGCCGGGGTTGCGGGCCTTTTCCGCGGTGCGCGCACCCTATCTTCTCTATCCGCGGTGAGGTGAGTTGCGTGCTTGCGGGTGGCGGAGTGTTCGCATAGACCTGTAGTGAACCACAAATAAAGATCATGGACTGGAAGGATCGCGAGGGGAGCGGGAACATGGAAGACGCACGGGGCCGGACCGGAGGAGGTGGCGGATTCGGTGGTGGTGGCGGCGGGATGTTCGGCATCCTCACGCTGATCGGGCGGACCTTCGGGATCAAAGGGATCCTGGTCGCCGTGGTCGCCGGGGTTGTTCTGTGGAAATGCGGCATCATCAACCCTCTCCAGCTTTCGGGTGGTGGCTCCGGCGGAGGGAGCGAGTGGGCGGAGACACCGGCGGACAAGGAAAGCTACGAGTTCGTCAGCCGGGTGCTCAGAGGCACGGAGAAAGTGTGGCAGGCTGAGTTCGCCCGGCATGGCATGCAGTATGTCGAGCCGAAGCTGGTGGTCTTCCGAAGCAATGTCGCCACCGCTTGCGGCACCGGCAGCGCGGCGATGGGGCCTTTCTACTGTCCCGCGGACCAACAGATCTACATCGATCTGAGCTTCTTCGATGAGCTGGCGAGGACGTTCAACTCGCCGGGGGATTTCGCCCAAGCTTACGTGATCGCCCACGAGGTTGGCCACCACGTGCAGAAGTTGCTGGGCGATTCCGACAAGGTGTCGGCGATGCGCGGCCGCCCGGACTACAACCAGTATTCCGTGCGGCTGGAGCTCCAGGCGGACTTCTATGCCGGGATGTGGGCGCGGCAGTCGGTGGAGTATTTCAACCTGGACAAGAGCGACATCGAGGAGGCGATGCGCGCCGCGAACGCCATCGGTGATGATGCGATCCAGAAGAAGCAGCAGGGCAAGATCGTCCCCCATGCCTTCACCCACGGAACTTCGGAACAGCGCATGAGGTGGTTCAAGAAAGGCCTCGACAGTGGAAAGATGGAGGACGGCGACACGTTCTCGATGCCCTACCAGAGCCTCTGACCCAGTTTTCCCAAACCCATTCATGAACCGACGTCCATTCATCAAACTCGCCGTGGGGGCCTCGCTGGCCTCCGTCTATTCCAGAGCCCAGGAAGCGCAGGCGGAGCCGAAGAAGCTCGGCTGGGCGCTGGTGGGCCTCGGTTCGCTCAGCAAGAACCAGATCGCGCCCGCATTGCTGAAGTCGAAGCATTCCAGGCTGGCGGCCGTGGTGACGGGCACTCCGGCGAAGGGCGTGGAGTGGCGGGAGAAATACGGCCTTGCGGAGAACAAGGTCTACAATTACGAGAATTTCGACAAGATCATCGAGGACAAGGACGTGGATGTGGTCTACATCGTCCTGCCGAACTCGATGCACCATGAATACGTGCTGCGCGCGGCGAAGGCGGGCAAGCATGTCTTCTGCGAGAAGCCGATGGCGAACACCGCGAAGGAGTGCCGCGAGATGATCGCCGCCTGCGAGAAGGCAAAGGTGCTGCTGGGCGTGGCCTACCGCTGCCAGTTCGAGGCGCACCACCTGGAGGCCATCCGTTTCGGGCGGGAGAAGGTGTTCGGCGCCCTGAAGCATGTGAACGCGGAGTTCGGCTTCAAGATCGGGGATCCGAAGCAGTGGCGCCTGCGCAAGGATCTGGCGGGTGGCGGAGCGCTGATGGATGTGGGTGTCTATGCGCTCAACGCCTGCCGCTATCTGACGGGCGAGGAACCGGTGGAAATCTCCGCGCTGGAGACGAAGACGGACCCGGTGAAGTTCGCGGAGGTGGATGAAACCATCACCTGGCAGATGAAGTTCGCCTCCGGGATCACGGCGAACTGCATGACGACCTACAATTTCAACGGTGCGAACAACTTCACCGTGACGGCGGAGAAAGGCCGCTACGGGATGGGCCCTGCCTATGGCTACAGCGGCCAGACCGGGTGGACCTCGGACGCGAAGGTTCCGTTCGCCTTCCCTCCGTCCGACCACTTCGTGCTGGAGATGGATGCCTTTTCGGAAGCCATCATCAACGGCAAGCCGTTCGCGGTTCCGGGTGAGGAAGGACTGAAGGACCTGCTGGCCGTGGAGGCGATCTACCGTTCGATCAAGAACGGCAAGCCGGAGGCGGTTGAAAAGGCGTGATCGAGCGAAAGTCGTGGTAACTTCGCTGCTCAGGCAGGTGCACAGATCTTCCAGATCGCGAAGGCTGCGGAGGCGGCGCAGGCGGCGAGCGCCAGTGAACCACCGATGCGGTCGGTGAGCGTGGACTGCGGGCGGTTGACCGAGGAGGACTTCGGGAAAACGATCGCGGCGTACACCATGCCCGCGACCAATCCTCCGGCGTGCGCGGCGTTGTCGATGAAGCGGTGCCCGATCAGGCCGATGACGGCTGTCAGGAACACGGCGGCGGCCAACCTCCTGCGGGCGGAGCGGGGGACGAGCCGTGCATGCAGGGTTTCGAAGACCAGCAGGAAGCCCAGCCAACCCATGAGCCCGCCGGATGCGCCGACGGAGTCGGCGTTCCTGAGGAACTGGGCGGATGCCTGTCCGCCGACGACCGCGGAAAAGAGGAACACCATCGGCAGGTGCGGCCACCGGGCGAACACCTCCAGCCGTTTGCCCAGGTAGAGGAGGGCGGCGGCATTCATCAGGAAGTGGATGGGATGCCCGTGCATGAACGGGGCCGTGAAAAGCCGCCACCATTCCCCGGCTCGGTAGGCATCTTTCACCAATCCAGCGGCCTTGATGCTGGATTGCGGCCCGTCCGGGAGAAGCTGGGCAAGCCCGACAAGGGTGATCAGTCCGAGGAACACATAAGTGAACGGGGCTTTCTGCCGCTCCAGCCATGTCTCGAACCGCATGGCAGGGACCGCTTCGGAAAGACCGGCCGGGGTGCTGAAACGGCCCTGCTCGTTGTAGCGTTTCCGCGCCTGGTACCACGGGATCAGGACGAACATCACCAGGAACAGGAAGCCGATCTCAATGAAGCCATGGTTGAGCGTGGCGCGGAGCGCCTTGCCCATTGAGTCCAGCGCACCGAAGGACGAGGTGCCGCTCACGAGGCGGTATTGGCCGAAAAAGACCCAGGCGAAGACGATGCTGAAAAACGTCAGCCCCCTCCGCAAACGGGAGGTGTAGTGATCCAGATCACCGCGTGCCCACTTCGCCCGGGATGCGGACACGGCATCATTCAGGGCGGGGACTTCCTCCGGGAGCACCATCCGCGGCGTTTCCGGAGTCCAGACCAAGGAGACATTACCCCCTTCGTCGGTGAGGACCGCCTGGGAAAGCTCCTCCGGGGAGGCGCAAAGCGTGCGCTTGTCCTTGGAGTCGGCCCATCCCCAGCCCCCCGGTGCCTCGGGGAATGCGGTGTCACGCGCCCAGACGGGCATCGTGGGGGTATCGGCGGCGGGATCGTTCACGCCGCTGGAAGCGTCACTGCCCCTCCGGTTTTTCTGTTGGAGCCGGCGCAGGCGCGGATTCCGGAGCAGGTGCTGGGGCCGGAGCAGTTGCTTCGGGAGCAGGGGCGGGTGCCGGTGCTTCCGGGGCAGGAGCCGGAGCGGGTGCCTCGGGAGTGGCGGGCGTTACCGGAGCGGGTGCCGTTTCAGGAAGGTCGTCGGTGAGGGATTTGGGCTTTTCCGCTTCAGCGGGAACCGCCGGCGCTTCAGCAGCGGGCTTGGCGGACTTCGGAGCGAGCAGGGAGTTCTTCCGGTTCTGGAAGCCGATGAGGATCGCCAGCAGGAGGCTGAGGATGAAGAACGCCGAAGCGAGATAGACCGTGCCGCGTTGCAGGACGTTGGTGGTCCGGGCACCGAAGACCTGGTCGGTCACGCCCGCACCGAAGGCGGCGCCGAGACCCTCCTGTTTCGGGCGCTGCATCAGGATGACGAGGGTCATCAGGACGCAGACGAAAACAAACACGACGAGCAACAGGTTGATGCTGATCGAGAGGTAATTGATCGCGGCGAAGGTCATGGGCGGCGGACTATGATGGTCGTTCCGGGGCTTGTAAAGCGGGGTTTTTCCGCCGGATTCCGGCTTGAAATCATGGTTTGATCCGCCTCAGGCCGGGCTTGCGGGGTGACAAATGCCTCCTATAAAGGCGGTCATGCGTGAGATTTTCGCTTCGGTCCGTGTGAGGGGCATTCTGCGTCTGGCGGTGGCGGCATGCGGCCTGCTGGCCATCCAGCCCGCCGCCGGGGCGGAGGTCGGTGAAACCCAGGTCCTGAAATGGAAGGACGGAAAGAAAGCCGTTTTCCTGCTCGCCTTCGATGACAGTTGCCCGACCCACCTCACCAACGTGATCCCGGAGCTGGAGAAGCGGAGCATCGTGGGGAATTTCTACATTGTCCCCGGGAAGGGAACCCTGCCCCCGAAAAAGGCCCAGTGGGACAAGGTGGTGTCCAGTCCAGTCGTCGCGCTGCAGAACCACACGTTCACCCACGTGGGTGCGACCGATGTCGCCCAACTGGATGAGGAGTTCGCCAAGGCGAACGAAGCGATCAAGGCCTTCACCCCCGGGAAGAAATGGCCGCGGTTGATCGGCTACGGCCAACCCGGCGGAGTCCCGTGGAAAGTGTCCAAGGAAGAGGTGGCCACACTTCTCGCAAAGCACCACCTGGTGGAGCGTCCTCCCTTCTGGGGGCCTCCCATCCACCAGAAGTCCGCGGAGGAATGCGTCGCCACCATCGACAAGGCGTTGGCGTCCGGGGAGATGGGGCACCTCGACATGCACGGGGTGGGAGGAGATTGGCTGGTCACGCCGGTGGAGTGGTTCACCGCCATCCTGGACAAGCTGGATGCGGAAAGGGAGAACCTCTGGGTCGCTGACGTCGTCCACTACATCCAGTACAAGAAGGAGCGCGAAAGTGCCGAGGTGAAGGTGCTGCAAACCGTCCCGCGTGGCATCCGGCTCACCCTCACCACGAAGGAGGATCCGGCATTCTACGACCTGCCGCTCACTCTCGAAACCACCGTCCCAGCCGATTGGAAAGCCTGCACCGTCAAGCAGGGGGAACTGGAGAAGACGGTGGCGGTGAAGGACGGTCTCGTTCGCTATGATGCCGTCCCCGGAGCCGGGGAGATCCGCCTGCTGGCGAAATAACTTTCCCCATCCATTCATGAACCTCTTCCGTATCCTCATCCTTTCGCTGGGGCTGTTGCTGGCCATCCAGGCTCCAGCCGCCGGCCACGTCATCGACGCCGTGGAGTTCGAATTCCAGGCGGACGAAAAGGAATGGCGCCTGCTCGGCGAGGTGGACATCGCCTTCATGCTGCCGGAGATGCGGGGCGTGCCGGACGGGCTGCCGCTCAGCCGGGCGAAGACCCTGCAGGCACCTCCGGAGGAACTCGCCCGCTACCGCCGCGAGACGGAGAGCCAGCTCCGGAAAATGCTGTCCCTCAGCTACAATGACGAAACGGTCCCTTGGCGGATTGAGTTTCCGGATTTCAAGAAGGTGCCCTTTGATCTTCCTGAGGACGCGGGGGATACCGCGCTGCTTTCGGTGAAAATCATCGCGGATGCCAAGCCGGGGCCGGGCAGGCTGGTGGCCCACTGGGAGGATGACCTGGAGTCTGAGTTCATCGCGGTGTTCGATGAAGCGGGTGGCCCGGTGGTGACCGCCGCACCAGGCGGCTCGACGGTACTGTTCCGGGTGGACGGGGCAGGGGCGGTGGAGCCGCCGAAGACGCGGCTCTCAGAGTGGCTGGTCTCCGGCTTCCACCATGTCATCCCCCTCGGGCTGGATCACCTGCTGTTCATCCTCGGGCTGTTCCTGATGGCGCCGAAATGGAAGCCGCTGGTGGGCCAGTCGCTGCTTTTCACGTTGGCCCACTCGGTGACCCTCGCGCTGGCGGTCTTCGGTGTGATCTCCCTGCCCGGGAAATGGGTGGAGGTGGCCATCGCCGCCAGCATCGCCTTCATCGGCTTCGAAAACCTGTTCGTCCGCAGACTGGGCAGGCAGCGGGTGATCCTCGTTTTCCTGTTCGGGCTCATCCACGGCTGCGGCTTTGCCAGCGTGCTCGGTGAGAAGCTGGAGGGAGTGAAGGGGAAAGCCCTCGCACTGCCACTGGTGGGGTTCAACCTGGGGGTGGAACTGGCCCAGATCACCGTTCTGGCCGCCGCATTCCTCCTGCTGTGGCCTTTCCGCCGGTGGACGCGTGAGATACAGACGGGCGGTTCCATCGTGGTCGCGCTGTGGGGCGTGAAGTGGGTCATCGAGCGGGCGTTTTTCGGCGCTTGATCCCCGGTCGCGGGCCGGACCATCGTCGTTGCGCCGATGAAGGAAATGCTCGCCGAACTCGAACGCTGGGGATCCGATGTGATCTTCGGCCGGGCGAAGGGTTTCCGCGCCGCGATGATGCGGATGGCGATGACCACGCTTTCGGGCGTGTTCCGCCTGCTGGTGCAGACGCGTCTGGCGCTTTTCCGCACCGGGTGGAAGCCGCAGAGGCACCTTGGCACCCTCGTCATCTCGATCGGCAACATCACCGTCGGGGGGACGGGAAAGACCCCGGTGACGGAGTTTCTGGCAAAGACACTGCGCGACCGCGGGCGGCGCGTGGCGATCCTCTCGCGCGGCTACAAGAGCAAGAAACTGGACCGGCCCCAGAAGTGGCGGCACCGGGACGGCTCCCAGGTGGACCCGGAGAAGATGCCGAAGATCGTCTCCACCGGTTCCGCCCTCCTGCTTGACTCGAAATACGCGGGGGATGAGCCGTTCATGCTGGCGCGGAACCTCGATGGCGTCTCCGTGGTGGTGGACAAGGACCGGGTCAAAGGCGGGCGCTTCGCCATCAACGAACTGGACGCGGACACCCTGGTGCTGGATGACGGCATGCAATATCTGAACCTCGCCCATGGCATCGACATCGTGCTGGTGGACGCCGGGTCGCCATTCGGCACGGAGGCGCTGCTGCCGCGCGGTACCCTGAGGGAACCGCCGAAAAACCTCCGCCGGGCGAGCTACATCTTCCTGACGAAGTGCGACGGCACCTCCAACGAAGCGCTCATCAAGCGCATCCGGAAATACAACCGGACCGCGGAGGTCGTGGAGACCACCCACGGGCCGATCTATCTGGAGAACCTGTTCACCCGTGAACGCAAGCCGCTGCATTTCCTGAAGGGGAAATGGGTGGCCGCCATCAGCGCCATCGCGGTGCCGGAAGCGTTCGAGCGCTCTGTGGAGAAGCTGGGCGCGCGGGTTGAGGTGCGGCGGCACTTCTCCGACCACCACCGGTTCACCCGCAAGGATGTGGACCAGTTCATGCAGCGCTGTGTGGAGCGGGACATGGATCTGATGATCACCACGGAAAAGGACGCGGTCCGCTTCCCGCGTCCCACCGAGCTGAACGTGCCGATCTTTTTCCTGCGGATCGAGGTGGAGATCCTGAAGGGCAGGGAAGTGTGGGACAGGATGATCGACCGGCTGTGCGATCCCCAGCCGCCGCTGGAGCAGGCCTTGAGGAACCGGAATGCCTACCGTCCCTAACAGACGCGCTCATTCCCTCTTCCCTTCCTGATAGGTGGACGATCCGGATGCCGTTATATTCCAACCCGGAATCGGCGTCCTTCCGGTGGTCGCGTCGTCCGCGCCGCTGGATCCGGAAGCCCGGAAGCAGGACACCGTCCGACCCACCGCACACGTCATGGATACCGACATCCGCGTCTCCGCCTCAGAGCTTTTTTTACTGCCTGTCACCACCCGGGTGCCGCTGAAATTCGGTGGGGAAACACTGACCTCCATCACGTGTGCACGTGTCCGGTTGAGGGTGGAGAGGACGGATGGACGTGAAGCCGACGGGTGGGGTGAGACGCCTCTCAGCGTCCAATGGGTATGGCCGTCGGCACTCTCCTATGAGGAGCGCCATACGGCGTTGTGCGATTTCTGCCGGCAGCTTGCCCGGGCATGGCCACAATTTCCCAATCAAGGGCACGCGATGGAAATCGGGCATGACTTCATCGAAGATGAATTGGGCCGCCAACTGCGGATCTTCAATGATCAGCGCCCGGAGGGATCCACCATGCCGTGGCTCGCGGCATTGGTCTGTGCTTCGGCCTTTGATCTTGCCCTGCATGATGCTTACGGAGTGGCCAACGATGTGGCCACCTACGAGACCTACCGGGCTCCATGGATGAGCCGCGATCTGTCCACCTACCTGAGTCCTGCGGAGGATCGTGGGGATCTGTCTTTCAAGGGGAGGTTTCCGGCTGACTTCCTGCTCCCCCAGCGGCGGGACGAGCTGATGGCATGGCATCTGGTGGGCGGCCTGGATGCGGTCGATGAAACGGACCTTTCCGGGGACGAGCCGGAGGATGGTCATCCGGTGACCTTGGTTGACTGGATCCGCCGGGATGGACTGAAAGCCCTTAAAATCAAGCTCCGCGGAAATGACCCGGAGTGGGATTACCAGCGGCTTCTGCGGATCGGCAGGGTGGCGCTGGAAATGGGGCTTCTCTGGCTCACGGCGGATTTCAACTGCACGGTGACGGATCCCGCTTGCGTCACGGGTATCCTCGACCGCCTGAGGGATGAGGAACCTGGGGTGTTCGCGCTGATCCTCTATGTGGAACAGCCTTTCCCCTATGAGCTCGATGAACATCCCATTCCCGTCCATGCCGTGGCTTCACGGAAGCCCCTGTTTCTGGATGAAAGCGCCCACGATTGGCGGAACATCCGCCGGGGACGGGAACTGGGATGGAACGGTGTGGCGCTCAAGACCTGCAAGACCCAGACCGGCGCGCTCCTCAGCCTGTGTTGGGCCCAGGCCCATGGGATGACACTCATGGTGCAGGACCTGACCAATCCCATGCTGGCCCAGGTGCCCCATTGTTTGCTGGCCGCACACTCCCCCACGATCGCCGGTGTGGAAACCAACGCCATGCAGTTCTATCCGATGGCATCGGAGACGGAGGCAAGGATTCATTCCGGACTCTACCAGCGGCGGAATGGCACCATCGACCTCCGCAGTGTCAGCGGTCCAGGCTTCGGACTGCGCGTGGATGAAATCCGGAGACACCTTCCTCCTCCGGAAAGCATCGGCTAGCAAGGAGTCTCCATCACCAGTGGGCGTCTCGTACGTGGTGTGAGGGGGGCACCCTCACCCGCTCACGGAGCCTTGTTCACCTGGTACCAAGCCTTCGCGCCTAGCAAGCTGTTGCCGGACTTTGAGCGCAGGGCGCTGAGATCGAGCAGGTGCAGGTACTTTTCCTTCAACGGACCGTCTAGATCGAGGGTGAGCGTCCTGCCATCCCCTGAAAGCGTCGCTTTGGCGGGCAGCTTCGTTTCATCGATTTTCGGCGAACCGTAGTTGGCGTGATACTTGTAAGTATGCCGCTTCGCGCTGACGCCGCCGGTGGTGGACGGGTCCACGGGTTCAGAAAAGGTGACGGTGAAGCCGGATTGCGTCGCCTTCACACCGGCGATGGAGAAGAACGGCTTTCCGTTCCATTTCACGCGGGTGATTCCGAAGGAACCGGCCCAGGAGAGGGCGGTCTTGCCGACGTAGAGGGAACCATCCTTGCCGAAGGCCAGGCGGTTGTTGCCGATGCCGAGCGGGGAGCCGTCGAGGAAGGGAACCAGGGCGGTCTGGAGTTGTCCGGAAACCTCGTCATCCAGCACGCGGACGAGCCACGGTTGGTTCATCTCGCCGATGAGGGTCTGCCGGTCGAACTCCTTGGGAAAGGCTCCGTCCGGGATGATGACCGGCTCGGTGGGGGAGTTGGCCAATTCGCCTTGCGGCATGTAGCCGACGGCGGGGGTTTGCATGCGGTCGAGTTCATCCGCGGAGATCTTCATCGGATCCCGTCCGTCCCAGTCCTTGCGCCAGATGAGGGAGGCGGGGTGCCCGTAGAAGCCGTCCTTTTTGATCTCGTAGAGCGGGCTTGTGGGGCGCCAGTCGCCCTGGTTGTCCGTGACAAGGAGGCGGCCACGGGCGTCGAAGCCAATGCCGTTCGGCGAGCGGAATCCACTGGCCCAAGGCTCGGAAGTCCTGCCATCGGCGGAGAGCTTGATGACCCAGCCGCGGTAGGGCACGCGGGAGTACATCCGGCCCGCCAGCTTGCTGTTTTCCTTCCAGTTCTTCCCGTCCTTCATCTGGTTGAAGTCCGCCTGGCCGATCTTGGAAAACTCGCCACGGACTTCCGGGCGGATAGGGGCACCGTTCGAGGCAGCTCCCAGCACGATGAACAGCGAGCCGTCCTTGTCCCGCACTGGACCGTAGGCGAATTCGTGGTAGTTCCCCGTCATTCCAAAGCCGTCGAAGAAAGTCTCGTAACGCTCGGCCTTCCCGTCCTTGTCGGCATCCACCAGGCGGGTCAGCTCCGCCCGCTGCATCACCAGCAGGCTTCCGTCCGCCTGTGGGAGCATGCCCAGCGGCTCCTGAAGGCCACTGGCAAAAAGGGACCAGGATTTCCCGGCGGGGTCATAGATCATGACCTCGCCCCGGTGGAAGGCGGCGGCGAGTTTTCCGTCCGGCAGCGCTGCAAGCGCACCAACCTGTGGGTCGATTCCCGCAGGGTTCGGGAGCGCCTCGAGCGTGAAGTGGTCCGTCCATGTGTCCGCCAGTGCGGGAGCGACGGACAGCCCGGCGAGGGCGATGAGGCGGGTAAGGATCATCGGAAGCGGAAGGTGAGGGTGAAGGAGGACGCATCCGCCGGGGAGAGGGTGAGGCGGTTCTTGTCCCAGGTGCCGGCGTCGCTGGTGATCTCCACCGACTTGTCCGCCGGGAACTCAAGCGTGAGCGGGGAGGTGGGAGCGGGTGAGAGGGTGAGGTGGCGGACGAAGCCACCCGCAACGGGTGTGAATCGTTCGGTGACGTCCCGTTCGCCGATGGTGTAGCGGAACAGGGGCAGGCCGCCGTCCATGTCATAGCCATGGAATCTGGGCGTGCCGTCAAAGAGGGGGGCGGCCTCCGTGTAGCGGACAGTGCCTTTGATCTTCGCCAGCGAGCTGCCGTTGCCTTTCCAGTAGGGGTAGCCCTCGAGGAAGCCGCCCGTCCACGCATAGCGCAGTCGGCAGGCCCCCGCGTCCCAGCAGAGGGAGGTCTGGTCATCGAGCGCGATGGCGATGGCCGCCGGACCGGCGTTCGGCAGGAAGATCCGCTGGACCTGTGGCCGAGCGGCCTGGGTCGGGGAGTGGGCGAAGGGATCGCCTTTCTCGACCTTCTTTTCCTTCACGCCTTCCGCGATGGCCATCATGTGGGCGTGGATGGCCCTCAGTCCGGGTTCCCCCACATGGACCATGGAGGGCATGTCCACCGCGCCGGGACGCTTTTTGCCAGGGGCGACAGCCCATTTCACGAAGTCATCCGGTTTGCCGAGGTAGAGCTTGCGGATCTCCACCAAGGAAGGACCGACCAGTGATTGGTCCAGAAGGTGGCAGGCTGCGCAGTTGAGGGTGTGGAGGCTGGCTCCATCCGGAGGGCTTTGCGCGGGGCAGAGGGTTGAGGCGGCCAGGAAGGCGGCGGAGAGATGCGGTTTCATCAAACAGGGATGCAGGAAATCATGCCGGGCGCGTCGCGGCGCGGTGTGAGGAAACGGCGCGGAGGGTGGGAAGATTTCAGTGGAAATCAATCCAGCCGGGCCTCAAGCGCGGGAGTCCACAGGTGCGTGACGATCTCCTCCTGCGCGGCTTCCATCGCCTCCCGTTCCGCCGGGTCCGCATCCTCATGGCCTGCGAGGTGCAGCAGTCCGTGGACAAAGTAGCGCAGAAGCTCGCGGGCGAGCGGCTCGCCATACTCCGCGGCCTGGCGTTCCGCCACCTCCACGCCGATGACGATCTCCCCGTGGTGGAAGGTGATCACGTCCGTCGCACCCTCGATGTCCATGAACTCGCGGTGGACGCGGTCGCTCGTTTCATCATCGACGAGGGCGACTTCCAGCGTGGCCAGGAACGAAAGAGGGCTGTCCTGCTGGGAAGCGCGGGCCAGGGCAAGGGCGGCTGCCTCACAGGCGATGCTTTCGTAAGCGGTCAACCATGCCTCGGGGACCTCGATGGCTTCCTGGTTGTTGCCGATGATGATCTCAAGCGACATGGGTTTGGTGTTGGGACGGGAGTTTTCAGACGCTCTCCAGCCGCTGGGTGCGGCCGCCGCGGGTCTGGTCCGCCTTGTCCGTCGGGGTGGCGGGCCGCTGGATGTCGGACGCGCGCTTTCCGCCCGCGGTGGTGTCATCCTTCGGATAGTCGATCCGGGTGTGCAGCATGCTGCGCAGGGTGCTGGCGAAGCTGTCCTTCACCGCCGCCAGTTCCTGCAGGGTGAGCGGGCACTCGTTGAGCTGGTTGTCATTGAGGCGGGAGCGGACGATGTCCTCGACGAGCTGGCGGATCTTCGCCGGGGTGGGTTTCTGGAGACAGCGGGAGGCGCTCTCGATGCCGTCCGCGAGGGAGATGATGGCGCTTTCCCTGGTGCTGGGGCGGGGACCCGGGTAACGGAAGTTTTTCTCGCCGATCTGGGGCAGGTCCTCCGGGTTCTCCAGCTTGCGGTCCACCTTGTCGAGTTCGGCCTTTTTCTGCTCCTGCGCGCGGCGGTAGAAGTAAGCCACCAGGGAATCACCGTGGTGTTCCTGGATCACGTCGATGATCCGGGGGTTCAGCTTGTGCTTCACCGCCAGATCGACCCCGTCCTTTACGTGGGCGATGATGATGAGGGCGCTCATCGTCGGTGTCAGCGCATCATGGGGGTTCTCACTCCCGTCGTGCTGGTTTTCGATGAAATAGGTGGGTTTCTTCAGTTTGCCCACATCATGGAAATAGGAACAAACCCGGCACATCGGGGCGTTCGCGCCGATTTTCTCGGCGGCGGCCTCGGCGAGTGATGCGACGACGAGGCTGTGGTGGAAGGTGCCGGGAGCCTCAAGCTGCATCTGACGCAGCAGCTTGTGGTTCAGGTCGCTCAATTCCAGCCAACTGATGTCCGTGGTGAGGCGGAAGAAGCCTTCGAACACCGGAAGAAGACCGCTGATGAGCAGCGCGGTCACCACGCCCGTGCCAAACACGGCGGCGCAACCCTTGCCAAGCAGCCGGAGACCGTCCGCGGCCTGCGGGCCGAAGGCGGATGACATATCCAGCCTGCCGAGGATGAAGACCAGAATGAGCGTCACCGCACCCACATAGAGACCCGCGCGGAGGAGCTGCACCCGCTTGCGGATGCGTTCCGTCAGCACCACGGCGGTCATCCCGCCGACCAGGCTGACGATCAGGAAGCCGATGACATCCGCCCTTGGCACGAACAGACAGCCGATGAAGCTGACGAACACGGTGGAGAAGGAGCCCACGTTCCGGCCCAGCAGGACGCTGTGCAACATCGGCACAAGCGCGAAGGGGATGAACAGGAAGCTGAATGCCTCCGGAAGGGAGGCGGATGTATTGAGGGAAAGCACCACCCGGACGATGGCGAGATGGCCGATGAGCCCTCCCAGAACGAGGATGACCCGGCTGTTCCGCTGGCAGGAATTCACATGGCTCTGGTGGAACATCACCAGCGCGGTGAGGGAGATGACCGCCGCGTACATCCCGCCCTTGACGGGGTTGTCCGCGAAGGTGGAATCCACCGGGGCTTGGATCACCATCACGGCGATGGTCACCACAAAGGTGGCGTAGAGGGACAGGCGAACCCAGAAACTCTCCTCCAATGCCTGGATCACAGGGTTCTCACTGTGGACACGGCGTTTTTTGCCGGACGACAGCCCTTGTCGGGCGAGACGCCAACGTTTGATTGCGTTGAGAAAACCCACGGTGGCTTGGAAGGCGGTTGCAGTCGCGGGCTGGCACGGGGCCGTCTCGCGTGGGGGGACCCTACGCCCCTTTCCAAGCCTTGGCAATGGGCAAATCCGGACGCCCGGAGGCTCGGGAAACGGTGGTCTGCCGCAAAGAAGAAAGGCCGGATCAGGTGATCCGGCCTCTCGGGTTTGATGGGAAAGTGATCCTGTCGGATCAATCATTTCTGCTCGCGAGTCTTGTCCGCCTCGTTCTCGATCGCGTCGGCGGCTTTCTCGGCATTGTCCCGTGCGGCATCCGCGGCCTTCTCGGCATTGTCGGCTGCGGCGGGGTCGGTTTTCTTGAGGGCATCCGCGGTGTCTTCTGCGGCATCTGCGGCTTTCTCAGCATCCTTGCGGACCGTATCCGCCTGTTTTTCAAGGGTGTCCGCCTTGTTCTCGAGAGCGTCCTCGCGCATGTTTTCCTGCTTGGAGTCACACGAGGTGAACAGGAAAGCTGCCGCGCTTGCTCCGAGGATCTGGGTGATGATGGTGGTTTTCATGGTGGTATAGTCGGTTGGTCGCCGGGTAGGCCGGTTTGAGGAAACTAGTTGCAGGGAGTGTGCCGTGCCTGTTTTCAATGACTTACGTGTCAAATGTGGCGATTTTCCCGTGCGCGATGCCTCCGGGTTCATGCTTTATGCAAGCCGGTGCCGATCGTCCGTGATTGTCTTTCGGTCCGGGTTGTGATCTCTGATGCCATGTCTTGGAAAACTCCGTTGGTCTGGTTGCTGGTATCGGGCGGGATGGCCACCGCGCAGGCGGTGCTGATGCCCGAGGGAATGAAAAAGGATGTGGATGGCCTGTTGGCGCAGTATCCCGCGCTGAGACCCGCGTATTATGGAAAAGGGAAGGATGCGCTCTCCCAGGCGCAGGATGCGGAGGGATTCATCGGCTCCCCGGACGCGGAGTTCATGCGCGCGGCCACAAAGCTGAGATGGGTGCACATTTTCAGTGCGGGCATCGACAAGCAGCGGGAACTCCCACGTTTCCAGGATAACAGCCTGACCGTGACGAGTCTGAAGATCCAGCAGGGGCCGGAGATCGCGGACCACGCCTTCGCCCTGCTGCTCGGCCTGAGCCGGAACATGGCGGCGTACTATGCCGCGCAGGAGCAGGGGGAGTGGATCAAGTCTTCGCGCGAGGGGATGCCGCTCATCGAGCTGCGCGGCAAAACGATGCTCATCATCGGCTACGGCGGCATCGGCACCCAGGTGGGTGAGCGGGCGCGGGCTTTCGGGATGAAGGTGCTGGCGGTGGATGACAAGGACATCCCCCTGACGGTGACGGTGGACCGGTTCGGCAAGCCGGATGAGCTGGATGCGATGCTGCCGGAGGCGGATGTGATCGTCAGTTGCGTGCCCCATACCCCGGAGACGGACGGGATGCTGGGCAAGCAGCAGTTCGGGAAAATGAAAAAGGGCGCCTATTTCATCAATGTCTCCCGCGGCAGGATCGCGGACACCGCCGCCTTGGTGGAGGCGTTGCAAAGCGGCCATCTCGCCGGAGCGGGGCTTGATGTGGTGGATCCGGAGCCTTTGCCGGAGGACAGCCCGCTGTGGAAGATGCCGAACGTCATCATCACACCCCACATCGCCGGTGTGTCGGACGCCCGGAGCGCGCGTTCCAATGAGCTGATCCTGGACAACATCGTGCGGTTCACGAAAGGGGTGCCGCTCAAGAACCAGGTGGATGCGGTGAAGGGCTACTGACCATGCAAGAGTGGATTCCGCGTCGGAGGCTTCATCGCCGGGTGTTCATCGCCGCCGGCATCTACAACATCGCATGGGGGCTGTTCGCCACGGCGGACCCCCAGTGGTTGTTCCGCTTCGCGGGTATGCCGCCGCTGAACCACCCGCAGATCTACGCCTGCCTGGGCATGGTCGTCGGCCTGTATGGCATCCTCTATCTGGAGGTGGCGCGGGTGCCGGAGCGGGGCTGGTTGCTCGCCGCGGTGGGGCTTGTGGGGAAAGTCCTCGGTCCGATCGGTATGGCGGTGCTGATTTTCCAAGGCACCTGGCCGCTCCGGTCGGCCATCCTCTGCCTGACGAACGACCTCATCTGGTGGATCCCGTTCGCACTTTACCTGCGGGATTCCTGGAAGCCGTTCCGGGAATCCCTGGGGAAATAATCCCGCTGGAGCCGGTCAGACCTCGAGAGCGGGCGGCGGTGGGCTGACGACGGGGGCGATGGCGGCCATCGCTTCCTCGATCTTCGCGTTGATCCGGTGCTCCGCGGTTTCCACACCGACGCGGATGGCGTTCTTCACCGCCAGTGCGGAGGAGGAACCGTGGGCGATGATGACCACGCCATTCACCCCCAGCAGCGGGCTGCCGCCGTAGGTTTCATAGCTGCTCTTTTCCTTCAGCGCCTTGAACGCGCCTTGGGCAAGCACGGCTCCGGCGATCCGCAGCGGGTTGCCCTTGATCTCCGCCTTGAGCCACTTGGAGACGGCCTTGGCGGTCGCTTCCACGCTCTTGAGGACCACGTTGCCGACGAAGCCGTCGCAGAGGACGACGTCGAGCTGCGTTTCGAAAAGGTCGTGCCCCTCGACATTGCCGATGAAATCGATGCCCGGGGTGGCCTTGAGAAGCTTGAAGGTTTCCTTGGTGAAGGCGGTGCCTTTCTCGTCCTCCTCACCGTTCGACATGAGCCCGATCTTCGGGCTCTTCACGCCCAGCACGTGCCTGCAGAAGGCGGTGCCCATGACCGCGTAGGCGACGAGGTGTTCTGGCTTGGAGTCGGGATTCGCGCCGGCGTCCAGGATGTGGCAGAGGCCGTGCTCGTTCGGGATCGCGGAGGCGATGCCCGCGCGGTCCACGCCTTTCAGCGTGCGCAGCTTCAGCGTGGCGGCGGCGACGGCTCCACCGGTGTTGCCGGCGGAGACGAAGGCGTCCGCCTTGCCTTCCTTCACCATGTCCATCGCGATGCTGATGGAGGACTGCTTCTTCTTGCGCACGGTCTTCGCGCCCGGCTCCGACATGCCGATGACCTCGGAGGCGTGGACGATGCTGACGCGCTTGTCGTTCAGGTTGAGGCCGTGTTTCTCGCACTCCGCCTTCAGGATGGCTTCATCCCCGACGAGATAGAGGTGGGTGAGTTTCGGGTAGGCGGCGAGGGCGTCCTTTGCCCCTCCGATGTTCACGGCGGGGGCGCGGTCACCGCCCATGGCGTCGAGTGCGACTTTCATACGGATTCAAGATGGCCGGTGGCCGGAAAAAGCATACGAAAAATCACCGCGCAGGGAAGATTCCCGGCGCGGCAATTTTGAAAATAAATCTGTTGCCAGATTTCAGAGTGCCTCCACTTCGACCACCTGGCGGCCGCGGTAGTTACCGCAGGAAGGGCAGGCGATGTGCGAAGGAACGCGGCTGCCGCAGTCGGGGCAGCTCTTGAAGATCGGTGCCTTCCAGCGTTTTGCGCCTTGGCGCATTTTCTGACGGCTTTTGGATTGGCGGCGCTTTGGTACGGCCATGGTCGTGTTCTGTTAAGGTTGGTCCTTTAGGTCGAGAGAATCGAGAGCTGACCAGCGGTCGTCGCTCCCGGCGCGGGGCGGAGTGGGTAGACCATCTTCCCCCGGCTTGTCCACTGATAAATATCGGGAATCGATTTCGCAGGGTTCCGGCTCGTCCGCTTCGTCGATCCGCGGGTCGGCCGGGAAGTTGATCAGGATCTCCTCCCGGAGGGCTTCCGTGGCATCGATTTCCCCTTGATTACCAATCTCCAGCGAGATCGCCGCTCCATCCAGCGCGATGGTTTTGATGAAGCGTTTCAGCGTCACCACGCACGTAAATTCAAAAGGTGCGGAAATCGAGCCGGTGAGCAGCAATTCCGAGCCGAAACGGTGTGCCCACAGGTCATAAACCAACGGTCCGGTGGCGGTGGCATCATCCTCCGGCAGGTCGAAAACGGTTTCCGGCAGCTCTCCGGAATAGGCTTTCCCCTCTTCCGGCAAGCTACCAAGTTCGATCAGCAATCGCTTGTTCATGGCGCTATCGTAACCCGGCTTCTTGCCCCGCCAAGTCAAACTCCCACGCCCACCCTTGGCCGTCCGTCCTCCGGTCACCTGTCCTGGTGGAGGATCCGCCCCGCGGACTCAAAATTTTTGAGGCTAAATATCAGGCTTTTGTCAGGAAAACCGGCCCCCGATGGAGTGACGGAGGAAAGCGGAGCGGAATCTTTTTCAAAAATCCGGCAGATCCCGTTGGCGCGCCCCCGGAACGAAAAATTTTCCACCCCCTAGACCTGCCTCCCACCCCCTCCCTGGATGCCCGATCTTCCTACAACCAGCGACGGATTGGCAATGTGCATGCACCTGCCTCACTACCATATGTTGTATTGTGAATAATTTGTTAATACCAAATGAGCAAACCTGATCCCAAATCGCATTGACCCGGCACCGTGACTGCTATCAGTATCTCCCCCCGGCGCGCCGAACCTTCTCCTAAGATTCCGGACGCGCCGGAGGGACCTCCTCCACAAGCACCATCACCCGATTTTCACCCACGTCAAATGGCCGCCACCACCACCGTCACCGTCGGAAACAAGACCTTCATCCTCGACCGCGAAAAAGCCGAAGCCGCCTTCGCCGCGAAAAAAGTCATCAACGGCAAGGACACCATGTTCTTCAACATCCTCCCGCTGAAATACCAGTGGGCGTACGACCTGTACAAGACGATGAAGAACAACCACTGGGAGCCGGAGGACATCACCATGCAGAAGGATGTCGAGCAGTGGCGCTCCGACGAGATCACCGACGTGGAGCGGTGGATCATCAAGATGGGCATCGGCTACTTCTCCGCCGCGGAAGGCATCGTCGGGGACAACGTGCAGCACGTCACCCGGGAGCTGGTCACCGCGCCGGAACTGAAGCTCGTCCTCGGCCGCCACGCCCATGAGGAGAACATCCACGCGGACAGCCTTGTCTACATGCTCTCCTCGCTCGGGTTGAACCCCCACGAGTGCGAGGCCATGTTCGAGGACATCCCGACGATGAAGGACAAGAACCACTTCGTCGTCTCCAACTCCCGCGCCCTCCGCCGCGACATCGACCTGACCATCCTCGAAAACAAGCAGGCCTTCGCCAAGAACATCTTCCTCTTCGGCCAGGTCATGGAGGGCACCCAGTTCTACGGCCTCTTCGGCATGATCCTCAGCCTCTACCGCCAGAACAAGTTCCCGGGCATCGGCCAGATGTTCCGCTACACCCTGCGCGACGAGTCGAACCACATCGAGGTCTTCCGCAACCTCCTCATGGACCTCATCGATGAAAACCCGGACATCTGGACGGAGGAGTTCCGCGAGGACCTCCGCGCCACCATGGCAGAGGGCATCCGCCTTGAGAAACTCTTCATCCGCGACTGCCTGCCCGTCGCCGCGCTCGGCCTCAACTCCGGCGACTTCGAGACCTACATCGACTACATCGCCGACCGCCGTCTCGCCTCCTGCGGCCTCGCTCCCCTCAACCCCGGCACCTCCAATCCCTTCCCCTGGCTCGCCGAGATGATGGACATCAAAAAGGAAACCAACTTCTTCGAAGGCCGCGTCACGGAGTACCAGAAAGCGTCGGCGCTGTCGTCAGTCGACGACGACGAGCTGTAAGCCGCGATGCGCGTGAGTTTGCTGGTTTTCAGTGTTCAGTTTTCAGGAAGAGAGAAGAAACAAGATGGCGATAACGACCTTTGAGGATCTGGAAGTTTGGAAACGCGGGTGCCAGCTCGCGGTGGATGTCTGTGTGCGGACCCACGATTCCAAAAACTACAATCTCAAGGACCAGATGCAGCGCGCCGCCATCTCCATTCCCTCGAACATCGCCGAAGGTGCCGAGCGCGACAGTGAAGGAGACTTCGTCCGCTTCCTGCGCATCAGCAAAGGTTCCTGCGGCGAACTGAGAACCCAGCTCTACATCAGTGAGTGCGTCCAGAAAGCCCTCGGCCAACCGCCCACCGAAAACTCCCGCGAGATGATCAAGGAGACCCGCGAAATCTCCGCGATGCTCCAGGGTCTCATCCGCAGCATCACTTCCCGCCGCCAGCAAGATTCCCGATAACCCGCTCTGCTATTCCCTGAAAACTGAACACTGAAAACTAGCAACTGCAGCCCACTGTTCACCGATCCTTCCCTTACCTCACCATATGTACCGCTCCCTTAACCTCAACGAAGACCTGGCCCTCAAACAGGTCGTCACCGACCGCTTTTCCCTCGAAGACCGTGGCTTCGCCTGGCGCGAAGTCCTCCCTTCGGAAAAGCGCAATCCCATCCCGGACATCACCATCACCCGCGGCACCACCGACACCCACTTCTCCCTGGAAGACGTCGCGGACGCCATCGGTGACTCCCTCACCGACCTCCTCATTTCCCGCAGTGAGGACGAGAAATCCATCTTCTCCGACGTCAACCGCAAGTTCGTCTCCGACGTCGCCCACTCCGTCGCCTCCTTCCTCACCAAGTCCCTGGACGACGGCGGCCGCCTCCGCCTTTCCGAGGGCGACCTCTACCTCCTCATCGAAAAGGCCCTCCTCGAGAACGAGGCCTACGACGTGGCGAAGTCCCTCGCCTTCCGCCGCTCCCTGGAGAAGACCGGCTCCGTCGATGTCAACGCCAACCCCCACGCCCTCCCCGTCCGCCTGATCCGCCGCAGCGGCAACGTCGTCCCGTGGTCGGAGACCAAGATCGAGATCGCCGTGCGGAAGGCCTTCCTCACCATCAAGGAAAACCCGGAGCCCGCCGTCGAGGTCGCCAAGGCCGTCACCGACCGCGTCCGTTGCGGTGACTCCTCCTTCGTCCACATCGAGGACGTCCAGGACATGGTCCAGGAGGAACTCATGCGCCAGGGCCACTTCAAGGCCGCCACCCACTACGTCCGCTACCGCGACGAGCGCGCCCGCCTCCGCCGCGAGGAGGAGGAAAACACCGACGACGCCAACCAGGAGTTCATGATCACCGTCATCACGGATGACGGCCAGTCCTCCTTCTGGGACGGCAGTGAGTTGCGCAAACGCATCGCCTACGCCTCCATCGGCCTCGACATCGACATGCCGGAAGCCGAGATCGAGCGCGAGCTCCGCCGCTCCGTCGGCAGTGAGATCTCCGAAAAGGACCTCAAGAACACCATCATCCTCAATGCGAAGGCCCTCATCGAGAAAGACGCCGACTTCGACAAGTTCGCCGGCCGCATCCTCCTCTCCTACATCTATGAGGAAGTCCTCGACTGGAGCATCCAGCGCGACGGCATCGACAAGCTCAAGGCCGCGCACAAGGCCGCCTTCAAGAGCTACCTGAAACACGGCGTCGCCATCAAGCGCCTCCACCCGGAGATCCTGGAGGCCTACAACCTCGACAAGCTCGCGGAAGCCTTCGACCCCACCGCGGACCTGGACTTCGACTACCTCGGCATCCAGACCATGTATGACCGCTACCTCATCGTGGACAAGACCGGGGCAAAGCAGCGCCGCATCGAGACGCCCCAGTTCTTCTGGATGCGCGTCGCCATGGGCCTCTTCAAGAAAGAGGAAACCGCCCGGGAGGACTGGGCCATCCGCCTTTACAACCTCTACAAAGGCCGCCGCTTCTGCTCCTCCACGCCCACCCTCTTCAACTCCGGCACCCTCCACAGCCAGCTTTCCTCCTGCTACCTCTACAAGGTGGACGACTCCATCGAGTCCATCATGCAGCGCGGCATCGCGGAAAACGCCTACCTTTCCAAGTGGGCCGGCGGCCTCGGTGGATCATGGACCGCCGTCCGCGGCACCGGCGGCTACATCCAGGGCACCAATGGCGAGTCCCAAGGCATCATCCCGTTCCTGAAGCTCCACAACGACCAGCTCGTCGCCGTCAACCAGGGCGGGAAACGCCGCGGCTCCGGCTGCGCCTACCTCGAGACCTGGCACAACGACATCGAGGACTTCCTCGAGCTGCGGAAAAACACCGGTGACGAGCGCCGCCGCTGCCATGACATGAACACCGCCAACTGGATCCCCGACCTCTTCATGAAGCGCATGGAGGACCGGGAACAGTGGACCCTTTTCCGGTCGAACGAGGTCCCGGACCTCCACAACCTCTACGGCCAGGCCTTCGAGCGCCGCTACACGGAGTACGAACAGATGGCTGCCGATGGCAAGATCTGGGGCCGCCAGTTCCCCGCCCTGGAGCTCTGGAAGAGCATGCTCAAGATGCTGTTCGAGACCGGCCACCCATGGATCACCTTCAAGGATCCCTGCAACGTCCGCTCCCCGCAGGACCACGTCGGCGTCATCCACTCGTCCAACCTCTGCACGGAGATCACGCTGAACACCTCGGATGAGGAAACCGCCGTCTGCAACCTCGGCTCCGTCATCCTGGACACCCACATCACCCGGGACGGCGCCCTCGACCATGAGATGCTGAAGGAGACCATCACCGTCGCCATCCGCGCCCTGGACAACGTCATCGACATCAACTTCTACCCCACCACCGCCGCCGCCACCGCCAACAGCCGCCACCGCCCCATCGGCATGGGCGTCATGGGCCTCCAGAACGCCCTCTACAAGCGGAACCTCGCCTTCGCCTCGGACGCCGCCGTCGAGTTCAATGACGAGTTCATGGAAGCCATCGCCTACTACGCCTACAGCGCCTCCAGCGACCTCGCCGCGGAGCGCGGCACCTACTCCACCTACAAGGGGAGCAAGTGGGACCGCGGCCTCATGCCACAGGACACCCTCGATCTCCTCGAGGACGAGCGCGGTCGCAAGATCGACGTCCCGCGCGGCGGAAAGATGGATTGGTCCGTCGTCCGGGAAAAGATCGCGAAGAACGGCATGCGGAACTCCAACGTCCTCGCCATCGCCCCCACCGCGACGATCTCGAACATCACCGGCACCACCCCCTGCATCGAGCCGAACTACAAGAACCTCTACGTGAAGTCCAACCTCTCCGGCGAATTCATTGTCCTTAACCGGGAGCTCGTGCGGGATCTGAAAAAAGCCGGCCTCTGGAACCAGGAAATGGTGGATGAACTCAAATACTTCAAAGGAGAACTTGAGGACATCGATTGCATCCCCGCCGAAATCAAGAAGAAGCATAAGACCGTCTTCGGCATACCGTTCGAATACATCATCGACGCTGCCGCCCGCCGGCAGAAGTGGATCGACCAATCTCAGTCGGTGAACCTGTTCCTCGCCACCCCGGACATGAAGACCCTCTCGCACATGTATCGCCGCGCTTGGGACAAGGGCCTCAAGACTACCTACTACCTCCGCACTCTCCAGGCCAACGACAGCGAATCGTTTACTGGGAAAGTCGTGAAAGATATCCGCGGCTTCATGGCCGGTGCCACCGCCCCGGCAACGGCTCCGAAGCGGGAATACACCGCGGAAGAGAAGAACGCCTGCAGCATCGATGCGATGCTGAACGGCGGGACGTGTGAGGCTTGCCAATAATCAAGCCATTACCTTGATAAATTATGTGACAATCACTTATGAGCAAATCTGAAAAAAGAGAATCGAAAGAATCCCGGTTCTATTTTTGAAGAGTGTAAAAAAATGAAGAGCACACCCAGATTTGGGTGTAAAAAATGGACTCTATCACAAAAATTCATCAACCCTATAATAGAGAACAAAAGGCGCTTGAGTTAGAGCAAGCGTTCTCTCCTTCGTCCCCAATTTTAGAAAAGCAGTTCTTTGCGGGTAGGATCAGTGAAATCGATGAGGTAGTCGATTCAATCAATGAACGAGGACAGCATGTAATTGTCTATGGGGAAAGGGGGGTCGGTAAAACGTCGTTTTCAAATATTATAGGTAAGGAGCTCATAGGAGTTTTTCCTGTTAAGGTAACTTGCAATCGAAGTGATTCCTTCAAAAATATATGGGGGAAGGCATTTGCGAAAGTAAAGTTTGAGAAGAACTCAGTTGGAGTTGGTTACCTCCCCGTTAATACGGTAGAAGAGCTTCAATTAGACCTTTTTCTGCCTGAAAGTGAAAATGTCTCTCCGTTAGATATTCAACTAATTCTTGAAAAGGTCGAATTTAACTTACTATTTATTTTTGATGAATACGACTCCATTATAGACCCTGATATTCTGCGAAAAATGGCAGATACAATCAAGGCGCTGTCGGATAACGCTCCTAAGATCACCGTGATGATAGTGGGTATAGCGGACAATGTCGCTGGTTTAATTGGAGCTCATCCATCAATCGAGAGATGTATGAGGCAGGTGTTAATGCCTCGTATGTCTGATTCGGAATTAGATTTAATTATTAGCAGGGGCCTTGATTTCCTGGGATTCGGAGTTCAGCCGGAAGTAAGGGCGAGAGTGGTGAAGTTGTCGCAAGGCTTCCCTCATTTTACCCACTTGCTTACTAAGCAAGCAGCAAAAGCTACTATCGAAGATGGTGCTTTTACGATTGGATCCGAGCAATATGCTAGAGCTTTGGTGGCTAGCGTTGCGAGAGTTGATGAGTCAATCCGTTTGGTCTATCAACAAGCAACTTTTTCAACCAAAGATAAATCTAATTTTGAGGCCGTTCTATGGGCTTGTGCAAATTCTGCATCCGATGAGCATGGAACCTTTAGTACGAAGGATGTCGTTTCTTCATTTGAAATTCTCACTAAGAAATCGGCTAAATCTGAATCTCTTTCATATCATGTGGGTAAGTTATGCTTAAAAGAGCGTGGATGCGTCCTTCATAGAGTGGAAGCAGGAAAATATGTGCGTTTCAGATTCGTTAATCCACTCTTTAGGGCTTATGTAAAGATGAAATATGAATCGGTGGTGAATGTGAGAAAATTGAGATTTTGATCTATTGAGGTAATCATATTATTATGTCAGATATTTCATACACTCTTTTTCAGGAATCCAAGCATCCTACTGAATTGGTGTTTGGACTTGTTTACCCATTGGGAATCGAACGTGAAAGCTTGATTCAAGCATTGCGGGAAGAATTGAGTTTATATGGATATGATCTCAAGCATATCAGGATAAGTTCATTTCTTGCGAGTGCGAAATCAAAAGATCCAGATTATAACTTTTCTGGAGATTATTTGAGGAGTCGCAATCTGATGAAGGCCGGGAACGAAACACGCGCCCTTTTCTCTGATGATATTCTGATGAGGTTGGCAACTTGGGAAATAAGGCAGTTGCGGAAGCAGGGGGTTCCTGCAAAACAGCAAGGGAAAGCAACCTCGATCAGAAAGGTCGTTTATCTGATCGATTCAATTAAAAATCGAGCAGAACTTGAGTTTCTCAAGGGAATATATGCAAATGGGTTTTATCTGCTAGCATTAAATTCTCCAAAAGAAAGGCGCCGAGCTTTCTTGCTTACCAAGCGTGGCACTATAAATGAGAAGCAGGCACTCAAGCAAGTGAATGACTTAATGGATCTAGATCAAGATGATATAGATGGGCATGGTCAAGAAGTTGGGAAAGTTTTTCATTTGGCGGATTATTTTTTAGACGGAAACGCAGATGTCTCAGGTATTCAGGTCCGATTGGATCGATTTTTGAGAATGGTATTCAACGATCCGTTTGTAACTCCGACTTTTGAAGAATATGCTATGCACGTTGCATATACCGCTGCGACCAAGACGGCGGACTTGTCAAGGCAGGTGGGGGCGGTTGTGGCCCAAAATCAATCTATACTATCGCTTGGAGCGAATGAGGTTCCTAAATTCGGAGGAGGCACTTATTGGCCATATACAGATGCAAGAGGAGTTGTTTTGGATTCTCCCGGAGGAAGGGATTACAAAAGGCTTTACGAGCCTAATAAGGCTGAAATTCAAGATATAAAACTTCAGTTGTTTGAAGGCCTTACACAGGCGGGATTGATTAAGAAGACTCCATTAGCGTTGGGAGATGACCAGAAAAAGAAATTTAATGCGGTCATCGCGAAAACTCGGATTGATAGTTTGACCGAGTTCGGAAGAATGTTGCACGCGGAGATGGATGCCTTATTAGAATGTGCTAAACGGGGAGTTGCTACCGCGGATACGGAGATGTACGTGACAACTTTCCCATGTCATAATTGTGCAAAGCATATCATAGGTGCAGGTGTTTCGCGTGTGGTGTATATTGAACCTTACCAGAAAAGCAAGGCCCCGGAGTTTCATGACGATTCATGTGAATATTTAGATAGTCCTGGAAGTGGGACGATGTCGGAGCGATTGGTATTTACTCCGTTTGAGGGATTGGGGCCGCGCTATTATATGATGCTATTTTCAATGATGCTAAGTCCGGGTGCTGAGAAAAAAAGAAGAGGTGAAGGAGGTAAGAAGCTCATATTTGATAAGGCTAATGCTGTTCCAAGGCTGAAGATGCTTCCTCAGAATTATCTGCAATTAGAGGAATATGTGCTTCATGAGTTAGAGTCTAGTTTGGAGCCGAAAGCTGGAGGCTCAAGAGGCGCTAGGCGTTCTAAGCCTTATCTGAAGAAGGGGCGTAGGCATGGTGCGCAAAACAAATGAATAACTATTTTTGAAAATTTAATTGACATTGCGATAATAACATATATATTTATTGCCGATGAAACCAGTCCTGCGATCTTCTCTTTCTCCTGCATTTGTTGAAAAATTTGATCAAGCGCCTAAAAGTAAATCATCAACTTACCAAGATACCGTTAGGTATTTTAGTGGTTCCATAGACACAAGAAATTCAAATTCAAAAGATGAAGTGTCACGTCTTGGTGTGGATCGAATCAGATCTCCTAAGAGATAATATAAGTGATAATCTTATTGAAGATGCAAAGGCGGTCATGCGTCTTTGCATTTTTTTTGAGGGTTCATGTCAGGTTGTATATCTGATATGCGAGATCATCCGACGAATTATTTCGGGCATCAGTCTGTGCAGTCATGCTTGGTGTTGCTATAAGTGGTGGTGTCATTCTTGCAGGTTTCCTGCATGCGGGGCCGGTTTATTTCGAGACGAAGCCGACTAGGTGCCAGACAGCAACTTTCTATGAGAACAGCTGGAGAGGGGGTGATAAACACCACACCTATCGGTATCTCTCAAGTCGACCAGCTACCATATCGGTTGGAAACCCGTTTTCCATAGGCGGATTCGGCCGCACATTGCCTGCCAACAAGCATGAGCAGCTCAAGACGAGGGAAATGTGTCCGTGGCGATCAGGTCGGGTCGTCTCTGTGAAGCCATGAAGAGGTGTTAGATGGAACCTGTACGAAGGAGAGTAGGGCCCACGGGAAGTGGGTTGCTGCTATAAGGATTATCCATCGCGACAGCACCAATACCGTGGTTTGTAAAAATCTCGTGGCGTTAACAGGGCGCTATGAAAGCGGCAGCGTTGGATTTTCCCCTTATTCCGTCCGATGGGAATGTCATTCCCTCTCCAGCGTCTCATGGACCGTCTTCACCAACTGCTCATCCAGTTTGAGCGAGCTGGCCAGACGGCGGAGGAAGAGGTGCTCCGAGGGTGAGTCCAGGTCGATGGCGGTGAGGGCGGCGCCGTAGATCTCGCTGGCTTCCTCCGGGCCGTTGGCCAGACCGGCGATGTGCTCGACGGTGGGCGGGGCGTTGAGGGCGCTGGTGAGCCGCGCTTTTTCCGCAGGCTCCACCGGGGCCTGGTCGATGGCACCGGCCAGGGCGGTCATTTCGATGCTGTCGATGGTGCCGTCCGCCGCCGCGGCGGCGATCATCGCGAGGATCATCTTCATCGGCAGCTCGCCGGTGACCTTCACCTGCACGGCGGCCACCTCCAGATTCGCCGGCAGCGGCGGGGGAGGGGTGGCCGGGGCGGGTGCCGGGGTCGCGGGAAGCGCGGCCGCCGTCTGGGAAACCTGCTGGCTCTGCTGCCACTTCTGGTAGGCGTAGTAGCCTATCCCCGCCAGTGCCGCCATGCCGCCCACCTTCACCGCGTTTTTCTGGATCTTGCTCCGCGCCTTGGAATTCATCAGCACGGAAACCAGCGCGCCGGACGCCGCCCCACCGAGGGCACCCTGCGTGCCCGCCCCGCCCAGCAAGCTGCCGAGCAGCGCCTTCGGGTCGCCTTTGACTTTCTGGCTCAGACTGGAAAAGAGGGAATCGAGTGACATGGTTCGGGGTCGTGTTGGGAAATCGCGTCACCCTACCCCGGACCCCGCCCCCGTCAAATGGGGGCGGTTGGAAATCAGGATCTCCTCGCTTCGAAAGCTCCGTCCGGGATGTGGAAAGGATGACCACTGATTACACTGATCACTGATTCACTGATTTGAAGAGAGGGGAAGGTACCCGTTTGAGGTCATCTTTCCCGATTCTGAATCAGTAAATCAGTGTATTCAGCGGTTATCAGACCGCTTTCACCCGGCAGCAACCGGACCCGATTGCGTTTTCTCCCCACCCGCGGCAGATGGACGGCGGGACGGCCGCGCCATCACGGCTGGGTGGATGGAATGCGTCCTTCCGATCCCAATGACACCTGAATCGCCATCCTTCCGGCAAGCGGTGTCGCATGACCTGAGGGAGTATTTTCTCAACCGTAATGGCGCAGCCATTCCGCTACCCACCCCGTGGCGGCAATCGAAGATGGAAGGCAGAACCGCTGATTCAATCCGCCCTCAATCACCCCGAAGGCCGGTGGCAACTACCGCGTGAAGGGAATACTCGAGCCGAAGGGCCAGGAGTCCGTCTGGCTGGTGGACGAAAAGACCGGCAGGATCATCGGCGAAGAGATCATGAAAGGGTGACCACCGTGGCTGCCGCGTCCCGCGGCAGGATGTGGACCGCGCATGCCGGCCGGCGATGTTGGAACCCCGCTTTGAGGCCAGACCGATAATGGATTGCGGAGCATGGCATTTCTGATATCCCGATAGCGATGAAGCTTCCTCTGATCTGCCTCCTGTGCATGGCGGGAATCGTCCTTTCGGCGGAGCCGGTGAAGTTCCCCCTGGAGCTGGGCTCCCTGACGACCGTCGGTGCGGGCAGCCGCACCTTCGATGGCGTGAAGGTGGTCAGCAGCGACGCCATCGGCATCAAGATCATGCACGAAGGCGGGACCTCCCGCATCGCCTATGACAAGCTGCCGCCGGAGCTGAGGCAGCGTTTCGCCGTGGATCCGGAGGCGGCGAAGGAACAACTGCGCAAGGAAGCGGAGCAGAACGCCGCCCACGACCGCGCGGTGGGGGATGGCATGCAGACGCCCGGCGCGGACGGGGGCAAAACACCCTTGCCGGACATGGCGAAGCCCCAGGTGCCGGGGCAAGCGGATGAGAACTCCGACGAAGCCTTTCTCAACCGGATACTGGGTGAGGACAAGCCGGATGCAACAGGCAGGACGAAAGCGGAGAAGATCGTGTTGATGAAGGGTTACGTCGCCCACCTGAAGCAGCAGATCGCGAAACTGGATGAGGATCTCAAGAAGCGGGAGGAGCGCGCTTCCCGCAGCAGCACCAGGAGTTCGAACCGCGGAAGTGGAGTGGGCAAGCTGGGAGAGTTGGGCGCGCATCACGAGAAATACCACGAAGCGCGCAAGCAGATCCATGACAAGCTGAAGGACGCCGAGAAGGATCTCTTCGACCTGGAGTCCGGCAACTGACGGCGGGGGGGCGATGCCTCTGGACAGGACCCAGTGGATAGGTAGCCTCCGCCTCCGATGAAACCTGCCCTGAGATCCACGCTGCTTCTTCTTTCCTTTCTCGTTGCCAGCCTGTTCGCCACCAGTTGCGCCACTTTGCCGAAGAACCAGCTTCCCAAGGTCTCCGGCACCCCCGCCGCCACGGGCAAAAAGGTCTCCCTGACCTATACCATCAAGTCGGGCCACAATCTGACCGGCAGCCGCACGGAAGGCACGGCCCAGCAGAACGGCATCTATGAGAAGGCACTGGTCTCCGCCATGGAGAAGAGCGGACGTTTTTCCTCCGTGAAGTCCGGCAAGGGTGGTGCCGTCCATCTGGATGTGGACATGCTCAACCACGGCAACGGCGGCCTCGCCTTTGTCTCCGGTTTCATCTCCGGCTTCTCCCTCTTCACCATCCCGGGCGGTGGTTCCGACAACTACACCCTCACCGCCAACGCCCGCACCGCCTCCGGCAGATCCCGTGAGTATCGGCTGGACGATGGTGCCACCACCGTCTTCTGGTTGCCGCTGATTTTCGCCGCCCCTTTCGCCAATCCCATGCAGGTCATGCCGGAGGTGCACGAAAACATGTTCGCCAACCTCGTCCCGGCCATGGAACGCGACGGCCTCATCCCCCGGAACTGAAGGAAAGTGCCTCCATTCCTCCGGCAGAGGCATTGACAATCAGCCGTCTCCGGAAGTTAGCTCCGCTCCATGAATCAAATTCATGTTGGAATCGTCGGCTACGGAAACCTGGGCCGGGGCGCGGAGGCGGCCATCTCCATCAGTCCGGATATGGAACTGAAGGCGGTATTCAGCCGCCGTGAACTGGACCACCCCCTCTACGCGCCGATGGACGGCATCCTGGCGTGGAAGGAGAAGCTGGACGTGCTGATCCTCTGCGGCGGGTCCGCCACCGATCTGCCGGTGCAGGGACCGGAACTGGCGGAACATTTCACCATCGTGGACAGCTTCGACACCCATGCCCGCATCCCTGAATACCATGCCACGGTCGATGGTGCGGCGGGCAAGGGCGGGAAGATCGCCGTCATTTCCACCGGTTGGGATCCGGGCCTTTTCTCGATCATGCGCGTGCTGTTCGAGGCCGTGCTGCCGCAGGGGAAGGAATACACCTTCTGGGGCAGGGGCGTGAGCCAGGGCCACTCCGATGCCATCCGCCGTGTTCCCGGCGTGCGGGACGGCCGGCAATACACCATCCCATCGGATGCGGCGCTGGAGCAGGTGCGCGGTGGCGGAAATCCGGATCTGTCCACCCGGGAGAAGCACACCCGCGTCTGCTACGTGGTGCTGGAGGACGGCGCGGATGCGGCGGTGGTGGAAAGCGCCATCGTCAACATGCCGAACTACTTCGCGGACTATGACACCACCGTGAATTTCATCAGCCAGGAGGAACTGGAGCGCGACCACGCGGGCCTCCCGCACGGAGGGTTCGTCCTGCGTTCCGGAGAGACCGCGCATGGCAACAAGCACCTGGTCGAGTTCGGCATCAAGCTGGACAGCAACCCGGAGTTCACCTCCAGCGTGCTCATCGCCTACGCGCGGGCGGCGGTCCGTCTATTCCGGCGTGGGGAAAGCGGTGCCCGCACCGTGTTCGACATCCCGGTGGGCCTGCTTTCGCAGCACTCCGCGGAGGATCTGCGGAAAGCCGCGCTGTGAACGTCCGCTGCGGGTGAGGGGCGGAAACATCCGGGCCCTACTGCGGGGCGGTCAGGGACTTGCCATTGTCCCGCGGGCCGAGGCTTTCGAGGAACGGCACCGCCTTCTCCGCCCATGTGGCAGGGTCCGGGTAATCATGGGAGTCCTCGCCGAAGGTGCTCCTGAGCATGTCCGTATCGATGATGCCCGGGTTCAGCGCGACGGCGGCCATTCCGTTCGGGAGCTCCTGTGCCAGCGCTTGCGTCAGTCCCTCCACGCCCCACTTCGTGCAGCAGTAGGGAGCGACCTCCGGTGAGGTGGATCGACCCCAGCCGGAGGAAAAATTCACCACCACCCCGCTGCCCCGGCCGGTCATCGCGGGGAGGAAGGCCCACAGCACATGGTGGACGCCTTTCAGGTTCACATCGATGACGCGGGAAAACTCCTCCGGCGGAACTTCCCACAGCGGGGCGTTGCCGTTGATGACGGCGGCGTTGTTCAGCAGCAGGTCAGGGGCACCGGGTCCGTCCATCACATCCTGCGCGAAGGCGGCGACTTCCGCGGAGGATGTCACATCGCACGGACGGATGAAATGCCCGTCCCCCAGCTCCGCCGCCAGCCGGTCGGCCGCCTCCGCCTTTGTTCCGCATCCGGAGACCTTCCAGCCACGGGCGGCGAATGAACGGGCCATCTCCAGGCCCAGGCCGCGCGTGCAGCCGGTGATGAGGACGTGCTTCATGGCATCCGTACTATACTCTCCGCCGGAGGAATGCACCCGCATTTCCTGATGCCGTTATCGCTTGATCCGGCGGCTCCCGCGTGGTCCATCTCCTTGGCCTTTCCTCATGCCGACCGAAGATATCACCGCTCCCATCCACGCTGCCACGGAGACCGCCAGGAACCATGGCATCATCGCGGATCGGTGTGAAATCCTCCAGCGGGCGAACACCCTGGTGCTGCGGCTGACGGAAACCTTGGTCGCACGCGTTGTGCTGGATCCGGATGGTCCCCGCCAAGGTCTGGAGTGGTTTGAGCGGGAAAACGCGGTGGCCCGCCACCTCGCGGAGCTGGAGGCACCGGTCATCCCCATGCATCCGGACATCCCTCCGGGGCCGCATGAACACTCCGGCTACCCGATGAATTTCTGGCAATACGTCACCCGGTCCGGGATGGAACCGGAGCCTGGGGAGATCGGCCGGACCTTGTTCCGCTGCCACGAGCTGCTGCGCTCGTTCCGGGGTGATCTTCCGGAACTTGCCATCCCGGTGGAGAGCCTGAAACTTCTGGATTCCCTGGAAGAACAGGCCGCGTTCCCTGCCTCCGTCATCCGGTTGCTGCGCGGTCGTCTGGTGTCCTCGCTGGCGGCCTTGCGGGCGTATCCCATGCAGCCACTGCACGGCGACGCCCATATGGGCAACCTCATGAATACCACCGGCGGGCTTCTGTGGACGGATTGGGAGGATACCTTTTCCGGTCCCGTGGAGTGGGATCTCGCCTCCATCATCTGGAACGCCCGGCTGCTTGATGGAGAGCACGCGACGGCGGACGGCATCCTTTCCGCCTATGAAGCGGAAGGCGGCGCCATCCATGCGGAGGCGCTGCACCATGGCTTGGTCGCCCGGGCGGCGGTGATGAGCGCCTGGTATCCCATCCTTTATCCGGAGCCCTCGGCGGACCGGCAGGACAAGCTCCGGCGGCGGCTGGAGTGGCTGGAGACTTGCTGAAAGTTAGTTTGTTGTGGGGAGGGTGGGAATGTGTGACAAATCCGTTTCGCTTGCACATTTGTGGGGGTTTACCACAGTTCTCGCCGCCCATGATCTCATCTGCATCTCCTGCCCCAGGTTGGCAGCGGTTCATTTCCCAACTCTCCATGGTGGTCCGCCTGGTGTTGTGGATCCTCGTCTGTCTCTGCATTTCCCGGGGACTGCTGGTCTGGCTGAACCGCCACGCGATGGATGGTGCGACCACCGGTTGGGAATACGCCGAGGCCATGCTGGTGGGGCTGCGGTTCGACGGACGGATCGCCGCATTCCTGCTGGCCCCCTCCGTCATCCTCAGCGCGCTGTGCCTGAAGTTCGATCTCACGAAGGCGACCCGGCGCACCACCCTGGCCGCAGGTTTCTTGTTCACCATCCTCTGGTTGCTTCTGGGCACCATCACCCTCGGGTACTTCCGGGAGTATCACAACCAGTTCGACCCCCACGTGCTGGGCGTGGTCTATGATGACTTCGGTGCGGTGGTGCAGACCATCTGGAAGACGTATCCGATCGTCAGGGGCCTCCTTGTGCTGCTGGCGCTCATGGCCGGCCTCTGTTGGCTGATGCGCCGATGGGTGCTGTTGGATTTCCCGCACCGCCTGCCATCCGCACCCCGCACGCTGCCGGGCAGGATCGTGTGGACGTTGGCGGTCCTCTTCATCCTTGTCGTCGGTCTCCGGGGTGCGGTGAAGGGCCGCCCGGTCCAGGAGAAAGACGCGGGATGCACCCGTGACCAGGTTCTCAACCGCTGCGTGGTGAATCCTTTCTTCGCCCTGCACTATGCCATTGGCGCGCACCGCCGGTTGATGGACCAGGGTGGGTTGGACCAGTATCTGGATGAAAAGGAAATCAAGGCCGCCTTCCGCGAGTTCGCCGGGACGGATGACCTGAAAACGGTGGACGACGCCTTTCTCCGGAAAGCCGCGGGACCAACCGGGCCTGTACCGCGGCACATCTTCGTCGTACTGCTGGAAAGCTACGACGGCTGGACGATGATGCCGGAGCATGCCGCGTGGGACATTGCGCCGAACATGCTGCGTCTCGGAAAAGAGGGTGCGCGGGTCACCCGTTTCGTCGCCGCGTCCCGCAGCACGATGACTTCACTTTCGTCCGTCATCTCCGGCCTGGCGGATGCCGGGGTGATCACCAACGAGCGGTCCCGTCCCGGGCAGCCTCCGTTTGCCACCTCGATCGCCCCGCAGATGAACGGCCTCGGTTTTGAGACGCACTTCTTCTACTCCGGACTGGGGACCTGGCAGAGGGTGGAGGACTTCGCGAAGGAGCAGGGCTTCAAGCACACCCACATGGGGCCGGACATGCCCAAAAGCCCCGGCTCGAACGAATGGGGCGTCACCGACCGCGACCTCTACCAATACATCGAGAGCACCATCCGCCCGGACGTTCCCAGCTTCAGCGTGATCATGACCGCCTCCAACCACCGACCGTTCAGCATCGATCTGGCGAAGGAAGGCTGCGAGGTGAAGGTGCCGGCGACCGGCTACCCGAACTTCGCGGAGGGAAATGCCACGCTGGGGATGCTGGGTCACCACAAGTATTCCGACAAATGCGTGGGCGAGTTCGTGGAGCGGATGGATGCGAAGGCCCCCGGCTGTTTCTTCGCCCTGACGGCGGACCATTGGGGCCGCGCGTTCCCGGGTCCTCGCCCCACCATGATGGAGCAGGCTCTGGTTCCGTTGGTCCTGTGGCAGAAAGGGCGGACTTTCCCCGACCTCTCGGGTGTCGGAGGGAGCCACTATGACCTGGGGGCCACCGTCATCGAGATGGTCGCTCCGCAGGGTGCATCCTACCATGCCATCGGAAGGAATCTCCTTGGCGCGAATCCTCCGGTCCACGCCCAGTCCAGGCTATGGGACATCGGTCCGGATTCGATCGTCGCGATGGGAGGCGAGGGACGGATGGAGACACTCGATGGCAAGGCACTGGCCCAGCCTCCGGCCGATCTGCCGCAACAGCTCCGCAATTACAACCTGGTCCACGGCCTGTCCTGGTGGCGGCTGATCGAAGGAAACGAACTTCCCAGATAAGCGCCGTTTCAGCGGACAGGATTCGCCGGAGCGAGGTGTCCAAGCATGAAGCGAACGACCGGGGCGGGGTCATCCAGTCCATGCGGATGGTGGCCCGCGGCGTGGTGCAGGACCGCGATGTCACCGCCCAGCTTCCGGTAGCGCTCTGCCAGGATGGCGGTGTTTTCCGCCACCGGCACCACATCATCCGCATCCCCCACCACGTGGAGGAGCGGGATCTTCGCCGCAGCCAGCCGGGAGAGGGGTTCTTCATCCAGGGCATTTCCGCGGAATGCCCTGGCTTCCTCATCGCTTTTCCAGCCGTAGAGGTTTTTCGCGTGCTGCCAGTCCTTCGGACTTCCCTTGCCCTTGCCAAATCCGCCCGGCCAGCTTTTCAGGTCACAGACCGGAGCATCCCCGTAGATGAAGACGACCTTGTCCGGGTTCCGCTGCGCCCACCGGTAGGCCATGAAGCCGCCGCGGGAGATGCCGATGAGGCCCACCTTCGCCGCAAAGCCCTTTGAGACCATCACCTTGTGGAACTCATCCATCAACCTGAGCTGCTCCTCGCAGCCCAAGCGGTTGAAGTCACTGATATGCGCGTGATGGATGCCCTTTTCAAGGAGCTGCGGAACACCGGTCCGGTCCGTGAAGGCGTCCGGAAACTCCGTGCACCAGGTCCACGGTTTGCCAGGCAGGGGATTGGACGGTTCTACGACCCAGGCCTGGTGTCCGGACACCTCGAACCGGTGCCGGGTGTGGCCGCGCCATTGGTCCGTGGTCCCGGGAGCGGATACGGTGGATCCTGCCTGTGATTCCTTTGCGCTTCCGGTGATTGGAACAAGGCATGCCGCGACGGCGAAGAGGAAGGGAGTGATGGATCGTGGACGGCTCATGGAGTGGGAATCATCCTCATACGGAAGGAGAACCGGATTGTTTGCGGCGGGTGCCGGGCTGGGATGGAAGCTCGACATTTCGTTGGGTTCGGTGGAAATTCAGGGCATATGAAGTGGTCCATCCCATCCGCCTCCGTCTTGGTTCTCGCGGTGATGGCGCTGCCTTCCTGTGAAAAAGTGAAGGAGGTCGTGGAAAAGGTCGCGCCCCGGAAACAGTCGGAAGCGGTAGCCACTCCTCCCCAATCCACGGCGAGCCAGCCGCACCGCATGCTTGGGAAATTACAGGAGAAAATGGAAACCTCGCGCGGTGCCGCCGCCGCAGGACCCACAGTGAGGAAGGTGGGTGGGGATGACTATGAATCATTCATCGCCACCCCGGGTAGGCTGGTGGTGGTGGACTACCACGCCGGATGGTGTGGTCCCTGCAAGACCCTCTCCCCCATTCTGGAGGACCTGGCGGAGGAGTCCGGTGGGAAGGTGATCATCGGCAAGGTCGATGTGGACGCGCATCCCGCCCTCGCGGAAAAGGCGGGGGTGCGCAGCATTCCCGACGTGCGGGTGTTCCGTGACGGCAGGCAGGTGGATCGCTTCATCGGCTTGCTGAAGAAGGGTGAAATCCAGAAAATGTTTGCGAAGCATTCCGGAGGTCTGGGGGTGAAGGCCACGACAGTGGCGGATGGTGGAACTCCACCGGCCCCTTCCACCGCGCCGCCATCCGCGGAGGGAGCGTCCGCCACCTTCCAGCGGATGGACAAGAACTGGATGCCTCCGGGAATCCAGAAACGCTGAAAGCGGGCAAGACGGGACATTCCGCGCACGTTTCATCCGGAATGAAAGCCCACCTCATTTTCCTGGCCATCCTGTGCGGGGCATCCCCCGCTTCCGCTCTGCCGGTAGTGGACCTCTCAGGAGATTTGGAGCGGCAGGTGGTGGTGGAGGCAGGCACCCCGGAGATCTACCAAGGCCACCCGACCACCGCGCTGCTGCCGGACGGCCGCACCCTCTTCGCGGTATGGACCCTGGGCCATGGTGGTCCCTGTGGTCCTATGAAAAGGAGCGATGACGGCGGGAAGACCTGGGGCCCCCTGCTTCCGGTGCCGGAGGACTGGAAGACGGTCCGCAACTGCCCTGCCATCTACCAGCTCGCGAATCCGCAGGGAAAGACACGGCTCATCATTTTCGCGGGCCAGGGACCGGGCGGTTCCCGGCAACCTGACAACGGGACGATGCACCAGTCGGTCTCGGAGGATGGCGGGAAGACATGGTCCGCCATGAAGCCGAACGGTCTGGAGTGCGTGATGCCCTTCTGCACCATCGCGCCGGTCGAAGGAGGGAAGAAGCTCATCGGCCTGACGAACATCCGCCGCCCCGGTGACACGGAGGATCGCTTTTCCAACATCCTCACCCAGAGTGAATCCACCGATGGCGGACTCACCTGGTCTCCCTGGCGCATCATTCTGGATCTCCAGCCGCTGCGGGTCTGCGAGCCGGAGGTGATCCGCTCCCCGGACGGCCGCCAGTTGCTCTGCCTCTACCGGGAGAACCGCAGGCGGGAGGCTGGATTCATGACCAGCGACGACGAGGGGAAGACATGGTCGTCCCCCCGGCGGTTGCCGCAGACCTTGGCGGGCGACCGGCACAAGGCACGGTATGCTCCGGACGGCAGGCTGGTCATCTGCTTCCGGGACAAATCGCGCGCATTCGGGACGATGAATCATTTCGTCGCCTGGGTGGGCCGGTTCGAGGAAATCCCCCACGAGGAGAAGGGCATCCGCGTGAAGCTGCTCCACAGCCATGCCGGTGGGGACTGCGGCTATCCCGGCGTGGAACTCCTCCCGGATGGCACATTTGTAGTGACCACCTACATCAAATATCGTCCGGGGCCGGAAAAGCACTCGATCATCAGCACCCGTTTCCGGTTGGATGATCTGGAGAAACGATAGATCGCATCTTTCACCATGAGTCCCGCCACAGCCACGCCCGTCATCGACTGCCACGTCCACCTGGTCGGAAACGGCAGGAAAGGCAGCGGGTGCTGGATCCGGATGAGCGGGTGGCACCGCTGGTTGGGCGGGTTCATGGCGAAGATGATCGGCATGCCGGTGAGCTTCGAGCATGAGGAATTCGATGCCGCGTACGTTTCCCGGCTCGCGGATTTCGTGAAGGAATCCTCCGCCGACCAGATCCTGCTTCTCGCTCAGGAAGAGGTCTATCACGAGGATGGGACGAAGCGGGACTTCGGCTCCTTCCACGTGCCGAACGACTACCTGTTCGAGGTTTGCTCCGGAAATCCGGCGTTCCTCCCCGCGGTGTCCATCCATCCCGCGCGGAAGGACGCGCTGGAGGAACTGGACCGCTGTTTGGCACAGGGCGCCCGCGCGCTGAAGCTGCTGCCGAACTGCCTGGACGTGGACTGCTCCCGGCCCGCCTATGATGCGTTCTGGGAGAAGATGGCGGAAGCGGGCCTGCCGATGCTCGCCCACACCGGTGGGGAGATGACCGTGCCCGTGGCGAACAAGCTTTATCAGGATCCACGCTACCTGGAGCGTCCGCTGGAGATCGGCGTGAAGATCATCGCCGCCCATGCCGCCAGCAACAGCAGCCTTTGGGATGAAGACTACTTCGACGTGCTGGTGGAAATGATGCGCCGCCACCCGAACCTGTATGGTGACAGCAGCGCGCTGAACACCCCGGTGAGGAGTTCCGCGTTCGCGAAGATCCTCCACTGCGACCTGGCGGACCGTTTCGTCCACGGCAGTGATTTCCCTGTTCCCGTCGGCACCTGGTATGCCCGGATGCGCGGTTTGGTCGATGGCCCCGCCAGGGCTGAGGCAGCCAGCATCCCGAACCTGATCGAGAGGGATCTGCGTCTGAAGAAGTCGATGGGCTTTCCCGAAGGGCACTTCACCCGTGTCGGGGAGATTCTCAGGAAGGTCGGATGATGGACTTATTTGGACTCGCCGGCGGGAGGTGAGTCCTTGAGCAGTCCGGCTTTCATGAGCTTGTCCGCGGTCGCCGCGAAGTTGCGGTTCCGCTCCCCGACGGAGGGGCCACCGCCTTCACCCATCATGTCCTTCATCTCCTTGTCGAAATACTCATCTTCGTGGGCAACCTGCTTGCTGGGGTCGATGCCCATCATGGATGTCGCCTCGTCGATCTGTCCTTTCCGGCGGCCGATCTTGGCGAGCGCCTCGTTGTATTTTGCCTTCATGGACTGGACGTCAGTGACACTTTTCAGGTCCGCGAGAACTGCCTTGAATGCCGTCACGCGGTCCGGATTTGAGATGAACCACCCCGCACCTCCGGCGGTGGAGCCGAAAAGCAAGGCCATGGTGACCAGGAACGAGATGCGGCCGTTGCGGCGGCGGCGGGCGATCTTCTGGTCGATGATCCGTGAAAATTCCTCGCTGCTGGAATCGAACGATCCCTTCGGTGCTTCCTCGGCCGGTTGAGGCCGGACAAATTGGAAGGCGGAGACGGGCTGCTGCGGGGGAACGGCTTCGCTCGCGGTCTGGCGATGCGAGGCTTCCTGAGGGCGGGTGAACTGCCATGTCTGCGGTGCCTGTGCCCCCGCCTGCTGTTGACCCGGTGCGTGCGGTTGGCTGAATCCCTGACGATCGTTCATGGATCAGATCAGTATATTTATATGATCCGACTGTAAATATAGCTTAAGCACGCAATCACGTATAAGCACTGTTAGAATTGCGGAGTTTTATGTATCTTGTCGAAGTTATGCGGGGTTTCTTGGTAGATCGTCCACTCTGCGGCGAGCTTGCATGATCGGGCTGGAATCCAGTTCCAGACCTTCCGCCTGCCTTGCGAGAAAGCGCAGCACCCTCGTGGCGGCGGCGGACGGAGACCTTCCGCAGAGGCCGAGTTTCATCCGGATGTCCGGAGGTAGCAGACCCACGGATGCTGAGATGAAGATCCTGTTGAAGCGGCGCAATGGCCGCGGGAGCAATGGGAGCGATTCCATGATGCCGATGAATTCGGAAAGGATCCCCGATGGCTCGAGGCGATGCAGCATTCCGCTGAAAAGCTCCCTGAGTTCATCTTCTGAAACGGGAGCGGTCTCCGCTCCATAGAGCCGTGAGATGGGCGCGCCTTCCGCATAATATCTGTCGCGCCCGGCCTGATCCAGTGGCGTCACGTAGTGATGATAGGCCTCCAGGAATCCGAAGGCGGCGGTGGCGTGGACCCAGCGCAGCAGCTCGGGATCGTTGGCCTCATAGGGGACACCTTCGGGAGTGGTGCCGCGCACCTGCTCATGCATGCGGCGGACTCCGGAGATCATCCGCGTGGCCTGGCTGCGGGCTCCATAGACGGTGACCATCGCGGCCAAGCCGGTCCGGCGCATGCGTTTCAGGGGATCCGTCCGGAAGGTGGTGTGGTCCCATACTCCGGACCGGACTTTCGGCTCGGCGAGTTCCAGCAGCACCGCCGTGATGCCGCCGATGACCAGTGTCACGGGGTTTGCGAAAACCCGCCATGAAATTGAATCCGCCGCCACCAGTGCAGGTTCCCCGGCAGGTTGGGTGAAATCCATCATGCGTCCGCTGCCATCGTCCAACTGGCTGCGCAGCAGGTTTTCCAGCCGGGGTTTGAGAAACGTGGGAACGGATGGCATGGAGACTTGCGGAGCTTACCGCAGTTTTCCCCGGGCGGGAGGGATTTCGTCGGCGGGCCGGGAAATTTGACCTCATCCTCATCGCGGTCTACCCATGCTGCATGAGCCAGATCACGGACAACACGGAGAAGCGGCGTTTCGAATTGGTTGAGGACGGAAAGCTCGCGTTTGCGGATTACCATCAGGCCGCCGGTGTGCTGGTGCTGCCTCATGTGGAGGCGGACCCCGCGTTGCGGGGGAAGGGAGCGGCAGGCCGGCTGATGGATGGAGTGCTGGACATCGCACGCGACCGCGGACTGAAAGTGCGTCCTGTCTGTAGTTACGCGGTGGCGTTCATCCAGCGCCATCCGGAGTATCATGACTTGCTGGCCTGACCGTCCGGGCGCCCCGCCGGTTGCGCCACCTGGATGAGATCCACCTCCGCCTCGTGCAGGGACTGGCTCAGATTCGTTTTGATCTGCCACGTTCCGGATCGTTCCAGTTGCAGCAGCCGATCGTGATACTCGATCAACGTGCTGCGGTGTCCGACACTGATCGAGCCGATCCCGGATTCCCTCAGCATCCGATACAGGTGGGCTTGGTTTTCCTCATCGAGAGCGCTGGTCGCTTCATCAAGGAAAGCGAATTTCGGCTGCCGCAGGAACAGCCGTGCGAATGCCACGCGTTGCTGTTCACCGAGCGAGAGCACATTCCCCCAGTCCACCACCCTGTCGAGATCCCCGTCCACGCGTTCGAGCACATCCGTCAGGTTCACCTTTTCCACCACCTCCAGAATCTGTTCATCAGTGGCACCGCTGTCGGGGTAGGGATACAGGAGCTGGTTGCGGAGGCTGCCCTCGACCATGTACGGGCGCTGGGGCAGGAACATGAGGTCCACCAGCATCGGGCGTTCGAGCAATCCCGAGCCACTCATCCACAGGCCGGCGATCGTCCGGAGCACGGAGCTTTTGCCCGTACCGCTGGGTCCCATGATCAGCAGGCTTTGTTTCGACCCCAGCTCGAAGGAAAGTTTGGAAACCAGCGTCTTGGCATCGTTCGGAGTTTGGATCGTGAGCTCGTCGAGCTTCACCGTGGACCCGCCTTCATCCACCCCCATCGACTTGATGCGTTCCGCCCGTTGCTCCTCGGCGTCGTGTTCGTCGAGGCTGTTCCAGAGGTTCCCCAGGCGCTGGACCCCGGCGAGATAGGAACTGAGGCCGCTGAACTGGGTGATGATCATGGAGGCCGCCGCCAGAACCTGACCGAAAGCCGCCGCTGCCTGGGTGACCTCACCGAACTGAACCTCCCCGCGCATGAACATGGGGGCCGCGATCATGAGCGGAACCACCAGTGCGAAGTAGTTGTAGCTGTTGGTGAAGAAGGCCAGGTTGCGGTTCAGGCCGATGATCGCGGCGGTGTTCCGCACCACGGCCGCGAAGCGGTGCTGGTGCACCGCTTCGCGGCGGTGTTCCGCACCACGGCCGCGAAGCGGTGCACCAGATCGAGGTGTTCGCGTTTCTCACCCGCATAGAACGCGATCGATTCCGCATTGTCCCGGACCCGGACCAGTCCGTAGCGGAAGTTCGCTTCCTTTTCATATTGGAGATAGTGGCGGTTCACCAGCTTGCGGCCGATGAGGATGCTGAGGACGGTTCCAAGGGTGGCATAGATCACCAGGGTGCCGACGAGCATTCCGGAAATGGTCCACAGCACCCCGGTGAAGGCGATCAGGGTGACGGCGGAATTGAGTGCGATGAGGAAGAACGCCAGCGAATTGGTGGTGAAGTTTTTCACATCTTCCGTGATCCGCTGGTCGGGGTTGTCGATCTTCTCGGAACTCCGCAGGAGGTAGTAAGCGCGGTTGTTGAAATAGCGCTTCAGCAGATGTTGGGTCATCCACTCCCGCCACAGCAGCGCGAGGCGCTCCTCCACCCAGCGGTAGAAGACCCCGATGGGCACCGCCAGGGCGAAGCTGCCGAGGTACCAACCGAGCGAATGCCAATAGCTCCGGAGATCCCTCTCCGCGATGGCGGTCATGAAATCGCGGGCGGCATAGCTCATCAACACCTGCACCCCACCCACGGCGAGGGATAGGAGGATCAGGATGATGAACAGGATGCGTGCCTTGCGCCGCCGTTCGGAAGAATAGAAGGCCCGCGTGACCAGTGCGAACTGGCTCAGGGTTTTCCGGAAATTCTGGCGCTCCGCCGCTGGATCAGCGGTTGAAGGATCATCGGACTCGGATGGTGACGTTCTGGTTCCCATCGAATTCCGGAAGACTAATCCGGACGTGGGATTTCTTCAACGGGTTACGGATAGGATTTACCGGTCCCGTTGCGGAGATTTCTTCCGCCTTGGCATTTTGGAGGCGGAATGATTCGGGCAAAATAGGGGGGAAGCGTGCGCGATGCCTTGCGGGGTTGGGGTGAGTCCTTTTGCGATATTGGCGGACGTCATTTGTTTCCAGAAGGTTGTGGGCTTGGCCGGGCAGGGAAAGAACAGGTATGTTTCCTGCGGGAATGGTTGGATCAACCCACCAGACCATCCCATGAAACCATACTGCTTTCTCGCCACCCTCCTCGCGGTTCCGCTCTACGCGCAGCCACCAACAACTGTTGAAACCACCGTCACCGAAACCGTCACTCCCGGAAAACGGGTGGTCGAAGAAACCGTCGTGGAGCGCCCGGTCGCACCTCCGGCGGCTTTCGATCCCGGCGCCGGACTCCGCATCGTCCCTCGGGCATTGCCGGTGGATGAACCTGTTCCAGCTCCCGGAAGCACGGTTGAAACCACCGAGACGGTGCGCAGCGTCGGAGGCCGCGTTTATCACACCGAGCGGAACGTGGTCGTGGTGGAAGGACGCGAGCTTCCCTACATCACAATCCCCGTCCTTTTCGTGAAGGAAACGGCGGAACTCCTGGATTCCGAATCCCGCTCTGCCCTCGATCAGACCGCGGCGGCGATAGCGGACATCATCCGCACGAACCCGGAAGCCCGGTTTGATGTCGAAGGCCACACCAGCGTCGAGGGAGCGGAGGACATGAATCTCAATCTTTCCGCCGCAAGGGCGCGCAGGGTCTTCGACGAATTGACCCAACGCTACCGGGTGCCTGCGGCGAACCTCAGCGCGCACGGGTATGGCGAGACGTATCCCAACTACCCCAATGGAAATGAGTCGCAGTTGACGCTCGACCGCCGCGTCCTGGTGGTCCGTGTCCGCTGATCAATCACGGCTTAGAATCATCACGCGTTCCCGGCCGATCCGGCCGGGAAAGCCGGTGGTGGGAACCCAGGTGCCGGTGGTCCGGAAACCGGCTTCCTCCAACGTCCGGGAAAGTTCATCCTCATCGATCCCGAACGGTGGTCCTGTTTCCCCCTCATCCATCTCCGGGTTGATGAAGAAGACACCCACCAGCGTTCCTCCCGGTTTGAGATACCTGCGGGCGGCCTTCAGGTAAGCGGCGCGCAGTGAGGGATCCAACGCGCAGAAACAGGTGTGCTCCCAAAGCTGGTCGAAGGTGTCTGGAAGCGGACTGTCGGGATCAAGGAAATCCGCCACCTGGTAGTCAGCCTGCCCGGTTGGATCGAGGTCCCTCGCTTTCGCGATCGCCAGTGGCGCGATGTCCAGTCCTGTGGCTTCCGCCCCTTGTTCCGCGAGCCAGCGGACGTCATGCCCCGTGCCGCAGCCCGGGACGACGATGGTGCTGCCGGAGAAAATGCCGGGATGACGTTCGTGGATCTCCGCCAGCACCGGTGTGGGGATGCCCTTGTCCCACGGCGTGTCCTGTTCCTGATAGCGTGCGTTCCAGTCCATGGTTTTCAGAATCCGCCTGGAGGGTGGGGAAGGATGTCGAGAAAGGCCGGGGAGCAGCCCTTGATCTTGAACCACCCGTTTTCATACCCCGCCACCTTGATGGGGTTGGAGATGGCCAGTGGAACCAGCGCGGCGAGTAATGCGGCGAAGCCCCCGATGATCAACGACAGCATGGTGTCGTCATTGTTCGAGCCGGCAGCCATGAAAAACAGCCCGATGGCAGCCATCAGCAGCGCGGCCCCGATGAATCTCCAGCGGAGGATTTTTCCGCGTGTGTCTCCGTTCAGGCTGTAGGTGATCCTTGCCCTCTTCCGGGTGATCATCATGACGAGCAAACCAATGAGCGGGGTGATCACGATGAGGGCGATGACCCATGGTGGGGTCCATACGATGGGGACCTTCTTCCGCCATCCACTGCCGCCCACGGATTCATGGGTTCTCAGGCAGACATCGGGAAGTTCCGCCCCGTCCCGCACGACCAGGAATTTTCCGTCCCTGAAATAAAGGGGGGAGAAAAGATGGAAGGGAATGGGAGGCGGAGTGGCGTCCGGAAGGGCCGCTGGCGCCGAGTATGGATTCACTTCATTGCTGCTCATGAACGGCGGATCTGCGATCGGGTGGAAATCTAGCAGGGCGGGAGGGCGCGGCAAGCGCCGTCAGCCGTCCCCCGTTTTGCCGTAGAACACGCGCCAGAGGATCAGTCCGTGCGCGGGGGCGTTCATCCCACTGGCCCGGCGGTCCTGCTCGTCCAGCATCTCGACGATGGCCGCAGCCGGATACTTTCCCTGTCCGATCTGCACCAGCGTGCCTGCGATCCCACGGCACATCTTGTAGAGGAACCCTCCCCCCTCGATGATGATGGTCAGCTTCGGCCCGGCTTTCCGGATCTCGCAGCGGGTCAGGGTGCGCACCGCATCCTCCAGCGGGGCGCCACGGTTCGCGGTGAAGGAGCGGAAATCCCGCCGCCCGATGAGCTGGGCCGCCGCCTCCTGCATGGCTGGGACATCCAGTGGCTGCGGGACATGCCATGCGGTGTGGCGCAGCAACGGATTCATCGCGGGATGGTTCCAGATCCCGTAGCGGTATTGCTTTCCGGTGGCATCGAAGCGGGCATGGAATCCGGGGGCGGCGCGGACGGCGGACCGCACGCGGATGTCATCCGGCAGCAGCGCGTTGACCGCCAGGATCAGGTGGCGGGCGGGCATCCGGAACTCGGCGCGCGGGATTTCGAAATGGGCCACCAGCCCGAAGGCGTGCACCCCCGCGTCCGTGCGGCTGGAGCTGGTGAGTTTCGGCGCGCAGGGGAACAGCCGTGCGAGCGCCGCCTCGATCCGGTCCTGGACACCCAGGCCGGACTTCTGGCTCTGCCAGCCCTGCCATGCCTTTCCATCGTAGGCGATGGTGAGTTTGAACCTGAGCATTTCCGCCATGGTCACTCCGGTTGGCCGGTGCGCGATGATGTGCCTGCAGCCTTGCCTTTCTCCGCCCGCATCCACAGGCCGTCCTTCCAGCTCGCGGAGAGGAGGGGGCATTCCGCCAGTGCCCTCGCCGCGGCGAAGTCCGCCTTCTCGTGGTGCATGGTCCGGTTGCAGTGGGCGATGGTGAACTCCGGATAGGGCCGCTCCAACAGGATGAGCGGGTCGCCCGGCCGCACCTCACCGTGGCGGAGGACGCGGAAATAGTAGCCGGTGAATCCGGTGCGCTCCACCTGCAGCGCCAGATCCTTCACCCGCCAGCGCCGCGCGAGCTTCCAGCAAGGCTGGCGCGGCTGGGAAACCTGCACCTCCGCCCCTCCCAGGGAGAAGCGGTCGCCGATGCAGACTTGGTCCTCCGGCAGATCATCCACGGTGAGATTCTCCCCGAACCCGCCATGGCTGAACTCCGGGATCTCCAGTCGGCCCTGCCAGTAGGGGTAATGCTCCGCCGGATAGACGCAGACCGCCTTTTCCGATCCCCCGTGGTAGCGGCGGTCCGCCTGCTCGTCGCCGCGGAACCCCTCATAGCCCAGCCAGGCCGGTCCGTCCGTCCGGGTTTTGGAAAAGCCGGTGGTCCATTCCTTGTCCCACCACTCGCCGGAGCCTGTGGCAGCGAACGCGAGGACCTTTCCCGTGTGCAGGGCGAGAACCTTTCCTGACATGGGCGCAGCATGAATTTTTGCTCGCTGGCGGGAAAGCGGAATCTACGCTCCGCCCATGATGAAACCCATCGCGTCCCTTCTGGTGGCGGCCTTCTCGCTCTGCGCATCCGTCGATGCGGCCCCGCACAAGATCCTCTTCTTCACGAAGTCCAGCGGCTACGAGCATGACGTCATTTCCTGGAAAAAGGGCCAGCCCAGCCACGCCGAGAAAATCTTCCTCGAACTCGGGGAGAAGCACGGCTGGCAGTTTGAGTTCTCCAAGGACGGTTCGAAATTCTCCCCGGAGTATCTCGCCGGGTTCGACACCGTCGTGTTCTACACCACCGGTGACCTCACCACTCCGGGCACCGACAAGCAGCCGGCGATGACCAAGGAAGGGAAACAGGCGCTTTTCGACTACGTGAAAGGTGGCAAGGGATTCGTCGGACTGCACTCCGCCTGTGACACATTCCACACCGACAACGAGTCCAAGAAAGGACCGGACCGCTACGTGAACCATGGCAAGGATGCGGACCCCTACGTCTGCTTCATCGGCGGGGAGTTCATCATCCACGGCGCGCAGCAGAAGGCGGTGAACAAGGTCATCAATCCGAAGTTCCCCGGCTTCGAGGAAGCGGGGGACAGCTTCTCCTTCCATGAGGAATGGTATTCGCTGAAGGACTTCAACCCGGACATCCACGCGCTGACCGTCATCGACTCCCCGTCCATGAAAGGGGCGATGTATGAACGCCCGCCCTACCCGACCGGCTGGGCGCGCACCGAGGGCAAGGGCCGTGTCTATTACACCGCCATGGGCCACCGTGAGGACATCTGGACGAACGTGACGTTCCAGAACATCCTCGTCGGCGCGATCCGCTGGACCACCGGGGAGGTGCAGGCCGCCACGCCGCCGAACCTCAAGGAAGCCGCTCCCGGAGCGATGACCAATCCCGCCTACATCCCGCCCGCTCCGCCGAAGCCCAAGCCGCAGGCGAAGCCCGGAAAGAAAGCCGAACCCGTCAAACCGTAATGAAAGTCGAGAAGGTCAAATACGTGCTGTGGGCTGCCGACTGGCAGCGTTGCCTTGCATTTTACCGGGATCTCTTCGGTGGGGTGATCAGCTTCGAGTCGGAGACCTGGAGCGAGATCGTCGTCGCGGGTGCCACCATCGGCGTCCATGGTGGCGGCGAGGGCATGCGCACCTGGACGGGCCTTTCCTTCCAGCTCGATGACATCCGCGAAGGAATCTCCCGCCTGAAGGAATGCGGCGGGGAACTCACCTCCGATCCGGTCGATACCCCTGAGGAACCGATCCATCTGGCGATGTGCGTCGATCCGGAAGGGAACGAGTTCATGATGACGCAGCGGCGTCATTGATGATCAAGGAGCGCGGATTTCAGCCCGCGCTCCATTGCATCAATCACGACCGCGTTTTCCCTCCTGGCGTCCGCCTCCAGAGGGAGCCTTCCGTTGCGGGGCTGCCTGGCGTTGCGGGGTTGCCTGGCGTTGCGGGGTTGCCTGGCGTTGCGGGGTTGCCTGACGGGGAGGGGCTACCTCTCTCCGTTGTGGTGTCGCTTGGCGCGGAGGCGCGACTTCCCTCCTCTGCGGAGTTGCCTGACGCGGCGGCGTGGCCTGGCGTGGAGGTGCCACTTCCCTGCGTTGCGGAGTCACTTGGCGTGGTGGTTCGATCCGGCGGGGCGGCTCGGCCTTGCGCTGCTGGGGAGGAGCCGGACGTTCGCGTTTTTCCGCTTCTTCCCGGCGGGGTACTTGGGGAGTGGTCCTCGGCTCGTTGTCGCGCTTCATGTTTGCCGGCGGCTCGATGACCCGGTTCGGACGTTCATTTTCGCGTTGTTGGGGCGGGGAAATCACACCGGGGCGACGATCCCCACGATTGCGTCCTGCGGTTTCGTCCGACGATGAGCGACCTGTGTCCGGACGACGTTCCGGAGTCGCATCCGGGCGGCGGCCGGCTTCATCACCACGGCGATCCGCGTCCGGTCCGCGCCTCATGCCATCCGGAAGGCGGCGATCTCCAGGTCCGCTTCCGGTCTCACGGCTGGCTCCCCGGTCATCCCGGCTGCCCGGGCGGAGATCCCTGCGTGGCGGAGGCGCATCGTTGCCGGAGAGCTGGTCGGCACGCTTTGCGACGACCGGTGAACGTTGGAGCCGCTCCCGGATCACCTGCGCGGCGGAGCCATCCCGTCCCGGGTTGCGGTCACGGTCACCGCGGACCTCGAGCTGCTGCCGGTCACGGGTGAACTTCCGCATGTCCTGGCGTTGGGAGACAATCCGATCACGGGCATCCCTGTCGAGCGCCTGGAAGCGCTGGCCGCGGTTGTCCTCGCGGTTCGAGACGAAGCGGCTGAGAGGCTCCGCGAATCTCATGTTCCCCCGGTCGCCACGCGGGCCGTCCGGGCGTCGTGCCAGCTCCGCCCAGGTATGGGCGGGACGTGCATCCTCGTTGTTGCGGAAGTACTCGAAGTTGTCGCGGCGGCGCTGTTCCCAGCCACGGTCGCCGCGGTGACGCCAACGGTCGTGGACGAAGATCGGGTCATATCCGCGGCGGCTTCCGTGATAGTGGAAGGAGGCGTACCAGCCGCGGTCGCGGTAGCGGGTGGAGTAGTAGTCGCCGAAGTAGTAGTGACAATAGCGGGGCCTCACGAACAGGTGGTCGATGAAGACCGTGGTGAGGATCACGGTGGCGGGCGTGTAGTAGTAGTCCGGACGGGAATAGACCACGCGGTCGAAATGGACGGGGGCGAACACCATCCCGCGCCGGTTGATGTCGTGGTCCCAGTAGCCATCCACGTAGACGTGGCCACGTGGGGTCCAGACATAGTGGCCGGGGATCCAAACCCAGTTTTCCTGTGCGGGTTGCCAGTAACCGGGCCGCCATGCGTAGCGGTTCTCATTGTAGATCCAGTTGCCGGACACCCAAACCTGATTGTCCCCGGGTGCGTCGGAGCTGGGGCCGTTCTCGAGCGCTTTCGGCGGTGTCGGCAGATAGGTCACTTCCTCAGCACCCTCCGACGCCCAGTAGCCGGAGATCCACTGCCATTGGGAGCCGGATGGATTCCAATAGCCTGGAACCCACTGGCGGCCGGGTGGCAGGTTCCTCCACACGCCGCTGACCCAGATGAAGTCGCTCCGGTCATCATCCCACGCCCAGTAGCCGGAAATCCAGGCGATGTTATCCCCGACAGGACGCTGGTCGGGGGGCAGTTCCTCGATCATTTCCGGCGGCTGCCTGTCCACGGTGATCCCCACCTCCGGCTCAAAGCTGACCGAGGTGGCGAATGCTTCGTGGACAGGGCCGCGGGTGAGTTCCTCCACGCCCGCCTGCGGCTGTGCCACCGCATTCCGGGGAAGGAGGAAGACGCTGCAGGACAACGACAGCAGGATTGCGCCGGCAACGGCGCGCGGATGTTGGATTTTCATGGCGTGGAGTTTTTGTGGGAAACGCCCACGGCTCAGCTCGCGTCGCTGGTCACCGTGGTTTCCTTGGTTCGTGGCGGAGCACCACCACCGGTGGTGACCTCCGTCGCACTGGTCGTGTTGGACACCGAGCGGGCGGCGCCCATGATACCGAGACCCCCGATGACGAGTCCGGTGACGATGAGCCAGACCTGCGGAACCCCCATCACGGAAGCGCCGTAGAGAATGCCCGCGAGAAGAACCGCGGTTCCAAGTAGGTAGATGATTGCTTTCATGGCAGGGTCTGTCTCGCAAACCGCATGCCATCACTTGTCATCAAAGGGTTATGAATCCTGCGCTGCGCTTCGGATTGCGAATTGCCCGGATGACGGTGGAATGGCAATGCGGTTTCTTCCGATGGAAGATGACCGTATGACGTGCGCCCCGCCGCGCTTATTCATCCCGGTTCGTGGGCCGGGTGGCGTCTCAGGAAATGCCGAGCGCGCCATCCGCTGCCGTGCGCAGCTTACGGTAGAGTTCCGGATCGCCCGCCAAGCTCTTGCCGTGGGAGGGGACCATTTCCTCCAGCTTCGCCTTCCATTCCGGCAGGCGGTTTTTGAAGCACTTGCCGATGATATCGAGCATCACATCCACCGCAGTGGATGCACCGGGGGAGGCCCCCAGCAGCGCGGCGATCGAGCCGTCACCGGCCGCGACCACTTCCGTGCCGAACTGGAGGACGCCGCCTTTCTTCGCGTCCTGCTTGATGATCTGCACCCGCTGGCCTGCGGTGAGCAGACGCCAGTCCTCCAGCTTTGCATCCGGGAAAAATTCGCGCAGCGCGTCCAGGCGGTCCTGCGGATGCTGGATCACCTGCTCGATCAGATAGCGGGTCAGGTCCATGTTGTCCTTACCGACGGCGAGCATCGGGATCAGGTTGGAGATTTTCACCGATCCCGGCAGGTCGAAGAACGATCCGGACTTCAGGAACTTCGGCGAGAAACCGGCGAACGGCCCGAAGAGGAGGGACAGCTTGCCGTCGATCACCCGGGTGTCCAGGTGGGGGACGGACATCGGCGGCGCGCCGACGGCGGCCTTGCCGTAGACCTTCGCGTGGTGGCTTTCGACGACTTCCGGATTGTCACAGACCAGGAACTGGCCGCTGACGGGGAATCCGCCGAAGCCTTTGCCTTCCTCGATCTTCGACTTCTGGAGAAGGGGGAGGGACGCACCTCCCGCCCCCACGAAGACGAAGGGAGCGGTCACGGAGCGGTTGATGCCTTTTTCCAGGTTGCGCACCGTCAGTTCCCAGCGTCCGTCGCGCTTGCGCTTGATGTTGTGGACCTGGTGGCGGGTGGCCACCTTCACGTTCTCCTTGGAAACCAAGTAGTCCACGAGACTGCGGGTGAGCGCGCCGAAGTTCACGTCCGTTCCGCCTTCCACGCGGGTCGCGGCGATGGGTTCGGCGGCGTTGCGGCCCTGCAGCAACAGCGGCGCCCATTCCTTGATCCGGCCGCCGTCTTCGGAGTACTCCATCTCGGCGAAGAAGTGGTGCTTCGCCATCGTCTCATGGCGGCGCTTCAGGAAGGCCTGGTCTTCCTTTCCGCGCACGAAGCTCATATGCGGCACCTTGGTGATGAACTCTTCCGGAGCGGGGAGGATGCCCTGCGCCGCGAGGTAGGACCAGAATTGCTTGGAAAGCTCGAATGCCTCGTTGATCTCGACGGCCTTGGAGATATCGACGGAGCCGTCGGGCCTTTCCTTGGTGTAGTTCAGCTCGCAGAGGGCGGCATGGCCGGTGCCGGCGTTGTTCCAGGGATTGGTGCTCTCTTTCGCGACTTCCGCGAGGGCTTCCACGATCTGGATCTTCAGCGAGGGGTCCAGTTGGTTGAGCAGGACGCCCAGGGTGGCGCTCATGATCCCTCCGCCGATGAGGATGACGTCCGGTTCCGCGATCGTTTCAACACGTTTCATGGCCATGCGGGCGGCGCGATAGGTCCATCCCGGGCGCTTCGCAAGCCGATATGCGCTGGAAATGCGCTTGGCGGGGGAAACCGCCGCCGCCAGACTCCGCCAGATCATGCTGGTTGAATTGAAATGCAACAACTGCGGCTCGCAGTTGAAGCCGGAGGACATCTCGCCGCAACTCTCCGCGGCGCGCTGCCATCACTGCAACGCCCTGTTCGCCTTGCCCCACCTGGCAGGCGGACGCACGATCGCGCGTCCGGATGTGGCGCTCCCCCGTGGCATGAAAATCGAGGAACGGATGGACGGGCTGACCATCACCCGCCGCTGGCTGGATGCAACGGCATGGTTCCTCCTGATTTTCGCGGTGTTCTGGAATGGCTTCATGATCGTCTGGAGCGTCATTTCACTCTCGCAGGGAATCTGGGCCATGTCCTTGTTCGGCCTGCTGCACACCGGGGTGGGCCTGTTCCTGATCTATCTGGTTCTGGCGATGTTCCTCAACTCGACGACGGTGAAGGTCACCTATGATGCGGTGGAGACCCGCAGCGGCCCTCTGCCATGGAAGGGGAACAAGACCATCCCGAAGCATGAGGTGGAGCAGTTCTATTGCACGGAGAAAGTCCAACGGACGAAGAACGGATCCTCCGTGACCTATGACGTGCATGCGGTCCTGAAAGGAAACCGGAGGGAGAAGCTGGCACAGGGCATCAGGCACCACGACCAGGCGCTGTTCATCGAGCAGCAGTTGGAGCGGCACCTTGGGCTGCAGGATGTGCCGGTTGCCGGCGAGCACGGCCGGTGAACACCCGCGTCAGCGGACGACCACCTCTCCCTGCAGCTCGCTCCAGATCCAGACGGCCTCCCCGCCGGCCTCATCCCGTTTTTCCCACAGGAACCAGCCATAGGCAGGTGTCCAGTGGAGTTCATAGGTGTTCATCCTCCGCACCTGCCTGCCGTTTTCGATGACCGGGTGGACCGCGATGATCCGGCGCACATGGTTCACTTCGAACGGGCCGGATTTCGTGGTTCCTTCCAGCACCATTGCCACGGCGATCGCAGGAGTCCGGTTCTGGCTCCGGAGATTGATCAGTTTCGAGATCAACGCATCGGAAGGCTCGCTGGTGGGTTCCACGGCGCTGGCGGCCGGAGCGAGGGCGAAGAGACAGCACGGGAGCAGGTGGATGGGTTTCATCATCCCCTTCGACGGGATACAGGGTGGATTTATTCTGCCCATCCGCATGGATCTGATTTCCTACAGCTTTGTGTCAGTGGAATCGGCGGCATGGTTTCCAATGATATGTCATGTAAGTGGATGACGGACAGGTTATTGTGTATTTTGATGGATTCATGGGATTCTCAAATTCCTTGCAAGTGTGCGGTGGGTTTCCCAATGTCGTATCGTGTTCGACTCTTGGTGGGATGCCCTGAACCTGGAACTCCGTGTCTTCTATGGCATCGGAATCATCGCTCTGTTGGTGCTGCTGCTCCAGCTTGCCCTGTCCGTCTTCGGTGGGATGGACGAGCATGACTTCGACCATGCGGGCGACCACTCGTCCGGCCTCAGCTTTTTCTCCATCCGCGGGGTCACCGCCTTCTTCGTCGGCTTCGGTTGGTCCGGTGTCATCGCCCTGAAGGCAGGCTGGGGCCTCATCCCGGCCATCGCCGTGGGGATGACCGTCGGGGTGGCCCTCATGCTGGGCATCTTCCTGCTCATGACGAGCATGCTGCGCCTCCAGTCCAGCGGCACGCTCGATTTCGCCAATGCGGTCGGCAAGGTCGGCACGGTCTATGTCACCATCCCCGCCGGGCGGAAAGCCGGTGGGCAGGTGGAGGTTCTCCTGCAAGGCCGCCTCACCATGGCGGATGCCCTGTCCCGCGGCGATGCCCCGCTCTCACCGGGCACGAAGGTGACCATCGTTGAAAAAATCGGGCACTCCACCCTTGTTGTCGAACCTCTCTGACCTCCCCTGAAAAACCATGCCACTCGTGTATCTCGCAGCATCCCTGCCCGTGCTCATCCTCGCGGCCGCGGTCGTTCTCGTCCTTTTCACCGCGCTCGTCGCCATCGCCGCGCGTTACAAGAAATGCCCTTCCGACCGGGTTCTGGTCGTCTATGGCAAGGTCGGTGATGGGAAATCCGCCCAGTGCTACCATGGCGGTGCCGCGTTCATCTGGCCGGTCATCCAGGACTACCAATATCTGACGCTGACGCCGCTGCCGATCGACATCCGTCTGGAAGGCGCGCTCTCAAAGCAGAATATCCGGGTCAATACCCCGTCCACCTTCACCGTCGGCATCTCCACGGAGCCAGGCGTGATGGAGAACGCCGCCGAGCGCCTGCTCGGGCTGACCATGCCCCAGATCAGCGAGCTGGCGAAGGACATCATCTTCGGCCAGATGCGCGTGGTCATCGCCACGATGGACATCGAGGAAATCAACTCGGACCGCGACAAGCTGATCGCGAACATCTCGCAGGGCGTCGAGGTGGAACTGAAGAAAGTCGGCCTCCGTCTCATCAACGTCAATGTCCAGGATATCACGGATGCCTCCGGCTACATCGACGCCCTGGGTCAGGAAGCCGCTTCCGCCGCCATTGCCGCCGCGAAGATCAAAGTTGCCCAAGCGGACCGCGACGGTGAGATCGGAGCGGCGGCCGCCCAGCGGGACAAACGGATCAGCGTTTCCGGAGCGAATGCGGAGGCCACCCGGGGGGAGAACACTGCGGAGGTGGAGATAGCCCATTCCAACGCCCAGCGCCGGAGCGCGCAGGCGGAAGCGGAGCGCATTGCCCAGGCGGCGGAAAAGGTCGCCCATGCGAAGGTGCTGGAAGAGGCCTACGTTTCCGAGCAATCCGCGGAAAAGCAACGTGCCGAGCGGGACAAGGCCACCCAGTTCGCCAACATCGTCGTCCCGGCGGAGGTGGCCAAGCAGCGTCAGCTTGTGGAAGCGGATGCGGAGGCGGAAAAGGTCCGCCGGATCCAGCAGGGCAAGGCGGACGGTGTCCGTGCCGAGAAGCAGGCGGAAGCGGATGGTATCATCTTCGTGAAGGAAGCGGAGGCAGGCGGCTTGAAAGCCCGCCTCATCGCGGAGGCGGATGGTCTGAGATCCCGCCTGCTCGCGGAAGCGGAAGGTGCGCAGGCCGTCCTTGTCGGAAAGGCGAAGGGTTTCGAAGACCTCATCCAGTCCTGCCAAGGACCGGGCGGTGCACAGCAACTCCTCATCACCGAACTCCTGCCCCAGCTCGTCGAGGCCCAGGTCAAGGCGATCGCCAACCTCAAGATCGACAAGCTCACCGTCTGGGACAGCGGCAAGGGCGCGGACGGAAAAAACAGCACCGCCGGATTCCTTTCCGGCCTCGCAGGTTCAGTGCCTCCGCTGCATGAGCTGGCGAAGAACGTTGGCGTTGAACTGCCTTCCTATCTCGGCAAGCTGGACGACCCGCAGGCCAACCCGCCATCCGTGCAGCCTCCCTCACCGGAAGCACCGGTGACCGGAAACACGCAGTCTGCGGAAAACATCTGACCGGTCGGCGGATTTTTCTGAATCACGGCGCATTCCCAGGGGAGTGCGCCGTTTTTCGTGGGTGATACCAACTTGGTTGGATGGGAAAGGCTGGTTGCGTCCACATGAAGGCAAGGTTACCTCCATCAGGATGATCATATCCGTCTTCCGTTGCCTCCTCCCCGTGGCGGTTGCCTTCTCCATCGCCTCATGCGGGGTGGGGGCGAATCTCCATCAGGTGGACGCGAACGTGTGGCGCTCCTCCCAGCCGGAGAAGCGGGACTTCCGCGCTATGGAGAAGGACGGCATCCGGGAGGTGCTCAACCTGCGCCGGTATCACTCCGATGATGCCATCGCGGGAAACCTGGTGTGCCATCACGTGCGGATGCGCGCCGGAAAGATCAGCGACAAGGAGATGTTGGAGGCGCTGCGGGTGCTGGCCGCGGCGAAGCAACCCATCGTCGTCCATTGCTGGCATGGTTCTGACCGGACGGGCGCGGTCATCGCGATGTACCGGATGGTGATCCAGCGCTGGCCACGGGAGAAGGCCATCGCGGAAGTGCTGGATCCGCGATACGGCCACCATGCGGATGTGTTCCCGAACGTGCGGGAGTATCTGGAAACCGTGGATGTGGAGAAGATGCGCCGCCTGCTCCGGGAGGAGGGGCTTCTCAGCGGAACTGCTTGAGGGCGGACTGGTAGATGTAGCCGGCTTTCTCCAGCTTTTCCTCCAGAGCGGCTTGGTCCAGATCATGCGTTTTCACCAGATCATCGAGCGACTCGCTGTGATTGCGCAGCTCGGTGTTCACCAGTCCGAACAACAGATGGGGATCCATTGCGAGGTAGTTGGAAAGATCCATGGAGGGAGGATGCATTCGCAGGAGGGACCCGCAAGAGCGCTCCGTGGTTTCTTGACGCGGTTCCGCCTTACCCTAGCCTCGTCGGGATGCGAGCCGCGTTGATCCTTTCGTTTCTGTTTTCTTCCCTCGGGATGTCCGCAACGGCTCAGGAACGCCAGCCCCTGTGGCCTGAAGGAAAAGCTCCCGTCGGCGACGGCACGTTCGATCCGGCGAATGCCTTCATCACCGTCCACAAGCCGGAGAAGCCGAATGGCGCGGCGGTCGTGATCTGCCCGGGTGGCGGCTACCGGATGCTGGTGACCGGCGGCGAGGGCCATGGCATCGCCAAATGGCTCAACGGATTCGGTGTGACGGGCATCGTCCTGGAGTACCGTCTGCCCGCAGGCCGGCCGTTCGTGCCGCTGCTGGACGCCCAGCGGGCGATCCGCACGACGCGTTCGCGCGCCGCGGAGTGGGGGATCGATCCGGCGCGGGTCGGAATCATCGGCTTTTCCGCCGGCGGGCACCTTGCATCCACGGCAGGAACCCATTTCGACACGGGCAAGGCGGACGCGGAGGAGGCGGTGGAACGTGTTTCCTGCCGCCCGGATTTCATGATCCTCATCTACCCGGTCATCACCATGGACATCGCCACCCATGGCGGCTCCAGGCAGAATCTGCTCGGCGCGACGCCCGCCGCCGGCCACATGGAGCTGTTTTCGAACGAGAAGCAGGTCACGGACAAAACGCCGCCCGCATTCCTCGCGCACGCGCTTGATGACAAGTCGGTCACCATTGAAAACAGCCGGATGTTCCGGAAAGTTCTCGCTGACAAAGGGATACCGGTGGAACTGGTCGAGCTGCCGAGTGGTGGCCACGGTCTCAACGGCTACAAGGGGCCGATGTGGGACGAGTGGCAGGCCAAATCGATCGTCTGGCTGAAAGGCCTGAAGGTGATCCCGGAATAAGCCGGACGATCAGAACGGGATATCGTCGTCGTCGAAGTCGTCTTCCTTTCGGAGATCCGCGGCGGAAGGTTCGGCGTGTTGTTGCTGGCCATTCTGGCGCGGAGGAGCGCTCCGACGCTGGGGTGCGGACTGGTCATAGGGATCCCCGCCGCCGCCATTTCCGCCACCACCGCCCTGGATCTTCCAGGCGGAGAGGTTCACGTAGTATTTCCCGTTGTACTCGTTGCCCCGGATGTCAAAGTTGACCGTCACGTCCTGGCCGACCTTGTAGCCGTCCAGCAACTGGCACTTTTCCTTCACCACCTCGAACTTCAGATCCTGGGGATACTTGTCGGCGGCGGTGGTCACCACGAACTCCCGCTTCGAGAAACCGCTGGCAAAGGATTGCGTATCGTAGATGACTTTGATTTTCCCGGCGGTTTCGTACATGGCGGCAGTCTCCCTGAAGCCATCCCGATGTCGAAAGTTTTTTGCGGGCATGACCTTCCAAACGGAAGCTTGATGGCGGCCGCGGACCGGAGGAATGATCCCTCCATGTCCGATACCCCTCCCTGCGACCGCTGCGGTGCTCCATCCGTGGCGGCGGTTGGAGAGGAATCGCTTTGTGCCGACTGTTTCCATGAAGCGGGATCCTGTTGCGGCCGCTTCGGTGGTGGAGACGAGGAGGGGCCCTGATTTCACCCGGGCGTCTGATGCCCCGGTTGGGCCTTCCGGAGGCCGGAAAATCTTCCGGGAAGCTGATTTGGATTTGACCTTGATCGGTAATTGAGACGCATTCGCAGCACTTTCCCCTGCGACACTCCCATGCGCTTTTTCAAGAAATCCGTCTTCTGGCTCCACTTGGCCACCGGTTTGGCGGCCGGGCTGGTGATTCTGATCCTCGGCCTCACCGGAGTGATCATGTCATTCGAGCGGCAGATCCTGGAGGCGAACCACGGGGTGAAAGTCTCGAAAGCGGCGGAGCAGGTGGTTGCTGGTCCGGAGAAAATCCTGGGCAACCATGCGGATGCGAGCCCGGCTGCAAGTGGTGTGACGTATTACAGTGATCCGGAGATGCCGGCGTCCGTGCAGTTCGGCCGAGGCAAATCCGCCTATGCGGACCCCTACACCGGTGAATCCCTCGGCGAGGGCAACGCGGGTCTGAAGGCTTTCTTCGCATGGGTGCTCCGTCTGCACCGTTGGCTGACCCTGCAGGGGGAATCCCGGGAGATCGGAGGCAACATCACGAAGGCGGCGAATCTGGTCTTTCTGTTCCTCGTCATTTCCGGTCTCTATCTGTGGTTCCCGAAGCGCCTGAGCCGCACCGCATTCCGTGCGGTCGCCACGCTCCAATTCCGCCTCAAAGGCCGGGCGAGGGACTGGAACTGGCACAACACGTTCGGCTTCTGGGCCTGCATACCCCTTTTCTTCATCGTGATCACCGGTCTGGTGATGTCCTATTCGTGGGCCAACAATCTGATCTATACCGCCGTTGGCGAAACTCCGCCTCCTCCGCGCGGAGCAGGTGGTCCACCTGCTGCAGGTGGGCCTTCCCGGGAAGGTGGAGAGCGTCGGGGAACCCGTGGCGGTGAAGGCTCCATGGCACGCGAAGGCCGGGCCGAAGGCGGGCAGGGTGAGCGCCGCGGCCGTGGTGAGGGCAGTGGTCCTCCCCGTGAAGGACGCGGCGGTGAAGGTGGCATGGCCGCACGGGGAGAAGGGCGGGGCGGTGGTGGCCACAGCCATGACCACGGCCATGACCACGACCATGACCACGCTCCGGTAAGTCTCACGGGGTTGGACGCAGGCTTTGAGAAGGTGAAGGCCGCCAGCCCCGGCTGGAGGACGATCATCGTCAGTCTGCCCAAAGGCCCCACCGCGGACTACTCGGTTTCTTATTCCCACCGCGGACGTCCGGATCTGCGGCGTTCCCTCACCGTGGATCTCACCTCCGGGGAGATCGTCAAAAACGAAGGTTTCGAGAAACAGACCACCGGGCGGAAACTCCGCAGCTTCGTCCGCTGGGTGCATACCGGCGAGGCGCTCGGCTGGTTCGGCCAGGCGCTCATGGGCGTGGCCTCGCTGGCGGCGGTCATCCTCGTCTGGACCGGTTTCGCGCTGAGCTGGCGGCGCTTCTTCAAGAAGCGCAGGGCTTCCGTGCAGAAGCAGGCGGTGCTAAGGAAAGCGGCGTGAACCCTGACGAACGCAATGCCTTGGTGGAGGAATCCACACGCTGGATGGGCGTGGGATTCGGCGCCATGGCAGGCGGTGACTGGCAGGGGGCGGCGGGCATTTTCCGTATGGCGGCGGGAAGCCGGGAGCAGCTTCCTTGGCGGACGGACGGTGAGGCGGCCTGGTTGCTCTCCGCCGCCTGGCTGAACCTGGGGGATGTGCTCCTCCGAATGGGGGAACCGGCGGTGCTGGATGAGGCGATGCGGTCCTTCGACCGGACCATCGAGGTGATGGCGTGCATCGATCCGGCCGGGAACCCGGCCATCGTGGACCGCATGATCCTGACATGGCTGAACCGTGCGGCCGCCTTTTATGAAATGGGGGACTCGGGGGCGTCCCTGCGGGATTTCGCGAAAGCGGAGGATTTGCTGGATCGCTGGGGAGAAGAAGCCACGGCCCGGCGGGTTTTTCTCGCGGCGATGCTGCGGGTGAACCGTGCCAGGACATTGGTGCTGGCGGCGCGCGCGCTGGAGGCGTGGCGGGAAGCCGGGGACGGCATCTCCCGCCTGCGCTCCATACCGACCTCCGGGGAGGCGTCCATCGCCGGCATCCTCGCCCGGAGCGTCCGATGCCGGGCGCTGGCCATGCTGCTGGACGAACCTGGTGGGGCGGAAAAGGTGGGGGACTGGATCGCGGAGGCCACGGACTCCGCCGAAGAAGCCTTGGCCATGGTCCGGACAACGGGCTTCCGGGCGGGGTGGCTGGCGGATCTGGTCCGGTATGGGGCCATCATCTATCGTGTCTGCCAGCCCCATTTCCTCGGGGAGTTCCTTGCCGAATGGCTGGCGGGTGACGGGCCGCTGGCCGGGAACCCGACGCTGAAAGAGGAGATGCGTGTCCAGCTATGGCTGACGCTGGCGGACGCCGAAAGGAAAGTGCTCGAGTATCCGCACGATACGGACTTCGTCGGCAGGCAGACCCGGGTGGTGCTGGCTGCCAAGGATGGCCTGCGCCTTCTGGCGTGAAGCTCACATTTCCGCCCACTGGCGGAGCAGGTTGTGATAGACGCCGGTGAGCTGGGTGGTCGCCTCATGGACCAGGGGTTGGTCCGGCAGCCCGCCGGTGAGCCGCTGGATGGCGATGTCCATGTCGAACAGCAGGGAACGCCGTTCGTCGGACCGGATCATGCTCTGCAACCAGAAGAAGGAACAGAGGCGGGTGCCGCTGGTGACCGGCTCCACGCGGTGGAGGCTGGTGGAGGGGTAGAGGACCATGTCCCCGGCGTTGAGTTTCACACTCTTCGCGCCGTAGGTGTCCTCGATGATGAGTTCGCCGCCTTCGTATTCTTCCGGCTCGGCGAAGAACAGGGTGCAGGAAAGGTCGGTGCGGATGCGCCGGCCGTCCGGCATGGTGCGGACGGAGGCATCCACGTGGGTGCCGTAGGTCTGGCCGCCGGAGTAGCGGTTGAACATCGGCGGCAGGATGTGCAGCGGCAGCGCCGCCGACATGAAAAGGGGGTTGGAGGCCAGGGCCTTGAGGATCACCGCGCCCACGTGGTGGGCGGCGGGATGGTCGCCCGGGACCTGCATGTTGTCTTTCACCTTCATCGCCTGGTGGCCGGCCGTGGCGCGGCCGTCTTCCCAGAGTGCTTCTTCCAGCAGCTTGCGGCATTCCGCCGATTCAAGCGGTGCAAGCACGGAGGGGATGCAGAGGATCATGGCGGAAGGATGGGGCGGTTCGGAATGGAGTGAGAGGAAAAAATTCCGCCGCCCGGCGCAACCCGGACGGCGGAAACAGCAACCAATAAACAAGAAGGCGGGATCAGAACTTCCAGTCCGCGCTGAGCGTGTAGGTGCGGGACTCGCCCAGGTAGGCGCGACGGGAATCCGCCGCGGTGTTGACCGTCCGGGCGTAGAATTCGTCCGTCAGGTTGTTCACGTTGAGGCGGAGGGTAACGTTCTTGGTGAGCTCGTAGGACACCATCGCGTCGAAGATGAGCGACTCGGGCAGGGTGGCCGTCGCCGCGCCGCTGGCCGCATCGACACGGGCTGCGGTGGAAGCGGTGTAGCGGGCTCCTGCACCGATGGTCACACCGATCGGGAAGCGGTAGGTGGTCCAGAGGTTGGCGGTCCAGTCAGGGTTGAAGGTCAGGTCGTTGCCGTCCTGGTTCTCGCTCTCGAGGTAGGAGACGCCGCCGAAAACCATCCAGTTCTCATTGACGTATCCGGACGCCCCGAGTTCGACGCCCGTGACCACTTGGTCCCCGTAGGCCGTTGGCTCTCCGGTTACCGGATCATTCGGTCCGACGGAAACGTTCTCGCGCTCGCTGCGGAAGATGGCGAGGGAGGTGGTGAGGTTCTTGTCGAAGAACTCCCACTTGGTGCCGACTTCGTAGTTGTAGGACTTCTGAACGTCCGAATCCAGGTTGTTGTTGCCGGTGAGTGGACCCCCGGGGACGGTCGGGCCACCCGTGCTGCGGGAACCGTTGTCATTCGAGAGCGAGCTGGCGCCCGGAGGCAGGGCGGACATGCCGTAGGCGGCGTAGATGCTGCCATTCTCCTTCGGCTTGAACACGATGCCTGCCTTGCCGCTGAAGATCAAATCGTCCGATTGGTATCTGGTGACGATTCCGGATGCTTCCTGCTTGTAGCGTGCCTCCGCGTCGAAATACTCCAGGCGGGTGCCAATGGAAGCCTGCCACTGCTCGTTGAATTTCAGGGTGTCATTCGCATAGATTGCGACGGTGTCCACCGTGATGTCGTCGACCCAGTTGTAGGTCGGATCGGCTGCAACCGGAGTGCCCGTGTCCGGATCATAGATGTTCGTTCCACCGGGAACTCCCAGGCTCGCGGTCACAAAGTCGCGTGGGTTGTGGGCCTTTTCGCGCGCGACTTCCAGACCACCGGCGAACGTGTGGCCGACGGAACCGGTCTCGAACTCCGCGGTGATGTTCGACTGGTTGGTGAACGTCTCCGTTTCGCGGTAGAAGGCCTGGCGGCTGCGGCCGACGGTATCCGGTGCGGTGAAGGCGCCCAGCACGGTGTAGATCGCCTCCCGGTCGGTGAGCGAGTAGCGGGTCAGGTTGTTGAAGCGCAGGCGGTCGTTGAAGTCGTGTTCGAAGCGGGCGTAGATGGTGTGGGAAGTCACATCATCAAAGTCGCTCGTGAGGCCGTAGAAATTCTCGCGGTCCACGTAGCCGCCCGGGCGGACGGGGGAGGTGGTGTCCGGAACGGCGGAACCCGGGAAGCCGATGTCCGGGCGGTTGTTCTGCTCCCAGTATTGGTAGGCAAGGGTGAGGCGGGTTTCGGTGCCGAGGCCGAAGGCGACCGACGGTGCCAGACCCCAACTGTTGTTCTCCGCGTAGTCACGGCCTTGGACGCCACCACCCTGCAGGAGGGCGTTGAGGCGGAACGCCATGCCCGGAACCGGACCGTTCTCGATCACCTGGTTCATGTCCAGGGTCAGGCGCTGGTGGTCGTTGGCGTCCGTCTCGTCGAACTTGTAGGCGGCGGTGCCGCTGTAGAAAGATTCAGCCTGCGGTGTTTTGGTGGCCAGGTTGATGTAGCCGCCGGTGGAGCCCCGGCCGTTGTCGCCGGCGGGTCCCTTGACCACTTCCACGGACTCCACGTTGAAAATGTCGCGACCGTAGTTGCCGTTGTCGCGCACGCCATCGATGAAGATGTTGCTGGATGCTTCGAAGCCACGGATGTTCATGCTGTTGGCACCGCCGACGTGGCCGTTCTCACCAGCCAGGAAGGTGATGCCAGGGGTGTTCTTGAGGACGTCCGCCAGGCCTTGCGCACCTTGTTGGTTGAACACTTCCTTGGGGATGACGCTGATGGTCTGCGGGGTGTTGACCAGCGGCGCGGTGAACTTCTGCGACTGGACCCTCTGGGGATTGTAAGGGTTGGAGCGGGTCGCGCTGACCGTCACTTCATCCAGAACAGCTCCGTCCTGGCCCTGTTTCTTCTGGTTGCCGGCTTCCTCTTTCTTCGCTGGCTCTGCGGCTGTGGAGTGGGCGACGGAAAGCAGGGTGGCCAGGGCGATCGCCTCGCGGGTCGAGACGATGTCCCTGATCGACGTTTTGGATGTTTGTTTCATTGGGAGTTGGCAATGGGCGTCCGCCGATCTCCACACTGGAATCAGTGTGCTCCCGGCGAACGAGGGTGAGACTGAGTCTCAATAACGAAACTCGTCAACCCCTGATTCGTAGATTTGTTCCTAAAATCGCAAAACCGCCACCCGGCCAGAGCCGGATGACGGTTGATTTGCAGCACAACCCGTTAAAAATCAGAACTTCCAGTCGGCGCTGATGGTGTAGGTGCGGGGCGGGCCGACATTGGAACGGACGCCACTCCAGTTGGAAGAGACCGCATAAACTTCATCGAAAATGTTGTCGATGTTCAGCCGGAGGGTGACATTTTCAGTCACTTCATAGGCGACCATCGTGTTGAACACGAGGTAGTCATCCAACTTTCCATAGCGGCCGTTGGGGATGATCCGTTCCGCGTCATCAGGACGTCCGACATAGGAGCCGCTGACGTACTGCATGCCGCCACCGATCGTCAGGCCGACCGGGAAACGGTAGGTGGTCCACAGGTTGCCGGTGTAGTTCGGGGTGAAAGCAAGCTCGTCACCGTCGAAGGAGTCATAGGTGGCGTTGTAGTCGGGATCTCCGGCTCCGTTGGCGGCGTCGATCCGTGCCTGCTCCCATTTCGAGCTGACCTTGCGCTCGCTGTCCATGATGAGGAGGCCGCCGAAGACGGACCACTCATTGGTGATCTGACCGGCCACGCCTAGTTCGATGCCCTGGATGATCTGCTCATGATAGCCCGTGTCCGTGGCCCCGGCTCCCGGCGTGAACCGCCCGGAGATCGCCACATCATGGCGCTCGGTGCGGAAGAGGGCTGCCGTGGTGGAAAGACGTCCGCCGAGGAAGTCCCACTTCGTCCCGATCTCGTAGTTCAGGTTGTACTGGGTCTGGGCATCCTTGTTGTTGATGCCGAGGCCGGCTCCGGGAAAGCCGTTGCCGCCGCCGCGGGAGGCGTCGGAATTGGAGAGGAAAGAAGCCGGAGGCTGGGATGAGAGACCGGCGGAAGCGTAGATGCTGCCATTCGACGCGGGTTTGTGGACGACGCCCAGCTTTCCTCCGAGGAATGTGTCGGACTTGCTGAAGTTCGCTCCGCCCGGGACGCCCAGTTGGTTGCGGTCCACGAGATCAACCTTGTAGTGGTCGGCGCGGATGCCGCCGGTGATCTGCCAGCGCTCGTTGAGTTTGACCGTGTCATAGACATAGAGACCGTAGGTTTCCACGTCCACTTGGCCGATACCCTGGAACTCCGGTTCCGCGATCCCCGGGTTGTTGTTGGGATCGTGGGCGTTTACAAGCCCGCGGTTCTTGGAGTTGTAGCGGAGAGCGTCGGCATCTTCCCGGATGAACTCGAACCCGGCGGAAAGCGTGTGTTCGAGGCTGCCCGTGGCGAACTCGTAGGAGAGGTTGGTGATGTTGGAGAAGCTGAAGTTCTCGCGGTCGTAGATGGTCCGTTCCTGCCGCACGGTGGTTGCTGTGGCGTCGTCGAAGCTGTGCGGCATCGTGAAGTCCGTGCGGCGGTTCGTTTTCGCGATCCGGGTTTGGTTCGAAAGCGTCAGGTCTTCGTTGAAATCATGTTCGATCCGGGCGACGAACGCATCCGTGATGGTGTCGTCATAGTCGGTGGTCAGCCCATAGTAGGTGTCCCGGTGCGAGCGGTCCACGCCTTCAAAGCGGTTTGCGCTGCCGAAGGAAATTCCCGTCGGGACTCCCCAGTCCGGAATGTCGTTCTGCTCAACGTGCTGGTAGGAAAGGAAGAACCGGGTGTCGGTTCCGAGGCCGAAGGTGATGGTGGGGGCCAGACCCCAGCCGTTGGCTTCCGCGTAGTCACGGCCAGCCACCCCACCTTCCTGGAGGAAGGCGTTCAGGCGGAACGCCACATTTCCGGAAAACGCCTGGTTCACATCGAAAGCCGTGCGGAAGCGGGGGCTGGAGTCGGTTTCATCGAATGAATAGGAGGCGGTGCCACTGTAGAAGTTTTCGCCCCGGGCGGTCTTGCTGACGAGATTCACGTAGCCGCCAGCGGTTCCGTAGCCGTTGTCGGCTGCGGCGCCCTTGCCGATTTCCACACTCTCGAGGTTGAATACGTCCCGCGAGTAGCTACCGCTGTCACGGACGCCGTCCTGGAACACGCTGCCCGAGGTATCCACCCCGCGCAGGCTGAAGTTGTTCATGCTGGTGCCGAAGCCGTTTTCCCCGGCGTTGTAGGAGATGCCCGGAGTGTTTTTCAGCACGTCGGTCAGATTCCGGGCACCCTGCTGTTGGAAGACTTCCTTGGGAATGACGGAAAAGGACTGCGGGGCGTCGATGAGGGGGGCTGTGAATTTGCGGGATGCAAGTTGCTCGGTTTTATAGGTTCCCGCGTTGTCACGGTTGGCCGTTACCTGGACCTCCGGAAGTGTTCCGTCATCAGGGCTTTGTGCTTTCTTTTCAGCGGCGGCGGGAGCTTGGGCGGAAGCGTGGCCTGCGGTGAGGAAGGTCGCGAGCGCGAGGACTTCCCTCGAACCCAGGACGGTGGGCGATGTGGAGGATTTGTCTTTCATGGGCATCAGGGGATCCAGCCGGGCGAGGGTCGGAGCTAATGAGATTGAGTTTCAAACACCGCGGCTGTAAAGTCGGCAACGGTTGGAAAATCCGGCTCATTTTCCAACCGATGGCGAATGTGACATCTATGTCACTGAAGACCCCTTGGGAATGTGACGGAGTTTGGATTTAAGCATCGGTCGCCGGGCGCAACCCAGGGAAAATCGGTCAATCACCCGGCCAAATACTCCATCCCATGCAACCTATGAAATCCATCCCCCGCGTGCTTCTGGCCACTGGCCTGTTGGCCACCGGTGCCGTCCACGCCCAAGACCAAGGAGTTTTCTCCGCAGGACTGACGGGTGAAACCACCTACGACAAAATCTGGTCGGCTGTCACCCTCTACAAAGATTCGTCGAACCCGATCCTCCAGGAGTTCTCGCTTCAGGGCCGCCTCCAGGTCCAGAGCATCTATGGTGAAGCTGATGGTGACAGCTACAACACTTCCGACTGGAAAGGCGGCAATGGCACCGCGAACGACCTCAAGACCTGGGGCAACGACATCGAAGTCCGCCGCGCTTACCTCGGCTTCAAGTCCAAGTGGTTCAGCAGCGTGAAGCTGGAAGGCCAGATCGACATCAACACCGATGGCCGCGACCTGCAGGGGAATGATCCCTACTATGGCGACATCTACGACCTCTACGCGGTCTACGGCACCACTGATCAATTCAACGTCGGCATCGGCAAGCAAGAGCTCAAGATCACCCGTGAACAGGAAATCTCGTCCAAGGAGATCGTGACCTTCGAGCGCAGCCTCGTCGCCAACATGCTCCACCCCGGCAACCTGACGGGCGTCTGGGTCACCGGTAAGAACGTCGCTGACCACTGGCTCTACGAAGTCGCGGTCTACGGTGCCGACCAAGCCCGTGAATTCTCCGGCTTCGGCCATGGTGCCCTCTACTTCGGGAAAATCGGCTACGACTACTCCGCCCAGAGCGGTCTCGACACCGCCGTTGTTTCCTTCAGATACACCCACAACTCCAACCCGGGCTTCCAGTCGGACAAGAACGACGGTTGGTTCGGCCAACCGACCTCCCCGGCTTTCACCGACACACTCTCCCTCTCCAATGAGATCCAGAGCGGCCGCTTCGGCCTGACGGTGGACATGAACTACGGTTTCGGGTTTTCGGGCCAAGCGGACCGCAACGGCAACAGCAGTGTGAACGTGAACCAGTCCGACGTTTTCGGCCTGACGATCATCCCCACCTACTTCATCGCCCCGGGCCTGCAGCTCGTCGGCCGCCTGCAGTTCGCCACTTCCGCTGATCCGGACGGCATCCAGGTGGGCAGCCGCTATGAGCGCCTCGCCGCTTCCGGCACCGGCGCACGGGGCCGTGGCAACACCTACACCGCACAATACGTCGGTCTCAACTGGTATCTCTACGGTCACAAGCTGAAGGTCATGAACGGCATCGAGTTCTCGCAACTTGGTGGCGGCGACTACGACGGTTACACCGCGATGACCGGTCTCCGGATGGCCTTCTGATCCCGTGACGGAACCGTAACAAAGCTCCAATTTCCACGGACTAAATCTACACCTCTACTCCAAACCGACATGAAACTCATCAGCACTCTATTCGCTTCCGCCGCGCTCCTGACGATCGCCGGCGCGCAGACTCTCAGCATCAAGGGTTCCGACACCCTCGGCGCCAAGCTCGTCCCGCAGCTTTCCGAAGCTTTCAAGGCGGCAGGTAACAAAAACGTCAAATTCGAGATCGCGGCGGAAGGTTCTTCCACCGCTTTTCCGGCGCTCGCCAACGGCACCGCCCAGATCGGCATGTCCTCCCGCAAGGTGAAGGACGACGAGAGGACCTTCTGCCGCACCAAGGGCGTCTACCTCAAGGAACACGCCGTCGCCCACGACATGATCGTGGTGGTGGTCAACAAGAACTCCCCGATCTCCAAGCTGACCAAGGACCAGGTCGCCAAGATCTTCACCGGCCAGGTGAAGGACTGGTCGGAGATCGGCGGCGCTCCAGGCAAGATCTCCATCTACACCCGCAACACCTCCTCCGGCACCTACAAGGACTGGCAGGGTCTTGCGATGGGTGGCCGTGACTATCCGTCCACCTCCCAGAAGATGGCCGGCAACGAGCAGATCGCCCAGGAAGTTGCGAAGAACCGGAACGGCATCGGCTACGTCGGCCTGGCCTACGCCAAGAGCAACGGCATCAAGACGGTGACCATCGACGGTGTCGAGCCGGTGGCCAACAATGCCAAGAAATACGCCTACGCCCGCCTGTGCTACTTCTACGCCCCTGACAAGCCGACGGCGGAAGCCCAGGCGTTCATGGACTTCGTGGAGTCGGACGCCGGCCAGAACATCGTCCGCCGCGTCGGTTTCATCCCGACCAAAGACCTCTGATCCGGTCTTGATTGTTTAGGTTGCTGCCGGGCATCGTGGACGTGCGCAGGTCCACGGTGCCCCATCCCCTCGCGCGCGCAACTGAAGCCATTCCCTGCATGAGTCGCCACGAATCAAGTCCGCCGGAAAAAGGACACCGTTTCCAGAAAAGGGGATTCTCCTTTGAAAAGGGCATCCGCTACTTCTTCGCCTCGAACGCGGGTCTCACGATCGTCATCCTGACGCTCATCATCGCGTTCCTGCTGAAGGAAGGTCTGGGATTCTTCCCGGGATACCGGCGCGAGCTTGAGATCTACCGCATCGCCGGACTGGAGTTCGTCGACATCTCGCGCAAGAACCTCACCTCCCACGAGGAGATCGCCAGCATCCTCAACCGCGCCTACTACGCCGAGATCAACGGCAAGGCGGCGAATGAGATGAAGCGTTCCCTGGAGGCCAGCGAGCTCTGGAATGCCTACAGTGAGCGCGTTTCCCCGACGAGGGATCTCATCCTCAACAACGAGGGCATCGACCAGCAGTCCCAGGCGCTGGCCGTCATGAAGGGGAACTACGAGGCCGCCCGCAAAAAGGCGCTCGAGTCCCTGCCCAAAACCCCTCACCTCAATGCTGAGGAACGGGCGTCCCTGATTTCCTCCATCTCGGCGAGAACGCTGGAGGACTCCGACGATCCTCCGCTGGTGACGAAGCTCAGCGAGGAATTTTCCGCCGCCCAGCAGAAGCATTCCGAACCGCTGGTGGAGGTCCGGGCGACCATCGACGCATTCCAGGAGGCTGGAGGCGCGCTGGGCACGATCATCTCCGAAATGACCGAGTCGGTCACTGTCACCAAAGCGGCGCTCGCAAAGGCCGACATCCTGGAGAAGGACCGCAAGACCCTCATGGCCGCCGCCGAGAAGGCGAAAGATCCCGCCGAGCGGGAGAAACTCATCACCGAGGCGAAGGCATCCCTCGCTGAGAAAGTTGATGTCGAGGGCCCTATCCAGCAACTGCTGCTGCGGAAGCAGGACTGCATCACCATCCACCAGAACCTGCGGACGAATGCCTCCGCGGTGCTGGCGAAACTGCCCGCTTCCCTCAGCGAAGGGGAGGCGGACCGTCTGCTCAAAGTCGCGGAAAAAGTGAGCCCCATCTATCTCGATCATCTCGCCAGGACACCGGCGGAACTGGACGCCTGGCGTTACAATGATCCGGTCGGCCTGTTCGCCGCCGTCAAATCCTTCCTCACCGGCAAGGACTGGGTCACCGGTGGCGAGTGGCAGGATTTCTACGGGATCCTGCCCCTGTTCGTCGGCTCGCTCATGATCTCGCTGGTCGCGCTGGTCATCGGCATCCCGGTCGGTGTCGGTGCGGCGATCTACACGAACCAGTTCGCCTCGAAGAGGGAGCAGGGCTTTGTGAAGCCTGTCATCGAGTTCATCCAGGCGATTCCTTCGGTGGTGCTGGGCTTCATCGGCATCCTGGTGCTGGGTACGGTTTTGCGGGACATTTCGATGAAGGATTCCCTGGCCTGGCTGCCCGGCTTCCCCATCGAGGAGCGGCTCAACATTTTCACCGCGGGCTGCCTGCTCGCCCTGATGAGCATCCCGACGATCTTCTCGCTCTCCGAGGACGCGCTGAACAACGTGCCGTCCGCCTACTCGGAGGCGGCGGAGGCGCTCGGAGCGTCGAAGATCCAGAACACGTTCCGGGTCATCATCCCCGCCGCATTCTCCGGCATCCTGGCGGCGGTGCTGCTCGGCCTCGGCCGGGTGATCGGGGAGACCATGGTAGTGCTGCTGGTGGCGGGCAACCGGATCAAGATCCCGGACTTCACCGCCGGTCTCGGCACGTTCTTCCAGCCGGCGCACACCCTCACCGGCATCATCGCCCAGGAACTTGGAGAGGTGCCGCTGGGAAGCGTCCACTACCGGGCGCTGTTCGTGGTGGGCATCCTCCTGTTCGCCATCGTGCTCGGTATCAACGCCGCCGCCCGCCGGTTCTTCAAAAAGCAGCCTCATTGATCCATGTGGAATCCTGAAAAACTGATCCGTAAGGGTGCTCCGAAAGGGTTCGTCAAGAACGCGGTCGTCCGTGGCATCCTCGGCCTGACCACGTATTTCATCGTGCTCGTCGCCATGGCGTTGTTCGCCAAGATCATCGTCGATGGCGCGCCGGTCCTTTTCAAGAGTGAGGCTCCCTATGTGGACTTCGAGTTCCTCACGGCCAAGAACCAGACGCTGCACGTATTCGATGACGCGGAAGGGACACGGCACCAGTTGCCTGCCTCGGAGTATAATGAGTACCTCGCGAAGAATGCGGACAAGCCGATCTACAACGAGTCCACCTACTCCTACTCCGGCGGTGGCATCGCGGGGCCGATCGCGGGGACGGCGCTGCTGACCATCGGCTCGATCATCCTGGCGCTGTTCTTCGGCGTGAGCGCGGCCATCTACCTTGCGGAGTATGCGAAGCAGAGTCCCTTCATCGACGCGGTGCGGCTGGCGATCCTCAACCTCGCGGGGGTTCCCTCCATCGTGTTCGGCCTGTTCGGCTTCTCGGTGTTCGTGCTGGCGGTTCCGGTCATCACCGGGGAGCCGTCGGACCGTTCCTTCCTGACGATCCCGATCTTCATCAACGACCTGTATATCAGCTTCCAGGGCTGGAATTCATCTCTGATGGCGGGATGTGCGACCCTGGCGTGCATGATTCTGCCGGTGATCATCACCGCATCGGAGGAGTCCCTGAGGGCGGTGCCACAGGGTTTCCGGGACGCCTCGCTGGCCATGGGAGCCACGCGCTGGCAGACCATCCGGAAGTGCGTGCTGCCGTATTCGCTGCCGGGCATCCTGACCTCGTCGCTGCTTTCCATCGCCCGTGTGGCGGGTGAGACCGCGCCCATCATGTTCACCGCCGCCGTCGCCGCGAAGGATGACTTCCCCTGGGAGGGTGTCTCCAATCCGCTGGACATCCTCTCCTCCCAGGTGCAGGCACTGCCTTACCACATCTACACGCTCGCCGCGCGGATCCCCGCTTCGGAATACACGCAGCGCGCGCAGTTCGGCTCCGTCTTCGTCTTCCTCATGCTGGTGGCCCTGCTTTCGGCGGGCTCCATGATCCTGCGTGCCAAACTCCGCGCGAAACTCAAATGGTAACCACCTTGAAAGATCACAAGAACACCGGGGAGATCGTGCCGGCGCCAGCCGCGGCCGCGGCGAGCGCCATCAGCATCCGCAACCTCAACTTCGCCTACGGCAAGAAGCAGGTCATCCACGATGTTTCCCTGGAGATCCCGGACCGCCAGGTCACGGCCTTCATCGGGCCGTCCGGCTGCGGGAAGTCCACCCTGCTCCGCTGCCTCAACCGCATCAACGACCGCATCGAGGGGGCGAAGATCACCTCCGGCTCGGTGCACATCCACGACATCGACATCTACCGGCCGGACATCGACCTGCTGGAACTCCGCCGCCGCGTGGGGATGGTGTTCCAGAAATACAACCCGTTCGCGAAATCGATCTACGAGAACGTCGTCTTCAGCCTCCGCGTGGCCGGGGTGACGAAAAAGAGCGAGCTGGATGAAGCCGCGGAACGTTCCCTGCGCGGGGCCGTCCTGTGGGATGAGGTGAAGGACCGGCTGCACGCCAGCGCCTTCGGCCTGTCCGGCGGCCAGCAGCAGCGTCTCTGCATCGCACGGGCCATCGCGAACCAGCCGGACATCCTCCTCATGGACGAGCCGTGCGCCGCGCTCGACCCGCTGGCGACCCTCAAGGTCGAGGAGCTGCTCATCGAGCTGAAAAAGAACTACACCATCGTCATCGTCACCCACAACATGGCCCAGGCCACCCGTTGCTCGGACAAGACCGCGTTTTTCTACCTTGGCGAGCTCATCGAGTTTGGTGAGACCATGCAGATTTTCGAGAACCCGAAGGAATCCAAAACCGAAGCCTATGTCACAGGATCTTTTGGCTGAGCCAGCTCCCACCGAATCGCTCCGCGGCGACCCAGGGCATCCGACCTACACTTCCATCGAGGTGTCGAAGGTGGATTTCCACTACGGGCATTCCCACGCGCTCAAGAACATCGACTTCAACATCCCCGCCCACGCGGTCACCGCGTTCATCGGCCCGTCCGGCTGTGGCAAGTCCACCCTGCTGCGTTGCATCAACCGGATGAACGACGAAATTCCGGGTGCGCGGATCACCAACGGCCGCATCACCATCGATGGCATCGACATCAACGACCGTTCGGTGGATGTGGTGAAGCTGCGGCGTGATGTCGGTATGGTGTTCCAGAAGTCGAACCCGTTCCCGCGCAGCATCTATGAGAATGTCGCCTACGGCCTCCGCCTTGCCGGGGAGCGGCGCAAGTCGGTGCTGGACCAGGCGGTGGAGGAAGCGCTCCGCTCCGCCGCTCTGTGGGATGAGGTGAAGGACCGGCTGCAGGAGTCCGGCATGGGCCTGTCCGGCGGCCAGCAGCAACGGCTGTGCATCGCCCGGACCATCGCGGTGAAGCCGCGGCTGATCCTGATGGATGAGCCGTGCAGCGCGCTCGACCCCATTGCCACCGCAAAGGTGGAGGATCTCATCTGGGAACTCCGGAAGGAATTCACCATCGTCATCGTGACCCACAGCATGGCCCAGGCCTCGCGGGTTTCGGACATGACCGCGTTTTTCTTCATGGGGGAGCTGGTCGAGTTCGGTGACACCATGCAGATGTTCAACAACCCGAGATTGAAGAAAACAGAAGACTACATCAGCGGCCGGTTCGGCTGAACAGAGAGACCAAATCCATGCCCAACGTCCATATCTTCCGCGACTTCGATGTCGCCATTTCCGCCCTCCGCTCCGAAGTCTTGTCGATGGCGGCGCAGGCCCGTCACAATCTGGAGCGAGCGATCACGTCCCTGCTCGAAAGGAATGTCGAGCTGGCGAACGCGGTGATCGCCGATGATGACGAGGTGGATGAACTCGAGAGGCGGATCGACCGTCTCGGCGTGGACATCCTCGTCCGCTTCCACCCGGTGGCGACGGATCTGCGGCTGGTGGTTTCCTCGATGAAGATTTCCATGAATCTCGAGCGGATCTCCGACCACGCGACGAACATCGCGAAGCGGGCGAAGAAGATCAGTGCGGGCGCGGAGTTGCAGGAGGTGAACCTGATCGAACCTCTCTACCAACTGGCCGACCGCCTGCTGCGCGACGCCATCTCCGCCTACAGCGACCGCAACGCTGTTCTGGGGGCCTCCCTGCACGCCCGGGACAAGGAGTTGGACAAGCTGCACCACGAAACGAACGCCCTCTACGGCACACGCCTGGAGACATCCGCCGGACGCAGCCAGGAATATCTGCACCTCATCCTGATCGTCCGCTCGCTGGAGCGTGTGGGCGACCTCGCCACCAACATCGGCGAGGACGCCGTGTACATGGAGGCGGCGAAGGATCTCCGCCATGAGGACGATAGGAGCCTCTGATGCCGGGAGGTGTCATGGGTCACGGAGCCAGGAAGCGCTGCATCAGCCGTCCGAGGATCTGCTTTCCGCGGTCGTTGGCATGGACGACGTCGCGCTTGAATGAGTCCAGGGCATAGCCGCTGGAGCCGATGTATTCCTTCCACGGCGTGGTCATGTCGAAGTAGCCGCACTTCTCTTCGGCGGCGAGTTTCGGCAGCGCGGCCTGGTAGGCTTTGTATTGCTCGCTCGGACCGGTTTTGGGATTTGGCGGAGCGCCGAAGGTCGGGGAAAGGAGCAGCACTTCCAGATCCGGGAACTTCGCCCGGCACTGGTGGATGACGGAGCGGATCGCCCCGATGTCGCCGCGCTGGCTGATGCCGCCGATGACGAGCAGGTCCGGGTTGTGGCGGAAGACGTATTGCTCCAGCCGGTTGTCGTCCTTGTACCACCAGCAACCGGTCGAGCCTCGGACGCTGACGATCTTGGTGACGTCGCACTTCGGGCGGTCCTTCTCCAGCAGGTATTCGAAGCTGGAGGAGGAGGTGTCACCAATGATGCTGTCGCCCAGCATGACGACGTTGAGCTTCGGCCCGTTCTCCAGCTTGGCCTTGGTTTTCTCCAGGTGGTTCCAGCGACCGGCGGGCGGCTGCCAGGTGACCGGCTTCATGGTCGCATAGATGGCGTCGATGCGGGCGAGCGGATCCATGCCTTCCGTCGGGTTCTTCACCTGTCCATCGACCAGGAAGTAGCCGAGGCGGGTGAAGCGTCCCTTGCTGCCCTCAGGAGTGTCTTCCGCGATGCGGACCCTGAGCGTGCGCTCCGGGCCGGGGTCGAGGCCTTCCACCAGCCTGAATGCCTGAGGCCGGGCGTAGGTGAGGCAGTATTTGTCAAAGAGAACCTTGTGTTTCCACTCCCCGCCATCCAGCGAGTATTCGATGTTCCCGGTATCGGGGCCGATGATGCAGTAGATCCCGGCCTGCGCGCCCTTGAACTTCAGGGTGATGGTGGAACCGGGTTTGTCGCTCACCGCCAGGTGGGGGATCCTGTCGGTGGGGCTGAGCTGCCAGCCCAGCCAGCCGGCATCCAGTTCCGTCCAGTCATACGAAATGAGGCGCGCCTCCTGCAGCGGTCGCCGGGCGAGTGGTGCGGGGAGGGGTTTGCGGGCGGTGGAGATGGTGGCGGCTTTTGTGAAGAATGGCTTCAGCGCCTCCAGGTAGAGCGCGTATCCTGCGTCGGTGGGATGCACGCCATCCTTGGCGAATGCCTCCGCGGTGAGCTTTCCTGCGATGATCTGGTCCGCCGCATGACGGGACATCGCGACGCTGGGGATGCCGTAGTGCTCCGCGATCTTCTCATGGTAGCGGGTCGTGGCGGGAAGTTCGCCCCTCTTGAAATCCTCCAGTTGGCCGGTGGTCATCGTGTAGAGGAAGAGGATGTCCGGCTTTGACGGAGTCTGTTCCCTCAGCTTGCGGACGATGCCTTCCATGCTGGCAAGCACCTCGTTTTCAGGCAGTCCACCGTCGTTCACGGCGAACTCGACGATCACCAGGTCCGGGCGCTGGTAGCCCACATCCTCCCAGCAGCGGTAGGCACCGAGCCATGAGCCGGTGCCGCCGATCGCCGCGTTGAACGGCTGGATTTTCGCCTGCGGGTATTGCTTTTTCAGCCACTCCGTGAGGAGCGAGCGGTAGGAAAATTTCGGATCGGAGGATCCCGCGCCCTCGGTGATGGAGCCGCCGAAGTAGCTGACGCGCACCGGTTCCTCCCCGGGGTTCGTCACTTTCCCGAAGAAAGACGGCAGTCCGTCGCGGATCTGGAATACCTCGCCGGCATGGGCGGAGGGGAGGGAGACGAGACAGACCAATGCGGGAAGGAGCTTGAGCGGGTGCATGGAGGTGGTGCTTCTACGGAGAAACACGGGAAGGACTTGCGCGACGATTCCGTATTGCTCCGCGATAGGTAATTTCTTGTCAGAAGTTTGAAAATGGATTTGATGCAATCATGCTGATCATCGGGAAGGGGCAGTTTGAGGCATTAGGGGCCACAAATGCGGAGGTTATGATGAAGCGCCTGGAAAAGCATATCCGGATGTACTTCGGGGATGGGGTGGAGGATCTTTCCGAAGAGGAGATCCAGGACCTGCTCAAGAGGAACTGGAAACGAGCGAACGGATATGGGTTGAAAACCGAGCTGGGAGTTTGCGCGTTTTTGAACGCGGTTTGCGCATTGGGTGAGGACTTCACCGCCGATTGCGCATGGGCTTCACCGCTTCTGGAAGATCAACAATTGAGCGAAGATCTCAAACGGGATGACTTGGAGCGACAGGTCAGGATCGAGCTTTCAGCCTGCTGACACCGGATTTCCTTATGGCATTTGCGGCACTCAAAGGATTGGGATCGAAAATCGGGGCGGCTGCACTGGAAGCCTATGATTCCGCCTGCAAGGCAGCCAAGGCGTTGTTCAGTAAAAATAAGATCCCCGAGATCCCCGTGGCGGCTTGCCCGAATGCATGTCCGACTGCTCTTGGAGCCGGGGTGAATGAGCTGGTGGAAAAGTCTCCGACTTTGGTGGCGAATCTCAAAGCTCTTGAAGAAGATGGTTGGGTGATCCGCTATGGAGAGCCGGGAAAAGGAAGCTTCTGCGACAAGACCAAGAAGGAAATTGTCATTGATCCGAATGAGAAGGACAATCCCGCTTCCATCACCCAAACTCTGGCTCATGAGTCCGGTCACGCGCTCTATTCGGCGGATCCCTATGTGCCCCATACCGGACTCTCCAAAGACGAGTATGTGAGGAAAAATGTAGAGGCTGCTCTGAAGGACGAAGGTGAGGCTACTTTGATGAACGCCAAAGTGCGGGATGAAATTATGGGCAATGGAGGGACGGACATTGGGATTGCCGGTGCGAAATCAGACGAGTACGAAAAGGCTTACCAAGAATACAAGGAGCACGGGGATCGGGAAAAGGCCCGAAAGGACATCGGAGCGATCTTCGCAAAAGGCGAGAGGCCCAGCACGGACCCAACGAAGACCTATGAGGAATATTATGGTGCCCCTTATTCCGATTATTACGATCAGCAGCCTGCAATCTGAAGCCATGAGCAAGGAAGAGCCATTAGTTTGTTTGAGAAAATTGATCGGAAAGGGGGAGCTGAGTCATGCGGCGATACAAGGTTCACTCGGCGTTACGCTGCAGGTGCAAGCGGAGCGGTCGAACCCGAGTTTCAATTCCTTTGGAGCCGACGACCTGCCCTCATGGCTGGCCAAACTGGACTACCGAGCTGCTACTGCGAACGAGAGAAAATCCGAGGGTCTGCTGATCCTCGATCTGAAGATGAATGCCGGTGTGGCGAAGCAAACTGTGATCAAAGAATTTGGGAAACCGGCATTGCTGGTGCCTCCCACGCCTCGCCAACCGCCGGATTCCCCGATTTATGAGGTATATCGTTTCGAATGGGGAAAATGTAGTTTTGGTTACGCCCGTTCTGCTCCTGATGTGTTGCAGACGGTAGTGTTGGATACCATTCGAGAGAAAAAATAGTGTCTCCAGGTGTGGCAGGTCATCGCCGGAAGTGGCATGTGCGGTGAAAGCGCGGGAGGCCTTGCGCGACGATTCCGTATTGGCTTTTTCGTTGCCGTGGGGGATGGACCTGCTACTTTCCGGGCGATTGGTTTGAAAAGGGTTTATGACTGCCGTACTAGAACTCCCCGTTCTGGTGCTGAACCGGTTTTGGCAGCCGATTCACACCTGTTCCGTCAGACGTGCGTTGCACCTCCTCTGCCTGGGCCATGCGCTGGTCGTCCAGGTCGATGGGGAGGAGTGCTACAAGGCGCATGACCTGGGCTCCTGGATGAACCACTCCGCGGAGGTCATCGACCCGGAGATGATCCACGGCGTCAGCGTTTCCCTGCGGGTGCCGAAGATCGTCGTGCTGGGCATCTATGACAAGCAGCCGCGGCTGGAGGTGAAGTTCACCCGGCGCAACGTGTTCCTGCGGGACAAGTTCACCTGCCAGTACTGCACGAGGATCCTGCCGGAAAACCAGCTCAACCTGGACCACGTGATGCCCCGGCAGAAAGGCGGGAAAACCACCTGGGAGAACATCGTAACCTCATGTGTGAAGTGCAACACGCGGAAGGCGAACAAGCTGCCGCATGAAGCGGGCATGCACCCGCTGCACAAGCCCATCGCGCCGCGCTGGCGTCCGTTGTTCGGCCTGCGTGAGAACGGACTGGGGGATGAGAGCTGGAACCGCTTCCTGCCCGAAGAGGTGAGGAAAAGCGCGTGACGGCGGGAACTGTGGCTGCTGCGTCCCGCAGCAGACCGTGACATCGGCGTCCCGCCGATGAATGAACCAAGGGTTTTCTGCCGCGGGACGCGGCAGCCACTTGTCAGAACTCGCAGTTCCCCGGCGTGCGTGCGAAGGGGATGACGTCGCGGATGTTGGCCATGCCGGTGACGAACATGAGCATCCGCTCGAAGCCGAGGCCGAAGCCCGCATGCGGGACGCTGCCGTATTTCCGCAGGTCCGCATACCAGCAATAGGCTTCCGGGTCGAGGTCGTGCTTGCGGAAGTTCTCCATCAGCACGTCGTAGCGTTCCTCGCGCTGGGAGCCGCCGACGATCTCGCCGATGCCCGGCACCAGCACGTCCATGGCGGTGACGGTCTTCCCGTCATCGTTGAGGCGCATGTAGAACGGTTTGATCTCCTTCGGGTAGTTGAAGACGGTTACCGGCTGCTTGAAGTGTTCCTCGGTGAGCCAGCGTTCGTGTTCCGACTGGAGGTTGAGGCCGTATTCCACCGGATACTGGAACTGCTTCCGGCTCTTCAGCAGCAGCTCCACCGCATCCGTGTAGGAAATGCGTTCGAACGGACGGCTGGCCACGAACTCCAGGCGCTCGCGCAGGCCCTTGTCCACGAACTTCTCGAAGATCTCCAGATCGCCCTCATGGTTTTCGAGGGCATAGGTGACGAGGTATTTCACCAGCGCCTCCGCCAGATCCATGTCACCCTCCAGATCGCAGAAGGCGACTTCCGGCTCGATCATCCAGAACTCCGCCGCGTGGCGGGAGGTGTTGGAATTCTCCGCACGGAAGGTGGGACCGAAGGTGTAGATGTTCGACAGGGCGCAGGCGAAGGTCTCCCCCTCGAGCTGGCCGCTCACGGTGAGGTAGGCACGCTTGTTGAAGAAATCCTCCGTGTCTCTGCTGATCTTGTCGTCCGGAAGGGTGGTGACGCGGAACATTTCACCGGCACCCTCGCAGTCGCTGGCGGTGATGATGGGTGTGTGGACGTAGATGAAATCCCGCTCCTGGAAAAACTTGTGGATCGCGTAGGCGATGCGGCTGCGCATGCGGAAGACCGCGCCGTAGAGATTCGTCCGCGGGCGGAGGTGGGCGATGGAGCGGAGGAACTCCTGGCTGTGGCCCTTTTTCTGCAGCGGGTAGTCCTCCGGGACCTCTCCCAGCAGTTTCAGGGAGGTGGCCCGCATCTCCCATTTCTGGCCTGCGGCGGGAGAAGGGATGAGCTGGCCGCGGATCTCCACGGAGGCGCCGGTGTTCATCCTCGCGATCTGGTCGTATCCGGGAATGCCTTCGTCCGCGACGATCTGGAGATTTCCCAGGCAGGTGCCGTCGTTGAGTTCGATGAAGGAAAACGCCTTGGAATCCCGGCGGGTCCGGACCCAGCCAGCGACGTGGAGGTCATCGGTGGGTTCCCCACGTTTCAGGACATGCTTGATGAGCGACCGCATGTGCATTGGTTATGGGGGCGGCGGAGGTTTGTCAAAGCGTGTCGCAGGCTCCTCAGGAGGCTGCAACCGGGATCAATTCCCTCCGACGAGCGCCATGCTCATGGCCACCATCTCGTTGAACACTTCCTTCGCGGATTTGCTGCCCAGAAACCAGCGGCCCGGGTCCGCCTCGGGATCCGGGCAGGAGATCACGCCGATCTTCCAGTCATCCCCCAGTTCCTCCCTGAAAATCATCCGGCTGCGGCGTGCATGGGTGGCGCTGGTGATGAGGTCGGCGCGCTTGCCGGGGGAGAGCGTGGGGTTCTTCCTCAGGTGGTCGGCCAGGGCGCGGGCCATCATGCGGGTTCTTTCCGTTCTGGAGATTCCGCACGGTACTGACTGGATGCGGCCCGCGGGGACGCCCATCTTCGACAGGGTGGCGGCGGCGTAGTCGGCGAAGGTCTTATAGGGGAGATCCAGCGTCCCGCGGTCGAGCGGGATGCCGGTGCAGAAAACGATTTCCGCCTCCGTTGTCCGGGCATGCTCCGCGGCCTTTTCCAGCGCATGGTCCGGGATCCAGCCTTCCACGATCAGGGTCTCCGCTCCGGATACGGGCTCCGTCACCGCCAGCCAGCCGTAGAGATTGAGGAACGCGAAAACCGCCGGACCACCGATGACCACCGCGGCGATCACACTGAGACGCCACGTCGGCAGCAGCACCCATCTGCGTCTCAGGAATCTGCCCGCGGGCCTGGCGGGTTTCTCGATGGCGGCGCGTTCATCCATAGGCAGCGAATCCTTCCGGATGCAGGTGCCGGAATCAAGGGCTGGTGAGGATGGGGCGGAGGTGGAAATTTCCCGGAATCCCGGGTTGGTCCGGCGGCCGGAAAAGGTGGCCGGAGGAGGACGGATGGTTACAAAATCCGTCCTTCCGGCTCCGGAATGGTCCATTGACCGGTCCGGAAAATCCTGAACATCCTTTCCCCCGCAACCCTTTCCGACCGCGCACCAACCCATGAAATTCCGACATCTTTTCCCCATCGTCGCCGCTGTTCCCGCCGCGCATGCATGGACGCCTTCCACCGAGCCCCCGCTCACCCAGCTTGATGCCTTCGTCTGTTCCGAGAAGGATTTCGAGATCACCGCCTGGGCGACCTCGCCGATGTTCCACAACCCCGCGAACATGGATATCGACCACCTCGGCCGCATCTGGATCACCGAAGGGGTGAACTACCGCCACGTCGCCAACCGTCGTCCTGAAGGTGACCGCGTGGTGATGCTGGAGGACACCGATGGTGACGGAAAGGCGGACAAGTCCACCGTCTTCTACCAGGATCCGGAGCTGACCACCCCGCTCGGCATCGCCGTCTTCGACAATGTGGTGATCGTTTCCCAGCCGCCGAATCTGCTGAAGCTCACGGACGTGGACCGCAACGGCAAGCTGGAGCTGGACAAGGGAGACAAGCGCGAGGTTCTGCTGACCGGCTTCAACGGCTACAACCACGACCACTCCCTGCACTCTCTCACCGGTGGTCCGGACGGGAAATGGTATTTCAACCAGGGGAACATGTGCGCCCAGTTCACCGACGCTTCCGGAAAGACGTTCCGGATCGGCAGTCCGTATGAGGACCGCCGTTTCGGCAAGGAAGCCGTGGATTCCCGGAAAATCGCCGGTGAAAAGTCGGACGATGGTTTCGTCTATGTCGGCGGCTTCACCGTGCGGATGAACCCGGACGCCACCCACGCGGAGATCATCGGCTACAACTACCGGAACTCCTACGAGCAGACGATCAACACGCTGGGTGACCTTTATCAGAACGACAATGACGACCCGCCAGCCTGCCGTGTGACCCACATCCTGGAGCGGGGCAACGCGGGATTCGCCTCCCGTGATGGCAAGCGCAGTTGGAAGGCAGACCAGCGTCCCGGTCAGGACACCCCCACCGCCGAATGGCGCCAGTGGGACCCGGACACCATGCCCGCCGGGGATGTCTATGGCGGTGGCTCTCCCACGGGCATCGCGTTCTATGAGAATGGTGCGATGGGAGATGCGTTCAACGGCACCCTGCTTTCGTGCGAGCCGGGCAAGAACGTGGTGTTTTCCTACCGCCCGGAGATCAAGGGCGCGGGCCGCACCCTTGACCGGAAGGATTTCCTCACCACGAACACCTCCGGTGTGTTCGCCGGTTCCGACTTCGTCGGCGGCAACATCAAGGATCTGGAGAAAAAGAAGAAAGAGGACATCCAGCATCTCCTCTTCCGGCCATCGGACATCACCGTCGGCCCTGATGGCGCGCTCTATGTCTCCGACTGGACAGACCCGCGCGTCGGTGGTCACGGCACCCAGGATGATGGGGCTGGTGGCATCATCTACCGCCTCGCGCCGAAGGGCTTCAAATCCGTGGTGCCGAAGATCGATCCAAACACCGTCGAAGGTGCCATCACCGCGTTGAAATCCCCGGCGGTGAACACCCGCTGGCTCGGATTCCAGAAGCTGAAGTCGGAAGGTGCCAAGGCATACGACGCCGTGGCCGCGGTGCTGGAGGACAAGAATCCCTACGTTGCCAACCGCGCGATCTGGCTGCTGCCTCATCTCGGGGAGAAAGGTCTGGCGAAGCTCGACACCTTCATCAGTTCAAAGGATGAGGCCCAGCGCTTGATCGCCTTCCGTGCCGTACGCCGGACCGACGGCAAGGTGGATGCCCTGCCGTATGCGAAGAAACTGGCGAAGGATCCATCGTCCGCCATCCGTGCGGAAGCCGCGCAGGAAATGCGCTACCGCAGCTTTGAAGAGTCGAAGGAAGTGCTGGTGGAAGTGGCGAAGGGCTACGACGGCGCTGACCGTGCGTATCTGTTCTCCATCGGAGCCGGTGCGGGCCAGAATACCGCCCAGCTCTGGAGTGCGCTGTCCGATGCGCTCAAGCCCGGCGAGCCTTCCAAGTGGTCCGATACTTTCGCCCGCCTGACCTGGCGTCTGATGCCGGAAGCCGCGGTCCCCGCGCTGAAGGCCCGTGCGCTCGACGCCGGCCTCAGTGAGGAGCAGCGCAAGCTGGCCGTTGACACCATCGCTTTCATCAAGTCCGCCCCGTCCGTGGCGGCGATGCTCGACCTCGCCGGGAACGATTCCCCGGTGAAGGACCAGGCGAAATGGTGGCTCACCAACCGTGGCGAAGGCGAGTGGGCGTCGATGGGCGTCAAAGAGGAAATGCAGAAGCGTGGCCTGGTCGAGAAACCGGTGGAGATCGTCGAGGTCACGGTTCCCGCCAAGCCGGCTTCCACCAAGTTCACGGCGGCGGACGTCCTCGCACTCAAGGGGGATGCCGCCAAGGGCAAGGTGACCGCCGCGCGTTGTGTCATGTGCCACAAGGTTGACGGCCAGGGTGTGGAGCATGGCCCGGACCTCAAGGGCTTTGGTTCCCGCCAGCCTGCCGACGTCGTGGCCCGCGCGATCGTGGATCCGTCCGCGGAAATCGCGCTCGGCTTTGAAGGCGTCGCCATCCGCACCAAGGGCAACAAGTGGATCGATGGCCTGATCGTCGCTGACGGAAATCCAGTTACCATCCGCTCCACCGGCGGCATCGTCCAGAAGGTGGCGAAGAAAGACATCGCGGAGCGCAAGCAGATGGACCGTTCCCTGATGCTCAATGCGGATCAACTCGGTCTGACCGCCCAGGATGTGGCGGACATCGTCGAGTGGATGAAGACCTACAAGTAAGAGGCCGCCCCATGGAACGAAGAAGGCGGGCAGTGATGCCCGCCTTTTTTCGCGCCATCTCCGGAGGGATTCCTCCGGAAGGAAGCCTGTTACCTCGGGATCACCAGGACCTTGCCCGGCTGGATCAGGGAACCCTTGATGCCGTTCGCGCGCTGCAGGGCGGAAACCGAGGTCTTGTTGCGTGCGGCGATGGCGGAAAGGGTATCTCCCTTTTTGATGGTGTAGCGGGCGGTGGCGGGCTTTTTCGCCACCGTCTTCTTTGCCGTGGCCTTCGGCTTCGTGGAAGCTGTGGAGGCGGATGTCCTGCGGGTGGTGGTGGTGGTGCGGGAGGCGGTCTTCACCTGGGTGGGCCTCGAGATCACCGGGGTGGAGGAAATCCGGCCGGGTTGAGGGGTGTTCTCGGCAGTCGGGATCGGCACGGAATCCGACGGCGGTTCATCATTCATGACCAGGGCGTCACCTGTCTGTGAGCCTCCGCGCTTCCATTTGGAGGGATTGTCGGCCCATTCCTCGATGTAGTTGCCACGGCTGTCGAACGGTCCGGTCCCGGAGGGATTGTTGTTGCTGGCCGTGGATCCCGTGGAACCGCAGCTCGCGAGCAGCAGCGCGGTGCAGCCCGCGGCGGTCATCTGGAGAGCCAATTTCATGGGCGGAAGTATGGCGTTCCCTGCCGGTTTGGCAAAGCATTGTTAAATTGACCGTATTTTTTGAAACCCTTTGTGTGGAAAATCGGCTTTTGGGATGGAACCGGCGGGAATGAGGGCTCCGTGTTTTCCGGAATTGGCGGAGGCGCCGCGAACCTATTGCAAGAGTAGGGCGGGGATGGACAGTATCCGTATCAACCCATGAAAGAATCCGCCGAAATTCCTTCGTTCCGCCGCCGGGACGTCATCAAGACCCTCGTTTTCAGCAGTGCCGCGCTCGGCACCGGCTGGCCGGGCCGGGCTGTTGCGGCCTCGCCGGAGCTGAAGTTCGGAAAGGATGGCGTCCACTTCCTCGCTGTCGGCGATTTCGGGACCGGGAACGCGGCGCAGAAGCAGGTGGCGGAGCGGATGAACGAGTTCGCCGGCAAGTTGGGGAGCCCCTTGGCCGCGGTCCTTGCCCTGGGCGATAATTTCTACAACCACCTGGAACCCGCGCGGTTCGGTCCGGGTTTCGAGGAGATGTATTCGAAGGAGCACCTCGATGTCCCCTTCTACGCCTGCCTGGGGAACCACGACTACGGTCCGTCCTATGACTCGAAGCAGGGTCGGGCGAAGGCGGACATGCAGCTTGAGTATGCGAAGGCGAACCCCACCTCCCGCTGGAAGATGCCGGCGAAATGGTACGCGGAGGAGTTCTCCGCCGCCGGGAAGCCGCTGGTGAAGATCATTTACCTCGACTCGAACAACTTCGAGGGGGCGCTCACCCCTCAGGAAAAGGTGGACCAGAAGCGCTGGCTGGAAGCGGAACTGAAAAAGGAAACCAAAGCGAAGTGGACGTGGGTGGTGAGCCACTATCCGGTCTTTTCCGACACCACAAAAAGGAAGGACAACCAGGGCCTGATCAAAAGCTGGGGTGGTTACTTCCAGGAGAACCCGATCTCGCTCTACCTCTCCGGCCACGACCACAACCTTCAGCACCTCCAGGTGGAGGGCTACCAGCCCAGCTTCCTCGTCTCCGGCGGTGGCGGGGCGAAGCTCTATGAGATCACGGACACCGGCCGGGGATTCTCCAGGCCGATCCTCGGCTTCAACCACATCCATGTGAATGATGAGCGCATCCTGGTCCAGCTCATCGACGGTGATGGCAACCGGATGCACGCGTTCGAAAAATCCCACAAGGGAGACATCAAGATCCTGAAGGCCTGATGAAACTGTCCGCCTTTCTCTGCTGGTTGGGACTCGCGGTGGTGGCCGCCGCTTCGCCGTGGCCCGTCGATGAACTGAAGAAGGTGCCCCTTTCCCAAGAGCTGCCAGACAAGGCGGTGGATGGGGTGAAGGCGGTTTTCATCGATGGTCCCGGTTATTCCGAACCGGGCAAACCGACCCGATTTTTCGCTTACTACGGCATCCCGGAAGTGGCGGCTGGGGAGAAGGTGCCGGCGATGGTGCTGGTCCACGGCGGCGGTGGCTCGGCATTCACTTCATGGGTGAAGCTGTGGGTGGACCGCGGCTACGCGGCGATCTCCATGGATACCTGCGGCTCGGTCAGCGGGGGTGGTTACAGAAATCATCCCCGCCATCCCTTGGGAGGCCCTCCGGGGTGGGGCGGCTTCGACCAGATCGGACAGCCACTGGAGGATCAGTGGACGTATCACGCCGTTTCGGATGTCATGCTGGCCCATTCGTGGATCCGGGCGCAGGACGGAGTGGATGCGGAGAAGACGGGAATCACCGGCATCTCGTGGGGTGGCTATCTCACCTGCATCACCGCCGGGGTGGATGACCGGTTCAAGTTCGCGGTGCCAGTGTACGGCTGCGGATTCCTAACGGACAATTCCGCCTGGCTGGATGCCTTCGGAAGGATGGGGCCGGAGAACAAGGAGAAGTGGCGGGCGAACTGGGACCCCTCCATCTACCTGCCGCAGGCGAAGATGCCGATGCTGTGGGTCACGGGGACCAATGACTTCGCCTTTCCCATGGACTCCCTCCAGCGATCCTACCAGCAGCCGCAGGGTGACCGCTTCCTCGCCATCCGGCCACGAATGCCCCACGGCCATGGAGCGGCGGGGGAGGCACCGGCGGAGATCCATGCAATGGCGGATGCGGTTCTGAAAGGTGGCCCCGCCATGGCGAGGGTGGCTCTCGGTAAGCGGGATGGCCGGAAGGTTTCCGCGACATGGACCGGTGGCGGGAAGATGGTTTCCGCGGCGCTCAACTACACCACGGACGAAGGGCAGTGGCAGAAGCGCGTGTGGAAGGAAATCCCCGCGACGCCCGGCGATGGCCGCGTGGAGGCGGAACTGCCGGAAGACACGAAGGTCTATTACTTCAACCTGCAGGATGGGACGGGACTCGTTGCCAGCAGCGAACACGAAACCTTATGAAAGCCATCTGCCTGTTCCTCCTTTCCGCCGTATCCGCCATCGGGGCGGTCCATGAGGTGGCGGATTTCAAAGCTCTGGAGAACGCCTGCGCGACCGCGTTGCCCGGCGACGAGATCGTCATCGCAAAGGGGACGTACCGCATCACCGGCAACTCCAGGATCTGGATCACCGGACGTCCCGGGCAGGTCACGGTAAGCGGCGCGACGGGAAAGCCGCAGGACGTCATCATCGAGGGGGACGGGCAGGACGCCAAGTCGGTGCAGATGATTTTCGAACTCACCGATTCCCCGAAGTGGACGTTCCGGGACCTGACGGTGCGGAATTCCTACTATCATGGCTTCAAGTTCAATGCCTCTTCCACCGACTGCGTCCTGCGGAACGTGGTGATGCGCGACCACGGTGAGTCCGGGGTCAAGGGCACCAGTGATCCGGACAAGGGCCACTACCCGGACCGCCTGCTGGTGGATGGATGTGACATCGGTTTCACGAAGAAGACCGGGGGTACCCGCAGCGTGGTGGAGGGAATCGACGGGGTGGCCGTGAAGGACTGGGTCATCCGCAACAGCCGCTTCGTGAACGTGCAGAAAAACGGCGGCCCCGCCTATGGCGCGTTCACCAAGGGCAACTCGCTGGATACGGTCATCGAGGGCAACCGCTTCGAGAACTGCTTCATCGGCGCGTCGTTCGGCGGTGGCGGCACCGGTCCGGCCTACTTCCGGGATCACGACCGCTCGCTGGAGCATCGCTGGGGGGTGATCCGGAACAATGTCTTCATCAACTGCACGGACGCCGCCATCTACATCAACAAGGGGAACTCCTGCCTCATCGAAGGCAATCGGATGACCGGCTGCGGGATGAACATCCAGCTCCGCTTTCCCGAGACGACCGGTTGGGTGAAGGAGGGGAATGTCACGGACAACGAGAAGCAACCGTTGGTCCACCTCAGGGACGGGGCGGTGCTGCTCAAGGGGGAACCACCCGTGGGGAAGCCGTAGGAGATTTTCCGTAGCGGGATGGCTGCGCCATCACGGTTGGGTGGATGGGTGCCATCTCCGATTCCAATGCGTCATGGATGCCATCATTTCTCCGGACGGAGCCGCAGGGATGTCAGTGGATCTCCCCAACCGGAATGGCGCAGCCATTCCGCTACCCGGGCAGCCAGATGTCGCGGCTATTCCAGCTCGAGGGTCCTGGTCGGGAGCGGCGGCGGACCCTTTCCTCCCGTCGGCGGTTCGACGTCGATGTCATGCTCGAACAGCTCCATCGCCGTCTTCGCGACCTTGACGGTGTCGTAGAACGCGTAAGCTCCCACACCGAGGGCGCCGACCACCGGCAGCCAGCGGGAGACCGCCTTGCCGAGCGATTTCTGGGTGATCTTCACGCCGATCTTCTTCGCGATCTTCTCCAGCACCTTTGGTGAAAGCTGGCGCACCAGGTAGCGGTCACCCACGCGCACGACGACATCCCGCACGGCCATGGCCGCACCGTGGCGGAACAGGCAGTAGACCATCTGCTCCCGGGACAAAGCCGCGGTCTTACCGTAGGCCCCGGCGATGTCGGCCACCATCTGGGTCTGGATCTTCCACATGGTATGCAGCTCCGGCAGGATGGTCAGCCAGCCGATGGGGCCGGGTGGCAGGGCCAGTGCTCCGGCGGCGGCCGCCGCTTTCGCCGCCGCGGCATTCGCGATCGCTTGTGCGCTCTGGTGGGGCGTGATGCTTTCCGACTGCTTGGTCTCGGGGATCTTGCCGAGGAACTTCAGGATCGCGTTGGCGATCTTGTGGCCCGGCTGGTCGGGATCGGGGATGACGGGGAGGTTGTCCATTTCACATTTTCGCGAACACCAGTCCGGTGCGCGACGGAATATAGACATGGAGCCGGCCATCCGCATCCACGGGATAGTCGAATGAATGGTCAACCCGGCCGTGCCCGCCGAAGTCCCGCGCATCGCTGTCCAGGACGAGCTTCCGCGTCTCCGTCCCGGGGACGGAGAAGGTGAAATCGAAGACGGACTGGCTGACGGAGAAGCTCAGGACGAAAACGAGGTTCGCCCGTTCGAAGCAGAGGATCTTCCGCTCGCGGTCCACGTGGAGATACTGGGCGGGGGCGGCGGCGAGCAGGTTGGTCTCCCGCGCCAGGGTGATGAGCGCGCGGTCGAAGTCGGACAACCAGTGGTATTTCAGTTCCGGGTTGTCCATCAGCGACCACTGCCTGCGGCAATGGTGGTAGGACCAGCCGTTGCCCTCGCGCGGGAAGTCGATCCACTCCGGATGACCGAACTCGTTGCCCATGAAATTCAGCCAGCCCTCACCGCCGACGGCCAGGGTGATCAGACGGATCAGCTTGTGGATGGCGACGCCGCGTTCCACCACAGGGTTCCGGTCCTCCTTCCCCATATGGAAGTACATCTCCTGGTCCATCAGGCGGAAGGCGAGCGTCTTGTCCCCCACCAGCGCCTGGTCATGGCTTTCCGCGTAGGCGATGGTCTTCTCCCCGTAGCGGCGGTTCGCGAGGATGCCGAAGATTTCATCCATGTCCCAGTCCTCGTCGCGGCTGTGCTTCAGCAGCTTGATCCAGTGGTCAGGGATGCCCATGGCGAGGCGGTGGGTGAAGCCGATGCCGCCGTCCTCCAGCGGCTTGCAGAGTCCCGGCATGCCGGACATGTCCTCCGCCACCACGATCGCGCCGGGCTTGATCTCCCGGATGAGCTGGTTGGCGAGCTGGAGGTAGAGGATGGCGTCGCCGTCCGCATCCGCGCCGAAGTAGTCGTCGTAGGTGCTGAACGCCTTGTCGCCGCGGGAGTGGTAGAGCATGGAAGTCACGCCGTCGAAGCGGAAGCCGTCGAAGCGGAACTCCTCCAGCCAGTAGCGGAGGTTGGAGAGCAGGAACTGGCGTACTTCCGGTTTGCCGTAGTCGAAGCACTTGGAGTCCCACAGCGGGTGGTCGCCGCGTTCCCCCGCATGGAAATACTGGTTCCCGGAGCCGTCGAAATCACTCAGCCCCTCCGCGGTGTTCTTCACCGCATGGGAATGCACCACGTCAAGCAGCACCGCCACGCCAAGGCCGTGGGCGGTGTCGATGAGGTATTTGAGGTCCTCCGGGGTGCCGAAGCGGGAGCAGGCGGCGAAGAAGGAGGACACATGGTAGCCGAAGGACCCGTAGTAGGGATGCTCCTGGACCGCCATGACCTGCACCGTGTTGTAGCCCGCTTTCACGATGCGCGGCAGGATGCCGTCCGCGAACTCCCGGTAGGTGTGGACGCGGGCTTCCTCCCCGGCCATGCCCACATGGGTCTCATAGATCAACGGGGTGCCGACCACGGTGGGATCGAAATCATTCCGCCACACGTAGGCCTGGGGTGGATTCCAGATCTGGCCGCTGAAGTCATTGGTGGAGGGGTCCTGGACCGCCCGGCGGATACAGGCGGGGATCCGGTCGCGGCGGCTGCCATCCGCACCGATGACGTGCAGTTTCACCCGCTGCCCGTGCTGGAGCGCGTCGCCCGGCAGGCGGAGTTGCCAGACACCGCCGCTGGACGGGGCGAGCGGGTGGCTTTCCCGGTTCCAGCCGTTGAAGTCTCCTGTCAGGAACACACCTCTCGCCGCTGGGGCCCACTCGCGGACCATCCACTGGTTGGCCGCCGCATTGTGGAGGATGCCGGAAAATTTGTGGCCGGTGGCGTAGGCGGGCAGCGAGCCGGATGTCCGCCGGATGTCCGCCAGCGTCGTCGCGAAGTGGTTCATCCTCCCCTCGATGGCGGCTTGGTGGGGGGTCAGCCAAGGATCGTCACGAACGAGTTTGGGAGCTTCCGACATCGCCGCGCAGCATGCCGGTTCCGGATGGTGGCGGAAAGGGAAATGTACGGGAAATGCGGATCAACCCGGCATCCGGAATGCTGCTTATTAGCTTGGATCGGCGGTGGGGAAGCCTAGTTTGGCGGGCATGTCGGAATTCGGGTTGGATCTGTTCATCGTCGGCGTCTATTTCGCGGTCATCATCGGGATCGGCCTGTACGCGGCCAGGGGGCAGAAAACGATGGAGTCCTACGCGTTGGGAGACCGCTCCATGCCGTGGTGGGCGGTGCTGGCGTCCATCCTCGCGTCGGAGATCTCAGCCGGCACATTCCTCGGCACACCGGGGGAAGGTTTCGCGAAGCGGAACTTCATCTACGCGCAGCTCGTCATCGGCACCATCCTCGCCCGCTTGCTGGTGGCTGCGATTTTCATCAAGCCATTCTACAAGTACAACGTCGTCAGCATCTATGAGTTCCTGGAGATCCGTTTCGGCAGGCTGACCCGGCGGCTGGCGTCCTTCGTTTTCCTGCTGACTCGGTCTCTCGCCAGCGGTTCGCGCATCTTCGTTGCCGCCATCCTGCTGGTGCTGGCATGGGAGGTGGTCCATCCCGAGTTCATGGCCATGCCGAAGGAGGAGCGCTTCGTGCAGGAGATGTTCATCTATGCGGGGGCGGTGGTGCTCATCACCTTCCTGACCGCCATCTACACCACCCTCGGCGGGATCAAGGCCGTGGTGTGGACGGACCTCATCCAGGTGTCCCTGATGTTCGGCGCGGCCTTCTACGTGTTCTTCTGGCTGCTCGGGAAAACGGGTGGCTGGGAGGGGTTCACCTCATCGGTTGCCACGCCGGTGGCGATCGATACGGGCATTCGTGAGGACCACAAATCGATCGGTGAATCCATCTACTTCATCCTGTCCCAGGAATACACCATCTGGGCAGCGTTGCTCGGCTCCATCTTCACGACCCTCGCCACCCACGGCACGGACCAGGACATGGTGCAGCGGATGCTCACCTCGAAGGACGCGAAGAAGGGTCAGCGCGCCGTCATCGTCTCCGGTCTGGTTGACCTGCCGGTGGTGGTGGGTTTCCTCGCCATTGGCATCCTCATCTACCGCTTCTATGAGATGAACCCGGGGCGTGCTCCGGAGGGGGATCCGGGCATCTTCGCCTGGTTCATGGTCCATGATCTCTCACCGGGCCTGCGTGGACTCATCGCGGCCGGCCTCTTCGCCACGGCCATGGGCTCCCTCTCCACCGCGCTCAACGCGCTGGCGACCACCTACACGAAGGACTGGTACGTCGGGGTGTTCCGGCCGGACGCCACGTCCGAGCAGCAGATGAAGGCCGCGAAGAAAGCCACCATCGTGTTCTCCGTCCTGCTCGCGCTGATCGGCATCGGCACCGCCTTCGTGAAGCTGAAGAATCCCGAACTGCGGATCATCCCGATCGTGCTCGGCTCCTTTGGTTACACGTATGGTTCGTTGCTCGGGGTCTTCCTGGTCGGCATGCTGACGAAGAAACGCGGGAACTGCGCCGGCAACCTCATCGCCATGCTTTGCGGGTTCATCGTCGTCGGCCTGCTGACCAACCTGCCGAACGACGTGTGGAAGATGGTCACCGGGAACGAGATGTACAAGAATCCTTCGTGGTTGCCCATGATCTCGTTCACCTGGCGGATCATGGCGGGCACCCTGGTCACCGTGGGAGTGGCGCTTCTTTTCCCCTCCCGCAATCGGTTCGAAGCGTGAAAAATGGGAGGTGCGTTTTGCTCCGGTGGCAAACCGGTGTTCTTGTGAATACGGCGTGCGCCGTAGATCGTTGCAACGGCTTGGAATGTGCGTCCGTGCGAACCACCGTGCGTGGGTGAATGCCTTGTAGAATGGCGGAAATGTCACATGCAGGGTTCTGTCTGTTAGAGATTTACGCACGCTCCGGCGGCTTCGGCGATTCCGATATTTTGGCTTGGTTTAGTATTCGGGAGATCAAGTTTTAAAAAAAATTAGCCGTGGAACGCTTGTGGAATGCCGGACTGCGGCATGTGCCCGCCGGGGGTTTTCTAAAAAAATTTTCCCTGCCCCGGATCGGTCTGCATGATGGTGACCCAGCAGCGCTCGAGGGGCTTCCGAAACGAAGCGTGCGCCGCAAATAAACTCATAAATTTTTCATACCAAAGCATCATGTTGGAAAGGCAGGGAGTGTCGGTCGAAGAGAATGATCTAACAGGATACTCCGAGGAGGGTTCCGCCGGACAGGGCGGTTGGGGGCAGGCTTGTGAACTGCTGCGTTCGATGGTCGGCAACGACGCGTTCCAGCGTTGGTTCCGTGCGACCGAGTGGCAGGGTCTGGAGGATGGCGTGGGACGCGTGGCGGTTCCCGGTGAGATCCACCAGGTGTGGATCGAGACCAACTACATGCCGGAGCTGAACATGGCGCTGAGCCAGGCTTTCGCCGACCTCCGCGATGTGAAGGTGGTGGTGGGCGGCGCCATTCCCGGGGAAGTCCCATCCTCCGAGCCGGAGGCGAAGGGCTACGTCTATCAGTCCCCTGCGAAGACTCCGGAGGAGCGGGGGGAGGCGCTGGAGCGCCGCATCAAGAACGCCGGCCTGAATCCCGCGTTCACGTTCTCCAGCTTCGTGGTGGGCAGCAACAGCCAGTTCGCCCATGCGGCGTGCGAGGCGGTGGCGAAGAAGTCCGGCGTCGGTTACAACCCGCTCTTCATCTATGGTGGTCCGGGTCTGGGCAAAACCCACCTCATGCAGGCGGTCGGCCATGAGTTGCTGAAGCGCAACCCCACCTCCCGCGTCATTTACCTCACCTGCGAGAAGTTCACCAACGAGTTCATCGACGCGGTGCGGAAAGGCGACATCGAGAAATTCCGCCGCCGCTACCGCAGTTCGGACGTCCTGCTCATTGACGATGTCCAGTTCCTGGCGGGCAAGGACCGCTCCCAGGAGGAGTTCTTCCACACATTCAATACCTTGCTGGACGGTCGCAACCAGGTGGTTCTCACCTGTGACCGCCCTGCCTGTGAGATCAAGAGCCTGGAGCCGCGTCTTGTTTCCCGCTTCGAGTGCGGCCTGACCGTGGAGATCCAGCCGCCGCTCATGGAGACGCGGATGGCCATCCTCAAGAAGAAGGTCGCCGACTGGAAGGTGCGCGTGGATGAGACCGTGCTGGGATTCCTGGCCGAGAAGATCCGCACCAACGTCCGCCGCCTGGAGGGCGCGCTGATGCGGGTGGCCACCTACGCCTCCCTGGCCGGTGAATCCGTCGGCGTGGACAAGGTGGAGCACCTCCTGAAGGACCTCCTCCGTGAGGAGGCGGGCCGCCAGGTTACCATCGACTCCATCCAGAAAGCCGTCGCGGAGCACTTCGACGTGCGGGTGGCGGACATGACCAGCCGCCGCCGTCCGGCGAGCATCGCTTTCCCCCGCCAGGTGGCCATGTATCTCAGCCGCAGCATGACGAAGGTGTCCCTCATGGAGATCGGCGAGCAGTTCGGCGGCCGGGACCACGGAACGGTCATCCACGCCTGCAAGAAGGTGGCCGGGCGGATGAAGGAGGAGGGCGAGGTCAGGCAGGTCGTGGACCGGATCGAGGCCCAGCTCCGGCGCTGAGCCGCGGGATTCCCGGAGGTGCGCGAGTACCTCCGGATTTCCAACAGAAGGCTTGCCAAGGAAGGTTGAAAACGGAAACTACGGGCCAACTCGATCCGTAGTTTTCTCTCCATGAAGTTCCGTATTTCCAAGGAAGCGTTCCTCGATGGCCTGCAGAAGGTCCAACACGTCGTGAGCTCGCGCACGACCCTCCCGATCCTCTCCAACGTGCTGCTGGTGGCCAAGGGAGGCCGCCTGCAATTCACCACGACGGACCTGGATGTGGGAATCACCGGTTCCGTGGAAGCGCAGATCGAGAAGGAAGGCGCGACCACGCTGCCTGCCAAGCGCCTCGTGAGCATCGTCCGGGAGCTTCCTTCCAGCGAGGTGGAGGTGTCCGTGGACTCCAAGAACCACGCGGAAATCAAGAGCGGTCCTTCCCGTTTCAAGATCATCGGCCTGGGTGAGGCGGAGTTCCCGCCACTGCCGGACTTCGAGGGTGCGAAAACCTTCAAGATCCCCCAGAAGGATCTCCGCGACGGACTGAAGAAAACTTCCTACGCGATCTCCACGGACGAGACCCGCTACGTGCTCAACGGCATTTTCGCTTCCTTCCGCGAGGGCAAGCTGACCCTGGTGGCCACGGATGGCCGCCGCCTCGCCATGGTCGATACGGATCTCGAGTTCCCGGCCTCCCATGAGACGGACGTCATCATCCCGACCAAGGCGGTGCAGGAACTCCAGCGCCTCCTCGGTGACGAGGGCGACGTGATCGTGAAGCTCAGCGACAACCAGATCTCCTTCCAGGTCGGCGACAACTTCCTCGCCAGCAAGCTCATTGAGGGCAACTACCCGAACTACCGTCAGGTCATTCCGGGCGACAGCAACGAGCGGGTCATCATTTCCCGTGAGGCGCTGCTGGAAACCGTGCGTCGCGTTTCCCTCCTTTCCTCCGACAAGTCGAACTCGGTCAAGATGGTCTTCAGCGAGAACAACATCCAGATCACCGCGAACTCTCCGGACGTCGGTGAGGCGGAGGAGTCCATGGATGTGGCCTACAACGGCCCGCGCATCCAGATCGCCTTCAACCCGGAATTCCTCCAGGCCCCGCTGCGCGCCCTGGACAGCAACGACGTCTATCTGGACCTCATCGATGAGATGAGCCCCGGCGTCCTGCGCATTGAGGGTTCCTTCCTCTACGTGCTGATGCCGATGCGCGTCACCTCCTGAGGCTCCCACTAGCACAAGATTCCAATGGAAGCTCCGCCCTCCGTCGCCGTGGTCCATGTTGATCCCGTCTGGCGGAAGAAGCGGAGCTTCTGGATTTGGAACATCGTCATCAGCTCCATCCTGATGATCTTTTCTCCAGTCGCCGCCATGATGGCGACCATGGTCGGGATGAAAGGAGCCTTCGGGGCTTTGGGAACGAGCGGGGCTGATGTCGGAGCGCTTGGCGACCACATCGGGAACGTGATGGTGGCGACGACAATCGGCCTGGGAATTTCGGCGATCATGTTCATCTGGATGGTGGTCGCTATCATCCGGCTGTGTGTGTTGCCCGCGCCCGTGGAGGCGACGCCGTGAAGCGCGTCGCCCTGTTTTTCGGATGCTGGCTGGCCTTGATGGCGGCAGCGTCCGCCCATGTCGTCACCCAGCTCTACGCGGAGTCGAAAGGGACGCCGGAGGCATGGTCGATGGAAGTGCTTTTCGAAGCGGGCTTCGCCGTGCCTGCCGTCCGTGAGGACCCCGTGGCGGCCGCACCGGACCGCCAATGGCTGCTTGCCCAAGGGCAGGAAGGCTGGGCTGTCCTCCGCACGGAGGCGGAGCGGTACCTGCGCGAGTGCCTGGCTGTGGAGTCCGCCGGACAAGTGGTGCAGTGGAAGGCGACGTTCATCGACTTTGATTCGGACCCTCCTGCATTTCCCGTCCTGCTTACCAACGGCGCCTACCTGCGGATCAAGGTCGATCCCGTGAATCCCGTTGCGGAGCCTGTTACCCTGAAATGGGCGGCGGGGGAGGGGCGTCCAACCTTCATCCTGAAAACCGCAGGTTCGGATGGCGGATATCTCACTTTGGAGCCCGGAGGGAGCGGAGCGGTCGGGGGTGATGTCGTAGAAGAATCACAGGCCCGCGGTGCCCTGCTGACTTCATTCCGGCAGGGCTTCCTCCATGTCGTCCCGGAAGGCTGGGACCACGTGCTTTTCGTGCTCGGCCTGTTCTTCTATCGCAGGAAATGGCGGCCGCTACTTTCCCAGTCGCTGGCGTTCACCGCCGCGCATACGGTCACACTCGGACTGGCGGCGGGTGGGATCGTCAAGGTGTCGGGAAACTGGGTGGAGCCGGTCATCGCCCTGAGCCTGGTGGCGGTGGCACTGGAGAACCTCCGCGCATCAAAGGAAGCGGATGGCCGGGTGAGGCTGGCCGTCATCTTCGGTTTCGGACTGATCCACGGCCTCGGCTTCGCCGGTGCGCTCTCCGTCTGGCTCAAGCCCGGGGATGGTTTCCTGCCATCGCTGTTGATGGCGAATCTCGGAGTTGAGACCGCGCAGGCGGCGTTGCTGGCAGGAGCCTGGATTCTCACCATCGGCTGGAACTCCACGCCCGCCTACCGCTGGGTGCGGCTGGCAGCTTGCCTCGGCATCGCGGGCATTGGCTCGTGGTGGGCGTTCGAGCGGATCTTTCTCTGATCACCCCTGGAGCGCCCGCAGCGATCCGCGGATGAGGATTTCCGTCGTCGCCGCAGGATCGGTATCCAGCACCTTCTTCACCGCCTTCCGCGCGTCCACCTGCTTGTAGCCGAGCGCGATGAGCGCCAACTCCGCATCCGCCGCGGCGGCGCTGACAGAGCCGGAAGCGGCATCCGTCCAGGTATCGACGACGCCCACCTTGTCCTTGAGCTCCAGGACGATCCGTTCCGCGGTTTTTTTCCCCACTCCCTTCAGCTTGGAAAGGGCGGCGGTATCCCCCGCCACCACCGCCTGCTTGAACCGGTTCGGCTCCATGCCGCTGAGCACCGCGACCGCCATCGTCGGACCCACGCCGCTCACGCGGTCGATGAGCAGCAGGAAAATATCCCGCTCCTCCTCCGTGGCGAAGCCGAACAGCTTCTGGCCGAGCTGGCTGAAATGCAGGTGCGTGCGCAGGTCCACCCGGGTGCCCTCGGACGCGTGCAGCCGGTCGAAGGTGGAGAGGGGGACAAACACCTCATAGCCCACACCGCCGGCGTCCACCACCAGACGGTTCGGGTAGGCTTCCAGGACGGTTCCGCGCAGTCGGGCGATCATGCGGGGATTTTGTCCGGCCGGGGGAGAAGGTCAATGGGCGATGCGGCGGCGGACAAAGCAGAGTAGGCCGGACAACCCGGCGAGCAGGCCGGAGGAGGGCTCCGGAACGACGTTGATTGAATCGATGGACCAGGTGAGGACATGGTCGGCGGTGGGGCTGCCTGTGGTCGCTCCGCCGAAGAGAAGATTGGATGCACCGTTGGTCGCACCCTGATTCCGGAAGTTGAGGCTGGCGGCGCTGAAAAAGGTGCTGCCATCGTTGATGGACGCGGAATAGGTCTGGCTGGCCGGGTCCACGGTGACGGTGAATGAATAGACGACACCGCTTTGCAGCATCATGCCGGTCATCTGCATGTCACCGGGCACGAACGTGTTTTCGCTGGTGGTGGTGGATGACGAACCATCGTAAAAATACCACTCCCCGTCGGAGAAGTCGGTCGAGTTGTCCCCGCCCACCACCCCGATGAGCCAGGTGAAGTTGGCGTTCGTGCCATAGTCAACCGCGGTCGATGCCCCGAAGTGGATGCGATCGTCATAGCTGACGAAATTCGAGACGTTTCCATCATATCTCCAGTTGAATGTCAGTGTGTATGGAGACGCGGCCATGGTGCCGATGCTGCGGCTGATGCCCGCGTTGCTGCTGGTTGTTGTGCCGGTGGTGACCGAGAGGTAGCTGCCTCCGCCACTGAGTGGATTGGTGGAAACCACAGTTCCGGTCGAGGCCCCCTGCGTCCACCCTGCCGACCATCCAGTCCCGGAGTTCGGGTAGGTTCCGGTGTCGAAATTGTCCGTGAGCGCGGCATGTGTGATCGCGGGTGCCAGAAACGCACCGGAAATGCAGCAAATGGGGAGGGAGATTCTCATGGATTTTGGGGATTTGTGGGATATTATGGGGAAATATTGCTTTTTGGCCAGATTGAAATCCGGGATCACCCCAAAGTGTTATCTGTTCGCAGATTGAGGAAAGGCGGCTGGGGGTGTATCCGTATCCGGCGCCTCTTGAACTTGCTCCGCTCCGTCCTCCCTGTCCTGTTGTTCACGGCGATCGCTGGTGCGGAGATTCCGCGCGAGCTGATCGGTACCTACTGCGTCAGTTGCCATGACGCGGAGGAGAAGAAAGGCGGCCTGGATCTGGAGGCGCTGGAATGGAGGCCGGGCGACCGGGCGAACCAGGCGATATGGGTGAAGGTTTTCGATTTCATCGACAAGGGCGAGATGCCGCCGAAGAACCGCAAGCAGCGGCCGGACGCCGCGGAGGTGGAGGAATTTCTGGGCGGACTGGGGAAGGAACTCACCGCGGCGGATGAGAAGCGTGAGGCGGCGAGCGGCCGGACGGTCCTCCGCCGCCTGAACCGCGTGGAGTATGAACGCACGCTGCACGACCTGCTGGGCATCCGCACGCCGCTGACGGTGATGCTGCCGAATGACACGCCCATGCACGGGTTCGACACCGTGGCGGAGGGACTCCGGCTTTCCACCCTCCAGATGGAGAAATACCTGGAGGCGGCGGACAAGGCCATCGACGACGCGATCCGCCTGGAACCGAAGCCAGAGTTGGTGAAAGACCGCTTTGAGATGGTGGAGAACCAGGAGGTCCGCTGGCACCTGGAGAAGCCGGAGGGCAAGGGCGATGGCGCGGGTGGCGCCGGGCCGCACCGGCATCTCCTGCGCATGCTGCCGGACGGGGTTGTGTTCTTCAACACGGGCTATCCCTCGGCCCAGATCAAGCCCCCGAAGGAAAAGCCGCGGTCACGGCCGGAAGGAATCTATAAGGTCCGCATCAGCGGATATGCCTACCAAAGCCCGGGGGTGTCCGTCCCGATGCGGGTCTATGGCAACAACTACAAGGACAAGCAGCTCCTCGGCTGGTTCGAGATGGAGCCGGACAAGCCGCAGGTGGTGGAGTTCACGACCTTCATCCGTGGCGGGGATTTCATCCAGATCGAGCCCTCCAACACCGGACAGGATAAGGAAGGAAAGAACGTCTATAACACCCCGGTGAAGGACTTCACCGGTTCCGGCCTGGCCCTGCAGTGGGTGGAGGTCGAGGGACCATTGCTGGAGACATGGCCGCCGAAGGGTGTGGCGACCTTGTTCGGTGACATCCCGGTGGTGGAGTTGGACGAGGAGGCCAGGAAGAAGAACAAGAACGTCGCCTACGAGATCAGGCCACAGGATCCGAAGGCGGATTCGCGGCGGGCGCTGGAGCAGTTCGCCGGGAAAGCCTTCCGCCGTCCCCTGGAGGCGGGTGAGGTGGACCGCTACGTCGGCCTGACCCACGCGGCGCTGGATGAGGGCCAACCGTTCATGGAGGCGATGCGCATCGGCTTCCGGGCGATCCTCGTTTCCCCGCAGTTCCTTTTCTTCCGGGAGGACCATGGAAAACTGGATGACCACGCACTCGCTTCCCGGCTGTCCTATTTCCTGTGGAGCAGGCCGCCGGATGGCGAGTTGCTGAAGCTGGCTGCAGAGAAAAAGCTGTCCCAGCCGGAGGTGCTGCGCGGCCAGGTGGAACGGCTCCTGAAGGACGGGAAGTCCGCCGCATTCGTGGAGGACTTCACCGGGCAGTGGCTGGATCTCCGGAACATCGATGCGACGACGCCGGACGCGAAACTGTATCCGGAGTCCGACGAACTGCTCCGCCTTTCCATGCCGGAGGAGACGAAGGCCTACTTCGCGGAAATGCTGCAGGCGGACCTGCCGGTGACCACGGTGGTGGATTCCGACTTCGTGATGGTGAACGGACGCCTCGCGGAGCACTACCAGATCCCCGGAGTGAGCGGGCAGGACATCCGGAAGGTGAAACTGCCGCCGGACAGCCCGCGCGGCGGCTTCCTCACCCAGGCGAGCGTTCTCAAGATCACGGCGAACGGAACCACCACCTCTCCGGTCCTGCGCGGCGCGTGGGTCATGAAGCGGATCCTCGGCCAGCCACCTTCGCCGCCACCGCCCGGTGTCGGCTCCATCGAGCCGGACACCCGCGGAGCCACCACCGTGCGGGAGCAGCTCGCCCTCCACAGCACCTCGCAGAGCTGCGCGGCCTGCCATGCGAAGATCGACCCGCCTGGATTCGCGCTGGAGAGCTTCGACGTGATCGGCGGCTACCGGGAGCAATACCGCTCGCAGGGTGAAGGCGGAAAATTGATCGAGCTGTCGAACACCCGGGAGAAACGGAAGTATGTGAAGTATGGCCAACCTGTGGATGCCAGCGGCACCCTGGACGGGAAGGCATTCGTTGACATCCGGGAGTTCAAGAAACTGATCCTGGAAAAGCCGGACCAGTTGATGACGGCGATGGCCGGCAAGCTGGCGACCTACTCCACGGGTGCCGGTATCAGCTTCGCGGACCGCAGGGCGGTCGCAGAGATTTCACGCAAAACGAAAGAACAGGGCGGCGGGCTGCGAACCCTAGTTCACCAGGTTGTCGCCAGCCCGTTGTTCCTATCCAAGTAAAAGTCATGCACCTCCGCTCCGCCCCACTCTCCCGCCGCACCTTTCTCCGTGGTGCCGGTGTCACGATGGCGCTGCCATTTCTGGAGGCCATGCTGCCGGTGCGCGTGCTCGCCGCTGCATCCGCCGCCGCCGCGCCGAAGCGCATGGTGGCCATCTGCACCAGCCTGGGCATCTACGGGCCCGCGCTTTTCCCGAAGGAGACGGGAAGGGGATACAGCTCCACCCCCTACCTGGACCTGCTGAAGGACTACCGGGATGACTTCACCATTTTCTCCGGCCTTTCCCATCCGGAGCAGTCCGGGCCGGACGGCCATGCCTCCGAGCAGACCTGGCTGACTTCCGCCCGCCACCCGGGCATGGGTGGGTTCCGCAACACCATCTCGATCGACCAGTCCATCGCGGAGAAGATCGGCCTGCAGACGCGCTACTCCTCGCTGGTGCTGGGGACCAACGGCGTGAGCCAGAGCTACACCCGCAGCGGGGTGATGATCCCGGCGGAAACGACGCCCTCCAAGGTGTTCGCGAAACTTTTCATCAACGGCAGCAAGGCGGAGGTGGAGAAGCAGATGCGCAAGCTCCGCGAGGGCCGCAGCATCATGGACAGCGTGGGGGAGGAGGCGAAGCGCTTCAGCTCGAAGGTGGGTGCCGGGGACAAGGACAAGCTCGACGAATACTTCACCTCCGTCCGTGAGATGGAGGGCCGCCTGGCAACGGCGGAGGAATGGGTCCAGAAGCCGAAGCCGGACATGGAGGAGAAAATCTCCGCCGACGTCAGCGAGGCGAACGACATCATCGGCCGCACGCAGTTGCTTTTCGAGCTGGTGCCCCTGGCCCTCCAGACGGACAGCACCCGGCTCATCACCATCCTCATCCAGGGTCGCGGAGACGTGCCGCCGGTGCCCGGTGTCAGCATGGACCACCACAACCTTTCCCACCACGGCCAGGATCCGGAGAAGATCCGCCAGCTTGAACTGATCGAGAAGGCGAAGCTCACCGCCTACGGCAAGCTCATCGGCTCCCTGAAGGGGAAATCGGAAAGCGGCGGCACGTTGCTCGACAACACCTCCGTCCTTTTCGGAAGCAACCTCGGCAACGCGAACAGCCACGACTGGCGGAACCTGCCGGTACTGCTGGCAGGTGGAGGCTTCCAGCACGGCCAGCACATCGCCTGCGACGCGAAGGACAACACCCCGCTGGCCAACCTCTTCGTGCAGGTCGCACAGAAGATGGGCGTGGAGATCGACGAGTTCGGCAGCAGCAGCAAGGCGTCCGTGCCCGGCTTCGCCTGAATTGGCCTACCTCCTCCGTCGCCGGAAGGCGAAGGATCCGGCCATGCCCGCCGTCAGCAATGACGACGGCTCCGGAACCTGTACGATCTGGATCGCGTTGAGGAACCCGCGCGTCTGTCCGGACGTCCCGTCGACCGCGATGTTGAGGAATTCTCCATCCGCGATGGTGATGGTTTGCTTCAGGTAGTTCGTGTTGTCCACCCACGCGGTGTTCGCACCGGTGCTCATGCTGATCGACTCGGAAGAGTAGCCGGAGAAGTCGAAATTTCCCGCGCTTGCGCTGGTTCCCAGATGAACCTGGAAAGTCTGCGCGCTTGAGGTGTTGGTGTTCCGGGTGAGGGTGTAGATGTCGTAGGTGCCCGCCGCAAGGCCTGAGATCTGCAGGCCCAGGGCGATCCGGTTGGTGGTCGCGTTGTTGGCCGTGGAGTTGGAGAAAATCGCGTATCTGCCGACGGAATTGTTGGCATAGATGTTCGAGCTGAACGCCGTCCCTGTCACCGCGGAGTGCCCGCCGGGCTGTGCGGCGAGGTTGATGCTGGTGGATCCGGTCGAAGGCGCGACGCCGAGGTTGATCCCGAGAGAGGATGAAGCTCCTGCGGCGTCCACGATGCCGCTGCCGACATCCGCCGTAGTGAGGTTGTTCCAGACGGTTCCCGCGAAGGACGGGTTCTCCGTGTGATAGGGGCTGTTGGTCTGATCCTGAACCGTGGTCGGCACGTTGAGCGGGTCACCTCCGTTGCCGAAGTTCAGGAAATAGACGGCGGCTGATGCCTGGTTCAGGAGCAGCAAACAGACGAGGAAAACGGACGGGGGTTTCACGTGCGGAAAAAAATGGGTTCCCGCCATCATGGGGAGGAGGAGGGGGATTTCAAGCAAGTTCGGCGGTCCCCGGCTGCGGCATTGGCCCGGAGGTGTCAGAATCCTTGCGGCACCTTGGCATCGCGGGTAAATCTCGGGGAATGAATCGCAGGAATTTCCTCCAGACCGCTGGCCTCGCGGCGGCCCCGTTCATCCTCACCCGGAAGTCGCTGTTCGCGGAGGAGGTTTCGGACAAAAAGCACCGCGTCGGGCTGATCGGCTCCGGATGGTATGGGAAGTGTGATCTGCTCCGCCTGATCCAGGTTTCGCCGGTGGATGTGGTTTCCCTCTGTGACGTGGACTCCGTGATGCTGAAGGAAGCGGGCGATCTGGTCGCCTCCCGCCAAGTGTCGAAGAAGGTGCCGCGGCTCTACGGCGACTACCGTGAGATGCTGAAGGAAAAGGACCTGGATATGGTGATCATCGGCACGCCGGACCATTGGCACGCGCTGAACATGATCGCCGCGGTGGAGTCCGGCGCGGACGTCTATGTGCAGAAGCCGACCGGCGTGGATGTCGCGGAGAGCGCCGCCATGCTGGCCGCCGCGCGGAAGCATGGCCGAGTCGTCCAGGTGGGCACGCAGCGCCGCAGCACGCCGCATTTGATCGAGGCGATGAACGACATCATCAAGGCGGACAAGCTCGGCAAGATCTCGCACGTGGAGATTTATTGCTACTACCACATGCGCTCGAAAAAGAACGAGCCTGCGGGCACTCCTCCGGCGAACTTCGACTATGAGATGTGGACCGGCCCCGCGCCCATGCGGCCCTATGTTCCGACCGTCCATCCGCGGAGCTGGCGGGCGTTCATGGAGTATGGCAACGGCATCGTCGGTGACATGTGCGTCCACATGCTGGACATGGTGCGGTGGATGCTGGATCTCGGCTCGCCGAAAAGCATCAGCAGCAGCGGCGGCATCTTCATGGACAAGGCCAGCGCGGCGAACATTTCCGATACGCAGACCGCGACCTTCGAGTTCGATGAACTGAACGTCATCTGGAGCCACCGTTCCTGGGGTGATGCGCCGGATCCCAAGTATCCGTGGGGGGCGACGTTCTACGGTGAGAAGGGCACGCTGAAGGCGAGCGTGAATTCCTATGACTTCATCCCCCGGGCGAAGGGCGAGGCGGCCATCCACCGCGACTGCGTGATGGAGCTGGATAAGTATGTCGAGGACCAGACCGAGAAGGATCTGGAGAAGCACGTCGCCCCGGCCATCCGCGGCCACATGATCGACCTGCTGAAAAACATCCAGTCGCGTGGCAAGCCGGTGGCCGACATCGAGCAAGGCCACATCTCCAGCGCGGCGTGCATCCTCGCGAACAATGCGATGAAGCTGGGCAGGACGCTCCGCTGGGATGGCGCGAAGGTCATCGAGGATGATGAAGCGAACGCGCTGCTCGCGCGGCCCTACCGTGCGCCTTGGGTGCATCCGGGAGCCTGATCAGCGCGGGATGATCCCGTCTGAAATGTTCTGAAACGATCATCCGTGTGTTCTGTCCGAATCCAACCGGCAAGCATCGCCGCAAGGGACTTGCCCTGCCACGGTATCCTGACCGTGATGGGACAACGACATGCACGGACTCATCAGCCGCTTCACCGATCTCTATCCCGTATGGGTGATCTCCTTTGCCGTCATTGGCCTCGTCAAGCCGGAGGCGATGACCTGGTTCAGCGGTCCGTGGGTGGTTTGGGCGCTCAGCGCGGTCATGCTGGGGATGGGGTTCACGCTGACCGTCGATGATTTCCGCCGCATCTTCAGGATGCCCGGTTGTGTCGCTGTCGGACTCATCGCCCACTACACCATCATGCCTCTCTCCGCGTGGGGCATTTCCCACCTCCTGAAACTGGATCCCGGTTTCGCCGTCGGCCTCATCCTCGTCGCGAGCTGTCCGTCCGGCACCGCGTCGAATGTCATCTGCTACCTGGCCCGCGCCAACGTCGCGCTCGCCGTCATCATCACACTTGCTTCGACGCTCGTCGCCTTCATCACCACCCCATTGTGGTGCAAGGCGCTGGCCGGACAATACGTCCCGGTGGATGCCCTCCAACTTTGCCTTTCCACGCTCCAGATCGCGGTCATCCCCGTCCTCCTCGGAGTCTTCTGCAACTGGAAATTCCCCGCCGCCACCGCGAGGATCAAGCCCATCGGCCCGCTGGTGTCAGTCGTCGCGCTGATGTTCATCACAGGGAGCATCGTCGGGCAGAACGCCAGCTCCGTGATTGAGAACGCGGGCACGTTGGCCATCGCCGCTGTCCTGCTCCACGCGCTGGGCTTTGGGATCGGCTACGTTGTCGCGAAATTCATCCGCTATCCGGAGGACATCGCCCGCACCATCTCGATCGAGGTGGGCATGCAGAACGGCGGACTGGCCGCCGTGCTGGCGAAGCAGAATTTCCCGCTCCAGCCGCTGGCCGCGGTTCCCGCCGTGTTCAGCGCCATCACCCAGACGTTGCTCGGCAGCCTCCTCGCAACCTGGTGGCGGAAGCGGCCGGTCAGATCCTCCACTCCCGTGGAACCCATCGCCTCGGAAGAAGCCTGATCCACCGCCATGCCCTCTTCCACCCCACCGCTCCGTGCGGGCACCTACTACTGGAAATGTGACCGCCCCGCCGCGTTCCATGGCAGCTCCGGCCATGACCACGCCACCCTATCCCGGATGGTGGAGTCGTTGGTGGAGCGCCGGTTTTCAGCTCCTGCGGAAATCAGCGAGGGGCCGGGGCAGGGGAACCACGTCACCTTCACCGCCACCTGCGGAGGGCGGTCCCTTTTCATCCGCATCGACGACAGCCCGGAGCATGACGGCTACCTGGCCATCGAATCGCGGGTCCAGGAAACGGTGCGCGCGCTGGGTATCCCCACGCCGGAGATCTTCGCGGCCGATGCCTCAAGGTCGGAGGTTCCCTTCGCATGGCAGATCATGCGCCGGATCGATGCGCCGGACATCAACCACCATTTCAAGGCAGGCACCCTCGATCTTCATTCCGCTTCGGAGGCCATCGGCGCCGCCATCGCAACCTGGCAATCTCTCTGTCCCGCGGGCTTCGGTCCCTTCAGGTCCACCGAAGGCGCGTTGGAGGGATGGCACCCGACCTACGGCGACTACTTCTTCCTCCATCTCGACCGGCATCTCCATTTTCTCGAGCGGGAGTCCTTCCTGTCCCCTGTGGAAACATCGGCCATCCGCCGTGAGATCATCGCCCATCAGACCCTGCTCGATCTGCCCCGGGGTTGCCTGGTGCACAAGGATCTCGCCTTCTGGAATATCCTCGGCACCCCCGATGAAATCCTCGCCTTCATTGACTGGGACGATGCCATTTCCGGGGATCCCATGGATGACTTCTCGCTGCTCGCCTGCTTTCACGGCGCGCAGGTTCTTGCGCCCGCCTTCGCATCCTACCAGACCCGGCGGGCGCTTCCCCCTGAGCACCAGCGCCGCTTCTGGCTGCATCTCCTGCGGAACATGCTGGTGAAGTCCGTCATCCGCATCGGCGCGGGTTACTTCGACCGGAGCAACAGTTTCTTCCTCATCAATGACGGTGTGGATCTGAAGACATTCACCCACCAGCGCCTCTGCCAAGCCCTCGCCGGCCTGCGCGGGGACCTCCCCATTTCATCCCTCCGATAAACCACCTCCCTCCATGATCGGCTCCTGGCTTTCCATTGGTTCCCCGGTGATCGCGGAAATCGCGGCCCGCTCCGGCTTTGACTGGCTGCTTCTTGACCTGGAGCACGGCAACGCGACGGAGGCTGCCATCCCCGACCAGCTCCGGGCCATCTCCGGCACCTCCGTGAAAGCCATCGTCCGGGTCGGCGCGCCGTATCCGGATCTCATCGCCCGCGTGCTCGACTGGGGTGCCGATGGCATCATGGCTCCGCGCATCAACTCCGCCGCGGAAGCGGAGGCATTGGTAAGTGCCGCCCACTACGCCCCCCGCGGCAACCGGGGATACTCCCGCAGTTCCCGCGCTTACGGCTACGGCCTCCAATCTCCGTCCTCCGCCGCGGAGATCACGCCCCCACTCATCATGGCGCAGATCGAAACCATCGAGGGCGTCCGTCATGCCTCGGAGATCGCCGCGGTGCCGGGCATCGACGTGCTCTTTGTGGGGCCAGCGGATCTCCAGTTCGACCTCAATGCCCGGCCCGAAGCCGCCGCCTTCACCTACGCCGAATGCCTGGGGCGGGTGAATGAAGCCGCCCGCGCCCATGGTAAGGCTACCGGGATCCTCGTGCGGGACCATTCGCAGTATCATCACCATCTCGGACTCGGCTTCACCCACATCGCCATCGACTCCGACCTCTCCATCCTCCGCAACGGCTACCAGCAGATCCTCACCCTCGCACGAACCCAACTCATTCCGAACCCATGACGCGCCATCTTCTCCTGTCCGCCCTTTTCCTTTCCTGGAGCTTCGTTCGTGCTGAAAGCCCGGTGCCCCGGAGCATCCTCGATCTCACGCTCGAACCCACCGAAATCAACTTCAACCCCGGTCCGGAATATTCCGAGGAGCAGCAGGACTACGCCATGGTCATCGGCATGGATCGCACGCCGAAGGGCCGGCTGTGGGCCGCATGGGTCGGCGGCGGTGACAGTCCGCTCGCGTACTTCATCGCCGCCACCAGCGATGACGATGGGAAAACGTGGTCCCACCCGCGCATGGTCATCCGCCCTGGCCGGACGGTGACCGGGCTGAACCGCAGCGTCATCGTCGGCAACTTCTGGACGGATCCCACCGGAAAGCTCTGGATGTTCTATGACCAGTCGCTGGAACAGTTCGATGGCCGGGCCGGTGTCTGGGCCATCACCTGCGAGAATCCCGATGACGAAAAGCCCACCTGGTCCGCGCCCCGCCGCATCTGGCACGGCATGTCCCTCAACAAGCCCACCGTCCTCACCAACGGCGACTGGATGCTGCCCATTTCCCTGTGGGACCGTGGGCACATCAAGCCGGTCTTCGGAGACGCCTACCCGGAACTGGATGACCAGCGCATGGCCCACTGGTTCGCCTCCAGCGACCAGGGGAAAACCTGGACCCGGCGCGGCGGCGTCGCATTCCCGAAGCCCCGCTTTGACGAGCACATGCTGGTCGAGCTCAAGGACGGACGCCTGCGGATGCTCGCCCGCAATGGCGATGGTATCATGGAGTCCTACTCCGGTGACCAGGGCACGACGTGGAGCGAACCCGTGCCCTCGGAGATCAAGAACCCCAGCTCGCGCTTCTTCTTCCGCCGCCTCCAGTCCGGGAACCTGTTGCTCGTAAAGAACGGCCCGCTCGACCGGAAGTTTGAGCGCACCCACATGACCGCCTATCTTTCCGATGACGACGGGAAGACATGGAAAGGCGGGCTGGTCATCGACGAGCGCGAGGACGTTTCCTATCCCGACGGCTTCCAGGCACCGGACGGTCGCATTTACATCATCCACGACCGCGAACGCTCGAAGCAGCGCGAGATCCTCTTCGCGAAGTTCACGGAGGCGGATATCCTCGCGAAAGAGTTCGTCACCCAGGGTTCAGCGGGACAGATCCCTGTCTTCAAAGGGCGGGGGGCGCGGAAAGGTGCGTATCTTCCCAACAACGGCATCCAGCTTGCCGAGCAATGGCCGCCGAAGGATCTGGACCCGAAGTCCGCGGAACCCATGCCGGTGCCGTATCTGGAAAAGAAGAACATTCCCGCCGTCATCCCCATCAACATCGGCCGCCAGCTTTTCGTCGATGACTTCCTGGTCGAAAGCACCGACCTCACCCGCACCTTCCACGCTGCGGAAAAGCACGGAACCAACCCCGTCTTCAAGCCGGGAACCAAACACGAACTCGAACCCACCGGGATCGAGGGACAGGACCAGGCCGTCACCTACCTTGGTCACGGCGGGGTGTTCTACAATCCTGCCAAGAGCCATTTCGAGATGTTCTACACCGCCAGTTGGCGCGGTGGGCTGGCGCTCGCCACCAGTCCGGACCTGATCCACTGGACCCGTCCGCAGCTCGGGCTTTCCGGAGATAACATCATCCTGCCCGCAGGCTCCGACTTCGCCGGGAAGGACAACGCCATCTGGCTCGATTTGGCCGCGAAGGATCCTTCCCAACGCTACAAGGCCATCATCCAGCGCGGGAAAGGCCACACGCTCCATACCTCACCCGACGGCCTCGTCTGGTCGTCCGGCATCCCCGCAGGGGATTCCGGAGATTACTCGTCGTTCTTCCATAACCCGTTCCGCAACGTCTGGGTCCAGAGCATCAAGCGCAACACCGACCGTGGCCGCGCCCGTTACTACCATGAAAGCCGTGCCTTCACCGGCTCCGCCGGGCGGGACAAGTCCGTCTATTGGACGAACGCGGACAAGCTCGATCCGCCCGATCCTGCGATCAATAATGCCCCCCAGCTCTACAGCCTCAACGCCGTCGCCTATGAGAGCATCCTCCTTGGCGAGCACTACGTCCTGCTCGGTCCCACGAACCGGGTTTGCGAACAAGGGAAGTTCCCGAAGATCACCGAGCTGCATCTCGGCTTCAGCCGCGATGGCTTTCACTGGTCGCGGCCTGATGATCGCAGGCCCTTCATCGCCGCCAGCCGCCAGGACGGACAGCACGACCGAGCCTATCTCCACGGCACCAACGGCGTCATGCTCGTCCATGATGACAAGCTCTGGTTCCCCTACTGCGGCTACTCCGGCATCGCGCCGAACGGACACCGCGGCATGTACACCGGCGCCTCCATCGGCATGGCCACCCTCCGCCGGGACGGCTTCGCATCCATGGACGCCACCGGGAAATCCGGCACCCTCACCACCCGGCCCGTCGCCTTCAACGGCCGCCATCTTTTCGTGAACATCAGCAACCCGGGAGGGGAACTCCGCGTCGAGATTCTTGATGAAAAAGGGAAACCCATCGCTCCCTTCACCAAGGAGAACAGCGTCACCATCAAGGCAGACAGCACCCTCCACGAAGTCATCTGGAAAGGTGCGGAAAACCTCGAAGAGCTCCGTGGCAAATCCGTCCGCTTCCGTTTCCACCTCACGGATGGCAGCCTCTATTCCTTCTGGGTCAGCCAGGATGCCAACGGCGCGTCCGGCGGCTACCTCGGCGGCGGTGGCTCCGCCTACGGCGGCATTATCGATACCAAAGGAAAAGACGCCCTCAAATAACCCGGCAACATTACTCCCATGATTCCATTGCTCAAACCGGCGGCGCTGGCAGCTGTCATTCTCTCCTGCATCTCCCCGGCTCTGGCGGACACCGGAGTCTCCCTTGCTGACTATGCCGACCACAAGAAGGGCGACGATTGGGCGCCCGCCATCAGAAAGGCATTCGCGGATTCGCCGACGGTGAACGTCCCCGAGGGCCGCTACCTCACCTCCCGGGTGGAATTTTCCGATGGCATGACCCTCCGCGGGGCGGGGGAAGGCACCGTGTTCGTTCCCCTCGGAACACGTCTTTTTGACATCAACGGCGAGGCCGGGAAAGAGGTGCCCGTTGCTGCTGACATCGTGGATTTCTCAGACGGAATCGATCTTGAATCCGCCGATGGACTGACTGCCGGGGATGACATCCTCATCCGCGGCCAGCGAAACTCCATGATCCGCGAAGGCACCGCCGGACTCCACTATGCAACGGACTGGGTGCTCGGTCGGACCCGGAAATCCAGTTGCTTCTACGGCGAGTTCGATACCGTCAAGTCCATCGACGGTCCGAAGCTCACCACCGCCGGCAAGCGGATCTTTCCCGGCTACTTCAAGGACGATAGCCGCGAACCTCCGTCCCTCGGGAAGGATTTCGTCCAGCGGAAGTCCACCACTGTGAGCAAGCTGTCCCTGGTCAGGAACGTGACCCTCCGCGACTTCGCCGTGGAGGGGACCCGGGACTGCCATATGCCTTTCCGCGTCCGCTATGCGAAGGACTGCCTGCTGGAGAACATCGCTTTCACGACGAACACCGAATCGTTCAAGAAGGACGGCACGCCCGACCTTTCGGTGGTCTATGCGATCTACGTCCGGAACACCACCGTCCGCAATTTCCGGGTGGAGCTTTCACCGGAGCTTCTGGCCGTCCTCGACGCCAAGGAAAAGGTCTATAAAAACTTCTCGAACTACAATCTGTTCAAGATCATCAGCAGCACGGCCAGCGGGCTGGAGGGATGCAGTGCCAACGGCGGAACCCATCCGTTCAATATCACCCGCAGCGCTTCGGTGGAGGCGGGAGGCGGCATCCCTTCGATCGGTTGTTTCATCCGTAACTGCACCGCGTCGAACTGCATCTGGTCCGGCATCAAGGTCCAGCAGGCCTGCTACGACACGGAGGTATCCGGGAACACGGTTACGGCCAGCGCCCAGGGCATCATCACCTGCGGCCGCAACACGCGGATCACGGACAACCGGCTCACGACCACGGTGCCCCACTCCGCGGACTACTACTACACGCATGTCACGCGTGGAGGCACCATGGGGGTCGGTGTCATCGAGGGCTACGCGTGCGGCAGCATCGTCAGGAACAACATCATCGATGGCTTCCGTTCCGGCCTCGCCATGGTCGATGGTTACGAGGACAAGAACTGCTTCGAGGAAGGCAACATCCTGTTTGAGAACAACGCCGTCAGCGGGTGCCTCCGCGGGTTCACCCTCTACAAGAATCCGCACTGCGTTTCGTTGGGGCGGAATGATCTGAAGGTTGTCATCCGGAACAACACCTTCTCGCGTGCGGCGGGGAAAGACGGCCAGCCTGCTACCGGCATCCATTTGCCGGACCAGTCCGCCGGGCTGGAGATCCGTTCGAATGCTTTCCGCGGATTCGATGAAGGCGTATGGATGGGCGGGCTGGTCGATCTGATCGACATCAGCGGCAACGGATTCGAAGATTGTGGTACCGGGATGACACTCGGGGAAATTTCTCCGGATGCCGCCGGTGCCGTGGTCCGTATCAGGGAAAGCGGCAATACTCTCACCCGGACCGCCAGGATCAGCGAAGGACTGGGACACGGCCATGTGAAGGGATTTTGACTCGCTTCCCGAGCGGACCGGCGGTGCAATCCGGCATCAACCCGTAACCCGCCGTGGCTGGATTCGACAATTTGCAGGAACTGCATGACCTGTGCCGCCTCCGCTCCACGCTGGAGGCGTTCGCGGCGGTGCGCCTGGGCGGCCATCCGGACCGCAGTGCGCTGCACCGGATGTTCCTCGGCCATCTCGCCCTGATGAAGGATCACGCCATGCAGGGAGACTATCCGGCGTTCCATGCGGAGGACATGAAGCTGCACCGATCCCTGGTGGAAAGTGCTGGTGTCGCCGCGTTGTCGCACTGCTGGGAGGCCGTGGCGGGAGACCTCGGCGAATGGATCCGGCACGTGAAGAAAGTCTATTGGCCGAGCCTGATGACCCTCTACCGGGAGCATGAATTCCTCATTGAAGCCTGGGCTTCCGACGAGTCATGGGTTGCGGAGCAGGCCACGCACCACCACCTGGAAGCCGGATGGTTCCGGGTCGCGAGCGCGCAGGGACAGGTCGTGCCGGACATCCATCCAGTGGACCGGGCGACGTCGTTCATCTGCACCCACTACGCCAGCGGGATCGATGTCGAGTGGCTGGCGCAGAATGTCAGCTTCGTCAGCGCGAGCCACCTCACGCGCCTGTTCAGGGAGCGGCTGGAAATTTCACCCCACGCGTTCCTGAAGCGCGTGCGGATGGAACGCGCCGCGGAACTGCTGCGGACCCACACGGATGCCGTGGAGCTGGTGGCGAGGAAGGTGGGTTACCGGAACGTTTCCCATTTCTGCCGCGACTTCCGCGGCAATCACGGGGTGACACCGAACCAATACCGGAAGTGACTCCGCCCGTCCTCAGACGGTGACCAGATCCAGCGCGCCGCCATTCGAAAGGGCGGTGTTGCCGAAGCTCTGGAGGTCGTGGCCCATGGCCTTTGCGATGGTCATCCAGAGACGGTTGTGCGGGACCTTGTCGAGCACCAGGGAGCGGCCCATGGTGAAGTCACCGCCACCGCCGAGGAGCACCATCGGGATGTCATCCAGCGTGTGGCTGTTGCCCTTGCCGAGTTCGTTGGTCCAGACGAGCAGCGTGTTGTCCAGCATGCTGCCCTGTCCGCCAGGCTCGGGAGTGTCGGCCAGGCGCTTCGCGAGGTAGGCGAACTCTCCGGCGAACCAGAGGTTGATCTTCTCCAGCTTCGCCTGCGCGTCCGCGTTGTTGTCCGGCTCGTGGGAAAGCGTGTGGTGGCCTTCCTGCACACCCAGCCAGTTCATGCGGGCCTCACCCACGGAGCGCATGTATTGCAGCGTGGCCACGCGGGCCATGTCGTTGGCGAAGGAATTCACCAGCAGGTCGATCTGCATGCGGGAAATCTGTGGTGTGTTGTCGTTGACCAGCTCGATGGTCGGGTCGATCTCCGGCATCGGGTGGCCCATGTCCTTTTGCTGGCTCTGGCGGGCGATCTCGCCCTCCATCTCGCGCACCAGGTTCATGTGCTCGTCCAGCAGGGCACGGTCTTCGCTGCTGAGTTTGGTGGAAATGCGTTTGAGGTCGCCGCTCACGTGGTCCAGCACGCTGACGAGACCTTCCTTGTCCTGCATCTTGCCATACAGTTTGCCGAGCATCTGGGACGGATCGTCGATCGGGGCGACGGGCTTGTTGGCGCCCGCGTAGGACATCCGGGTCCAAGGATCGGCGCGCTTTGGCACGGCCACGCCGAACTCGAGCGAGCCGAAGCGCGTCTGCGTCTCCGCCTTGCCCTGGAGGAAATTCTTGATCTCTTGGTCGATGGAAATGCCGCTGGCCCAGCCGGCCGGGGTGTCGGAGCCGCCCTGGATGTTGCCGGGGGCGAGTTCCGTCGCGGTCAGGAGACAGGACATGCCGCGCATGTGGCGGTCGCCGTCGCCCTGGATCTTATTGTAGACGCCCTTCAGGAGCAGGGTCTTGTCCCGGAACGGGGCGAGCGGTTCCAGGATCGACTTGAATTGGAAATCCTTGCCCGCCGCATCCGGCCAGAATTTCTCCTGAACCGTGCCGTTCGGGGAGAACATGATGACCAGCCGCTTCTTGCGCGGCGCGGTACCCTGGTTGCCATAGAGGCTGCCCAGTCCGCCGATGAATGGCAGGGCTGCGGCGGAGATACCGAGGTGACGGAGGAAATCGCGGCGTGGGATGGAGGTCATGGCGGGTGGGGCGGTGAAAAAGTGATGGGAACGTTTGGGAGGCGTGGTCCGGTGGTTTATTCCAGGAAAGTGACGGGATTCAGGTCAGTTCGAGGCGGTCTCCTTCGGCGGAGCAGGCTGCATGCCCTGGGTCGTGGCGATGAGGGCGGACTCCACCAGCAGGTCCCGCACATTATAGCCCCGCTCGGCGAATTTCTGGACGAGGTTTTTCTCCGTGTCCTTGCCGAAGGCGGCCAGCGGCTGCTTGTTGGTGTGGTGGAAGAGGTGCTTGATGAAGGTCTTCTTCGCGGTGTCGCTGCCGATGGCGAAGGCGGCGATGTCCTTCGGTGAGGCGATGCGGATGGTGCCGCCGTTGTCGTCCGGATAGTCGCTGGCCGTGTTGATCGGCTTGTTGTTGTCCATCTCCCGCCAGCGGCCGACGGCATCGTACTGCTCGAGGGCGAAGCCGAGGGGGTTGATCTCCGAGTGGCAGCCCATGCACGCGGCGGAGCGGGTGGCGTCCGTCACCTTTTCACGCATGGTCCAGGTCGGGTCGAAATGCGCGTCCTTGAACTCCACGGCCTCCGGCGGGGGTTTGAGCGCGCGGCCCACGATGCTGCGGGTCAGGAACACGCCCCGGTGGATGGGTGAGGTGTCCTTGAAGTAGGCGAAGGAGGTCAGCAGGTAGGGATGGGTCAGCACCCCGGCGCGCTGGCTGCCTTCGAGGTGGACTTTTTTGAAGTCGGGACCGACGGATTCTTTTTGGTAGAACTTCGCGAGCCGGTCGTTGAGAACCATGTAGTCCGCGCTCAGGAGCTGCCGGTAGTCGCCGGATCCGTTCCAGACGATGTCGTCGATGAAGAAATCGAGCGAGCGGCGGAGATCGGCTAGGACGGCGTCGTTGAGGTCCGGGTAGGTCTTGGAATCCTTGGCGATGTTGTGGATATCCTTCATCTCCAGCCAATGGTGGAAGAAGCCATGGAGTTTTTCCTTTGCCCGGGGGTCCCACAGCATGCCATTGGCATAGGCACGGATCTGTTCCTCGGTGCCGAGCTTCCCTTCGTTCGCCCTGCGGAACAGGTCGCGGCTGGGTACGGAATCCCACATGGTCAGCGCGAGGCGGGAGGCGATGATCTGCTGGGTTGGCTGCCCTTCCTCGGCGGCGGACGGGTAGAGGAACCTCGGGGAGGTCAGGATCGCCAGCACCACGCGTTTGACGGCGATGTCCGGCTTGTCCGGAGTTGCTGCGAAGCGGGCTTCAATGAGGGTGTTGTATTCCTCGTCGGAGAGGTTCTGGCGGAAGGCGATGGAGGCCACACCGCGGAAGTAACTCTTGATCTTGTTGATGCGCTCCGGGTCATCCTTCTTCGTCCACATGAACGAGTCGAGCCGGTCGGCGATGATGTCCGCCGCGCTCATCGAGGCGCTGGTGACCGCATCGAACCATGCTTTCGAGATCGAGGTGCCGCGGGGATAGCCGTCGCTGGAGTCGTCTGCTGGGAACGGGGTGGAAACCACCAGCGTCTCCCGCGTGGAGTAGGGGACGAGATTGCGCTGCGGAATGACCTCCAGCACGCCGTTCGGGGCTTTCCACAGCAGCTCGATGGAGGACGCCTTTTCCTTGAATTTGAAATGCTCGAGCGTGATCGGGTAGGACCGCCCGCCGAGCAGGAAGATGGTGCCTTTCTCCTCACGGATGTCCGGACCGGAACTGACCCAGCCGTCGATGATGGGGTCGCGCCAGTTGTTGACGTGGAGGCGCACGCCGTTCTGGGACTTGATGACGAACTCATACACGCCGGTTTCCTCGGCGATGACGGAGCCTTCCCATTTGGATGAGTATTCGTCACTCGGCAGGACTTCCGGCACGGGGCTTTGCTCGCCCCAGTTGAAGGAAACCTGCCCATCCTTCCGCATGACGGTATTGCGGCCGCCACCCATGCCTTGGAGCGCGGTCACTCCCTTGCTGGTGAAGCGGACGCTCAGGCCGCGCTCCTTCGTCCAGACCGGCTGGAAATCCGCGAACAGATCCGCCACCGAGTTCCTGAACTGGGATGCGGTGAGGCGTGAAAAACTCTGCTTGGCCGGTGGTGTGGACTGTTCCCGCGACTTTTCGGAATAGAAAGCGTGGTAGATGTAGTCGGCCACCTGGGCGGACTGCACGGCGTCCAGCAGCTCCTCCTCATCTTCAGGCATCGTCTTGTCGATGCGCTTGGCGAGGGACGCGAGCGTCCTGTCACCATGGAGAGGGTCTTCGTATTTGTTCTTCACTCCTTCGCCGTTCTGGCCGTGGCAGTCCACGCAGTGCTTTTCCCAGATGATCTTTCCGGGATGGACATCCGCTGCCTCGGGCTTCGGTGCTGGAGCGGGTGCTGGAGCGGGTGCTGAAGTTGCGGCTTCCTTGGGAGCAGCGTCCTGGGCATGCAGGGGCAGGCCTGCCATGAAGATGGCGGCGACTGCGAATGTGCTGGGAGTCAGGATTCTCATCGGAAAAACACGCGCTGCCACTACGCCCCACGGGCGGCTGACCTTTCAGAAGAGACACCAGTTTCCCCCGTCCTACAAGGGGCCGCGGCATAGCACGATCGTGGGGCGGACGATCATCCTGTGATTGAATCCCATCCGGAAATCCCGTAGAGCGGGGCATGGAATTTGAAACGCTGAGCGAGTGGGCGGACGAGGAAGTGAAAGCGGTCGTCCGCATCCTCCCTCCGGATGTGCAGCAAGCGGCGGAAAAATGCGTGATCACTTTCGAAGCGAAACCTGGCCACGGCGCGTTCGATACGGAGCTGGCCGGGGATGAGCTGGGTCTTTTCGAAGGCGTTTGCCTGCTCGATGAACCTTCCCCGGAGGATCTTCCCCGGATCCGCATCTTCGTGGAAAACATCTGGGAATGGGTGGAGGAGGACGAACAGGACTTCCGTGACGAGGTCGGCACCACTTTCCTCCATGAACTCGGACACTACCTCGGCTGGGATGAGGATGAGGTGAACGAGCGCGGCCTGGAGTGACGGAAGGCCGGTGGTCGAAAGCTCCCGATTGTTTGTAAGGGAATGGGATTTTCCTTCTCAGAAGGAGCGGGAAATCCATAGTTCCCCCAATCATTCAAAACCAGATTATGGACATTCTCGGATTCATCAAAGGGGAGTTGCTGGAGATCATCGAGTTCATGGACGACTCGCGCGACACCCTCGCGTGGCGGTTCCCGGACGATGACAAGGCGATCAAGAACGGCGCGCAGCTCATCGTCCGCGAAAGCCAGCAGGCCCAGTTCGTCTATCTCGGGCAGTACGGGGACACCTTCAGCCCCGGCAAGCACTCGCTGGTCACGGAGAACATCCCGGTCCTGACGAAGCTCAAGGGGTGGAAGTATGGATTCCAATCCCCGTTCAAGGCGGACGTCTATTTCGTCACGACCCGCCTCTTCACCGGCAACAAGTGGGGCACCGCAAACCCCATCATGCTGCGTGACAAGGACTTCGGCGCGGTGCGCCTGCGGGCCTTCGGCACCTTCGATTTCAAGATCGTGGACGCCCCCACCTTCCTGCGTGAGGTGGCCGGCACGGACCACCATTTCCGCCTGGATGAGTTCGCGGACACCATGCGCTCCCGCATCGTCAGCATCTTCAGCAACGCACTCGCGGCGAGCGGCGTGCCCGCGCTCGACCTCGCCGCCCGCTACACGGAGCTGGGGGATTCCCTCCTGCCGCTGATCAATCCACAGGTCATCTCCAAGTATGGCCTGGAGGTCACCACCTTCCTCATCGAAAACATTTCCGTCCCGCCGGAGGTGGAGGCCGCCATCGACAAGCGTTCCAGCATGTCCGCCATCGGCAACCTGAACGACTACGTGAAGTTCCAGCTCGCCGAGTCCATGACGAAAGGCGGCGCCGGCGGTGGCAGTGGCGCGGATGCCGCGCAGATGGCCATGGGCTTCGGCATGGCCCAGGAAATGATGAAGTCCATGCAGTCCGGCCCGCCGCCCCTCCCGGGTGGCCCGGCGGCCGGTGCCGCCCAGATCGCGCCGGACCTCCTTTCGCCCGCACAGGCCGCGGAGCTTCTCGGCGTCACCGAGGCGGACGTCATCGCCTCCGTTGATGCCGGTGACCTGAAGGGCAAGAAAATCGGATCCGCCTACCGCATTTCCCGTGCGGCCATCGACGCGTTCCTTGCGGAATAAGTCGGTATGGCCGAGGTCAGCGCACTGAGGAAGCATCCCTGCCCGGAATGTGGCGGGGATGCGGAGTGGAACCCGTCGAAGCAGGCGCTCGCCTGTCCGTATTGCGGGACCGTCCTGCCGTGGACACCGGGGCAGGACCAGATCGGTGCGGCCATCCGGGAGCATCCGCTGGAGGAGGCACTGGCCAGCGTGTCCGCGGAGGCGCGAGGCCTGAAGGAGGAGAAAAAGTCGGTGAAATGCGAGAGCTGCCAGGCCATCAGCATCTTTGATCCCACCCGTGCCGCCCAGCGCTGCGACTTCTGTGGCTCGCCCGCCATCGTCCCGGTGGCGGACATGCAGGACGTCATCACCCCGGAGAGCCTGCTGCCCGTCGTTATCCCGGCCACCCAGGTCCGGGACAAGCTGCGGCAGTGGTATGGCTCCCGCTGGTTCGCGCCCAACAAACTGAAGAAGGCGGCGCTGACCGACACCCTCCACGGCATCTACCTGCCCTACTGGACCTTCGACGCCCACGCCAGCTCCAGTTGGTCCGCGGAGGCGGGCTACTACTACTACGTCTCCGTGAGTGACGGGAAAGGCGGTACCCGCCGGGAACGTCGCACCCGCTGGGAACATTGCTCCGGCCATCAGGCGAACTTCTTCGATGACGACCTCGTCCCCGGCACCGTCGGCGTGCACCTGAAGCTCCTTCGGAAAGTCGAACCCTTCCCCACCACCGACCAGCTCAAGCCCTACGAACCCGCGTTCGTCCGCGGATGGACCGTGGAGCGCTACCAGATCGATCTCAGGAAAGCTTCCGAAACCAACCGCTCCCAGATGGACGCCACCATGTACCGCATCTGCGAGCGGGCCGTGCCGGGCGATACCCAGCGCGGACTCCGTGTCTCCACCAACTACAGCAGCCGCACCTTCAAGCACATCCTCGTCCCCGTCTGGCTTGCCACCTATACCTATGGCTCGAAGTCATTCCAGGTGGTGGTCAACGGCTTCACCGGCAACATGGCCGGAGAGCATCCGCTGAGCTGGGTGAAGATCTTCTTCGCCGTGCTGGCCGTCATCACGGTCATCGCCGTGATCTTCGCCCTCAGCAGGGGGTAAGGGGTAGCGGGCTGGCTGACCTTCTCACTCCTCCACCGGCACGGCGCGGAGGGCGGGGCGTTCCTCTTCCACGGGGAGTGCCCGGCGGATGCGGGGTTCTTCCTGGACGGGGACGGCGCGGCGGGGTGGTTCCTCGCGCTGGGTGGGGCGGGTGGCGGGGCCGTCCTGGATGGGCCTGGCACGCGGGGCAGGAGGAGGTGGCTCGTTGCTGAGGTCTTCCTCGCTCACGATCTGCGCGCGCGCGGGGTGGATGGGGCAGAGGTCTTCCCTTGGCAGGGCGATGTCGGCCGGGACGGAGTCGTTGTAGGCGGTGCCCGCTTCCTCGCAGCCGGCGGTGGCGCGTTTGCTGGAAAGCCGGCACAGACGGCAGTCAACCAGATTCACCTTGGTGGTCAGGTTGCCCGCCTTGTAGCCGAGCCGGTCCGCCGTTTTCATGATGTCCACCCACACCGGCAGGGCGAGGGTGCCGCCGTAGCCGCCCTGGATGGTCTTTTTCGGCTGGTCGAAGCCGACCCACACCGCACAGGTGAGGGAGGAGGTGTATCCGGCGAACCAGGCATCCTTGAAGTCGTTCGTTGTTCCCGTCTTGCCGCCGCACGGCTTGTCAAATCCCAGCTTCTTGACGGAGGCGGCGGTGCCGGTGGAGGTCACCTGGTTGAGGATCTTCGAGATGGACCACGCGGAGCCGGAGGACGCGGCTTGGTAGGACAGCGGCTGGTTCGGGTAGAGGACGTTGCCTTCCTTGTCTTTGATCTCGGAGATCAGGTAGGTGCGGTAGCGCACGCCGTCATTCGGGAAGATGGTGTAGGCGCTGGCGATCTGACGGGGGGTGGCTTCCCACGCCCCCAGGAACGAGGCGGGGTTCTCCGGCATCGGCGTGCTGAAGCCCACCATACGGCTGAATTCCTTCACCTTGCCGATGCCCGCGTAATTCCCCACCCGGATCGACATGGTGTTCCGGGAGCGGATCAGGCCGTAGGATACCGGCTCCATGCCACCGAATTTTCCGTCGGAGTTCGCGGGCCGCCAGCTTCCCGCCCCTTTGATCTCCCCGGGCTGCAGGGGGCCGTCGCTGATGCGGGTGTCCGGCCGCAGGCCCTCGTCGAACGCGGCCAGATAGACGAACGGTTTGAAAAGCGAGCCGATCTGGCGGAGGGCCTGGGTCGCCCGGTTGTAGCGGGATTCATCCGCATCCCGTCCGCCGACGACGGCGAGGATTGCCCCGGTGCGGTTCTCCACCACCACCGCCGCGCCTTGGATGTAGTCCGGCTCCTTGCCCAGACGGTTGTCCTCCGGCAGGTCACGCCACGCCCCGCGGGTGCGGTGCGGGTAGCCGGAGTAGCGCTCCACCTCGCGCAGTTTCTTGTCCAACGCTTCCTCACCCCGCTGCTGGATGCGCATGTCGATGGTGGTGACGATGGTCAGCCCCCCCAGCTCGATGTTTTCCTTTTCCAGGATGATCTCCAGGTCATTCCGGATCGCATCCATGGCGTAGGATTCCTCATGCTCGCGCCGCCACATCGGGCGCACGGAGATTTCGTCCTTCTTGGCGGTGTCCGCCTGTTCGCGGGTGATCGCCTTCGCCGCCACCATCCGTTCCAACGTCGTGTCCCGTTCGCGGCGGGATGCCTCCATGTTCTTGAACGGATTGTAGGCGTCCGGCCCCCGGACGATGCCCGCCAGCAGCGCGGACTCGGACAAGGTCAGTTGTGACGGGTGCTTCTCGAAGTAGATCCGGGACGCTTCGCCGATGCCCTTGATCTGCCGTCCCCAGTTGATCTGGTTGATGTAGGCTTCCAGAATATCGTCCTTTTTCATCCGTTTCTCGATCCGGAAGGCAATGCCGATTTCCAGAAACTTCCGGTCCAACTGCTTGATCCGGTCGCCGTTCTCGCCCCGCTTCAGTTGGAAGATGTCGGAGGAAAGCTGCTGGGTGATGGTGGAGGCTCCCTGCCGCTTGCCCTGCAGGTTCATGATGACCGCCCGACCGATGCCGATGAGATCGATCGCGCCGTGCTTGTGGAACCGCTCGTCCTCGCGGGCGAGGATCGCTTTGCGGAAATCCTCCGATACCTGTTTCAGGGGGACGATCGAGCGTTTTTCTCCGTGGATCCGCCCGATTTCCTGGCCCTGGCGGTCGAGGATGATCGAGCGCTCCGGCATCGCGTGCAGCCTGGAAAGGTCGTAGCGGGAAGCGCGGAAGCCATAGACCACCGCCAGCACGCCCAGTCCGTAGAGTCCGGCGACCAGCGGGTAGCCCACCATCCGGGAAAGGATGCGTGTGGGCGTTCCGAAGGGCCGCGTCAGCGCGTTGAACAGGTGGAACGGCCAGAATATCAACAGCGAGAGCAATCCCGGCGAGCTGCGGCGACGGTTCGTATCAGACGGGTTGCGTTTTGGCATCGGCATGTGAAGATTAGCGCGTCATGGAACAAGGTTCCACCTCAGATTGCGGGATAAACGAAACATTCGTTTCGCGCCGCTGTTGAACTATACAACGATGAAGACGCCTCTCGTATTCACCCTGGTTCTGGGATGGTCGCTGGCATGGCTGGCAGCCCGGGAACCTGCACGGAACATTGACGATCTGATGAATCTGGAGCGGAAGGTCTCCGATGTCGCGATCAAGGCGATGCCGGCGACGGTCGCCTTGGTGTCGGATCAGCTCGGCTCATCCGGCTCCGGCGTGATCGTGAGCGAGGACGGCCTGATCCTGACGGCCGCCCACGTCATCCAGGGGGCGAAGGATATCAGCGTCGTCTTCCCGAATGGCCGCCAGACGGAGGGCAAGGTGCTGGGAGCCAACTACTCGAAGGACATCGCCATGGTCCAGATCCTGGAAAAGGGGCCGTGGCCGCACATGGAGCAGGGCATTTCCAAGAGCCTGGAGGCCGGGGACTGGGTCGTGGCGATGGGGCATGCCGCGGGCTACGATGCCGCGCGCACCCCGCCCATCCGCTTCGGGCGGGTGATGTCAAAGGGGCCGGGGAATTTCCTGACCACGGATTGCAAGCTCATCGGCGGTGACTCCGGCGGGCCGCTTTATGATCTGGAGGGCCGCGTGGTGGGGATCAACTCCTCCATCGGCGTGTCGCTGCAGAACAACAACCATGCCGGGATCGACGGATTCAAGGCGGACTGGGACCGCCTGCTGGCCGGTGAGTCCTGGGGGGAACTGCAGATGAACCCGCTGATGAACCAGGAGCGTCCGGTGCTGGGCATCGGGACCGCGGAGACCAGGGGGCGGGGTGTCGGTGTCTCCAGCGTGAAACAGGGTGGTCCGGCCGCGAAGGCGGGCATCAAACGCTATGACATCATCATTTCCATTGATGGTGCGGAAATCCGCGACCGTGCGGCGCTCGAGGAAAACCTCATCAAGCGTCTGGCGGGGGACAAGGTGAAGGTCGGCATCATCCGGGATGACCGGAACCTCGAGGTGGAGGTGGTGCTGGTGACGCTGGAATCCCTGATGAAGAAATAAATGAAACCATTTCCTCAAATGAAACGACTTCCCCTGCTATTTTCCCTCCTGCTTTTGCCCGGCATGCTCCCGGCGCAGTTCCCGGGGGCGCGCCAACAGCGCGAGGAAGTCGAAATTCCCCTGCTCACCCCCGCCGAGCGGAAGACCGTGGAACAGCAGCGCGAGGAATTCGCCAGGGCGGTTTCGCCCTCCCTTTCGGCGGCTGCCAAATCCACCGTCCGCATCTGGTACAAGGGGCCGCGCCGCGAAGTCCGGGCCGCCTATGGCACTGTGATCGGGGATGGGACGAAGATCCTCACGAAGTGGAGCCAGGTCATGAGGGCCGTGGATGACTTTCGCGTCGAGGATGGGAACCGGGAGGTCCGTCCCGTGAAAATCACCGGCGTCTACAAGGAAGAAGATCTCGCCATCCTCACCATCGAGGGTGCGCCCCTCACTCCGGTGAAGTGGACCGCGTCTCCCCTGGAACTCGGCGGCTTCCTCGTCGCAGCCCAGCCCGACGGCCGCCCCGCCGGTTATGGCGTGGTCAGCGTGTTGGAGCGGAACCTCCGCAAGGAAAGCCAGGGCTTCCTGGGCATCGAAGCCGCCAGGCACGATGGCACCGGCGTGAAAATCGGCCGTGTGACCAAAGGATCCGGAGCGGGTGCCGCAGGACTGAAGTCCGGGGACGTGATCCTGAAAGTGGGCGGGCGGGAGATTTCCGGCCTCAGTGAGCTGCAGAACGCGCTGTGGGGCGCGAAGCCGGGTACCGAGATCGAGCTTTCCATCCTCAGGGACGGCAAAAATCAGGAGACGGTCCGTGTCATCCTCGGCAGCCGCCCGGAAATGCAGCAGTTCGCGGAAGGCAGGCTCATGCAGATGGAGCGGATGGGCAGCCGCCTCAACGAGGTGAGGGATGACTTTTCCAGTGTGGTGGAGACGGACATGGTCATCGAGCCGGAACAGGCTGGAGGCCCTGTGGCCAACCTGAAAGGAGAGGTGGTGGGCATCACCATGTCACGCTCCGGGCGCACCCGCTCCTACGTCATGCCCTCCGCGGCCATCGAAGCGCTCCTGCAGAAGGAAACCACCGATCCGGCGCTCGCCGCCAGCAAGCAGCAGGAAGAGCGCGAGGAACAGCTCGCCCTTCGCGCCCGCGAAGCCCAGGGCGCTCCGCGTGCCCGGATCGTGGAGCCGGATGAATTCCTGAAAATGCAGCGCCACCAGGAGGACATGGGCAAGCTCACCGAGCGCATCCAGTCCGAGCTGGAAGCGCTCGAAAGGGGGGAATGAAAAAAAGCGGCGGCCCGTGACCGGACCGCCGCCTTTTGTTGGATTGGAAATCAGAGGCAGATCCGGCGGAACAGGACATCCAGCGGAAGCTGCATGCCGATGTAGAAGTCCCCGAACTCCGCGTAACGCGCGGACACCTCGTCGAAGCGCATTTCATAAACGATCGCCTTCACGTCGATGGTGTCCTTCGCCAGCAGGGTGACACCCCATTCATATTCATCCAGGCCGGTTGATCCGGTGATGAGCTGGAGGATGCGGCCGGAATAGGTGCGGCCCACCCGGGCGTGGCCGCTCATCAGCTCGCGCCGGGCGTCGTAGTCCAGGGAGTACCAGTTGTCGTTGCCGCTCCGGCGCTTGGACATCGGGTAGAAGCAGATCACCGGCCAGTCCGGCAGCATCGGGTAGAGGCGGTGTTTCAGGTAGTGGGCCATCCGCTCGTCGAATTCCTTCAGCGCCTTTTCGAACTCTTCGCTTCCTTCCGTGAGACCCTTTTCGGCGACCAGTGTCTCTGCGGCGTATTGCTCGCGGGTGGTGGTGTACTCGGAGCTTTCCGTCTGGGAAAGGTAGGAGTAGGCCGGGGTCAGGATCTCCGGTCCCAGGGAAAGCGTGAGTTGCTTTTCATAGGTGTTCGCCACCTGGAGGTCCGGGGTCAGCAGCATGAAGCCCAGATCCGCCTTCGGTGTCGCCACGGAGAAGATCAGCAGGTGGGTGTCCGGCGTGGCACGGATTTCCTGGACCAGTTCCGTCAGCCGCGTCTTCGCCTGGCGCTTTTCCTCATCGCTGAAAAGCGACCACTGGGCGTGGTCAACATGGTAGAACAGGTGCATGACGTGCCAGCCTTCGCGCGGCACGATCGGGGTGATTTCCTTCGAGGACATGGTTCAGCGTCGTTGGGTTGAAATGGGGATTTCGAAAAGCTTCTTGAAGTCGCTGCCGGGGGCGCTTTCGGAAGTTCCTTCGAAGACTTCGATTTTCCACGGCTTGGTTTCGCCCGTGCGGTAGGCGGCGAACATGCCCTGGTCGTCAAAGCCGGCGGTGGCCGCGATGGTGACGGTCCCATCGCCGCGGACGGGGCGGGTCACTCCGTCACCCACGATCGCGCCGTCGGAGTCGCGGAAAAGGACGCGGACGGCGCCAGGTCCTCCGGAGACGCCCAGCTCCACGACCGGCAGCAGCAAGGTGCCGCGGCGGACCGTTTCCCCACCGGAAATGTCCGGCTCCCGCCAGTAGCTGCTGATCTTGTCCGCAGAGATGATTTTTCCCGGTATGGGGAGATCCCCGGGCGTCAGGGGCTTCTGATTTTCCGGAATCTTGTTCACCGAGTAGGCCAGGAAAAACAAAAGCCCGCCCACTACCAGTGCCAGGAATCCGACCAGTCCCAGACGCTCCACTTTCGAGAGGCCCTTGGTCAGCTCTTTCACCGCGGTGGAGACGGGTTCCGCCGGGGCGGAGGATCCTGCAGCCTCTTCAGGCGCGGAGGGATCTTCGGTGTCCTCCTCATCCATCCTGGTCACTTCTTTCCCGGATTCGGCATCTCCGTCCGGAGAATCGTCTAGATCCCCGAACGCCTCGTCCGGTGCCGCGGAGGTCGGCGGGGCACCCTTGGTTTCCTCTTCGGCGGCCCCTGCGCCTTCGGACTCGTCCGGAGTGGCCAGCGGCTTCTTTTTCGGTGGGGATTGCTTGAAAACCAGATCGCGGCGGGTGCTGCGGGGGGTGATGGGGAGGATGGTGCGGCCTTCCTGATTTTTACCGGGTTCCGGGGCGGCTTCCTCTTCCTCCGCCGCCGCATCCGGAGCGGGTTCATCCAGGTCCCAGAGGTCCTTTTCCAGCGCATCCTCGACGCGGTTATCCTTGGTGAAACTGCGGCGCGGTTTCGCGTGTTTGCCGTCGGATTGGGGGTCGGGCTCGGGTTTCATGGGGTGCGCGGCGAAGTTACGGACTGCCCGGATGGATAGCCAGAGAGAAAGGCGCGGGCCGGAAATTGTAAATTTCCAGTTGCAAGGCTGGCCCGCCGCCTGCATCCAGAGCACAGCAATCTGTTGAACCTCATGGCGGACATCGAAGACAAGAATGTGGAAAACGTATCCGGCAAGTTCTACGTGGACAGCCAGTGCATCGACTGCGATCTGTGCCGGGAAACCGCACCGAACAACTTCACCCGTGCGGATGACGAGGGGTATTCCTTCGTCTACAAGCAGCCGGAGAACGAGGAGGAGGAATCCCAGTGCGTGGAGGCCATGGAAGGCTGCCCGGTCGAAGCCATCGGCGACAATGGCTAAACCCGCCAGAAAGCGGGGGAGTGGAGATACGGCGCGGCACGCGGCCATCCGCGAAGAAATCCTGCGCGAATGGCGCGGCGGGGATGAGGCGGACGACCTCACCGCAGGCATCCATCTGGCAGGCAAGTGGGTGGATGCGGTCCTGCGGGCCACCGGCACCCATGACGGACTGCACGAAGACCAGGTGCGGAGCGCCTGGAAGGAACTGGCCGGTGATTTCATCTCACGCCACGCGGAGCCGGTCTCGGTCAAGGACGGCCACCTGGTTCTGCGCGTGACCCAGCCCGCGATGCGCTTTCATCTGGAGCAGATGAAGCCCATGCTGCTCACCCGCATCCGCGAGCAGCTCGGAGCGGAGCGGATCAAGTCCGTCAAGTTCACCCTGGGCTGAATCTTTCCATGTTCCGCAATCTCATTTTCGACTGGTCCGGTACCATCGTGGACGACCTCGGTCCCGTGATCGAAGCCACCAACTTCGTCCTCGGGAAATACGGCATCGGCCCCATGGATCGGGAGGAGTTCCGGCGGCGGTTCCGCCTGCCCTACCGGGAGTTCTATGACGAGCTGCTGCCCGGCATCGCCTTGGAGGAACTGGAGGAACATTTCCGTCCGGCCTTCGACGGCGCGACCTCCACGGTCTTCGTCCTGCCGCACGCCCGGGAGAAGCTCGACTGGTGCCGGGAGCTGGGCATCCGCACCTTTGTCCTCACCTCCATGGATGCCGTCGCCTTCGCCCGGCAGTTGGACGAGTTCGGCCTGAAGGGCCACTTTGAGGCGACCTACGCCGGCGTGCTGGACAAGCGGCAGTTGATCCACCGCATCCTGGAAAGCCACGGCCTGGCACCGGAGGAAACCGCCTTCGTCGGGGACATGATCCATGATGTGGAGACGGCGCGGCATGCCGGCATCGCCTCCATCGCCGTGCTGACCGGCTACAATCATCCGGAGGTGCTTGCCGCCGTCCGCCCGGACCTCACCGTGCCGGATCTGGGCGTCCTGCGCGGCCTGCTGGCGAAGCGGAAATCCTCCAGACCCGTCTCCACGGTCGGCGCGCTCGTTCATGACGGTGCCGGAAGGGTCCTCATGATCCGCACCCACAAGTGGGGGAACCGCTGGGGCATCCCTGGCGGCAAGATCGAGCGGGGGGAGCCATCGGAGGATGCCCTCCGGCGTGAGCTGCGGGAGGAGACCGGCTTGGAGATTTCGGACATCCGCTTCGTCATGGTGCAGGATTGCATCGACTCTCCGGAGTTCATGCGGCCGGAGCATTTCATCCTGCTGAACTATGTCGCCCGGGCATCCAGTACGGACGTCACCCTCAATGACGAGGCCCAGGAATACCGCTGGGTTTCCCCTGCGGATGCCTCCGGTCTGGACCTGAACGAGCCCACCCGCCTCCTGCTTGCGGAGATCCTCTCCCAGAATCTGCTGCCATGAATCCACCCGACCAGATCGAGATCCGCCGCCTCAAGGTTTCCACCCATATCGGCGTGCCGGATGAGGAACGCGCGGAGCCGCAGACCCTTCTGCTCACCATCCGGATGACCCCCTGCCGGAACTTTGACGATCTGGCGGACGATATTTCCCGGACCACCGACTACTATGCCGTGTCACTGGAGATCGAGGCACTCGCCGCGGAGAAACCGCGCCGCCTGATCGAGACGCTCGCGGTGGACGTGGCGGAACACCTTCTGGCGCATCACCCGCTGGATCGCGTCGCTGTCACCATCGAAAAACACATCCTGCCAAACACGGAGTGCGTCGCCGTGCATGTGGAGCGGGGGAGGTGAGCGTGCCCAAATTTCTTGTCACCGCGGCGCCGGATCTGATATAGGCGTGATCGATGTCCAACCACTCCACCTCTGGATGGATGTCGCACGGGCGGATGGTCGGGATACTGGCGGCGGCCGTGCTGGTCGGTTCATCACTCGGATGGATTGGCTCCGCCGCCGCTGTGAAGGTCATTCCATCGCTGGCGGGAGCCCCGCAAAAATCATCCGGCGGGGAAGTTCCGGGAGGCGGTGCGGAACCCCAAGGCAAATGGAAGGCGGGGGAACGTCCTGCAAAGCCGCCAGGAAGAAAGCCGTTGTCCCGGGAGGAGATCGCAAAATTTGCGGCGGAAGATGAGAAAATTCCGCGCGGAGGCGGTGCAGCCTTTTTGGGACGCCGTGCATCGGGATGCGGAGAGCAATCCCAAGCTGCGCGCTATTCTGGACCTGAGGGAGAGTATGGGTGGAGATTCCAAGGCGTATGGCGATTTCCGCCGTAGCCTGCGTGATTGGGAGATGGCCGCGGAGGGCATCCAGGAGAAAACCGCACGTAACGGGATGTTTTTCGTCGTGGATGATACCGCTGAGCTGCTGTGGAGGACATCCTGGTGGCAGGATGAAAGATTCCGCTCATTCATGGATCCGGATGACATACAGGTCCGGCGGAATCTGGCGAAGGACCTGGTGGATCATGACATCGACCCCCGCGGACTCCTGGGTGATCCGGCGGAGGCGCGGACGGCGATCGGGGTGATAGAGCGGCAGTTGCTGGAAAAATTCCACAATGCGGTGGCCGCCAGTGGGGCTCCGCAGGATCTCTTCAACGAAACAAACCTGAGGCTGATGGCCAACAGCCATCACTACGGACTCTTGTACGCCAAAATCCTGGAACAGGTGAGTCCGGAAACAAAAGCGCTCGAAAAGACGGCACATCAGGAGATCGCCGACTACCGGAAGAAGGCCAAAGAACGGATGCGGGGCGGATCCCCATGATGAAACCATGAAGCCGTCCCCATCAGCATCATTCCGCCGTGACGGATGGCTCATCGGTATCGTGGCCGTTGTTTCTGTCGTGGCTGGTTCCGGTTCATTCTTCGCCGTCCGGCATCTTGGGGTGGGCATCGCCGGTGAGGGGAAGGGCGGATCGATTCCCTCATCTCCTGAAATTGTCGGCAGACCGGATCGCCGTGTTCCGCCTCCCACTTCCAAAAGGAATCTCTTTGATCCCGCGCATCCACTGACATCCGCGGAGTACAAGCAGCTCTATGAAGCGGCGTTGAAGAAGGAGGCACAGTCGAATCCCGAACTCGCGAAGGTGCTCGCATTGCACGATGCGTATCAGAAGGACAACAGGGCACTCGGTCCGATCACGGAGGGGATCAACGCATGGGTGGAGAACGGTCAGGATGCCGCGGAGAAGACGGCACGGCGGTCGGTTTTCAATGGAATGCATTCCATCACCCACATGCTTGCGACCACCTACCAGTGGAAGGAGGCGGATCTTGCCGCCATCACCGATCCAGAGGATACGTCGGCCCGCAAACGTTTCGCCAAACAGTTGATCTCCGAAGGGATCGATCCGGGGCCTTTCCTCGGAGATGTGGAGGAGGCCCGGGCCGGGATCGACTCCATCCACCGTCAGCTATATGAAAAGCTGGAGTCAAAGATGTCGGAAGCGGGTGCGCCCGGTGAGCTGTTCAACCAGCGAACCTATGATCTGATGATCAACTACAGCCTCGAGGGTCATTTCAAGGCGAAGAGCTACCGGCTTGCCAGCGAGGAGACCAAGAAGCTGGCGGATGCGGAATACCAGATGAGGGCGGGCGGGCGGTTGCTGCGTCCCGGCGAGCGTTGATGGGATCGGCTATGGGAGAAAGGCGGAGTTTGACAGATGGGGACGGATGTTGGTGGACTGTGGGATGATGCGTTGGCAGGGCGTTGCGGTGGTGGCGGTGTTGCTGGCCGGAGCGTTCGTCGCGGGCCGGTGGAGCGTGGAGGTGCCGGAGGCTGCGGTTGATGGAGGTGGGACGGAAAAGAAGGGACGTGCGGGAAGCGGTGCGCGCATCGAGGTGGCGGAGGATGCCCCGGCACCCCGGATGCGGGTGCGGCGCGAACGGCAGGCGGAGGACCGGAAGGTGAGGGCCGGAACCACGGAGGTGCCGAGGCAACATCTGGAGGAGATGGTGGCCGCGACTTATCTGCGCGGGAATCTGGATACCATGATGATGGCTGTGGAAGGCCACGATGGAACGAGCTTTGAAGCGGCATTGCGGATGTTGGGGGCGGACGAGGCGGAGCGGCGGAACGCGATGGCGGTGATGAAGCAGGCCGGCGAGGAACTGCGGCAGGCCGAGCAGCGGATGATCACGGTGAACAAGGCTGCGACGGTGCCGGACATGATCACGTTGGATCGCAGCGCCATGATGGGTATCTCCAGAGAAGTGGCGGAGAGGACGAAAGCGGGGCTGGAGCAGGTGTTGCCACCGCAGGTCTCCAAGGTGGTGCTGGAAGGCGTGAGCTGGGGGAGCTTTTACATGAATCCCAGGATGCCGGAGGTGAAGCTGTCGCTGGAAGGTACCAATAGCGGCGGGATGCGGACCCGAATGAATGACGGATACCGGGAGGATGTGGGTTTCGCCAGAACGGACATTCCGAGGAATGGGGACGGTACTTATCCTGCGGAGAAGATCTTCCCGAAATGGAAGGAACTGGTCGGCGGGATGACGCTGATGCCGACGGAGGGGCAGTGATGGCCTGTCACGGAGGATGCTCCGGTGGTGATTGTGACGGAATCGGAACATGAAAAGCAGCGCGGAGGCTGGCTGGATGATGTTTTTGTCACAGCGGGAATGGATTTGATTCCCGGACCAACCATGAGAATCGACATCGTAACGGATACCTTTCTGCCGGATGTGAATGGCGTCGCCATGACGCTGGGACGGATCACCGACGGTCTCCGCGAGCGGGGGCACCGGGTCCACATCATCCGCACGGGTGAGGGGAGCGGCAACCGGGAGACGGTCGCCGCATCGATCCCGCTTCCGGGTTACAAGGAGGTCCGCGTGGGTCTCCCCGGGCCGTTCCGCCTGCGGAAGCGCTGGCTGAAGAAGCGGCCGGACGCGGTGTATGTCGCGACGGAGAGCCCGCTCGGCAGGTCTGCGGTGAAGGCGGCGAAGACGCTGGGCATCCCGGTTGCCACCGGCTTCCACACGAATTTCCACGAATACCTGGAACAGTACCGGCTTGGTGGGTTGGAGCCTGCGGCAAAGGCATGGTTGAAGCGCTTCCACTCCGCGGCGGACTGCACGCTGGCACCGTCGCCGGAGCTGGTGGCCCGCCTGCGTGACGAGGGATTTCGTGAGGTGCATCTGCTGGGCCGGGGCGTGGACTCCGTCCTGTTCACCCCGGAGAAGCGGTGCGAAGCCCTGCGCGCGTCATGGGGTGCGCGGATGGGTGTGCCTGTCGCCATCGTCGTCGGCAGGGTCGCCGCTGAAAAGAATCTGGATCTGGCGATGAAGGCGTTCGAGCGCATGCGCCAGACCGTGCCGGACCTCCGCTGCGTGGTGGTGGGTGATGGACCGGTGCGCGCGAAGCTGGAGGAAAGCCACCCATGGGTCCACTTCGCCGGTGTGCGGACGGGTGAGGATCTGGCGGCACACTATGCCTCCGCGGATGTGCTGCTTTTCCCCAGTGAAACGGAGACGTTCGGGAATGTCCTGCTGGAAGGCATGGCAAGCGGGCTGGTGACGGTGAGCTATGACTATGCCGCCTCCGAACGCCACGTGACCGGCGGCGTGAACGGCATGAAGGCCGTGCGTGGGGATGAAGAAGGCTTCATCCGCCTGGCGGTGGAAGCTTTGGCACAGGCTCCGGAGATGAGATCCGCCGCGCGGGAGAGTTCCGAAAAACTCGGCTGGAGCGAGGTTGTCCGCGAGTTCGACGAGCGGATGCAGCGGATCGCCGCGACCGGGAGGGCCGCGGACCCCATGCGGGTGAAGCGCCGGAAGCTTTCCTGCCGCACACTTTTCCTCTCCGACATCCACCTCGGCATGGCGGACTCGAAGGCGGTGGAGGTCGTGCATTTCCTGAAGCACATCCAGTGCTCGAAGCTGGTGCTCAACGGCGACATCATCGACGGCTGGGCGCTCCGCCGTGGTGGCCGTTGGCGCGGGCGGCACAGCCGGGTGATCCGGAAGATCCTCAAGATGATGGAGAAGGATCACACCGAAGTCGTGTATCTGCGCGGGAACCACGACGATATCCTGGAGCGCTTCCTGCCGCTGGCTTTCGGTCGCCTGAAAGTGGCGAAGGAACACATCCACGTCTCACCCACCGGCAAGCGGTATCTGGTCGTCCATGGCGACGGCTTCGACAGTGTTTCCACCAAGCACAAGTGGCTCGCCTCCATCGGTGCGGTGGGCTATGACACCCTGCTGAAGGTCAACCGTGTCTATAACAAATGGCGCGCGTGGCGGGGGAAGGAATACTTCTCCCTCAGCAAGCGGGTGAAGGCGAAGGTGAAGTCCGCCGTCAGCTTCGTCGACAAATACGAGGAGCTGCTCCAGGAACTGGCCCGCCACAAGCGGTGCGAAGGCATCATCTGCGGCCACATCCACACGCCCGAGGACAAACAGGTGGGGGACATCCACTACCTCAACTCCGGGGACTGGGTGGAAAGCCTCACCGCCATCATCGAGCACCACGACGGGCGGATGGAGCTGGTGAAATACGCCGACTTCTTCAAGGATGGCGACAGGATGGTGGAAGCCGAGGTGGCTGCCGTCGCGTAAGCGGAGATTTCACCGCAGCTTCATACTCGTTTCACATTTGGCTGCGATGACAGCCGCATGTTGAAACGCATCGCACTGCTGTTGGTTCCCGTGCTGGCATCCGCCGCGCCGGAAGAGGGGGCGGGACTGGACGGGGCGGAGGTGAAGATCCCGTATTCCGAACTGAAGCGTCTCCTGGCGAAGGAACCTTCGCAGGTGGAGGCCGCGCAGCCGCCGCCGGTCCTGTTGTCGGCGAAGTTCACCCTCGTCGATGCGGAGGGCGGACCGCAGATGGAGGCGGAGTTCCAGGTGGCCGCCTTCGGGGAGAAGCAGGTCGGGCTGCCGTTGATGAAGGCAGGGCTGGGCGTGGAGGTGCTGGAACCTGCCGATGCGAACGTGATCGTCCGCGACGGGGACATCCAGCTTCTCCTCGACAAGCCCGGAAGGCAGTCCGTCCGGGCCCGCCTGCTGCCGCAGGTGGACGGGGGCGGATTCAGCTTTTTTCCCGCAGGATGTCCGCTGGTCACGTTCGGCACCGGTCCGATCCGCGGGGGGCGCTCCGTGAGGCTGGCCTCCAGCGGACGGGTGAGCATGCTCGGCGAAGGTCAGTCGGTCCCGCTCGTCGGGGTGGACCGGAAGGTTGAGGTGGGTTTCGTCAGCGAGGAGGAGATGCGTGAGGCGACGAAACCTCCGGAACCCTCTGTGTGGGCATGGCGCCATGAGGCGTTGGTTCTGCCCGGCGAGAGCACGATTTCCTACCGCGTGATCTCCCGGGCATCGGCATCGTCGGGTTCGGGTGTGGCAGCGTCCCTTGTTCTGCCTGCGGGTGCACGCGGGGTGAAAGTGACCGGTGATGATCTGGTGGATCAAAATGGGGTCGTTGGCGGTGACACGCTGGTGATCGGCTGGAAAACCCGCGGGCTGCTTGAGCGTGAGATCAGCCTTTCCTATGAGGTCCCGCGCCGGTCGCCCGACCGTGGGTGGAAACTGCAGGTTCCGGCGGGTCCGGCTTCGGAGGAAACGTTCGCCCGCTACTTCGTCCGCGCGGTGCCCGCCCTTTCCTATACTGCGGAGGGCCTTTCCGGGCCGGTGTCCCCGCGCGGGTTGCCGGAGGCATTTGCCCGGGAACTGAACGGCGCCTCCTGCTACGAGATCGAGGGCGGGGCGGAGGTGGCGCTGGCGGTCACCCGGCGGCCTGTCGCCGCCGTGTCCGACGCGATCATGGATGACGCCGCATGGTCGGTGAAGGTGGAGCCGGATGGAGCCGTGCTGCTGGAGGGCCTGATGACCGTGAGCCATGGCGAGGCGGCGGTGCTGCTGTTCGACACGCCCACGGGGCTGTCGCTGCTGAAGTGTTCCCTGAACGGCCAACCGGTCGCCCCCGTGAGCCATGAGGGAGGGAAACTGGAACTCGCCCTGCCGGCGAACGGCCCACCGGCAAAGGTGGAGTGTTCCTTCACCGGCCGCATCGGGACCCTCGATCCGGTGGAGGGCACCTTTTCCATCGGCCTTCCACAGACGCCGATGTTCATCCGTGCGCTGCAGTGGAAGATCGACCTGCCACCCGCCTACCAGGCGGAGATCTCCGGCAATGTCATGCGGATGAACCCTGAAGCGGGCGAGCCTCCTTCGCGGGTGGTGGTCCGCAAAAACCTGTGCCGTGACGAGCGCCCGGAAGCGCATGTCTTCTACACGCGCAAGAACCCCGGCTTCTGATTCCTCATCAACCCCATCCTTTGACATGAAACTGATCCATCTCATCGCCTCCATGGCCATCGTCGCCTGCACCGCCATCGCGTGGTTCTTCCTCGGTTCCGTTCTAGCCGACCGGACCCGTCAATCCACCTCGGACATGGCGGCGGAGGTTGCCGGAGTCTGGGGGCCGGCCCTGGTGCAAAAGCACCCTGAGGCATGGTTCGAAACGCCGAATGCACCCGGCGGCCGTGCGATGCTGCCACCGTCCTCCTCAAAGATCACGGTGGATCTGAAATCCGAGCCGAAACGCCGCGGGCTGGTGTGGCACAGGACGTACCGGGTGGATTTCAAGGCGGAGTATGTCTTCACGAATCCCACGCGTATCCCGCAGACGGTCTATGTTTCGTTTCCCCTGCCGGATCACTCCGCAGGCTTGAATGGCTTCCGCTTCCTGCTGGACGGTGTGTCCCCGGCGGAACAGATGCCGGCGTCGTCCGGCGGGATGACACGGGCGGTGGTGGTGCCCGCGCTCGGTTCCGTGACGCTGCACACCGGCTACGGCACCCGCGGCTCTGACAGTTTCAGCTACGTCTTTCCCGACAACCGGCGGGTTGCAGGGTTCGACCTGGTGATGAAGACGGACTTCGGGGAAATCAACTTCCCTGTCGGCACCGGCTCTCCGGGTGAAAGGGCGGGTAGCGGCGGCGGTTGGGAACTCCGCTGGAACTACCCGGATGTACTCGGGGCGCCATCGATCGGGATGGACATGCCGAATCTCCTCAACGCGGGGCCCGTCGCGGCGCGGATCGCCTTTTTTGCACCGGTTTCGCTGCTCCTGTTCGTGGTGGTGATGCTGTTGATGGCCACCCTGAAAGGGGTGCCGCTGCATCCGGTCCACGTCTTCTTCGTGTCCGCGGGCTTCTTCGCCTTCCACCTGTTGTTCGCCTATCTGGTGGATCTGGTGCCGCTCGCCCCGGCATTCGGGATCGCGACGGTCGTCTCCGTGGTGCTGGTGTGCGGCTACCTGAAGGCGGTGGGAGGCCGGGCCTTGTTCAGGATCGCGCTGCCCGCGCAGCTCGGTTACCTGGTGCTGTTCAGCCTGTCGTTCTTTTTCGATGGCCTGACCGGCATCACGCTGACCGTCTGCTCCGTTCTGACGCTCGCCCTGCTCATGGCGCTCACCGCCAAGGTTGACTGGAGGGCGTTTGAAAAGGCGCGCACCGCATAAAAAACGTCGGCGCTTGGCAAACGGGTGATGGCTTTGCAAGAGTGGGGACGTATCACCAACTTCGCATCATGAAACCCATCGCCGCCGTTCTACTGCTCGCCTGCATCGCCACCGCCCAGGATCTGAAACCACCGGCCCGGGCGTTTCCTCCGGTGGGGGACAAGCTCAGCGAGGCGGACCGGGCGACGCTCACGGAAGAGCTCAAGCTGGTGCAGGCGGAATTCGACACGCTGCCCAAGAAGAAGGAGAACGCGAATGCGGAAATTTTCCTGAAGGCCATCCGCTATGCGCTGGACTACACGGAATACTACAAGCCCTCCGACGCGGGAGCCGACCGTGGACTGCTTACGGAGGCCCGCAAGCGCATCACCGCGCTGAAGAACGGCGAGCAGCCGTGGATGACCGCCAAGGGCCTCGTTGTCCGCGGTTACTACAGCCCCATCGATGGATCCCCGCAGCCGTTCGCGCTGGAGATCCCCCAGGATGCGCCGGACCAGAACGCTCCGGCCTGGCTCTGGCTGCAGGGCCGCGGTGAAACGCGCACGGACCATCATTTCATCGAGGAACGCCTCGGCAGGCCGGGGCAGTTCCGTCCTCCGGGAACCATCATCGTGCACCCGTGGGGACGCTACTGCGTGGGCACCAAGAACGCGGGCGAACAGGACGTCCTCCACGTGCGTGACCTGCTGGTGGCCGAAGGCAGGATCGACCCGAAGCGGGTGGCGCTCTGCGGCTTTTCCATGGGAGGGGCCGGTGCCTGGATGCTGGGGGCCCACCACACGGACAAATGGACGGTCGTCCACGCCGGCGCGGGATTTGTCGAGGTGCGGAAATTCCAGAACCTGAAGGACGAGGTGGTCGCGGCCATGCCTCCTTGGGAGATCACCCTCTGGGGTCAGAACGACGTGCCGGACTATGCGCGCAATCTCCTGAACGTTCCGCTCATCGCCTACAGCGGTGAGAACGACAAGCAGCGGCAGGCCGCCGAGATCATGACGGAAGTGCTGGCGAAGGAAGGTCTCACCCTGAAGCACTTCATCGGTCCGAAGACCGAGCACAAATACGAGCCGGAAGTCAAAAAGGAGGTCGAGGCGGAGATCCAGAAGGCTCTCCTCAATCCTCCCGCATCCTATCCGTTGAAGCTCACCTACCAGACGAAGACACTGGACTACTCGGAAATGTATTGGGTGGAGGCCACCGGGCTGGAGGAACACTGGAAGGACAGCCGGATCGACGCGACCATCGACGCGCCTCTGCCTGCCGCGAAGAAGGCGGAGATCAAGACGAAGAACATCACCTCGATGAAGCTGCGCTCATGGAACGGAGAGGATTTCGGCGGCCCCCTTGCCATCAGCATCGATGGGCAGGACCTCACCGCCAACGGAGGCGGGAAAGCCATCCTGCTGACGAAGGCGGATGGGAAATGGACCGCAGGCGCCGCGGAGGACACCACCACCCTCCGCAAACGGCCAGGACTGCAAGGTCCGATCGATGATGCCTTCACCGGTCCCTTCATGTATGTCCTGCCGGACGGTCCGTGCGCCACTCCGGAGGCGGAGGCATGGGTGAAGGCGGAGCTGGCCTACCAGACCGACCGCTGGAGGTACCTCATGCGCGGTGATGTCCGGACGAAAAAGGCCTCCGAAGTCACGCCGGACGACGTGAAGAACTACAACCTCATCCTCTGGGGGGACCCGAAGGCGAATCCGCTGATCAAGACCCTGCTGCCCCGCCTGCCCATCCAGTGGACGGCGGAGAAGATCAGCGTGGGGGACAAGAGCACGGCATCCACCGGACACATCCTCTCCATGATCTATCCCACCCCGGCGGGCCGTTACATCGTCCTCAACAGCGGCCTCACTTTCCGTGAGAACCACAAGAGCAACGCGGTGCAGAATCCGCAGCTTCCGGACTGGGCGATCATCGACCTTTCCGTGCCGCCGGACGGCAATGCTCCGGGCAAGGTGGTCGCCGCGGATTTCTTCGACGAAACCTGGAAACCAAAGAAGTAACATCGACATGAAACTTCCATCATTGCTGTGCCTGCTGGCCTTCGCCCCGCTGGTGGTCCACGCCCAATCCAACGCCGAGATGAAAGAGGAGGCCGCGTCCATCCTCGACAAGTCCGACACGGCGATGAACAAGGCCTACCAGCAGTTGCTCTCCATCCTCAATGACGAGGGCAAGAAGCGCCTGCGCGAAACCCAGCGGGCATGGCTCGCCTACCGGGATGCCCAGGCTGGATTCGACTCCCACCACATGGCAGGGGGGACGGGGGAAGGCCTGGAGCGGCTGGGCAGCCTCAACATGCTCACCGAGGAAAGGACGAAGCGCCTGCAGGAGGACTACAAGCGCTTCAAGGAACTCCAATAGCTCCGGCTTATTCCGCGGACAGCTTGCAGTCCTGGATCTCCTCCTCGCCGGTCGCCTTGTCCACCTGTTCGGGGATGATGTGGCCGGCGATGAGGCCCGGGCGGACCTTGCTGCGGACGAACGTGGATTCGCCCGGTTTCACGGTGATGGTCGCCTTGTGGGTCCACTCCGTGGACATGGAAACCACGTGCTGGCCCGGCTTCTGGTCGGAGTAGATGAAGCCCTGGCCCTCCGAGGTGCCCACCGCCGTGCCATCGATCTTCACCGCAGGTTTGATCGCGGCTCCGAAGGAACTCGGCCGGTAGATGAACACCCGGCTGTGGCCCTTCGCCACGGAAGGAAGCGTTGATTTCGCTTCGGCATAACTGGGGCCGCTCGCACAACTGACGAAGCTGAGTGAACCGGCGAGGAGGGAGGAAAGGACGAGGGTGCGTTTGAGGATGGAAGGCATCCGGGGAAACTCGACACTGCGGCATGGCCGATCAACCGAAATCGGCCTTTTCCGAAGGATTGCATCATTCCGAATGTCCTTTCGGTGAATGGGTTAAATCGGATTCACCGTGATGGCGGTTTGTCCGCTCACTTGATGTTCATCCTTTTGAAGACCGGCTTCAGCGCCTCCGCCCAGACCTGGTAGCCAGGCTCCGCGAGGTGCAGCTTGTCCGCCGCGAAATGCTCCGGATTGGCGGGCTTGCCCTCCTTGTTGGCGTAGAGGGTGAACAGGTCCAGCACCTCGAAGTCCTTGCCGGGTTTGCCCAGCTTCAGGATGCGGGTGTTGATGTCCGCATAGGCGCCCGGCTTGGCGGGTGCGTCCGCCTTGTCGCGGGGTGGGATGGTGCAGACGATGATGGGCACGCTGGCCTTGTAGGCCCGCGCCTGTGCGATCAGCTCCTTGATGTTCGCCTCGATGGTGGCGGGATCCCCGTGGGCGCTCAGGTCATTCGAGCCGATGTTGATGACGATCGCCTCCGGTTCGAGATCCAGCACATCCTCCTTGAAGCGGAACAGCACACCGCGGCTCACGTCCCCGCCGATGCCGCGGTTGGCGACTTTCAGCCCGGGGAATGAGGCGGCCAGGGATTTCCAGTTGCCGGTCAGCGAGTCGCCGACAAAGACGACCGCTCCCTTGTCCTTCTGCCGCTGGCTCCAGAAATAATTCCGGTTGTCCGTCATCCAGCCGTGGACCCGGATCACACCCTGTCCCGGCCAGGCGGATGCCTCCTTCGCGTCAGGGAATGGCGTCGGTCCGTCGGCTGCGGAGGAAGGTGTGAAAGTGGTGACGAGGGTGATCACCGTGGCGACCGGAAGGATCAGTTTCGGAAGATGGAGTTTCATGGATTTCGGCGGGATACGTGGTGGTGGGCTTGGAAGTTTCAGGGCTGGCACCAGGCCATCCGCTTGGCGAAGTCCTTCTGGAAATCCGGGCGCCAGCGGCTGACGGAGAGACGTGGGTCATCCTGCCCGTCTTGCTCCGCATCGCGGAACCAGCCATCGGCTTCCTTCAGGAACCGCCCGCCCCATCCGGGCTTCGTCGGGTCGCCGGGATCATTGCCTCCTGCCGGTAAGAAGAAGTACCATGAAGGCGTGTCCCCTTCCTTCATGCAGCCATGCGGATTCGGGGCGGTCCAGGTTTTCACCGGATAGAGTTGGCCGAGCGGCCCTTTCGGAAGCACGTTCTTCGCGATCCATTCCTGGCTGGTGAGCGATTCATCCCCGGTGAGGTACATCCCCCGGTAGGTGCTCTCCCGCTTGTCCCTCCCGGGTGGAGCCTTGGCGAGGATGTAGAACAGGCCGGGGAACTCCCCGCGCATCCAGTCCGCGATCTTGTCCTGGTCGTCGATGTCATAGACGCGGAGGCGTGTGATGAAGACACGGTAGCCTTCCTCTCCACGGTCGTTCCGCACCCTCCACAGTGCCTGCGCGAAATCCGTCTGGCCTCCCCAGATGGCGATGTTGAGCGGACGTTCCCCGCTCCCTGCATCCACGGCGGAGATCAGCGCGCGGGAGCCGTCGGTATCATGGCCATCGCCGATATGGCCGCGGCCACGGAGCGGGTTTCCCGCTTTCACGCTTTCCAGCAGGTGGTCCGCCTCCGGCCAACCCTGCGCGTGTTTCCGCAGGGATGGCAGCACCTTGCCATAGGCGAGGATCGTCTCCCGGATGAGGTCGGGCCGGACGATGGGTTCCTTCAGTTGTCCCGGGATGCCCGCGGAGCTGGCGAGCAGCAGGCGGATGTCGAACTCATTCGCATAGACCATCAGCCTCACCAGCGACTGCTGGTCGTCCGGATCCCCGCCGATGTCTGTCAATACCGCCAGTCGTGGCCGCTCCGCCGCGAAGCCGCAGACGGAAAGCAGGAACATGAACAGGAGGATCCGCATGGGTTCCGGCAATGATGGCATCCGTGACGATCATTGCGAGGAGCTTCTTTTCTGTCGAAATCACCCAGCCCATCGGCTTTCATGATGGCATGTTCCAACGGCTGGAGATCAGGGACCGCAAGCTGGCTGAGACCGACGATGAAAACGCGCCGATCCTGCTCTGCACGGACCCGACGGAGGAGGAACGGGCCTTTCTGATCGATGGAGTCGGCATCGACCGCCACACCCTCGCCTCATCGCTCGACCCCAACGAACTCGGGCGGGTGGAATTCGAGCCGGATCACGCCGCGATCATCATCAAGCGGCCGAAGCAGTACTGCTCCGAGGACAACTTCTTCTTCAAGGTCAGCTCGGTTGGCATCTTCGTGTTCAGGGAGCGGTTGGTGTTCGTCGTGTCCGAGGAAGGGCTGCGTTTCGAGGGGAAACACTTCCAGCAGATCCGCAATCTGGACGATGTGATGCTGAAGGTGATCTTCCGCTGCGTCTGGCACTTCGAAGAGCACCTCAACGTCTTCAACATGATCGCGGAGGAACTGGAGCAGAAGGTGAACACCTCCATGGAAAACAAGCACCTGCTCCACATGTTCACGCTGGAAAAGAGCCTCGTCTATTACCTCAACGCCATCGGCAGCAACGGCAGGGTCATCGAGCGGCTGAAAGCCTCCGTCAGCAGGCTGAGGCTCACCCCGGAGGATTGCGAGTTCCTTGATGACCTGACCATCGAGAACTCCCAGTGCCAGGAAATGGCGGCGACCTACAGCCAGGTGCTCTCCGGTCTGGTGGGGGCCAGGGTCAGCGTGGTCAGCAACAACCTGAACGTGACCATGAAGCGGCTCATGCTGGTGACCATCGGGCTGATGGTGCCGACCGCCATTTTCAGCATCTTCGGGATGAACGTGAGGCTTCCCGTCGTGGAGCACAGCGGGGCTTCCGGTTTCTGGATGATCCTCGCTCTCGCAGGAGCATCCGCCGGGGCGGTGTTCGTGGTCTCCCGATGGATGAAATGGTGACCCCGGCGGGTAACGCACCCGCGTAGCCGCGATGGCGTAATGGCGGACGGGCCGGTTTTGTGCCAGTCTATCCCTGTCAGCGCGAACGGCCCCCGACGAAAGCGAAGACGCCCCCCCACACATCCCCCCGAAAGCAGATCGGCAGAAAGTCCCCCCGGCTTGTCTGCCGATTCGCTTTTCAGCGATGTCGTCCCGGAACCTACGCGGGCACGTAGCCATGATGGCGTAATGTTGGAATGGCCGGTTTTGTGACAGTCTCTCCATGTCAGCGCGAACGACTTTCCCCCCCAACGTGAGCGCAGGGCTTGAACTCCCCCCGAACAGCCCCCCGGACAGAACCGGCGGATGAAGCCTCCCCCCCGGGCTCATCCGCCGGTTTGCTTTCAGGCTCCCAGCACGCGCCTGACCTCCGCGTGGGTGGCCAGCACGTGGGGATCCCGACGGAGTGTTTCCGCATAGGTGGTGCCGAAGCCACCGTCCTTCGCATCCGCTTCCAGCAGCGCGCGGATCTCGCCTATCAGGGCCTCCGCCCGTTCGTCCGTGATGGGCACCTTTTTGTCGAAAAGCGCGTCATCGACCCGGGCGATCAGCCTGGTGAAGGGCTGCAGCCACTCGAACCATGGATCATGGGCGAGCAACTGGAGGAACGCCCCGGCGGACGGGATGGGTCCGGCGGCGTGTTCATACACCGCCCTTTCGGAGGTGATCAGTTCCCGGTGCAGTTTCAGCAGGCCGTTGCGTGCGGCCTTCAGTTTTTCGATGGAGTTCATGATGAGGTTTGTTTGAGCCAGTTCCGTGTTGCGTCCAGTTCCGCCGAGGTGAGCTGGTGTCCGGTGGGGATCTCCAAGTGCTTCACTTCCGCCCCCGCGCCCCGCAGCATGGCCGCGAGACGGCGGGCGTTTTCGAGCGGCAGGATCGGGTCGGTGATCCCGCTTGCCAGAAAGACATCCGTCCCGGTGAGGTCCGGTGCCTGGTCCGGGGTGAGCGGAACCATCGCCCGCAGGAGGACGGCGCGGTGCAGCACGCCGGGGCGCAGCAGCATCAGGCTGGCGGCGATGTTCGCGCCGTTCGAGTAACCGAGGGCGGTCACCCGCTTCGCGTCGAAGCCATACTGCCCCGCCGCCGCCGTGATGAAATCCGCCAGCTCGTGCGTGCGGTGGATGAGATCCTCTTCATCGAAGACACCCTCAGCCAGCCGCCGGAAGAAGCGCGGCATCCCGTTTTCCAGAATCTTTCCGCGCGGGCTGAGCACGTTTGCCTCCGGTGCCAGCGAGCGGCCCAGCTCGATGAGGTCGTTTTCATTCCCTCCGGTGCCGTGGAGCAACAGCAGGGTGTCCGCCCCCGCCACATCGGTGGCGGGGATGAAGCGGTGGATGAATCCCAGATCGTTGGAGGCGGTGTTCATGACTTCGCTGCGGTGGAAGGTTGGTAGTTGAGGGGCTTGATGTTCGCTTCGATGGAGGCGCGGTGTGGTTCCAGGAATGGAGGCAGGGCCAGCGTTTCGCCGAGGTGCTCGGGATCCTCACCGTCAGCGGCGAAGCCGGGGCCGTCCGTGGCGATCTCGAACAGGATGCCGCCGGGGATGCGGAAGTAGAGGGACTTGAAGTAGTGCCTCTCCACCTCTCCGGAGGTCTGGTAGCCGTGGCTTTCGATGTGCTTCTGCCAGGCGATCAGTTCGTCCTCGTCGCGCACCCTCCATGCCACGTGGTGGACTCCACCCGCGCCTTGCAGGCCGCGTTGGGTGGAGGCGTCCAGCCTGAGCTTCGCGCCCACGCCGCCGTCCCCGGTTTCGAAGAGGGAGGCATCAGCGGAGCTTTGGCGGAAGCCCAGCACTCCGGTCAGGAAGCGCGCGGTCAGGTCGAAGTCCGCGACGGTGAGGTTCACCGATCCCAGGCCGACGATGGCGGCTTCCAGCGGCACGGGGCTGCCGTGCCATGGATGGATGTCCCCGGCGACCGTCGTTTCGGCGATGAGCCGCAGGTGCTGGCCCTCCGCATCCTGGAAGGGGAGCGTGGGCAGGCCGTCCACGGTTTCGATCTCGCCGCGGGTCACACCCTGCGAGTCGAGCCACTTCACCCAGTGGGCGAGGGAGGCTTCGCCGCCGGAGACGCGCAGGCCGGTTTCGGAGACGGTGCCCGCTCCGTTCCGTGCGGGGCGGATGCCCGCCCAGTCGAAGAACGTGAGGTCGGTGCCCGCGCTGCCGATGGCGTCCGCATAGAACAGGTGGTAGGCGGAAACGTCGTCCTGGTTCACGGTGCGCTTCACCAGCCGCAGGCCGAGCGTCTTCGTGTAGAAGTCGAGGTTGGCCTGGGCGTTTGCCGTGACGGCGGTGACGTGGTGGAGACCGTGGAGAACCGGATGTGTGGTGGTTTTCATGGCCGTAGGATGCACCGGGCGGGCGGTTTTGGATAATGCGGAGATGTATGGCTGAGGATGCGCGGGAGTATGACCCCCGCCGTGACAAGGTGCAGCTTCCTTGACGGGATTCCACCTCCGGATAGCGTGGCCGGAATGAAATCCATCAGAACGCTCTTCCGCATCTCCGCCCTTTCCCTGGTGGTGGCCTGCGCCGCCACCCTCCATGCGGAACCCGCGCCCCTCAAACTGAAGGACAATGACCTCTGGGTCATGGTCGGGGACAGCATCACCGCCCAGCGCCAGCACTCGAACTACATCGAGCTGTACTACCGCACGCGCCACCCGGAGCTGAAACTGCACTTCCGCAACTCCGGCATCGGAGGCAACCGCACGAACCATGTGCTCGACCGCTTCGAATACGATGTCGCTGCCTGGAAGCCCACCATCGTCAGTGTCGAGCTGGGCATGAACGATGTCGGCGGGGAGTTCGCCAAGACGCTGCCCGCTTATGTGGAGGGGATGAAGAAGATCATCGCGAAGATCCGGGCCATCCCCGCCACGCCGATCCTGATTTCCTCCAGTCCCGTCGATGACGGCAGCAAGATGAACGACTGGCGGGGTGACCGCTGCAAGACCATCCATCCATTCACGGAGGCGCTGCAGAAGCTGGCGGCGGAGGAGGATGTCCTGTTTGTGGACCAGTACCATCCGCTCATCGACGTGTGGGGTGACAACCGCCGGAAAGGCGCGGAACTCGCCGCGAAGAATCCGCAGCCGGAGCCTGCACCCGCACCCGCTCCGGATGGGAAGCCCGCCAAGCCGAAGCTTCCTCCATCCCTCATCCCGCTCGGCGGGGATCCGGTCCACCCCGGTCCTGTCGGCCAGTACACGATGGCGGCGGTGATCTTGAAAGGCCTCGGAGCCGGTGGTGACGTCAGCTCCGCCACCATTTCCGCGGATGGCAAAGTCGGTGGGACGAAGGGATGCAAGATCACCGATGTCTCCGCTGCGGACGGGAAGCTGTCCTTCACCCGTCTGGATGAAACGGGGTTCTGGCCGGTCCTGCCGTCCGGAAAGGCGGCGTTCGATCTCCTGCCCTCGGGGCTGGATCTCTCACAATACCTGCTCAAGGTCACCGGCCTGCCGGAGGGTGAGTATAACATCTCCATCGATGGCAAACCGGCTGCGAAGGCGACGTCGAAGCAACTGGCGGAGGGCTGGAACATGACCCTCGCCATGACCGAACGCTCCTCCGCCATCGGCAAGCTGGTCCAGCAGCTCCAGTCGCCCCTCAACCAGGCATGGCGGAAAGCGAGCAAGGAAAAGGATGCCGAAAAGCTGGCTGCCGCGCAGGCTGCCATCGAGGCGTGTGAAAAGGAGCTGCAGGCCCTCGTCCAGCCGGTGCCAGTGAAGGTCGCCATCAGCAGGTAGAACCGCGCGCCCGCCGTGGCTGGTGCTTTTGCAACGGCGGGCCGCTTTGTGCAACCGGCACGAGGCGGTCTTTCGTCTGCTGATGAAGCATTGGCGGGGATTTTCCCGTTGGCACGGCCATGGCTGGGATGGCGGCACCATGAGTGCAGTCACCAGTGAGAAACATCAGGATAATCTGAAGATGTATGTGAACGATGTCATCGGCCTCGAGCGGGACATCATCAATGCCATCGAAGGCCAGTTGGAAGACGACCGCGTGAAGGCGCATCCGCAGCTCTCGGGTGTGCTTCGCGGCATCGTTGCCGGGGCGAACTCCCGGCTCGAAACGCTGAAGTCCATCTCCGAGGAGGAAGGCGGAACCTTCGGCGCGGCGATCAAGGAAGCCGCCATGAGCGTGACCGGCGTGCTGGCCGGGATCTATGGAAAGCTCCGCGAGCATCCGCTGTCCCGCATCGTCCGCGACGACCGGATGGCCATGAACATGACGGAGACCAGCTACGCGATGCTCTACACACTGGCGCTCGCCGTCGGGCACGGACGATGTGCGGATCTCGCTCTTTCCGGCATCAACACCGCCGCGCCCCAGGTGCTGCAGCTCACGGACCTGCTTCCGCAGATCATCCTGCAGGAACTCGCAGCGGACGCCCCGCTGGAGAACCCGGATGTGGCGGACAAGGTGGTGGATGTCATCCATCGCGCATGGAGTGCGTGACGGCGGAGACGAATTCATTGTCGGAAAAGTGATCCGTCTTTTGCGGATCACTTTTTCAGCATGTCGATCAGGAACGACTCGCTGGTCGGGTGCTTCGTATCCGGCGCACCTGGGTGGACCAGCTTGCACGGGACCTTCAGCGCGGTGAGTTTCGCGTGCAGCGGCACACCGTAGTTCGCGGAGTGTGTGGGGTCCTTCTCCGGCTGTCCCATGGCGGGAAGGGTGGTGTAGATCAGGTAGATGGGAGGATCATCCGCGCTGGCATGCTCGATCGGTGAATACTCCCGGATGAGCGGCAGCAGTTCCTCCCGCTTGGACAGGAACTCGGCGAAAAGGGTATCACGGGATTTCACGCTCGCCGGGTCCATGAAGCCGAAGGCGTGGCCGCCGTAGCGGCTGTTCGGCGTCCATTCCTTGCACTGCTGCGGGTCGAGGGAGGTCTGGCCGCGGGTTCCCGCCGCGCACAGCAGACGGGTGGACTCACGGGCGATGGGGTCGCTGCTTTTCGGGTCGGCCATGTCGTCGTGCATCGCCAGCCACAGGCTGGTGCAGGCACCTGCGGAGCCGCCGGTCGTCGCCACGCGGGTTTTGTCGATGTTCCACTCCGCGGCCTTGGAGCGGACGAACTGGAGCGCGCGCGCCGCGTCCTCCAGCGGTGCCTTCACCGGCGGATGGATGCCATCGACCTGCGCCTGCCACGTGTAGCGGTAGTTGATGGACACCACGGAGATGCCCTTGTCCAGATAGGCCTTGAAGTCGGTCTTCTTGTCCTTGTCGCCCGCCGTCCATCCGCCGCCATGCACGAAAAACAGGAGAGGAGTGGGCTTGTCCGAGGCTGCCTTGTAGAAATCCAGCACCTGCCGTTCGTGGGTGCCGTAGGCGACATCGGCCGCAGTGGGTGGCATCGCCGCTTTGGCGGGCTTCACGGGAGTTTCCGCCGCGATGGCGGCCAGCGGCAGCAGGGCGATCAAAAGGGTTTGGCGCATGATCGGAACATGACGACCCACGGCGCGGAGATCAACAGGGGAAACGGACGGAGCGCGGACTTCAGTCCGCCCCGGAGACTCCAGACACTGCAGGATGGAACCCTTTGCGAAGCCAAGCGGACTGAAGTCCGCGCTCCGTTTCACGGCAGCAGGAACCGATGCCGTTCCGCATGGGAAATGCCCAGCGCCAGCAGCGGGTCCGCATCCGCCCCCAGTTCCCGGCCCACGATCTCGTGTTCATGCCGCAGGTTCGTGTGCACCAGATACGGATTGTCCGTGTTGATGCAGTAGGCGATGCCCTCCTTCGCCAGAGTCCTGACGAAATCACCCACACAGGCGAAGTCCGGCACCACCCGCGTCACGCGGTTCACCGTCGGGCAGAGTTCCAGGCAGATATCATGTTCCTTGAGGATGGAAATGATCCGTTCCCGCTGTTTTCCCTCCGCTTTCCGCAGCTCGATCCCGTGGCCGATCCGGTCCGGCCGCACCGTCTCCAGCACGCGCAGCATGCCTTCCGGGCCGGTGCCCTCGCTCTCTCCCACGTGGTAGGTGATCTTCAGCCCGGCGTCGCGCGCCTTCTCCATCATCGCGGCCACCTCGCTCATCCATGGCTTGCTCAGCTCCAGCGAGCGGGACTCCGGCCCTGCCATGTCGATACCGACCACGCCGTTCGCCCCGTTGAGCGAGCCGCGGCTTTTCCATTTCACCGCCGCATCGATGATCTGCCAGTTCGCCTCCAGCGGCAGGTCCCGCCCGAGGGACAGGATGATGCCCGTCGCCACCCCGTAGTGGAGGGAGGCCCGCTCCAGCCCCTGCATGACCGCGAGGATGATGGCGTCCATGGTGTGCAGCCCGTGGCGCATGCGCTTCTGCGGGTTGAAGCGCAACTCCAGCGACTGCACCCGCGCCCGGCGGTAGGCCTTTGCCACCACCTGGTAGGCGGACACGCTTGCGGCGGAGGGGGAGGACTGGATCTCCTCCGTCACCTGGAAGTAGCGGCCCAGGAAATCATCGAGCGACTTCACTTCATCCGGCTTCGCCGTCAGGGAAGCGTGGAAGCTGTTGAAATCCACATACTCCGTCCTCAGCCCGTTGTCGCAGAGGATCTCCCAGAGCACGGAAGACGGAACCGCGCCGCCAAGGTGGATGTGCAGGTCGTGCATGCGCCATTGTGCCGGAGCACCCGCCGCTTGGCAACCCGCATGCCGATCCAGTCATGGCTCCCATTTCAAACCGGGCCGTATTTTGTTGCGTGACTCCCGCGCGTTCCGGGACATCTTGCGCGCGTGTCTGAGACGGATTCCCACCATCGGTTCGGCGGCATTGCCCGGCTTTACGGTCAGGCGGCGCTGGAGCGTTTCCTGAAATCCCGCGTCGCCGTCATCGGCATCGGCGGGGTGGGGTCGTGGGCGGTCGAGTCGCTGGCGCGTTCGGGCATCGGCCACCTGACCTTGGTGGACTTGGATGAAATCTGTCTGACCAACGTGAACCGCCAGCTCCACGCGATGGACGGCCAGATCGGCCGTCAGAAGGCGGATGCGATGGCGGACCGCGCAAAGGCGATCCACCCGGACTGCGACGTGCGGATCCTCCACACCTTTTTCACGGAACGGAATGCCGGGGAGATCCTCGATCTGGGCTTCGACGCTGTGCTCGATGCCATCGACTCCGTGAAGCACAAGGCCCTGCTGGTGGCGGAGTGCCACCGCCGCGGCATCCCCGTCGTCACCTGTGGCGGGGCGGGCGGCAGGAGGGATCCCACCCGTATCCGCGTCACGGATCTGGCCTACAGCGGAAAGGACGCTCTGCTCCACCAACTGCGCCGCACCCTGCGGGCGGACCATGCTTTCCCGAAGACGCCCATCAACAGCAAGCCGGACCCGCTGGGCATCGACGCCGTCTTTACCGACGAGCCGCCGCTTTTCCCGCAGTACGATGGCTCCGTCTCCTGCGAGCGTCCGGAAGGCACGAACCTGCGCCTGTCCTGTGAGTCCGGCTACGGCACCGCCACGCACGTGACGGCCAGCTTCGGCCTCATCGCCGCGGGCCGGGTGCTGGAAAAGCTCGCCTCGCAGGCATGAAAAAAGCGGCCGGATGGGCCGCTTCCTTCGAAAATGGTTGGATCCGCGTTCGGATTATTTGACGCCCTTCTTCGAGAGGCGGGTGCCGACAGTCGCGCCTTGGCGGGCCTTGAACTTCGGGTTGCTCTTGCAGATGACGTAGACCGTCCCTTTGCGTTTCACGACTTGGCAATCAGCGTGACGGCGTTTCGCGGAGGCGAGGGAAGAGAGAACTTTCATGGCTGAAAAATGGTTGGGGCTGCCGGTGGCGGGCGCGACCGGGACGCGGAAGCTACCGGGCGGGACCGGGATGTAAAGCGATTTCTTGTCCTTGTCGGAAAATCGCCAGATGGCGGTCCACGGATTTGCCGGGGGCGTCCGGCAGCGGGCGGGACTGGGCGTGCCGCAGGTTCGCGACGAGGCCGGCTCCACGGGTCCGCAGCGCGGCGACGAGCAGCTCGTGCTCCCGGTCGAAATACGACGTGCAGACCAGCAGTCCGGAGGGCTTCAGCCTGCCCAGCGCATTGCCCAGCAGGCGGTCCCACACGGCGGGTTCATGCCAGTAGTTCTGGTGGCGGATGAAGATGAAATCAAAGGCGGGCAACTGCCGCATCCGGTCCGTGGCGGCGGCGTCCCCGCAACGGAACCCGATCTCACCGTCCGGCAGCGCCCAGCGGGCCGCCGCTTCCGCGATGGCATCCGGACGGAGATCGATTCCCAGGTAGAAGCCGATCTGCATCGGCTCCAGTGCCTTGGCCAGCGCGCCGGTTTCGTCCGCCCGGCCACAGGCCAGATTCAGCACGGCGAGCGATCCCGCCGCCTGGAATTCCGCGGCCCGCAGGCCGTCGCGCAGCAACGCCTCCAGCCGGACGACGTCCTCGTCCGTGCCCGGGTAGCGGAATGGCCTGCGCTGGATCACGCGCGGAGGTTTTCCGGAATGCGGCGCTTTGGCAATACCGGGGAACGGTGGGGGAGATGGCCCTCCCGGCGCCCGCCAGTCGGCATCCTTGCAAAAATGCGTCGATTTGGTCACAAGTTCCCCGTGCCTCCGACATCGCCGACCCGCCCGATCAATCCGCAAGTCCAGAAGCTGGTGGCGGACATCGGCAACCAATTCGCCGTCCAGGGGGAATTCGTCCTCGGTGAGGAGATCGACAGCGGCCACATCAACTCCACCTACCGCGCCAGCTACCGGCTCCCGGACGGCGCGGTGGAGCGCTACATTTTCCAGGCGATCAACCGCAACGTCTTCAAGGATCCGTATGCGGTGATGACCAACGTAGAGCTGGTCACCCACCACATCAACGGCAAGGTCCTCCGCCGGAAGCATGACCTGGGCGGGCAGACGCTCAACCTTTTCCCCGCCCGTGTCGGGGGATTCTGGGTGGAGGACGCGCAGGGGGCGGTGTGGCGCTGCTACAACCACATCGAGGACTGCGTCACCTACAACATCGTGGAGAACGAGCGGCAGGCCTACCAGGCGGCCCACGCCTTCGGCGCGTTCCAGGATCTGGTCAGCGACCTGGACGCCTCCGTCATCATCGACACCATCCCGGATTTCCACAACACGCGGAAACGCTACGACCGCCTCGCGGAAATCATCGCCGCGGATCCCTGCGGGCGTCTGGAAAGCGTCCGGGCGGAGGTGGATTTCATCCAGGCGCGTGAAACCCTCGTGGACATCCTGCTCGATCTCGCCGCTGCCGGGCAGATCCCGCTGCGCGTCACCCACAATGACACGAAGATCAACAACGTCATGATCGACGCGCAGACGGATGAAGCCGTCTGCGTCATCGACCTGGACACCGTCATGCCCGGTCTGGCGCTCTATGACTTCGGCGATCTCATCCGCACTGCCACCAGCCCAGCGGCGGAGGATGAGCAGGACCTTTCGAAGGTGAAGATGCAGATGCCCATGTTCGAGGCACTGGTCCGCGGCTATCTGGATACGGCGGGCGGTTTCCTCAATGAAACGGAGGTCCGCTACCTGGCATTCTCCGGGAAACTCATCACGCTGGAAGTCGCCATCCGTTTCCTGACCGACTACCTGGAAGGAGACGTGTATTTCAAGATCCACCGCCCCGGCCAGAATCTCGACCGCTGCCGCAACCAGATCCAGCTCGTGCGGGAAATCGAGGCGCAGGAACCGGCCATGAACGCCTTTGTCGAACTCCAGCGCCGTCAGGCCCGATGAAAGTCGCCTATGTGACTCCCTATGCCTCCGGGGATGTCCACGCCTGGTCCGGCTCGGTTTTCCATGTGCGGGAGGCGCTCGCAAATGCCGGGTGTGACATCCTGCCGGTGGATAGCCTGAATCTCAAGGCGGCGAAGATCGAGGGCAAACTGATGTCGCTGGCCTTCAAATACCTCACCGGAAAAACGTTCCTCAGCGACCGCACTCCGGGAATCCTGAGAGCTTGTGCGGAGCAGGTGGAATTCCGCTGCGAACACATCGGCCCGGATGTCATTTTCAGTCCCGGCTCCATCCCGATCGCCAAGGTGAAGTCCGACAAGCCAATCGTGTTCTGGACCGATGCCACCTTTGCCGGGATCAAGGACTACTACCGGGATTTCTCAAACCTCGCCAAGCTGTCGGTCTGGCAGGGGAGTCGTGCGGAACAGCAGGCGCTCACCAACTGCTCGCTGGCCATCTACACCTCGGAGTGGGCGGCGAAAAGCGCGGTGGACCACTACGACGTCGATCCCGCCAAGGTGAAGGTGGTACCCTTCGGGGCGAATGTCTCCGCCGCCCGGGACGAGGCGGTGGTGCGCGGGCTGGTGGCCGCGCGTGATCTGGAGACCTGCGAGCTGCTCTTTGTCGGTGTCGATTGGGAGCGCAAGGGCGGTCCCATCGCGCTGCGGACGGCGGAGATCCTGAAGTCCCGCGGTCTGGCGGTCCGCCTGCATGTCGTCGGGTGTGAGCCTCCCGGGGAACTGCCGGATTTCGTCGTTCGGCATGGATTCATCTCGAAGAAATTCCCGGCCGGCGCGGCCCGGCTGGCGAAGCTGTTTTCGGACGCGCATTTCCTCATCGTGCCATCGCGGGCGGAGTGCTTCGGCCTGGTCTTCGCGGAGGCGGGATCGTTCGGCCTGCCATCGCTCGCGGCCATCACCGGAGGGGTGCCCTCCGTCGTCACCTCCGGGAAAAACGGCATGCTGTTCCCGTTGGAGGATGAGGGGGAGGGATACGCGGATTTCATCCAGGCACAGATGGCGGACCCGGCTGCCTACGAAGCGCTCGCGCTTGGATCCTTCGAGGAGTTCAAGGCGCGCCTGAACTGGGACGTCGCGGGTGAAACCGTCGTCTCGCTGATGCGGGGATTGGTGGGGCAGCGAATCTCATGAAAGGTTCTGCGGGGTGGATGCCCCCTCCGCCGAAAGGGAAAATGACAAGCTTTCCCTTTGCCTCTCCGAAGCAGGGTCTGCCGGGGCAAAGGGACATGAAAGGGAAAGTGGCATTTCAGCCTCCGCCACCTCAGGCATGATGGTGCTCCGACGGTAGTGATTGAAAATGAACGACGTGAGCATTGGAACTCCCTCACGACGGCACAAAGGGAAAAAGGGACACGAAAGGGAAAAGTGATATTTTCCCGTTTCCGGAAAGGGAAAGGGAAACCGGGGGTCTATAGGAGACCCCCGGTTTCCTTTTCCTGGTGCCTTTGCAATGGAAAGGCTCACGCCGCGCAAGCCATTGGAAACGGCGAGCCATCGAGCGGGATGGAATCAGACCTTCACCAGTGTCATCACGCACTCCAGATGGCGCGTGTGAGGGAACAGGTCGAACGGCTGCACATCCGCCAGTTGGTAGCCGCCTTCGGAAAGCTGCTTCAGGTCGCGCACCTGGGTCGCCGGATCGCAGGATACATAAACCACGCGTGACGGGCCGAACTTGATGAGCTGGTCCAGGAACTCCGGCGTGCAGCCTTTGCGTGGCGGGTCGATCACGACGGCGGAGTCGGCGGCGGGGAAACTGATGACGTCGAAAATCGCCTCCGCCGATGCGGTGAGGAACTCGGCGTTGGTGATGTTGTTGCCCTTCGCGTTCTTCCGCGCCCATTCGCAGGACGTTTCGGAAACCTCGACACCGGCGACTTTCTCGAAGTGCTTCGCCAGTGTCAGTGCGAACAGGCCGGAGCCGCAGTAGGCATCCACCAGATACTTCGCCCCGGCGGCGACCGCCTGCTTCGCGACGTAGCCGGTGAACAGCGGCAGGATGAACGGGTTGTTCTGGAAAAAGTCTCCGGCGAGGAACTGGAAGGTCAGGTCGCCCACTTTCTCGATGGCCGTCGCCTTCGGGTTGGTCTCCACCTTTTCCGCAGTGGCCCGCAGCAGGATGGTCGCGCCGCGCTTGTAGCGGTGGGTGTTGCCGCGGATGTCCTCGCGGATCGCGGGCAGCGCGGCGTTGATCTCCTTCATCGCGATCGGGCACTGCGGCACGTCCACCAACTGGGAGCGGCGGCCGTTCATGAGGAAACCGATGGGGCCGATGCGGCCATCCTTCTCCTTCTCGAAATGCGGAGTGATCTTCGAGCGGTAGTTCCACACCTGCTCGGAGGAAAGGCAGTGGTTCACCGGATACTCGATGCCCGCCATGTGCTTCATCAGCTCGCCCACCTGACGGGTCTTCCAGGCCAGTTGCTGGTCGTAGGAAAGGTGCTGGTACTGGCAGCCACCGCAGTCGCCGAAGATCGGGCACCCCGGTTCGACACGTTCCGGGGACGGCTTCAGCACCTCCACCAGATCCGCATGGGAGCAGTTCTTGTCATTGCGGAAGACGCGGGCGCGTACGGTTTCGCCGGGCAGGGAAAACGGCACGAACACCACCCATCCGTCCACCCGCGCCACCCCGGATCCCAGGTTGGTGAGGGACTGGATCTCCACATCAATTTCCTGATGGTAGGCGAAAGGATGCGGGACAAACTTTTTGGGCGGGCGCTGCATGGGACAGGGCGGGCGAGCCTGTGCGGGGATCGCGGACGGGGCAAACGAATTTTATGGGAGGCGCCACCAAGGTTCCGCCATCGGGAGAAATCCAACCACAGATGAACGGGATGTACGCAGATGAAGAAAGGCATTTCACGGGCCAGGCGTAAGAACCACCGTCGCCTCGTTGGAAATCAGCCCCCGCGAGTCGCTCACAGTATAACGGAACGAGTCTTCCTTCGGGCCGGTGGCATCCGGCGTGTAGGTTAGTTTTCCGGTGGCTCCGGAAATGCGGATGGTGCCGTGGACCGGTGTCTCGGTGATGCTCACGCCATGGATGCCCAGCGGGGCGTTGAAGCCGACGTCATTGTCCAGGACGTCGATGGCGGTGGGGCCGGACCTTTTCACCTGGATCTCATCATCCTCCGCCACCGGTTCCTGATCGGTGGTGGATGACCGGCGGTAGGCGTTCTCGGGGATGATCCCGCGGGTGATGCCCGGGCCGGACCATGCCAGCTTCACCGTCGCCCCGGGGGTTGATTTGTAGAACTCCACCACCAGATCCGCCGGCCTGCCCGCGGTGAGCTGGATGGGACCGGAGCGTTCCGTGGCGGGTTGGTCCGCCCAGGAGTCGATCACCTTCACCCCGTTGACGATCACCCGGATGCCGTCGTCGTTGGTGGCGATGAAATTGTAGGTTCCGGATGCCGGGGGGATGACCTCCCCATGCCAGCGCACGGAGAAGTTGCCGACGCCCACCTCCTCGGCGGGGTAGCCGTTGCCCCAGTCGAAGTCCACGGCGGGATCGGTCCGGCTCAGGACGAGCTCGTCGAAACGACTGCCCTTGTAGTAGTCTGCCTGCAGGCCGGGCTGGGTATTGGGTGGAAAGCGGTCGTCATCCAGGCTGCGGATCCAGTCCTCCACCAGCGCCACCGCCTTCCGGTCCACCACGTTCTTGCCCAGCGGCGGCATCTGCTTGTCCCCGGTCACGCCCATGCGTGCGGCCAGCACGGAGTGCGGGAGATCCCCGGCGGCCACCACGCGGTCCTGCGCCCCGGTGAAAGGCCGGTTGACCATCCCGCGGACCAGCTTCTGGGCGGACAGCGGGCGGGTGTAGGTGGCGTCGAAATTCGCGGCCACACCGCCGGGGTGGTGGCAGTGCGCACAGTTCGCATCGAGATAGGATTTCACCCGGTCATCGAGCGAGGCATGCGGATCGTGCGGGTCCACGGCCCTGACCAGCGTGTGGGGATCGCGTTTTCCGAAGGACTCCCCGAAGTGCCCCAGGCGGTTCCAGGATTCCAGTTGTTCGGGAGAAAACTGGTGGGAACGCAGGCCCAGCACGCTGCCCGCCTCCGGGGTGTGGCAGGTGAAGCAATCCGAACGGCTGGGGAAGGTCCATGTCTGTGACCGCTTTTTGCCATCCTTTCCGGTGATCTGGAACCTGCGGTTCTCGCGTTTGGAGATCAGCTCCGCATCCGTGCCCGCCTCGTTCCACCGGTAGGTCACGCCGTAGTAGTGGCCGCCTTCGCCATGGACGAAGAACCGTGTTTCCACCGGTTTCACTTTCGTGGGGTCGCGGTCATCCACGGGCAGGGCGAAGTGCTTCACCAGCACCGTGCCCACCGGGAAATCCCACTCACCCTGCTCCCGGTAGCGGACCTTTTCCGCGCCGGAGGGGAGGGAGATCCAGCGTTGCTTCGCCGCGCCGTCCGTCCACAGTGGGGAGTTCACCGCGTAGGGCAGGAGGGCGGGGGAGGGGACGAGTGCGGCGGTGTCTGTGAATGCACCTGTCTGGGAAAGCAGGCGCGGTGGTTCGGGCACCGGCGTCCCGGAGCGGATCAGCCGGTGGATCTTCCCCGTGTCCGTGCCGGGATCACCCAGCTCGATGAAATACGGCTCCCCGTCCGGTCCCTCGCTGATGCCGGAAAGCAGGCGCTTGTCCCCGGGGGAGCGCGGTATGCCGGTGAGGAACTCCGCCTCCACGTGCTTCGCATCGGACTGGTCGAGCGCATGGATGCTGCGCGACGCGTGGTCTCCGAAGATATACCTGCCCGTCAGCGTCCCGGCATGGGCGGAGCCTCGGTACACCATCCCGCCGATCACGCAGCCGCCCATCGTGCGCGCGTAGTCGAACACCGGCGGCACTTCCTTTCCGATCAGTTTCGCGGGCTTCTTCATCGGCCCGTCGATGCTGCCTTCCTTGTAGGGCCACTGGTGGTTCCCACCCTTGCGGGCGATGGTGATTTCCTCCCGCGAGTCCTGCCCCACATCCGCGACGAAGATTTCCCCGGTCTCCTCATCCAGGCACATGGAGTGCGGGTTCCGCGTGCCGATGCTCCAGAACTCCTCCAGCACCCCGCCTTTCTGGTCCAGCCACGGGTTGTCATTGGGGATCGAGTAGCCCTGCGTGAAGGTCTCCGGCCAGCCTGCGGGAACGGGGATGGCCTGCGGCCTCCGCCTCACGGGGTGCGAGCGTGCCGGGTCCTGATCGACATCGATCCGGAGAATCCCGCCGAACAGCCGGTCGTTGATCTTCTGCCCGGACTTGTAGAAATCCTTGCTCCCTCCCTCATCGCCGATCGCCAGGTAAAGGAAGCGGTCCTGCCCGAAGAACATCCCGCCGCCCGTGTGCCACGCATGGCGGTCAAACTGCTGGATCATCACGAACTCGGAGGCCGGGTCGATGGTGGCCGCGCCATCTGCGATGGTGAATCTCGACAGCCTCAGGTAGTTCGGCGTCGCGGGGTCGAAGTCACCCGGCTGTTCCGGCACCCACTGGTAATAGACATAAACGTGTCCGCGGTTCGGGCTGTCCGGGATGTTGAAGTCCGGGTGGAACACCATCGACATCATGCCGGAGTCGCCGAAGCCCAGCGTGTTCGCGCTCAGGTCCAGCGCCAGCACTTTGTCCTCCGGCTTCGCATCCGGGGTTAAGGGGATGTGCCAGATCTGGCCGTTGCGGCAGATCACGAACCCCTTGGAGGGGTCACGTGGATCCGCCGCCAGCCGCACCGGATCGACGAAGGTCAGGTTCGGAAAAGCGTCTGCCAGCGCCCAGTTGCCGCTCGGTCCCGGCGCGGACTTCGGGAAGACCCCATTGAGGAACGGTCCTGTCTCCGCGTGTCCGGGCAGACAGGCGGCGAGCGCCGCGATGGTGAGGAAGCTGGTGAAAAATCGACGCATGGACCCGGAACCGGATGCGCAAAGCATTCTCCGGGCCGCCTGTCCGCGCAACCGCAGATGTCCTCTCAGCGCTTTCTCCGCAGCGCGAGTCCCAGCAATGCCAGCCCTGGCAACGCCATCACCGAAGGCTCCGGAACCGCCGTGACAGAGGCGAGCTGCATGTGGTAGGACACGCCGTTGTAGCTTCCGTTCACGGAGCCGAGGATCATCTCGGAAGGCTTCGCCGCATCGGATACGGAGAAAGTCGGCGGCTGCAGGGAATCCACGGACGGCCACTTCCATTCGTCCGCCGCCAGCATGATCCACTCCGCCACCCCGCTGTTCAGGTCCTTGGTCGTGTAACCCCAGATGTAGGCCTGCGTGTTTTCGGCGAAAGGCGCGGCGTTGCTGCCCAGGGTGGCCGTCTCGATCACCTGCTGTTCCGTCTTGTCATACATCGCGGTCTGCAGCACCACCCAGTTCGCGGCCCACTCCGCCGGTGATGCACCGCGCGGGTCGAACCCCGCGGTGAACGTCCCCAGCTCGAACTGGATGTTGAGCGGCGTTCCGCCGAAGGTGGTGGTGCCGTCCGCCATCAGGCTGGTGGTGAACGCATCGCTCGCCCAGACGATCTGGATGGTCTTTTCACTCGTCAGGCTTTCGTAGCTCTGAGCGCATGCGGGCTGGATCGCGGCGAGCATGAGCAGGCCGGCGACCGCGGAAATGGGGGGGATTTCCATGGTTCGGGGGGTGTCAGGGATTCCAGGGTAGCGGGACGAGATGGAGATTGGAAGCCTGGTTACGCTTCATAAATGCGGCTTCCGCGGGCGCGAAGATGGGGAGATCGCTGTTGTCCGGGCTGCCCGGCACGGTTTCCCGCCACGGGTCCGCGAGGGTCGGGTGGTCGAGCAGGTAGAAGATCCTGAACGCACTGTTCCGCATGAGCTGGAACTGGTCGGCATTGCCCACATTGGTGGACGGGGTGAATCCCGCCAATGGATCGCACATGCCGCGTTGCCGGGGAGTCATCGGCAGCGGAAAGGGGGATGCGGTGAGGTTCACACCCTGCCGGAGCGTCTGGCGGAATGCATTCCCCCGCACCTGGCCGCGCAGGACGATCCGGGTGGTGGGCACGCCCGCCTGACGTTTCACGAAAACGCCCTCTCCTGCGGAAATGATCCTGCCGCCACGGTCGCCGCCGCCGGGGACGAAGGCGCGCCACTGGTGCGTCGCGTTTCCGGGACGTGCGTCCAGCAGGTAGAAAAGCTCGAACCTCGGCTGGGAACTGCCGTCATTCACGTAGAACTGCACCTGGTCCGCCTCGCCCGGGTTGGTGGAGCCTCTGAACAACTCCTTCGGGAATGTCCCGCCCAGCGTGTGGTGTTCGCACAGGACCAGCCCCGCGCCCGCCAGATCCGGCGGCGTGCCTGACAACTGGATCTCGCTTCCGGAGATGGAGGTGACGTCGAACCGTCTGCCCTCATGGCTGCCGGTGGTGATCTCGACATAGCCGGTGGCTGCGGGCGGCTCTCCCATCACCTTCAGCTTGTTGCCGGTGACTGACGTCACCTTGGACGAGAACACGACGTTCCTGAACGGATTTCCCAGCGTGCGCGTGCCTGCGCCGATTTCCGCCGCCAGCCAGCCCAACGGCAGGGTCACCGCGCTGCCGCCGGCCGGTTCCAGTGTCACCTTCAGCCGCGCGAACCCACTGTCCGCACTGGTGCCGGGGCGTCTTTCCAGGCCCTGGAAAGCCAGCTTCTCATACCCGCTGCCATCCGGCGAAATGACCGGCGTCCCCGCCAGCGTCCATGTCACCAGATCCGGGCTGGTGAAGACCTCGTAGCGAACTCCGCTCAGGTCCACCGGACGGCGGACCGTGAACGATACCGCCCCGCCTTCCTCCACCAATGCCAGCGGCTCCCCTCCGGCGAATGCACCACTCTGTGGAGAGCCGCCCAGAGCGAATTCCAGCAGGTCGGGATAGAGGTCGCCGTCGCCGTTGGCGGTCGCACTGCCCGCGCCTGGCGTGGATGCCGCCCATGCCGCGAAGTCGAACGGGATGGAGAGCGTCACCGTCGCGGTGCCGGATGTCGTCCCCTCCGGGTCCGTCACCGTGTAGGTGAAGGAATCACTGCGGGAGGAGAGGCCGTCGTGGGTGTAGACCAGGCGTTTACCCGCCCCGTCGATCCTCACGGTGCCGTGGGCCGGTGGGGTCTTGATCGCCACACCATGGATGCCCAGCGGCGCGTCGCCGTCGTCGTCATTCGCCAGCACGTTCAGCGTGGAGGATGCGCCGTGCGTCACGGTGAAGGCGTCATTCCGTGCGACGGGGGCGGCGTTGAAGGGTTGCGAGAGGCGGTAGGCGGACGCCGGGATCGCCTGCTTGGAGATACCCGGTCCGGTCCATGCGAGGGAGGCCACGGAGCCGCCGGTGGCTTCGTAGTATTCCACCACCAGATCGACCGCCTGGTTTGCGGTCAGGGTCACCGTGCCACTGTGTTCCGTCGGTGGCTGGTCGATCCACGCGTTGATCACGTAGCTGCCGTTGATCTTCACGCGGATGCCGTCGTCACCGGTGGCATGCAGCGTGTAGGTGCCCGTCGCCGGTGGGATGAGTTTCCCCTGCCAGCGCACGGAGAAGTCGTCCTCGCCGGTTCCGATGCCCGGGGATGCGTTCTCCCAGTTGAAGTTCACCGCCGTGTCCACCCGCGAGAAGGCGAGCGTGTTGAAATTACGCCCCGTATAGTAGTCACCCCGGATGCCGAAGGAGGCGTCGGCGAAACCCTCGCTGTCCAGGCTGCGGATCCAGTCCTCCACCAGCGCGACCGCCTTTTCATCCACCAGGTTCTTGCCCAGCGGGGGCATCTGGTTGGCACCTGTCACGGAGAACCGGCCGTGCAGCAGGGAACGGGCGACGTTGCCCGGGTCCACCACCTTGTCCGTCTGCCCGTTGATCGGCCGGTTGATGAGGCCGCCGACGATGCCCTGTGCGAAAAGCGGGGTGCTGAAGGTCGCATCGAAGTTCGCGGAGACGCCGCTCGGGTGGTGGCAGTGGGAGCAGTTCGCATCCAGGTAGGACTTCACCCTCTGGTCCAGCGATGCATGTGGATCGTGCGGATCGACCGCGCGCGGAAGCGTGGCCGGATTCCTGGAGCCGAACGACGTGCCGAAGATCCCCAGCGCGTTCCACGTCTCCAGTTGGTCGGACGTCCTGCCGGTCAGGGAGTAGTAGTGATCCCCCGCGAGCTGGTGGGAGCGCAGGCCCAGCACGTTGTCCGATGCGGTGGTGTGGCAGGTCCGGCAGTCCGACCTGCTGGGAAAATCCCAACGCTGCGTCCGCGTCGTCCCGTCGGTCTTGGTCACGGTCATCTCGCGTGATCCGCCTCCGGTCATGAGCTGGGCATCCGTGCCCGCCTCGTTCCAGCGGTAGGTCACGCCGTAGTACGTCCCGTTCGACCCATGGACGAAGAACCGTGTCTCGACGGGCTTCACGATGGAAGGGTTCCGCTCGTCCACCGGCAGGGCGAAGTGCTTCACCAGCACCGTCCCCACGGGGAATTTCCACGCGCCGGTCTCACTGTAGGTCACCCGCTCCGCCGCCGTGTTGTGGGTGCCGTTGTTGGGAATGGCGATCCAGCGCTTCTTCGCCGCACCGTCCGTCCACAGCGGGGAGTTCACATCGTAGGGGATGAGCCCCTGGGCCGGGGTCAGGGTGGCCAGGTTGCTGAAAGCTCCGGTCTGTGACAGCAACTGCGGCGGATCCGCGACCGCGCCGCCGGTCCGCACCAGCTTGTAGATCTTTCCGGTGTCCGCGCCGGTGTTCCCCAGCTCCATGAAATACACCTCACCGTCCGGCCCCTCGCAGATGCCGGACAGTCCGGCCTTCGTTCCGCCGGAGCGTTTCACTTCGGTCAGATACTCGGCGGATGCGGCGGCTCCCTGCGGGCGGTTCAGCGCATAGATCGCCTTCGTGTTGTGGTCGCCGAAAATGTACTTCCCGGTCAGGGAGCCGGAGTGGAGCGAACCCCGGTAGACGATCCCGCCGATGATGCAGCCACCCATCGAGCGCCCGTAGTCATAGACCGGCGGGTTGTCCTCGCCGATGAGATTGGCGGGCTTGGCCTTCGGTCCGTTGGCCAGGCCTTCCTTGTAGGGCCACTGGTGGTTGCCGCCCTTTTTGGCGATGGTGATTTCCTCCCGCGTCCCTTGCCCGACTTCCGCGATCCAGATGTCACCCGTCGCCTTGTCGAAGTGCATCGAGTAAGGACTGCGCGTGCCGATCGACCAGAACTCCTCCAGGATGCCGCCGGCGGGGTCCTGCCATGGATTGTCATTGGGGATGTAGTAGCCCTGCGTGTAGCTCTGGGGCCAGCCGCTCGGCATGCTGAGCTGGACCGGCTGCCTGCGGATGGGGTGGGACTTTTCCGGATTCCGGTCCACGTCGATCCTGAGGATGCCGCTGAAAAGCCGGGAGTTGATCTTCTGCCCGACGCCGTGGGAATCGTTCGCGTCCCCTTCATCGCCGATCACGATGTGGAGGAAGCCGTCCGGCGCGAAGAACATGCCCCCGCCGCCATGCCAGTTGTGGCGGTCGTATTGCTGGATCAGCACATACTCGGAAGCCGGGTCAGCCACCGTCGATCCATCCGGTACCGTGAAGCGGGGCACCCGCATGTAGGAGGATGAATTGACGTCATTCGAGATGGCGGTGGGGATGTATTGGTAAAAGACGTAGACGTAGCCGCGGTTGGGGCTGCCCGCCACGCCGAACTCCGGGTGGAATGCCATGGAGAGCATCCCGGTGTCCCAGTAGCCCCAGGTGTTCGCCTTGCGGTCGAGGAACCTGACTTTCTGCGCCGATGTCGCGGTCGAGGAGAACGGGATCCTCCAGATCTCCCCGTTCCGGCAGATGATGTAGACATGGGCCGCGCTCGTCGGGTCCTTGATCATCCGGACCGGATCGACGAACGTGAGGTTCGGGAATGCGTCCTCGACCCCCCAGGTTCCGGTGGGACCGGGGGTGGTCTGCGGGAAGACGCCGTTGAGATAGGCGCCGACCGGCTGCGGGGCGTCCAGGCCGGGGGCGGCTCCGCAGATCGCGGGGAGGGAAAGCATCACTGCCAGCGTGAGGAGGAACTTTTTCATTTCACGGCTGGCTTGAGGGTGAAGCGGAAGAAGAGCGTCGGCTTCGCCGGGTCCTTCGTGACGGAGGTTTCCACCAGGTCCGGGCGGTCCGTGAGCAGGTCGTGATCCACCGGGTGCCAGGTCGTAAGGTCCTCGCTGGCCTCCAGGATGTAGCCGCTTTCCGCGTAGGGATTGCGCGCGAGCTTCAGCTTCACCTCATCTCCCGTCGCCTCCAGCACGGGAGATCCGGAGGCGGAGGCATCCGTCGGATCGGTGCCCAGGAAATACTCCAGTGCGTTCGGCAGGCCATCACCGTCCGGGTCCAGGTCCGCCGCCATGGCGTCCGTATCCTTGCCGAAATGTTCCGCCAGCCAGGTGGACTCCGGCACGGGGACAGGCCGCAGCGCCCGGCTGATGAGGTGCTTTCCATTCCTGCCCGCATCACCGACGACGAGGGAAATCGAATGCTCGTCCGTCGTCCACACGATGGCGGGTGCCACTGTGGAGGTTGCGGCGGGCCACTTCCACGGGGCGCTGGTCATCAGCACCCACTCCGGGCCTTTCGTCAGGTCATCGCCGTTCTTCGCCCAGAAATGGATCTTCGCTCCGGCGGGGACATCGCCATGGGCATCGGTCTCCACCGTTCCGGCAAAGCGCCGCTCCTCGGCATCATAGACTGCCGTTCCGAGTTCGCGCCACTCCGTGGTCCAGCGTTCACGGTTTTCGAAAGTGGGTGTGAAACCCTCACGGAACATGCCGATGGTCATGGAATATCCACTATCCCAGGTGCGACCCTTGCTGTCGGCGTTCTCGACATATCCCTTGCTCCCCCAGTGGATGGTTCCGGCGTCGCCTTCAAACGGAAGGATCGCGATGGCCAGCAGCAGAAAGGGGAGGGATGGGGAGAAAAATATACGCTTCCGACGGGTGTCGGCATGGATATCCTTCTCCGCCGGGGGGGCGTGGAGATAGGTCATGAGGTGGGGGGGATAGCGTCCGGATGTTATGAATCCGCACCTGCCCTAACAATACCCGCAATCGCGTAAGCCCCGGAAAATTGGCGTAAATCCGCCTTTTTCCGGATTTTATTACATATCTTCGTCAACATGCTGCCCGCTCACCGGCGTGCCGGAGCAGACGATGCACCGCTCCAACCGTGCGCCCGGCAAGACTTGGCTTCCGGCCCAGATCACGGAGTCGATCACCTCCGCACCGGCTCCGATGACCGCGCCTTCACCCACAACGGATCGTTCGATCTTCGCTCCGTCCACCTTCGCGGACGGGTGGATGGCATCCGCCAGTGCCAGCTTGCCGTGGGCTTCCAGGTAGGATTCCCGCTCGCCGAGGTCCAGCCACTCCCCCTCGTCCAGCACCACCGCGCCCAGCTTTCCTTCCCGGGCGAGTTCCAGAAATGCGGGGATCACCGAAATTTTTTCGTCCTTTGGCAGCATTTCGAGGAACACCGGATTGATACAATAAATACCGGTGAACACATGTGTTCCCTCCGCCTTGCCCAACATCCCACGGATGTCCGTCACCCGGTCCTCGATATGGTTGAGGGCGATGTGCCGGGCCTCGCCGAAGGATCTCACCGCCAGCGTGACCGGCAGGCCGGAGGCTTTGTGCGCCGTCACCAGTTCATGCAACGGCAGGGTGGAGTAGATGTCACCATTGTGGACCAGCAGCGGCTCGTCCCGGATCCAGCCTTCGATGTTTTTCAGGCCTCCGCCCGTTTCAAGCAGGACAGGCTCGTGGAAAAACGTGATGTCCTTTCCGCCGCCGAATCCCTCCCACGCTTCCGGGAGGTGGTGGGTGTTGATGGCGAAGCGGCTGACGCCGGCACGCTCGCAGGCGTCCACCGTCCACGCCGCCAGCGGGCGCTGGTGCAGTGGTACCAACGGCTTGGGGAGATGGTCGGTCAGCGGCCTGAGTCTTGTCCCGAGTCCCGCTCCCAGTATGAATGCCTGCGTCATGTGGCTTGATTTGTCCACGCTCTCCATCAATTTCAAGTCACCTGTGCTATTTCCCTGAGGAAAACACAATTACTCTCCGTATAACCCCGACCCATGCGACCAAGCAGACTGATCCCAACCGTCATCCTCGCCGCACCCGCGCTGTCCAGCGCACTGCCCGAAGGATTCGTGATCCGCGAGTTCGGCGGCCCGCCGCAGCTCGAGTATTCCACCGCCGTCAGCGCCGCCGCCAACGGCGACGTCTATGTCTCTTCCGACAAGAACGGCTCGCTGGGCCATGAGAAGAATTTCGGCAAAATCGTCCGTGCACGCGACACCAACAACGACGGCAAGGCGGACGAGTTCGTGGACTTCGTGCCGGATGTGGACAGCCCCCGCGGCGGCCACTACACGGGCGGCACCTTCTACCTCATCCACCCGCCGTACCTCAGCGCCTTCCGGGACACCAACGGCGATGGCGTTGCGGATGAGAAAAAGCAACTGGTGAAAGGGTTCGGCTGGGGCATCGAGCACCCCCGCGGTGCGGACCACACCACCAACGGCGTGCGCATGGGCATCGACGGCTGGTTGTATGTCGCCGTCGGTGACTTCGGCATGCCGGACGCCGTCGGCGCGGACGGGAAGCGCGTGACCCTCCAGGGCGGCGGTGTCGCCCGGGTCCGTCCGGATGGCTCCGACCTGGAACTCTACACGGTGATGACCCGCAACATCTGCGACGTCGCCATTTCCCCGTATCTCGATCTTTTCTCCCGGGACAACACCAACGACGGCAAGGGCTGGAACACCCGCTTCCACCACTTCACCCATCTGGCGGACGCCGGCTATCCCCGTCTTTACCAGAACTTCGCGGATGAAACGGCGCTGCCGCTCGCGGACTACGGTGGTGGTTCCGGCACCGGCGGCCTCTACCTCCATGAGCCGGGTTTCCCGAAGAACTACGGTGACATGACCTACACGACGGACTGGACCACCGGTAACGTCTATTCCCACCCGATGAAGCCCTTCGAGGCCACCTTCGTCACCGGGCAGGAAGTCTTCGAGAAACTTCCCCGCGCCGTTGACATCGACGTGGACGGCTTCTCCCGCCTCTATCTTGCGGACTGGCGCAACGGTGCGTTCAACTACGACAAGAACAAGCAGATCGGCTTCGTCCAGCAGGTCATCGTCCCCGGTGAAAAACCCGCCGCTTACGTCGATGTGACGAAGGCGACGGACGAGCAGCTCATCCCGCTGCTCGCATCCCGCAGCGGCGTGCAGCGCCTGGAAGCCCAGCGCGAGATCATCGCCCGTGGCAAGAAGCCTCCGTTCGCCCAGGGCATCCTGGCCATCGCGAAGGACTCCAAGCAGGAGGCCTACTCCCGTGTCGCCGCCATCTTCACGCTCAAGCAACTCTTCGGCAAAGAGGCGAACAAGCCGCTGCTTGAGCTCGTTTCGGATGATGTCGTCCGTGAGTTCGTCCTGCGTGCCGCCACCGACCGTCTGGGTGAACTGGATGGCATCCCCGCCAAGCCATACCTGGATGCGCTGAAGGACAAGAACCCGCGGGTCGTCCAGCAGGCGCTCGTCGGTCTTTCCCGCCTGAAGGAAAAGGCCCCCGGTTCCACGACGGCCATTCTTGAAGCTTCGGCCGGATGGTCCCGTGACGCATCGAAGCTCGGCAAGGGCGAGCACTACCGCCTGCCCCACACCGCCGTCAAAGCGCTCGCCGCCATCAAGGATGTGAAGCCCTTGCTCGCCGGCGTGACGAAGGACGCGGGCCAGCGTGACTATGCCCTGCGCGCGCTCCAGGAGATCCACGGCATGGAAGTGGTGGACGGCGTCATCGCCATCTCCGCCGGCACCCAGGACAAAGCCGTCCTCGAAGGTGTCGTCGGCACACTCGCACGTCTCTACAACATCGAGAAGCAGTGGGACCTGAAGGATTGGTGGAGCACCCGTCCGGATGACCGCGGACCCTACTACAACCCGGTCACCTGGGAAGGCACCCCGAAGGTCAAGGCGGCCATCGAAAGCACCTTCGCCAAACTGCCGGAGGCCTCGCAGATGCCGTTGGTGCAGGTCATCGCGAAGAACCGCATCCCGCTCGGTGACCTCAAGCTCGGCAACCTCGATCCGGTGATCATCGCGCTGGATTCCGACAAGCTCTTCGGCGGCCAGCACACCGTTCTGGAGGACGCCGCGAAGGATCCGAAGCGCGCGTGGGAACAGCGCATCGCCTGCTACGCCGCCCTCAAGAAGGCCGGTGGCGAAGGCGCGCTGAACTCCGCGGTGAACATCCTCGCCCAGTGGTCTGGTGAGGCGAACATCCCGGACGCCGCATCGCAGAGCGTCAGGGACTTCATCAACGACCCGTCACGCGGCAAGGAAGTGGACGCCCTGCTGAAGCTCGGCTCCAGCGCCGGTGATGCCGGAAGCCGCATCGTCTGGACCTCCCTCCTCACCGTCTACAAGAGCCCGCTGGCCAAGGATGACGTGAAGGGCAAGATCAAGAAGGGCATCGACAAGAACCCGCGCGAGATCGGCTTCTTCCAGGCCATCACGGACCTGAAACTCTCCGGTTTCGACAAGCAGATCGAAGTCGGGATGAACAGTGACAACCGCATCCTCATCGATGCCGCGAAGGCCGCGAAGGAGGCGGGTGCATCCGGCGGCGCCGGCAAGAAAGTCGCCGAGCTTCCCGTCGCGGACGTGTTCAAGCACGCGATGGAGAACAAGGGTGACGTGAAGGTTGGCGGACGCCTCTACACCGCCCAGGGCTGCATCGCCTGCCACGCCATCGACCCGAAAGCGGAGCAGAAGGGACCTTACCTTGGTGCCGCAGGTGCCAAGTTCACCCGCGACTACCTCATCGATTCCGTTCTGGATCCGAACAAGGTCGTCGCCCAGGGCTTCCGCACCGCGACCTTTGCGATGAAGGATGGCAAGACCATGCACATGGGCTTTGTCACCGGTGAGGCGGATGGTGTCATCTCGCTGCGCGACATCGCCGGTCAGGCCAGCAAGATCAACCGCGCCGATGTGAAGGAAGAGAAGGAACTGCCGACTTCCATGATGCCTCCGGGCCTCGGCGGCACGCTGACCCTTGAAGAGTTCACCTCGCTCGTAGAGTACCTCGTCTCTCTCAAAGCCGTCGGCGGCTGAGGAGGGAGGACATTGCGGCAGAGCCGCTATGTCCGCTTCTCTCCCATTCTTGTCCTCCGGTTGCAACAGGAACCCATTATCAAAGGGAGCGGAGAAATCCGCTCCCTTTTTTTATCCGCCAATGCCGCCGGTGGAAAGGGCCACCAAGGATCGACATATAGGTAGAGCCGCCATCCCCGCTGGGTTCTCATTCCTGTCCTCCGACGGCATTGACGAAGGGAATGACAGTAGATCTATCCCGGCGATGCCTTTGCTATGAGTTCCCAATGCCGCCGGTGGACAAGAGTGTCCACCCTCCTTACTCCCTCCTCACACCACCACCGCCAGCAATTGCCTGGCACGGCTCACGGCCATGAACCAGGAGTAGGAGTCATAGTCGCTCTCCAGGTCCGCATCGGCGACCAGGCCGATGACGATGACCGCCTTCGAGTCGAGGCCCTTGATCTTGTGGATGGACGGGTGGGGAGGACGGTGGAGGATCCAGTCGATCATGCGCGTGCTTCCGCACGGGTATCATGTCCGGTGGCCGCGCCACAAACATGCACGAGGGGATTTGTGAAGCAGGTCAAGGTTCCCTCACCGCCTTGAGCCGGATGAATTCCTTGCCGCCACCGATGGGGACCAGCGAACGCGCTTTCATTTTCCGGATCAGACCCGTGTCGCTCAACTCCGTTTCCTCGACGAATCCCGCGCCGTCGCGCCAAGTGCTCAGATCAACAGACGTCTGGACCAGGTCGGTCAGTCCGTTGCCTGTGACACAGTCATAGGTGAGGGTGAGATAGGTTTGTCCCGAAATTGATTCGGTTCCCTGGATGGCCGCTCCACCATGGTCCGCGGACTTCGGTCCGTGGTTGGTCAGAAATTCCAGAAGATTGGCGATGCCGTCATGGTCGGGATCCGCGTTGTCTCCGGAAACCAGCGGATCCAGCAGATCGGCGGCGGTGAACCGGCTTTTCCTCCAATGGTCGAAAGGCAGGTCCTCGATCAACAGTGAGGCTTTGTTCGGAGATGCGAGGGTGTATCCCGCACCCGCCGAGATGCCGATGGTGAATGTTTCTTCCCCCTCCGCGAGGGAATCGGGGAGCGGGATGAAATCGAGGGAGGCGGAATCCGCGCCCGCAGGGATCACGACCGAGATGGGGAGACTGCCGTGGTCCGTTCCGTTGGTGGCGGTTCCCCCCAGGGTTAGGGACACGGTGAGATCGGACGTGGTGGGCCCTCCGCGGGTGAGCGTGATCTTCGATGAGCGTGGTGCTCCGCTGGCAGCCAACGGTTCCGCCGTCCGTTGGTTGTCCGCCCGCAACATGACGGTTCCGGACGTGAGCTGGTTGGTGGCTCCCAGTTCCCGCAGGATGACCGGAGTGACGAAAAGCTGGTAGCCGTTGCTGCCGGGGTGCAGCCCGTCGCCGACATAGTCATCGTAAACGGATGCACCCTGATCCAGAAGCGCCTGCCAGGCGGGCATGTGGTCGATCACCATCAGACCGCGTTCCTTCCCGGCATCCCGGTAGTTCTGTTGGCAGAGCGCGAGGTTCGGCCGGTGGGTTGCCCCTTCGGGATTTGATGGCACATTGATCACCGGGTTCATCACCTGAAGGATCACTTCCGCGTAAGGTCGTTCCGTTCGGATCCGGTCGAGCATGTGATCGAGGTTGGCCCGCGCCTGCGCCGGAGTGATGACGCTGTGGTAGCTCGTCCGGATCACCGCGTCATTGACGGCGAACTCGATCATCACCGTGCCGGGGAGGTCCGGATCGAGTTGGTTGATGACTTTGGTGGTCAGGTTGTTCTTCCCCCAGAGGGAATTCTGGCCTCTGCCCCCGCTGTTGATGAGGGTGAGCATGCCCGGGTAGGCCGCGTCCAGCCCGGCCTTCACCTGGCTGGTCCACGCGCCTGCTTCCGTCAGACTGGTTCCATAGACCACCAGCTTCTGCGGGATGCCTGCGGATAGATTCTCGATGAGCTGGCTGCGGGTGCCGGGTGGTCCATCCTGGATGGTCACGGTGCCAGTGGTGCCGGACCCAAGAATATGGCCTGATCCGGGTTGCAAGGTGAGGATAACCGTTTCGTCCGGCTCCACTTCACGATCCGCCGCTGGTTTCACCTCGATGATGATCGTGTTGATGTTCGCCGGCATCAATACGGACGTAGGGATGTGGAAGTCCCGGCCGTTCTTCGCGGTTCCGGAGACCGCCAGCGGAATGGTGACTTGGTGGATGGAAGTGTCCTGACGGCTGATCTGGAACCGCCCGGTGAGGGGGGCCGGCGCGGTGGGTTCGGTGGCGACCGCATCGACCACGGTGAGGGAGACCAGCACCGGGTCCGGCTCCGGAGGCGGAGGACCGGTGGGGGTCACCTCCGCCAGTGTGGAAGCGCAGCGCATCTCGTCGAACGAAACGTCCTGCCCGGGTGAGCCGGCATTGCCGATGCCGAACTGGATGCCGCCGCCATTGTTCAGGTTGTAAATGGTCGCTCCGCTGTAGGTCTGGGTGGCCCTTCCGACCAGTTGGTCCGCCCCTGTGCCGAAGGTGGTGACGGCGTCCCACTCCGCCTCTCCGAAGCCTCCGTCGGCATAGTTGGTGAATTGGGCCTCATTCAGGATGTAGGTGGTCGCGGTGCGGGTCCCGGAGACGCCGGCGTTGGTGAATTTTCCGATGACCAGATAGGTGGGACCCAGCTCGAGGGCCCCGGTTCCGGTGGTGGTCGGCGTCACGCTTGATTTCCCATACTGGGTGGCCACAAGCGAGTTGGTGCTTCCCGTGTCGGCATACGTCACGAAGAAGGAATCGCCGGCTCCGCTCGTATTGGAAGCGTTCATCCGCAGGCTGATCACCGAGTTCACCGTCTTCTCCATCTCCAGCCTCACCAGATGGCTGGTGTAGAAGGTGGACCCGGCGGGCAGGGTGGGGCCGAGGTACTGATAGCCCATGAACGAGGCCGCGCCCGCCGTGTTTTTGTAGCGACCCCGTCCGCCCCTCACCTGGAGGGATCCGAGTGTCAAACCGGAGGACTGGTAGATGTTGGACGTCCCACCTTGGCCGGCGGCACTGGCGCCGGTGATGGTGGAGCCGATCCCCGAGCTGCCCGCGCTTTGGAGTGCCGGGTTCACCCCGACCAGCGTCTGGCCTTCCGCCACCGACTGGTAGTCAAAGCCATCATACGCGAAGAGAGTGGCGCTGGCGTGCTGGTGACCGCAGAGGGTACAGACAGCCGCCGCAAGGATGCTGCGAGGGTTCATGGGGATTGGGTTTGCCGGATGGAGATGGCATGCATCTCCCGGATGCGGGGAATCGCGTTTTATCCGTTTTGCTTCCGGGAGGCAAGGTTCCGGACAGGCTACTACCCGTTTGTGGAGTGAATCGTCAGGGAACCCACAGGCGTTTCTTGCCATGGGTTGCTGGCGGGCTATGGTCGCGCTCGCGCCTTCATGACTCCGTTTTTGAGGAAACTGCTGGGGATGAACTGGGTGCTCGTGCTGGTGATGTACGGGCTCCTGATTTTCGGCGTGTTCATGATCGAAAGCGCGGCCCGCCACCTTTCCGTCAGCCATGACATCCTGACGAAATACGGTTCCCCGGGCGGTTACTACGCCAGCATGCAGAAATGGTGGATCCTTGCCGGGAGTGTTGTCTATTTCGGTGCGGCGCTCATTGACTACAAGTGGATCCGCTGGCTGGGGATTCCCTTCTACCTCGTAAGCATCACCTTGATGCTCATGGCGATGCAGCAGGATGACAACGTCCACCGGTTGGTCATCGGCGGCTTCAGTTTCCAGCCCGCCCAGCTCGGGATTTCCTCCGGCATCGTGCTCATCGCCTGGCTGGTCCAGGATCTGCCGAAGCTGCACCGGTGGTTCGCGGCCCCATTTGTCCGCATCGGCCTCATCGGCGTGCTGGCGGCGGTTCCTTTCTTCATCGTGATGAAAATGGGCGACATGGGATCAGCCCTGGTCTGGATTCCGGTCTCGATCGTCGCGCTTCTCATCGGTGGCGCGCCATTCCGCTATATGTCGTTCATGGCGTTGATCGGCGTCGGCCTGCTGCCTCTGCTCTACTTTGTCGCGCTGCCTCTGGTGTCCGAACGGGGTCCCGAACGGATCGACGTCTGGCTGCGGATGTTGAACGAAGAGGAGGTGGACTTGCTCGGCCCGGCCTACGCTCCGCACAACGTCTCCATGGCCGTTGGCAAGGCGGGGTGGAAAGGTGTTGGCTGGAACTCCACGGCCCCGACCTCCCTCCATGAGAAAGGTTTCATCCCGCGGGACACCGCCCACAACGACTATATTTTCGCCGTGATCGCGGAGGAACTCGGGTTCCGCGGCAGCCTTCTGCTCATCACCGCGTTCGCGCTGCTGCTCATCCAGGGGCTTTTCATCGCCTTTTACAGCCGGGATGTGGCCGGACGTTTGCTGGCGTCGCTGGTGGTCGCGCTCTTTTTCGCCCACGTGTTCGAAAGCATCGGCATGTGCGTGCTGCTCATGCCCATCACCGGTATCCCCCTCCCGCTGGTCAGCTATTCCGGCACGTTCGCGGTCATCTGCATGTTCCTCCTGGGGCTGGTCCAGAGCGTCTGGATCCACCGCCATGAGCGCGTCGCGACTGCCGAATGAGACGGGATTTCCGTAAAAATTAGACGTCTGTTTGACAATATTGATCGGTCGTTTAATTTGGTGTCGTGAACGCTGAATTATTCGCAACCAATCCGACCAAGGGAGAGCAAGCAAAGCGGCGGCTGCTGCTGGCCGCCCTGGAGAAGATCGGGGAAAAGGGATACGAGAACGCCTCCGTGCGGGAAATCGCCGATGCCGCCGGCCAGAATGTGGCGGCGATCGCCTACTACTTCGGCAACAAGGAGAACCTTTACGGCGAGGTGATCGAGGGCATCATCCGCTACCTCAGCGGTGCCTTCGGCGGGCTGGCTGCCGAAGCGAAGCAACTGCTCGAAAGCGGCCAGATGACCGGTGAGCGCGGGGCGGACCTGTTGAAGAGGATGCTCCGCACGCTGCTGGTGGAGCACCTCGAACGGAACGAGATCGGCAAGCTGCGCAACGTGATGATCCGCGAGCAGGCATCGCCGACGGCGGCATTCGAGAAGCTCTACACGCGGGGGATGAAACCTTTGCACGAATTTTTCACCCGGACGCTGGCAGCGGCTTCAGGGGAGGATCCGGAATCCCACCAAGCGATCATCCGCTCGCACGCGCTTTTCGGCCAGGTGCTGGGATTCACGGTGGCGCGCAGTACGATCCTGCGGCGGCTGGGGGTGGAGAAGCTGGAGAAGGAACACGCGGAACTCATCGCAGGGGTGATCGACGAGCATGTTGATTTCATCTGCGGCGCGCTGATCACGAGGAAAGGAAAGGCATCGGAATGAAGAAAGGACTCATCGTGCTGGTTGCGCTGGCCGCTCTCGCCGCGGGTGGGTGGTATTTTTACGGGAAATACCGTCATGACCATGAGCCGCTGACGCTTTACGGAAATGTGGACATCCGCGGGGTGGATCTGGGTTTCCGGGTGGGCGGGAAGCTGGTGGAGGTACTGAAGGATGAAGGGGACGTCGTGAAAGCGGGCGAGCTGCTCGCGCGGATCGACGGGGTGCCCTACCAACGGGAGATCGAGCAGGCGAAGGCCGCGCTCGCCACGGCGGAGGCGGACCTGCGGTTGAAGAAAGCGGGCTACCGTGCGGAGGAGATCGAGCAGGCGCGGGCGACCGTCGCGCAGAACACCGCGTCGCGGGACAACGCCCGGCGTATCTTCGACCGCCAGACGGAACTGGTGCGTGGCGGCAGCATCGCGAGGCAGGATCTGGAAACCGCGCAGACGGGCCTGGAGGAAGCGACACAGAGGGTGAAGGTGTCGGAGGCGAACCTGAAGCAACTGGAGGCCGGTTTCCGCGTGGAGGAGATCCAGGCGGCGGAGGCACAGGTGGCGCAGGCAAAGGCCGCGTTGGAGACGGCGGAGATCCGGCTGGCGGATGCGGAGCTGAAAGCACCTGCCGATGGCGTTCTGATGACGCGTGCGCTGGAGCCGGGCACCATCATCCAGGCGGGGGCGACGGTGCTTTCCATCTCTCTGGAGAATCCGGTGTGGGTGCGCGCCTACGTTCATGAGACGGAACTCGGCCAGGTGCCACCTGGCACCGAAGTGCTGCTTTCCACCGATGGTCGGCCGAACAAGCCGTTCCATGGCAAGGTCGGCTTTGTTTCGCCACGGGCGGAGTTCACGCCGAAGTCGGTGGAGACACCCCATCTGAGGACATCGTTGGTCTATCGCCTGCGGATCATCGTGGATGATACGGATGGCACACTGCGGCAGGGCATGCCGGTCACCGTGACGCTGAAGTGATGCCGGAAGTCGTGGTCAGTTTCCGCGGGGTGACGAAGACCTTCAAAGGGATGGAGGGTTCCGCGCTGGATGATGTCTCCGGAGAGATCCGCACGGGCGTCATCACCGGGCTCGCCGGGCCGGATGGCGCGGGGAAGACCACCCTGCTGCGGCTGATCGCAGGGCTGCTGGAAGCGGACAAGGGCGGGATCTCCACCCTGGGGCACGACCCGGTGGAGGAGGCTGCGGCGATCCGGACGGCGGTGGGTTACATGCCGCAGAAGTTCGGCCTTTATGAAGATCTGACCGTGATCGAGAACCTCACGCTGCACGCGGACCTGCGCGACGTCATCGGAGAGGAGAGGAAGGAAACATTCGATCGCCTGCTGGAGTTCACGGACCTGAAGCGGTTCACGGATCGCTTTGCGGGCAAACTCTCGGGAGGGATGAAGCAGAAGCTCGGGCTGGCCTGCGCGCTGCTGGGGAAGCCGAAGCTGCTGCTGCTGGATGAACCGGGCGTGGGAGTGGACCCCATCTCGCGGAAAGAGCTGTGGGGCATGGTGGAGGATCTGGTGGAGCAGGGGATCGCGGTGGTGTGGAGCACCGCCTATCTGGATGAGGCGGAGCTTTGCGGCACGACCATCGTCCTCAACGAGGGGAAGGTGCTTTTCACCGGCACACCAGCGGAGATGACCGCCCCGCTGGAGAAGCGCGTCTTTCATCTGAAGAACCTCGCGGAGGGGAAACGGCGGCTGCTCACCCGCGCGCTGGCCCGGCCGGAGGTGACGGACGGATCGATCCAGGGACACAACCTGCGGCTCACCCTGAAGAAAGGCGCGCGGGCGTTTCCGCCGGATGAGATCACGGCCGGGGGTGGTGCGGAATGGGCGGAGGTGGCGCCGCGGTTCGAGGACGCGTTCATCGATATGCTCGGAGGCGGGCCGGAAGGGGAGTCCGTGCTGGCAAAACACATGCCGGAGATCCCGGATGATGGCGCGGTGGTGATCGAGGCGGATAGTCTGACGAAGAAGTTCGGCGACTTCGCGGCGACGGATCAGGTGAGTTTCAAGGTGAAGCGCGGGGAGATCTACGGCCTGCTGGGGCCCAACGGCGCTGGGAAATCCACCACCTTCAAGATGATGTGCGGCCTGCTGGTGCCGACGGCTGGCCGCGCGTCCGTGGTGGGGCTGGACCTGCGGCACAGTGCGGGCGAAGCCCGGCAGAAGCTGGGCTACATGGCGCAGAAGTTCTCCCTCTATGGCGGCCTGACCGTAGCGCAGAATCTGGAGTTTTTCTCCGGGATCTACGGACTGAATGGCAGGCGGCGGAAGGATAAGTGCCGTGACATGGCGGACATCTTCCACCTGGGACCGTTCCTGAAGTCGAAGACGGATTCGCTGTCGCTGGGTTACAAGCAGCGGCTGGCGCTGGCCTGTTCCGTGATGCATGAGCCGGACATCCTGTTCCTGGACGAGCCGACATCCGGCGTGGACCCGGTGACGCGGCGGGAGTTCTGGACCCACATCAACGGGTTGGTGGAGCGCGGTGTGACGGTGATGGTGACCACGCACTTCATGGATGAAGCGGAGTACTGCGACCGCATCGGCCTCGTGTTCCGCGGTCAGCTCATCGCCAATGGCACGCCGGATGAACTGAAGGAAATGGTGGCGACGCAGGACAACCCGGATCCGACGATGGAGGATGCGTTCATCGGTCTGGTGACAGGAAAGGAGGAGGCATGATCTCCTGGCGGCGGCTGCGGGCGCTGTGCTGGAAGGAGACGCTGCAGATCTTCCGGGATCCGAGCAGCAACCTGATCGCGTTCATCCTGCCGGTGCTGATGCTTCTCATCTTCGGCTTCGGCATCAACCTGGATTCCTCGAGATTGCGGGTGGGCCTGTGGGTGGAGGATGAAGGGCAGGAGGCGGATGCGTTCGTCTCTGCGCTGACGGGTTCGTCCTACCTGGAGATCCATTCGTTCGGCTCCCGGGAAAAGATGGAACGGGCGATGATTGATTCGCAGATCCGCGGCTTTGTGGTCATCCCGGAAGATTTCTCACGGCGGATGAAACATCCGGATGACACCGCACCGGTGCAAGTGGTCGCGGATGGATCGGAACCGAACATCGCGCAGTTCGTCAGTGCGACGGTGAACGGCGTGTGGCAGACGTGGCAGGCGCAGCGGGCGGAGGACAAGGGGTTGGAAATGAAGCGGGAGATTTCCATGGAGCCGCGGTACTGGTTCAACCCGTCCGCGGAGAGCCGGAACTTCCTCATTCCCGGCTCCATCACGGTGATCATGACCGTCATCGGCGCGCTGCTCACCTCTCTGGTCGTGGCGCGTGAGTGGGAGCGGGGGACGATGGAGGCGCTGCTGGCCTCCCCGGTCACCCGCACGGAACTGCTGTTGAGCAAGATCATCCCCTACTACGTGCTGGGCATGGTCTCGCTGCTGCTGTGTGTGGCGATGGCGAAGTGGGTGATGGGCGTGCCGTTCCGTGGATCCATCCTCGCGCTGTGGGTGATCGGTTCGTTTTTCCTGCTGAGCGTTCTGGGGATCGGGCTGGCGATCTCAACGGCGACGCGGAACCAATTCAATGCGGCGCAGGCTGCGCTCAATGCCGCCTTCCTCCCCGCGATGATGCTGTCCGGCTTCATCTATGAAATCTCCAGCATGCCGCTGGTGCTGCGGGTGATCACCCACGTGATTCCGGCGCGATACTTCGTGGATGCGATGCAGACGATCTTCCAGGCGGGCGCGGAGTGGAAGCTGCTGTGGCCGGAGGTCCTGATGCTGATGGCGTCCTCCGCGTTCTTCATCGGCCTGACGGCGAAACTGACGGGAAGGAGGATGGAATGAACTTTTTCAACCGCATCCGTTCGCTGGTCGTGAAAGAGCTGCGCTCGCTGTTCAACGACAAGTCGGGCCGCGTGCTGCTGTTCGTGCCGGTGGTGATGCAGTCGATCCTGTTTCCCGCGGCGGCGACGCTCGAGGTCAAGAACGCGTCCATCGCCGTATACAACCAGGACAGCGGGCAGGCATCCGTGGAGCTGATGCAGCGCTTCGCGGCATCCCGGGCGTTCACGGAGTTCATCCGCGTGGGAAGTCAGAAGGAAGTGGAGGACGTGATCGGCACGCGCGAGGCGATTGTGGCGGTGCGGATCCCGGAGGATTTCTCCCGCAGGATCACGGCGGGGGAAACGGCTCCGGTGCAGGTGTTGCTGGACGGCAGGCGCTCGAACAGCGCGCAGATTGTGTTCGGCTACATGCAGTCGATCCTGGAGGATTACCTGAAGGATCGCGCGGAGGCGAAGGGGCGCACGATGCCGACGGAGATCGTCACGCGGAATTGGTTCAACCCGGTGCTGGACTACCCGAACTACATCCTGCCGAACCTGATCGCGGTGATCACGACCATCGGCTCGCTGATCGTGACGGCGCTGTCGGTGGCGCGGGAACGGGAACAGGGCACCTTCGACCAGTTGCTGGTCTCCCCTCTGACACCGGAGATGATCATGATCGGCAAGGCGGTGCCGGCGATGCTGGTGGCCTTCTTCCAGGCGACGCTGATCCTGGGGGTGGCGGTGTTCGTTTATCAGGTGCCGTTCCGCGGCAGCCTGCCGCTGCTCTATGGCGGGATGTTTTTCTACTCGCTCTCACTGGTGGGCGTGGGGCTGATGATTTCCTCCATCAGCAAGACGCAGCAGCAGGCCTTCCTCGGTGCCTTCGTGTTCATGATGCCGGCGGTGCTGCTGTCCGGCTTCAGCTCACCGGTGGAGAACATGCCGCCCTGGCTGCAGACGGTGACGTGGGCGAACCCGGTGCGGCACTTCGTGGAAGTGGTGAAGGGCGTTTTCCTCAAGGATGCCTCGTTCGAAAGGATCCTGACACTCATCGGCCCGCTGGCGGTGATCAGCGTGTTCACGTTGACGGTGGCGGCGGTGATGTTCCGGCGGAAAACGGGGTGAGGGACGGTGTCCGCTCAATAGACCCCGGCGTCACGCAGGCCGCGGACGAGGAGTGCCTTGCCATCCGTCTCGATGACATTCCCATGGCCCACGATGATGCGGTCGAAGTCCTTTTCCAGCAGTTCGTCGATGGATTCGAGGAAGGCGGTCTTGTCCTTGATGAACAGCCGGAAAACGCGGCTCATGCCGGGGTAGCGTCTGAACCCGGCGATGTGGCGGTGGAAGAAACGGTCCCAGCCTTTTTCGTCCGCCGGAAAATTGAAGATGAGGTCCGCCAGAATGAGTGTGCGCGACGGGAGGTGGATCATCGCTTGTTCCTCCAGCTTCGGCGCGCCGCGGATGGGGACGATCTCGATCTCCCCCTGCCACTCCATGGGGCCGGGATGGAGAGGCTCGACGGGAAATCCCACGATCTTGCTGAAACCGGGAGGCCCCAGGAAGGGGATGCCGGGGAAAAGGCGGCGGCCCTCGCCCGCGTAGGTGTCATGCAGCAGCATGGACTCCACCAGCCAGCCGGGTTCCCCGAGGGCGCGGATGCCCTCCACATCCGGGGTGGGGAAAGGGGCCATCGAGTGGATGACGAGCTTTCCGCTGGAAAGGCGGATGACGGTGACGTTCCTCCCATGGTGGGTGCCCAGTACGGACAGCGGATAGCCTTTGATCCAGATATCGTCGGCGAGGCGTTTCATCAGCCGTACCTATCACGGGGAGGAACGGGCCGCGATGATTGGTTGTTTTCATTTTCACGATATCCGCGATGTTGGGCTGGTTTGAATCTCCCCCATGCACTGGCGCTGACCTTGGTGGACGGACTGGCTCCGTCGGTCACCCGCTGGGCGGAGGACCAGCAGCGGAGGATACTGCGTGAGGGAGCGCCGCTCGGTCCGCGGGAGTTGGAGTTCGCCGGTTCCCTGGGGATCGTTCATGCGGACGAGGTTCGGGTATTGAGGGTGGAGCGGATCCCGTTGCCAGTACCCGCCTTTTTCGCGGATCTGGCGGCGAAGTGTGGCCTGCCGGTGTTCGCTCCGGGAGGCATGGCATTGGGCAGGGGGATCTATCTCCTCCACGGACAGGAGTGGTCCCTGCCGCATGAGCTGGTCCATGTGGAGCAGTATGGGAGGATGGGTGGCATCGGCGCGTTCATGCGTACCTACCTGCTGCAGTGCCTCACGGATGGCTATGCCAACGCGGAATTGGAGAGGGAGGCGAGGCTGAGATCAGATGGGTGAAATTTGGCTTTGCATCACAAAGTTAGTAGGGTAACTAGGAGCCGAGCGATTAAACCGGACGAACCCATGAAAGCGATTTCCCTCGTGTCGTGCCTTCTGCTTCTGCAGCAGCTCCCATCCATCGCGGGCGCCCCGCCAGCAGACCAGCTCAGGCTGGTGAAGCTGGAACTGGAGCTGGGCCTGAGAAGGGCGGAGGGATTCGGCGACAGGCATCCCACCATCCGGCGGATCGAAACCGGCATCCAGATGATCGAGAAGCGGACGCCGCAGATCAGGGACGAGGAGTACCGGAAGCTCTTGGAACGGAACCGCACGAAACTGGAGGATGAGCGGATCCGCCTGATCGACGGCGGTTATGGTGACAACCATCCGGGGCGGCTGGAGATCGACAGGCAGCTTGCCGAAGCGAACCGGCGGCTGGAGAAAATGAGCGGGAAATAGACGGCCGCTCGTGCCGCCTATGCTCCCTGCCAGACCAGCTTCTTGCCAGTCTCGGTGGATTCCCCGATCCGGAAACCGTGCCGGAGGTAGAACGCGAGAGCGCGGTCATTGATGTGGAACACGCTCAGGCGGAGTGACGTTCCAAGGTTGCGTGCCTCTTCCTTCAGCAGGCGGATGATTTCGCCTCCGGTTCCGCATCCTTGGGAGGCGGGCAGCAGGGCGAGGTTCAGGACGTAGATGTGGTCCGGATGCCGTTCCGTCTGGAGATAGCCGGCGAGGCCCGTGCCATCATGGATGGCGAGCGTCTCCACACGCTCCCACTCCTCATCGAAGTTGGCGCGTTGCCATTCATCATCCCAGCCCCATACCTGTGCGATCTGCTCTTTGAACAGCAGTTCGTGGATGGCGAACAGGGCGGCCTTGTCCGTGTCCGCGGGTCTTTCCAGACGGAACCGGGCCATGGCGGGATGCGGTTCAGGGAGACGGCGGATCCTCTTCCGGGGCCTTCGGCAGCTTGTCCACCTCCTCGAGGAGGTTGACGATCTCCACGCCACGGATGGCGGAGGCGTCATGGCGGAAGGCCAGCACCGGCGTGGTCTTGAGCACCACCCGTTTCATGACCTTCTTCTGGATGTCACCGTGCTGCTTGTTGAGCTTCTCCATCACCGGCTGTGAGGAGCCGCCGAGCACGCTGATCCAGACCTTCGCCTCCTTCAGATCCTGGGTGACCTCAACCTCAGCGACGGTCACGAGTTTGCCGTTCCACTCGTAATCCTTCTGCAGGATGGAGCCGATCTCACGGCGGAGCAGTTCATTGACTCGGTCAAGGCGGCGGGACATGGGAAGATGTTGGGAGTTGAGAGTTGAAAGTCGAGAACTGGAATGCTCAGGGTGATGGAGCGGAGTGGCGTTTGTCGGTTTTCTGATATTTGAGAAATTCCCATGAATCGGGATCGCCCCAGAATTCCCAGAGGCACAACGTCTTGTCTTCTTCTGTGACGCCCAGACGCAGACTATATTGTCCGGCCTCGATGCTCACTTCATTCTTTATCGTTTTCCCGCCGGAAGTCTTTGCATCGTGTCTCAGCTCCCAGCGGCCTCGCAGGTCGTGATAAGTTGCGACACCGCCGATGTTTGGAATGATGGACCGGAAATCGCAGGTTCCGTTTTCGTGAAAAACGATTTCATGGAGATATCCGGTCTCAGGGCGATAGCCGTCCCGCCTGGCGAGGTCCAAGGTCGTCGGGGCAAGCATCCACCGGCCTTCGATCTCTTCTTCAGTTGCATGGCGTTCCAGATTGATGTCCGGCGCAAAATATCGACCACAGCCGCAAATCGCCGCGGCAGCGAGAATGAGCGAGCAGACTGCAAGGCGAAACATCGGAGTGGTCAATAGATGAGACTTGATTTTGGAGAGAGCGGAAGGAATCAGGTTGCCCTGATTCTTTTCACTCTCAACCCTCAACCAAAGACCATCAACCCCTCAGAGCGTTTGCGGGATCTTCTCGAGCTTGTAGCACTCGATGACGTCGCCTTCCTGGTATTCGTTGAACTCGCCGAGGCGGATACCGCACTCGTAGCCGTTCTTGACCTCCTCGACCTCGTCCTGGAACCGGCGGAGGGTGGACATGCGGCCGTCGAAGACGGGGACGCCGCCGCGGATGACGCGGGCGTGCGCCTTGCGGTGGATCCGTCCGTCGGTGACGTAGGAACCCGCCGCACGGTTGCGGCCCACCTTGAAGACCTGGCGGACTTCGGCGTGGCCGATGACGGTTTCCCGGCTGAGCGGCTCAAGCAGGCCGAGCATGGCCTCGCGCACCTGGTCGATGAGTTCGTAGACGATCGAGTAGAGCTTGATCTCCACACCGGCGGCTTTCGCCGCTTTCACGGCCTTTGCCTCCACCTTGACGTTGAAGCCCAGGATGACCGCTTCCGCGGACTCCGCATAGGCGACGTCGGACTCGGTGATCGGTCCTGCGGCGGCGGTGATGAAGGTGCACTCCACCTTCTTCGACTCGATGGTGAGGATGGCTTTCTTGATCGCTTCGACGGAGCCCTGGACGTCGCACTTGAGGATGATCTTGAGCTGGGCCTTGCCGCCGCCGTCCCGGACCATGGAGTAGAGATCCTCCATGCGGTTGCGGTGCTGGGGCTTCAGTCGGGCGAGGCGTTGCACTTCCTGACGCTCGGTGGCGAGGGATTTCGCCTCCCGCTCGTTCTTCATCTCGGAAATGTGATCGCCGACGTTCGGCAGTTCCTCGAAGCCGATGACTTCGACCGGGGTGCCCGGAGGCGCGGTCTTGATCGCCTGGCCGCGGTCGTTGATGAGGGAGCGCACCTTTCCGGAGTAGGGTCCGCAGATGAAAGGGGTGCCGACTTTGAGCGTGCCGGACTCCACGATGACGGTGGCGGTGGTGCCACGGCCGGGAACGACGCGGGCCTCGATGACGCCGGCGCGGGCCGTCGCCTTCGGGTTCGCCTTGAGCTCCAGAACTTCGGACTGGAGGATCATCAGGTCCAGCAGGTCGTCCATGCCTTTGCCGGTCAGGGCGGAAACCTCGGCGAATTCGGTGTCACCGCCGTAGTCCGTGGTCTGCAGGCCGTTCTCCGCGAGCTGCGTCTTCACGCGCTCCACGTTGGCGGAAGGAAGGTCGATCTTGTTGATCGCGACGATGATGGTCTTGTTCGCCTTCTTCGCGTGTTTGATGGCCTCCACCGTCTGCGGCATGATGCCGTCGTTGGCGGCCACCACGATGATGACGATGTCCGTGATGTCCGCGCCGCGGGCGCGCATGTCGGAGAAAATGGCGTGGCCCGGAGTGTCCAGGAAGGTGAGGAGCTGGCCGTTGTGCTCCACCTGGTAGGCGCCGATGTGCTGGGTGATGCCACCGGCTTCCCCCGCGACGATGCGGGTCTTCCGCAGGTAGTCGAGCAGGGAGGTCTTCCCGTGGTCAACGTGGCCCATGATCGTGATGATCGGCGGGCGGGTCTTCAGCAGTTCTTCCGGCTGGGAGACGGGTGCCTCCGGCTCCTTGATGACTTCCTCCACCTTGTGGAAGCCCTTGTCCTTGTCCCGCTTCTCGCGCTCGAAGTGGAAGCCGTGGGCTTCACACACCTTTGCGGCGATTTCGGGTTCGAGCGGCTGGGTCGGTGCGATGAACACACCGAGCTTGATCAGGTCCGCCATGATCTGGAACGGCTTCAGACCCAGGCGGGCAGCCAGTTCCGGCACCATGATCGGTGGCTTGATGATGATGAGCTTCGGATCGTCGGATGCGGGCTCTGCGGCGGTCGATGCCTCCGCGGCGGGTGCGGCAACAGGCTCCGGGGCAGTCTCTGCGACCGGCTCCGGTGCGGGGGCGGGTGCTTCGTCTTCCAGCAACTTTGAAATCGTGGGCAGGACGGATTTTCCGGTTTTTGCCGCCTTCTTGACCTTTGGCTTCTTGTCGTCAGCGAAAAGATCGAGCGCGTTCTTCTTCGCGGCTTCCACCTTGCTTACCTGAGGTGGCGGTGGTTCCGCCTCCTTCCGCTGCCTTTCACGGCGCGAAGGTTTCTTGGTGCCGTCGAGGAGATCGAGGACCTTGGGTTTTTCAGGGGTGCTGTCGCTATTTTGGGGCATCCGGCGGTTCTATACGAGTGGAGTCGGTAATCTGTTCAGCGGGGAAAATTATCAGCCAACGAGGCCGCGGGCACGGACCAGGATTGCTTCCGCCTCATCATCGGAAATTTCCAGGGTTCCGGCAATATAATCGGCGGGCATGTCCACGATCATCTCCGGGTTGAAGCCACCGGCGAGGGTGAGCTTCTCGGCCAGTTCATCGGTGATGCCGAGCTGTTCACCCAGCGTGTGGGCCGCGCCACCGATTTTTTCTTTGAATTGTTCCTCCTTGGACTCGTCGCGGCGGACCTGGACGTCCCAGCCCATCAGGCGGGAGGAAAGGCGGGCGTTCTGGCCCTTGCGGCCGATGGCCTTGCTGAGGTCGGCCTCATCGACGGTCACGTGGACGATCTTCGCGTCGGCATCCACCGTGATGGAGCGGAGTTCGGCGGGCTTCAGCGCTTCGCGGACGAATTCCTTCGGATCCTCGCTCCAGCGGATGATGTCCACCTTCTCGTTGTTCAGCTCGCGGACGATGTTCTTCACGCGCGCGCCGCGCATGCCGACGCATGCACCGACGGGATCGACCTTCGGGTCGTTGCTCCAGACGGCCACCTTCGTGCGGAAGCCGGCTTCGCGGGCGATGCCGCGGATCTCCACGGTGCGGTCGGAAATTTCATTCACCTCCGCCTCGAACAGGCGGCGGACGAAGTTCGGGTGGCTGCGGGAAAGGATGATCTCCGGGCCGCGGCCCTCATTCTCAACGGCCAGCACGTAGGCACGGATGCGGTCGCCGATGTTGTAGTCCTCACCCTGCACGCGCTCGCGGTTCGGCATGATGCCCTCGAACTTGCCGAGGTCCACCATCACGTCGTTGCGCTCGAAGCGGCGGACGGTGCCGGAGACGATGTCGCCCGCGCGGTCCTTGAACTCCTCATAGATCATCTCCTTCTCCGCCTGGCGGAGGCGCTGCATCATCGTCTGCTTCGCGGTCTGCACGGCGATGCGGCCGAAGTCCTTCGGCGTGACGTTGAACTCCATGACGTCTCCCGGCTGGGCGCCCACATTGCGCTTCTGCGCCACGGCGAGGGGGACGTCGTTGAATTTGTCGGTGACTTCGCCGTCCGCGACGACATTCAGGGATGCGAAAATCTTCGTCTCACCCTTCTTCGTGTCCACATCCGCACGCAGCGTCTCAATGGCTTCCGCACCGGGGACCATCTTCCGGTAGGCGGAAATGAAAGCGAACTCGAGCGCGGCGACAACCTTGGCGCGGTCGATGCCTTTTTCCTTTTCGTAGTATTCGATGAGGGCGACGATGTCGTTGGTCATGGCTTGCTGGGTCGGGATCGACGCGGATGATGTGTAGAGACGCAAAAGAGTGGGTGCGAGACCCACTCCTACTTGCGTCAGAAGTTGTGCGGCCACCCTTCTAATATGGGCAAAACCCGCTTGCAAGCCGAAAGTCCGGCTGTGCCAATGGCTACGGCTGGGAGCGCCGGTCTCCAGACCGGCATCTTCACCCGTGGCTGCTGCGTCCCGCAGCAGTCTTCCTCTTCTCCTCCCACCGCACACTCCAGCTTGCCGCATCCCCCCATCCCTGACTTCCCTTTTCCATGCCACGGACGGAACTCCTCCTTTTTGATGCCGCTGGAACACTCATCGAACCCGCGGAGCCGGTCGCCGCCGTCTATCGCCGCCACTTCTCCCGCTACGGCTGGGAGGTGGAGGAGGAGATCCTGAAGGCCGGGTTCAGGAAGGCCTTCTCCGGCATCGGGGAGCCACGCTTCGGCCACGGCCCGGGCGATGACGCGGAGCGGGACTGGTGGCGGGAGGTCGTGGCCGTGACCGCGGAGACCGCCGGCATCGACCGCGGCGCGCCCGGCTTCGGCGAATGCTTCGCGGCCCTCTTCGACCACTACGCCGCAGGCAGCGCATGGACCGTGTTTCCGGAAGTGGTGGAGGTGCTCGCGGATTTCAGGAAGCAGGGCTTCCGGATGGCGGTCGTGTCCAACTTCGACCGGCGGCTCCACCGGGTGCTGGAAGAACTCGGCCTCGCGGAATGGTTCGACCTCATCCTCACCTCCGCCGACGTCTCCGCCCGCAAGCCGTCACCCGTCCTCCTGCAAACGGCGATGAACCACTTCTCCGTTCCTCCGTCACACGCCGTCCTCGTCGGTGACAGTCGTGACGCGGACGGAGGGGCCGCCGCAGCCGCCGGTGTGCGGGCCTTCATCCTCGACCGCCCCACCACCGACCTCCGCAGCTTCGCCTCAATGGTCCGCGAAATTTTTTGAGAAATGAGCTTGCGCAGCCCCGGGGTGGTCACTATTTCTCCCGCCCGTCCGCAAGGGCAGACACACAACGCAAGGGTAGCTCAGTCGGTAGAGCAGTTGGCTTTTAACCAATTGGTCCTGGGTTCGAATCCCAGCCCTTGTACCAAATGAAGGCCGGTCACGGAAGTGGCCGGCCTTCGCTTTTTGATGCGATGATCGGATGGCCGTCATTCGGACAGGATCTTCCAAGCGATCGCGGATGCCGCATTGCGGTTCTCGACCATGAGGATCTCGAAGATCGCACGGAGGTGGGCTTTGACGGTGAAGCGGCTGATGTTGAGGATGATGCCGACTTCCTCATTGGTTTTCCCATCGGCCACCCACTGGAGGACCTCCGCCTGCCGCAGGCTGAGACCTAGTGTTGTGAGCTTGATCGCCCGGGCCTCGGCCTTTCCTGCCGTCCTCTGGAAGCTGATGGTGTGGAGATCGTAGGGCGATCCGGCGGAAAGGCTGACGTCCAGTTGGAATCCGCGCCGTGTCCGGATGTTGAGGATCGGAGGGATGGTGATGGGGCTTTCCTTCAAAGTGAAGCGGAGCCAGTGCAGGATGTTTTCAGGAAGCTTGTGCGAACGCTTGGCGCCGAATGCGGAGGAAAGCCATCGGAGGACGGACTCCGTGGCCTGGATGATGTTTCCCGATGAATCACAGATGATCTTGCAGTGGAAGCCGGCGGAGGCCTCATCGGGTGGGGCCGGGATCGGGGAGGTTCGCTTGACAAGCATCCGGTTGCGCCAGGCCAGGACGACGTGAGGCATGATGAGGCCCAGCAAGGCGCGTTCCTGCGCGGTGAACCCCCAGCGATCACGGTTCACGACGATGCTGAAGGAAAGGTCTTCGTTGAGGGGGAGGCTGGATGAAAGCTGGTCCAGGGCTCCAGCCACGCGCAGGACTTCATCATACATGCCGGTCGCCCGCCATTGGTTGAGGGAAATGTAGTCGGAGACGGCATCAACAGGAGCGGCGGTCCCGTGGCACAGGGCCATGAACTGCGGGTGGGACTCGATATGGCGGCCGAAGGCAGGGGCGAGGGCTGCCGCTTGCCCTGCCCATGGACCAAGATAGCTCGTGATCGCCCGTTCGCGGATGTCCGAGCAAGCGAGCCATACCGTCGAGTTGGGTATGAGCCTGCCGATGTCTTCGACAAGACGTTCGAAGATTTCCCCGTCCGGCAACGAGAGATCGTTGAGACGCAGGATCGTCCTGCCAAGGGTGTCGATCGACGCCATGCCGAGCGACTTTGTTTGTCCGGAGGGAAACATTTGGATGCGGTTCTCCCACTTTTAGGGATGCGGGCGGCGCAAGGCGACCAAATTTTGCGGAGAATCGATGACAATGAGTCATGGCAGCAGATCGCATGAGAGCATCTCCGTAGTTCTTTCGGACGATGGACGGGATAGCGGGATTGGGGGGAGTATCGGGTAACTTACCCCATCATCTGATGAAAAATACCTTGTTCGCATTGGCTGCGCTGATCCTTCCGCTTCACGGGCAGTTCCAGGTTGCATGGCAGGGGGACGCGCGGGGGACCACGGGGCTGGATGTCGCACTGGGGGATATCGATGGAGACGGAGATGTGGACGCCGTCCTGGCTCAGTTGCTCGATCCGTCGTTGGTCCTGGTGAATGACGGGACGGGCAAATTCACCTCCAGTTCCGTCATGGGAACCCTTCCGCTGGCGGCGGCCGGTGAGCTGGCGGATCTTGATGGGGACGGAGATCTTGATTTGTTTCTCGCGGGCAGCAGTCCTTGCCAGGTGTTCTGGAACGATGGAGCGGGGGTTTTCACCAACAGCGGCCAGAACGTCGGGGGATTCAATTCGCGCAGGTCGGTGGTAGTCGCGGACGTTGATGGCGATGGTGACCGGGATGCTGTCCTGCCCACGAATGGTGGGGGAGCATCGGAACTTTGGTTGAACAATGGAGCGGGTATTTTCTCCTTCGGCCAGACGCTCCCAGGTGACGCTGCGGCCACGAATGCAGCGGTCGTGGACGTCAACGGGGATGGGCGGCAGGATATCGTGCTGGCCTGCAACGGTCCCAACCTCATCTTCACCAACAACGGCGCCGGGAGCTTCGTCCAGAGTGCCCACACCATCGGGAGTGGCGCGACCTTCTGCATCGCATTCGCGGATTTTGACGGTGATGGTGATCAGGACGCGTTTGTCGCGGATGGCTTCAATCCCCCGTTCGAAGATGACAATGAAGTCTGGCTCAACGATGGGGCGGGTGTTTTCACCCGTACCGTGCAGGACCTCGGAACCCTCTATTCCTTCGATGTTCTCCCCGAGGACATTGACGGTGACGGCGACATGGATGTGATTGTCGGAAACAACATGAGCCAGCCGAACGAGATCTGGCTCAACAACGGGGCGGCATTGTTCACCCGCTCCGGCCATATCCTGGGACACATCAGGGCGATGAACCTTGCCATGGCGGACCTGGATGGTGACGGGGATAGCGACTGCTTCATCGCGGGCGGCAGTGATGCCAGCGAGGTGTGGAAGCGGGTTCCTTCGGCGGAAGGCGGGCCGTTCAAGGATTCCGGCCAGCGCATCGGTGGGACTGCGGTGAACTGCGTGGCGAAGGGGGACTTTGACGGTGACGGGGATCCCGACATCGCGCTGGGGACGGATTCGGCGGCGGTCCGCATCATGGAAAACACAGGCGGCAGCTTTTCGGAGCGCGGCATCCTTCCCCTCGGGTTTGACAACAACGCAAGAGGCATCGCGTGCGGTGATTTCAATGCCGACGGCCATCAGGATCTTTTCGCGGTGGGGACCGGGGATGGCGTGTCCAACAAGCTGTGGTTCGGTGATGGGAGCGGCCAGTTCACCGCATCATCCCAAACTCTTGGCGGGGAACCCGCCTATGCGGTGGCGGCGGCGGATATCGATGGTGATGGGGATCTGGATGCGGTGGTCGGGACCAGCCGCTTCGGGAATCCCAACATCCCGAACAAAATCCACCGCAACAACGGGGACGGGACATTCGTGGTCACCGACGGATTGGGCTCCGGAAAAACCCGCACGGTCGCTTTCGGATTCTTCAACAATGACGCCTTTCCGGATTTGGTCGTGGGGGACACCAACCAGCCTGCCACGGTGTGGTTCAACAACGGTTCCGGGACTTTTGCCAACAGCGGCCAGTCGCTGGCGAGCGGAGCGATCCGCAAGGCCGTCGTCGCGGATTTCAACGGCGACGGAAAGGATGACATCCTGTTCGCCATCGATGGCGGTGGAAGCAAGATCTGGTCCAACAACGGCTCCGGGACGTTCGTGGCCCATGGCCAGGATTTCAATGACTCCTCCGCCTCCACCGCGGCGGTCCTCGACTATGACGGTGACGGAGACCTGGATTTCTGGTTGGGCCGGGGTGGTGCCTTTGCTGCCGGAGACAGCCTTTTCCTGAACGACGGGACCGGGCTTTTCTCGCGGGTGAACCCCACTTTCACCGATCAGGCGACCACCGATGTGGTTGCAGGGGACTTCAACGGCGACGGAGCCGTGGATTTATTCGCTTCGAGTTACCGTGGGGATCACATCCTCTGGTCACAGGAGGTGAATGAGGTGCAGGCCTATGCAGCTTCATTCGGTCTCAGCGGGGATGACACTCTCCCTCTGGAGGATCCTGATGGTGACGGGGTCCTCAACTTCGAGGAGATGGCGTTCAACATGAACCCGAATCTGGCGGACAACCAGCGGATCGGCGATCTGGCCACCTCGACGAGAGGAACACCACGGTGCAGGATCGTGAAGCATGGCGCGACCTTCAAATTCATCGCGGAAACGATCTTCCGTTTCGACAGCGAGGAACTGGACTACCGCCTGCAGGTCAGCTCCGGGCTTGTGTTCGGTCCAGTTCCGTCCGGTGTGACGATGACCACCGCACCCCTGGACGCCAAATACCACAGAGCCACCTTTGAATACATTGTTCCCGGAAATCCCCCGAAGCAGTTCGGTCGCTTCCGGGTGATCTATTCGCCATGAAATCCATTCCTGGAGAGCAGGAAGCTTGGATGGATCGGGAGCCTCCTCCCACGATCGCGTGGGAAATTTGACCGTGCGGAGTCATGATGGATCCGGGATGATCGCGCGGACATGCCATCGAAGCGGATCATGAACCGGACACGAACCATCATCGGAATCGTCGTGGGCATTTTCCTGTCCCTGACGGGCGGGGTGTTTGCGAAGACATGGACGGACCGGTTCGGGCGGGCGTTCGAGGCGGAGTATGTGGAGATGGAGGGGGAGAAGGTGGTGCTGTCGTTGCCGGATGGGCGGACCTTCACGATGGCGGTGGCGGATCTTTCTGCGGCGGACCGGGCGGATCTGGTGAGGCAGCTCGCCACGTCGATGCCGATCCGCAGGCCGGGGGCGGGATCGGGGAGTGGCGGGCAGCCGGTGCCGCGGAACTTCGGTGCGCCGTGGCCGCGGGAGGTGCGGATGGATGGCGCCTCCTCGTGCAAGGTGGTGTTGGAGGACGCGAAGACCGGGCGCTATGTCTATGAAAGCCCGGGCTACCGGTTCACGGCGGATGCGCGGATCACGGATGACGCGCTGCGGAATTTCTCCGTGATGTTCGAGACCACGCGCCTGTATGCGCGGGCGCTGCCACTTTCCATGTCCGCCGGCGGGAGGGAGCGGAAACTGGACATCCTGCTGTTCGGGGAAATGCCAGCCTACATCCGGGCGGGTGGTCCTCCGGGATCCGCGGGATGCTATGTGCCGGCCAGGAACATCGTGATGGTGCCGATGGAAAGCCTTGGGCTGAAGAAAGGTGGGACGGGCTACAGCCTGGATGCGAGGGTTTCCAATCTGGTGCTGATCCATGAGCTGGCGCACCAGCTCACGCCGTTCGCTTATTATAGTCCCGGTGCCCGGGGGTGGTTCAGCGAGGGACTGGCGGAGTACATGGCGGCGACGCCGTATAGCTGGGGTTACTTCGCCCCGGACATCCACGGGAACTCGGTGAAGTCGTATGTCACTTCCACGGGGAATGGCGGACTGGGTGGGCGGAACCTGGGAACGCGGATCTCCGCGCCGCGGCTGCGCCATCTATTCCTGATGGACTACAGCGAGTTTTCCGGCGCGAACGCGGGGACCAACTACGCCCTGGGACTGCTGGTGACCCACTATTTTTTCCACATGGAGGGTGGGGGGAAGGGATTGAGGATGAGGGCATTCCTCGAGGGCCTGCAAAGCGGGGCGGCGGGGGAGGCGGCGGTGCAGTCGTTGCTCGGCGGAGGCACGTATGAAAAGCTGGAGAAGGAGATCTCCGCCGAGTGGGCGAAAAAAGGCGTGATCATCCAGTTCGGCGGATGAACGGCGGGGGTCTCCGGCTGATGGGAGGCGGGGCAATTGGCGGAATGCGGCGACTTTGGATGTTTTTCCGTGGTCCGCAGCCAATCGGGTTGTCTTCATCCGGGAGAGATGAACAATCCCCGGGATTCTCCGTAGAGAGAGCCAATCCGCACCCGATATGAATTCGAGCACATCCACCACCTTCCGGTTGTCCCTCATGATGTTCCTGCAGTTTTTCCTGTGGGGATCCTGGTTCGTCACCCTGGGGGCCTGTCTTGATGCGAATGGCATGGCGGGGGCGATCGCGGCGGCCTATGGCAGCGCGCCGATCGCGGCGATCATCGCGCCGTTGTTCCTCGGGCTGGTGGCGGACCGCTTCTTTTCGTCGGAAAGGGTGATGGGGGTACTCCTGCTGGTCGGTGGTGTCGCGATGTTCATGGTGCCCGGCCACCTGAAGGGTGGGGATGTGGAGGCCGTGAAGACGCTCTTTCTGGTCCACATGCTTTGTTACATGCCGACGTTGGCATTGGGGAACTCGATCGCTTTCGCCAGCATCAGTGATCAGAGCAAATTCCCCGCGCTGCGGGTCTGGGGGACCATCGGATGGATCGCCGCCGGGTTGATCACCGGGTTCCTCGGGTGGTCGAAGAGCCCCAACATGTTCCTCCTTGCGGGTGCATCCTCGGTGGCGCTGGGTGTGTTTTCGTTTTTCCTGCCGAACACGCCACCTCCGGCGAAGGGCCAGCCGCTCAACCTCGGCTCGCTCCTCATGGTGGATGCCTTCAAGCTTCTGGCGAAGCCCGCCTTCCTCGTTTTCATCATTTGTTCGACGCTGATCTGCATCCCGCTGGCCTACTACTATGGAACGACTTCCGTGTTCCTTTCGGACATGGGGTTCCGCCAGCCCGCGTCCTCGATGAGCATCGGGCAGATGTCCGAGATCATCTTCATGCTGCTGATTCCCTTTTTCTTCCGGAAGCTGGGGGTGAAGTGGATGATCCTCGTGGGAATGTTGGCGTGGGTCCTCCGGTATGTGCTGTTCGCGTTCGGGGCGCCGGATCAGGTGGTGTGGATGTTGTTCCTCGCGATCGCCCTTCATGGCATCTGCTATGATTTCTTCTTCGTGACGGGCTTCATCTATGCCGACAAGAAGGCTCCGGTCACAGTGCGCAGCCAGGTCCAGTCGATGCTGGTGTTCTTCACGCAGGGCGTCGGTATGTATTTCGGCTACAAGATCGCCGGGGCGAAGATGGCTTCGGATCTTTCCGCACACGGACCGCTCGCGGAAGCGATCACCACGGCCTCTCCGGTGGTGGAACTTTCCTTCGGCCAGCAGTTGGCGCGGATGTTCTCCGTGGGGCTGCCGCAGGTGGATGCGCGGCTTCTCAGCGAAGCATCCGGCCAGTGGAAGGCCTTCTGGCTTTTCCCGGCAGGGATGGCCGCCGTGGTCGCCGTGATCTTCTTCCTCGCGTTCTGGGACCGGAGTGCGGACGGAAACCAGTAGCTCCGGCATCCCGCGAGCCGCCGCTTCTGATAAATTCCGCGTTATTTTCCGTATCCTGCCCCACGATTTCCGTTTCCGAGACATCCTTTTTCCCAGATCCATGATCCGCACGTTTCCATTCATCGCCCTGTCCATTCTTCCCGCCGTCGCCGCGGAGCTTCCGCATCCGGACCTGTTGCCAACGACCAAAGCGATCCACGAAAAGATCGCGAAAAAGGCGGATGGGGATGCCGCCTCGATGAAGGCGTACACGGAGACGGCCACCCTGGCGGGAAATGCGACCTACGACCTGGTGCCGATCCCGGGCGGTGAGTTCACCATCGGTTCCCCGGCGTCCGAGGCGGGCCGCAAGGACGACGAAGGCCCGCAGCGGAAGCTGAAAGTGGAGCCGTTCTGGATGGGCAAGCTGGAGATCACCTGGGACATCTACCGTCCCTTCATGGAGAACGGAAAGAGCCGCAACAAGAACGGCTCGCTCAACCGGGACTCCAACATCATGACTCCGGAGGCTCCGACGGTGGGGGATGGCGAGACGCTGAACGACTCCATCACCCAGCCGACCCCGCCCTACATGCCCATGCACTTCGAGATGGGTGAAGGTTACTCGAAAGCCTACCCGGCCGTGGGCATGACCCACCACGCGGCGAACAAGTTCTGCGAATGGCTCAGCGAGCAGACCGGCCACTTCTACCGCCTGCCGACGGAGGCGGAGTGGGAGTATGCCTGCCGCGCCGGGACCACCACCGCCTACAGCTTCGGCGATGACGCGTCGAAACTCGGCGAGTACGCCTGGTTTGCGGAGAATTCGGAATACAGCTACCAGAAAGTCGGGACGAAGAAACCGAATGCCTGGGGCCTCCATGACATGCACGGCAACGTGTCCGAGCACGTGCTCGACCAATACCTGCCGGACGCCTACTCGAAGCTGAAGGACGGGGATGCCGCTTCCTTCGTCCCCGCGCCGAACCGCTATCCGACCGCCGTCCGCGGTGGCAACTGGGAGTCCGACAAGGTGGAACTCCTGCGCAGCGCCGCCCGCGTGGGGAGTGATCCGATGTGGAAGGTCATCGACCCCCAGATCCCCAAGTCCCTCTGGTATTTCACCAACGCTCCATTCCTCGGCTTCCGCATCGTGCGGCCGCTGAAGACGCCCACGGCGGAGGAAATGCACGCCTACTGGAACCAGGGTCCGGGGCCGACGGAGTGACGCCATGCCGACGCGCCGGAGAACCCTGCTCCTGATTGCCGCCGCGCTCGGGTTGCCCCGGGCGGGAGCCGCTCCGGAGGGCGGTTACCGGTTCCAGCGCGGCCTGATGGGCACGCGTTTCATGGTTACCTGTTACCATGAGGAAGGGGAGCTTGTGGGAAAGGCCGTGGCCGCCGCGTTCGCGGAGGCGGACAGGATCAACGAGGCCGCGTCCGACTACATCGCGGACAGCGAGTTGCTTTCCATCGGAAAGGTGCCGCCCGGCACGCCGGTGAGGGTATCCCCGCTGCTGTTCGGCCTGCTGGAGGAAGCGTGGGCGCAGGCGGAGAAGACCGGTGGCCTGTTCGACCCCACCGTCGGCCCACTGACCCGGTTGTGGAGGGAATCCCGCCGGAGGAAGGCGCTGCCGGATGCCGCAACCCTGGCGAAGGCAAAGGCTGCCATCGGTTGGAAGAAGCTGGTGCTGGATCCCGCGGAATCGACCGCCACCTTCACCGTGCCGGACATGCGGCTGGATCTGGGAGGAATCGCGAAGGGGCAGGCGGCGGATCGGATGCTGGCGATTTTAGGGAAACATGGAGTGCCGTGCAGTTCCGTCACCGCCGGCGGGGATGTCCGGATGGGGGATCCACCTCCCGGGAAGGAGGGATGGAACATCGGCGTCCGCAACCGGGACGTGGACCGGAATGCGGCGGAACTGGTCCTGCGGAACAAGGCGGTGTCCACCTCAGGGGATCTCCGCCAGTTCATCGAGATCGGGGGCGTGCGCTACTCCCATATCGTGGACCCGGCCACCGGACTCGGCCTGACGAGACCGGTGTCAGCGACGATCATCGCCGTGAACGCCGCCACCAGCGACGCGCTGGCCACGGCCTGTTGCATCGCGGACCGGGAGACGGGGAGGAAGCTCGCGGCCGCGCAGGGGGCGGAGGTTTTCCTCGCAGAAGGTTAGAGCTGGAGGGGGATCCGGGAGATATTCCGGAAGTCTGGGAGTTATCTGAAACCTGTGGGCATGGCTGGATTTTACCATGTCATGACACATAAAAAGAAGCGATCCGTCTGACTTGCTCCGAGGAAAAACCCTTAACCTGGAGCCGTCAGGCGGACCGCCTTCTTTGTCTTGCGACAGGCGATATTACGCCGGTCGGGAGATGTTATTTCATCTCTTTCTTATTTTTTATTTATTTTTTCACCGCTTCGTAACCGGGGAGCGGCTTGCCGTTTTCATCGAGCTTTCCGGTGACCCACAGCAGTCCGCGGGTGATCAGGTCGAGATAGCGGGCGTCCTGGATGGTGGTGTTGTTATGGCCGATGGTGGTGCCGAACACTTTCGTCTTCTTCGGCCCGTAGATGTTGGTCCAGGCGACCACGGCGTGGTTCTTTCCGGGTTGGTCACCGGCGTCCTGCTTGCCCTCGATGAGCGGGTGGGCGTCCGGCCAGTTCTTGAAGTTGCCCTCGATGCCGTGGACGTTGTTGTAGAGTTCCTCCTTTTCGGTGGTCCAGTCCTCCATCCCGACGGTGATCGGATGCTTTTTGTCCACGAAGCTGAGGGCGATGGGTTTCTGCGGGCCGTGGCCGGAGGACTGGAGGCCCAGGATGTTGAACCAACCCGCTTGCGGGGCGTCCGGTTTCATCGGGCTCTGGAACGGGCCGCTGCGGTAGGAGTGCATCGCACAGTGGAGTGCCACCATCGGGAGACCTTCCTTGTGGGCGTTGAAGATGTTGTCGAGATAGGGCTGGTCCTTCACATCGGCGCAGCATTCGTCATGGATGACCACGTCGAACGGCTTGCCCCAGTCGGCTTTCTCATAGATCGGAAATTTGCCTTTGGTGCCCTTGTCGGGGGAATACTCGATCTGCACATCGACATTGGCGCGGGCGGAGATGCCGTCCGAGAGAAGGTACTGTTGCTTCGCATAGTCATGGCAGCAGCCGCCGAGGACGAGCAGGACTTTCAGCGGCTTGGCGGGTTCGGCAGCCTGGAGCCCGGAAAGGGATGCCAGGGTGGCGAACGCGATCATCTTGAGTTTCTTGGTCATGGGGATGTGATGGAGAGGCTGCGCTACGGGGCACCCGCGGGCGATCTTTCTCCGGGGGATAATGTGCTTCCGGAGCCGGGTGTTACCCCGCACCATGGATTGCATGAAACAAGGTCTCCTTTTCGATCTGGATGGCACCCTGGTGGACTCCCTGCCGGGCATCACCGCGTCGCTGAACCATGCCCTGGCCGGAATGGGATTCGCCACCCACGGCAGCCTGGAAGTCCGGCGGTTCATCGGCAACGGATCATGGGTGCTGGCGAAGCGGGCGGCACCGCAGGACTCCCCGGACGAAGCCATCGCGGCCATCGAGCTGGCGTTCAAGGCGCACTACGACCTGCACTGGCAGGACGGGACGGAGCCATTTCCGGGAGTGCCGGAGGTGCTGGCGGAACTCCGGGCGAAGGGCCACCCGATGGCGGTGCTGTCGAACAAGCCGCACCCGTTCACCACCGTCATCGTGGAGCGGTTGTTTCCCGGCATCCGCTTTGACGCGGTGGTCGGGCAGAAGGAGGGCATCCCGCACAAGCCGGATCCGGCGGGGGCGCTGGAGATCGTCCGGACTTTCGGGCTGCCACCGGAGGACTGCATATTGGTCGGGGACTCGACCATCGACCTGGAGACGGCCCGGAATGCGGGCATCCAGTCCATTGCCGTAACGTGGGGCTATCATGACCGCGCGCCATTGCTGGAGGGCGTGCCGGGTGCGGTGGTGGATGAGGTTTCCGGGTTGCCGGATGCGATCCATGGCTGACGTTCGGTACCATGCGCATTTCCCATCCCGGAAAAATCCTGTCAGCCGTTGTTGCGGTGTTCCTGGCCATGGCCGGGCATGCGCTTTCCGCTCCGCCGCCGCCCAGCCCGCTGCCGCGCTACGTCCATGACGATGCCGGGTGGCTGGGGGCGCACAGTTACTCCGCGCTGGACCTGAGGCTGGACCGGCTGGAGAGGAAGACCGGCTGGAAGCTGCTGGTGGCCATCCTTCCCGGGCTCCCGGAAGGGGAGGATGCCGCGGATTTCACGCGGCGGATGTTCGACGGATGGCTGCCGGGACCGGAAAGACAGGAGCGGGCGATGCTGCTGGCAGCCTGTGATGACCGGACCATTCGTATCCTGGCGGGGAGTGCTGCTTCACTCCGTCTGCCGGAGGCTGAGCGGGCGCGGGTGGTTTCGGAGATGCTCGCCGTAGTGGCGGACGATGGCCGGGAAGCGGCCATCGAGGGAGGTGTGGAGTCGATCATTTCCATCTTGGGTCGTCCGCCTGTCCCTGCTCCCACAGGCGGAGGAACGACGGGCGGGGCCACCTCTGCGGGAATGTCCCGCAACGGCTGGACCATCGTTGCCATTTCCTCCCTGATGGTGGTCTGGATCATCGTGCGGACCCTCGTCTCCCGGCGGGCGCGCCGGTAGTTTGATCAGGCCGCCCGGTTGCGCTCGTCCACCTGGCTGTTCAGCGTGCAGAAGTCATAGAGCCAGCCGATGCCGAAAAGGCCGAGCGTGAGCAGCCAGATGACGCCGCTGACGATCTTTCCCAGGTAGAACCGGTGGATGCCGAAGGTTCCCAGGAAGGTCTGGAGGATCCAAGCGACCGAGTAGTCATAGCGCCCTGCGGTGAAACGGCGGTCCGCCTGCCGGTCCATGGAGGGGATGAGGAACAGGTCGATGATCCAGCCGATGCCCAGCAAGCCGAAGGTGAAGAACCAGATCACTCCGGTCACGGGCTTTCCGTAGTAGAAACGGTGCGCACCTGTGAAACCGAAAAGCCAGGTCAGGTAGCCGATCGTTTTGCTGTGGGTGTCCCCGCGTGTCGTCATGCGGGGATAGATGCCGTGGAATCCGCTGCTCCGCCATTTGAAACTGAGGTCAAGTTTGTAGGCTCAAAGCTGGTCCGCGATGGCCTCCGCGATGGGCGCGATGGGGGACTGCGTCTGGCTGAGTTTGCGGCGCGGGGAGATGCGGAAGTCGGGCAGGAAGACCTTGTCGATGAGTTCCTGCACCTCTCCCGGGTCGCGGAAGGCGATGTTCAGCTCGCGGTTGATGCGCATGCTGAGCGTGTCCAGGTTCGCGGATCCGACGCAGGCCCAGTCGTCGCAGATCATCACCTTCATGTGGGTCATGAGAGGGTAGTTGTAGACCTTCCCCCCGGCTTCGATGAGGCGCCGGGCGACGTCGATGTTGGCGACGTCCATGATGGTGGAGTCGCCGCGCGCCGGCAGGATCATGCGGACATCGACACCGCGGCGGGCGGCTTCCTCAATGGCCATGGTGATGTCGTCATGGGCGACGTAGGGGTTCTGGATCCAGATCCGCTTCTGCGCCGCGCGGATGCCCATGAGGGTGGCCTTGAGAATCTCGTAGCGGCCCTCCGCCGGATCCGTGCGCAGGATGCGGATGGGGGCTCCATCACCCACCGGTGGAACGCGTTGGGTGAATCTGGGCGGGCGCAGCAGGCCGAAGTCGCCGAACGGGCCGGCCTTCCGCCAGGTGCGGTTGTAGTCGCGCTGGAAGTCCGCGACGATGGGTCCTTCGATGCGGATCATCAGGTCATGCCACTCGTTGTAGTATTCGCGGCCGATGTTCATGCCGCCGATGTAGGCGACGCGGTTGTCCACCAGGATGAGCTTCGAGTGGTCCGCCACCAGCCAGGGGTTGAGGGTGCGGCGCACCTCCAGTTCCGATCCTGACCGGAGGTAGAGTGGCATGTTGGCTGGAGGGGTGAATCCCTTCGGCGCGGGAGTCTCCGGCGGGGAGGTCTGGGCGAAGGAGCTGCCCATGTCGTCGAACATCACGCGGACCTCCACGTCCTTGGAACGTTCCTTGAGCTTGTCCGCGTAGCGGACGGCGATGTCGTCGTTGTCGAAGATATAGACCTGCAGGTCCACCGAGTTCCTCGCGGCGGCGATCTCGCGGTCGAGGTCGGGGAAGAACCGTTTGCCATCGACCAGCCATGTCAGCTTTCCGGACTTCGCCTTCGGGATGTTCGATTCGTCGAGGAGTTTCTCGAACGCCATGGTGCCCGGCTTTTCCTCAGGCGGTGGGGTGAGGGCCAGCTTCAGCGGCACGCTCACATTCGCGGAGACGATCTCACGCGGACGGTGCCAGAGGACGGAGACGCCCAGCGTCGCGGTGGTGACCGGCTGCCGGATGGCGCTGACGGCGGTTCCGCGGAAAAGCCCCATGCCCAGGTTCCCCGCGCCGGTGAGGAGGTCGGTGGCCTGGGGGCGTTGTTCGGTGGAATTGCGGGCGTTCCGTGAAAGATGGGAGCAGGAGCCGACAAGCAGGCAGCAGGTGGCGGGGAGGAGGAGGCGGGCGAGAGGCATGCAGGGTGATGGAAAGAATAGGGGATCCGCCGGGTGCCGTCAAATCAGGCGGCGGATGTGGAATGGAACGGGACGGTGTTCTCCCGGATCTGCTCCATCTGCTCCGCGATGTGCGCGGCGATGAACCGTTCCGTGTCAAAGTGTGGGTGGATGGCCTCCGCGCTCATGCGGAGATTCCCGAACAGGTCGGCAATGCGGCAGATGGCCATGGGGAATGGCCTGCCTGCGGTGGCGGATGCCTTTGCCACGGCCCGGAGACGTTCCTTGAGGTTTTCTTCCGCCAGGGCTTCCGTGATGGCTGCGGAGAATGCGGCGGCATCCGGGACGGTATCATCACCGTGGGGACGGCCAAGGCGCAGCGAAGCTTCCCGTACGGCCTGTGGGTCCCGCGAGCAAAGCGCGTGGAGCAGAAAGCAGAACACCGGGCGTGTGGCGGACCCGAGTTTCAGGGTTCCCCCTGCTTCCGTGATGACGAGTTCACCATCCCCGGTGAGCAGCAGATTTTCAAGATGCGGCTGGGGGTGGACCAGTCCATGGACGACGATCTGGTCGAGGTAGCCTCCGAGAAGCTGTTCCGCCAGGTCCCTGGAGTGCCCGGTGGATCTCGGCGGGGTCTCCCACACCTCCGTCCCGTCGATGGACTCGGTGGTGAGCACCCGTCCGGAACAGAACTCCGGCACGGGCAGGGGGACGCGGAGGCGGGAGTAGCCGTTGAGTTTTTCCCGGAGTTCCTGGAGGGACGTTTCCTCATGGCGGTAGTCCAGTTCCCGGAGGGTGGTGATGCGCAGGCGGTCCACAAAGCGTGAGAACCGGTGGAGGCCGCCACGGCCGGAAGGGTCATCGATGAAGGCGGCGATCTCCGCCAGAGTGTCCAGATCCCGGACGATGCGCTGGCGGGCCTTCGGGCGCTGCACCCTCACGGACACCCGGCGGCCGTCGTGCAGGGTTGCGAGGTGGACCTGCCCCGCGCCGGAGAAGCGGTGGGGCACGGGGTGGAAGGAGGCGAAGGCACGGAGCGCCTTTTTCCCGATCTCATCCTCCAGCACCTTGTCGATGACCTCCATGGACTCCGCCTCGCCGTCCTCATCCCGGCAGCGGGACTCGTCCAGCTTGGCGAAGGCGCCCAGGATCTCCGGCGGCAGCAGGTCGCCGCGGAGCGCCAGCAGGCGGCAGGCCCGGGCAAAGGGAGCGCCCAGGTTTTCAAGGTCATCCGCGAGGGCCTTTGCCGCCCGCTCATCCGGAGGGGCGTTGCGCAGGGGTGCGTGTTTGAGGAAGAGGAGGGTGATACGCTTATGGCGATCGAAGGGAGTTGCGGTCGAGTTCACGGCTGGCTGGCTGTTGGAACCTGGTTCGGGACATGGGACGGGGCCGTTTATCCTCGCTCGCCGCGTGCCATTCCGGGACATTCCAGATTCCATTGGGGGAGAATGCCTTTGCCCGGAGACAGATGACCGGGCGGTTGGCAAAACGCACTCCTGCGGGGGCGAAGCGCGTCTTTTGCATGCCTCAATCGCATCGGATGCCGTTGAATCCGTATGGAATGCGGACTGCGGAATGGTTGGGTGGCGGAATCAACCCACCGCCCCTGAACCCATGAAAATGACGACCTCACCCACCCGGGGAACCCGGGGCTGGAAAATGGAATCCGGCAAGATCGGATGGATCCTCCTGTGGCTCATCGGCGTGCCGATCCCGGTGCTGCTGGTGCTCTTCCTCCTGCGGGGCTGCACGTGAGGTACCGTCAGGGCGCGTCGTCGGAGACCAGGTTGACCCTCAGTTCGAAAAGGTCCCGGCGGCGGTCCATCAGTGGCGTGACCGACCCGGCCTCGCGGCTGCGGTAGAGGTCGGTGATGTCCAGGTCGGTGACCAGCATGGTCTCCACGTTGGGGTCCGCCTCCGCCTGGATGCCGTCGCGCGCGAATTCGAAGTCCGAGGGGGTGAAAACGGCGGCGCGTCCGTAGTGGATGTCCATGGCCGGGACGTCCGGCAGGTTTCCGACCACTCCGGTGGTGACCACGTAGATCTGGTTCTCGATGGCGCGTGCGGCGGCGCACTTCGTCACGCGCAGGTAGCCCTGGCGGTTGTCCGTGCAGTAGGGGACGAAGAGGATCTCGACGCCCTGCTCCGCGAGGTAGCGGGCGGCTTCCGGGAACTCGACGTCGTAGCAGATGAGGATGCCGATCTTCGCCTTCGGTGTCTGGATGACGAGGAGGGAGCGGCCGCCGTTGATGCCCCACCAAGTCCGCTCCGAGGGAGTGATGTGGAGCTTCGGCTGGGAGACGAAGGTGCCGTCCGGGCGGAACATCATGGCCTCGTTCTGGAGGGATCCGTCCGGCTGCAGGACCGGATGGGAACCGGCGATGAGGTGGAGGCCCTGCTGGCGGGCGAGGGTGGACATCAGCTCGCGGAACTGCGGGGTCAGGTCCGCGAGGCGACGGATGCCCTCGCGGGAGCCGGTGGGGTCCATGGCGGAGAGGAGCTGTACGGAGAAGAACTCCGGGAACAGGACGTAGTCCGCGCCGTAGTCCTCCCCCGCCGTCTCCACGAAGTAGCGGACCTGCTCCGCGAAGTCGTCGAAGCTGTTGATCTTCCGCATCGAGTACTGGACGCAGGCGACGCGCACCTTGCGGTCCTCTCCTTCCGGAGGCTGGCGGTAGTGTGGGTTGAGCCACTCGATGAGGGTCGCGTAGTTCCTGCTGCGCGGGTCGCGGATGTAGTTGGGCATCACGTCGCGGACGACGAATCCCTCGCTGAGCTGGAAGCCCATGACCGGGTCCCGGACGATGCCGTCCTGGACGGCGTGGACGTATTCCTCCGGGGTGTATTTCGCCGCATACTGCTCATAGGCCCACAGCCGTCCCCCGGCGAGGATGCGGCGCAGGTTCAGCCGCTTGCAGAGTTCCCGGCGGAGTCCGTAGAGGATCGCGCCGATGCCCTGGCGGCGGCATGCGGGGTCCACATAGACCTCCGCGCCGTAGAGGGTGTCACCCTTGGGATCGTGGTTGTAGAAATAGCCATCGTCCGTGATGCCGTAGTAGGTGTGATGGCGGAGCGGGTCACGGCCCATGGTCACGATCAGGCTGGAGGAGACACCGATGATTTCCCCATCCCGCTCCACGATCACCTGCCCGTCTTCGAAGACCTTCAGGTGGGACCGGAGCTGGTCCTCCCGCCATGCTTCGTCCGTTCCCATGCTGGGCGGGAAGCAACTGCGGTGGAGCCGGATCATCGCGGGGATGTCCGCGACCTTCGGGGTGCGGGCGGTGACGGCTCCTGCAGGGTGGTGGATGGTGCGGGGTTCCATGGGCGGCGGTGGGTAGTAAGGATGCGGGATGTTCCGCGGTCAACCGGTGATGCGACCTTGCGGGCGGGGGAGTGCCTGATAGGTTCCTGCACGGATGGACAACCAGCAGGGAAACGCGGCGGGCTTCGGGGCGGGACGGTTGCTGGAGGCGCGGCTGGCGGTGAGTTTCCTGTTCTTCATGAACGGCGCCATCTTTGCCTCATGGGTGTCACGGATCCCGTTGATCCAGCAGGAGCTGGGGCTAAGCCACGCGGTTCTGGGCGCGGCCCTGCTGTGTGTGGCGGCGGGGGCGGTGGTGACCATGCCGCTGGTGGGCATTCTCAACGGCAGGTTCGGCAGTGAGCGGCTGTGCCTGTTCTGGGTGGTTCCGTTTTCGGCGGCGCTGCCGTTGCTGGCCCTGTGTCCGGATGTGGTCACGCTGGGAGCGGCACTGTTTTTTTTCGGCTGCGGACATGGTGCGCTGGATGTGGCGATGAATGCCCAGGGGGTGGTGGTGGAGCGCGGCCATGGAAAGCCGGTGATGTCCTCCATGCACGCCATGTTCAGCTTCGGCGGGCTGCTCGGCGCAGGCTTCGGCATCGTCATGGCGTGGCTGGGCTGGCCGCCGCTGTGGCACTTCACGCTGGTGAGCGTGTTGCTGGGCGGGAGCGCGTTGTTCGGGTGCCGCTATCTGCTGCAGGGACAGGACCGCCATGACGCGGCGGAGGGCGGTGGATTCGTGCTGCCACCGAAGGCGCTGGTTCCGCTCGGCATCGTGGCGGTGGCGGTGTTGCTGGGGGAGGGGGCGATGGCGGACTGGACGGGCGTCTTTCTCCACAAGACGCTGGGGGCGACGGAGGCCTTCGCGGCGGCGGGCTTCGCGGCGTTTTCCGTGGCGATGACCGTCGGCAGGTTTTCCGGTGACTGGCTGGTGGCGAAGCTCGGCGCGGTGCCGCTGGTGCGGATCAGCGGGTTGCTGGCGGCTGCGGGGATGGTTCTCGCCGTGGGCACTTCGTGGCCGTGGGCTTCGTTGGTGGGGTTCGGCCTGGTGGGGGCGGGTTGTTCGACGGTGGTGCCATGCGTTTTTTCCGCCGCAGGCCGGATGCCCGGGGTGCGGACCGGTGTGGCGCTGGCCTCGGTGACGACGATGGGCTACCTGGGCTTCCTGATCGGGCCGCCGTTGATCGGGTTCGTGGCACAGGGCATCGGCCTGCGGGGGGCGCTGGGGCTGCTCATTGGCACGAGCGTGCTGGTGGCGCTGCTGGCGGGAACGCTGCGGGAGCGGAGGGGGTGACGGCCCTTATTTGATTTCGGAGGATCCCCAGCATGGCTTCAGCACGAGGATCCCGCCAAGGATGATGGCAATCAACCCGTAGCCTGCGGGGGAGTGCCTGCCGTGATAGCCGTCTCCCAACATCATGGCTCCGATGCCAGCCAGAATGGCGATGGTGCCGAAGACGCGCGGGAGGGTCTTGCCCGGTCCTCTCGGCATCAGGCTTTTCGCTGCGGCGGCCTCGTTGGCGAGCGCCTCGACTTCCTGGAGATCGAGCAAGCCTCCGTAGCCTTCCTTTTCAAGGATACGAAGAATGCGTGCGGACCGCATGCCTTTGAAGGCGAGTTCCTTCACGCGGGCGATGGCTTCGGGGCGGGTCTTCATGGGAGGCGGAGCCATCCAACCATGGAACTACCTCCGGACGGAACTCAAAGTGAGGGGCTTCCGTGTCTTTTCCATCGCCATCAATGACGGTCTGTGGAAGATCGGAGACATCCATGATGAACCGCCGTTCCGCCATCGCACTCGCCCTTGGAACCGGAATGGGAGCCATCCAGGGCTGCCGCCGCGACGGCAAGCTTTCCGCAACCCAGGAAGATCCGAAAATGGCTCCACCCAAAAAAGAAAGAGAAGGACAGAACCTGGTGCCGGTGGAGGTGGACGCCTCGCTGGAGATCCGGACCATCGCGGGACTGCGGCCGTTCCGTTCGCCGGGGTTCGTGGTGAAGCGGGAGGAAAGGAACGGGAAGACGCTGGTCCACAACTACGGCCATGGCGGAGGAGGGATGACGCTTTCCTGGGGGTCGTCGGAACTGGCGGCCCGCCTCGCCGAGGATGTTTCCGGGAAAGAATGCGCGGTGGTGGGGGGAGGAGTCATGGGGCTGAGCACCGCCCGCCTGCTGCAACTGCGCGGCGCGAAGGTCACCATCTACTCGAAGACCCTGCCGCCCCACACCACCTCCAATGTGGCGGGTGCGCAGTGGTGGCCGTTTTCCGTTTTCGATGACAACCGGCGGACGCCGGAGTTCGGGGTGCAGTATGTGGAGGCGGCGAACATTTCGTACCGCTACTTCCAGGGACTGGTGGGGCCGAAGTGGGGGGTGCGCTGGCTGCCGAACTACTACCTGAGTGATGATCCGCCGGTGAACGGATGGATCGCCGGTCCCGGCGGGGTGCTGCATGACCTGCAGGTGGGTTTCCATGATTTCGGGCCGGGCGAGCATGTGTTCCCCGCCGCCTACGCACGGCGGTTCCACACGATGATGATCGAGCCGGCCACCTATCTGGCGGAGTTGCTGGGAGAGATCCAGGAAGCGGGTGGCCGGATCGTTGTCCGGGACTTCGCCGCAGCGGAGGAAGTGCTGGGGCTGCCGGAGGGCATCATCTTCAACTGCACGGGACTGGGTGCGGGGGCGCTGTTCGGGGATGCGGAGCTGGTTCCCATCAAGGGCCAGCTCAGTTTCCTGATCCCCCAGCCGGCGGTGGACTACAACCTGCTGACGAGCTGGACCTACATGTTCCCCCGTTCGGACGGGATCGTGCTGGGGGGCACGTATGAGAAGGGTAAATGGGATACCGTGCCGGATGACGGCATGAGGAAGCGGATCATCGAAAGCCAACGGCGGCTTTTCGAGGGCATGAGGAAGATCCAGGCGGAGGGGTGAGTAAGACGCAATGTCCTGAGTAAGGAGGGTGGACACTCTTGTCCACCGGCGGCATTGGGAACACAGAGCAATCTGCCTATTTTGATGCCTCATCACTTGCGCTCCTTTGCGACCTTTGCGGCTTGGCGGTAGATCTTAGGTAGTTTGCCAATGCCGCCGGAGGACAGGAGTGTCCTCCCTCCTTACTTCAGCTTTCCGCGCTGCCGGTAGCCGTACATGGTCTCGCCCACCTCACGGGTCGCGCGGATGAGTTCCCGGTAGGGCGTGTCCGCGACATCGACGAAGCCGACCTGATAGCCTTCGCCATCCCAGCGGCCGGTGAGGGGCTGGTCGCGGAACTGGAACCAATGGGTGCCGACGATGTTGGGATGCGTGAGCGCGCCCTGCAGGAAGCGGGTGTAGGCCATGGCGCGTTCGTCCTGGGTCACGCCGGTGGGGACGGAGCCGGGTGAGAACATGCCGCGGTCCAGCACGCCGAGGTGGAACTCCCCGATGAGCACGGGCATGTCCGGAAAGCCGTCCGCGCCCAGGTTCGCGGTGCCGTGGGCATAGACGTTCACCGTCAGCACATCGCAGTATTGCCTGCTGGCTTCGAACAGGACACGGCGCACGGCGTCGGTGGAGATGAAGCGGCTGCCGAGGTAGAGTTTGTCCGGCGCGGAGGTTTTCACCGCGTCCCGGCACAGCCGGAAATACTGGTCCACCGTCTTGCGGAAGAAGTCGTTCGAGTCCAGGCGGAAGCCCTTCGACTGCGGCACATCCGTCCCGGTGAGCAGGGCATCCCAGTCGCCGTATTTGGTTTCCCACGCTTCGTTCAGCTTCGCGATGTCGCCGTATTTCTTCTCCAGGTCACCGGCGAATTCCTTTTTCGACGCCTGCGTCGCGGGGCTGCGCATCACATGGTCACCCAGGATCTGACGGCCGCGGTTGCCGTAGTTCAGCTCGTTGTCGATGAAGTAGCCGATGCACATGGGATCGGTGGCGGACTTCGCGATGAGCGGGTTGCGGGCGGCGCGGCGGGTGAAGAGGTTCTTCATCGCCTCCACATAGCGCGGGTCGAAGACGTCGTAGAACTTCAGGTCGCTGCCGGCGATGCGTGGCAACTGCGGGTTGTGGTCCGCGAGCTGGACGGTGTAGGGCGTCTTGCCCAGGGCCATCAACTCGTAGCCACCCCAGGCGCCGATGGTGTTCATGCCCCAGTGTTCGAGCCGCCGTTCCAGGGTGGCGTGGAAGTCGGGGAGGTAGTCCGGTTTGCCGTATTTCTTCTCCAGGTTCCAGTGGTTGAAAGGCAGCTCCGTGTCCTTCACCTCGAAGCCGAACCACTTTTCATGGCCGGTGGATTTCGTGGCGTCCGTCTGGTGGCGCAGCACGTCGATGCCCTGGGAGAAGAACAGGCGGCCCTCCGGGTCCACCAGCCACCACTTGCCCTCATGCTTCTCCGTGCGGAAATGTCCGGTCGCCTGGAGTTGCGGACCGTCCGCCCAGCCGCCGAATTTGTTCCACTCCGCAGGCCGCTTTGATGCGGCCAGCTCCGCCGCCTCCGTGGCGAGGTTCTTTTTCAGATCCCCGTCGGAGTGGATCTTTTCCTTCCACCCGCCATGGATGTTCTGGCCGTAGATGTCGATGAATGGGAAATACTTGCCCGGGTCCACATGGGCGGCGCGGTCCGGTTCCCCGGTGAGGCGGAGGTTGGAAATGGTGCAGTCCACCAGTCCGTCGGCCTTCGCCTCGAAGGGCCACTCCATGTAGAAGTCGATCCAGTTGATCTCCGTGGAGACGACGGTCTTCTGGCCCGGGACGCCGGGAGGCGCGTGATAGATCTCCGCATGCGGGATGAACAGGTTGAGCGTGCGGGTTTCGCCCGGGTTCACCGCCACGCCGGAACGCACCATCGACTCGTCCTTCGTGTCCCGGGAACCGCTGGAGATGTGCATGGTCAGCCGGAGCTGCTTGTCTCTGGAAAGGTTCCTCACGTCGGCGGCCAGCACCTTGCCTTTTGAGAAATCCCAGTGGGTCTGCCCGGCGGGCGGCATCACCCGCAGGCCGGAGTTCCAGCCGGGATCGTCGATGCGGAGTTTGACAGCGCCGCTGCCGTCCGGCTCCACGGCGATGGTGGCGGAGCCTTTTTTCCTGAACTGGTCCGGGGCGACGGAAAGGGGTGTATCCGCCCACGCTGCGGTCAGCGTGGCGGCGAGGCAAACGATCGCGAATCTCATCGCGGGGAAGGAAGCAGCTATCCGCCCCGCTGTCCTACTGATTTTCCGCCTTTGGTTCCGTTTTATCCTGAGCTTCCGCCGGGGTGTCCCCGGACCGGCCGAGGTGGACCTCGATGCCGTTGGCGTCGTAGTTGTGGACCACCTCCGTCACGGCGTGGAACTGGTTCTCGATGTTGACGACCTCTCCCTTGCGGGGGATGGCCTGCACCAGATGGGCCTCCGCCTCCAGTTCCTGGTGCCGGTCATCCCGGTCCTCGTCGAAGCGGAGGACCACGGTGTTGGTCGGGGTTTCAGGGGAGGGGGCGGACTCTGGCTCGGTCGTCACGCGGGCGATGATAGCGTCCCGCGGCGGCTCCGCAATTGGAAATGAAGCGTGCGTTTCACCGGTGAAAGGGATGGCCGCCGGGTGAGGGGGGCGCGGGGATTGCGCCAGCTTGTGGAGTGCGGCGGCCCTCCGCCGCTTTGGAGGTGGACGTCACCTGCCGGATGATGTGGGGGAAGCCACCACGTCCCAACTTGCGGATGGCGTCTTCACTGGGGGAAAGCGGTACCCGCGACTGATGGCGGCAGAGGACTGCCGCACTCCATGACGCTGCCGCGCAAGGGGGAAGGTCCATGGGCCTTCCGGTTTCTGCAGTGCGCTCAGTCCTCCTCTTCCCACACCTCGTCGTCGTCCGCGCAGTCGGCCAGGGCATCGGCGCGGGTTTGGAGCTGAGGGGCGAGTTCCGGCCAATCGGCGGGAGAGCCGAATTTATAGACCGGGTGTTCCTTTCCGCGGCGCATGTGGTCCGCCACGTTGCTCCACTGGCCGGAGAAATGGCGGAGCGCGTCGCGCGGGTGTTCGCCATCCTCGGTGGTCATGTAGTCCGTGGGCACGTCCCCGGAGATGACCCACCAGCCGGTGCGTCCGGCATGGCGGGTGGACTGGACCGCCCACAGGGCGAAGTCCGGATAGACATGCACCGTGGGCCACTCCGCGATGCCGCCGTGGCGGCAGCCCTCGAGGTCGAGGTATTCCTCCACCTTGCGGCGTTCCTCAGCCAGCCAGTTTTCTTCCTCGATGTCTTCGGGCATGGTCATGGCGGCGGATGTTGGATCAATGGCGGAAATGGCGGTGGCCGGTGAAGATCATGGCCATGCCCGCGGCGTCGGCGGCGGCGATGACTTCCTCGTCACGGATGGAGCCACCCGGCTGGATGCAGGCGGTGGCACCGGCGTCGATGGCGGACTGCAGGCCGTCCGCGAAGGGGAACATGGCGTCGGAGGCGACGATGGAGCCTTTCAGGTCCAGACCGGCCTCGCGCGCCTTCCAGACGGCGATGCGGGAGCTGTCCACGCGGCTCATCTGGCCCGCACCGATGCCGAGCGTGCGGTCGGACTTGGTATAGACGATGGCGTTGGACTTCACGTGCTTCACGATGCGCCAGCCGAAGCGCATGGCGCGCATTTCCTCCTCCGTCGGCGGACGCTTGGTGACGACCTTGGACTCCAGGTTGTCCAGGCCCAGCGCGGTGTGGTCGCGGTCCATGACCATGAGGCCGCCCGGGCAGGAACGGATGACGGAGCCTTTTTTCTCCGCCAGGTAGCCGTCGTTCATCTTCATCAGGCGCAGGTTCTTCTTCTTCTGGAGAAGGGCGCGGGCGTCCGCCTCGAACTCCGGGGCGATGATGACGTCGGTGAAGATCTCGGAAATGACGCGGGCCAGCTCCAGGGTGAGCGGGCGGTTCACCACGATGACGCCGCCGAATGGAGCCTGGCGGTCGGTTTCAAAGGCCTTCTGCCAGGCCACCTTGAGGCTTTCGTCATCCTGGCCGACACCGCATGGGTTGGTGTGCTTGAGGATGCCGACGGTCGGGCGGACGAAGTCGAGGATGAGGTCGGCGGCGGCCTCGATGTCGAGGACGTTGGTGTAGCTGAGTTCCTTGCCCTGCACCTGGGTGAAGAACTGGCGGAAGTTCCCGTAGAGGGAGCACTTCTGGTGCGGGTTGTCGCCGTAGCGGAGTTCCTGCTCCAGCGGCAGGTTGAGGGAGAAATTCGCGCGGGTGCCCTGACGGGACTGGCCGAGGAAGTTGTTGATGGCCGCGTCGTATTGTGAGGTGCGGAGGAAGACCTTCACGGCGAGCTGCTCGCGGAAGCCCTTGGTGGTCTCCTTGTTGTTCTCCTTCATCTCCTCGATGACCTTCGCGTAGTCGGACGGATCAACGACGACGGTGACGTGGGAGTGGTTTTTCGCCGCGCTGCGCAGCATGGAAGGTCCGCCGATGTCGATGTTCTCGATGGCCTCTTCCAGGGTGACGTCAGGCTTCGCGACGGTTTCCTCGAACGGATAAAGGTTCACGACCACCAGGTCGATGGGCGGGATGTCGTGTTCCTTCGCCTGGGCGAGGTGGGTCTTGTCATCGCGGCGGTGGAGCAGGCCGCCGTGGACCTTCGGGTGGAGGGTTTTCACCCGGCCGTCGAAGAGTTCAGGAGCACCGGTGAACTCGGAAACGTCGATGACCGGCAGGCCGGCGTCACGCAGGGCCTTCGCGGTGCCGCCGGTGGAGAGCAGCTCGACGCCGAGGTCGCGCAGCTCGCGGGCGAAGTCGGCGAGGCCGGTCTTGTCGGAAACAGAAAGGAGGGCGCGTGTGATTGGCATGGGATGAGGCGTTCGCGTTTGGTGGCACACCCCGGCGGGCGGGTGAGCGACCCTGCGTAACGAAGCCGACCGGGTGGGGCAAGCGGAATAGCGGATGGCGGGAAACAGGCCGAAAGGGCTGGACTGCCTGAAAAATGCACGGTAAATGCTTTGGAATGAAACCCATCTGTTCAGCCGGAATTTTCATGCTCGCGATGAGCGCCTTGTCGCAGGCCGCCACGTATTCGTTCACGACGTCCGCTGAATATGACGCGAATTTCCGGGAAGTGGTGAGTGGAGGGTCCATCGGTCACAACGCCGGGGGCTACGTCAGCAACACGGGCGTGAACCAGACGGTGGTGGTGGCCTATGATACGGACGGTGCCGGGCCGGGGACCACGCTCTATCCCGTGACGCTCGGCACCACGCTGTCGATGTCAGCGGACGTGACGATGAATGAGGCGGGGTCGTTCGGTATCTTTTTCTCCGGTGTCGGCGGAGGCACCACGTATCTGGCGCTGTTCAACATCACCACGGGCGGCGACCAGTTCAGGTTCTTCAGCGGCGGGTCGTTGGCCACGGGCGCGGCGGGAACCCAGGACTTTACGGACAACTCGACGAACCCGATGAATCTGGGCGAATCCGGCAACATCAGCGCCTCCTTCGAGGTTCTGGCGGTGGATGGTGTCCGCATCTCGATGACGGCGAACGGACAGACCTTTTCCAGGGACTACACCGGGATCACCCTGCCTCCCCAAGTGGAGATCGCCTTCCGCACCTACAACCCCGCCGGTGCCACCCTTGGCACCCAGATCGACAATCTGGTGGTGACCGACCCCATCCCGGAGCCGTCCGCCATCGGGCTGGCCGCCCTGGGCATGGTGGGGCTGGCGGCAAGGCGCCGGAGGTGAAGGCCGGGAAAGGAAAAGAGCAAAATGAGAGCCGCTGCGGCAGGAATCCTCTCCGCGTTTGCCTGGTCGTGGGGAATATGGGCGGTCGCCCGGGTGATGGATCTGAACATGGATCCGCCGGAGGCTGGAATTTTCAAGAGTGCCGCCCATGCGCTCCTGGTGGCTCTTCCCATCGGGATTGCCGCCCATTCGGCTGTCGAATTTTTCCGGATGAAGACATGGTGGATCATTCCCGTGGCGTTCGGCATCGGTGTCATCGCGGCGATGTCACTCATGGCCGTTGGTTCTCCCGAGGGGCAGCTCCTCAATGTAGTGGCGCTTTTGGGGACGCCGGTGGCATTTGCCATCCCTTATTGTCTGATGTTGGACCGTAGGCCCGGTGATGCGGGGACGAAATGACATGCGGTGGTAGCCTCGTGGCTGCGGAGGGTCTCATGAGCGCCCACGGAATTTGAAAAGTAGCCTTGGAGGGTTGAGTTATCCGGAAAATGGGGGTAGGGGTGCCCTCTATGAAGCGCCTCATCCTCACCAGCCTGATCTCTTCTTTTCCAATCTTTTCCGCCTCCGCCGCCGGGGTCTTCTATTCGTTCGACACCGAGATGGATGGGACCGGCGTCTTTGACGGTGATCAGGTGGCGAAGACGGTGGATGCGACGGCCAATGACGGATTTGGCGCGGTTTCGATGTCATATACCGGAACCGTCCACCCCACGGGCATGGCGGGCGGGGCCGCCAGCTTCACCGCATTTGATGGGACCACATGGGATGGCTCAGGTGGCACGGGAACGCCGGGACGTTCCCTGGGGTTCAATCCGTCCAGCACCGGAAATTCCTTCAGCATGACATTCTCGACGCTCTCGCTGTCGAACCTGGCACTGAGGATGAACATCCGGGCGGGAGCGTCCAGCGGGTCGAACATCGGTGGATTTTCCTCCTTCACCTATTCGATCAATGGTGGGGCCCCGGTGAACGTCGGGGCCGACCTCAGCTTCACCACCGCGACCAGCTTCCAGGTCTGGACGGCGGATCTGTCCGCGCTGACCGGCGGAGCGATCGACGATAACAGCGAGGTGACGTTGAACTGGACCATCGGTGACCTCAGCTCCGCGCGGAGCCTGCGTGTGGACAACCTTCAGATCACCGCGGTGCCGGAGCCGTCCGGTGGGCTGCTGGCCGGGCTGGCCGCATCCACCCTGCTGGTGCGCCGGAGGCGGAAGTAACGGAGGAAAAGGAGCGGCCCCTCAGCGCAGCCACAGAACACGGGAGATGGCACCGGGCCTTCCGTGTAGCGGCGTGGCTGCGCCACGACGGTTGGGAGAATCCTTCGTCACCCCCACGGTTTGCTTCTCCAGGACCACTCCACGTTCCTGCCCATGGATGAGATCGGACGAAAACCGGGAGCGGAGGGATGGTTGCCATCCACCCAGCCGTCGTGGCGCAGCCACGACGCTACGGCGCGGGTGACGTCCCAGTAGGCTCACTCCACCGCCTTGGCGATCTGCAGCAGCTTGGCCTCACCGAGGTGCGGGCCGAGGAGCTGGACGCCGACGGGCAGGTTGGTGTCGCCGTCGTAGTCCACGGTGCCTGCCGGCACGGAGATGGCGGGGATGCCTGCCAGGTTCGCGGCGATGGTGTAGATGTCCGCCAGGTAGTCCTGCAGCGGATCATTTCCGGCCGCGCCGAGCTTCCGCGCCGGGGCGGGGGCGACGGGTGAAAGGATGGCGTCCACGGTCTGGAAGGCGGTCTCGAAGTCGCGGCGGATCAGCGTGCGGACCTTCTGCGCGCGGCTGTAGTAGGCGTCATAGTAGCCGGAGGAAAGGACGTAGGTGCCCAGGATGATGCGGCGCTTCACCTCGTCGCCGAAGCCTTCCTCGCGGGACTTCTTGTAAAGGTCGATGATGTCTGCGGGGTTCGCGGCGCGGTGGCCGTAGCGGATGCCATCGAACCGGGAAAGGTTCGACGATGCCTCCGCCGGGGCGATGACGTAGTAGGTGGCGACGGCGTATTCCGTGTGTGGCAGGGAGATTTCCACCAGCTCCGCGCCCTGGTCCTTCAGCTTGTCAGCAGCGGCGTGGATGAGCTTCAGCACGCCGGGGTCGATGCCCTCGCCGAAGTATTCCTTAGGCAGGCCGATCTTCAGGCCCTTCACGCCCGCGTGCAGGTTCGCGGAGTAGTCCGGCACCGGCTCATCGAGGCTGGTGGAGTCCGCGGGGTCGTATCCGGCGATGGCCTGCAGCACCAGCGCGGCGTCCTCCACGGAGTGGGTGAACGTGCCGATCTGGTCGAGCGAGGAGGCGAAGGCGACCAGCCCGTAGCGGGAAACGCGGCCGTAGGACGGCTTCAGGCCGACCACGCCGCAGTGGGACGCTGGCTGGCGGATGGACCCGCCGGTGTCCGAGCCGAGCGCGGCGATGGCGGTGCGGTCCGCGACGGCGGCGGCGCTGCCACCGGAGGAACCCCCGGGGATGCGGCCCGGGGCGGCGGGGTTGAGCGTCTTTCCGAGCGCGGAGTTCTCCGTCGCGGAACCCATGGCGAACTCATCCATGTTCGTCCGGCCGAAGGGGATGGCCCCGGCGGCGCGCAGCTTGGTGATGACGGTGGCGTTGTAGGGCGCGCGGTAGTTTTCCAGGAACTTCGAGGCGCAGGTGCACGGCTGGCCCAGCACGTTCATGTTGTCCTTGATGGCGATGGGCACGCCGCCCAGCGGCAGGGAAAGGTCCGCGTCCGCAGCCTCCGCCAGCGCGGCCTTGAGGTCATGGGAAAGGTAGGCGCCGGTCACGCCGTCGCGCGCGGCGATCTCACCGGCGAGTTTTTCCAGGGCGGCGGCGGGTGTGGTTTCGCCGGAAACGAGCTGTTGGCGAAGGGAGGTGATGGTCATGGGTGGAAGGGAACTGCGGTATTTTCAGGCATCCGCCACGACCTTCGGCACGCGGATTTGGCCCTGGGCCTGGTCCGGGGCGTTCTGCAGGACGGCTTCCGGGGAGAGGCTTTCGTGCGGGACGTCATCCCGCATGTGGCCGAAGATGGGGGCGGAGTAGGACGTCGCCTCCACACCGCTGACGTCCAGCATGGTGAGCGTCTCCACGTGGCCGAGGATTTTCTCAAGCTGCGGCTGGAACTTCGCGATTTCGTCTGGGGTCAGCTCGAGACGGGCCAGTTCGGCGATCCGTTTGACTTCGATGGCGGGCTGCGACATGGGCGGAGCGTCGGGAAACGGCGGGAAACTTCCAAGTTTAAGTTTGCCCTTTCGCGCCGCCGGGAACCGCGCAAGCTTCCGGACACCGTATGAAAATCCAACTGTTGTCATTGTTCGCGCTGGTCGCCGGTGCGCTGTGCGCCTCCGCGGAGACGTTTTCGGAATCCGTGGGCCTGCAGCTCTACTCGCTGAGGGACCAGTTCAAGAAGGACGTCCCCGGCACCATGGAGTGGGTGGGCAAGCAGGGCTTCAAGGAAGTCGAGCTGGCCACCACCTACGGCCTGGGTGCGGAGGAGTTCCTCGCGCTGCTCAAAAAGAACGGCCTCACCGCCATCGCCGGGCACTATCCGTATGACCGCTACAAGAGCGAGCCGGAGAAAGTCGCCGCCGAGGCGAAGGCGCTGGGCCTGAAATACGCCGGTGTGGCGTGGATCCCGCACAAGGACGGCTTCGACGAGCAGGACACCCGGGACGCAGCGGAGGTCTTCAACAAGGCGGGCGCCGCGCTGAAGAAGGAGGGCATCCAGTTCTACTACCACATCCACGGCTATGAGTTCCACAAGCACGGCGACGGCACCCTGTTCGACCTGCTGATTGAGCTGACGGACAAGGACAACGTCGCCTACCAGCTCGATACCCTGTGGGCCGTCCTGCCGGACCAGGACCCCGTCGCCCTGCTGAAAAAGTACGGTTCCCGCTGGCAGCTCATGCACCTGAAGGACCTCAAGAAAGGCATCGCGCTGGGCAACCACTCCGGCGGCACGGACGTTAAGAACGACGTCCCCCTCGGCACCGGCCAGATGGACTGGCCCGCCATCCTCAAGGCGGCCAAGGAAGCCGGCGTGAAATACTACTTCATCGAGGACGAATCCCCCTCCTCCGTGGAGCAGATCCCCCAGTCCGTGGAGTATCTGAAAACCGTGAAATGGTGATTTTCAAAAATTCTGAAGTTTTTTCCAAAAAGTTTGAACGGTTCGTATTCAGGAATGTCTGACCTTATGAAAGCGCGCTTCACGGCGTGTTTTATGTAAGGGTGTTAACAGCAAATCGTTCGCTATCCCTCCCATGGGTGTGGGTTAAGAGGTAGAAAACGTTCGCCGCCGGAGGTGGGACCCTCCGGCGGCGCTTTTTTTGTAAAGGATGGTAGGTCGCGGTGGAACGGCCCTGCTCTACAAAGCGCGGCGCGGTAGCGGATCTCGTGAGAGATCCGGCGGGGCGTCGATCCCTCCGCCAATTCCGCTCCAGTCTCCGGCGGACATTCCACGGACAATGGGGTGTAGGTTTTCAGAGTGCTTCCCCCAGCCGGAAGTCTCACGACTTCCGCTACCCCTGTGGGTCCGCCTCTACTCAGTGCTATTCCTTTAGGCTCTGGATGGTTGCCGCCGCTTTCTCCGCTTCCGCCTTCATGCCGGCGCCTTCGTAGGCGAGCTGCAGGCTGCGGAGGGTGTCGATGTCGTTGGGGAACTGCTTCAGGGCCTCCTCATACGCCTCGGCGGCGTCTTTCTGCCTGCCCACGGTCATGAAGTAGTCGCCCACCCGGGAGGTCATGGGGGCGAGGATGGCGGGCGGGAACATCATGGAGGACGGGCGCTGGCGGTCGGATGCGGAGCGGAACCAGTTGTAGGCGGAACCCCGGGCGGCGGGCGGGCTGGCGAGGGCGATGCGGCCATTCAGTTCGCTGGCCAGCACTTCCATGGCGCGGAATGCGCGGAGCCACTCGGAGCGTTCCCCGCCCTGGGCGGCGGCGGTCTGGAGTTTGTCAAAGGCGCTGCCGTGCTTCGCCAGGGCGGCGGCGGTGATTTTCGCTTCCTCCAGCTTGCCGGACTCCGCGGAGCGTTTCGCATCCAGGGAGATCCGCAGCGCGTCGATCCACCAGGAGGCGAGCGATGTTTCACGGGTGGCTTTGAGGGCGTCGGGCTTCGGCAGCGAGTTGAAAGCCTCCTCCGTGTTTCCGGGCAGCCCGCGTTTCATGAGGAGTCGGGCCGGGAGGGTGCGTGCTTCCCAGAGGAGGATCCGTGCCCCGGGGGAGCCTGGGCGGCCTTCCGGCAGGGGGACTTCCGCGACGCGGCGGGCGGCGGCGTAGGCCGTTTCGAAGTCACCGTTCGATGACACCGCGATGACGCGGTAGCACTCCGACCTCACCCACTCCGGGCAATCGGCGATGGAGATCTTTTCCGCTTCCCTCCACCGCTCGAACAGGGTGGTGGCCCGGCTGAAGGCGGAGGCCGCCTTGCCGTGGTTGCCGCACCGCCACTCATAGTGGCCCAGCAGGTGGAAATACGGCGCGTAGTTCGGCACCATCTGCGTGAGCTTCCTGGCCAGCTCCAGGGAGCCGGTCAGGTCCGGAGCTTCCGCGCGGATGAGCAGCAACGCATGGAGCGGGAGGGGGCTTTCGGGATTCTTCGCCATCAGCTCCTCCAGCGTCTTCTCGGCCTTCTCCTGGTCCGGGGTGGGTTCCCCCAGTTCATCATAGCCGGAGCGGCTGAAGAGGGCGGCCAGGATGGCGGTCTGCAGGTCGTTCGGGAATTTTTCGGAAACCTTGTGGAAGGCGTTGGCGGCTTCGTTCACCCCGTCGGTGAGGAACTTGACGAGTCCGAAGGCGTAGCCTCGCTCCAGCTCGTTGCCTTTCCCCTGGTTGATCAGTTCCATCAGCCGCTCGCTGGCGGCGATGCGGGCTTCGTCGGTTTCCGGGGATGGGGAAAGCAGGCACATCACCATCCCCCAGTGGGCCAGCAGGCACTCCGGGTCTTCCTTCATCGCGGCGGCGAAGTGGCGGCTGGCCTCGAATTCCCAGCCACCGTTGAGGTGGTTCATGCCCTGGTTGACATGGGCCTGTGCTTTTTCCGTGGCGGCGGTCACCGCCATCCGAAGTCCTCCTTTGATCTCGATGGCCGTCGGCTCACCCAGCGCCCGCACCGGTGCGGGGATCGCCTTTTCCACGGGTGGCATTTCCTCCGCGAATCCGAATGCCGCCGCCGCGATCCATGTGATGAGCCACCGTTTCATGGCCGGAACCATCGGCGGGCGGCCCTGTTTCTCCAAGTAAAATGACACTGGCGTGGTGCCGGGCGGCATCGTTAGAGTCCGCCCATGAAACTCGGTGTCATCGGTTGCGGGAAAATGGGGACGGCTCTGGTGGAGGGCGCGGTGAAGGCCGGCGTCACAAAGGCCGCGGACATCACCGGCTGCGATCCATTTCCCGCCGCCCGGGAGGCTTTCGTGAAATCGACAGGGGCCTCCATCGCCGGCAGTGCCGCCGGTGTGGCGTCCGCCAGTGAGGTCATCCTGCTGGCGACCAAGCCGCAGGACATCGCCGGGGCGCTTTCGGACATCGCCGGTGCCGCCGCGGGCAAGCCGTTGCTGGTCATTTCCATCGCCGCCGGGGTGACCTTGGCGGCCCTGGAAGACGCGGCTCCGGAGAACCTGCGGATCATCCGCGCGATGCCGAACACCCCGGCCCTGGTGGGCAAGGGGGCGGCGGGTTATTGCCTCGGCTCCCGCGCCACGGCGGAGGACGCGGCGGCGGCGGAGGCCCTGCTCGGCGCCGTCGGTCTCGCGGTCCGCGTTCCTGAGAAGCTGATGGATGCCGTGACCGGACTCTCCGGCAGTGGTCCGGCGTATGTCTATCTGGTCATCGAGGCGCTGGCGGATGGTGGCGTGAAAGCCGGGCTGCCCCGTGCGGATGCCATCCGGCTCGCCGCGCAGACGGTCGCCGGAGCGGCGGCCATGGTGCTGGAGACGGGTGAACACCCCGCGGTGCTGAAGGACATGGTCACCTCTCCCGGCGGCACGACCATCGCCGGACTGGCGGCGCTCGAAAATGCCGGAGTCCGCAGCGGGTTCATCAGCGCGGTGGATGCCGCCACCCGCCGGGCCACCGAACTGGGCGCGAAGTAGCCTGCGGGCGCGCGTATTTTGCGCTTCACGCGGAAAGCGTTAAATGGATCATTCAGCGCATGACCCCAAGGTTCATCTATCCGCTGGCACTGGGTGCCGCTGCCGCCGTCCTTCTTGTTTCCTGTGGCAGCTCGAAGGATGACCTGCCGATCATGGCGGGGGATACCTCCGGTGCTTCATCCGACGGTGAAGGCCTCTACCAGCAGGCCAAGGCTGCGGATGACGCGGGCAAGGCGAAGAAGGCCATCAAGCTCTATGATGACACGGCCACCCGTTATCCATTCGCTCCTTCCGCCGCCCAGGCGCGTTTCCGCCAGGCGGAGCTCCTCCAGCAGCGGGGTGAGATCCTGGATTCCTTCGAAGCGTACCAGCAGCTCCTCACCCGGTTCCAGGGCAGCGGTCTCTACAGCACGGCGCTCGACCGCCAGGCCGCCATGGCCCAGTCCGCCGCGGACGGTGATGTGAAGTCCGGCTTCCTCGGCATCAAGTCGAAGCTCTCGCTCGACAAGACCGTGGAGATGCTCGGGCAGGTGCGTGACAACGCCCCGCGTTCCCGCACCGCCTCCAAGGCGCAGTTCACCATCGGCCAGCTCTACGAATCCAAGAAAAAGCACAAGGAAGCCATCGCCGCCTACCGCCAGCTCGTCCGCGAGCAGCCGGAAGCTCCGGAGGCTCCGGAAGCCCTCTTCCGCGTCGGTGAGATCCTCGTCAACCAAGCCGACGAAGGTAACCAGAACCGCGCGACGCTCGATCTCGCCAGCGAGGCGTTCAACGACTACCTCATGCAGTACCCGGGCCATTCGAAGAATGCGGAGGCCCGCAAAAAGATCTCCAGCCTCGGCGGCCGCGACGTTGAGCGCACCTTTGAAACCGCCGAATTCTATCACCGCACCGGCCAGTTCGAATCCGCGAAGATCTACTACCGGGATGTCGTGAAGCGGTCGTCCTACGGCAAGACCCACGATGCGGCGAAGGCCCGTCTCAAGGAACTCGGCGAGTGAAGTGAAATCCATCCCGGAACCATTCATGAAACCGATCCATTTCCTGGTCCTGCCCCTGCTGCTGCTTTCATCCTGTGCCGGATACCGGCTGGGAGGCGGGAAGCCGCCCTCCCTTTCCTCGGTGACGCGCATTTCCGTCCCGATGTTCAAGAACGAGACCCAGCACCCGCGGGCCGAAGCCATCGCCACCTCGGCGGTTGCGGCGGCGCTGTCGCAGGATGGCACCTACAAGGTGTCCTCCACGGACCAAGCGGACGCCATCCTGGAAGGGACGCTGGAAAAGATCCAGTACACCTCCATCCGGGGCACCCGCCTGGACACGCTCCTGCCGGAGGAACTGCACAACCAGGTTGAGATCTCCTGGGTCCTGAAGGACGCGCGGGATCCCACGAAGACCCTGGCTTCCGGAAAATCCTCCGGAAAGAGCCAGTTGTTCGTGGACACCAATCTCCAGACCGCGAGGAACAACGCCTTGCCTGATGCCCTCGAACGTGCCGGGGAGTCGCTCGTTTCGACCCTCTCCAACGGTTACTGATCCGCATTCTGATAGAAACCCGTCAGAAACCGACAGGAACACAGATAAACACAGGAAAACCCTTGTTTCATGGGGTTTTTTCGCAATCCGCCCGAGTTTTCTTGTAAGGGGATGTGAGTGGTCCGTGTAGTGGTTGGCCAACCGCCCATGTCCACTTCCTCCGTCGCTGAAACGCAGCGAGAACTCGAAATCAATCCTGCTGATGTCGCCGCCTGCCGCGAAACGTACGCGGCCATCCAGCAGGAACTCGCCAAAGTCATCGTCGGCCAGTCAAAGGTCGTCGAAGAGATCCTGATCTCCATCTTCACCCGCAGCCACGCGCTGCTGGTCGGTGTCCCCGGCCTGGCGAAGACGCTGCTCATCTCCACGCTGGCGGACACGCTGAAGATGTCCTTCCGCCGCATCCAGTTCACCCCGGACCTGATGCCCAGCGACATCACCGGCACGGAGGTCATCTATCAGGACCCCGTTTCCGGGGACAAGCAGTTCAAGTTCCTGCCCGGACCGCTGTTCTCCAACATCGTCCTCGCGGACGAAATCAACCGGACCCCGCCGAAGACCCAGGCCGCCATGCTGGAAGCCATGCAGGAACGCCGCGTGACCGTCGGTGGCGTGACCCGGCCCCTGCCGTCGCCCTTCTTCGTCCTCGCGACGCAGAACCCGCTTGAACAGGAAGGCACCTACCCGCTGCCGGAAGCGCAGCTCGACCGCTTCATGTTCCTCATCCACGTCGGCTATCCGGATGCGGAGGAAGAACTGCAGGTCATGAAGCGCGGCACCAGTGGCAAGGGGGAGCAGCCCCAGCCCGTCCTCGATGGCGAGGCGATCATCCGCCTCCAGGAGATCGTCAAGGCGCTGCCGGTCGCCGACCATGTTTTCAGATACGCGCGTGACATCGTCCGCAGCACCCGCCCCCGGGAGGAAGGCGCGCTGGACTACTGCAAGCAGTACCTCAGCTTCGGCGCCGGCCCGCGTGCCAGCCTCAGCCTCATCATGGCGGCGAAGGCACACGCCCTCATCAACGGCCAGGTGTATGTCGGCTGTGAGAACGTCGCCGCTGTCGCCCCGTCGATCATGCGCCATCGCATCGCCCCGAATTTCTCGGCACAGAGCGAGGGCATCACCCCGGACGACGTCATCGCGAAGGTTCTGAGCGCGATCCCGAAACATGACGCCTGATCTTCTGGATGCGGATGCCGTTTCACGCGGCGAGGCGCTCGGCCTGATGGCACGGAAGATCGTGGAGGGCTACCGCGTCGGTGAGCACCGCTCGCCGTTCCATGGCTTCGCCATCGAGTTCGCGCAGCACCGTGAGTATGCGACGGGGGATGACATGCGCCACCTGGACTGGAAGGTCCTCGGCCGCTCCGACCGCTACTACATCAAGCAGTACGAGCAGGACACGAACTTCGTGACCCATCTGGTCATGGATGGCAGCGCGTCCATGAACTACGGCTCCGCCAAGGTGACGAAGCTCCATTTCGCGAAGGCGCTCGCCGCCTGCCTGTCCCACATGATCCTGCTGCAGCGGGATGCCGTCGCGCTGGCGTTGGTGGACACGGAGGTGAAGGAATACCTCCCCCGCACCGACAGCCTGCCGAAGATCCAGCACATCATGGATCGTCTGGCGGCCTTCAATGCCACGGGAGAAACGAAGCTCGGTGTCGCCCTGGAACAGGTTGCCCGGGAAGCCCGCCGCCGCGGCATCGTCGTCCTCATCAGTGACTTCTTCGATGACGAGGAAGGTCTGGTGAAAGGCCTGGAGCGGCTCGTCTTCTCCGGCAACGAGGTCATCGTTTTCCACACGCTCGATCCGTATGAGCTGACCTTCCCCTTCAACGGCACGTGGAAGTTCAAGGATCTGGAAGGCCCGGCTCAGCTCAAGGCCTCCCCGGCGGACATCCGCAGGGAATACCTGAAGAACTTCGACGCCTTCCGCCTCCGCATCCGCCGCATCTGCGAGAAGTTCCAGGCGCACTACATCCTCGCGGACACCGGCAAACCACTCGCGGAAACGCTCAGCGGCTACCTCGCCTTCCGCCAATCCGTCAGCAGGAAATGATGAACCCATCCGTCATGCACTGTTCTGGACGGAGCGCGGACTTCAGTCCGCCCCATCGTCCCCGTCTTCACCCTTCCCTGCGGACTGAAGTCCGCGCTCCGTTGCCATGAATTTCCTCCAGCCATTGATGTTGGCGGGTCTGGCCGCGGTGTCAGTCCCGATCATCATCCACCTTCTCAACAAGTTCCGGGTGCGCACCACGGACTGGGGTGCCATGCGGTTCCTGCTGGACAGCATCCAGAAGAACCAGAAGCGGGTGAAGATGGAGGACCTCATCCTGCTGATCCTCCGCTGCCTGCTGGTGGCGCTGGCCGTGCTCGCCTTCGCCCGTCCCGTCCTCACCGCCCTGGTCAAGGGTGGCGCGGATGACGGTGAGGCCGTGGCCGCCGTCATCCTGCTGGACAACTCCGCCAGCATGACCCGCAGCGCGGGAGCCACGACTCTGTTCGATCAGGCGAAGAAGGAAGTCGGCAAATGGCTGGACAAACAGCCTTCCCAGTCGCTCGCCGCGCTCTACCTCGTCTCCAACCGCACCGAGACACTGGTGCCGAAGCCCGGACCTGATCTGGGGCTGGTCAGGAAAATGCTTTCGGAGGCGGAAGCCAGCGACCGTGGCACGGATCTGGCGCAGGCCGTGCGACTGGCGGTGGAAAGCCTGAAAACCATCAGCGGCAGGCCGCGCGAGATCCTCATCTACACGGACGGTCAGGCCGGCGGCTGGGCGAAGAACGCGGAGATCCTGAAGCTGGCGGAGGAGAACCCCGGCATCCGCATCAAGACGGTCATCGTCGGGGACAAGGCGGCGGACAATGTCGGACTGGTCGCGCTCCGCGCGGACGGCGGCGTGGTGGCCGCACGCCAGCCATGCCGCTTCCATGTGGAGGTGGGCAACTACGGAACCACCGCCGTGGAAAACCTGAAGGTCACCTTGGCCATCGGTGATGGGCCGCCGATGGCGGATGCCACCATCGCAAGAATCGAACCCGGCACCCGGCAGGCCGCCAGCGTGATCATTTCCTTTCCGGATGCCGGGCCGCAGTCGTTGGTGGCCAGCATCCCTCCGGATGCCTTCGCCGCCGACAACAAGCGTGTCGCCGCGCTGGATGTGGTCAGCCAGATGAACGTGCTGGTGGCGGAGGAGAATCCCTCCGTGCCCGCCATGGACCGTGACGGATTCTTCGTCGCCAATGCGTTGGTGCCCCTCTCCTCGGACCAGATGGCACGTCACTTCCTCGCCGCCGTGCCAACGTCCATCGCGGATCTGCCCGCGGAACTGGGCAACCGCAACAACACCGCGGCGCAGTCCATCTTCCTCTGCAATCCCGGTCCGATTTCCTCCAGTGTCACCGTCGCCTTGAAGGGCTACGTGGAGCGGGGAGGCAATCTGGTCATCTTCCCCGGGCCACAGACAAATCCGGAGGATTGGAAATCGAACGCCGCCTTGCAGGAACTGCTGCCCGCGGAGCTGGGCATCCCCACGGAAGAGGCGGAAGGCGCGGCGGTGCAGACCTTCCAGCACACCGCCTTCAACCATCCGGTCACGGCCCTGTGGAATGACTCCGCGCAGGGCAGCCTGTCAGCCGTGAAGTTCTTCCGGCACTTCCCGCTCACGGTGAAGAAGACCGGAGCGCCGCGTGTCATCGCCCAACTGGCGAACGGCGAACCGGCCGTGGTGGAGTGGACCGTGGGGGAGGGGAACGTCGTCCTCTTCAACAGCACCGCCACGCCGGAGTGGAACAACCTGCCGCTGCATCCGGCGTTTGTCCCGTTCCTCCAGCGCCTGATGGGCCACCTCAACCGCCGCAACGAATCCCGGCTCATCCTTCCCCCGGGCGAGGCATTCCGGAAGCCGGTCGATGAACAATGGAAGGGCAGCGACTTCTCCGTCCGCCGTCCCGGCAGTGACTCCAGCCGTACCGCCGGACAGGTCGTGTCCGATGACAAGCAGGCATTCATCCGCTACGCCGCGACCGAAAAGGCGGGCATCTATCAGGTGAGCGTGGGCAACGACTTGCTCGCCACCTTCGCCGTCCAGATCGACCCCGCCGAGTCCGACCTGCGCCAGGTGGATCCGGAGATCATCAGCGGACTGGCCAACGCGGGAGGGGAGACGGAGAAAACGGAGATCACCCGCTCCGTCGTCACCAAGGAGTTCTGGACGATGCTCCTCTGGATCGTCGCCGCCATTTTCGTCGTGGAAGCAATCATGGCCCATCGCATCAGCCACACCCGGTCCGTATGAAAGCCATCTTCCCCACATTGGCCGCCACGGAATGGCGCGTGAGCTTCGAGGGCATCTCGCCCGGTCTGGCATTCGGACTGTTCGTGGTGGCATCGCTTGCCACCGCATTCGCCTACTGGAAATTCGCAGGCTCCGCCCCGCGTTGGAGGAAGTTCCTGATGGCGTTCTTACGCATCGCCGCCGTGCTGGTGCTCGCCGCGCTGCTGGCGAAACCGGTCCTCAACCTCACCGTGCATGATCCGGTGCGCCAGCCGCTGCTGGTGCTGGTGGACGGCTCGGAGAGCATGAAGTTCGAGGACCGCCGGGAGAGCAAGGAGGACCTGGAGCGCGCGGAGGCCGCCACCGGATCGCGGCAGACGGGTGTGCCCCGCAACAAGATCCTCGAAGGCATTGCGGCCAGCCAGAAACTGGATCTGTGGCCCCGCCTGTCGGAACAGTCGGATCTCATTTTCCACCAGTTCGGCAGGAATGTCTCCCGGGTGGCCGCGCCGGAGGGCGAGCTGAAGCGCGATGACGCCGCGAAGATTTTCTCCGGGCTGAAGTATGAGGAAAGCGCCACCGCCATCGGCGAGGCCGTGCGCCAGGTGTTGCAGGAGCCGCGCCCGCAGCCTGCGGGTGGCGTGCTGCTGGTGACGGACGGTGCGAACAACGGCGGCTCGTCGCCCATTGAGGCCGCGCAGATCGCCAAGGAGCAGGGTGTGCCGCTTTTCATCTACGGTGTCGGCGTGACATCACCGCGGGACGTGCAGGTGCGGGAGGTGGTGGCGCAGAAGCTGGCCTTCGTTTCGGAGAAACTGGAAGTGCGCGGAAAGATCGTTTCCCGGAGCATGGAGGAAAAGACCGTCACCGCCAGCCTCATCGCGAACGGGGAGATCGTGGAGGGCAAGGACATCACCATCGGCGGGGACAGGGAGCAGGAGGTATCCTTCACCTATGAGCCGAAGACGGCCGGTGAGCTGAAGCTGGAGATCTCCATCCCGGTGCAGGCGGATGAAGCGGGCAAGGACAACAACATCGCCTCCGCCCTGGTGCGGGTGACGGACAGCAAGTTCAACGTGCTGCTCATCGAGCAGGAGCCACGCTGGGACTTCCGTTACCTCCTCGACTACCTCCAGCGGGATCCACGGCTGGAGGTGAAGTGCGTCATGATCGACGGTGAGCCGGGGCTCGACCAGATCGAGAACTCACCTTTCCTGCCGTCCCTTCCGGAATCCCGCGACGCCTATTTCAAGTCCCAGGTCATCATCCTCGGGGATGTCGATCCGGAGGATCTCGGGGAGGAACGGATGCAGATCATCACGGAGTGGGTGCAGGCCGGCGGCGGCATCATTTTCCTCAGCGGGCCGAATTTCAACCCCACCGCGTATGCGGGCACTCCGCTGGAGTCGTTGCTGCCGGTCGTTCCGGACACGATGCTCTCCAGGGACGCCGCGACCGTCCGCGAGCGTGAGCCGTTCCAGCTCCAGCTCAGCCGCATCGGCGAGGACTCCCCGTATCTCCAGATGGATCCGGATCCGGAGGAGAACAAGCGCATCTGGGAAGCATTTCCGGGCGTCCGCTGGACGGCCCCCGTCGCCCGCGTGAAGCCCGGCGCGGAGGTCCTGCTGGTCGATCCCCGCCCGGAGAAGTCCGGCCGTTACGGACTCCTGCCGGTCTTCGCGATGCAGGGCTACGGCTCCGGCAAGTGCGTCTATTTCGGAACGGATGAAACCTACCGCTGGCGCAGCCGCACGGGTGAGAAGTACTACTCCATCCTCTGGGGCCAGATCATGCAGACACTGGCGCTGCAGCTCCTGGAAGGCGCGTCATCGCTCACCCAGTTGAAGTCGGAGCGGAAGCAATACTCCATCGGTGACACGGTGGTGATCTCCGGCAACGCCTACACGGAGGGCTTCGAGCCGCTGCTGGTGCCCACATTGGAAGGCACCGTGAAGATGGAGTCCGGCGGAAAGACGGTCGAGGAACCGTTCGAGCTGCACGGCATCGACCGCAACGCATTCCGTGGTGAGTTCACCGCCACCACGCCCGGCAGCTACAGCTTCGCCACCACCCGGGATCCGGAGGGCATCGTGAAGTTCGAGGTCATCGACTCCCGCCCGGAGCGCACGCAGACCGCGTTGGATGAGAAGCTGCTGAAGTCGATGGCGGAGATCTCCGGCGGACAGTTCTTCCGTGAGGAGGATCTCGCCGGGCTGCCGGACAGGATCGCCGCGAAAAGCGCCACCATCGCCACCTTCAAAAAGCTGGACCTGTTCCACAACGGATGGTTCCTCGCCGCCCTGCTCGGATTCCTCTTCCTCGAATGGCTGCTGCGGCGGCTGACGCAACTGAAATGACATGAGCTCTCCCCGATCACCACTCCCTCTGCCCCACGGCCTCGCCCGCGCGCTCGACGCGGTGCGGCGGCGCTGGCTGGCGGTGCGCGTGGCGGAGTTCCCGCTTCTCCTGCTGGCCGTCGTGGCAACCGCGTGGGTGCTCCAGGCCACGGCCGACCGCTGGCTGGAACTGTCATGGAACGCGCGGGCGGTGCTGCTCGCGCTCAACGGTGTCATCGCCCTGGTGCTGCTGTGGTTCTTCGTGCTGGTGCCCCTGTGCCGCCGGTTGGACCGCAGGAAGGCGGCGCTGCTGGTCGAGCGGACCCTGCCGGATTTCAAAACGTCGCTCATCTCCGCCGTCGAGTTCTCCGAGCGCGGCTCGGATTTCCCATCCGGCTCCCGCCCGCTGGTGGAGAAGCTGCTGGCGGATGTGTCCCATGAAGCGGAGAAGGGTGACATCGCGCGCGGCGTGGTGAAGACGGGCCGCCTGAAGCTGATCGCCGCGATTTGCGTGGCCGTCCTGCTCGCCGCCGCCGGATGCTTCGCGTGGGGATTGCCGCTCTCACCCTTGCTGGTGCAGCGCATCCTGCTTTCGAAGACGGTGTTTCCGGACGAGACGAAGGTGGTGGAGCTGTCCGGCGATATGATCGTGGTCGCGGGCACGGACGCCGCTCTTTCCGCGAAGGCGGAGGGAGTGGTGCCTCAGTCCGGGCGTCTGCTTGTCACCCATCCGGATGGCACGGTGGAGAATATCCCGGTTTCCCCGTCACGGACGGAAGAGGGCGTTTTCCAGTTTTCGGTGCGGAACGTGCGGGAGGCATTCAGCTACCGGTTCGAACTTCATGATGGTGTCGGCCCGGAACACCGCGTGGGGGTGCGGATCCCCCCCGTGCTGCAACAGATCACATTCACCCAGGTGTATCCGAAGCACACCGGCCTGCCGGAGACCGTCATGTCCCCTTCAAGCCTCCGTTTGCTGGAGGGCTCCTTGTTGAAGATCAGCGCGGAAGGATCCGAGGCCCTGCAGTCCGCCGTGCTGGAGATCAAGGGCGTGCCGGATGTCCTTCCGCTCGGGATTTCCGGAGACGCGAAATCCAGCCTGAAAACGGAGCTGAAAGTTCCGGACAGCGGCTGGAAGTCCATGTCGGTGCATCTCACCGGAGAGTCTGGTGAGGTATCGGTGAATGATCCGGTGTATCGGGTGGAGCTGGTCCGTGACCGTCCTCCGTCCGTCTTGGTCAGCCAGCCGAAGAAGGAAACCGTCACCGTGATCCCGGGGGAAAAGGTTCCGTTCGTGTTCCGGGTGGGGGATGATTTCGGACTGCGGCGCGTCGCGCTCTGCTACCGCGTGTTCCGACCCACCGGCGGCGGTGACGTCCAGTCCGCCGAGGAAGGCCAGATCCCGATGCAGTTCGATCCGGCGGAAAAGTCGTTCTCGCGGACCTTTGTGTGGGACCTCGGGCTGCTGGTCCCCGTGGTTCCGGTGGGTGGCACGATCACCTGCTGGATCGAGGCGGAGGACAACAATCCGGAGAAAGCCGTGGCCACCAACCGCAGCGCGGAAAAGATCATCCGCGTCGTTTCCGAGGAACAGAAGCGCACGGAATTGCTCGAACTTCTCGGTGAACGTGCGAAGGATATCGAGAAGCTCTACGAACTGCAGCGAGGAATGAACGAGAAAACGGATGACTCCATCCGTTGACAGAAAACCACCGCCATGAAACGTCCCATCGCCACCCATTTCCTGTTCGCGGGCCTGATCGCCTCCGCCCTCCCGGCGGCGGCGCAGGAGAAAAAGGAACGCTCCGTGCAGACCACGGCCTACCAGACCAGCGTCTCCCAGGAGCAGCTCCGTGCGACGACCCGCAGGCTGAAAGGTGAGATGGCGGGTTTGCTGGAGGAGTTCAGCCGCTACCAGGCGGCATCGGGGGAGTTGAAAAAACTCACCGAGGCCCTGGGCGAACTCGATGTCGTCACGGAGCAGGACATGGTCGCCGTCGTGAAGATCCTCCGCGAGGCCAGCCGGATCGAGACGCTGGACGAGTCGAAGGCAAAGCTGGTCGAGGCCAGCAGCGGCCAGAAGGAGATCCAGGCGCTGCTCCGCGCGGTCGCCGACCGCCTTACCCTGCAGAAGGAGGAGGCGGAAATGCAGAAGCGGCTGGACAACCTGGCCCTGCGGCAGATGGCGAACCTGCGCGACACGAAGCGCCTCGCTGAAACCGGCGACAAGCCGGAGAAAGTGAAGCATGAACTCCTGCAGGTGCGGGAGATGAGCAAGTCCGAGCAGGAAGCGATCAAGAAGGAGATCGCCATGACCATGGACGCCCTGAAGAATCTCGCGGAAAAGTCCGAGTCTCCGGACAAGGAGGCATTTGAGAAGGCGTTGAAGGACGGCGAGCAGAACCTCATCCGCAACCAGGCCGAACAGGCGGCGGAAAGCGTGAAGACGGATTTCGCCGAGGCCGTGAAGCAGCAGGAGGAGCTGCTCAAGAACATCAAGCAGATGACGGAGAACCTCCAGCAACGGAAGTCCGCGGAGGAACAGTCCCGCGAACTGGCGGAGAAAATGGACCAGTTGGCTGACAAGCAGGAACAGCTTGCGAAGAAGCTGACGGAAGGCTGGGGGAATGAGAACAAGCAGGCCGTCCGCAAGGAGCAGGAGAAGCTCACCGACCAGATGGAACTGGCGGAGGAGAGCCTGCAGAAACTCAACCCGGACGCCGCTTCCAAAGTGGAGCAGGCGAAGCAGGAATCCTCCGAGGTTGCCGAGAAGATCCGTGACAAGCAGGCGATGGAGAACATCGACAACGTGGCGAAGGCCACGGATTCGCAGAAGGCCGTGGCGGAGAAACTGGAACAGGCCGGTGAGATGCTCCAGCAACAGGCGGACGCCCTTGCCGGGAACGAGGCGCAGCAGCAACAGGGTCAGGACAGCCAGCAGTCTTCCGAAGAGATGAGCCAGCAGCAGGAGGCCATCTCCAACGCGGTCGACCAGATCATGGAGGCGAAGAACCAGATGGAACTCGCCAAACGCCAGCTCCGGGACGGCAGTGATCAGGCGGATGCGAGGAAGCGGCTCGACAGCGCCCAGCAGATGCTCGATCAGGCGCAGCAGGACGTGGCGAAGGCGGGTGAGTCGGTCGAGAAATTCGTCCAGGAGGAGCTGAAAAAGGCGGACGAGGGGATTGCCAAAACCGAGGAAGGAATCGGTGTCGGCTCGAAGCAGGATCAGGAAAAGTCCCGGTGGAACCTGGACCGGGCGGAGGGCAACGCGAACCTCGCGCTCACCGGTCTCCAGCGCGCCGCCAACCGGCTTGCCGCGAAGCAGGGGCAGCAGCAGGGCGAACAGCAGCAGGCCAACCAGCAGAACAAGGGTGATTCCTCCCGTCAGGACACCAACGGCCCTGCGGGCCCGATGGGCAGGCAGAAGGAGGAGACCTCCGGAGTGTCCGCCGTGTCAAAGGGCGGCGGCGGCCAGCGTGAGGCGCTTTCCTTGCTGCAGCAGGAAAAAGCACCCACCGAGTACGAGGCCATGGTCCAGCAATACATCCGCAATCTGGCGGAGGCGGCGAACCAGGAGTGATGAACGACATGATGAGGACACGGACGACAGAACGGAAATCGCGATGGTGCGGGGCGGCATGGCTCGCATCCCTGCTGGCACTCGCCCCGGCGGGAATTTCCGCGCAGGAGAACTCCAGCCTCTTCGGCTCCAGCGAGAAAGACGCGGCCGGTCTGATCGCGATCATCTATGATCTCAAACAGACCCAGTCCATGCAGCCGTCGAAGATCACCGCGGAGACGTATCCCGGGGTCGTGCAGGACTTCCTGGCGAAAGGCTGGGATGAGGTGGTGCTGAACAAGTTTTTCCGGGTCACCCGGCCGCTCTACTCCACGCAGATCTTCATCCCCGGCATGGATGCCGGAGCCGCGCCGAAGGCGTACGGCGTGGACAAGGTGATGAAGGCGTCCTGCTGGGTCATCCACTACAAGGGGCAGGTGTCCCCGCCGGAGGACGGCACCTACCGCTTCGTCGCCTATGCGGATGACGCCATCGCCGTGGCGGTGAACAACAAGACCGTCTGCATCGGTGCGCGGCATGACATGCGTCTGGAGAAGGTCTGGCAGACGAATGAAAAGAAGGGCGCGAAAGCCTTCAACGGTGAACTCATCTACGGTGAATGGGTGACACTGAAGAAGGACGAACCGGTCGATCTGGACGTGCTGGTGGGCGAGCGCCCCGGCGGTGACTTCTGCGCCTTCCTGCTCTACCAGAAGCAGGGCGAAACTTACCAGACGGACAAGGACGGCCACCCGATCCTGCCTGTGTTCCAGCTCGCCCCCATGGAGATCCCGGACAAGGACCGCGGGAAGTACCCGCCGTTCTCCCGTGCTTCGGAAACCTGGCAACAATACCGCTGACCCGCATGATGAAACGCGCCACCGCCGTGTTCATGGCCCTCCTCTGCGGCGGTGCCGCCGCCGCGGAACAGGCCGGTTCCGTCTTCGGTTCCGCGGAGAAATCCGCCGGGGCGATGATCGGCATCTTCTACGACCTCAAGCAGAACCAGCGCCGCCAGCCGGTGAAGGTGAACTACCTCCAGACCCTGGGCGAGTTCCTCGACAGCGGTTGGGATGAGAACGTGCTGAGCCGCTTCTTCCGCGGGACGAAGCCCGTCTATGCGACGGACGTCTTCATCCCCACCATGAGCGCCGGGGCCGCCCCGGAGGCGTTCGACCTGAAGGATGTCGTGCAGCCCATGAGCTGGTTCGTCATCTACAAGGCGCAGGTCTCCCCGCCGGAGGACGGCACGTACCGCTTCGTCGGTGCATCGGACGACGTGATGGCCGTCGGCGTGAATGGCCGGACCGTCCTCGTTTCCCACTACATGGGCACGGCCAACACCAGCAAATGGCGGCAGCAGGATCCCAAGGAAAACACGAAAGCCTGGGCCGGTGAACTTAGGCGCGGTGATTGGTTCGAGGCGAAGAAGGACCAGCCCATCGATCTGGACATCCTCATCGGCGAGTATCCGGGAAACATCTTCGCCGCCTGGCTGCTCATCGAGAAAAAGGGAGCCACCTACCCCATGGTGGATGACCGCTACGGCAGGCAGATCGCCCTGCCGGTGTTCCAGGTGAAGCCACGGCAGATCACCCCAAAGGAAAACGATCCTCCGTTCACCACGGACGGCGTCCCATGGACCTGCCACCAGTGAGGGGCCTCAGAGATTCCCGACGATGGCTGGAGGGGCCAGGAAAATGAGCGTGCCGTGCTTGGAAGGCGGATGGACCCTGACACAGGCGAGCGAGCCTTTCTTCATCTCGATGGCGTTGCCGCGGGCGCCCAGCAGCCACTGGATCAGTTCGGAGAGGTCGGGTTCATGGCCGATGACGGCCACTCGCCCGAATTCACGGTAGGCCGTCAGTTCGTTGAGCGCGGTGTCCGGGTGCATGCCCGCCGCCAGCCATGGGACGACCGTGGGTGCGGGCAGTCCGGCGGCGGCGCAGAACTCGTCCGCGGTCTGGCGGGCACGCGCCAGCGGGCTGCACAACACCAGTTCCGGCAACATGCCGGAGGATTTCAGGAGGTGGCCGGCATCCCGTGACTGGATCCGGCCTTTCTCCAGCAGTTCCCGTCCTGCGTCACCGGATGGATGGTGGTCCTCCGCTTTCCCGTGGCGCAGTATGATGAGTTCCATGATCCTCCAATATGGCACCGCCACCTCACATTGTCATCCCGCCATCGACCGCCAGCACCTGGCCGGTGATGTAGCGTGCGGACGGACTGGCGAGGAAGGCCACCGCTTCCGCGATGTCCTTCGTGTTGCCGAAGGTCGCCAGCGGGATCTTGCCGATCACGGCTTCCTTCACGGCTTCCGGCAGCTCGTCGGTCATGTCCGTGGTGATGAAGCCGGGGGCGATGGCGTTGCAGGTCACCTGGCGGCCCGCCAGTTCCCGTGCGACGGCCTTGGTGAAGCCGATGAGGCCGGCCTTCGATGCGGAGTAGTTCGCCTGGCCCGCGTTGCCGATGAGGCCGATGACGGAGGCGATGTTGATGATGCGGGCGTCCTCCGCCTTCATCAGCACGCGCATGAAGCCCTTCACGGTGTTGAAGGCGCCCTTCAGGTTCGTGTCCAGCACGGTGTCCCAGTCCTCTTCCTTCATCCGCATGAGCAGGCCGTCACGGGTGACACCGGCGTTGTTGACCAGAATGTTCACGGTGCCGAAGTCCTCGCTGATCTTCTTCGCCAGTTCCTGGACGGCGGTGTGGTCCGCCACGTCCACGGCGTAGGCCTTCGCCGAACCGGGAAACTCCGCGTTGATCTCGTCCGCGGCTTTTCCGCAGCTCGATTCACTGCGGCTGACCACCGCGACCTTCGCGCCTTCCGCGGCGAGCGCGCGGGCGATTTCCTGACCGATTCCCCGGCCGCCTCCGGTGACAACGGCGGTTTTGTTGGCAAAGCGTGACATGCGGCGAGAGTGGGGGGGAGCCGCGCGGGGTGTCAATCCATTGCGGGGTTCACCCGGATGCCGGGACTACGCGGGATTTCCTGCCGGAGAATCCTGAAACCACTGATTTACTGATTCCACTGATTTGAAGAGAGGAACGGATGGCCTTTTGGCAATACTTCCCGGTCTGCATCAGTAAATCAGTGCAATTTGGCTCAGTCTTCAGAAACCGGTTCGCCTATCTCCGCTGCGCTACGATTGTGATAATCCTTTTTCAAATTCCGGTTTGAGCTTCCGGCATTAGGTAGCTCTGACGGGAGTAAGGTAGGTCATGGACAATCCGCCCGCCCCTGCCTACCTTGCGCGCCATGAAGGCGTATCTGGAACTCATGCGGGATGTCCTGGTGAACGGCGAGCACCGTGCCGACCGGACGGGGACGGGGACCATCTCGGTTTTCGGCAGGCAGGCCAGGTATGATCTCCGCGAGGGCTTCCCCTGTGTGACGACCAAGAAGCTCCACCTGCGCTCCATCATCCACGAGCTGCTGTGGTTCCTGAAAGGGGAGACGAACACCCGCTACCTCACCGAAAACGGCGTCACCATCTGGGACGAGTGGGCCGATGAGAACGGCGACCTCGGCCCGGTGTATGGCAGGCAATGGCGATCCTGGCCGACCGCCGACGGCCGCACCGTCGATCAGATCCGCATGCTGGTGGACGGCCTGAAAGGCAACCCGCACTCCCGCCGCCACATCGTCTCCGCGTGGAATGTCGGCCAGCTCAACCAGATGGCCCTGCCACCGTGCCACCTCCTTTTCCAATTTTACGTCCATGAACCGGTGGATGGCGGAAAGCCCGGCCTGTCCTGCCAGCTATACCAGCGCAGCGCGGACCTGTTCCTCGGCGTGCCGTTCAACATCGCCTCCTATGCGCTGCTGACGGAGATGGTCGCGCACGTCTGCGGCTTCGAGGCCCGTGACTTCGTCCACACCTTCGGCGACGTCCACGTCTATCAGAACCACCTGGAGCAGGCGCAGCTCCAGCTTTCCCGCGAGCCGCGGAAGCTGCCGAAGCTCTGGATCAACCCGGAGATCACGGACCTGGATGCGTTCACCTTCGACGACTTCCGCCTGGACAACTATGACCCGCATCCGGCGATCAAGGCCCCTGTCGCGATCTGAGCATGGAGGCCATGAGCGTGCAACTGACAGCGGTGGTGGCGATGACGGCGGATCGGGTCATCGGAAAGGATGGCACCCTGCCGTGGCACCTGCCGGAGGACCTGAAATTTTTCAAACGCACCACATCAGGCCACCCCATCGTCATGGGGCGGAAAACCTACGAATCCATCGGCAGACCGCTGCCGAAGCGGCGGAACATCGTCCTCACCCGGGACCGCGGATGGTCCGCGGAGGGGGTGGAGGTGATCCATGCCCCAGAGGAACTACAGGATCTGCCCGGGCTGGACGGGCGTGTGTTCGTCATCGGCGGGGCGGAGATCTACCGTGCGTTCACCCCGTTGCTGGACGACTGGCTGGTGAGCCATGTGGCGGAGAGCTACGACGGGGACACGCGGCTCGCGCCATTCGAGGCGGAGTTTCCCGCTTGGGAAACCGTGGAGACTTTCCCGGAGTTCGAGGTGCGGCGCTGGAGCCGCGTCACTGGTCCCGCCGGGGCAGCGACCACGGGGGATTCTTCTCCAGCATCTCCTTGAGCGGCTTTCCTTGCTCCGTGTTCAGGTCCTTGGCCATCAGTTTCATGACCACCGGACTGATCACGCCGAACTGGAGTTGCAGCGCACCGAAGAAGGCGCACACCAGCGTCACGACCTTCCATGCCACGAACGGTTTCGGGTCCACCCGGTGTTTGCCGACGTGATCCCATACCGGAGCGCCGATGCGTTTCGTGGTGAATGCGCTCAGCGCCATGCAGAACAGCAACACATAGGGGATGGCGAAGCCGATGCCGATGAAATACACCCGGAGCGCGCGGCGGGTGGACTGACCCAGTGTGAGGTGGGAGCCATCCAGGTTGGTTACCTTCAGTCCGAGCAGCCACTTGCCCGGGGTCCTGCCAAAGCGGTGGATCAGCAGGGTCTCGATCACGAACCAGGGTACGAGACGGGTCATCGCCACCATGGGATTGGTGAACAGGGCCTCGATGTTGCGGCCGGTGAGCCACATCAGGAACCACCAGATGCCGACATAGAGATAGATGTCGAACCAGCGCGCCCAGAAGCGGCGCAGGATGCGCGGTTTCCCAAGGACGACCGGCGGGATTGGAGGCAGGGGTGGAGGCCCCGGCTGCGGCGTTGGTTCCACCGGTTCCGGCTTTTTGATGAACTCATCCCGGAACAGGGAGATCTCGGAGAGCGTGGTCCAGGCGGGGAGGCCCTCATGCCATGCCGGGCTGGATGCCTCCAGGTCCCCGGTGCCGATCCTGCGGCGGATCTCGTAGTCGTGGAACGGGCCGGACTTTTCGCCGTCCTTGATGAGCCAGATTTCCATGGCGTCAGAGGTTGCGCAGGGATTTGGCCGCATCGCTGCGGGCGGCGAAGAACGCGGGCACCAGCGCGGCGAGCGAGCAGAGGACGAAGCCCATCAGCGCGAACATCGCCTGCTCCACCGGGTTGTTGTGCGCGGGCAGCATGTCAAAGCCGGTGAAGTTGGATGAGAAGGGATCGAAACCCACGCTGCGCAGCGCGGACTGGATCTCCGCCCGGAAGCGGATGATCAGGCGTCCGAAGCCGACGCCGAGGATCGCCCCGAGCACACCCAGGATCATGCCTTGGTAAAGGAACACCCGGATGATTTGTGACGGGGTGGCGCCAAGGGCCTTCATCACGCCGATCTCGCGCCGCTTCTGGATGGTCACGGTGAACATGACCGCCATCATCGAGAACGCGGAGATCACGGCGATCAGGCTCAGCACGAAATACATCATCCCGCGCTGCTGGTTGATGAGGAGGAAGAAGCCTTCGTATTGCTCGCCCCAGGTGCCCGCGCGCCAGCCTTCACCCATGTTCCGGATGGCTTCGCGCGCGACGTCGTCGGAAAGGTTCGCGTCCGTGAGGCGCAGGGAGATCCCCTGGACGTTGTTGTCCAGTCCGGCCAGCGCCTGTGCGAGGTGCAGCGGGGCGAACACGTCCGGCGTGTTGGCCATCTGCGAGGATTTGTAGACGCCGATGATCTCCGCCTCCTTCGGCATGACGATGGTCTTCAGGTTCTTGAAGGCCTCGTTGTTCATTTTTTCCGCATCGCTGGTGTCGAGCGCGGTGACCTTCGCGGCGATGGCGTCCCTGGTTTCGGCCGTGACGGTGTATTTTCCCGCCTGCTCGCCGCCATCGGCCGTTTCCATGGCCACCATGATGTCCTGCACCAGGGCGGATTCCTGCTCGCGGATCTCTGACATGCGGAGGCCGTCCAGCATGCCGTAGAGATTCTGGAATTCCTCGAAGGGAAGGGAGAATTTGTCGCCATCGGCCTTCCAACCGGTGGTGAAGGCGTCTTTGATCACCTTCCACTCCTCCGGGTGTTCCTCGCGCAGCGGCGGCTTGTCGGTCGCCTTGTAGGCGTGCATCACCTGGTCGAAGTTGCGGGCGGAGTAGAGCTTGATCTTGCTGCCGATGCCCACATCCATGCCACTGCTGCGGAAGCCGTTGATGAGGGTGGAGGAAACGATCACCCGGTCATCCAGGCCCATGTCCGCTGAGGACTCCGGGAAGTCCACGGTATCCAGCATGTTCTTGAGGCCTTCGATCTGTCCGGGCTTGGTGGTATCCACCCCGTGGAAATAGACCGGCCGTTGGGACGAGCCGATGTCCAGCAGCACGTAGTCCGCCACGTAACCTTCGGCGGATTCGACAAAGGGAAGGGACTTGGCCTTTTCCGCGACCTTGTTCCAGTCCGCCAGTGGGGTGTCAGCCACACCGAGCGCGGGATGACTCAGCAGGACATGGGGGGAAAAGCCGAGCAGGCGGTTCTTCACATCGCGCTCCAGGCCGGAATAGACGGCCATGACCACGACGAGGACCAGCACGCCGAGCATCACGCCGACAAGCGAGATCAGCGTGAAGGAGGAAAGCATCGACCGCCGCGGGTTCAGGTAGCGGCGTGCCAGGAGGAGGCTGAAGGATTTGCGTTTGATGCCGTCTAGCTAAACGCTGCCAGACCATCGGGCAAGCGCCTACTCGCCCTCCGGCAGTCCCAGCAGGTCCAGGATCCGCTGGAGGTCGTCGTCTCCGTAATACTCGATCTCGATGCGGCCTTTCTTCGGCGTGTGGTGGATCGCCACGTGGGTGGCGAACGCCTCACGCAGCCGGTTGGAGATCGCACGGATGTGGATGTCCGTTTCGCGCGGCGTGGGGGCCGCGGGTTTCTTCGGGTCGCCGGAGGGGGCGGATTCACCGGCAAGGAAGGACTGGGCGAGCTTTTCCGCCGCGCGGACGGTGAGCTGGCGCTTCAGGATCTGGTCGGACGCCAGGAGCTGGCTGTCCTGGTCCTTGATGGCGAGGATGGCCTTCGCGTGGCCGACGGAAAGGCGGGCCTGGGCGACGAGGGACTGCACATCCTTGTGCAGGTCCAGCAGGCGCATCGCGTTCGCCACACTGGCGCGGGACTTGCCCACGCGGGCGGCGATTTCTTCCTGCTTCAGGGAAAATTCCTTGGCCAGGCGGACGTAGCCGGTGGCCTCTTCCATCGGGTTGAGTCCCTCGCGCTGGAGGTTCTCGATGAGGGCCATCTCCAGCACATCGCGGTCGGACGCCTCCCGCTCGATGATCGGTGCGGTGGCCAGGCCCAGCTTCTTCGACGCGCGCCAGCGGCGTTCACCGGCGATGAGTTCGTATTTCCCGTCCACCACGCGGACGATGAGCGGTTGGATGATGCCGTGCTGGCGGATGGACTCCACCAGGTCATCCAGCGGGGATTCCACGAACACGGTGCGCGGCTGGAGCGGACTGGGGACGATCTGGTCGAGCGGCACGTCACGCACCCTCTTCGCATCATCCGGGGACGCGGCGGGGTTCTCCGCCGCTTGGGCGCCGGCCTGCTTCTTGATGAGAGCGCCGAGTCCTTTTCCGAGTGCCTGTTTCGCCATGGGGGGAGGATGGTTAGCAGGACGGTCAGGGAAATCCAAGCGGATTCCGGGCGCACTTGACGGAACGGGGGCGCGACGGCATCCATGAGGGCGTGAAATTATCGTGCCCACGACAAATCGCCGGATTTCTGATGATTTCCGCCGTCCTCGCCACAGCCCAGCCTCCGGGCGTCGCCCCGTTGCCCGCCATGCCCGCCGGGGAGGCCGCATCCCAGGTCGCCCCTCCGGCGGTCCTGCAGGCAGCGCAGTCGGCGGTCGCCCAACTGGGTGAGCAGGTTGTCCAGGGCCGCTACCAGGTGGCCGTGGAGCGCATGAATCCACTTTGGAAAGATCGCATGGCTGCACGCATGGGGGGCATCGAGGCGCTGGAGAAGCAGCTTGCGGGCGTTTCCGAACAGATGATCCAGCAGGGCATCACCATCATTTCCTTCGAGCCACAGGGCCAACCCACTTCCTACGAGGTAGGCCCTGGCAAGAAAGTGGAGAATGTCGGCGGGCAGCAGGTGGAAAGCCTCATTTACACGAAATGGCTGGTGCTGGTGCCCACGCTGACGAAGTTCAGGATCTTTCCGAAGGGTTCGCAGAAAGCCGTGGTGATCGAGAGCACCGGCTTCCAGGCCGCCATCTCCGACAAGGACAAGAATGACTGGACCTTCATCGACGGCTCCAGCCTCCCCCAGAGCGAGCTCCGCAAGCTGTTCATCAACCTGCCCCAGGATATCGCGCTGCCCCCGCTCGGGAAACGGGAAGTCCGCTGACCTTCCACCTCCATGGCCAAGAAGAAAACCAACTCCGTGAAGGAGAACAACGACTCCCACAAAAAGCTCCTCGAACTATGGAACCGGGGACAGAGCAAGCTCTGTGAGGTGCGGGATTCCGACATCCATGGCCGGGGCGTCTACGCCTCCACCTTCATCGAGAAGGAGACCCGCATCATCGAATACATCGGTGAACTTATCGGGAAGGATGAGAGCGAGAAGCGCGCCCTGAAACAGCATGAGAAGTCCGTCGAGTCCGGCGACGCCGCGGTCTATATCTTCACCTTGTCGAAGAACTACGACATCGACGGCAACGTCCCCTGGAACACGGCGCGCCTCATCAACCATTCCTGCAATCCCAACTGCGAGGCATGGATCGTCGGGCGGAAGATTTTCATCTACTCCCTCCGGGACATCCAGAAAGGGGAGGAACTCAGCTTCGACTACGGCTTCGACATCGAGTGCTACGAGGACCACCTCTGCCGCTGTGGCTCCGCGGAGTGCATCGGCTACATCGTCGCCCAGGCGCAGTGGCCGGACCTGCGGAAGCGGCTGGAGGAAAAGGCGGGCAGGGCGTAGCGAACCTCGTGAGAAGTTCGGCTGGGCGGACCCTCCATCACCTGATGGCGGCAATCCCGGGAGAGGTCCCCACCACTTCCGTGGCTAGGCCACCCGCGCATACACCCTCGTGTCCCGCAGGTGTCCGGCGGGATTGAGCCGCTCATTGCGCAGCATTCCTTCAAGCTGGAATCCCGCGCGCTCCGCGACCTTCCAGCTTGCCGTGTTCCGGTCATCCGTGGTGAGGAACACCCGGTTCGCGCCCAGCTTCTCCAGAGCATGGTCCGCCAGAGCACGCACGGCTTCCGTGATGTAGCCGCAGCCACTGAACGCAGCGTGCCCCCAGTAGCCGATCTCGAATTTCCCCGCTTTCCAGTCCGCGTCATGCAACCCGCTGCCACCGACGAGCGAACCGCACTCTTTCCGGAAAACGAGGGCCATCAGGTCTTCGTTGCGGAGGAACCTCCCGTGGGCCAAGCGGCAGCTTTCCTCGGATTCCTCAACGGTCGGCGGCGGAGTCACCCACACCAGCCAAGGAGCAAGGCGTTCCATGGAGGCATGGATGGCGGCATTGAAAACCGCTCCATCCCCCGGTCGTGCCGTCCGGATGATGAGGCGCTCCGTTTCGATCTGTTGCGGAAGTGTTGTAAGAATGCCCATGGCGGGAAAAACGAATGGCCTGGGGGCCGGAAATGAAAAGCGGCGGAACCCGGATGGGCACCGCCGCATTCCGGAACAAAAAATCACCACACGTTCAGACGCAGGGCGATTTCGCCGAACCATCCTTCATCCATGTCGTCGTTGTAGGCGCGGTTGCCGCTGGGGCTCTTGATCTCGATTTCGTTCATCACGGTGACACCGCCACCGACGCGGAGCCAGAGGTCGCCACCGAGGCGGCGGTCCGCGAACAGGCCCACGCGATAGGAGTCCAGATCCAGCGTGGTGGAATTTCCTGCGGCATCCCGGATGTTCCATTCATCCCCTGCGGCGTAGCCCCGCAGGCTGAACTCCCAGTTTTCATCGGGGGTGTAGCTGGCGGTGACATCCGGTCCCAGAACCCCGACGCGGAAGGTGTCGCTGATTTTCCAGTCGAGCACCGGCCCGATCATGTAATCCTCATCGTTGTTGAGGTTGATGGCCGCGACGCCGAGGCCGAAGGTGAGGCGGTCGCTGAACTTGTAGGCGGCACCGGCGATCACATCGAAAGTCACGTCATCGTCGTTGATATGTTGGAAATCCGTTGCCAGCTCCGCACGCGCCCACCCGGCGAAGATCCATGGGGATCCTTCCTGGTTGTAGAGCACATAGGAACTGAGCGCGATGGAGTGGACGTCCTCATCCTCGATCGGGAATCCGGCGGGGGTGTCCTTCCAGTTCAGGCGCGTCGCCTTGTACTGGATCATCGGCAGCAGGGTCAGGTCATTGGTCACCTCGATGGGGCCGGAGAGCACGCTGCGCGCGTCGAGCGTGAAGGTCTCCAGTTCACCGGGGGTGTCATCCAGATCCATGCCACCGGCATGGCTGAAGGAAGCTTTGACGAAATCAAGGCCCGGGAACAACGGCCCGGCCGGGCTGTCGGAGCGGGACTCCGTGATGACGGTGGAGGAGGTGGGTCCTGCGGCGGCCGTACAGGCCATCGCGGCGGACAACAGGGCGATTGCGGTTTTACGAGGCATAGCGCAGTTTCACCCAATGTTAGGGAATCGCAAGCCAACGGATTTCGAAATGTTGGTTTATGAAATCGTGCGGAAAGTCCCGCGCGGCGCCGTGACCACCTATGGGCGCGTCACGGAACGGTTGGGACGGGGGACGGCCAGATCCGTAGGCACCGCCCTGTCAAAGAATCCGTTCGCGCCGGAGGTGCCCTGCCACCGGGTGGTGAGGGCGGATGGCAGTCTGGGAGGTTTCGATGGCCATACCTCCGGCCCGCGCCTGCAGGACAAGAGGCGGATGCTGGAGGAGGAAGGCGTCACGTTCCTGCCGGACGGGCGCGTCTCCCCCGCTTGCATCCGGGATGCCGGTTAGAAGCCTGGCGAAGCAGCCACGTGTACCCGACGGGCTGTTAGATCACCTCCAGCAGCCGCAGAGACCAAGCGATGACGGCCGCGGTGGCCAGCACCAGCATGAACAGCAACACCAGGCTCATGCTCTGAGCCCGCATCACGTTCCGGTACTGCTTGCGCGTGGCGAGCGTCTGCTCGTACTGGTTGAGACGCTCACGTTCCTCCAGTCCTGGGAGTGGAGGCATGGTGCGTTCCTGCTCCAGCTTTTCGTTCAGGAGTTTCTTCGGTACGCCAGCCAGCTTCTTCTCCGCCTGGAGCAGGAGCTTGTGCTTTTCGCGGATGCTTTCCAGTTCCGCTTCGTCCTTGAAGAGAGACGGCGTTTGCGATTTCATAGAAACGGAAGATTACTTCACCAGATAGGCCAGTAGGGCGAGCGCCCCCAGAACGACGACCGGAAGATTGAAGGCGAGGCCGTTCTTGAAGTTCACGCTGAACTCGGAGGAGGTGCTCTTGGCGGCGCGGGCGCGTTTCGATGCCCGGCCGAAAATGGCGCCGCTGCGGCCATTCTCGAAGTGGGCCGCCGCCTGGTCGTATTCGTCCGCCGCGATGTCGGTGGCCATGGTCGCCCGCTCAAGCTTTTCCGCGAGATTCTCCCGGGTCCAGTTCTCCGGGTTGAACTTCTGGATCTTGTCCAGGTGCGCGGCGAAGCAGACGCGGCATTGCTCCAGTTCGTCCGCCTCCTGGCGGATCGCGTAGAGCTCACGGTCGATCAGCACGAGCGCGTTGGAGAGCTTTTCGGTCAGTTCGACCTGTTGCGTCAGGAACGAACGCTTGCGGGCGGTCAGCTCCTCGAGCTCCCGCTTCTTGCGCTCCAGTTCCTCACGTTCCTGCTGGATGCGGCCGAGTTCCGCCTCCGCCGCCTTCAGCTTGTTGTCATAGTCATCCACACGCTGGTTGCCGGACTGCATCTCCAGTTGGGTGGAACGGAGTTTGATGTGGTGGGTGTGTTCTGCGGGTGCGGACATGACGGGAAAGGGGATGAGGGCAGCCCCGTCCTTACCGCAAATCGTCAATTTCGGCCAGTGAAATAATCTGGAAACCTAAAGGATCGGCCTCCGTCGCCTTCCGCCAACCGTTCCCTCAGATGTAGAACATCGGCGCGCCCTGTCCGGAAACCATGCTTTCCAGTGAGATCTTGTCCAGCGACGCACGCAGGTTCACCGAGACATTCTCCCAGGCCAGGCGCACGGCGGCTCCGGATTCACCCTCGGTGGAAACCCCGCACTGGAGTACGGAGGGATCCACCGCCTCCACGATCTGGCGCAGGGAAATGGCGTCCGCAGGACGGGCGAGGAGGTATCCGCCGGCCTTTCCGCGCCGGCTGTCCACCAGTCCGGCACGGCGCAGGTCATTGAGGATCTGCACGAGGAAATTTCCCGATACGGCTTCCCGTTGCGCCATTTCCTCAAGCCGTGTAAGACTCCTCCCGTCATGGACCTTCGCGAGCTGGGCGAGGGCCCTGCATGCGTATTCCAATTTCTGCGAGATCTTCATGAGCGAATCCCAACACATCGGCGGTCCACCCGCCAGCACGATCGGTGTCAATGATCTATGGGAATCCCTCCGGTCCGAAGCGGCGGTCATCCGGGAGAGCGAGCCGCATCTCGCCCACTTGCTGGAGGACGTCATCATTTCCCGTGAAAGCATGGGGGCTGCCCTGGGCGCGCGGCTTTCCCGCAGGCTGGCCCGGGAGGACATGCCCAGGCAGAGCATGGAGCCGATGCTGACGGAGGTATTCGAAAAGCATCCGCTCACGGTCTGCGCCGCTTCACGGGACCTGCTGGCCATGTTCGAGCGGGATCCCGCGTGCTTCTCCCCGCTGGAGCCGTTGCTTTTCTTCAAGGGCTTCCTGGCCCTCAGCACCTACCGGGTGTCCCACCAGCTCTGGTTGGACGGACGGCGCTGGCTTGCGCTGTATCTCCAGAGCCTGGCGAGCGAGGCGTTCGCCGTGGACATCCACCCGGCGGCCACCATCGGCAGCGGCATCCTGCTGGACCATGCCACCTCCTTCGTCGTCGGTGAAACGGCGATCATCGAGGATGACGTCTCCATCCTCCATGAGGTGACGCTGGGTGGGACCGGAAAACAAACGGGGGCCCGCCATCCCATCGTCCGGTCCGGCGTTCTCATCGGCGCCGGGGCGAAGATCCTCGGCCGCGTGGAGATCGGCACCGGCGCGAAGGTCGGCGCTGGCAGCGTGGTCCTCAACGACGTCCCACCCCACAAGACCGTCGCCGGTGTCCCGGCGGTGGTCGTCGGCCAGTCCCGCGAGGAAAACCCCGCGATCGAGATGAACCAGCGGCTCGACTGCATGAACGGATACGGAATCTGAGAAAATGAAGCGCACCCTCATTCTGGCGGCCTGCTGCCTGTCCCTCCCCTCCTGCGACAAGGCGAAGGAGATCGCCTCCAAGGCCCAGGTGGCGGTGGAGGAAGTGGGCGCGGACCTGACCGAACGCATGAACGGCGCGGGGACGGAGGTCCCGCCGGACGCCGACCTCCAGGCATTGGTGGACCATACCGCGGAAGGCTACCTTTTCAGGAAAGATCTTCCGTTTCCTTCCCATCTCACGGTGCGGGTGGTGGAGAAATCCAGGATCAAGGGGAGGTATTTCGAGACGAGCCTGCTCGGGTCCGGTGGGGCGCCCATTTCCGGTGAGTTTGAGAACCGGCGGGAACTGGAACTGCGCTCCGGCATGATCTCCGTCACCTCCCGTGATCGCACCTTCCTTCCGGAGAATCTCCCGGAAGGAACGGATCCTGAGGAGGCGAAGAAGGTCGTCCGGAAAGGTGACAGGAAGGACTACGTGCGGAAGGATGGGAAATGGGCCCCGTCCGGGACCGCGCGGGATTTCTCCTCCATGGCGGCGGCCGGTACGGATCCCGGGCCGGGTTTATCGGACGACTGCATCATGCCCCGGCCGTTCTGGTTCGGGAAAAAGCGCCTTCAGCCCGGGGATGAGGTGGTGCTGTCCGGCCCCCACCTCGGCATGGTGGCTTTCCAAGGTGCGAAAGGGGAGATCCGCCTGAAATTCATCGGACCGGAGACGGTGGGAGGCCATCCCTGTGGCGCGTTTTCCCTTTCCGGACTCGTGGACAGTGCCGGAAGCGGCCTATTGGGTGACGATGTGAAGGAGGGACGGATTTCCATCAGCTCGGGGAAACTCTGGTTTTCACTGATCCATCCCGTGGTCCTGAAGGAGGAATGGGACGCCGTCATCACCGCGAAATCCGGCGACGGCAAGAGCCTCTCCAGCCAGTTGCAGGGCAGCGCCTCCGTGCGGGTCGAGCGTGAGTGGCTCCCCCAGTAAGGAGGGAGGACATTGCGGCAGAGCCGCTATGTCCGCTGCGCTCCCATTCCTGTCCTCCGGCTGCAACCGGAACCCTTGGCCACAAGGCACCGCACACCATCCGCAAGGGCCGCTGTGCCGCCTTGACCTCCTCGTGGCCGTGGGGGAGACTCTGTTCCATGAACGTGAACCTCGCTCCCACGCTCGAACAGTTCGTCCGCGACAAAATCGGGCAGGGTGCCTACGCATCGGCGGACGAGGTCATTGCCGCGAGTCTGGCGATGATGTGCTCGGGGGAAGACGGAACATGGAGGGCCAGTGCACGGGAAAAAATCCGTGAAGGACTCGAATCCGCACGCGCGGGGAGGGTTCACTCCCCGGAAGACGTTGCCTCCCGGATGGAGGAACGGAAGGAAATGTGGCGGAAAATAAAAAATGGGGAATGAGCGTTTTCGTTCTCAGTGACGAAGCCTTGTCCGATCTGTTCGACGCATGGTCGTTCGTGGCGAATGACCATCCCATCGCGGCGGACAAATTGGAGCAGGACATCCTTCGCGCTTGTGCCTTGCTTGCCCGGCATCCCGGCATCGGGCACCGCCGCGCGGACCTATATGACGATGATTCCGTCCGCTTTCATCCGGTGCGGACGTGGTATCTCGTGGTCTATGAATGGAACACCACCCCATTGAGCATTGTCCGTATTTTGCATGGTTCCAGGGATGTCATCCGGGAGTTGGGAGACGGATGAACCTCTCGTAAAGAGGCGGGACAAAGGCGGCACTTCTGCAACTCAACTGGGTCCAACGTCGCCGGATCGCGAGGCGTCGCGGAGGATTGATAAAATTCTTCCAAGACTTCCGGATTTCGCGTGTCTTATTGGTTGAGATGAAGGCGTTGGGTATTGCGGTTTTTGCGGTGTTTGCATTGGTGTTCCAGACCGCGCTGGGCCAGGAACCACAGGCACTCCGCCAGGAATACGCGCAACTGATCGAGCGGGGGCTGTGGCGGGACGCCGTGAGCTTCTACAAGGAGAAGCTTTCGCCGGTATCCGACGCCCGCTCCGGAGAGGATCTGGCGAAAGCGGTTGCGGCCCTGGGACGATTGAACGAATGGGCGGAGTTCGATGGGCTGGTCGAGACCGCGGTCGCGGGACATGGGACGAACCCATGGCTGCTCCAGGCGGCATCTGACGTTTATCGGAACGCACCTCCGGCGGGGCGGATCATCGGAGGGAATTTCGAGCGCGGCTGGGCCGGAACCGGCGGCATCCTCCTGCGGACGGAGAACCGGGACCGTGTCCGGAGGATGCAACTCCTCCTGGAGTCTTTGAAACACCCGGTGGATGAAGCCGTGGTGGCGGAGGGGTGGGCGAAGCTCGCCGCGGAACTGAAGACCGATGAGGCGTGGAAACTGCAGTTGCTCACCCCGTTGGAAAAACTCCCTGAGTGGGAGGACCGGGGGCCGCAAGGAAACACGGAAGGTGCCCCGTGGAGTGGGGACGGGCCGGTATTGTACGCCATTCCTGAATCCTGGGAAGCCGCCGTGAACGATGGGGAGCGCTGGAGGTTCGCACTCTCCAGATGGGCTGCCCTCAACCCGGAGACCGCGGCGAGAGCGACGCTGGAGCTTGCCCGGTTCTCCCAATCGCAGTTCGGAGTGGATACCCTCAATGAGTTCGGCTGGTGGCGCGACCGCGACCCGGAGAGTGAGAAAGGCATCCTCGCCGTCGAAACCCTGGGTGATGACGAGGTGCTGGCGAGAACTTCAGATGGCGTCCGCCGCTTCAAGTTGCCGCCGGACTGGCATTTCATCGCCCTCTACCGCTCTGTTCTGGAGGCTCCCGGCCGCGGTGCGGATGCGGGCTTCGCGCTGGCACAGGCCTACCTGAACCGCCGCCAGTTCGTGAAAGCGGAGGAAGCATTGGAGGCTCTGATCGCCCGCCATGGTCCCGGCACGGAAGATTTCCGGAAAAAGCTGCTGGAACAGATCACCGGGAACTGGGGTCGCTTCGGCATCGCGGAGACGGTGGAGAAAGGCGTCCATCCGCGGATCCCGCTGGTGTTCCGGAATGCGGCTTCCGTCAAGCTGACCGCCGCACCCGTCGATATGGAAGCGGTGATCGGCGATACCATTTCCTACCTGAAGGGCAACCCGCTCGAACTGCAGTGGGAGCTTCTCAATCCTTCCGCGATCGCTTCCAGGATCATCCGGGAGGAACAGTCGAAATACGTCGGTTCCCCGGAGCACGAATGGACGGTGCCGCTGACGGCTGCGCAGGGCCATCGCAACACCCGGGGGGAGATCGAGGTCCCCGTTGGCAAAGCCGGGGCCTGGTGGATCAGCGCGGAGATGGAGGGCGGGAACCGGTTCCACACCCTGGTGTGGGTCGTCGACCATGTGCTGGTCCACCGGGATGTCGCTGGCAGCAAGCAATGGTGGACGGCGGATGCTGCTGACGGAGCGCCTTTGGAAGGGGCGGAGATCGAGTTCTTCGGCTACCGCACGGTGAACCGGGAGCGGAAAACCCCTCAGGAACGGAGGATGGATGTCCAGACGAAGTCATTCAGCCGGACCACCGATGTGGATGGGAAGACCCTCCTGAAACCGGGCGACATGGAACCGGGCTACGAGTGGATGGCGATCTCCCGGAAGTCCGGGCGGGCGACCACCTTCTTCGGGTTCCAGCCATTCATGATCGACGAGCCTTCGTTTGAGAATGGCAACCGTGACATCAGCTATGGCATCACGGACAGGCCCCTCTACCGGCCGGGGGACAAGCTGCACGTGAAGTTCTTCCTGCGGAACGTCGGCTATTTCGAGCCGGATGAGGCGAAGTATGCGAACCGCACCGGAACCCTCTCGCTTTTCAACGGGCGGGGGGAGGAAGCGCTCAAGATACCCGGCCTGCGGACGGATGAACTGGGTACCCTGGAGACGGAGATGGTCATCCCGAAGGACGCTCCGCTGGGGGGCTGGCAGGCGGTTTTCTCCATCCCGGAGATGATGTCCGGATCGATCGCGTTCCGGGTGGAGGAGTTCCGGAAGCCGGAATTCGAAGTCACGGTGGAGGCCCCTTCCGTGCCGGTGAAGCTGGGCGGAAAGTTTTCAGCGAAAGTGAAGGCCACCTACTTCCATGGCGCGCCGGTCAGGGAGGCGGAGGTGGAGGTGACCGTGAAGCGCTCCGCCCTTTCGGAAAGGTGGTTTCCCGCGGGCCGGTGGGACTGGCTCTACGGCCGCGGCGCATGGTGGCCCGGCACGGATGCGGCGTGGCACCCGGGTTGGTCGGGTTGGTCATGCCAGCCGCCACCCTCACCATGGATGGTGAACCGCAGGTGGACACCGGATGAGCTGGTCCTGCGGCGGACCATGAAGATCGGCGCGGATGGGACGGTGGACGTGGAGATCGACACGGCGCAAGTGCTCGAAACCCACGGCGACATGGACGCCCGCTATTCCATCGAGGCTCGCGTCGTGGATGCCTCCCGTCGGGAGGAACACGGGACCGGCAGTGTGATCGCCGCGCGCAAGCCGTTCGAGGTGGTGACATGGGCGGATCGTGGCTTCACCGCTCCCGGAGAGACGGTGGAGGCGAAGGTTTCCGCGGCGACGCTGGCCGGGGTTCCGGTGGAGGGTGCACGGGGGACGCTGAAACTTTTCCGCCTGTCCCTGGATGCGGACGGCAAGGTGGTGGAGACGGAGGCTTCCTCGTGGCCGGTGGAAACAGATGCCGCCGGGCAGATCTCGCAGAAGTTCCCCGCGCCTGAAGCCGGGCAGTACCGGCTGGCCGCGGAACTTTCCCTCGCCGGTGGTGACGCCAGTGCGGGTGCGACCATCCTGAATGTCCATGGACAGGGCCGCGCGGAGCCGGGCGACTGGAAATTCGGTCCGCTGGAACTGGTCGCGGACAAGCTGGAGTACGCCGCAGGCGACAAGCTGCGGCTGCGCGTGAACAGCGACAAGGTGGACGCCAATGTGTGGCTTTTCCTCCACGTTGGCGGGTCGAGCGGACGGGAAGCGAGGCGCATCCGGCTGGATGGCAAGAGCCTGGAGGTGGAGGTGGCGCTCGACCGCCGGGACATGCCCAACATGTTCGTCGAAGGGGTTACCGTCCATGGTGCCAGGATCCACAGTGTCGCGCGTGAAGTGCTTCTACCCCCGGAAGGGAAGATGATCGACGTCACGGTGGAACCCGCCGCGGCGAGGCTGGAGCCGGGTGGAAAGACCGCGCTCAGGATCACGCTGAAGGATGCCGGAGGGCATCCCGTCGTCGGGAAAGCGGTCCTCGCGGTCTATGACAAGGCGCTGGAGGCGGTCGCCGGTGGTCCGAACAGCCCGCCCATCGGGGGCTATTTCTGGGGCTGGAAGAACAACTACTATGGAACGCGCAGTTCCTGTTCCGTTCCGTTCGCGGCGGGGAACCTGGTGCGGCAGAAGCAACCGGAGATGGAGATGCTGACCCGTGGCGATGATGCGCCGGGTAGCGCGTTCCATGACCGGGAAGGAAGGGGCGGCGCCATGCCGATGAAGAAGGAATCATCGCCTCCTGCGCCTGCCCAGGCGGCACCGGCGGACAGCCTGGAAGCGGCTGGAAATGCGGGCGACGGTGGTGCCGCGCCGGCCGTCACGGTGCGGAAGGACTTCGCGGATCTCCTGAAATGGTCCGGCGAGATAACGACGGATGCCGCCGGAACGGCGGAGGTGCCGCTGGAGTTTCCGGACAACCTGACAACCTGGAAAGCCCGCGTCTGGGTGCTGGGCAGCGGCACCCGCGTGGGGGAGGGCAGCACGGAGATCATCACTTCGAAGGATCTGCTCGTCCGCCTGCAGGCTCCGCGTTTCCTGGTGGAGCGGGATGAAGCGGTCCTTTCCGCCGTGGTCCACAACGAACACGCCACGGCGAAGGAGGTGAAAATCTCACTGGAGCTGGAAGGCGGTGCGGTGACAGCGGTGGATGGCAAGCCATCGACGGTGAAAATCCCGGCGAAGGGGGAGGCCAGGATGGAATGGAAGGTGAAGGCCGGGGCGGAAGGTGTCGCGAAGATCAGGATGCGGACGGAAACCCAGGGGGACGGGGATGCCGTGGAGAGGGACCTGCCCGTGCGCGTGCACGGCATGGCCCGGCAGGATGCCTGGAGCCGCGTTCTGGAGCCGGGCGTTCCCTCGCTTGAGATTCCGGTGGAGGTTCCGGACAAGCTGCGCGCGGAACAGACAAGGTTGACCGTCCGGTTCTCCCCCACGGTGGCTGGAGCGGTCATGGATGCCATCCCCTATCTGGCGGACTATCCGCATGGCTGCACGGAGCAGACGCTGAACCGCTTCATTCCGGCGGTGATCGCACAGCGGGTGCTGCAGGACATGAACATCAATCTGGCCGAAGTCCGGACCAAGCGCGCGAACCTCAATCCCCAGGAACTCGGGGATCCGCAGGAACGCGCCAGGCGGTGGAAGCAGTGGCAGGGAAATCCCGTTTTCGATGAAGCCAAGCTCAAGGAAATGGTGGTCGCCGGAATCGGGAAGCTCGCATCCATGCAGAATGGCGACGGCGGATGGGGCTGGTTCTCCGGACACGGTGAGAGATCCTACCCGCACACCACCGCGGTGGTGGTGCATGGCCTTCTGACAGGAAAGGCGGCCGGAGCGACCATCAATGATGCCATGCTCGCTTCGGGTGTGGCCTGGCTGTCCGCCTATGAGGACGAACAGCTCCAGGCCCTCAGGAGATTCGCCGACCGGGAGGAAAAGACGAAAGCGGGTGCTGAAGTGAAGCCGTCCGGATTGCCGGAGAAGGCGAAAGCGGACGCGGTGGATGCCTTTGTCCGTGAGATCCTCGGGCGGGCGGGCGATGAGAATGCCGAAATGCTGTCCCTCCTTTACCGGGATCGGGTGGATCTGCCAGTCTATGGCCAGGCGCTGCTGGGGCTGGAGCTCCACCGGTTGAACAACACCGTCTGGCGGGATGAAATCCTCAAGATGATCTCGCAGTTCATCCGCCGGGACCAGGAGAACCAGACCGTCCATCTCGATCTCGGGAACACCGGCTACTGGTGGCACTGGTACGGTGGTGATGTGGAGGCACACGCCTGGTATCTGAAGCTGCTGACCGCCGTGAAACCGGCGGACCCGGACACCCGCGGGCTGGTGAAGTATCTGGTGAACAACCGGAAGAACAGTCACTACTGGACCTCCACCCGCGACACGGCCTACGCCATCGAGGCGATCGCCGGATACATGAAGGCGAGCGGAGAGGATGCCCCGGAAATGGAGGTGGAGGTGACGGTGGATGGGAAGTCCCTTGGAAAGGTGCAGGTCAACCGGGACAATCTTTTTTCCTTCGATGGAACTTTCACCCTGTCCGGCGCGGATGTTCCGCCCGGCAGGCATGTGATCGGCATCCGGCGCACCGGTGGGGGGACCGTGTATGCGAACGCCTGGCTGGAGGTTTTCAGCCTGGAGGACCGTCTGCGTGAGGCAGGACTGGAAGTGAAGGTGAGCCGCAAGATTTCGAGGATCACTGAAGCTGGTGGGACAATCGAAACGGTTGGCCGGTCAGGGCAGCCGGTATCACAGCAGGAGGAACGTATCCTGCGGAAACCACTCGAGGATGGTGCGACGCTCTCATCCGGCGACCGCATCGAGGTGGAGCTGATCCTGGAGAGCAAGAACGACTACGAGTATCTGGTGTTCTCGGACGCGAAAGCGGCGGGCTTTGAGGCGGTGGATGCCCTCAGCGGATACATCAACGGACCCGGGCTGGCGGCCTACATGGAGCCGCGTGACCGGACGGTGGATTTCTTCATCCGCTCCCTTCCGCGCGGCACCCATTCCATCCGCTACCAACTGCGGGCGGAAACTCCGGGCACTTTCAAGGCCCTCCCCGCAACCGCGGAGGCGATGTATGCCCCCGAGCTGCGCGGGAACTCCGGTGACTTCAGGCTCAGGATCCGGGAGTGATTCCTTCAGATCCCGCCGGTTCCGGACGGCGGGAATTTCGCCAGCAGGCTCCGGACCGTGGAGATGATGGCGGGGTTCTTTTCATTGGCCCTCCAGCGGATGCCGAACCTGAATGCCTTCGGAAGCAGGAACCCGAACGCTGGATGCGTTGCCAGCCCGAGCTGGCCGAGCCGCAGCCTGGATGCCGCCTCTCCCGGAAAGATCAGCACGCCAAGCCCCAGGCGGCAGGCTTCCACCGCTTCGTGTTCGGATCTGAACTCCATCATTTCCATGATGTGGATGCCGTAGGTCGTCTCGCACCAACTGGAAAGGAATTGGCGGAATCCGGCGGCGAGGGATTCCGTCGGAAGGATGACGCTCGAGGAAAAGGTGTCCGGGAAGCTGAACCCATCCGTGTCGAAGGCGTAGTAGTCCGGATTCCACGCGACCGTGAGTCCCGCTTCCGCGGCCACCGTGGAGACCCGGATTTCCGGACAGTCACCGGCCTTCAGGAATGAACCGGTGATCACGATGTCCGTCTCGAAATTTTTCAGGGCATCCACCCAGCCCGCCTTGGCCTCCATGTCTTTCCATATTTCCATCACGGAGAGATCCGCCCTGGGGGTGCGCGCTCCTTTCAGTTCCTGGGACAGATAGCTGCCATCCGTCCAGATCTTCACCTCGTGGGACTGGAAGCGGTTCCAATAGTCCGCCCGCCTCAGGAGATCGACGTATTCCTGGTTGAGGCGTTCCAGATGGGGCAGGATTGATTTCCCTTGCTCCGTCATGGTCGCCCCTTCCGGCGAACGGTGGAACAACAGGAAGCCCATCAACTGCTCCAGCTTGGAGATATGTGCGCTCACCGCAGGCTGGGTGATTCCCAGTTCCTTTGCCGCTGCGGAGAAACTTCCCGACTGTGTCAGTGTGAGAAACACTTGGATCTCACGGATTTCAGGCATGATCGTGGGGGGGGAATGGGATTTTGATGCCGTTGACCAACGCGGGGAGAAACTCGTAGGGGTGCTGCCGGAGGTAGCGCAGGTGGACGCCGGTGAACGCCGGGGGGCTGGAATCCACGGATGCCCAGTGGGATGGGGAGACGGGAATCTCAGGGGCGAAGACAAGCGTTCCTGCAGGACACTCTTCCGGATGATCCAGCCAATGCAGGAACCGTGCCTCATCCAGCGGCCGGTATCCCGTAATTTCTCCAACCAGGGGCTCCACCCGCATTTCTTCAGATGTCACGATCCATGGGCGGCTCCGCGGCGTGTTCGGGCTGGCTCCTTTCCGCTCCAGCATCCGGAACCGGAGGTGTCCCAGCAGATGGGAGAGAAAGCGTGGGCCGGTGGTGGGAACACATCCGATATGGAGATCACAGATACCTCCGGTCAGGGCCTTGATCGCTTCTTCCGCAGGCACGGGGACGTAGGATGCGCGGATCTTTCCGGAGATCTGGAGATCCCGGAACAAGCTCCTGAAAATGCTGGAGCGGAAGACGGTCGGAGATCCTCCGATCCGGACGGGACGTCCGTGGTTGCGGATGTCCTCCAGTTCTTTGTGCAGAGCCTCCCGGGCGGCATTCAACGGTCTCAGATCATTGAAGAGGCGGTCCGCGAACGGGCTCGGAACCAGCACACCACGGCGTGGCTCCGTGAAAAGCGGATTGCGGAACGCTTGCTCCAGCCGGTCCATCATCCGGAGGATGCCCTTCCGGTCCAGATTCAGATCATGGGCCGCCGCGGTATAGTCGCGGGCGACATAGACCTGTTGGAATGCCGCCAGATGGCGCAATTCGGGGAGAACCGGATCGCCGGTTCTCTCCGCGGTTGGGGGGATTTCATCCATGAGGCACTCCTCGGGGTGGATTTTTTGACTCAATTTTCTGGAGGGGAACTAACGACTGTTTCATCCGCTTTGGGCAAGGGGGGCAAAATGCTATCGGGGGCAGTTATCTCACATATGTGAAATAATTGGGACTCGTGATTGAGGGAACTGCTTATGGGGGTATCACAATTTGGACGGGTTTTATCCGAAACTGTGCGGAGTCAAATTGGTTGATCTTCAAAAAATGGTCAAAAATTAAACAAGTTGATAATTTGGATATGAATAATGCTCGGTTTGCTGCTTGTAGGGTCATTACCAAATTTGCGATCCACCCGTGGTAGTATCGAGGTTGGCATGGATTCTGACCGTGGAATGGGTACGAAATTCCCTTGGACTCCTTGCGTCCAGTTGCAGCGGCCGCTCACGCCATCAATGAACGGTTCCGGACGCCCGAAGGACGTCTCCATCGGGGGGGAGCCGGCGGAACCGTGTATTTTCCTCCGTAGTGCGTGGACCGTCCACATGTGGCGGACCTTCCTGAAGCCGGAGCCTTGGGATATCTTATTCCTGTTCCGGGGGGGCGATGCGTGGGAAAACCGGCTTCGGTTTGCCAATGGCGTGTCCGTCCGGGATCAGACCCCAGGCCAGCGCCGGAAGCTTGATATCTTCCAGGCCTGGCAGGGAAAGCTGGGCCGCCAGCTTGGCGGAGGCTTCCGGCAGCACCGGGGAGAGCAGCACCGCCGCGTGGGCCACGCTTTCGGCCAAATGGTACAGCACGGTGGCAATCCTCGCTTTCAGCGCGGGATCATTGCTGGTCTTCCACTCCTTGTTCATTTCCCAAGGCTTCATGCGCTCGGCATAGCCGTTGCAGTGGACGACATGGCGGTTGATCGCCTCCAGGCCGCGGGAGATGTCATATTCATCCATGGCAGCACGGTAGTCCGCCAGAGAGGTGGCAAGAGACTCGCGCAGAGCCAGGTCATCCGCCGTCAGTTCGCCGGTCGTGGTGATGACGCCGCCGGTGAAGTTCTGGCTCATGTTGAGCGCCCGGTTGCAGAGGTTGCCCAGCGCGTTCGCCAGTTCGGTGTTGAAGAGCATCAACAACCGGTCCAGGTCGAAGTCGGAGTCCTTGCCGGTGGTGATGTCGCGGACCAGGTAGTAACGCACGGCATCGACGCCGAATTTGTCCGCCAGTTCCGAAGGATCGACGATATTGCCGAGCGATTTTGACATCTTCTCACCACGCAGGCCGTTCCAGAAGCCATGGACGAGCAGTTGCGGGATCTGGTCGTCCGGGAAGCCCATGGCATGGAGCATGATCAGCCAGTAGATGCCATGGGCGGGGACGAGGATGTCCTTGCCGATGATGTGGACGGGGCGGCGGTCGTTCTCCGACCACAGCTTGCCGAAGTCCGGCAGATCCCCGCTGCCGGACTGGTAGCCGGCGAAGGAGATGTAGTTGATGAGGGCGTCGAACCAGACGTAGGTGACGTATTCCGGATCGAAAGGAAATTCGATGCCCCAGCGCAGGCGGGACTTCGGACGGGAAATGCAGAGGTCCAGGCCGGGGGAGCGCTGGAGCGCGTTGAGCACCTCGTTCCGACGGAACGCGGGGAGCACGAAGTCCTCCGTTCTTTCGATGAAGGACACCAGCCAATCCGCATGGTCGCTGAGGCGGAAATACCAGTTCTCCTCTTCAATCTCGATGACCTCACCCCACTCCGGGCCGAACTCCCCCTGTTCGTTGCGGTCACGGTCGGTGAGGAACTGCTCCTGGCGGACGGAGTAGAGGTCCTTCTTGGACTTCTTGTAGAGCTGGCCGCTTTCCTTGAGGCTGGAGAGGATGGCACCGACGCAGGCCTTGTGGCGGTCGTCGGTGGTTTCCGCCCAGCCGTCGTAGCGCACGCCCAGCTTCTCCCACAGATTGGAGAATTTCTTCGTGGTGCGCTTCACGTAGGTGGCGGGATGGACCCCTTCCTTTTCCGCGGTCTGTTGCACCTTCTGGCCATGCTGGTCCACGCCGGTGAGGAAATAGACCTCGTCCCCGCGCAGGCGGCGGTAGCGGGCGATGACGTCCGCCAGCACCTTCTCATAGGCATGGCCGATGTGGGGCGAGCCGTTGGTGTAGTCGATGGCGGTGGTGAGATAGAACATGGTCGGAAAAAATTTGATGGGAAAAAGTCAGGCGTCCCGGACGACTTTGCCGCCCAGTGACAGGATGCGGGCATTGCCCTTGGCGGCTTCCGCTTCCGGGATGTTGCCGTCCCGGACATACATCTGGGAGAGACCGGTCCAGGCGAGCAGGTCGTTCGGCCGGAGGGTGACCGCCTGCAGGCCGCAGCCGATCGCCTCCTTGGTCTGTCCGGTTTTCAGCAGGGCCATGGCCAGCGCGTGCCAGCCGTCGAAAAACCCGGGATCCAGCGCGACGCAGCGGCGGTAGAGTGCGATGGCTTCATCGAGCTCGCCCAGGGCGAGATGGCCGTTGGCTTCGTCGAAGAGTTCTTCGGCTTCGGGGTTCCCTTGCATCGGCTCTGCGCGGCGTGGGCCGCCGGAAGGCGTGTTACTGCTTGGCGTAGAGGTCCTCCACCTTGGCGGCTTCGGTTTCCGCGGAGAGCCAGGAGTGGAAGGCGGCGAAGGCGTTGCCGGCGGCGCTGTTGGACACTTCGGCGTCCAGGCGGGCGGCGGCGTTCTCTTCCTTGACCACCTCACGCTTCACCACATGCACCACGAACGCGCGGTCGGACTCCACGATGGTGTTGGTGAGGGCGCCGGGATCGGTCGCACGGGCTTCCTGGAAGAGGCCCTGTGGTTCGCTGAGGGCATCCGGGCGGTAGGTGCGGGTCACTTTCTCAACCGTCTTGACTTCGGCGATGCCGGCTTCCTTGGCGGCGTCCGCGAAGGACTTCTTCGCGGCCAGGCCTTCCTTGATCTTGGTGGAGGCCGCTTCGACGGCGGCTTTCATCGCCTCGATCCCCTTTTCGGAAATGTATTGGGCACGGGCATCCGCACGGGCTTCCGCGTAGGTTTTCACCCGGGAGGCTTCCTCGCCGTCCAGGCGGGCGACGAGCCACTGGCCCTCACCGACGGCGATCGGCTCGGAGATGCGGGAGGCCGCGTCCTTGCCTGCGGTCATGCGGAACAGGAGATCCACCGCCTTGCCGCCCTGGCTGGAGGAGCGGAGGTCGATGTTCAGGTCAGCCGGTGGCGCGCTCTGGGCAAAGAGGTCGGTGGTTTTGACTTCCCAGCCGTTCTTCTTGGCGAGGTCCTCGAAACCGGCGCCATGCTGTTCCATCAGGGAAAAGCTGAAATCATCGACAAGGCCGTCCACCTTGTTCTGGTTCTCACGGCGTGCCTCGGCGGTCTTCGCGGCGGCGGCCGCCTTCTTGTCTTCCTCCGCTTTCTTTGCGGCGGCTTTCGCTTCTTCCGTCGCATCGGCGGCCAGCGGGGCGGCCGGTGCCTCGGGAGCTGACTCCGCAACAGCTTCCGGAGTGACGATCACGTAGGTGAACTTCTTGAGCGGCTCCGTCTTGAAGGAGTCCTGGATGCCTTCCCAGTAGGCTTTGATCTCCTCTTCCTTCGGGTCGATCTTGTCCTGATAGGTGTCGAGGTCCAGGCGACCGAGCTCGACGGTGATCTGCTGGGAATCCAGGGCGGTTTCCCGTGCGATCGCGTCACGGTCGGTGCTGAGCCCGGCGCTGAGGATGGACTGGAGTTTCTGCGCGGCGATGGCGTCGGAGGCGATGTCACGGAGGTCATGCTCGGCGAGACCCAGGCGGCTCATCCCCTGTTCGACGAATTTGCCGTAGATCTCCGGGTCGAAGCTGCCGTCCTGGCCGCTGAAAGCGCGCATTTTCCGGATGTAGCTGGAAACTTCCTCGTCGCTCGGGTGGATGCCGAACTTGTCCTTCGCCTGTTGCAGGAGAACGCGGTTGATGAAGAGCTGCTTCGGGATGTCATCCCCGCCGCCCCGGCCGAAAAGTGGCATGAAAGCCTGGTAAAGTCCGAAATCACCGCCCCGTGCGATGCCGATGATGGCTTCATAGCTGCTGGCACCCAGGCGGCGGAAGTCCTTTTCGCTGTAGCCGCGCCCGTCGATCCGCATGACGGTGGGCGAACCGATCGGGCCCCGCATGGAGTTGGTGTCCATGAAGAAGAAGCTGATGAAGACGACCACCAGAACGACGATCATCAGGCCGGAGTATTTGCGGATTTGCTCGATCATGAAATTTGCGGGGCTGGCCCGTGGAACGGGGCGAGTAAAGAGGGGGAAAAGCTGCCGGGCAATGGAAGAATTGCGAGGCTGGAAATGGGGGAAAGTGGGATTTTTTCAGGGAGCGCCTCCGTGGGCCAGGATCGTCTGCCAGATTTTCACCGGGTCCGGGTGTTCCGCGCCGGGATCCAGGGCGGCGGCGAGGCGTTTCCAGGTGCCGGAAAGCGGTTTCGCGGCGTCATCCAGCCGGGTGAAACTGAATATGACCATGCACTCACCCTCTCCGCGGAGGACAATGGAGTCTCCCTCCGTCTCCACGTCGGACTCGAAGGGGATCACCCGGGCATAGGCTTTCATGGCGGGGGCCCGGGCGGAAGTCCATGTCAGTTCGTTCCGGTTCTGGACGGCGGTTGTCCCGTCCCGTGGGGAGCCGAGCGTGGTTTTGAATGAAATGGCCCCCGGCTGGTCCGCCACGAAATGCAGGAAAATGATCTCCGGGGTGGCGAGAAGCGTGCGGGTGATCCCGGTGGCGCCCTGCCTGTAGGTCGTGGTGATGACCTTCTGCTTGTCCGTAACCGTCACCTCGAAATCCTTCGGCGTGGGTTCGTTGTTGAGCCAGTCGATCCTCAGGACGGCCAGAGGAAGGTCTCCCGCAGGGCCTTGGTTCCGCCCGTCCGGGATCGCGTTCACGGTGGTCCTGGCCGGGGTATCTTCCACCATGGTGGCCGACGGACCCTGCCCGAGTGGCAGAGGGGCGGCGCTGGCCAGGCAGAGCAGGCACGGAAAGATGGACAGGATGCGGAGCATGCGGACTTGATCCGTCGGGGATCTGATGGATTCTGGCACCGATGACTGGATTCTTCAATCTCCGCGGCCTGGTCCTGGTTCCGCTATGTGCAGGAGCCGCCTTCGGGCAGACCAAGCCACTCGCTGGGAAGGAAAAGTGGATCTACGGTGACCAGACCGCATGGGAATGGACCGGTGCCGGGGATGACACCGTCCTTTCGCTGAAGAAACAGTCGGACTTCAAGCCGAAGGTCCGCAGTCCCTTCAATCTCGCCTGGTTCACCGGCGGTGAGTGGGATTCCTTCACCCTCACCGCGGAGGTCCGGCTGGACCTGTTCAACAAGGGCAACAACGACGTCTGCATCGCCTTCTCAAAGGAGAGCGACACGAAATTTTACTACGCCCACCTCGGGGAAAAGTCAGATGCGGTGCACCTCCAGCTCCACCTCGTCAACGACGCGGACCGCAAGGCCATCACCAAGCAAGGCGCGGAGACCCTCCCATGGAAACCGGAAACCTGGCATCAGGTGAAGGTCACCAGGAATGCCGCGGAAGGTTCCATCAAGGTCTGGTTCGATGGCAAGGAGGTGCTCTCCGCCACCGACAAGACGCTCGGCAAGGGCGCAATCGGCCTCGGCTCATTCGATGACCTCGGTTCCTTCCGCAACGTCCGCATTGTGGGAGAGTAAGGGATGACATTGCGGCTGCGCCGCTATGTCCGCTTCGCTTCCATTCCTGTCCTCCGGCTGCAACAGCATGCCAGTGAAAATTCACCGCAAAGACCCAAAGACCGCAAAGAAGGAACAACCGAAAATGGCCTTCTTCAGATTTTAACAGTCGCGATCCGTCCTCTCCTCTTCCCCGGGAACTGAAGCCATCTCTTCCTTTTTCCCAAGTCTCCGCGCTGTCCTCCCGGCTCCCGCCACTCCCCTCGGCAGCACGGTCGCCTGCACCACCTTCGTCCCTGCGATGTAGTCATGGAAACACCGCCTCGGGCGCGTGAAGATGATGAGGATGCCCGCCAGATAGATATACGGACCGGCGACGGGGATGGTGGCCAACAGCACGGGCACCAGCATGCGGAGCAGAAGGAGCGCTTCCATCCGGGGCTTCTTTCCCTCCATGGTGACGATTTTGATGCCGAGCAGCTTCTTGCCGATGGTCTGACCGTTTTTTGCCAGAAAGTGACCCTGGACCCCGACGAAGATGACGAAGCTGACCATCGTGTCGATGAAGCCGCTCCAAAAATCGGACTCCTCCATTCTCCTGATCCAGGCTCCGGCGACATCAGGCAGGTGCTTTTCCAGGAAGATTGCGAAGGCCGCTCCAAACAGCAACGGCAGGGCACCGATGATGATGCCATCCACGATGGATGCTCCAAAGCGGTCGCCCAGCGGAGCCAGTTCCTGCGCCTCCGGGATCTCCTCAGGGAGTGAGGAGTCACTGGCTGGAGGCTGGTAGGGGTTTCCGGCGGCCATGGAGGGGAGGAAGGAGTATCTTCACGGGCGGTGTGGAATGACAATCGGGAAAAGCCGAGCGAGGATTGCTTTTGGCTGACGGTGCCTTGCCCTCCAGCAATCTCGGCTTGCTGTCGCGGGCATTAGCGTTTCCCTTGTCCGGAGATGAATTTCCGTTGGCTGAATGCGATCCTTTGGGGAAATTCCGTGGCTCTGTCATGGATGTGGGGGCTGGGGCTGTTTTTCAGCGTCCAGATGACATTCATGTTCGGTCTCCAGGGGCTGCTGACCTTTGCCGTCCCGAATGCGGTGGGCTTGGCCCTGTTCGGTGTGCTCACCCAGATCGTGGCGAAACGGCACGGCCGCGGACCTGAATCGCTCGCGGATTTCTTCGACAAATTTTCCCGGCCGTTCCGGCTGGCGTTCTATCTCTACCAGATCATCGCCCTGTCCCTCACGGTGTTCGCACTGGCGAGCTACCTGTTCGTCCCGCTGAACCTGGCCCCCGGGCCGCTGGTGGGCATGTTCCTCTGCCTGGTGGTATTCGTGGTCCTGGCGGCGGGCTGTCTTTTCGGGGAGGAGTTCGGCATCGGGAAGATCAAGTACGGTCATGCCATGGCCGGGTTCGGCCTGCTCGTCTGCATCGGTATCCTGTTGTTCGGCACCGGAGCCGCCACGTCCGGCTCCGTCCAGTGGAAGTCCCCCTACACCCCGGTGTGGGGTGGTCCCAGTCTACTGGGCTACACCATCCCGCTGCTGGTCGGCCTGCTGGTGGGCCCGTGGCTGGATCTCCAGCACTGGCAGCGCGCGATCCAGATCCACCGTGAGAAGACCTCCGTCAGCGGCAGCTACATCATCGGCGGCGTGATCTTTTTCCTGCTCCTCCTCTTCCACGGCTTCATGGCGATGTGGGTGATGGGCAAGGGCGCGGAGGCGGTGGCCATGATGAAGGCCGTGGACGGCTTCACCTACGCCCATGACCTGGTCACCCGCTACATGCAGTCGCGCTTCGCCGACGGCAGCGTGATCCCGGTGGCCTACTTCTCCTTCCTGATCATCTGCGCGGTCACCACCCTGGACAGCGGCTATGTGGCCCTGAAGTGGTTCCTCGGCAGGAATGTCGAAAAAAGCCAGAACGTGCTCCTGTCGATGGTTCCGAAGCAGTTCATCGCTTCCCCCATCCCCAGCTTCCTGCTCGTCGCGTTCATCACGCTCTCCGGTATCCTGGCGAACTGGCTCTACGGCAAGGCGGACCTGGTGAAGCTGGAGTATTTCATGGTGTTCTACGCCTCGTTCTTCGTCGGTTACGCCTCGCTGGCCATCGCCCGCTGCTTCGTGCCGAACTCCCAGCAACCGCTGCCGCAGATCCGCATGTTCTCCATGGCCAGCATGTCCATGGTCATCTTCGCCTTCGGTTACTTCAAGGCGGAGACCTCCCTGCTCATCCTCGGCTCGGTCCTGCCGTTGGCCTACGTCATCTGGCTGGTGGTCAACACCGACCTCCTGCGCGTCGTCACGGAAAAGGCGGGCGAGGTGATGGAGAAAGCCTCCACTTCCGACGTGGCGGCCATCAAGGCCATCGCGAAAACCGTCGCGCCGGCTTCTCCGGCGGCCGCTTCCGCCGTGGTCCAGCCTGCGGACGCCCATGCGCTTGGCGGCCACTTCGAGGGCAAGTGGTTCGTCTATTCCATGATCGCCACCTACGCGGACACCAACTCCGTGGGGAACGTCTATTTCGGCATGTATGGCATGTACGTCGGGAAAACCCGCGAGCTTTTCTTCGCCAAGGCGATGCCGGACTTCGACCTGAAGACCACCAAATTCTTCATCCTGACCCGCTCGTTCGAGCACAAGTTCGTGCGCGAGGCGCGGGAGTTCGACACCATCACCGTGAAAATCCGCGTGGCGGACTTCAACCGGAAGTTCTGCACCCTGGAGCACCAGATCTTCGGCTCGGAGAACCAGCTTTTGGGCAAGGGGCAGCAGAGCCTGCTGTTCGTTTCCTCGAAGGACTACAGCCTGTTGGACATCCCGCCGGAGATGCACAAGGCCTTCCTGCCTTACCTGTAAGGAGGGAGGACACTCCTGTCCTCCGGCGGCATTGGCGAATCAGGAAGGGCCTGCCGCAAAGTCTCAAAAGCCGCAAAGGTAAGAAAGGAGGCTTCAAGATTCGCCCGATTCGCGGCCAGCCTTCTTTTCTCCATAACAAAAAGGAAATCGGGGCAGTAGCCCAACCCATCCACCTTCCCTCTTCCTTTGCGTAGCTTCGCGGCCTTGGCAACTTTGCGGTAGATCCCCTAGGGTTCGTCAACACCGCCGGTGAGCCTCTACGCCCCGGCCACCGCCTCACGGCCGATCCCCCGAAGCTCGAACACCTTGAAGACCGTCTCCTCGATCAGGTTGTTCGGGCAGGAAGCTCCGGCGGTGATGCCGATGACGGCGGGCGCGTCCCCCGCGAGGATCCTTGAGTAACTGGTCGTCTCCTCGTGCTTGTGGAGGTCGAAGTGGACGATTTCCTCCAGCGACCTGATGCAGGAGGCGTCCCGGATGAAGAACGTCGGCAGTTCCTTTTCGCCGATTTCGACGAGATGCTGCGTGTTGGAACTGTTGTAGCCGCCCACGACCAGCAGCATGTCCATTTTCACGCGCAGCATCTCGAACAGGGCGTCCTGCCGCTCCTGGGTGGCCCCGCAGATGGTGTCGAACACCTGGAAATTCGCGCCGTTGTGGTCCCGCTCGATCACGGCGGCCAGCAGGCGTGTCTGGATCTCCTGCGTCTCGCTTTTCAGCATGGTCGTCTGGTTCGCCACGCCGATGCGCTGGAGGTGGATGTCAGGATCGAAGCCATCGGACACGCAGTTGCCGAAGCGCTTCATGAAGTCCGCCTTGTTGCCGTGGCCCTTGATGTAGTTGCCGACGTAGTCCGTGTCCGCCAGAGTCAGGATGACGAGGTAGTGGCCGGTGCCGTCCTCGCCGAGCGCGCGGGACGCGGTGGCGCGGGTTTCTTCGTGGTTCGACTTGCCGTGGATGATGGAGGTCACGCCGTCCTTCGCGTAGCCGCGGACGCGCCGCCAGACCTTCATCACATCCCCGCAGGTGGTGTCCACCACATAGCTGCCGCGCTCCTCCACCTTTTTCATGAAGTGGGTGGGTGCGCCGAAGGCCGGGACGATGACCACATCATCCTCCGTGAGATCGTCATAGTCCTCCGTGAGTTCCTGCCATGGCAGGGAGACGATGTTCATCTCCCGGAGCTGGCGGTTGACCTCCGGGTTGTGGATGATCTCGCCGATCAGGAAGATGCGGTTCTCCGGGAAAACACGCCGCGAGGCGTAGGCCAGGTCGATCGCCCGCTCCACCCCGTAACAGAAGCCGAACTGCTGGGCGAGCAGCACCGTCGTGTTGCCGATGGTGATCTTTCCGCCGCGGTCCTTCAGCTTCTCCACGATGGAGGAGTGGAAATGCACCGCCACCTCCGCGGCCACGCGCTCCATGACATCCGGACGGCGGACGTTCACGCGCGGGCGTTTCGTTTTCTGGGCGGGATCTGCGGCGGCGTCGCTCATCTGCTCCACCTATAAACCGGGATGGCAGGCCGACCAACTCATTTTCCCCGCCGTGCCGCGCCCGCGAACGGCAACGCCAGCAGGAAATAGAGCACCAGTGCCAAGCCCGCCATCGCCAGCAGGTACCACGGCCATGGACCGAGGTGGTCGATCAGGCTGGGATTCGGCGGAGGTCCCGCGGCAAAACCGAAGTTGGTTCCCAGGACTTTGTTCACCGTCATGGCGAAGGCGAGGTAAGCCAGCGACCATAGGAAAACCTCCACCGGGCTGCGCCACAGCGGCGTCTTCGGCCTCCAGCCCTCCACGATGGGCAGGTAGAACGCCGTGCCCACGATGACGAAGTGGTGGACGAAGAACATGATGAACGGCCACTCCGGAAAGCCGACGGTGATGGCCGGCGTCAGCAGCCCCTGCATGGTGGCGGCCAGTCCCCAGAAATACGTCAGGGTCGCCAGCAGGTGGTTCCGCGTCAGCAGCGCGAAGCCACCGGTGATGGCCGCGATGTCGCACAGGTGGAAAGGGATCAGGTTGTCCAGACTCTTGTCCGCACTCAGCGACAGCCACGCCGCCTGTCCCAGCGGGTAGGCCGCCAGGTTGGTGAATGCCAGCACCCAGGTGGCGAACAGCCGCCGCCGCCCACCCATCCTCCCGAGCAGGATTAGGATGGTGATGACCACCGCACCAACGAGCACCGCATAGTAGTGTTCCGGCGTGAAGGGTTGGAAAGCACGTGGCATGAGAGTAAGGAGGGTGGACACTCCTGTCCACCGGCTGCAACAGGAACCCGGAGAATCCGGTTCACCATGGCATGGTCCGCACGCTAGCCAGTCCGGGGCACTGAGTCAAACGGATCGCTTTTGCCGGTCCTCAACCCACCCCGATCTCCGCCATCGCAGGCTGCTGGTCCATAAAAACCTCCCTCGCGATGCTCCGCACATCCTCATCCGTCACGGCCAGGATCTTCTCGCGCCAGGCGGCGGGCGAGGGGATCTCATCGAAATCCAGCAAGCCCTCCCCGGCCCACGCGGCGTGGGAGCCGGTGGACTCGAACGCCAGCTTGCTCTGGGCGATCATCAGCCGCTTCGCGCGGTCCAGTTCGCCGGGGCGCGGGCCATTTTCCACCAGGTCCGCGATCTCACGGTGGATGCACTCCAGCGCTTCCTCCCGTGATTCCGGATCAAGGCCGGCATTGACCTCGAACGATCCGGTTTCGTCGAAAAACGTCACATCGCTGCCGATCTGGTAACAGAGCCCGCGTTCCTCCCGCAGTTCCAGGAACAGGCGGGAGCTGGAGATTTCCCCCAGCATCATGCTCAGCAGGCGCAGCGCGTGGCGGCTCTCCGAGCGCCTGCCCGGCGTGTGCCAGGCCAGCGAAAGCTGGAGCTGGTCGGACTCCCGCAGGTCGGTGATCTTCCGCAGCGGGGCCTCCTCCACATTGAATGGCAGCGGCGGCGTGCCGGGGTGGAACTCCGTGGGCAGATGAGGTGCCAGCATCTCCATCACCTGATCCGCGGTGAACGGACCGGCGGCGGCGATGACGATGTCATCCCGGAAATGGTGGAGGTCGCGGAACTTGACCAGCGTTTCCCGGTCGATGGCGTGGATGGACTCCTCGGAGCCGGAGATCGCGTTGCCCAGCGGATGCTCTCCCCAGAGCGCGGAGGAGATAAGGTCGCCGATGTGGTCGGACGGGGACTCCCGGTACATCGTGATTTCCTCGCCGATGACTTCGCGCTCCAGGTCGATCTCCGCTTCGGGGAACGTGGCGTGCCAGACCATGTCCGACAGCACATCCACCAGCACCGGCATCAGGTCCGCCTCCCCGCGGCCTTCATAGACCGTCTGGTCTTCGGAGGTGCAGGCATTGATCTGCCCGCCCGCGTCCTCGATCTCATAGCTGATCTGCTTCGCCGTGCGGCGGGTGGTGCCCTTGAAAACCATGTGCTCCACGAAGTGCGCCAGCCCCGCCGGCAGCTCCGCCTCATCCCGGCTGCCCACCGGAATGTAGATGGAAAGCGCCGCGCATTCGGAATCCGCGATGGTCGCCACGGCCAGACGCGGCCCGTCCGGGATCCGCCGCCACTCGTATATCGCTTTGCTCATCGTGAAAGTTCGCGCCTTCCCCCGGTTCGTTCCGGAGAGGGCCGCCGAAGGAAAGCACGGGGGCCGGGGGAGTCAATGGAAAGTGGGATGGCGGGGATAGGGGGTTAGCTGCCGCCTGGCGGGCGCCAGGATGTGGCTGTGGCGTCCCGCCGCAGGCCGTGGCGACGGCGTCCCGCCGTCGTTTTCGAGGTGACCATTGACCGATATGCTTCCACAAGCGGAAAGTTATGACGTCCAACCGAATGTCCAAAGAGATGGCTCGTGTTCTCCGGGGAAGAATTGCGGCGGGACGCCACAATCACGGCCTGCGGCGGGACGCCGCAGCCACGGTCCATTTCTAAGCACGACGCTATTGGATCAACGCTTCCGCCAACCCGAGATCCGCGGGGGTCGTTACCTTCAGGTTCGGGTGCTTCGATTCCACGAATTTCACTTTTACTCCCAGTGCCTCGGCGGCGGAGACTTCGTCGGTGATGGTCAGATTTTCTTCCTCCACTTTCGCGTAGGCCTGTCTCAGAAGCTCGGCTGAGAAAATCTGCGGGGTCTCCATGAACCAGAGGTTTTCGCGTGAAACCGCGCCGGTGCAGAAGGCGTCCTCGTCGGACCGCTTCAGGGTTTCGGTCACCCGGCGGGCGAGGGTGGCGGCCTGGTGGACGGCGGCCTCCGCCACGCAGCGGGCGATGTCATCTGGATGGACCAGCGGGCGCGCGCCATCGTGGACGGCGACGAGTTCCGTGCCATCCGGCAGCGCGGCGAGGCCCTGGGCGACGGAGTCCTGCCGGTCCTTCCCTCCATCGACGCGGACGACGGGCTTCGTGAAACGCGCGGCCTCCCCCAGCAACTCCCAGCGTTCCTCCGGGCAGACGATGATGATCGATGAGATGGCGTCCGCCGTGAGGAAAGCATCCAGCGTCCGCCGCAGCACCGGCACCCCGCAGAGCGGCGCGGACAGCTTGTCAAAACCCATCCGGCGGCTGGAGCCGGCGGCGACGATGATCGCGGTGCAGACGGGGATGCTGGCGGTGGACACGTGCGGAGTTTCATGGGCTGGTGCGGTGCCGTCCATTTCTTTCCGATTGGGATTACCACTGATTGCACTGATTACACAGATTCAGAATGTCCCGTTCTCTTTTCTGGAAATCAGTGGAATCAGTGAAATCAGTGGTCATTCATCCTCCTAGCCCTGAGGGGCTTGAACGGAGGCGATCTTTCCTTGATCCCGCCATGGAAAATGCCGGAGTCTGGAGGCCGGGCGCGGAGCTGGAAAAAATTTCCGCCGTCCGTGTGTCAATGGCCGCGCCTCGTGACAATTTCCCCGTGTCGGACGTCTCCGAATCCACCGAAGAATCCGCGGTCGTGACTGCGGCCCGCGCGGGGGATGCGGACGCATTCGGCGAGCTGGTCAGGCGCTATGAGCAGAACATCCGCGCCTGTCTGGTCATCCGCCTGAAGAACCCGCACGACGCAGAAGACCTTGCCCAGGACACATTCATCACCGCTTTCCAGAAGCTCGCGGACTTCGACACGAAGCTCCCGCTCGGGCCGTGGCTGCGCGGCATCGCCTTCAACCTGCTGCGCAACTTCCAGAAAAAGAACCGCCCCATCGCCGTCGGCGCGGAAACCGAGCTCGCCGGCCTGATCGACGCGAAAATCTCCGAACGCTACGCCCCGCTCCAGGAAGCCAACCTTTTCTCCATCCTAGACGACTGCATGGAAAAACTCGATCCAGCCGCCCGCCAGCTTCTCCACCGCCGCTACCATGATGATGCGGCGGTGCAGGACATCGCGGCGGAGTCGCAGCGCAACCACTCGACCGTGACCATGCAGCTCCATCGTCTGCGCGCCGCGCTGGCGGAGTGCATCCGCAACCAGACCGCCCCCACGCCATGACCGACTTCGAGACCGAGAAACTGCTGGCGCGCTGGATCGACGGGGACACTCTCACCGATGCGGAACTTTCAGCCCTGAAAGCCGCGCTGGAATCCCGCCCGGACCTGCTGGACGCCGCGGCGGACCAGGTGGTGCTGGATCGACTTTTGGAGCACCGCGTCGTCGGTCTGGCGGACTTCCCCGGAGAAGTCAGGAGGGAAATGCTTCCTGTCCGTAAGGTGGTGCCGTTCTTCCTCCGTCCGAAGGTCTGGGCGGCAGTGGCCACCGTGGCGGTGGCGGGATGGGTGGCGGACGCAGTCTTCCATCCGCTTTCGCAAGGACCGGTGGCGGAGATCACCGGCAGCACCGGCGCGGACGGCATCCCCGCCGAAAAGTCTTTCCGCAAGGGCGAGATCCTCTCCTTCCGGGAAGGCTTCGTCTCCGTCCGCTTCAAGGACGGTGCGGAGGTCGTCATCGAGGGGGATGCACAGCTCCAGTTTCTCGGCACGAACCGTGCGAAGCTCTTGAAAGGCAGCGCCGTGGCGAACGTGCCGGAGTCCGCCCATGGCTTCACCATCGACGGCCCGGGAGGAAAGGTCGTGGACATCGGCACCGAGTTCGCGGTGAAGACCGCGGGCGACCAGATGGAGGTCCACGTCCTCAAGGGGGAAGTGGAAGCGAAGGCGCAGGGCCACCGTACCGTCTCGCTGAAAGAGGACAAAGCCGCGCTCATCGGGAAAAACGGCGTCGCCAGCCTGGTGGCCGCGCCCGGGAATTTCCTGACCGCCCTGCCGCCGAAGCATGGTGCCTCGCCAATCGACTACCTCCACTGGGCCTTCGATGAAGGCTCCGGCTTGGGGGCCCGTGCGGATGTCCGCGGCGTGGCGTCTCCGGAACAGGCCACCGGGACGCTCACCTCTCTGCCCGGCGGCTCGACCGTGCCACAGTGGATGGATGGGGTGAATGGCTCCGCCATTTCCTTCAGCGGCCAGGATGACTACATTCAGACGGAGTTTCCCGGCTTCGGCGGATCCTCCGCACGGACCGTTTCCCTGTGGGTGAAGGTGCCGCAGGACCTGAAGGCGACGGAGGGCTACGCGCTTGTCAGTTGGGGCGCACACAGTTCTCCGGGGGATACCTGGCAGGTCTCCATCAACCCGGATGCGGAAGATGGCCCAGTCGGTTCGCTGCGGGTGGGTACCCATGAAGGCGAAGTGGTGGGGGCCACGGATCTGCGCGACGGCGCCTGGCACCACCTGGCCGCCGTGCTTTACGAAGGCCGCCCGGCGAATGTGGCCATCCACATCCTCCTCTACGTCGATGGCCGTCTGGAACCCGCCGCACGGAAAAGCATCCGCAGGATCAACACGGACATCACCGGCCCGCTGGCGCAGCGCGTGGCCTTCGGGAAAAATTCCGCGGTGCGTTCCGCCGGTGCGCGCATGCCGAAGCATACCTTCCGCGGCGGCATCGATGAAGTCACCCTCTGCCCCGCCGCTCTCTCGCAGAAAGAGATCCAGTCCTTGATGAAGACCGGCCGGATTGATTGATCCGTCGGGATGGGTCCTCTGGGACCGCGGAATTTATTCCGCCCCGGAGAATCCAGTTCTTGCGAAGCCAAGCGGAATGAATTCCGCGGTCCAATTTCCAGGGAAGCAGCCTTCACTTTCTCCGAAATTTTTTCACGGAGATGTGTCATGCCGTATCCGTGCCGACAACATCATGGGAACCCGAAACCCAACAGAAACCCCATGCGCGCCATCAGCTACCTTTTCCTGTCAGCGGCCATCGCCTCCGCGGCTCCCGTCGAGCTTTCCGGAATCTATCCGCACCTTTCCTTCTTCAATGACGAACGGGAGTGCGGCACCGGCGCGGTCGTGCCGTGGGGTGACCGCCTGTGGGCCATCACCTACGCGCCGCATTCGCCCAAGGGATCCACGGACAAGCTCTATGAGATCACCAACGATCTGCAACTGATCGTCCGCCAGGAGAGCATCGGCGGCACCCCGGCGAACCGGATGATCCACAAGGAGTCCAACCAGCTTTTCATCGGGCCGTATGCCATCGACAAGAACCGCCATGTACGGACCATCCAGTATTCGAAGATGACCGGCCGCCCCACGGGCAACGCACGGCATCTTTTCGATCCGGCTGGAAAGATCTACTACGCCACCATGGAGGAAGGGATCTATGAGGTGGACGTCCACACCCTCAATGTCACCGAGCTGTTCCGCGACGAGGAGGTTCCCGGCGACGCCCGCCGGATGGAAATGGCCGGCTACCATGGAAAGGGCCTCTACACCGGCCATGGCCGCCTCATCTACGCCAACAACGGCGAGCGGGGACGCCAGAACCGCTTCCCTGAATCCGCATCCGGCGCGCTCGCGGAGTGGGACGGCAAGGCCGACAAGTGGCACATGGTCCGCCGCAACCAGTTCTGCGAGGTGACCGGCCCGGGCGGCATCTATGGAAATGAGAACCCGGACACCGATCCCATCTGGACCACCGGCTGGGACCACCGCTCCCTCATCCTGATGGTGCTGGACAAGGGTGAGTGGCATTCCTACCGCCTGCCGAAAGGCTCCCACTCCTACGACGGTGCGCATGGCCACAACACGGAGTGGCCCCGTATCCGGGAGATCGGAGAGGGGAATGATCTCCTCATGACCATGCACGGGACCTTCTACAAGTTCCCGAAGGACTTCACCCCGGCCAAGTCCGGCGGCATCGTGCCGCGCTCGAACTACCTCAAGGTCATCGGCGACTTCGCCAAGTGGAACGGCTGCCTCGTCTTCGGCTGTGATGATACCGCGCGCTCCGAGTTCGCCAACGTGCGCCAGGCAAAGGGCAAGATCGCCTCGCCTCAATCCCAGTCGAACCTCTGGTTCATGCAGCCGGAGAAAATCGACGACATCGGACCGTTGCTCGGCCGTGGCGCTCTGGCAGTCGATGATCCGCTGAAGAAAGGCGAACCGACCGACCCGTTCCTTTTCTCCGGCTATGACCTGCGTGGCGTCCACCTTTCCCATGACGGTAAGGGGGAGGTGATCTTCGAGTTCGAGGTGGACAAGAACGGCACCGGAACCTGGGAGCCGCTGCTGAAGCTGCCCGTGGGGCCGAACATGGAAACCTTCCACACCTTCACGGATGACCAGGCTGGTGCCTGGGTGCGCGTGAAAGTTTCCGAGGATGTGGCGAAGGGGAACATCTCCTTCATCTTCCGCGACAAGGATGCCCGGACGGAGAAAAGCGACGCGATCTTCAATGGCATCGCCGCCTCAGGGTCAAAGGATCTGACCGGCGGCCTCGTCCGGGCGCGTGATGGGGAAAAGCGTGACCTCGCCTTCGCCGCCGTGTCACCGGATGGCAAGGACATCGGTTTCTACCTGCTCAACGAGAAGCTGGAACTCGTCCGAACGGAGAATCCGCAAGAACTGGATTTCCACAAGAAGAACACCGTCATCCCCACCGGCATGCTGACGGAGGACGCGGCGTCCGTGATCTTCTCCGATGACGAGGGCAAGAAATGGCGCCTGCCGAAGAATGCGGAAGGCTATGAAAACGGCGGCAGCTTCGGCGGCAACCGCATCGCCCGTGAGGTGGCGACGGAGCGCGACCTGTTCAATGCCTACGGAACCTTCTACGAACTGCCATCCCGCAACGCGGGCAGCTTCTCCCGCGTCCGTCCGGTCGCCACGCACAACCGCGCGGTGCATGACTTCTGCTCCTACCGCGGGCTGTTTGTCGCCTCCGGGGTCGCCACCGATGCGTCCGCTGACAACAAGCACATCATCCGCTCCGACGACGGCAAGGCCGCCCTCTGGGCCGGAAATGTGGATGACCTCTGGAAGCTCGGGAAGCCACGCGGCAAGGGCGGTCCGTGGAAAGACACCGCCGCCAAGCGCGGCGAGGCGTCCGATCCCTATTTGATGACCGCGTATGACAAGAAGACGCTCACCCTCACCGCGGACAAGGACATCATCATCCGTATGGAGGTGGACATCGCCGGAAACGGAACGTGGGTGAACCACAAGCGTTTCGAGGTGAAGGCAGGACAGCCGCTGGAACACGTGTTCCCTGACGCGTTCTCCGCCTACTGGTGCCGCTTCACCACCAGCGCGGATGCAAAGGTGACCGCACAACTGGCGTATGAGTGAAGCTATCCCTTGAATTGAAAGATGATGAAAATGAAATTTTCCCTGCTGCTTGCGCTGTTTTCCGGAGGCATCGCTTCCGGAGCCACCCTTCTCACCGACAATTTCGAATCCGGAAGTGTTTCCACGGATTGGTCGGTGAACAAGAATGCGACCGTCACCGCTGGAGGCCCCGTGGGCTCCACCAACTACGCGGCGATCGGGCCGTATGATCCTGTCACCAACGGCCAGAACTGGGGGGGCTTGGGCAAGGTATTCTCCGATGGAGGTGTCGCCTCGATGATGCTTGATGTGGATTTCCGCCTGAAAGGCACCGACCGCCAGTTCAACCTGAACGTCTCCACCTACTCCACGACTCCGAATGGGAATGACGCTGCCATCAACCTGATCTATACCGGATCGAACTGGCAGGTCCACAACGGGACCTCCTTCGTGACCCTCTCGGGTCTCATGGCGGTCACGGCAAACTCCTGGTATCACATGACGCTTGAAACCGTGGGCTGGGGGAGCAACGGAGCGACCTACAACATCACCATCAGTGATGGGGTGACCAGCAGCACGGTCACCGGACTGACGACAAGGCAGGCCGGCAACATCAACACGGCCACCGTGAGATCGTTCATCTTCAACAGCCGGTACGGCAACAATCCCGGCTTCGACATCGACAACCTCGTCGTCTCCGGAACCGTGATTCCGGAGCCATCCGCCCTGTTTCTGGCCCTGGCCGCCGCGCCCCTTTTCATGCGCCGTTCACGCGCCATTTGAATTTTGTCACCGAAACCTAGCAACCATACACCAATGCGTATCCTCAGCTATCTGTTCCTCGGCGCCGCGCTTGCGACCGCAGCTCCCGTGGAAATCTCCGGCATCTACCCGAGCCTGACCTACTTCAACCAGGAAGGCGAGTGTGGCACCGGCGCGGTCGTGCCATGGGCGGACCGCCTGTGGGTGGTCACCTATGCCCCGCACAAGCCCGGCGGCTCCTCGGACAAGCTCTATGAGATCACCCCGGATCTCAAGCTCATCATCCGTCCGGAGAGCATCGGCGGCACCCCTGCGAACCGGATGATCCACAAGGAGTCCAACCAGCTTTTCATCGGACCCCATGCCATCGACGGCGAGGGCAAGGTCAGGACCATCCCCTACAAGACGATGCACGGCCGCCCGACCGGTAATGCGCGCCACCTGTTCGATCCGTCAGGAAAGATCTATCAGGCGACCATGGAGGAAGGCATCTATGAGGTGGATGTGAAATCGCTGGAGGTGAAGGAACTCTGGCGGGATACCCATGTCAAAAGCGACTCGCGTCTGGCGGATCTTCCCGGATACCACGGCAAGGGCCTCTACTCCGGACAGGGTGTGCTGATCTACTCGAACAACGGCGAATACGGCAACGCGGCCCACACCAAACCGGAAACCCCGTCCGGCGTCCTCGCGGAGTGGGACGGCAAGGCGGACAAGTGGAAGATCGTCCGCCGCAACCAGTTCACCGAAGTGACCGGCCCCGGCGGCATCACCGGAAATCCGGACGCCGCCAACGACCCCATCTGGGCCGTCGGCTGGGACCATCGCTCCCTCATCCTCATGTGCCGCTTCAAGGGTGAGTGGCATCCCTACCGCCTGCCGAAGGGTTCCCACTCCTATGATGGTGCCCACGGCTGGAACACCGAGTGGCCGCGCATCCGCGAAATCGGCGAAGGCAACGACCTGCTCATGACCATGCATGGGACCTTCTGGAAGTTCCCGCTCACCTTCACCCCGGAAAATTCCGCGGGCATCGCGCCGCGTTCGAATTACCTCAAGGTCATTGGTGACTTCGCCAAGTGGAACGACCGCATCGTCTTCGGCTGCGATGACACCGCCGCCGCCGAGTTCCTCAACACCCGCAAGGCGAAGGGCAAGATCGCCGCTCCGCAGTCGCAGTCGAACCTCTGGTTCGTCGATCCGGCGAAGCTCGACCAGCTCGGCGTTGTCATTGGCCGTGGCGCCGTGTGGGCGAACGAACCTGTGAAAGCGGGAGAAGCGTCGGATCCCTACATGTTCAGCGGCTACGATCACCGCGGCCTGCATCTGACGCAGGACGGGGACAAGGAAGTCGTCGTGGAACTGGAAGTGGACAAGGCCGGCAATGGCAAGTGGGAACCGCTGGCGAAGCTGACCGTCCCGGCCGGGAAGGAACTTTTCCATGTCTTCACCAAGGAGCAGACCGGCACCTGGGTCCGCCTGAAAGCGTCCGCGGACGTCAAGAAGGCGAACGCCGTCTTCACCTACCGCAACGAGGACAAGCGCACGGAGGCACAGGACGCCGCGTTCGCTGGCATCGGCAAGCCGGGCGCAACCACCGTCACCGGCGGTCTCGTCCGCGCGCTGCCAAAGGACCGCAAGGTGCTCGGCTTCTCCGCCGCCACCCCGGACGGTTCGGACATCGGCTACTATGAACTGGATGCCGACCTGAAGCTCGTGAAGAAGGATGACGCCGCCGCCCTGGCCTACCAGAAGGAACACACCGCCATCCCCGCCAACGTGCTGACCAGCGACGCCGCCTCCGTCATCTTCACCGATGACGATGGTAAGAAATGGCGCCTGCCAAAGGGAGACCCTGCCTTCGAAAAAGGCGGCACCTTCGGCAACTACCGCGTGGCCCGTGAGGTGGCGACGGAGCGTGACCTGTTCAACTCGAACGGCACCTTCTTCGAATTGCCCGCACGCAATGCCGGTGGCTTCTCCCGCGTGCGCCCTGTCGCGACCCACAACCTCATGGTGCATGACTTCTGCTCCTACCGCGGTCTGTTCGTCATCTCCGGCATCTCCACCGACGCACCGGCGGACACCGGCCGCATCATCAAGTCCGACGACGGCAAGACCTCCCTCTGGGTCGGCGCCATCGACGATATCTGGAAGCTCGGCAAGCCGCGCGGCGAGGGTGGTCCGTGGAAGGACACCGCCGTGAAGGCGGGCGAAGTTTCCGACCCTTACCTGATGACCGCCTACGACAAGAAGTCGCTGACGCTGTCCTCTGACAAGGACGCGACCGTGACCATCGAGGTGGACATCTCCGGCAACGGATCATGGGTTGTCACGGACAAGGTGGAGGTAAAATCCGGCACCGCTTACAACCATGAGTTCCCAGCGGAGTTCTCCGCCTACTGGATCCGCTTCACCTCGGACAAGGACGCGAAAGCGACCGCGCAACTGAGCTACCGCTGATCCTCCGCACGGAGTCTCTCCAGGCCCTCGCGCAGCACCGAAAGGACGCCTGCGTCGAGGGCCTCATTGTGTCCCAGCAGTCCGGCGACGACTTTCTCCGCCCATTGGAATCAGAGGGGGAGGGGATGTCATGCATTTAGCTTTTCGTAGCGTCATGGCTGCGCCATGACGGCTGGGTGGACGGATGCGACACTGCGACTCCGGTTGATGATGGATGGCGCCTTTTTCCATGCGGAGCCGTGGCGAAGAGGTTGGATTTCCCCGCCGTCATGGCGCAGCCATGCCGCTACTTCGGGCAGTTCGGTCTGGCACCGGCTTCAATGCACCGGCAACATGCGGCCATGCTCCGGAATCTCATGCTCACCTTGCTCGCCGTCTCGGGTACCCTGGGAACCGCCCGTGCCGACAAGTCGCTCGCGGAAGCGGCACTCGCCTTCAAGGACCGGGTTCCCGCAGGCTGCATCGTCACCGGTGAACTTCGCGACGGTCAGGTCACATATTCCGTGGTCGGAAAGGCGGAGCCGGACGGCGTCCCTCCGGAGCGGCGGGCCTTCGAGATCGGCTCGATCACCAAGGTCATCACCGGCGTCCTGCTCGCGCGGACGGTCATCGAGAAAAAGGCACGGCTGGATTCCACCCTGGCGGAACTTCTGGGTCCGGATTTCAAATTCGCCGACGAAAGGGTGGGGAAGATCACGCTGATCCAGCTCTCCACCCACACCAGTGGACTGCCGCGTCTGCCAGGGAACATGGGGCCGGACCCTGATGCGAATCCGGATCCCTACTCGCGCTACGATCTGGCGAAATTGAAGGAATACCTGGGCAGGGTCAGGCTCAAGGGCGGGCCTCCCTACGACGCCTCCTATTCCAATCTCGGCGTCGGATTGCTCGGAGAAATGTTGGCCCTGGTTCATGGATCGACGTGGGACCTGCTGGTGAAGGAGAAAGTCACCGGCCCCCTGGGCATGAAGGACACCATGATGGTCCCTGATGAGGATCTGAGGAAACGTCTCTCCCCTCCGTATCACGACAAGGTCCCGGGCCATGAATGGACCTTCCGGGCGATGGCGGGCGCGGGTGCGCTGCGCTCCACGGCGGCGGATCTGATGATCTTCGCGCAGGCAATGATCGAGCCGGAGAAGACCCCCATTGCGGATGCCATCCGTGACATGATGCAGGTCCACGCATCCTACCCGGATGCGGGAGGGGAAGTCGGCCTGGGTATCATGATCGGCAAGCTCGATGGGGAACGGGACTACATGCACACCGGTGGCACCGGCGGCTACCGTACCGCGCTCCAGGTCATCCCGTCGAAAAAGTCCGTCCGGATCATCCTCATCAACAATGACAACCTCCCGGCGGAGGCGCTGCTGAGAGCGGTGAGGGAGGACAGGAAGCCGGTGGTGACGGAGGAAGTTGCGCTCACGGAGGTGGAGCTCGACACCTACACCGGAGTCTATGAGATGGGGCCGGGTGCGGGTTTCACCATTCTCCGTCGTGGGGCCTCCCTCCATGCGCGGCTCACCGGGCAGCCTTTCTTTCCGGTGAAAAGCATGGGCAACGACCGCTTCCGGTATGAGGTGGTGGCGGCGGAACTCCAGTTCGTGAAAGAAGCCGGCGCGGTGAAATCCCTCATCCTCTTCCAGAATGGCCGGGAGTTGCCCGCCCGGCGCAAGGATGCACCCTTGCCGACCATCCTATTTCCTACTGCTGCGGAGCTGGCCGCCTACACCGGCGAGTATGAACTGACCCCGAAGAAGATCCTCACCATCACGGTGAAAGCGGACACCATGTATGCCCAGCTCACCGGCCAGCCTGCACTCCCTGTCTTCCAGACGAAGGCGGATTACTTCGAGCTGGATGTGGTGAAGGCCGCACTGGAGTTCCAGAAAGATGCGGAGGGAAAAGTCACCGGACTGACACTCCACCAGGGCGGGAAGCACCAGGCAGGCAAACGCTAGGTGATTGATCAGTCCTCGTCTTTGTCTTGGTCCTGATCCGTCCCCGGCGGAGGGGTGGACACATCCTTCTCCGGAGGGAAACCGTCTCCCACCACTTCTCCGGGAATTTTCGGGGTTCCATCGGGATCGGCCTGTTTCGGTTTCAGCGGGTCGTTGTTCATGGCTGCGGTTGGGGAAAGGGGTTGTTCAGCGCAGGGGGAATGCGGCGGTCACGAAATCGGCGATGCCCCGGTCCGTCACCTCTCCGGTTTCATTGAGGGGGCCGTCGGTCACATGGAAAACGGAGCTGCAGGTCCCGTGCGGCACGCCGATGAGGGAGGAGACCCGCATCGAGTCCGGCCTCGCCACCACCCGCAGGGTCAGCGGTCCTTTCGGCTGCTCGATCGATATGGCGGTGGCGTATTCAGTCGAGCGGAGGTTTGTCCGGCGGGTGGTGTGTTCGGTTTCCTGGACGGGATGGACCATGCTTTCGTGCCCGGCCTCCGCCAGCAGGACGGAAAGGCGCCGCAGCAGCGGCTCCGCCACTTCCACCAGGGCCCGGCGGCATTTCGTCTGGTTCTCGCGGTATTGTTCGGCCTCCTTTTCCTCGCGCTCGCGTTCTTGCGAAGCGATGCGGTCCAGCCGCTCGCGGTAGGATCTGAGATGGGAGCTGATCTGCTCAGGAGTCATCGGCTTTCTCTCCGTGGATGGCGGAGATCTCGGGGGCGAATTCATCTTCGTCTTCGTCGGAGACCGGCAGTGAAGGGTCTTCTCCATAAACGTCCGCCGCAGCTTCCCGCCGCTCATCCTCGGAGACTTCCATCCCTTCGAGGATCAAATCGCGGTTGGGATTTTCGTCGATGTATTCCGGGGTGTTCCGTGGGGAATCTCCGCCTGCAAGTTCTACTGGGTCCAGTGGCATGATCGGGATGGGTTGGTTGTTCCATTCATTCTAGCTGGAAGTGTTCCCAACGCATCTGCACGGGTTCCGGCGGGCCATAACCGGAAAATATGAGTCAATCGTGCAATCAGACCATGCATTTCGCCCGGATAAAATACGGAGGAGGATCAGGCCATCCGCTGCCAGTCCTTCTGATATAGGGGTTTTCCGGCGATTCTGTGGTGCGGCGCGGGATCTGCGGTGGGTGCTTTCACCATGAAAGCAGCCCACCACGATGAAATCGACCTCCAGGAAATGCCTGAGCAGGTGCTGGAAAAGGTCAAAGCCACCGCGAGCGAACCATGTTCGACCGCCTGTCACCGGGCGAAGGAAATGGTGACCCGCAACCCGATCCCGACGGTCTTCGGGGCCTTGGTCTTCGGTGCGGCCGTCGGCTATCTCGTCTATTCCAGGCGGGAACATCTCAGCTTGCCTGATCGCCTCGTTCGGGAAACGGAGGCATTCGGCCGTCGGCTCAGCCATGCGCCGGGACGGATTTCCTCCCTGTTCCACGATGGGGTGGAGATGGCATCCACCGGTGCCGGGAAAGCCTCCGGCTACCTCCACGACCTCCCGGCGAGGGATGTTCTGGACTCCATTTCCGGATCACTGAATCGAATCTGCAACCGACTCAAATTCTGGTAAGTTATGACAACCGACCCTGATTCCGTGCCATCCGTCGATGATGGCATCCGCTCCGTTCTCCACTCCGGTAAGGAGAAGACGCTCGATTGCCTGGAGCGTTGGGAGGAATGCATCCGGAAAAATCCCAAGGAGGCGGTGCTCGGAGCCGTCGCGGTGGGCTGCCTTCTCCACCGCCTGCCGGTCCGGTCCATCCTGGTGGCGAACGTGAAGCTGGTTTCCGCCCTCGCGCCTCCGGCTCTGCTGGCCTATGGGGCGGCGAAGCTCTGTGAGATCCTCCAGAAAAAATCCGCGCGTCCGGTGGTGGTGATCCCGCCCGACGCCAATCCGCGGGAATATTGATCGGGCACACCCACCATCGGGGGATGGAAATTGGCGGAAATCGTGCTACATTCCGCGCGCGGCGTTTTCCCTTCAGTCCTTCCGAAGGCTGAAAGAATCAGGGGTTTTGCCGCGTCTTGTTCATCATCCCATGGTTTTCCGCCTGTCGATCCTCCTCCTCGCTTCCTTCGTCGTTAAATTGAACGCCGGAGACCACTGGGCGTACCTGCCCCCGGTGGACAGCAAGCCGCCCGGTGACGCCGCGCAACATCCGGTGGACGCTTTTTTGGCGGAGGCCCGTGCGAAAGCCGGCGTGAAGCCCGCGAAGATGGCCTCTCCGCGCCGTTGGATCGAGCGTGCCGCCTACACCCTCACCGGCCTGCCACCGTCCCGCCAGCAGATCGAGCGGATTGAGAAGAATCCCGACGAGGCCACCTGGAAGGCGTTGATCGACGAACTGCTGGCCAGCCCGGCCTATGGCGAGCGCTGGGCCCGCCACTGGATGGACGTCGCCCGCTATGCGGACACCCAGGGTTACAATTTCGACAAGGACAACCGCTATCCGTTCGCCTACACCTACCGGGATTGGCTCATCAAATCCTTCAACGCGGACATGCCCTACGCGCAGTTCGTGAAGCTGCAGATCGCGGCGGACCTGATGACCGACAAGCCGGATCACCCGGATCTGGCGGCGCTGGGTTTCCTCACTGTCGGCCCCCGGGCCGGGCAGATCGAGATGATCGACGACCGGGTGGACGTCATCACCCGCGGCTTCCTTTCCAGCACCGTGTCCTGCGCGCGCTGCCATGACCACAAGACGGACCCCATCTCCACGAAGGATTTCTACTCCCTCTACTCCATCCTGGAGAATGCGGTGGAACCGGGCGACAAGCCGGTGATCGGCAAGCCCTCCGACGAAGTGGCCTACCAGGAATACTCCGCGAAGCTGTCGGAGATGCAGGAAAAGGACCGCGTCGCGCGGCAAGAGATCCTCGACCAGCTCCACCAGCCGGAGTCCTTCGCGGTTTATCTGGAACTTGCCTGGCTGGCCAACCAGGAGAAGTGGGACACCGGAAAGACCTCCGCGGAGTCCTTCAAGCGCGGGCGCTACCGTCTGAACGGCGTGAACCGCTGGAAGTCGTTTTTCGACAAGGTCGCTTGGAATGACAAGCCCGCCGCCCGTCTGGGCCAGTGGCACCAGGAGATGCTGAAGGCGGACGACGCCGGGCGGAAAGCCCTCTGTGCCGCGCTGGCCACCGAATGGTCGGGAGCAACTGAAGGGGACCTTGCGAAGTTCAAGACCGACGGACGCTGCCCGCTTTCCCTGAATCTGGAACAGATCAACGGCATCATGGACCAGAAGGACGGCGACGCCCGCCGCGAACGGGATTCCCAGATGACCAAGCTCAACATCGAGCATCCGGGTGCGGCCCCGCGGGCGATGAGCCTCAGCGACAAGCCCAAGTGGGGCCCCGCCCAGGTCTACATCCGGGGCAACCCCGGCAGCCGCAGTGATCCGTTCCCCCGCGAGTGGCTCAGTTTCCTCGGCGGTGGAAAATTCCCCGAAGGCAAGAGCCCGCGCCTCTCGCTGGCCGAGAAAATCGCCGATCCAGCCAACCCGATGACCGCACGGGTGATCGTCAACCGCTTGTGGGGCTGGCACTTCGGTGAGGCCCTCACCGATCCTGCGGACTTCGGCCCGCAACAGCCGATGCCAGTGCTGCGTCCGCTGCTGGATTGGCTGGCCCTGCGCTTCAATGAGAAGGGCGGCTCCATCAAGGAGATGCACCGCCTGCTCCTCACTTCGAACGCCTTCCGCCTCGATGCCGAAGGCCCGGAGGAAAACAAGACCATCGACGAGGCGAACACGCTGTTCTGGAAATGGAACCGGCCCCGTGCCGACTTCGAGTCCATGCGCGACCGCCTGCTCGCCAGTGCCGGTGCGCTGGACACCACCACCACCGGTGGCCGTTCTATCCCGCTGGACAGCGACAAGGCGGATAGCCGCCGCAGCCTCTATGCCTTTGTGGACCGCTACGCACTGCCGGGCACCTTCGTTTCCTTCGACCTGCCGCACCCGGACCACCACGCGCCGCGGCGGGCGGAGACCACCGTCCCGCAACAGGCGCTCTACTTCCTCAACGGCCCGCTCGTCACCCGCCAGGCGGAGAAGATGGTGAAGAGCCAGGACTTCGGGAAACTCACCGATAAAGCCGCGAAGGTCCGCTGGATCTACAACCGGATCTTTGACCGTGAGCCTTCCAATGCGGAGGTGAACGACGCCATCGACTGGGTGAACAGCACGGATCCGAAGGACTACCTGCCACGCATCGGCGGAGTATGGGAGATCCGACACACGCCGGACGCCGGATTCCCGCTCGGCGAGCTGCTGCCCTTCCCGCTCTACGAAAAGAAGACCTGGAAGACCGGATCTGATCTGGCGAAGGCGCCCATCCGCTACCTGAGCGCGGGTCCTGATGGCGGTCATCCCTCGAAGGGCCACGTTCTCGTCCTCCGCTGGCGCGCCACCGGCAGCGGCCAGGTGAAGATGACCGGCAAGCTCAGCCGCGGCTCCAAGGCGGGCGATGGCGCTCCGCTCGTCTACAACATCATCGGCAGGAACACCGAGATGCTGGCCGAGGGAAAACTGATGCCGGCCACCAAGGACCAGCCCATCGACAGCAAATGGATCGACGTGAACGCGGGTGATACCGTGGATTTCGCCTACCGCGCGCCGGAAGGGGAACACTTCGGTGGCACCGGCTGGGACATCCGCATCGTCGGCCGTGAAAAGCCGGAAGCCGTGGCCACGGAGGTTTCCAACCTCAAGAAACAGTTCCCCACCTCCACCTCACCGCCCCCGGTGATCGTTCCCGACAGCCCATGGGCTGACCTGGTCCAGATGCTCTGGTCCTCCAACGAATTCCACTTCATCGACTGATGCACCACAAGCTCACCGCCAACGACCTGATCCTCGACCGCCGCGACTTCCTGAAGCGCTGCGGCATGGGCTTCGGCAGCCTCGCGCTCGGCAGCATGTTCGGGGGCGGAGTCGCCTCCGCCGCCGGTGCGCCCTCCGCTCCGAAGTATCCGATGCTCACACCCCACCACGCGCCGAAGGCGAAGCGGGTGGTGCATCTTTTCATGAACGGTGGTCCTTCCCAGGTGGACACCTTCGACCCGAAGCCGGAGCTGGACAAATACCACGGCAAGCCGCTGCCGCTGGAAGGCATGAAGACCGAGCGCCCCACCGGCGCCGCGCTGCGTTCCCCGTTCTCCTTCTCGAAATACGGCCAGTCCGGCCTCGAGGTGAGCGAGCTGTTCAAGCACACCGCCCAGCACGCGGACGACCTCTGCGTCATCCGCTCCATGAAGGCGGACGTGCCGAACCACGAGCCGTCCCTGATGCTGATGAACTGCGGGGAAGCACGGCTTTCCCGCCCGTCCTTCGGCTCATGGGTCACCTACGGCCTCGGAAGCGAGAACGAAAACCTCCCAGCCTATATCTCCATGTGCCCCGGCGGGATGCCGATCAAGCGCGCGGAGAACTGGCGCTCCTCCTTCCTCCCCGGCAGCTACCAGGGAACCTACCTCGATACTTCGATCCAGGAGATCGACAAGATGATCGAGAATCTCAGCAATGCGAACGTACGTGACGAGCGGCAGGCGAAGCAGCTCGAGTTCCTCCGCAAGGTGAACGAGCGCCACATGGCCGCCCGCGAGCACGACCCGAAGATGGAGGCCCGCATCCGCAGCTTCGAACTGGCCTACCGCATGCAGTCGGAGGCGACCGATGCCTTCGACATTTCCAAGGAACCCGCCTACATCCACGAAATGTATGGCAAGGGCAACTACGCCCGCCAGTGCATCATGGCCCGACGTCTCCTGGAGCGCGGCGTGCGCTTCATCCAGCTCTGGCACGGCAATGGCCAGCCGTGGGACAGCCACGACAACATCGAGGACCACCGCAAGCTCGCCGAGCAGTGCGACCAGGCCATCGGCGCGTTCCTCACCGACCTGAAGATGCGCGGCCTGCTGGATGAGACTCTCGTTGTCTGGGGCGGTGAATTCGGCCGGACGCCCGTTGTTGAGCTGCCGAAGGCGGGATCGAACGCCGGGGTGATGAAAGGCCGGGACCACAACCACTTCGGCTTCTCCATGTGGCTGGCCGGCGGCGGTGTGAAAGGTGGCCACGTCCACGGCGCGACCGACCAGTTCGGTTTCGGGGCGGTCGAAAAACCCGTCCACGTCCACGACCTGCACGCGACGCTGCTCCACCAGCTCGGCTTCGACCACGAACGCCTCACCTACCACTACTCCGGCCGCGACTTCCGCCTCACCGACGTGCACGGCCACGTGGTGCAGGACATCCTCGCCTGACGGAACTGGGGTAGCGTCATGGCTGCGCCATGACGGCTGGGGGAATCCGCCCTTTCCCCCAAAGGCTCCGCATGGAAAACGTGCTGGCCGTGATGGATCGGCATCGGCGGGTGACACACATCCACCCAACCGTGATGGCGCAGCCATCCCGCTACGGCAGCCTCAGAGAGACGCCGCCTCGTACTCCTTCGGCGGGTGCATGATGATGCGCGCCTCCGGGGTGTTCTTGAGGTAGGCAGTGGCCCAGCCCAGCAGCACGGCCAGCTTGTTGCGGAAGCCGATGAGGAAGAGGATGTGGATGAAAAGCCACGCCATCCAGGCGATGAAGCCCTGCAGGCGCAGCGCCTTGCCGGCCTTCACCACGGCGTGGTTTTTTCCGATGATGGCCATCATCCCTTTGTCCCAGTAGCGGAAGGTCGGACGCAGGTCGTGCTTGCGGTCGGCGAAGCGGCCTTTCTCCAGCCTCAGTTCCTCCTTGAGGACCCTGGCGATGTGACGGCCCATCTGCGAGGCGGCGGGAGCCACACCCGGGACGACTTTCCCTTCGTTGTCCTTCATCGCCACGAGATCTCCGGCGACGAAGATCTCGGGATGTCCGGGGACCGAAAGGTCCGGGTTCGGGGTGATGCGACCGCCGCGGTCGGTCTCGACCCCCAGCGCTTTCGTCAGCGGGTTGGCGGCGACTCCGGCCGCCCAGATGATGGCCGCGGCTTCGAGGTTGGTGCTGTCCCCGAACTCCAGGACGCCCGGGCGGATGTCGGTGACCTTCGTCTCCGTGCGGACCTCCACACCGATCGACTCCAAGTGGCGGCGGGCGTAGTCGCGCTGGTTGGCGTCGTAGGGTTCCAGCAGGTTCTTGAAGCCCTCGATCAGGATGATCCGGAGTTTCGAGGTGTCGATCCGGCGGAAGTTCGACTTCAGCGAGCGGTGGACCAGGTCCGCGAAGGCACCCGCGAGTTCGACCCCGGTCGGGCCGCCGCCGACGATGGCGACGGTCATCAGCTTCGTCCGCTCGCTTTCGCTGGTCGTCAGTTCCGCCCGCTCCAGGTTCGAGAGGACCTTGCGGCGGATGGCCTGCGCGTCCGCCAGTGATTTCAGGCCCAGGGTGTAGTCCGCCCAGTGGTCGTTGCCGAAGTAACCGGTCCGGGCGCCGGCTGCGAGCAGCAAGTAGTCATACTCGTAACGGTGGCCCGATTTTCCGCTGGCCGCGCGGGTGGCGGTGTCGATCCCGGTAATCTCGTCCATCAGGACGGTCACGTTTTTCGCTTTCGCCAGTACCTGGCGGATCGAGCGGGCAATGTCCGGCCCGGTCAGCGAGGCGGTTGCCACCTGGTAGAGAAGGGGCTGGAAAAGATGGTGGTTTGTCCGGTCCACCAACGTGACGTCAAACCGGTCGTCGTTGGAGAGGGTCAGGGCGCATTCGAGTCCGGCGAATCCTCCGCCGATGATGAGAACCTTACGCTTTTGATTACCTTCAGTGACACCGTGGGTGGGCATGCCCGGAGTATGACATCTCCCTGCCAAGGTGGCAATGCGAGCTTGTGAAAATTTTCACAAGCTCATATTGGATTGGTTATCAACAATTAGCCAAAATTCTCAGGAAATCACTTCCTGCATTTTTCCAGCAGGCTGCCAAGGAAATGCGTGATCTGGACGAGAGCGTCCGAGTGAACGGATGCGCCGAGGGTGGCCACATCCGCGCGGCACTGGTCCAGCAGCTTCAGGGCGGTGTCCACGGCACTTTCGATGGCTCCTTCGTATTCGGCGATGCCGACGAGGACGGGGAGATCGAGATCTTCCTGGGCCAGGATGCGCTTGTTCAGTTTGGTGCGCTGCGCTTCGGAGGAATTTTCCAGCAGGTTCAGGATGGGGAGGGTGAGTTTTCCCTTCGCCAGATCGGTGCGCAGGGTCTTGCCGACCACTTCCTCTGACCCCACGAGGTCGAGGCAGTCATCATAGATCTGGTAGGCGGTCCCCAGCTTCATGCCATAGCTGTAGAGGTGGGCCTCGGTTTCCTCGCTCACACCGGAAAGCCGCCCGGCCAGACCGGTGGCGGCGGCGAAAAGGGCGCCGGTCTTCATCTCAATGATGCGGAAATAGTCCGGCTTGGAGAGTGAAAGGTCGAAGCGCCGCTGGGTCTGGATGATTTCCCCCTGGCAGACCTCACGGGCGGCGAGGCCGACCTTGCGGCAGACGTCGATGCTGTCGAAGTCCGTGGCGAGGGTCAGCGCGTGGGAGAAAAGGGCGTCGCCGAGCAGGACGGAGAGTGCGTTGCCCCACTTCGCGTTCGCGGTGGGCACCATGCGGCGGGTGTTCGCCCCGTCCATGATGTCGTCGTGCACCAGCGTCGCCATGTGGATGAGTTCCAGGATGACGCCCAGTTTCAGGTGGTCGTCGGACACTTCCCCGACGGCGCCGCCCGCCAGGATGGACAGGGCGGGGCGGATCCTCTTGCCGGAGGTGTTGCACACGTAGGTGACGTAGGGTTCGACCGCCGGGTCGAAGGCCCTGACTTGCTCGCGGATCGCGGCTTCCACCTTCTCCAACTGCGGACGGACGAGTTCGAAGGGGAAGAGATCGCTGCGGGCTGGAGTGGGATTGCTGGCTGCCATGGGGCGGGAGAGGGCTCCGACAAGCATTCACAGTCCGGGATTTCCCGCAACCCGGATATTGCAGGAAGAGCTTGAAAGACCGGGCGGCGCATGGCGTTTTCAAGTTGTGATGAAACTCAACCGATGGATGTTGGCCGGTATGATGACCGGAGCTGCAAATATGGCGATGGGCCAGATTCATGGCTACAAGGACACGGAAAAGCTCCCGGGCGTGCCTTGGGGTGTCCATGATCCGGACCGCCCGCAGCCCCGTGTGGTGGAGACCGCCGGAGCGGTGGTGGTGAAGCCACCGTCCGATGCGACCGTGCTTTTTGACGGGAAGAACCTCGACGCCTGGACCCAGAACGGCGGCCCAGCCCCGTGGGAGATCAAGGACGGCGTGATGGTGGTGGGCAAAAAGGACATCCAGACGAAGGAATCCTTCGGCGCGGTGCAGCTCCACTTCGAATGGCGCCTGCCGGCGGACCGCAAGGTGGACGGCCAGAAGGGCGGCAACAGCGGTTTCTTCCTGATGGGCATGTATGAAGTGCAGGTCCTCCAGAGCAACAACAACCCGACCTATCCGGACGGCCAGGCGGGATCCCTCTACGGCCAGCTCCCGCCGCTGGTGAACGCCACCTCCCCGCAGGGTGAGTGGAACAGCTATGACGTCACCTTCGTGCCGCCGGTCTACAAGGATGGCAAGGTGGAGTCCCCGGCCCGCATCACCATCTTCCACAACGGCGTGGTGGTGCAGAATGGTGAGGCCTACCTGGGCACCACCCAGCACAAGAAACTCGCCTCCTATCCGGCCAAGCACCCGGAAACCGGCCCGATCCGCATCCAGGATCACAACGACCCGATGGAGTTCCGCAACATCTGGGTCCGCCCGCTCGGTCAGCGTGACCAGCCTGCGAAGCCCTGATGGCTTTTTCCCATCCGGGGAACGCTTCCGTTTCTATCAGCAGTTAGATAACAAGGGGATCGGACCCGTTCCGATCCCCTTTGTCGTGGAGGGTTGCCTGATTCGTTTTGAATCCTCCTTGATTGGAGAAAAGGGTGGCATAGACTCCGGGGAAATGAAAACGCGTTTGAAATGGATCGTCGTTCCCGCTTTCGCCCTGGGTCTGGGAGCCTGCAAAAAGGAAGCAGCCCCTTCCACGACGGATACCCCCGCCGAGCAGAAGGGCGTCGTTGAGAAGGCGGTCGAGAAGGTGAAGGACGCGGTCGCGGAGGTGATCCCGCAGAAAGCGGCATCCCCCGAGGAGCGCGCGGCCAAGCTCGGCTTCGTCAAGCATCTGCCGAAGAACACCGAGTCCCTCTTCACCGTCTATGGAGCCGCCAAGACCGCGGAGAAAGCGAAGGCGCTCAAGCTCTGGAAACTGATCGAGGATGAAATGGGAACCGAAGTGCTGCCCGACGGGGCCGCTGAGCCTCCTCTCGAAGGTGCCGCCGCTCCGGCGGAGGGCGCCACGGATGCCGCCGCCGTACCTGCCACCGAGGCGGGTGTCGCGGCCACCCCGACGCCAGCCCCGGAGGAGGCCGCTGCGGAGCCGGCCGCATTCGACCCGAAGGCACTTTGGGCGGATGAAGTCACCATCGCACTCGGAGGAGGCAGCGGGGAGCAGCTCGGCCATCTTCTCCATCTTTACCGCCGTTTCAGCTACTTCCAGATGCGGCAGACCACAAAGGCCCTACTGGCCCAGGCAAAGAGCGCGGAGGCTGATGTGGATGCGGATGCCATGGCCGCCGACTACATGCAGCTCGTCGTCGATCTGCTGAATGATCCGGAAGGGGGAGTGGGCACGCTGGAAAAGGTGGCGTTCCCATCCATCTACCTTGCAAGCAAAGTGGATGCCGCGAACCGTCAGAAGGCCGCGGAGGAGATCGCCTCATCCCTCGGGATCGTCGGCAGCCTTTCCGAGTTCGCCGAGCCGGTGGAAGTCGAGAAGGCGGGCGCGAAGTTCTCCGGCTACAAGCTGAAAGGCGCCAAGCTGGCCGAAGTGATGCAGGGCGAGCGCGCAAGTCTGGAGGAAACCATCGAGGCTGAGAAGCTGGACCGGCTTTTCGCCTCCATCGCCAAGAAAGACATCGTGATCCTCACCGGCACCATCGGCGAATACGTGGTGCTGTTCCTGGGCGGCTCGGAAAGCCAGTTCGAACTGGCGGCGGATGCGAAGGACTCGCTGGCCGCGGCTGATTCGCTGAAGTTCGCGGATGAGTATCTTTCGAAGGACCTGATGGCGCTGGCCTACGGCGCGAAGGATTCCCTGAAGACCCTCATGGACAATGCGTCCGGCCTTGCCGATACGGCGAAGGGCATCCGCGACGGCATCACCGGTGACGGGGGGCTGGGGGATACCCGTGAGATCGAATCCCTCATCCAGGTGGTGGTGGAGCGTGAAGAGGCGCTCCGCAAACTTTCCCGCGTGGATGACAGCGGCACCGTCGCCTTCTATGAAGATGGCCTCAAGGTCGAATCCTCCGGTGGTGTGGACCAGGGTGCCCTGGACTGGAAGGCTGAGCCCAAGCTCTCCCATCTCGGTGACTCGGCGGATGTGGTGCTGTTCGCCAACGCGACGATGGATGCCAGCTATGACAAGGCATCGACGGAGTTCGTGGAGGCCATTTTCGAAACCGCCTATGCCATCACCCAGAAAGTCGCCCAACTGCCGGGTGAAAATCCGGACCTGGCCCCGTTCAAGGGCGGCTTCAAGATGTTCGACGAGAACTTCCGCACGGACGCGCTCGGCATCTGGAGTGCGGTGAAGGGGGATTTCGCCGAGGGCCTCGGCCATGAGAGCGCGTTTGTCGTGGACTTCAAAGGGACCGTCCCGGCGATTCCCGGCATCCCGCAGGCCGTCGTGGACCAAGGGAAATTCCCGCGCGTTTCCGTGATCACCCCGGTGGTGGACCGTGCGAAGGTCGCCTCCTCATGGGACAAGATCAACCAGAGTGCCACCAGCATCCTGGCGAAGGTCAATGAGATGAGCGGCTCGGAGTTCCCGATGCAGAAGCCGATGAGTTCCGAGAAAAACGGAATGACCACCTGGTTCTTCTCCATGCCGTTCTTCAACGATGACTTCCTGCCTTCCGTCACCGTCGGGGACAAATGGTTCGTCGCCTCCACTTCCAAGAACCACGCGCTGGACCTCGCCGCGCAGGCGGAGAAGGGCGGGTCGGACAAGAAGGGCCTCGTCCTGAAGGCGAACTTCGTGGCCATGCAGTCCTACGCCCGTGAGATGCAGAAGGTGTTGGATGCGAATGCGGACGCCATCCTCGCGGGCAACGCCGCCGAATATCAGGACAACAAGGAGGACATCACCCGGGCGATCGACGCGCTGGATGACTTCGACTCCCTGACCGTCCGCAGCAACCGCGATGGCGATGTGGTCCGCACCAGCGTCCACTTCAAGACCCGTTGAACGGAAATCCGTCGAGCCACCTCCCGATGAAGTGTGATCCGATCGCCGTGGTCAGGTCATGCTTCGCCGGGAAGTTCGGAGTGCCCCGCCAGCCGGGGCTGTCGCCCGCCGCCTGGGGGGAGTTGATTTTCCATGAACGCTACCGCAGCCGGGAAGCGGTGCGGGGGCTGGAAGGCTTTTCCCACCTGTGGCTGATCTTCGGCTTCCACCAGACCGTGGAGGAAGGCTGGCGTCCCACCGTCCGTCCTCCGCGTCTCGGTGGGGATGAGCGGGTGGGCGTGTTCGCCAGCCGCTCCACCTACCGACCGAACGGGCTGGGTCTCTCCGCCGTCCGGCTGGAGGGCATCGATCTGGAGCATCCGGAAGGACCGGTCCTCAGGCTGGGTGGGGTTGATCTGGTGGATGGGACACCCGTTTTCGACATCAAGCCGTACCTCGCCTATTCCGACTCCATCCCGGATGCGGTGTCCGGATATGCTCCGGAAAAGCCGGAGCTGCTCACCGTGGTGGTGGATGCGCAGGCGGAGGCCGCATTTGCCGTCATCCCGGAAAGATCGAAGGCGGTCATCGCCGAGGTGCTTGCCCTGGACCCCAGACCGGCGGTGAGGAAAGAGGAAGGGCGCGCCCATGGTGCCACGCTGTGCGGCATGAACGTGCGGTTCCAGGTCGTGGACGGCGTTTGCAGGATTCTGGAAATCAAACCGGAAATGGGTTCGGGGTTGAATGATTAAGTTTTCCTGAGTAATCTCCGCGGCATGTCCTGTTCCCGTCAGAGGCTGCTGGCTGTGGCATCCGCTCTCATGGTGGTCGTTGCGGTGCCATCCTGCCGGGACCGGAAGACCACCCTCAGCACGGACCTCCAGGATGCGGGTTTCCAGATGACGGACGCGGATTGGTTCAGGGCCTGCCAGGAGGACAACGTGGAGGTGATGAAGCGTTTCCTGGCCGGTGGCTTCTCAAAGGACGCCAGGGATGGAAATGGGAACACCGCGCTCCATGTGGCGGCTGTGGCGGGAGCTGAGAATGCGGCAAAGTACCTCCTCGACAAGGGCGTGCCGGTGGATGTCCGGGGGCAGACGGGCAGGACGCCGTTGATGGCGGCCGTGGTCGCCGACAAGCCGAAGATGGTGAAATGGCTGCTCCGCCAGGGGGCTGACCCGAAGCTGAAGGACGAGGAGAATTTCAAGGCGCTGATGCTCGCGGTGCGTGATGGCAGCGCGGGATCCGTTGCGGAGCTGGCATCATATGACCGTGAGGATCTGGACGCGGCCCTGCTGCTGGCATCCCTGCTGGGGAAAACGGCGGTCATCGACTCACTGACGAATTATGGAGCCTCCGTCTATGCCCGGATGGAGGATGACGGACGGACGCCGCTGATGATCGCCGCGGAGAACGGCCACAAGGAGGCCGTGAACCTGCTGCTGGAGATCGGCGCAAGCCGCTACACCACGGATGAGCAGGGAAGGACCGCTGCCAATCTGGCGGAGGAGGCGGGCCATGCGGAGATTGTCGCGCTGATCAACCGGGAGCCGGCGCCGGCCGAGCTTGCCCTGGAGGCTCCGGAACAAATTTCGGCGGAGATGGATGAATTCGTCGCCGCGGCGGAAGGGGATGCCCCCCCGCAGTCAGGATACAGAGCGGCTCCGGGAGGTGATGCGGGCGTGGAGGCTCCGGGGGATCTGACGATTCCGGCTCCGGACAAACGTCCTTCCCGCCCGATCGACGGGGCGGTTCTGGGTGCCCGGCAGGGCGGTGGCGGTCTGGTGGTGGAGGGAAACCCTGGGGATGACGCGCCTGGATCCGCGGATGCGCGGACCAAGGTTTCCCGCCCGCCGGTCATCATGCGCCACTATCGTGAGACCGATGTGCCGCTGGAAGTCGCCGGTGTCAGCGGGGACTCCGCCACACTGAGGGTCGCGGCGGGCAGCCGGAGGGAAATCACCGTGAAAGCGGGGCAGGAGATTTCCGGAACCGGTGGCCTCTATGTCGTGCGCGTCAAACGCCGCATGGAGGAGAGCAAGGTCACCGACGGCCATCCCATGGAGATCGCCGTCGTGGAGGTCGAGGACCGCCGGTCCGGCCAGACCCGCGAGTGGATTTCCGGGCGGCCCTCCACCGCCCATGACCCCATCGCTTTGGTCGAGGATCCCGCAACGGGCGCGCGCTACACCGCCCGGCCCGGGCAGAAGTTCAAGTCCGCGGATGGCGGGGAATTTGTCGTCACGGATGTGCGGCCGAACCAGATCGTCATTGAGAGCCTGACGGACGGATCGGTGGTCACCGTGCCGCTGGTAGGACCCCGCGGCTGAATTTTTCACAAATGGATACCAACCTTGTCATCGATCACGGCGCGCCGGTGCGCCAGTTCTCCGTCATGCTGCCGAACCGGGCGGGCGCGTTCGCCGCGCTGGTCAAATTGCTGCGGACCTCCGCCATCGAGGTCATCGGTGTCAGCGTGCAGGACTCCCGGGATGCCACCATCGCCCGGATCGTCGTGTCGGACCCGGAGAGCTCCGAGCATATCTTCATGGAGAAGGGCATCCCCTACACCATGTGCGAGGTGGTCGTGATCGCCATGCGGGAATCCGGCCCCGGGCTGCTCCAGTGTCTGGACACCCTGATGGTGGCGGAGACCAACATCGATTTCGCCTACAGCCTCATGCCCTCGCAGGACGGGCAGGCCCTGCTGGCCATGCACGTGGAGGACTATGAGTTCGCCATCTCCGTCCTGCACCAGAGCGGGTTCAAGCTGATGTACCAGGAAGACTTGAGCCGCTGAGGCGTGAAGGAAAAAAAACGCCCCCGCACACGGGATCGTGCGGAGGCGTTGGAATTTGGAATCTGCGGGGTATCCCTGCGGATCACTTCACGGTCAGGACGCCCTGCATGATGGCGAAGTGACCTGGGAAGGTGCAGATGTAAGGATACGCGCCCGGCTCGGTCGGGGTGAACTTGATCTCGTCCGACTGGCCGCCACCGAGCAGCTTGGTGTGGGCGACAACCGCCGCCTTGGACTCTTCATCCGTCGGCAGGTAGCCGTTGTCCTTGGCCGATGCGCACTTCGCGGCGAAGGCCGGCACGGAGGTGCCTGGCTTCAGGATGACCACGTTGTGACCCATGGCGACCACCGGAAGGGTGCCGATGTGCTTGAAGGAAAGGGTGACGCTCTCGCCTGCTTTTGCTTCGAGGGTCTTGGCATTGAACTGCATCTGGTCGTTGCCCGTAAGCTCAAGCTTGGTTTCCGCGAAGGCGGATGGGGCGGCGATCAGGGCAGCGAAGATCAATGAGAGTTTCTTCATAGGTAGTTCGTTGTGACCTGGCAATTATGGCGAGATAACCTGCCCCCGCAACCCAAAGAGAACGATTTTCCATGGAAATATCCGGAGGTTCGATTTTTCCCGGAACTTCATGGTTTCCAAGGATTTTTCCCCTCGTCAAATCGGGTGCCCCTGACTATCCTTTGGCCGGATATTGAGCGAAACCGAAGGCGACTTGGCACGGGGTTTGCTCTGTATTCCGCACCAATCCGCCTGAACCATGAAAAAAATCGAAGCGATCATCAAGCCGTTCAAACTCGAAGAAGTGAAAGAAGCCCTTGCCGAAGTGGGCGTTCAGGGAATGACCGTCACCGAAGTCAAAGGCTTCGGCCGCCAGAAAGGCCATACCGAAATCTATCGTGGTTCCGAATATACCGTGGATTTCCTTCCCAAGGTGAAGATCGAGATCGTCGTTGACGATGCCCAGGCCGGCGGCGTCGCCTCCGCCATCGTCAAGAGCGCCAACACCGGCAAGATCGGTGACGGCAAGGTCTTCATCTCGACTGTCGAGGAAGCGATCCGTATCCGGACCGGTGAGACCGGTTCCTCCGCCGTCGCCGTGAACTGAGCCCTTTTGGGATAGCGTTTTTCTGAGCCGGCGGTTCCACGGGAACCGCCGGTTTTTTTATCCCTTGGGGAGCGGGACAGCGGTTGAATCCCGCCGGATTTTATAATGGCCGCCGGCTGTCCATGGGCCAATCATCCCCGCGACTCCGACGATGAAATTCAATCTTTCCCATGCCGTTGGCCGTGTCCGCCTCTGTGGACTGCTCGAGGGAGCCTCATTCCTGCTGCTCCTGTTTGTGGCGATGCCGCTGAAATACCTGATGGATCTGCCGATGGCGGTCCGCTACGTGGGGATGGCACATGGAGTCCTGTTCATTCTCTACGTGCTGCTCATCCTGCTCGCTTGGCTGGATCGGAAGCTCACGGTCAAGAAGTCGGCGCTGGCGTTCGTCGCGTCGCTGATCCCGTTCGGCCCGTTCCTCATCGACGGCAAGCTGGCGGAGGATGAAAGGGCGGAAGCCGCGGAAGAAGAAAAGGAATCCGGCGGCGCTGCCTGAGCCGGGTCTGAGGACACGTTGTTCCGCGAACTACCTCCGCATAGGGGTGAACGTCCTAGCGGGTGCGTTCCGCCCAGTCCCGGAACGCGCCGCCGATGCAAGCGTGTACGTGCGTGGGGAGGAGTGATTGCGCGGAAATTTCCGGATCAAGCATGGCTCTTTCCGCCGCCCTGCCGCAGATCCAGGCACCGATGGAGGCGGCTTCCAGTGTTGGATTGCCAATGGCAAGCAGGGCACCCACCACGCCGGAGAGCAGATCTCCCTGGCCACCGGTTGCCATCCCCGGGGTGCCCGTAGGATTGAACCAGAGTGGTCTTTCTTTCCGGGTCACCACCGTCCTGCAGCCTTTGAGGAGCACGGTGGCGGAGGTGCGGTCCGCGAAGGTGCGGGCGGCGTCCTCGCGTGGCAACCTCACCAGATCCGGGGCCAGCCGCCTGAACTCGCCGGGGTGGGGGGTGAGAAGATGGTTTTCCCGGAGGAGGGTGGGATCCCCGGGAGAGAGGAGGTTGAGGGCCTCCGCATCGATCACCGTGGGCAGCGGAGAGGCCAGAATCGCTTCCCGCAGGGAGCGGTGGTACCCCGGATCGGTCGAGTGGAGTCCGCAGCCGATGACGAGGGCGTCGTAGCGCTGCGAGAGGATCTCCCGGGGATCCTTGCAGGTCCGGAGAATGATTTCAGGGGGGAGCCGCCCGCTCACGAAGGGGATGGCTTCCTGCGGCAGGTGGAGGGTGACCAGACCCGCGCCTCCGGCGAGCGCGCCCATGGAGGCGAGCACGGCTGCGCCGCTGTATTCGCGGGAACCTGCCAGGATGCCCACCCGGCCGGCTTTTCCTTTGTGGAAATTGAACGGACGTGGCTCGTGGATGGAGCGGATCGAGTGAGGTCCGGCCAACTGGTGGCCGCCGGTGTCCACAGGGGCGAGGGCATCGACCGGAACGAGGTGGAGCGCGCCGACCGCATCCGCCGCATGTTCGAAGAGCAGTCCTTGTTTCGGAGCGCCGATCATGAAGGTGGCATCCGCGGTGACAGCACCTGGATGAACTTCTCCGGTGTCCGGATCCACCCCGGATGGAAGGTCCAGGGCAATGACTTTCGCGCCGAAGTGGTTCCTGATTTCCTCCATTTCCCGTGCGAGCGAAAGCAGAGGTTCCCGCAACGCTCCGTTGGCACCGATGCCAACCAAGGCATCGAGCAGCACCAGCGGTTGGTCCGCCTGGATCACTTCCAGGATGTCAGGGAGCGGGCCGGGTTCTCCAATGACTCCGGCGGTCTCCAGCAGGGAAAGTTTCTCCAACGTCAGCGGTGCCCAACGGTCCCGGGGATGGGCGCAGCGCATCATGATGCGCCAGCCGTGGAACATGCTGAGCGTGCGCAGCGCCACGAATGCGTCACCGGCATTATGTCCCTTGCCCAGATACGCTACGATGGTCCCGGGCTTGGGGAAAATTCTGGAAATCGAGCAGGCAAGACGCTCTCCGGCAGCCTGCATGAGGGTGGATTCCGTCCATGGACCGGCGAGTGCCGCCGCCTCGATGGAGCGCATTTCGCGGACGGTCAGCGCCTTCATCCGTGGAAGACGGATGGGCTTCAGTCGTTGTAGCGGTGGATGCCCTCCGCGATGCCGCGGGCGAGGGAGTCACGGAACCAGGCGGACTTCATGCGGTCGCGCTCGCTCTTGCAGCTCACGAACCCGCACTCCACGAGGATGGACGGGATGTTCGTGTGCCGGATGACGTAGTAGCGGGCGTACTTCGAACCGCGGTTCACGGCACGCACGCGCTTCAGGATGCTGCTCTGCACCAGGCTGGACAGGCGGGAGCTGTCGGAGCGGTTGTAGAAGGTCTCCAGTCCGCTCACGTCCTGCTTCCAGGTGTAGTTGTAGTGGACGCTGACGAAGATGGCGTTCTTCTGGCGGTTGGCGATGGCCACCCGCTGCGGCAGGGAGATGAAGTAGTCGCTGCGGCGGGTGACGATGGTCTTGTAACCCATGTTCTTGAGATGACCCTCCAGCCTCATCGCGGTGTCGAGGGCCAGATGCTTCTCATAGACCCGGCCCCATTGGCCGCCTTTGTCATGTCCACCGTGGCCTGGATCAATCACCACGGTGCGGAATTTGGCGTCTGCGGAAACTCCAAAGGCAAAGAACGCCAATACAGTCAGAGTTTTGAGGAAGGTGCGCATGGCTCGGGAAAAGGTGAAAACTGTTAAGATTTATTGATATTTTTTAAAACTTGTAAAGTTTTATTTCGGAAGCGTGAAAGAATTTTCCGGCGTATGGGAGGAAGATCCCCTCCGCAGACGGATCCGACGGTTCGGATAAAATTTTATTCGTAGAGAAAGGCGGGGCGGTCGGACGCCTTGCGTGCTTTCGCTTTGGCGGCTGCCGCCGCTTGGGGATCGTAAGGGATACTGTTGCCAACCATCACCTGTCCGGTGGCGGAGGTCAGAAGCATGGGATCCCCCTGCGGGCCGCGTTGGTGGATCTCGCGGCGGGTCATCCGGCCATCGCTGTCCACCTCACAGTGAACATACATGGTGGGGGTGGAGAGGAACAGGACGTGGAGACGTTGGTTGCGGTCCACGGTGACGGTGGGCTTCCGGATGGAAAGGCAGTCACCCATGGGGAAGGTCCGCAGTGGCATGCCGGTCCGGTTGTCAACGACCTGGGCGTAGATCTGGGCGGCCTGACGGCCATTGAAATTGATGACACGGAACTCCCGGGTATGGCCGGGGCGGTTCGGGATGCCGACTTTCTGGCTCCAGTAAAGGCGGCCGGGATCCAGGTTGAAGATGGCGCGGTTGGTGGCGGTGTCGCCCTCCTGGCCCGGCATCCGGACGACCGCGGCGACGGAAAAGTTCCCCGGCTCCACCAGGTAGAAATGCTGCGTCAGGTCGACTTCCCGCGCCATTGACTGGCCGGCGCCGATTTTCAATGCGCCGAAGGTGGTGCGGCGTGGTGAACTGACTGGCTGGCCGTTGAGGTTGCGGATCAGGAAATCCAGCCACTGCTGGCGGTTGTCATTCTGCAGCACCAGGTCCCGGCCGGAGTGGTTGGTGATCGTGACGATCGCGATGACCGGTTCTCCCGCAACGTGTTGCGTCTTCGCGAGACGCAGTGAGGTGACGAGCTGGCCATGTGCCGCGCCCGCAAGAAGGGCGATGGGGAGGAGGAAGCGAAGAAATCCGGACATCATCAGGCTCGGACCATTACCGGAGACTCACGCGCCCGTCAATCTAACGGAAGCGGAGAATTGCCTCATTCGTCGCCATCCGGGTAGAGTTGGTGGTATTTGATGGCCTCCACCGCCACTGCCGCCGCGGTGCCGAAGATGGTTTCGACGCTGGCAGTCCGGGGGATCTGGGCGGCGGGGCGTGCCAGTCCGAGGATGAGCTGGCCGTAGTTCTGCGCTCCGGCGACGTGCTGGAGGAGCTTCAGCGAGATGTGGGCGGCGTCCAGGTTCGGGAATACCAGCACGTCGGCGGTCTGGCGTTGATCCGCACCGGGGAGCTTCACTTCGGAGGCGACCGGATCCAGCGCGACATCCGCCTGGATTTCGCCCTCGATCTCGATGTCGAGGAATTTGCTCAGGGCGATCTCCCGCGCGAGCGTGGCGGCTGCGGCCATTTTCCGGGCGTCCGGAGTACCTGCGGAGCCCTTGGTGGAGTGGCTCAGCATGGCGACGTGGACCTTCCTGCCGAGGAAGTGGTGGGCGAGCTTGCCGGTCTCGATCGCGATGGCGGCGAGTTGCTGGATGTCCGGGTTCGGCACCAGGCCGGTGTCCGCCAGGAAAAGCACGCCGCTGCCGCCGAGGTGGCGCAGGTGGGTGCCCTCCAGCATGGTGGTGCCGAAGATCTTCGGAACGGAAGAGAGGGGCTTGATCGTGTTGATCAGCGCACGGAAATAGAACGCCGGGAGGGCCATGTTGCCTCCCACGACCGCGTCCGCCTGCCCGTACTGGACCATCAGCGCGCCGTAGTAGTGGGGCTTCGACACGAGCTCCTCCGGGGAGGCGAGCTGGACGTTGCGGTAGCGGGCCATGTTCTCCACGCGCTGGCAGAAAAGCTTGAAGTCCGTGGAGAGCGGAGGGTCGATGGTGTGGATGAAGCGCATGGAGACTTCATGCTCCTTCGCGATGTTGCGGATGCGCTCCCGGTTCCCGAGGAGGATGGGGGCGACGGCCTCCATTTCCACCAGCCGTGCGGCTGCCTGGATCACCCGCAGATCCTCACCCTCCGTGAACACGACCCGTTTCGGGTGCCGGCGGAGCTGTTCGATCAGTTGTTTGGTGACGGTTCCGTTGGGTGCTGGGTCTTTCGGGAAATCGGTCATTGGGACTCCGGCTCTTGCGCCGTGGAATGAATCTGGATAAAAGCTCCGCGGCATTCAACCTGTTTCCACCCGATCATTCTGATAGACTGCCGTGCCCGCAGATTACCATACCCACACGCCTCTCTGCCGCCATGCGGAGGGGGAGCCGGAAGACTACGTGGAGGCCGCCATCGCGGCCGGACTCACCGAATATGGCATCTCCGACCATGCCCCGGCCATCCCGGAGCCATTCGACGATTGGCGGATGTCGGAAAGGGAGTTGCCGGAGTACTTCCACTGGATCAACCGTGCGAAAGCACGTGCCGACGGACGCATCGCCATCCGTTCCGGCCTGGAGTGCGACTGGCTTGCCGGGTGCGGGCCGTGGATCGCGGACCTTTCCTCCAGGCACGATTGGGACTACCTCATCGGTTCCGTGCACTACCTGGGAGACTGGGATTTCGACAACCCGAAGTGGCTCGGCCGGTGGGCGGAGAGTGACGTGGAGGCGGTGTGGTCCCACTACTGGAAGACCTACGCGGAAATGGCGGAAGCCGGGATCTTCGACATCCTGGGACATCCTGACCTGGTGAAGAAATTCTCCCATGTGCCGGGTGGCGACCTCGACCGGTTCTATGAGCCGGTCATCGACGCCATCGCCGCGTCGGGCAGCGTCATCGAGCTGAACACCGCGGGCTGGCACAAGCCGTGTGCGGAGGCGTATCCGTCGCCGCGTTTCCTGGAACTGGCCTGTTCCGCAGGCATCGGCCTGGTGATTTCCTCGGACGCGCATGCGCCATCCGAGGTGGCGCGGGATCGTGCCCGTGCCGTGGAGATGGCCAAGGCGGCGGGCTTTACGGAGACGGTGCTGTTCGAAGGACGGCGGCGGAGCTTCGAGCCGTTGTAGGGGTCACTTCACGCCGGTCATTTCATCGAGCAGGTCGGAGAAGTCATCGAGCGTGTCTTCGTAGAGATCTTCCAGGGAGCGGTCCGGCTGGAGGCTGGGGCCACTCACCCTGCAGAAGGTTTCCTGGAGGGTGGCAAGGTCGTGTCCGGCGGCGGTTGCGGCGATAAGGGCGGCACCGAGAGCGGCGGAGTTCGAGACGTCGATGCGCTCCACCGGTGTCTGGAAAACGTCCGCCGCCACCTGGGCGATGCCGTCGTTCTTCGAGGCCCCGCCGGTGAGCAGGAGACGGTTGGGTTTGACTCCCATCCATTCGGAGTGGAGCCGCATGTTGAGGAACTGGCCTTCCAGCAGGGCGCGGACTTCCAGGTCCGGTGTGGGCTCTTCCTGGAAGTCCATGAACGGCTCCTCGAAGTCGAACCGGGGGGTGATCTCCGGGCCGAAGAAGGGCAGCATGAGGTTCATCCCGGCGGAGGCCTTCGTGGTGGACAACGCTTCCTTGTCGAACGCGGACCAGTCGAGGCCGAGCGCGTCCCGCAGCGCCTCGCGGGCGAGCGAACCGTTGCGGAAGACGATGATGGACATGAAGCCGCCCGCCGGGTTTCCGAAGACATGGCCGAAGCCGTTGGGGTCCGTGAGGGGATCCGGCATGGCGGCGAAGAGGGTGTCGCTGGTGCCGAGGGAGATGACGACGTTGCCGGGTGTGCTTGCCCCCATGCCGACCAGCGAGGCCGGATTGTCCCCGGTGAAGGGGCAGATGCGGCAGTCCGCCGGCAGGCGGAATTTCTCCGTGAAATAGCGGCTGATGGTGCCGCGGAAGTCGGTGGCTGACTGCGGAGGCAGCAGCTTCGGAGCGAGGTCCGGGGCGGTGATTTCGAGAAGCCGGGGGTCCCAGCGCAGGTCGGCCAGATTCAGGAGGTTCATCCCCGCGCCGTCGCCGAAGTCGATGGGCATGGATTCTCCGGCGAGGATGGATGCGATGAACGAGCTGACCAGATGGATGCGCGCCGTGTGGGACCATGCGAGAGGATCCGCTTTCGAGAACCGGCGGATCTGCGGGCCGGTGAAGCGTTCGGTCGCATTCGAGCCGGAGATCTGGCAGAGTTTCTTGTTGCCGCCGGCGGCCCTGGCGATTTCACGGCATTCCGTCCCGGTGGAGGTATCCATCCAGATGGGGGAGGTGGCGCGGCTTAGGGCCGGGGCGACCTGCGGAGAGAGGGCCTTTGTGGGATCGAGGTCCGCGAGCCGCTGGTCGAAGGTGGCGTCCAGATAGACGGAACCATGCTGCTGGCCGGAACCGCCGATGGCACGGATGAGGGAAAGGTCGGTGGCCGAGGAGAGCCGGGTGAACAGGAGATCGAGCGCCTCCACCCACATCAGCGGGTTCGCATGGACCTCGCCGTGCGGGCCGTCGGGGATGAAGCCGCTGGGACTCTGGAAATGGGGGAGATCCTTTCCGAAGTTCACCGCCATCTGGCAGGTGATGGCGCCGCTGGCGGGATCGATGATGACCGCGGTGAGGGATTGGGTGGAGGAGTCGAGGCCGAGGAACATGGGATGATGTGGATGAGAGCAGCGGCGTGGTGCGGGGTCGATGGAAGAGATCGTGGACACGTTTTTTTCGGCGCGGCACAAAAAAAGAGCGGTCGCTCGCGCGACCGCTCCTGTAATCGTTCGAATTCCGGAAGGAATCAGAAGCTGACGCTGATCATCGCGCCGCCGACGAACTCGTTCTCAAGGCCGGCGTTGAGGGTATCAACATCGTCGCTGAGGGACCAGGTGTAGGCCGCGAACGGGGTGAGCTTGGCGTTCTCCACGAATTCGTAGTCGAGCGAGACCTTGGTGGTCACGTGGGCAAGTTGGCCGTGCTCCGCGTAGTAACCGAGGGCGGTTCCGACGTTCAGGTCGAGGCAGGAGTTGAGCTCCCAGCTCTTGCTGAGGTCAAGTTGTGCGTAACCGTCGTTGTCGGTCTCGATGTCCCAGAAGTAGGTGAGGGACGCGGTGAGGAAGCCGAGGTCCTTGGCGATGCCGAAGGTCACTTCCTGTGCGTCATCCACGCCGGCGCGGTCGAAGTTGTGGTACCAGATGTAGCCGACGGAAGCTTCGAGGAAGCCGAAGTCCTTGGTGGCCTTGCCGTACAGGTCGAGCTCATCGGCGCTGCCGTTGCCCGGGGTGTCGAAGGAACCGTACCAAGCACCGGCGCTCAGGGCGAGTCCGGCAGCTTCGGTGGAGACATCGAAACCAGTTTCGATAAGGTCCGCACCCAGGTTCTGGCCGCGGAAGATATACTCGCTGGTGTAGCCTGCGTGGAGGTTGTAGCTGAGGTCGATCGCCGAAGCGTTGCCGGCCGCGAGAGCGGACACAGCTGCCAGGGCGCCGATGAGTTTGCTGTAGTTGCGCATCTTGTTTGTTGGTTGTGTGGGTTGCTGCTGCTCCCTCTCCGTGATCCTGTTGGTGATCCCGGAGAGAGGGGGCAGACGGATGGAAACACGCGTGCCGGAGGCCTGCGGGAAGACATCTTGGAAGAGCTATTTAGCTTTTCCTAACGATTTGTCCAGCAGCTTTTAGGCATGCGGCTTACGCCGTCGCAACCGAGGGTTAGATGGTTAGGTTGGGCAGCGCAAGAGGAATGGGCTGAATGTTTTGCGGAGGATGGAAGGGGGATGAACCGGAAAAGTTGGCATGGGCCATGCTTTTGTCGGGTCGCCGTCCTCAAGTCGAGGCGGAGAATCATCCGATCAACCCTGACCACCATGACCAGTCATTACCTGAACAAACTGCGGGCCACCACGGCCGCGGCGATCGCCCTGATCGCCATGCCGATGGTTGCTCCGTCCCACGCGCAAGAAACGCCGCCTGCGGCTCCCCCTGTTGAGGCTCCGGCTGCACCTGCGGCAGCCCCCGCCGCTGCGGCAACGCCAACCGTAGAGGAGCGGCTCGCGGACATCGAAGCGTATATGAACAACGTGCCACGGCCGGACAAGGAAAGTGGTGCGGATTCATTGGTCGCCGGTCCGGGACCGGGACACAACGCCTGGCAGATGGTCAGCACCGCGCTGGTCCTGTTCATGACGCTGCCGGGTCTCGCGCTGTTCTACGGTGGTCTGGTCCGCAAGAAGAACGTCCTTTCCGTTCTCGCCCAGTGCCTCGCCTGTGCCTGCGTGATCACCCCGATCTGGTTCGTCTGCGGTTACTCGCTCTGCTTCGGTGCGGGCAACGCCCTGTTCGGTGACTTCACCTATGCCTTCTTCAAGGGTGTCGAGCCGGGCAATGTCGGCGCCGGCTTCGTCTGGATCTCCGACAGCATGTGGGCGATGTTCCAGCTCACCTTCGCGATCATCACCCCCGCCCTCATCGTGGGTGCCATCGCCGAGCGCATGAAATTCGTCTCCCTCATGGCGTTCATCATCCTCTGGATGTTCGCGGTCTACTTTCCCTTCGCCCACATGGTGTGGTCCGGAACGGGCCTGATGTGCGGTCCTCTCAACGCTGAAGCGGGCATCAAGGCGATCGACTTCGCCGGTGGCACCGTGGTTCACATGACCTCCGGATGGAGCGCCCTGGTCCTCTGCCTCATCCTCGGCAAGCGCCGCGGCTTCGGCAAGGAGCCGATGCCTCCGCACAGCATGGTGCTCTGCATGGTCGGCACCGGCATGCTCTGGGTCGGCTGGTATGGCTTCAACGCCGGATCCGCCCTGGGTGCTGACTCCGTCGCTTCCAACGCCTTCGTCACCACGACGCTCTGCGCCGCCACCGCCGGTCTCTTCTGGGCCCTCACCGAGTGGATCTTCAAGGGCAAGCCAAGCGTGCTCGGTTTCTGCTCCGGCATCGTCGCCGGTCTGGTGGTCATCACTCCTGCCGCCGGCTTCGTCTCCGCCAGCTCCGCGATGATCATGGGTGTCCTCGGTGGTATCGTCCCCTTCCTCGCGGTTGCCTACCTCAAGAAGGCGATCGGTTATGACGACGCCCTCGACACCTTCGGTGTCCACGGTGTGGGCGGCACCTTGGGTGCGATCCTCACCGGTGTCTTCGCCAGTGCGGATGTCCATCCGGTCATCAAGGATATGAACCTCGCCGATGGCCTGCTCATGGCCCAGTTCAAAGCGGTCGGTCTGACGATCGTCTGGAGCGTGGTTGCCACGGTGGTCATCGCCTACGTCGTGAAGGCGGTCTTCGGTCTCCGTCCGAGTGCGGAAGACGAGGAAACCGGCCTCGATCTGGTGGACCACGGCGAACAAGGCTACGAAGGCCACTGATCCTGTATCTTCCTGATACGTGAATCCCTGCGGGCGGACCTGGAAAGGTCCGCCCGTTTTCGTTTGCAGTGGGACTGGCGGCGGGTTCCTCTTTCCCCGTGAAGCACAGCCGTTTCCGGATCTTCCTGTTCATCCTCCTCGGGGTTTCCGCGTTGTTCGCGGCGGCGGCGTTCATCCTTCCCTACGAGTGGGGGCCGGATCCGAAGGCGCGCTTCAAGATCGCGGCGGTGCAGGCGAAGCGGGACCGCTCCTACTACTGGATCACCGTCCATCTGAAAAAAGGGGGGGCGGAGAACCACGATCTCATGAAGCCGGTGCGCCTCCAACTGGGCACCCTGAAGTCGCTGGAGCCCGCCGATGTCACCTTCCAGGGGAATGCGGAATCCGGCTTCACGGAGATGTGGTACAAGTTCTGGGTCTCGGAGTCGGAGGCGGCCAACCCACTGCACCTGAAGATCAACGACGGCGTCCTCACCGTCAAAACCACCGAAGGCATGCCGCCGATCCACGACGGGATGATGAGGACTTTCTCCAATCCCCGCTGGTAATTTCCCATGGCCTGGCTGTTGATCGACAACTCGAACACCCGCACCAAGTTCGCGCTGGGGGATGCCTCCGGCCTGCTGGAGTGGCGCGGGGTGATCCCGACAGCGGAGATTTTCCCGGCGTCCCTCGCGGAGGTGGTGGCCGGGATTTCCTATGACGCGGTGCTCATCGGCTCTGTGGTTCCGGCAAAGGCGGCCATCCTGGAGGAATTTTTCGCAGGCCGGGCACCGACGCACCTGCTGGGCTGGCGGAGTCCGCTGGGCATCGCCATCGACTACCCGCTGCCGCAGCAGATCGGTGCGGACCGTCTGGCGAATGCGGTGGGCGTGCATGGGCGGCACGGGGCGCCCGCCATCGTCATCGACTTCGGCACGGCGGTGACCTTCGACATCGTTTCCGGGGAGCCCGCCTACTGCGGGGGGGTGATCGCCCCCGGGCTGGGCGCCATGTCCGGCTACCTGAGCCGGAAAACGGCGCTGCTGCCGGAGATCGAGCTGGAGGAACCGCCGTCCGCCATCGGGAAATCCACGGTGCATGCCATGCAGGCGGGGGCTGTCTTCGGCTACCGGGGGCTGGTGAGGGGCATCCTGGAGCGGCTGCGGGAGGAGCTGCCCGGGGAGCTGAAGATCATCGCCACAGGCGGGGATGCGGCCCTCATCGCGCAGGGGCTGCCGGAGATCCAGCAGGTGGACGCGGAGCTGACGCTGGATGGCCTGCGGCGAGTCGCGGCGAGGGTGTTTTCCTGAAGAAAAAACACGTGCCATTCCCCGGTGATCCGTTAGGGATGGGCGCGGAAATGAGTGACACACCTCTTGCGATTGGAATCGATTTTGGCGGCACCTCGGTGAAGACCGGAGTGGTGGATGGCAGCGAAGTCATCGACCATGCGCCACCCATCGCGACCCCCGAGTTTGAAGGCCCGGAGGAATTGATCGACGCGATCGCCCGGACGGTGGAGGACCTGCGCGCGCGGCACCCCGGCGTGAAGGCCATCGGCGTCGGCATGCCCGGCTTCGTGAACTTCGAGACGGGCACGGTTTATAATCTCACGAACGTGCGCGGCTGGACGAACATCGGCCTGAAGGCGCTGCTGGAGGCGAAGACCGGCCTGCCGGTGACCGTGGAGAATGACGCGAACTGCATGGCCTTCGCGGAGTGGAAGCAGGGCGCGGGCCGTGGTTTCCAGCACCTGATCTGCATGACGCTGGGCACGGGCGTGGGCGGTGCGGTCATCGCCAACGGCCAGTTGGTGCGTGGGGCGCGCCACGGCGCGGGGGAGATCGGCCAGACGTCCATCGACTACCAGGGCCGCCCGGGTGCCTATGGCAACCTCGGCGCGCTGGAGGACTACGTCGGCAACAATGAGATCACGGCGAGCGCCCGCGTGGCCTATGAGGCGGCGGGTGACCCGAAGGGTGCGGAGCAGTGCAGCCCGGCGGCCCTGGCGGCGGCGGCGAACGCGGGGGACCCCATCGCGCTGAAGATCTGGGACGACGTGGGCCGCATGATCGCCACGGCGGCGATGAACTGCTGCTGGTTGCTGAATCCGGACGCCATCATCATCGGCGGCGGCGTGGCGAAGGCGGGCAAGCTGGTGTTCGACCCGATCACCAAACACCTGCACGAGCAGCTTTCCGGTCCGTTCAAGGATGACCTGAAGATCGTCCCGGCACGCTTCGGGAATGAGGCCGGCATCGTGGGCGCGGCGGTGCTGGCGCTGGAGACGGCCGGACATCCGGGCTGATATCTGATACAATTTCCTTTTTGCATTCCCGCGGCTGCGGCTCTAACTACCCAGACCATGAAACCTCACAACCCTCTTGATCGCCGGACTTTCGTGAAGCTCAGTGCGCTCGCCGCGACCGCCGCCGTGCTTCCGGCTGCCGCCGGAGCCGCGGAGGCTTACAAGCTGGACCCGCTCCCGTATGCGTTCGACGCGCTCGCGCCGCACATCGACGCGAAGACGATGGAGATCCACCACGGCAAGCACCACGCCGCCTACATCAAGAACCTGAACGACGCGCTGGCGAAGGATGCCAAGCTGGCTGAAAAGTCCCTGGCGGATCTGGTGGCGGACCTGCCCTCCATCAGCGATGAAGCGGCCCGCACCACCATCCGCAACAATGGCGGCGGCCACTGGAACCATGACTTCTTCTGGAAGATCCTCACCCCGGCGGACAAGTCCGGCAAGCCATCCGGAGATCTGGCCAAAGCCATCGACGAGGCCTTTGGTTCCTATGACGAGTTCAAGAACGCGTTCGGCGCGGCCGCCGCGAAGCGATTCGGCTCCGGCTGGGCGTGGCTCATTTCCCAGAACGGCAAGCTGAAGATCGTCAGCACCGCCAACCAGGACAACCCGCTGATGAAGGGCATCGTCCCGGATTCCGATCTCGGCACCCCGATCATCGGCCTCGATGTGTGGGAACACGCCTACTACCTCAACTACCAGAACAAGCGCCCTGACTACGTGGCCGCCTGGTGGAACGTCGTGAACTGGGAAGAGGCCGGAAAGCGCTTCGGCGCGAAGTAAGCACGCAGGATCTGTTTTCAAAGAAAGCGCCGGTAGCGATACCGGCGCTTTTTTGTGTAGCGAACCTCGTGAGAGGTTCGGCTGGGAGGAGTTGCCAGGACCCTCCCGCTCCGTATCCGGCGGACAGGGCATCAAGGGGAGTCCATCGTCGTGGGATGGGTGGAGTCCACCCCGCCGAAGCTCTCACGAGCTTCGCTACCCCACGACGGCGAACGCTCAACCCGTTGTCCGCAGGCCGGAGGCGATGGCGTTGATGGAGAGCAGCAGCTTAGGCAGCAGGGCGTCGGCCTTGGTCTTGCGGTCGTGGGCGAGGTGGTTACGCCACTGGCGGAGGAGGTCGATCTGTTGCTGGTGGAGCACGCGCAGCGGGGCTTCGCGGATGTCCAGGGTCTTCGCCATGCGAGGGCGGCGGTCCGCCATTTCACCTTCGAAGAGATCGGCCAGCAGTTCGCGGGTCTTGTTGAACTCATCCACGGCCATGCCGAGGAATTTTTTCTTCAGTTCCTTGTCCTCCACGAGGGAGGAGTAGTCCTTCATCAGGTCCAGGTTGGCGGAGGCGAGGTTGGTCTCCACGTTGGTGAGGACGTAGCTCATGAAGGTGGAGGAGGGGAGCGCCTTCTTCAGCGCGGCGAATCCGGCGGGGTCGGTCGCCTTCAGTTTCTCCAGCGCGGAGCCGACGCCGAACCAGCCGGGGAGGTAGAAGCGGGCCTGGGTCCAGGAGAACACCCACGGGATGGCGCGGAGGTCACCGATGGAGAAGCCCTTCTTGCCGGTGCGGCGCGCGGGGCGGGAACCGATGCGGGAGTTCTCCAGCGCGTCGATGGGCGTGGCCTGGCGGAAGAACTCGATGAAGCCGTCCGCCTTGAGGAACTTCTGGTAGGCTTCTTGGCTCCAGGTGGCGAGCTGCGGCATGAACGCTTCGCACGGGTCCTCCACGGGGGCGCTGTGGCGGTGGCGGGCGGTGGTCACCGCCGCTCCGGCGAGGAGCAGCTCCAGGTTGAAGGTCGCGTTGGCCAGGTTTGCGTATTTCTGGGCGATGGTTTCGCCCTGCTCCGTCATGCGGAAGCCGCCGCCCATGGCACCGTGCGGCAGCGCGGCCATGAACCAGTGGGTGGGACCCGCGCCGCGGGAGATGGTGCCGCCACGGCCGTGGAAGAAACAAAGGTTCACCTGGTGCTCCTGGCCCACCTTGGTCAGCGCGCCCTGCGCGTTGTGGAGGGCGATCTGGGCGGCGAGGATGCCGCAGTCCTTGTTGGAGTCGGAGTATCCCAGCATGACCTGCTGGCTGTCCGGCTCCCCGTTTGCCACGCGGGCCTTGCGGGAGGCCAGGGAAACGGGGTGGACGAGGTAGGCGGAAAGGATGCCGGGTGAGCGGTCCAGGTCATCCATCGTTTCGAAAAGCGGGACCACCTGCAGCGGGCAGACCAGGCCGCCGGGGGTGAGGTCCATCAGCCCGGCCTCGCGGGCGAGCAGATAGACGCCCAGCAGGTCGGAGAGCTTCCGCGTCATGGAGACGATGAGCGAGCCGAGACCCGCGTTGCCCCATTCCTGGCGGTGGCGGACCAGCACGCGGTAGGTGTCCAGCACGTTGTCCGCTTCCTCGCCGATGCGCAGGTCATTGTGCAGGAACGGCCGGGTGGAGGTGAGTTCGTTGCTCAGGAAGGCGATGCGCTTTTCCTCATCCCAGTCCGCGTAGGACGCGCCGTCCTCCACGCCTGCGGCGATGAGCAGTTGGGAGATGGCCTTGTCGTGGAACTCGGAGTTCTGGCGGATGTCGAGGTTCGCCAGGTGGAAGCCGAACATCTCGAGCTTATGCTTCAGCGGGCGGATGGCCTGCTCGTCCAGGAGTTGGCATCCGGCCTCCGCGAGGGTGTGGGAAAGCAGGTCCAGGTCCTTCGCCAGTCCGGCGGGGGACTTGTAGCCCGGCTTGCCATGGGACTGTTGCCTGACGACGAGCGCCATCAGGTCCGCGAGCTGCCGCCACGGTTCCTCCGCGTTGCGGTCGAGAAGTTGTTTCACCTCTTCCTCCGTGGTGATGAGGAAGGAAAGCTCGTCGATGCGGGCCTGCAGTTCCTCCTGCACCTCCGTGAGCTGGCGGGAAAGCGTGAGCTGGTTCGCCAGCGCGCTGAGTTCCCGGTGGAGGAGCTGGAAGGCCGCCTGGCGCAGTTCCGCCAGCGAGCGTTCCGTGACCTCCGGCGTGACCAGCGGGTGGCCGTCACGGTCCCCGCCGATCCAGGTGCCGAAGGTCAGGCGCGGCACGCTGCCTGCCGAGCGCAGGATTTCCAGCGGCAGCCCGGAGTCCTGCCACGCATCCGTGAAGTGCTGGTCCAGGCGGTTGACGGCGGACGGGAAAAGGTCGCGGAGGTAGTGGATGGAGTTCCGCAGCTCACTGTAGATGTCCGGGCGGACCAGGTGGATCTCCGCCGTGCGCCACAGGGTTTCCAGCACGGTGACGACCCGTTCGCGGATGTTGCGGCGCTCGCGCGGCGTGTATTTCGGATATTCGTTGCGCACCATCTCGTCGTAGAGGGCGCGGTGCCGCTCGCGGATGCTGGAGCGCTTCGCTTCCGTCGGGTGGGCGGTCAGCACCGGCTCCACGCGCACGTCCTTCAGCACGTCCAGGATCTGCTCCGCGGACAGGCCCATGCCGCGCAGCTCGCTGAGCGCCTTTGGCCACAGGCCGCGGATGGATTCCGGGCCGAGCACCTTTTCCCGCTCCCGGCGGATCTCCGCCGCGACGCGTTCCTCCACCATGTTCAGGAGCTGGAAGCCGATGGAGTAAAGCTGGGGAAGTCCCTCCGGAGCGGATCCCGGGGCCGGTTCAACGCCGGACCACGGCATGTAGGGCAGCAGCTCGGTCTCCCCGGTGCTCTGCAGCGCATCCTTCAGGCAGCCCAGCAGGTAGCCCAGCGTGTCATCAATCAGTTCAAATCCTTCGAGGCGAAGCTGTTCGCGGGTGGGGTTGCCGGCCGTCTCTGTCATGCGTGGCGCGAAATAAGCACAATCCGCGCCGAATCGGAAAGGGGATTGCCACGAATTTCCAAATACTTGGGGATATTTCAGCCGCGCCGGTTCCTGCGGGCCAGAGCGACCAGACCGGCGGCCAGGGCAAGACCCGTGGTTCCGGGCTCCGGCACCAGGGCGAATCCCGGGCTGCCGACATCCTGGCCCGCCCCTCCGATGCCGTCGGAGGCGGCCCGGAAGGCTCCGTTCTCTCCGATGACGCTGGTTCCCAGCGAAGTCCCCGCCGTGTTCCACTCGAAGCTGGCACCCCCGGTGGCGGAGCCGAAGGTCGCCCTCGTCACCAGTGTCTGTGACGCGTCGTAAATGTTCACCTCGTCCCCGCCGGCACCCAGACCTTGGAAGGATGACCCGCCGATGTTGGAAACGATCACGCCGGTGATGCCCCAGTCGGAAAGCCAGGTGCTTTCCGAGCCGATGGGTTCCTCACAGATGACGGCGGACTGGCCCGCACCGAGGACCGTCAGCGAGCCGAAGTTCGAACTGCCCGGAGTCCTGGAGCTGTCGTCCCAGGTCCAGCCGGTGAGATCCACGGCGGAGCTGCCGGTGTTGGTGATCTCGAACCAGTCACCATTGTTGCTGCCTCCGCTGGGGTGGAGGGAGGAACTCATGACCTCGGTGATGATGATGGCCGCGCCACCCGGGACGGCGGATGCCAGCAGGGCAAGGATCGGGATGATGGATTTCATGGGTTTCAAACGTACAGCATGCTTTGTGAGCGAATCTCCGGATTTGTCCAGATCACAGAGACGCAAGCTGGCGGGGAACCTCGGGGCAGCGGAGCCGGGGATGGCGGTGCGGGTGGGTGGATCGTGCCGGTCCGTCAGACTCCGGAACGGCCTTCGCGGAACTCCCTTCCTTTCCGGTGCCTTGCCTGGCCTTGCGGGATCTCCTCCGGCCCGTTTCCGGCGGTGGAAACCCCGGCTTCCAGCGTGTCAATGATCGGGCAGGCTGGTGTCTGGTCGCCGGAGCAGGAGTCAGCCAGCGTCCGCAGGGTATCCAACATTTCCTGGAGTTCCACGACCTTCTGTTCCAGGGTGCGGATGTGGCCCAGCACCATCTTTTTCACGCTGGCGCTCTTCCGGCTCCGGTCGCGCCAGAGTTGCAGCAGGTCCCGGATGTCCTCGACCTTGAAGCCGAGATCGCGGGACCGCCGGATGAAGTTGAGGACCTGCACGTCCCGGGCGGAGTAGATCCGGTAGCCCGCTCCACTGCGGTCCGCCGGGGTGATGAGGCCCACGCTTTCGTAGTAGCGGATCATCTTGGCGGAAATGCCGGATGCCTTTGCGGTCTGGCCGATGTTCATGGTTTGCCGACGGTTTGGAAGGGAGGGCGGAACCGCTTGAGACGGAGGGCGTTCCCAAGGACGAAGACGGAGGAAAGCGCCATCGCTCCCGCAGCGAAAACGGGCGACAGCAGCACCCCGCTGGAGGGATGGAGAACTCCGGCGGCGACGGGGATCAGGGCCGCATTGTAGGCAAATGCCCAGAACAGATTCTGACGGATGTTGCTCATGGTGGCTTTCGAAAGGGCAATGGCGTTCGGTACGCCCTCGAGGTTGCCGGACATCAATACCACATCCGCCGCCTCGATGGCGATGTCCGTTCCGGTGCCGATCGCGAGGCCCACGTCCGCCTCCGCGAGGGCTGGTGCGTCATTGATGCCATCCCCCACGTAGGCGAGGCTGCCGTATTGTTCCTTCAGTCGCCGGACGGCGTCCACCTTGCCGTCGGGCAGCACTTCGGCGATCACCTCGTCAATGCCGAGCTGCCGTGCGACCGCGTCCGCGGTGCGGCGGTTGTCGCCGGTGATCATCGCGACCTTCAGGCCCAGTCCATGCAGGGTGCGTATCGCTCCGCGGGTGGTTTCCTTGATGGGGTCCGAAACGGCGATGACCGCCGCGAGCCGCCCGCCGATGGCGGCGTAGAGCGGGGTTTTTCCGTCGTCGCCCAGCTTCGCCGCCGCGTTCTGGAATATCTCCGGTGAAAGCCCAAGCTCCGTCATGTAGCGGTCCGCTCCGATCTCGACGCGCACTCCTCCCGCATTGGCACGGACGCCGTAGCCCGTGACAGATGCGAAAGCCTCCACGGCGGGGAGGGGTATGGCCTCCCGCTCCGCCGCTTCGACGATGGCGCGGGCGATCGGGTGTTCGGATTTCGCCTCCACCGCGGCGACCATGGCCAGGACGCCGGCCCGGGTGAATCCATCCGCGGGGATGAGGTCGGTGAGGGCGGGTTTCCCCTCGGTCAGTGTGCCGGTCTTGTCCACCGCGACGACATCCGCCTGTTTCAGAAGCTGGAGCGCTTCGCCGCGGCGGAACAGGATTCCCAGTTCCGCACCACGGCCGGTTCCCACCATGATGGACGTCGGCGTGGCCAGTCCCATGGCGCACGGGCAGGCGATGATGAGCACCGCCACGGCGTTCACCAGCCCCAGCGTGAGCGCCGGGTCCGGGCCGAGGAAGAACCAGACCAGGAAGGTCAGGAGGGCAAGGCCCATCACCACCGGGACGAACCACATGGTGACCCGGTCCACCACCGCCTGGATGGGGAGTTTCGAACCCTGCGCCTGCTCCACCATCCGGATGATCCGGGCCAGCACGGTGGCCCCGCCCACGGCCTCCGCCTCCACCACCAGGGCGCCGGTCTGGTTCACGGTCCCGCCGACCACGCCGCTGCCGGTGATTTTCTCCACCGGCACGGGTTCACCGGTGATCATGGACTCATCCACGTAGCTGGTGCCCCCGCTGACCCGGCCATCCACGGGGATCCTCTCCCCCGGGCGGATTTCCACGATATCCCCGGGAGAAAGCTCCGCCGCGGGAACCTCGGTGATCTTTCCGTCCCTGCGGACACGTGCCGTGCGGGGTTGCAGTCCCACCAGCCTCTTGATCGCTTCCGAGGTGCGGTCTTTCGCCTTCGCCTCCAGATAGCGGCCCAGCAGGATCAGCGCGACGATGACAGCGGCCGCTTCGTAATAGACATTCACCGTTCCCGGCGGGAGCCAGGAGGGCACGAAGGTCGCCACCAGCGAATAGCCATAGGCCGCGAGGGTGCCCACGGCGACCAGTGAGTTCATGTCCGGAGCGCGCCGCCACAGGGCCGGCAGTCCTTTTTTGAAGAAGCGGATGCCGGGGAGGAAGAGGACCAGCGTGGTCAGCGCGAACTGGAGCCACCAGCTCGCCTTGCCCACGGTGGCCATGATGAGATGGTGCATGCCAGGGATGACATGGGATCCCATCTCCAGGATGAAAACGGGAGCCGCAAGGGACGCCGCGAGGATGAGATCCCGCCGGAGTTTCCGCATTTCCCCGTCCCGTCCCGCCTCACTCCGTTCATTCCGGTCCAGTTCCACCGCCGTGTAGCCGGCGTTTTCCACCGCCCGGATGAGGGTCGGGATTTCCACGCTCCCGGTGAGGAGGATGGTAGCCGTCGCCGTGGCGGGGTTCACGGTCGCGGACTCCACGCCCGGTACGGCGGTGAGGGCTTTCTCCACCTTTCCCACACAGGAGGCACAGCTCATGCCCCGGATGGACAGCTCCACGCCGGAGACGGAAGGGACGGCGTATCCGGCAGCTTCGATGGCCTTCACCAGCTCCTCCCTGCCGGTGGTTGGCGTGGCGGAAACATCCGCCCGTTCGGTGGCGAGGTTCACGTTCGCCCGGATGACGCCGGGCACGGCGGTGAGCGCCCTCTCCACGCGGCCCACGCAGGAGACGCAGCTCATGCCCTCGATGGAGATGGAATGCAGGGTGGTGGCTTCCGCTTGGGATGGGGTCTTCATGGTCTGGGCAGGTTGCTTCTATGGGGACCGTAATCCTTCCCATCGTTGGAAGGTCAAAGGAAAGATTTCACCTTTTGCCGGACCGGCGGATAAGGATCGACGGAAGCTCCTTGGACCGGCTAGCAAAGCCGCGTGAGTTCATGGACAAAGGCAGTCGAGGTGGTGGAAACCTGCATCCGCACGGGCATCTCCGAGTTCGTGGTTTGTGCCGGGGCGCGGAACGCCGCCCTGATCGAGGCGCTGGCGAGGGCTGAGAAGGCTGGGCATGTGAGGCTCTGGCGGCATTTCGAGGAAAGGAGCGCGGGCTTTTTCGCCCTCGGCCGGATGATGGAGACCGGGCTGCCCTGCGCGGTGGTCACCACCAGCGGCACCGCCGTGGCGGAACTCCTTCCGGCGGTGGTGGAGGCATCCTACCAAGCCCGCCCGTTGGTCGCCCTGACGGCGGACCGGCCTGCGGCCTTCCGTGGTACCGGTGCGCCGCAGTCCATCGACCAGACCGGGATCTTCGGCGGCCATGCGTTCGCCGGTTCTCCGGAGGGATGGGACGGAAAAGGCCCGCTGCACTGGAACGTGGAGTTTGAGGAGGAATTCGTCCCCGGGGATGAGGATTTCACGGGCGGCGCCTCTGGCAATTTCGAGCCTGCCAAGGACCGGCTGGATGTGGCGGCGCTCGCCCGCTGGCTCCGCGAGGGACTTTACCGCGGTCTGGTGGTGATGATCGGCGGCCTGGAACCGGAGGAGCGGGAGGAAGTGTTCCATTTCTGCCGGACCCTGGAAGTGCCGGTGATGGCGGAGGCGACCAGCGGGCTGCGTGAGGCCCTGCAGATGCTCTCCCTGCCGGATGGCGACCGCCAGTTGCGGGCGAACCCACCCGGGAAGATCCTGCGCCTGGGGGAGGTGCCCAGCGGGCGCTTCTGGCGGGATCTGGAGAACCTGCCGGACGTTTCCGTGTGGTCCGTTTGCCGGAATGGTCTGCCGGGTCTCGCCAGGGAGTCGGGCGTCGTGCGTGGTGCGGTGGACCGGGTGCTCCGGGCGCTGGGCGAGATGGAACCGGCGGAGGACGCCATGGACTATTTCCAGGGTGCGTCCCGCAGCGCCGCCGTGATCGACGAGCTGCTGGAGGCCTACCCGGACAGCGAGCCGGGACTGCTCCGCACGCTTTCCCACTACGTCTCCACCGGCAGCAGCCTGTTCCTGGGGAACAGCATGCCCATCCGGGAGTGGAACCTTTTTTCCCAGCGGGACCGCCCCATCCGCAGCGTGCGCGCGAACCGGGGTGTGAACGGCATCGACGGCCAGGTCAGCACCTGGCTGGGCTGGACGGCGGAGCTGGGGGATGCGTGGGCCGTGGTGGGGGACCTCACCGCTCTCTATGACCTCGCCGGACCGTTCGTCCTGGACCAGATCGTGGGGGAAGGCCGCGTGCTGGTGGTCATCAACAACGGCGGCGGGAAAATCTTCGAGCGCCTGCCAAGGCTGGCGTCGATGAGTCCGCGCGCCGCCGACTGCATGACCAATCCCCAGACCGCCGACCTCGCGGGCTGGGCGCAACTGTGGGGCATGGATCACCTCCGGATCACGACGGTGGATGATTTCGACCGGTTTGAACCACGGGACAAGATGCTGCTCCTGGAGATCATTCCGGACGCCGGACAGACGAAGGCGTTCTGGGGAAAATGGGACCAGCATCCGCCGCAGTGAGTGATGGCTGTAGCTGCGCCGTCCCGGCGCAACCACAGCCTGCCGCGGGGCGCGACAGCCACGGTTGGAAATAGCACCCTCATTTCAAGTGGAGAGACCGGCCCGGTTCTGGTATAAGCTCCCTCCGTGAGCGTGATCGATCAACTTGGCGTGGCGCTGGGACTGGCGACCCTTGCGGGAGTGAACCTTTACCTGACCGTGCTGGTGGCGGGGCTGGCCATCCGCTTCGACTGGATCGGCCTGTCCTCTTCCTATGAGCAACTCTCCGTGCTGGGCAACGACTGGGTGCTGGGCGTGGCCGGAGTCATGTTCGTGATCCAGTTTTTCGCGGACAAGGTGCCGTGGCTGGACTCCCTGTGGGATGCGGTCCACACCGTCATCCGCCCGGTGGGCGGTGTGTTGATCGCGCTGGCGGCGCTTGGGAAAATGGACCCTGCGGTCCTCACCGTCGGCGCGTTGCTGGCGGGTGGTGCCTCGCTCGCCACCCATGGCACGAAGGCGGGGGTGAGGGCGCTCCTCAATCTCTCACCAGAACCGGTGTCGAACTCCGTGGCAAGCGTCACGGAAGACGGATTGGTGCTCGGCGGCCTGGGGCTGATCGGCCTTTTCCCGGCGGTCGCGTTCGTCGTCTTTCTCGTCATCGCCGTGCTGTGCGCGGCCTTTGCGATCTGGCTCTGGAAGAAGATTTTCCGCAGGCGGAAACGCCGTGGTGAAGAACTCGCAACCGCCTGATCCCCGCGCGGATCTCGCGTGGTTCCCTGCTTGCAGAAGATGGGGAGCGCAATAGGCTCGCCGGATGACCGGGAGATCACGCAGACGGGGGATGGCAGGACGCGGTGCCTGGTTCGGGCGTGCGGTGATCGTGCTGGTTGTGGCGGGCGTACTGGCCCTCGGCGGTGCCTATCTGACGCTCCGCAACTATCTTCACAGCGAGGGTTTCAGGAAATTCCTCTCCACCAAGGTGAGCCGTGCGGCAGGGGTGGAGGGTGAGTTTTCCTCCTTCCGCTGGGACGGACTGGCGGTGGATACGGACTCTTTTGAGGGTACGGGCACCGGGCGGCTGGCGCGCTTGCGGGCGGACGGACTGCACACGGAGATCGGCTTCGGTGGAGTGAGCCGCGGCGTGTGGGAACTCAAGGGCACCAGCGTGCGGCGTCTGGAGGCGGAGATCCTCGCCTCCCGGACAGAGGAGGAAAAGGAGACGCCGGAAATCGATGCGCCGGTCACGAAGAAAGAGCGCCCGAAGCCATGGTACCCGAACGAGGTGGAGCTGCGCGGATTCGACATCGGGGAGGCGGACATCCGCGCGACGCTGAAGGACGGGAAGGTGCTGCTGCTCGAGGACATCTCCGTCCGTGCGGAGGCGGGCCGGACGAAGGGCAGCTACTCCGGGGAGATCCGCGGCGGCACGCTGGGCCTGCCGGATGGGTTGCTGCCGCAGCTCGCCATCGGCAGGGTGAAAGCCCGCTACCAGGAGGGCGTGCTGTTCGTCACCTCCGCGGATGCCACCCTGTGGGGTGACGGCAGGTTGCGCGCATCCGGCGAGTGGGACAGGCAGGCGCGGAGCCACGCCTTTGAGGGGGAGGTCCAGGACGTGGGGCTGGAGCACCTGGTGCGGGAGAACTGGTCGAAGCGCATCACGGGGAAAGTGGCATCTGATTTCACGGTGGTCGGCGGAACCGGGGGGACGGTGGCGAGGGGCACGCTGGGAATCACCGACGGAAAGCTGACCGCCCTGCCTGTGCTGGATGTCCTGGCCGCCTATGCGGACACCCGCAGGTTCCGCGAACTGGTTCTCACGGAAGCGCGTTCCGATTGGGCGTGGAAAGACGACGTGGTCAGCCTGACGGATGTGGTCGTCGCCAGCGAAGGCCTCCTCCACATCCAGGGCCGGCTCGACATCCGTGGCGAGGAACTGGATGGTGAGCTGATGGTCGGCCTGGCCCCGGCGGTCCTGTCCATCATCAGGGGCACGGAGACCGCCATCTTCACCCCGGGGGAGAGGGGGCTGGTCTGGACCCGCGTGAAGATCAGCGGCACCGTCGATGACCCGGAGGAAGACCTGAGCGAACGCCTCATCGCTGCTGCCGGGGTGAGGATTCTCGAGGAGTTGCCCGGCGGGGACAAGGTGCTGAAATACTCGCAGCGCTACCTCGGTGCCGAGCCGGAGGAAGTGATCCGCAAGGGCATCGAAAACTTCGACGAGGCGGAGAAGGCCGTGAGGGAGACCCGCGACCTCCTCAAGGGAATCTTCGGGAAGTAAGCAGAGGCGGTTCCGGGACCGGGGTGTACTGGAAAATAAGTGGATTTTTTAAAAAAGAAGATATCCAGATCTGTTGCTGTTCTGTAAATTCCGGGAAAATGAAAATTTTACTCGCGGATGACGACAGCATCATGCACCGGATCCTGGCGCACCAGTTGGGGCGGGAGGGAATTTCGGTGGAGTCGGCCTACAATGGTCGTGAAGCGCTGGAGATGGCGGAGCGGAGCCGTCCGGATCTGCTGATCCTTGACGGAATGATGCCCGAGCTGGACGGATTCGCAGTGCTGCGTGAGTGGAAAGCACGCGAGAGTCTGCGGAATATCCCGGTGGTCATGCTCACGGCGAGGAATCGCGAGGGAGACGTGGTTGGCGCTCTCGGGGAGGGAGCGGTGGATTACCTCACGAAACCGTTCAGTCCGGCGGAGCTGATTGCACGGGTGAAACGGTTGATGTGCTCCGATGGTGTCGAAAATCCATGAAACTGGCGATCATTGCGATGGGCCTGTGGCCGTTGCTCGCCGAGGCGGGGAACTACGAACGTGGGCTGGAGCTGAAGACGGCTGGCAATTTCAGCGAAGCTGAGAAGAGCCTGTCCGCGGCGGTCAGGGAAAAGCCGGAACAGGTTGAGGCGTGGTTCCACTATGGAACGGTGCTGGCGTGGCAGGAACGTCATGCCGAGGCGTTGGCGGCGTTCGACAAGGGACTGGCGATCGCACCGGACGACTATGATCTGCAGGTGGCACGGGCCCGCGTGCTGGCCTGGCAGGGAGACTATGATCGGGCGTCGGCAGAGCTGGAAAAGCTCGCACTCAGGAACCCGGCGGATGATGACGTGGTGGTGATGCAGGGCCGCATTGCCGGTTGGCGTGACCGTCCGGATGAAGCGGAGGTATTGTATCTGCGGGTCATTTCCAGAAATCCCGTGCAGGTCGATGCGCTGACGGGGTTGGGGGACCTGGAGCGACAGCGGAAGAACCGTGCGGAGGCCCGCAGATACTATGAAGCGGCGATTGCGGTGGATCCGTCACCGGATGCGCGCCGCAAGCTGCAGGAACTGGAGGAGGAGAAGACACGCCGTGTGGATTTCGGAGTCACTGGAAGCACCTTCGACGGCTCCTCCCGGTCGGACTGGTGGTCGGTCTGGACGCAGGTGGGCTGGGACACATCGCTCGGCGGATTCTGGGGCAGGATCGAACAGGGAGAGCGTTTCGGAGGCATGGACACTGTGCTGGAGGCTGGCTGGGAGGGAACTCCTGCCGATGGATTGACAGCGCGCCTGTTGCTCGGAGGGTCGCCCGACGCAAGCTGGGCGCCGGAGTGGTATGGCGAGGGCGGCCTGGCCTGGAAGCCTCTCGAAAAGTGGCCGGCCCTGGTCGGCGAGATCCGCCATGCGGAGTACGTGCCGCGCGGGGTGCTCACCTTCAGGACCGGACTGGATTTCGAGTTCGGCGGCGGCTGGAAATCCTCCGCCCGCTGGATCCACCAGGATTTCGAGAACGGAACACCGACCAACGGATGGATCCTTTCCCTGGGAAAGACCTACGACAGTGGATTCGGCTGGCGGGTCGGGGCCGCGAGCGGTGCGGAATCCCTCGACGGGCAGACGTTGGAAAACGACGTGCTCAGATCGCGGACCTGGTTCGCCGGCATCAGCGGCCCGATCGGCAGGAGCTGGGGATACCGGGCGGATATCGAATTTGAGGATGTCGATGGGGGGACGGACCGGCGGGGGCTGTCGATCGGTTTCCACCATCGCTTTTGACACGGAAAGGGACCCGATGCTCGTGCTCCATGTCATCTGGATCATCGCCGCCATACTGGTGACGTGTGCGGTCATCCTCTGGATCGTTCTCCTCGTCGTCCATTCGTCGGCGAAACGGCGCGACCGGCTGGACGCGGGGTGGCACGACGTCTGGATGGAGCGGCTGCTGGATGTGCTGGATGGGGCGGAACCCGTGGAAAGTCTGCCCATTCCCGGGTCCAAGGCGGAGATGGAGGCTGTCATCGGCCTCCTGCGGGAGTTCGGCGAGCGTTTCCGCGGTTCGTATGGCGGCCGTATGAGTTCCGTGCTGACGCAGATCCGGGCGGCGGACTTCGGCCTGCGGTTGGTGCGCAGGCGTGGTGCCGAACAACGCATCCGGGGATGTGCCCTGCTGGCGTGGTGCGGGCCTTCCGCGGAACTGGATGGGCAGCTCCACCGGACGCTGGAGGACGGGGATCCGCGGGTGGTGCTGGAGGCGGCGGCCGCGTTGGTCAGGCGCGGCGCGGTGGAGGACATCGTCCCGGTGGTGCGCGCGCTTTGCCGGAGCGGGGCGGCCAGATCATTGCTTGCCCGGGATGTGATGAGGCAGTGGGGGCGTACGGCGACGCGGGACTGGTCCACCCTCCTGGCGGAACGCTGGAGCGAGGAAGGATGGACCCTCCTGCTGGAGGCGGCTGGCACCGCCGCACGGGGTGAATGGACGCCGCTGGTCGTGCCACTGGTCCGTCATCCGTCACCTGGCGTCGCCACCACGGCCCTGATGGCGCTCCAGGAAAGCGGGGACCCGGACGGCGCCGCCGCGGCGGAAGCCGCTTCCCGCCATGACATGGAGTCCGTCAGGGAGCAGGCAGTGAGAACGCTGGTCGTGTGCGGGGACCCCGGACGTGTCATTCCGGTGCTCGAAGATCTCCTGCTGGATGAATCTTTCGACGTAAGGCGGGCGGCCATGGATGGGATCCTCAAGCTCGGCGGGCGGGCAAGGCTGCAGGGCAGGGAGCCCGCGGACCCATGGCAGCACGAACTTTTCAAAGAGGCCGGCCTGCTCGCCTCCAGTTCATCTTGAAACCATGGAACTCTTGTACCCCGGATTTGAAGCTTTCGTATGGACCGTCGGATTGTTGATCCTGACCCTCCAGACCTTCCAGAATGGCATCTACATCGTCCAGTTGTTCGGTGCGGTCCCCGAGTTCCTGCGGGCGAGGAGAAGGTCGTCGCGGTTGCGGGAGTGGTGGTTGCTGACCTCGGATGTCACCCCGCCCGTGACATTGCTGGTTCCAGGATACAACGAGCAGGAGACCATCGTGGAAAGCGTCCGCTCCCTGCTGACGCTCCAGTATCCGGAGCTTGAGATCATCGTGGTCAACGACGGGTCGAAGGACGGAACGCTCCAGCGCCTGATCGAAGCGTTCGAGCTGTCACCATTGCCCAAGGCCCTGCCCCGGCGGGTCGGTTACAAGCCGGTGCGTGGCATCTACGGCACGCCCCGGTTGCCGGGCCTCATCGTCATCGACAAGGAGAACGGCGGAAAGGCCGATGCGCTGAATGCCGCGCTCGATGTGGCGAAGCACCCGTTGGTGTGTTCCGTGGATGCGGATTCGCTGCTCGATTCCGAAGCGCTGCTGCGGGCCGTCCGCCCGTTCATCGACGAGCCGGAGGAAACGGTGGCGGTCGGCGGCACGATCCGGGTGGTGAACGGGAGCCGCGTGAGGGCGGGGCAGGTCGAGGAAGTGAGGGCGCCCCGCGGGTGGGTCGAACTTTTCCAGTCCGTCGAGTACGTGCGGGCGTTCCTGATGGCGCGGATGGCATGGACGCGCAGCCGCACGGTCACCATCATCTCCGGTGCGTTCGGCGTTTTCAACCGTCACAGGCTCCTTCAAATGGGCGGCTACGCCCACGGCACCGTGGGGGAGGACATGGAGCTGGTGGTGAGGATGTACCGCCACGCCTCGGAAACCGGCGCCCCGATGCGGGTCTGGCATGTGCCCGACCCGGTCTGCTGGACGGAGGCCCCGGACTCCCTGAAAATTCTGGCGCGCCAGAGAACCCGCTGGCAGCGGGGGCTCTGTGAAACGTTGTGGCGCCACCGCACCATGATCGGTTCTCCGCGCTATGGATCGGTCGGCATGAGTTCGATGCCGCAGTTCCTGTTCTTTGACGTGGTCAGTCCGGTACTTGAAATGGTGGGGCTCTTGCTGGTGCCCCTCTGCACGCTGGCGGGCATCCTGAGCATCGAGTTCTTTTTCGCCTACTGCGCGGTGGTGTTCGGGTTCGGCATCAGCCTCAGCCTCGGTTCGTTCGTCCTGTCGGAGTTCGTGCTGCGCCGCCATGGCCGCGCCGTCGATCTCTGGTGGATGGGCTTGGGCGCCATCGTGGAGAATCTGGGCTACCGGCAGCTCAACAGTTTCTGGCGGGTGATGGGGATCTGGCAGTTCCTCAAGGGCAAGCAGGGATGGGGGGACATGCAGCGCAAGGGATTCCAGGTCAGGCCGAACGCATAGTTCCCTCCGCCGGGAGATGGCCGGCTTGCCCGAGCGCCACGCGTACCCTGGCGACCGCAGGTTGGAACAGGCGGAATCCGGCGGCCCGCTTGGTCCAGTCACCGTCGTCATGTTCGGCGGAGCGGAGCAGGGAGGCCAGTTCGGCGAAGCCCAGCACGGCGGCCGTGCCGAGCGCGCGGTGCGCGGCGCTGCGCCAGACGGCATCCTCGGTGGTGTCGATCGCGCCCTTCATCCTGTCCAGCCCCCGGTGGATCTCTTCCAGGGAGTCGGACAAGAGGCTCTCGTCCAGTGCCGCATCCCCGGTCAGGCATCCGGTGAGCTGGGTGGCATCAAGCACGGGCATCGTTTCCTCCGCAGGGGCTGACGCTTGATCCTCTGTCTCCTGAGTGACAAGCCAGCGCCCCAGCTTCGCTTTCAGCTTCGTCAGGTCGAACGGCTTAGGCAGGTAGTCGTCCATCCCCGCCTGGTAGCAGGCCTCCGCATCGCCGATCATGACGTGGGCGGTGATGGCGATGATGGGCACCCGCGGGCTGCCGGTGCCGGCTTCCCATTCGCGGATCCTCTGCGTCGCCTCAAAGCCGTCCATCGTCGGCAACTGGCAGTCCATCAGGATCAGGTCGAAGGTTTCCTGCTGCCTCGCCGCCACTCCATCGCCACCGTCGCCGCGGAACTCCACCTCCATGCCCAGCACCTCGAGCTGGCGTCCGAAGATCCGCTGATTGATGGGGTTGTCCTCCACCAGCAGGATGCGCGCCGCGGGCAGGGGATTCTCATCATCATGGGGTGCCGTCGATGTCGGCCCGTTGTCGGTGGTGAGCAGGTTGTAAAGGTCCGATGGACGGAAAGGGAACCGCAGGCAGGCACCGATCCCGGCCCGTGCGAGCGCGGCCGGGGAAGGTTCCTCCGCGCCGTGGTTGAGGAGGAACATCGGCTTGCCCGCGGCGTCGGCCCGCTCGCGGATCTTCGTGGCCACTTCCTCCCAGCTCTCGCTGTGCGGCTGGCCGATGACCACGGCGGCGAGATCCGGGATGACGCCGATGCCGTCCAGCGTGGGCGCATCATCGGCGGTGGTCACCCGCATCCCCCACGCATCGACATGCTGGGCGACCGATGTGGCGGTGATTTCCCGGCTCTCGATCAGCAGCAGGGTGCCGCCGTCGCAGAGCCGCTCGCTCTGGTCTTCCGCCACCGTCGCGCGGTCGAACCTGGCGGTGAACCAGAAGGTGCTGCCCTGCCCCGGCACGCTCTCCACCCCCATGGTGCCGCCCATCCGTTCGACGATCTCCCGGGAGATCGCCAGCCCCAGCCCGGTCCCGGAGTGGCGGCGGTTCAGCTTGATGTTCACCTGGGTGAACGCCTGGAAAAGATGCTGCTGCTCCTCCTTTGACACACCCGGTCCGGTGTCCGTGATGCGGAACAACAGCACCGGGCGGTCGTCCTCCTCCTGGCCGCGTGAGGTGACCTCGATGGAAACGCTGCCTTTCTCCGTGAACTTCACCGCGTTGCCGACGAGGTTGATGAGCACCTGGCGGACGCGGCGTGGATCCCCGCGCAGGTGGCGTGGCAGCTCGCTGTTGATGCGGTGGGCCAGCTCCAGGTGCTTCTTGCCCGCTGCGTCGGCGAACAGCGCCAGGCTTTCGTCCAGCACTTCCGCCAGGGAAAAGTCCTCGCGGATGAACTCCATCTTCCCGGCCTGGAGCTTCGACAGGTCCAGGATGTCGTTGACCAGATCCAGCAGCGCCTCCCCGGAATAGCGGATGGTGTCGACCAGTTCGATCTGGCGGCGGTCCAGCCGGTCGTCACGACGCAGCAGGTCCGCGGCCCCCAGCACCCCGTTCATGGGCGTCCGGATCTCATGGCTGACGGATGCGACGAAAACGGAAGTCGCCTTCACCGAATCGAGCGCCGTGTCCCGTGCCTCCGCCAGGCGGTCCTGGTACTGGCGGCGCTGCTTCCGGTTGCGTGCCTCCTGGAACATGGCGATGATCATCACCACGACACCGAGCGCGGATCCACCGGTTGCAAGCATCAGCAGCCGTGAGCCCGCAGAGTGCGTGGCGTCCGCCCTTTCCGTGAGAAGTCCGTCCTCCAGTTTGCGGATCTCCTCGAGGAGATCTTCGATGCGGTCCGTCTCCGCGACACCGGCGAGAATCCGTTCCGACCGTCCGCTCCCGTTGAGGTTCCGGAGATCATTCGAGTTGCGGTCCAGGGTCTCCAGCCGCGAGAACAGAAACGGGGTCACGGCATCGACCAAAGCGGACTGCTCCTTGTTGTCCGTGACCAACTGCCGGAGGTTGGCGTGGTGGGCGCGCACCGACTCCAGAAGCTTGTCGAAATTCTCCCTCAATACCGATGACTGGCTGCCTGTAAGCAACATTGCCCGCTGGATGCTCTCCGCCTCACGCATGTTGCGGTCCAGTTCCTCGATCTCAAGGCGGACCTGATAGCTGTGTGAAACCCACCGGTGGTGGCTGCGGAGCTGTCCTGCCTGCCAATAGAGCAACCCACAGAGAGCGACGATCAGGGACGTGATCAGCGGAACACTGATCCTGCTGAATCGCGCTTCCGCCGGTGGGGTCATTGATTTCACCGGGCGAATCTAGCATCTGATACGCCTCTCGGGATAGTAAAGAAATCGCAGCTAAATACACGGTCCCCGCCCCGGGGGGGCTCACCGCATCGGTGTCATGTCGGGTTCCACCCGTTGCAGGATCCGGTTCCGGCTTTCCTCCGACAGTTGCTCCAGCGGGTAGTCCACCTTCTTCTCCCCCTTCAGCTCGAAGCTCACCTTCCCATTCGCCACCTTGATGAACTTCGCGGTGATCTTCTGGCCATCGCGGTTCGTCCACTCCTCCCACTCCGGCATCGCCTCCGCGACCGGAGCCTCCTCGCCTTCCCTAAGGAGCTGGCCGTTGTGGAATTTCAGGATTTTCGACGGCTCCATCTCATCGGAGCCCTTCTCGCCCTTTTCCCGGCCGATCTTCGCGCCCTCATGGATCCACTTCGCCACCGTCATGATCTCCTGCTCCGTCAGCCGTTCTCCCTTGTTCTTCGGCGGCATCGTTCCCTTTTCTCCTGGCGGGATCACCACGGTCACGAACAGGTAGCTCGCATCCCAATCGCCCGGCACCACCACATCGTTCTTCGCGAAGCGCTTGAAGAAATGCTCCTCGTCATCCAGCCGCAGCCCGCCCTTCAGTTCCTCCGCTCCCGCACTGTGGCAGTCGAAGCACTTCTTCTCGAAGATGGGCAGGACGTCCCGCTTGTAGTCCAGCGCCAGGCACGGCGTGGCAAGCAGCGTGAGGAGGATGATGGGTTTCATCGTGGCTCCATCTACGCCCAACCCGGGCGGGTGTAAAGGGTGGGGGTGGGCGGGATGATGGGGTTGGCACCAGTTTTCGGCGTGCCACTTGGGATGTTCATCGGCTCCTGCTGGCTCCGGATCGGCTCGCGGTTACCAAGCGTTGTTGGAGAGTTCGGCGCGAAAGGTGGAAGGGGATTCATTGGTGAATTCCGGCAGGCTGTCCCGTTGTTCGATAATCCGGTTGGAACTGAATATGCCGCGTCCCGTCATGCCTTTCCCGATAAGAATTCCCGTCGAGGCAGAGCCACGTATCACGTTGTTCCGGAAGGTCAGATCCAACAGCTTGCCGCCCACTTTCACCCCCATTCGGCGGGAATCAATGATGACATTGTCACTGAAGACTATCCTGGCCTGGACGTTCTCCCCGCCACCGATGTTGATGCCGTGGCGGATCGTGTTCCATCCTCCGCCGCGGTGGATCACATTGCCGGTGATTGTCGCGGACTCCAGAGGCTGGCTGGTGTCACCGAAGATCGAGATCTCCATGCCGTTGTTCGCGGCGACGTCCATGATCAGATTGTCCTTCACGACGACATTCTTCCCTCCGGCGATCCTCAGTCCGTTCGCCCACCAGGTGGCTACGGTGGTGTTGTTCAGGATCCTCGTGCCATCCATCTGCGAATTGTCTCCCTTGCTTCCGGCATCGGAGAATGCGGCGATCCCATCATCGCCCGCGCCGCGGACGAAGTTGTTTTGCACCGTGAGATTCATCCCGCGCTTGTTCGGGCTGGGGGTGTTGCCGTTGTTGACGTTGATGCCGTCCGCCCAACTGTCCGCCACGCGGCTGTCACGGATGACCCCATTGCTTCCACTGAGCCATTGGGCGTCGCAATGCTGGACCCAGATTCTTTCGATCAGCCAGTTCTCTCCGGATGATGTGACTCCATAGTCGTCGCCGCTTACACCACCGATGGCCTTGTAGATCGCGTTCGACCCGATCGAAACATCGCGGAGCACCGAACCGGTCCCGAGCGAGATGTTCGAGCGCCACGGCAGTTTCGGAGGAGGAAGAGGGATGTTGCGGTAAAGCATCGTGTGCCACATGCCCGCGCCGTTCACCGTTACTCCGGTGAGATTCAGGCCGCCCCCCTTGAGGGAATTCAGCATGAACTTTCCGGCGGGAATCCAGACGGACTTGCCCTCAGCCCGCGCCGTATCGATGCATCTGGCGATCGCTTCGGTGGAGTCAGCCTGGAACGCGGGATCCGCGCCGAAGTCCAGGACGGACAGGGAATTTTCCGGTCGAGGCAGCGGTGGGGCGATCTTCTCGAAATCAATGCAATCGATATCGTAGTATTCGGCTCCGTTCGCAGCGTCCTTGCGGAGTTCGACCGTTGCATTCGCTGGGATGGGCGGACCGGCCAGGATCGCGCGATCCTCGTTGTAGAAGTGATAGGGCATGCCCCCGCCTTGCGGATTGTTGATAACGGGAGCTGCCTTTCTATAGACCCAGGATTGTCGGGAACTCACTGTGATGGCTTGCCGGAATTTGCCGTCCACGTAGAGGTTGATGGTGGACTCCTGGCCACTGCCGTCGTCCGTATCTGGGATGCAGCTCCGGATGACGATGGTGTTCGCGCCTGCGACCGGATTCCTCCAGGAGATGGAATCGCCCGTGCGGGACAGGGTGACGTATGCCCCCCCTGATGCCTCGAGTTCCTTGGTGGATACCGTCGGCACCGGGCTGCCGATGATGAAGCGCTTCACCGCGGCGCCTCCGCCGGGATTTCCTGACTCCGCCTCCACGGTCGTGAAAGGCGTTTTAGCCCCAGCCGCACTGAGAGGTGGACAGAACGCGAGAAGGAGAAGCGGCGCGGCGAGTGTGGGCGGAAGCAGACGATTCATCATGAGACTTGCACTGGGAGTCGGGGAGCGTAAGCAGGCCGGTGTCAGGCCACGAGTCCTTAAATAGGGGACAGGCCCGGCTCCGCCCGCACCAGTTTATCTGCGTTGGGCATGCCGGTCGCCAGGCCGCTGTCCCCATTTTCGGGGACTATCTTTCGGGTCACTACGGAATCATGATTGTGGCGATCCGTCTTCTGCGGGCGCATTGGAGCGCATCCGGAATCCTGAGATCGCAACCCTTCCCAGACCATGAAAATTTCGATCATCGGAGGAATCCTCGCAATCTCGACAGCCCTCGGCAGCGGTGCCACGCTGGTGGAGTATAATTTCAACGGAGGCGCCGACGGCGTCCCTGACTACTCTCCGACAACCACCGGCAGTGGAGTGAACGTGTCCGCCGTCTCACCTACCGGAACATTTGTCCGATCCGGCTCCGATCTAACCGGAGTGACCGGGGGAGGGACGCTGGCGGTGACCTTTGGAAACATCGGCAAAGAAAGCCCGCCGGTATCGGGAGCCGCGGCAAGAACCTACATCTCCTTCACCATCGGTGCTGCGAGTCCGGGACAGATCATCTCACTGACCTCGCTTTCCTTCCTCACGAACCTCGCCACGGCGCAGGCGAGCGGCGCGAACTACACGCTGCAGTACGGGAGTGCCTCGGACCCTTCCGGCTTCATGAACCTTTCCCTCTCCCCGAATACGGCACAGGTCAATTCGACGATCGTCACCCGAACGGCGGATCTTTCCGGTATCGACTTCAGCAGCTTCACCTCCGGGGTGACATTCCGGATCAACGTCACCCAGCCGATCGACTCGACGGCCACGGGGAGCTCGAGCGCACGGATTGATATGATCAACGTCCAAGGAAGCGTCATCCCGGAGCCCGGCTCCGCGGCGCTTTTCGTTGTGGGAACCGCAGGCGTTCTCCTCGGCCGCCGGAGGAAATGATTTCTCCTTTCCGGCCACAGCCCCGATCTTGCCGGACATCTCCGGGAGGATCAGGGGGGGCGTGCCGGTTGACCGATCCGGTCTGACCTTCCGTTACCCGGCTGCTGGCGCGGATGGCCAGCGGCCGGTGCGGCAGGCGGAAACCTCAGGGCCGCTTGGCCGGTGCTTGCAGCACCTTCAGGTCATGGATGGACCAGAAGTTCCCTTTGGCTGATCCAAGCTGGGTCACACGGATGAATCTCGTGGTGACTGGGGTGAAGGAGATTTCCGTCAGAGGATTCCTTTCCTCCGGCTTCCTGGCGATGACCCTCCACGTTTTGCCATCGTCGGAGATCGAAACTTCGGTGCCGCGCGGGTAGTCGTTCACCGAACCGCGGGTGTCCAGGATGATCCCGGATGCCTTGACTGGCTTTGTCAGCTCCACCTGGAACCACATGCCGGGAAGCATGAACTTGCCGGTGGTGTAGCGGGATCCGGCACTTTCATCGACGGCGCGGACCGCGTCGCCGCTCTTCTCCGAAGCGCTGACCTTGATTTGTGATGCCGGCATATATTGGGGCAGCCGGTCCATGAGTTCCTGGTAGGTCCAAGGTGTGGTCCGGGAAGCGGTGTCCTTCCGTGCCTGTGCGACGTCGGCATGCTGGATGAAGCTCCCCCGGTTGCCGAAGCTGTTGCGGATGTAACTCATGACGGACGCGATCCATTCGTCGTCATCCCCGCCCATCGGGATCATCAGGCCTTCGTATTTCTTCCCTTCGATCTCACCTTCGAGACCCTTTAGAAGGACGTAGATCCCGCCGTTTGGATTGTTGTTCACGATCTTGGAGCCGACAAAAGGAGGCGCGAGCATCGCTCCCTTCAGTCCCGCAATCTCACTCCCTTTGCCATCCATGCCATGGCACGCCGCGCAGACGGAATTGTAGATCTCCTGGCCCTTCTTCATGACCAGACGTTGTTGGTCGGACATTCCCGCCTGATTTTGGCCGCCTTGGAGAAGGTGTCTTCCGATCTGGGTGACGCCTTTGGCTGAAGAACCTTCAACCGTTTCCTGGATGAATTTCATGTGGTCGGGCCACGCGAGATATTTCGCTGTCAGGATGCCCTGGAGAGTCACGGCCGGATCCGGATCCTTGGCGAGATTCTGAATGTCCTTCTGGAAAGAAGAGTCTCCGTTGAGGAAAAGGGTTTCGCTGACGCGAATCGCATTCGTACGTATCTGTGGGTCCGCGTCCGCCATCTGCCCGCGGATGATTTGCGGGGTGAGCGCACCCAGACCCTGGAGGGTCCAGAGCGCGTGGATGCGCGCGAATGGATTTCCCTCACTCCGGACGATGTTCTCCAGCACCGGGACGACCGTCTTGTCCTGCCTCAGGACAAGGAGTCGCTGCGCGGTGTCCCGCCACCAGCCATTGGGATGCGAGAGGTGGGCGGTGAGTTGGGCGGAAGTCTCGTCATACATGCGCGGTTGTTTCACGGGACGGGTGTCCTTGTGTTCCAAGCGCCAGATCCGGCCGTGACCGGAAACCTTGTCGAACTGATATTGTTCGACCGCTTTTCTCAGATAACTGCCCGGCCTGACCCAGTTTCCCTCCTGGATGATGCCGCGATACATGTCCGTGATGTACAGCGTGCCATCGGGAGCGTTGGTGAAATTCACCGGACGGAAGCAGAGGTCAGTGGAACGCAGGAACTCGGACTTCGTCCTCTGGTAGGGATTTGAGAGGACTTTCAAGCCGCCATCGTTGGTGACGACAGTCCGGCGGACGAGACGCCCCACCGGCTCGCCGAAGAAGACATTGCCCAGAAGCTCCCTTGGAAGCTGATCGCCGCGATAAACGTCGATGCCCGCGCAAGCTGTGAAGCCGGTGAGAGTTCCATCCGGCTCCCGGACCCGGCTGGGCCCACCTTGGAAGTCGCGCGCCCCGACCAAGGGGAAGACCTCCTTGAAACCAATGTCGAATTGCTCGGGCGGATTGAACATTCCATAGACAGGTGATGCCTGGAACGTGTTTGGACCGCGTTCACCGCTGGCGTTCACAAACCAGAGGTTGCCCAGGTCATCCTGGCCAAGTCCCCATTGCCCGCCGTTCGGTTTCGTTTCCTCTTTCTTGATTCCATCGGGAGTCCACCTGAGGCGGATGCTGTTGAGCGTGGTATAGATGGCGTTATCGAGGGCCCAGACCAAGCCGCTCGGCTGGTGTTCGAGATTCCCTCCACGGGGTCCGCCCCGGTACCAGATTTCCTTTTTGTCCGCCACTCCGTCGCCGTTCTCGTCCGTGAGCAGGAACAGATCGTTGCTGTTGGTTTCATTGATGACGAGCTGCCCTTTTCCGAGTGGCAGCATCATGCGGGGAAGCAGCAGACCTTCGGCGAAAACCGTGTGCTTCTCGAACGTTCCGTCTCCATCCTCGTCGGCATGCATGGAAATCCTGCTGGTTTTCTCCATCTGGCCGTTGCCATCGATGTCCTGCATGTAGGTCCGCATTTCCGCCACGAACATACGCCCGTTCCCATCGAACACGGTGGCCACCGGCTCGGCGATTTGCGGCTCGGAAAGCATGAGCTGCATCCGGTAACCATCAGGCACTTCGAAAGAGCTTGCCGCTTCCTGGGGCGACAGCGCTTCCACGGGAGGCATCGCCGGGAAGTTTGCGTCCTGACCGAGACAGACGGAGAGCGCGGTGAGGGGCGGAATGAGCAGGTGGATTCTCATGGAACTTCCGGAATAGGGCCGGTCGCCGTGGGTTCGCAAGGAAAAGGGACGCATGTCCCCGCAAACGGGGACGATATGCGACGGACAACGTGGTTGTTGAAATCCCGGTATCTGCGATGGTCAGGGCATCGATGAGCGAACCAACGAAAACAGTCGTGCTGGTGGAGGATGATGTCCGTCTGCAGAAGCAGCTCATCGAAATCCTGTCCTGCTCCCATGACATAGAATGCCTCTATGCCGTTTCATCGGCGGAGGAGGCGCTGGAAAAAATACCATCCCATCCCCCTGACGTCATCCTGATGGACATCAATCTCCCCGGGGCTTCCGGCATCGACTGCATCCCGGAACTGAAACGGAAGCTTCCAGGATTGGAAATCGTGATGCTGACCGCCTACGAAGAGGAGGATAATCTCTTCCGTGCGCTCAAGGCCGGAGCAAGCGGATACCTCATCAAATCGAGCGATCCGCGGGAAATCTATGATGCGATCCGCGACGTCCAGAATGGCGGTGCCCCTTTTTCCAGCCACATTGCACGGAAGGTTGTACAATATTTCCGAGCGGAGAAAAAAACGGAGGATGAGAACGCGAGGCTTTCCACCCGCGAACGCGAGGTGCTGGAAATGTTGGCTGGTGGCTATATCTACAAGGAAGTGGCGGACAAGCTGGACATAACGGTCGAAACGGTCCGCACGTATGTGAAGAGAATCTGCGTGAAGCTGCAGGTCCGCAGCAAGGTTGAAGCCATCCTCAAATACCGTTCATGATCGGGATCACGGATAGGGAGCTTTCCGGACGGCCTTATGTTCGAGGGGCGCCCGCAGAAGGATGGCCGTCCCACATCCTCCGTTTGTTCCGATCTCGACTGATCCACCTATCTGGTTCATCCTCTGCCTGATGTTCTCGAGCCCATTGCCCGCGCCGATGGGTTCATGAAGCCCCTTGCCATTGTCTGAAACGCGTATTTCCAGATCTCGGTCATCGGCGTCCACCTTGAGGCGGATCTCGGTGGCTTCCGAATGTTTGAGCGCATTGTTCACCGCTTCCTTGACCGCCATGGTCACGTTGTGACGGAGCTCGCCTGTGACAGGCAGATCCTCGTCCGCAGGTGGGGGCGCGTCGATACGGCAACTGATGTCCAGCGGACGGCATAACCCGCCGACCATCCGGCAGAGATAGTCGGTGAGGGAACCGAGTCGGTCGTTTTTTGAGTTGAGCATCCAGACCGACTCGGAAAGCGAAGTGACAAGTTCCCGCGACATGGACGCGATCTCACCGAAATTGCGCATTGCCTCGGGGGTTGGGGCGGTGCTCATCGCATGGGCGCCCAGAAGGGAAATGTGCGAAAGCCGGGCCCCGAGATCGTCGTGGAGGTCGCGTGCGATCCGGAGCCGCTCGTCCGCGATCATGCGTGCCTCCCGCAAGTGCATCTGAATCTTTTTCCGGACGAGATGTCGGGCCACGAGAGTGGAGATCCCGGCAGCACCCAGTAAGAATGCGGCCAAATACCAGGGGTTTCTCCAATACGGCGACGCCACCCGGACTTCGAAAACGGCAAGTCCATCCGGGGAAATGCCCGAGATGCCGAGCGATTCGACCTCAAAGCGGTAGTCTCCCGGGGGAAGTTTCCCATACTGGACCTTGAAGGGATCCCCCATCCCGGTACAGAAGACTTCCTTCCAGGTGAATTCGAGAGTTTCGCCGGGTGAGATCCGGGAGGAAGGGTTGACGACCGTCTTCCAGTCCGCGTGTCCGTTGACGTCGTCATCGGTGATGCAGTAGACCGGAGTGCCTTCCCGGTCGTGGCGGAGCGATGCCATGGAAGGACGCGTTCCCCCCTTTGCCCAGTCGGTGGACACATCGGCGCCTATCAGCACCCGCGGTGCCGCAGCATCGTTCCGTGCCGTTACGTTGAGATGGCTGATGGCGAAGATCCCAACTGCTGCAGCAGGTCCCGCCGATGAGATGGTGACAGCCACATTGCGGGCGTCTGGAGGCACTACGATCGATTCGCGGCGGTCGGTCGCGGCGGAATTGGCTTCGGAACCTTTCCAGCCTGTGCTCTTCCCTTTCACCAGGAACGACTGCTGGGCGATCTGGTCACCGGTGGAATCAAGGAAGCGAACGAGAAAATACATCTCCCCGGTCCGTTCGCTCCAATCCGTCTCGTAACCGACAAGGCGATGCCGGATGAACCCCGGACGGGGCTTCACTTCAAACCGGATCTGCGACGAATCGTAGGGAATCTCGGAACGGCGCCCGGAGGAGGGTCCGCCATCGACGCCGACTTCTATGGTGGTCCGCAGAGGGGAAGCGAACCCCACCTGGGCGGACAGAAGGAGCATCACGGCTTGGACCCGGTTGCGGCACATAAGGAAATTCAGATATCCGTTTGGATGGGGCAGCGGCAAGTTGGAACAAAGAAATCCGGGATCGGCTCATCCTCTCTGGTTTGGACCGATGCTCGTGTGGCGCTCAAACAGTTTGACCATCCTCAACAGGGTTCCCATCCGTGCCGTTGCTTTCAGAGTGGTTAACGCTCAAACCGCCTTTGAAAGTGGATAGGAAAGGGCGAACCGAAAGTGGCGGAACGAGAGGGATTGGTTTGCTGTGCAAACCCGTGCGGATTGGGCTTCGCGGGTTAGATAAAAGCTCGCTAGCGCTCGCAGGGCACTCGAACCGTTTCGCTTCGCTCAACAGGGTTCTCATCCCTCTCGTTGGCTCGGCAGGTGGGTGATGCTCAAGCCGCCTTTGAAGGCTGAATGGAAGGGTTGAGCTTGAAAGTGGCGGTGGAGTAATCTCAGATCGAACTGATCTCTCGGGATTCCCTGATCTGCTGAATTAATAGGGAGATTTTGGAAGAAATCGAAATTTTCGCGGTTCTGAGCACGTCTCGCGTCGGTTCATCCCCCAGTTTTCAATGGAGTAGGAGGGAAATTCCCTAATTCCCTGATTGAGGAAATTACAGGGAAGATAGCTGAGATTCGTCCGCAAGGATCCACTGCCAGGCGGGGATTTGAGCATGACAACGGAGGAACTGGATCATTACGGAAGTTTCAAGAGCATGGCCGATATTTGACTTGCCGCTGCGGTCGAATGCCGGGATGAGCGCGGTATCAGTGGGGTATACTTTTCTAGGATTCACTTGGTGGCGTCTACCCGAGACGGTTGCGATCGGGACGGTGTGGTGAAGAAATGCGTTCTGAAGGTGAGCGAGGTAGTCGCAAAGATGTTCTCAGCTGACTCCGATTCCTTGGGATTTTAGATCGGCGGAGAATTTCGTGATCGAGAACAAACCTGTCGGGCTGCTTAGAAGTCGGCGGACGAGCCAGCGAAAACCAGCGGGATTCGACACCTGATAGCGTTCGATGAGCGAGTTGGATTTCGTCAAGTTTCTGTGCCTGCTCTGTATTCGAAACTCACGAAGATGAGCTATATTAATGGCGGACCCATTCTTTGTCCGGGCTATCTAACGTGTCAAATGGAAGAGCGTGCGGACCGGATCTCCCTTGCCATCTTCCGTGGCGTAAAAAGGACGCTTTTCCACATTGAAAGCGCTTTTCGGGCTCACCCCCATGGCGGTGAATATAGTCGCATGCAAGTCCATGATCGACACCGGATCCTTCACCGCAACAAGGGGCCTGTCATCAGCGGTCGCACCGTGAACGTGACCTCTTTTCATTCCTCCGCCAAACATCAGAACCGAAGAACCACCCGTGAAGTGACGATGCAGGCCAAAATGTTTCATCTCCTGCAACGTTTCCGATTTTGCGCGGGACTGGTCCGCCGCGTCCGACCCCGGTGTGCCTTCGATCATCATGTCTCGGCTAAACTCACTGGCGACGACCACAAGCGTGCGTTCCAACATGTTCCGCTCTTCGAGATCACGAATCAGCCGGGCGATAGGACGGTCAATCTCAGCTTTGAGCCGTGCCGCCGTCTCATGTCCATTCTCATGGGTGTCCCAGTTTAGAAACGGCACATATTCCGTGGTCACTTCCACGAATCTCGCTCCTTTCTCCGCAAGCCGTCGTGCCAACAGGCATCCGCGGCCGAACCGGCTGTGACCATATTCTTCGAGAGTTTCACCGGATTCTTGAAAAATGTCGAAGGCTTTCCTCTCCGGGGACCCGAGCAGACGATGAGCGTTCTCAAGTGCGTTCAGCATCGATTCCTGTTGGTAATCACTCATGAACTCGCGGTGAGGGCTTTTGTCGACCAGCCTCTTATACGCAGCATACCGATTTGAGAATCTGCCTGCAGTCATGCCGTTTGGAGGGCTCACGGATCGCCCCGCTTCGTCAGGATAGGGCAGGTTGAACGGACCGAACTCGGCACCTAAGAAGCCCCCTGTTGTGAAAGCTTTCAGTTCCTCGCTTTCGCCGATTCCCTCCAGACGCTGACCTACGTTGATGAATGCGGGCATGGCCGGATTCCTGGGACCCAGCACGCGGGCCATCCATGCCCCGATATGGGGTGCAGCGACTGTCTGCGGAGGCACGTAGCCCGTGTGCCAGTGGTATTGATGGCGAGAATGTAGAATCGTGCCGAGATCGGGTTGGACATGGGAGCGGATCAAAGTGGCCCGGTCCATCAGTTTGGCGATCTCGTCCAGACCGCGGCTGATTTTCAGGCCGTCTACTGAGGTGTTAATGGCAGGAAATGTGCTGAGAACCTTTCGGACAGGTAATCCTTTCTCAAACGGTTGATACGCTTTCGGATCGAAAGTTTCGGGCGATGCCATACCACCCGCCATCCACAACAAGATACAACAATCTGCAGTTGATTCGGGATGGGACACCTTCTCGGCCATCGTGCGCGGGACGCCCGACATCGACGCTGCGAGGGCGGACGCAGAGAGGGCCTTGAGAAATGAGCGCCGGGCAATCCCGGTATCTGAAACATCGAAGGGTAGTGAGGAATGAACGGGCATGGGCGTTGGCGATTGTCTAGCGGACAAATTGAAACTCCGGCAACAGGAGGACGATCCACAGCAAGTCTTCGATGGTGTGAGGCGAGAGGTTTTTGTCGATCAGCCCGAGCAGTGTTTCGAGCTCGATATCCGAGGGCATTCTGCTCAGCGCCCGCAGGTAGATTGATTCGATTACCTCGTTCTCAGATTGCAACTCTGATGACAGTTTAATGGCGCCTTTACTTAGCAGTCCCGCGAGAATCTCGCCGTTGGCCATGTCTATAGCTTCGAGTGTTGTAATATTGTCCGGGCGCATGCTCACGATCTGCTCTCTGTTTGGCCGTCCAAGCGCGCGCATGAGGGGATCTGATTCCACCAATGATGCTCTAACCTTCCTTCCGGGATCTCGCGGGCGGACAATCGACCTGTGAGGGCTATCTGGCGCGGTCCCGGTTAGTGTCCAGACGGCATCCACGAATTGCTCTGCGGTCATCCGTTTGGCGATCGGGCCTCGGAATTCCCGGTGGGTTACCTTGTCCCTTGGCACCGACGCGGATTGGTATGTGCGCGACGAGACGATGAACAAGAGCGATTTCTTTAGGTCATAGCCGTCATCAGCAAAGCGTGTCGCGAGATAATCGAGGACGTCCTCGCTCCAAGGTTCCGAATCCATTGAATCCACGGGATGGACAATGCCCCTTCCCAGCAATCGTTCCCAAAGCCGATTGACGATCGTGCGGGTAAAGCGTCCGTTTTCGGGGTGTGTCATCAACCCGGATAGTTGCTTCAGGCGTTCTTGACGTGATGCGGTTGCATCCACCTCACCAAGTTCAGGGTAAATCCATCTCGGCGTCGCAATGCGATCCGTTGGTTTGTCGCAGCGTGCGATCTCCAAAGGCGTCTCCGCATAAATTGCGGCGAGGCCGTAAGCATCGTCGAGCTTCCAGTTGTCCACGAAACTGTCGTGACAGGAAGCACATTTCATATTCAGACCGAGGAACGTCTGGCTGATCGATTGGGCGAACTGAATCTCAGTTGTCTGGCTTGCGTTGACACGCCCACGCCATTTTATCCCCCGAATAAAGCCCTCCGATTGTCGAGTTGTCGGCGCGATCAGTTCTTTCGCAAACTGGTTGTAGGGCTTGTTTTCGAGTAGCGCGTTGTAGAGCCACTCCGTTATAGGTGTGCGACCCCCATCGATGTATCCGGTGCCCTGATAGTCGTTCCTCAAAAGATCATTCCAAAATGAGATCCAGTGTTCCGCATATCCCATGTTGTCCGAGAGAAAACGCTCTGCGAGTTCTGAACGTTTGGATGGATTCCTGTCTTTTGCGAATGCCTCCAGAATCTCGGGACTGGGAAGCATCCCGATGAGATCGAGGGATAAGCGCCGGGCGAATTCGCGATCACTCAGAAGGCGTGGTTGTTGGATGTTCCTGGCCTGGTGATATTCGTCAATTATCCTGTCCAATGGATGGTCCCGTCCATCGCGGCCTGGAGGGATCGGCGGGCGGCGGGGCTTTAATGCGGGCGTGTAGGACTCGGTCCCAAGAGCGATACCTGGTTCCCACTTCATGCCCTCTTTGATCCATTCACTGATAATCGCGGCCTCCTGAGAACTGAGTCGTTTGCCTTCGGGGGGCATCATTATGTCCTCATCGTGAGAGAGGATGACATCCATCAGACGACTTTCCTCTGGCCTTCCAAGGGTGACGATCTCGCCGGCTTTGGAACCATTGAGAATCGATTCGCGGGTGTTGAGAGATAATCCACCCTTCTTAGCTTCTCCGATATGACATTTTCCGCAGTGTTTGTGCAAAATGGGAACCACCCTGTGGACAAAGTCGGTCTCGCCTGAGCTGCGGTACGAAGCGACGAGAAAGAACAAGCATTGAAGATAGATAAAACGCATCAGATCATTTGGATCGTTTTGAGATTGCTAGAAAGGGGAGCGGGCCTGGCGTGGGGATTGCGCGGCCCGCTCCTAAAGGGCGTCTCCGTTTCTGGAGTATACCTTCTCAGGTTACGGTCTCCGTCTGCGCGCCAGACCGAATGCGAGAGCACTTGCAAGGATCAGAGCGGATGAGGGCTCCGGAACCTGCATGATCTGGACAGCGTTCAGGAAGCCCCTCGCTTCCGGCCCGCCAGCCCCCGTGATTCCGTTGCCCCCATTTGCCGCGATGTTCAGAAATTCGCCCTCCGCGAGGGTAATGCTGAAACGGGTGTAGTTCACGTTCTCTTGCCAGGAAGCCTGTGCGCCGTTTCCAGGAATATCGCCATCCACAGGGGTTTGGGGGATGAGGCTGAGGCCCGTGAGGTAACTTGTGACATCGAAATCGCCCGCGGCGGCGCTTTTTCCAACAAAACCGAATTGGGAGTGGGCGGCGGCCGTGTTGGTGTTCCGTGAGGCGATGAATATGTCGTAGGTTCCGCTCGCGAGGCCGCCGATCTGCAAGCCGACGTAGCGCACGGTCGTGCTGGACGCGAAGATTGCGTCCCTGCCTGCCGACGGTGACGCATAGATGCCACCGGAAAAGTTCGTAACACTCCCGAGTGCGCTACTGTTGACCGGTTGCGTGGACAATCCGATGGTGGTGCCGCTGCTGACACCGAGATTCAATGTTACGCCCGCCGCGGCCGCTCCATTCGATAAAATCAAACCGGAGTTGATGTCGGCCAGTTGGACTTGATTCCACGCGTTATCCGCCGAGGAGCCGCCGAGGGCGTGATAGGGGCTGTTGGTCAATGAACCACCGCTTACCGTCGTAGGACCGAAGTCGAACATGATTGAAGCCGCCGATGCGATTGAGGTGAACATAGGCAGTGCCAGGAATGCGATCAGGGTTTTGTATGGTTGTGGGTATTTCATAAGAGTTTACTGGATGATGGTTAGCGTTTTTTTCCGTTGTTACGACCTGGTCACTGTTCGACCTCAACGTTCGAGATGACGTGGAACCCCTTCCCGGCGGTCGGCACCAGAGGAAGGTTGATCGCCTTGCCTGTTGCGGCATCGAAGAGTGAAATTTGGAGGGCGGCGGTCCCGCTTCCCTTTATGTCAGGAAAAATAATCCGGCCGCGGGTAATGTGCTTTTCGTTCTGAAGCCAGCGGCTGGTCGGGACTGATCCCGCATCGGTTTCTGCTAGGATGTTGCTGTTTTTGTCGACAAGCCGGACTTTCATCCGGAAATCCCGAAGGGCTCTGCCTGCGGCTCGATTCGTCCATTGGATGTCCATTGCGAATGCCTCACCCGCGCGTATCACCTTTGGCAATTTGATCTTGAGGGGAACAATGCGGTAGCCCATCCCCCGCATACCTCGGGCCACCAGATCCGGGCGGTCACGCATGAAGCTGAAGGCGTCCTTGGAGCCATAACCGAGGAGATTGATGTAATTGGGGTGGAGGCTCAGTGCATCGTCGACGGCCCACGAAAGATGATCCGGCCCCCCTTGGCGCGTCTTTGCATAGCTGCCAACGAATTCACTTACTTGCGGCGCGCGGTGGAGTTCCTGATAGACTTGCTTGGAAAGTTTCCGCTCATTCGAACTGACGGCACCTCCAACTCCGTCCCGGCGAAGCGTGATGTTGGGTTTCAAGAGCGCGAGATCGAAGGCGCTGTAGTGGAGAAACTCCTGGTAGTTCGCTGTGAATGCCGGATCGTATCGGTTCTTGGGGCCGCCGTTGAGCGCGGCCGGCCCATCGGGATCGTAGGAATAGCTCAAGGCCAACATCTGGTCGTTGAAAACCTCCGTCCACAGATCGAGCAGGATGGCCAGGGCCTCTCGCCGATCTTCAACGGTCGGATACTGGAAACCGGTATGCCACTCGCCCCAACGGCCGAAGCCGCGGAGATCCACCAAGGTCGGCCTACGTGGTCCCGTGAGGTGGGCGCGGGTTTCCGTTAGGAAGACCTTCAGTCTTTCGCGGTAGAGGGCATTTCTCGCGTCCACATGCCAACCGAAGTTTCCCTGCTCGTCCTTGCGGAGCTGCTTCTGCTCCTCGGGGATTCCCGCCAGAAGCCACTCGGGTATCCCAAGTCCGCCCGCCGGTCTGAGGCGCGACCACCCGAACAGGGGCTCGGTGCTCATCCTCAATTGTATCGATTTACCGCGGGCCGTCCAGTGGTCCCAAGCCTTGTCAACCTTGCTCCAGTCGTAGCGACCTTCCGATTTCTCGACATCTGACCAAGCGAACATCACTGCGACATGATCGCACCCATCGAAGCTTGTTTCCGGGAGGTTGAGCATCGTCGATGATCCGTCGGGACGGGGATCGAGAGGGTAGTTTTCATACAGGATCCAGCCCATGTCGGGATTGCTCAGAACCACCTCCAGATCTTCCCTGGGTGTGACGGTCTGCATTTCCGCCAGGGAGGTTGCGCAGGTGATGAGGAGGACGCCGAGCGTTGTGAAATATCGATGCATTGAATGAAAAGACCGAGAGTGCGGGCTATGAAGGGACGGGAAGCGGGGATTGATTCAGTTTGAGGGTCGCGGAGGCCAATCACGTGAACAATGTCATCCGCTCATGGCGCGATCCATCCCTCTTTAGACACAGAAAGGAGGGACAGCTGGACTTGCTGATGGAGTTGTCTAGGGTGCGATGGTGAGTCGTTTGGCCCTCTGTATCAGACACTTGTTCGCCGGCATTCTGGCTGCCGGCGGCTTTCTTGCTGTGTCATCGTCGATGGCGTACGGGGAGCTTCCGATCCATGAAATGAAGCGGAAGACCCTGGCCCACTCGTTCCAAACCATGAACGTGAAAGTGACCGGAGTGGTGACGTGGGTGGATGCCGCCGTGGGAGCGGAATTCTACATTCAGGACGCGACAGGGGGGATTCAAATTTTGCCACTTGAGGAGTCCGAACACCCGCGTATCGGTGATGTGGTAACCGTCACCGGTAAACTTGCCCGGGGCGAGTTCTCGCCAAATATCCGTGACGCCATCTACGAAAGATCGGGCCAGGCGGAATTGCCTGAACCCAAGTTTGTTTCCGGAGATGTTCTTCTCAATGGAGGCTACAGCTGCGAAAGGGTGCGGCTGGATGGTTGGGTGCGTGCGGCGGAGCGGATCGATCCGCATTTGTTATCGGTGGTTATTGGATCCGGGGGAGCCAGAATTACGATAAGGATCACTGACTCAGGGGGGCTGATTGCGGAAGAGCTGGTGGCAACCCGGATGGTGGCGATCGGGGTGGCCACGCCCGTCAAGCCGCGCGGCGGAACCCGCCAGTTGGTCGATGTTCGGGTGCTAACGTCGCCGTCATTCTGCAACATCATCGAACGTGAGGCGAGAAACCCTTGGTTTGCGCCCGTGGTGCCGTTGTCGAGGGCTTTCAGCTTCAGGCCGGGGCAGACCCGCGGCGACCGGCTCCATGTCGCCGGCAAGGTGCTCTATCGCTCGGGGGAAACCATTTATCTTCACGACGGAACGGCGGGGCTGGCCATCCGGGGGAGCAACGTCCCGGAATTCGAACCCGGGGATTGGGCAGAGGCCATAGGCTTCATGGACATCGAGAACTACGCGCCGTTGTTGACCGATTCGGAACTGATCGCAACCCAGCCGATTGCGGTTCCCATCATCCCGGTGAAGCGGACTGTGGGCGAGCTGGTGAAGGGACTGCAACATGCCGCCTATGTAACAGTCACCGGCGAGTTGGTCGACCGGATGCAGAGCGCAGGTCTGTCAGGGTCTTCCCACATGCTCATGCTACGTTCGTCGGAGGGTATATTCTCCGCCGAGATCATGGGTGGTCCGGACCATAATGATATTGCGGGGTTGGAACCGGGGAGTCTTCTGGAAGTCAGTGGTGTGTGCGTGATGGCCACCAATGCCACCGGGGATACCACCGGGTTCAAGATCCTGGTTCCCGGTAATTCTCAGATCCGTTTGTTGCGGGGAGCGGGTTTTTTCACCTTCCGGCGGCTTCTCCTGCTGCTTGTTTTCACGTTGGTCGTCCTTCTGGTCGCATCGGTATATGCTTACTTCGGAGCGCGCCGCAACATGCATCTGAGAGAGGAAATCGGCGAGCGAAGGGCAGTCTCCGCCGAGCGGAATCGTCTCGCCCGGGACCTCCATGATACTCTGGAACAAGGCCTCACTGGCATCCAGATGCAGTTGCATTGCATCCGCCCCGATGCGATGGATGCCGCCGCTGAGAACCGCAAGCGCTTGGATCTGGTGCGCTCGCTTGTGCTCCAGTGTCACAACGAGATGCGGCAATCCATATGGGATCTCAGATCGCCGGCGCTGGAGGAGTTTGATCTGTTGGATGCCCTGGCGCGAATTGCCCAATCGCTGGTAGTTGGTTCCAGCACCGTGGTGGAGATCTCGCAGCAACGGTGCCCTGTGAAAATTCCACAGCCGATCGAGGACAATTTATTGAGAATCGGTCAAGAAGCTCTGACCAACGCGATTAAGCACGCGAGTCCCACACATCTGACCATCCATCTCCGAACAACATCGACATCGGCGACACTGACGGTCACCGATGACGGGATAGTCAGCCCTGACTTCGAGGTGAAACCGGGTCATTTCGGATTGCTGGGAATGAAGGAACGAGCGGAACGGATTGGCGGTTTCCTGACGATCACGCGCGATCCGGAGGGCGGTTGCACGGTGAGTGTCGAGGTGCCTCTTTCAGTCGACGCAAAACCAGACCCACTTTTATGAAATCCAAAGGCATTCACATTCTTGTGGTGGACGATCACTCGGTCGTCCGTGAAGGGCTCATCAGTATAATCTGCGCGGAACCAGGTTTCGGGGTCGTCGGCGCTGCATCCAACGGAGCGGAAGCGATCGAAGCATATGATCGGCTTTTGCCAGACGTTACGATAATGGATCTGCGGATGCCCGTTCTTGGTGGAGTGGAAGCCATAGGCATCATCAGGAACAAACACCCGGGGGCGAAAATTTTGGTGCTGAGCAACTCGATCGGTGATGAGGACATTCATCTAGCCTTGGATTCGGGCGCAATGGGTTACATTTTCAAACACAGTTCGATTCATGAAATCGTTCCGGCAATCCGTTCGGTCGCGGAGGGGAACGAATGGATTCCCATGGACGTCAGCGATCAGCTGCGGCATCGGGTCGCGGCGGGAGTTCTCACCTCGCGGGAGCGTGAGATTGTCCATCTGATCATGCTCGGCGAGGCGAACAAGGAGATAGGGGATCGCTTGGGTATCACCGAGCAGACGGTGAAATCCCACCTACGCAACATTCTTCCCAAGCTCCAAGCCCGCGACCGGACCGAAGCGGTTACCGTGGCACTTCGTCGAGGTATCATTCATCTTCCCGAAACATGAATTTCATGAAATCCATTGCACACGAGTTCCGGGGATCCTCCGCCAACTACTTCGTTTGGTATGCGCGAATCTGGGTGTGGGTCTTGGCGGGTTCAGCTCATGCTCAGCCACTCACGCATTTCCGTGCGTCCTTTGATCTTCCCGGGACCGGTGGGGCAACTGTGCTTCATGCGTCCGATTACCGATGGGTGGCCGCAGTTGCCAGTGGAAAGTCAGTCGGGGAAGCCCCCGCAGATGGGGAACAGTTGTCGGTGGGAATTGATGCCGGACCTACGTCATTCTCCGGTGAACACACTTCATCGACACAACCCAGTCGTGCCGGATTTCTGTTCGCTTCGCCTATGGAGGGTTATACTCCAAGGGCGATGATGCTCCATACCCTGCATCTCGGAGTTGCGGATCACATACGGACGGAAAACAAACGTGACTGGTTGGTTAGCGGAAAAGGAGCTCTCGTAGGCCTCAAGGTGCGGGAGATTGAGGAATTATCGCTTCGCGTCAGGGCGGCCAGCATTCACACTGTCATGCGCTTCGCAATCCGGGTGGATGGCAACTGGTATGCGAGTAAACTGTTTTTCAAGCAAATCAATCCAGAGGCATTTGAGAAACACGTGATTAACCCGGCGACCCATGAGTGGATCTCCGGTGTGTTGACCGCGGAGGGCGCGGTGGATACCAATTTGACCGATAACCCCTCCACTCCTCTCAACGGATCGGACGAAATCAGCGGTTACGGATGGTATGCGGATTGTTATTCGTTGGCGGGGAAGGATGCATTAGTCCGGATTGATGATTATGGGATCAAACTTGGAATCCTCAGCCAGCCGTATCTGCAGTGGGCAATCGGACCGTTCGTTAACCCCTTCACCGATACCGATCCCACCGCGGATTCCGATGGAGACGGGTTGAGCAACCTGATGGAATTCGTGAGCGGTGGAGACCCCACCGTCGACGACAGCTCGACTGTCGCGCCTTCGGTCACCACCCATGGAAACAATCTCCTGGTCACTTTCAGGCGCTCGGACGCTTCCGAAGTTGAGCGTCTTTTGGTGTCGGTGACGGTGGATGGAGGGGCCGATGCTTCCGGCGTTGCCAAGCGGCATTATATCATGGGTGCGGGAGATGAGGTATGGCCGGACGGTTCGACTTCCTCGGTAAACGAGGTGGGTACTTTGGACAGTATCACCGTCACAATTCCCAACGCCTCCCACCTCCGAAAATCGGTCCGCGTCACGGCAGTATATCGGGAACGAAATTAGATCGTCCATATTTCCCCTGAAACGAGCAAAATATTCATGTGGCGAAGATCAGGCGGCCGAGGTCGTTGGTTTAAGTGCCACGCGTGGACAACGGAGGAACGTAAGTCGGCCGACGCAGTGGTAGCGGATAAGCGAAGGGGCCGACAACGCGTCGATCGGGTCCATCCCTGCCTCCAAAGAGGGAGAGACGCATTGGAGGGCCGAGGGATATCATCCAAACATAGCCATCTGCGTTGGCACGCATTCCTTTAGGTAACCGCCCTGTTGCCGGTCGGTCTTAAAGTCATGACTTTTCAAGAACTCGACGACGAACATGAAACGGTTACATCTATCAAGCCACAACGGGTCTTCTTGCATTGCAAATATGGCTTTGGGCCTGTTGCTCTGCATGGCGGGGCAAGCGTTCGCTTTGACGCGCCATGCATTTTGGTCGGGTCAGGGGCTTGACGGTCAGCCATCCGGTGAACTTACAGCCGCGTCTTTTCATATGCGACCGTCGGTCGAGCGCGCAGGAACCTCAATTACGAACACTGGCGGCGCGACTTCGTTCACCGATTTCCAGGGGATGATCTGGACAGGTTCGGGAACGAATTCGACCCCTGGACACTGCTTTGCGTGGAACCCCGGATCGGTGACCAATTCAATGACGCTTTCGTTCAATATGAGCGGTCTAACAAACCTCGCCGTGCGTATGGATGTTCGGTCGGCGGGAACAGGTCGGACCACGGCGTTCGAAGGGATAGATTATAGCATAGACGGCGGCGCAACCTTTGCACCCGCGCAGGTGAACCTCACGCTGACGGGGATGCCGTCGACGAACAGTTTCTTCGGCTACTCGTTGGACCTATCAAGCCTGGCTGGGATAGAGAACCAGTGGTCCGTCAAAATTCGTTTTAGGATTCCGGATCAGGGTTCCGGCAGCAGCCTCCGGTTGGATAACATTCAGGTTTCCGCCGGAACAAGTTGGTCGCCGACGGACCCGATCGGGCCCCAGTTCACCGCCGAAGAAAAGATCTCACAACGGGCTGCTGGAAGCGCAATTCTCAGTCAAATACGCTCCGCAGCTTCGAACGGAGCGGGGACGTTCACCATCCCCCCGGGCGATTACAGGTTCAGCGGAGCCTCCGGAAGCAACCCCGTCATGCAGAATCTGCATCATCTACGAATTGTTGGGACTGGGGCCACCTTCTGGTGGGATTCACCCCAAACCTACGGATGGGAATTCTGGGGATGTAGCAACATCGAAATCATAGGTTTGACTCTCGATTGCGATCCTCAGCCACATGCGCAGGGGCGCATCACGGCCCTTGATCGCGTAGCAGGAACGGTGGACATGACAGTGATGGACGGATATCAGATGCCCACCCTGGGTTCGAACCGGGCGACCATTTTTTACCGTCCGGACGGGACGTTCATCAAGCGGGGCCCGATCAACGGAAAAGCCGCAATCATAAGTGGTCGATCAATCCGGGTAACCACCGTAAATCTCGCCGACGTCAATGTGGGGGACTACATGGTGATATCCCAGCGTACCGCGCAGTTCCTCGTGTTCAAGTCATGCTCGAACATGTTGGTGCAAGACGTCAATATGTGGAGTTTTGCGGGGATGGCGGTGACCGAGAATGGGGGACAGGGTGGGAACGTCTACCGTCGATTAAAGGCTACGCGCCGCCCTGGAACCAATCGGCTGCATTGCTTCGGGGCTGATGGACTCCATATGACAAACACTGGAATCGGCCCGCGGATCGAGGATTGTGAGGTAGCGTATACTTCGGATGATTTGATCAACATACACGGGACTTTTGGACAGGTGGCGGAACGGGTGAACAGCCGCACGTTTCGGGTGCTGGGAAGTCCTTACACGGTCGGAACTCGCCTGGATTTCTGGGATGAGTATTCACTCGAACATTTGGGGTTCGCCTCGGTGATACAGTCCTCTCGCGTCACAGACCCGGCACAGATCGCGGAGGCGAGAAGCGGTACCGTGTCGGATTATTCACCAGCCGTCTATGATGTCATTCTTGACGGTGATGTTGACGCCGGGGATCTGGACCTCATCGAACACCGTCAGAACGTCTGTGAGGGCTTCGTCGTGAAAGACTCCTATTTTCACAGTACTTTCAACCGAGCGTTTCTCGTCAACGGTTCCCCTTCGGGGCTCATCACCGGCAATACCTTCGAGCGCGTGCACAGTGGGGGCATCAATATGGGTATGGAGACGTGGCGATACATGGAAGGACAGTTTCCGAGCGGGACCGTGATCGAGAACAACAGGCTTGTCGACATGCCGGGCATCCAGGTCGAATTGAATGCGAGGGGCGTACCGCGCACTCACCGTCACCGACCGGTCAATGACATCACGATCCGCAATAACTATGTGGAAAACACGATCAAGGTGATGCAGGTGGACCGCGTAAACATCCTGAACAACACCCTTTCCATCCGTAACATTCCTGTCAACTGGACGCGTCCTGTAGTGTCCGAGAGTGAATACGGAGCCAGCTTCGGTGACGCGATTTTTCTCTCGGTCGTGGCGAACGCGAACGTGGCTGGTAACAAGGTTATGTGGAACAATCCCGGTGGAGAGGATGTTCGGGTGGGCCCTCTCGGTAAGAACATCTGGATCGACGGCCTCCAGCAGTTGGAACCCGTTGCGGATTCCAACACCGGCTGGTGGTTGGAAGGAGTTCAAGGGGATCAGGGATGGCGCTACGGTTCGGCGGATGGTGTGTCGGTGCGGAACGGAATCTATTACGCATCGATGTTCCAGCAGTTTGCCACTCAAAGCGGCGGCCGTTGGCGGGAGGGGACAATTCCGAATTTGGGCAGATACGACCTCCAGCCGAGTGATTCCCGCGCTGTGGTTCGTCGTTGGGTTTCGCCCTCTACGGCTAGCACGCGCGCCAAAGGACGCGTGCAGACCTTTGGAGGCACGGGGAACCGCACCAAAATTTACCTGTTTTTGGGCGGAATCTTGAAATGGTCCCATGACATCACGACTGCGGAGGTTTACGAATTCGATGTCAATCTTGGGGTGGTTTATGAGTCCATTCCGGTGGACTTCGTCATCGATTCGAAAGGAGATGCCACAGGAGACGATACCCAGTTGTCAGTGACGATGTTGAGGGCACCGACAGGAGGGGAAATGCCTTCGCAATCCAGCGGTCTTGCTGGTATTCCCGCCACCACCTTTGATGCTTGGCGTCACGAAGTATTCGATAGCGAGCAGCTTAGCGATCCGGATGTCAGCGGTGCCTTCGCCGACACGAACCGGGACGGGCTGGTGAATCTGCTCGAGTACTTCCTTGGACGGGATCCTGTCGGGCAAAATGCTGCCCGCACCCTGCCGCTTCTGCGTCTTTCGGACGAGACAGTAGAATTCATCTATACGAGAAGAAAATCCGCTGCCCGAGAAATGACGGACACTGTGCAATGGAGTGCAACGCTGACCGAGGGGAGTTGGACCGATGCCGGAGTAATTGAGGAAATTCTCAATGACGATGGAGTTTTCCAGATCGTAAGGGCAAGTCTTGCGAAGGATTCAGAGCTCAGAAGATTTTTTCGACTGAAGGTCGAATAGTGAGTTCACCGACGGTCAAAATCTGGTGCAAGCGGTGGAGCATGCCGGCCGTGTGAAAGCACACCCCACCGGATGATCGGCGAATATCCAGTCCCTTCCACCGAATGCGCCCTTTGCCTAGAGGTGGTTTCAAAAGGTGAATTGAAGCTTGTACTCGAATTGGCGATGCCTATGAACAGGAAGCGTGACTTACGAGTTCATGACCGACGTTGTCTGGGAGCGGATGCGGATGCTCCTTCCGGAAGCCAATTCATTTGGTCGGCCACGATGTGGCGACCGCGATGTATTGGAAGGAATCTTACGGGTGCTCAGGACCGGTGCGAGATGGAGGGACATCCCGAAGCATTTGCCAAGCGCGGCAACTTGCTGGAGACGCCTGAGGGACTGGGAGGAAGGCGAAGTCTGGGACAACCTCTGGCGCGCGTTCATCTTCCAGCTCGACCAACAACGCCTGCTCGACTGGCAGGAATGCTTCATGGACCGGATTCGCTCTCCGGCCTAACAGGCCAGCCTCGGAGGTTTGAATGTGGCCATTAAGCTTCAGGTCATTTAATTGTAACAAGCGGCATAATGCGGAGTAAAGCCGTGGTCATCTTAGCTGTTAGTGGTGGACTCGACGATGACGCCGTCGGCCTACCTGCCAGACCCATTAATAATGGGTCTGGGGAAACGAAGCTAATCGGCAATCCACCCACCTGGTCCATTCGAATCAAAGAAATCAACCTGGGCAGTTTCGAGTCCTTTGATCTTCTTAATTGAAAATTTCACTCTGGAACAGAATTCTTCGTAATCGCCAGATCCGGTGTAAACTGAAACCCCAATTCGGTTAATCCTCGCTTGGCCCAAGGCAGCAAGAATATGGGAGTCCTGTTCTCCGCAGGCCCATCCGTAAATGATTGCTGAATCCTTGGGGCAGGAGAGTTCGGTGTAGACCTGATTGAGATACCGGCTTCTGCGTATGGCCTGTAACTTCTTCCTCACGTCTCCTTCGCTGACAAAAAGTGGGTGTTTACCGCCGATTGTCCACTTGTCAGAAATGCTACTCAAAAGATCTCCACTGGGGTCCGCGGTCACTTTGGCTTCATTCCCCCACAGATCAGTCACTAATGACAAGCTTCCATGAGGGTAGAAAATCAAAGTGGATCCCTCTCGGTAGCTTTCGTAGTTAAAATTAAATGATCCTCCGTAACCGAAGCAGTCCTTAAATATAGGGTCTTCAGGATCGTTGTATTCCATGATCGACCAATAGACCGAAAGATCATAGTTTAGGGAAAAGACAGTGCCGAAATTTTTCATGAAATCGGCCATTGCTGGAAAATGCCCTCGGATTAGATCTCTAACGGGATGGACTTGCTGAACGCATTCAATCAGGGCCATTTTGATTGAATTGTAGCATTCGGTCGTTTTGTTGTCGGGGATTCCAAGGGCTTTGTTGATCTCGAAGGCGTGGGAAACAGATCTCATCACCCATTCAAAATCCGGCGATTTGAAATAATTGAAAATGGCAGATGTCTCTCGACTGATCAGTCCTCTCTTTTCCGCTTCACTATACAGTGACGTGTAAGTCAGGGGAGAAGCTGCGCCTTGCAGTGCGACCGAAGCGCCATTGCCGAGGATGAGGCAATTGCGGGTTGCTTTCATTGGTGCCCATATTTCTGGGAACGGTTTTAGGGTCGTCATGTGATCTAATAGATAAAATTTGCTTCGGTTGAGAGGCGCTCGATGTTCTCGCTGATTTACTCGATCCCCAGAGGGATCCGATCAGAATTGTTGTTTTTTGGGAGTAAATCGCGATTTTGCCTGGAGGAGGACCAGGTTCTGTTCTCGATGACTTTGGCGGTTCCTGTTTTGCGGGTTCGGATTCTTTCAGAACGTTCTTTATCTCATTGTAATGGCGGAACATGGCGACAACTGCATCCGGGGCCTCGTTCGAATCGATGGGATGCGAAGCTCTTCGCGGCTCTCATTCAAATCCATTCAACATTTCTTCCGCGTCCGTATTTCTTTTCTTTTTCGTCAGACGTCAGAACCTCCACATCGGTTAGTAAGCAAAGCCAGGCGTCCAGACGGTCAGCCATCCACGGAGCGCTGTTTTCTCCAATCTTATTCTCCATGCCCGCCGTCGGAACGATGCCAAAATCACTCAACATGAATCGGAGTCTCTGTTTGGGTGCGCCGGGGTCCAACCGTGAAAGAGCGACTCTCAGATGCTGGGTGAAAACGAGGTCCGCATATAGGTCACGGAAGAATTCGTTCAGCGGTCGATTCATCCGATCCTCCAGCCATCCATGAAACCAGCGGATGGAAATCCGGGTTTCTCCTCCCCATGATAGATCCTCGTGGTCGGCAAAGCGCGTAAGCCATATTTTGGTTCGCAGAATCCATCGAACCAGCATCCCGAAAGCCCGCGGACATTCGTCCTGAGCTTCTCCAGCCCCCATGTCGATCCAGTCGTAGTGATTTGAGTCGCCCGAGATATTAGAGTTCCACCAATTGGACGCTGCCTCTATGGCAGAGGGGGCATTGGCGGCTAGACACTCCCGCCGAATACCGTCCGCCAGCGATAGTGGAGTATCTCCCAGCCAGGACAGGGTCGCGTTTACCACATCATCGACAGAAGAGCATCCTTCCCTCACGGCCAGTTCGAAAACTCGCAGGAAGGTTTCCAGAATATAACGCTGAAACTGCCTGCCTTCGAAGATTGCCCAAGAAGCTCTCTGGTGTTCAAGCATGGGATCTGTGAGTACCAATGGCGCATTCTTTTTGACGAGACCCGTGAACCACGTGCGGCGGAGGTCCTCGGAATCCGCGGCGCCGATTTGCTCAAGCGTATCGATTATCAGGCGGGTAGTGATCCTACGACCGTTCGGCAGCCCATTCGATACGTTTCCGAGAAGCAGCCGAATGAGGGATTGTTTTACGTTCTGAGGCGCGACACGGAATGCGGCTGGATGGAGTCCTTGAAGTTGCAAGTTTTCGAGGTCTTCGTGCGCCCGAACCTCGAAATCCAACCGCCCGAACTGGACAAGCAGCGGGTCATCACTCAGTCGGGACTCGATATATTCACAGATCCGGTCGGTTTCTTCATTGGAAATGGGGACATGAATCCAGGTCGCGTGACCGTCCTTCGCCGTCGCGTATCCGATGAAATCGAGATACCGGAGAGCAGGGCCGTAAAGCGCAGCCGCGTAGATGCTGGTCGATTCGGTTCGCTTGGTCTTTTTCTCGTCCTTATTTTTATCGAAGCTCAGGACAGTCGGGAAGACGAGCGTTTGATCCACTCCAATTCTGCGGTTCGGCATTCCGAATTTCTCGTTCGCTTCGGAGTTGTCTTTCACTCCGTCGGCCATGGCCATTTCAATAGCTTGCCGAAAGCGGTCGTAGTTCTGTTGAGAAAATTTCTTCGGCTGTCCCTCGCATATCCGTTGAAATTTCCAAGCAATCCAAGCTCCCAAGCAAAAAATGCCGATGTCAGTGGTGGCGTTGTTCACTCCGGGCAAGAGGGTCCCGGCCAGCATATCGAAGTTGACCAAGCGAAGCCCCAGAAAATCGATGCCGCCACCATCGTCGGCAAACGCCTGCGTCAGGAAGGGCTGTTGGGGAAGCGGTTTGAGGGCTTTAGGCTTCATGAATTTCCAGAATGACGCTGAGGAGTTCCGGCACGAGGGCGGTGCCACAGGCAGAGCAGATACAAGGAATCAGGCTTTCGATGGGTCGGAGCGTAGGCTCGCGGGTATTGGCATTGGAGCATCCGTCCTGCACACACATGGGGCGCAGATGATTGACAATCTGGATTGAGTTTCCTTTTGCCTTCCGCTCCAGTCTTCGACGAAACTCAGCCCAATTGACGATGCGACCGAATGACTCTGGCTTCACTTCATCGCCGTTGGCTGCGGCGCGGATTGTTTGGAGGTAACTGAATCCCGGATAGTTTTTCCAACTCTTGTGCTCCATTGCCGTGAGGGCCGAGTCTAGGCCCTTTAAACCAAAGCCTCCTTCCGATCTCGGCAAGTAATGCAAAGCATGTTCGAGGACTTCCGACTTCGTCGTTTCATCGAGCGTGAGCGAAAGCCCGGTGAAGTGTCGGAATTTCAACCACACCAATAAAGGAAACCCTTCGTCGTTTCGGGCGTCAGCATGGAGGATCGCAAACAAGGCTACGCCAAGAAGAATCAAATCGTGGGGAGCTTCCAGTTCGGGATCGTCCATGATGTCCTGGAGAATCGGCGGGAACTTCCAGTGTCGATACGGATGGGCTTTGGGAGTAACCCAAGTGTCGGGCTGGCTGCGATCATCGACCAGCAGGCGGAGGAAACCGGAAATGAGGTCGTTGGTTAAAACGACGGGGACCCCTTCGTCGACAGTCCCGTTGCCTGGATGGAGCAGCAGGGTGATGAGCAACGTCTGGAATGCAACCGGTAGCAGGCGTTCTTTGTGCGGCATTTCGAATTCCTCCGCGCGTTTGCCCTTAGAGCAGGGCCTCGCGTAAATGACGGCGCCATTCATCCGTTGGGTGAGAGTCGAATAGTAGCGCTCCGCATCCCGCCAGCGTCGGATTCTTGAACTTGTCGCATCATCTTCTTTGGGCTTTTTGGGTTCGTTAGGCTTGGCCCTCTCGCCGCCTTCCTCCCCCTCGGTATCGGAAGGCTCCATTTCGCGTACGGCGCTGACCGTCTCCTTGGGTTTTTCACGAAGCAGAGAAGTCATGATTCGTTGGAACCACGCAACATTTCCACCAGCATGCTGGCCCTGGCGCCCGGCATTCTCGTCGACCGCAACCGGTGGCCAAATTGGCACCCTGACCGGGCGCTCTTTTTCAGGAGTCGTGGTGGAACTGCTCGGGTGGAATCCTTCATTTATGTCCTCCGCGTCCAGAGTTTGGAAGCAAAGCCGGAAGATCGCATTGATGCCGGCGGCTTCGGGCACCTCCTCGCCCGACAACAAGGCGCGCATCGCAGCCGCCGCGTTCCGTTGGAGGGGCGTGGCCGTTAGGTCGGCAAAGCTCTCCACCAGAGCGAATGAGCGGAATTCGTCGCCCGTAGCTTTGGTTCCCTTGATCTCCACGGCTGCGGCATTCATCGACCCCTCCAACCAGCCCGGGTATTGATCGCTTCCCAGTCGTTCAAGAGTGCGGTCATGAAAGAGTCTTCCGTACGAGCGGGTTTCTCGTTTTGGGCCGCAGATCCAGGTGGCACTCACGTTCTCCAACGGCAGAGCGTTTTGATGTGTCGAATCCACACCGAGAAAAATGCCGGACGATTTCAATACGGCGTGAATTCCGATCCAGCCTGTCCCGCTGCTGGAATAGTCCGGGGGAGCGTGTGTTAGTGGTTTCCTGGGAATGAAAGCCGCGAAGAGCGAGTCAAACACCGGTCGGTCGATTTTTCGCAGGACTGCGGCTTCGATATTCTTGCTCTCCAATGCTGCCATGGTGGCGTTGACGCTTCCAGTCATGGAGAAACATCCGCCATTCCGATCCACCAAACCGTATAGCTTCAGATGGGCAAAGCGGCCCGAATTGCCCTTGTGTCCCTGGAGACCAAGCTGGCGAAGTGGTTTCTTTTGCCACTGTTCAAGTTCCTTGGGTTCCAGATCCACACCCTCTCCTTGTTTAGCTGGGAACACCTCGATGTCTTTGGCTCCGAGTGTCCTCGCAAGGTTTTTTACTCCCTCTAGGCCACCGCCGAAGTAGGGTGAGGCCACTCGGAGTTCGCGGCAGTCGACCACCTTGGCGAGTTGTTCTGCGAAACCGCCTTGGAATGATGAAAGAAACCATAGCTTGCGGGATTTCTGCGCCTGGTTGCTTTCGTGAAGATCTTCCAGGAGGCGTATCATTGAAACGATGGTCTTTAGCCCGGGGCGTTCCTGTTGCTCCCGCAGCGACCACATTCCCAGCAGTCCCTTCACGAACTCCGTGAGTTCCCGACACAACTCTCTATCTCCGCCGCCTCGAAACACTTCAAAGGTTTCGAAAAGCTCAAGATTGTTGATGAATCCGGATTGCGTGAGATTGCCGCTGCCGCAGAGCACGGCCACCTGGTCGTTGTCCGCCATGATCCAGACCTTCGGGTGAAAAGCTCCGGCGCAGTTCGGATAGACCAGCGAGTAGATGGTGGACGCAGCGCGCAGCGCCCCCACTTCCTGAGCTGCCATCTGGAAACCTTTCAAATCGCAGAGCACCACCGCTCCTGCTAGATTCCGTCGATCGATTTTCGGCAGGATAGAGGTCTCGAAAAATACCGGACTGGCGGTGTAGCTGGTTCCCAATACGTAGCGGGGAGCGAACCGCTTGAAGAACTCGGACAGTTTCCATTGAGGGGTTTCAGTCATTTCGATAGGGATCTCAAAGTTGCTTTCGATATACCAGCACTGGTGCTGTTCTTGAAAGCTTGTTGTCCGATGAAGTCCCAAATCGTCCGCGACGATGACTATATTCTGTGTCTTAGAAGTTGAACGCGATAAGCCGTAGGTTCGACTACGCAGCTGTCGATTTCCCACGCCCATAAAACCTCCAACGTCCCGCCCGAAGCAATGCGCGAATCGCCAAGCCCCGAGATCTTGATACCGTAAACGATAAAGAGGGCGGTCTGTCCCTTTTCTATCCGGTGGAGCTCAACTTCATTTCGGGTCATAAGGATGGCATCACACAGATTGCTCGTGGTACCTTTTACCTCGATTTTCACTCTTTCCTCTCCCTTTTCGGCCTCAAAGTCGTAGGGGTTAGATGCCGATGTGTCTCTCACGCGATATCCACGGGTCGTTAGCCACGCGGAACCCAGCTCCATGGCACGGAGCTCGACGCGTTTCCTATCAGGAGCCGACAGCCCCCCAAACCCCTGCCCGCTCTTTTTCGTGAGGGGGTTTGTAATTTCGATCATGGCGATTTCGTCCTGATCCGCTGGAGAGAGTTCACGTCCATCCGCTTCGGCTCGATAGATGGTCGCAAGTACCCGACCCAATAACCGGGGGTGGACCGTCGGTGTATGAAAGCGTGTCACCCGGACGCCCGAATCGGCTAACCCAACTTTCCGCTTCTGGGAGCAAAATGACTCTGCTAGAAAGAATTCGCTCATGCCCGATTCTTCCTCCCAAGCCTTCCTCCGCGAGCTCGACAAGAAACTCTGGACCGCCGCCGACAAGCTGCGGTCGAACCTTGATGCCGCCGTTTACAAGCACGCCGTCCTCGGTCTCATCTTCCTCAAATACGTCTCCGATTCATTCGCCGAACGGCAGAAGGAGATCGAGGCGATGCTAAAGGATCCCGAGAATGACTTCTACATGGACCCCGCTGACCACGGCGGAGCTGCCGGTTATCAGAAAGCTATTGATCAGGAACTGGAGGAGCGGGACTACTACATCGAGAAAAACGTCTTCTGGGTGCCGGCGCTGGCGCGGTGGAAGACCTTGCAGGATTCCGCCAAGCTCCCGGCGGGAACCGAGATCACCGTGAAGAACGGCAAGGTCTCGAAATACAAGATCACTTCCACCGGCAAGCTCATCGACGACGCGCTGGAAGCCGTGGAGAAGGAGAACCCGAAGCTCAAGAACGTCCTCAACAAGAACTACACGCAGCTCCAGATCGATCCGGCGAACCTCGCGGGGCTCATCGACCTCATTGCCACCATCCCGTTCCAGCACGCGGACCTTCACGCGAAGGACATCCTCGGCCACGTTTACGAATATTTCCTCGGCCAGTTCGCCCTGGCGGAGGGGAAAAAGGGGGGGCAATATTTCACGCCCAAGTCGATCGTCAGTCTTATCGTGGAAATGATCGAGCCCTATCAGGGGCGCGTCTATGACCCGGCGATGGGCTCCGGCGGCTTCTTCGTCCAGTCGGAGCGCTTCATCGAGGAGCACGGCGGCATCATCGGTGATATCATGGTCTTCGGGCAGGAAAGCAATCCCACCACCTGGCGGCTGGCGGCGATGAACATGGCCATCCGCGGCATCGACTTCGATTTCGGCAAGGAACCGGCGGACACTTTTACCCGCGACCAGCACCCGGACCTCCGCGCGGACTTCGTGATGGCGAATCCGCCCTTCAACATCAAGGCATGGTGGGACGGCAAGCTGGAGGGCGACGCACGGTGGAAATACGGCACGCCGCCGCAGGGGAATGCCAACTTCGCCTGGGTCCAGCACATGCTCCACCACCTCGCGCCGAATGGCTCGATGGCGCTGTTGCTCGCCAATGGCTCGATGAGTTCGAATTCCAGCGGCGAGGGTGACATCCGCCGCGCCTTGATCGAGGCGGATCTCGTCGAGTGCATGGTCGCCCTGCCCGGCCAGCTCTTCACCAATACCCAGATTCCCGCCTGCATCTGGTTCCTCACGAAAAACAAAGCCAAGCGCTCCCGTCCCGGGGCCGCCGCCCTGCGCGACCGCCGCGGTGAAACGCTCTTCATCGACGGCCGCAAGCTCGGCTTCATGAAAGACCGCGTGTTGCGGGATTTCGCTCCAGAGGACGTCGAGAAAATCGCAGGGAAGTTCCGCGAATGGAGGACAGGTGGTTACGAGGATGTTTCCGGTTTTTGTAAATCTGCGACAAATCAGGAAACTGCCCTCAGCGGTCATATCTTAACTCCGGGTCGATATGTCGGTGCTGAAGACGTTGAGAATGATGGCGAAGCCTTCGAAGACAAGATGTTGCGTCTTGTGACTGAGCTAAATTTGCAATTTACCGAAGCTGCGAAACTTGAGAAGACCATCACCGGAAATCTGAGAGGACTTGGATATGAAGGGTAATGGGGAAATTATCCAACTTCGCGACGCTTGTTCGAAGATTGGTAGCGGATCCACACCTCGGGGTGGTAAGGAAGCTTACAAGGGCGGTGCAACGTCATTAATCCGAAGCCAGAATATCTACAATGATGGTTTTCATCGTGACGGCCTCGTATACATTAGCGACGAACAATCTGCAGAACTCCGAAACGTCGAAGTCGAACCAAAAGACGTATTGTTGAACATCACCGGCGATTCTGTTGCAAGGTGCTGCCAAGTCGCGGCAGATATATTGCCTGCCCGCGTGACCCAACATGTTGCAATCATTCGCCCGGACCCCAGAATACTCAATGCTGACTTTCTTCGATACGTTCTGGTTTCACACGAATACCAGCAACGACTGCTCGCTCTTGCTTCCGCTGGTGCAACGCGTCCTGCGCTGACAAAGTCAATGATTGAAGAGTTGGATATTCCATCTCCACCTCTATCTCAACAGAAGCGGATCGCCTACATTCTCGGCACGCTGGACGATAAGATCGAATTAAACCGCCAGATGAACGCCACGCTGGGGTCGATGGCTCGAGTCCTCTTCCAAAGCTGGTTCGTGGATTTCGATCCCGTTCGAAGAAACTCCGATGGCGAAGCCCAACGACCGGAAGACTCGTTGTTTCCTGATTCGTTTGAAGATTCTTTGCTCGGATCGATTCCAAATGGCTGGAGGGTCAAGCAATTGTCGGAACTTTGCACTCTCGGCCGGGGTGCATCGCCGCGACCCATCAACGATTACATGGACGGTGAGGTCCCATGGATTAAAATTGCAGACGCAACGGCCGCTGCCGGACCATTTCTATTTGAGACGAAAGAGAGAGTGAAGAAGTTAGGAGCGGCCAAAAGTGTTCCAGTTGCTCCCGGAGATTTGATCCTTTCGAACAGCGCCACCTGTGGCGTGCCGATCTTTGTCGAGTTCCACGGCTGCATTCATGACGGCTGGCTCTACTTCAAGGACCTCCATTCAATTTCAAAGCTCTACCTCTTCCACGTGTTGATCGAATTGGCCGATCACCTCATCAATATCGCAGACGGCTCCGTTCAAAAGAATCTGAATACCAACTTGGTTGGGCAGCAGAATGTCTTGGTGCCTCCACGCGAAGTTTTGGACGCATTCGAGCTTCATGCATCTGGGTGGTTCAGCAAGATCCGAGCAAATAGCCTCGAATCCCGCACCCTCGCCAATCTCCGCGACACGCTACTGCCGAAGCTTTTGTCCGGCGAACAAACGGCGCTACCTGCATTCGATCCCAAACCATGAGCGAAGAATATTCATTTCCAACACTTGAGGAGATTGATTCGGTGGGTTGGGAGTCGGCAGTCTCTAGTGCTGAGTTACCCATTTGCCATAAGTTCTCCAGAATCTTCTTTGATCAGTTTCGTGCCCATCAAGATCAAAAAGAAATCGTTCCGGCGAAAGTATACCGCTTTCTTGGACAGATTTCTTCAATGAGCCTTGACGCAGGAAGTGTCGATTCACCATTGGGTCCAGCAATGGTTACTACGACGGGGAGGACCACGGATGTCGGAGATTTTGATGATGTTGCTCTATCGACAATTCAAGGGTTGATGGGGAAGGCGACTATTCCCGCTCTGCGGGCCCGTCTTGGCGATATTGTATGGATTCGGAAAAAGGATCACGGTGGAGCCATGGTTGCTGCGGTGGCCTACCTCGAAGAGTTCAAGATGCTTGATGCTCTGAACAAGTGGGTATGGGCGATAACGAATCTTGAGCGCGGGTTCAGTCTGGCGAGAATTCTCGGATCTAAGAACCCTTTGTTTCAGGATTACGTAGACTTTATTTTAAATCGTCTTACTGAGCTTCAGAATTCGTGTGATGACGCTTTTTGCGCCCGTTTGCTCTCAATGCTTGTAGAGCAACGTTCTGGAGATGCTAAAGTTCTAGCGCAAATTGCCGAGTCCATCGGGACACGCTTGGAACAAGCTGCTTCAGATTTCCTGGCCCGGCAGTATTTCGATATCGCAGTGAGCTGCTTCGAGTGGGCAAAGGAGGATGAGAACGCACGACGCATCAAACGATTAAAGGGGGACTCGCTTGTGCGTTTGGCCGAAAAATGCGTCAGCAATGGCCAAGGCTATTTTTCAGCTACTCATCACTTGGCTGTTGGTATCGAATGTTTGCGACAAGGTCGAGACGAAGCAGATCGAATCCAGCGACTCCACAAGATGCTCTTGGACTGGCAATCAAAGTCGCTAGACGAAATGCAGACACATACCCACGAAACGAATGTGTCCGAAATGATCGAAATTGCCCAAAAGAACGTTTCTGGGAAATCTCTTCAGGGGGCTGTCTTTGCAATGGCGATGGGCCATAATCCAATCGATACGGAAGCCTTGCGAAAGCGTGTGCTAAACCAGATTGACGAATTCCCCATGGCCAGCATTTTTGACGTTACGATGATGGATTCGGATGGGCGGGTTGTAGCGAACAAGCAGTCTGTATTTAATGCGAGTGAGGAACACAAGGAAGCTGCAATCGAAGCGGAAATGTTCCATCAAGCTGCGCAGATCGACTGGAGTCTTAGGTCTCAAGCCTATATTGATGTAAGCAGGAGACAAATTTGGATCGAACATCGTCCGACGCACAAGGATCTTGAATTTCTTGTTTTGCAGAATCCCTTTATTGCTCCAGGGCATGAGGCGTTGTTCCTGAAAGGTATCGTATGCGGGTTTCGCGGCGAGTTCGATATCGCAGCACATCTCTTGGTTCCACAGATTGAAGAAAGTATTCGGTATGTTCTCAGACGCGCAGGACATGTAACGTCAAAACTTGATGCGAAATTAATTCAGCAACAGCGTTTGCTAGGGACGCTTTTGGGCATGCCGGAAACAGTGGAAATATTTGGCAAAAATCATGTTTTTGAGCTGCGTGGATTACTCTGTGAGAAGTTTGGGTATGACCTAAGAAACAAACTCGCCCACGGCTTTCTCACATACAACGCGTGCTGGGGCGCTGATGTAATAAATCTCTGGTGGCTGGTGCTTCGCTTTCTGTGCATCCCACTTCGGGTGCAGGACGGCAATCCCGGTGAAGAGGGTGCCTCGAAGCCTGATACTGACCCCGAGGCATAGACGATATGCTTGTGAGAACTTCAAAATAACAAAGAAATGGCTCTCTTAAGTCTTATTGAATCAGCGGTAAAGGTCGGTTACAGCATCAAGCTTCTTCAGTATTTGATGAAAGAGTGTCCGAAGCACAAAGAAAGCCGGGTGCTTCCCTGCCGCGTAATCGACGGCGATCCTTTTATTGAGGAGAAGGAGCTTCTTGCATACCAGCGATATTTAAACGAAAGGTGGCCAATTCCCAACGGAAAGACGCGACCGCCAATGCGGAAAGCAATCGCGGATGACGTTAAATCAGAATCGCACTACGGGTGCGCAATTTGTGGGAATGGAAATCATGGAGAAGTTGCCCACATCCATGCTGCTGCAGATGGAGCATGCAACGGTCCTGATAATCTCATTTATTTATGTCCCAATCACCACACTGCTTACGATTATGGCCATAAAGTCGCAGCCAACATAAGACGAGAGGTAGTTGATGCTGCGAAAACGATGAAGCGGGATTCGCGGCGTAGAATACTCCGTCACGAACTAAATGCGGCCAAGGCGATGTTCGGACTGATTCAGAGAATCAAGAAGATATTGGATCAATTGGGCAAGGAGAAGGAGCTCGACCTGAGGGAGGTTGGCGTCACAGAAATGCGGTTGCTCATGGCGGAGGTGACTAACGCCTCGGTCAAAGCGAGTGAGGCGGCTCAGAAGGATCAGGATCATACAGAGGTTGAACTTGAGTTGACAAAAATTGCTCCAAAGATTGCAGCGTTGGCTGGAATCGGGGAAGCTTCGACCTCAGAAAGTGGTTTGCGTGAGGCCGCGACGGAGGTTGTTGCAGTATCTAATAAAGTTATTATCGATCTTGGGGAAATTGAATGCCCGCATTGTGAGGGAGCAGGTCAATATGGAATGGGAGGGAGCTACTGCTCCTTCTGTGGAGGTTCCTGCTACGTATCGACTGACCTCGCGGAAGGATATGATCCAAATGATATTGATGAGGTTGCGTGCCCTAGGTGTGAAGGGCATTGCCAGACGGGGTGGGTCGGAGACCTTTGTGCTTATTGCAAAGGGGATGGATATGTTACCACTGACGAAGCTGATGACTATGATCCGGAAGAAATTGATGAAATCGAATGTCCGCATTGCGAAGGTTCCGGGAAAATGGGCTTGGCTGGATCACTGTGCTCGGTTTGTGGCGGCTCCTGTTTTGTGCGCCGTGAATTCGCAGCTAGCTATGATGAGGCGGAGATTGATGAAGTCGCGTGCCCTAAATGCGATGGAAGCGGCACCATGGGAAGAGTTGGTTCTTATTGTTCATATTGTAAGGGCGATTGCTGTGTCTCTAGGGAAGAGTTTGATGCTTATGATCCGGAGGACGATGATGAATTTGACTGTCCGCGGTGCAATGGTTCTGGACTAACTGGCTTGGTGGGATCGTTTTGCTCGTATTGTAAGGGTGAATGTGTCGTCTCCAAGGAAGAATTGGATGATTACGATCACGAAAAAATCGATGAGGTGGATTGTCCGCATTGCGAAGGAGCCGGTCAGACTGGTTGGGCTGGATCATATTGTCGATATTGCAAAGGGGAATGCGTCGTTTCCCAGTCGAAGTTCGATGATTACAGTCCTGAGGAAATTGATGAAGAAGCTTGTCCAAGATGTGGTGGGAGTGGCCAGACGGGTCTGGTCGGTGACACATGCAAGCTTTGTAAAGGGGAGTGTTCAGTGTCTCGTGCAACCGCTGAGGCTTATCGAGAGAAATACTGCTAATTCTAATAAGTGAGAATGATCACCGAAGACCAACTCGAACAGCTTGCCATCCAGTGGTTCCAGGACACGGGCTGGAACTACATTCATGGCGCGGTGATCGCGCCTGAAGGCGTGGCGGCGGAGCGGGAGGATTTCAGGGCGGTGGTCTTGAAGGGGCGCCTGGCGGAGGCGGTGCGGCGCTTGAACCCGAAGTTGCCGGAATCCGCGGTGGAGGAGGTGGTGCATGTGGTGACGAAGCCGGAGCATCCCTCGCTGGTGCAGAGCAACCGGGCCTTCCACCGCTATCTGATGGACGGGGTGCTGGTGGAGTTCACCAACGCGAAGGGGGAGAAGGAGGCGGATCACGCGCAGTTGGTCGATTTCACCTGGGCGAGCCGCAATGATTTCCTGGTGGTGAACCAGTTCACGATCACGGGCACGAAGAAGCCGCGGCGGCCGGATCTGGTGTGTTTCGTGAACGGACTGCCGCTGGGATTGATCGAGCTGAAGAATCCGGCGGACCAGCAGGCGGACGTGTGGAAGGCTTTTGATCAACTCCAGACCTATCAGGCGGAGATTTCCGATCTGCTGGTCTTCAACGAGGCGCTGGTGGTGAGCGACGGGATGAACGCGCGGGTGGGATCGCTGACGGCGAGCAAAGAGTGGTTCATGCCGTGGCGGACGATCTCGAATGAGAACGACAAGCCGAAGGTGGAATTCGAGCTGGAGAAGGTGGTGCGCGGGTTTTTCCGGCCGGATCTGTTTCTGGACTACGTGCGGTATTTCATTCTCTTCGAGCAGGACGGGGACGGGCTGATCAAGAAGATCGCGGGCTATCACCAGTTCCACGGGGTGCGGGAGGCGGTGCGGGTGACCTTGATCGCCTCGGCGACGGAGGATTTTTCCAAGGTGAAGGAGGATCGGGCGACCTATGGCAAGGAAGTGGTGCCGGGATCGAAGAAGGCGGGCGTCTTCTGGCACACGCAGGGAAGCGGCAAGAGCATCTCGATGTGTTGCTACGCCGGAAAGCTGCTGCAACAGCCGGAGATGAACAATCCGACGCTGGTGGTGGTGACGGATCGCAATGATCTGGATGGCCAGCTTTTCCAACAGTTTTGCAACGCGAAGGATTTGCTCAAGCAGACACCGGAGCAAGCGGAGAGCCGCGAACAGCTCCGCGAGATGCTGGCGTCCCGGAAGTCCGGCGGGATCATTTTCACGACGATCCAGAAGTTTTCCCTGGAAGGCGCGGAGGATGATCACCCGGTGCTGTGCGAGCGGACGAACGTGGTGGTCATCTCGGATGAGGCGCATCGCTCGCAATACGGGACCAAAGGCCGGCTGGACACCAAGACGGGGAAATACGTTTACGGCTATGCGAAGCACATGCGGGATGCGCTGCCGGGTGCGTCGTTCATCGGCTTCACCGGCACACCGATCGAGAAGGCGGATGCGAACACGCAGGAGACCTTCGGCGGCTACGTTTCGATTTACGACATCGAGGACGCGAAGGAGGACAAGGCGACGGTCCCGATCTATTACGAAAGCCGCCTGGCGAAGCTGGACATCAACCGCGAGGAGATCGACCGGCTGAACAAGGACGTGGAGGAGGTGATCGAGGACGAGGAGGACGTTTCCGCGAGGGAAAGCACCAAGGGCAAGTGGGCGGAGCTAGCGAAGCTGGTGGGCGCGAAGGAACGTGTGGAGGAGATCGCCGCGGATCTGGTGGAGCACTACGAGACGCGAAAAAGCGTGCTGGAAGGCAAGGCGATGGTGGTGGCGATGAGCCGGGACATTTGCGTGAGCCTCTTCGATGAGATCATCAAGCTGCGCCCCCAGTGGGCGGGCACGAAGTTGACGAAGGACGGCAAGGACATCGGCTGGAATCACGAGGACGGCGCGATCCGGATCGTGATGACGGGCACGGCGTCGGATCGGCCGGTCTTGCAGGATCACGTGTATAGCAAGGGTCAGAAGAAACGGCTGGCGAAGCGATTCAAGGATGCGAAGGACCCGCTGAAGCTGGTGATCGTGCGCGACATGTGGTTGACGGGATTCGACGCGCCGTGCTGCCACACGATGTATGTGGACAAGCCGATGGCGGGCCACAACCTGATGCAGGCGATCGCACGGGTAAACCGGGTATTCGCAGGCAAGGAAGGCGGGCTGGTGGTGGACTACATCGGCATCGCCGCGGAGCTGAAGAACGCGCTGAAGACTTACACGGATGCGAAGGGCAAGGGCACGCCGACCTTGAAGGCGGGAAAGGCGCTGGAGGTCCTGTTGGAAAAGCTGGACGTGTTGCGCGGGCTTTTCCATGGCTTCGACTACAGCAAATACGAAGGGACACCGGCGGAGGTGCTGGCGCTGCTTCCTGCGGCGGCAAATCATATCCTCGGCCTGGGCGACAAGAACGAGATCAACGGCAAGAAGCGGTTCCTCGATGCGATGGCAGCGGCGAACGTGGCGTATTCGCTGTGTTCGACGCTGGACGGTGCGAAGGAACTCAAGAAGGAGTTGGCGTTTCTATTCGCGATCAGCGCGGTGCTGCGGAAGTTCGACGGAGTGGACAAGAAGCGCAGCGCGGAGCAGAAGCACAGCGCGCTGAAGCAGATCCTCGACAACGCGGTGAAGGCGGAGGACGTGCAGGACATTTTCAAGATGGCGGGACTGGAGCGGCCGAACATCGGGCTGCTATCCGACGCGTTCCTGGACGACGTGCGGCGGATGGAGAAGAAGAACCTGGCGGTGGAGCTGTTGGAACGGCTGCTGCAAGGCAAGATCAAAGCGCAGACGCGGACGAACCTGGTGCAGGAGAAGAAATACAGCGACCGCCTGATCGAAGCGCTGCGGAAGTATCACAACCGGATGATCGAAAGCTCGCAGGTGATCGAGGAGATGATCCAGATGGCGAAGGACATGCAGGAGGCGATGAAGCGCCACGAGGAGCTGGGCCTAAATCCGGACGAGGAGGCGTTTTACGATGCACTGGCGGATCGGCCGGAGGTGCTGCTATCGATGGGCGATGCGACCTTGAAGAAGCTGGCGAGCGAGCTGACGGAGAAGCTGCGGAACAGCACGACGGTGGACTGGCAATTCCGGGACAGCGTTCGGGCGAAGATGCGGATTCTGATCCGGCAGCTATTGAGGAAATACAAGTATCCGCCGGAGGGATGTGAGGAGGCGATTGTCTTGGTTTTGGCTCAGGCGCAGGCTTTGGCGGATGACTGGACGGTGAAGCGAGAAGGAAGATTATCAGCACTTTAACGCCGTTCAAAAGGCCGAACGATTTCAACGACTTGTGACAACAGGGGATAATGCTGTGCCGCAACCGGTCAGAAGCCCCTCAAGGTCGCCTTGTCGAGTGCCGCCTTGTCTGAGGCCGATTTCGCGCTGTATTCCCTCGTTGTGAACAGGAGGATGTGAGTTCTCAGCTCATAGACCGCTTTACGGCTTTGATCGGATAATTCCCAGAAGCCATAATTTTTTGAATCTGTGAGTTTCTTGATCCAGAGCGACTGGCCGCGGTTTGCTTCAAAGAAGGTCTCCCATTCGGCCTCCGTTAGCTCTTGGGAAATTCCGACCGCGTGGCCTGAGCGTTTGGAAATCAACAAACTATGAACGGTTCCTTTCCAAACCGTGGCTGCAATCGAATATGGCCCTTTGGTGAACGAGTAAACAGCCGTCTCGGCCTCGATTTTCAGGGCGGTTGAGGGCCCATAACGACTCTCGCATTGTTGGAGGGTCTCACCAATTCGGGCGGTGGCGGCGTAGGGAAAGAGACAAAGGCAAGCAACGTATTTGAGCATGTTGAGGATGGGGTGCTGAAATTTGATCAGGGGGCGGAGGGGGCGGAGGGGGCGGAGGCATCCCGGAGGAAGGTAATGATCTGGGACCAGTTCTCCCGAAATTTCTCCTTATCGGGCAGCTGCTTAAGATCCACCTTGTTCCAGCGGTCGCCGCGCGGCAGGGAGCGGATCAAGCCAATTGGAATTACGTAGTATTCCGGTGTTAGAACTTCTTTTCTTCCGTCTTTCGAACCTCGATTGAGAAAAGCAGCGACCACAAAATCGCATTCGAAATTGCTGATTGGGAACCCGGTCGCGCCGGTCCTCCACCGGCTTTTGACCTGAATCTTCGCCGAGGTGTTGGCTTCTGGGTCGGTGGCGACAAGATCGTAGCCGGGCATGTTGGCGTACGTCTTATACGTAGCGATCCGGTGAAGGAGGAGTTGGCCCAGAACCAGAAATTCCGCGCCTTCGCTTTCCAGTCGTGTATCGAGTCTTGTCATCAGCGGTCGGAGCGAGGAAGCGTTGCTCCAAAGTTGGGACCGCGTCAACTGACGAAATGAGTGTTTTGGCTCCTCCTGAGTCCACCGCCGTAGCACTCTCGGCCGAATGTACCTTTCGAACGAGAATGACCCTGACGGCCTGCGCTATGTCGCGCAGGTTGTCGATGTCATCCGTCGCGAAAGGGAGCTCAGGGGATGGTCAGCTTTTCGCCTGGCCAAAGAATCGAAAGTGCATCACTCAGTGATTGTTAGAGCAGAAAAAGGGGAGCGCATTCCAGGTCTGCCGGTTCTCGTTAGAATCTGCCGCACGCTAGGGGTTGAATTCTCTGAGGTCTGTCTCAGGGCGGAGACGAAACTGCGATGAGGAATCCCAATGCAGACCTAGAGTCACCCAGTGCTTTTTGATCCCCGATCATCCTCAAAACGTTGATAATTAGATTGTCGGAGAAAAGTGATCTAATTTGTCGCGCAGTTTTCTTGCGATCTGCTCATTGGCGTCCAAAAGTTAATCGTCATTCCGACCTGTCCGGCACTAGCCTTGCAGGTTCGTGCGGAAGGGGTAGTTCCCTTCACGGGTAAATCCCTAAAGCGCAGATAATGATGGCATAGGATTAACTGCTTCTCAACTTAGGATAACATCTGGATCGCAAGGAGGGCGAAGTCTGGGATCAGACTCCGTCCGACATGCTGCGAAGTGGTTCATGAAGACCAGACTGACCTCCGGCCTTCATTTGCTCGGCGAACTGCCGAGCGATCTGCGTCTTTCAACCCAAAGCTGTCTTGTCAGCCAAGGGGAAACCGCGGCTGAACCACAAACAAAACCAAATGAAGCAATCTCTAATCATTGAATATGTTCCAATCTGGGCCCTCAAGGTCCACGGCTCGAACCCCCGCAAACACAGTAAAAAACAGCTTCGGCAGATCGCTGACAGCATCAAAACCTTCGGCTTTAAAGTGCCGGTTCTAATTGATCAAAACAACCGCCTCATCTGCGGGCACGGAAGGGTCGAGGCCTGTCGCTTGTTAGGAATTGAAACCGTCCCGGCCATCCGCGCCGTTGACCTGGATGAGGCCAAGATCAGAGCTTACATGATTGCTGACAACCGTCTCACCGAAAACGGCGGATGGGATGACATTCTCCTAGGAGAAAATTTCAAGTTCCTGGCAGATCTTGAATTGGACTTCAGCCTGGAAATTACCGGATTCGACTACGGCGACATCGAGCAGTTCATCATCGAAGAGGAAGGTTCCACGTCGGGTGAGCCTCCAATACCCGATGCGGAGGATCTGCCAGCGATAGCCCACCCAGGCGATCTGTGGTTGATGGACAAGCATCGCCTGTTTTGCGGGGACAGCCTGGCGGAAGAAAGTTATCGCAGGCTGTTTGAGGATCAGAGTAAGGCAACAATCGTCTTCACTGATCCTCCTTACAACCTCCCGGCGCGAGAAATCGGCAAAACATGTGCTGCCAATCATGGTGCCTTCGCCATGGGCTCCGGCGAGATGTCCTCGGCGGATTTTACGGACTTCCTTGCCACCGTTTTCGCCCACCTCAAGAAAAATTCGAGCGATGGATCGATTCACTATATTTGCATGGACTGGCGTCATGCTGGCGAACTGCTTGCAGCCGGCGGGCGGGTTTATGACGAATACAAAAACCTTTGTGTCTGGACCAAAACGACCGGTGGCATGGGGACCTTCTATCGCAGCCAGCACGAGCTGATCTTCGTGTTCAAAAGCGGCAAGGGCAAACACCAGAATCATTTTAAGCTGGGAGAGCATGGGCGCTATCGTACCAACGTTTGGAAACATCCTTCAGTGATGCATCTGAAATCAGCCGACGGCGACAAGAGCGGGAAAGAGGCCCTTGGGCTGCATCCGACAATCAAGCCAGTCGGCTTAGTCGAGGATGCGTTACGGGATTGCTCCCGGCAGGGTGAAATCGTGCTCGACGCTTTCCTAGGCAGCGGAAGCACTCTGATCGCTGCTGAGAAGACCGGACGCGTTTGTTTCGGGATCGAAATGTCGCCGCGCTACGTTGACGTGGCAATCAAGCGTTGGCAGGAGTGGACGGGCATGGATGCGGTTCATGCACGAACGGGCGCTAAGTATGACGAGATCAACAGAGAACAGGCTTTATGAGTGAGGATGCCGACTACGAGGTGGGATATAAAAAGCCACCCAAGAAAAACCAGTTTCCGAAAGGTAAATCCGGGAATTCCCAAGGGCGGCCTAAGAAGGACAAATCCTTGCAGGAGATCGCGAAGACTATCGGGGGGACCAAATTGATTGCTGACGGCAAATCGATCACCCTAACAGAGGCCGTTGTCCGTAGAGCCGCCCACGATGCCGTTAAAAGCGGTGATGCGGGTGCTCGACGATTTTTCGCCGACCTCCTTTACGACAGTCAGAAGGATCAAATGACACTAGAGGATTTCGAGCCCAACTTGGATGATGAGATCGCAATGCGGGAATTGCTCAGTGCCCACGAGAAAAATTCAAAAAAATGAATCCTCTGGAATATAGGCTGATGTATCGCTTGAGCTTCAAAAGCTTTGTACGGTTCGCATTCAGGGAATTGAATCCTAAGCTCTCTTTTCATCCCAACTGGCACATTCCGCAAATGTCCGATCTTCTGCAGGCTTCATTTTTTCATCCTGAAATACCAAAGAGGCTGATTTTCAATCTGCCGCCGGACAGTTTCAAGACGCATGTGTGCGCCGTATCATTTCCTGCCTGGCTCCTCGGACGAGATCCTAGGAAATCAGTTCTGATCCTATCCGAATCAATAGATTTAGCCGAAGAAACAAAAGAACGCTGCGCCGAACTGATGGACAGGCCGCGGTACAAAGCTGTTTTTCATCGGACCAGAATCAAGTCCAACGGTCGGGCGCTAACGCTCACTTATGGCGGAGGAATCCGGTATGGAGGCATCGGAAATTCCTGGGGCCACAAGAAAAGTGATATAGTGATTATCGATAATCCTCAGAGCATGCACACACAGGGAAATCTTGAGATGGCACGATTCCGGGAAATCGGACGCCTTTTGAAAAACCGTATCGAAGGGATTATTATCGTAGCGACCCGGAGGATAGGGGAAGGGGATCTAAGCGGGCATTTGCTCCGGCAATCCCAGAAATGGTTACAAATCGCAATTCCAACGGTGGGCTTGAGCGATGAATCCTGGAATCTTTCCTCTGATGAATACACCCGGCTGACCGGCGAATTGCTGCATCCAGATTACCATGGTTGGAAGTATGTCGAAAGCGAAATTCAGGAGCTGGGAGGCGAGGCGTTTGCTTATCAGCACATGCAGGGCCTTTATCGTCCACAAACACAGGGCCATCGTCCGGGAATCAACGAGTATGGCGAACCGGTTACATACGTTGGCACCTTCGACCCCACCCAGGTGACACTGGAAGACTGCCTGAGGTGGAGAGAGAATCATTCGCAGCGGGTTCGGCTGGATTACCCGGAGAAGCTGCCGTATCTGTGAAGGCTATCCGGTCTGTCGGATTATTTCTGGGACCAATGAAGCCGGGATTCATTGGTCGGCGGAAAAAGACTCCAATGACTTGATCTCTACGGCACGTGGAGCGTGTGTCACCTGGACATGCACTCCATTAGCGAACTGGAAAAACTACCAAAAAAGGACCTGCTGGAACTGTGGCACAAGCTGCCGGGAAAGCAGATCCCACCCACTCGAATCGGTCGCCTGCTGGCGGAAGTGGCTTACCGCATTCAGGAGCAGCGTTATGGCAAGCTCGACAAGAATACGTCGGTTTCCCTGAGCCGACACATGGCTGCCTTTGAGAAATCCCTGGAGCAGGGGAGGCTGGCGAGGCCGGTAAAATCCAAATCGAAAGTCCGGCTGGAATCGGGATCGTTGCTCAGCCGGCAATGGGAAGGCCGGACCATCACGGTGCGGAACCACGGGACTCGGGATTTCGAATTCGAAGGGGTGAGATACAAATCACTCACCGCCATCGCGAAATTGGTCACCGGCCAGCACATGTCAGGCCCGCTGTTCTTCGGGTTGAAGGAGGTGAAGCGTGGCTAATCTGCCCATAAAGCGCTGCGCGATCTACACCCGGAAGAGTTCCGAGGAAGGACTTGAGCAGGAATACAACTCTCTGGATGCACAACGCGATGCAGGCGACGCTTTCATCCGTTCCCAGAAACACGAGGGCTGGAAGGTTCTGGAGGAAACCTATGACGACGGTGGGATTTCCGGTGGCCACCTCGAACGCCCGGGCCTACGCCGTCTGCTCAACGACATCGAAGCGAAGAAGATTGATGTTGTGGTCGTTTACAAGGTCGACCGGCTGTCGCGGTCGCTTGCGGATTTCTCCCAACTGATGCAGCTCTTCGACAAGCACGGCGTTTCATTCGTTTCGGTCACCCAGCAGTTCAACACCTCCAGCAGCATGGGAAGGCTCACCCTGAACGTGCTGCTTTCCTTCGCGCAATTCGAACGGGAGGTGACGGGGGAGCGGATTCGCGACAAGATCGCGCTGTCCAAGAAGAAGGGAATGTGGATGGGGGGAATCCCATTGCTCGGTTACGACGCGGTGGAAGGAAAGCTGCGTATCAATCCTTTCGAGGCGAAGACGGTAGTAGCATGTTTCGAGACCTATCTCGAGAGCGGTGGGCTAATCGATGCCATCACAAAGCTCAACGGACAGGGCTTCAAAACCAAAGCCTACGCGAGCATCAAGGGAAGGATCTTGGTGGCAAGGCCTTGGGTTGCCAAGCAACTCCACCGGGTATTGACCCAGCCTATCTACATCGGAATGGTCCGCCACAAGGAGGAGTTTTTCGAAGGTGAGCACGATGCGATCGTTCCGCAGGAATTATGGGAGCAGGTCCAGACGAAGCTTCGGGAGAACCAACCAGGCTTCCACGGAATCGAGGGACACACGAACGAGGCTGCCATCCGTCAGACGAAACTTGTTCATCCTCTGAAAGGATTCGTCCAAACCGTCGAGGGTTTCGCCCTCACCCCAACCTATACGAATAAAAGCAGCTCCCGGAGTGATGGCTCCAGAACGAGGACTCGCTACCGCTACTACGTCTCCCAGCAATCTATCCGCCAAGGTTACCAGGCCTCGTCGATCAAGACGTTGAACGCGGAGGGGCTGGAAGGAGCAGTGAAACAGATGCTGGTTCAGGCATTGCCAAAACTGTTGCCCCTGGTGTCCCAATCCGAGCTGACGAAGGAGCAAGTCCGGCACCGGCTTGAATCCTACGCGGCGATGCTTGCGGAAACGAGATCATCATTCGAGTTGGCCCGGGCCATCCACCTGCTGGTGCCGCGGATCGTGGTGGGCGACGAGGAGATCAGAATCTACCTTACAGAGCATAGTGTCGTTCGTTTGATCAACCATGTCGCGGAACCGATGCTTCCACCCTCTCCACGCGAATCCCTGGTAATAGGAATCGAATTTGGACCGAGCGAAGCCCTCATCACCGCCATTGTGGATCTGCGCTGCCGGCGGGGAAGGGGACAGATTGTTGATGGTCAGACAGGGAAAATCGTTTCAGCGGCACGTACGGAGCCAAAGCCAGCGCTTATCCAGGCGGTCGTCCAAGCGGAGTTCTGGCGACAGAAGCTGCGGGAGGAGCCATCGAAATCGCTTGGCGAGATCCTCAAACCATATGGGTTGAAAGAGGACTATGTCCGGCGACTCCTCCGTGCCGCTTATCTGGCACCTGAGATCAAGACTGCGATATTTCAGGGAACTCAGCCTCCGGGCCTACAGGTCCAGGATCTCACCGCGGCAGTCTCTTCGGACTGGGGCATTCAAAAGCAGCAGTTGGCTTTCCAGTGAGAGACCTGGTCTAACAGGGAGGGGTTGTCGGACAGGGAGGGATTCGTTAAACGAATCCATTCTGCGCTGATAATCAGTCAGTTGCGAGGAGGAATTCTGAATGAGTGTTACAGACTGGTGTCACATGACAACTCAATTTTGTGTTTCTAGCAGATATTGAGTCTCGCTGTTAAACCGAATCGCCACTTTTTCCAGAGAACCCGCAGGTCTCATGGGCTTCCTAAGCAGGAGGTAAGGTCGTCGCCCCGGCAAAACGAGGGGATAGCTCCGCAATCGGAGTGTCTGGTGTTCCCCCCGGAAGCGCGCTTGCAAGATCACATCAACCGGCTGGACCAGCAGGCTCCGCCGCGTCCACTGCCGCCACGAAATACGCTTCCTCAATGACAAACTGAAGCGACAGGCAGCCATCGGTCCGGCTGGCACGAAGCCCTCCATGGCAATATTCGCAGTTCTGCGCCTCTTCGTCGTCCCATGCTTTTTCAAGCAGCTCGCGGGCGATGCGGCGCATCTCGTCAGGAACTGGGACTCCTCCGCTTTGCTGGGGCCGGGTACTGATGTTCCAGCCTACCGCAGTTGCGGCGGTTGCGACCTTTCCAAAATCGAATTGGGCCATCGTGGTCTCGATGGCCTTCGAACGCAGTTCAATAGGATCGGGATTCATGCCTGAAATCAGGCACAAACATCGGACGATTTCAACCTGAGGAGAGATCAATATCTGCATCTTGACGTCGCGAAAAATCTGATTTTATTTCCAAACAAGGAGCCCCTTTGTGGCGCTCCATACATGAACCGGCTCGCTCGCGAACCGGCGGGGGCAGCGGGCCGGACGAGCACTACCCGCCATATCCATACTGGAAATATGAATGCATTGATTCGATGGAATCCGTTCCACGAATTGGCTGATGTGCATGGCCGTTTATCCAGCATCCTCAGCCGTTCACAGGACGGAACCAGTGTCCCAAGCGAACCCGTGGCCACCCCTGACTGGAGTCCGGTGGTGGACGTCGCGGAGAACGACGGCGGCTACCTGCTGAGGGTTGAGATACCAGGAGTAAGGGAGGATGCCGTATCGGTCCGGCTGGAAGGAAGAAGCCTGTCCATCCGGGGTGAACGCAAGCCCGGTCTAGGCGACGATGTGCGCTATCTGCGCATGGAGCGTGCCTATGGAACCTTCTCACGTACATTCCTGCTTCCTGAAAATGTGGATGCGGAAAGCGTGGAGGCCCGGTTCAAGCTCGGCGTATTGGAGATCCATATTGCCAAGAGCGAGGCATCCAAGCCCCGGCTGATCGAGGTGAAAGGTGAAACCTGAACGACGCGGGTCGCAGACTTTCCAGAAGGAAGGCGCGACGATGCGTCCATACCGAGGGGTGACCTCCAATGGTCACATCGTCCATGGGTGGTCACCCCGCATTCATTTTAACTCAAACAAATTCGAGTCCTATGAAATCATTATCCAATGCAACACAACGTCTCGGTGTGATCCCGGGTGTTATGGCCCTTGGTGTAGGAGCCGTGATGGTGGCGTCACCCCCACTCGCGGGAGCCGCTGAGACCGGCTTTTTGGACAAGGTACAGGAATGGCAGGACAAAATGTCCGACAAGTTCCGCGACACTTGGAAAAGCCTTCGTAACGAAGGGAAGCCGTCGGTGGTCTCGGCATCCGTCGACCTGCGGGAACAAGAAAAGAGTTACATGCTCCGATTGGACTTGCCCGGTCGCGACCTTGAGAAAGTCGAAATCAACCTGAAGGGAGACACGCTGCACATCGTGGTCCCGGAGGCTGACACGCTGGCTCGGTACGAGCAGACCGTTGTCCTAGCGGGTGCCGACACGGGAGCAAAACCTGTTATCGAGCGTAAGAAGGATGACGGGGTGATCACCGTGACAGTCCCGAAAGGAGCGAATCCACCCGGTCCGGTGCGCGTGCCAGCTGCTCCAGACGCTACATGGGGTGCTCCATCACCGTGGGAACGTGACGTTCTCCGCCAAATGGATGACCTCCGCCGTGGCATGGACAAGATTTTCGAGGATGCCTTCAGGGATGTTCCCCGCGCACCCGAATTGGAAAAATACTTCGATCAACCGAGGTTCGGCTCGTTCATCGATCTCAAGGAGGAGGAGACGAACTATGTCGTCACCGCCTATCTTCCCGAGCGTGACGTCAAGAACGTCAATGCGACCATCCAAGGCAAGATTCTCAAGATCGAAGCGCTTGCTGAGGACACGCCCACCGACACGGATAAGGAGGGGAAATCTTCAGTCACCCGGCGCGCATACTATTCGCAGCAGCTCACCCTTCCGGGAGCGGTGGAAGCGGACAAGCTGACTGTTGAAAGGAAAGAGGGTCTTCTGAAAATCACCGTCCCCAAGAGCAAATAACCCACGCCATCCCTGGCGCACGGAAAGTCGCAGGGCCGCTCCTCCGAAGGAGCGGCCCTTTCGCATTCCCGCTCTTCTCTCAAGGCGCGTCGATCCGTCTCAGTAGGAAAATTTGCTGCGGCAACACTGACGCGTTCCAGATAGCACGCTTCTCATAAGCCATTGTATTTCCAACCAAACGAGTTCGGCATGAGTGATGCTAACGCCAATAGTGGGCGGTGCCGCTGTGGAGCATGAGGGCTTCCGAGGTATTCCATCGCCCCCGGGAAGCAGCGGAAAGGTGGACGACCTTCCCGGAGAAATTCCCACCGTTCTGAAAGAACCGATGAAACATACATTGACCCAATGGAACCCGATGCGGGAGTTGGAACACTTCCAGAACCGCATCCTCAACGCATTCGCACCCGCTCTTGGCAGCCGGGGGGACAATCCCTCCGCTTCGGAGTGGGCCCCCTTGGTTGATATCACCGAGGACGACGACGGCTATCACATCGGCGCGGAGTTGCCTCAGGTCGACAAGAAGGACGTGAAAGTCACCCTTGAAAGCGGTGTGCTGACGATCACCGGCGAACGCCGCTTCGAGAAGGACGAGAACAAGCGGAAGTACCACCGGATGGAAAGGGCATACGGCTACTTCTCCCGCAGCTTCTCCCTTCCAACTGATGCCGATCCCTCGAAGGTCGAGGCGGAGTTCAAGGACGGGATGCTCAACGTTCGCGTTGGCAAGAGCGAGGAAGCACGGCCTCGTCAGATCGAAGTAAAGGTCAGCTGACCTCTTCCCGCCGCGAACTGCGGCTCCCTCGCATTCTTACCGAGGCCCGCTTCCCAGTGGAGCGGGTCTTCGTTTTCTATCCTGACACGGATTCATCTCTCACCCTCTGATCTCACAATGTTTCCATCCTCCGAACTCGATCCCCTTATTGATTTCGTTGTTTATCGACTCCGGAAAGCCGAATGGATCTCCGGCTATCAGTTCCAGAAGGATCGTGGCTACCTTCTGGAGTGGACGGCAAAAGGCCGCCAGCGCGCTCTTCTGTTGCAAAAATTGATCGTCCGCCATGAGCTGACGGATCAATCCAATGTCCGGAAATTCAGCACGATATGCCTCGAAGAGGCATCCGCGCCGTCGGACGATCCGGTTCCTGCCGTGGAGCGAGATTTCTGGAGAATCTGCCTTGAGGAGTTGTGTATCGGTCTAGAAGAGAACTCCTTGGCGACGCTGGCGCGGGTGATCGCTTCATGGAAGCCCTCCTAACAGGAACTACGTTACGTATGCATTGCGGGAAGGAGGCAATTCTTATCGATTCATTGAGCTCGGCCACCTCCGATATAAGCCGACCTAAAGCCTAGCCTTTCTAAGGGCGCACGTGTATGAGAAGCCGCCCCCTTTTTGACAACGTCGTCAAAAACAAAATTTCCCTCCGTAAGACCGGGCGGTGGCCGAATCAGAGGAGATCCGTGCTACAAGGGGGTAGCCGTGACCTTCTTCCCCGGTGTTCGAGCAAAAAGCTGCTAGACAGGGAGGGATTCGTTAAATGATGCCATTTCGCCCTAAGGATTAGTGACTTACGATCGAAGAACCGGAGTGAGTATTACAAGTAGGTGCTACAAATCTAGCCGGGAATGGACACGATCGCTGAAACCTGTTGAGATCGGTCTTATGGGAAGCACCACAAACTCGATCATCACAGGCGATTCAAAGGAACGTGTCGCACTTGATTTAATGAAAATCCTAATCTCTGAAAATGCGAATCTGGCAGAGCGCATGAAAGACCCGAAAAAGGGTCTGTTAGATCTCTACAAGAACTGCTTGGAGGCGGTTTCGGGGACACTCCCCCAATAATGGGAGGCATGGCCGTGATTTGCCGCGATCCCCTCTAGATGCCTATTCTCAGAATTTCCAAACGATCAGAGATCCAGAATTTCACATGCTTCGCCCCAACGATTTTGGACAACGTCGTCAAAATCATCGCCATGGGAGGAAGCGATTACCTGTGGGCTTGGAATATTTTTAGGAATATTTACCAAAAGGATTGACGGTCGCGGCACAATAGGACCAAGCTGCCGCCATGACGACCGAGGAACAGTTTCTTTCCGCAGTCCCGTCTGAAGTGTTGCTGAAACTTCGCACGGCCACGGAAGGTGGATTTGGTGATTATGCGAGATCTTACAGCATGGTGGCTGATGCCCACAACAGCCGTGTAGTCGCAAACATCATTAATTGTCACATGGTCGACAGACTGAAGAAGGACGGTTGTGATGAAGACCTCGTTTTCTGTGCTGCAAACCATCGAGATCTTTTTGTCTATCAGAACAAGGTCATTTTTATCTTCAAGAAGTTGGACGAAAAATTGAAGAGTCGCAATTACCCAACACAGGCGTCCCGTCGCTTTAACGCGCAGGAACCCCTCCGAGGGATTCCCGCCGCTCTCCCAAGGGTCGAAATCGGTTACGTTCCCGATCCTGCCGGTGCTGCGATCAACGGAATATTTGCCGTTTACCGCTCAGGAAACATTATCGAGTGGAGCCACGATTTGTACGATTCCCATGACCCAAGACAACGCGACATCAAATTCGCCTAAGCGCTTCAATCCGAAGATGCTTACCCTGGCTCGGGATTACGCCGAGATGACTCAGGCTGAACTTGCAGAAGAACTCAAGGTCAGCCAAGGCAGTGTGTCGAAATTAGAGGAAGATTTGATACCTGCGTCCGATGAAACACTGGAAAAGCTGTCGCGGATCTTTAAAAGGCCGGTAACCTTCTTTTGCCAATTTCCGGGATTCCCGCTCACATTAGAAGGGCATTTCCGGAAAAAAGCATCGCTGACGAAAAAGCTCCTAAAAAAGGCCGATTCGAGAATGAACATCGAACGTCTTCAGATCAATCAGCTGGTAGAGAGTTCTTCCTTGGATTTTTCTGATCCGCCGTTTTGTAATCCCGATGAATACATAGGAGGTCCAAAGCAGATAGCCCAAGAAATTAGAAGATTTCTGCAACTACCACCTGGCCCCATCGAAGACTTGGTAGAGGTTGTGGAACGGTGCGGTTGCATCGTCAGATTTCTCGACTTTGGGACGCTCCAAATTGATGGATTTGCGATTCTTTCTGGAGCAAACGTGCCCATTATTTTTATCAACAAAGCGTTTCCGTCTGATCGGCGTCGTCTTACTCTGGGTCACGAATTTGGGCATGTGATCATGCATCGAGGCTGCGTAAGGCCGAATATGGACGAGGAAGCCTTCACATTCGCAGGTGAATTCTTGATGCCTGAAAAGGAGATCAAGCCATCTTTGTATCCCCTCAATCTTGAGAAGCTGGCTCGCCTAAAATTAAAATGGAAGGTATCTATGGCTGCCATTCTTCAGCACGCAAAGAGGATTTCTGCTGTCAATGAACGATATTATCGTTACATGCGGGCAGAGTTGAGCAAGAGCGGCTACAGCAAGCAGGAGCCCTACGAAGAAAGTATTCCAACCGAGAAGCCGAAACTACTGACCAAGGTATTCCGGCATTTCAAAGATGACCTCGGTTATTCAATCGAAGAAATGTCGACGTTGATTTTCGCCAGCCAAGAGGAGGTGAAGTCTCTTGCTCGCCCCAATCACGACAGATTTACGATTTTAGATTAGAGCATTTTAAATAATATTGTAGCCGTTTCAGGATTTGTTGCTATCCTTGCCTTATGGCAACGATCTCGGTCGATCTCCGGCAGCGCATCCTCAAGGCTTATGATCGTGGCGATGTCAGCCGCGGACAGGTGGCCAGCCGCTTTGAAGTGTCACTGGGCATGGTCAAAAAGCTGCTCCAGCAGCGGAGCCGTCTCGGCGACATCTCCCCGCTCCATCACCGCAGCGGCCGCAAACCCATCATCCTCGATTCCCACCGCCGTGAGATGCGCCTCCTCCTGGCTGATCAACCCGATCTCACCCTTGAGGAGATCCGCGCCCGCCTCGGTCTGGAATGCACCATCCAGGCCATCCATTACGTGCTGGCTGACATGGGGCTGACATATAAAAAAAGACGCTCCGCGCCGCCGAGCAATCCCGGCCGGACGTCGCCCGCAGCCGCCGGATCTGGCGCAAAATCCAAGGAGGATTTGAACCTTCCCGCCTCGTCTTCCTCGACGAATCGGCGGCGAAAACGAATATGACCCGTTTGCGCGGCCGCTCTCCGCGCGGAAAACGCCTTCATGCCAGCGCCCCGTGCGGCCGTTGGAGGACCACGACGATGATCGGTTCGATCCGGCAGGACGGCAGCACCGCCTGTATGACGGTTGAAGGAGCCCTCAACGCGGAGGTGTTCCGGACTTACGTCCGCGAGATCCTGCTGCCCACGCTCGCACCGGGGGATATCCTCGTAATGGACAATCTCAGCGCCCATAAGGATCGTGAGGCCCTCAACCTGCTGGAGGAAGCAGGCGTGAAGGTGAGATTCCTTCCGGCTTATTCTCCGGATCTCAATCCGATCGAACTGATGTGGAGCAAAGTCAAAGCACTCCTCCGCAAAGCCGAAGCGCGCACCAATGAAGCGCTTCTCCTGGCAATCGGCGACGCGTTGTCCCGCGTCACCCAAAAGGACGCCGCCCATTGGTTCGCCCACTGCGGCTACGGATTTATTTAAAATGCTCTAGTCCGTGGAATCAAGCCCCTCATTGCGCTTGGCGCTTGAATTCGCGCTGAATGAACTCACATTCTCGCATTTCACCTTGTCGGAAAAGGCAGCGGGTGAATTCCACCCTCGTTAGCACGCAGCCACCAAGTCGCACATCACGCTTTAGGAACGTTCTTTGGCCTTAGAATCCCGAGTTCGTGGAAAAGCGAATTGGGAGGCAACAAAAGTTTGATGTTGGCGGAGATTTTTCCACCGGCTTCCCGAACGACGATTGGCTCTTCAACGATAAATACCATCGTAGAATCTGGATCTCTTTCTTTTGCCTCTTTAGTCAGGGCATCATAGAATTCGGAAGCGGGCACCAACTCGGGATAGAAAGTCGTGGCGACGTAGCTACCGTAGCTCTGAAGCATCTGAATATGGAACTCTCTAAGCGTCGAAACCAAGTCAATCGTAGGATCAGTTGATTTGAGACCAGATCGCTTCCAGTCTTTGCTCTCCCGGCATAAACGCGCAGGATCGGTTGTAATTTTTATGGTAACAGAGGTGTCCGTTACTTGCCGATTAAAGTGCCCGACAGCTAATCCCACATGCTGGACATATCCTCTAAAATCAAGCACGAACGCAAAGGGCTTGCACGCTCCACATAATTTGGTGAGGAACGCTTCATACTGATCCAATTTCGCCGTATCCTTCTTGAATCGGCGACGAAGTGAGACTTTGAAGTGCTCTTGAATCGAATAGGCGAAGGTCAGATAGTTTAGAATCAAGCGTTCTATCTCCTCTCCTGAATTCGCGTCTTCTTCCGCCGTTTTGCAAAGCAGCGTATCGAGGTAGTCCCGAAGTTGTCTGTAATTGGCTTCCAACATTCGGAACAGCGAGAGGCGATTCCTCGCCTCCGACACGCCCTTTGTGAACTCCTTGTGCTGTTCGATCTCGTCGGATCTTAGGGGTCTAATCTCTTCAAATCTCCCTCTCTGGATATTTCGTAGCGCCAGCTTCATATCGCCGATTGTGATGAAGCGGAATCAGGAGTCGATAAATCCATGGTGTTGTCCTACGGGTGATGGCGCTTATCCCGACGTCACGAAGCAAGAGCGATAGCGGAGCCTTGGGAACTAGCACTAGTCCTCTAAGAACCTAAACGTTTCAGAAGGCGATGGATAGAAGTGGTGTGCCAGTCCCTTCCCTGTGGAGTTGGTATCTTCAGTCGATTCAAAGCAGCGGTGATTTCCCGGACGGAAGTGACTCCGGCTTTTCTCAGCTCTTGGATCGTAGGCCTAAGGCTTTCCGCAGCGACAAACGCTCGCTCGCGGTTTTCCGCTCCCAACTTGCTGCCGTTCTTTCCAAGAATCACTCCCCGGGCCTTGGCGCTGGCAAGCGCTGCCTTCGTCCGCGAGGAAATAGCGCGAGCCTCTTCCTCCGCCACAGCGGCAAGGTTTTGGACGGTAAGGCGGTTTGCCGTCGGATTATCGACCGCTAGAAACTCAATACGCGCCTCCATCAGCCCGGAGATGAAGTGAAGATTCCGGGCAAGTCGATCCAACTTAGCGATGATGAGAGTCGCCTTTCGCTTTTTTGAAAGGGCGAGGGCAGCATTCAACTGAGGGCGGTTCTTTCGCTTACCGCTCTCTACCTCCACGAACTCTCCTACCAGCTCCCAATTTCCACCGTTGAGGTACTTCTCCACTGCTGACTTCTGAGCCTCTAATCCAAGGCCGCTTTGTCCCTGCTTGGCTGTCGAAACTCGATAATACGCCACAAACTTGCCGTTCACGTTCACACATATACGGTCGTTAATGTGGCGCGGAGTAAAAGTGCACAAGCACCTGGAGGCTTCGAAACGCCTCTCTTCATTCCAAAATATCCGAAAGTGAACTACGCACCTAAATCGTTTGAGAGAACCGGGCGTAAAGCGAGGGAATCCGAGGGCGGGAATTGCTTTCCGGTGGAACAGAGAGAGCCGGGAAAGCGGCTGTAGCCCCGCAACGTGGGGGAATCTGGGATTTGAAAGAGAACTGAAAAGTTCGTCTCTCGGAAAGTGGCGGAACGAGAGGGATTCGAACCCTCGGTACGGTTACCCGTACGTTCCCTTAGCAAGGGAGTGCTTTCGACCACTCAGCCATCGTTCCTGAAACCGGGTCGAGGGGTTTGAACCATAGCGTGGGGGTTGCGTCAACCCCTGCTTTCAAAAGTTGGGAGTCCGTCCGTTTATTCAGGCTTCTGGGGCTCCTCGGAGGGTTCGGCGAAGTCGGCGTCCGGGAGCTTCTCGCTGTCGTCACTCTCGGGCTCCGGCTGTTGCGGGGCTTCGGATGGCTCGGTGAAGTCGGAGTCCGGGAGGGCTTCGGCGGTGTTCTCCGGCTCGGGTTGCTGTGGGGCCTCGGAAGGCTCGGCAAAGTCGGAGTCGGGGAGCTTTTCACCGTCGCCTTCCGTGCCGCTGGCTTCTTCGGCGGAGGCTTCCGGTTCGGCGGAGTCGAGGGCGGATTGCTCCGCTTCGGCGACTTCGGGCGTTTCGAGGGCGACGGGTTCCTGAAGAAGTTCTTCGGCTTCCGGAGCGGCTTCCTCATCGGCGGAGGCGGATGCCCCAGCGGCTTCTGCGGTGTCGGCGGCAGAAGCAGCACCGGCGGCTTGGGCACCGGCTTCTCCCTCGGCTTTCGGTGCCTTCGGGCCTTTGGCCTTTTTCTTCTTCGGTTCCTTGGGCGGGGTGGGCTCGCGGACCTCCTGCACGACGAGGGTGTCGTCGGTGTAGAGGAGGATGTGGCCCTGCTGGAGGAGCCAGAAGAGATCGGCGGCGTATTCGGCGGGCGGGGCGGTGCTGCCTTCGGGCAGGACGGACTCCCAGAGACCGGCGAGCTTGGCCGGCTTGTTCTCGCGGATCCACGCGACCATCTTGCCGGGGCGTTCCGCGAGCACGGCATCCGCAGCGAGCGCGTGCGGACGCGCGGGGCCGGTGTGGAGCTTGCCCTGGCGCTTGAAGACGGGCAGGTGCTCAGCCTCCAGGGCGCGGCACACGGCAGGGATGAGGATGGCGGGATGCTTGCGGGCGTGGCTGCCGGCGATGCGGAGCGAGGCGAGCAGCGCGGGCGAGAGGTTCTTGCCGGGGATGGCGGCGGAGACTTCCGCCTTGCGCGTTTCGCGGAACGCCTTGTCAAAGGCGGTCATGGAAAGGGCACGCTCGGCATCGCCGCGGTCGTCGATCCACGGGGTTTCCCCGCCGGCGTCCTTCAGCCGCCAGCGGATCTTCTGCTTGGTGGTTTCCAGCCAGGCGTTGACGGCCTCTTCGCCGCGCTCGGTGCGGACCTTCGCGGAGTAGGCCTCGAACGGCATGTTGGAAAACCGCTCGCGGTGCAGGCGGCGGAGGTTGGTCTGGTAGGAGTGGAAATTCGGCGGTCCCAGCCATTCGCCGCTCAGGCCGCAGCGGGCGACGGACTGGAAGTTTCCGGTAGGCGGCTCCACTTCGACGGTTTCCTCTTCCAGGAGCTGGGAGCGGAGATCCGACTGCCACAGGTGGCGCAGGGCTTCCTCGCGGGTCAGGAAAAGCGACTCATCCAGCTTGCCGGCGAAGAACGCGGGCTTGGACTCCTCCGTCTCGAACACGGCCTTGAGCCGTGCACGCTCGGCGAGGAGAATCTGCGCGACATCGAAGAGAGGATAAACACGTGCGACCTGGTGGACTTCCTTGCCGATGAGATGGACGGCCTGTGCGTCCGGGGAGATGGTGACGCGCACGCCCGGTGCGGGGGCGATGTCCTCACGCTGCGGAGGGCCGCCACGGCGATCCTGATAGGGCCGTCTGCCACCACCGCCGCCGCCGCCACCACGGTCATCGCGGAAATTCCTGCGCCCGTCACCACGCTGGTCACGGTCACGGAATCCCTGCTGACGGTCATCGCGACGGTCGTCCCGCCGCGGCGGACGTTCGTCCTTGGCGTCATCGGATTTCGGTGCTCGGGCAGGCTTTCCAGCGTCACGCGCCCAGGACGGGCCGAGGGCGAAATTGGAAAGCAAACCTTGGAGTGGATCGGGCGCGGGATCGGTCACAGCAACAAGCTTAACGGCTCGTTTTGAAATGACAAACTCCGCTTTGCATCAAATCCGGACCCATTGCGGGGTTGGAAAGCGGCCATTTCCGGCCGATGCGGCGATCACCAACGCGGTCATTCCAACCACGAAACGACGCGTGCGGTCGCGCCCTCATGCACGGCCAGCACACCGGCGGCGGAGTTGGTGAGGCGTTCGCGCGATGCGGGATCGAGCGCGGTGCGGATGGCGGCGGTGAGGGCGGTCTGGTCGGCGGCCTGCAGCGCACCGCCCGCCGCGATGACGTGGCTGATGAGCGGCTCGAAGTTCTCCATGTGTGGACCGACGATGAGCGGCTTGCGCGCGAGGATGGCTTCGGCGGGGTTCTGGCCGCCTGTGGACAAGAAGCTTTTGCCGATGACGACGACGTCCGCATGCGCCGTCCAGTCGCGCAGCTCGCCGGTGGAGTCGATGACGAAGCAGGCGCTCGCCGCATCCGCAGGCGGGACGAACGATGAGCGCAGGGAAACCACAAACCCCGCCTTCTCCAGATCCGCCTTCACCTCCGCGCGGCGTTCCGCGTGGCGGGGGACGATGACGGGGAGCACACCGTCACCGGCGGCGCGGATGGCCTCCGCGATCCACGCTTCCTCACCGATGTGGGTGCTGGCAGCCATGACGGCGGGCCTGCACGGGCCGAAGGCATCCAGCAAGGCCGTGAACTCGGGCCGCCGTGCGGGGTGGGCGCCGCTGCCGGGGTCGAACTTGATGCTGCCGGTGTGGCGGATCTTTTCCGCAGGCACACCGAGGTTTTCCCAGATGGCGATGTCTTCCTTCTCCTGCACGGCCACGCCTTCCAGCATGGAGAAAAGCGGGCGCACCCAGTCGCGGGCCTTGCCATAGCGGCCGGCGGAGCGCGGGGAGAGCCGGGCATTCACCAGATGCACGGGGATGGCGCGCCTGCGGCAGAGGCGCAGCAGGTGCGGCCACGCCTCACCCTCAATGAGGACGATGCGCGCGGGCTCGAAGCGGTTGAGGTAGCGGCGGACCATCCACGGGAAATCGAGCGGGGAATACGTGACGCGCAGGTTTTCCAATCCCGCTCCCGTTGCGACCGCGTGGCCGGTGGCGGTGCCCGTCGCCAGCACGAACTTCCGGTCCGGCGCGGCCTTGCGCCACTCGCGGATGAGCTTCAGCGCGATGATCGTTTCGCCGACGCTCACGGCGTGGACGTGGACCGCCCCGCACGGCTCGTCATCCAGGCGGGTGGTGTAGATGGCGGCGCGTTCGCCGAGCCGCGTGCCGAAGCCGCCACGGCGGATCATTTTCACCACCCAGCCGGGAAAGGCGGCGATGAACAGGAGCGGCAGGAGGAGCCGGTAGAGCGTGAGGGCGATGAAGAAACGCATGCGTTCAGGAAATGGCTTCGTAGCGGAGGATGGCGCTGCTGCCGTATTCGCGGCGGTCCACCAGCGTCCACGCGGCGGACTCCGGGCTGCGCTGGTTCGAGGAGATCTCCGCGATGAACGATCCGCCGGGGGCGAGGCGCGGCGCGAGGAAGTCGGAGGTGAGCAGGGCGGTGACGTGGTCCTTGTCCCCGGCGTGCTTGAAGTACGGCGGATCCGCGAAGATAAGGTCGTAGGTGGCGGCGTCCCGCTTCAGGAAAGCCTGTGCCTCCGCACGGACCACGCGGCCTCCCTCCAGCCGGGACTTTGTCAGGTTCTCCGTGATGACGGCGACGGCCTGCCGGTGCTCATCGACAAAGACGCAGGAGGCGGCGCCACGGCTGAGCGCCTCCAGCCCGAGCGCGCCGGACCCGGCGAAAAGGTCCAGCACGCGCGCGTCCTCATTCCGCTCCCCCAGGATGGAGAAGATGGCCTGGCGGACGAAGTCCGTGGTGGGGCGGGCGACGGCGGACGGCACCTTGATGGCCAGACGGCCTGCTTTTCCGGCGATGATCCTCATGGTGGCGTGGCGGTGGCGGGTGGTTTCGGTTGGCCGGCGAGCGGGCCGTTTTTCCCCAGGCGGATCTGGATGTCACCGAGGCTGCCGGACGCCTCGATGTCGAGCGCGGCGCGCTGCGGGGTGGACATGGAGCTGAAGGCCGGTGGCGCCTGCAGGCCGGGGAAGAAGCGATTCACGATGCCGATGGTGGTTTCCGGCGGAGCGACGATGCGCAGCACCCCCGCAGTGCTGCCGTTGGAAAGGATGGTCGCATTTCCCAGCATCGAAAGCTGGTCGCCGATGATCCGGGCATCCATGACGGACAGCGCGCCGCGGCGCAGCACGGTCACGCTCCTGGCTTCGTCGAACTTGGTTTCCTGGCCGTTGGAGGTGACGGAGGGCTTCGTCGCGCGGGTGGAGAATGCCGCCTCCCAGGTCGAAGGGAACAGCAACTGGCCGCGGAAGCGGAGATCCGCGGATGCTCCGGGTGCTTTCATCACGGCGTCGCCGGGCAGTGCCAGGGACTTCACCTCCTGGTTGGGGGCGGTCGCCGCGAACGCGATGGGGATGCCGGGAACCATCGCAAGCTGGCAGGTGAAGCGCGTTGCGAATCCGCCGACCTGCTCGTCAAACGGAGCCATCGTGATCACCGGCGCACGCCACGCCAGGCTCAGGTCCCGTTTCGTCATCAGCACGCTGTCGAAGGATTTCAGCGAGCCGATGGTGAGGGTGGAGGTGCCGGGATCTCCCGCGATGGGGATCTTTCCGGTGATGCCGGAGCTTTCCAGAATCCCGGTCTCCGTGCCCGCCATCACCAGCGTGAAGGAAGCGTTCTGGAGGTGGATGAAATCCGTTGGGATGGATGGTGGGGGAGCCGCGGCAGGAGCGGTGGATGCGGGCTCCTTCCGTGAGGTGGCAGGGCTGGATGGTGGCTGGCCTTCGGTGGAATGCGGGGTGCCCCCATCCGTCCGGGGGGGGGAGGCCGTGGCGGGGGGAGCCGCAGATCCTCCGGAGGGAGATGGAGTGACAGGGGGCGTGGCGGCCACGGTGGGTTCTTCAGATTGCCGTGGGGTGTTTTCCGCTTCACGGGCAGGAAGGGGCGTGTCCGCTGCGGGGTGGGACGCCAGCAGGTCTCCGGCCGGCAGGACGGGATGGGTTTCCGCCGCAGGTGGGTTCATCGCCACGGGAGGCGTGGCCGGAGTGGCAAGAAAGGAAAGGATTTCGACGGGCAGGACGATCCGCGGCGACTCCAGGGAGATGCCGCGGAGGTCGGGCTCTTTGGTGAAGACCGTCTTCCAGACCGGGCGGACACGGAGCTGCGGGATGCGGACCAGCGGCTCCTTGATGAGTTCACGGAGCGGCTCCGGCTGTTGCATCGTGATGCCGCGGAATGTCACCCCGTTCCAAGGTGACCAGGACGCTCCGTCGATGGAGGTTGTCAGGGTGGTCCTTGTTTGGATCTTGCGGGAGAGCCAGCCGCGCGCCCATGGGCTGCCCAGCGCGAGGTTGCTGAGACCAAATGCGGCCGGAGGAAATGCCACCACCAGGATCAAAAGCCGCCGCAACCAGCGGCGCGGGCCCCGGCGACGGACGCCTGTTGGGGCTACCTCATCCATGGATCACTTCTTCTTCGGTGCGGCCTTCGGAGTTGCTTTCGTGGACGGTGCGGGAGCCGGTGTCGTTGCCGGGGCGGCGCCTTTGCCCAGCGGAAAGCGGATGGCGATGCTCTTGTCCGCCAGTCGCGTGCCCTCGCTGGACACTTCCACGAAGCGATAGACGACCAAGCCGAACTTGCCGTCGGCATAGCGGCCGTAGGCGATGTTCTCACGCGTTTTGCCGAAGGAACTTTCTTCCTCGAACTTCCACTCCGCGCCGCTCCATTTGCCGAGGATGCTCTGCTCCCCGGCGTCGATGTCCTCGCCGCGGACGAGCTTGCCGTTGGCGGACTGGAACGTGTCGTCCTTGGCGTTGTAGTTGATGATGGAAATCGGGGCGGCCGCACCTGTCGCGGTGAGGGACCAGGTGTCCGGTCCTTTCTGGCGGAGCAGGAGCATCACATCTTCCGTGATGGGTTTGAACTCACGCTGGGACCAGAGCTTCAGGTAGTCGTCATACTCTTCCTTCGTCAGACCGAGTTTCTCGTGATAGGGCAGCGGAGCGTTGGCCTTCTGCTGCGCGCTGTATTCCTTGAACCACTTGATGTCCTTTTCCGCGGCGGCCTCCACCTTCGCGATGTATTTGTTGATCTCCGGCGGCGGCATCGGCACGCCGATCTGGCCCCGGACCGGGACGTCCTTCTCGAAAAGGCCGGCGAAAGGCTTCGGCACCTCCGCGTGGGCGGTGGCGAGGACGAACAGGGCGGCGGGCAGCAGGAAGGAGAGTTTCATGAAGCGGGGCGAGCGTCATACGGTCGGAGGCGGAACTCAAGCGGCAATCCGTCCGCCCAAGGGATAATTGGGTAACCCGGGAATGGGGTTGCTCCTGCTTCCCGGCAAACCATTGCGGCGGCTCGCGTCCGCCATGCCCCTTTCATCCTCCCATCCACCGGATGGAAATAATGAACTGTCACTGGCGAATCCGGATCTCCTCCGGCACCACAGAGGATGGAGCACGGGTGGGTGCCGGGACTCCGGATGAACCAGGAGGCATGGCGGATGGAAACCGCCGCAATGGTTTGGTTGTTATGGTGTTTTGGAGAGTTTTGGCCTGCGCGCCTATCAAGGGGTCTCGGTCGCCTTCAGCCGGAGGAAACGGCGCGGCTCTCCCGCCAGAGGTACCGCCACGCGGTAGCGCGTTGTCGCCGGATCGCTGTCGGCAATCGGCGCGACGTTTGCCTGGGGAACCGGGCTCCAGCCGTTGGCGGCGAGGTCGGTGCTTTGCTGGACCTCCAGCTTCACGCCCGGCATGAGGTCGCGCAGGCTGAACGCCAGGGTGATATGGTCCACGCCGCCGACTTTGGCGATCCCGGACGCCGGGAGTTCTCCGGGGGCGGAGGAGTTGTCCAGGTTCATCGCGTAGCGCACCAGATTCGGCAGCCCGTCGGCGGATGGCTTCGCGTTTGCATCCGCATTTCCGCCTGTCAGTCCGAGGGACGAAGCCCATGTGGAATACGTGACCGGAGCCGGTCCGCCGGCGATCTCCAGATAGAGGTCCGCCCAGTCGAGAAAGTTCCTCTGTGCGGACGTTGCCTTGAAGATCGACTTCGCCGCCTCCATCCCGTTGCCGATCACCAGGATCCTCCCACCACCAAGCTGGTGGACATAAACACGGTCGGAAAACATGGTTGCCTCCACCCGCCAGTTGGCGTCTTCGAACATCACGTAGTCATCTTCATCACTCTCCTCAAAGGTGAGGATGTTGCCCGAGACGTCCAGTTCCAGGTCCTCCTCCCCATCGATGAAGACCTGGTAGGTTCCTCCTCCCGCCGCAACCAGGGTGAACGCTTCGATTTCATCCCCGGTCTCCTCTTCGATCCCGCGGGACCCGGCGTCGGTGCCGAAGTTCAGCGCGGAACGCGTCGGAAAGGTTCCCGCCCAGGCGGTCGGGTTGGCCGTTGGGAGCGGTGCGCGCGTCAGGACACCACCCACCGCGTCGAACGAAAGTGGCTCCGCCGGGTAGGGGCCTCCGCTGGCCACCGTCGTGAAGATATCACTCAGCAGGATGGTGTTCTGATCGACGATCTTGAGCGTCATTTTCCAGAACTCCGTCACACCGCCGCCGACATTCACGGTGGATGAGCCGACCAACCGGTCGCCGGTCAGCGTCAGGTCGAACGACTCCTCTTCTCCGAACAGGTCGAACGTGAGGGTATAAGTGGTGCCGGCGACTTTCTCAGTGAGGGTGGCCGTGCCGGAAACCGGCTCCGCGTCCGCGGAAGCCGGGCTCGACGTCGCCTCGAACTCATAGCCGGTCAGATGCCAGACATCCGCCACCGGGACCACCACCGCCGGGGCGACGGCAGGGAGCATGGTGAGGATGGCGGATGCGATCACCTGGGGAAGATGGCGCATGCGATGGAACAGGGTGTGGCCGGAGGATGGGCGTGAAGGGATACAGTTCATGGGAGTGGGATGTTGGCTTGCCGGGAGAGTTGCGCGGGAGGTGGCGGATCGGAGATGCCCAGCTTGCGGCAGATGGAGCGGCAATACCCGGCGATGCAGCCCGGAGTGACCCCCAGCTCGCGGGCGATCGACTTCCGCCCGAGGCCCCGCCTGAGCCGATCAAACACCTGTCTTTCACGGTCCGAAAAATCCGGTTTCCCCATGGCATCAGCGATGGGGACGAGCAGGGCTTTCAGATTGTTTGCCGCAGGGCGGATCATGGAGGACGGGGGATCTCGGTGGAGGGACGTGTGCCCCTTCCTGACTCAGTGGGAGCATCCTCCGCCAGAGCCGTTCCCGTATATCCCCGAAACTACGGAGATCCTCATTCTCCGCCTTGCCGGGCACCGCGCGCCGGAAACCTCAGATCCGCCAGCGCCTGTTGGAGCTGCGCCATGTTTTCATAACCCATCTTCTCCCGCAGGATGCCCAGGTGGCGGTCAAGCGTGTCCCGCCTCCAGTGCAGCGCCCCGGCGATCTGCGCGCGGGACGTTCCGCGGATCATGGCGGAAAGGATGTAACCATCATTCCGCCCGAGGGGTGGAGACTCGTTGCCCGCGGCATGCAGACCCAGCGCACCGGCCAGATCATCCCATGTCCGGCGCAGGTGGCGGCGGTCTTCCAGACGGCGGCTCAACGCGGCCACCTGCAGGCCTACCACATGCAACAACTGCATCTCCCGGTGCGTGAAATCCCGGTCCCGCCGGTTCCAGCTCAGGACCACCCGGGAGTCTTCAAGGCGGATCGCATCGTATGCCATCTGATGGCGGGAATCCACATGCCGGTAAACTTCCCGGTAGAGCGGATTGTCGAGGAATGCGGTGTCGGATTCATAGTCGGACATCCGTTGCGGGCGGAGCATCGCGTTGTCGAGATGTCCTGCGGCGATCACCGGGTGATGGTGGATGGTCGCCGCCAGTTCATTGCCATGGCATTCCAGCACCCGCTGGCAGTGGGCGTTGTTCGACTCCATGGCGAGCACCTGGTCCATCTCCAGGGTCCAGAGGTTCCACAGCATGAAATCCGCTGGCAGGATCTTCAATGTTCCCTGGATCAGCTCCCGCCCGAGGGTGGGAAGATCCTCCGCCTCCATCAACTGCCCGGTGAGCCTGCGGATCGCCCGCAGATCCGACATGCGGATCTCCCCGAAACGTTCCGCCACCGGCATCAGAGGGTCTCCTTTCCGCTCTGGAACATCAGGTCCGCCCTCTTGCTCACCCCCAGCTTCCTGTAGATGCGCAGGACATGGCTTTCCACCGTCCGTTGGCCGCATCCGAGGATGATGGCGATCTCCGGTCCGGTTTTTCCTTCCCTCAGCCAGTCCAGCACCTCCGCTTCCCTTCTGGTGAACGGTTGCGCGGGCTGCGGTTCCGCAGGGCATGGACCATCCGCCCAGATATGCACCCTGGCTGTGCCGGCCAGCCTGCGGGCTGGAGGGGACGCCTCCAGCCGTGCCGTGATATCATCCCAGTCCATGGCGGATGCGGGGTGTTTTCCGGACGCCCATCGCTCCGCCCTCGCATTCAGCAGCGCCACTCGTCCGGGAAGTGCCAGCGCCACATTCCATCCCAATGCATCGAATATTTCCGCCCACGCGATCAGATTTGTCAGAAGGCGGCGGTTCTCCTTCTGGATACGGACATCCATTTCAGCCAGCAGCACATCAGTGGATGTCGTAATGGGTTCATCTCGCATTCCTGATGATGGGATAGCGGATTACCCGGGGTTTGTAAAACTGTGATGGGTTACCCGCCCATGCTCATTCAGGCTCCCCTCCGGGAAAAATCTCAGCGATGGAGGATTCGTGGTGTTGGTCGATCCAGCGGGTGAGGGCGGCCTGGAGCGGTGCGGCGACCTCCGGCCGGGCCGTGGCGAGGTCCGTCCTGCCGTGGGGGTCCGACTGCATGTGGAAGAGGCCGAAGTGGCGGCTGCCGTCCGCGGCGGGAGTGCAGACGACTTTCCAGTATCGGGTGCGGAGACACCGCTGCTTTGCGGTGACAAGCGATTCCTCATACTCCGGTTTCAGGACGAACTGGTAGTTGAAGGACGGATCATACGTCGTCATCTGGTCGAGCGGGTGAAGAGGGGGGCGCACGATGCCAGCGACCTTCGGCTGCATGAAGGGGAAGCCGGTCTCGCCATAGAATGGCCGCCATTCCGGGGTGGACTTGCCGGTGATCCAGCCCGCGAAGCTGAGACCCTCCCACTCCGTTGGTTTCTCCACTCCGGTCAGGTCCGCGAGGGTGGGCATCACATCGATGAGGCGCACGGTTTCCCCGATGGACCGGGCGGCCACGCCGGGCACGTGGACGATCATCGGCACATGGCTGGCGTGGAGGCCGCCGTTGAAGCCCTGGCCGTGCAGCAGCGTGGTGCCGGGATCGTAGAGATCATCCCCGTGGTCGCCGGTGACGATGACGATGGTGTTCTCCGCGAGGCCGTTTTTCTCCAACGCTTCCAGGATGTCCTTCACGCAGTCGTCGAACTGGCGCACGCATCCGTCATAGACGGCGTTGATGTGGGCGATGTCCTTGGCCGGTGCGGCGGCGAAGATTTCCTCCAGGTTCGGTTTGCTGGCGAAATCATCGACATTGAACGGGAAGGCCTTCTTGTTCGGTCCGTCGTAGTCCGGATCGATGAACATGCTCGCGTAGGGCTCCTTGCTCTGGTAGGGGAGATGGGTGCAGGAGTAGAAAACGTGCCAGAAGAACGGCTTGCCGTTCGAGGCGACCTCATCCAGCCGCTTCCTCACCCGGTTGGTGACCACCTCCGGGGTGACGAAGCTGGCGAAGGAGTTGATCTGCGGGTAGAGGCGGTAGCCCAGCGCATTGTCGAAGTAGATGGCGATGACGGGATGGGCCATGACCACCGCCTGGCTCATGTACACCTTGAAGCTGTCGAAGCTGGAAACGGAGATGTGTTCGAAGCCCAGCGGCATCAGTTCATAGTAGCCCGCGCACCAGTCGCCGATGGCGGCGGTGTCGTAGCCTTTCTTCCGCAGCAGGGACGCCATGGGGACCGTGCGGGACCGCGCGTCCTTGATCGCCTGCCGGTTCGGGAACATGTGCCGCAATCCGTGGGTGTGTGGATACTGGGCGGACATGAAGGAAGTCCCGGACTCCAGGGTGGAGCCGATGGGGGCATAGCAGGTGGTGAAATTCACCGAGCGGGCCGCGAGCGCGTCGATGGTGGGGGAAACACCGGCCGCGGCCGGGCCATCCGTGCGCCGTGGCCGGTAACCGGCAACTCCCAGGCGGTCCCCGCGGAGGGAGTCGGAGCCGATGATGAGGATGTTCGGCGTTTTTTGGGAAGAGGCGTTGTCCCGTGAAATGGAGTCGATGGCGGTTTTCACGCCGAAGATGCCGAGCGGCAGCACCACCACCGGACCGGCGATGAGCCAGCCACGGCGGCCCCAGCGGTGGATCTGCCAGAACAGGGCCACGGCGGCCACCAGCAGCGGCAGGATGGTGAAAAAGCCGATGTCGAACACACGGCGGATGGCGGTGGGGAGCAGTCCGATGGAGCCGCTGTACCAGTTCCCTCCGGCGTCCGGCAGGAAGTAGGGCTTCGATTCCACCATGCGGACGGTGAAATAGTGGTCATGCAGCAGCACGGTGAGGCCCCAGGCCAGGATGGCGGCGATCCACCACCGGCGGACGGGCAGCTTTCCGCACACCCAGGACAGGAACGGCTGCAGCAGCAGGGTACCCAGAACCGCCAGGATGACGTAGGCGATGAGCATGAGCGCGTTCTGCCCGATGAGGAAGCCCATGAAATCTTCCTTCGCGATGGCGCTGAACTTCGTGTCCATCGCGTCCGCGCGGTTCGTCAGGCGCTCCACCGACCGGTAGAATTGGTAGGTCAGGAAAATGGAGATGCCGCCAAGGACGGGCAGGAAGCGGGCTGCCGGATGGCGCGGGTTTTCCGGACGGGTGGTGGAGGTGGACTGGCTCAAGACGCGGGAGGTTGGCAGCAACGCCATACGGCATCAAGGGCCGGAATTTTCCGCATCCACTGCGGAAGAATGGATTCCGGAGGTCCGGTCCGGGTGTCCTCCGCCTCCGGAGGAGCCGGCATGGCCAGGAACCGCCTGCCATGCCGGGAGGGCCGGGGAGTGGATTCAGCCCCTGCGACGGCGGCCCCCGAAGAGGATGGCACCCAGTCCCGCGAAGAGCGCGGATGCGGGCTCCGGAACGGCCGTCCCATCCAACTGGTACCAGTTATGGCGGGAGGACAGGGAGTTGATGGCGGATGCGGCGGGGCCTCCGCCGAATCTGGCGGTGTCCTGGGTCGCACCCACGCCTGTGGGGACGGTGTTGGTGTTGTCCGTCAACGTGCCGCCGTTTTCCCATACGAAGTTGAGATCTGAGCCGACGGTGTTCGTCTGCTGCACCGTGATGAAGTAAGAGGTCCCCGCCACCAGGGTGATGCCGGACGCCGGGGTGAACACCCAGTTCGTGATCGCGGTGGTGGTGAAGTTCGGGTTCGTGAAAGTGCCCACCAGTGTGGACGGCGCGGTTTTCCCGGCGTTGGCGGTGTAGATGCTGATCAGGGGGGCATCCGTGCCGGTGTTGCCCACCCCGCTCAGGCGGAGAGTGATGGAGTCCACCGTATAGTCAGTCGTCCCCATGGTGAAGCCAACCGCCTTTGCATTGTAGGCGGCATTCACCACGGGAGGTCCAGCGGAGTATGGGGTGTAGTTGATACTGGTGACGTTGCTCGATCCGGTGACGTTGACGGTGGTCGGAGCGGCGAGGTTGCCGATGATGATCGCCGAGTAGGCGGAGGAAGCCGAGACGGCGAGTGCCAGGAGAGGCGGGAGTGGGTTCATACAAGCTGTGGATGTGGCGGAAATCCGGAGTGCGCCGAAAAACGCGAAAATTTTCCCGGAAGGGCCGGAAAGGCGGACCGGTTTTTCCTTCCGGTTTGCCATCGACGGAGGGCGGGTGGGGGCATTAAAACACCGCCGGATTTCCGTCATGCCAGCATCCCCGCGCCTGCTCATCGTCACCGCCGCCTTCGGGGAAGGGCACAACAGCGCGGCCCGGAATCTGGGGCTGGCACTCACCCAGGCGGGGGCTGAGGTGAAGGTGTGCGACCCGTGCATGCTGGCGGCCCCGCACTCCACCCGCCTCATCGAGCGCGGCTACCGCTACATCACCACCCATTTTCCGAAGGTGTGGGAGCGCATCTACCGCTCCACGGACAAGTCCGACTTCAACAAGCAGTCCCTCCCGCTGATGCGGAAGCCGGAACGCTACCTCACCAACCTCATCGAGGATTTCAAGCCGGACGCCATCGTCAGCACCTATCCGGTGTATCCCTACTTCATCGCGCGGACGTTCCGCCAGTATGGCGGGCAGGTGCCGGTCTTCACCGTGGTGACGGACTCGCTGGAAGTGAACGCCACCTGGCTGCGCGCGCCGACGGACCACTGGATCGTCACCGACCCGGCGACCAAGGCCGTGATGACCGCCGCCCCCGCGTCCCTCCCTGCAGAAAAAATCGAGGTCACCGGCTTTCCGGTGCATCCGGACTTCGCGGAGATCCCGCCGGTGGGGAATTCCGATTGCTGTGATCCGTTCCGCATCCTCTATTTCCCGACGGGGAAAAAGCCGTTCATCCGCCGCCACAGCCGCGCGCTGCTGGACGCGAATCCGTCCGTGCACCTGACCATCGTCATGGGGAAATACGTTTCCCTGTTGCTGCCGCGGGCGCTCCAGATCCGGCAGGAGTATCCCGGCCGGGTGAAGCTCGTCGGCTGGACGCGCCGCGTGACCAAGCTGCTGAACCGCCACCACCTGGTGGTGGGAAAGGCGGGCGGAGCCACGGTCCACGAAGCCATCGCCGCGCATTGCCCGATGCTCATCCACCACCTGGTCCCCGGGCAGGAGGAAGGGAACCTGCGGTTGCTGGAGTCCATCGGCTGTGGGAAACTGGCGGAAACGCCGGAGCATCTCACCGCCGCCGTGACCTGCATGCTGGAGCGGGACGCCGCAGGCTGGCGGACCATGAAGCGCAGCGTCACCCGCCATGACCGGAACTCCGGCTCCATCACCGCCGCGAAGTTCATCCTCGGCAGGATCTCCGCCAAAGACACTCCATGACTTTCCTCTTCGACATCGGCCGCGTGCTGTTGGACTTCGACTTTGAGACCTCGCTCGCCACCCTGCTGCCGGAAGGCACCGTTGATGCGAAGGTGCGGCTCGCGCGGCTGATTGAGCGGAAGGATGACTTCGAGGCCGGAAAGCTGGATACGGAAACCTACATCACCTGGGCGCTGGGCGTGATGGAGAGCACCGCCACCCATGACGAATTCCTCCACGCGTGGCGGAACATTTTCACGCCCAACGGCCCCATGTGGGAGTGCGCGCGGAAGCTGGCGGAGGATGGGCACCGGCTGGTCCTGTTCTCCAACATCAACCCCATCCACAGCCCGTGGATTTTCGAGGCCTTCCCCGGCTTCTCCATCTTCCACGGCGCGGTCATGTCCTTTGAGACCGGGTTCATCAAGCCGGACCCGGCGATCTACGAACACGCCATCGCCGCCTACGGTCTGGTCCCGGAGCAGACCCTCTACATCGACGACCTGCCGGACAACATCGCCACCGGAAAGGCGATGGGCTTCCGGTCATGGCAATACGATCTGAAGGACCACTCCGCGTTCGAGGTGTGGCTGGAAAGGGAGATGACGGAGGTGGGGAACATCGAACACCGAACGTCCAACATCGAACGTTGACGTGAAGGGAGGAAGACTCCGGGGGCTGCGGATTCGCCGTTCAGCGTGCCCTTCCGCCCCTTCTTTGTTTCGATGTTCGATGTTGGACGTTCAAAGTTCGAGGTTCAAGGGGGGCTTGAAAGTTCTCGAGGGCGGCCCCAGCATCCCCGCGTAATGTCTTCGCCACTGATCATCGCCGGCCGCGAGTTTTCCTCCCGCCTCTTCCTGGGGACGGGAAAGTTTCCCTCGAATGAATCCATGAGGGACGCTCTGGCGGCGAGCGGCACCCAGATTGTGACCGTGGCGCTGCGGCGCGCGGACCTGACGGGCGCGAAGGATCCCTACGCGAACATCCTGGAATACGTGGATGGGGAGAAATACCTGCTGCTGCCGAACACCAGCGGCGCGATGAACGCGGCGGAGGCCGTGCGCCTGGCCCGGCTGGCGGAGGCCGCCGGCCTGCCGAAGTGGGTGAAGCTGGAGATCCACCCGGACCCCACCTACCTGCTGCCGGACCCCATCGAGACGCTGAAGGCGGCGGAGATTCTGGTGAACGAAGGCTTCACCGTGCTGCCCTACATCAATGCGGACCCGGTGCTGGCGAAGCGCCTGCAGGAAGTCGGCACCGCCACCGTCATGCCACTCGGCGCTCCCATCGGCTCGAACCGCGGAATCGCCACGCGGGACCAGATCCGCATCATCATCGAGCAGGCCACGGTGCCGGTCGTGGTGGACGCGGGCATCGGCGCGCCCAGCCACGCCGCGGAGGCGATGGAGCTCGGCGCGGATGCCGTGTTGGTGAATACGGCCATCGCCATCGCGGCGGACCCGTCGAGGATGGCCATCGCTTTCAGGAAGGCCGTCGAGGCCGGTCGGGATGCCTATGAAATGGGCCTGCCGGAAACCAGCGACCATGCCAACGCCACGAGTCCGCTGACGGGGTTCCTGGGGTGAGCCGGGCCGTGCAAGAGGATCGGTTCCACTGGATGGGGTGGGGAGCCCTGATGCGGCTCCCAGGAGTGGCGGGATGGCTGCGCCGTCACATTCGGGTGCTACTTTGAAAAGGAAACCAGATCCATGCGCCCACCGACTGTGCAAAAGTGACTCGCGTTTTTCGTTCGATTGATGGATAAGCGACGTGGTCTTTCCCGTCATTCGCCCGTCCACGCTTCTGCCCCATGAATCAGCCCGCCTTCGTCAGCCCGCATCCGGTTCCACGAAAACCAAGCGACGCGCCGTCCGCCAACGCAAATGATGGACGGGGTTCAGGGAAAGACGGCATTTTAGCGAAATGGCGCGCACTCTGGATCCTGACGTTGCGCTACCTCTGGCTTTCTTTCTGCTTCATTCTGATGATGGCGCCGATCAACTATCTTGCGGATCGGATCAATCCGACCGGAAGCTCGCTATTCTCGCCGGAGCGATTCCACCCTGCTGCCGGACTCTCCCTGTCGATCGTGCTGCTGTGGCTGCCCATCGCCATCTGGCTGGCCACGAAGATGAGCGGTCACACGATCGTTTCCTTGCGGAAAAAGTGAGGGCTGGCCGCGGGATTTCTGGGATCTTACGGCTGCGGGGTGTATCGGGGGATGCGGAAAAAAATCACCAGCAAACCCAAGTGGGATTGCTTGGAACCGGCGGCCTGAAGTTGGACTTCGTCTTGGAAATGGGGCGTTGTTAGGTTTGGAGCAGGTGTGTGCTTGGATTCGCTTGGGAATCGCTGGCGGGATCGTCTGAATTTGGGGATTGCCATCATTACGATCCTTTTGAGTCTGGAAACGCCATGGCGATGTCCGGGCGACTTTCCCTGCCATGAGTTCCCGCCTGCTGCCATTCCTCAAACCCGCCCCCGCGGCGCAACCTCTTCCGCAGGAGCAGATTGATCCCGCCTACCGCAAGCTGCGGATGCAGGTGTTCATCGGCATCTTCGTGGGATACGCCGCCTACTATCTGGTGCGGAAGAACTTCGCGCTGGCGATGCCGGACATCCTCAAGGCGTATCCGGACTACACGAAGGCGCAGCTAGGCACCGCCATCACCGGCCTGTCCATCGCCTATGGGCTGTCGAAGTTCGTGATGGGTTCGGTTTCCGACCGCAGCAATCCGAAGTGGTTCTTCCCCCTCGGGCTGATCCTTTCCGCGATGGTCATCGCCTCCTTCGGCTGGGTGAAGGGGATTTATTCATCGCTGGTGCTCATCGTCGCGCTGCAGACGCTGAACGGCTGGGTGAACGGGATGGGGTGGCCGCCGTGCGGAAAGACGATGGTCCACTGGTTCGGCAAAAAGGAACGCGGACGGGTGGTGTCGGTGTGGAACGTGGCGCACAACGTGGGCGGCGCGCTGGTGGCGAAGTTCGCGCTGCTGGGTGTGATCCTGTTCCATGACTGGGGCGCGAAATTCTATTTCAACGCGATCATCGCCGCGGTGGTCGCCGTGGTCGTTTTCTTCCTGATGCGGGACACGCCGCAGAGCTGCGGACTGCCGCCAATCGAGCGGTACAAGGGCGAGGACGGGGAGAGCTACTCTGAGGAGGATGAGCGGACGCTCGGCTTCCGGGAGATCTTCTTCGGCCATGTGCTGAACAACGGTCTGTTGTGGGCCATCGCCGTGGCAAACGCGTTCGTCTATTTCGTGAGGTATGGAGTGGTGGACTGGATCCCCACCTACCTGCAAACGGCGAAGGGATTCTCCTTCGGCCAGTCCAGCACGGCGTGGGCGTTGTTCGAGTATGCGGCCATCCCCGGCACCATCCTCTGCGGCTGGGTTTCCGACACGTTGTTCCGCGGCAGGCGCGCCCCGGCGACCATCCTGTTCATGGCCCTCACCCTGGTGGGCATCCTCGTCTATTGGGCGAACCTGAACGGTCCGCTGTGGATCGACTACGTGGCGCTCGGGACCGTCGGTTTCTTCGTCTACGGGCCAGTCATGATCATCGGCCTTCACGCGCTGGAACTGGTGCCGAAGAATGCGGCCGGCACCGCGGCGGGTTTCACCGGCTTTTTCGGCTACGTCTTCGGCGCGGCCATCGCGGGGACCGGCGTCGGCTGGATCTCCGACCACTGGGGCTGGGGCGGCGTGTTCGCCACCATGACCGTCTGCTGCGTGCTGACCATGGTCTTCAGCGCCATGACCCTCATCCGGAAAAAATAGACATCCAAACTTCCCAACCCATCCTGTTATGAAACACACCATCCATCATCTCATGGCGGCCCTTTTCACCGCGACTTCCCTTTCCTCCGCCGCGCCGCTCATCATCGGCCACCGCGGTGCGTCCGCCGCCGCACCGGAGAACACCGTCGCCTCCATCAAGGAAGCCTGGAAGGAAGGCGCGGATGGCAACGAGGTGGACATCTATCTGACCAAGGACGGGAAGCTGGTGACCATCCATGACAAGACCACCAAGCGGACAGCCGGCCAGGAGCTGGATGTGCGGGAAAGCACGCTGGAGCAGTTGTCCAAACTGGACGCCGGGTCATGGAAGGACCCGAAGTGGAAGGGCGAGCGCATCCCCACGCTGGACGAATCCCTCGCTGCCGTTCCGGCAGGGAAGACCATCTACATCGAGATCAAGGGCGGCGCGGAGGTGCTGCCGGAACTCCGCAAGGTCATCGACGCCAGCGGCAAGGCGAAGGACGAGATTTTCCTCATCGACTTCAAGCTGGAGAACCTGGTCGCGGCGAAGCCGCTTTTCGCGGACATCCGGAAGCTGTGGATCGTGGGGGCGAAGACGGACAAGCAGACGAAGGAAAAAACCTATCCGGATGTGAAGGAGCTGGCCGCGCAGGCGAAGGCCGCGGGCATGGATGGCCTGGATCTGAACCACGGCTTCCCGATGGATGCAGAGGACACCGCGGCGATCAAAAAGAACGGTCTGCTGCTCGCCGTATGGACGGTGAATGACGCCGACGTTGCCGAAAGATGGGTCAAGGCGGGGGTCGACGCCATCACTACCGACAAGCCGGAGTTCATCCGGAAGTCGCTGGGCAGGTGAGATGGAATTTCAAATATACGTGGTAGCGTGATGGCTGCGCCACTACGGCTGGGTGGATGGGTGCGACGTTCCGATCCCGACGCGTCATGGATGACATCTTTGCACCAGGCGGAGTCGTGGGAACCGCGTGGGGTTGTCCCAGCCGGAATGGCGCAGCCATTCCGCTACCCCGTGGACATTTCATCCGCACTCATCCGCGGTTTTTGAATCCACTTGATGAAAGATGCGCTGCGGGGGCAGGATGTCCCCGTGAGCGAAGAATCCTCTCTCTGGAAAGGCAGTCCGTCCCAGTGGCTCAATCTCTGGAACTTCACCGGGGCCATTGTGCTGGCGGCGGGTATCATCGCGGGCGGTATCTTCATGCCGCTGGTGTTCGCCGCCCTCCTCATCCCCCTGGCATGGATCATCTGGAAATACCTCACCGTGCGTTGCCAGGGGTTCGAGCTGACCACGGAGCGGCTCAAGATCACCCAGGGGGTGATCAACCAGAAGCTGGACGAGGTGGAGCTCTACCGGGTGAAGGACATGCTGATGGTGCGTCCGTGGTGGATGCGTCTGACGGGACTGGCTTCCGTCATCCTCGAAACCTCCGACCGCTCCCAGCCAACCTTGGAGATCCCCGCCGTCCGTGGCGGGATGGAGCTGCGCGAACAACTCCGCAAACAGGTTGAGCTGCAGCGGGACCGGAAGCGTGTGCGGGAAATGGATTTCCAGGATTCCGGGCTGGAGGGGCCGGTGGATGCGGTTTGATAAAAATTCCGCATTTCCCCGGAACCATCATAAAACCTTTGATCTAAATGAAAGTTTGGATTAGTTACTAATCAACCGCGAGGTGCTGGTCGTTCCCAAGACAGCCGACATCCGCGCCCGCAGCCTTGTTAAGCTCATAAACTGCAATCGGAGACCGGGGGGAATCCATTGTGGGGGAGCTGGAGCGAGTGACTGCGGAAAATCTCCCAAGGGGCGCGAATCCGAAATGCTATCCCGGATCCGCGCCCTTTGGCTTTTTTGTTTCCGGGGCTTTCCAGACAGGAATGGCGGTTTGCCCTGCGGATGACGACGCGGAGCTCTGGCTTCAACCGGCTTGGTTTCGCCGGGAAGTCTTGCAGGAACCTGATGTCCCGGTCTGTTCCGGGGGCCTCGGTCTTGGTGTGTTCTCTTTCTGGACACCTTCGCCGCCAACGGCCAGAGTCGGCGCACCCCATGCGGATTTCTGACCGATATCTCGGAAAACAAGTGCTGTTTGGCACGATCTACGCCGTGCTCGTGCTGAGCGTGGTTCTGGTTCTGGGCAGTCTTTTCAAGGAGATCCGCAGCCTGTTGGTCGAGCAAAAGGCTCCACCGATGCTGCTGGTGCGTTTCGTCATCAGCGTCCTGCCGTTTTCGCTGATGTTCACCATTCCCTGGGGATTCCTCACGGCGGTGCTGCTGGTTTTTGGCAGGCTTTCCACGGACCATGAAGTTACCGCTTTCCGGGTCGCGGGGATGAGCTTGCCCCGGCTGGCGCTGCCGGTGTTCATCATTGGCGCCGCGCTATCCGGTGTCTGCCTGTATCTGAACGTGAATGTGGTGCCGCTGGCAAAGGCATCCGTTCAGGATCTGGCGATGGATGAGGTGAAGAAGGATCCCCGGGCATTGCTGGACCCCGGCAAGGTGCAGGCATTCCTGAAGGAGTCGAAGAGCGGTTCGAACCTGTTGTTCGTAGAGGGGAAGAAGGGCGATGATCTGGCCGGCTTCCACTTGTACTGGAACAGGAAACTGGAGGACGGGGAGGATGGGGAAGAAGCGAGATCGGAAAGGACCTACGTCCACGCGGAAGGTGCCTCCATCAAGGTGGACAACGAGAAACGCCAGTTCAGCCTCCGGTTGCTCAACGCCTTTTTCGAAGCGAAGCAGGCGAACGGTCCGCCGAACATCGGTCTGAGTGGTGCGGCGGAGCCGCTGGTGCTTCCCTATGACTGGAAGGCACCACGGAAGAAGGCGAACTCCATGACCAACGCGGAGATCCGCCAGTACCTGCGGGCGAAGCCTGACCTGGAGTTGCGGAAGCAGGTGGATTTCCGCTCTGAGATCACCAAGCGGTTCTCCTTCTCGATGGCGTGCTTCGCCTTCGCGTTCGTGGCGGTGCCGCTGGGGCTGAAGAGCCGCCGGAAGGACACCTCCACCGGGCTCGTGCTCAGTCTGCTGCTGGGCGCGGGATACTTCCTCTTTTCCGTTTTTTCCGCTGAGTTCGAAACGGACCTCGGTGCGACGGTCACGCTTTGGTTGCCGAACGTTCTTTGTGTCTTGGTCGGGTTATTCCTGTTCCGGAGAGCGAAGTTCAAGTAACATGGTGGCCGAGGGATGAACACGCGGAAACTGGTCAAGAAGCTCAGCGGAAACATCCGCGCTTTCCTCGATTCCGACCACATCAGCCTCACGCCCTTCCTCACGGCGGCGAAGACCTACGACCTTGAGAAGGCGAAGTGGGATGCACGGGCCGCACTGAGCGTGACGATGCTGTCCGTGGCACAGGCCATCGCCTTCGCGGCCATCGCCGGGCTGCCGGTGGTCTATGGCATCGTCTGCGCGGCGGTGGCCGCCATCATCGCGCCGCTTTTCGCCGGGTCACGGCATACCATGCTGGGGCCGACGAACGCGACGGCGTTCATGTTGTTCAGCTTCTTTTCGGTGAATCCGGAGCTGGCTTGGCGCTGGCATGAACTGATGCCGCTGTTGGTGTGCATGGTGGGGGTGTTCGCCGTGCTGGGCGCCACTTTCCGCGTCGCGGACCTGCTGCAGTACATCTCCCGCAGCGTGCTGGTGGGCTACATGACCGGGGCCGCCACCCTCATCATGGCGAACCAGATGGTCACGCTGCTGGGTGTGTCCGGGGAGATGGGGTCGCAGTCGTCAGCGACCTTCGCGGGCATGCTCTACGGACTGGTGCGGGCGCTGCCGCACACGGACTGGATGTCGCTGCTCATCGGCCTGTCCACGGTGGTCATCTATCTGGCGATCCGGAAATGGTTCCCACGGTTCCCGGCCTTCGCCATCGCGCTGGCACTGGCGTCAGCCATCTTCGGGGTGCTGATCCATTTTTCCGTCGGTCCGTTCGGTGGCGCGGCGGTGTTCGAAACGTTCACCTTTTCCGAATTGATCCCGAAGTTGCCGGATTTCGGGCGGGAGGGGTTCTTCCGGGACGTTTCCTCCCTGCTCGGTGTGGCGCTCGCCATTTCCTTTCTCGCGTCACTCGAAAACACGCTGATGGCAAAGACGCTGGCCTCCAGCACGGGGGATCGTGCGGATGTGAACCAGGACATGCTCTCCGTAGGAATGGCGAACCTGGCCAGCGCCGTCGCCGGCGGCATGCCCGCGTCCGGCTCACTCACCCGCTCCACGCTGAACCTGGAGGCCGGGGCGCGCACGCGCTTCGCCTCGCTGTTCACGGGCATCTACACGCTGGGCGCCGCGTTGCTCATCGCCGCATCCGTGGGGTGGGGCGCCCCGCTCATCAACTTCGTGCCGAAGGCGGCCCTGGCCGGGCTGGTCATCGCCCTGTCCATCGGACTCTATAACCGGAAGAACATCCGCATCTGCCTGCGCTCCACCCCGGACGATGCGCTGGTGTTGGTGGTCACCTTCCTCGCCACCCTGCTGGCCCCGCTGCACGTCGCCATCTTCATCGGCGTCGCGATCTCGATCATGCTGTTCCTGCGGAAGGCGAGCCGGCCTTTCCTCATCGAGTATGAATTCAACGACGAGGGCGAACTGAGGGCCATCGCGGAAAAGAAAGGCCGGCCCATCCCGGCGATCTCCATCGTCCATGTGGAGGGTGACCTGTTCTTCGGCGCGGCGGACCTCTTCCGCACGCAGATCCAGCGGATCGTCTCGGACCCGGCGATCCAGGTCATCATCCTGCGGCTGCGGAACGCCCGTCATCTGGATGCGACCAGCGTGATGGCGCTGGAGGATCTCATCCGCTTCATGCGGGCGCGGGGCCTGCATCTTCTCATTTCCGGAGCGTCGCGGGAGGTGTATCTTCTGCTCAAGAACTCCGGCGTCCTCGCCGCGCTGCAGGAAGGATGCAAGCGGGAGGAAGGGGAGACCAACCTTTTCCTGAACTCACCCAGCAACCCGAACCTCTCCACCCGCGACGCGCTCAAGCGGGCGCAGGAACTCCTCGGAACGGAAAAGGCGGACATCCGGATCTTCTACGACCCCAGCAAGAAGAAGTAACCACGCGGCACACCCATGAAAAAGCTCCTCATCCCAGTGGTCGCCCTGGTGGCCGTCGTCGCCGTGCTTCTCTGGTTTTTCGCGCCGGAGCAGGTGGTGAAGCGCCGCACCGGAAAGCTGATGTCCATCCTCACCATGGAGGAGACCGGCGGGAAGAACGCCCGGCAGTTGAGTTCGCTGGGACTGGGCGGTCTCGTCGCCGACGAACTGGAACTGGAGACACCCACCATCGAGGAAGCGAACGGCGTCCACCAGCGCACGGACATCGAGAGCGGTTTCGGCGGGCTGGCACGCATCGCCAACTTCACCAAGTTCGAGGTGGTGGAGTACCACACCATCACCATCAATGGCGAAGAGGCGCGGGTGAACGCCACCATCGAGGCCATCGTCGCGCTTCCTGCCTACCGTCCGGCCGACGGCCTGTATGAGGTGGAGCTGGACTGGAAGAAGGAGAAGGACGGCATCTGGCGGCTCTCCCGCGCGAAGTGGCAGGAGACGCGGTGAAGCAAAACGCGGTAGGAGCATCCAGGTAAGTTTGAAGAGCTATGATTCAACTCTTCGGATCACATCTCCTAGTGACAGGCCAAGGCAGGTGGTCCAACGCTTGATTACAAGCAATGTGGGTTGCACGTCCGAGCGTTCAGCGAGTGCCAGATATCCGTGGGAAACGCCGCACAACGACCCCAAGGTTCTGAAATCGATACCTCTTTTCAGACGCTCCTCCCGAAGAATAGCTTTGATTTTGTGAACGAATAGTTCGCCCGGATCCTCCGGCTCGATGGCCGGGGATGTAAGCGGGCGTCCTTTCCGTGGAGGCATTCCTCCATGTTGATTCAACGGTCGAGGAAGCCGGAGTCATTTTTAACTTGCGCTATATATATAGCACAAAAGCTATTCATTGGCCGTATTCGGTAGTCGCTCATTTACCTGTCCCCTCTTATTGTGAAATCCCTCCCCCTTCTCTTGCTCTGCTTCTCGCCTCCGTGGCTTGCCTGCGCTCAGGAACCTTCCTCATCAGGGCTTCCCGCGCTGGAGGTACTGCCACAGGACATCCTCTCCACCCGCACCGTCCATGACGGCCTGAGGGATGTGACGTTGCAGAAACTCGATCCTGCCGCGATGGAGGATCAGCGTCTGGCCCTCCCTCCTGCTATGCTCTCTCAGTCTGCTCCTCCGGTTGCCGAAGCGGAGAGCGTGGAGGAAACGCCCGATTCGAGACCCGTCCATACGCTGGTGATGGGGGCCAGCGTGTACATGCGGGTCCTGCTGGACGTTTACCGCCGGGACCCGCCGTTGCTGCGCGCACGGTATGAGGCGTACTTGGCCCAAGCCGCCGCCGCGGCTGCGGAAAGGGCCGCCAATCCTCCGGAAAGAAAACCCGTCGCCATGCGCTACTGGCGGGCGGATGAGGCCGCCATCCGCGCCGCACGGGAAGGGGGCACCCGGTGAGAGACCGCGCGCTTCCCCTGGCCGTTGTCTTCTCCGTCCTCGCCGCCGCACCGGTCCATGCCTTCGACAGCAACGGCAACGGCATGAGCGATGTTTGGGAGCTGCTCCACCACCAGCTCGAACTCTTCCCCGCTGCCACCCCTTTCGGCCCTCAGGAGGACGCGGACGGTGATGGCAGGAGCAACCTGGTGGAAAGCATCGCCGGGACCGATCCGTTCTCCGGGCTGCCTCCGCTGGGGGTTCACGGAATGGAGATCGTCCCCGCGCCGTGGCCGCCGGACACCTTCCGGTTGGCCGTGCCGTGGTCCCTGCCGGGGAAAACCTACACCCTCTCCACCAGTCCGGACCTTTCCTCTGCCAGTTGGACCCCGCTGGACCCCATGGCGGGGAACGGGGCGCATCTCATGGTCGATGTCTCGCCGCTCGATGCGCAGACCAACACCCTGGCGGAACGGAGTTTCTTCCGGTGCGAGGTGGCGGACCAGCCGAACCCGGGTGGAGCCTTCTCGCCGTGGGAGCTTGTCGTCATGGCCGAGAACCCGCTCGTCTCCGCCTCCATCATGGCGTTGGTGAATCCTCCGGGCGGGGGGAATCCCCCCACCCCGGAAGAGCCTCCCGTGATCCCGGACAGCGACGGCTCCGGACACACCGATCCCTACGATGCCTCGCCGTTCGACGGGCAGGTGGACTGGTACCGCACGCCGGAAGCGAAGTACCTCCACATCCCCGTGGATGGAGCCACCGCCGGCTTCAAGGCGGTGGATGTCTCGGATTCCGGGAGGATCCTCCTCACCCGCACCACGCCGGTGGTGAACTACGCCACCGATCCGGTGGGGTTGGTATGGGACCCTTCGGCGGAGGGCGCGGCACGGCTCAAGCCGCTCATGTTCGTGCCGGGCAACTTCCAGTTGAACTTCAGGGTCACGGAATGGAACCCGAATCCCTCCACCACCCACACCGCCGGCACCCCACCGTTGCCGGGTCCCGGCACCCCTTCCAACCGCACGATCACGATGACAGTGGTGATGAAGGCCATCGCGGAGGATGGCAGCGTGATCGCGGATGTGGACTACACGTTGGAGGAACATGCCGGGAACGCGGAGCAACCTACGCGCTCCGGCCACGCACGACTGGCCTTCCTCTGGCAGCAGGAGCAGTATCACTCCTGCACCATGCTGGGGGAAAACCACGGCTACCTGGGCAGCGTGGAGGAGCCTTCGTCCACGGAGGGCCATGCGGTGGGCTTCCACGCTGGCATTGATCCGCCGGTGACCAAGGCGGTTTTCACCCACCAGGTGATTTCCCCTGGTCCCACCTACCCCCGGTCCAATCTGGCCGTGGAAACCCGGACCACCACGGATCTGACGGCGGGCTCCATGAACGGTCATCTCTTCCACGATTGCACGTTGCCGCCGGAGCCGGTCATCACCCGCAGCGGACGGATCATGATCAAGAACCGTGTCAGTGCGTCGGAACTCAACCACATCCTTTGCGGCACCGCGCCCACCCAGGTGCTGCCGTATGATCTGGAAAGCATCAGCGATCTTCCGGATCTTCCCGGTACTGCGGCCACTTGGGGCATCGGGCAGGAGGGCCGGCCGTTCCGCTTTCATAAGGGACAGGGATTCGATCCTATCGCCAGCCTCACCGGCGTTCTCGCGTTCGACCGCCAGGGCAACGGCATCGGCGACGGAGCGCAGGGCCGTGCGATCTGGCGCAACGCGCGGTGGCACACGCTGGAAGCGGCCACCGGAATGCAATCCTTGGCGGACCGGGTGCCGAAGAAGATCACCGCGTCCGGGCTGATCTGGATCGGTGATGAAGGGGCGACGTCCAACGCGCTGCTCATCCCGGTGGAGGTGGTGACTCCCGCTCTCAATCACGAAGAGGAGGAGATCTTCGACCGCCTGTTTGGCGCGGAGGAACTGAAGGTGGCGAAGATGGAGGATTCGCTAGACGAGAATGGGGTCCTGGACATCGACGCCGATCCGCATCGGTTCCATGTCCGGATCCCATCAAGGCTCGGGGGAAAGCCGGTCACGGCGAAGCTTGGGACAGTTGGAAACCTGGATCCGGCGACGGAGATCCCGCTGACGGCGAACCCGTTCCAGCAGGAATCGCAATCGCAGTTGTTGGTGTCCGACGAGGTGGACGACAACGCGGACGTTCAGGACGAACAACCGGGTGACCGGACCCACCGGATCATGCCGTATGGGGATGTGGAGATCAGCGAGGTCAAGATCGGATCGGTTAAATATCCGCTCAGCATGAAAGTGCGGGTAAAGCCGCAAAGGATCGCCGAAGTGAGGGTGATTTTCGTCGGGACGGCGAGTGCCTATCAGGGAGAGTTCACCGAATTTATCAAGGTCGCCAAAGAGCGATTTGCTCAGTCTGGAATCCATCTGGATGTTGATACGAAATCGATACCCGCACCGACCACGATAAATGAAGATGATTTTCATCATGACGATGGCGTGGCAAATAATCATTACGGCGGAGGTAATCTTATTCACCAGAATATGAAGGATGTCATCGCATTGGCGGATTCAACGGAAGGTGTCGGTCTGCGGACGTTCACTCTTTTTGTCGTGAACAGAATAACTGGAGGTGATGTCGCCGGTCGTGCATTCACCAAAAAATACACCGCTCCAATCGACCAGCCATACACGAATAGGGCGGTCCTATCAGCTGAGCATATCATTGAGAACCCACAGGATCCGGGAAATCCTAGAAAATATACTTTAGGTCACGAATTGGGTCACTTGCTCACCAATGATGGTCACTACGGCGGCGAATACGGAGGACGAATCTTCCTTTATACAAGATTCGGCAGAATCTGATGAAAGAAAACCCCGATCCAGTTGATGCACTGGATGGGCCGAAGCGACTTACCATCGAACAGGAAAAGAAGATCAAAAAAAGCTTAGATGATTTAAATAAATGAAAGTGTTCCGTATTTTTCAATTCCTGCTGATATACACCTCGGTTATCTCATCCGGTGTCTATTCGGCAACGATTTATCCTGAATCGGAAGATCCCAATGAGTTCTCCCGCCAAGTGGAAGAGTTTATAATCGCCCGATCAAGCTCCGGCGGACTAAGAGATGTTTACGACCGCACCAATGAAAATTTGCTGAAGGAAGATAAACGCGATTGGGAAGAGACCTTCGCGCGAATGATGAGAAAACCACAAGATTACGGAATCAATCGATCATTTTTGGCCTTTGAGGCGGCACGTTTCAGGGGCAAAGCAAAGGACGCTAGGATCGTCGCCGCCCTTCCACCACTGCTGAGTGCGTGCATTCAGGATGCGGAAGAAAGATATAGCCGCTATGCAGCACAAGGTAAATCCGACTATCCGTTGATCCGTGCCGGGCTAGCAGGGTTCATACCCGGTGCCCTCGAATCTGGTTCACCTGAAATCCTCCAGTCTATCCTTGATTTCATGATTTCACCAGCCGACCAGCGTATTAATCTAACGGAAAGCAAGTCGACGGACCACGTTGTTTCCGCGCTTCAGGAATACGGTAATCCAAATCACATCGAAGCGGCCTCAATACTTTCCGAAAAACTTCGCGAAAAAGGCAAGGCAGATATTGCCGATGACATCGTACGGTCCGTGGAACGCATCAAGAAGCACGCTGGAAGGAAACAAGCCACCTCAACCGGAAGAACCGGCGAATCATCCAATGACGCTTCCACTCCGGATGGCGAAGCAACGAAATCCGCCAGCGAAAAGCCCCTGTGGCCATGGATTGCCGCCGGGGGGGCGCTCATCGCCGCGCTGGTGGCGTATTTCAGGATGAAACGCGCCCGAACCTGATCCACTCTGGTGTTTCTTGATGGCCCGCGATTTCCCATCATCAATCCTTGCCGTGCGATCTGGCGCAACGCGCGGTGGCACACGCTGGAAGCGGCCACCGGAATGCAATCCTTGGCGGACCGGGTGCCGAAGAAGATTACCGCGTCCGGGCTGATCTGGATCGGTGATGAAGGGGCGACGTCCAACGCGCTGCTCATCCCGGTGGAGGTGGTGACTCCCGCTCTCAATCACAATGAGCTGGAAATCCATGAGGGCCAGTTGTTCGGCGCGGAGGAACTGAAGGTGGCGAAGATGGAGCGTTCACTAAGCGCGGAGGGTGTGCTGGACATCGACCTGGATCCCCACCGGTTCCATGTGAGGATCCCGTCGCGGCTGGGCGGGAAGGCGGTCATCGCGAAGATCAGGACGGTGAATCCGGAAGCGGCATACAACTCCGCGCCAAGAGAGGTGCTGCTGACGGCGAACTCCTCCCGGCAGGAATCGCTGTCGCAGCTTCTTGTCTCCGACGAAGTGGATGCGCTGGCGGGCGGTCCCCGCACGCACAAGGTGATGCTGGATGGAGATGTGGAGATCAATTCGATCAAGATCGGTGCGATGACCTATCCGTTCAGCATGAAGGTGCCGGTGAAGGTGAAAAAGCGTCTGGTCGGCACCATCATCATGGTCGGGAACACCGGCGAATATCTGGCGGACATCGAGGCGTTCAACAAGGTGGCGAAGGAACGCTACGCGCAGGTCGGTGTGGATTTCGACTTCAATATCGTGAGCATGGCGTTACCCTCCGCCATCCAGAATGAGAATAACATCGGACTCTGGATTACCACTGGTAGTAACAACGGCCCTCATCCTGACGCCTCCGCTCTGGTGGACAAGGCGGTTGCCGACAACTTGAAGAAGGAAATCACGATGTTTGTTGTCAGGAATTTTGTAGGCCCAGAGAAAGGAAGAGCATATCCAAGAGCTCACCAGCCACTAGGCAAAGAAAAGCTCGCAAATTGCATATTTCTTTCAGGGGAAGATATGGTGAAAGTTCCAGATCCCGGTGGAAACCAGCCGAACCAAAGGGCGTGGTTTACCATCGCGCATGAAGCCGGGCATATATTGACCAAAGCAGGCCACTACGGACCGCCTAATCCGGGCTACGTAGGACATCCAGGATTGGCCAACTACGGTGGCGAAAGTCCGCCATTGGTGGGGCACAATTTGATGAAAGATGGAACTTTCAATCTCAATACCCTTTCTTCCTCCAAACGCCTGAAGCGCATGCAGGAGCAGATGTTCCTCCAATCGCTACTGGTCGATCCCTGAACTTTTATGAAAACGGCTATCCTCGTTTATTTATCAAGCTTGCTTGTGTGCCTTGGTCAGGAGCCGAAACTTCCGGAGCACGTCGAGTTCCCCGCATCCGGCGACCCCGTCAAGTTCCATCAAGAGGTCAAGGATTACATTATCTATTCATCGCAAGTTGGCCTGAATGTGGATCGGAACAGTTCGATCACCCGACGGAAGATCGAAGAGGATTCCCGGGATTGGGAAGCTCCGCTGGCGGAAATCATCGGGGATCCACGCCAATATGAAATGGGGGCCACAGAGGTGGCATTGCTCGCCGCCACGATCAGAAAAGATCGAAACGATCCGAGGATCACCGCAGCAGCCATCCGGTTGCTGCAGGAGGCGGTCGGAATGTCCATTGAACGCATCGACCGGCAAGCGATCCCTCGGGTTATTTCAGGAAGCAAAAGTTGGGTCGGCACCTTGATTAGGGAGCTCGTCGATCTGGAGTCGCCGGAAACACTACAGGCCATCCTCATATTCCTTCATTCCCCGGAAGTGGATCGGTTGGAGATACTGCAACAATATACGCCCAAATACATTCCACCCGCGCTCCAGAAATTCGGCGATCTCCGCAATGCGGAGGAAGCTCTCAAGGTCGCCGCTAAGCTAGAATCCATCGGGCGTGTGGATGTCGCCACCGACATCAAGCGGGCCGCAGAGCGTATCCAGAAGGAGACTGGACGGAAACAAGGCCCAACCGGCGCCGCCGCCGGATCATCCAAGAACACTTCCGCTCCGGATGGCGAAGCAAAGGATTCCGCCGACGGAACACCCCTCTGGCCATGGCTCGCCGCAGGGGGTGCGCTCATCGCCGCGCTGGCAGCGTATTTCAGGATGAAACGTGGGGTCGTCTGATCCCGCTCCGGCGGTTCCATCAATCCCCGAGGAACACGAACTCCTCCGCGATGCGGTTGAGGGAGCGGCGGGCGTCGGGCAGGGCTTCGGACAGGCTGCCGAGCAGGTGGCGCGGTGCGCTGGTGGGGGCCTCCGGATTGTCGGCGGCACCACGGAAGGCCTGACGGGCGAAGGATTCATAGAACGCCAGGTCCGGGGAGCCGCGGCGGTCGCAGCGGCCTTGCAGGAATCCCGGGTAGAGGCCCGTCAGGACCAGGAAGTGGTTCCCTGCGGCGACCTGCAGGTGGAACCGCATGCGGCCGTGGGCGGAGGAGATGATGGCGATGAAGTCGGCGGCGTGAGTGAAGCCGTGGGCGATGTCCTGGAGCGGATCGCCGGCATTCGTGCAGATGCGCTTCGCCAGCAGGCCGGCCACATAGTCCGCCACATCCGGATCCGTGAGGTTGGCGCCGAGGAAGGCGTGGCGGACGAGCACGTAGAAGTAGAACGAGGGGGAAACCTGGAGGGCGGAGGGGGAATCCAGCAGTCCGCGGAGGACTTCCTTCAGGTCGAGGATCTCGCGGAGGGCCTCCGGATCGTCCCAGAGTTTCGCGAGGAATGGCCTCTTTTCGCCGGGGGCGAGGATGGCCGTCATGAAGTCAAAATCGGAGCGGGTGAAGCGATCACGGCTCGATGGCATCCGGTGACCAATCATGTCAGCCAAGATAGCAATCGTGGGGCCAAAATGACGAGAAAATAGTTAAGGTATATGAATGAGTTCCGCTGAAACCCCTTATTTGGCGGGGTTTCATCCAAAAAGTGATGGGGCAATTTTTTCTTGTCCGGACGGTCGGGCTGGATTATTTGCCCCCGCCCCCCCCGACGGCGGGGCAACCAGAAAACAATGACTATGAACCTGACCCGGAGTTTCAAATCCGTGGCCCTGGCAGTAGCCGGCGTCCTCCTGATTCCAAGCTGCGCATCAACCAGTGCGACCTCCAAGAACTCCAGCGCGGAAGCGCCGGAGAGCTGGAACGTGGCATCCGTCCAGCGTGGCAAAGCCTCGTGGTATTCCATCCGTACGAACCGTGGCACCCGCACCGCGAGCGGCCAGCGTCTGACGGATCACGGAGCCACCGCGGCCCACAAGACCCTTCCGATGGGCACGAAGGTCCGCGTGACCAACGAAGCCAACGGCAAGTCCGAAGTAGTGACGATCAACGACCGCGGTCCCTATACCCGTGGACGTGTGATCGATGTGACGATCGGCGTCGCCGAGCGCATCGGTTTCAAGAAGCGCGGAGTGGTTCCTGTGAAAGTCGAAGTGCTTTCACGTCCTGAGAACCGCTGATCGGACAAACCTCAACCTGAACGGAGCGCCGTGGACCATCCCGCGGCGCTCCGTTTTTCATTTGGAGGGAGCGGGGCCGTCGTGGATGGCGGCCAATGTCTTCACCGTCTGCCAGGCCGCGGGCACGTTGTGGACGCGGAAGATCTCCGCGCCGCGGAGCATCGAGGCGGTGATGCAGGCGACGGTGCCCGCGTCGCGGTCGGTCGGCTCCGGCAGGTCCAGCACCTCGCCGATGACGGTTTTCCGTGAAACGGGGACGAGCACGGGGCGGCCGAATTTCCGCAGCCCGGCCAGCTCCCGGTAGACGGTCAGGTTGTCGTCGCGCTGCTTCGCGAAGTCGATGCCGGGGTCGAGGATGATGGAGTCCGGGTGAAGCCCGGCGGCCTGCGCGAGTCCGAGTTTCTCCGTGAAGAAGCGGTTCAGTTCTCCGGCGATGTCCGGCCACTGCTGGGTGAGGTGGGGCACTTTCGGCTCGCCCACGCTGTGCATGATGAGGAGGGACGCCCGGGCGGCGGCGCAGAGGCGGGCGTTCCGGTCATCCGGGAGGCCGCTCATGTCGTTCACCAGCTCGATGTGACCGAGGGGGAGGATGGCTTCGATGACGTCCGGCCGCCAGGTGTTCACGGACAGGATGGGCGGGCTGATCTGCCCGGAATCCCGCGGGATGGCGGCGGCGAGGATGTCAGACCAGAGCCGGAGGAACCGCTGGAAGCGGCGGATCTCCTCCGCGGGGGGGATGGCGGCGCGGTTGGTGCGGGCACTTTCCGCACCGACGTCGATGATGTCGGCCCCGGCATGGATCTGCGAGATGGCGATTTGTGCCGCCTGCGGGAAGTCGAGGGTGCCGTCCCCGGAAAAGGAATCGTCGTTGATGTTGACGATGCCCATGACGAGCGGGCGGCGCGGAAAAGTGATGGTGCGGGCGGGCAGGCGCCAGTTCATGGTGCGGAGGATGGACAGGCGGAACGGGCGCGTCGAAGGGAAAGTTTCACCCGGCTGGAAAGAATGGGGGGCATGCCGCTCCGCGCTCCTGCGGGTTCTACTTGCGGGTGAACCCAGCGTGCCTAGTCTGCGGGCATGTCATCGACTTTCGGAACGGTTTTCAGGATTCACACTTTCGGTGAATCCCATGGTGGGGGCGTGGGGGTGGTGATCGATGGTTGCCCTGCGAGGGTTCCGGTGGCGGTGGAGGACATCCAGAAGGAACTGGACCGGCGCAGGCCCGGGCAGTCGGAGATCGTGACGCCCCGGAAGGAGGCGGACGCGGCGGAGATTTTGTCGGGACTGCACGATGGGGTGACCCTGGGGACGCCGATTTCCATCGTGGTGCGGAACACGGACCAACGGCCGGGTGCCTATGACGAAATGGCGGTGAAATACCGGCCCAGCCACGCGGACTACACCTATGACGCGAAGTATGGCATCCGCGCCCCTTCCGGTGGCGGGCGTGCCTCCGCGCGGGAGACCATCGGCCGTGTGGCAGCCGCCGCCGTGGCGAAGCAGGTGCTCGACCAGCTCCATCCCGGCATCGAGGTGCTGGCATGGGTGAAGACCGTCCAGCATCTGGAGGCAAACGTGGACCCGGAGACCGTGACCGCGGAAACCATCGAGGGGAACATCGTGCGGACCGGGGATCCGGAAATGGTCCAGCCGATGATCGACCACATCAAGGAAGTGCGCGGGGAGGGGAACTCCGTCGGCGGCATCGTGGAGTGCGTCATCCGTGGCGTGCCACCGGGGCTGGGCGAGCCCATTTTTGACAAGCTGGAGGCGGATCTCGCGAAGGCGATGCTGTCGCTGCCGGCGACCAAGGGCTTCGAGATCGGCTCCGGTTTCTCCGGCACCCTGCTTACCGGCCGGGAGCACAACGACGCGTTCCGGAACATCGACGGAAAGATCCGCACCACCACCAACCGCTCCGGCGGCGTGCAGGGAGGCATTTCCAACGGCGAAAACATCGTCTTCCGCGTGGCGTTCAAGCCGACCGCCACCATCATGACCTCCCAGGAAACCGTCACCAGCGGAGGTGAGAACACGGAGCTTTCCGGAAAGGGCCGCCATGATGCCTGCGTCCTCCCTCGCGCCGTGCCCATCGTCGAGGCGATGGCCACCCTCGTGATCACGGACCATCTGCTGCGGCAGCGTGCGGGTGGCGCCAGGTAACGACCCGTCCCTGGAGATCAGAAATTCCTCCTCCCATGCCTCCGGAGTCCCTTCCCCAGATCAGCCTCGGCACCGCCGCGCTGGTCATCTTCCTGCTCTGCTTCGGCTTCGTCTTCCTGCGCGGCATCGTGCGGATGCTGTTCGGCGTGGCGATCCTCGGCGGCAGCCTGTGGGTGGGCTTCCTGGTCTGGCAGAAGACGCCGGAGTGGACCATCTCCCTGATGGGCAAGCCGCTGGACTGGGTGTCCATCGCGCTGCCGGTGGTGGCCTTCGTCGGGACGTTCATTATCGCGCGGGTGGTGATCAATTTTTTCCTGAAGCCGTTCAAGCCCTCGGCGGATGGCGGCTCCCGGACTGCGGGCGGGATCCTGTTCCGGCTGATCCTCACCATCATCCCGACGGGATTCCTTTGGCTCATCGGCGCCACGCTCGTCCATCACTTCGGCTCCATCGCGGAGATCGAGAAATCCACGGACAAGAAGACCAAGGCGGAGCCGGGGCTGCTCGACCGCTTCAGCGAGCTGAAGGAAGCCATCGCCGCCATCGTGCCGGCGGATTGGCTGCAGAAGCTCGATCCGCTCGCGGATCCCAGCCATCTTTCCCTGGCGAAGCTCATCGCCGCGCAGCCGGACTCCCGCCGCGCGCCGGTGATCGACCCGGAGACCGGAAAGCCGTATCCGCGCGCGATCATCGTGGATGAGCCGGAACTCGAGGATCTGGCCAGCGACGGTCGCATCAGCACGCTCATCCGCCACCCGCTGTTCCAGAAGGCGCTGAATGACCCGAAGGTGCGGGAGGCGCTGCGTGCCCAGGCCGTCCGGAACTGAGCGGAAACGGCCCGTTTTTCCAAAATCACCAATTTCGATGTTCGATGTTGGACGTTCGGCGTCCGATGTTCAAATTCCGCCCCAGCAAATGTCCTATCTCGTCACCATCGGCCTCGAAGTCCACGCGCAGGTGAAAACCGCGACCAAGATGTTCTGTGCCTGCCGCACCTCCTTCGGGGATGAACCGAACACGCACACCTGCCCCGTCTGCCTGGGCCTGCCGGGAGCGCTGCCGGTGCTGAACCGCGAGGCCGTCGAGAAGACCCTGCTCACCGGGCTGATGCTGGACTGCGGTTCACCGGATATCTCGAAATGGGACCGGAAGAACTACTTCTACCCGGACATGCCGAAGAACTACCAGACCACGCAGATGGACCTGCCCCTCTGCATCGGTGGCGGCGTCCCGCTTTACGAACACTGCTACCCGACGGATCACCGGAAGAACATCAAGACTCCCGGCAAGGTGGTGAAGATGAACCGCATCCACCTGGAGGAGGACGTGGCGAAGTCCACCCACCTCGGGAACTCGTCGCTCATTGACTTCAACCGCGCCGGAACGCCGCTCATGGAGATCGTTTCCGAGCCGGACCTGGAGTCCGCGGAGGAAGCCTTCGCCTACCTCCGCTCGCTCCAGATGATCCTCCAGCAGGGAGAGGTTTCGGATGCGGACATGGAGAAAGGGAACCTCCGCTGTGACGTGAACATTTCGCTGCGGAAGAACGAGTCCGATCCGCTGGGCCAGAAGGTGGAGCTGAAGAACCTCAACTCCATCTCCGCCATCCGCCGAGCGATCCACTTCGAGATCGACCGCCAGACGGAGGAACTCGACAGGGGCCAGGCGCAGATCCAGTCCACCCGCCGCTGGGATGACGAGCGCGGCGAAACCCAGCTCATGCGCACGAAGGAGGACGCGCACGACTACCGCTACTTCACCTGCCCGGACCTCCTGCCCATCGAAACCGCGCCGTTGCTGGCGAAGGTCCGCCCGCTGGTGCCGGAACTGCCGCACCAGCTTGCGGAGCGTTTTGAAAGGGACTTCGGCGTGACCACCTACGATGCCTCCGTGCTTTCCTCGGACAAGTATCTGGCGGTGTATTTCGAGGCCGCGACCGATGCCGCGATCCCCGGCAAGAAGGTGGCGAACTTCATCATCAACAACCTGCTCGGCACGCTCAACGAACAGGGCATCGGCATTTCCGACTGCCCGGTGTCACCGGAGAAGCTGCGCGGACTCCTCCTGCTGGTGGAGAACGGCACGCTGGCCGCCAACCAGGCGAAGGAAGTGTTCGAGGTGCTCTACAACGCCCCGGAGAAAGATCCGAAGGCCATCGCGGATGAACTCGGCTTCAAGCCCGCGGAAGCGGGTGAGCTGGAAGATCTGGTCGATCAGGTCATCGCCAACAACCCGTCGGAGGTGGAAGCCGTGAAAGCGGGCAACGAGAAGCTGCTCAACTTCCTCACCGGTCAGGTGATGAAAGCCTCCGCCACCAAGCCGAACCCGAAGCAGGTGACGGAGCTGCTGCGGGCAAGGTTGCTGTGATGCGGTGGGATGGCTGGGATTGGAGCGCGGACTTAAGTCCGCTTGGCTTCGTGTGGAACAGATTCTCCGGGGCGGACTGAAGTCCGCGCTCCGTAGGCACCAAAATAGAAAAACCAGCGGCGACGAGCACCACTGGTTTTCCAGATCCATCTTCAGGACCCGTCACTTCGTCGTGAACACCCGTGAAGCGGAGAGGGCGTAGAACTCCGGATCATACATGCCTTCCACCTTGGCGGGCGGTGCCGTCGCCACGCCGGGGACGGTGCAGCGGGCCAGGTAGGTCAGCGTGTAGGTGCCCTTTTTCCAGATCTGATCGAGGTAGAACACGGCCCGGTCGGTGCGCAGTTCGGAGTGGCTGACTTCCCAGCGGTTGGCGCTGACATCCGCGCCCGCGCCGGTGGCGGTGCCCTGGGTCTTGAAGTCGGTGTTCACCGTCTCGAAGACGGAGGGCAGCATGTCCTCGATCACCAGATACTTCGTGTCGTCGTTCGGCAGGGTGACGCGGAGGGACACCCGGATCAGGTCACCGACCTTCGGCTCGGTCAGGATCTCGGCGGAACCGTCCGCCTTGATCCGCTCATAGAGACGATCCACGGAGAGGCCGTTGGTGGCCACCGGTTGCAGCGGCTCGATTCGCGGCTTCGAGGCGACCCTGATCCGGACGTAGCCGGTGCCCTTCGGGTTGATCTCCAGCTTGAGGCCCGGGGTGATCGCCATTGTGGCGGATGCCGTCGGGTTTTCCGGATTGAGGGTCACGGTGCCGGAGGAAAGCGCCGGATGCATCTCCGCGGACCACTCGCCATTGAGGGTGGCCTTGTCGTTCTTCGCGTAGGTGGACATGGCCAGCAGCCCCCAGCCGTTGGCCCAGGTGGTGTTCCAGTGACCGTACGGGTTCCGCTCATGGATCATGCGGTCCAGGGTGGTGGTGGTTTCCTTCGCCTGCGGGTCGATGGTGGACCATGCCAGCAGCTTGAAGGAATCATCCGCGTTCCAGCGCATCCAGCCGTCGTCTTTCAGGCGGTAGGGCACCTTGGAAGTGAGGATGGACTTCGCGGTGGCCACGCTGGCGGGGTTGGCGCCTGCCGCGTTGTAGGCCAGCGCGAGGAAGGCACGGCCGGACGGCGACAGGTCGGCGATGCGGTCGAGCAGCACGTTCTGGTAGGAAGGTTGCGGGCTGCCTGCCAGCGCCAGCACCCACAGCGTGCGGGCCTGGTTTTCCAGGAACGATGGGGACTTCACATCCGCGATGCCGCGCAGCGACTCCGTCAGGTGCTTCGCGAGCTGGTCGATCGCGGACTGAGGGACATGCGCCCCGCTTTCTTTCGCGAGGATGAGTCCCAGGCCGGCGTAGGGTGTGGCCCAATCCACGCGGTCACTACGGCCCGGCCAGTAGGTGAAGGAACCGTCGGAGAGCTGCATGGACAGCAGGCGGTCCGCACCACGCTGGATGGCGGCTTTGCGTCTCTCCTCGGGAACCTTCGCGAAGGAGGGGATGACATTCCTCAGCGGCTCCACGGCGAACCATGGCATGAGGGAGGAGGTCGTCTGCTCGACGCAGCCGTGCGGGTAGTGCAGCAGGTAGTCCACGGAACCGGAGATCTCCGTGAGCGGGGAGCGGGAGAACTCCAGGGTGATGTCACCGGTGCCGGACAGCAGCGCGGGGTCGATGTGGTCCAGCAGGTTCTGCGCCTTGTCCACCTTGATGAACTTCACCTGCCGGATGAGCGGCATCGGGTAGTGGACCTCGAAGGTTTCCTCGACGGCGTCCGAAAGGCTGCGGGTGAGTCCCGGGGTGAGCTGGCCGTTGCCCAGCGAGACCGGAACGGCCTTCCAGGAGAAGGTGCTGGTGCCGGTGGATTCCGCGGTCACCGGGAAGCTCAGCGTGGCGGACGCGCCGGCATTGAGCGTCACGGTTTGCTTGGCCTCGCCGAGCGCGCGGCAGACCGGCGTGGTGCCGTCGCGGCCGGTGGAGAAGGTGACCTCCCAGGTGCCGTCATGGCTGGAGGCATTCTGGACCAGCACCTGCGGGCTGAAGCTGTCGCCCTGGTTGGCGAAACGCGCGGTCTTCGGCTCCAGCATCAGCGGCTTGTTCACCACCAGTCCGGTTTCCGCGTGGCCGAATTTCTCGGTGGAGTGGGCCACGGCGATGACGCGGTAGCGGGTGAGGGTGTCCGGCACCTTGAAGGTGTGGGTGAACTTCCCGTCCGGCCCGGCTTTCACGACCGGTGCCCAGGTGGCGCATGGGTCGAAGTTTTTCCGGTAAAGGTCGGCCAGGTCACCGAGGTCCGCGCCGCCACCGATGAAGAAGCCCTTGTTGAAGAACTGCCGGTACTGCGGATCCTCCGTCATGAAGTTGTTGAAGGAGACGCCTGCCTCGATGCCGAGGATGCGGGCATCGTAGAAGAAGGCCATCGGGTTCGGGGTGATGTAGCCCATCACGGCGAGGGTGCCTTCATCCTCCGCGTAGAGCGTGAGTTCCGCACCGGCGGCGGGCTTTCCATCCGCAGTGGTGACGGTGCCGCTGAGGGTCACCGTGTCACCGGGGCGGGCGGCGGGGAGCTGCGCGCCTTTCTGTGGTCCGGTGGAAACGGTGAAGCGGTCGTTCTCCGGTCCGGCGGCGGTGAGGTCCACGGTCAGGCGGTCCCGTTCGTTCTCGATGGTCAGCTCGCAGTAGCCGAGACGGAGCTGCGGCGTCTTGAATTCGCGGGCGGATTCCCCCGCACCTTTCACGATCAGGACGGAGACGTAGGCGTTCGGCGCGTCGTCCTCACCGATGGGGATTTCGATGACCGGGTTGTCCGCCTTCAGCGGGGTGAGGAAGGAACGCAGCACCTTCTCCCGCTCCACGGTCACCAGCGCGGTGCCTTCGATGGGGGAGAGGACCAGCACCCGGGCGGTTTCGCCCGCCTTGTAGGATTTCTTCTCCGCGATGAGCTTCACGCGCATGCCGTCCTCATAGAGCCACGGGTAGTCGTCCGCGCCATAGACGTGGAAGCTGGACACGGTGGCGAAGTCGCGGCCGTTCTTGTCCTTTCCACGCAGGGTGAGGAAATATTTTCCGTTGTCCTTCGGCGTGAGTGCGAGTTCCTGGCCTTCCTTGGCGGAGGCGGCGGGGTCGATGGTGACCTCGGAAACCAGCACGTTCTCCTCGCGGGTGTCGTTGCGGGTGACGGTTTCTCCGTTGGCGTTCTGGGAACGCACCGGGCTGTTGATCTCACGGCTGAGGGTGGCGGTGACTTTCACCGGCTCCGGGAACGGATTCCCCTCGGGGTCGATGGCGACCACGCGGAACGCCACGTTCTCCCCGGCGCGGATCAGGCGGTCATTCCGGGAAACCCCGACATAGATATCAGCCGGATGGACGGTGGTGGTGGCGGATGAAGTGAGCGTCTGGTTGTTTGCGTCCGTCACTTCCGTGGAGACCCTCACCTCGCGGCTGGTGGGGAACTCCGCCTGCGGGATGTCCACGGTGACGGTCGCCTTGCCCTCCGGGGAAAGGGTGGCCTCGCCCTGGACAGTCGCCGGGCCGGAGTCCGAGCCAGTGTCTCCGTCTTCATAGCGGGCGCGGTAGCCGAAGTAGTGGTACCAATAGCCCCAGTCCGGTGACCGGTGGTTGCCGAAGAGGAAGTCACGGAAACGTTCCGGATAAAGATTGAGCGGGGTGATGCGGGTGAAGTGCCTCAGCGTTCCGCCCGCCACGGGCTGGCCCTGGTAGTAGCTGGCCGCCACGTCGGAGGTGACGCTGGTGGCACCGGTCGCGGGGCGGGTGATGCCTTGCTCGATCTCGAACGCGTTGCGGCGGAACTCCTCCACGGCCAGCTCCAGTTCGAAGGTGGCGCTTTCGCGGATCTGCTGCTGCTTCGCCCAGTCCTCCTCCAGTGCCTCCGCCTCCGCGAGTTCATCGGGGAACTCCAGGCGGATGATGTGGCTGCCGGTGGTGCCCTCCGGCAGCTTGTAGGTGATGTCGAACGAGCCGGTGTCGGAAAGGGTGACGGGCTGGGTGAAGATCTCCTTTTCCGTCGGGTCGATCACCACCACGCGGGCGTTCGCCGGGGAGGCGGGTTGGATGACGTTCCCCGCCTGGGTGCGGACGATGCCCTTCAGGCGGACGGTTTCTCCGGGGCGGTAAATGGAACGGTCGGTGAACAGGAAGGCGCGCCGCACGGATTCCGCCGGGGTGTTCCATGAATAGCGGATGGGGAAATGCCACAGGCCGACGGTGTTGAGGGACGAGTCGAACGCGGTGACGAACGAGTCATTTCCCAGGATCGCCCTCAGGTGGCGGGCCTCCGCCGGGCGTCCGACGGTGGCCAGGCCGTTGGCGTCCGTTTTCAGGGAATTCAGGCTCGAGGAATCCTCGCCGAAGAGGTCGATGGTGACGTCCTTGAGCGGCTGGCCGGTGGCGCAGGAGAAGGCATAGACGAAGGCTTCCTTCGGGGTCAGTTTCCAGGCGAGGCCGATGTCGGTGAGCTGGATGATCGCCTGCGCGTTGCGGCGGCCCTGGGTATTCAGGTCCGCTTTCGGGGTGCCGACCACGTCGAGGAAGATCGCGCCGCTTTTCAGATCCGCTGGCAGGATCTCATCCCACTTCAGTTCGAGCTCCTTCGAGGTGTCGAGCGCGTTGCCCAGTTCGATTTCCTTGTCATAGACCGTCTGTCCGGTGATGAGGGAGTAGGGCAGGGGGGCGGTCGGTTCGATGTTCTCGAAGTCATGGCCCAGGCCGGTGTAGTGGCGGTACCCCTGGTAGGCGCGGACGAGATCCGCGGCGGACAGGCGTTTGATGCGGATGTGCAGCTTTTCCAGGTTGACCGTCTGGATGGGATAGGTGCGCCTGCCGGTGGAGAGCTGAGCCTGGTTCTCGCTGGGGAGGAGAAGCTCCGGCTCGATGACGGGGAATTTCACCTCCTTCGCAAGAGGGGCTGCCAAAGGGATGCTCGCGGCGGACGAGAAGGGTGGCCTGACGGTCACGTTCCAGGTGTCCGTGGCGGAGAAGTTCCCCAGCAGGTGGATCTCCCGGCCGTCGATCTCCGCGCTGAGGTTCTCAGGGCGGGGATCCAGGACCAGTGATTGCGTGAGGAAGTCCGCGGGCAGCTCGGCGGGCAGCGGCGCGTTGAAGGTGATCACCAGCCGCCGGGGTTCGTCCGGATTCGCCCGGGCCTCGAACCCGGTCGCTGCGAACGGCTGGATGGTGCCGATCTCATAAGGCGCGTCCTGAACGGTGGCCGTTTTGCCCCCGGCATTCGGCAGGCCTTTCAGGATGGAGAGCCGCCAGTTTTCCCCGACAGGCAGGGGGGACAGCGGAGCGACGACCAGCGCGTTGGCCACCGGTGTTTCCAGCGGCGGATTCGGGTCTGCGGTCGCGCCCTTGGAGCGTGCAGCCCAGGATTTGTAGTAGTTCGCCTGCGGGCCGGTGCGTGCGCGGTCCGGGCGGTGTAGCCGGGCGGCGACCTGCTGCCCGGTCTTCGAGGTGAAGGTGATGAATGGCCCTGCCTTAGCGGGGTCCACATCGTCATTGAAGATCAGCAGCCACTCCGCGGTGGAGGCGGAGTAGGTGGAGGAGTAGCGGTTCTCCGTGGTCGCGGAGCGGACGGCGAACGGCTCGCTGCCCAGCGTGGCGAAGACACCGGCCGGGATCTCCGTGTTGTCGAGATGGGTTTTCCCCTTCGGAATCGCGAAGGTGTAGCTGGTGCCGATGGCCGGAGGCTGGTCCGGGTGGAAGGCGGCGATGTTCTGGGCTTTCCAGACCAGCTTGCCCGGAAGCGCCGGCTTGATTTCCAACCACGTGTTCGCGACCTCTTTCCCAAGATCCGCGGTGGCGGTCACCGGGCGGTCGAGAACGAGGTCGATCGCGCTTTCAGGTGCGAGTGACGGAGTGGAGACCACAAGCCGCGGCGCGGCATGGGAGGCACAAGGGAGTGCCATGAGCGCCACAAATGTGGCAAAGGAAGTTTTCATGGGCGTGTACGCTGAACCGTAATTTCTTACAACATAGGGCCAACGAATCACACCCCATTTTCTTAGATTCACTGAAATTTCACAAAGCAGAGGATGGTTGCCATCCAGCGTGGGGCGTGTCATTTTGCGACGTGGTGAAACCTCCCGGTATCCAGCGCCTGGCCCTGTCCGCAGGGTGGGCTTCCGTCTGTGTCGCGGCCCTTCTGGTGGGTTCGTGCGCGCCGGACTACACGCTCGTCAGCCATCAGAAATCCCCTTCGGAGATCCGGAAGAAGAACGAGACCTTCGGCTACCGGAGCTGGGTGGCGAAGGGGGTGGAGCAGGACATCGTCGTCATCGGCATCCACGGATTCTGCGGCGCATCGATCGATTATGAGAATCTTGGCAACCACTTGCTGAAAAATCAGCCGAAGACCGCGCTCTATGCCTATGAGGTCCGCGGGCAGGGGAATGATCCGATGAGCACCCGCCGCGGCGACATCGGTGATCCGAAGGATTGGTACCGCGACCTTTTCGCCTTCACCCAGTTGGTGGAGGAACGCCACCCGGACGCGAAGATCGTCTGGTATGGGGAGAGCATGGGGGCGATGATCGCATCCCACGCGCTGCGGGAGTCTCCTGCGGCGGATCCTCCCTGCGACGCGCTGGTGCTTTCCTCACCCATCGTCCGCTTCAAGGATGATGTTCCTTTCTGGCAGCCCGCCCTGGTCCAGGCGGCGGCGGCGACCGCCCCGTTGGCGAGGATCTCGCTGGAGACACTGGCGGGGGGAGAGGCGGTCCAGATGACCCAGACCTCCACCCACGACCAGCAGTCGGAGACGAATTCCTACCACATTGAGAAGCACACCCTGCGCCTGCTGGGGGCACTGGGCCGCCACATCGACTCGATGAACGACTGCGCCGCCACCTTCCAGGTGCCGGTCCTGGTGCTCCACGGGGAGCATGATTATTTCAACACGGACTCCGACATGCGCGGGTTCATCGCCCACATCCCGGGCGGCACCCACAAGACCTACCGGAACTACCGCGGTGCCTACCACCTGCTGATGTATGATGCGAAAAAGGAGAAGGTTTTCGGCGATGTGGAGGGTTGGCTGTCGAAATTGCGCCGGAACCGGCTCTGAACTTTTTCCGGGAAAAGACAGGTTTCGTCTTGACCCGACGCTCTCCGAGGGCATCCTGCGCGCCCCGCAACACCGAACCTTTCCGAATCTTATGGCCCGTATTTGTGATATCCGAGGAACCCGTGTCCGCTCTGGCGGTAAAATCCACCGTTCCGGTCTGGCCAAGAAAAAAGGCGGTATCGGTCGCCACGTCACCAAGGTGGTGAAGCGCACCGTTTCCCCCAACCTCCAGAGCAAGCGCATCTGGGTTGAGGAACTCGGCCAGCACGTGAAGCTGAAAATCAGCTGCCGCGCCCTGAAGACCATGAACAAGAATGGTGCTTTCGCCACCCTCAAGAAGGCCGGCCTGATCGGCTGATCCGTTCTTCACGAACATTTTCCGAAGAAGACCCGGTGATCCACCGGGTCTTTTTTTGTGTGGGCATCCTAGATCGCTCATGCTTCCTCAAATGCCTTGCGTGACGTGTGAAATTGGGAAAATATACGTCATGTCGAAATTGACCCTCCACGTTCCTGCGGAGTTGGTGTCTGCGGCCAAAAGTGAAGCCGCAGCGCGGAAGGTATCGGTTTCCAAGCTGGTTTCGGACTTTTTCGCGTCACTGGCCGCCGGCCAGGAGTCGTCCGGGGCGGAAACGGACAACCTGGCCCCGCGGACCCGCAGGCTGGCGAAGTGCATTTCCGGTGTGGATGCCTGTGAGGCTGACTACATCGACTACCTTGAGCGGAAGCATTCATGAACGTCCTGATCGACACGAACGTGATCGTGGATGTTCTCACCGGGCGGGAGCCTTTCTTCGTGGACTCGTCGCGGGTTCTTGACCGTGCGGAACGGGGGGATTTCGTCGCATGGATCTGCGCCACGACGGTGACGACTGTTTTCTATCTCGTCCGGCGTCATCTGGGTGCGGCGGAGACGGTCGAAAAGATCAGGGATCTGACGGCCATCTGCACCGTGGCACCGGTCAACCAGTCCGTGATCAGTTCCGCGCTCGGCAGCCGATTCGCGGACTTCGAGGATGCCGTCCTGCATGACTCCGCGGTTCTCGCCGGGGCTGACTGCATCGTCACCCGCAATGTGGCGGACTTCCGCGAATCCAAGCTTCTGGTCTATACTCCGGAGCAGTTTCTCGCCGCGATGTCCTGGAACAGCCGAGAGTAGGAGCTGCGGTCACTCCACCACACAAGGCACCAGCACGCCGTCGCTCATGCCGTGGATCTTCTTCTTGTCCGCCGGGACGATGGTGGCGAGGCAGCCGCCGAAAGCGGTCTGGCCGGCGTTGTCGGTGAAGAAGTAGGGGCAGAGCCGGACGCGGCCCTGCATCATCTCGATGGAGCCGTCGTCCCGGAAGACGGGGTGTTCGATCCGGCGGCCTTCGCGGAACTCCTGCAGCACCCACGGTTGTTCGGAAGATTGCTCCAGGGCGTGGTGCAGCTGCTCCGACCACTCCGCGGAGGAAAGGTCGTGGCCGATGAAGACGCCGCGGGAACCCCAGGCGGTTTCGTGGAATCCGCTGATCTTCAGGACAAGCTGGCGGTCCTTCTGGCTGAAGGCGGCGACTTCCTCCCAGGAATGCGCATCCAGCCTTGGCAGGGCCGCGTGGGGAGGCAGCGGGGAGGGATCCAGCACCCAGCCGAACGGGACGATCTCGCGCAGCCGCTGGAGGTGGGAGGAGCGCAGCGTCTGTTCCCAGACTTTTTTCAGCGCAGGGGACCACAGCAGGGCGAGCCACAGCTTGTCCTCCAGGTGCGGCTTGAACGGGGAGGTGATGGAGAGCGTCCCCTTTGCGGACAGTTCCGCCAGACGGCGGGCGGAGGGGATGGACTCCCAGTCGAAAAGCTCGAAGAAGCGGTAGAGTGTGTCACCGTCGATCGGTTCATATTCCTCCGCCGAGGCAGTTTTCCATGCGGTGCCGAGCTGGGAAACCAGCCAGTCCATTTCCGGGAGGTAGTCCCCGGCTTCTTCGGAGACCAGGACCGTGCCTCCGTCCGGGAGCAGGGAGCGGAATCCGTCGATCATGCCATTTTCCCCACCGAGGATGTCGAATCCCGCGTCCGAATACACCTTGGAAAGCCACGCCGTCACACCGATACCGCCGGGCACGCTGTCCAGCTCGCTCATGGCGAAGCCGCCTTCCGTGAGGATCAGGTCGGGACGGATGACACGGGGGAACTGTTCCGCGAGGCCCGGCTCACGCTGGAGCGCGGCCATCCACGACGGCTTTCCCTCATCCAGCAGCTCCGCCAGCCAGCCGTCCAGCTTTCCGGAGGCACTGCGGCGGTAGAGGGCGTCGCTCGCCCGTTGGAACTGGGCCAGCGGATGACCCAGTGACATCAGCTTGCGGGCCTCCGCCTTCGTGAGTTTCAGCGGCTCCGGGGACCATTTCCAGCTACCCCCACCAAACAATCCACCCTCGGGCAGTCCTTCGCGCAGCTCGGCAAGCGTCAATCCCATGTCGCCGCCAGTTTCGCCCGGGTCCGGAAATTGCCAAGCGCGGAGTTGGGTATGGTGAGTCCGGGCGTTCCTGAGGTCCTCACCAGATCCTTGCCGCTCCATAGGCATTGAAAGCCACATCGCAACCGACCATCGTCAGGTTTTCGCTCAGGGCTTGGGCAATCAGCATCCGGTCAAAGGGATCACGGTGATGGAGGGGCAGATCAAGAAGCCGGTGAACATGCTCCGATTTGATCGGTAGAATTTCAAATCCGAGACGCTCCAACTCCGCCGGAAAGAGATGTGGGAGCGGCATGGGTGGATTCAGTTTTCCCAGTCCTGTCTTGATGGCCATTTCCCAGCCGGTCGCAATGCTAACGATACGTCGGTTGGCGGGATCCTCCAGCGCTTCGCGCGCGACCCTTGAAAGCCGCTTGTCCCCTTCCAGCGCCCAGATCAGCGCTTGGGTATCTACCAGCAGCTTCATTCCATGTATTCCTTGAAGTCCTCAAGAGGTGCATCGAAATCGGGTGCGATCCAAAAACCCTTGAGACAGCCGGCTTTGAATTTTGTCTTCGGTTCTGTAGCATCCGCTTCCTCCAGAGTAGCCACCACTTTCACCCTTTTGGATTTCAGTTCGTCGGGCACGGGCAGGTGCAGGGTGCCATCGGCATCCGGTTCCAGGATCGCGGTGATCGTGCTCATGCCGGCATGTTGCCATCTTTCCTGCCTCCCCACAAGTCTCCATGAGAGCTACCGGCCGGACAGCGCCGTGGCGACTCTGATCCATCAACCTTCAATCACCCGGCTCAGCAGGATTGGCCGGGACCTCTTGTCCGGCCTGCGGACGGCTGGGACTAGTCTGCTCGATGATCTTCAGGATCTTTCCCTCATGGTCCCAGATCATGACCTCCATCCCGTTCCGCAGCGGTGATTTTGTGGAATGCTCGTCGAGGGCGAAATTGACGCTTCCCCGACCGTGTTCGAACACTTTTCCCGCCACCTCGAACGTTGCAACCGGGTTCCCTGCGATAAGAGTGCTTTTGATGAAATTCGAGATCGTTCCCCGTGTTTCGGTGTATTCCCCTTTTTCGATCAACTCACGGTAACTCGGGGCAGGAGCGACGAATAAAGAACCCACTCCGATCCCAAACAAAAGGATACCTGCCGCGATCAACAAGGTTCCGACCTTTCTGGAAGACTTGCGGAATGCGTTGATGCCGAAGAACAGAAAGAACAAAGGCAGCGCCAAGGAATAGAGCACCACCATCGCGCCGCCAGGGGTGCTTTCCGTGGTGATGTCGTAGATGACGGTCGCGTGGTTCATGGGGGCTGGTAGCGGGTGTGATCAGGCGGGCCTTTCCGCGAGTCCCGCTCTTACTTTTCGGACAGCGCCGTGGCAATCTCCGTCCACTCGTCCGCCAGCGGCTTGCCACGTGGCGGGACGGGCTTGCGGGCGCGGGCGTACCAGTATTCCGCGTTGCTCTGGTCGCCCTCCTCGCGGTGGAGCCAGGCGTGGATCCACGAGCCATCCGTGCCGGGGATCTCCTGGCAGAGATCGTGGGCTTCATGCCAGCGTCCGGCCTTCGCGTACCAAAGGGCGCGGAGGCCGGTGGAGAGTCCGGCGGGTGGGTTGGGATCGGTGCTGGCGGAGCGGGAAAGGTCGGCTGCGTTCATGGAAAATCACCGCAGGTTTTCACTGGCGGTCCGGGGGGATTTTGTCTTGGGTGATGGAATATGAAAAGCAAAACGCTGAAAGCCAGTGTGATGGCCGGACTGGTGGGCCTTTCCTTCGTGACCGCGGCCAACGCCCAGTTGGAAGGCATCGAGGAGGCGAAGTCGGGCTGGAATTCCTTTTATTTCGCGGGCTACAAGATGAAGGGTGCTGACGTCGGCTTCGATACCGACGGCAAGGTGGACATCATCCCGATCGGCAAGAACCGCGAGCGCATGACCACCAACTACTTCATCCCGCTCAAGTATGAGATCCGGGACGTGGCGGCGGATGGCAAGGTCACCGTGAAGAAGATTGACGTGGATTCCCTCACCAGCGAGTCCAAGCCCACCGCGAAGCCGGACAAGATTCTGGTCAAAGGCAAGACGGAGGAAGGGGATACGACCTTCGAGCTTTATTATGAAGTCGCCCGCGGCAACGTCCTGGTGGGCGGCCGCATCGTGGAAAAGGGCGCCCTGGCGAACCCGAAATTCGCGATCACCATCGTGATGCCGAAGGTCTATGAAAAGGCCCCGGACGACGAGAAGGCATTCAAGAAGCGGATCGCTGACGATTTCCTGCAGGTGAAGCTGCTCGACGGCAAGAAGGCGAAGGTGGAGGCGGACGAGGAGTTCGACATCACTTCCGCGGAGTTCACCGGTACGGGTGTCTCCCAAGTTGAGTTCCTGATCGACGAACTGGGTGCCCGTGAGTTCACGCTCACCGCTTCACCCGGATCGAAGATCACCGCCGCCAACAAGCAAGGCAGCCCCTTCTACAACGGCCTGAATTTCACCTGGGAAGCGGACCCAACCGCTGATGCCAGCAAGGCACGTCTGGCCATCGGGGTGAAATAACCCTCTCCGGTCTCCCTTTCAGGGGATCCGAGTACACTTCGCTTCAGAATCTGAACGAGGAGTACACTCGGATCCCTTTTTTGTTTCCAGAGTGCCTAATTTCGGGATAAATCGTCCGTGAAATCTTAATAAATCGCCTTGAGCAAGCGGTCGGATCTATTCGTAGGTTGTTGTAACTTGCTTATTTTAAATAAAATAAATTTTTATTAAAGATCGGTTAGTTTGGAATTGACCCTAAAGTGTATCTCAGTGTACTTTCGCAACACTGAAGCAAACGCCAGGTCAATTTCGTGAGCCAAGCAGGTCAAATATTCCGGGGGTCATACTCCTACAAGATGGATCCGAAGAATCGGGTCTCCATCCACCCGGATTTCCGGCCGGCTCCGGGGGAGAAGGTGTTTCTTCTGAGCGCGGAGACCTACGAAATGCCGGTCCTGCGGGTTCTCAATACCGCCGAGTATGACCGCCGTGTGGCCATCGTCCGCAACAGCGACAAGTCGGAGAAAGACAAGACCCGCATCCTCGGCAAATTCGCCTCCCTCTGCCACGAAGCGTCCATCAACGACCAGGGCAAGCTCCTGATCAACCGCGACCTCGTCGATGAGATCGCGATTGAGCCGGAGGGCACCATCTGGCTCGTCGGCCGCCAAAGCTACTTCGAAATCTGGTCCGAGAAAAACTACGTCAGCCTGCGCAAGATCGAAAAAGGGCAGGACGATGACGACCTCGGCATCCTCGACTGAATCTCACCCACACCACACCCACGGCAGCAATGCTGTTCACCCCACCAACTCCGGCGTTCGACGCGGTCCACCATGTGGCTCCGGCCGATGGCGCGCGGACTCCGGAGTTGGGAACATTTTCAATGCGCTGCGGCGGCCTCCTCGGGACAGGAGCCACCGTGGCGACCCATACGGACGCCCGCACCGCTTCTGGCTGGTTGTCGGGGCGGCGTCCGGAATCTTTCCAGGCTGGGCGTCGGAAATCTCTCGGGACAGAGTTTCCAACGCTTTTCAAAACGATGGTCCGCGCCGCTTCTGGCTGGTTGTGGGCGCGGCCATCGGAAATTTTCATCGCACGGCAGGCCGCACCGCTCGGGACAGCGGGACGGGTTGCCAATCCATCGGATGTCCGCACCGCTCCTGGCTGGTTGTCGGCGCGGCGTCCGGAATCTTTCCAGGCTGGGCGTCGGAAATCTCTCGGGACAGAGTTTCCAACGCTTTTCAAAACGATGGTTCGCGCCGCTTCTGGCTGGTTGTTGGCGCGGCCATCGGAAATTTCCATGAGCGCGGCGGAGGCCCGCTCCGATGGCGGCTACCACCTGCCGGTGCTGCCGGATGAGGTGGTGGAGTGGTCTGGCGCAGGTCCGGACACCTTTGTCATCGACGGCACCCTCGGTGGCGGCGGCCACAGCGAGCTGTTCCTGAAAGCCGGTGCCCGCGTGATGGGCGTGGACCGGGATCCTGAGGCGCTGGCCCATGCCCGCGCCCGCCTCGCGGCGTTCGGCGCGCGTTTCACCTGGTGGGAAGGGAATTTTTCCAAGGTGATCGACTCTCCCGCGATCCAGTCCGGTGATCTGGCGGATGTGCTGCTGATGGACCTGGGTGTTTCCTCCCGCCAACTGGATTCCGCGGCGCGCGGCTTCTCCTTCCAGAAGGACGGTCCGCTGGACATGCGCATGGGACCCTCCAGCCCGCGCACCGCGGCGGACGTGGTGAACACCTGGCCGGAAGCGGACTTGGTGAAAATTTTCTTCGAGTTCGGCGAGGAGCCGAAGGCGCGCCGCATCGCCGCCGCGATCGTGAAACGCCGTGCGGTCCGTCCGTTCACCACCACGCTGGATCTGGCCGGCCACATCGAGCAGACCATCGGCCGCCATGGCCGCACGCATCCGGCGACCCGCGCTTTCCAGGCCATCCGGATGGCGGTGAACGAGGAACTGGAATCCCTCGCCGCCGCCCTCGAGGCCGCGCCTTCCGTCCTGAAACCGGGGGGCAGACTTTGTATCATCACTTTCCACAGTCTGGAGGACCGGATGGTGAAGCGGTTCCTCCGCCACCGCTCGACGGAATTCCTGGATGAGCCGGGGTGGCCGGAGCCGAGGCCGAATCCGGACTACCAGTTCCGGCTCCTCTCCAGAAAAGCGATCGCCCCGACCGCTGCTGAAATCTCCCTGAACCCGCGAGCCCGCAGTGCCAAACTGCGGGTTGCACAGCTTTTGGCCCCCAACGCATGAACCGCCGCAAATCCGCACCCCGCCACCACGGATCGGTCTTTTTCGCCATCATCCTCGGCCTCGCCATCGCGGCGGCCGGTGGGGTGTTGCATGCCTACTACAAGAACCGCCAGATCCAGATCGCCCGTGAGATCGACGCGATCGAGCGCCGGATCGGCCAGTACCAACTGGACATGCAGACCATCACCTACCGGTCGGACCTGCTTCTGCACCGTTACGCCATTTCCGAGCGCCTGAAGGAAAATTCCTCCACCCTGCGCCCGATCCCACTTCTCGTTGTCGAAGAGGTTGACCCCGTGCCTCCGGCACGCAATAGCGTCGCCGCCGCCGCCACCGCCGCCGTTCCCTGATTCCGTGAGCCGTAGTTTCCAAAACCGCAGCATCGTCCTGTGCCTGGTCCTTGTGACCGGGCTCAGCGGGTTGTCCGCGAGGTTGGTGCAGATCCAGTTGGTGAACCGGCAGCGCTACGCGGAAAGCTCCGCGAAGGCGTTCCAGCGGACGGAGCGCCTGCCCGGCACGCGTGGCATGATCGTGGACCGCCACGAGGAGCCGCTGGCGAAGAGCATCCCGGTCTCCACCGTCTTCGTTGACAAGAACCACCTCAACGATCCGAAGCTGGCAGCCTACGGTCTGGCCTATCAGGAGGCCAGCAGCACGACCCCCGGCTGGGACAAGCTGCCGGAGAGCGACCGGCGCAAGCTCATCAACGGCCTGCGCGGGGAGATCCTCTCCCGCTACCGGGAGACTCCGGAGGTCATCGTGCAGCAGCACCTTTCCGCCGCGGTGGGTATCCTCGCCCGGCCGCTCGGCATGCGCCGGGATGAGATGCGGGAAAAGATCGAAGGCTCGAAAGGCAAGTGGCTGCCCATCGCCAAGGACCTGCCGGAGGACGTCGCGGACCGCCTGCGTGAGGCGGTGGAGCAGAACTGGCTCCAGGGCTTCGAGTTCGAAAGCTCCATCAAGCGCTGGTACACCACGCCGAACATGGCGACCCACCTGATCGGCTTCACCGGAGAGGTGGAGAAGACGGATGACGAGGGCAAGACGAAGACCAGCGTGGTCGGGCGTTTCGGCATCGAGAAGGCGCTGGAGGAATACCTCGCGGGCCGCGACGGCTGGCGCAAGCACAAGCGGGATGCGCGGGGTCTGGTGGTTCCCGGGAACTCCGGCAGCATCATGCCGCCCAAGGCCGGATGGAACGCGCAGCTCACGCTGGACATGGGCCTGCAGGCCATCGTCGAGGAGGAACTGGACGCCTGCCTGAAGGAATTCAAGACGCAGAAGGGCACCATCATCCTGATGGAGCCCAAGACCGGCGAGGTGCTCGCGATGGCGAACCGCCCGCATTTCGATCTCAACCACAAGCAGAACATCGCCGAGGCGAGCTGGAACTACGCGATCCAGACGACGTACGAGCCGGGTTCAACGATCAAGATCATCGCCGCGTCCGCAGCGCTGAACGAAGGGCTGGTCACGCCACAGACCTCCATTTTCTGCCACAACGGCCTCTTCATCGACGGCTCGGTGAAAGTCACGGACAGCCATCCGGCGGGGCAGCTCACCTTCGAGGGGATCCTGCTGAAGTCGAACAACATCGGCACCTACAAGCTGGCGCGTCAGGTGGGGATGAAGCGGTTCTATGAGTACATGGACCGCTGGGGCTTCGGAAAGAGGACTGGAATCCTGCTGAGCGACGAGAGCCGCGGCTACATCCGCAACACCGGAAACCCGACCGACTTCTCCCGGACGTCCTACGGCTACGCGGCGGCGGTGACCCCGCTGCAGATGGCGAGCGCGTATTCGGTGGTCGCCGGTGACGGCAAGCTGCGGAAGCCCCGGATCGTGAAGGCGCTGGTGGCAAACGACGGCACCATCGTCCAGGAATTCGCCGAGGAAGTCGTCAACGAGGTGCTCAAACCCGCGACGGCGAAGAAGATGCGCACCGCGCTGACCAAGGTGACGGAAAAGGGTGGCACCGCGACCCGCGCCGCGGTCGAAGGATTCAAGGTGGCGGGCAAGACCGGCACCGCGTGGAAGCACCGTCCGGGTGGTGGCTACGATCCCACCCGCAAGATCACCTCCTTCATCGGCATGATGCCGGCGGATGATCCGGCCTTCGTCTGCGCCGTGGTCATCGACGAGCCGCATTCCTCCGTCGTCAATGTCGCGGGTGGCACCGTCGCCGCCCCCGCCTTCAGCAAGATCGCGGCCCGTGTCGCCATCCACATGAATTTGAAGCCCACCGAACCCGTCTCACCCCCGTTGGCCAGTTCCAATCAACAATGATCCTCCGCGACCTCATTTCCAGCCTTTCCAAAGTGACCCCGACCGGGTCGCTCGACGTGGAGATCCAATCCATCACCGCCTCTTCCCGTGAAGTCCGGCCCGGCGCCCTGTTCGCGGCGATCCGCGGCACGACGACCGACGGCCACCAGTTCATCCCGTCCGCCATCGAGGGCGGAGCGGCGGCCATCCTTTCGGAGGCCGCGCCACCGGCGGACTACACCGGTCCTGCGACATGGCTGCATGTGCCCAACAGCCGGAAGGCGGTCGCCGCCATCGCCTCGGAGTTCTCCGGACATCCGTGGAAGGATTTCGCCCTCGCCGGGGTCACCGGCACGAACGGAAAGACGACGACGACTTTCCTGATCCACCACATCATGAAGACCGTCTGGCACCGCGCGGGCCTGCTCGGCACCATCCAGACGGATGACGGGGAGAAGGTGGAAACGGCGAAGCACACCACGCCCGGCTCCATCGAGCTTTCCGGTCTTTTCGCCCGCATGCGGGACAACGGCTGCCGTGGCGCGGCCATGGAGGTTTCCTCACACGGCATCCACCAGAACCGGATCGGCAGCGTCGGCTTCGACGCGGCGGTTTTCACGAATCTCACGCAGGATCACCTGGACTACCACGGCACGATGGACGCCTATTTCGAGGCGAAGCAGCAGTGGTTCCTGGATCTGGCCGCGGACCCGCTCGGCAAGAAGCCGGTGGCGGTGGTCAACTTTGACGACGCGTATGGCGCGGAGCTGGTGGAGAGCCTGGACGGCAGGCTTCCGGTCATCCGCTTCGGCTTCGGCGTCCACTGCGACTTCCGCGCGAACAACCTCCGCCAGAGCGCGAAGGGCATGGAGTTCGAGCTGACGGCGAAGGGGAAATCCTACCTCGTCCGCTCTCCGCTCATCGGCCGGTTCAACGCCTACAACCTCCTCGCCGCCATCGCCGCGGCCAGCGCCTGTGGCATCCGCCCGCGTGAGGCCATCGCCGCGCTTGCGGAGTCCCCGCAGGTTCCGGGCCGCATGGAGTATGTCGGAAACGCGGGCGGGGCGACCGTCTTCGTGGACTACGCCCACACGCCGGACGCGCTGGAAAATGCCTGCCGCACCATCAAGGATCTGAACCCGCGCCACCTCATCACCGTCTTCGGTTGCGGTGGGGACCGGGACAAGAAGAAGCGCCCGCTGATGGCGGAGGCCGCCGCCCTCCACAGCGACGCCCTCATCATCACTTCGGACAACCCGCGCTCGGAAGATCCGCTCGCCATCATCAAGGACATCGAGGCCGGTGCCGGTGGCAAGACGCACCGCAGCATCCCGGACCGCGCGGAGGCCATCGCCTTCGCCGTCCAGGCCTCCCGCTCCGGAGACATCATCCTCATCGCGGGCAAGGGTCACGAGCCCTACCAGCAGTTCGCCGACAAAACGATCGACTTCGATGACCGGAAGCACGCCTCCAAGGCGTTGCGGGACCGCGCCCAATCCATCGCCGACCAACGATGAAACCCCTGACCGCCAGCGAAATCGCGCAGATCCTCGGCACGCAAGTTGCCGCGGGAGACCCTGTCGCGCTCGCATCGGCCGGTGTTTCGACGGACACGCGCAAGCTGAAGCCGGGTGTGGCGTTCTTCGCACTGAGGGGGGAGAACTTCGACGGCGACCGGTTCGCGGAGCAGGCGCTGCGTGACGGCGCGTCCGTGGCGGTGGTCCATGCGTGGAGCGGTGAGGTGCCCGCTGATTGCGCCGTGATCGAGGTGAGGGACACCCTGCTCGCGCTGCAGATCCTGGCCCACTGGTGGAGGAAGCAGCTCGACATCCCGGTGGTGGCCATCACCGGCTCGAACGGGAAAACCAGCACGAAGGATTTCACGAAAGCGGTCCTTTCCCAGCGCTTCAACGTCTCCGCCACGGTGGGGAACCTGAACAATCACATCGGCGTGCCGCTGACGGTTCTCTCCACCACGGAGGAACACACCGCGGCGGTGTGGGAGATGGGCATGAACCACTCCGGGGAGATCGCTCCGCTGTGCGAGATCGCCCGGCCGAAGTACGGGATCATCACCAACATCGGCACCGCCCACATCGAGTACCTCGGTTCCCGCGAAGCCATCGCCGAGGAAAAGGGAACACTGGCGCGGGCACTGCCTGCGGACGGGAAGCTGTTCCTGCCCGCGTGCTGCGACTTCAATGAATACTTCCGCCAGCGCACGCGCGCGACCATCATCCCGGTGGGGAATGGCCGCGGCCAGGTGCGTGCGGAGGACCTGCACTTCGATGCGGACGGCACGCGTTTCTCGCTGGTGATCCATGGTCTGGAGCCCGTGCCGGTCAACCTGCCGGTACCGGGCCGCCACATGGTGACCAACGCGCTGCTCGCCGCTGGAGTGGGCTGGAAGCTGGGCCTGACGGCGCAGGAAATCGCCGCCGGGTTGTCCGGCGCGGTGCTGACCGGAGGCCGCCTCCGCAGCTATGACTACGAGGGCATCAAGGTCATCGACGATACCTACAACGCGAATCCGGAATCCATGGCCGCGGCCATCGACACCCTGGCGGACACTCCGGTGACGAACGGCGCGCGCCGCATCATCGTCCTCGGGCGGATGGGTGAGCTTGGCCCGCATGCGCCCGCCGCCCACCTGAAGACCGGGGAGCTGGCCGCTTCGAAAAGACTCACCGTCATCGCCGTCGGCCAGGGTGCCGAGGGCATCGCCGCCGGAGCGGGTGACGCCCCGCATTTCCAGGATCTGGCGGAGGCCGCCGACTGGCTGTCGCGCGAGGCAAAGCCGGGCGACGCCGTGCTGTTCAAGGGCAGCCGCTCCGCCACCGTCGAGAAGGTGATGAATGCCGCATTTCCCCGTAATAACTGATGCTCCCCGCGATTTACGATTTCTGGTACCAAGCGTTCGAGGCTGAGAAAGCTTCCGGCAACCAAGGCTGGGCGCACACGTTCTCGTTCCTGAACCTCTTCCAATACGTGACGTTCCGTGCGGCGTGCGCGGGTATCCTCGCGTTCCTGCTGTCGATCGTCTTCGGCCCGCGGGTGATCCGGAAGCTGATCTCGCTGAAGGTCGGTCAGCCCATCCGCAACGCGGAGGAGGTCCACAAGCTCGCGGAACTGCATGGCGGAAAGATCGGCACGCCGACGATGGGCGGGGTGCTCATCCTGGGCAGCGTCCTCATCGCCACCTTCATCTGCGCCCGTCCGTTCAATCCCTTCGTCGCGGTCTGCGCCTGCACTATGGCGGCGTGCGGCCTGCTGGGCTTCTGCGATGACTACAAGAAGGTGAAGGAGAAGAAGTCCGACGGCCTGAGCAGCCGCCAGAAACTGTTCTGGCAGCTCGTCATCGCGGTGGTGGCCGCGGCGTTCATTTTCTTCAAACCGGAGATCTCCGGCTTCGGTGCGACGGACGCGCAGCGGCTCGAAGGGCTGGCGGGGTACCGTCTGGGCCAGCAGCCCATCGGCATCGGTGCCATCACCTTCCCGCTGATCAAGTCGCCCATCGTGGATCTCGGCTGGCTGGTCATCCCGTTCTTCGCCTTCGTCATCATCGGCTGCTCGAACGCGGTGAACCTGACGGACGGGCTGGACGGCCTGGCAACCGGCTGCACCATCTCCGTCGCGCTGTCGTACGCGGTGCTGGCCTACCTGGCCGGGCATTTCTACATGGCCGCCGAATACCTGGTCATCCCGCACAACCGCTACATCAGCGAGCTGGCGGTGTTCATGGTGGGACTGGTGGGGGCGGGCTTCGGCTTCCTGTGGTTCAACTGCCATCCGGCGAAGGTCTTCATGGGTGACACCGGGTCGCTGGCCATCGGCGGCGCGCTGGGCACCGCGGCCATCTGCACGAAGCAGGAGCTGCTGCTGGTCATCATCGGCGGCGTGTTCGTGATGGAGGCGATGTCGGTCATCCTCCAGGTCGGCAGCTTCAAGCTGCGCAAGAAGCGCATCTTCAAGATGTCGCCGATCCACCACCATTTCGAACTGCTGGGCTGGCATGAAAGCCAGGTGATCAACCGTTTCTGGATCATCTCCATCATGCTCGCGCTGTTCGGTCTCGCCCTTCTCAAGATCGCCTGAACCATGAGTCTCTCCGGAAAACATGTCGCCATCCTCGGTGCCGGCCGCAGCGGCCGGGCCGCCGCCGCGCTCGCGCTGCGCGAGGGCGCGCGGGTGAGCGTGTGGGACACGGCGGGTGCCGCGGCTTTCTCCGGCATGCCGGAGGGCGTGGAGATCCATCCGGAAGCGACGGAGGAACAGGGGCGCGCGTTGGTTTCCGACGTGCTGGTGGTCAGCCCGGGCATCGACACCTACGGCAGCTACGTCGCCGCGTTTTCCACCGGCACCGGAGAGGTGATCGGCGAGGTGGAGCTGGCGGCGAGGTATTTCACCGGCCGCATCATCGCGATCACCGGGACCAACGGCAAGACGACCACCACGGAACTGGTGGCGCGCATCCTGGCGCATGCCGGGCTGGATGGCGTGGCCTGCGGCAACTACGGCGTGCCGTTCGCGGAGGTCATTCTCACAGGCAGGCCGCCGGCGGTGGTTTCCCTGGAGCTGAGTTCGTTCCAACTGGAGACGATCCGCACGCTGCATCCGGTGGTGTCGATCTGGCTGAACTTCGCGCCGGACCATATGGACCGCTACCCGACGGTGGAGGCCTACCGCGCGGCGAAGCTGCGTATTTTCGAAAACCAGATGCCGGAGGACACCGCCGTGGTGCGCGCCGGTGAGGATCTGCCCGCCATCGCACCGGGCATCGTCAATTTTTCCACGACGGACCCATCCGTGGAGTGGTTCTCCGACGGACACGAGATCACCTTCAAAGGGGAGGTCGTGGTGAACCTGGACCGGGACACCGCGCTGCGCGGGCTGCACAATGCGGAGAACACGATGGCCGCATTCGCCGCATGCGCCGCGCTGTCCATCCCCATGCACGTGATGCGGGAGGCGCTGCACGGCTACGCGCCGCCGCCCCACCGCTGCGAACTCATCCGCACGCTGGATGGCGTGGAGTATCTCAACGATTCCAAGGCGACGAACCTCCACGCGCTGGAAAGCGCGCTGCGTTCCCAGACCCGCCCTGTGGTCCTCATCGCGGGTGGGAAGGAAAAGGGCCTGGACTACACGCCGGTGCTGCCGCTTCTGAAAGAAAAGGCGCTGGCAGCCGTTACCTTCGGACAGATCGCGCGTCCGCTCGGCGGTCTGTTCTCACAGGTGGTTCCGTGCCAGTCCGTCGTCACCCTGGCGGACGCGGTGCAGGCGGCGAGGGAACTCGCCCCCCGTGGCTCCACCATCCTGCTTTCACCGGGCACATCATCGTTCGACCAGTTCTCCGGTTACGAACAACGCGGCAACACTTTCAGGGATTTGGTCCACCAGCTTCATTGATCCGTTCATTCCACCCATGAAATCTCACACCCTTCCCGTCAAACGCACTCCTGCCAGCAAGGGCATCTTCAAACGTCTGAGCGCCGTCACCCGCAGCCGCAAGCAGCGCGCCGCGACCGCGACGGCGGACGACATGTTCGAGCATGACGACCACAGCTCGAAGATCTCCCGCGCGCTGACCATCATCTTCCTGATCCACATCGTGGTCATCGGGTTGATCTTCTTCCACCAGAAGTTCCTCGACAAGGGGGCGCCCGCGACGGAGGCGGTGGTGAAGAAAGCCGCGGTGGTGGCGCCCGCGCGGGAACTGCCGAAGCTGTCCGACGGCGGCCAGGTCCACCGCGTGAAGTTGGGGGACAACTACGACAAGATCGCCGCCGCGTATGAGGTGGACGTGGAGGATCTCCGCGCCGCGAACAACCACGTGGACATCGTCCCCAGCCTCCTGATGAAGATCCCGCCGCGCAAGGTGGTGGCGATGACGCCGCCCGAGGTGGAGGCGATCACCAACCCGGATGCGATCGAGGACAACGGTCTGGTGGAGGCCGTGCCGTTGGACACGACGGGTGCGCCGCGCGCCCAGCTCGTCCGCCCTGCGGGTGAGGCACCTGCCGCCCGCCAGACGGCCGCCGCCGCGCCGCCGGTGAAGACCTCCGCCGCATCCGGCCAGAAGTACGTGGTGAAGTCCGGCGACAACATCTGGCGCATCTCGAACAAGTTCAAGGTGGACCAGAAGGCCCTGATGCGGGCCAATGGCATCTCCGACCCGAAAAAACTGAAGCTGGGCATGACCCTCACGATCCCCTGATCCCCGGATGTTCCGCCACGCCTCCATCCTCCTCTGCCTTGCCGTCGCCGCGCTTGTGGCGCTCGGCCTGGTCATGCTCGCCAGCACCAGTGCCTGGGTGAAGGGGGTGGACGAGTCCTACATGTTCCTGCGCAAGCAGACGATCATGGTGGTGGTGGGCCTGGTGCTCGCCGTGGTGGCGGCGTTCATGCCGGGAGAGTGGATGCGGAAGATGGTTCCGTGGATGTGGATGGGTTCCCTGGTGCTGCTGCTGCTCTGCTTCGTGCCGGGCATCAGCGTGGAGATCTACGGATCGAAGCGCTGGATCGAAGTGCCGGTGCTGGGGACGTTCCAGCCGTCGGAGCTGGCGAAGATCGTCACGGTCATGTCGCTGGCGGCGTGGTTCGCCCGCTGGCAGACGGAGGTCACCACCTTCTGGCGGGGCTTCATCATTCCGGGCATCATCGTCGGCTGCCCGATCCTGGCGATCGCGGCGGAAACGGACGTCGGCTCCGCGTTGTCCCTGTCGGTTGCGGCGGGGGCGGTGCTCTACACCATCGGCACCCGGCTGAGCTTCATCGTCCCGACGGCTCTCAGCGTGATCTCGCTGGCGTCGGTGTATGTCTATCACAACGAAAACCGCTGGTCGCGGATCCAGGCGTGGCTGGACCTTGAGAATCCCGTCCACCAGTTGGACAAGGGGATGCAACAATGGCGCGCGCTGCTGGCGCTGGGCAACGGCGGTCCGTGGGGCGTGGGCCTCGGAAACGGGGTGGAGAAGTTCGGCACGCTGACCTTCGCCCACATCGACTTCATTTTCCCGGTCATCGGTGAGGAGCTGGGACTGCCCTTCACGCTCGGGGTGATCATCTGTTACGTGCTCATCGCGGTGGCTGGCACGGCCATCGCCGTGCAGGCGACGAATGTTTTCAACCGCTGCCTGGCCATCGGCCTGACGGCGGTGATCGTGGTTCCGGCGATGGTGAACATCGGCGTGACCACGGCGGTGCTGCCGAACGACGGCCTGCCGCTGCCCTTCGTCAGCTACGGCGGAACGAGCCTGGTGTTCAGCCTGGCGGCCGTGGGGCTGCTGGTGGGCATCCACCGGGTGTCGAACCAAGCTCCGCCGGGCGCCTTCCCGCTGGGCAAGGATACGCGGCTGTCGGTGAGGCTGTGAGGGGTAGCGAATCTCGTGAGAGATTCGGCTGGGTGAACGTCCCGTCATCCCATGATCCCGATTCCCTGATGGTCTGACCGATATCATCAGAGAGAGCAATGCCCGGAAACCGACCCCGCGGCATCAGACACTGCCCCAGCCGGACGCCATGGAATGGGAGCGGAGCGGACACAGCGGCTATGCCGCAATGGCGTCCCTGCCATCCACGGGTGAAACTTTCAGGCGGCGGCCATGCTCCAGGGAGTGGATCGACGCCCCGCCGAATCTCTCACGGGATTCGCTACATCTGCTCACAAAAAAAGCCGCATCCGGTGAGGGATGCGGCTTTTTGGAAGTTCTGTCCGGCGGATCAGCGCTTGGAGAACTGGAAGCGCGCGCGGGCGCCCGGTTGACCTGCCTTTTTCCGTTCCTTCATACGAGGGTCACGGGTGAGGTAGCCGAGGGGCTTGACGAGCTTGCGGTTTTCCGGATCGACCTTGGTGAGGGCGCGGGCGATCGCATGGCGGATGGCGATGGCCTGGCCGTGGATGCCGCCGCCTTTGACGACGACCTTGAGGTCGAACTTGTTCACCGCGGCGACGTGCTGGAACGGTCCGAGGATGGCGTTCTGGAGCTCGACGGTCGGAAGGTATTCTTCGAACGAGCGGTCGTTGATGATGATCTGGCCGGTGCCTTCGGAAAGCCAGACGTGGGCCACGGCGGTCTTGCGGCGGCCGGTGGCGTTATGAGTTGCGGTGGCGGACATGAGAGGTCGTTATTTGGAATTATTTGACGGCGTAGGCGACCGGAGCCTGGGCTTCGTGCGGGTGGGACTCACCTGCATAGACCTTGAGCTTGCCGTATTGGGCGCGGCCGAGGCGGTTCTTCGGGATCATGCCCCAGACGGCGCGCTCGACGAGGAGGACCGGGCGGCGCTCGCGGACCTTGGCAGGGGTCTCGACCTTCTGGCCACCGACGTAGCCGGAGAAGCGGGTGTAGATCTTGGCGGTTTCCTTGGCGCCGGTGAGGACGACCTGATCGGCGTTGATGACGACGACGAAGTCGCCGGTGTCAACGTGGGTGGTGAAAGTGGGCTTGTGCTTGCCGCGAAGCAGGCGGGCTGCCTCCACGGCGACCTGGCCGAGGACCTTGCCCTTGGCGTCGATCACATACCACTTGCGCTCGACTTCGTGCGGCTTGGCGGAAAACGTCTTCATGTGCGTCAAATAAGGAAATCTCCGCGCGGTTCGGCGGAGGGGCGGGCAAACTAGGGAGTGGCTTCTGGCGTGTCAACCGGGAAATATTCCGGCGGGGCGGGATTTTCACGGAAAACGGGTGATTTCACTCCGGGGCGTCGGTCGGGCGGCTCATGGGTGCGTTGATGGGCGGCGGCAGCGGGCCGGTGCCGGAGTCGCCGATGGCGGCCTGGGTTTTGATCGCCCCGGCGATGGCCTTGGCGAGCTTGTCACGGTAGGCGGGGGACTGGGCGAGGCGCGCCTCCGCGGGGTTGCTGAGGTAGCCGCACTCGATGAGGACGCAGGGGATCTCCGGATTCCGGGTGAGGCGGAGGCGGCGGCGGACCAGGCCACGGCTGCCTGCCTCCGACGGGCTGACGCTGGTCATGGCGCGTTGCAGACGCACGGCCAGGCCGTGGCTGTCCACCCGCCAGTAGTAGGTCTCCGGGCCACGGATGCCGGACGGGCCGCTGTTGTAGTGGACGCTGATGAGAATGGCGTCGCCATGGCGGTTGGCGCGGGAAACGCGGTCGTCCAGGTCGATGAACTCGTCCCCGGACCGCATGAGGATGGTGTGGAATCCACCCAGCTCCGCCTTGATGCGCCTGGCGGTGTCCAGAGCCAGTTCCTTTTCCTGCTGGCCGGTGTGGCGGCTGACCGCTCCGGGGTCTTTCCCGCCGTGTCCGGCGTCGATGATGACGGTGCGGAATCCCTTCGGCCCGGGACGGTGGCCCCAGTGGTCGCGTCCGGAGGAAGAGGAACCGGTGCCGGAAGGCGCGCCGCAGGAGGCGAGGAAGGCGGTGACGGCGAGGGCCAGAAATGGCTTCAAGGGGAAATCCATGGTGGAAGAGTGGAGGATCTTTTGCTGTTAGGCGAGCGGGGAAATGGGGATGCGGTTGGTCCGGACCGGGACCGCGGGATTCATCCCGCTTGGATTCGCTGGCTGGATTCACCGGGGCGGAATGAATTCCGCGGTCCCAGGCCGGAGCATCGGCGGTAAGCCGCCGCGACACTTTAGAAATTTCCCCGGACAGATTAGAAAAATGGTCGTTTCCGCCCCCTGAGCCGACTGCAAAATAACCCCGCCGGTCCTCGCACCCTCCCTGCACGCCCCGTGCAGCACCCTTGCAAGGCGCTCACGCCTCCACGTCCAGGTTGTCCTCCGGAGCCACCCTCAGCGCGTCCAGCAGGCTGCTGATGTTCTGCCTCGGGGCGAACCCGGCCTGCGCCGTCAGCATCCCCGTCCGCAGGTCGATCGACACGCTCACGATCGGGGCCTCCGCCGTCTCCCACAGTGGATCCACGTTTGCCCCGGTGATCTGCACCCGGTCGCCCGGCGCGGGCTTCCACGGCGCATCCGCCCGGAACACCAGCGACCCCGTCATCGGCGTCCAGTCCTGGGCCTCGAAATAGTTCTGCGCGAACCCCGGCGGCGGCTCCACGAATGCCGCCTGCTCCCCCAGCTCCTCCAGATCCGTGCCGATCTGGCCCTTCACGGCCTGCGCCACCTGCGCCGGGGTCTTGTTGATCGCCCACAGCGGCATGTCCGGTTTGTAGAAGTAGAATCGCCTCAACTGGCTCGGATTCTGCCCGCCCGCCTGGGTGAGGCTTGTGTTCGTGCCCGTGTAACCTGCGAATTCCCGCACCTTGCTCGATTGGTTGGTCTTCAGGTGTGACAGCCCGGCGTTGAAAGCCTGCCCCACGCTCGTTCCTCGGTACTCCCCCCGCAGCCAGACCTGCGTCTTCGTCGCCCCGGCCAGAGCGAGCTGCGCATCAGTGAAGGTGTTCGGCTTGATGGTGTGAAGCCCGAGCGTCCCTGGCTGGCTGCCATTGGCAAGCCGGATGGTCGCCGCCTCCGTCGGCACCGTCATGTCGTGCGGCGGCGGATTACCCTCACCCGGGTAGCGGTAGTAGTAGGTGTAAAATGAAAACGAGCTGTTCGCCACCCGCTCCATGGTGAACGACCCCGCAGCCAACGCCGCCTTGATCGCCGGGTCGATCTCCTTCAGCGCGTCCCACTGCGGGAACACATTCAGTAGCGCCGTCGCCGCGATCTGGTCAATCGCCGCCCCCTCCTCGCTCAACGCCTTCGCCGCCTCATTGTAGGCTTGGATCGCAGCCTGGAGAGACTCCCGGTTGAAGGCATCCGTCCGCTCGTAGCCGGACAGCATCAGGGAAATCTGGCGGCTCGCCTCCGCCGCCGTGTTGCCACCCGTCTGCGTCACCAGGGACGCCTCCGTGTAGCTCGTCCGGGACGCGTAGTGGATCGTCACCCCCAGCGCCCTGCGCCACTCCTGGGGAACCAGCCGGGCATCCTCCAGCCCGTGGCCCTCCACGTCCACGTCGATCACATGCGGAGCCGTCCGCCGCGTGAAGGTCAGCTTCGGCAGCGGGGCCGTGCTGTAGTCCATCCGCGTCCCCGCGTCCGGCACCATCTGGAGCATGAAGGAGATCGCCTCGGCGAATGACCGGCTCTTCAGCGTCGCCTTCGGTGCCGCGTAAAAGGTCGGCAGCGTCCCCGCCTGGACCGGCAGTCCCGCCGCCTGTGCCAGGCCCACCAGGCTGGACACCGTCGTGCCGATGCTCTGCGAAGGATACACCCGGTAGGGCCGGTCATTGGTCGCCCCGCCCAGCGGCGCGTTGGCCAGCTGCTTCCACACGCTTTCCGCCTGGAAGGAATACACGCCTGCCTTCAGTTGGAAGCCGCGCATCACCTTCCCGTGGAACAGCACCCGGGGCGTCGGCGTCGCGCTGTCGCGCAGCGTGATCATCTGACCGTCATCGATCAGGTGCGTGACCATGAATGCCGGGATGGAAAACGTCAGCCGGTCGATGTCCAGGCTCGTCAGGGACAGCGTCCCGTCCGTGATCCCCAGCTCCTCCAGCGTGCGCGGCGTCGCATCCAGCGACCGCCCCGCCTCGCCGATCAGATAATATGGTGGCGTGTATTCGATCATCGGAATTCCGGGGTCATGGAGTTCAACCGGCGCATGACCCCGTCGAACTTGTTGTTCAGCTCAACGATCTTCTGTTCCGTCGCGGTCAAACCGGCCGCAGCCTTGGTCAGTCCTTCGATGATCGTGTCATCCTTCTTGTCCATCGATCGGGAGAGTGCTTCGAGCGACGCGCGGATCGGAGCGATCTGCTGATCGTCCGGCGTACTGTCGTTCAGCATTTTGACGATCGCCTCATAGAGCCGCTTCGACTCGCCCTTTATCTTGCCGCCCCCCTCCTCGATCTTATCGAAGTTCTTCTTTACGTCATCAATAGCGTCCTTGGTCAGCTCAGCAATGATCTCGCGTTGCTTTCCAGCAGCCTCCTTCTGCCCCTCCAACGCTTTATCCTTCGTTTCCCTGATGCCCTCCGACGCTTCCACCTGAGATTTTTCAATCTGTATCCCCGCCTCCACCTTCGCATCAGCCAGACCTCTGCTCGCCTCCTGGACTTTGCGGTCCATATCCTCCATGGTAGCGGTCGCCTGCTGAATCTCTTCACGAGTTCCACCTCGCTCCTGGAGATCGAACAGCCTCTTAATGGCCACGCTCAATTCGGCTTCCGCTCCAGCTAGAGCGCCTTCCGCACGGGTCACCGCTTCATTGACCTCCGCCACCCGTGCCACCTGTTGGCGGACAATCTCATTGATCGCCACCACCGCCGGATCCTCACCGCTCGCCAGTGCTGCTTTGTCGGCTACCTGTGCCTTCGCTTCCAGCAGTTCCCGCCGCGCACGGAGGATGCCGATCTGCCGCTCCATGGCCGCCGTCTGCTCATTGATGCTGGCGAGCTGGTTGCGCAGCGCCCGGTTCGTCGCATCATCCGCCACGGATTTGGCATACGCATCATGGGCGGCCTTCGTCTTCTTGTAGAGGTCCTCCATCTCCCGGCCCCATTCCAGGGACTTCTCCAGCTCATCCAGACCGGCCAGGGAAACCATCGCCCCCTTCAGCTTGTCCAGCGGGCTGGTGATCCACTCCATCACCTCGATCATGGAGTCGGTCCACGCACCCATCTGTGCCTCGGACTGCGTCATCTCCTTCCGCAGTTCCCGGTAGCGGTAGAGCACCTCCATCACCGCGTCGGACCCCAGCTTCGCGGCTCCAGCGATCGCGGCCACACCGGCGGCGGCCGCCGTCGCGCTCGCCGTGGATCCGGCGGGAAGAAGTTCGGGACCGATGCCCTGGCTTTTCCCGGCAGCAGCCGCTTCCTTGTCCCGGGCGGCCACGCGCCGCTTCGCCTCCTCCACATCCTCCAGCCGTTGGATGTGCTGCTCCTCCAGCCGGATCTTTTCCTTCAGGGCATCCTGCTGTTTGACGATCGCCGCCGTCTCCTCATCGAGCTGCTGGCGGGCCGCCGACCGGCGTGTCTCCAGCTCGTTCTGGACCGCGATCACCTGCTTGGACTGCATCCACTGCTCCCGCTCCGCTTCGGTGAGCTGGGTCATCGTTGCCACGTAGTCCTCCAGCTCCTGGGTGGACATCGACTTCGCGATCTCCGCGTGGCTCTGGGCCACCGCCTTCGCCGCCGCAGCCGCCTGCTTGCCTGCCGCAGCGGTCGCCGCTGCCATCGACGATGAAGCCGTGCCCAGATCCTTGGCCGCATCCTTCGCATCGACCATCGACTCCTCGACGGCGTCCGCTCCGGACGTGTCTCCCTCCGTCTTCAGACGGAACTTGATGTCATTCTCGTTGGCCATGCTCGTGATCGTTTACCCTGCCCACACCGGGGAGACAGCGGGCGTGCCCGTGGCTCCGCCATACGGCGTCCACGTTTCCACTTCCCACGGATAGTCCGCGGCCTCCCCATTGAATCCTTTTCCAGCGCTGCCCTGGATTTTCCAGATCCCGCCGGTCCGCTGTACCGTCACATCCGCGTCGGTGAATACCAGATACCCGGAGGACAGCCCCGTCTTCGGCACGTTCCCGTTCGCCGCAGATGGATCAGTGATACCGGAAAGCGTGACCCCCCACAGCAGCGGCAGCGGGTCCGGTCCGGTGGGCGGTTCACCCACCACCACGGACGGCGGGTGCCCGGGCATCGCGTCGCCGCCATCAGGCACCAGAGCTGGCACATCACCCGGCGTGGCTTCCTCCGGATCCGGTGTCGCCGTGCTGACCACCTCCCGCTTGCCGCACGCACCACGGTATTCCGTGATCGTGACTTCCTTCCCGTTCTTCCGCTCTCTCAGCCGGGCCACCACACACGCCAGCACCCGGGCGTGGTGGTATTCATAGACGTTGCCGCCCTGGATGGAGTAGCGGAACTTCCCCTGCACGCCCAGCGGCATCGCCGCCGGGTGGTCCTGGCAATACGCCTCCGCCTCATGGTGCGTGTCATGCAGCACCCGCCGCGTCCACGCCGGGGAAAAGCTCGCGTTGCCCAGGGAGATCCCCGCCGCATACTCCGCGCCGATGGCACCGGCGGAGAAGTCCCCCTGCTGCATCGGCCACCGCACGTAGTCACGCATGCCGTCGTCGTAGTCCAGCAGCGTGATGGGATCACCCGTCACCGGCACGAACTCGATCTTGACCAGGCTGCGGATCATCAGAAAAACACGCCTCGTTGTGCCATCCTCATCCGGGAACGGGTGAGCGCGTCGATGCACTCACGGACGGACAGGCGGCGGTTCCACAGAACCAGCTCGGCGAACTCCAGGTCCGCGTCATTGCAGTTGCTGTAGTTCGCGTAGCAGTTCCCGATGCCCACGTTCCGCTCTACCGGATCCTTCGTCCCGGTGGTGTAGTCGTGGAACTCCCGGTTGCCCACACCGGAAAGCAGCAGGCCGAACTTCCCGGCACCCTCGCGGAATACCAGGCAGATCCAGGCTCCCGTTTCCCCGCCATTCATCGCGGAGGTGAAGGGGAGGTTGAAGGCGTTGAGGGTATTCGAAAATTTGATATGGCCTGCGAAATCGATCGTCAGTCCCGATCCCGTGAACGGATCCGCCGTCCCGGCGATGATCTGGTAGGTGCCGCCGACCACTTCCGTGGGCACGCGCAGCACCACCAGGATGGTCTGCTCGATCCCGTCCGGCATCGTGCTGACCAGCCCTTGCAGATGGGACCCCGGATCATCCTTGTGCAGGATGATGGAGGACTCCTCATAGGTCGCGGCGAGGACACCCGCCCGCGTCAGCACCTCGGAATTGACCAGTCCGGTCAGTGAGCTGCTGTCGGTGCCGAACTGCCAGTGGTCGAACGCGTCTTCCTCCAGCGGAACTTCGCCAGGGAGGATCACATCCGCAGCATCATGCCGCAGGTGTTTCACGGACCGCTTCGCATGTGGGGCCGCCCGTGGCAGCAGATGGGAAACCCCATCGATCCAGAACGCATCCGCCGTGGAATCACGGAGATTTCCCGACGCACCGTTGATGATGCCCGTGCCGTTGTTGTCCAGCGCATAGCGCACCTCCGTATCACCTTCCAGGTCCCTGGCCACCACGATCCTCACCCGGTCCTCCATGACCTCGATGGAGGAGATCGGCACCATCCCATCTTCGTCCTCCACCTGGAACCCATGGCTCGGAGTCGGCGGCAGCGCGGAACTGTCCAGGAGGAGCGGCGGCACCGGCACATCCCAGAACCAGATGATTTCACGGCCACGGCTGCTGGCACCCATCGGCATCAGCGTCCGCGCATCTCCATGTTCCGCTAGCTCACGGAGGGCACGCCCGGCGGCCCGCCCCGCCATCTGGGCACCCAGCGCGGAGTAATGGATGTTGTTGGCATGGGGCAGCGCGTAGGCAGGGGCCACCAGGTGGTGGTAGGGACTGCGCACGGCGGCCTCCAGTTGGGCCAGCGCCGGGCCACCACCCGCGTTGATGTGTGCGGACGGCTGGACCATCGGCAGGTGGAGGAAATCTTCGCCACCACCCAGCACCTGGCTGCGGAGGTCCGCCTGCAGATCCTCGCGGAGATCCAGCAGCTTTTCCAGGTAGGTGGCCTGCGCCATGGCACCGTCACTCTCACCCTGGACCCACACCACGGCCGCCACCGCATGGCTCACACCCGCACCTCCACTCAGTGTCCGCGCATGGCTCGCCCTGGACAGGAGGTCAGTGTAGGGGGCGGTGCCCTTGACCAGCTGGTTAATCCCGTAGCCACCGTAGCCGACGGCACTGAGGATCAACCGCGCCGCGCCATCCGTCGTGCCGGACTCCGTCCATTGCAGCGCCACACCGGAGCATGGCGTCTCTCCCTGGGTATCATCCGTGGATTCCAGCAGGGATACCGCCGTCACTCCTCCACCGCCCGCTCCGCGCACCCCGGTGGAGAATCGCAGCGCATCATAGACCGCCGTGGTGGTGAGCACCGGCACCGCATCGGATCCGGACGCATTGCTCTGGCCATAGAGGATGACATGGCAACGCTGGGCCACCGCCAGTGGGTGCCGCACCGCGAAATACCCATCGCCCCCGCCATTGAGCGCCGCCCGCCACGTGCGGGCGGGGATGTTCCCGGCATCCGTGTCCGCCTTGGTGGACGGCAGGAATCCCGCAGGCGGTTGGACAGGCACCTCCGGCATCACCTCCGGCGGCGGAGCCACCACTCCGCCAGGCAGAGATGGCCCTACGGACGGCGGAGCGGCGGGTGATGGCGCACTGCCGCCCGCCACCAGGGATGGCACGGTGCCGGGAGTGGGCGCATCGGTGTCTGGAACGGGCGACGGTGTGGGCATGACGGTGGTGGTTGGGTGTGGCGGGCTGCGTGGGGATCAGGCACCGGCGATGTTCTTCGGCTCAACGGATGCGATCGACGACGGGATCACCTCAAAGCGGAAGGCAGGCTTCGTCCGGTCCTTCGTCCAGCTCGGCGCGGCGTCCAGGCTGAAACGACCGTAGACCACGGCCATCACCTTCTTGACGTTGTTCTGGTCCCGTTGCTCGAAGTTGAGCCAGCCCTCCACGGCGCGGAGCTTGTCGGCGAACGGGGTGACCGGGGTGCCGTCGACCGGCGCGGTCTTCATCCCCCACGCGAGCTGCCAGAACATCTCGGAGGAACACTTCAGGGTCATCTTGATGATGTCCTTCACGATGTTGTTTTCCTCCTCCTTGTAGTAGCCGCCGTTGACCGGGTCCGGGCAGTAGTCCGGCTCTCCAGGTTCGTTGACCGCTTCAAAGGAGCTGTCCAGGACACAGCCCAGGGTCTTCCAGTTTTCCAGATCCTCCTCGTCTTCCGGATAGAATCCGGAATCCACGGTGTTCTCGCCGATGACGGTTCCCTTCGGGACGAAAGCCGCGAAGCAACCGATGATGATCTTCTCCAGTTGGTATGACATGATGGTGGTGGTCGGTGTGTGGTTGGTGGAATCAGACGGTGCCCAGGACCTTCACGTTGCCCTGTCCCTCATGGTAGGTGGCGACTTCCTGGCTGACCTTCAGCGTGCGGCCCGCCGCGGCGGTGCCTCCGGCGATCTTGATGCCGCCTTTCAGCACCTTCACCCACAGGAAGAGCGGCGCGGCGGCAGGTGCGACCTCAACAGCGGGCGCAGGCTCGGCGGGGGCTGGGGTGGTGTCGGTTGCCACAACTGCGGCGGGTGCTGCTTTGGCAGCAGTCATTCTGGCGGTCTTGCTCATGATTCAGGGTGTGGTTGGTTTCGGGATATGGTGTCGGATCGTGAAAATGGTTTCGCGGGCGTGCCACGCGGGGCGTCCATCGGACTGAGCGAGGCCGTCGTTGAAGGAGCGGACCTTCAGCTCGTAGTTGCAGTGCTGGCCGTCATCCCATCCATGGAGGGCGTGCAGCATCGTGTGCCACTTCTCCTCCTCCGGGGCCGCGCCCTTCTCCAGGGTGATGGGGCAGAACGAAGTGATCGGGATGGTGAGGTCCACGACGATGTCCGTGTCATCCACGAAGGCTCCCTCCGTGATGCCGATCACCCACGCCGTGCGGTCCGGGACCTTCCGCGATGCCACCGCCCGGGCGATGTCATTCCAGATGTCCGTCTCCCGCTTGATGATGATGGCGTCCGCCGTGCAGACACCCTCCTCCACCATCCGGGCGGCGATCTTCTCGCGCAGCAGCATCAGGGGTGCGGTGCTCATGCCAGCCCTCCTTTCCTCATGGATCGTTCCAGGAAATCCGTGGCTTCCTCGATGAGCGCCGCCTCCACCCGTTCACGGGGTGGTAGGGCCTCCGGATCCCGCTCGATGGTCACGGAGTCCGCCAGGTAATACACCGGACGGATCGGCGTCCGTGCCGCGATCCTCACCGGCTTGGAAACCATCTCACCCGGGCGGTTGCCACGCACCCGCACCCGTCCGTCCGTCTGCCCGGTCAGGCTCTGGGTGGCCTGGTTGCTCCGCTCGAACAGCAGCGGCACCTTCGGGGAAATGGTGAACAGCTTCCGGCCATAGGTCGTCTCGTAGGTGCGGGCGAAAAGGCCATGCGCCTCCGGCACGATCGGGATGGTGAGGGCCTTCGCCTTCTTCGGCGTCACCGTGCCACCATGGAGGTGCAGGCGGAACGCCTGGTTGGCCACGGTCAGGACCGCGCCATCCTCCGTCACTTCGGCCACACCGGTATCCGCGGCCACGCCGTTCCAGAAATTCGTCCGCTTCCCGCCCAGCTTGTTCGGCGTGGCGTTCTTGCTGCGGAAGTGATCCTTCAGCTCATCCGCCCAGCGGGCGGCCAGCACCTTGTTCAGCCCGGTGCGGTTCTTCACCGCCGACTGCACCTCCACCAGGATCACCCGGCTGTTGTCCTGGACGATGACCTGGACGGAAATCACAGCGCCACCTCCTCTCCGTTGATGTGGACGCTCACCGGCTCGCCGGTCGCATCGGAGAAATCCTTCGCCCGGGCGGAGGCATACACCTTCGCCGTGCCACGCGGCGCACTGAACCCCCCGACCACCCGCCCGCCGATCTTCAGCGTGACGGTGGAGAACGGCTCATCGCCCAGGTTCTGCCCGTAGCCCAGCAGCACCCCGTTCTGTGGATCCAGCCCGGCGCTCAGCGCGTGGATCTCATCCGGACGCAGCTTCAGCAGGTCCCGCCGCCACGCATACACGTGGCCGTCCAGATACCGGACCATCACATTGTCCGGCAGCCAGTCGCGGATCAGGTTTGCGAAGGCCGCCGCAAAACTTCCCCACTCATCGTGGTATAGTGCTTTTCGGCCAACCGCGACGGCACTGGTGCTGGCGAGGATTTCTTCGTCGTATTCGCCAGAATCGAAACCGGATGGCCAGGCGGCAGCATCGTCTTCGGATCGAGACCGAAGGATCTGATCTCGTCCGGCGTCGGCGATGGCCCGCGCCCGGGACGTGAGTTGCTGTGAGATCGATTGCTCATCGGCGTCATGGGTAGGATGGAATGAAATCTTGTCCTGGTCAAATTGGATCGTGTCGCCGAACTCGCTGCGCAGCCGGTCCTCGGACACCTGGGGCAGGTTCTTGCGGGAGGCTTGCACGCCGCTTGCAAGGTCCATGTCCGGCATCTCCTGGGGATCATCGATCCCCGGCACGCCCAGCTCACGGGCCTCCCTCCAGCGGACGTTCTTCACGCCCATGCCGCTGCCCCATTTGAACGGCGGCCACGGCACGCCGAAGTCGGAGATCCATTTCCAGATCGGGTCGCTCTTCAGGGCGATCATCCGGCCGCCATAGAATTTCCCGCCATGGTCCGGCCAGATCTCCGCCACCCACGCACGGGGAACCTCGCGGTCCGCCTCGCGGATCAGCTCCCAACACGGCGCGGCTTCGATCAGATCCGGATCAAAGGATGCCTTCCAGTTCGCATACCCCCGGGCGAAGCCGAGCTGCATGTCCCAGATCAGGCCCAGCCTGCCGGCACTCGACAGGTCGCGGACTGTTCCCTGGTCGGCGGGCTTCGGTTGGTAGCCCAGCGCGTGCAGTTCGTCCTGCATCTCCGCGATGAAACGGCCACGGTCCATGGTGATCTCCTCACCGTTCGCCAGCTTCTCCTTTTCCAGTCTCACCCTACGCAGAATCTTCCCCTGCATGATGGCCAGCAGCCGCTCGCACTCCACATGGGCGGAGAAGAAGCTCACCTCCCGGATCTCCCACGGCACACGCGACCACTCGGCGGACGACAGCGTCGCGCCCAGCGGCGTCCGCTTGCCCAGCCGTGCCACCGCATCTTCCAGCGGTCGCTCTGTCGTGAAGTCGATCATTCCAGGTTCAGCTCCATGGGTTGGTGGCGGCCATCGTCAGGCCGGATGATCAGTTCGTGATACTGGGAGGTGCCTCCGTCCGCCTTGTGGGCGATGCCGTTCTTCCGGCCCACCGTCGTGATGTGGCAGTCCTTGAACAGCCCACGGTTCGCAGGCGTGTCGTCGATGGTGAGGATCCAGGTGCCCTTCATCTGGTCCAGGCCCTCCTCCCGGAACCGCGCCAGGTCATCGATCGTCCAGGCACCGTAGTGCGCCACGCCCGTGGTGTAGGGAGGGTCGCAGAAGAAAACAGTGACCTTGGAATCGTACTGTTCCAGGCACTCTTTCCAATCGAGGTTCTCGATGGCGACGCTGTCCAGGCGGCGGTTGAACGCACGCAGCAGGGCGAGCCGCCCCTCCTTGGAGGAGAACGCCGCGCCACCTCCGGACTTCGACGTGCCGAAGTGGTCCGCTGCGCCGCCGAAGCCGTTCTTCATCCGCAGGAACCACCGCGCCGCACGTTGGATGTCGGTCAGTCCGCGCTGCGCCTTGTGGTCCGCGAACTCCGCCCGGCTGTTGAGGTTCCACTCCAGTTCCTGGAGCAGCGCATCCAGATGGTATTTCACCACCCGGAACAGGTTCACGAGGTCACTGTTTCGGTCGTTGATGACTTCGGCGTTGGACGGTGCCTTCGCACACAGAAGCGCACCGCCACCACAGAACAGCTCGACGTAGGTTTTGTGCGGTGGGATCAGCGGCACCAGCTCCTTGACCAGCCACCGCTTGCCACCCTGCCAGCCCACCACCGGCTGCGGTGCGCCGACCACCGGCGCGGGGCGGCGCATCATGCCTGCCAGCGATTCCAGCATGAATGCCAGATCGACATCGCCGAGGGCGGAGCAGTTGGGAGATGGAGCGGTGGAAATCATTCGTCGGTGGATGGAAACTTTTTCCGGCGGGCCTTCGCCGCCGCGTTGCGGAACTCATGCGGCAGGTTCAGCACCGTGATCAGGGTGCTCGCCGCGAAGATGAAGATGTGCTCGCCATGGATCCGGGGATGCCGTCCGGGATGCTCGATGGAGATCTTGTCCAGGTAGCGGCGGAGCCTGCCGTTCGTGTCGGTGGGCCGCAGTCCCTCCGCCCGGGCCTTCGCCGCCGTCCGGCGGAGCGCCTTTGCGTTGAGGCCCACGCGCTCCTTGCCGCGTGCCTCGCCGTGTTCGGTCAGATGGACTTCCTTGGACATGGTTTCAGACGGTGTCGCCCAGCTCGCGGCGCAGGCGCATGGAGGCATCCTCCAGGTGGCGGATCGCCAGGGTGAGGTGGGCGGATTTGAAAGGGTCCTGATCCAGTTCGGAGACCAGCCCCTCGATCATGGCGATGGAGACCAGGCGGCGCGGCACGGCACCCTCCACGGCGGCCAGCTCGATGCGCACGGCGGGAACGCGCTCCGTGGCGCTGGCTTCCTCAGCGGGATCATCCGTCTCGACGGACAGCAGCTCGTTGAGCCGCTGCCGGAGACGATGGCACTGGTGGTAAAGTCCGCGGATCATCGTGTCAGAGTCCGTTCATGCGTTGGCGGCCCGTGCGCAGGCCCGGTCCGGAAACCACCTGCACGCCATGCTGCGCGGTTTCCTCCGGCACCGGGTTCGGCACCGCATCGTCCGGCGGCTCCGGGCGGATCTTGCAGAGGGCGACCTGGGCGAAGTATTTGACGGCGTTTTCGTACTCCAGCTTCCGGGCATCGCCGGGCTGGTAGGACGGCACCGTGATCAGCAGACGCCAGCGTGCGATCGCCAGCGCGTTCGCCCGCATGCTCTGCGGGATGAGCGTGGTGTCCGCGCTGAGGCTGTTCTGCGTGCAGGTCGCGATCTGCCCCCGGATCTCCGCCACCAGGTCACCCAGCAACTGCGGCACACGGTCGCCCGGATCTTCCGGGGCATCGGTGCGCCCGAATCCGTCACGCTCGCTCTCGGTGAGCGAGCTGAGGAGGTCGGCTTCAGTCAGTGGGATCCACATGGCGGCGGAGATGGGTGCGGGGCGTCGGGGTGATTACTTGCGGGCGGCGGCGTCCGCTTCCTGCTGGCGGGTGGAACACTCCACCGCTTGCTCGTAGGACAGTCCGGCGGCGACCCTCCAGGCGATGTCGTCAGCATCAGCGGGCGTATCTGCCTCCGGAGCGACGGCACCAGGCGGCAGGACGGTGGACTCCGTGCCACCAGCGGGATCGGTGAGCGGGATGCCCTTCTCCGCAGCGAGGGCTTCCAGCTTGGCATTGGAGATGTTGGCCGGGAAAGAAACCCCGGCATCGGCGAGAGCCTTGAGAACGAATTTGCGGTCCATGATGGAAAGGTGAGTTGCGGGTTTGGAAGAAAGGCAGCGGGTGGGGAAAACCCATTAAACCCACCCGCTGCCGGGTATTCGTCCGCCTTCACGGCGGAGGAAATCAGGCGTCGGAAACGGTGCGCTTGATGATGCCGGAGGTGATCGGGGAGAAGATCTTCGACTCATGGAAGACCGTGATCTCCGTCGAAACCGCTCCAGGCTTGATGATCACCGCCCACTTGCCGTTGAACGGCGTCTCGCACCACGCACGCTTGATGTTGGAAGGGTCCATCAGCTGCGTGCCAGGCTCCGCGATGTAGGAATAGACGGACAGCCCGGTGCGATCCACCTTGGCCGCGCCTTTCTTCGTCTGCCTGATGCCGTCTTCGATGATGACCTTCCGGGCACCCACATGGGACGCCAGTTGTTCCATCGTGTAGGTGGCATGGTTGGCCATCGCGTGGTTGGCGCGGGCCGCCGCTTCATACGCATCCTGCCGGAGCTGCTGGGCGGCGTTGCCCATCACCACAGTGGCCAGACCGCTCTGGCCGGTGGCCGTGCGGGTGGCCTGGACCATGGCGCGGATGTCACCGTCCGGATTGGTCGCGCTGGACCACACCTTGGCGGCGGAAACGGCGGCGGCATCCAGGACGGAAAGCACGCGGATGATCTCCGCCCGCACCAGGCGCTGCTTCAGGGACTCAGCCAGGCGGTTCTCCCAGCCGGGAACGATCTTGCCGTTCTGCTTCAGGAGGGTCTTGTGATCGACCACCATGGTCAGGCCCTTCTGTTGGGTGGCGTCGGTCACCGTGGTGCCACGGAACTGCACTTTCTTGAAGCTGCCGCCGATGGCCCGGATGTCACTGTCATCCGCTTCCGTCAGGAAGAACTCATCGTCCGCCTTCGCGAACTGGAAGAAGTCGTTCGTCTGGATGGGCGGGGCCAGCAGGTCGAGCAGCTTCTCCTCATCGGAGGCAGGCAGTCCGGCCAGGTAGCTCTGGACGTCGGATGCAAGGGATCCGCCATAGTTCATGCTGGCGGCGTTGGAGACGGTGATCTCTCCCAGGGTGGGGGTGAGCGCACCGGAGGTGGCCCCGGTCAGGGTCAGATAGATGGGCAGGAATTTCATGTCGTTGGATTGGATCGGTGGTTCTGGTTCGTCGGGTTCGGTGGCGGATCAGACGGTTTGCTTCACCGGGAAGCACGGCTCGAACTCGAACTCGTCGGTATCCGCACCGGCGGCGGTGAGAGCGCGTCCGACCAGCCACGAGTTGTTCACGGCGGTATCCGTGAGCTTCCCGGCTGCCGTGGTGAAGACACGCGCACCGGCGGCGATGGCCTTGCTGGCGATGCCGACTTTCGTCGCGCCATCACCGAGCCGCTCGATGCCCACCCGGCCATTGAGGACCTGGGTGTCGTAGGCGAGGCCGATGGGTTCCGTGGTCGCCGTGCAGATGATGACCTGGGTAGCGGGGTTGGTGCCGAACGCCAGCATCAGGTGGGGCGTGTTGACGGCGGCCTCCGCGATGCGGCTCAGGCCGCCCTCATGGTCACCGGCGGTGTTGATGGCGTCAGCACCGGCTGGAGCCAGGCTGCGGGAAAGCGCCGCGAGTGGCGCGAGGATCAGGGCCGCGAGTGCGGCGAGGATGTGTGATTTCATCGTTGGTTGGATGTGTGGTTGCTCGGTTGGGTGACGGGTCCGGATCAGCCGCGTTGGAACAGCTCCGGCTTTTCGGTGCGGCAGAGCTGGTGGGCTTTGTCGTAGTCGGCGCGGTCCTGGAGGTTCAGGCCGTGGGCCTTCGCGGTGGCGGCGACGGCGCTGTTGATCGCGTCCACACTTCCGGCCAGTTCCGGAACGGTACGGTCGAGGGCGGGGAGGTGGCTGCGCGTGCTGATGGTCGGCATCAGTTTGCCCAGCTTCTCGGACTCCGTGGCGAAGGACGTATTCAGGGCATCCACCCAGCGCGGTTTGTCCGCTTCGGTGATGCGTCCGTCCTGGATCGCGGCAGTGATGACCGTGTTCACGGCGGCCCCACGGATAGAGGCGATCTCGGTTTCCAGGTGGGTGGTCCGGCTGTTGGCGGCGGTCACCGCATTGTCGGAGGTGGCCTTGTCTGCCTCGGCGGTGTTCTTCGCGCTGAGGAGTTTCACGATGGCGGCGCTGATCTCAGCGTCGGTGGGTGTGGCGTCGGGTGAAAACCCGAGAGCCTGCATGGCTTCTGGTGTCAGTTTCATGGTGTCGGTTGGTTTCTCGGGATCGCCCTCATCGGGCACGGGAGAGGAATCGACCGGCGGCACTTCGCCGGTCTGGAGAGAATTCATGGCGATGGTGTTGTCCGCCATGTTCGGGCTGTTGGTGAGCGCGTCGCTCCACAGCAGGATCGGGCGGAAGTGCAGGTCGCGGCCCGGGATCGGGACCATCCGCCAGCGGGGCGAGTGGCCGGAGTAGGATGGGGCGGATCCACTGAGGAGCTTCACGCCGTCCGAATTAAAGACGGTGCGCACATAGATGCCGTCCTCACCGGCTTCGATCTCCTTGATGCGTCCCACAGCCACGGCGCGGTGCCCAGGGTTCTCCCGCAGCCAATCGGCATCGTCGGCATGGCCTTCATAGACCGGGATGCCCTGGAAGAAGTTGGCCAGCTTGCCGGTGAGGCTTTTGAAATTGGAGGCCATCAGTTGGGCCGCCTCACGGTCCACCACCTGCATGACCTTCCTGCCATCCATACGGACCGGATGTTCACCATAGGGTGCCAGACGATAGCGGATCTCCTTCTCGCCATCCGCGAGGGTGAGTTCCTGCCACACGCCCGACACGGAATTGAGGGCATCCACGGCGACGGAGTTGATTGCGGTGAGGAAATGAGTGAATCGGAGGCGTTTCATGGAGATCAGTTCGGTTTGGCTTTGGCGTCACGGATGGCATCCCTCGCGCCCTGGACGGCGGCGGTGCCCATCCCGGCGCGGAGCTGCTCGGCGAGGTCGCCCACGGCGGCGGAGTCGATGAGTTCGGGAAAGGATTCGGCGGCGTCCTCCACCAGCTGCAGGAAGTCGGCATCGCTGATGCCGGTGTCCTGCACGCGGCTTGCAAGGTCCGTGAGAAGCGGGCGGATCGGGGCCAGCACGTTCGGTCTCACCCCCAGCGCGGCGGCGAGGGAAGACTCCAGCAGCGTCCGGGTGTCCGTCGCTGTGTTGAGTGCCGTGGTGGTGGCAGGCGCGGGCGGTGTGCCAGGCGCAACCGGCAGGGAGGTTTCACCCACGGCCAGCTCATCAGCGTCCGCTTCCTGGACGCCCAGGGTGGAGATCAACCAAGGCTTCGACAGGCGGATGCCCAGATCCTTCGCGGCCTTCGCCCGGGCGATATCCTCGCTGACGTTCTGGCGGGTCTTCGTCCGCAGTTTGATGGTGACCAGGCACGGCGCATCCAGACCGTAGTAGTATTCCACCACCCGCTTCGTGAGCTGGCGGTCGATGGTTTCGCCCACCCATGCCGCGTTGTCCGCGTCCAGTTCGTCGGCGTCCTCCTGCTGTGGGTTGGATCCCACCGCGTTCGACCGGGAAATGGTGGAGAGGTCACCACCGCGCCACAACATGACGATGGCCCGGTCCATCCGGTCGATCAGCTTTTCATACGGCATGTCGCCGCCGCCCTTCAGGTCCAGCACATGGATCTTGTCGCCGCTGTTGACCACCGCGCCGTATTCGCTGCCGATGCTGGCGATGGCCTGCGCCATCTCCATCCATCCGGCGTCACCCTTCTTCGCGGACGTCTCGCCCAGGAACGCGGGCATGCCGTGGCGGTCGCAATAGGTCAGCCAGTCCTGGAGGGGAATCTGCTTGAACATCCTGGCGATGACGGACGCCAGCATCACGCCGCGCCCCTTCGCCGTGAACCAGGCGCTGCGTCCACCCATCGTCTCCAGATCCACGCCGGTCAGAGAATAAGCGGACTCCAGGAAGCGCATCTTGCCCGTGGTCGTCTCGAACATCCATGTCGGGATCTTGATCAGCCGGGCGGACAGTCCGTTCCGGGACGGCTTCCACACGATGTGGTGGGCACCGTAGCGTTTCCCGTAGGCATCCATCACCTGCTGGACGAAGAGGCGCATGCCGCCGGTTTCCTCCGGCTCCATGGCATCCTCCGCCACCAGGTTCTGGAAGAACTCCTCGCAGCGGCCCTTCTGGTCTTCCGCCAGCTTCTTCTGGTTGGCCCGGACCTCCGGCTTGATCTCGACGTCGTAGCCGTAGCGGGACACGGCGGCCTTCGCCTTCGGGGCCACGGTGGAAATCGTGTCATCGTGCAGCTCCAGCCACTCCATCAGCCACGCCGCCCGTGCGATCTCGCCCCGGGAGAATGCCTCCAGGTAGCTCACCACCCGGTCCGGTGTCAGGTTCCGCAGCGGGTTGAATCGCTGCTGCTTTTCCAGGCGGATCCGCTCCGTGGAAACCGGCTGCCCATTCGGGCCGACAATGCGCGGAGTGCCCATCATCGGGAACCTCCTTCCACATCGACCCCGGAATGGCCTCTTGCAAGGCCCTGCAAGGGTCTAAAACGCGCCGCAAGCCCTTTTGGCTCCCATGACAGCGAAACGGGGGTCCGTGTTAGAAATCGGGCGATCTTCACAGACCACCTCCCATCCTACGATTTTGCGGCCTCATCGACTCGATGCTCTGGAACGCGAACGGGCCTGAATTGTCCTTCCCCGCATGGATGCCGAGAGCCAGCGCCCAGAAGCGGTCGGCGTGTCCGTCCTCATCGCTATCGGCCACGAACCGGATGTTGCCGGACTTGGTCGTCTCCTTGCGGATCTTCCGCAGATCGGAGATGAAAGGGTCATCCCCGAACGGGATCCGGATGCCGAGATCCTCGAACGCGCTGCGGACCGGATAGGCAAGGTCTTCCTTCACCGGACCGGAGAAATTGACCCCCTCGATCTTGTAGCTGCCGAACCGCTCCGCAGCCCGCTCCGCGAACTGCATGCCCAGGCCGGTCCTGTCGATGCAGGTCCTGCGGCAGACCTCCAGCCATGGGTAGATCACGCTCTCCTGGGTGGAGAACATCATCTTGTGCAGGTCGATCCGCTTCCGGACGAAATACACGCCGCCCACCTTCTCCAGGATGATCAGGGATGTCAGGTCATGGGTCCGGCCAATGTCCAGACCGGCATAGAGCGGGTTCGTGCAGCGCCGGGCATCCTCCAGCGTGTATTCCCACGCCTCGCCTTCCTTGTAGCAGCAGGCGTCGATCAGGGCGTATTCCAGGAAGGCGGCCGCATCGTCGGCAGGCACGCACATATACTCCTGCTGGAAGGTTTCCTCATCCCGCGCCCGCTTGCGCTGATAGGTGAAGTAGTCCGCCTCATCCATCTCAAGCCGCGGATCTCCCTCCACCAGCTTCGTCTGGAGCTTCCACAGGAATCCTTGGTCCAGCGCATCCTGGAGCGTCACCCGGTGGTAACTGAAAGCCTTCGGATTGCCCTTCTCCTTGATCTCCCGGATCAGGGTGTTGAAGTAGTTTCCGCTGCCCCGGTGGGTGGAGATGATGGCCAGGGCACCGCCCCAGTCGATCGTCGGACCGGCGATGGCATACACGCTGCCGGGATCTTTCCGCAGGGCGAACTCATCCAGCTTCACGTAGCCGCCCCGGCCCGCGAAGGCATCCGGGTTGCTGGACAGGGAGTGCAGTGGCGCACTGGCAAAGTCGATGACATGCACGGAGTGGCTGTTGCCCTTGTCATCCGTGAGCACCTTCTCGCCGCAGTCCGTGGCCGCCACATGCAGGATGCGGGCAAAGCCCATGCAATCGCGGACATACTGCCGGGCCGTCAGCTCATCCCGGCTGCTCACCCAGGTCTGGAGGCGGTTCGTCGCCAGGGAATGGCGGCGCACATCCTCGTAGGAGCTGCCGTAGGAAATGCCGATCCGGCGGCCCTTCTCCATCAGCTTCATGATGGAGGTGTCGCGGATCCACTTCTCCTGGTATTCCAGCATGAAGACGTCCCGCTCCGGGATGTTCTTCGCCCGGCCCTTGAAATCCTTCGCGTGTGATGGACGGGTCTTGCTCACAGCAGCTTCAGTTGCTTCTCGATGACCTCCAGTGTCTCCGGCGACAGCCCGCCACCGGACTTGATCTCCCGGGCCTTCGCCTCCAGTTCGTCCAGGCGCTTCGCCTTGGACTCCAGCAGCGCGATCCTCCGCGCGTCGTGTTCCAGCGACTTCCGCGCCAGCCCGACCTTCGCCAGGGCCACGTAGCCCTTCACGTCCCCGGCCTCCAGCATCTCCGCCGTGAAGATGGTCTGCGCCACCCGTTCCAGATCCTCCGGTGTGATGGACGGATCCGCAGCAAGCTGGAGCTTCGCCTGGAGCGCACGCTCCGCAGCCTTCACCATGCGCTGCTGCTGCCGATAGTAGGAAAGCCACTCGTAGAACGTGGACACCGAGACGGTGAAACCATGCTCCTCCTGGATGTGGACCAGCATTTCCTCCACGTTGCGACCGTCCGTGCCATCCGTGGGGTGCATCAGCAGCCACAGCGTTTCCTGGTCCACCTCCGGGAGTCCCTTCAGCTTGGCATCGCTGCGGACCTTGGGAGCGGAGTCCCAGCCCGGCTTGCCTGTTCGTTCGTTGGCCATTCACGGAAATCGGTTCAGAGGGTTGCGAGAAGCACGCGGCCACGCTCGGTGATCGCGTATTGTTGGATGGAGTCGTCCAGGTCGGAGGGCACCAGCACGATGAAGCCACCCTTCACCAGCCAGCCGATGTGGTTGGTCCACTCCTCATCCGTCACCGGTGGGCGGAGCAGCGTGGAGACGAAGTTCCGGAGGATGGAAACCTCCACGGCATACCCCTGCGCGTTCTTGAGCGTCTCAAGGATCGTGCGGCGGATGATGGTGATGCGTGCGGGATCCATGGTCAGCGGGAGGAACGGGGTTTGGGGCCAAATTGCAGATCCAGTCGCGCATGCCAGTCGCGGGCCACGTCATCCATCTTTTCCTTGATGCGGGTCTCACGCTCCTGACCGGACTCCAGCAGCTGCCTGTACTGCTCCCCCTGGTCGCGGCGGAGATCTCGGAGATCTTGATCGAACCGCTCCATCCGATCCGTGAGCGGCTTGATGTCGTTGAAGGTCACAAAGCCCGGCGTGTTCTGGATCCGGATCGGTTGCCCCGAAATGCTCACGCTGGACTCCGCCTTCGCTTCCTCTTTCCAGCGCTTCTTCAGGATCGGCCCGAGGATGGCCGCGATCAGAGCCATGGTGAACGTGGAGATCCACCCCAGCAGCTTGAGCACCTCATCGAACGTGATGTTGGAAAGCGTATCCATCATCGTGCCAGTCCCTTTCCACCCGCGAACCGTGCCCCTGCTTCCAGGATGCAAAGCCCGTGCACATACCTTGCGGCATCCGTCTCCGGCTCCGTCCGCACCGCCGCCCAATAAGCCTTGCCCAGCTTCTTGCGGGACAGCCGGGCGACCGCCTTCTCAGGATTCCGCTTCGTGACCAGGCGCTGGATGATCTCCTCGCCGCTCACGGTGTGGATCCTTTCCATTGGGTTCTGATCCAGCTCCGGATCCCGCCTGCGATCACCTTCGCCAGAAGGGCACGCTCGCCCGTCTCATCGAACTGTGACCACTCCGCCGGGTTGTCGCCGAAGAACGGCTCCACCAACGCACAAGGACAGTGGGGAAGGGAGAGGAACAAGGCCCCGCGATCCTTAGGCGACTTCGGCTTCAGGCCACGGGAGACACGGTTCGGATAGGCTTGGTCCAGCGCATCCAGGATGGACTTCGCCAGGGTCACCCCACGGACGGAGTCCTTCCAGTGCAGGACCTCATGGCCCTTCGCCTTCTTGTCGTAGGCGTTGAAATGGAACTCGACCGCACCGGTGATGCCGTCCGTCAGCATCTGCTGGGCGAGCCACCGCATGGCGGACTCGTAGCCATTCCCCTTGTAGAGCGAATAGATGGAAACCCGGATGCCCCACTCCCGCAGCCAACCCGCGACGAGTTGGATCACCGGCAGGTTGTAGTCCTCCTCGGACACACCACCCGCACCCACATTGCCCTCATCACCGGCCCGGCCATGTCCCAGGCACAGCGCGATGTGCTGTGAGCTATCAACCTTCGGCAGCGGCGCGATCGGCACCAGCTCCGCTTCAGGCGTCCCGGGAGCAGGAAAGCCCAGCTTGTCATTGATGAGGTCCAGCAGCTCGGCGGTCACATCCTCAGACCAGGGCATCCCGCTCCGGTTCGTGATGTGCCACCGTGCGGTGGTGAGAAGATCGGCCTTCATGTTGACGTTCTTGGTTTGGATCGTGGCTGTGGCGTCCCGCCGCAGGCCGTGGCTGTGGCGTCTCGCCGCAGTTCTCTTCGGGTTCAGGAAATGGCGGGGGAGAGCTTCCACGGGCCGCATATCATCGCGTCACCCTCTGCCCTCAGCGGGCGCTCACAACGCCCGCCGGTGACCCCATTTGATGGGGGAGTTACTTCTCAGGCTTCACCTCGCGGGCCAGCGGGCCGGAAACCTCAGCCCATCCCGTCAGCTTGCCCGTCTCCGGGTCATAGACCGGCACCTTCGCCGTGTAGGACGGCGGCTTGCCTGGCTCGAACGTCAGCCCGGCCTTCGCGCCGGATTCAGGATGGCGGTAAAAGACGCCGCCGGTCATCGGATAGTCAGCGCACGACGGCAGCAGCCCCCCGACTGCCGCCGCCATGCTGATGAGCAGGACGGACGCCCCCCCGGACATTCCGCCTGATGCCGCATTCCCCAGGCGTTCGCCCAGGGACGGGAAAACTTTGCCAAGCGCCGCGATCACCAGCCGCACCGCCACGATGGCCAGCAGCGCGAAGAACGCCGCCAGCGGATCCACAAGATCCTTCCCGGCGTCATTGATCTGGTTGACCGTCGCCGGATCCACCGGCGTCTTTGTGGCGATGTAGGTGCCGATCCCGGCAAGGCCGGTCAGCAGATGGCGGAGGTGCGTCGTGAGTTGGTTCATGGCGGTGCGTGTCCTGGCGACGCACGCATCAAACCATCGAAATCACCATCGGGGCGGCACCGCCGCTACTCACATCCACTCCCGCTATTTCCGCTACTCGACCGGAAATTCCCCCCTTCAGACGCCGCCGGAATCAACCGGCCATCTGCCCGTGCTTATGCCTCCACACGCTCAGCAGATCAACGCGGAAATGCGAGTTCGGGCGCAGCGGGTTCCGCTTGTAGCCCTTGATCTGCCCGGATGCGATCAGGTCATAGATCGTCTCCCGGTCGCAATCGTCCAGGATCTGGCAGGCCGTCGCCACATCGCCCCAGCGCCGGAGCTGGCCACCGGACTTCGTGGAAAGCTGCGTCCCTTCCGTCCAGGAACGCTCCGGAAACAGTGACAACTGGAGGGTGGAACTGTCAGCCATGCACCCATCCTACCACGGGTGGGGCAAAATGGATCACTCGGTCACCAGACCGAGGGCCACTGCTTCCCTCCAGCGCAGACTCCGGACGCCATATCCCGAGTCAATTTTGAATGGTGGCCACGGAAGTCCAAAGTCCGAAAGCGCCCACCAGATAGCATCGCCTTTCTTCGCGATCATGCGCTCGCCATACAACTGACCACCTGAATCCATCCAGCGACGCTTCCAATCGAGCTGCTCCTCAAGCGTGCTGATCTGGATCAGTTCCCAGCATGGCACTGCCTCCAGGATATCGGGGTCTATTCCCGACCTCCAGTTCGCATATCCGCACGCCAGCCCCACATGCATCTCCCAAACCATTCCCAGGCATTCACTCGTCCGGAGATCACGGATCGTGCTCCTGTCTTCCGGCCTTGGACGATACTTCATCCAGTAAAGGTCATCGTGCATCTCATCCATGAACCGGCTGCGCTCCATCACCCGGCCATCCACCCGCTCCATGCGCAGCTTCGCGGAGATCTTCGGTGTCGCCTTCTCGATGAACCCCTCATGCTCGATGCCGAGCTTGGAAAACACCCACCGATGGTTCGCATCGAACCATCCCACCGCATGGGGAAGCCCCGCCATAACGCCTAATTGCCCTTCGGAAGCTGCGCGGCCAGCCGGTGGATCTCCGCAGTCTGTTCGTTGATCGTGGCAGTCTGGCTGTTCATCATCTTCAGCCGGGCCGGATCGGTGTCAGGATTGGCCAGCACCGGCGGAACATGCTGCGCGATCCCATCGTTCGCCGCGTCGTAGATCACCACCGCAGTGTGCAGGTAGGACACCAGCTCCTGGAGCTTCGGGGATCGGTCCTTTTCCGGCACCTCCAGCGCCATCTCCAGACACAGACTCAACCATTGTCCGTTGGAAACCTGCTCACTCAGCAGCGAATGGGCGGACTGGATGTCAGGAGTTGCATCCACACCCGGATCCTTCTCGGTGACCGGCTTGGCCTCATCCAGCAGCCGTGCCCTGGATTCCTTCAGCCGGGCATTCTCCCGCTTGAGGGACTCCATCTCCATCTGTGCTGCCTCATCCTGGCAGCCCACCAGCAGCAACGCTGCCGCCACCATAAAACATGCTGTCGTTTTCATCGGTTCCAAAGTTGCGTCCAGCTTCCAAACACAGGGTAGATCCATGCAAATTCCTCCGGAGCATGTTCGCTCACCGGGTATCGTTCATTCAGTGGTGCGAGGATGAGCCGGGATCCGTTCATTTCTAACTGACGGCAGATCACCCCATCGTTGTTGAACCGCGCCACCACGATGCACCCGCTGTAGGGCTGTTCGCTGGGCTGCACCACCAGTACATCGCCATGGTGGAGACTTAGCCCCTTCTGGCCGATCATCGAATCCCCCTCCAGCACAAGGCCGAACGCCTTCGGATCGCGGCAGTCGGTTGGAATCGTTTTCTGCCAGGAGAAAGGCGTCTCCTCATACACTCCGGCGGACCCAGCATGCGCCCATCCCAACAGGGGTATGCGCCTCTGCTTGCCATTTTCGACAGCGGCCTCCTGGACTTGCGTCGAAAGCGCCTGCAATCGCGCCTTTAGGGCATCGCTCGCTTCCTTCTTTCCGCCTTCCAGCAGGCTCACGTAATTGCCAGTCACACCCAATTTGGACGCGATTTCTTCCTGAGTTAGATCCAATTCCTTCCTGATGCGGAAAAGGATGGAGGAAAATTCTTCCATAAGTGTGAAATAGATTTTGACTGAATTTCTAACTTGGTTATGGTGGCCCCAAGTGATGCCCCCAACTGCTACGACTCCAGTCAAAGGACCACAAGGTGAATTTTCTCACCGAGTCAAAATTCGCCTCCTCGAACTCGGCTGGAGTGTGACCCAGCTCGCCCGCCGGATCGGGGTGAATCGGAACACCGTGTCCCGGGCCATCCACCACGACCTCTACCAACCCACCCGCCGCCTCATTGCCGCGGAACTCAACATCCCCCTGTGAAACCCACTCCTGCCATTGACCTCGTGGCCCTCGCGGTCCGCCACCTGGAAGAGATCCCTAACAACGCCCACCGCGCACGGATCCTCGACGCCGCCGCTGGCGTCTGCACCCAGGCCCAGCGGGACGATCTCGCGGAAGCCCTCCGCTCGGCAGCCACCGATCTGCGCAAGGCCGAAGATGCCCAGCTCTCTCTCAGCGAAACCTTCTCATGAACCAAGCCACCCTCCTTTCCATCGACCTCGCCTTGCATGAGCTGCGCCGCCGCCAGCTCACCGGGGAGGAGTGCCCGCCGCCCGGCGCGGCCACGGCGCGGACCATCGAGCGCATCTCCACCGAACTCGGCCACCCCGTCTCCCGCCGCACCTTCGCCCGCTATGAGCAGCAGCTCGTCATGCGCCTTGCCAAGCGCATGCACATCGAAGCCGCCGACGCCATCGCCCTCTTCCGTCGCATCAAACCCTGAACCCCACCGCACCCCATGACAGCCCTCCCATTCACCGTCACCGGATTCCGTGAACTCGGCGTCCGCCGCCTCCTCCAGTGCGCGAGCATCAACCTCCAGATGGCCCGCGACTTCAAGAAAGCCGGGAACCTCCGCCGCCGCCTCTACCACCTCGACGTCGCCCGCCGCTGCCGCCGTGACGCCCGCGAACTCGCCGCCGCCTGAACCACCCACCGCCACCACCATGCTCCCGCTCATTGAACCCATGATCCTCCTCGGCGGTGCCGCCATCATCTTCGGCCTTGGCTACATCGCCGGGGTGGGGAACCGCCGCCGCTCCCAGGCCGCGCTCCTCCACCGCCTCCGCCGCGACGGCACCATCTCCATGCCCATCAAACCCGAGCCACCCCGCCTGTGAAAGACTGGCAATTCCACACCCTCCTCATCCTCGGCACCTGGCTCGCCATCTACCTCCTCACCAAACCCCTCCTCTGAACATGAAAGTCATTCGTTGCTCCAACTGTGGATGCATTGCCGGTCTCGGCACACCGTTGTTATCCCGCGAAGAAATCGAAGCGGGCGTGGGACTGGTCCTCGAACACGGCACGGCCTCACCGTTCAAGGCCGATGTCCCCGCCCTCATCAAGGCGGCGGAAGACTTCGCCCAGCCCACCGCCGAGAACCTGCCTCCTGCAAAGCCCGTGCAGCCCGCCTGCATGTTCATGGCCGCCCTCGATCACCCCGTGGCTGGGGCATCTTGCCCCAGGCCGTTGCCGGGGCGTCCCGCCCCGATCCCCACCGTCACCAGCAACGGCAACCCCATCACCCTCTGACCACCTCCATGCTCCTCAAAGATTCCCTCGCCGCCAAGAAGGCCGAAAAGGCAGCAGCAGCCGCCCCCGTCGAAGTCACCACCGACGCACCCAAGGATCCCGCCTGGGACGCCGTCAGGGAAACCACCCGCCAGATGGCCGGTCATGGACGCATGTTCCTCCGCTGCCAGGTCCGCATCGGCATGCTCCTCTCCAACCTCAAAAAGGCCCACGGTTACCACCCGGGGCAGCCCAAAAAGAATTCGCCAGACTCTGGCGAATACTTGCCCTGGCCCGACCTGGTGAAGCGTGAAAGCGGCTATTCCCGCCAGTCCGCAGACGTCTTCATCCAGCTCTACGAAGCCACCATCAAGAAGCTCAAGACCGGCAAGAAACTCGACCTCCCCGCCGAGGCCAAGAAGCAGGCCCTCGCCATCTTCCGCACGGAATCCGCCCTCACCCTCACCGAGGAACAATGGCAGACCGTCGATTCCGTCATCAGCAGCGCGACCGATGGAGAGACGCAGAAATCCCTCCTCCAGCACCTCAAGCTCGTTCCTGAACCGCAGGCCATGCCCAAGGGCGGAAAGACCCCCGGCGCTGAGCCGGAGCAGGTCACCGCTGGCCAGCTCGCCTTCCACTTCTTCGGGGCCGTCGCCGCGCCGCTCATCAACGCCCGCAGCAACCCCGACTACAAGAAGCTGCTCATGGCCCTGCCCACCGACTCCACCGAGGAAGCCCCGATTTCCCTCTCCACCCTGGAGGCGGAGTTCCGCTCCGTCCTCGCCGATATCGAGGAGATCAAGACCGCCAACCTCAGGGCCGCCCGGGGCCGCACCGTCGACTGACCACCACCTCCCACTTTTTCCACCACCATGCACCTCACCCAAGCAGATCCGCGGATCCTCACCCTCATCGCCAACGACGGCGGCCTGAACGATCTCAAGGACCTCAACGACCGCCAGAAATCCGCCCTCTTCGCAAAGCTCGGCGCGGTCCTGCTGGTGAGGGACGCCGGGCATGGAGGGAAGGGGGGCATCGTCGCCGCCATCGCAAAGCAGCACAACATCTCAAAGGCCGCCGTCCACACCTGGATCAAGCTCTACAAGGACAACGGCTGGACCGGCCTCATCGACGGACGCCGCGCCGCCGGGGAGGACCGCGCCGCCCTGCCAAAGACCACCAAGCAATGGGTCCAGGACAAGATCCTCCGCAGCCAGCGGGAGGACAGCGTCCAGGAAGTCCACCGCCAGGTCATCGACCAGTGGAACCTCTGGCGGCGCACCGGGGATCCGCAATACCGCATCCCCGGCTTCAACCGCCCGCCGAAGGACGCGGGGAAGGGGATCCCCGCCGGATTCTCCTACGAGAACTTCCGTAGGTGCCAGCCCACCGCCTTCGCCGCCTCCCTCGCACGGCAGGGCACCATCGCCTCCTACCGCGACCTGCCATCCATCCTCTCCACCCGCGTCGGCACCCGTTACCTGGAAACGATCTTTTTCGACGACCAGCAATACGACAACCACATCCGCGTCCCCGGCTACGACCGGCCCATGCGCCCGCTCGGCTTCAACGCCCTCGACCGCCTCACCGCCTTCCCCTTCACCCCGCACATCCGCCTCCGGTGGTTTGATGCGGACGCGGACACCCACCGCCACCTCACCCAGCGGGAGTTCGTCTGGTACGTCATCACCATCCTCTGCACGGAGGGCTACCGCACGGATGACGCGGGCACCCGCCTCGTCCAGGAACACGGCACCGCAAAGGTCTGGAGCAACAAGGCCCTCGCCACCATCGGCGGCCACCTTTCCTTCAAGGACGCCATCAACTCCATCACCGGTGGCAAGGTCTGGATGGATGACTCCGGCCTCTTCAACAAGGCCGCCTTCGCCGAGATGCTCTACGGGCCGAAGTCCTCCGGTAACCCACGGTTCAAGGCACCCATCGAGTCCTTCTTCCACGCCGTCCGCACCTACTCCCTCCCGCTCATCGGCCAGGCCGGGCGGAACCCGGAGATGGCCCCGGAGGAAAACTACGGCATCGACCAATACGAGCGCCGGATCATCAGGGCCGTGAAGGATCTCCCGCCCGCCCTTCAGGAAGGCATCGCGTCGAACTTCCTCACCGGCATCGAGTTCACCTCCCTCGCCATGCTCATCTACGACGCCCTGGCAGCACGCACCGACCACCAGCTTGAGGGCTGGGCGAAGTGCGGATTTGTCGAACCCATGTGGCGCTGGGCGGAGGATCAGCCCGGCATGTGGCGCACCCGTGCGGAGCTGGCCGGACTCCCGGCCCACCTCCGCGACCACGCCCTCCACCAGCAGTCACAGGATCCCCGCCTCAGCACCATCATCAACTGGTCGCCCACCCAGGCCCGCGACGCCATGGAACAGGACCCCGCCATCAAGCGCCTCTCCTTTGTCGATGCCGTCCACCTCCTGCCCTCCTCCTGGGCGAAGGCCGCCACCGTCCGGAAGAACCATGAGATCCACATCACCGACGAGCTGCTGCCCGGTGAAACCTTCGTCTACTTCCCGGAGATCACCACCCCACGCGGACGCCAGGAGTTCCTCCGCCAGGGCGACAACGTTATGATCTTCTTCAACCCCCTCATGCCGGACCAGGTCATCGTCTGCGACCAGCAGATGGTTGTCCTCGGCACCCTCACCCGCAACGTCCGCATCGGCAACGACGCCGACCAGCTGGAGGCCATGTATCGCCAGCGCTCCCGCCTCAAGTGGGTCGCTGAGGCACCCGTCCGCCGCGCCATGCAGCCGGAGGCCGACCGCCGCGCCGCCGTCCGCGAGATCAATGACGACCTCATCGCCCGGGCGAAGGAAGCCGACTTCCTGTCCCCGGCCATCCGTACCACCGCAGAGGCCGCCGAGAAAGGCCGCAAGACCGCCGCTGCAAGCCGCCTGCAAAAGCACGGCAAGGCCACGGATTGGGACAACGCCGCCTCCCATACCCCCGCAGCCTCCACCGGCGGACTCGATGACCTCGACGATGACCGCGACCTCCCCGACGCCCTCTGATCCCTCTCCACATCCCCACACCTCCCCAAGCCCATGAGCACCCCTGAAAAGCACTCCGCCACCGCCAGCCTCCAGATCTCCGCGCAGAACTTCGAGACTGCCCTCGCCTCCTACGATGACGAATCCGCCGACGTCCTCCGCTTCTGGTTCTTCACCGCCCGCGAGCGCGGCTGGTCCCTGCCGAAGCTCCAGGAAGCCACCGGCATCTCCACCTCCACCCTCAGCCGCGTCCTGCGCAACATCTACGAGGGCGACACCCCCGGCATCATCGAAAAGCTGCGCCGCGCCCGCGAGAACTTCGTCGAGGCCGTTTCCAATCCCGACTTCATCGAGACCTCCCTCAGCCGCCAGATGTTCGCCATCTTCGACAAGACCCGCGCCCTGGGGAATGTCTCCATCCTGTGGGGGAAGATGGGCATCGGGAAAACCACCATCATCCGCGAATACCAGCGCCTCAACAATCACGGGCGCACCGTCGCCATCCGCTTCCCCGCCGGGGCCACCTTCACCACCTTCCTCAAGCAGGTCGCCAAAAGCTGCGGCCTCTCACCCACCGGGAAGAACCACTTCGAACTGCGCGGCCTCATCATCAAGATCCTCTCCGCCGGGAAGCGCCTCCTCATCGTGGATGAACTCCACCAGGCATTCCTCACCTGCGGCCCGGAGGTCGCCGTCCGCTGCTGCGAGCTGCTCCGTGAGATTGCGGATGAAGCCGGTTGCGGGATGGTCCTCGTCGGCACGGAGGCCCTGGAGGAATCCATCCTCCACGGCCAATACAAGGAAGCCCTCGCCCAGCTCGTTGACCGCGGCACCGTCCAGATCCCGCTCCCTGCCAAGCCCACCCGCAAGGACATCGAAGCCTTCGTCGCCCACTACGGCCACCGCCTCCCTGGCAAGGACGACACCACCGGCGCGAAGGCCATCATCGACGACATCATCACCCATTCCGGTTTGCGGAAGCTCACCATGCACCTCCGCGACGGAGCCGCCTACGCCAACAAGCGCGAGGAGACCTACACCTGGCCCCACTTCGTCGCCGCCTTCGATGCCATCCAGTCCCTCGGCAAGCAGTAAGCCCACCACCTCCCATGTCCTCCATCCTCACCAGCCCCATTCCGCTTGTCGCCTGCCCCTGCTGCAAGGCCCCGGGCGAACTCTTCCAGCACCGCGACGGCGGCTACGTCGTCGAGTGTTCGGATTCCCTCGACTGCAAGCAGTGGCCCATGACCGACGTCCATCCCACCCCGGAGGAAGCCGCCACCGCCTGGAACGAAGGCCACACCCACTGACCATGTCACCAGAGAACCACATCCTCCGCGACCTGGCCGCGGGCCGATCCACCGCCGCCGCCATCGCCGACCGCCTCGGCATGGAGAAGGACGAAGTCCGCGCCCACCTCTCCCGCCTCATCAACGAGGGCAAGGTCACCATCTCCGTCCACCTCGCCGGAACCATCCCCATCTACGAACTCGCCAAGCTCTGAACTGTGGCTGTGGCGTCCCGCCGCAGGCCGTTTGAGGGGCGTCCCGCCCCGTTCTTCCCAACCCACCACCACCCCCATGTCCGAACAATCCATCGAAACCATCGTCAACGGCGTAGTCGCCATCGCGTTCTTCGCATTCCTGTACCTCGGCCTCTTCCGCAACAACCACTGATCACCGATCACCGCTCACTCGGCACTCCAACCAACCACCACCATGCCCGCCAAGAAAAAGAAAGCCGCCCTGCCCGCCATCGAAACCCTCGAACAGTTCCACGCCACCGTGGATCAGATCGCCCAGCTTGAGGTTTCCCTCCGTGGGGCCGCCGCCATCCGCGACGCCGCCATCCAGAAAGTCCAGGAACAATACGACGGCCCCATTGAGGACAAGAAGGCCCGCATGAAATCCCTGGTCGACCTCGCGGGCACCTACGCCAAGGCCCACCGCGACACCGTCTTCGGCGCGAAGCTCCGCTCCGCCGCCACCGCCCTCGCCAACTTCGGCCTCCGTTCCGGGAATGACGCCCTCAAGCCCCTCAACAACAAGTGGACCTGGGGCAAGATCCTCGACGCCCTCAAGCCGACCGGGAAGTTCATCCGCACCGTCGAGGAAATCGACAAGGATGCCCTCCACGGCGCGAAGCTCAGCGACGCCGAACTCGCCGCCATCGGCATGCGCGTCGACCGCGTCGAACGCTTCTACGTCGAGGCCAAGTCCTCCGACGCCACCCGCATCTCCACCGAGCTGGAACCCACCGCGTGAACCGTGGCTGTGGCGTCCCGCCGCAGGCCGTTGCCGGGGCGTCCCGCCCCGTTCTTCTTCCTGAAAACTGAACACCAGCAACCCTCCCAATGGATCCCGTCACCACCTCTGACTTCTGGAACAAAGAAGTCACCACCGTCACCAACGGCACCCTCAACGCCATCGTCCTCGCCACCCCGTGGGATGCCGCTCCCACGCCTGGCATTGGCTCCCTGTGGGAACCCACGGTCGCGGAGAAGGCCGCCATTGCCGCTGGCCAGCCCGTCCTCCTCTGGTTCCCCGGCCTGACAGAACACCCCAGCGTTTTCATCCAGGCCCTGGAGGATCCGGTCGATGACGCCACCCTTGCCATCCCGCCCGAGTCCGGCCTCGCCCGCGTCCAGCTCGTCGGTGGCACCTTCGACGGCTCATGGGTCCCGGCCTCCACCAATGGCCTGGCCATGGTTTGGCGCGGATCCGGAAGCCTTGCCGACCAGGCATCCTACGACGCCTACGGCCACATCCCCGGCGACCCTGCCAACCAAGTCCGCCACCTTGCCGAATACCTCGCCGCCGAGATCCCCGGTGCCGACTACACCGAAAAGGTCGACAACCTCGAAACCGAGCGGAACGAAGTCAACGCCTGGCGTCTCGCCAACCTCGCCGCCCTCCAGGAAGGCATCCTGCCGCCCCAAGTCACCGACCTCGACACCCCCATCGACCGCGTCCAGGCCAACCTCATCCTCATCCGTTTCCCCGACGTCCCGCAGCCCTCCACCTTCGTCCCCGGACCGTAACAACCCACCCGTGGCTGGGGAGTAAGGAGGGAGGACACTCCTGTCCTCCGGCTGCAACCGGAACCCATAACCCTGGCAGATCAAAAATCACCAACCCCTCCAGACCATGATCATCGCGTTTCCCAAACCTGCTCCATGCCCCGACTGCCGGGGAACCGGCCTCATCTGGTCCATCCAACGTCGCACCGGCCGCAACCAGGCCGCCGCCAAATGCACCCGCTGCAATGGTAGCGGAAAAGTCCGCCTCCCATGAAACGCATCACCCTCCACGGCGGCCCCTGCGACAACCGCACCATCCGCGACATCGGCACCGTCGCGATCCGCATGAGCATCGCCGACCAGTGGATCGGCAAGCGCCCCGTCATCGGTGCCCGCTGCGGCCTGGCCATCTACGAACCCACCCCGTGCCGCACCCGCGCCCACTGGCTCACCAACGTCTGGCAGGGCCGCATCGTCGCCATCATCGACTGACCACCATGACCACCGAAAAGGAAACCACCGTCGCCAAGCTCCAGCGACAGATCGCGGACACCGAGGCCAAGCTCCAGAATCTCCGTGAAAAGCTCGCCCGGGCCACCACGCCCAAGGCCGAAAAGCCCGCCGCCACCTTTGAGCTGGATCCACTCTGGAAAGCCGCCCTGCCCATCTCCCGCACCCGGTCATCGAAGCATCAGTGCCGGAAGGAATGGAACAAGATCCCCAAGGCCCAGCGCCCCGACATCGAGGTCATCGTCAACGCCCTCAAGGCGTGGAACCGCAGCCCCGAGTGGAAGAAAGACGGCAACGCCTACGCACCCGGCCTGCACCGCTTCATCAGCCGCCGCCAATGGGAGGACCTCCCCGAAACCACCGAGGCACCATCCCGCCACCGCGCCGCCCCACAGCCCGTCCAGCAACCCTCCGGCCCCGGCATCACCGATCCCGCAGAGATCGCTGCGCTCCTTTCCATCAAAACCCCTCGCATGAACTCATGAGCCGTCCCGTTGATCACTTCACCCGTGGCCGCGATGCCTACGACGCGGGCAAGCCGAACTTCTGTGATGATGCCCGACTCACCGGGAAGGGCAGGGATGAATGGTATCGGGGCTGGCACCACCAGCAGCGCCTCCGCTCAAACCCCGCCGCCCAGGCCGACATCGACGCCGCCATCGACGGTATCCAGGCCATCCGTGATCTCCTCAACGACAAAGGCCAGCCATGACCAGCATCACGACAATGGCCGGTTCTGAACCCCAATGTTGTATCGATGCTTCTCAGACAATGGGATTGGCCGGTGCTTTCTCAACCGCCCATCAGGCCAGTAAAGCCGGACCGTTGCCTCTCTTCCCTCGGCGCACTTCTGCGCGTGCAACGACGCCTCCCGGATCGACCCGAACTCCATCCGTTTCACGCCTTCAAGCCTGCCGGTCAGCTCATACCGCCCGCCCTCAATCGGCCTGATCTCATAAACTTCCATGCCCAAGGCTACCCCATCCACCCGGAACGCAACGGCAATCGGTGACTACCAGCACCCTGTGGGCGCTGGTAGGAACTTCGGGGATTACTTACTGCTGATCGCTGATCCGAATTTTCCTGCTAAGTGGGACGCCCAGGAAATCCTCCCACTGCAAAATTTCTCCGTCGCCGTACTCGCTTTCATGAACTCGGACGTTGGTCGCACGGCTTGCTATGAGAGTAATTCCGTGGCTGCCATACAGGGAACATCTGATCGAGTGGGGAGTCTGGTGAATGTGCGGAAAATGTCGCGCTGTCGTGGCCCGGTAGTCGATATGATCCGCATCCATTCCCTTAGGATTTGGATTATCGCGGCGCAGGTTCCTGCCACAATATCGGACGATGTCGCCAGCTGTGAAGCTGGCGTGGGAGATCACCAACGGTTTGAGGATCTCGATCACTTGCCGGGGACTGTGACTCCTCGGAAGCACACCCGCGAAAGGATTGCCATTAAGCGCTGCTTTATGGCGTTCCGCTCGTTTGTCCGGATTCGGATGCCAAGACCAAAGTAGTAACCAGCAGTTGCGGCTCTTCATCCTGCAATCCCACCAGAAATCCTGATGAAATCGATACCCAAAAAGACCTCCGCCCGCGCCCCGCGCAAAGCCCCGGCAGCCGCCCCGCAGAAAAAGCGCGGCAACCTCACCGGCAAGGAGATCAAGCCCCTCGTCATCCAGGCCCGCAAAGCCTACGACGTCCAATCCGGCATGGACCTCACTGATGGCCTCTCATTCGATGACTGGCGGCGGGAGCAGGTCATGGCCTGCGTGGGGAAGAAGGGCCTCACCGCCTGCCATCACGACGACTTCCGCCCGCTCCTCGCCCATTTCCAGACCCTCGCCGGTGACGACTCCGCCGCCCTGGGCAACCTCCTCAAGTCCGGCCATCAGACCGACAACGCGGATCCCGGCGACACCCAGGAAGCACGCCGCCAGCTCGCCTACCTCATCGCCACCGCCCTGGCTGAACATATGTATCTCGCCATGACCTCCGCAGAGCAGCTCCGCGCCGAGGCCATCGAGTTCCACAACCTCCGGGAGGAGCAGGAAGGCATCCCCGCCGACCAGCGGATCCCGTGGGAAGCCAGCCCCGGTCCCGCCGCCCTCCGGATCCGCCTGGAGCGCAAGGCCGCGATCGAGGCGCGTGGCAAAGGCCCGCTCACCCCCGGCTACCTCATCACCATCGTCCGCCAGAAAACCCGCCGCCCGACCCTCCAGCTTGGCCAGATGTGGCAGGACGGCCTCGCAGAACGCTGCACCGTCGAGCAGCTCCGCCAGATCCTCTTCACCCTTGTGAACCGCATCAACGCCGTCGAGGGCATCCAGGAAACCGAAGCAGGCCGCAACAAAGCCCAGCGCTCCGGCAAATACCGCGCCGCCAAAAAGGCCGACCAGGAAACCCCGCGCTGGTGATCCCATGCACCGGCCCTGCATGACCTTTGCACGCCCCATGCAGCCCCTTTGCCAGGCCAGCGGATCCCCCCGTCATTTTTCTAAACTGTCCGTGGAATCCCGCCCATCCGCCCCCATATTTCCAAAACTGCGAAAGGGGCGATTTTTGGTTGGTGCGGTGCCCTGAGATCCCTTGATTCCGGGCTATTCCGGCCTCTTCGGGGCTTTTTTGGGTTTTTCTAATGTCTGATGACTGGAACCCCGGCTCTCCCGACTGTCCGTTGCTTAAAAGTGCTTGAGAGCGTGGACGGTTCGGGAAATACTGTTCGCATGATCTCTTGTTTGTTCAGTTGCGAACACGCCACCTGTGCCGTGCCGGAGGCGTTCCGCGAGACGTTCAAGGGGTCGGAGGAAACCGTCGCTTCGGTCAAGGGGTGGGACCCGGGGGCGCTGAACCTGGCGCAGGGATTCTCGATGAAGTTCCGCACGCCGCTGGTCCACGGGGATGTGACGCGGTTGCTGATCGACCTGAACGAGGATGGCGACCTGCGCTGGAGCAATTTTTCGGGCAAGCTGCCGGAAACGACGCGGGCGAAGCTGGTGGACCGTCATGAACGGCCCTACCGGCAGGCGCTGCGATCCCGCATCACGGACGACCTGGGACGGAACCACCAGGTGCTGCACGTGATGATCCACACGGAGGAAGGCGGGCCGGAACTGCTGCTGGAGACGGTGCGTGACGGACTCGCCCGCGAGGTGGCGGATGGCTGGAAAGCGAGGCTGTCCGCGAACGGCGTGGAGATGAGGGTGGTGAAGATCGATGGCAACGGGCTGATGGAGCGGCTGGTGGTGAACTATCCGGAGGACCGCTACGGGCTGTTGCGTCTGAAGGTTCCTCAGTCGTATTTCCTGGAAGGGAAGCCGCTGCGTTGGGAGACGCTGAAGAAGTTCCTGCTCACGACGCTGCCGCTGGTGGTGGCGGGGTTGGAGGAGTGAGGATACCGCTGCAATGGGTTCCCGCTGCAACCGCGTAAGGAGGGTGGACATTGCGGCTGCGCCGCTATGTCCGCTGCGCTCCCATTCTTGTCCACCGGCGGCACTGGCGAATCAGGAAAGGATTCACCGCGAAGACGCGAAGTGGGGAGACGGATCTGTTAGGGATTCGCCTGATTCGTAAGAATCGCGGTCAGCCCTTTTTCTTCCCTGAAAACTGAACACTGGAAACTTCTCCTCCTTGGCTCGCCAATGCCGCCGGAGGACAGGAGTGTCCTCCCTCCTTACTGGAGCAGTCGGCTCCTTACTGAGCAGTCGGCGCGTTAGTTCTCAGCGTCCCAAAAAGCTCTTGGTCTCGCCCATGCTCATGGAGCGTTGCTCCTTCCAGTCCACGACGGCGGGAGGGGTGTAGACGCGGCGGCGGACGTCGGTTTCGGCGTCGGAGGGCTTGCCGAGGCGGCTGCCTCCGGCTTCGCGGGCGGTGCTGGTGCCGTATTGGTTGGTGCGGTAGGCACCGGGGAGCTTGGCGGAGGTGTTCGCCTCACGGGCACCGGCTCCCTGGAAGCGGGAGCTGGTCTGGAAGCGGCTGCCGTCGGTGTCGCCGCCGAATTTCTTGCGCTCGTGCTGGGTGTCACCCCACCAGGACTTCTTGGCGTAGTCGTTGGTCTTGAAGTTTTTCTTGGCGTAGTCGCCCTTGAAATGGGGGGAGTCGCGGTTGAGTTCGAAGGAACTGCGCTTGTTGGAGGTGGGGAGGAAGTTGCCGTCGGCGTCCTTGGTGTAGCCGCCGTCGCGTCCGGCGATGGTGTCGGCCATCCGCTCGGAGATGGGCTTGAAGCCGGTGTCGCTGGAGCTCGAAGACTTGGCCGGCCTGCCGGTGGCGGAGTCACCGCCGCCGTCACCGGCACAGGAGGCCAGGAGCAGCACGGGCAGCGCGAGGATGGGAAGGGCTTTCCGGGAAAGGCTCATGGTGCGGAGCTGGCGAGGAGTTTCTCAAGCCGGGGGTCCGGCAGGGCACCGCGTTCCAGGGCCTGCTGGTAGTAGGTCCGCGCCTCATCCAGTTTCTTCTTCTTCACGCTGATGAGGGCGAGGTTGATGTAGGGGTCGCTGAGGACGGGGTCGGCGGAGATGGCGGCCTTGAAGTGGGATTCCGCCTCGCTGGTCTTGCCCTGGCCGAACTGGATGAAGCCGAGGAGCATCTGCGCCTTGTAGCTGTCCGGGGCGAGTTCGACGGAGCGGGCGACGTGTTCCTCCGCCTCGGCGGCGTTGCCCGCGCTGTGGAGCGTCAGGCCCAGCATCATGTGGGCGTAAGGGTTGGACTCATCCAACTCGATGGCGCGGCGGAAGGCGTTGTCGGCACCGGCGAGGTCGTTGAGCTTGAGCTGGATCACGCCCAGCTTGCAGAGCGCGGAGGTGTCGCCGGGGTTGGCGTCCACGATCATCTGGAAAAGTTCCTTGGCGGGGTGGTAGCGCTCCGCGGCGAAAGCACGGGTGGCGGCGCGGTCGTAGCTTTCCAGTTCCCGTTTCAGGCCTTGGGTGGCTCCCTCAACCGTGGCGCGGTCGCGGGCGAAGGGGGAGATGAACTCGCCGTCCACCTGCCGGTCGGCGATGAGCTTCTGTTCCTCCGGGGAAAGCTGGATCTCCTCACCCTCGAACATCTCGATGGCGCGTGCGACGTTCTCATCCTGGCTGCCGAGCTTCTTCGCGGCCTCCACCAGGATGTCGCGGGCTTCCTTGCGGTGGTTCTGGGCGCGGATCTGGCGCTTGATGATGTCACGCAGCATCTCGACCTCGGCGGGGTCGGCGGCGACCTCGCCACGGGCGAGCGCGCCTTCCTCGTTCTTCAGGCGGGCCTGCAGTTCCTCCAGGCGCTTCTCCTGCTTGATGCGTTCCTTGCGGAAGGCGTTGATCTGTTCCTTGGCCATGGCCAGGTCGCGCAGGGTCTCCGTCAGCTCGTCCTTGGTGGCGTTGTTGTCGAGGTCCAGGCGGTCCACCTTTTCCGTCGCCTCGCGGAGCTGCTTGGCGAGACCCATGTTCTGCTCGATGAGCTGCTGGATGCGGCCCGCTTCGTTGAGTTTCAGCAGGGCGGCCATCTGGTCGCGCTCCAGCAGGAGGCCGTCGCGCTCGGTGCGCAGGTCGTCGAAGGCGGCGCGGCTCTGTTCCAGTTCCACCTGGAGACCGGCGATGCGCCGGTTCGCCTTGTCGAGTTCGTCGCCCTTGGCCTTGAGGGCCTTTTCCATGCTGTCGAGCTGGCGGCGCATGCCGGCGACGACTTCGTTGGCCACGCCGCGTTCCTTGGTGAGGTTCCGCTCGGAGTCCACCTGCTGTTGTTTCAGCTTGGCGGCTTCCTGGCGGAGGTTGCTCACATCCGCTTCGAGGTTGGCGATCTTCCCGAGTGCCTCCGAGTGGGCGCCACGGCTCTGGGCGAGCGCGCGTGCCATCGCCTCGCGTTCCATTTCCAGTCCCTCGATGCGCTTGTTGAGCGCCTTGTATTCGTTCTCCGCCGGGGAGTTGGTGAGGCGTGCACGGAGGCTCTCGACATTGGTTTCCGCAGCGCGGAGCTGGGCGGCCAGGGAGTCCCGCTGGCGTTCCAGGTCACCGACGCGGGAGGCGTTGCGGGACGCTTCGTTCGGTCTGGAATTGGAGATCTGGTTGCGGAGGCGCTGGACCTCCTGGAGGGCCTCCGTGAGGCGGCGGGTGAGCAGGGGATCCGCGGCGAGCACGCCGGGATTGGGATCGGTCGGGGGCGCTGGCATGGCACCGGCGCGGGCACCGCCCTCCAGTTCCGCCACGGCTCCCTGGTTCTTCTTGCGCTGTTCCTCCGCCTTCGGGCGGACGCTGGCGATGGCCTCGGTGGTCTTTTCCGCGCGTCCGGCGACCATGTCCTTTTTCCAGTCAGGATAGTAACGGCGGACGCTTTCGAAGAACTTGCTGGCCTGGTTGAGCTTTTCCGCCGCGCCGATGAAGTCGCCGTCGGCCTCCAGCTTCTCCGCCGCACGGGTGGCGAGGTAGCCCTGGAAATAAACGTCGGACGGGTCGAACTGGGCCGGTGCCGCCGGAGGGGGTTCCTGGGCGCGCGTCGTCTGTACGGCGAAAAACGGGATCGCCGCCGAGAAGAGGAGCACCGCTGCGAGAGATGGGGTTTTTGCCGGCCGGTGGACCATGGGAGCCGGAGGCTAGCGGGGCTCCCCGGCGGGCGCAAGGAGGATTGCGGGGTGTTAGAAGAGCTGAAAAACAAACGAAACGCGGAGGCGCGGAGGTCGCGGAGAGAAGCGCGGAGATGATTTGGAGGGGGTATCAGAACCAATCGGCATTTTTTGACCACGGATTATAGGATTACACGGATTGCACGGATTGATTTTTTGAATGAACCCGTCGCATCCGAATCCGCGAAATCCGTCTTAGTCCCATAATCCGTGGTTTCAAAATTGCGGTATCGCCATGAAGTCACCCACACCACGCAAGCCGTCCCCGATGACATCTCCGCGCTTCTCTCCGCGACCTCCGCGTCTCCGCGTTTCGTTTCATCCAAACCCGGAAAATTTCCTTCGGAAACCGTTCCCGCAACAGCCATCGGCGTGCTAGGGTCGGGCATGGACGCTTTGATTCATCATCTGGAACACGGGCAGGAGCTGTCTCCACGGGAGGTGGAGGTGGCGGCGGGGCTTTTGCTGGACGCGGGGGTGCCGGATGAAAAGAAGGGACGGCTGCTGGAGGCGCTGTCGAAGAAGGGGGAGACCCCGGCGGAGATCGCGGGGTTCGTGGAGGCGTTCCTGGTGCATGCGATCGATCCGGGAGTGGCGGACCTGGAACTGGAAGGGCCGACCATCGATGTCTGCGGGACGGGTGGGTCGAAGATGGACCTGTTCAACTTTTCCTCCACGGCCATGTTCATCGTGGCGGCGGCGGGGGGCGTGGTGCTGAAGCACGGGAACCGCGGGATCACCTCGAAAAGCGGCGGCGCGGATGTGCTGGAGGCGCTGGGCGTGCGGATCGACCTGCCGCCGGAGGGCTTCCGGAAGTGCATCCGGGAGGCGGGCGTGGGTTTCCTTTTCGCGCCGAACTACCACCCGGCGTTCAAGGCGGTCGCGCCGATCCGGAAGGAGCTGGCGGGGCGTGGGGTGAGGACCATTTTCAACATCATCGGCCCGCTGATGAACCCGGCGCGGCCGGAGTGCCAGTTGGTGGGGGTGTTCGCGCGGGAGTTCTGCCCGGCGTTCGCGGAGATCCTCCAGCGGCTGGGCCGTGACAGCGCGTGGGCGGTGCATGGCTCCGTCAGCGGGGGCCGGGTGATTGATGAGGTGAGCCTGATGGGGCCGACGCGGATCTGCAAGGCGGGCGCCTACCAGGATCTGGAGGACGAGGAGATCACGCCGGAGGACTTCGGCCTCGCCCGGGTGGACCCGGAGGACCTGCGGGGTGGCGACGCGAAGGTGAACGCGGCGATCCTGGAGGCCATCCTGGAAGGCCGGGAAACGGGCGCGAAGCGGGACATGGTTTTGCTCAATTCCGGCGCGGCGCTTGCTTGTGCCGGTCTGGCGGACCACATCGGCGACGGCATCGAGCTGTCGCGGGAGGTGATCGCCAGCGGTGCGGCGCTGGACCGCCTGCGCCGCCTGCAGAAAGCCGCCGTCTGAGATTTTTCCCGTCCCCCTTCTCTTTCCGTTCATGAAAAAAATCGTCTTCCGGGTCAACTACCACACCGTTACCGGGCAGAGCCTGTGGGTGAAGATCTCCGTGAAGATGGGGGACGCGACGTTCGAGCACCTGCTGCCGATGCGGTGGATCAGCGGGACGCAGTGGCAGACGGAGTGGGAGACGGGCTGGAGCACGAGCGCGGGGTTCCTGCTTTTCACCTACCGCTATGTGTTCCGGCAGGAAGGAAACGGGGTGGAGCTGGAGGAATGGGGCGGGCCGAGGATGATCGGCGCGTTCGAGGACGCGGTGGTGGCGCTGGACACGTGGTGTTCCGCCGGGACGGTGGACCATGCGTATGCGACGAAGGCCTTCGGCGCGGCGGGCAGGCGGCGGGTGGAGGGCACCGTGGAGTCACGGGGGAATCATGATTTCCAACTGCGGATGGCGGCGGTGCCGGAGGGCATGGCGGTCTGCCTGACGGGAAATGCGGAGGAACTGGGCTGCTGGGACCCGGCGCGCGCGCTGGTGATGGCGGAGTCCGCGCCGGATGTGTGGAAGGTCCGCGTGGGCATGGCCGCAGGGCGGGATGTGGATTACAAATACGGCCTCTACGACGTGGCGGAGGGCAGGCTGGTGCATCTGGAAAAGGGGGAGAACCGCCGGATTCATAGTCCGGTGGTGGCGGGGAACCAGTCCACCCGCATCAGTGACGAGGCGTACCGGCGGGACGACAGCCAGCTTTTCCGCGGAGCGGGCGTGGCGGTGCCGGTCTTTTCCCTGCGCAGCCGGGACGGGCTGGGCGTGGGCGAATTTTCCGACCTGAAGCCGCTGGCGGACTGGGCCGCTGCGGCGGGCCTGGGGATCATCCAGATCCTGCCGGTCAATGACACGACGTCCTCCCACACGTGGACGGACTCCTATCCTTACTCCGCCATCAGCGCGTTCGCGCTGCACCCCATCTACCTGCGGGTGGATGCCATGGGCTTCACCATGCCGGAGGATTTCCACCGGCGGCTGGGCGGGGCGCGGGAAAAGCTCAACGCGCTGCCACAGGTGGACCATGAGGGGGTGATGGCGGCGAAGACGGCGCTGCTGCGGGAGATCTACGATGCGCACCGTAGTGCCATCCATGCGGATGCCGGATTCCGCGCGTTCGTGGAGGGGAACCGTGGCTGGGTGGTGCCCTACGCCGCGTTCTGCGTGCTGCGCGACCGGAAGGGGACGGCGGAGTTTTCAAAGTGGGGGGAGTGGGCGGTCTATGACGCGGCGCGGGTGGCGGAGCTGGCGCGCGAGGGCGGGCCGGACTGGGACGCGGTGGCGTGGCACTTGTGGTTGCAATACGAACTGGACCGCCAGCTCATGGACGCGGTGGGCCATCTCCACGGGCGCGGCGTGGTTCTGAAGGGGGACCTGCCCATCGGCATCGACCGGGAGTCCGTGGACGCGTGGTCCGCGCCGGAACTCTACCACATGGACGCGCAGACGGGCGCGCCGCCGGACGCCTTTGCCGTGAAGGGGCAGAACTGGGGCTTCCCCACCTACAACTGGGGCCTGATGAAACAGGACGGCTACGCCTGGTGGCGGGAGCGGTTCGCCCGGTTGAGCCGCTACTTCGATGCCTACCGCATCGACCACATCCTGGGCTTCTTCCGCATCTGGCAGGTGCCGTATGAACAGGTGGACGGCATCATGGGTTGGTTCGACCCGGCGCTGGCCATCCATGTGGATGAGATCTGGGAACGGGGCATCCCGTTCGACCGGGAGCGGTTCTGTGCGCCGTATCTGCGGGAGGAGTCGCTGGAGGAGCGGTTCGGCGCGGATGTGGCGGAGGTGAAGGCGCGTTTCCTGGATGACCGGGGAAAAGGCGCGTGGCGGCTGAAGCCGGAGGTGGACACGCAGCGGAAGATCATCGGCCTGCCGGACGACGCGCTGACCGGGCGGGTGCGGGAGGCGCTGCTGGACTGCGTGAGCGACGTCCTGTTTTTCGAGGCTCCGGGATCTGGCGGTCAGGAATACCATCCACGCTGCGGCATGCAGCTCACCCGCAGCTACGCCGCGCTGGATGCGGACGTGAAGGCGAAGGTCGAAGACCTCTACAACGACTATTTCTACCGCAGGCAGGAGGACTACTGGCAGGCGCAGGGTTACGAGAAGCTGCCGGCCATGCGCCGCGCCAGTGACATGCTGCTGTGCGGGGAGGATCTGGGCATGGTCCCCGCATGCGTGCCGGGCGTGCTGAAGGAAACGGGCATCCTGTCGCTGGAGATCCAGCGGATGCCGAAGGCGCCGGGCAGCCGCTTCTTCAACCCGGCGGATGCGCCCTACATGAGTGTGGTCAGCCCCTCCACCCACGACATGCCGACCCTCCGCGAGTGGTGGACGGAGGACCGTGAGGCGACGAAGGATTTCGCGTGGGAGATGTTCGGCATCGCCGCGCCACCGGAGGAACTGGACGGGGCGCTGGCGGAGCGCATCATCGCGCAGCACCTGCACTCGCCCGCCATGTGGGCCATCTTCCCGCTGCAGGACCTGCTGGCGATGGATGAGACGCTGCGCCACCCGGACGCCGCGGCGGAGAGGATCAACGTGCCCGCCATCATGCCCTACTACTGGCGCTACCGCATGCACCTGGAGGTGGAGGTGCTGGCGGCGGCGGAGAATTTCAACACGCGGCTGGGCGGGCTGGTGAGGGAGTCCGGCAGATGACCGGCGTGCGGCTACGGCAGTGGCAGGACGGCGACCTGGATCGGTTCGCGGAAATGAACGCGGACCCGGAGGTGATGCGTTGGTTCCTGAAATGTCCGTCCGCCACGGAGTCCGCCGCGATGATGGAGCGTTTCCGCGTGGACATCGACCGGCGGGGCTGGGGCCTGTGGGCGGTGGAGGTGGACGGGGATTTCGCCGGGTTCACGGGGCTGTCCGAGCCTGCCTTCACGGCGGCGTTCACCCCCTGCGTGGAGATCGGATGGCGCTTCCGGAGGGAATATTGGGGCCGGGGGATCGCGTTCGAGGCGGCCCGGCAGGCGGAGGATTTCGCGTTTGGGGAGCTGGGGTTGGCGGAACTCGTGTCCTTCACGACGGAGGGCAACCTGCGGTCCAGACGGCTGATGGAGCGGCTGGGATTCACAAGGAATCCGGCGGAGGATTTCCCGCATCCGCTGGTTCCGGCGGGGCATGCGCTGGTGAGGCATGTGCTTTACCGGAAGGCGGGGTGATGGTGGTAGGGCGGTCCGTCCGGGGCCGCCGAAGCTGCAAGCGGATGGAGTCGCCCCGGTCGCGGCAGCGTCATGGAGTGCGGCAGTCCTCTGCCGCTATCAGTGGCGGGTGGAACTTTCCCCCAACAGAAGACCTTTTCCGGAACGACAGGCCACCTCCCTGACGAAAGCCCACCGGACCATTCCGCTGCTTTCCCGTGTCGGCATCCATTTCCCAAAGCGGCAGAGGGCTGCCGCACTCCATGACGCTGCCGCGACGATCATGGCTCCATTTCACCTCCGCACGTCGGCGGCCTATCCGCCGGAATCCATGGAGCACCCGAGGGGGCGCCATTTCGGGAGGTTTTTCCCAACCGCCGCGTCTTTCCCCCATGGTTGCGGGGAAAAAATTGGCCACCTGTTCAATCCCTGCTCCACCGCCTGTTGGGGGACAACATACGGATGGCAAAACCATCCCATGAGGAGTCCACCCTGCGGCCGCAACCCCACGCCGTCGGCCCGGAGAAGTCGGTGCTTTCCAGCCTGCTGAAGGAACCGGAGCGGTGCTTCCGGAGGGCGCGGGAACTGGGGGTGACGGAGGCGTCTTTCCACCTGCCCGGCCACGCGCTGCTGTTCACGGAACTGGAACGCGCGGGCGACGGGCCGGGGGAGACCGACCTGGTGGCGCTCATCCATTCGCTGGACGACCGGAGCCTGCTGGGCGCGGTCGGTGGGCCATCCGCGCTGACGGACATCTACACCTACGCTCCGTCAGCGGCGGCGTTCGACCGGCACGTGGACATCCTGCGGGACAAGGAAGTGCAGCGGGCGATGCTGCGGCATTTCCGTGAAGGGATCGAGGCGGTGTACGCGGATCCTGCGGAAACGCGGAGCCATCTGGAGCGGGTGACGGAGGCGCTGCGCGGGCTGAACGCCACCCGTGGTTCCGTCGCCAGGTCCCTGCGGGAAAGGGCGGGGCTGCTGCGCTATGACGCCACCACCGTGCCGCCGGGGGAGGAGATCTGCCTGCTGCTGGGGGACATCCCGGTCGCCGCGCGCGGGAACCTCACCGTCATCCAGGGGAAATCGAAGGTGGGGAAATCCGCCGTCGTCTCCGCCATCCTCGGCACGGTGCAGGTGTCCGCCGCCACGGAGCCGGGGGACTGCCTGGGCTTCCGCTGGCAGGGACGGGAGGGGGCGGTGAACGGGGCCATCATCCACCTGGACACGGAGCAGAGTCCGGCGGACTGGCACGCGCTGGTCACGCGCGGCGCACGGCGGGCCGGGCTGGCGGTGCCGCTGGGGCGGCTCATTTCCCTGCCGCTGGTCACCTTTTCCCGCGGGGAGCGGCTGGCCCTGCTGCGGGAACTGCTGGAGCATGAACGGGACCACGGCAACGGCACGGAGGTTCTGGTCATCGACGGCGTCGCGGACCTCTGCATCAGCCCGAACGATGAGGCGGAGGGGCTGGAGCTGGTGTCCCGGCTCATGGCGCTGGCGCAGGAGTTCGGCATCGCCGTGGTCCTCATCATCCATGAGAATCCCGGCACGGACACGGCGAAGACGCGCGGCCACCTGGGCAGCGAGCTGAACCGGAAGGCATTCGCCAACCTGCGGATCGACAAGGACCCGTCCACCGGCCTGTCCGTCATCTACGGCACGGACATGCGCAAGCGGGACATCCCGCAGAACCACGGCTTCTGCTTCGGCTGGGATGACGCGGCGAGGATGCACGTTTACAAGGGCCGCAACGCCACCATGAAGGCGGAGATGCGGGAGCGCGACGCCATCACCCGCGCACGGGAGGAGTGGAAGAGGATTTTCGAGCAGAAAGGGAAAATGGACTGCTTTCCCTTTCTGACCGTCCGGGACGCGATCGAGCTGGAAAGGGACATCAAAGGGAAAGCGGAATCCACCACGGAGACCACCATGAAGAAGCGGCTGCAACGTGCCGAAGTCCTTGGTATTCTGGAGAAAACGGCGAGAGGTGTCTATCAGCTCAAGCCCAAAGGGAAAACGGGACATCATAGGGAAAGTGAGTGATTTCCCGTTTCCGGAAAGGGAAAGGGAATCCGGGGGTCTATAGGAGACCCCCGGTTTCCCTATCCTGGCAACCATCGGAGGAGCATCCATCATGACAAGCTGCCAACGGACCTGGCGACGTCATGGAGCGCGGACTTCAGTCCGCCCCGGAGAATCCAGCCTGCGAAGCCAAGCGGACTGAAGTCCGCGCTCCAATGCCCCTCCGGAGGGAGCCGTCCGCCCCCCCCCGGGATGAATCCCAGTCCTAGCCGCCATCGGAATAAATCACGACGGATGCCTTGACCGGTCCGGGGCGGAGATCCTAGGTTTCGCGCGGTTCGCTGCCCGCCGCAGCCAGATTTTTCCCCGCGCCATGAACATCCACGAATACCAGGCCAAAGAGCTTTTCGATCGTTTCTCCGTTCCAAGCCCCGTCGGTGCGGTCGCCTCGACCCCGGAGGAAGCAGCGGAAGCCGCCAAGAAATTCGCCGGCGCGAAGCTGGTCATCAAGGCGCAGGTCCACGCGGGCGGACGCGGCAAGGGCCATTTCAAGAACGGCTTCCAGGGCGGTGTCCACCTCATCGACTCCCCGGAGCAGGCGGCGGAATTCGCCGGCAAGATGCTCAACGAAACGCTGGTGACCATCCAGACCGGCGATGCCGGAAAACTGGTGCGCAAGGTGATGGTGGCGGAAGCCGTGGACATCACCCACGAATACTACCTGGCCATCCTCATGGACCGCGCCACCTCCCGCCCGGTCATCGTCGCCTCCACGGAAGGCGGCATGAGCATCGAGGACGTCGCCCACAACACCCCGGAAAAGATCATCCGCCAGTTCGTCCACCCCATCCTCGGCCTGCAGGGCTATGAGGTGCGCAAGCTGACCGCCGCGCTCGGCCTTTCCGGAGACCTCGCCAAGCAATTCGCGAAGCTCCTTTCCAACCTCTACAAGCTCTTCATCTCCCTCGACTGCGCGATGGTGGAGATCAACCCGCTGGTCACCACTCCGGACGGCCGCGTGCTGGCGCTGGACGCGAAGTTCGGCTTCGACGACAACGCCCTGTTCCGCCACCCGGAGATCGTCGCCATGCGCGACAAGGACGAGGAGGACCCGCGCGAAGTGGCCGCCTCCGAGTATGACCTGAACTACATCGGCCTGGACGGAAACATCGCCTGCCTGGTCAACGGCGCCGGTCTGGCCATGGCGACCATGGACATCATCAAGCACTACGGTGGTGACCCTGCCAACTTCCTCGACGTGGGCGGCGGCGCTTCCAAGGAGCAGGTCACGGCGGCCTTCAAGATCATCCTCGCCGACCCGAACGTGAAGGGCATCTTCATCAACATCTTCGGCGGCATCATGGACTGCAACGTCATCGCGGAAGGCGTCATCGCCGCCGCGAAGGAAACCGGCCTGCCCATCCCGCTGGTGGTCCGCCTGGAAGGCAACAACGTCGAGGCGGGCAAGGCCACCCTCGCCGCCTCCGGCCTCAACATCACCTCCGCCGACACCATGGCGGACGGCGCTGAGAAGATCGTCGCCGCGGTCGCCTGATCGATCCGCAGAACCCTCCACCCCACCACGACCATGTCCGGCATCGGCATCAAGGAACTCGCATTCGTTGGTTATTCGGTGAACGACATCGCCGAGTCCCGCCGCTTCTACGGTGAGATCCTCGGCCTGCCGGAAGGCATGGTCTTCGACCACGAGGGCGAGGTCGGCTGGGTGGAGTACAGCGTGCCCGGTGGCGGCACGCTCGCGATCACGAAGGCCAACGACCAGTGGCAGCCCAGCGAGCACGGCGGCGGCGCCTGTTTCGAGGTGGAAGACCTCGATGTCGCTGTCTCGAAAATGGAAGCCGCGGGCGTGAAGATCGCTATGCCCATCCAGGACTTCCCGATCTGCCGCATGGCCCTGATTTCGGACCCGTCCGGCAACACCATCGCCATCCACCAGAAAAAGGCGAACCATCCCGAGTGTTCGCACTGAGGCAATGACGCTCCGGCAATTCTACGACTGGCAGACAGCAGGAGGCGCGAAAGATGTTTCGCGGCTCGTCGCCGTTTTGGAGGAGCGCGAAATCCCATGGTGCATGATCGGTGGGCTTGCGGTGAACCATTGGGCCGCGGAGCCGATGGCCACGGCGGATGTCGATCTGGTGATCGTCTCCGGAATGGTCGAAGAAGCTGCTGCGGCTTTCAAGGATCTGGGCTTTTCCGAAAGCCGTTTCCAGTGGTCGATCAATTTCAAAGGAGAGTCCAAGGTTTCGATCCAGATCAGCACGGAGGAAATGTATCTGAGCTTTCCGTCGCGGTCGGTCCCCGCATCCATCCATGGCATTTTGATGAGGGTGGCCTCGTTGGAGGATACCCTCGCCGGCAAACTCGCCGCCTATCAGGAGCCGGAGAGAAGGCCCACGAAAAAACTCAAGGATCTTCTCGATATCGGAAGACTTGTGGAAACCCATCCGGAGCTGCTGGAACAGATACCAGAAGAAATCGCCGCAAAGCTCAATCCTTAAGCACCTCACATCCTACCTAACTCCCGCCATGTCCATCCTCATCGACGAAAACACCAAGGTCCTGGTCCAGGGCATCACCGGCAGCTTCGGCGCCCGCCACGCGCAACTTTCCCTGGCCTATGGCACGAAGCTGGTCGCGGGTGTGACCCCCGGCAAGGGCGGACAGAAGTTCGAGGACGTGGTGCCGATCTTTGACACCGTCTCCCAGGCCGTGAAGGAAACCGGAGCGACCGCCTCCGCCATCTTCGTCCCGCCGCCATTCGCCGCGGACGCCATCCTGGAAGCGAACGACGCCGGTGTGGACCTCATCGTCTGCATCACCGAAGGCATCCCGGTCATGGACATGATGCGGGTGAAGGAAGCCATGCGCGGCTCGAAGTCCCGCCTCATCGGCCCGAACTGCCCCGGTCTGGTCACTCCCGGCTACGGTGAGAAATCCCACGGTGGCTGCCGCATCGGCATCACCCCTTCCCAGATCTGCAAGCGCGGCAACGTCGGCGTGGTTTCCCGCTCCGGCACCCTCACCTATGAGGCCGTGTTCCAGCTCACCCAGCTCGGCTACGGCCAGAGCACGCTCGTCGGCATCGGCGGTGACCCGATCAACGGCACCTCCCACCTCGACGTGCTGGAAATGTTCAACAACGACCCGGAGACCGAGGCCATCATCATGATCGGCGAGATCGGCGGCACCGCCGAGGTCGAGGCCGCCCGCTGGGCGAAGGAGAACTGCAAGAAGCCCATCGCGGGCTTCATCGCCGGAGCCACCGCACCTCCCGGCCGCCGCATGGGCCACGCCGGCGCCATCGTCGGTGGTGAGGAAGACACCGCGCAGGCGAAGAAGCGCATCCTCGCGGAGTGCGGCATCGCCGTGGCGGAAACGCCGAGCGTGATGGCCACCACGCTGCTGGAGCGCTGGGGCAAGTAAGTTTAGTATAAGCGCAAGGTTTGCGGCCGGTTCGTGGAAAACTCCGTCGAGTTCTCCAGAACCGGCCTTTTTATGTGGCTAAAGGAGGAACGGAAGTTCTTCCGGGTGAGGGTGACGGGTCCGTGATCTGCCGGGCGGACAGCTCCGCCAGTCTGGCTTTGTAGTTATCTCAGGAAATGGTTTTCATCAGATGCGCAAACCGGTTGATGGACTGATGGTTATAGGAAGAAGATGGGCGGAAGTCGCGTCCTTTTTGCTTCCTCGGCCTGGCGGAGTTATGGAAAAGTATGTGCTTTCTTCATGAAAGCGCACGGATTCCCTCTCACGCCTTCCATCCGAGTTTTGTCCGCCACCATCGCGGCCATTTCCGCAGCGTCAGCGGCGACGGGGGATCTCGATCCTTCCTACCTTCATCCTGCGGGTCCGAACGGGACCATCAACCCGATGGCAGCCACCACGGGTGGGAGGACTTTGATGGTTTCGGGCAACGTGTTCCGGGTCGATCATCGTGGTGCGCGGGATCCGGCGTTCAGGAAGGACATTTACGCTTCCTTCCCACGGATCGCGACCTTGAAGGACGGAGCGATTCTGGTGAATGCAGGGGTGGGGCACGCCCTTGCCCCGAAGCGTCTGCTCCGGCTGAACACGGATGGAGGCGAGCCTTTCGCCTTCCCGACCGAATCCGGATTCACGGTCCATAGCTTCGTTGAGCGGCCGGACGGCAGATTGCTGGTCAGCGGGCAGGTGATCCAGGGCGGTGCGACCGTCCATATGCTCAGGCGTTATATGGGCGATGGTGCCCTGGATCCCACGTTCTCTGCCACGAGCAATGGCGCCTGCCGTTCGATCTTCATCCAGTCCGACGGGAAGATCCTCGTCGGCGGGGAATTCACGACGGTGGGCGGGCAGCCGCGGAAGAACCTTGCGAGGTTGCTGCCGGATGGGGCTCTGGACAGCTCATTCACCGCAAACTGTGATGGCGGACGAGTGGAGTGGATCCTGCAGGACCAGGGGGGCGGCATCCTCGTCGGCGGGGCTTTCACGAGTGTGAACGGGAGTGGCACCAGCGGCCTGGTGAGGCTGCTCGCGGACGGTTCGCCCGATCCCGCCTATCCCAGTTCCCCGGGCAACTTCCGGAGAGCCTACGATGCGCAGTTGCAGGCGGATGGCAAGCTGGTGGTCCATGGCGGCAACGAGCTGGGCGCGCGTCTTTACCGGGTGGATGCCTCCGGCTTCGTCGATCCCACACTTTCCTGGGGCACGGTCACCCACATGGAGGCGGGAGTTTCCCTGCAGGATGATGGCTCCGTCCTGCTAACCGGATCAGTCGAAGACGGCGGCAAATTCGTGCCATTCACCCATCGGTTCCTCAATGATCCCGGCTCCTCCTCACTGGATGCCGGTCCTGGTGGTTCGCTGGAATGGACGCGGACGGGATCCCTGCCTGCCGTCCACCAGGTCACCTTTGAGACCCGTCCGTCCGGTGGCTCCTGGGGCGCGCCGGTCCCCGCGGTGTGGACCGGCGGGAAATGGCGGTTCAACGGAGTGCTGCCGGAAAACGGGGCCGTCCGCGCCCGTGGTGGGACCCTCCATTCGAAAGGCTCATCCATCGTGGAGGAGGTTCTCAACCTCGGCACCGCCGGTCCTGATGTCTCCCTGGCGCTGGCGAACAACACCACGCTTCCGGAGGGTCTGCCATTCCGGTTTCCCAACAGCCTTCCTGGTGCATCGCGTGAAGTGGCGTTCAAGATCAGGAATCTGGGTGACGGGGGGATGACCGGCATCTTCGCCACCATCACCGGGCAGGATGCCGCCTCTTTCACCGTGTCCTACGCCCCACCCAGGGAGCTGGGTCCGCAGGAGGACGGGACGCTGTACGTGACTTTCGGTGGAGGGGCTGCGGGATTGAAATCGGCCGTGCTCACCGTTTTCTCCGATGATCCGGACACCCCTTCCTATCAGATCCCGATCTCCGCGGAGAATACCACCGGATTGTCCCCGGTGTTCATCACGCCGGAGGACGTCGCCCACAAGCAGTCCGCGGCGTTCGATGGCAGCGCCTACACCTTCGGCAGCCTGACGCTCGGTTTCGCCCCGCAGCCGGGGACACAGTTGCTGGTGGTGGATGGAGGGAGCGCCCTGGCCGCGCCTTTCGCGGATCTGCCGGACGGTGCGCCGGTCTCCGCGGAGTACGGGGGTGTCACCTATCAGTTCCGGTTGGGATACCGCCATGGCGACTCTTCGCAGGACATCGTCCTCACGCTGGTGGGGGAAGGGACATTGCAGGAGACCCTCACTACCGAGGGAACGTCCGGGATACTCCCTTTCCTGGCGAGGGATACGGATGGCAGCCTGGTCATCTCGAACTACGTCGCGGGGACCTATCGATTGGAAAGATGGCGGCCTGACGGTGTGAAAGACCCCTCCTTCAGCGGAGCGGTGGCTTCCGGACGGGAGGTCGTCATCCAGCGGGACGGGAGGATTCTGGCGGGAAATGCAAGGTTCCACCGGGATGGTGCTCCGGACCTGACATTCCAGCCGGCCATGTGGGTCGTGAGACCGCTCGCGGTCCAGGCGGACGGACGGATACTGGCCGTCACCTCCTCCTCCCAATCCAGCAGCAACCGTTTCCTCAAACGGCTGCTGCCGGATGGTTCCGAGGATGCCACCTTCGTTTCCGACTATGATTCTGATGCGAAGCAGGCGCATGTCCTGCCGGACGGAAGCATCCTGATCTGTGCCTCCGATCTCGAGAAACTCTCCCCGACCGGCGCGCTGATCACGTCTTTCCCCTCCTCAGCCGCATCGTCATTCGCGGTGCAGCCGGACGGCAGGATCTTTCTGGTGAGGAATCCCGGATCCAGCACCTCGTTCCAGGAACCTCTTGTCCGGCTGAATGCGGATGGCACCGCCGATGGATCGTTCAGCCTGCTCTCCCGGGGAGGTGTATCCGCCTGCGTGTTGCAGTCGGATGGGAGGATTCTGATCGGCGGAAACTTCACGCTTCTCAACGGCGTTCCGCGCATGCGTGCAGCCCGGCTGTTCCCGGATGGAAGTCTGGATCCCTCCTTCCGCTGTGAGCTGGACAGCAACCCATCCGGGATGTCGCTGGGAGAGGGCGGTTCGATGTTCATCAGCGGCAGCTTCAGCCGCGTGAACGGGATCGGCGCGGGACGGCTGGTGAAGGTCTCCATGGGAACGGCGGAGTCCTCCGTGGAAGCCGTCGGCCAGCAACTGCGGTGGCTCCGCTCCGGGGTGTCTCCGGAACTCCACTCCGTCTCCGCCCAGATGAAGCAGCACGGTGTGACGGGCTGGACGGCGGTGGGAAATGCGGAGCGGATCACCGGGGGGTGGGTTGTCGCGGGTATCCCGTTCCAGGAAAACACGCTCTACCGGATGGTGGGTGCCACAACGGAGGGGGCATCCTCCGGCTTGCACCACGCACTGCTGCCGCGTGGTGAGGTTGCTCCTTCACTGCGCATCCGCAGCGCCACCACCGAACTCGTCTCCGGCGGAACGATCGACTTCGGATCCTCCCTCACCGGGCTTTCGGAGGTGCGGAACCTGGCGCTGCGGAATGACGGCCTGGCCGTCTTGTCGTCCATCACCACCTCCATCACCGGAGCGGATGCGGCGGATTTCACGGTGTCCGTGCCACCCGCATCTTCCATCGAGCCCGGCTCCGAGATGGGTGCCGCCGTCCGGTTCACACCGGCCACGACGGGAAGCAAAACGGCCACACTGCGGGTGATGAGCAATGATCCGGCGGTGCCGGTCCATGAATACACGCTCACCGGGGTGGGCAGGACGGATTTTTCCCCCCACTTCGGGGAGGTATCCCATGTCCCGCTGACGGTGGATTCCTTCGATGCCGCCGGGCTATCCGTGGGGACCTTCACCCTCGGGTTCGCGCCGCAGCCGGGTGCGGTGCTCATGGGCATCCGGGTCACCGGCACCGCCTCCATCAGCGGCTCCCTGCTGGGGCTGCCGGACCACTCCGCGGTGACCGCCACTTTCAACGGCGTGACCTATCTGTTCCATGCCAACTACCGTGGGGGGGATGGGAATGATCTGGTCTTCGTCCTGGATGGCCCGCATGTCGCGGACCATGCGTTCGCTCCGGTGCTGAATGAACGTCCGAACTCCATCGCGCTGCAGGATGACGGGAGAATCATCATCTCCGGTGCGTTCACCTCGGTGGGTGGCAACAGTGTGGGCGGCCTGATGAGGTTGATGCCGGACGGCACGCCGGACCCCACCTTCACCGTCACCGGGACGGGTGCGGAAAGCATGGCGGTCCAACCGGACGGCAAGGTGCTGGTGGCATGCGACGTGACAGCGCCCGGCGGAGTCCAGCGCCTCCGGCTGGCGAGGCTGAACAGGGACGGGAGCCTGGACCTTTCCTTCCAGGCGGACATCGAGGGCGTGGTGAACCGCATCTGCCTCCTGCGCAGCGGCAAGGTGCTCGTCGGCGGTGCTTTCACGAAGGTGGATGGCGTGGACCGCCGCAGCGTCGCCATCGTGAACCAGGACGGCACCCTGGATCCGTCGTTCACCGCGGATCTGGCGGGCGCGGGATCCGCCATCTATTCGTTGGCGGAGCAGGCGGACGGCAAGTTGCTGCTCGGCGGCTCATACACCAGCGTCAACGGCTTCTCCGTCGCCCATATCTCCAGGGTCGGTGCGGACGGACAGGCGGACCAGACGTTCAACCCCCGCATGTTCACCCAGGGAGGCGGCACTTCCAGCATCGCGGTGCAGCCGGACGGGAAGATCGTGATCGGTGGATTCATCGCCCAGATCAGAGGGGTTTCGAAGCGCTACCTGGCGAGACTCAATGCGGATGGCAGCCTGGACACCTCATTCAACGCGGAAGGTGACAATCCGTCGACCTGCCTGCGCATCCAGGCGGATGGGAAGATCATGGTGTCGGGGCTTTTCAGCACCATGAACGGAGTGGCCCGGCCGGGCATTGCACGGCTTCATCCGGACGGCACGCTGGATGAAACCTTCAACCCGAGGGTGATGAGGGCGGGGTCCTCCGCGCCAACCGTCCACACCATGTTGATGACCGCGAATGGCAGTTTGCTCGTTGGCGGGAACTTCGATCATGTGGACCACCGCGGCGGTGCGAACTTCGCGAGGCTGGGCAGGCAGGGAATTGTATCAGAGATCGAGCTCACCGGTGGGGACACCATCCGCTGGAATACCGGCGGTGCGCTGACAGAGATGCACTCCACCACCTTTGAGCTGTCCACCGACATGGGCGTGTCCTGGGCGAGCCTCGGCGCGGGTAGCAGGGTGGCCGGGGGCTGGAGCCTCGGCGGACTGTCGCTCCCTCCCTCCGGACAGATTCGGGCGCGGGGTGTGCAGATCCTCACCAACCGGGCCGCATCGTCCGACACGACGAAGGTCATTGCATTCCCTCCCTCCGCCATCAGCCCGCTCCAGTCCTGGCGTGACGAACATTTCGACGATGCCTTCGACGGCTCCGTGGACCTGCTGGACTCCGATCATGATGGGGTGAAGAACCTCGTGGAGTTCGCCCTCGGGCTGCCGCCGCATGCGGACAGTTCCGGCATGCTGCCGCCGTGGACCCGGTCCGGGGGACACCACGTCATGGGCTTCACCCGCCCTGCCGGTGCGGCGGGCATCACCTACTCCGCCGAGTGGTCGGAGACGATGCGTGAGGACGACTGGCACCCGGCGGAGGACCTGAGCGTGGGGGATGCAAAGTCATTCCGCGTGCCGGTGGGCACGGAGGAACGGAAGTTCTTCCGCCTGAAGGTGGCGAATCCGTAAGATCCGGCGACGGGAGGGGGTATGTGGGCACGATGAAAACCCACAGCCTCTTCTGTCTGGCCGCCATGTGCGCGGCAACGGTCTGCCCTGCCACCGCCGCATTCTCCGTGAAGGACGCCCCGGCGGAGGGTCGCCTGGACATCCTGGAGGACGGCAGGCTGGTGGGCCGCTACATGTATGGCCGCGACAAGTCGTCGAAGAACCTCGATTTCGACACGGCGAAGACCTACCTCCACGTGTTCGACGCGGAGGGGAAGGAAACGATCACGAAGGGACCCGGCGGGGAACTGCCGCACCACCGCGGCATCTTCATCGGCTGGAACAAGCTGACGGTCGGTGGAAAGGCGGACGACCTGTGGCACATGAAAGGCAGCGAGCAACTGCACCAGAAGTTCGTCGATGAGAAGGTGGACGACACCAGCGCCAGCATCACCTCGCTGGTGACGTGGAAAGGGAAATCCGGAGCCACGTTGTTGGAGGAACGCCGCACGATGACGTTCCGCAAGGCACCCGCCCCGGCGTATCTGCTGGTGGACTTCACCTCCACGCTCACGGCGACCGCCGGTGAGGCGAAGCTGGAGGGCGACCCGGAGCACGCGGGCCTCCAGTTCCGCCCGGCGAATGAGGTGGACCGTGGAAAGACCCGCTTCCTTTTCCCGAAGGCGGAGGCCGTGCCGCTGAAGGACCTGGACTACCCGTGGGTGGTGGAGTCCTACGTCCTGCGCGGGAAGACCTACAACGTCGCTTTCCTGAACCATCCGGAGAACCCCACGGGCACGCGCTTCTCCGCCTACCGCGACTACGGACGGTTCGGTGCGTTCTACAAGACGGCGGTGCCGAAGGAATCCCCGCTCACCCTGAAGGTCCGCTTCGTGGTGGGCGAGGGCCAGCTCCCCGAGGCGGCCTGGATCCAGGAGCAGGCGAATGCCTTCACCGGAAAGTCCGATCCGGTGCCGCCGACGACGCTGAAGGAATCCAAGGCGAAGTCCGCGCCCGCGCCGAAGAAGTGAGGATGGAGCGCGGACTTCAGTCCGCCCCGGAGAATCGGATCTTTGCGAAGCCAGGCGGACTGAAGTCCGCGCTCCGCTTTGGGCTGTAGCGGCGAGGCTGTGCCACGACGGCGGGGAGAGCAGACCTTCCTCCCTGCGCGGCTGCACGGGGGGAGAACATGGAACAAACCGCGCGAGGTCATCAGGAAACCGGAATCGCGGGATGATGGAGATCCATCCAGCCGGAATGGCGCAGCCATTCCGCTACGCCCCGTTGGCATGACTGGGACCGCGGGATTCATCCCGCCCCGGAGAATCCGGTCTTTGCGAAGCCAGGCGGACTGAAGCCCGCGCTCCGTTTTGCGCGACGGGTGAGCGGAATTGCGTGAGATGATCGGGCGAATCTGCCGCCGCGCGGGACATGATATGGAATCAATCTTGTTTCCCAACGAAGCTGGATCTTGGCCCGTTGTATGCTATCCATGGAACGCGCCGTGGAGTTATTCGCATTGAACCACTTGCCACCACGGCGGGTTCCCGAACATGAAGCGTCTGCGTGTCCTCAAACTCGGCTGGGAATTTCCACCCCTGATCAACGGCGGCCTTGGTGTCGCCTGCCTGGGGTTATCGAAGGCGCTTTCAAAGCACGTTGACCTGACGGTGATCGTGCCGAAGGCCGCGCCGGACGCCTCCTTCGACGGCTTCGACCTGCGGGGGCTGAACCAGCTTTCGATCGACCAGCTCAAGACGGTGGAGGGGAAATACCGCTACGAGAGCTTCGCCCAGGTGCGCAACGTGCCGATCTTCCTGGACCCCTACTCGACGGAGGAACAGACGGCCGCCGTGCTCGACCGGACGCCGGGCGGTGAGATCACGTTTTCAGAGACCACGCGCCATCAGCTCGACTCCTTCAAGCTCGGCGAGCTTTACGGACCGGACCTGGGCAACAAGGTGGTGGAGTTCTCCAAGGTGGCGGCGAAGCTCGCGCTGCTGGAGGATTTCGACGTCATCCACGCGCATGACTGGATGACTTTCCTGGCCGGGGTGGAGGTGAAGAAAGCCACCGGAAAGCCGCTGGTGGTGCATCTCCACGCGTCCCAGTATGACCGCGCCGGTGCGGATGCGCGCGGGTGGATCTACGACATCGAGAAATACGGCATGGAGCAGGCGGACCGGGTCATCCCCGTCAGCGGATATACGGGGGACATCGTAGTCGGGCACTATGGCATCGACCCCGCGAAGGTCCGGCCGGTCCACAACGGGGCGGATCCGGTGGATGTCTTCATCACGAAGAAGAAGTTTCCTGAAAAGCTGGTGCTGTTCCTGGGCCGCCTGACTGCCCAGAAGGGGCCGGAGTTCTTCCTGGAGATCGCGACGAAGGTGCTGGAGAAAAACCGCGACGTCCGCTTCGTGGTCGCGGGCACGGGGGAGAAGCTCAGGCCGCTGATCGAGACCGGCGCCTTCCGCGGGCTCGGCGGGCACTTCCATTTCACCGGCTTCCTGAACAAGGAAAAGGTCAACGACCTGCTGTCCATGACGGACGTCTATTGCATGCCGTCCGTGTCGGAGCCGTTCGGTCTGTCCGCGCTGGAAGCCGCGCAGTTCGGCATCCCCGCGGTGATCTCGAAGCAATCCGGCGTGGCGGAGGTGCTCCGGGGTGCGCTGGTCGCGGACTTCTGGGACGTGGAACTGATGGCGAAACACATCAACGACCTGCTCACCGATGACGGGATGCGGGAGCGCGTGGTGGAGCAGGCGAAGCAGGACATCGCCGCGTCCACCTGGGACGCCGCCGCCGCGAAGGTGGTCGACATTTACCGGGAGATCACGACCTGACCTGATGAGAGGGATCTTCCAGAAGAATCTTCCGCCGGGCACGCGCAACCGGCGCCCAACCGAAAACCATGCCTGACGTCTGCCTTTATTTCCAGGTCCACCAGCCGAACCGGTTGGTCCCGTATGACTTTTTCCGCATCGGGGAACACGCGCTGTATGAGGATGACGGACTGAACGCCGCCATCCTGAACAAAGTCGCGGAGAAGTGCTATCTCCCGGCGAACCGCATGTTCAAGAAGCTCATCGAGGAAAGCGAAGGACGCTTCCGCATGGCCATGTCGATCAGCGGCACGGTCATCGAGCAATTGGAACAGTACCGCCCGGACGTGCTGGAGTCCTTCCAGGAACTGGTGGCGACGGGCGGGGTGGAGATCCTCGCGGAGACGTATTATCATTCGCTGTCGTTCGTTCACTCGAACCGGGAGTTCGAGCGGCAGGTGGAGATGCACCTGGACAAGATCGGCGACGTGTTCGCGGTCAGGCCGCGCGTTTTCCGGAACACGGAGCTGATCTACAACAACGCCATCGCCGCGAAGGTGGAGACCATGGGCTTCGACGGCGTGATCGCGGAAGGAGTGGAGTGGACGCTCAACGGGCAGTCGCCGAATTTCCTCTACCGCGCGCCCACCACCGCGCGGGTGAAGACGCTGCTCCGCAATACGGGCCTGTCGGATGACCTGGGCTTCCGCTTTTCCGACAAGAGCTGGAAGGACTACCCGCTGACGCCGGAGACGTTCGCCCGCTGGGTGGTGGAATCGCCGGGGGATGTGGTGAACCTGTTCCTGGACTATGAGTCCATCGGCGAGCACCAGTGGGAGGAGACCGGTATCTTCGACTTCTGGGAAAAGCTGCCGGAGGCCATCATCGAGGCGGGCGCGCAGTTCGTCACGCCGATGGAGGCGGTGGAGTTCTACCGCGCATCGCGTGAGTATGACTGCCACTTCATCACCTCATGGGCGGATGCGGAACGGGATCTCTCCGCCTGGATGGGGAACATCCTGCAGCAGGAAGCCATCGCGAAAGTGCACCGCCTGGAGCAGGAGATCCTGGCGGTGAAGGATCCGGACCTCACCCACACCTGGGCGAAGATGCAGACGTCCGACCACTTCTACTGGATGTCCACGAAGGGCGGCACCGACGGAAACGTCCATTCGTATTTCAGCCCGTATACCGGGCCATACGATGCCTACATCTACTTCATGAACGTGCTGGCGGACCTCCAGATCCGCCTGCGCAGGGCACAGGAGAAGATGGGCATGCGTTCGATCCCGAAGCCGCTGTGATGGGGTGGGATGGAGCGCGGACTTCAGTCCGTCCCGTAGAATCCTGCCATGCGAAGCCAAGCGGACTGAAGTCCGCGCTCCGTTCATCCCTCGTGAAGGGGGCGCTGCCGACCTTCTCCATAGCCTCTTCCCGCACCTTCCGCCCGCCCATCTGCTGTAGCGGAATGGCTGCGCCATTCCGGCTGGGTGGATGGCACCTGCCTACGCGGGTTCTTCCCGGGTCCCGTCCCCACTCAGGCGACATCATGGGATGGTGGCGGATTTCCCCAGCCGTCGTGGCGCAGCCACGCCGCTACATCGGAGCGTAGCGGAATGGCTGCGCCATTCCGGCTGGGTGGATGGCACCTGCCTACGCGGGTTCCTCCCGGTTGGCGGTTCTCCGCTTGATCGACATCATGGGATGTTGGCGGATTCCCCCAGCCGTCGTGGCGCAGCCACGCCGCTACTCCATGGGTGACACTACTTCTTCCACGTCGTGGTGACGGGGTGCGCATAGTCCTGCCAGAGCTGCTCGATGAGCTTCGCGTCCGCCCCACCATCCGAGACGATGAAGCGGTAGCGGGCCTTGTAGGTTTCGCCCGGCTTGATGGACATGCCTTCCTTCGTCTGCGGCGCGAAGCTGATGAACGGTTCGTTCGGATGGATGCGGACCGGCTGCGGCGAGCGGAAATTTTCAGGATGGGAAAGGATGGTGAGTGTGGCGGTTCCGCCTTCCACGGCGCCGGTCATGCTGATCCACCGCGCGGGCTGGCTGTTCGCCTTGTTGCGGTCGGTCAGATTTTCCGAGGTGATGAACGTCGCCTTGTCCTTGCCGTTCCATTCCTCCCTCCCACGAATGCCCAGGCCGCCGTAGTGGTAGATGGGCAGCTCCAGGGTTTTGCCATCCAGCGTGACCTGCTCCGCTTCCAGGTCGATCACGTTGTAGGTGACCGCCGGACGGTACACGGAGACGGTCCACTTTTCGTCCAGCACATCCACGGGTGAGCCGGAGGTGAGATCGGTGTAGGTCTGGTGGGAGATGATCGCTGCTTGGTCGCGGTTGGTCCGGGTCTCCGCATACCGGCTGAAGTCCACCCGGCCCTTGCCCTGGCCCATGTTCCAGAAATCGGTTTCGCGGCCATCCACGGCGGCCTTCGTCCACGCCATCCAGATTCCATGGTGGTGCAGGTGGTTGAGGGCGTAGTCATCCGTCACCGCCTTTCCGGACGGCGTGAACAGGGGATGGAGGTAGCCGCCACGGAGGAAGCGTGGATCAAGGTCCGGGCGCGGGTTGGTTCTCGCCTCGTCCTGGAAGCCGGCGATGACCTTGCCGCCGGAGACAAAGTCCTGGCGGGAACCGTCACGGCGGAGTTCCACCACCCGCTCCGGCATGCCGGGATTCTTCTCCGGTGTGAGCAGCAGCTTCGTCCCCGCAGGCATCGGTGGCGCGATGAATCCCGCCTTGCCCGAGTGGGTTTTGAAAAGCGGCAGGATCACGCCATCCGTCATTTTCAGCGCGTCCGCTCCGCCCATGGCATCCCCGGGGTCGAATGTGACGATACTGTGATCCCGCGCGAGCGCACCCGCATCGATCTCAAGCTGGACCCCCGCCGAAGGCAGGATGGTGAGGGAAATGGCGGCCGCGATGGCGATGCTGGGACGGGGTTTCATTTCCGTCACTGGAAGCGATTCCACCGGTGCGGGTCAACAGGGAAGCGTTGCGGGGGTTGCGGGCTGGCGTGAATGTTGCTAGGAGTCCGGCATGGGATCGCACGCTCAGGATCAAGGTGTCAGCAGGGGAGGTGAGGCATGAATCTGAATGACCGGGAGGAGGTGCTGGACACGCATTTCAAGGCGCTGAAGGTGAACCTGGACCCACGGTGGTACGGGACCTTCGCGGAGATCGGCGCGGGGCAGGAGGTGGTGCGGTGGTTTTTCCGCGTGGGGGGCGCCGCCGGCACGGTGGCGAAAAGCATGTCCGCCTATGACATGGTGGTCAGTGACGCCATTTATGGCGGCAGCGAGCGCTATGTCTCGAAAGGCCGCGTGCAGGCGATGCTGGACCTGGAGTTCGGCCTGAACCTGGAACGCCTGAGCGAGAAGCGCGGCGACACGACGGCTTTCTTCGCCTTTGCGGACACGGTGGTGGCCCGCAGCTTCAAGGGCGGCAACGAATGCCACGGCTGGATGGGGGTGAAGTTCCAGTCCCGGCCGAATGACGAGCCGAGCCAGATCCTCATCCACGTGCGGATGCTCGATACGGAGGCCGCGCTGCAGCAGGAGGCCCTGGGCGTGGTGGGCGTGAACCTGCTCTACGGTGCGTTTTTCCTCCACCATGAGCCGGAGAAACTGGTGGAAAGCCTGCTCGACCAACTGACCACCGGAAGGATCGAGATCGACGTCATCGAGTTCCGCGGCATCGAATTCCGTGCGGTGGACAACCGCCTCATCGCGCTGAAGCTCGTGCAACTTGGCCTCAGCGGCGCCGCCATGTTCGACCCCAGCGGCCAGGTGCTGCAACCGTCGGAGGTGCTCTACAAGAAGGCCGTGCTGGTGGAGCGCGGCAGCTTCCGCCCACCGACGAACGTGAACGTGGACATGCTGCAGTGCGCGCTGGAGAAGTTCAGCAAGGAACCGCAGGTGGTGGGAAAAACGATCCTGCCCATCTATGAACTGACCATGCGCAACCTGCTGGCGGGCGGCGATGACGTGGACCGCCGGGATTTCCTCGCCCGTGCCGACCTGCTGGCCGCCTGCGGGATGACGGTCCTCATTTCAGACTACTTCGAATACTACCGCCTCGCCGCCTACCTGGCGTGGCGGACGAAGGAACGCATCGGCATCGTCATGGGGGTTCCCAGCATGATGGAGCTGTTCGAGGAGAAATACTACACCCAGCTCCCCGGCGGCATTCTGGAATCCTTCGGCAGGTTGTTCAAAAACGAGCTGAAGCTCTACGTCTATCCGCTGTTCGACCAGATGGCGGGGAAACTGACCACCGTGGAGGATCTCCTGGTGGCTCCGGAGCTGAGGAAACTCTACGGCTACCTCCAGGACCGCGGCAGCTTCGTCGCGCTGGACAACTACAAGGAGGAATACCTCAAGATTTTCTCCCGTGACGTGCTGAAGAAAATCGCCAACGGGGATGACGAATGGGAAACCATGGTCCCGGTGGAAGTCGCCGCGATGATCAAGCGGCGCGGATTCTTCAGCTACAAGCCTTGAGCTTTGCCACGGGATGGGGATGCTCGGCGCATGAACCGGAGGGATTTTCCATGGATCGTCGTCGGGATGCTGTTCGCGGGCGGCGCGCTCGCGGATGAGGTGGCCTTTGTCCGTGCGGAGCCTTCGGCCTCCATCCAGTCCGGAGTGGTGGCGGAGGCCAGCGGGCTGGCGGTTTCATCCCGGGCTGGCGGTTTCATGTGGATCATCAATGACAGCGGCGCGCAGGCGGACCTGCACCTGTTCGGGAGGGATGGCGTGGACCATGGCCAGGTGAGGGTGGAGGGTGCGGTGAATGTGGATTGGGAGGACCTCTCGTCGTTCGAGCTGGATGGGAAGCCCTACCTGCTCATCGCGGACAGCGGGGACAACCTGTCCCGGCGGAATGACTGCGTGCTGTATGTGGTGGAGGAGCCCGCCTTGCCGGCGGCCGGGGAAAAGCTCTCCGGAACCGTGAAGGTGGCGTGGAAGATCCCGTTCAGCTTTGAGGACGGGCCGCGCGATTGCGAGTCCGTCGCGGTGGATGCGCGGGTGGGGAAGATCATCCTCGTCAGCAAGCGCACGAAGCCGCCCGTGGTGTATGAGCTGCCGCTGCGCCCGCAGGATGGCACCGTGGTGGCGAAGCGGCTGGGGGAAACCACGGTGGCTCCGCCAAAGGGCGTGCCGATGCTTCCCTACATCGCCCAGCCGACCGGGATGGACCTGACGCGTGATGGATCCGCTGGAGTGCTGGTCAGCTACTACGGCGTGTTCCTTTTCCCCCGGACCGGAAAGGAAAGCTGGGGTGAAGCTTTTGCGAAGCTGCCCGTCTTTCTCGGCCCGCACGGCATGGCCCAGGCGGAGTCCGTCGGATTTTCAAAGGACGGGAAGACCCTGACGCTGTTGTCCGAGCGGGGGGACAAGCGGATCGTGGTCTTCTCCAGATAGCCCGCCTGGAACCTCTCAAGGACGGCGGATCCTCCTCCGGCGCAGCAATCCCGCCAGGCTGATTCCGGCAAGAAGTGCGGTGGAAGGTTCCGGAACCGGGACGATCTGGACGAGATTGAGAAAGCCCCTCGCCGAACTGGCGGATGCGATGTTGAGTGCCTGGACGCCGTCCAGAACCACGGTGAATTTCACATAGTGGGAGTCCTCCACCCATGCCGTCGGAGCGGTGTTTCCGTTGTAGGACAGGGTCTTGGTGGCATAGCCCGAGTAGTCGAAGTTGGCTCCCGCCGTCCCCGCGCCCGCATGGAAATTCAGGGAATAGATTCCGTTGCTCGAGGTGTTCCGTCCGGCGACATAGACCTCATAGGTTCCTGCCGGCAGGCCTGCGACCTGGATGCCGGTTGCGGTGTTGCTGGTGAGGTGGAAAATGCCATCGCGCCCCGGAGCGCCCGACTCGTAGATGTGTCCGCCACCTGAAAACTGCGCTCCGAGAGCGTTTGCACGGCTCGGTTGGACGGCCAGATCGAGGGTGGTCGAGCTGGTGGTGTCAGCCGTCGTGCCGATGTTCACCGTCACGCCGGTGGCGTTGGTGTTGTCGGACCACTTGAACGGACCGGCGGGGTCGGCGGCCGGTTCGGAAGGCCCCGCCTTGTTCCATGTGGTTCCGGTGCCTGGTGTCACTGTATGCAGCGGACTGTTTGATGGCAGCGTTGCGTCCGTCGGCCCGAAATCCAGCATGAACGCGGCCGCTCCGGCTTCGGAGGTCAGCACGGCGGCGGACAGGAGGTAGATCAGGGGGGCTTTCATAGCGGCTTTCATGCTTTTATACCCCCTCCGGAGTGTCAAGGAAAACACCGGGCGATGCCCCAAGATGCGGATTCACTCCAGATTCACCCAGGTGGCTCCCCAGGAGCCTGCATCCGCTTCCGCGGGATATTGGTAGGAGACCACGCCGGGGATCTTCGGCAGCAGGCGGTGGACCGTTTCACGGAGGGTGCCGGTGCCTTTGCCATGGATGACGCGGATGCGGGAGATCCCGCGCGCGCGGCATTCGTGGAAATACTCCGGCAGCAGATCCTTGATCTCGGATGGCCGGAAGGTGTGCAGGTCCAGCTCCGGGGTGATGGGGATTTCGATGGGATCTTCCTCGTCCATGGCGTTCAACTCGGGTCTCTTTGAGCAAGTCCGGGTCTTATGATCATGCTGCATTTTCAACCACGGATTACACGGATTGCCTTCCAAAGGAATCCCATTGCCCCCGAATCCGTGTAATCCGTGCAATCCGTGGTTCAGAAATGCCGGTCAGTCCTGATACTTGCTCCAACCTCAAAGACATTGGCCGGGTGCGACACTCAATCACTGGCACCTTCGAGAATGCCACGCTGTTCGACGATGATGGAGTCGTCCGGCATGAGGACGAGGTTCTTGTGCTCAGGCTTTCGGAAATCGAGCGCGGTGGTCTTGCCGTTCCGGATCAGGCGGATGTTGCGGCTGCCAAATTCATTCCGGTCGCCTGCGGCCTGGATGGCATGGAGCAGCGTCATGTTCTGGCGGAAGGCGACCGGACCGGAACGCCGGACCTGACCGCCGACACTGACCATCGCCATGTCCCCCTTCTGATCCGCGCCGCGGACGATCTCCACGTCGATGGCGGGCGTCTGATAAACCCCGGCCGCGATGTAGGCGCGCTCCGCCGCCGAGGCGATCTGTTCCGGCTCCATGCCGGACACGGGCAGGCGCGTCTTCAGGAAAGGCAGGCGCAGGCCCCCGGCACCCACGCGGTAGGCCCCGTTGACTTTCTCCTGCTCCACGGCGGGGATGCCGCGGACGGTGACCTGGACGGAGTCGCCTTCCTTCACTCCGGCGTGGAGCAGGGAGGACGCGAGCGGGAGGAGGCAGGCGAGGTATCGTGTTTTCATGGTGGAATCCCTTAAATCCCATTCACTTTGTATTGCAAAGTAAAAAGGGAAAGAAAAAGCCGGATGGTCTCCCACCCGGCTTTCCCAGATATCTCAGCGAACGGGCGCTGGAAGGGATGGCTTAGAAGCCGCCCATTCCGCCCATGCCGCCGCCGTGGTCGTGACCGTGGCCACCACCCGCGGCTTCCTTCTCAGGAAGGTCGGTGATGAGAGCTTCGGTGGTGAGCAGGAGGCCGGCGATGGACGCGGCGTTCTGCAGGGCGGAGCGGGTCACCTTGGTAGGATCGACCACGCCGGAAGCGATGAGGTCTTCATACTTGTCGGTGGCGACGTTGTAGCCGTGACCTTCCTTGTTGGTCTTGACGTTGGAGACGATCAGCGCGCCTTCGCGGCCTGCGTTGGCGGCGAGCTGGCGGAGAGGAGCCTCCACGGCACGGGCGATGATGCCTGCGCCGGTGAGTTCGTCACCTTCCAGTGGCAGGTCGCCGACGGCGGCCTGCGCACGGATGAGGGCGGTGCCACCGCCAGGAACGATGCCTTCCTCGACGGCCGCACGGGTCGCGTGGAGGGCGTCTTCGACGCGGGCTTTCTTCTCCTTCATCTCGGTCTCGGTGGCGGCACCGACGTTGATGACGGCCACACCGCCTGCGAGCTTGGCGAGGCGCTCCTGGAGCTTCTCGCGGTCGTAGTCGCTGGTGGTGTCTTCGATCTGCTTGCGGATCTGGTTCACGCGGCCGGTGATGCCGTCGGAAGAACCGCCGCCTTCAACGATGACGGTGTTCTCCTTGCTGATGACGACGCGCTTGGCTTCGCCGAGGTCGCTGAGCTCGACGGACTCCAGCTTGATGCCGAGGTCTTCCGTGATCACGCGGCCACCGGTGAGGACGGCGATGTCTTCCAGCATGGCCTTGCGGCGGTCGCCGAAGCCAGGAGCCTTGACGGCGGCGATGTTGAGGATGCCGCGGAGCTTGTTGACGACGAGGGTCGCGAGGGCTTCGCCTTCGACGTCTTCGGCGATGATGAGCAGCGGCCGGCCGGTCTTGGCGACCTTCTCAAGGAGGGGAAGCATGTCCTTCAGGGAGGAGATCTTCTTCTCGTTGATGAGGATGTAGGCGCTCTCGAGGAGGGCTTCCATGGACTCAGGGTTGGTCACGAAATAAGGGGACAGGTAGCCCTTGTCGAACTGCATGCCTTCGACCACGTCGAGGGTGGTCTCGATGCCCTTGGCTTCTTCCACGGTGATGGTGCCGTCCTTGCCGACCTTGTCCATCGCTTCGGCGATGATGTTGCCGATCTCGGTGTCCCAGTTGGCGGAAACGGTGGCGACCTGTGCGATTTCCTTGGTGTCGGAGACAGCCTTGGAGATCTGCTTGAGCTGGGCGACGATGGCCTCGGTGGCCTTCTGGATGCCGCGCTGCAGGGAGATCGGGTTGGCACCGGCGGTCACGTTGCGGAGGCCTTCCTTGTAGATGGCTTCGGCGAGCACGGTCGCGGTGGTGGTGCCGTCACCGGCGATGTCGGAGGTCTTGCTGGAAACCTCACGGATGAGCTGGGCGCCCATGTTCTCGTAAGGGCACTCAAGCTCGATTTCCTTGGCGACGGAGACGCCGTCCTTGGTGATCGTCGGGGAGCCGAATTTCTTGTCGAGGATGACGTTGCGGCCGGCTGGTCCGAGGGTTGCCTTCACGGCACGGGCGAGTTTCTCGACACCGCGGAGAAGGGCCTGGCGGGCTGCTTCGTCGAATTGGAGTTGTTTGGCCATAATGAGAGTTTGCTAGTTGCTAGTGTTCAGTTTTCAGAATTGATCAGGCGACGATTCCGAGGATGTCGTTTTCGGAGATGATGAGGACTTCCTGTCCGTCGAGCTTCACTTCGGTGCCGCCGTATTTGGAGATGAGGACCTTGTCGCCGACTTTCACGGTGAACTCGATGAGCTTGCCGTCTTCGTCGCGGCCGCCGGTGCCGAGGCTGAGGACTTCAGCTTCCTGCGGCTTCTCTTTGGCGGTGTCCGGAAGGACGATGCCACCGGCGCTGATGGCGTCGGCTTCGATGCGCTTGACGAGGACGCGTTGTCCAAGGGGTTTGATGTTGGCCATAATGGTCTGTGTATTCTGGTTTGGTTTGTTGTGAGAAGCCACGCCGCGCTTGCGGCGTGGAAAGTGTTCAGGGATCAACGGCCTCCGATGCCGCTTCGAGGGCGGACAGCCATTCGTCGAGTTCGTGGTTCAGTTGATCGGTGAGAAATTGGAGCCATGTCGCGGAGTCGCCTTCATCGGCGGCCTCCAGGGCTTTGTAGTAGTTCTGGCGGAGTTCGGTGGGGATGGAAACTGGAGGATAACCGGCGGCCAGCAAGATGAAATTCATCGCCAGCCGGGCGGTCCTGCCGTTGCCGTCCGTGAACGGGTGGATACGGGCGATGCCGTGGTGAAGTTTCGCGGCGCGTTCGATTGGATCGGAAATCGCGGCGGTCTCCGCGAAAAGTTCTTCCATCAGGTCCGGAACCTTCACGGGGTTTGGCGGGACGATCTTCGCACCCGCGATGCGGACGGAGGATGACCGGTAGGAACCCGCGTGCTGGTCCTCCACGCTGGTCAGCACGATGCGGTGGAGATCGAGCAGATCGCGCTCACTGAGAATCGCGTCCGGTTGGGCGAGTGCCTTCACCTGTTCCCACGCCTTCATCAGGTTCACCGCTTCCAGATGATCCTTCAGCGGCTTTCCTGAAACGGTGACGCCCTTGGAAAGGACGATCTCCGTTTCGCGGAGCGTGAGTGTGTTGCCCTCGATGGAGTTCGACTCATATACCATCCGCACATCGAACGCCGCGGCCAGGCTGGCGACCGACTCCGGAGAGAGCGGTCGCAGCGCGGCGAGGCGTTGATGTTTGTTTGTCAGCGACATCAGACAATAAGCTGAATCAGTAGCTGGGTATAGAGGAGCCGAGGGGAATCAATCCACCACCTCTGCGTCGACGACCTTACCTTTTGCTTGTTTCGGCTCGTTGGAGGCCGGCTCGTCACCGGCGGGTTCGACGTCCGGTTGGGCTGCGCCCGCGCCTGCCTGTTGAGCGGCTTGGGAGAGGGCTTGCAGGGAACCTTCGAGGTCGGCGACGGCGGAGTTGATGCGGTCGAGGTCGTCGCTGGAGATCGCGTCCTTCACGGCCTGGACCTTGCCTTCGAGCATGGACTTGAGTTCGGCGGGGGCGTTGTCGCCCAGTTCACCGAGCTGCTTCTCGACCTGGAAGACGAGGTTGTCCGCCTTGTTCTTGGCATCGACTTTCTCGACGCGCTTGCGGTCTTCCTCGGCGTAGGCTTCGGCGTCCTGCTTGGCCTTCTCGATCTCGTCCTTGGAGAGGCCGGAGGATCCCTGGATGGAGATCTTCTGCTCCTTGCCGGACTGCTTGTCCTTCGCGGAAACGTGGAGGATGCCGTTGGAGTCGATGTCGAAGGTCACCTCGATCTGCGGCTCACCGCGGCGTGCCGGGGCGATGCCGTCGAGCTTGAAGTTGCCGAGCTTCTTGTTGTCCGCGAACATCTTCCGTTCGCCCTGGCAGATCTGGATGTCCACGGCGGGCTGGTTGTCAGCGGCGGTGGAGAACACCTGCGAGGTCTTCTTCGGGATGGTCGTGTTGCGCTCGATCATCGCGGTGGCGATGCCGCCCATGGTCTCGATGGAGAGGGTGAGCGGGGTGACGTCGAGAAGGAGGACGTCCTTCACGTCACCGCGGAGCACGCCGCCTTGGATGGAGGCGCCGATGGCGACGACCTCGTCCGGGTTCACGCCTTGGTGCGGGGTCTGGCCGGCCAGCTCGCGGGCGGTTTCCACCACCTTCGGCATGCGGGTCATACCACCGACGAGGACCAGCTCATCGATGTCGCTGGCGGAAACACCGGCTTCCTTGAGGCAGTCGCGGACGGGCTTCTTGGTGCGCTCGAACAGGCTGTCGGTCAGTTGCTCCAGCTTTGACCGGGTGAGGCTGAGCTGGATGTGCTTCGGACCGGTGGCGTCCGCCGTGATGAACGGCAGGTTGATGTCGTAGGACTGGCTGGAGGAAAGGGCGATCTTCGCCTTCTCCGCCTCTTCCTTGATCCGTTGCAGTGCGTCCGGCTGGCCGGAAAGGTCGATGCCCTGGTCCTTTTTGAACTCACCGGCGATCCAGGAGATCAGGGTGTTGTCCCAGTCGTCACCGCCGAGCTGGGTGTCACCGTCCGTGGCGAGCACCTCGAAGACGCCTTCGCTGATCTCAAGGACGGAAATGTCGAACGTGCCACCGCCGAGGTCATACACGGCGATCTTCTCGTCGGCCTTCTTGTCCAGACCGTAGGCGAGCGCGGCTGCGGTCGGCTCGTTGATGATGCGGAGAACTTCCAGACCGGCGATTTCACCGGCGGCCTTGGTGGCGTTCCGCTGGGAGTCGTTGAAATAGGCGGGCACGGTGATGACGGCCTGCTTGATGGACTCGCCCAGCTTCGCTTCGGCGTCGGCCTTCAGCTTGCCGAGGACCATGGCGGCGATTTCCTGCGGGGAGTAGGTCTTCTTCTCGCCGTTCACTTCCACCTGGATGTGGGCGTCGCCGTTGGCAGCCGCGACGATGGCGTAGGGCATGCGCTTGTCCGCTTCGGTCAGCTCGTTGAACTTGCGGCCGATCAGGCGCTTGGCGGAGAAGATGGTGTTCTTCGGGTTGGTGACGGCCTGGCGCTTGGCGGCCTGGCCGACGAGACGTTCGCCGTTCTTCGCGAAGGCGACGACGGAAGGGGTGGTGCGTGCGCCCTCGGAGTTCTCCAGCACGGTTGGCTCACCGCCATCCATGACGGCCATACACGAGTTGGTGGTTCCGAGGTCGATTCCGAGAATTTTTGACATAAGTGGGTTCCTTTCGATTGGTCCCGTACACAGGCACGGGTGAATGATGATGCCAGCCTTTCGCAGGGCGCATGCCACGGGTGTTTCGAGTGATTTAACTCGTTGGAATCCAGAAAGAAATTTGGATAATGTGGTGCGTCATTCCCTAACAGAAATGGCCGATTCGCGCCAAAGTGACACAGTGAGGGTGGGCGCTTTGTCACGGCGGACGGGTTGTCCCACCAGTGTCCGGAGGGGTAAGCAAGCGCGTTTCCAATTTCAAATCTTGTAACCGGGGCGGCGGGGTATTTAGAATGTCCGGACGTTGATGCGAGCCGAACCTTTCCGATGGATTGCCCGCGGAGAACCGTTTCACACCATCGGGAGCGGTTCTTCCGCTGAATTTCCCGCGATCCTCGAGCATCTGATCCTCCAACGGGGATTGCCCGTCGGGGATCGCCTGGAAAGTTTTCTCCGCCCCCGGTTGGCGGACCTCGCGGACCCGTTCCTTATTCCCGGCATGCGCGCCGCGGTGGAGCGCATTCTGCTGGCGGTGGACCGTGGGGAGCGGGTGTGCATTTTCGGCGACTATGACGTGGATGGCGTGACCTCCATCGCCATCATGCGGCGCATCCTCCGCAGCTACGGTCTGGAGCCGCGGCATTTCATCCCGCGCCGGGGATCGGAGGGCTACGGGCTGAACCGTGCGGCGCTGGAGCGCTGTATGAAAGAGGGGCCGAAGCCGGACCTCCTCATCGCGGTGGACTGTGGGACCGTCTCCGTCCAGGAAGTCGCGGAACTGAATGAGAAAGGCGTGGATGTGGTCATCGTGGACCACCATGAACCCGCCGAGGAGTTGCCCGCCGCGGTGGCGGTGGTGAACCCGAAGCGCGGTGACGATTTCACCTACCTCTGCGCCGCCGGTGTCGCTTTCAAGGTGGGCCACGCGTTGCTGAAGACGCGGCAGGTGCCGCTGGATCTCAAGGAACTGCTGGACCTGGTGGCGGTCGCCACCATCGCCGACATCGTGCCGATGGTCGGGGAAAACCGGCTGCTGGTGCGCCACGGCCTGCGCCACCTGCCCGGCACGCTGAATCCCGGGCTGCGCGCGCTACAGGAAGTGACGGGCATGAACGGCCACGCCACCTCCATGGACGTCGGCTTCCGCATCGGTCCCCGGCTGAACGCCGCCGGGCGGATGGATGTGCCGGAGGACGCGCTGGAAACCCTCATCACCGACTGCCGCAGGCTGGCCATGGACCTGGCGCTGAAGCTGGATGACTACAACCGTGCCCGGCAGGAGCATGAGAACCTCATCCGCAGGCAGGCGCTGGAACAGCTCCAGCGTGACTTCGTTCCGAACCGGGACCCGGTCATCGTGATCGGCTCGCGGGAGTGGCATCCGGGGGTCGTCGGTATCGTCGCATCGCGGCTGATGCGGCAATACCACAAGCCGACCTTCGTCATCGCCATCGACGGCGACGGCATCGGAAAAGGCTCCGGCCGCAGCATCGAGGGGGTGTCCCTCGTCGAGGCCATCCGTGCCTGTGGTGACGATCTTCTGGCAGGCGGCGGCCATGCGATGGCGGCCGGTCTTTCCATCGAGGAAGCGCGGCTTCCTTCCTTCCGCGACCGCTTCGCCGACTACGTCCGGCGGAACACGAACGAGGAACAACTGCGGCCGACCCTCTACTATGATGCGGAGATCAGCTTCGGCCAGCTCTGCCTGGAGTTCATGGACAGCTATGACCTGCTCCAGCCCTTCGGCAACGGGAACCCGCAGCCGGTTTTCATCTCACGGGGCATCTCGCTCAGCCGCCCGCCGGTGCGGATGAAAAACCAGCACCTCCGTTTCATGCTCCGCCAGGGCTACCATGAGCAGGATGCCGTGTTCTTCGGCGGGGGGGAAAAGGCGCTGCCGGACCCGCCGTGGGATGTGGCGTTCACCATCGACCGCAATACGTTCCGCGGCAGGACGACGCTCCAGTTGATCGTCCAGGATGTGCGTGGAGCCGTGCCCGCTTGACCGATAAGCGGCGGGAATCGGTCGAAAAGAGGCAAACGCCGCCGTGCCGCATGGTGTATTGATGGGCCATGAGCATGACCGACCGGAGAAACTTCATCAAGGCGACCGCCGCCGCTTCCGCCGCCTTCACCTTCCTGCCGCGCCATGCGTCCGGCGCGCCGCGCAAGCTGGGACCGGATGACAAGGTGAACGTGGCCATCATCGGCACCGGCGGCCAGGGCCGCTCGGACATGCGCCAACTCCTGAAGCTGGATGACGTGCGCATCATCGCCATCGCGGACCCCGCGGAATCCTTCAGCCTGGATGCCTTTTACTACAAGGGGGTGGCCGGGCGGCTGCCGGTGAAGAAAGAGATCGAGGCCCACTACCAGAAAAAGGACCCGGCGTTCCGCTGCGCGGACTACGTGGATTTCCGCGAGATGCTGGCAAAGGAGAAGGACATCGACGCCGTGCTGGTCGCCACGCCGGACCACCTGCACGCCTATGTTTCCGCCTACGCCATGCGCGCGGGCAAGCACGTCTATTGCCAGAAGCCGCTCACCCATAACATCTGGGAGGCCCGCCACGTGGCGAAGGTGGCCAAGGAAACCGGTGTGGCCACCCAGCTCGGCAGCCAGGGCCACTCATCCGACGGCACCCGCGAAACCATCGAGCTGATCCAGGACGGAGCCATCGGCGCCATCCGTGAAGTCCACGCGTGGGCAGGCACCGGCAGGTGGAACCCGGGCATGAAAGGCGCGCCGCAGGGCGGTGCTGCGGTGCCCGCCGGGCTGAACTGGGACCTGTGGCTGGGACCGCGCGAGGAGCGTCCGTTCGATCTCGCGTATTTCCCGGTGGCCTGGCGTGATTTTTGGGAGTTCGGCACCGTGGGCCTGGGAGACATCGGCTGCCATGATCTCAACAGCGCGGTGCGCGCGCTGGATCTGCAGCTTCCTTCCAGGATCGAAGGCTCCGGCGCGGGCGGCATGAACGCCGACATCGGGCCGTATGGCTCGATCGTGAATTTCGAGTTCGATGCGAAGGGCGACCGCCCACCGGTGAAGCTCACCTGGTATGACGGCGGCCTCATGCCGGCGACCCACCCGCTGATGGAGGGCGTGAAGCTGCCGGGCCGGGGCTGCGTCTATATCGGGGAGAAGGGCGTCATCTGGGCTGCGGGAAATGGCGGTCCGCCGAATCTCATTCTGGCGGAAAAAGGCGCCACCCATCCGAAGCCCGCGGCCCGCATCAAGCGGCTGCCCGGCGGCCACTACAGCAACTGGATCGACGCGTGCAAGGGCACGGAGGAAGCCTACAGCCCGTTCGGCTTCGGCGCGCATCTCACGGAGATCATCCTGCTCGGTGTGCTCTCCCTGCGCATGCAGAAGACCATCCATTGGGACGCGGCGGAGATGAAAGCCAAGGGCCTGCCGGAAGCGGACAAGTTCATCCGCGAAAGCATCCGCAAGGGCTGGGAGATCGTCTGATGGGAGCAAATGTGGCTGCTGCGTCCCGCAGCAGGCCGTGGCATCGGCGTCCCGCCGATGCCATCTTGGGCAGGGACGGTTTTGCGGCATATCCGCTATGTCCGCTTCGCTCCCATTCCCAACCGTCAGGTAGTGCGGATGTGCCATCATCCGGTGGTTCCGATTCCCTGATGGCCTTACCCGATTTTTCCAACAGACTCCCTAACCAATCGATCCGTGGATTTCCCGGGGGATTCTTCCTTCCGCAGGCGTTGGTGATGGCAGATGACAAAAGGGAGAATGGCGGGGATCGGTGCGAGTGTGTTGGTCGTGGCGATGTTGGGCGGCGGAGGGATTTTTCTGATGCCAGATGGATCAAGATCTCTTCGGGAGGCGGGTCGGTCGCTGCCATCGGGTGACAGGATTGAAGCGGGAGGAACGAGCCGGCGCGAAAGGCCCGCTCCGCCGAAGGTGGGCATGACCCCCGCCGAAGCGCGGGAGCGATTGGTGGTGGCCCGGAGGATCGAGGACATCCGCTCGCGCGCGGCGGCATCCCGGGAGGTGATCACGGCGCTGTGTGCCGCTGGACATGCGGAGGAGGCGTGGGGATTGATCGAGACGGATCCGGGTCCCGTGCGCAGCCACCAACTGGAGGTGTTCTTCCGTTACGCCAAGCTGGCGGACCAGGCGCTGTATGAAAAACTGCTGGGGCTGTCGCCGCAGGAGATGTCCGCCGGAATGCGTGGCCTGTGCCAGCGCTGCCAGCCGGAGGAGCTTGCGGCGTATCTCACCTCGCCGGGTTTCAAGGACTTCTTCGCCAGACTGGAAGCGGCGGGCTTCACGAAAAACGGACTGGCGACGACGCTGTCCCCGCTGCTACAGCTCCATGTGCGTGACGCCGCCACCGGGGATGTGGCGGGGCAGCGCACGCGGATGGAAACGATGGCGGGGCTCTACGCAAAGGGGCTGCTCACCCCGGAGGGGATGGTGGAGGTTCTCAAGAACGGAAACCTGTTGAATATCCCCGCGAGGGTCGATGCGATGCAGCGCATCCCGGACCTTGGTGATGGCCGCAACGCGTTGCAGACCTACCGGCGCTCGCTCATGTCAGCGTGGGTGAAGAGCGACCCGGAGGCCGCGCTGGCCGCCGCGCGTGCAGGCCCACAGCCGCTGATGGATCTGAGCAATACCTTCAGCTCCTGGGCGAAGGTGGACGCCGCCGCCGCGGCGGACTGGTATGAGAAGAACGCCACCACCATGGCTTGGGAACACAGGGACGCCGCAGCGATGGGTGGCTTCGCCATTTCCGTGGACCTTGGTGACTACGATGCGGCTCGGGAGTGGATCCGCCAGATCTCGAAGGCGGAGCGCAGGGACCACCTGTCGAACTATCTGGCAACGCGGGAAAGGGGGAGATGAGTGCTCCTTCCGTCGTCGTTTCATTCATTTACGATTTCGATATAAAATAAAATTCCGAATTAAATTGCTATTCGAAATCCCTTCCCTTATCGAGTGAGGATTGATCGTCAGCGGATTATCCGTCCGGTCTTGCTTGACCGGTTCTGTAACGCAAAGTCCCCGCCAAGTTGTAGGAATGCGTTAACAGAAAGAACTATAGATATGGATATTTATGTGGGCAACCTGCCCTATACCGCCAAGGAAGCTGATATTGCCGAACTTTTCGCTGCCTTTGGTGACGTGCAATCGGTGAAAATCATCACCGACCGCGACACCGGATCCTCCAAGGGGTTCGCCTTCGTGACTCTTGCGGACCAGTCCCGCGTGGATGAAGCTGTCAAAGCACTGCATGACACCGATTTCCAAGGCCGCGCCCTGCGCGTGAATCCATCGGAACCCCGTCAATCCGCACCACGTAGCGGCGGCTACGGCGGCGGTGGTGGTGGCGGCGGCTACGGTGGTGGCAACCGCGGCGGTGGTGGTGGCTACAAGGGCGGCGGTGGCGGCGGCTACAAAGGCGGCGGTGGCAACCGTGGTGGCGGCAAAGGCGGCTACGGCGGCGGCTGGTAAGCCTCCCTTCCCAAGGTCATACCTTGATTTCGTGGCCGGTGTCTCCTCGCGGGACACCGGCTTTTTCTTGTCCTTGATGTGTGCCAGTGGTTGTGCGGCCGCAAACTCCATGCGTGACGGCGGCGCACCGGGGCGATGGACTGGAGCATGGCTTCATGGAACGAGGAAAGGCCGGTCCAGGCAGGTATCCGTGACGGGGTGCTGCGCCGTGTCATGTGGGGGGAGCCGGAGGCGGAGATCATGCACATGCTGGAGGTGAACCAGGTGCCGCCCGAGCTGGCGCGGGAGATGTATGGCGAGGCCCGCCGCGAACGCCTGCGGAAACTTCGCGCATGGGAGTGGCGGAAGGTATGGACCGGTGCGCTGATCCTCGCTGCGGGTGTTCTGATCTTTTCCACCGGCTGGTTTGTGCTGGAAGGATTCCGGGTATGGGGTCTGCGCGTCGTCGCCGTGCCTGCGCTGATCTTCGGCTATGGCCTGTGGCGTTTCGCCACCGGGTTGGCAGGGCTGATCATGGCTGCCTCTTTCACCGGTCCGGTGGGGGACGTGGAGTGAGCGGGGACAGGGCGAAAGCACTCGCCACCCCCGTCAGGTTCATGATACTTCCCGGCGGATAAAGGATCATGAAAATCTCCAGCCGTAGAGCTATCGTCATTGGAATCCTTCTTCTGGGGTGTGCCGTGGTTGTTCTGATCATTTCTGGTGGGATGCCGCAGGCAGGGACCGGAAGCACGGGCGGGAAGGCGTCCGCGAAGCCAGGGAACATCCGGCATCGGGATGGACTGATTGCCAAAGCCGGAACCGAAGCGGAAACGGAGGATCAGGGCAACGCAATGCATGCGACCCGGTCCAAGCTGCGTCCCGTCGAAACGGATCTCGACAGACTGCGGCGTGAAAGGGACCGGATTGTGGATCGGATGCAGATCCTCGAACGGGCCGGGTTGGGTGAGCGACATCCCTCCAAGGTGAAGGTTGTGGATGACCTGAGAAAGGTGGAAGCGGATATCGCGGGAGCTGGAGGTGCCCCTCCTTCAAATCCCTGATGCGTGGAAAGTGTAGTTCTCCCTGACGTCTTGGATAGGTCATTCCACTCCGAGATGAACGGTCTCTATGGTGCCTCCGCGAGTTTCGCCCAGTCCCGTTCCGGCTGGAAGCCCTGGGAGACGAGGGATCCATGGAGAGCGGAAAGGAGATGCTTGGGTGGGAGGCGGTCGCTGCCATCCCATCTGACGGCTGCGCATTTGAAGCAGATGAGCAGGGTGCTGGTGGTGGTTCCTTTTTTGCGGAACTGGATGGCATGATGGTCGATGAATGCGCAGCGGGTCCGGATGTCCTCCGCGCGCGGGTCCAGTGACCGTATGGAACTTTCCAGGGATGCGGTGGCGGTGGGGGACAGATCCACCTGCCGGTGGATCCGGCGTGGCTTTCCGGAATCAGCCTTACTTTCCGTATCCAATGGATGTGACTGTTCGATGATCCGGACGGTATCCGCGCTGCGGATGGCATCCGCCAACGAGTCCCGGTAGGATGTCATGTCATGGGTGGGTTGCGTTTGCTGCTGATAAGCGCACGCCTGGATCAACAGCGGGATAACCAGCAGTAAGAGGAGCCGCAGCATGGATGGGGAGGTTATGGAAGCAGCCGCTTCTTGAACCGATACCCCGTCTTGTCATACCCCAGCCGGGTGTAGAATTCGTGGGCGTCATCGCGCTGGAGGCCGCTGTGGAGGCGGACGTCCTCGATGCCACGTGAACGCAGGTCATCCTCCGCGGTGGCGATGAGCGCCTTGCCGATGCCTTTCCGCCGGTGGCCTTCCGCGACGGACAGGGCGAGGATCCAGCCGACGGGGATGGAGTATTCATAGACCGGCAGGACGATGACGCCGATGAAGCCGACGACCCGGCCCTCCACCTCCGCGACCAGCGTGTGGTAGTAGTCCGCGGACATGGAGCGCATGCGCTCCGCGACCTGTTCCTCGGTGGATGGGTAGCCGAGATCCGCCATCAGGACGGACATGTCAGCGGTGTCCGCAGTGGCGAACGGGCGGATGGTGGAGGACATGCGGAAAATTCTCAGTCAGGGGATCCGGCGTTCTTTCTCAGGGAGCGGATCTCCGCCGCCGCCTTGGCGATCCGTGCCTCCGCCTCACCGATCTTCTCGCGCTCCTTGGCGATCCATTGGTTGATCCGGTCACCTTCCCTGAGTCCGGCGTAGATCCGGGAGGGACGCCGGTTGACCTTGACCCGGGATTTCACATCGTCCTGCTCCTCCGCCCGGCCTTGTTCAAATGCCTTCGCCGCCTGCTCCGACCGCCGGTGGATTTCCTTCTTCGAGCCATCAATCTGGCGGTAGGTCAGTTCGATGAAATTCTCCAGGTAGGTGATGCGTCTGCCCGCATCCGCGTCCCGCGCCTCGATCATCTCCTCGAAGGCGGTGTGGCGCATGTCCTCCGGCAGCGCGGCCTCGAGCCTGGCGGGATCGGAAAGGGCTTTCTCGATGGCCTTGTCCGCAGCCTCCCTGTCAGCCTTGGCCATGGCGCGTGCCGTTTCCCGGTCGTGGGCGGCGGCATCCTCCTTCTCCTTGCGGAGCTGCTCGGCGGCGGCACCGGGTTTCACCTCGAATTTCTCCGCCAGTTCCCGTGGCAGCCGGTTGAAGGGGACGCGGGCGGTGCCGGCATCATGGGTGACTTTGACCCCGACGGCGTCCGAACCGATGATCTTCGCGTTCTCGTAGACCTTGTTGTCCCGGGTGGTGAGGGTGCCCAGGTCCATCGGCAGCTCCACCGCCGCGGCGGGCAGCGCGGCCAGTGTGGCGGCGAGCAGCAGTGCGACGATGGATGGCTGGAATGGCATTGTGGTCCGGGAACGATTTGGGCGGACTATGGGGGCTCCCTGCCCGGGAGGACAGGAAATAGTCATCCGTGGCCGGAAACTCTGGGGGCGTACTCCGAAGTTGAGCTTGGCAGGAGGGGGGATCGCGGAGTGCGATGGGGCCGCATGATCGCGATCACGGAAGGACAACCGCTGCCCGGACTGGGGGAGGCGGTGCGGCATGCATTTTCGCCGAAGGGGATCCTGGCGAAGTCCCGGGATTTCGAATACCGGCCGCAGCAGCAGGAACTGGCGGTGGCCGTGGCGGAGGCGCTGGTGAGGGCGTCTCCGCTGGTGGCGGAGGCGGGGACCGGGGTGGGGAAATCCCTCGCCTATCTGGTGCCCGCCGCGCGTTTCGCCCTGGAGACCGGGCGGAAGGGGATCATCTCCACCCACACGATCAACCTGCAGGAACAGCTCGTCCGGAAGGACATCCCCATCGTCCGCAAGGTGCTGGGGGAGGAACTGCCCGCGGTGTTGCTGAAGGGACGGCAGAACTATCTCTGCCCGTTGCGGCTGAAGCGCGCGCGCGAACAGGCGGGGGATCTTTTCACCACCACGGAGAGCGAGGAACTGGAGGCCATCCGCCGCTGGGCGGAGGGCACGCGAGACGGCACGCTGAGCGACCTGGAGTTCCAGCCGTCGATGAAGGTCTGGCTGCAGGTGTGCAGCGAGGCGCACCTCTGCACGGCGCGCTACTGCGGGCCGCGCGGGGATTGCTTCTTCCAGGAGGCGCGGAAGGCGGCGGCGGACGCAAAGCTGGTGGTGGTGAACCACACGCTCTTTTTCGCCCTGATGAACACGGATGAGATGTGCGGCGACGAAGAGTCCGCGAAGGCTCCGGGCTTCCTGTTTCCGAATGATTTCGCGGTGCTGGACGAGGCCCACACCATCGAGCAGGTGGCGGCGGTGCAGCTCGGGCTGCGGCTTTCCCAGGCCGGACTGAAGTTCGATCTCCAGCGGCTCTATCATCCGCGGACGCGGAAAGGCCTGCTGAAGTCCTTCCGGAAAGCGTCCGCCATGATGGCGGTCGAGGAGACCCTGGTGGCGGCGGACCGTTTTTTCCACCGGTTGGGGGATGCCGCGGCTTTCGCCAGCCATGCGAAGGAACACCGTGTGCGCCAGCCGGAGATGGTACCCAACACGCTGGCGGAGCCCCTGCGCAACCTCTGGCTGGAGCTGGACACCATCGCCGCGGATGTCGAGTCGGAGGCGACGAAATCGGAGCTGCAGGACGCCGCACGGAAGCTGCGTGAGGCGCATGGCGCGGTCGGTGTGTTCCTCGACCAATCTTCCGAAGACAGCGTCTATTGGGTGGAGAAAGGCGGCCGGGAGGAGACGCACTACAGCCTGCATGCCGCCCCGGTGAACGTGGCCGACCGGCTGCGCCCGTTGCTTTTCTCCGGACCGAAAAGCCTGGTGCTGACGAGCGCCACACTCGGCGTGGGGGATCCTGCCCTGGGATACTTCCGCGGGCGGGTGGGGGCGGAAAGCTGCCGCGCGCTGAGCATCGGCAGTCCGTTCGACTACCAGCGACAGATGAAGGTCAGGATCTACAAGTCCGTGCCGGAACCGAACGCGCCTCGCTACGATGAACTGCTGGCGGAGGGCATCCGCCAGGCGGTGAGCGAGAGCGAGGGCCGCGCCTTCGTCCTGTTCACCAGCTACCGCATGATGCGGGACGCGGCGCAGCGTTTGGAGGGATTTTTCAAACGGAAGGGCTGGCGTCTGATCATGCAAGGCGACGGTCTGCCCCGCCATCGCATGATCGAGGAGTTCCGGAATGACCTGCACAGTGTCCTTTTCGGCACCGACAGTTTCTGGACGGGGGTGGATGTTCCTGGTGAGGCGCTGTCCAACGTGGTGGTCACACGGCTGCCCTTCGCGGTGCCGGACCACCCCCTCACGGCCTCCCGCCTGGAGGCCATCGAGGCGGCGGGGGGGAACCCCTTCATGGACTACTCCGTGCCGGAGGCCATCCTCAAGATGAGGCAGGGTGTCGGCCGTCTCATCCGCACCGCCAGGGACAGTGGATTGGTATGTATCCTCGACAACCGGATTCTCACAAAGAGATATGGAAATCTCTTTCTCAAGGCGCTGCCGGACGCGCCGGTCGAGATCATCGGATGAGGGCGGGAGGGGAGGGGCTCCGCCGTGGGGCGGATCAAACCGCCGCGAGTTTTGACACCGCTTGCTTCAGGAAAGCCGCGCTCCATTGGCCGGGGGCGGTCGGTGTTTCACCGATGAAGCCGTAGTTCAGCACGCTGCCGTACTGCGCGCATAGTAGACGCGAGACGGGGGCCAGCGGGCCCATGCCCATGGTGGCCACCGGCAGGCCGTGGTCCGCTGCCTGGAAATCCGCCAGACGCGCGACGTCCGCCGTGGAATTCATCCGCGCGGCGGCTTTGAAGACGGCGGCGCCGGCGTCCCTCGCCAGTGCGGCGGCGGTCTCCAGTGCGGCGGTGGACGGCAGTTTCCCGAAGTCATGGTAAGATGCGACCCACGGCAGTCCCAGGTGCGCCATCTCCTCGACGACGGCGGACATCTCGCTGATGCTGGCGACCTCGATGTCGATCAGCGCGGCATCCACGATGGCAAGCCGGATGAGTTTTTCGCGGTTTGCATGACTCAACTCGATCGGGCTTCCCTCCTCTTTCCGCCGGGCCGTGAAAAGCAATGGCATATCCAGAAGATGCGACCATATCCCGCGCTCCGGAGTGGTGCCTTCCGCCACCAGCAGATCAAGCCGGATCTCCAGGAGGTCCGCGGCCGCCGCAGCGGACTCCGCGGACGTGGCCGGGATCGTTCCGGCACGGCCGAAGCTGCCAACGATGTTCGGTCGGTTGAGGATGGGTTGCGGGCGCGGCATGCCCCATGGAGAACCACCCGGGGCGTCCCGTCAATCGCTTGCGGCGGAAGGGGACTTCATTTGTAATTACACGAAATAATTTTCATTCTGATCCGAGCTTTTCTCTGGTCAACCCGGACACCCAGCACCTAGTTATCTTGGAAACCCGATTCTCATGATTCCTTTCTTTCAAAAAATCGCCGTATCAGCCGTCGCAGTCACCGCATCCCTGGCTTTTTCCGCTTCTGCGGTTGCCCAGGCAGTGAAAGTCACCGCAGAAAAACCCAGCTTCGATGATCTTCCTTCCCCGACCGATTTCGGTGGCGCGAAGAGCAAGGCCTTCAAGCCGAAGGACTGGCTGGAAGTGGAGACGAAACTCAAGTTCCAGATGGCCCCCGCGCCGAAGTCCCAGACGCTGGAGCGCATGACGGTGAAGTGGTACATCGCCGTGAAAAACCCGGAGAAGAGCGGCACCTTCCTGCTGCTCACCAAGGACATCGAGTATGTGAACATCGCCCTTGAGGAAGATGTCTTCTCCTCCGTCTACCTCGCCCCGGCTTCACTCAAGCGCCTCACGGGCAGCGACAGGGCCGGAAAGGGCTCGGTCGAATACGTCGGCTTCGAAGTTCTGGTCAACGGTGAGAAACTCGCCGCCGACACCAACAAGGGCCAGGTTGGCTGGTGGAACGCCGCCTCTGACAAGATCTCCCGCACGGACACCGTGCCCCTCCTGAGCAAGAAGGAAACCCCCTTCAGCGTGATGTGGTGGGACCGCTACGCGGAAGAGGCACCGGTCCGCCGCTGATCCTCCCTGCCTTCGGCGTGCCGGAATATTCCGGTACGCCTCTCCTTGTTTTTCCGATTTCCACAAAAAACGCATCATGGCTGATACCCCAGCAACCGTCGCCCTCAACATTGGTTCCCAACGAATCGGCATGGCCGTATTCGAAGCCGCGAAAGGCGGAGGGCTCGTCCTCAAGGCCTACGAATCCGAAACCATCGTCGCGGATCCCGCGATGGAGGCCGCCCGCGTCTCCCAGACCCGCATCGCCGTCGCCAGCCTCGCCCAGAAGCTGAAGGTCGGAAAGTCCAGGGTCCGCTATGCGATCTCCGGACAATCCGTCTTCACCCGCTTCGTCAAGCTGCCTCCGCTCCAGGAGGACAACATCGAGCAACTGGTCACCTTTGAAGCCCAGCAGCACGTTCCTTTCCCCATCAACGAGGTGGTGTGGGACTACGAGCTGATCGAGAACCCGGGCGAGAAAGAGGTCGTGATCGTCGCCATCAAGGGCGACGCGCTGGACGAGATCAACACCGCTGTCACGGATTCCGGCCTCAGCACCGTCGAGGTGGATGTCGCGCCGATGGCGCTCTACAATGCCTTCCGCGCCGCCTACGGCGAGCCTGCGGAGACCGTCCTGCTCATCGACATCGGCGCGCGGACCAGCAACCTGCTTTACATCGAGGGCAAGCGCTTCTTCACCCGCAGCATCGCCATCGGCGGCGCGGCGGTGACCGCCGCCGTGTCCAAGGAATACGGCGTCTCCTTCATGGAGGCGGAAGGCACGAAGGTGCAGCACGGCATGGTGGCGCTGGGAGGCGGCCACACGGAACAACTGGAGGAAAGTGTCGCCGCGCTGGCTGGAGTGGTCCGCAACGCGCTGACCCGTCTGCCTGCGGAAATCGCCCGCACGACCAACTACTACCGCAGCCAGCAGGGTGGCAGCGCGCCGACGCGCGTGATCCTGGCCGGTGGCGGTGCGAACCTGCCCTACACGCTGGAATTCTTCCAGGAGAAGCTCAACCTGCCGGTGGAGTTCTTCAATCCGCTCGGCATCGTCACCGCGGGCAAGGGCATGGATCCAGCCGTGCTCCAGCGCGAGGGGCACCTGCTCGGTGAACTCATCGGCCTCGGCCTGCGCGGTCTGGGCAAATCCAAGATCAACATCGACCTGGTCCCGGCCGTGGTCGAGCAGGCGCGCGCGGCGGACCGCCGCAAGCCATTCCTCATCGGTGCCGCGGCCCTGGTGCTGCTGGGTGCCGGTGGATGGGCCGGCCTGCAATACATGGCCTGGCAGAAGGCGGAGAAGGAAAAACTCCAGCCGCTGACGGAGACCAACGAGCAGCTCAACCCCATCGCCGACAACATCCGCGGCCTCCTCCGCGAAGAGGAAGGCATCCGCAAGGTGGCCTCCGGCTACACCGAGGCGGAAGACGACCATGCCTACTGGTATGACCTTCTTTCCGAAGTGCGCGGGTCCTTCGCCAGCGACGCCGTCTGGATCACCGATCTGGAGCCGCTCAATGGCTACAACCCCCTGGCGGACACCAAAGTGGACCCGAAAGCCGGCCAGCCGAAATCCATGGTCAAGGCTGACTTCTTCAGCTCCGCCTACGGCCAGACGAATCTCCTGGTCCTCACCGCGGATGCTCCGGCGAAAGGCCAGGCCGCGAAGCCCGCTTCCCTCACGGACGCGAACGCCATCCGCATCCGCGGCTTCTGGCGGGACAACCCGGCCGGCCAGAACGTGGTTTCCGAGATCCTCAAGAAGATCCGGGAGAACAAGCAGGCCTTCAACTTCGACCTGCCCGGCAAGGACGGCAAGCCCGTCACCCTCAAGGACGAACAGATCCTGAAGGTCTCCGTCGGCAACGCCGGCAGCGGTGAACTGGGATTCCCCTTCGAGGTCACGCTGCCCCTGGCAAAGCCCGTCGCCATCAAATAAAACCCCATCGGAACATTTTTCACTGACCTCATATGAGTTGGATCAAGGATAACAAGTTTGCCGCCACCCTCGGCGGAATCACCCTGGTGGGTGCCGCCGGACTGATCGTCGCGGGCCTCCAGTTCTCCGGCAAATATGCCGAGGCCCAGGCGGCCTACGAAGAGCAGACCACCATCACCAACGACGCGGAGAACCTCGCGTTGTACCCCACCACCGCCAACGAGCAGGGCAAGCGCAAGGCCGTGGCCGACTACAAGGCCGCCGCGGAAGCGCTCCAGACTTCCTTCGGGAAATTCCGCCCGGAGAAGCTCGACAATATCCCTCCGCAGGAATTCACCAACCGCCTGCAGGCCGCGAACACGGAGGTTCTTGCCGCCTTCCAGGCCAGCAAGACGGAGGTGCCGGGTGTGTTCTTCCTCGGTTTCGAAGGTTATACGGGTTCCCTCGCCAAAGGCGCTGCGACCGGTATCCTCGACTTCGAACTGGGGGCGATGAAGGAGCTGATGCTCTCCCTGGCCAAGCCCGGCGTCTCCCAACTCGTCAACGTCCGCCGCGAAAAGCTGGTGGAAGAGGACGGCGCCGCCTTCAAGGAAGAGACCGGCCAGGTTGCCCGTGCGCTTCCGGTGGAGGTCGTTTTCAAGGGCTCCGAAGCCGCCGCGCGTGAGTTTTTCTCCACCATCGCGGGATCGGACAAGCACTACTACGTCGTCCGTTCCGTCCGCATTTCCAACGAACGGAAAGGCCCGCCGCTGGCCACGGATGCGAAGTTCGATGAACCGGCGCCTGCAACGGATGCCGCCGCCCCTGCGGATGGTGGCTTCGCCCTGCCTCCGGACCCTGCTGAGGCCGCTCCGGCCGCTGATGGGGCCGCCGCCGCTCCCGCTGCGGACGCCGCACCGGCTGAAGCCGCTCCTGCACCCGCTCCGGTGGATACCAGCAGGATCCTCCAACAGGTGCTTGGCACGGAAGACATCTACGTCTTCGTCCGCATCGACATCATGCAGTTCCTTCCCGCGAAAAAATTCTGAGGTTCATCCCTTCTAAAACCCGCTTTCATCCATGTCCTGGTTATCGAAAAATTATGAGAAAGCCGCCCTCGGCGGTGCCGCGGTCATTGCCCTTGGTCTGGCAGCCGTCGGTTTCCTGAAGGTCGGCAAGGTCGAGGAAGACTTCGCGACCGAACTCAAAGGCTCCGGCAATGACAATCCCGCCGTCAAGGATGCGGATCTCGTTGCGAAGGCGTCCGCCTCCCTTGGCAACAAGCGCAAGTGGGACCAGGCGGATGACAAGGGCCGCCCGGTCAATCTTTTCACCGGCATCCCGCTGTTCATCTCCAAGTCGGATCCGTCCAAACCGGTGGATCCCTACGGCGGGGATCCGATCCATCCTCCGATCCCGAACCAGTGGTGGCTCCAGTACCGCCTGGACCCGGGCTTCGGCGACTCCCCGCTGCGGGATCCGGACAGCGACGGTTTCTCCAACCTCGAGGAGTTCAATGCCAAGACGGACCCGACGAACCCGTCCGACTTCCCCGCGCTCATCAACAAGCTGGTCTATGTCGGCGATGAGAGCCTCAACTGGATCCTCCGTCCCGGGTTCGACACCGACGGCGGCTTTGGATTCAACTACCGCGACAACAAGGGCGGCACCAACCGGATTCCCGCCGGCGGGGTGGTGAAGCCGGATGAGATCTTCTTCGCCGAAGGTACGATGAAAGGCCGATTCAAGTTGCTCGGCTCCGAAACCCGGAAGGTGAAGAACGAGCGCCTCAACATGGAGCAGGACTTCAAGTTCGTCCGGGTCGAAGACCAGAAGGCGAACAAGAAGGGCAAGATCTACGAGCTCAAGCAGAACTTCCGCGATCCGGAAGAGATCCCCGCCTACAGCCAGTATGACCGCACCGCGGTGCTGAAGCTGGATGCGCTCGATCAGGGCGGAGCCGAGTTCAAGGTCGAGGAAAACACCACTTTCGGTCTCCCGGCGAACTCCGACAAGAAGGACTACCTCCTGAAATCCGTCACTCCGGAGAAGATCGAAGTGGAGTATACCGCACCGGATGGATCGAAAAAATCCATCGAAATTCCGAAACGTTAGACTTTACAAATAACGATTTGATGTGTCCCCGAAAAAATCTCTTTCCAAAGTTTCATAACACCGCCAAAAACCCGAAATCACGTATGCAAAAAACGCCAATGTATCGTTCCAGTCGCACCGCCCTCGCGTTGATGGCGGTGGCTACCTCCATGCCGGTGACCGTAACGGTCGCCACGGCGGGTGAAGGTGGCAGCTATAGCGGGCTCGCCCAGCGCGAAATGATCCGCCGCCAGGAAGCGGTGGTGGATGGTGACCGACTTCTCGGCGAAGGCCGCGAAGCCTATGCGAAGGCTGACTACCAGGTCGCGGTGAACAAGTACCGCGAGGCGCTGGACCGCCTTCCTGACGCACCAAGCCTCGAGGACCGCCGTCTGGAATATACCGCCCACCTCGCCGATGCGAGCGTGGCCCTGGCGCAGCAGCACCGCCGCGTTGGCAAGTACACCGAAGCCCGTGCGCTCCTGGATGGCGTCCTCGCGCCGAACGTGGATCCGGAGAACGCCGCGGCGAAGCGTGAGCTCAGCTACCTGGACGACCCGATCCGCACCAACCCTGCCCTCACCTACGAACACACGCAGAATGTCGATGCCGTCCGCCGCGGCCTCTACATGGCGGAAGGGAACTACAATCTCGGCAAATACGACGACGCCAAGCGCGAGTATGAGAACGTCCTGCGCAAGGACCCCTTCAACTCCGCGGCCCGCCGCGGCCTGGAGCGTCTCGCCGCCGCCAAGTCCGACTACTACCGCGCTGCCTATGACCACACCCGCGCCGAGCTTCTGATGGAAGTGGACAAGGCCTGGGAACTGGCTGTGCCAGCCACCGTGCCGGACTTCGCCCCGCAGACCGGTGGTGGTTCCGGTGACTCCTCCGGTGTCGCCTACATCACGCAGAAGCTGAGGACCATCATCGTCCCGCGGATCGATTTCGAAGACACCACGGTTGAGGAAGCCATCGACTTCCTCCGCATGCGCTCCATCGAACTGGACACCATGGAACTGGATCCAGCGAAGAAGGGCGTGAACTTCATCGTCCGCCGTCCACGTCCGGCGGCGGCCCCCGCCCCTGCGGCGGATGGCTCCGCCCCGGCCGACACGCTCGCCGCCGCTCCGGATCCATCCACGATCCGCATCCCGCAGTTGCGCGTCCGCAACGTGCCACTCCAGACCGCCCTCCAATACATCTGCGACGCTGCCAAGCTGCGTTTCAAGGTGGATGATTTCTCCGTCACCCTCGTTCCCCAGAACGAAACCGGCGAAGACTTCTTCATGCGCACCTTCAGCGTGCCGCCTGATTTCGCGACCGCACTTGAGGGTGCGGGTGGCGGTGGTGCCGCGGCGCCGGTCGATCCGTTCGGCGGTGGCGATGCCGCCGGCACCTCGGCCCTTTCGGCCCGCAAGCCGATCCGGGAACTCCTGATCGGCAACGGCATCACCTTCGCGGACGGCAGTTCCGTGACCCTGACTGGTGGCAACCTGGTCGTCCGCAACACTCCAAGCGAACTCGAAAAGATCGAGAGCCTTGTGGACGTCATCGCCAAATCAGCGCCGAAGCAGGTCAAGATCACCACCAAGTTCGTCGAAGTCTCCCAGGAGAACACGGACGAACTCGGCTTCGACTGGGTGGTCTCCCCATTCGGTCTTTCCGAAAACCACCTCTTCGGCAGCGGCGGCACCATCGGCAGCGGTGGCTTCCGTGGTTCCGGTGACTTCGTCAACCCGGTCAACGGCCTGACTCTGCCGAGCTTCCCGGCGGATCCGACCCAGAACGTCACCAACATCATGACCGGCGGTCTCCGCTCCGGTGACCAGGCGATCAACCGCAACAACATCGACGCGATCCTCAACAACCCGAACCGCACCGCCCAGCAGGCGAACGTGGCACCGGGCATCGCGGCCCTCACCGGTCTGTTCTCCGACGGCCAGGTCCAGCTCATCATGCGCGGCCTTGCCCAGAAGAAGGGAACCGACCTCATGACCGCACCGTCCGTGATGGCGAAGAGCGGCCAGAAGGCCAAGATCGAGATCATCCGCGAATTCATCTACCCAACCGAATACGAACCCCCGGAACTTCCGAACAGCGTCGGTGCGACCGGCGGCACCGGCGGCGGTATCGTCGGCGGTCTGGGTGGCGGCTCCGGCATGTTCCCGGTCACTCCGGCGACTCCGACCGCGTTCGAAACCCGGAACACCGGTGTGACGCTCGAGATCGAGCCGAACGTCGGTGAGAACGACTTCGTGATCGAGCTCCGCTTCATCCCGGAAATCGTCGAGTTCGAAGGCTTCATCAACTACGGCAGCCCGATCCAGTCGCCCTCCACGGACATCCTGGGCAACCCGGTCACCGTCACCATCACGGAAAACCGCATCGAAATGCCGGTGTTCTCGACCCGCAAGGTTGACACCTCCCTCACCATCTATGACGGCTACACCGTCGCAGTCGGTGGCCTGATGCGCGAAGACGTGCAGAACGTCGAGGACAAGGTGCCGATCCTGGGTGACATCCCGTTCATCGGCCGCCTGTTCCAGAGCAAGTCCGAGAACCGGATCAAGAGCAACCTGATCATCTTCGTCACCGCGCAGATCATCGATGCCACCGGCCGTCCGCTCCGCGGACCGGATTCCGCCCCGACATCCACCCCGGTCTCTACCGGCGGCGATGCGAGCTTCCCTCCAGGAGTTCTTCCGGACATCAGCCTGCCCCAATAAGGCGGCTGCTCTGACAGACTGACCCATTCCATGCAGGCGGAGGAGAAATCCTCCGCCTGTTTTTTTGTCGCCCATCAGCCCGCTGGGAGCGCCGGTCTTCAGGCCGCAATCATCCTCGTCCCGCATGGATGGAGCAAGGAGGTGGGACACTCCTGTCCCACGTCTCATCAGTCATGGATCACGGATCATCTTTGGGGCGCGCCGGTAGCGGACTTTCCTGCCTTTCCGGAAGAGGTGGACAGGAGTGTCCACCCTCCTTACTGATGAGCATATGCGCGTGCTTGCTCTCACGGGGGGAATCGCTTCGGGGAAATCGACGGTGATCCGGTGGTTCCGGGAACTGCTGCCGGGGGTGGTGATCTTTGACGGCGATGCGACGGTGCGGGCTTTGCTGGAGGGGGATGAGGAGGTCGCGGAGGCCATCTCGGCGGCGTTCGGTGAAGGTGCGGTGGATACGGGCGGGAAGCCGGACCGGGGTTTTCTGCGGGAGAAAGTGTTCGGAGATCCGGCGGAACGGAGGAAACTGGAAGGGATCCTGCACCCCCGGGTGAGGAAGGAATGTCTTGCTTTGTTGGAGCGTGGTGCCAGTAATGGCGCGGGGATTTTCGTCGCCGATATCCCCCTTTTCTTCGAAACGGGCTTCGATTTCGGCCAGGATGAGGTGATCGTCGTTGCCTGTTCCCGGCGGAGCCAGATCGAGCGTGTGAAACGGCGCAACGGCTTCGATGATCGGATGATCGAATCGATGATCGATGCCCAACTCCCCGGAGAAGAGAAAATACGCCGCGCGGATGTGGTGTTCTGGAACGAGGGTCCGCCCGAGGTTCTGGAGGCACAGGTCCGCCGGTTCTGCCAAGCATTCCCCATGACAAGTTCCAACGAGATCGAATCTTCCGAAGCCGGAAACGGAATTCCCGCTGATGTGCCGGCCGCCGCGCCATCGGTGGAAGCAGCCGCCCCGGCGGAAGGTGCCGTCGCTGTTGAGGAACAAGCCCCTGAGGAAGCCGCGCCGAAAATTTCGGTTCCGCCCCTGGTGGATGTGAACCAACTGCGCCTGAAATCCTTCGCGGAGCTGCAGGCGATGGCGGAGGCCGTCCCGGCCCGCATCCCCGGTGGCATCCCCAAGACGCAGCTCGTCTATGAACTGCTGTGCTTCTACGGCAAGGAAGGTGCGGAGATCGTCTGCGAGGGCATCCTGGAGGGGGTGAAGGAGAATTTCGCCATGCTGCGGGATCCGCACCGGAGCTTCCGCCCGGGGCAGGATGACATCCATGTGAGCGCGAACCTGCTGCGGGAACATGGCCTCCGCATCGGCCAGAAGGTGAAGGTCCACGTGAAGGCACCGCGGGAGAAGGACAAGTACATGACCGCCGGGGATGTCATCGAGATCGAGGGCATCCCGGTCGCGGACTTCCAGCAACCGACGGAGTTCGACAAACTGACGCCGCTGTTCCCGGACCAACGCATCCACCTGGAAGGGGAGGGGACGGAGTTCCTCGGCGTGCGTGTCATCGACCTCATCGCTCCGCTCGGCAAGGGCCAGCGAGGACTCATCGTCGCGCCACCGCGGGGCGGAAAGACCATTTTGCTCAAGCAGATCGCGAAGTCGATCAAGCGCAACCACCCGGAAGCGGAGCTGGTGATCCTGCTGCTGGACGAGCGTCCGGAGGAAGTCACCGACTTTGAGGAAACCGTGGGCGCGGAGGTTTTCGCCTCCACCTTCGACGAAGCGCCGAAGCGCCACGCGCAGGTCGCCGACATGGTGATCGAGCGGGCGAAGCGCCTGGTCGAGCAGGGCAAGGACGTGATCCTGCTGCTGGACAGCCTCACCCGCCTGGCGCGCGGGCATAACTCCGCCATGCAGGGCGGCCCCATCGGCTCCGGTGGTGTGAGCCCCGTGGCGCTGCAGAAGTCGCGGAAGTTTTTCGGCACCGCGCGGAACGTGGAGGAGGGGGGCTCGCTCACCATCCTGGCGACCGCGCTGGTGGAGACGGAGAGCCGTCTGGACGACGTCGTTTTCGAAGAATTCAAGGGTACGGGCAACATGGAGGTCCGGCTGGACCGGGAGCTGGCGGAGCGCCGCGTGTTCCCCGCCATCCACATCCCGCAGTCCGGCACCCGGAATGACGACCGCCTCTACCACCCGGATGAATTCGTCAAGGTGGTGGACGTCCGCCGCCAGCTCGCGCAGCAGCCCATCGGTGATGCGATCGAGTCGCTGCTTTCCAATCTCAAGGGCACGAAGACGAACGCGGAGTTCCTGCTCCGCGGCCTGCGCTGACCGGAAAGTCCAACTACCCCCGCCATGAAATTCCTCGCCGTCGTTTCCATCGTGTTTCTCGCCGGCCTCTCCGCCGTGGTGGCGCAGGAAAAAAGGAAGGATGGTGTCTCCGCCAGCGGGAAGATCGCCTGGCATGTAGTGAACGCCGGGGACAACGGTGTCTCGGAGGTTTTCATCTCGGAGGGGGACCAAGGCGAATCCGCCGCGCAAAAGCTGTGTGAGGCCATCTCCATTGCGAATACGGAGGTCTTTGTCTCGCCGGATGATTCATGGATGATCGTCCAGACCGGCGGGCCCAGTCTCGGGATCAATCTCATAGCCTTCCGCCGGGAAAACGGGATGATCTACAACGAGGAGAAAGACCCGGACATCGGTGACGTGGCGCTGCTTGCCGCCTGCGGTGGCGACCGGAAGAAGGCCGACGCCATGGACCACGTCTATGTCCGCTTCACCGGCTGGGCCGCGGACTCGAAGTCGCTGCTGCTCTCCGTGAGCGCGCGGGGAGGCGAGAAGCAGAAGGTGGAATCCTTCTTCGGCATCTACGACCTGGCGGCGAAGAAGATCGGCTACGATCTGGAGAAGTTCAACGGGGTGAAGTGACCCGCCGCGGCTTCCGCTTTCCTGCATCCGCTGCTTCCGGGCGGGGGCGGGTCAATCCGTGATGGGTTCCATGCGGTTCTCCGGTTGCTCGACATCATCTGGCAGGCCCGGGAACAGGGTTTTCAGCAGTTCGGGATTCTGGCGCAGCGCGGCGCCATCAAGGAATTTCCATGGCTGGCCTTCGCTCCGGATGGCGATGAGAAAGCCCGTGGATTTGATTTTCATGTCCTTGATGTGCATCACGTTGGTGCGCGGGATGAAGCAGATCCGGTCCGTTCCGCTGAGATGGACTTTGGAAGGCGGGCCATACTGGTTGTCCAAGACCCGGATCTCCTGTTGCGCGATCTGTGCCATCGCCTGCTCCGTGACCTTGGCAAAGGCTTCCTTCCCCCCGAGCAGTTTGTGGATCGCCGGGTGGGTGTGCTCCACCATGCCGGGAACATCCTTCTTCTCGAAGGCTGCCTCGACCATTTTAACCCCCGCCATCAGTTCCTTGGTTTCCTCCGGCGTGAGTTCCGCGGCATGGGCGGAGGCGAAGGAGGTGGCGCAGACCAGCAAAGCGGGGACTTTCATGGCCGAATCCGATACGGGAGGTCATGGAGCATGGCAAGGAGCAAGCCGGGGAATGGTTCCATGGGGGGCGGCGGAGTTCCGGGGCGCGGACCGCGGAACGCCCGTGGAACGTGGGTGGAACCGCGCATTTGTGGCAACTGTCCGATTGACAGAGTTGCACCTGTTGTTAGCCTCCCGCGCCTTGCGCTGGGGTTTTGAGTTGCATTTTTCCTGCAATCCCAGCCCTAGCCAATAACCTGACATACCAACCACGATGGCAACCAAGAAGAAGGCCGCTAAGCCTGCCGCCAAGAAAAGCGCCCCGTCCGCAGCCAAGTCCGCTGCAAGCAAGACGGCCGCCAAAAAATCCACCGCCGCAGCCAAAGCGCCCGCCGGTAAGAAGACCAAGTACGTCTACACCTGGGGCGCAGCCAAGGCCGACGGTAACGGCACCATGAAGGCCCTTCTCGGCGGCAAGGGCGCGAACCTCGCGGAAATGACCCGCATCGGTCTGCCAGTGCCTCCCGGCTTCACCATCACCACCGAGGTCTGCACCTACTACTACGCGAACCGTAAGAGCTACCCGCAGGAGCTCCAGGCCCAGATGGAAGCCGGTGTCCGCAACATGGAGAAGATCATGGACAGCAAGTTCGGCGATGCCAAGGGCCTCCCCCTGCTGGTCGCCGTCCGCTCCGGCGCGCGCGACTCCATGCCGGGCATGATGGACACCATCCTGAACCTCGGTCTCAACGACCAGACCGTCCTTTCCCTCGCCGCCGTCACCAAGAACGAGCGCTTCGCATGGGACTGCTACCGCCGCTTCGTCCAGATGTACGGCGACGTCGTCCTCGGCGTGCAGAAGCGCGAAGGTGAGGACCACGAGCCTTTCGAAGTCGTCATCGAAGACTTCAAGCACGAGAAATACGGCAAGGACATCATCGACTCCGACCTGACCGCCGACGACCAGAAGGAACTGGTCAAGCGCTTCAAGGCGCTGGTCAAGGAGCGCACCGGCAAGGGCTTCCCGAGCGATCCTTGGGACCAGCTCCGCGGTGCCGCAGGCGCCGTGTTCTCCTCCTGGATGAACGACCGCGCGATCGTGTATCGCCGCAAGTACGGCATCCCCGCCGAGTGGGGCACGGCCGTCAACGTGCAGGCCATGGTTTACGGCAACACCGGTGAAACCTCCGGTTCCGGCGTGGCCTTCACCCGTAACCCTGCCAACGGTGTGAACGAGTTCTACGGTGAGTTCCTCGTGAACGCACAAGGTGAGGACGTCGTCGCCGGTGTCCGCACCCCTGAGCCGGTCATCAACATGAAGAAGGCGATGCCGAAGTCGTACGCCGAGCTCATGAAGGTCCGCACCATCCTTGAGAAACACTTCAAGGACGTCCAGGACGTCGAGTTCACCGTCCAGGAAGGCAAGCTGTTCATGCTCCAGACCCGGAACGGCAAGCGCACCGCCGCCGCCGCCCTCAAGTTCTCCATGGACATGGTCAAGGAGAAGCTCATCGACTGGGAAACCGCCATCCTGCGCAACCCTGCGGAGCAGCTCGACCAGCTCCTTGCCCCGATCTTCGACGCCGCGGAGGTCAAGAAGGTCAAGGCAATCGCCACCGGCCTTCCGGCCGGCCCTGGCGCCGCCTCCGGCAAGGTCTACCTCAACGCTGACCGCGCGGTTCTCGCGGAGGCACGCGGCGAGCGCGTCCTCCTCGTCCGCACCGAGACCAGCCCGGAAGACCTCCGCGGCATGATCGCGGCGGAAGGCATCCTCACCTCCAAGGGTGGTGTTTCCTCCCACGCGGCACTCGTTGCCCGCCAGATGGGCAAGGTTTGCGTCTGCGGCGCCGCAGGCGTCGAGATCGACTATGACAAGAAGACCGTCACCGCCGGTGGCAAGACCTTCAAGGAAGGCGACTTCATGTCCATCGACGGCACCGCCGGCACCGTCTACGGTGGCGAGCTGAAGACCGCTCCTTCGGAAATCATCGCGGGCATCGTCAGCAACGACAAGGCCGCCAAGGCGACCGAGAAGTTCAAGGGCTTCACCCAGCTCATGAAGTGGTGCGCCGACGCGACCCGCATGTCCGTCCGCACCAACGCGGACACCCCGGAGCAGACCCGCATCGCCCTCGCCTTCGGCGCGCAGGGCATCGGCCTCACCCGGACGGAGCACATGTTCTTCGAAGGTGACCGCATCGACGCGATGCGTGAGATGATCCTCGCGACCAACCTTCCTGCCCGGAAGGAAGCCCTCGCGAAGCTCCTCCCCTACCAGCGTGAGGACTTCACCGGCATCTTCAAGGAGCTGAAAGGCCTCCCAGCCACCATCCGCCTCCTGGACCCGCCACTCCACGAGTTCCTCCCTCACACGAAGGAGCAACAACTGGACCTCGCCAAGAAGATCGGCGTGCCGGTGGAAACCATCATCCAGCGCGTGCACGACCTGCACGAGTTCAACCCGATGCTCGGCCACCGCGGCTGCCGCCTCGGCATCGCCTATCCGGAAATCACCGAGATGCAGGCCCGCGCCATCTTCGAAGCCGCCGCTGACGTGGCGAAGAAGAAGATCAAGGTGAAGCCTGAGGTGATGATCCCGCTCGTCGGCTTCAAGAAGGAGTTCGACCTGCAGGCCGAGATCGTCCACCGCGTGGCGAAGGAAGTCATGGGCGAGAAGAAGGTGAAGTTCGAATACCAGGTCGGCACGATGATCGAAGTGCCGCGTGGTGCCCTCACCGCCGACCAGATCGCCGAGAACGCCGAGTTCTTCAGCTTCGGCACGAACGACCTCACCCAGACCGCGCTCGGCATCAGCCGTGACGACATGGGCGCGTTCCTCATGCCCTACACCGAGAGCGACGTGTTCAAGAAGAACCCGTTCGCCACGCTTGACACCGTCGGCGTCGGCCAGCTCATCGAGACCGCCGTCTCGAAGGGCCGCAAGACCCGCCCGGACATCAAGCTCGGCATCTGCGGTGAGCACGGTGGTGACCCTGAGTCCGTCGTGTTCTGCCACCAGGTCGGCCTGAACTACGTGTCCTGCTCGCCATACCGCGTGCCGGTCGCCCGTCTTGCCGCCGCCCAGGCCGCTCTCGCCGAGAAGCGCGCCAGCGGTGCCAAGCCAGCCGCGGCCAAGAAGGCTGCAAAGCCAGCCAAGAAGGCAGCGAAGAAGAAGTAATTCTTCCTGACTGATATCCATGAAGCCGTCCCGGGAAACCGGGGCGGCTTTTTTGTTGGAGCGCGGACTTCAGTCCGCATCTGGAATCACGGCTTTGCGAAGCCAGGCGGACTGAAGTCCGCGCTCCGTTCCTGGCGATGATGTCACCGCATCAGTTTCCGCTCAAGCCGGACAGGCGGTCGCGGACGAAGCGGTCCTCCTCCTCTGACAGCGCCCGCTTCGGCAGGATGCGCGCGTGCAGGTCGCTCTCGAACAGGAAAATGAAGCGGCGGTCCTCGCTCCATTTCCGGATCTTGTCCCAGCCGAGCAGGCGGGTGCCGGTGGAGTGGCTGTAACGGATGCCTTCCTCGTTGATCTCCACCGTGAAGGTTTCACGGAGGGAGGCCTGGGCGTCGAAGGTCTTTCCCAGCCGATGCCTCAGGACGAGGATGACGGTCGGCACCATCACCAGCAACGCCACCACATAGGGCGCGGCGGCCAGCACGTTGTCGTTCCGGATCACCCGGAAGGTGGCGATGGCCACCACCACTGCAGCGAGAAAAAGGATGAAACGGAGCGTCCGCTGCTTCGCCAGGCTCAGGGAGGCGGCGAGGTATTCGTCACGGGTGAACTTGAAGGTGGCCATGAAGCCGTTTATTTCAACAGCGCGAGGATGGGCTGCGGCCAGACGCCGAAGAGCAGGACGGCGGCGGTGAGGACGCCCACGGCTGCCTTGGTGATGGTGGGCAGGACCAGCGGCTGCGCGCCGTCGGCCGGTGCGGACCACCACATGGCGCGGATGACCTTGAAGTAGTAATAGAAGCCTGCGGCGGCACCAATGAAGGCGATCACCACCGGCACCCACAGACCGGCGTCCACCGCGAGGGAAAAGACGAAGAACTTGCCGATGAAGCCTGCGGTGAGCGGGACACCTGCCAGAGCGGCGAGCAGGACGGTGAGGGCGAAGGCGAGTGTCGGGTTCGTCTTGCCGAGGCCGTTGAAGTCATTGACCGCTTCCCCGTCGCGCTGGATGCGGATCTGGGAAAGCACGAAGAACACGCCGAGGGTCATCAGCAGGTAGGTTGCGAGGTAGAAGGACGCCGCTTGGTTCGAGCTGAGGGCCTTGTCAGAGCCGGGGCTGCCCGCTGCCAGCGCGAGGAGGAGGAATCCGGCGTGGGCGATGGAGGAGTAGCCGAGGAGGCGCTTGAAGTTGGACTGGGAGATGGCGGCCAGGTTTCCGAACAGTAGGGTGGCACCGGCCAGGATTGCCAGCAGGGTGATGACCGGGCCGCGGGTGAGGTCGCTGGCCAGGAACGGTTCCAGGAAGCGCATCAGGAGGATGAAGCCCGCTGCTTTCGATCCCACGGAAAGGAAGGCCGTGGTCGGCGTGGGGGCACCCTGATAGACGTCCGGGATCCAGATGTGGGTCGGAACCGCGCCGATCTTGAAGCCGAGGCCGATGAGGACGAGGGCGATGCCGAAGAGGAGCGGAAGCTGCGGAACGGCAGGGTAGGGAACCGGATCAGAAGCGATGGGGGTGACCAGACGGGGAAGGAGTGCCTGCGACATCTCCGCGAGGTTCATGGTGCCGAGGGTGCCATAGACCCAGGCGATGCCATAGACCAGGAAGCCGGTGCTCAGCGCACCGATGATGAGGTATTTCACCCCGGCCTCCAGCGAGCCGACATTCCGGCGCATGAAGGAGACGAGGATGTAGAAGGTGATGGTGACCAGCTCCAGGGCGACGAACGCACCGGCCAGATCCTTTGCAGACGCCACCCACATCATGCCCGCGCAGGCGAAGATGGGCAGGCAGTAATATTCACCGGTGCCGTTCTCGGAACCCGGATGGTCGGTGAAGCGGGCCAGCACCTTGCGGTAGTCAATGGCCAGCAACAGGACGAGGATGGTGGTGAGCAGGGCGAAGATTTTGTAGAACTTCGCGGAGGCGTCGAACTGGTAGAAGTTCCACAACGGCCATTCGGCCCATGTCGCAGCACCCTTTGCTTTCATCACCGCCACACCATTTTCCATGACCGCCCCCTTGGCAGCTTGGTCAGTCCCGATGGCGAAGAACGTCAGGATCAGGATGACCGCCAGGCCGATGGCACCGGCAATGCCGAGCCACGCCTTGCTTTTGCCCGAAGAAAAGGCTTCGGCCATCAGCAGGACGATGCCGAGGGTGACGGTCAGGGCTTCGAGATAGTAAGCGGGCATGGAAGGGAGTTTGCTAGTGTTCAGTTTTCAGATTCCAGGAACGAACTGAGGTCACTTGAGGAGGAGATTGAGGAGCAGGTTCGGATACAGGCCGACGGCGAGCAGGGCGATGATCAGAATCAGGGCGGGGGCGCGGTCGGCGAAGGTGATGTCCGGAGCGGAGGTGGTGAGCTTCACGGCCGGGCCGTGGAAGATCCGGCGGTAGGCACGCAGCATGTAGACGGCGCTGATGACCACGCCCCAGACGGACAGGATGCAGGCGATCTGGACCGGGCCGAGGCCGGCGGTCGGGGAGTAGTCCTTGAAGGCGGAAAGGAAGACGAGAACCTCACCGGAGAAGTTCGCCAGTCCCGGCAGGCCGATGGAGGCCATGGCGGCGATGCCGAAGAGGAAGGCGAGTGTCGGAGCGGACTTGGCGAGTCCACCGAGGTCCGCGAGGTCGAGCGAGCCGGTGTTGCGCTCGATGCGGTCCGCCAGGCCGAACAGCAGGGCGATGGAGACACCGTGGGCGAACATCAGGACGATGGCGGCGGGAGCGGCGAGGGTGTTGCCGGGAACAGCGATCAGCGCGGCGATGGCCAGGAAGATGTAGCCCATGTGCATCACTGAGGAGTTCCCCAGCAGGGTATCCAGGCGCTTCTGGGAAATGGTGACGAGGCCGACCCAGAGGATATTGCCGAGCAGCAGGACCAGCAGCGGGGTGAGCCACTGTTGCAGGCCTTCCGGCACCAGCGGGATGGCCAGGCGCAACAGGCCGTAGAGGCCGAATTTTTTCAGGACACCGGCGTGCAGCATGGCCACCGGCGCGGGCGCGCTGGCATAGGCCGGGGCGGCCCAGGAGTGGAAGGGGAAGAGGGAAACCAGCGTGCCGAAGCCGATGATCAGCAGCGCGGCGATGCCTTTCTGCGCCTCCGCCGGGATCATCGCCTTGTTGGCGATCATCGTCGGGATGTCGTAGCTGCCGGTCAGGTTCGCCAGCCAGACAAGCCCGGCCAGCAGGATGATGGAGCCGATGCCGAGGTAGATGGTGATCTTCCAGGCGATCTCGCGGCGGTCACCGCGGCCGAGGATGCCGATCATCAGGAAGGTGGGGATCAGCGCCAGTTCGTGGAAGGCGTAGAAGAAGAACAGGTCGGTGGCGGCGAAGGCACCCAGGGCACCGGCGGAGATCAGCAGGGAGGAGCCGAACCAGAGTTTCTCTTTCCCGGCGGGGGACTGGCCGGAGAGGACGGCTGCCAGCGTGACGATGACCGTCAGCAGCACCATCACCAGGCTCATGCCATCCGTGAAGGCGAAGGAAAGGTGGAGCGCCGGTTTTTCCAGGACAGGCAGGTTGAATGCCCACGCCGCCTTCGGCGTGACCGTGGCCGCGAGTCCGAGTAACAGGTTGATCGCCGCCGCCGCGATGGAGGTGGATCTTGCGGGCGCGCCGAGCAGGATCGCGACGAAAGCGATGATCGGGAGAAAGACGAGGAGGGCGAGCATTTGAAAGTTTGCTAGGTGGCAGTTTTCAGTTTTCAGGGAATGGCGCTCCGGAAGCTCAGAAGAAAACCGTGAAGTAGATGACGAGGAGGGTTCCGATGCCGAAGGCGAAGGCATACGCCTGGAGGCTGCCGGACTGGACCTTGCGGAAGGCGTTGCCGAGGGACTCCGCGCCGCGGCTCAGGCCGCCGACGAAGATGCCGTTGATGAAAAGCTCGTCGAAGAAATGGACGATGGCGGCGAAGGCGTCCTGGAAGTAACGGACGAGGAAGTTGTCGTAGAAGCCGTCGATGTAGAAGCGGTTCTTGAACGGCGGGACGGAGAGCGGGTCCTTGTCCTTGCCCTTGTAGAGGACGAATCCCGTGATGAGGCCAAGGATCAGGGTGGCGATGGAGGCACCGAGGATGATGGAGTGGCCTTCCGCGTGGCCGCCTTCATGGATCGGGCGGAAAGCGCTGAGCTTGTCAGTGGTGAATCCGAATCCCGCGATCACCGCCATCACGGCGAGAAGCACCAGCGGAATGGACATCAGCGGGCCGACTTCATGCGCGTGGCCCGCGCCGTGTTCGTCACGAGGCTTGCCGAGGAAGGTGACCACGAACGCGCGGGTCATGTAGAAGGTGGTGAGGAAGGCGACGAAGACGGCGATGCCGAACAGCGCCTTGTTCCCGTTCCAGGCGGCGGCCAGGATTTCCTCCTTCGACCAGAAACCGGCGGTGACGTAAGGGACCGCGATCAGGGCCGCGGTGCCGATGGCGAAGGTGATGCCGGTGATGGGCATCTTCTTCAGCAGGCCGCCCATTTTCCAGATGTTCTGCTCGTGGTGGCAGGCGTAGATGATCGCACCGGAACCGAGGAACAGGAGCGCCTTGAACCAGGCGTGGGTGAAGAGGTGGAACATGCCCGCTTCACTGGAAACGAGGCCGACGGCCATCACCATGTAGCCGAGTTGGGAGAGGGTGGAGTAGGCCAGGATCTTCTTGATGTCGTCCTGCTGGGTCGCCATCAACGCGGCGGCCAGCGAGGTGATGCCACCGACCCAAGCGATGACCTGGCTGGAGAACAGGCCGGCGAGGACATCCTCCGGCAGGGCGAGGGAAAGCTGCACGCGGAAAAGCATGTAGACACCGGCGGCGACCATGGTCGCGGCGTGGATGAGGGCGGACACCGGGGTGGGGCCTTCCATCGCGTCCGGCAGCCAGACGTGGAGGGGTAGCTGGGCGGACTTGCCGACCGCGCCGCAGAAGACGAAGAGCAGCGCCATGGAAAGGATGCAGCCGTAGGCGGCGGAGTTCTGGGCGAAGTAACCGGCGTTGTCCGCGCCGAAGGCTTTCATGCCGTCCGCCATGCCGCCGAAGGTCAGCGTGCCGGTGATGCCCCAGATCATCAGGATGCCCACCATGAAACCGAAGTCACCCACGCGGTTGGCGAGGAATGCCTTCTTCGCGGCATCCGCGGCGGAGTCTTTCTGATACCAGTGGCCGATGAGCAGGTAGGAACTCAGGCCGACCAGCTCCCAGAAGATGAAAGTCATGATGAAGTTCGACGCCAGCACGATGCCGGTCATCGAGAACATGAAAAGGGACAGGCCGGTGAAGTAGCGGGCCTTCGCCTCGTCATCCTTCATGTAGGCGAGGGAGAAGATGTGGACCAGCATGCCGATGCCGGTCACCACGATCATCATGCCGGTGGAGAGCTTGTCGAGCTGGACGCCGATGTTGACGGAGAAGTCGCCGATGGTCGCCCACTGGAAATCGTAGGTGCCGGTCTTTCCAAGCAGCAGCACCGCGATGATGAAGGTCGCAACCGATGATCCGGTCGAAACGAGCGGTGCCAGGCCCGTCTTCTTCAGGACGAGCTGGTTGGCCGCGGCGACGGCCAGAGGGAGAAAGAGTAGGATCCAGGGCATGGGTGCGTCTGTTAGGAAAGGGGATGGGAAACCACGGATTACACGGATTTACGGATTATTCAGATTCTGTGTTCGCGGATCAGTGTGAACTTCGGAGTTCTCCTGGAGGTAAATATTGGCGATCCGTTTAAAGGTGAGGGAGAGGGGCCGAAAATTCAGAATCAAGCCAACTTGTAGTCCTGTGATGCTGAGATAACTCAATGTCTGGGCGATGTGGATGTCGCTGATGCTGGAAGCGGCTTTTGCTTCGATGATCACCTTGTCGGAGACGATCAGATCGGTGATGAGGTTGCCCACAATGCGCTTCCGGTAGAATACCGGGAATGCTTGTTGCTGGGTGAAATCGGGCGACTGGGCCGCGAACTCCAGGCAGAGAGCGTTCTCATAGATCTTCTCATCCAAGCCTGGGCCGAGAGCGCGATGCACCTTCATGGCCGCACCGATGATCTGCTCGGTGAGTTCCATATGTGGGTGGCTGTCAGCTCTGCTCTTCATTAAATCCGTATAATCCGTGAAATCCGTGGTTTCTATCCCTTCAGGGAAGTCAGCTCGTCGGTGTGGATGGTCTGGCGGGAGCGGTAGAGGGCCACGATGATGGCCAGGCCGACGGCGACCTCCGCGGCTGCGACGGTGACGACGAAGAAGACAAGCATCTGGCCGTTGTAGTCCGGCAGGCCGTTCACGGTGTTGAAACGGGAGAAGGCGACCAGGCTCAGGTTCGCGGCGCTGAGCATCAGCTCCAGGCACATGAAGACGATGATGATGTTCCGCCGGATGACGACGCCGGCGAGGCCGATGGCGAACAGCAGGCCGGAGGCGAGGAGGTAGTCGTTGAGAGTAGCCATCGGTTCAGGGGTCAGCGGTCAACAAGTGTGAGGACTATTCAGCCTGGCGTTTGGAAAGGGAGACGACGCCAACGGTGGCGACGAGGAGGAGCACGCCGAGGATCTGGAGGGGGAAGTTGTATTCGGTGAACAGCGTGTGGCCGATCAGGTGGACGTCGGGCAGTTTTCCTTCACCCAGTGTGGTGGCGATCTTGGAACCAGCGGGGAACCGGCCCGCGGAGTTGGCGAGGGCGGTCTTGTCCAGAGCGGGCGCGGCTTTGTCCGCCGTCTTGGATAGCACGCCGAGAAGCTGGACCACGAATGCCAGCGATAGGGCGATGCCCGCCGCGATGGGGGCGAGGCGGTTGGCCCGGTGTTCCTCGTTTTTCAGGTCGAGGAGCATGATGATGAACAGGAACAGCACCATGACCGCGCCGGTGTAGACCAGGATCTGGATGACTCCGACGAAGAACGCGCTCAGACCGATGAACAGCCCGGCCAGTCCCACGAAGCAGGTCACGACGGACAGCGCGCTGGAGACCGGATTGCGGAAGGCGACAACCGCGGTGCCACCGATCAGCATGATGGTGGTGAAAAGCCAGAAAAGGTAGGAGGGCATTGGGATTCTCGAAAAAGTTCAGCGGTCGTATTTAAGGCTGGCCCACCAGCCGACGAGTCCGAGCGCGAGGGTGATGACGCCCGCCAGGGTCAGGATGAAGCCGGACACCTGATGGATGTGGGGCGCGGCGGCCACGAGGCCGTAGACACCCGCAATGACGACGATGGAGGCCGAGATCGATTTCATTTCAGTTCGTTCCACTTGTTCACGAGGCCCTCGCGGACACCGCCGATCTGGTAGAGCTTCTTCTTGTCGTGGACCATCTCCTTCCGGCTGAGGCCGGTGATCAGGTAGTCCTTGCGGAGGAAGATGGCCTGCTCCGGGCAGACTTCCTCGCACATGCCGCAGTAGATGCAGCGGATCATGTCGATGTCGAACTCCAGCGGACGCTTCTCGACCTTTGCCCACTTGTCGTCGGACGGGATCTCGGACGGGGTGATCTTGATCGCCTTCGGCGGGCAGATGAATTCGCAGAGCTGGCAGGACACACAGCGCTCGCGGCCCTGCTCGTCGGTGACGAGGGTGGGCGCGCCGCGGTAGTGGTTGGGCATGTGGTCGTCCCACCGTTGCTCGGGGAACTGCATGGTCACGCCCAGACCGGAGGAGTTGAGGCTTTTCGCGCCCATCGACTTTCCGCGCAGGGAGGTGATGGCGTGGCGCATCGTGAGCATGAAGCCCTTGATGAGGCCGCCGAAGTAGATCTTCTCGCCGAGGCCGAGTTTGGGGCGCTGGAGTTTGACGATTGCCATGGAGGGAAAAGGGTTAGGCCCGGAGCAGCTTGGGTTTTTCCTCGGACACCTTCGCCACCCAGATGACGGCCAGCGTGAGGACGATGAGGAGGACGGCGCCGACGGCGATGATCGTGCCCTTGAGCTGAGGGGCGGCCAGGATCAGTGCGGCCAGGAAGACGTTGATGAGCGCGGCTTCGAAGAAGATCACCCAGCCCAGCTTCATGAGCTGGTCATAGCGGAACCGCGGCACCGTCCAGCGGACGAGGATGAAGAAGAGGATGAAGACGATCAGCTTCGTCATGAACACGCCGAGGTGGATCAGCCCGGCCAGGCCGAATCCGGCGATGTTCCAGTCCGCGATGTGGGAATCGAGCGTGAAGCCCATCGACCAGCCGCCGAGGAACAGGGTTACGATCATGGCGGAGCCGATGACCATGGCGGCGTATTCGCCCATGAAGAACATGGCGAACTTCATCGAGGAATATTCGGTGTGGTAGCCGCCGACGAGTTCCGTCTCGCACTCCGGGAGGTCGAAGGGCATGCGGTTGGTTTCCGCGAAGATGGAGATGGTGAAGATGAGGAAGGCGATGGCGGCGGGGAACCAGAACAGCGCCTTTTCCATGGTCAGGCCGAAGCCGTCCTTGTCCCAGATGGGCAGCAGCAGCCAGCCGTGGTCCGCCTGGTGCTGGACGATCTTGGAAAGGTTCAGGTCGCCGAAGTAGAGCAGCACCGGGATGACGGAGAGCCCCAGGCAGATCTCGTAGGAGATCATCTGCGCGGTGGAACGGACACCACCGATGAACGGGAACTTCGAATTCGAGGCCCATCCGGCGATGGTGATGCCGTAGACACTGAGCGAAGCGACGGCGAAGACGAACAGCGGGCCGACATCGATGTCGGCGATGACCAGCTTGTATTCCTCCCCGTTGACCATCAGCGGCGAGCCGAAGGGGACGACACACACGGTGATCAGCGCAGGGATGACGGTGAGGGCGGGGGCCAGCCAGTAGAACGCTTTCCGGACATGGTCCGGGGTGAAGTCCTCCTTCAGGAACAGCTTCAGGCCGTCCGCGATGGGCTGGACCAGACCGAAGAGGTGGAAGTCTTTCTTTGCCCCGAACAGCGTGAGCGGGATGCCCACCCGGTTCGGCCCCACCCGGTCCTGGATGATGGCGGAGAAGCGGCGCTCGAAATAAACGGATACCGGCACCAGCGGCAGCACGACCATGAAGGTCAGCGCGACGATTTTGACCAGGATGATGAGGATCGGGACGATGTCCATGGTAGCGGAAAGGTTGTCCGGTTAGCCGTTGATGATGCCAGCGGCCTTGCGGGCGCCCTCGTTCTTGAGGAGGGGGATTTCGTAGCCGGTCTCCAGCACCTGCGTGCCTTGGTGGCCGATTTTCGAAAGGGTGAGGTCGTTGAAGGCGGGAACCGTTTCGGCGACTTGCTTGAAGAGATCCTCGATGAGGAACAGCGGGCTCTTTTCGCCGGTGATGGCGGCGGTGAGGTCGCGGAGGATTTCCCAGTCGTCGCGGGCCTGTCCCGGCAGTTCGTTGGCCCGGTTGAGGCGTTGCAGGCGGCCGCTCAGGTTCACCATCGAGCCGCGTTTCTCGGTGAAAGCGGCGGATGGCAGGACGATGTGGGCGTTCTCCGCGGTCGGGTTCGCCAGAATGTGGGATTGGATCAGCAGCTTCAGTTCCGAAAGGTCGTCGTGGGTGAAATCCGCGTCGGCGATGAGGTCCTCACCGAATACGAGGAGCGCCTTGATGGCGCCGCGGCGGACGCCCTCGCGGATGGCGGAAAGGTCGGCGTAGGGATCTTCCAGACCCAGCACCAGCTTCGCGCCGGTGGTGTTCGGGTTGCGGTCGGCGGCGACCAGCAACTTGTCCGCCTCACCCGTGCGCGGGACCAGGGAAAGGTGGCTGGTGCCGATGGTTTGCGTGAGCTTTTTGACGAGGAACAGCTCCTCGTTGGTCATTCGGCCGGAGGCGATGACCGCCACTTCGTCCGGGGAGAGGGTCTTGAGAACGGTGGCGGCGGTGGCGTGGGCGTCCGCCCATGGGACCACTTCGTGGACGGGTCCTTGCTTCACCAGCGGCTCGGTCAGGCGGGCGTCGCTGTTGATGTAGTGGAAATTCAGGCGGTGGGAGTCCGGCATCCAGTTGCTGTTCACGCCGTCATTCTGGCGCGGGGTGATGCGGTGGATGGTGTTGCCGCGGTTCCAGACGGTGATGTTGGTGCCAGTGCCGCAGTTCACGTCGATGGTCGGCGTTTCCTTGAGGAACCAGACCCGCATCTGGAAGCGGAAGTCATTGGAAGTCAGTGCTCCGACCGGGCAGATGTCCGCCGTGTTGAGGGAGTAGTTGGAGTCCAGCAGGCGTCCAGGGTGGACGGTCAGGGTGGTGTGGGTGCCGCGTTGGGTGAAGCCCAGCACCGGATCCCCGGCCACCTCATCCATGAAGCGGATGCAGCGGCTGCACATGATGCAGCGCTCGTCATCCAGCCGGATGCGCGGGCCGATATCGACGTTCTTCGGCTTCTTCACCTTCATGTCCACGAAGCGGGAAACGCCGCGTCCGTGGTCCACGGAGTGTTCCTGCAGGCGGCACTCGCCGGCCTGGTCACAGATCGGGCAGTCCAGCGGGTGGTTGATGAGGAGGAACTCCATCACGCCCTCGCGGCATTTCTCGACCAGCTCTCCCTGGGTGCGGATGCCCATGTTTTCGCCGACGGTGTTCGCGCAGGCGATGGCCGGACGGGGCATCCAGCCGATGTTTTCGTAGCCGTCTTCGTCACGCTTCGGTTCCTCACCGGGAGCCGGACGGGGTGGCATGCCCATCTGTACCAGGCACATACGGCAATTGCCGGGGACGGAAAGCTTCGGGTGGTAGCAATAATGCGGGACCAGCGCGCCCACCTGGCGGCATGCCTCGATCATCCGGGTGCCACGGGGAAATTGGTGCCATGTGCCGTTGATCTGGACATTCACCATGCCCTTTTCGGCGGCTAGGTCTTTTGGAAGCTTGATTTCCGCGGTCGCCGAAGGTGTGTCGCTCATGGCTGGTGAAAGGCACTGAATCCCGACGGATGATCATTTCCGGCGGGTTCGCGCGCGAATATGTCAATCCGCCCATGAACGGGCAAGCGTGCTTTGTGAAATTTTTCACAAGCTGGCAATAGGGAGGCAGGATCGGCGTGGCGGAGCCGGCGGTTGGCGTTCTTGCCAATTTTCCACCCTAGGGCTAGGATGCTCCTATGACGGCGGTGCCAAAGCATCATCATCTGGGTATCGAGGAATACCTGGCTGGCGAACTGACGTCCGAGACCAAGCATGAATATCTCGGGGGAGCGGTGCATGCGATGGCCGGGGCGTCCAACCGCCACAATGAGATCTCCTCAAACATCATGGTCTCGCTTGGTTCAGGACTTCGTGGAAAATCCTGCCGGGTCTTCAATAGCGACACGAAGGTCCGCATTGAGCTGACCAGCCAAACCCGCTTCTACTACCCGGATGCGATGGTCGTTTGCCAGAAGAGCCAGGATTCGGAGCAATTCCAGCAATGGCCTGCTGTGATCGTGGAGGTCCTCAGCGATTCGACGCGGCGGACCGACCTGACGGAGAAGAAAGAAGCGTACCTGACGATCCCGTCGCTCAAGGTCCTGATCTTCGTCGAATCTGACGAACCTCTGGTGCTGGTCCATCGGCGCGGTCCCAGCGGAGGATTTACCAGGGAGGAGTATTTCGGATTGGAGAAATCAGTGCCGTTGCCGGAGGTCGAGACGGAACTGAAATTGGCGGAGATCTACGAGCGGGTGGAGTTCTGAGAGCTGGACGCCCCAGTCCCCCCGACCTCCGTTATTTCCCACCGGCCAGCCGCCGCCGCGTTTCCTCATCCACCGGCTCGCACAGGCGGTAGCCGTCACCGTGGCTGGGGATGGTCATCAGCAGGGCGTCCCGTTCGTAGGGTGAGGGGAAATCGAGACCGATGAGCGCGCGGCCGATGCGTTCGCCGGACTGGCGATAGTTGAAGTAGCAGAGGTTCGCGTTGCCCTGGATCCGCTGGCCGAGGAAGTCGTGGAGCGCGCCCTTCCGTTCATAGAAGTCCAGCCGCAGAAAGGCGGGGTTCCTGAGCAGGTCGCTGCGTAGTGGAATGGCGCGGAAGTCGATGTCGATGGCCCCGGTGAGGTCCTGCCAAGCAAACCCGGCGGCATCCAGTTTTGCGGGGACCCCATCCAGGACGGCTGCGTCGTCCGCGGCGATGGTGAAGGCGGGCCACGCCTCCGCTTCGTCGGTCTTTCCGTATTGGAAGTCGGTGATGTTCACTCCGTCGAAGCAGGTGTCCAGCAACTCCAGCATGGTGCCCGGTCGCTCCGGGATCCTCACGCGCAGCGTGCGGCTGATCTGGTTGGAGGCGCCCTGTGACTGGGCGATGAGGCCGAGCTGGAGGAAATCCACGTTCGAGCCGGAGACAACGATGAGCACTTTCTTTCCCTTGAGCGCCTCGCGGTTCTTGATGACGGCGGCCAGACCCAGCGCGCCGGACGGCTCGGAGACGCAACGCAGCGTTTCCCACAGCGTGCGGATGGCGTGGCTGACCTCCGTGTTGGTGACGGTCTCGATGCGGTCCAGCGTTTCACGGAGGATCTGGAATGGGAATTCGCCCGCCTTGCGGACGGCGGTTCCGTCGCAGAACAGATCTACGTTTTCCAGTGAGATGGGTTTCCCCGCCTCCAGCGCGGCTTTCATCGACGCCTGGCCGATGCCCTCCACGCCGATGATTTCAATACCCGGCCAATAGGTCTTCAGCCAGGTGGAAACCCCGGCCGCCATCCCGCCACCGCCGATCTGGAGGTAGGCGGCGTCAAACGGGCCGTGGCCGGAAAGGACGACTTCATCCGCGAGCGTGCCTTGTCCCGCCATCACCTTCACGTCGTCGTAGGCGTGGACATAGACGGCTCCGCTCTGCGCTTCATCGGCGCGGGCGGCTTGCACCGCCTCGTCATAGGAGTCTCCGGAAAGGTGGATCTCCACGAACTCCCCGCCGTGGTGGAGGACGGCGGATTGTTTCACCCGCGGGGTGGAGCGCGGCATGTAGATGCGCGCCCGGATGCCCAGCGACTTCGCCGCCAGCGCGATGCCCTGCGCGTGGTTGCCCGCGGAGGCGGTGACCACTCCCTTCGCGGCTTCCTGCGGTGCCAGCACCGCCATGCGGTTGCAGGCGCCGCGCCACTTGTAGGACTTCACCGCGCACAGGTCCTCCCGCTTCACCCATACCTCGGGTCCGTCGGGAATAATGATGCGCTCGAGAGGAGTTGGCTGGCCGAAACGATAGACACGCTCCCTGGCAAAGAGCGTTTCCTGGCGGAGTTGTCGGTCGAGCGGGAGATCCTCGCGTTCCATGATGCGCGGAGTCTTGCCCGCCCCGCCGGACCCGGCAAGCGCGGTGCGGCGGGAAATTCACGGATTGCCATGCCGCGTGATTCCGGAATGCTGCCGCCATGGAACATCCGAACGATCCCCTGCACGGCATCACGCTGGAAGCCGTGCTGCGCAAGATGGTGGACCGCTACGGCTGGGAAACGCTGGCCGACCGCATCCCGATCCGCTGCTTCATGTTCGACCCCACCATCAAGTCCAGCCTCACCTTTCTCCGGAAGACTCCATGGGCGCGGAAGAAGCTGGAGGACTGGTATGTCTATGATGCGGTCCGGAAAGTGAAGTAAGGAGGGAGGACACTCCTGTCCTCCGGCTGCAACAGGAACGCAAAGCAAAGGCATCTCAAAATAGATCCGCCTTTTATCTGCCATTGCCAATGCCGCCGGTGGACAGGAGTGTCCACCCTCCTTACTCGGCTGCAATGGGAACACAGAGCAAAGGCATCTCAGAATAGATCCGCCTCTTACCTGCCATCGCCAATGCCGCCGGTGGACAGGAGTGTCCACCCTCCTTACTCGGCTGCAATGGGAACACAGAGCAAAGGCATCTCAAGATAGATCCGCCTCTTACCTGCCATCGCCAATGCCGCCGGTGGACAAGTGTCCACCCTCCCTACCTCAGGTTCTCCCGGCACCACACGATGCCGCGCTCCAGCTCCGCTTTCTGGTAAGCCTGCTCCGCCGCCTTCTTGTCTCCCTCCGGTTTGAAAGACGGGATGGCCTTCCCCTGTTTCGCCAGCGCCAGGAACTTCGCGAAGCCCCGCGCGGAGACGTTCTCGTAGCCGTTCCAGAACTCAGGCTTCAGGTAAGTGAACGGGCGGTTGATGCCACTGATGATCTCCAGGATGAAAGGCGCGCCGGGAGCCAGCTCCGCGAATCGCTTCGCATACGCCTTCATGTCCGTCTGTCCCTCACCGATGGACGTCCACGCGACCTGTGCTCCGTCGCCATCCTCCCAGATGATGTTGTTCCGGATGCCGGAGCAGACGGTGTAGGGTCCCAGCACTTCCAGATTCTCCATGGGATCTTCCAGCGCCCATGCGGCGTTGCCGCTGTCAATGGTGCAGCCGACGAAATCCCGGCCCGCCTCCTCGATGAGGTCGCGCAGTTCATACGATTGCATGTCCCCCGCGTGGTTCTCGATGGCGATCTTCACCCCGTGATCGATGGCGAAGCTGCGGACGTTCTTCAGCACGGCCAGCGTGTCCTTGTTCCGCGCCTTGATGCCGCCGGGGCTTTTCCGGTCATCGGCAAAGCCCTGGTAGCAGCGCGCCACCGGTGAGCCGAGCGCCTTCGCCACGCGGATGGTGAGCTTGAGGTGTTCCTCCGCCGTGCCCCACTTGTCGGAGAAACGGTGCGCGGTGGGACAGATGCCGCCGGTGCCGGCGTAGAGAGCGATGTTGAGATCCGCCGCCTTTCTCCGAAGATCGTCCAGATAGGCGTCGGTGTGGTTCTCATACACATCCAGGTCGGAAAGGAGCAGGCAATCCACCTTCTGTTCCGCCGCGTAGTCGATGAGTGGTCCGGCTTTGAGTCCCAGCGCGCGGATCGAGAAATTGTCGAAGCCGACCTTCATCTTCGCCCCCTCTGCTGCGGCGGCCGTGGCGGCATTGGCGAAAGGTGCGGCGATGGCCGCTGCGGCGGTGGTCTTCAGGAACGAACGGCGGTGCATGGTGGTCTCCGGGCTAGAAAGATGATGTCGCGGACGGAATTTCGGACAAGCTCCGAAGTGTGAGATCCGGTGTGCATTCTCCGGGACGGAGGGATCCGGAATGGCCGGCGAAGAGCGCGGTGCGGAATCCCGCCGCCTGCGCGGGCAGGATGTCCTGCCGGGGATCGTTCCCGACGAAAAGCGTCTCCGCCGGGGAAATGCCGCACGCCTCCAACCTCCGCACCAGCAGTTGGAACAGCTCCGGTGATGGCTTCGCGAGGCCATGCTGGTAGGAAAGAAGGGTCAGCTCCGGGACCAGCAGATGGGTGACCGCGCCGAGCGTGCCGTCCAGGGCAGGCAGCGTGTTGGCCTGGGCGTTCGACAGCACGCCGAGCGTCACGCCCTCCGCGGAAAGGCGCTGGAGAGTTTCCCGCGCGCGGGGCATCGGCTCGCACGGATGCCATGCGTTCTCCACCGCCGTGATGAGGTCCGTCACATCCTCCGTGGTGCCCAGCACTTCCTGCCAGACCTGCATCAGATCGATCTCCGGATGGGCATGCCCCGACTCCGCATGGTGGCGGCGGACGGCTGCATGCAGCACGGCCGTTGGCGAATCCCCTAGATCATGCCCGGCTGCGGAAAGGATTTCCCGCAGTGCCGGATCGAATGCCGGATCGTGCTTCACCGCTCCCGGCGGGGCGATGAGCAGCGTGCCGTAGATGTCGAAGATGACCGCGCGGATCTTCGCGATGGATGTGCGGAGGAAATGGAAATTCTCCGGCGAAAGGTAGGCGTCCAGCACACGTTCAGGATCGGCATACCCCACGGCACCTGGCGCACGCCCGGACAGCGATGCGTAGTATGAGATGAGTTTTCTCCCATACTCTCCTTCCGGAATGCCCTGCCCCGTGTAAGGCGCGGGTGGCTGTGCCAGCGCCTCCCGCATCCATTCGTCGGCAGGCTTCCCGCCGATGATGGGACGGAGCGATGGATCACCACGCAGGCGCAGCAGGATTTCCCGCTGCAGCGTCTCCGGCAGGTTGCCGAAATCCACATGCCCGTCATGAAGCAGTGCTGCCCTGGCTGAGTCGGTATCCTCCGGGGCGAGCCTGCGCTTGTAGAGCCGGTGGGTCTCACCGAGATGACGGGAAAGATGGCGTCGCAGGTACCCGGCTGGCATCCATTCCTCAGGCACCAGGATGTTCTGATAGATCGGACGGTCGCCGGACCGCGGATGGGTTTCGAGTTCCCTCCCGATGACCGGCTTTCCGAACGCTGCGGCCTCAGGAAAGATCATGCCGAATCCCTCCGCCACGGACGTCGTGATGAAGTGGGTGGAGGCCGCAATCCATGAGGCGTAGGAAGCATCGTTTTCCCCATGAGGCACGGTGCGGTCCACCACCCCGAACTGGACGGGCAGTTCCAGTTCCTCTGCCAGCCACTTCCAGTGGTCGTGGATGGCGCGCGCGGCCGGATCTTCCGGTGCGCGTGTGATGGCGAAGCGGGTGCCCTCCGGCGCGAACATGGACAGCAGCAGCAGCTCTCCCAGATTCTTCCGCCGGATGGCCCGCGTGGGATAGAGGATCAGCGGTGGCTTTTCCTGCGGGGCAGGGGGGAGGGGGGGCGCAGTGGGGATGGGGTTCGGAAGTAGGATCGCGTTCTCCTCCGGCAGCCCTGCGGCCAGGAACCGGTGATGGTCCGTTCCGTTGATGAACGCATAGCGGACGCGCGGTGACAGCGGATAGAGCCACGGTTGCTCCGCCACCAGCGGATGGTTCCCCGGTCGCCCGTCCTCCACCAGATCATGGAGTTGCAGAACCAGCCGTTCTCCCGCCTCCGCCAGCAGGGACACCACGCGGGGCATGAGGATGTTTTTGCCCAGAGAGTGGTTGTGGAAATGCCAGACGTCCGGTGGGCCGCCCAGGGCATCCGCCGCCGCCTTCCGCATCTCCTCGAGCAGGGCCTCCGCCGGGCGCGCGCTGGTCCGGAGGTAACGGAGATCCGGGACGATCCGTACCGGGAGATCCTCCGCAGGCGCGTTGCCGCACAGCACCAAATGGTGCACTCCAGCCGCCGCCAGCCCGCGGCACGCGGCGCGGATGATGGTGGTGACCCCGCCGGGTGACAGGTGGTAGTGGACGATGGCGATGCGCATGACGGCCCGGCGGCGGTTCGCGGGAGGCTACCGGCTAATTATCTTTTGTTAGACCCATTGCCAAAACAAACTGCCGAAATGCAATTCAACCGCAGATGAACGCGGATGTACGCAGATCGAAGAGATCCATCCAAATCCTCTTATTTATCTGCGTACATCCGCGTTCATCTGTGGTTGAAAATCTCTTCTCTCACGAGGGTAGGAACTTGCACTAGGTAGGATTAAGCGGTTTCACGAAATGGAATCCCCAGATCTCGAATCCCAGACGGTGGTAGAGCCGGTGGGAGGGGTGGTTCGAGGTGTAGCTGTCCAGCACGAGGATCTCACAACCCTCCGCCCGGGCGGCCGCCTCCAGATCTCCGATCAGGCGCGTGCCGATCTTCGCGGAACGGGCGTCAGGGTGGACCACCAGGTTGTCCACCTCCAGATACTTGCCGCACCAGACCTTGGTGGCGATCCACGCTCCGGTCAGCCCCACCAGCCGGTCACCGGAAAAGGCGCCCGTCAGCCGGTAGTGCGGATGCTCCGCGAGGATGGTGGCGAGGCGTTCCCGCAGTGTCCCGCAGGGTGTGGATGGATTCAGGAAACCCAGCAACTCCGCCGCGGCGGGCAGATCCGCGCCGCCCAAGGGCCGCAGGGTGAGGGGTTCCATGGCAGGAAGGGATGACTCAGGGAGCGGGCGCGGGTTTGATGGAGATCATCAGCGCGTTCTCCGCGGCGAGATGCTTCTTCGCCAGCGCGTTGATCTCCTTAAGGTTGATCGCGCGGTAGTCCTCGTCGCGGGTGCGGGCTAGGTCCAGCCGCTTCGGATCCGCCTGGGACTGGCTGAGCACGGTGCTGAGCCAGTAGCCGTTGTCGCGGGTGGACTTATCCAGCATCCCCAGCGTCGGCTTCAGCGCGCGGTCCAGTTCGTCGTCGGTCGCGCCCTTTTCGGAAAGCTCGTGGGCGATGTCCCGCACCGTCTTCAGCAGCAGCTCCAGGTCCTCCGGCTTGCCGACGCTCTGGCCGATCACGTAGCCGAAATTGTCCAGCGCATCGGATCCGGAGGCACCGGCGTTCGGGCTGTATGAGGCTCCCAGTTTCTCGCGGATCTCCTCGCGGATGCGGTTCTCGAAGATGGTGGAGAGGATGTTGAGGCGGCGGAACTCCGGGATGTTGTTCCGCATGCCGCCGGTCTTCCACACGGTGGAGGCGACGGCCTGCGGGATCTTCGATTCGAAGGTGAAGGTCTTCTCGCCGGGTGCGTTCGGGAACTTCACCGTGCGCGCCGCGTCGAGCGGGGCGGGGGCCGCGGCCCGCGCCGGGAGCGCGCCGAAGGTCGAAAGGATGCCGGGCAGCACCTCATCCACCGTGAAGTCACCCACGATGCTGAGCTCCAGGTAGCCCTTCGTCAGTTCCGGGGTGAGCCACTTCTTCGCGTCCGCGATGGTGTAGGAGGCCAGCTTTGCCTGCGGTGCCACGGAGAAGCGGGCGTCGCCGCCGTGCAGCCACGCGTTCATCTCCTGCTCCGGGCCGGAGGTGGTGTGTTTCAGTTGCTGGTAGATCGTCGGGATCATCTTCTGGAACTGCCACAGCCCCTCGTTCCGGTAGCCCGGATCCGTCAGGGTGGCGGCCAGCAACTGCAGTTGCAGCAGGAAGTCCGCCGGAGTGGTGGTGCCACCGAGGATGAAGGCGTCCTCTCCGATGCCGAAGCCGCTGTTCACGTTCTTCCCGGCCAGGATGCGCTGCAGATCGTCGTTGGAGTGCTTGCCCAGGCCGCCGCCGTCAAACACCGCGGAGGCGAATGCGTCGAACATCGGGCTGTCCTTTGGCTGGCTCAGTTGCCCGGAACCGATGCGCGCGGAGACGCGGATCTTGTTCTTTTCGAAATCCGTCGGCTTCAGGTTCACCCGGATCTTGTTGGAAAGCACCAGTTGGGTGATGCCCAGGTCAGCGACTTCCTTGCGGGTGGCCACTGTACCCGGCTTGCCGAAGTCCGTGTAGCCGAATGGCTCGACGGCCTTCGCGGCGGGGGCTTCCACCGGTTGGCCGGTCGCCTCCTGATAGAGGGATGCCAGGGTGCCCTCCGCGCCTTCCGGCTTCTCCTTGGTGGTCAGTGTCAGGTGGTAGCCCGGTGCGTTCCAGAACGCTTTGAACGCTTCGTGGATCCCGGCGAGATCGATGGAATCGAGCGCCTTCTTTGCGATCTCCAGGTTCGTCTCCGGGGTGGAGAACACCTTGTCGTCATTGATCATTCGGGCGAGGGAGGAAGCCAATCCCTCCGACTTCCGGGTGGGTTTCTGCTTCACCGCCTGCTCGTAGGCGTTGATCAGGTTCGCCTTCGCCTCTGCCAGTTCAGCTTCCGTGAAACCATGCTCCAGAGCGCGGCGGAACTCGTGCTCCAACACCGGCACCGCTTCCTGCCAGCGGTCGTCCGCTGCGGTCACGTCGATGGAGCCGAGCTCCAGGTAGTTGAACAGGTCGAAGTCACCCGCCGAGCCGGTCGTGATCGGGGAGTTCTCTTGCTTCGCCAGTTGGTCGAAGCGTCGGGAAAGGATGGAATGCGCCAGCCCCCGAGGGATGCGCTCCGTGCGGTTCGCCGCCGTATCAGGCTTCTGGACGAACGGGCGGGTCAACATCAGGGAGACTTCCGTGGAGTCCACTTCCTTGTCCGCGAAGACGCTGGCCTCGATGCCCTCCGGCGACTTGATCGGTCCCAGATCCGGATTCTTCCCGGGATCCGCGGGGTTCTTCATATCGCCGAAGACGGCTTCCACCCGCTTTGCGATCTCAGCAGCGTCGATGTCGCCCACCACCACGAAAGTCATCCGCTCCGGGGTGTAGTAACGCGTGTAGAAGTCGGTGAAGCGCTCGCGGGACGCGCCCTTGATCACTTCCTCCGTGCCGATGGGGAAACGCTTCGCCACCAGGGAGCCGGGCAGGAATTTCTGGTACTGTTGCTCCATCAGGCGGTAGTCCACGGAGTCACGGCTCATCTTTTCCGAAAGGATCACACCGCGCTCCTTGTCGATCTCATCCGCCTCCAGCTTCGCGCCATCGCCGAAGTCGCGCATCACGGTGAAGCCCAGATCCAGGGTGTCCTTCGACAGGTCCGGCAGGTCCAGCATGTACACCGTCTCGTCGAACGAGGTGTAGGCATTCGCGTGCGCGCCGAAGGCGATCCCCAGCCGCTGCATCTTCGGGATAAGCTCCGCGGACGTGAAGTTCTTCGATCCGTTGAACACCATGTGCTCCAGGAAATGCGCCAGTCCCTGCTGGTCATCCGCCTCCATCAGAGAGCCGGCGGCCACGTGCAGGCGCATGGACACGCGCGTCGGCGGCTCCACGTTCGGGTAGATGATGTAACGGAAGCCGTTCGGCAGCTTGCCGAAGGTCGCACCCTCGTCGGGCTTGATGTCAGAGGCTTCCTGCGGCCATGGCTTTGCCGCCACGGGTGCCGGCGCCGCCGTCGGAGCGGGGACTGTTTCGGCCGTGGCGGCTGGCTTCTGCTCGGCCGGAGCGGCCGCCGCAGGTGGTGGATCCGCCGGTTTTTCCTGCTTCGGGCGCAGGGACAGGACCGTTGCGGTCACTGCCAGGATGAGGACGAGGATGAGCGGCGTGGCCTTCTGCATGGGGAAGAAAATGGAGGTTGTGTGGCGGGGTGGCAACGTCGAAAGCGGCACCGCCCGGAGCCGTTGTCCATGGGCCGCGAAAAGATCTTTGAAATCGGTGTTGCATTCCCCCGGCGCGCATGCTGTTTTGTGCGCCCCGGCGCGACCCGCCGGAAAAAGTCATCAGCTCGGATGGCGGAATTGGTAGACGCGCTAGATTCAGGTTCTAGTGGGGGCAACCCCGTGGAGGTTCGAGTCCTCTTTCGAGCACTTCTTTAGGTAGAACGAGTTAGGGAGCCATCAAGGCTCCCTTTTTCGTTTATGTGGCCTGACTTTCGTTCGTTTATGCTACTTCTTATGCTAGCAGTTGCGCGAGGATTGTCTGACCAGTTCCAGCTCGTCATAGCTCTTCGCACCACTTTAGCATCGGAAGAACGACCGGACTTCTGACCCTGGCAGGCCGTGAGATCCGGGGAGTGAAAAGGTGACGAACTTTTTTCGGAAAAGTGCGTTGACCCGGTTGTCAGTATCTCGTCGCCGGTATAAAAGAGTACGTCCGTTGATTGCTCTGTCGGTGTCCAAAACCGGGGGGGAGGGAGGCCTAACATGAAGCGTAAGTTCCGCAAGGAAGGAGCGCAGAGGCAAAATACCCACGCGGTTGGCTGTCTCGGTCATGGAAGGTTCCGCCAACCGCCCTCACTAGAATGACATATACCACAAAGCAGTGTAAAGCCGCCTCCTCGGAGTCGACTAAAAACCAAAATAGCACAGGCGATCAGTCCACAGTCCCCAATTCGGGGATTGCGGAACGAATCCTCACTGTTGAAGAGGCTGTCCAGACGAGTTCTGGCAAAGATCCTCGGAATCAGTCAGTCGGACTCGACGATTTGCTCCGAGAATTTGAGAAGAAGCCTACCCCCAAAGGAGTTTCTCGGAAGGTCGTCAAATCTCTACTCTCAGATCAACCCAGCAAGTATCAGCTTGGCGGATTCTCCAGACGCCCCGCTCGCCCTGCTCCCAAGGCAGGAGCGTTTGGAACCTCCAAAGCGCAGAAAGCGAATTTCGACAGCCAAAAGCGGTCGGGGAAACACGGCCTCGATGCCTACATGTCGAGAATGGGACATGCTTCCGTCACCATGATGGACGCTTTGGCTCGGAGGCACGGAGTTCCCTACGAGCTCTCCCTGCCTTGCATGCTGCATGTCCTCAGCCTGTCCCTCAGCCCGCGTCTGCAGGTCCGCGAAGAGGATTTCTCGTCCACTCCGGTCCTTCAGATCCAGGTAGGGGCTTTTCCCAAGGTTGGAAAGTCCCTCGCCTACACTGCGATTGTCGGTACCCTTCACAGGCTGATCGACGCTTGCGTGTTTCCCGACATTCTCCAGAATGCGTTCACCGAAATCGGTCTTCTCCGGGCTGCCAACTCTGACTCCTGGAACTCGGTGGGGGTCTCGGATCCGGATGGTAGCCAGATCATCCGCACGATCACCGTGGATTCTGGAAAGGCGGCCTTCGCCCTGGACTTCCATGCAAAGGGCTTTTGCGGCGAGCGTTACGAACGGGTGACGGCGGAGGGTAAGGACACCATTCCGCATCTCCATCTGGGTACGCTTGTGATGGTTCAACCGGAGAGAATCACGGACTTCTTTGGAAGTACCAGGGTTCGTGAAAAGGGACTGATCAACCGCACCCTTCAGTTCCAGGCACTGGAAGCATTGCCCAAGACGCCGACAGCTGTTTCAGTGGATCAGGCAAAGCCTTTGCTGGAGAAACACTTCAGACGGTTTGCGGCGATTCGTTCCGCCGAGAAAGCTGCGGGGTACATTCCTGTCACTCTCTCGTCCGAAGCCAGTGAATGGCTCAAGACCGAGCGGGCAAAGTCGGAGGATAGCGTTCTTCGGAGGGATGAACTGGGCGTCCGGCTGGCAGCTATTCTCCATGCCGAGCGGATTGCCGAAGGGCATCCTGATGGTGATCTGGAATCCCTCCTCGAAGATACCGAGATTGGACTGGCGGATCTCCAGGCGGCCGTTGGTCTCTGTGATCTTTGCGAGTCTTACACCCGGAATGCGGAGATTTTTAGCGAGGATGCCCATGAGAGGGTGACGAACGAGAAGGCGAATTTGCTGGAAGCGGCTCTTCGGGCCCGTGGGGGCTCTGCGAGGGTTGACACTCTCATCGAGGAACTGGGAATCGCCCGAAACACTGTCTATACCATTGTCAGGGCGAAGCCTGACAGATTTGCGCGAGGAGAGCGTCTCCATAGCGGAAAAAGGGGCCAGCCGGCCATCGTGATCCGCTTGATTTCGGAGGAAGGGAAGTTAGCCGGGGACGCGGGAGTGCCAGTCAATTAATCATTTAATTAAGGGCTCTTCCGGCTTCTTACGGAGGAGCCCTTTTCAGGATCGCTGGCTGTGGGGGGCAGCGCAGGGCCTGATTTCTTGATTTCTTGATTTCTTGATTTCTGGGAGCTAGGTGCTTCCTTGATCTGTGCGAGCCTCGAATCGTGAAAGCGGACAGCGATAGCTGTTCTTACATCGCATAGCGCGGGGCTGATCGCAGTAAGCCTCTTGAACTTCTTGTTCTATCCTCGTAGCAGTCCGATATGACCGAACCAACCGAGATTCAGAAGGTTCTTAGGAGGCGACTTTTTGGCGATCTGCTGCCGAATCCAGATTTTTCGACGCTCTTTCAGGACGGCTTTCCCAAACATGGGGAGGCGCGGAAAATGGCGAGGCTGATATCAAAGACAGAACCCAATTCCGCTCTAGGTCGAATCTGCTCAAAACTCCTTTTGTGTGATCTTGCGCTTTCTATATCGGATGTCCAAAAGATCTCGGGATTGTCAGGACGAGAATGGGAGGAATTTGCTCTTTTGGGAAGACTGGTGGAACCTCTCTTTTTCAACCCCCAGACCCAGACAATCGGATTGGGCCTTCTTGATCCGGACAAATCTTAATTTTTCACTTTGAGCTTGCAACGAGGTGCCTGCAATGCAAGTATCTGTAGCGCCTCTGGCGCAGGGTGCTCATCGAGCGGCTATGTCGGTTGATGCCCTATTTAATCACTGGTAGTTTGGCACCTGGCTACCTGACACTCCCGGCAAATGGACTCGTTTCGAGATCCGCGGCTTCCCTCGTCTAAGGACGGTAGGGAGTGTTGTGATGGTCATTCTGATTCAGGATGAGCGATTTTCTTTCGGTTCATTTGTGTGGGAACAACCCAGACAATATGAAAAAGTGAAAAAGAAAAGTATCCATAACCAGAAGAAAGCGGAAACCCCTGTGTTGATCGATGGCCCTCTCGTGATGCGCCCTGCGATGGTTGCAGATTATTTCGGTGTTACCGAAAAGACGGTCAAGGAGTGGGGACGGAAAGGACTCCTCGTCTCTGTCTTTCCGGGAGACGGTTCGACCTACTACACCATGGAGTCGATCCAAGCGCTCGCACTTAAGAAACCACACCTCATTGCAAAAGCTAGGAAGGAGCACGCTGGATTGACATTGGAGCAAGAGCTTCAAAAGCACGATGCTCGTGATTCGAACACTATGGTTCGACGCAGCAAGGTGATTGCATTCTTTGATCTCGCCGACGAAGAACTCCTCAGGTGGGAAGAAAAGGGGGTGTTGACGCCTCAACGCGTCGATGGGGCGGACGGGATACACTACTGTTTCAAAGATGTGAAGGCCCTGATCCAAGATATCATGGACGAAATTCGAGTATGATCTCTTCCAGAGATAAATAGGGTATGGTCGGCTAATCCGGTCCACATCCAGTGATATGAAAGAGCCTCCAGGAGAAATCTCGGAGGCTCGATCAATCTGGAGCTTCCGGCGTTTCGTTGCCTTCGGGGATCCAGATATTCTTGAAAGTGAGGTGTGTCGTATAAATAGCGTATCTTCCACGGTGCCACTCTGTTAGAAGATCCATGAAAATGCCCGCGCGCCGTGGGATTTGCTTGCAGAGCGCGGGATTAACTGCTTGAACAGGAATGTCTGCACCAGCAGGCGAGGGTCTGAATAACCCTGTCCGCTAGCGGTCGGCAATGACCGCAACATTGCCGCCAAACCGTGCCAAATGGCCGGGGAGGCGGCGGCGCATGTCCAGGCCGCTTCCTCCGGGGAGTCGGCTAAAGGCCGTTGCGGCTGTCTAGCGGCAGCTTATTCACTCCCCGTCCACCTGGGAAGGACCCCATTCCTCCCCATGAGTACGAACACCACTTTTCTTCATCGGCTGCATCGAGGTCTGGCAGATCCCGCCGTTGCTTGTCTTGGCCCCCTCACGCTGAAGCTGCGGGCGTACTACCTCCTTCCGTTCCTCTCTCTCCCTGTCCTGACGGGGGACTTCCGTCTCGGCGGTCTTTCCAACCATGCAGTCATGACCTATCGTGGCGGATGGGCACTGGGAGAAATCGCCACAAATGCGGATCGGCAGACACAGCGGCGGACGTTGGCGGGCGCTCTCTCAGAAATGCCCTCCGAGGACGGGGATTGGTTTAAGGAAGGATTTTCGGACGGCCTGAAGGGACGGAAAGCCCGTTACGACGTTCCGGACGATCTGTTCGGGGAAGATTGAACCACGGCCATGGAACTCATCGGGATACTTCTTGGAATTCTGAAGCTCGCGCTGGCTGTGGGCGGAGTCGTGCTCGTTGTCAGGACCACACGGTCCAAGGGAGCAGCAGGCGTGAACCTCAAAAGAATGAAGTGCTGTGGATGCGGGGAAGACGCGCCTGCCTTTCGGAGGCCCAAAGACAAGGAGGAGTTCATGTGGGGAGGGTGGACCTGTCGCCACTGCGGCCAGCGCATGGACAAATGGGGGAATCCAAGAACCGATCAACCATGAAAGAAAGCGAACAATCCTACTCAACGGCGATGGTCCGCAGCAGCGCCTCCAGGCTGATGGCCATCGTTATGGTACTGTGTGCCACCCTCTGCCTCATAAGCCCTTGTGAGGCCGCTGGAGGCCCAAACGGCACCATTCCCGCCCAGACCCATCTTCCCGCAACGTACCTTGCCGCCAAATTCAAGTTTCTCGATGACCTTTTCACCGCAGGAGGAAGAGCGGGTGGTAAGGCGTATGGCTACAGCTCCCGGGAAGCCCAGAGGGAAGAAAGAAGAGGGGAACGCGGATTCTTCTATTACGTGTTCCAGACTCTCTTACGTCTGACCTCCGGAGTGTTCCTTGCCTACCACGCGGGAACCCTGATCGAGAAGATCAACAGGAAGAATCAAGGACTCGACACGGCGGTTGCGATTGGAGGTTTTGTATTCTCCCTGATCTTCCCTTGGTGGGGATTCCTCATCGGCGGGATCTGCTGGGGCCTCTGGAAGCTGTCGGATGAATCGGCCAAAAACCCACCAGCCTCTGACCAATGAAGCTCCAGAAAGACAAGGTAGTCCGTTGGGTAAGGATCTTGGCCACCGTCTGCCGATACGCGGGCGTGGTTGTGCTGACCTTCACCCTGACGTCGCTCATGGCCATACACGATGAGTTCGGAACCCAGGTGGAAGATCCGTTGCATTCCATCGCCGGACCGAACTGGACGGATGACATCAGCACGGTTGCGGAAGGCACCAGGTCAGCCATGCGCCACATGAGCAGTGAGCTTGTTGTTGCAGCCCTGAACGAGTGGAGCGAAGAGGACAACGAACTTCGGGACTGGAGAACTGAACTTCGGATTGTGAACGCCTATGCCCGCCGGTTGGAAGAGTCCGTGATGCGGGGGCTGGTGATCAAACCGCTGGGCGCGACTGGCAGTAGTGACAGTGGCCACGAGAATGGTGGAGACCCCTACTATTCTGGCGGTCCTTACAGTCCTTTCGATCCCTTTTATGGCACCGCACCGGGTTTTGGTTCTTCGGATGCTGTCGAAGAGAAGGCGGAAGGGAAGAGCCGCGAAGATCTGAGCAACGAGGCATTGAGGGCCTGGAACGTGGCGATGAAGGAACGTGGTTACGCTGTCCTGCCGATCCCTTCCAATGCCGCGCTTTATCCTTACAAGGGACTGGTGGTTTCCTTTCTGTGGACAGGGATAGGTATTCTTTCGGTTGGGGTGGCACCTTTCCTTATCACAACCATTAGGGAGCGGAGGAAGTTCAATGCACACCGATAAGCCGAACTTGAACCAATATCACCATGAAAATAATAAAAAGCCTCTGTATTGTTCTCTTCGTTCTTTTTGGCCTGGTGGGATTTGTTTTCATGGGGTTCGACCTAAAAGAAAAATGGGATGCTCGTGTTCTTCCTGATCAGATTAGGAAAGGGGCAAAGAGGTACGATCTGAAAGGTGACGGAATCTTAAGATATTATATTTGCTCGAAGCCTGTCGAGGGGATGGATCACGTTGATGATTATTACGATGTCGTATGGAATTCGAGATCTAAGGTCATTGAGGTGTACACGCCTGTTCTTTACAGGGTAAATGGAGAAATAAAGAGCGTGGTTGAATATGCTAAATCGGCAAGCAGTCATGATTACAAGGTGGAGGTCATCGATCATCGTCTTTATGGTTATCTTGACGGTGGCTTATATATTGTCGATGAGCCTGTTTGGGAGGTTGAAGATGTTGGTTTGGTGGAGATATATCATTTGTTGCGATCCTTTAAATTCGGGCCCGTAAAGTTGAGGCATCGCACGCACTAGGACAACACGGCCTCGCTTATTTGCAGCCTTTTCGGGTGTGAGCGGATAGCCGGTGGGAGTTCCTTTGCCGATGAAAAAACTGGGGAATACGTCTTCAGTCCGGTGCTCTTGCATGATCCGGTGAAGGGGTATGTATTCCTTGTGCACGATGTCACGGGCAATGAGGGAACCTTCCGGACATATTATAACACACGGGGAAAAGAGGTTTCGTATCCCGTGAAATGGTCGGATCGTGAGGTGAGGGCTTTCCGGGTTCTTCTTTCCGAAGGGTGATATACATCTGTGTCTCGTGGCCGGTGATTGAAGGGGTGGGGCGTGGGTTGTAATATGCTTGTGCTCTTTGATATATAAAAACATAACTTTTGGTCCGCGAATTTTCTTGACATGAAATCCGGTTTTGTTATAATCAATGTATCCAAGAAGGGTTGCCTTGTTCCTGTTTGTCTTTCCTGAAGGTGTCCGGAAAAACCCGTCCCGGAGGGCTTGAGGGTTTTGATGGCACCGATCACTTTATCCCTTCGCCGCTCGGCGGAGGGGATGTCTGTCCTTCTTCATTCTTTTTCTGAGGAGTTCCGGGAGGGGTTGGGGCCCCGCCGGTAGTCCGGATCCGGGTGCTTCTTCGACTTTAGTCGGAGAGGCTGGTGGAAGGGGAGTTGAATGCCTGCCACTCCGCCGAACGGCGAAGCGGTTGAAGATCGAGCTACGGTCGGGCGGGGCTGATCCGCCCGTAGCTCTACAAGCAATGGGGAATGAAATACCTTTCCCCTCCGAGCGGAGAGGAAAGGTAAATGCTTCGAGAGCCAGGCCAGCTCCGCGCCTGTCTCTCTGTCAGGGAATATAAAGTGAAGGATGGAAGGGGTTTAAGGAGAGTAATGCCCTGATGTTTCCTGATCGAAGGACCGGAGGAAGAAATGAAGTTGGATGTCCCGCTCCGCCGAGAGGCTATGCTGAACTGATGGAGCTACGAACGGGCGGAGCTAATCCGACCGTAGCTACGCAGAATAAGCAGTGAAACGCCTCTCCCCTCCGAGCGGAGAGGAAAGGTGAATGCTTTGAGAGCCAGGCCTGCTCCGCGCCTGTCTCTCTGACGGAAGGATCACGCAAAAGTTTAAGGAGTTATAAGTGGATTAGGTTCGGCATGTTTAATGGTCGATTTCAATATCTGTAAGGCATGTCTTTGGGAATTGATCTTTTTCTGGAAAAATGCGGATTTATGCTTGACGAAAGTATATCTACGGGTATTACATGCCCGTCGAAGAAATAGATGAAGAAGAAATTCGAAATGCCGAACATCCACCTCCTGAAAAATCACGAAGGATACTATGGGAAAACCATGGAAATTGATCAGAATCTGACGGGTTACAGCCGCCGGGTTGGAGAGGCGATGGTAAGAGCCGATTTCCAGAGAAAGACGGATTGCTTGGGGAATTATAATTCAACCGAACAACAGGTTGCGTGGCTCGCGAAATACGGGCTTGAAAGCAGCGGCATCAAGGTGATCGACCAAGCGGTGATCGATGACGTTGGCGAGCAGCTTGACCGGGATGTGATGTTCCACGAAAAGCTGATGATCGGATCCAAGGTGGTTCACGTGAAGGACAAGCGAACGGTGCTGGTGATCCGCTCGATCAAGCTCGGTGAGAAGGTGAAATTCGAGGGAACCGGAAAGACTGCTTACATCAGGATGCTCCGAAAATACCGGGACGACGGGGATTACTCCAAAACGGACATCCCCCAGGAGTATTTCCGCAACGAGTGGCTTCCTGCCTGAACCCGTGATCCCCTCAAAAGACATGGAGAAATATCATATCCCATTTGCCGCCAAGGTGACGAAGGAAGGTGCAGAGAAGATCTGGAAAGACATGAAGGTGTCCGTTCACGGACTCAGTGTGAGGCAGGCGAGAGCGCTGGTGGTGGATAGCGTGAATCGCAGCCTCGGCATTGACAAGGAAGCGGCTAGCGCCAAACAGCGGGATACTCTCGCTAAGTTTGGACAGGCCATGGATTTATCCAAAGGTCAGGCCCAGGCGGTGATCACGGATATCTACGAGAGCCTCGGATTGGAGGTAGCCCGTTACGAGGGGCTCTTCTCGGCGGAAAAGGTCATCCACGTGTATCGGCGCGAGGAAGTAACCGAGATTCTGTCCTTTGATTCGTTGGAGAGGATTCGGCTAAAGGGCTGCAAGGGCGCGTGCACACTCCGAATGCTCCGGCGTTATCGACCGGATGGTTGCTACTCCCAGACGTCCATTCCGGTTCATTACTTTGAAAATGGGTGGCTGATGAAAGTGGTTTGAGATAGAAGCGAGACTGGAGCCCGGCTGAATAGGCCGGGCTTCTTTGTTTCGTGAAATGCTCTCCATTCACCCATTGCGTGTGGTGGCTGGCAGGATACTTTGGCTGATGGACTTCCTGCCGTCACCGGAACCTGATTCGCGAATTGAGGTCATCGCCTTTTCAAAAGAGGGCAACATCCCCAACAGTCATCTTCCCGTAATTCTCTACAGGAATGCCTGCCCTCTGGATTCCCCGGATCTTGCAGATCTAATTGAGGGGAGATTTCGGGAGAACGGCGGTACTAACGCATGGAGGGACGGGATTTATCCATTCCCTCACTACCACAGCATGACGCATGAAGTTCTCGGGGTGTGCAGGGGATCAGCGACTTTGAAGCTCGGAGGGAAAGTGGGCGAGAGATTGAGGTTGTACTCGGAGATGTAGTGGTCATCCCTGCCGGTGTGGGCCACAAATGCCTCCGGTGCTCTGGCAATTTCATGGTGGTGGGGCATATCCTGGAGGGAATGAGCCTGATCTTCTCCGTGATGATCCGGACGATAGGGAAAAGGCGGACAGAAATCTCCCACTCGTTCCGTTGCGATCGACTGATCCCGTTGAGGGTGATGGTGGACCATTAATTCGCCATTGGCTGTAGGCAGGAGAGTAAGAATGCTAAGGTAGAACGCCCGAGTTGAGGGGGCTTCTCTGCGGTTATCGCATTGGTAAACTGTTGCTGTGCATTGGTCAACTGTTGCTGTCCTACTGAATATCTACGGCCTTTTCGGTGAGGGATGTGGCCCGCTTAACGCGATTGCGCGGTGATGACATTGACTTGCGTCATGGGATGAAACTATCTTTCATGGGGGCGATTGATGGGTAACTGAAATATCCCATAACCGGACATTAAGAAGAAAATAGTTGATCAGTTGGTGCGCTGTTAGTATTCGACCCTTTAATGTTTTATCGGGTGGAAAGATCAATTCTGTCGGGCAGTCGTTCGGTGTGCCAGATAGCGTTTGCCTCTGTTTTGACGCTTCCTTTATTCGGAGTTTCAGGTCTCCTTGCAGAGAATGAAGTCTCCGGTCCTCTCCGTGGGGCGAAGGTATCAGCGAGTTCCGTTTCGGGGACGCATGACGCGAAGAATGCTGCTGATGGAGATGCGACCGATGCTTCTGCATGGGTGGGTGGAGGAGAGGGGGAAGGGCAGTGGTTGCAATTGGACTTTCCGTCGCCTGTAAGGGTTTCTGAAGTTCAGCTCCACAGCGGTCTCAGATCGATCAAGGGCTCGCTCGTGACGGCGGGAGAGATCCAAGTGAAGGAAGGAGCCGATTGGAAGAAGGTCGGAGAGTTTTCCAATAACAGGTTCGATGAACTAAGGATTACGGTCCCAGGAGGGCTGATTGAAACATCCTCTCTCCGGCTGTGGACTGTTCAGAAAGGCGAGGTGGCTGTGCGGGAACTTGCGCTCTACCCACAGTCAGCAGCGCTCGGGGAAGGCCTAGGTTTTTATGGTGATGGCACACATATGGTGAGCGTGAACCAGATCGCTTACAACGACGGTTATCCGAAACGGTTCACTGTGCCAACCGCGATCAAGGATGGCGCCAAGTTCTCAGTCCGAAAAGCAGGTTCGGACAAGGAGGCGCTTTTCACAGGAGACATAAGGGCGGGGACTGGGGATTTCTCAGCATGGAACGCAGGCAAGGACGGAGGGGACTACACGATTCACGTTGAAGGCGGAGGGATGGATGCTGAAAAATCGTTTCCTTTTGCGGTGGGTGAGAGAGCTTTGCAAAAATCCCTGTTGCAACCAATGGTGGATTTCATGGTTGATGCGCGCTCGGTCGTGGGAACTCACCCGAGTGCCTATGGTGGTGCCGCATGGCGGGATGGAAGTTATTACACCCACGAATTGGCGTCATTGGTGATGCTCTATCTGGCGTTTCCGGATGAGATCAGCGAAATGCCTCGCCAGATCGACTGGCAGGCGGAGCAAGTCAGGGTTCTCTCTCCGGATTTCAAATGGGTGCCAACGAGGGGAGACAATCATCTCCTGGAAGCGGCCCGATACTACTATCGCCACTATGAGGCCCCGGCAGCTGACGCTCCGGATGCCGTGAAATTGATCCATTGGGGCTGCGGGATGACCATGGCCAAACCCAAGATCTTCGATCCGAGCGGCGATGGCATCGGTTTACAGGTGCATTCGCAACTGATCGAACAAGTGGCGTATGTCCTAGCGTTGGAGCCGAAGCTCAAGAAATGGATCCCGAAAACATTTTTCACCGAAGCCCAAGCATTCGTGGACAAGCACTGGGCGAAAGTGGGACTTCTGAGGGTTCCTCACACTTGGGAACCCCGGGACTACAGGGAGGCGACAGACCCGGCACTGAGACAGATGTCCGGCCCCGCACTCAATCCCTACAAGGGCCGCCATGTTCCCGGGCACTCGATTCTGCCTAACCTTCTCATGTATGAAGTGACTCGGCGTAATGAAAGCGGAAGAGGGATCAATTACCTCACCGCCGCGATTTCCCAGGCGCAGTATGTGATCCGCGAGATGGACTGGAGGGACCCGCGCCACACGAAGGGTCACCGGATGAGCGAGCACAAGATGATTACGGGCTTGGTGTGGCTCCAGCAGAACTACCCGGAGCAGGCTCCATCGGGACTGAAAAAGAAGCTGGAGGATTGGGCGGATGTTGCCATCTCCCGATCCGATAACCTCTGGGATTTCCGTCGCTACGACCTTGGAGACCACTGGACGATCCCGGTGATGAACGAGCCTGGTAATTTGGGGGGCTTCCCGGCGTGTGCCTTGTCGGTAAGCTGGGTGATTGAGGATTCCGCGAAAAAGAAACGTCTCAGAGAGATCGCATTTGCTGCCTTGGACTGCCTCTTGGGGCGGAATCCGATCAATAGTGCTTCACCCCATCATCCGGAACGGGGGTGGAATGGAATGATCGAGAGAGGATGGCCAGTGGGGTTCCCGAACGGAACTACAGCACGTCTGGAGACTTGCCGGGGATCGCTCTCCTCAGGTCCCGGGAGCGAGATGTATCCCTTCAACCCTAGGGGAAAGCCCAGATTTCCGGAAGGTTGGAGCGCGTTCAATTCAGCTCTGAACGTGGGATTGGCCTATATCGAAATGGATTCAAAATCGCATGCCGGATTGCCTCCGGAATGCATTAACCAAAAGGATTAACTATGAATAATTCTAATTATACCCCGATTCGGGCGTGCAATCGGGAAAGATTGCCTCTTCTGGATGCCTGTTTGTTAGATGTATATCATATATTGAGCGCCGCTCTGTTTATTTCCATGGTTGGACTGACTGGAAGCGTGCGGGCGGAAATACTTGACGCGGGCGAGCTGTTCACCACTGCTGTCAAAGCAGATGGTACAGTGTGGGCTTGGGGATACAATGATACAAGTCAGCTTGGGGATGGGACGACTATACAGAGGGATATGCCAGTTCAAGTCTCAGGTCTGACCGGGACGGTGGCCGTTTCTGCGGGGGAGGGACATGCGATCGCACTGAAATCCGACGGAACCGTTTGGGCATGGGGATCCAACACCAATGGAAGGTTGGGAGACGGGACGCTAATAGATAGAGCCATACCGGTTCAAGTTTCGGGATTGAGTTCAGTGGTGGCGATATCAGCGGGTAGAAGTCATAGCATGGCCGTAAAATCCGATGGGACGGTGTGGGCATGGGGAAACAACGGAAGTGGTCGCCTCGGAGATGGAACAACGACCCAAAGAAATACTCCGGTGCAAGTTTCGGGATTAACTTCAGTGGTGGCAATATCAGCGGGTGAAAGCCATAGCTTGGCCGTGAAGTCTGATGGAACGGCTTGGTCATGGGGAAACAATGGAAGCGGTCGGCTCGGAGATGGAACAACGACTGCAAGGAATACTCCAGTGCAAGTTTTCGGATTAGATTCAGTGACAGCAATATCAGCGGGTGAAAGCCATAGCGTGGCTGTGAAGTCTGATGGAACGGCGTGGGCATGGGGAAACAATGAAAGTGGTCGGATCGGAGATGGAACGACGAGCCAAAGAAGCACGCCAGTTCAAGTAATAGGTTTGAGCGAAGCTGTGTCGATATCAGCCGGTCAATATCACACAGTTGCACTTAATTCAAATGGTTCGGTATGGGCGTGGGGGCGTAATGAAAGCGGGCAGTTGGGGGATGGGACGACCACGCGGAAAAGTGAACCGGTTCAAGTGATCGGATTAGTCGGGGTGTCGGTTTCTGCAGGCCAACACCACACGGTTATACTGGGAGGGGATGGATCCGTGGTTTCTTTAGGGAATAATCGGTATGGTCAGTTGGGCGACGGTGCGGTGGTTCAACGTAAAAGCTGGAGCCAGAGATTTATTTCGAATATTGATTCGATATCAGGTAGTTCAGGGCATACCCTTCTTGTTGATGTTGATGGTAATGTTTGGTCCGTAGGTCGCTATGATCAGGGGCAGTTGGGGTATGAGGCGATATCGAGTCATCTCACGCCAAATAAAGTTGAAAAAGTTAAGAATATCGTAAGTGCCGAAGCAGGGGGATCCCATTCGCTTGCCTTGGATGATGGCGGCGAGGTGTGGGCTTGGGGGAGTAATTCAGTTGGGGAGCTGGGGAATGGGACAACTAGTAATAGTGCGACTCCTATTCCTGTCCGAGTAGTAGATATGGACAACGTGGTTGCTATTTCCGCAGGAGAGTGTCACTCGTTGGCGCTAAAAAATAATGGTACAGTATGGGCTTGGGGACAAAATTGGTCTGGTGAGTTGGGAGACGGTTCGTGGCTAGATCGGTCAAGTCCTGTACAGGTAAATGGATTGTCTGGGATAGTTGCAATATCGGCCGGGTACTTTCATTCGATGGCTCTAAAATCTGACGGGACCGTTTGGACATGGGGTGCGAACTGGTCGGGACAACTTGGGGATGGAACAACTACGTTTAGCAATATCCCAGTTCAGGTATTGGGTCTTAATGGGGTAATCGCCGTTTCATGTGGATGTGAATTTGCCATTGCGCTTAAAGATGATGGTACCGTTTGGGCTTGGGGAAGCAATGCGAGTGGCAATATTGGCGATGGAACATTTACGAACAGGTCAACTCCAACTCAAGTTGCGAACCTCGCCGGAATCACTTCAATTTCGGCGAGTAAAGGAGACTTTGACGCAGCACTGTGGGCATGTTCGTTGGCTATTAGATCAGATGGGAGCGTATGGGGATGGGGAGCCAACTCGTATGGGCAGCTAGGTGATGATACTAATGCCGTTCGATCAATGCCAATTCAAATTCCAAACGTAAATGTCGGACAGGCCGGGCGGACATTCGCGGGTAATAAAACAAGTTATATTATCAAGGATGACGGCCGAATATTGTCTACTGGTTTTGGTCCTAGGGGGGAGCTGATAAATTCTTTCAATACCTATGCCAATTGTGTCGCTCGATTAGCTTTGGGGTTTAACTATATAAATCCGATTCCCGAGCTTTTGATTGCCGCACCATCATCCGATACATCAGTAAATCTCCACCATAACGTGACGGTGGAGGCAACTGCATCAGTGAGTTCGGGAAGTATCGACCGAGTCTACTTCTACGCTGATGGCATTTATCTCGGAGAGGACGATACTGCTCCCTACACCTACACCTACACTCCGACAACCTGGGGCAACCTTGAGATTCACGCGATTGCGGCGAGTTCTGCGGGGGCATTTTCAAAGCCCTCAGACTACCTGCGCCTCAAGACGCCTTATGACGGAAACTCCAACGACATTCCTGACTGGGAAGAGTTCAAGCTCTGGATGGAGGGATATTTTGGTATAGGCCATGGCTTCGGACCCAGTGATGACCCTGATGGAGACGGTCTTACCAACTCCCAGGAATACGCACTGGGAACATCTCCGATAGATATTGACACGGATCATGACGGTGTCCCGGACGGGGAGGATGAGTATCCGCTGACCCCGGCAATTGATAGTCCAACGATTATTTCAGTGTTTGTACTCACGCCGTTAAGATAGGCAGTTTCTTTGTAGCTATTGTAATTCTTTTTATACGATCATGAGAACTCCTTTTGCATCGATTGTTCCGTTGTTAGCCTTGCCATACTGGATTGGGTCTGCCCAGGCGAACTGCTGGTCTTGTCCGGGAGGGGTTATCACAAACACGATTCAGATCTCAAACCCGGTTCCCGATCAGAATCCTTCGAGGATACCGGATGTTGTGGATGATGAGGGAGAGAGTAAAGTGAACTCGGCTACTTTGAGAATACGCGACGAGGAGGGGTGGAAAAGAGCGTCACTTGGTGAAGAGCGTAAGATTATGCTACTCCCCGGTAAGGTCTATCCTATGGAAATTTCGGCACAATACACAGGTGCCAAAGATTGCCCGTCGGCTAATCTATTATTTGAAGGGTGCCGCTTGGAGATACAAATTATCGATGAAGATCAACCGGGGCTGCCCACTTATTCGGCGTGGGTTAACGCCGAAACCATGACGCTCCAGCAGGGAAGCAGCAGTGCAAATTTCAAGTGGGATACCGTTAATTTCCCTGATGCGCATGATCAAACCAACATTCCCCACAATCATGATCCTGACGAAGTTCTGATTGTAGAAGGTAAGAGGAAAGCAAAGGATGTAACCCGTTACTATGTCCGGATCGCTCCTGATGTTGGTGGTGCAGGGACAACCGCCCCTCAGGCGGGAGGATCGGTGAACGGGGCAAACTGGAACGAAGCTCCCGGGCTTTCGAGAATCACACAGGGGATCCAAGAGGGAATTTTTTCTGATCTCCCTGAAGCGGCGGCGACAGAGTTCCTTGCGGAACCCGCGATTGGCATTTCGATTCCGTTGGGTGGGGTTGATGATTCAGGTATGAGGAAGAGCGCGGGATCATTGAGAATTTCTCATCCGGTAGGCGATGAGGATTTTTCGGGCATTGGTGTGTTAATTTCATCGGAGTATTTCAATCCATCTGACGAAGACAATGACGCGATGCCGGTCCACTGGGATCCCGCGACGGGTGATCCACGACGGATACTGGTGTCGGAGGAAGCGGTGATCTGCATCGAGGAGCTATCGGGACTCCTACAGATCGATGTGTATCCCGCATCGGGCTATAATGTGGGGAGCCGTATTTTTACCGGCCAGAAGCTTGCCATCTATAAATATGAGATCACCCCCGCATCGACCGGCTTTTCTAATGGCCTGCGGATCTCCGAGTGGACCGGTGCCTTTGTTGACAGCTTGAACCCAGTAAAGGTCACGGACTATGGGATTTCCACTGACAAGATGACCACCACGACATCGAGCGGAGGCAGGACGGTGACGGTGACGGAGGACCAGGGTCTTGATTTGACTGATGCCGCATCCATCCGGGCGTCGTACCGCAGTTCGACTACAACGGTGCATGACAATGAGGAGTTGGTTTCCAAAACCATCGAGGAATATTGCTATATTCCGATTTACCACGAAGCCCTTCTTTTGAGAGTGGAGGAACTCCCGACCTTGAGGAGGGTGGTTCTCAATAGCTTGACGGATACCGGATTGGACGAAACCTGGCACTATTACGGGCAGCACGCTGCTCTACTGGGCGGGAATATCCACCTAAACGGCAAACTAAAGTTTCATCAGCGGAATGATGGAGGATGGATTCTTTACGGTTACGACATCGATGGAAATGTGGCGACCACCTACGAACCATGGGAGTCGACAATGCCTCCCTCGCTTGATCCTGTAACTGGCGTGGGAGTTGTAGATGGGAACACGGAGTTGGCGGTAATGAATCTTCCGGTTAAGCAGATGCGAGTCGAAGCATATATTGGAACCGAGACATATACCCAGACAGCTAAGACCTGGCTTCTAGAAGACGGTCACGCGCCTAAGATTATTCGCGATGCCACCCGCAATATCGTGAGTGAGGGAGGATCTTCGGTGTCGCACGACGAACTCTGGGGTGCGACGATTACCGACCAGATCAAAGGGACTTGGAATCCTGCAACTGGAAATGCTTGGTCGGATTTCACACCTGCTGCTCCGGGCACGGAAGATTCTGCCATTCATACGATGTCTGTGGTCACGCAGGGTACGAGCTGGACCGACCAGATTCCCTATTCCGGTGGACAGTATGTGATCCCGGGACGATCGATCCAGACAATAACAATCTCAGGAATGCAGGGTCTAATGTTAGAAGAAACGCGAATTTTGCCTCCGGGAGTTTCTGGTGTTTCCGATGAGTCAAGTTTCGTGCCCGCCACACAGACTACCTATGCTTATGATGCTTACGGGCGCCAAACCTATTCATGGAAGGATGGCAGGATCATTGTCCAAAATGAATATCCGACACCGGTCGAGTCGGTGGAGATCGATCAAACAGGAATAATAACCCGGCTGGTCGTTGATGGGCAAGGCAGGACCATATCGCGGACGGTCGAAGGGGGGGGCGGCGTTGCCTCGATAACCGAGACCACGGAATATGATGGTCTTGAAACTCGAGAAATGGTCAATGGGGTGCTTGTATCGCGGGCAGTGGTGGACCTGGCTGGTCGGCCGATTTTGAAGGAAGACCGGATCGGTTCGGTTACGGAATGGAGCTATTCTAGCGACGGCCGGACGACGACGGAAACGCGTCCGGGAGGATCTACGGTGGTCACAGCAGTTCATCGGGATGGCCGAGTCGAATCTATCACTGGAACGGGAGTAGTTGCCACTTACAATTTCTACGGATTGGAAGAGGATGAGGATGAATATTATCATCAAGCGACAACGACCCGGGTGGGCGCACCTAATAGCCCGCGTTATACGAAGCAAGTTTTTTCATGGGAAAGCGGAGAGCTACTGCGGACGCTTAATCCGGATGCGAAAAGCGGATCTTATGAAGTTACAACAGAGGACGGAGGCTCCGGATTCCCTTATTCGGGTAAGTTTGGATATACAGTTGGCGACACATCCTACCCCGGCTATGCTGGACCAGGGAGCATCGCTTCATCGTCTTTCCCCGCATTCAACGCAGTTGGGTCCATGGGGATGCATACCTATAGCGGAAGGATCTCGGAGTGGATTTCCGATACGTGGAATGGACCAAGTCGTCTTATTGAAATAAGCACAGAATATGTTTTGCATGAAGGGAAATGGTGGAAGAAGGTAACGGAAAGTAAGGGTATTGAGGAGCCGGATGCCCTTCAGCAAACCTATTCCATGACCCGGCTATGGCAGGGCGATGGTCTAAAAAATATTGATCTAACCCCCGATGGAGAGATAGAGACGACAGTAACAGTCTTTAACCGAGGACAGAAGGAATCTACCACCACAGTTAGTGGCAACAGGAGTCTGATTCCACAGATTATTTTCATGGTGAATGGGCGCATTCAATGGCAGCAGGGGAAACATTCGTCGGATGCCGCCCATCGTGCGACTTTGACGTATGACAGCTTGGGCAGGGTAACGCATACCCGAGATCATCGCGGCGCCGTTACCCGAACTGTATACAATGGCGTTGGACAAGTGGAGAAGATGTTCGATACGCTGGGTCGGGCGACAACCTATAGCTACGTCAATTCAACCTCTCACGGAGCAGGGAACTTGGCCGCGATCACCCGGCCGGATGGCCAAACGACCATCTACAACTATACCGTGCGCGGACAAATCGATTCTATTGGGGGCACCGTGGAGTATCCGCAATCTTTCACTTACAACGAATATGGTGACAAGGAGACTCTCACCACCACCAGCGCTTCAGGTTCGAGCGTGACTCGTTGGGAGTATAATGCTGCTGGCCTGCTAGCCGCCAAGTATTATAATCACGGTTCCGGCGATGTGGATAAGATCGAGTACACCTACGATCCATTCGGAAGGCTGGAACAGAAAGAGGTCGTCGGAGGTAAAGTTACCAAATACACCTATAATGCATTTGGGGAGACGATGACGATTAATTACGGCGGCGATGGAAACGGCGAGGATGTCATCTTTACCCGTAATAATGCGGGCCTGGTAGCAATTGTAAACGAGAACTATGAGGACGCGGATGGCGGTGCCATGGGTAGCGGTTCCACCGCCTTCAGCTACACCGCAGGACGTGTCAGTGGAGTCGAGTATGATGGAGGGCACAGCTATCTTCCTGGAGTGAAGCTGGATTACGAAACTCCGGACCCGGCAAGCGGACTTCCGAAGGGCTATGAAGTATTCAATGGTGCGACCAGCCGAATGGAAGTGGCATACGGCTATGATGATGAAGGCAGGCTGGCATCGGTCGGATCGCTACACGGCACCTTCAGCTACAGCTACCATCCTGGCAGCGGTATCGTCGCTGGCTACACCGGCGATCTTTCGGGGGGCGTGGTGACCCAGACCCGCCCGGTGGATTTCCAGGGCCGAGTGTCGTCGGTTACCACCCGCAATGGCTCTGGGGGGATGATCGCATCGGTTGGCTATAGCTATGATTTGGTGGATCGCCGAACGCAAACCCGGCGGGAAGACGGAACCTCATGGAGCTACAGCTACAATGGTCGCGGCGAGGTGACAGGCGCATTGAGACGCAATACTGCCGGTGATGCTATCAACGGTCTTGCACGGGAGTACTATTATGACGATATTGGCAATCGCAATTGGATGAAATATGGCGGCGGCCAGACCGGAGCGTTGACCCACCTCGAATACACTAGAAATGGTCACAATCAATACTCCAAGATCGAATATATTCCTTCGACTTCCGCGACAGCATGGATGGTCGGACGTGCGCCTGCCTTGGATGATGTTTATGTGAACACCCAGCTTGCAGGCCGCCAGGAAACATGGTTCTCTCATGAAATCGGTGTGTCGAACACCGGCGGCCCGGTAAATCTCGCGGTGGAAGTGACCGATAATCTTGGGTCCCCGGTTTCCAGTGGCAATTTGGCGGTGCCAGCAGCCTCTACCATCCGGACCTATGACGAGGCCGGAAACCTTGCCAGTGACGGGATGTGGGAGTATAAGTGGGACAGTGAGAACCGCCTCCGCGAGATGAAAGCTACTGATGCCGCGACTAATGCAACTTTCCCGGATCTGACGATCGAGTTCGTCTATGACTGGCAGGGTCGCCGGATTGCGAAGAAAGTCACGGAAGGAGTGACGGTGACGCACAAGCGCTACCTTTACGAAGGCTGGAACGTGGTGGCGGAATGGACGCTTCATGGAAGTTCCATCACTTTCAACGCGCCTCAAACCTACCTCTGGGGTCTCGACCTCTCCGGTCAGCAGAGTGGGGATGTTGCACAGATTCAAGGAGCCGGAGGCGTTGGTGGGCTGTTGGCGGCAGACGTGAGGAAAGTCAGTGACGCGAGCGCGCTGGGCAAGGTGTATGCCTCGTATGATGGTAATGGGAATATTCTTGCTTGGAGCGGAGCGGACGGCACCATCAAACAGAGTCAAGACTATGATTCTTTTGGTAATATTATTTTAAAGAGTGTTGATGCAAGCGGACCTCTAGGGGGGCACCAGGGAGAGGTGGATTACGGTTTCTCGACTAAACCACTCGAGAGAGATTGTGGTCTGATCTATTATGGCTGCCGCTATTACGACCCTCTTGCCGGGAGATGGTCGGCGAGAGATCCAATCGAAGAGTTAGGAGGAGTTAATCTTTATGGATTCGTAGATAATGCTCCGATCAATTCTATTGATTATCTCGGGATGTGGAAAGAGTCGGAGCATTACGAATTGATAGACTTTTGGATGGAATCTAGCAGAGATAAGCTGCCTGCGGGATCTACTTATAGTAAATACAACTGGCACTGCCTTAATATTAATGTCACCCAAATGTTAAAAAATGGAAACGATCTGGTCGATGGAACCGGTGAGAAAATATACGAGAACTTTATATCTGCGCAGAGTAAGTATAATTCGTATCAGCATGCAATGCGAGCCCCAGAGCAGGCTATTATTCATGCGGAGTTAGCTATGAGAGTGTTTATCGAGAGTGAGGTGAATTTGGCAAAACAAATGGCTAATTCGGCCCGTAGGAATGTAAAGTCAAAGGTTAAAGCAACCAAATTCCTCGCCTTTCTTGAGATTAGAAATGCTATTACCCGATTAGGTAAGGCTCAGCATCCGGTTGCCGATTCAACCTCTCCAGCCCATGCAGGATTTCAGATCTGGGGTGGATTGGGGGTTGATCAGGTTCCGCTAATGATCATGCATGCGCGTCGGGAAACAGCTGCTATTTTTCATACAACCCAACCAATGCCTTATAAATATGTCAAAAATAGGTTTGAAGCAGATCTCTTGGAGATTCTTAAAGAGTAAATATTGTTTCTGTTTTATCGTCGCTGGGATCATCGCTTTTTGGGTGCTGTTCAGTAGTTCAGATTCTGGTGAAATCAGATATGGAAGAACGAAAAACTTTCTAAAGTATCTCAATGTTCATTCTAGTGGACGAAGTTGGTTGTCTGTCAATGGGGAAAAGTATTGGAATCTTAGGGGGTATGAGCCGTATTATCTGGCGGTTCCGAAATCGGATTATATATTTTTTGTTCAAGTTGAGGGTGACGGCGTTAATATTGCGAATTTCCATTCACGTGTTAGTGATAATCGAATTGCATTTCGGCTTTCGAATCGATTGGGTATGAGTGTGAATGGAGCGAATCCGGAGTTCATAGATTTTGTTGAAAGTTACGACGAAGGGGTGGTTGTGGTGGTTTCGAGATTTGAGGGTAAGGATATTCGGTATTACTTTGATTTAACAAATCGCAAGTATTGGGAGGAAGGGGACGGTGCGGTTGGCCCCGACTAGCAGTGTAAGCGCTCCGCGCAGCACCCGTTGAAGGTTTAGGCCACTTTGTTCACACGATAGCCGGTTCGCCGGCTGGCTTCCAGTTCCGGGGAAGAACAAGATCGATCTCCGAACTCTTCATCGCGGTAAGCGTGCGCCCAAGCGCCTTCTGGACACTGTTGCAACGGCGGTATCGTTGTCGTCATAGTGAGAGGCTCTATGACGATAATGACTTCAAGCGACGGGCTTGTGCTTTGCCCGCCGTTCCGCGAGCCATGCAGCGGGCGTGAGGCGGTTGCCTTCACGGGCCGCCATGCCTAATGGCAGTTCCAGGACATCGGTGAGGTAGTCCGCCGGGGCGATGCCCGGGCGGCGGCAATTCTCCACGATGGTGTAGAGGATGGCGGTCTTTTGTAAGCGTGGTCTGTAGCACCATCGGTAGGTTCTTGGAGATGCCGGATGGTAGGTGTCGGATATCCCACACCTATGGATACCTTCATCAGGACCGATCAGATCGGGCGGCTGCGGTTCACCGCCGACCAGCGCCGGAGTTTGCTGGATGCCTTTTGGAATAGCGGCCAGAGCGCGAGCCGCTTCGCCGCCCAACACGGGATCAAACACACCACCTCCGCCAGCAGCACGGGGAAGGCCTTCGTTCCATCAGGATGGGCCAGTGCGGGATAGCTTCCTGTCCGCCGCTTCCTCTTCTGGAGCCAGGTCGCGAAGGTCAGGTATTTGACTCCATGCCGGGCTGCGAACTCAGGACCGCTCAAGCCGCTCGATTCATAGGCATCGAGCAAAGCCTCCCGCTGCGCGGCCGCCGTCCTCACCCTGCCGATGGCGTCCACCTTGATCAACTTCCCGTCTTCTTTCGTTGTCGTCATAGCCACTATGCCTATGACGACAACGATACCCCTCCTGCAATGGAGTTCCAGGGGGGCCACAGACCACGCTTACGGGGGAGGACGGCGTTTACCTGTTTAAGATCGACGGTTTTGGTGCGGTCGCGGACGGCCTCGATGAGGGAGCCGACGCAGAGGTTTTCGACGGCCCTGAGCGTGCCTTCCGAGGTGCGGATGATGAGGTTGAGTGCCTGTTCGGTGAAGGTGTAGTGGAGAGGCAATCATCAGATAAAAGAAATCCCTCATCCTTTGGTGGGTGGGGGATTTCTCTTGGGTCACGCTGCTGCGTTCACTCCGTCATCGGGTTTGAACTTCAACTGCGAAACCACACAATCTGCCGGATTGATGTCGTCCCGTTCACCCAGATAGACGGGCTGATAGGCGGATCCGCTCTGCCGTTGGGCGTAGAGGTAGCGCACATCCGCAATCGCCCCCACCGCAGGAATGGGCATGTTCGGAGGAATAGTGACATTCCCCGCAGGGACCATCGTTCCCGTATCATCCATCAAACCGAGGCGAATGCTCCGTTTGGCATTCACGGCTAGGACAATGAACGACGCGGTTTCCACGAACTTGAACTTCAATTGGCTTCCTCCGCTGGCAGGTCTTCCGGGAATCACAGGGGCATTGAGATCCTTGAACACCATTCCTTCCGCGTTCTGCTTCTTCAGCCGCGTGTGGAGGGCGGATTTGTCGCCGGATCCAAATACAGTGGGAACGAGCCGGATGGCAGCACTGGTGTCGATCCACCGCACCATATAAGTCAGCCGATCCGCATAGGGGAGGGGACGGAGATCCCTTTTCCGGAGTTCCAGCAGGTCGAAGGTGTGGAGGACGTCACCGATGGCCTCCCCATCGATCAGGAAATCGAACGGAATCTCTTGAGCCGCTTCAACGATGGGAAGGGGAAGTGAAACCATCAATCCCTTCCTGTTGATCCCGGTCACGGTTTGTCCGGCTTTCCTCACCATCATCCGGCGTCCATCGAATTTTTCCTGGAGGCACCAGCGGTCGTCGCGGAGGAGACCGGGGATCTCGGATTCATCGACGGGATTGAGGAGCTGGCAACGGATGCCGATGTTCTGTCCATTAGCGTTCGGAGGGACCGGCAGGGAAGAGGGTTCGCCCTCCTCCTTGTATCCCTTGGCCTTTTTCTCCTTGATGAGCTTTCCGAAGATCCGTTCGGCTTGTTCAAGGGAAACAGGGGCAGGGGTTTTCGTTCCGGTTTGCAGGGTGGAACCCCGGCGGCCGTATGCGAAGCGGACGATGTATCCGTCGTCCTTCGGTTCGATGCGGGCTTGGTAGATCTTGTCCGAGGGGTCTTCGCGGTAATACAGGGTGGTTTGTTTCATTGGTTGGTATTTGGTTGGGAAAGGGAAGTGGCTCCCGGGATGGAACCGGGAGGAGGATTGTTTTCAGTTGTCCTGGATGCGGCGGGTTCTGCGGGTGGGGGAGACCTTGGAAGCAGCCTCCCGTGCCCTGCCTTTCGCCCAGTGGCGCAGACGGCCGATTTCGCCGTCCATCAGGGTGGCCATCGGGATGATGTCGCCGATGGCCGCGAAGACGTCCTTCTCGGTCACATCCCTTCCTTCCTCGAAGGCATGGTGGAGGGCTTCCACGAAGACCGCCTCGATTTCCGCCCCGGTGTATTGGTCGGTGGCGCGTGAAAGCGTCACGCAATCGAAGCGGACGATGGAACGGGCGTATTTCCGGATCACGATGTCCCAGATGGCGCTCCGCTCCGTTCGGGACGGGAGATCCACGAAGAACAGTTCATCGAAGCGGCCTTTTCTAAGAAACTCGGGCGGGAGCTTTGACACATCGTTGGCGGTGGCCACGACGAAGACGGGCTTTTCCTTCTCCTGCATCCACGAAAGGAAGCTGCCGAACACCCGCGACGAGGTGCCGCCGTCATTCGTCCCGCCCCCATGTCCACCGGAGAATCCTTTCTCGATCTCATCGATCCACAGAACGCAGGGGGAAATCGCCTCGGCGGTGCGGATGACGGAGCGGAGATTCGACTCGCTCTGGCCGACGATGCCACCGAACACCCGTCCCATGTCGAGGCGGAGCAAGGGAATCCCGAACGCTGCGGCGGTCGCCTTGGCCGTGAGGCTCTTGCCGGTGCCGGGGATGCCGACGATGAGAAGCCCCTTGGGCACCGGCAGACCGTAACCCTGTGCCTCCCGGCTGAATGCCCGGCTGCGGGTGACGAGCCATTGCTTCAGGAGATCCAGTCCGCCGATCTGTTCCAGCGTGACCTTCGCATCGACCGCTTCCACCAGTCCGCCGCTTTTCAACGTCCTGGCCTTTTCACGGGCGATGATGAGGGGAATGGGTTTCCCAGCCTCGACCACCGACAATGCGAAGGCATTCTCCGCTTCCGTGGTGGTGAGGCCCTGCGCTGAGGAAAGGATCTCGCCCAGTTCATCGGGTGCGCTCGCGGGGAGACCGGCGGAGGACAGGATGCCATCGAGAACCACCCTGAGTTGGTCCGCCCCCGGAAGGGGCAAATCGAGCGTGGTGAACTCGTGGGATAGTTCATCCGGCAGTTTTGAACGGCAGCCCAGCAGGATCAGGCAATGTCCCTGGGTTTTCGCCATCCGCAGCAGATCCTTCAGGCGGCGGACGAGGAGCGGATCGGATTGGTCCAGATGGAGCTGGAGGTCGCGCATAACGGCCACCTTCCGTGGATCATTGGCCGTGAACTGTCCTTCGAGCCACTGGAGGGCATCCAACGGATCAGGGCATGGATGGGATCGATTTTCCTGTGCATCGACCCAGCCGTCCGAAGACGACCAGACGAGGAGTCGGCGTTCGCAGGACCGGACGGCTGAGGAAATCTCCGCTTCGCCGCGGACTTCCTCATGGGTTATGATGACAAGACCGGGATGACCGGCACGCAGGTAGGTGATGAGTTGGTTTTGCATGATGGTTGGTGGGTGGGGAGGAGGGAATGGGTGGGAAAAGGAAAGCCCCGGTCCTCGCATGGAGAACCGGGGCTGGGGGGCGTATGCCGGAGTAGGCTGCTCTAGGAATTATAGATGTCCTCCAGGTTGACCTTCGGCCGCATCTCGATCCTGAAAATCTCAGGACGTTCTATTGGAACCGGGACATCAGATCTTTTCCCTTCGGCGTCGTAATAGGTGATCAGCACATCAGCGACATCCACCTTCGAGTAGGTGGGTGAAAGTCTCCGGGTTGTTCTGTTTCCATAGGCGTCCCGGTGTTCGACGGTCACATCTCGGGCCGACGATGGGGCGGTGAACTCGCGGATCACCCTTTGGCGGGTCACCAGAAAGACGCATTTTCTCACCCGGTCGTAACAGAGTGATGACGTCTCGCCTCTGGGAAGGGTGTCACAGTCTTCAATCAACCTCTTGAGAGGGAAGATTTCCCCTGGCTTGATGTAGTCATGGTCTGTATGGGCGCTCCCGATAGGCATGGATGATGACCGCGATGAGTGATCGGACCCTTCCCGCAGGGAGTAGGTTGAGACTTTGGCTTTGATAGGTTTGATTTTCATCCAGACCAGTCCGGCGAAGCCGCCCATTGCTGCGAACGCGAGGAGACAGGCGAAGAGGTTGGATCTAAGGAATGGTTGTCGTCGTTTCATGGGGAAGGTGGGGGTGGAGGAGGTGTGGACTATATTGCTCCAATAGCGGAGCATTAAGGTCGTGGGAGACGGCTATGGTCAAGCTCTGGAATCGGAGCAATGGCAGGACTGAAACAGAACCTTGTGGGAGATCGGATCAGGAAACTGAGGACCGTGGAGGGCATCTCGCAGGATGCCTTGGCGGCGAAATGCCAGGCGGCAGGTTGGGACATCAGCCGTGGGACCTTCGCCAAGATCGAAGCCGGTCTCCGACGCGTGAACGATGCGGAGGTGGTCGTCCTGGCGAAAGTCCTCAACCGCGATGTGTCGGACCTGCTGGGGGGATTCAGCCTGAAGAAAGCCATCGAGGTTTCCCGTCATGGCGATACCACAGGCTGAAGCGGATCACTCCGGCTGCAGGTTGTCGTGTTCCCACCGAATGCAGGCTTCACGGGACGGATCGGAAAAGAGCACCTCCCCGGTGGAGAGATCCCTGGTTTCCCATTCCTGCTCCAGGTGGTTGAAGACGATGTCGGCCGCCCTCCTGACCTGGAGTTTCCCGAGGGAGCGTAGATCAATCACCTCCGTGTAGAGGCAACCGACCAATCCCGTGGTGTCGAATCGCAGGACATGGCTCATGGCGTGTCACCTCCGAGTCGTTGGATGTTCCGACTGGTAACGGCAGACCGGTGGAACTCGGGTTTGAGCGTGCGTGATTTCCGTTCCCCAATGGCGTCTTCAATCGCCCGGGTCGCGGCCTCACAGCCCTTTCCCTGGAATCCCATCGCCTCGACGGAGATCTGACCCGAGGGCGAAACCCTGACGACGATGCTGCGGCTCACAGGCTCCCTCCTTCCAGAGTGAGGAGGACCGTGCCATCGGACTCGATTCTCCGGGTGGCACGCAGCCCCTTGGTTCTCGCCGTCCGGAGCGTCTTGTGGACACCGTAGGATTGGAGCAGGCGACCGTAGCCGGGACCTACCTCTTTCGCGACATGGCCCTCCCACCAATCGGCGGAGAACCCGTAGCGGCCTCCTTCAACGGGATCGACGGCGATGTCATAGGGGCCTTTCAGTTTGATGACATGATCGGCTTTTCTCAGGACACCGGCAAAACCCCGGCAATGGTCGTCCTTGAGAAGCTGGAAGCCCATTTCGGCGCAGGCGTCATTGAGGGCTTCCAGGTCCCGGACTTCGGTCTGGATGGTGGTGAAGTGTGACATGGTGGTTGGTTTGAGGGGTTTTGGAGGTTTTCGGGGTTTTCCGGTTTCAGGGGTATGAGGTAGGGTTGGTTCATTCAGGCTGATGGGAGGAGGTAGGCTTCCGGTGTGGTTCAGGTTCGGCTTCGCAGTAGGGAAAATGAAGACGGACACCCGGAACGGATCCCAGGTGCCCGCCAGTGGGCTTCCGGAGTACGGAGGAGCTGCTCAGCCGACCGCCGAGAACCTCCGTGCCCCCAATTGTCCGAAACGCGCCACAACGTCCTTGGCGTCATTGCCGGAGAGCTGGACGGCGGTTTCCCGGAGGCGGCTCAGTCCGGTGGTGAGATCCCGCATCGCCCCGCTGTTGTTGCGGTAGTCGTCGGCACTCCGCTGGAGGAGATCCCGGCGGAAGCGTTCGAGCGTGTCCTCAAGCTGTTGGTCACCCGCGAAGTTGAGGGAACGGAACTGGTCGATGAACGAGGTGAGACGGTTGAGTGTCCGCTGGTGGATGCCATTCTCCGAGCCATTGATGGTGGCCAGTACATCGGTGGCGAGCCTGGCGGTTTCCGTGCGGAGGGTCGCCACGCTTTCCCGGATGAAGCCGTCCAGATCGTTCTGGAGTCTGCGTGAGGCATCATCCGCGATCCGGCGCCGTTGTTCCGCCACTTCCATCTGCTCGACCCCTTCCACGACATCCAGCCGGATGCTGTCGGGAGCGGCGACCTGGAATAAACGGACCTCGAAGGAGAACCGTCTGGCGATCCCCCCAGCGAACGGAAAGGACTGCTCGATGGTGGCGATCAGCCGTTCCGAACTTCCCTGGAGCAACGCCGCGGCATCCCGCCATTCCGCGAGCGCTTTTTCACGGAGGGGAGTGTAGCCGGCGACGAAATCGAGGGTTTCCTCACGGAACTCCTCCCGGAAACGGTCCAGCTTGTCGGTGAGTTCCGCCAGCCGGGGATTGGGAACGAACCTGGCGATGCCTCCGAGGAAGGGGAAGCTGCATGATTCGGTGAGCGCATGGGCGCGGGATTCGACCAGCGAGAACTTCGACAGGGCTTCTCGGGGTATGAGACGCTTGTGGCCGAGCTGGATCAGCCGGTCGCTGACATTGGCGGGATCGAGTCCCAGGTCTTCGGCGGTCAGTTTCTTGCAGCCCCGCCAGTAACGAATGCTGAGGGAGACGAGGACACCCCGGCGGCAGATCGCGTCGAGGAGCGGTTGGTTCGGTGGATTGGACATGATGGGATGGATGGTTGGTGTGGAAACGGAAACACCCGCCGGGCGGTGATGCCGGGGCGGGTGTGTTCCGAAGGTCGAGTGGGTTGGTTGGATGCTACGGAGACTTCCGCAGCGTGAGTGCGAACAGATACATCGCGAGGGCGCCTATCGTCATCGGCAGCCAGAAATCCGAGAAGATCTGGAAGCAGAGGGCGACGATGGCGATCACAGCGAAGATGTGGATGTAATGGGATGGTTTCATGGGAACGGGGGATCAGCGGAAACAACGGCCGACCGTCAGGACGACCATCGCTCCCAGGAAGCAGAACCCGATCACCTTCAGTCCTTCCCCCACGGGACCGGTGTCGGTGACCCGGACAGGTGGTGGAGGTCTGGATGGCTCACAGGAGACACAGCCGAGAAAGGCGATCAGCAGGAGAGGGAGGAGCACGGGTTTCATGCGGCCCTCCTTTCCATCACCCGCTCCGGGAGCCAGGCCGCGCATTCGCGTCGGTACTGGCACCAGGAACACTGCATTCCCGGCTGAGGGTGGAACCTGTCCGAAACGATGCCCATGACGGCGGTTTCGAGCAGGGCGACCACCCGGTGTTTCCGGTGTTCGTCGGCGGGCGGGGATTTCACCCGGATCACCTGCGGTGTCTTGGTTTTCACCAGGAACACCAGATCCAGCGACGGGGGGCTTTCACCGATGGAGGCTTCCATGAGGAGCTGGTAGGACACCAGCTGGATCTCATGGTCGAAGACGGCGTGGGAGGAATCGGGTTTAGCCGCCGAGGATTTGAAGTCGACCGGGATGAGGTTTCCTTCGACCAGATCCATTGCCCCGGTGAGGGGAACGGAAAGGCCGGGGATCTCTTCAGTCAGTTTCACCTCGACGGCACGCGGAGGAACTTTGGGAACCTCCGGACTGTCCAGATAGGCGGCGACGACACGCAACCCATCCTGACGGGCTTTCTCCCGCTCCTTGTCGTCCTTGTAGTTCACCGGCCCCTCGTCCCGCTCCAGGTCGCTGAATGCCTTCAGGAAGGCAGCTGAGACGGTCTCGGGGGAATCGTCGGTTCCACGCCATCGGGCCAGATGAAAGGCCTGCAATGCTGCGTGGACGGCTTTCCCCAGATGGAGGGCGACGGTGGTCTTCTTCCTGATGCAGGCCACCCGCTCGAAGTAGAAGCGGAGGGAACAGCTCAGGTAGGATTTCGCGGCGGACGGGCTGATGTGATCCGGGAAGGTTCCCGCGCAAGCGGACAATCCCGTTTCAAAACGACCTGTGGATGCCGGAGCGATCATCGTGCCCTCCTTCCGTTGGCATACGCGGATCCATTGGTCCTTCGCTGGCCGCTGGTTTGCTGGGGAGGTTGGGACGAACCGTGGGTGTCCAACAGTTCGTCGATCAACCCGGAAGCTTCCATTTTGTTGAGGGATTTGACTCCCTTGCCGAACCGCTCGTTGGAAAGCGCTTCGATGGAGGATTTGTCGAGCTGATGTTCCTCGACGACCCGGAGGATGAGATCCCGCTGTTTGTCGGAACATTTCCATACCGGACCCTGTGACCAGCCTGACGGATGGGCGGAACCGTTCTGCCTTGGGCGGGTGTGTCTGGGGGTAGTCGTCCGGTCAGGGGGAGGGGAATCGTCCATCCCGTAGTCCTGGGGCGGAACGAAGCCGGTGGATTGGATCTGCTCATCGACGTTGGTCTGGAGCAGTTGGTAAAGGCGTTCGGACTCGGCGGGGATGTCGTCGGTGGCCACCAGTTCCGTCTCCAGGGAAACGGAGAACTGGTGGGACGAGAACCCGGGAAGACCGAGCCGCTTGCAGTAGGTTGCGGTGAGCTTGATGGCCATGGTTTCGGTGGATGGGGTTGGAATCAGGGCAACAAAAAGCCCGGTCGTGATGACCGGGCTTCATGGAGCGGTTGGAGGCAGAGGTGCCTATTCAGAGGTATATAGCACGGAAGGGGCGGGAATTGCCTCCGGTGAATGGCCCCACCGTCCACCTCCTCCGTTGTCCCGTGGAGAGCGAAAATACAATTTGAATCCGACGGGAGGGGGTGTCGCGCGTGCAACAGGAGGAATATTGTCCCATTACGTTGATGATGAGTGCGTAGGGTTGTTGCAAGTTGATTTCAAGAGGGCAAATCGTGCAACAACTGCTGCACACATTCAGCGTGTTACAGATCTCGGCTTCAGATCGTGCAACCGCGTCCGACCCGGAGAACCGTCAATTCAGCCCGCATCCGTGCCTCAGGCGGATCCGCTCGGAGAGCTGCTTTCCATTTTGGCAACTCAGTGAAATCGGCGCTGTTGCACGATCGCAAAGAAGTCGGAGAGGTCGGAGGTCGGTGTCTACTAGGGAGGGATTGTCGGACAGGGAGGGAATCGCCAAATGACAGATTCACGTTCTGATATTCAGATGGTTACAACCGAGGATCGATCATGGGTGTCGCACTCTGGTGCTACAGATCAAGCAAAATCACCCTGTTCCCTTGTCGCGTGAAGCCGCAGATTGTAGCTGTTGACCTTCCTACTACGAGGACACCGCTCCACGCTCATTGCAGCTGGCAAATTGTTCTCGTCTTGACTCGGAGGTTCTGTGAATTTCGGTTCAAGAAAAATGACCCAATCCATCAAGACTCAAGCTTCTCCTGAAAATATCGGGCATCCCACGGGCGAGATTTCAGTGGAATTGAGCACCCGCTTCCTAGAGCACTTTAGCGAGCAGATGTATTCCTCGCCTCAGAAAGCGTTTGAGGAGCTTATTTCGAACAGCTGGGATGCAGGAGCTGACTACGTGGACGTCAGAATACCCGATGACCTTTCCAATCCTTCAGCGACAATGTCCGTCCTCGACAACGGACATTCCATGAATGAGGAGGGCCTCCGGCAACTCTGGCACATAGCGTTTTCTCCCAAAAAAGGGAATCCGGTTTCTCACGGAAGAAAAGTCATTGGAAAATTTGGTATCGGTAAATTAGCCACTTACGTTCTCGCATCAAAAATGACTTACATCTGCCGAGCTGCAGACGGTGTTATTCGTCGGGTAACTATGGATTATGGCAGTATCGACGCGCAGAAAGATTCCGAGAAACTCATCAGAGACTTGAAGATCGATTTGTTTGAAGTGAACGAATCGGAAGTATCGGAGGCCCTTGGTCCAGTTGAAGGTGGAGCGGAGATACTGGAAATCATCGCGAAAAATTTCCCGACCTCTCAGGCCCATACCTACGAAGACGAGTTCGGTGCACCGAAATCTACTCTCACTAAGGCTGCTAGCAACACGTGGACGCTTGTCATTCTATCAGAATTGAAGCCCGCCGGTCGCGCACTTAAAAAGGGAATTTTGGGCCGGATGCTTCAGGCTGCGTTGCCATTCGGAAGTGAGATGGGAATAAATATGAATGGAAGTCCATTGACCTCCTCAAAGGCAGCTTTGCCCAAAATGAAGGAGTGGCAAATAGGACCGGGTCTAGGCATTGACCATGTAGAAATTTACGATGAGTCAGAATCTCCAGCTGAGCAATCGGAAGCTAGTAATCCCACGATTCCCACAACCCCTAAGCGCTACACGGTCACTTACGGTTCTAATCCAGTTCCTCACGCCAATGTTGAAGGCATAGGTATGGTGACAGGTTGTTCAATCTTGTTCGAGGATCGTGTAGCAACGGGAAAAAGCGAAGAACGAGGCGCATCGAATGGATTTAGTGTTAATATCTTAGGAAGAGTGGTTAACCAAGGTGATCCCAGCTTTGGAGAGAAGAATCTCAGCCACGCAGCATGGGCACGATTTCGAATGAATGTGAGGGCCGATGGCCTGAACGATCTAATAACAACAGATCGTGAAAAATTCAAAAACGATGAACGCCTGCTGGTTTTCAGAGCTTTCTTACGCCGAGTATTCAACAAAGCTCGGTCATTTTACGATAGCGATGCTAATGCAGGAATGCCCGACGGTGGAGATCTCTTGGTGAAATCTCTTGGAGTGCTCTCTCTAAACCCACTTCGTAACGTCGTCTCCGAAGCACTTAGATCCCATCAGCCTATGCTTCCTGGCCTTTTCGACGAGAGAGGAATCGGTGACAGGGAGGCTGCTCGCCGCTCATGGCAGGAGAACACTGGCGAAAATATCAAGTCCGCGCTCGACGTCGTGAAATACGAAAAGATCGATGACGACAGTTTTGTCCAATTTCGTATTTCTGACAATACTATAGTGGTCAACTCTGATCATCCCTTCGTTGTAGAGCATAGCCGCTCTAAAGCCGAAAAGGAACTAATGCGAACGATGGCTATGGTAAGCTTACTTTCGGACGTTTTCGCTCTGGATATCGGCATTGAACCGGCTGCCATTCAAAGCATTAGGGAGTATAGAGACCGACTTATGAGGTTCCGAGCAATGCAGTCCAGAAGTTCCGGGACACATATTGCTAAGCTCCTTCTTCAGACTCAACACGATAGCGACAACAGTAAGTATCTTGAAGCCGTGCTTTCTGACGCACTTCGGTATCTTGGATTTCACGTTGTAGACATGGCGAAGCCCGGAGAGCCGGAAGGCCTAGCTAAAGCCTTTGCATCTCCGAGCACTATCCTACCCACCGCGGCCGAGCCAAATCCTCCGCTTTACAGCTTTTCTTTTGATGCCAAGAGCACAAAACATGATCGAGCAGCCACAAACAATTTGAATCTTGCGGGCATAAGTGATCATATGAAGCAACATAAGGCGAACTACGCCCTCGTTGTTGCGCCCGGATTTAGCGAGGGGTCCCTCGTGGCACGATGCACCCAGCAGCAAATTACTCCAATGATCGCCTCGGATCTTGGGAAGCTCCTTGAATACACGGTTCGTCACGGAGCCATACCACTGACGAAACTCCGGGAAATGTTTCAATTCTACGACCCCAATGACCTCTCTCGTTGGGTCGAGGAACTAGAGCCATGGCTGGTTCAACAACGACCTCTAACTCTAGATACCTTTTTGAAGGCTCTAGAACTCCTCAAAGGCAAAATACCTGATGCATTGCCGGCAGAAATGATTGCCTATGTATGCAGAGAAAATTTAGGAGCGGTTTCGGTTGTTGGGCCTCACGTTGTTGCTCTTGCAAAGGGTTTGGCGATACTCGTGCCAGACCTTGTAGGCGTGGATATCGACAAAATCGTGGTAAATGCTAATGCGGGGAAGGTAGCCGCTGCCGTAATGGCCCAGCTCGAAAAACTTCACGACACAAACCCCATCGAAGACACGACGACAACAGTCTAAATGATTAAGCCTATTCATCCTTTTCCGGCTCGCATGGCTCCGAACCTAGCCATGGAGGAATTATCCCGCTACCGGGACTCAATAATATTGGACCCAATGGCGGGGTCGGGAACCGTTCTAAAACACGCGTCGGTGGCAGGCAATCAAGCGATAGGGTTGGATATGGACCCGCTTGCCGTGATGATGTCACAGGTATTCAACACCGGTTACGACCTTAATGAGGTGGCGATGATTCTCAAAAAAATTCTTAACCGAATCAATGACTTCACCGATCAAGAAGTCGAACTCCCATGGATTGATGGAGATGCTGAAACCCTGAAATTTATCAAATTCTGGTTTGGCCCAAGACAAGAATTGGAAATTCGCCGTATCATAAAAGCAATCAATGACATACAGCTTGAGAACCAAGCTCAGCATCTGCCGTCGTATTTCGATTTGATGAGAATTGCACTCAGTAGAATCATTGTAACGAAGGAGAATGGCGCTTCTTTGGCAAGAGACGTTTCGCACAGTCGCCCTCACAAGGTGACGCATTGGTCGGTTTATGATGTGACAGCAGGTTTTCAGAAGTCACTGAGCAACATTTCAAAACTGCTAGAGCAAAATGGGGCTCATGGTCTCGTCAAAGTTTCCAGAGGGGATGCTCGGAATATGACGACCATCGAAAATCGATCGATAGACTTGGTTTTCACCTCTCCCCCTTACCTAAACGCGATCGATTACATGCGGGGTCACAAATTAGCGCTCGTTTGGCTGGGTTATACCTGCTCCGAGTTGCGAAAAATTCGCTCAAGCACTATCGGGGCAGAAAGGGGCCCAGAATCGAAAGAGGAGGTAGATACTTTCGAAAAAATTTGTGATGAAATGCTGAGCGGATATGTGGTCGATCCTCGAACCCAGCAGATGATTACCCGATATGCCGGCGATTCATACCGTTTGATGTCCGAAATTTCCAGAACTTTGAAATCAGACGGAAAGGCGGTTCTGGTGGTTGGAGACTCATGCTTAAAGGGCGTTTTCATCAAAAATTCGGGCTGCTTCATTAAAGCGGCAGAAATGGTAGGAATGAGATTGTCGAAGAGAGCCGAAAGAGAAATTCCTGCAAATCGCAGATATCTTCCCATGCCGGCGAGGGACGGATCGCAGCTGGCGGCAAGGATGAGGTCAGAAGTCGTGCTTACTTTCGAGTTTCCCGCGATCTAAACATAGCTGAAGATATTCGGTTAGAAATTGCGAAAAGGACTACTACCACAGGAGGCACGAGCGGCAGCAATCAAGGGTCGCCGCCCTTCCTCCAGACATTCAGTTTGAAGCCAACACCGCTTTTACGCGCTGGACCGTGCTCGCTCCTCTTCTCGTAATCTTGGCCGTATTTCGGACGGACTGTCCTGCTTTCAACTGGCGAACCACATCTCGATACTTCAAAAGCAATACCTTCTTTTCTAACACCGTTCCTTTTGGCCTGCCGAGCTTCCTTCCTTTTCTCCGAGCTTCTTCCAGCCCCGACTTGATCCGCACTGAAAGAGTCTCCACCTCGCTCCGCGCCATTTCAGCGAGCAAAGCGAGCATGATGGGCGCGGCGGGATTCCGTTTTCCGCTAGGGAGGAGGGTTTCGATGCCTTGGGCGTGCCAGTAGAGTGAGACTTGCAGCTCTTCCAACGTCTCAACGAAGCGGTGAACGATGCTGTTCCGCCTCGCAAGGCGTGAAACTTCGTGAACAAGCACCTTTTGAATGCGCCCCTCCGCCGCAAGGTCCTCCGCACGACGCAAACCGGGGCGTTCGGATTCATCCGCGGCCTGAAATCGTTTCCCGGCAGATTTCGACGATCTCATAACCCTTCTTGTCCGCGTAAGCGGTCAATTCGGACACTTGCCGGTCGGACTCCTGCCGATTGGAGGAGACACGAACGAGAAGGCATACGGGGATCAAGGTGGCAGGCACAGGTGAAAACTGCCAAATGTATTCAAAAACTCATCTGAATAACCTGGTACACTTGGCAGGCCGCGAAAGCTAAAGTTGCGGCACGAAAGAGCCGTGAGGTCACGGATGAATTGAGAATTTTCCCTTAATGAAGATTTCTAGGTATCGCTCCGCGACACGACTGGGCATGACGGAAAGGCTGGCGGAAGCCAGGCCGTCGGCGGTAATCTCAGTGGCCAATCAAGGAACAAACCGGATTGATTTTGGGGTAGGACCATCGTTGGTGATGAATAGAATGTCCTCATCGGGATCGTTTGCTCCGCTTGTGTTGGCAGGTGTCTGCTGCTCGCCCTCAATCAGTGCGTCCATCCCCACGGTGACGTTATCACTGTTCAGATAGTAGTCGGAGGTGGTGTTGATGCTGGTGTGGCGGAGGAAGCGGCAAGCTTCGTGGAGACCGTGGAGTTCGTTGACCCGGCTGCCTGCCTCCTTCCGGAGTTCGTGGAGGGGCTTCTGGACGTTTGCCAAAGGTTTCTCCCCATCAACGGTGACATTCCGGAGCCACTGGCAGAGACGGTTGAAGTGATCCCCGCAGCGCATGTGTTTCATGGACGGGTGACGAGCCTCGGAAATCACATACACAGGAGCTTGGAGAGGTTTCCATCCGGCGATTAGCTCACAGGTTCGGGCATCAAGCGAAATACTCCCAACCGAGCAATGCGTTTTGAGCGTGTGTCCTTCCGCATCCCGGATGTGGAGTTTCTGCGCCTTCAGGTCGATGTCCGCCCAGCGGAGTTTGTCCACCTCGTTTCTCCGGAGGCCGGCGCTGATCACAAGGATCAGGATCTGCCATTGCTCGAAATCGGTGGTGGACCCGGAAAGATCCACTTTCGCCATTTCAATGAGTTGCCCCAACTCCACCTTGGAGAAGTGGCGAACGGGAGCTGTTTTCGGCAGGGTGATGTCCGTGAAAGGGGATACGAGCGTGATGTTGTGAGTCCGGTTGAAGGCTTCCAGTGCGTTCTTGTGGAAGAGGCTCTTGGCATTCACGAAGCGGGATCGGATGGTGCGCCGGTCCGATTGAGTAGTACATTTCCGGGTTCCCGTGGCGATCCATTTCTGAATGGCCTCCCGGGTGACCTTTTGGAGTGAGACCTTGTCGATCTTCTCATTCCGCTGGTTCGGCTTGAATCCGGTGCGTGGAATGGAGGCGATATCTGCGACGATTGCCCGGAAGGCGGTGACGTAGGCGCGGCGGGTTGTCTCGCCAGTCGAAACCACATTATCAACATAGCACTGGATTAGGCTGCCAACGGTAGGTTCCGGTTTTTTGGCGGGAGGCTCAGAGGCTTCCAGGGGGCCATCGATGAGAATGGGGGTGAGAGGATTGATCCCTTTCCGGGCATAGTGATTTGCCGCGTCCCATCCTTCCTTCTCAACTGCGATCCAGAGCTCTTTTGCTTCCGCTGCGGCTTCCCGTTGGGTGGTGGATTTGAGGGTAACGAGTCGGTTCTTTCCGTGGGATTGGAAACGCACGCTGTAGGTGGGAGCGGTCCAGGTCCCGATGGTCTGTTTGAAAACCCGTTCTTCCCAGTGCTTCAGCTGGCTTTTGGAGTAGCGGTTCCGTCGCTTCGGGGTGGGGGAGGGGGGCTCGGATCTTATGCTATTCTTATGCGACTTCTTGTCTGGCTGCATGTTTTCCTCATGGTGTCTTGAACTGGGCGACAAATCAATGGAAATCACTGAAGTAAAAGGGTTTTGTGGCGGTGCTGAGTCGGTTCAGTGAGAGGTTGAATCTTTGAATTTGTTAGATTCAGGTTCTAGTGGGGGCAACCCCGTGGAGGTTCGAGTCCTCTTTCGAGCACTTCTTTAATAAAGACGAGTTAGGGAGCCGGCAAGGCTCCCTTTTTCGTGTCCGGGGAAAATGCGGAGAGGATTGCGAACTTTTGTTAGATCGCGGAGCTGGAAGCGTTAGATTGGCGGGCTGAATGGCTGACAAAAAGATCGTGATCGTAGGAGCGGGACCGGGAGGACTCACGGCGGGCATGATTCTCGCGCGGAGGGGCTTTGACGTCACCATTGTCGAAAAGCAGGCTCACGTCGGGGGGCGGAATGCGGAGCTGAAGGTTGGGGGCTATTCCTTCGATACCGGCCCCACCTTCCTCCACCAGAAGTTCACGCTGGATGAGGCGTTCCAAGAGGCCGGGCGGGATTCGGCGGAGTATCTGGACTTCGTGGCGCTGGATCCGATGACCCGCCTTTCCTGGGACGGCGTGTCGCTGGAGACGTCCCCGGATCCCACGCGGATGGCGGAGGGCATCGCGCGCGCGTTTCCCGGGGATGAGGAGGGCTACCGCCGTTTCATGGCGGACCACGCGGTGAAGATGCGGACCATCTATCCCTGCCTGCAGCGTCCCTACCACGAGCTGAAGGCCTACCTGTCCACCACTCTGATGAAGGCGCTGCCCTACGTCCTGACGCGGAAGTCGGTGGTGGACGTGCTGGATGACTATTTCCGGGATGACCGGCTGAAGCTGGCCTTCACGTTCCAGGCGAAATACCTCGGCATGTCCCCTTGGCGCTGCCCGGCGCTGTTCAGCATCCTTTCCTACACGGAGTACAAGTATGGCATCTACCACGTGCGTGGCGGCCTCTGCCGGATCTCCGACGCGATGGCTCGGGTCTTCGCCGCATATGGGGGGACCCTGCGGCTGGAGGCCCCGGTGAAGGAGGTCCGCTTTTCCGGCGCACGCGCGACCGGCGTTACCCTGGAGGACGGCACCCGCCTGGATGCGGATGACGTGATCCTGAACGCGGACTACGCGCACGCGGTGACCACGCTCATGAACGGTCGTTCCCGGCCCAGGGAGGAGATGGAGCGGAAGAAATTCTCCTGCTCCACCTTCATGCTCTATCTCGGGCTGGACACCATCTATCCGGATGAGCCGCACCACCACATCCTCTTCGCGGACGACTATCTGCGAAACGTGGAGGACATCCAGGGCGAACGCCGTATTTCGGACGACATGTCGATCTACATACGGAACTCCTGCGTGAACGATCCGCTCGTCGCTCCCGCCGGGAAAAGCGGTCTCTACATCCTGGTGCCGACGATCAACACCCGCCACAACCCGGACTGGCGGACTCAGGCCAAAGAATACCGGGACAAGGTCTTGGAGCGGGTGGAACGCAGGACCGGGATGAAGGATCTGCGGCAGCACATCGTGGAGGAAAGGATGATCACCCCGCAGGATTGGAGGGACGGGCTGGATGTGTTCATGGGCGCCACCTTCAATCTGGCACACACGCTGGACCAGATGCTCTACCTGCGTCCGCACAACCTCATGCGCGGGTATGAGAACCTGTATCTCGTCGGCGGCGGCACACACCCCGGCAGCGGCCTGCCCACCATCTACGAGAGTGCCCGTATTTCCTCCAACATGATCTGCGACAGCCACGGCGTGGCCTATGAGCGGGCGGACTTCGCATCTGCCCTGCTGGCCTGACCACCTTGGGAAAGCAGCCCCAGCAGCCGCGCGCGGTTGATCCTCTGCAGAAGGATGCACGGCAGATTCGCCGCCAGCGCGTAGAGGGAGATCACGCCACAGCCCCACCATGGATTCCACAGAAAGGGGATCGCACACAGCCCCAGCGCCACCCAATGGCACGCTTCGCCGCGCCGTGTCTCGGAGATGAAGCGGCGGAGGTAGCCCGCATCCCGCGAGGCGAGCGACCGCTTGCGGAACCCTCCTGCAAACCATGAGGCACCGTCGGGGAGCAGCCGCTTCCATTTCCTGAGGAAGACGGGCATCGTCGGCTTCGCGGGTGGTCGTGAAGGGACGGGCGAGTCAAACCAGCGGTCCGGCAGGCGGGTGAACGCATAGGCACAGCCGATCTGGAGTACGGGCAGGGTGATGACGTTCAGCGCGATGATCCACGGCACCGGCAGTTCAATCCACATCCGCCACCACCTTTCTGCCCTTCCACGTCACCTGTCTTCCGGCGGGTCCCAGCGAGCGGATGAAGACCACGAGATAAAAGGCGAGCGACACCGGATAGAACAACGGGACCCAGATGGGGAAATGGCCCACGCGTCGCAGCATCCAGCCCAACTGCACCACGTAGAGCAGATAGATGAACGCGAAGACCGGCGACAGGAACAGTGTCCCGGCAGCCCCCCACAGCGAGCTCATCCACATAATGATGAGCAGCAGCGTCCCGGGCGGCGTGGTGGCCGCCCCGCCTGCGAATCCCTTGCTCCATCCCGGGATGAGCTCCCTGATGCCTCCCGGATACATCCGGAAACCAAGGATGCCCTTTCCCGCGGCGGAGGCCGTGGGGACTCCGCGCGCCAGCAGCACACCGGCCAGATGGACGTTCTCCAGGATCCGGTCCTTCACGGCTCGATGCCCGCCGAAGGCCTCATACTCCGCCCGCGGGATGATGAGGCATGGACCGGCCAATCCCCGCGGGATGGTTCCCAGAGCCATCATCAAATTGAAGAACGCGGAGAGTGCCTCACCGCCTCCCCCGGCGTCGTGCCAGGGAATGAGGGACCAGGCTCCGCCGGGATAGCGGTCCAGCATGCGGGACAGCCCGTGCCCGGGAATCAGACGCGTATCGGCATCGAGGAACAGCAGGAGCTTTCCCCGTGCGGCTTCCGCGCCCTTCCGGCATGGCCACGTTTTTCCCCTCCAACCGGGAGGCGGCGGACCGGGATGGATGACGGTCGCTCCTTTCCCGGCGGCGATGGCGGAGGTGTCATCACTCGAATCGTCATCGACGACGATGACCTCCAGCGGCTGTATTTCCTGGGCTGCCAGGGAATCCAGCAGGCCGGGCAGGTTGGCCGCCTCGTTCCGTGCGGGGATGATGATGGAGACGGTGTCCGCCGGTGGCGGCTGTGCCGCCATCTCCGGTGGCAGCAACCGGAATGCGAGACGCCAGCAAAGGAACCAGGACACGCCCAGAACGACGATCAGGGTGATGTGCGCTTGTTGTCCCATGCGACGATTTTCCGACACGCGTTCTGGCCGCCCAGCACCACCATCGGCATCCCGCCTCCGGGGTTGGCGGAGCCTCCCGCGAAGAAAAGGTTCGGGTAGTCCGTGCTCTGCTGGGGTGCCTTGAACGCCAGGTTCCTGAAACGGTCCGCAGCCACCCCGTAGATGGAGCCTCGGTTGGAGTTGTACTGCTCCAGCAGGTCCTGCGGTGTCCACGTATGCTGGACCACGATGTGTTTCCGAAGATCCTCCAGTCCCATCCGCTCAAGCTTCTCCAGTACCCGGGTACGGAAGGCATCGTAGTCAGTCGGGGTCAGCGGAAGGTTCTCATCCAGCGGCGGGATGTGGGGCAGGATCTTCAGCGCCTCGCACCCCGGCGGCGCGACTGAGGCATCCGTGCGGGACGCCGCCACCAGATAGATGGTGGGATCCTCCGGCAGTTCGCCCTTGACGAAGACGCTGCGGAAATGCGCCCGCTGGTCGCCTGAGAAGAAAAAGTTATGGTGGGCCAGTTGAGGGTAGGTGCGGTCCAGTCCCAGCTCCATCACCAGGCCGGAACAGGCGGGCACATATTTCTTCTCCAGCTTCCGCACCGCCGCCTCGTCCGTGCCCAGGAGCTGGCGGTGCGTGGGTATGAACTCCACGTTGGAAAGGATGATGTCCGCCGGGTGGATGGTGCCGTCCGTCGTGCGGGCACCGTTCACCATCCCTCCGCTGCGCGTGATCTCCTCCACCTTTGTGTCCAGCAGCACCTTCACCCCCAGCTCCTCCATCAGGCGGCCCAAACCGCGGGCGATGCCGTACAGCCCGCCATCAACATACCAGAGTCCGTAGCGGAACTGGATGGCGGGCAGGCAGTTCATGAAGGCGGGTGCCCGGTGGGCGGACGATCCCACGTATTTGATGAAGTAGTCGAAGATGTCCCGCATGTGGTCCGTCTTGAGGAACCGCTTCACCCCGCCATGCATGGTGCGGAAGAGATCGAACTTCGTGAAATTCTTCAGTCCATAGTGGGCACGGAAGTCCTTCGCCGTATCCAGTCCCTGCTCGAAGTAGCCGTCGTTGACCAAGTCATACAGCCCATAGGAATACTCCAGGAAATCGCGCACTGCCTGCGGATCTTCGCCCGCTTTCACCGCTTCATCCGCCATCACCCCGGGATCTGGATGCAGGTCGATCACCGCCCCGTCTTCAAAGAAGTTCCGCCAGTGCGGCAGCAACTCCCTGATGGGGATGTAGTCCGCCATTTTTTTTCCGGACCGCTCGAACAGCCGCTCGAACAGATGCGGCAGCGTGAGGATGGAGGGACCGAGATCGAAGGTGAAGCCATCCGTCTCCAGCACGTTGAGCTTTCCGCCGATGCGGGGGTTCTTTTCGATGATGGTCACATCGTAGCCCTCCTGGGCGAGGGAGATGGCGGCGGAGATACCTCCCAGACCGGCGCCTAGAACCAATACCCGCTTGCCGCGGGAGCCAAGGGATGTTGCGGATGGTGGGGTCATGCGGGGATGGGCGGTGTCCAATCTCGCACGCCGTCACGTTTCCGCTAGAAATGTTTCATCACCCGGCGGAGGATGGCGGGATGAAAGACGAGCAGGCCCGGCGGCAGGCATTGCAGGCCATGCTCCGTGCCCTGGCGGATGCGGAAGGGGAGTTGCTTGACGCCTTGCATCATGACCTGGGCAAGTCGCCTTCCGAAGCCTACGTGTCGGAACTGGAGGGAGTGCGCTCGGAGTGCCGCCACGCGCTGGCCCATCTCCACCGGTGGATGAAGCCGGAGCGGAGAAAGCTGCCGCCGATGGCGTGGCCGGGACGGGCGGTGCTGCATCGCGAGCCATGTGGTTCCGTTCTGGTGATCTCACCGTGGAACTATCCGGTCTTCCTTTCGCTCACGCCCGTTGCCTGCGCGCTGGCGGCGGGATGCTCCGTGGTGCTGAAGCCATCGGAACGTGCGCCGCGGGTCGCGGAGGTGCTTGATCGGATGATGGCAGGGGCGTTCCCATCCGGTCTGGTTTCCGTGATCGTAGGGGACGGCGGCACGGCGAAGGAGCTGCTGAAAAAGCGCTTCGATCATTTCTTCTTCACCGGCTCGCGCGGGACAGGCCTGGAGGTAGCGGCGGCGGCCGCCCGTCATGGGGTGCCTGCAACCCTGGAGCTGGGCGGGAAATGTCCGGTCATGATGTTCAGCGGCGGTGGAGCCGGCGGCACGAAACTCCGGGACCGGCTGGACACCGCCGCGCGGAGGATCGCCTGGGGGAAGTATCTCAACGCCGGGCAGACCTGCGTCGCGCCGGACCACGTGCTGGTGGAAAGGGACCTTTATGAGCCGCTGCTGGATGCCCTGAAAAGGGCGTTCGATTCCTTTGGCCGGGATGGCTATGGCAAGATGGTGGATCGCAGGCACTTCGACCGCGTGCGGGCCTATCTGGGACAGGGAACCATTTTCCATGGCGGGGTGGTCGATGAAGCCACGCTTTCGATTTCACCCACCATCCTCACCGACGTGGCGGATGACGCCGGTGTGATGAAGGAGGAGATCTTCGGCCCCGTGCTGCCGGTCATCCCCTGCGATGACCTGGAGGATGGCCTGCGGCGTGCGCGTGCGAACCCGGACCCACTCGCGGTCTATCCGTTCACGGAGGATGCCGGGGTGGTGGAGCGTATCCGGGCGGAACTGCGTTCCGGCGCGGTCTGTGTGAACGACGTGGTGGTGCATGTGGCGGGTGTCGATCTGCCTTTCGGGGGCACGGGGAACAGTGGCATGGGCCGCTACCGGGGGAGGGCTGGCTTCGATGCCTTCTCGCGTGAGAGGATCGTCCTCAACCGCGGCTTGCGGTGGGACCTGCCATTCCGCTACCCGCCTCTTCCGGATCTGAAGAATCTGAAACGGGCGCTGAAGATTTTCGGAGCCTAGGCCCGCCCGATGGAACGGGAAATTTTCCGGTTTGCATGAATCAAGGTTTGTGGCGATCCGGGGGATCTGCCTCGATCTTCCCATGATTGGAAAGTCCGGGTGGTTGAGCAGGAGGATGGAGGGATTCGTGGGACCCATCGCCCGATCGGCGGTGATGGGTGTTCTGCTTTTGGGGGGAGCCAAGGCTGAGGTTGCGCGGACATGGGATGAAGCCATCGCCCGTGTCACGCCGATCGCCGGGCAGAAGTCCGGAAGGTCTGAACTGACGGGGCTGGTGGTGGCGGGATACCAAGGTTGGTTCGCAGCGGAGGGGGATGGCTCGGGTCTTGGCTGGAAGCATTATGGTGGAAAGAACCTGGGGCCGGGGAACTGCAGCTTCGATCTCTGGCCTGACATGAGCGAGATGGGGGATGATGAACGCTATCCCACCGCTTTCCGTCATGAGGATGGGAAGGTGGCCACGCTGTTCAGCAGCTATCATCCGCGGACGGTTGACCGGCATTTCAAATGGATGGCGGACTACGGGATCGATGGTGTGATGCTCCAACGGTTCGGAGTGACCCTGAAGTCACCACAGTCCTACGATTTCGGCACCACCGTGATGCGGAACGTCCGTAACGGTGCTTCCACCCACGGCCGGAAATGGTCGGTGATGTACGACTTGTCCGGGATGAAGGGGGAGGATGTGGTGCCGGTGATCCGCGAGGACTGGAACCGATTGGTGGAGAAGGGGAGGATCCTGGATGATACGGGGTACCTTCACCACCGTGGGAAGCCTCTGGTCACCATCTGGGGTGTCGGCTTCAATGACAACCGGGCCTATGGGCTGGAGGAGTGCGCCCGGTTGGTGGATTTCCTGAAAGGGGAGGGGAATGCAGTCATGCTGGGTGTGCCGTATTTCTGGCGGGATCTCGGACGCGATGCCATTGCGGATCCGGCGCTGCTGGAACTGCTGAAAAAGGCGGACATCATCAGTCCGTGGGCCGTGGGCCGATACCGGGGGGCGGATGCGGTGGCGAAATCCCTGCCGGGGCGCTTGGCGGGGGATCTGGCGTGGACTGAGGAAAATCAGCTTTCCTACATCCCGGTGATCTTTCCCGGCTTCAGTTGGCGGAACCTGGAGAAGGGCAGGGGGCGTGACGCGCCTCTGAATGCGATCCCCCGGGAAGACGGGCGCTTTCTCTGGCAGCAGGCGGTGGAGGCGAAGAAAGCGGGTGCCGGGATGATCTATGTCGCGATGTTTGATGAAGTGGACGAGAGCACCGCGATCCTGAAGGCGTCCAACAACCCTCCGGTGGGTGACAGCGGATTCGTGACCTATGGAGAACACCCACCCGACCACTATCTGTGGCTGACGGGTGAGATCGGGAAGATGCTCCGCGGTCCGGCAGCAACGGAATACCGGATGCCGGAGCGCTGATGCGGTGATCCGCAAAGATTCCTTAGGCTGGTAGCGGGTCGCAGGCTGCAGCCGGCGGTGTCATCACCCAAAGCAGGTAGGACTCCGGGATTGTCCGGCATCCTCCGTCTCATCTATTTTCGGGATCTCCATGCCATCCATCCGTTGAATCCATTGAGATTGTTGATCATTCCGCTGCTCCTGGCCTACCCGCCGCTTGGTGCGGCAGCACCTCCCCGGAAGCCGAGGCACGGCGCGTCCATCGCAACCTCCGATCTCCAGGGCAAACCGGCGAAGTAGGACGGCCCGCATCCAATTCACAAACACCGATATGAAACCACTGAAATTCCTCATTCTGCCTTTGCTCCTCGCCTTGCAGCCGCTTGGTGCGGCGGAGAAGCCCAATATCCTTTTCATCTTCACCGACGACCTCGGGGCCTCCGATCTCGTCTGCACCGGTTCCACCCTCTACCAGACTCCGAATCTGGATAAACTCGCCTCGCAAGGGATGAAGTTCACCCGGGGCTATGCCGCCGCGCATGTCTGCTCCGCCTCCCGCGGGGCCATCCTCACCGGCAGGACGCCCGCCCGGCTCCACTACACGATTCCCGGATCCTCGCCTGAAGGGGCAAAGTTGCTCGCACCGCAGGCGCGCAAGGGAATCCCGAGCGAGGAGGTCGTTTTGCCGAAGCTCCTGAAGTCCCAGGGCTACGCGACCGCTTGGTTCGGCAAATGGCACTGCGGGGAAGGGGCGAAGGCGGCGGGCTTCGACGAAGGGAACCAGGATTGGAACGAGAACAACAAGAACGACCCGAAGGATCCCAAAGGGGTCTATACCCTGAACCGGCAGGCCATGGAGTTCATCGGGAAAAATCCGGGCAAGCCCTTCTTCATCGCGCTCTCCCACTACGCCGCCCATTCGCCGAACCGCTTTGATCCGGCGGTTGCCGCGAAGTACCAGAAGATCATCGACGAAAAGAAGATCAAGGGCCCCCGGCAGAAGGATGCGGGCTACGCGGCCATGATCGAGGCGCTGGATGACAGCGTCGGGAAGATGCTTGATTTCCTCGATGAGAAGGGCCTGGCGAAGAACACGCTGGTGATCTTCACCTCCGACAACGGCGGTGCCGTGCGTTTTACGAAGAACAACCCGCTGCGCGAGGGCAAGGGAACGCTGCATGAAGGCGGCATCCGTGTCCCCGTGCTCGCCCGGTGGACGGACCGCATCAAACCGGGCACCACGAATGACACTCTGCTCAGCGGCATCGACTACCTGCCGACCTTCGCCAGTGTCATCGGCGCGCCTGCTCCGGAGGGCATCGACGGCAAGGACCTCAACGCTGCCCTGACGAAAGGGGAGACGGTGGATCGCGGGAAGCTATTCTGGCACTTCCCCCACTACCACCGGAAAGGTCCCGCGGGTGCCATCCGCGACGGCGACTGGAAGCTCATCGAATGGTTCGAGGACGGCAAAACCGAACTCTTCAATCTCGCTCAGGATGTTTCGGAGGAGAAGGACCTCTCCGGCGAGAACCCGCAGAAAACCGCCGAACTGCTGGCCGATCTCAAGACATGGCGCGAAAAATCCAACGCCCAGATGCCCACTCCGAACCCGAAATACGATCCCTCCGGAAAAGGCGGAGAGGCGAAGTCCGGAGAAGAGGAGGAGTGAGGATCATGGGCCGCGGGCTGATCACATCCATCGGGACGCCGGCGTGAATGGCGGCGCTCCCGGTGTCCCTGATCAGGAATTGGCCTTCGCCAGGGCTGCGGCGACGAAGCCTGCGAACAGCGGGTGCGGATGGTTCGGCTTCGACTGGAACTCCGGGTGGAACTGCGCGCCGAGGTAGAATGGGTGGTCCGGGATCTCGACGATCTCGACCAGGCCCTCGTCCGCGGACACGGAGGAGATGACCAGTCCGGCGTCGGTGAGCTGTTCCTGATAGTCGGAGTTGAACTCGTAGCGGTGGCGGTGGCGTTCGTGAATGCGGTCCGCGCCGTTGTAGAGTTCCGCCGCTTTCGTTCCGGCGAAGACGATGGACTCGCAGGAGCCGAGGCGCATGGTGGCCCCCATGTCTTCGATGCCTTTCTGTTCCTCCTGGAGGCAGATGACGGGATGTTCGGTCGCTTTCTCGAATTCGGTGGAGTTGGCCTTCTTCAGGCCGCAGACGTTGCGTGCGAACTCGATGGTGGCGATCTGCATGCCCAGACAGATGCCGAAGTAGGGGATCTTGTTCTCGCGGGCGTATTTGGCGGCGAGGATCTTGCCCTCGATGCCGCGGTCGCCGAAGCCGCCGGGAACCAGGATGCCATCGACATCACCGATCACTGCGGCGGCACCGTGGTCCTCGATGGCCTCCGCCTCGACACGGACGATGTGGACCTTCGTGTCGTGGTGGGCACCGGCGTGGATGAGGGACTCGTAGATGGATTTGTAGGCGTCCTGCAGCTCGATGTATTTCCCGGCGACGGCGATGGTGACCTTGTGGAGCGGGTGGATGACGCGCTGGACGAAGCGCTCCCAGTCCTCCAGGGCGGGGGCGGGGGTGTCACCGAGGCCGATCTTGTCCACCACCAGGCGGTCGATCTTGTCGCGGCGCAGGTCGAGCGGGCATTCGTAGATGGAGTGGGCGACGTCGCGGAAGGCAACGACGTTCTTTTTCTCCACGTTGCAGAACATGGCGATCTTCTTGCGGTTGTCCTCGTCGAGGTCCGCTTCGGTCCGGCAGATGATGATGTCCGGCTGGATGCCCAGTTCACGGAGCTTCGCGACGGACTGCTGGGTCGGCTTGGTCTTGATCTCACCCGCGGCCTTGATGAACGGCAGCAGCGTCACGTGGATGAAGCAGACGTTCTCCTTGCCCACCTCCAGGGCGAATTGGCGGAGCGCTTCGATGAAAAGCAGGCCTTCCATGTCGCCGACGGTGCCGCCGATCTCGGTGATGAGAACATCGACCTCGGGGTTGTCGGTGGTGACCTTGTGGAGGCGGAGTTTGATCTCATCCGTCACGTGGGGGATGAACTGGACGGTCTTGCCGAGGTACTCGCCGCGGCGCTCCTTCTTGATCACGGAGTCGAACACCTGTCCGGAGGTCAGGTTGTTCATGCGGGAAAGGACGCCGGAGGTGAAGCGTTCGTAGTGGCCCAGGTCGAGGTCGGTTTCCGCGCCGTCATCCAGGACGTAGACCTCACCGTGCTGGTAGGGGGACATGGTGCCCGGATCGACGTTCAGATAGGGGTCGAACTTCTGCATCAACGTCTTCAGCCCGCGGTGCTCGAGCAGCGTGCCGATGGATGCGGCGGCAAGACCCTTGCCGAGAGAGGAAACGACGCCGCCGGTGACGAAGATGTATTTCATAAGTGGAAAGTGAGCAGGGATCAGTGAGTAGTGGAAAGAAGACGTTCGATCTCGTCAGCCTGTCCGGGTGTGTCAACGCCGGGTGAGGTGTCGTCCGTGACCAGAACCTTGATGGAGGCGCCGTTCTCGAGGGCGCGGAGTTGCTCCAGGGACTCGGCTTTTTCAAGCGGAGATGGTGCCCAGGTGACATATTTCTCCAGGAAGCCGCGGGAGTAGGCGTAGATGCCCTTGTGGCGGAAGACGGGGAGGTTCTCCACCGCGTTGCGGAAATAAGGGAGCGGGGAGCGGGAAAAATAAAGCGCGCGGCCATCCAGGGCGGTGACGACTTTCACCACATTCGGGTCGGCCACGGCGGGGTCCGCAGGGTCCAGCGGATTGGCGGCGGTGGCCATGTCCAGCGTGGCGTCCGCGGCCATGGCGGCGGCGAGTTCGTCGATGAGGGCCGGATCAATGAGCGGCTCATCCCCCTGGATGTTGATGATGTGGGTGGCCTGCGGGATGGCGCGGGCGGCCTCCGCGATGCGGTCGGTGCCGGTCGGGTGGTCGGGGCTGGTCATCACCACCTTTCCGCCGAAGGCGGTGACGGCGGCGGAGATGCGCTCGTCGTCGGTGGCGACGATGACGTCATCGAGGTTGGAACATTCCTGGCACCGTTCCCAAACGTGCTGGATCAAGGGTTTGCCGGCGATGACATGGAGCGGCTTTCCGGGGAAGCGTGTGGAGGCCCAGCGTGCGGGCAGGATACCAATAATGTGGGTGGTGGAGTCGGAAATGGGCACGCTGAAAATGGGCTGGGCGAATTTATGGGAGGGGACCCACGGGCGACAAGGCCGGTTTTGGGAAAAGATTGGAGTGCCCCCGGGCCCCGGGAAATGCCGCAAATCGGTTGACCTGCCGGGGACGGTGCCGATAGTTCCAAGGCATGACGGGAAAAGGAGGCCTCACGCAGCAACATGCGGACCGGATTCTCGCGGGGAGGACGGTGGAGGATGCCGCGGCCCGGCTGGAGCCGGACTGCGCGGACCTCCCGGAGATCCCCATCGGCAGCGCGAAGGTCAACCGGGAGCGGGCATCGCGGATCTGGGACCAGATGGGCGGGGATCCGCAGTGGCGGGAGATCCTGCTGGACCGGTCGGCGGATGAACTGGAGTGCTACCAAGGGAACATCGAGAACGCCATCGGCGTGATGAGGATGCCCATCGGCCTGGCGGGGCCGTTGAGGGTGAACGGCCTGTCGGCAAAGGGGGACTACCCCATCCCGCTCGCCACCACGGAGGCGGCGCTGGTCGCCAGCTACCACCGGGGCTGCCGGGTGCTCACCATGGCGGGAGGTGCGTCCGCGATGGTCCTTTACGAAAGCATCGCACGGGCACCCGCCTTCGCATTTGAAACCGCGTCCGACGCCTGCCGGTTCGTCGTCTGGGCGCTGGCCCAGTTCGACGTTTTCCGGGAAAAGGTGGCGGCGACCACCTCCCACGGGAAGCTGATCGACGTGGGTTCCACCGTGGAGGGGAACCACGTGTATCTGAATTTCGAATACACCACCGGAGACGCCTCCGGGCAAAACATGGTCACACTGGCGACGCAGGCGGTCTGTGACTATATCCTGGAGGCCAGTCCGGTCCTGCCGGTCCGCCACTATGTGGAGTCGAATTTGTCCGGCGACAAAAAGGCCAGCGCCCGCGCCTTCTCCACCGCCCGTGGGAAAAAAGTGACGGCGGATGCGAGGCTGCCCGCGGAGCTGGTGGAGAAATACCTGCACACCACCCCGCAGGCGATGCGCGACTACTGGCAGATGTCCGCCATCGGCGGGGTGCTGAGCGGTACCATCGGCATCCAGGGGCACTTCGCGAATGGTCTGGCCGCGCTTTACCTCGCGACCGGCCAGGATGTGGCGTGCGTGGCGGAGTCCGCCACCGGGGTGACGCGGTTCGAGGTGACGGAGGAAGGCGATCTCTACGCCTCCGTCACGCTGCCGGGCATCATGGTGGGGACGGTCGGCGGAGGGACCGGCCTGCCAACCCAGAAGGCCTGCCTGGAACTGATGGGCCTGTATGGGGATGGGAAATCCCGCGCGCTGGCGGAGGTCTGCGCGGGCCTGCTGCTGGCGGGGGAACTCTCCATCATCGCCGCGCTCAGCGCCGGGCATTTCTCGCGCGCCCACCGCAAGCTCGCCCGCACCCGGAAGACGGACCCGTGATGTTTTTCCAACGCTGGCACACCTACCAGAAGGAGCGCTTCCCGCTGCTGGCGCACGGCCCGCTCATCGCGGCGTTCAGCGCCTGCGCGGTCGCCTTTTCCTCAATGCTCCGGGACGCGCCTCCTCCCGGGTGGGCCGCCTATTTCACGGCCTTCACCGTTTGCCTGCTGATGTTCCTGCAACTGCGGATCGCGGATGAGTTCAAGGACGCGGAGGAGGACGCGCGCTGGCGTCCCTACCGGCCGGTGCCGCGCGGGCTGGTCACGCTTTCCTCGCTGCGGGTGGTCTTCATCCTCGCCGCCGTCATCCAGGCGGGTGTGTCCCTGTGGCTGGACGAGCGGCTGCTGATCGTGCTGGGCATCGCGTGGAGCTACCTCGCGCTGATGAGCGTGGAGTTCTTCTGCCGGGACTGGTTGAAAAAACGTCCCGTCATCTACCTGGTCTCCCACATGGGGATCATGCCGCTGGTGGATTTCTTCGGCACGGCCTGCGAGTGGCTGCCCGGCGCGGGGCAGGCACCCGCCGGGCTGGGGTGGTTCCTGGCCGCCAGCTTTTTCAACGGCGTGGTCATCGAGATCGGGCGGAAGCTGCGGCAACCGGCGGACGAGGAGGAAGGCGTGGAGACCTACTCCCGGCTGTGGGGCAGGCGTGGCGGCGCGATGGTCTGGCTGGTGGCGCTGGCCTCCACGCTGGGCTGTGCGGTGATGGCGGCGCGCGCCATTTCCTTCGTCCCGCCCATCGGCATCGGGCTGGGTGTGTTGCTGGCAGCCGCCGTGGTGATCGTCATCCGGTATCTTTCGAAAGGAACCTCCGGCAAGTGGATCGAGAATTTCTCCGCGCTGTGGACGCTGGCTCTCTATCTCCTGCTGGGGCTGGTGCCGCTTGCGTTCCGTTAGATCCTGCGGGATTGTCAGGAATCCGTCATCATGCCGCTCTTTCCTGACACCGCGAACGCCACCGCCCCTTTCGGCGGAAAGGGGGCCGCGTTGTTCCATCTGGGGCGTGCCGGATTTCCCGTGCCGGAGTGGTTCGCCATTCCGCCGGACGAAGCCATCGATCCGGCGAGCTGGCCGCCGCTGTCCGGTGAGCATGCGGTGAGGTCATCCGCCACGGCGGAGGACGGTGCGGCGCATTCCTTCGCCGGCCAGTTCGATACCTTCCTGCACGTGCCGCCGGAGCGGATCACGGAGCGCGTCGCTCAGGTGCGGGCGTCGACGCAGGCGGAGGCCGTGCTGGCCTACTGCCGGGAAAAAAATCTGCCGCCTCCTTCGCCGCCGACGGTCCTCGTCCAGCGGATGATCGATCCCCGCTGCGCAGGGGTGGCCTTCAGCGCGGATCCGGTAGGCGGAAGCCGTTCGCTGACGGTGGTCGCCGCTGTCTCGGGGACCGGGGAGAAGCTCGTTTCCGGCGATGAGGACGGGGAAACATGGAACATCGTGCGGGACGGAACCATCACCGTGAAGCCCGACGACGCCCTCCTTTCCACTGACGATGCGAAGGCGGTCGCGGAGCTGGCAGTCGCCTGTGAGCGCCACTTCGGACGCCCGCAGGACATCGAGTGGGCCATCGACCGGGAGGGAAAGCTGTGGCTGCTCCAGTCCCGCCCCATCACCACGCTCGGCGGACTGCCGGACCCCGGCGACACGCTCCGCGTGTGGGACAACAGCAACATCGCGGAGAGCTACGGCGGTGTGACCACCCCGCTCACTTTTTCTTTCGCCCGCCGGATCTATGAGCACGTCTACCGCGAGTTCTGCACGCTGATGTCCGTGCCGCGCGAGCGGATCGAGCGTGCGGATGATGTCTTCCCGCAGATGCTAGGCCTCATCCGCGGGCGCACCTACTATAACCTTGCGAGCTGGTACCGCGTGCTGGCCCTGCTGCCCGGCTTCCAGCTCAACCGTTCCTTCATGGAGCAGATGATGGGGGTGAAGCAATCGCTGCCGGAGCCGCTGGTCCAGCAGATCCTCGCGGAGTCGAAGACGGCCCGACTCAATGACACGCTGGCATTGGTTGGCACGTGCATCGGCCTCATCCGGCAGAACTCCGGTTTGAAAAAGCAGATCGCCCGTTTCCAGTTGCGGCTCGACCGGGCGCTGGATCTCTCCGGTGTACCATCGCTGGAAGACTCCTCCGCGGAGATGCTGGCGGCGCACTACCGGGAACTGGAGGGCCAGCTCCTGAAAAAGTGGGACGCGCCGCTGGTGAATGACTTCTTCGCCATGATCTACTACGGCGTCCTCCGTGGTCTCTGCAAAAAGTGGCTGGGCGACCAGGACGGCACGCTGCAGAACGACCTGCTGGCGCACACCGGCGGCATCATCAGCGCGGAGCCACCACGGCGCATCATGAGGATGGCCGCGCTGGCGGCGGAGGTGCCGGTTCTTCCTGAAAAGCTGGCGGACCCGGATCTGCGGGAGGATGTTAAGCTGAAGCTGGTTGCCGCGCACGCGGAACTGGCGGCGGCTTTCCGGAGCTATCTGGATGACTTCGGCGACCGTTGCCTGGAGGAGCTGAAACTGGAATCCCCGACTGTCCGTGACGATGCCTCAACTCTACTGGTTTCCATCGGCGCGCTGGCCGCTGGGGGCAGGGCGCGTGAGCGCATGGAGGAATCCCCGCACAAAGCAACGGACGCCCCGCGCATCGGGAACCCGCTGCGGCGGATGATCTTCCGTCATGTGCTGGAGCGCACCCGCGAGCGCGTCCGCTGCCGGGAGAACCTGCGCTTCGAGCGGACGCGCCTGTTCGGGCGGGTGCGGACGATCATGCGCGAAATCGGCAGGCGGCTGTGGGCGGACGGACGCCTGGAAGATCCGGCGGATGTTTTCTATCTCGAACTCGGGGAGGTTCTAGCCACCTGTGAAGGCACCGGCACCACGCATGACCTGGCCGCACTGGCCGCGCTGCGGAAAAAGGACTTCGATGGCTTCCGCGCGGAGGAAGCCCCTCCGGACCGGTTCGAGACGCGCGGGCCCATCCACCGCCATCAGTCATGGGAGCATGCCGCGGTAAGCATCGATGCGACCGGGGACGCCATCAAGGGCCAGGGTGCCTGCCCCGGCGTGGTGACCGGAAAGGTGCGGGTGGTGCGGGACCCGCGAGGTGCCAGGCTGGAGCCGGGGGAAATCCTCGTCGCCCTGCAGACGGACCCGGGGTGGGTGGTGTTGTTCCCCGCCGCGTCCGGCCTGCTGGTGGAGCGTGGCAGCCTGCTCTCCCACTCAGCCATCGTTTCCCGTGAACTCCGGCTTCCCTGTGTGGTATCACTCGCCAACATCACCCGCATCCTGAAGACAGGCGACCGCGTGGAGATGAACGGCGCGACCGGAGTGATCCGCATCCTCGAACGTGCCTCCGAACGATGACCACCTCCGAGATCCAGCACCGCGCCGACTTTTCGGAAATCCGCTACGCCCAGTGCTGGGAGGACTCCCGGTTGCTCGTTGGCGGCATGCTGCCCGCGGGCCGGGACTGCCTCAGCATCGGCTCCGCCGGGGAGAACAGCTTCGCGCTGCTGGCGGCGGGCGCGGCCTCCGTCACCGCCGCCGAAATGAACGCGGCGCAGATCGCGTGCATCGAACTACGGAAGGCATCGTACCTGCATCTGGACCATGACGGGCTGCTGCAGCTCATCGGCTCCAGGCCGTGTGACGACCGGCAGGCTATCTATGGGGAAATCCGCAACGCCCTGCCGGAGGAGGTGCGTGCATTCTGGGACGCGCGCCCGGAGGCGGTCGCGGCGGGTGTCGGCTCGGCGGGGAAGTTCGAGCGCTACTTCGCCACCTTCCGCAGCCGGGTGCTGCCGCTGGCCCATGGCCGGAAGCGGGTGCTTTCCTTGCTGGAACCACGCGATCCCGGTGCGCGGCTGCATTTCTACCAGAAGGAATGGAACAACCGCCGCTGGAGGTGGATCTTCCGGATCTTCTTTTCCCGGACCGTGATGGGGGCGCTGGGCCGTGATCCGGAGTTCTTCAAATACGTGGAGGGTTCCGTCGCGGACCGCATCCTGTCCCGCACCCGGCACGCGCTGGCGGTGCTGGATCCATCGGAAAATCCCTACCTGCACTGGATCCTGACCGGCACCCACGGGGATGCGCTGCCGGATGCGCTGGAGGAGCGGAATTTCCCGCTCATCCGCGAAGCCATCGCTGCGGGGAGGTTCCGCATCGCGCCCGGGTCGATCGAGGCCTTGCTCGAATCCGAGCCTGACCGGCGTTATGGTGCGTTCAACCTTTCGGACATCTTCGAATACATGAGCGAGGACAACACCGCCGCGCTGCTGGGGAAAATCACGGACGCCTCCGTCCCCGGGGCGCGTCTGGCGTATTGGAACATGCTGGCCCCGCGGTCGCGTCCCGCATCGCTGGCCCACCGGCTGCGGCCCATCCCGGCGGATGATCTTTTCGGAATGGACCGCGCGTTCTTCTACAGCCGCTTCGTCGTGGAGGAGGTCATGGAGTGACCAGCTACGAATGGCTCTGCGTGCTGGTGGTGGTGTTCATCCTCGCCGCAGGCCTGCCATCTGTCCGTGCCATCACCGCCCGCTGCGGAGCCTCGCCGGAGGTTTCCCGGAAGTCGGTCCATGTGCTGATGGGGCTGGTCTGTGTTTCCTTCCCATGGGTGTTCGGCCGGCCGTTGCCGGTGTGGGTGCTCGCGGCGGCGGCCACCATCCCGCTGGCGGTGGTGCGCTCCATCCCGGCGCTGCGCAGCGGGGTCGGCTCCGCGTTGCACGGGATCAAGCGGCCATCGTATGGCGAGGTGCTGTTCGCCCCGTCGGTGGCGGCGGTGTTCCATTTCTCCGGTGGGGATCCCTACTTGCACGGCATCCCCATCGGGATCCTGACACTGGCTGATGCGGCCAGCGCCGTGGGCGGCACCCGCTGGGGCAGGCGTCACTATGGGGTGGGGGAGGGTTTCAAGACGGTGGAGGGCTCGTTGATTTTCCTGACCACCGCGTTCCTGTGCGTGTTCCTGCCGCTCTTCCTGGGCGGACGGCTGGAGATGGTGCATGCGCTGTGGGTGGCCCTCATCCTCGCCACCCTGGCGATGATGGCGGAAGGGATCTCCGACCGGGGCTTCGACAACATGGTGATCCCGCTGGGCTGCATCTTCGCGCTCGACCGACTGTTACTACTGGACACCCCGTCGCTCATCTGGCGGTTCATCGTGCTCATCGTCCTGCTGGTGCTGGTGCTGGTGGGATCGCGCTGGTCCACGCTGAACGGCGGCGCGTTGCTGGGCAGCGTGCTGCTGGGTTACGGCTGCGCCATCCTCGCGGACTGGCGGTTCGCGCTGCCGCCGTCCGGTGTCTTCATCTCCCACCTCATCACCACGCGGAAGCATCATCTCATCAAGGCGTTCGACCACCGTCTGGATGCGGTCGTTTCCCATGCCATCGCCGCCATGCCGTGGGTCGTCGCGGTGGCGCTGGACCGGTTGCCGGTGGCGCTCGGTCTGGCGGGCGTGTCCTTCGCGATGATGGCGCAGCTCGCCATCCTGGACACCGCCACCCGCAACTCCGTGCCTGGGCTTTCACCGAGGCCGCTGCGGGCGGTGCTGAAAGGAGCGCTCATCGCCGCGCTGCCGGGCTTGGTCTTGCTGTGGCCGTATGCCGGCGCGCTGGTGATCCCGGTCGCATCGGCATTTGGCGCGACGCTGATGGCCGTGCTATGGTTCGGCAAATTGTCACGCTCCTGGCGGGGCGGTGACACCGCACTGTGGATGGTCAAGGGCGTGCTCGCCCTGGCCGTCTCCCTCACCGCTTTCCTTTTCCGTCCATGAATCCGCTGGAAACCCTCATCACTCCCGGCCCGGGCATCCCGGAGATGTCGCTTGCGGAAAACCTGCCATCACCCGCAACTGTGGCTCCGGAAAGCGAACAGCCGGATGCGCGTGTCTTCGTCATGGAGGGCGGAAAGGTAGCGGCCCATCTCGCGCTGTGGTGGAGCGATGTCCCGCCCCACGCGGAGCACCGGCTGGGAGTGGCGGGAGGATTCACCGCGTTGGGTGGGGAAAGCTCCAAGGCCCTGTTGGATGCGGCGTGCGGTCATCTCACCGCCCAAGACTGCACGCTGGCGGTCGGCCCCATGAACGGCAACACGTGGCGCAGCTACCGTTTCGTCGATGAATCCGGGGGGCGGCCGCCGTTCCTGCTGGAGCCCCGCAACCATGAGTCCTATCCGGCATGGTGGCGGGCCGCTGGATTCGGCGAACTGTCCTCCTATTCCTCATCCGTGATGGAGCTGGATGGCAGTGAAGCGGTGCCTCCCGCGTTGAAGGAAAGGATCATCCGCTCCGGCATCAGCATCCGCCCGCTGGACCCGGACCGCTATGAGGAGGAACTGGCGACCATCCATGATCTCAGCCTGCGCAGCTTCACGAACAACTTCCTCTACACTCCGTTGGGCAGGGAATCGTTCATCGCCTCCTACCTGAAGGTGAAGCAGCATGTGGATCCGCAACTTGTCAGGATCGCGGAGCGCGACGAAGCGCCATGTGGTTTCGCCTTCGGCATTCCGGATCTGGAGTCCGCCGCGCGGGGGGAGCGTCCTGCGGTGATCGTCAAGACGCTGGCCGTCGATCCCTCATCCAGGAGCGCTGGACTTGGCAGCCTGCTGGTGGATGAACTGCACCGCATCGCCCGGGGAAAGGGATACACGGAGGCGATCCACGCGCTGCAGCACCAGACGAACACCTCCCTGAAGATCACCGGCAGGCATGAGGGCCGTGCGTTCCGGAGATATGTCCTTTTCTCGAAAGATCTGCACCCATCGTTGGACGGTGTTGCGGGAACGGAGCGCGGACTTCAGTCCGCATCTTCCGGAAGTCCGGATTCTCCGGGGCGGACTGAAGTCCGCGCTCCAATTCACCTGGGCACCAGCATATGAATCTGGTCGCGTTGTTGGTGGAGCGTGCGGCGGAGCACCCGGACCGTCCGGCGTTGGTCGATTCGGCGGGTGGTGTGGATCGTGTGTTGACCTACCGGGAGTTGATGGACCGCGTGGCGGGCGGGGCTTCCTTTCTCAAGCGGAGCGGTTTGAAAAAGGGCGACACCGTTCTGCTGCTGCACCCGGTATCCATCGAGCTTTATGAATTCCTGCTCGCGGCTTTCCACCTCGGCGTCCGGGCGATGCTGGCGGACCCGTCCGGTGGCAGGGCTTTCATCTCCCTCTGCTGCCAGCGGGTGCGGCCCGCCGCGTTCTTCGGTTCATGGAAGGCACAGGCATTCGGCATGATCATTCCGGAGATCCGGAAATGCCCGATGCGCTTCCGCACCGGGGCATGGTTTCCCGGCACGGTGAAGTGGAGGACGGATGCCACTCCCGATGACCTGATGGACGTCCCGCAGGATGAACCGGCGCTCATCACCTTCACCAGCGGCAGCACGGGCGTGCCGAAGGCGGCGGTCAGGACACACGGCTTCCTGCTCGCCCAGCACCGCGCTCTTTCCAGGTCGCTCGATTTCCGTGACGGCGAGGTCGATCTGATCACGCTGCCTGTCTTCGTGCTGGCGAACTTGGCCTCCGGCCTGACGAGCGTCCTCGCGGCGACGAACCTGGCGAAGCCCGGCTCACCCGATACGGCGGCGGTCCGCGGCCAATGCGAACGCCACGCCGTCACCCGCTGCGCCGCATCGCCCGCGTTTTTCGAGGCATTCCTGCGCTCCCCGGACGGCCTGCCGCCGCTGCGGCGCATCTACACCGGCGGCGCGCCGGTCTTTCCCGATCTCCTCCGACGGCTCCGCAGAGTCCTGCCGGACGCGGAGATCCACTCCGTCTTCGGCTCGACGGAGGCCGAACCCATCGCCCATCACCATCCGGATGAGGAAGCCGCCGCCCTGACGAAGGAAGGCGCCGGCCTCTGTTCCGGCCTGCCGGTCGGGGAGATTTCGCTGCGCGTCATCCGGGACCACTGGGGCAGGCCACTGGGGCCGATGGATGCCGTGGCCTTTGACGCGCTGGAGCAGACTCAGGGTCAGGCGGGCGAGATCATCGTCAGCGGGGATCACGTGCTGCCGGGGTATCTGGACGGGATGGGCGACCGGGAGACGAAGATCCATGTGGACGGAACCATCTGGCACCGCACCGGGGACTCCGGATGGCTGGACGCCCACGGCAGGATCTGGTTGCTGGGACGCTGTGCGGAAAAACTGCCCGCATTCCCTGCTGCCGGTGGATTGCCGGCGGATGCGTTCCGTTATCCGTTCGCGATCGAGTGCGCCTTGCGGGAAAGTTTCCCAGGCATCCGCATGGCCGCGCTGGAGTGGAAGGGGGAGCGTCTGTTGGTGGTGGGGAAGAACCTTTCGACGGAGGAACACGCCGCGATTTCCGGAATGGCCACGGCGTTCGGGATGCAGCGCGTGGTCAACCTGCCGGAACTGCCGCTCGACCGCAGGCACAACGCGAAGATCGACTATCCGGCGTTGCGGAAGCTGCTGGAAGGAAGGTAGGGTCTGAAGATGTAGCGGAAGTCGTGAGACTTCCGGTGGTGGGGAAGTCCATGGACAACCGGAGCGGCTTTGGTGTGGGAGGTCCTCCCAGCCGAAGCTCTCACGAGCTTCGCTACCCCTGCATGGCGCGCGCCCTCAGCCTCACCCGGAATCCATTCTTCATCCGCAGGGTGATCGACGGTTCCGCCCCGATGGTCTGGCCGGGCACGGCCTCCAGATCGAACTCCCGCAGGATCATCGGCAGGATCACCCGGGCTTCCGCGAGCGCGAATTCGCTGCCGATGCAGAAGCGTGGACCCGCACCGAAGGGGTAGTAGGACTCGTGGTCGCGCTTCAGGAAACGGTCGGGGCGGAAGACCTCCGGCTCCTCCCAGAAGTCCGGATGGCGGTGCAGCATGTAGGGGCTGAGGATGACGCCGGAGTTGCGCGGGATGTGGAAGCCGCCGATCTCGTCATCGGAGATGGCCCTGCGTTCCATCGCCCAGATCGGCGGGTAAAGGCGGATGCTTTCCTCGAAGACGTGCAGTGTGTCCGCCAGCTTCGGCAGGTCCTCCATGGTGGGCGTGCGGCCGCCGCAGACGGCATCGAATTCCTCCCGGATGCGGGTGATCCATTCCGGATGCCGGCAGAGCAGGTGGAGCGTCCACGCCAGCGCGTTGGCGGTCGTCTCATGTCCGGCGAGGAGAAAGGTGATGGCCTCGTTCCGCACGGCCTGGTCGCCCAGCGCGGCACCCGTTTCCGCATCCTCCCCGTGGAGCAGCATGGACAGCAGGTTGGGCGTTTCCGGCGGGTCCACCCGCTGCGCGGAAATGAGCCGCGAAATGATGCCATCCACCTCCACGAGTGATCTGCGGAAACGCAGGTTCGCCGGGGTTGGCCAACTCGCGGGCGGAGGCAGCAGGCTGCGCCAGCGGTGGTAGGTGTGGAGCATCATCCGGTGCATGGAGCTTTCCACCGTCTCCGCCTCCCGTCCCAGGTCCGCTCCGAAAAGGCACTGCCCCACCACGCGGAAGGTCAGCTTCATCATCTCGGACGCCGCGTCCGTTTCGTCCTTTCCCTTCCATCCGTCCAGCATGTCACGGGTGCAGGCGGCGATGCTGGAGACGAATCCGGCGACCGCGCTGCGGTGGAACATCGGTTGGATCGTGCGGCGGCTCAGTTGCCACGCGGGGCCGTTGGAGGTGAGCAGGCTTTCGCCGCAGATGAGGCCGATGTTTTCGGAACTGCGGGACGCCTTGTCGTAGTTCCTGCGGTTGCGGATCATCACATGCGTCATGTGATCCGGGTGGTTGATCAGGTGGAAAACCAGCGGCCCCACCTTGAATCGGACGATGTCACCATGGTCGCGCGTGCTTTCCTCCAGCAGGCCCAGCACGTCGTGGCGGATGCGGTGCAGGTGGCCGGTGAGGAATCCCCCGCGTGGAGATGGGGCGGAGCGTTTCATGGGATGTCGTGGTCCCAGCGTTGGTAGATGCCGCCCCACTCCGAGCGGAGCTTGTCCTTCTCAGCGGCGGTCAGGGTCGTCAGCCGGTTTTTCTCATACCCATCCAGGGTGGAAACATAGCGGCTGATCTTTTCGGAAACCTTTTCCCACGCCGGGATGTCCAGCGCCTGGTAGATACCCTCCACAGTTCCCATGGGATCCCGCTCCACGTCACCGAAAGCCACCTCGTGGAAGTTCCCCGCCGGGATCAGCGGCAGGTCGCGGAAGAACGCGCCATACAGCTCCCGGTAGCGGGCGATGATCTCGTCATCGATGCGGCTGCGGTCCGGGCGCTGCAGGTAGGTGTGCCACATCGCCGTGTCATAGTAGTGGCGGAACGACTGGAAGACTTCGTCCGGCCTGCGGTGGATGTGGACGAACTTCGCGTCCGGGAACATCTCCAGCAGCAGGCGGATGCGGGCGGTGTGCGGCGGGGATTTCAGCAGCAGCGCGCGGCCGTATTTCAGCGTGAGTTTCTTGATGAACCATCGGAACGCTTCCATCCACTGCCACGTTTCCTCCCGCGTCGCGTCATCAAAGGTCAGGTAGCGGTTGTAGAAGCTTTCTCGGCGCGGGAATGACACGCCCAGGTAGGAGGACATCAGGCTGATGAGCAGCGGCGCGAATTCATCCTCCTGTGGCGACTCGAAGCTGAGCGCCATGTTGTCCATGGGTCGCTTGTCCGGGATCATCCAGGCAAAGCGGCGCGTGTTCGCTTCCTCCGTCGTCAGGAACGTGTGCGGGTTCACCACCTGATAGGTGTTCGCGAAGGCGAAGTTCACATCATCCTGCGCCAGCAGGTTGTGGAGGTGGGTGGTGCCGCTGCGCCAGTGGCCGAGGATGAACAACGGTGGCCGCGTGATCTCCGTCGCCTCGATCTTTTTATCGAACAGGCGTTCCTCCCGCCGTCGGTGGAAGGAGTTGAAAAGACTGAGCAGGGAGATGACCGCGGCCCGGTGCCAATACACCGCGTCCACCTGGAAGCGGTTGGCGTCGAGAAGCCGCCACCAATCGGCAGCGGTGATTCCGGAAAGGTAATTGTGGCCGATGCTCCAGCGGTGTTTTAGTCTGGTGCTCAAACAACCACCGGGTAAGCTGCATCCCTTGGATTTCCAAGTTCAAACTCCGCTCATCGCCATGTTCCGATTCCTCCGCGCCCTCGTTCCGGCCATCACCCTGCTCCTCTCCCACACTGCCCGCGCGCAGGATGCCACGGTGCCGATGGATCCCGACCATGTCGAACTCCGCGCGCTGAAGGACCAACTGGTGAAGGGGATCAACGAGGGGAACATGGACCTCATCGATCCGCTGCTGCATCCGGACGTGGTGGTCACCTGGCAGGACGGCCAGGTGTGCAAGGGACCGGCGGCCATCCGCAAGTTCTACGCGGACATGGCGGCGAAGTCGAAGAAGACCTTCCAGGGCTACAAGGTGCCGCCGACGGCGGACGAGCCGACCATCCTCCATGCGGGCAACAACGCGGGCGTCGCCTATGGCTACAACGTCGGCGTGTTCCATCTCGCGGGAAAAGACTTCGAGATGAACAACCGGTGGACCGCCACCATGGTGAAGCAGGACGGCAAGTGGCTGCTCTCCAGCTACCACGTCTCGATGAACGTGCTGGACAATCCTCTGCTCAACGCGGTGAAGACACTGGCCATCGCCGGTTCCGCCATCGCCCTCGTTGTGGGCTTGCTCGTCGGGCGGGCGCTTGGACGGAGGCGCGGGTAATTTTCATGTGTCCGCCGTTCACGCGGCAGCGTCATGGAGTGCGGCAGTCCTCTGCCGCTATCAGTCGCGGGCGGGATTTTCCCTGAAATGAAAACGCCACCCGCAAGTTGGGGCGTGGTGATTTTTACCACATCGTCCGGCAGGTGATGTCCTCCCCCAAAGCGGCGGAGGGCCGCAGCACTCCATGACGCTGCCGCGCCTGTGGCGTTCCCTTTGCCTCACGGCGATCATCAGGCCGTGACACCCTTCGGCAGTCCGCCTTCCGTGATCTTCACGCCGCTGATCCGCAGTGGACCTCCGACGAACGGCTCGTTGGGGATGAGGGCGGAGGAGAATTTCAGCTCCACCGGCATGCCGCCTTGGTCGGCATCCACCTTGATGCCCGCGCACACCAGCAGCATCCGGCCATCGCTGAATCCTCCGCTGCGCAGGATGAAGAGCCGTGGTTCCCCCTCGCATTTGCAGTGGAAACTGCCCGTCACCCTCATCTTCGGCGGCACGTCGATCAGTGCGGAAATGCTGATGGTTTTCCCGCTGATGGCGGCGGTTTCCCCGACGGAGAATTTCTTGCCGATGGATGACTCCGCATCCTTGAAGCTCACTTCCAGCGCTTTCCCGTCCCGGGATTTTCCGGCCTCCACATTCTTCCTATCCGGAAGTTCCGCCCAATCGGCCAGGCCCTTGTCCGGCATCGCCGGCCATGAGGGGGTGGAGAATGGCTGGCCCGCCGCTGCAGTGGTCCAGGTGGACATCAGCGCCGCCGTGACTAGGCCCGCGCCCTTGTGGTTGGACGGACCGTCGCTGGGGTGGATGACATCGTTTGGCCGGTAAAGGTCGTCGGTCATTCCGGCGGTGACAAACGCCGCGTGGGAGTCCACCAGCGTGAGGGATGGATGCAGAACGGCGACCGCCTGGATGGACTCCAGCGCGCGCTTGTAGTTGTCGATCCGCTTCCACGCGTTCTGGTTGGTGATGACCTGGGGCACGCCCGGCCATTTCAGCGAGGTCATGCCGATGGCGGCGAAAAGCCAGCCGCGCAGGGATGTCCTGTCACCTGGCAGCGATTGGAATGCCCCCAGCATGTTGTGTCCGTGGTGGAGGATGCAGCAGTCCGGCAGTGGGATGGCGTCGATCGCCTGCGCCCGCCTTGCGTTCGTGAACATCTCCGTGGCGGAGGCACCGGGCAGGGTGGCCAGATAGACGGTGAGCGTCGCCTTGCCGGTGTCGCGCAGCGCGACGGGGGCCTCGTATTGCTTCGGGCCGGTCGGCTTGCCCATCTCCCACTCGCCCCAGCGGTGCATCACCACCTTGCAGTCCATCGCCTCTCCGATGGCCTTGGCAAAAAGGAAATACGGCCCGTTGGGCTCATAGGAAGTGCTGTCGCCGTTGATGAAGAGGATCGCATCTTTTCCTGCGGCCAGCTTTCCCTTGATGGGGGAGAAGGCGTTCGCGGTCCCCGTTTCCGCCGCCCGCATCCATCCGGCGGCTGCGAGGGTGAAGGCACTTGCGGAGGCGAGGAAGCGGCGGCGGGTCGTGGTCATCAGACGAGTTGTGTTTCTACGAGGAAGCGATACGTGCCGTTGTGCGCCAAAAGTTCATCGTGCGTGCCACTTTCCACGATCCTGCCCTGATTGAAGACCAGGATGCGGTCGGCGTGGCGGACGGTGGAAAGCCGGTGGGCGATGACCAGGCTGGTGCGGCCTTCCATCAGCCGTTCCAGCGCTTCGTTCACCAGCCTCTCGCTTTCGGAATCGAGCGCGGAGGTCGCCTCGTCCAGCAGCAGGATGCGTGGGTCCGCGAGGATCGCGCGGGCGATGGCGATGCGCTGGCGCTGGCCGCCGGAGAGCTTCGTGCCGCGGGGGCCCACCATGGTGTCGAATCCCTCTGGCAGCGCGGAGATGAAATCATGGGCATTCGCCTGTTTCGCGGCGGCCTGGATCTCCTCGGGCGTGGCACCGGGCCTGCCGTATTCGATGTTCTCACGGATGGTGCCGCCGAACAGCAGCACCTCCTGCGGCACGATGGCGATCTGTGAGCGCAGCGCGTGGAGCGAAAGGGACGAGGCGGGGCGGCCGTCGAACAGGACGTCACCGCTTTCCGGTGAGTTGAAACCGAGGATCAGGGAAAACACGGTGGACTTGCCCGCGCCGGACGGCCCCACCAGTGCGACCCGCTGGCCCGGCTCCACCTGGAAGCCCAGGTCAGCCAGCACCTGTACGTCCGGACGGGATGGATAGCGGAAGGAGACATCCCGCAGAGCCAGGGCTCCACCGAGGCGCACGCCATCCTCACCATCTGCCCGTTCGGTCGCGGTGTGCATCAGCTCCCGCAGGCGTTCCGTCGCACCCGCCGTCTGTTGCAGCGCGGAGACGATCTCCGGGAAGGTGCCGAGCGAAGCTCCGACGAACACGCCGAACAGCACGAACCACAGGAACTCCGTGCTGGAGATCTCACCCGTCGCCATCATCCGCGCGCCATACCAGCAGACGAAGGCGATGGTGCCGAACAGGGCGAAGATGATGAAGGACAGGAACGCCGCGCGGGCCAGCGCGCCGCGCTTTGTCACGTCCAGGAAGCGGGTGAGGGAGCGGTCATAGCGGGACGCTTCCAGCGGCTCGTTGGTGAAGGATTTCACATCCGCGATGCCCTGCACGCTTTCCTCGATCACCGTGCCGGCGTCGGCCAGCGCGTCCTGCGCGTCCCGCGAATGCTTCCGCACCTTGCGGCCGAACACCGCGATCGCCAGTACCACGATAGGCACGCTGCCCAGCAGGATGAGCGAGAGCTTCCAGGTGGCGATGAAGATGGCGATGAGGCCGCCGACGAGGATGACCGTGTGGCGCACCGCCTGCGGGATGGTGGTCAGCACCGTTTCTCGCACCAGGTTCAGGTCCGCGGAGATGCGGTTGCTCAGGGCACCCGCGCGCTGCTCCTGGAAGAACGGCATCGGCAGGCGGATCATGTGGCCGAAAAGGTCCCGCCGCATGTGGTTGAGCGCGGATTCCCCGGAACGGATGAAGCCCTGGACCCGGAAGAACGCGACGATGGACTGGAGCGCCAGCACCGCCACCAGCTCCAGCACGATGCGGTTCGACTTCGCGAGGATCTCCGTGGGATTGATGCCGTCGTTGAGGGCGTCTGTCGGGTTGCCAATCAGTTCCTTGAGGAACCATGGGAAGGCAAGGGAGAGGATGGCGGTGAGGAACAGCGCCACCATCGACGGGATGAAGACCACCTTCTCCTTCATCAGGTAGCCGAAGATCCACCTCAGGGAGGAAATCGGCTTGCTGCGCTTCGTCTCGGACATGCCGGGATGGGAGACGATGGCGGGCACGGCGTCAACCGTGCAGCCAGCGTTTCATCTCCTGCGGCGGCGGCACACCAGTGCTCCGGCCAGCGGAAGCAGCAGTGCGGCGGATGGTTCCGGGATCAGGGTTCCGGTGATGGCGGTGATGTCCGTGCGGTAGGTGAAAACATCCGTATATCCGGAACGGTCCCCATATTCGGCGGAGTCAGCCGCGGATCCACCTTCGTCGTCCGCGAAATGGCCGATGCCCACCAGCACCCATTGGCCGCCACGGTAGGCGAACATGCCGCCTCCGGAGTCGCCGATGGCCACCTGGCCCTCATAGGCGGTGACGGCTCCAGGTCCCCCTGTCGGGCCGGGAGGGTCGAAGTCCGTGATGATGTTCATGCTGGTGACCCCGCTGACCACCGCGTTCTGTACGGAGGTGACCCGGTTGGTGCCCCAGCGCATGACTTGGGCGTCGGAGGCGCTGGTCGAACCCCATGGATAGGGGTCACTGGTGCCGGTGGCGGTCGTGTATCCCCGTCCCATCATCAGGACGAACTCGTTGGTCGTGGCGGAAGTGCTTGCGAGATTGACGGTGGGGAGGGCGGCTGCGGCGGTGCCTGCAACGCCGGAAATCTCCATCAGCAGCAGGTCCGTGCCGGTGACCGTCTGGGAGTGGACGACCGCGTAGCTGGTCCCCGCAACGGTGATGGTTCCCGGATTCCCCACATGGCCCGCACCCAGCACCCATCCGTTGCCCGTGCTCTGGTTGTAGCCCAGATAGACGCCTGACGCGTCATTCACCCGCAGCAGGTTGCCCCAGTGGTTGAACGACGCCTGGGAAGATGAGGAAAGGTAGCTCTGTAGGCTGGACTCCGAGCCGTTGTTGGTGCCGGTGCCGAGCGTGCCACCGACGATCACCGCCTGTGCCGTGCCGGAAGCCACCAGCATCAAAAAAACCGGGAGGGAAACACCGCGGAACAGGGCTTTCATTTTCCCTGTTCTGGTAAGGGGGGCTGAGGAAAATGTCAATTCCCCGGTGAACGCGGGGATTGCGCTCCCCGGGCGGATGGCGCATGAAAGGCCCGATGACCGGTCGGGAAGTTCGTGAAGTGTTGGATCAGACGGGGGTGCTCCCCAGCAAGCAGCTCGGGCAGAACTTTCTGGTCGATCCGAACATGGCGCGCTGGATCGTCTCCCGGCTCGAACTGACCCCGGATGACGCCGTGGTGGAGGTGGGACCCGGCACCGGGGCGCTCACGGAGCATGTGGTGGGCACCGTGCGGAAGGTCATCCTCATCGAGTTCGACGCCCGTCTGGCCGCCGCGCTCAAGGAGCGGTTCAAGGATGACCCCTCCGTGGAGGTCCACCATGAGGACGGCGCGAAGTTCGATGGCCGGAAACTCTTCAAACACCGCCCGTTGAAATTCCTGGGAAATCTTCCCTACTCATCCGGAGGAGCGATCATGAAGAACCTCCTCAGTCGGCCGAACCCGTTTTCCCGAGCGGTGGTCATGCTGCAGAAGGAGGTGATCGACCGCCTGGCCGCCGCCGCCGGGACCGACGACTACGGCATGCTTTCCCTGCGTGTGCAGTCGGAGTGGGAGGTGCGGCCGCTCCGCACCGTGCCGCCGGAGGCCTTCTATCCACAGCCGAAGATCGACTCCAGCGTGGCGGTGCTTACGCCACGCAAAGGTGGCCTGCCGCCGTTTGATGCACGGCTTTTCGACGAGATCATCCGCCGTGGTTTCGCCCAGCGCAGGAAGCAGCTCAAAAAGCAGATGCCGAAGGAACCCGCATGGGAAGAGGTCGCGGGTTCGCTGGGCCTGCCTCTCACCGTTCGCGGGGAGGATCTGACGCTGGAGCAGTGGGTGGATCTCTCCCGGGCGTTTGATCCCCATCCGTTGAAAGACCTGCCGCAGAAGGACGGGGAAATTTTCGACGTCGTGGATGCGGACGACCAGGTCACCGGCACCGCCACCCGGGCGGAGGTGCATGCGCGAGGGCTGCTCCACCGTGCCGTGCATGTCTTTGTTTATAACAAGCGCGGGGACATCCTGCTCCAGCGGCGGTCGCTGCTGAAGGACGCCCATCCCGGTGTATGGGATTCCAGCGTTTCCGGGCACCTGGATTCCGGGGAGGATTATGAACCCGCGGCCATCCGCGAACTGGAGGAGGAAATGGGCATCTCCGGCGCGGCGGTGGAGGAAGTGGGGCGCGTAAAGCCCTGCCCGGAAACCGGCTGGGAACACGTCCGCCTCTATCGCACGCGGCATGATGGCTCCGTGAAATTCCCCTGCGCGGAGATCGACGCCGCGATGTGGTTCCCCGTCGCGGAGGTGGCGGCGTGGATCGCCAACCGGCCTGCGGATTTCGCCAGCGGCTTCCTGGAATGCTGGAAACTGGCGGATTGAGATAGAAAGCCGTCGCATTCTTCCGGATACGGGTTACCGGTGTCCGGATGAGGGGTTGTCGTGCGGCTCTGCTCACACTGATGCTTTCCGCCATGGCGGGTGGCCAGCTCGTCCGCGTCCCGAACACCACGCTCAATCTCCCTGCGTCCCTGCCCTCGGCCACGGAATACACGACGGAGAACGCGTTGGGGGGCCTCGGATTCAATGAACCCATGTCCGTCGTGTCCGTGCGGCATGAGACGCACCGGCTGTTCGTCGCGGAGCGGGATGGAATCCTGAAGGTGGTGAACCTCACCCCGGCGCAGCCGGTCGCGTCGGAATACCTGGATCTGCGCGACCTGCTGGGATCCGGAGAGACCTTCACCCGGGGAGGCGAGAATGGCTTCCTTTCTGTTGCGTTCCATCCGGAGTTCGCCGTGAACCGGACGCTGTTCGTTTATTTCAGCTTCGTCGCGGATGACGGAAAACTGTTCCAGCGGCTCCATCGCGTCGTGATGGATGGATCCACCACGAACAACGCCGCCATAGCCTCCCATGAACCCCTGCTGACGATCTATGACCGCGCTTCGAACCACAACGGCGGCACCATTGATTTCGGTCCTGACGGGTACCTCTATCTTTCACTGGGGGACGAGGGCGGTAGCGGGGATCAGCATGACAATGCGCGCTTCATCACCCAGGACCCCGCCGCGGGCCGGACCGGCTTCTGGGGGCAGATGGTGCGGCTGGATGTGGACCACCGCGCCGGGAACCTGACGCCGCAGTCCCACCAGCAGAACTCCACCTCGTACCCCTCCGCGGTGAACGCCTCCGCCTACAAGGTCCCGGCGGACAATCCCTTCATCGGACGGATGACCTGGCACAACATCGACATCGATCCGGCGGATGTCCGCAATGAGATCTGGGCCACGGGCCTGCGCAATCCCTTCCGCTGGTCTTTCGACCGGCCCACGGGACGACTCTATCTCGGGGACGTGGGGCAGGGAAGGTGGGAGGAAATCAACATCATCACCCGAGGCGGGGACTACGGATGGTCCTGGCGCGAGGGCACCCATGAATACAACAGCCCGCCATCGCCGGCGGATCCGCCTGCCGACGGCTTTTTCCCGATCGATCCCATCTATGACTACGGCCGTTCCAGTAACGGCGTGCTGGGAGGGAACTGCGTGACCGGCGGGGCCGTGTACCGGGGCAACCGCCTGACCGAGCTGTTCGGTGCCTATGTCTTCGCGGACCTCAGCGGACCCATCGTGGCGTTGCGGGAAAACAACGGTACGTGGACGGCCAAAAAACTGGGTTCGGAGGGCGGCATCGTCCACTTCGGGCATGATCCGCGGGACGGTGAACTTCTCTTCTGCGCGAATGGACAGGTGAAGCGGTTCGTCCGCTCGGAAACCACCGGCACCGCCCCTCCGGCCACCCTTTCCGCCGTGGGTGCGTTTTCCAATCTCGCCACCCTCACCCCGCACGCGGGCATCGTGCCCTACAATGTGAATCTTCCGTTCTGGAGCGACCACGCCATCAAGCGCCGGTGGTTCTCCATCCGCAATACGACGGATGACGTCACCTACAGCCGTGACGGGAACTGGACCCTGCCCGCCGGGATGGTGTGGGTGAAACACTTCGACATCCAGACGGTGCGTGGCCAGCCATCCTCCGCGCGGAAGCTGGAGACCCGCATCCTGGTGAAGACCACGGGCGGCACCTACGGGCTGTCCTACCGCTGGCGGGCGGACCAGACGGACGCGGATCTGGTGGATGAGGAGGGAAGGGATGATCCGCTCACCATCACCGTGGATGGTTCCCCCACCTCACAGACATGGCGGTTCCCCAGCCGCGGGCAGTGCATGAACTGCCACACCTCGGTGGGCGGCCACGCGCTTTCCTTCAACACCCGCCAGCTCAACCGCGACCACCTTTACGGCGCGCAGACGCGGAACCAGCTCACCGCACTGGAAGTCGCGGGTTATTTCTCCAACACCGTCGGCGGTGTCCACACCCTCCCGGCCTATGCCGTGCCGGACGATGCCACCCAGAGCCGGGAGTGGCGGGTGCGCTCCTACCTGGCAGTGAACTGCTCCCAGTGCCACCAGCCCGGCGGTCCCGCGAGCGGGAACTGGGACGCCCGCGCGACGGTGGAGACGGATGCCGCGATGATCGTCAACGGCGTCCTGCTCGATCCCGCGGGGAATGCCGCCAACCGCTTCGTCGTGCCGGGGGATGTCACCCACTCCGTGGCGCTGCGGAGGATGCAGGGCATCCCGTCGCGCATGCCGCCCATCGGTTCGAACGTCATCGACTCCTCCGGCGTCGCCCTCCTCACGGACTGGATCAACGCGGACCTGCCCGCACGGCGGAGTTTCGCCCAGTGGCAGGTGGCCATGTTCGGGGATCCGCCACCGGCGAAGGCCGCGCCGGACCAGGATCCCGACGGTGACGGGCTGGACAACCGCACGGAGTATCTGGCGGGGACCCCGCCGGAGTCCGGGAACCCGCCATCGCTCCTGAAAACGGACATTTCCGGCGGCCAGCTCCGTTTCCGCCACACGCTGCCCGCGAACCGCGCGATGGTCATCGAAACCAGCGAAACGCTCGCTCCCGGCTCCTGGCAGCCGTGGGATGTGCCGGGAAATTCGCCCGTTTTTCCAGCTTCGGCGGGCGAGAGGACGCTGGAAATCCCTTTGCCCACCGGGCCCCGGCGGTTTTTCCGGGGGCGGATTTCCGCGCCCTGAGGTCCTGTTGACCCTGTGGCTTGCCAAGCCGCGTCCGGGGGCTACGCTCTCGCGCGCATGCCGCAGCCTCCCGTCCAGCTCGAACCCGTAACGCCGGATCCCCGCAAGCTCTGGATGACCGCCCTCATCCTGGTGGTCATCATGGTTGTGGGTGCCGTGGCCATCCTGGGAGCCTACCGCAGCTACAACCGCAAGCAGGCCACCAGCGACCGCCCGGCGATGAACAGCAACCGTCTCACGCCGGAGAAGGATCTCCCCCTCGTCCGTCAGGACGGCGGCCGGGCCGCCTTGCTCGACCTTTCCGGGAAGGTCATCCTCATCCAGGTCGTCAGCTCGGCCCAGCCGGAGACCTCCGCACGGACCAACGGCGTGATGAAACGCATGGCGGAGGAATACGCCGCCAACGACGGCGTCGCCCTCGTTTCCCTCGTCGTCGATCCCGGACCTCCGGAGAAAGCCCTCGAGTCACTCACCGCCGCCGCCACCGCCCTGGGTGCCAGCCTGCCAAAGTGGTGGGTGGGGACCAACCAGGCGGAGTTGCTCCACAAGTATGTGAAAAAGGAGTTCAAGGCGGCCATCTTCCCCCACCAGGAAGACGGGAAATGGGTCTTCGACACCTCCCTGGTGCTGTTGGACCGCAACGGCATCGTCCGCCAGCCCGTCGTCCCCCAGAAGCGTGGTGGTTCCCCGTATGTGGGACCGTTTGATTTCGACCAGGCCGCTTCGTGGGACGAACGTGGAATAAAAACCGGGACGGAACGCTCCAACGCCGGAGAACTCGAAGCTCTCCTGGTGAAGACCATCGACATCCTGCTCACGGAGCCGGTCCAGAAGCAGTCCGACAGCAAGGCCCCCTTGTATTTCCTCGGAGCGGGTGTCGCGCTCGCCATCGGGGGAGTCGTGTATTTCGTGTTCTCATCCCGGAAACGCCTCCGGAATCCATGAAACAGCCATGAGCCGCAAAACAACCATCTTCCTCTTCTACACCGGCGTCGCCGTCGTCTCCGCCCTCATCATCGCCGCGGCGGTGCTCACCCGTTCCACTTTCCCCGGCGAGAAGGCATCGCAGGAGCTCATCATCGACAGTGGCAAAACCACGCCAACCGACTATTTCCCGATCGGCAGGGACCTCCCCGCCGTGAACCAGGACGATCAACAGGTGAAGCTCTCCGACCTGCGGGGAAAGGTCTGGGTCGCCGCGGAGTTCTTCGCCGTGTGTCCTCACTGTGCCGTCCGCAACGGCTCCGAGCTGCGGGAGATCTATGAGGCGTTCAAATCTGATCCGGATTTCCACATCGCCTGCATCTCCGTCGATCCCGAGGAGGATAAGCCGGAGAAGCTGAAGGAGTATGCGAAGGTGCTGGGCGCGGACACGAAGAACTGGTGGTTCCTCAACGCCGGTGAAGCCAAGGCGACCCACAGCTACCTGGAAAAGGAACTGAAGTTCTTCGGCGTGCGCGAGCGCTCCGACCCGCTGGACATCGAGGCGAACGGCCGCTACCAGCACGACCTCGGCTTCCTGCTGGTGGACCGGAATTTCAACGTCATCGGCAAGTGGCCGCTGGCGGACGCCCGCTCCGAGGAAGCGAAGAAACGTGACCCGCAGATGTATGAGCGGATGAAGAAGGAACTCTTCGACCGCATCCGTCTGGAACTCGCCAAGAAGTGAATCTTTCCCGATGACCCCTGAACACAAAGCGTGGCTGTCACGCCCCCCGCAGGAAGCCCTTTCCAGGAAACTGGGCATCACCGCATGGATCCTCACCGCCGTGGTGCTGGTGCTGGTGGTCATGATGCGCAGCCCCTACAAGATCCCGCTGCCTGAAGGCTGGTCCATGTCCTTCCTTCCGCCCGTGCACGCCGTCCTCAACACGCTGGTCACCATCGCCCTCATCGGCGCGCTGGTGGCGGTGAAGCAGGGGAAGATCGCGCTGCACCGGAATTTCATCTTCGCCGCCATGGCGCTGTCGGTCGGCTTCCTGCTGTGCTATGTGGCTTACCACTTCACCACGGTGGAGACCCGCTACGGCGGGGAAGGAGCCATGCGGACCGTCTATTTCTTCCTCCTCATCACGCACATCGTGTTGGCGGGGATCAGCCTGCCCTTCATCCTGTTCGCTTTCATTTCCGGCTGGACGAACCGCTTTGCCGCCCACCGCCGGCTGGTGAAGTGGGTCTTCCCGATGTGGCTCTACGTCGCCGCCACCGGCCCCGTCTGCTACCTGATGCTGCGGCCCTACTATTGAACTGAAGCCAGCGCTCCGTTGACACGCGATCACGTGAGTGCCGGGGGTTGAAACAGGAGGAAGGACCGTATCTGATAGGTCCTCCCCCCATGCTTTTCAACTCGTTCGAGTTCCTGGTCCTGCTAGCGATCACGCTCGTCCTGTACTATGTCCCCGTGCCGGCGCGCCTGGCGCGTGTCTGGCAGGTTGGGGTGCTGCTTTCCGCCAGCTCCATCTTCTACGGCTGGGAGGATCCCCGGCTGCTGATATTGCTGGGCGTTTCCTGTGTCTTCAACGCCATCTCCGTCGAAAGGATCTTGTCCGCGAAGCGGGAGGAACGCGCCGTGGCGGCCAAGCGCTGGCTGGTGTGGGCCATCGTGCTGAACCTCAGCTTTCTCGCCTTTTTCAAGTACGCGGGCATCCTGCTGGGAACCATACCGGGTGTGCATTCGTCCGCAGTCGCCTGGGTCCGCTCGATCCCGCTGCCCATCGGCATCTCATTCTACACCTTCCATGCCATCAGCCTGCTGGTGGATGTCCATCGCGGGAACGTGAGCCAGGAAACGCAGCGCCGCCTCGGCCGGTCCGGTGCCGGGCGCGCGGCATCACTGGGGGATCTCTCGCTCTACATTGTCTTCTTCCCGCAGCTCGTCGCCGGGCCGATCGTCAAGGCGCACGACTTCGTTGACCAGATCCGCGAAAAGCTGTGGAGCAACATCGACTGGACGCTGGTCCGCCGCTACCTGGTGACCGGCTACTTCCTCAAGATCTTCGTCGCGGACAACCTTGCGGAGCAAACTGTCCTGCTCACCGTGGAGGGCAGCCTGCGGACCAGCGGTCCCATTTCGCTGATGGCCATGCTCTATGGCTACGGGCTGCAGATCTTCGCGGACTTCGCCGGATATTCGCTCATCGCCATCGGCCTCGGCCTGATGTTCGGCTACCGCCTGCCGGAGAACTTCAGGTTTCCCTACCTGTCGCTGAGCATCACGGAATTCTGGCGGCGCTGGCACCTCTCGCTCTCTTCCTGGCTGCGGGAATACCTTTACATCCCCCTCGGTGGAAACCGGAAAGGTTCCGGGCGCACCTACTTCAATCTTTTCCTGGTGATGTTCCTGGGCGGCCTCTGGCACGGTGCGGAGTGGAAGTTCGCGCTGTGGGGTACCCTCCACGGCGGCCTGCTGGCGTTCGAGCGGCTGGTCTTCCGCAGCCGCGCGGGTTCCCTCGCATCCACCGGTCCGTGGCGCTGGCTGCGTGACGGCTTCCGCTGGGCGTATGCCTTCCATGCGGTCATGTTCCTGTGGCTCACCTTCCTCATGCCGGACATGGCGCATATCCGCCTGTTTTTCGAGATGATGGGAAGTGGCGGCTGGAGCGTGAAAGGTCAGCCCGTTTTCGCCCTCCTCGCCTATGGCGGCATGGCGGTGCTTTACCACCTCTGGGGATGGCTGCAGGAGCATCGCCCGTATTGGGTGAAACAGGCGGGGAACCCATGGGCGGAGGGCATCGTCCACGCGGTGATGCTGTTCCTGGTCATCACCAACCCCGGCGCGCCGCGGGGCTTCATCTACTTCCAGTTCTGACCGACCATGGCCCGTTACCCCGTCATCCTCCTCGTTGCCCTCGCCGGATGTTTCGGTGCGCAGACGTTTGCCCTGAAACTGGTGGGCGGGAAGACGCGCAAGAGTGAGTCGAACTATTTCTCCTCCATCTCCCGCCTCCAGACCGGGGCGAAGGACCACCCCCGGGTGCTGTTCCTGGGCTCCTCCCTCACGGGTCGTCTGCCGGAGCGTCCGCAGACGGGAAACCTCGGCTGCGATGGGGCCAGTGCCGTGATCACCCTCCGCGCCATCGACGAGGGGCTGCTGCCATCCGCCGAAGTCATCTTTGTCGAGACGAACACCCTTTCCTACGAACTCGAGGGCATGGGCAGGGAAACCGCCGCCGCCATCCGCTCGGATTGGTTCAAGGTGGGGATGAACGTCCCGAACCTCGGAGCCACCGCACGTCCCACCGCCTTCGCCTATTCCTGGCTGGAGTCGCGTAGAAACCGGGAAGCGATCGCGGGAGCAGGGGAGTCATCACCGTTCTCCGGATCATCCGGCTTCTCCACTCTGGATGTGGCGCCCCGGTTGCATGATCCCCGCGAGGAACGGCTGGTGGAGGAGATCTGCGGCATCCTTTCCCGGCTGAAATACAACGGCGCGGATGTGAGGCTCGTCCTCCTGCCCGCAGGCGGAAAGGAAACCGAACTGGACCTCAGGATCGCACGCGCGGTTGCCGCAAGGACCCGCCTGCCGTGGTGGGACATGACCGCCGGCATCCCTGCCGACGCCATCGGCTACACGGACGGACGCCACATGGACGCCGCGGCCGCCGCTTTCGTAGTGGACGCATTGCTTGAGTAAGGAGGGAGGACACTCCTGTCCTCCGGCGGCATTGGCGAGCCAGTGAAAATTCACCGCGAAGGCGCAAAGGCCGCGAAGGAAAGAAACGGATCTTTTGAAAGCTGCCCGGATTCGTAGTCAGCGTTTTTTATTTCCTGAAAACTGAACACTGAAAACTGATCCACCTTTGATCGCCATTGCAGCCGGAGGACAGGAATGGCAGCGAAGCGGACATAGCGGCTGCGCCGCAATGTCCTCCCTCCTTACGGCAACCGCTTGGTGGAGATCGCGACCTTGAGCGTGGAAGTGACACCCGGGTTGCCGCTGTATCCTCCGGTCACGGGCATGACGCCGCGCGGATGATGGCTCACGCCCACCGCCACATGGCCCGCACCGGTCCGGCGCCCGGTGGACGGATCATAGCCCGTCCAGCCCTTCTCCGGGAGATAAACCTCCGTCCACGCATGGGTGGAGCCGCGGCCCACCAGTGAGTTCGCGCTTTCCAGATAGCCGCTCACGAACCGCGCGGGATAGCCCATCGCCCGGCTCGTCTCGATCATCAGGACCGCCATGTCACGGCAGGATCCGCTGCCGAAATCCAGGGTCGCGATGGGGGACTGCACGCCTGGTTCCTCCCGCCGCGTGTAGCGGACGGTGCTGAAGATGAGCGCCGCCAGTTCGTCAAAGATCGCCCGGCTTTCTCCGGTCTGTGGCTCGAGATTGTTGGCGACGAACCATTTCCTCAGTCGTTCCACTTCCTGAGGATAGGTGAACTGGCGGTAGGGTACGGTGATGAGTTCATCGATGCCCGCGACATGCGGCGGATACGCGACCAGCAACGGCGGCCTCTCCTTGTCCACGGGAGCGGGCAGGGCGATCATGAATTCACTCCGGATGCGGAGTTCCGCGGAGGGTTCCGTGAACTCCGCCACCGCGATGGAGTTGTCCAGGATGTCACGGTGCCAGTGGATTTCCGAGCGGGGGGATGTCTGCACCGTCATCATGTGCAGGCGCACGTCGTGCCCCTCCCGTGGCCGCAGGACCAGACGGTGGGGTGAGAAATGGACCGGCTCCGAATAGATGTAGAGCGACTCGTGCACCAGGTGCAGGCGCTCGCGGGTTTCGGTTTTGACGTCCAGGATTTCCATGGATTCCGGGTGGATTCAGAGCAGGGCGATCACCTGGTTCGCCGCATGCAGCGTGTCGCGGGTGATGGGGGCGAATTCCCCGTCCAACGACTCACAGGCGACCTGGATGTTGTTGAGGACGGGGTTCCCGAAGATGGTGCACACGGCGGCATCCGCCGCATCCCGGCCGGTGGCGATGCGGACCAGACCATTCAGCGGGGCCAGACGGGTGGGATCGAAGACATACCACATCCCGCCGATGAACACTTCGAAAACGGCGTGGAAATCCGGAGGCTCCAGCAGGTGGGAGTAGCAGGTCACGTAGCGGGCCGGGATGTTCATCGCCCGGCAGAAGCCGATGGCGAGGTGGGAGAAATCCCGGCAGACGCCCTGCCGCTGCTCCAGGGTTTCCACCGCGGAGGACTGTTCGTTGGACGTTCCGCTACGGTAGGTGACGTGCTCGAAGACCCAGTCGCTGATGCCGGAGGCGATGGCATGGGGATCCTCCAGATGCCCGAAAAGATCGACCGCCTGTTGCCGGAGCCGGTCGGACTGGCAGTAGCGGCTGGGGAAAAGAAAGGGAACCGCGTCCGGGACGAGAAGGTGCGGACCTTCCGCGATCAGCGAGGAAACATCCGTGAGCTGGATGCTGGTCTCCACGTCCGCTTGGTAGCGGATCGCCAGCGGCCCGCTGCCGGAGGTGCGGATACGGGTGAAGCGGTTCATCCCCACGCCGATGGTGAAATCATCCGTATCGGCCTCCGGCTCGATCAGGAGTGACTCATTCTCGATGTGCTGGCCGTTGGTTTCGATGCACTTGAGGGCGAAGAAGAACGTGGCGGGATCTTCCAGTTGGTATTCTAGCTGGGAACTGACGCGGAATCGCATCCTTCATCCTAACACATGGACGGCGTCCATGCCATGGTGCGCGGAAGGAATTTCATGGCGGTATTCGGGGTTGGCGTCCTTCCCCTGCCACCGCCGGGAAGCATCCGCTTTTCAAGGTTGGCGAAACCGGAAATCCCGGGCACAGTGCGCGCCCGACCCGCCTGGTATGAAGATTCTCAGCTACAACGACCCCGGCTATCCATCGTTCGTCCGCAAGCTCAACCGGCGCGCGATCCCGGAGCATGGCGTGCGGGATCTTGTCGCCCAGATCATTTCCGAAGTGGCGGAGAAGGGCGACCAGGCCCTGTTTGCCTACACGAAGCGGTTCGACAACGCGGTTCTCACACCGAAGTCCCTTTTCGTCAGCGAGGCGGAGTTCGCCGCAGCGGAGGAAAGTGTCTCCGCTGAGACAAAGGAAGCCGTCGCCCGCAGCCTTGCCAACATCACCGCTTTCGCGAAGAAGAGCCTGCGCAAGGACTGGTCCGCGAAGAACGCCGAAGGAGCGGTGGTGGGTGAACGTTTCACCCCGTTCGAACGGGTGGGTGTCTATGTCCCCGGTGGCAAGGCCCCCCTCGTTTCGACCGCGCTGATGACCGCAGGCTTCGCGAAAGCCGCAGGTGTCCCTCAGATCGTCGCCGCCACTCCCTGCGGTCCGGATGGAAAGGTGAATTCCGCGCTCCTCTACGCTCTCAAGGCTGCTGGCGTGACCGAGGCGATCAAAGTCGGCGGGGCGCAGGCCATCGCCGCGCTCGCCCTCGGGACGAAGTCGGTGAAGCCCGTGGACCGCATCTTCGGACCGGGGAACACCTTCGTCGTTGAGGCGAAGCGGCAGCTCATCGGCGCGGTGTCCATCGACCTCCTTCCGGGACCGAGCGAAATCCTCATCGTCTCGGACAAGACCGGGGATGCCGACTTCATCGCCTCCGACCTCCTCGCCCAGGCCGAACACGGCGGTGACAGTGTGGTCGGATTCGTCACGGACTCGAAGGCCCTGCTCGGCAAGGTCATCAAGGCCATCGACCGCCAGCTCCCCACGCTCTCCCGGCCGAAGATCATCAAGGAAGTGCTCAAGAACGGTACCTTCCTCCTTCATGTGAAATCCTTCGCGGATGCGGTGGAAATCTCCAACGCCTTCGCGCCGGAACACGTCTCGCTCATCGTCGCGGACGAGGACAAGTGGCTGCCGCAGATCAAGACCGCCGGTGCCATCTACCTCGGAAACGACTCGCCGGTCGCCGTCGGTGACTTCCTCGCCGGTCCCAGCCACACCCTGCCAACCGGTGGCGGTGGCCGTTCCTTCTCCGGTCTGCGCGCTGACCAGTTCCAGCGCCGCACCAGCATCGTGAAGCTCGACAAGAAGTCCGTGCGTAAATCCCTTGCCGTGGTGGAGGAGTTCGCCCGCATCGAAGGTCTCGACGCCCACGGCCGCTCCACGGCGATCCGCTTGGAGAAGTGAGTCTGATTTGAAGGATCAAACGAAACGCGGAGACGCGGAGGTCGCAGAGAGAATCGCGGAGATTTTTGGAACCGAGAGTGGCTTGGTTGGATGAAAAATCTCTCCAACCCAACTCCGCGTATCTCTCCGCGACCTTCGCGTCTCCGCGTTTCGTTTCGTAAAACCTACAGCGCCAGGTAAGCCTCAATCCCCCGGCTCGGGTCGTCCGCGCGCATCAGTGATTCACCGATCAGCACGGCATTCGCGCCCGCGTCCAGCGCGCGCTTCGCGTCGTCCAGGGTCTTGATGCCGCTTTCGGAAACGAGCAGCACTTCATCCGGAACCTCGTCGGCGAGGGCTTCGGTGGTGGCCAGGTCGATCTCGAAGGTTTTCAGGTTCCGGTTGTTGATGCCGATGAGGTCCGCGCCCAACTCCAGCGCACGGTCCATTTCCTCCAGGTTGTGGACTTCCACCAGCACGTCCAGTTGGAAGGATTTCGCCTCCTCATAGAGGCCTCTGAGGAGATCATCATCCAGCGCGGCGACGATGAGCAGGATGGCATCCGCCCCGGCGATGACCGCTTCGTGGATCTGGATCGGGTGGATGGTGAAATCCTTCCTCAGCAGCGGTGCGGTGGAGAATTCCGAAATTTTCGACAGATAGCTCAGGGACCCCTGGAAATACTTTTCGTCCGTCAGAATGGAGAGGCAGGACGCCCCGCCGTCGATGTAGCGCTGCGCCTGCCGGATGGGATCGAAGTTCGGATCGATCAGGCCGACGGAAGGGGAGGCCTTCTTAACCTCGGCAATGACGCCCAGTTTGTCCGGTCCGCGGTCGAGCGCGCTGCGGAATCCCCTGAAATCATTTCTCTGGAGGGCGGCGGCACGGAGGTGGGCGGCGCGGGGGAGGAGGGCTTCCACCTCGAGATGTTTGGTGGCGATGATCTGTGCGAGTTTGTCGGACATGCTGGCCCGGAAAGGGAAACCCAGCCCCGATGGAATGAACATGGAAATTTTTGTCAAAAATGTCTTGCTCGCGGTCTCTGCCGATGTAGAAACCCCCCGCACGCAATCAGCGTCGCGGGCGTAGCTCAGTGGTAGAGCGCCACCTTGCCAAGGTGGATGTCGTGAGTTCGAATCTCATCGCCCGCTCCAACCTCCCTTTCGGGAGGTTTTTTTGTTCCGGAAGGCGATTGGGCAGCCGGGCCCGTTCATCGGGCTGCAGCTATCTTTCCGAAGATAGACGGCGGGGAACCGTTCTGCGGGTTCGAATCCCGCCCGGAGCTCCAACCTCCCGTTTTCGGGAGGTTCTTTTGTTTTGCTGCGCGGGGCGCGGGAACGGGCTAGATCCATGATATGGACGCGGACGGACGGGATTTCTGGTATCGGGAGGGACGCACGCCGGTGGTGCGCCACATGGCGGACCGCAGTTTCACCATCCGGGCGTGGGTGGGTGAGGATGCGGACAGCGCGGAGTTCGAGATCTACAAGGTGGTGGCGGCCGCGTTTTTCGGTGAAGACGCCGTGGACGGGCCGGTTCCGTCCTACTGGCAGCGTTACCAGTCGCGGGTCTCGCCGAGCGCGGTCGATTCGTTGGAGGAAGCGGAACGGACATTCATCGGCGGGGTGAAGGCGACGGGCTGCGGGGACTGGGACCTGAAGGGGGATCAGGGCATGGACTTCCACATCTGCCGGAGGGAACAGCTTGAGGCGATCTCCGCGGTGCTCTGCGCCTGCCAGGACTGGGCACCCCAGCTCATCCCGGGCTGGTATGGCGTCCGTCCGGAGCGGGAACTGCCTTTCCTGCCGGAAGTTTGATTTTCGGATTTGGCAGACCGCGGCTTCCGGTTAGAACCGATCCATGTTCGTCTGGTCGAAACTCTCCGCCGCCAAGTGGATCGATGCCTGGGAAGACCGCTTCCATGGCAACCCCAACTTCGTGCTCGATTTCCTCAAGGGCGGGAAATCCGTGCGCGTGCAGGTTTATTGCGACTCGAAGAAGGAAGCGGACGCCATCGTGAAGCAGTTCGGCGGCAGCGTGCGCAAGCTGGTGAGCAGTGAATGGCAGAAGCCGGTGGAGGCTCCGAAGCCGCTGAAGGTGCGCGATGTTTTCGTCCTCACCTCGGAGACCCGGAAGAAGGAACTGGATGCCCTGAAAAAGGAGCACCCGAACCGCGAGCTGATCATCATCCCGCCGGAAATGGCCTTCGGCACCGGCGATCACGCGACCACCTCCACCTGCCTCCGCCTGCTGGTGGATGTGGCGCGGAAGAGGAAAGGCACCAACTGGACCGTGGGCGACCTCGGCACCGGTACCGGTCTCCTCGCCATCGCCGCGCGGAAGCTCGGCTCCGGCCCGGTGTATGCCTGCGATTTCGATCCCTTCGCCGTCACCGTTGCGGAGCGGAATGCGGAGCGCAACCAGATCGATGGCATCGACGTGAAGGAGCAGGACATCCTCAAGTGGAAGCCGGGCAAGAAGGGCTACGACGTCGTTCTGGCCAACATCTTCTCCACCGTGCTCATCCAGGCCTGGCCGGTGATCGCAAAGTCGGTCGCTCCGGGAGGTGATCTCATCGTTTCCGGCATCCTGGCCTCCCAGGCGTGGGATGTCTTCGAGGCTGCGGCGAAGTCCGGCCTCGGCTTCACGAAGGTCATCCGCAAGGGCAAATGGGTCACCGCCCACGGCGGTCACATGGCGGACCTGATCAAGGAGAAGTGAATCCAATGCCGTTAGGGATTGGGGACGCACACCGGTCCGGTCCGGCATTTCTCAACCACGGATTAAAGGATTAAGCGGATTGCACGGATTGTAATGTTACGGATTTTTTGAAGAAACCAATCCGTGTAATCCGCTTAATCCTTTAATCCGTGTCCAGAGAAAGCTTTGCAACCGATTGATAATCGAGGGCTCAGGGATAATAACCCGATTCGACAGCGGAATGCTTAACAGCATGGAAGTGACGGATCACCTCTGGCACTTCGGGCACCAATAGGTGGACCGCTGGCCCATGACCGCGTGGCGGATGGGCGTGCCGCATTTCAGACAGGGTTCGCCCTTCCGTTCATAGACGAAGAGTTTCTGCCGGAAGTAGCCCGGCTCGCCGTCCGACTTGAGAAAGTCCCGCAGGGTCGTGCCGCCCTGCTCGATGGAGTCCGCCAGCACCTCCTTGATGGCGGAGGTGAGCCGCTTCAGCCGTGGCAGGGTGAGGGTGTTCGCCGCAGTCTGGGGCAAGATGCCGGCGCGGAACAGGGATTCCGAGGCGTAGATGTTCCCCACGCCCACCACCACCTTCGCATCCATGATGACCAGCTTGATAGCGGCCTTGCGGGTGGAGCAGGCGGAGCGGAGATACTTCACACCGAAGGTCTCCTCCAACGGTTCCGGACCCAGGCCTTTCAGCAACGGATGTTCCTCCGGCGGCAGGGTGAAATGGAGTGCCAGTCCGAAGCGCCGCGGATCATGGAAACGGAGCTGCTTTCCGTTGGATAGCGTGATGCCCACATGGTCGTGCTTTTTCCAGGCCTCCCCAGGGGCGATCACCCGCAGGCTGCCGGACATGCCCAGGTGGATCATCACGGATGAACCGTCGTCGATCCCGAAGAGCAGGTACTTCGACCGGCGGGCCACGGAAAGGATCTTCCGCCCCTCGATGGTGGACAGGGTGGGGCTGATCGGCTGCCGGAGGTCGTGACGTTTCACGATCACCTCGCGGACCTTCGCTCCGGTGACGTGCGGCTCGATGCCGCGGCGGGTGGTCTCGACTTCGGGAAGCTCCGGCACGGTGGTTCAGCGGAAAACGTAAAGCCAGATGGCGGCGACATGGCAGGCGCTGCCGCCCAGCACGAACAGATGCCAGATGGCATGGTGGTAACGCAGGGTTCTCCAGAGGAAGAACACGACGCCGAAGGTGTAGCTCAGTCCTCCGGCCACCAGCCATGCGACGCCCGCGGTGGGCAGCGCCCGGACCAGCGGGCCGATGGCGATGATGGCCAGCCAGCCCATCACGACGTAGAGCGCGGTGGAGATCCAGTGGTCCTTCCTCCCGGGAAGCACCAGCTTGATCACCACTCCGGCCAGTGCCATGGCCCACACCACACACAGCAGCGTCCAGCCCCACGGTCCGCGCAGGGAGATGAGCATGACCGGCGTGTAGGATCCGGCGATGAGCAGGTAGATGCAGGCGTGGTCCAATGATTGGAAAATACCCTTCAGTCTGACTCCGCTGAAGGCATGGTAGGCGGTGGACGCTCCGTAGAGCAGGATGAGGGAACCACCGAAGATGGAGGCACACACCACCTCGGTGGCCGTGTTGCACACCGTCAGGATCATCCCCACCAGCGCGGCGATGCTCAGCACCATGCCCAGCGCGTGGGTGAGGGTGCTGGCCATCTCCTCGCCATGGCTCTGGCAGAGAGGTGACCGGGCTACAGGCTGCGGGTTCATCGGGCGCTGTATTCCCATCGCTCCGGCAGGGTGGTTTGTCGAGGCTGGGTTTCCGCAGGCCGGGTAGTGAAGGTCGTGAGACCTTCCGCTGGGAAAAATGGTGGGGGGGCGGAGGCGGATGGAGCGCCGGCTTCAGTCCAATGCTTTTAAGGATTCGGCTCTCAAATCGGGGTGTGCTCCGATGAAATTACCTGAGCCTTCGGTTATCAATCGGTTGCAAAGCTTTCTCTGAGCACGGATTACAGGATTAAACGGATTACACGGATTGGTTTCTTTAAATTCCCGTGGCAATACAATCCGTGTAATCCGTTTTAATCCCTTAATCCGTGGTTAAAGAATGCCGAACTGGATCGGTGTGCGTCCCCAATCCTTAACGGCATTGGGCTGAAGCCAGCACTCCGTTGGGATCCGGAAATCGATGTTGCGGAATGCGGATTTCAGCTAGGCTACCCGCTATGGCACCAGCAGATGGAGAGGCATGGAAGAGGGAGATCGAGGCTCTCCGTGTCCGGTTGGACCAACTGGAGACCGGGCACAAGACGGTGCTGCAGGAAATACGGCGGAAACTTTCCGAGCTCGAATCCGGCGCCATTGAGGTCCCGGTTCCCGTTCCGGAGATGGTGGAGGCGGTGGAGGAAGTCGCCCCCGCGCCCGTGGAAGAAGCACACGTAGGCATCTCCCCGCCGCCATTGCCACCGGCCCCGGCCCCTGAGCAGGCCCCGGCTCCTGCCCCAGCCGTCCTCGCGCAAACTCCGGACACGGATGGCGGATTCGAAATGCAACTGGGCCGGGTGTGGCTGGTCAGGTTCGGGGTCGTGCTGCTGCTGACAGGCCTGATCCTGCTGGGGAACTTCGCCTACAAGAACTGGATCCGCGAGATGCCGAACGGCGTGCGTCTTTTCGGGCTGTTCCTCTGTGCCGGTGTTCTCATGGAGACCGGCCGCAGGCTGGCCGCAAAGCCCGCGCTTAGGCGCTTCGGCGAGGTCATCCTGGCGGGTGGCATGTCCTTCTTCTACTACTGCACGTTCGCCTCCCACCATGTCGCCCGGCTGCGGGTGATCGACAGCCCCGTGGCCGCGGGGATGCTCATGCTCGGGGCCGCCGGGATGATCGTGGCGGTGTCCTGGCTGCGGAACGCGCGGGCGACGGCGGTCCTCGGAATACTATTGGCGTCGTACTCCACCATGCTGCAGCCCATCGGCTGGATGACCTGCGTTTCCAGCGTCATCCTCGCTGCGGCAGGGGTGCTGCTCATGCTGCGTCCGGGCTGGATGGGACCGGGGGTGGCCTCCATGGCGGGGACCTACGGCGCGTTCCTCGGCTGGCAGTTGCTGGGGGCATCCGGTGGCGGTACCAGGGATCCTGCGGTGATGTGGTTCCTGCCGCCGGTCTGGATCATGCTGGCGCTGCCGGGCGTGCTCGACCGGTTCCGCGAGACGATAGGAGGCAGGGTCCGGGCCTGGTTCACCGGTGGCAACAATGCGGCCTTCTTCGCGCTGTTCAGCGGTCTGTGGTGGCAGCGCTACCGGGGTGAGGACTACTGGATGGTCTGTGCGGTGTTCGGGCTGGTGCTGCTGGCGCTGGGGATCATCGGCAGGCGGCGGAGCGAGATCGCCGGAGGGGTGAATGTCTTCCAGGGACTGGCGCTGCTCAGCCTGGCCATGGTGATCCGCCTGGAGGGCTTCCAGCTCGCGCTCGGGCTGGCTTTTGAGTCGCTGGCGCTGGCCCTCGCCTTCGCGAAGTTCCGCGGCCGCAGCGAGTTTGTCTTTTCCTCTCTGGCCGCCGCCGGGGCATTGTTTCTCACCTTGGTCCGGCAGATTCCGTTCGTTCCCTTTGGCCCGATCCCGCCTTGGAGCGCCGGAGTCGCCGCGCTGCTGGTCGCGGGGGCATCCATTCCCCTCCGTATGGGTTCCGCATCCGGGAAGGGCGGCTATTTTCCGGAAATGGCACGGTCCTGCGCGGGGATGGTGTTTTCCTTCGCGGTTGTCATGGGCATCGCGGGATGGGCGTGGTGGCTCCCCGGACCGTGGCCCGCACTGGCCATGGCAGGGGTGGCAGCGGCTCTTTGCGCGGGATTTCTGCTGGCACCCCGTGGCAGGGAGATGCCGGAGCTCGCCTTTGGGGCGCTGGCTTTCGTGGTGGTTTCGGCATGGCCCGCCCTGCATCTGAGGGAATGGCTGCCGCTGGCATCCATCTCGCTCACCACCCTCCTCACCGCGGGACTGTGGCACTGGCGCGAACGGCATTCCGATGACGATGCCTTCTCAAAGTCCCTGCCGGGTCTGCATGCCTGGGTTTACCCGGTGGCTGCCGTCGCCACCGTGGCGTGGGCAATCACCCAGGAGGGCGCCGCCCAACACGGATTGATGCTGGCGGCTGCCGTCAGCCTGCTACTTCTGGCTGCGGCGATCTTCGGCAGGATCAGCCGTTTGGCTCCCTGCTCCGCCGCGCTGGTGCTGCCCGCTGTGGTCCGGTTCGGAAACGCCACGGTGGGGGACAGCCTGTGGGTTACCGGAACTGCCCTGGCGATGCTGGCTCTGCTGCTTTGCTTCGGGAAAGCCCTGCGGCCGGGGCTGCGCGTTGCCACCGCCTGGATTCTCCGTGGAACCGCTTTCCTCGGGACCTGCTTTTTCTGGAACGTGTTCGCGCCCGGCTTCTTCGGGGACGGTATGGCTTTCAGCGCCATCCTCCTCCTCGCCGCCGCCATCCTGCTGAAAATACGCACCATGCCGGAAGTGTGGGGCTTCCTCGCTCTGGCGGTGCTGTGGCTGCTGAGAGGAGTCCATGACATCTGGACGATCAATCCGGACGCGTCGTGGCGCGGCTGGGCGGTGGTCTGCGCGTTGGTCGGTCTGGTGGTATGGACCGCATGGTTCCGGAAGGAAACCGACCGCAGGCCCGCGGCGGTGGCCGGTTGGTCAGCCGCGGTCATCGGCTCGATGTGGGCCACCCAGATGCTCGTCTGGCGTCATGATTGGCATGCGGTGTCCGTGCTGTGGACCGTGCTCGGCTTCGGCATGGTCAGTGCGGGATTGGCCATCCGTTTGGTTGCACTCCGCCAGGCCGGCTTCTGCCTGCTGGCCATGGCGATCCTGAAGGTGTTCGTGCGGGACGTATGGGACTTCAACGCGTTCACCCGCGTCGTCGCCTTCATTGCCCTCGGTGTCGCGCTGATCCTGCTCGGCCTGTTCTACAATCGCTTCGCCCCCGTGCTGAAGAGGCTGCTCGAGGAGAAGTGATTCCCTTACCTCCCGGCCAGCCACAGGGCCGCGGGGAGGCGGGCGTCCACATCCACGCCCGCAGCCTGTTTTTCCGCGAGCCACTGCCTCAGGCCGGCGAGGGGGACATGGTGGACGGTGATGTCCTCTCCCTCCGTTCCGCCTCCATCCGTTTCGCGCACCAGGTCGGTGGCCAGAAAGATGTTCATGAACTCCCGCGCCAGTCCTGGCGTCGAGGGGGAGCGGGTGAGAAACTCCATCTTTCCGGCGCGGTAGCCGGTTTCCTCAAGCAATTCCCGGCGGGCGGTGTCCTCCAACGATTCACCTTCGAAATCCGGCTCATCCCCCACCAGTCCGGCGGGGATCTCGATCACCCGGCCGCCCGTCGGAATCCTGAATTGCTCGACCAGAACCACCTCGTCATCAGGGGTGATGGCGAGGATTCCTACGGCGAAATCCGACGACGGCCGCTGGACGTACTGCCATTTCCCGTCCTGGTTGACGCGGATCCATCTGGTTTCAAACAAAATCCGGGTGTCAGTCATGGGAAGAAACGGTGGCGTGCGGGCGTATTCGGTGCATAAATTCGTTGTCCGCTGATGTCCCGCTACGATTTCCAGATTCCCGTCACCTTCAAGCACCGTATCGTTTTCACGCGTGATGCCTTCGCCGCGGACAATGCCGATCTCATGGAAATCCTCGCCGAAGGAGGTGGCCGGCGGGTCATCGTGTTCCTCGAGGAAGCGGTTTCCGCCGCATGGCCGGGACTGGTGAAAAGCATCACCGGCTACTTTGGCGCGGGCTCGCTGGACTTCCGCGGCGTGGTGAACGTCCCGGGTGGAGAGGTGGCGAAGGCGGACGACTCCGTCGTGCGCCGGGTGTGGGCGGAGCTGGATGCCGCGCACATCGACCGCCACTCCTATGCCCTCGTCATCGGCGGTGGCGCCTTTCTCGATGCGGTGGGATATGCCGTGGCCACCGCCCACCGCGGCGTGCGTCTGGTACGTTTCCCCACCACCACACTCTCCCAGGATGACAGCGGGGTGGGGGTGAAAAGTGCCATCAACTTTTTCGGCAAAAAGAACTGGGTGGGCGTGTTTTCCGTGCCCTTCGCCGTGGTGAACGACTTCCGCTTCCTGCACACCCAGGATGAGGAAACGCGCCGCGCGGGCCTCATTGAGGCTGTGAAGGTCGCGCTGGTGAAGGATGCGTCGTTTTTCGAATGGATCGAGGAGCACCTCACCGCCCTTTCCATCCTGGATCCGGAGACGCTGGAGCAGTGCGTGGAGAAATCCGCGCTCCTCCATGCCCGCCACATCGCCACCGGCGGGGATCCTTTCGAGACCGGCTCCAGCCGCCCGCTGGACTTCGGCCATTGGGCCGCCCACAAGCTGGAGGCGATGAGCGGTTACCGGCTGTCCCATGCCCCGGCGGTGGCCGTGGGCCTGGCACTGGACACCATCTATTCCGCCCGCGTGGGCCTGCTGGAGCCCGCCTCCGCGGAGCGCGTGCTGCGGGTGCTGGACGGCCTGTCCCTCCGTACCTACCACCCTGATCTGGAACTGCGGGATGAGAGCGGACAGCGGAGGGTTTTCGCGGGTCTGGATGAGTTCCGGGAGCATCTCGGCGGGGAGCTGACGGTGCTGCTTCTGGAGGGGCTCGGCAGAGGAGTGGACGTCCATGAATTTGACATGCCGCTGCTTGACCGCTGTATCGGGGAACTTCGTTCCCGCTGGGAGACCGGAGCCCGTGCGGGATCAACTCAGTAGTTGCGGATTTTCCCCGGACCGGTAGCGTCGCGGGATGCTTTTGAAAAAGTCCGCCCTCCTCTTTTCCTGCTCCGTGCTGGCCTTGGCCGCCGCGCGGGCAGCCGTTTCATCCCCCATCGAAATTTCTCCGGAGATCGCCAAGGAGGCTGCGGATGCCACCGTCCCGGATGCGACGGGACCGGCGAAGCCAGCCTTGGACGCGTTCAAGGCCGGAGAGCATGACAAGGCGGTTGCGCTGGCCGGTCCGCTGGCCGCCACCGGAAATGCGGATGCCCTCTACCTCCTCGGCTTCGCCCATGAGAGTGGCCGCGGCGCGGATGTCTCCAGGGACAAGGCCGTCGAATTCTACACCAAGGCGGTGGCCGCCGGTCAGAAGGACGCCATCTACCGCCTGTCGTTCATCTATCTCGTCTCGGAGAAGGAAGAAGAACGCTCCAAGGCCCGTGAACTTCTCGAAAACGCCGCCAAGACCGATCCCACTGTCGCGGGCCGTGTTCTGGGCGAGGCCTGGATGCGTGGCCGTCTGAGCAAGGAACCGGATTTCGACAAGGCCGTCCAGTGGTGGACCTCCGCGGCGGACAAGGGTGATGTCACCTCCCTCATGCTCATCGCCCGCCTTTATGAGGGGCAGTTTGGTTTCCCCGGCAAACAGGATGCCGCGAAGTCGCTGGAAGCCTACAAGAAGGCCGCTGAGAAGGGGGAAACCGTGGCGATGAGTTCGCTGGGATCCCGCCTGCTGAACGGCCCGGAAAAGTTCCGCGACGAGAAGGAAGGCCGCGAGTGGCTCAGGAAAGCCGCCGAAGCGAAGGAGTATTCCGCCTACCTTGCCCTGGGTGACTACGAGGAGAACGTGAAGAAGGATCTGAAGGCCGCGCTCGCTGCCTATGAAAAAGGCAAGGACGCCGGACAACTGGACTGCGCGATCCGTGCCGCCGAATTCTACATCGAGGGCAAGGGCGTTGAAAAGGATGTCGCCCGCGGCACCACCGTGCTGGAGGCCGCCGCGAAGGATGGCAGCGCCCAGGCGCACCTCCGCCTGGCCGTCCTGGCCTTCGGCGCGGACAAGCCGGACCGCAACAAGGGCTACGGCCACCTGGCGGCCGCGGCATCCGGCGGTGTCGTGGAGGCCCAGAACGAGCTCGGCCTTTTCTATCTTTCCGGAAAGCTCGGCGGCATGGACGCCCCTGCGGCGGCCGCCTGGTTCACCCGCGCGGCACAGGCTGGCTACGCGCCCTCCCAGAACAATCTCGCCACCCTCTTCGAGCGTGGAGCGGGGGTCCAGCAGAGCCTGCAGAACGCGGGCCAGCTCTATGCCCTCGCCGCCCAACAAGGGCATGGCCCGGCGACGCTCGCGCTCGCCCGCCTGCACGCCCAGGGTGCCGGCATCAAGAAGGACCTGGCAAAGGCGTGGGCCTTCGCATCGCTCGCATCCCAGCGGGGGGAAAAGGAAGCCGAGAACTTCGCCAAGGAGATCGACACGAAGCTTGATGACGCCCAGCGCGCGGGAGCGAAGAAGTTCCTCGCGGAGATGACCTCCGGCCAGGCATCCGCGCCCGCCACTCCGGCGGCCCCTGCGGAATCCACAAAACCGGCGGCACCCGTAAAGCCAGCCACCAAGAAGTGACCGGGGCCGTTTGACTCCATGGCATGGCGGGATGAAACTCGAGGTAATCCCGCCATGTCCGCCCCAGCCCAGTTCCCCGATGAGCAGTCCGCCGACGGCGAGTTCGAACGCCAGGAGGACGAGTTCCGCGACGTGGTGAAGCAGGATGGGGATGCCCGCTTCGAGGTCGCTGCGGGCCGCTATCATCTCTATGTCTCGCTTGCCTGCCCTTGGGCAAGCCGTGCCGTCATCGTCCGCAAGCTGCTGGGGCTGGAAAAGGCCGTGGGCCTCACGGTCCTCGATCCCATCCGTGACGAGCGCGGCTGGGCCTTCCGTGATGGCGACGGCTTCACCACGGACCCCGTCAACGGCTTCTCCTTCCTCGCGGAGGCCTATTTCGCGAGCGATCCGGATTTCAAGGGGCGCGTGACCGTTCCCGTGTTGTGGGACAGGCAGCTCAGGCGGATCGTCAACAACTCGGAGGACGACATCTGCCGGATGTTCAACGATGCCTTCCGTCCGCTGGGTGGTGGAGCAGTGGACCTGTTTCCGGAAGACATCGCCGCGGAGCAGCAGGAACTGTCCGACCACATCTATGATACGGTCAACAACGGCGTCTACCGTGCCGGATTCGCCTCATCCCAGAAGGCATACGAGCGGGCGTGCCGGAAGCTTTTCGCCGCGCTGGATGGGCTGGAAGAACGCCTCTCATCGCGCAGGTATCTCTTCGGCGACCGCATCGTGGAGACGGACTGGCGGTTGTTCTGCACCCTCGTCCGCTTCGACGCCGTCTATCACGGGCATTTCAAATGCAACGTCCGTCGGATCACGGACTATCCCAACCTGCAGGGCTACCTGCTGGATCTCTACCAGCAACCCGGCATCGCGGACACGGTGAACATGGACCACATCAAGCGGCACTACTACTTCACCCACTGCGACATCAACCCCACCCGCATCGTCCCCATCGGGCCGGAGCTGGATTTCACCCGTCCGCACGGGCGGGATGGGTTCTGATCCTGCACCGGGGAGCGGGTTGGCGTTGGCGACCTGAAGGGCATCGAACCTGCTGGCCGGTGAAATTTCTTGGCGGTGCGTCCACGTAGGGTAGCTTCCACCACCCATGAGAAGCCTGCCGAAAACCCTCGTCTGCCTCCTGCTTGTCCTCGCCGGTCCCCTGATGGCCAAGGAGGAACCGAAGGCCCAAGTCAAGCTGCTGACCATCGGCAACAGCTTCGCCAATGACGCGACCGCCTATCTGCCCGCTATGGCGAAAGCCGCTGGCAAGGACCTGCTGCTTTTCCGCGCCAACCTCGGTGGCTGCACCTTCGAGCGCCACGCCCGCCACATGAAGGCGTTCGAACTGGATCCGGCGGATCCGCAGGGCAGCCCCTACCGTGGAAGCGTCATCCATTCCCTGGCTGACGATGTCTCCGCCCCGAAGATCGCTTCCGGGGGCAACGAGGTGGATCCGAAATCCAAGGAAGTGCCGAAGAACTTTTCCCTGCGCCAGGCACTGGAACTGGAGAAGTGGGACTACGTCACGATCCAGCAGGTGAGCAACACCAGCTTCCAGTTCGAGACCTTCGAGCCTTATGCCGGCGAGCTGATCGCCTACATCCGGAAATACGCGCCCACGGCGGAGATCGTCATCCACCAGACCTGGGCCTACCGTGAGGACTGCCCGCTCTACAAGGATGGCTTCGACCAGCAGAAGATGTTCGACGGGCTGGTGGCCGCCTACGGCCAGCTTGCGGAAAAGTATTCCCTGCGGACGGTCCCGGTCGGCACCGCCATGCAGGAAGCGCGGAAACTGCCCCGCTGGTCGTTCAAGTATCCTGACCCGGCATTCAACTACAAGGAACCGCTGCCCGGCACCTCTCCCGTCCAGCCCGGCAGCCTGAATGTGGGATGGACCGTGAAGAAGACCATGGTCGCGGTCGAAGAACCCGCGCCAGTCGGTGAACCTGCCCCTGCCGGACAACCTGCTCCGGCGGCAGAGCCTGCCACGGGCGGCACCACCATCGTGAAGGCCGAGCCGAAGAAGGTGGAGAAGCTGGTGGCATCCCTCGACTTCAAGCACTGCAACGCGGAAGGCCGCTATCTGGGTGCGTCCGTTTTCTACGGCTTCCTCTTCGGCGGCAAGGTCGCGGAGAACACCTTCGTCCCGCCCGTCGTGAAGCCGGAAGATGCGGCGGTGCTGCGCGGCATCGCGGATCAGGTGTTGGTCAACGTGCCTGCGCCTGCTCTGAAGTGAAATTTCACCGCCAAGGCGCGAAGGGCGCCAAGGAAGAGAAGAAATGAATGCCTTGAAGGATCCGCTGGATTCAGCTTTCAGCTTTCTTCTCTTTCCTGAAAACTTCTCCTCCTTACCTCACCACCTCGGTGCCGATGCCGCCGTCGGTGAAGATCTCGAGCAGCAGGGAGTGCGGCTGGCGGCCATCCACGAAGTGGACCTTGCGCACGCCCGCGTTGAGGGCGTCCACCGCGCTGCGGATCTTCGGGATCATGCCGCCGGAGATGGTTCCATCCGCGATCAGGCCGTCGGCCTCCTTGCGGGTCACGGACTTGATCAGGGAGGTGGGATCCTTCGGGTCGGCCAGCAGTCCGGGGACGTCGGAGAGATAAACCAGTTTCGCGACGCGCAGTTCCTTCGCCAGCGCGGCGGCGGCGAGATCCGCGTTGATGTTGAGGGGGCGTCCGGTGCCCAGCTCCGCGGCCAGAGGTGAGATCACGGGAACGATGCCCGCGTCATGCGCGGCGTCCATGTTGGCGAGCTGGCAGCCGATGACTTCGCCCACCCGGCCCAGATCGACGGAGTTCCCCTCCGCATCCTTGCCTCGGAGTTTTTCGCCGAGGAAGACGTTGTTTCCCGCGATGCCGACCGCCTTGCCGCCGAAGTCGCGCATCATGCGGACGAGGCCTGGGTTGATCTCCTCGGAAAGCACGCGGGCGACGATGTCGATCGCTTCGTCCGTCGTGACGCGGAAGCCGCCGACGAATTTCGCCTCCAGCCCGGCCTTCTCCATCGCGGCGGAGATCGCCTTTCCGCCGCCGTGGACGACGATGGGGTTGATGCCGGCCACTTCGAGGAAGACGATGTCCCGCATCACGTTCTTCACCAGTTCCGGGTCCTCCATCGCGGAGCCTCCCATCTTGATGAGGAAGGTCTTGCCGCGGAAGGCCTGGAGGTAGGGAAGCGCCTCGATGAGGGCGTCTGCTTTGTCGATGGGGTTCATGATGGCTAGGATGATGGAGGATTTTTCTTTCTGCCGGCGGACTTCTTCGCGGCGGCTTTTTTGGCGGGGGTTTTCTTCGCCACCACCTTCTTCGTGGCGGCTTTTTTGGCGGTGGTCTTTTTGACGGTGGCCTTCCTGGCCGCCACTTTTTTCGCTGCGGCTTCTTTGGCGGGTGGGGTGGTCGGTTCCGCCACGGCCGCGGCGGCGGGAGCCACCACTTCCGCAGGTGCGGTGTCTGCCGGTAATGAGGGGGCGGGTTGCTCCTCCGGAGCCTTCTCCGTGTCCCGGAAGAACAGATGACTGACAAAGAACGCACCACCCACGGCTGCGAGAACGGCGAGGGTCGGCGGCCACACGGAGGTGGTGAGGAAGGCGGTGAGATGGATGGCAAGCGCGGCTGCGGCCACCACGGCATAGATGACTCCGCGGCCGAACCTGCGGCGGCGGAATGGCATCGCCAGCAGCACCGCGGCGATTCCCAGGATGGTCAGCTCCCGCCAATCCTCGGACCGCGTCAGGATTTGCTCCCGGGACATCCCGGCACCGGAAGAAATGTCGGCCAACAACGGGCCCACCCGTGCGGAAAATGCCCTCGTCGGAGCCTCCGCGTTGGACTGGTCATCGCGTAGCATCACCAGCCCCGGTCCCGCGAGCGGAGTCCCTTCCTGCATGTCCCCCAGCAGTTCTGCCCGGAGCATCCGGGAGTCGGTGGCCTTTCCGGGTGCCGTGGAAATCCGGCCCGTCGCATCGATGGGAATATAGGGACCCTTGGCACCGAGTTTGATGAAGTTCCCCAGCTCGATCTCCACTCCATCAAAGGGAAGGCCCCGCTCCACCAGAACCGAGACGAGCGGGAAGGAAAGGACGAAGCGGTCATCCCAGCGGGCCAGCATCGGTGATCCGCCCGGGTCGTGCTCCAGCAGGGTGAAGCCGGAATACGCGTTGTCACCGCCGAGGATGACCCCTGGAAGCGGCAGCCGGTTGACGGTGGGGACTTTCGTGATGTCTCCACGCACCTGGGAGGGGGCGATGGATGCGCGGCGGAAAGTGGGGGAGATCGGAGTGCCGGTCGCACCGCGGGACAACGGGCTGGCGGTCGTCACCGCAGGGAAGGATTCAAGCGCACTGTCGAGCGCGCTGATCGCGATCACCTCCGGTTCCTCCCACGCGAGCAGGGCGGAGATGGCGGGCCTTTCCGCTCCCAGCCGCCGCATGTTCCTCAGCACCACCGCGAGGTCCACGGGAGACGGTGGGGAGCTCTGGAAGATGCCCTCTTTGTCATCCCCCAATGATACGACGGCAGGCCCGTGCTTCGGGTCCGCTTTCTGGTAAGGGGCCAGCACCCGCAGCGACCACGGGGAATCCTGCGTGCCCGCCCCGGCGATGATGAACGGGGGATTCGCCGTGGTGGACGCCATCACCTTCACCAGGAAACGGTCCACCGGACCGGATGGAAGGAACTCCAGCGCATACCAAGCGGCCGCCGCGGAGGCGATCAGCACGCTGAGGAAGCGGAGGCACGGTTTGGCCACGGAGGGATCAGGGGATGGCCGCCAGGTAAGGGGCGAGCGGTTTTTCGAGGTCGGTGCCCGCGGTCACTTCGCGGAGGAGCTTCGCCGCCGTGGCGATGTGCGGGCGATACCATTCATCGCCACGGTTTTTCAGGATGTTGCCGTAGGCACCCAGGGCCTGCATCAGCCGCTGGGCGGCGCATTGGTGGAACAGCGTGGTTTCCGGACGCTCGTCCGCGATATCCTCCCACAGTTCCAGAAGTTGCTCCCGCTCATCGGCGGAGTGGTCCAGATAGGGGTCGAAAATGAGGGATGCGAGGTCATACTCCTGGCGGCCGCGGCGCAGTCCCTGGAAGTCGATGAGATACACCGCCCCCTCCTTGATCAGGAGATTCTGCGACTGGAAATCACGGTGGACCAGATGGCGCGCCCCCGTACCCAGCTTCTCGGCCAGCGCGGCGAAGGCAGGGTGCCCCTTCAGCGGGGTGGCGTCCATGCCGAGGAAGTCCTCCACCAGATGCTCGATGAAATAGTTCTGCTCCCACCGGTAGAGCGCGGCGTCGAACGGTGGCATCAGCTCGAACTCCTTCGGCGGCTTCGCGTAGAACAGCTTGTCCACCTGTTCCAGAGCGGAGCGGTAGAACGGCGGGCGTTCGGAAAACGGGCGGTCCTTGAGCGAAAGCAGGTCCACGTCCCCCAGGTCCTCCACCAGCGCCACCCGGCGTTTCAGGTTCTCATGCAGGATCTCCGGCACCCGCAGCCGGGCTTTTTTCAGGAAATGCGCCACTGGCACGAACTGCTTGTTGTCCGCCCGCTCGTCCGTCCAGTGGATGCCGATGAACGGTTCATGCACCGGTGACTTGATACGGACGATGGTCCGGCCGGACGCGCCGCGCTTGATCGGCTCCAATGTCACGGGGATGGTCGGGTCCACCTCGAGGAACTGTCGGGCGGTGGAGAGGATCGCGTCGGTCGGCATGGGCGGGGGGAGTCTAGGCCGGAAAAAGCCCGCCGTGACAAGGGAAATGCGGACCCCGCTCACTCGTCGTGGTGGAACCAGAGCAGCGTCGCCAGGCCCGTGCCGATTCCCCACAGCAGGATGCGGTTGTAGAAAAAATACGGATAAACCATCATCGCGAGGCCGATCACGATCGGTTTCCAGCGCTCGAGCGCCCGCCCGTACCGCAGCGCCCCCCAGCCGATGGTGCCGAAAATGAGGCCCGCGAGGATGTTGTAACCATCGAAGGCACCGCCGCTCCGGAAGAGCGAATCGAACTGGAAGGGATCATTCATGGCGGGCAGGGAAAGCCACGTGGCGATGTGAGGAAGATACCATCACAGGGCCGCCAGCACACTCACTTGTTCGCGTAAGTAAGGAGGATGGACACTCTTGTCCATCGACGGCATTGGCAAGTCACCCAAACACTGCCGCAAAGCAGCGCAGAGATTGATTTCTTCCCTTCGCGATCTTCGCGCCTTTGCTGTCAATCCTTTCCGATTCCGGATCGAATCTCAGCTCGATGGCGAATGGCATGTGGCGGGAAAGGGTTATGAAAGCGGAGCGGACGCCCCGTTTGTCTCAATCCATCGTCTGGCCGAAGCCGATGTCGTGCCCATCCAGATCCTGGGTGCCGAATTCCCGGCAACCATAGGGCTGGTCACATAGTCCGTAGTCGATCACCGCGCCGCGTGAGACGAACTCGGCGTGGAGGGCATCCACATCGGACACCCAGAAATAGATGTTCCAGAGCTTGTCCGCCACCGTCCAGTGGGGGACGACGTGCTTGGGGTCTTCCGCCTGCCGGAGCATCACGTACATCCCGTCGCGGTGGAGGATCACGAAGGTAGGCGGTTCACCCCAGAAGCGCTCGTAGTGGAAGCCCATCGTGTCCCGGTAGAAATCCGCCGCCGCCACCACGTCCTTCACCAGAAGGACGGGAGCGGATGCGGTAAGGCGTGCCGGGCTGTGCATGGGGGTGTCAGCCGGAGGGTAGTGATTTCTTCAGCGTGGCAATCTCCTCTGCCTGCTTAGCGAAGACGAAGTCCCGCGCCTTCGCCGCCTTCGCTTTCGCTGCGGCGGGATCCTTCGCCAAGGAAAGGATGGTAGGGGCGATGAGTTTGTATTTCTCCGGGTCATCCAGGTCGAAAAGCCACTCGTCGAGGCCGATGTCCCGCCACATGAAGCCTTTCGTCGTCTGCTCGTCGAAACGGCAGACGATCGCGGGGATGCCACTGCTGATGCACATGATGGGACTGTGCATCTCATTCCCGAAAAGTCCGGCGGAGCGGTTGTAGACGCTCAGCGCCTCGTCGGTGAGCCAGTATCTGTCCCGCCAGACGCATTTCTTTTTCACCTCTTCCGGCAGCTTGTCGTAGATCATTTCCTTGCCCAGCGGGATCTGGGTCATGTCCTCGCAGCAGATGAGCACTTTCATGTCAGTCTGCGTGACGACCTGGATGATGCCCTCCCGGAGCTGGGAGTGGTCGTGGTCCTTCATCTCCTGGTTGCGGGCGTCCTTCTTCGGGTCGAACGCGCGGCCCTTCTTCACCGTCCAGAACGGGGTCCAGCGGTAGCGCGGGATGCAGCAGAGGAACTTGCCATGCTCCAGGCCGTGTTCCGTGAGGTAGGCGTCCGCCGCCGCGTCATTGCGCAGGGTCACCACTCCGAAGGCACAGTCCGGGCCGAACTCCGCGATGGGGGTGGTCAGGCCCTGGTCCTTCGCGGTCTGCATGGAGACGCTGTCACGGAAGTAGACGAACTTCGCGCCATTGAGGATCTCGATGCCCTTTGCGTTGTTCTTGAAAAAGGAGATGCCGAACACGCCGTAGGGCTTGCCGGTTTCATCGCGCCAGCGGCCGACGTCCGTCTGTGCCACGAATCCGGAACCGGATCCATGGAGGAGGAAATCGCAATCCTTGAAGGCGGCGTCCACTTCGTCCCGGCCGTTGAGGATGATGGTCTTTGGGAAACGCTTCTGCACCAGTTCCTTCGCACCGTGCTCCAGGTTGCTCGCCCAGAAGCTGATCTTCACATCCGGCAGGTGCTTTTCCAGCAGTTCCAGCATGCCCATCTGGTGGGCGATGTCGCCGATGTTGATGCTCTGCCAGCCGTTCCGCAGCAGGATGTGAGGCTGCTTCCCATCGGCGGCCCGGACGGACGAGGTGATGGCGGCGGCAAGGGCGGTTCCGATGAAATGGCGGCGATTCATGAGTTTGCGAAACTAGGGGAGCAATGGGTGGTGATGGCAAGGTTATAAACTGAACGTCTCCGGACGCGCGCAGTGTGAATACCGGGTTCTCCGTGATTTATGATGACTTTCGCTCACCCGGGCAATAATAGGTTGGAACCGGCGTTGGAGCATGCCGGTGAACCATGAAATTCCCCCGTGCCATGCCCACGTTTTATTGCATTCATTGTGCACAGCATATTGACGCTTCACCGGAGTGGGAGGGCCTTTCCTCCAACTGTCCTGCTTGTGGCGGGGAGATTGTGGTCCCTCGTGCCACCGCCGGGGGCGTTCCACGGGCAGCCGGGTCTCCACCGCTCCCTTCCCGGATGTCACATGACCTCCCACCCGCGGAGTTGCTTCATGGCCACGGAGCGGGCAACCCGCTGAAACCCTTTCTCATACCTGTCGGTGCGACTCTCCTTCTAACCGCCGTCGGAGGGGTCCTCGCCTGTTCTGAAAAAGCCCTGAAAGCGGGCGCCGGTTCTGCCCTTCTCGATTTCATGGTCGGGTGGGTGGCTTATTTCGTCGTCTGTTCGGTCGCGGCCCTCATCGTCTCGGCATTGTGCGGTGGGATCGGTGCCGCGCTGGGAAAACCATTCATCAGGTGGTTCTCCCGGTCGTATCTGGTTTCGGCGGTTCTATTCTCCGTCCTTCCCAGCGTGCTGATTCTGGTGCTGAAGGACAAGGGAGCGGCCTCCCAATCCGGGGTGGCCACCGGACCAAAACGGGATGCTGGTGAGCGGACCATGCCTTCCTCATCCGATGAACGGCAGTATGAGAAAAGGAACGTCGCTTCCAGCTCCCTCCTCGGTCCACCCTCCAAATCCCCCCGGAATGAGATTGAAGACATGCGGCAGGCCATCCAGGGCATGAAGGAGGACGCCCGGACACTCCGTTCCGAATTCCTCGATGTGGAGGGGCAGCCGAAAGCCTCGGATTTCAAATTCGAGGAACCCGCCGCACCGAAGAATACGGCGGAGAAGTTCACCGCCTTCACCCGTTCGGTGATGAATGACGCCGCGGTGATCCAGCAGGAGTATCTCGCGGACCTGAACAAAGCCGGGAGTGATACCCTCCTCGATCCGCAGAGACTGAAGGACGGTGGATATGGCCGTGCGAAAGGGATCATTTCAAGAATGAGATCCGCAGTTGATCTCGCCGAGAAGAAAACAGGGGAACTGCTCCAAAGTCTGCCGACCCGTGCAGCGGGCCTCAATTTCGATCCGGCCATGGAGGCGGAGGTTTTGGCGGGCATCCGGAGAGGGCTGGACAAGGTGCTTCCTGTCGTGGACGACGTGAGGCGCTTGGAGCGGGATTCCATCGATCAACTGGAGTCTCTGATCATTCTCCTGGAAGCGGGCCGGTGGGAGCATGATGGCAGCCAATACATTTTTGAGAGGGGACAGGGACGCGGACCGGTTCAATGAGTTGATGGGGATTATTTCCTCGAATACCGACATGCAGGTTCAGATCCAGGAACGGCAGATGAGGAATGGGATGAATCGTATCGACCAGAGCCTCGAGCAGCTCGATGACTTCGGGAAGCGGGGCGGACGCTGAGACCGCGCGGGCGTTCCCGTCACCGAGCAACAAGGGATAAACTTTGCCATCCGGCCCGTTCCTGCGTAACTCCATGGGAAACCGATGAAGAGGACATTCCGCATGATGTTGGCCGCGGCCTGTATGGGCTCCGGATTCGCGAAGGAGAACGCCGGTACGCTGGACACCGCCCTTTCCGTCTTCCGCGAAGGGGTGGTGGAGGCGAAGGACGTGGCCGGTGCGGTGACCGTCGTCGGCTCGAAGGAGAGAGTGCTTTCTTCCGGAGCCACCGGTCTGGCGGACATCGCCAACAAGCGCCCGATGAAGACCGACTCCGTCGCCTGGATCGCCTCCATGTCGAAGCCTGTCACCGGCGTGGCGGTCATGATGATGGTGGAGGAAGGCCGGATCTCGCTGGATGATCCGGTGGCGAAGTACCTGCCGGAGTTCAAGGATCTGAAGGATGCGGAGGGCAAGGAGGTGACGGTCACCGTCGCCCAGTGCATGTCCCACACAGCCGGGCTCCAGGATCTCACCAAGGAGGAGGAAATGGGCCTGTCCACCCTGGACCAGGTGATGAAACTCACCGCCACCCGCCCGGTGAAATTCGCGCCCGGGACGAAGTGGGCCTACTGCCAGACGGGGATCAATGTCGGAGGGCGCATCGTGGAGGTGGTTTCCCAGCAGAACTTCGCCGACTTCCTGGAGAAACGCCTCTTCGGCCCGCTGGGCATGAAGGACACGTCATTTTATCCGAACGCGGATCAGGTGGCGCGTCTGGCCCTGGCCTACAAGAAGACGGACGTGGGTCTGGAGGTGGAAGTGCCGCGCGTGCTGGCAGGCAAGGAATACGGTGACACGAGCCGCTACCCCCGTGCGAACGGCGGGCTTTTCTCCACGGCTGAGGATTTCTCGAAATTCCTCGCCATGGTCCTCAACGGCGGCGAGGCGAACGGCCAGAATTTCCTCAAACCGGAGTCCATCCAGGAAATGACGAAGTCCCGCACGGACGGTCTGGAGAAGGTCGGCTTCGTGGAGGGGAATGCCTATGGCATCGGCTGGATCCGGGTGGTGAATCCGGGCGGGGTGACCGCGTCGCTTTCCCCCGGGTCCTACGGCCACGGTGGTGCCTATGGCACGCAGGCATGGATCGACCCGGTGAAGGACCGCTACTCGGTGCTCATCATCCAGCACACGAACATCGGCAATGGGGACAACTCCGCGTTGCGCGGGAAATTCCAGCAAGCCGCCGGGAAGTGAAGCTGCTGCTCATCGGAAACGGCTATCTTGGACAGGCGGTGGGCCGCGTGTTCCTGGAGCATGGCTGGGAGGTGGTGCCGGTCTCGCTTTCCGGAGGTGAGGGCGCGCGTGCGGCGGATGTCAGTGACCTTTCCTCCGTGCGCGGACTGGCGGATGCATCGCCGGACTTCATCGTCCACTGCGCTGCCTCCGGCCGCGGTGGACCGGAGGCCTACCAGCGGGTATATGTCGATGGCTGCCGGAATCTGGCGGACGCATTTCCCGGCGTGCCGCTCCTTTTCACGTCCAGCTCCTCCGTCTATGCGCAGACGGATGGCTCGGTCGTCACCGAGGAAAGCCCCGCCGTGCCGGAGCGGGAAACCGGGCGTTTGCTGCTGGCGGCGGAAAAGGTGGTGCTGGAGGCTGGCGGCACCGTCGCCCGGCTTTCCGGGATCTACGGTCCCGGGCGCAGCGTCATTCTGAAGAAATTCCTCTCCGGGGAGGCCGTCATCGAGGAGGACGGCAGGCGGTTCCTCAACCAGATCCACCGGGATGATGCGGCGCGGGCGGTTTTCCACCTCGCATCAGCAGGGGAAAAACGCGGCGGTATCTTCAATGTCAGCGACTCCACCCCGATGGCGCAGGGCGAATGCTACCGGCGGCTGGCGGAGATCTTCGGAAAGCCGCTGCCGCCGTCCGGTCCCCGGGACCCGGACCGCAAGCGCGGCTGGACCCACAAGAAAGTCTCCGCGGCGAAGCTGCGGGGCACAGGCTGGCAGCCGGAGTTTCCGTCGTTTCTGGACGCGGTTCCTTCGGTGGCTGCGACATTGTGAACGCGGGGACCGCTGGTCTCCAGACCGGCATCTTCCCCTGATGGCCTTGGCTGCCAAGCCGGTCTGGAGACCGGCGCTCCCAGCGCAAAGCCTTTGACCGCCCCGGAATAACCGGCTAAGCCGTCCGCCTCCCATGAACGAGTCCATCGCCTCCATCCAGACCGATGCCCTGGAACGCATCGCCAACGCAGCAGACGAGCGCGCGCTCGAAGACGCCCGCGTGGGGGTGCTGGGCAAGAAAGGCACGCTCACCCTTGCCCAGGCTGGCATCAAGGATGTGCCGAAGGAAGAGAAGGCCGCCTTCGGCCAGTCGCTCAATGCCGCCCGCGCCGCCATCACCTCCGCGCTGGAGGAAAAACAGGCGGCCCTCCAGGAGGTGGCGGACCGGAAGGCCCTCGACGGCGTGGATGTGACCCTGCCCGGCCGCCCGGTCCTCACCGGTGCGCTCCACCCGCTCACCCAGATCCGTGACGAGGCTATCGGCATCCTCCGCCGCATGGGCTTCGCCCTCGCGGACGGCCCGGAGATCGAGGATGAGTTCCACTGCTTCGACGCGCTGAACACGCCCGCCGACCACCCGGCCCGCAACGAGAAGGACACCTTCTATTTCGACTCCGGAAAACTCCTCCGCACCCACACCTCCAGCGTGCAGGTGCGCACCATGGAGTCGCAGGCGCCGCCGCTGCGCATTATCGCGCCCGGCTCCGCCTACCGCCGGGACGAGATCGATGCGACGCATCTTTCCGTCTTCAACCAGCTCGAGGGTCTCTACGTCGCGGAGGATGTCTCCCTGCCGGACCTGAAGGGCACGCTGGAGTATTTCCTGCGGGAACTGTTCGGAACCACCACGGAGGTCCGCTTCCGCCCGCACTTCTTCCCGTTCACCGAACCGAGCTTCGAGATCGACGTGAAGCTCCAGGTCAAGGGTCAGGCTCCGCGCTGGATCGAGGTCGCCGGCTGCGGCATGGTGGACCCAGCCGTTTTCTCCGCCGTCAACGCCGCACGGAAGGACAACGCATTCGACCCGGAAAAGGTCACCGGCTTCGCCTTCGGCATGGGCCTCGACCGCCTCGCCATGATCCGCTGGGGCATCAAGGACATCCGCCTCCTCATCGAAAACGACGTCCGTTTCCTCAAACAATTCGCCTGAAAAAAGAACCGCGAATGAACGCGAATCAACGCCAATAAGGATATTTCATTCGCGTCTATTGGCGTCCATTAGCGGTTTAAAAGCATTTCCCTCTTCCTGTCATGAAAACGTCCCTCAACTGGCTCGGCAGCCACCTGAATCTCTCCGGAAAATCGATCAAGGAGATCGATGACCTCTTCACCTTCGCGGGTGTCGAGGTCGAAGGCATCGAGACGAAGGGCATCGCTTCGGAAAAGATCGTGGTCGCACAGATCATGGAGGCCGTGCAGCACCCGAACGCGGACAAGCTGAAGGTCACTCAGGTGGACGTGGGCGAGGGGACGCTGCGGCAGATCGTCTGCGGCGCGAAGAACTACAAGGTGGGGGACAAGGTGCCCTGCGCCCTGCCCGGTGCCGCACTTCCCGGTGGTTTCACTATCGGTGAGACGAAGATGCGCGGTGTCGATTCCCGTGGCATGCTCTGCGCCGCGGAGGAGATCGGCCTGCCGAAGGGTGAGGACGGCCTGCTCATCCTGCCGGAGGACTCCGTCATCGGGAAGCCCGTGAAGGAGATGTTCGATTCCGACGTCCTGCTGGAGCTGGAGGTCACTCCAAACCGCCCGGACCTGTTGAGCCACCGTGGCATGGGCCGGGAGCTCGCCACCCTGCTGCGCACGCCTTTCCTTCCGCTGGAAATCCCGGCTGTGGAAAAGGTCTCCGAAGACGCCGCCGTGATCCACATTGAGGCCACGGACGCCTGTCCGTTCTACACCGCTGTCCGCATCAAGGGTGTGAAGGTGCAGGAAAGCCCGGCTTGGCTGAAGAAGCGCTTGGAATCCATCGGACTGCGCCCGATCAACAACGTCGTCGATATCACGAACTTCGTGCTCCACGAACTCGGCCAGCCGCTGCACGCCTTTGATGCCGCGAAGGTCAGCGGCGCGATTGTCGTCCGCCACGCCAACGACGGCGAGGTGTTCAGCGCGCTCGATGAATCGGAGCATGAACTGGTCTCCGGCGACCTGCTCATTTCGGATGAATCCGGAGCCGCGCTAGCCCTCGGCGGCGTGATGGGTGGCGCGGAGAGCGGCGTCACGGAGGAGACCACGGAGATCCTGCTGGAGTCCGCCTGGTTCACCCCGCAGGGAATCCGCCGCACCTCCCGCCGCACCGCGCTTTCCTCTGACTCCTCCTACCGCTTCGAGCGTGGGGTGGACCCGCAGGGCGTGCTGCCTGCCTCCGCGCTGGCCGTGAAGCTCATCCTGGAAACCGCGGGCGGTGATGCCGGCGTGACCTTCGCCTCCGGCACCGCACCCGCGCTGACGAAGCCGGTGGCACTGGATGAAAGGAAGCTCAACCAGCTCATGGGCGGATCGATCTCACTGGATGCCGCGGAGGAGATCCTCACCCGTCTGGGCCTGTCGAAACTCACCGACGGCACCTGGGATGTCCCGTCGTTCCGTGCGGACCTCCAGCGTCACATCGACCTCGTCGAGGAGATCGCCCGCGTCCATGGCCTGGACAACGTGCCATCCCGTTTTCTCGGTGCCTTCGTGCCGCAGAGCGCCGTGGACAAGGCGTATGACGCGGACATGGTCTTGCGCCGCCGCCTCGCCGCGCTCGGCCTCTACGAGTGCCAGACCATCAAGCTCATCTCGGACGCCCAGGTGGCGGACGGGCTGCCGCTGCGCCCGCTGCAGGATGGCGACATCATCCGCGTGAAACTCCCGCTCAGCGAGGACCACGCCGTCATGCGCCCCAGCATCGTCCCCGGCCTGGTTGCCAGCGCCGCGCGCAACGTGCGCCAGCAGCAGAAGGCGCTCCGCTTCTTCGAAATGGGCCGCGTGTTCCGCAATGCGGGCGGCGGCAAGGCGAAGGACCAGGAAAGCGAAACGCTCGGCATCCTCGTCTCCGGCAGCACCAACACCGGCGGCTGGGCACAGGCCGACCGCACCGCGGATCTCTATGACCTGAAGGGCATCCTCGGCGCCCTCCTGCCGAACCGGACCATCCGCTTCACGCCGAAGGAACGCGACGGCTTCGCGCTCGGCAGCGACATCAAGGCGGATGACCAGAACATCGGCGCTTTCGCCCGTCTGTCGCTGGCGAAGGAACGCGCGCTCGACTTCACCTCCGCCGTGTATGTTGCGGAGCTGGATCTTGCCAAGGTGCGCAAGCTCCTGGCCGGCATCACCCAGGTGGAGGACCTGCCGCAGTTCCCGGGTTCGTCCCGCGACGCGGCGATGGAAATCCCCGCCGCCACCGCGAACGCGCAGATCGAAGCCGTGATCGCCAAGCACGCCGAGCCGCTCCTGACCGGTTCCGAATGCTTCGACGTCTTCACCGACCCGACCGGCGTGAAACTCCCCGCCGACCGCAAGTCCGTGGCCTACCGCTTCCACTACCGCGCCGCGGACCGCACGCTCAAGGCAGAGGAAGTCGATGCCGCGCACCAGAAAGTGCTCGCCGCACTGGCCACCGGCCTCGGTGTGAAGTTCCGCTGAGGCTGCTGGAGAAAGCCCGCTGGGAGCGCCGGTCTCCAGACCGGCATCTTCATCGGGATGGAGCGCCGACTTCAGTCGGCTCCGGAGAATCCAGCCAGCGAAGCCAAGCCGGCTGAAGCCGGCGCTCCATTCGCTGTCCCGTTGGTCCATCAAAACTTATTGGGTGCATGATGCCGAGATCTTCTCTCCTCGCTCGCGCGTTGGGAGGATCCGGTTTTGGTGGAAGTTGCTTCCATCGGACGGTTGGGCATTCTCTTGGGAATGGATCGCGCACGCACTGTCATGAGAGGGCTTTTCAGAAGCCGCGTCCTCTGGTTCGTCGTCGGGATGGCTTGGTTGCCTTCGTTCAAATACATGGGCCGATACACCAGGGAACCCACCGCTTTTGAGGCGATGGGCTGGGTCCCACGTCACCATGAGAGCAAGTATCTCTCCAAGGTCCCTTCCGAATTTGACTATACCCTGCAGTTCCCGGGGGATCGGGAGAAGTTCGAGGCATTCATCAAACGGATGAACCTGCAGGATCACAAGGTGTCCGATGACGAATACAAGAGGGAGGCTGATGGCGGTGGGATGAAGGCGACCTTCTCCCCCGACCGGAAGGGATTCGAGATCGAGTTCAGCTCGTGGAAGATTTGATCATGGTACTCCGCACGTGCGGAATCTGCGGGCTTGCATGATCCGCCAGGGTCTGGTGTCTTCCCTGCCGATGACCTGATGCGGGGTGCATGGAATCCGGTGAGAGCCCGGAACAGTCGCGCTGCGGTATCCGATGGACGAATTCCCACACAGCCAATCTCCGCGCGAGCGGGGGTGAAGGCGGGAAGGAGGCGGGGAGGGCGGGAGAGATTCCGTTCCCCCACAGTCGGGAGTCCGAATACTTCACCCCGTTTCGTTCGTCCCGGTGCCGTTCATCCGGATGCGGCGCCGTGTATGCCCTTCCGCGCAAGAGGGGTTTGGGACGGAGAATGCCCGAGTGCCATCCACGCGGGTTTTCCTCTTCTCGTGTCCGGGTCATCCACAGAATCAGAAGAGAAAACATGAAAATCAACATCGTCAGGGTGTTCGCCGTTGCGTGTACCCTGCTCTCCGCCAGCTTTGCCGGGGCCGCCAACATCATCCTCGGGTCCGGCACGGACGTTTCCTACCTCGTGCTGGAATCCCCGAACATCGGGAGCCGCACCTACGAAATTTACTACACCTACAGTAGCGGATCTCCGTTGGACACCTGGGGTCTGCTCCAGATCATCGACTCCGCGGAGAGCGATCTTTCCATCAGCGCGGACAACTACGGCACGGTCGGGGAGCCGAACTATTTCATCTCCGCCATCACCTGGATGGGGGTGACGGAAACGAACGCCGGGGCCCCTGACTACGCGCCGTATTGGGTGCAGTCCGTGGCGGGTGGACTGGCCGGATATCCGACGGGTGTCCCTGTTGCGGATGGTTCATGGTCGGAAGGCAGCGGTGTCTCCGCTCCTTTCCGGGTGGTCGCACCGGGTTCCTGGGACGGTCTGGTGTATGGTGCGTATGGGACCGTTCCCAGCGTGAATCCCGTGCCGGAGCCCGTTGCATCCGTGATGGTGTTGATGGGCGGCGCACTGGTCTGGCGCCGCCGCAGGGCGCGCTGAGCCCAAACCAACCATTTGCGATGGCGGGATCTTCCAGCCTCGCCGTATTTTCGGCGCTCCTGCTCGCCGTGGCTTCCGCCACGGGCGAGGAAGTGATGCCTGAAATCGTGGTGGAAGCATGGCGGGGGGCTGTGCTTCCACCACACTTCGCGGGAAACGCGACCGTCATCGATGAGGAGGAAATCACCTCCTCCGGTGTCCGCTCCGTGGCGGAATTGTTGGCGGTGAAGGGCGGCGTGCGGTTGACCAGCACCTCCGGAAATGCTGCGGCGGGTGCGCTGCACCTCCGGGGGTTCGGGGAAAATTCCTCTTCCCGTGTGCTGGTGATGGTGGATGGGCGTCCGGTGAACCGCCCGGACATGGCGGCGGTGTCCCTGCTGGAGGTGCCCCTTTCCCGGATCGTCCGGGTGGAGATCCTGCGGGGTGCGCAGACCGCCCGTTTCGGAGACAATGCGGCGGCGGGGGTTATCAATCTCGTCACCCGCACCCCTTCGGGAAACGGGAGCGGTTATCTCGAAGCCGCCGGGGGCAGTGACGGACTCGCCATCCAGCGCCTGGGTTACGGTGTCCGGTACGGCGCGGACGGCATCCGCGTCGATCTGGAAAGGAACTTTTCAGACGGCTGGCGGGACAACGCGATGAGCGAGATGGAGTCCGCCCATTTTCGTTGGGACCGGCGGCTCGGCCACGGATGGGAGGTGGATGCGGGCATGGGCTGGTCGGATGAACTCACCGGCTTTCCCGGACCATTGTCAGAGGCGAGGTACCGGGACGATCCCCGGCAGTCGATCTACGTGCAGGCCGGACAAGAGGATCAGTATTTTTCGGAACAGGAGCAATGGAAGGCAGATGTCACCCTGGGCTGGAAGGGCGGCCAGGGGATGGGCGTGGACCTGCCGCTGGCGTGGTCCCGCCGGGACCAGGCATGGAACTTCGGCCCCGGATCCCACACGGACAACCTGCTGGATTCCGTCACCTTCCGCCCGGAATGGAGCTGGCGGACCGCTGGGCTGGATGTCCGGACCGGGCTGAACATCCGGCATGACTCGCTCGATCTCACCCAATACCGGGAGATCCAGCGGCAGAGGAAAACCGCGGTCGCGGACCTCGAACGCATGGTCTATGGGGTATCCACCGCGGTGGACTGGGAACCATGGCAAGGGTGGCACCTCGGCTTTGCCGGCAGGCTGGAAGGCTCCCGGGTGGACGCCCGTGCGGAGAGCATCCGCTTTCCGTGGGACCCGGATTTGAATTTCGACAGGGGCGGTAGTGAACTGAACCATGCGCTGCAGCTCGGCCTCCGCTGGGAGGGGGATTCCGCGGATGGATGGTTGCGCTATGACCGGCTCTACCGTCTGCCTTCCACGGATGAGATCGCCTCCTACCAGGGCTTTCCCATGTCGGAGCCTTTCAATGACCGCCTGGAGGCGGAAACCGGCCACCAGGTCGAGCTGGGCGGCGAATGGCGGCGGGACGGCTGGAGGTGCCGGTTGAATGGATTCGTCCAGTGGCTCGATGGTGAGATCGCCTATGACTACCTCCGGAATTTGAACGTGAACCTCGAGGAAACCCGCCGCTACGGGGTGGAGACGGAGCTGGGCTGGAACTCCGCCCGTTGGGATCTTCTGTTCCGCCACACCTGGCTGGATGCCCGGCAGCGATCCGGCGAATATTCCGGAAAGGAAATCTACCTTGTTCCGCAGCATGAGTTCTCCGCCGTGGCCGGTTGGCGTCCCATGGAGCGTTGGCTGGTACAGGCGGAATACCAATACACCGGCAGTTCCTTCGAGGGGAACGATCTGTCCAACAACCAACCGAAGCTGCCCTCCCATGCCACTGCGAACCTCATGGTGCGCTGGGAGGGTCGTGACGGATGGTCCGTCTATGGGCGGGTGAACAACCTCGCCGATGAGCGGTATGCGACGGTGAAATACAATGGAGTCTGGTATCCTGCGGCGGGCCGGCAGTATCAGATCGGCATCCGGAAAGAGTTCTGAACATGAAAAAGGCGCTTCTGATTTTCTCCGCATTGTGGCCCCTGGCCGCCGGTGCGGGTGATTTTCCACCTCCCGCCGGGGCTCCAGGCTCCACCGCCATCAGCCATACGGACCCCCGCTTCGTTGGTTGGGCGAAAGGTTATCTCCCGCCGCAGTATGGCGCGGGTGTCGATGGGATCTGGAAGACTCCGGATCTGGCGTTGGGAGCGGCAGGTACGGATCCCATGCATATCGTCTGCCTTGGGAATGGTGGCAGGATGACCCTCGTTTTCCCCCATCCCATCCGCAACGGACAGGGCGCGGACTTCGCCGTCTTTGAAAATGCCTTCAACCACACCTTCCTGGAACTGGCCTTCGTGGAAGTTTCCAGCGACGGGGTGAACTACCACCGCTTTCCGGCGATTTCGGATACGGTCGAGCCTGCTGGCGGCTTCGGCGGGATCGATGCGACGGAGATCCACAACCTTGCGGGAAAATACCGGGGCGGCTATGGCACTCCGTTTGATTTGGATGAGATCCTGGATGCGCCGCTTCTGGACAAGGAGAACGTGCGGTTCGTCAGGATCGTGGACATCATTGGGGACGGGAGTACGAGCGACAGCCGCGGCGAGCCGATTTATGACCCGTGGCCGGTCGAAGGCTCCGGCGGGTTTGATCTGGACGCCATCGGGGTGATCCACCAGAACGACGGGCCGTTCCGCGTCACCCGCGCCGTCGCTGGAGAAACGGTTTTCACGCTGGAGTGGGAGAGCAACCCGGGCACCAGCTACCGGATCGAGACATCCACCTCGCTGGACCCTGCGGAGGCATGGCTGCCGGTGGATCAGGTGGCGGGCAGCCAGCTTTCCGGAACCACCATTTTCCCCGCACCGGCGGATCCGGCGGAAACCCGGCGCTTCTGGAGGGTGGTGCGTCTGGACTAATCGCTTGACTGCCGGGGAATCGGCGGATTCCTTCCGCGCATGCTTCGCCAAGTCCTGAAGTCAAAGATGCACCGCGCCATGATCACGTCCTCGGATGTGGACTATGAAGGCAGCATCGAGATCGACACCGAGCTCATGGAGGCGGCGGGCCTGTGGGAGGGTGAGAAGGTGCTGGTCGCCTCCATCACCAGCGGCAACCGTCTGGAGACCTACGTGCAGGCGGGGGTTCCCGGTTCCAGGGAAATCATCATCAATGGCGGCGCCGCCCACCGGATCAAGAAAGGCGAGCGGGTGGCTATCATGGCCTTCGCTGTTTCCGATGTCCCGGTCGTGCCGAAAAAGATCCTCCTTGATGAGGAGAACCACATCATCCGCAGGAACTGAATTTCAGGGATAGCGGCGGATCGGGCATGGTTTAAACAAATTGACCCGACATATCTCCCGTGGCAGGTTTCCCGGGCGTATGAAGTATTTACCGGTCCTCTCCGCCACCGCCGCTCTCGCCCTTGTGGGGTGCGCATCCATGAACGCCCCGCTCACCTCCAGCGGGAGCTTCGATCCTCTTTCCGCTGCCGGTGGCTCGGTCCGTAGCGGAACCAGCACGGCTTCCAGCTTCAAGGCCGGTCAATTCGTCCGCGCCGCCATCGACAACACCGCGTTTTTCAGCAAGCGCCCGAAAGGTGATGCGGATGCCGACAAACTTCTTCCCCGGAACACGGAGATGAAGGTGATCTCAGTGGACTCCAGCTATGTGAAGGTGGAGCTGGACAGCGGTGAGGTGGGCTTTGTCCCCGCGGTGATGGTGCAGGACCCGAATGCGGTGGTGACCGATACCAGCGGCATGGTTGTCTATCCACCGCTCCCTGCGGGAGGTGGCATCGTCGAGCCGCTGCCGAACATGACCCCCACGGATGTGCCTCCGGGAGGCGTTCCGCCGGTCATTTCCGTGGATCCGTCCGCACCGGTGCCTCCCGCTCCCGCCGCCACTGGAGATCCCTCCACCGCGCCCGGCACATCACCCGCCGCCACTCCTGCGGCCCCTGCAGCACCCACCCCGCCTCCGCTCCCTCCGGGCGGTGAGGATGTTTCCCCGGGGAAAGAATCCGAGTAACCTGCTGCCAGCGGTTCCACACCATCTCCTCATCAAAGCCGGTGCTCCACAGGGACACCGGCTTTTCTTTTTTGGAGAAGGACCGCGACAGGTGATCAGGCGCGATAGCGCTCGTAGGCTTCCACGATGCGTCCGACGACCGGGTGGCGGACGATGTCCTGCTTCGCGAAGCGCAGGAAGGTGATGCCGTCGATGCTCTGCAAGGCGTGTTCCGCTTCCGAAAGGCCGGATCTCACCCCGGGCTTCAGGTCCACCTGGGAACCATCGCCGGTGACGACCATGCGCGAGTCCTCTCCAAGACGGGTCAGGGTCATGAACATCTGCTCGCGGGTGGTGTTCTGGGCCTCATCCAGGATGATGAATGAACGGGAAAGCGTGCGTCCGCGCATGAAAGCAAGCGGGGCGATTTCAATGGTGCCGTCCTCCAGGTAGCGCTGCGCTTCCTCCGGATCCAGCATGTCATGGATGGCGTCGTAGAGCGGCCGCAGGTAGGGAGCCACCTTTTCACGGAGGTCCCCGGGCAGGAAGCCGAGAGCTTCGCCTGCCTCCACGGCGGGGCGGGTGAGGACGATGCGTTGGATCGCTTTCTTCTTCAGCATGGTCAGCGCCATGGCCATCGCCAGGTAGGTTTTCCCGGTTCCCGCGGGGCCGAGCCCGAAGATGACATCGTGGGTCTCCATGGCCCGGATGTAGGCCAGTTGGTTGGGCGTCCGCGGGACCACCGGTTTGCGTCCCTTCGAGCCGACCAGCTTCACTCCGGACAACTCGGACACGCCGACTTCAGCGCCCGTGGCAGCCGCTTCCACCGCCAGGCGGAAGTCGCGGGTCTCTATTTCCCGGCCGTTGCGGCGCGCGGTTTCCAGGTCGTCGAACACGGCTTTCGCCCTGGCCAATGCAGCCGGTTTTCCGGAAAGAAGGATCCATCCTTCGCGGGTGACCGCCTTCACTTCGAGCATCGTTTCCAGCACGTTCAGGTTCCGCACGTCATCCGCGAACAGGGAATGGAGGAACTGGGGGGTATCGAACTCAAGTTTGATCTCGTCGGCAGCGGTATCGATCATTGGCAGTGAATAATCTAACGCCGGAACCGGGACCGGTCAATCATCCGGCTTGCTCCGTTCTTGATCCTTGATCCCCGTGGGCGTGCTGCTTGAATGGGTGCGTGAAACACTGCTATCTGTTCTTGTCCTTGTTGGGGTTGGGCGCTTGTGCGGGGCCGGACAGCCAACTGACCGTGAAGCAGTTCTACCTCCGCGATCAGGTTGAGGACGATCTGGATGATCCCATGATGCGCGGTGAGAAAAGCCGCCTGCTGCATGGCGCGGTGAGCATGGCCGAAAGGCGTGACCGGCTGGGGCAGTACTACACCGTGCTCTGGAGTGAGGCGGATGGCGTGGGATCCGGACCGGTTGAGGTCCGTTTCGACTACCGCCAGGGCGCATCCGGCAGCCGGATCAAGACCCGTTCCGAGAAATTTTCCCCGCAGACATCCTCCGGAAAAGCGGTCTTCTCCGTGGTCGGGGATGACTACTTCAAGCGTGGCAAGGTCATCAGTTGGAAGGTGACGCTCCTGCGTGACGGAAAGGCTCTTTCGAGCAAGCAGTCCTACATGTGGGAATAAGGTGGTGGGTGGAAAAACCGCCTTGGATTCAACCGCAAGTAAGGTTGACCGGATGCGTGAATGATTTATAGTGTTCCGCACCCGGCCGTTGGAAGTACCGCACTCACCCCGTGATCACCGAATGCCCCATATTGGTAGGAACTTTTGAACGGTTCAGTTGGATCCGTTGTGTCGGGAAGGGCTCATTTCTGACGAGTCCGGCAATGAAAGCGTTCGGTGACGACGCGATTTCCAACGGTGAGCGATGTCTGGTCGTTGACCTCGGTGCCTGCACGGGGATGGACTCCACCTTCATGGGGACTCTCGCAGGGATGGCCGCAAGGCTCTCCGTCGTTGATGGGGGGACGCTCCAGATCGCGGACGCGGGCGAGCGCAACAGGCGCTCCCTGGAAGATCTTGGATTGGACTTTTTGATGGAGATCGATCCTCCCTCCGCTGATTGGCGGGGGAAAGTGGAGGAGGTCCGGAAATCACTGAAGCCGCCGAAGAACGGTGTCTCCGCGGGGAACCAGGCCCGGCATGTGCTGGAAGCCCACCAAGTGCTTTCCCAGGCGAATGAGAGCAATGCCCGGAAATTCTCCACGGTCGTGGATCTGCTGGAAGCGGAACTGGCGGAGAAACAGGGGGCAACGGAGGGGTCGTAGCGACGGATGACACCTCTCCAGCATTCGATCACAGGTGCGCTGTTGTTGTTCGTGATCGCGGCCGTGGTGCTAGTGGTTGCCCTGCAGAACCAGCGCCGTCATTCCCGCAGGTTGCGCGTGCGGTTCAGGGATCATGATGCGAAGGAGCACCGGATGTTCACTTTCCTCCATGACCTGGGGGAGTCGATCGAGAACGAGCCGTCCCCGGCCGTGCTTTCCCGCATCATCGTGGATGGCATCGACAAGGTGGTGAAGGCGACCGGCGGGGCGATCTATTTTGTTTCGGAGGAGAACGGTGGCTACCTGAACCCGTCTTATGTTTCGGAGGACTGTCCTCCGCTCATCGGTCTTCCGGCGGATGTCAGGAAGAAGGCGGAGAAGGATCCGCGCGCGATCGACAGCTACATCCGTTTGTCACGGGTTGGCATCGGGGACGGGATCCTCGGGTATTGCCTGGAGGCGGGTGAGGTGATCCAGGTGGATGATGTGAAAGGCCATCCCTCGTTCCGTGACATCCATGCTCCTTACAAGGAGGACGTGTCCGTGCTGATGGCTCCGCTGCGCCACGCGGGGAAAGACATGGGAGTGCTGGCGGTGGCCCGCCGTCACCAGGACGGATATTTCTCCGACAACGACTTCGCCGTGTTCAAATCCGCCGCGGAACAATCAGCCTTCGCCATCGGCAACGCGCGCATCCATCGGGAAGCCAGTGAAAAACGGGCGATGGAGAGCGAGCTGCGGACCGCGCGCGAAGTACAGCAAGTGCTGCTCCCGCAGAAGGACCCGGTGGTGCCGGGCTTCCGCATCAGCGGAACCAACCTGCCTGCCCGCATCATCAGCGGTGATTACTACGACTACATCGACCTCGGAGATGCGAAGTGCGGCATCGTCATCGCGGACGTTTCCGGCAAGGGTGTCCCGGCGGGTCTGCTGATGGCCATGTGCCGCAGCTCCCTGCGCTCCGTGGCGGCGGGCGAGCATTCGCCGTCCAAGGCGCTCGGACTGGTGAACCGCCAGCTTTTCCCGGACATCCGGGAGGACATGTTCATCAGCATGGCTTACGGCATCCTCGATGGCATGACCGGAATCCTCACGCTGTCCAGGGCGGGACATGACCCTGCGCTCTGCTACCGGGCGGCGGCCGGAACGGTCGAGTCCCTGCGCTCTCCGGGGCTCGCACTGGGGGTGGACAGCGGTCAGGTTTTCGAGCGGGTGACCAAGGATCAGGAGGTGCCGCTGCACGCGGGGGACTGCGTTCTGTTCTATACGGACGGTGTGAAGGAAGCCGTCGATGCGAAAGAGGAGGAGTTCGGCATGGAACGCATGGCGGAGGTTTTCAGGAGCGCGGCTCCTCATGGAGCGGAAGCGGTGCTTCTCAGGATGCAGGAGGAACTCAAGGCATTCACGGGTGAGTGCGCGCAGATGGATGACATCACCCTGGTGGTCATTGAGAAGCGTTGATCCCGCCGTCGGATCAGCGGAGGTGATCGTCTGCGGTGTTCATTTCCCTGTCCGGGCCCGCGGAGCGTATTTCCGTCTGTGATCCGGATATCTGGTGGAAAAAATAGGGGGTGCCCCATCGGTCGATCAGTTGTCCCGCCCCATTGAGGTGCGGACCTTTGTCGGGAAGATAGGCCAGGCGTTTCGGATTTCCGCCCAACAGGGCGGCGGTGATCTCCTCGTTCTCGCCGACGGGGTTCCCGTCATGGTGTTTCCTGAACTCGGACATCAGCAGTTCGATGGTGGCCAGATCATCCTCCACTTGGGAGTCAGGTGAGTTGAGCGGAGTGATGCCGTCCGCGATGGGAAGCCTGGTGACCTTCTCCGGCTCCGCGCTCCGGGGTGGTGGCGGGGTGCGGCGGGCTTCCTGGTTTGGAGCCGGTGGTGGAGAGGGTGTGTCAGCCTGCCGCGTCAACAGGAAGCCGCCCAGAAGCAGCCCGCCGATGGCAGCGGAAACGAGGAACCGGCGGGACATCAGAGGAACCCGAGATTGGCGGTGGAGCTGGTGGTGGCGTCGAACCGGCCGAGGTTCGGGAACACGGCCTCCATCGAGTTTGAATCCGCCCCCATCCATGAGGCGAGGCGCGCCGCATACTGGTCCACCGAAGTGTCCGGGATCCACCGGCCGCGGTTCGACCCCGCGTCGATCGAGCCGGACACCGCGCCCGTCTTCAATGAAGGGAAGCTGCCATAGAGGTCGCCGCCGTTGACCGCGCCCCCGGTGACAAAGGCATGGCTGCCCCAGCCGTGGTCGGACCCCGCCTTGGTGGAGTCCGTGTTGTTCGGGGTGAAGGTGCGGTTGAAGTCGGAAGCGGTGAACGTCACCACGCTGTCCCACACGCCAAGTTCCTTCAGGGATTGGGAGAATGCCTTGATCGAGTTGTTCAGTTCGCGGACAAGGTTGCCGTGGGAAACGAGCAACGTCTGGTGGGTGTCGAAGCCTCCGATCTGGCAGAAGAAAATCTGCCGGTTGTTGCCGAGCACGTTCCTGCCGGCGATGAGCTTCGCGATCATCTTGAGCTGGTTGCCCAGAGAGGTGGTCGCCCCGGCGGTGCTGAAGATGGAGTCGAAGTTCACCCCGGTTGTCCCGGCCGCGGTGACCGCCGCGCCGATGGTTCCTTCGGCGGCGCGCGCCCGCACCACGATGCGGTTATATTCCTCCTCGTGGAGATTCGCATGGGTGAGACGCATGATGTCCTCGAAGGCCCTCAGCCGCTTCGCGGAATCCGTCGTCTTGTAGGAGCCGTCGGTGTTGAGCGCGTCCGTGTAGTTCGTTCCGAATCCGGAGAGCGGGACCGTGCCTCCGCTGTTCACGACGAACTGGGTAACCTGCCCGGCCGTGCCGACCTGGAACGAATTGATGCCCGCCAGTGAGATCGACATCGAAACCTTCGATGTCCCCGCATTGTAGGAGGAGTGCAGCAGGTCCGCAGCCCGTCCGCCCCAGCCGGAGCTGAACGGTTTGTCGGATACGGATGACTGCCACTGGGTCTGCTGGTCGGAGTGGGAGAACAGCTGGCGCGGCAGCGGGATGTTCCCGGAAAGGTACTCCGCACGGCTGGCGACGGGAAAGGCGAGGGTGCCCACGTTGCACATGACCGCCAGATCGCCTTCATTGAAAAGCTGGGCCAGATGGCTGGCTTCCGGGTGGAGGCCCATCGGGGAAACCCTCCCTCCATGCCAGCGGTTGAAGGCGCGGGTGGTGGCAGGGACGTTCAGGGTGCGGAGGGTGGTGCGGTCCAGCTTCAGGACGCCACGGCCCGTCTCATAATCCGCACGGATGCCGTCTTCCGCGGGATCTCCGGCGGGGACGAGGAAGTTGTTCGAATCATGACCCCCGTTCAGGAACAGGCAGACCAGCGCCTTGTAGGAACCGTCCGGAGGCGTTTGGGCCATGGCTGCGGTCATGAGGCGCATCTGGGCGAGGGCGTTGACCAGACCGGTGACGCCGAGCGACGCGCAGGCCGTCTGGCGGATGAAATCCCGGCGGCTGGCGAGGTCTTCCTTCTGGTGTTTTTTCATGGCAGGAAGATCGGGTTATTTCTGGGTGACGCAGACGGGGGAGGACATGACCAGCCAGATCCCGGTTTTGATGCGGTCCCGCATGTAGGTTGCCTGGTTGGAGGCGCTGTTCGAGTTGTTGCTTGTCGAGCGGATGGAGACCATCGCATCGTGGATGATCTTCCGCGGCTTGCCGGGGGAGTTTCCAAAGCGCGCCTTCAGCTCGCCCGCGCACAGCAGCAGGTCGATGCGTTCAAGCACCGCGTCGCAGGCATTGGTGATGGCGGTGGTGTTGTTGAACGCTCCCGTGTCCAGACTGGTGATGGTGCCGTCGTTGTTGGTGTCCATCACCGCCATGTAGAGCGCTTCCAGAGGGGTGAAATCCGAGAAGATCCGTTGCGACGTCTGGCCGGTGTATCCGACGGTGGTCGAGAGCCCCCCGCTTGCGTAGATGCCGTTGTAGAGGAAATTGGTCGCGTTCACCGTGCTGGTCTCGTTCGCGATCTGGAGTTCCGGAGACAACAGGCCGTTGGCGGACAGGACACCGGGAGGGGAGTAGTCGGGAAGGAACCAGTTGAAGACATTGGGCGCGGCGAGCGGCGACTGCCCGACCGTGGTCGCCGTGGAGTTGAGCTGGTAACGGCCGATGCCCGCGGTGAACTTGTCCACTTCGTCCTCCGGGTACCCGAACGCAAGCAGGTCGGTGAGCGGCATGGTGGATTTCGCGCCGAAGGCCCGGAGGAATGCGGTGGCGCGGATGATCGGCTCCTTGACCTTGCCGGAGCTGGCCAGGGTGATCGCGTCCTGCGGTGAGCGCGCTTCCGGATCCAGCAGGATCTTCCGGATCACGGCGGGGAAATTTCCACCCGTGGTGCGGAATTCCTCGGAAACGCGGTAGAGGTAACCGGCGGACGGATTCGCGGTGACGAGGCGCTGGATCAATCTCCGGCAGATGAACGGCGCCGTGTTGGGATGGACGTTCAGGTGGTTGAGGACAGCCGCCAGATCCTGATCTCCGGTCTGTCCGGAAGGGAGCGAAAGGCCGATCATCGACTTCGCGCCGGTATCGTGGTTAGCGGCGAACACCTTCATCGGGTTCGTCCACTGGGCCTCGAAGTAGCTGCTGCCGTTGTTCTGGTTGAACGTGTTGTTGTCGACCGGGGTGGGACTTGTGGAACTGTTGCGCTTGGAGAACGACCAGCCGGTGAACACCCGTGCCATCTCCGTGATGTCCGTCTGGTCATACGTCGGGATCGGCGAGCCATTGCCGTCCAGTTTCAGCGAACCATCCGGGTGCAGGGCGACCAGTCCGATCGAGAACAACTGCATGATCTCCCGCGCGTAGTTTTCGTCCGGGGAAACCAGCAGGTTGCCGCCGCTGTCATAGGTCGCCTTGGAGTTCCGCAGGTGGGACAGGTAGTAGCCCATCATGGGGCTCCTGGACACGTTCTCGAGGACCGTCCGGAAGTCGCCGGAGGCCGCACCGCGCAGCATGTCATAATAGTTCGCGGCACCGTAGGCACGGTTGTTGACGATCGCGTCGTTCTCCGAAATCACGAAGATTTCACTCAGCGCGAACCCGAAGCGCTCCTTGAGCTGGCTCTTGGAGGCCATCGCCAGCAGCCACCAACCGCGGCGGCGGTTGATCTGGAGGACGGAATAGTCGGCTCCGCGGATCGACCATTCCTCTGCGTTCGCGGCCGTGGTGTAGGTCAGGAGCGACGGCGGAACCATTCCCAACTGTTCGTCGATCCATTGGCTGTAGGCGGCGATGCGGTCGCCGCCCGCATTGGCCACGCGGGCCTTCATGTCGTTGATCGATTCCAACGTCGGACCGAAGGTCGCCTGGGTGAGGAAGCGTGCGATGTCCCGTTCCAATTCCGCATCCGCCAGCGGGTCGATCGGTCCGGGGGTGGAGGGTGGCTGGAATTCCGTGGAGCCGGAGGTGGGCTGGAAGTTGCCCTCGATCTCGCCGGTGACATGCGCCTGGGTGAAGACGCCCAGCTTCACATTGCCCGCGAGCAGCGCATCCAGGACTTCCTGGTCCTTGAGGAAGGACTGGCTCGCACGCAGCAGCCACTGCTGGCCACCGTAGTTCACCGGCTGCACGGACTGCAGGATGGAGGAGGCCGCGTTGAGCACCTGGGTCGAGTTGACCGGTGAGTTCAGGTTGGAGAAGCTGACGGTGACGGTCGCCACGTCGTTGTCACCGGGAAGCCGCACGGTCGCGATGCCGCTGCCTTTGGAATCGACGCCATCGAGCGGGCGCAGGTAGGCGATGAGCAGGCGTTGGTTCGCAAGGGTGGGTTTCGCGTCCCGGATGGATACCGCCGCACTCTGCGGGGTTCCTGCGACGGTGATGTTGAGATGCTCCGGGACCTCGGTCAGGGCATCGGGCAGCGGCTTCACGCTCAACGTGGCGCTGGTGGCTCCGGCGTGGATGACCAGACGATGGGTGACGGGCTGGTCGTTCCCATCCCGGAGGGTGAAATCCGCGGCGGATGCGGAGGACTTCGTTGAATCCGCTTCGCCGTCGGTACGCAGGAAAATGGTGAATGGATACGGCGTGGCGCCGGGCAGGGTGTACGTGATCACCGCCAGCTCATTCTCCTTCTCATAGGCCGCCGCTGCGGTGGCTGTCACCGTCAGCGCGTTGCCGCGCCATGCCTGCACCATCGCCGTGGCAACCGCCAGGTCATTCCCGGCGGATGCCGACGGGAAGGAGGTGCCGTTATCCGGATCGAACCCTGATAGCTGGATCTCCGACCAGTTGTCCACGCCGTCGTTGTCAGAGTCGGTGTCGCTGGCCACCACACGGTAGAACCCCTGGGTGTCTCCGGCGGCCGGTGTGAAAACGTGGCTGCCTGCGCTTGTCGCAATGTGGGGTTCACCGACGGGATCCCACGGACCGGCCGGGCTTGGTCCGGACACAACCTGATATTTCTTTCCGGGCTGGGTCAGCGCGGTGAGGGAGATGGCGGTGCCATCCATGGTGATGGTCACCGTGTGGCGGGAGGAGGCGTCACGGGGATCCGTGCCTGCGGCGGATTCGGCGGCGTTGCTCTGGCCGTCCCCGTCCGTGTCATCGGACGCGGCGAGACCGGTGGCATGGTAGCGCGCTTCCCAGACGTCACCCAAGCCATTCGCGTCAAGATCCAGCGCAAGTGCCGGGGCGACACTCATGGCGGCCGTCAATGAGGGCAGGAGAAGTTTTGAAGGCGGCATGGAATGGGTTTTTCGGAGCCATCCGTTCGCTAATTCCGCATGCCTTGAAAGTAAAGCTGATTTCTCCCGGCGCACGGGGTATCATTCCACATGATGCAATGCGCCTTCCGTCTGGTCTGGAATAGGGCCCGGCCCCGGGTGGATCGGCGGAAAGAAGCCCCGCCTGCCAGCCTTCTCACAAACGCTTTCTGCGGAACGTGAGGAGCCCGGCACCCATCAGGAGGGAGCTGAGGAATGCAGGCTCCGGAACGGCGTCCGCGGTGAGCTGGATGTTGTCGAAGCGGAAGCTGGTGGTGTTCCCTGCGTGCCCGACGGTGAAGCGGATCTGGACGTCTGATTGTCCTTCGATCGCATCGAGGGACGACAGGTTGTAGTTCATCGCAACATAGCTGTTGTTCGTGAAGTTCCCCAGATTCGCTCCCGGTACGGATGTGAAGGCGCCCCCTCCGATGCTGTACTCGATCGCGCTGAATGCGGAGGCGCGTGGTTCGCTTCCGCCCTGCGCGGAGCGGACGTCCATCCGTATCATCAGATTCTGGATGTTGGTGAGATTGAGGGAGATCGTAAGTGCATCCGAGCCCACGGTGGTGGTGCCGTTCCAGCCGAATGCGAATCCAGCACCGGTTGCGTTGGCGACGCCATTCCATGTATTGCCCTGGAAATCCTGGAATGTCGCCGCACCGCCGGGCATGCCGCCGCCCGCGATCACATGGGTGCCGGCGAGCGAGATGCCCGGGGTCACCGGAAAGGTGGAGGCCGTTGCGTCGGGGTTGAAGGATCCCCCATTGGCGATTGCATCCTGTTCGGTCTGGGCGGACCAGAAGGCATTGACGGTGGCCCCATGGAGAGTGGCGGAGGTTCCGGAGAGGATAACGGAAAGGAGGATGGTGGCGGTGGGAATTTTCATGAAGGAGCGGCTTTTGGATTTATTCGGATGGATTGGATCATGTCTGGCTCCGGATCGTCCACCCCCCGAACGGTTGGTATTTGCGGCTTCCCCCGGTGGGTCGTGGCCGTGCTAGATAGGGGGACATGCCCTTGTCCCGATCATGGATATCACTGCTCACCCTGGCGATGACCTGCCAGGGGCAGGAGATCCCGGTGGTCACGCAGGCGAAGGATCTCTACCGGCTGAACCGCGCGGAAATGCTGTACCCCACGCCGGTGCGCATCCGGGGCGTCGTCACCTACAACCGCGGCGACGAGTTCAACGACTTCACCATGCAGGACGAAACCGGCGGTCTGGTGGCGGATGCCCCCGGCACCGCCAACCAACTGATGATCGGCCTGGTGCCCGGGCAGGAGGTGGTGATCGAAGGTGTCACGATGGTGAACCCTCCACCCACCCCGAGGGTAAAGGTGGAGAAACTCATTCCCGGCAGGATGGCAGGTCTTCCCGCGCCGCTCCCGTTCACACCGGAGGCATTGCTGGGAGGTGCGGGCCGGCTTTGCCATGTCGAGTTCTCCGGCGTGATCCGTGAAGCGCATGTTGACACGAAACTGGAGCCGCCCCGGCTCATCCTTTCCCTCGGGCCTCCAGGGAGCCGGCTGGCGGTGTGGCTGGCGAGGTTTGACGACGTCTCCATGGCCGCGTTGAAGCCGGATACCCGTGTGCGGGTCCACGGTGTCTCGATGTCCTGGACCAGTGCGAATCTCCAACCCTACTCGACCTTCGTGGTTGTCCAGGACCCCACACAGATCGAGGTCCTTTCTCCTCCCTCCGACACGGGGAAACTGCCGGTCACTCCCATCGGGCAGCTCCTGTCCACCGTGCCGGAGGGATTTGAAAACCGCAGGCAGCGGATTTCCGGAACGGTCACCCTGCGGTGGTCCGATGAAGCGGTGGTGATCCAGGATGATACCGGCGGCATCCTTTCCTATCCGGCCGCGGGGGAGATGCCCGCCATCGGTGACCGGGTGGATTGTGTGGGCTTTCTCAGTCCGGACCGCGGCCGGGTGATCCTCGATGAATCGTCCTACGGTGATTTCCGTCCCGGTGCGCCACCACTTCCGGAGCTGGTCTCCGCGGATCTCCTGCTGAACGAGGCTCCGATCAAAGACCGGGACGCGCTTCTGGTCAGCACCACCGGCGTGTTCAGGAGTTCCGGGCGCAGCGGCACCCATGGTCTCATCCAGGTTGAGTCCGAAGGTGTGATGTTCGATGTGGTGTTTCCTCCCGGGGGAGCGCTTTCCCCGGAGGTGCTTCCCGGTAGCTTGATCGAGGTCACCGGAGTGGCGAAGTTCGTCTTCACCGGACGGTCCACCACGGCGGGGGGGCGGGCGCTCGACCGGTTTGAGATCCATCTTCCCACCATGGCGGGGATCAAGGTGCTGTCGGCCCCTTCGTGGTGGACTCCGCGGCGTTTCGCGGTGGTCGCCGGGGTGATCCTCTTCTGCCTCCTGCTTTCCTTGCTCTGGGTCATCTCCCTGCGTCGCCGCGTGGCTGCGCGCAGCGCCCTGCTGGTGAGGGAGATCCGCGCCCGCCATGAACAGCGGGTCCTGCTGGAGGAACGTGCCCGGCTGGCCGGGGATCTCCACGACACCCTTTCCCAATCGTTGTCCGGAGCCGTCGTGCAGATGGAACTCGCTGATTCGCTCGACGCATCGCCAGCGGCGGAAACCCACCGCCTGCTCGCCCGGCGTCTGATCAACCGCAGCTATGAGGATCTCCGCCGCGCGGTGTGGGATCTGACCCCCAGTGTCCTGCTCAATCAGGATCTCCCCTCCGCGCTCCGCTCCGTCGCCGGAGAACAGTCCGCGGACCACAACTGCGGAATCACCATCGAAGCCGGGGAGGATCTGCCGGGCCTCCCCGAGCGGTCGCGCTCGCACCTCCTCCGCATCTGCCAGGAAGCCATCCACAATGCGATCCGGCACGGCGCCGCGTCAGAGATCCGCGTTTCCCTCAAGCAGGTGGAGGACAGCATGCTGCTCGTCATCAGGGACAATGGCCGCGGCTTTGATCCGGGAAAGATACCCGGGCCGACGGATGGCCATTTCGGCCTCAGTTCCATGAGGAACCGTGTCCTTCGTCTCGGGGGGGCGTTCGGTGTCGATACATCCCCGGCCGGCACCGTTGTCAGTGTCACCGTCCCCATCGCTCCCGTTCCTGATTGCGCATGAAAAATCCCGTCCGTCTCCTGCTTGCCGATGATCACGCGATTGTCATCGCGGGGCTGACCGCGCTCCTGGGGCTTGAGCCGGGGTTTGAAGTCGTGGCGACGGCGGAGGACGGTGAGGAAGCGGTCAGGAAGTACGACGAACACCGTCCGGACGTGGCGCTGATCGATCTGCGGATGCCGGGGATGGGAGGCATCGAAGCCGCCCGGCGCATCATCTCCCGGCACCCGGGTGCACGCATCCTGATCATTTCCACCTTTGAGAGCGAAGAGGACATCCACCGCGCGCTGCAGGCAGGTGTCGGCGGCTACCTTCTCAAGGGCTCGAAGCGCCCCGAACTGGTCGCGGCCATCCGTGCGGTGTTCGAAGGGAAGCGCTGGCTTTCCGCTCCTGTCGCCCGTCTCGCCGCGGAGCGTGCCAAGCAACCCGAGCTGACCGCGCGTCAGGTGGAGGTCCTCGATCTTGTTTCAAAAGGCCTCAGCACCAAGGAAATGGCCGTGATCCTGGGCCTGACGAGCGAGGGTACGAAACATCACCTCCAGCAGATCTACCAGAAGCTCGGAGTCTCCACCCGGGCGGAAGCCACCTCCGAAGCGCTCCGCCGCGGCATTCTCCACCCAGACTGAACATTCATGAACAAGTACCTGACACTCCTGCTCAGTGGCACCATCGCCGGTGCATCCGCCCGGGAAATCCGCACGGACATCGTCGTCTACAGCGGTGTTCCATGCGGCATCGCCGCCGCCATCACCGCCGCCCGTGAAGGCGCGGATGTCATCCTCATCGAGCCTGAAAAGCATGTCGGCGGACTCTCCACCAGCGGCATCAACACCGCGGAGTCCGAGCACATGCTGAAATGGACCATCGGTGGATTCGCCGACGAGTTCTACCGCGAACTGGGCAAGCACTACGGAAAGGGCGACAGCCCCGAATACTACTTTGAATCGAGCGTGGCGCAGAAGGCGTATGACGCCATGCTGGCGAAGTCCGGAGTCGGCATCCACCAGGGGGCACGTGTCGAGAAGGTAGCCAAGGAAGGGGGCCGCATCACCTCCATCACCCTCGCCGACGGATCCGTCGTGCATGGAAAGGTTTTCATCGATGCCAGCTACGAAGGTGACCTCATGGCCCGTGCCGGTGTGGACTACCGCATCGGCCGGGAAGCGAAGGCGGAGTTCGGCGAGGAGGCCGCGGGCGTCCGCTTCGACAAGACCCCGCGCAAGGCGCCGACCGTCGATGCCGACGGCAAGCTCCTTCCCGGCATCACGGCCTGGGCGAAGGACCTCAAGGAAGGTGACGCCCATCCGGCGCCGATGAACTACAACTTCCGCTTCACGGTGGCCAAGGACCCGGCGCTGCGGGTTCCTTTCCCCGCTCCGGAAAACTACGATCCGAAGCGCTACGCCATGCTTGCGGCCTGGTTGAAATCCCGGACCACACAGGGGCAGAAGACCAGGTTCGAGGACGTCATCGATCTCTACGCCCGGCGCAACGGCAAGTTCGAGATGAACAACAGCCAGGCGGCGATCTTTTCGCTGGGTCACTTCGGCGGTCAGTTCGAGTGGGCGGACGCCAGCTACGAGAAGCGTAAGGAGATCTTCGATGATCACATGGACTACTCGCTCGGCCTCATCCACTTCCTGGGCAACGACGCATCCGTCCCGGAGAACATCCGTGCGGAGGCGAAGACCATCGGCCTCCACAAGGATGAGTTCACGGACAACGGGAACCTTCCCTACCAGTTGTATGTCCGCGAGGCACGGCGCATGCGCGGCGAATACGTCGTCCGCCAGCAGGATGTGCAGGATGACCGGAGGAAGGAAGACAGCATCGGCATCAGCAGCCATTTCATCGACAGCCACCACGTTCAGCGTCTCGCGGTTTCAGAGACGGAGTTTGTCAATGAAGGGCGGATCTGGCGGATGGGCTACGCCTTCCAGATTCCCTACCGTTCCCTGACCCCCAAGGCAGGGCAGGCGGACAATCTGCTGGTGCCCGGCGCGGCGAGCTTCACCCATGTGGCCTTCTGTACGCTGCGGTTGGAAAGTGTCTGGATGATCACCGGCCACGCGGCAGGCGTGGCCGCAGCCATGGCCTCCAAGGACGGCGTGGCCGTCCGCAACGTTCCGATCAAAGCACTCCAGGAAAAGCTCCGCGCGCAGAAGCAGGTGGTGGACTTCATCGAAGGCCAGCCGGAGAAGTGCGAGAAGCTGAACGGCCCTCCTGAGTTCTGAAGCGATGCCTGAGCGTGTCTTCCGTCACTTCTCCGGAACGGCCTTCATCCGGGTGACTTCCTCCGGCGTGAGGGAGAAGCGCTTTTCCGCATCGGTGAAGAAGAGGCGGAGACGGTTCAGCTGCTGGATGGCGTAGTCAGGAAGAGGATCTTCCCCGGGATCGGGCGGATCGGGTTCGAGCGTCCTACGGTTTCCGTCATAGACGGTGGCCAGTTGGCGGAGCATGTCCCCGCGGGGGATGACTTCCATGACCGCGAAGGCCTTGTCCCTTTCATGGATGTTCTTCGTCAGGGCAGAGGCGAGGATCTTCCGGTCCGCGGGAGGGAGTGCGCCGGCGAGCGCGGCGACGGCACCCACGGAGATGCTGCGGGCGGAGGTGGCGATATCCGCCAGGCAGGCTGCACGGTCCGAAGGCGGGAGTTCCGCGAGGCGGGCGGTGGCCCAGGCTGTGCCTAGCTCCGTGCCGTCCCGCAGCAGATGGGCATTGAAGATGGAAGGGAATGGCCCTCCGTGGGAATCCGGCCCGAGGCTCTTGTCCTGGAGTCGGTTTCGGGTGGCCGCCCATGCTGCGTCCGGATTCCGTATCGCCCATTGGTAAAGCGGGGCCGAGAGATTGGCCTTTCCGGAGAGGGTGGTGAACAGACCGGCGAAATCGAAGCCATCCGGGTAGGTGACGCCGTGGAAAGAAGGTTCCTTGAGATCGAACAAGGCGATGAGGCGGAGGGCCTCCGCCGGATCCCCGCGCTCCAGCGCCCCCTTCAGGACGTTCTCGCCAACCACCCGCCGGAGGTAGTCCTTTTCCGTGGATTGATAGGTGTCGAGCCATGTCTTCGCGAGCAGCGGCTGGTCTTTCGCTGCACCTGTGATGATCGCACGGAGGAGATACTCGCGGAGAATTTCCGATGGGATGGCGGATGCCCACTCATGAGTGGCGGCGTCATCCCGGCGGTAGAGTTCCACAGCGGCGAGTCCGATCAGGTCCCAATGCGCCATCAGTTCCCTGGACGGTACCGCAGCGGACAGGAAGGCGTGCTGGGCGAGGATCATCTCCTTCAGCGCGGGCGTGGGAATGCGGGCGAGTGCAAGACTTTCCGGGAATTCTCCTTTTGATTGGTTTTCCCGCAGACGGCGAAGACCGGCGAGATCGTGAGCGGGGGAGGGGGACGCTGCTGCTGTGGGGCGGCCCGGACGGACGGGCGCGGGAATGTCTGTGGCGCTCTCCGTGCCACCGGATGCAGGCGGGGCGGAATGGAGTTGCCTGCCGATGAGGATGCCACCGGCGGCAAGCACGGACAATAGGGCGGGATGGAGCAGCGGTATGCCGTGTTTCATTCCTGTTCCTCCTTCTCGAAGCGTTTCAGGATGGCATCCACACGCGCGTCACCAGCGCCCCACTCGCGGAGTTTCTCGCGGAAGGTATCATCCTTCGCCGCATCAGGATCCGTGTAGATGGGGCGGCTGGGATTGATGGGCTGCACGGTTTCCAGAAAGCGGAGGCGTTCCTCCGGCTCCGGGATCTGCTCCAGCAGCCGGAGTGTCTGGCGGTGCTTTCCGTAAAATAAACCCTGCACGGCGTAACCCAGGACCTCCCGGTGGATGGGGGTATCTTTGGCGGCGTTCAGGGTGCGGACGGCGAAGGCGGGTTCATCGATCCAGGAGGATGATCTGAGGTTGAGCAGTTCCGCACGCGGACCGGGCTCCATGGCGACCATTTTTCCATTGAACCATGCCTGGGTTTCCGGCTCGATGCCCAGACGGCTGGAAACATAGGTAAGCGCCTTGTCGCCGTGGTTCTCCTGCAGCCACTGGAAAGCGGCTTCCCGGTCACGCTTCATCCAACTGCCGAAGATGGAACCTGCCGCCGCCGCCGATCCCTCTGTGGTGAAGGCGACCTCCGCCGAGGACAGCAGTCCGGGAAAGTCGAATCCCTCCGGAAAGGTGACGCCGGGAAGCACACCCAGGCCGCCGATGTGGAGGGTGTGGAAACCCACTTCGAATCCATCCGCCCTCAGTCCGCGCATGAGGGCCGTCATCTCTCCCACACCTTTTGAAGCCGCAGTGGTCAGGTTGATGTCGATGATGTGCTGGTGCAGTCCGGCATCGTACAATCCGCGTTTCGTGCGGAGGAATTCCATCCCTTCCGCGGCGCGTTCCGCAGGCCAACGGCAAAGGAGGATCCAGGAAAGGTTGGATGCCTTTTCCGGCGTCAGTCCGTCGAAAAAACCCATCGCGGAATCGAAATCCCTGCCGATGAGTCCGCTGAACAGCAGCGGGGTGAGTCCCAGCTTGCCCGCACTGTGGAGGAGCAACTCCGGGTGGAGCAGGCTTTCCTCCAGCGCGGCGCGGATTTCTTCATCCGTCCAGTCCGCCAGTACGGCGAGGAGGGGATCCGGCGGCGGCTCGGCGGGATCCGGGGTCCGCGCACGGATGGCGCGGAGGAAATCATCGGACGTCCATGGCTTGCCGGATGCGCGGGAATCACTCTCCCGGTGATGGGACGAGCGGGATGCCTTTCCTTTCTCCGTTCCTCCTTCTCCGCGTCCGGCGGTGGCCCATCCCACCCACACGGCCAGCGCGGGCACGGTGAGGTAGAGGATGGGGAGCCGGGGATTCATGGATGCGTGACAAGTGGGGCTGGCATCCTCGCTTCACCGAGGATCACTTCTTCGACAGCGCTTCCAGATAGTCGAGCAGGCCGGCGAATTCCTTGATGGTGAGGCTGGCGGCGAGGCCGGGCGGCATCATCGAGATCGGCGGCTTCTCGCGGCTGGCGATGTTCTTGGCGTCGATGTTGGTTTCCTTTCCGGTGATGTCCCGCAGGGTCACTTTCTCCGCGCTTTCGAACGTCACAAAGCCGACGTGGCTGTGGCCGTCCTTGGTGGTGATGGCGTTGGTGGCGAAGCCTTGGGAAACCGTCTTGTTCGGATCAAGGATGGCCTCGGCCAGTTCGGCCCGCTTGTAGGTCTGGGCGATGTTGCCAAGGTAGGGGCCTTTCTGCGGCTGGCTCTCTTCCGTGGTGTGGCAGGTGTTGCAGGAGACGCGGTTGAAGATCTGCTCACCGGCGGCGGCGTCACCCTTCGTTTTCATGATCCGTTTGATGACCTCCTCGTTTTTCAGCGAGCCGACGAGCGGGCCGCTGGCGGCGGTTTTCTTCTCCAGTTTCATGCCCTTGGCGGCGTTCTGCGCGACCTTGGCCACCTCCTTGTCAGGATCGTCCAGGGCGGCGAGCACCTTGTCCGCATAATGGTTGTGCTTGAGCTGGGCGACGGCGCGGAGGATCTGCACGCGGCGCTTCGTGTCCTTCCATCCCTCGTCCAGCGCGTTGGTGGCGGCGGCGCGGGATTCCGGCGTTCCGTCCTTGCGCGCGCTGAGCTTGAGGAGCGCGGCATCCGCCCAGCGTGCGGCGGGCGTCCCGACCTTCGCGGCCTCTTCCTCCAGTGCGTGGTGGTGGTTCTCCAGCTTCTGGGAGTCGAGGAAGGCGTTCTGCGCGGCCTCATTTTCCTTCCGCGCGCCGGACACCTTCGAGAGTGTCTCCAGCGTCTGGAGGCATGCGACGATGCCCTCGGTGCTGTCCGTCTTCGACAGGGAAATGATGACGTTCATCAGCAGGGTGGCGGCGGCGGTCGGCTCCATGGAGGCCGGGTCCGTGTTGGCGGCGGTGATGAGCAGGGGGATGGCCTTGACCGGGATGGTCTCGGCGGTGGCGAGCTGGGCGGCGGCATCCGGCATCAGTTTCGGGTCTTTTTCGGCCAGCGAGAGAACCTTCTCCAGCGCGTCGTTGGACTGGATGCGGTTGCGGTTCATTTCCTTCACCAGGAAGGCGGATTCCTCCGCACCGGCACCGGCGAGGGCTTCCTTGAGCGCTTCCGCCACGCGTGGCGTCTCGCTCCATGCCTCCGGTTGGTAGTACGGTCCGCGCGTGTCCGGACGGGTGCCCCAGGAGTCGCCCTTCCATTCGCCGTCGTGGAAATAAAGGCGGCAGAGGGCGGAGAGGATGCCCTGGCGTTCTTCCAGGTCCTTGGTCTTGCCCAGCCATCCGATCAGACCGGTGACAACCTCCGGCTTGTGCATGCGGGCGAGGGCCTGCAGGGCGTCCGGTCGACCGCGGGATTCCGGATCGTGTTGCGGTCCGCCCGTGGTGTTGCCCGGCTCCGTGGTGTCACCGGCGGCATCCGCCAGATAGCTGAAGGCCAACTCATGGTCCTGCATCTTTGCCAGCGCCTGGACGGCGGTGTGGCGGACGAGCGTGTCGGAGTTGCCCAGCGTGAGATTGAAGACCGCTTTCCGTGTGGCGCGGTTCCACGCCGGGGAGGCGGAGATCATCCGGTTGAGCTGCACCAGGGTGGAGGGCTGGTTTTTCCAACCCTTCGGGATGGTGAAGCTGCCATCATGTTTCTTCGCCACCCAGTCCGCGTCTTCGGCGGTACCGCGGGCGACCAAGGCATCAAACGCGGGATCGGCGGGGAGCTTTGCGATAGCCTCAGAGAGTGCCTTGCCCTTTTCCGGGAAATGAGTGAAGGCCAGAAGGGCGGCGGCACGCGCGGCGATGGGCTTCGCGGGATCCGCGGCGAGCGCGGTGAGCCCGCTGACCGCGGCGTCTGGCAGTCCCCGGCGCATCAGCTCACGCTGCGCCTCAATCCGGCGGCGATAGCTTTCGGATTCGCAAAGCTTCACCAGGTCCGCGTCGGATGCCTTGCGGAAATCCGGCAGCGGTTCGGGCGTGAAGCCCTTCGGCTTCACCTGCACGATGAAGCCGACTTCCGGACCTTCCCAGTTGAAAGTCGCGCCTTTCCAGCTCGCCAGATAGACGCGGCTCATGGCGTCCACGTCACCATCGGTCGGGCGGTAGAGCTTGATGAACGGCTTCGGCGGTTCGGTCTCAGTGAAGGCGGCGCTCTTGATTTTCAGGCTGTGGCGCCACAGCGCGCCGGTGCCCCAGTCCGCGGTGAACGGCGCATTGTTCCACTCCCCGAAGCCCGGCTCGTCGATGTACACCGCGCCGCAGCCGGAGCCACCGCCGTAGTCCGCGATGGGCTGGATGATCTCGTCGCCGAAGTTCTTATAGAGCCGTGGATAGCCGTGGTCGCCGATGCCGGTGAACTGGTGGAAGCGCACGTTCCAGCCGCCGCCGTCGTTCGTATTGTCCCGGGTGAACATGTCCATCTCCGGGCTGATGGCCACCTCCAGGATGTTCCGTGTGCCGGTCGCGTAGATCTGGATGTCGGAGCCGTCAGGCCTCACGCGGATGACGCCGCCGTTGCGGTGCTGGAGCGTCTTTCCATCGGAACCGGTCGCCTTTATGAAGGCGAAGTCACCGCCCGCGATGTAGAGCCAGCCGTCCACCCCCATGCTGATGCCGTTGGTGGTGTGGTCCGCCGGGCGGTCCGGGAAGCCGAAGGCGATGTCGCTGACCAGGCGCTTGCTTTCTTCCGCAACTCCGTCGCCGTCCTTGTCGATGAAGGCCGTCAGGTGCGGCGGGTGGATCACATACAGGCGGTCGTTGTCCCACAGCACGCCGCGCGGGGAGTCGATCTCGCAGAAAACCTTTGTCTCATCCGCACGGCCGTCGCCGTCCGTGTCACGCAGGCGGATGACCCGTCCGCGTTTCGGTGCCTTGCCCTGCGCGCCGTTGCCGTCGCTGGCGACGTAGAGATCGCCGTTCGGGGCGGCAGCGAGGAACACCGGATAGTTCGCGGCGGAAGCCGTGGCGAACAGGGAAACGTCGAAATCCTCCGGCACGGTGACCCCTTTCAGGATCTCCGCCTCCTGCTCCGGGGTGAGCTTCGTGATGGAAGGCGGCGGATTGCCCTCCTGGGCGAACGGATCGTTCGCCTTGTCATAGGCTTTCTTGTCCTGCGCGTGGGCGGCGAGGGTGAGGGCGAGCAGCGGGGAAAGTCGGCGGATCATGGGTTCAGGCGTCAGTCTGGGAGATTTTGCGGGAAGGGGAAGCTATTCGTGGAAGACGGAGAGAATCTTTCAGTGAGGGCGATCTGAAGGGGCGGGCTTTACGTGGATGTGGCTGGGTCATCCTGGCCCAAGCCGATGCCGGGACTTCCAGCCCCGTCTTTTCAGGGTGCTGTCTGATAGGTCCCGCCCCCGTAGAATCACAGGCTCCCCAAAAAAATGCTCCGGACTTTCGTCCGGAGCATTCCATTGGGATTCGGTAACAGCTTGGGCCGGGTTGGCCCAGCCACAGCTTAGGTGAACAACGCGGCGATGGGCACACCGCCATCGGTGATGGGCACCGGGCGCGTGGAGTCCATCAGCTCGTGGCTCGGATTGATGCCGAGCGCGGCGTGGATGGTGGCGTGGAAGTCGGGGGTGGAGACCGGTTTCTCGGCGATCTTCTTTGAAAGGTCGTCCGTGGTGCCGTAGGCGCCCTTGTGGTTGAGTCCGCCGCCGGCGAGGACCATGGTGAAGGCGGCTGCCTGGTGGCCGCGGCCGCCGCCGCCATCGAACTCCGGCGGACGGCCGAACTCCGTGGCGACCACGACCAACGTCTTGTCCAGGAGCTTCTTCTGCTCCAGGTCCTTGATCAGTGTGGCAAGCACCTGGTCGAGTTCACGGATGAGGACGTGCTGCTGGAGCTGGCCCGCGTTGTGGGTGTCCCAGCCGGTGCCGTTCACCCAGCCCGGGTTGTGGGAGACCTCCACGAAACGCACGCCGTCCTGGATCAGGCGGCGGGCGACGAGGCAGCGCTCGCCGAACTCACCGGCGTAGCCGTTGCGGATGTCGGACGGTTCATTCGACAGGTCGAAGTTGCGGATGAACTCCGGCCCGGCGAGACGCAGCGCCTCGACCTGGGCGGATTCATAGTCGGCGATGGTGGAGTCCTTCGGCACACCGGCGGTGATCGGCTCCAGCAGTTGCTTGCGCGCGTCCATCCGCTTCGTGTCGAGGTATTCCGGACGGGTGAACCCGGCGGGGCCGGCCTTCACGTCCGTGAGGTAGATGTTCCCATACTTCGAGCCAAGGAAGCCCGGGCCGCGGCTGACGCTGGGGAAGCCGATGAGCATGTAGGCGGGCACCTTCGGGTTCGCGGAGCCGCGCTGGTGCGCCACGATCGAGCCGATGGACGGATAGATGGTGCTGCCGCTGATCGGCCGGCCGGTGTGGACGAAGTTGGTGGCGATGGCGTGCTCCTGGCCGGAACCGTGGTGGACGGTGCGCACGGCGGTCATGCGGTCCATCAGCTTCGCGCAGTTGCCCAGATGCTCCGTCACGTTCACGCCGGGAACGACCGTCGGGATCGACTCATAGTCGGAGCCGGCGACCATCGGCTTCTTGCCGGTGCCGCGGCGTTTCGGGTCGAAGGTGTCGATCTGGGACATGCCACCGCCGAGCCAGATGAAGATGCAGTGCTCGGCCTTGCCCTTCGGCATGGAGGCAACATGGGTGGTGTTCGCCAGAGCCGGGCCGGCCAGTGAGGCGAAGGCGGAGGTTTTGAGGAAGGAACGGCGGTTCATGGTTTTTCGCGTTGGGATGAAATGGAGGAATCAGCGGTTGAATACAAGTTCGGGGGAGTTGAGGACCGCCCACAGGACGTCCTCCATGCGCTGGCGCCAGTCGGCGTCCAGGCGTCCGGTCGGCGGGTCACCGGCACGGGCGGCGAGCTGCTGCTCGTGGCGCAGCACGTTCGCGGCGGCGTCCAGGTGGTTCGACCAGGAGACATACTTCTCCGGGCGGCGCTCGGCCTTCACGGCAACGGGGATGGTGGTGCTCTTCACGCGGGTGTCGAAACCGGCGGCGAGATAGGCGCTGTATTTCGCGCGTTCCTGGTCGTTCGGCTTGCGGGTGAGGATGCGGAGGAACATCTGGTCCAGCAGTTGGTCCACCGTCTGGTCCTGCAGCGCCAGTTCCGTCATGCCATGGTCATCGCTCAGGCGGGTGAGCCAGATGCCCATGGTGCCGTTGCTGATGATGGCGGGTTGCAGCGCGTTCGGGGAAATCTCCCGTGCGTTGGTCGCATCCTGGCGGGCGCCCTTCCAGCCGAAGGCCTCCAGCACGTCGGCGACGGCCTGGATGCGTGGCAGGGCGAGGGACGGACGGTCACGCTCGTTTGAAGTGCTGGTCAGCATCCACGCCCGGGTCGGCTTGCCGAGGGAGATGGAGTTCTTCAGGTCCCGGCGGCCGTCGATGTCCAGGCTGACCTCCTCCGTGCGGAACGGCTTGCCGGTCGAGGCGAAGAGGGCGTCCACGATGGTCTCCGCATCCAGACGGCGCGGGGCGGGGGAGGTGTAGAGCGGGCTGGTGTCACGCAGGCGGGTGTCGATCGCGCGCTGATAGGCGTTCGAGTTGAGGATCACCCGTGCCAGGTTCTTCATGCTGTAGTTCTGGCGCACCAGTTCACGGCCCAGCCATTTCAGAAGCTCCGGGTGGGTCGGCTCGTTCTTCTCCCAATCCTCGACGGGCTCGACGATGCCGCGTCCCATGAACTGCTTCCAGATGCGGTTGGCCATCACCTGGGCGAAGCGTTCGTTCTGTGGCGCGGTGATCAGGGCGGCCAGCACGTCACGGGTGCTCTTCTGGTCTTCCGCCAGCGCGAGGCCCACATCTTCCGCGACGAATTTTCCGAATGGCCATGCCGGGGTCACCTTCGAGCCGGGAGGCAGCGTCACCTTGATCAGCGGCTTGCGGCCGCCCACGGAAAGTTTGTCCATCGGCACGCTGCTGGTGGCGGGCACGCCGACGGGTTTTGTCTCCAGCATCGCCGCGAGCTGGAAAAGCTGCTCCTGCGTGCTTTCATGGGCCGGTGCGTCATGGCAGCGCGCGCACTTCATCTCGATGCCGAGGAAGGCGGTGCTGACGATGGTGCCTTTCTGAGCCATCGGCACGTCATTTCCTGCGGCCACACCGAATCCGGCGGGGCCACCGAAGCGGTTGCTGCCGTTCATCCGCACCAGTTCGGTGACGAAAAGATCCAGCGGCTTGTCATCCAGCAGGGACTCATGGATCCACCAGCGGAACGGGCCCGTGTTGTTGAGCGTGGGGTTGAGCATGTTCGGGTTCTCCGCGAGGACGTCCTGCCAGTAGCCCATCCACTTGTCCGCCCATCGGTCATCCGCGAGCAGGCGGTCGATCGTCTTTGCGCGCTTGTCCTTGTCCGTGCTTTTGGTGAAAGCCTCGATTTCCTCCACGGTCGGCGGCACGCCGATGGTGTCCAGGGAGACACGGCGCAGGAAGGAGAGGTCGTCGCTCAGGCCCGTGACATCGGTGTATTCCACGTTCAGCTCCGGCCAGTTCGCACCTTCGTCGATCCAGCGCTTGATGAGTTCCTGCTGCTCCTTGGTCAGCGGATCACCCTTCGGTGGCATGATGTAGTCCTCATCCGTCTGGGTGATGCGGTCGTAGAGGGAACTCTTGTCCGCGTGTCCGGGGGTGATGGCCGGTCCATCGGATTTGCCACCCTTGATGGCGTGTTCCAGCGTGTTGAGCTGGAGGTCGCCCTTCGTCTTGTTGCCCTGGTGGCAACTGAAGCACTTTGTTTCCAGAATGGGCATCACTTCCTTGTAGAAGTTCACGCCTTCCTTCTTCGCTTCGGAGTACTGGTGGGCCACCTTGTCGATCTTCTGGTTGACGAAGCGGTCGATGGCGTTGCCTTCCGGATAGCCGGACACCGCCGCCGGGGCGGGGACCTGCTGTGCCGAGGAAAGATACTTCTCCGCTTCCTTCCTGCGCTTGTCCCAGTAGGCGGCGTGCTTCGCGCGGGCATCCGCACGGCGCTGCTGGTTGAAATCCTGGAGCCAGGCACGGCGTTCGGTTTCGTATTCCGTCCAGCCCTTGTCATTGTAGGCGACTTTGCGGGAGCCTGGGGAGAGCAGTTCCCATGTGTCCGTGCCTTGGTGGGAGATGGCCACGACCGCCTCGCCGATCTCCGGTCTGCGGCGCGCGTTGCCGACGACTCCGCCGACCATGGTTTCGAAGGACACGAGGTGCTCGCCGCCCTTCGTTTCGAATTCGCACCAGGCTTCCTCCGTGCCGGGAGGCGCGAAGCGGAAGTCCGCGCCGCCGAGATCGAGGAACTTGTCCTGTTCAGAAACATGGTTGTGGCCGCCGCTGTCCGCCTTGGTGAAGGAGGTCAGGATCAGTTGCTTGCCGTCGATATGGAGCCGGGAGGAACTGCGGGCGCGGACCAGCAGGCGGTGCTTGCCGGCGGGGATCTTCACCTTTGCGGAGGCGCGCATGATGCTCGGGATCGGCCGGTCCTCACGGACACCAGTGTCCACGTATTTGTGGGGCAGCTCGAAGAAGCCGAAGACATCCTCCGTGTAGTGTTCGCTTTCAGGAGGTTGGATGGCCGGCCAGGAATTCTTCGGCGGAACTTTCTCACAGATCTGGACGAGCACCTTTCCGGCGGGGATCTGGGCGACCTCCACGACGGCTGGCGGCGGGACGAACACGTAGCGCTGGGAGAGGGTGGCGTCCGCAACGGCACCGCGGTACACGGCGACCTCATCGATGGAACCGTTGAGCGTGTTGCCTGGACCTCCACCGTTGCCGGTGCCGATCATGACGTCATCCGCATCGCTCACCGGAGGCTCGGTGGTTTTGCCCGCCATGTCCCAGGCACCTTTCGTGATCTTCTTGCCATCGACATGGGCGGTGACGCTGTCCGGCTTGCCGAAAGTGTAGGTGACGGCCACATGGTGCCAGCCGGAGCCGGCGGTGAAGCCCTCCGCGGCCACCCAGCGGTGGTAGCCTTCTTCCTTGGTCTTCTCGTTGCGGCTGCGGAAAAGGAAGGTCGGGAGCGCCTCGCCGCCTTCGTTCTTCAGGCGCAGCGCCCAGTTCTGGTTCTCAGCGGTGAAAGCCTTCTTGCGGTTCCGGCCCTTGCCGATGAGGTAGATGTAGGAGCCGTTCTTGAGATCTTCGATCCTCACCCATGCCTCGATGGTGATGGTTTCACCTTGGACGAAGCGCAGGTTCACCCCGGGGACATCCGTTTCCTTCACCAGGATCGATCCGTCGCCGCCTTCCAGGTCGAGCGCCATGTTGCCCGCTGCGAACGATGGATAGATCGGTGCCTGCGGCCCGTTGCCGGAGATCTTCGCCTTGCCTCCGGGCTTGCCGGGGAAGTCGCCGTCAAAGGTCCATTTGACGAGCGGCGGGATGACCGGGATTTTCACCGAGTCGTTCTGCGCGGCTTCCTGCGGCGGGGCGTCATTGGTGGCATCCGGGGAATCCGCCTGGTCCGCGTCGTTGGCGGCGAAGGCGATCGCCACGGCGGACGCCGCGGCGAGGGTGAGGTAGGTGCTGGAACGGAGCGGAGACATGGGTTGGAACTACCTGCATGAAACGCCGGAATCCGTTCCGGTGCAATTCGGTAAAAGGGGGAGAGGGTACTCCCACTTTCGGGTGATATGGCAGGGAGCCGCCCTCAGACTTCGATCAACCCGCGGCGCAGGGCTTCCGTGACGGCCTGGGTGCGGTCCTGGGCACCAAGCTTCGCCATCAGGTTGCTCACGTGCCGTTTCACGGTGTCCTCGCTGAGGCCCAGGTCGGATGCGACTTCCTTGTTGCTGCGGCCCTTGGCGATGAGGGCCAGCACCTCCCGCTCTCGCGGGCTGGGTTCCGGACGGCTGAGCCGTTCGGCCAGCCGCTGGGCGATCTCCCGCGGCAGGTAGCGGTTGCCCTTGGAAACCTGGCGCACGGCCTCCAGCAGGTCTTCCCGCGGGGCGGCCTTCTGCAGGTAGCCGAGCGCCCCGGCGCGGATGGCGCGGTAGATGTCCTCGTCCCGTGCGAACGATGAGAAGACCAGGATCCTCGCCGCGGGGTGGTCTTGGGAGATCCGGGAAACGGCATCCACACCATTGGTTTCACCCATCTGCAGGTCCATCAGCACGACGTCCGGGTGGTGGGTCTCATACGCGGTGACGGCTTCGTTCGCGTCGGCGGCCTCCGCGACCACGCTCATGTCATCCTCCAGGGCGAGGGATGCGGCCAGCCCGCTGCGGACCACGAAATGGTCGTCCACCAGAAGGAGACGCAACGGTTGGGAGGCATCCTGCATGGGGTGACTGTTCCTATGCGGCGGAAGGGATGGCAAGCACGACTTCCACGCAGGCGCCTTCACCGGGCTTGCTGCGGATGTCCAGCTCCGCGCCCAGCTTGCGCACGCGCTCTTTCATCCCCTGCAGCCCGAAGTGGCCGGACGCGTTAGACTTCCCTCCGACGTCAAAGCCCGCGCCATCATCCTCCACCTTGAGGTGCATGGCGCCGGGTGCGTGGGTGAGGGAAATCCGGACACGCTTCGCGGACGAGTATTTGATGGCGTTGTTGACAGCCTCCCGTGCGATCCGCAGCAGATGGTGCTGGACCAGGGGAGGGACTGCGGGCAGGTCCGCCATCGCGGAGTAGTCCAGCGGGATGACGGTGGTGGTCTGCAGGTGGTCGATGAGGATGCCGAGCGAGGTTTCCAGCGGCTCGGAATGCTGGGACTCATCCCGCAGGTCCCATACGAAATCCCGGGTTTCCGTCTGGAGCCGGAAAAGGAGCTTCCGCAACTGGTCGAGCAAGCCCTTCGCCTTTTCATCGGCCACCCGGGGCACTGCGGCATCCAGCCGCAGGGACAGCCCGGCCAGCTCCTGTTCGAGTGTATCGTGGAACTCGCGGGCGATGCGCTGGCGTTCCTCGATCATCGCTTCTCGTTGGGCCTTCACCTCGATGATCTTCACCTGGCGGGCGACCTGGCGTTGCAGGACAGCCGCCCAGACGAGGACGAGGAGAGCGGCTCCGGCCACCACGCCGAGCATGATGGACAGCTTGGTTGAGTTCCACCAACTGGGGGCTGAAAGGAGGGTGACATCATCCGGTGAGCGCAGCCAGAGTTCATGGGCGGCTGGGGCTGCCCGGTAGCTCCGGCTGGTGCTCCGCACCTCCTTGACCAGCCAGATGCCGGTGAAGCGTGCTTCACTCCCCGGATCGACCGGAGGCAGCTTCCAACCGTGGGAGATGATGCGGAGGGTATCCGTGGGGGTCCGGATGATGAAGGTGCTGTCGTCCGCGAGTTGCTGGATGACCGTGCCCTCGATGGTGACGAGATCCGCGTCGAGCGCGCCGCTGTTGATCTGGGTCGCTCCCGGCTTGATGGCTGGGGGAGGGGCTTGGCCATGTGAGGTGACCCGCAGTGTGGCGTCCGCCAGCATCGCACTGAATCCCCCCATTTCAGGAAACCCCAGAGCCTCCACATGGTCTCCTGCCCGTAGTCCCGGGGATGGACCGGCCATGATGACGCGGACGCTGCGGTTGTCCTGGCGGATGAACACGCTGCCATGGATCTGCGGTCCCAGGGCGGTTCCGGAAATTTTCACCCGGTGGCTGGCCGCACCCGCCCTGGCAAAGTCGAAAAGCGAAGACAGCGGTGTGTCCGCCGTTCCATAGGGATCCGCTGGAGGAGACTGGATGACTGTGATCGAGTTTCCGTCGCTCGCACGGAGATAGGGATAAACGAGCTGCCGGTGGTCATTGATGGCTCCTGCCGCCAGTCCCCGGATACGTACCTCGGCATCAACCAGGGAGGATCCGTCCTCCGGTGCCTGGTCGAACTGGACCTCCAGGATGCCGCCTTCCACGTTCAGGCGGAGTTTGCCGGTGGTCTCCCCGGTGAGTTCGAAAGAACGGCCGACGCCCGTCACTTCCACGAATTCATAGTGGTGCTGGCCGGTTTCCAGTTCGCGGAGCGTGAGTGTCCGGGGTTGGGGCGGAGGGCCTGCGGAAAGGACGTCCACCTTCGAGGGGATGATGCCGCCGATATACAGACCGGGGAATCTCACCCCCTTGATGGAGATCATCTGTCCGGGTTGGTAGCTGCTGGAGCGGCTGCTGCGGAAAAACGTCGCCCCGCTTTCATCCCGGATGAAGGTGGTGCCATTCGGATCGATGAACGTGATGGTGGCTGACGCCAGGCTCACCGCCGGTTGCAGCAGCGACGTGTTCGGGAGCCGTGCGATCGCGCTGGCCGTGGTCAGGACCGGTGCCTTCGGGTCGATCTTCGGCGTCTGCGCGAGGAGGTCTCCCGGAAAACAGGCGGAGAGAAGGAAAAGGAGCGCGGCTTTTTTCAGGAATCGCGGCACGGTCCGTTCATGCTCCTCCGGGGTTGGTCATCCGGCGAGGATTTTCGGCGTCGTCCCTGTCACGCCCTCCAGCGCTTCGTCAGATCGCCATAGGCGTCGATGCGGCGGTCGCGGAAGAAAGGCCAGATCCGGCGGAAATCCTCCACCTTCTTGTAGTCCACGTCGTGGTAGAGGATCTCCTCGTTTTCCGTGGAAGCCTTCGCGACCAGCTCACCGTAGGGGTTCGCTACGAAGGATCGGCCCCAGAATTCGGTGCCGTCGTGGGTGCCGCTGCGGTTGATGGCGGCGAGGTAGCAGCCGTTCGCAACCGCATGGCCGCGCTGCACCGTCTCCCAGGCGCAGTGCTGGGCCGCGCCGAGTTCCTCCTTTTCCGCGGGCAGCCAGCCGATCGCCGTCGGGTAGATGAGCAGCTCCGCACCGCCCAGCGCCATCAGTCGGGCGGCCTCAGGGTACCACTGGTCCCAGCAGATGAGGACGCCGATCTTGCCGAAGCGCGTGTCCCACACCGGCCAGCCGGTGTCCCCGGGCGTGAAGTAGAATTTTTCCTCGAAGCCGGGGTCCTGCGGGATGTGGGACTTCCGGTAGAGGCCCAGCAGGCTGCCGTCCGCATCATGGATCGCGGCGGTGTTGTGGTAGAGGCCGGGTCCCCGGTGTTCGAAGAGTGAGGAAATGAGGACGATGCCCAGCTCCGCCGCCAGCTTGCCAAGGCGGTCCGTCACCGGTCCCGGAAGCTTGTCGGCAAGGTCGAAACGCTCCGTGTCCTCCACGGTGCAGAAATACGGGGTCAGGAAAAGCTCCTGGGTTGCCACGATCTGTGCGCCGCCTGCCGCTGCCTCGCGGATCAGCTTTTCATGGTGGTCGAACGCTTCCTCTTTGCTGGAGAAGGTGGCGGACTGGAGCAGGGCGAGGCGTGGCATGGCGGGAATCTAGGGCGGCACGGCGGAGAGACAAGACGCAAGAAAAGCCGGAGGGAGGTGGTTCAACCGCGAATGAACGCCAATGGACAAGAATCCTTCAGCCGATGATTTTTCCCATTGGCGTCCATTGGCGTCCATTGGCGGTTGATATTTTCCACTATTCCGCCCGCTCGCTGGAGTGGATGACCGGGTAGTGGTCGGAGATGGAGTTGAGCACCACATCCTGGCTGGTATGCACGGTGCGGACCTCCGCCGCCGTGCGGGGATCTGTGAGGATGAGATCGATCCTCTGGAGATACTTCACCTGATCGGTCGGGTCCGCGGCGTGTGGTTTCATGCGGGTGGGCACGGAAAAGTTGGCGGGCAGCGGCGCGCAGGAGTCCACCAGCCCCGCGTCCATGAAACCGCCGACCACCTGAGCGGAGAACTTCCCTCCGGTCAGGTTCGTGGGCTTCGCCGACCCGATGAGGATCCGCTGGGCATTGGTGAAGTCGATGTCGAGCGGCGACTTGTCGTTGAAATCCCCAAGGGCGAAGAGGCGGCGGTTTTCCCCCAGCAGTCCTTTCACCACCGGGACCAGCTTTTCCATTTCCCCCACCCGCACGGTGCGGTCGTGGGGGCAGAGGTGGATCACCAGAAAGTCGGTGTCCGCCGTGCGGACGTGCAGGCAGCCATGCCACAGGCCCTCGCGGATTTTCGCCACCACCGTGATGGGGGTGCGGGAGGTCAGTCCCACGGGAAAGCCATCCAGCTTCAGGATGGCACTGTGGCCGTGCCCCCAGATGGCGGAAGTTTCCGCGAGTTTCTTTTCGTCGAAGCCGTTGAGCTCCTGCAGCGCCACCACATCCGGTTGTTGCTTCCTCAGCCACTCCGCACCTTCGGTGATCCGTTCACCCCGGTTGAAGCCATAGAGGACGTTCCAACTGATCACCTTGAACTCCTTCGCCGCCGCAGGGAGGCAGCCCATGAGGGCGGTGGTGATGGCGATTCCGTATCGTAACCATTTCATAGCTGCCATGGACCAGGAATATCATGGCCGCCGGGGGGAAGCATGCGTTTGCGAAGCTATTGTCACTCCACGGTGGTTTCCGCCGGGTGGCCTGGGAGAAATAACCGGTGCCTGCAACACCGGCGGTGTCTGCCTCCGTATGCCTGTGCTGCGGTGCCTCCGCCGTGAAACCCGAAACCCTGACTCCATCCACATGAGACCCTTCATCCCGGCCTTCACCTGCCTGCTCCTGCTCGCCGCTGCCAACGGCGTCTCCGCCCAGATCCACACGGACCGTCCGGCCCCGCTGGCGCTGCCGCTGCCGGACAAGGCGGAGTCGTTCGATTTCGCCGTCTTCGGCGACCGCACCGGCGGCGTGCCCGCAGGCATCAAGGTGCTGGAGCAAGCGGTAGCGGAGACCAACCTCATCAGTCCGGATCTGGTCATGACCATCGGCGACCTGGTGCAGGGCTACAATGGCACGGAGGAATGGCTCACCCAGATGAAGGAATACCGCGGCACCATGGGGAAGCTGCGCATGCCGTGGTTCCCAGTCGCGGGAAACCATGACATCTACTTCCGCGGCGATGGGAAGCCACAGGGCGAGCACGAGGCGTCCTATGAGAAGCATTTCGGCCCGCTGTGGTACTGGTTCGCGCACAAGGGCAGTGGCTTCCTCGTCCTCTTCTCGGATGAAGGGAACCTGGACACGCCCGACGTGCGCCGCTCGTTCAAGGACCCGGCGCAGCAGAAGTTCAGCGGGCCGCAGCTCGCGTGGGTCCGGAAGTCGCTGGAGGAGATGAAGGACCTGAAGAATGTCTTCGTCTTCATGCACCAGCCGCGCTGGGACCTGGACCGCTACCCCGGCAGCAACTGGGCGGAGGTGCACGGCATGCTGGCCGCCCATGGCGGGGTGCGCGCCTGCTTCGCCGGGCATATCCACCGCCTGCGGCACGATGGTGTGAAGGACGGCATCCAGTACCACACGCTGGCCACCACCGGCGGTAACAGCGCGGGCAACTACCCGGACGCCGGATTCCTCCACCACATCAACCTCGTCTCCGTGCGTGCGGATGGCGTGAGTGTCTCCACCATCCCCGTCGGCAGCGTGATGGATCCTTCCATCCACACCGCGGAGCGCACGAATGAGATCTCCCGCGCGCGCGCCATCCGGCCGAAGGCGGTGACTCCCTTCGAACTGGACGCCGCTGGCAAGGGCTCCGCCGCCTACCCGCTGGAAATCCCCAACCCCACGAAGCATCCGCTGGAGGTCACCGTGACCGTGAGGGATTCCAAGGGCTGGACCGTCACCCCGGCCAGCCGCACCGCCACCATCCCGCCCGGCGGCAAAGGAACGGTGAGCTTTGATGTCGCCAGCGATGGCGCGGGCTTTGGCGGTAAATACCGCGTCCCCGGACTGACCATGGACACCTACCTCCTGGAAGGTGAAAAGCGGACCCAACTGCCGCCGAAGGTGATCCCACTGGAAATCCGCCTCGGCCAACTGCCGGATGAGGCATTCATCCCGGCGGAGGAAACCACCGCAGCCCACATGCGGGACCGTGAGTCCGGGATGAAGGTGGAGTCCGCCGGCTATGATCTGCCGGACGGCCCGTTCACCCTGGAGGCCCGCGTGTATCCGGAGGCGCTGCTGGATTCCTGCGGCATCGTCTCGAAGACCCAGGACTCGGAATACGGCCTGATTTCCCGTGGCAACGAAGTGCATTTCGTCGTCCACCTGAATGGCAAATACGTGCGCCTGAAGTCCGGGCCGGTCCTCAAGCCGGGAGTCTGGACGGATCTGGCCGCCGTCTATGATGGCTCCGAAGCGAGGCTCTATGTGGATGGCAAGCAGGTCGCCGCAGCACCCGCCTCCGGCAAGCGCACGCGCAACAAGCTGCCCCTCTACATCGGCGCGGACACCACTGCGGATGGCCTCCCGGGCCGTTCGTTCCAGGGTTCGATTGATGAGGTGAAGCTCAGCAAGCGCGCGCTCCACACCGCCACCTACACGCCGCCGGAACGCCGGGATGTGGATGGGGATACGGTGCTGCTGTTCCACATCGACCGCATGGTGGCGGGCCGCCTGCCGGACAGGTCCGCATCCCACGCCCACGCCTTCCCGGTTGGCAGGCCGATGCTCCGCGTGGTGAAGCACTGAGGCATCGCACATTGTCACACGGACCGGCACAATATCGGTTGCCGGTCCCCGCACGCGACGGGACTCTGCGGACGACCCGACAGCGGCAGCTCCATGAATCATCGCAACCACATCGACCCCGCGGCGGACCTGGATGATGAAATCCGGAGAATCTCCGGCCGCAGGATCGCCGGATCCTTGAAATGGTTGCGGAGGATTCGCGAACAACCCGCGGAGGCCGTCCATGAGGTGCGCAAGGACCTGAAGCGGCTGCGCGCGTTGGTGCGGCTGCTGCAGGATACCCTGGGGAAACGCCGCCACCGGAAGCTGCAAAGAGATCTCCGCAATGCCGGGCGGCTGCTCTCCGCCTTCCGCGATGCGGAAGTGAGGCTGCAACTCGTGAAAAACCTGGTGGACCAGTCCGACCCCGCCGCGCGCAGGGCGCTGGAGGAGGCTGTGGAGCGCATCCAGTCCGTTCATCAGGGGACGGTGAAGACGGAGGATTTGGAAGAAGCGGCGGATGAAGTGATGACACTGCTCCGCGGCGCACGCCGCCGCCTGCGTGTCTGGGTGGTTCCCTCCGAAGGGCTGGGCAAACAGATGGAGGGCGCGCTTTTCCGTTCTTTTGAAAAGGCGCGGCTGGCCATGCGCCGCACGCTGATCCACCCCGTGGCGGAGAATTTCCACGACTGGCGGAAGGCCTGCAAGACGCTGCGCCACCAACTGGACCTGGTGATGCAGCCCGGCGGGGAGGGTGGGGAGCATCCACGGATCGGGACGTTGCACGAGCTGTCCGAGCATCTGGGGAACCTCAATGATCTGGATGTGCTGGAGGAGTCGTTGGAACCCCTCGCGGAAGGCACGCTGGACATCGCCGGGCTGTCCGCCATCCGGCGGGAACTGGAGGAACGCCGGACCGAATTGGTGCGGGAAAGTTGGGCGGCAGGTGAGGGGATCTTCAGCCGGGAAGCGGAGAATTTCATTCCGTTGCGGGGACATTGCCCCGCTTTTTCAGAAACTTGGCTTGATTCCCCAGGATAGGGGGCGTAAACCCCGGCCCCTTCATGCCGGAAAACACACTCAAGATCGCCATTCCAAAGGGCAGCCTTGAGCAGCCCACCATCGAGCTGCTCTCGAAGGCGGGCTACGAAATCTATGTTTCGTCCCGTGGACTGCGCCCCGCTTCGAACGACTCCGAACTGGATGTCTTCCTCATCCGTGCCCAGGAAGTCGGTCGTTACATCAGCCAGGGCTTCCTGGACTGCGGCATCACCGGCTACGACTGGGCCTGCGAATATGAGGATGACCTGGTCGATCTCGCCGAGCTTCCTTATTCCCGTGCCACCGTGCGCCCGACGAAGTGGGTGTTGGTCGTACCGGAAGATTCCCCGATCCAGAAACCGGAAGACCTTCAGGGCAAGCGCATCGCCACCGAAGGCGTCGGCATCACCGAGCGTTATCTGAAGCAGAAGGGCATCACCGCCGATGTCGAATTCTCCTGGGGTGCCACCGAGGTGAAGGTGCCGGATCTGGTGGATGCCATCGTGGACGTGACCGAGACCGGTTCCTCCATCAAGGCCAACCGTCTGCGCATCGTTGACACCCTCCTCACCTCGTTCCCGCACTTCTACGCCAGCAAGACAGCGACGCTCGATCCTTGGAAAAAGGAAAAGATGGAGCGCATCGCCCTGCTCATCAAGGGCGCTCTCGCCGCACGCGGAAAAGTGGGTCTCAAGATGAACCTGCCAACGGCGAAACTGCCGGAAGTGCTCGAAAAACTCCCGTCCCTCCGCCGTCCCACCGTCTCCCAGCTTGCGGAAGAAGGTTGGGTCGCCGTGGAGACAGTGATTGACGAAGTGATCGTTCGGGACATTATCCCGGCCCTCAAGCTCCTCGGAGCCGAAGGGATCATCGAGTATCCGCTCAACAAGATCGTTCCCTGATCCTCACCCTTTCATCGCAAACCAACCCCGAACGCAACAGCCATGGGCTCCATCAAGAAACGCCGTAAGACCAAGATCAACAAGCACAAGCGCAAGAAGCGCATGAAGCAGAACCGCCACAAGAAGCGCCTCCGCTACAAGTCCTAGGACTTGGTTTGACCTTTTGATCTGATATGCCAGCGGACCGGAGTCATCCGGGCCGCTGGCATCATTCTGTCCGGATGCCGGGGCCGGTGCATCTTCCTTAGCGTCGGTAGTTGATTCATTTTCTGTGTCATGAGCCTCCAGGTGGTCGTTGATTTCCAGGTGATCGCCGAATCACCGGACTGGATCGTGGTCAACAAGCCCGCTCCGCTCATCGTCCATCCGGCGAACCGCAAGCCGGAGCCGACCTTGCTCGGTGGGATCGAGATTCTCTTTTCCTACGAGATGGAGAACGGCGCCTGCCCGGCCATTGTCACGCGGCTGGACCGTGACACCAGCGGCATCGTGCTGGTGGCCATGCACACCGCCGCAGCGCGGGAACTGGGAATGGTTTTCGAGAGACGGGAGGCGCGGAAGGAATACCTCGCCTTGGTCCATGGCTGGCCGGAAATGGATGAGTGGGAATGCCGCGTGCCCATCCTGCGTGCCGGTGAGATCGGCACGTCCACCATATGGGTTCGCCAGATCGCACATGAAGGAGGGAAGCCATGTTCCACGCGTTTCCTCGTCGAGCGGCGTTTCGAGCGTGTGGAGGGCAGATTTTCCCTCGTCCGCTGCTTTCCGGAAACCGGGCGAATGCACCAGCTCCGGGTCCATCTCGCCCACGGCGGCCATCCCATCGTGGGGGACAAGCTCTATTCGGGAGACGGTGCGGAATACATCGAGTGGATGCGTACCGGTTGGACGGAGGATCTGAAGTCCCGCCTGCATCTGCCGCGCCATGCGCTGCATGCGGCGGTGCTTGAAGTGCCCTGGGCGGGCGGAAAGGTGGAATGGCGTTCGGATCTGCCGCCGGACCTCGCCAATTTCATGGCAGGTGCGGAGGTGGCGGATACGCCCGGAGTTGTCATCTGGAGCCGCCACGACTAGCGTCCGGCATGGCTTTTCTCGATGAGGTGGTGGCGTATCTGGATGGGGAACTCAATACGACCGGGATTCCGGACTACCCGGGGGCCATGAATGGTCTCCAGCTCCAGAACTCCGGCGGGGTTCCCCGTATCATTGCCGCGGTGGATGCTTCCCTGCCGGTCATCACAAAGGCTGCGGTTGGTGGTCCCGGCCTCCTCATTGTCCACCATGGCATGTTCTGGCAGGGTGCCCAGGCGCTCACCGGCGCGTTTTACCGGAAGATACGGACGGCGATGGATGCGGATCTGGCAATCTATGCGTCCCATCTGCCGCTGGATTTCCATCCTCGGTGGGGGAACAACATCCGCCTCGCACAGGCGATCGACCTGGAGGAGATCACGCCATTCATGGAAACCAAAGGGCTGGCGATGGGCCTGCGCGGCACTTGGCGGGGTGGGAGGGATTCGCTCGTTTCCACCGTTGGAAAGGCGGTTGGCGGGCCGGTGCATCTCTGTCCCGGCGGTCCGGCGGAGATTTCGCGCGTCGGACTGGCCACGGGAGGGGCGGGAAGTGAGATCGCGAAGGCGGCTGCGGAAGGTATTGATACCTTCATCACCGGAGAGGGTCCTCATTGGAGCTATCCCTTGGCGGAGGAATTGGGCGTGAACCTGCTCTATGCCGGACATTACGCGACGGAAACCTTCGGCGTGAAGGCGCTTGCCGCCATGCTGGGAGAGCGTCTAGGCACTCCATGGAGCTTCATCGACCACCCGACCGGACTTTGAAAACCTGGATCACCGTCCAGCTCCCCGGAGCGGATCTCACCCCGGATTTCTTCCGTCGCCCACCCGGGGTCTGTGCGCGGGAGCTCATCGGGTGCATCTTTCGGTGGAACGGCTGTGAAGGTCGTATTGTTGAGACTGAATCCTATGAAGAATTCGATGATCCGGCGTGCCACACCTGGAACCGCCCGGGTGCCCGCAGGTTCATCGCCGGACACGATGCCGGTGCTGCCTACGTCTACCTCAACTACGGAGTTCATTGGCTGTTCAATGTATTGACCAAATCCCAGGAGGGGAACGGATTTGTCTTATTCAGGGCGTTGGAGCCCACCGTGGGTTTGGATAAAATGCGCCAACGACGTGGAGTTTCCGATGAGAAGGGACTTTGTTCAGGACCCGGGAAACTTACCAAAGCTTTGGAAATCAATGGAAATCACCATGGTTTGAATTTCCTGGAGGGAAGATCCACCGGGATCAGACGGGGTGGCCAGGTGGAGATCATCACGGGGCGAAGGATTGGTATCAGCCGGGCTGAGGAACGCCCGTGGCGGTACGGAATGGCGGCTTCCAACTGCCTGAGCAGAAAATTCTGAATGCCGTCAGCTTTAAGGGAGCCTGGCGATCGGGCGCTGGATCGACGCTACGGGATAGCGAAAGAATTCAGTTAGAAAGCCGCATTAAAGTCGGAAAAAATCGCTTGAATTGCAATGAATTGCTGCATTCGGACAACGCTGAAAGAAATCCGACAAAAGTGAAAAAAAGGCTTGCCCCGATGTGGGGGATCGCGTCTTATCTTCAACGAAATCGCGGGCATAGCTTAGTGGTAAAGCGCTATCCTTCCAAGTTAGACATGCGGGTTCGATTCCCGCTGCCCGCTCCATAAAACTCTCAAAATCGGATAACACCTAAACAAATGAAGAAGACCATCTACTTCGCCGTCATGAGCCTCGCTCTTGGCTCCATGTCCGCTTCCGCGGCTGTCGATTGTGTCAAGCTCTCGGTTTCCGTGAAGCATGCCGTGGCTGCTGATCGTGAGAAGACACTTGAAATCGTCTCCAAGCAGGTTGGCGAAAATTCCGGCTGCGCGTGCGAAGTGGTGAAGGCTGCGATCGAAGGCTCCCAGGCGGATCCGACGCTTGTGGCTGCGATTGTTGAGGCAGCTGCAACCGCGGCTCCCGAGCAGGCAACCCTTTCCGCTCAATGCGCCATTGCCGTGGCTCCGGATGCCAAAGCAAAGGTCAATGCGGTCATCGCGAAGCTCGGCAAGGCCGGCTCGGCCGGGCAGGCTTCCGCCATGGTGTCCGATGGCAACAATCCTCTCGACTTCCCTGCCGGTGCGGACGGTTCCGGTGCTGGCTCCGGTAGCACCGCTGCTGGTTCTGGCAATGCTGGTGCTGGTGACGGCGGTGGTGCGGTTGGTCCTCGCCCGGGTGATGCTCCAGTGGGTGCTGGTGGGCCTGGTGGTGTGGGTAGTGGTGGTGCCGGTGGTCCTGGTGGCGCAGGCGGACCTGGTGCTGGAACCGGTGGAAGCACCCCTCCTCCTGAGGTAATTCCTCCTGTCGATCCTGTCACCCCTGTTGATCCTTGAGTGATAACTGCTCGAATTAGTCTTAGTTTCCCCGAAAAAACTTCCCCAACATGAAAAAGCAACTTTCCCTCGGTCTGGCCTCTCTTCTGATGGCTGGGTATGCCAGTGCCGGCAGCGGTCTCTACTACGTCGGTGCTGAGCCTGAGAACTCCCTTCCTCTCAAGTGGATGATCGGACTTGATGCGGTGTATGACAACAACGTCACCCCGGGTGCCGGTGCCAAGGAGGACGCGTTCAGTCTCAATCCGTATGTCGGTCTCTCCGTTGTCAGCATCACTCCTCAGACCAGTTGGGACGTTTATGCCCGCCTCGGCTTGATCTACTATTTGGACGCTCCAAGCAATGTCGATGATGTCTATGGTCAGGCCCGTATCGGCGCCAATATGACCCATCGTTTCAACGATCGTCTCCGGGTTTCCAGCCGTAACTTCCTTTCCTACGAACTTGAGCCGGATTACTCCTACGGCTTTGCAACCAGCCGCCAGTTGAGCGAATACTTCTACTGGCAAACCGACAACTCCGTCGGCTACCGCTGGTCCGAGCGCTTCGCCACCTACTCCGGATTCGTTCTGTCCGGCCTCGACTACGACGATGTGCCGAACAGTGATCGTTTCTCCTGGTCGCTCTACAACCAGTTCCGTTACCAACTCTCGCCGCAGACTGTGGCAACCCTCGACTATCGCTACACCCAGACGGATGGCGATGGTCTCGCGGAAGATTCCGACGACCACTACCTGCTGGTCGGACTTGAGCACCGTTTCAGCCCGAACTCGATCATCATCGCCAAAGCTGGTGCTCAGTTCCGTGATGTGGACGGTGGTGACACCAGTACGAACCCATTCCTGGAAGTGGCCACGTCCACCCGTGTGAACGAACAGTTCACGGTGCGTGGCTTTGCGCGCTATTCGGTCGAATCGTATGACACCACCCAGGTTCTGGGAGCTGCCATCTATGACTTCAGCGAGCGCCAGACCCTGCGGATCGGTATTTCCGCCGAGTATGCGATCTCCCCGATGTTCACTGTGTTCAGCGGCGTGGATTACATCGCTTCCGACTATGACAGTGGAAATCTGGTGAGTGCTCCAGGACCTGCTCCTACCGCAAGCGGTCTCGAAGACCGGGTGATCAACGCTTACATCGGTCTCTCGGTGAAGTTCACCGACTACCTGACCGGAACGGCCACCTACAACTTCACTGACTTCGATTCCGACTTCGCCCAAGGTGATTACAACCGCAACCGCTTCAGTGTCGGTGTGCGCGCGGAATTCTGATCTATCCTTGAGTCGATTATCCTGAATATTTGACTTATTCCGAACTCCCGCAATGTTTGCCATTGCGGGAGTTCTTGTTTGCAGGCAATCCTTTTTAACGACCCCCGTTTTCCCAACGTATGCAATCTCCCTCAGCCCAACAGAGTGAAGCAGCGCTTCATGCCGTAGATTACTGGCAGGTCATCAAGAACCGATACGGTGTCATCCTTCTGACGCTTCTCCTGGTGTTCATGACGGCGGCGGTCATCACCTATGTGATGCCCAAGAAGTTCGAAAGCTCGGCGGTTATCGAAGTGAAACCACGCGGTCAGATTCTGTCTCCTTTCGGAGAGCGGGGAGCTGAAGCGAGTGGTATGGGCAGGATGACCCCGCGTTTCTTCGAAACCGAGTTCGAGAAAATCAAAAGTAGCAAGAGTATTGCAAAAGTTGTTGATAATCTGGATCTTGTGAGGAAATGGGGCAAGGACCGGGATGCGATCATCGCCGAGCTCAAATATCGGATCATCACCACCCAGAACATCCGGGGAACGGATTTGATTTCGATCAAGGTCCGCCATGTCAACAAAGAGGATGCGCGCGATGTGGCGACGGAAGTTTCTGAAGCCTATCGCCAATATCGGCATGGCCTTGAAGAGAAGGAATCCGAAATGGCTCTGGGAGAGCTGTCCAAGGCGGTCAGGGAGCAGGAAGACAAGGTGGAGGAGCGGCGCAAGGCTCTTTCGAACATCGTCCGCGAAAAGGAGATCATCTACCGTGGCTCCGAATCAATCTTCGGAAACTCCGGTGTCGATGAGGATGATTCCGCGAGAAGTGCGGCCGATGCCTACGCAAAGCTCGAGCAGCAGAAGATCGAGTTGGAGAGCCAGATCAAGAGCCTTCTGAAGTACGACAGCGAGCAGTTGATGGTCTATGCTTCCGGTCTCGATCTGCCTGAAAACATCGTCAAGACCCTTTACCCGCAGTATCTTGAGATGCGGCGTGAACTTGAAGCGGCGAAAACCCAGGGTTTGGGTGACCGTCACCCGACTGTGCTTGAGCTGGGTGGGCGTGTGGCGAACATGAAGAAAGACCTGGATGCCGGCGTGGTGAACCTGCGGGATGTGCTCCGTGCCCGCCTGGAAATGGCGACCGCGCAGCTCGGGCAGGTCGAGAACCTGAAAATCGAGAAGAAGGGTGAAGCAGTCCGGAAGGGAATTGACACCCAGGACTATGTGGACGCGAAACGCGAGTTCGAGACGGATCTCGATCTCCTGCAGACGATGAAGCTCAAGTTCCTGACGGAAAAGGTTTCGACGAAGATGGGGGATGAATCCATCGCCGTCCATGAAGAGCCGGTGATCGCACAAGCCCCCGTCAGTCCGAACGTGACCTTGAACCTCGTGCTCGGTGCCGTGGTCGGGCTGATCTTCGGTGTCGGCATCGCGTTCTTCCTCGAGTATCTCGATACCTCCGTGAAGAGCCTGGAGGATGTGGAGCGTTATCTGCAGGTTCCGGTTCTCGCGGTGATTCCCAAGGATGTGGGTGTCCTGCACAAGCAGAGCGGGATGAGCCCGGATGCGGAAGCCTACCGGATTCTCCGTACCAACATCGAATTCAACCGCAAGAATCCGGAGGACAATGCGATCACCGTGGTTTCCGGTGGTGCGGGTGAGGGTAAATCGACCACGCTGGTCAATCTTGCCTATATCTGCGCCCAGGGTGGATACACCACGCTCATGATCGACGGCGACCTCCGCCGTCCGCGTCTCCATACGTTCTTCGACATCAACAATGCCGTTGGTCTCACCAACTATCTGACGACGGAGCTGGCTCTGGAAGATGTGATTCTCCAGACACCGGTGGACAACCTCTACTTCATGCCATCCGGTATTCTGCCTTCGGATGCGGCCGGTATCCTCAATTCCCGCCGCATGTCGGAACTGATCCAGGATGTGAAGCAACGCTTCGACCTGGTGCTGGTGGACAGCCCACCCATCCTCGGTGTCAGCGATGCGTCGGTTCTGGCGAGTGAAGTGGACCTCACCATGATCGTGGTGCAGCACCGCAAGCTCCCGCGCAACATGCTGATCCGCGTGAAGCAGGCCGTCGAGAATGTTGGCGGGCACGTGATCGGTGTGGTGCTGAACAACGTGGATGTCCGCAGCGACAGCCAGTATCAGTATTATACAAGCTACTACACCTACTATGCTCCTGCCGAAGGGCAGGTAGGACCTCCGGTGAACGCCGCTGCGGCACCACGCCAGCAGAAGACCGGCGGGCGGGAGAATGATTCCGAGCTCTACTAACCCGATACCCCATTCCCATCGTCATGAATTTCAGAAAAGTATTGGCCGTCGTTATGACGGCGATGGCCCTGATCACACCTGCCCTCGCCCAGAGCGAAATCAAGGTCGGGAAAGCGCTTCAGATCACGATCCAGGGAGTTCCCATCGAAGAGCAGCAGAAGATCAACGGCCAGTACATGGTGACCGACTCCGGTTTGATCAACATGCCCCACCTTTCTCCGATCCGTGCGGTTGGAATGAACCCGGGCAGCTTGGCGAACGTGATCCAGTCCCGCTACAAATCGGAGGGAATCTACCGGAACCCAACCATCCAGGTCTTTGCGAACATGGAGGGTGCGGGTGTGGACAAGCAGAGTGTCACGGTGGGTGGTCAGGTCCGTCGTCCGGGGCCCGTGGAATATTCACGTGAGCTGACCCTTTACCAAGCGATCCAGGCGGCTGGCGGTGCGACGGAGTTCGGTTCCTTGAAGCGGGTGGTTCTGTTCAGGAACGGACAAGGACGCCGCTACGATGTCACCCAGACCCAGTTCATGAACATCCCTTTGTCTCCCTCGGACACGATCGAGGTGCCTCAGAAAACCATCCTCGGGCAATGATCTGATTTTCTTCCCTGCGATGGCGATGTTTGGTCACCAGCAGCACGAACGTTCGCTTCGGGGGATTTCAAAAAGCATCATCGCAGGTTGTTTGATCACGGCGGGATCCGGCCAGGAGGCTGGAATCCCGCCTTCCATTTTGGAGGGGCTTTCGGCGGATAAGTTCGTCGAGCGGGAGGAGGCCCAGAAGCTCCTGCGGCAATGGGCGGAGAAGGCACCCGTGAAGTCCACCGATGTCTTGTTGGGACGGGTGCGCGACGAAGAGGATCCGGAGATCCGTTCCCGTTGTCTGGAAGCCCTGAAAGCCATCGTGCTGGAGCGTGAATACCATGCGGACGGTTTTCTTGGAATCAGCATGCAGGAGGTGGAGGTGAAATTGCCGGGGAATGGCGGACTGGTGAAGGCCATCCGGGTAACCAGGGTGGTCGAGGATTCCGCCGCCGGTCAGGCAGGCATCACCGAAGGCACCCTCATTGTCGGATTGGGGGAGCGGATGTGGAAAAATGGAGGGATGGCCATGGAATTCCGTGAGCAGGTGAAGGGAACCCGTCCCGGGACCACGATCACACTCCAGTTGCTGGAGAACGGTGAGGTTGTCCGCAAGGCGTTGAAAGTGGGGGAAAGGGCGCGTCACGCGGGCGGATTCGATGAGGAGGATCCGGTCAAAGCGAACGAGTTGGCGAGGGAGGAGTTTTTCCGCAGATGGCTAGACAAACGGCTGAAACAACCGCGCTAGTTTTAGGATTTTATCCATCGACATCTGCCTGAGTGATGGCAATTTCTTGAAATTTCCGAAACACCCACCTTGTTTTCACCATGATTCTCTCCCGGTTTCGAAAAGCAGCACTTTCAGCGGTATTTGTGGCAACGTCCTGCACCGCTTGCGCCCAGCAGGCGGATTTCAATGAGGTCGGCAAGCAGATGGCGATCATGCTGCAGAACAGTCATTTCGCGCGCATCCAGTACGACGCGAAGCTGAGTCAGCTTTTTCTCGACGACTACATCGGGGATTTGGATTCCGGGCGCCTTTATTTCACGAAAGTCGACATCGACGCCTTCCATGCGAAGTATGGCGAGCGGCTGCACGAACTGTTGCTGCAGGGCAAGAGCGTGGAGGCAGCCACCGAAATTTACCGTGTTTTTGAGAAACGGGTCGAAGCCCGGGTCGCACTCACCGAGAAACTCCTCAAGGAGGAAGCCTTTGATTTCACCGGCCAGGATTCCGTGATGCGCAGCCGCAAGGACGCGCCGTGGCCGAAGGATGAGCGGGAGGCGGTGGAAACCTGGAAGCTCCAGATCAAGGAGGCGGTCCTGGGTGAAACGCTGCGCCGCGAACTGATGACCAAGCTGGCCGCGGAGAAGGGCAAACCCGACCCCAGCAAGACGGACCGCGACCCCAAGGAAAAGATTTCCCTCCGTTACAAGCGGTTTCTGAACAGCGTCAAGGACGTGGATGACGAGGATATCAGCAGCATGTTCTTCAGCTCGGTTTCCAGGGCCTATGATCCCCACACGGACTACATGAGCGCGCGGGATATCAGCAAGTTCAAGGACGACATGAAGAACGAGCTGGTCGGCATCGGTGCCCTTCTTTCCGCGGAGGAGGATGGAGCCACCAAGATCATGGGCATTGTCGTCGGGGGGCCTGCTGACAGCGAGGGCACCCTGAAACTCAACGACCGTGTTGTGGCGGTGAACACCCTCAACAGCCCGCGTCCGGAGGATTTCACGGACATCATGTTCATGAAGATCGACAAGGTCGTCGACCTGATCCGCGGTCAGGAAAGCACCTCCGTCGCCCTTAAGATCGAACCTGCGGGAGCACCCCCCGGTGAGACCAAGGTTGTCGTCATCAAGCGGGGCAAGGTGGCCCTCAAGGCGGACCAGGCGAGCGGTGAGATCATCGACATGAAGAAGAGCGATGGTACCGCGGAGCGCATCGGCGTCATCACTCTTCCTGCCTTCTATGCGGATTTCGATGACGGGAATGTCCGCTGCTCTGTGGATGTGGAGCGCATCCTGCAGCGGATGATCGATGAGAAGATCGAAGGTCTGGTGCTGGATCTCCGCAACAACGGCGGCGGCTCGCTTGAGGAGGTCCGCCGCATGACCGGCTTTTTCATCAACCGCGGTCCTGTCGTCCAGGTGAAGAACACCCTCGGACAGGTGCAGGTGAAGGAGGCCGACAACGGCCGGCCCATGTATGACGGCCCCATGGTCGTGATGACGGACAAGAGCAGCGCCTCCGCCAGTGAGATTCTCGCCGGCGCCCTCCAGGACTACAACCGCGCGGTCATCGTCGGTGACTCCTCCACTTTCGGGAAAGGCACCGTGCAGCAGATGATGGACATCGGCAGGATGCTGCCGTTGTTCGCGGCAAGGAACCGTGCCGGATCTCTCAAGATGACGATCCAGAAATTCTACCGCCCTTCCGGTTCTTCCACACAGATGGACGGAGTGGTTCCCCAGGTGGTGTTCCCCAGTCTCAGTGACGCGCTGGAGATCGGTGAGCGGTATCTCGACAATCCACTGGCGCACGACCGGATCCGTCCTGCCGCGGACTTCAACGCCGCTGACCCGCAGGTACTCTTCGTGCCCCGCCTGAAGGAACTGAGCCAGGAACGATTGAAGGCGAACAAGGACTTCAGTTACATCATTGACGATGTGGTGAAGGCGAAAGAACGCATCCGTCTCAACAAGGTATCCCTCAACAAGGAAGCCCGGCAGAAAGAACTGGATAGTGAGGATGCGGCCCAGAAAGCACGGAACACGGAGCGGCGGGAGCGCTTCTCGAAGATCGCGGAACAAGACAAGGCTTCGATGAAGTTCATGAAGCTCACCCTTGATGATGTGGCCAAGCCGGGCCTGCGCGAATATGATCCCTCCGCTGAGAACGCGGAGTACATGCGAAAGGCGAAGGACGAAAATGCCGATCTGGATGACACTCCGAAGTGGCCGAGCGGAATGGACCCCGTGAAGAGGGAATCCATCAACGTCCTGCGTGACCTTGTCCACATGACGGAGAACGCGAAGACCGCCGGGCTGCTGAGAAAGGCAAACTGAGGCATCCGCATGTCAGGGATCGGGAGGAATCTCCGGGAGATTCAAGCGCGTATGGAAGCGGCCTGCCTGAAAGCGGGCCGTGTTCCTTCGACAGTTGAACTCGTCGCCGTCTCCAAGACGTTTCCGGCGGAAGCGGTGAGGGAGGCGGCGGATGCCGGGCAGGTGATTTTCGGAGAGAGCCGCCAGCAGGAAGCCGCTCCGAAGATCGGGATGCTGCCGGGGAATCTGGATTGGCATTTCATCGGCCGGGTGCAGACCAACAAAGTGAGGAAGATCCTGCCGTTGTTTGGCACCATCCACGCCATCGACTCGCTGAAGCTCGCCCGCTACACCGGCGGTGTCGCCGCGGATCTCGGACTTTTCCCGAAGGCGTTCCTCCAGGTGAACGTCGGCGGCGAGGCGTCCAAGGGTGGTTTCGAGCCGGATGAACTCGAGCGGGAAATCGATGACCTCCTCGCCGTGGAACGGGTGGAGATCCAGGGGCTGATGACCATTCCGCCGCCCGGTGCGGATGGCGAAGCGTCCCGCAGGTGGTTCGTCCAACTGCGGGAACTGCGCGATGCCATGGAGCGGAAAACCGGTGTCCGTCTGCCGTCCCTGAGCATGGGTATGAGCGGCGACTTTGAGGTGGCCATCGAGGAAGGAGCCACCCATGTGCGGGTAGGCTCGGCGATTTTCGGTGGGCGTGCCTATCGGGTGGACGGCGAGCTGGGATGAGTCATCATCCCGCCATGGCATTGGTACTCGAACAGGCAGCCGTCATCGGCAACGAACTCGCCCTTTCCTTTTCGGATGACACGGAGGCATACATCGCGCTCCCGCTCATGCGGCGGGCATGCCCGTGTGCTTCTTGCCAGGGCGAGCCTGACGCGCTGGGTCGTGTGATGAAGCCGGTGGTGGAGTATGGGCCGAAGGCGTTCGATCTCGTGAAGTTCCAGGGCGTGGGCGGCTATGCCTTGCAGGTGTTCTGGGCGGACGGCCACTCGACGGGGATTTACAGTTATCCCTACCTTCTGCGCCTTGCCGGGTTGAGCGGCAACTGATCCACTTCCAGCCGTGTTTTCCGCGCGTGAGGAACTGGTGAATCTGCCGCTGCTGCCGGGCAAGGAGTCCGCCGCTCTGGCGGCTGCGGGGTATGCCACCGCCGTACAGTTGCTGGACCACATCCCGAAGCGCTATGAGGACCGCCGCCGCTTCGACAGGTTTCCCGCCCAGTCCACCGCGCAGCCCGTCTGCCTGCGTGGCACCGTGATCGATGCCGGCATGCGCTTCCTCGGCCCCGGACGCAGGTTCTATGAGGCCGTGGTGCTGGACGGCACCGGCGGCGTGTTCGGCTCCGGAAAGATCACCTGCCGCTGGTTCAACATGCCCTTCATCCAGAAGGTCATCGCCACCGGCCATGACGTGATCGTCTATGGAAAGGTGAAGGACCAGAACGGACGGTTGATCATCGACCATCCCGAGTTCGAGGTGGTGAAGGATGATGACTCCTCCGCCTCCATCCACATCGAGCGCATCGTGCCCATCTACCGGAACATCTCCGGGATTTCCCAGAGGCGGCTGCGGGAGATCATCCATCTGCTGCTGCTCCAGATCGATCCCGCGAGCCTGGCGCCCCCGCACGAGATCGATCCCGTGTTCCCGCGTGTGGAGGCGTTGCGGCAGGTGCATTTCCCGGAGTCGGTGGAGCAGGCAGCGGCGGCGCGCAGGCGTCTCGCCCTGGAAGAATTCTTCGCGCTCCAGTTGAATGTCGTGTGGCGGCGTGCGCGGTATCAGGAAAAACGCGGGCGCATCCTGGGCAAGAAAACCGGCTCCCTCACCAGATTCTACGAGAGCCTGCCCTTTGATCTGACCGGCGCGCAGAAGCGCTCCATCCGGGAGATCCTCGCGGACATGCGCAGCCCGTTGCCGATGAACCGCCTGCTCCAGGGGGACGTCGGTTCCGGGAAAACCTTCGTCGCCATGGCTGCCATGCTGCTCGCCATTGACTCCGGCTGCCAGGCCGTCCTCATGGCCCCAACCCAGATCCTTGCGGAGCAGCACTACCTCACATTCCGCCGCTGGCTGGACCCTCTGGGCATCCGCATTTCGCTGCGCACCGGGAACCGAGGGGAGGACACCCACCTGCCCATCGAGGGGGAGCCGCAGATCATCATCGGCACCCATGCCTTGTTCTTTGATTCCGTTGCTTTCCGGGATCTCGGCCTGGTGGTGATCGATGAACAGCACAAGTTCGGCGTCGCCCAGCGTGCCGCGCTCATCCGTCAGGGTGTCATGCCGGATGTGCTGGTCATGACCGCAACGCCCATCCCACGCACGTTGACCATGACCAGTTACGGTGATCTGGATGTCTCGTTGCTCGATGAGAAGCCACCCGGGCGATCAAAGATCATCACCGCCATGCGGGTGAAGGCATCCCAGCCGGACGTGACGAAGTTCGTGAAGGAACAGCTCAAGGAAGGCCGGCAGGTCTATCTCGTCTATCCGCTGGTGGAGGAGAGCGAAGCGCTCAAGATCGAGTCCGCGACCGAGGCTTTCGAGAAATGGAAAAAGCGGCTTTCCGGTTACGAGGTTGGCATGGTCCACGGCAAGCTGAAGCCCGAGGAAAAGGAGGAGGTCATGCGGCGTTTCCGGGACGGGGAAATCTCCGTGCTGGTGGCCACCACCGTCATCGAGGTTGGCGTGGATGTGCCGAATGCCAGCGTCATGATCCTGCACCACGCCGACCGCTTCGGCCTGGCGCAGATCCACCAGCTCCGCGGCCGCATCGGCCGGGGAGGGCACAAGGGCTACTGCATCCTCCTCACCGACGGGAAGTCACCGGAAGCCATGGAAAAGCTCAAGGTGCTGGAGCAGACCGCGGACGGATTCGAGATCGCGGAAGCGGACCTCCGCCTGCGCGGCCCGGGGGATGTCCTGGGCACCATGCAGAGCGGCGTTTCCGACCTGAAGTTCGTCGACTTCCTCGCGGACACCGCCTTGCTGAGGGAGGCACGGGCACTCGCGGACGGAGTGCTCTCCGCGGACCCCCAGCTTGTTGGGAAGCACAGCGCCCTGAGGTATCTCATCACGGAGGAAGACGTAGTGCCTCTGCCCAGCACGGCGTGAATTCCACCTGTCTTACTTTTTCTCCACGATCTGGTAGACCACACCGCTGTGGTCGAGCAGGAAGATCTCGCCCTTGTTGTCCTCCGCGAAGGAGGAGATGAGGTTGATCCGTCCGCCTTCGGGTTGGAGTGCCTTCGTGTGATCCTTGAAGTCGGTCGCCTTGCCGTCCTTTTCCACGAAGGACCAGATCCGCGGGTTCTGGTAGTCCGCGAAAACATAGCGGCCCTTCAGCTCCGGCACCGCGGAGCCGCGGTAGACGTAACCACCGGTGATGGAGAGGCCTTCCTTCTCACCCATGCCGTGCTTGTAGACGTAGATCGGCTCGTATGCCTTTGGGGCCTCGCCTCCCACACCGCCGGTCGGGGTGGCCACCAGTCCTTCGCGCAGCCTCCAGCCGAAGTCAGCGCCACTGCCCTTGCCCTTCGGTACGAAATTGACCTCCTCCCACTGGTTCTGGCCCACATCCGCGATCCAGAAGTCACCCGTCTCACGGTCGAATGAGTTCCGCCACGGGTTCCGAAGGCCATAGGCCCAGATCTCCGGCTTTGCCTTGGCATTCCCGACGAAGGGGTTGTCCGCTGGCACCTTGTAGCCCTTCTCCGGGGAAACATCGATCCGGAGCATCTTGCCGAGCAGGGAACCCAGATCCTGTGCCCGTTGTTTCGGGTCGTTGCCGGAGCCACCGTCACCGTTGCCAATGTAGAGGTAACCGTCCGGCCCGAAGTCGATCCAGCCGCCGTTGTGGTTCTCGAACTCGCTGGGATAGACCAGGATCTCCTCCGCCGTCGCCGGGTCGGTCGTCTGCTTGTCCGCGGAGGTGTAGCGGACGATCTTCGTCTGCTTTTCCTTGTCCGTGTAGTTCACGTAGTAGCGGCCGGTGGTCTGGAAATCCTTGGGGAAGGCGAGGCCCAGCAGGCCCTCCTCATTGCCTTTCCGGCTGACCAGCTCCCGCACGTCCAGAAACGGCTTGTCGCTCCATTTCCCGCTGGCGATGTCCACGATCCACACGCGCCCGGCCTGCTCCATGACCCAGAGCTTGCCCTCCACACCCTGTGGCACGCCCGCCCACACCGGGCGCTCGAAGCCCTTGGCGATGGGTTTGCCAGCGACTTCCGCGTGGAGCGGCAGCGTGGAGAGGACAACGGCGGAGAGGACAACGGCGGAGAGGGTGAGAGCTTTCAGATCCATGGTGCGGGAAGTTACCGGGATTTTCCCGCGGCTCAACCGGATTCCCATCCATCGCAAAAACCCTGATTTCATGCGGGTTTCGGCTTGTCAAAGCGGGCCGAAATCGTAGTTTCGCCGTCCGCTTTTCTTCGGGCGGGCAGACGGTTGGAGTCCCGGTGTCTGTCCGCTTTTACCGATCGGGACAATGTCGGAAGGAAAACGAACCCACAACCAAACCATAAACCAAACAAACAAAATGGCTTACGCACCAGCGGAACCCAGAAACCAAGAACTCAGCGACCTGATCGATTCCAAGTTCCGCGAATTCCGCGAAGGATCGATCGTCAAGGGCACGATCCTGGAGATCCGCCCGCAGGTCGTCCTCGTCGACATCGGCTACAAGTCCGAAGGCGCGATCCCGTCCAACGAATTCGAGGACGAGGAAATCGAAGTCGGCGATGAAATCGAAGTCCTTCTCGAGAAACTCGAAAACGACGAAGGCATGGTCGTCCTCTCCAAGGAGAAGGCAGCCCACAAGCAGAACTGGGAAAAGATCGTCAAGGTGTTCCAGGACGGCGGCCTCGTTCGCGGCAAGGTCAAGTCCGTCGTCAAAGGCGGCCTCACCGTCAATGTCGGCGTCGAAGCATTCCTTCCAGGTTCCCAAGTGGACATCATCCCACCGAAAGATCTCAACGAATACGTCGGCAACGTCTACGAATTCAAGATCGTCAAGGTCAACGACGAGCGGAAGAACATCGTTCTCTCCCGCCGCGAAGTCATCGAAGCCGAGCGCTCCGAGCTCCGCCAGCGCTTCCTCCAGACCGTCAAGGTCGGGGACAAGGTCGTCGGCGCCATCAAGAACATCACCGACTTCGGTGCGTTCGTCGATCTCCAGGGCATGGACGGACTGCTCCACATCACCGACATGTCGTGGGGCCGGATCAACCATCCTTCCGAACTCCTCCACATCGGCCAGTCCGTCGAAGTCATCATCCTCGACGTGGACCGCGAGAAAGAGCGCGTGTCGCTCGGCCTCAAGCAAATGTCCGACAACCCATGGGAAGACATCGAGCGCAAGTACCCCATCGGCCAACAGGTCAAGGGCAAGGTCACCAAGCTCCTCCCTTACGGTGCGTTCGTCGAGATCGAGCGCGGTGTCGAAGGTCTGGTGCACGTGTCCGAGCTCAGCTGGGTCAAGCGCATCACCCGTCCTTCGGACGTGCTTGAGATTGGCCAGGAAATCGAAGCCGTCGTTCTCGGCATCTCCATCGAGGAGCAGAAGATCTCCCTCGGCGTCCGCCAGCTCGACTCGAACCCATGGGACGAGATCGAACTCCGCTACCCGGTCGGCGCGACCATCAAGGGACCGGTCCGCAACCTCACCGCCTACGGTGCGTTCGTGGAACTGGAAGAAGGCATCGACGGCATGATCCACGTGTCCGACATGTCCTGGACCCGCAAGATCAACCACCCGTCCGAAGTCCTCAAGAAGGGCGACGAAGTGGAAGCCATCGTGCTTGCGATCGACAAGGCCAACCAGCGCGTCTCCCTCGGCATCAAGCAGACCGAAGACGATCCATGGAGCCTCATCGACAGCCGCTTCAAGGTGGGCGACCTGGTCAAGGGCACCGTGGCCAAGATCGCTTCCTTCGGCGCGTTCGTCAGCCTCGACGGCGACATCGACGGCCTCATCCACATCTCGCAACTCAGCGAGGACCACGTGGAGAAGGTCAAGGACATCATCAAGGTGGGCGACACCATCGAAGCCCGCGTCATCAAGGTGGACAAGGTGGAGCGCCGCATCGGCCTCTCCATCAAGGCCGTCAACTACTCCGAAGAGCAGCTCAAGAAAGAGTCCGCCAGCTTCGAAAGCCTCCGTCCGTCTTCCGAGATGGTGGGCCTCGAGCAAGCGTTCAACCTTGCGGCAGCCGCTTCCGAAGAGTGGCGTCCGGGCGAGGAATAATCCTCCTCCGTCTGAAATTCAAAAAGCCGGCCGGGTTCTCCCGGCCGGCTTTCTTCGTATGGTGGCGGCGATCATCGGTCGCCGTCGTGGGACGGGTGCGATCCTCCGATCCTGATTCCGCCATCAGAGCGGCGGATCCTTCCGTAGCGTAATGGCTGCGCCATTACGGCAGGGTGGATGGGTGCCGTCCTCCGACCCCAATAAAGAATGATCCATCTTTTCATCGTACGGCGCTGCGGGAGCTCTGTGGGCTTATCGAGCCGTCGTGAAATGGCATGTAGCGGAATGGCTCACCATCACGGCAGGCCTCCCGCCCCTGCTTTCTTTTTGGAGTTCGGATTCATCCCTGATAAGAGGACGCGCATGAGATCCTGCCTGCTGCTGATTTCCCCGCTGCTGATGCTGGCGGGTTGTGATCCTGCGTGTGAGAACGAGATTTCCCATGATCTGCCCTCGCCGGACGGCAGGCACCGGGTGGTGGTGTTTTCCCGGGATTGCGGGGCGACGACGGGTTCCAACACCCAGGCCACCATCCTGCCGGTGGGAGGGCAGTTGGCGGAAGAAGGCGGCAATGTGTTCAGTATCGATGGTCAGGATTCCGCGCGCATTTCCTGGACGCAGGATGGAAGATTGGCCGTGGTCATCGCGGGCGATGCCGCGATCTACAAAAAGGAGGATTCGGTGGCAGGCGTGGGAATCGACTACTTCCGCTAGAAAGGAAAAAGCCGGACGGGATTCCTCCCGTCCGGCTCTTCTTTTTCAATCGAACGCGGTCCTACCGCAGGATCATTCTCCCTTGATGTCCATGGCGGCGTATTCGCCGTCCTTGCGGCGGTAGACGATGGTCAGGCAGCCGCGGCGGGCGCTCTTGTAGAGCACGAACGGGCGGTCGGAGAGCTCGAGCTGCATGATGGCATCCTCCTTGTACATCGTCTTGATGGCGTAGTTGTCCGGATGGATGATGAACGGTTCCGGATCGTGTTCCGCCTCTTCCGGGTGATCGAGGGCGTCCTCGGTGAAGAAGCGCTCCTCCAGGTGCCGGATCGACTCGTTCCGGTGGGGGCGGTTCTTCTTCAGCAGGCGGGTTTTGTGCTTCCGCATCCGGCGGGCGATCTTGTCAACGGTCTCGTCGATCGCGGCGTACATGTCCTTGCCCTCGGTGTGGGCCTCGATGTGGATGTGGTTCGCGCAGTGGAGGATGACTTCGGCGATAAATCGGTTTTTCTGAACGTCGAGAATGGCTTTGGCTTCGATGATGCGCGGGTAGTCCAGATGGAGTCCTTCGATCTTCTTGTGGACGTGATCGCGCAGGGCATCGGTCACTTGCTCGTGGCGCACCGTGACGGTGATCGGCAGATTGACGTTGGCAGTTTGCATGGTTCTTTATGTGTTACAGGTGAAATGGACGGCGGTTTCATCCGCCTTGTCCACCTGACACATTGGACCACCTTTCAAAGGAAAGCCATGCTGATCTTCACAAAAAATCTGATTCCGCGCTTCTAACAACGATTGCCGCCCGGCCGTTGCCTTGCCTTCCGGAACGAGTGTCTGTTCCGGCATGGAGTCGCCGCGGATGCGTGGTTCTCCGTTCCCATGAGCAACCTGTGTTCGCCGTGGCCCCCTTGCGGGCGGACAGGCATCAGCGGCCCTGTGGAGTGGTGAGGGTCTCGAACAGATCCTTGCTCTCGTCCGGCTCTCCCACCGTCTCGCCGGCAGCTTGCGCCAGTTCGGCAAAGTTGTCCACGGGCCGGCCGCTGGTGCCGGAAATCTTGAGGGTTACCCATCGGAATCCGTCCTTGCTCTCCTTGAACACCTGGGCGAGAGCGGGATTCCGGCCTGCGGTGACGGTTGCTTCCGGGAGCCCCACCTCAAGTGTTCCGGAAAGCACTTCGTTCTTTTCGAGTGAGAGATCTCCGGTGACTTTGAGCTGGGTTTTTGAGACGATGGCAAGTTCGCTGATCCTGACCACGCCGTTTTCCCGATGGAGGATGCCGGTGCAGCCATCGTGGAACAGGGGGTCAAGGAACCATGGATTGTCCGTGAGCTGGGAAAGTTTCCGGAGGAATGAGAAGTTGTTGAGGCGGGGCAGGGAGTTTGATGAAGAGGAGAAAGCGACGTGGAGTCTGCCAGCGGGGTTGGAAGATGAGAAAGAGAGTTCGTTCCTGCCTCCGGGGATCTCGCGGGTGTCCACCCTCCCGGCCACCAGGTGACCAAGGGAGGTTCCTGCGATGCCGTTCATGTTGAAGGAGTTCATTTTCACCTCCAACGATTGTTCCTTGCCTGTTGCGGATGGATCGAATGCTCCCGTGAGTTCGATGTTCCCGAGGTTGTCGAGTTCGTGGAAGAGCCGCATGCTCACGATCTCCACGCCGTTCTGCTTGATATCCAGAAGTGCACGGTCCATCCGGAAGACGGGCCACTCCGGAACGTGCATTTCCCCTCTGAAAAGCCGGACGGAGGGGGGCCCTTCACCGTTGCCGGGATAGAATGATCCCTCGGTCTTGAGAAGGCGGAGGGAAGGGGCGTTGGTGTCACCAAGGAGAATATCGAGATTCGCCACCGCCAGACGTTCGACCGAGATGGGGGATGACCCGGCCGCCGGGAAATAGCGGAGTGGCTGCCCTCCTTGCTGTGAACCGATCACGAGCTTCCCGCCAGTGGCGGAAACCTCATTGACGCTCCATCGATTTCCGATGACGCCGCCCATGAGGGACTGCGCCCGGATCTCGGTGAGGGAAAGGGATTTCAGCAGGTTGCCCTCCGGCCATTCCAGATCCGCACCCCGGGCAACCATGCCGGTCGGGCTGATCTGGAGTTGCTGGAAGAGGATGTTCGCACCGGTTCCGGTATTGAACTTCGAGATGATTTTTTTCCGGTAGGGGGCGCTGTTCGCGTAGATGATGAGACCTCCGAAAATCATGCCAGCCAGGATCATCAGGACGACGACGGAAGACACCTGGAAGGCACGCAGGCGTGACGCCTTCTTCGCCGCATCCTTGTGGGGCTGGGTGCTCCGCCGTTTGCGCTTCCTCACCTTGATGGCTTGGGTACCGTCGGCGCGGGTCACCAGTTCGCCCGAATCTTCAGGAGTGGGGGATGACTTGCCTTGCAAGCGTTCCAGCATTTCATCGAGCGAATATTTCTCCGGCTCGGCGGGTTGTGAAGACATCGGCGGTTAGGATGATGGGAAGGAACGACGGGTCATTGCTGCTGCCGGAACGGACGACCGGTGGGATCCACAAGCTGGACGTTCACCATGAAGATGATGGCGGTTGATACCGGTTGGTGGGCTTTCGACTGGAAGAGGCGTCCCACGACGGGAAGGTTCCCCAGAACCGGGCTCTTGTCCTCGACGCTCTGCAGGTTCTGCTTGAGCAGGCCGCCGACGATGATGGTGGAGCCGTCCGCAACGCTCAGGGTGGGGATGTCCACCCTCTGGGTGCTGAAGACCGGCATCAGGATCGAGTTGTCGGTCACGCGGATGGAACCGGAGCCCGAGGGCATGTTGATCGGGGTGCCATAGTTGACGAATCCATCGAAATCAGTGATGGAAGGTTTCATGACCACTTCGATGAAGCGCTTGTTCGCGTCCGCAGTGGGCAGGACCTCGAGGATCACCCCCACTTCCCGCATGTCGAACGCAGTTGGTGTGGCAGGCGTCACGGGAAATGAGTTGTTGCCCTCCGAGCCGACGTAGACGCCGTTGAGGTAGATTTCCGTCGAGCTGATGGTCTGGGGGATCTCCGGGGGCTCATATTCCGTCGGATAGATGAACTCGCGCACAACCCGCACGGAAGATGCCTGGCCGTTCCGTGTGACCGTGGAGGGACTGGTCATGAGATCGACACCTTTCTTCTGGCTCAGTCCCCGCATGAGCATGTTCGCCTGGTTGCCTCCGAAGACGCCGGAAATGCGGAAAATGCCCGGGGCGCGGTTTGCCGGCAGGGTCCGGTCGCTTCCCATGTTGATGAGATCGTCGATGGCATTTCCGTCGATGGCGGTGGCGCCACTCCGGTTGCCCGCGGTGATCGGGCGGAGGCTGTTGCCAGGGGGGATGGTGACAGGTACATCAAAAAGATCATCACCACTTCCCTGGGACCCTCCGCTGAGCGTGTAGCGGTCGCCGTCGAAGCCGACGCCGCCGAGGGTCCAGTCGAAGCCGAGTTCCTCGAGGTTCCGCTGGTCGGTGCGGATCATGGTGACCCGCGTGATGACGTTCACGGGCTCCGCTTCGGAGATGGATTCGACAATGCGGGCGATGGTGTCGAGATTGGTCTCCGTATTCGTGACGCGGAGGGTGTTGTTCTGTGCGTTGAAGGTGGCGCTGGCTCCGTCCGGGAAAGGCACGCCCTGCATGGCCAGTGCTTCCTGGGCTCCCAGCCGTTTCGCCAGGAGTCCTCCACCGGCGGCAGGCGTGGAAGCGAACGGGTCCGCGGAGGCGGCCGGGGTGGACGCTCCTTCGCTCAGGCTCGCCAGAAATCCCGGGGGGACCTTGAAGCTGCGGGAAGTCAGGCGGGTCGCGTCACCTCCGAGGGCTTGGATGATCACGGAGTAGTCATCCGTCGTATAGTGGGTTCTCGTCAGGTCGGTGACGTACTTGAGGACCTGGGAAAGAGGCGTGTTGTTGAGCTGGAGATCGAACTTGAGCGCGTTGATCTGGGCGGCTTTGTCCGGCTCGCCGAGATTCAGGTTGAAGTTGATGGTGCCCGCGGTGCCTTCGTTGGCTGAGACCTGGATGCGCAGGAAGTCGATGGCATCAGAAATGGAGGCCTGCTCCAGGGAAACCTTCGGAATGATGATCTGGTCGAGTTTGCGGGAGATGGGGACGAAGGTGGTGTCCGCCGTCTGCCCGAGCTGGCCGGGAAGTGCTGGATCCACCGGGAGGGGGGCGAGCGGAAGCTCCCAAGCCCCTTCCACCTGGCCGAGCATCTCGGCCCGGGCTTGATCGGTTGCCGTCCGCTGGTAGTCGGATTTCGCCGCGGCCAACCGTTCCAGTCCACGGCGCGCCGCGGAGTTGTATGGATCAATGCGCAGCACGTCGTCGTAGGTGGAACGTGCCTGATCGTATTTACCGAGGTTGTAGGCACCTTCGGCCGTATAGAGCAATTTGCGGACCTGGTCGACATTCCTGCCGTGGTCCACGGTCATCGCCGGATTGTTCCGGATGGGGTCGTCCAGGTCGGCACGGAACGCGAGCGCTCCCGGATCGTTGGGGGCGATGTCCGGTTGCAGAACCTTGTCCACGGCTGCTTTTGCTCCGGCGAGATCACCTTTCTTCACCAAGGTTCTGCCGTATTCGACGGATGCCTGGGCGTAGCGTTCCCTGGCGGCCGACCGGAGTTCGGCGGTGGTGGGCGCGTCCGGCAGCAGGGAGAGTGCTCCGGCGTAAGCTTCCACGGCATCGCCATGGCGGCCCGCGTTGTAGGATTCATCCCCTTTCAGGAGGAGCTCGTGGGCTTCCTGGGTGCTGGTTCCGCGTTTCGCCAGTTCACGGGCGGCGAGACCGGAGACGTCGGAAGGCCCCTGCGCGAAGAGCGGGGAAAGCAGGCATGCGGTGGCCAGCAAGGCGGCCCTGCCCGTCGGAGGAATGAGAATTCTGGAGTTCTCCATACAAAGGTTTTGGAGACGTATAGAGGGCCGGGCGCGGGAGGGTAAGCGCAAAATCCGGGAAAATTCACCTTTTTAGCGCCACCGGAACTCCATCTGGAACTCCCGGCGGGGGAGGGGGCGCCGGACCCAGCCCCGGGCCTGCAGATGGGACAGGCACAGTGCACGGAGTTTCTTGAATGCAGGAGTCAGGGTGTTCATATGAATTTGTGTTTATATGAACACTTCGATCCGTCAAGCTCCTGGACTTCGCCGCCGGTCATGAATTTTCCGGGCAGCGGCGGCGTCGGCCTCGATCTGCCGCTGAAGTGCGGTGAAATCGGCGAATTTCTTCTCCGGCCTGAGGAATTCCACGAAGGTGACCTCCAATTCGGTGCCGTAAATCTCTTCCGAAAAGTCGAACAGATGGACTTCCAGAGCGCGGGTGGTGCCATCCACGGTCGGACGGACACCCAGGTTCGCGACACCTTGGTGGACTTTCCCATCCGGGAGGGCAGTGGTGACGGCCCAGACTCCATCGGGAGGAAGCTGGGCATCTCCGGTCGAGACATTGGCGGTGGGGAAGCCGATCGTCCGTCCGAGGTGCCGGCCGTGCACGATGGGGCCGCAGACGGAATACGGGCGGCCGAGGAGTGTGGCCGCCGCGGAGAGATTCCCATCGCGGATGGCCTGGCGGATGCGGGTACTGCTCACCCGTTCGCCCTCAATCATGACGGGGGGCACGGCCTCCAGCCGGAAACCGGAGGTCTCCGCCCGGGACTGGAGCAGTTCAACGTCACCGTGGCGGCCTTTTCCGAATCTCCAATCCTCACCAACGGCGATGGTGCGGACCGGCGCCGCGAGCAATTGGTCGAGAAACCGGGCTGCGTCCATGGCTGCCAGTTCCTGGTCGAACCGCAGGGGGATGAGGAGCTCCGCACCCAGACCGCCCACGATGTGGGCCTTGTGCCCGAGGGTGGCGAGAAGTGAGGAAGGGGCCTTGGCCGGGGCGATGACCCGGATGGGATGGGGGTCGAAGGTCAGCACGCCGGCCAGCCCGCCTTGACGGCGTGCGGCATCCACCGCCCGTCCGATCACCGCCCGGTGGCCGATATGCACGCCGTCGAAAACACCCAGCGCGAGATGCAGCGGAGCATCCAGTGCCGGGAGATCTTCGAGGCGGTTGACGGTGATCATGATGGGTTCAGGCACCCCGCATGAGCGATATCTCCGCGAGGGAGACCAGAGCGTTGTACAGCTCCTGGCGGGGTGCGTTCTTCAGTTCGTCCACGGTGACGGCCCGCTCAAGCGTGAATTTTCCGGAGCGGGTGCGGCGCAGTGCGCTGAGGTGGCCGCCGCAGCCCAGTTTTTCGCCGATGTCGTGGGCGTAGGTGCGGACGTAGAAGCCCTTCGAGCAGTTCACCGTGAAGTCGATCTCCGGCAGAGCAGTGCGGGTGATCTTGTAGGAAGTGACGTGGACCGGGCGGGGTTCCCGCTCGATGACCTGGCCCTTGCGGGCGAGCTTGTAGAGGGGCACTCCATCCTTCTTGATGGCGGACACCATCGGCGGGATCTGATCGAACGGGCCCATGAAGCTGTCGAAGGCACCCTTGATCTCGGCGTCGGAAAGCTCCGGAACCGGCTTCGATTCGAGAACCTCTCCCTGGCGGTCCTGGGTGGAGGTAACGGCACCTAGTGTCATCGTACCCTCGTATTCCTTGTCTTCGCTCATGAGCAGGTCCTGGATCTTCGTCGCGCGGCCGATGACCAGCATCAGCAGGCCGGTGGCCATGGGGTCGAGGGTGCCGCAGTGGCCGATCTTCTTTGTATTCAGGGCACGGCGGGCGATCGCCACGACATCGTGCGAGGTCATGTCCGGGGCCTTGTCGATCAGCAGCACACCGCTGGGACCATTGTCATCCGATGGATTTCTTCTCATGTTTGATAAAAAATGATTCGCCGGTGGACGGGATGGCTCAGATGGCCTGCTCCACCGCGGCGAGCACCTTGGCCCGCGCTTCCCCGATGGGGCCCGCCATCCGGATGCCGGCGGCGAGGGAATGCCCGCCGCCACCGAACTGCATGGCGATTTTGCAGACGTCCACGCTCTTGTCCTTCGACCGCATGGAGACCCGGATCTTTCCGTCCGGCAGCTCTTCGAAGAAAGCCGCCACACGCACTCCGCGGATCGCGCGGATGATGTCGATGAGTCCCTCGCTGTCCTCCGGGCGCAGGTCCAGCTCCAGCCGGGTGCTGTCCTTCAGTTCCCAACTGGCAACCTTTCCATCCGGCGAGAGCTGGAGCGTGTTGAGCAGCGCCCGCATGAGCTCCACGCGGCGGTAGGGATGGTCATCGTAGGTCTTCGAGTTGATCGTCCCCACGTCCAGTCCGCGCCGGATCAGGTCCGCCGCCATTTCATAGGTGGCTGCGGTGGTGGAGGGATACTGGAAGGAGCCGGTGTCCGTGGAGACGGCGACGTAGATGGCGTCGCGGGACTCCGCGGGAAGAGGCAGGCCGAGCGCGGTGATGATGTTGTAGATGATCTGGCCGGTGGCCGGACTGTGGGAGTCGATCAGGTTCAGATCACCGTAGGAAGGGTTTGAAATGTGGTGGTCGATGTTGAGCAGGACCTTTGCTTTCGAGGCGGCGTGCAGCACGTTGTCCCCAAGACGCGGCTTGGTGGCTGTGTCCAGCGCGATGGCAACCTCCACATCGAGCGGTTCCGCGGGTGGGGTTTCGATCTTTTCGGAGCCGGGCAGAAAGGCCAGATTCTCCGGCAGGCCATCCTCGTTGATGAGGCGGACTTTTTTCCCGGCGGCCATCAACGCGAAACCGAGGCCGATCTGTGAGCCGATGGCATCCCCATCGGGACGGACATGGCTCATGATCACAAAGGAATCATGGTTGCGGAAAATTTCGCCGAGTTGCTCGATGGACGCGTTGGGAACTGGGTCGCTCATGGGGATGGAACCGCGAAGCGCGGGCGCGGATTCTTGCCGGGAGAAAGTGAGGCGCAAGGATAAAGGAGGGGGTGGAAGGCAGGGTCCCTACATTAGGGAGAAATCCAACCGCCATGTCGCTTCGCTTCCATGGCGGTTGAAAAATGCACGTATCAGGGAACTGCCCATCCCCAATGTAGGAGCCCTGGGATGGAAGGGGTGCGGGTGCAGACGGTCCCGGCGTCGGCCCGGAACACCGTTTGTTTGAAGGGCGGGAAACTGGTCATTTCCGGGGATGGCGGAACAGCATTACGTCCGCGCAGCTTGCGCTGATCCGGCCTGCGGTTCCTGCCTGGCTGCGGGTCTCCATGGCGGGGCCATTCTCCAGGATCCTGGGATTCCCCTGCCGCCGGCTGTCACTGGTCTTCGGGTACGGCGGTTGCCTTCGGCGGGGTCTCCGCGTTTTTCTCCGGAGCAGGTTCGTCCTTCACCGTGAGGTTCGCGTTCAGGAGGACCTGCTGGCCCAGGTTGCCGACGTTGGTGTTTCCGGAATAGCTGGCGGCGGTCAGACCGATGTCGAGGATGAGGCCCGGGCCGGTGTTCTTGGAAGCCTCGTTTCCTGAGAACGCCACACCGGCGGCGGGGGCACGGATGGCGAAGCCTCCCAGCAGGTTGTTGCGGGCGGTGTTGCCCGTGGCCCTGCCGGAGCCGGCGCTGCTGAGGACCACGCCGAACTCACGGTTGCCGGAGAACTGGTTTTTCTCGAGCGAGACGGAGCCACCGCCATTGTCCGCGTGCACTCCGTTCGCGCTGTTGTCGTCACAACGGTTGCCGACGAGGATGATGGCGGCGCCGTCCCATGATTCGATGCCGTGACCGAAGTTCCGCAGGGACTCCGACTCCCGGACTTCCAACAGGGTGCCGGGTCCGGAGGCGGCCACGCCGTTCCAGCCATTGTCGGCGAAGCGGCAGCGGTTGATGATGGCGTGCCCGCCCTCGATGACGGCAAGTCCATGACCGCTGGCGTCCTGGAAGCGGCAGTCCACGAAATCCACCGCGACTCCCCGGACAAGGCCTGCGGAATAGCGTTCCTCTCCGGGATCGAATGATTCATGGCGGAATGAGAAACCGGTCACACGGGCACCCTTCGCATTGGCCGCGAGAGTGATGGGGGAGCCATCCTGTGCCGCGCACTGGACGATGGTGGTGTCCGGACCCGCACCCTGGAGGTCGATGGCGGCGGTCACGACCAGCGGACCTTCCCATGTGCCGGCGGCGATGATGACGCGGTCCCTGTCCCGTGCCTTGGCGAGGGCCTCCGCCGGCGTGGCGAAATCCCCGGGAACACGGATGGTGCGGGCATAGGAGGAAAGCTTTTCCAACTGTGCCTTGATCTCCGGGTCCTCCGGCGAAAGGAGGCTGGCTTCGCGGAGCAGATCAAGGATGGCTTGGTCGAACTGGCCCTTGTCCCGCGCGCGTGCCTGTCCGAGAAGCTCCCTGGCTTTCCGGATGTCCGCGGCGGCCTTGTCCCGGGCGGCGGTCGCATCCGCGAGCAAGGCCTCCGCGTCGTCATCACCCGGTCGGGAGGCGAGGATCTTGTTGGCGGCGGAGATGGCGTCGTCCCATTTCCGCTGCTGCAGCATGTCACGCGCGGAGGCGAGCGTGAGACGGTCCGCCTCGAGCGCCTTCCCTTCGGCGATCTGCTTGAGGAGGCTGGTGGCCTCCTTTTCGTTGGGGAAACGGTCCAGCACCTGTTGGGCGGAGGCGGTGGCCTCATCCCACCGCTTCGCTTCCAGGGAGGCCTTCGCCTGTCCGGTCAGGAAGCCGATGAACTGGCTGTCCTCTTCCGCGATGCCGGCTGCGATTTTCGCACGCCCTTCGGTGAGGAGGGAGGATTCGGGATTCAGTTTTTCAATCTGGTCAAAGATCCGGGCGGCTTCCGGCCACCTGCGGTTCTCGATCATGGAGTAGCCCTTTTTCCCCAGCTCGATGACTTCCTCGAGTTTCTGGAGCCGCAGGTCTTCCTCCCGTTTCAGGTAGAACATCATTCCGGCGATGCACAGCAGGATGACGGTGAGCAACCATGCCACGCGGGCCGCACGTTTTGAACCCCGGACAGGAACATCGTCCTCAGCCTCATCATCCGAAACGTCCGTGATTTGAGGAAGGGGAGGAGCGGATGGAGGGAGGGATTCCGCGCGTTCGAAAATGAAAGCGGGTTTCTCAGGAGCGGGCTTGCCTGCGGGCGGAGAAGCTGGAACCGGTGTCTCCGGGGCTGGCGGTGGCGCAACGGCGACGGCTGGGGTTTCAGGTGGTGTTTGCGGAGCTGGTGGGGAAGCGGACTCCACGGCCACCCCGGTGGGCGGTGTCGGAAGAGGGAGGGCGACTGCTTCGGCGTCGGTGGGAAGGGGAGCCGGTGGGGGCGGGATTTCCTCCGCCGTTACCGGTTGGGCGGGTTCCCCGGTGGCGGGAGGAACGGGATTGGCGGCGACCGGAGGGATGGTTGCGGCAGGAGGACTCTCCACCTCGGGCGCAGGCTGGAGGCCTCCGGAAGGGCGTGGGAGGAGGCCGACGGCTTCCAGGTGCTCCCGCACGGCGGCCAGTGCCTGGTCGAAATCCACCAGGCCCTTCTGGTAGCGCTCCGCCAGGATGTCATTCGGGGCGGTGCGGACCATTTCCGCGATGCGCTCGCGGGCCTCCTTGAATTCATTCAGGAAAGGACGCGGATCATCGTCCGGTCCCAGTCCCAGGGTTTTGCGCGCATCGGAAAGAGTCATGGGGGTGTCAACAAAGCCTGTTTAACAGCGTGCGGAAGTGAGGGAAAGGGAGGATTCGGGATCAGCCGACGAAACGCTGGACCACCGGCATACGGCGGCCGATGCCGAATGCCTTCGAGGTGACGCGCAGACCGGGAGCCGCCTGCTGGCGCTTCCACTCGTTGAGATCCACCCGGCGCTGGATCCAGCGGACCATGTTTTCCTCATAACCCGCTGAGATGATTTCGTCCGTGGAGAGCTGCCGCTCCACGTAGAGCTCCAGGATGGCATCCAGGATGTCGTAAGGAGGCAGGGTGTCCTGGTCTTTCTGGTCCGGCCTGAGTTCGGCGCTCGGTGGCTTGTCGATGGTGTTCCACGGGATGATCTCCTTTTCGCGGTTGATCCAGCGGCAGAGTTCGTAGACCCGGGTTTTCGGCAGGTCGGAGATGGCGGCGAGCCCGCCGCACATGTCCCCGTAGATGGTGCAGTAGCCGACGGCCAGCTCGCTCTTGTTCCCGGTGGTGAGCAGGAGGTGGCCGTCCTTGTTGGACAGGGCCATGAGCAGGACGCCGCGGATGCGGGCCTGGATGTTTTCTTCCGTCACATCCTCCGGCTTGCCGGCGAAGAGCGGTTTCAGGGTGGCCTTGATGGTATGGTAGATGTCGCTGATGGGCACCCTGTCGCAGCGGATGCCAAGGCTTTCCGCCAGGGCCACGGAATCATCCACGCTGCCGCCGGAGGAGTAGGGGCTGGGCATGGTGAGGCCGTGGACGTTTTCCGCGCCGAGGGCGTCCGCCGCCAGCACGGCGGTGAGAGCGGAGTCGATGCCGCCGCTGAGGCCGAGGCAGGCACTGGTGAATCCGCACTTCGTCGCGTAGTCGCGCAGGCCCAATACCAGGGCGTGGTAAAGCTGGGCGGCGTCCGCTTCATCCGTGACCGGTGCGCCGGCTGCGGCATCGAACGGGTCAATCACCAGCGTCTGCTCCACAAAGCCGGACATCTGCACGGCGGTGCTTCCATCCGCACGGACGACCACCGAGTGGCCGTCGAAAATGAGCTGGTCCTGCCCGCCGGTGGCATTGCAATAGACGACGGGAGCCTTCGCCTGCCTGGCGACGGCGCCCAGCATTTCCCGGCGCTGCGCGGGCTTTCCGAGGTGGAAGGGGGAAGCGCTGAGATTGAGGAGGAGATCGATGCCTTTCGCCGCCAGTTCCTCGGCGGGATCCCTCTCGTAGAGCGGGCGCTGGAGGTAGTCCTCCGTCCAGATGTCCTCGCAGATGGTGATGCCGATGCGGTGTCCCTTCCAGATCACCGGCTCACAGGACTCCCCGGGTTCGAAGTAGCGGCGCTCATCGAACACATCGTAGGTGGGGAGCAGGGTTTTCCAGATGCGGTGGCGGATCTCCCCACCCTCCAGCCAGGCGGCGGCGTTCCGGAACGGCTTGCCGGGGCGGGCGGACGTGTTGTGGTCCAGATAGCCGACGATGAGCGGGACCTCGCGGATGCCTTCCGCGAGGTGGTCCAGCGCTTGCAGGCACTTCGGCACGAACTGGGATTTGAAGACGAGGTCGCGCGGCGGATAGCCGGAAAGTGCCATTTCCGGTGTGATGACGAGGTCCGCCCCCGCTTCCAGACATTCGCGGTAGGCGGCCAGGATGCGTTTGATGTTTCCGGGGAAGTCCCCGATGACGGCGTTGGTTTGCGCGAGGCCGATCTTCATGGATTGCAGGGGAAGGGAAGCACCCCCGCAGGCCGGGGGAAACCCAAAATCACAAGGGATCCCAAGAACAGAAACCTTGAACCCCGGGCATTTTGCGATAGAACGGGAATTCCATGAAAAAAGCGTCCTTCTGCATGATCGGTTCCGTCGTCGGGTTGTTGGGCGTCAACGCGGCGGTCGCGGATGTTCCGGGGGGAGCTCCACCGGTGCAACCAAGGCAGGAACAAGGCGTGGTGGGGAGGGAGGCATTCCATGAACTGACCGAAGACCAGCGGAAGGAGTTCTCAGCCCATGTCAGCGAGGCGTCACGCCTGCTGCGGATGAAACGGATCCCCGCAAGCCTGGATGAACTGGCGGCAGCGGAAGCCATCTTCGCCGGTTCCCCGGAAACCCACAACCTGCGGGGCTCCTGCCATGTCGAGGCGCGGGATTTCGGCCGGGCGATGGAAGCTTTCAGAAAGGCGGATGCGCTGATGCCGGGGAACATGGGCATTTCCTTCAACATCGCGGAGGTTCATTTCGTGGAACATCGGTGGGAGGAGGCGATGAAAGCGTTCGGCGCGCTGCAGCCGAAGCTGGCGGGTGGAGATGGAACGCTCGCAGCCTTGGTCGATCTGAAGCTGCTGGTCTGTCATTGCAAGCTGGGTGCCCTGGCGGACGCCGGTGCCTTGGCGGCCAAGCGCGCCGATGATGCCACCACTCCGTTCCAATGGTATGCGAAGGCGGTCATCGAATTCGAAAACCGGAACCGGGGCGCTGCGGCGGGGTTTCTTCAGGACGTGAAGGCCTTCCACCCGGACCGCGGACTGAATGCTCCGTTCATCGACACGCTGATCGAGTCCCGGTATGTGAAAAACTGAGGATTTTCGAGATGAACGACAGCTTGCCGACTCCGTTCCGGCGGTTTAGCCTGAACACAGGAATCGCCCCTTTATGAAATTTTCCGCTTTCTCATCCCTCATTCTCGCCCTGGCACTTGCTCCATTGATGGCGCAGGACGCTCCCGCGCCCACCCCGGCCGCTGATCCGAAGAAGGAAGGCGAAGCACCGAAGCAGGAACTCAACGCGAACCAGAAGGCATTCCTCAATCTGCCCGAAGAGCAGCGGAAGGAATTCGCAAAACACCTGGGGGAGGCCTCCCGGCTGTTTCAGGCGAAGCGGGTGTTCGAGTCCCTGGATGAATTGTTCAAGGCTGAGAAAATCTTCAAGGAAGCTCCGGAGATCTACAATCTCCGTGGTTCCTGCTACGTTGAGTTCCGCGACTTCGACAAAGCGATGGAGGATTTCCGCAAGGCGAGCCAGCTCTCGCCGAACAATCCGAGCATCGAGTTCAACATCGCGGAGGTGCTGTTCGTGACCAGGAAATGGCAGGAAGCCCACGATGCCTTTGAAAAGCTGCTCACCCTGCTGCCGCAAAACGACGTCGCGCTGGGACGGCTGGTCGAATTCAAGCTGCTGCTGTGCAAGGAAAAGCTCGGAAAGAAAAACGAGGTGATCCTCCTGGCGGGCAAGTATGACTATCTGGATGAGTCGCCTTTCTACTACTTCGCGCAGGCCGCGCTGGCATACGAGAGCAAGGATCTCCTGAAGGCGGAGGAATGGCTGGCGATGAGCGGGCGCATTTTCCAGGATCCCAACGTGCTGGCGCCGTGGCAGGATACCCTGGTGGAGTTCGGCTACATCAAAAGCTTCTACGGGGATGATGCCAGCACCGCTCCTGAAGCTCCCTGAATCTGATTTTTCTGGTAAGAACGGCGGGTGGAGGGTCGTTTAGGTCCACTCATGAATCCGTCAAATCCTACCGACCGACGCTCTTTCCTCAAAACCGGCGGCCTTGTCACGGCCGCCGCCGCGATGCCCACCATCCTGCGCGCGCAGGATGCCGCAAAGGCAGCCGGTGACATCAAAGTGGCCCTCGTCGGCTGTGGTGGCCGTGGAACCGGCGCCGCCGCGCAATCCCTCAACTGCCCCGGGACCCGCCTGGTGGCCATTGCGGATGCCTTCCCGGACAATGCCCAGCGTGCGCTGGACAACCTGAAGAAGCAGTTCGGTGACAAGGTGGACGTGCCGAAGGAGCGCGTTTTCGCCGGCTTCGACGCCTACAAGGCCGCGATCGACGCGTGCGACCTGGTGATCCTCACCACGCCTCCCGGCTTCCGCCCGGCTCACTTCGAATACGCGGTGGAGAAGGGCAAACACGTCTTCCTGGAGAAGCCCGTCGCGGTTGATGGCCCGGGTGTCCGCAAGGTTCTGGAAGCCGCGAAGAAGGCGGATGAAAAGGGCCTGAAGATCGTCGGCGGCCTGCAGCGCCACTATCAGAACAGTTACCTGGAAACGCTGGCCAAGGTGAAGGAAGGCATCATCGGTGACATCGTCTCCGCCCAGGTTTATTGGAGCGGCGCAGGCGTCTGGACCCGTGCGCGCAAGGAAGGCATGAGCGAGATGGAATACCAGATGCGGAACTGGTACTACTTCAACTGGATCTGCGGCGACCACATCGTCGAGCAGCACATCCACAACATCGATGTCGTCAACTGGTTCAAGGGTGGCGCACACCCGGTGAAGGCCAACGGCATCGGCGGACGCACCAAACGCGTCGGCAAGGACTGGGGTGAGATTTACGATCACCACTACGTTGAGTTCACCTATGCGGACGGTACGGTGATGAACAGCCAGTGCAAGCACTGGGATGGCACCTGGTCCCGCGTGAGCGAGTCCATCATGGGCAGCCAGGGCACGGCCCAGCCCGGCCAGATCAAGGACCGCAAGGGCAAGGTCATCTGGCGCTTCAAGGGACCTGACAACAACCCTTACCAGACCGAGCACGACGTGCTGGTCAAACACATCCAGGAGAACAAGCCGGTCAACGACGCCTACTTCACCGCGGAGTCCACGCTCAGTGCGATCCTCGGCCGGATGGCGACCTACTCCGGCCAGGAAGTGACCTGGGAGCAGGCGCTCAATTCCAGCCTCGACACCATGCCCAAGGTCCTCGCCTGGGACGCGGATCCCGGCCCGAAAGCCGGTGCGGATGGCCTCTACCCGGCCCCGATCCCTGGTGTGACCAAGGTGTTCTGATCCTTGGGTTCGCTTTGTTCTCGGGCGGCGGTCGTCGGAAGATGGCCGCCGCTTTTTCATTTGGCAAAGCTCATGGAACTTCGGCGGAGGGACTATCTCCCTTTCGCCGCCTGCTTGAGTTCCTCGATGAATGCCAGCACGGAGGGCCGGCACGGTTGGTCGGCCAGGACCCCGGCGGCGACCACGATCTTTCCGGGTTCCTTCTCGATGGGGATGCCGGCCAACGCGTCGCGGCGACCGTTGCCGATGGCGATGTTGTCCGCCAGCAGGGCCACGCCCAGCCCTGCTTCCAGGGCGGAGAGCAGGCTGGTGATGCCGTCGAATTCCCCGGCCACCTTGGCCTGGAGCTTGTGTTCGCGGAAGAAGCCGGTGATGCGTTCCCAATATTCCGGGTAGTGCTCCCGGTCGTAGAGCAGGAGTTTCTCTCCCGACAGATCGGCTGTGGAGATCTTTTTCCGGCCCGCGAGCGGATGGTTGGTCTTCACGACCAGCCGCCAGCCGTAGGTGCGCAGGGTTTCCCAGCGGATGTCCTGTTGGGGGCCGGGTGGGGCGAGAATGAGGTCGAGCTTCCCGGAGGCCAGCCCGGCGCGCATCTCGGAGGAGGAGCAATCATTCAGGCTGATGCGGACGCGGGGGTGGATCTGGGTGAACCGCTCGATTGCGATGCCAAGGAAATCCCCGGCGAGTGATGGCGCGTAGCCGATCCTCAATGGTTCCCCGATGCCGGCGAGCTTCACCTTTTCGATCATCGCATCCGCCGCGCGGACGAATTTCTTCCCTTCGGTCATGAGTGCTTCCCCGGCCGGGGTGAGGCTCACGGAGTGGGCGCCGCGTTCGAGGAGCTGGACTCCCATGTCGTCCTCCAGGCCCTTGATCTGGCGGCTGAGGGCGGGCTGGGTGATCCTGAGGGCGCGGGCGGCGGCGGTGATGCTGCCTTCCTCGCAGATGGTCAGGAAATTCCTCAGTTGCCTCAGTTCCATACCTGCTTCTAGCAGGAGGTGGATGGGTTGCCATGCACATTTCCTCTCCCGTAGCGTGATGGCTGCGCCATCACGGCGGGGTGGATCGGTAATATCCCCCGATGCCAAGGCGACATGGATGGCATCGCTCGCATGCGGAACGGGAGAGGAAGGAGGGTCTTGCCAGCCGTCGTGGCGAAGCCACGCCCCTACTTCCACCGCATGCCGGGAAGGCATGCTCAGGCTGCGGAGGTGGCATTATGCGGGGCGGGGGATTCCGGTATGATGGGGGCATGACAAGCAATCCCGCACTGACAGTCCGCCGCGCGACGGAGCGCGGCCACGCCAACCATGGCTGGCTCGACAGTTGGCACACGTTTTCCTTCGCGGACTACTATGATCCCGCGCACATGGGGTTCCGCTCCCTGCGTGTGATCAATGACGACAAGGTGGCTCCGAAGGGTGGATTCCCCATGCACCCCCACCGGGACATGGAGATCTTCTCCTACGTGCTGGAAGGGGCGTTGGCCCATGAGGATTCGATGGGCAACAAGAGGGTGCTGAACCCCGGTGAGATCCAGCTCATGCGGGCGGGTTCCGGTGTGCGCCACTCCGAGTTCAATCCATCCGCCTCCGGCCGCACCCATCTGCTCCAGATCTGGATCACCCCCGCGACACGCGGCCTTGAACCGGCCTATACCGAGTGGAAGCCTTCCGGCCCCTCCGCCGGAGGGAAGACACTGGTGATCTCTCCGGACGGCCGGGACGGCTCCGCCACCATCGCCCAGGATGCCTTTGTCCATTTGCTGAAACTGGATGGCACTGCTTCCGCTTCCCACCTGCTGGAAGAGGGGCGCGGCCTCTGGCTGCACGTCGCCAAAGGCGATGTGGAAGTAAATGGAATAAAATTGGAAGCAGGAGACGCCGTGTCGCTCGAACAAGCGGGCGAAGTCAAAGTAACGGCCACTGGCGGACCTGCCGAGGCACTCCTGTTCGATCTCGCATAAGCTCCCAAAAAACGAAAACACAGATACCTCACACCATGAAACCAACATCCATCATCATCGCCCTCGCGGTTCCCGTCCTTTTCACGGCCTGCGAAAACCCCGCTGACAAGACCGAGTCCGCCGCCGTCAAGGAGGCGGTGGAAGGCACCGTGGCCACCGCTGACGGCGGCACGAAGTATGTCTTCACGGAGAACTCCACCGTGAACTTCGTGGGTTCGAAAGTCACCGGCAGCCACAGCGGTGGTTTCAAGACCGTCACCGGACACTTCAGCGTGAAGGACGGCGCTCTTTCCGGCAACGACCACAAGGTGTCCATCGACATGAACTCCACCTGGTCCGATGCGGACAAGCTCACCGAACACCTGAAGAGCGCGGATTTCTTCGACGTGGAGAAATTCCCGGAGTCCACCTTCGCCGCGACCTCCCTGGAGAAGAAGTCGGACACTTCCTATCAGGTCTCCGGAAACTTCACGCTTCATGGCGTGACGAAGAACATCACCTTCCCCGCCACCGTCACCCAGAGCGGGGACCTTGTGAAGATCGACGCGAAGTTCGACATCAACCGCCAGGATTTCGGCGTGGTCTATCCGGGCAAGGCGGAGGACCTGATCCGCAATGAAGTCGTCATCGAGCTGAAGCTTGAGGTGAAGGCGGGCGCCTGATCGTGCCAATATCGTCAAGGCGGCGTCAGTGTTCTTGCTGACGCCGCCATTTTTTGTGACATACTCCCGGTAAATATGAGCAAGCCACGCATCCTTGTTTTTGGCGGCAGCCTCCGCCTTGAGTCCTACAACCAGAAGCTCGCGGCACTGGCGGCGGAATCCGCCCACCAGGCGGGTGCTGAGGTGACGCTGATCTCATTGAGGGACTACCGCCTGCCTCTGTTCGACGAGGATGATGAGGAGGCGGAGGGCAAGCCGGAGGGGGCAAAGAAGCTGAAGGAGCTGTTCGTGCGCAGCGATGGCTTCATCATCGCTTCACCGGAGTACAACAGCGGCATCACCGGGGTGCTGAAGAACACCATCGACTGGGTGTCCAGGGCGGACTCCGATGACGAGCCGCCGCTGCTGGCGTTCAAGGGGAAAGCCGCGGCCATCATCGCCGCATCCCCCGGAGGGTATGGCGGCGCGCGCAGCCTGGCGCAGCTCCGCATCCTGCTGGGGAATATCCGCGTCGAGGTGATCGACGGGGAAGTCACCATCCCGAAGGCGTATGAGGCATTCACGGCGGATGACCGGCTGACCGACGGCGCGCAGATGGCGGCGGTGGAGCAGCTCGTCGGCAGGTTGGTGGACCAGCTCCGGAAAACGGAGGCTTGAGATGAAATTTCCATTGGATTCCGGGTGTTTTTTGGAACACCGGAACATCTCGGGAAATAAGGGGGTGTGATCCTTTGTTCCAAACGACCCATTCCGATGAGATTCCTCATGTTCCTCGCTCCGTTGTTTGCCGTTGCCACCACCATGGCCGCACCACCGAACATCGTCCTCATCTATGCGGATGACCTGGGATACGGCGATATCTCGGTGAATGGTGCGACGGCGGTGGCGACTCCAAACATCGACCGCATTGCGAAGGAGGGCATCAATTTCCGGTCAGGCTACAGCAGCTCCGCGACCTGCACGCCTTCGCGCTTCTCCATGTTGACGGGAAAGTACGCGTTCCGTCAGGCAGGAACCGGCATCCTGCCGGGAGATGCCGGTCTCATCATCGACACGAAGATGCCGACACTGGCCTCCGTGCTGCGGCAGGCGGGCTACCGCACCGGCGTCGTGGGGAAGTGGCACCTGGGCCTGGGTGGCGGAGGGGGGCCGGACTGGAACGGAGAAATCAAGCCGGGGCCGGATGAGATCGGCTTCGGCTTCTCCCACATCATGGCGGCGACGGGTGACCGCGTGCCGTGTGTGTATGTGGAGAATGGGCGGGTGGTGAACCTGGATCCTGCGGACCCCATCCGTGTTTCCTACAAGGAGCCGTTTCCCGGATTGCCGACGGGCATCACCCAACGTTCCGGATTGAAGATGGACTGGAGCCATGGGCACAACAATGCGGTCATCAACGGCATCGGTCGCATCGGTTTCATGAGCGGCGGAAAGGCGGCGCTGTGGAAGGATGAGGACATGGCGGACGCGTTCACGGCGCAGGCGGTGCGCTTCATCACGGAATCAAAGGACAAGCCGTTCTTCCTGTTCCACGCTCTGCATGACATCCACGTGCCGCGCGTGCCGCATCCGCGGTTCGTCGGAAAAACGGAAATGGGTCCACGTGGGGATGCGATCATCCAAACGGACTGGCAGGTGGGCGAGGTACTGCGGACCCTGGATGACCTGGGCATCGCGGACAACACGCTGGTGATCTTCACCAGTGACAACGGCCCCGTGCTGGATGACGGCTATGTGGACGGATCTGTCGTGAAAGTCGGGGACCACAAACCCTCAGGACCTCTCAGGGGTGGCAAGTATTCGATCCATGAAGGGGGAACGCGGGTTCCGTTCCTGGTGAGATGGCCGGCGAAGATCAAGGACGGCGGGACGAGCGATGCGGTGGTCAGCCAGATCGACTTTCCCAGGACTTTCGCCAAGCTGGGCGGAACCACTTCTCCGGAAGGCGCGTTCCCGGACAGTGAGGAAATCTCGGCGGCGTTGACCGGTGCTTCTCCTGATGGCCGTCCGTTCGTCGTGCAACAGGGAATCGGCGGACAACTGGCGCTGAGGGAAGGGGACTGGAAGCTGATCCTACCGAAGAAGGGAAAACCCCAGCTTTTCAACCTGGCCGATGATCTGGCGGAGAGCCGGAATGTAGCCGCGGAGCATCCGGACAAGGTGAAGGAAATGTCCGGACGTCTGGCAAAGATCCGCGGATGAGATCTCAGTCCTCCTCCAGGATCACCCGGATGTCATCGCTTGAGACGCCCGCGTTGAAGACGATGGTGACGGTGCGCCGGTCTTCCGACAGGGTGACTTGCTCCGGATATCCCGATGGCTGGTTGAGATCGATCCCGCGGAACTGGCGGGCCTCCTCGCTCACATCCGTCCATGCGCCGGTGGCGAAGATGCCATCGGTCGCATCGAGGTATTTTCCCTGGCAGCAGATTCCAAGTACCGGGCGGTCAAAGGTGACCGCTCCGTCGAACCGTTTGAAGCCGAAGTCATAGACAGGATTGAAGCGGACGAGAAAGCTGCGGAGGCGTTTTTCCGGATCCTCCCGCAGCACATGGAGCTGGCTGGCGTTGGCGGAGGAAAACGTGCCGGGTTCCGTGATCTCCGCCTGGAACGACTGGTCGAAGATGACGTTCCGCTTTTCCGGGATGACGAGGACGGTGTCGTTGCTTTCGAGCTTTGAGAGCTGTTCCGCGGTCCCCGGAGGGGCGGGTTTGACCGAGCCGTGGGTGGCGATGATGCCGGAGGCCAGCGGCCAGGTCCGTGCGAAGGGCGTGGCCTCGAATGCCAGATCCTCGATGCCGGCGGATCTGGCGGTTCGCACCGCCTGACCTTCCTCCAGGCGGCGTGTTTCCTTGCCTTGGCTCACCTCGATGAGTCCGTCCAGAACGAGGAACTCCGATGCGCCGTTGCGGTGGGTGGAGACACCGAAGGAAGTGCCCAGATCCGTGACCATGCCGGTGGCGGTGGCCACCTGGAAGCCATGGGCGCTTTCCGGGCACCAGGCGTTCAGCTTCCCGGAATGGAGCCTCATCTTCATGGCGGACTCGATCCTGAAATCCGCCGGAGCTTCGACCGCGACGACGGCCCCGTTGCTGAAGTTGAGGCGGAACAGACCCTCCTGCGGGGCGTGGTGGTAGCCGGGCGTGATGTCATGCCGGGCGATGACCCGTCCCTGGTCATCCAGCTCGATCATGGAGGCCACGACTGCGGATGTGGTGGATGGCCGGTAGGCGACGAAGGCCCCTGTGGCCGCCAGGGTGATGACGGCGGCGACTGCCAGCCGGCGTGCCCACGTGCGGCGGGAAATCCTGCGGGTGAGGCCGTTGACGAAATCATCCGCCTGCTCCGCGCCCACGGCCATGGCATGGCCGGCGGCGCTGCGGACGAAGTTCTCATCCTGGCGTTCCGTTTTCAGCCGCCCGAGCGAGTCTGACATTTCCAGATGCAGCCGCAGCTCCGCGCGCAACGCGGCATCCCCGCGCAGCGCGTCCATGAGGGCGGCGCGGGACAGCTCGTCCGCCTGCCCGTCGAGCAGCTCTTCCAGAAGTTCCTGTGGGTGGTCCGGAGTTGGCATGTCAGTGGGCGTCGTAGATGGCTTTCGAGCGGAGGCAGTCCGCGAGGAGCTGCCGTGAGTGGAAAAGGACCTTTCGCACCGTCGCGGACTGCATGTTCAGATCATCACCGATCTGGCTGGAGTTCCGGTCGTCGAAGTAACGGGCGCGGATGATCTCGCGGGAGCGGGTGGAAAGGCCGTCGATGCACTCGATGAGCGCGCGGTTGCGGATGGCGTGATCCTCGGCGGCGCCCGGGCCGCGGCCTTCGTTCTCCGTGTCCAGCAGGAGGGTGGTCAGGTTTTCGTCGATGAGGCGCTGGCGGCGGCTGGTTTTGGTCAACTCGTTCATCACCAGGTTGCGGGCGATGGTACGGAGCCAGGCTCCGGCGTTCTCCGCCTTGTCCAGATCATCCCATTTCCGGTAGGCGAGGAGGAAGGCTTCCTGGGCGAGGTCATCCACCCACGCGGACTGCACACCAAGGGAGCGGATGAAATAGCGGAGGCCGGAGTGGTGGGCCTGGACGACATCCGTGTATTCGTTGATCTCTGGCATGGGTTCCGGGATGGTGGGATGCGTGGCGGTGGACGGCGATCCACCAATGGACGATTTCCCGGATGGGGAAAGTGTGATTATTTTCTCCCGAATTGCTTCCTGGGAAAGAGAAACGGCGGAGACCAGGGGGGAGTGGTCTGCCGCCGTTGTTCCTTCGGGGGGATTTGGCTTGGGGGGATGTGTGGCTGCCGTTCCGGGTTGGGGCGAGTTCCTCGCGGCAACGAGAGGAAGATGACACAAAACCGGCCCGTACTCCATTCCGTGATGGCGTATCCGCAGGTGCGTGGGGTGGGCGGCAGGCTTTGCTTGCAGGCTTTCCACTTTTCGGAATGCTCAGGATGTCATGCTGCGGCGGACGGATTCCTTTCCCCAAAAACCATCGATGAAAAAGCACTGGATGATCCTGATGTTGGCCGCTCTGGGCAGCGGTTTGGCGGCTGCCGCTCCCGGCGACACCAAAATCGCGAAATGGAAGGACGACCGCACGGGGGCCTTCCTGCTGATGTTCGATGACGGCTGGCCGAGCCACTGGCAGGTGGCCATCCCGGAGATGGTGAAGCGTGGTCTGGTTGGGACCTTCTACATCAACCCGGAGAAGGGGGAGTACAAGAAGTATGAGGAGAAATGGACCAAGGAGATTCCCGGGACGGGCATGGTCTATGGCAACCACACGATGACCCACCAGGGCGTGAGGGACGCGGAGCATGCGGAATATGAGGTGGGCGCATGTGCGGAATACATCCGCAAGGTCACCGCGAAGGAAAAGCCGGAACTGTTGTCCTACGGGCAGCCGGGAGTGGGACCGGGGAAATGGAACATCACCAAGGAGGAGCTGGATGATTTGCTCAAGAAGCACCACCTCATCGATCGTCCGCCATTCAAGGGGCATGGTGCGGTCTATCACCTGCAGACGACGGACCAGATGATGGCGCTGGCTGACAAGGCGATCGGAGAGAAGGGCATGGAGTATCTCGTTCTCCATGGTGTGGAGCGGAAGGAACCGGACTGGGGCTACCAGGATTTCTGGGCGCTGAAGCAGGATGTCTTTTTCCCGCTGCTCGACCGGTTGAAGGAAAAGTCGGACAGGGGCGAACTCTGGATCACCGATCACATCACCCAGCACAAATACGAGGTGCAGCGGGAGGCCACCGAAGTGAAAGTGGCGGGAGCGTCTCCCACTGAGATCCGGCTGGAGGTGAAGTGCTCCGTGGACGCGCAGTGGTATGATGGTGTGCTGACCTTCATCACCGAGGTCCCCGGTGACTGGAAGAAGGCGGTCATTTCACAGGGGAATGCGAAGGCGACCGTGGAGGTGAAGGACGGGGTGGTGAAGTTCGACGCACTCCCCGGAGCGGTCGTTCTGACCGCGCAGTGATCCGTGGGGAAATTTTTTCCCGATTTCACCCTAACGCGGCGGTCCGCGCGGCTGTACAACCATGACGAATGATGCCGGACGAACCCATCCGCATGCTGAGCCAGCTACAGCCGGCCCTGTATGCCTATATCCTGAGCCTCCACCCGAACCGGGTGGATGCGGAGGACATCCTGCAGGAAACGAACGTCACCGTCTGGAAGAAGCTGGCTGAATACGAACCGGGGACGAATTTCCGCGCCTGGGCGTTCAAAGTCGCCTACTACCAGACGCTCGCGGAGCGGAAGCGGCTTTCCCGGCGACCGTCGTTCTTCGAGCTGGACGAGCAATTGCTCAACCTGCTGTCGGAAGAGGCGGAGGTCCGCCTGGCACAGTATGATGAGAAGGCGAACGCGCTGAAGCACTGCCTGGTCCATCTGCGTCCGGAAGACACCCGGCTGCTGAAATGGCACTACGCGGACGGCTCTCCGATCAAGTCGATCGCGGAGGAGCTGGGCCGCAGCGCGGTCGCCCTACGTGGTTCGTTGCTGAGGATCCGCAGGGCGCTGAAGGCCTGCATCGAGAAACGCCTGCCCACTTCCCCCACCTGAGAGCGATGCAAGACGGTCCGTCATCACCCGAACCCGCCACGGAGGAGCTGCTGCATGCCCTCATGGCGGGGGAACTACCGGTGGAACAGCGCGGCGTGCTTTTGGAGCGGTTGCGGGATGATCCTACGGCGAGGGAGACGTATGGCGCGGTGATCGAAATGGAGGCGATGCTCCATCATGAGTTTCCCCGGATGGCGGAGTTCCGGGAGCCCGCGCCGTTGGTGCGCAGGCCGCAGCGGGGTGTGGTATCTCCGGTCACCGGAAAGAGGGGCAAGTCCCGGACCATGGCGGGCTGGGGTATCGCCGCAGCCTTCCTGCTTTCCGTGGCGGTATGGTGGGGCCTGCGGCCGGCACCGGCTCCGGTGCTGGTGGAGGGCTACGGCGAATGGTCTTGGCTGGATGCCGCAGGCAGAAAGCATCCGCTGGAGGTGGGGCAAACCTTGGGGAGGAACGGGGCGCTGTTGACGGAGGGGGCCGGCTCGTTCGCAAAGCTGCGGTTTGCGGACAAGAGCACCGTGATGCTGTCGGGGGAGGGTGAACTGAAGGTGCCCGGGGAAAAGTCGAAGCGTCTGGTCCTCCGCAACGGGAACCTGGAGGTGGAGATGACCCCGCAACCGGCGGGCCGGCCCGCCTATGTGGAGACGGCGACGGCACGGGTGGAGGTGGTTGGGACTCGCTTCTCCGTGGATGCGACTTCATCCAGTACGACGGTCGCCGTAACTTCCGGAAAGGTGAGGTTCAAACGGCTGGCGGATGGTGACACCGTGGACATCCCGCAGGAGAGGATGGCGACCGCCACGCTGGATGCCCGCAGCGGGCTGGAGACCCGGACATTTTCCACCGCACCGGTCTCATGGAGGGCGGTGCCGCCACAAGGGGGATACTTCACGGCGCAGCCGTTCCGTGCGGGAGGTACGTCCGCGCAGCCGATCATCCATCATGGTGTGATGTTCCGTCAGGACGGGGAGCGGGTTTTCGACGGGATGGTGGAACTGGGGGAGAAGAGCAGGCTGAGGGTGAAGTTCCGCGTGGCGGACCCCCGTGCACAGGTGCGGATATTCCTCCACTGCCGGGATGGGAAGGGTGGCTTCGCCGGGAACCGCGAGGTCAAGTTCCGCGCCTCCTCCCTGCCGGAGGATGCCACGGGCTGGAGGGTCTATGAGGGGGATATCGCCGGGATTGGGATACTCTCCCCGGCGAACGGCGCGGGCATATCCGGCACCCGGCTGGCGAACCTTTCCATCTCCGTTCTCGATGCCGGTGACCTGCTCCAGATCTCCGAAGCGGAGATCCGGGATTGAGGACGGCTTTCCATCATTCATCCGACAACCCATCCATGAAAAGAACCGTCATTCCACGCGCCGCGTTCTGTGCGGCGGCCGCCTTTACTTTCTCCGGTGCCCCGGTTTCCGCGGCCAGCATCTGGACCGAGGGTGAATCCGCATCCCCTGCCAGCGTGCAGCGGCACCCGTGGTGGTATGACAAGGTGAAGAAGGATCTGCTGAGCGGTGGCGAATGGCTGAGCAACTACGGGGCGAAGGAAGGCACCGGCGAATATGCCATCGAGGTGCCGGAGGACGGAGCCTACACGTTCTGGATCCGCGCGAACCCGCTGCAGGCGAAGCTCGACTACTCCATCGGTGACGGACCGTGGGTGGCGGTGGATTTCAAGGAAACGCGCGGCCAGCAGAACATCGCGGAGGACAACAAGCCTGACATGCGCTTCATCACCTGGGTGAAGGCGGGCGTGCTGGATCTGAAGAAGGGGACGCTGAAAATGAAGTTTCGGATGGCCAGCGCCAACAACAACCACGGCGGGCTGGATTGCTTCGTTCTGACGACGGATGCGTTCGTGCCGCAGGGCATCGTCAGGCCGGATGCGGTCACGGCGGCGGGGCCTGCGGATTGGTTTCCGTTGATGCCGGATGGGGATGGATTCTCGGCGGAGTCCGTCATCGACATGTCATCGCTCAACCATGTCCCGGCGGGGAAATTCGGCCCGGTGGTGGCGGACGGCAGCCAGCTCCGTTTCGCGGATGGGAAGGAACCGGTGAAGCTGTGGGGGGCGGGTGCGGACTTCAGTGCGAAGGACTCCAGGGAGCAATCGCTCCAGAGAATCCGGTATCTGCGGAAACACGGGATCAACTATGTACGCCAGCATCCGCTGTTCGATACGGTGGCGACCAATGGCAGGATCGATCCGGAGAAGCTGGCGGAGTATGACTGGTGGTTCGCGGAGTTGAAGAAGGCGGGGATCTATTCGTGCTGGAGCGTGTTCTACCATTTCCCGGTCTCCGCATCGGACGGTTATCCGGCGGAGCTTTTCAACGAACTGCCGGAACTGGGGAAAAGCCGCCTGCGGGACACCTATGGGATCATCCAGATGTCGCCGGATCTGTGGGATCTCCGGCTGAAGGCGTTGACCGGGCTCCTCGATCACAAGAACCCGTACACGGGGCTGCGCTACGCGGATGATCCGGCGCTGGCGACGGTGGAGTTCCAGAACGAGGACTGCATCTTTTTCTGGAATCCGCTGGGAGAGCTTTCCAATCCGGGGAGGAAGAAGTGGCCGCTGCACGCGAAGCTGCTGCGCCAGCGGTTCGCCGCGTGGGTGAAGGAGCGTTACAAGGATGACGCCGGGGTGAAGGCGGCCTGGGGCAGATTCAACGAGTCCCTGGACTCCGGGGAACTCGCGCTGATGGGGCCGTATGACATGGACGCGCGGCGCATCCGCGGCAGGCTGCCCGGACAGACGAAGCGGGCGGGGGACCAGATCCGCTTCATGACGGAAATGCAGCGCGGCCTGTATGAGAAGACCGAGAAAGCGGTGCGGGCCACCGGCTTCAAGGCGCAGACCGTGACCACGAACTGGTTGGGAGGATCCTCGCTGGTCGATCAGGCGAACATCTACACGGACACCATTGGCTCGATGATCGACCGCCATAACTATGCGGGCGGCGGTGCGGGCGGCCACAACATCCATGAGGGGCCGATCTACGCGGACTCCCATCTTGGGAAACCAGGCAAGTACCTGTTCTCCATCGGCTTCAAGCAGGTGGGGGACAAGCCGTTTTCCCTGAGCGAATGGACGATGTGCCCGCCGAACCAATGGAAGGTGGAGGCCGCGCCGATCATGGCGTTCTATGGCATGGGCCTCCAGGGTTGGGATGCTTCGCTGCATTTCGCGCAGGGCGGTTCCCGGATCGGCGACGGCTGGCCGGGGATGAGGAGCTACAGCACGGACACGCCGCACTACATGGGCCAGTTCCCCGCGCTCGCGTTCGCGGTGAGGAAGGGGCACTTCAAGGAAGCTCCGGTTGTGGCGGCGCGCACCGCCAGGCCGGAGCAGCTTTTCTCCGGCACGCCGGCGTGGGCTCAGAACTACTATGATGGAAAGACCCAGGTGAACTCACCCGGCGCGGTGGCGGATGAGATGTTCGCCGTGGGGCGGGTGACGGTCGGTTTCGACGGAGGCGAGCCGAAACAGGCGGAAGCCAAAGGCCTGTGGGATGAGGGCGCCAGGACGATCACCAGTGCAACGGGCGAGCTGGTATGGGACTACGGCAGGGAAACGATCCTGGTGAAGTCCCCGAAGACCCAGGGAGTGGTCGGAAAGGCGGCGGGCCGTGCGATCGACCTCCCGGGTGTCGCCGTTGAGGTTTCGACGGACTTTGTCAGCCTCCTGTTCACGCCGCTGGACGACCAACCGCTGGAGGCGAGCAAGCATGTGCTCATCACCGCGCTGGCGCGGGACAAGCAGAGCGGCGCGAAATACAGTGACGACGGCACGAAACTGGAGGCCGTGGGCACCGCGCCGCTGCTGTTGGAACCGGTTCAGGCGTCCATCCGCCTGAAGGGCGCGAAGCCATCGCAGGTCCGCGCGCTGGACTACCAGGGAGTGCCGAAAAAGGAAGCGATCACCCCACAGGCGGACGGCACCTTCACCATCGATGGCACCAGCGCGGCTTATTACTATGAGGTGAAGCGGTGATGTCTCCCGTAGCGTGATGGCTGCGCCATCACGGCGGGGCGGAGTGGTGCCATCTTCCGATCCCAATCCGCCATGGATGGCGTCCTTTTCCATATGGAGTCATGGGGAAGTCCGTGGATCTTCCCAACCGTCATGGCGCAGCCATGCCGCTACCACGAGGTGAAGCGTTGACGTCCCGTAGCGTGATGGCTGCGCCATCACGGCGGGGCGGAGCGGTGCCATCTTCCGATCCCAATCCGCCATGGATGGCATCCTTTCCATGCGGAGTCGTAGAGAAATTCGTGGATCCACTCAGCCGTCATGGCGCAGCCATGACGCTACCATGAAGTCCGCTGTCTCTCACTGTTCAGTCACATACACGGGAAGCGGACCAATGGGCAGGACGAGAAATCCTCCCTCCGCGGCGACGGTGGATTTCCCGCCGAGCATGTCAGTGACGACCGCATGGGCGGAAGGGAAGGGGATGCGTGCGGTGGCGGGCCCTTTGATGTTCCATGCCATGATCACCGGCTTCCCGCTGGCGGAGGATGTGGGGGCGAAGCGGTAGGCGTAGGTGTCCTCCTCACCTTCGTGGATGGCGTCGAGGAATTTCGGTTCCGGGAGGATGGAGACCATCGTCTTCACCGCGTGGGCGGAGGGGCGCCAGGTGCCGTTCCGGTTGAAGAAGCCGCCGTTGTATTGGTCGGAGTCGTGGATGAACATGACATGCACGCGCTCCACGCCGAGCCGCATGGCGAGGGCGTAGTTGCGGACGATGCAGGCCGCCTGGAGGTTCGAGGTGACGGAACCCGCGCGTTTGCCGGGGAAGCGGCCGCCTTCCTCCTGGGGGATCTCCCAGCCCATCTCCGTGTACCAGATGGGTGCGTCGCCGCGCTGGTGCTGGGCGAGGTTCTTGCGGATGGTCGCGAGGTTCGTGCTGATGCTGTAGTCCCCCCATTTTTGGATGGAGAATCCCTCTGGCGGTGCGGGGTCCACGTAGGGATGGGTGGCCAGGATGTCATAGGAGCGTGCGACCCCCGCATCCACGGTGTGGACGTTTTTGATGAAACGCAGGTCACCCGCGGAGACGCCGCCGGTGCTGAATCCCACGACCTTGATCTGGTCCGAAACGAGTTTCGCGGCCTGGTGGGCCGCGATCAGGAGCTTGGCGTAGATATTTTCCCGGAACGCCTCGAGTTCCTTGTTCGGCCGCCCGTCCGGCGGCACCAGATACTGGAAGTTCGGCTCATTGCAGATCTCCCAATGGATGATGGGCCGGTTCGGAACTTCAGGGTGATCCTTGAAAAAACTCCCGCCCGGTCCGTAGCGGCGGAGTTTCTCCGTAAAGGCGGCGACGTAGCGGACGACATATTCGTCCTCCTTTCCACCATCCTTCGCATGGTCGAATCTCGGTGCGCCGAAGGTGTGGAGCACTTCCACGCCGTCCTCGGCCAGGGCGGTCATCGCCTCGTCCGTCAGCGGGCCGCCGAGGCGGATGGACTTCCAGCCCACTTCCTTCAGTGCGGAGCGGCGGGCCTTGTATTCGTTCCACCAACTATAGAGGCCGTAGATCTTCGCGTTCGGGCGGGCCTTGGCGGCGATTTCCTGTGCGGATGGAAGCTCGCGCGGCTTGGTCCGCCACAGCGGGGACTCCGCGTCCGGCTGCGGCAAGCCGATGGCGGGGACCGCGGACGTTTCCTTCTTCACAGCTCCTCCCGGAGTGAAGAAACGCAGGATGGTGTCCGCATAGACACCGTGGCCGTGGTTGCCGGGGTGGTTGATCCAGTTGTGGAGCTGGCTGAACGGAGGGATGCCGCGGTCCGCCTGGTGCATCCAGTCCGCATAGACGTCCGCGCAGGCGACCTTTTCCTCCTTCGCGAGAGCGAGCATGGCATCCCGGTAGTCCGCGATGCGGGTGGCGATGCCGGACTTCAGGAAAGGTCCCGGCTGCATGGGCGTGACGAGTATCACCTCCGTGCCGATGGCCCGTGCTTTCCCGATGACGCCGCGAAGGCCCTCCTTGTATTCCTCCACGGGGACGCGCGGCTTGCCGCCGATGGTGGAGTTCGCGTCATTCAGGCCGAAGGCGATCAGCAGCAGGTCCGGCTTCTGTGGGGCGACCTTCTCATCGAAGAATTGGGGCGCGACCTTCGAGGTGGTGCCGCCCTGCACTGCCTGGATCGGCTCGATCTTCGCGGAAGGAAATGCCTTCCGCAGTCCAGTTACGACCCGGCTGGCATAGGTGAGGTTCTTTTCCGTCCAGAGGTTGAGCGTCCATGCGGTGGCCTCCGCGCCGAGGGTCACGCTGTCACCCATAAAGGCGATTTTGAGAGGCTCTCCGCCCTTGAGCTTGGCGGCGGATTTCGCGATGCCATCCGGGTTGACCGGGGGGGCGGGGGTGAAGGCGCGGATGGGGAAGATGTCCTCCTTTGACACCACATGCTTTCCGTCCGTCTGCCAAGGGGCGACGTAGATGCCGGCGATGGCGGTCGCTCCCGCATCAGGCTCCGGCAGCACCGGGCAGACGAGGTAGGATTTCCCTGGCTTGATGGTGAGCGTGCCGTCCTTGAGTTGGAGGAGGTCCAGCCGCTGGGTGGCGATGCCGTAGGAGGCCTTCAGCTTGCCGGAGCCGGGCTTGCCCAGGCGGTCCGAGAGGTTCGTGACCTGCGGCCAGGTGGGGTGGAGCTTGAAGTCCTCGCCTTCCTTGAAGGTCTTCGATCCGTCCTCGGATTGGAGCGTGAGGCTGCCCGGCACCAACTGGCGGTAAAGGCCGCCGAGGATCTGGGTGTTGCCATGATCGGAACGGGCGGGGCTGAGGTTGAGCGGGCCCGGGGTACCCTTGTCGGCGGGCCACATGTCGAAGCTTTCGAAACGGGGGAGGTAGTTCACCGGGATGTCACCGGATTTCTCCAGTTTTCGGATCTCCGGAGCGGAGACCTTGAGGGTCGCGGCGGGGAGCTTTACCGTGGAGCCATCAGCGGATTTCCAGTCGCCTGCGGTGACCGTGATGCCATCGGACGGCGGGGTGGTGGGGATGACCGACTGGCCGTGAAGGATCGCGGATGACACGAGTGCCACGATGGTCAGCGGCAGCAACGGGGAACCTGATGGGAACGATGGGTTCATGGGTATGGAAAGTAGATACCGGACAGGGAGGCGCTTGGACATGGAAATCCGCAGGCTTACGCGGGCACCCGGTGGCAGATTTCCAGACGATTGCCGAAGGGGTCCTCGAAGAAGACGGCGTGGTAGCCCTGCTCATAGTGCATGGGCCCCTCCATGTTCCGTGCACCCGCAGCGGCGGCGATTTCCGCCAGTCTGGTGATCTCCGCGACGCTCGCCGCGCGGAAGGCGATGCGGTTCTCGTTCGGCCGGTGCTCAGTGGATTCCGTCACGCCGAAAAACTCGGTGATCCCCGCGCTGTCGGCTTCGTATTGCAGCCAGCCTTCGATTTCCATTTTGCGGGTGAAACCCAGCGCGGGCAGCAGCGCGGAGTAAAACGGCGTGGCAGCCGCCAGATCCGGAACCCGCAGGTCGATGTGATCGAAACAGCGCCTCATCCTGAAAAGAAAAACCGCGTGCCGCCCGGAAGCAACACGCGGTTTTCTGAAAAACTCCCGTGGAAGGCGGGATCACTTGATCACACCTGCATCGACGGCTTTCTTGTAGGAGCCTTCCGGATCCTTCGCCCACTTCTCCTGTTCCTTCGCGTTGAAGACGAAGTATTTCTTGCCGTTGTATTCAACGGTGGGGCTCTCAGGGGTGACGATGGTCTTGAAGCTGATGGCGCTGTATTTCTGTTCCTGGAGCTTGATGTCCTCCAGGCCGAGTTCCTTTTCCTTGCCCTTCAGTTGGGGAAGGACGCCTTCCTCGATGCCGGCTTTCACCCAGTAGGCCTTGCCCGCGTCGCTGGCGGCGTTCCATGCCTTCTCGCACTTGCCGCAGCACATGAGGATCTTGTTGCCCTTGAACTCGACGACCTTCTCCGCCTCGACGTCCTCGTCGGTCATCATCGGGCACTTGGTGTTGGCTTCTGCGGCGATGGCGTGGCCGGAAAGGGAGGCGGCTGCGAGCGCGAAGGCACCGAGAAGGGATTTGAAAGTCAGGGTGGAAATGGTCTTGGACATGAGGTGGAAATTAGCGTGATTTCCCCGGACCACAAGGGATTTCCCGGTGCCGGGAAATGACTCTTTCGTGGGGGATGGATGTCCTGTGGAACGGGGAAAGATTCCCTCGGAACACCCCGTATATTGGAATTCGTGATCCCATCCGCGGGACGGTGGAGTCGACCAGCGTGTCATGCTTGACAATCAAGCCGGAAGTGGGCGCATTTCACACATGCCTGCCAAGAAATCCAGTTCCACTGAATCGAAGTTCAACAAGACCCAGATCCTCGAGCACATCTCCGCCAGCACCGGCGTTGCCAAGAAAGAGGTTTCCGCGGTTCTCGACAGCCTCGCTGAAGTGATCCAGCTCCACGTGAACAAGAAGTCCGTCGGTGAGTTCGTCCTCCCGGGTCTCCTGAAGATCAGCACGGTCAAGAAGCCTGCTGTGAAGGCCCGCAAGGGAATCAGCCCGTTCACCAAGGAAGAAGTCACCTTCAAGGCCCGCCCGGCGTCCGTCGCCGTGAAGGTCCGTCCGCTCAAGAAGCTCAAGGAAATGGTGCTCTGAGCCCATCCTGCAGATCGACAACCGGAAACCCTTCATCCCTCCGCGGGATGAGGGGTTTTCCTTTGGTGGGATGGAACGGCCGTGAATCCGGTCACACGTTCCATGAATCCGGTGCGTTGGAGGCCACCTCTGCCGCGATCACGGAATGTTGGTAAGGCCGTTTTTGTGACAGTCTATCCCTGTCAGCGCGAACGGCCCCCGACGCGAGCGGAGACACTCACCCCACACACATCCCCCCGAAAGCAGATCGGCAGAAGAGCTCCCCCCGGCTTATCTGCCGATTCGCTTTTGGTCCCGACGGCTGCCACCCCCTGGCGACGGCCGATGGAACGACCGGGCATTCTGATGGGACTGGATCCCGATCCGGATTCCCTGCCCGCAGTGGTTCAGAATTCATAACGCAATCCAGCCGAGAGGCCCCTTCCGGGCAGTGGCGCCACGTCTTTGCGGAAAGAGGTGGAAAGCCTCGCTTCCTCGTTCAGCAGGTTGGTCGCCCGTAGGAACAGCGTCAGTTGGTGATCCCGGACGGGGATGTTCCATGAGGCATCCATGTTCACCATTGTATAGGCATCCGTGGGAAGTTCGGCGCGGGGTTCCGGCTTCACCCGGTCCTGCCCTGTCGCGTGGCGGATTTCCAGTCCCACGGTGAAACGCTCATCCTGCCATTCCAGACGGGAGCCAAACCGGAGCGGGGGCATCCGCGGGATCGGTTGGCCTTCGTCTTCATTGGTCCCACGCACGTAGTCACTCATCAACGTGAGCTTCAGGACTTTGCCATCCTCTTCATGGATCTTCCAATCCAGCTCCGTTTCAAATCCCGTGAACGTTGCCGCGCGCCCAATGTAGCGGACGGCCTTGCCAAATCCACCGGTGGCGGCGGGATCCTCCTGCATGAAGATGAAATTTTCGTAATCGTAATGGTAAGCATTCAAGCGGAAGCCGACCGGCCCGCGGCTCGCTTCGACACCGATTTCAAATCCCAACGACTCTTCATTGGCAAGCGGTGTGCCGTCCAGGTCCCCGCCGATGAGGAAGCGCCCGATACCCGCGTTGTTCCAGAAGGCGTAGCGTTCGATCGCGGACGGTTGCCGCTCGGTGAGCGAGACGGTGCCGGTGAGTGCGAGGCGATCCAGTTCGATGAAATTCTCCCTCGCCCAGGTCACCGATCCGGAAGTGGCGGATGAGTGGTCTTTCTCGCCCCGCAGGAACCCGAAGCTCTCCATGCTATGATCGAGGACTTCGACATACTCGAGGCGGTGGCCGAGACGGAAAGTCCATTCACCGCCTTCGAACTGCTCCAGGGCATGCAGGCCGTAGTTGTCGCTGCGCAGGAAGGTATCAGTGGTGACCGGATCCGGTGGTGGGTAGATGGTCCGGACCGCGGTGAAGTCCTCATGCCTGGCGGAGAAGCCGATCACACCCGTCCAGGCGTCGTTGAATCCCCGGTGGTGCATGTCGATGCGGCCTTCGAAGGCATCCTTTTCGAAATACGAATCCACGAATTCGCTTCCCTCATCCTTTCCCCTGCCGATGAAATATTCGCTGTGGCGGTAGGCGCCGTAACCCAACCTTGCCTGCAGCTTTGAGACGAAGCCTTGGTCGAAGTCCATGCTGCCCTCGAAATCAAATCGGTCCTGGCTGATATCCAGGTCATACTCCCCGAAGAAGTCGGTCGGATCACCGGGGTAGATGTAGGGCATCCCGTACCGGCTGTCGAAACGGGAGTAGGAAACTCCCAGGACCAGGGGAAGATTCTCCGGTATCCACGAAAACCCCGCGGACCAGGTGGAACTGTCGTGGAACGAATGCGGGAGTCTCCCGCTGGGGTTCTCCAATGGAACCACCTGGCCGGAGGCACCGCCCGTGCCCGGGACCCAGACGGAGGGGCGTTCCAGCATTTCGTAGTCGTCACTCCACGCGTTGCCCGGGATGCGGATGTCCTCCGCTTCGCGGTGTGACCCGGTGAGCTGGAACAGGAACTCTCCGGCCTTGAGGGTCATGTATCCGGCGGATTCATATCCGCTGGAAACCGAATCGAACCTCTGTTCCAGGGCGCCTGTGGCGACCCGCTTCGGCATGATGCGGGCGATGCTGCGGCTACGGGCGTTGACCGCCCCACCCACCGCTGAGTTGCCGTAGAGAAGAGCGGCAGGTCCGCGATGGATCTCCACGCTTTCCAGAAGGAATGGCTCCAGTGCGACGCCGTGATCCGGGCTGATGTCGGAGAGGTCGAAGGTGTCCAGGTCGTCCCTCAGCATCCTCACCCGGTAGCCTTCGAAGCCACGGATCACCGGTCGGCTGGCCCCTGGCGTGAAATAGCTGGAAGAGACACCAGGCTCCCACCCGAGGGTCTCGCCGAGAGTTCCAGTGGCGTTCCGGCGGAGAGTTTCGGTTTCCACGACCCTGACGGCGTGAGGGGAGTACTGGCCCAACCCGAGCTGCGAGCCTGGATCAGGGGAGGCACTCACGACGATTTCGTCGAGAAGTGGAGACTCCTCCTCCGATTCGTTGGGGTAGATCGTAACCTCTTGGGCGAGAACGAGATTCCCAGTTAGAAGAAAAACGATGGTGGTCCACACGGAGGACGACTGGCAAGGCTGCATGAACGGATAAATACGCATATGACTTGCGTTAGCAACATCATTGCGATTGTCTTGGGGATGATGCTTCGCAGCCTGCCGCTGACCTTGCTACCTCTCGCTGCCTCAGCGTCGGACCCGCTCAGTGAGATCATTCACGGACACTATGAGATCCACGTGGACTACACGCTGACTCCGGGAAATCCCGATGCGGGGTGGAAATTTTCGACGTCCTACGACCTGGATGGCAATTTCCTCGACCGCCATCAGGTGATCCGTCTCGACCCTGGCACCACGCCATTTGTGGCGACGCCGGTCACGCGGCAGCCGATCACACCGGCGCTATCACGGTTCGGTTCCGTAGGGGAGTGGATGTGGATCCTGCCCATCAACCAGGTCACCGGTGCTCTATATATCGGGGTCAGGACCATCATGAATCCCGGTATCTTCCAGTCCCGTTCGGGCGGAAACTACGCGCCGAGTCCGGCTGGAAGTGTCTCGATGCGTCTGGTTTCGGTCACGGGCACGGGGCCGGACGCGGGCGGCAGGTTCGGTGCCTGGTACACGGATACCTTTGGTGGTCTGGTGTTTCCCTTCGATACCAGCAACGGGATCTCCGCGGCGGATGAGATCCCGACCATCCCTGCGAGCAGTCACACCCACTATTCCTGGGGAATGACCAAGCCGGGCACCTACCATGTGACCTTCGAAGTCTTTGGGAAAATCAATCCGGGACAACCCGATGCCGAAACCATCACCAAAGCGCAGAAAACCTTCACTTTCCATGTCCCTTTCTCCGGCGAGGTGCTTGAGGGGCATGAGATCCGCATATCGCCGGAACCCCTCCTGTCCCAACCGGCCGAGTCAGTGGCCTACAAGGCTGACAGGGCCATGATCTGCGCCAACGTTCCGGACGGTCCCGGGTGGAAGACCACCGGGACCATGGCGACAGCTCCATTGGCAATCGCCAACGGGGTTGGAGTGACGCCCGAAGCCGCATCGCTGCTGCCGGCCGGATGGTCCAATCTGACCGTAAAAATGATCGGGGTCACAGGTCCGGGGCAATTCGCCTGGCTGGATGGAAATGGTTCTCCGCTCGATCTCCAGTCGGGACTGCCGATCGGCAGCTCCGAGCGACGGACCGTCACCGCCACCTTTTCAGAGAAGGGGATCTACCGCGTCCACTTCGTTGTGAGCGGAGTCTATCAGGGAATAGCCGCCTATCATTCGGCCACCGTGGTCTACGGGGCCGGATTGGGTGCGGATTTCACTTATCAGGATTGGGCGACAAGTTTTGAAAGGTCGGCGGACATCGCGTTGGGAGCGTTGTCCGATCCTACGGGAGACCATGACGGCGATGGGCTGACCAACGGCAGCGAGTATGCGCTGTTCTGGCACGGTTTCGATCCGGCGGTTGCCGATGGGGGGAAGATGCCCCGGGCTTTCCCGACTGCCGAGGGCTTTGCCGCCTTTGATTTCCTGCGTGATACCCTGAAGGATCCCCTCACCGGAGCAGGATGGAGGATCCTTCCGCAAGCGAGCCGGGACCTGATCCAGTGGAAGACCCTTTCGCCGGTGATCATCAGCTTCCCGCTGGAGACATTCGAGACGAGTGCCGAAGAAGGAAATGCCCGGGGCGCGATCATGAAACGACGTGTCCGGATGATGCCCGGACCCGAACCCCGGGCGTTCTTCCGCTTCCAGATCACCAGCCCCTGACTCCGGCGGGACCTTCCATTACAGATCACCATGAAAACGAAACGTCATCCGTTCCGCACGCTCTGCCTGGTTGCAGGTGTCTTCCTTCCGCTCGTGTCTTCCCAAGGGGCGTCGCTCTATACCTATGGGCATGGCGACATCCGTGTTGGGGCTGTGGGTGGCCAGCTCAGTCTGCAGTACTACATCGGTGCCCCTGAGTCGGACTATGCGATCGTCGGCGGAGAGTTCGTTTTCGGAGAAAGTTTCGCCGCATCGGACATCTGGGTGAACGTGCCCGTCCAACTGACGACCACGCTCCCCGGAGAGTTTCCGTTGCTCGCAGGGTCCGCCGGAGAGTCGGTCTGGGTGATTCCGACCAATGATCCCTATCCCATCGTCGCACCATTCCTCGGGTTTTCGACGGAGGGATTCGATGGCTCCTTGTGGGGGGGCTTCCAGTTCACTCTCGGTGAGGTCCGTTCGCCTTCCGGAAGCGGGGAGTTCGCCGTGTGGACGGGGCTGGATGGAGGAGGCATCAATCCTCTTCTCTCGACAGTGGAAGGCGTCAGCCAGGACTCGTTCACGCTGACGGGTAATGGTCACGTCCACCATTTCATGGGATTCACGGAGGCCGGTCTCTGGGAAGTGGACTTCACCGTCGCCAGCACTTACCTGCCTGACGGGACATTGGGCAGTGCCACGGAGACATATTATTTCCACGTGGTACCGGAACCTACTTCATTTTGCCTGGCGGCTGCTGGCTTGGCGGCGGTCCTGCTCCGGCGCTCCAGATGCCGGGCATGAGAATGGGCGCATGGGGCAAGCACTCCCCCGGATCACTCCACTACTGTTCCTCCTGATACCATGGACATCACGTTGATCACCGGATTTCTCGGAGCTGGCAAAACCACCTTCCTGAACCGATTCATCCGCGAGTATGCGGACGGGGCCGAGCTGGGGGTCATCGTGAACGACCTCAGCGAGCTGGAGGTGGATGGCGAGTTGATCCGCGGAGGGCACAAGGTGTCCGAAGAGAAAGGTACACTGATCAGTTTGTTCAATGGCTCCATTTCCTCGGGAAGGAGCACGGACTTCTCGGAAGCTTTGCGGACCATGCGCGGACGGGGAATCGGGCGACTGATGATCGAGACATCCGGAGGATCCCATCCCGCGAAGGTGCTGGAAGCGATCCGTGCCACCCCGGGCGCGAATCTGGGCGCGGTTGTCACGCTGGTTGATTCAAGGATGATTCTCCACGACTACGACGAAGGCCGTACGCTGATCGAGGCGGTCCTCGAGGGTGATCGGCCGACGGAGAATCTTCTCGCCGACCAGGTGGGGGCTGCAAGCGTGGTGGTGATGACGAAGATCGATCTGGTGCCGGAGAACTCACTGCGCACGATCTTCCGGGGGATGATGGCGTTGAACCCGGAGGCCGTGTTTGTTGCCTGCGCCTACGGGAAGATGGATTGGAAGATCCTTTCGCAGGCCGGACCTCCTGCTGCCGATCTTCCGGTCAAGGCCCCCAGGGATCTTCCGGAGATCGTTTCACGGGTGGTCCGGGATCCGCGTCCACTCCATCCCGCGCGATTCCACGAACTGTATCGCAGCAAGCTGGGCATCGGTGTGTACCGCAGCAAGGGGTTCATCTGGTTCGCCAGCCGTCCGGACCAGGTGCTGCTCTGGAACCAAGCCGGAGGAGCCCTGGGCATCGAGCTTGTCGCGTTCTGGAAGGTGCACATGCTGGAGCACGATTCGCGGCTGCTTCCGGAAGAGAAGGATCACCTGCGCCGGTTGCTTGCGGGACAGTATCCGGTCTTCGGTGACCGGAACTGTGAACTCACCCTGATCGGCTTGGAGCAGGATGTCAGGATCTTCGAGGCAGAGTTGCTGAAATGCTTCTGCACGCCCGGGGAGATCAGCACCTGGAGGAATGGTGGAACATTCGCCGATCCATGGCCGAGCAAGTTGGCGCGGCTATAGGGTGGAAGTCGGCTCATCGCTGTCTGCCTTGATAAAGTGGCTCATCGCACGAAAAGTAAAAAATATACTATTGCATATTGATTGCGTTTGACGGAGGATTGCCCGCGCAGTTGAGATGCCTCGCTGCTTCAAGTGTATTACCATGAAAATCAGTAAATTAAGCCAATCTCTGCTTCGATCCGGCGCGGTTGCCGCCTTGGTCTTCGCATCGTCCTCTGCCCAACGAGCGGATGCCGCCCTCCACCTCGCCTTCGGTGTCGATACCAATGCGGGTTCCCCGACGACCTTCAACCAGATCCGGGTGCGAGATCTTCACGATGACCACTATCACGGCTTCACGCAGAACAATGGAACTGCCGGCAGCCACGTCCCTGAGCCCTTCGTGGTGATTCCCGGATCAGGGATGGCGACCCTGGATCTCGCCTCCATGGATATTTCCCCCTTCAGTTCCTCGCGCTACACCACCACCCTGACACCGGGAGGCGACTTCCATCTTGAGCTCATCGGCCTTACGGGCATCGACACTGACAACCTCATCGTCCGCTTCTGGCATGACGACCACACCCATACGATGTCGGTTGGCGGGAACGCCGAGCACCTCAGCCTGGCCGAAATCAACAAGATCGATTTCGCGCTGGCCAGTGGTGCCGGGCTGGGCAGCTACTCCGCCCAGTTCAGGATCGTCGATGAAGGGGAGACATACATCACCTCTCCGACGTTCACCATCCACGTGAATGCGGTTCCGGAGCCATCTGCGGCACTTCTCGGTGCGGCGGCCCTCGGCTTCGGCATCCTGCGCCGCAGGCGCCGCTGATTCATCAATTCCATATCCTGTCTCTCTACGAGCCCGGTGGCATGTCCATGCCTCCGGGCTTTTTGATGCGGGCCTGTCGGAGTGGAACCGGGAAGAGACGATGCGTTGAAAATCGCTGTCCCGCCGCACCAGGCACACAGCAGATTCCGGTCATCCTCATCGGACATCCGTCCGATCTATCTCCGTTACAGCGGAAATCCATGTCTCGGGTGTGCACAAAAAAAAGGAGCCGTTGTGGCTCCTTCCCGGTTGATGACAAATGGTGCGCGATACTGGGTTCGAACCAGTGACCCCTACCGTGTCAAGGTAGTGCTCTACCACTGAGCTAACCGCGCTTTGTTTGTGTGCCCCTTCGGGCGGGCGCGAAGCTAGGATGGTGGATGCCCCCCGCGCAACCCTTTTTTTGTGTTTGTTGAAGAGAGTGTTTCGGGACGCAAAGAAGGGCAAAGAAAAGGGCGGGAAGTCCGGAGACTTCCCGCCTTTCATGAAACATCAGGAACTACGCGAACAGCGGTTTCGCTGGTTGGTTTGGGGCGAGCTGTTTGCGGTGTGGAAGGATCAGGCTTTCTTGGCAGCTGCCTTTTTCGCCGGTGCCTTCTTAGCGGGGGCCGCTTTTTTGGCTGGGGCTTTCTTGGCGGCGGCTTTTTTGGCCGGAGCTTTCTTGGCTACCTTTTTGGCGGCGGCTTTTTTGGCCGGAGCTTTCTTGGCGGGAGCCGCTTTCTTTGCGACGGTTTTCTTCGCAGCCTTCTTCACGGTTTTCTTGGCGCTTTTCGCTGCCACCTTTTTCGCCGCTTTCTTGGCTACCTTTTTGGCAGGAGCCTTTTTGGCGGGTGCTTTCTTAGCCGGTGCCTTTTTGGCAGGAGCCTTTTTGGCTGCGGCTTTTTTGGCCGGAGCTTTCTTGGCAACTTTCTTTACGGCTTTCTTCGCGGTTTTGGCCGCGGCCTTCTTCGCTGTTTTTTTTGCAGCCATGGCTTTGTGTCTTTGGAGTTCGCGTTCGATGTTGGTTTTCTCTTCCGGAGTTAACTGACCGGCGGAGAGGATAGCGAGGATCGCCTCATCGAGTCGTCCTCCAAAAGCGTTGAGGAAGTCGTGAGTCGCGCTGCGGACGATGACTTCCTGGTTGTAGGTCGCGTCATAGACATGGGCGCGGCCTTCGGTGGTGATGCGCTTGACGAGCTTCTTGCGCTCGAGGCTCTGCATCACGGAGAGCACGGTGGTGTAGGCGCGTTCCTTTCCATCCGGCAGCGCCGCATGCACCGAGGAGACGGTGGAGGGTCCATCGTGCCAGATGACTGAGAGCGCCTGGAGTTCGAGGTTGGATGGATGGGATGGCCTGGCCATTTGGATTCACCTCAGTGGTTTCAACGATGAAACTAGTAGTTTGGTAAAACGTCAAGTTGAAACGTACGGAATTTAAAGATTTGTGAAATATTTTTCATCATCCCGCAGGAACCGTTTATTACTATATGAATAGTATCATTCATTGGTGTCATCACTGCGGGTGGAATCGAGCTGCGGACGGCTGATGGATGGATTGATGCGGTTGAGTCCGGCCCAGAGTTCCGCATCACCCGCGGAGCCGAAGGCGATGATGCCGCCGTCCTTTGATAGGAGCACGAAGGTAGGCAGTTTCTGGATGCCCATGCGCGGGCTGAGCGGATCACGCACGTCATCGATGAGCCATGTTCCCGCGGGCTTTCCTCCGATCATCGTGCGGGTGTCGGCCAGCGCGGATGGAGAGTGGTCCATGACGAGTGTGGCAACGGCGATGCCTTTTGGAGCGACTTCATCCACGATCCTGGCGAAGTCAGGGAGCAATGCCTCGCACTCCGCGCTGAGCGGTGACCAGAACTGGAGCAGGAGCGCTTTGCCTCCGCCCATGGCTTTCGAAAGCGATGTGGGATCTCCGTCGGTGACAGGGAGAAAGGTTTCGGAGAAGTCCACCTTCATTCCTGCCAGCCGTTCCTCCAGCCGGACGCGCTCGATGTGCGGGGCGAAGGCGCTTCCCTGTTTCGGACTGAGCCAGAAGGCTTCGGTGATGTGGGTTTTGAAAGCGGTCTTGTCTTTCTTCTCCAGCGCGTCCAGCGCGCTGACATACTCGATCACCGCCAGCCATTCGTCACGCGTCGCGAAGATCTCGGAATCTCCCAGCCGGAAGCTGTCCTTCCGTCCGGTGAACTGCGGGAGTAATGCGGCGATCTCCGCGTTCTCATTGCGGTCCACGTGGAAGATGAAGCGTGCCTCCAACACGGCCTGATCCGTCACCCCGTGCTTTTTGGCTTCGATGATCGCCGCTTCCAGGGCTTCCGGAGAGGAACGTTCCCCCAGCAGATGCTCGATCGCCGCTTCCTTCTGTGAAACTTCCGGCGATCCTGGTCCGGCTTGCTTCGGCTCGGCGGCCGCCGCAAGCGCGGAAAGGATCAAAGGGAGGAACGAAAGGTGGGGGCGCATGGAGTGGGGGTTGCCGGGGCCGCGTTGCTCCGCTGGAACTCGATGATCAGTTGGCGGGGATCTTGAGCGTCTTGCCGAGAACGACGATGTCGCTGGTCATGCCATTGGCGGCCTTGATGGATGCGATGGAGACTTTGTATTTCTTCGCGATGCCACCCAGCGTGTCGCCTTTGACAACGGTGTGTGTCGTGGCAACTCCTCCGCCCGCTGCAGGAGCGGACTCTGGCGCGGATGGTGCGTACGGAGTGGATGGCACCGGGATGTTGGGAGTGGAAGCGGAGCCGGCGTCCTCATACGCCGCGGGCGTATCATAGGTCTGGTTGGAGGGCGCTGGAGCGTCATAACCGGCGTCCGCGGGAGCGTAGCTGGTGTCGTATTCGTCGTTCTTCGTCGCGCAGGAAGAGAGGGCGATGGCGATGGCCGATGGAATGATCAGCTTGATCGGGTTCATTGGTATGAGTTGTTAGCGGATGGTTTGAATTTTGGAAAGAACGGAAGATGAAAATCTCACGTTGCTCCCATCACATGATGAAACGATGCGGGGCGCGGGGTTCATTCAAAATGATTCACGCGCGGAAGCGGAAGAAGGATGACGCGACATCGTTGGTGTGTGAGGCCAGCGTGTCGATGTCTTCTCCACGGAGTGATGCGATGAACGACGCGGTGTGGAAGACGAAGGCAGGCTCGTTGCGCTTTCCGCGATGGGGCTCGGGAGCGAGGTAAGGTGCATCCGTCTCCAGCATGAAAGTGCCGGCAGCGCATGAGAGGATGGTGTCCCGCACCTCGCGCGCGCTCTTGAACGTGGCAACGCCGCCGAAGGAAACGATACCGCCGAGATCGAAGACGCGGTGTGCGTTGGCGGCGGTGCTGATGAAGCAGTGGAAGACCGCGCGGACATCCCGGTGGTACTCCGCGTAGATGGACAGCGCGTCATCGAGCGATGCCTGGCCATTCTGGTCACGGGTGTGGATCACGACATTGAGACCGGCTTCCGCGGCGAGGCGGAAATGCTGGTGTAGAAACTTCCGCTGGCGGGAGCGGAACGCTTCTTCCTCCCAGCCATCCGGCGCGGGATGGTAGTAGTCCAGCCCGGTCTCGCCGATGGCGCAGACGCGCGGGTCCGCCACGTAGGCGGCCAGTTGGTTCACCGCATCATCCGGAGCATTGTGGACGTCGCATGGATGGATGCCGATGCAGGCGTGGACGGATGGGTCGTTCGCGATGGAAAGGTTCGGCTCCACGTCATCCAAGCAGGTGGCCAGGGTGACGAGGCGGTTCACGCCGGCATCGTGCGCGTGCTGGATGAGGTCGGGCGCTTCATCGGTGGTGAAGCGGTGGGAGGCGAGGTGGCAGTGGGAATCCGTCAGCATGGATCAGTCTTGGAGCGCGGAGAGGAGTTGGGCGACTTTGTCGAAGTCCTTCACGCCGGGGGAGATCTCCGCGCCGGATGCGACATCGAGCGCGGCTGGCGCCACGGTGTCCGCGGCGAGAGCCGCATTTCCGGGGATGATGCCTCCGGCAAGGATGATGGGGAGTTCGGGGTGGTCTTTCTTGAATGAGTTCGCAACGTTCCAGTCGAAGACTTCACCCGTGCCGCCATAGACACCGGGTGCATGGGCATCCAGCAGGATGGCGGACGCGCCGAACTCCGCGGCGCGGGACAGGTCGGAGAGTGTCTTCACTCCGATTGCCTTGATGAAAGGGATGCCAGCAGCCTGATAGGGCGCCGCATCCGCCGGTTTCTCATCGCCGTGAAGCTGCACGACATCGATGATGCCTTCCTCGAAGAGGCGGATGGCAAGTTCGTCCGGTTGGTTCACGAAAACTCCCACGCGGAGGATTCTCCCCGCGAAGTCTCTGAGAAAAGATGCATCTTCCGGGGGGAGATGGCGTTTCGACTGGGGCCAGAAGTTCGCGCCCAGTGCAGGTACTCCCATGTCGACCAACCGCTGTGCGTCGGCACGGGTTGTCACGCCGCAGATCTTCAGCGATACATGGTCGGAATCCAGGAAACGTTCGAGCGTCACGCGGGGGAAACTAGCGCGGAATCCGCCTTTGTGAATGGGGAAGTTTCGGTGGACGGGCATCTGCCGGAAAGGGTAGAGAATGGAGTGTGTCCATGAGGTTCATTGCGATATTCCTGATGTTGGTTGGCATCGTCCGCGCCGGTTCGTCTGATGTGGTGGTGTATGGGGGGACTCCGGCGGGGATCGCGGCGGGCGTCACGGCGGCGAGGGAAGGGGCATCGGTGGTCGTGATCGAGCCGACACCATGGATCGGTGGCATGGTGACCGGAGGATTGGCGCGGAGTGACATTGGCAAAAAGGAAACCATCGGCGGGTTTCCGAAGGAGTTTTTCACAAAGGCGGCCGAAGGCCTGGATGCGAAGTGGATGTGGTATGCGGAGCCGCAGGCGAACATGAGGGCGTTCGAGGCGATGCTGGCGGAGGCGAAGGTGCAGGTGGTGAAAGGCCAGACGTTGAAGTCCGTGCGGAAAGAAGGGGGAGTGATCAAATCGCTCACCACTGCTGATGGGACGGAGTATTCCGCGCTGCAGTTCATCGATGCGTCTTATGAGGGTGATCTGATGGCGATGTCCGGCGTGGGCTACCGCGTGGGGCGTGAGAGCAGGGCGGAGTATGACGAGCCGCTGGCGGGATACCACCCGATGCCGGTGAGGCCGCGGCCGAACGAAGTCATGGCCAGCGGGAAGATCGGGCCGAGCTATATCCACGGTACGCCCGCGAAGATTTCCGCGCTGGATGCGGATGGAAAGCCGGTCTTCGGAGTCAGGAAGATCCGTGCGGAGCCGGGCAGTGCCGATGGCCTGACCCAAGCCTACAATTTCCGCGTGTTGGTGACGAAGCGGGAGGATATCCGGATTCCTTTCCCGAAGCCCGCCACCTACCAACCGGAGCGGTATGAACTGCTGCTGCGGTTGATCCATGCTTTCCCTAAGGTGGCGTTCAACAGGCTGTTCCACCTGGGTGAAATCGCGAACGGAAAGTATGACCTGAACGCGCAGGGACTTTTCTCCACCGACTATCCGGGTGGGAACACCGGCTATCCGGACGGGGACTGGGAGGAAAGGAACAAGATCCGGCAGGACCACATCGACTACATCCAGGGCATGCTGTGGTTCCTGGGGAATGATGAACGCGTGCCTGAGGAACTCAGAGAGGAAACGAACGCGTGGGGCCTGTGCCGTGACGAGTTCACGGACCATGCGAACTGGCCGTACGCACTTTATATAAGGGAAGGCCGCCGGATGAAGGGGGCGTATGTCATGGTGCAGGCGGATTGCCAGCGCGCGGTGAGGAAGCCGGACAGCGTGGGCATGGGGTCGTTCGTGATCGACTGCCACATCGTGCAACGGATCGTGGCGGAGGATGGCACCGTGGCGGATGAGGGATCATTCCCGGATGCCCCGTCCCAGCCCTACCAGATCCCCTACCGGAGCCTGACGCCGAAGGAGGACGAATGCGTGAACCTCCTGGTGCCGGTGTGTTTCTCCGCGTCCCACATCGCATATTGCTCCATGCGGATGGAGCCGGTGTACATGGCGATGGGCCAGGCATCCGGTCTTGCGGCGGTGCGGGCGGCGCGGGGGAAGGTGCCCGTGCAGAAGATCGATGTGGCCGCGCTCCGTGCCCGGCTGAAGGACCAGGGAGCGGTGCTGGAACTGGACGTTCCCGGTGCCATCATGGTGGAGGATCTGCCGGGCGTGGTGATGGATGACGCGGAGGCGGAGTTTGTGGGGGACTGGACGCACAGCGGCTACGGGGCGCCTGTGAATCTCAGCAGCAGCCATGACGGTGGCTTGGGGAAAGGGGAAAAGAGCGCGACTTTCCGCCTGACGGTGCCGAAGGCCGGCAACCATGAGCTGAGATTCTACTACAGCGCCGCCTCCAACCGCGCGTCCAACGCGAAGGTCACCATCCTGCGCGGCGACCGCAGCTCCACCATGGAGGTGGACCAGCGGAAGCTGGCGGCCTTCTCCTCGCTGGGGACCTCAAAGTTTGCGGCGGGTGAGGAAGTGGTGGTGAAGGTCGGCAACGCGGACGCGGACGGCATCGTGTCCGTGGATGCGGTCCAGTTGCTGCCGGTGAAGTGATCATAGAAGTATCGGCAGCGACCGCATGCGATGAGGTCCCTGCCGTCCGTTCAGATCGGAAGCCAGCCACTCACATTTTCACGATCTCCACCCGTCGGTTCTTCGCCCGGCCTTTGTCATCCGTGTTCGGGGCGAGCGGGGCCGCCATGCCGACACCTACGGGGATCACACGGTCCGCTGGAATTTTGTATTCGCCGGTCAGCGCGGCGGTGACGGCGGTGGCGCGCTTCAGGGACAGCGTCTGGTTGTAGTTGAGGTCCCCTTGGTTGTCCGTGTGGCCGACGATGAGGTAGGTGCCCTTTCCCGCGCTGATGGCCTTGGCCATTTCCGCGAGGGATTCGGCGGACTCAGGCTTGATGTCCGACTTGTCGGTGTCGAAGAAGACGCCGTAGATGGCGATCCGGCCTTCGGTGTCGATGGAACTGGTGATTTCCTCCGCTTTCACCGCGGTCATGCGGGTGTCCATGGCCTTCGTCTCCAGGATGTCCACGCGGGCGACGACGTTGCCTTTCTCCAGCTTGTGGCCCTCCACCAGCTTGTCGAAGCCGGTGTTCACGTCATCCAGCCTGAATGCATAGACGGAAACATAGATGGCGTTACCTTCCTTGCCCTTTCCCTTGAGGATTGAGTAGCGCTGTTCGTCCTTGTTGAACTCATGCAGGTACTGGAGCTGACCCGTCTTCTTGGCGATCGGGAAGGTCTGCTCCACGAAGCGGCCGTAGCCATCATCCAGCTTGTCATTCTCCGCGGTGAAGAGCGTCTCGTAGCCGGCGGGCTTCAGTTCCGCCTCATACTGTCGGACGGCCTCTAGTGTCGTGGAGTCAGCCGGGAGCTTGTAGTAGAGCGTGGTGAGCTGGCCTTCCGCCTTGTCGCGCTTGGTCTTCTTGAACGCCTGCTTGTCGTAGTCAAACTCCACCCGCTCCAGCGCGATGTTGAGTTCGTCGAACTTCGACGCCTTGTGCCAGATGATCTCCGATCCGGTGATGCGCTTGAAATCCGGGTGGTCCTTGGACCCTGCGGCGTCCTTGGCGAGGGCCAGTGGAGATATGAAGATCAACGCGATGGCGGCTAACAGTGATCGTTTCATGGCATGTCGTAGATAGGATGGGTCCACATAAATTTCAAGATCTCCGCGAAGGATTGATGTTGGAAGTTCGCGCGAACAGCGGTGAGGTGGGGGCGTGGACACCATCCGGATCCGGGGAGCGAGACAGCACAATCTGAGGAACATCGACGTCGATCTTCCGAAGGGGAAGCTCGTGGTGATCACCGGACCCAGCGGCTGCGGGAAATCCTCCCTAGCCTTCCACACCCTGTATGCGGAGGGGCAGCGGCGGTATGTGGAGTCCCTGTCCGTCTATGCGCGGCAGTTCCTCGACCAACTGGAGAAGCCGGACGTCGATTCGATCGAGGGGCTGAGCCCGGCGATCGCCATCGAGCAGCGGGGCGGGGGATTGAACCCGCGCTCCACCGTGGCCACCGCTACGGAGATCTATGACTACTTGCGCGTGCTGTGGGCGGCGGCGGGCGTGCCGCATGACCCGCTGACCGGTGCGCGGCTGCAGAAAATGGGGCCCATGGATATCGTGACGCGGCTGGCCGGACTGCCGGAAGGCACGAAGGTGATCCTGCTCGCGCCGCTGCCGAAGGAGGAATTGGGCGAGCCGGTGCGGTTGCTGGGGGACCTGCAGCGGCAGGGCTTCATCCGCCTGCGGGTGGACGGAGAGGTGATGGAGATCGAGGAAGCGTCGAAGAACTGGCCGGAGCTGCCGTCCGCCGTGGAGATCGTGGTGGACCGCTTCGTCATCCGGGCGGGTGTGGAGTCGCGGCTGGCGGACTCCGTGGAAACCGCGCTGCGCCTCTGTGGCAGTGAGGCGAGGGCTTCCGTTCAGGAGCCGGAGGCGGACGCCTGGTCGGACCTTTCCTTCCAGACCTCCTACCGGAATCCGGAGACAGGCTTCACCGTGGGCGAGCTTTCGCCGAAGCATTTCTCCTTCAACTCCCACCTCGGTGCGTGTGAGGCGTGCGAGGGCCTTGGCACGGAGATGTTCTGCGACCCGGCGCTGCTGCTGGGGGAGAAGGAATTGCCCCTGCTGAAGGGTGGCATGAAGGGATGGTGGAAGGAGAAGTCCCAGCGCGACGGACAGTTCAAGAGGGAGACCACCGCCTTGCTGGCACAGTATGAACTGCCGGAGGCTTCGACATTTTCCAGTCTGACGGATGAGGTGAAGCGGGTGCTGCTGGAAGGTGGCCACCTGGTCACCGGATGGAAGTTGGGCAAAGAAAAGAAGCCGCAGACGAAACGGTTCGAGGGCCTGACCGTCGAGGCGATGCGGAAATACCGCGAGGCTTCCAGTGAGGCGGGGCGCCGCAGGTTGGCGCGGGTGATGGCGCACCGGCCATGCCGGGTGTGCGGGGGCAGGAGATTGAAGAGAGAGTGGCTCGCGGTGCGGATCGAGGGGCCGGATGACCGCTGGCTGGGCATCCAGGATTTCTGTGCGCTGGATGTGGCCGGGGCGGTCGAGTGGCTGGAGGGATTCCAACCGGACCCGTCGAAGGCGGAGGTGTGCAAGCGGCTGGCGGATGACGTGCGCTCACGCCTTTCCTTCCTGTCGGAGGTGGGGCTGGACTACCTCACGCTGGACCGCACCAGTGGCACGCTTTCCGGTGGTGAAGCCCAGCGCATCCGGCTGGCAACGCAGCTCGGCGCGGGCTTGTCGGGAGTCTTGTATGTGCTGGATGAACCGAGCATCGGCCTGCATGCGGCGGACACCGCACGGTTGGTCGGCGCCCTCACCCGCCTGCGGGATCTGGGGAACACGGTCATCGTCGTGGAGCATGATGAGGAGATCATCCGTGCGGCGGACTGGGTCATCGACATGGGGCCGGGCGCGGGTGCGGGCGGCGGGCTGGTGCTGGCGGAGGGGCTTCCGGATGGGATCGCATCGCCCACGGGGGAATGGTTGCGTGGGAAAAAGATCTCCGTTCCGGCGGCACCATCGTCGCTCGGTCTGGGGGAGTTGGTCATCCGCGGCGCGCGGGAGCACAACCTGCGGAACATCGATGTGAAGATCCTGCTCGGCAGGCTGGTGTGCCTCACCGGTCCCAGCGGCAGCGGGAAGTCCACCCTCGCGGATGACATCCTCCGCCGGGTGTTGATGCGCCATTTCAACGGCTCCGGCGAGATGCCGGGCGCGCATGATGGCATCGACGGGCTGGAGCAGATCGAGAAGTGCGTGGTGGCGGACCAGTCACCCATCGGCCGCAGTCCGCGCTCGAACCCGGCGACGTTCACCGGCGCGTTCGATCTGGTGCGGGACCTGTTCACCAAGCTGGCGCTGTCAAAGCAGCGTGGATACGGCCCGGGACGTTTCAGTTTCAATGCGGCGGGCGGCAGGTGCGAGCGCTGCATGGGCAACGGACGGCTGAAGATCGAGATGCACTTCCTGCCGGATGCCTGGGTGGTCTGTCCGGGATGTTTCGGAAAGCGCTTCAACCGCGAGACGCTGGAGGTCACCTACAAGGGCAAGTCCATCGCGGATGTGCTGGAGCTGGCGGTGAGCGATGCCCGCGTGTTTTTCCGGCCCATCCCGAAGCTGCACAAGATTCTCGAAATCCTGGAGGAACTCGGCCTCGGTTACCTGAAACTGGGACAGCCCGCGAACACCCTCTCCGGCGGGGAGGCGCAGCGGCTGAAGCTGGCCGTGGAATTGGCGAAGCCGCAGGCACCGCACACGCTCTATCTGTTTGATGAGCCGACCACCGGCCTGCACTTCGGCGATGTGGAAAAACTGCTGGCCGCATTCATGAAGCTGCGGGATGCCGGGCACAGCGTGCTGGTGGTGGAGCACCAGCTCGATGTCATCGCCGCGTCGGACTGGGTGATCGAGCTGGGACCTGGGGGCGGCCGGCATGGCGGCAGCCTCGTCAGCGAAGGATCACCGGCGAAGATCCGGAAGGACAAGGCATCTCCAACCGGAAAAGCCCTCGCCCGCATGTCACGCTGACCCTGGGCTCATGCCTGGGGTGAAAGTTGCTTCGGGCGGGGTGGGGTGCCGGAAAGCGCGAGCGTCCACCACTGGATGGCGGAGGTGGGAGCGAGCCACGGCTTTCCTTTCGGCAGCCGCCGGATGGTCTTCCAGATGCTGGTCCGGAATGAGGGCTGGAACTGGGAAGCGATCCACTCCTCGTAGCGGACCACCCAGCGTAACAGCGGCTGGAAGGCTTCCCAGCGCTGCGCGGGCGCGGCGGCGGGGGCATCATGCCGGCCGGGAACCGGTGGCTGGTCGGAGTTCCACACCGTGATGAGCTTCCGGTCGCGGCAGTAGATGCAGCCGCATTTCCCGGACGGTGCGGTCCAGGAGGCGACCGTCCCATGCAACTCGATCAGGCCGTCCTCCCACTCCGCGGAATAGCAACTGGTCCCCTGCAGGCCGGTGGACGGACGCCGGACCAGACCGAAGCGTACCAGCGCGTTGCCATCCGGGTGGCGGACGTCATGTCCCCAGAAGATCATCTGCTGGGCCATGCCGCGGGTGGCATCGGCGAGCTGGGTGCGCATTCGGGATTCGGACATCGGGTGCCGGAATCTCCAATAGCGCATTTAAAATGCAATAGCAAAAATAAGACGGAAATCTCATGGCCACTCCTCCGTGTCAGGAGCGGGTATCCTGGTGAGGTTTCAGGATCCGCCGCTCGATGTCGGCGATGACTTTCCGCGACTGGATCATCATGGGGTGGACGGGGATGTTGAAGGAGACGTTTTCCGCCCGGTCCCAGACGGAGCTTTCCGCCGGCAGGATGATGAGATCCATGGGAGTGCGGTAGGAGACGATGGGGATGTTACCCAGCCGGTCCTCAGTGCGCGCGAGCTCCGCGAGGAAGTCGCTCCCGGCGCGCATCTGGACGGCTCCCTCGCTGGGGAATGTCCACGCGGCGGCGGTCCCGTGGTGGGGTGAGGAAATGGTGATGAAGGTGGCGCAACGCTCCGCACCCCCGAGCTGCTGGAGGTAGTGGCGGGAAACGATGCCGCCCATGCTGAAGCCGATGAGGATGATCTTCTCGTCCTTTCCGAACGCTTGGTCGATGTCCTTCTTCAGATGCTCCGCGAGGAAGTCGAGCCCGCCGATGCCGTCGTGGTGGATGAGCTTCGGCGCGATGCAGCGGATGCCGTGGCTCTCCAGCCGCGCCTTCATTTTCTTGAATTTGCTCCCGTCCTCGAAGATCCCGTGGACCAGAACGGCGTGGGTGGCGATGGGCTTCCCAGAGACTCCCTCGCCGGCGTGGGCGGAGGCGGTGAAGAGGGAGGCGAGGGCCAGTGAAAGGAGGCGTTTCATGGTGGGGTTCAGCCGGGTGGCCATTGCAGGGGGCGTCCGCCCAGGAGATGGACATGGAGATGGGGGACGGTTTCCCCGCCGTGCGGTCCGTTGTTGATGGCGACACGGAAGCCGGTGTCCGCGATGCCCTCGCTGCGGGCGATCTCTCCGGCGGTGAGCAGGAGGTGGCCGAGCGTGGCGGCATCCTCCGCGGTGGCGGCGGCGATCCGTGGGATCGGCTTGCGCGGGACGATGAGGATGTGGACGGGCGCCTGCGGGGAAATATCGCGGAAGGCGACGCAGACGTCATCTTCATGGACCATGCTCGCGGGGATCTCCTTGTCGCATATTTTCTGGAACAGCGTTTTGTCGGCCATGTGTTCCCAGATTCTCACGGACCAGTTGGGGCCGCAAGACGGAAGCAGGAGCATCCCGCCGTCTGCCGGGCACGGGTGACGGATCTGTTTCCGTGTTTCGGTTCCAAAGTTGGCATGCCGGGTGCTTTTCTATGGATGTCGCAAGACACAGGCGGTCCGACTGAGATGCTCAAGGGTTAATGGGTTTTTCCTTCGAGATGATCAGTCGGGCCGCTTTTCCTTTTCACCGCGCGGTGGGGGCGATGATGGCCGGATACCCACTTTGCCGGTTGCCGAAGCTGCGGGACGATGTCACGATTCTGTTGTGAAACATCGGATCGTGACCTTCCTCTCCGTGCTCTGTCTGCCGCTCGCGGCGCAGAATGAGGCACCAGCCCCGGCACCGCCCGCACCTGCGGAAAATGCCTCCCCGGGCGGAGTTCCCGCGGATCTGCTGGATGATCCGCACGTGCTGGAGGAACTGGCGGTGAACGAATTCACCGCGCCGTCCATCGCGAAGCTTTTCGACACCCTCCAGTTCCTGATGCCGCTGCCAGTGGCGGAGACGGAGCGGAAATACCCGCCGTCCACCCCGCGGGAACGCGCGGACCTGGCGATGGAGCTGGGTTTCCTGATCGCGGATGGCTTCCTCGTCGTGCAGGCCGGACAGATGGAGAAGGTGGAGGCGCTGGCCGCCGACCTCACCCGTTATGGAAAGGCGCTCGGTGTGGGCGACCGTGTGAACAGCCACGCCGCCAGCCTGCTGGAAAGCTCGAAGAAACAGGAAGTGGAACAACTCAAGAAGGAGCTGGCCTCCACCCAGCGGGATGTGGTGCGGGAGCTCATCACCCTGCGTGATGCGGACCTTGCCCATCTCATTTCCCTCGGCGGATGGATCCGCGCGCTGGAAGTTTCCACGGTTGCCGTGGACAAGCAATTCTCCCCGGAACGGGCGAGAAAAGTCATGCGTGAGGACATCGCGGACTACTACACGGAATCCGTCGCCGGACTGGAGCCGCGCATCTCGGAGCGGCCCAACTACACCCAGATGCGGGACATCCTTTCCGGTCTGCGCCACGCCATGGTCATTGAGGACGGCAAGGAGCCGACCAAGGAACAGATCTCGGAGATCCGGAAGCAGGCGGCGAAGCTGGCTGAACTGGCACTGCAACGGCAGAAATGAGCGGCACGCCGACCATCCAAAGGGCTGCCGTGCTGGGGCTGGGGATCATCGGCTCCCGCGCCTTGGCCAGACTCCGCGAAGCGGGCTGGCAGGTGAAAGCTTGGAACCGCACGCCGAAGAACCTGCCGGATGAAGTGGTCACGCCTGAAGACGCGATCCGCGACGCACAGGTCATCTCCATCTACCTGAAGGACCGCGCCGCCGTGCGTGAGGTGGTGGAGCGCATCTCCCCACACCTCACGGAAGGACAGATCGTGCTCAACCATGCGACCGTGGATCTGGAGACCACCCAGTGGCTGGCGGAGCGGTGCGCGGATCGCGGCGCCCGTTTTCTCGACACGCCGTTCACCGGCAGCAAGAACGCGTCGGCAGGCGGCCAGCTTGTCTATTACACCGGCGGAGACCCCGCGTTGGCGGCGGAGGTGGAACCGTATCTCATGCTCACCGCGAAGTCGCTGCTGCCCTGCGGCGGTATCGGCTCCGCCACGGTGGTGAAGCTGGCGACGAATCTCATCTCCGCCTGCACCGTTCAGGCTCTCGCGGAGGCGCTGGCCATTTCCGTGAAACACGGTGTCTCCGCGGAGGATTTCCAACGGGCCGTCTCGCTGAACGCGCACGCCTCTGGTCTCAGCGCCATGAAGCTGTCCGGCATGGCGACGGGGGACTTCGACACCCATTTTTCCATGGCGAACATGTGGAAGGACAGCAGCTACGCCATGACCCTGGCGGAGCAGGCCGGGTTGGACGCCCCCGCCATCCGCGCCGTCTCCGGGCGCATGAAGGAACTTTGTGACGATGGCCTCGCGGACTTGGATTTCTCCGCGCTGGCGAAACCCTATCTCCATCCTGATCCATGAGCCGCTCTTTCCGTGTCGATCTCGGTTATCCCACCATCCTGGAGTTCCGCGGCCCGGATGCCGTGCGTTTCCTCAACGGCCAGATGACCCAGGATGTGAAGCTGGCGACATGTGAAGCGGCGCTGCCTTCCTGCATCACCGACGCGAAAGGAAAGCTCCAGTTCCGTGTCCACCTCACTGCGATGAAGGAAGGGGTCATCTGGGTGACCGCCCCGGTCGGTGTCGCGGAGGAACTGGAAGCCCGCCTGACGAAGTATCTCATCGCGGATGACGTGGAGGTCACGGACAACTCGGGCGAATACCAGCTCTATCACCTCGTCGGAGCGCCGGCCCCTGCCGCCGGTCACTCTCTCGCCCGCAGGTCGAACCGCTACGGCGTGGAGGGCATCGACCTTTGGGTGCCGGTGGACTATCCCATCGATTTTCCCGCGACGCTCCCGGAGATCTCCGCCGATGACCTGGAAACCTTCCGCATCACCAACGGCGTGCCAGCATGGGGCAGCGAGCTGGTGGAGGGCATGCTCCCGCCGGAAGCCGCCCTCGAGGCCACGGATATCTCCTACCACAAGGGTTGCTACATCGGCCAGGAAGTCATTTCCCGGGTTAAGACCGCCGGAAAGGTGAACCGCAATCTGGTCCGCCTGACGGCCGGAGGAAACGTCCCCGTCGAGCCGGGTGACATCCTGATTTCGGAGGAAGGGGACGAATGCGGCGCCGTCACCAGCGTCGCCCCCATCGCGGATGACGGCCCGCGTTACCTGCTGGGCTATCTCAAGCGCACCGCCGGACGTGACGGCCTCCAGGTGAGGTCCCATGGAGGGCTGTATCCTGTCACTATTCCCTGAAGATACTTTTCTCCGCCCCGGCGGAAAAAACAAAGCCCGCCGGGAGAGTTCCTCCGGCGGGCTTTCTTCGTTCTGTGGGAGGCCAAAAGGGGGCCTGCGTGGGCTTATGGCTGGGCGTTCACGTAGAGTTCCGACCCTTTGGCCAGAACGGTGTCCTGCATCAGATCGAGCCCGTTGAGTTCATTCAGCCGGTCGATCTGGGTGCCGTGTTTTGCGGCGAATTCTCCATAGGTGATCTCACCGTCGATGATGACGGATTTGAGGGCGCCTTTCGGTGGTTCCGGACTGACAGGGGCTGGGCTGTCCGGAATTTCCGCGGGAGAAGGGGAGGTTGGCCGGCTGGCGACAGGGCTGTGGTTGGCCACCGGGGTGCTCTCTGGAGTAGGTTTGCCGGCGGTGGGTTCCGCAGGTCCGGCCGCTGGAGCGGGAGAGGACTTTGCGACCGGTGCGGGAGCGGGTTTCGCCTGCAGGCGGACGAGCTGGCCCGCCCGCATGGCGGATGGCTTGATGTCCGGGTTTGCGGCGATGAGGGATTCGGCGGAGACCTTGTGCTTGCGGGCGATGCTGTAGAACGTGTCTCCATCCCGGACCACATAGGTCTCGCCGTGATTGGCGGGAGCTGGTGCAGGGGAAGGTGTCGCCGCTGCGGTACGGGTGTTCGCCGCGGGGGCGCCGGGAAGCTTGAGCTTCTGGCCGATCCGCAGTTTGGACGGATCCTTGATGCCATTCAGGCGGGCGATCGCCGCCGGGGTGGTCCCTGCGTTGCGGCTGATCCTGGCGAGCGTGTCGCCGGCCTTCACGGTGTGCACGGCGGAGCCTGCGGTGGCCGGAGTGGCGGCGTTTTTCGCGGGGGCCGTGTTGGTGACGGCGGGTTTGACGTCCTCCTTCAAGGCGCGGAGCTTGATGTTCTCCTCCTCCATGTGACGGAGTTTGGTGTTCTCCTCCTCAAGCTGGCGGATCTGGCGGTCCTGCTCGGTCACCAAGGCCCGGAGTTTGTCCAGTTCCGGGTTTGAGAAAGCCAGGGGGGAGGCGGCGAGCATCGAGAAAGTGGTGAGCCACAGCGTGGTTTTCATGGTGGGATGTTTTTCAAATTTGAACCAAGGTCGCAAGATTAATTTAATGAAAGTTAACTAAATTTTCAAAATTGCCGGATGGGTATAAAAAAAGGCAACCCAGCGAAGGGTTGCCTTTATGGACGGAAATTCCGGGAAAATATTCGGGCAAATCAGTTCGAGCGGCCTTGATAGGTGCCGTCCTCGGTCTTCACACTGATCCGCTCACCGACGTTGATGAAGAGAGGGACCTGCACGACCAGTCCGGTTTCCATGGTGGCCGGTTTGTAGACGTTGTTGGCGGAGTCGCCTTTCACGCCTTCGGAGGACTCGGCGACGGTCATGACCATGGAGAGGGGGACTTCGACGGAAACCACGGAACCATCCGCGATGAGGAGGGTGTAGATCTGGCCCTCAATGAGGTAGTTCTTCACGTTCTCGATCAGATCTTCATAGACGATGGCGTCCTCGTAGGTGTTCGGGTCGAGGAAGTGGTAGCCGCCGCTGTCCTTGTAGGAATATTCGTGCGGGGTGCGCTCCAGGACGACGCCTTCGAGGGAGTCGTTCGAGGTCATGCGGAGGTTGAAGACCTTCTTGGTGGCCACACTGCGGATGGACATCTGCACGTAGGAAGCCATGCGCGGAGGCGTCTTCAGCTCGGTCTCGGTGACGAGGCAGACCTCGTTGTTGTGGCGGACGGCGTGTCCTTTGCGGAGGTTGATGGCGGGTACGCTTGGCATGGTTTCGGGCTGGAGGGATTAGGCGGGGAGGGCCGCCAGCGCAAGCCGGAATTCCGCCGCCCCGTGGGAAATGGGGGGCGGGAGTACTCCGTGGATGCTCATTTCAAGGGGAAATCATCCCTGCGCCTTCACCCAGGTGGCGAGTTTCGCGGGCTCGTCGCCCTCGGCCCAGACATGGCGCAGGAAATCCGCCGGGTGGATGCCGCCGTGCTTCTGGAGGAAGTTGCGGTCTCCGCCGCAGGAGAACATGAGGTCGGGGTCCAGTTCACCGCGGAGCTTTGCTTTCGCCTTGGCGAGGATGCGGGGGAAATAGGTCATTCCCTCCAGCTCGTCGCCGAAGCTGGGAATGTTGTCACGGGTCAGGACTGCGTCGCTGGAGCCGCCGTTCTGAACGGTGAGGAAGTAGTCGCGGCGGGCGGCGGCAATGAGCAGGGCGTCCGACGCGCTGGGTTCACCCTCCTCGCAGAAGTCTTCCACGAAATCGAAAAACTCGCGCGGCTTGTAGCCGAGGGAGCCGAGGAAGGAGAGGTCCTCGGCGGAGTAGTAGGTTCCGAAGTCGGTGTTGCCGCCACGGTAGGTGGCCACGCAACGGTCGAAGAGGGCGAGAAAGCGGTCGTTCCAGGTCATGGTGAAAGAGAGCACGGAATTCCAGAATTCAAACGGGAAAGCGGATCAGCCCTCCGCGTCGCGGCCGCGGGTGCCGGGGGCGATGGCGTCGATCTGTTCCAGCGCCGCGTCATCTGGCGGGGTGGATTGCAGCGCGTCCAGGCAATCGTCGAGCTGGGCGACGGTCCGAGCGCCGATGATGGAAGAGGTGACGGCGGGGGAGCGCAGCGTCCACTGGATGGCCAGGTGGTGGAGCGGGGTGCCCTGGGCGGCGGCGAGGTCGCCGAGCGCGCGGATCTTTTCCTGCTGGGCCTCCACCTGGGAGGTCTGGAGGAATCCTTCCGAGCGGGCGGCGCGGGAGCCTTCCGGGATGCCGTTGTAATACTTCGGCGTCAGCATGCCCTGGGCGAGAGGGCTGAACACCACGCAGCCGATTCCCTCTTCCTGCAGCCAGTCGAGGATGCCCTCGGACTCCGGCCAGCGGTTGAGGATGGAGTAGGGCGGCTGGTAGACCAGGGTGCGGATCCCCATCTTTTTCAGGATCTTCACCGCTTTCTTCAGCTTCTTGAGCGGGTATTTCGAAAGCCCTACGTAGAGCGCCTTGCCGGAATGCACGGCGGTGGCCAGTGCGGACATCGTTTCCTCCAGTGGGGTGTCCGGGTCCGGGCGGTGGGAGTAGAAGATATCGACGTAGTTCAGGCGCAGGCGCTTGAGGGACTGGTCCAGGGAGGACAGCAGGTGCTTGCGGGAACCCCACTCGCCATACGGTCCGTGCCACATGTTGTGGCCTGCCTTGGTGGAGATGATGAGTTCGTCCCGGTGGGCGACGAAGTCCTCCACCAGGATGCGGCCGACGTTTTCCTCTGCGGAGCCGGCGGGCGGGCCGTAGTTGTTGGCCAGGTCGAAATGGGTGACGCCACGGTCGAAGGCGCGGCGCATCATGCGGCGGGCTTCCTCAAAGTCATCCACATGGCCGAAGTTGTGCCAGAAGCCGAGCGAGATGGCCGGCAGAAGGAGGCCGGATTTCCCGCAGCGGCGGTAGGGCATGCGGCCATCATAGCGATTCGGGTCGAACATGGTGGGGACTCTGGATGGAGGAGAGGAGGCTGCCAAGAAATAGATGGAGTAAGGAGGGGGCACACTCTTGTGCCCCGGGGGCATTGGCGAATCAAGAAGGAGAAGTGTTCAGGAAAGAGAAGAAGGCTAACCGGGAATCGGGAGGTCTTTGCTCCGGGTTCCGGTTGCAGCCGGGGAACAGGAATGGGAGCGCAGCGGACATAGCGGCGCAGCCGCAATGTCCCCCCTCCTTACTGGTCACGCCTCATCGCCGCCAGCCGGGTGAGCAGCGGAGGGTGGGAGTAGTCCAGCCAGACGCGGAGCGCGGCGGGGGTGGGGTGGGAAAGGTGGTCGGCGGAGAGTTTCTTCAGGGCTTCCTCCAGTGGCTGGTGGTCGCCGGTGACTTTCTTGGCATACGCATCCGCCTCGAACTCGTGCTTGCGGGACCATGCGTTGGCGAAGATGGAGAGCAGCTTTGAGACGGGCTCCAGCAGGATGCCGAAAAGGACCAGACCGACGTGCGGCGAGATCTTCGCCACGCCGAACGCATCAAAGAGAAGACGGGAGAATTTTCCCGTCGGATCCGTGGCCAGGCCGAGGAGGAAGAAGATCACCGCCATCTGGAGGATGCCGACCACCAGCCGCTGCTTGATGTGGCCGCAGCGGAAGTGGCCGATCTCATGGGCCAGCACGGCCAGCAGCTCCGGCTCCGTGTGCTTCTCCATCAGCGTGTCGAACAGCGCGATCTTCTTCCGCTTGCCGAGGCCGGTGAAGAAGGCGTTGGCCTTCGTCGAGCGCTTCGAGCCGTCCATGACGAAGACGCCGTCCAGCGGGAAACCGCATTTGTCACCGAGGGCTTCGATGGACTTCTTCGTCTCTCCCTCCGGCATGGGGGTGAACTTGTTGAACAGCGGCATGATGAGCGACGGAGCCAGATAGGTGAGCAGGAGCTGGAAGACCGTGACGGTGATCCATGCCCACAACCAGGCGTTCGGCACGTTGCCGAAGATCCACAGCACCGCCGCGCCAATGGGCAGGCCCAGCACCGCCGCCAGCAGCAGACCTTTCAGCCGGTCCATGATGAACACGGCGGGGGTGGAACGGTTGAAGCCGAATTTCTGCTCGATCCCGAAAGTGCCGTAGATCTGGAAGGGCAGGGAGGCCAGTGACTGGCCGAGCATGAGCAGCGACAGGAAAATGAGGCCGGTGACGACTTCGTTGCCGCCCATGGAGCGGGCCAGTCCGTCCAGCCAGTTGAAGCCGCCCAGCACCCAGAACACGAGCAGCACGGCCAGCGAGGCGATGGACTCGATGAGGTGGAAGCGGGAGTTCGCCATCAGGTAGGCGCGCGCGTTCTCCAGCTTTCCCGCGTCCATCACGTCTTCCAGACCGGCGGGGACTTTCGACGGGAAGGCCTTCAGGTTCAGTAGGGTGGCCGCGAACTCCAGTTTCCACAGCGCGAGGAGGGCGATCATGATGATGATCGTGAGAAAATTCCAGTCGGTCATTGGGGGGGATGATGCACGCGGTGCCGGGTGCCGCAAGGGCGGGTGTGGCGGAGGGCGGATCCGGTGCCCCGCCCGCCCCGGGATTGGGCATTGCGGCCCTGCGGGAATTGTTCCATGCTTCCTCAACCGACCATGTTGAAATTCCGCCCATTCCACGGACTTCTGGCCGCCGCCATCACCAGCGGACCAATGCTTCCGGCACAGGATCTCGCTTCAAAGGAAGTGGCGGGCATCGCACCGCCGGTCGGCAAGTCGGCCAGTGACGGATCCATCCAGTCCCGGAAGGATGCCCGGACCATCACTCTCAAGATCCCCGCTCCGCGTGGGCAGATTGTTGACCGTGAGGGCAATCCGTTCGCCCAGAACGAGGTGGCCTACCAAGTGGCGCTGCAATACAAGCAATTCGAGGTGGCGGACCAGGATTTCGTGGTGAACTGGGGCCGGCAGCGTCTGGATGCCCTCCAGGGGCTGGTGAAAAACTCGATCCCGAAGACGGACGCGGAGCTTTATGACCACTACCGCCACCGCCGCTGGCTGCCGTTGCTGGTATCCGGCCAGATGAGCGCGAAGGAGGCCAAGGCGATTGAGCCGAAGCTGACGGCGGGGCTCACGCTGCAGGCGGTGTACCGCCGCCACTATCCCGGTGGGGACTCCGCGGCGCACATTGTCGGTTACACGGGCAGTGTGGGCAAGCTGCCCACCGGGCCGATCAATTTCAACGAGCCGCTGTGGGAGGAAAGTGAGGGGCGCGCCGGGCTGGAGAAACTTTTCGACAAGGAACTGACCGGGGAGCCCGCGATGAAGAAGCTGCTGTTCGACGAGAGCGGCGCGAAGCTCCAGGAGGAACAGGTTGGGCGTCCGAAGCCGGGTGGCACCGTGGTCACCACGCTGAACCTGAAGTGGCAGAAGCTGGCGGAGGAGGTGCTGCGGAAAGGCTGCAAGCGTGGTGCGCTGGTGGTGATCGACGTTGTGACCGGAGAGGTTCTGGTGATGGCGTCCCGTCCTTCGTTTGATCTCAACAAGTTCATCCCCGGAATCAGCGAAACCGACTATGCGGCGCTGAATGAGGATCCCGCAGCCCCCTTGCATGGCCGGGCGTTCCAGTCCCTCTATCCTCCCGCCTCCACGTTCAAGCCGCTGGTGGCCCTTGCCGCACTGGACAACGGTGTGGTGACGGAGAATTCGACCGTCTACTGCCCCGCGTCGATCCGGATCGGGAACCACGTGTTCCACAACCACAACAAGAGGGCGGAGGGTTCGATCAATGTGAAACGTGCCATCGCCAGGTCCACCAACCCTTGGTTCTACCAGGTGGGCATCGATGTGGGGCCGACGTCGTTCCTTGATATCGCCCGGCGCCTCGGCATGGGATCGAAGACCGGATTGCCGCTGGTGGGTGAGGCGGAGGGGTTGGTCCCGAACGACCAGTACATGATGCGTGTCCACAAGCGCCGGATCCTGGACGGAGACACCGCGAACATGTCCATCGGCCAGGGGGACCTGCTGACGTCTCCGCTGCAGGTTGCGCAGGCCATGGCAGGCATCGCCAACGGCGGGGTACTGCCGAAGCTCCAGTTGGTCAGCCAGGTGCAGGACACCCGTGGCAAGGTCGTGCGCGCCACCCTGCCAGAGCGGCGGAACTGGCTGGGAACGAAGCCGGAAGCGGTGGAGATCGTTCGTGAGGGCATGCGGGACGTGGTGAACTCCGGCTACGGCACGGGCCGCAGTGCGGGTCTCAGCTACACCACGCTGTGTGGAAAGACCGGCACGGCCCAGTGGGGGCCTCCGTCCAAGAACCAGCGGCTGGCGTGGTTCGCGGGATTCCTTCCGTTCGACAATCCCCGCTATGCGTTCGCGGTTCTCTACGAAGGCCGGCCGAACGAAGTGGTTTCCGGCGGCAGGATGGCGGCGCCGATGGTGAGGAACTTCTTCGAGCCGATCAAAGACGACATCAAGGACATCATCGCCCCGCCGAAGAAGGCGCTTCTTGTGGTCGAGGAGTCCGGAGAGAATTTGGAGAATGCGGAAAGTCCGGAGGGAGGGGAGGCTCCCTTGATCAATCCTGATGGCACACTGGTGGAGGAGCCAAGGCGGGCGCTGATCGTCGAGGAGGAGGAGATGGAAGATGCTCCTGCTCCGGAAGACATGCCCATCCGTGCTCTTCCCGTGGGGGAGGATGAGGAAGTGAATGACGCCGGGGTGGTGGACTAGCCCGGGCAGACCTCTTTTGCCCGCAGGGCTGCGGCGACGCGGGTCTCCACTTTGATTTTCCTGAAGATCAATTCGAGATGTTTGGCGACCGTGCGCGGGCTGATGCCCAGGATGGTGCCGATCTCGTCGTTGCTCTTGCCCTCGCTCACCCAGAGCAGGACTTCGGCCTCCCGGCTGCTGAGGCCGAGGGATTGCAACCTCCTCGCATTGCCGCGAGGGTCGCTTTCCTGGAAGAGGATGACGAAGCGGTCGTTGGCCAGGGTGGCGGAACGGATCGAAAGACGCGCACCATCCGTCTCCACCAGCAGGGGCTCGGCGGGGGCGGGTGTAGGTGCCATCTGGCGCTCCAGCCACGTCTTCAACAGATCCGGGAGTATGGCTTTCCAGGACGAGCCATGAGGAAAGAAACGCCGGAGCAGATCACTGCCGGGAGCGTTGATGTGGAGGATGTTTCCGTGGCGGTCAACCAGCGCGACTCCTTGTGAAGACTGCTCGATCGCCCGTGCGGACAGCAGGGCCAGGGCCTGGGCCTCCGTGAATGCGGCGGCGTTCTCGAAAGCGGCGGTGAGATGGGGCCGCAGATAGGCCGCCATTTCACGGTCATCCTCGGAAAACGAACGCTCCCCCCGGTTCAGCGCGATGAATATCAAATCCTGGTGGGATGTGTGGAGGCAGAAGATCAGGCTGTCGCGGACTCCGATCGTCTCCAGCGCGCTGGCGAAAGGAGTGATGCTCCATTCCTCCTCGCTGGCAAAATCAGAGACGAAATGCGGGCTGCTGTCGCCGTTGTCATAGACGTTCCGGTAGACCGGATGACTGCCAATGTGCGGTGCCATCCTTGGCATGATCGCTTCCATGCGTGGCTGCCAGTCCGCAGGATGATAGGCGGCGACCAAGGCTCCCGTCCGCTGGCTGACGTGGTTGTAAGTGCAGAAAAGGCAGGGAATCAGCCTGCGGATGGCTTCCAGCATCACGCCCGGCAGGGCGGCGGCGTCGCGCAGCCGGTAGAGCTCCGGAAGTTCCGCATGAATGGCCCTGTAGTCCTCTGCTTTCAACCGGGAGGAGCATCCCAGACCCGGGAAAAAAGGAAAGCGCTGAAAGCACGCCTCCGGACATATCTCCGGACCACCCTGTCCGGCTCGACACGGGCAGGGGAGGAGATCGGCAGGGGGCGGCTTTACCACATTCCGTCCCGTCTCTTTCGGCTGGACGCCGCGCCCTGATCCCTTCAGACAGGTGACCCCTCCAGCGGTTTGCCGCATGCGGGAATCCCAATTATACTATCAATATGGACATCCAAATCGCCACCCTCTGCGACTTCGCTGCGGATTATAACGGCAAGCTCGTGATCTCGGGAACTTTCGATACCCTCGCGGCGCGTGCCGTCCCGGTCGTGCATCCTTCCTGCGCGCTGGCACTCCGCTTCTGCTTCACTCCCGAAGATGCGGGCCGTCACAAGCTCTCGATCAACATCATCAACGAGGATGGTGATTCCCTTGATCCGAACAACATGCCGATTGAACCCGAGTTCGAGGTCCAGCTTCCGAAGAACGTCCCGTTCCTGACCCGCAACATCGTCATGAACCTGCAGGGCCTCCGCTTCCCGGAAGCCGGCATCTACTCGATCGACATCGGCTGCGACGGCGAAGTGCTCGTCCGCCTGCCACTGCGCGTCCTCCTCGTCAACCAAGGCGCGAACGGCGAAGCCCAGCTTGCCTGATAGTTGACACACATTGTTGAGGGCCATGTCTGACCACTATTCATGCGCCCTGATCACTGGGGCCTCCGCGGGCCTCGGTGAGGAGTTCGCCTTCCAGCTCGCGCCACGGGTTCACAAGATGGTTCTGGTGGCGCGGCGGGAGGAGCGGCTCGCCGTCATCGCGGACCGTCTGCGGGAGAGGTTCCCGCATGTGGCCGTCGCGGTTTTTTCGGCGGACCTGACCCTGCCATCCCACCGGGAGCAGCTTGTCGATCTGCTGGAACAGCGAGGTTTCATCCCGGACCTGCTCGTCAACAACGCGGGCATGGGCGACTACGGGGAGTTCGCCAATGCTGACTGGGACAAGCTCGATGCGATGCTGCAGCTCAACATCACGGCGCTGACCCACCTGACACACGCTTTGCTGCCGCATATGATGAACCGCGGCTATGGTGCGGTGGTGAATGTCAGCTCGCTGGCCAGCCTGCTGCCCATTCCGGACTTCGCCGTCTATGCGGCGACGAAAGCCTACGTCACCAGTTTTTCCGAAGCTCTGCGCATCGAGGCCCGCGAATACGGCATCTCCGTGCTGGCGGTCTGCCCAGGACCGGTCCACACGGAGTTCGGCGAAGTCGCCCGCCAGAACGGCGGCGATTCCGACATGCCGGGCCGCGAGTGGTTTTACGTGGACAAGGAACAGGTGGTTGCGGAGTCCATTTCCGCGCTGGATGCGGACAAGGCCAGGGTCTATACCGGCTGGCAGGTGGCCGCCGCCGCCGTGCTGATTTCCGCGGTTCCCCTTGTCCTTCTCCGGTTGATCCTCGGAACGCGGCCCCGCCGGGGTTGAAGGCTGCCGGAACCTTGGATCCGGCGGAATTTTCCCGGAATCGGGAAAATGTCGTGATCCCGGCCCCTTATCGTGCCAGCCTCTGGCCGTGGAGGCAGCGATGAAAGACGCCCGTGAGTCGATGGACGAGGATCCGCCAAGGGTGGAGTCCGCGACCATCGAGGACCTGCCAGCCCTTGTGGAGCTGGTGATGGAGTTGTTCTCCAAGTCGAAGGACTTCGCCCCTGACCATGATGTCCAGGAAAAGGGCCTCCAGTTGATCCTGGAGCAGCCGAGCCGCGGGCGCATCTTCGTCCTGCGGAACAACCACCGTATTTTCGGCATGGTGAACCTGCTGTTCACCATCTCCACCGCGCGGGGCGGCTTCGTGATCCTGATGGAGGACGTCATCGTCCATCCGGACCACCGCGGCCAAGGCTACGGGCGGATGCTGCTCCAGCACGTGGTGGAGTTCGCGAAGCAGAAGAATTTCAAGCGCATCACTCTCCTGACGGACAAGATCAGCGAGGAATCCCAGGAGTTCTTCGCCAAGAACGGCTTCGAGTATTCGAACATGATCCCCATGCGGCGGATCATCGACTGACCTGCCATGCCTCCGGGACCCACAGCGGAAGGCGACGCCTTCGCCCTGACCATGCTTCTGGTGCTGCTTTCGGCATTCGTCGTGGTCGCACTGATCCTTTTCACCATTTTCCGGAATGCGGCGAAGCGGAGCCGTGAGATTGAGGAAACCGCCGTGGATTCCGCCAACGAAAAGGGCGGGGGGGAGGGGTGACGGTCCGTGGGTGCCGTAGCTCCAACGGATGAGCTGAGGTTGGAGATGCGGCAGCGTCCGTCGGGCAGGCCCGTCATGTTCCAGCGGTGGTCGGAGCTGTTGTTCCTGCATTGGAAGATCGAACCTGCGGAAATCCAGCGGCGTCTGCCGGAGGGGCTGCATGTGGATACGTTCGGCGGGGAGGCGTGGATCGGAGTGGTGCCGTTTTTCATGGAGCGCATCCGTCCGGTGGGGCTGCCGGCGGTGCCATGGCTGTCGTGGTTCCTGGAGCTGAACGTGAGGACCTATGTGCATGACGATCTGGGGCGGCCGGGCGTGTGGTTTTTCTCCCTGGACTGCAACCAGCCGCTCGCGGTGGAGTTCGCCCGGAAATTTTTCCATCTGCCCTACCAGCATGCGAGGATGAGTGCGGAGCGGATTGGTGGCGAGATCCTGTATCACAGCCGTCGCAGAGGTGCCGGGCATCCCATCGCCACTTTCCGTTATGCGAGGACGGTGGATGCCGTGCCAGCGGGAGAGGGTACCTTGGAGTGGTTTCTCGCCGAGCGGTATCTACTTTTTTCGACGAACCGCGCCGGGCGTATTTTCACCGGGCAAGTGAACCACACGCCCTACCGGATCGCCCCTGCAAGCTGTCTGGAATGGTCGGTGGAGCCACTGCGCTTGAACGGCTTCGCGGATCCCGGACGCCCGCCGGACTCCATGCTCCTCGCGGATGCGGTGGATGTGGCGGTGTTTCCGCTGAGGAGGGCGTAAGGATGGAGCGCGGACTTCAGTCCGCCCCGGAGAATCATGCCAGCGAAGCCAGGCGGACTGAAGTTCGCGCTCCGTTCAGGTGGCGGTCTGTCCACTATGTCCTGTGATCCTCACCTCGTCCGCTTGCAGGAGAGGCTGCAGCCCGGCGGTCGTGCGCAGCAGCAGTTCGCCCTGCGGGGAGATGCCTTCCACCGTTCCGGACAGGGGGCCGGATGCGGCGGTGAGCGAAACGTCCTGACCGGTCAGCACACAGCGGAGGCGGATGGAGTTGATGATTTCCCCGAATTCCGTGCCGATCTGGTGGCGGCGGAGAGAAAGGCGGCGGATGATGGCTGCGAGCATCTCCGCGCGCGGAACCTCGCGCCCCATTTCGAGGGCGAGCGAGGTGGCTGTTTGCGCGACCTCATCGGGAAAGGCGAGGGTGTTCACATTCAGCCCGATGCCGACGACGGCGAAGTCCCGCCCGGCCTCCACCAGGATGCCGGCGATCTTCTTTCCCCCGGCCCACACGTCGTTGGGCCACTTGATGCCGACGAGGGGAATGTATTCCTCCAGCGCCTCCGCGACCGCAAGACCGGCGACCAGGGCGAGACGCGGCCACAGTGCCTTCGGCACGTCCGGACGCAACAGCACGGAAAAGGCCAGCGATTCCCCCGGAGGCGAAAACCACGCGGCACCCCGCCGGCCACGGCCCTGCGTCTGGTGGTCGGTGATGACGATCAGCCCTTCCGGCATACCTTGGTCGGCCAGACGGCGGACTTCATCGTTCGTGGAGTCCACGGTCTGCTTGATCAGCAGGCGGAATGGTTCCGGGAGATCCGGGGCGATGGCGGAGAACTCGTCCACGTCAGACCGGAGTGAAATCGAGGCCTACGTCGAGCGAGGGCGCGGAGTGGGTAACGGCTCCGACGGAGATGAAGTCCACGCCTGTTTCCGCGATGTCCCGCAGGGTGGCCAGGGTGACGCCCCCGCTGGCTTCCAGGAACGGCTTGTGGCTTTCACCGCGTGCCTCCACCGCTTCGCGGAGCTGGGAGAGGGTCATGTTGTCCAGCAGGATGTGGTCCACGCCATCCATGGAGAGGAAGGTGCGGACCTGCTCCAGGCTGTCCGCCTCCAGCTCGACCTCGACGCCCGGCCTTTCCTCGCGGAGCTTGTGGATCGCGGCCTGGATCACGGCAGGTCCGCCCTCCGCCACGAGGTGGTTGTCTTTCACCATCGCCCGGTCGTAGAGGCCGATGCGGTGGTTCGTGCCGCCACCGTCCGCGACGGCTTTCTTTTCCAGCAGGCGGAAGCCGGGAGTGGTCTTGCGCGTGTCCAGGATGCGGGCATTCGTGCCGCGGACCTCCTCGACATAGCGGGCAGTCATGGTGGCCACCCCGCTGAGGCGTTGGAGGAAATTGAGCGCGGTCCGTTCCGCGGTCAGGATGGAGCGGGCGGAGCCTTCCACCCGGATAAGCAGTGCTCCCGAGGCGACCTTGCTGCCGTCGTGGATGAGGATTTCCACATCCAGGGAGGGATCCACCGTGGCGAAAACGCGGGCGGCGGTCTCGACCCCGGAGACGACACCTTCCTTTCTCACAGCGACAAAGGCGCGTGCTTTGCGTTCTTCCGGGATGAAATAGAGCGAGGTGACATCACCCGCGCCGATATCCTCGGCAAGGGCGAGATCAATGAGTGTCTGGGACATGCTTGGCGGAGATGCTAGACGGTCTCCCTCCGGCATCCAAGGTGAATGTCCGGAAATGCTTTGGGCGGCTTCCGCGGGATATGGCAAGGACCGCATGGAATGCAGTCCCTGCCACCGTCACCACGACAGGCGCGGCAGGCCTCTGGAGAGCGACCTTTCGGTGACGCTGCCGGTCCGTCCGCCGTGGGTGACCACATAGGTGGCGGACCTGCCGTCCGGTGCCCTCATGACGATGGACTCCGAGGTGATCTCCGGATCCTCGTTGCCGGTGGTGAAGAAGCCGATGTCCCGGCCCATGAGGGTGAGCGGGCCGTGCGCGTCATAGGGGAGTTTCTTCGGAGGACGCGGGGTGCCGACGATCCTGAGGTAACTCCCACCGGGCATCTGGTGGCGGGCGGCGTAGCTGCCGTCCGCCATGACGGAGTACTCCGGCTTGCCATACTTCGCCTCCAGATCCGGCGCGCGCAGGATGGGGACGGAAATGCGGGCGGGATCCTTCGAGGTGTAGGCGTTCTCATCCACCAGTTCACCGGCAAGGACACCGGCCACCAGATCCGGGGTGTCTCCGGACGAGGATGGCGCGGCGACATTGGCGCACGAATGCAGGGCAAGCAGGGCGGCGGACAGGAGGAGCGTGGCTTTCATCATGGTTCGGAACGCTTGGGGGATCGTGTTTCTTTGCGGAAATCATCACTCACCGACCACGGCGACGGCGATCTCCCGGTGGTGGGGCGCACGGCGGTGCTCGAAGAGGAAGATGCCCTGCCAGGTGCCGAGGACCATGCGGCCATCCATGATGGGGATGACCTCGCTGGTGCGGGTGAGCGCCATCCGGATATGGCTGGGCATGTCATCCGGGCCTTCCGCGGTGTGGATGAACCAAGGGGTGTTCTCCGGCACCAGGTGGTCGAAGAATTTCTCCAGATCCCTGCGGGCGCTGGGATCGGCGTTCTCCATGATAACCAGACTGGCGCTGGTGTGCCTGACGAAGACGGTGACCGTGCCGTTGCGGATGCCGGAAGCGGCGACGATGGACTCCACCTGACCGGTGATCTCGACCGTTCCCTTTCCCCGGGTGGAGAGGCTGAACCTGGCGGTGTGCGCGGCCATGGATCAGAAGTTTTCGAGCACCCACTTTCCGACGGCGGTGCCGGACTCCATGGCAGCATGCGCCTCGCGGAGTGTTTCGGGGGTGATGCTGCCGAAGATGCGGTTGGCGAGGTCAGGGAACTGTCCCGCGTCCGCGAGCGCGGCGATGGAGGCGAGGACCTCTCCCTGCCGCTTCATGTCCGGGGTTTGGAATTTCGAACGGGAGAACATGTATTCCCAGACGATGCGCGGGCTTTTCAGGCGGAAGGGATTCCCGATCTGGATGGGGTGCTGGTTTTCCACGATGAGGCCGAGCGCACCGAGTGGGGCGAGCAGGTCGGCGGTGATCTGCCAGTAGCCGTCGGTGTCGAAGAGGTTCGCGATGAACGGATACTCCGTCACACCGGCCTCCTCCGCCTGGGGGCGGAGCGGCTCGCGGTGGTTGAGGATGTGGTCGGCGCCCAGCTTCACGCACCATTCGCGGGTCTCCGGGCGGGAGGCGGTGGCGTGGACGATGAGGCCCGCGCGCTTGGCCAGCGGGATCATGGCGGAGCCCACTCCGCCCGCTCCGTTGATGATGAGCAGCGCCTTGCCCGCATCCTTTCCGTCCGGGTCAACGCCCATCCGCTCGAACAGGAGTTCCCACGCGGTGATGGTGACGAGCGGCAGGGCCGCCGCCTGGGCGAAGCTGAATGAGGCCGGCTTCTTCGCTGCGATGCGCTGGTCCACGAGCTGGTATTCCGCATTCGACCCCGGGCGGGTGACATCCCCGGCGTAGAACACTTCATCCCCCGGGGAGAAGTCGGTCACCAGCGGGCCGACCGCTTCCACCGTTCCGGCGGCGTCCCAGCCGAGGATCTTCGGGGCATCGAGAGGTCCGTCGCCGATGAGCTTGCGCACCTTCGTGTCCACCGGGTTCACGCCCACGGCGGAGATTTTCACCAGCAGGTCGAGCGGTCCGGGAGTCGGTTTCGCGGTCTCAAATTCGACCAGGCAAAGGGGATCGGAAGCGGGCAGATACTGGCGTGCGCCGATGGCTCTCATGGCCGGATCTTCAAGCTGGAACCGGCCTATGGCAACAAAGGTTTCAGACCCACCCACTGGCAGCCCCAGGTGATGATCCATGGCAACGAACCGATGCTGACGATGGTGGTGGCAATGATGACCTGGACGGCGACGGCCGGCCTCCCGTTGTAGAGGCGTGCCAGCAGGACCGTGCTGAGGGCGGCGGGCATGGCGGCCTGCACCACCAGCACCTGGCGCAATTCAGAGGGGATGGGCAGGAACTTCGCTGCGGCCAGGATGAGCAGCGGGGCGAGGATGATCCGCACCACCACGGAGGCGGTGATCATCTTCAGAGAAGGTCGCTCGCTGGCGATGAGGTCCGCCATGGAAGCTCCGGTGATGAGGATGGCCAGAGGAAAGCTGCCGATGCCCAGCATGGCCATCGCCTCCCGTGCGGGGCCGGTGATCTTCGTGTCCAGTCCCAGTGCCACCAGCAGCAAGCCGGTGGCGACGGCGACCACCGGGCCGTTGAGCAGCTTCTTCAGCGTGAAGCCGCGGTCGCCGCTCATGATCATCACGCAGACCGTCCAGATGGCGATCTCCACGCCGATGTTGTGGATGAACATGACGGCCAGCGCGCCGCCGCCCCACAGGATCTGAACGACGGGGATGGCGGTGAAGCCGAAGTTCTGGATGCCGGATGCGATGGCGAAGGTGCGCAGACCGGTCCCGCGCTGGAAGCCGAAGAGGCGTGCCACGCACCAACCGAGACCCACACCCAGCAACGGGATGGTGAATCCCAGGCCCATACCCCAGGCGATGGTCGGCCCGCTGCGCAGCACCTCATGGCCGAGGATCTTGTCGAGGATGAAGCAGGGGTAGAGCACGTTGTAGATCACGCGCATCACACCATCATCATGCTCCGCCTTCAGGATACGGGCCTTCCTCAACAGGGCTCCGGTGAAAATGAGCAGGTACACCGGCAGCACGGAGATGATGACGGCACCGGGAGAGATCACGCGCGAAGTGTCGGGGAGCGGAGATTCCGCACAAGTCCGGATTCGTTGAAAAAATTCGACTCCTTACCGACTGGATAACAGTCGGTTGGGGAAGGCGGTGGAGATTTCTTTGAATAACGGGGCGATGACGCGGGTCATATCGGGTGACAAGAAACCATCCTATGAAAACGAATCCGACATCAAAACAAGGCTTCCTTCACAGGCTCACCAGGCTTCCCAAGATTTTGGTCTTCGCTGGTCTGGCTGCCCTACTGGCATTGCCCATGGCTGAAGCCCGCCCCGGCGACGGCCGCCGCGGCCACCCGCACCGCCATGGCTTCCACGGTGGTCACCACCACCGTCATCACTATGACCGTGGCTACCACCGCCCGGTTCCCCGCTACCATCATCGCCCGGTCCACCGTGGTTGGTCCCGTCCGGGTTGGTACGGTTCCTATCCACCGGCGGGATACGTTGACTACCGTTACATCAGCCACCTGCCGCGCGGCTACCGCACCGTCTATCGCGGCGGCCACCGCTACTACTACGCCAACGGTGGCTACTGGTATCCTGCCACCTACAGGGGCAACGGCGTGTATATCAGCGTGAGATTCTGACGGGAGATAACGTACATTGGCTGGCGAAGCCCGGGGGAGGAATCCTCCGGGCTTCTCCTTTGTTCAATCGGAAGGGGGGCGCCGGAGGGATTTCTTCTGCGAGAGGATCCGCTTGTCCGCGACGGAGCGTTGCTTGGAACGCCGGGAACGCTGGCGTTTCTGGCGGCGCATCTTTTCGATGGCCTGGGTCTTCGCCACGGCTTTCCCGTCACGGATCATCTCCAGTTGCTCGCACAGTTCACGGCGGGCGAGGAAGCGGTTCATCTCCCGTGAACGGTCGATCTGGCATTTGATGGCCACTCCACTCGGCAGGTGTTTCAGGAAAACGCAGTTGGAGGTCTTGTTGATCTTCTGCCCGCCGGCGCCGGAGCCGTGGACGAATTTCTCAAGAAGGTTGTCCTCCGTGATGCCGAGCGCGGCCATCCGCTGTTCCAGCGCGGTTTGCTTTTCGGGGGAGACGGGTGACTGCACGGAGTCAGGATGGCATGGGGGATGGAAAAAGGAAACGCCAGCGTGATGCCGGCGCTTCCAGAGGAAAGAGGTGGTTTCTCCAATTCGGATCACCAGCGCCACTCGATGCCGCCGAAGACGCTGCGGCCATCGCCGGGGAGGAAGACGCGCGCAGGCTGCGGCACGACAGCCAGCGCATTATCAACGACGTCATGGGTGGCGGCGTAGCGCTCGTCGGTGAGGTTCCGTGCCTCGATGAACCACGAGAGTCCCTGCTCTTGGCGGCGGCCGAACTTGAAGCCGACCAGCGCGTAGGGATCCGCAGAGAGCGTGTTGCGGTGGTCCACGTAGGATTTCACGGGCACCCATTCAAAGGACGGACCGGCATACCAACCCTGGTCGTTCTCCCACAGGAGTTCGCCGCGGATGAGGTGCGGCGGCAGCCCGGCGATTTTGTTGCCGGAATAGTCATACCCTGCTGCGGAGTGTCGGTCGAACTCGAACCGGCCGTAGGTCCATGCGGTGCGGAAGACGAGGCGGTGCGCCGGATCGTCATTCCAATCTTTGCCGAGCAGGTCGATCTCCGCACCGATCTCCAGGCCGGAGTGCGTGGTGCGGTCCGCGTTCGTCGTGGTGCTCATGGCGGTAACCGGGTCGAGAACGGTGAGGAGTTCGTCTTCGATCTCCGCATGGTAGGCGGTGGCATCCCAGCGGACGAAGTTCCAAGATCCGCGGGTGCCCAGCTCGAAGCTGGTGGCGGTCTGCGCGTCGCGGGCGGTGTTCGCCGTGTAGGTCTCGCTGAAAGACGGCGGCTCATAGCTGCCGCTCACATTGGCATAGATCTGGTAGTTTTCCGCGTCGTAGCGGAGGCCCACCTTCGGCGCGAATTCGTTGTATTCGTAAGTGTAGTCCGGAGGTCCGGCGAGGATGCGCTCGATTTCCCGGCGGTTGTGGGCCGCGCTGGCTCCGAGGATGGCGGTGAAGCCGTTGCCGATGGTGAACTGGTTCTCAACGAAAGCTTCGAGATTGGTCGCGATCTGGTCGCTGTTCTGGAGCAGGATTCCGCGCGAGCCATTGAGATTCTGGAATTGGGCGGCATGCGTCACCCCGCGGGTGAGGAAGACCCCGGCGCGGACCTGGTTCTCATGGGAAAACAGGTCCGACGTATTGGTGAAGGTCACACCGAGCAGCGCGTCATTGGAGCGCTGGTCGATCACCTGGAAGATCGGATGGTTGAGGTCCTTGTACGTCCATGAGGCGGTGAGGTCCCACTGGTTGTCGCCGTTGGTGAAGGTGGTCTTGCTGGCGATGCGGTAGAGCTCGAAGTCGCGGTGGTAGTCTCCGGTCGCGTTGGTGGGGTTCGCGTCGCGAGGGTCGTCCTCGAGCTGGGCCTTGCTGAGGCTGCCGGGGATCTGCGAATCCGTCAGGACGCCGGTGATGTAGAGGCGGGACTCGATGCCGTCGGAAATGTTCCAGCCGATGTTGCTGAACAGGCGCTGGTTGTTCTGCTCCGCATGGTCCCGGAAGCCGTCCTGCGACTGCCAGGTGAAGGAGGAGTAGGCATCGGTGGCATCATTGGAGAAGCCTCCGGCGAGCGTGCCGCGGAAGTAGTTCCAGGATCCGGCTTCCAACCGGGCGAACCCGCCGGGATCCGTGCGTCCGTTGCGGGAAACGTAGTCGATGGCCCCGCCGAGGGTGGAGCCGCCGTAGGCGAGGGCGTTGCCGCCGCGCCAGACGTTGATGTAGCGGGAGGCGGACGGTTCCAGCGCCTGCATGTCGAAGCCGCCGTCGGCCAGGTTGACGGGCACGCCGTCCTGGAGGACGCGGATGCCGCGGCCGTGGAAGGTACGCTGGAGGCCGGAGCCGCGGATGGAAAGCCGGGCTTCATCCGAGCCGAAGCGCGGCTGGGCGAAGACGCCGGGGGAAAGGGCGAAGGTGTCCGCCAGCGTGCTGGCGCGGCCGGTGAGGTAGCGTTCGGAATCGACGACCTCGGTTCCGCCCGCGGTCTTGGCGAGCTCCACCTTGCTTTCGGCCACGGTGGGGACGGTCTTGGAGGCACGCTCCCGGGCGGCCTCGACGGTCAGGGTTTCGAGTTCGGTCTGGGCGATGGCCGCGGTGGTGGTGGCAGTGAGAAGATAGGGGATGAATTTCACGGAAATGGTTTGGGAAAAAATTTGGGAAGGGAGGATTCCTTCCGCCGGGGACACATGAGGGCGTGATCCGGCGGAAGGTCCGGCCTTTTGTCCTTGCGCTACCGGTTTTCGACGGTGTGCAGGCCGGAAAAGTTTGGCGGCATGCGGAATGGGCATGCCGGTATCCATGGATCAGTCAGCGGACGGGGATGTCCGCCTCATGCGGCCAGACACGGCGGCGGCACGGGCGGGGATGCCCGGAGGGAATCGGCGGGAACTGCCACGCCGGGAAAGGAAACAGGGGGGAGATCGGTCGAGGAAGGGGGAGCCAGCGCCATGTCTTTCGATGGCAGCATGTCCTGCACGAACTTTGCGGAGGAAATGGTTGGCAGGGGAGTGATGGGTTCCTTTTTCTCCGGCTCCGCTTTCTTCGCGTCTGCGATCTTGCAGCAGAGGTCGCACGGCTTCTCACCGCTGAAGGTATCCTTGGCCGCCTGTACGAGACCATCCTGCTGGGAGTAACTGACCAGCATCCCGATCCATGCGTAGCCTTGCATGATCGAGTAAGGTCCGCCCGCCAGATGGAGGCAGCCGAGCAGGACAAGCAGGAATTGGAATGGCTTCTTCAGTGGATTGACCGATTTGGAAGCGCGAGGACGGGAGGTTTCTACGGAGCGGGCTGAGGCACGGCAAGGGGAAAAACTCCGCTGTTTCCGCCGGGATTGACGCGAAAGGGAAGGTGCGGGACACTCCTTTCCATGAGCGAGCCTTTCCCCGACGACACGATGGCCGGCCGGCCGTGTCTGGAGACACCCGGCGGGCACAAGAAGGTGCTGCTGCATTCCTGTTGCGCGCCCTGCTCCGGCGAGGTGATGGAGGCGATGACGGCCTCCGGGATCGACTACACGATTTATTTCTACAACCCGAACATCCACCCGCGCACGGAGTACGACCTGCGGAAGGCGGAGAACATCCGCTTCGCGGAGAAGCACGGCATCCCGTTCATCGACTGCGACTATGACACGGACAACTGGTTCGCGCGGGCGAAGGGCATGGAGATGGACCCGGAGCGCGGCGCGCGCTGCTCGATGTGCTTCGACATGCGGTTCGAGCGTACGGCGCTGTATGCCTACGAGAACGGCTTTCCGCTGATCACCAGTTGCCTGGGTATCTCCCGCTGGAAAAGCATGGAGCAGATCAATGAATCCGGTGAGCGGTCCGCGGCGAAATACCCCGGCGTGACCTACTGGAAGCACAACTGGCGGAAGGGCGGCGGTTCGGCGCGGATGATCGACATCTCGAAGCGCGAACATTTCTACCAGCAGGAATACTGCGGCTGCATCTACTCCCTGCGGGACACGAACGCGTGGCACGTGTCGAAGGGGCGTCCGAAGATCGTGCGCGGGGTGAAGTTCTATGGGGAGAAGGACTCCGCCGTGGTGGAGGCGGCGCTCAACGAGGTGAACGCGGAGTGAGGTGGTGGAAGGTCCGCCCGAAAGATGGACAGCATCCGGAAGGTAACGGTGCATGATGAAAAAACTCCTGCTTCTGTTATGGGCCCTGCCGCTGATGGTTTTCTCGCAGACGAAGGTCTGTCTGGTTTCCGCCTCCGCGGAGTATGGCTCCCGTGATTCGCTGGCAAAGCTGCAGGAGGATCTGGAAAAGAACGGGATGACTTGCTTCCGTGCTTTCGGCGAGGACAAGGGGAACGGCGTGCCGGGTCTGGAGAAACTGGCGGAGTCCGATGTGCTGGTGCTTTTCACCCGCCGCATCGTGCTTCCTCCGGAACAGATGGAGCTGGTGCGCAAGCATGTCGATGCGGGCAAGCCGGTCGTGGGCATCCGCACGGCCAGTCATGGCATCCAGAACTGGGTGCCGGATGTGAAGGCCTTCGACAAAGAGGTGCTGGGGGGCAGCTATGACGGTCACTACAAGAACAATGAGGCGGCGGAGCTTTCCAGGAATGCCGGGCAGGAAGGTCATCCCGTTTTCAAGGACGTAGCCGTTTTCACCACGGATGGAAAACTCTACAAGAATGAGAACCTGGCTGTGGATGTGACGGTGCTGATGACCGCGAAGAATGCATCCGGCCAGAGCCAACCGGTGGCGTGGACCCGTAAGCACGCGGGCGGGAAGGTGTTCTACACCTCGCTGGGCGTGCAGTCGGATTTCGAGAAGCCGGAGTTCCGGAAGTTCCTTGCGAATGCCGTGAAGTGGGCGGCGGAGAAGTGAGTCACTGGGACCGCGGAATTCATTCCGCTCCGGAGAATCCAGCATCAGTCAAGCCAAGCGGGATGAATCCCGCGGTCCCAGTGCGAGATATCTCCATCACACTTTATCCCATCATATCCCATCAAAAAAAAACGCCGGTCGGATGACCGGCGTTCTTTTTTGAACGTGTTGCGAAGTCAGCTCAATGTGCCTTCGGGTCTCCGCCGGAAGCATCGCCGAGGTGCTGCTTGTCTTCCGGAAGGAACTTCTTGAAGCGGTTTTTGTCGATCGCCTTCATGTAGGCTTCTTCCGGCGAGATCATGCCTTCCCGGAGCTTGTTCCAGATGGACTCGTCCATGAACTGCATGCCGTCCGCCTTGCCGCCGGTGATGACGTCATAGAGCTTCTGGGTGGCGCCTTCACGGATGATGGCGCTGACGGCGGGAGTGGCGAACATGATCTCGTGCACGGCGGTCCGGCCGGGCTTGTCCACCCGCTTGCAGAGAAGCTGTGCGACGACGCCGCGGAGGGAGGACGCGAGCATGGTGCGCACCTGCGACTGCTGGTCGGCGGGGAACACGTCGATGATCCGGTCAACCGTCTTGCGGGCATTGTTGGTGTGGAGGGTTCCGAACACCAGCAGGCCGGTCTCCGCCGCGGTGAGCGCCAGGGAGATGGTTTCCAGGTCCCGCATCTCACCGACGAGAACGATGTCCGCGTCTTCCCGCAGGGCGGCCCGCAGACCATCGGAGAACGACGGTGTCTGGATCGGCACCTCGCGCTGGGTGATGATGGACTTCTTGTTCGAGTGAACGAACTCGATCGGCTCCTCGATGGTGATGATGTGCCGGTTGAAGTTCGTGTTGATGTAGTCGAGCAGGGCCGCGAGCGTGGTGGACTTTCCGGAGCCGGTGGGGCCGGTGACCAGCACCAGGCCGGAGCGCATGTGGCCGAATTCCTTCACGACTTCCGGCACGCCGAGGGATTCGAGCGCGGCGATCTCCGTTGGGATGAGACGGAACACGGCGCCAAGGCCGTTCTGCTGCTTGAGGTAGTTGCAGCGGAAGCGGGAGTTCTCATCCATCTCGTAGGCGAAGTCGAGGTCGCCGGTGGCGAGGTAGCGCTCGAACGCCTTCGGGTCGCAGATTTCGGCGAGCAGGTCGCGGAAGGAATCGCCCTCCAGCGGAGGTTGCTCCGGGATGGCGGTCACCGCCCCGTGGACACGGATCTTCGGGGGCTGGCCCTCGGAAAGGTGGAGGTCCGAACCTTTGGATTCGATGAGGTATTGGAAGTAGGCGTCGATCTGAGCCATGATGGTGGGTTTTGGAAAATTTGGTGGAAAGGAAGGAGCGCTTCAGGATTTGAAGAACGAATGCATCTGGGCCTTGTCCTCGGAGCGGAAGATCGCCTCCTCGCGGGAGATGACGCCTGCGGTGACCAGACGGCGGAGGGACTCGTCCATGGTGACCATGCCGACGTGCTTGCCGGTCTGCATGATGCCGGGGAGCATGAAGGTCTTGCCCTCACGGATGCAGTTTGCGACCGCGGGGGTGTTCACCAGAAGCTCTACGGCCAGAGTCCGGCCGTTTCCGTCCACGCGCGGGACGAGCTGCTGGGAAAGGATGCCGCGCAGGGATTCCGAGACCATGATGCGGATCTGGTCCCGCTGGTCCGTGGGGAACACGTCCAGCACACGGTCCAGCGTCCGTGGCGCGTTGCCGGTGTGGAGCGTTCCAAGGACAAGGTGACCGGTTTCCGCGGCGGTGAGGGCGAGCTGGATGGTCTCCAGGTCGCGCATTTCACCGACCATGATGACGTCCGGATCTTCCCGGAGCGCGCCACGCAGCGCCTTCGCGAAGGAATCCGTGTGGGTGTGGACTTCCCGTTGGTTCACCTGGCAGCCCTTGGACTCGAAGACATACTCGATCGGGTCTTCCAGGGTGAGGATGTGGTCCTCGCGGTCCCTGTTGATGAAGTCAACCAACGCGGCGAGGGTGGTGGATTTCCCGGAGCCCACGGCCCCGGTCACCAGGACGATGCCGTTCTGGTAGCGGGTGAGCGGGACCACGCTCTCCAGCGGCAGGCCGATCTCCTCGATCGAGCGGATGTTGGTGTCGATGATCCGGAAAGTCATGTCATAGCCGAGGCGCTGCTTGACCACGGAGGCGCGGAAGCGGCCTTGGGCGTTCTGATAGGCGAAGTCGATGTCCCCGTGGCTCTGCAGGCGGTCCCATTTGTCATCCGTGAGGAAGGATCGCGCGAGGCGTTCGGTATCGGTCGCGGACAGCGGTGGATGGTCCGACCAGATCGGCGACAGGTGCCCGAAACGCCGCCATGCGGGCGGGTAGGCGGTCGGCAGATGGAGATCGGAGCACTGGTATTCGCGCCCTAACTGGAGGTATTGGTCAACGTGGTCGAGAACCTGATGGTCGGACATGGGATGGGGTTTTATTTATAAAAAGGAGTAACACGCCGCTGAGGGCGAGAAGGAATTTCATCTCCGGCGAATTTTGCGGCGATGTAGTTCTTCAACTGGCCCGTGAGCCAGACTTTCAGGAACGGACGGAGCGCGGCGATGGCGAGGGTGAACAGCACTCCCAGCAGGGTTTTCTTCTTCGCCGGGAGTTTCTCTTTCTTCGCCTTGCGGCGGAAAAGAAGGCTGGTGGCCATGCCCGCGACCAAGGAACCGCCGAGCCAACCGGTGGGGTGGCTGCGGAGGGAATCCTTCACCCTGGAGGGGACGTCCAGCTTGTGCTTGAGCGTGCGGATCTCCGAGCCGAGGACACCGCGGGCCTCGGCGCTGGTACGGATCAGTCGTTGGATTTGTTCGGAGATTGGAAGTTCGCTAGCCATTCGCGGTCTTTCTTGAATTCGGCACGGGTAAACTCGAATGTGGCGGGTCCCGGCTTTCTGGCAATGAGGATCAGGATCAGGGCGATGAACAGGTGGATGCCGCCTGCGGATAGGGTCACCCAATACCAGGGCCAGCCTGCGGAAGCGGAGATGGCACCGATCCCGCCCGCCACCAGGACGATCCAGGCGAGCAGAAGGAGAATGGCCGCCGCCGCGAACAGGATGCCCCGTTTCAACCCGGAACCAGCGGCCTGCTGGAACTCGAGCTGGACCAGTGCGATCCGCGAGCCCACCAGGTCCGCCAGCGCCGTGCGCCAGTTGGGCGGCACGGAAGGGCCGCCCGAAGGGGCCGCCGGGTAAGATGGATTCGTGCCAGTAGGATGATTCATATCAGAAAACCCGCTGCCGCTCCCGGTGGAGGACGGCAACGGGTGGAAGGAGAGGACAGGACTCAGCGGCGGAGGATCAGGCCGATGAGGAAACCGACGCCAAGGGCACCCAGGACGGATTTGGTGGGGTTCTGGCGGATGTAGTCCTCTGCGGTGACATGGAGTTCCTTCGCCTTCACGCGGGTATCCTGCCATTGCTCGGTGGCGGTTTCACGGAACTGGTGGGCGCGTTCGGAGGCGGCATGTTTGAGGGCCTCCGCCTTTTCGGCTGCGGTGGTTTTGAATTGGGAGGCCTTCTCGCTGGCGACCTCGCGGAACTGGTGGGCGGATTCGACGGCCTTCTCCTTGAGGGCGTTCGCCTGGGCGGAGGCGGTGCTGGCCAGTTCGCGGACTTTCTCGCCGGCTGCGGCACGGAGATCATTTGCGGCCTGCGCGACCGATGGGGAACCCTGGGTGAAGCCTGCTTCCGGATCCAGGTTGTTAGGGGTGGCGAATGAGTCTGACATTTGGGTGGTTAGGTTGAATTACCGATGACTTGGTTGAAGCGTCAACTTCCGCAAGGTTGGCACCGCAAGTGCCGGGGTGCAAGGAGTGACTTCATGATTCCTGCCGGGCCGCGTCATCCTGTTAGCCAATTGCGGATGGCACGTTCATCCGCGGACGGCACGGGCGCGTGGCGGATGGCGGGAAGCCGGGAAAGATGAGAAAGGGTTCGCAATCAGGCCTGGATCCGGCATATACGGATTTCCATGTGCTTGGGTTCCACCTGGTATCTGGTCGTTGGATGGTCGTTCATCTGCTGGTGGGCGGCGGATGTCAGGGCGGAGGAACATCCGGTGGTCGGGGTTCTCCGTGAGACAGCGGGGAAAACCATGGCGGAGCTGGAGACGGACGAGGTTTTCAAAGAGGCGGAGCTTGCCAAGAAATACCTGGCTGCACTGGACTTGCTTGAAAAGAAACTGGCGGCGGAGGGGGATCTGGACGGGATTGTCGGTTTGCGGGAGGAGAAGAAGGCGGTTGCGGAGAATGGCACGGCGTCGGGACATTCCGGTACCGCTCTGGTCGGGCTCCGCGGGAAGTACCTCCAGCTACGGGAGGACCTGCGGAGGGAGACGGACAAGGAGCGGGCGAAACTGTTGGCAGGCGTGAAACAGGCGGTCACGGGGAAGGAGAGCGAGCTGGTGAAAGCCGGTGATGTGGATGGAGCTTTGGAAATCCGTCGTGACGGGGAACGTCTGCTGGGGGAGCTTTCCAAGGACATGGCTGGATCCGGGACCGGAGCAGGCATGGCCGCTTCCCCCGGTTCTGTCAGCCTGCCGGAGATCCGGACGGCGGAGGATCTCAGAGCGTTCCTTGCCGGATCGGTTTGGAAAGTGACCGGTGGCAGCGGTTCCATCCGCAGCAGGATCGAGTTCGGCATGGATGGAAATGCGACCGCCGATGACGGGAGGAAGCTGGGTGGATGGTCGTGCGATGACGCGCGCACTTTCCGCATATCCGCCGCCGGCAATACCGGGGTCTTCGGCCCGGGTTGGGATTCGTTCGAACTTTCACTCGCGGACGGCGGCAAGGTATCGGCAACCAAGGTGACGAACCCCCATCATGGCAGGACCGTCCGGTTGAGGTTGGCGGATGACGCGAAGACGGGTCTTTCCTTCAGCAAGGGAAGGCCCGCCCGGACCAGTCAGGAGGCGGACACGGTCCGCATGGTCTGCGGGCTGTCGGATCCGGATCACGTTTCCTTTGAGTATCCGCCGGGCAGAGGCTCCTATCTCCGGCACATCAAATATGTGCTGAACTGCCACGAGCGGCCGGACCAGATGACGCCGCTGTTCCGCGAGGACGCGACGTTCAAGGTGGTCCCCCTCGATGACGGGGCCGTGAGGCTGGAAGCGGTGAATTTCCCGGGGTTCTTCCTGGCCGTGGATGCAGGGAAGGGGCAGGTGGTTCTCAGAAAGGATCCTGGCCTTCCGGTTTCCCGTTTCCGGTTGGAGCCGGGCGGTTGAAAAGCGTGGTGCGCTTATCTGACCCGGAGCGCTCTGGGGGCGGGTTCTTCGACGGCGCGTGCCTTCGGCGGATTGAGCAGCGTTTCTTCCTGATCTTTCGGCGGGGAGGTGAACAATTCGCTCTTCCAGTCCGCGTCCCGCATCGGTCCGGTTCCGTGGAACTGGAACAGGCCGTAGAACGGCCGAAGCGGCAGGGTGATGAGACCTAGGAAGCCGCGCGCGTTCATCCGCACGGTCATGTCGATGTTGCGGGTGGCCAGGTCGATGTTGCCGTCTCCTGTGAAGACCAAGGAAGAGGTGCTGGTCCGGAAGTCATGGCTGCTCAGCACCCCTTTGTGGATCTGGAAGTTGAGGAAGGCGTCCTTCGCCCGCTCATGGCCGGCCCTCCGGTCACCGAGCGCGGCGGCCACCAGCTTGGAGAGGGGGCCGAACACCGGCACGGAAAAGAGTTCCGCCTTCTCAAGACCCAGCAATCCCGTGCCGTTGAGCGTCTCAATCTTTCCGTTGCTGCAGTCGAATTCGATCCGGCCCGTGGTGGTCCCGCCGCCTTCCATCTGGAATCCATAGGTGGACGCCACCTCGGGCAGGCCGACCTTGGTCCAGCTCACTTCTCCGCCCAGTTTGCCCTTGTGGAATTCAAACCGGGAACTGACCGGCCCGCCGAACGCCCGGAAGGTGAGGTCATCCACCAGCACCTGATCCCCGAGGATCAGCACCTGGCCCCGCGGTTGGAACAGGGTGATGGTCTCTCCCAGGAATTTGTAATCCGCCGCCCTTTCGGAGCTGAAGGAGACGGTGAGGTTGGTGCGGCCCTGCGGTGTCACATCGACGATGCCGGATCCTTTCAGGTTCGGTGGGGATTGGAACCGGTAGGCCTCCAGATCGTCCGCGATCTTGGGGGCGAACAGGCGGACCAGGGGCGCGGCCCACATGGTGCCCTCCACTCCTTCGATCTCCACGTGCCGCGGGGCCGGGTCGTAGCGGACGCGTCCGACCTTGGTGGTGCCCCGGCTGGGACCGCCGTAGGCATTCCGGAGGCCATAGTTGTCGTAGTTGAAGACCACGGTGCCGTCGTAGAAGTCCAAGGCGTGGTGACTGAGGTCGAACGAACACTTCGCCATCGCCACCGGCACACCCTTGAAGGTGACATTGTCCACCTGTCCGCGGCCGGTGTAGGCCCAGGATTTCCTTTCACGGGTATCGAATCCGCCTTCCAGCTCGATATCCACCTTCGCCCCGGGCAGTTTCCCGAAATCATTGATCACGATCTCCAGCGGCTGGCCGGTGAAGAACGGCAGATAGACCTCACTGGGAAGGGTGGACCTGAGGGCCATCTGGACGATGGGACCCTGGATGAGGGCCTTTCCCGTGGCCACTCCGTCTTTCCGGGTGAGGACGGTGTCCAGCAGGTAAAGGTTCCCTTCGTGCCACGAGAAGGAAGTTCCCACCGTGTCGAAGGCGACGCCTTTCATCATCACGGATTCGCATGCCGCGCTGCCTGTCACCCGGATGTCCGGAGGGGCGTCCTTCCGCAGCTTGAAGCTCCCCACCGCCTCGAGTTTCTGGCTGCCGCCGAAAGTGATCTGCGGGATGGCGGGGAGGTCCGCCCAGGATTTCAGGAGGCCGGGGATCTCCAGACCGGATGTCATTTCGAAACGGCCCTCCCCGGAATGGATGTCGTAGTCCACGCGCGCCTCCAGTTCCCCGCGTTCATCCACCGCATGGAGGGAGGTCAGGGTGAGCAAATTCCCGATCAGGGTCGCCCGTGTGTTGATCTGGTCGAGCACGTGGCCGTTTTTCTCCATTTCCCGCGCCTGGAGGCTGATGCGGGCGTTCAAGGTGGACTTGTCCGAAAGGTCTCCTTCCGCGAAGATCCTCAGCACCGGAGGCCGCTTCTCGTCGAAGGTCCATTTCTCCAGTTCGCGGATGAAGCGCGCCGCGACTTCCCGGCGCTTGGCCTCGTTGGGGTCCTCCTTGTGTTCCCCTTCCTTCTGTTGGTAGCCCAGCATGCGCGCGCCGAAGATCACGTCGATGCCGGCGATCTTTCCGCGGACGTCCCGTGCCTCAAGCAGCCGTCCACCGGGCATGAGCACGGTGCCGTTGAGGTCGGTGATTTCCAGCCGGGTGGAATCCGGATTCCGCGGGTCCAGCGGCATGCTGAGCCGGGCGTCGCTCAGCTCGACCTTGGTGAGGCGGAATTTCTTCCGGATCAGCTCGGCCTTGTTGAAATCCAGGACGATCCGTTCGAGCTGGGAGACCTCCAGCCGCTTCTCCTTGTCGGAAAAGACCCGGACGCCGCTGGCGATGATCCCTTTGAACGGGATGTAGGAGAGTGAATCAATGGTGAGGAAGGTGCCCTGCTTTCCGCATTCCTCCTCGATCGTCGCGCGCCAGGTTTCCGGCAGGCCGGTGCGGTTCGCCCACCAGATGATGGTCCCGACGGCAACCAACGACAGGGCTGCGGCGATGAATAGCGCCGTTCGGAGATTACGGATGAAATGCCAGCGCCACATTTTGCCGGAGGCCGCAATTTAGCGGATGATGCCGCATTCGCGAAAGGAAAAGTAGGGCCGCCTGCCGGGAGAGGGTTTTCCGATGATGATGTGGTCGAGGAAGTTGATCTGCATCAGTTCCGCAGCCTCGGCGATCCGGCGGGTGATCATCTCGTCCGCCCGGCTGGGGCAGGGATCCCCGGACGGGTGGTTGTGGATGAGGACGAAGCTGTATCCCGCGCGGGTGATGACGGGGCGCAGGATCTCCCGCGGGTGGGCGCTGGCCTCATTCACCCCGCCCATGGAAATGACCGTCGTGCCGATGTGGCGGTTCCGGGTGTCCAGCACCGCCACGACCACCTGTTCGTGCGCCAGGTGGGCCATCTGGGGGGCGAAAAAGCGGTGGATGGTCTCCGGGGCGTCCAGCGTTTCCTGGTCGATCTGTTCCCGGGCCACGCGGGCACCCAGCTCGAACGCCGCCGCCAGTTTCGACGCCTTGGCGATGCCCATGCCCTTTTCTTTCGCCAGCTCGGTGACCGGCAGGGCACCCAGAGCGCTCATGGACCCGTACTTCCTCAGCAGATCTCGGCCGATGGTGATGGCGCTGCGACCCTTCGTCCCGGTGGAGATGAACAGGGCCATCAGCTCCGCATTGTCCAACGAGGCGGGGCCCAGGCGGGAAAGTTTCTCGCGCGGGCGTTCGCCGCTGGGCAGGTCCTGGATGCGGTCGGTCATCGCGGGGAACTAGAGCGGCTCCCCGGGATCTTGAGAAGGATCAATCCCGGCCGGGTCCGTTCCGGAAATGCGGAACGATCTGATGTAGGCCCACTGAGAGATGAAAAACACCACTCCTGCGGCGGCATATCCCGCGAAGGCCCAGGCCGGGCGGTTGCTCGCTGCCAGGATGAGCAGGATGGAAAACAGAATCCCACACAAGGAGAGGGTGAGCAGCACGGGAGGCGCGGTCCGGTTCACGGACAGCGTGATGCCCATGGCTACGCCGCCGATCAGGCCGATGACCAAGTTTTCCACCAAGCCACCGCCCTTCAACATCCACACGGCGGTCATGCAGGCCGCGCAGATCCAGGCTGATGTTTTTCGGCGGGAAAGAGCGCTCATGGCATCATTTCTCCTTCGCCGTGTAGTCGAAGACCAGCGCCTTCTCCAGCAGCGGCTTCACCTTGGCGACGAAGGCCTGGTGGGCGGCGTGGGGCAGGTATTTCTCCAGGTCCGCCTTGTCCTTGAAGGTGACCAGGAAGGCGTGGGTGAGGCCGTCGTTCATGCCCACCTCGGCATTGTCCATCTTTCCGCACTCGAAGTCCTTGATGACGTCGATCTGGCTGGGGAGCTTCGCGAACTCAGTCTCGATCTCCTTCACCTGCTCCGGCGTGGCGGTGGATTTGAACTGGAATAGGACGATGTGGCGGAAATCACCGGCGGAGGAGAGGGCGGCTGTCATGGCGAGGATGGAGAGAATGAGTTTTTTCATATCCCGGATACTCGGAAATCAGCGGATTCGTGTCGAAATAATTCCATCCCAGGCGGGTCCATGCTAACGTCATGTCCATGGGCTGGGTGCTGTTCTTCGATGGCGATTGCGCGTTTTGTTCCGCCTCCGTGCGCCGGGCGGTGAAGCTGGATACCCACAAGCGGCTGAAATTCGCCCCGCTGCAGGGGAAGCTGGCGGCGGAACAAGGGTTCGGCGGAAACGCGGCGAAACAGGGCGGAACCATGGTCCTGATGCGGGAGTCCGACGGAAAAATTTTCCAACGCAGCGAGGCCCTCATCGAGCTGACCCGTGTCCTGGGGGGCTGGTGGCGGCTCCTGACACCGGTGAAATTCGTCCCCCGTTTCATCCGGGACGCCGCCTACCAGTGGTTCGCGGACCACCGCTACTGGTTCTCCGAAAAGGGCGGATTCTGCGAAATGCCGGACCCGGAGGTCCAGAAACGGCTGCTGGAGTGAGGGGAGGGGCGCGGAATCCGTCTTGAAATGCCGGTTCCGGCGTGCATCCTCGCCGCCCGCCCATGGCCGCACTAGCTTTCCAAGCCCTTCCAGGATTCCGCGATTTCACACCCCGTGAATGCGCCATCCGGAACTATTTGTTCGAAACCTGGCGCGGTGTCGCACGCCGCTGTGGTTACGTGGAGTATGAGACGCCCATCCTGGAGGACACCGGCCTTTATCTGAAAAAGTCCGGCGGCGAACTTTCCTCCCAGCTTTTCCGCTTCGAGGACCAGGGTGGCCGCGACGTCACGCTCCGTCCGGAGGTGACCGCCTCGCTGGCCCGCCTCATCGCGGAACACCAGCGGAATTTCCCGAAGCCGCTCAAGTGGTTCGAGATCGGCCAGTGCTTCCGCTATGAGAAGCCGCAGAAAGGCCGCGGCCGCGAGTTCCACCAGTTCAACGTGGACATCTTCGGCGAAGCCGGACCTGCGGCGGACGCGGAGCTGATCTCACTGGCGATCGAGTCGATGCTGGCCTTCGGTTTCGTGGAGGGTGACTTCGTCGTCCGTGTCTCCGACCGCCAGGCGTGGATCGACTACGCGACCGCGAAGGGTATCGCCGGAGAGAGCATTCCGGACTTCCTCGGCATCATCGACAAGATCGAGCGGGAGAAGCCGGATGTGCTGGCACAGAAGCTCGCTGTTTTTTCCCTCACCCCGGAGGAGGTGAAAGCCTTCATCGCGAACCCGGAGAACGCTTCCGCCGCCTACGCCGCCATCAAGGCGGACCTGACCGCGCGCGGCCTGGGTGACTTCGTGGAGCTGGACCTCTCCATTGTCCGCGGTCTTGCTTATTATACAGGCGTGGTGTTCGAGGTGTTCGACTCCAGGAAATCCATGCGCGCCGTCGCCGGTGGTGGCCGCTATGACACGCTGATCGCCACCATTTCCGAAGGTGCGGTGGATCTCCCCGCGACCGGCTTCGCGATGGGTGACTATGTGATCCGCAACCTCATCGAGGAAACCCCGCACGCGAACATGCAGATGGAAGTCTGGCTGCAGCGCAACGCCGCCGGGTGCGACGTCTATGTCGTCGTCGCGGATGAAACCAAGCGCGGCGAAAGCCTGAAGCTCCTCACCGACCTGCGCCGCGCGGGCATCTCCGCCGACTACGCCCTGGCCGGGAACGTCAAGGTCGGCAAGCAGTTCCAGAACGCCGAGAAAGCCGGTGCGCGCTTCGCCGTCGTCGTCGGTTCCGAATATCCCGAGCTGAAAGCCAAGATTCTCTCCAGCCGCACCGAAGCCACCGGCAGCGCCGAAAACGCCGTCGAATGGATCACCTCCCTGATGCACCAGCCGGACGGTCCGTTGCTGGCTTGAAGAATTTTCAACCACGGCCATCCGTCGTTTAACAAACCTCTCTCCAAATGCGCACACATCATTGCAACGAACTCCGTGAATCCGACATCGGTAAAACCGTTACCCTGATCGGTTGGGTCAATTCGGCCCGTGACCAAGGCGGGGTGATCTTCATCGACCTCCGGGACCGCGAGGGGGTGACCCAGTGCGTCTTCCGCTCGGAAGTCTCCAAGGAAGCCGCCGATGTGTCCCACACGCTCCGCGTGGAGGATGTGGTCCAGATTTCCGGCAAGGTGGAGGCCCGCCTCAAGACGGACGAGGTGGACACCACCAACTCGAAGCTCGCCACCGGCACCATCGAGATCGTCGCGGAGACGCTCAACATCGTGAACAAGGCGGAGGTCCTGCCGTTCCAGCTCGACAAGGAGTTGTCCAACGAGGACCTGCGGATGAAGTACCGCTACCTCGACCTGCGCCGCCCGCGCATGAGCAAGAACATCCGTCAGCGTGCCGTCATCACCTCTGCCGCCCGCCGCTACCTCGACGAGAGCGGATTCTTCGAGGTGGAGACGCCGATCCTTTCCAACCCGACGCCGGAAGGTGCGCGGGACTTCCTCGTTCCATCCCGCCTGAACCCGGGCCGCTTCTACGCGCTGCCGCAGGCTCCCCAGCAGTACAAGCAGCTCATGATGGTCGCAGGCCTGGAGAAGTATTTCCAGATAGCCCGCTGCTTCCGTGACGAGGATCTGCGCGCGGACCGCCAGCCGGAGTTCACCCAGATCGACATCGAGGCCAGCTTCGTCGGCCAGGAAGACATCATCAAGCTGGTGGAAGGCCTGCTGGTTTCCATGTTCAAGGCCGGCCTCGGCATCGACGTGCCGACCCCGTTCCCGCGCATGACCTACCGCGACGCGGAGGACATCTATGGTTCCGACAAGCCGGACACCCGCTATGACATGAAGATCACGGACCTGGGCGACGTCTTCGCCGCGACCGAGTTCAAGATCTTCCGCAGCATCATCGACGGCGGCGGCGTGGTCCGCGCCATCAATGCGAAGGGCTTCGCCGGCATCACCACCGGCCAGATGAACCGCCTCAACGAGATCGCCGTGCAGGCGGGCCTGCCGGTGAAGAACCTGGCGTTCATCAAGCTGGAGAACGGCGAATACAAGAGCCCCCTCTGGAAGATCTTCACGGACTCCGAAAAGGAAGCCGTCGTCGCGAAGCTGGGCCTCGCGGAAGGGGACATCGTCTTCTTCGCAGCGGGCAAGCGCGAGAGCGTCAGCACCATCCTCGGCCGCGTCCGCGTGGAGATCGCGGACATGATGGGCCTGGTGAAGGACTCCACCGCCTACAACTTCCTGTGGGTGGTTGATTTCCCGCTGCTCGCCCACGACGAGGAGAGCGGCCACTGGGTCGCCGTGCACCACCCGTTCACCCGCCCGAACCCGGATGACATCGCCAAGCTGGAAGCCGGTGAGTATGCGGACGTCCGCGCCGTGGCCTATGACGTCGTGCTGAACGGCTACGAACTCGGCGGTGGTTCCATCCGGATCCATGAAAAGGACCTGCAGGCGAAGATGTTCACCGTTCTCGGCGTGGATGCGGAGGAACAGCAGATCAAGTTCGGCCACATCCTGGATGCCTTCCGCTTCGGCGCGCCTCCGCACGGTGGTCTGGCCCTCGGCCTCGACCGCATCGCCATGCTCGTCGCCGGTGAGGACAGCATCCGTGAGGTGATCGCCTTCCCGAAAAACAACAAGGGCGCGGACCTCATGGCCAGCAGCCCCTGCCAGATCGACTTCAAGCAACTGCGCGAGGTGTACGTTCAGTCCACCTACAAGGACCCGAAAACGGCGCCCGCCGCCGAGAAGGCTCCGCAGGCTTGATCCTGCCACCATCATCCAAGAGAGGCCGGGGGGATTTCCTTCCGGCCTCTTTTTTGGGAGATTCCAGGGGCAGGGATCCGGTCTTCGGCAGGGACGGTTTTCCAAACCGTCCGGCAGGGTGGATGTTCATCATCCCACGATTCCGATTTTCCTGATGATCCCTGCGATTCTTCCGAGGGAAAGACATTGGAAACCGACTGTCGGGGTGAAAGACATTGCCTCCGCCTGACCGCATGGAATGGAAGCGAAGCGGACATAGCGGCTATGCCGCAATGCGGTCCCTGCCACCCCACCCGGGGAGCGCACATGTAAGACAATCCCCAAACTGTAGGAGCGAAACTTGATCTCGACGCGGAGGTGCGTGGTCCTCCACCCTGTCTGATACCGCATGAACACGACGTCGTATTCCTTCCCCCTCCGCTGCCTCACGGCCGTCCTCTGCGGTGCGGCCTACGCCGGGGCCTTTCCGCCGGTCGGTTGGAGATGGCTCATCGTGCCTTCCGTCTTCGGGTTCATCCATTCCCTGCGGGGTGTGCATGGGAGCCGTGCCCGCGCGTTGGGATTCATCTTCGGGATGACGGCGTTCAGCCTGAGCCTGTCGTGGTTGTGGAATCTGTTCGGGCCGACGGCCATCGTCCTATGGATCGTGCTGGCGGCGTTCCCCGCGTTGTTCGCGCACATGCAGGGGCTGGCCCGGCACCTTACGGGATGGAGATTCACGGTCTTCACCGCATTGAACTGGGCGGGCTGGGAGTTCATCCGCGCGGAGCTTTTCCCGCTGAAGTTCCCATGGATGACAGTGGGGCTGGCCGTGGGGCCGAACGCGCTGCTGCCATGGATCGGCGTTTATGGGGTGGGCATGCTGGTGGTGTTTTTTCTCGCGGTTCCGTGGAGGTTCCGTGCGGTGTATGGAGCCGTGGTCGCGGGGGTGGTCGTGTATGTGGCCGCATGGGTGGGTAGGCCGATCGACAAACCCCATGTTGATCTCCCCATCGCCGCCATCCAGTTGGAGAACACGACCTTGGACAAGTATGCCGAGGCCACTCGCGCGCTGCCGCCGGAGATCCGCTATGTGGTCTGGCCGGAATACGCGCTGCCGTATGACGTCCGCCAGAATGAACAGGAGTGGCGGCAACTGCTGGACCTTTGCAAGGAGCGGGACATCACCCTGACCTTGGGCACTCAGTCCCGGGAGAAGTATTCCGAGGTATGGCGAAACATCGCGCTCACCCTGGATGCCTCCGGCGCGCTGGGGGAGCACAACAAGATCCACACCGTCCACATGTTCGCGGATGGAAAGCCGGGCACGGAGGCGAAGGCGGTCACCACCACCCATGGCCGGGTAGGGACTCCCATCTGCTTCGACTGCGATTATGAAGGCGTGATCCGGAAAATGACCGCCTCCGGGGCACAGTTCATCGCCGCACCGGTGATGGATGCCATGTCGTGGAGGCGTAACCAGCATGATCAGCACGCGGAGCTTTTCCGCATCCGTGCCGCGGAGAACCACCGGTGGATCTTTTCCTCCGCCACTTCAGGTGTTTCCCAAGCCATCGATCCATCCGGAAGGGTCCGCGCCAGACTGGGTGCGATGGAGCAGGGGACGGTGACATCGGTCATCGGGAAGTCGGACCGCCTGACGCCCTACACCCGGTTCGGCTGGCTCACGCCGTGGGTCTCTCTGGGGCTTGCCGCGGTGTGCTGGGTAGGATTGGCGGTGAAGGCGGTCAGGCAGAAAATGGAAGAACTCCGGATGAAGGCAGCTGAGAAACTGAGACTGAAGGATGCACTGCGGGCGTGAAAGACAGCTTGGGTATTCAGGTAGGTAACTGTGCTTCTTTCCCCGCTCATCGAACCATGGATCTTTTGCCCATAACCATATTCCTGATAGTCGTTGTGGTGGGTTCCTGCTTCTGGATCACCATGCTTGATCTCGCTTTCTATCGTTCTTCAGTGGTATGTCCTTTCCTGGAGAAGTGTGGACTGAAGATCGAACGCGAAGAATTCCGGAAGCTTTTCAGCATGTGGGATGTCTTCATGATGCGGAGGGAAATGGAGGTGCTCAGACAAATGGCATCTCATGATATTGATGCTGATCGCATGGCCGTGGGACTGAAGCGGCGGATGGTCATTGCTTCATCATGGTTCCTATTGGTCGTCCTGCTCATTTTGCTGAAAATGATACGCCAGGCGATGGCCTGAATCTCCTTGAAGCCGGGAGTGGTGGTGGAGGCGATTCCAGTTTTTATCAGAGCGGGATCTCTCCCTTGGAGACCCGGACCAGCGTTTCCACCAGAAACCGGTGCTCCCGCTCCAGCACCCGTGCGGCCAGTGTCTCCACGGTGTCTTCCGGGAGCACGGGCACCGGGGTCTGCGCGAGGATGCGGCCTTCGTCATAGGCACCGTCCACCAGATGGATGGTCACGCCGGTTTCCGTCTCACTGGACGCGAGCACCGCTTCGTGCACGCGGCTGCCATACATCCCCTGGCCGCCGAACTTCGGCAGCAGGGAAGGGTGGATGTTCACGATGCGACCGTCGAAGTGGGAAAGGGTCGCGGGGCCGAGCTTTTTCATATAGCCGGCCAACAGCACGATGTCGGTCCCGGATTCCCGCAGGGCCGCGAGGATGGCTTGGTCAAGGTCCGCCGGTTCCGGGTGGGTGGTTCCATTCAGGACGCGGTGGGGGATGCCGGCGGCAGCCGCACGTTCGAGCGCGTATGCCTTCCGGTTGTTGGAGATGATGATGGACGGCTCCATGCCGAGCCTGCCGCATGCGATGGCGTCCAGCACCGCCTGCATGTTGGAGCCTCCGTGGGATGCCAGGATGGCGATCTTCATGCACCGAGCCTAGGAAAGGGAGGTGTGGCGGTGAATCCCGAAATCAGGGGAAACCATGCGACCTTGTAAAAATGAAGCGGCCCGATCGATTATCCCCGGGAAAAACCCAAAAACCCAAAGGGATGCTCAATCGGGCCGCCTGCTGGTGTCGCGCGACGGCGGGAAATAATCATGGATCCGGATTTGGGTCAAGACATTTTTAAGGTAATTTTCCAGATTTTTTCACGCCGTTGAGAACGGGTTTCAACAGGGGATGCGACTGAGTTTTTCATCCCATGAAAATGATTTTTGTCCTAGTCGCGGGGGGAAAGGTGCTTACGTTGGAACCGCAGAGCGGACCCGCCGTTTTACGAAACGAAGGTCCGGAAACGCATAGCATTCCCCATGAATCTCACGCTCAAAGTTTGGCGCCAGCCGGGTCCGCAGGCACAGGGTAAAATTGAGACCTACGAAGCGAAAAACATCCCGTCCGAGGCGTCTTTCCTCGAGATGCTGGACATCGTCAACGAGCGGATCATCGAGGACGGGGGCGAGCCGATCCATTTCGACCACGACTGCCGCGAAGGCATCTGCGGCGCGTGTTCCCTGACCATCAACGGCATCCCGCACGGCAAGGACAAGGCGGTGACCACCTGCCAACTCCACATGCGGAAGTTCGCGGACAACGACACCATCTGGATCGAGCCGTTCCGTGCGAATCCTTTCCCGGTCATCCGCGACCTGATCGTGGACCGCAGCGCCTTCGACCGGATCATCGCCTCCGGTGGTTATGTGGATGTCCGGACCGGCTCCGCCGTGGACGCGAACTCCCTGCCGATCCCGAAGCCGGACGCGGACTCTGCGTTCGACGCCGCCGCGTGCATCGGCTGCGGTGCTTGTGTGGCCGCCTGCAAGAATGCGTCCGCCATGCTTTTCGTCTCCGCGAAGGTGTCCCACCTGGGCCACCTGCCGCAGGGCCAGCCAGAGCGCGACAAGCGCGTGCTGGCCATGGTCCGCCAGATGGACTCCGAAGGCTTCGGCAACTGCACCAACCAATACGAGTGCGAGGCCGCCTGCCCGAAGGAGATCAGCGTGGACCACATCGCGCGGATGAACCGCGACTTCACCAAGGCGGTCGCCGCGGAGCAGTTCGCGTGATTTCCGCGGATCCGGAAGGATTTTCTGGAAGAGGACGTAATAAGGTGTCTCTTAAGGGAAACCCCGTTCAATCCATGAAATCCGCCCGCAGACTCACCGCCCTGATTTTCTCGCTTGCGATCCTGTCCTGCAACGCGAAAGAACCAGTTATGGAAACGAGCAAGGAAGCTCCCGCTGAACCCACCGGCAAGGTCGAGAAGACTGATGAGGAGTGGAAGAAGGAACTGACTCCGGAGCAGTACCGCATCCTCCGCCAGGCCGGGACGGAAGCCGCCAACGGCGCGGTTTACAAGGAGTTCAAGCACCAGGGCGAGGGCTCCTACCACTGTGCCGGTTGCGGCGCGCTGCTTTTCTCCTCCAAGGAAAAATTCGACTCCAACTGCGGCTGGCCGTCCTTCTATGACCCGGCCAAGGCGCAGAACGTGAAGACGAAAAAGGACATCTCCCACGGCATGATCCGGGTTGAGGTCGTCTGCGCGAAGTGCGACGGCCACCTCGGCCACGTCTTTGAGGGTGAGGGATTCAACACCCCCACCGACAAGCGCTACTGCATCAACGGTGGCGGCCTCGTCTTCGTCCCCGCGAAGAAGGACGGCGCTGCGGAGAAGAAGGAAGAGAAGAAGCCCTGAGCATTAGTATCGTGGAGTAGCGGAAGTCGTGAGACCTCCGGTTGGGGGGAATTCCTTTGGGAACTGAGGCCGTTTGGCAGGTGGTGGATCCACCCCGCCGAAGCTCTCACGAGCTTCGCTACGCCTCTTGCGAGCTTCGCTCCGGATTGGGAAAGTCCTTTTGGGAACCGGAGCGATCTTGCTGGGTGGATCCACCCCGCCGAATCTCTCACGAGCTTCGCTACGCCATTCCGTAAATTCCCTTGCCGTCCCCCGGCCGGGGATGTTAGGCGTTTCCTCCATCCGCTGGTTTGCGGATTTCCCGCGTTATGAAATCCTTCCGCTATCATCTCAACCGAGGCATCTGGTTCCCAGGTGCGGGCGTTGTCTGACAGGCAGGACGTGTTTCCTCCCAGGCTCGCCGGAATCGAAAGAAGCGAGCTGAGTGTCTGATGATTGTCTGGACCGGCCCGCTCTCCCCCGAGCGGGTTTTTGTTTTTCCAGTCTCATCCCATGACCTCACCTCCACCAACGACCCCTCCCAACGAAGGCAGGCGCGCCGCCGCCCTGTTGTGGAAGTTCATGCACGGCTTCCGCGGACGCTATGCGAAGGCGATCGCGGCGTTGTTTGTCTTCACGGTCATCAACTACATGACGCCGCTGGTGGGTGGCGCGACCATCGACTTCGCCCTTTCCGGAAAGACTCCTGACGGGGGCCTGGGCAGCCGGGTCATCCATCTGCTCGGCGGGCCGGAGTTCGTGTCCGGGCGGTTGTGGCTGCCCGCGCTGGTCATGGTGGCGCTGACGGTCTGCGCGGGTGCGTTCAGCTACCTGAAGGGCCGCTTCGCCGCGGAGGCGTCCGATGGCATCGCCCGCCGATTGAAGGACCGGCTCTACGACCACCTGCAGCGGCTGCCGGTATCCTACCATGACCGCGCGGAGACGGGCGACCTCATCCAGCGCTGCACGTCCGATGTGGAGACGCTGCGGATGGCCCTGTCCATGCAGGTGGTGGACATCAGCAACGCGCTGCTGCTGCTGCTGACCGCCGTGCCGGTGATGGTGATGCTGGACGGGCGGATGACGCTCATTTCCTTCGCCCTGGTAGGGCCCATCGTCCTGTTCGGCTACTTCTACGTCGGCCGGGTGAAGCACCTGTTCCGGGAGATGGCGGAGGCGGAGGGCGTGGTGACGAAGACGGTGCAGGAGAACCTGACCGGGCTGCGGGTGGTGCGTGCCTTCGCCCGGCAGGAGTTCGAGGTCGCGAAGTTCGCCGTGCCGAACGCGGACTACCGCGACCGCAGCCTGCGCCTGCTGAAGCTGATGGCGTGGTACTGGTCCATCTCCGATCTGGTCGTGCTCATCCAGCAGGGCCTGGCGCTGTTCGCGGGCGCGTGGTTCATTTCACAGGGCACTCTTTCCGTGGGCACGCTGTTCACCTTCATCATGTTCCTCAACATGCTGCTGTGGCCGGTGCGGCAGATGGGCCGGACGCTGACGGACCTCGGCAAGTCGGTGGTGGCGCTGAACCGGATGGGGGAAATCCTTTCCGTGCCGGAGGAGTCGAAGCCCGCAGGCGATGGAAAGCCCGCGGGACCGGTGTCGGGCCGCATCCAGGCGACGGATATCGTCTTCGCCCACGGCGGGGAGTCCGCCGCGGTGAATGGCATTTCCTTCACGGTGGAACCAGGGGAGACGCTGGCTATCGTGGGGCCGTCCGGCTCCGGGAAGTCCACGCTCTTCCACCTGCTGCTGCGGCTGTATGATCCGGAGTCCGGAACCATCACCTTCGACGGGCGGGATGTCAGCGGGCTGGAACGCCAGTGGCTGCGCTCCCAGTTCGGCGTGGTGATGCAGGAACCGTTCCTCTACTCGAAGACCATCGGCGAGAACATCCGCTTCGGCAGGAGCAGCGCGGGTGACGATGACATCCGGCAGGCGGCCAGACTTGCGGACATCCATGACACCATCTCCGGATTTTCCGACAGCTACTCGACGCTGGTCGGTGAGCGGGGCGTGACCCTCTCCGGCGGCCAGCGGCAGCGGGTGGCGCTGGCGCGCGCCCTCGTGCGGGATGCTCCGGTGCTGTTGCTGGACGACGCACTGAGCGCCGTGGACGCGGAGACGGAGGCCACCATTCTCGACGCGCTGCGCGGCCGCCACGGGCGGAAGACCACGCTGGTCATCGCCCACCGGCTTTCCACCCTCATGCACGCGGACCGCGTCATCGTCCTTACGGACGGACGCATCATCCAGCAGGGGACCCACGCGGAACTGCTGGCGGAAGACGGCCTCTACCGCAGGCTGTGGGAGATCCAGACCTCCACCGAAGAAGAAACGGCGCCGGACGGCGCGACCCATTCCACACCATGAAAGACGAACCCCAGGAAGATGTGTTCAGCTCCAGGCTCGACCTGCGGCTGTGGGGCCGGCTGTTCCGCCACGCGCTGCCGCACCGCAGGCTGCTGGTGCCGCTGGCGGTCTCCGCCATCCTCATCGCCATCTGCGACGCGAGCTTCGCGCTCGTCACCCGCTGGGCGGTGGACTCCGTGGTGGCGGGTGGTGGCATCGTGTCCCTGCGGCTGCCCGCGGTGGCGTATGGTGTGCTGGCGGTGGCGCTGGCCGGAGGAGTGTGGCTTTTCATCAACTCCGCCGGCGGCCTGTCGAACAACATGAGCCATGACATCCGCAAGGAGGCGTTCCAGCGGCTGCAGGAACTGGAGTTGGCGTACTTCGACCACCGGCCGACGGGTTGGCTCATCTCCCGCCTGACGTCCGACTGTGACAAGCTCGCGCGGATCATTTCCTGGGGCACGCTGGATCTGCTGTGGGCGTTCTGCCTGGTGCTGCTCATCGCCGTGGTGCTGCTGGTCCTGCATCCGGTGCTGGGCCTGCTGGTGCTGTCCGTGGTGCCGCCGCTGGTGGTCATCAGCGCCGTGTTCCAGAAGAAGCTGCTGCTGAGCTCCCGCGAGACGCGGAAATACAACTCCCTCGTCACCGCCTCCTTCGCGGAGTCCCTGCAAGGCCTGCGGACCAGCAAGTCGCTGGTGCGGGAGCGGGAGAACGCCGCCGAGTTCCAGGTCCAGTCCACGGCCATGTATGAGGTGTCCATCCGCAATGCGCTGCAGTCCGCGGTGTATATCCCCATCGTGCTCACGCTGGGCAGCGTGGCGGCGGGCATCGCCCTGTGGCGCGGTGGCTCCCATGTCATGGCGGGAACGCTGACGCTGGGCACGCTGGTGGCTTTCATCACGTATGCCGGACAGTTCTTCAACCCCATCAACCAGATCGCGCAGACGCTGGTGAACATGCAGGGCGCGCAGGCGGCGGGGGAGCGCGTGCTCAGCCTGCTGGCCACGGTGCCCGGCATCCGCGACAGCGATGATGTGAAGGCACGGCTGGAGAAATGGAGCGATCCGCAGAGCCGTCCGCCCGGCATGGCACCGGACGGTCATCCCGCCGGCATCGGCAGGATCGCTTTCGAGAAAGTTGCGTTTTCCTATGAGACCGGGGAGCAGGTGCTGGATGGCTTTGACCTGGTGGTGGAAGCCGGGCAGACCATCGCCCTGGTGGGCGCGAGCGGTGGTGGAAAGAGCACCATCGTCAACCTCGCCGCACGCTTCTATGAGCCGACGGGCGGACACATCACCGTGGACGGCATCGACCTGCGGGAGCGGTCGCTCGCGTGGTATCACTCGAACCTCGGCATCGTCCTCCAGAGTCCGCACCTGTTCAGCGGGACGGTGCGGGAGAACATCCGCTACGGAAGGCCGTCCGCGTCCGACCGGGAGGTGGAGGAGGCGGCCGGAAAGGTGAATGCGGACGCCTTCATCCGCGCGCTGGAGCACGGCTATGACACGGACGTGGGGGAGGGCGGCAACCGCCTTTCCACCGGGCAGAAGCAGCTCATCTCCTTCGCCCGCGCGCTGCTGGCGGATCCGCAGATCTTCATCATGGATGAGGCGACGTCCTCGATCGATACCGAAACGGAGCGGCTGATCCAGCAGGGATTGGAGGCCATCTTCCACGGACGCATCAGCTTCGTCATCGCCCACCGTCTGTCCACCATCCGTGGGGCGGACCGTATCCTGGTGATCGAGAAAGGACGCATCATGGAAAGCGGCAGCCACCGGGAACTGATGGCGGCGAAGGGCCACTACCACGGGCTCTACACCCGGCAGCTCCTCCAGGAAAAACGGGAAAGTGTCGTGGGCCCGGTGGCTTCCGTGATATGATGATCCTACTGCCGGTATGATCACGCTGCTACTTCCGAAGATCCAACCGCGCCAAGCCTGGCTGATGGCGAAGATGGCTGTCGCGGGTGCGCTGGTGAGCGGGTGCTATGGCATCCTCCATGACCAGATCACCTACACCATCTCCCCGGAGTATTTCACCCGCTTCAAGTTCGACCAGTTCCGTGCGGCGGACTTCGGCTTGCATGAACGGATCTTCGTCGCGGAGATCGGCTTTCTCGCCACCTGGTGGGTCGGGTTTTTCGCAGGCTGGTTCCTCGGGCGCATCGCCGTTCCGGCATGGCCGGCGGGAGTGGCATGGAGGAAGGTCGGCCAGGGCTTTTTGTTGGTTTTCGCCGCAGCCGCAGCGGCGGGAGCCTTCGGCTGGCTCCTCGGGCTGATCCAGGATGGAACCGGTGCGCGGTGGGTGGAGATGTGCGCGGAGCTGGGCGTGGAGGATGTCAGGGCGTTCACCCATGTGGGCTATATCCACAATGCGGGCTACATGGGAGGTCTGATCGGGCTGGTGGTTGCCATTCTCTGGATGCGCGAAAAGCGGGATAAGCGGATCGGCGGAAAATAGTGCCTGCCATCGGAGGGGGAGCCGTTAGAGTCCGGCCAACAAGATCCCCCCGCTCCTGATGCTCCGTTTTCTCGTTCCTGTTGTCCTGCCTTTCCTCCTTCTCTCATGCGCGCCGAAAGCCACCCCCGGAAAGGCGATGGAGATCGCCCTCCTCTACAAGCAGCTCGAGTGGCAGCCGGAAGCCCACCACGTGCGGCATGGCAAAGACTCCAGGGGCATCCGCGTGGACACGCCGGACACCTCCCTGATCCATCACGGCGAGCGCGGCGGATGGTGGGTGCCGGGAAAACCGGCGAGGAGCATGCCCTACAAGTGGGGCGGATTCGACACTCCGGAATCCTTCCTCAAGGGGCTGGAGGACGGAAAGAAAGCCGGTGACGTGGCGACCAAATGGAAACGGGAGCACGGAGACGCGGTGGTGAGCGCGGAAAGCGTGGGGATCGACTGCTCCGGATTCGTCTCCCGTTGCTGGATGCTGCCGCGGCCCTACTCCACCCGGGAGCTTCCCTCCATCTGCGCACCGCTGCAGTCGTGGGATGAGCTGCGGACCGGTGACATCCTGCTGAAGGAGGGTCACGTGATACTTTTCGAAAAATGGAGCGATGACCGCACTGAAATCGTCGGCTATGAAGCGGGGCCGAAGCCCTTCTGGCGGGTGAATGCCTGCGGCATCCTCAAGTCACGCCTCATCCGCGAGGGCTACCACCCGTGGCGATACCGCTACATGAAGGAGTAAGGAGGGAGGACACTCTTGTCCTCCGGCGGCATTGGCTAAGTAAGAAGGAGAGGTTTTCAGTGTTCACTTTTCAGGAAAGAAAGAAAGCGGACCGCGAATTTTGCGAATCCAGCGAATCTTAAAGAGATTCATTTCTTTTCTTGGCGCCCCTGGCGTCTTGGTGGTGAGTCTTTCCTGATTCGCCAATGCCGACGGTGGACAGGAGTGTCCACCCTCCTTACTCTCTTCCAGTGAGTAATCTGTTGGAATTCGCACGGGAGTTGGCGGCCATCGGCCAGGCGGGGATCACCTACTCGAAGGATCCGTATGACCGGGAGCGGTTCGTGCGGCTGCGGGAGATGGCGGGGGAGTTGCTGGCGCTGCCGGACTACTCGCCGGATTTCAAATGGCCGGACGAGATCGGTTACGACACGCCGAAGGTGGATGTGCGGGCGGTGGTGTTCCGCGGCAGTGAGATCCTGCTCATCAAGGAGGCGGCCACCGGTCTATGGACGCTGCCGGGCGGCTGGGCGGATGTGAACATCTCCCCGGCGGAGAATGCGGAAAAGGAATGCCGGGAGGAAAGCGGCTACATCGTGAAGGCGACCCGCATCGTTTCCGTCATCGACAAGGAACGCGCGGGCTACGCGCCGAATGCGAATGCCATCTACAAGATCTTCTTCCTCTGCGACCTCATCGGCGGTGAGCCGACGACCAGCCATGAAAGCCTCGGCGTCGGGTTCTTCGACATCGACGCGCTGCCGCCGCTCGATCCGCACCGTGGCCGTGAGGTCGATATCCGCGACGCCTACGCCCGCCACCTGGACCCCACGCTGCAGCCCGTCTTCAACTGAGCTTCTTTTCCCATGAAACGACAGCGCATCGCGATTGATATGGATGAAGTGATGGCGGACACGCTGGCGAAGCGGCTGGCCATCTACCGCACGGAGTTCGGTGAGGAGTTGCTGCGGGAGTCCCTCCACGGAGTGGATATCTACGACGCCATCAGCGAGGAGCGCCGGGAAGCGGTGCGCGCCCAGCTTTTCATTCCCGGCTTCTTCCGGGAGATCCCCGTGATGGAAGGGGCCGCGGAAACCATCCGTGACCTGCTGGAACACCATGAGGTCTTCATCGCCACCGCGGCGATGGAGTATCCGCACTCTTTCACGGAGAAGTATGGATGGATCAAGGAGCACCTGCCTTTTTTCCCGGACCACAACATCGTCTTCTGCGGGGACAAGAGCATCATCCACGCGGACTTCCTCATCGATGACTCCCCGCGCCACTTCGAACGCTTCGCGGGGCAGGGGATCCTGTTCGACGCCCCGCACAACGCGAAGGAGGACAGGTATCCGCGTGTGGGGAATTGGTCGGAGGTGAGGATGCGGTTTCTGGGTGAGCCGTAAGGGGGAAGGTGGCTTCCGCGGATATGGCATGACATTCCGCGTCATATGTCATGTTATGTGCGGACGATGCCTGAAGACCTGAAATGGAAGCCGCAGCGAGTTTCACCTCAGTTCCCGCAACCTCTGGAGGAGTCGCGGGTCCGGGAGGTGCGTCGTCGGCGTCGCTCGCGTTCCGGTGGAAACATCCCCTCAGCCTACTACTGGGTCAGGATTATGGCGTGGCTGGTCCTCGTTCCGGGCTCGCTTTTCGGCATGCTCCTGCTGTTCCGATTGGTCGCCGGGGATGTCGGGGCTCTGGAACCGTTCTTTCTCTTGTTAGGGCTGGACATTATGTTCATGATCATCCCTCCGATCGGCGTGCTGCTGCGGAGACGGTGGGGATTTTATCTGGGAATCATCTCGAATGGGTTGCTGCTGCTCTGCTTCCCCATTGGCACCATCATCGGTGGCTTCACGATGAAGGCGTTCCTTGATTCGAAGGAAGCCTTCGGGGTGCGGTGACGGGGAAGATCCCGCGGCTCCCATCATTCAAGGTAGGAGTCGACGTCGATCGACGCGTTGATCGAGTTCAGGAACTGGATCACGCGCGTTGAGAAACCGAGCGCGGCCATTGGAGTCTCTTCATCGGTCGGGACATACAGCACCATCTGGAGGGTGGCTTCCGCCTGGTGTTCCTTCATCGCGGCAGCCAGGTGCCCGGCATGGGGGGAGAGCAGGTCAACGAGGTCTTCGGACAGCTTGTAGACGTCCACATAGGTGCCGGTGCTTTCCGCTGTGCCATAACTCACGTATGAGCACCGTGGGAGGCGTCGCTCGGGATTGAAGGAATCCTTGTTGGCGGCCTCGTCGGGCCGGAGGGGCACGGAAGCGGTGAACCGGTCCACGTCGAAGTCCCCGTGGATGCGAAGGTAGATGTAGCCGGGGGTCATGCGGCGGAGCGTCTCCAGTCTTCACTTCGCCAGACACCCGGGGCAGTCCTGGGCGTAGTGTCCGGCGGTGATCTCGCTGAGCGGCGGGACGGTCTTCAGGCACAGGTCGGGATTCCCGATGCGGTTGCGCGGCTGGAAGGAACAACCGGCGGGCGGGTTGCTCATGTCCGGAGGCAGGCCGGGGATGGTGTAGAGCGGCTCGCCCTTCGGCTGCGCGGCGGGGATGGATTTCAGCAGGGAGCGCGTGTAGGCATGCAGCGGGTTGCGGAAAAGCTCGTCCTTCGGCGCGGTTTCAACGATGCGTCCGGCATACATCACATTGATGTGGTCGCACATTTCGGACACCACGGCGAGGTCGTGCGTGATGAAGACCACGGCGGTGCCCAGCTTCCGCTGGCGGTCGCGGATGAGGTCCAGCACCTGCTTCTGCACGGTGACGTCCAGCGCGGTCGTCGGCTCATCGCAGATGAGGAGTTCCGGCCGGGTGATGAGGGCCATGGCGATCATCACGCGCTGGCGCATGCCGCCGGAAAATTCGTGCGGGTAGGAATGGATGCGTTCCTCCGCATTCGGGATGCCAACTTCCTCCAGCGCCTGGATCGCCCGGTGCAGCGCGGGCTTTCCCGTGAGATTCTCATGCAGCGCCAGCGGCTCCGTGAGCTGCGCGCTGATCTTCATGAAGGGATTCAGCGAGGTCATCGGGTCCTGGAAGATCATCGAGATGCGCTTGCCGCGGATCTTGCGGAGCTGGTCCTCGGACGCCTTCAGCAGGTCCGTCTTGTCAAAGATCGCCTCGCCGGAGTGGATGCGCCCCGGAGGCTGCGGGATGAGGCCCAGCAGCGAGTAGCAGGTGACGCTTTTCCCCGACCCGGACTCACCCACGATGCCGAGCGTCTGTCCCTTCTCCACGGTGAAGGAAACATCCTCCACCGCATGGACGATGCCGTTGCGCGTGTGGAACCGGGTGGTGAGGTGGCGTACGTCGAGGAGCGGCATTGGAGAATCGCGGGTAGCGTAGCGCGGATGGGTCGGGATGGAAACGGGAAATGAAAGGGAGTCCACTGGTTGCTTGTGCAGTCTCTTATGCGTGTGATGAAGTTTGACGGTATGAAGCACCTGAGCTTGATGATCGCAAAATCCAGTTTGGTCTATCTTACGGTCGTCAGTGTGTTGGGCTATATTTTTCCCGTGGCGAAGATCACTGTCACCCGGGGTGTATTGGATGCCTTTCTACTGCTCGCCGTGGTGGGGATTTTCATGTCGAAACCGGCTGTCAGAATCACAGCGGCGGTGGCTGGAGTGGTCAATGCGGCGGGCTTCGTGTATGAATTTGACCCATTTCTCAGGGTCGCTCTTTCCGGGGTTGGCAGCATCACCATACTCATTGGCCCTTGGAGTATTCCCGGTCCTCCAGGTGTGCTGTTGGCTGTGATTCCCTTCGTGCTATCGTTCGTCTCCTGCATCTTCGTGATCTTCTATGCGGAGCGGGAACTGGGCGACTCCGGGGCGGCCGGCTGAGTTTCAATGATCGCCCGATGGGAGGAGGAACCTAAGGGGGGATGTGCGCAGAATGGCGGCTGGAAACCTCTTCCACGGCCTCTTGACCTCCCGTCCCCTCCCTTCCAGACTTCCGTCACGCCCATGAAAGCTCTCCTTCTGACCGCACCATCGACTTTCGAGTTCACCGAGTTCCCGACGCCCACTCCCGGCAACGGCGAGGTGCTCATCGACATCCAGGCCTGCGGGGTCTGCGGCAGCGACATCCACGGTATGGACGGCCGCAGCGGCCGCCGCATCCCGCCGATCGTGATGGGCCATGAGTCCGCCGGCATTGTGTCGGAACTGGGCGAGGGCGTGACCGACTGGAAAGTGGGCGACCGCATCACCTGGGACTCCACGGAGTTCTGCGGCGATTGTCCCGAGTGCGGAGCGGGGAATTTCAACCTGTGCGCGAACCGGAAGGTGCTGGGCGTTTCCTGCGGCGACTACCGCCGCCACGGCTGCTTCGCGGAGAAAGTCGTGCTGCCGACCCGCATCCTCCACCGCATCCCGGACAGCCTCAGCTTTGAGAAAGCCGCCTTCGCCGAGCCGGTCGCCATCGCCCTGCACGCGGTGAACCTGGCGCCGGCCATCACGGATGAGCCTGCCGTCGTCGTCGGCGCGGGCCTCATCGGCCTGCTGGTCATCCAGTCGCTGAAGGCACGCGGCTGGGCGGAGGTCATCGCCGTGGATCTGGACGACTCCCGCCTGGAACTTGCGAAAAAACTCGGCGCCAGCCATGCTTTCAACGCGAAGCAGGAAAACCTCGCCGCCACCATCAAGGAACTCTGCGGCGGAGACGGCGCGGCCACTTCCTTCGAGGTCGTGGGTGCGGCCGCTCCCATCGACCTGGCCATCCGCTCCCTGCGCAAGGGCGGCACCGCGGTCCTCGTCGGAAACCTCCAGCCGAGCGTGCCATTCCCGCTCCAGGATGTGGTGACCCGCCAGATCTCCGTCAAAGGTTCCTGCGCCTGCGCCGGTGAGTATCCGGAGGCGATCCAGCGCATCGAGGACGGCTCCATTTCCGTCGAGCCGCTGCTCAGCGCGTCCGTCCCGCTTTCCGAAGGCGGCGACTGGTTCGCCCGTCTGGCGAAGAACACCGAAGGCCTGCTCAAGGTCGTGCTGAAGCCCTGATCCTCCCCAATTTCCCAATCCCCAATCATCCATTTCCATTGCCATGTTCGATCTCACAGGACGCACCGCACTTGTCACCGGAGCCAGCCGCGGGCTGGGTGAGCGCTTTGCCATCACGCTGGCGAAAGCCGGAGCCGATCTCGTCGTCACCAGCCGCAGCATCGAGTCGCTGCACAAGATCACCGCGGAGGTGGAGGCGCTGGGCCGCAAGTGCACGCCGGTCGTGCTTGATGTCGGTTCATTCGAGAGCATCCAGGAAGCCGTCGCGAACGTGAAGGCGAAGGTGGAGAAGATCGACATTCTGGTGAACAACGCCGGCTGCAACGTGCGCAAGCCCGCCACCGAGATCACCTGGGACGACTGGAACCTCGTGCTGGACACCAACCTGCGAGGCACGTTCTTCGTCGCCCAGCAGGTGGCGAAGGAATTCATGATCCCGGCGGGCTACGGCCGCATCATCAACATCGGCTCCGTCACCTGTGTGGCGGGCTACGCGGGCCTCGGTCCGTATTGTGCCAGCCGCGGCGGCAGCAAACAGCTCACCATGAGCCTGGCGGATGACTGGGGCATCCACGGCATCACCGTGAACTGCCTGGCTCCGGGATGGTTCAAGACGGCGCAGAACGCCGTGATGTATGAGAATGAGGAATGGGTGGAGTACCTCAGCGACCGCATCCCGCTCAAGCGTCCCGGCGCCACCGGCGACCTCGACGGCCCGGTCGTGTTCCTTTCCTCCGAGGAGAGCCGCTACATCACCGGCCAACTCCTGCTGGTGGATGGCGGCATTTCCGTCGGCGCCACCCGCGCGCTGCCGAAGAAGAAGTGACGGGCACCAAACGAAACGCCGAGACGCGGAGGTCGCGGAGAGATGCGCGGAGGGAAAAAGACCGGAATGAAATCTCCGCGTCTCCGCGTCTCCGCGTTTCGTTTCATCTTCATTGAGGACAGGCTGACGCCGCAAAATGAAGGCACGCCGGGAACGCGGACGTTTCCTGTTTCCAAATGCCGGTCGCCGGTTATCGTCCCGGCCCCGCATTCCATGTCCGCAAAGATCCGCTTCACCTCCGCCTCCGCCACCGGTCTCGTCCTTGCCAAAGTCGGCCATCCCCAGCGCGACGAGCCGCTGGAGACCTCGAAGGACGTCTTCAGCATCGGCGAAGAGGACCGGGAGGGATTGACCGCCATTTTCCTGAAGCCGTTCAAGAATCTCCTCGCCCACCGTTTCAGCCACCACACGTCGCTGGAACAGCACGAGATGAACGTCTGCGCCCGCACCATCTTCGCGGATGGGGCCACCTTGCATGAAAAGGGCTGCGAGATCGCCAAGCGGCTCTACGCCAAGTCGAACCACCCCAACATCAAATCCGGTGATCTGTGCATCTCGCTGATCGAGGAGATCGACGTCGATGGCGAGCTGAAGAAAGGCATCTGCATCCTGAAATCGGAGAGCGTGGTGCCGTTCCTGAGCATCTCGACGAAGGACGGGGACCTGCACCTGCACACGGAGCAGGGGATCAACCCGGAGAAGATCGACAAGGGCTGCCTCATCATCGACCACCTGCCGAACAAGGGCTACTACGTCCTCACCTTCGACCGGTCCGGCACGGACTCGCGCTTCTGGGTGCGGGACTTCCTCGGCGTGCTGCCGGTGACCGACCCGTCGTTCCTGACGAAGAACTACACCAACATGGCCGTCGCCTTCCTGGAGAAGGAGAAGAAGGAAAAGAAAGCTTCTTCCTCCGCTGCCCCGGCCGCGGAGCAGGAGGACGATCTGCCGCCATGGGAAACCTCCGGCGCGGAGAAGGACGCCCTCACCTACTTCGAGGAGAAGGAGTCGTTCAGCCTCCACGAATTCGAGGACGAGGTGCTCAAAACCCCGGATGCGAAAAAGCGCTTCGCCGAGCACCGCGCGCAGGTGGAGGAGGAACAGGGACAGCGCTTTGATGATTCCTTCTCCATTTCCAAGAAGGACGTCAGCAAGGTGAAGAAGAAGCTCCAGCAGTCCGTCATGAAACTGGACACCGGTGTGGAGATCCGCCTGAAGCCATCCGCCGTGGCAAAGGCGGACCGCGTGCTGGAACACGGCTTCGACGAAGGGAAGAAAATGAAATTCATCAAGGTCTTCTTCAACGAGGACCTGGGCGAGTGATGGGATGCTTCCCTGAAAAATGGTAGGGCTGCCCGGCCGGGGCTGCCGAAGCTGTAAGCCGCGAGGTCATCGCGCTTTAGTCCCACGATTGGACGTCACCGGCCTGTCCGCCGAAAGCATCGGCGCGCCCGGCGGTCGCGTCCCTACCGCGCTGGGACGGCTGCGCCGTCCGCCGGGGCTGCCGCCGCAGGGTCTTCCTTCTTCGACGGATGGGAGGTCAGTTGCGGGGAGTCGATGAACCAGCTCAACAAAGCCGGTTTCCCGCCGTCGATGAGGTAGGAGAACTTCTCCGTGCCAGTTCCCTTTTCGTAGGTGGTCTTGTATACCAGCCTGACTTCCGTTCCATTGGTTCCGGAGAAGATGGATGAATTCTCGTTTGTGGAGGAAGTGATCTTGCCGAGCTTGTCGTGGACTCCATTCACGAACGCAACCATGTCCTGTTCGGTGACCGTGGCTTTGAGGGCGGCATCCGCCTTCTGATGGATCAGCTCCGGTTTCCCGGTTTCATAGAGGACGTGGAACTCGTCCACCGCCTTTTCCGCATGGGTGATGTTCTCCCGGACGTTGCATGACGAAAGCATGGCTCCGGCCAGGAGGCAGATGGCTGCGAATGGATATTTCATGACATCCAGAGATAGCGCGGTGTGATTGCTTGAGGCAAGGGAATGATGCCACGTCCACCTTCCATGCTCGACCCCGGGCGCATGCCATGGCAGGGATGGTGCCAATCTCCATGCCAGCCATCCCGAATCCCGTATCTTCCGACAGCATCGCCCTCCTCATCGACGCGGACAACTCGCCCGCCGCGAAGGTGGACTTCATCTTTTCTGAACTGGCGGAGCATGGCGTGGTGAACATCCGCCGCGCCTATGGCAACTGGAAGAAACCCGCCCTCGCCGGGTGGGAGCGCGTGCTGCACCAGAACTCCATCCAACCGATGCAGAACTTCGACCTGGTGAAGGGGAAGAACGCGACCGACATGGCGCTGGTCATCGACGCGATGGACATCCTCTACACCAAGGCGGTGACCACTTTCTGCCTGGTGTCCTCGGACAGCGACTTCACACCGCTGATCCAGCGGCTGCGCGCGGATGGAAAGCTGGTTTTCGGCTTCGGCGGGCGCAACACGCCGGACCCGTTCATCGCCAGTTGTTCGAAGTTTTTCTATCTTGAGGACGAGACGAAGGAGGCGACCACCCGGGACAAACCGAAGTCGGACGCGACAAAGCAGCTCAAGGGCAACACCAAACTGATGAACACCCTCCGCAGCGCGGTGAAGACCGCAGAGGAGGACGATGGTTGGGCATCTTTGAGCAGGGTTTCCAACTACATCCGGAATCTAGGCCCGTTCGACCATCGCACCTATGGTTTCAAGAAACTCGTCGATCTGTTCGCCGCCATCGATCTTTTCGAAGTGAGGCAGGATAAGAACGGCGAACAGTCCGCGCCTTCCGTGCGGCTGAAAAATGGCTCGAAGAAAGCACCTGCGGCGAAATGATCCCGTCAGCATGACTTTGACGCGGGGGAGGACGGCGTTAGATTCCACCCATGTCAAACAGCGCGATGGTGACGGGGGCCTTTCTCGGGGATGCGATCAGCCTCGGACCCCACTGGGTCTATGACCAGGAAGAGATCTCCCGCAGGATCGTGGACGCGGAACGCTATCAGGATCCCATTTCGTCCTATCATCCCGGGAAGAAGGCGGGGGACTTCACCCACTACGGGGACCAGGTGCTGGTACTGCTGCGGTATGTCGCGGAGGTCGGAAAATTCGACCTCACCGGCTACGCCGCGGCGTGGCGGGCCTATTGGGAAAGCCCGGCCACCATCAGCTACAGGGACGGCTCCACAAAGGGCACGCTCGCCAATCTGGAGGCCGGAGTGCCGCCGGAGCGGGCCGGGGCGCATTCGCACGATCTTTCCGGCGCGGGCAGGTTCGCGCCGCTGCTTCTCCTCCCGTGGAACGATGATGCGGAGCTGCGTGCCGCTGTCAGGAGCCTGACCGCCTTCACCCACAACCATCCGGATGTCATCTCCGCGGCGGAGTTTTTCGCCACGGTGGCGCTGGCGGTGAAACGGGGCGAGCCGATCCCCGCGGCCCTCCGCAGGGTGGGGCGGGAGCTGGACGGGAATCTGAAGGACTGGCTGGCCGCGGCGGAGGAACACCTCCACTCCGTCGATGGAAATGCCGCCGTGCTGGCGACCCACGGCCTGAGCTGCGACATCGACGGCGGTTTCGCCGGTGTCTGCCACCTGCTTTTGAGATATCCGGATGACCCTGCCATCGCCCTAGTGGAGAACGCCATGGCGGGCGGGGACAGTGCGGCGCGTGCGCTCATCCTGGGCACCATCTACGGAGCAGCGGAACTGACCGGCCAGGTGCCGGCGCATTGGCTCGCGGACCTCAACGCCCGCGCGGAGATCGAGCGGCTCTCCAGCTACTTCTGATAGGGGCCACCGTGCATCCGGCAAAGGTGCGGCGTGCCTTTGGCATTCCATCCGTTGGAAAACCGATTGGATTGACCGCTGGCGGACAAGAGGGGGCGGGATAAGTTAGGGAAATGTCCTCCCTCCGCAGGTTCCGCCTTTCCCGCCGCTGGCGGATCTTCCTGTGGATCCTGGTGGGATTTTCCTCCGTGGTGGTGACGGTCCTCACGCTCGCGCAGGGCCGCATCATCGCGGGGATCGAACAACGGATGCGCGACCGCCTGGAGGCGCGCGGGCTGGAGCCAGAGTGGAGCCGCGCCTCATGGAGTCTGTGGCGCGGCGGAGTGGTGTTCCGCGATTTCATTCTCCACGAGACGGAGGGCGAACGAAAGCAGGTGCTGGAAGTGGAGAGCCTGGCCGTCAGCCTGCCGCCGTCCCAGTGGATCTCCACCGGCTCCCGCACCATGGTCTGGAGCGTCCGCCGCTCGAAGGTGGTCGTGTCCGATGCGGAGGGCCACATCGCGCTGGAGGATGTCTCCGCGAAGTTCCGCTCGCGGCGCGGAAAGATCACCGTGACGGAGGCAAAGGTCCGGCACCGCGGACTGGTCGTGGATCTGGAGGGCGACATCATCACACGGCAGGAACCTCTGCGCCCGCCGCCACGCTTTGTCATGAAGCTGAAGGCGGCGAGGGCGACGCTCGCAGCGCTGGATTTCGACGATGGCACGGGCCGGTTCAAAATCCGCGGAAAATTCACCGTGGATGCCTCCACGCCCGCCTTTGACTGGAGCGCATCGCTCAAGGGAAATGGCAGGGAGGTCAGCCTGAAAGGCGTGCCACTGCGCGACGCGGGGGCGACGGCGGAGCTTTCCTCTCAGGAGGAGTCAGTCATCAACGCGGGCGTCGCGATGGAACATGGCAGGGCGGAGGCGGTCATCCGGCGGCAGGGATGGAAGGGCACTCCGTTCACTTTCGAAGGCACCGTGCAGGACGGGGATGGCAAAAAAGACACGCTCCACGGCAGCCACCACCGGGGGAAATTCCACGTCGCGGAGCTGGAGGGAGACGCGGACTTGTGGTCCATCGCCGGGGACATCCCCATGCTGGCGGACTCCCTCCCTCCGTCGCTGGAGGTCGTCACATTTCCCGCCATCACCGCGCGGGACATCCGCTGGGAAAAGGACGGCGGGTGGAGCGTGGCCCGGTTCTCCACCCGGGGGGCGGGCGCGGTGACCGTTGCCCACGAAGGGAAGAAAGTGGACATCACCGCGCTGACCGGCGGCGGGAGCCTAACCGGTCGCACGTGGTCCCTCCGGGAGGTGCGGGGCGAAGTTTTCGGCGGTAACCTGACCGTGGACGGCGACTACACCGGAGGACGGCTGCGGGACGCCGCCATCAAGGCGTCCGGCGTCCGGCTGGACCGCATCAAGCAGGCCATGGGAAAGGGAAAAACCAGCACTCCCGGCGTCCTCTCGCTTTTCTACACCGGCTCCGCGGATCTCGGCGGGCGGCTGTTCGACGGTGAGGGCAGGATGATGCTGGAGAATGCGCCTGTCATCGAGGTGCCGCTGCTCGACCAGGTGCATGATCTTTTCGCCGCCATCATCCCCGGTGTGGAACGCGCGGAGTCCGGGGAGGGACGGTTCGAGGCGCACTTCACCAGCAGCGGGCACATCGTCAGCGTGGGCAGCTTCGAGGCCAGCGGTGGCACCCTCACCGTGGATGCGCGTGGTCAGGTGGACCTCCGGAAGGAAACCGTCTCCGGCAGCGCCCGTGGAAAGCTCACCGGCCTGCCGGGAGTGGTGACCCAACCTCTCAGCCGTTTGCTGGAAATGGAGGTCACCGGCACGCTGGACCGCATTCACGTCCGGCGGCTGGAGGCGGGTAAGATCATTTCGCAGGCTGCGGAGGGGACGGCGGAAGTGGTGGAGGAGGCCGTCAAGGGAGTGAGGAAAGCAGAGGACCGGGAAAAGCGCCGCAGTCCCAGCAAGCCCGCCCGCTGGTTCGACAAGTGGCGAAAGGAGTGAAGCTGGTAGCGAAGGTCGTGAGACCTTCGACTGAGGGGACGTCCGCTGACAGATCCGCTCCGGTTTCTGATGGACTTCCCCACAGCCGAATCTCTCACGAGATTCGCTACTCCCCGCAGCCGGTTTGACACGCACGGGATCATGCGCATCTTCTAACAGATGGAAAAGCGTCCGGAAAATCTGGAGGAACTGCTCGGTGAGATCCACCGCTGCGCGGAGAAAGCGGACAAGGTGAAGGTGGACGACATTATGGATGCGGTGGGCGGACGTTCATTCGGTCCGCTGCTGTTGCTGGCGGGTGTCTTCGTTTCCGCGCCCGGCATCGCGGACATCCCTGGCGTGCCGACAGTCATCGGCCTCTTCGTCCTCACCATCTCTGTCCAGCTCATCTGTGGCAACGACCACTTCTGGCTGCCGGGCTGGTTGCTCGACCGGAAGATCAAGTCGAAGATCATCCTGAAAATGACGGGGAGCAAGTGGGTGAAGAAGCCCGCCGCCTTCATCGACCGTTTGCTGAAGGAACGCCTGCGATTCCTGACCGGACGTCCCGCGATGATCGGGATTGCGACGGTGACGGCGGTCACCATGCTGGTGATGCCGCTCACGGAGGTGGTGCCCCTCAGCGCGAACGTGGTGGGTGCGGGTGCCATCGCCTTCGGCCTTTCTCTTATCGCAAAGGACGGTGCCATGGCGCTGGCAGGCTTCCTCATCTCCGCCGCGGCCGTCACGCTGGCAGTCGCGGGTGTGGTGTGAGGCCGGAATCCGGCACCATCACTTGATCCGCTCCCAGGAGTCCACCCGGTCACCCGCGAAGGTCACGCTCGCCCTGGTGTAGGGGACATAGACGACCTCCGGTCCCACCATGAAGCGGTAGCCATACGGACGGTAATAGCCACCGTCACCCCAGTAGTCATAGAATCCGTATCCCCCGTGGAAATTGTGGACGAACACCGGACGGCTGCCCGCGTAGTCCCAGCGTTCCGTGCTGCGGCGTCCTTCCTGTCCCTCGTATCTGCTCGCCGGGGTCCCCCAGGCCAGCAGCACCCCATCCTTGGGCATGCCGCGGTCGATTCTCCCTTCCTCCACCAGCGCCTTGTGCTTCGCGCTCAGACGCGCGTATTTCTCCGGATGGGCGGAGATGCGGGTCTGGGGGGTGGAAGGGGCGCAGGCTCCGATGAGCAGGCACACTGTCAGGAGGCTGAAAATCGTCTTCATGATCCTGGAACCTAGGCTTCCCCGTGGCTGATTGCAACATGCCGCAAGGATTTTGCAAAAGTTTGGAAACACAGCTTGCCAACCCTGAATGTCACGCCGCAATCTGCCCGCGAACTTTCCCTCAACACAACCGCATGTCCGACCTGCTCGAAGACGAAGACCTCACCGCCGCACTCAAAAAATGCCCGGAGTGGGAGTATGAGAAAAAATCCATCACCCGTACCGTCGAATTCGAGGAATTCATGGATGCGATCGATTTCGTCAACGATCTCGCCGAGATCGCTGAAGAAGCCCAGCATCACCCGGACATCACCATCCGCCACACGAAGGTGACGCTGAAACTCACCACCCATGATGCGGGCGGCGTGACCGAGCTGGACGTGGAGCTGGCCCAGCGGGTGGACAACCTGGTGGACTGATCCTTTCCCCGAAGAGGCTCCTCCAAGAGCTGGAAAAAGGGGAAGCCTGAGAGTCTGAAAAATGCACCAGCCGGATCTGACGGGATGACCGTCCGCTCCGGCTGTTCCGTGTGCGGGGGGCACCGCCGGTCAGCGGCGGCCCGGCCGCCGAAAGGAAGACAATCCTCCGGATTGTCATTTTGGAGGTAATCCGGAGGATTGCCTTCCTGTCCTTCACCTCGGCAGCATCAGCTCGTCATCTCCCAGGCCGGTCAGTTCGCGCAGCCCCTTCAGCAGATACCGCAGCGTGAAAAACAGGAACGCCAGGATCGGCACGCCGATCACCACGAAGCCCCAGAACGTCAGACGACCGACGATCTCGTTGTAGCTTTCGAGGGCGTTCGCCGCCGTGTGGTCGAACCTGCGGAAGAACCACAGCGCCAGTCCCACGTTCATCAGCGAGCTGACGAAGAACGAGAAGGCGAACATCCGCGTCGCGTTGCGCAGCAGTTGGAGATACGGCGCGTCCTTGCCCAGGTCAGCGATGATCTTACGGATCTTCGGGATGTCGAAGATGCTGTCATTGTAGAGGAATACGTTCAGCAGCGGCGTCGCCGTCCGTGCGGATGCCAGCACCGCCACGCCCAGCATCAGCGGGATGGAGCCTTCCTTCAGGCCGAACAGCAGTCCGGCGTTCTCCTTCACCGTGCCGTCCTTGTTCCACAGATACAGCGTCAGGCCGCCCGTCAGCAGCACGGAGAAAAGCCCGATGGCGGAGAACAAGTTGAACTTCCGCGTCTGGATGAACGACCAGATCCCGTAGAAGAAGGGCAGCGCCAGCGCGATGATCATCGCGTAAAGCGGGCCGATGTGCCATGGCCTCACTTCCTTGCCCAGCTTCTGCTGGATCTCCGGATCCTTGCTCAGGTAGCTGAGCACCAGCACCGGGATGATGACATTGATGAGGATGTTCGCGAGCGGGTTGTCTTTCGGCTTCTGGGACACGCCGGGGAGGAAAGCAGGGATGGTGGATTCCGGAAACGAAAAAGCGGAGCCCCATGGGGACTCCGCTTTTTGGAAATGGATGAAGATGCGGACTGAAGTCCGCGCTCCATGGGATCAGACGGTGCCGAAGATGGTCTTGCCGCTGGAGCGGAGCTCGTCGCAAGCCTGCTTCATGCGGTCGCAGAGACCTTGCTCGCCCTTCTTGAGGTAGGAGCGTGGGTCGTAGTGCTTCTTGTTGCCGACTTCGCCGTCGATCTTGAGCACACCTTCGATGTTCGAGCAGATGTGGGTGACGATCGGGCGGGTGAAGGCGTACTGGGTGTCGGTGTCGATGTTCATCTTCACGACGCCGTAGTCGAGGGTCTCCTGGAGGTCTTCGCTGGAGGTGCCGGAACCACCGTGGAACACAAGGTCCATCTCGGCGGCCGCGCCGTGCTTGTCCGTCACGGCCTTCTGGCCGTCGCGGAGGATGCTCGGCTTCAGCTTCACCGCGCCGGGCTTGTAGGCGCCGTGCACGTTGCCGAAGGTGGCGGCGAAGAGGAAGCGGCCGATCGGCTGGAGCGCTTCATAGACTTCGAGCATGTCCTCTGGGGTGGTGTAGAGCTTTTCGGCCGGGAGGCCGGAGGTGTCGTGGCCGTCTTCCTCACCGCCGACGCAGCCGGCTTCCACTTCCAGGATGATGCCCAGGTCGGCGCACTCCTTGAGGAGTTCCTTGGAGATAGTGAGGTTTTCCTTCAGGTCCACCACGGAACCGTCGAACATGTGGGACTGGAACAGCGGGCCCTTGCCGGCGGCAACGCGCTCGCGGGAGGCCTGGAGGAGGGGCTTGAGGAAGCTTTCCACCTTCTCCGGGTGGCAGTGGTCGGTGTGCAGGGCGATGAGCACGTTGTGCTTCTCCGCAAGGAGGTGGCAGGCTTCCGCCAGGACGATCGCGCCGAAGGCGGCGTTCTTCACGGACAGGCCGGATGCGAATTCACCGCCGCCGGTGGAGATCTGGATGATGCCGTCGGACTTCGCGTCGGAGAAGGCCTTGAGGGCACCGTTGATGGTGGTCAGCGAGGTGACGTTGATGGCCGGGTAGGCGTAGCTGCCCTTCTGGGCGGCGTCCAGCATGGCGCGGTATTGTTCTGGAGTGGCGATTGGCATGACGGCGGAGTGCGTAACCAAGGGGAGGCCTTCCGACAAGCGGGAATTCCCGTCGGGAAAACGGCCGGCGGTGGGTGGACGTGGGGCATCCGACAACCATCCGCCCCACCTCCATGGCACCGGGGCAGGATGCCAGCGGGGCTTCCGTACTTGCCATGCACTGGGAATCCGGGTTTTGTCCCACCCGATGCCGACCGCTTCTCCCGATGCCATCGTCTGCAAGCCCACGCCGTGGTTCCTGCTCCGTGCGGTGGCCATGCTGCTGATGTTTTCCGTCTTCGCCGTTTATTTCGCTTACGACGGCGCGATCGGCTACCGGAAGAAAAACCACGTGTTCTATCTGGCGCAGTCCTTCGAAGAGGCGGTCAAAGCGTTCAATGCCAAGGGTGATGCCCTGACGGAGGCGGAGTGGAAAAGCTTCGCCGCCACCCAGAGCGTGAAGTTCCCGGAGGATCCCTATATCCTGCCGAAGGATCTGAAACAGCCCATGCCCTGGCCGGAGATCCTCCATGACTTCGCAAAGGTGAAGGAACGCCGGCAGTGGACGCTGCTGTGGCAGGACTACTCCGCGGAACACGGCTACGCCAGCAAGCCGCCGGAGGAGCCGATGACGAAGCGCGAGATCGACCAGCAATGGATCTGCGTCGTCGTCTGTGTCATTCTTTCCCTGGTCACGGCGTTTTTCCTCATCCGGACCTTCCGCCGCCGCATCGTGGCGGATGAGGAGGGCATTACCTCCCAGGAGGGGAAACGGGTGCCCTACACGGATCTCAAGACGCTGGACCTCAGGAAGTGGGACAACAAGGGCCTCGCCTTCGCCGGGTATGACGGCGTTTCCGGCAAGGGCCGCCTCCGCATCGACGGCCTGACCTACGGCGGATTCAAAAAAGAGGACGGCCAGCCGGCGGAAAAGCTGATGGAACGCATCCGCTCGAAATTTTCAGGGGAAATCATCGAATTCGTCCGTGCGGAGGAAATTTCCGACGGGGAACAGGAAGGGAAATCAGCCCCGGAAGACGGGTGAAACACAGCTCCCGCGCGGATTTACCCGGCAACCGCTGTTTTCAGGGTTGCCAAGTCCGCCAGCGGCGCGATAACCAACCGCAACGCCAACCAATCAACCAAAGCAGCCCATGTCTGACAAAAGCATCGAAGAACGCGTAAAAGATATCATCGTTGACCAACTCGGCGTCAGCGCCGACCAAGTGACCCCTGAGGCGAAGTTCGTCGAGGACCTCGGTGCCGACTCCCTCGACACCGTCGAACTGGTGATGGCTTTCGAAGAGGAATTCGACATCGAAGTTCCTGACGAAGAAGCCGAAAAGCTCCAGGCTGTCGGCGACGTCGTGACCTACATCAACAGCCAGCAAGGCTGATCAAGCGGCAGGCGTACGCTTTCGGAAAGGGCGGACTCCTCGCGGATGTCCGTCCTTTTCTTTGCAATGCGCCCGAATGAGCGGAGATTCCCCCGGCTGATGCATTCCCCGGACAACATCCAATACGCGCTGGAGATGACGAAGGTGCTCCGCGAGCCGGATCGCCGGATCGAGACCTTCGGCGAGACCCGCTTCGAGTTCCAGCTCATCAGCGAGCTGTTGGACCGCAACAACGAGGTCAGGGTGCGCACGGGTGAGGTGGAGGCCATGCGGCCGCGCATCTTCCGGCCGGACGGCTACCGGGGTATCGAGCTGGAGGGCTTCAACGACGACGCCCGCGCCCGGCTGGACGCGCTGGTGCGGAAGTTCAAGGAGCAGGGCAGGGATCTCGCCTTCCTCCAGTACGGGTTCCAGTTCAAGCGGGGCCACGTGCAGGAGGAAATCATCCACGACTCCATCGACGCCGTCCGGGAGCGTGTTATGGAGGACATCCGCCGTACGGGGAATCCCTCGCTGGCGGTCATCGAGGGCGTGGACGACGCCTGGGAGATCTCCATCCTGAAGTTTTCCTTTGAAATGATCCTGCGTTCCCAGGAGATCAACGCATTCGACTTCAAGAGGCGGGGACTGTTATAACCCCGTGTGTCATCATGAGACTGTGGTTTCTGGTCAAGTTGGTCGCCCTTTTCGCCGTGCTCGGCGTCATGGGATTCACGGCGATGTTCCTCTACCACATCCTCGTCGCCCCGATGGGCGGCGTGTTTGAGAAGCTGATCCCCAATCCGACGGAGATCGTCAAAAAAGAGCCGGATGTGGATTTCGCGAAGATGCTGGATTCCGCCGAGTTGCCGGATATTGATCCGGGGGAAAAGGCGTTCCAGAAGGCGCACGAACTGCTCGCGCTCGACCAATACACGGAGGCCCGCGAGAAGCTCGCCGCCATCGTGAATGTTTTCCCCACTTCTCCGTCGGCACCCATCGCCCGCCGCATCGTGGGGGATATGAACATGGACGAGGTGCTGTCCACGGCCCACCGGGAGGGAAAGACCGTCCATGTGGTGAAACGCGGGGACTCCTTCCTCGGCATCGCGGGGAAGAACAAGACCTCCCTGGACATGATCATGTATCTGAACGGCATGTTCGAGCTGGGCAACATCCAGCCCGGGGACGAACTCATCGTCATGCCGCTGGAATACCGGCTGCTCATCGAACCACAGCGCATGGCGGTTTCCATCTGGGATGGCGGCAGGTTCCTGCGGGAGTATCCCATCATCCGCATCGGCTCAGGCACCCCGCTCGGAAACCAGAAAACCGCCATTGAATCAAAGGGCGCGATGCTCGGAGGTAAACGCCTCCAGCCGCAGGCGAAAGGCTACCGCGGGGCCGCGAAGTACATCCAGTTCACCAAGGTCCCGGTCCCGCTGCTGGCGGACGACCCGACCACCAGCGACGACGACAAGGAAGGTGCCCGCGGCATCTTCCTCAGCGGTCCGGACATGGAGGAGCTGAATCTTCTCACCCGCGCCGGAAATGAGGTGGAAATCCGCAATCCGAAACGCTAACGTCCCTCCCAGCGGCCCGTCCGCCATCATTTTTCCCACCGAACATGCAGCTTCTCGAATTCGAAAAACCCGCCGCCGAGCTTGAACGCGAACTGGAGAAACTGCGCGCAAAAGCAGCGTCGCAGAATATCGACATGTCTGCGGAGATCTCCATCATGGAGGGGAAACTGGCCGAAACCCGCGCTTCGATCTACAGAAACCTCACACCCTGGCAGCGCGTCCAGATCGCCCGTCACACGAACCGCCCGTTCATGCTCGACTACGTCGCACTCGCCTTCACGGACTTCTACGAACTGCATGGTGACCGTCACATCGGTGATGACGCATCCATGCCCGGAGGTTTCGCGCGGATCGGAAACCAGCGCGTGGTCGTCATCGGCCACCAGAAGGGCCGGGACACTAAGGAGAACCTCAAGCGCAACTTCGGCAGCGCCCACCCGGAAGGCTACCGCAAGGCGCTCCGCCTGATGAAGATGGCGGAAAAGTTCGGCCTGCCCGTCATCACCCTCATCGACACCCCCGGAGCCTTCCCCGGCATCGGCGCGGAGGAGCGCAACATCGCGGAAGCCATCGCCTTCAACCTGCGGGAAATGATGCTTCTCAAGGTTCCCGTCATCGCCGTCGTCCTCGGCGAAGGTGGCTCCGGTGGTGCACTCGGCATCGGCGTCGCGGACCGCGTCCTCATGCTGGAGAACGCCTACTACTCCGTCATCAGCCCGGAAGGCTGCGCCGCCATCCTCTGGAAGCACCGCAAGCACGCCCCGGAGGCCGCGGAAGCCATGAAACTCGTCGCCCCGGACCTGATGAAGCTCAACCTCATCGACGACGTCATCGCGGAGCCGACCGGTGGCGCCCACCACGATCACCGGGCCACTGCGGACGCCTTCAGGGACACCATCCTCCGTCACCTGGAGGACCTGAAAAAGCTCCCCGTCCAGAAGCTCCTCGACCAGCGCTACGAAAAGTTCCGCGCCTTCGGCGCGTGGCAGGGCAAGTGACGCCCGGTGGGAAAGGATGACAATCCTCCGGATTGTCATCTGGGGCAATCCGGAAGCTTGCCTCCTTTCGTCGTGGCTTTCGTTGCGGAGACCTGAGGTGCCTTCCGCCATCCACCACACTCCACGGCGGGCTGCCCTGGAGCTCCCGCATTGGGCCGTCTTTTCTTGTCCATCCCGGATTATTGCCTGACACTCGTCCGATGAACTCCCTCCGGTTTCTTTGTCCCGCCGCTCTGTTGTGGATCTGCCTCTTCGTCGATTCCTCCGGACAGGGTAAGGATGCTGACAAACTGAAGCGCATGAATGCGCGGACCTTGGAGGCAAAGGAGCTCCCTGAAACCGTAGGATGGTTGGAGGATACGGAGGGAAAGGTGAAAGAGCGCGCCACCCGCGCGTTGCTCGCCGGGCCGGAGGCACTGGAAGAACTTGCCCAGCAGCTCCGCAGGAATGAGATGAAGGACAAGGATGGCCGCTATACCACCCCCTACTTCTACCGCCAGATCGCGCTGGGTGGTGATCCTATCAGGGGGGAGAAACGGAGGGCCTATCAGAAGCGGGTGTTCGGGGAGTGGCTGGAGAAATTCCCCCGGTCGGAGGCTGCGATGCTGGCGCAGGCCCGTCTCCATGCGGAGTTGGCCAATGACACGAGGCTCATCCCCAACGGAAAGGATGTGGAGGGCACCAAATGGATCCGGATGCGGCGTGATCTGGAGGCGTCCGCCGCGTTTCTCGAAAAATCATCCGCTCTCCGCTCGGTGGATCCCGCATGGATGAATACCTATTTCGTCACGGTGGACCAGTTGGGGGATGACACGGATGGCCTGGAACGGGGAACCGTGGAGTTGATCCGGAAATTTCCGGATTGCGGCTACGTTCTCTCCCGCGCGGTTCTGAACCGCGTTGATCGCCGGGAGCCGGATGAGCGGGAGAATTTGGCCCCTTGGCTCAAGCGGCATTTGGATACGCTGCCGCCTGACACCGCCGCAAAGCTGTATGCCCTCACCTACGCCGGGTTCGGGAACCATCGTGGCTATTCTGCAGCGCGGGGCTACCTGCCACTGGAGAGGGAGCGTATGTTGAAAGGGCTGGAACTGTTGGCCGCGGAGTATCCGGACAGCATCGTGATCGCCACGCAGGAAGTCGCGCTGCGCTGCTGGGTCCTGGAGGACCGGGCCGGAGCGCTGGCAGCGCTCAAACGGGCCGGCAACATCCTCGATGTGGAATTCATGGTGGGCACCAAGGACGGTTATAAGATCGCCGTCAGCTTCATCCGCTCCACACCTTGGAACCCCCAGGAGATGGGTGTCCCCGCCTTTTCCGGTTACTTCAGTGAAACCCCGCCGGATCGGGGCACCATCATGCGGAAGGCCTGTGCCGCCGGCCCCGCCGCGCTGGAGGAACTCATCAAAAAAATCCGCTCCGAAAGTCCGTTGGATCAGCACGGGAACTCGAATGCCGCACGCTTCTTCAGTTGGTTCAACGTCAAGGAAACGAATCTATACACCGCGGAGCTGCGCTTGGCCCATGCGGACCTGTTGGAGCGCTGGCGGAAGGAATATCCGGCATCGCCGGACGCCCAGCTTGCGTCCGCCCGCTACTGGATCAGCCGTGCTTGGGATGCCCGCGGGACAACCTACGCCAACGAGGTCGGGGAAAACCAGTGGAAGGGCTTCGCCGAAGGGTTGGCCCAGGCGAGAAAGCACCTCACGGCGGCGAAAGAACTGCAGCGGACGGATCCCGCATGGACGGATGTGGCGCTGGATCTGTTGCTCGGTGAAGGGGATCCGAACGATGAATTCGAAGATATCACGGATGTGATGTTCAGCCATTTCCCGGAATGCCCGCAGACACTCGGTGGGGCTCTCTATTCATTCCGTCCGAAATGGGGCGGCAAGGCCGGTGCATGGGAACCTTGGGTGCGGGAAAAGACCAAAGCCCTGCCGGAGGATGTCCGTGCCCGCACCTATGCACAGGCGGTGATCATGGATGCCGGCTATGCCTTTTTCTCGAAGGAGAACGAAAAGGAGATTTTCGGAGGGAAGAAACCGGACATGGACCTGCTGTGGAAAGGCATTGCCTCCCTGCGGGAGAAGCATCCGGATTCCATCCGCTATCCCAGCGCGGAGGCCATGTTCCACTGCAAATATTCCGGAAAGGCGGCCCTCGCCCTGAAGGAGATCAAAAAACTGGATGGGAAAGTCGATCTGCGGGTGTGGTACAGGTATGACTACTATGAACGCTGCACCAACTGGCTGGCATGGAAATTGATGGAATGAGTCATGTCTTGATGGCACGGAACATTTTACATATCCCCCTTGATGATGAATCTCCGTATCTGCATTCCCGCGATTGCTTTCCTGCTTGCAGACATCGCCCCCGGCCAGGCGAAGAACCCACTTTCCGGCACGAACCCGATGTCCCGGCGGTTGGCCGCGGACTCAGTGCCGCCTGTCACCGAATGGCGTGAGGACGATACGGAAGGAAGGGTGACCGCGAGGACGGCGGAGGCCATCGCGGCCGGGCCGGACGCCATGGAGAAGTTGGGCCAACATCTCCTCACAGCGGAGTCGAAGGACGGTGACGGCCGCTACACCATGCCATATTTCTACCGCGAACTCGCTTCGCCGAAGGGCAGGCCGCAGGACATCCACACCATGGTCGGGGAGTGGCGGGCGAAGTGCCCGCAATCGCTCGTGGCGATGGTTGCGGAAGCGGCTTCGCTCAACGGTAGGGCCGTCGCTGCCATCGGGGACTCCGGGGAGGCACCGACCCTGGATGACAACTACCAGCGGGTGGCGGATATCTGCGCCCGCTCGTTGGCCCTGCTGGAGAAGTCGAAGGAGCTGGCGGACAAGGACCCCGGCTGGCATGTCACGAAGCTGGTGACCATCCGCGTCACGGACCATAACCGGGAGGCGTTCGAGAAGGCGGTGGACCATGCGTTGCAGCATTTCCCTGACAGCGGCTACATCCTTTCCCGTGCGGTGATGCAGATCCGGCCGGAGTGGGCGGGTGACCGCCTCGCCTGGGAACCATGGCTCCGTGGAAAGCTGGCGAAACTGCCCCCGGACGTGGCCGCGAAGGCCTATGTCAGGACCATCGCCGAGCTGTCGATCTCTGTGGGCCAGAACGCGAGCATGACCTTGACCGGCGTGGTGCCGGATCTCGGCATGATCCACCGCGGCTGGGAGGCGTGGGCGAAGGATTATCCCGCCAGCATCGGTCTGGCCAGCGAGCAGGCCGCCCTCGCAGCGTGGGGGGTGCTCGACCAGGCCGCGATCCAGTCAGCGCTGCGCCGCGCGAATGGCAAGCTGGATGGCATGTTCACCCCCAAATCATCCTATGAAAATCTCCTCTACCATTTGAAGTCCATCCCCTGGGACCCGAAGATGGTGGGGCTGCCGGACATCAAGTCGTTCGTCCGGGATGACGTCGCCTTCACGGCGCGGGTCGTGGAGGCGGCTGCGGATGGTCCGAATGCGCTGGAGGATATGGTGAAACACCTCCACACCTCGGAGCAGCGTGACGCGGACGGGAGCTACAACGCATTCGCCTTCTACCAATGGTTCCAGCAGGACATGCCTTACCTGACCCAGTTGAGGGAGTCGATGGAACGGCAGAAGCTGCTGGCAGCATGGGAGAAGGAATTCCCGGCTTCGCCCTACGCGAAGCTGGCATCCGCCCATCACTGGGTGGCCCGCGCCTGGGCGGCACGCGGCGCCAGCTACGCTGGTGGTGTCTCCGACAGCCGTTGGGCGGGATTCCGCTACGGTCTGTTGAAAGCCTCGGAGTATCTGAAGCAGTCGCAGGAACTGCGGGAGACGGAACCCGCGTGGTTCACCGCCGTCGTGCAGGTGATGATGGGATCCGGGCAACTCGACCTCCAGAGCGATCAGTTCAAGGCGCTCGCCGAGCCGATGTTCAAAAACTTCCCCGAGTCCCGCGAATGCCATCTCATGCTCGCCTTTGCGACCGCGCCGCGTTGGGGCGGTGAGTCCGGTGAGTGGGAGCCGTTCCTGCGCGAGGGTCTTGCCGGCCTGCCGGAGGATGCGAGTGCCCGCGCCTATGCCTCCGCCGTCATCGCCAACGAGGGTTACGCCATGCGCTATCCGGACCAACGGAAGGAGCGTTACGGAAGCATCAAGCCGGACAAGGTGCTGGTGCGCAAAGGCCTGAGATCCCTGGCGGAGAGATTTCCCAAGAGCACCTACGTCACCAATGCGGAGGCCATGTGGTACAGCGGCTATGATGAGAATGCGGACCTTGCCTATGACGCCATGCAGCGCCTGAACGGCAAGCTCGATCTGCGCGTGTGGGACGACTACGACAACTACCACCGCTGCGTGCGCTGGGTCACCTGGAAGGCATACGGCAAGTGAAGGCGCGTGGGTCTTGGTCGCTCCGCCTGATGACGATTGCGCGGAGGAGCCCCATCTGCTAGCCATTGGTCCCCATGGATGGGTTCGAGGGCATCTTCCAATACATCGCCATCGCCGGCCTGGTTCTGGGCCTGCTGGTGAAGCCATGGGATGTCAGCCGGGTGAGGACCGCCATCCGCCGCAAGGGCGGGAAGGTGACCAAGCTGGAGACCGGTCCCTACAGCTCCGGCTGGCTGGTCGGAATGAACTCCACCATCCACCAGGTCGAATACACGGATGATGACGGGGAAACCCACCTCGCGGAAGTGTCGACTTCCTTGCTGATGGGGCTCTCCTTTGTCTCCGACATCATCATGCCGAAGGCCAGACTGCTGCGGAAGAACCCGAAGAACCCGGAAGCGGCGGCCGCCGCGCGGAAAGCTTCCGGCCACCACTACCCGGAGTTTCCTTCAGATCTCAAGGTGGATGAGAGCCGACGCCCGCGCCAGCGAATGGCGTGCCGGCCGCAACGGGATGGTTAGGCACAAATGCCGGCAAGGGATGAAGGAATTGTGATCGGTGGACCTTGCATTCGGGTTTGCGGTGCGGCGATTTCCTGCGGAAGCCTTATGTCATTCGGAGAGGTGCCGCGCGGTGGGGTTTATGATCATCCGATGATATGGCTTCCAAGCCTTGCCCTGCTTCCATCGGTCGTCCATATACCGGGTATGCTTATCCGTTGGTCCCTGGTCTTCTGCTCGCTTTCGGTCATGGTTCTCAGTCATGCCGGCGCGCAGGATTCGCCGCCCGGAAAGCTCGTCAATCCACGGACACAGGTACTGAAGGTGAAGGAGCTGCCTCCCCTCTCCGGATGGGTGGAGGATACCGAAGGTGGTATCAGGGCGCGGTCGGAAATGGCATTGCTGGAAGGAGTGGAAGCCTTGGAGAATATGGCGGCGGAGCTGCTTGCCAAAGAGATGCGTGACAAGGACGGTCGCCACACCACGCCCATTTTTTTTGAGGGAATCACGGGTGAGGGCGGGAGGATTGATGGCAGGCCGAGGCTGGAATACCAGTTGGAGGTTTGTGCTGAATGGCGACGGCGCTTTCCTCAATCCCGTGCCGCCATGCTTGCGGAGGCACGGCTGTGTTCGCTTCAGGCCCACTATGCGATCTATTCAGGCAGGGGTGTGGCGGACGCAGATGACATCTGGAAGGTGGCTGGCGGTTTCATCGACCGTTCGATGGCCCTGTTGGAACAGTGCCGGGATTTCCGCAAGGTCGATCCTGCATGGTATGCCGCCTACTTCCAGGTGGTGGTGAAGTCAGACCTCGACCGCCCGGCGTTCGACAGGCTGGCGGCGGAGCTGGTGAATGACTTTCCCGGGGATTCCCTGTCCCTTTCGAAAGCCGTCAAGTGCCTCTACGCCGAATCCTTTGGCAAACCCGGGGAGTGGGAACCGTGGCTGCGCGGTTTGCTCGGGAACCAATCCCCGGAAGACCGGGCGAAACACTATGCCCGCGTGCTGTATGAGATCGGTGTCACCGATGGTTACGGCTCCGCCGGACCGGCATTCCTATGGCATTGCGCGATCGATGCGGAGCTGCTCGCGTCTGGCATGGATCTGCTGTCAAAACAGTATCCTGATAGTGTCTGGCTTGGCTCCGCGCATGCATCCGCTGCTGCGACCTGTTTGCGGGACCGCCAGCTCGCGTTCAAATACCTCAAACTTGCTGGAGGACACCTGCACATGGATCATATCGGTGGAAAGGGCGGCTATGATTCCGCTCTCGCGTTCATCGGCCAGGTGCCGTGGGATCTGGGTAAAGTCGGCGGCCCCCGCATTATTGCCCGCAGCTTCGGAGATGATCCGGAGTTTTCCCACAGAATGGACGAGGCCGCCGCGCGGGGACCTGCGGCGTTGGAACAGTTGATCAGGACCATCCGTTCCACCGACGGTGGCAGGGACGAGGATGGTCTCTATTACAGCGAGCGGTTTTTCGGCTGGTTCAGGGAGAAACCGCGGAACATCGCGCAGGAGAAGCGGCGCATCCTCAAACAGGAACTGGTCGCAAAATGGTCCGCGGAGTTTCCTGCGTCTCCGTTTGCGAAACTTGCCTCCGCCAGCTATTGGGCGCATAGTGCGTGGAACGCGCGCGGCGGATACCATGCCGGTGCTGTGGAAGACGTACAGTGGAAGGGGTTTGGAACCCGCCTCGGACAAGCGCGCAAAGATCTCATGGCATGCAGGGAACTGCGCGATGACGAACCTGTCTGGTCGTCCGTCGCGCTCATGATCATGAAGGGCGAGGGAATGGACCGGGAGGAATTCGACGCGCTCTCCGATCATGTTTTCATCAGGTTCCCGGAATGCACCGACGCGGTGCTCCAGACCATGGATCTGCTGCAGCCAAAATGGTACGGCAAGCCCGGCGAATGGGAACCTTGGTTGCGCGCGCGGCTGAAGGATCTGCCGGAAGAACAACGTTCCATGGCTTACGCACGGGCTATGATCACCGTCCTCGGGTATGCGAGAAGTTCAAAGACGAATCTGCAGAATGTCTTTGGCGGGAAAAAACCGGACGTGCTTTTGCTGCTCGGTGGGCTGCGTCTGCTCGCAGCGAAGTTTCCGGATAGCAAGCTGATCGCCAATGCGCAGGCGATGCACTTTGGCCTCTACTCGGAAGAGTCGGATACCGTTTACAAGGCGTTGCAGAAGATGGATGGAACGATTGACCTGCGGGTATGGTCCAAATACTCCGCCTATGAACCCTGCGAAAATTGGATCGCGCGCCTGCGGACGGAGGCGGCTCTGAAGGCAGCCAGATGATCAGCATGCTGAATCGTTACGGAAGATGTCTTGTCCGTTCGTGAAACGGGTATGAGACCACGGCACGAGCCGTCTCCACATCCCATTCACTCCACCGGCACGTGCGGCTCGAAGGTCATCGCCCGTTCGTGTTCGCGGGCTTTCGCGGCCTGCCTGGCCTGCTGGTAGAATTGTTCCTGCACGCGGAACGCCTTCTTGCCCTTCGCCCGGACGATCCGCTGGGAGGTGCCGTCGGGCAGGATGCGGGAGGCCTGCGTGTTGTCCTGGAAGTAGGCGTCCAGGATGCGGATGAGGCGGCGTTTCAGTGGCGGTGCGTCGATGGGGATCATCAGTTCCACCCGCTTCTCCAGATTCCGGGTCATCCAGTCCGCGGAAGCGATATAGACCTGGGAATCCCCACCCTGGTGGAAATGGAAAAGGCGGGCGTGCTCCAGGAAACGGTCAATGACGGAGATGACCTCGATGTTCTTCGAGTGCTTCGCGTCGCCCGGTTTCAGACAGCAGATGCCACGGATGTTGAGTTTCACCTCAACCCCGGCTTGGGAGGCCTTGTAGAGAGCGGCGATGATATCGGGATCCTGCAGGGAGTTCACCTTCGCGGTGATCTTCGCAGGCAGCCCCTGTCCGGCCCGGTCCGCCTCGCTGGCGATGAGGTCCAGCAGCTTCGGCTTCATCGCGGTGGGGGCGGGGACCAGGCGCTGGAAGCGCAGCAGTTTGGAACGCCCTGTGACGGCGTTGAAGAAGAGTGAGGCGTCGTTGCCGTAGTCAGGCTTGCAGGTGAGGTAGGAGAGGTCCGTGTAGAGGCGGGAGGTGGACTCGTTGTAGTTGCCCGTTCCCAGGTGGACGTAGCGGCGCAGGCGTCCGGACTCCCGGCGGACGACCAGGCAGATCTTCGCGTGCGTCTTCAGGCCCTTCACCCCGTAGACGATCTGCGCGCCTGCGCGGCGGAGTTCGTCCGCACGGTCGAGGTTGCGGGCTTCATCGAAACGCGCCTTCAGTTCCACCAGGGCGGTCACGTGCTTGCCGTTCTCCGCCGCCTTGATCAATGCGTCGATGATGCGGGACTGGCGGGCGGTGCGGTAGAGCACCTGTTTGATGGCGATCACGTCGGGGTCCTCCGCCGCTTCCTCGATGAGTCGCAGCACCGGCTCGAACGATTCATAGGGATGGAAAAGCAGCAGGTCGCCGGAGGCGATGGTCTCGAACATGGTCGAGCCGGGCGTGATGGCGGGGGAGAGCTGGCCGGGCCAGTCGGCGTCGCGGAGGTGGTCGAAGCCGGAGAGGAACGCCACATCCATGAAGGAGGAAAGTCCAGGCGGCCCGTCCATCTGGTAGACTTCCTGCGGGCTGGCGCCGGTAACCTTCTGGATGATGCGGGCGAGGTCGCGCGGTGCGTCCTCACGCAGCTCCAGCCGCACGGTGTCCGCGAAGCGGCGGGCGGTCAGCACATCCTCCATCTCGCCTGCAAGGTCGGTCGCGTCCTCCTCCTGTACGGCCATGTCGCCGTTGCGGGTGACGCGGAAGACGGTGGTGGCGGTGACATTCTCACCGGGGAAAAGCTGGTCGGCATGCGCGGCCACCAGATCCTCGATGAAGAGGAAGGATGCACCCTCGCCATCCGTGGAGATGGGCACGCGGCGGCCCACGCTTTCCGGGATGGGGATCACGGCGTGGCGTACGGCCTGGGTTTCCGGGTCGAGCAGGCGGCAGGCCACCACGATCTGGAGACCGGGCACCTGGAGCGCCGGGCCGTCCGGATCGATGGCCAGCGGGGTGAGCAGGGGGAAGACCCCATCTTCAAAAATGACGGAAGCCTGTGCCGCCTGGGTCAGGTTCAGGTCGCGGACGGAGAGAAGGCGGATCTGGTGCTTCTCCAGCGCGGGGAGCAGCACGTTGTTGAGCAGGGAGTATTGATCCGCGCACATCCGGAGGATGCGGGTGCGCAGCAGGGCCAGGTTCTTCACCGGGGTGAGGCCGGACAAGTCAGGCGTCTTCCGCCCGCTGCGGCGCATGAGCATGAGGCTGCCGATGCGGACCTGGAAGAACTCATCGAGGTTCGACGCGGTGATCGCCAGGAACTTCAGCCGTTCCAGCAGCGGCAGGTCGTCGCGCAGGGCTTCGTTGAGCACCCGCTGGTTGAATTCGACCCAGGAAAGTTCGCGGTTGAGGTAGGGGATCATGGGAGAAAAATTTCCAGTGTTCAGTTTTCAGTTTTCAGGAAGGCAGCATGCAGGAATCCGGAAGCGACCGCAGTCTCTTCCCTGAAAACTGAACACTGGAAACTGACAAACTTAGTTATCTTCATCGATGACGACGGTGAGGCCGAAGACTTCCTCGAAGAGGTCCGCCTTCGACTCCATGGCGATGCGTTCCACGGCGGCGTCCTCCAGTCCGGGCAGGCGGACGCGGAGCTTGCCGGCTTCACGCTTGATCTCGATCTGCGCGACGCGCTGGGCGTGGGTGCGCTCCAGTGCGTCCGCCACGCGGAGCAGCGCCGCCAGCTTTGAAACGCGGATCCGGTCCTCCGTCCCGAGGGCGGCGTAGCTGGGGTGCTCCAGCTTCGGCCCGGAGTGGCGGTGGTAGCGGGAGACCAGCGCGACGATGGTGACATCCAGCCGGTCCAGTCCGAAGATCTCCGAGTTGAGGATGATGTATTCCGAATGCTTGTGGTGCGCGCGCGCGGTGATGAAGGTACCCACCTCGTGGAGGATGGCCGCCACCTGGAGCAGCAGCGCGTCATGTGGCGTGAGGCGGTGCAGATCCGCCGTGGCATCGAAGAACCGGGTGCACAGGCTGCCCACGTGTTCGCCATGCGCGATGTCCGATTGGTAGCGCTCCGCGAGGATGTTGGCGGAGCGCAGCACCTCTTCCGCGAAAGTTCCGGTCAGTTCCTGGGAAACCAGCAGGTCATGCAGCAATCCCTGCTCGTAGTCACTGTCCGGGATGTGGATCTCCTCCTGCTTGAGAACCTCCGCGATGGCCAGGTTGATCTCCAGCGCGGGCAGCAGGCCTTCAGCGGTCTGGTAGTCCACCTGGAATCTCTTCACCAGCTCCACGTCGGAAAGCGTCGCCGCCTCCGAGGTGAACTGGCGGAGCGTCTTCAGTGGGGAGGCGCTGCCTTTCTTGATGAGCGAGGGCGCCACGGACTGGATCTCATAGCCGATCGCCACGATGCCGTCGATGGCCACATCCGAGTAGTCGAATCGGATCTGGGCCAGATTTCCGGACGTATGTTCGCGGATCACGCGGTTGAGCGCGGGACCTTCGGTGTGGGAGCCTTCCAGCGCCTCACGGGTGCGGTGGGTGCCCAGCCGGTAGCTGGTGTAGCGGGTGATCTTTCCGTTCTGGAACAGAAGGGCGCGGGTGTTGCCGGGACCCACGTGGACCACCAGGGTGGTGTCCTGCTGCATGGCTGGCAGATTCTTCAGTCGGCGGCGCGTCTTCAGATAGATGAGGCGGGTCATCTCCCCGTCGTCGATGGTGCTCACACGCAGCCCGCACGCGATGCGGATGCGGTTCATCACCGTGTCATGGTTCGTCGCCTCGCTGAGGATGTTCGTCGCCACCGCGCGGGTGAGGTCGTGCGGGTCATAGCCCAGCTCCGCCAGTGCCTTCTGGTAGCCTTTGATGATGGAAACGATGCGTTCCGTGGTGGAAAGGCTCACTTTGCCGTCACGGAAAATGTCGCTCGCCAGTGGAGCCGGCTGCTCCAGGAAATCGACAGGGGACAATGTGCCTTTTCCGTCACGTTCCGCCACCATCATGGAAACGGAACTGGCGCCGATGTGGAGCGCGGTATGGAGTGAGGCGGAATTTTGCTTCAGTTGCAGGGACTTCCGGGAGGCGGGCATCGGTCATAGACTGGCTGCGAACCGCGCATTTACAACCTCCAATGTGTGACGCACGTTTCACGGGCGGGGATGGGATTTCGCGGTCCTTCCGGCTTGTCAGGGGTCACTCCCGGGGGGATAAATGCGCCATGCCGGTGAAGGGCCCACTTGAACGATATTTTGTGAAGCCGGGGGATGCCCTGGATCTTGGCAAGATGGACACCTCGGAGAAAACGGTCTTCGAGTCCGTGACGAAAGACTCCTATCTTCCGATCGCCGACCGGCTGAAGGTGGAGTTGCGTGAACTGCAGAAAGTCCTATACGCCCAGAGCAAACATCGGGTGCTGGTGGTGGTGCAGGCCATGGACACGGGGGGGAAGGATGGCTGCGTGAAAAACGTATTCTCCGGGATCGATCCGCAGGGCATCCGGGTGCAGGCGTTCAAGAAACCCGCGGAGGAGGAACTGGCGCATGATTTCCTGTGGCGCATCCACCAGCACGTTCCGCGGAACGGAGGGATGGTCATCTTCAACCGCAGCCACTATGAGGACATCATCGCGGTGCGGGTGAAAAAGCTTTTCCCGGACGAAGTTTGGAAACGCCGCCAACGCCATGTGCTGGAGTTTGAACGCATGCTGGCGGAGGAAGGCACCACCATCGTCAAGTTATTCCTCCATATCTCCAAGGATGAACAGAAGAAGCGCCTGGAGTCCCGTCTGGCGAACCCGGCCAAGCATTGGAAATTCAACCCGGACGACCTTTCCGACCGCGCCCGGTGGGCTGACTTCATGAAGGCATACGAAGAGGTGATCTCAAAGACCTCCACCGACCTCGCTCCGTGGTATGTCATCCCGGCGGACCGGAAGTGGTACCGTGACCTCGTCGTCGCCCAGATCATGGTCAACACGCTGAAGGGCCTGAACATGGAGTACCCGAAGATCACCTGGGACCCGAAGTCCATCGTCGTGGGGGACTGAAGGAAAGGAAGGGAGGGCAAGCCTCCGGATTGCCTCACCTGAAAGGACAACCTACTCACGCCGCGAGCGACGCCTGCGTGCGTGACAGGATCACGGGAGCGGGTTGGGCCGCCGCCTGGGCACGGGCAGCGCCGAGTTTCTCCAGCCTCCGGCGGAGGTAGAGGATCTCGCGTTCCTGTTCGGCGATGGTGCGGGTGTCCATTTTCTGGCGGAGGACCTGTTCGTTGGTTGCGGAGAAGAAGTTCATGAATTTCGGCGGATCATCGCAGGGCGGATGCCATGACCGGCCGGGGAGCGCCGGATGCTGATGGTGCAAGGGTTTCCACCCCATCAGGGACGGATGGGGGGGGGGGCTCCCGGTGGCGCGTATTGCACCACCGCCCGCAGCCCGGATTGCACGATGCCGGGAAAGGGAGGAAAGGAAGGCAAGCCTCCGGATTGCCTGCATCAAAATGGAGAGGGCTTGAGGTGGTGATTCTTTGGGTGGCAATCCGGAGGCTTGCCTTCCTTTCTACCCTCACCTGCGGGCGTCGGCCGGGCGGATGAACCCGTAGAGGACCGCGCCGATGATGGCACCGAGGATAGGGGCCACCCAGAACAGCCAGACCTGGGAAAGATAAGCGCCGCCGGCAAAGGTGGCGGTACCCAGACTCCGCGCCGGATTCACGGAGCAGTTGGTGACCGGGATGGAGATCAGATGGATGAGCGTCAGCCCCAGGCCGATGGCGACGGGAGCCAGCCCCGCAGGTGCCTGCTTGTCCGTGGATCCCAGGATGATGATCAGGAAAACCGCTGTCAGGGCAACCTCTGCGGCGAAGCAGGCGACCAGCGAGTATTTCCCCGGAGAAAGGTCCGCGTAGCCGTTCGAAGCGAACCCGCCGGCAACAAACCCAGCCTTTCCGCTGGCGATGAGATAGAGCAATCCCGCACCGGCAATGCCGCCGATGACCTGCGAGATGATGTAGGGGACCAGATCCTTCGCTGGAAAGCGTCCGCCGACAAACAATCCCACGGAGACGGCGGGGTTCAGGTGGCATCCGGAGATGTGGCCGATGGCATAGGCCATGGTCAGGACCGTGAGGCCGAACGCCAGTGCCACCCCCAAAAATCCGATGCCCAGCTCCGGCCATCCCGCAGCCAGCACCGCGCTCCCCGCGCCTCCGAATACCAGCCAGAATGTCCCGATCGCTTCAGCAATGTACTTTTTCATGGATGCAACTTTTGGTTGGGAGTGCCCGGTTCCGGCACTTCACGCTCTATCTGGATTAGAAACTGACAGCGCATTACTCAAGGTTAATTATGCGGGGTTCGGGAGGAAAGAAAGGAAGGCAAGCCTCCGGATTGACTCATCAGATCGGCGGATCCCGGGCATGCTTCTTTCTGTGGGGGGCAATCCGGAGGCTTGCCTTCCTTTCTCAGGAGAGCAGGCGGTGGTATTCCGCTTCGGTTTCCGGGGACCAGGGCTGCGGGTGCTCCGCGATCCAGCGGGCACGGTCTGCCGTCCATTGGTTGAGGGGCGAAGAGGGAAGGGAGTCGGCGAGACGGAAAGTGACGAAGTAGGTTTTTCCATCCTGCTGCCAATGGGGGAGATGGCGGCGTGTCTTGTCAATGGGGGCCTCACCGCTGAGAAAACGGAGGTCGGACCACTGGAAGGAAGACATGAGGAAAGATAGGAGGGGATGGAAGAAAGGAGGGCAAGCCTCCGGATTGCCTCATCATGAATGGCAAGCCGCGGGATGTTTTTTGGGGAGGCAATCCGGAGGCTTGCCTTCCTTTCCCTTATCCCACCACCCGGCTCCAGAGCAGCTTGAGGTAGCGGCTTTCCGGGTAGTTGGAAAGGGTGGGGTGGTCAGGGCCGGCTCCCGTGCGGTCGAAGATCTGCAGGCGCTTGTTCAGGCGATGCGCGCCGCCGGTGATGATGCGCTCGTGTTCCTCCACGGAAAGCTGGCCGGAGCAGGAACAGGTGACGTAAAGGCCGTCCTTCTCGACGAGCTGGAGTGCCAGCTTGTTGAGGTCGGCGTATTTCGCCACGCCCGTTTCATCCTCGCGGCCGTGGATGAACTTCGGCGGGTCCGCGATGACGAGGTCCCACTTGCGGCCGTTCTCGATCATGGTGCGCACCCAGGTGAAGGCGTCCGCGTGGGTGAACTTCACCTTCGCGGAGTTCAGGTTCGCGTTTCGCTTCGCCATTTCCACGGCGGTTTCGTCCAGGTCCACGGCGGTGACGTCCTTCGCCCCGGCGAGGGCGGCGGAGACGGAGAAGCCGCCGGTGTAGCAGCAGAGGTCCAGCACGGACCGGCCCTCCGCCAGCGCGCCGAATTTTTTCCGGTTGTCCCGCTGGTCGCAGAAGAAGCCCGTCTTGTGCCCGTCGGTGAAGTCCACCTCGTAGCGGATGCCGTGTTCGCGGATCTTCACCGTGCGGAACTTGTCGGACTCCACGCCGCCGCTGCGCGGGATGCCCTCCACCCGGGCCAGATCCGGATCGACACGGACGACCATGCGCTTCGTGCCGAAGGATTCATGGAGCAGCGGCAGCCAGCCGCCGAGGCGCTGCCAGGCGGCCAGGTTGGTGATCTCCACGGACAGCACGTCCGCGAACTTGTCCGCCACCATGCCGGGGAGGAAATCCGCGTCGCCGTGGACGGCCCGGTAGCTGTCCGTCTCCGCGTCCAGCTTGTGGATCTCCCGGCGCAGGGAGGCCGCACGGCGGATGGCGGTTTCGAAAAATGACTCGTCCAGATCCTCGAGCGAGTGGCTCACCACCCGCAGCGGCATGCGCGACTTCGGGTTCCAGAAGCCCCAGCCGAACCGCGTGCCTTCCTTGCCCAGCACCTCCACGAACGAACCCGGGTCCGCATCGCGCGAGACCTCGCCGATCATTTTCGGCCAGATGGAGGGGTGGAAGGACTGGTACTTGAGTTGGACGGTCGGCACGCGGGTGAGGATGAACATCGAACATCGAACGTCCAACATTGAACGCTGAAGTGAAGATTTTCGTGGCTGGAGTTGTCAGGTTGGGGGATCTGGCAAGGATAAGCGGATGAAAATGCACCGCATCCTGGCTGAGGCCGCTTCGACCATCGCGAAATCGGTCTTCCGGGAGTTCAAAGTCCTGGACCATGAGCTGGCGGCGGCGTTCGAGGAAAACCCGAAGTGGGGCAAGCGGGACCGAGGTTTCATCGCGGAGACCGTGTTCGAGGTGGTGCGCTGGCGACGGGCGCTGGGCTTCCTGGTGGACAGCGAGGAAACCACCGCCCTGTGCGCGGCGCAGTGGGTCCGCATGGGCTATGAACTGCCGGAGTGGTGGAAATACAATGGCCGTGGCGCGGAGGAGATCGCCTCCCGGCAGGACCTGCTGGCGGACCAGCCGCGCGCCGTGCGGGAGTCCATCCCGGACTGGCTGGACCAGCTTGCTTTCTCCGAGCTGGGAGACGCCTGGGACGCGGAAATTTCCGCCCTCAACGAGCGCGCCGCCGTCTATCTGCGGGTGAACACGCTCAAGACCACGCGCGAAAAAGCCATGGAATGGCTGGCGAAGGAAGGCGTGGAAACCTCACCCGTGGACGGCGTGCCGGACGCCCTGGTGCTGGCCCCCGGAAAGGCCCTGCCGAAGCCGCTGCGCTACGACGGTCGGATCGAGATCCAGGACGCGGGCTCCCAGCTCATCGCCGGCATGGTGGCTCCGCAGCCCGGAGACCGGGTGATCGACGCCTGCTCCGGTGCCGGTGGAAAGGCACTGCACCTCGCCGCCCTGATGGAGAACCAGGGCCGCATCTACGGCATGGATGTGGATGGGAAGAAGCTCAAGGAACTGGAGAAACGCGCCACCCGCGCCGGTGCGAAGTGCGTGACCACCCGCCTCATCAGCGAGACCACGGCGGACGAGTTCGGTCCCATCGCGGACCGTCTGCTCATCGACGCGCCTTGCTCCGGACTCGGCACGCTCAAGCGCCAGCCTGATCTCAAGTGGCGGTTGAAGCCCGCCGCGCTCGAGCGGGTCCGCACCATCCAGGCGGAGCTGCTCCAAGAGTACCCGAAGATGCTGAAAGCCCGCGGCCGCCTCGTCTATGCCACCTGCTCCGTCCTGCCATCGGAGAACCGCAGGCAGGTGGACAAGCTGCTGGAAGGTGGGGCTTTCGAGTTGCTGGAGGACCGCGCCATCTCACCAGCGGAACTCGGCTTCGACGGATTTTATGGAGCCGTGCTGCTGAAGAAGTAAGGAGGGAGGACACTCTTGTCCTCCGGCGGCATTGGCGAGCCACAAAGGAGTTTTCAGGGAAGAGAAGAAGCTGACCGCCAATCGAGAGCCCTTCGTTACGGGTTCCCATTGCAGCCGGTGGACAAGAGTGTCCACCCTCCTTACTCTCAATCCCCGTCCTTCGCATTTTTGCGGAGCTGCTTCTCGAACTTCATCGGCTTGCAGAGGACGTAGGGGATGTTCGCGACGCGGGCGCACTTCCGGCAGAAGAACTCCGGGTTCCGGGTCAGTTCGAGAAGCTCCTCCGCACGTTCACGGATCTCGTGTTTCGACCAATCGCAGAGCGTTTCCGACATCGTTTCACACAAAGTCAACCAGCCGCCGGGAGAGTCAAGAAAACGCCGAAAATTGTCACGTTCGCGCGAATCATTCTCAATAAGAGAATGCGCGAAATTGGTTGAAATACCAACGAATTTTTCACTTGCGGGTCATCAAAACAGGGGCATATTGAGACTAACCAAGCGGCTCGATCCCACCGCCTTCCCAAGACAACTCAGCACCATGAAAACACAGACGAAATCAGCCACCAAGAACGACGCGGTTGTGAAAGGCCTCACCACCCTCCTGGCGGACTCCTACGCCCTTCTCGGCCAGACCCACATCGCCCACTGGAACGTGGAAGGCCCGGCGTTCTTCTCCCTGCACACCGCTTTCCAGACCCAGTATGAGGAACTCTTCGAAGCCGTCGATGAGATCGCCGAGCGGATCCGCGGTCTGAACGTGCTCGCCCCAGGCGGCCTGAAGACCCTCGCCTCGCTGTCCTCCATCACGGAGCTGGCCGCCGAGCCGATGCCCGCGAAAGACTTCGTCGCGCACCTCATCGAAGGTCACGAAACCGTCGTCACCAACGCGACCTCCGCCCGCAAGGCCGCAGAGGACGCCGGTGACCTGGAAACCCAGGACCTCATCATCAAGCGCATTCAGACCCACGAGAAGACCTTGTGGATGCTGCGCTCCTTCCTGAAAAATCTCTGAGCCTGCGACGCTCCGCGATATACCCACCCGCACCCGCCCCCATAGCGGCTGCGGGTTTTTCGTGCCGTGGTGGAATGGCTGGGAGGGAGCGCATTTCCCCTCGCCCATGAATGCGCGGACCGTTCATGCTGGCTGGCATGACATGGCAGGAACAGTTGGTTGCGGAGTTGCGGGCGGTGGACCGTGAGCAGGCGACCCACGGCCTTTACGGATTGCGGGAGGCCATGAAGAAAGGAAACCGGCTACCATTTCTGGCCACGCTCCTTTTCGAGAAGCCGCCGGAGACCAACCTCCTCCAGCGGCTGGGTATGGAGGGAAGGGGGAGTTCGTACAGCGAAACAGCTTCGTTCACGCTGACGGATGGTATGCGGGCGGATCTGGAAATTCTCACCCACGCCTCCACGAAGGTCCGCCACTACGGCGACTCCTACGTTCTGGATCGGGCGCATGGGAAGAAAAGTGCCATCCATCCGGATCTGGAGTCCATCGTGCCGAAACTAGCGGCTGGGAGGGGATACTCCGCCAAACGCATGAACGCCCTCCTGTTCATCACCCACGCACCCACGGAGCGGCAGCTCAAGGCGGGGTTGGGCCGGGCAATCACGCCGGAGTTCATGGACCGCTATCAGGTCTCGCTGGTCTTTGATATCTGGGAGGATATCTACCGGAGAGGTTTTCATTCGGGTATCTTCCTCTGGACCGCGGAGTCCAGCAGATGAAGCAGGGCCACCGCTCACTCCAGCCAGACGGACTTCAGATACGGCTCGCCGGTGAAGTCGGAGGGCATGGTGGAATGGGAGGCCTTCATCCCACGGCGGACGGAGGTGAGGAGCTGCCGCTCGAAGGCGGACGGCGGCAGTTTTTTGAAGTTCGTGCAGCAGAGGATCCAGCCGCCGGGGGCCAGCACGCTGGCGGCCAGCGCGGCCAGCTCGCCGAAGTCATTCTCCACACGGAAGACCTTGCCCTTTTCATCCCGTGAGAACGTCGGCGGGTCGAGGACGATGCCATCGAACCTGCGCTCCTGTTTCGCGAAGCGGCGCAGCCAGTGGAACGTGTCGCCCTTGCAGAAATGATGGGCGGCGGGGTCGATGCCGTTGTGGGAGAGGTTCCGCTTCGCCCAGTCCAGATAGGGTTGGGAGAGGTCCAGGGTGGTGGTCTCCGCACCGGCGGCGGCGGCGGCCACGGAGAAGGCACCCGTGTAGGAGAACGTGTTTAGCAGTCGCAGCCCGGTGCCCATCCGGCGACGCACCTCCGCGCGGTTGTCCCGCTGGTCCAGGAAGATGCCCTGGGAGTAGCCGGACTGGAAGGAGATCTCGAAGTTCAGGCCGTTCTCCCGCGCGAGGAACGGTCCGTCCGTGACCGGGCCGCTGAAGTGGGCGGGGGAGTCCTTCTGGTGCTGGTCCAGGTGCTTCCAGTGGACGGACTGCGGCTGGTCGCGCAGCCAGCGACCGAACTCCGGCGGGATCGTCCGGCCCGTGGTGGACACCAGCCAGCGGTCCGCGAAGGTCTCCAGGAAAACGCCCGGCACCCCATCTCCGCTGCCGTCGATGAGCCGCAGGGCATCGGTCATTCCATCAGGCAGGGGCTGGCGCTTGCGGATCGCGGTCGTGAAAGGGTCGGGCATCTGGCGGAGGGAGGATGGGTGGGGAATCCCCGCCGGGCGAGATCCAATATGGTAGGGTAGGTAGCGAAGGTCGTGAGACCTTCGGCTGGGTGAGTGGGTGGAATCCCAAGGCAAAGTTAGCTGAGGGACGTGATGGGAGGGGGAATCATCAGAGGACTGGAGTTCCGGGATGAGGGTGAGTTCTCACCGCCGAAGGTCTCACGACCTTCGCTACTCCCTTGCCTTCGCCCCCGCCTACCTCGTCACCGCCTCATCCAGATTCAGGATCTGGCTGGTAAGCAAGGTCCAGGCGGCGAGTTCCGCGGGTGGGAGGGCGGCGTCGGGAGGAGTGCCGCCGGTGGCCAGCAGTTCGGCGGCGGCTTTGGGATCCTTCGTGAACGATGCGCTGATGTCGGTGAACGTGCGGGTGATGATCTTCCTTTCCTCCGCGTCCAGCGGGCGGTTGAGCAGGCGTGCGGTAATGAAGTCGAGCCGCGCGGCGGGATCTGCGGAGGCTTTCATCGCGTGGGTGGCGAGCTGCCTGGCGGACTCGACGAACTGCGGGTCATTGAGCAGGACCAGCGCCTGCAGCGGCGTGTTCGTCTGGTCGCGGCGGACGCAGGTGACCTCGCGGGACGGGGCGTTCAGGATCTCCATGGAAGCCGGCGGCGCGGTGCGTTTCCAGAAGGTGTAGACGGAGCGCCGGTAGAGGCCCTCGCCGCTGTCTTCCTTGTAGGAACGGGTGTTGGACTGCGGCATGGCGACGGCTTCCCAGATGCCTTCCGGCTGGTAGGGCTTCGCTGGCGGGCCGCCGGTTTTCGCGGATAGCAGGCCGGAGGCGGACAGCGCCATGTCGCGCAGCACCTCCGCATCCATCCGCTGGCGCGGGCCGCGGGCCAGCAGCTTGTTGTAGGGATCCTTCTCCAGCTTCTCCGGGGAGATGGTGGCGGACTGGCGGTAGGTGGCGGAGGTGACGATGAGCTTCAGGATGTGGCGGTGGTCCCAGCCGGAGTCCATGAACTCGACGGCCAGCCAGTCCAGCAGCTTCGGGTGGGTGGGCCGCGCGCCCATGATGCCAAAGTCCCCGGCCGACTCGACGATGCCGGTGCCGAAAAACTGCTGCCATGCGCGGTTGACCGTGACCCGTGCAGTCAGCGGATTACCCCGGTTCACCAACCATTTCGCGAGGTCCAGGCGGTCGTGCGGACCTTCCTCCGGGATGGCCGGGAGGGAGACGGGGATGTTCGCCGGGACAAGCGCACCTTTCGAGGAATACACGCCGCGCTCCAGGATGTGGGCGGTGGCGGGGCTGTCCTTCTTTTCCTCCATGATGAGGGTCACGGACCCGCGCTGGCGGAGGGTGGTCTGCTCCGCGGTGAGCGGGGCCAGCGCTTTCAGGAGCGCCAGTGTCGGTTGGTCGTGGCCCGTCAGGTAGTGGTCGAAGAGAGCGGCGGTCTGCTCCTTCGTCCGTTGCTCCGCGGGGATGGAAAGGAAATGCTGGAGTTGGTTCTGCCCGCTGAACGCGGCGATCTCCCCGGCGGGGAGGATCCTGCGGTAGAAGCGGAAGTCCTGGATCGCCACGGTGCCGCCCAGCCGGTTCGCGCCGTCTTTCCGTGAGCCGATCCTCAGGCTGGCGTTGGTGGAGATGTCCTGCCCCAGCGTGTTCGGTTCCGGGCCTTTCTTCACCGCTTTGCCGTTGACGAAAAGCGTCAGCGTCCGGTGGGAGGCCTGGCTGCCGTCGAAGGTGACCATGACATGGTGCCACTTGCCGGGTTCCAGAGGTTCCGGCGCGACGATCTTGTTCGCGGCGTCCGGCCAGCGGTCGATGAAATGGGTGCCGACCTTCCCGTTCTCCAGCCACAGGTCCCAGCCACGGTGCTGGTTCGCAGGGTCCATGCGGGCGATCACCGCGCCGCTGGGTGTCCCCTCGATGTAGAGATGCACTCCGAAGCTGACTTTCTCACTGCGGGAGATGGCTCCCACATCGCCCAGATCCGTCGTGGCGGAGCTGGCCAGCAGGGCGGGACCCAGCGGGCCGTCGCGGTGCCCGCCCGGGATGGTCCATTCCGTGGGCTTGCCCTCCACCGTGCCGCGGGAGATGGACTCTCCGGTATTGAGCGGGAGGTGGAGTGCCAGGGAAGGATCCGTCACATCCCCGGAGCCGATCTTCGCGTTCGCCAGCCATGCTCCGAAGTCCGCCTTCGCGGCGGATTTCCGGGCGGCGATTTCTCCGTCGATCTTCGCGATCTCCCCGGCAAGACTCGTCCACCGCTCCCGGTCCGCGGGCAGCGGGGCGAAGATGTTCGGCGGATGCTCCGCATTATTGCCATCCATCGCCTTCATGGTGTTGTTCCGGAAGAACGCGGCCATGGAGTAGAAGTCCGCCGTGCTCACCGGGTCGAACTTGTGGTCGTGGCAGGCGGCGCAGCCGGTGGTCAGGCCCAGCCAGACGGCGGACACCGTTTCCACGCGGTCCTTTGCGTAGATGGCCTCGTATTCCTCGGAAATGGCTCCGCCCTCGCCGGTGGTGGCCAGGCAGCGGTTGAAGCCGGTGGCGATCTTCTGCTCCAGCGTGGGGGAGGGCAGCAGATCCCCGGCGATTTGTTCGATGGTGAACCGGTCCCACTTCATGTTCGTGGCAAAGGCGTCCACCACCCAGTCGCGGTAGGGCCAGATGGCGCGGTAGTTGTCGATGTGGATGCCGTGGGTGTCCGCGTAGCGGGCGGCGTCCAGCCACAGCCGGGCCTGGTGTTCCGCGGCGGCGGGGGAGGCCAGCAGGGCGTCGATGACCGGTTCCGGGTCGGGCGCGGCGAGGAATTTCTCTGTTTCCTCCGGGGATGGGGGCAGGCCGGTCAGGTCCAGGTGCAGGCGGCGGAAAAAGCGCCGGGCTTCCTCCGGCGGGTTCGGGGGCAGGCCTTCCGTAGCGAGCCGGGCTTTGATGAAATGGTCGATGGCGTTCTCCCCGGCGGGCACGTCCGGCCGCACGGGCCGGATGAAGGACCAATGCGCCTGATACTCCGCGCCCTGCTGGATCCACCGCTCCACCAGGGAGATGTCACGCGCAGAGAGCTTCTTGTGGCTGGCCGGGGGAGGCATAACCTCCTGCTCATCCGTGGAGCGGATGAGCTTCATGAGCATGGATGCGGCGGCATCCCCCTTGATGATGACGGGCTGCCCGCCCTCCCGCGCGGCGAAGGCCTTGTCCGCCAGGTCCAGCCGCAGCGGCTCGCTTTTCGGCTCCCGCGTGCCGGAGTCCGGGCCGTGGCAGTGGTAGCAGTTCTCGGAGAGGATGGGCTGGATGTGGTCGTTGAAGCTGATCTTTTCCGGCAGAGATTCCTCCTTCGGCGCATCCGCCCGGTGTGGAGCGTCGGGCATGACGGGACGTTCCTCCGGCTGGCAGGAACCGAGAAGGATGGCTGATGCGAGCAGGAGCCCGTGGGTTTTCATCAGGATGGGAATTTGGGGATTCAGAGGAATACTCCGGGGTGCCCCCGGGTACTGTCACCGAAAATACGCTTTGCCATCGGAGGGATTCACGGCCATCTCGGTGACGGAGTGGTGGATTTCCCGGATAGAGAACCCTGTCCCTGGCTGCCGCAGGTGGTGTCCCGCCTGGGGCCGGAGATCACGCGCCGGTTGGAGGGAAAAAAGGAGGACTTCTACCTAGCCGCGCTCGGCTACTCCCAGTCCCTGTGGTTGGAAGGAAAGCCCGCCCAAGCGATCCTCCAACTCAACAAGGCATGGATGGCGGACCTCCACGGGGGAGAGGACATCCTTACCCGCCGGCCATCGCCCTACCGGGCCCTCCGCTGGATCATGGAACGGGCGCAGGGTGGGGCGGCGGGCTTCATGGGAAATCCCGTTCGCCATTTCCAGCACCTCGCCAGCCGGATGAGCGGACCCCGCGCGGAGATCCGGGTGTTGAGGGCGTGGGCGTGTTTCCACCTCGCCTCTTCCGTGCTCGATCCCGCGAACTACCCCCGGGATGGTGTCCAGATCGCAAGGGAGGGGCTATGGATTCCAGGCAGGGAGAGGGTGTTCAACGGCATTCGCCGTTTTGGTTGGAAAAATGAGATAATTCAGCTTAATCTTGCCTTTAATCGGATATTTTAAGGGATAAGTTGCATAATGAACGTCTGATAGTCGTTTTTTATCACGCGATCACGTAGGTGGTTTATGGCCGTTTTAGTGACATCTTATCTCCGGCCCCGTTGCCGACCCCCAATTTATGATTCTGGAACTGAACTCGGTTAACCTGGACGGCGCCAGCGAAGCTGTCCGTCAGATCCACGATCACTTGGAAGACGCGAAGCGTCATATCGAAGGAGGAGGGATAGTGACCGTGACAAAGGCGGGTGAGGAGATTGGCACGGCGGGCACCACGGAGGAACTGGTCCGTTTGGTGATCCTTTGATGGATCCCCACGGGGTGCATTACGAAAGCTCCGGATTGCACGAAGCGCGGCCTGCTTTGTGTTGTGTGATCTATGTGTCTGATGATCAGTGATTCATTCTCTGGCCGCAAAGCTGCGACGACGGAGATCATGAACGCGCTTGTCATTTCCTTGGGCTCCATCGCACTGGCTGCCTCCGTCTCTTCCTGTGAGCGGAAGCCATCCTCCGGCACCAATACTTCCGAATACCGCGAAGGAAAATCAGGGGCTACCTCCGCAACCATCAACAGTGATAGGACGGATAACCCGACCCCATATCAGTCCGCGAAGGATGAGGGTGGGAAAATGAAGCCGGATTGACGGGGCTGCAAACCCGGGTTTCAGGATCAAAAAAAGCGGACCGCCTTCCGGCTGATCCGCTTGGTATCTTCCGGAGGAGATCAGTTGGTTTCCTGGAAGGTGACGAGAAGGGCAAGGTCCTGAAGGTCGAATCCTCCGTCGTTCTTGTTCGTGTGGGTCAGCTCCATGAGGTAGATGACATCCTTCGGGCCGATTTTGACGCGGCCTTGGCCGTCGAGGTAAGGCTTGATGAAGTCCTCGATGGTGGGCTGCTGGTAGAGCGGGGTGGTGGTGGGAGGCATGTCTCCGTTGACCAGGGCGACCACGTTCTGTCCGCTGTTGGAGGTGAACTGGTCGGACCAGCCGTTGAAGTAGTAGCGCCCCGCGAAGTTGATCGGTTGGTTGGCGCTGACCTTCTTGGTGTAGACGATCGTGCCTGGTTTCACTTTGTCCTGGGTGTTGGAGAAGATTTCGGTGTAACCGCTGTTGTTGATGCTCACGGAGGCTTGGGTTTGTGCCCATTCCCACCGGGTGACGATCCCCCATGCGTTGAGCCAGACCACTTTCACGGAGGCTCCGACAACACGGACGTCCATGTTCACCTTGACCTTCGGGGTGCAGGTGCCGGGAGGGGTGATCTTGACGATGTCCTTCACCACGGCCGGGTAGGTGATATCCCAGTTGAGGGTGGGCTTGGTTCCGGCGCGAACCAGAAGGGAGGAAGCTTCCAGCTTGCCGACGGGCACCGGAGGATCCTGTGCCAGAGCGCGGCATGGGAACATGGCTCCGAGAGCGAGGATGATGATGGCGACGACCGCAAATGGGTTCGATTTCATGGTGGGGGGGAGGGGGAATTGGAAACGCGCGAGTGGGGGAGCGCTTCCAGAACTGCCAATACCCTACCCGGATTCTTCCCTCCGGCCTATTCCGCAATCACGTAGGGCCAGTCGCCCCGCATCCGGCCGGGAAAAACCAGCCCGGACTGATGGGGATACCCTTCCTTATTCCCCTCCTTTTGGCAATTCCATTCCTCCGTCACCTCGCGTTCGCCGGGACTGGTTTCCGGGAGAACCCGGAGCTGCTGCTGAGATACCACAGCACCGCACCCCCGCCAATGACAGCGGCCAGCACGATGAGGGTGAACAGCATGCCGAGGAAGGATTTCATGTCCTCTTTGATGTGGTAGCATCGCCTGCTTGGCGAGCGTGAAAAACGGGAGCTTGAGATGCCACTCCGCCGGTATCATCATGGTTTCCATGAAATCGTGGAGTATCTGGACCTTGTCACTCGCGGGAGTGATGCTTTGCTCCGCCCAGGTGGATTTCCCCGGGAACCCGTTGGTGGGACCGAAGAAATATACCAAACGGGAAGTGGGTGGCGGTGCGGAGCCGGGTGCTTCCGTGGAATCTCCCACCGGGTCCGGCATGGCGAGATATGTGACCCATGTCATCCTTTATGACACGCGCTTCTGGACCAGTGTGGAGGGGAAGCCGTTGGCGGGAAAGTTGGTGGCGTTCGAGGATCTGGTCGTTACCGCTCCGAAGGGTGCGCCGGTCCCACCGATGCCCGCGCCTCCGGTGAAGCCGACCGTCGTGCAGGACGGCAACGTACGCCTGCTGGTGGACAGGAAGCCGGTGGTGGTGCCGCTTGCGCGCCTGAGTTGGCAGGACCGGGAACTCATCGACGGCATCCAGGCGGCGCTGGATAAGAAGGCGGCTGAGGGCCGCTGAACGGCTACGCCTTTCTCCGGATCAGCGCGGCGAAGGCCCCGTCCGTGCCGTCACGGAAAGGCAGCGCGTCGCGGGTTTCCACCAGTTCCAGCTCCGGATGGGCGGCCAGGAACGCCTCCACCTGGGCGGCGTTCTCCGCGCGTTCGATGGAGCAGGTGGAATAGACCAAGCGTCCGCCGGGCTTCAGGCAAGGCAGGGCGGCCTCCAGGATCTTGCGCTGGGTGACGACGAGTTTCTCGATGTCCGGGGCCTGCAGCCTCCAGCGGACATCCACGCGGCGGCGGATCACTCCGGTGTTCGAGCATGGGACGTCCAGCAGGATGGCATCGAACGCGCCGTGCCATTCCTCCGGGGCGGGCTTCGTCCAGTCATGGACGGCGGTTTCCGCCTGCCCGGCGTGGAGGCGCTCCAGATTTTCCTGCAGGCGGGGGAGGCGTTTTTCGTTGGAGTCCGTGCAGAGCAGGTTCTCTGCGGAGCCGAGTGCGGCGGCGATGAGGAATGCCTTTCCGCCCGGGGCGGCGCAGGCGTCCAGCACGCCCTCGCCGGGTTGCGGGGCCAACAGGTCCACCGCGTGGCGGGTGGCCGGGTCCTGGATGTAGATCTTCCCGGCGGCCAGCAGGGCGGTGGGTGGAGCGCCGGACAGCTCATGGAAGCCGGGGGCGCCCTCGACGGCGGGATAGGTGGACGGGTCGAAGTCGTCCGCCTTTGCCAGCGGGTTCACCCGGAAATAGTTTTCGGCGGGCGTGTTGTCCCACTCCATCAGGGAAATGGTGTTTGCCTTTCCGAACTCCTGCCGCCAGCGGTTGTAGAGCCAGTCCGGGTGGGAATGCACCACCGCGGCGGGCAGTTCCTCCACATCCAGCAGCCGCTTCCGCGACGTGATCGCGCGTCGCAGCACCGCGTTGATCAGGGAGCGGACGCTGGCCTTGCCCGCCTCCACCGTCTCGTTCACCGCCGCGTGGTCCGGGATGCCCAGAATAAGGATCTGCACCAGCCCGACGCGCAGGACATCCCGCGTCTCCGGGTCCAGCTTGCCCTCACGCAGGATGCCGATCCAGTGGTCCAGCAACCTGCGGTGGCGCAGTGTCGCGAAAAGGATGGCCTGCAGCAGCCCGCGGTCCTGGGAGGAAAGCATCCGCCGGTCCGCGTGGCGGTCGATCAGCGTCTCGGCATAGTCATGGCCCTTCGCCCACGCCCGGAGGGCGGAGACGGCGGCTTGGCGGACATGGAAATTCTTGGCGGGCATGGGGAAAGGAGTAAGGAGGGTGGACACTCTTGTCCACCGGCGGCATTGGCGAACGGAGGAGGAGAAGTTTTCAGTGTTTTGGCTCAGATGATTAAGTTTTCCTGTTCGTCTCAGTTGCTTCGCAACGGTGTTTTCAGGAAGAGAAGAAGCTGGCCGCGAATCGAGATTTCTTTGCTGAGGGTTCCGGTTGCAGCCGGTGGACAGGAGTGTCCACCCTCCTTACTTCCCGCCCCGCCGTCAATAAGCCGCGCCGATCCCTTCGTCCATGTTTTCCAGCCGGATGACGTCTCGCTCGAACGCGGCAGCGGCAAGTCAGTCGATCGGATACGTCTCAGTGACATATCCCTCCCGCCAGTGATCCTGATCCAATGCATATTCTTCGACGTAGAAACCACGGCGATCTTCATCTTCCAAGGTATCCACGATTCTGGGGTGTTCGCAGAACCCAGGCTGGATTTTGAGGCGTTCGACGGCTGCCACCGCTGTCTCGTGACTCCGGTAGACGCCAATCATCTTCACCTGATCTTCATCCTCATTGAGAATGTTCAGGTGCTGTACTACGAATACGGATTCCATGATAGATACCGTGTTCTCTGCGGATCAAAGATGCAAGAACCCCTCAGGATCCAGGAAGTTCTGGTTGAAGATGAGGTGCTCCAGCAGCGGTACTCCGGTCAGTTCCTCGACCATGCCCTTGTTGGTGATCATGGCGGTGTCCATCTCATCCTCCAGTTGGTTGAGGACGATGCCGGCGCAGGTCAGGCCCTTCGCCTTGATGGCCTCCACCGTCAGGATGATGTGGTTCAGCGCGCCCAGCTTGTTCGCCGCGACGACCACCACCGGCAGGCCCAGATCCGCGGCCAGGTCGGAAACGCGGTAGCCGGCGGCGATGGGGACCTCCCAGCCGCCCGCGCCTTCGACGATGACTTTCGCATGCTTGTTGGCGAGCTGGTGGTAGCCTGCGGTCAGCTCGGCGGGGTTCACCGGATTGTTTTCCAGCATGCCGGCCACCAGCGGGGACAGCGCGGAGGCGAGGTGGACGGGGTTCACTTCATCCAGCTCCAGACCGCCGGACACCTCCGCCAGTTGGATGGCGTCATCGCGGTCACCGCAGGAGACGGGCTTGTAGCCCACGGCGTCGATCCCCTCCTCACGCAGGGACTGGAGGATGAGGCGGGTGGCGTAGGTCTTGCCCACGCCGGTATCGGTGCCGGTGATGAAGAAACTCACGGGGGAGGGGTGGCGTGGCGGGACGCTCCGGTCAAGGCTGTCGCTGCGCGAAATTTCGCTTTGCGGGGGCGGCGGGATGTCGATGCTGGGCGCGGATGACAACGGATTTCCTGGTGATCGGGGCGGGCATTGCGGGTTTATCGTTCGCCCTGAAGGCGGCGAAGCATGGCTCGGTCACGGTGCTGGCGAAGGGAAAGCTGATGGAGTCCAACACCGCTTGGGCGCAGGGTGGCATCGCCGCCGTGCTGCCGGAGGAGGAGCGCGAGGCGGGGGACACTGTGGAGGACCACGTGCGGGACACCCTGGATGCCGGCGCAGGTCTCTGCAATGAGGCCGCCGTCCGCCTGATCGTCGAGGGCGCGGACGAGACCATCGACGACCTCATTGCCCATGGCGTCCACTTCGACCGCAGCGGGGATCATTTCCAACTGGGGAAGGAAGGCGGGCACTCCCACCGGCGCATCCTCCACTCCCGGGACACGACCGGGCGGGAGATCGCGCGCGCGCTCATCGGGGCCGCCCGCAACACGCCCAACATCACGCTGCTGGAGGACCGCGTGGCCATCGAACTCATCACCAGCTCGAAGCTCGGCTCCCTGACGGATGACCGCGTGCTGGGGGCCTACGTGCTGGACGCGGAGAGCGGAGAGGTGGAGGTATTCCGCTCCGACCGCGTGATCCTGGCGACGGGCGGCTGCGGAAAGGTCTATCTCTATACCACCAACCCGGACTCCGCGACGGGGGACGGAGTGGCGCTCGCCTGGCGGGCGGGGGCGGCCATCGCGAACATGGAGTTCATCCAGTTCCACCCCACCTGTTTCTACAATCCCGGAGCGACCGGCCCGGAGGCACGTTCCTTCCTTGTCAGTGAGGCGGTGCGCGGGGAAGGCGGCATCCTGGTGAATGCGAAAGGGGAGGAGTTCACGAAAAAGATCGATCCGCGCGGTTCCCTGGCCCCGCGCGACATCGTGGCCCGCGCGATCGACCGCGAGATCAAGCGCACCGGCGCGCCCTGCGTCTATCTGGACGTGACGCACAAACCCCCGGGCTTCATGCGCGAGCGTTTTCCCTTCATCTACGAGACACTCCTCAAGTTCGGCCTCGACTGTGAGAAACAGCGCATCCCCGTGGTGCCCGCCGCCCACTACCAATGCGGCGGGGTTTCCACGGATGTGGATGGGAAAACCACGCTCAAGGGGCTGTTCGCCATCGGTGAGGTCGCCTGCACCGGCCTGCACGGTGCCAACCGCCTCGCCTCGAATTCATTGCTTGAAGGCAATGTCATGGCCCGTCGGGCGCTGGATGGAATGATCCGTTCCTATGGCCCTGGCAAAGCGGACTCCACCCCTCCACCCATCCCGGAATGGGAACACGGTGACGTCGCGGAGCCGGATGAGCTGGTGGTCATCTACCATAACTGGGATGAGATCCGCCGCCTGATGTGGGACTACGTTTCCATCGTCCGCACGGACAACCGCCTGCGGCGTGCCGCCGCCCGCCTGCGGAACCTCAAGAAAGAGGTCCGCGAGTTCTATTGGGGGCACCGTGTGAACGTGGACATCCTGGAACTGCGCAACCTCGTGGCTGTTGCCAGTCTCGTCGTGGAGTGCGCCATCCGGCGCAAGGAATCCCGAGGCCTGCACTTCACCCTCGACCACCCGACGGCGGACCAAGCTTCCTGCCGGGACACGGTCATCCGGAAGTTCTGAAATACGGGAGCAGTCCTTGGTTTCAGGGCATTTCAAACAAGGTCTGTAGGATCATTAAGGATGTTTAATGATTAACACATGCTTGGTTTTGGTTTGTGAAAAATGCGATTATTTGTCGCATGTGGATTAATTTGAGTAATTTGTGTATCCATTGAGGAGGTTCTTGGTCGGGATCGAAGCGGGGTTCTAACACTTTGTTTGACCATCGGGCCGCACTCTGGCCAATTGGGGCCGCTTTCACCCCCAAAAGCTCCCCCCCATGAAAACAACTCTGCTGCTTTGTGCAGTGGGATTTGCCTCGTTCGCGTTCAGCGGCAAGGCTGTGTCCCAAACCATCACCACCACCCTGGTTGAGATCAATCCGAACGTGCCGGTCAACGGTTCCTTGGATGGAAGCTACTTCCAGAACTACCCGTCCGGTACTCTGCTTTTCACCGACTTCCAGGCATTCTGCGTGGAACCGGCCCAAGGGCTCAGCTACGGCCAGACCGTTACCTTCGACCTCCAGGACCCGCAGGATCTTGTGAACTCCGTCGCCATCTCGAAGCTGGTCGGTGGTTTCCTTGCATCCGGTGGAACCGCTCTCGACGCCGCTGCGGTCCAATGGGCCATCTGGGAAGTCGTCGCGGAGCTTTCCCCGACCCGTTCGCTCGGCAACGGTAACGTGGTCCTTTCGCCCAGCAGCCCAACCAACCCGGATGGCGACGCTGTGGCGGCACTGGCGAACCAATACCTGGCGAACATCGACACCTTCGCTCCAGCGAACATCTACTATCTCACGCATCCGGACTATCAGAACGTCGTCACTTGGGCGATTCCTGAGCCGGGCAGTGTCGCTCTTGCCGCACTCTCCGCGCTCGTGCTGTTCCGCCGCAGGCGCTGAATGGCGGCGGAGCTTTCATGCGTCTCCTGAGCTTCCCTGCCGGATCAGCCGGCATGGAAGGGGATATTCAGGAAGGAATTCCGTCCGAGAGCTGGCAGGGAAATTTGAAAACAACGGTTACCCGTCGAGGCTTCCATAAGCATCGTCGGGTTTTCCATTTTCAGAACGTAGGTTGGTGCTGGGAAAGCCGGTTGCGGGCCATCTTGACAAACGGCGTTCCTTCGGGTGGTATGTGGCAGATTAGTTTCTGTTTTTGACGGAAAAAGTCTAAAAACCCCCAGCCATGAAAACCCGCCTTTTTCCGGCCTTCGTTGTCGCTTGCATTTCACTCCCAGGTTCGCTGAGCGCGATTCCGCTCTATTGGGATGGCAGTGCCGGTTCCGCTTTCAGCAATGCGGAAAACTGGTCCACGGATGCCGCCGGGAATGTGAACCCGGATTCGTTGATCCCTGGTGCTTCAGATGTGGCGACGTTCAACGCGACGTCCCTGGTAACGGGCAGTTTGTCTCCGCAGATCGTTGATCTGGGCGGGAATATTTCGGTCTCCGGCCTCAATTACACCGGCCAATCCAACCGGCTTACCCTGCAGGGTGGAGGATCCAATGTGGTGCTTTCCATTGGTGCGGGCGGCATCGTGGCTTCCGGTGCCACGAACACCACTGATCCTCCTACGAAGGTCTTCACGATCGGGAGCACCACGGCCAACCAGAATGTGGCCATCTCCCTCACAGCAGACCAGAGCTGGCTTTCCAATATCAGCGGAACGGGAACCAGTACCGATGGGATATTCGTTCGCAACGGTGTGAGTTTGGGAGTCGCCGGTGCCCATACGCTGACTTTGGGAGGAAGTTCCACTTCCACCCCGTTGAACACCATCTCGGGTGTGATCAGCGACGGAGGTGCCGACCGGTCCCTCTCGATCAGCATGGCTCCCGGTGCATCCAACGGCAACAACCGCTGGACCCTTTCCGGAAACAACACCTACTCGGGCGCCACGACCGTCAGCCAAGGTGCGCTGACCATCGGCCATGTGAATGCACTGGGCTCCACTTCTTCCGGGACGGTGGTGCAGTCGGGTGCCGGTCTCTTTTTCCGTGGGGATGTGGGCACCATGGCGGCGGAGGCTCTCACACTGAGCGGCAACGGCCCGGACTCGAAAGGCGCGCTCCGTAATGTCAATGGGACCAACACCTGGACGGGAGCCATCACCCTCGCGTCCGGCACGGTTTCCATCGGAGCCGATGCCGGCACCCTCACCCTGGCCTCCACGGCGAACATTTCGACCAATGTCGCCTCCACGACCCTCCAGTTTGTGACCACCAGCGCTACGGCCACCTCCGCTCTGACAGTGAATGGCAACATTTCCGGCGCGATCTCGGTCAACAAGGGGCCCGGCAGCAACAACTCCCCGAACGCCACGGTCACATTCGGAACCACCGCGAAGACCTATACCGGCAGCACCGCCGTCACCAGCGGCATCCTCGCTCTCAACACCGGTTTGACGAACACATCGGCGGTGACCGTGGCGGCAGGCGCCACGCTGCGGGGGAACAACGGATCCATCAACAATCTCGCGACCACGACCATCAATGGCAGGCTGGCACCCGGCGCGACGCTGCTGCCTGAAATCGGAAGCCTGACCATGGGCCGTCTTGATTTCGCAGCCACTTCCACTCTCGCGATTGACATCAATTCCTCCACCGCAACTTCGGATCTCATCACGCTGGATGGACTCACGGGCAATCTCAACATCACGGAAGGGTCGATCCTGACGCTCAATGATCTCGGGGGAGCGTCCTTGGTCAATGGCGCGCTGATGTTCATCAAATACAGCGGCGTCTGGAATGGCCAGCGGTTCACCTACGGCGGAAATCTGATCAATGACAATGACCAGATCACGTTGAACGGAAACCAGTTCCAGCTTGACTACGATTTCGTGAACGGTGCCGACAAAGGCGTGGCGCTGGTCGTGGTGCCGGAACCGGCGGCCGCCGGGTTGGTGGCGTTCGGCGCTCTGGTACTGGGGCTGCGCAGGCGCAGGGCAGCCGCGTGAGGATGAGGTCCGGATGTGGGGATGATTGCCCTCCCCCGGCGGGAGCGGAGCGGAGGGAAGGGAAGGACTCTTCTCCGGAAAGTCCGGGGAGGATGGCACAACGCCCCATGATCCCCCAAACTTCCTTCAGGCCCCTGAAATCGGACGTCATCCCCGTTCCCTTCGGGCTTGTCAGGCAGAGCCGCGTCGCACGGGATTTTTCGGAGAAAAGTCATTCCTTTCCGCGCGGTGCGCGGTGCTTCCGTAGGGTCATGGCTGCGCCATGACGGCTGGGCGGAGGGGGGCGACCATCCGATTCGCCCGTCCATCACCGGTGTCATCTCACACCGTCTTCCCAGATAATGTCATCTTACGGCGGACCGGCCTTTTGTTACCACGGATTGAAGGATTGAAACGGATTTCACGGATTCGGATTCTCCGCTTCATTCTTAATTCCACTTGGTGCAATGTCCCCTTCCGATCAGGGATGGGGAAATCCAACAAAGTGGAATTAATCTGCGGAACCCGCATGATCCGTTGTTCCCTCTGCCATCACGAAAAGTCAGACGATTTCTGAGACTTGGTATCACTGTTTGCGATTCTTCTTCTCCCAACTGCCGCGCCACCCGGTGGCGGTTTCCTTGAGCTTGGGATCGTTGATCTGGGAAAGCGCCCAGGCGGATTCCTCGGGGTTGTTGTGTTTCCAGAGCATTTGCTGGGAATATTCGGCGAGGGCGGTGTTGCGGCCCCAGGTGGAGGCCGGGACGGAATCCAGCCAGGCGCGCGCGCCCTGGGGATCGTTCATGGCATAGTAACTGACGGAGCGGTGGATGACCGCCGCGGCGTCCGGCATCTGCGGCAGATTGACCGCCCACGCGGCGAGGCTGGCCTGCTTCTCCGGCGTGGAGGCGTAGGTCCGGATGTGCTCGTTCACCTGCTGGACGACTTCCTTGTACTCGCCCGCCTTCACGATCATGGCGATGAGCTGGGGTGAATGTTCACCACCGGTTTCCGCGTGATGGGCCAGGGAGCGTAGCATGCGCCCGCGGTCCGCTTCCGGGAGCTTCGTGAGTTCCGCCTGGATGGTGTCGGCGGAGGAGTTGGCCAAGGATTTGCCGAACTCGTGCACGAGGATCGTGCGCTGGGCATCCGAAGTGGATTCCAGAAACTTCGAGCGGATTTCGTCCGTGGAACCACGCGCACCCAACTCCCTGATGGAGTCACGCACCATGTCCCGGAAGAGGTTATCCTGCGGCAGTTCGGTGAGCTTGTCATAGAACGCGCCGATCTTCGACGGATCTTCCTTGATGGCGGCCAGCACCTGCGGGAAGAGGGAGCGGCGGGTGTGATACGGGATCTGCCGCAGATGGTTCGCCACCAGCAGGGGATTTTCCTTCACCACGGACTGCGCCCACTTGCCCTTGGCGAGGGCCGCACCGAGGCCGAACCGGCCGGAGGTGATGATGTCCCAGGACTCCGTCGGACGCCTCGCGAATTCCTGGTCGAACGCCTGCAGCAGACCCTGGATGCCCATTCCCTGGTTGCGCCCGTCCCATGAGGTGTCGAACGCGGCGATGAGCGCACCTTCCAGGTCCACCTCAGCCCATTGGCGCAGAAGTTCCATCTGGAGGTAGAAGCGCTGCTGGGCCGGCAGGGATTGGTCGGCGATGGCGTCCCACGCCTTCTGGTATTCGCCGGCGCGGAACTTCTGCGGAGCGGCATGTCGTGCGGCCGTGGCGGCCTTCATTTCAGCGGACCCTCCATTTCCATGGCGGTGGCCGGGGCGGGTGGGCTTGCCGGATGGAACATCGGTGGCTGCGGTGCCCGAGTGGGCCTCCTGGCGGTGGAGCAGGGCGAAGGCGAGCAACAGCCCGAACACCGCCGCTCCGGCGTGGGTGAGTTTCGAGATGGAGGGTTTCATCACCGGGTAGGAGGTGGGGCTTTGATGCGGTCGCGCATGGCGGGGTCCTTCACCCAGGAGTCCACCTCGGCATACATGGCTTTGTCGTTCGGGGTCACGCTGCGGAGGATGCCGATGGCGGCCATCTCACGGTCGATGCCCTCCGGCATGTTCTTCACCCATTCCACGTAGTCCCGGCTGTAGAGGGAGATGTTGCTCGCGCTGTGCCATACCCATGACTCGAAGCGCGCCTGGTGCAGCGTGGGATCGTTGTGGGGGATGGCCTGGAGGTAGTCGTAGAATTTCTGGGGATCGACATTGTAGAACATCCACTGCGTCGGTTTCAGGGCGACCTGCCACTTGTCCGGCTCAGGGGTGTGTGCTAGCGCCTGCATGGCGGCGGGTCCGTTTTCCTCCGCAAGTTCCTTGAATACCTGGAGGCGGATGGCGTCCGGGGATGCCTGCGCCAGTCCGGGGAGATCCGCCACCACGGCTTCATAGACCTCCTCGAAGGTGACCTTCCCGTTGCGGAAAGCGAAGCGCCAGTCCTTCGAAGCCTTGTCGAGGGCCTTGGCGACGTCCCTGCCGCCGAGTTCCAGCGTGAGCTGCTCCGCATCCTTGCCGTCGGTGCGGTTCTTGGCCAGTGTCTCCGCCCGCACCTCGATGGGGATATGGGAACTGTTCTCCAGCAGTTGGCGGTACTCGGGGGAGTTGGTGAGCGCCTCGCGGAAGGCGGGGTCCATGTCCTCTGAGGCCATGTGTTTCATGAGCCACTCCGCGCCCTTCTGTCCGTTGCGCATGGCCAGGTAGGCGAGGCCTGCGGGGGAATTGTTCTCCCTGGCGATGGCAAGGAGTTCATCCGCCTTGTCGAACGGCCAACTGGAGAATGCCTGGCCACGAATGCGGTTCCAATGTTCCGGTGGGAGGGTGTCCTTGAGGCTCCTCAGGATGGCGGGGTCTCCCTGGCTGGCGACATAGTTGGCGAAGACATAGGAAAATTGGCCGGAGTTGCGCGGATCCCGTTCTTTCAGCCAGCCGGTGGCTGTTTCCAATCCCTTCTCATGGATGGCGGCGTAGAGAGCGGACCCCATATCAATGTGGAAGGAGCGGTTGCCATCGTAGAGATACTTGATGGCGGCCTCCGGGTCCTGGCGGAACCAGTGCAGGAGACGTGGCTGGAGTTCGGCCAGTTCCTTCGCCTCTTCCGGGGTGAAGGTGCGGCCCTGGGCACGGGAGTTCTGCTTTTCCAGCAGGGCGATGGCGGCTGCGGCGACGTCATCCGCCGGAGCCAGCGCGTCCGCGGACTTGGCCAGCCGTTCGTAGGAAGACTTCAGGTATTCCCCGTAGGTGAAGCTCTGCGTGTGGTTCGTTCTCTCCGCCGCCCGTTCGGCGAAAAGGTAGGGTGCCACGGCTTTCAGCACGTCCACTCCGCTGCGTGTCTGCGTGGAGCGGTCCCGGCGGTGGGAGGATCTGGTTGCGGATTTATTCTCGTCCTCCTTGCCCGGGCCTTCGTTGCCTGATCCATCCTGGTGGGTGGCGTGCCAGATGCCCAGGCCCAGACCGAGGCCCACCGCCAGACCGGCGACATGGGTGCAGACCGCACGGAGATATGGATTCCGGGTTTTCAAGGTTTGCATACCCTGAATGATCCCGCGTCCGCGGCAATCAAAAAACGGAAGACATGTTCAGAGTCTTTCCTGGCCGGATGTCACTGTTGGATGAGGAGATTTGTCAGTTGATAGTGATAACTGAACGGATTCTCCGGAATGGACTTCCGCTTGTACCAGACCTGCACGTCGCTATCCTGCGGGAGTTCCTTGAGGATGGATTCATGCTCCGGACCGAACCGGATCAGGATACCCATCTTTCCCGGGCGGCTGACATGCATGCCGCCGGAACTGCCGATGCCGGTGAAGGTTCCCTCTACCAACTCCGGTGCGCTCTGCCGGTATTCCCGCTCGATGAGGGGCCGGAAGAACGCGCTGAAGCGCCGGCCGTTTTCCTCATTGTAGTCCAGGTTCATGCCCATGATCCGCAGCACGGGGCGTTTGGTGGAGGCCACCCAGCCCATGGACGAAGTCTTGTAGGCCCAGAAGTAGCCGGCTCCGAGGAGACCTGCGACCAAAGCGACGATGATGAGAACACGAAGGGGCCTCATTCAAAGGCAGGGGATCAATCATTGTCCCGGAGCGGGAGCCGGACCACCGGGGAGTGGCAGCGGCTTGCCATCTCCCTGCTGGATGGGCGCGGGCATCGGCACCACCGGCGGTGGCATCGGCACCGGGGCAGGTGGCGGGGTGGGGGCGGCGGGAGCTTGTGCGGCTGCCGGAGCCACCACCTTGCCTTCCCGCTTCGCCTTGATGTGGTCGATGATGGAGCCGCCGGTTTCCTTCTGGTGGCGGATGCCCACACCGATGCCGAAGGCGACGGCGGCGAAAATGATGAGCAGGATGGCGGCGAGGAAGCCACCACCGCCGTCTTCCTCCACACGGATGACCTGGCGCTTGGGGATTGGGCGGGGTTTGACGGCTTGGGCCATCGGCTGGGTGGAGATCGGAGCGTCCGGGACGGGCACGTGGACGTAGCCGGGGTCGGCCGGGATCTCGCTGGCAAGGAATGCCTGCTCTTCATCCGTCAGGGAAAAGTCGAACGCCACATCCCCCAGGAAAACGGTGCTGCCGTGGAAAAGGGAAACATACGGATAGCGCACGCCGTCCTGCTTCACGCCGTTGGTGGAGCCCAGGTCGTGCAGCTCATAACCGCCCAGGACCCGCCGCATCTCCGCGTGGTGGGTGGAAACCGAGCCGCTGTCCACGACGATGTCATTTTCACTCCCGCGGCCGATCTGCACGACTTCCCGATCCAGTTGGAACCGATAGGGTTGCGGGTTGGCTTCGGCGACGGTGATGGTGACACGGGGCATTTTGACTTTTACGTGAAGTTCTCACGGCTTCTAACGCGATCCGGGGGCGGAATGCACGGGAAATTTCTCGCCCTTTCCTGCGGGGAATTGATCTCTTGCCACACCCCCGTGCCTCTGCTCCATTTCCGTCATGGCGAATCCCACCAACGTTCTTTCCAGCGGTATCGAGATCACCGGCTCCATCCGCTTCTCCAATGACATGATCATCGACGGCAAGATCGAAGGTGAGATTACCTCGGACAAGGGCCGCGTGACCATCGGGGAGAACGCCACCATCAAGGGCGATGTCACCGCCGGCGAGGTGAAGGTCTATGGCAAGGTGGAAGGAAAGATCACCTCCCAGCGCTGCGAGCTGAAGGACAAGTCCCGCATCAACGGCGACATCAAATCCAAGGTCTTCTCCATGGAGGAGGGCGCCTCCCTCTCCGGCCGCACCGAGATCGGGGGCTGATCAGGGATTCCAGCACCATACGTTTTCCAGAAGCAGCGGCGGTCTCCGGACCTCCGCTGTTTTTTCTTCATGGAGCGCGGACTTCAGTCCGCTTTGGGGAATCCAGCCAGCGAAGCCAAGCGGACTGAAGTCCGCGCTCCCAGTTCCACCATCGGCTATCAAGAAAATGCCCGGACGTTTCGATATCCTCGACATCGCGGTCCTCCACCAGCCCGGCAGCGGTTGGCCCGACAAGTCGGGCAGCCCGGAACGGTTCACGTTGGATTTCCTGGTGAATGGCAGATCCCTCCACCGGTTGCTGGGAGGGGACGAGCTGGGACTGGTCGGGCGGTTTGACTGTGACTATCCGGAACACAACGTTGATTCCGTGAAGGTATTCCTGCTGGAGGCTCCCGCTGACCACGAGGGGAAGTCCATCCTCTTCGGCTGCGGCATCTGCCTGGACCTGGGCTGCGGGGCCATCCTGGTGGAGATCACCCGGGAGGATGACGGCTGGCTGTGGTCCGGGTTCTCCTATGACAAGGGATGGGCTGAATGGCCGCCGGACACCGCACGCTATGAGGAGGTCTATCCGTTTTTCTTTTCCGATGAGAACTATGCCGATGTGATGAAGAGGGCGGCTACCTTTGTGAGGCGCGAATGAAGGCGCTGGGAGCGCTCCATCTTTCCCCTTTCTCATGCGGTGGGGCGGGGCCATCATCCGTGGCATGGGACGGGACGACTTTCTCCGCAGGCTGGGCATCCGCCATCCCATCATCCAGGCGCCGATGGCCGGGGTTTCCACGCCACGGCTGGCGGCGGCCGTTTCGCAGGCGGGCGGGTTGGGCTCCATCTCCATCGGGGCGGCCACGGTGGATCAGGCGGAGCGGATGATCGCGGAGACGCGTGCGCTGACGGCGCTGCCGTTCAATGTGAATGTCTTCTGCCATGCTCCGGCCGTGCGCGATGTGGGCCGGGAAAGCGGGTGGCTTGCCCACCTCGCGCCGTTGTTCCGGCAGGTGGATGCGGAGCCTCCCACCGCGCTGGAGGAGATCTACCGGAGCTTTCTTGCGGATGAAGACATGCTTGGTCTGCTGCTGGCCGCCCGCCCGGCGGTGGTGAGCTTTCATTTCGGCCTGCCGGATGCGGACTGGATCGGTGCGATGCGTGAGGCGGACATCGTCACCATCGCCACCGCGACGAACCTCCATGAGGCGGAGATGATCGGAGCCGCTGGGGTGGATGCAATCGTAGCACAAGGGATCGAAGCGGGCGGGCACAGGGGGATGTTCGATCCGGATGCTGATGATGAGCGGCTGGATACGGCGTCGTTGGTGCGGCTCCTGATGGAAAACAGCGGGCTGCCGGTCATCGCGGCGGGAGGGATCATGGATGGCCGTGGCATCCGCGCCGCGCTGGATGAGGGAGCCGCCGCCGCGCAGCTCGGCACGGCATTCATCGCCTGTCCGGAGTCGTCCGCCAGCGCCGCCTACCGTCGGCGGTTGCTGGGGGCGGGGACCGGGGAAACTCTCCTCACCTCCGTCATCTCCGGTCGCCCGGCGAGGGGTTTTCCCAATGGATTGACGCGGCATGCGGACATCCCGGCCAGCCCGCCCGTCCCCGCCTATCCGGTGGCGTATGATGCGGCGAAGCAGCTCCACGCTACGGCGCTCGTCTCCGGCAGCGATAGCTTCGCGGTGCAGTGGGCGGGCACGGGTGCGGCCCATGCACGGGGATTGCCAGCGGCGGAGCTGATGGCGGCATTGGTACGTGAGCTGGAGGGGTGACGCTGAGACCGCGGAATTCATTCCGCTTGGCTTCGCTGGCTCATTGCTCCGGGGCGGAATGAATTCCGCGGTCCCAGTTCTGGATGGGAAAATCCCGCCCGTACTACGCGATCGCGTAATGGGGTTGTGTCCGGAAATGTGCCATCTTCCCGCCGTCCGAACGAAAGTCCCCCCGCTTCCGGAAAGACACCCCCCAAATACAGCATCCGACTTCCCCCCGAAGCAGCAGCAACGAACCCACCCGTGGCCGGTCCTCCCCCCGATACCGCCCGCCGGTGGGTTTGCCTTTTCCCGCCCGGCGCGGGTGGAAAGTCATCGCGTCACAGGGCAAAGACGGCGTCCATCTGACGGGCGATCTCCTTGAGCCGCGCGAGATCCCCGCCGCCGACCTCCGCGGTGGCCCAGCCGCCGGGCTTCCCGTCCGTGGCGCGGAAATCGATCTCCGCGAGTGCCTTGTTCAGTTCCGGCCAGTTCTCATCCCCGCCGTCGATGGGGGCCTTGAAGCCGTCGCCGTCCTTTCCGGACTCCTTGGCCAGCTTCAGGCTGTAGCCCTTGATATCCAGCTTGATGAGGCGCTTCGCTCCGAGGGCGCGCACCCATTCGGCGGGGGAGGCTCCGTATTTGAGCATGTTCGAGTGGTCGAGGTAGGCACCGAGCCACGGGCTGGCGAAGGCATCCACGTAGTCCACGAGCTGCTTCGGCGTGGTGATGAAGTTGTTCCAAACCGTCTCAATGGCGATCTTCACGCCCAGTTCCTCCGCCAACGGCAGTGCCTTCTTCACCTCCGCGATGGACCGCTCCCACACTTGGTCGAAATTTTCCTTCTCCGGATCCTTCACCGCGCCGGGCACCAGCAGGACGGTGTCACCGCCCAGGTGCTTGCTGTCGCGGAGGGCGGTTTTCAGGCCCTCCAGCCCCTTTTCCCGGACGGTGGCATCGGGATCGGAAAGGCGGACATTCCAGTGGATGCTGTCCACCACGCCGTGGATGGCCAGGCCGTGTTCCTTGGCCAGTGCCTTGATCTCATCCAGATTCAGGTCGGTGGGGCTGTCGGCCTCGAAGCCGTCGAAGCCCGCGGCCTTGATGTTGGCGATGCGGGTGGCGAGGTTGTCGCCCTTGCTCATGCCCAGCTTCACGGCCTTGCGGTAGGGGGCTGTCCCGCCGGCGGCGGCGAATGCGGATGGCATGAAAAACGGGACGAGCCCGGCGGCTCCGGTGAGGATGAAAGCGCGGCGTGTGGGCATGGTTCCAGCTTCTAGCGGTGGTGGGGGCGGGGAGGCACTCGAAATCGGCTGAAACGGAAGGAAATGATGGTTTTCCATACCTGCCGGCTCAGAACAGCTCCCCCTGTCCGGGCATGACGCGGCGGAAGGATGCGGTGCTGAGTTGCGGGAAATGGGGATCCAGTCCGTGGCGGCGGCAGAGGGTGTGGAAGACTGCGTTGAGTTGCTTCGACTGTTCTCCGGTGCCACGGTTGCGGATGCCGGGGGTGGTGGCGTTCACGCTGCCGCCGTGGAACGCGCGGATGCGGCCCAGCACCTTTTCCTTTGCCAGCGGTTGGTGGCGGTCCAGCCAGCCGGAGAAGACGTCCTTCACCGCGCCGGGCAGGCGCACGACGGAGTAGGCGGCGAATTTCCCGCCATGGTCCGCCACGGCCTTCAGGATGGCGGGCAGCTCGCTGTCGTTCAGGCCGGGGATCATGGGCGCGGCGCTGACGCCGGCATGGATGCCCGCTTCGGAAAGTTGGCGGATGGTTTCCAGCCGTGCGCGGGGTGAGGAGGCGCGCGGCTCCAGCACGCGGGCCAGCTTAGGGTCCAGGGTGGTGACGGACAGATAGACGGCCACCGCGTTGTGGCGGGCCAGCTCCGCCAGGTGGTCGATGTCCCGCGCCACCAGCGCGTTCTTCGTGATGATGGTCACCGGGTTCCGGAAACGGGCCAGCACCTCCAGGCAGCGGCGGGTGATCTCCAGCCTCCGCTCCACCGGCTGGTAGCAGTCCGTCACGCCGGACATTGCGATTTTCCCCACCTTGTAGGACGGCTTTGCCAGTGCGGCCTCCAGCAGTTCCGGCGCGTTTTCCTTCACCACGATCTTCGACTCGAACTCCAGTCCGGCGGAGAAACCGAGGTATTCGTGGTAGGTGCGGGCGTAGCAATACGCGCAGCCGTGCTCACAGCCCCGGTAGGGATTCAGCCCGTAGTCGAAGGACAGATCGTCCGCATCATTCACCGCCAGCACGGACTGGGAGTCATCCCGCAGGAAGACGGTCTTCAGCGGCCGCGGGTCGTCATCCACCCATGCGTCGTCGTCCACTTCCACGCGCATCGCGGAAAAGCGGTTGGCCGGATCCGCGTCCGCACCCCGTCCTTTGGGAATCATGTGGGAAATCTTTCATAGTGTTCATGTGAACGCAATGAAAAGAGTTTTTCCGTCAAGGTGGGTGAACCGCCAAAGTGACCTTCCCCCGACTTCCCGGGTTGAACAGGTGGTCCGGATGGCGCATGGTGGACGGATGGATCCAAGCGGCGAACCCGGGCAGAACAAAGACAGCCTCCTACTGGAACGACTTGAACTTTCACTGCGGGCTTCCAGCGAGGGCTTGTGGGACTGGTCGCTGGATGATGGGTCCATTTACTACTCCCCGAGAGTTCTGGAGCTGCTGGAGGCGGGGGATGAGACGGATGCGCCGAATGTGTTCCTGCCGCCCCACGGCGCGATCCACGAGGATGATCTGGAGATGTTCGGCCGGGTGGTGGCCCGGGCGCTGGAACCCCACGGGCCGGACACACTGGCGATTGATGCGAAGGTGAGGACGGTGATGGCGGAGCCGCGCTGGCTGAGGATCCGGGGCACGATCGTAAGGGACTCACACGGACGGGTGGCGAGGATCGCCGGGTCGATGATCGACATCAGCCTGCGGAAGCGGGCGGAGGCGCAGGTGGAGGAGGAGCGTTTCCTGCTGCGGCAGCTCATCGACCACATCCCGGTGCAGGTTTATTTCAAGGACAGGGAGTCCCGCTTCGTGCTGGCGAACCAGGGGATGGCGGAGTGGATGGGGCTGGAGCACCCGGACCAGTTGCTGGGGAAACACGACCGGGATTTCTTCCTGGACCAGCATTCCGGTGAGGCGCAGGAGGATGAGAACCGGATCATGGCGACGGATGAACCGGTCACGGAAAAGCTGGAACATGAAACGTGGCAGGAGGGAACCGACGAAACATGGGTGCTGACCTCGAAGTTTCCGTGGAAAGACCGGAACGGGAAGCTGAAAGGGACCTTCGGTGTGTCCAACGACGTTACGGAACTGGTGAAAACGCGGCAGGAGGCGGTGGTGATGGCAAAGGAACTCCAGCAACGGAACCAGGCCTACGAGGAGGAACTGCAACTGGCGCGGGAGATCCAGCAGGCGCTGGCGGGCGGCGGATTCCCGAAGATCGCCGCAAAGGATGGCTCGTCACTGGCACTGGGGTCCCGCTACATCCCCATCTCCGGGCTGGCGGGAGATTTCTTCGAGGTCATCCCCATCTCACCGGGGCAGGCGGGCATGTTGATCTGTGACGTGATGGGCCATGGCGTGAGGGCGGCGCTGGTGGTGGCCATGTTGCGCGGCCTGCTGGAGAAGCAGCGCGGCCAGGCGGCGGATCCGGGGCTTTTCCTGAGGGGGTTGAATGACGGCCTCTCCTCCATCCTGGAGCGGGCGGGGACCACCATGTTCGCCACTGCCTTCTATGCCGTGGCGGACCTGGAGGAGGGCACACTGCGCTACTCCTGTGCGGGGCATCCCGCTCCCATCGCCATCGGCCCGGACGGCATCCGGCAACTGGCGGATGTCCGGGCGGAGAAAGGCCCCGCGCTGGGCCTCATCCGCGGTGCGGCCTATCCGACGAACGAACTGCCGCTGCACTCCGTGGACCGGTTGGTGATGTTCACGGACGGGGTGCTGGAGGCGGAAAGCCGCAGCGGCGAGCCGTTTTTCGAGAAGCGGTTGATGGAGATCGTGGGGAAACACGCGGCGGATCCGCTGGACACCCTGCTGGACTCCATCCTCGCCACGGTGCTGGAGTTTTCCGAGACGATGCAGTTCGACGACGACGTGTGCCTGCTGGCGATGGAACCACATAAGGCCGCCGTGGGGGTGTGATGACCCCGGCATGGCGCGGAAGGGGTAGTCGTTTTCTCAGACCTCTCCGATGATCTTTTCCCGCTTCGCCGCGTATTCTTCCTGCGTGATGAGTCCCTGCGCCTTGAGCGTCTCCAGTTCCTGCAGCTTTGCCAGTGGACCGGTCGATGGCGGCAGTGGCGGAGCCATCGTCACCGCCGGAGGCATGTTTCCGGGTCTGTTCAGCGCGAGGACCACGAGCACGATCACCGGGATGCCGACCAGGACGGCGAGCACCATCAGGATCATGATCAGCTCAGGCCCTCCGATGGGGCCGAGAAACGCCACTGGAGCATCAAGGTGATTCATCATCCCACGATCTTTACGGAATCAGTGAGAGCATCAATGGAAAAGCGACGTGGGGCGTCTGGTCTGGAGGAGGGATCCGGAAACCGGAGGCGTCCAGTTGGAGGCATGCAATCCGGAGCCCTCACTGTCCGCCGGAGGCGGGTTTGAAAAATCGTTGCGCACCCTTCCGCATGAGCGCGTCCGACATGCACGCCTGGTCGATGACATCAGCGCCTTTCCCGCGCCGCCATCCGTGGTAGCTGGCGATGGTTTCAAAAGCGGCGTTGAGTGAGCCTTGCATGGGATTGTGGAGAAGAAGGGTGACCTCGATGTTCTCCGGCAGTCCTTGGGGGAACAACAGACCGGCCCGCTCCAGCCGCTGCACTCCGGGGCCGAAAGAATTTCCGCCGGACAGGGCCAGTCCCATGATCATGGCATGGGGGTGGATCCAGCGGATGCCGGGCAGGTCGGGGCCGTTCGCGGTGTAGCCCGTGCCGGGCATACCCGCCTCCCCGGCGGACAGACCGAAGATCCCGGCGTTCGTGGCTGGAGCGTCAGGCCACTGTTCCTTCATGTAGGAAATCTGGCGTTGGAGTAGTTCCTGCCGCTGCTTCGGCCACACGGAGCCGACGATGAGGTCGGGGTCCTTGCGGTCGAAGTCGGGGAAGAACAGGCTCTGGATTTCCATGATGAACTCCACCCCGCGGAAGACGTTGCCTGTCGATTCCATACGGCCCTGCGGATGACGGTTTTCGATCATGGCTTCCAGCGCGAGCACCAGCGCGGTTTCTCCGCCCCAGTCGCGCCATTTCCCCACCAGAGGAGATTTCCCATCCTCCGCCAGGCCGTGGCTGACCCAACCCTCCGCGTCCGTGATCTCATCGAAATCCAACCCGTTGATGCCGGCATCGAGCGCGTCGGACACATCGATCAGATTGAGAATGGCGGCGGCCAGCCGCAGGGAAATAAGGGCAATGGCGGTATCGACGGTGCTGTACTCCGTGCCGGGGTGGATCCATGCGGAGCCGTCCTCCCGGCGGACGGTGAAGTGCGGTAGGAAACCCGCCGCCCGAGGCAGTGCCAGCAGCACGGCGGTGGTGTGGCGGATTTCGTCCGAAACCTTTTCCCTGTCCAGCAGACCCTCCGCAGCGGCGGCGGCGCTGGCCAGCGCGTGCATGCCGGTGGACGCCACGGAGTCGAACACACCGGCAGGGGCGTGGGCGCGGTCGCGGGTGAGCCCGCTTTCGGCGTCATGGCAGCGGCGGAGCTTGCCGAGGGAGACGCGGAACATCCACTCTTCCGGGGGGATGTCAGGGCGCTCCACCTCAAATCCCAGGCTGGTCACCTCCACCTCCGCTCCGGGCTCGATGATGAGGTTGATGAATTTCACCCGACCCAGTTCCACCGGCTGCAGTTCAAAGCGCAGCCTCGGTTGCAGGCCGGGGTTGAGGGGGATCTTCCGCTCCCAGACGGGCTTCCGTTCCAGGTCCGCCAGTTCCAGCCGGACTTCTCCCGTGCCGCGGATGTTCAGGGTCACCGCGCGGACCGGGGAACGGGTGGCGGGCGGCCCCAGAAGGCCGGTCACATCGGTGAGATCCATCTGCCGGTCATCCAGCGCCAGTCCGGCGAGAGAATGCCAGACACCGGTCCACTCCGCGCCGGCCTTCACCTTGACCGGACCGCCTTTCGACTCGATCCTTTCTTCGCCCGGACCCATCAAGCCGAAGTCGGTGCCGAGATGGGTGAAATTTTCGAAGGGGTTGATGGCCGCGCGCTTCTCCCCGTGGTCCTTCGGAAAGGAAATGGGATAATCCATCACCGGCTGCCAGACGATCCCCCCGGCCGCCTGGCAGGAAAGCCAGACCATGAGGAACCACCAGCGCCAAGCCAACATCGCGCGTATTTTCGGCATGCGGGCCAGTTGGCGCAAGCAAGCATTCTTCCGGTGATTATTCCTTCCGGTCGATCCGACGGATGCCATGCGTCAGGGCAGGCCCTGCAGGCCACGCGGACCGAGCGAAATCACTCCACCGATTCCGACCATAGTTCGGTCATTGAAATCCGGCGGGAAAGGAGTGATGTTGACGATGAGCGGTGGCTCAGAACTTTCCCGGGTTGCTGCTTGTTGAAGAATCCCGCACCGGATCGTCCGGGGCGGGATTCGAGCTTTTCCGGATGGTGTGGCTCAGGCTTTCTGCATTCCCGGACGGGTGTTCTCCACGACGAAGGATGCCGGGGTGTGGACAGGGGCACCGGGGCGGGTGATGTAGTCGACTTCCCGGAAGTCGGTGCGCCATTGGTTGGCGTCGATGGTGCAGCTCACGTAGCCGCGCCGCCTGCTGTAGTAGTTCACCCACGGGTTTTCCGACTTGAGGGACTCGAAGGCTTTGGTGGCGTCCTCTCCGTCGCCGTTGGAACTGATGGAGGTGCAGACGAACTCCGTGCCGACGACGGCTCCGTTGTTGTCCTCCGGTTGGAGGTTCAGGTCATTCGCCCAGTGGGTGTGGATGTCGCCGGTGAGGACGATGGGGTTGGTGATCTTCAGGTCGTGGAACGCCTTGAGCAGGGCGCGGCGTTCGAACTCGTAGCCGGACCACAGATCCATGCCGAATTTTTCCTCCGGTCCGGGTTGGCGGTCCACGCGGGCCATCATGACCTGCTGGGCCATGACATTCCAGGTGGGGCGGGAGGTGGTGAGTTCGGAGAGCAGCCATTCGCGCTGGATGGAGCCGAGCATGGTGCCGTTCGGGTTGAGCATCTCCGCGGTGGGGGCCTTCGAGCCGTCGCCGTTCGGCTGGTCGGTGCGGTACTGGCGGGTGTCCAGCACGTGGAAGTCCACCAGCTTTCCGTGACGGATGCTGCGGTAGAGCTTCATGCCCGGGCCGTCCGGCATGGAACTCTGGCGGAGCGGCATGTGTTCGTAGTAGGCTTGGTAGGCGGCGGCGCGGCGGTTGAGGAATTCCTCATAGGAGGCCGGACCTTTCTCCTCCGGGATGTCACCGGCGTAGTTGTTGTCGAACTCATGGTCATCCCAGGTGACGGCCCATGGCGCGGCGGCGTGCATCTTCTGCAGAGAAAGGTCCGTCTTGTACTGGGCGTGGCGGTTGCGGTACTGCTCCAGGGTCTTGATCTCCGGTCCCACGTGCTCGCGGATCTTTCCGCTTTTGCCGGGTCCTTCATAGATGTAGTCGCCCAGATGCAGGACGAGGTCCGGGGACTCCGCCAGCATGTGGTCATAGGCGGTGTAGTGGCCCGCCTCGAAGTGCTGGCATGATGCATAGGCGATCTTGAGCGGGGAAGTCTGCGCCGCCGGCCGGTCCGCGCGTTCCAACGTGCGGGTGCGGCCCTGCGGGCTGACGTCGCCGCCCGCCTTGAAATCATACCAATACCAGCGGTCCGGCTTCAACCCGGCCACCTCCACGTGGACGGAGTGGGCGAGGTGGGGGATGGCCACGGCCTCGCCCTTTGCCACCACCTTCGTCATCGCCTCGTCCTCACACACACGCCACTGGACCTTCACCGGCTCCGCGGGCATGCCGCCACCCTGGAGCGGTTGGGGGGCCAGGCGCGTCCAGAGCACGAATCCCTCAGCGTCCGGATCTCCTGATGCCACGCCCAGTGTGAAGGGATAGCCGGAAAAAACGGGCAGGCGTGTGCCGGTGCCCTGCTCGCCGAAAATGCGGCTGGTGCCCATGGCGATGAGGAAGGATGCGGAGCCGGCGAGATACGCACGGCGGGAAATGGAGTTTGGGTTGAAGTGCGGATGGGGATTCACACCTCGATGAATGCCAGCAAATCCGGGACGGAATCAAGGCACGTTATGTTCATCGTAAGTTTCTTGACCGGTCGTGGATTTCCGGATTCCGGGATGGTCTTGGGGGGATGGCTCATAAAGTATGGCGGGATCGTCACCGCAAAGCGCTGCGGGCGGCGGCGCGTAAAAGGCCCATCATCCGCCACGTATTTTACACGATCCAATTCCATGAAACCCATCCTCATCACCGGCGTCCTTTTCGCCTGCACGTTGTTCGCGTCCGCACAGCATCCGCGTTTTGTCGCGCACCGCGGTGCGTCGCACAAGGCGCCGGAGAACACCATCGCCGCGTTCAAACTGGCGTGGGAGGAGAATGCGGACGGCATCGAGGGGGACTTCTATCTGAGCAAGGACGGCGAGGTGGTCTGCTTCCATGACAAGGACCTGAAGCGCGTGGCGGGACGGGAAGGGAAGATAGAGGAGATGTCCTGGAGCGAGCTTTCCACGTTGGATGTGGGGTCATGGAAGAGCCCGGACTACAAGGGGGAGAAAATCCCTCGCCTGGCGGATGTGCTGGACCTGCTGAAGCCGGGAAAACTGTTCTACCTGGAGATCAAGGACGGCCCGGAGATCGTCGCGCCCATCGGGAAGATCCTCGCGGAAAAGAAGGCGGACCCGGAACAGGTGATCTTCATCGCCTTTGATGCGGAGGTGGTGAAGGAGTGCCGCAGGCAGCTCCCGCAGTTCCGCGCGCACTGGCTTTCCTCCCTGAAGGGCGCGGATGAACCGGGCAAGGCGGAGGCCTACGTGAAGGAGCTGGGAAGCACGGGTGCGCAGGGCTTCCAGTTCGACTGGCGGGCACCGGTGGGTGCGGAGTGGGTGAAGGCGCTTAAGGACAGGAAATACACCATCACCTCATGGACGGTGAATGACGCCGACGCAGCGCGGCGGATGATCCGCTACGGGGTGGATTTCATCACCACGGACCGGCCCGCGGGGCTGCGTGCGGAACTCAAGGATCCCGAAAAACTCTGGAACGTGCGGGATCACATCAAGCGGGAGGATTTCATGATCCAGAGCCATCGTGGTGCGGGGGAGTTGGGGCCGGAGAACTCGAAAGAGGCGTTCGGGTTGGCGTGGAGCCTGGGCACCATCCCGGAGGCGGACATCCGCACGACGAAGGACGGCGTGATCGTCGCGTTCCATGACAAGGACTTCCATCGCATCCTGCCGCATGAGACCGAGGAGGTGCGGAAGAAGGGCATCGAGCATCTCACGTGGAAGGAAGTTGCCGCGCTCGATATCGGCGTGTGGAAGGGGGAGAAGTTCAAGGGCCAGCGCGTGTCCTCCTTCGCGGACATCGTATCCCAACTGAAGGAGGATCCACGGCGCAAGATCTACGTCGATATCAAGAACGTGGACCTGAAGCAACTCGCGGATGAGGCGGACAAGGGGGGCGTCACCAGCCGGCTGATCCTGGCCAGCACGAAGCCGGACGTCATCCGCGGCTGGAAGGCGGTGGCGCCAAAGTCATTCACCCTCCACTGGATGGGCGGGGATGAGGCGGCGCTGGCCGCACGGCTGGACAAGCTGGAGGCGGAGCATTTCAAGGGCGTGGACCAGCTCCAGATCCATGTGCGCCGGAAGGACGGCGTGCTCACCCCGTCCGTGGACTTTCTCAAGGAAACCGGCCGCAGGCTGCGCGCGCGGGGTATCCTGTTCCAGACCCTGCCATGGGAGATGAAGGATGCGGAGACCTATCAGCAGCTGATGGACCTGGGATGCGCGAGCTTCGCCACGGATTTCCCGGATGCCGTTTCCAAGACGGTGACGGACTACTATGCGGGTAGTCGGTGAGGGGGGAGGTGCTCATGGCCGCGCAATGAGCGGAAAGGAAGCGTTTTCTCCGGAAGGGTTTGGGTGACGTGCTTGTGCTGATGCGGCATGTCAAGGGTGGCGGACCTCGTGATAGGTTCGGTTGACGGGGAGGATCCCAAGGGGCGGAGGTGCTCTGGTTGATGATGCTCCAACGCATCGCTCACTGTATCCGCCGCACAGACCATGCGGCATCTCCCCTTGGCCCTTTCGGAGAAGGGTCTTCCTTTCCGTCGGCGGCGCCGACGGGGGGGGAAGATGGCGCTATGGGAGAAAAGCCTTTCCTTTTCTCAGCCCAGCATCTCGATGAGATGGCCGTAGACATCGCTGTTGCGGACCATGCCGGTGAAGCGGTCGCACTGCGGGCCGAAGGCGGAGACGAGGGTGGGGTCGGTGGTGTGGGACGTGCCCGTCCAGCCGATGCCGGTATGGTTCCCCTGGATCTGACCGAGAAGTCCTTCCGGCTTGGCGAGCTGTTCGTTCCACTCAATGACCGGCTTTTTCGCGAAGATATCCAGCAGGGCGGAAATCTCGTTGTCCTCCGCGCCGAAGCCCAGACGGCTGGAGACCAGTCCTTTGAGGCTTTCCTTGTCGTCCGGGCGGGAGAGTTTCGTCCAGTCGGTGAACAGAGCTTCGTAGGATGCTTTCTGCTTCGTGATGCTTCCGAAAAGTCCGTTGGTCTTTCCGTAGCCTCCGCCGGTGCCGTTGAGGCCGGGGTTCGCATTGCCATGGTCGCTGGTGGCGATGACCAGGATGTCGTCCCGTCCCGCTGTGGTGGCAAGGACGTGGGCCAGAGCGTCGTCGAAGGCGATCTGGTCGTGCAGAAGTGCGCCGATGTCATTGCGGTGCGCGGCGTGGTCGATCCTCGCGCCCTCGATCTGCAGGAGGAACGGCTTGTCTCCCTCCAGGAAGCGTCCGAGAGCGGCGGTCGCCATCTCGGTCAGGGTGGGGACGGTGCGTTTCAGTTCATCGGAAGCATCGCGGTCGATGGAGTAGGGGATGTGTCCGCGGGAAAAGGTGCCGAGCAGCTTGGGTGACTTCGCGGCCAGCATGGCGTCACGGTTGCCCACGACGTCGTAGCCCGCTGCGGAGAACTCACCGGAGAGGTCGCGCTTGTCCGGGCGTTCGTCTTTGGAAAAGTAGCCGGAACCGCCGCCCAGCAGGACGTCCACGGTCTTCAGGTATTGGGTGGCGATCTCCTCCTCGTTCCCGCGCTCCGTGCAAACGGCGGCGAAGCCCGCCGGGGTGGCGTGGGTGATGGTGGCGGTGCTGACCAGGCCGATGCGGACGCCTTTTTTACCGAGGGCATGGGCCAGCGGTACCAACGGGCGGCCGTCCGGGCGGACATTGATCGCACCGTTGTTCACCCGCTCGCCTCCGCCCCAGGAGGTGGAGGCTGCGGCGGAGTCCGTGACCAGGGAGTTGGCGGAGGCGGTGTCCATCAGGCCGCGGGCGGCCTTGCGGTCGTTCATCAGGGCCCACCAGCGGGTGCCGGACTTCCGGGTGAGCTGGGACCATGCCTCCCCCAGCGTGAGGACGCCGGGACTCATGCCGTCGGAAACCATGAAAATGACACCCCGGATCTTTTTTCCGGCCTCCTTGGGCGGCTGGGCGGATGAGCGTGGCGCGGCGAAGGCGGCGAAGCCTCCGGTGAGCGCTGCGGTCTTCAGCCAGTCGCGGCGGGAGAAATCGGGTTTGTTCATGGGGGTAACTTCTAGATCGGCCCCCCGGGCACCGCAAGAACGGGAGCGCACTTTGTCGATACCGTCACCTCATTTGCAGGAGGAGGGTTTCACCGCAAAGGTGGGGAGAAGTGCCGGGTGATCCGTGATCGGTGATCAGTGGAAGACGGGATCGATGGAGGATGTGGTTCCGGGCGGATCATTTTCTGATGAGGTGAAATTTGTTTGCCGTTAATGTGTTATGGGGAATCTGGAGCGGAATCTGGAATCTGTTCCGATCTCTCCGGTATCATCATTCCCGCATTGATCACCGATCACTGATCACTTGGCACTTCTTCCGAAATGCCAGGAAGGGGGGTAGTCGCACCCCGGGCTTGCGCCTGCGGCCCGGGTCACCTAAACGTCCCGGCCATGACGCACGATCCGGACCAGCATTCCTCCCTGAAGGGGATGTATTCCGACTATTTCCTCGACTACGCCAGCTACGTCATCCTGGAGCGGGCGGTGCCCCACCTCAACGACGGCCTGAAGCCCGTCCAGCGCCGCATCCTGCACTCCATGGATGAGCTGGACGACGGCCGCTACAACAAGGTGGCGAACGTCGTGGGGAACACGATGAAATACCACCCGCACGGCGACCAGTCCATCGGCGACGCCATGGTGGGCCTGGGCCAGAAGGAACTGCTCATCGACACCCAGGGCAACTGGGGCAACACGCTGACCGGGGACGGTGCCGCCGCCCCTCGTTACATCGAGGCCCGGCTGACGAAATTCGCGCTCGACGTCGTCTTCAACCCGAAGACGACGGAATGGCTTCCCAGCTATGACGGCCGGAACAAGGAGCCGGTCACCCTGCCGATCAAGTTCCCGCTGCTGCTGGCGCAGGGCGTGGAGGGCATCGCCGTGGGTCTCGCCTGCAAGGTGCTGCCGCACAATTTCAACGAACTCATCGAGGCGTCCATCGCCGTGCTGCGCGAGCAGCCGTTCACACTGGTGCCGGACTTCCCGACCGGGGGCATCATGGATGCCAGCCAGTACAATGACGGCCTGCGCGGCGGAAAGGTGCGTGTGCGTGCCCGCATCGCCACGGACAAGAAGGGCCTGCTGCGCATCACTGAGATCCCGTTCGGCACCACGACGGGGAACCTGATGGATTCCGTCGTCGCGGCGGCGGACAAAGGGAAGATCAAGATCGCCAAGATCGAGGACAACACGGCGGCCCACGCGGACATCCTCGTCCACCTGCCTGCCGGAGCGGATGCGGAGAACACCCGCGATGCGCTCTATGCCTTCACCGACTGCGAGCTGAGCATTTCCCCGAACGCCTGCGTCATCGCGGACGGAAAGCCGGTCTTCATGCCCGTCTCGGAGATCCTCCGCCGCGTGACCCTCCAGACGAAGGACCTGCTGAGGCAGGAGCTGGAGATCAAACTGGGCGAGCTGGCCGACAAATGGCACTTCAGCTCCCTGGAGAAGATTTTCATCGAGAACCGCATCTACCGCGACATCGAAGAAGAGGAGACCTGGGAAGGAGTCATCACCGCCATCGACAAGGGCCTCACCCCGTTCAAGCCGCTACTCAAGCGCGAGGTGACCCAGGACGACATTGTCCGGCTCACGGAGATCCGGATCAAGCGTATCTCGAAGTTCGACTCGTTCAAGGCGGACGAGGAGATCAAGGCACTGGAGAAGTCCATCGAGGAAACGGAGAAGAACCTCCGCAACCTCACGCGCTACACCATCCGCTGGTATGAGGAGCTGATGCGGAAATACGGCAAGGACCGCGAACGGCGGACGGAGATTTCATCGTTCGATCGCGTGGACCGCACGCAGGTCGTCGCCGCGACGGAGACGCTCTACCTGGACGCGAAGAACGGCTTCGCCGGCTACGGCCTGAAAAAGGACGGCGAGCCGCTGGAGAAATGCTCCACGCTGGATGACCTCATCACCTTCACGGGAGATGGCAAGATGCGGGTGCTGAAGGTGGCGGAGAAGGTCTTCGTCGGCCAGAAGCCGCTGCGCGTGGCGATCCTGCGCAAGGACGAGGATCTCGTTTACTCCATGATCTACCGCGACGGCCGCGACGGGCCGATCCTGGCGAAGCGTTTCCGCATGGGCGGCATCACCCGCGACAAGGAATACGACCTGACGAAGGGCACGCCCGGCACGCGCATCCTCTACTTCGCCGTCCACAAGACGGAGGAGGAAAGCGCCCAGCAGATGCTGCTGGTCCACCTGAAGCCGGTGCTGCGGATGCGCAACCTGATCCGCCCGCTGCCGTTCTTCGAGTTCGGCATCAAGAGCCGGTCCAGCGCCGGGAACCTGGTCACCAAGCACGCGATCGAGAAGATCGTCCGCGCGCCGAAGGACTATGATCCGACGCTGGGTGCGTGATCCACGGGTCGCTTCGCCACTCCCTCACCGCAGCTCCGCCTGGATGCCCTGGAGAAGATTGGCGAGCTCCTTTGCGGCCATTGAAAGCGGTTGCGCCCGGCGCTTGAGCAGGCTGATGGTGCGCTCCGGATCGGGGTTCGCGAAGCGGCGGAAAACCAGCGATGGGTCATTGCGCGTCCGTGCGGCGAACTCCGGGACGACCGCGAAGCCCATGCCGGAGGCGACCATGGCGAGGGCGGTGCCGAGCTGGTCGCACTCCAGCCGGGCGTCCAGCCGCTTGAGCCGGCAGACTTTCAGGGTGCGGTCGGTGAGGCAGTGGCCGTCTTTCAGGTGGATGAGTTCCTCCGCCGCCAGTTGATCGGGGCGGGGGGCGGACTTCGCGCGGGACAGGGGGTGGTTCGCGGGCAGGGCGAGCAGCAGCGGCTCGCGGAAAAGTTCCTTCACATGGAGCGACCACTTCTTGAGGACCTGCGGCGCGACATCGCTCAGCACGGCGAACTCGATGGTCCCGTCGACGATCTGCTGGATCAGCTCGCCGGTGCGTGCTTCCTGGATCTGGAGGTCGATCTTGGGGTAGACCTCGCGGAACGGCTTGAGCAGCTTTGGCAACAGGTAGGGGGCGATGGTGGGGATGATGCCGAAGGTGACCCTGCCTTCCTGGGTTTCGCGCCGCTTTTCGAAGCGTTCGCGCAGCTTCCTGGCCTCATCGAGAAGACGGGTGGCATGTTCCAACAGGACCAACCCGGCGCTGGTTGGCTCCACGCCGCGCGGCCTGCGGTGGACCAGCGGCTCGCCAAGCTCATCCTCAAGTGCTTTGAGCTGCTGGCTCAGTGATGGCTGGGCGACCTGGCACGCCTTCGCCGCCGCAGTGAGGGATCCTTCGCGGATGATGGTGGTGAAATACTCGAGCTGGCGCAGATCCATGATCTGATCATCCCATAGACACGGGCTATGACAAGGTTCTAATCCATAAGTGATAGTGATGATTTGGATTGGGTTGCGCACTTTTCTGTTCGCTTCACCCGCAGGCATGTGGGGAGATGGCGGCAGGAAGGACCCCGGCAGCCATGGCAGAAATCATCACCATCACACTCAATCCTGCGATCGACCACACCGTCCATCTGGAGACATTTGTGCCGGGGAAGGTCAATCGTGTGGACTGGCATCACCGTCAAGCAGGGGGAAAGGGTGTGAATGTAGCGGCGCTGCTGGCCGCGTACGGGATTCCCTGCATGGCGACCGGATTTCTGGGGGAGGACAATCCCGCGCTTTTCGAGAAGCTGTTTCGTGAGACGGGCATCGACGATGCATTCATCCGTATCCCCGGAGAGACCCGAACCGGGATCAAGATCATCGGTGACAGGAGCGCAGGCACGACGGACATCAATTTTCCCGGACTGAGTCCTGATGGCGTTGGGTGGAGCAGGTTGGTCAGGACGGTGGGTGAACTGGCCACGCCGGGGAAGTGGTGTGTGTTCGGTGGAAGCCTGCCATCCGGGGTGGAACCCGCGCATTTCCGCGACCTGCTGGAGATAGCGAAAGCGGGTGGGGCGTGGGTTGCTGTGGATGCGAGCGGGGAGGCCTTGGCACTGGCGCTCGACCTGGGAGTGGATCTCATCAAACCGAACGAGCACGAACTGGCGGAGGTGATGGGCATCCCTCCGGAAGCGCTGGTTGCGGATCCCGCGCCGGTTCTGCGGCAGTTGGGGGAGGGGATCGGGCACATTGTCCTGTCCATGGGGGAAAAGGGGGCATTGTTCCACACGAAGGAAGGCACGCTCCATGCGAAGCCGCCGGAGGTGGAGGTCGTCAGTACCGTTGGGGCCGGAGACTCGTTGCTGGCCGGATATCTGGCAGGGTTGGTGACCGGACGGTCGCTGGAGGCCCGCGCCCGCCTGGCCACCGCATTCGCATGGTCCGCGTTGGAGAAAGTTTCCAGATCCCTTCCTGCGATGGATGAAATCCACGTCCGGATGGAACGGGTGGATGTGGAAACATGGTAGGGCGTGGCGGTCTGGTCCGTGGAGCTTGTTCATGGTATATCTGCCGCGTTCCACGGTGGGAACGGCTGATGGCGCGTTTCATTGACATGCCATGGCCAGGCGGATAGTTGGTTTTCCTAATGTATTTCGGAAAGCTCGTGCCCCCATTGCTATCCTGTGCCCTGGTGGTGCTGCCGGTTCATGCTGGCGAGTTTGTGGATAAACTGAGGGAATCCGCTTCGCTGGAGATCGAGAAATCCGAGACTGACGCACTCTTCAGGCAGGCGGAGCTTTCGCAAAAGTATGTCGCGGCGTTGAAGTCGCTGGAGGAGAGGGTCCGGACGACCGGGGATCTGGATGCGATCATCCGCGTGCGGGAGGAAGCGGACTCGATCACGAAGTCCGGGGAGGTGACTTCCCACGGGGACAAGGGCATCACGGACCTGCGGGAGAAATACATCGCGGCCCGAACCGTCATCATGAAGGACGCCGACACGGCGCGTGGGAAGGTCGTCGAATCGTTGACCAGGGCCATCCGCGAGAAGGAAGCGGCGCTGACGAAAGCGGGTCAGGTGGATGAGGCGCTGGCGGTGCGGAAGGAGGGCGAGCAGATGTTGCTGGAGCTTTCCGCCGGGACGCAGAACCAGGGGGTGGAGTTCGAGGAGGATGCGCGCGCCACAGGACCGACGGAGCTGAAGGAACTGAAGGAAATCAACGTCCCCACGACCGCGCCCGCCCTGTTCGAGAAACCATTCTCGATCAAGGGAACGTGGTTGGAGTCGATGACGCTCCCGCCACTGAAACAGAGGATCAGCGAGCAGGTGGTCCTTGGCGACAGGGGCAAGAAGAAGTGGCCGACCATCGTGCTGCCGAAAGGGACGGTCTGGTCGGGCAGGGACACGAGGATCTTTTCCTCGGCGGCCTACATCGTGGCGACGAAATCCTCCTTCGAGCGGTTGAAATTTCTCGGCGATCTGGCGAGTGATTCTTATTTCGTGAACTGCTCCTTCGACGAGTGCACCCTCAACCGCGGTGGCGGTTGGTGGGGTTGGGACCAAGCGTCGAAATACTATCTGGAGAACTGCGTGGTCGGCAAATCCCTGGCCTCCGCATGGAACGTGGTGGACAACGGATTCCGCGTGCGGACCAGCGTGTTCGAGAAGGTGGAACTGCCGACGGTCTCCTTCAAGGAGAAGGAGCCGGCGAACTATCTGAATCACCCGTGGTTCAGGTTCGAGAACTGCCGCTTCGTGGGGTGCAAGGTTCCGTCGAGTTTCGTGCTGGTGACGAGGGACTGCATTTTCCAGGACTGCGTTTTTGTGGATGATGAGGGCCTGAAGGAGGGGCAGAAGCCGATCGATGTGGTCATCTACGTCGGGCCGGGCGGAAGGTATGACATCTCGAAACTGCCGAAAAATGTGACCATCACCCGGAAGCCGGACACGGAGTGGAAAGGCGGGACCATTCCCACGGCGCAGGCGCTGCGGGATATGATGGCGTTCTGATGGCAGGAAAGGTGCCTCTGTCTGCCGACCCGCGTTTCATTGACATGATTTGGTCACGCGGATAGTTGGTTTCCTCATGTACCTCGGAAAGTTTCTGCCTCCACTGCTTTCCTGCGCTCTTGTGGTATTGCCTGCCCATGCCAGCGAATTCGTGGAGAAGCTGAAGGAATCCGCCTCCACGGAGATCGAGAAATCCGAGACCGACGCGCTGTTCAAGCAGGCGGAGCTTTCCCAGAGATATGTCGCCGCGCTGAAGGCGCTGGAGGAAAAGGTGAGGGCGACGGGTGACCTGGAGGCGCTCATCCGTGTCCGTGAGGAGGCGGAATCCATCACAAAGTCCGGCCAGACCACTACCCACGCGGACCCGGGCATCGTGGATCTGCGGGGAAAATATATCGCGGCCCGCGACGTCATCATGAAGGATGCGAACGCCGCGCGGGCGAGGGTCGTGGAAGCGCTGATGAAGACCATGCGCGAGCAGCAGGCGACGCTGACGAAGGCGGGCCAGGTGGACGAGGCGCTGGCGATCCGGAAGGAAGGGGAACAACTGCTGCTGGAGCTTTCCGCGGGGATGCAGAACGAGGGGGTGGAGTTCGAGGAAGACTCCCGCGGCACGGATCCGGTGGAGCTGAAGGATATTCCGAAGATCGACATCCCGGTGGTCAACCCGCCGGTGGTGGAGAAGCCGTTCGCCCTGAAGGGAAGGTGGCTGGAGTCGATGACCGTGCCTCCGCTGAAGCAGCGGATCAGCGACGGCATCATGATCGGGGAGCGCAACAAACAGCAGCGGGCGAACATCGTTGTGCCAAAGGGAACGGTGTGGTCCGGCAAGACCAACATCCTCACCAACTGGGGAACCATTGTGGCTACGAAAGCCAGCTTCGACGGGCTGAGCTTCCTGGCGGACCATGCCTGCAAAAACTTTTTCCTGAACTGCTGGATCAACGACTGCGGCTTCAACAAGGGCGGCTGGTGGTATGGCGAGGACCAGGCGACGAAGTTCTATTTCGAGAACTGCCTCGTCACGAACCGCCTCGCCCTGGAGTGGAACGTCGTGGATGTCGGATTCCGTGCGCGGACCTGCGTGTTCGAGAAGGTCGATCTGCCACCGATCTCATTCCGCGACCGGGAGCCTGCCAACTACCTGAACCATCCGTGGTTCAGGTTTGAGAACTGCCGCTTCGTGGACTGCAAGGTTCCGTCCAGCTTCGTCCTGGTGACGCGGAACTGCATCTTCCAGAACTGTGTTTTTGTGGATGATCAGCACCTGAAGGAAGGTCAGAAGCCCATCGAGGTGGTTATCTACCAAGGCCCCGGCGGACGCTATGACATCTCCAAGCTGCCGAAGAACGTGACCATCACCCGGAAGCCGGACACGGAGTGGAAGGGGGAGATCATTCCCACTGCCCAGGCGCTGCGGGACATGATGGCGTTCTAAGGGGGAACGTCGAACATCGAACGTCCAACATCGAACGTTGAAGGGAAGAGGGGGGCGGTGATGTCAGGAGATAGCCGATAGCCAACTGATTTTCCCAGAGGGAGGTGGGACCGCGAAATTCATTCCGCTTGGCTTCGCTGGCTGGATTCTCCGGGGCGGAATGAATTCCGCGGTCCCAGTATGCGATCCCGGCCAGACTCAAAGTTCGAACTCGCCGTCGTCGTCGATACCGTGCCAGCCGATGTGGCCGAAGGCGCGGAAGATCGACGGGATGGGCTCATCCTGCTCCTCGCCCTCGCCGTGTTCGACGGTGGCGGAACGGCTCAGGCCGCGGTTCGATTCGATGCTGATGACGGTGGTGTAGCCTTCCAGGTGGATCCAGTCACCCCACGACTTCTTTTCGTGGCGCGGTTCGAGGTCTTGTTTGCGGAGGGCGGCGAGAACTTCGGAAATGGTGCTGGGGGCTTCATCTTCCGGGAGTTGGAGCAAGGTTTCCATGTGAGGGATGTGAGAGGGATTTTGGAGGAGTTTTCAGTCGTGGGAAGTTTTGTCTGTGACGGAGAGCGTTGCTTCGCAAAGCCGCGCATAGGATCCGTTGGCCGCGATCAGTTCTTCGTGCGTGCCTTGTTCGATGAGGCGGCCGCGGTCGAGGACGCAGATGCGGTGAGCCTTCTGGACGGTGGAAAGCCGATGGGCAATGACAAAGCAGGTACGATCACTGCGTAAATTTTCGAGGGCCTGCTGGACGAGTCGCTCCGTGCGGTTGTCGAGGGCGGATGTGGCCTCATCCAGCAGCAGCAGCGGCGGGTTCTTCAGCAGGGCGCGGGCGATGGAGAGACGTTGCTTTTCGCCCCCTGAGAAGCGGCTGCCCCGCTCCCCGGCGATGGTGTCCAGACCCTGCGGGGAACGCTGGACGAACTCCGCGGCGTTCGCCAGTTCCAGCGCCTTCCACAGTTCCTCATCGGTGGCGTCTTTCTTCGCCAGCAGGAGGTTCTCGCGCAGGGTGGTGTTGAAGAGGAAGTTGTCCTGCGTCACGTAGCCGGTGTTGTCGCGCAGCCATTCCTTTGACAGCCCGGAGAGCGGGTTGCCGTCGATGAGGATGCGGCCGGAGGTGGGTTCGTAGAAACGGGTGAGGAGGTTGAGCGCGGTGGACTTGCCCGCGCCGGTTGCCCCCACGAGCGCGATGGTTTCTCCGGGTCGTGCCTCCAGGGTGAGGTTGCTGACGGCGGGTGCCTCATCGGAGTAGTTGAAGGAAACATCTTCGAAAAGGACATGGCCTTTCATCACTTCGGGGCGCAGGCCGTCGGTGAGGTGGGTTTCATCCGGGGTGTCCAGAATGGCGAAGATCCGCTTTGCGGAAACGATGCCGCGGGTGAAGGTCTGGGAGAGCGCGTTGATGCGGGAGATGGGATCAAACAGGAACCCCCATGCGACCAGGAAGCTCATGACCACGCCGGAGCTGATCTTTCCCTGGATGGTCCAAAGCGTGCCGAAGGCGAGCATGAGGACGATGCCGGACTCCGCGATGAAGGAGACGGACGGCCACACGACGGACTGGCCGCGCATCACGTTCATCTGCTTTTCCCCAACCTTCCGTGAAGCCTCGTCGAAGTTCATGAGGGCCTCCGGCTCGACGGTGTAGGCCTTGATCTGCCGGATGCCGGAGAGGTTGTCATGCAACAGGGCATTGAGCGCGGAGGATGCTTCGGAGGATTCCCTCCATTTCGGCTCCGCGCGCCTCGCCCACCAGGAGGTGATGATGCCGATGAAAGGCAGGGGGATGAGGGTGACCAGCGTGAGCTGCCAGGAGTGGAACAGCATGTAGCCGATGACGATGAGGAACTGCAGCGCGGCGGCGACCGCCTGGTCGATGCCCTCGATGATGACGCGGTTGGTCGCGGGCACGTCGTCGGAGACGCGCGACATGATCTCCCCGGAGGAGTTGGAGTCGAACCACTTCACCGGCAGGCGCTGGAGCTTGTCATAAAGCTCCACCCGGATGATGTGGGTGAGCTTCAGCTCCAGCACGTTGTTGAACCAGGTGCGGAGGGTGAAGAGGAGCTGGCGGGCGAAAATGGCTCCCACCACGATGCCGGCGGTGGGCAGGATGAGGTCCTGCCGCTTCTGCGGGATGATGGTGTCGATGAAATACATGGTCGCCCCCGGCAGCGCGAGCAGCAGGGCGGTGCATGTGACCGCCATCACCAGCGATACGGCGCTCCGGATGGGGAAGCGCAAGGTGTGGCGGAGGATGCGGGAAAGCATGGCGGCGTGAACGAATCCATACCTTCGTCTTTCCCGCGGAATTTTTCAAGTGCGGGTGGACGGAAGCGTGGGGGATGGGCAAGGATCCCCGGCGAGATGTTGTCGGATCCCCGTGTCTATGCGTTGGCGTTGTTGGCCGCTCTTTGCATCGGTCTGTCGAAGTCAGGGTTCAGCGGCATCTCGATGATTTCCGTGGTGCTGCTGGCAGACATCTACGGGCCGAAGGCGTCCGTGGGGCTGGCGCTGCCGTTGCTCATCGTGGCGGACCTGATGGCGTATCCCGCGTTCAGGAAGTTCGGCTCCTGGGGGCCGGTGTGGAAGTTGCTCGCGCCCGCATTGATCGGGCTGGGGTTGGGGTGGTGGCTGCTGGGCGCGATCGACGACAAGCTGGCGCGCAAGGTCATCGGTGGTTGTGTTCTGTCGATGGTGGCGCTGCAGGTTTTCCGGAGACTGAGGCCGGCGCTGTTCGACCGCATCGGTGAGTCACGGGCGTTCGGCGCGGGAGCGGGTGTGCTGGGTGGATTTGCGACCATGCTGGCGAACGCTGCGGGGCCGGTGATCCAGCTCTACCTGCTGGGGCGGAGGATCCCGAAGATGGAACTCATCGGCATCGGCGCGCGTTTCTTTCTGCTGATCAACATTCTGAAAGTGCCGATGAACGCGCGGCTGGCGCTCATCACTCCGGACAGCCTGCTGGAGAACGCGAAGCTGCTGCCCGGCGTGGTGGTGGGCATCTTCGGCGGTCGGTGGCTCATCCGGCACGTGCCGCAGGCGGCGTTCGAGTGGATGATCGTGGGTTTCGCCACGCTCGCCGCACTGCGCCTGCTTCTCTGGTAGATGTCAGCGCCAGCGTGTCTCGCGGAGTGCCTGTCCGGCCTGGAAGGCGAACATGCCGAAGAAGATCGCCAGGAAGATCTGCCGCGGGTGGAGGGCGAGTGCGAGCAGCGCGACGCCAACGGCGGTGATGATGGTGATCCAGAGGGTGATGCGGATACGTGCCGGTCCCAGCACGGCATTGACCAACTGGCCGCCGTCCAGAGGCAGGACGGGAAAAAGGTTGAGGATCGCCCACGCCACGCTGACCCATCTCAGTGAGTCGAGGAACATGAAGATCCCTTGGTTGAATGGCAGGTAGTGGAGGAGGATGTGGGCGATGAGTCCCAGCACGAGCTGGGCGGCGGGACCACCGGCGGTGACGAGGAAGTTCTGCGGGCGGGACAGGCGGCCGGAGGGATAAGTGGCGTAGCCGCCGAAGGCCTGGAGAGTGATGGAGGTCGGCAGCCTGTAGTGTTTGATGGTCAGGGCGTGGCCCAGCTCATGCACCATGATGGAGATGAACCCGGCGAGCATGAAGAGGGCCAGCTCCAGCAGTCCCTCGGGTGTCATGGTATCCGGTCTCAGTGCGCCGCCCAGCAGGGCCATGGTCACCCAGAAGAAGGGCTGGACTGCGACGGGGATGCCGAAAATGGAGAAATGGATCATGTGCCGCGCCACTGTTAGGCGCGTTGGAAGGGATGTGCAAGGCCCGCTGCAATGGATAACCGGTGACGGCAAAGTCACGCGGCCTTGACCGGGGAATCGTCCGGAGGTAATGGTGCGCAGCGGCGGCCACTGGCTGGGACGCCCCACCACCAAGCCACTTTCCTGAATCTCCCCATGCGCCGAGTTCTCACCAAGATCCCAGGGCTTCTCTGCCTTCCAGCCGCTTTCACGATGTTCTCATGCGCGCCGTCCAATGAGCCGCCGAGGCCGCTGCCGAAGGCGGAGCGTGTCATGTACCAGTGGTATGATGACGGCGGCCCCGGTGAGGTGACGGTGACCATCAACCTTTCCGAGCAGAAGGCGTTCGTGCGCCGCGCGGGTCGTGAGGTGGGCTGGACCTATGTGGCGACCGGCAAGGAGGGACATGGAACTCCGGGCGGCACCTACCGGATCACGGAAAAGATCGTGGACAAATACTCGAACCGCTACGGCTGGATCGAGGATGAGTTCGGCAACGTGGTAAACGGCGACGCGAAACCGAGCACCCGCAAGGGGCCGGGTGAAAAGTATGTGCCAGCGCCGATGCCCTACTGGATGCGTCTCACTTCCTACGGCATCGGCATGCATGGCGGGCTGATTCCGCAGCCGGGTGAACCTGCGTCCCACGGCTGCATCCGCCTGCCGCATGAGTTCGTGCCGATCCTGTTCGACAACGTGCGGGTGGGCACTCCCGTGCGGATCGTTTATTGATGGAGGCAGGGACGCCATTCCATGGCGTCCGGCGGGGGGCGGCGGAGGAGTCCCCGGGATGCCGGATGGTCTAAGACGTCCTCTTTGGAGGATATGGGGGAGTATTGTGGCAGGATGGGGTCGGAGGATGGCGGTGGCCGCCCCCCACGTGACCGCATGGGAATGCGGTCCCTGCCCCACGGAAATGATGACGGAGATTTGCAAGGATTTCCCGGGAGGGCGCGTTTTGTCCTATCCCCAAAAATCCGCCCATGAAAACGAACCGCCGCCATTTCCTTGGCAAGACCCTCGCCGCCTTCGGATCTCCAGCCATGCTCACGACCGCCGCAGCCGCCGCAGCGGTGCCTGCGGGTGATGGGAAGACGTTCACCATCCCGGCGGAAAATGCGCCGCTGACCGGAGATGCGGATGTCATCGTCTGCGGGGCGGGACCTGCGGGTGTGACGGCTGCCATCATGGCGGCGCGGGCGGGGGCGAAGGTGCGGCTTTTCGAATGGCGGGGCTGCCTGGGCGGAGTGTGGACGGCGGGTCTGCTGGGGTATTTCCTTGATTTCGCGAAGCCGGGATTCGCAAAGGAACTGCGGACGAAACTGGAGCAGCGCGGGGCCTACACCGGCAGCAGCGCCAGCGCGTTCAGCTATGACCCGGAGGCGCTGAAGCTGCTGCTGGAGGAGCTCTGCGTGGAGGCGGGTGTCACTTTCCAATACCACACACGGGTGGCCGCCGCCTTCCGCGACGGGCGGAAACTGACCACCATCATCACGGACTCGAAGGCCGGGCGGCAGGCTTGGACCGCGCCCGTCTTCATCGACTGCACCGGTGACGGTGACTTGGGTGCGCTGGCGGGCTGCACCTTTTCCCTGGGGGATCCTTCCTATGGCGACACTGCGACCTGCCCGTGCCAGCCGATGTCGCTCAACGCGCTGCTCATCGTCCGGGACCCGGAGAAGCTGCGCGGGTTCGTCCGCTTCGGCAAGCCCCTGGAGGGGGAGAACAGCAACGGCGACAAGAAGAACGCCATCCGCAAGGAGATCCAGAAATTCGGCCACTACCCATCCTACGGCTCACCCACGCTCTGGCATGTGAAGGAGAATCTCTTGTTCGCCATGTTCAACCATGAGTATGGGGTGAAGCCCTTCGACCCGGCGGCGGTCACGCGCGCGACGGTGAACGCGCGGGCGGAGATGAACAAGATGATCGACGGGCTGCGCGGACTGGGAGGTGGCTGGGAGGGTCTCCAGATTGTCGCCACGGCGGAACAGATCGGCGTGCGGGACGGCCGCCGCATCGCCGGACGCTACACGGTTTCCACGGACGACATCATCGCCGGTGCCCGTCATGATGACGCGGTGACGCGCGCGACCTTCGGCGTGGACATCCACGCCACCACCGGGGAGCACAACGAGAAGAAGGCGTCCAGCCATGCCACGGGCATCAAGGTGAAGGCGTATGACATCCCCCTGCGCGCGCTGATCGCAAAGGATGTGGACGGGCTGCTGATGGCGGGCCGCTGCATCAGCGGGGACTTCGTGTCCCACTCCAGCTACCGTGTTACTGGAAATGCAGTAGGCATGGGCGAGTCGGCGGGTGTCGCCGCTGCCCTGGCCGCCAAGTCCGGGAAGCCGCCGCATGAAGTCGCGTGGCAGGAGGTGAAGGAGAAGATCGACGCGCTGAGGGGGTGAGGCGGGATTCAGGCGTCCTCCGGGTTGGGTTCGACGCCATGACTCACGCGCCTTTTTTGACCACGGATTAAAGGATTATACGGATTCGAAACGAAGCGTGGAATCTGAATCCGCGTAACCCGTGGTTCCTTCCACCATCACCAAGAGTCAGGCCATTTCCGTGGATCTTGGATCCTGCATCCTGAAACCTGCATCACGGGATTTTTCCGAAGATTTCCTTCAGCACCTCCGGTGACAGCAGCTCGGGCGTGATGACCGGCTCCGGCTGTCCGGGGATGTAAAGGACGTTGACGGGGATGGCGGTGCGGCCGAGTTCCTTCAGCTTCGCGTCGATGGCGGGACTTGTGTTGGTTTTGTCCGCCTTGAGGGCGACGATGTTCTTGTCCTTCATCAGTTTCACGACATCCGGGGTGTAGGCCCGGCTCTTGTTGACTTGGCACGTGAGGCACCACTTCGCGGTGAAATCGACATAGACCGGTTGGCCGGCGGCGAGCAGGCGCTCGACTTCCTCCTGGGACCATGGGTGCCACTCGAGCTTGTTGGCGGCATCCGCGGCCTGGACGGTGGGGACGGGCCATGGCCAGGCTAGGAGGGTGCCGGTAGCTGCGAAGGCGAGAGCGATGATGCGGGCGGCGATGCGTACCTTCGCGGTGCGGTATGGCAGGCTCCAGCGGCCGTAGATCCATGCGGCGCAGGCGATGATGCTGATGCCGATCATGACCCAGAGGCCCTTCTGTCCCTCATTGTGGTCGAAGACCTGCGCGCCATAGACCCACAGGAAGTAGCCGGCGGTGGCGAACAGGAGGAAGGACATGCCCTGCTTGAACGACTCCATCCACGCGCCGGGGCGTGGGAGTTTTTCGATCAACGCGGGGAAGGCGGAAAGGACGAGGTAGGGCAGCGAAAGACCGAGGCCCATGAAGGTGAAGGCGATGAAAAACGGCACGGCGGGCAGGCGGGCCGCGGCGCCGATGGCGGTGCCGAGGAAAGGACCGGAACATGGCGTGGCGACCAGGGTGGCCAGCACGCCGGAGAAGAAGGTTCCGGCGATGCCGGACTTCCGCGCGAGGTCCCCGCCGACGCCGGTCGCGGAGGTGCCGATCTCGAAGACCCCGAAGAGGTTCATGCCGAGCAGGAGCATGATGACGATGGCGATGAAACTGACCCGCGGGTCCTGGAGCTGGTTCCCCCAGCTGGTGATGCCGCCGAGGTAGAGGGCGAGAGCGAGCAACCAGAAGGAGATGAGCACGCCGAGGGTGAAGATGAGGCCGTGCAGGACGATCTTCCGCCGGTCATGCCCGGCCTGCTGGACGAAGCCGGAAATCTTCAGCCCGATGACGGGGAAGACGCAGGGCATGAGATTGAGGATGAGGCCGCCGAGGAACATGCCGCCGATGATGACCAGCAAAGTCTGGTCCGGCGCGGGCACGGTGGCATCCGCCGGGGCGGGGGTGGCAGTGGATTCCTTCAGCGAAATGGTGCCGATGGCGACGGGCGGGAAGGCGGCGCTTTTCGAAACGAGGATGCCGGAGAAGGCGTCCTCCTGTGGGATCTCATCCATGCTGATCTGCTCCGTGCGGCGTTTCAGCGGGACCTGCCATGCGCCGTCCTGCAGTGAGATGCCCGTATTGGCGGTCACCGGCACGATGAACTGCTGGTCCGGGATGAAGAGGAAATCGAAAGCCTGTACGCCCTTCGCCTTTTCGGAAACGGGGGTGAGGGTGAGCAGGATGCCGTCGCCCTGGGGTTTTGCGGCGGCCTTCCAATCCTGATTGGTGGCGGGGAGCGCCTGGCGTGCGGCGGTGAAGAGGGCGGCGTGGGCTGCGTCCACCACGGGGGCGTCCGCGACGGGCAGCTTGAGGGTGAAGGTGGCGGACTCATCGATGCAGGCCGTCTTGCAGATTTGCCACTCCGCCTTTGCCGTGAGGGTCACGGGAGTGCCCGTTGTGAGCGTCGCAGGTGGAGTGATGTCCACCAGAAAGACGGGACTGCCGGAGTAGATGAGGCTTTTCATCACCAAGTCCCCGGCGCTCAGGTCCTTCAGTTCCGGGACCGGCCATTGGATGGGACCGGCGGAGAAGCCCTCCGGCAGCGTCCAGGTGATGGTGGGTGATTTCTCGATGCCGCCGGAATTCTTGTAGTAGCTGTGCCACTCCGCGGGGTGGGTCAGCTTCAGTGCCACGGTGAAGGGCTTGCCGGGGGCGATGGTGCTGGTTTCCGGCACCATCAGCGTGGTGCTGGAGGTCCCTCCGGGAAGTTTGAACTGGGCGAGGGCTGGCAAGCTGCAACCGAACAGCAGGAAGAGGGCGGCGAGGAGGCGGGGCATACGGGGTTTCGGAATCGACTGGAGTTAAGAGGCCCCGGTGGCACAAATCATCCAAAAAAAGAAGACGCCCGGATTTCCCGGACGTCCTCTCCACTGATATAGGCCGGAAAGCGGTTCAGTAGCGGTAGTCGCGGTCGCGGTAGTAGCGGCGCTCCTGCTGGTCCCGGTTGTTGCCGATGGCGCCGCCTGCCACACCGCCTGCTGCGGCTCCCAGGGCGGCGCCTTCAAGTCCGCGGCCGGACTGGTGGCCGAGCACGCCGCCGGCGACGCCGCCGATGATGGCGCCCGTTGCGGCTCCGCGCTGGGTGTTCGGACCCATGTCCGCGCAGTTTGAAAGGGTGAGGGCCGTAAGGACGGCACCGATGGTGAGTGTGATGGATTTCATGGTCATAGATTGTCGGATTCGATTTTAAGTTAGATCGCTATGACAGGTTCTCAAGAGGATTTATTCATGGGAATTTTCGTGGATAATACCGCCATGACACTCGAGGTCTCCACGCCCGCCCTGCTGTTCCCCGCCATCAGCCTGCTGTTCCTTTCCTTCACGAACCGGTTCCTGCACCTGGCGGCACTGATCCGGAAGCTGCACAGCGACTGGCTGGTGGCAGGGGATGTGCTGCTGGAGGCACAGATCGCCAACTTACGGCGCAGGCTGACGTTGATCCGCGCGATGCAGTTGCTGGGGGCGCTGAGCCTATTCCTGTGCGTGGTGGCGATGCTGGGCGTGGTCGGATCCTGGAAGGTGACGGCCATGGTGGCGTTCACCATCGCGCTGGCGCTGATGGCCGCCTCGCTGGCATGCCTGGTGTGGGAGGTGTGGATCTCCGGCGGCGCGCTGCGCATCCTGCTCAACGCGATGGAGAAGGACGCGGGCGGGAAGTGAGGGGGGATCCGCCAAGGGTATCCGTTTCCTGCCCATCACCTGGCGAAATTTTTGGGGGCGGAATGCGGAAGCGGGTGTATAGGTGGGATTATGGCAAATTCCAAAGCATCCTTCAGCCTTCCTTCACTGATCGCGCTGGTGGCCGCGATTCTGATCTTCGTCGTCAACAATGGTTTCCTCGTGTTCCTCCTCGCAGGGGTGGCGATCATCTTCGGCTTGCTGGGAATCATCCTTTCCCTCGCTCCCAGCGTGCGCGGGGGAATCGTCAGCTTCCTGGGTATCGGCGCCGGCCTGATCGGCGTGATCATGGCGATGGTGAAGCTGCTGCAGGCGATTTTCTGAGTTCATGAACGTCTATTTCTGCCAGCACTGTGGGGAACGCCTGTTTTTCGAAAACACGTTCTGTATTTCCTGCAACCACACGCTGGGGTTCCTGCCGGACCGGCTCCAGATCTCCGTCCTGACCGGAGCGGGTGGGGAATGGGGGAGCCTGATTCCGGAAGCGGAGGGTTTCCTTTACCGGAAGTGCCGGAACTATGAGGCGGAGAACGCCTGCAACTGGATGATTGCGGCGGATGATCCGGAGGCGTTCTGTATCTCCTGCCGCCTGGTCCAGGTGATCCCGGACCTATCCGCACCCGGAAACCGTGAATCATGGGTGAAGATGGAAGCTGCGAAGCGCAGGCTGATCTATTCGCTGCTGAAACTGCGGTTGCCCGTCATCCCGAAGACGGTGGACGCGGCGAACGGGCTTGCCTTCGCCTTTCTTGCGGATCCCGCCACGCCGATGTCGGAGAGTGAGCGCATCCTCACCGGGCACATGAACGGCATCATCACCATCAACCTGGAAGAGGCGGATGATGCGGTGCGGGAGAAAACCCGGCTCAACATGCGGGAGGTCTACCGCACCCTGCTGGGACACTTCCGGCATGAATGCGCCCACTACTATTGGGATCTGTTGGTAAGGTCGGATCCGCGGATCGATGAAGTGCGGGGGATGTTCGGTGACGAGCGTGCGGACTACGGGGCAGCGCTGCAGAGCTACTATCAGGCCGGACCTCCCGCTGACTGGGGCGTCCGTTTCGTGACTCCGTATGCGGCAGCCCATCCCTGGGAGGACTGGGCGGAGACATGGTCCCACTATCTCCATATCATGGACACCCTGGAATCCGCCTCCGCAGGGGGAGTTGAGATCCGGTTGAAAGGGGAGCACCGGGCGCTCCAGAATCCCTACGGCCTGGACTTCCCCTCCATCCGGGAGAACTGGCATGCACTGCGGTTCGTCATCAACAGTCTCAACCGCAGCATGGGCATGGCGGATCCCTATCCCTTCATCCTGTCAGATGCCGTGACGGAGAAGCTGGCGTTCATCCACCATTGGATAAGCCGTAGGCCCGCACTGGCCTCCGTTCCCGCTGCGCCGCCAGCGGTTCAGCAGGTTCTTCCATAGGTCGCGCGTGGGTTGGCACGTCCGGTGCTATATCACGAAATGTCGCGACACTCGGGCGGTCCGACTGACTCATCCCACAGGTTAATGGGTTTCCCTGGGGGGTGATCGGCCGGACCGCCATTTTCCATCGCGCGGACTGGCTGCCGGAAACACAGATCTCTTCTGGACCTGTGGCCGGGGAGCTTCCATCTTCGGTCCATGTTGGATCGAATCGCCAGAAGACGCATCGTGCCCGTGGTGGTGCTGGACCGTGAGGAAGACGCGGAGCCGCTTGCAGAAGCTTTGCTGAAGGGAGGGCTGGACATCATGGAAATCACCTTCCGCACGGCGGCGGCGGAAGGTTCCATCCGGCGCATCGCAAAGGCATTTCCGGAGATCCTGCTTGGAGCGGGTACGCTCCTCGACAGGGAACAGGTGCTGCGGGCGAAGGACGCGGGCGCGGTCTTCGGTCTGGCTCCGGGGCTTAATCCGGCGAACGTGGCGGCGGCGAATGCCTGCGGCCTCCAGTTCTCCCCGGGCGTCATGACGCCCAGCGAGGTGGAACAGGCGATGGCGCTGGGCTGCAAGCTGCTGAAGTTTTTCCCGGCGGAGACGGCGGGCGGTGTGGGCATGCTCAAGGCCCTGGCCGGACCATACGGCCATACCGGCGTGAACTTCATCCCCACCGGGGGGATCGGGTCGAAGAATCTCCTCGAGTATCTGAAACTTCCCGTGGTGGCCGCGATCGGCGGATCATGGATGGTGGACAAGGCCCTCGTCGCCGCCGGCCAGTGGAGCGAGATCACCCGCCTCACCGAAGAGGCGCTCGCCTTGGCGGCTGGGGAGACGGAGGAGTGATGCCGGCACGGCACTGATCTCATCCGCGCGCATACCCTGATGGGATTCTCCATCGACGGAGGTTCCATCAGGTCCGTCGTTCCAGGCAGGTCAGACTTTTGCGTCCCAGCCCTTGCGGTATTCCCGTGCCCACAGCTTTTCCCCTTCGGGGTTGCCGATGAGTTTCTTCGCCTTAGGGTCGAAGCGGACGACCGTACCGGTGCGGAAGGCGATGTTGCCGAGGTGGCAGAGCATGGCACTGGTCTGGCCGACCTCGATCTCGGAGTTGAGTTTCGCCTTGCCACGGATGGCATCGAGGAAATTGCCGATGTGATCGGGATCTCCGGCGGGGCCTTCGGTCTCGGAAGTTTTCACGCCCTTTTCGTCATGGAAAACGCATTTGCCGCCGATGACGTACATGCTGCCGCCCTCACCATAAAAGGCACAGGTGGCGTGTTTCTCCACGGAAGACGGGTGGCAACTGCTCTGCTCCCATGATGCGCCGCAGTGGCCGAAGTCATAGATGGCGGAGCCGCTGTCCGGGAACTCCTGCTTGTCATCGAACCAATAGCGCCCGCCCAGGTAGCTGACCTGGCTGGGATGGTCCACACCGAGTCCCCAGCGGACGACATCCAGTGAATGCACGCCGTTGTTCGCCAGCTCGCCGTTGCCGTAGTGGGTGCGCCAGTGCCAGTCGTAGTGGACGTAGTCCATCACGTCCTCCCGCTCCGGCACGGGACCCTGCCACAGGTTGAGGTCGAGCTTTCCTTCCGGCGGCTGCGCGCGCTTGCCGATGGTCTTGCGGCTGGCGTCATACCACGCTTTGCCGTAGCGGACCTTGCCGATCGCGCCGTCATGGAGTTTCGCGATGCCCTCGACCACGCCCGGCCAGGACCGCCGCTGGTTGCCCATCTGGCAGAGGCGGTCGTATTTCCTCGCGGACTCGACGATCATCTCCGCCTCCCGCGGGTTGTGGCTGCCGGGCTTCTCCACATAGACGTGCTTGCCCGCGGCCATGCAAAGCAGGGCGGCCGGGGTGTGCCAGAAGTTCGGCGTCGCGATGAACACGGCATGAAGGTCCTTGTCCTCCAGGAAAGTCCGGAAATCCGTCACGCCCTTGCAGGGTTCCTTCTGGGTTTCGGAGATGGTTTTCATGCCCTTCGCCAGGCGGCCTTCGTCCGTCTCAGCCACGTATTTGATGCTCACTCCCGGCAGCTTCAGCAGCGCCTTCACGTGGTCCATGCCGCGCTTCAGTCCGACGACGGCCACCTGCAGGGATTCCCCGGTGGCTGCGGTGGTGGCGGCGGCAGCCATGTGGGGGAGCAACACCAGCCCGGTACCGAGCGTGGCCATGGAGGAAAGGAGTTCGCGGCGTTTCATGGGTTTGGTAGGTAAAATCGGATGCGGTTACGGCGGTGCTGTCCGGGCATTTGTCAGATCTCCGGAAAAGCATCCGAATGAGACGGTTTAAGAGTGTGGAACACTGAAAGGGAAAGCGTTTCAGAAAGGGTATCCGGAGCATGCATCCCTCCGGGCGCTCCATGTCATGATGATGAAGAACCTCTCCATACTATTCAGTGTGACCCTTTGCTCCCTGCCGTGGGTTTCCTCCGGTGGCGAAGAACTGCGGGCTGGTGCGGCCACCAGCAACATCACCCCGGCCCTGGGAGTTCCCATCATCGGCAACTTCGGCAGGCAACTCGCTGCGAACGTCCATGATGAACTCCACGTCCGCGCGCTGGTGGTGGATGACGGGAAAAAGAAAGTCGCGCTGGTCGTCTGCGACCTCCTCGGCATCCGCGGCACGGTTTCCGTGGAAGCGAGGAAACGGATCAGGGAGGCGACCGGCATTCCGGAGGAAAATGTCCTGATTTCCGCGACGCACACCCACTCCGCGGGGGATGCGCTGGGCCACCGCTATGACCTGAAGGCCCCGCTCACGGACTACCAGCAGTTTGTCGTTTCACGCATCGCGGATGCGGTCGGCATTGCGGACCGCAGGCTGCGTCCGGCGGAGGTGGCATCCGGCAAGGTGGACATCCCGGAGCATGTGTTCAACCGCCGGTGGTCGATGAAGGAGGGCACCATGCCTTCCAATCCCTTCGGCAAGATCGACAAGGCAAAGATGAACCCGGCTGTGGCGAGCCCGAATCTGGTGGATCCGGTCGGGCCGGTGGATCCCACACTTTCCTTCGTCGCGTTCAGGGAGCCGGGCGGGAGGCTCATCTCCCTGTTCGCCGCCTACTCGGTCCACTACATCGGCGGGGTGAAGTTCGGGGACATTTCCGCGGACTACTTCGGGGTGTTCTGCGGGGAACTTGGCAAGCTGCAGCCGCAGCCGCCGGATGCCGCATCCCCCCCCTTCGTGGCGATGCTGGCCAACGGCACCAGTGGTGACATCAACAATGTGAACTTCCGCCACGGCGGCCCGAAGTTCCCCGCCTATGAAAAAATGCTCATGGTCGGAAGGGATGTGGCCGGAAAGGTGGACGGTGCCCTGAAGACCGTGGAGTGGAAGAGGCAGGTGGAGGTGGATGCCCGCCACCGCGTGGTGGAACTGTTGCGCAAGCCCGTGGATCCGGAACTGGCCGCGTGGGCGGAGGAAACGGCGAAGAAGGAGGTGCCGGAGGGGAAGGTGGACATGCCGAAGATCTACGCGGAGCGGGTCCTTTCCATCGTGAGGGCGGAGCAGAAAATCGGGGTGCCGCTGCACTTCATCCGTATCGGGGAAACCGGCATCGGTGCCATGCCGGTCGAGGTTTTCGCGGAGACCGGGCTGGAGTTCAGGAAAGCGGCGCCGCTTCCCCATTCCTTCATGATCAGCATGGCGCACGACTACCTCGGCTACCTGCCCACACCGCGGCAACTGGAGCTGGGCGGCTACGAAACCTGGCCCGGAACGAATCACCTCGAACCGAAGGCCAGCGCCGTGATGCTGGATACCCTGCTCGAAATGGCGCGACAAACCAAACCCTGATCAACGACATGAACATGAAACACTGGATGATCGCCGGCCTGTGCGCCGCATGGATGGCTCCGCTGGCACCGGCGGAGGAAAAGCCGAAGGAGATCCGCATCGGGATCATCGGCCTGGACACCAGCCACTCCACCGCATTCACCAAGATCCTCAACGTCGGTCCGAAAAACCCGGAGGACGCGCCGAGGCTGGCCGGTCTGAAGGTGGTGGCCGCCTATGCTCCGGGCAGCAGGGACATCCCTGAAAGCTATGAACGCGTCCCGGAATACACCGAAACCGTGAAGAAGATGGGTGTCGAGATCGTGGATTCCATCGACCAACTGCTCACGAAGGTGGACGCGGTGTTGCTGGAGAGCAACGACGGGAAGGTCCATCTGGAGCAGGTGAGGCCCGTGCTGAAGGCGAAGAAGCCGATCTTCATCGACAAACCTCTGGCCGCCACCCTCGCGGATTGTCTCACGATCTACGACGAGGCCGCCGCCGCGGGTGTTCCCATCTTCACCGCTTCCTCCCTGCGCTACGGCACTGCCACCCTGCAGGCTCGCGCCGGAAAGATTGGCACGGTGAAAAGCGCGGAGGCGCACAGCCCGGCCAAGCTGGAGAAAAGCCACGTCGATCTGTTCTGGTATGGCATCCACGGAGTGGAATCCGTCTTCACCGTCCTCGGCAAAGGGGCGGTGAGTGTGAAGCGCGGCACCACCGCCGACGGCCTCATCCAGGTGACCGGGGAATGGACCGGAGGCAGGACCGGGGTCTTCCGGGAATCCAATACCACGGACCGGAAGGGTTACGGCGGACTGGCGAAAGGCGACAAGGGCGAGCTCGCCATCGGCGCGTACGATGGCTATGAACCGCTGCTTTTCGCCATCGCGGATTTCTTCCGGACCGGAAAGCCGCCGGTGGAGATGGCGGAGACGCTGGAGATCTATGCCTTCATGGAAGCCGCGGATGAAAGCAAGCGCCGCGGAGGGGAAGCCGTCACCCTGGCGGAGGTGATGGAGAAAGCCCGCGCGAAGTAAGAATGATTCGCGCACCGGGACATTCTGGACTACTGGGTGGGATGCACCGCTGGCACCTGCTTCTGATTCCGTTCCTGTTGCTGGGAGCCTGCGGTGGCATTTCCAGCAGCTCTTCCGGGAACCAGATGTTGCTGGTGCGGGAGTCCACCGGCTCCGCCGGGTACCGGAAGCTCATGGACAGGTCCCGGCAATGCGGAGACCTGCGCATCTTCATCGACCAGCAGGGTCTTCCCGATTTCCTCGCGGAGGCGAACAGTGGGGACAAGGATTACCTCATCTTCTACTATCTGGACCGGCACCAGGCATACGCCTGCCGCACGAAGGGCAAAGGCGGCACCACCATCGAGTTCGCAGGTCCCTACGCCATGACCAAAGGGGAGTGGAAGTTGCTCAGCGGGGTGAAATCGCGCGCGGAAACGGGTGCCGGAGTCCCCTGAAAAAGAGGGAACGGAAATCAGCGGAATTCCGGCTCCTTTCTTCATAACTTCCTTCTTGCGCCGCCTGTGGCGGGTTCTATGTTTGGAGCAATCCCGTGGGATTTTCATCCGGCGGGGGATCATTAAATCGGGGCGATTGCCCCATTCCAACGAAACCCAACATAAACAACAGTATGAAAGCGCATCGTTTATCGGCGCGGGGCTTCACGCTTGTGGAGCTGCTCGTCGTCATCACCATCATCGCCGCACTGGTGGGCCTCACCGCCCCCATGGTGATGAAACAGGTCAAGAAAGGCCCCTTTGTGGAGGCCCTCGGTAACTCGAAGCAGATCGGCCTCGCGCTGATGGAGTTCGAGAAAGACTACAACAGCTATCCTGACAAGGATACCCTCGCGGACGTGAAAATGAACACCGAATCCCCGCTCGCGCAGGCCGGTGGCAACACTTCCAACGACTACTTCCGCCAGCTTCTTGCCGTCGGTCACGGCAACGAGAAGATGTTCTACGCGAAAGCGGCTGGCACAAAGAAGCCGGACGACATCACCAGCCCTCCTTCCAAGGCGCTTGAAGCCGGTGAAGTCGGCTTCGGCTACGTCCTGGACGGCAACATCGCCTTCAGCTCCTCGAATGACACCAACATCCCGGTGGCGGTGACCCCGCTGCTGCGAGGCTCCACGGAGCTGTTCGATGCCGGTCCGTTCGGTGACAAGGCGGTCATCCTCCGCATCGACGGCTCCGCCAGCGAGCTGATCATCAGCAAGTCCAAGCGCGCGATGCTTCCCGGCGGCAAGAGCCTGCTCCAGAAGGGCGAAGGCACCGTGTGGGGCAGCGAAATCACCCCGAAGGTGGCCGCTCCGAAACTGCGTGGTGGCAGCGCCAACACCACTCCTGAAGGTGGCGGTGGAGCCAACCTCGACGTCGAGCAATAATCAACTGATCCCGCCGTCCTTGTGACGGCGGATCAATTCCAACCGGAAGATCCCCCGTGGGTCTTCCGGTTTTCTGTTTCATGAGGTTATGGGGCCATCTGTGTCTTGCCGGTGGACGGTGAGCGGCTAGCTTTGGCGCGTGAACGAAGTCTTACCGATCTCCCCGCCGAGGGCGTGGGCGGAAATTGACCTGGCGGCGATGAAACGGAACCTGGCCGTGGCACGGAAGGCGAGCGGCTGTGCGCTGATGGCGGTGGTGAAGGCCGGGGCCTATGGGCATGGCCTGGAGGATGTGGCTAAGGCGCTTTCAACGGAAGACATCGTCTTTTTCGGTGTGGCGAATGTGGGGGAAGCCCGGCGCATCCGGGAGGCGGGGGTGGACACGCGCATCTACCTCCTCGGTGCGACCTGGAGCGAGGAACGCCCGGAGATCGTGGCGCGGGACTGGACGCCCTGTATTTCTTCCCTGACGGAGGCTGCTCAGTTCGACGCGCTGGCCGCCGCCGCGGGAAAGGTGCTGAAAGTGCATCTGGCCGTGGACACCGGCATGGGGCGCGGCGGCTTCGTCGCGGATCACCTGCCGGAGGTGATGAGGGAACTGGCAGCCCTGCCCAACCTGGAGATCGAGGGACTGGGCTCCCACCTCCCCTCGGCGGATGAGGACGAGGAATTCACCCGGCGGCAGTTCGACCACTACCGTGCGGTCATTTCGGAGCTGGGTGGGCCGGATACCTTCAAGTGGCGGCACCTTTCCAACAGCGCCGGCCTGCTGGGCTATGACGGCACCGTGTGCAATCTCGCCAGGCCGGGCCTCATGCTCTATGGCGTCTCACCGCTGCCCGGGCATCAGGAAAAACTTTCCACCGTCATGTCTCTGAAGTCCCGTGTGACCTTGGTCCGGACCCTGCCCGCCGGGCACGGTGTGTCCTACGGCCGCCAGTTCGTCACCACCCGGCCGACGAAGGTGGCCACCGTGGGCGTGGGCTACGGGGACGGCTACCCCCGCCACATTTCAGGAAAGGGTGGGGAGGTCTGGATCCGTGGCCGCAGGTTCCCCATCCTGGGCCGGGTGACCATGGACCAGACGATGGTGGATGTGACGGATGCGGATGATGATGTCCGCGAAGGGGATGAGGTGGAGATGTTCGGCCCGAACCTGCCCGTGGCCGAGGTCGCGGAAAAGGCGGGCGTGATCGTGTGGGAAGTCTTCACCGGCATCACGCCACGGGTGAAAAGGTGCTATAAGGAGTGATCGGCAACTTTCTATCGTGCCGGGGCCGTGTCAGTCCTCTCCCCGGATTCGATGAGTTCAGCGTCAAAAGGCTGGTCCAGTTTCGTGGGCTTGCCCTTGCTCCTCAGGGTTTTCCGGTCGGTGAAATCCCATTCCCAACATTCTGATTCGGAAGTGCGATGGAAAGCGGGTCCGAAGATCTGAATGGCTTCGAGGTAGGTTTTTGGCCATTCATTTCTCAGGGATGCGTTCAGCATCACCGGCTTCTCCCCTCGATAGGAGCAGAATCGTCCTTCCATGAGTTCGGGGTTCCAACTGGAAGATGGATTGGGATTCACTTCCGCAGGCACTTTCGCCTGCTGGCCCCTCTTTGCCTACCGTGACTGTGATCAAGGTAATTGTTGAATCCTCCAGTTTCGCCTCGAAGGGGGCCTCCAAGCCGCCACCTCCATGGCGGAAGCGTTTTCCATCGCTGAAGTTCCATTCGCGGGCTCCTAATCCAGAAAGACTATGGATGAAAGCAGGCCCGAATATCCGGATCGCCTCGCTGTAAGTTTTGGGTGTGTGTTCCCTTAGTTTTGGATCCAATAAAAGCGGGTTGGGACCCACGTAGAACAGGAAGCGGCCGCCCTCGACTCCCGGCCTGTATTCGAAGTACCAATCGGGCAGGTCAGATCCGGGTAGGCCATTTTGCTCAGCGGCTGTGACCCGGGTGATGAAACCGAAGATGGTGATGATAGTGATCTGAAGGACGCTCATCGTTTGAAATGGTCGAGACCAGCCGCCAGATCGAGATTCTGGGAATGGATGGAACCCGTCACCTATGGGGGCGGGAGATGCGATCCCATTTTGGTGACGGAAAAGGCCACCTTCTGATGTCATCCTCCATTGGCTCCATTCGAATGGCTTTGCGCGGGGCGCAAAAAAAACGCCCGGGCGGACCCGGGCGTTTCTGTGAAAAAGTCCTTTGGTGGACGAGGGATCAATCCCAGCTGTCGCCGCCGCCTTTGTAGCCGCCACCGCCACGGCGATCTCCGCCGTAACCGCCGCCGCCACCTTTGTAGCCGCCGCCACCGCCACGGCGATCTCCGCCGTAACCGCCGCCGCCACCTTTGTAGCCGCCGCCGCCACCGCCACGGCGTTCACCGCCGTAACCGCCGCCGCCGCCGCCACCATAGCCGCCGCCACCGCCGCTGCGGAAGCCGCCTGGCTTGGACTCCTTCGGTTCCGAGGCGTTCACGCGGAGCGCGCGGCCTTGGAATTCGTATCCATTAAGCGCCTCGATGGAAGCGTTCAACTGGCTTTGGTCGCCGAGGGTGACGAAGGCGAATCCCTTGGATCTGCCGGTCTCACGGTCGGTGATGATTTTGACCCGATCAACAGGGCCGTAAGCGGCAAAGAGACCAGTGACGTCTTCTTCGGTAGCGGTGTAGGGCAGGTTGCCCACGTAGATGTCCATTTTCTTCAATTCTAATCACGCCATATTCATCACACTTGCCGGGACCATGACGTGAGGGGACCCGAGCGAAGCGCGTCGTCACGCATCCGGGATGCGCCGACTGGTTGAAGTAATCCGACTTTTCAGTTTGTGGCAAGTACTGAATGAACGGGTATCCGGAGGAATTTTTTTAGGAAATCCGGAGGGGCGTGATTGGTTCTGCTGGCGCTGGGAGCGCCGGTCTTCAGACTGGCATTGGCTTCGCCGGGTCATTGCCTTGGAATCGACCGGCCTTTTTTGACCACGGATCCAGAGAATCACGCGGATTGCGTGGACTCCGGCAGCCAGAGATAGCGCCGCTTGCGGAGACTGCCGCGGAGGAAATGGGGGTCGTCGGGCGGGACGTCCACCTCGTCGATGAAACGTGCGCCGAGGTTCCCGATGGTGCGGATGCTGGCGTGGTTGTCCGGGTCCGTGGTGATGATGAGGCCGATGGGAAAGGTGGCGGCCCACGGGGCGAGCGCGCGGCAGGCCTTTTCCGCGTAGCGGTGGCCGCGTCGCCCCGGCAGGATTTCGTAGCCGACATGGCCGGCGACGAAGGTGACATGGGGCGTGCTGCCGATGCGGAGGTTGATGTGCCCGGCCTCACGACCGCGTGCGTCGCGGATGACGAAGTGGTAGCCGGCGACGAAGCCCTCCGGCGCATTGTCCGGGGTCCTGTGGGAGAAGATGATCTCCACCTCCGCATGGGTGAGCCGTGCGGGTGGTTCCGGGAGGTCATCCATGGCGGGGATCCACGGATCGCCGGGCGGTGGCATCACTGGTGCTGTGCTTTCGTCCACAGGAGGGCGTTGGTGAAACCGAGGCCGAACCGCTGGCCGACCAGATCCTGGGAGTAATCATCCGTGGCGATGTCTCCTTTCGCGAGCTTCCGCAGGTGGGTGGAGGCCTGGCGGAACTGCTCGATGCTTTTCTTCGGCACGGTGTGCGGTGGTTTCGCCTCTTCCAGCACGGCGACCGCTGCATCCACCGCATCCGCGCTGGAGGTGAAGACGGAGGTCACTCCGGGGGACAACTCCGGCTTTCCGCTTTCCGTGGTGGCGGAGAGCGCGCCGCGGAAGGCGCCGGACTGCGCGAAGTAATCCGTCGCCGCCTTTGCCAGTGCGTTGATGGCGGGCTGGTAGGCGGGATCCACCCCGGCGTCCTGGAAGGCGACGGGGATGGCCGGGGTCTTCAGCTCCGTGCCATCCCGGATCTTCGTCGGGTCCGTGATGCCATTGACGACGGAAAGGAATCCCGAGAACCGCTCATGGCCGTAGGCATCCTGCGCGACGATGCCCAGATTCGATCCCGGCTTCAGCTCCACCTCCGGAGTGGACGGGGGCGGAACATCCGCGATGGCGACCACCGGCAGGGGAGGTGGCGGCGCGGGCGGGGCGGAGGCCGTGCCGGAGGGTTTGCGTGATGCCTTGTCGCATCCCGCCAACAGCAGGAGCGCGCCGATGGCCAGAACGATGGGAGAGCGCATGATCCGGAAACATAGATGAATCCGCCGGGAAATCGAGGGTTTGATGAAGGGATGCGGAATCTCCCGATGGGCGGCGTGATTTCTCGACAACTTCCCGGCGGCACGCTGCGATGGACGGCGACATGAACGAAGGGAACATCTATCAGGCACCGACCGAGTCAGGACCATCTTTCGCTCCACAGCCGATTCCCGTCCACAAGCCGGCGATTCTGCAGGTCTTCGGCATCCTCCACCTGCTCGCCGCGGGTTATGGTCTCATCACCGGACTTTGGGGCATATTCATGGCGGTCGCGGGGAACCCGTTCATCAACATGGTCCCGCCCGGACCGGCGCGCGACGCACAGGAGAACATGACCCGGGCCATCCAGCCGATGATGAACATCAATTTGGGGATCACTGCGGTCCTCGTGGTGCTGGTGACCATCGCCGGGATCAAGCTGCTCCGTGCGAAGAAAGATGCTGTGAAGGCGTCCAACCGTTATGCCATCGCTTCGCTTCTTGGGAAAATCGCCGGCGGCGTGCTGGTGTTCATCTACATGGTCCCGGCGCAGCGGCAGATGATGGAGGACCAGCTCGGACAGATGGGCGACCTGCCGGCCGGGATGAAGACGGGCATGGATGCCGCGATGATCGGCGGCGCGATCGGAAGCATCCTCTTCACCTGCCTCTATCCCATCCTGACTCTCATCCTGCTGAACCGCCGCTCCGTGAAAGGTTGGCTGGAACAGTTCGGAAAGTGAGGGGCGAGGGTAGCGTCATGGCTTCGCCATGACGGTGGGGTGGATCGGTGGGATCTTCCGATGCCAGGACGCTATGGATGGCATTCTTTCCTCGCGGAGTCGTGGGGAGGATCTCCGATCATTCGCATGATAAGCAGGGGGGGGAGGCTCATCATCGGTTGGCCGATGGGTTCAGTCCTTGGGATTGTTGAAGACATGCTTGCAGGAGGGGCATTCAATACGGCCCTCCGCGAACAGCGCACCGCCCAAGCCTCCGACGAGACCGCCGCCCACCGCACCGATGGTGCCAAAAACCGCTGCACCAGGAAAGGCGCCGACACCCCCTACGGCAACGCCGGTCCCTGCCCCCGCGTAGGCACCGCCAGCGCCACCGGCTGCAGCGCCGGAGGTGGTTCCTGCCACGATGGACCGCGTTCTGGAGGCTTTCCTTCCTTCCGGAAGAAAGCGTTTGTTGCAGTCAGGACACGGAACACTGCGATTCAACCACAGCAGATATTCCGTACGCTTCTTATGCTCCCTTTCCTCGTGGAGTTGATACTGTTTCCAGGCCAGCAGTCCTGCCATAGCACAAAACGTCACGGTTAAGATGGTTTTCTTCATATCCAAGGGGGTGTTCGGTCCCTCATATATCGGTCTTGGCTTTCAATCCATGGGAAAATACGGAGGAGGTTGTATCGTCCTGACAACGGGCTACTATCAAGTCTCTGGCAGCGGTATGGCTTCGCCATGACGGCTGGTTGGATGGTAGGGATCTTCGGATGCCAACAGGTCATGGATGGCATCCTTTCCCTGCGGAGTCTCGGGAGGATCGGTGTTTTCCCAGCCGTCATGGCGCAGCCATGCCGCTACTCCGGAGTGCAATCCCGCCGGGACGCACTCACCGCCCGTCCGCAAGCCGCTCCGCGAGCATCTCCGGCAGGCCGGCGGCGAGGATTTTCTCCTGCGTCTTCTTGATGTCATACTCCACCCTGCGGAAGACGACCAGGTTGTGGTCGATGTCGTAGATGGCGTAGCAGGCGCGCCAGTCTCCGTCGCGCGGCTGGCCGACGGAGCCGACGTTGATGAAGTACTTCGAGTTCGGCTCGATGGCGATGGACTCGGCGGGGACCTCGTGGACCTTGTCCGACTTCACGTAGACCCGCGGGACATGGGTGTGGCCGTGGAAGCAGAGCTGGGTGAACTGGTAGGAAAAGTTCGACATGGCGTCGAACCGGTTGGTCACGTAGTTCCAGTTCGCCGGTTGGTCGAGGGTGGCGTGGACGATGGTGAAGTCCGCGACCTGGCGGACCATGCGCAGGCGGCGCAGCCACTGGCGTTGTTCTTCGGAAAGCTGGGCGCGTGTCCATTCCAGCGCGGCGGCGGCCACCGGGTTCATGCTTTCCAGGGAATGTTCCCCGGAGGCGTCCTCATCGTGGTTGCCCTTGATGACCGGGCAGTTCATCTCCTTCACGATCTCCAGGCAGGCCGCCGGGTCCGCATTGTAGCCGACGATGTCCCCCATGCAGACATAGTCGGTGGTGCCTTGGGCGCGTGCGTCCTCGAGAACGGCTTCGAGAGCCTCCAGGTTGGCGTGAATGTCACCGAATATCGCGATCCGCATTGGGGTGGAGATAGGACTGATAGGGAATTGGACGCAAATTTTGGCGGAAGCGGGGACGGTGTCGAGGCGAAACCTCACGGGGCGCGTCCGTCAGGAAGGGGGAAGGGGCAGGTTGGGTTTGATCCCCATCACCTGAGGATACTTTTTTCCGGAGGGATGGCCAGATGTTCTTCGAGGGCCTTCAGCACCAGGGCCAAGCCGTCCACCGGGAAGTTCTGGCGTCGGTCCTCCCACAGGAATGACAGTGCGCGGTAGGCATGCCGGTCATCGTTGAAAAGCGTCCTGCTCAGGGAATAGCCGTCCTGGGCGGGGTTGGCGTGCATGCGGAGGACGAACAGGAGGGAGAGTACGGTGGGCGTGCGGTTGGTGCGGGACTCCGCCAGCTTTTCCCCCAGCGCCAGCGCCTCCGCCTCCCGGCCGGGCACGCGGGCCAGGTTGTAGAACCGGTTCCGCCGCGTGTGGGCGGGACCGCCGTGTTCGCTGGCGGCATGGTAGGCATCCGCGGCGGCCTGGTAGAGTTCCGGCGGAGTGGAACCGCCGGGACCGGTGAAGGCCGGCATCTTGTTGGCGTCCGAAAGCAGCAGGCCCAGTTCCGCGTTCAGGGTCCAGGAATCCGGGTTGTTGCGGATGCCCCTTTCGAGGAACTTCCGGCCCTTGATGACGGTGCTGCGCCACAGTTCCTGGCGGCGCAGGGGTGGCAGGGAACTGTCATTCTGGTAGCTGTGCCCCGCATTGTAGGCCAGGTGCCAGGCACCGTTGACCCAGTAGTAGGTGGTGGAGGGGGCCAGCGCCACGGTGGTCTCAAAACTTTCCTCGGCATCCATCCACCGGTCCTCGGTGAAAGCGGTGTAGGCGCGCAGATTGTAGAACGTGGCGACCAGCGTGCGCAACCCGCCGAGCGCGACCGCAAAACCCGTCTGGCCGATCTTTTCACGCGCATCCAGGTCCAAAGGCTCCGGCAGCAGCCTGGAGTCCCGCAGTTCCTTCGTCATCGCCAGCTCCAGCGGCGCGCGGACGGCTCCCGCCACCAGCAGGGCCACCATGACGATGAGGATTTTGCGGAGCGGGAGCATGGGCGGATCAGAATTCCTTGTCGGCGAAGATGAACCAGGAACACACGGTATAGAGCACCATGTAGAACAGGCCCAGACCCGCCAGCTTCAGCAGCACCAGCCCGGGCATGACGGCGCCCTCGATGATCGCGTCGATGACGTTGAAGAGCTGGAAATTCGGAATCACCAGTGAAACCAGGCCGGTCGCGACCTTCGCGGCGGCGCTGCCGGAGGTCAGATAGACGTTCATCGCATCCGCCTGGAAGTGACCGATGAAATAGATCAGGATCCCGACGATGGTGGTGAACAACGTGCTGGTGGAAAAGGTGGAGATGAACAGTGCGATGGAGGCGACGATGGCGGAGCGGATGAAAATGGCCAGCACCGCTCCTTGGAGCGACCAGCTCGGCCCATGCTTCAGCACGTCCACCCGCACCGCGTCCAGATACTCCTGCGGATGCCCCCGCTGCTGCGCCCAGGCGATCTCCGCGTCCAGCACCATGCCCGTGCGGATGTGCAGCACCCCGGTCATGACCAGATCCATCGCCAGCAGTGAGATGAAGATGAGTGAAAGCACGCCTAGCAGCTTCCCGGCCAGATAGTCGAACCGGGGCACCGGCTTCGCCAGGATGGTGTAGAGGGTGCGGTCCTCGATGTCCTTTGGGAGCAGCAGCGCGGTGGAGACGATGGCCATCACCACGGAGAACAACGTCATGGTGCCCAGCGACCAGCTTTTCACCAACGGAAGCACGTTGGTGTCCGCCGCCTCCGGGCCGCTGTGCTGCGGCAGGTTGAAGAAATTGCTGGCCAGCGCGATGACGGCGAAGACCGCCAGGAAATAGAACACCTTCATCCGCACCAACTGGGTGAAGGTGTGCATGGCGATGACCCGGATGCGGGCGGCGCGGGACGCGCGCTGCGGCTTCGCGGCCGGCGGGGCGGCCTGGATGGCGGAGGAGGGCGTCATTTGTCGTCGCGGGAAGTTTCCTGGAGGAACAGGCGTTCGAGGGTGGTGCGGGGCTTGCCGGTGCGGACCAGTTTTGCGGAGCCGGAGCGTTCCACCAGCGCGCGGATTTCCCCGATGAGTTCCGCCGGAGCGTCCTGCAGGATGATCTCCGTCTGCTCCTCGATGGCGATGAGATCCTCCAACCGTCCGGCACGGACGATCTTTCCGCGGAAGATCATCCCCACGTGGTCGCAGACCTCCTGCACCTGTTCCAGCAGGTGGGAGCAGAGGAAGACGGTGATGCCCTGTTCCCGCAGCTTGAAAATGAGGTCGCGGATCTGCCGGGAACCCAGCGGGTCCACCCCGGCGGTCGGCTCGTCCAGGATCAGCAGGCGTGGACGCTGCACCATCGCCTGCGCCAGGCCGATGCGCTGGAGCATGCCCTTCGAGTATCCGCCGATCCTGCGGTCCCGCGCCCCCTCCAGGTCCACCAGCGCCAGCAGATGGCCGATGCGGTCCTCCAGTTCCTTCCCTTTCAGCCCGCACAGCTTGCCATAGAAGCGGAGTGTTTCGGCGCCGCTGAGGTGCTTGTAGAAATAGGGGTTCTCCGGCAGGAAGCCCACGTCATGGCGGGAGTCGGTCTTGAGCGAATCTTTGCCGAAGATGGAGCAACTGCCGGATGTTGGCGCCACCAGCCCCAGCAACGCCTTCATGGTGGTGGATTTCCCTGATCCGTTGGGGCCGATGAGGCCATATACCTCGCCAGGCATGATGCGGATGGAGACGCCGTCCACGGCGCGCAGCATCTGGCGGCGGAAGGAGGTCTTGAAATCCTTCACCAGATCACGGATTTCGACGGCGGGCGTGGGGTCGGACATCGGGTGCGGGAAAGATTAGGGACGTCCGGACATCGGGCAACGAGGATTTTGCACGGAGTTGCTTGTTTCCTCCGGCGGGACCATGCAGGGTGGCATGACATTTCCCAAACCATGAAACGATTCATCCTTCCGTTGTTGTCGCTCCTCGCCGCTGGTTCCCTGAGCAGTTGTTTCCAGAGTGAGACCATCGTCCGTCTGAACAAGGACGGCAGCGGCACGCTCACGGAGGAAACCGGTTTCGGCGCGAAGGCCATCGAGATGCTCGCCCAGCTCGCGGCGTTCGGCGGGGATGCCGCGAAGGACCCGCTGGCGGAAATGGTGTCCGAGGACAAGGCGAAGGCCCGCGCCGCCACTCTCGGCGAAGGCGTCACCTTCGAGAAGGTCGAAGCGACCGCGAAGGACGGTGGCAAGGGGGCGAAGGTGACCTATCGATTCACCGATATCAACAAACTGAAGATTTCCCCGGATGAGGCGGCGAAAAGCTCCATTCCGCAGATGCCCGGCCAGCCCGCCCCGGCGACCCCGAAGTCCGAGCCCATCCTCTTCAAATTTGAAGGTGGCAAGCTCTCCATCAAGATCCCGCAGCCAAAGAATGACGAGGTCCCTGCCGGTGAAGCTCCGCCCGTCCAGGAGATCGGCGCGGAGGAGGAAAAGCAGATGAAGGAATTGTTCGCCGGCATGCGGGTCAGCGTGAAGGTCGTCATCGAGCCTGGCATTTCCGCCAGCAATGCCTCCTATGTGGAGGAAAACACCATCACCCTTGTGGACATGGATTTCGGCAAGATGATGGAGAAGCCCGGCGCGCTCCAGAAAATGGCGTCCATGGGCCGCGGGAATCCGGAAAAGGCCATGGAGGAAATGAAGAAACTCGACGGCGTGAAGGTGGAGACGAAGCCTGAAGTCGAGGTCACGCTGAAGTGATTCTCCGGATTTCCCTCCGATCAACCACAGCCGCACCCCCGTCGGGGATGCGGCTTTTTCCATCCTGGAGGGAGATTTTCGGGTGGCCGTTGCGGGTTCAATTTCCGGCCCACGCCACCGTCCGCATGTAGGAGAGGATGATGCTTTCGCCGTCCTCCAGGTTCGAAGTTGCGGTGACCCGGAAGCTCGCGGCGTGCTTGCCGGGACGGCTGGCGGGGAAGGTGACGGTGGACAGTTGCAGTGGATCCGCGCCGCTGCCCGGGCTGTCGGTATAGACGTGGGTGGAACGCCCGGCGATGTCCACGGTCCGCCATGACTGCTTCACCGGGATGGAGATGGGTTCTCCCTTTTTCTCGTCGTAGCCCATGTCGAAGTAGCCCGGCGGAGTGGGGGCGTCGCTGTCCAAGGTGCCGGGTGCGGCGTAGATGGACAGGCTCTCGAACTCGTTCCCGGGTTTGGTGTATCTGAGGTGGTAACCACCGGTGGGGAGAATGGTGATCCGTGGGCTGCCCCATCGCTTTTCCAGTGCCGGAGACTTCAGGATCGGCAGGTTGACACCGGCCAGTGTTGGGGACGTTTTCTCCGCCAGGTGGTATGGGCTGCGGTCCAGACCGGGGTCTTTCTCTTCCTCCGGAGTGGTGGCGCACTGGGTCAGGAGCAGGAAGGGAATGAGGGCGACGGCCTTTTTCATGGATGATGAGGCTAGACGGACGGCGGTCCGGATGGGAAGCATGTTCCCCAGATGAAGACATTGATCCGGCATGCGCATCTGGTCTCCCCGGGATGGGAAAGGGAGGGGGCGTTGCTGGTGGAGGGAGGCAGGATCGTATCGGTGCATGCTGCGGGGGAAACGGTGGACGCGGATGAAATCTTTGATGCGGGTGGGAGGATCATCATGCCCGGCTTCATCGACATCCACTCGCACGGGGCGGAAGGCGCGGATGTCTGTGACGGCGAGGCGGAGGCGGTGCGCCACATCGCGCGGACAAAGCTGCGGGAGGGCGTGACCACCTGGCTGCCCACCACGCTCACCCAGCCTGCGGACCGGCTGAAGGACATTCTGGGCGCTTGTGCGTTGGTGATGGGGGAGGGCGGGCTGTGCCGGATGCCGGGCATCCATCTGGAAGGTCCGTTCATCAATGCGGCGAAGGCCGGAGCGCAGAATCCGGAATACGTGCGTCCTCCGGATGAGGCGGAACTGAGGGCGCTGCATGCCATCGCCCCGCTGCGCATCCTTTCACTTGCACCGGAGATGCCCGGCGCGCTGGATCTCATCCGCGTGGCGCGATCTTTGGGAATCACCTGCTCCGCCGCCCACACCGCCGCGACCTGCCGGGAGATCATGGAGGCGAAGTCGTGCGGCCTTTCCCATCTCACCCATTTCGGGAATGCGATGACGCCCCTGCACCACCGGGAAATCGGCGTGGTGGGTGCGGGCCTGCTGGATGACGCGCTGATGTTGGAGCTGATCTGCGATGGCGTGCACCTCTCCACCGACATGCTTTCGCTGATGTTCCACCGTGTTTCCATCGACCGCCTCATGCTCATCACGGACTCCGTGGCGGCCTCCTGGATGCCGGACGGAAGGATGCGGTTGGGCGGGCTGGACGCGGAGATCCGGGATCAGGTGGTGAGGCTGGGCGACGGCACGCTTGCGGGCTCGACGTTGAAGTTCAATGACGGGGTGGCCCGCGTGAGGGACCTCACCGGCCTGCCGCTGGCGGAGATCTCCAGGATGACCTCTTGGAACCAGGCACGTTCACTGGGTCTGGAGGGACTCGGCAAGTTGGAGCGGGGCTTCCACGCGGACCTGGTGATGCTGGAGCGCGACTTCAGCGTCAGCGGTGTGTGGGTGGCCGGTCAGAGGAGGTAAGGAGGGAGGACACTCCTGTCCTCCGATGGCATCGGCGAATCATAGGGAATCCACTCAGAGTCGCTGAAGCTGACGATATCGGTAGGACTGGGGAAGACGGATCCGCCCAAGATGCCTTTGCTGTGGGATCCCAATGCCGCCGTTGGACAGGAGTGTCCACTCTCCTTGCTTACCTGAACTCCGCCTCATTCTCATGGATCAGGAATGCGGTGATTTGTGCCACCTGCAGCGGCGGCAACGTCTGGCCCCACGCCTGCATCTTCGCTCCGTTGTGCCCGGGGCTGTCAGCGGGAGTGCCTTCGTTGATGATGCGGAAGATGTCCATCGGTTTCGCGCCGTATTTCCACTCCGCGTCCTTCAGTGAGAGGCCGGGAAGGTTCACTTTCTGGCCGCCGCCAACATCGATGCTGGCGGTGAGGTTCTCACCGTGGCAGGCGATGCAGTTCGCCTGATAGATCTGCCTGCCCGCGTCCACCACGGTGGTGTCCGTGGCCCACTGGTTCACCAACGTTTCGTCGTTCAGTGTGGACAGCATGTCCTCCAGCGCCTTCGCCTTCGCGCTGGCGATCCTTTCGAGCTGCGCGTCCACGTTTTCCGCATCCGTTTTCGTCAGCCCCACGTTGTAGTAGAGGAACCATCCGCCGACAAAGGCGATGACCGAGGCGTGGAAGATGAACAACCACCAGTTGGGCAGGGTCTGGTCATACTCCTGGATTCCGTCGAATTCGTGGGGACGCAGTGCGATCTCGCCCTTCTTGCTGGCGTACTCCGCGTGGGTGATCTCTGGTTGCTTCTTCTGGTCCATGGCGGGTCAGCGGCGTGGGGTGGAGTCCTCCAGCGGGATGTCCGCCAGTTCCTGGCAGCGGGACTTCGGCAGGCACAGCGCCCGCACGGTGGCGGTCAGAAACACCGCCGCGGTGGCGATGAAGGAGATGATGGGGACGATCGCGGCCCAATCTTCGTAGATGACGCGTTTGAACATTGGTGGAGGGAGGTCAGTGGGTGGAGGTGGTGCGGTGGGCGTCCGGATCCAGCGTGGGGTTCTTCACCGGCGGCTTCTCCACCGGGGCATACACGCCGATCTTCTGGATGTAGGCGATGAGGGCGACGACCTGTGTCTCCGAAAGGTGGCGGCGCAGTTCCTCAGGTCCCAGGTCCGGCTTGTCCGGCAGGAACGCCCCGGCGGTCACCAGCGAGGACGCGATCTCCAACGCCTGGTCCCGCGCGTTCTGCTCGATCTCATCTTTTGTCATCGCCGGCCACGGCACTCCCAGCCGTGCCTGTGCGGCGATCTTCGCGGGCAGTTCCTTCAGCGCCGCCTTCTTCCCGAACAGCCATGGATACGCGGGCATGTTGGAGCCGGACGACATCTGGCGCGGATCGAGGAAATGGGTGAAATGCCACAGGTTGTCCCTTTTTCCGCTGCGCATCAGCTTGGCGTCCTTCACCAGCGCACCGCCTTCGCGGGCAAGGTCCGGGCCGGTGCGCTTCGACCCCCACTGGTAGGGGTGGTCGTAGATGGATTCGCCCAGGCGGCTGTATCCCTGGTCCTCCCCCGGACCGTAGCGGAGCACATCCGGCACCAGCGTGCGGATCATCTGGGAGTGGCAGTTGTAGCAACCCTCAGCGACGTAGATGTCCCGGCCCGCCAGTTCCAGCGGAGTGTAGGGAACCTGCACCCGGTCCTCCACGTTCACCGCGCGGTTCACCAGCAGGGAGGGGATGATCTGCACCACGCCGCCGACCGCAGCAGCGGCGAAGATCAGCACGGTGAAAGGCAGGTAGTTCTCCAGCAGGCGGTTGAAGTAGTCGTTCCAGGAACCCTTGCCCGCGCGGAAGGCTGAGATGGATTTGATGACAAGCAGGACGGTCGCCGCCAGCGCCGCCTTGTCCGCGTGTGGTGGCAGCAGGAACCACAGGATCATGAAGGCCAGCGCCAGCACGGCGTGCACGACGGGGTCGGAGGAGAGCGCCTCCGCAAGCGTCATCCTATCCTTCGTCGCCTTTCCAAGCAAGGTCACCTCTACGGTCTCATCCTCCGCCACGCCCTTCCGCGCGGTCATGAAAATGTTCACCGCACACAGCAGGAAGCCAACGAGGAAAAGGAATCCGCCGAAGCTACGGATTCCGTAGTAGATGTTGATGGAGTTGAGTGTCTCGACGAACTCGTATTTCAGCGTCGCGCCGTCCGGGTTCGTCTGTGCGAGCATGAGTCCCTGCATGATGCCGGCCACCCACATGGAGGCCACGTAGAGCAGGATGCCCACGAGGCCCACCCAGAAGTGCATGTTCGCCAGGGAGGTGGACCACAGCTTTGTCCGCCACAGGCGCGGGGCCAGCCAGTAGAACATGCCCGCTGCCATGAAGCCGTTCCAGCCCAGAGCGCCGGAATGCACGTGTCCCACCGTCCAGTCCGTGTAGTGGGACAGCGCGTTCACCGCCCGGATGGAGAGCAGCGGTCCCTCGAAGGTGGCCATGCCGTAGAACGTCACCGCCGCTGCGAAGAACTTGATCACCGGGTCCGTGCGCAGCTTGTCCCACGCGCCGCGCAGTGTCAGCAGGCCGTTGAGCATGCCCGCCCATGAAGGCGCCCACAGCATCACGGAGAACAGCATGCCCAGCATCTGCAGCCAGCGCGGCAGCGCAGTGTTCAGCAGGTGGTGAGGTCCCGCCCAGATGTAGATGAACACCAGCGCCCAGAAATGGATGATGGACAGCCGGTAGGAATACACCGGACGGTCCGCCGCCTTCGGGATGAAATAATACATGATGCCCAGGATCGGTGTCGTCAGGAAGAACGCGACGGCGTTATGCCCGTACCACCACTGCACCAGCCCGTCCTGGACCCCGCCGAAGATGGGGTAGCTGTGCAGCAGCGACGTTGGCAGCGACAGGTGGTTGACGATGTAAAGCATCGCGATCGTCACGATGGTGGCGATGTAGAACCACAGGGAGACATACAGGCTCCGCTCGTTGCGGCGTGCCAGCGTCAGGAAAAAGTTCAGGCCGAACACCACCCAGATGACCACCACCGCGATGTTCAGCGGCCAGATCAACTCCGCATATTCCTTCCCGCGTGTCAGGCCTGCGGGCAGTGTGACCGCCGCGCCGACGATGATGAGCTGCCAGCCCCAGAAGTGGATCTTCGACAGCAGATCGGATGCCGTCCTCACCCGGCACAACCGCTGGGTGGAGTAATAGACGCCAGCGAACACCATGTTCCCCACGAACGCGAAGATCACCGCGTTCGTGTGCAGCGGACGGATGCGGCCGAACGTGATGTAGGAAAGCCCCTCCGACTTCACGAGGCCGAAAGTGATCGCTTCCAGGAACTTTCCGTTCATCTGCCACCACGACAACTGCGTGGCGGCGAGAACGCCGACGATCATGCCGATGATGCCCCAGAAGATGGAGGCATTCATGAAATGGCGGACCGACTTGTCGTCGTAGGTGATGGTGGCGGTGTTGGACATGGCGGGGAGGTTCAGGGACGCTTGGTGGCGGGCTGTTTGCCGGTCTCCAGCGGCAGGAGGGAGTCACGCTCGAAGCTGGAGCGTCTGGAACGGCGGGCCTCCGCGGCGAAGCAGACGACGAAGATCCCGGCCAGGCAGGAGCTGACGAGGATGGTCACGGCGAGCACGTTCACGTTGTGGATGGAATCAGATTCCGCCCCTGGGTGCTTCGCGCCGCTTTGCGGAAGCTGCGCGTTTCTTGCCCAAGCCCCGGGGCAGGGGATGCGGAGACCGGAGCATGGCGGGATTTCCAGCCGGACTCCGACGGATGTGTTCAGATGCGACGGCGGCCTCCTCCGGACGATGGTGGGCGGGTTGCCGGAATGCCACCGTCGATGGATTCCACTCCAGTCAGCCAACCGTACCTCGAGCAAGCTGGACGCATGCTTTGATTTATCCCTGATGGCTGCGTGACATACGGGAGAAATTGACATCCCGTGACCGGCGTCCACGCTGGCGGGCCATGTCATTCAGCCGCCGCCGATTCCTCACCCTGAGCCTGCCCGCGCTGGGTGCCGCTCCAATCATGGCCGCACCCGGAAGCCAGTCGCCGCAGCTCCGCTTCGGAGTCATCGCGGATCCGCAGTATGCCGATGTCCCGCCCGCAGGCACCCGCCACTACCGGGAATCGCTCGGAAAGCTGGAGACCTGCATCACGGAGCTGAACCGGCATGACCTCGCGTTCGTCATCACACTGGGAGATCTCATCGACCGGGACTTCGCCAGTTTCGATCCCGTGCTGGAGCGCTATGCCAGGCTGAAGGCACCGCACCGCATCGTGCTGGGAAACCATGACTTTGACGTGGCGGACGCTGACAAGCCCCGCGTGCTGGAGAAAACCGGGCTTGCATCCGCGCACTACAGCTTCTCCCACGGAGCATGGCGAATCGTCGTCATCGACGGAACCGAGATCTCCACCTACCTCCACCCTGCGGATGATCCGCGTACTGCCGTGGCGAAGGAGCGGCTCTCCAGGCTGGCAGGCACGGGGGCGAACAATGCGAAGGAATGGAACGGAGCGTTGGGCAACAACCAGCTCCAGTGGTTGGAAGGGGAGCTCGTCTCCGCGAAAGCGGCTGGCCAGCGCGTGATCGTCTGCGGACATTTCCCGGTGCTGCCCGAGGAGGATTCCCACCGGCTCTGGAACTCAGGTGAAGTGGTCGCCATGATCGACCGCCACCCGCATGTGGCCGCCTTCTTCAACGGTCACAACCACAAGGGCAACCACACCCACGCCGGGCAGTGCCATTACGTCAACTTCAAGGGAATGGTCGAAACCGCCACCGGCAATCCGTTCGCGATCGTGGACTGCCATCCCGGCCAGCTCACCATCTCCGGTTTCGGCCCGGAGCCGACCCGCGGAAAGCTCGACTGACCCCGGGAAAAAGGCAGGGGATTGAAAAGTGGGCCCGGTGGGGTTCGAACCCACGACCAAAGGATTATGAGTCCCCTGCTCTCACCGCTGAGCTACAGGCCCTTATTATTGATTGTGAATGGTTTGAGGTTGGGGAGATCCTCAGATTCAGCTCCGTTGACCATACCAGATGCCCATGCCGTTTTGTCAAAGATACCCGAATGCGCGAAAATTCGCGCATGGGCGGTTGGACTCAGGTCGGTGAGAATTTGGTGCGTCACAAGGGTGGCAGTTACTACCTTCGCGCTTGGGTCGATGGCAAGGTGATTCGGGCCAGGCTGGACGTGCCGCGAATCTCTCCGACCCGCCCTTCGGGGACGGGTGTCCAGCTTCCGTGTCGACCATGGCCACGACCTGCCGCAGGAAGAAGCAAGCCACGTTTGCCGGTCTTATTTCAACAGCCAGCCGCGTTCAGCGGCGGCGGCGGGTTGCAAGTCCGGCCAGGGTCAGCAATGCGAGACTCCCCAAGGATGGCTCGGGGACATTCTCCAGCCGGATCGCTTCCAGTTGGGCCACTGACAACACTTCGTCATATACGCGCACGTCATCAAAGAAAGCATTCGGCGAACGATCGGAAGTTGTCGCCGCACTGCCACCCACCTGGAAGTCAACCGAGTTCGCCAGGACCGCGCCTTCCGGTTCGTCCGGGGTGGGGTCCGTGTTGTTCTGGAAAAGCGCAACCGCGCTTCCGAACTGGGTGGCCGCTGAGGAGGTCCCGCCTGTGTAAAACAGGACGTTGGAACTCAGTTGGCTGCCATCGTAGGTAACCGCGAGGAAGACCCACGATCCGAAGCCCCCGATGTTCGACGTCGGGGATGCCAGGCTGTTGTTCACCTGCAGCAAGGGCCGATAGTCGGTGGAAGTGACATTTGATCCGACGCGGAGATCAAATCCCGCATCGCCCGACCAGTCGGAGACCAACCGGTCGTTCGTCGCTGGCTGGGCCTGGATGTTCAACCACATCGTGAGTGTGAAGGCGTTCAGCGAATCGAGTTTCGATGGATTGGTGCCGGTGTCAGGCGAGGCGGTGGTCCCCGTCGTGATGTAGGCGTTCGCTCCGCTCGTGGAATAGGCGCGTCCCGTTCCGCTCGGCGTATTCGCGATGAAAGAACTGCCGGCTCCGATCAGAGTGCCATTGGCGGCCGGTCCGGTGCCGCTGTCCGCCGTCGGAGTCGTCCCATCATCAAAATCATACCGGAGCAAGAGTGCCCCATCGGCCACCGGGAAACAAACCGCGCCAACCAATGCCGCAAGGACCAGACCTTTGGAAAAGCTCATGAGAGGATCAAATCCGGGAACTCCGCGAAAGTCCAGCGTTCTCAGAGTTTTCGTTTGGTCCGCTCTCCCTGAACGGGATGGTGGCGCAGCCCTGCGGTAGATCCCATGACTGTCCGCGACAAGCGTCAGAACGCGCATCATGGAAATCACCAAAGATTCCGGCGCCTGCCCCGTTCCGGATACATGCGCCGGGCATGATCCACCGGTGCCAACGCTGTTCCCCGTGCCGCCGCCGAAGCTTTCATCATCGGCGGCTCGGAAGGATGGAGGCCCACCGGTGGATCGTGCCCCGCATCCCGGTTCCGCATGGGGTGTTGAAATTTCAGCAGAAATGGCTTGCCTGTCCATGCCCTGTTGAAATATCAGCATGGGGTATGTGGGATGAGGAATCTGACGAATCGTTGAGCCGCCGCGAGCGGCAGGTCATCGGCATCGTGATGAAACGCGGGCGGGTGTCCGCTCGGGAGATCGGGGAGGAGCTGCCGGACCCGCCGACGTATTCGGCGGTGCGGTCGATCCTGCGATTGCTGGTGGAAAGGGGCCTGCTGGTGAAGGAGCAGGAGGCGGGGCGGGACTGGTTCAGCCTGCCGGTGAGCGCGGGCAAGGCGAAGGTCGGCGCACTGCGCGGCATGGTGAGGAAGTTTTTCAACAACTCCGCGCCGGAGGCGGCGATGGCGCTGCTGGGGCAGAAGAATCTGAAGCTCACGGCGGAGGAAGCGGACCGTCTCATGAAACTCATCGGGGAGGCGCGGAAAAAATGAACGCGTCCGGGGCGGCATCCAGCGCGGCATTTCCCGCTGCGGCCCTCGATGCGGGGGCATTCCTCACACGGTATCCGGAACTGGCGGTGTGGTGCATGGGCGCGGTGAAGTCCTCCGTGATCGTGCTGATGGTCCTGGCCCTCGCCGCCCTTTTCCGCGGACGTTCCGCCGTCGCGCGTTGCTGGATCCTGCGGCTTGCGTTCCCCGCGTTGCTGCTGACGGCGCTGTGGCCGCTCGCCGCCGGCAGGCTGCCGGTGTTGTCCGTCCATGTGGATGCCCCCGCCGCATCCGGCTGGGAGACGGTGCAGCCTGACATTCCCGCGGTTCCTCCGCAGCCAGCGATGAAAGAAACCCTCATCAAGCAGATGGACCCACCTGCGGACTCCGTCGTGCCCCGCGTGCTGCCGGTCATTCCGGAGATGGATGTCGCGGAGGCTTTTCCCGAGCCAGCTCCTTCCTCACAGTCTCCCACCGACGAGGTTCCTTCATGGAAAGTCGCGCTGAAGGAGCTGGAGGACCACCTGCTCTTCTTATGGTCCGGCGGAGCGATGCTGGTCGCACTGTGGCTGGTGTTCCGGAATGTCACCGGCCTGTTCTGGCTGCACCGCCATGGGCAACCGGCGGACGGAACGATGACGGACGTGGGCGACCGCCTGACGGACGCGCTGCGGATGCGGCGTGCCAACTACCGCCGGGTGCCGGGTCTCGCCAGTCCTTTGCTCACCGGTTGGTTCCGTGCGCGGTTGTGGCTGCCGGAAGGGATGTCTGCCATGACGGAGGCACAGGTTCGCGCCATCCTCCGGCACGAACTGGCCCACCACCGCCGCAGGGACCTGTGGTGGCAGGCTCTCGCATCCTGCGCCTGTGCCATCTGGTGGTGGAACCCCGCCGTATGGAACCTGGGGAAACGGCTGCGGCATGAGACGGAACTGGCGGCGGATGATGCCGTCGTCACCGGTGGCGGTGCCGCCGCGGACTACGCGGAACTGCTCGTCCGCGTGGCCAGCGGCTGGACGGTGGGTGATGCCCGTGCCGTCCGCCGCACCGGCGTGCCGATGATGGGTTCCTCCGCCATCGAGCGTCGCGTCCGTGCCATCCTTGCGGAAAGTCCGTTCCGCAATCGCATGGGCTGGACCGCCGGGGCCGCAGTGGCATTTATCGCCATCATGGGGGCTGGCATCGCCTCGCTGACCGCCGTTGCGCGGCCGGTGGAGAGCCCGCTCGCAATGGTGGCGGACATGGAGGAAAGCGAAGGGGACTCCGGTGGGGTGGATCCGGAAGGTGAGCTATCCAGGGATCCGGCGGCAGACAGGGAAATGCTGGAGCGTCTGGTGTCGCCGAAGAATGTACCGCCGGATTACCTCCATCCGCCGGGAACAGATATCGGAAACCTGGTTGAACTCCTCCATTCCCGACCGATGGATCTCAAGGATCTGGACGACCTGCAGCATCTGATGTCGGAAGGCTACATCAATGGTAGATATGTGGGGCCGGATGAGGGTAAGCCCAATATCCAGATTGCCCGGGTGATCCCGCAGGATCGTCCGCTGCCAACGGAGGCCAGGATACGCTTCATCCACGCGCGGACCGGCCAGCCCATGCCGGGGTTGAGGTTCCACCTGGGCTTCGATGGCGATCTCCCTTTCCAGGTGGCTGCGGATGGTGATGGTCGCTACATTTTCACCCTATCTCCGGAAACATTGGAGAGGGAATCCAGACCTGAACGCATTATGTGGGCGGGTACCAAACGGCTCGGCATTCTTGTTGCGGAAGCCGGGTATCTGATGAAGCACATGGAATTCCAGCGTCACGCATGGGGGCAGGAGATCGAGGTGCGGATGGAGCCTTCCTTGCCCATCTCCGGCCGGGTTGTCGGGGAGGATGGGCAGCCGGTGGCAGGTGCCGCGATCCGCACGGATCGTTCACCATTCGTGCATCCGATGCTGATCTTGCTCCCCCGCAATTTCGGCACGAAGACGGATGACGACGGACGCTGGAGTTTGGATGGATTTCCGGAGGATCTCAGCAAGTTGGAACTGGATATCTCCCACCCGGATTATGTGGCATTCAGCGGCAGTGCCACCGACCTCCCTGGCGGAGAGGAGGTCCTCAGGAACGGCTCCTCTACCCTGGTTCTGAAAACCGGCCCGCGCATCCATGGCAGGGTGGTGGATCGGGATGGCAGGCCGGTCCACGGTGCCCGAATCAATCCGCGCGCCATAAGCTCTCCGCGCTTTGCGATCACCGACGGCGACGGCAGGTTCGTCATCAAGCGGCTGCCGGGTAAATACGCTCTGCTCACCATAGAGGCTGACGGATTCAGCCCATCGCAGGAAGGCGTGATGGTGGGGCAGGAAAAGGATCACGTCTTCACCCTCTCCCCGCCAACCCTGTTCCGGGGACGTGTGGTGCGGGAGGACGAACGTCCGTACGCCGGAGTGGAGGTCCGGGTGGATCAGTGGCGGAACCAGCGGACGCTGGGCTACCGCACCCAAACGGATGAGGACGGGCGCTTCACCTGGGACAGCGCGCCGGCGGAGCCTTTCACACTCAACATCGGTGAAGGCGAGCGGATCATGAGCGGGTATCCCATCGCCGGGCCGGGTGGGGAGGTGGTCATCGTCATGAAGCCGGCCCTCCGCATCAAAGTCACTGCGGTGGACGATGCCACCGCGGAGCCGGTCAGGAACTTCCGCGTCACCCCTGTCAGCGCCAACCCATGGGTGTACCGGGATACCCTGGCATCCGTGAAAGGAAAGCTGGAATGGGAGACCTACAAGTTCGAAAAGAACGGGATCAACTTCCGAGTCGAAGCGGATGGCTTTGACCCACTGGTCACGGAGGTTCATCCCACCCGCCAGCAGAAGGTGGAAGCAGTCTGGCGGCTGAAGAGGAAGTGAGGAAGGTACTCCTATTCCTCTCGCACGGCGGCATTGGCGACAGGCGTGGGAGGCGGATCTACTCCAAGGATGCTTTTACCATGGTTTCCCATTGCAGCCGGTGGACAGGAGTGTCCACCCTCCTTACGGGACCAGGCGGAGAGGGGAGTAAGGAGGTGCGACACTCCTGTCGCACGGCGGCATTGGCGGAATCAAGTGAAGGGCGGATCTATCCCGCGGTGCTTTGGCTCCGATTGCGGCCCATCGGTGGAGCTCAAAAGTGCCGGGAAACGCCGGGTCCCATCTTGAAATCCGTGATCTCCAGCTTTCCTTCCGTTGTGAGAACCGCCTCCATTGAGGATTCCAGAGTGGGAAAGTCCTCGATGCCTTTCGGATTGGACGTCAGCGCAATTCTCAGGCGGAGGGGCAGGGCAATCGGATCAAGCGCCTCCACATCCACCGAAAATCCATCCGGGTAAGCGGAACCGTTCCCTGAGTTCGCCTTGCGTGCGGCTTCGTACCTGTCCGGCGTGGCTTTTTTGGTTTCAGCCAGAATCGATCTCTGGGCGAGTTCGAGCAAATTGAACTGGCTGACATTTCCGTCCCCGACTTTCAGCAGGACCAAGGCATGGGGGAACCATTTGCCATCGACCTCCCACAGTAGGAACTTCCCATCTTTCGACCAGCGGGAAGGAAGGAGCGTCTCATGGTTCTTCCGGTCGAAGAACGGATTCGCTTTGATGGAGGCCAGGACTTTGCCGGTGGCAGCTTCGACAAGCTTGTTGGAATCCACGGGGCTGGAATCCAGAGAGGGTACGGTCACACCGTAGCGTCGGTCCGGGGAAAGCGTGGAATCCGGGATGGCGAACGCGGGCCGTTTCTCCTGCGCATGGACGGAGGAGGAAACGAGGAGAAGTGCGGGCAGAAGATAGCGCATGGGAGTTTTCCTCCTCTCCTGAAGATGCCGGTCTGAAGACCAGCGCTCCCAGCGGGCATCACGCGTAGCTCCGGATGGATGCTTTCACGGTTTCATAGACGAGCGGCTCCTTGTGGAGCGTCGGGGCCTTGCCGTCGCCGTTGTATTCCCAGGCGGAGACGTGGGAGAACAGGTCGTCGTGGCGCTTCGCCTCACCGGCCTGCGTCTTGCCGGCCTGGACGTCGGGATCGGCGTCGGTGAACTGGTGCTCGGCGCGGAAGTGGCCGCCGCAGGATTCCTCGCGGTCGCGGGCGTCGTAGCACATCAGCTCCCCGAACTCGAGGAAGTCGGCGACGCGGCCCGCCTTCTCCAGCTCCATGTTGGCGATGTCGCCGGAGCCGGGGATGCGGACGTTCTGCCAGAACTCCTCGCGGATCTGCGGGATCTTCGCGATGGCTTCCGTGAGGCCCTCGCGGGAACGCTCCATGCCGCACTTGTTCCACATGACCAGGCCGAGTTCCTTGTGGAAGGAATCCACGGTGCGCTTGCCCTTGATGTTGAGCAGTTTGTTGACGCGTTCCTTCGCCTCGGCCTCCGTGGCCTTGAACTCTGGCATTTCCGTGTTGAAGGTGCCGGGCTTCTGGGTGGCAAGGTAGTTGGCGATGGTGGTGGGGATGACGAAGTAGCCGTCGGCCAGACCCTGCATGAGGGCGGATGCCCCCAGGCGGTTCGCGCCGTGGTCGGAGAAGTTCGCCTCACCCAGCACGTGCAGGCCGGGGACGTTGGACATCAGGTTGTAGTCCACCCACAGGCCGCCCATGGTGTAGTGGACGGCGGGGTAGATCATCATCGGCTGCTTGTAGGGATCCTCACCGACGATCTTGTCATACATCTGGAAGAGGTTGCCGTAGCGGGCGCGGATGGTCGGCTCGCCGAGGCGGGCGGTCGCATCGCGGAAGTCGAGATAGACGCCCAGGCCGGTGCCGGCGACGCCGCGGCCGTCGTCACAGGCTTCCTTCGCGGCGCGGGAGGAAATGTCGCGCGGTGCGAGGTTGCCAAAGGAAGGATACTTGCGCTCCAGGAAGTAGTCGCGGTCGTCCTCCGCCACATCGGACGGCTTGAGTTTTCCTTCGCGGATCTTCGCGGCGATCTCGCGGGACTTCGGCGCCCACACACGGCCGTCGTTCCGGAGGGACTCCGACATGAGGGTGAGCTTCGACTGGTAGTCACCGCTGACCGGGATGCAGGTCGGGTGGATCTGGGTGTAGCACGGGTTCGCGAAGAGGGCGCCCCGGCGCGCGGCGCGCCAGGCTCCGGTCACGTTGCAGCCCATCGCATTGGTGGAGAGGAAGAACACGTTGCCGTAGCCGCCGGTGGCCAGGATCACGGCGTCCGCCGCATGGGTGGTGATCTTGCCGGTGTTCAGGTCACGGGTGACGATGCCCTTGGCATGGCCGTCCACCAGCACCAGGTCCAGCATCTCCGTCCGTGGGAACATCTTCACCCCGCCGCGCTGGATTTCCTTTTCCAACGCCTGGTAGCAGCCGATGAGGAGCTGTTGCCCCGTCTGGCCCCGTGCGTAGAAAGTCCGGGACACCTGCGCACCGCCGAAGGAGCGGTTGTCCAGCAGGCCGCCGTATTCCCGGGCGAAGGGCACGCCCTGCGCCACGCACTGGTCGATGATGGCGTTGGAAACCTCGGCAAGGCGGTAGACGTTCGCCTCACGGGCGCGGAAGTCGCCGCCCTTGATCGTGTCGTAGAAAAGGCGGCGCACGGAGTCACCGTCGTTCCGGTAGTTCTTCGCGGCGTTGATGCCACCCTGCGCGGCGATGGAGTGCGCCCGGCGCGGGGAGTCCTGGTAGCAGAAGCATTTCACCTGGTAGCCCAGCTCCGCGAGTGTCGCCGCAGCCGCACCACCCGCCAGACCGGAACCGACCACGATGATCGAGAACTTCCGCTTGTTGGCCGGGTTGATGAGCTTCGAGTCCATCTTGTGCTTGGACCATTTCTGCTCAAGCGGGCCGGATGGGATTTTGCTGTCGAGGACGAAGGACATGGTGAATTGAGTATTGGAAATTGACTATTGATTGTTGAATCAATCAGCGCCGTTCCGGCGGGCGGTTTTGATGGAAGCGCAGAAGATGGAAGTCAGCTCGGTGGCTTCCTGCCACAGTGGTTGGACCTTGTCGCGGGGAAGGATCTCATCCTCCATGATGAGCTCCATCCAGAGAGCGGATTCATCCGCTTCTTCCACGGCGGTCCCGACCTTGGATGCGAAGTCGGCGCGGGATTTGGCAAGGCAGGCTGCCCGGTAGTTCGCGGCCACCGAAGTGCCGGAGCGGATCAGTTGGTTGGCGATGGGACGACCGACTTTGTCATCGGGAAGGGCCCTTACCAGACGGATCACCCGCAGCGAGAACTGCTTGCAGCGGGCTTTGAGGTCTTCCGGGTTCATCTTCCTAATAATCAATAATCAATAATCAATCATCAATATTCAATGGGGCCGTCAGCGTCCGAACTTGAAAACGAGGATTGCGACCGGGATCGACACGAAGCCCAGCCAGATCACCGCACTGTAGGCCCAGGAAAATTGCTCGATCAGCGGGCGGGATTTCTTCGAGTTCCAGCCCAGTGTCTGGAAGATGGAGGCGACACCGTGGCCGAGGTGGGAGCACAGGACCGTCATGGCGATGACGTAGAAAATCGCGACCCACCAGACGGAGAAGCCGTCGATGACCATTTTCCAGGCATCATGGCGGGCCTCGCCGGTCTTCGCGAGATAGGCGGCATCCGTGTAGAGAGCGGGGTTCGCATACTCATTCCCCACGCGGATGGTGTAGTGCATCAGGTGGTAGATGACGAAAAAGAGGATGGTCAGGCCCGTCCAGATCATGATCCGGGAGGACTTCGTCGCCTTGATGGTCGCTTGATATTCGTAGGGCTTCCGCGCGCTCTTGTTCTGGCGGGTCAGGGCGATGGTAGCCACCACATGCAGAACCACCGCGCCCAGCAAGCCCAGACGGGCGATCCAGATGCCCGCGCCGTGCAGGGCGTGGTGCAGGAACTGCGCGTAGTCGTTGAACGCCTCACGGCCCGCGAACACCAGCAGGTTGCCGGTCATGTGGCCGAAAAGGAACAAAACAAGGGCGATCCCAGTGACGGCGACGATGAGTTTCTTTCCGATCGAGGAGTTCCAGTAGGCCGAAATGCTGCGGGTCAGGGCGTTCATGGGTATCGGTTGAAGCGATGGCGGGAGTGCTTCCGCCGCGAGAAGTAGAGGGGAGTTGCGTGCATTTCAAGGGGTATCCTCTCAATAACAGGACATTCCCAAAATGTGCGGTGCGACGGGCGGTTTTGCGGGAAATCCAGACCTTCCTGAGGGGGTTATTGCGACTGGTTCGCAGGCTTTGCTGGTAAGGGATGCCTCCTCGAGGCGTCCGGTGGCGGACGGCTGACATGCGCCGGTTGTGAGGGACTTCGTGACTCACCGTCTGCGGGAGATGGCGCTGATGATCATTCGGTCGGCTGATTCACTGTCCAAATGGGCCAATCGACCATTCCGGCCTCCAGTTCTTCGACCATTGGCCCCAATATGCGAGAGAGGATGGAACAACGAAGTCCAGCCAATCGTAACGGCGTGCCAGCTCGGCTGCCGCGTCATCCTTTCTGGGGATGTGCGGCCAGTGCTCCTCGGGCTCATCTTCGAGCTTCAGGACATCGCGGACGTCAGTTGCACACCTTTTGCAGAGGGATTCCAGCAGTTTTGAGTCATGCATGGCCATTGCAAGAATGATGCGATGGACGCGGGGGCCGCCGCCACTTTCACGAAGAAGATCCGCGATCCTACCCGAATCTTCGGAGAACAGTCGTCCGACCGCTGTGATGACAGAAGGCTCCAGTTCCCCGTGGTGGTTCTCATATGACATTCGGCTGGATTCCTGTTTGCTCCGATTCCGGAGGTTGGGAAGATCGTAATTGCACGGCTACCAACACTTCGGTGACGAGTGCCGGAGTTCCTATGAGTTTCGGATTGGAAGAAGGTTGTTCGCAGGTAAAAATCTCCTCGTCCAATCTTGTATAGCGTATGATCCGAACGTCGGAGTCCTGAAAGACATCCCTTCGACTCCAGTTCAGATGATCGAGGGCATCGCTGAATCGAGTTGGAGATAAATTTGCGAACTCGGTCTCGTTCTCATTCCGGAGAGCCAGGAACCGCTCCTCCCAGTTCTGGAGAGAAGGTTTGCTGGTGAAGCCTGCCGTCAGCCACAACAAAGCCATCACCGATATCGAGTTGAAAAAGATGGTGGTTTGAAATCCATCTTTTTCCAGATCAATGACTTGGAATAAATAGGCGAGGAGAGGGGAGTAACCGAGTGCCGACGCGAGCAGAATGGATTGCGTGGCAGTTCCCCGAAGAAGCTTCGACATGGCGAGCGTGACTGCCAGCGGCGATGCGAAGAAAAGCCCGAATGTCAAGCCCGTCAAAGGCACCATAAAAGCTTGGAGAGACATGCCGATCACCCAGCAAATGGCCAGCAGCGTGACGGAAAGGGTCAGTTTTCTCATCGAGGGGTAGGTATCGCCATTCCGGCGACCGTCGGGCGGGTCGCATGGCCAGAGTGACCTGTCGCAGTCCCGATGGCGATTCCAAACCATGTGTCTTGGCTCAATTCGAAAACCCAGCGTTTTTTAGAGTTGGCCCGCCATCTGCTAACGATTAATTTACAAATCCATGGCAATATTCGAGGGCTACGATCCGGGCGGTTTTCATGATGAGATGTTCGCGGGAAGCGGGGAGGTCAGGCCACATTGCGCGCCGCTCCTCAACAGGATGGACAATTTGAGCGAGAGGGAGTTCCTGGACCGCAAGGCGGCGTCGGAGCTCTACTTCGTCCGCCAGGGGATCACCTTCAACGTGTATCATGACAACCGGGGTATGGAGCGGATCTTCCCGTTCGATCCGGTGCCGCGGGTGATCCCGGCGAACGAGTGGGAACTGCTGGAGGCGGGTCTGACGCAGCGGATCATCGCGCTGAACCTTTTCCTGCACGACATCTATCATGACCAGCAGATCCTCAAGGATGAGGTGATCCCGCGCCACTACATCGAGAACGCGAAACACTACCGGCCGGAGTTCCGTGGTGTGGACGTCCCGGCGGACATCTACATCCACATCTGCGGTAGCGACATGATCAAGGGCAAGGACGGCACCTACTACGTCCTGGAGGACAACGGCCGCTGCCCGTCCGGCGCCTCTTACCTGCTTGAGAACCGCAACGCGCTGAAGCGGGCGTTCCCGGACATCTTCAACACGCTGGGCGTGCGCCCGGTGGACTCCTACCCGCGCGACCTGCTGAACATGCTGCACCACATCTCCCCGCGCCGGGAGGCGGACCCGGTGTGCGTACTCCTCACCCCCGGCTGCTACAACAGCGCCTACTTCGAGCATTGCTATCTCGCCCGCGAGATGGGCATCGAGATCGTCGAGGGCAAGGACCTCGTGGTGAAGGACAACTTCGTCTACATGCGCACCACCCACGGACTGGTCCGGGTGGATGTGATCTACCGCCGGATCGACGACGATTTCATCGACCCGACCGTGTTCCGCAAGGACTCCGTGCTCGGCGTGCCAGGCCTGATGAATGCCTACCGCGCCGGACACGTGGCCCTCGCCAACGCGGTGGGGACCGGTGTCGCGGATGACAAGGTCACCTACTACTTCGTCCCGCGGATGATCGAATACTACCTCGGCCAGAAGCCGATCCTGCCGAACGTGCCGACCTACCTCGCGTCGGAGGAGGCGGACCTGAAATTCATCCTCGGCCACCTGCCGGAGCTGGTGGTGAAGGCGGCGAACGAGTCCGGCGGCTACGGCATGCTGATGGGACCGTCCGCGTCGAAGGAGGAAATCGAGATCTTCCGGGAAAAGATCATCGCGGACCCGCGCAACTACATCGCCCAGCCGGTGGTGTCGCTTTCCCGCTGCCCGACGTGGTGCGATGGAGCCATCGAGGGCCGCCACATCGACCTGCGGCCGTATATCATCTACGGTGACGAGGTGAAGATTGTGCCCGGGGGGCTGACCCGCGTGGCGCTTACGAAGGGTTCCCTGGTGGTGAACTCCTCCCAGGGTGGTGGCAGCAAGGACACCTGGGTCCTCCGGTAAGAACGCACCCACCCCGACCCCAACCCATTTTCAACTCCGGTCATGCTTTCACGCGTCGCAAACACTCTCTACTGGATGGTCCGCAATGTCGAACGGGCCGACAACCTCTCCCGTCTGATCGACGTCAACCAACAGCTCCTCCTCGACTTCGAGACCCTGGACAGCGAGCGCCTTCGCGGCTTCTGGGCGCCCATCATCCAGAGCCTTGGTGAGGAGGAGGCGTTCGAGACCCTCTATGACGAGCCGGGCAGCTCCCAGGTCATCCGCTTCCTTTCGGATGACGTGCAGAACCCCAACAGCATCGCCTCCTGCATCGCCCAGGCGCGGGAAAACGCCCGCACCATCCGCGACCAGCTCTCCGACGAACTTTGGGAGGAGTTGAACTCGCTCTACCTTTTCACCCGTTCCGCGGAAGCGTCGTTCCTCATCGAGTCGAATCCGCCGAAATACTACGAAAGCATCCGCCGCGGCGCGGCGACTTTCCTGGGGGTGGCGGCCTCCACCATGGCGCGGAACGAGGCGTGGGAATTCATCGACATCGGCCGGCAACTGGAGCGTGCGGACAAGACCACCCGCTTTCTGGACATCACCAGTTACCTGCCGAAGACCGCGGAGGATGAGATCACCTCACCCGGCGTCCTCCACTGGACGGCCATCCTGCGCTCCTGCGGCGCGATGGGGGCGTTCCGTTCGGACCAACGGGAAATTTCCGCGCGCGGGGTGGTGGACTACCTCATCTTTTCTCCGGAGTTCCCGCGCTCCGTCCGCTTCTGCATCGAGCGGCTGGACGCCAGCCTGCACAAGGTCTCCGGCGCGCCTCGAGGCACCTTTTCCAACGAATCGGAACGCATCGCGGGCAAGCTGCTGGCTGACATCAACTTCAGCTCCACGGATGATGTGTTCCGGGAAGGGCTGCATGGCTATCTGGATGGCCTGCAGACCAAATTCAACGCCATCGGCGGGGAGATTTTCGAAACCTATGTGTTGATGCCGGAGCGTGTCACGGACGTCCCGCCGGAGCCGCAACGGGTGAAGTCCGCCGTTGCCGGCTGGCAATTCGAACAGCAGCAGCAACAACAACGGAACAAGGCGCAGCCGTGAGCATCATCGGGCAGGATTCCACAATTCCAGTGGAAGTGGCGGGAGGAGACGGCGGCGCCCCGCGGTATGGAATGAAGCTTTCCGTCCTGCACCGAACGACTTTCCAATATCTTGCCCCGGTGACGGACAGTGTGAACACGCTGCACCTGGAGCCGAGGCTGTTCCCGTTCCAGCAGACGTTGTCCGCGGTCATCCGCGTGCTGCCTGCCACCCGTCTCCGCCGTTTCACGGACCTGTTCCAGAACATCACCCATCATTTCGAGGTGTCCGGCGCGCATCCACGGCTCGAGATCGAGAGCCGGATCAAGGTGTACAACCTGCCGCTGGTGATCCCGGATGCGGTGAGGCAACTGACGCCCGCCCACTATGATGATGCCTCCACGCGTGAGCGCACCTGGCAGTTCCTCCAGGAAAGCCGCTGGGTCTCGAAACATCCGGACGTCTGGAAGCAGGCGGTGGACATCATTTACGGCATTCCGTCCGTCTTCGGGCGGACGCAGGCCGTCATGGCGTGGGTTCACCAGGAGTTCCGCTATGATCCCGGAGTGACCAGCTACAACACCCATGTGGAGGAAGCTTTCCGCCTCCGGGCAGGAGTCTGCCAGGATTTCACCCACGTCATGCTCGGCCTGTGCCGGACACTGGGCATCCCCGCCCGGTATGCTTCGGGGTATCTCTACAACGGTCCGCGTGACAGCCTCATCGGCGCGCAGGCATCCCATGCGTGGTGCGAAGTTTATTTCCCCGGACCCGGCTGGCTCGGCTTCGATCCGACGAACAACACGCTCGCGGACGAGCGTTACGTGAAGGTCGCCGTCGGCAGGGACTATGATGACGTTTCCCCGGTTCGTGGCTCCTACTATGGCACCGGCCACTGCCAGATGGATGTGCAAGTGCTGGTGGAGAAGGTGTAGGTAGCGGAAGTCGTGAGACTTCCGGCTGGGGAGATGGTGATGAACCCTGTGATTACAGCTGCCCGGTGGATGCCGTCCGCTTCCTACGGTTTGTCGGGAAGTTCTTTGATCAAGAGCACATGGTCCAGATTGAGCAGGAGGACTTCAGTCTTTGTGGTCGGCGGAACGGATTTCCCTTCTTCGAACTGCATCTGGGGCGTCCACGACGTTTCCACTTCCACCCAAGGACCACCAGCCAGTTTCAGCACCTTGACCGATGTGTATTGGGCCAGGAAACCACGGCCGCTTGTGGAAACTTTGTCCGCCACGCCATTGGGGAAGGTGATCCAGTAGGTCTTGCCCACCTCCACCGGAGGTCTCGCCGTGGCCGATCCCGGTGGCTGGCAGCTCGAAAGCACCAATACCAATGGAACAAGGAGTGAGGAAAGGAAGAGAGGGAAGGGTTTCATGGTGGTAACATCCATGAAATCATAATGCTGTCCCTGGCGTCCATTGATTTCGGCATGGCTTGTCGCCGGGCCGGCATGACGAAGTGGCGGAAGTCGTGAGACTTCCGGTTGGGGAGGCGTCGATCATCCCATGACACCGCAGCGGATGGGCGCCGTTTTTCCGATGGCGGTGTGCCAGAGAGTGGGTGGTTCGACGGGGGTGGTAGATGAATCTTCCGCCCCGGCGACATTCTTCTTTTTGCTCGCGGCAGGTCACTTCTTCGGTCATGAATCGTATTCCGCTCGACCGATGAAATTGCCAATTCTCCTGATCGCTCTTGCTGTTCCGGTCTCCGGGACCCTGTTTGCACAGGAGAAGGGAAATCGCATCACCATCGCTCCGGCGGAAAGGGAGAAGGTGCTCGAGCGCATGACCTTGATGGTCATGCCGCGGGTCGATTTCGAGAATACCAAGCTCGGGGAGGCCGTGGACTTCTTCCGTATGTCAAACGGTGGTTGCGAGCGCCTGCCAACCGCGCCAAAACCCTACGGATTTATCATTGTCACTCCGGGGCTGGACGAACGGAAAATCAAGAAGTTGTCCGTGAGGAACATTGGCCTCCATGATCTCCTCAACCAATGCGCCGCCATTACAGGGAGCTGCATCTACGTGAGCAACAACCTCATCGAATTCCATGATGGTGATCGGATCGATCCGGCGCGTTTCGCGATGCCTGATGGGAAGGGTATGGATGCCGCACGCAACATTATCGTCCCGCGCCTGGATTTCGTGGACACGTCGCTGGAGGAAGCGGTTGCATTCCTTAATTCCCGGATCGCCGATCTGGTCGTCCCGGAAAAGAGAGTCAGGCTCGTGATTGATCCGGCCACGGATTCACAAGCTCTCATTCCGCAGATGAGAGCGAGAGACATTTCTCTGGCGGATGCCACCTTGATGATGGCGTTGAGAACCGGGAACCGTCTTGCCTCGGACGCGACCACCCTGCGGATCGTCAAACCGAAGTAGTGGCGTTGTGGAGCTTCCGGCTGGGGAAGCGTCGCCCATCCCTGCAACTCCGTCATTGCCGGGGCAGGCGGCATTTGGCAATGTACCGCATCCGGGCTCCCTTATGCCGAACCCACTCGTCATCTGCCTGCTCAGCTTCTCGGCGATCTTCACGTTCGCCTTCGGGATGGCTTGGTTCATGCCATTGGTCGCCGCCCGCAATGAGGTGCGGAAGGAGGAGGCCACCGCGCACGACACCATTCTCACCGGGGCGGACATTCTTCTCCTGATCATGGATTGCTTTCCGTTTTTCTGGATCTTCCGGACCGTGGGTAAATTGCCGGAACTTCCCGCCGCGGCGCGGGAGGTGAGGGAGATCTGGCAGGCGGAGCCGTCCATCCGCCGGATGTTCCACGCGTGGCTCGTCAGCCTGGGCGTCCTCCTCCTCACCATCCTCTTCGGGATTTTCTGAGCGGGCATGGATTGGCACTCCCGGTCGCTTTCGCTTTGACCTTCCGCGGATTGTTATTTAAGAAATCCGTGGTAACGGCCCCGAAATGAAGTGTCCCCGCTGCGTTCAACGAATCCACCGAGCGGCACAGTCGTGCCCTCATTGCGGGTTCTCGCTGGCGGATGCGGACGCCAACTTCGGTGATGGAGAGGTGACCCTCCGCAGCCTGACGGACGCTGCGGGCCTCCTGCGGCGTGGAGGACGGCGCAAGGTGGAGTCGGCAATGGAAGAGATCGGCCGGAAGTTCCCGCAGATTTTCGTAGCCGTTTATACCGGGCCGCTGGGAGAGGTGGCGAACATCCGCCAGTTCGGCTTCTGGCTGCTGAACCGCGCCGCGTTCGAGGACATCCCTGTGGGCAAGCCGAATGAAGCGGGGATTCTTTTCACGATCGACCCGGAGTCAAAGGCGGCGGCGGTGACCTTCGGCTACCTGCTGGATCCTTTTCTAGATGAGTCGGACACCTTCGAATGCCTTTCCCGGGCGCATTCCCACTGGCTCGACGGACGGTATGCGGACGGACTCGTGAAAGCCATCCTCCACCTGGGGGGGATCCTGGCGAAGCGCAGCCGCCAGGCCCGGCGCGCCCCGGAGAAGTTCGAGCGCAAGGTGCTGCCGCCTCCGCAGATGGGGGATCTGGTCCGCAGGATCCGCTCCGGGCACCGCGTGCCGGAGGAGCAACCGGTGACGGAGGAGGTGGAGAAGTGAGATCGCTTCCTTTCTTGGTGCTGGCGGTTTTTTCCACCGTCCATGCCGCCTCCCTCCAGTTGCCAACCTGGAAGGACGACGAGCGGAAAGCCTTCGAGGAAGCGGGAGGCATCCTGCGCAGCTTCATCCTGGCGGATGATCCGGAACCGGAGCCTGAGACACCGCTGGATGTGGAGAAACCGAAAGCGGATGAGGTGACGAATGATCCCCTGCGTTCGTCGGAGATCCCTGAAAAGTTCCTCAGCGCCTACTTCGCGGAGAAACCCACCGAATTTCTGGTGGACCCTCAGGGCTTGCTGAATCCAAAGGACTACAAGGACCGGCTGGGGTTCCTGAAGTACCACGCGGGTGACTCATCCATCGACTTTTTCGTCTATGTCTTCGGCGGGGAGCAGGAAATCCCCGGGGAGGTCCGTGCGGAGGAAACAGTGGAGCGTCTCTTCACCACCGGCCGCCCTGCCGTGGTGGTGTTCTACTTCCTGGGAGCGCCGCAGCGGTCCGCCATTCATCTCAGCCCGTCCCTGACGGAGACGGTATCGGCGGCGGACCAGCGCCGCGCCTTGCAGAGCTCCGTCATGTCCGCCTTTGAGAAGCTGAATACCACGGACCAGCTCGACGCGTTCTCCGTCCAGATGTCCATCCGCATCTACTGGATGGAGCGCATGCTGGGAGGTGGTGGTTCTCCGGAGGAGATTCCCGTCTTTTCCCACCGCCCGGCGGCCAAAAAGGTGGCTGCCCCCTCGGCATTGGATGTCTGGAAGGAGCAGGTGTCCATCTGGGTGAGGGAATGGTGGGGTGGGGTTTCATTGCTGCTCGGCGGGGGGCTGCTGGTTTCTTCCTTTGTTGCCTGGATGAGATCGAGGATGCGTTTCCGATTCCCGGATCTGGAGGTGGAACCCCGTTTGGGAGGCTCCCATGCGGCAGGCGTGGGTGCGGTAATTTCCTTCGCCAGCGCCGCGCTGCCACCCGCATCCCAGAAAGACCAGGTGCCTGACTACCTGAGGCGCGCCTGAATCCTTGCAATTCCCCTTGTTGCGGAAAACGTGGGATCTGCCTAAGGTAACGCAGTCCATCCCGATGTTCCGGTCCGTTTCCCGTATCTTCCTCCTGCTGTGCGCATTCACCCACCTGGTGGAGGCCCAGCCCTTCTATTTCAATGAGAAGAAGGCTCCTGAGAACCGCGAGGACATCGAGGCGATCCAGAAGGCGCTCACCTCCGCCCTGCAGAAGGCGCGGGACGCGACGGTGTGCATCGACATCGGCGATGGCAGCGGCAGCGGCGTGATCATCTCCGCGGACGGTCTGGTGCTGACAGCCGCCCACGTGAGTACCGGGGTGGGGAAGGAGGTCACCGTCATCATGGAGGACGGGCGGAAGCTGAAGGCGGAGACACTTGGCCTCGTCGCGGATGTGGATGCGGCGATGGTGAAGATCACGGAAAAGGGACCTTTCCCGTTCGTGCCCATCGACAAGGAAGGAACCTCCCAACTGGGGGACTGGGTGTTTTCACTGGGTCATTCCGGCGGGTTTGACAAGGAGCGGGGTTCGGTCGTCCGGCTCGGACGTCTGGTGCGCATCGCGAACTCTACCATCCAGACCGACTGCGCTCTGATCGGAGGTGACTCCGGCGGTCCGCTGTTCGACATGTCCGGAAAGGTGATCGGCATCCATTCCCGGGTGGGTGAGCAGTTGCAGGTGAACATGCACGTTCCCCTGAAGGAGTTCATCAACAACTGGGACGGCATGCTTCGGTCGGAGTTCATCGGGGAGGGCCCTTTCGCGCAGAAGCCGGAAAAGGGCAGTGGACTGCTGGGCGTGGCGACCGAGGCGAAATCCGGGGGAGGTCTGAAGGTGCTCAAAGTCGGCCGTGAAACTCCGGCCGAAAAAGCCGGCATCAAGGAAGGTGATGTCCTGCTGGAGTTGAACGGCACCGTGCTGGAGACGCGGGAGCAACTCCAGGAACTGATCAAGGAGATGGCCGCCGGGGACAAGGTGGAGATCGAGGCGATGCGCGGCGGGAAGCCGCAAACTTTCAAACTGAAACTCGGTGAACGCAATTGATGGCCTGCTGGGATATGTGGCTGCGGCGTCCCGCCGCAGGCCGTGGCGATGGCGTCCCGCCGTCGCTTTGGAGAGCGTCGGGTGGTGGTCATCGGGCCGGACAACAAGGATCGTGATGTGTGATATGGATAACAGGATGGCGAAGGTCTCCGTGAGGGAGAATTGCGGCGGGACGCCACAATCACGGCCTGCGGCGGGACGCCGCAGCCACGGTCCGGCGCTTTTGAAAATGGTCGTGACTTTTCCACTCATCGCGCTGTCGCTGGCGGCTGAGTCCCACGGATTCCAGTCGCTGGAGTCCACCTACCGCCGGACCGGACCGGCGGTGACTTCCGTTTTCGAGGAACAACGCCACGTGCTCCAGCAATCCAGCGCTGTGATGCTCAGCGGGAGAAAGGAGATCGCCTACGGGGTGGTGGTGTCACCGGACGGATACATCGTCACCAAAGCGAGCGAGATCGCCGGTACCGCCAATCTTTCCGTGAGGGTTGACACACAGTCCTATCCGGATGCGAAGGTCGTCACCGTGGACGACGAGTGGGATGTCGCGCTGGTCCAGGTGGAGGCTTCGGGCCTCATCCCGGTGGCCTACGCACCCTCCAGCAACATCCCTCAGGGAAGCTGGGTTGTCGCCAACGGGGCCACCAGCCTGAAGGCTCGGCGCGCGTTGGTCGGCATCGTCAGCGCGAAGATCCGCCCCATCCCGGCGGGTGGAGGGAATCTGGGCATCGCATTCAAGGAAGATTCCGAGGAGACCCTTGAAATCGAGGATCTGGCGGAGGACGGAGCCGCGGCGAAGGCCGGACTGAAGAAAGGCGACATCATCGTCGCGCTCAATGGTCGGGCGGTGGTGAAGTTTGACGAGGTTTCCGAGGCGCTGAAGAACCTCAAGCCCGGCACGGTGGTGCAGGTCACCTACCAGCGGAAGGAAGTGGACGAGACGGTGGACGTGACACTGGATCCAGGCCCTATCACCCGGAATGATCAGATGAGCGGTGCCTACTCCGACCGCCGCAGCGGCTTCCCGAGGGTGATGCAGCACGACATCATCGGTGACAAATCCATCGTTGGCGGGCCTTTGCTCGACCTTGACGGGAGGTGCGTGGGCATGAACATCGCCCGGGCCAACCGCGCGGAGAGCTTCGCAATCCCGGTGGAGGATCTCAAGGCGCTCGCCGCGCGGCTGATGAAGCGGCAGTGACGGGGTTCAGAGTTTCTTCAGGAACTTCTCCGGGTTCTTCTCGAATTTGCCGATGCATGGTTTGCAGCAGAACTTCACCTCCTGGCCATCATAGACCTTGGTGATCACCCGGCCCATGGAGCCGAGCTTGTTGTCCGAAACAATGCAGACGTCCTTGGTGTAGGGCTTCGTCTTTTCAGGGGCTGCGATGACACCGGAGAGTCCGGAGAAGAGGGCGAGCGCGATGATGCTGATGGTGGTTTTCATGATGTTGTTCGTTTGGTGTTTGGTTGTGATGGTGGATCAGAAGCGGAATTGGAGGCCTCCGCCGAAGCCGTATTCGGAATGGTACTGGGAGATGAGGGAGAGTTGCTTGTTGAGGGTCCAGGTCGCGCCGGTCGTCCACTCCCATTCGCTGCCGGTGTCGTACTGGACCTCCGCGAAGACATTCAGCCGGTCGGTGATCTGGAGCGACTTGCCCAGCCCCACGCGCGCGTCGCCCTCCGAGTCGATCTGCAGGGTGCTGTCGATGAGGTAGGGGAGCCGGTACTCCACACCGGCGAAGGCACGGTCCGCCTCCCCGTCATGGTTGGTGAAACGCCAGCCCAGCACGGAGGAGAGGTTGGGGTCGAAGTAGCGCTTCCAGCCGATCTCCGCCTCATAGGAGAACTCATCCCTCCAGCCCATCTCCCACGCGGCGAAAAAGTCGTTGTAGGAATTCATCACCGTGAACTGACCCTCGCTCATGTGGGACTGGATGGAGCCGTCCACGAACATGAAAAGCGGGTCATGGTCATGGCCTCCGGCGTGTGGCTGGTGGTCGGCGGTTCCGCCCGTCGCGGGCTGTGATTCAGCCGGGACGCAGCATTCATCGGTGCAGATGACATTGGTGCCGGTCTTCAGTTTCCCCTGGGGCGGGGGATTCCAATTCTTGTCCTGATAGGCGAAGATGCGGGTCATGCCGGCGTGCATGTGGTAGAGAAGGTGGCAGTGAAGCAGCCAGTCGCCGGGATTGTCCGCGTGGAACTCCACGGTGCGCTTGCCCATCGGCGGCACGTCGATGGTGTGCTTCAGCGGGGCATCTTTTCCCTGTCCGGCCAGAACGCGGAAGAAGTGACCGTGGAGGTGGATGGGGTGGTGCATCATGGTGTCATTGATGAACTCCATGCGGATGACCTCGCCTTTCTTGATCGGGATCACGCCGTCCTGCGCATAGGTCTTTCCGTTGAAAGACCAGATGTAGCGCTCCATGTCACCGGTCAGGCGCAGCTCGATGGTGCGGCGCGGCAGGGACGCTGGGAACGCGGTGGGACCCGGAGAGCGGAGCCGCGAGTAGGGGGGTAGCGGGCGTTCCGCTTCCTCCATTTGGTGACCCGCTGGCATGTCGTCCATGTCCATCTCGTCCATGGCAGCCATCAGGTGGTGGTCCATCCGGTAGTTGTCCGGACGCGGGATGTCCGGTGCGGCGTGTCGGTCACCATCACCCAGGAAGATGGAGGCATGGCCGGAACCGTCCTGGGCGGTGGCGCGCACCTCCCATTCACCGGAGGCGGGGACATTCACGATGACGTCATAGGTCTCCGCCATCCCCACCAGGAGGCGCTTTACAGAGATGGGCCTGACGGGTGGGCCGTCCGCCGCGACGATCCGCAGCGGCCCGGTGGCGGAGTTCAGGTAGAAATACGTGGAGGCTCCTGCATTGATGAAACGCAGGCGCACCGTCTCACCCGGTTTCCCCGGCAGGTGGATCGCCCGCTTCCCATTCGCCAGGAAGGCGTCGTAGGCGACGTCGGAGATGTCCATGGCAGGCATCCGGGAGCGTTCCCGGTCGAAGAATTCGCCGAGGGCTCCGGCTTTCGCCGCGCCGGTCAGGCTCTGGATGGAGCCTTTTTTCAGCTCATACCACTCCGTGCCGCGGCGCAGGGAGCGCATCACTTCATCCGGGCTTTCCGTGGTCCAGTCGGACAGGACCACAACGTGATCATGGTCCGCCTTCACCGGCTCTCCGGCGGCGGGATCGACCACGATCGAACCGTACACCCCTTCCTGCTCCTGCAGGTGGGTGTGGCTGTGGTACCAATACGTGCCGGAATGGGGCAGCTTGAACTCAAAGGTGTGCGTGCCGCCCGGTTGGATGGGCGGAGTAGTCACGTGTGGGACGCCGTCCTGCGCCACGGGCAGGACGATGCCATGCCAGTGGACGGAGGTTTCCTCCTTGGTCATCCGGTTGTGGACGCGGATGCGTGCGGTGTCCCCCTCGCGGAAGCGCAGGGTGGGACCGGGGATGCCGCCGTTGACGGTGATGGCGGGCACGGCTTTCAGACCGTCGCCCGGAGTCCAGTTCTCGCGGCGGATTTCGAGGTCATATTCGATGACGCGGGCGTGAAGGCCCAGTGTGGATAGAAATAGGAATAGGAATAGGAAGATGGTTTTCATGAGCATGATGAAGTGGTGCTCCCGGGGAACGGGTGCGCATGGGAATGAAGCTCACGGGGAAAAGCCCGTGGATCACCCACTTCATCAGATCAGGAAACGTTGCAACACCGCCAAACGCAGCCGGGGCGGGCCGGTGTCAAAAACCGGAGCGGGGGGGAGGGACACCGTCCGGTCCGCCAGCAGCACCGGAACGGGGGCTCCGGGGAGAGGAGGGAGGGTGGCGGAGAAAAGAGCGGGCAGGGGAGTGTCTTTCTCCGCCAGCTTCTGGTGCTTCGCCGTGGAGCAACTGCAGACGCTTTCCTTCTTTTCCTTCGACTTGCCGCTGCAGCAGGAATGCTCCGCCTGCTTCACCGGTTGGGTCATGCCGAGGCAGCAACAGGCCGGTCCCGCGATGAATATCGCGAGCATCACGGCGATGATGCAGCGGAGTCTGTGCATGGTTACGGACGTATGACGGCCAGGCGGCCGGGTTATTCCCTGAAAAGCTTACCCACGTTTCGCCCGATGTCGCTTGAAAATTTCCAGCGTCCGCTCCCGCTCCGCCTTGTGATCCACGATGGGGGCGGGATAGCCCGGTGCCACGGACCCGCCGTCCTTCGGCGGGGTATGGAGTTTTTTCGCGTCCACGGACGCCAGTTCCGGCACCCAGCGCTTGATATAAGCTCCGTCCGCATCATAGCGGGCGGCTTGGGACCATGGGTTCTGGATGCGGAAGTAGGGGGCCGCGTCCGCCCCGGTGCCTGCGGACCACTGCCAGCCGCCGTTGTTCGAGGCGATCTCCCCGTCGGTGAGGTGCTGCATGAAGAACGACTCCCCGAGCCGCCAGTCGATGTGCAGGTCTTTCGTGAGAAACATGGCCGTGATCATCCGCACCCGGTTATGCATGAATCCCGTCGCCAACAGCTCGCGCATGCCCGCATCCACGATGGGGAAGCCGGTGCGGCCTTCCTTCCATGCTTCGAATTGCTTTCCGGGTTCGGCCCACCACAGCCCCCTCCAATCCGGATTGAACTCCACATCCAGAACCTCCGGAAAATGGTGGAGGATGGCGAAGTAGAACTCCCGCCAGGCGAGTTCTTTGATGAACACGTCGATGCCTTTCTTTCCCGCAGGCTTCGCCTCGCTCCGGGCCGCCATGGACTCCGCATACAGGGTCCGGATGGAAATGAGGCCGAACCTCAGGTCCTGGGAGAGACGGCTGGTGCCGTCCCGCGCCGGGAAATCCCGATCCTTTTCATAGTCGGCGAGCCGTTCCCTGATCGCCCGCCGCATGCGCAGACGTGCCGCCTTTTCTCCGGCACGAATGAGATCCGCGGACGGTGCATCGAGTTTCCAATGGGATACCTTGGGCAGTTCCAGCGAACGGATGCCGCGTGGTGTATTGAGGGCGGATGGCTTTGCCACCGGTGCCGGCTTCTCCAATCCCAGCCAGTTCCGGCTGTAGGGGGTGAAGACCTTGTAGGGTGCACCCGCCTGGGTCAGCACCTCGGATGGATGGTGCAGCGCGACGTCGTCGAAGGTATGGAAATCGATCCCGCTCCGCTGGCAGAAGGCGCGCAGCAGTTCCTCCGTTTTTTTCCCATGCGGGTCCGGGTCCTTGTTCAGGTAGATCGCGCTCGCGCCCGTTTCCTTGGCCAGCTTCTCGAGCTCCCGGATGGGATCGCCTTTCCGCAGGATCAAATTCCCGGAAATGGCGTCCAAGGACGAAGAAAGTTCCGCCAGACAATCGCAGAGAAACTGCTGCCGGTTCGATCCGGTCCATGAATGTTCCCCTTTCCATTCGCTGAGGATATGGACAGGGACAACCGGCAGTCCGGAAGCGGAGGCTCGGCTGAGCGCGGTGTTGTCCGCCAGCCGCAAATCGCGGCGGAACCAATGAATGACGCACTTTCCGTCCCGGGGCATGCGCCGGAGCCTCAGGCTTGCCGGGATGCATGGGAACAGGAAAGTGCGGTGGGGTTACACTTCGTTGAGGATTTTTTCGGCCTTCCGCACGGTATTGGCGCTGAGCTTGCCGTTGATCCTTTTGGCGCCTTCCAGAACGCCTCGGATGGCGCTCAGGGCTGTCTCGGCAACCGCCAGGGATTTCCTGCCGCCACCGTATTTTTTGTCGGGGAAGTATTTCGTGAAGGTTGTACCCGCCCGACTGATACAAAGACGCCACCCTTCGAAAGCAGCCGTCTCGTAGGTAAACCTCGTTAGATTGCGTTTGGATTTCATCTTGTTCTCCCGTTCTACAATCTAACATTGGAACCGTTTGCCTTGGAATCCAACGAAATTTCATGAAACTGCGCAGAATTTCGGATTTTGCTCATTCTTCCGGGAAAAAATGCTTTGCAACTCGGGCCGGACCAGTTTTGAGTCTGCGCCCCGCGAGCTCCAAAATCCGCCGTAGGTCCTCCGTCGCTCCGTCATCCGGATCGTCACCGCTCGCAGGAGGGTAACCCGGCCACCAGAAAAAGACATGTCAGCCATCAAACTCGCTCGTTTCGAGCTTCCTAACCGCCTCGTCCGCAACGAGGAAACTGCCACGGACACCTACGCCCAATTCGTCGCCGAACCTTTCGAGCGCGGATACGGCCACACCGTTGGCAACTCCCTCCGCCGCGTCCTGCTTTCCTCCCTGGAAGGTGCGTCGATCACCTCGGTCCGCATCGCAGGCGTCCAGCATGAATTTTCCAGCCTTCCGGGCGTCGTCGAAGACGTCACGGACATCGTCCTCAACCTGAAGAAGGTCAAATTCTCCCACAACGAGAAGGAACCACGCATCCTCTCCATCAAGGTGGAGAAAGAAGGCGTTGTCACCGCCGGTGACATCCAGGGCGACCACATCTACGACGTGGTGAACAAGGACCAGGTCATCTGCACCCTCGACAAGAAGGTGAAGTTCGACGCCGAGTTCGAAGTCCGCGTCGGGCGTGGTTTCTCCACCGGTGACGAGAACAAGCGCAAGGACCAGCCGATCGGCGTCATTGCCATCGACTCCATCTTCTCCCCGGTGACCCGCGTGAAATACTCCGTGGACACCACCCGGGTCGGCCAGATGACCGACTTCGACAAGCTCACCCTCGACATCTGGACCGATGGCCGCGTCACCCCGCAGGACGCCCTCCTGCAGGCTTCCGCCATCCTCCGCCACCACCTCGACGTGTTCGTCAACTATGACGAGAACGCCGTGGACTTCGAGGAAGCACCGGCCGAATCCAGCGAGGAGAACGCCGCCCTCAAGAAGCTTCTCAACATGTCCGTCAACGAGATCGAGCTTTCGGTCCGTGCGGCGAACTGCCTGAACAACGCGAACATCACCTCCGTCGGCCAGCTCGCCATGAAGTCGGAAGCGGAGATGCTCAAGTACCGCAACTTCGGCAAAAAGTCCCTCAACGAAATCAAGGACAAGCTCGTGGAGCTGGGCCTTGGTCTCGGTATGACCTTCGATTCATCGCTGCTTTCCGGTCCGGTCGCCGCCTCGCGTGCGCCCCGCCTCGGTGCGGAAGACGAAGCACCGGTCGGCCTTGCCGATCTGATCGCCCAGAACCTCGACGACTAACACTTCAAATAGAAACGGAAGCATCCGATGAGACATCGACGCAACACCACCAAGCTCAAACGCTCCGCCTCCCACCGCCGGTCCCTGCTCGCCAACCTGGCAGGCAGCCTGATCGAGCACGGGCGCATCAAGACCACCCTCGGCAAGGCGAAAGCCCTCCGTCCGGTGGCTGAAAAGCTGGTCACCCTCGCCAAGCGCGACGACCTGCACTCCCGCCGCCTCGCCATCGCCTTCCTTTATGAGAAGGACCTGGTGAAGAAGCTCTTCGCTGAAGTGGCTCCCGCCTCCAAGGACCGCCAGGGTGGCTACACCCGCATCACCAAGCTGGGAGTCCGCTCGAGCGACGCCGCCCCGATGGCGATCATCGAGTGGGTCGACCAAGCTGAAGCCAAGGCTGAGGAAGCCCCGGTCGAAGTGGTGGAAGAAAAAGCCGCTCCGGCTCCAAAGGCAAAGAAGGCTGCCAAGAAGAAGGCGGCTGAATCCGAAGAAGCCGCTCCTGCCGCTGAAGCTGAATAAGCTGAAGAGGTAGCAACCGATCATTTGAAGCCGCCCGTGGTCCGCCACGGGCGGTTTTTTTTATGGAGAGGGGACATTGCGGCAGAGCCGCCATGTCCGCTTCGCTCCCATTCTTGTCCACCGGCGGCATCGGCGAATAGAGGGGACGGCGGAACAGTCCCGGCAATGCCTTCGCTCTGTATTCCCATTGCAGCCGGGTAAGGAGGGAGGACACTCCTGTCCTCCGGCGGCATTGGCGAATCATCAAAGATTCATCGCAGCGACGCAAAGGACGCGAAGTGAAGAATGGTAACGGTTCAAGATTCATGGTCAGCCTTCGTTCTTCCCTGAAAACTGAACACTGAAAACTTCTCTTCCTTGGCTCGCCATTGCAGCCGGTGGACAAGAATGGGAGCGCAGCGGACATAGCGGCTTGCCGCAATGTCCACCCTCCTTACGCTCATTGCCGTGAACGACGACCTGGGCAAACGCATCCTCAAGGAAGTCTCGCGTTCCTTCTACCTCACCTTGCGCCTGCTCCCCCGGGAAATGAGGGAGGCGGCCAGTCTTGGTTATCTGTTGGCCCGCACCAGTGACACCATCGCGGACACGGAAGGGGTGCCGGTGGAGGAGCGCCTCTCCCTGTTGGGGGCCTTTGCGGAATCAGTCGGAGTTGGTGCGGCGTTGCCCGCATGGCCGGAAAGGATGCTGGAAGCCGCCACTGCGGGTGAGGCCGCGATGTTGGCGCGAGCTCCCGGGATTCTCGGATGGCTGGAGCGGACTGAGGCCCGCCAGGCAGGGTTGGTCCGGGAAGTGGTGACCATCATCATCAGCGGGCAATCACTCGACCTCACCCGGTTTTCCGGTGCTGGGAAGGAGCTGCCTGTGGCATTGATGGACGCGGAGGAACTGGACGACTACACATGGCGGGTTGCCGGGTGTGTCGGTGCGTTCTGGACAAAACTCGGTTTCCTCACTCTCGGGGACCGCTATTCATCGGCGGGGGAGGCGGAGTTGCTTGGGAGGGGGATTTCCTACGGCAAGGGCCTGCAGTTGGTGAACATCCTCCGGGACCTGCCGGAAGATCTGGCGAACGGGCGGTGCTACCTGCCCGTGGCGGATCCGTTCGATCCCGAAGCGTTGATGCGGGAGTATCGAATCTGGCACCGTCAGGCGGTGGAGTGGACCGGGCAAGGCATCGGATACGCGTCCACTCTCCGATTGAGAAGACTGCGGGCGGCCTCCGTTCTGCCAGCGCTCATCGCGGAAGAGACGCTGGAGCTGCTGGATGGAAAGATGGTCCATGGGAGGGTGAAGGTGCCACGGATCACCGTCCATCGCCTGCTGGTGGAAGCCCTGCTTTTCTGATGGGAGAAGCTATCTGCCCAGAAGTTCGATGGCTTTCCTGCTGGCCGCCAGGCGGTTTTCCACGCCCAGCTTCTCGAAAATATGCTCCACGTGTTTCGCCACCGTCCGATCACTTATGTTCAGGATCAAGGCGATATCCGCATTCGACTTGCCGCGGGACAACCACAGCAGGACGTCCGCCTGGCGGAAAGAAAGCTGGTAGGTGTTGCGGAACACGTCTGCCAGCGCCCGGACATCCTGTGACTGTGAGGCGATGATCCAGTGGTGCTTGTCCACCACCGCAGCACGGAAGACGAGGCTGCAGCCTGGCATTTCCAGTTCCAGCGGCGGGGTGGTATTGCCGTCGGTTCTTCCCGCACGGCGCAACCAATCCAGAATCCGTGCCGGGAGGTTCTCATTCGTGGCAGTGCCGGAGAGTGTCTCACCGTCCGCGATCCGTGCCTGGGAGAGGTGGGTGGAAGCCTGCTCGCTGGCGTGGATGATGCGGCCGGAAAAGTCCGTCATGATCAGGCCGTGGGTGCCGCCGCGGAAGGCATGGGCGGAGAGGACCGCCATGGCCCGGGCGTCGGTGAACTCCAATGCGTTCTCGAATGCCTGGATGAGATGGGGCCGGATGATGCGTGCCACCGCGCGGTCCCGTTCATCGAAGGTGGTGGAGGAATTGATCGCGTAGAAGATCTTCAGGTTGCGGCCGCTCTGGAGGCTCAACGACAAGGTGTCCTCGACTTTCATTTTTCCCAGCACCTGATGATAGAGCTCCAGCTTGTGGAGTTCATCCGCACTGAGATGGTCGCTGATCTTGTGGACATCCTCGTGGCGGTTCTCTTCGTGCAGCCGCATCAGGGGATGTTGGTGCCGATAAGTCCAGAGGCCGGGTTTGTGGCGTTCCGCTTCCTCGGTGAATGAAAATGGTTCATAGAAGACGCGGGCGGAGCCAGTGGTCATCTCGATCTCGTTGTACGAGCTGAAATGGGCGGATGGAATGAGCTGGTTGATGAGGCGCAGGCTCGTCACCGGAAAGCTGCTCATGTCGGCGGCCCGGTATAGTTCCGGTAGCAGGGAGATGATCAGGTTGAGATCTTCCTGGCTGGGCAGGCTGTCGGAGGGAGGGCCGGGGGAGTGGCGCATTTGGGCGTGGAATCCATATCTAACAGATGGGCTCCTTTTTCTCAAGGGGATTGAATCCGCGTGAATCGCGTCTCCGGACATCCAATTCGCAATCCGTCGCCGGGGCTGTGTCCGCGCGATGTATCCAATGTATATGCGGCTACGTAACAATGCGTAGGGCGTCCGGAAGTTGTATCTTGTCCGGGGTCACGTTTTTCGATGCGCTGTCCCGTGGGACCGGTTGTCCCCGGTTTGTCCACCCCCTCTCTTTTCCTGCCATGAAACGCATCATGCTGGCCGTCTTCGGCTCAAACGGGAATCCGCTGGCCATTGCTGGGGCGGTTCTCCTCATCGGTCTCTCGCTGGGTGCCACCGCGTCCGCGAAGACTTTCACCGGGCGTGCTCCGGAAAAATGCAATCCCAGTGATGCGTCCGAGGGCATCGGCAACGGCGACGACTGGTATCATCCCAAGAACTGGGGGACTCCCTGTGCCCCGGTGCCGCCTCCGGGCAGTGGTGAAAGCGCGACGATTCCCGCAGGCTTCACAGTCCGCGCTGGTTCACTCTCCCTCGGCTCGCTGAGTCTTCAGGGGACACTGATCGTCAGTGGCAACTGCACCATCAATACGCTGGATATCAGTGGCTCCGGTCAGATCCTTTCTTCCGGAACGTGGAACACTCTTACGATCGGATCCGTGATCAACATGGACGGCGGCACCATCGGTATGCATGTCGTCATGCCACCTGGCACCATGTTCAACTGGGACAAGGGAATGGTTTGGGGGGATCTGACTCAAGCGGGCGGCGCTTTGATGTATATCCGCGGCTCCGGCGACCACATGATCAACTCGGGCACCTTCACCCTGAACGGCGTGACCACCTGGAACGGCGACGGTGTCATCCGCCAGGTGGGAGGGACGGACACTCATGTGTCCATCCTCAACAAGGGGACGTTCCTTGCGGATGGCTCCGGTAGTTTCGCCACGGATGGCGGCTATCTCTGGTTCACCTTCTCCAACGAACCCGAGGGCGAGTTCATCAAGGATGGTTCCGGAACCACCACCACATTCGCTTCCACCGGCTCCGCGCGGCCCATGTATTTCCGGAACAAGGGGACCATGGATGTGCGGGCGGGCGTGTTCCGGTTCACCACAGGACAGTTGGTTCTGGAGGACGGATCAAAGATCGAGGGGGCGGGCAGGACCACCATTACTGCGGGGAGCAGCCTCTACATCCCTCCTTCCACCACCTCGGAGATGACCGGCATCCTGGAGCTGGATGGCGGTTATATGGAGGGTGATGGCGCCATGACTGGAGACGGCGGCACCTTCAACTGGGTCTCCGGTAGCCTGGGCATCACCCAAGGACCCTACGAAGGGGCCAGACCGGCGAACCTCAACATCCCCGCGGGTATGACCATCAATATTCTGGGCACGGAGGAGAAGCGGCTGGGTGGCGGTCCCAGCACCTGCAGCCCCTGTCACCGCCAGCACGGGGTGATCAACAATGCCGGAACCGCGAACTGGACCGGAACCGGAGACATCGTGACCGGCTATGGCGGAGGATCGATCGTCAACTCCGGGACCTTCATCGCCCACAATGACGAACAGTTCCGCCCGATCGGCGATGGGGGAGGTTTCACAAACACTTCCACCGGCACACTGCGCAAGCAGGGCTCAAGCGGGACCACCTCCTTTGAAGCCGGAATCGCTCTGAGCAATTCCGGGACAGCGGATGTCCGCACCGGCACGGTACAGGCGAACGCGGTCGTGAACCTGCTGGATGGCAGCCGCTACTCCGGAGCGGGAAAGTTGGTGGCGACGGCGGGAGGAAACCTCATCGGGACTTCCACCGTTCTCGATGGCGGTAATGTCGAATGGCGCAGCGGAAGCATGAGAGGGGGGAATGAAACAACCACCCAGGGAACTATTGCCACGGAAGGCACCGGGCACTTTGAATGGACCGGCGGGAACTTCTGCGGAACCGTCAACATTGCCGCCGCTTCGGTTCTCCGCATCAGCGGACCTGGCGATAAATTTCTAGGTCACAATGTCCGCTGGTATCCGGTAACCCTGGATCTCAACAACGCCGGAACCATCCTTTGGACGGAAGGGAAGATCGTGGATGAATTCGCAGGCCGGATCCACAACACCGGCACCTTCACCGCGGCTTTGACAGGAGAACTGAGCGTGAACCAGTTCAACAACACCGGCACTTTCCTCGTGCCGGCTGCCTCCACACCCCACATCGTGGATGTCCTGGGGCCGGTCTTCAACACTGCTCCGGGCAAATTCGAAGTCCAAGGCGGGGAGTTGCGGACAAAATCGGACCTCACGCTCAATGCGGGCTCCGGGGTGACCGGTGCGGGACGCCTGGTGGTGACTTCCAACTGCATGTGGAATGGAGGCTCCGGCATCTCCGGTACGTTGGAACTGCGCGGTGGACTGGTCAGATCCGGGACCGACGCGGCCCTTACCCCGGGCAGCGGCCGGTTCGAGTGGACCGGCGGCAGGGTGAGCGGTGCTTTTGAAATTCAGGCCGACGCCCGGATGGATCTTCTCGGCGAGGGCGAGAAACGCATCGGCCACTACTTCAGTTGGTCAGATGGCGCGGCGGGGACGATCACCAACCGGGGCACCATCGCATGGACCGGAACCGGAGCCATCGTGGATGAGAATGCGGGCCGCATCCACAACTACGGAACGTTCTCCGCTGCGGTGGATGCAAACCTGGGCTACAACGAGTTCTTCAACTACGGCACCTTTCTGATGCCGGTGGACACGGTTCCGCACGCGGTGAATCTGCTCGGAGCCTTCTACAACAATAGCGGCGGAATACTCGACATCCGGGCTGGAGAACTCATTTCGAAATCCTACTTCACCCTGAATCCGGGGTCACAGGTGAGAGGCGCCGGCAGGGTTGCCATGATCTCGGACTCAAGATTGAATGGGGGCATCACCATCACCGATGGCGGAACTCTGGAAATGCGTGAGACCATCCTCCGCTGCGGAACCGACGCCGCCATTTCCAGCACAAATGACGGCCGCTTCGAGTGGACCGCCGGCAGGATCACCGGCACGGTCGGGATCACGGAAGGCACCCGCTTTGATATTCTCGGCGCGGGTGAGAAGCGCATCGGCCACTACCTGTGGTGGGGGGACAACGGCTGGGGCATCATCAACAACCGCGGTAACATCACATGGACCGGAACCGGCCCAATCAATGACGAGAACACCGGCCATCTCTACAACTACGGCGTCATGAACGTCAGGACCACAGCCCCTCTCCAGGGCAGATTCCAGAACGAGGGCGTGCTCAACATCAACCAAGGCGGAGGCATCGATTTCACCGGCGCGTGGGTCAATCTCACCGCAAGCGGGACGGTCAATCTGGAGCTGGCGGGGCCGACGGGAACCGCGGGCCGCATCACCTCCCATAACAACGTGACGGTTGCCGGAAAGATGAGCGTCACTCTTGCCCCGGGATTCCAGCCGGTGATTGGCACCGCATACACCGTCCTGAACCGCACTTCAGGGGAATTTTCCTCCATCAAGCTTCCGATCCCCCATTACTTCCGGGCCGCCTACGTGCAAGGTGCGGCCACCACCCTCACCTCGGAGGTGTCTCCCCGGAATTCGGAAGAATGGAAGGAGTTCTTTTTCGCTGACAATCCCGACTCCCCTCTCGCGCAGCTCATGGCGGATGCGGACGGGGACGGTGTGGCGAACCTCGTTCCATACGCATTCGGAAAGAACCCGCTGAAATCGCTCGGCGCATTGCTGCAATTCGTCAACGACATCCTGGGAACCATCAATCTGGACGGAGGTCATGCCGCGAAGTCCGGAAACGTCTCCTACATGGCCATCAGCTATCAGCGTCCCGGTGGCAACTCGAAGTTGCAGGACATCCGCTATGTCCCGGAGCGCTCCACCACCCTTGCACAGGGAAGTTGGTCCACGGATGGAGTCATCGAGGATAGCGTGACCTTTGATCCGGTCACCTCCATGGAGACGGTCGTCATCCGCAGCACTTTCCCCAAGGGGGCGGGAAAGGAATTCCTCCGGGTGAGGGTGGAACAAATTTCAGCGGATTGAGGCAGTCTGCGGACGGGAAGGCGCTTGCGTCTTCCTTGTCCGCCGAGATCCTCTCTCCCCTCATTTCCGGCCGGAGCCGGACTTCTTGCCGCCGCCGTCCTGCTTGTTGACGGTGGCCCAGGCACGTCGCTCCGCTTCCTCATGCGAGAGGCCACGTTCCTCGTAGCTTTCCTCGATGTGCTCCGCTTTGCGCTTCTGCTTGTCGGTGTAACTGGATTTGTCTCCTTGTGGCATGGGAGTCTCCACGGTGTTTGAGGTTCAGGCCGCGGGGGCCTTTGTCGTGATTCCCTTGCGGACAGGATCGGCGAGGGCGCTGCGGCTTTGGCAGATACGGCGGTCCTCAACCTCCTCCCGCTGGTGGATCGCATCGAACTCCAGCTTCTGGAAATCGATGGAGGACCACTCCGGGAAATGGTGGGCCACTTCCTGCAGCGCTACCCACAGCAGGCGCTTGCCCTGGATCCCCAGTGCCAGCATTTCCAATGCTTCGAAGTTGCCGAGCTTGCCGGGTTCCATGCCCTCGTAGAGGAAGAGGAGGCGGCTGACTTTGCCCCCGATTTCGCCGAGGGAATGCAGACCGGTGCTTTCTTCTCCGCCACTGGCAGCAATGAGTTCTTTGAGGATACGCTGATCCGTTTCCACTTTGGCCTCCAGCTCCTCGAAGAACTTCCGCTCCTTGGAATCCGTCTGGCGTTTCGAGAGTTCCGCGATGAGGGAAAGAGCGCAGTGGGAACCGGCGAGATGCCCGTTGAGGTAGCGGTGGAGGTCCTTGTCCATGGAGGGGAAGCATCCGCAGTCGGCATGCCAGTGGGAGAAATTCATTTCCATCAAGGAATCCCAAGGGTTCCACGGTCAGCCCAGAGAGGTAATGCGCGTTTCTTCGGGTTATTTCGATGCGCCGAGCTTTGCAGAACGCACCGGTCGGAACCATTGAGAGTGCCGCGTGAGGGGCACCGAGGGGAGCTTGTCACAACGAATGCCACCTATCCGTCCGCCGCCGCCGCTGGTCTGGAGACTAGGGTCTCCTTCAGCAGCCTCTCACTTCTTCCGGATGACGATCCTCTTTTCCTCCGCCGTCCAAGTCAGGCCCATTCCGTCCAGGGTGTAGGACAGCACCGTGGCCAGCGGCACGCGGCGGAGGGCCATGGTGCCGCTGGTGACGGCGGGGTCCACGCCTTCACCGATGACGATGGGAAACACCGGCCCGCCCTTCGCCGCCTTGGCAGCCTGTTCGTTGAAAGTGTCCACCAGCTCCTGCAGCGGCGTCATCTCGAGCCTCGCGCGCTGGAGGATGAGCGTCGCCGCGAAGTCCGCCGCCGCGCCCTTTTGCTCCGGCATCTGTCCGTAGCCCTCCATGTCCGTCGGGTGGACCACCACCGCATGGTCATCCACGCGGAAGATGGAACCTGTGTCCTGGCAGAAGGTAACCAGCGCGTCGCGCAGCGTGATGTTCCGCTTTTCCAGATTGATCCTCGGGCCGGGGTTGAAAAGCTCGCCTTCCTTCTGCGGCCGCAGCACTCCCACAATGTTGACGCCACGCTCCGCAGGGGGCGCCGTGACATCCAGTTCATCCGACCTAAGGCGCAGGAACTCCACGCCATCGAGCAAGGCCGTCTCTTGGAAACTGATCCTCGGGATGACGATGGTATCCAGCTTGCGGTCGATGGCGATCTGCCCGGCGCTCGGCGGCTTCGCCACCTTTTCCGTGTTCCCACCACCCGCCGCCGGTGTCTCCGGCTTCACCGGTTCCTGAGCCTTCGTCGCGCCGAACACCACCAGCAGCGTGAGCATGGCAGCACCAGCCACCCGCTGTCCCATGCCCGTTTTCCGATACGCGGCGATCTCCCTGACGCGTGACTTCATCCCCGCCGCACGCTCGAAGATGCCCACGAAGCCGAGGCTGAATCCCTGCAGCGGAAAGCCACCCTGCAGCTTCAGCAATGCCGCGCCATAGGCCGCACGGCTGTCCCCGGAGCCGATGGAAAGCACCTGCGCATCGCACGCCTCCTCACGGTCCGCGCGCATCCTCGCGAAGGCGAACCACAGCAGCGGATTGAACCAATGGAGCGCCTGCAGCACGCAGGCCACCGCATTCACCGCCAGGTCATGGCGTTTCAGGTGGCAGAACTCATGCAGCAGGATGAGCCGCGTTTCCTCCGAACTGAATCCCTCCGGAAAGCGCGCCGGGAGCAACAGTGTGGCGCGGAAAACGCCCGTGACCGCCGGGCTGTCCAACATCGGGGACACCAGCACCCGTGGCACGCGGGACAGGCCCGCCTCATCCGCCGCCGCGCGGATCTGCCTGAGCAGCGATTCCTCCACCGCCACCGCCGTGCCGGAAATGCGCCGCAGGTGCCGCACATATCCCGCCAGCCCCATGGCCAGCACCACGCAGGCACCCGTCAGCCAGGCGATGGCAAAGGGATTCACCGTCCGCCGCACGGCAGCCGTTCCGCCCACAGCAGCCGGGGCAGGGGAGTGGGGTGAAAGTTCCATTTCCACCACCGCCTCGTGGGCTGCCGGGGGAGTCGCCACCACCGGCTCCCAGCGGTCCTCCGTCACCGGCAACGACCAGCCGAACGGGACGGACGGCAGCGCGGGCAGCACCATCACCACCAGCATGGGCAGCCACAGCGCGTAGCGCCACCGTGCGGACAGCCAGCGGCTGCAGCGCGAGCACCGCCACGGCGATGACGGATGCCCGCAGCGTGGTGGTGAGCATCCAGTCGAAGATCAGGTCGATGGGGTTCATGTCGGATTCAGGGTTTCGGGTTTTTGTTCTTCTTGATGGAGTCATCCAGCAGCTTCTTCAGCTCCTTCACCTCCTCCGGGGTCAGCTCCGCGTTGCTGGCGAAGTGCACCAGCAACGGCTTCGCCGCGCCCCGGAAGACGCGGTCCAGAAAGGATTCGCTCTCCGCCTTCACGCACGCCTCACGCCTCACCGCCGGGACATACCTCCGTGGCGGTCCCGCCTCCTCCGCCACCGCCAGCGCGCCCTTTTCCACCAGCCTGCCCAGCAGCGTCCGCACCGTGTTCTCCGCCCAGCCCTTCGTCACCGCCAGCACCTTCGCCACCTCGGACGCCGTCTGCGGGGAGGACGCCCACAGCACCTCCATGATGGCCCATTCGGATTCCGGAAAACTCGGCGGTGTCATAATCCATGCGTCTATTACAAATGTAGTGGTCTTGTCCACTACATTTGTAATATGCCCGTGATCGCCTGCGAAATTTCCTCCCCGTCCGCAGGCCGGGCCATTAGCATCCCGGCATGAAGCAAGCGCTCATCGTCGGTCTCGGCGGCGCCATCGGGTCCATCGCCCGCTGGGCATTGGGCGGCGCGATCCTCCATCGCCTGCCGAACCTGAAGTTCCCGCTGGGCACCTTTGCGGTGAACATCACCGGCTGCCTCATCATCGGCATCATCGCCGGGCTCGCGGAGCGGCGGGGCATGCTGTCGCCGGACGCGCGGCTGTTCCTCATGACCGGCCTCTGCGGCGGCTTCACCACCTTCTCCGCCTTCGCGAATGAGAATGTCTTCCTGCTGCGCCGCGGGGAGACGGTGACGGCGCTGCTCTACATCGGCGGCAGTATCATCGTCGGCCTGCTGGCCGTGTGGGCGGGATTCCGTGCGGTTCCGCAGGGGTGAGTAAGGAGGGAGGACATTGCGGCTGCGCCGCCATGTCCGCTGCGCTCCCATTCCTGTCCTCCGGCTGCAATGGCAAACGAAGGAGGAGAAGTTTTCAGTGTTCAGTTTTCAGAGAAGAAAAGAAGGCTGCCCGCGAATCCTGCGAATCCACGAATCTTGAAAAGTTTTGTATCTTCCTTGGCGTCCTTGGCGTCCTTGGCGTCCTTGGCGTCCTTGGCGTCCTTGGCGTCCTTGGCGTCCTTGGCGTCCTTGGCGTCCTTGGCGTCCTTGGCGTCCTTGGCGTCCTTGGCGTCTTCGCGGTGAATCTCTTGTGATTCGCCAATGCCGCCGGAGGACAGGAGTGTCCTCCCTCCTTACTCGGAGAACGGAGCGTTTTTCCCTACTTCTCCACCAGCGTGTACCCTTCCTTGCCGTCCTTCACCACCCAGCCGAGTCCGGCCAGTTGATCGCGGAGTTCGTCGGACTTCGCCCAGTTCTTCGCGGTGCGGAAAGCCCAGCGTTCCTCGGCCAGCGCGCGGATGTTATCCGGCACGTCGGCTTCCTTTTGCTCGACGATCTCCGGCAAGGTGATGCCCAGCGCGCGCAGGATGCGGTTCAGTCCGGCCAACGCCTTCGCCGCTTCCACGCCTTCCAGGGAGGATGCTTCCTTCAGGCCGGTGAAGATGCCACCGAGCGCGCCCGGCGTGTTCAGGTCATGTTGCAGGCTTTTCCATGCGGCCTCGAATGGACCGAAGCCGACCGAGGTGAAGGTCACATGCTCGTCCCCGATCTTCGCGGCGAGCTGCCGTGCGCCCTTCGCCAGCTTGAGCAGCGCCTCGCGGGCACCGGAGAGGGACTCCAGCGTGAAGTTGAGTTGCTTCCGGTAGTGCGCGCCGATGAGCACGTAGCGCACCTCCATGGGCGTGAAGCCCTTCGCGGCCAGGTCCTCGATGGTGTAGAGGTTCCCCAGCGACTTCGACATCTTCCCGCCGTCCACCAGCAGGTGGGTGATGTGGAACCAATGCGCGGCGAAGTGGCCGCCGCAGGCGCACTGGCTCTGCGCGATCTCGTTCTCATGGTGCGGGAACACGAGGTCCACGCCACCGGAGTGCAGGTCGAAGGTATCGCCCAGGTATTCGTGGATCATCGCGGAGCACTCCAGGTGCCAGCCGGGACGGCCCTCGCCCCACGGGGATTGCCAGAAATTCTCACCGTCCTCCGGCTTGCGGGATTTCCACAGGACGAAGTCGGACAGGCTGTCCTTCTCGTATTCATCCGCGTTCGCGCGTTCGTTCTGGGTCTTGCCCAAGTCCAGCTCGCGGGTGTCCAGGTGGGACAGCTTTCCGTAGCCGGGAAAGGAGGAGATCTTGAAATACACCGAGCCGTCGTCGGAGGAGTAGGCGTGGCCTTTTTCCACCAGCTTCGCGATCATGTCGATCTGCTGCGGGATGTGGTCCACCGCGCCCGGCTCGATGTGGGGCGGCAGGCAGGCCAGCGCCTCGCAGTCCGCGTGGAACTTCTCCGTCCATGCGTCCGTGAAGTCCTTCAGCATCTTCCCGGCCTTCTGGGAGTCGCGGATGGTCTTGTCATCCACGTCCGTGATGTTGCGCACGTGCAGCGTGCGGAGGCCTCCCGTCTCCAGCACGCGGCGGAAGACATCCTGCAGGACGAAGGTGCGGAAGTTCCCGATGTGCGCCGGACCATAGACCGTGGGACCACAGCAATAGAACCGGAAGGTGGATCCATCGATGGGGGAGAGCTCGCGCTCGGTCCGGGTCAGCGTGTCGAAAAGCCGCATCCGCGGGGTTTAGGGAAGCATTGCCCGCCCGGCAAGTGTGGGTTCACCGTTTGCGGCGGAACATGAGCGCCGCGGAAAAGGGCAGCAGCAGCATGGTGGACGGCTCCGGGATCGCCGGGGTGTCCAGTTCCACATAGATCACCCGCGGGGACTGGCCTTCCTTCAGCACCTCGATAGGTACTTTCACAGGAGGTCGGGTGAAGGTGGGGGCCTCTGAACGTTTCCCTGTGACTTGCCCGACCGCGAACACGGACAGCGCGACCGTCGGGACGATCCACAGGTATGCCAATACGGCTTTTCTTGAAAAAACAAGGCTCACGGCACCCGGAAAGTGGAGCATTTTTTAAAATAGTAAAGTTTTATAAAATAAATCTCCTTGGATTGGGCTTTGGGAAATCCGGCTTGGCGGGGTAGCTTCCCCGCGGAGATGACCGAAGAGCAAGTGGGAAGAAACAAACAGATCCTGATCGCGGCGGTGATTCTGGGGACCATCACGGTTTTCGTGCTCACGCTGTTGATCGGCTGGCGGTATGTTCCGGGCTTGTTCGGGGAGTGGCTGGGCGTCATTGCCGGGCTGCTGTCCACGCCGTTTCTACTGGAAGGATCCTTCGTTGTGCTGGGGTTGATGATCGTAGTGGGGCTGAACAGTTGGAGACGAATGAAGGAAGGGGAGGAATTCGTTTACCTGGACCAGGTGGAAGGTCCCGGAGCGGAAGAACTGCCGGATCAGGCTCGGTGGGCCGTATATCATGAAAAGCCCCTGCCTCCCAGTACTGTCTCCCTGCTGGAACTGGCGGAGGGGGCGGTGGCCATCGGAGATTTTGAAAGCGCTGCGGCCGCAGTCGCTGCGATGAGTCATGAGGAACTCGCCGCGGATGGTGTTCTGGAGGTGCGCCTCGCACTCGCGGAAGCAGGTGGCAAGGCGGACCTGGCTGACCGCCTGCGTGGGGCGATCAAAGAAAGAGGCTAGGGAGGCCGGGTGATTCCCAGTTCTGCATCCTTTCCGACACACATGATCGCGTAATGGCGGGTGGGATGATCCCGGGTAGGATCTGCGCATCTTCACGTATCCCATCCCGCCGCTCCGCCGTGCCGGGAGATGTGCCCATGACTCAGTCTTTTTCAGCAGACAGCAACCTGGTTTTCAATCCCACCCGTTTCGAGCGGATGGCTTGTGGTGATTTGCCTGGGTTTTTCGAACTTGCGGAAGAGTATTTCGCGGACGTGCGCGTAAGGCTGGCCGGTTGGCCGTCGTTGTTTTCCGCAGGGGAACTGCCGCGGCTGGCCGAGGATTTCCACCGCTGCAAGGGGGGGGCCGCCATGTTCGGTCTGGAGCGCATGTTTTCCTTGCTCGGCATGTGGGAGCGTGAACCTCAGATTGGACAGAATCCGCTGGATCTGGAACGCTTCGTGAAGGAACTGGGTGCGGCGGAGGACGCCGTGGCCGGCTTCCGTGCGAACCAACCAGATGCCTGACCCGATCCAGTCCCCGGAAAAAGAGCTGCGTTTCACCCGGGCCGGGCAGGCGGTGCCATTCTGGATCGCCGCGGCGGTGCTGGTGGCGGTTTCCGTCACGATGCTGGTGAGCGTTTTCCAGCGGGACTTCCAGTTCCAGTTTTCCCAACTATGGGCGCTGGTGCCACTGGTGTTGGCGTGGCTGGCGGCGCGTCTGGCCATCCGCATGACGCGGCACGCCTATCTCATCTTCACCCCGCTGGGGGTGGAGATTTTCCCGCTTTTCAAGCCGGAGAAGTCCATGCGGCTGGTCCTCTGGCAGGAAATCCACGGGGCGGAGGTGGACCCGGACCTGTCCAGGCTGACCCTGCACCATGACGCGGAAAAGACCTCCGGCATCCATCTGTCCCTCTCGCCGATCCCGCGGAACCGCCGGGTGCTGCTTGCCAAAGCCATCTCCGGGCGCGTATCCCGTGCCTGACGAAATTTCCATCCTCTGACGATCATCTCCCATGCGCCATCATTCGCGACAAATCCTCTCCGTTGAAGAATGCTTCGGCGGCAACGGCTGGCACTGTGAACTGGTGGAGGGCCGTGACGTGCTCCAGGCCGGTTTCGATGCCCACCACACGCGCGTCGCCCTTGTGGCCCAGGCTTACCCGCAGCTCAACGCGCTGAGCATCGTCACCGAGTCCCGCCTGGCGCTGGATGAGGATCATCTGCCCGCCGTGCTGGAACTGCTGGCCCGTGCGAACAAGCAGCTCACGCTGGGGGGATTCGAGTATGATCTGGACCGCGAGTTCCTGGTTTTCCGCATCACCAACCTCTTCGAGCGCGAGCGCTACGACGGTGACATCATTTCCTCCATGGTCCACTGTGCCATCGCGGAACTGGACCGCATCACCCCCTATGCGGCGGTCGTGAAAAACACCGCCGCCGACCTTTTGCCGGACCTGGACCTGGGCCGCCTGCTCATGCGGGAGGATCTCATCCCGCCCGTTCCGGGATATGAGGAAGAAGAGGAGTATTGATGGCCACAAGGGCGGGGATCACTCCGCCACCGGCCGCGCCCTGGGGGCGTTGCTGGTGTCCACGGGCCCCACCTCCAGGTGGCCCTTAATCAGAAACCATATCGCGGCCGCCAGACCCAGTGACAGGAGCTTCGCCAGCCAGTGCTTCGGTGGATTCAGTTTCATTGGCAGGTTTGCGTGAGATGAAGAGTTCGTTGATGCGGTCGCGGAATTGCTTTTCCGTCAGGTTTCTTTCGAGCTTTCCGTCGATGCAGATGGAGATGCCGCCCGTTTCCTCGCTGACCACGACGGCAACGGCGTCCGTCTCCTCCGTCACACCGATGGCGGCGCGATGACGCAGGCCGGTGGAGCGGTCGTGCATTTCACGCTGGGTCACGGGAAATACGCAGGCAGCGCCAGCGACGCGGTCCTCCGCGATGATCATGCCTCCGTCATGCAGCGGTGCCTTCGGGTGGAACACCGCCATCGCCAGTTCGGGCGAGAATTTCGCGTCCAGCACCACGCCTGTCTCCAGGTGCTTTTTCAGGTTGATGCCCCGTTGGATGGCGAACAGCGCACCGATGCGCTTCTTGGAAAGGTTGATGACGGAGTCCGAGAATTTTTCGAACAGGGCGACGCGGCCCTTGCTCGTGAAGAATGGGTAGATCCGCTTGCTGCCCAGGCGCGCCAGAGCGTCCCGTAGCTCCGGCTGGAAGATCACGATGAGGGCGAAGGCCAATACCGCCGCCGCCCGGGTGATGATGAAGCCGATGACCTGGAAATCGAAAAGCTGGGAGATCAGCGTGAGGGCGATGAGGATGGACGCCAGTCCGACAAGGATCTGCGCGCCGCGGGTGTTCCTGAACGCCCGGTAGATCTGGTACACGCAGATGGCCAGCACGAGGATCTCGATGCCGTCCCGCCAATGGTTTTGTAGAAAATCCAACATCCCCGCAGGGGAAACGTAGATCCGTGGTCCGGTTCTGTCACTTGGAAACCGGTGAAGAATCGCTGAAGTGATCCCTTGCCGGTCGGGCGGTGCTGGTTTTTACTCACGCCATGCACGAGGAGATCACACTGACACGCGAGGTACCAGCCATCCAGATTCCCAGCGGGGACTCGCTGATCCTTCCGGTCGGTACCCCGGTTTTCATCACCCAGCGGCTGGGAGGCACCTTCACGGTCGCCACCTCACAGGGACTCGCCCGTATTTCCGCCCAAGATTCCGATGCCCTCGGCATCGACATGGAGGAGGAAAAGAAAAAGCAGGCGGAAGCCGTCCGCCTGAAAGACGCTCCGCTCGAGGAGCAGGTTTGGGCGCAGCTCAAGGGAGTCTACGATCCGGAAATCCCCGTGGACATCGTGAACCTCGGCCTCGTCTATGATTGCATCCTGGAGGAAGCGGGGGGGAAGACCACCGCCTTGGTGAAAATGACCCTCACCGCCCCCGGCTGCGGCATGGGTCCGGTCATCGCCGCCGACGCCCAGGCGAAGATTATGACCATCGACGGCATCGACGATGCGAAGGTTGATCTGGTGTGGGATCCTGCCTGGAACCAGGAAATGATCTCCGAGGAAGGCAAGATGAAGCTGGGCATGATCTGAGCCGGTCATGACCGACCGCCGCTCCGCCCTCGGGCTGCTCGCCTCCGCCGTCGGAGTGGCCGGTGTTTCCTCCGTTCCTGCCGCCCGCGCGCAGGACGCGCCAAAGTCCGGCATGGGAAAGATCCGCCAGAGCATCGTCCACTGGTGCTTTGCCCGCGGCGCGAAGTGGAAGCTGGAAGATACGGTGGAAGCCGCCCTGGAACTGGGCTGCCGCAGTGTCGAGGGCGTCGGCCCGCAGGACTGGGACCTGCTGGAACGCCACGGGTTGAAGTGCGCCTACGTTTCCGCCCACGGCTTCGTGAAAGGAATGAACCAGCCCGCATTCTGGGATGAGAACCTCAAAGCCATCCACGAGCGCATCGACCAGTGCGCCGCCCGCGGGAATCCCGCCGTGCTGAGTTTCACCGGCTTCGCGGATACCACGGCTCAGGGTGGTGGCGTTGTCAGTCTGGAGCAGGGGAAGAAGAACTGCGTGGAAGCGTTCCGGAAAGTCATCGGGCATGCGGAGAAAAAGGGAGTCATCCTCCTGCTGGAGCACCTCAACAGCCGCGTGGCGGAGGAAATGAAAGGCCACCCCGGCTACCAGGGTGACCAACTCGACGATTGCGCGGAGATCGTCAGGGCTGTCGATTCCCCGAACATGAAGCTCCTGTTCGATTTCTACCACGTGCAGATCATGCATGGTGATCTCATCCGCCGTCTGGAATCCTGCAAGGACATCCTCGGCCACATCCACACGGCAGGGAATCCCGGTCGCGGTGAGATCGGCCGGCGGCAGGAGATCAACTACCCACCATTGATGGAGAAACTAGTCGAACTCGGTTACACCGGTTGGGTCGGCCACGAGTTCATCCCCACGGGTGATCCTATGGCCGGCCTGCGTGAGGCTGTCCATCTGTGCCAGGTGAAGTAGGGGCAAGGCTCCATCCTCCAGCGGATCCGGATCACTCGCCGGACAGCTCCAGGTTGTCGATGTGGAAGACGGTGTCCGCATTGGAGATGGCGCTCCACAGGACCAGGTTCGCCTTCGTCCATTCCGTCTTGCAGGGGATGTCCGGGTGATTCGTCTTTGTGCCGTCCTGGCGGGTGATCTCCACGTTCCAGGTGCCGCTGCCAGGGGTGGCGGTCATGCGGACGCGGAACCATTCCCCGGTGGGGATGTCCGCCAGCGGCACGTTGCGGGCGGTGGTCGCGGCCAGCTTTCCATCCTTCCACGAAAGGTAGGGGCCCGCGCCGAACTCACCGCCGCGCACCTCGAAAAACCACTCCGCACCGGTCTGTGACATCGCGTCGAACGAAACACGGATCGGACCGGGGGCGAACTTCGGGTGTAGGTTCAGCACCGGCAGCCACGCCGGCGTCAGGCCGGGAGCGTCCTTGATCCGGATCGACTTCTTCGACGGGGCGGGGGAGGCAGACTTCGCCGCGCCACCCTCCGGCGGGATGGGCGAGGAAGCCTCACCCGTCACGCCGATGGAGTCGCCCTTCTTCTCCTTCGACAGATCCGCCGTCGCGCCGATGACAGGCAACGTGCCGTCCGCCGCGAACTCGAACGTCTTCATGGGGATCGACCACGGCGGCGATGGCCACGGCTTGGAGTCCTCCTCCCAGTTCGGGAAGTCCGCCTTCTCAGCCAGCTTGCGCCATGCCTTTCCGCGTGGTCCGTCCGACCGCACGCCGGCGAGGGAAAGGTCCCATGGCTTGAACCCCAGCTTGAGCGCCGGGCTGTCCGGCTTCAGGTGGAAATCACGCTTCGCCAGATCGATAAAGTGCGGGTCCGCGATGACGGAGCCGCTGTCGCGTCCCTGCTTCCGCCACTCATCCCATGACCATCCCTCGGTCATCTCCGGCATCTTTCCCGTCACCGGCCAGTAGAGGTTCTTTCGCATGATGTAGGCGGTCTTCGGGTCGCCGTGGCCGCGGTTCTCCACATCCGCCCAGTTGTATTTCGTGCCGTGCAGTAGCTTCGCCGTGTCCGGGTTCCAGACGATGATGTTGTTCTCGTAGATGAAGCTCAGCCGTTTCTCCGGCCTGCTGCGCTGGATCTGCGCGTTCTTGCCGAAGGCGAAAATGTTGTTCCGGATGATGTTGTAGTAGCCGTAGTGCTGGTGGAAGCCGCTCTCCCGCGTGTCATGCACCAGGTTGTTCTCGAACACCAGGCCCGTGCTGCCTTCGTCCGTGTAGAGGCCCCAGCCGCCGTAGCGGTGGCTGCTGATGTCATGCACGTGGTTCCCTCGCACCACCGTGCCCAGGGACGTGCCCAGATTGTAGAACCCACCCATGTCGCTGGTGTAGCCCCAGCCGATGTGGTGGATGTGGTTGTTCTCATACCGGTTCCGGTGCGCGACCGTCTCCCCGTAGCCCCAGTGCCAGCCCGCGGAGATGCCGGTGTAGTAAAGATCGCCGATGTCGTTGTGCGTCACCTCGCAGTCCGACGCATGGCCGACAAACACGCCGATGGCGTCCGGAAAAATGCGCCCCGCGTGCTGGATGATGTTGTTGTCCACCGTCACGAACGCCGTCGTCTTCGTCGCGCCGGGCTGCGTCGTCGGGCCGATGCGGACACCCCCGGCCCCCAGGTCGTGGAGATGGCTGTGTTTCACGGAGCTGTGCCCCACATCATGCCGGAACCACAGCGCGTAGCTGCCCGTGTGGCTGATTTCGCAGTTGTCGAAGTGGATATTCTCCGACCGGTCCACCTCCACCGCAGCGCCCATCATGTGCGCCGCCTGCGGGTCGCCGTAGCCGTCCGGCCCCATCACCCACTGCTGGTGGCGGAAGGAGATGCCCGTGAAGCGGATGTCCTTCGCCCCGTCGATGCTGACCAGCTTCTGCGATACCGGCGCGGAAACCTCCGCCTTCGACAGATCTTCACCCGGCAGAGGCGAGTAGAGCAGCTCCCCGGAGCGGGAAAGGAACCACTCGCCCGGGGCATCCAGCGCCGCGCGGTAGTTCTCCATGTGGAAGCGTCCGTCCGGCTCGTTCGTCAGCAGTTCGCGCATGCGCGGCCCGTGCATCAGCACCGCGTTCGCCGCCGGGTTGAGCTGCTTCAGGTGGTAATGGTGGACGTCCCACGTGTGCGGGATGATGATCTCCACATCCCCCGTCTCCTCCGGCTTGATCTGTTGGAAAATGGCGAACGTCGGCGCGCTGGTGGTGAACGCCTGGTACTTCAGCGCCGTCTCCCACTTCTCATCGCCCGGCTTCTCACCGGGGAAGATCGCGGACGTCGCACGGTCCTCCATGTGCAGGAACCCCTTGTTCGGCGTGCGTGCCCGCGTCGCCCGGCGGCCGTTGATCCACAGTTGCTGGAAGTACCACTTCTCCTCACGGACCTCCGGCACCTCCGCCCGCCACAGGCCGTCCGCCTGCTTCGTCCAGCCCGTGATTTTCCTGCCGCCGTCGATCACCACTTCGGCCCCCTCCGCATTCCGGAAGTGGATCCCGGAGTCCTCCGCGCCCAGCGCGATCGCCTCGCTGATAGGGTAGGTCCCGGCATGCATCACCACCGTCACCGGCTTCGGCTCCTTCCGTGCAGCCTCCAGGATCGCCGGAAACGGACGGTCCGGTGAAACCGAGATCTCACCCGCAAGCGCGGGCACGGATAGGCAGGTGGAAACGAGCAGGCAGCGGAGAATCATTGGCGCCATGCAATACGGACAAATGACGCCGATTTGTCAGTAGGGAGGGAGGACATTGCGGCTGCGCCGCTATGTCCGCTACGCTCCCATTCCTGTCCTCCGGCTGCTATGGGAATCCATAGCAAAGGTATCTCAAGATGGATCCACTCCTCACGTCCGTCGCCAATGCCGCCGGTGGACAAGAGTGTCCACCTTCCTTACTCCGGTTTCTGCTCCTTGAGCCACCACGGCGTTTCCATCGCCTGCGCGCCTTCCTTCGCGTCGAGGAATGTGTGCATCGAGCCATCGGTGAAGTATTTCCAGAACACCTTCTTCGACTCTTCGTCCGTGATTTTGAACGAACCTTTCGCCTCCTCCTCACGGAGGAAATCCCGGTAGGCATCCACTGGTTCCGGGCCCGCCTGCTGGAAGATCACGCGGCCGCCGTATTGCTTGAACAACGCCCGATTCACCTTCCAAGTTCGGACAAACTCCCGGGCCATCTTCTTTTCATCGGCGTCCGGTTTCTTCGGCTTTTCAGTCTCTTCGTCCATGTTCTTCAGGACATCCACCGCCATCGCCAGTTCCTCTTCCTTCTTCTTCCGGTCCGCATCGCTGAGTGAGGTGGACTTCAGCTCCTCCTCCAGCCGCTTCTTGTCCCGGATGAAGCCATCGCGCGTGGATTTTCCCAGCTCGTCGTTCTTGGAGAGGAACGTCTCCACCTCCTCATCCGTCGCGTCGATCATCTTCTCCTTCGCGTATTTCCCCATCATCGCCGTGAAGATCAGGGAGGTGAGGGCTTCGCTCTGGTCCGACTTGATCGGCTTGCCCAGCACCTCGGCGATGGTGGTTATCTTTTCCTTTCCCTCTTTGGCAACCTCAGCGCTCTCCGGGTTGTCCGGCTGGGCTGTCACCAGTGGTGCGGTGGTGCAAAGGATGATGAATGGCAAAGTTTTCATGAGGACCCCTTGATCACAGTGCGGCGGATCCGGCGCGGGTCAACCGAAAGGATGTGACTTCCGGAGGGGAGGGAACTGCAAGGAAGGCTCGGGACAGCCGGCCGGGTGGCAAATCCATGGAGGGGCCGGGGGCATCCGCAGACTCCCCCCACCGCCGGAAGTCTCACAACTTCCACTACCCCCACGACTCCGCCCGGCGGGCTTTGGGTAAAGGTCATCTCTCGCGGCGTTCCCTGCGGCCTGGTGACGGTTGGCCATCACCTCCGTCTCCCCGGGAGGGTGGACGCATGCGTTCCTGCTGCTGTTGTTGCTGCTCCCTCGCCCGTTCCTGCTGCTGGCGTTGCATTTCTTCCTGCTGTTCACGCATGCGCTCCTGTTGCTGACGCTGCTGTTCACGGGCTTCCTCGATCTGACGCTGGCGTTCCTGTTGTTGACGCTGTATTTCCTCCTGCTGCTGGCGGGCGCGTTCCTGTTGCTGGCGCTGCATCTCCTCCTGTTGCTGGCGCTGTTGTTCACGGGCTTCCTCGATCTGCTTCCTACGGGCCTCCTCCTGCTGCTGGCGCATCTGCTCCTGCTGCTGCTGGCGTGCCTTTTCGGCCTCCTGCATCCGCTGCTGCTCCTCACGGGCTTTGGCTTCCTCTGCCTGCTTTCTCGCCTCTTCCTGCTGCTGGCGCATCTGTTCCTGCTGTTGCTGGCGGGCTTTCTCGGCTTCCTGCATGCGTTGCTGCTCCTCACGGGCCTTGGCTTCCTCCGCTTTCTTCGCGGCGTCCTCCTGCTGCTGGCGCATCTGCTCCTGCTGTTGCTGGCGTGCCTTCTCGGCTTCCTGCATGCGGCTCTGCTGCTCCTCGCGGGCCTTGGTTTCCTCCGCTTTCTTCGCGGCATCCTCCTGCTGCTGGCGCATCTGTTCCTGCTGCTGTTGGCGAGTCTTCTCGGCTTCCTGCATGCGGCTCTGCTGCTCCTCGCGGGCCTTGGCTTCCTCCGCTTTCTTCGCGGCGTCGTCCTGCTGCTGGCGCATCTGCTCCTGCTGTTGCTGGCGTGCCTTCTCAGCCTCCTGCATGCGGCTCTGCTGCTCTTCGCGGGCCTTGGCTTCCTCGACCTGCTGCCTGCGTGACTCGACTTCCTGCTGGCGGTTCATGCCCTGCTGTCCGGAATTTTCCGTGTCCGGGTTACGGCGGGGATCCTGCCCGGGGTTCTGGCGATTTCCCGGAATCCTGCCACGGCCATTTTCGTGGCCTTCGCGGGCGTCCCGGTCAGGCATGACGTTTGGCGGGGTGGGAGGGGTGTCCGGATCACGCTGCGGCTCCGCCGGCGGAGTCACGGGATCAGTGCCGGGGGTGGTGTCGGCGGGTGGGGTGGGGGCTCCCGGGCGCGGAGCATCCGGAGCACGATCACGTCCGCGGTCGCCACGTTCTCCTCGCTGCAGGCCGCGGCCCTCGTTCATGTCACGCTGGCGTTCTTCCGATGCTTCACGGCGTCCACGCGGGGGGCGGGGATCATCCATGCCCGGGCGCTCAGCGCGATCTCCGCCGGGCGCACTTGGGCGCTCCATGCCTGGACGTTCAGGCCGCTCCATGCCGGGGCGTTCAGGGCGATCCGCACCGGGAGAGCCGGGCGTCGGGCGTCCGGGAGGATTTTCCGCGTTTTCGTCCGGGCGTGGTCCACGGTCGCGCGAAGGACCGCGGTCCGGGCGGTTGACGTCCGGTCGGCCACGGTTGTCGTCACGCTGTCCATCCGCATCACCCGGGGTGCCGGGCCTACGTGGGGTATCATCTCCGCCCGGCCTGCGCGGTTGGTCGCGCACCAGACGTTCCGCTTCCCGGCGGTTCGACTCCAGCCGCTCACCGCGCTCACGGTTGAAATCCTCCCTGCCTCCCAGACTCTCCACGGCGCGCTCCGCCTCCCTGCGCCGTTCCTGGCGGTTCTCCCGGAAGCGCTCGGAGATTTCCGGACGGAGTTTTCCGTCCCGCTCGATGGAGACATTTTCAAGGCGTTCCCGCACGCGGGACGGCCGCAGGGCGCTGTTCCATGGAGCGTCGATGCGTGGTCCGGCGATGCGCAGCTCATCTCCGGAAACACGCGGACGCATTTCCAGCGGGTCGCGGCCCGGCCGACGCATCTGGTCACGGCTGAGCCGGTAAAAGGGAAGGGGTGCGGACACTTGGTCACGCACACGGCGGTACTCCGGACCGCCGCAGATGACGTCGCGGTTCCGCCAGTGGATGTTGGTGATGTTGCGGGTGTTGCGGAACAGGTCGTTGTTCCGGGAAAACGGCAGGCAGTGGCTGCGGATGGGGGAGGAAAAGTTCTTCACCAGCACGAAGCTGAACCAGGACGAACTGATGCTGAACTCCACGTCGATGTTGTTCCCCCAGGTCCGTCCGCGCCAGGCGAGCGTCTCCGGCGGCAGCGGCGCCCAGCCGATGGTGTCACCGCTTTCCCGCCAGGAAACCCAGGCGGGCGCCCACTCGTCACCCGGCACCCACACCCAGCCATGGCCGCGCACCAGCGCCCAGCGTCCGTAGTGGTAGCACGCCCAGCCGAACGGCTCATCCGACATCCAGGTCCAACCCCGGTCCGTGCAGGCCCAGCGGCCTACGGTGTAGGGCCGCCAGCCGGAGGACCGGACCGCGGCGGGCTGATAGACGTAGCCGTAGTCCACTGTCTCGATCCATGAGCCGTAGGCGGAGAGAGGCTCGTAGAAAGTCGTGTAGTCCGCTACCGGCAGCGCATCCAGCGGCGCGTCCTCGATGTAGCCGGAGCCGATCGCCTCGCGCCCTGCCAGATCCAGCTCGCGGTCATCCAAGTCCTGCTCCCGGCCGGTCATGTCGCGCTGCTTCGCGTCCAGGTCCGTCTCCATCTGCTCCACGCGTCCCTGCCGTGCGGCCAGATCCCGCTCCCGCTTTGCCAGCTCCGCCTCCGCGGCGGCCTTGTCCCCGGCCTGTCTGGCCAACTCCTCCCTTTCCAGGTCGAGCGCGGCGCGTTCCCGCTCGATCTCATACCGCTCACGCGCCACGCGTTCGTTTTCCAGTTGTTGCTGGAGTTCGTCCGCCTTGCGCTGGAGGTCGTTGACTTTGGCATCGGCGTCACCGGATTTCCGGTCACAGCCGGTGGTGGCGAGGAGGGAGAGGACCGTGAAGGTCGCAGCGATCGGGGTTTTCATGGCAGAGAGTTTGGTTACGGTGGATGGGACGGAACCACCAGGGGGCAATATTCACCCGGAAATCCGTCCGGTGAAAATATTTTGTTGGGACCACCTGTGGGGGGGAATTCGCTCACGGAACGGGCGGGGGGGCGGATGGGAAAACCGGTTACCTCCATCGTGGTGGAATCTCACCTCTGCCCCAGCACGGCGATCTCGAAATCCACCCGCGCGGGGCCCGCTTTTCCTCCCGGGATTTCGTTCCTCACCACTTTCGTGCCCAGCAGTTGCTCCATCATCCGCTGTTCCATTGCGACGGCACGGGGGTATCTGTCGAACACCCGCTGCAGGGGGTGGTGATATTCCTCGATCCGGAAGCCCTTCGCTGGATCATACTTGCAGCGGCCGAAGCAGCCGCTCTTCTCCCGCAGGCCCGCCAGCAACGTCGCCTTCTCCACCAAAGATTTCGCCTTCGAAAGCTTCGGCAGCCATTCCTCCTGCTGGTGCTGGAAATACTGGAACAGCACCCGCTCCGGCGCGCTGTCGCCGAAAATCGGCCGCAGGCTCTCCAGCACATCCAGCATGAATGCCGCGCCCGCCTCCGGAAACAGCACGTCCGCCTTTCCTGTCAGACGGTAGAAAATCTCCGGTCGCCCAACCTCCGTGCGCGGGATGCGGGAGCGTTCCAGATAGCCCAGGTCTTTCAGATCCTCGCAGTACTGCTTCACCGCCATGTAGCTGGCGTCGATCCTACGGGCCAGTTCGCTCACCGGCAGGCCGCCGGAAATCTTCAACTCCCCGATGGTGGCGACCCATTGGGGTTTCACGAGATCCCGGAAGCCTGCGCGAAACATGGAAGTTCCGTGAGTCTGGTCCGATGCGCTCCGGACGCAACCTGGAAAATCAGGCGTGTGGCCGGATCAATGGCGCACCCGGACGGGGATCATGGCCGGCTTGAACTTCGGGTTCAGGCGGGCGGCCTCCTCCCCGGCACGCTTCAGCAGCGCGATGAGGGATGCGGTGATGAAATATTCCTTGAGCAGCACTTCGCGGCTCTCCCCGTTGCGGGTCTTGCGGTTCACTTTCATGACATTCAGGTTTCTATCAGACCGGGCATCATTTCCCGGATGGTGGACTGATAGACCGGGTATTCCACTCCGCAAATGGAAGATGGCTTTTGCTTTGTAATGCTCCGGCGGCCTACTTCTCCTTGTAGATAACCTGGATGGTCACCGGCTTCCTCGCATCCATGGTGAGGTTCACGGTGACTTCCCTGTCCGCGGTGGAGACGGAACGGCTGGCGGTCCGGTTCCCGCCCCAGGTGCTGCGGTTGCTGGTGGCCGCGCCGAAGCCCGCCTTGGTCAGTTCATCGTTGAAGAACGTCTCCAGGTCATCGAACGGGACGGTGGACGTCGCATTGTACATGCCCCCCGCCTTTCCGTCGGTGACGGCATGGAAGACCGTCGGCGTGCCGGAGATGGAGGGCGGGCGCGGCACCCATGCCGGCACTTCGGAAAGGTCCGTGCTGCCACCCAGCCGGGCCGTGTTGCCCGCGGAGTCCTTGAAGGAGAATCTCCCCTCCGTGATCTCCTTGTAGTTCACCGTGTATACCTCGCCGGATTTCGAGCGCACGGTGATCTCCCCTTTTTCCGGATCCGCCGAAACTTTCTCCAGATCCGGATGGGTAGCGATGATCATCTCCGCCACCGCCAGCTCCTTGTTCGCCTGGAATTCCTTGAATTTCCTCACTCCGACGAAGCCCAGCGCACCGACCACCAAAATGATGACGACGACGAGGGCACCGCAGCCGATCCCCACCCATGCCGGACCGGACAGGCCTTTCCTCGGCAGTGGCGGAACCTGTGGCGGGTGGGGTGGGCGACTGTTCATCCCGCCGATCTAGCAGAGTTGCGGGGGAGATCCAAACAGAGAATCCAGACTGGCATTTTCACCGTCCGCAGTGCCGAATGTGCGCCCACCATCCCATGTCCCTCCGCACAGGCATCCTCCTCGTCGTTTCCGGTCCGTCCGGATCCGGGAAAACCACCCTCTGCAAACGCCTCTCCCACTCCGGGGAGGCGCGGCATTCCATTTCCTGCACCACCCGCGCGCCGCGGCCGGGGGAGATCCACGGGGAGCACTACCACTTCGTCACCCTGGAGGAATTCGAGGAAAAGCTGGCCGCCGGGGAGTTCCTGGAACACGCCCTGGTCCACGGCAACCGCTACGGCACCCTGCGGTCGGAGGTGCTGGGTTATCTGGAAGCTGGGGCGGATGTCGTCATGGACATCGACGTCCAGGGAGCGGCCCAGGTCCGCGCGTCCGATGATGTGGCCATCCAGCGAGCGCTGGTGGACCTCTTTGTCATGCCGGAAAGCGAGAACGAGCTGCGCTCCCGTCTGGTAGGGCGGGGGACGGACAGTGAGGAAGTCATCGCCCTGCGGATGGAAAATGCGCTCGGTGAGATTTCCCACTGGCCGCAATACACCTACCGCCTGTTGTCACGCACGCCGGAGGAGGACTACACCCGCTTCCTGTCCCTGCTGGTCGCGGAGCGCCTGCGTATTTCGAGGACTCTTGTGGGGTAGCGTAATGGCTGCGCCATTACGGTTGGAGAAATCCTTCCCCGATCCCATGACTCCGCACGGAAAGGACGCCGTCCATGGTGGACAGGTCCCGGAGAGCAGCGTCCATTCACCCAGCCGTGATGGCGCAGTCATCCCACTACCGTATTTTGCACAACTTTTGCAGAACAATGATGTCCATTTGGCGCGGACTGCGGTGGGATCATCTTCACTCCGGGGTGTAACCCACACCACCCGCAATGAAGAAAAAACGCCATCATCATCCGGCTCTGCTCATCCTTGGACTTTCTCTGGTCAGCGCCACCGCACAGGATGCGAACCCGTTCGTGAAAAAACCCGGCGCAAAGGAATCCGCGCCGCCGCCGCCCGCCGGAGCCGCCGTCCACCGCCTGGTCGAATACATCGCCCTGCCATCCGCCGTGCTGGACCAGTGGGAGGACACGGACGGTGACGCGGCGAAGCTGCGCGCAGCGCTCCAGCCGCTCATCGACGGCGGAAAAGCCACGCCCATCCACACGCTGTTCGGCAGCGGCACACGGGAGCGCGCCATCCGTGTGGATACAATCGCCGAGCAGATCTACCCCACCGAGTTCATGCCATCCCCTCCCAACGGATGGCCCTATCCCACCGCCTTCGAGACCCGGAACATGGGCATCTCCGCCAACAGCTTCTCCGGTGCATCCGCAGACAACTCCTTCAACCTGGAATCGGAATGGGTGGTCCTGGCGGATGTCCTCTTCTACCATGAACTGGCGCGGCGCACCAGCCAGCCGGGGGATATGTTCCTGCCAAACTTCCGCACCCATACCCTCAATTGGAAGCCGGAGGGCTATCATCCGGATCCTTTTGCGGATCCTCCCGGCATGGCCACGCGGCGGGGCACCCTCCTTTCCAGCCCGACCTTCGCTCCGGGAAAAGTCCACCTCGTCAGCCGGACGGAGTTTCCCGGCCGGACCGATGGAACCACCGTCGCAGTGTTCTTCCGCGGCGATGTCCAGCCGGAAGCTCCGGCGGCAGCCCCCGCAAAGGGGCCGGACGAATACCGGATCAGCGTCCGTCTGGTGAAGATCCCGCAGCGGAAGTTTTCCGCTTGGATCCAGTCCCAGCCCACCGGCGGCATCGCCGCCACCGCGTGGGACGGTCTGGGCATCTCCGGAGGAGAAAACATCACCACCGTGACCGAGCTGGCAGGGACCAGCCGCAAGGGTGAGCGGACCGGCATCAACCAGTGGGAGGAGTACATCTATCCGACAGAATACATGCCCTACGGCTTCAGGAACCGGAACGAACCCATCTCCCCGCAACCGGAGGACGCGAAGGCGGAGATCCAGTCCACCGCCACCGCCTATGAGACACGGAACGTCGGCATGACCGCGGAGGTAAGGCTGACGGACGATGCGCGGGGCTTGTTGTTGAACGCGCAATTCCACCATGTCACGAAGCTGGGGGACACGGTGTGCCGACGCTTCCGGGATGGGAATGAGTGGCGGCCGGACATGACCATGCCGCTGTTTTCCACGTATTCCTACGAATCCACCATCCGCCCTCAGCGCGGGAAATGGATGCTCGCCAGCACCGGGTCCACCTTCACCGCACAGGGGCAGCCGGACCCGCAGGAGACCATCCTCACCTTCATCCGCATCGACTGAGGTTCCGCATGAAAGTCCCGCCCTCCCTCTCCTCGCCGGGTGCCATCCTCTGGCTCACGGGGCTGCTGGCCGCGCTGGTGTTGGCGGGCGGCGTGTTGCTCGCGCGCAGTACGGAGCGCGTCGCCTCTCCTCCGCCGGGGAACCGGGTGGACGCCACTTTCCACGCCGCCATCTCCCGCATCACGGAGATGCAGAAGCTCTGGCACGACGCGCTGGCGGAGGAGTCGATGGAGCTGCTGGACACCCGCACCCACGGGGACACTTCATGGGAATCCTCCACCGCCGGGGTCACCCGCGTCGTCATCCTGGGGGAACGTCTGAACCCCGTCCTGTTGGGGCCGCGCGGCCTCCATCCCATCCTGGAAAAGGACCGCAAGTCCGCCGCGAAGGATGCGAAGAACGCCCCCGCGCAGCCGGAACCGTGGATCATCGACATCCGCCAGCTCCTGGGCATCGGCTTCAGGGAGATCCCCGGCAGGCCGCCGCTCCACATCCGCGGCAGCGAACGCAAGGTCGTGGCCATGGTGCTGGACCCGGATGCCGCCGCCGCCGTGGTCATGAAGGATCTGGCGGACAACCCGGAGCTTTCCTTCGCCACGGAGCCGGGCCGGTTCCAGTGGCGCGCCTACGCCACCACGCGCCCACAGGAGACGGAGTCCGTGCGCCCGGATGAGATCCTGCGCCATGTCTCCCGCTTCGGCAACTTCGAGCTGCGGCGGTGGTTTCCTACCAGATCCATCGTACATTACCACGTCCCCACCGTCGCGGGTGCCTCCGCCGTGGCGGTGCTGCTGGTGGTCACCGGCATGCTCGCCGCGTCCGGCCAGCGCCGCGCCCTGCGGGTGGCGGAGGAGCGTGTCAGCTTCGTCAACCGCGTCTCCCATGAACTGCGCTCCCCGCTGACCAACCTCCTGCTCAACACGGACCTCGCCATCGACGAGCTGCCGCCATCCGGTGAAAAGGTCGGCCGCCGCCTGTCCCTCATCCGTGAGGAGACGGGCCGCCTTTCCCGCATCGTGGACAACGTGCTGGCTTTTGCCCGCCAGGAGCGCGGCGCATCCTCTGCGGAGGCCGCCCCGTGCCGCCCTGCGGAGCTGGTGGAAAGCATCCGCCGCAGCTTCACCCCGCTGCTGGAGCGCAAGGACATCCGCTGCATCTGGCACGTGGACCTGCCCGGCCCTCACCCCGTTGATGGCGACGCGTTTTCCCAGATCCTCTCCAACCTCCTTTCCAACGTGGAGAAATACGCCGGTCCCGGGGCCACCTGCCACATCACCGGGGAGGCGGCGGGCGGCACCCTCACCCTCACCGTGGCGGATGACGGACCGGGTGTGCCCGCTGTAGCGCGGGAAAAGATCTTCCGCCCCTTCGGGCGTGCACGGGAAGGCACCCGTGAAGGCGTCAGCGGCACCGGCCTGGGCCTGTCCATCAGCCGGGACCTCGCCGCCCGCATGGGCGGCACCCTGGAGCTGCTGCCCTCCGTGAAGGGAGCCGTTTTCCGTCTCGTCATCCCCACCACTGGAAAGGAGACTGGCGCATGCTGATCCTGGTGGCGGAGGACGATGAAGTGACGCGGGAGGCCATCCGCGACCTCCTCACGGCGGAGGGCCACCAGGTGCTGGAGGCCGCGGACGGCACCGCCGCCATCGACGCATGGCGCAACGGCAGGCCGGAGCTGGTCCTGCTGGACATCATGATGCCCGGTGCCAGCGGCTACGATGTCTGTCGTACCATCCGCCGGGAGGACTCCGGCGTGCCGCTCGCCTTTCTTTCCGCGAAGTCTGAGGAGGTTGACATCGTCCTCGGTCTGGAGCTGGGCGCGGACGACTTCATCCGCAAGCCCTTCGGCAAGCACGAGCTGCTCGCCCGCGTCCGCGCCCTCGTCCGGCGGAAAGAACCCGCCACTTCCGCGCAGGAGTCGTTTCCCATCGGCCCGTGGCGCATCCTCCCGCGCCACCAGAAGGCTGAGCGCGACGGCCACCCGTGCGTGGATCTCACCGCACGGGAAGTCTCCATCCTCCACCTCTTCTCCAGCCACCCCGGGCAGGTCATCACCCGGGATGAACTCCTCAACCGCTGCTGGGGCATGGAGTATTTCCCGGAGTCCCGCACGCTGGACCAGCACATCCTCAACCTGCGGAAAAAACTGGAGGAAGATCCGTCCGAACCCCGCTGGATCGCCACCGTCCGCGGCACAGGCTACAGGTATCCGGGGTAGCCGATTCAGGATGACCGATGTTCACCTCTCCAGCCACTCCCGGTATTGCCGCCAGTCCTCATCAATGACCGCCTTCGCATTTGCCGCATGCTCGCAGTGCTCGTCATCCGTCGGAGTGCCGCAGCATCCCACCTTGATCGTGAACCCCGGATACTCCGCTCCGGCGATGATCCCATGGTAGTCCAGCGTCGCGCGGTCGATCTCCGCACGCAGCCTCCCCACATCCCCTGCGGCCAGTTTCAGCGCCGCCAGCCGCACTCGGTCCTCCCCGCACTGCCAGCTTTCCCTGCCATATACTGACAGAATTTCATGGATCTCCGCGTGCCTTTCCGAAGGGAAATCCCTGTGCACCACCCGCTCCACATCCCCGCTCGTCACCTCCGGTATCGGTTGCGTCAGCATGGCTTTTTCTGGTTTTCGGGGAACAGGCAGGCACCCAGTCCGCCGTGGACGGGAAGCACCCTCCATCCTACATCCGGCCTCCGGAGACTTCCAATTTTTTTGTGATAGCCGTGAGGCTGGCCGCAGTGGCTTGAGATTTTCCCGTCCGGGTTCTCCGTTCCGTCCGCGACTCCAGGATCTTGTGAACCCGGCGCTCGTCACTCCGCAGTCCGGCGGTGCCGTCCGTCCGGCGGAGACGGGGAGGGAGTGCGTGCATGATCCTGAACAGATCGCCCGTCCGGTAGGCGGCCAGAAGGGCGGGGTGGATGTAGTATTTCCGGCAGGTGGCTGGAGTGTGGTGCAGGCGCAGCGCGGTGTCTTTGATGGACTGCCGGATGACCCGTTCCCGCGCGGTGCGGGTGTCAGGCGGTGGCTCCTTCGCCAGCTCGCGCGCGCACAGCACGGTCGCCTTCCAGGTGCGGAACTGCTTGGCGGTATAGTCTCCTCCGGTGATCTCCTTCAGCCAGCCGTTCACATCCGCGGTGCCGATGTCGTGGAGGCCGCCGTCCCGGTCCTCATAACGGAAAAGGTGCTGCCCGGGGAGTTCCTGCAGCTCGGACACGAGCCGCACCAGACGGGGATTGGCAATTTCCGCCAGGTGTTCCTGACCGGCCTTTCCACGGAACCGGAGCGTGAGCTGGCCGTCCGCCTCCCGTAGGTGCCGGTTGAGCAGGGTGGACAGTCCGAAGGTGCGGTTCTCCTTTTCATAGCGGGCGTTGCCGATGCGGTATCCGGTGCTGTCCAGCAACGCGACGATGCCGGCGATGACCCGGTCCCGCGTGAGTGTGGGTCGGGAAAGGGCCTTCGCCACCTGCTGGCGGATGCGCGGCAGTGCGGCGGCGAATGAGGAAAGCAGCCCGTACTTCCGGTCGGCTGACCCGGCGTGCCATTGGGGATGGTAACGGTATTGCTTCCGCCCGCGGGCGTCGATGCCCGTGGCCTGGAGGTGGCCGTTCTCCAACATGCAGATCCACACGTCCTCATAGGCGGGTGGCACCGCCAGTGACAGGATGCGGCGGCGCTCCGCACGGTCCGCCAGTACCTTTCCATCCGGTTGCAGGAAGCTGAAGCCGGTGCCGCGCCGGTGCCGCCGGTAGCCGGGCATGGTGTCCGTGGTGTAGACCAGGCGGACGATGCCGTCCTCACTCCGCACGGCGATGACGCGGGGCTTTTTCATGGCTCGACGTAGCCCGCCACCCGCGCGGTGACGGTGGTGGGCATCTCCGTGCCCGTGAACACGGCGCGGACCTCGCGGCTGCCACCGCGCGGGATGAAGTCGATGGTCAGCGTGCTTTCCTTTCCGCCGGAGGCGAAGTCCGCGCCCACCACCACGGTCACCTCCGCGGCGGTGGTGGACCCCGTGTTGGTGATGTGGACAGGGACCACCGTGGTGCCGGACGTCCGGATGGCATCGCCCGGATCCACCCGGAAGGCGGCCGGCCGGTCCTCCAGCGTGATGGCACTCCATCCTAGAAAGACGATCACTCCGGCGACAAGCAGGGAACTCAGGCCGAAGACCGCCCACTCCAGCGGGTTCTTCGTATTGCGGCTGTCCTTGGACTTCGTGTTCATGATGGATCGTCCTTTCCGGCGCTACCGCCGGTCTGCAGAAGAAAGCGCCCGGCGGAGGCACCCAGCGCGGCTGGTACGGAGAGCACCACCGTCATGGCAGTGACCAGCGGCGCGGGCTGCCCGTCCAGCTTCCCAAAGAACCACAGCGCGGAGATCGCCGCCACCAGGGCCACGGCATAGGTGGTGGTCACCCCGCGTGCCTTCAGGCAAACAGTGTCCGTCAGAGTGTGGGCCGCCGCACCACGGAAATCCGTGAAATGGAGGATGAGTGAGGAAAGTCCGAGCCCGCAGCCGACCATCAGCAGCAGCTTCCACGGGGCACTCTCCATGGCGATGACGCCGATCTCATCCGTCGGCGCGATGTTGGCCGCGAACAGCACCGCGCCGCACAGCGCGATGGACGTCTGCGGGAGATAGGCCTTCCGCCTTTCACCCTCTCGATCACCTGCCACTCCGTCATCACCATCGTCCGGCGCGCCGAGCTGGGCGGTGCCCACCGACACGCCGATGGCCACCGTCATCGCCTCCATGATGATCTTCCCGCCGATCTCGGTGGCGGTCATCTGCAGGTTCAGCCGATCCGTGATCCACAAAACGACCGCCGCCACCAGGATGCCGATGCCCATTTCCTCCACGGAGTCGATCACCACCTCGAGGAACGAGGCGTCCTTCCGCAGGCCAACGAAACGGTTGTACATCAGCAGCAGGCAGAAGGTCGCCAGCACGTACAGCAGGATGCGCAGCGGGTGGAGGATGAAGCCCGCCCACCACACCTCCATGGTGAAAAGCAGCGGCATGGAAAAGATCAGCCCACCCGCCAGACCGCGGCCATACTCCTGCAGAGACTGCGAAGGTGTCCTGGCATGGCTGAAGTCGATCATGGCACGGGATCATTTTCGCAAAGTATGTGCCAACCGCCTTCCCCTAGTCATTGTATGGAGTTGCGTAGCGTCTGAAGGACAGACGGTTGCAGGAAGATCGGGAGCGGAGGGCGAAATGCATCGCTTGAGAGCCTCGCCGGGAAAATTTCCGGGATTGCCGCCACCTGCTTGGGATCCCAGCATACAGGGTCAATCGCTCTCCCTCATGAACCGGATCATACCATTCCTCTGCATCAGCCTGCTGGCGGGTTGCTCCCGTGGCGGATGGTCTTTCACACCACCCGCCCAGACCGAGAATCTGGCGACGGGAATGAAGGGGAATGCCACGTTTTCCAATCGCTCGCCCTACATGGCGGTGGTCGATATAGGGGGCGACCGCAGATCGGTCGGCTCAGGCAGATCGGCCAGCTATGACGGCTTGGCGGGCTTGGTGCCCCTTGAGATCACGTTGATGGTGTCCGGCAGTGGGATGAAATGGAAGGAGATGCACTTTGATGCGGACAGCGGCTACTCGCTGGAGTTCAGATGACGAATAGGAAATCTTCGCATCATCATATCGTGATGCGAAGATTTGTTTCTTGAGTGGCGGGTTTTCCGGCATAGGCTGCGGCATGCCGCAAGCCGATCCCACCGATGACCTGAAGAAGTCCCTTTCCGAACGGATTCTCGTGCTGGACGGGGCGATGGGAACCACCATCCGCACCTACGGACTTCAGGAAAAAGACGCACGCGGGGAGCGGTTCGCCGATACCGATAAGGATCTGCTGAACAACGGCGACATCCTTTCCATCACCCGGCCGGACGTCATCGGGGACATCCACAAAAGGTTCTACGAGGCGGGTTCCCACATCTGCGAGACCAACACCTTCTCCGCCACCAGCATCGCCCAGAGTGAGTTCTTCGTCGAGGACCCGCGGGAACACGGCGGGCGGAAGGATCCGGAATTCTTCCAGAAAATCCTGGAGAACCCGTTCCTGAAAGACTTGGCGTGGGAGCTGAACTACGAATCCTCCCGGCTGTGCCGGAAATGGGCGGACAACATCGGCAGCGACACCGGCATCCGCCGCTATGTGGCCGGCGCCATCGGGCCGCTCACCGTTTCCCTCACCAACGGCCCGGACGCGAACGATCCCGCCTTCCGCGTGGTCACTTTCGACCAGGTGCTGGAAGACTACAAACATCAGGTGCGCGCGCTCATCGATGGCGGCTGCGACATCCTGATGGTGGAGACCATTTTCGACTCGCTCAACGCAAAGGCCGCCGTCGTCGCCATCCGCGAGGTGTATGACGAGATGAAGCGCCGCCTGCCGGTCATCGTCTCCGCCGCCGTCGGCCGCGGTGGTGAAACCATGATCTCCGCGCAGAAGGTGGAGGCGCTGTGGAATGCCTTCGCCCACATCGACCCGCTCGCCATCGGCCTGAACTGCTCCCTCGGCCCGGACCTGATGAAGCCGTTCCTGGAGGAACTCTCCGCCTGTGCCGCCACCCACGTCTCCTGCTACCCGAACGCCGGTCTGCCAAACCCTCTGGCCCCGACCGGCTTCGATCTCGAGCCGCCGCACATGCACGACTACATGGCCGAGTTCGCCCAGGCGGGCCTGCTCAACCTCGCCGGAGGATGCTGCGGCAACACCCCGGAGCACGTCGCCGCCATCGCACAGGCCGTCGCCAAATATGCTCCGAGGCAGGTTCCTGTGATTGGTTGAAACGAAACGCGGAGACGCAAAGGTCGCGGAGAGAAGCGCAGAGTTTTCAAGAGGAGCTGATGAAATCGAAGGAGGAACTAAATGAGTTGTCCGGGATCATCGTGGATGCCGCCATGGAGGTTCATCGTGAATTCGGCCCTGGATTGCTCGAACGTGTCTACGAAGCGGCCCTCTCCGCCGAACTGTTGATGCGCGGCATTTCATCCGAGAGGCAGGTCCCGTTGCCGGTGGTCTACAAGGGCAACGTTCTGGATGACGAAGGCTACCGGATCGACCTGCTGGTGGAGGACTGCATTGTCGTGGAACTGAAAACCGTTTCCGGTCTCCTTCCCATTCACGAAGCCCAACTTTCGACCTACCTAAGGTTGGCTCGCAAAAACCTCGGACTCCTGATCAACTTCCATACGGTTCTCCTGAAGGACGGGATCAAACGCCGCGTCCACCAGTTTCCATCCATCTGAACTCCGCGCCTCTCTCCGCGACCTCTTCATCTCCGCGTTTCGTTTTATCTTCCATGAAAACCATTCCCCACGCTCTCCGCCTTTCCGGTACGGACGCCTACAACCACACCGCGGACAAGCGTTTCCTGATGATCGGGGAGCGTACGAACGTCGCCGGCTCCCCGCAGTTCGCGAAGTTGGTCCGTGCGGGGGACCTGGAGGCGGCGGTGGAGGTCGCCCGCCAGCAGGTGGAGAACGGCGCGAACGTGATCGACATCTGCTTTGATGACGGCCTCATCGACGGCAAGGCGATGATGAGCCAGTTCCTGCGCCTGGTACAGGGGGAGCCGGATGTGGCGAAGGTGCCCATCATGGTGGATTCTTCGAAGTGGGAGATTTTGGAAGAGGGGCTGAAGTATCTGCAGGGCAAAGGGATCGTGAACTCCATTTCGCTGAAGGAAGGCGAGGAGATTTTCAAATCCCACGCCCGCCACATCATGAAATACGGCGCGGCGGTGGTGGTGATGGCCTTCGATGAAAAGGGTCAGGCCGCGACCTTTGAGGAGAAGATCCGCATCTGCGAGCGCGCCTACCGCATCCTGGTGGATGAGGTCGGATTCAATCAGGACGACATCATCTTCGACCCGAACATCCTCACCGTCGCGACGGGCATCGAGGAGCACAACAACTACGCGCTGGACTTCATCAATGCCACGCGGTGGATCAAGGAGAACCTCCCTGGTGCGAAGGTGTCAGGCGGTGTCTCGAACATTTCTTTCTCCTTTCGCGGCAACAACGTCGTGCGGGAGGCGATGCACTCCGCCTTCCTCTACCACGCGGGCAAGGCGGGCATGGACATGGGCATCGTCAACGCCGGCATGCTGGAGGTCTATGACGAGATCCCGAAGAACCTGCTGGAGGCGGTGGAAGACGTGCTGCTGAACCGCCGCGAAGATGCGACGGAACGCCTGCTGGACCTGGCGGAGAGCTTCAAAGGCAAGGGCGGCAAGAAGGTGGAGGAGGATCTTTCCTGGCGGAATGAGTCCGTGGAGAAGCGGCTGGAGTACGCGCTGCTGAAAGGCATCGACAAGTTCATCGACGAGGACACGGAGGAGGCCCGCGTGAAATACGTGCGCCCGCTCAAGGTCATCGAGGGACCGCTGATGGATGGCATGGGTGTGGTGGGCGACCTCTTCGGCGCGGGGAAAATGTTCCTGCCGCAGGTGGTGAAGTCCGCGCGCGTGATGAAAAAGTCCGTCGCCTGGCTGACGCCCTTCATGGAGGCGGACAAGGCCGCGAACCTTGCGGGCGACATCGAGGCGCTGCGGAAGGGAGATCCATCGCTCACCTACGAGGAAGCACTGGTGAAGGCGGAGCGCGGGCGTTCCGCCGGCCGTTTCCTCATCGCCACCGTGAAGGGGGACGTGCATGACATCGGCAAGAACATCGTCGGCGTGGTGCTGGCCTGCAACGGCTTCGAGGTCACGGACATGGGAGTGATGGTTTCCTGCGACAAGATCCTGGCGAAGGCGAAGGAGATCGGTGCGGACGTCATCGGCCTTTCCGGCCTCATCACGCCATCGCTGGATGAGATGGTCCACGTGGCGAAGGAGATGGAGAAGGGGGGCATGAAGCTGCCGCTGCTCATCGGCGGTGCGACCACCTCGTCCGCGCACACTTCCATCAAGATCGCGCCGCACTACTCCGGTGCTGTGGTGCACGTGCTGGACGCGTCCCGCTCCGTGCCGGTGACGACGGCCCTCCTTTCCGCGGACCAGCGTGATGCCTTCGTGGCCGAGAACCTGGCGAAGCAGGAGAAGCAACGTGCTGCCTTCCTGGGCGGACCGAAGAAAGCGACCATCAGTCTGGACGAAGCGCGTGCCGCCGGACCGAAACTGGATTGGGACGGCTACACGCCGCCCGTGCCGTCCTTCACCGGGGTGCGGGTGTTGGATGACCAGTCCTTCGCGGAGCTGGCGGAATACATCGACTGGACGCCGTTCTTCCACGCTTGGGAACTTCGCGGCGTATGGGACCGTGAGAAGAAGGTGCTGAAGACGCGCAACGAGGAAGGCGCTGCGGAAGCGGCCAAGCTCCACCTGGATGCGCTCGGCTGGATCGAGCGCATCATTGCGGAGAAGCGTTTCACCGCCCGCGGCATGTATGGATTTTTCCCCGCCAATTCGGATGGGGACGACGTCATCGTCTGGACGGACGAAACGCGCACTGCGGAAAAGGCCCGTTTCCACACCCTGCGCCAGCAGCTCAAGAAAGACTCCGGCAAGCCGAACGCCGCGCTCGCGGACTGGGTGGCTCCCTGCAAGGGGAATGACCACATCGGGGGCTTCGTCGTCGGGATCCATGGAGCGGATGAATTCGCGTCCGAGCTGGAGAAGGCGCACGATCCATATGGTTCGATCATGGTGAAGGCCATCGCCGATCGTTTCGCGGAGGCCTTCGCGGAGCTGCTGCACCACCGTGCGCGGATCGAGTGGGGCTACGAAACGGAGATGGAACTGACGAAGGATCAGCTCATCCATGAGAACTACCAGGGCATCCGTCCCGCGCCGGGCTATCCAGCTCAGCCGGACCACACGGAGAAGCCCATCCTTTTCGACCTGCTGGGAGCGACTGCCGCGACCGGCGTCGAACTCACGGAAAGCTGCGCCATGCACCCCGGTGCCGCAGTCTGTGGTCTCTACTTCTCCCACCCGGAGAGCCACTACTTCGCCATCTCGGAGATCCAGAAAGACCAGATCGAGGACTACGCCGCGCGCAAGGGCATGACCGTGGAGGAAGTGGAGAAATGGCTCGGGCCGTGGCTTGGATACTAAAAGAGCGTCGAACATCGAACGTCCAACATTGAACGCTGAAGTGGTTCCGGGGGCGGAGTCTTCCGGTGTGTTCGGGCGTTTTTTAATCTGCGCCTGGAAAAAACGCCATCTACCCCTGGATGTTCCTTCATCCTCCCCGCGCCACCCACCCATTCTTCCCTTCAAATTTCAATGTTGGACGTTCGATGTTCGATGTTCAGCGCCGCGAAACAATCCACTAGACGCCCGTCAGAACCCAACGCACGTTCATCCAACATGAAACTCATGATCCATACCCGGGCGGCCTTGCTGTCCCTTCTCTGCACGGGCATTTCGTTCGCCGCGGGCGAAGGCTGGTCCACCGACTACGAAGCGGCGAAGAAGGAGGCCGCCGGATCGAAGAAATCCCTGCTCATCGACTTCACCGGATCCGACTGGTGCGGCTGGTGCATCAAGCTCAACGACGAGGTCTTCAAACACGACACCTTCAAAAATGGCGTGAAGGACAAGTTCGTCCTGCTGGAACTCGACTATCCCCAGGACAAATCCGGCCAGTCCGAGGCGCTGCAGAAGCAGAACGAGGAGCTGGCGAAGAAATACGTTGTCGAGGGTTTTCCGACCATCCTGCTCGCCGATGAGGAAGGCCGTCCGTTCGCCGCGACGGGCTACGAGCCCGGCGGACCGGGGGAGTATGTGAAGCACCTGGATACCCTGCTGGAGAAGCGCAAGGCGCGTGATGAAGGCTTCTCTTCCGCGGAGAAGCTCGAGGGCGCGGCCAAGGCGAAGGCGCTGGTGGGCGTGCTGGAGGGCATGGAACTCAGCGACTCCATGGTTTCCACCTTCTACGTTTCCACCATCGACGCGATCAAACAGGCGGACCCGGAGGATTCCACCGGCTTCGTGAAGAAGCAGGCGGCGAAGGAGCGCCTCACCAAGTTCGAAGGGGATCTCAACGCCCTGGCGGAGAAACAGGACTTCGACGGTGCCCTGGCCTTGATCGACAAAACCCTCAAGGAAGGCGGCATGGAGCCGGAGGACACCCAGCGTGTGAGCCACATGCGTAGCCTGGTCTATGCCGAGCAAGGGAAATTCGACGAAGCGATCAAGGCCGTGGACGAAGCGATGAAAATCGCCCCGGAAAGCGAAGCTGCCGTGCAGATGGACGGACTGAGAAAGCAGCTTGAGGCGATGAAGGCCCACGGCAAGCCGGCTGAATAAGCACCGCCCTCCCCACGGCTCAACGGACGCCGGAAGGAGATTCCTTCCGGCGTTTTTTTGTGGATTGAGCGGCGTGCGGTTCCCGCCCACGTTCCGTGCATGCGTCTGTTGTTGGTGTTCCTGGGCTTGGCCGTGCTGGTGCTGGCCACGTGGCTGGTGTGGGGTGGCTCATGGGATGAGCGGCTTACTTTCCAAGGAGCCGCGGCATGGATCGGCGCGGGCGGGAGCTGGGCGTGGGCGGCGGGCATCGGCCTGTTGGCGGCGGATCTGGTGCTACCCATCCCGGCCACCGTGGTCATGGCGGCGCTGGGTTACGTTTATGGTCCATGGCTGGGCGCGTTGTTCGCGTTCGCCGGCACCATGCTCGCCGCCATCACCGGCTACGGATTGGGCAGGGTGATGGGGGAAGGCTTCGTCCGCCGCTGGCTGGGGGAGCGGGATCGCGAACTGGGCCGGAAATTTTTCACCGATGGCGGTGGGTGGATGGTCGCTCTCTCGCGGGCCATCCCCATCCTGCCGGAGACGGTGTCCTGCATGGCGGGGATCTCCCGCATGCCCTTCGGGCGCTTCCTGTTGGCCGCCGCGTGCGGGAACCTGCCGATGGCGGCGGTCTTCGCGGGCATCGGGGCCAGTGGGAAAGACGCTCCCGGTTGGGCCGTGGCGGCCAGCATCCTGGTGCCGGGCGTGCTGTGGTTCATTGCGCGGAGGAAACTGAAGGGATGAGGGGACCGCTGGGAGCGCCGGTCTTCAGACCGGCATCTTCGAGTGGTCGAACGGCAGGGAAGGCACCACCCGGCACTTGCGGTGGGGCACATCCCGGGACAGGCTCACGCCGTGAGAATCGAGATTCTGAACACCGGAACGGAGCTGCTGCTGGGCAACACGCTGAACACGCATGGCGCCTGGTTCGGGCGGGAACTTTTCAAGCTGGGTCTCAGGATCACCCGCCAGATGACGGTGCCCGACGGTGAGGCGATCCGTGACGCGCTGGCGGAAGCCGTGGGCCGTGCGGACGCTGTCATCGTCACCGGCGGGCTGGGGCCGACGAGCGATGACCTGACACGGGAGATCACCGCTGAGGTGCTGGGCGCGGATCTCATCACGGACGAGGCGGCGGTGCGCTCCCTGGAGGCATTTTTCGCCATGCGCGGAAAGGCGATGGCGGAGTCTAACCTGAAGCAGGCGCTGGTCATCGTCGGCGCGGATGTGCTGCCGAACCCGAACGGCACCGCGCCCGGCATCTATGTGCCGCCCCGCCTCAACGAGCGCGGGAACTGCGCCATCTTCCTGCTGCCCGGGCCTCCCCGGGAACTTTACCCCATGTTCCACAACGAGGTGGTGCCACGCCTCCGCGCCCTTTCCGGCATCGAGGCGTTCAACGACGTGCTGGAGATGAAGTTCACCGGCATCGGTGAGAGTGACTTCCACCAGGGCATCGACGCGCGGCTCGCCGCCGTGCCGGGGCTGGAGTATGGCTACTGCGCCCATGTGGGTGAGGTGGACCTGCGCCTGATCGGAAATGCGGACGCGCTGCAGGCGGGGCGGGGGATCGCGCTGGGTGCCTTTGAAAGCAATCTCATCAGTGAGGACGGCAGCTCGCTGGAACGCACGGTGGTGCGCCTGCTCACGGGAAAGATGTGGAAGCTGGCCACGGCGGAGAGCTGCACCGGCGGCCTGATCGCCAACCGGATCACGAACGTGCCGGGGTCCAGCGTCGTTTTCACCCACGGCTTCGTCACCTATGCGAACGAGGCGAAGACCGGGCTGCTGGGGGTGTCTCCGGAGAGCATCACGGAATACGGCGCGGTGAGCGAGCCGGTGGCACGTCAGATGGCGGAGGGCGCGTTGCGCGTCAGCGGGGCGGATGTCGCCCTGTCCATCACCGGCATCGCCGGACCTGGCGGCGGCTCGGATGAAAAGCCCGTGGGAACCGCGTGGATCGGCCTCGCAATTAAGGGCCGGGAGACGCTGGCGGTGAAAGTCTATCACCCGCGGAAGCGGAAGGACTTCAAGCAGGCGGCCAGCCAGTCCGCGCTGGATCTCCTGCGGCGGACGGTACGGGGGTAGTGGTCATCACGGGACGATGTATTTGAAGAAGAGCCGGCTGAATTTTTCGTCGGAACCTTTCGGAGTGGCAGCGAGGGGAGAGATCACGTTGCCCAGGGCGAAGTCGCGCAGCTTCGAGGTATCCACCGGGCGGTATCCGTTGGTGTTGGCGGTGACTTTCCAGTCCGGGTCCGGCGCGGAGGTATAGACGAAGTCCTTCGCGGAGATGATGCTGCGGTTGTCTCGGAATATTTCGAGGGCGAAGCGCGCCGCGGGCCCCCGCTTCTTCAGTTCCACGGTGATGATGTCCCCGCTGCGGATGAAGACCCGTGTCGCCTTTCCATCCTTGGGCAGTGGGATCATGGGCGTGCCGTTCACGTGGAGCATGCCCTCGTCATCCGTCCGGATGTAGGTGACGAGTTCGTCCGTGCGGTGCGCGTTCCTTTTCTCTCCGGTCTGGGTCGTGGCGCGGATCATGGAGGCGTCCCGGGCCAGTTCCATATCCCAGGTCCCGCCATTGCTCCATGTCAGGCGATAGACGCGGACGCCTTCGGAAAAGGGATCCGCCTCCCATTTGCCGTCAAGGAGGTCCCGGAGATCTCCGCCATCGTTTCTCCAGACGGTGACCGTCCTGTCGTTGCGGAACTTCACGAAGCGTCCGTCATCCAGCCGGAAGGTCGTCAGCACCGGATCCGCCGCTGCTGCGGGCGGAGCCTGCGCGTGCAGGGAGGCGGGCATCAGCAAAACCGCCAGGGAAAGGAGGAGGGATTTCATGTTGGATCATCTATCTTCCCCGCGCGATGGAGGCAAGGATGGAACGGAGTCACGGGATGATGGCCGGTCTCCCATGCGGAACGCCATGAAATGGCGTTGCTGCATTATTCCATTTCCTCCGCGATGAAATCCTTCCGCCGGGTGATGGGCACGATCCTGATGCCCCCGAACAGATATTGGATGATGCCATACGAGATGAAGGCTCCGGTCACGGACATCCACAGCGGGCATAGCTTCATCCCGGTCACCATGAGATAAAGGATGAGGAAGATGGCATGGAGGAGAATGAGGATGACAGGGTGTTTCTGTGCAGGCCCGATGAGCTGGCCGCACGCGGGACAGTTCCATGTGGGCAGCTTCGGCTCCGGGATCAGGGAGCCGGCCTCCACCGCGTCCAGTTGCTGGCAGGCTGGGCAATGGTAGGCATAGGTGCGTCCGGAGTGCCCCGGGGGCGCGGGATCACCGCTGATGGACTTTCCGGGGTTCCGCCACCGGCGGATGAGCTGCCAGGAGGCCATCGCCGCCAGCGCCAGAACGAACCACCAGAGATAGGCCGGAGGAACTGTCTCGCGGGTTCCCTGATCCGGATCTTTGTCACTCAGATAAATGATAAAGGTGCCGAGCGCGGCGATGGTGAGGACGATGGCCGCCGAGGAGACGAGGGAGGATTCACGCCTCTCCCTTTCAGGCTGTGGCCGCATCATCAGCGGCGCCAGATTGACGACGGCCATCGGGAAGATCCACAGGGTGGGCATCATCCAGCAGAGCGCGAGCGCGGCGACCATGAGGAGGTGCCATGCGACAAGCTTGCGGAAGCTGATCGGTGCCATGTTTGTCCGGTTGGCAGGCTACAGGTTCGGACGCATCCTCATCCTTTCCTCCTCCGCCAGATCGAAGAGGGGGGTGAAATACGCGACGGCGATGATCTTGCCGATGGCGATGCACGAAACCCAGTCGATGGCCTCCGCGATGCTGGAGGAGACGGACGGGGGCAGCAGGGTGGCGGCGGCGATGCCCGCCACATTCGACATGACATAGCACCGGCGGCCCCATTTGCGGAGCATGAACATGCCCACGTAGGATGCGGCGCAGACCAGGAAGGCAAGGACACCAACCCCGAGGATCACAAACGCGAGCGTCCCTTCCGGCATGCCTTCATCGCTGGCCGCATATTCGCGCAGTGCCGGGGGCAGCGTGTGCTCTGTCATCATAGCGGCGGTGAACTGCATGACGATCAGCACCAGGGATAACCCCAGCAGCAGGCGGAAAAACCCAGGCGTGACGTAGGTGCGGGTGGTTTCCTCCTCCGGCGGTGATTCCGGCGTGAGATAGGGATCCGTGGCAGGGGGCGGCTGGTCTTCTCCATTCATTCCACCCATCCTGTGCCCGGCGGAAGGATGAGGTGAAGCCCAAACGTCACTGGATCTCCCGCTCCGGCCCCGGCGTCCGCGGCGTGTTTTCCCGTTCATCCTCCAGGTGGGTTCCAGCGGGAGCAGGCGCATCCTCATCCGGCAAGGGGGTGACGGTGCACGCCACCACGGTATAGGCCATGAGCGCGCAGGCTGAGAGCAGATGGAGGAAAAGGGAAGTTCGCGCGGAGTTCATGGCGGTGGAGATGGTCCTAACGTTGGTGCATGGTCCGGATATGTATGAGACGGGGCTGGTGTGCGTTTTATTTGGTGAAAATCGCCGGGAGATCTCCGGAGACCGATGGAGTCTTGCTTCTCCGGCTTCCGGCAAATCGATGCTCGCGGACGGCGGCCTTGGCGCGTGGACATTCCAAGTTTGAATGATCATGATTACCCCGCTGAATGGTGCGTTGTGTTTTGATTTTATAAATATCTGGAAATAAAAGAGTAGTGTGGTGGTTGTCCGGTGGGTGGGAAGTTGGGCGCCGGAATCGGGTGAGGGGAATGGGCGGGCGTGCAAGTTTCCGGTTTCCAAACGCGCTTCCGCACATTTGAATCCCCGCCCCATCCCCATGAGCCAAGCCACACTACGCATCGCCCTCGGAGCCGATCACGGCGCGCTGGAACTGAAGAACGCCCTCGTCGCCCACCTCACGGGCAAGGGTTACGAAGTGAAGGACTTCGGCACGGAAACGACCGAATCCTGCAACTACGCCGACTACGCCAACGCCGTCGCCCGCAACGTGGCGGACGGAACCTTTGATGTCGGCTTCCTGGCCTGCACCTCCGGCATCGGCATGAGCATCGCGGCCAACCGCCACCGCCACGTGCGCGCCGCCGTCGTCCGCACCGTGGATGAGGCGAAGACCACCCGCGAGCACAACGACGCGAACGTCCTCTGCTTCTCCGGCAAGAACACCACTCCTGAGGAAGCCGTCGCCATGGTGGACGCCTTCCTTTCCGCCTCCTTCGAGGGTGGCCGCCATGAGGCCCGCGTCATCCAGTCCTCCGGCAGCCGCATCCAGGCGAATGATCCCGCCCTCTACGCCGCCATCGTCGGTGAGGAGCAGCGCCAGCGGAACAACATCGAGCTCATCGCTTCGGAAAACTTCGCCTCCCCGGCCGTCATGGAGGCGCAAGGCTCCCTGCTGACGAACAAGTATGCCGAGGGCTACCCCGGCAAGCGCTGGTACGGTGGCTGCGAAAACGTCGATGTCGTCGAGCAACTGGCCATCGACCGTGCGAAGGAACTCTTCGGCGCGGAGCACGCCAACGTCCAGCCGCACTCCGGCTCCCAGGCAAACACCGCCGTCTATTTCTCCGTGCTGAAGCCCGGCGACAAGATCTTCACCATGGACCTGGCCCACGGCGGCCACCTCACCCACGGCCACAAGGCGAACTTCTCCGGCCGCTTCTATGATGTGACCCACTACGGCGTCAGCGCCGAGGATGAGCGCATCGACTACGCGGAGCTGGAAAAGACCGCCCGCGACCTGAAGCCCGCCCTCATCACCGTCGGTGCCTCCGCCTACCCGCGTGAGATCGATTTCGAGCGCATGGGCAAGCTGGCCCGCGAGGTGGGTGCCTACCTTTTCGTGGACATGGCGCACATCGCCGGTCTGGTCGCCGCCGGCGTCCACCCGAACCCGGTGCCGCACGCGGACTTCGTCACCTCCACCACGCACAAGTCCCTCCGCGGACCGCGCGGCGGCATCATCCTCTGCAAGGAGGAGTTCGCGAAGAAGATTGACTCCCAGGTGTTCCCCGGCATCCAGGGCGGACCGCTCATGCACGTCATCGCCGCGAAGGCAGTCTGCCTGGGTGAGGCGCTCAAGCCGGAGTTCAAGGACTACGCCGCGCAGATCGTGAAGAACGCGCAGGCTCTCGCTGCCCGTCTCGCCTCCCATGGCTTCCGCATCGTCTCCGGCGGCACGGACAACCACCTCATGCTGGTGGACCTCCGTCCGAAGGGCCTCAACGGCGCGGAAGCGTCCCACGCGCTCGACGAAGCGGGCATCACCGTGAACAAGAACGGCATCCCGTTCGACACCGGCAGCCCGATGAAACCGAGCGGCATCCGCATCGGCACCCCGGCCGTCACCAGCCGCGGTATGAAAGAGGCTGATGTCGAGACCGTCGCCGATTTCATCCATGAAGCCTTGTCGGATCATGCGAATGTGCAAAAACTGCATGCAATCCGCGAGCGGGTATTCGCGTTCAACCGCGCCTTCCCGCTGCCGTGGTGAGATAGTCGATAGTGGAGGGTTGATGGGAAGAGATTCCTTTCCGCCCATCGACCTCTTCCTATCAATTATCAACCCCGAACTCTCAACTCTCCATGAATCCATTCCGAGAAGACCTCGTCGCCCGTTCGCGCCCGGAGCCATGTTCCGTCGTGATCTTCGGCGCCACCGGCGACCTCACGCACCGCAAGCTGGTGCCCGCCCTCTACAACCTGGCCATCGATGGCGAGCTGCCGACGGGCGTCAAAATCGTCGGCTTCGCCCGGCGGGAAAAGTCGGACGAGGAGTTCCGTACCGGTCTGGAGGAGCTGAACCGGAAGGTTTCCCGCTCCGGGCACAATGACGAGGTGTGGAACACCCTTGCGGAGAACATCCACTACCACCAGTCGGAGTTCCATGACGCGGACGGCTACAAGCGCCTTGCGGAGCGTCTGGACGCCATCGACCAGGAGCGTGGAGGGAAAGGAAACCGTCTTTTCTACATCGCCTCCTCGCCGGAGTTCTTCGATGAGATCCTCATCAACCTGAAGAACGCCGGACTGAACCAAGCGAAGGACGGCTGCTGGGCGCGTGTCATCGTGGAGAAGCCGTTCGGCACCGACCTGGCCACCGCGAAGCACCTCAACGAGGTGGTGAACGCCACCTTCCACGAGAGCGCCACCTACCGGATCGACCACTATCTCGGAAAAGAGACCGCGCAGAACCTGATGGTGCTGCGTTTCGCCAACTCCATCTTCGAGCCGCTCTGGAACAGCAAATACATCAGCCACATCCAGATCACCTGTGCGGAGAACCTGGGCATGGAAGGCGGCCGCGGCGGCTACTATGACAAGTCCGGCGCGCTGCGGGACATGGTGCAGAACCACCTCCTCCAGCTCCTCAGCCTCGTCGCCATGGAGCCGCCGACCGACCTCACCGCCGATGGCGTGCGGGACGAGAAGGTGAAGGTCATCCGTTCCCTCCGCCAGTGGGACACCCCGGAAAAGGTCGCCGCCAACGTCGTCCGCGCGCAGTACACCGCCGGTCATGTCGATGGCAACGAAGTGCCCGGCTACCGTGAGGAAGACCGCGTGCCGAAGGATTCCCAGACGGAAGCCTACGTCGCCGTCCGCCTGCTGGTGGACACCTGGCGCTGGAGCGGCGTGCCGTTCTACATCCGCATGGGCAAGCGCCTGCCGAAGAAGTCCACGGAGATATCCATCCACTTCAAGGACGCCCCGAGCGTGCTGTTCGGCGCGCAAGGTGAGGTTCCCGGTGGCAACGTGCTGGTCATCCGCATCCAGCCGGACGAGGGCATTTCCCTCCGCATGGTTTCGAAGATCCCCGGCACCAGCCTCCGCCTGGAGCAGGTGAAGATGGATTTCCACTACTCCACCAGCTTCGGCAAGAGCAGCCCGGAGGCCTATGAGCGCCTCCTGCTGGACGCCATGGCCGGTGACGCCACCCTCTTCGCCCGCCGTGACGAGGTGGAGGAAGCATGGCGCTTCATCGACCATATCGAGAACGCCTGGCACAAGTCGGACACCCCGCCCGCCATGGCCGAGTTCGTCGCCGGATCCTGGGGCCCGCGCGAAGCGGACGCCCTCATCCAGCAGGACGGCTTCCAGTGGCGCAGGCTGTGAAACGGTAAATTGGCGGAAGCGCCGTACTTCCGCCACATCCAGAAAAATGCCATGACCGTTACTCCGGAAACCTGCCCCGAACTTGGAATCGAAGTGCCTGTCGGCGCGATCGACAAGGAACTCCGCAAGCTGTGGGAGCAGGACGACGCGCAGACGAACGCCTCCCTGATGAACCTGGCGATCTACTGCGAGCGGGAAGGCTCGCTGGTGGAGAACTCCCGCATCATCCAGAAGCTCACCAGCGAGCACGCCTGCCGCGCCATCCTGGTGGAGATCAACAAGCGCACCACGGAGGCCAGCCTCCGTGCCTGGATCACCGCGCACTGCCACCTTTCCGGCGGGAAGAAATCCATCTGCTGCGAGCAGGTGGCCTTCCACCTCACCGGACGCGTCACCGGACGTTTCCGGAATACGGTTTTCTCCCATCTCAACTCCGACCTGCCACTCATCTTCTGGTGGCAGGGGGAGCTTTCGGACGTCTTCACCGAGCGCCTCGTCGCCGTGATGGACCGCCTCATCATCGACAGTTCTTCGTGGAGCGATCCCGCCGCCGCCTTTTCCATCATTGATGATGCGACGCAGGCGAATGGTGATCTCATCCTGCAGGATCTCGCCTGGACGCGTTCCTGGCAGTTCCGCGTCGGCATCGCCGGTTTGTTTGACGATCCCGTGGCGCAGGCCGCCCTCCCGGCGGTGGACTGTGTGGAGATCATCCACCACCCGGACCACCGGAACTCCGCCCTCCAGGTGCTCGCCTGGCTGGGTGTCCAGGCCGGCTGGGAACAGACGTCCCCCTCCGCGGATGGGTTCGTCTTTCGCGCGAAGGCCGGCGGTAAGGTGAACGCGCGCCTCCTTTCAGATCCTTCCTCCGCGCCGCTCGGCAAAGTGGAGATCTCCTCCGGTCACGTCACCGTGCGGGTGAACCGGGATGCCGGTGCCAGCCACGTTTCCCGCCAGATCCAATCTGACGGTTATTTGGCGAACTCTCTCTCACCTGCCGATCCGGATGTGGATGCGGAGCTCGTCGGCCTCCAGCTTTCCCGCGGTGGGAAGAACTCGCTCTACCAGAAGATCCTCCCGCGCTTCCGGGCGATGTTGGGGTAAGGGATCTGGCTCCGACTGCTCCGAGTAAGGAGGGAGGACACTCCTGTCCTCCGGCTGCAATGGCGAGCCAAGGAGGAGAAGTTTTCAGGAAAGAAAAGAAGGCTGACCGCGAATCTGAAGATATTCCTCCTCCACTTCGCGATCTTCGCGTCTTTGCGGTGAATCTTTCCTGGTTCGCCAATGCCGCCGGAGGACAGGAGTGTCCTCCCTCCTTACTCGGCCGCATTGGGAAAGGAAAGGGGCACCCCGACCCTCAATGGTCGTCCTTGTGGCCCTTCATGTGGTTGCCCAGGGCGTCGCGACCGAAGTCGCCTTCCAGATCCCGCCAGACGGTGTGGATGTGGTTGGCGTCGTTCTGGATGTTGCAGGCCTCGATGAGGAAGGTCTTGCCCTGCACGCGGTAGTAGTAGGCGTCGCCCTTCTTCAGGCCACCTGCCCATCCGAAGCGGACGTTGTCGAAGTCCGCCTTGATCTTCGCCATGTCCTTGTCGGCGATCTCTTTGCGGTGGCGGGTGGCGTATTCGGAGATGAGGGTCAGCAGGCCTTCCTTCTGCTTGTCGGTCATTTCGGTGGAAAGGAGGCCGACGGGGTCGAGCTGGCGTGCTTTCCGTTCGTTGCCGGTCAGGATCTCGGCCGGGGGCTTCTCGGTATAGACGACGGGCTTTCCGGCTTCCTGCAGCAGGGTGGCCAAGGCGCGGGCCAGGTCCTCCTCGCGGGCCAGCGGGCGGGTGCCCTTCATCCGGCCTTCACGGGTCTCCGCACGGTTCGCGGCGAGGAAGGACGGCGTGGCGGAAATGACCTTGCCCCCCACCAGGGTGAAGTTCACGGCGGTGTGGTGGCCCTCGAATCTCCAGCCCCAGGTGCCGGTGGCGGATGGCTCGCCGAAGATGGTGGTGAAATACTTCTCCGGATCCCGGTGGTCCGGGCGGTTCTCGATCTCACCCAGCAGCTTTTCCAGCGCCATGATGGTGTCGATCTTCACCAGCGCGCTCGCGCTCATGCCGGTTTCCAGCAGCTTGCGGGCGAGATCCCGTTGCTCCGGTTTCATTTCCTTGATCGGCAGGCCGTTGCGGGTCGTCGGGACAAAGTTCCAGTTGTCGCGCTCCTTATCCTCGAACGGATAGCGGGCTTTTTTGGTCTGTTCCCCGTCCAGGGATTTGAGGAACGCGTTGGCCGCGTCCGCCATCTCGATGGTGACGATCTGCAGCTTCGCTGCGTCATATCCGGCGGCGGCGGTTTCCTTCGCCCAGGCCTTCTGGCTGGTGATCTGGAAGGCGGAAATGAGGGTGGCGACGCCGAGCGCGCTGAGGAGGATGGGTTTCATGGAGTGGAAGGTGGGTGGATGGAAACTGACCAATTAACGGAATTGTTTCAACCAATCGCTTGCGGCCGCTGCGGAACGCGTCGCGGTGGCGAAGCAACCCTGCATCAGGTAGCCGCCGGTGGGGGCCTCCCAGTCGATCATCTCCCCGGCCAGGAAGATGCCCGGGTGGTCGCGCAGCATCAGGTTTCCGTCCAGTGCGGAAAAGGGGACACCACCGGCGGAGGAGATGACCTCCGCGATGGGGCGTGGCCGGCTGAGGGGGATGACGTGGTGCTTCACCTCCGCCGCCAGACTGGCGGCATCCGCGTGGGGCGTGCGGGAAAGCAGCGCGCACGCGGCGTCCGGCAGCTTCCACGAAACGCGCGCCGCCTCCAGGAAGTCACGCTTCACGTGGGTCAGCTTCCGCGTGAGTTCCTCCGCGGTGAAGGTCGGCTTGAAGTCGATGGCGATGGCCGGTCTTTCCATCCCGCGCAGCGTCGCGCCGAGCTGATAGATGGCCCCGCCCTCCACGCCGTAGCGCGTGAGCATCAGCTCGCCCACGGCCAGCCGTCCGTCCGCGCGGATATGGATGTTTTTCAACGGCACACCCTCGATGGCGGGGAGGATTTCCTCCGGCCACGCGTGCTCCCACCCACAGTTGGCGGGCTGCAGCGGGGCCACCGGCACGCCCAGCCGCTCCAGCACGGGGATCCATCCGCCGTCGGATCCCGTCTGCGGCCATGAGCCGCCACCCAGCGCCAGCAGCACCGCATCGCACGCGTGGGCGGTGCCATTTTCAAAATGCAGCGTGAACCCGGGATCGATCCCGGTGAGGCGGTGGTTCATCGCGAAGGTCACGCCGTTCTCCTTCAGCCGCGCGATCCACCGGCGGAGCAGGGGAGCCGCCTTCAGCGCCTTCGGATAGACGCGCCCGCTGGTCGCCTGGAAGGTCTCCACGCCCAGTTCCGCAGCCCAGTCGCGCAGGTCCTGCGGGGTGAAGGAGGAAATGATCTCCTGCCAGAACTCCGGCGGCCCGGAGTAGCGGGTGGTGAACTTTTCCAGCGCCTCCCCGTGGGTGATGTTCAGCCCGCCCTTTCCCGCGACGAGGAATTTCCGCCCGACCGATGGCTTGCCGTCGAACAGGGTCACGCAGACACCCCGCGATGAGGCGATCTCCGCAGCCCGCAGCCCGGCAGGCCCGCCGCCGATGATGGAAAGGTGCGCGCTCAAATGATCTTCAGCCGGGCGAAGTCCTGCGTGTCCACCAGCCCTGCGGGCCTGCCATCCGCGCCCAGCACCACGATGTCGTCGATCCGGTTCAGGCCGATGGTCTTCACCGCCTCCACCGCCAGGGAGTCCGCCTGCACGGTGATGGGGCGGCGCGTCATCAGCCCCGCGATGGGCCGTTCCCCGATGGAGGGGTCTTTCTGGTAGCCGCGGGCGAAGTCGCCGTGGGTGAAGATCCCGGCCAGAAAGCCGTCCGGCATGAGAATGAGGCAGGCACCGGCACGCGCCGCGTTCATGGCGATGAGTGCGTCCAGCACCAGCGCGTCCTCCGTCACCGTTGGCAGGGCCTCCCCGCCGCGCATGATGTCGGACACCCGGGTGAGAAGCGCCCGGCCCAGCGAGCCACCGGGGTGGTAGCGGGCGAAGTCTTCCTCCGTGAACCCGCGCGCCTCCAGCAGCACCATCGCCAGCGCGTCCCCCATCACCAGCATGGCCGTGGAGGAGGAAGTTGGCGCCAGGTTCAGCGGGCACGCCTCACGCTCCACGGACGTGTCCAGCGTGATGTCACTCAGCTTGGAAAGTGAGGAGTCCGGCTGGCCCGTCAGCGCGATGAGCCGCACGTCGAACCGCTTGATGAAAGGGATGAGGTCCAGCAGCTCGTTCGTCTCCCCGGAGTAGGACAGCAGCAGCACCGCGTCCCCGTCGGAGATCAGGCCAAGGTCCCCGTGCAGCGCGTTCTGGGAGTTCAGCACCACGGCGGTCGCCCCCGTGGAGTTCAGCGTCGCCGCGATCTTGTGGCCGATGTTCCCGGACTTGCCCACACCCACCACCACGATCTTCCCGCGGTTGTCCAGCGTCGTCTGCAGCAGTCCCACGGCGACGATGAATTGGTCATCCAGCCGGCTGGACATGCGCAGCAGTCCTTCCGTTTCGATTCCGATGACATTCCGGGCGAGGGCCAGATGATCCATGCCCTGATGACAAGGCGGGGGAAGGGGATTTGCAAGTCATTCGCCGGTAGGCGTAGCGAAGGTCGTGAGGGGGTAGCGAAGGTCGTGAGACCTTCGGCTGGGGAGACGTCCCATAAGAAACCGACGCCGGTCCATCAGTTGCCATCCGCCCCGCCGAAGCTCTCACGAGCTTCGCTACGCGGAAAGATCCGCCCGCAGGGGTAGCGAAGGTCGTGAGACCTTCGGCTGGGAGGACGTCCCCTAAGAAACCGGCGTCTATTCATCAGATGCCATCCACCCAGCCGAAGCTCTCACGAGCTTCGCTACCCCATACCGTCCGGTTCTTTTGGCTCGCGGACGCAAGGGAGATGCGCCATTTTCGCGGGATGAAACGGCTTTTCCAGACCCTGTTCTGCTCCCTGCTGCTGGCGGGCAGCGCGGTGGCCACCACCATCATGGTGGTGCCCATCTATGAACCGCTGAGCCTACACGGCACGGATGGGGATGATGTCATCATGGACGTGGGGGAGGCGCTCCAGGCGTCCGTCATGGCCCGCCCCATGGCTCTGACCGGTGCGTTTCCGGAAGTACTCATCGACTCCATCAAGACCCCCCACCAGATCCCGACGAACAACCCGAATTACAAGGTCACGGAGGCGAACCTGCTGGTGCTGTGCAAGGTGGGCATCAACGGCCGCATGTCCCAGGAAGGGCTCATCGTCACGCTGGACATCACCGAGCTGGAGATCCCGACGGAGGTGGACCTGACCAGCCGCCAGGTGCTCAGGCTCGCCCTCATCGCCGTGCGGAAGACGCTGGAGGAATACCAGCGCCCGCAGACCCAGCCGCTCGTCGTCACCATCGCCATCGAAGGCGCCACCGAGGGCAAGGCGCCGCTGGTCGATCTGGCGGGCAAGTTCACCATCGGTGAATTGCCGCCGGCGAACTGATCTGCGTAGCGGATTTCGTGGGAAATTCGGCTGGGTGGAGATCACCCGGCAAACCGGCGCCAGTTCATCGTGGATTTCCCCGCCGCCGAATCTCTCTCGGGATTCGCCCACCCCTCGGATGATCCCGTGATTTCACTTCCCAAGACGGGGGGGATTCCGCTTCTCTCTGTGCAGACAAAAATCGCATGAGTTCTCCTTCCAAAGATCCCCGTCCCTTCAAGCGCGCCATCCTCAAACTCAGCGGCGAGGCGTTGCGGGAGCCCGGGTCCACGGACAACATTTCTCCGGAGATCGTCGATCGCATCGCTCTGGAGATCAAGGAAGCGGTGGCGACCGGCCTGGAGCTGGGCATCGTCGTCGGCGGTGGGAATTTCTGGCGCGGAGCCAGTGCTTCCGCGCGCGGCATGGATCGTGCCACCGCGGACTACGTGGGCATGCTGGCCACCGTCATGAATGCCCTGGCCCTGGAAGGCGCGCTGGAGCATCACGGTGTCAGTTGCCGGGTGCAGTCCGCCATCGAGATGAAGAACGTCGCGGAGCCCTTCATCCGCCGGAAGGCCGAGCGCCAGCTCGAGGACGGAAAGGTCGTCATCTTCGCCGCGGGAACCGGCAGCCCCTTTTTCTCCACGGACACCACCTCCGCCCTCCGCGCCAGCGAGATGGGTGTGGATGTCATCCTCAAGGCCACCCAGGTGGACGGTGTCTACAACGCGGACCCGCGAAAGGACCCCAACGCCGTCCGCTATGAGACCGTCACCTTCCAGGAGTGCCTGACCAAGCGCCTGAGCGTCATGGATGCCACGGCATTCAGCCTCTGCATGGACAACCACATCCCCATCATCATCTTCGATCTCGGCCCGGCCGGGAACCTTTCCCACGCCCTGCGCGGCCTCCCCATCGGCACCCTGGTGCACGGTGAGTGATCCCCACCTTTTCCCAACCAGCACATCATGGACCCTGATACAGCCATTCTCGAAGTCGAAGAAGCGATGACCAAATGCGTGGACTACCTCATCCACGAGTTCGCCGGTGTCCGCACGGGCAAGGCCAGCCCCGCCCTCATCGAAAACCTCGACGTCCACGTCCATGCCTACGGCGCGGTGTCGAAACTGAAGAGCCTCGCCGTCATCAACTCGCCGGAGCCGCGGATGCTGGTCGTGCAGCCCTTTGATCCGTCCACCACCCGCGACATCGAGCGCGCCATCCGCGAGTGCAAGCTGGGCCTCAACCCCGCCGCCGCGGACCGCTCCATCCGCGTGCCCATCCCGGAACTCTCCGAGGAACGCCGCCGTGACATGGTCAAGATGATCAAGCAGCTGGCGGAGGAAGCGAAGGTCCGCCTCCGCGCCGCGCGCAAGGACGGCATGGATGCCGCCAAGAAAATGAAGGCGGACAATATCATCGCGGAAGACGCCCAGAAGGACTTCGAGAAGGAAGTCCAGGACCTCACCAACAAGTTCACCAAGAAGATCGACGAGCACGCCGTCGCCAAGGAAGCGGACCTGATGAAGGTCTGATCCGCTTTCCCCGATCCTTCCCAATGCTTCAGGACGCCGGTCAGCCGACCGGCGTCCTCATTTTCCGGAGGGCGCATGCCGTTGCGTCCTCTTCGCTTCTTGGGCGCCGTGCGGCCGCATCGGCGTGTGTCCCTCCGAAAGAAAAGGAGCAAACCCCTTGGCGGGATTTGCTCCTCTATCAGATGGAAAGCGGTGCCTCAGGCCAGCCTGCGGCGGCGGAGCACGATGCCCGCACCGGCGACGGCCAGCAGACCGAGGGATGCCGGCTCGGGGACAGCGACGGAAACGTTGTCCACATCGATGCGGAAGTCCGTGAACGTCGTGTTCGCGGGGAGGTAGAATCCCAGCTGCACGTTCTGGATGTTGCCGAACACCGAATTGAAATCCCCGCCGCCGTAGGAAAGGAACGGAGGGTTGCTGTTGGTGATCGGGATGGTGATGGTGGTCCAGGTGTCGGAGGCGACGGCGTACGACGCGGTGCTGGCCAGGCTCGCGGCGTTTCCGCCGCCGGCGTCGAGCCGTGCGTAGAGGTTCAGTGTCTGGTTGTAGTTGTGCCGGACGGCGACCGTCATGGTGGTCACCCCGGAGGTGATCCAGTTTCCGGCGAAAGCGTCACCGCTGGCGTCGGCGCTGGCATTGCCACGTATCAGCGTCTGCAGCGGCGGCGCGCCGAACGGACCGCTGGCTCCGGAGGTGAAAGTCGAAGTGAAGGAGATATAGCCGGAATTGCCGACGCCACCCGTCGCGCTGTAGGTGGGGGCCACGGAGTTGCCGGTCAGCCAGCCGCTTGCGTTGGTGTTGAAGGTCTCGGTGAACGCAGTCACCGCAGAGGCGGATCCTCCGGACAACGCCAGACCAAGGATGAGTGCGGAAAAGCTGCGGAGAAGGTGTGTTTTCACGCGCGCGAGCAGTAGATGGATTGCCAGTCTGAGCAAGTTTAAAGAGAATGAATCTCAATATTGATAAGCCTAATGAGGCAACCTGTGCTTTCCGCCTGAACTCATCCACGGTCATCCGTCCGGCAAAGTGGCGGGCGTCGTCGTTTCCCGTTGAACGGACGGTTCGGAGATCCCACCCTTCCTCCGGGCAAGCATGACCGGGCATGAAAACATCGCCGCGCGGACGGTCGTCAGGAGCATGGCGGTGAATGCCGTGCTCGCGCTGGTGAAGATCGTCACCGGGGTGGTGGGGAACTCCTACGCGCTCATCGCGGACGGCATCGAGTCGCTCAACGACCTGTTTTCCTCCCTCGTCGTTTGGTGTTCGCTGAAGGTGGCCCACCGCCCGCCCAGCGAGAGGTATCCCTATGGCCTGGGAAAGGCAGAGCAACTCGGCGCCCTTTTCTCCGCCGTATCCCTGCTGGCCGCCGGCGGCGTCATCATCTGGCAGAGCGTGAGGAACATCATCCACCGCCATGAACCGCCCGCGTGGTTCACCCTGCCCGTCCTCGTCGTGGTCATCATCACGAAGGAATTGCTCTCCCGCCATGCACTGAAAAAGAGTGTGGAGACGGAAAGCACCGCGTTGAAAGGGGACGCTTGGCACCACCGGGCGGACGCCATTACCTCCGCCGCCGCACTCGTCGGCATCCTCGTCGCCCTCATCGGTGGTCCGGGGTTCGAGAAAGCGGACGACATCGGTGCGCTGGTCGGCTGCACCGTCATCGTCTTCAACGGCATCCTCCTCCTGCGCACCGCCCTCCATGAGAACCTCGACGGTGCCCCGTCCCCGCAACTGCTGGAGCAGGTGAGGGCCGTCGCCACCGCAGTCCCCGAGGTCATGGGCATCGAGAAACTGCGCATGAAAAAAATGGGCCTCGGCTACTTCATGGACATCCACATCGAGGTGGACCCCCACATGACCGTGGAGAAAGGCCACCAGATCGGCCACGACGTCAAAGACGCCATCTGCCGGGAGGTTCCGCAGGTCACGGATGTCGTGACGCACATCGAGCCGTTCGGGTAGCGGAGATGGTGGAAACACGGGCTTCCTGGCCTTCTGATTGCAGGGTATTTCCGCCCATCTCAGACCTGATGTCATAAAAGTGGTAAATTTCCGGTTGCCCTCCGCCGCGGATGGCCCTATGCCTTTGGCCGTCGGCAGTCCGCGACAGCGGATCGCCTGCCCCTAATGCCTCGGTAGCTCAGTTGGTAGAGCAGAAGACTCTTAATCTTTTGGTCCTTGGTTCGAATCCAAGCCGGGGTACTTCCTTGTTAAGGAGTGCTGGCGAATTGATGGAATGCCGGCAATGTGTACCGTGATCACGACCGGAGGTGCCGGATCATTTTTGGATACCGGTTTCAGCAAAGGTGGGAACCCTGGATTCGACCGTTGCCATGGCAGGGAAAATTTCCCTTTCCCGGTCGATCAGATGCTGCTTTGGCAACCACAGCCGCCGATGCGGGTCCGGGAAAGGGTGCTTGTCTCCAGCACGGTTCCTGGCCCGCTGGAGGTTGCAGGGCTGGAGATGAAGGAGGCTATTCACCGATTTCCAGCCTCCAGAAGAGTCGTGCGGAGTCTTCGGTGGCGGGAGTGAGATAGAAGGAATGGATGAGCGCATCCCCATCCGTGACCGGTTCTCCGAGCTGGTGGGCCTGTGCGGAACCGTTGCCGAAGACGAGATTCGTGGTCGCCTGGATTTCGAAAGAGAGGCCTTTCATATCAGCAGGAAGCCGGACGGAAACGAGCTGATAGGATTTCCCGCCTTCCGTCCCGGGGGCAGGCAGTCCCGGACCGCTGTTGATGCTGTTGATCGTCGCCGAGTCGAACTTTTTCTGTCCGGAAGGGTGAGGCACTTCCGTCTGCAGGACGGCAGGCACGTTGGGATCGAGACCGAAGAGATACTTGAAGCCGTTGGCGACACCGTCTCCGGCGGGATCATCATTGAAGCCTTCTTCTCCGGGAGGGAAGCTGTACTGGCTTTTCCATGAGGAGAAGGTGGGTGTGGAGGCGGCTCCCCGGACAGTGAGGATCATCTCGGATGAGTAGACGGTGGTGGATCCGTCCGTCACCGCGACGGTGTAGGTGGCGGCGTCATCGATGCCCACGGGGTGGATGTCGAGAGAGGGTCCGGTTTTGCCGGGGATGGGCTGGCCGTTCTTGCTCCACTGGAAGGAGAGGGCGCCTCCCACCGCGGAGACGGCGAACGTGACAGAGTCTCCGGGTTCCGCATAGGTGCCGGAACTCTGATGGGTGATGGCGGGGGCGGGTGCTCCGGGAAGCGGGCCGGAGCCGGTGGTGAGGCGGAGAATGCGCGGGGCGTTCGGGAAGCTGGTGGTGGTGATCCAGCGTCCGGCATAGATCCGGGAGTGGGACGGGTTGGCATGGAGAAGCGAGAACGGATGTTGCGAGGGTGCGAAGTCGGCCTCCAGTTGCTGGCTCTCCATCATCATCACGGTGCCGGAGGCTTCGAACTGGGCGAGATTCTTGAGCAGACCTTCGGGGAGGTAATCGAGGTTGTCGTAGTAGGAATAGCTTCCGCCAAACAGGAGGCTGTTGTCGGGAAGGATTTCGCTGGAATAGATCGTGCCGAAGTAGGTGTGGGCGGGATTCGTGGCGGAGTTCACCGTTGGCTCCAGAGTTCCGTCGGCATGAAAGAGGGCAACCTGCCTGCGGGGGCTCTGGACGCTGTTGATGGTGACGATGCCGATGCCACCGGAAATAAGGAAACCTCCATCGTCGTGTAGTTTCAGTTCTTTGACTCCGGTGGAACCGGTGCCGAGGTCGGCTTTGGTGAAGGTGGGGTCCTGGGTTCCGGAGGAGGTGAGCCGGGTGGTGGTGAGGCGGCTGCTGTTGTTCTGGCCGACGGCGACCAGTTTGCCGTCGGGAAGGAGCTTCACTCCCCGCTGGATGAAGTTTGAAATGCCGGTGGTGACAAGCTTTCCGTCGAAGGAGGCGTCGGGTGTTCCGTTGGCCTGGTAGCGGGCGATGTTGACCGTGTTGTTGCCCGTGCCGGAGAACCGGTAGCCTGCCAGGACGATGCGGTCCTGGGAGTCGATGGCAAGGGAACCGACCTGGGCGTTCGCGGGGAATGGGATGTTGAAGGAGAAATCCGGATTTCCATTCGCATCGAGGAGAAGGATCCGGGTGGAGATGGGAAGGGAGGCGGATTGACCGTAGTTCACGGCGGCACTGAGGACGACGACGATGTGGCCGTCGGAGAGGAAACCGAAATCTTCGACGGAAGCGTTGTAGAAGAAGTTGGAGACCGACTCGCGCAGGAGCGGGAAGGCGAAGGATGTGTCGAGGGTGCCGTCGGCATTGAGACGCATGAGGCCGTGGCGGGTATCGCTCAGGTATGAGAACTGGCCTCCGACGAGGATTTTCCCGTCGGGATATTCGTGGATTTTCCGGATCTCGATGCCATTCGCGCTGTATCCCAGATAACTTCGGGTGAAGGATAAATTCAGGGCTGGAATGTTGGCATTGTAAGGGCCGTCCGCGGATATTCCCGAGGCGACATGGGTAATGGAAAGGCTCGCCGGAGGACTGAAGATGTCGCCGAATTGATTGGTGAGGCGGGCTTCGTAGAGTCCGGCGTTGGCGTCGGTGAGGTTGGAAAGGGTGAGGGTGGCGGAGGTGGCTCCGGAGATGGGCTGCCCGTTGTGGAACCACTGGATGGCGGTGGTATCGGGACTGCCCTGCACGGTGAAAGTGGCGTCCGCGCCCGGTTTTTTCGTCAGGCTGAGGGGCGGGGTGACGACAAGAGGCTTGGGGTTGACCGTAAGCTGGGTTGCCCGGGTGACAACGGTGCCGAGGGGGTTGGTGACGAGGAGGTGGTAGGTCCCGGCGTCGTTGCCTCGGATGTCGGTGATGGTAAGGGCTGTGGTGTCAGCTCCTGTGACGCGGCCAACGTTTTCGAGCGGAAGGCCGTTGCGGAACCAGCGGTAGGTCAAATCGGGATCACCGATGACGCCCGCCTGAAGCTGGAGCGTGCCGTCCTGGACCAGCGTGACGGTGGCTGGCGGCTGGGTGGTGAGGACGGGATGGCCGACCTGGTTCCGTTCGGCGCGGATGACGGTGCTGTTGGAACCGGTGATGAGGGAGAAGTCCGGGCCGGAGGCCATGCCGTAGAAGCGGACGGTGCCGCTGAAGTATTTTTCTTCCCAGGTGCTGCCGGGGAGAGCGTCGGAGACGAAGTAGGTGCCGAAGTTGTCGCGGCGGACGAAAAATTTTCCGTCGATGAAAACGACGCTGTCGTAGCCGCCTCCCTGGGTGAGTGTGGGGCCGGTGGAGGTGAGCGAGGCGGGATCGCTTCCGGTGTAGATGTGGCCATTGTTGGCGACGATTACCCAGCGGCCATTGCCGTAGGCGGCGCCATTCAGGGTGGCGTTGCTTTTTGTGGCGCTGGTCCAGGTGGCTCCGTTGTCGGGGGAGTGATAGTATTGGCCGCCGGTGGCGAGGGCGATCCATTGGCCGTTGGCGCCGACGACGGTGTGGGCGTTGCCGGGGGCGGGGCTGGCCGCATTCACATGCTGCCAGGTGAACCCGTCATCGGAAGTGAAGACGCGGTTCTGGATGGAGATGGCGAGCAGGGTGTCGCCATCCGAGGCGACGAATTTGATGGTTTCGTTCTGATTGAGGGGGAGGTTGGCGTCGATCCAGGTGATGCCGTCGAGGGAAATCTGGTCGCCGCTGAAGAAGATGCCGTTGGCGAAAGCGATGGATCTCTTCGTGGGTGCGGGAGTCCAGTTGAGGCCGTCGCGGGTGATGAAGTTGAGGTTCTCGACGACGGTGGCAATACCGTGTAGGATATAGAGACCGTTGCCGTAGGTGACGCGGAGTTCGTTCGAGTTGGTGGCGATGTCCGCGGAAATGTCGCTGGAGGTGATCTTTTCCCATGCGAGCCCGTCGGTGGAGCGGCGGGTGAGGTAGAGCGCACCGGTGGCGATGCGGAGGGACCCGTGATGGGCGACTCCGGTGGCGTTGGTGAGGGAATCTCGCGTTCCCTCCGTCCATGTCACTCCATTGGTGGAGTGGTAGAATTTCGCGTTGGTGCCCCCCGGGGTGCGGGCGATGAAGCGTTCGCCGTCGAAGCCGACGAAGCTGAAGGCATCGGGATTGTTGCGTGCGGTGAAATTGACGCCGTCGGTCGAGGTGGCGCTGTAGCCGTAGGCATTGATGAGATGGACGCCGTTGCCATGGACCAGGTGATCCGGGTTGGTGTTGAAATAGGAAGGGATGGCGCTGGCATCGAGCGCGGCTTCGGTGAATGTGGTGCCGTTGGTAGAGTGGTGGATCTTGAACCGGGTTTGGCCGTAGCCTTTCGCCACAAGATAGAGACGGCTGCCCATGGCACGCAGGAGAGGGTTCGTGAGAGGGCCGATGGCGTTGGAAGTGTACATGGGAGCTTCCCAGGTGGCTCCGGTGGCATCACTGGAGCGGGTGATTCCTCCGGTCATGTTGCCGATGTAAAACCGGCCATCGTGGAATGTGACGGTCGTGATGTGCCAGTTCTGGACTTGTCCGATACCGGAGGCGCGGGGAACCCAGTTTTCGAGATCGGTGCTGGTGAGCAGGGTGTTGTTTTCTCCGACAGCGACGTAGGTGCCGGAACCGTAGGCGAGCGCCGTCATGGGATGGACGCTGCCGGTGTGGCGGCTCTGCCATGTTTGGCCATCTTCCGAGAAATGGATGGCTCCCTTTTCACCGAGGACGACGAAGCGGGTGCCGTCGTGGATGATGGCCACCGAGTCGTGCAGCGGGGGTTTGGGATTGATGACCGTGAAATAGCCGTCGAGCGAGGCATTGACGTCATAGCCGCCGGTTTTCAGTTCGATGCGGGTGTGGGTGGTGGTCAGGCCGTTGGTGGTGGAGCCACTGCCGTGGAGCGTGCCGCCGGAGATGTTTCCGGCGGTGAGGTAAAAGCCATTCGGCTGCACCCAGTTGATGGTGCCGGCGGAATCGACGGTGCCGGTGATTCCCCCGCCCTGGAGAGTAATGGATCCATCGTTGGCGACTTCAGCAATGACGGTGCCGTTGGCGGTTTCCGGCTGGGTGACGGCTCCTTCAAGACGGATATAGGAGTAGCCGATGTAGGTGCCCTGATAGGCCGCCTGGCCGAATGAAGGGATACCCAGCGCGAACAGCAGGAAGGCGGTCAATGCCAGGCGGATGGATGACAAGGGCGAGGTGGGATGGCGATGCATGGCTGGTCAGGTGTTCGGAGGTATTTCCTTGCTGGAAGGCCCCTTCGTAGGTGGGGGCCGGAATGACCCGGGGACGTCTCCATTGCCATGCCGGGATCATGGTGCGGGAGACGGAATGTCGGTTTCCGGTTGTTGATGAATGGTCTGGGATGATACACATCCGGCCCCGGCGCGGAATCCCCTGAACGGAGGATGTTCATATTTCCAACACTCTGGGATACTCCCTCCCGATTTCCATATCATCCAGACATGACTTCGCCTCCCCCTCCGTCCCTCCGTCCTGGTGGGCTGCCTCCGGTAGCTGTGATGTCGGCGGCGGTGGCGGTGGGGTTGGCGGTGATGGGGGTGGTGCTCCTGCTGGCGCATGCGCAACCGTGGTTGGGCTTGTCCCTGCTGCCGGCGGCAGAAGGGGGAGTGGTCGTGGTGGAAAGCACCGGGCCGGCCGCCGGCATCCCGGAAGGTGTCAGAATCCGTGCGATTGCCGGGAATGACCACGAGATGGAACTGAAGGCCCTGGATCTCGTGATCGAGCCGGACGGGAGCATGGGCGACTACCAGACATACCGGGAGTTTCTGTCCCGGCAGGACCGGTTGGCGGAAATCCTGGCGTCCGGGGAGGTCCGCCTGACGAAAGCGGACGGCGGGGTGGTGCCATTGGTTCCCGACCAGCGGGGGCGTCCGTTCACCTCCTTTCCTGCGGTTTTTTGGGTGCAACTGGTGGTGGGGTTGGTGGCGTGGCTGGTGGCCGCCACCGTGTTCGCCTTCCGCCCAAAGGATGCGGCGGCCCGCTACCTGTTGCTGAGCGGTGCGGCGACGCTGTTGTTTTCCCCTGCGGCGGCCATCTACAGCACGCGGGAGCTGGCCCTGGATGGCACCTTGTTCCATTGGGCCGGGGATCTGAATTTCTTCGGCGGCAGCCTGTTCATCGCCAGCTTCATCGCGCTGCTGCTGCACTACCCGAGGCCCCTCGGCCCCAGGTGGGCGGGGTTGCTGGTGGTGGCGCTGTTTGTGGGCTGGTTCGTGGCCCAGCAAGTGGGGATTTTCGAGTCGATGACCTTTGCCCGGCGTTTTCTGGTGGTGGTGGGTGCGGGCATGACCTTCATCCTCGCGGGCATCCACTGGTTCCGGACCAGCCGCACACCCGTCGAGCGGGCGGCGCTCCAGTGGTTCCTGCTGTCGTGGATGTTGGGAACCAGCGCGTTCGTCCTGTTCATCCTGCTTCCGCAGTTGTTCGGCGTGGATACCTCCCCGCTGCAGGGGTATGCGTTCCTGCTTTTCCTGCTGGTGTATGCCGGGCTGGCCTTCGGCATCCTGCGCTACCGCTTGTTCGAGTTGGGCATCTGGTGGCGGCGCATCGCGGTTTGGACGCTGACGGTGCTGCTGCTGGTCGTGCTGGACATGCTTTTCCTGTTAGGCCTGCGGATGTCGCCGGGCATGTCACTGAGTCTGACGCTGCTGGTCTGCGGCGTGGTCTGGCTGCCGCTGCGGACGTGGATGTGGCAGCGCATGCGGGGGACGCGGGATACCCACCCCGCGGAGTGGTTCGGGCGGGTGATGGACGTGGCCCTGGCCCCATCGGAAGATGCGCGCGACGACCGCTGGCGGAAGCTGCTGGAGGAGATCTTTTCGCCCCTGGGTATGGAAGCGGAGGAAAGGGGGCGGCCTGCGGTGGCGGTCGGGGATGACGGGCTTTCCATGTCGATGCCAGCCGTGGGGGGGCTGCCCTGCCTCAGGCTCAAATTCGCCGCCGCGGGACGGCGCCTGTTTTCACCAAAGGACGCCACCCTCGCCGGTGAGCTGGTGAGAAGCCTGGAACACGCCATCGCCAGCCGCTCCGCCTATGAGTCCGGTGTGGCGGAGGAGCGCAGCCGGATCGCCCGCGACATCCACGACAACATTGGGGCGCAACTGCTCGCCGCGCTGCACAGCGACAACACGGAGCGGAAGGACGCCAGGATCCGTGAATCCCTGGAGGATCTCCGCTCCGTCATCAACGATTTTCCTGCGGAGGCGCTCACCCTTGATGAAGCCTTCGGCGAACTCCGGGCGGAATCCTCCGAGCGCCTCGCCGCCGCCGGGATCTCCCTACGGTGGGAAGGGAATGGCTGCGACCGGACCGTGCTTGAGTCTCCCACCGTCCACGCCCTGCGCTCGATCCTGCGGGAAGCGGTCAGCAACGTGATCCGGCACTCCGGAGCGCGTCACGCCTGTGTGACGGTGGCGCATGGGAGCAACTCGCTGCGTGTGAGCATTGGCGATGACGGGGTGGGCAGCGGAGACTTCGACGATCACCGAGGCAACGGGCTTGCGAACATACGGGCGCGGCTGGCGCGTATGGGCGGCTCCCTGGAGATCCGGCGGCCGGAGCGGGGGACGGAGCTGGTCATCCACATTCCTCTGGATCATGAAAGGAGGCGGACGGCGTGAAGCGGGTGCTCATTGTTGAAGACGTGGCGGAGACCCGGCGCTGGCTCTCCGGAGTGGTGCTGGCGGCGTTCAAGGACAGCACGATCCTGGAGGCCGCGACCGTGGACGCGGCGCGGGAGCTTTCCGGGCAGCATGTTTTCGACCTCGCGCTCATCGACCTGGGGCTGCCTGACGGGTCCGGGCTCGACGTGCTGCGCTCGCTGCGTGCGGTGTCACCGTCCACGCTTTGCGTCATCACCACCGCCATCGGGGAGGATTCCCACATCGTCGCGGCGCTGTCGGCGGGGGCGCAGGGATATCTGCTCAAGCAGCAGCCCGTGGGCCAGCTCAGCCGCCAGCTCGTCCAGCTTCATGAAGGTATCCCGGCACTTTCACCGTCCATCGCCCGCCGGATCATGGAACACTTCCGCATGACCGGGCCCGTCGCGGATGATGACGCCGGCCTGAGCGAGCGGGAAAAGCAGACCCTTGCCCTGATCTCCCGCGGGTTCCGCAATGTGGACGTCGCGGAGAACCTGGGAATCGCGGAGTCCACGGTGGCGTCTCACATCAAGGCGATCTACCGGAAGCTCGACATCTCCACCCGCGCGGAGGCCAGTTGGCACGCGACGCGCCTCGGATTGTGAGCGGGATTCCCGGTGGGCATTCAGCGGAAGACCGCATCCCCGCAATGGTTGGAAAGGAAACCGACGACCAGCCGGTTGAGCTTGGTCCGGTCGCGGCTGGGCTTGATCTCTTCCAACGCTTTGGAAATCGCTTCATCGACCTGCTTTTCGGAGCAATCGGGGAAGCGTTTGCACATGCTGTTTCGGAAGTAGCGGAGGTCGGATTTCATGGGCTGGAGGGTGTGATAGTCCGGCAACGGGATGGTTCCGGATGGGTTTCTCGCTAAATATCCATCCCCTCATGATAGGCCCATGGGAGATAAAATGCAAACTGGAGGAGTTAGGAAATGCCGCCTGCCAGATAGATATACCGCGCATGGCTGCGGCTCAACCGGTTCCGGCGGCGGCGCGGAGGGCATCCAGCAGGGTGGAAGGCGTGGGAGGGAGGGTGCCGCGGAGTATGGCGGCGACGGCGGAAAGGATTGGGGCTTCCACCCGGCGGTCGCGGGCGGCCTGGAGAAAGGTGATGGTGGCGCGGACGCCCTCCGGGACATGGACGTCTCTGCGATGAAGGCCCTCCGGTGGCAGCCCGGCCGCTAGGTCCTGTCCGAGACGGCGGTTGTGGCTGCGGGGTGAGCAGCCGGTGGCGGTGAGGTCTCCCATGCCAGGCAGGCCGCGGACGGTTTCCGGACGGGCGTCCATGGCGGTGAGCAGACGCTCCATTTCCATGCTGCAGAGCGTCATCGCGCTGGCGGAGAGGTTGTGACCTTGGCCGCAGAGTCGCTCCAGCAGGCCGAGGAAAATGGCATACGAATTCTTCAGTATGCCTGCCAGCACGGCTCCCTCCAGATCCGTGGTGGTGCCGGGGATGAGGATGTCCCCGCGGATGATGGCGGCGGTTTCCTCCGCGGTGGTGCTGTGGCGCGCGGCGATGGTCACGAAGGTGGGGCAGCCGCCGGCGATCTCATCCGCCAGTGCGGGACCGGCAAGGTGGGCACAGTCGTGACCGGGCGCGATGGTGTGGAGCCACGCGGGAAGGATCGTCTTTCCGTCGGGGGCGAAGCCCTTGGCCACGTTGAGCAGGATGGCATCCGCCCGGAGGGAGGGCAGGAGTGGGAGGAGGACCCCCTCCACGAAAATGGAAGGGAGGCAGAGGATGACAAGGCGGACACCGTCCATGCACTCCGCCGCGCTGGTGTGTGGCTGGATGGCGGGGTGCAGGTCGATGCCGGGGAGATACCGCCGGTTCGTGCGGTCAGAGATGATTTCCGCGATGGTCTCCGGGAAGTGGTCCCAGATGGACACGGCGGCACCCTGGCTGGCGAGGGCGTGCGCGAGCGCACTGCCCATGTTCCCCGCACCGAGGATGGCGATCCGTTGGTTCATGCGCGGAGGATTTACGCGAAAGAGGGAGGGGAGGCAAAGCAATGGTGGTCCGTGGAATGGTGGATCGCCGCAGTCACTTCGGAGCTTTCCTTTTCCGGCGGACACGGAAAGATCGGCTGATAAACCCATGATAACCCCCTGATGCGAGGCTCCCCCTTCCATTCATCCACGCTCTGCCTGCTTGCCATGATGCCATGCCTGACGGCGGCGCCTGTGGCGGTGACAGGCATGCAGCGCTCCGGCAACCAGATCCTGGGGCTGACGGTGAACGGCGCGAACATTTCACGGGATCGCCTGCAGACCGGCACGCTCACCTCATTCGCCGGGGCCACCGCTTCCGTGGTGCTGGCGGTGGATGGCAGCTCTACGGCCACCGGCGCGGCAGCGGAGGGATACCTGTCGGACTTCCTTTTCGACACGGGGCTGATCAATCCGGCGGTGGGGGAGGCAGCCGTCACGCTGGAGTCCTCCCCGGCCCTGGTGAACCGTCCCGGGCCGGACATCGTGCTGCTGGAGATCAATACCGGCGCCCCCGCGGACGGCTTCCAGGTGAGGATCAACGGCGTGACCCAGCAGGTGGCGGGCAGCGCATATGGCAGCACCGGCTACTCCACCTCCGGCGCGGATGTGCTGGACACCCGGAACAGCGGGAACACCAGCGCTCTCACCGTGGCATCACTGGCGCAACTCCGCGCCGCGCCGCTGGCGGAGTCTTCCTCGAACATCTCCCAGCAGGTCTTCGGCGTGGCGCTCGACCTGTCGGACTTCGGCGTGGCGGATGGCGGCACGGTTTCCAGCATCCAACTTGGCTCGAATACGCTGGCGAACTTCGACCCGGTGTTCGTGGCGGGCATCGTCCCCGCGCAGGTCATCACCAGCGGCCCCATCATCTCGGAATTCCTCACCGACAACGGCGAGGGCATCGAAGATGAGGACGGGAACAAGCCGGACTGGATCGAGATCTACAACGGTACGGACACCCCGCTGGACCTCACCGGCTGGGCGCTGACCAACTCCGCGGCGACGCCGAAGCGGTGGCTGTTCCCCGCGGGGGCCATGCTCCAGCCGTATGAGTACAAGTTGATCTTCGCCTCGTCGAAGAACCGCACCGGGCCGGTGCTGCACACGAACTTCAACCTCGGGAAAGGTGGCGGCCATGTCGCTCTGGTGAGGCCGGATGCGACCACGGCCAGCTCCTACACCTACACCGCGCAGAGTGAGGACATCAGCTACGGCGTGATGGGCACCGCGCTGACGCAGGGCTTCCTCGCCACGCCGACTCCTGGCGTCGCGAATTTCGGCGTCCAGTCGCCGAACGGCCCTGCGGCGGATGTGGTGTTCAGCGCGGCCAGCGGGGTGATCAGCGCGCCGATCCAGCTCACGCTCTCGTTGCCCGCCGGGGCGTCCGGCACCATCCGCTACACCACGGATCTTTCGGAGCCGCTGGAGACATCCCCCATTTACACCGCGCCCGTCATCGTGACGAACAGCACGACGGTGCGTGCCCGCGTTTTCCGTCCGGATCATCTGCCGGGCTTCATCGGCAACCGCCATTTCATCCGCATGGGTGACAACGTGAAGGCGAACTACCGCTCCACCGGCCAGCCGTTCCAGTCGAACCTGCCGGTGCTGGTGCTGGATTCCTTCGGGGTGAACGTGGACTCCAACACCTCGCAGAGCGCCCCTTACCGGACCACGCTGGCGGCCATCTACGAGCCGGACCAGGTGACGGGAAAAACGTCGCTGGGAGCCACGCCGAACCAGGTCCTGCGCGGTGGCACCCATGTGCGGGGCCAGTCCTCCGCGGGCTTCCCGCAGAAGCAGTATGCGTGGGAACTGTGGCGCGACCACATCGACGAGGATGAGAAACTCCCCGTGCTGGGCATGCCGGAGGGCGCGGACTGGGTGCTGCACGCGCCGTGGAATGACAAGAGCCTCATGCGCAACGCGCTGGCCTACGGTCTGGCGCGGGACTGGGCTGGGCCGGGGGCGGGGATGCGCACCCGCTTCGTGGAGGTGTTCTTCAATCAGGCCGGAACCACGCTCGACCACGGCGACTACCGCGGGGTCTATGTGCTGGTGGAGAAGATCAAGCGGGATGAGGAACGGGTGGATGTGGAGGAACTCACGCCGCTGGCCACAGACATCACCGGCGGCTACATCTTCTCCAAGGACAAGCCGCCGTATGACAACGGCTTCACCACCACCACGTCCAGCGCGTGGGGAGGACAGCCGCTGGACATGGTGGAGCCGGGCACGCCGACCAGTGCCCAGATCGACTACCTGCGGACGTATATGAACGGCTTTGAGGCCGCGCTTTCCGGCAGCGGATTCGCCGATCCCGCGACCGGCTATGCCGCCTACATCGACGCGACTTCCTTCCAGGACTGGCATCTCATGGCGGAGTTCGCCCGGCAGACGGACGCCTACCAGAACAGCAACTATTTCCACAAGAAGCGCGGGCAGAAGGTGAAGGCGCTGCCGGTGTGGGACTTCAACCTTTCCTTCGCGAACAACAGCGAGACGGAGAGCGGCGGCAGCGCGCAGCCGGGGCAGGGACCGGGGGAGGGCTGGCACTGGATCCGCCTGTTCGACGACTGGCTGTCGCAGAAAGGCCCGTCCCACTATCCGTGGTTCCCGCGCCTGTTCCAGGATCCGGAGTTCCGCCGCGGCTACTGGGACCGCTGGTGGGAAAAGCGCGCGGGCGTCCTGACGGATGAGGCCGTGGCGGCACGGGTGGACGGCATGGCCGCGCAGCTCACCGCCGGTCTGTCCACTCCCGTGACGAATGGCACCGGAACCTGGCCGAACAGCACGCCCAGCGTGGAAAGTCCGGCGGGCCGCCACTTCGCCCGCTGGCAGATCCTCGGCACCTATGTCTGGACCACGCCCATCGGCTGGCAGGACCGCACCACCCACGCCCATGAGGTTTCATTGCTGAAGCAGTGGCTGCAGGCGCGGCTCGAGTGGATGGACACACAGAGCATGGCCACCACGCCCACCACCGCGGCCGGGTCCGTGGCCAGCATCGTTGCCCGGCCTCCCCGCATCACTTTCTCCGGTGGGTCCGGCTTCGGTCTGGCCAACCCGAACCCGGATGCCGCGGAGGTGCTCTACACCATCGACGGGCCGGACCCTCGCGAGCTGGGAGGCGCTGCCAGCCCGGCGGCGGTCACCACCTCCGCCGCGCAGATGAACCAGACGGAACTCCTGCCCGTGGGGGCTGCATGGAAATTCTCCGCATCCTCCAGCCTGCCCGTCTCATGGAGCGGGGATGGCTTCGATGATTCCGGCTGGGCGGTGGTTTCCTCCGTGCGGGAGCAGACGCAGATGGGCACGACGTATTTCCGCAGGACCTTCAACGCCTCTGGCACCGGCTCGATGAATGCGGTGCGCTTCGACCTACTGGCGGATGACGGGGCGGTGGTGTGGCTCAACGGAGTGGAACTCCGGCGCGTGGGCATGCCGTTTTCCCCGACGCCCGTCGACCACGCCACATCCGCGACCGCGGTGATCGACAAGGGGCACGAAACAGAGTGGATGACATGGATCTCCCCGCCGGGCGTGCTGCGGGAGGGGAGCAACACCATCGCCATCCAGGTCCACCAATATACCCACGTGAATGGCGTGGCGAAGGCGAACGACCTTTCCTTCGATCTCCGTGTGCGCGCGCTCTCGCAGGTGGCGGGCACACCGGCATCCACGACACCGGGAATGCATGTCGTGCGCGCCCGGGTGCGGAACGGCACGCAGTGGAGCCCGCTGGCGCAGGCGACGCTGAATGTCTCCACCGTCCCCGCCGCGGCGGCGAACCTGGTGGTGACGGAGCTGATGTATCACCCGGCGGATCCGTCCACGCCGGAGGAGGCGGGGTACGTGGACAATGACTTCGAATACATCGAGCTGGCGAACATCGGCACGCAGACCATCGACCTGTCCGGCGTCACCCTGGCGGAGGCGGTCACGTTCTCCTTCGACAACGCGCCCGCCGGACTGCGCACGCTGGCCCCCGGCGGGCGGGTGCTGGTGGTGGCGAACACGGCGGCCTTCGCCGTGAGGTATCCTCCGCCGGGTGATATCACACCTCCTCCCGTCCTGCCGGTCGCCGGACAATATACGGGCAGCTTCAACAACAGTACGGAGACGGTGAGCGTGCTGGACGCCACCGGTGCGGTGATCCGGCGTTTCACCTATCAGGATGCGGAACCATGGCCGGTGGATGCGGATGGAACAGGGGCCAGCATGGTGCTGAAAGCCGTGGCGGATCTGGACCACACCGTGCCGGGCAACTGGCATGCCAGCGCCGCGCTGAACGGCGGTCCCGGGAAAGGCGACCACCTGCCCCCGGTGCTGGATCCGAATGGCGACAGCAACGGCGATGGCATGAGCAATTTCCTGGAAGCGGCCATCGGCGGGCGGACGTTGCCGCGGATGTCGGTCGCGCCTTTCACCCCGGAGGGCGGCACGGAGGAAGCGTATGCGCTCTTCACCTTCCGCCGCAGCCTCGCGGTGGCGGGGGTGGACTACATCGCGGAGAGCAGCCTGACCCTGGGCGATGACTGGGGTACCACGGATCTGATCCACGTCAGCACGCGGCGTCAGCCGGACGGCACCGCTGCCGTCACCTACCGCAGCGCCGTCCCGGCATCACAGATGCCCGCGAAGTGGTTCGCACGGCTGAGGGTGAAGTAAGGAGGTGGGACACTCCTGTCCCACTTTCTCATATCTCAGGCTCCCCTCAACCCACCTGCAGCTCCCCCAGCAGTTGGTCCAGCCGCGCGAGCGAATGGTCCGCCTGGAAGTCCGCATGCCGCAGCGCGAGCGGCCGGCCGTTCCGGTCCCGTCCCTCCCGCATGAGAGGGATGGCCTCCAGCGCCCGGTCCGCGTCTCCCTGCGGGATGGTCAGGCCGGTGCCGTAGGTTTCCACCCGGTATCCCACGCACCCGCCGTCGCTGGCCAGGCAGGGGATGCGGAAAGCCGCCGCCTTTCCCAGCGTGTTGCTGCTGCCTTGGAAATTCTCATACGCTGCCCATGCGACGGAGAAGGTGGAGAACAGCGAGTTGAACTCCGCCTCCGTGGGGATGCGGCCCGCCTCCGGATCCAGGTGGAGATTTTCCAGTCCGCCGCCGGCCAGCTTCAGGATGCCCGCCCACTCTTCATCCGTGTATTCCTGGCGGAAAATGCGGCCGCCTCCCACGAAGTAGTACGGCAGATCCCGTAGCATCGCCAGCTCCGCCGTCCGCAGCAGGGTCAGCAGGCCTTTCCGTCGCTCCAGGCCGATCATGCCGACGATGGTGCGGCCTCCGGCCTTCGCCAGGATCTCCCGCGCCAGCGCGGAGGGTTCCTCCGGCAGCGTCGTGTCCGTGAAATCCGGGAACATCCGCACGGTCCTGCCGGTGAAGCGTTCCATTTCCGGAATAAAGCGTTCGTCCAGCACGCCGATGCCGCGGCAGGAGGCGGAGCGCAGGATAGCGTCCCCCTTTCCCATCATCACGACGGAGCGTTTCAGGGAGGGCGGCGCGGCATGGTGGTGGTTGCGCAGGTAGAGGCCCGCCCACGGCCTGCCCAGCAGGATCTCCGGGGCCAGGCTGACCGGAAGGAAGCGCAGGTAGGTGTCCAGATACGGGAAATAGACCAGGTCCACCGGCCGGCCGTTGCGTGCCTCCGTCCGTGAAATCTCCCGCTGCACCTGCATCCAGCGCTGGGTGGTGCCCACCGGGTCGCCCTCGAAGCGGCCGTTGAGGAAGCTCCTCCGCGCGGGTTCGATCCGACCGATGGTCACGTGGCGGTCCAGATCCGCCGCGACCTCAGCGGACACCGCCGCCAGAATCTCCCGGCGGGCTTCCTCCGGTTCCGGGCACAGCGCGACCACGTGGGCGCCCAGCCGGACGAATGCCGCGGTGAACTGCGCGAGGTACATCGGGTGGTGGCCGATCCAGATGGGATCCGCCACGACGATGAGCTTTCCGGTATGCGGTGACATGGGTGGGCTTTTCAGGAGGTGATGCTGCGGTGGATCCAGGATGCCCGTATGAAGAACGCCTGCAACATCCCCAGCATCATGCCGAACGTCATGCCCGCCAGGCGTTCGTTGAACGGATTCGACGTCAGCGTCTCGCTCAGCACACAGCAGGTGGCGATGAACGGCAGGAAAGCGAGCCATTGGTCAGGCCCCGGGTGGGACGCGTTCGCCCGCGCGGAACGGATACTGGTCACCAGCGTCCCGATGATGAGCGCGGAGTAGCCCGCGAGCGCGATGATGCCGCCGCTGAACAGCGCGTAGCTCCATGTCGAGTGGCCGATGGTCCAGACATCCACGCCCAGCTCGCTGTCCTCCGGAAAGACGAGGAAGATTTCCGGCATGTAGGCGGCATCCCAGTTGTAGGACGCGCCGATGCCCATGCCGTTGATGAAGTGGTGCGGCTCGTCCGCCAGGATCTTGGCGATCGAGTCCGCCTCCGCCTTCCGCGTCAGGTAGGAAATGTCCGCCGTGAGATTGCGGTCGTCCGCCAGGTGGAACAGCCGCTCGTTCCACCTTTCGATCATGCGTGGTTGGAAAACCGCCGCCAGCCCCAGCAGACCCAGGCCGGCGACGCAGGCGATGGCCACGGGCAGCAGCCGCTTCACCAGGTCCATCCACTCGAACTGGCGCCAGCGGACGGCCAGCAGGAAGCAGATGCCGCTGGCCAGCGCGGAGGCGAAGACCGGGAACAGCAACGAACGGGTGACCGTGATGAAGACGCCGATGAACAGCACGCTGATGGCCACCAGCAGGCTCCAGTGGAACCGGCTGCGGAGCAGCAGCGCGCAGCCGATCCACGCCGCCAGCCAGTTGCCCGACGGGCTCTGCACCTCGATCCGGACCGTCTCCAGCGTCACCTCCTTGAACAGGAAGCCATGGATGATCCGCCAGATCACGTTGATGCACGCCGCGGCGAACACCGGCGCGACGATCCGCGAAGGACGGATGCCCGCACAACCGGCGATGTGGGCGTTCATGATCCCGGTGAACAGGAAGATCAGCGGCAGCACCATGCGGAACCACCGGTCGAACGGAACGCCCTGGAGCACCGCGTTCCCGATCATGTAGGCCAGGAATCCTCCCCAGAGGAGGATGAACCAGGCGATGGGGCGGACGAGCAGGAACCTCCAGCCGAGCAGAAAGATGCACCCCGTGGACCCGGCCCATGCCAGCAGGAAAAGCATCTGGTCGATGCCCGCACCTCCGGTCCGCGTGTCGGACGCGCGGTAGTCGAAGGCGAAGGAAATCATGAACACCCACAGCAGCCGCTCGATCCACACCGCGCTCCACGTGCGGGGGATGGCTACGGTGTCGTCCTCCCCAACCGCTGGCCGGAGCCACCGTGGTAGCAAACCATGGTCTGCGAGGACGGAGAGCATCACGCGGAAGTAAGTAGATCCTCGAAAGCCTGTGCGGTCCGCCCGATGGGGAAGGTCCGCTCCGCATAGGCGCGTGCGTTCCGGGCCAGCTCGCCGCGGCGCTCCGGGGAGTCCCGCAGGTAGGCGGCCTCCCGGACGAAGGCCCCGGTGTCATGCGGCGGGACGATCACCCCGGCATCATTCCGCCCGGTGATGCGGGCGGCCAGGTTTCCCGCCGGCATGGCCAGCAGAAGCGGACGCTCCGCGCAGAGGTAGGTGAGGGTCTTCGACGGGACGGAAAACTCGGCGGCTTCCGGCTCGAGAATGGCGGTGAGCACGTCTCCGGACGCCATCACCGCGGGCAGGTCGCCGAAGGGTTGGTAGGGGAGCAGCACCAGGTTCGTCAGGTTTTCCTTCGCGGATTGCTCCCGCAGCCACTCGGAGCCGATGCCCTCGGACACCACCACCACCCTCACCTCCGGATCCGCCGCATAGTGGCGGGCCAGTTCCAGCAGCAGGCCGGGGTTGTGCTTCATGCCGATGGTGCCGGTGTAAAGGAAGACGAACTTGTCGTGCAGCCCATGTTTGCGGGACCAGTCATTGTCCTTCGGCAGGGACGGGATCTCATCGATCAGCGCCCAGTTCGGGATCACCGCAACGCGGGACGGATCCACGCCGAATTCCTGTGACAACACGGGCGCGAAATCCTCCGTGATGGCGATGACCGTGGAGCTGTCCCGGAACTGGCGGCGGTCGAGGTGCCGGTACCATGCGCCGATGGGGATGCCCACAAGCGGCAGTTTCTTCCGCACCAGCTTGTCCACCGCCAGGCTGTAGAAATCCTGGACCCAGTAGTGGAAGCGCGCGCCGCAGCCCACCGCCGCGCGGACGATGGGGCCCTGGGCCTCCGTCGGCGTGTTCCCGGAGATCACCGCGTCCGGTCGCCACTCACTGATGAAGCGGGCGGCTTCCTTTCCGTAGGCGATCTCCATTTTCCTCCGCCGCAGGAAGGAATACTTGTAGCGGACATAGTCGCTGTCCATCGCCACCTCGCGGAAGGAAAGGGAGGACGGGTCTCCCTCACGCGTGCGGAGTTCCCCGCGCGGTGTCTGCAGGGAGCTGGCGAAGGCGTGGACGACCTCATGGCCGCGCGCCGCGAGCTCCCGGCTCAGCGATGGTGGGAAAGCGTGGCCTGCATAGTCGTGGACGACGATTCTCATGGGGGGATTCGTTAGCGTAGGGAACCAACTGCGCGCGTGTCAAAAGCGACGCGGCACGTGATCGCGTAGCCCATATGGGAGGGTGGACACTCCTGTCCACCGGCTGAAATGGTGATAAAAAGAAGGAGAGATTTAATGGTAGTCAGGTCTTTGCGACTTTGCGGTGAATCCTTGATAATTCGCCAATGCCGCCGGTGGACAGGAGTGTCCACCCTCCTTTACTCCACGTTCTGGACCTGCTCGCGGATTTTCTCCAGCTCGGTCTTCGCCTCCACCACCGTCTGGGCGATGGACGAGTCATTCGCTTTCGAGCCGATGGTGTTGAACTCCCGGAACAGTTCCTGGCAGAGGAAATCCAGCGGCCGTCCGGGTGGCTCCGCGCCGTCCAGGTATTCACGGAACTTCGCGAAGTGGGAGCCCAGCCGGGTGAGCTCCTCCGTGATGTCGCAGCGGTCCGCGTAGATCGACAGTTCCTTCAGCACCCGCTCATCGTTCAGATCGATCTCCAGTCCGGAGTCGCGCAGGCGTTTCTGGAGTTGTTCCAACTGACGCGCCGGGCGGCCCGGGGCTTCGAGTGCGATTCTTCCCGCCAGTGCGGCCAGCGTGCCCAGTCGGGTGAGGAAGTCCGCCTTCAGGTCATCCCCCTCGCGCAAACGCATGGTGGTGAGTTGGGAGAGAGCCTCCAGCAAGGCGGGCTCGACCGCCAGCCAGGCCGCCTCCACATCGACCTCCGTGCGGCCGGTGTTGAAGATGCCGGGCTGCCGGAGGAAGTCGGACGGCTCCGGCTTCAGCTCGCGGTCCAGCAGCTTGCCCAGCTCCCGGAAGGCGTTCTCGAATGCGAGCGCCTGCACGGTGTCGATGGTGATGGCATTTGCCGCCAGCCCCGGCTGGTCCAGCGTGATGGAGATCTGGACACGGCCGCGTGCCACGGCGGCCAGCGCGTGTTTCCGGATGCGGGCCTCCAGCTCGTTCAGGTCGCGGGGTGCCTGCACCACGATCTCCGCCTGCTTGCGGTTCACGGAGCTGATTTCAACGGTGGCCAGCCAGGTGCCGCTGGTGGAGGAGCCGCGGCCGAAGCCGGTCATGGATTGCATGCGCGGAGTCTGCACGCTGCCGGGGGCGGAAGGGAACCGGAATTTCCGCCCTCCGGAATGAACATCACACGAATGGGGGATGCCGGATGATCCGGGATTTCTGGTAGAAATCACCGCAGTCGAGAGGCCTCCACTTTCCTCGAAAACCCACCTCTGTTCCTCATGAAACGCTCCCCATGGTTCGGCACCGCCGCCGCCTTTCTGTGCCTTTCCGCAGTCTGCCCCGCCGCCATCACTTCCTATTTCGCGGATTTCAGCGGAGACGAGACTTCACTGACCTCTGCCTTCGCCGGAGCAAGTGATGCAGCGGTTCCGGGATGGACCTGGAATGGAACCGCGGGGGTGGGCGGGGGAGAGGGCATTCTGGTGGGATCGTCCTCCAGCAACAAATACTACCGCCCGACTCCGGGGGCGGACGCCACATCGGCCATTGACCTGGCGGCGCTTTCCAGTGGTCAGGGTTTCCGTTCCAGCGCGGATTTCCGCTGGTCGGATATCGAGGCAACGGATCTGACGGTGTTGAATTTCGGCTTCGTGACGACCCAAGCCACGGCCATGTCGTCCACCAATTCGATGGGGGGCAGTATCATCAGGTCTGCCGGAGGCTCCGGCGTGACCCTCCGCCTCCGCAGCGGAACGTCCGATGTCGAGACGCTCTCGTTCAACCAGTCTCTGTTCACTGCCGGAAATTGGTACCGGCTGGTCTATGAGACCGTGAAGACCGACACGGCGAACACATTCGCTTCCGTTCTGACCCTCTACTCCATCGGTGCCGATGGAACCGCCACCCCGGTGGTCATGGATAATGTGGGAACTCCGCTCACCATCTCCAGCCAGATTGGTTCGTCAGTGCTCTATTCGGATTCCGCCGCCTTCGCCGCCTACGATGTCAGGAACACGAACGGCATCAGCGCGATGGACAACCTGCGGCTGGAGTTCATCCCGGAACCTTCCGCCGCCGCGTTGCTGGCGGTGGGAATGGCCGGCATGGCGGTCCGCCGCCGGCGGGGTCTCTGAAAATGTGGCTGGGCTATCTTGGCCCAGGCCGGTGCCGGGGCTTCCAACCCCGATCTTCTTTTTCCTCGATCCGACCTCCGGATTGGGAAAGATGGGCGAATCTGTCGTCCCATGATCCGACTCATCTCCATTTCCTTGTGGCACCGTTTGTCCGCGGGGCTGTTGGCTGCCTTTTCCTGCTGCATTGCCATTTCAGAGGCACAGGAAAATGGAGCTGTCCCTGCCAAGCCGCCCGGATGGTGGGCGGAGGAGTTTAAAGAACAGAGCCAGCCGCTGTGGGACAAGCTCCGTGAGGACGGAAAGATCACAACCGTCGAGCTGCTGGATCTGGCATACACCGGAAAGTCCATCGAAGATGGCGATGCTCCGGCTCTGGCCGCCAGGTTGCTGGGTCGCTGGCGGGAGGATCCCATTCCCGCGCTGCGTGGGATGATGGCGGAGAAGGAACCGGTGAAGCGTGCCTTCGCGGCCGCAACGGCGGGCCTGCTGGGGGACATCCGCCTTGAGCCGGATGTGGAGCGGTTGCTGGAGGACAAGGCAGCCCTGGGAGAGTTTCCCGGCGAGTGGTTCGCGGGAGATACCGTGGGTGAAGCGGCGGAGTCCGCGATGGAAAATCTGCTGGAAACCGATTCAGAGCGGCAGTTGGGGCGTGCGGCAAGGATCGGGGAAGCCCCATGGCTCACCCTCCGGCCTTCCCCGTCCCCGGAAATAAAGGCCGCGATCGAACAAGCTGACAAACGCTATGACGAAGCGTTGGAAAAAGCGGAGGCCGCCTACCGCAGGGATCTGGCGGAGGCGATTTCCCCAGCCATGGAGATCGAGGTTTTTCTCCTCTCAGGTATGGGAGAGGAGAAGGTGAAGTCCACAGATCGTGGTTGGCAGAAACGCCTGCCGAGGGATCGCTTTCCAATCGCCCCATACGGAAGCACTTCAAAGATCCTCCAGCGGAAGAGACTGTCTCCGGATGAGGTGAAGGCGCTCATGCCGTCATTGAAGGCCACGGTTGGCGCGTATCGCGCCAATGGCATATTGTGCCACTATCCGATTCATGGCATCCGGGTCACCAATGGTGATGAGGTGATTTTCCAGACCAGCATCTGCTATCAGTGCATGAACTTCTATATCGAGTATCCGGGCTGGAGCAGTGGCGCCTCATGGACGGGGCTTTCCTCAAAAGAGTTCCAGGAGGTGATGGAGCGGCTCATGCCCATTCCCAAATCCAAACCAGACTCTCAGGCAAAGTGAAAGTCATCTCCGGAGAGGTATGACGCCCTTGGGGCCGGGGGAAATCTCCACTTGCATCCCGGGCCGGGCATCCTGAATCTCCCGCCGCATGGCACGGGTTCTGGTAGGACTTTCAGGCGGGGTGGACAGCTCCGTGGCGGCGGCGTTGCTGCTGGAGCAGGGGCACGAGGTGGCCGCCGGCTACATGAAGAACTGGATCAATGAGGAGGGCATCCCCGGGGACTGCCCGTGGGAGCAGGACATCGAGGACGCGAAGGCTGTGGCGAAGACGCTGGGCATCGAGTTCCGCGTCATCGACCTCATCGACTCCTACAAGGACCGCATCGTGGACTACCTGGTGGAGGGCTACCGCTCCGGCATCACGCCGAACCCGGACGTCTGGTGCAACCGGGAGATGAAGTTCGGCGTCTTTCTGGACTACGCCATCAGCCAAGGCTTCGAATTCGTGGGGACCGGCCACTACGCGCGGAAGCGCATCCTGCCGGACGGCCAGTCCGCCATCCTGCGCGGCGCGGACCCGAACAAGGACCAGAGCTACTTCCTTTCCCTGATGACGCAGTTCCAGGCGGCGCACGCGCTTTTTCCGACGGGGGAGATGCTGAAGCCGGAGGTGCGGGACGTTGCCCGCCGCTTCGGCCTGCCGGTGGCGGAGAAAAAGGACAGCCAGGGCATCTGCTTCCTGGGTCAGGTGAAGATGAGCGATTTCCTGCGCCACTACGTCGCGGACAATCCCGGCGATATCATCGATACGGACGGCCGCGTGATGGGCACTCACCAGGGCCTGCACCTCTATACGCTGGGACAGCGGAAAGGGCACGGCGTCGCGTCACCCCGGGAGGGCATGGCCTATGTCGTCGTCGGCAAGGTGCCGGAGAAAAACCAGCTCGTCGTCGGCTGGGACCTGCCGGAGACCCACGGCCTGTATGCGAAGGAGTGTGTGGTCGGCACGCTGTCCGCGCTCAATGAACCCTTTGACAAAAAGCGCCTGGTGGACGCGCAGCCGCGCTACCGCTCAAAGGCGGAGCCCGCGGTGCTGGAGCCACTGGATGATGGCAAAGTCCGCCTCACCTTCCGCCATCCCCAGCGGGCCGTGGTCCCCGGCCAGATCTGCGCGCTCTATGATGGCGGCAGGATGCTCGGCGGTGGGGTGTTCGAGACCGTGGCGTGAACCATGAATTGCGGGAACGGAGCGCGGACTTCAGTCCGCTTGGCTTCGCAAAGTCCGGATTCTCCGGGGCGGACTGGAAGTCCGCGCTCCAACAAGCTATCGATGACGGCGGGCTTCGCTGGTAACCCGCCAAACCATCGGAGATGCCGGTCTGAAGACCGGCGCTCCCAGCGCCTCAATGACGCGACCTTTTCCGCCGGATGGCGAGACCGGCGAATGCCAGACCGCTGAGGGCGAGTGTGGATGCCTCCGGCACCGGCAGCACGGCCTCCAGCGTCGTGCCGTAGCGCAGCTCGTCGATGGTCCCGGAAGATGAAAGCGACAGGATGTGGAGGAAGTCCGCATTGTCGAAGCTGCCGTTGAAGGCTGATGTTGCGGACGCTGTGGCCCACGCCTCCGTTGCTCCCTGGCCGACCGTGAGTGACGCCAGATTCGACAGGCCGATGGTCCGGAGATTGAGGAACTGCGCCTGGCTCAGCACGTAGAGGCTTCCGGTGCCGCCAGCGGCGTTGCCCACATTCGTGAAGGAACTGATGACGATGAAAGTCTGGCCGGCGGGAATGGCGGTGCTTTCCGCTGTATGGTTGGCGGCATTGAACAAGGTCGAGTCATAGCTGACCGCGGCGTAGTTGCTGGACCGGCTGTCCGCGAATGAGTTGAAATATCCGCTCGCCTGGGTGGCGGATGTGCCGTTGATCCTTGTCAACAGGCCCGACCCGGAATTGGTGGCGCTGGAAAAGCTCACCAGATAACTGGAATACAGTGTGTCGCCCGCGGCGACTCCCGCGTGGTTCATGGCGATGCCGGAAAGCCGGACATCATTTCCAGTGGTCAATGCTCCGCCGCTCGTCGCGAGACCGGAAAAGGTCAGGCCGGATGCCGTCAACTGGTGGCGATTCCCGTAGGATGAACCATCCCAGCTACCGTTGAGGCCGATGCTTTGTGTGCTCGCCGCCTGGCCATTCAGTTCGCCCGCGTTGTAGCCGGTGAATCCCTCATAGACCAGCAGTGCGCCTTGGGAGAATGGTGCGGAAATGGACAGCACCGCCAGCAGGCGGAGCGCGGACGGGACGTTGCGGGAGGGCTTTTCGTACATGGCGGAAGGTCGGTCCAAAAAAGAAGCAGGTGATCCTTCCGGATTTCTTTCATCCTGGCCATGCGGTGGTGTTACCACTTTCAGGGGGGGAGGTTCCGGGCCGATGTCTTGAATCGGCGTCGATGATCAAGAAACGATGTCATTAAAGATTCATTGTTTTTCAGGGATGAAAAAATGCCGCTATGTGTTCTTCGTAAGGATCACTCCGTCAAATAGTCATGCGCGATGAATTTTCTTCATGATTCCCGCCGCTTCCTCCGTTCGGTCGCTGTTTCCGCGTTGATCCTGCCATTTTCCACCGCCTCCGCCGCGCTGCTTCTGGATCCCGTCGGCGGGGTGATCCGGGCTTCCGGCTCCACCGGCCCGGCGGACAAGGATGAAGGGACTTTCGGCACCTATCCGTTCATCACCCCCTACTTCGGCAGCGAGCCGACGGCCGGGCCGACCATCACGCTCAACGGATTCATCCGCTTTGGCGATGCGGACGGGCCGACCGCAGACTACAATCTCCAGCCTCTCGGGATGTCCGGTGCGAGTCGTATCGCCCCGCTCTGGGTGGACCTGGAACTTGGCGCTTCCGGTCAGGTGCTCGAGCACGTCGGCGCGGGTGAGAGCTACTACGCGGTCACATGGCGGAACATGGTGAGCGTGGACCATCCGGGGAACCTCGCCACCTTCCAGGCGATCTTCTTCGAGGGTGCCACCACGCTCCATGGCATCCAGTTCAATGCCGGGGACATCGCCTTCAGCTATGGGGACATGAGCATGTTTCCCGACCTCAATGAAGCCGTCATCGGCGTGGAGAGTGGCGGAAGCTTCGCCACCATCGGGCTGTTGGAAGATACCCACGGCGTGGTGATCCCCGGTGAGCTGGGGCATGGGGACTTCCCGGTCGGTGCCAACGAATACATCCACTTCCGGGCGGACGGATCCGGCAACTACGACGTGACCATCGCTCCCATACCGGAGCCATCGTCGGCGTTGCTGGCGGCTGCCGGTGCGTGCATCGCCATGGTCCGGGGCAGAAGACGGCCCTGAGCCGGGATACCTCACCGCCTGGCCGTCATCCGGCATCACGCTTTTTCTTACGCTTCTTCCGGTGGAGTTCCCTGCATGGCGGGCATCTGATGCAGTCCGCATTCACGTTGAACCGCAGCACCTCGAACCAGAACCGCTGCTCCTCGGCGAAGAAGATGAACGGCCGCGCGCAGTCCTCGCAGATTCTTTTCAGATCGTAGTAGATTCCATAGGGAAAACCGGCGTGGTTTTGCCGGTCAGGATCGGCCCGGATGGCGGTTCCGGGGATTCGGCTCTCCGGAGGACGAATCCAGCACAACATGGCGGTGTAGTTATCCTCCACCGGATCCCAACCTGTGAACCGTGGTCCCTTTCCGTACATGGGATGATCCACATAATCCGCATACTCCGGAGGCACCTCCAGGACGACCGGTGGCAGCATGGGATCGGGCAGTTTCTGGTTCCGCCCCCAGCGCTTCGTCCACACTTCGATCAAGGCGCCGAAGTTTTCTTCGTCTTTGAAGGAAGGTTCGCAGCCCCAGGCATCCATGAATGCCTTCACGTCGCCCCAATCGAGGAAGTCCACGCAGGCTTTCTTCGATGACTCCAGTTGCAGGATCCGGTCGAAGAACCAGTGAGCGACCGCACTTCTCAAGCGGGCATCATCCGTATACCGCATCGACCAGCGGATGAAACCGTACGACCGCCTGAGGAAATCGGTGTCGCCGCGACGGTGCGCCGCATCCGTCATGTCCGCCAGTTCATCGCAGAGCATTTCAGCATCGCAGCAAATTGCGGCGTGGATCTCCGGAAAGCACCGCGCCGCGAGTTCCTTCCATGATGCGACATCGACCATCAGTGGTTCTGGGGCATCCCTTGGCATTCCGCCAGTTTAGCCAAATGCATGGATGCCGTCGATCCCTTTGGGACACAGGGCGAAAACATGCCCTTCAATCACGCTGCCACATAAAAAATGGCGACCCGTAAGGGAGTCGAACCCTTCTTGCCAGAATGAAAATCTGGAGTCCTAACCGATAGACGAACGGGTCGTTGTCGCGGTGCGGCGGAAAAGAATCCTACCGCGCGCCTGAGTGCAAGAGCTTAGTGACGGAAATTTTCCAAAGTCCGGAAATCAGCCGATTTTTACGGACGATGGAGGGCGGGTCATCATGAAATGGGTGGTGGTTTCCGAGCAGGTAGTGAAGCCCATCCGTTCATAGAGGAAACGGGCGGGATTCACTTTCAGGACCTGCAGCCGAACGGGGAGGTTTCGTTCGCCCGCATCTTGCAGGATGGGGCGGATGATCCTGGTGCCGATCCCGCGATTCTGGCGGGAAGGGAGGATGGAGATCCGTGCGAGGAAAAGGTGGTCCGGATGGAGGTGGGTCTCCAGCACGCCGATGTCCCGGCCACCGCAGGTCAGGATCCGCAGGTGCTCCGGGGAGAAGGTTTTGTGGAAGTGGTCTCTCTGGAATGTCTCATCCCAGCCCCAGGTCCGCTCCACGTATCCCCGCATGGTCGCCACGTGGAGTTCCCATAGGAAAGCCATGTCATCCCAATCCGCCGGCCTCTGCCCGATTTCTGGCAATGTTTCCATTCTGGTAGTCTCCCTCCAAATGCCGCGTCCAGTCTAGATTCCCGGATGCCTCTGGCTGTCTCTCTCCGCCGAAGATAGCCGGGGGCTGCCAGCGGTTGGAGAGTCACCTTTGGGACGTCTTTTCCGGAAAAAGAAGAAATAAACCACGGGAAGCGCGAGGAGGATCAGGATGCATAGCCCATCAAGCCACGAAAACTCCAGTGCGTCGGAAAGCAGCGTGGCCATCAGAGGGCCCAAGAATGGGATGCCGATGATGATCAGGTTCGTGAGTGGATTTCCTTTCATGTGAACTTTCTGCAGTGCGGGATAGGCATGGTGGGAGGAGAGACCAAGTCAGGGCCTCATCAGAAGAAGAACCAGCTCCGGCGCTTGCGCTTGTATTTTCCGTCACCGACGGAGAGCACCTTCATCTCCACGGTGGTGAGGCCTTGGTCGTAGAAGCCGAGCTTCTTCGCGGCGCGCGGTGAGACGTCGAGCATGCGGCCGTCGATGAACGGGCCGCGGTCGTTGATGCGGAGCTTCACGGACTTCCCGTTGCTGACGTTGGTGACCTTCACCACCGCAGGCAGGGGGAGCGTCTTGTGCGCACCGATGAGGTGCCACGGCATGACCTTTTCACCGAGGGAGGTGTTGCCGCGTTTCAGGCCCAGGAACTTCGACTCGTTGTACCAGGAACAGACGCCGGTTTCCTCGTAGTCGAGCGCCTGCTCGACGCTCATCGGCTGGTAGTGGCCGCCGCGGACGTTGTATGACCGGGTCTGGTAGCCCTCATACCCACTGGGGCGGGAGATGCAGGAGGGGAGTGCCAAAGGAAAGAGGACCGCGGCGAAAAGCGCGGTCCTCCTGGAAAGGGATGCTGCGGGCATGGATGACCGCTAACAGAAAACGCCGGCGCAGGCCAGCGTTCCGTCAGGGTCACTTCTGTTCGCGGATGATCTGGAGGGTGGCGGCCACCTTTTCCTTCATCTCCTTGCCGGGCTTGAACTTCACGGCGGCACGGGCCGGGATCGGCACGTCCTTGCCCGGATCCTTCGGGTTGCGGCCGATCTTGGCGCGCATCTCGCGGACCTGGAAGGCACCGAAGTTCCGCATCACCACGGTGTCGCCGTGGGCCAGGGATTCGGTGATTTCATCGATCAAGGTTTGGACGACCTCAAAGACATTCTGTTGGGTGATTTCAATACCCTTGGCACCGAGTTGATCAGTGATTTTGATGACGAGTTCTCGCTTTGTGATTGTGGCCATGGGACTTGCGGAAGTGGATGGTTCGGGATGCGCGGTGATTTTAGACCAAATTATCGGTCGTATGTCCCGCAAAATCCGCAGCTTACGATGCGTTTTCCGTGCCATCCGGCGAGGAATCATCACCTGACGGTGGAGTTTTGCCCAAAACGACCGCAGAAGTGCGGAAATGGAGTTTCGCCACCTTGCCCAAGGCGGCCTCCCCATGACGGGCAATGACTTGCCGCGCCGCGGCAACGACGGAGTCGGACGCACCCAGCGGGAGTTCCACCCCACCGGCGTCGGAGGTTTTCTTCATCCAGTCCACGAACCTCTCCCGGGCGAGGATGGAGGCGGCGGCCACCGCGATGTCGGATTCGCCCTTGGTCCGTTGTTCCAGGGTCAGGGTGAGGCCCTTCGCCTTCAGCGCGCGCTGGAGGACTTCCGGGCGGGCGAACTGGTCGCTGAGGGCACGGGGGCAGTCCGGCCGCCGTTCCGCGAGCTTTTCGATGACCCGGGCGTGGCCCCACGCGAGCAGCCGGTTGAGATTGCCGAAGGAGGCGTGCATCTCGTTGTAGCGTTCCGGGCCGATGGAGACGACCTCATGCAGGCAGCCCGGCGTTTCACGGATGATCTGGGCCAGCTTGCGGATCTTCGCGGAGCTGGTGATGCGCTTCGAGTCCATGATGCCCGCATCCATCAGGTGGCGGGTGATGGCGGCGTCCGTGTAGACCCCGGCGATGACCAGCGGTCCGAAGAAGTCACCCTTGCCGCTCTCATCCACGCCGAAGTGGGGGGAGAACATCTCCGGCTGGAGCACCTCCTCGTAGCCCAGCTTCGCCTCGCCGAGGATCTCCGGCTCCAGGGTGAAGCGGATGAAGTCCTCCGTTTCCTTTCCCTGGATGAGCACCTTCGGCCCCTTGCGGTACACCGTGACGTTGAGCTTCCCTTTCCGCGCGGAGTAGATGGCGTGTTCCTTCGGCTCGAAGTCGTAGCCGTCCCTCTCCAGCACCGTCCGCAGTTTCTCCGCCTGTTCCTGGGTGAGGGGGGCGGTGTGGCTGGTCATGGAAAAAAGATTCACGGCCCGCCGCCCGCTATGCAAGATCGGATGACCAACAGGCGTTTCAGCAAATCACTTGCGGCCCGCCCCGCGGATCCCTAACAAAAAACTCCAATGAAGGCCATCCTACCAACCTGTCTGCTGGGCGCTGTCGCGCTCTTTGTCGTGGCGCAGAACCCCGCCGGTGAACAACCACCCGCCGGAGCCAGCGAGAAAATCGCCGCCGCGCTGCCCGCTGAAGCCTATGCCAAGCCGAAGAAGGCGCGGAAGGTCCTCGTCTTCTCGAAAACCGGCGGCTTCCGCCACGCCTCCATCGCCACCGGAAAGCTCGCTTTCACGGAGATGGGGAAAAAGACCGGTGCCTTTGAAACGGTCGTCAGTGATGACCTCGGGAACTTCGAGGCCGACAAGCTCAAGCAGTTCGACGGCGTGATGTTCCTCAGCACCACGATGAATCCATTCCTGCCGTCGAAGGCGGAGCTGGAGAAGCTTTCCGAGGACGAGAAGAAAGCTGCCGTTGCCGCCGCGAAGGAGAAGGAAGGAAAGCTGCGTGAGAACCTGATGGCCTGGATCAAGGGCGGTGGCGCCTTCATCGGCATCCACGCCGCGACGGACACCTTCTATGACTGGGCGGAGTATGGTGAGATGGTGAACGGCTACTTCGACGGTCATCCGTGGAACGCCGGCACCCAGGTCAGCATCAAGGTGGAGCCGGGTCAGGAGAAGCACCCGCTGGTTGCCATGTTCGACGGCCAGAATGTCGATTTCAAGGAGGAGATCTACCAGCTCAAGGCCCCCTATGATTCCAGCAAGGTCCACATGCTCCTGCGCCTGGATCCGGAGAAGTCCGACATGAACGTCAAGGGCCTGAAGCGTGAGGACAAGGACTGGGGTGTCGCCTGGGCACGCCACTGGGGCAAGGGCCGCGTCTTCTACTGCTCGCTCGGCCACAACCATGACATGTACTGGCACCCGAAGGTGGTGCGCCACTATCTCGCCGGCATCCAGTGGGCGCTGGGCGACTACGAGGTCGAAGTGACCAAGTGACCGTTACCGGGTGCAGCGTGATGGCTGCGCCAATTCCGGGTGGGGGGATCCATGGATCTCCCCGCCTTTTTGCTTTTAAGGAGAGACGCCGCTACAAGGGGTAGCGAAGGGTGGGAGACCTTCGGCTTGGGGGGAAGTCCGGGAGGGAACTGCGGGACCCTGCCTGAAGGACGCTTTTTTTAAGCGCAGATTAAGAGGATTGAAGAGGGATTGCGCGGATTGAGGGATGGGGTTGCGGACCCGCGAGGGGTAGCGAACCTCTCACGAGGTTCGCTACGCCCAAGATCCGCTACTCTGGAGATTCGCTCCCTATCACTTCTGCGGCCCGTAGGCTTCGATCTCGGAAAGGAAGGCGAAGGCGGTTCCGAAGTCGTCCTGGGCCCCGTGATTGGCGATGAACGTCGCGCGGATGTAGCGGGCTTTCTTCGGAGCGAAGCGTGCCTCCGCCCTTGCCGCCTTCTTGGCCGGGAAATCATTGCGGCCCACTTCGGTGAAGTTCGTGCCATCCTCGCTGATCGAGACTGCGACGGTCTTGGTGGCACCGATGGAGGGGGTCCCGTAGATGACGGCCTGGATGTCCTGCGCCGCTCCCAGGTCCACCGTGACGGTTTTCGGAAAGGTGTCGGAGGCATCCGTGGCGTAGGCCGTCGGGGCATGGGTGCCCCAGGTGCCGTCGGTCAGGCCCAGGTCCCAGCCGTAGGTGTTCGGGTGGCTGGACTTGTGTGGCTTTCCTTTCAGCAGGTTGGTGCCCAGGGCGGGATCGACCGGGTAGTGTGTGTAAAAGGCACCTGCGGGCAGGCCTTCCTTGTTCATCAGGTTCGGCGCGGCCACCTGGGACCAGGCGAAGCGGACACGGTCCGGCTTGGCGACCGCGGGGTTGTTGACGAGCAGGGTCTTGCCATCGGCGGAGATGGTCGCTTCCGCGGGCTGGAACTGGGCGTCCGCTCCGGCGATCTCGAAGAGGGTGGGCGCCTTGCCGTCACGGGTGGTCAGACCGCCGCCGGTGTGATCGAAGGAGATCTCGATGCCCTTGTCGGTGACCTTGTAGCCTTTGAAGAGCGGGCCGGAGTGGACGAGGTCCTTCTTGCCATAGGTGTCCGCCATCGCCCACAGGAACAGACGGCGGGCGACCTCCATCTTTTCCTTCGGGTGGATGTCCTTCGGATTGCCGATGTCGTTGGTCACGGCCATGCCGGAGTGGGGGACCTTGAGGAATGCTTGCTGCGCCCACCAGAACTGCGGGATGACCTTGTCCGCTCCCTCGTTGTAGAAATACGGGGCGAGCTGCACGTAGAGGAACGGTGCTTCCGGCGCGCGGAACTGCCTCCGCCAGCCTGCCAGCAGGGCTTCTTGCTTCAGCGTGTAGGCCATGCCTTCACCGGAGTTCGACTCGCCTTGGTACCAGAGGAAGCCGCGGAGCGCGTAGGGCACCAGCGGATGGATCATCGCCTGGTAGGTGCCGGTCTCCGCTCCGGACCCGGCCTTCAGCAGTTCCGGACCGGCGGGCATGTCCGGGGCGGGGAAACCACCGTCCAGGGCCTTCTGCGCCGCGTCGCTCCACGCGCGCACGTCACCGACGTATTTCTTGAAAGCATCGTCGTATTCCGGGAATCCCGGCTGCTTCTTGATCCGGTCGTTGTAGAGGTTCACCAGATCCGGCACCTCTTTCAGACCTTCATCCGCCCACCATGGCTCGATCCGGGAACCGCCCCACGAGCTGTGGATGATGCCGACAGGCACTTTGAGTTCCTCCGTCAGGTATTTGCCGAAGAAGTAGCCGACGGCGGAAAAGTTGGTCGCGGTCTGGGGAGTCGCGTTCGTCCATTTCGCGTCCACGGTTTCCTGGCGCTTGTTGCTGACTTTCTTCGGCACCTGGAACAGACGCAGCAGCGGGACGGAACCCTTCGCCGCCTCCGCCTTGTTCTCCGGAGTGGTGTTGCTGACCGTCCACTCCATGTTGGACTGGCCACTGCCCAGCCAGACCTCGCCGACGAGGATGTCCTTCACTTCCTTCGGCGCCAGACCGGTCTCGGTTACACTGAGCGGTCTGCCCTCCGCGCTGGTGGACAGTGGATCAAGGGCCACCTGCCACCTGCCGCTGGCGTCCGCTTTCGTGTTCTTTGTCTGGCCGGCGAAGGTCACCGTGACATCCTTTCCCGGAGTCGCCTTGCCCCACACGGGAGCGGGCTTTTCACGCTGGAGCACCGCGCCATCCTGGAACAGCGGGGCGAGGGTGATCTCGGCGGAGGCGACCGAGACGGAAAGGAGGGCCGCAAGCCCCCACGGAATGGTTTTTGACATAGGACCGGGATACGGGACACCGACGGACGATCCTAGCAGGAAATGTCCCCACATGGGGATTCTCCCGGCGCATTCCGGCGTGAGAGGGACGGACCAAGCATGGGCTCGATCCGTCCCGACACACACATATACACGAAAGCAGGTCTCCCGGGGGTTCTTCCGGTCAACCTGGGGAAAATTCTGGCAGATCCATTGCCGCTGGGAACCCACGCGATGCCGTGGGGGCGATGGTGGTCCGCTTCAGGTGAGGGCGGGCGATCTGCTCCGGACAGGTTGCGCAATCCACCTTCCCTGGATCGTGTAGTCTGATGGGGTGATCGCAAGTCATTCATTAATAGTCATTCATGTCGTTGGTCCGGTATCTGCGGAACCATGTGCATGAACCGCAACCGCCCAGAGCAACCCGCGAAGCACCCGGAGAAAACCGGCGTCACCCTGTTCCTGATGGTCGGGGGATTCCTCCTCCTCATCATGATCCTAGGCTGGATGATCGTCTCCAGCAGGTAAGCTCCACCATTAACCGTGAACCGGTTGAAGTGGTGTGGAATCCCCATGCGGGGTGGGGGAGGCGTGGTCACAGGATAGCGCGATCTAGATTGTTTAATCGGATACTTGACTAAAGGTAGTATTTTGGTACGATTTGCCCGCCGGAAGGTTTTTGACGTCCCCGAGGACGAGAGATCCTTCCCGGTCACCGAGCTTGAGGAAGCAGGTGCCCGCAATGGCGGCCGACGGTCCGTTTTGGACGCGTCAGGAAGGAAAGACCCGAGAAGGGATTTCCCGGAAGTGAATGGGGGTAAGGCGACGTGGCCAGCCCGTTGGAATGAAGCAAGCCGTCACCGGCTCAACGCGCCTTGATACCCTACCAATTTATCTATCTGCATGAAGAAGCATCGATTCCTCTATCTCGCGGCGGTATTTGCCGCCAGTTGGTCCGTTCCGGCATCGGCTGAGATCCTCGTCGGTCTGGACCCCGCCACGTCTCTCTACGACAGTGAGGGGAAGGGGATCGTCAATGACGGGAACGTGCAGCCTCCCGGCAATCCATCCGGAGTTCCGTTGATCGACAATGCGGGAACTTATCTCCACTCCTCCGGTTTCACCTTCAACGCCCGCTTCACCCCGGCGGCCTCTGACCTGACCGGCACGAAGCTGCTGGTGGAGATCGGCGGGAACTCCAGCGGCTCCGGTATCTATTTGATCGGCGGTGTGCCGACCTTGCTGAGCAAGCAAGGCGGGCAGACCACCACCCACCCGGACAGCCTGAATGACGCGGCGCTGCCCAGCATTGCCCTGCAGAGTGCGATCGGCGTGCTGGAGGCTGGGCTGACCTACTCCTTTTCCGCCTCATGGAACCATGCCGGGACGCTGGAACTGCGGGTGAAGCCGGACGGTCAGGATGATGACATCTTCGACTCATTCGTCATCACCGGCCTGCCGGGCAACTGGTCCGGGAATGACACGCTGAGTGTCAGAACGATGAACACCGGCAACGCGGGTGGACTGGCGCGGGACACCGCCAACGGCATCGATCCGCGCTTCAACACGAATGTTGCCCAGGTCACCAGCTTCGCCGGAGTGGTGCACCGCGCCGTGTTCTGGAATGCGAACGACGTGACACCGGCGGTGCTTTCGGAGCCGGAGATCCGGGGATTCACCATCACCCGCCTGCCATCCACCGGAAAGCTGCGCTTCCACTGGAACCTTTCCGAAGGCGGCCTGCCGAACCCGACCACGGCGGAGATCCGCGAGGGGGAAACTCCGGGCGGTGCGGTCATCCACACCATCCCGGAAGGAGCGCTGACCGGCTTCATCGATCTGGATGCGTCGTCGTCGGCGTCATTCACCCTCACCGCCACCAACGCCACGGGGACCGTCCAGGCGACCGCGGCGCCGCAGGCGGAAACCGCGCATTCCGCGGCGATCCGTGGGTCGAACCCGCTGGCGTGGTACCGTTTCAACGAGGCCGCCGGTTCGCGGCACCTGGTGGACTCCGCGGAGAACACCATCCCCAACAACGGAACGGTCCGCGGTGAGACCATCGCGGGCGGTGGCGGTGTCATCGACGGCGCAGGCGTGTTCGCGGGCAGCACCACGGTGCTGAACCGGCAGATCCTCAATCCCGGATCGGCGGATCCCGAGGTGCCGAAGGGATTCTCCGTGGAGCTCATCGTGAAGCATTCCGCCGGGGCGACGATCGACAACGTCATCATCTCCCAGCAGGACATCAACGGCACCGGCCGCCAGATCATCTCCGTGAGGCCGGACGGCACGCTTTTCTCCGTGCTCGGCGGGACCGGTCATGACTCCGCCGCGAAGCTGGTGGCGGATGCCTGGAACCATGTCGTTTTTGTCGTCGATCCCGACGGCGGCCAGTTCCGTTGGTATCTGAACGGAAAGCTGGCGGACACCATCACTCCTTCCGGCGGCTTCACACTGGAGGGCACGGAGGGCGGATGGGTCATCGGCTCCGCGAAAAACCTGACGGGCAACCTGTTCAAGGGACAGATCGACGAGGTGGCCGTCTTCCGCGACCTGCTGGATGATCCTGACCGGAACGGGGACCCGGCGGACTCCAGGATCTCCGGCCATTACCAGGCGTGGTACCAGCTCACGAAAGGCATCATCCACTTCAAAGGTACGGCATCCGCCGTAGTCACCGGCACCCCGCTGGATCTGCTGGCGTTCGTCGGTGCGGATGTGACCTCCGTGTCGGTGGACAACGGCGTCGGGACGCTTGCCATCGGGGCGGACCGCACCGCCACCGCTGCGGGCGTGCAGCCCACCGCCTCCACCACCTACACGCTCACCGCGACGGGTGAGGGCGGCGCGACTTACACCTCTTCCTTCGACGTCATCTACAACCAGCTCACCCCGCCGGTGATCCTCGGCTTCGAGGCGACCTCGCTGCCTTCGCCGGATGGCGTGGAGCCTGACAAAGTGCGGCTGCACTGGGCGGCGACGGCAGGCGACTTTCCGACCGCGGTCGCGGGAACCCTGACCTACGGCAGCGGGGGACTGCTGGAATTCACCGACCTGCGCGGCTTCCACGACATCCCGGCCGCGGAGGCGACCGGCATCAAGCTCAGGCTCACCAACCTGGTCGGCGCGGATGAACTCGACGCGGTCCCGCCCGCACCGGACACCGCCCACTCCGCGGTCATCCGCGCGGCGAGGCCCGCCGCCTGGTACCGCTTCAACGAGGGCGTTTCCTCCGGCCTGGTCGTGGACTCCGCGGGCGGAGCCGCCCCCCATGACGGGGTGCTGCGCAACTACATCGCGGTGAACCTGGGGGCCACCGGCTTCCTCGACGGCGCGGGCACCTTCAACGCCGCCGCCGCCGTCATCACGGACCGGATCATCGATCCGAATGACGAGGATCTCGTCGGCTTCACCGTGGAAGCCATCATCGAGACCAACCCGGGCACCGGCACCACCAACCGCGTCATCGTCGCCCAGCAGGACACTTCCCCTTTCATCGGCCGCCAGATCCTGTCAGTGGATGACACCGGCACCGTCCGCGCGAACGTCGGCGGCGGCACGACGATTTCGTCAACCGGAAAAGTCCCCGCACGTGCCTGGAGCCACCTCGTCGGCGTGGTGGATGTCACGGCGAATGTGGTGAGCTGGTACATCGACGGCCGGCCCGCCGGCACCGGAACGCCCGCGGCTTTCTTCGAGCCGTCGCAGGGCGCGTGGGTGATCGGCGCGGCGAAGGATCTCGCCGGCAGCTTCTGGCGCGGAAAGATCGACGACCTCATCATCTACGACAGGATCCTGGACCAGACGGAGGTCCTCGCGCACCGGAACGCCTGGTGGGACCGCACCACGGGCCTGCTCCATTCCTCCGTCGCCAGCGCCACCATCAATGCCGGGGAGAGCACGGAGCTTTCCCTGAAGCTGGGCAAGGACATCACCTCCGTCACCATCGACAACGGAGTTGGTGCGGTGGCCATCGTGGACGGAAACGCAGTGGTATCCCTCACGCCGTCGGTGACCACCACCTACACCATCACCCTGGACGGACCGAACGATCCGGTGACCCACACCGTCACCATCACGGTCAACGGCGGAGCCTTCGCGCTGGAGATCATCTCCCACGGCATCCACGGCGGCCAGTTCACCATCCAGTTCCGGGGGGCTCCGTCCACCACCTACGCGGTGAAAGGATCCTCCGATCTCGTTTCCTTCGGCACGGACCTGGGGACCGCGGCCACGGACACGGCGGGCAACGGCACCGCCACTATCACCCTCGATCCGGCGAAGCCCGCCGAGTTCTACCGCATCGAGACCGCCCACTGAGAACCCCACGGAAAGAAAGATGCCATCCACCCTACACGGAACGGGACCGCGGAGAAAGCGCGGCGGGCGGGGATTCTCCCTCGTCGCGACGATCCTGATGCTGTCGCTGCTGATGCTGTTGGCGCTGGCCATGACCACGCTTTCCGCGGTGACGGTGCGCACCGCCGGGAATGACCGCGAGGTCCAGCGGGCCAGGGCGAACGCGCGGCTGGCGCTGCAGATGGCCATCGGCGAACTGCAGTCGCTGGCCGGGCAGGACCAGCGGGTGACTGCTCCGTCGGAAGGGGAGGGCCTGGATGCCCGCCCGCACCTCACCGGCGTATGGGAGGGCTGGCGGTGGGATGGCCGCGGTGGCGCCCCGGATTGGGAGCGGGAGAAGAAGAACCGCTTCAAAGGCTGGCTCGTCTCCTCATCGGAGTACCAGGCGAACCGCAATGCGGATTTTGTGAGAACCCCTACGGAAGGCCGCATGGTCCGGCTCGCTCCGCCGGTTGTCTCCGGTAAGCGAGCGGTGGAAGCCGGAATCGTGGAAATCGCTTCGGCCTCGCGCAAGGATGGCCGGAAAGACGGCTACGCATGGGCGGTCTTCGACCAGTCGCAGAAGATCGACATCTCCCTGCCAGCGGAGGATGAGGAGGAGAATGACTTCGCCCGCGGCATGGACCGCATGTCCGCCGCCCATGAGCCGGGCTATGAGGCGGTGAAGGCGTTCGACTGGAAGCCGCTTTCCGAGCGCAGGGAGGAAAGGCGGAGGCTCGTCTCCCTCGGCCAGTCGCGGTTGATCGGGCTGAAGAAGGAGGATGCCTCGTTCCATGATGCGGCCGCCGGTTCCTTCGGCCTGCTCACCGACTCCGTCGGAGGTGGGTGGAAGACGGACCTGTCACAGCTTTTCCGGGAGGACAAGCTGCCCTCCAGCCACGCGGACCGCTTCCTGTATTCCGGGACAGACAGCCCGCTGGTGGCCCCACCGGCGCGGTTCCAGGGCGCGAATCCCTTTCCCTCGCCGGATCCATCCTGGGCGCTTCTTCACTCCCACTACCGTTCGTACCGGGATCTCACAGGTGGCACCAACCCATCGCACCCGGTGACGACGGCCACCGTCGTGGACCGGCCGGATCCCGCGGCCATCACCTCCACGGAGCAACTGCTCCGCCAGCCCGCGTTCAATGAACAGCAGATCGCGCCGGTCATCGCGAAGGCGCAGTTTGTCTTCAGCCTGGCCTTCGGCGTGAACCAGAAGACGCTCGACACCATGTGGGCGAACGGCGGGGCGCGGTCCACGCCCGCCAGCCAGCGGGACAACTACATCACCTGGCTGGTGATCGACCCGGTCATCGCGCTGTGGAATCCTTACAACGTCCCGCTGCAGTTCAGCGGTGCCACCATCGAACTCCACCGCGTGCCGATGGCGTTCCGCCTCTACAAGAACGGCACCCGGCTGGCGGAGAACTACACGCGCCTGACCGACGCCCACACACAGGCCGACTTCAAGAACCGTCAGAACCGCTTCTACCTGCTGAAGCTGCTGCCGGAGAAAGGCCAGGGGAGCCGGGTCATGGAACCGGGCGAGCATGTCGTCTTCACCGGCCATGAGTGGACGCTCCACGGCAGCCACCGCTACAATGTCCAGGGGCTCACCATGCGGCCGGGCTTCCATCCACCGGCGGGTGCCAGCAGCAGCAAGGACATCGGCGGGGTGACCACACAGAACCTTTTCGTCAGCCCTACAGGTGCCAGCACCGGCAGGGACTATGGAAAAACCATCCGCACCGTAGCGGTGAAGGGTGGGGACAAGATCCAGGTGGAGGTGAAGCCGGAGCGTGCCGGTGCGGATGAACTGGCGGAGACGGGGAAACGCGAGGTCACCGGGTTCCTCAAATACTACGTCGGCATCGGCACCCGGATCCAGCGCCGCTTCATCGGCGGGATCGAGCTGGACTACGGCGACAAGGAGAAGGAGTACCTTCCCGAGTTCGGCCGGAACGAACTGCCCACCATCGTGGTGGATCCTTCGATCCCGAAGACCGCTCCCGGAAACACCGGCGTGGACCCGGACGAGGCGGGGGCGGATGACGCCATCCGTTGGAAGGAGCCGTTCCTCATCGCCTCCTTCCAGCAGAAGACGGAGCGGGACTCGAAGTTCCCCTCCCGTTCCTGGATCAACAACAACCCGGGGAACCTCTATGCCGCGGGCGGGCTGGACCAGACGGAGGACTTCGCCCACCACCAGTATGAATTCAAATGGGAGCCGATGACCGACTGGCCGCCGGACAGCCCGACCATCGAGCTGAGCAACGACGGCAACCGTGGCTACGGTGGATCCGGCGTCTATTCCCAGACCGGCTCGGAGTTCGCCTCCTTCTCCTCGCTGCCGCTGGAGCCCGCGCTTTCGCTGGGGCAGTTCACCCATGCTCCGCTGAATGCGGGTGGGCAGCTCCCGCTGGTGGCCCATCCGTTCGCGAACTCCTTCGCACCGGCGCTGATCCAGGCGGATGCGGTCACAGCCACCGCTGGAAGCAGGACCTACCTCGATCATTCCTACTTCGCCAACAACGCCCTGCTGGACTCCCACTTCCTTTCCGGGGCCGTGGATCATCCGGCGCGCTTCGGGGGGGCGGCATTGCACCGGGAGGCGCTGATCACCGAATTCCTCGCGGGCCGCGGCCACCTGCCGAACCTCCGGTTCGAGCGCTACACCGGGCGTGAAACCCCGTCCGCCGCCACCGACCGGCTGCTGTCCGACAAGGAGGCGCACGACCACATCGCCGCGAACCTGCTGGTGAAGGGCGCGTTCAACGTGAACTCCACGAGCGTGGCCGCATGGCAGGCGTTGCTCGCCTCCAACTTCAATGCGCCGCTGCCCCTGTCCGGCGGGGATGTCGCGGGTGGAGACGGCGTGCCGGTCTCCCGCAACGTGCCATCCGTCGGCGGCAACAACGCATCCCAGGGCGGCGGATCATCCGACCGTGAGAAATGGAGCGGCCACCGCCGCCTGTCGGCGGAGCAGGTCGGGGCACTCGCGGAAGCCCTGGTGGAGCAGGTGGAAAAGCGCGGGCCGTTCCTCTCGCTCGCGGAGTTCGTGAACCGCCGGCCCGGCGGGGATGAGCGACTGTCCTCCGCAGGAGCGGTCCAGGCGGCCATCGATGTGTCAGGCATCAATGATGGTATCATCGACCGCAGCTTTGATTTCCATGTGGCGACGGGGGCGAACCAGACCGCTGGTTCCGGCAACACCGCGGATGGCGCGCCGGGCCTCATCACCCAGGCGGACATCCTCACCCCGCTGCTGCCCCAGCTCACCGTCCGCGGAGACACCTTCGTCATCCGGACCTGCGGTGAAGCCGTGGACCGGGAGGGCCGGGTGGTCCGCGCCTGGTGCGAGGCGACCGTCCAGCGCTACCCGGACCACATCGATCCGAAGGACGACGCCTCCCTCAAGGCTTCCACGGACCTGAACAAGAAATTCGGCCGCCGGATCAGCATCGTCTCCTTCCGCTGGCTCACTCCATCCGAAATCTGAATCTTATGAAACAACTGCTCCTGCTCCTCACCCTCGCTCTGCCGCTCCAGGCGGAATCCCGGAACGTCGCTGTTTCATTCTTCTGCCTCAAGTATGTCGCCGGGCAGGAGACCATCCATCTGGCGAAGGCATCCGGCTCCGAGCCGGTCCGCCTTTCCACCGCGAACATGACGGATCCGGTGACGATCCCCGTCGAGAGTGACCTGGCCGTCTTCCACCGCGCTCCGGCGGGGGACCCGAAGGCCCCGCCCGCTGCAGCCGCGAAGATCCGTATCCCGGCCACGGTGGACAAGGCGCTGATCATCCTGGTGCCGGCCGCCGCGGGCTCCGCGGAGCCTTACCAGGCGGTGCTGGTGGACCATGGCCCCCGCTTTTCCCTCGGCACCTACCGCGTCGTCAACTTCTCCCGAAAAGCCATCCGCGGCGCGGTCGGGCGCAGCTACGTGGAGGCGGCGTCAGGAGGCATGACGGACCTGGAGCTGAAGGGGGAGGCGGGCGCGGTGCAGGGCGTGCGCTTCGAGTTCCAGGACGAGGGTCGCTGGAACCGCCTGACGGAGACCCGCTGCGCCGTGCGCAAGGACCGCCGCTGGCTGCTCTGCGTCTATCAGGACCCCGTCACCCGCCGCATGAACATGAAGAGCATCCCGGACCGCACGCTGCTGCTCCAGCCCGTCAGCGTCGAGGCATCTCCGGGTGAGACCGCCGCGAACTGATCTTCCACCAGGAAACGCAACCCATCCCATGAAGCGCCTGCTCATCCCGCTGGCTGCGGTGCTGCCTGCCGCCGTCGTCCATGCCTCGACGGATCCCGCGAAGCTCGAGTTCTTCGAGAAACGCATCCGTCCGATCCTCTCGGAGAACTGCTACAGCTGCCACGCCGCGGATACGAAGGCGGCGGGCGGCCTGCGGGTGGATGACCTGAACGGACTCCTCCAGGGAGGGGACGGCGGTGCCGCCGTCATCCGTGGGGATGCGAAGGGGAGCGCCCTCATCCGGCGCATCCGCCATGCGGAGGAACGGCGGCGCATGCCGAAGGACAGCGACGCGCTGGACGAGGCGGAGATCGCGGATCTGGAGAAATGGATCGACGACGGCGCGGTATGGCCGGCGGAGGAGATTCCTTCATACATCGGCAAGGACCGCACGAAGTACGAAAACCTCCGTAGATCCCACTGGGCCTGGCAGCCGCTCACGACGCCGACCACTCCAGCGGTGAAGGACGCCGCATGGCCGGCGGGGGAGGTGGACCGTTTCATCCTCGCGGAGCTGGAGGGTAGGGGGCTGTCACCCGTAGGGGATGCGGACCGTGCCACGCTCTTGCGCCGCGTGACTCATGACCTCACCGGCCTGCCGCCATCCCCGGAGGAGTTGCGCGCCTTCACGGAGGATGCCGCTACGGACGCGTATGAAAATGCGGTGGACCGCCTGCTTGCATCTCCTGCCTTCGGCGAGCGCTGGGGGCGGCATTGGCTGGACGTGGCGCGCTACGGCGAATCGACCGGACCGTCACGCAACATCCCTTATCCCCATGCGTGGAAGTACCGGGACTATGTGATCGACTCCGTTTCCCGGGATGTCCCGTTCGACCGCTTCATCCGCGAGCAGATCGCGGGGGATCTGCTTCCCGGGGAGGATGGAAAGGAGCGCGACCGCCTGCTCACGGCGACGGGCTTCCTCGCGCTCGGCGTGAAGGACGTGAACCAGCGTTTCAAGATCCGCTTCCAGATGGACAATGTCGATGAACAGATCGATACCGTGACCCGCTCCGTGCTCGGCCTCACGGTGAGCTGCGCCCGCTGCCATGACCACAAGACGGATCCGGTGCCGACGACGGAGTATTACTCGCTGGCGGGCATCTTCACCAGCACGGAGGACGGCGCGGGCGTCCGCAACAAGATGGGCGGTGGCGGCCTGGACTACTACGATGGGGAGAAGCTGGTCCGCCTTTCCACCGATAACGCCCCTCCGCCCGATCCCGTGAAGGCGGCGGAACTCCGGAGGAAAGCGGATGAGGCGAAGAAGGAATGGGATGAAATCCGTGGCACGCCGGAGGGCCTGAAGCGCAACGCCAACGGCCAGCCCGTCCAGCGTGCCTACCGGCTACGGTATGAAAAAGCACAGGCGGATCTCATGGACCTCACCGACCCCGCCGCGCGCGGCCTGGCGGTCCACGGGGTCCGGGAGGCGGCACAGGTTGCGGACACCCAGGTGCGGATCCGTGGCGAGGCGGAGCGCCTCGGGCCGGAGGTGCCGCGTGGCTTCCCACAGATCTTCGCGGTGCCCGGCGCGCCGGCCATCGATCCCGCGCAGAGCGGACGCCTGCAGCTCGCGGAGTGGCTCACCCATCCGGGGAATCCGCTCACGCCGCGAGTGGCGGTGAACCGGATCTGGAAGCACCTCTTCGGTGAAGGGCTGGTCACCACGGTGGACAACTTCGGCGTGACGGGTGACACACCTTCCCATCCGGAACTGCTCGATCATCTTGCCAACCGCTTCGTCGCCGGTGGCTGGTCGGTGAAGAAGACCATCCGCGAGCTGGTCCTGAGCCGCACCTACCGCCTCGGCGGTGACGCCCCCGCCAATCTGGTTGGAGTCGATCCAGCGAACCGTCTGCTATGGCGGCATGCTCCGCGCCGCATGAGCGCGGAGGAGATCCGCGACACCATCCTGGCCGTCTCCGGAAAGCTCGACCGCCAGCCGCCGTCCGGCGCTCCCGTGGAAAAGCTGAAGATGATCGAGATGCGCGACAACGGCCAGGAAGCGGCCACCGTCCACCGGAACGCGAACACTTCGCTGGGCCGCAGTGTCTATCTGCCGCTGCTCCGCGGTGTCACGCCGCGCGCGCTGGAGGCGTTCGATCCGGTGGGCCAGACGCTCGTCTCCGGCAGGCGTGAGGAGACCACGGTGCCGTCGCAGGCTCTGTTCATGCTGAACTCCTCCTTTGTCCGCGGACAGGCGCTGGCGCTTGCCGGTGGGCTGGTGGCAGGGGACGTGTCCGCGGAGGAACGCGTGCGCTCGGTCTTCCTCGGTGCGTATGGCCGTGAGCCTCAGAATGGTGAGATCTCCGCGGCGCTGGCGTTGCTCGATGAGTTCGAAAACGCACCCCATGAGACACTGCAGGCCCGGGCCGATGTGCAGGCACCGTCCGATGCGGACCGCCCCATCGTCGCGGATGCCCAGGCCGCGAATCCGGACGACATCCCGCGGGACGACCAGACCACTGCCGAAGAGGTGGTGGAGGCTGGCGACGCCCGCACCGCCGCGTGGATGACCTTTGTCCAAGGCGTCTTTGCCTCAGCTGAGTTCCGCTTCGTCCGTTGAAAACCTCTTTGGAAATCCATCCCATGAATCCCTATTCCCAGTTCTCCCGCAGATCCGTTCTCCGTTCCGCCGGCGCGGGTTTCGGATATTTCGCCCTCGCCGGATTGCTCGGCAAGGACGCTCTCCGCGCCGCACCCGCACCGGTGAATCCGCTCGCGCCGAAGAAGCCCCATTTCGAACCGAAGGCGAAGCGCATCATTTTTATCTTCATGGAGGGCGCGATGTCCGGGGTCGATACCATCGACTACAAGCCCGAGCTCCAGAAAAGCGACGGCAAGACATCCCCCGGCGGTGGCAAGCTGGTAGCGTCGAAGTTCGGCTTCAAGCAATACGGCGAGACCGGGACGTGGTTCTCCGACCTGCTGCCGAACATCGCCTCCCACGCGGACAAGATGTGCTGGCTGCGCGGCCTCCACACGGACACCCCGGCCCACCCGCAGGCGGTGGTCCAGCTCCATACAGGCAGTGCGAACGCCGCGCTCACCCGGCCCAGCATGGGCTCGTGGTTGCTCTACGGGCTGGGCACGGATAATGCGGACCTGCCCGGCTACATCACCATCAACCCATCGCCGAACTTCGGTGGCGCGGTGAACTATGGCAGCGCCTTCCTGCCCGCCCACTTTCAGGGCACCCGCATCACGGATCAGGGGTTCATGGCGAACCTGAAGGCTGCCGCCGTGGCGGAACGCCAGCGGAAGCAGCTCGATTTCATCCAGTCCCTCAACCGTGGCTATGCCGCCACTCCCGGCGCGCCGGATCCGGTCGATGGCATCATCGCCTCCTACGAACTGGGCTTCCGCATGCAGGACAAAGTGCCCGCCCTGCTGGACATCTCAAAGGAGCCGGAACACGTGAAGGAAGCCTACGGCATCAAGGACGGTCCTGCGGGTGCCTTCGCCCGCCAGTGCCTCATGGTCCGCCGTCTCAGCGAGGCGGGCGTGCGCTTCGTCGAGATCTGCCAGCCGGGTTGGGACCACCACAACAACCTGCACAAGGGGCTGATCGAGCGGACCTCGAACGTGGACAAACCCACGGCCGCGCTGCTGGAGGACCTGGACCAGCGCGGGCTGCTGGAGGACACGCTGGTCCTGTTCGGATCGGAGTTCGGCCGCCAGCCCGCGGCACAGGGCCAGGACGGGCGCGACCACAACATCACCGGCTACTCCATGTTCCTCGCCGGTGCCGGCGTGAAGAAAGGCTACACCCACGGAGCCACGGATGAACTCGGCATCAAGGCCATCGACGGCCGCATGCACACCAACGACCTCCACGCCACGCTGCTCGCGCTGATGGGCCTCGATCATGAGGAACTGACCTACCGCTACGCGGGCCGCGACTTCCGGTTGACGGATGTGGCAGGCAAGGTCGCGCGCGAGATCTTCGCCTAAGGAGGGAGGACACTCCTGAGGTGCAACCCTAAATTGGACCACTGGTGTCCTTCATTTCTGTCTCTGGAATCGGGCTTCGAATTGGTTGGGACTGAGGTATCCGATCGACGAATGGAGCCGCCTCGGATTGTAGAAGGCATCGATGTAGCTGAAGATCTTCTGCCGCGCCTCATCCAGATTCCTGAAGGTTTCCTCCTCCGCCATTTCCGCTTTGAGGGTACCCATGAAGGATTCGGTCCTGGCGTTGTCGTAGGGATTGGCCAGCCGCGACATGCTCTGTCGCAGGCCTGATCCGGCAAGCATCGCCCTGAACGCGGTGCTCGAATACTGGCTGCCCCGGTCGCTGTGGAAAATGGTGGAAACGATCTTCCTGCGGCTCTGGAGCGCCTGCCGCAGGGCATCGGTGACCAACGCGCGGTCGATGGAGCGTGACAGGCTCCAGCCGATGATCCGGCGTGACCACAGGTCGATGACCACGGCGAGGTAGAGCCAACCCTCACGGCTCGGGATTAAGGTGATGTCCCCGGCCCAGACCTGGTCGGGAGCCTGGGGTGGCGGCAGTTTGGCAAGCAGGTTGGCACAGGGATGGGAGGCCTTGCCATCGCTGGTCTTCGGGGTGAAGCGCCGGCGCTGGATGGCGTGGAGACCTTGCCGGCGCATCATCCTGCGCGCCCGCTGCCAGCCGCAGGAGACGCCACGATTGGCCAATTCGCAGGCGATCCGGCGGTAGCCGTAGCAGCGGCGGTTGGCGTGGAAGATGGTGCTGATGAGGGCGGCGAGTTCCTGATCCGGCCAGGGTTGCGCGGGAGGACGAGGCTTGTGGTGATAGGTGCTGCGCGGCAAACCCAGCACCGAGCAGATCCTGCGCAGGCTGGCCCCGCTGCTTTCCCGCAGCTCCTTGATCAGCGTTCTGGATCGGGTGGAACAGAGGAGCCCAGGATCGCGGAGGCTTTTTTTAAAATGTCGTTCTCCTGGGTGAGGCGGGCCAGTTCGCGGCGGACCGCCTGCAACTCGGAAACCAAGGCGGCTTCCTTTTGCGGGGAGGTGGGACGCGGGGCGGGCTTCCGTGCCTTGTCGCGCCAGCGGTAGAGGGCGCTGCGCGCCACGCCGAGCTGGCGGGACACCTCGGTGACCGATCCACAGGCGTCGATCAAGGCAACGGCACGGATCATGAACTCATCACTATACTGGGCACTCATGGGGATGGTTGGTTCCGACTGTCCTCTATTCTCCGGGGACAAATGGTCCAACCATTTAACTCACCTCACTCCTGTCCTCCGGCGGCATTGGCGAATCAGAAAAGATTCACCGCAAAGGCGCGAAGGGCACGAAGCAACTAAGACGAATAGGGAAATCAGATCATCTGAGTCAAAATACTGAAAACCTCTCCTCCTTCATTCGCCGATGCCGCCGGGGCACAAGAGTGCCTCCCTCCTTACTTCCTCCTACGCCGCCTTCCTGCGGTGCGGGCGGGCCGGGGAGACGGGGGCAGGGGCGGGACAAAGGGAATGGACGGCGGGCTGCTGTTTGACGATCCATCCTGCGCGGCGGACCAACAGCGGAATGATCGGACTTTTGAATTCGATGCCGTTCATGGTGGTGGGGTAAAAGCAATCAGCGGACCAATTCATCCGCCGTGTGGTGGATGACCGGCCGCGCCGTGATGTGGATCTTGATGGACGTGGATGGCGGCCCCCGATGGCCAATGGGTTGCCGCGGAGGGCGGGGGATCAATCTTCGCCGTCACCGCCGGCATTCTTCTTCCGGGCGCCCTTGCCCCGTCCCGCACCTTTGCCGGGGGCGCCACGGCCGTCGGTGTCGGTCAGGCCAGGTGCGTTCTTCTCCGGCAGCAGTGCGGCCAGTTCGTTTTTCAGCGCGGCGTGCTTCTCTTCCTTGGCGAGGTTCGTCCACTCATACGGATCTTCCCGGTGGTCGTAGAGTTCCTCGGTGCCGTCCGCGTAGCGGATGTAGCGCCAGTGTTCCGTGCGGATGGCGTGGTTGCCGCGCAGCCAGGTGCTGAGGGCGTGGCCCTTCCACTCCGCGGCGGGATCCGCGAGCAACGTGCGGATGCTTTCCCCCTCGACGTGCGCGGGCTTCGTGATGCCGGCCAGGTCGGTCAGCGTCGGGTAGAAGCTGCTGAAATCGACGGGCCGCGTGCTCACCACGCCGCCCTTGGTGACTCCCGGAGCGACCCAGATGTAGGGAGCGCGCGTCGCTTCCTCCCACAGGGCGAACTTCCGCCAATGCTCCTTCTCGCCGAAGTGCCAGCCATGGTCCCCCAGCAGCACGACGATGGTGTTGTCCTTGTGCTCGGATGCTTCCAGCGCATCGAGCAGTCGGCCGATCTCCGCGTCCGCATAGGAAACGGCAGCGAGATACGCCTGCACGGCTTCCTTCCAGCGGCCGGACTCCACGATCTTCGCGTGGTCGCCGTCCGGGCGGGCGAACTTCACGCCCGCGGCAGGGACATCGGAAAGGTCATCCGGCTTGGTGGGCGGCAGCTTGATGGACTCCAGCGGATGGAGATCGAAGTATCTCTTCGGCACGAACCATGGCATGTGCGGCTTGTGCAGGCCCACGGTGAGGAAGAACGGCTTGTCGTGCTTCTTCCCGAGCTGCTCGATGCCGTAGTTCACGATGCGGTGGTCGCTGAGATCGGAGTCCTCCGCCTCCACCACTCCGAAGCGGATGCCGCCGACGCCCTTGCTGCCTTCCGGTTCAGGGCCCAGCTTGCCTTCGTTCTTCAGGTAGTCGTCCCACTCCTCTTTCCGGTCGTAGCCGCCGTGGTAGAGTTTTCCGGAGCCCAGCGTGATATAGCCGGCCTTCCTGAAGGTTGAGATGATGGTCTTTTCCTCCGGGACCACTTTGCGCCAGTCATCCGCGTTCCCATAGACGCCGGACGTGTAGGGGCGGATGCCGGACAGCAGGCTGGCGCGGGATCCATTGCAGACTGGGACCGTCGCATGGGCGTTGGAGAAGCTGACACCGCGCGCGGAGAGGCGGTCGATGTTCGGCGTCTTCGTCTGCTTGTTGCGCCCGGTGTAGCCGACCCAGTGGTTGAGGTCGTCCGCGGCGATGATGAGGATGTTGGGTTTCCGCTCCGGCTGCGCCTGGAGAAAGGCGGTGGAGACGAGGAACAGGGTGAGGAAGCGTTTCATGGCGGAATGGGATTCGGGGAAAAGGATGGTGGATCACTCGCCCCACACGGCGGGGGTCTTGAAATCACGTGGCTTCGGCCGGAGCTTCGGTGCGGCGGCCTCGGCGGACAGGGAGTCGTAGATGGCCTTCAACTCCTTCACCTTTTCCGGATGGGCGGTGGAAAGGTCGCTCTTTTCCGAAACATCATCCGCCAGGTTGTAGAGTTCAACTTTCGCCGCGGCGGCGGGCGCGGGTTTCGCGTCTCCTTCCTCATCGTCGGTCCGGCCGTTCTTCACGACCAGCTTCCAGTCGCCGGAGCGGATCGCACCGGAGTTCGGCGAAACATTCAGCACGATCTCCCGCTCGGGGATCGTTCCGCCCTTCAGCACCGCGGAGATGTCCTTGCCATCAACCGGCAGCTTCTGTTCCCGCGGTGCGCCGGTCACGGCCAGCAGCGTGGGGTACCAGTCGGTGATGTGGATCGGCGTCTCCACCGTGGAACCTGCGGCGATGGTGCCGGGCCAGGTGGCGAAGGCGACCACCCGCACGCCGCCCTCATGGACGGTGCCTTTGCCCGCGCGGAGCTTCCCGTTGTTGGACAGCTTGCCGGGATTCGGCCCACCGTTGTCGCTGGAGAAAATGATGAGCGTGTCATCGGAAAGCTTCTCGTCGGCGAGCGCCTTCACGATCTCACCCACGGCGTCATCCAGCGCGCTGATCATCGCCGCGTAGGTCTTCCGGTTGCCCTCGAACTGCGGGTAGAGGGAAAGGTAGCGCTCCGGCACCTGGTGGGGGCTGTGCACGCCATTGAACGGCACATAGAGGAACAGCGGCTTCGATTTGTCCCGCCCGCGGATGCGGGTGGCGGCCTCCTTGCCGATGAGTTCGGTGCTGTAGCCTTCATCGCCGCTGACCTTGTCATTGCGGTGCCAGTCGAATCCGTCGTCCCGGATGTGGGTGTAATAGTCGATCGCGCCGTTGTAGTGCCCATATTGGTGATCGAAGCCCCGCCGTGTCGGCAGATACTCCGGCTTGAAGTGGCCGAGATGCCACTTGCCGCTGATGGCCGTCTCATAGCCCGCCTCTTTCAGCGCCTGCGGGAGCAATCTTTCCTCCAGCGGCAGTCCATACCCCGCCCATGGCCGGACGACCCCGGTCTGGAATCCATAGCGCAGGGGATACCTGCCGGTGAGGAAGGCGGCGCGGGTAGGGGAGCAGACGGGCTGGACATAGTATTGGTCCAGCTTCGCACCGGAGGCGGCGAGCTTGTCGAGGTGGGGTGTCCTGATCTCCGGGTTCCGCCAGCCCACGTCATCGCCGCCCAGGTCATCCGCCAGCAGGTAGATGATGTTCGGTTGCTTCTTTTCCTCCGCCTTCTCCGGCGCGGCGGTGGCCACGGCGAACAGCGCACCCCGGCCGGTGGGCGTGGCGCAGCAGGATTTCTCGGCAGCTCCGGATGTCGGAGAAAGAAACGCTATCAGGGCGGACAGCAGCGGGAGACGGAAGCGGGAAAGCGTCATGGAAACGTCGCGGCCGGTGGTGGATGGGCCGCATGGTTGAACCACGGCCGGGAAAGGAAGTTTCGGAACGACACCGCGGAATGCAGATGCGGGAATGGTGGAGGAATTCATGGAGAATCGGAGTGGGCCGGTTCATCCAGTGAGTCTGGTCTTCCACGGTGCGGATACGCGGCCAGGTGCCGCTGCAGGATGCCGTCCGGACCGTTCCGCTGACGGGGTGTGGTCAGCCCTCAGGCATCCGCACGCTGGATACTAACCGCACACGCCGGACGCGTCAATCCGTAAATTTACTATATAAGGTAGTTTTGTAAGGATAAGCGGAGCCCGCCCCTCACAACGCCTGCGCAATCTCCCTGACCAGCTTCGGTCCCTGGTAGATGAAGGAGGTGTAGATCTGCACCAAGTCGGCACCGGCTGAGATCTTCGCCTTCGCATCCTCGACGGATGAAATGCCACCCACGCCGATGAGCGCGGCCTTTCCTTCCAGGTGGTGGGCGAAGGATGCCAGCACCCGCGTGCTTTTCTCCAGCACCGGTTTTCCGGAAAGCCCGCCCGCCTCGTTCGCATACGCATGTCCGGCCACCGCGTGGCGGTCGAGCGTGGTGTTCGTGGCGATGACGCCGTCCAGCCCGCCGTCCACGAAGACGCGGGCCAGGTCCGCGATGTGCTGCTCCTCCAGATCCGGAGCCACCTTGAAAAGAAGCGGCACCTTCTTCCCATGCTCCGCCGCCAGCTTTTCCTGCTCCTTCTTCAGCAGGTCCAGAAGGCGGGCGCTGGCCTCCGCACCCTGCAGGTCACGCAGGCCGGGGGTGTTCGGAGAGGAAAGATTCACGGCGATGTAGTCCGCCACGGTGTAGGCGGCGCGCAGGCAGATCAAGTAGTCGTCCGCCGCGTTTTCGTTCGGCGTGTCCTTGTTCTTGCCGATGTTGAAACCGATGACGCCGCTGAATTTCCGCGACGCCTTCACGTTCGCCACCCCGGCGTCGATGCCAGGGTTGTTGAAGCCCATGCGGTTGATGATCGCTTCATGCGGGATCAGCCGGAAAAGCCGCGGCTTCGGGTTCCCGGCCTGCGGGCGCGGGGTGATGGTGCCGATCTCGACGAAACCGAATCCCAGGCGGCCCAGCGCGTCGATGGTGTTGCCTTCCTTGTCCAGTCCGGCCGCCAAGCCAACCTTGTTCGGGAACTTCAGCCCCATGACCTCCACCGGGCTGCCATAGTCATTCTGCGGGCAGGTGAGGGCCAGTGCGCCGGATTTCTCCGCCGCACGGAGCGATACGAGGCTCAGATGGTGGGCGGTTTCCGCATCCAGTTGGAAAAGGCCCGCGCGGAACAAGGGGTAAAGCGAGTCGAACACGGCCGGAAAGTGAGGGACCGCCGCCCGATTGTCGAAAACTTCCCGTTTGCGTTTGCTCCGGATGGGTTACTTTCACTGTGCGAAATTTGTCCATCAGGGTGCCAATCTGCCCGCCCGGTGGGACATTTTGCACGGCTGGGACGGTGGGTCATTTTGACCGATTCGGGGAACTGCGCTGCTTTTAAGCGAGTTGTGGAAAAAGCGCAATAGGGCACGGAATTTGCGATTAATAACCCAGCGATTCGTCGCTGGTGATCCCAAGAAGTGGCATGGATGTCCCCACAAAGTGGCTACCATGCAATTTTAATGAGATTATCGGAATAAAATCCGGCCCAGCGACGCTTCACGTATGTAACTCCATCCAACTGATATTATGGCTTACGAATCTGACAGCAGCCTGAAGATTTACCTGCGCGAGATCTCCAAGACTCCGCTCCTCACCGCCGAGGAGGAAGTCCAGCTCGCCGAACGGATCAAAGAAGGGGATCCGGAAGCAAGGGCTCACATGATCCGGGCCAATCTCCGCCTTGTGGTGAAGATCGCCCAGGACTATGCAGCCTATGGTCTTCCCGTCACCGACCTCATTTCCGAGGGTAACATCGGCCTGATGAAGGCGGTCGAACGCTTCGATCCTGAAAAGGGCGGCAAGCTTTCCACTTACGCCGCATGGTGGATCAAACAGTCCATCAAGCGCGCACTGGCCAACCAGTCGAAGACCATCCGCCTTCCCGTCCATATGGTGGACAAGATCGCGAAGATGCGCCGCATTTCCACCATGCTGGCTGAAGTGCTCGGCCGCGAACCCACCGACGAGGAACTGGCGGACGAAGTCGGCCTTCCGCGCCGCAAGCTCGCGATGCTGAAGCAGGCTTCCCAGCGTCCGACCTCGCTTGATGCACCCATCAACGAAGGTGAGGCCACGGAATATGGCGAGGTCATCGGCGACGAAAAAGCCGCGAACCCGCTGGACATGCTGTCCGACAAGAATCTCCACGGCGAGCTGGATGGCTTGCTTTCCGTCCTCGATGACCGCGAACGCCGTATCATTGACGAGCGTTTCGGCCTCAACGGCAGGAAGCCGCTCACCTTGGAGGAAGTCGGTCGTGAGTTCGGCGTGACCCGCGAGCGGATCCGCCAGCTTCAGAACTCCGCCCTCACCAAAATGCGCCGCGCGCTCCGGAAGAAGGAAAAGCCTCTTCCGAAGCCGATCGCAGGCGGTCTGGCGGAAGCCTGAGCGGACGATTCATTGTGTGTGTTTTGTAAATTGGCGATAGCCGCGGCGGGGAAACCCGCCGCGGTTTTTTCATTTGGATGACTTCTCTGGTGATTTCACCACGCCATCGTGGTTATAGGTGACTGGAGATCCTTCGAATCGATAGGTGCGGCCCCGGTCCCTCACGTCATGCCACCAGTCGATCCATGCCGGGTGATGTTGGAGGCCGCCGGCGATCACTTCTACTTCCACGACTTTATTCCGCGGTACCGGAGGTTGTTGGAGCGGGAGGTAGTGGAGGGCGATCACCGCATGCTCCGCAGCACTCATCGGCACATTGATCACATCAATGGGCTGGTTGGGGAAGCGTGTCTCCGCAGTCGCCCCCTTGGTGTCCTCCAGCATCCTGCCCAACACCCGGACGGTCTCGGGAGAGGGGAGAAGCGGCAGGATACGGTATAGGTCCACCCCGGCCAGATAAAGGTAGTTGAAGGCCTTGTGCCGCTCCAGAACATCCGACCGGAGGGCTAGGAAATGGCGCTCTTGTGCCTCCGCATGGCCGGGAGTGCGCAGCAGGGCATCCCTCACCTTTGTCCGGAGAGGCGCTGCCTCTTGCTGCAATTCCCTTATCCGGTAGTCATTGGACGAAAGGAAATAGAGGTGCCTTCCCAGCTTGAGGAGCAGTTCATCATCGGCGCCGCGTTCCAGCGCCGCCAGATCCTCCCGGATGGCCACGAGGCGACGTTTCCCATTTTCCGTTCCTTCCTTCTGGATCCGCTCCAGCTTTTCCTTCACCGCTTCATCGGCAGGACAGATCTCCGGTAGCACGGTGGCGATGCAGCAGATGAGGAGGAAGGTCTTCATGGAACGTTCAACCTATTCCGCTCTCACCCATCCTTCAAGGCGCGAAGTGCCAGGTGCAACCTCACCACTCCCGCGCCGCCACCGGAAGTGCGGGTTCCGCGAGGTTTTCCAGATGCTCCGCGATGGTGAGCGTGTGCCCCGGCAGCACCAGATCCGGGCGGAGGTCCGCCAGCGGACGCAGGACGAACTGCCGCAGCGCGATGCGCGGGTGGGGGAGTTCCAGCACCTCCGTTGAGATGATCTCCCCGCCGGAATAGAGCAGGTCGATGTCGATCACGCGCGGGGCGTTCCGCTCCACCGCCTCCGTGCGTCCGAGTTGGCGCTGGAATGCCTGTGTCATTTCCAAGAGCTCCGCAGGGGTGCCGTCATAGGAAATCTCCACCACCGTATTGAGAAAGTCCGGCGACCCCGGCGGGCAGTTCACCGGCTCCGTGAGATAGACCGGTGCGGCCAGCACCGGACCGGTGGAAATGGAGGCGAGCAACTCCTTCGCCCGCCGGAGATTCTCCACGCGGTCACCTAGATTGGAGCCGAGTGCGATGCCAGTGCGCGACATGATGGAGTAAGGAGGGAGGACACTCCTGTCCTCCGGCTGCAATGGCAGACAGAGGAGGAGAGGTATTCAGTGTTCAGTTTTCAGAAAAGAAAGAAGGCAGACCGCGAATCTTACGAATCGAGCGAATGCCGATAACCCTTCATTCTCTTTGCGTATCTTGGCGTTCTCCGCGGCTTCGCGGTAGGTTTTTCATGTTTCGCCGCTGCCGCCGGAGGACAGGAATGCGGGCGCAGCGGACATAGCGGCTCCGCCGCAATGTCCAGCCTCCTCACTCCTCCAGGTTCGATAGCTGGTTGATGCCGTAGTTCTCCTGCACCCGCTGGTTGGCGGCCTCTACCTTGGCGGACGGGATCACGATCGGGCGGTTCGCGCCGAACAGCTCGATGACATGGAATTCCGGAGGGGTTTCCGGATGGAGCAGCTCGTTGGCATGCTTCAGGTCCTTCACTTCCGTGCCGTTGATCTTCTCCACGGCGAAGCCGTTGAAGTCGCCGAGCTGGCTGGTGACCGGATCGCTCTCGACCCGCGTCAGCACGACGACGTCCTTGTGCTTCTGGAACAGCCCCTTCGACACGTAGTCCGTGTAGAGGCGGCGCAGCGTCACGTCATTGAACTTCGCCGCGGCGAAAAGGTTCGTGTCCAGTGGTTGGAAAACGAGGCCTGCAAAGACCAGGTAGCGCGGGTTCTTCTCATACTCGATGGCATACATCCGCGACCAGTGGAGCGGCTTGAGGGTGATCTCCACGTCGTTCCAGCCGCCGTCCCTCCTGAACCGCACGGCCACCTTGTCCCCGGCGAACTTCCGTTCGATGATCTCGTTGTAGTTCACCTTCTCCCCGTCCACCAGAACCATGCCGGCGCTGTCGACTTCCTTGCCATCGAGCGAAACCAGCACGTCGCCGCTTTTCAGCACGCCATCGGCGGAGCTGGTGGGGATGACATTGGTGACCAGCACGCCCACGCCGTCGTTCGGCAGGCCCAGCGCCTTGCGCATGGCCGGGTTGTGCAGGGGGAACTCGTTCACGCCCAGTTCCGCGTAGTGGTCGTAGTTGCCGTCCTCGATGTCCTTCAGGAAGCGCTTCACGACCGGCGTGGGGATGATGTAACCGGTGTTGTCCGCGGCACGCAGGCCCTGGAAGGCCACGCCGACCACCTTGTTGTCCTGAATGACCGGACCGCCGGAGTTGCCCGGGTTGATCGCCGCGTCGATCTGCACCACCAGGTGGGAGTCCGCCCGCGAGTGGGAGTAAGGCTGGAAGTCGATCCGGGAAACCACGCCGCGCGTCACCGACAGGCGGTCGCCGCCGACCGGGTAGCCGATCACCCGCACCTGGCTTTCCAGCGACGGGATGTCCCCGAAGCTGAACGTCGGGAAGGACTCGAAAGCGGAGAAATCCTCCACCGACAGCAGGGCCAGGTCACAGTCATGGGCGACGTGTTCCACCTTCGCCGGATATTTTTCCGGACTGCCGTGGATGGTGATGAGGATGCGCCGCTGGTTCGACACCACGTGCGCGTTGGTCAGGATCTTGTTTTTCCCGATGATGAAACCGGTGCCGATTCCGCCGCTGAAGCGGCCCGCATTCCACGGCGTGCCATAGTCGGGCACCTGGGTCGCCACCTCGATCCGGACGACGGAACGATAGACATCCGACGGGGCGGACGGCGTGCCTTTCGGCAGGGGGGGCGCGGTCGGGACGGGAAGCGGGGCGTCCTGCGCGGACAACGCCGCGACGGTGAGGAACAGGGCGGAAAGCGTGCGTAGCATGGGACTGGCCGGAGGCTAGGGCAGGAATGGGGGGACGTCTAATGTTTTCGGGGCGGCAAGTGGCCGCCACGGTCCCATCCCGGCTCACTCGAAGATCGCTCCGCGCAGCAGCGGTTGCTGCGCCTTCTTGTCCCAGTAGGCGAATTTCGCCTTCCAGTCCCAGAGTGTCCACGGGATGCCGCGGGATTCGGCGGCCTCTTTCACGTCCTTCACATAGCGGGCGCGGCTGGCGGCGTCCGCGGCGTCGATGGCGCCGAACTCACCGAGGTGGATCGGCCGGCCGAAGTGGTCGGACCAGCGCTTCGCCGCGTCCAGCAGGAGCAGCATCTTCTGCGGAGAGGATGGGTTGTCGATGCCCTGGACCGTGTTGTAGCGTTGGATGAGGTCCGCCACCTGGCGGTTGCCCTTGAGGCTTTCCGGCAGGGAGACGGGGGTGGCGGGTGGACCGGGGTAGGTGATGTTTTTCAGATCCTTCAGGTAGGTCCAGGAGGAGTTCTGGTGGGTGAAGATGAACGGCTCATAGCAATGGACGGTCACCACCAGCTTGCCGTCGTCCGGTAGGATGAGCTTGTCCAGTTCCTCGATTTTGCCCCAGTCCCCGGTGCTCAGGAAAATGACGCGCTGCGGGTGGATGCCACGGATGGTGGCGATGGCCTCCGCCTGGATGGGGTTGAGAAGCTCGGTGGTCAGCTTGTCATGCGGCTCGTTGAGCAGCTCGAAGAACAGGAGAGGGGAGGCGTCCTTGTAGTGGGTGGCGATGGTGTGCCAGCCTCTCACAAACTGCTGGCGGTGGCCGGTGGGGTCCTTGTCCAGCTCGTAGAAATGGTGCCAGTCCAGCAGGATGTGGAGGTTCTTTTCGATCGCCCGCTGGATGACGGGGTCCAGCTCCGCGAGCAGGCCCGGCTTGATCTCGTAGGTGTCAGCGGCGGTCTTCGTCATGTGGTGGTGCCACGCGACGGGGATGCGGATGTGATCGAAGCCCTCCGCGGCGATCTTGTCGATGTCGTCCGGGGTATAGGGGACCTTCCATGAGAACGGCGGACCGACCTCCCAGCAGTTGCCCAGGTTCACGCCGCGCTTGATCTTCGCCGCCGCCTGATGGGCGGCGCTGTCCTTCGGGTAGGTCTTCGGCGCGACGTAGCCGGGCAGGTTCGCGGCCCGCGCCTGCAGGGTGATGGTGACGTGGTTGCCTTTCTTCACCTGGAGCGTCTGGGAGAGCATGCGGTTGTGCCATGAGGTGCCGACGGATTTCCCCTCGTGGGAGGCGGCACCCTCCAGAGGCCATTCCCCGACGCCGGGGTAGGTGCCCTGGCTGGTCCAGCCGTCCGGCACGGCGCCCGCGCGGGCCTCGAACCCACCGTTCATGATGGCGGTGCCGCTGGTCACCAGGCTGTCCCACAGGATTTCCTGACGGTAGATTTTCCCCGGCTGTTCCTGTTCCCACAGGCCTGCCAGCGACAGCTCCAACGGTCCGTCGTAGGTGGGCGTGAAGTTGATCCTGATCTCCTGCCACTCCCAGGACCGGATGCCGAAGCGGATGTCCTTCTGCCGCGCGGATTTCGCCGGGTCCTTTTCCCACAGCGCGTCCGTGGCGCTGCCCAGTGTGACGGAAACTCCGGTGAGAGGAGGCTGGTCCGCCGGTGTCTTCAGGAAAACCCGTCCCTCGCCGGCCTGGCGGAGCGTTTCGTTCTGGGCGGAGGCGGTGGCCGCGAGGGCGATGAATGTCGCGGCGAGGATGGGGAATGGCTTCATGGGGCGTGATCTGTTGGACAGGCTGTTACGGGCTTGCGGGCCGCACGCGGGGACGATAGGTCCATACGCCATGGATCATCACGTTTATTTCTGGCTGAAGGAAGAACACAAGAACGCGGACGACCGCGCCACCTTTGAAAAGGGTCTCGACTCCCTCTTCAAACTGGACGGAGTGAAAGGTGGCCGCTGGGCCGTCCCGGCGAATGTCATGCCCCGCCCGGTCATCGACCAGTCATGGGACTACGCCCTGGTCATGCAATTCGACAGCATCGAGGCGCAGGACGCCTATCAGGTGGATCCGGACCACCACGTGTTCATCGACACCTGCAAGCACTTCTGGGACAAGGTGCAGGTGCGCGACCTCGCTTGAAAAGCCCGTGGGGCATTGCGGCCCTGCCATCTTTTCATTCCTAGCAACCATCCGTTCCGGTCCGGTGCCGCAGCACCGTGCCGGATCTGCTCACCATCCAGCGGATGGTCGAGCTGCTGTCACATTCCTCCGAGCGGTTCCATTCAATCAGTGCGGTGCCGCCTTCCATCGACCGTATCACCCTCGGTTGGTAAAGGTCGGCGACGAAATCGAAGAATTTCCGCATGAACTTGTCCGGAACCTCCTTGATGTCGACCTTGCAGTCGACGACGGTCAGCCGGGCCAGGTCGTTCCAGAATTTTTCGGGGATGGGCACCTCCTTGCCGTCCCACACCAGGTGGAACTTCGTCAGGTAGGTCGATCCGGGCATGAAGTCGGCGGGCAGGCGGATGTTCTTCCACTGGTAGCCCGTCAACTCCCCGGCATCGTTGTGGGATTCGGTGACTTCCTTTTCCGGAGGCACGGTCAGTTCCACGGAAAGGACGATCCCGCGGTCCGGCGAATAGGAGTCGAACTTGGCCAACGTCTCCGTCTTCCCCCACCAGGCCTCATAGGGAGGTTGTTCTTCGTCCGCCGCGACGGCGGCAGCGGGAGTGGCGAATGCGGCGAGGCCGATGAATTTGCGCCTGTCCATAGCGGACACGCTATTCCATCCCGTTTCCAAATGCAATCTGTCCTTCATCCTCCGGATCAGGCGGTTGCTCGTCCCGGGAAAAGGACACCCGGAAGGTGGAAACCATCCGCATCAGCGGAGCGTGGGGTTCCTCCCGGTAGAGGGCCTTCATGTGGCGGAACGCGGCCTGGAGATCATCCTCCGAGGCGTAGTCCACGATGAGCTGGAAATCCGGCAGATCCGGGAAGCTGGCCTTGTTCGTCAGGCGCAGCACCCGGTAGGAAAGCGCGTGGTTGTCCCGGATCTGGGTGGCCATGAAGGCATGCACCTGTGAAAGCAGGGCGTCATCCGGGATGCCATCCCGCGCGCTGAAGTGGACGTGGTAGGAGGTCATTTCCGCGGTGCCTGCCGGCGGGAGCGCTTCTCACCCAGTGCCGGGCCATGGTCCGGTGGCAGGCTGTCGTGCCAGGCGGTCACGGCGCGGGTCATCTTCTCCACTACCTCCGGATGGCGTCCTGCGAGGTTAGTCGCCTCTCCGGCATCGGCGGGCAGGTGGTAGAGCTGGGGCGCGGAGCCATCGTAGTTGCAGAGCAGTTTCCACTCTCCATCACGCATCGCCAGATCGGGCAGGAGGTTCTCCTCCGCGGTTCCTTTCCGGTCCGGCGGCCTGCGCCAGAAGATCGGTTTCTTGCGGGAATCCGTTCCCGTGCCGATGAGGGTGGGGGACAGATTCTCGCCATCGAAGGTGGTGTCTATCGGGGCGGTGCCACCGGAGAGCGCCAGCAGGGAGACAGTCAGATCGAACGCGGCGAAGACGGACGTCCCGTTCGTCTGCCCCGCCTTGCCCGCGGGGATCAACCCAGGCCCCCAGACGATGAGCGGCGAGCGCACGCCGCCTTCATAGAGCGTGCCTTTCGCGCCTCGCAGTGGTCCTGCGGTACCCGCGCCCGGCTCATGGCCGTTGTCGGAGCAGAACACGATCAGCGTACGGTCCTTCAGCGCGGGTGTGTCCCGCACATGGTCGAAAAGTTTCCCGAGCTGCTCGTCCATCGTCTCCAGCACGCCCCGGTAGAGCTCGCGCTTGCTGCCGTCCCCACGGCGGTCGGCTGGCGGAAAGAAGGGGGAGTGCACATCGTCCGGCCAGAGGTTGATGAAGAACGGACGCCCGTCCGCCTCTGCCTTGTTCATGAACTGGATGGCGGCTCCGACGAAACCCTCCGTGAGGTGCGTGCGGTCATACCAGATGACGGGCCCACGGCCGAGCTTCTCCGAGTTCAGCGAGTGCGGGCGCGGCGGCTTGCCATCATGCGCGTCCGCCATGCCCAGCAGGCGCGGCCCCAGTCCCTCGAAGTTCGTCAGGGATTCGTCGAAACCATACTCCGTGATCATCGGTGCCTCGCCCACATCCCGCTGGCCGCCCATGTGCCACTTGCCGAAATGGCCGGAAGTGTAGCCGGCGGATTTGAGTGAGCGGGCCAGAGATGGCGCGGCGGGATCCAGCCACTGGGCCATGCCGCGGCGTTCGTTTTCCGCGCGGTTGCTCAGATAGGAGGTGATCTTCCACCGCTGCGGATACTGCCCGGTGGTCAGCGCCGTGCGCGATGGAGAACAGATGGGGGAGTTCACATAGAACTGGGTGAAGCGGAGGCCTTCCGCCGCCAGCCGGTCGATGTTCGGCGTCTTCGTCCCCTTGTTGCCGAAGGCTCCGAGATCCCCCCAGCCCATGTCATCCACCAGGATGAAAATGATGTTGGGCTTCTCCACCGCGGACCTTGCGGAGAGGAACGGGACCAGCAGCAGGCAGAGGGTGATGGAAAAGCGCGGGAGCTTCATGACGGGTTTGGGTTGATCCCTAGCGCTTGTTTTTCGGCATCGGGAGCGAGGGGATGTCATCCGCCTTGATGGGCTTTCTGGTGAGGTCGATGCCGCCGGGTTCCTCGGGCACCGGCAGCGGCAGGACATCCTCCACCATCGGCACGGGATCGAGCGGCGCGAGCGGATCGATGTTTCTGCCGTCGGGCGGCGGCAGGTCGAGCATCAGGCCGTCTTCCGTGACGGGCATCGCCTTTGGTGGAGAAGCCAGTTGGTGGATGGAAATTTTCAGCTCCGGCGGCCAGCCATCGGCCTTCGGTGGATCCGGCTCCGACCATGATGGATCGATCGCGGCGAGCTGTTCGAAGTAAATGGCGGCGTCCTCGCTGTAGCCGCATTCGGACGCGGCGATGGCGAGCATCGCCAGCGCCTTCTCACGCTTCTCCTCGGGAAAGCCGGTGTGTTCTCCGGCGGTGAGGTAGAGGTGGGCGCGGTCCCAGCGGGCGGTCAGCAGGGAGATCCATCCGGCACGGTAGGCATAGTCCGCATCCTCCGGGAAACGGTGGAGGCCGGTGTTGAGGATCTCCATCGCCTGGTCGCCATTGCCATTTTCAAAGGCGAGGTAGGCGGCCTCCGCGTAGTCGGATGAACGTTGTTCCTCCAGCGGCTGATCCGTGATGAGGGAGATCCACGTTTCATGCGCCTTCTGATATAGCTCCAGGGTCGTGCATGCGGTCGCCTCCGCCCGCAGGCCGGGCACCGGTGGTGCGCCCAGCTCCCGCGCGCGGACGGAAAGCTCCAGCGCCAGCGCGGCGGTGTCCTTGTCCGTGGCCATGTCCTGTGCCGCCTTCAGGCAGGCTTCCGCATGCCGCGACCGACCGATGCTCCTGGCTGTATCCGGGTCCAGCAGGCGTCCGGCCAGTGCCTTCTTCCGCTCCACCGAGGCGTCCGCAGGCAGCTCGAAGGTGGCCAGTTGCTGGTCGATGAGGATGAAATGCTCCGCGAACCGTGGGGTGAAGTCCACCGTCTCCCAACCGTCCCAGTCTTCCGAGCGGCGCACGGTTCTGAGGTCGGGGAAGCCATCCCGCCAGAGGGAGATCGCGCCCGCCTTGTTGCCCTCCAGCCAGGCGATGCGGGAGGCGGCCAGCTTCCGCAGCAGCGGAGGCAAGGGTGTTTTCCCCTCCGCAAAGGCAGAGATCCATTCCGGATGTTCCGCCTCCAGGGCCAGCGATAGCGCGGCGGCCGCGGCGGGGTCCTTCGCGGGGATCTCCCGGACGGCGGCGATGATGGCGGCGGAGTCACCCGTCCGGAAGATGGCCTGGATCTTCTCCACCGATGACGGCTCCGCCGAAGATGCCTCCGGTCCCAGCGCGAGAAAGCCGCGGCGTGTCTCACTGGCACGGGAGATCCGGTCATGCAGGAGGAAGGCGGCATCCGGCTGGCCGGTGGAGCAGGGCGTGGACAGGATGCCCTCCACCACCGCGGAGAAATCCAGGCCCGGCAGGGCAACCGCGCCCGCCCCGCCGATCGCGGCGCGGCGTTCCTTCTCCGCCAGCAGGGTGAAGCTCCGCCTTTCCTCGTCGAACTTCAGTCCCGTCAGTCCTTCCGCGAGCAACGTGAGGGGGGCGAGCATGGACGGTTTGAAATGAATGGGACCCGCATCCCGGCCGGTGGTCTTCGCAGCAGGCAACAGCCGGTGGACGGTGATGCCGCCCTTCGCGGTGGCCGCTACCGCACGGCCGTCCTCCAGGGTGAAGGCGGTGATGGCCGCGCCGTCGCGGATGGGGGCCATCTTCGTCCCGGGAAATTCCGCGACATTCCCGTTGAGGGTGAAACCGTCCCCGGATTCCCGCGGCAGCGAGACGGCCGGGGAGGAAGCGATTTCCTCCACCGGAGAGACCGGGATCTTCAGATGGGTGCCATCCGCGTGGAGGATGTCCAGGTGCTGGCGGTCCAGCCGGGCGGACAGCGGGATGACTGTCTTCGGTTGCTCATGGGAACGGATGATTTCACCCGTCGCCGCATCCGCGATCTGCCAGGTCAGCGTTCCGCTGTTCGCCTGCGGGTAGGCGATGAGCAAGCCGTCCGGGGAAAAGGTGGTGACCGCCGCGACGGAACAGCTTTCGGGATACCTGCCCAGGTTCCGGATGGGCTGCAGGTTCTCCGCATCGCACAGCACGGAGATGAAATCCCCCGGCGTGCCGCGCTGGACGATGATCTTGCTCCGGTCCGGGGAAAGGAAAAGCGCCTGCGTCTGCTCCGCGGGGCGGGGAAAGAGGACCGCCTCCACCGCCGGGGTGGCCAAGTTCCAGCGGGCGGTCGCGTTCCACGTGCCCGGTTGGTAGCCACCGGAAACACCGGCCCAGAGGGAGGTGCCGGACAGCACCAGCTTCTCCACCGGCAGGCCCGCATCCATCCGTGCCGCGGGGTAGTGCCAGCGCGTCTCCGCCAGCAGCACGCGGAGCGACTGCAGCGCCTCCGTGTGGCCGGGGTCCGCCTTCAGAGCGGAGACCAGCAGCAGGAGCGCCTCATCCCGCCGGTTCTTCTCGAGTGCCGTCCTCGCCGCATCCAGCCGTGCGCCGGAAAGCTGGGTCGCCAGCGGGTTCGGCGGAGCCTCCGCGATCTGGACCGGCTGCTTTTCGCAGGCGGTGACCGCCAGGCACGCGCACGCCACCAACAGGAGCACGCTGCTCCTGCGGAAATCCATGGCGATGGGCCATGGCCGAGCTGTTTCCGGATCCGGCATTCGGTTTCCCTATTTAAAGCCGCTGGGGTGGGTTTGTGTCTGGGGGAATCTGCGGTGGATGGGAAGCCAAATGGCTTTGCCCGGCCACACCTCACGGCTTCGGATGATAGTCCGCGTCCGGGAACAGCCTTTTCAGTGTGGCCATGGTCGCGGGAGGCAGGCCGGACGAGGGGTCTCCGTAAATGGCGACCTCATCGACCTTTCCGTTGGTTTCCCACACCTGCACGCTGAACCTCCCGGCGGCATTCCGGAACTGGTGCTCCACCATCTGGAACGGAACTTCATGGAGATCCATCCCGGCGAGTCCCCGCAGCCGGTTTTCCATGGACGTCGTCCGGACCCGGGTGCCGTTGAACTCCCGTTGCTCCACCGGCTCGATCCCCGGCAATCCTGCGAGCACCGCGACGTTGGCCTTCGACTTCGAGTAGTTCCTCGATTTCCAGGCCGATGAAACGGCCACGATGGCGGTGAGCAAAACCACCAGAGCTGCCAGCAACCACCACGCGCGTTTCATGCGGGGTGGATTGAAGGGACTTCCGGAGGCGGAGGGAAGCACGTTCCCGGGGAAGGAAATGGCTGCGCCGTACCGGACGGCGCAGCCCTGCTCTTCCTTTTCAATTCCTCACTTCCGCCTGCGGACGAGGAAAACACTTGCCGCCAGGCCGCAGAGGGCCGCGGCGGATGGCTCGGGCACGACCGCGATGTTGTCGAAGGTCATGTAGTTGTCGCCGTAGGCTTCGGTCGGGGATTTGGTCCACACGAACTTGATGTCGCCCAGGCCGTTGGTCGCGCCGTTGTAACCGGCGATGGTTCCGTTGACGGAGTTCGTTCCCAGCGAGTTGCCGTAGGTGAAGACGAAGTCGGAATTGTTGAATGACACGCCGATGTCGTAGTCCGCCGGTCCGGGGCTGAAGGTGCGGCCGGTGTAGAAGACATTTCCCGTGCCGATGGAGTAGCCGACCTCCCAGCGGGCCTCACCGCCGACGGAGACGGCCGGGGCGAAGACGATGGTCACCAACGCCGCGCCGGAACCGTCCGTGATGCCGATGCTGAAGGTGTCACGGCCGGGATCGCTGGCGGAGCTGCCGTAGAGGGCGATCTCCATGGAAACACCGGCGACGGAGCTGAAGATGCTGGAGGCCATGGTCAGCGTGACGGGGGAGGCGTTGCCCGGCACGTAGGCGCCGCCGAAGGCCCCCGTGTTGTTTTCCGTCCAGGCGATGAGGTGGCTGGTGTTGTTCGCCTCGGAGGCGGTCCAGCCTGGCAGGGTGGTGAGGGGGGTCTCATAGGCCAACCCGTCGAAGGTGGTGATGGCGGCCTGTGCCGTGCCCAAGGGCAGGAGTCCGGCGGTGAGGAGCAGCAGTGGATGTGTCAGTCGTTTCATGGTGGGAGCGGAGTCGGTGTGGAGATGGTTGGGGGATTCAGTTTCCGGCCACCGCGTCGATCATGTCGCGGAGGCGTTCGGTGGTTTTCTCGGGGAGGGTGGTGGAGGCCAGGAGCGCGCTGGCTTCCGGGGTGTTCTCGATGACCATGGTGGCGAAGGCGGCCTTCAGGGCGCGGAACTGGGCGTTCTCGTTCGAGATGCCCCGGGCGATCTCCCATGCCTTCTGCGGGGAACTCTGGCTGATGGCGGTGGCGGTCGCGGCGCGCACGCCGTCCGTTACTTCCGCCGGGGGCAGTTGCTCCATGAAGGTGATCGCCGCATCGGCATCCCCGCGGATGGCCCAGTTGTTGATGACGGTCTCCAGTGCCAGCGAACGCTGGTAGGGATCCTTGATGCTGAGCGCACCTTCCGCGGCGGCGGGGCTGTCCGAGATGGACCAGGAGGAGTAGAGGGACGCGTAGAGGTCGTTGTTGTAGGGGAAATGTTCGTTCAGGTAGGCCAGAGCGGCGTAGGGATCCGTCCGTGCCCAGCCCTCCAGCACGCCGGAGAGGCTCTTGAGCTTCAGGTAGTCCGTCTCCAGGTTGGCGGCCCACTCCACGGCGCCTGCCGGGTCGGACTCGGCCAGCTTTTCGCCAAGCACCTTGCCCGCGTCCGCCATCAGCTCCACGTCCGCGCTGTAGGGCAGGCTGATGTTGCCGGCGGCGAGCATCTCCTTGTAGGTCTCCGAATCCTCCGCCATGTCGGCTTCGGTGAGGCCCTTCGAGGTCAGATCCGCGTTGCGTTCGCGGACGTAGTCTTCATTGATCCGGCGGGCATGCCCCTCCAGCGACTGGGAAGCCATCACCGGATCCTGCTGCGCGGCGACCAGGAGCGCGCCGTTGAGCGCCAGCCCGCGCTCGATGGAGTTCGGCAGGTTCCCCGCCCAGGTGAGCGCGGCGTTCATGTCCTGCGACGCCCAGACGATGGCGACGGCGGCGACGGCCTGGCCCCGGCGCACGGGTGACTTCATGTCCGCGATGACGGAGAGGGCGCGGTTGACGTCCGTCTTCGCAAGCGTGCGGGCCACCGCCACCAGGGCGTTCTCCTTCGCGTCGTTGAGCAGCCAGAGGTTCGCCCATTTCAGCGCGCGCGCCGGGTCCGTGTTGGCGAGGTGGGAGATCAGGCGCTGGACGATGACGTAGATCTCATCGGACGCGGCGGTGGCTTCATCCAGCTTGGTGAGGGAGTTCTGCAGGGCCTCCGCCAGCAGCGCCAGCTTGCCATCCGCGCCGTGGACTTCCAGGGCGGACCAGTATTTCGTGAAACCCTGCGCGTCTTCTGCGAGCCAGCGGTCCACGATGCCCTCGATGACCTGTTTGCGCAGTTCCGTGTCGGAGAGGTTCATGGCTTCCTCCATCAGTGTCCTGAGGTCTTTCGCGGAGGTGTCAGAGATGCGTTCGAGCCATTCGGAGATGTTGTAGTTCGCACCAGCGGTCCATTCGACCTTGCGGCGGTTGCTGCCGGAACCGGCGGACTCTCCGTCCGCTCCGGTGGAGGATTCACCCGCCCGGTGGATGAGGATGCCGGCGGTGATGGCCGTGACGACAGCCGCGGCGATGGAGATCTTTCTGAGGGTGGAGGTTTCCATGTGGGGAAGGTCGGAAGAAGGAAAAGGAAGAGACGGGAAGAGAGGGAAATGGGGGCCGCGGAGCGCGTGCTGCGGGGAGGATCACTCCGCGGCCACCCTGTGGTTCGCGGGATGGATCAGAGCGTCACGTTGACCTTCGCGGAGGTCGCGTTGCCGGCCGGGTCAACGGCGAGCACCAGGACATCCACCGAGGTGGCGTTCGCGAGGAACACGTTGGCGGCGGCGTCTCCGGGCAGGACGGCGGTCCAGGTGTTGCCTTCGACAACCGCGGACACCAGCTGGCCGGCGAGGCTCACCTCCAGGCGGTCGATGCCGTTGGCATCGGCCACCGTGCCGGAGAGGATCATCGTGTTGTTCCGTCCGTAGGTGGCGGTGGTGGAGGCGGTCAGGACCGGAGCCTTGAAGTCACGCACATAGGGCTTCTTCGCCTGGCGCTTGTAGTCGAACACCTCGCCGGAGATCGGCGGTGCGAGCGGCGGGGAGTAGCGGTGCTTCGTGACGGACTCATACGCCTTCGCGATGGCCAGGACCTTCACGTCGTCGAACAGACGGCCGGTGATGTCCATGGTCAGCGGCTCGTCGCCCTCAGGCAGCGTGGAGGTCGCGGACTGGGTCAGCTTGCCGATGGGCACGGTGACGGACGGCAGGTGCATGAAGTTGACCAGGTCACGGCCGATGATCGAGCCGCTGGTGCGCGACTTGTTCGGCCACATCGGCCAAACCACGGCGTCGAGCCCGGTGGAGTCCAGCCAGCCTTCGAAGGCGTTCTTCTGGAGCTTCCGAGCCTCGTAGTGCTCGCGGCCGGGGGCGGAGTCGAAGGAGATCGCCTCGCCGGGACCGTAAGTGCCGGTCTGCCCGTTGAGGAGATACATCATCGCCCGGCGGGTGGAGCTGATGTTGGACGTCAGGGCGGCGGTGGCGAGCACGGCTTCCGCGTTCTGGCTGTAGGTGTAGTCGGGACGGCTGATGGCCGCTTCGATCACGCTGCGGTAGACGTAGGAGGCGACGTGGTTGCTGTAGGCGCCGTTCAGCGCCAGCGTCGGGGCACCTTCACCCAGCGGGTAGGTGGTGCTGACCGCGGGCGGCATGTAGACGAAGTCGATCGATGCACCGGCGGCGCGCATGTCCACCATCATCTGGTCGATGAGGGCCTTGGTGGCCGGAGTGGTGGTCTGGACCGTGGTGGTGTTCGAGGTCGCGCCCATCCCCGGGTTCGGGTGCGGGAGTCCGACGTAGGTGCCGATGACGCCGATCTTTTTTCCGGCGAGCGTGGCGGTCTTCACCGCGGCGGTGTAGCCGGTCTCAGGCAGCTTGCGGCGGTCCTCGAGGATCGGCAGGATCGGCGCCCATGGGTCGGCCGGATCTTTCACGCCCACCACGTCACGGACGATGGCGTTGTCCAGGGCGCTGCGGGTCATCGGCCCGATGACGTCGCGCTCCGGGACGAGCGGGATGATCTTGTTCACGGAAATGGAGCCGCCGCTGACCTTGTAGGCCACCAGGCCGCTGCGGTCGCCCGGGTTGCGGATGGAACCACCCGTCTCACCACCGAAGGTGAAATTCGTGAGATAGGCGCCGGACGAAACACCGGAACCACCGGAGGAACCACCGGGAAGCGCACCCTGCAGATAGGCGCTGCGCACCGAACCGGCGATCTGGGAGGTGGAGTTGGTCGCGGAGCTGGCCCAACTGTCCATGTTCGCATGGCCCATGACCACCGCGCCGGCCTGGCGCAGCTTCTCGACGCACCAGGCGTCGCCGTTGGAAATGACGTTCCGCCAGGCGGTCACACCGCCGGAGAGCGGCATGTCACGGATCGGGATGGAGCCCTTCACCAGGAACGGGATGCCATGGAGAGGTCCGAGGACGATCCCCTGCTTCCGCAGGCGGTCCGCCTGGGCCGCGTCCTCCAGCACGTCCGGGTTCAGGAAGAGCACGGAGTTCAGCGGGGCCACCGGGGAGATGGTGCTGGACTCGTTGTAGGCCTGCATCCGGCGCAGGTAGAGGTTCACCAGCTCCACGGAGGTTAGGGAACCTTCCTTCATCGCGGTCTGGATGTCCTCGATGGTCGCGTTCTCAAGCTGGAACATGACCACGTCTTCGACCGGCGCATCCGAGGACGGGGTGGTGGTGGGTGCCGCTTCACCCGTCGTCCGGCGGGCTTCAACTTGGGGAATGAGGGCAAGGCTGGCGAGACCTGCCATCAGCATGGGGCCGGAGCCCGGGAGTAGTTTCTTGATCTGCATGGTAGTTGGTTTGTGGAGGCCCGGAGTGGCCTCTCCGTCAGTGACGGAAAGCCCGACCGGTTCGCCCGCAGCCCTTTGCATGCGTCATGCCATTCAACAGGGTTGAATGATGTGACATTGTGAATAGTTGTAACTGACTCTATTTTGATGATTTTTCCAAACCGCCGCAATTTCAATAGTGAAAAAAGACCGGAAAACGTACAAATGAATCGCTTCCAAAGGCATCGGTCTTCATACGCTACGAAGCGTGTGTTTGAATCTGTTGTTGTAACCCATTGCCTATCAAATATGAAACATTATTGATTGGGTGCGCAGACAGATTTCGTGCCGAAGTCAAAAATTACGTATTTTTGCGTAGTAGTCGAAAAAAGTCGCAATTCGCTGATTTTGTGAAAATTGCAACAATGTTTGAAGCCATGAGGGGCCTTCATTTCCCGTTTGGAGACAAATTCAGCCCGATTCATGAATGCCCCGGATTGCCTGATCGCCTGCAAGAACCGGTCTCAACGTGAATTTGGAGGTAGTTGGGTCAAAAAATGGTGAAAATGAACTCATCCGGGCAGGCTCACCCGTCGTCTGGAGGGGGCCGGTCACTGTTGATCGGGCGGCAAAAGCTCGCCGAAGCCGATCAGGAGGTGAGGAAAGCCGCAGGAATGCCATCGTCACGCACCGGAGATGCGGGCGGCTGCAGGACGGCACGGGCCATCCGATGAAGTGACGCGGAGACCTTGGTCCGTAGGGCGTCACACCCCGCGCAGCGCGGTGGTGGCGTCCGCGAAGGAATGTTCCTTCACGCCGGCCTTCGCCAGCATGGACAGCCAGAGCGAGCAGAGCGGGGTCCCGGAGTCGAACTCCAGGTGGCGGCCGGTCTTGATCTGGTTGCCGCCTTTTCCGGCCAGCACCACGGGCACGTTCTTCGGGTCGTGCGCGTTGCCGTCACGGATGGGTGAGCCGAACACGACCATGGAGTTGTCCAGCAGGTTGCCGTCGCCTTCCTTGATCTGCTTCATGCGGTCCAGCATGTAGGCGTATTGCTCGATGTGCCAGCGGTTGATCCGCTCGTACTGGTCGAGCTTCGCCGCATCGTTCGAGTGGTGGGAAAGGTCGTGGTGGCCTCCGTTCACACCATCGACGAAGGAGAAGTTCCGGCCGGTCACGTCGTTGCCGAACATGAAGGTGGAGACCCGGGTGCTGTCCGACCAGAAGCCGAGCACGATGAGATCCAGCATGATGCGGGAATGTTCGCCGTGGTCGAAGCGCGGCAGCGAGTGCAGTTCCTCCTCGCGGGAGGCCTTGCCCATGGCCTTGGAAATGCGGGCGTCCAGATCGCCCAGGTGCTTCGCCAGTTCCGGGGAGAGGTTCTCACCGGCGCCGAGCGACTTCGCTTCCTGTTCGATGCGGCGCTCCACCTCGCGGATGGAGTCGAGGTATTGGTCGAGCTTCTGCTTGTCGGACTGGCCCAGCTTGTTCTGCAGGCGCTTTGCGTCCTCGCGGACGAGATCGAGCACGGACTTCTGGTCCGCTTCCTGTTTCTGGCCGTTGTGGGATTTCGTGCGGAACAGCCGGTCGAAGGCGACACGCGGGTTGATCTCGCACGGCAGCGGGACCGTCGGTGCCTTCCAGGAAATGTGGGAGGCGTAGAGGCGGGTGTAGTTGACGTTGGTGTCGATGCCGGAGACGACGGACTCCGTGCCCAGCTCCAGGGAGGGCAGCTTGCAGGTCTGGCCGATCTGCTGCGCGGCGAGTTGGTCCATGGAAACGCCGCCCGCATTGATGTCGGAGCCGGTGGTCTTGGTGATGGTGGTACCGGTGAGCCAGCCGCCGGTTTTCACATAGTGGCCGTCGCCGCCGAACGAGTTTTTGTTCTGCAGGCCGGTCATGACCAGGATGTCATCCCGGTGTGCCTCCAGCGGCGAGAGGATGGGGGAGAGCTTGAACTTGTCGCCGCTGCCTTCCGGAGTCCAGCGGTCCGGACGCACGCCGTTGGGCATATAGAGCATGGCCATGCGGATGGGGTGTCCGCCGCAGGTGCCGGCCGCCATCACGGGACGCATGGCCTCCAGTGCGGGGAGGGCGAGGGTCGCGCCGATGCCTTTGAGGAAGGTGCGGCGTTGCAGGTGCCAGCGGTTGGTCTGGATGTTGGCCATGATGGGAAGTGAGGTTCAGCGTTTCGCGGAGCGGTTCTGGAAAGGATGGGAAAGCACGATGGCCTGGATCAGCGGACGGATCTTGAGTTCATTTGCCCGCAGGGTTTTGACCAGGTCGGATACGACCGGTTCGTCGTAATATTCCAATGGCCGTCCCAGGGAGTAGGCGAGCATCTTGCGGGCGATGTTGCGGAGGAAGAGTTCGTCGGATTCCAGCAGGATCTTCTTCAATTCCGAGGGGGTGGAAAAGCCCAAACCTCCGGGCAGCTCCGCTTTGGAATCGACCGGCTTGCCGTTCGCGTCGGTGGAACGCCAGCGGCCCACCGCGTCGAAATTCTCCAGCCCGAAGCCCAGCGGGTCGATCTTCGCGTGGCAGCCCGCGCAGTTCGGCTGGTCGCGGTGCTTCTCCAGTTGCTGGCGGAAGGTCAGGCCCTCCGGGGACTTGTCATCTCCGGGCAGCACACCGGCGTCCGGTGGTGGTGGCGGGGGAGGGGTGCCCAGCAGGCTGTCCAGGATCCACTTGCCGCGCTTCACCGGGCTGGTGCGCAGCGGCACGGAGGTGGTGACCAGGATGGACGCCTGGCCGATGACGCCGCCGCGGTTGCGGTCCGTCAGCACCACCTTCTGCAACTGTGTCCCGGACACGCCGGGGATGCCGTAGTGCCTGGCCAGTTCCTCGTTGGCGAAGGTGTAGTTCGCGTCGATGAGGTCGGTCACCGGGCGGTTCTCCCGGATCAGGTGGTTGAAGAAATCGACCGACTCCCGGTACATCGCCGTCCGCAGGGTGGGCGTGAAGGAGGGGAACCGCTTTGTGTCCGGGTCCGCCACCTCCCGCACCTCGTCGAAGCCCAGCCACTGCCCGGCGAAGTGGCGGGCGACCGCCTCCGACCGCGGGTCGTTGAGCAACCGCTCCACCTGCTGGGCCAGCACCGCGTTGTCGGACAGCTTCCCTTCGGACGCCAGCTTCAGCAACTGGCGGTCCGGGGTGGAGGACCAGAGGAAATACGAAAGGCGGGTCGCCAGCTCGAAGTTGTCGATCTTCCACTCGGCCTTTCCCGGTTGGTCGGCTTCCGACCGGAACAGGAAAGCGGGGTGCATCAGCAGGGACTGGAGCGGAGCCTTCAGGGACTCGTCGAAAGGGCGGCCTTCGGACAGGTTCTTCTCCGCCAGCGCCAGCATGGAGGAGATGTCCTCGTCCGTCGCCATGCGGCGGAACACCAGGCTGGCGTTGTATTTCAGCACGTTCTTCGCCGCGTCCTGCGGGGTGACTTTCTCGGACGGCTTCGCCACCAGCAGGCGGGCCAGTAGGTCCGGCTTCACGTAGATGTCGTCGATGATCTTTTTGGATGCGGCCAGATACTTCTCCATCAGCACCGGTGGCACGAAAAGGGCGTCGCCCACATTGTCAAAGCCCTCGCCACCCGCTCCATCGGCTGGAAATTCCCGGCCGGGGAAAAAGTTCACGCCGAACAGGTCACGGACCGAGTAGTTGTATTCGTTGCGGTTGAGCCGTCGCACGATCGGGCGTCCCGGATTCCTCGGGAAGTCGCCATGGACCAGCTTTTCCTGGGCGCTGTGGATCTCCTTGATGAGCTTCTTCCGCTCATCGTCGCTGGGGATCTCGTCGTCATCCACATCGTCTTTCGGCGGCATGGTGCCCGCCTCCACCGCATGGGCGATGTTTTCCAGGAAGCGGTGGTACTGGTAGGCGTCCAGCGTGGTCTTCAGGTGGTCCACCTGGATGCCGCCCTTCTGCTTGTTCTCGCTGTGGCAGTCGTAGCAGTACTTCTTCAGCAACGGTTGCGCGTTGTTCGTGAAGTCATCCGCGGAGGAGACGGCCGGCAGCAGGAGGAGGATGGTGAGGAAAGAACGCACGGAAAAGGTGGCTAAACGGCTGTTGGGAGGCGGATCTTTCACAAACGAAAGGGCACACCCGGCTTCCGGCGAAGGAGAAATTTTCAGCGGAGAAAAGGGATGCCGCCTCCACCCTCACTCCATCATTTTCAGGATAGCCGCGGCGTCTTTCAGTCCGGGCAGCGCGGATGCGTGGGAAAGCACCGCGGTTTCCCGCTCCCTGTCCACCGGTGCCTTGTTCTCCGCCTTCGCCAACGCCTTCGCCAGATCCTCCCCGGATTCGGCGGACGCCGTCTTGGTCAGGTTGCGGATGACCTTTCCGTCGTGGAGGTAGATCCGGTGTTCCGTCACCTCGTCGATGGTGCCGGGCTGGCCGTTTGACGCCGGCTTGCCGCCGAACTTCCAGGAACTGTCCGTCACGTGGATGAAGAACAGCTTCCCGTCCCGGTAGTAGAAACGCTCGTCGGACCCGCCATGGTCGCCGCTCGTGTAGCTGAGGACCGCCTTCACCATCTGGCCGTCCTTCCGGAACCGCGTGAGCGTGCCGGAAAGTGGGTCGCCCTCCGCTTCGAATTTGATCTCCTCGCCCTTCGTGCCCACCGCTTCGATCGCCGCATATTGTGCGCGGATCGTCTTGATATGGTCTTCCGTTTCATCCGCCGATGCCGGGGTGGCGATGAGGCAGGATGCGGCCACGACGATGAATGCGGGGCGGAAGTGCATCCGCCAACAAAGCATGTTCAGGCCAGTGCGGCAAGATCCCACGATTTTCGGACTGTGGCTGCGCCGTCCCGGCGCAGGCCGTGCCTGCTGCGTCCCGCAGCAGGAATTTCACAAGGGACACGGCGGCGGGAAGCCGCCACAGTTTGCGGGCGGATTAGACTGTCTGGCCCGCCATGCCGCTGCTATGGGTTCCCATTGCAGCCGGTGGACAGGAGTGTCCACCCTCCTCACCCCACCAGATCCCCGATGGAGCCGAAGTCCGGCATGAACAGCCGCTTGTAGGTGCGCACGGCATAGCCGTCCGTCATGCCGGCGAGGAAGTCGCACACCAGCCGGGCGCGCGTTGCTTCGTCGGCCGCGCTCCGGATTTCCTCCGCCGTGTCCGCAGGCAGGAGCTGGAAAAACTGGCCGTCGATGGGTTGTCCGGCGATGTAGCGTTCCGCCAGCACGTCCCATAGCTGTCGCAGCACGCGGCTGCCCTTGTGCTCCAGTTGCTTGAGCTGCGGGGATAGGAACACCACCTCGAAGGCCAGCTTCTTGAAGACCTTCGACTCCGCCCGCATCTCCGGGTCGATCTCCAGGCGGTATTTGTAGCGGTTCGTCGTGCCGCTCATGAAGTTGTTGTCCTCCACCAGGTGGGTGGAGCGGATGTATTTCCCGATGCGGCTGCCGACAAACGGATCGACCTTCCGCGCGCGGATGGCCTTTGTCAGTTCACCCAGCGGCGTGCCGGGATCCGTGGGGTGCCCGTTCTGTTCCGCCCATGCCTCGATCTTGGCGATGCTGAGGAATCCGGCGCGGACACTGTCGGACAGGTCGTTGAGGGAGTAGGCGGTGTCATCCGCCCAGTCCATGATCTGGCACTCGATGGACTTGAAGGCATCCCGCGCCTTGCCCGGGGTGTATTCCGCCGGGAAGTCATTCCCGCCCATGGCCCAGTCCAGGAAGACATGCTGATGGTCGTAGATGAAGTGGTGCTCCGGAGGGGTGCCGTCGTCTTTCTTCAGCTCGCTCCACAGGGACTTGTATTTCAGCACGCCGTCCAGAAAGGCGCGGGTGGGATCCATGCCGGTCCGCTTCGCGGAAAAGATGCGCTCCGTCAGCAGGCGCAGCGTCTGCGCGTTGCCCTCGAAGCCGCCGTGGTCGCGCATGAAGAAATTCAGCGAGCGTTCCCCGGCATGGCCGAACGGCGGGTGGCCCAGGTCGTGGGAAAGGCAGATGGCCTCCACCAGGTCCGGGTCGATGAAGAAGTCCGCGGAGAGCGGTCCCTCTTTTCCTGCCAGCAGCCAGTGGCAGATCGCCTTGCCGATCTGCGCGACCTCCAGCGAGTGGGTGAGCCGTGTGCGGTAGAAGTCATACTCCCCGCTCCAGAAGACCTGCGTCTTGTTCTGCAGGCGGCGGAAGGTGGGCGTGTGCAGCACCCGGTCCCGGTCGATCTGGAAGGGCGTGCGGTAGTCCGCGGGGTCGCCCGCCTTGAACTGCCGCTCCGTGTCAAAAGCTCCGTAAAACCGGTTCAACATCCACGCCATGGGACCGGGCGGAGCGGGGGAAGTCGAGGCGGAAAAAAGTCCGCGCCCTTATCTCCTGCGCCGGGCGAGGAATCCGCCGGCACCCAGCAGGGCCAGCGCGAGGCCGGATGGCTCCGGCACGCCGGTCACGTCGTAAAATGCCTGTGCGGCATCCCCAGCCCCGTCACTGAAACGGATGTTGTCCAGCGTGCCACCGGTCAGTCCGGGATCGGCATTCTGATAGCTGATCGCGCCGAGCCGGGTGATGGTGTCAGCCATGTTGATGGTAGTGCTGGAGTAGGCCGGGGTGTAGGCGCTGATATCGCTGTTGGCGATCAGGTCCGGATCCACCCACAGGCTGACGGCGTCCGCCGCTCCCCCGGCGTTGATCGTCAGCCGCCCGACGATGAGGGAGATCTTGTCCGACGCGACCCCGGGAGTGGAGGAAATGACCTGGGAACCCGCCGTGCCAGCCCCGAAGGAATAGACCAGCGTGCCGCCGGTCATCTGGATGTAGTAGTCGCCGCGATCATTGAACGGGGTGCCTGTATTTGCGGGGTTCAGTGAAATGCCCGCGCTTTCGGTGTCCGTTTCGTCCGCGGAGGTCATGGTGCGGGTCAGGAACGAAAACCAGATTTCTCCGGTCGGGGAGTTGGCCACCGTCCGGAAGTTCTGGCGGACGCCTCCGTTGTTGCCATTCCGGAGGGCCTGGGCGGTGCCGGTCTGCGGCACGTTGTAGAGGGTGGAGGTGAGGTCCCCGGCGATGATGTTGCTGGAGGCGGATCCGCTCCAGTTTCCGGAGAAGCCGGTGCCACCGGCCTTGTTCACCGGAGTGCCCGCGGAGATGTCATTGAAATCCGCGATGAGCAGGACCGCGTGCGCCGGGCCTGCCGCGAGAAAGGAGAGGGCGGCCAGGGGTGGCAGAAGGGCACGGCGGGAGGACAGGGTCGGGAAATGCTTCATGGGAGGGGTTTTTCAAAGGAAGGACGACAGTAGGAAATCCGGGCCGGCCGCTCAAGGTGAAAGTCGGAGGGCTCCGCTGAACCGGACTGGAAAAAATTTGAAATGAGATGAAATTTCCCCGGACGTTGTCCGTAAGTCCAGTTTCAAAGGGCACCGTCGCCCAACCCTTTCTCCCGGCAGTCTCTCGCTTTTCCACCTCCATGCACGCCATCAAACGCGCCTTCTTCTGGCTCTCCGGAGCCGGTACCCACACTCTCGAACAATGCCCGAACTGGGAGCAGCGGAAGTATGTCGCCTTTGGTGCGACTGTGCTCGTCCCGTGCATGTTCGCGTTCATCGCCTGCGCCTACGCGCTCTCCACGCTGACGGATAATGCGCGGGTGATCTACCCGGTGGCGGCGGTGTGGGCCTTCATCATCCTCACCATCGACCGCGCCCTGCTGGCGGGTTACCGGCCATACCTTTCCTTCATGCGGAAGGGAGCGCAGTTCTGCCTGCGCCTGCTGGTGGCCATTCTCATGGGCATCACCATCGCCCACCCGCTGGTCCTGCTGCTGTTCCGGGACACCGTTTCCTCGGTGATCGAGAAGGACCGCGCGGCGGAGATCGAGATCGTCCGCACCGGCTTTGAGAAGGAGAAGGAAAAGGTCCGCGGCAACATCACCAAACTGGAAGCCGCCATCGCCGAACAACGGCAGAAGTGGAACGAGTCCTTCCAGGCGAAGTTCATCCTCCAGGAAAATGAGAACGCTGACGCCGCCATCCCAGGCCTGACGGCGGAGCAGCAGAAGGAACTGAAGGCGGCGATCGACGAAGGAACCGCGCCATTCCGCGAGCGGCTCACCGTGGTGGACAAGCAATTCGAGGAACTCAGCCCGCAGTATGCGAAGCTCCAGACGGAGCTGGGATTCTGGCAGGCGGAGTTCGAGCGGGAGTTGAACGGCCAGCGTTCCGGACTGTCCGGGGAGGGGCCGCGCGCCCGCTCCATCCGCGCGGACCAGCTTGAACCGCGCCGGGAGGAATCAAAGCGCATGGGTGCGCTGCTGGAGCACCTGACCGCTGAGAAAGCGAACCTCCAGACCCAGTCGCGCCAGGCGGAGGCCACGGCCATCGCCGGATTCGAAGCGAAGCTCGCGGAGATCGAGAAGGCGAACCAGGCGGAGGCCGACCGTGTCGCCGCCCTCAAGCAGAAGGTGGAGCAGGACCAGGCGGAGCAATTCGTCACCCAGCAGAACGGTCTGCGGGAAACCATCAAGCTGCAGATCGACAGCCGGATCAAGGAACTGGAGGTCGTACAGGGGGAGCTGACCGCCGTGGTGGCGGAGGAGTCCGACCGTCTGGCCGCCATCCGGGCGGAGCCGCGGAAGGACATCCTGACCCAGACCTTGGCCCTGCATGCGTTGTTCGAAGCCGGGAACGAGGGCGGTCAGTTCGCCTTCTACACCTACATCATCCTCACCGCCCTTTTCATGCTGGTGGATACCATCCCGCTCATCGTGAAGTTTTTCACGAAACCGGGGCCGTATGACTCGCTGGTGGACCGGGATGAGATTTCCTTCGACTCCGAGCACAAGGCCTACAAGCAGAGCCGCAGCCGCTACATGGAACAGCTCTCCAGCGGCAACCTCATCGCCGTCACCCGCAACCAGCGGCTGGAACACGCGCTGGTCGATGGCGTGGAACACACCCGCGCCGCCCGCGAGTTCCTGGATTCACTCATCGAGATGGAGCGTGCCTTCGCCGATAAGATGAAGATGGAGGAACAGAACATCGGCATCGCGGAAAGCCACAAGCGCGAAGCGCTGGAGGCCATCAAGCAACGCTTCTACGCCGACCTCAACCACCGCATGGAGGTCTTCTTCAGCGCGCGCCACGCGTGACGTTCCGTAGCGTCATGGCTGCGCCATGACGGCTGGGGAACCTCCGCTTCCCCGGGAGATCGCATCGGAATGATGTAGTCCGGCGGAGCGCGGCGGTCCTACCCTGCGACGGGCGGCTTGCCGGCCTCTCCCTCCGTTGTCCTGATGAGAAAACATTCCCGGGCTGGGCCTGCCGGGATTGCCTTTGCTGTCAGATCACGGTCTGCCGCGATCAAGGTCCAGAATCGTCGGGCCGCCACGTTGGAGACATCATACGGAACCTCCCACATGCCAGCCCGGCTCAGCAAAAGGGTATGAGCACTTATGGAGCCTATCTTTCTCTTCCGGAAAGCCGGGAGAATGAAGAACTCCGCGATTTGCCATTGCCACTCACCAACCTCGCCTTCTTCCCGTGATCGCACGAGAGCGAAACCGGCCAAATTTTCTTCGAATCGGAGAATATACGGATGTCGATGAGGACTGCTCCAGTAGAGATTCCACCACCGATATTCGAACAAACCGTCATCCCCGATCGGGGAATGATCATGGCTCGCAAGTTCATGAAGGTAGAGCTGCAACAGCCGGTCCAAGATCGGTCGATCTTCCGCGGATGCTCTGGCCACAACCAAGCTCATGTCTCGTTTGGCTGGGAGTTACTTTTATGACCTGTTGCCTGCGCCATCACACCGCCGCGTGGACGATTTTTCCCAGCGTGCCCAGCGCGGCCTCCATCTTTTCGCTCCACGGGTGGCCGCAGCTCAGGCGCAGGCAGTTGGTGAAACGTCCGTCCGGAGAGAACAGGGGACCCGGAGCGAAGGATATGCCGGCGGCGCGTGCCTGCCGGAAGATGGGCAGCACGTCGGTGCCTTCCTCCAGCTCCACCCACAGCACGAATCCGCCCTGTGGGTTGCTCACCTTCGTCGAGTCCGGGAAAACCTCGGCCACCGTTTCCCGCATCTTGCAGACCTGCTGGCGGTAGGTGTGGCGCAGCTTCCTCAGGTGACGTTCATAACCGCCGGTCTTGAGGAACTCCGCGATGGCCAGCGCGGAAAGCGATGAGCCGCCGAGGTTGAAGGCGTGCTTCAGCTCCATGATGCGTGGCATGTACTTCCCGGCGGCGATGTAGCCCACCCGATAGCCGGGAGCCAAGGTCTTTGAGAAGGATCCGCAGAGGATCACGTTGTCGTTGGAGTCCATCGCCTTCATGCAGCGCGGGCGCGGCCCGTCGTGCGGCAGGTCGCCGTAGATGTCATCCTCGATGACCGGGACATGGTGCATCTCCGCGAGCTGCAGCAGCGCGAGGCGGTTGGCTTCCGGCATCAGCCCGCCCACGGGGTTGGAAAAACTCGGCACCACCAGGATGGCGGACACACGATGACGGCCCAGCGCCTTGCCCACCGCCTCGATGTCGATGCCGTCCGCGGAGCAGGCGGGAATGGCGACCACGCGGAGCTTCAACTGAGCCATCAGGTTCAGCGTGCCGTAGTAGGCGGGGGATTCCACGATGACGGTGTCCCCGGGCTTGGTCGTTGCGAGCAGGGCGAGGTGGAGCGCCTCACTGGCGCCGATGGTCACCACGAAATCGTCCGGCGAAAGGCTGCATCCCCAGTCCAGGGAGCGGCGGCTGAGTTGCTTCCGCAGTGCGAAACTGCCGGGCGCGGGATCGTATTTCATCGCCGCCGACGGTGAGCGGCGGACGATGGACGCGGTGAGGCGTGAAAGCTTGTCCAGCGGGAGCAGTTCCGCGCCGGGGGCCGCCGCGCCGAAGGGGACGAGCGACGGATCGATCATGTCGTCCGCCATGGACAGACAGGAGGCGAAGCCGGACAGGCAGGTGACGGTGGACTTGTACTTCGCCGCCTCCGGGGCGCGCAGCGCGTTGGCGAAGCGGGGGCGCACGTAGAACCCGGACTTCGGCCGGGCTTCGATCAGGCTGCGGTTCTCCAGCAAGGTGTAGGCCTGCATGACCGTCGGCACGCTGACATGGTGCTGGACGCTGAGCTGGCGCACGGAGGGGATGCGGTCCCCGGCACGCAGGGAACCGGCCTCGATCATGGATTCCATGCGTTCGGCGATCTGCTGGTAGAGCGGGGTTGCGAGTTCCTGGGCCATGGCTGCGAGTGTGCCGGAAGGCGGCGACCTGGACAATATACAGGGAATCGCAGATTGTGCCTGTACAGTTTTTCCAAAGTGATGATCTGTGCAGGTAGGAAACCCAAGAGGGTGTGGATTCCCGCTCCGCCGGGAAGGGGTAAGGTGGAAGGCATGCAACTGGTGCTGCCTCCGCTCCCATTTCTCCGCCGTCTTTCCTTTGCCTGTTTCGGCGGGCGGGCAGGGAGCATCCGCCTGTCGAGGGAGCTGTCGGAGCGGGAGACCGTGCGGCTCTCCCCCGTGCGGCGGCTGCTGGTAAGCTGCAGCGAGGGCACCGTCTGGATCACCAGTGGAAGGAGTGATGCGGGTGATGTGGTGCTGCAACCCGGCGACCGGCTGGCGGTGGCCGCCGGATCCTCCGTGGTCATCGAGGGGCTGCAGGCATCCCGGATCGAAGTGGGGGCTTGTTGAGTCCGTGACTGGCAGGGACGCCGCATTTCCCTTTCCGCCCCCCACGCATTGACAAAGCCCGCGTGATTCCCCCAACTGCCCTCCGATGAAGCGATCCTTTGCCCTTGCCGCGTTTTCCGCCCTGTCCGGTCTGGCCTCAACCCAGGCTGCCGTGATCTCATTGACCCCGGCCGCGGACCGCACGATCCGTGGCGAAGGGACATCCAGCGCTGACGACGGCACCCTCATCATCGGCTACAACAACAACAGTTACGCCCTCCACGCACTGCTGAGCTTCACCCTCGCTCCGATCACATTGGGTCCGGGTGAGTCCATCGTTGTGACGGGAGTGACCATGGATGTCCGGCTGGCGACGACGCCGGGCCTGGGCAACGGTGCATTGACAGTGACCCTGAATGACTACGGATTCAGCTTCACCGAATCCGGCGCCATCTGGGCGGATCCTGATGGAAATGGCAACAGTGCGACCGGAGATACCACTCCGGGAGGGACGGCGGGTACGCCCCTCAGCACCATCACCGTCTCCAATCCCGGGAGTACCTCGGACGTCGCGCGCACGTTTGGCAGCAGCTCGGCCTTCGTCGCGGATGTCCAGTCCATCATCGGAACCGGCGGTGAACTCAACTACATCATGACGTCCAACGCCACGTCGGATAGCTTCTTCACCCGTCTGGTGAGTTCCGAAGGAGCGACCGCAGGATACCGCCCGACGCTGGTCATCAGCTATGAAGTCATCCCGGAGCCTTCGGCCGCCATGCTCGCCGGTCTCGCGGGCCTCGGTTTCATGGCGCGCCGCCGCCGCTGACCTTCTCCCTCTGGTTTCCTGGAAAAGGGAAAGCCGCCGCCGGAGATCCGGAGGCGGCTTTTTCATTCAGGAGCGGACGTGTCAGTCCACCGGCATCCAGCGCACGGCGTCGATGACGACGTGGCCGTTGGTGTCCTTGTTGGTGATGGTGACGCTGCCTTCACTGTCGAACTCGAAGCGGCCGACGGAGGTGAAGCTGCCATCGATGGCGGGTGCCTTTTTCTGGTTGAGCGTTGCCTGCTTGTCACCGCCTTTGGCTGCGATGGTCACCGGCACGTTGTCCGCGCGGTTGTTGTTCGCCACGTAGGCCACCTGCACGTCGTAGGTGCCGGCCTTCGGCAGCTTCGCGGTGAACTTGGCGACCGCCTTGCCATCGCCCGCGGCGTGGTCGTGCTGGAAGCCCTCACCCACGCCGATGAGCAGGGTGGAGGCGGACCAGCCGCCGTTGCGGGACGCGGCCCCGTCATCGACGATGGTGCCTTTCAGTTCCTTGATGTCCTTCAGCTTCGTGCGGTCCTTCGGTGGCGCGGTGTAGTTCAGCACCTGCCCGTCCGCCAGCAGGCGTTCGCGCAGCTTCGCGTAGTCCACCTTCTGCAGCGTCGTGCCGGCTTCGATCGCATGGCTCACGGCGGTCGCGCCGCTCTGGCCCAGAATCATGAACACCGGCTCCATGCGGATGCTGCCGAAGGCCATATGGGAGGAACTGAGGGCGATGGGAACCACCAGATTCGAGCATTCCTGTTCACGCGGGACGATGCTGCGGTAGCTGATGGGATACGGAGGGAAGCCACCAACCTGCACGTCGCCCTCGTTCTTCACCTGGCCCTTTTCGTCGATGTGGCGGCGGACATGGTGGGAGTCCATGGTGTAGGCGCCCATGCCGACGGAGTCCTCCACCGGGCGTTCCTGCTGGCAATGCTGCTGAAGCATCACCAGGTCGGAGATCATGCGGCGGCCTTCCCGCACGTAGATCTGTCCCTGCCAGCCGTTGCCGTCGGTGAACTCGTCCTTGGTCATGCCCCACTTGGACACCTCCGCACGCACGCGTTCCGGCACGCGCGGGTGGTTCGCCAGGCTCCACATCACGCCCTGCTGGTAGAGCAAGTGCTTCGCGCGGATCTCCTTGCGCTTGTCATAGGTGCCTTCCGGCCATTCGTAGTTCTGGCCGATGAAGTCGGTGGAGAAGCCGTCGCGGTTGTTCGTGTCCGTCTTGCGGTTCGGCATCAGGGAGTTGATCCATGGGAAACGTCCCTCGCCGCCACCTTTCTCGAAGTGGCGGAAAAGCAACTCGTACCACTGCTCGTCGTAGCCCTCCGGCTTGTGGAAGGGGATCTGGTTCTCCTTCACGTCCGTGAGGCACATGCGGAAGCAGAACGCCTGCATGCGGTGGTCGCTCGCGCCTTCCTTCTGCGGGCCGGTGGTGTCCACCCATGGCAGCAGGCCGCTGGACGGATCCCCCGGCTTCACATACGGGTCCACGCCATCCGCGAGCTGGTGGTGCCGCGCCTTCAGCGTCTGCACGCCGTTGAGCGTCTCCTGATAGACATCGAAGCCCTCGCGGCCGACGGTGTAGGCGACGCCGCCGGAGGCCATGAGGTCGCCTTCGTAAGTGGCATCCATGAAGAACTTCCCGGAGAAGCGCTTGCCGGACTCCATCACGATCTCCGTGATGCGGTTGCCGTCCTTCACCACACCCTCCGCCACCGTGCCCGGGGCGGCGGTCCAGTAGCCGGTTCCGTTGTCCTTGCTCTTCGCCTCGCCCTTCCGGTTCAGCCTCTCGCCGTAGATGATCTTGATGTCATGCTTCTTCACCCAGTCGTGGTAGATGGCGAGCGCGGTCGATGGCTCGAAGGTCCACAGCGTGTCCTCCTCCGCGGCGGTCTGGCTCTGGCCGGTGCCGCGGAAGGCTCCGCCCTCCGGCTTCTTCTCCCATTTCCATGATTCCGGTTTCAGATACCAGGTGCGCACCGCCCGGTAGAAGTCGCGGGAAATGCCGCCGATGACGTGTTTGTTGCCGATGTCCGTCTGGCCCAGGCCGCCGGTGGTCAGTCCGCCGATCCGGTCGGATGGCTCGATCACCACCACGCTGCGGCCCATCTTCTTTGCTTGTACCGCCGCCGCGACCGCAGCGCTGGATCCGCCGTAGATGACGAGGTCGTATTTCTCCGGCTCCGCGCCGAATCCGGTGCTGGCCAGCAGCAGGCTTGAAAGGGTGAAGGTCGGTATGAGTTTGTGCATGGGTTCGCTTGTGGGGTTTCTGTTGGATGATGTGAAAAAGGGGCCGTTACCTACGGCGGGCACGCCGGTTGCTTTCAGATCGCCGGGGCGGTTGGAAAAACCGGTGGATTTTCCAACCATGCCGCCCTTCTGCCGTGCCGGAGACCATCAGCGCCATGGCAAACGTGCCGTTCCACGGGAAAGCGGCATACCTTGCCGGAAAACGGAACGCGCCGGTGCCGGTTTCGCCACGAAGCTGTGGATGTTGTTTCCAAAGCCGCGCACGGCGGCTAAGGTGCGGCGCGCGGAAAGAAGACACCGCAGGATCACCGTGAATCTGGTCGAACTCGCCCAACGCCTCAAGGACGCCCGCCTCCAGCGGGGACTCACTCTGGATGAAGTGTCGGAACGATCCGGACTGGCCAAAGGCCTGCTGTCGAAGGTGGAGAACTTCCGCGTGACCCCGACGCTCATCACCCTGTCAAAGCTGACCGAGGCGCTGGGCCTGAAGCTTTCCGACCTGCTGGACGGACTGGATGAAAAGCCGTCCATCAGCGTGGTGCGGCGCGGGGAACGGCAGATCATCGAGCGCAACCGCGCGCAGACGGACGACCCGCGGCTCAACAACTACTATGAGTCCCTCGTCGCCCGCGGGGCGGACCGCGTGATGGAGCCGTTCGAGATCCGCGTGCCTGCCAACGGCGGCAGGCAGGAGGCGCTGCAGCATGAGGGGGAGGAGTTCCTCATGGTGCTGGAAGGGGAGGTGAAATTCCTTTTCGGGGATGAGATCATCGCTCTGAAGGAAGGGGACAGCATCTACTTCGATGCGGAGGCGAACCACCGCCTCTACAATGACACGGCGGAGGACGCCCGCGTCGTCAGCGTGATGTGCTTCGGCGGGCGTTCGCGCAGGTAGCCTTGGATGGCACGCGTCAATCGATGAAGATGCGGTAGAAGGCGGCTGGGTCGGCGGAGGCATCCTGGAGGAGTATGGGGGAACCGGTGCCTGGCACGGGGTCCCCGATGTTGTCCCAGCCGGAGGGCTTCAGATCGGTGGAACGCTGGAGCTGGTAGCTGCGCCCGCTTTCGGTGCCGAAGGTAAGGTTTACAGTGCCGGAAGTGATGGAAATGGCGACCGATGGGACCAGCGGGGCGCCGTCCGGGGCACCGGTGCCGAGCGGCGCGGTCCCGATGCTTTCTCCGGCGGAGTTCTTCGCGATGATGATGTAGAAATAGCGGCTGCCCGGAGTGATGTTGGTGTCGGTGAACCAAGTGTTCGCGGGATTGGCGATGGCTTCGTAAGGGCCGTCCACGGACTCCGCGCGGCGGATCTCATAGCTGGTGGCACCGGAGGAAAGCTGCCAGTAAAGGGAAACCTGTGCCTCACCTTCCACGGCGGCCACACTGGCAGGGGTGGCGGGAGAGGCCACCGGGGCCGCCGTAACAGCGATGGCGTTGGCAACGGGGCGGAGAGGGTCGGAGGCGGGGACGTTCATGACCGTTCCGCCTCCAGCATTCGACCACAGCGTGGTGGAGCCGCCGCCGTCGTAGTTGGTCGCGTATTTGATCCAGCCGAGGGAGTCGATGTAGGTCTGGAGTTCAGGGATGGTCATCCCTGCGGAGGCTGATGTCCGGCCATCGACGGCGATGAGGAGAAGCCGGTTGTCATACGTCCAGGCGGCTGCGGTCCGGGGATGGCGGACGCTGGCGAAGTCGGTGTCCCCCGGATCATAGTCGGTCCATCGGACGCCATCGCGGAACAGCCATGGCCCGGTGGACATGATGTTGGCATCGTCGAGGCTCTCCCATCCGTCGCCGGGTTTCTGCACCATCCGGACACTGTTCGGGGTGCCCAGGCCGTCATCCGTGACGGCCTGTTGATCCTGTGCGTTGTCGGTCGGATTGATGAGGGTGCCGCCCGCCTTGAAGTATTGGATGGATCCGGAACCGTTGAAGAACTGCCCGTTGATGGCAGCCACGGCCCCGGAGACCGTTCCTGCGAACTGCGGGACGGTGCGGAGGCTGCCGTTGGCATGGGGGAAGGCCAGACGGGGGGAGGGATCGTTCAGGTTGATCTCGGTGACGAAGACGTTCTGCTTCGATGAGAAGAGATTCGAGTGGGTGAATTTCTTGTAAACCACGCCCTGCCCCAACTGGGTGGTGGTCACCGGTGCGGCGATGGGCGTCACCTCAAGAGGGCTTGCGGTGATGACGATGTTATCGATGTCCACCACCCCCGGGGATGCACCGCCGGGCACCGCGATGGTCTGGATGCGCAGCCGGGCAAGGGGGCCGTCGAAGCCGTTGCGCCAGGGGATCCTCCAGCCGGTGAGCGTTCCATCGATGTAGAGATCATAGGTGCGTGCGTTGGGGCCGCTGTAGTGGTGGATGAGTTCGTAGTGATGCCATTCCGTATCGAGGTTGGAGTCATCGATCGCGTAATAGTTGGTATTGTCGAAATAGCTGATCTTGTTCGGCGTCAGGCCGAACTGGAGGAACCCTGCCATCAGCGTGTTGTTGGTGCTGTCCGGCATGACAGCGATGTCCAGCGTGCGGTGGCCGGCCTCGGAAACGCGGGCGTCGAACGCCACTTTCAGAACGCCGTCGGCCAGCGGTGGGAAATAAAGATAGTCCGCCCGCGCGCCGCCGCCCTGGGGGCGCCGCAGCACCTTTTCATATCCCGGTTCTCCGGTATTGATGATCAGTGCCTGGTTCGCGCCGACCTGCGGCTGCCAGATTGAGGAACCATGGGTGGTGGGCTGGAAATCACCGGTGGGATAGATGCTGTTGTCGGTGAATCCGCCGGTGTCGGAAAGGGCGAGCGGGGTCCCGAGGGTATGGAAATGATAGGTCCGGGTGGTGGATAGCCCGTGAGCGCTGCTGGAGGTGATGGTGGCGTGGTAGCTCTGGTGGGGGACCAGGCCGGAGATGGAGGCCTCCAGGTTTCCGGGAGTGCCGCCGAAGGAGAGCCTGCCGTTGGCCGGTGTGCCGTTGAGGGACAAGGTGACATCCGCAGGGGCTATGGAGAGACCGGGATACGGGCGGACCGTGAACTCGAAATGCGCCGCCGGGTGGAGGTAGCTTCCATTCCGCGTGACCGCGGCTATCTCCGGTGCGGGTTCCCGGGTGGTGAAGCGGTAGGTGCGGACGAGGGTATTCCCTCCGGCATCGATGGTGACGATGGCTTCATGGTCGTTGCCGGGGGTCAGGCCGGTGATGGAGATCTCGCGCGCCTGAGGTGTGCCGCCGAAGGAAAGGCGGCTGGTCGCGTCCTGCCCGTCCAGCATGAGGGTGACGTTTCCGGCATGGATCTCCACGGGAGACTCCACGCCAAAAATAAAGTCCGCACCGGGGAGCAGGTAGGAATTTTCCGGAGTGATGACGGTGAACCTGAACGGAGTTTCCGAAATGATGAGGCCGATGTCATCCAGCCCGATGCGGGCGGAGACGGGGACGGTGGTTCCGGACTGGAACGCTTCCAGTTGGATGCCCTGCACCGCAAGGCCGGAGGGGGCGGTGAAACCGAAAAAGACGTTTTCCCCCCGGGTGCCGGACAGCCCGCTGGTGACCACCTCGGTGGAGCCGTCGGAGAAGGTCGCGGTGGCGCGGAGGTCCAGGGGGAAGACGTTCCCATCCGCAGCGGCGTTTGTCCGCGACATGGCGACGAATCCCACCCCGCTGACGAAGTTGCTTTCGAGGGTCTCTCCACCCGGCACGCCCCGGACCGGACCGAAGCTCATGCTGTAGTCTCCGGGCGTGGAGTTCGTGGTGGTCCCGCGGGTTCCGGAACTGGCCGTATAGGTGGCGCCGTTGTTGAACGCCTGCATGCCCCTGCTGAAGGTGACCTGGAAGTCCTTCGACGCCGTCGTCCCCCTCAGGACGGTGGTGTTTGCGGTGATGGCGGTGGTGGATGGGAAGTCAAACACGCCACCGGCGGATGCGCCGAAAGCCGCCGACATCGCGGTGTTGAAAGAAGCCAGATCATTGCCGGGGACGGCGCTGGCACTGCCGACGATGTTGCCGGCATCTCCGAACTGGCCCACCAGGGGTTGGGTCAAGGTGGTCTGCGCACCGGCCTCCGTGATGAGCAGCCACGCTGCGAGTGAAGCCATCAACGTCCATTCTGATCCTCGGGTTTTCATGGGTTCTCAAAACGGGGAAAGGTGGGTTCAGACCTTTCCTCCGGAAAACCGGACGGAGATGGGTTTTTGTCCGGTATCCCATTCCAACGGAAGCAGCGGGAAGAGGCAATACCCCTGAAGTGGCATGTCGTGGTGCCACTTTCGGGTGATCTCATGGCGGAGGATCATCCGCCACATGGGATCAGCGGACGGCGCGGTAGCCCTTGCCGGGATGCTTCGTGCTGTTCATGGCGGGGCCCTGTCCGTCCCACGCCGGATTCGGGCTGGAGATTCCCGCTTCCTCCGCGGTCTTCACCACCACGGTGCCGGTGCCGTCGTATTTTCCGATGGCCGCTCCGACCTTCGCATCTCCGGTCACCAACAGGCAGTTGTTCAGGGTGAGGGGGCCTGGGGCCTTGTCCTCGATCTCCACGGAAGCGTGCCGGTGGCCGATGAAGGTGCAATTATCAAGGATGACGGGGCCACCCTTCGTCCACAGGCCGGTCTGCGACCAGCCGCCGAAGCAGTTCTTCAACGTCGCGTTGTGCCACAGCCGGAAGTCCCGCCGGTGGCCGGTGGCGATGCAGTCGGTCAGCTTCACATCCTTCACCTTCAGGTCGAAGCCGCCGTCCTGGTTGCGCAGCGCGCGGCAACGGGTATAGGTCACATCCTGCGAGTTGCCCTCCGCCACGAAGCCATCTCCGTTGGTGTACTTCACCGTCTGGTTGGACTTGATGTTGTTCGTCGCCAGGCAGTCCTCGAAGACAAAGGAGGTGTTCGGCTCGCCGCCGTTGTTGAGCAGGAAGCCGAAGGTGAAGACCTCCGTCTTCGTCTCCCAGACGGCGTCTCCCTCGGAACAGTCGGCGGTGCATTTGCTGACCTTCACACGGTCGCAGCCCTGCTCGAAGCGGAAGCCGTGCTTGCTGTAACGCTTCATGTCGCAGCCGGTGAAGACCAGGTCATCGCAGTCGGACAGGTAGAAGCCGTGACGCATCTGCTGCATATCCAAGTTGTCGAAGACCAGGCCGGAGCGCGGGGCATCCTTTGCCGGGTTCGCCCGCACGACGAAGCAGTAGTTGCGGACCGACAGATCCTTGAACACCACATGGGAGAGCCCCGGTGCCAGGGTGATGGCGGTGGCGCCTTTGTCCGGCTTCTCGATCGTCCAGTTGGAGGAGAACACCGCGCCCGGCGCACCGAGGATCACCTTCGGCTTTTCCTCCGTGCCGCCCTTGGCAAGGTTCAGCGACAGGCCATGGTAGTCACCGGCGGAGAAGAGGAGCCGGTCACCCGCTTGCAGCGTGTCGTTGAAGAGCGCGGATGCCGATGCCCCGGGAGCCGCGTTCGCCGCGCTGCCGCCGTCCTTCGTCCCGGACCCGGCAGGGGAGACATGAAAGTCCGCAGCGAGCGCGGAACCGGCCAGAAGAACGGAAAGAACAACGCAAGATGGGTTTTGCATGCAATTCATACGTCCAACGTATGAACGATCCTTCCGGGAACTCCATCTTTTTTCGGAGAGGGGTCACTCCAGGGTATCCGCGCCTTTGCCGAGGTTCGCCGCGTAGTCCTTGGCGATCCGCTCGATCAGCGCGGACCATTTCTTTTCCTCTTCCTGCGGATGGGTGACCAGCCATCCGGCGCAGTACTTCGCGTCCGCATCGTAGCGTTCGTAGAAGGCGGAGCCGTCCTTGCGGGCGCCGGAAATGACGAACCATTTCTCCGTCTTCCGCTTGTAGGTGATGGTTCGGCCCGGCTCGATGAGGGCGGCCTCCCAGCGCTTCGCCACGTCGCCGATGCCATCGATGTTGAAGGAACCCCAGGTGATCAGTTCGGCCTTTCCGTCCGCGGAGCGGAACGCCTGGCCGCCGCCATTGTCCGGCGGGCGTTGCGCCGTCATCCCGGGTGGCACCGGCAGCACCATGCCGAAGCGTGCGTTCCGGTAGGTCTGCCAACCGTCCTTCTCCGCGGTGAGCGGGATGGAAGGCCCGCCGCCGTCGGGCTGCGCGGAGGACATCAGCGGGAATGCGGCGAGGATGATGGCTGCGGAAATGGAGGCACGTTCTGGAAGTGCGGCTTTCATCCCTCCACCATACCCCCTTGCTGGCGGGAATGAAGTGAGATCTTCATTCCCTTTTTGTCCCATCCTCACTCGAAACCGGGGACTCCCTTGCGGATGGTCTCGGAGAATGTGGCGGGATCCGGATTCGCAAGCGCGGCGGGGTTGATGTGGCTGCGCTGCTTCAGCTCGGGGAAGGGGAGGGATTTGTCGAAGATGCCCAGTTCGTTGAGCGCCTCGTCCAGCTTGCCGTTGGCGAGGATGCGCCAGTCCAGCGAGTGGCGTTCCTCCGTGGTGATCTGTCCGCGCACGGCGGTGGTGCAGTTCGCGGTGATGGCGTTGTACCAGGCGGGGCGCGCCTGGAAGCGGTTGATGGAGTCCAGATACTCCGCGAAGCGCATGCGGGTCGTGGTTTCCTTGATCTTGAGGCGGTAGAGGAAGACATCCTCGCCCTTGCGGAAGTTGGTGCGCAGGCGGATGACATCGCTCTCCGCGCCGACGATGTAGATCAGCTCGTATTGCTTGTAGAGGCTGGTCAGCACGTCATACGTCTCGCCTTTTTCCCGGCGGCTCTCGATGGAGAATGCCACGTGACCTTCGTCCCCGAAGTCGAAGCTGAAGATGGGGTGGCCCACCAGGGTACGGCCACCCCAGTAGGTCATGAAGAAGTCCATGTGCTTCAGCTTGGACAGGTGGAACTGTTTCGTCTCCCATTTTTCGATGGGCGTGCCGTCCGGCTGGTAGTCGAAGTTGCGGAAGTTCGTGAAAGTCACCAGATCCCCCTCGATGGTCACGCCGGGGACGTTGGCGGATTCCACCTCCCAGTCGCGGTCGTTCGACGGCTTCTTGAGCAGCCATGGCACCAGCACCGCCAGGAACATGAGCAGCCACCCGGCGAAGCGCAGCCGCAGCTTCCGGGACCGAGTGACGGCAAAGGCCAGCAGGATCACCCAGAACACGGCCAGCAGTCCGTTGCCGACGCCTGGCAGCGGCCCGTCGAACCAGATGGCCCCCACGGTCCACAGGGTGACCGGGAACAGGATGAAGACGAGCAGGGCGCCGGATAGATTTCTTAGCATGGCCATGGGTGTGGGTGCGTGTAGGGATTTATTTCGCCGGGGTGGCCGGCGCGGGGTTCAGCAGGGCCTCCACCGCCAGCTCCACGAAGGAGCCGGGGGCACCGGTGAAGCTGACCTTCCGCTCCGCATCCAGGACATAGATCAGCGGCCAGTGGCCGATGCGGTACTCCGCGGAAAGCTTGTTCTCCGGATCGCTGAAATTCCGGAAGCGCACGGTGCCGTCCGCCTGGAAGCCACGCAGTTGCTCGAGAGGGTCATTGTTCACGCCCAGCACGACCACCGGCTGGCCCTGGAATTTCTCCTGCAGGCCGTTGGCGAACTCAACCACCCGGTTGGCTTCCGAGATGTTGCTGTTCCAGAACATCAGTACGACGATCTTTCCCTTCTGCTCGGAAAGCGTCAGCGCGCGTCCTGCGGAGTCCGTCCCCTGCAGGTCCGGTGCCACCCGGCCTTTCGTCAGGTAACGGATGATGTAAAGCTCGTCCGCGGCGATGCGGGAAACGCTGGTGCCGCCGATCTCGACGTCCGCGGAATCGATGATGGCTTTCTTGATCGCGGTCAGGCGGCGGGCCATCAGCTCCGGCGTGTCACCGGAGTTTTTCAGCACCATGGCCGTGGCCAGGGAGGCCACCCCCTGGATCTTCTTGTCCGGGTTCGTGGCGATGATCTTTTCCAGCAGGGCGAGGGTGCCCGGGTCATTCCCCGCCGTCAGCGCGAAGCACATGGGGGTGAGGTCCGGGCTTTTCAGGTGGTGCTGCTCCACCGCCTCGCGGATGGCCTTGGTCTCCTGGGCATAGGCCGGGCCGGGCAGGCCGTCCTCCTTGCGGATGATGAGGTTGGAAGCCAGGCTGAGGAACCAGGAGGCCGGCTCCAGCGTCCATCCTTCCTTGAGGGATCCCCCGATGGCTGCCCACATCCGTTTCGCTGCGGCATGGGGATCCGGGCGCTTCGCCACGGCGGCGGCGCGGGCTTCCGGCGTTTCCGCCAGGCGCAGTTCCAGCGCCCATTTTTCCATGGATGCCTGGTATTCTTTCTCCACCAGCTCCGCGGCGGCGGGTTGCGCGTGGGACAGCCCGCAGAGGGGCAGGGACAGCAGGGAAATCAGGAGCGGGATGCTGGGAAGGCGGTGCATGGCTGGAACGGAGTAAAGGATAGCAAAGATCAGGCGGGATGCTGGCAGAAATCGCGGGCGGTTTCCCGTGCCCAGGCGTCCGCCGCGACCACAGTGGACAGATCCGGAGAGGTTCGGACGTCGTGGGCGTCCATGGTGGCGGCCACGCATTCCCAGATGCCAGGGAAGGGGAGATGCCCGGCGCGGAAGGCGTCCACCGCCACCTCGTTCGCCGCGTTCAGCACGGCGGGCAGCGTGCCGCCGGTCAGGCCGGCGCGGCGGGCCAGGTTCAGCGCCGGAAAGTCATCGTCGCGCGGGGACTCGAACTCCAGCTTCGCCAGCGTGGGGAAATCCAGCGGCTGCAGGTTCCCCTTCACGCGGTCCGGCCAGGTCAGCGCATACTGGATGGGGAAGCACATGTCCGTCCGGCTCAGTTGCGCCAGCACGGATCCATCCCGGAACTCCACCATGGAGTGGATGATGCTCTGTGGATGAACGACGACGTCGATGCGCTCCATGCCGATGCCGAACAGCCAGCGGGCCTCGATCATTTCCAGCCCCTTGTTGAAAAGCGTCGCGGAGTCGATGGTGATCTTCGGCCCCATGTTCCAGGTCGGGTGTTTCAGCGCCTGCTCCGGCGTCACCTGCGCCAGTTGGTCCGCAGGCATCCTGCGGAACGGTCCGCCGGACGCCGTCAGGATCAGCCGGGAAACCTCCGCCTCGCCACCGCGGTGGCCGTCCAGGCACTGGAAGATGGCGTTGTGCTCGCTGTCCACCGGCAGGATTCTCACGCCGTGTTTCTCCGCCGCCGCCGTGATGACCTCGCCGGCCATCACCAGGATCTCCTTCGACGCCACGGCCAGGTCCTTCCCTTGCTCGATGGCGGCCAGCGCCGGATGCAGGCCAGCCGTGCCGATGATGGAGACCAGCACGATGTCCGCCTCCGCCAGCGTGGCCAGATGGACCAGACCCTCCGTGCCGGTATGGATGCGCGTTCCCTCCGGCACCAGCGCGCGCAGCGCGGACTCCTTCGTCGCATCATGGATGGCCACATCCTTCACGCCCGTTTCCCGCACCTGCTCCGCCAGCTTTTCCACGCTGGTGCAGGCGGCCAGAGCGATGATCTCGATGCGGTCCCGCAGCATCGCCGCCACCTTCATCGTGGATGTCCCGATCGAGCCGGTGGAGCCGAGCAGGACGACGCGGCGTTTTCGTGCGGTGGAGGTCATGCGACTTTCAGAACCCATTTCAGATAGAAATACAGCGCCGGGGCCGTGAAGCAGATGCTGTCGATGAGGTCCAGCGATCCACCGATGCCCGGCAGGATCTTCCCGGAATCCTTCGCTCCCAGCGCGCGTTTCACCACGCTCTCCGCCAGGTCCCCGATGACCGCCAACAGGCAGAGCAGGAAGCCCAGCGCGATGACGTGCGGCCAACCGGAAAGGACGGCCAGCTTCACCGGCATCAGCGCGTAGAGACCGCACGCCGCCAGTTGGGAGAAGAACACCGCACCCGCGAAGCCCTCCCACGTCTTCCCGGGGCTGATGTGTGGGATCATCTTCTTTTTCCCGATCATGGAGCCGACGATGTAGGCCCCCATGTCCGTGAACTTCGTCACGGCCAGCAGCCACAGCAGCAGGAACGCCCCCGGCACCTCCGAGGGCCCCGGGACGATGAACACGATGCGCGTGGCGAAGTTGAACAGGAACGGGATGTAGATGAAACCCAGCACCGTGGACGCCACGGACAGCAGCACGTCATTTCCGTGGACCGGGTAGCGCAGTTGCAGCGCGAAGGACGCCATCGTGATGAAGGCGATGGCGAACAGGTCGAACTCCGGCGGCAGCACCTTCGCTCCGGAATGGAACGTGTGGAATACCAACCCGCAATACGCGGCCGTGGTCAGCATCCCCAGGCGTGGATAGCAGTGAACGCCGTCCTCCTGCACCATGCGGTAGTACTCCATCGCGGCCAGCAGCGTGAGCCCGGCCAGCAGTCCCAGATAGGCGGCTGCATTCATCGAGTAGCAGGTTCCGGCGACGATGGCCCACAGCAGCAGCGTGCTGGCGGTCCGGCGGATGAAGACGGTCCCCTTTGACGGGGAGGGAGCTGGCGTGGAGGAGTCTGCCATGGGTGGGTGAAATCCAAGACGGCGGTCCGGTCCGTGGCAACTCATTCCGGCGCATTTCAAACGGCGGCTCCGGAACTTTCATTGATTCTCCGCAACCTTTCGCGCCACCCCCGGTTTCATGATCATGCGGGAACGCCAACGCGGACCCCGGATTTCAACACAACCGATACACCAACCATATGAAGACGACCCAACTGATGATCCTCGGCGCACTGCTTGGAGCCACCGCCCTCGCCGGCGCACAGGACAAGCCAAAACGCGGCGGCGGATTTCCTCCGGAGATCATCGAAAAATTCGACGCGGACAAGGATGGCAAGCTCTCCAAGGAGGAGCGTGAAGCCGCCCGCGCCGCCCATGAGAAGGAATTCGACAAGGACGGCGACGGCAAACTGAACGACGAGGAGAAAAAGGCCATGCGCGAGGACCGCGAGAAAAAGATGATCGCCCGCTTCGACAAGGACGGCGACGGCAAGCTCTCCGACGAGGAGAAGAAAGCCATCCCCGCCCGCCCTGACCGGGGTGCCAGGAAGGACAAAGGCGACAAGCCGGCCGGCCAGTAAGCGCGACCGGATCCAAGGAAGCCACGGCCCGGAAACGGTCCGTGGCTTTTATTTTTCGCCGGCCAGCAGCGTCAGCGTCGCCGCGTAGTCGGTGCCCGCGGAGTGCTTTTCGCCGGTTTCCTCCGGGGCCTTGCGGTGGACCACCACCAGGTAGCGGTTCGCCTCCGGCAGTGGCAGTTCCGCCTCGCCTTTCGCGTCCGTCTTCGCCTCATGGTCCGGGTCGAAGCCGCTGTCCAGTTCCACCCCGCGCGGGATGCAGGACACCACCGTGTCCGCCAGTGGCTGGCCCTTGAAAAGCACGCGCACCTTCAGTTTCATTCCTGCGGTGGCCTTCGTCGGATCGTCCATCGGGATGATTTCCAGCGCGTGGCCCAGCGGATCGGAAAACGTGACGCCACCACTCTCCCCGGCGGCGGAGATGAAGTAGGTCTTCGCGCTTTTCACCACCCGCTTCGGCGCGTAGGTGACCACCGCGTCATACGTGTGCGCCACGCACTGCAGGCCTCCGGGCGCGGATGGGATCCTGGCACTCCAGTAGCCCTCTTTCTCCTCGGACCCGGCATCCACGATGTCCGGCTTCAGGTCGGTCACCGCGCCCTTCGCACCGACCAGTGACAGGGTGGACGCCGCCAGCGGGATCTTGCTCGCCAGGAGGAAGTCCCGGTGGTTGTTGCCATGGTTGCCCAGCATCAGGTCCGCATACACCGGCTGCTTAGGCTCCTGCTTCACCACGTTCACCTGCACCCAGGGATCATGCGCGGAGGCGGAAAGGGGCAGCAGCAGGGCGGAGAACAGGAGTCGCTTCATGGTCCGGAATCTGGATGCGATCCCTCCGCCTGGCAATGGAGGAGATCATCTCGAAACCGTCATGTGGAAGCCGGTGAAGCCATAGCGGGCGTGGAACGCCTCCATGGAGATCCACTCTCCGCCACGGAGCGGATCCGCGATGTGGATCTGGTCTCCCTTCACCTCCAGCACCGGGATGAAGTGCCCGGTGCTTCCCAATTTCACCCCCACCACGGCGGGAAATTCCACATCCGGGGAGAAGCTTTCGCGGAAATCAAAATGAACCTTCGCCCCCCGGCTCCTCAGGTAGCGGGCCAGGTACCATGCCTCCGTCCCGTTATGGTAGGTGTGCGCGGCGCGGGCGGTTTTCTTTTCGGTGAGGTTCATCCCCAGAGATCTCGCGATGGTGCTGGCGCTGGCGGGGCCGCAGGTGGATGCGGTGCTCTGCAGGCTGTAGCCGTCCACCCATTCCTCCGCGAAATCTCCATCCATCAGGGGCATGATCACCGGCTTCAGGTAGGGAATCACGGCTGCCGCCAGCAGCGCGGATAGCGGCAGCGCCAGCAACAGCCGGGGCAGGAAGGTGGCCAGGGCCCCTGCGGCGGCTCCGGCAGGCAGGATGAGGAATTCACTGCCCGGCCACGATCTCATTTCATAGTACCATCCGTATTCCAGCGGCACGCCAGCGTAGTAGGCGGCGACCAGGGCGGAAGGCATGGCGAGGACCAGGAGAATGGCCAGCACCCGGGCGCGGATTGCCGTCCTCGCTTGCCGGAGGCTGGCGTACGCCATGCTGAAGGCGGCGAGGGCAACCGCCGCAGCCAGGAAGCCGGTCAGATTCGCGCCATTCATCCCTGCGGAAAGTTCACTCCGGCAGCGGGATCACCTCATCCAGCGATGGCAGCACCCCGCCCGATGAAAGGTTGGAGTCCAGGCGGTTCACATCCAGGGTGGTTTCCGGACGGTCGTCGCTGGTGGGCAGCGGGCGGAAGGATTGCGAGTGGGTGTCCACGCGGAACTCCAGTTTCATCAGGTCGCGGTTGGTCTCCGCCATCTGGTCGCGCAGGTCGCGGTTCTCTTTGCTGAGGCGTTTCACCTCTTCCAGCGTCTTTTGGTTCAGCTCCAGCATTTTCTGGAGGGCCATGTCAGGAGCTTGGGCCGGGGCGGGGGCAGGGGGCACCGGTGGTGCGGCCACGGTCAGCCCGGCGGGGGATTTGGGTACCTGTGGCGCGGGTGGTGCGGGCCTCGCGGGAGCCGGCGCCTGGATCGATGGCAGTCCCCGGGAGGGGGACGCGGTGAGCTGGCGGACGGACCACCAATGGCTGGCACCCGCGGTGGCGAGTGAGACGAGCACCAGTGAACAGAAGATCGGGATGATGGCCGGCTTCATTTCCGTGGGATGGGTTTGGCGACAGGTGGCTTCTCGGTGGCTTCCGGTTCCGGAGCTCTCGGCAGGGAGACCAGGAGCTGCTGCAGCCGCTCGATGGCGAAGCCCATTTGCAGGGAGTCTTCCTCGAGCTGGCGGACGGAGTTGGAAAGGATGGCGCCGACGGTGTCCTTCTGCTGGTAGCCCAGCGCGGCCTGGTAGCCCGGCTCGCTGATGGTGAAGGTGGTGGCTCCGTCGGTGTCCGGCACCAGCACGTGCGGGCGGATGCTCAGCGGGATGGTGGATCCGGGGGAAATCTCCACATCACGGGTGAAGGGGGGCGCGGACTCGGAGGAGTCCAGCTTCCAGCCCTTCGGGATGGAGGAGAGGGGCTTCGCGGGGAAGGGGAACAGCAGCTTCACGTCGCCGGGTTCGACGGGACCGTCGGCACCCTGCAGCTTTTCCACCCGCACCTTCACACTCGGCTTCTTGTCGGCGGGTGCGGGAGTTGCCGGTTCGTCCGCCTCCGGAGCGGGGAGCGAGCTGGCATTCTCGATGAGTGCGGGTGGCGACGGCTCCTCCACCGCCGGTGTACGGGAGGGGGCGGGTGGGTCCAGCACGACTGTCACTTCGTTAGGCTTCCGGGGTTCCTTCGGGGGGAGCGGGCGGAGGCCGGATGGAACCCGGTCCTGCTGGGCGGAGACGGCTCCGCAGGCAGCCACTGCCAGGATGAGGAAAAGCGGGTTCTTCATTGGCCGGCGGGTTTCAGTTGGATGGATTCGCTGGTGTCCAGGCTGGCGGGTACGTTCAGCGCGGGGGAACCGTTCTGGTTGGCGGGCAGGCTGGGGCTGTCCGCCCGGAGTTCGGAGGTGGGGATGGAGCGCGCGACCAGGCGGTTCCAGTCCTCCAGCAGTCCGGAGGCTTCTTCACGGAGCATCGCGGTTTGCTCCTGGTGGACGGCCAGCCGGGCCAGCAGCCCGCGGGCTTCCTCGACATCCGCCTGGGTCCAGCGGAGCTGGCGGCTGTTGTACAGGACCGGGACGTCCAGGATGATGCGGGAGACATCCCCCTGCGGGATCTGTGCGGTGAGCACGTGCTGGACGGAAAGGTTGGTCTGCTCCGTGGTGGCGGCGGCGGGGCGCGTGGCACGGGTGATCTTCGGCGCGGTGGACTCACCGGGCAGGCGGTTGCCGGGGAGGAGCGGCGGCGGCGTTTTCGGCTGCGCGGCCAGCTTTTGCTCCTCCGCCTTTGGTGCGGGAGCGGCGGGCACCGGCTCCGGTTTCGGTGCGGCCTCCGGCTGTGGGACGATCTCGGCGCTTGGTCCTGCCTGGATGACCGGCTTCGTCAGGTAGAGGACACAGAATCCCGCGGAGAGGGCGGTGCTCATGAGCAGCAGCCACGGATACGCGCGGTGGATGGGGTTGCCCGTCCGCCGGTAGTTCGACGGAGAACCGGCGGAGGTCTGGAGCACGGGCAGGTCATCCAGCACGCGGCGGTTGCGGTTGCTGGATGAGTCGGTGGGCAGGGGTTTCATGGCTTGGCCGGAACGGTGGACGGGCTGGCGGCGGGTGTGCGGACGGCGGCCACGGCGTGGCTGACGATGGTCTGGTCGGATACTCCGGGAAAGGTCGTGATGGTCAGCGCCTCCGCGGACAGGCGCAGGTGGCGCATCACCCCGTCCGTCCGGCTCATCGCCTGCAGCCCGGGGACGATCTCCAGCGCACCGGATTCCTCACGCTGGCGGCCGATGCCGTCCGAGCGGTAGATCTCATACGTGGAGTAGGCCTCCGGTTCATCCTCCGCGGAGATGCGGATCTGGACTCCGTCCGTATAGACATGGAGCGCCATCGGCTTCATCGGGATGTCCGTCACCCGGCCACCCGTGATCTTGAAGTGGGACTGGAGGAGGAAATCCCCGACATGGCGGAACTCCAGCGCCGCGGCGAATGGGGCCGCGGCCAGCAGGATGAGCGGCATGAGGTGGCGCGTCATTCTCCCACGTCCCAGAGATTATCGGTGGAGCTGCCGGAAGGATCGTAAACACTGCCACCCTGGACGAGCACGGGCGGAATAACGGTCACCCGGATGCTCAGGGCATTGCCTTTCAAGGGTTTCACCGTAGGCATCGCGGTCGCCCGGTCCGGAAGGTAGGGGATGAGCTGCTCGCGGGTGATGCTTTCCTTGGCCACCGTCGGGTTGTCCGCGAGATACATCCGTTGTGCGGAATACACCGTGCGCAAGGCCTCCGCCGCCTCGCGGCCAGCGCGCCAGGTCTTGATCGAGCCGCCGACGTAGAGGCCCGTGCCGATCAGCGCCATCAGCACGCACAGTACGATGGTGATCTCGATCAGCGTGAGTCCCGGATGATGAAGGTGACGGCGATGTCTGGAGGTGGACACGGACAGTTGATTAACATATCCGAAGTGATTGGTGAAGCAGCTTTTTTCGCCGTTCATTCACTCAGGATTTTGATGGCGTCCTTCAGATTTCCGATGAACTCCGGATTTGTGAGCAGGTAGCGGAGGAACATGGTGGCGTAGAACAGCCCCACGCAGGTCAGCAGGATCCACACCAGCCGCCAGGTGACGGATTTGCCCTTCGGGGCGATGAATGGAGTGTACCAGCACTGGCGGTCCACCACCTGGGTGGAGAACATCTGCCCGTTCTCCCGGAGCGTGGTGATGAGGCGGTTGGCCGCTCCTTCGCTGCGGGCGACGAAGTGGTGCTGGTAGCGGCGGCCCGGCGTGTCCGGCATGGGCAGTTCCCGGATGCCGCGCGGCACGCTGGCCGGCGGGCTCAGCGTGTAGATGTGCGTCTCCTGGATGAAGGACTCCAGCAGCCAGCGGTCGAAGCGGGTGAGTTGCATGGCGGTGGAGGGAGGATCACATGGCGCTGTTCATCATCTTCGGACCCATCAGGAAGATGGGCAGGAACGTGCCGACGAACACGGCGGCAATGAGGAATACGGCGATGATCAGCACCAGGAAGCTCACCGTCGCGGCGAAGGCCTGCATGTTGTTCTGGGCGTCCTCCTCATACATCTCGCAGAGCATCTCAAGCTGGTTGTCGATGGATGCCGACTTTTCACCGATGGCGAGCATGTGCGTGACCTGGGGATCGACTGAGGTGTATTTCGCGAAGGCGGTGGAGAGAGGGACGCCGGAGTGCTCATACTTGTCCGCGGCGTTGCGCAGTTCGGAGTAGAACGGCGTGTTCTTCACGCTGTTGGCGGAGACGCGGATGGATTTCGCCAGGTTGATGCCGTTGGAGTGCAGCAGCCGCATTGTGGAAAGGAACGTCATCTGGCGCATGCCAAGAATCAGGTTCCTCAGCAGCCGCCAGCGGGACATAGCCAGTCCGAGGATGAAGTTCCTCACCTTTGCCGAGACACCGACCGTCACGGCGAATCCGACCATGATGGCGACGATCAGGAACCAGGTCTTCTGGATGAAATGGCTGACGGCGAAGGAAATGGCGGTGAGGCCGTCCGCCTTCTGGCCGACGCCGGAAAGCATCTCCTCCACCTGCGGCACGATCTTGATCTGGGAGATCATGAACGCGCCGATGAGGACGGAGATGATGATGCCCGGCACCAGCGTGGACTTCCGGATCTGTTTCTTGAAATGCGCCTCACTGGTCAGACGGACCGCCAGCGCGCGGAAGGCCTCATGGAGCTGGCCCGCATCCGAACCCGCCTGGACCAGGCCGATGATGGTGTCCGAAAAGCGGCCCGTGCGGCGGAACGCCTCATGGATGCTGACGCCCGCGGTGATGTCCACGCAGATCTTGTTGAGCGCGTCCACCATCCCCTTGTTCGGGAGGCCGTGGGAATAGTACTTCAGCGCGTCCGCCGTGTTGATCTGCGCGCGCAGCATGGAACTGAGGCCGCGGAACAGGCCGATCAACTCCTTGCGGGAGAACAGCTTCGGCGCGGGATTCGTGAAGGAGGCGAAAAGCGACTTCTGGGCCGGCTTGCCCCGGGCCGCGGCGGGGCGTCCCATCGCGGCGGCACCGGCAGCCTGCGGCGCCGCTTTGGTGGTGGGGAGGCTACTCATCGGTGTATGTCATGTCGATGACCTGGCTGACGGCGTGCAGGTCGGTCTTTCCTTCCCGGAGGAGCCGCAGGCCGCTGCGCCGCAGGTTCGGCAGCTTGCCTTCCTCCGCCACCTTCACCTCCAGTTCGTAGGGAGTCATCTCACCTTTCGAAAGCTGGTCGGAAACCTTCGGTGTGATCGGGATGATCTCGAGGATGGCGGTGCGTCCCGCGTAGCCGGAATAGCGGCACTCCGGACAGCCGCCGGATTTCGCGCGGAACAGCGGGATGGATGCCCAGGAGTCATCCAGGCTGAAGGTCTTCCGCTCCAGTTCGGGGATGCCGTTGATCGGCTCTTTGCAGTAAAGGCAGAGCATCTTCACCAGGCGCTGGGCGCACGCCGCTTTCAGCGTCTGCGCGATCTTCCACCGCTCGATGCCGAGCTGCTCGAACCGCTCGATGATCTGGGACGCCCGTGGAGTGTGGATGGTCGTCAGCACCTTGTGCCCGGTCACCGCCGCCTCGATGGCCAGTTCCGCGGACTCCAGGTCCCGCACCTCACCCATGAGGATGATGTCCGGGTCGGACCGCATGAAGGAAGCGATCATCGGCTTGAACTCGCGCGGGCTTTTCAGGTCGCAGTGGGTGATGCCCGGCACCTCGTCCTCCACCGGGTTCTCCAGCGTGAGGATGTTCACCTCCGGACGGTTCAGCTCCCGTAGGATGGCGTTGAGCGTGGTTGACTTGCCGGATCCCGTGGGGCCGGACATGACGATGATTCCGGCGGGGATCTTCATCACCCGGTGGAGCGCGAACATCGTCTCGTCATCAAAAGCCAGCGTGCCCTTGCCGAGCGTGACGTTGATGTTGCTCTTGTCGAGCAGACGCATGGTCAGGTGGTAGCCGCGGTAGGTGCGGTGCCGCTCATAGCGGATGTCGATGGGGCGCTGGAAATAGGAGATCGTGAAACGTCCCGAAATGCCCGGAGCCGTGTTGCGGATCTCGGTCGGCAGCTTCATCAGGTTCAGCAGGAACGCATCCAGCCGGTCCTTCAGCTTCATCGGGATCTCGATCCGCTGGCCCAGGTCGCCGTCCACCCGGAACGAGTAGTAGAAGATCTCCTTCTCCACCTTGAAGTGGATGTCGGACGCGCGCGTCCGCACCGCATCCGCCATGATGGTGGCGATGAGCTGCGCCATCGGCTCCGTGTAGTCCGTTGTGACATTGAAGTCATGGATGCCGTCGTCCATGTCCTCGACGTCGATGGCCTCCAGCTCGGAACGGCTGGGGCCGCTGTTGGTCGCCACGGACTCGATCGCGCGGCTGATCTCCGAGGCCAGCGTGACCACCTTGACGATCTGCCGGTCGGGAAAGCGCGGCGCGAGGTACTCCTCCGCCAGGGGGTTCCACGGGTTCGCGATGGCGACGATGATTTTGTCAGTGCCGGACCGGCAGATGGGGGCGAAGAAGCCGCGCGTCATCACCGTGGCGTCGCAATGCGCGTGGAGGTCGCTTTCACAGAAGTCCGCCACCTTCGGCATGAAGGGCAGGCCATTGATCCTGGCCAGGGAGGCCATGAAGCTGAAACGCGTGACCCGGTTCGGCACCTGGTCGTGGGCGAGGTCGAGGTAGGATGGATCATGCGCCCCCAGCTCGGACATGATGCGCCGGCTGATCAGGTCGTTGAACGAGATGCCATCGAAGTCGATCATCGTTGGAAATGTTTGCGGATGATCTGGGTCCAGCTTTGGTGGTCCAGCATCACGGAGGTGATGATGGGCCGCACGTTGACCCGGCGTGCGACCGCTGCGGCGATCTCTTCGCCGAGGATGACCGCGGCGATGGGGTTGACGGAGGCGGTGCCGATGGCATCCGCATCCTCCGCGTAGATGACCGCGGCCATCAGCGCGGCCCCCAGCCGCTGGATGCCGGGATAGGCCTCGTAGAAGGTGGAAGGGGCGATGAACTTCCCGGCGAAGGGAATCACGTGGAGGTTGGGGTTGAGGGTGGCGGAGATGCGCTCGCCGTAGCTGGCGACGACGGAGGCCACCTGATCCTCGTCCTTGTGGAGATGCCGTGCCAGCGTGTCCAGGAGGTCGGCCGGCTGCCCGTGGGAGTTCGACTGGCGGACAAGGTGCATCGCGTGGATGAGGTCATCCTTGCCGGCGGTGCCGGTCTGGAACAGTGCGGTGGCCGTCCGCTGCAGGCACTCCTCCACTGCGGTGGCCAGGCTCTCCCTCTGCGGAGGCAGGGCGATCTGGCTGACCGTCTGTGCTTTTGGTGCTGAACTCATGGCCGGCCGGAAGGGGTGGCCCTCCGGGATTTGGGCTTCGGCGCCAGTTCTTCGGCGCGGGGATAGTAGGGGGCTTCGTCAGGCTGCAGGTCCCTCAGCGCGCGGCGGAGGTTCGGCTCATGGGCCGGGCCGGGATTGTAGGGGTCCACCCAGTCATGGTCGCGCTGGAGCTGGGAGGCGGTCCTCACCCGGTTTGCGATCTGGCTGTTCTCGCCTCGGTTCCGCGGGTCATAGGAGGTGGGCGTCACGATGAAGACGAGGCTGGACTGCTCCTTGGAGGCTTCCTTGCTCTTGAAGAAGAAGTTGATCACCGGAATGTCGCCGAGCAGCGGGACCTTCGTCTTGTCCTTGTTCTGCACTTCGCCATAGAAGCCGCCCACCACCAGGGAGTGGCCGTCAGGCACGCGCGCCGTGGACTCCACCATCGACTCCGAAACACGGGGATAGAAGTTCCCGGAGATGCCGCGGATGTTCTCGACGATCTGGGCGGAGCGCGGGCGCAGGCGCATCCGCACCGTGCCGTCCGAAAGAACCGTCGGTGTCACCACCAGAGAGATGCCGATCTCGCGGTGCTTCTCCGGATCGTCCGAGATGGACTTGTCAGAGGTGTCGATCTTGTAGCGGACCTCCTCGGTGGTCTGGGTGGTCCGGTCGGTTTCGTTGACCGTGGCGGTGATGATGGGCACCCGGTCGATGATGGAGATGGAAGCCTGCTCGTTGTCTTCCGTGATCAGGGTCGGGTTGGAGACCTGGTTGGCGATGCCGCCTTCGGAAAGGGCCCGCAGCACGCCGGTGAGCTGGACAGGGTCGAGCACCAGATTGCCGGAGGCTCCGGCGGTCGCCGCCGTCTGGATGCCGAAGATGGAGTTAAGGTCGCGGAAAACCTCCAGATTGGTTCCGGATTCACCCAGGGAGGCCGACCAGTTCACTCCGGTCCGCTGGCCGGATGTGCTGTTCACGCGGAAGATCTTGGTTTCCACCACGACCTGGCCCTTCGCCTGGTCGATGGTGTGGAGGAACTGCCGTGCCTGCTCGATGCGGTGGGCGGAGTCGATGATGATGACGGTGTTGGTCTTCGGCTCGAAGTTGACGATCCCCGTGCCCGGACTGAGGACCGGTCGGATCAGCTCCTTGATCTGGTCGATGTCGGAAGGGCGCAGGTACTTGAGCTGGTAGTGGTACTCCGCGGCGGGGAGCTGGCTGAGCTGCGCCTGGGTCAGCGCGTAGATGGTGTTTCCCTTCACGTGGAGGGACAGGCCGTACATGAATGCCAGTTCCTCCATCTGCTGCTGGGGATCCCCGTCATTGAGGTGGCCGGTCACCAGGTATTCCTGGCCGGTGATCTTGACGTTGTGGAAGTACTGCTTGCCTGCGGACTTCGCCAGGAACTGGAAAATTTCATTCAGTGGCGCATCCTTGATGATGTAGCCGTCCGAGGTTTGCTGGGCTTCGAGCTTCTGTTGCTCCAGCGGCCCGAAGGCGGTTCCGGGGGCGGGCGGTGCACCTGGCGCGCCGCCCTGCTCGGAAGGGGAGGGAGGTGGGACCGGTACCGGCTCGATGGCGGGCATGGGTTCGGCCGCAGGGCCGACGGTCTTCGGTGGTGCGCCGTCGATGGTGGGCATGGAACCATCGCCCGCGGGAGGCGCGGGTGGGGCATCCTGCGGCGCGGGAGGATTCACCAGCGGTCCGGGATCCGTGGCGGGAGGGGCGGATGTCAGCGGAGGTGGTGAGTCCTGTGCGGAAGAAAGTCCGGCCGTGAAGAGGGCGATGGGCAGCAGCAGCAGGGCGGGTGGTTTCATGGCGGAAAGGTGAAGGGTCAGCGGGTGGGAGGTGCCGGTGCGGATCCGGGTGTGTTGAGGTCGAGAGGTGCCTGCTGGTTGGTGGGGACCATGCCGGGTGCTGAAATGCCACCACTGCCCGGAGTCATGCCGGGAGGCAACAGATTGAGGGACTGAGCGGCGGTCTCTCCGGTCTGGACGTTCTTGAACTGGACCAGATGGGCGCTCACCTCCACCACTTCGATCCAGATGCTCTGGCCTTCGAAGTTCACAGGAAAGCGGTCACCGGCGGAGAAGCTGCGCGAACCGACGAGGAACTTTTTGTCCCCGGTCATCACCGTGGTGATCTGGATCCTGCGGATGATGTCGGCGAAAGGAGCGGACTGCGGGGTATTGTCCGCGACTGCGGTGGGCGGAGGTGCCGGTGGCCGGTAGTCCGGATCCTGCGGCATCCCGAAGGGGTCGAACTCCCGCGTGGAGATGGCCAGATTCGGAACCGCGTTCTGGACGAACTCTTCCACGGAGGCTCCCACAAGACGCAGCGGCTTTGCCGGGAACTGGTCATTCGCCGGTTTGACGGGAGCCTGCACCGGCGCGCCACCCGCCGTCGGCTTCTTCGCGGCGGAAACCGGCAGGCAGCCGCAGAGGAGGATGGGAATGATGGATCTCAATGCTCCCATGCGGTGTAGCTGACTTGGAAATTGAGGAGGGTGGACTGGTCGCTCGGGGTGGCCTTCAGTTCCTGGAGCGTCAGTTGGGGCATGCGTGCCTCCAGTTCCAGCATGGCACGCTGGGCCGAGCGGAACGTACCGCGGAATCCCATCCGGAACTGCGATGATTTCTGCTGGGTGACAGCGGCAAAACCGGACCGGGTGGTCAACGGGTCGAAGCCGGTTTCCTGGAATTCCTTCGAAGAAATCTGGTCGGTGATGGTCTTCAGATGCGTCCGGACGGTGCTGGTTGTTTCCACCGCCAGTTCTTTTTTCCAGCGTTCAAGGTGCTCACGCTGGCTCTTGATCTTGCTCTCCGTCTGCATCGCCGCCTGACGTCCCTGGGAGTAAGCGCGGAACTGTGACATCTTCACCGCGAAGCTGTCCGACATCTCGGACTTGATGTAGAAGCAGGCGCCCACCAAGGCCAGCAGACCCAGGACTGGAAGCACGATGCCGAAGAAGATGATCGATTGCTTGTACATCGTTCAGGCGGATTGAACCCGCGTTGCTGATAATTTGAAAGTCTAAACTATCAATCGGGGAGCGTAAATTTTTTTATAAGCAGAGGCTCAGGGAGCCTTCGCGGTGAGGATGGCGGATGGGTCCGTAGCCTCGAAGCGCTGGGTGACATCCATGCTGAAGGTGAAGGGATAGGCAGCATTGGCGGCGGGGCCGGCCATGGGGCCGCCAGGTGCTGTTCCCCGTCGGAAAGCGGCGTTCTCCGAGGTGCGGACACTGACGATCAGGCTCCGTGTGCCGATGTCCGTCCGGAATGTCGGATTTCCGGTGACGGCGGCGATTTCATTGAAGCGTGCGGAGATGCCCTCTCGTGAATTGAGGCTGTTGAGCAACTGCACCCCCTGTTCGTTGGTCATGCCGTTGATCTTCCACTCCCGTGTCATGCCGACCCTGGGCTGGCCGGGCGTGGCGTCCGGCCGCGCGCTGTAGTCGAAGCTGCGGATCAGGATGCCGGAGTTCTCCGGGAACAACCGCACCAGGCACTCCATGACCGTCCAACCTTTCGAGCGGTCTTCCAGCAACGTGTTCCAGTGGTCGATCCTCGACTTTTCGATGTTCAGGGCTGCGACCCGCTTTTTCATCGCGGTGGTTTCCGACGGCTCGAACGCCCATTCGGGGGTGTTGATGATCTTGAAAAGTCCGAAGACCACCCAGCCGATGGTCGCCAGGGCGATGATCGCCGCCACGGCGCGGGTGTAGCGGAGGATCCGTAGCAGGGAGATCTCCTGCTTGGTCGGAAAAATCTCGGCCATCTCCCTGGTGGCGGGGAGGAAATCCTGGAGTGCCCAGCGGTCTTCCTGGAATGCCTGGAAGGTGGTTCCGGGCAGGTCGTCCACAGGCTCCAGCGCCTTGATGGAGATGAGGTATTCCGCACACCATGTGGGGATCACACCTGCTCCGGGAACGGAGACTTCCTCGATGTGGCTGGTCGGGAAAACGGGGCTGAGATCCGCCAGCAGGGTGCGGTCCACATCCGCACCCAGTGCGAACACGAAGATGTCCGGTGAATCGATCTCCAGGGAGGCCAGCGCGGTGGCGATGGCTTGGCGGAAATTCGGCGGGCGCCGGAGACCGCGGTGGAGCTGCGTGCGCAGCAGCATGAGGTCCGAGTTTCCGTCAAGGAACGCGATGACCGTGAAGGAGGTGTATTGCAGGATCGCGACGGCCGGGCGCTCCGGCGTCCGCCGCACGTTGCCGGGGATGCCCAGCAGCGCGATGAGCGGGGAACTGAGCGCGCAGGTGATCACCGGGAAATTCTCCGCTTCACCCAGTGCGCGCAGCGCGTCCAGGGCGGGGGCATGACGCCGGGAGACCGTCACCGCGGTGGCGATGGAATGGCTGGCGGGGGAGAAATAGGGCAGGAGCCTCCAGGACGAAAGATCCTCCTGGATAAAGTCCGCGAGAATGGAGGCCGGCTCATCGATGGCCTGCTGCCTCAGTTGGCCGAGGGTCTCCCTGTCGTGCAACTCCGGCTTGATCTCGGTCAGGGAAAATTCATCCGCCACATGCAGGATCACTCCCAGGGACGTGCCGCCAGCGGAGCGGACATGGTCCAGCGCGGCGGTCGCGTAGGCGGTGATGGCGGCGGTGTCGAGGAGGTGCTGCTCCTCCAGGGGTGGTCCGGGTGCCCATAGATTCTCCCGGTGGTCGTGCAGGTAGGCGGTCACTCCCGCTCCATCACTCCGGATGTGGAGCTGGAAGTCCAGCTCCAGCGGGTGCTGGTACCAGGCCGGGTTCTTCGCGCGGCTGGTTTTCCGCAGGAAATGGCTCGCCTGACGGTACTGCTGGACGGGATTCAGTCCGGAAGGGTGTTGGAGGTCACTCAAGGGAAGTGGGTGGTTGCGGGCCGGGACGAGAGACGCTGGAATGAGGGAACGGCTCGCCCGCAGGTGCGGGCAAGCCGTGGATGATCGTGCTTATCCCCGGAGGGGATCACGTGGATTACCAGTCCGCGGTTTCGGTCGGGATGTAGTCGCTGGCGTCGGTGCCGGTGACGGTCATGTAGAGGTCGCCGATCTCAGGAACAACGGTCGCTGCTGTGATCGAGTACTTGTGATTACCGCCAGCCGGGTGTTTTGCACCTTCTGCGGTCGGGTCGTTCGTGATGAACTTGCCTTCGCCGAAGAGTTCTCCCTTGAGGGTTTTCGCGTCTTGACCTTCAGGTGCGGTGAACGTCGGGGTCTCACCCGGGTTGATGCCGTTCATGTTCGCATAGGAACGGACGGCTTGCTGGACATTGCGGATCTGAAGGATGGAGGCAGCACGGTCCGATCCCTTTTTCCAGGCGCGGGCGCCGATGAAGAGGATCGAGATGAGGGAGAGCAGGACGAGGATGACGACGGTCAGTTCGAGCAGCGTCATGCCGGCCTTGCGCTTGGTGGTGGGGGTCAGTTTCATACGGTGTGTGTCTATGTGTGGTGTTGTTTTGTTCTCTGTCCTTCGAACGAACCGATGATGCCTCACATTTGGGAATTCACTATTACGTGATCGTGTAATATCAGGCGGGACTTCGGTTCGTTTGAAAATTTTTGGTGGGAAGTTCTAGAAGACCTCGTTGTCGGCGCGGTTCATGCGTGCGTTCTCGAAGGTGTCGTAGGAGATGAGCCCTTGCTGGAGCAGGCGCTTGAGGTTGTTGTCCCACTGCACGTTTCCGGCGCGGTGGATGACGTCCTCCAGGGAGCGCGCGCCGCCGTCGTAGTTGGCGATGGCACTGGAGATGGCGTCCTCGCTGTTGTGGAGGAATTCATAGGTCAGCACCCGGCGGTTGACTCCGTTGAGCAGTCCCTGGGAGTGGATGAAGATGAGGATTTCGGAAAGCCGGCTCAGCACCGCGGTGTGGCTTTCGTTCGGATAGAGTTCCAGAATCCGGCCGAGCGTTTTCACCGCACCCGTAGTATGCAGCGTGGAGAGGACGAGGTGGCCGGTCTGCGCGGCCTCCATGCACGTCTCCATGGCCTCACGGTCGCGGATCTCCCCGAGCAGGATGATGTGCGGTGCCTTCCGCAGCACGTCCTTCAAGCCCTGGCGGTAGGAGTGGACGTCGCGCCCCACCTCCTGCTGCGTGACGATGCTGGGCGAGGGCGTGCGGTGGCCGGGATAGACCGGGTCCGGCATGTCGTCCGGATACTGGTACTCGATGGGGTCCTCGACGGTGACGATGTGCTTCGGGTGGTGCCTGCGCACCCAGTCGATGAGGGACGCCAGGGTGGTGGATTTTCCGGAACCCGTCGGGCCGGTGACCAGGCAGAGTCCCGCCCGCTTCAGCGACGCGTGGCGGAGGGTGGCGATGGTGTCCGGATCGATGCCGAGTTGCTCCAGCTCCGGGATGAAATCATTCAGGATCCGGCAGGTGACACCCAGGCCAGAGGAGCTGAGGTGCGCCTGGATCCGGAGGCGTCCGGAACGCTCGCCCGCCTCTCCCATCGGGATGCCATCGCAGGAGAAGTCCGCGACCTTTGTGGACGTGAAATCATGCATCGCCTGGGCGATCTGCTCCTCCACGTGGGAGCCCGCGTCCGCGACGCCGAAGCCGTGCCCGGCGTTCTCCCGGTTGCGGATGAGTTCCTTGAGGATCTCATCCATGTGGGTGGCGGAGAGGATGCCCAGGAAGTCGAGCATCTCCATGCCCTTGTTCGTATGGATGTAGACCGGCCGCCCGGAGCGCATCTGGATGTCTGAGACACGCAGCTCCCTGCACACCCGGAAGATGATCCCGAGGAGCTGGCGGCCGTTCATGCCCGGCTGGAAACGCGCCGCCTGAATGGCGGGGGTTCCCTCCGGATAAGGAGGCCGTGGTGGGGAGGCGGATGACATCAGTTCAGTTGGCGGAGGGAGGAGTTGGTGCGGACGGAGCGACCGGTTGTTCCTGCTGCTCCAGCCGGGTGATCGTCTGTTCGGAGGCGTTGCGGACCTTCAGGGTGAAGGAGAGGCGGTCCTGCGCCTCCATCCTGCGCATCGGGGAAAGCAGATCCCATTGGCCTGCGGCGGCCCATTGGCCGGAGATCAGGCGATGGCGTTCGATGCACTGGTCCATGAGGTGGAGATACTCCCGCATCACGGAGGTGCTGTAGCGGGCGTTGCCCGCCGTCCTGTCGTTGAACATCAGCTCCAGAAGGTTCCCCGCCGCGGCGGCCGCGGTCAGGGCCGGACGCGGGTCGTCGGTCCTCGCCAGACAGTAGCGGATGGTCTTGTCCGCCAGGCCCGCTGCCTGCGGGGTGAGCTTCGGGCGGGTGCCCAGCTCAGGCTCCGTCAGGAAAAAATGGTAGGTATTGTAGTTCGCGTAGTGCGCTGGATCCAGCTTGTAGGCGAAGCGCAGCTTGTCCTCGATCTCGCGCCGGGTGTTGAAGGTCTGGGCGCGGCTGGCCGGCTTCGGATTCGTCCGTGCCTCGGATGCTTCCGCCAGTTCGTCGAGGAGCGAGGTCATTCCGCCACGCAGTCCGGTGGCCGGGATGGGTGGAGTGATGTCATGCCCGCAGTCCGCGGTGTGCACGTGCGGGGTTCCGTGGTCATCGGATCCATGGGTGGCCTGTTCCACGCCACTGTGCCAGTAGGTGTCGATGGTGCCCTGCATCGCCATGGCGAGCACCTCGCCATACGGGCTGGAGTTGATGCCGAACGGGTTGACCGGGGCCTTCAGTTCCTTGTCCGCCGTGAGCGACTTCGCCATCGACGTGCACATGGAGCCGCCTGCCGCGATCAGGCAGAGGCTCAGGATGTAAGAGGTGATGGAGCCGGGCGGTTGCAAGGGGATCAGGAGGAAAGCTTCGTGCGGAAGGCGAGACGGGAGATGCCGGACCAAAGGGCGAGGATGCCGAGGAAATAGACGGTCATCTTCCAGAAGGCCGTGGTTGGAAGTGCGCCGGACTTGAAGTAGAGGCGCTGTGTCAGGTCCGCGAAGTGGTAGTGCGGGGAGAACAGCCAGATGCCCTGGAGGATCGGGTTCTGTTCCAGCTTCAGCAGGTTGTCCAGATAGCCGACGCCGTAGAGTCCATACAGCGTGAGGGCGAGGGTGGTGACATAGCCGGCCACGCTGCCGAAGCGTGACGCCAGCGCCGCGGCGAGGCAGAGCAGGGGGGCGGTCACCAGCAGGAACAGCACCAGATACTGGGTGTTGAGCGTCCACCACATGGTGCGTTCCGCAGGGTCGGAGGGGGAGGCTGCGAACTGGGTGATGGCGGCGGTTGCCAAGGCCATCGGCAGGATGAAGATGAATACCGCGAGCCAGATCTCCGACAACTGGCGGGTGGCGCCGAGGCCCGTGGTCAGGAAGTATTCGCCGGTGCCGGAGGTGGCGTTGGTTTCTCCCTGCTTCGCGGCGGTGAAGTAACCCCACAGCATGGTGACGATCCACAGGGTGCTCCACGCCGCCTGGATGCGCGCCGGTTGGATGAGCACCGGCTTTTCCGACGCGCTCGATATCCATGGCAGGACGAAGGGGATGACCAGCACGCACAACGCGCAGATCACCCACGCCTTGCGCAGGAGGATCGTCGTGAGGGTGAGGCGGAAAAGTCTCATCGTATCAGTGAAGGAGGTTCTTCAGTTCGCTCCAGGTCTGGTCCGCTCCGGTCAGGTGGCGGATGGTGGACCTGTCGATGAGCAGGGCGCTGGAAAGGGTCATGGAATCGTAGTCCGGGTGGCAGCTCACCAGGCGCAGCACGTTGTCCGAAGAGGCGCGCCAGATTTCCTCGAACGCCTGGCGGGCGAAGGCGTCCAAGCCGCTGAACGGCTCGTCCAGCAACAGGATGTTGCCCGTGTCCGGGTGGATGGAAAATTCCGCCATGATCAGGTTGATCTTCCGGCGGTTGCCGGTCGAGAGGCGGCCGTAGGGACGTTTCAGGTTCAGCTCGATGCGTTCCGCCAGGGCCAAGGCTTCCTTGAGCCGGTTCTTCGGGACCAGTGACCGCAGGATCATCCCTGCTGTCATGTCCTGGTCGAACCGCAGGTCCTCCGGCAGGTACTGCAGCGCTCCGTCCGTCTTCAGACTGCCCTCCACGGGGCGCAGCGTGCGGGCGATGGTCCGCAGCAGCGTGGTTTTCCCGCGGCCGTTCCGCGCCAGGATGAAATGGGTGCCTCCGCCGAGTTCGATGGATTTCTCCAGACCGGCGATGGGGGAGCCATACCCGATCTTCAATCCTGAATCGAGATGGAGGCTGGGTCGGGATGCTGGGGGCGCGGAACTCACCGATTTGTTGAACGGGGAAATTATGTAACCTTATTGAAAGGTCAAGTTATATTGAAATTCAGGATTTCCTGAATATCAGAGAATACGTTTCTGTTGCGCACGTTGTTTTCCTCCGGTTGGGATGTCTCCTGTTGTCAGAATCATCCTGCGGATGATCCGGAAAGATGCGGAACTGGCTGATTTATCTAACAGTTGGATATGGTTCGTCCGCGGATTCGGGCGAAGTGGATGCGGTGGATCGTTCTTTATCCGATGGTGCCCGGAGGATGTGTATGTCTGAATATTGCGGAATATTTTTTTGTAAACTGGCGGCAAGGATCTCCGGCTGGAAGTGCTTTGGGGGTCTCCTGATGTTTGAAATGGAGGCTCTCCGCCGTCTCATTTCGCCGCCGGAAAGGAGATCGATGGAAATGGCCCGTTTTTCTGCGTGACGGGAGGGGGGGGATTGGTAGAACCACCGCACCGAAATGGCGGGCAAGCTAACTTACCAACAGGCCGGGGTGGACACGCGCAAAGCGGCCGCTCTCGTGGGAGACATCGGGGCGCACGTGCGCCGGACCCAGCAATCGCGCAAGCTGTGGGGAGCCTTCGGGTTGTTCGCCGCGTGCTACGACCTCAGTTCCTACAAGGAACCGGTGATCGTGACCGGTTGCGACGGCGTCGGCACCAAGCTGGAGCTGCTGCTGGAGCATGGCTTGCTGGAGACGGCGGGCAAGGATCTGGTCGCCATGAGCGTGAATGACATCCTCACCACCGGTGGGGACGCGCTCCTGTTCCTGGACTACATTGGCATCGCCGCGCTGGATGAGGAAAAGATCACCAGCCTGATCAAGGGCATGGCCGACTACCTGGAGGCCTGCGACTGCATCCTGGCCGGCGGTGAGACCGCGGAGATGCCCGGCATCGTCCCGACGGACGTCATCGAGCTGGCGGGCTTCTGCATCGGCTGCGCCGAAAAGGGCGACCTCATCGACCCGACCACCGTCGCCGTCGGTGACGTGCTGGTGGGCTACGCGTCCGACAGCATCCACGCCAACGGTTGGTCGCTCGTCCGCCGCGTGCTGAAGGAGCACCCGGGGGAAATTTCCGAAGAGGAACTGGCCGCCTGGCTGAAGCCGACGCGCCTCTACCACGACGTGACCCGCGACCTGAAGGCGAAGGGCGTGAAGCCGAAGGCCATGTCCCACATCACCGGTGGCGGCCTTCCTGAGAATCTCGAGCGTCTCTTCCGCGGCATGGGCGCCGACCTGGAGATCCCGAAATGGGACCTCCCGGGCATCGACAACCTGCTCGCCCACGTGGATGCGGAGGACCGTTTCCACACCTTCAACATGGGCATCGGCTGGGTCGCCATCGTCGATGAAAAAGACGTGGAAGCCAGTTTGACGGCGGGCAATGGCGGCGTGATACTCGGGCGCATGGTTCCGCAGGAGGGTGTCCGAGTGCGGGTCTCCGGAGAGTGATGATGCTTCGAATCCATCAACGATGAGCGATTTCCTGAAACACGAATGCGGGATCGCTGCGGTGCGGCTCCGCAAACCTCTGGCGTATTACTACGACCGTTACGGCACCTCCCTGTGGGGTCTGAACAAGCTGTTCCTCCTGATGGAGAAGCAGCACAACCGCGGGCAGGACGGCACCGGCATCGGCTGCGTGAAGCTGAACATGCCCATCGGCCAGCCGTACGTGTTCCGCCGCCGGGGCATCGAGCAGGACGCGCTCGCCCAGATCTTCCGCAAGGAGATCAAGAACTTCGGCAAGATGGCGCGCAAGGGTCAGCTCGACCCGAAGAAGCCGGACAGTGTGAAGCGCAACTTCGACTTCGGCGGTGAGATCCTGGTGGGCCACCTCCGCTACGGCACCTCAGGCGAGTTCGACGAGGGTAGCTGCCATCCCTATCTGCGCCGCAGCAACTGGCCGACCCGCACCCTCATGGTGATGGGCAACTTCAACATGACCAACGCGGCCGAGCTGAACCAGGTCCTCCTGGAGCGCGGCCAGCACCCGGTCTTCGGCACGGACACGCAGACCGTTCTGGAAGAGATCGGCTACCATCTGGATGAGCACCACACGGACCTCTACCGCGCGCTACGTGACAAGGGCGTGCCGGGCAATGAGATGCCGGCCATGATTTCCTCCGCGCTGGACGTGCCACAGCTCGTCTCCGACTCCGCCCGCGAGTGGGACGGCGGCTACGCCATCTGCGGCGCCATCGGCAACGGCGACATGTTCGTCATGCGCGACCCGCGCGGCATCCGCCCGTGCCACATGCTCATCACGGATGAGGTCATCGCCTTCGCATCGGAGCGCGTGCCTCTCATGACCGTGTTCGAGGCGGATGTGGATGACGTGAAGGCGGTCGATCCCGGCTCCATCATCACCATCAAGTCGGACGGCACCATCACGGACCAGCAGTTCGCGGTGCCGCAGAAATACTCCCCCTGTTCCTTCGAGAAGATCTACTTCTCCCGCGGCAATGACCCGCAGATCTACCGCGAGCGGAAGGCCATGGGCGCCGCGCTGGTAGACCAGGTGGTGAAATCCATCGGCGGTGCTTTCGAGAAGACCGTCTTCTCCTTCATCCCGAACACGGCGGAAACCGCCTACCACGGCCTGATGGACGGCCTGCGGCTCTACCGCCGCCAGGAAGTCCGCTCCTCCATCCTGAAAGCTTCGGAAGAGGGAACCCTGACCGCTGATCTCGTCGATGACCTCATCCTCCGCAACTGGCCGCGTGGCGAGAAAGTCGCGCACAAGGACATCAAGATGCGGACCTTCATCTCCCAGGAGAAAAGCCGCGACCAGCTCGTCTCCCACGTCTATGACATCACCTACGGCGCGGTGAAGGAAGGCGACAACCTCGTCGCCCTGGACGACTCCATCGTCCGCGGCACCACGCTCAAGAAATCCATCCTCAAGATCCTCGCCCGCACCAAGCCGTCGAAGATCGTCATTTGTTCCACCGCCCCGCAGATCCGCTACCCGGACTGCTACGGCATCGACATGTCGGAGCTGGGCAAGTTCATCGCCTTCTCCGCCGCGGTGGCGCTGCACCGCCGTGCCGGACGCCAGTCCCTGCTGGACCGAGTCTATGACGAGTGCCGGGAGGAACTGAAGAAGCCCGCCGCCGACCGGCAGAACCGCGTGAAGCAGATCTACGACTCCTTCACGGACGAGGAGATCTCCGCCGAGATCAGCCGGATGGTCTATCCGGAGAACATCGAGTGGCAGGGCGAGGTCGAGGTCATCTTCCAGAGCATCGAGAACCTCCGTGCCTCCATCAAGGGCGAGTGTGGCGACTGGTACTTCACCGGCAACTACCCGACCCCCGGCGGTTACTCCATGGTCAACTCCGCCTACCTGCGCTGGTACGAAGGCGTCGGCGGCCGCAGCTACGACAGCCTGCCGCTGTGAGGCGGGATGGATGGACATCGCGGCATGGCCGCGGTGTCCGCCTGGGGTTGACTCACGCCGCCGCCCTCAGAGCCCCGCTTCCGCGAGGCGGTCCGCCATTTCCGCCTTCTGCAGCTCGTTGGTGAACTCATTGAGATCCCCGGCGATGATGCCTGTGAGATTGTGCGACGTGTGGCCGATGCGGTGGTCGGTGATCCGGCTTTGCGGAAAGTTGTAGGTGCGGATCTTCTCCGACCGGTCCCCTGAACCGATGAGCGAGCGGCGGTGGGAGGAATACGCGTCCTGCTGCTCGCGCAGCTTCTGTTCGTAGAGCTTCGAGCGGAGGATCTGGAGCGCCATCTCCTTGTTCTTGATCTGGGAACGGCCGTCCTCGCACCGGACATAGATGCCGGTGGGGAGGTGGAACACCTGCACGGCGGACTCCGTCCGGTTCACGTGCTGGCCGCCCGCGCCGCCCGCACGGCAAACCTCGATGCGGAGGTCCTCCTGCTTCAGTTCCACATCCACCTCCTCCGCCTCCGGCAGGACGGCCACGGTGACGGTGGAGGTGTGGACGCGGCCCTGCGTCTCCGTCGCGGGCACGCGCTGCACGCGGTGGACGCCGGATTCATATTTCAGATACCGGAATACCTGCTCCCCGGTGATTTTCAGGATCACTTCCTTGAAGCCGCCGACCTCGGACGGGCTGCTTTCCAGATGCTCGGACTTCCACCCGCGCAGGTCCGCGTAGCGCTGGTACATCCGCATCAGCTCGGCGGCGAAGAGGGAGGCCTCATCACCACCGGCACCGGCGCGGATCTCGATCAAAGCGTCGCGGTCTTCCGTGGGATCCGCCGGCAGCAGGGCGTATTGGAGTTCCTCCGTGAGCCGCGTGATGAGCTGCTGCTGGGCGGGGATCTCTTCGGCCGCCATCTCCGCAAAGTCCGGGTCGCCGGACTTCGCCAACTCCTCGTTGTCCGAGAGCTGCCGCCGGGTGTCCTCCAGCTTGTCCCAGAGGTCGAGCGATGCCTTGAGGTTCCGGTGCTCGCGCAGGATCTCCGTGGCCCGCTTCGGCTGGTCGAACAGGTTCGGATCACCGATGGCTTCCTCCAGTCCGGCGAAGCGTTGGCGGCGTTTGGAGATGAGCGCGGAGTAGTCCATGGAAGCGGGCGGTTTGATAAGGGACATTCTCGCGCGGGTGGAGAAAAAAACGAGTTTTCCGGTGATCCTCCACCAGCGGGATGGTTCTGGACTGCCGGGGGATTCCCTGACGTCCTTGGCGGTGCAGAACCATGCTGGAAACCGTCATCCCGTTCATCATCGAGTGTGAGAAACTGAAGTCCGTGCTGCGCCGCACGAAGGTGGTCGGTACCGACCGCAGGGAAAACTCCGCCGAACACAGTTGGAGCCTCGCTCTGCTGGCGATCGGGCTTTTCCCCCACATGCCCGCCTCGCTGGACCAGCTCAGGGTGCTGAAGATGGTCATCCTCCATGATATCGTGGAGATCGATGCCGGGGACACGTTCTGCTACGCCGCACGGTTGGACAAGGCGGAGTGCGAGCAGGCCGCGGCCGACCGCATCTTCGCCCTGCTGTCCCCGGAACTCGGCATGGAGTTCATGGCCATCTGGCATGAGTTCGAGGCGGGCGAAACGCCGGAAGCCGCCTTTGCCAATGCCCTGGACCGGATGCTGCCGCTCATCCAGAACCTCAACAACAACGGCCAGAGCTGGCGGGAGCACGGTGTCACCTGGAAGCAGGTGATGGAGCGCAACGTGGTGATCGCCAAAAGCTCCCCGGCTCTGTGGCAGGAGGTGGAGGCCATGCTTCACGCCGCCGCCGGAAAGGGAATCCTTCCCCACGGCGGCGCCTTTTGATGGTGCATCAGTGTTTCGTGACCTTCAGCCGCAGAAACTGCTTTCCTCCGGAGGACTGGGATTCGGAAAGACGGTAGGTGGAGGTCACGGTTCCGGCCTGTGTGGTGGTGCCGTGCAGGACCACTCCGTCCGTCCGCCAGCTTCCCGGTGAGAGATCCGGACTGCGCTCGACTTCGCACGTGATTCCGGATGGCAGGGGATCCGGCTGGGTGAAGGAAAGGGTGGCGTAGGTCTGGCCTCCGGTCTGGTGGGTTCCCTGCGTGAGTTTGCCGGAGAGGGTGGAGGCTGCTGGGGACAGGCCGAGCGCGTATTTCACCAGCAGGGGCGCGGATCCGTCCGCAGGCATGGCAGTGGCATTCCCCGGGCCGCTTTCATCCATCGGCAGTTGGTTCTCCAGCAGCCAGAGCTGGTAGCCGGTCGCCGTGCCCGGGGCGACGACCGGCGGAGCGGAGGGCATGGGGAAGCGGGTGGCCCAGGAGGAGAGCTGGCCTGCGGGGGCGTTGCGCACCCGGTAGTGGTAGTGGACGCCGGGCAGGATGGTGGTGTCGCTGTAGGCGGTGCCGCCGGATGGCAGTGTGTGCAGCGGGGTCCACTCTCCGTGGATGGCTTTCCTCTCGATCTCCACCCCTCCGGTATTCGCGGAGGCGTCGAACCAGGAAAGCACGATGCCGGTGCCGGGAGTCGCGGCGGGATCGAGGAATCCGGGCCGCAGCGGAGCGCTGGCGGCAGGCGAGGTGGTGGTGCGGATGAAGCCGGTGGGGGGGCTGTTTCCGCCGGGATTTCCCGCGGTGATGCGGTATTCGTAGGAGGTGTCAGGTTGCGCGGTGGTGTCCGTGTGGGAACCCGCCCCGGATGCGCTGAAGGTGGTCTGCGAACCATCATCCCCGCGCCGCTCGACCAGGTGGCCGGTCGCCATGGCCTGGGCGGTCCAGTTGAGCGTCGCCCCGGTGGTGCCCGTGGAGGCGATGGTGAATCCGCCGGGCGTGACAGGCAGCGGAGGTGCGGTGAGGGCCACGTTCTCATAGACGCCCAGTTGGTAGTCCACCACCGCGGAGTCCGCGCAGTGGTAGATGCCCCACAGCGCGCTGGCGGGAAAATCGGGGATGGTTTGGCTGGCGAGGTGGGTCCAGTTCGTGCCATCGGCGGATACCTCTGAGACGAACAGGTCGCCCATGCGCGTGATGCGCACCCAGCAGGCGATGATGGTGTTGTTGGTGTTGGCAGGCCAGTCCGCCGCCAGTGGTGCCGCGGTGGCCGCGCCGGTGGTGGGGCGGTAGAGGAACTTCGTGCCGAAGGAAGTGTTGGAAGAAGAAAGGGTCACCGCCATCTGCGCATTGGTCGCGAGGTCGGAGCGGATCATCACGCCGAACCGTGCGTTGTTGTGCGCTGGATTCGACCCGCGGACGCGCATGACCAGAGTGCCGTCCCCGCTGCGCGTCTGGTGGATGAAGTGGCCGCTTTCCGCGGTCCCGGCGGCGACTGGTGCGGTGCCGCCGATGATTGCGTCACCGATGGCTCCGTCCACGGTGACGGCGGGCGAGTAGTGGGTGATGGTGCCGAAGATGGCGGACATCCACGGAGCATCCAGGGTGCCTGCCGGATCCTCCATCAGGGCTGTGTGGGACGTCTGTATCCCCAGCCCCATACCGTTGGTGGGACTGCTGAGGGTGACCTTGAATTGCCGGGGGAAACTGGGCGTGGGCAGGATGGGCACATTGATGTATTTCGTGCCGGACTCCCCGTCCTGCCAAGTGACCGTGCCGGTGGTGGCGGTGTAGTGGGTGCCCGCCGTGGCGGAGGAGTTGGCCGTGGCGAATGAGACGCTGGCCGTGCCGTGGGAACCTGATACGCGCATGACCGGGATGGCTGCCGTACCGGTGTTCCGGTCGTATTTGGCGACGGCAGCGGGGAACTCGACGAGGCCCGGGATGGGTTCGTGGAACACCTCGTTGGACGGGGTGGAATTCGTCGTGCCCTGTGCGGTGACCCGGTAGAAGTAGACTCCCGGCTGGTAAGGGACGTTGGTGTCCGTAAAGCGGGTGATGTTGGCTCCGACGGTGCCGATGGATTCGTAGGTCCCTGTCAGGCTGCTTTTCCGTTCGATGAGGAAGCCGGTCTCGTTGTCGGAGTTGTCCGTCCACGCCAGATCGAGGGTTGTCGCCGGCACTGGTGGCTTCGCCGCGAGCGCGATATTGTCGATGCGGGCGCTTCCCGCAGCGAGGCTGAAGGTGAAGACGATGGTGTCTTCCGGATTCAGCGTCACCCCCGGGATCGACACTGAGAAGTCACCATAGGGCTGCACGGCGGTTGAATCGGTCGAGAAGGCGAGGGCCAGCGGTGTGGCGGTGATGCGTACGGGTGCGCCTCCATTCACGGAGTAGGACACGTTGAGCAGGGACCCCGAACTCAAGGTGACCGCATCCAACAGGAGTGAGTCGAGCAGCCATGGGGTGGTGCCGCCATGGTTCACGGTGAGGGTGAAATCACCCGTCATGCGGAGGAATCCATCCGAGGCGTTCGGTGACTTGATCTTGCTGTCCCCATAGTAGGTGTCGTCGCTGCCGCCGGCATTGCGGGACTCAGTTGACTTCGTCACGGTTGCGGTGAATCCCGGCTCCGCGACATCGGCGGATTCGGGATTGGAAGTGCTGTCGTCGAACTTGTGGAAACCGACGAGTGCCGTCGCGGGGGAGACCATCACCTCCAGTTCGGACGGGTTCGCCGGGGCCGCTGCCACTTCCTCCGATGGTGTGATGGTCACCGGTGAGCCGATGCTCAGGTTGTGGAATGAACCGCCCGGTACGGAGTCCAGCCTCAGCGTCTTCACCAGATAGGTCAGCGTCCCCCCGGCAGGTGCCGTTGTGTCCGTGAAGGTGGTGGCGGTGACGGGATCGGTGGTCAGGCGGGTGAAAGGACCGTCGGCGGACGGACCACGATAGACGTGGTAGCCGTTCACCGCGCTCTCCGTGGAGGCGGCCCAACCGAGCGCGACATTCCCACTGGAGCTGGTGGCGGCCAGTCCGCGCGGTGGCGTGGTCATGTGCATCCGCAGCGCGGGATCCCCCATCAGGGCGATGTGGGTGCCGCCGCCGGATGATGCCAAGGGCGCGTAGGATCCGCCTCCGCTGAGACCCGCGTTCATGGAAGCCTTTGCGGAATACCCCCACGTCTCGCCCATGCCCGGGTGGTGGGTGAACCAGTTCGGCCTGCCGCTCCAGAAGCAGGTCAGACCCAGCGAGGTACCGTCCGCGTTCCCGCAGATCGCCGCGCGCATGAGGGTGTTGGGATAGCCGAAGTCACCGAAGTAGCTTCCGAACAGGGAGGTGAAAACCACCCGGCTGGGCTTGGTGCCGAAGTCCCGAGAACTGCCGAATCCGGAGGCCGTGTCGGACGATCCGCCGCCGCAACCGTGGCCGAAGAGATAATCTTTCCCGGAAGCGAAAGCCGGGGTGAACCACTGGCCGCTTCCCGGGGTGTCAACCGTCGGTCCCACCGCCGTGAGTGCGGTCGCCCAGCCTTGGACCGCGAAGGCTTCCCCGTTGTTGAAATGACCGAAGCCGTCCCGGATGATGCTGCGGCGCGGGATGTTCCAGTAAGCCCCCAGCTTGTGGCGGAACTGGTGCGACTGGCGGAGGTAGCGGCGGAGGCGGGACACCTCGCTCACTCCGGAGGTGGGCGCGCGGTTCATATCCGCCAGGTCCACCCGGCCGACCTCCAGCTCCACGGAGCTGGGGATGGTGTTCTGGTCGAACTTGCCATCATTCTTCTCGTTGTCGTTGCGGCTGTCGTTCGCACCCGTGTTATCCACGGTGTTGTCCGTCCAGCCGGTCCCCACCATGTCCGCGTAGTAGGTGTCCGCAGGCCAGGCGCCCACGTGGTCCGGAGAGTGTCCGTCCGGGGCCATGTTGCCGGAGTAAGGGATGGGCACCCGGCCGAGAAGGTAGAGGGACTTCGTATTGGCGGGATCCACATCATAGACCGACTTGATCAGCGCCTTCGTGGTGATCGCGGTGCCGGTGCGCGGCGTGACGATGGTTTTGACCGTCCAGCCATCCGCAGCGAGATCCGCCTTCAGCAGCGCGATTTCCGCAGCGAGCGGAGTGACCATCGTGTCGTCGATCGCCAGCAGCAGGATGCCGCGCGAATGGACCTCCGGTACCTTCACGCCTGCGGAAATATAGCCGACGGCCATGTTCGGGAAACCGCTGCTGAATCTCCGCTCCAGCCAATACTCATAGGATTCGCCGATGACCGCGGTGGTGTCCGTGTAGGACGTCTGCGAGGTTGTCAGGGTGGAAAGAAGGGTCCAGGTGTTCGCACCCTTCGGCCGCCGGTGAATCCTCTGCGTGGTGACGGTGATGGGTGTCGCTCCGGTGACGGGTATCCGCACCGTCCAGGAGAGGATAATGTGCGGGGCGGTGTCGGAGACGTCTGCCCGCAGGTCCACGGCGAAATCGCGGGGCGTCCCGGCTTCGGCGGACAAGGAGACAAGCGCGGCGGAAGCGATGAACGCGGCTGCGGATTTCACAGAGGTGATGGGCGGGTTTCCCTGAGAAATGGCAGACGGCTGGAATTCTTCAAAGTAATTCCGCCACGGTGATGATCCACTTTCGGGGGCGTTCCGCTTCCGGATTAACCCTGACTTCGTCGGCCCGCTGCCGTCAGACGCGCTTCTTCAGGATCGCGACGGTTTCCTTCTGCCGCTGCACGACGTAGTCGCGGGCTTTGGCGGTCTTTGCCTTCGCGGAGGCGGGATCTTTCGCCATGGCCAGCACTGTCGGCACCAACCGCGAGCGGTTCTCTTCGTTGTCGAGGTCGAACAACCAGTCGCCAAGGCCGATCTGTTCCCACATGAAGCCCTTGGTGGTCTGTTCCACGAAGCGGCAGACGATCGCCGGAATGCCGTTGCCGACGCACATGATGGGCGTGTGCATCTCACTGCCGAAGTACCCGGCGGAGCGGACATACACGCTCAGCGCCTCATCGGTCAGCCAGAATTTGTCCCGCCACGCGACGCGTTCCTTCACATCGTCCGGCAGCGGGTCGAAAAGCAGTTCCTTCCCTTCCTGCATCTGGGTGGAGTCCTCCGGGCAGATCAGCACGTTGAGGTCGGTCTCCTTGATGATCCGGACGATGGCCTCGCGCAGCAGCACGTGGTCGTGCTCCTTCATCTTTTCGTTCTGCTCGTGCTTCGCGGGGTTGAAGCGGGTGCCGCGCTTGATGCGCCAGTAGGGGGCGTTGCGGAGGTTGGGGATGCAGCAGAGGAATTTCCCTTCCTTCAGCCCCTGGGCCTCCATGAAGGCGAGGGCCTTCGCATCATCCCGGACATCACAGGCGAACGCGCCGTCCGGGCCGAACTCGATGATGGGTGACTTCACCCCGGCGTCCTTCACCACCTGGAGGGACTTCGGGTCACGCAGGAAGACGAAGGCGGCGGTATCGAGCAGCGCCTTCGTTCTCTCATCGAGGCCGCTGTTGTTCATGATCTTCATCCCCGGGTCCCCGGCCGGTGCCATGGTGATGCCATAGACGCCGTAAGGTTTCTTCACTTCGTCCTTCCAGATGGCCACGTCACGGTGGGCCGTCAGGTATGGGCCTGATCCGTGGAGGAGAAAGTCACAGGTGTCGATGATCTTGCGGTCCTTAGTGATGACCAGCTTGGGGAAACGGCGCAGGAGCATTTCTTCGACTCCATCCGCCACGCTGGACGGCCAGAGGATCACCTCCGCCTCGGGAAAGAATTTCTCCAGAATGGCCAGCACGCCGGGCGTGTGGGCGATGTCGCCGATGTTCACCGTCTGCCAGGAGGACCGGAGGACGATCTTCGGCGGACGCTTGCCCTGCGCCACGGCCGGGATGGTGGCGAAGACGGTGGCGAGGGCGGTGTGGAGGAAATGGCGGCGTTGCATGGCGGGTGGGATTTTCAGGCTTTGGTGAAGTTCGGATGCTCCGGGCGTGAAGTCGATGACTTCCCTGCCTCCATGGAAATCTTCCCGGAGATGGAGGCCGGGGGATCACTTCGCCCGGCGTCGGCGGGCGGAGAGGGCGAGAACGCCTGCCGCGGCGAGCAGCGCGGAAGATGGCTCCGGTATGATACTGTTGATCTCCACGTCGTCGATCCACACCGTGCGCCCGCTTCCGTTTCCGGTGAACATGGCGAAGCCAATCCCGGTGATGGTGTCCCCGATGGGGTTGGTGACCTGGGAGCCGATCGTGATGGGTGAGTTGTCACCGAACGTGATCCCATACCAGGAGGTTGTTCCCAGGCCGGTTGCTCCCGCGAGGTCGAATTCCTTGGTCTCGTTGTTCGTACCGTTGTTTCCGGAGCTGCCGCCGGCGGAATTGGTGAATGTCTCGACCGAAGCATACCAGACGTTGTCCACCTGGACCAAGACCTGGACATACTGGGAATTCGCCCCCGTCGGCGCCGTGAGGGATTGCTTCCAGCTCAGTGTCCCGAGCGACACGTTCTCGATGGAGCCCAACTGGTGGGGCCCGTTGATCGTCGTGGACGTCACCACGAACCGGTCGTTGATGATCGTGGGGCTGCCGGAGTTCCGTGACTGGGCGAAGATGGCCTTTGAGCCTCCGGTATTGCCCGTGACCTGGCCGAGCCGGGAATCCGGGGATGTCCCCAAGCTGGTGGTGTAGGTGGTGGCGGTCGCGCTCCCGAGAGCGCCCCAACCGGACCAGTTGATGGTCGAGAGGGTGCTGGTGCTGCCACCGGCGTTGAAGTTCTGTGAATAAAGGGTCGCGCCCTTGCAAACGGGCGCGAAGGTCAGCATGCCGGCGAGTAGGGCGAGGCGGGCGGGTGGGGATATCGTCATGGGATGGGGCATGAAGCGGATTTGGCTCCGGAAGGTGGAATGTCCTGACGGAGGGGAATGTCACCGGGAGGCGGAAATTTTTTTCCGAAGGAGATGTGACAAATGCCTCCCGCGGCACATGAATCCACTGGTGACCGCTACTTCCGACGCGATTCCCGATGACGAACCGGACCTGATCCGGAGGGCGCAACGCGGGGATCTGTCGGCATTCGGGACCCTGGTGGGGCGTTACCAGGGGAGCGTGCGTTCTTTCGCCGCCCTCCGCATCGCCGTGCGCTGTGAGGCGGAGGATCTGGCGCAGGAGACCTTCGTCATCGCCTGGCGGAAGCTGGCGGACTTCGATCCGGAGACCTCGCTCGGGGCGTGGCTGCGGCGCATCGCCCACCACCTGGTGCGGAACCACCGCCGGAAATTCCGCGCGGAGGGGGTGGGTGGGCACCAGGAACTGGAGATCCTCTGGCGCGGACAGGAAAGGGACCGGCCGGGTGGACCGGAGGAACGGCTGGAGGCGCTGCAGGACTGCCTTTCCAGGATGGACGGCCCCTCGCGGGAGTTGCTTCACGACCGCTATCTTGAAGGCATGAGCGTCCAGGAGCTTTCGGACAGATCGGGCAGGGGATACTCTGCCCTCACCACCCAGCTCTACCGCCTGCGCGAGGTGCTGGCGGCCTGCGTGGAGAAGGAGATGAAAACCAACGGCGGAACGGCATGAACACGGGCGTTGAAGATGAATTCCGCAGCCTGATGATCCGTGCGCTGGAAGGCGGACTGGACAAGAAGGGCATGTCGCGTCTGACCGCCCTCTGTGAAGAACATCCCTCGCTCGCCCGGAAATTCGGACAGCAGGTGGAGGTGGACCGCTTTCTGGAAGTGGCGTTGCGGAATCTCACGGATCGCTCCGGTTTTTCCCGCAGCGTGATCCAGCGGATCGGGGATGAGCGGGAAGATGCCTCGCCCTTTGTCGCCTCGGTGATGGGTCGGGTGGAACGGGTGTCACGGCGGAGGACCCGGTGGTTCACCGCGGCCGTGGGGCTCGCCGCGCTGGTCGTTGTCTGGCTGGGACTCTCCTTTTACGTCAGTGGCACCGCCGCGACCCTGCATAGGGGGGACTCCGCGAAGTGGCTGACGCCTCCCGCAGGGGAAAGCCTGCGCGCGGGCACCCGGCTGAAGTTGGAAAGCGGTCTGGCGGAAGTCCATTTCGGCAATGGCGCGGAAGTCATCCTGGAAGGCCCGGCGGATTTCGAGATCCGCGGCAGGGATGAGGGCTTCGTCCACCAGGGGAGGGTTTCCGTGAGGATTCCGGAAAAGGCGGTGCGGTTCAACCTGGGCAGTCCCGGCGGGACGGTGACGGATCCCGGAAAAGCGTTCGGCCTCCATGTCGCCAGGGATGGGGAGACGGAAGCGGAGGTTTTCGAAGGAAAGATCCGCGTGCGTCCGGGCGACGGGGAAAAGGCTGTGACGCTGGTTTCGAATGAGAAGTTCATCTCCAGCGGCAAGGTCTGGTGGAAGGGCGGGGGGATCGATGCGAATGCCTTCGTCACCAGCCTGCCACCGCAGTCACCACGTATCCCGGAATATGCCCACTGGGCGCTGGATGAAGGGGCTGGCACCGCCACCGCGGCCCGCGGGAAGCTCATCGCCGGAGGACCCCGTGCCGCAGACCTGAGGAACATCGGCGGATTGCCGGATGCCCTGCCGGAATGGGTGGACGGACCGTATGGCAAGGCGCTCGCCTTTGATGGTCTTGGGAACGCGCTGGAAACCCACTATCCCGGAGTGGTGGGCGACGCCGCGAGGACGGTCGCGTTCTGGCTGCGCCTGCCGGAGGACTTCGACTCGGAGCAGGGATACGGCATCATTTCCTGGGGGGATCTGGCGGAGAAGGGGAACGCCTGGCAGATATCGGTCAATCCCTACGTCAACGAAGGCCCGGTGGGCAGGCTGCGCGTCGGCATCTATCCCTCCCTGGTGGCCGGCTCCACGGACCTGCGTGACGGACGCTGGCATCACTGCGCGGTGGTTCTTTACAAGGATGAACGGAATGGGAACCGCATTCCCGCCCTGCTCTATGTGGATGGGAAGATGGAGGCCACGGCGTCGAAAGGGGTCTTCACCCGCATCCACACCAGTTCGGAGGAAGGCGCGCGGCCGGTGTGGATCGCCCGGAGCCTCCGCCATGATGAACCGAAGCGCAGCCGCGGCACCGGCTTCTTCCGCGGGGACCTGGATGAGATCTACATCTTCGACGGTGCGCTCAACCAACGGCAGATCGAGGACCTCATGCGGTTCAACACGCTGTTCCCAAAATCCTACTGACCGCTTCCCGTCGTCCGCCACCATCTCCTCCATCCAAACAAACCCATGAAACCCCTCGTCCCGCTCCTGTTCATTTCACTCGCCGCGCTTTGTCATGCCGGTGGGTTCAAGGATCTCGTCACTTTCGGCGACAGCCTCACCGACATGGGCAACCGCTCGGTCGGCCCGGACAAGAAGGAGGTGAAATTCCGCCCGACCTGGGTCGCCCAGCTCGCCGGTCCGCAGATGCTGGACATCCCCGGCTTCAAACCGTCCGGCATGAACGGCTTCTACTTCGGCGGGACCAACTACGCCGTCGGCGGCTCGACCAGTGGCTACGCCGCGGCGAAGGGCAGGGATCAGAACAAGGGCCAGAACCTGACCGTCCAGATCAGCAAGCGCTACCTCAACCCGGACTTCAACAAGGACGGCGTGAAAAAGGACGCGCTGCACATCGTCCGGATCGGCACGAACGATCTCATGGCGCTGGCCATCCAGCCGGAGCAGATCGGGTCCTCCTGGGCCACCCTCGGCCAGGAGGCGGCGAAGGTGGTGGTGGACGTGGAAGGGCAAATCCAGGCCATGGCGGATGCGGGCGTGAAGTATGTGATGTGGGGCAACCTGTCCGATGGCTCGAAATTCCCCTCCCTCGTCCGCAGGGTGGCCATTCTCGGTGACATGGCCCCCATCGCCCTCAAGGCCGTTTCCGATGCCAGCAAGGCGTTCAACGTCGAGATGGACGCCGCCATCGGCAGGCTCCAGGCGAAGAATCCGGAGCTGAAGATCATCAAGCTGGATATGGATGCCATGTTCAATGAGATCGAGGCGGCCCCGGCGAAGTTCGGCTTTGTGAGCGTGACCGAGGGCGCGAATGACAGCCGCCATCTCTTCTCCGCCGATGGCCTCCATCCCACGCCCGCCGGTCACAAGGCGCTGGCGGAGTATGCCTTCCGGGTCATTTCCGACGCGAAGACCCCGAAGCCGGAATGATGGACTCCAGCCAATCCTACGTGATCGCGTGGGAATTCCAGCTTCACCTGAAACGCCTGGCAGGGTAGACCATAGCCACTTCAGCCGCAATCGACTGCTGGCGCCGTTCTGTTATCCGGGGGGAAGACAGACTGGCGAGGCACCGGTTGCGGCCTTTTCTTTTTCCCGCGGATGACGACCAGGCCCCCCACTTTACAGGTTCAGCCGCGGTTTCCGTGAGCGCTAGGGCTACCCATCGGTTGATTGGCTGCGTTGCTCCCGCTCCAGGTCGCTGCGCAGCAGTTCGTCCAGCGACTGCACCGCTTCACGGGCGGCGTTGAGATACTCCCCGTCGTCCTTGTTGCGGTGTTCCGCCATAGAGCGGACCATTTCCTCGTCGCGGGTGAAGTAGACGCTCGCGGCGAGCTTCGCCTCCTGGGAGGACAGCCCCAGATGTTCCAGGATGTCCGCGCCCATCCGGAGGGATGAATCCAGCGTCTCCCGGTAGATGTGTTGTTCACCTTGGCCCAGGTAGCTGTAGGCCTCCGCACGGCTGTGGGCCCGCAGGTAGATCCTCAAGTGTGGGTGGTGACGCCGCGCGTTGGAGATGATGATGGAGGCAGCCGCTTCATCCTTGATGGCGACCACCAGGACCTTCGCGCGGGACGCTCCCGCCAGGTCCAGCATGTCCGGGCGGTTCGCATCGCCATAGTAGACCGGGATGCCGAGCTGGCGCAGCAGTTCCACCTGGTCGCTGTCGTTGTCGAGGATGGTGCAGCCGTATCCACGGATCCGGAGCAGGCGTCCCACAGCGTGGCCATAGCGGCCGAAGCCGCAGATGATGACCGGGTTCCCGTCATCCTTCACGTCGGGTTCGCGGTCTTCCTTTCCGCTGAGACCACGCGCGACGATGGATTTCGAAAGGAGGATGAGCAGCGGCGTGGCGGCCATCGACAGCGCCACCATCGCCACCAGCGCACGGCCGGTGTCCGGCGGGAAGACTCCGGACGCCAGCGAGAGGCTGATCAACACGAAGGCGAACTCGCCTCCCGCCGCGATGGATGCGGAGAAAACCAGCGACTGCCGTCCGGTCAGGCCGCTGAACATCGACAACACCTGCAGGATGGCACCCTTGATGAGAATGAGGCCCAGTGCGCCGCCGATGACCAGCAACGGATGCTCCATGATGAAGCCGAAGTCGATCCCGGCTCCCACCCCGAGGAAGAACACTCCCAGCAGAAGTCCCTTGAACGGCTCCAAATCGCTCTCCAGTTCATGGCGGTATTCGCTGCTGGCCAGCACGACCCCCGCGACGAACGCACCCAGCGCGGGGGAGAGGCCCACCTTGGTCATCAGCAGCGCCACGCCGATGACCAGCAGCAGCGCCGCACCGGTGAAGGCCTCCCGCTGCCGCGTCTTCGCGATGGCCTGGAACACGTAGCGCATCGCGATCCGGCCCACGGCGATGATGAGGATGATGGCCCCGAAGGTCACCAGCGCCTGCGCCCAGCCCGGCCACTGGGCCATCCACGCGTCGGACTGGTGATGGCCGTCACCATGGGCGGAGGCGGCGCCGCCGGTTCCCAGCAGCGGCAGCAGCGCGAGGATGGGAATCACCGCGATGTCCTGGAAAAGAAGGACGGAAAAGGAGTTCTGTCCCGCCTCAGTACGCAGCAGACCCTTTTCAGCCAGCGTCTGCAGCACGATGGCGGTACTGGACATGGCCAGGATCAGGCCGATGGCGAGTCCCGCCTTCCATCCGGTGCCGAAGGCCATGGCCGTGCCGCCCACGGCCACCGCGCAGAGGACGACCTGCAGGGAACCGAGTCCGACAATCTGCCGGCGCATCCGCCACAGCATGAGCGGCTGCAACTCCAGGCCGATGAGGAAAAGCATCACAACCACGCCGAACTCCGCGAAGTGGGCGACCTGCTCCGCGTCCTTCCCGATCAGGCTGAACCCCCACGGCCCGATCGCGGCACCGGCAATGAGGTAACCGAGCACCGCGCCAAGCCCCAGACGTTTTCCCACCAGAATGGCAACCACCGCGGCGGTGAGGTAGATCACCGCCTGCAGGAAAACATTTTCGTATCCCATTTGCCGTGCAGCGTGCCGGGTTTCCGCGGATATTCAAGGACGGCCACCCTGTGGCTTTCGTTTCCTTGTCCGTATCAACGGAACAGGAAATACAGCGCCAGCACGAAGAAGCCGAACCAGACCGATGCCACGTGGGCGACGCCGAAGGATCTCGCGCCGGGGGTTTCCGAAGGATCATCCCGGTGCGGCCCGAAGAGCACGTTGTATTTCACCAGCATCCAGATGCCGAAGAACGACCAGGCAATGAGGAAGAGGGTGAGGCAGATTTTGAGGATGATCATTGGGAACAGGGTTATATTCACCCGGGAGTCCTTGATGTCCAGCCAGCGGGAACACCATGGGAGGCAGGTGGATGGAATAGGGGCTTGTACAGATGATAGGACTCGATTCCCTGTGAAGAAACATGCCAGATCATGGTCATGAACCGCCGCGAGGTGCCGAGGATCGGGATGATCTCCTACGGGGAGGAACGCCTGCGGGAGGATGGTTTCGTGACCCTGCCGCTGAACGAATCGTTCACCATTGATCCAACGCGCCTGCGGCCCCACTACCATGATTTCTTCCAGGTTTCGCTGCTGCTGGGGGATGGTTCGCTGATGCATGATTTCCGTGAGTCGGAGACCACCGGTGCCTCGCTCTTTTTCCTGAGTCCGGGGCAGGTCCACACCATCGTGCCAAAACCGCGGATGACGGGTACCATCGTCTCATTCACCCGGGAGTTCCTGGAGGCAGGAGTGGAGGATGGCTTCCTGATGAACCTGCCGTTCTTCTTCAATTCGGAGCATGCTCCGTGGCTCCGCTTGCCGGACGACCGGTTGCCGTGGGTGAAGGAGGTTTTCCGCCAGCTTCAGGACGAATATGATGCCGCGCCGCAGGGGGCCGCGGAGGTCGCCCGCTGCCTGCTCCGCATCCTGTTCGTGAAAGCGGCGAGGTGGTATGAAGTGGAAAGCCATGTGATCGGGCGGGGTCGCCAGTCCATTCTGGTGAGACGTTTCCTGAATGAGGTGGAGGCCCACCACCATGAGTGGCTGACACTCGACCCCTATGCGAAGGCGCTGGGGGTGACCGTCAACCACCTCCATGATGTGGTCGCGGTGGAGACGGGACAGCCTGCGGGTGAGCATCTCCGGCAGCGGCGGTTGCTCGATGCCAAGCGCCAGCTTCTCCATTCGACAATGAGTGTTTCCGAGGTGGGCTACGGCCTCGGCTTCGGGGATCCGTCGTATTTCAGCCGCTTCTTCAAACGCTATGAAGGAATGACGCCCGCCGAGTTCCGCAAGCGGAGCCGAGAAAAATACCAGAAAGACCACGGTTAGCACCGGTCACTTGGATTGAGGACGGGGAGGCCCGGCGGCACCTTCGCGGGCATGGAAAATTCAACGGCCATCCCGGAGGAAGCACCGCGGGCGACCTCCCATGAAATGGTGTTCGCCCTGTTGTTCGCGATCAGTTTCTCGCACCTGCTCAATGACACGATCCAGGCGCTGATCCCGTCCATCTACCCGATCCTGAAGAAGGACTACGCCCTTTCCTTCACGCAACTGGGCCTCATCACGTTCGCCTTCCAGCTCACCGCGTCCCTGCTCCAGCCCGTCGTCGGCCTGGTGACGGATCGCCGTCCGATGCCGTATTCACTGCCCGTTGGAATGGGCATGACTCTGGTGGGATTGATCGCGCTGGCCTATGCGGGAAGCTTCCACTCCATCCTGATCTCCGCCGCGCTGGTGGGTGGTGGCTCGGCCATCTTCCACCCGGAGGCGTCGCGCATCGCGCACATGGCGGCAGGCAGGCGGCGTGGCTTCGCCCAGTCCCTGTTCCAGGTGGGGGGGAATGCGGGCACCGCTGTGGGACCATTGCTGGCGGCTTGGATCATCGTCCCCCACGGGCAGAAGTCACTGGTCGTCTTCTCCGCCATCGCCCTGCTGGGGGTGCTGGTGCTGTGGCAGATCGGGAAATGGCAGGGTTCGAACCTGCACCGCATCCACCGCAAGCCGAAGTCGGCGGGCGTATCGTCGGTTTCTCCGGTGAGCCGGAACCGCGTCGTCCTCGCCATGACCGTGCTGGTGGTGCTGGTGTTCTCGAAGTACGTCTATCTGTCGTCGCTGACCAGCTACTACACCTTCTACCTGATCGACCGCTTCCACATCTCCGTGCAGAGCGCGCAGATGCACCTGTTCCTGCTGCTGTTCGCGGTGGCGGTGGGCACCATCGTCGGTGGTCCGGTGGGGGACCGCATCGGCCGCAAGCGGGTGATATGGGGTTCCATTCTGGGCGTCGCTCCGTTCTCGCTGGCCCTGCCGCATGTGAACCTGCTGACGACCGGCATCCTGAGCGTGTTCATCGGCCTCATCCTGGCGTCCGCCTTTTCCGCCATCCTGGTCTATGCGCAGGAGCTGCTGCCGGGGAAGGTGGGGATGGTCGCTGGCCTGTTCTTCGGACTGGCTTTCGGCATCGCCGGCATCGGCTCCGCCGTACTGGGCAAGGTGGCGGACATCCACGGCATCAACTTCGTCTTCCAGATCTGCGCGTTCCTGCCGCTGCTGGGCCTGGCGACGGTGCTGCTGCCGGATGTGGAGACGGAGAAGTAGCGGCTACCGTCTTTCCGTGATCCGTTTCATTTCTTCCGGCGGCAGGTTGCCGAACACCTTGTCCCGTAGCTCCGGCTTGTCCGCCAGGACCTCCACCGTCTGGCGGATGAACCGGTCCCGCTCCGGGCCGGGGTGATCACTGATCCACTTCTGGAAGGGTTCCAGAAATTTCGGATCCTCCGCCACGCTCCAGGTGAATCTCGGCCGTCCGGATGTTGTCTCCCTTTCTCCATCCACGAATCCCACCAACTGGCGGATGTAGGCATTGAGGCTTTCTCCCTGGATGGAGCCATCCGCCAACGGACCGAGAAAGGCCGGAAAATCATTCGGCATGCGGAAAAACATCGCCGCACGGAAAGCGTCCGCCTGGAGGGAGTCAGGCAGCTTTGAGATCACCGCCACAGCGTCCTTGGTTGGTCTATAGAGGCATGCCGCGGTCCCCAACCCTCTCGCGGCGTCCAACCCTTGGGTGGTGCCTTCCATGGCCACGACATGGGCGATGGCGGCGTCCGGTTCCTTTTTATAAAGGTTTCCGAGCAGGTTGTTGATTCCACTGTGGGACGTGACCCCCATCTCCCCGGCCAGCCACTTCATCTGCCCCATGATGGCATCGGCGGATCCCGTCTCCATGGCGAACAGGGTGACATGCTGCCGGAGATGGGATGGCGCGTTCCGGACGTAGTCCATCGCCGCCTGCGGATCCTTCGCCCTCAGGTGGTGGAGCATCATCGGCAGCACCACGTTCTGGTATTCCACGTTCAGGGACTCCGCCCAGCGGATCGCCGCCGCTGGGTCTTCCTTGGCCAGCGCCTCCGCGAAACTCTTCGCCATCCCTGCGGACACCCCACCCACCGGGCAACGGTTCAGCCACCGGCTGACTTCCCGAGGATCCAGTTGCCGGAGGTCATCCAGCCGGTCGATCCTGGTGTGGAGCGTGATGTCGTGGCCGATGACGCCTTCGATCCTCCCTACCCAGCGCAGCGCGGCCAACGGTTCCCGGTGGAAAAGCAACTGCACCTGCCGGGGAAAGAACTGGTTGGTCTTCACCTCATAGCCGAACCTTCCGGGCAGCAGCAGCGCAGCCTGGAACGCCGCATCCGGACTGATGCCGATCCACGCGTTGAAGAACGCTTCCACGATCTCCCGTGACGGCTGCGGGTTCGCCTTGAGCAGGGCTTGGAAAAATCCGCGTGGGTCCGTGATCGCGGCTGCGGCGGCATCGGCGGCGGTGATGCCATCCAGATCATGCGCCTCCTTCCCGGGATCGGAGTTGATGCTGGGCCGGGTCGCAGCGACGGATGGCGCGGCACTCGCTTTTCCGCTGCGACCGGGAAGGGGGATCACCGCTCCCAAAAGGCATCCCGCACCGAGGGTGATGGACATGAATTTCGCGGTGTTCTTCATGGTTCCTTCTTCAGCTTGCTGGATGGTTGTTCTCCCAACCGGCGGATCGTTTCCGACCTCAGCGCCTCATCGGAGATGGTCGCCGCCCATTCGGTCGCTGTGGCCGGGTCCGCCGGGGCCAGACGTGTGACCAAAGCACCGATGGCTGCATCCTTGTCCGGTCCAGTGGGAAGCTTGGTGATCCATTGGGAGGCCAGATCCGGATTCCTGTCGGACCACTCCAGGACGGCCTGCCTCAGGCATTCATTGCGCAGTTCCGGATCCGTGATGGTCTGCACCGCCTTCACCGCCGAAACGGGATCCGCCAACCGGAAAGCATCCGCTCCGTTGGCCCAGGATTTCATGAGTCCCGCCACCGCCTCGCTGCGGTGCGTGGATGGCGGCAGTTCCGCGATCATTTCCAGACACGCCTCCGGTGCCCGCGCTCCGAAACCGGCGGCCTTCTTTCCCAACAGCTCCGCACGCTCATCCGGCTTCTGTTGCTCCAGCAGTCGCATCCGCTGCTCCAGCGGCAGTTCGGAAAAAAGGGCTTCCCGCGCGGTGCGGGCTTCCGTGCCATCACCGAGGTTGAATGACAGGGCGATGCAGCGGTCCACATCCTCCCGGGCCATACGGGGCAGTATCGCTTGGAAAACCAACGCCGCGATGCGTCCGTCCTTCTGGCGGGCGAGCCAATCCAGCAGCAGATCGTGATGCGGATTCCGGATGGCCTTCACGAATCTCCCCGCCAGCTCCACGGCCAACCCACGGTCTTCCATCGAGTCGATGTGCGCCATCACCCCGGCGGGATCCGCTTCCATCCATCGCTCCAGCTTTCCGTCAGTGTCTTTTGAAAGCAAAGCGGCGATATCCTCCTTCATCACAGACGCCTCAAGTTCCCTGACAGTTTCGGCGTGCCCTTGCTCCTCCTCGGGCTGATGGGTTGCCATGGCCAGACGGATGGCGACCAATCCCGCGGCACTGGCTGCACCCAGGGCACCGCCCCCGATGATCTTCCACAGCCGTTGGTTCACAAGGTGCATCGCACCTATCTGGATAACCGGCATGCCGGTTCAGGACAATGGGTTTAGCGTAAATTCGGATTTACAGAGGCCGAGGCAAAACCATCCCTCCCTCAACTCTTCGGCAGAGAAACCCGGAACACCGTGCCTTCGCCGGGCGCGCTGGTGACATCGATGGTGCCATCATGGTTGTCCACGATGGCTTTCACGATGGCCAATCCCAATCCGGAGTGACCGCCGGTCGCGGCGCGTGCCGGATCGACACGGTAGAAACGGTCGAACAGGTGCGGGAGATGCTCCGGGGAAATGCCCTTGCCGGTATCCTTCACCTCCAGGACGGCGCGGCCTTCTTCGCCGGAAAGCCGCAGCGTGACGCTCCCTCCGGGATCCTGATGGTGGATCGCGTTCGACAGAAGGTTCACCACCACCATCGAAAGGGATCTGGAGTCACCATGGACGGAGACCTCAGCGAGCTGCGGTTCGATCCGGATCTGCCGTTCATCCGCCAGCGGACGGAGGAGTTTCACCGCATCGGACACGATGGTGGTCAGGTCGCAGGACTCCTTGGTGAGCGTGGACGAGTTGCCGTCCTGCCGGGCGAGCACCAGCAAGGACTCCACCAGTGAGCGCATGCGTTCCGCCGCATCACGTGTGGTGGAGAGGATGTCACGGTATTCCTCCGCGGGACGGTCGCGCTTCAGGCCGCGGGAGGTTTCTGAAAGGATGACGGTCAGGGGCGTGCGCAGCTCGTGGGAGGCGTCCGCGGTGAACTGCCGTTGCTGGTGGATGGCGGACTCCAGCCGGTCGAAGGTGTCATTGAGCACCCGGCTCAGGCGTCCCAGTTCGTTGTCCGTGTCGGGAATGTCGATCCGCTCGGACACATTGCCATTCGTGATACGGGAAGCGGTGCGGCTGATTTTTTCGATCGGGCGGATGGCCCGGCCGGACAGCCACCAGCCGCCGATGAGGCCGAACAGCCAGAGACCCGCACCCAGTCCGCTGATCTGCAGCGCCATCGTCCGCAGGTCCGCGACGTCCGGGGAGATGTCCCGCCCGACGATGCCGTGGAAGCCGCGCGGCCCCCTGCGGATCAGCTCGCGGGTCAGGCCGTGGCTCGTCCGTTTCGCCCGGTCATCGATTTCGGTCCGGGTTGGCCGGACGAGGTCGGCGGGCGCGTTCGCGGAGCGGAAAAGCACGTTTCCATCGTGGTCCCAGTAGCAGAGATAGACGCTCTCCGTCGCGTTCGGGTCGAACAGCCCGCGCATGAAATGCGGCAGGTCGCTGGCGGCGTTCAGACCGGCCAGCATCGCCCGGATGTCCTCCGTGGTAGGCGGCGTGTCGGGCTTTGAATCCGTCGCTTTCTCCCATACCCGGCGCATGAATGACCGCTCGAAGTTCTCCAGCTCCCGCCCGACCCGTTCCGCGCGGTCCTCCGCCGCCAGACGGTAGGCCAGCAGGCACAGCGCCGTGATGACCACACCCAGGATGAGCGCGTGCCAGAGCTGGACGCGCCAGCGCAGGGAATGGAGGAAGCCGATCAGGGGCGTGACTTGGTTGGAATGGGGAGGTCACTCGATGGCATAGCCATGTCCGCGCCGCGTGACGATGAAGTCGTGGCCGAGTTTCTTGCGGACGTTCGAGACATGGACGTCGAGCAGGTTGGAAAGCGTGTCGTCATCCTCATCGAAGAGGTGTTCGTAAAGCTCGCTGCGTGAGATGACCTTCGGCCGGTGGCGGGCGAGGTATTCCACCAGCGCATACTCACGCGGGGTGAGGGAGGCGGCTTCCCCGGACAGGAAGACGGTGCGTGCCGCGGTGTCGATGGTGACGTCGCCGATCTCCAGCAGGTTGCTCGCCTGACCGCTGTTGCGGCGGATCAACGCGCGGATGCGGGCCAGCAGTTCGTCGCCGTCGAAGGGCTTGGTCAGATAGTCGTCCGCTCCCGCGTCCAGTCCCCGGATGCGGTCCGGAACGGCATCCCGTGCGGTCAGCATGAGCACCGGAGTGGTGTTGGCCGGCCGCAGTTGCCGCAGCACCTCCCAGCCGTCGAAGACCGGCAGCATCCCGTCGAGGATGATGCAGTCGTAGGCGTTCGATCCTGCCTTGAAGAGTCCGTCCTCGCCATCGCTGGCGGTGTCCACGGCGTAGTTCTCCTCGCGCAGGCCCGCGGCGAGGCTGCGCTGGAGCAGGGGATCGTCTTCGATGAGGAGCAATCGCATTATTCGTGTCTGAGTGCTTCGATGGGATCGAGTGCGGCCGCCCGTCTTGCGGGCATGAAGCCGAACAGGATGCCGACGGCGGCGGAGAAAATGAAGGCGATCACGTTGATCTTGGGATCGAACATGAAGGGAACCTCGATGAGCTTCGACAACCAGACGCAGAGTCCGAACGCGAATGAAATGCCGACGAGGCCACCGAAGGAGGAAAGGGTGATGGCCTCCACCAGGAACTGCAGCAACACCTCCCGCGCCCGCGCGCCGATGGCCAGGCGGATGCCGATCTCCCGTGTCCGCTCCGTCACGGAAACGAGCATGATGTTCATGATGCCGATGCCGCCGACCAGCAGACTCACCCCCGCGACCGCGCCCAGCAGGGTGGTCATCACCTTGGTGGTGGAGCTGAGGGTCTCCGCGATCTGGCGGGTGTCCATGATGTTGAAGTTGTCGTCCTCGTTCGGACCCAGGTTCCGACGTTCCCGCATGATGGCGGTCACCTCATTGATGATCTGGTCGCTGGAGGTCTGGTCGTCCCCGGAGATCATGATCTGGTCGATGGACTTCAGCGACGCCGCGCCCTGCACCCGGCGTGCGAAGGTGGTGAGAGGCATGATGATGGTGTCGTCCTGGTCCTGACCGAAGCCCGTCTGGCCCTTGCCCGCGAGCACGCCGATGACGGTGATGGAGGCGGTTTTCACCCGCATCCGCTGGCCTATGGGGTCAACGTCGCCGAACAGCTCCCGCTTGACGGTCTGGCCGATCACGCACACCGCAGCGCCATGCTGCACGTCCTCGTCTTCGAAGAATCTCCCGTCCGCGAGGTTCCACTTCGCGATCTGGAAATAAGCGGGGGTGGTGCCCGCGATGCGGCCGGAGCGGGCCTTCTGGAGGAAGCCGGTGCTGACCGTGGAGTCCTCCAGCGCCGCGACATTCCGCAGACCTCCCACCTGCTCCGAGATGATCCTTGCGTCCTCGAGGTCGAACTGCGGGATGCCCGGACCGCCACCCCGCCCGAAGCCCATGCCGGGGCGGAGGACCAGCAGGTTGCTGCCCAGATTGGAAACCTGGGACTTCACCGCCTCGGTGGCGCCGCGGCCCAGCGTCACCATGGTGATGACCGCGGCCACGCCGATGACGATGCCGAGAACGGTGAGGAACGCCCGCATCAGGTTGCGGCGGATTTCCCGGAGGGCGATGAGGAAGGTGTTGAAGAACACGGCGTGGATCAGTTGAAGATGTCGGATTCAATCAGACCGTCCTTCACCCGGATGATGCGCTTCGCGTAGGCGGCGACGTCATCCTCGTGGGTCACCATGATGACGGTGATCCCGCGTTCCTCGTTGAGATTCCGGAGAAGGTTCATGATTTCGATGGTGGTGGAGGAGTCCAGGTTGCCCGTCGGTTCGTCCGCGAAGAGGGTGCCTGGCTCGGTGACGATCGCGCGGGCGATGGCGACGCGCTGCTGCTGGCCGCCGGACAGTTCGGCGGGAGTGTTCCGGTATTTGTCCTGAAGGCCGACGATCTTCAGTGCCTGGTGGGCCTTCTCATGGCGTTCCTTTCCCGGAACCCCGCGATAGAGCATGGGAAGCTCCACATTCTCCAGCGCGGAGGTCCGTGCGAGCAGGTTGAAACCCTGGAAAATGAATCCGAGCGCGTGGCGGCGGAGCAGGGAGCGTTCGTCGGAACCCAGCTTCTCGACGGCGATGCCATTGAAGCTGTAGGTCCCACCGGTCGGCACATCCAGGCAGCCGAGGATGTTCATCAGCGTGGACTTTCCCGAGCCGGACGGCCCCATGACGGCGAGGAACTGGCCGGCGGGGATGTCCAGATCCACACCACGCAGCGCTTGGAACGCGGCGTCCCCCTGACCATAGGTCTTGGTCAGCTTGCGGAGCTGGATCATGCCGCTGTGGCTTGGCGTGGGGGAACTCATGGTTTGGTCGGCGCGAGAATCTGGCGGACGATGATGGGGGCACCCTCTTTCACTTCGTCAGTGATGATCTCGGTGTTCCGGCCGTCGCTGAGTCCGGTCTTCACGGAGACCATTTCGGGGTTGCCGTCCTTCAGTACCCACACGGTGGCCATGCCGGATTTCCCCTCGCCATGCTCCCTGCCGCCTCCCGGAGGACGGCCTCCCCGCCGGCGGGGGAACTGGAACGTGATCGACTGCATGAAGGTCTTCTTCTGCTGGGGGCCGTCAGCCTTTGAGTTCGGGTCCTGAGGCTGGAAGCGGAGTGCGGTGGCCGGGACGAGGAGCACCTGCTCGCGGTTGGCCACGTCGATGGTCGCGGTGGCCGTCATCCCCGGCCGCAGGGTCAGGTCGTCGTTGGAGACTTCAAGCTCGGCTTGGTAGGTGACCACGTTGTCGAGGATGGTGGAGCCGTAGGAGATCTTCTTGACCTTGGCGGTGTAGGTCCGGCCGGGCCAGGCATCGACGGTGAAGGAGGCGCTCTGGCCGCTCTCCACCTTGCCCACATCCGCTTCCGCCACGGCGACGAGCAGTTCCATCTTCCGGAGATCCTCCGCGATGACGAAAAGCTCCGGCGCGTTGAAGGAGGCGGCGACGGTCTGGCCGACTTCCAGCGAGCGCGTCAGCACCACTCCATTCACCGGGGACTTGATGATCGCTTTTGCCAGATCGCTTTCGTTGGCGAGCAGGTCGGCTTTTGCTCCGGAGACGGCGGCGCTGAGGTTTTCGAGATCGGCCTTGGCACGGTCAGCGGCGGCGTGCGCTGTTTCCATCTCCGCTTTCGAAGGTGTCCGCCCACCGGACAGCTTGTGGAGATCCTCCAGCCGTTCGAGATTCGCAGCGGATTCCCGCACGGTTGCCTGGGATTGCTGGACCCGTGCTTCCGCCGCGGCGAGCGTCGCGCGGGTTTTCTCGGTCTGCTGGTTGAGCTTGCGGGTATCCAGCTTCGCGATGTCCTGGCCCTTCGTCACCTCATCGTTGGTATCGACATAGACCGCCTCGCAGATACCGGAGAGTTCCGAGCTGACGGTCACCTTGTTGGTGGGCTGAAGGTTGCCGGTGGCGGTGATGCCGAGGGAGATGTCGCCGCGCTTCAGTGGCTCCGTGACGAAGACGGGCTTCCCTTCATCCTGGGCGGATTTCGCGCGGTAGTAGAGGAAGCCACCGATCACCGCGAGGACGGCGAGGATGGTGATGATCCATTTCCGCACCGGCTTCGGACGGCCGCTGTGGACGATGGTGGCGAGGTCTTTGGAGGACTCGGATTTCATGAGAGTGATGGAAAGAGGTTATTTCGACCAGCCGCCGCCCAGCGCCTTGTAGAGCTGGATGTAGGCGATCGCGCGGTCGGATTGGGATGAGATGACGCTTTCCTCCAGACCGAGGAGGGTGCGCTGGGAATCGAGGACAGTGAGGATGTCGGTGACCCCGGCTTCGTACCGTTGCTGGGAAAGATTGGCGGCGGATCTGGCGGACGTTTCGGCCTGGCGGAGGGCTTCCAGCCGCTCGGCGGACTTTTTGCAGGCGATGAGGGAGTCCTCCACCTCGGAGAGGGCGGTCAGGACGTTGGAGCGGTAAGTCTGCACCGCCTGTTCCTCGAAGGCCTTGTTCGCGGCGATCTCTGCACGGATGCGGCCCGCGTCGAAGATGGGGCTGGTGATCCCCGCTGCCAGTCCGGCGGTGGCGGTCTCCGGGTTGAACAGTTTTCCAGAGGTGATGGTGTTCAGTCCCAGCGAGCCGGAGAGATTCAGGGATGGATACTTTTGTGCTTCCGCGGAACGGACACTGGCGGCGGCGGCCAGCAACTGGTAGCCGGCCACACGGACGTCCGGACGTTGGCGGATGGTGTCCGCGGGGATCCCGATGGCGAGCGACTGCTGCGGATTCGGCACCGCCTTGCGGCCGGAGTTGAGGATGCCGTCGAGCGTGCCCGGGTTCTTTCCGGCCAGCCGGTTGATGAGGTTGCGCGTCTGGGCGGCGGACTGCTCGAGGGACGGGATGGAGGCCCGGGCCTGCTGGAGGCTGGTGAGCGCCTGGTCGGCCTCGAGGGTGTCAATGATGCCCGCCTGCTGGCGGAACTTCGCGATGTTGTAGGTTTCCTCGCGGCTGCCCAGGCTGGCCTTCACGGTGGCGAGGCGCGCCTCCAGCGAGCGGAGCGTCACGTAGGAGATGGCCACTTCGGAGGCGATGGCGGCCTGGACGGAGTTGTAGTTCTCCTCCGTGGCTCCCAGGTTGGCGGCTGCGGTCTGGAGCTGGCTGCGCAGTCTGCCGAACAGATCGATCTCCCATGAGGCGCTGAGGCCGGTGGAGAACGAGTTGGAGGTGGTGCCGATGCTATCGTTGCTCGCCGCGTTGTAGTTCGTGCCGGCGGATCCGTTGAGGCTCGGGAAAAGGGTCGAGCGTTGGGCGTCGAAGTTCGCGCGTGACTCACGGATGCGTGCGGAGGCGGTGGCCATGTCCGGGCTGTTCTCCAGGGCGGTCGTTACCAGCCGGTTCAGCACCGGGTCGTTGAACTTCGTCCACCAGCGGGACAGGTCGCGGGAAGGGGAGGCGACAGGAAATCCTCCGGCATTCTTCCAGTCCGCGGGCAGCGGCTGGTCGGCATTCAGTCCGGTGTGGGAGGCACAACCGGAGGCCAGCAGCGCGGCGAAGGAAAGGGTGAGCAGTCGGGCGGGGTTCATCGGCGGATGGGGTGAAACTATCGCCCGGTACCTTTAGGAAAGGTGAAGATCCGCCGGATCCGTGGGATTTTCTCAAAGCGCGCCGAACCGGCGGTGGCGCGACTGGTATTCCTTCACGGAATCGAAGAGGTCCCCCTGGCGGAAGTCCGGCCAGAATTTCTTCACGATCACGATCTCCGCGTAACTGATCTGCCACAGCAGGAAATTCGAGACCCTTAGTTCCCCGGAGGTGCGCACCAGCAGGTCCGGGTCAGGGATGCCTGCGGTTTGGAGCCGGGATGCGAAGGCGTCCCCGTCGATGGCAGCGGGAGAAATCTTTCCCGCAAGGGCATCTTCCGCGAGCGCCTTGGCGGCAGCCACGATCTCTTCCCGCGCTCCGTAGGAAAGCGCGAGCACCAAGGTCATCGAGCGATGCCCCGCCGTCCGGGCCATAATCTTCTCCAAGCGCTCCCGCGTCTTCTGCGGCAGGCGGTCGAGCTGGCCGATGGCCTGCAGGCGTACCTTCTGCTTGTCCAGTTCCTTCGCCTGCTCGTCCAGGAAGCGGTCCAGCAGGTTCATCAGCGCCTGCACCTCATCCTCCGGACGGTTCCAGTTTTCCGAAGAGAACGCGTAGAGCGTGAGATACTCCACGCCCAGTTCCTTGCACGCCTCCATCACCTCGCGGATGGACTCCGCACCGGCGCGGTGGCCCTCCCGGCGCGGCAGGCCCCGCTCCTTCGCCCATCGCCCATTGCCATCCATGATGATGGCGATGTGGCGGGGGATGTCCGGATGCTTGGGCATGGATTCGGTCGGCGGATTCTCGTTGAGTGTGGCGGATTTCACGGGGGAAAGGAAACCAACACTTGTGACGGGATGATGAAGACGGCGTTCGTTTTCCACGAAAAGCCTCAGGCTCATCAGACCACCAGCGTCTGCACCCGGTCCGGTCCGACACCGACGAAAGCCAGCGGCGCGCCGCACAGCTCCGACAGTCGGGTGAGGTAGGCCTTCGCGTTCGCGGGCAGATCCTCGTAGCGGGTGGTGGAGGTGGTGTCGCTCAGCCAGCCGGGCAGCGTTTCATAGACCGGCTTCGCCTTGTCCCATGCGGAACGGTCGGCGGGAGGAAGTTCATGGACCACGCCGTCGATCTCGTAGCCAGTGCAGATCTGGAGCGTCTTGTATTCGTCGAGACCGTCCACGTTCGTCACGGCCAGGCCGGTGACACCGTTCACCATGCAGGCGAAGCGGAGCAACACGGTGTCCAGCCAGCCGCAGCCGCGCGGGCGGCCGGAAACGACGCCGAACTCACGGCCCAGGCCATGCAGGTATTCGGAAAGCCCTTCATCGACGGTTGGGAACGGACCGGAACCGACACGTGTGGTGTAGGCCTTGCACACGCCCACCACGCGCTGGATGGCGTTCGGTGGCAGGCCGGACCCGGTGCAGGAGCCGCCGGAAGTCGTGTTTGAGGAAGTGACGAACGGATAGGTTCCGTAGTCGATGTCCAGCAGCGTGCCCTGCGCGCCTTCGAAAAGGACGGTCTTTCCTTCCTTCCATGCCTTGTGCAGCACGGGGATGGTGTTGGTCACGTGCGGGCGCAGGCGCTCGAAGGCGGCATAGACTTCCGTGATGACCTGCTCCGCGGTGAACTGCGGCAGGTCGTATTTCGCGAGGATCTCATTCACCTCCGCAACCCGGCGCGTGACCTGGGCGGTGGTGAATTCCTTGTCGAGCAGGTCCGCGATTCGCAGGCCGCAGCGGTTCACCTTGTCCGCATACGTCGGGCCGATGCCACGCTTCGTCGTGCCGATTTTCTGGTCGCCCAGCGCGATCTCGCGCGCCGCGTCCAGTTCCTTGTGGAACGGGAGGACGACGTGCGCGCGGTCGGAAATGAGGAGCTTCTCCGCGGTGATGGACACGCCCTGGCCTTCATTCCGCTCGATCTCCGCGACCAGACCCACCGGATCAACCACGACACCGTTGCCGATGACGTTGATCTTGCCATCCCACAGGATGCCGGAAGGAAGCAGGTTGAGGATGTAGCGGACGCCCTTGGCGATGACGGTGTGGCCGGCGTTGTTCCCGCCCTGGCCGCGCACGACCACGTCAGCGGTTTCCGTCAGATAGTCGACGACTTTGCCTTTTCCTTCGTCTCCCCACTGGAGACCTACGACGATGGTGTTCATACGGATTGGAGGATTTGAACCGCGAATGGACGCGAATTCACGCTAATGAAGAGGGTTGTATTGAAGAGAGGACGATGCGTTCCCACTCCAGCTTTCGTTTCTTGAAGTTGAGGATGACGCCCACGCTCAGTTTGCTGATTCGCAGATAATTGAGCATCTGGCCACGTTCGATTTGGGTGATCCGCTCGATCGTCTTTGTGTCGATGATGATTTGGCCGTAGGCAATGAGATCCGGAATGAACTCTCCGACCATCTGGTTTCGCCAAACGACCGGAAACCGTGGCTGCTGGACGAATGGAATACCCCTGTGGAGCATCTCCACCGCCAGGGCGTTTTCATAGGGCTTTTCATGCAGGCCATGACCGATTCCATTCAGGACTTCGAACGCGCAGGAGACGATGGAATACACTTCATCCTTGAAGATCAATTCGCGTCCATTTGCGTCCATTCGCGGTTTTACTTCTTCGCTTCGTCGATGAGCGCGGAGAACTCCTCGAAAAAGTAGGCGGCGTCGTTCGGACCGGGGGCGGCTTCCGGGTGGTATTGCACGCTGAAGACGGGGTGGGTCTTGTGGCGCATGCCTTCCACGGTGCCATCGTTGAGGTTGATGTGGGTCACCTCCACGTCGTCCGGGAGGGAGTCCGGGTCCACGGCGAAGCCATGGTTCTGGGAGGTGATGGAGATCCTGCCGGTGCGCAGGTCCTTCACCGGCTGGTTGCCGCCACGGTGGCCGAACTTCAGTTTGAAGGTGGTGCCGCCGAAGGCGTGGGCGAGGAGCTGGTTGCCTAGGCAGATGCCGAAGATGGGCTTCTTGCCGATGAGCTGCTTCAGTTCCTCGTGGATGTAGCCGAGCGCGGACGGATCCCCGGGGCCGTTGGAAAGGAAGACACCGTCCGGATCTTTTGCCAGCACTTCGGAAGCGGGGGTGGTGGAGGAAACGACCTCCACCTCGAACCCTGCCTGGCGCAGGCGGCGGAGGATGTTGTACTTCAGACCGAAATCATAGGCGACGATGCGGTGCTTCACCGGCGGCAGGTCGGCGTAGGGACCGGAGATGTCGGCGAGGGCGTTCGGCAGGATCCATTCGCGGGACTCCGCGGTCCAGTCGTAGGCCTCCGCGGTGGAGACTTCCTTCACGTAGTCGGAACCGGCCATGGAAGGCGCGGCCTTTGCGGCGGCGATGGCGGCTTCCTTGTCGAGTTCGGTCGTCAGGCAGGCCTGCATCGCACCGCGGGAGCGCAGGTGTTTGGTGAGCGCGCGGGTGTCGATGTCCTCGATGCCCAGCACGCCGTGCTCCGCCAGCCATTCGGAAAGTGGCTTGTGGGAGCGCCAGTTGGACGGGACCTCGCAGAGTTCCCCGATCACGAATCCACGGATGTGCGGCCCGTTGGACTCGTCGTCCTCCAGGTTGATCCCGTAGTTTCCGATCTGTGGATAGGTCATCGACACGATCTGGCCCCGGTAGGACGGGTCGGTGATGACTTCCTGATACCCCGACATCGAGGTGTTGAAACAAATTTCCCCGGTGGTGGTTCCGGTGGCTCCGAACGCGGTTCCTTCGAAACAGCGTCCGTCTTCCAAGGCGAGAATAGCGGATTTCGGCACGGCGGGGCGGAGGCTAGGTGGGGGGGCGGGACGATGCAAGAGAATGCTTGGCCTGCACGTATCATCCTGAAGAATGACCGCTCCCGGGTACAAATCGGCTGAAAATTTCAATTGCGACGCAGTCTCAAAATGCTACGTTCCGCCCGTGAGCAATTGTTGCCCGAGCATCGAACCGGCCCGTTTCTGGCGTGTGAGCGCCGCAAAGGTGGTGGAGGAACTTTTCCGGACCACTCCGGAAGCCGCTTGGGATGATCTGCTCGACCTGCGCGGTCTTCTGATCCACGGCACCGACTGGGAGGAAGTGCTGGAGTGCTTCCTCGGCTGCCGCCGGAAACTGGAGGAGGATCACTACCTCCCGTTCTACCGCCTGCGGAAGATCCTCGCCTCCCATCTCCAGTTGGAGCATGACGGAGCCTCTCTGGAAACGCTGCTCCGGCAGCGGGACTTCAGCTTCCGCAAGTGGCAGCGCAACGCCCTGCGCAAGGGCAAGCCGGCGCGCATTCTGGAAGGCGTTGCCTGAGTGAACTCTTGTAGGGGAAGTCGTGGGACTTCCTGCTGTGGGGAAATTTTCAGGCAACCCGGGGCATTCACCGGGCGACACTCCTTCGACGGAGGTCACGGATCGGAGCCGGTCAAACCGCTCTCCGGCGACGGCACACGAGTGCGAGGCCGGGAACCAACAACAGGGTCGTCCCGGGTTCGGGAACGAGGATGCTCTCGAACGTCGTGGCCACGCGGATGTCGGAAAAGCTGCCGCCCTGCGGTTGGGTGGCGTTCTGGGTGGTGATGATCCCCAAACTGACGTTTGCGGTGATCGTGTTGGATCCCAGCGAACTGCCACCGTTCCAGACAAAATTTTGACCGGTGATCTGGACATCGGGAGCGCCCAGTGCGTCCTGCTCCGCGCCCAAGTCGGGATCGATCCAGAGATGGTAGATGTCGTCGTTGGTGTTGGCTCCCTGCGCCATCCGGACCAGCAGGGTGTGGCCGGCGGTGCCCGGCGTGGTGGTGGACAGCGCCTGGGCGCTCAGGGTCGCACCGGAAGCCCCGGTCGCCAGGAACGCCTTTCCGCTGTCGATTCCGAAGATGATCCTCTGCCCCGCAGCACCGCTGTCGCGGTGGAGAGGGATGGAGACGAACGCCGCCTGCAGCGTGTCGGTCGAAATCGTTGCCATGGCCCAGAATTCCTGGTGGAGGGCAGTGGAGTCCGTCGTGGCCGCGACGCTGAACTGGGCGTATTTTGAGACAGCGGTGCTGGAGGTCGTCTGCGTGCGGGTGAAGGAAAGGATCCCGCCGTCTGGGGAAAACGTCCCGTAGGAGTCATTGGTGGCGGTCCAGGTTCCGGAGACATTCGGCCCGGTCACGGTCCTGCCATGAATGGAACCGGACGGATAACTTGAGAAATCCTGGTGGAGCAAGACCGTCGCCTCACAGACAACGGCGCCCAGACACAAGAGAGCGGTGATGAAGGCGGGGGCTTTCATGGATTCCATGTTTCTAGAATGGAGCGGGCCCACCTCACAACCCGGAAATCGGAGTTTCATGTCCGGGCAACTTCGCTAGGTCAGCGGACGCCGTGGGACGTCCGGCTGAGGGTAGTCCATGGCGAAACAGAGCCGTTTTGTCAGCAGGCATGCGCCCCGAAATTCAACGCTCCATCCTCCAAACGGAAATGGCCCGGGGTTGCCGGGCCATTCCATTCATCAGTTGGAGATCGCTTATTTCTTTTCAGGAGCTTCGGCGGGCTTCTCTTCGGGAGCCTTTTCCTCCGCCGGCTTCTCATCCGCCGCAGGGATGCTGACCGGCGGTGTGACCGCTTCGACAGGCTCGCTGACCGCTTGGTTGGAGGGGCCCATCCCCGGCACGATCATGCCGGGAGGAAGGTTGAATCCGCCGCCCTGTGGACCGGCTTGCGGGGCTTGTGCGCCTTGCCCCTGGGGTTCGGGTGGCTTTGTGAGGGTGGCGCGGTCCTTGAGCAGTTGCTCGAAACTCGCCTTCGCCACCTGGAAGGTGTAGGGGGCGAATGACTTCACCCGCGCGAGGGATTCGTTCAGTTCCTTCGTCCGGGTGGCGAACGCTTCATCCTTGGTCTTCGCGTCCTCCGGCTTTTCGCCTTCCTCCTTCTTGCGCTCCTTGGGAATGTCCGCTTCCACGACCACGCTCACCAGGAAGGTGTCCTGCGCGGCGGGGGATGGATCCTCCGGGTTGGAGGAGGCGGGTTTCTCATCCGGTTTGGATGGGGTGAAGGTGATGGTGTAGGTGATGCCTTCGAAGGTCTTGATCACGGCCACGCGCTTCTGGTCGGCGACAGCGCGCTTTTCGATGTCGGCCTTCGGCACCACGTCGTCGAAGCGGTTGTAGGCCAGCAGGCTCTTGAGCGAGTTGGCGGTCGCAGGCTCGATGGCTTCGTTGTCTGCGGCTCCATCCAGGGAGAATTCCGCGTCCTCGCTGTTCCGCACGGCCTTCCAGGCGATCTCGTCCTTGCCCGGCAGGGTGACGGAGATGGACTGGATCTTCTCGATGCGGAGGAACTCATCCGCGGCGAGCCAGCTTTTCGGTTGGTCGCTCAGGCTGGGAAAAAGCTCGCTGGTGGCATAGAATCCGGAATCGTCCGCATGGTTGCGGACGAACCGTCCGGTGGATCCACCACCTGCCAGCGGCACACCGCTGCCGGCCGCGGATTCGATGTTCTTGCCGACGGTGAGGTTGGCCAGTTCCTTTCCGGCGGAGTCCTTGAAGATCACGTTGATGCCGTGCTCCTTCGGGTCCTTCGAGCTTTCATCCATGCCGAAACGTGCGGCGAACGACGGGCCCGCCTGCATGCTCTGGGCGATCTTGAGGTCGGCGACGGTCCGGAGGAGGTCGTTGACGCTGTTCACGCCGTTCGACTTCGCGGGGAAATCCTCACGCTGGGGGACGATCCACTTGCCGTCCTTCCTGGCAAGCGTCACGGAGGAGTCCGCGCCCTTGATCTCGATGGTGGCGACGTCGCCCGCGGGGAAGGATTCCAGCAGGGTCTGTCCGGCGGCGCGGTTGGTGGCGCTTTTGGTCTCGTTTTCCTTTCCGCGTTTGATGAGGGCGACCGATGCGGCCAGCACGGCGGCGACGATCCAGAGGATGATGACCTGACGTTTGTTCATGGGAGAGTGGGGAAATGGCTGTAGGTTGATTGGTTCGGACTCCGCGGGATCAGCGGGCGCGGGTGGAGGAACGACGTTTCAGGAAGAGGCCGAATCCGAAAAGAACGACGAGGGCGGGCATGGCGGCGACGTTCAGAAGGGTGATCCGTCCGCCCAGTTCGTCTTTCTGGCGGCGCAGTTCCTTCTGCTGGTCGCGGACCATCCGCGCGTAGTTGACCTGCTCCTCGCGCAGCTTGCGGATCTCCGCTTCCTGCTCGGGGGAAAGGTAGAGCTCGCTGCCCTGGGTTTTCTGGGCCTGCAGTTCGGACAGCTTGCGCTGGGCTTCCTTCTGCTTGGTCTCGAATTCGGTGATCTTCGCGCCGACGTTCTTGTTGAACGCGGCCTCCATCTCCTGGACCACCGTGAACGGCCTGCGCAGGGCGGAACGGGAGCGGGAGCCGATGAGGTGCTTCGAGCCGATGGCCTGGTCGATGATGTTGAAAAGCATCGTCGCGTTGCCGTTCATCGGGCTGGCCATCTGCATGCCGCCGAAGTTCTGCACGTTGTAGGCGAAGCGGTCGTAGAACGCGTCCACATCCGCGATGAGGAAGACGTTGCCGTCCTGCGCACTCTCGGTCAGGTGGGTGGGTTTCGCGTCCTCGCCTTCTTTCTTCTCTTCCTTCGGTTCCTGCCCTTCTGCGGTTGGCTTGCCGTTCGGGAAGGCGGTCTTGAATTTTCCGCTCAGGTGGGTGACCAGGTCGAATGCCTTGCCCTCCGGCTTGAGGGAGGTGGCGAGCGTTGGGTCGATCTGGGAGGCGCGGACCGCGTCCACGAATCCGGCTTCGGTGGAGGAACGGACGAGGGTGTTGACGGACACGCCGCCGCCGCTGGTGCGGTTGAACGCACCCGGAAGGAACAGCACCACGGAGCCGAGGTCCTTGGTGATCACGTTGTCCTTCTGCGGCATGGAGGACTGAGGCAGGGAAAGCACGGCCAGACCCTGGCGGTTGCCTCCCAGCGCGGTGGCATGGGTGGGGTCGGCGAGAACCTTGACGGACTCGAAGGAAACGCCCCAGGCGGGGAGCAGCTTCGGCAGGGTGGAGCTGACCGGGATGCCCTGCTGGCCCATCATCGGGTTTGCGTTGCCACTCAGCATCTGGGCGGAGACGGAAAAGGCGTCCAGACCGGCGATCACGGTGCCGCCGCCGAGCAGGTACTGGTCGATGGCGAACTCACCTTCGGGGGTGATGCCGGCGGGGTGGAGGACTAGGAGGACCTTCAGCTCCTTGGGGTCCAGCTCCGTGTGGTTCAGTGGCATGTACTTCACCTCGTAGGACTGCTTGAGCTGCTGGAAGACGACCCATGCGGGGCTGCCCTGCTGGCCGGGCATCATCGCGGGCTGGCCGGCCAGGTTGAAGGCGGACATCACGCCCACCACCGGCTTCTTCGGCGTGCTCACTTCGGAGATGGCCTTGGACAGCTCATACTCGAACATCGTCTCCTGGTTGGGATCGAGGAACGGCAGCACGCGGGTCCTGTCCAGGCAGGCGACGGCGATGCCGAGGTAGAGGTTCTCGTCGTTGATGCGCTGGCCGCTGATCTCATCCAGATTGGCGGAGTCCTCCGCGTCCGTGTCAGGCTCAGGGTCGATGTTTTCGACGCGGATCTTGCCATTGGAGAGGGAGACATACTCCTTCAGGAGATCATCCACGCGGCGCATGTGGATCTTCAGATCCTCCGGCATGTAGGGGGAGTTCCGCGTCGCATAGTAGCGGATGACGACGGGGGTATCCAACTCGGACACCAGACCGCGGGTGCCTTCGGAGAGGGTGAGGATCTTGTTCTCGGTGAAGTCCACCCCCTTGTTCCCGAATGGGGTCAGGGAGATGAGCCAGTTGGCGAGGATGGCGATGGCGGCGAGGGCAGCGATGCCGAGGGCCGCCCGGGTAACCGGATGTGTGGTTTTGGCCATGGTCGATGGAGGAAAGGAATGGGTGGATTGCGGGGTTCAGGCGCGCTTGGCCGAAAGGATGGCCCCGGTGCCGAGCAGGGGCAGGATGATGAGGCTGCCGAACCAGATGAGGTCCTGGACGCGGAACAGCCCGCGGGAGAGGGAGCGGAAATGCTCCCAGACACCGAAGGAGGTGAGCACCTCGACCACGGACGGGGCGGCGATTTTACGGAGTTCCGTGACGACCGGCTCGTAGGCGACGATGACCATGATGGCGCAGACCGCGGACGACACGATCAGGCAGACGACCTGGTCCCGGGTGCAGGCGGACACCAGCATGGTGATGGCGATGAACGTGCAGCACACCAGGAAGCTCCCCAGGTAGCCGGAGAGGATCGCCCCGTTGTCCGGGTCACCGAGGTAGTTGACGGTGATGACGATGGGGAAGGTGAGGAGCAGGGCGAGGAGCCAGACCGTCGCGGGGGCGAGGAACTTGCCGATGATGGCGCTCCAGGTGGAGATCGGCATGGTGCCCAGCAGCTCGATGGTGCCAGTACGCTGCTCATCCGCCCACAGCTTCATGCCCACCGCAGGGGCGAGCAGCATGTAGAGCCACGGGTGCCAGGCGAAGAACGGCCACTCCAGGGAGGCGTCACCCGCGGCGATGAACGCACCGAAGGAGAACGTGAAGCCAAGGGCGAACAGCAGGAAGATGACGATGATCGCGTAGGCGGTGGGCTGGGTGAAGTAGCTTTTCAGCTCGCGTTTGTAGATCGTGAACATGGATTGGGGAAAAGTGGGCTGTTAGGGGGATCAGGCGGCGGTGTCCCGGGTGGTGACGGCGCGGAACAGGTCGGTGAGGGAACCGGTGCCGGAGCGTTCGACCAGCTCCGCGGGGGTTCCGTCCGCGACAATCTTGCCGCGGTCCACGATCACGGCGCGGGTGCAGGCGGCCTCCACTTCCTCCAGGATGTGGGTGGAGAACAGGATCGCCTTGTTCTGGCCGAGGCGCTTGATGAGCTGGCGGACCTCGTGCTTCTGGTTCGGGTCCAGACCGTCGGTCGGCTCGTCGAGGATCAGCACCTCCGGATCATGGAGGAGCGCCTGGGCGAGGCAGGTGCGGTGGCGGTAGCCTTTGGAAAGGGTGTCGATGGACTGGCGGGCCACGCTCTGGAGGAAGCAGGTCTCGATGGCTTTCTCCACGGCGTCATTCCGGTCGCTCCCGCGCAGTCCGCGCACGCTGGCGCAGAATTTCAGGAAGCCGGTGACGGTCATGTCATTGTAGAGGGGGGCGGACTCCGGCAGGTAGCCGATCTTTGTCTTTGCCTCCGCCGGACGGTCCGTCACGGAGATGCCGCAGACTTTCGCATCCCCGGAGGTGGGGGGGAAGAAGCCGGTGACCATCCGCATGGTGGTGGACTTGCCGGCGCCGTTGGGTCCCAGGAAACCCAGGACTTCGCCCTTCTTCACGGAGAAGGAAAGATTGTCCACGGCGACTTTGGTTCCGAAGGATTTGGTGAGGTTTTCAACTTCAATCATGGGAGACGGATCAATGATGGGACAGGCGTCTTAGCGGCGCGGGCCCGGATTGCTGTTTTGAAAAGACGGCGGGAGCCATTTTTTCAAGCGAAAACCTCACGGATGCGGTTGCACGGAACTCTCCGCGGTGCTTGTCTGATAGGAAATGGCTGGCTTGGAACTACCGGAAAGATGCGGCGTCATGCTGCTGCCGGACTGCACCCTGTTTCCGCACGGCGGCCTGCCGCTGTATATCTTCGAGCCGCGCTACCGGCGGATGCTGGAGGATGCCATGGAGGGGAGCTGCTTTTTCGCCGTGACCCGCCTGATCGGCGGGGAAAGCCCCCGTCCCGCGGATTGTTCCGCCCCGGTGGGGACCATCGGGCTGGTGAGGGCGTCGCGGGAGCAGAATGACGGAACCTCCCATCTCCTCCTCCACGGTGTGATGAGGGTGCGCTTCCTCCACTGGCATTCGGACGAGCCCTATCCTTCCGCCACCATCGAGCCGGTCCTTTCCCGCTTCCAGCCGGAGAACCAGGCGCAGGCGGCGATGCTGACGCTCCGCGGCGCGGTGGAGGACGCCATCAGCGACCAGCCGCCGCTGGTGCGTGACGGCATCCTGAAGCTGGTGGACCGCGCGGACAGCCCGGAACTCATGACCGACATCATCAGCCAGCAGTTCGTCCACGACCCGGACCTGCGCCAGCGCCTGCTGGAGATCGACGCCGTGGAACAGAGGATCCCGCTGATCTGTGGCTATCTGGAGAAAGCTAGAGAGGGGAGCTGATGCTTCGCTGGCGAGCGAGGGATCATCATCGAATGTCATCCGCTGGATGAACGAAAAGAAGGGCGGCCATCGACCGCCCTTCCATGAAGACTGGGATCATCCGATTCAAAATCACTCCGGTCCCCGGTCGTAGTCGATCCGGAAAGGCCTGCCGCGCAGGCGGGCGTTGCGGGTGCGCTGGATGACCTGGTCGGCCATTTCCGCCGGGACATCGACGAGGGAGTGTTTCGGGAAAAGGGTGATGCGGCCCAGGCAGCCGTCCGGCAGACCGGCTTCCCGGTACATCATGCCGACGATCTCCTTCGGCAGGACGCCGTGGGTTTTCCCCAGTGAGAGAAAAAGGCGGGCCATGCCGGGTTCCCGGTCGATGGGTCCGCGCGGTGCACGCTCCGGGCGTGGTCCGCGGTCTTCCCTTTCCTGGAACGGACGGGGTTCACGCGCGGGGCGGGCCGGGCGTTCACGCTCGCGGTCCTCCTCGATCGGCTCGCCTTCGCGGCCGGAGGCTTCACGCAGCATGGTGACCAGTGCTCCTGCGATGTCCGTGGGGGTGTGGCCCTGCTCCAGCAGGCGGTCGATGTGTTCCTGGTGGGAGTCGTATTTCGCGGACTCCAGGCGTTCCTTGAGCTGTTCGAAGATGAGGTCGGCGCGGCGGCCCTCCACCTGCTCCACGGACGGGATCTTCTCCCGCTTGATGACCTGGCGGATGTAGCGCTCGATGGCCTGCAGACGGTAGATCTCCCGGCCGAAGACGAAGGAAACGGCGCGGCCGGAGCGACCGGCGCGGCCTGTCCGGCCGATGCGGTGGACGTAGTCCTCCGGATCCGTCGGCAGGTCGTAGTTGAAGACGATGTCGATCTCGTCGATGTCCAGTCCGCGTGCGGCGACGTCGGTGGCGACGAGGAGTTCCACTGAGCCGTCGCGGAAGCGTTTCAGCGTCCGCTCCCGCATCTGCTGGGTGATGTCACCGTGCAGGCGGTCGGCGGCGTAGCCACGGTTGATGAGGTCTTCCGTGCACTCGTCCACGGAGCGCTTCGTGTTGCAGAAGATGATGCCCAGCCGCGGCGGGTTCATGTCGAGGATGCGGGAAAGCACCTCGACCTTCGAGCGCTGGCGCACCTCGAAGTAGGACTGGTCGATGGTGGAGACGGTCTTCGCCTTTTGCTGGATCTCCACTTTCTGCGGCTCGTTGCCGAACTTCTGGATCAGCCGGGCGACGCCGGGGTTCATGGTGGCGGAGAAGAAAAGGGTCTGGCGGTCCGCGGGCAGCGCGGCGAGCAGCTCGTCCATCTCCTCCTTGAAGCCCATGTCCAGCATGCGGTCCGCTTCATCGAGGATGGCCATGCGGATGTTCGACGGATCGAACGATCCGCGGCGGAGGTGGTCCAACAGGCGTCCGGGAGTGCCGACGACGAGCTGGGTGCCCATACGCAGGGCGCGGAGCTGGCGGTCCATGGGCGCGCCGCCGTAGACGGGGGTGGCGTGCAGGCCGGGGAGCTTCGCACCCAGGCGGTGGACTTCCTCACAGACCTGCACGGCGAGTTCTCGCGTGGGGCAGAGGATGAGGACCTGCGGCACGGCCAGTTTCACATCCAGCTTCGCCAGGGCGGGGAGGGTGAATGCGGCGGTCTTTCCGGAGCCGGTGGCGGAAAGGCCGAGGATGTCCTTCCCTTCCAGTGCGGGAGGGATGCTGAGCGCCTGGATGGGCGATGGCTTTTCATAGCCCAGCGCCTCGACGGCGGCGAGGAGCGGGGCGGGGAGTCCGAGTTCGGAGAAAGGAGGCGTATCCATAAGACGTGGGGTACAATGCACGCCCTTGGAAAACGGATCCGTTGGCGCGGGACGCAGACGCAAACGCTGTTTTGGAGAGGATGACAAGCACGGAATGTATTGTTTTTCCGGGCGGAAAGACGGCATTTCTGGCCGGAACCCACATTCTTCCCGCCACGTGACGCGGCCCTGGCATGCCATGGAGGGTTGGGGATTGATGCCCCGGGGGAAGAGGAGTTAATTCGTGGCGCGATGCCAAAGATCCGGGTTCTGTCAGACATCCTCGCCAGCCAGGTGGCGGCGGGGGAGGTCGTGGAACGCCCGGCATCCGTGGTGAAGGAGCTGGTGGAGAACAGCATCGACGCCGGGGCGGGGGAGATCCGCGTGGATACGGACCGCGGTGGTGCGGCGTTGATCCGGGTGAGCGATGATGGCTGCGGCATGTCCCGGGAGGACGCGCTGTTGTCCTTGGAACGCCATGCGACGAGCAAGCTGCGGACATCCGCGGACCTTGGGGAGATCCGCACGCTGGGCTTCCGCGGAGAGGCGGTGCCCAGCATCGCCAGTGTATCCCGTTTCCGCATGGTCACCCGTGAAGCAGGCGTGGATGTGGGGACTGAGATTTCAGTGGATGGAGGTACGGTCAGGGACGTGAGGGATGCGGGCTGCGCCCCCGGCACGGTGATCGAGGCGAAGGCGCTTTTCTTCAACATGCCGGCGCGGAAGAAGTTCATGCGCGCGGAGAGTACGGAGTCCGCCCACATCGAGCACCAGGTGCGGCTGCACGCGCTGGCCGCCCCGCAGGTGAGATTCCGGCTGCGGCGGGACGACCGGGAGGTGTTCGACCTGCCGCCGGCGGACTCCGCCATCGGTCGCGTGCGCCAGATCGTCGGGACGGATCTGGCGCGTGAGTTGATCACGGTGCCGGAAACCCGCGGAAACGGTGTGTCCGTGACCGGGCTGCTGCTGCCGACGGTGCACGCGCGGAAGGGGCGGCGGCATCAGTTCGTCTTTCTGAACGGCCGGCCGGTGGAGGATTCCGTGATCTCCCGGGCGCTGGTGGAGGGTTTCCGCGGAGGGCTGGCGGATGGCATGCAGCCCGCGGCCTGGCTGTGGATCGATCTGGAGCCATCACTGGTGGATGTGAACGTCCACCCGGCGAAGAGGGAGGTGAGGTTCCGGCGTCCGCTGGATGTAAGGGACGTGATCCTGGAGGCTGTGGCCGATGCGCTGCGTCCGCCTGCTGCTACCGTGGCCAATGTGGCCAATGTGGCCGCCACCGCCGCGGTGGTGGAGCCGGCGGCGGAGGTGAAGCCACTTCCCATGAGCCAGCCGGTGCGGGAGGCCGCGCCAGCGGTGCGGCCATGGGCGGCGGTCGCCAGAGCGGTCCAGCCGCTGCTGCCGGTGTCCGCTCCAGAGCGGACCGTGCCAGAGGAGATGGAGGAAACGCGGTTGGAGAATCCGGCCCCGGCGCGGTTCCGGGTCCTGGCCCTGCTCCACCAGCGTTATATCCTGCTGGAGAGTGCGGATGGACTGGTGGTTTTCGACCCCAAGGCGGCCCACGAGAGGATCCTCTATGAAGGACTGCTGCGCAGGCACGCTCAGGGCATCTCCGTCCAGGGCCTGCTGGTGCCCGTCCTCATCGAGCTGGATCCCCGGGATCTGGATGCGGTCTTGAAGGAAAGGGAGGCACTCGCGGAGATTGGCATCGAGGTGGCCGCGTTCGGTGGCAACACGCTCCAGATTTCAGGACTTCCGGCTTCCATTCCAGTGGACCAGCCGGTGGTTTTCATGCGGGAACTGCTGGATGATCTGCTGCATGACGGGGTGCCGGGGAAACGATTCGCCTTCGAGAGATTGGCGAAGCTGCTGGCCAGGAAGGCGGCCCAACCGGTGAAGGCCAGCCTGAGGGAGGCGGGGCCTCTGCTGGACGAGCTGTTTTTGTGCGAGCTTCCCTATTGCGCCGCAGATGGCAGGCCGACCTTGAGCGAGTTCAGCCTGCAGGATCTCGCCAGGCGTTTCAGCGGGGGCCGGGAGCTCCGCTGACCGGATTGGTAAGTTTTTATAAAATATCTTGATATCCTGAATTAGATCTCTAATATCTGGTGGATTTCGGACCCGTTTTGAGAGAGGTAGGTGCTTTTGTTCCAAGTGGGGATAGAGGTTTGATCCTTGGAAAATGAACGAAAGGCGTTGGTGACCGCCTAATCGTGATTTCGTTCAATATTATTCATTTTTTATTTGTTAAGGTTTCAAAAATTTTTTACGGTGTCCCCAGCCAACAGCTTCTGAGTTCGAGTTTTTTGCGCTGGAATGACAAAAACTTTAATAGCGGTGATGGGGTGGATCGGAGCGAGCCTCGCAGGGGGCGACGCTTCGATTTTGTTCGGTGACCGTCTGGAAGCCGCGCATGAGGGACTGCTTGAGGAGCGCCGGTCCGCGCTTTCATCGTTGAGCGATCCGTTCGGAGTTCCTCAGGTGGCGCGCAGGGTGGCGGAGCAGTCCGGCGACAGCCTGCGGGCGAACCTGCCCTGGAAGCGGAACATCACCGCGACGGTGTTCTGGGTGGGGGAACAGCCTTCGGAAAACAATCCGACAACGAATGTGAAGAGTGCCTGGGACCAGAACTGGCAGGGCAGCTTCGGCGGATATGACCACCCGGAGAACCGGGACGGTTTCGCGCCGGCGGGATTCGCGCCGCGGCTCAACCCGTTCTATGTGGCGCTTCCCTACAATGACATCGGGAAAGACGGCCGCCACCGGCCGGAAGCAAGTGAGGTGATCCCCTGGTTCTGGCGCAGCTATCGCGGGGACAACGTGTCCGTCTGCAAGGGACGCTGGCTTGCCATCCACCATGCCGGGCGTGTCTGCTACGCGCAGTGGGAGGATGTCGGACCGTTCGAGACAGATCATTTCCAATATGTGTTCGGCAGCGAGGCTCCGCGCCCGAACCTCAACCAGGCTGCGGGCATCGACCTGAGCCCGGCGGTCCGGGATTTCCTGAATCTCCGCAGCGGGGCCACGGTCGAGTGGCGCTTCGCCGAGGACTATGAGATCCCCGCCGGTCCTTGGAAGTCTTGGAGTGATCCGTCCGCCAACCGCTGAATTCCTTTCCTGCAACTGCTGTCCAAAAACCCACACCCACCCGATCCGCCCACCCGTGTTCACGTAATATTTAATTTCTGGAGCCGCATTATGATAAGTGCTGCTCCAGCCGACCTGGATCGGGTATTCTGTCCCGAATTGGCACGAACGGTGAAAGCCGCACGTGCCACTCTGATCCAGGTCGACCGCTTCTCCGGCCGAAGGGCCGACGGGGCGGGCGGATGCCACACACCTCCACACCCAGCCATGAAAACAAGCCACGCAGTCGCTGCCATCCGGGCGGTTGCACTCACCCTCTGCGCGATCTGTGCCGGAACGGCGCGGGCCCAGGATCCACCGGTGCCGGTCGGATCCCTGTCCGCGACCCCCGCGTACGTACAGATCGGTGAGAGGCCGATTTTGAGCTGGGACATCACCTATCCGGCGGTGGTGAAGGACATTGTGGAAATCACCCCTCCCGGGACCTGCACGCCGAAAGTCAAGGTGACGATGGATGTGCGGGTCATCGGAGCGTCCGTCAAGGTGGTATGGACGAACCTGTGGGGACAGGTCACCCGTTGGGAATGGGTACCGGCCGAGGCCCAGGTAAGCATCAACAACAGCAACTATTCCCGGATCTTCTGTGACACCCAGGACAAGGTGAACCCGTCAACGGTGGTCTACAGCGGTACCGTGCAGCCGGGGAATGCCATCAACTTCGCGGGACGCTATTACTTCGACGGATGGTCGACCCTTTTCAAATCCACCAATCCAAACGGCAATGTGGTGGCCCTGGTCAACGGTGACATACCGCCCACCACCACGCCGCTCTACCAACAGCCTACGATCGATGATTTCATCCGCCAGTATCTGGACGGTGAAGGGCGGGTGAAAATCGGCCCGAAAGATGTGATCTATCTGATGGAGTTGACCCACACCAACAAAAGGGATTCCGGTTTTGATCTACAGGATCTCGCCCTTCTGGTCACCTTCCGGACGAAGAGCAACAACGGCCACGGCAACAACGTCGATGGTGTCGATTCCAGCAATCCCGGGAATGCCCCGAAGGTGGACGGCGATCCGACCGTTGATGACGAACGCTGAAGTCCGGCCCCACTATTTTCCCCCTCCCCCGAACCCCCGACATCCCATGAAGCGAATCCCATGTTCCGGAGCCATCGCACTGGCGGCTTCGATTTCTCTGCTTTCCGCCCAACAGAAGCAGCAGATGCGTGATGCGGCGACCCACGAGCAGCTCGCGGGCGCGCTGAAGCAGCAGCAGGCGAACGATCCGCTCCGCGAGCTTCCGCGCCAGGAGGGGAAGGATCCGAGCAAGGAGAATGTCCCCCAGGATCTCATCAGCCGTTCGGACGTCCTTTGTTTCAACGGACTGGCCACCTTGGTCCCGAAAAAATCGATCCTCGCGCTGCCTCCGCAGTTCGCGGACCGTGTCGGCATGCAGCCCGGCGCGCGGCTGGTCGGCTGGGCCGAATTCCACGCCGCGAACCGTGGCTGGGTGACATCCCAGGAAATCACGCTCGCACAGGCACGTGGAGAGCAGCCTCTGGAGGAGGCGCTCAACGAGCGTCTGGCGAAGAGCGCCAATGTCGTCGTCTCCACCCTGCAGGGGGGGCCGATCTCAAAACTGCAGCCCATCCCCCCGAAAACCAACTGATTCATGAAAACGGGTATTTTCAGGATCCTTTCACTCGCGGCTCTCACGGTGACGTCCATGTCCGCGCAGACGACGGCCACCTACACCAATTTCATCAGGCAGATCCAGATGCCGTCCGGTGTGGAATGGGAGCTGAGCAACATCAGTGCGAGCGGCGAACAACAGTCCGGACTCTCCGTGGCGGATGACGGTGCCCGGTTCGAGCTGTGGACGGTGAAATCCGCTCCCCTGACTTCCTACCTGCTCGACAGCAAATTCGTTGGATCCTACATCCCGACTGCAACGCTGGTGATCCGGTCTGAGGATCCCTACACGACCATCCCCAGAACCCGGGCCGACCGTCCGTTCTGGGTGGATGTGAATGTCACGGGGCTTTCGGCGGACGCCACCGCTCCCTCAGCGGCCAGGAGCGTCACCTTCCTGCAGCACACGCAGTCGTATGGGCTCGGCGGTCTGGGTCTCAATCTGGACCGGTTGCTCGCCACCTTGCTCTCCCAGACCGCCATCACCGGCAACGGGGAGCGGACATTCAGCTTCCAGGTGACGTCGATCACAGGGGCGGACCGCACCAAGGTGAGGGGTGAGGAGCGTTTCTCCATCTTTTCCCTTCCGGACCAGCTTTCCCCTGCTTCGCAACTGGCGTCCCAGTACATCCAGATCTGGCCTGTTGCGAATGGCAGCATCTCCGGCATCGCGGAGGGGGAGGTTTTCCGGGCGAAGATCCGGACGCTGACCGTCGCTGCCACGGACCTGTATCCGGACTCCCGCGCCTACCTCCAGATCTACAAGGGGCCGGCGGTGCTCGGCACGGAGGGCATCGTGGTGCCTTCATCGGTCATGCTGGGTGACGCGAACGTGCCGAAGGATGATGCCCGCCCGGTGGACCTCGACACCTATGTGACCTCAGACGGGATGTGGACCGTGGAGTTGCTCACCTCAACCCCTTTTGGCATCGACCGCCTTGCGAAACTGACCTTCCAGGTGAGCCGCAACCTGCATGTGAACAGCATGCTGGGCACCATGGAATAGGTCACCTGTCCGGTGACGCGAGAACCTGCCTGATCTCCTCCCTCAGATTGTCGTTCCGATAGATCAGCGAGAATTTCGATTCGCGTTTCTTCCGCAGGAGATCCTCGACCTCCGTAAATGCCAGCAAGATGAACAACCCCTTCACCGGCTCCCGATGAAACGACTGGGTCTTGGTGGCGAACTGGTCGCTGACGGTCCTCTGCTGGAGGTTGTTGGTGAGCTTTCCCTGTTCCGCGGTGATCTGCTTCCGCAGTTCCTCGAACCGTCCCTCCATGATCTGGGAGGACGCCTCGGGGTCGGAGTAGTGGACTGTCAGTTCGTAGAGCTTGCCGCCGAGGAACCGTCCCTCCACGGAGGCGGCCCGGGTGTCCGGCAGGAAGCCCTTCCTGGGCTGGATCTTCAGCACCCGCAATGCAGGTTGATCCCCGGGGAGAAAAAGATTAACGTCCAGCGAATGTCTCCCCGCCCAATCAATCAGCTTCTGTGGAGAATCCCCCCATTGCAGGCCGAAGGGGGGTTCCAGGATGGCCTGTCCGACCGCGGTGCGGGCGGCGCACAGCAGGAAGATGAGGATCAGTCCGGAAATCCTGGCGGCACCTGTCACGGGCGCACTTTCCGCAATGTCCGCCGGTTCCGCAAGCCGGGATCCGGCAGGGGTTTCGTTCTGGTGGAGGCGACGCTTTCGATGGCGATTCTGACGATTCTGGGGCTGGTGCTGTTGAAGCTTTCCCTCAATGTCCTGCACCCCCGGCAGTGGGCGTTGCAGCAGACGGTGACGGACGCCTACATGACTTATGAGCGGGCATACGCCCAGCGGGTGCCTTTCGAAACGATCACGTCCAATGCCTCGCCCTGGCCGGTGTATCCGAACACGGTCCAGACCACGGTCGAGCTGGGCCGCCTGCCCGGCAACCGGCCCATCAACGGCACGGTCTACCGCTCGCGCAGCGCGGATCCGGGGAACCTCGACATGTCCGGCACCGCCGCCACCAATCCGGCGGGAATGACCGTATGGAGGCTCCAGAGCGTGGTGACCTACCAGATCGGCGGCCGCCAGTACATCAAATCCCGAACCGTCGTCCGGACGCAATGAAACGCTGCCACCGCATGATGAAGAAAGGGATGACCTTGGTTGAACTGACCCTGGCCATGGGCGTTGGTCTGTCGATCGCGGCCATCATCCTGCTGTTGATGAACCAGCAGATCACGTTCCTGAGGATCCTGGGAGCGCAGAGTTTCCTCAGCGAGGAAGCGCCGATGATCGGCCTCTATGTCGGGAAGATGGCGGGGAAGGCGGACCGTTTCCGGCTCCATGCCACCATCGACGACGCACTGGCCGGGCGGAATCCCAGGTTGACGGCATCCCCCGTGATGCTGATGAACTTCCGCCAGCCGGATGGAACCATGCGGTCCGCGATCCTGGCCTACGAGGAGAAGGATGGCAGGGAGGAACTCAACTACTATCTGGTGCCGGACTCCGCCAGCCCGAGCCTCGGGACCCGGCAGTGGTCGATCACGCGCAAAGCCTCGGATGTCTCCTTCTTCGTGACGGATGGCATCCTCCGCATGCAGCTCACCGGACCGGCCGACGAGCGGCTCACCTACTCGGGAACGATGCAGCAATGAAGACGAATCCAAGATACCGCCACCCGGCGGGCTATGTTGCCTATGTGATGGTGATCTCCACGGCGGCGATCCTCACCTTCATGCTGATCTTCGCGTACAAGCGGGCGCTGCTCTCCCAGTCCGTCCAGTCGACCATCCAGCTCAGGGTGGACTACAACGAGAAGGAGGACGTCATCCTGAGGTCCATCGTGGCGATCACTCCAAACCGCGCGATGCGGGCGATGAGGAACGGATCCGCGGCGGCCGGGACATCGAGGGATTCCCTGCGTTGGCAGAACATCTTTGCGGATGCGGTCATCCAGGCGAATGCGGGCACCTCCATCACCACCGACGGGAAGAAGAACATCGGTCAAGGCAACAGCGTTTCGTCGAACGCCGGGGACGGTGCGTTGGGAACCACCAACCTGATGTTCACCAACGTCCATGGAGCCGCGAACACCGTCTATGTGACGCCGGGGATCAACCGCACGCTTTCCAAAGGATTCCCCGAGGCCTTGGTCTCCACCGATGGCACGGTGAACACGAACGACCTGGTCTATCCCATCATCGCCAACAGCAAGAACTACAATGGACTGGCGGCAAAGGAGTACAAGACGCTGAAGTATCCCGCGATCAACTTCGGCTATGCGAAGCCCGGGGAGAACTTCCTGGCGAAGAGGAACTGGTGGGGATTCTCGATGGACCTGGCGGATCATGACAATGGTCTGACCGGGACGGCGCTTTCACGGAGGGAGTTCGTGCTCTCGATCTATGAGGTGCCATCCCAGCTTGCGATCTCCGCGTCTTCCTTCGTCAACCTTGGCAAGTACAAGGACGGGGTGGACTGGAAGAACATCGACATCTCCGGAAATGTGTTTGCGGACAGCGCGGTGGTGGAGGCCGGCGCCGTCCTGCCGGGCCTTTCCACTCGCGGGGGGCTGACGCTGGACAGGAACGCGACGGTGGGCGGGAAGAAATTCGACGGCAATCCCTTCACCCCCGGTGTCCGCGAGGCGTATGAAGTCGCCAACGGAGGTTATTTCCCGATTTCCATGCCATCTGAAAGCGGGCGCGCCGCCTTCATTCCGATCAACCGGGGGGCGGACTTCTTCGACCGCCACTCCGTGACGAATGATGATGAGACCAACACCCTCTCCACCACGGCTTGGAATGACTACAGCTCCGGCGCGAAGCAGTGCGCGATGCGCCTGGACGTCACGAAGGTGACAGGCGGCGCGTCTCCTTCTCCCACGGAGTTCCGGTTCCACTACTACAAGGGAGGGAGCCGGCGCTATGATGACTTTCCTCCCATTCAGGGGACTGCGGCCTCGGTCCCCATCGGTTTCACCCATGTGGCGAACCGGAACGACACCTACTACTTCTCCGAGCCGGTGGATGTGGCCTATGGCACCACCTCGAAGTTGTATTTCAAGTCAGGTGTTTCCGGAAACATCACCTTCAGTGACTCCGCCTTCGGATGGTCGGGAGGCGGGACCCGTAGGGGATATTTCCGCCCCCGTGTACCGTTCACCACGACGGTCGGCCCGCAAGGCAGGATCTGTGTCTCCGTCTTCCCGGAGCGATTTCCCAAATTCCTCGCCGCGATCGGAGCGGACAACGTGACGATGAACAACTCGCTGGTGGTGAATTCCGACTACCGCTCGAACGTGGCGGTGAAAAAGCCCTCGTTTCCGATCGCGAGCGGTGACTTCGGTCTTATCCTCAACGAATGCGCGAACCTCTCCTCGTTCACGAAGGGATTCTCCCTGGTGACGAACTACCGGCTCTACATCGGCAGTGATTTCAATACCGTGAGCATCGCGGCTCCCGCGGGATACACCGGGACGCTGCCCTACTACCCACCGTGTTCGTTGTTCGCCCCGGAAAAGCGCTTCGGAGCGGACTCTTCGCCCTATGCGGTGGGGGTAACCGGGCAGATCGGGTCGTTGGCCGCCAAAGACAATACTGATGAGGACAAAGCCGCGAGGCCGTTGGACTCACGCGGCATCAACGATGCCCTGCTCAACCCGGCGAACACCACCATGAACCTTCGGCCGATGGTCGATCCGGCGGACCTGCCACCGGTGACGATGATGAACTGGCTGGTGGTGATCGAGGAGCGCCGCAAGGAGTTCTGGTGACCGCTCAGCCGTTGTGGAGGATGCGCCCGCAGTTTTCACAGGTGGCGCGTTCCGTTCCGGCCTGCACCTTCACCACGGTGGAGGCGATGAGTTTCATCTGGCAACCGCCGCAGCGGCCGCCGTCGAGCATGGGTGCCACGGCCAGACCATCCTTCGTCTTCATCAGACGTTCATAGTAGGCGAGGAGGGAACCTTCGACCGCGGCGGCGAGGGGCGCCCGTTCTTCCCTGACTTCATCCCGGGTGGCGGTGAGGCGTTCCTTCCTGTCGCGGATGCTTTTCAGGTCCTCGTCGATCAGACCCTGGGTGTGCTTCTTCGCGCTTTCCGCGTCCGCCAGCACCTTGCGGAACTTGTCCACCTCCTCCATCAGTTCCAGTTCCTGGGTCTCCAGTTCGTCCACTTCCTTTTCATAGCGGGTGACTTCGTGGCCCAGCGCCTGGAACTCCTCGTTCTTGCGTGTTTCGAACTGCTGGTTCTTCAGGCGGAGGATGCTGGTGCGGCGGGTGTTGGCGTCCAGCTCGACCTTTTTTACCTTCAGTTCGGCATCGCGGAGGGCGTCGTGGGCTTTTGTGACGGCGGCCTGGTCGGCGGCGAGCTTCGCGTTCGCCCTGGCTTCGTCCTGGGGGAGTTTGTCCAGGTCTTTGGCGAGCGCGAGCAACCGGCGGTCACGGTCCTGGAGGATCAACAACGAGCGCACTTCATCGAGCATGCCCATGGGTAGCCGCCCGGTGGACACGGGGCAAGCCCCGTTCGCGGGGCTCATACGGACCGGGTTTTCCGTCCACGCATGGAGTCCCAGGCATAGATGGAAACGGCCGCCCAGATCAGGCCGAAGGAGACGAGCCGCAGGGTGCTCATTTCCTCCTGATAGAGCAGCCAGCCGATGAGGAACTGGATGGTGGGGCCGATGAACTGGAGGATGCCCAGCGTGGTCAGGCTGATTTTCCGCGCGGCGTAGCCGAAGCACAGCAGCGGTGCGGCGGTGGCTACCCCGGTGGCGGCCACCAGAAGGAACTGGGACGGGGAGGTGCCGAAGGCATCCGCCGGGGTGGTGGAGTGGAGGACGAGCCATCCCAAGGCCAGCGGGGCCAGCAGAACGGTCTCCGCCGTGAGTCCTGCCAGCGAGCCGAGCGGGGTGCGCTTCCGGATCACGGCGTAGAGGGAAAATGTCACCGCCAGCGTCACCGCGATCCACGGAAACCTGCCGATGGCCTGGACCTGGAGCAGCACGCCGCAAAAAGCGATGGCGATGGCCGCGAGCTGGCCACGGCTGTGGCGCTCCCCGAACCACAGCGCGCCGAACAGCATGTTGAAGAACGGATTCAGATAGTAGCCCAGAGCACCCTCGATGATGTGGTTGTTCAGCGTGGCCCAGATGTAGAGCAGCCAGTTGGAGGACAGCATGAGCCCGGACAGCAGGTGCCAGAAAACGGCACGCGGCGAACGCAACCCCGCGCCGAGCGAGGAGGTCTCCCGCCGCAGCCGCAGGATCAGCAGCAGGATGACCAGCGACCATAGCGTGCGCTGGGCGACGATGGAGATGGGCGGCAGGAAATGCAGCAGCTTCCAGAACATTGGAAGCACCCCCCAGAGAAAGAAGGCGGCGATGGCGGCCAGGACTCCGGAGCGGGGTGAGTTCACTTCCGTGGAATCTGGCGGCGGGCGGGCGTGAATCCAAGTGGGAATGTGTCCAGGTGGGGGTGGGTGGTACAGTGTGGCCCGGTAGGGCCGGCGAAGCTGTAACGCGGGAAGTCCACGGGTATTCCTCCTCGCATGGGAGGTCATCCACCCATCCGTCGGAAGCTTCGGCGCGCCCGGTGGTCGCTGCCCTGCCACGTTACCCGTCCCATGGGTTGCGCTTGGCAATTTCCAGGCGACCGGCCAATGTCGCCCCATGACTTCCGAACGTCTTTCGATCCCCCGTTACGCGATGGCCCTGGCGCACGTCGCCAGCCTGCGGTCGGAGGATCCGTACCGGAAGGTGGGGGCGGCGGCGCTTGATTTCGACAACCGGGTGATCGGTACCGCCTACAATGGTCTGGCGCCGGGTTTCAACGCGCCGGAGGGCTTCTGGTCGGACCGCGACGCCCGGCAGAAGTTCATGCTCCACGCGGAGATCAACCTCTGCAGCCTGTTCAAGCGCGGTGAGGTGAAGCTGGTGGCCACCACCACCATGCCCTGCACCGCCTGCATGCAGACGCTGTGCTCCTACGGTATCAAGGAGATCTACTATCATGAAGCCTACCACGTTTCCGACGCCCCGGAGATCGCCCGCATCTATGGGGTGAAGCTGGAGCAGATCACGGACTATCCGATGGTGAAATGAATCCGGCCCACCGATCCGCGTCCACCCGGCGCATCATCCTCATCACCGCGCTGGTGACGTTCCTGGTGACGTCCATGGCATGGCTGGGCATCGGCGGACTGGGGTATTTCCTCATGGTGAGGGAGGAGCCGGCTTTCCACGTGACGGTGGATCACCCGGACACCGTGGCGGTGGGAGAGGAGTTCGATCTTTCCGTGCTGGTGGAGGGCAGGGGAGGAAAGCCGTTGAATCTGGGCAACATCGACTTCGCGGATGGCCTGCTCGACGGATTCGAGGTGGTCTCCGCGGTGCCAAGGCCGGGATCGAGGACCCGCGCCTTCGGGCTCACCAGCTACTATCTGGAGCCTGCGGCGAAGTCCGCTTCCCGCTATGAATTCAAGCTCCGCCTGCGGGCGAGGGAGACGGGTTTCTGGGCAGGAGACATCGACTGCTGCACACCGATGGGGAATTTCCTGACCACCCACATCTCAATCGATGTGGGATTCCCTCCGGCGGCTGCGGGAACTCCGGAAAAGCCCGCGGAGTGAACGTCGATCCACCGGCGCGGGCATGTCGCCCGGCCGGTTGACCGCGAAGGCCCTCAGAGCTGGAAGGTGTCTTCCGCAGGGGTCTTGCCGATGGAGATCTGGACCTCGCCGTTGGCGGCCAGGTGGGTGAGGCAGTGATAGACGTCCTCCGGATCCGCATCGACCTCCAGTGCGATGGCATCCGCCGTCTTCGCATCCGCGATGAGGCGGCTGCGGACGCGGTTGAGAAGGTCCAGGAAGATGCCGGCGGCTTTCTTCCCCGCCTCCACACCAGGCTGGTGGTAGGCGTTGATGTTGACGAGCGAGGCGTAGAAGGAAACCGCACGCTCGAACAGGGCGATGAGCAGGCCGAGGTAGAATGGGGTAACCTCCGGGATGGAGATGGTGATGGACTTCCGGCCGGACTCGTGGAGCGCCTTGCGGGTGCCGCGGAGGAAGCCCTGGAGGTAGTCCGCGCTGGTGGTGCCTGGATCCACCTCGATGCTGGAACCGCTGCGGCCCTTGCGCACTTCGATGAACACGGCGAAGAAGTTGTTCACACCGTCACGGAGCTGCTGCACGTAGGCATGCTGGTCCGTGGAACCCTTGTTGCCATAGACGGCGATGCCCTGGTTGACGACGTTGCCATCCAGGTCGTGCTCCTTGCCGAGCGACTCCATGACGAGCTGCTGGAGGTACTTCGAAAACAGAACGAGGGAGTCCTTGTAGGGCAGGACGACCATGTCTTTTTCACCCTTGCCCTTGCCAGCGTTGTGCCAGGCGAGGGCCAGGCGGAGCGCGGCGTTGGTGGCGGCGTCCGGCTTGCGGGTCTCCGCATCCATGGCGGCGGCGCCGGCCAGCATGGAGTCGATGTCGATGCCCTGGAGCGCGGCGGGAACAAGGCCCACGGTGGAAAGCACGGAGGTGCGGCCGCCGACCCAGTCCTCCATCGGGAAGCGGGCGATGAAGCCGTTGTCGGTGGCGTATTTGTCGAGCTTGGATCCCGAGCCGGTGATGGCGACAGTGTGCTTGCCGAAGTCGAGCGAGGCGGCATCGTAGGCGGCCTTCGCCTCCAGCATGCCGTTGCGCGTCTCAGGGGTGCCGCCGGATTTGGAAATGACCAGCACCAGGGTCTTGTTGAGGCCGCGGCCGCGGAGCTTGGCGATGACGTTGTCGATGCCCTGCGGATCGGTGTTGTCGAAGAAGAAAAGGGGGAGGCGGGAGAACTGGCCGAGGGCGTCAGCGACGAGCTGGGGGCCGAGGGCGGAGCCGCCGATGCCGATGAGCAGGATCTGCTCGAACACGCCGCCGGAGGGTGGTGCCACGGCACCGGTGTGTACGTTCTCCGCGAAGGTCTTCAGCGCGGCGAGTGGTCCGGTGATCTCCGCGCGGAGTTCCGCGGTCGGTGCCAGGGCGGGGGTGCGCAGCCAGTAGTGGCCGACCATGCGTTGTTCGTCAGGGTTGGCGATGGCGCCCGACTCAAGGGCCTGCATGTCGGAGAACGCTTTCGCGACGTTTCCACTCAGCGAGCTTTCGTGCTCCGCAGGGATGTCCATCAGGGACAGGTCGAGGGAGAAGGCCAGCTTGGGGTAACGGACGATGCTTTGGTTGTAGGATTGCCAGGACATGGTATGCGGACGTATTTTGAAATCAGTAGGTGAGAAGGGAATGGACGGGATGGCCGGCGAGCTTTCCGCGCCCCTCCAGGAAGGCCAGTTCGATGACGAAGGAGATGCTGATGATCCGGGCTTCCAGTGTGCCGAGCAGTCCGGCCGCAGCGGCGGCGGTCCCTCCGGTGGCCAGCAAGTCATCGACAAGGAGGACATTCTCACCGGGGGAGACGGCGTCCTGGTGGAGTTCGATGACGGATTCCCCGTACTCCAGCGCGTAGGCGGCCTGGTGGGTTTTCCACGGCAGTTTGCCCTTTTTCCGGATGGGCACGAAGCCGGCGCCCAGGCGGTCCGCCACGGCGGCCCCGAAAATGAATCCCCGTGCGTCGATCCCGGCGACCTTGTCCACCTTCGCCCCTCCCGCGGTCTCGCAGAGCAGGTCGATGGTGCGGCGGAGCAAGCGTCCATCCGCCAGGATGGGGGTGATGTCCTTGAAAATGATCCCCTCCTTCGGGAAGTCGATCACGTCGCGGATGGCGGCGTGAAGCTCTGCGGAGTTGGACATGCGGGGAGAGTCCAGATTTCGGGGGCAGGAATCAAGTGAAGAGGGCGAAATGCGATGAAAGTGCCTCATGGGGCTCATGGGAGATGTCATCGGCGGAAAAGCTCCGCAGGAGGGGGAGTATCGGGAGCGCAGGTCTGTTGGTGGGGTCCGATTCGCCCTTGCCTATTTATCCTCGTCCAACGCACCCGCCTGAATCATGGTTTGTAGCTGCGGATCACAGCTTCCCCTCGTTCCCGAAATCAGTCACCACCTCATGAACCCGACAGCACATCACGACAAGAAGATCGCTGACATGCATTTCGCTTCCGTCTATCCGCATTATGTTGCGAAAGTGGAGAAAAAAGGGCGCACGATTGATGAACTCCACCGGGTCATCGCATGGTTGACCGGTTTCAGTGAAAAGGATCTCAAGCGCCTGGTGGAGAGCCAGGCCACGTTCGCGGAATTTTTCGGGGAAGCCACCCTCAATCCCCATGCGGATCTCATCACCGGTTCGATCTGCGGTTATCGGATCGAAGAAATCACCGTACCACTGACCAGACAGGTGAGATATCTGGACAAGCTGGTGGATGAACTGGCGAAAGGCCGCAAGATGGAGAAGATCCTGCGGGAACCTTAGCACGCCGGAGCGGAATGGCTCACTTCGACTGCTCCAGCATCCGCAGCAACGGGGCTTCCGCGCGCTTGCGGATATCCTCCGGCATCTCGACGCGTGGCTCCAGCTTGTCGAGGCAGTCGCGGAGTTTCTCGAGCGTGTTCATCTTCATGTAGCGGCAGTCCGCGCAGGCGCAGCGGTCCGTCGGTCCGGCGATGAGGTTCTTGTCCGGGGCTTCCTTGCGCAGGCGGTGGAGCATGCCGCTCTCCGTGACGACGATGATGTTCTTCACCGGTGCGTTCTTCACGTAGGTGACCATCTTCTCCGTGGAGCAGACTTCATCCGCCAGCAGGCGCACGGCCTGCGTGCACTCCGGGTGGGCGACGACCAGCGCGTCGGGATATTCCGCCTTGATGCGGTTGATGGAGTCGCGCGTGAACTCGACGTGGACGTAGCAGTTGCCCTTCCACAGGTCCATCTTGCGGCCGGTTTGCTCCATGACCCACGCACCGAGGTTCTCATCCGGAACGAAAAGGATCGGACGGTCCGGCGGGGCCTGGTTGACGACCTTCACGGCATTGCCGGAGGTGCAGATGACGTCGCAGAGGGCCTTCACCGCGCCGGAGCAGTTGATGTAGGCGATGACGTAGTAGTTTTTCTCCGCGTTCGCCTTGAGGAAGGCCTCCAACTGCGGGGCGGGGCATGACTGTTCCAGCGAGCAACCGGCGTCCTTGTCGGGAAGGACCACGATCTTGCCCGGGTTCACGATCTTGGCGGTCTCCGCCATGAAATGCACGCCGCAGAAGACGATGACGTCCGCATCCGTCGCCTTCGCGTGATAGGCCAGCCCCAGGGAGTCCCCCACATAGTCGCCGAGGTCCTGGATGTCTCCGGACTGGTAGTTGTGGACGAGGATGACGGCGTTCCTGGCTTTCTTGAGGGCCAGGATTTCCTCCTTCAGGTCGAGGGCGGCGGGCATGCGGGGATTATAAGCGGAATTTCGGGAAAGGAAACCAGTGGCAATATTGCCGTGCTGTCAGGATTTCGGGGGCTGGATCATCTCGATGGCTCCGGTGTGCTTCGCGCCTTCCTTGATGACGAGTGAGGCGGCCTTCACAAGTCCCTGGAGGTGGGCCCGCTTCGCCAGGGTGATGGCGCCGGTGCAGGAGATCTGGCCGCGGACATTTCCGTCGATGAAGGCGGAGGCGGCGGTGACCGGATTGAGGAACTCCACCTTTGCCCCGCGCTCCACGCGGAGCTGGCGGCAGGACACTTTGCCGAGGATCTTGCCATGACTGCGGATGACGAGATCTCCGGAGCAGTCAACCGATCCGGCGAGTTCACCCAGCACGGTGAGGTGGTGGCACTGGATGGTGATCCCGGAAACCACGCCGGACTTGTCGATCAACACATCGCCCCGGGTCTGGATCCGGCGGTTCCACGGCTCTGAAATGACGTAGTCCCGCAAGCTGATGTAGGCGCTGCAGCGGGGACACTGGCTGGACTGGGCTTCCGCGACGGCCTTGTGGGTATGGCTGCAACTGAAGCACACCACTTCACGGGGTGGCTTCTGCCGGAAAATGAGCCGACGGAAAAAGGATGGTTTCGGAGGAGCGGCGGGCTGTGGCTTGAAGGGGGGGATCTTCTCAGCCTGAGGCTCGCTTGCGGGAGCATCCGGCCGGACTTTGGCGAGGCGGGTGGTCGCCCGGTAGCGGGGGACCGCTTTTCCGTCGATCACCTGGAAGTTTCCGCGGCAGGACCGGCACTGCGTGGAGACGACCATGGCTGGCTCAAGCTGGCGGTGCCCGCAGTCCGGGCACACCAGTTCGATGCGATGGCGCTTGGGCTCATCGGCCATGGTCGTTCAAACGGGCAGGGAAGTGTGGGGCTTTCAAGCCTTGGTTCCCGCAAGCTCACCTTGCTTTTGTTCCGCGGCGGGCTTGGACGCGGGTGCGCCTTGGGCCGGGGTGCCGACCGTCGATTTGCCGACGAAGATGGCACCGGCCTCGATGGAAAGGGTCTTCGCCTTGATGTCGCCGACGACTTCAGCGCTGGACTTCAGTTCGACACGGTCGGTGACGCTGATGTTTCCATGCACCTTGCCGTAGATGACGACGGTGTTGGTCTTGATCTCCGCCTTGATCCGGGCGTTCTCACCGACGGTCAGGTTGCCGTCGGAAGAGATTTCCCCCTCGATCTTGCCATCGACGACGAGGTCGTTGGCGAATTTGACGGTGCCTTTGATCTCAACGTCGGAGGAGAGGACATTCCGTGTGGCTCCAGCCGCAGGACGGGCCTGGGAGGCCGGAACGCTGGAAGAAGGAGGAGCTGGGACGGAATAGGAAGATGCCGCGGAAGGTGCGGAGGGAGCTGCCGATGGCAGGTCGTGGGAAGGTGCCGGGCTGCCGGTGGGCCCGAGGTCTTGGCCGATTACTTTTTTGAACACGGATTAAAAGAGGAGTGGGCGAGATTGAATGTCAAACGGAATTCAAGGTTTTGGTGCGGGCGCTGGGGCCTCGGGTGCCGGGGGCGGTGCGGGAGCCTCAGGTGCCGGAGCGGCAGGGGTTTCCGGAGCGGGTGCAGGGGCCTCGGGAGCGGGTGCAGGGGCCTCGGGAGCGGGTGCAGGGGCCTCGGGAGCGGGTGCAGGGGCCTCGGGAACTGGTTCTGGCGCGGGAGGTGTCAGGCCGGGAAGTGAGAGCAGGTTTTCCGGCGCAGGTGCGGGCGCATCGCCCGGGGCGGGGGCCGGAGCGGGTGGCGGCTCGATCTCCACGGGGGCCTTTGCATTCAGGATGCCGATGCGGGCGGAGGCGGTGGTGGCGAAGTTGCTGCCGGGGAACTCGTTCTGCGCGCGCTCGTAGTATTTCCGGGCTTCGTCGATTTTGCCGGCGTTTTTCGCCAGATCCCCGAGGGAAAGGAGGGCGTATGGAGCGAGGTAGCGGGTGGACTCCCCGCCGGAGACGATCTCTTCGAAGGTCTTGGTTGCTTCGTCCGACTTGCCCTGGGAAGCCAGTTTGGAGGCGAGGCTGGCTTTGGCGGTCGCCAGAGCGGGGTGCTCGGCTTGTTCAGAGATGAAGGAGCGGAGGGTGGCGATGGAGTCGTCCTGCTGGCCGTCGGACCACTGCTTTTCCGCGAGGAGGAGGCGTGCGCTGCCGCCTGCCGGGGTTTCCGGGTAGTCCTTCACCAGCTTCTGCAGGGCGGCCAGATCCTCCGCCTGGCTGAGATCCGCTCCGGCGGTGTGCTGATGGCTCTTCTGGAGGCCGCGGTAGATGATGAACGCGGCGGCGGCGATGACGAGAACGACGGCCAGGATCAACAGATTCTTCTGGTTCCTGTCCATGAACTGGTCGAAGGCGGACGGCTCTTGGGAGATTTCTCCGAGGGGACGGGGCGTTTCGTGGGAATCTGCGGACATTGGGAAAGCTGGATTTCGCGGTGTGGCGGAGGCGTGATCAAAGCCGGGGCAGCGTCGAAAGCAACCCGGAAGTCTGGAGGTGCGGATTTTTCGTGGTATTGCGGTGGGGGGACGCTATGGATGCGCGCGATGTCCGGACGCGTATATGTGGTGGCGGGGGAGCTGAGCGGTGATGCGCACGGCGCGGGTTTGTTGCGCTCCCTGCTGGAGCGGAAGCCGGGGACCGAGGTGGCGGGGGTGGGCGGACCGCAGATGGCGGAGGTGGCAGGGACGAAGGACTGGGTGGAGGATGCCGCGGTGATGGGCGTGTGGGAGGTGCTGAAGCGTTACGGCTGGTTCAAGGAACGCTTCGGGGAGATGCTGGAGGAGGTGAAAAGATTCCGGCCGGACGTGCTGCTGCTCATCGACTATCCCGGTTTCAACCTGCGCTTCGCCAAGGCGGTGAAGAAGGAATGCCCGGAGGTGAAGCAGGTCTATTACATCAGCCCGCAGGTTTGGGCGTGGAACAAGAAGCGCATCCCGAAGATGGTCGCGCTGCTGGACCAGATGATGTGCCTGTTCCCGTTCGAGGAACCCATTTTCGCCAATGCCGGACTGAAGACGAAATTCGTCGGCCATCCGCTGGTGGATGAGCTTGAGGAACGGAGGATGGATGTCACGCGGGAGGAGTCCCTGGTGGGTCTGTTCCCCGGGAGCCGTGAGCGGGAGGTGTCCTCCCTGTTCCCGATGATGGTGGAGTCCGCGAAACAGCTCCACGGCTGGCGGCACGGCCTGCGGTTCGAAGCACCCGCCGCGTCCACTAAGCTCGCGGAAATCATGCGTGGAATGGTGCGGGAGGCGGGGGCGGATGCCTTTGTCACCGTGACGGACGGCGGAGCCCATGCCCTGATGCAGCGGGCGGCGTGCGGGGTGATCGCCAGTGGCACGGCGACCCTGGAGGCGGCCTATTACGGCCTGCCCTATTGCCTGGTCTACAAGGTGGCCGGGCTGACGTACGTGATGGCGAAGCTGCTGGTGAAGATCAAGTTCATCGGCATCGTGAACATTCTGGCGGAGGAACAGGTGGTTGAGGAATTCATCCAGGGGGAGGCGGAACCGGAGAAGGTGGTGCCTGCACTGAAGCGCTTCATCGAAGATCCCGGGACCCGTGTGGCGTTGCAGGTCCGGCTGGCGGAGACGTCGGCGAAGCTGGGTGGTCTGGGGGCCCACGCGCGGGCGGCTGAGGTGGTTGCCGGATGGCTGCCCTGATTACGCTGCTTTTTTGGTCCTTGGGGGTTGCGTTCCCCGGGCGAGTGGTTATTGAAGGCGCGTGAAGAAAATTTTCCTGATCGCGCTGCCTCTCTGTGTGCTTGGATTTTCCTGCGAGCGCCACGATTTCGAGGAAACGAAGAAGCTCCACCAGTCCCATGGCAGCCACGGCGGTCATGGCGATGACCACGGCCACGGCGCGGACCACGGCAAGAAGGACGACGGTCACGGCCATTGAACCGTGCCGGAGGGATCAGGTTTTCCGGTCCCGCGTATAGCTGACGAAGCACTCGCCCGATTCCGGGTGAGCCTCGAAGTGTGAGATTCTGAAATGGCGGGTCGCCGGGAGGAAATCCCGTGCTGTCCCGGTGGCGGTGGGTGCCTCCTGCCCCCCGAAGAGCGTGTGCCCTGCCAGGGTGGCGTGGAAATCATCCACCAGATCCAGATCGGCCAGTTCCCGGATCAATTCGCCTCCTCCTTCACAGTGGAGGTTTTTGACGTGGTGGTTGGCCGCCAGTTCCAACAGGAAATCCGGAAGATTCCCCGTATGGACCGTGACTCCTGCGGGAACGGGCGGAGGCGGGCCACCGGTCACCAGCAGGTGGATGGCACCGCCAGGGGTGGAGAAGATGGGGTGGCCCGGATCGAGCTTCCCGCTGCGGGAGACGATGCAGCGCAGCGGGTTCTTCGGGCCGGTCATGGTCATGCGGTCGTTGTCGAGCGTTCCGCGGCCGGCCAGGATGGCGTCGGCGTTTTCCCGCAGGGCGAGGAACCGGCGCTTGTCCCCGGGGGAGGTCCAGCCGGATGGGGCATGCGCGGGGGAGGAGATCTTGCCATCGGCGGAGATCGCCAGGTTGGTGGAGATCCGCGGGCGCTTCATGGGGGGAGGGTGTGGGATCGTTACAGTCTTGTCAAAGACGCTCGGGGGCTGCATTGACGGGCGCCCCACGAGGGGATGCATCCATCCATGACGTTAGAAATCGGCCTCACCCTACTGGTCATCCTGATCACCCTGGTCGCATTCATCCGCGAATGGGCGGCGCCGGATGTGCTGGCGCTCACGATCCTCTGTCTGGTGGTTGCGTTGAAGCTGGTGAGTCCGACGGAGATGATGGATGTGTTCCGCAATGAGGCCCCGCTGACCATCGCCGCGCTCTTTGTCATTGGCGGTGCGCTCGAGCGGTCGGGCGCGGTGGATCACATCGGAAAGGTGCTGAAGAACAAACTGTCGGGGAATACCCGCATCGCCATTCTCGCCTTCTCCCTGCTCGCCGCGTTCTTCAGTGCATGGATGAACAACACGGCCATCGTCGCCATCCTCCTGCCGGTGACTCTCGGCTTTGCCCGCAGCAAGGACATCGCGCCGTCCCGCCTGCTGATGCCGCTTTCCTACTCCTCGATCCTGGGGGGGTGCTGCACCCTGATTGGTACTTCGACCAACCTGCTGGTCAATGGGTCGTTGAAGGGTCTGGGCGAGAAGCCGATGGGTATGTTCGAACTGGCTCCGATCGGCCTGCCGATGGCCGTCGCCGGCATCGGCTATCTGGCGATCTTCGGTCCGAAGCTGATCCCAGCGCGTTCCTCGATCACCGGTTCCCTTGAGATCGATCACCGGACCTCGCCGCTGCACCATCTCCTGATCGGCAGGGGTTCTCCCATCGTCGGCATGAAGCTGGTGGACACCCCGCTGGCCGACCGTGCCTCCGGTGTCCACGTGATGGAGATCCGCCGCAAGGGGACCCGTCTGATGACCCCCATTTCCAAGCTGGTGATCGAGCCGAACGACCGCTTCCTGGTGGCGCTGCACCGCCGGCGCGGTGGGGCGGCCAAAGCGGAGGAGTTGTTCGACGAAATCGGCGCGCAGGTGCTCTCGACGGTGGACGGCATCGTTTCCGAGTTGGTCATCCGGGATGAATCCTCCCTGCACGGCAAGACCCTGGCTGCATCGGACTTCCGCCAGCGCTACAACTGCGTGGTGCTGGCCGTGCACCGGGACGGCATCAACATCACCAGTCAGATCGCCACGCTCCCGCTGGAAACCGGTGACACGCTGCTGGTCATCACCGCGCTCAACAACCTGGACAGCCTGAAGGCCACCCGGGATTTCGTGCTGACGGACCTGCCGGAGGAGGCTCCCTCCCAGGATGAGCCGAAGGTGGGGAAGAACAAGCACATCATCATCTCCTGGGCCACGCTGGTGGGGGTGGTGCTGGTGGCGACGTTGACGGACTTCCTGCATCCCTTTGTTTCGTGGATCCCGGAGATCCCGATCCACTACGCGGCGCTCGTCGGAGCGCTGCTCCTGCTGTGGCTGAAGATCGTCACGCCGCGTGAGGCATATGCGAGTGTGGATTGGCAGGTGCTGCTGATGCTTTACGGACTGCTGGGGCTCGGCATGGCGATGCAGAACACAGGGACGGCGAAGTTCCTGTCCACGGAGATCGTGGAGCTCACGGAGCGTTTTGTCTCCCCGGAGTATCTGCCGGTGGTGCTGTTGTGGACGGTGTTCCTGCTGACCTTGATCCTGACGGAGGTGCTTTCGAACAATGCGACGGCGGTCATGATGGTGCCCATCGTCGTAACGCTGGCGCATGAGCTGAAAGTGGACTCCCGTCCTTTCGTCATGGGTGTGACCGTGGCTGCCTCCACAGCTTTCGCGCTGCCCATGGGCTACCAGACGCACATGATGGTTTTTGGGCCGGGGGGCTACAAGTTCGTGGACTTCCTCAAGGTGGGCATCCCGCTCAACATCATCTGCTGGATCATTTCCTGCAGCCTGATCCCGTTCATCTGGCCGTTCTGATCAGGAAACGTCCACGGACAGATCCCCTCCGAGATTCTCAATCGCGGTGGTGAGGGCGATGGCGTCCGAATTCTCCGGAATGGATACCACGCCGCGGGCGCGGAACAGCGGATGTCCCGCCATCGGCGCGCTTTCCAGTCCGGTGGTGAGCTCCTCGACGTTGCCTCCCGCGTTGGCGATGGCGGCGGCGAGTTCGCGGACGATGCCGGGGCGGTCGTTGCCGACGACATCCACGGAAAGGGTGCGGCGGTTCTCCGGGGCGGGGGCGGTTTCCCGCACGGTCTGTACGGTGATGCCATCCGCGCCCAGTGCCTGGAGTCGTGCGATCAGTTCATCCGCGGAGGCGTCGGCGCATTCCACACGGACGATGCCGGCGAACTGTCCTGCGAGGCGGGCCATGCGGCTTTCCAGCCAATTTCCGCCCTGGGCGGCGACGATGTCCGATAGGGTGCGCACGAGGCCGGAGCGGTCCGGGCCGAGAACGGTCATCACGAGCGAAGTGGTCATACGGGTAGTTTGAGATGGCATGGAGGACGATACGAGAGATTTCCGACAGGGGAGGGGAATCATCCCGGTTTTTCGAGATTGTTTTCTGAAAGCTTGTGAAGGGGACGAAGTTCCATCAATTTCGCTCCACGCTTCATCTCCATGCCCCCTATGGCCAACGATCATCCCTTTCAAACGCTCTTCGAATCGTTCGGACGGCTTCCATCCGCCCACACGGATGTGGTCAATCGCAAAGCCTATGGTGAGCTTCTCACCACGCTGGATGTAGAGACGGACCGGGAGGGGCGTTGCATCCTCCTCCGCGCACCGCGCGCGGGTCACGGAAAAACCCATCTCCTTTCCCGGATCCAGCACCAGCTCGGCGGCAGCCATGAGTTCATCCCGCTGCATCCGTCCGGCAGCCGGGTGGGAGCCATCTCGGTCACGGAGGATGCGCTGAACCGTCTTGGCCGGGCGCTGCCAGCAGCCGGTGGGGTGACCGTGCTGGACCTGGTGATCCGCCGACTTTTCTCCTACGCGCTGCAGCCACTGGTGATATCCGGAGAGGTGCCCTGCCAAGACCGGGAAGGCGCGCTGTCCGCGCTGCGGAACCGGCCGGTGGAGACGTTTGATTTCCACCACCCGAACGCGGTCACCGCCCACTGGGCGCGGGAGAACTTCGAGGTTCTGGGGCCGCGCCTGAACATGGAGCTGGCGCAGCGTTGCGGTCTGCCGGTGAGGGAGGTTTCGTTCTGGGTGAGCGCGTTTTTCCGCTATGCCGCGACTCCGGTTGACCATCCGGGCCGGGCGGGCGTGCTGGGCATGGAGGTGGCCGGTGAACCGGTGACGGAAGGCGTTGCCATGGAGCGCCTGACGTCCCTGCTGGCGCTGGTTTCCCTGCTGATGAGGGTGGTGCTGGTGGCGGATGATCTGGAAGGATTCTCCGCGGATGAGACGGCGGCGCTGGGCTTCGCCGCATTCATCGGTGCCATCCGCCATCAGGCGGAACGGGTGGATGTGATCATTTCCCTGAACAAGGACGTGTGGGAGAACGCGTTCACGCCCCGCCTCAGCGGAGGTCTCGCGGACCGCCTGTCGGAAGTTCTCATCGAATTGGACCCGCTTTCCGACGACGACATCATCGCCCTGTTCGACTCCCGCGTCCCGGGACTGGGAAAGGAAGTGTTCGGGCGTATTGATGCTTCGGAGCGTCATGCCCGCGGGCTGATCCGCGCGGCCGGAACGGCCTGGATGAAGGCGATCAACGACAAGGCGGAAGGAGTGCCTGCCGTGGCCCCTGCTGTAGCCGCAGCGATGGAAAGCGACCCAGCCGCCGAAGCGAATGTCCCATCACCCGCGGAGCCGTCCCCGGAGGAGGAGGAGCAACCATCTTTTGCGGAGGCTCCGGAGCCATCTCCCGCGTCGTTTTTCACGCCCGTCACGGATGAACCGGCGACAGGATTTTTCCCGGCTGCCGAGGAAGAGGTGGCCGAGCCTGTTTTCCCGTCACCCCAACCATGGGGCGGAGGATCGGTCTATGATGCGCAGGTGCTCGACGAGCCGGCCCGTGAGGAGCCGTTCAGCAACCAGCCGGTGCCTGACTTCCTGAAGGATTCTTCGTTTTTCACGCCGGTCGCTCCGGAAGAGCCGTCTGGACCGGCGCAACCCGCCGCCAATGTGCCGCCTGCCTTTCAGGTCGCCTCGCCGCACTTCCAGCAGGCCGCCCAATACGAGCCCGCGCCTCCGCCGCCCGTGTCCCACGGATCGGTCTTTGAACCGGTGTTCCAACCGGTCGTGCAGGATGAACCGGTGCAGCCGCCTCCGGCTTCCGGATCGGTTTTCGAGCCTGTCTTCGAACCAGCCTCTCCGGCAGCCGGTTTCGGCCCGCCGCCACCACCTCAACCCCAGAGACCGCAACCAAGCGTCGAAGGGGATGACCGTGTGGATGATTTGCTGAAGCAGTTCCGCGAACGGTACGGTCGCTGAAGCTTGTGAAAATTTTCACAAAGCCCTTGCCCACCATCTGTGTTTGGGTGCTTATTGGTGCGCCCGAATCCGCATGAGCAATATCACCACCGACTACGAGGTGCCGGACACGCTTGGCCGTGCCGCCAAAGCCGCCGAAGACTACCACGCGGAGACGGACGACATGATGGGGGAGCGGATGGTGCTCAATATGGGCCCTTCCCACCCGGCCACGCACGGCGTGTTGCGCCTCATCCTGGAACTGGACGGCGAGGTCATCATCAAGGCTGACCCGGATGTCGGATTCCTGCACCGCGGGGATGAGAAGATCGCGGAGAACATGCACTACAACCAGTTCGTCCCGTACACGGACCGTCTGGACTATCTGGCCCCGCTGGCGAACAATGTGGCCTACGCCATGGCCGTGGAAAAGCTGATGGGCTGGGAACTGCCTCCGCGCGGCCAAGCCCTGCGGGTGCTGTGCTGCGAACTGGCCCGCATTTCCGCCCACATGCTGGGCGTCGGTGTTTGCGCGATGGACGTCGGCGCGATGACCGTCTTCCTCTACACCTTCACTGAGCGGGAGAAGATCTACAACCTGTGCGAGCAACTGACCGGCGCGCGCTTCACCACCTCCTACACCCGGGTGGGCGGCCAACTGCGCGACATGCCTCCCGGCTTCGAGTCGTCCGTCAGGCGCTTCCTCGACGAGTGCGAAGTGGCGATCGGGGAGATCTCCAAGCTTCTCGACAAGAACAAGATCTTCCTCGACCGGATGGTGGACATCGGCGTCATCACCCGTGAGTCCGCCATTTCCTGGGCCATGACCGGGCCGAATCTGCGCGCCTCCGGCGTGCCGCGGGACCTGCGGAAGGACAGCCCCTACCTGGGCTACGAGAAATATGATTTCGACGTGCCGGTGATGGAGGAGGGCGATTGCTACTCCCGCTATTTCATCCGCATGGAGGAAATGAGGCAGTCCATCCGCATCTGCCGCCAGGTGCTGGACACCATGCCGTCCGGACCGGTGAACCTCGCGGACCCCAAGAGCATCCTGCCGGACAAGGAGCGGGTGCTCATGTCCATGGAGGAACTCATCCACCATTTCATCGTCTCCACCCAGGGCATCGACGCTCCTGCCGGAGAGGTCTATTTCGCGGCGGAGAACCCGAAGGGGGAGCTGGGATTCTACATCCACTCGAAGGGCGGCGGTGTGCCGAACCGCATGAAAATCCGCAGCCCCTCGTTCTGCAACCTGGCCATCGTTTCCAAGCTCCTGCCCGGACACATGGTTTCGGATATTCCGGCCATCCTCGGCTCGCTCGATTTCGTGATGGGCGAGTGCGACCGTTGATGCCAAGTGAGATTCGCCATGAAAACCTCCTTCCTCATCCCCGTCGTTTCCGGCCTGCTTGCGGCTTCCGCCTTTGCCGGCTTCGAGACATGGACCAGCAAGGACGGCAAGCCCGCCGAGCTGGAGCTTGTTTCGGTCAGCGACAGCGGCGGTGAGAAGACCGGCGCGTTCAGGGTGAAGAACGGTAGAACAATATCCATCAAGGCATCCGCCCTGTCCGAAGCGGATGCAAGGCGTCTGGCGGATTGGAAGCCCGCGGAACCCGCTTCCGGTGACGTTGCCGCGACGGCCGGCAAGCCGAGCAAATTCGATGAGATCCTGGATGGAAACCTGGTGAAACTGGATGGGCGTTCATTCAAGCGCTTCAGCCAGGAATCCAAACCCGGGAAATATTACATCTTCTACTACACCGCATCCTGGTGCGGACCGTGCCACAAGTATTCCCCCGTTCTGGTCGATTTCTATAACAAGAACAAGAACGCCAATTTCGAAATCGTGTTGATCACCAGCGATTCGGATGAGGGTGCCATGGAGGATTACGCCAAGGAAAAGAAAATGCCTTGGCCGCAGTTGAAGATGTCCCGTGTCGAAAGATTCGAGAAGCAGTTCGATCACAAGATCACCGGTATCCCTTCCGTGATTACCTGTGATCTCGAAGGAAATATCGTCAGCCGCAGCGAATCGGTCGCTGAGTTGGCAAAACTCGTGAAATAGCCATGTCAGGTTCCATCCTCGAAGAAACCATCGCGTCCCACGAAACACCGGGCACGCCGTTCTACCCACCGTTCGCGGTGACACCGGAACTCGAGGCGGAGGCCGATGAAAGGATCTCGCACTATCCGGCCAGCAAGCGCTCCGCGACGCTGCCGCTGCTCCATATCGTGCAGCACAAGTTCGGCTACATTTCCGCCGCCGCCATCGAGTGGGTGGCCGCGAAGCTGGATCTGGAGCCGATCAAGGTGGTGGAGGTGGTCACCTTCTACCCCGGCTTCCGCCAGTCCGCCCCGGGCAAGTTCCACATCCGCGTCTGCCGCACGCTTTCCTGCGCGATGGGCGGCAGCTACGAGCTGATGGAGAAGCTGTGCGAGCTGACCGGTATCGACCGTTCCAGCAGCGACTCCCATCACCATCCGATCTCGGTTTCGCCCTGTGGCAAGTTCTCCGTCGAGTTCGCGGAGTGCCTGGCCTCCTGTGGTTCCGCGCCGGTCTGCATGGTGAATGATGATTTCCATGAGGGCATCTCTCCGGACAAGGCGGAGGGGCTGTTGGGTAACTACTCCGCATAAAAAACTTGTGACGCGGTAAATATTGAGGTAATTATTACCACATGAATACCAATTACCGTGACCTCGGCAAACTGACCCGTACCAGCATGGCTCTGGATGGCCTGACCATCCAGTTGCTCGAGGAACTGAGCAAATATTGGGATACCTCGAAGGCCGGGGTGATCCGTCGTGCCGTGCAGGAGGCCAAAGAGCGTCTGGACCAGAAGAAGGCCGCTCCATCTCCGTTGGAGGCACTGGCCTGGTTGCAGGGTGGGGGTGGTGTCCTGCGTGAAGAAGCCGCCGGCTACCGGGCCGAACTCCAGGCGGAGCGGGAAGCGAAGAAATACTGGTGGGAAGCATGATCCATCTCGACACCAACATCCTGATCGACCTGGTCACCGCCTACCCGCCGCAGGTGGAGGTGGTGAAGCAGTGGCTGGAGGAAGGCGAGGTGCTCACCGCATCCGCCGTCGCCTGGTCCGAGTTTCTGAATGGTCCGCACACGCTGTCCCAGAAGGACGCGGTACGCGCCGTGCTGGCTGGAGGGGTGCGTCCCTTTGACGAGGACCACGCGGAACAGGCTTCCCGCCTGTTCCACCAGACCGGCCGCCGCCGCGGCTCCCACGCGGACTGCATGATCGCCGCAGCCGCACTTTGTTCGCGTGAGCCGGTGGCCACGCGGAATATTTCCGACTTCGAACGCTTCATACCCTACGGACTCCTGTTGGAGAGAATCCCCACCATTTCCCATATCCCATGATCACCTACAAGGAAGGCAAGCAACCCCATCCACGCGAGCACCGGCTCATTTTCAAGAACGTGGACCGTGAGGGCTGGGATACCTCCATCGGCACCTACATGAGCGATGGCGGTTACGAAGATCTCAAAAAGGCGTTCACCATGGCGCCGAAGGATATCACGGAAGAGGTGAAGAAATCCGGCCTGCGTGGCCGTGGCGGTGCGGGCTTCCCGACGGGCATGAAGTGGACCTTCATCCCGCCGAACAATACCAAACCGGTCTATCTGATCTGCAACGGGGACGAGTCCGAGCCGGGTACCTTCAAGGACCGCTACATCCTCCACCAGGATCCGCACCAGCTCGTCGAGGGCATGGTCATCTCCTGCTTCGCTGTGGGTGCGCATGTCGCCTACATCTACATCCGTGAGGAGTTCCCGGAGGCCGCGCTGATCGTCGAGCGCGCCATCGAGGAAGCCCGCGCGCACAATTTCCTGGGCAAGAACGTGCTCGGCTCCGGCTTCGACGTGGAGATCTACGTCCACCGTGGTGCGGGTGCCTACATCTGCGGTGAGGAGACCGGACTGATCGAGTCCCTGGAAGGGAAGCGTCCCTACCCGCGGATCAAGCCGCCCTATTTCCCGGCGGCGCTGGGCCTCTACATGTGCCCGACCATCGTCAACAACGTGGAGTCGCTCTGCCACGTGAAACACATCGTCCGCATGGGCGGGGATGAGTATGCGAAGCTGGGCGTGGCGCGGAACACCGGCACCCGGATCCTCTGCATTTCCGGAGATGTGAAGAACCCGGGCTACTTTGAGGTGGAGGTGGGCAAGCTCACCATGCGCGAGGTGATCTACGACCTCTGCGGTGGTCCGAAGGATGGGCGTGAGATCAAGGCGGTGATCCCCGGCGGGTCCTCCTCGAAGATCCTGCGCTGCGATGAGGTTTTCAAATTGAAGAACCCGGACGGCTCCACCCGCGACCTGCCGTTCTGGGATATCCAGATGGATTTCGACACGTTGGCGGCCTGCGGCTCTATGGCCGGCTCAGGCGGCGTGATTGTGCTCGATGACACGCGCAAGATGTCATGGGTGCTCAACAACCTGAACGCCTTTTACGCGCACGAATCCTGCGGCCAGTGCACGCCATGCCGCGAAGGCTCCACCTGGATGCGCAAGATCTCCGACCGTCTGGTGGCCGGGGAGGCGACTCCGAAGGACATCGAAACTCTGGAAAGCGTGGCCTATCAGATCGACGGGCGAACCATCTGCGCGTTCGGCGAGGCATCGTCCTGGCCGGTGGAGGCGATCATCGCGAAGTTCCGCGAGGAGCTGCTGGCGGACACGGTGGGTGAACTGGATGAAGTCGCCCTGAACCCGGAAGCCGAGGCCCAGCGCCGGTTCCTGCAACCCGTCTGATCCGGTGCACCCGATCCCGAGGAACAAGCCGGAGATGGCCGCGTTGGTCCTGCGCGTCGCGCTGGGAGCGTGGTTCACCTATAGCGGCGGTCTTAAGATTTTCGTGACCGGGCTGGACCGCTTCACACGGGATGTGAGCAACTACAAGCTCGTCTCCGCCCCGCTGGATGCGGTGACGGCCTACACGGTGCCGTGGGTGGAGGTCATCGGTGGCCTGTGCCTGATGCTGGGCGTGCTGCGGAAGGGCACCCTTCTCGCAATGAGCGGCTTGGTGCTGACCTTCGTCACCGCCGTCGGCTGGGCATGGTCGAAGAACCTCGATATTTCCTGCGGCTGCCACGGTGGTGACACCCGGCTGAACTACTGGACGAAGGCGGTCGAACTCGCGGGTTACCTGCTGGCGTTCGGCTATCTGTGGTGGGTGGAGAAAGGCTCGTTGAAGCCAGCGCAGTCCCGGGGGCAGGACTGAATGCGCGTCTTTGATAGGTCCGCCTTTTTAGACCACGGATTAAAGGATTGAAACGGATTTCACGGATTCAGAATGAAACCGAGAATTTGAATCCGTGTAATCCGTGGGACGATTTCCGGCGTTGGTATCAGTGCATCTCCACCGCACAGGTGCCGAGGCCGCCGCGGTAATAGTGGAACCGCACGTCCGGATGGTCCGCCAGCAGTGACATCGGCACGGAGGTGTCGATGTAGCGTTTCGAGATCATCAGAGCGGTGAGCCGCTGGCCGAAGGGATTGTCATGGACGCCCGCCTGCCAGATGGACACGCGGTCCGCCAGCCAGGTCTCACGTGGTCCCACGGTGACGGCACGGGTGGGCACCAGTGAAACATTTCCTCCGCCGGAGGTCCGCGCGTTTTGGGCGATGGTGACCGGGTGGAGATCGACGATGCGGGTTTTCAGCTTGCGGTATTCCTCCGGGGTTGGTGGAGCGTCCGTGTAGGCACCGGTGCGGGGCAGGGGATCGTTGAAGGCCCAATGCTTCACATCCCCCTGGCCGCCCTGCATGACCACGCAGCGGATCCCCGCATCCCAGGTCTTTTCGAAAATTTCATGGTTCTCGGAGGGGAAATGGAGGTTGGAATCCGGCATGACGAGTTCCGGACGGATGCGGTTGAAGCACAGCTCGCGGTCGCAGCGCTCGAAGGACAGCGGGTGGTCCACCGACGGGACCTTGCCGTCGATGATCCATTCGTCCATGCCCCAGAAATGGGCGTCGCTGAGTTTCAGATCCAGTGCGTTCACCATGCGGGCCACCAGCGGCAGTTGCTCCGTCGGGCCGATGGGGCCGCAGATTCCGGTGGGGTTGTCCGGCGTGGCCTGCCGCCAAGCTTCGATGTATTCCAGCGCCTGCGCGCAGTAGAAATCCTCCAGCGTGTCGTGGAAGGTCACGGTGAAGCCGGGGCGAGACAGCTTGAGCAGCGCCTCCGGGGTGAGGGCGGCGGCTTCCGCGATGATGGACGGATCGAGGGTGGTATAGTCCCACCATCCGGGGGCGAGGGCGCTGGCTTTGCGTGGCATGGCTTTCAGGAAAGAGGCTGGATGTTTTCAGAGATCGACCGGGCGACCGGTGCGGGCGGACTCATCCGCGGCGAAGATGATGCGGTGGGTATGGAGGGCGGTCTTCAGGTCCGTCAGCGGCATGTCCTTCCCTTCGTCCAGCGCGTCGAGGAATGCCTGGAACTGGGTCTGGTAGGGGTGGTCCGTGACATCGCCGGAATCGAGCGCCTTGAAGGAAAGCCTGCTCCACGCGGACTTGTCCGTCTTCAGCTTCATCGAGTGGAACTTGTCATCCAGCAGGCTGCCCTCGCTGCCGCAGAGCTGGGTGTGGAAGTAGTAGGGTTGCAGGCAGTCCACCACGGCGGAGCATTTCCCCACCCGACCATCGGCAAAGCGGAGGATGGTCACGCTGGTGGTGTCATATTCGTAGGGCGCGAAGATGGGACTCTTCGATTTCGTGGAGTAGCTGGAGACGGACTCCACATCACCACCCATGCAGAGCAGCAGGGCGTCCAGCGCATGGCAGCCGGCGGTGAGCAGCGCGCTGCCGCCTCCGTTCCGTTTCGCGTTCCACTCGAACTGCCCGTACCACGGCCCGATGCCGTGGAAGTAATCCACCTCCCCGTAGTGCAGGTCACCCAGCAGTCCTTGGTCGATCACCGCGCGGGTCGCCAGTAGCTGGCTGGAGAAGCGGCACTCGAAGCAGACGCAGACTTTCACCCCGGCGGCGGCCACGGCATCCGCCACCCGCTGGCAGTCCTCCCATGAAAGGGCGATGGGTTTTTCGATGATGAGGTGCTTGCCCGCCTGCGCCGCCTTGATGGCGTGCTCCGCGTGGAGGCCGGAGAAACTGCAGATGGAGACGATGTGGATGTCCGGGTCCGCCAGCATTTCATCCAGATCCGTATAGGAACGGATGGTCCCGCCATGCTTCGCGGAAAGCGCGGCGTCATTCTGCGGGCGGGAGGAACAGATGGCGGTGACCTGTGCCTGGCGCGAGGCATTGATGGACGGGATGTGGGCGGTGGCCACCCAGCCATACCCGATGATGCCGACGTTGTATTTTTTCATGATGGGAACCGTCCCATACATACGCGGACAGGCCGCGGATGCGTGAACGGTTTTCCGTCATAGTGATCCTCTTTCAGGTCACGTTGGGAAAAGAGGTGCGCGGTTCACTCCTGCCGGTGGGCCTTCTGGCGGTAGGCCTTTGGCGTGCAGCCGTGGATGCGGCGGAACTGCTTCTGGAAGTTCGCCATGGAGTCGAACCCGCAGTTCCAGGCGATCTCGCTGATGGTGTCCTCCGTTTCCGCCAGCAGCCGGCAGACGCGGGCGACGCGCAGCTCGTTCACGTAGTCGGGGAAAGTCTTGCCCGTGCGGGAGCGGAAGTAGCGGCTGAAGGTCACGCCGGTCATCCCCGCGTTGCGGGCCACATCCGTGAGGTAGAGGGGGCGTTCCAGGTTGGACTCGATGAAGCGGGAGATGTTCTCCATCCGGTCGTTGTCGGACGACTGGATCTCCGGGGTGAAGCCGGGGGAGGAGATGCGCACCATGTCCCGCGAGAGGCTGAGGCGCTCCATGATCTCCATCAGCAGGATCAGGCGGCGGACGCCCTTTGCGGCGGGCATCCTCAGCATCATGGCGGCCACTTCATCGCGGGTTTTTCCCGTGATCTGGAGGCCGTGCAGCGAGCGCTGGAAAAGCCGCTGCATGGGAGCCATCTCCGCATGTTCCAGCCAGTCCGCGCCGAGGAACGACGGGTGGAACTGCACGGTGATGGCGTCCACCTTCTTTGGGGCGGAGCCGGCCACGGAGTCGTTGCGGTAGTCGTGCGGCAGGTTCGGTCCCATGAAAGTGAGGTCGCCCTTGGTGATGGGGGAGATCTTGTCGCCGATCCAACGTGAACTGCCACCGGAGAGCACCAGCGTCAGCTCGTACTCCGGATGGAAATGCCACAGGCAGCCGAAATCTTTCCCGCGGATGCGTTCGCAGAAGACGATCTCGGCGGATGTGGAGGAGGGGATCTGTTCTCTGACGGGTTTCACGGGATGGATGGCGGAGCCTTGTTTCAGATCAATGGAAATACCAGCCTCCGGGTGAGGCGGCAAGGTCGGAGACGTGGCGATGGTGTTCCAGCTTGCCGGCAATTTGACAATCCAGCCAAGGATGGACACGGATGAAAGGCATGGTTGGAAACCTGGAATCAGGACACCTCCATAAAAACGCTCGAAATCGGTGGGAAAAGAGAGAAGTCATGGAGGTTGGGATACGTTTCATCCACCTACGGAAAACCCCAGCAAACACCATCCATTGTGAACCCGCTCAAAACCGCCAGCCATCTCATTCTCGGCACCGTCCTCGCCAGCCTCGCCCTTGCGGCGGAGAAGCCTCCGGAGGGCTTTGTCAGTCTATTCAACGGAACCAGCCTCGACGGCTGGCGTGGAGGCAGCACCTTCGACCACCGCAAGCTGCTGGCCATGCCGGAGGCGGAGCGGAAGGCCCAGATCGACAAGTGGACCGCCACCATGACCCAGCCGGGCAAGGATGGCCAACCCCACTGGCGTGTGGAGAACGGGGAGCTGGTGAACGACGGCTTCGGCGACTATGCCACGACCACGAAGGACTACGGCGACTTCGAGTTGCTGCTGGAATACAAGACCGTGCCGAAGGCGGATTCCGGCGTCTATCTGCGCGGCGTCCCGCAGGTGCAGATCTGGGATTCCACCGAGAATGACGAGAAGTCGGTGAAGCTGGGCAAACCGCTCGGTTCCGGCGGTCTCTGGAACAACTCCCCTGGTGCGCCCGGAAAGGATCCGCTGGTGAAGGCGGACAAGCCGTTCGGGGAGTGGAACAAGTTCCGTATCGTCATGGTCGGCAGCCGGGTGAGCGTCTGGCTGAACGACACACTGGTGGTGGACCATGTGGTCATGGAGAACTACTATGACCGGAAGAAGCCCGTGCCATCGCACGGTCCCATCCAGCTCCAGACCCACGGCGGGGAGATCCGCTGGCGGAATATTTTCCTGAAGGAGATCAAGCCGGAGGAGGCAAACGCCATCCTGGCATCCAAGGGTGGCGATGGATTCCAACCGATCTGGAATGGCAAGGACTTCGAAGGCTGGGCCGGTGACGTGGCCGACCATGAGGTGAAGGACGGGAGCATCACCATCAAGCAGGGCAAGAGCGGCACCCTTTACTGGAACAAGGAGCTTTCCGACTTCAGCGCCCGCCTTGAGTTCAACACGCCGCCCGGCGGCAACAACGGCCTCGCCATCCGCCATACCGGAGAGGGGAATCCATCCCAGGTCGCCATGTGCGAGCTGCAGGTGCTGGACGACAACGCGGAGAAATACGCCAAGCTGGATCCCCGGCAGTTCCACGGCAGCGCCTACGGCATGGCGGCCGCCCACCGCGGCTACACCCGCCCGGCGGGGGAGTGGAACTTCCAGGAAGTCACCGTCAAAGGCTCCACCATCCGCGTCGAACTCAACGGCGTCACCATCCTCGACACCGATCTTTCCAAGGTTGATGCCGCCACCTTCATGGATGGCAAGGCCCACCCGGGCAAGGACCGCAAGAGCGGCTTCTTCGGCTTCGCCGGTCACAGTGATCCGGTGAAGTTCCGGAACATCTCCGTGAAGTAATGGTACAGTCACCGCCTCCCGGCTGGCATGCCGGTACCCGGGTAGGACGGTTCCTCTGACAACGGATGCAGGCCGGAGGGGGATGATCCCTCCGGCTTTTGGTAATTTCCTTGCGAACCGTGATCCTTTTCTTGCAGAAGTGAAGAAAGGACAAGCCCGGCCCTTTTTCCCACAAACCCCGATGAAACCCTCCCGTCTCTCCCTGTTCCCGCGTGTACTCGTGCCTCTTTCGTTCGCAGTGGCGGCCATCAGCGCCCATGCGGATCCCATCAACTGGACCGGTGCCAGCAACGGCGTGTGGTCCCTTGGTACGAACTGGGCGGGAGGAAATGTCCCTGCTGGCACGGACGTGGCGACCTTCTCCCAGTCCGCCGCCGCCATCAACGTCAAGCTGGATGGCAACCAGACGATCGCCGGACTGGAGACCCTCACGGGAGCGACCACCAATGTCCACACCCTGCTGGGGGAGACGATGGACCGCGTCCTCACCATCGGCGAGCTGGGCATCAACCATTTCAGCGGTGGTCTCACCATCGGCTCCACCACGGCGGGCCAGAAGGTGGATGTCGTTCTCGCCGCCGGACAGAAGTGGAACAGCGCCCGCGGCGGCGGCAGCGGCACCGCGCAGGCCGTTTTCATCAACAACAACGTCACCCTGGCGACCGGGCTCGGCACCCAGACCCTCGAACTGACGGGGACCAACACGGGAGCCTACATCGGCGGCGTCATCGGCAATGAGGCTGGCAGCACCCTGAACATCCTCAAGACGGGCGCCGGTGTCTGGACGCTGAATGGGGCGAACACCTACTCCGGCACCACCCAGGTCAATGAGGGCACGTTGCGCCTCGGCGCGGTGGGCGTCGCACCATCAAGCATTTCCGTGGCTGCCGGTGCGACCCTGAGTTTCCGGACGAACGGCGGAATGACCTCCGCGCAGATCGACGCCCACATTGCGGGTGCGAACCTCGCCTCCGGTGCGTTCATCGCGCTGGACACCAACAACGGCGGCGGTACCTACGAGGGGACCTACAATTCGTCCCACCGCCTGTTCAAGACCAGCGGCAACAACCTGCTGCTGACTGGAACCATCAACGCTGCCGGCGGTATGACCATCAGCGAAGGCGGGTTGGTTCTTTCGGCTCCGTCGTTGCTCACGGGAAATGTCACCGTGGCGTCCAACGCGGCGCTCATCCTCCGTGCGGGTGGCGCCGGCTTCAGTTCCGCGGATATCACCAGTTTCCGATCCAACGCCACGGTCACGTACGCCGGCACCTCTTATTTCGGCCTCAGTACCGCGAATGGTGACTTCACTTACGGGGGTGTCCTGCCGGACTCCGGCACCACCCGCTTCACCAAGCAGGACACCAACACCCTCTTCCTCACCGCCCAGAACACCTACACCGGCGGTACCCAGATCACCAACGGCACGCTTTCCGTTTCTGACATCAAGAACGGCAGTGTCGCCAGCCAGATGGGGGCTTCATCGAACGTCGCCAACGGCATTATCCTCGCCGGGGGGCGCCTCCAGTACACCGGGGCGGGTTCAACCACGAACCGTCTCTTCAACCTGACTGCCACTTCCACCATAGAGGCCTCCGGTACCGGCGCGCTGGTTTTCAACAACACCGGGACGATCACCGCGGAAAACGGGTCAAGGACCCTCTATCTCACCGGCTACAGTGATGACGACAACCGGATGGGGCTCAACCTGGCCAACGTCACCACCGGAACCAACACCACAGCCGTCATCAAGAACGGTTCCGGAAAATGGATACTCTCCGGAAACAATACCCACACCGGCGCCACCACGGTCCGTGGAGGGACTCTCGTCCTGGACTACTCCGGTGGGAAAAACCCCATCTCTGCCACCGGCCAGGTCACTGTCCAGAATGGCACGGTGGAGTTCCTTGGCAGTGGTCCGGAAACCGTCAACACCATCAGCCTGGCGGAAGCCGAGAACGGATTCGCCACGCTGCGGGTCACCGGTGGCATGGCCCTGACCGCCAACACACTCAGCAGCTCCACCCAGAGCCAGCGGCACATCCTCATCGACCTCCTCGGCGCGGGGAACTCCCTCACCGCCACCGCCCTTGCCGGCAACGCGAGCACCCTCAGCAACGGCTTGCTCACGACCGGAAGCTCCCGCGCCAACGTCATCCTCAGGGCGAATGATGGCACCTATGGCTTCGCCGCCCGTACGGGAACGGCCATCGAAAAGCTTTCCGGGCAGACGGACATCGCCGCGGGCACCTTCAACAACGTCACCAGCAACACCACCAACTACCGGTTCGGCGCCGGCAGCTACACCACCGGTGCCTCCCTGACGTATCAGACCATGACGTTCGACTCTTCCGGGGGGGCGATCAACCTCGAGTTCTCCTCCGGCCACAACTTCAACTCGAATGGCAACGGCCGTGGTGTCCTGTTCACCGGTACGAACGATGTGAACCTGAGCGGCGCGGGCGGGGGCATCGCCCAATCAACCTGGATCAGCAACTACCTGGAAGGTGCTGATCTGAACATCAGCAGTTCCTTCGGCAGCACCGGCTACCTCCTCGTGGGCGGCACCGGCTTCACCAACTACACCGGCACCGGCCTTGCCGCCGGGGCGAACGGTGAATTCGTCCTCAACGGTGGGTTGTTCCGCTATGCTCCCACCGCCTCTGTCACACTCACCTCCGCCAACCACCGGATCAACAGCGGGGTGTTCGAAATCGGCGCCAACCTCAATGGCGGCGGGGCGCTCGATCTGGAGCGGACGACCAGCAACTTCCGCCTCACCGGCGACTCCGGCTTCAGCGCCCACGGTGCCGAGCGGAAGGTGTCGCTGGGGGCGTCCGTCACCTGGGGGGCTGCGAATTTCCTCAGCAACAACTCCAACGAGGACGCGGACTTCACCTTCCGTCTGTCCTCCACCCGGTCGAACGCCACCCTTGATTTCCAATCGAAGATCGACCTCAACGGCCGCTCCCGCACGGTCGAAGTGGAGAACGGCTCCGCGGATGTGGATGCCCGGCTGTCCGGCGGACTCACCGGCACCGGCATCGCTTCCCGCTTCGTGAAGACCGGGTCAGGAACCCTCGAACTGACCGGAGTGAACGACTACGGTGGAACCACCCGCATCGAGGGTGGCAGGCTGTTGGTGGGAGGTGGCGGCCTGACCGCGACGACGGCCGTCCACGTGGCTAATTCCACCCTCGGACTGCAGGCCACGGAAGTCATCAACAACGCCGCGGACATCACTCTGGAGAATGGCAGGATCACCACCGTCGGCGACCAGACGGAAACCCTGGGCCGCCTCATCCTCTTGGGGGATAATACGCTCGATCTCGTGGGTCTGGCCAATGTCATCCAGATGGCATCCTCCGCAGACCAGACCTGGAGCAGCAGCCTCACCATCCTCAACTGGAACGGCAATGCGGCCGGCAACGGCTCCGACCGCTTCTTCATAGGCGGTGATGCCAATGGTGTCACCAGCGACCAGTTGTCGAAGATCTTCTTCGTTGATCCGGAGGTGGACGGGGTCCTGCAAACGGGTACCTTCGGGGCCTCCATCCTGAATACCGGTGAGATTGTCGCTCTCATCCCGGAGCCGTCCGCCACCTTCCTGCTTGCTGGGGCATCTCTTGGCGTGCTGCTCCGCAGGCGACGCAGGGATTGAGTCCGGTTCCGGTGGGGCCGGCCCGGCCCTGCCATTTTCAGGCCCATTTTTTATTGGGCCGCGGGCGGGAACCGGCATTAGCCTCCGTGCGTGGCACTACTCCTGGCGATCGAATCTTCCTGTGATGAAACCGCGGTGGCAATCCTCCGCGGGCAGCCGGGGGAGGCGACGGAGATCCTCGCGTCGGAGATTTCATCGCAGATCGAGCTGCACCGGGAGCATGGAGGCGTGGTGCCGGAGCTGGCATCGCGGAACCACTCGTTGAACCTCCGGCCGCTGGTGGACCAGGCCATCGCACATGCCGGGGTTGGCGTCACGGAGATCGACGCTTTCGCAGCGACCACGGGGCCGGGTCTTGCTTCCTCATTGCTCATCGGCAGCACGGCGGCAAAGGCGATGGCTTGCGCGCTGGGCAAGCCGTTCCTCGGCGTGAACCATCTGGAGGGGCACCTCCTTTCCCCCTTCGTGGGTGGCACACAGGTGCCGCCCCACGTCGCCCTCATCGTTTCCGGCGGGCACACGCTGCTGCTGGAGGTGGCGGGAGCGGGGAGATACACCAGGCTCGGAGGGACGCGGGACGACGCGGCGGGCGAGGCCTACGACAAGGTCGGAAAAATGCTCGGTCTGCCCTATCCCGGTGGCCCGGAGATCGAGAAAGCCGCCGTTGGCGGGGATGTTAAGGCGTATGATTTCCCGCGCTCCATGCTGCATGATCCGCATCTGGACTTTTCCTTTTCCGGGCTGAAGACAGCGGTTCTTTACACGCTCCAGCGGGAGGAAGGGAACATCCGCCTGCCGGATCTGGCCGCCTCCTTCCAGCAGGCCGTCATCGAGATCCTCGTCGGCAAGACGATGAAGGCTGTGGAGCGCACCGGCCACCGGATGGTCGCACTGTCCGGCGGCGTCACCATGAACAAGGCGTTGCGTGCCGCGTTCCAGGAGGCCTGTGACAAAAGGGGGATCTCACTGGCCATCGCACCGCCCGCGCTGTGCACGGACAATGCGGCGATGATCGCCTTCGCCGCGCTGCTCCGTCACCTCGACGGGCAGTCCTCACGGCTGGATGAGGATATCTTCCCAAACTTGCCGCTCGTTTGAAGACCCATTCCGTGTTAGGGTGGACAAACGGATGATCTACAGAACCATCATTTTCGACTTCGACGGTACCATCGCGGACACCATGGAGGAAGGGCGCAGGATCTTCAACGAGATCGGCCCGGCCTATGGAATCCGGCAGATCGACCGCGAGGAGATGGAGGGCTTCCGCAGCTACACCATCAACCAGTTCATCGAGGAGATGAAGATCCCGAAGACGAAGATCCCGTTCTTCATCGCAAAGGGGACGCTGGCCATGCGGCGGAGCATCGCCGGGCTGCCGTTGATCGCCGGGGTGGGCGAGGTACTGCCCGCGCTGCGCGCCCGGGTGGACCGGTTCGGCATCCTGACCTCCAACGCGGTGGACAACGTGGAGCTGTTCCTGGACAGCCACGGCATCCGCGGGCTGTTCGATTTCGTTTCTTCCACCTCGAAGCTCACGGGGAAATCCCGCCATCTGAACGCCACGCGCAAGCAATATGGCCTGAAGACGGAGGAAATGCTCTACGTCGGTGACGAGGTGCGGGATCTCCAGGCCGCGAAGAAGGCCGGGATACCATGCGCGGGTGTCACCTGGGGCTTCAATACCCGTGAACGGCTCGCCGCGGAACATCCGGACCATCTGCTGGACAACCCGGCGGAGTTTCTGGCCTTGGCGGGGCATTGACAGGGGGCGGGCGGACCGGCCAACCTCCCTCCATGCCAGAAACCCCCGAGAAAAGCGCGGAATCCACGATCGCCGGAAAGGAAGCGGAGCTTGTCAAACAGGACGCCGCCGCCAACGACGCGCTGGATACGCATGGTGATGATGCTGCCCCGAAACAGGCGATTCCGACTTTCGTCGGTGTTGGCCTTCTGGTGGCAGCGATCCTGGTGGTGGTTCTGGTCGTGATGAACGGGCAGAAAAAAAAGGCGGAACCCGAAGAGGACCGGTCCGCAATGAAAGCGGAGGTGGAGGCCATGCGCGGCGAACTGAACCGCCAGCGCATGTCCATGGGACTGCGCCCGTTGGAGAACGGCGGCGAGTCGATCGACGACATCACCAAGCGCCTCACCAAGGATGCGGAGTCCATTGTCGGACTGGCGCACAGTTTCCAAGGCATGCTGAAGGAGAAGGACGCCGCTCTGGACGCCAAGAATGGCGAGCTCATCACCTCGGAAAAGTTGCGCCAGAGTTTCGCTTCGGAAAACGCGCGCCTCCAGGCGGAGCTCAGCCGCCTGCTGGTCAGCGGAGCGGACGGGGATCTGGCGAAGAAGGAAGTGGCGGAGATCAAGGGCCAGCGTGACCGCCTCGCCGCGGAGCTGGCGAAGGTCCAGCGCGACCTGGCATCCGCCGCAGGCGGCCGGTCCCAGGATGAGTACGCGGACCTTCAGCGCCAGTTCAACGAGGCGAAGCGCTCCAGCGATTTCTTTGAGAAGCGGGTGAAGGAACTTGAGGCGGAACTTGCGAAGATCCGCATCTTCGCCAAGTCGGAGAACGAGCTTCTGCCTGCCGCCGTCGAGCTTTTCCGCACGCTGCGTGGCCTGGAAGGGACGAAGGACTCCGACAACATGACGGCCTACAGCGACATCGGCGTGAAGCTGGGCGCACGCGTCCTGCGTACCCTCGATTTCCCGACGGGTTCCAGCGAACTCACCCCGGATGACATCCAGGCCATCCCCGGCCTGGTGGAGCAGGTGGAGGAAGGCGACCTTATCCTGGTCGTCGGCTATGCGTCCACCACCGGCAACCCGGAGTCGAACCGCGTGCTTTCCTCGGACCGCGCCACCGCCGCCGCGCAGGCCGTCTCCACCGCAAAGCGCCCGGGTCAACTCGTGCAGGCCGTCTACATCGGCCAGACCACCCGCTTCGGCGGCAGTTCCCCGGAGCGCAACCAGATCTGCGAGATCTGGCACATCCGGAAGAAGTGATCTTATCCGTAGCGGAACGGCTTCGCCGTTACGGCTGGAAAAGTGGGTGCGATCCCCATCTCCCGATGAACCATGGATGTCATCAGTCCTTCCGCATCTCACACGCATGTGCGGCGAAACCCGCGCCGAAGGCGGTGAGCCACAGATGCCGGTCATCCGCCGGAGACGCCAGTCGCTTCTCCAGCGCGAACAGGACGGACGGGCTGCTCATGTTGCCATGGCGTTCCAGCACGGCGCGGGTTTCCGCCAGGGAAAAGGGCAGCACGCCTTCCAGCGCGTCGATCACATCGCGCCCGCCGGAGTGGGCCAGCACTTGGTCAGGGTCGCCGGTCCGCCGGGCGTAGAGCTGTGCGACGGCATCCGCGGCCAGGCCGGGAACGGACTTGTGGAGTTGGTTCTTCAGGTGGCCATCCGCATTCACGAAGCGGATTTTCTCCCGTTCTTCCGGGACATGCACGGTGGTGAAGTCTCCGGCCCGCCAGGCTCCCGACTGGCCCGTTCCGGACCAGATGGAGGCGGATGCACCGTCGCCGAACAGGCACAGGCTGATGAGCACGCCCGGGTCATCATCGGCATAAAAGGCGGCGGAACAGATCTCCACGGCAACCACCGCGATGGTGGCGTCCGGATTCGCGGCCAGGAACCCATGGGCCGCCCGCAGGGTGGGGATGGCCGCGCCGCAACCCAGGCCCACCAGGTCCGCCAGATAGACGTCTGGGCGCAGGTCCAGTTTCTCCGCCACATGGCTGGTCACACCGGGGCAGAGATAGCCGGTGCAGGTGCAGAGGAACAGCGCGTCGATCTCCGCCGGGGCGATGCCCGCCTTGCAGATGGCCTTTGAAAGCGCCTCAGCCGCCAGTGCCGGTGCCTCCCGCTCGTAGTCCTCGCTGAGTTGCTGCGGTCCGCGGCTGAAAAGTGGGACGATGTCCGGCACGGCGAAGTTCCGCGTGGCGATGCCGGAGTTCCCTCCGGTGAGTATCTTTTCCACCAGGGCTGCGGAGCGGGGCTTCAGCCTGGAGGTCAGCCCTCCATCCTGCATCGCGTTCCAGCATTGATCCTGGGTGAAGGGGTATTCGGGGACGGCCGATGCGATGGAACGGAGGAACATTTCGGAGATCTAACGGACGAGGGAGAGCACGGGCTTGAATGGCAGCAGCCGTGCGGAGGAGAGTGTCTGCAGCAGGGTTCTTCCCCGATCACTGAGCAGGACGCGATGCAAAAACAGCGCGGTGGAAAGCCGGCGGCGGAAGCGCTTCTTCAGGTCCGCTGAAATGGTGTGGCGGGTGGACTCCCAGCAGGCGTTCCCGTGGACCCATGCAGCCAGCGGCTCGACGGCCGCCTCCGCCGCCTGGAAGGCCATCGACATGCCATTCCCAGTGAAAGGGGGGATCATGCTCTCCGCATCCCCCAGGCACAGCAGGCCGGGCACCTCCGGTTGCTGCCCCAGCTCGAATCCGGCGACGCCGGAGAAAGATCCCTCGCGCCATTCCGCGGCCCGGAGTTGGTCGGCGAGTTGTGGATGGCCACCCGCGGCCAGATAGGCGGTGAGCAGGTCCGGTCCCTTCGCCTCCAGCTTGCGGTCGATCCTGAACAGGCCGCAGACATTCACCCAGCCATCCTCCACCCCGGCCAATCCGGCGTAGCCATTCGCCCCGGCGTGCATCTCCAGATCCGCCTCCATCGGCAGCCCTCGGACATGCGCCTTGAGTCCGATCCATCGCCCGTTGCGCGGTCTGCGTCCCGCCGCCCATACCAAGCCATCCGCAGGCTGCGGTCGGGCGCGAATGCCGGTCTTGAGGCAGCCCCCCAGTTCCTCGAACCGGAGTCTCAGCCGCTCGTCCAGCGCGTGGCGGGAAATGCCGATGGCGGCTTCCGGCAGCCGGTTGCGGTGCAGGACCTTCCCCCGTTCATGCCAGATCAACGTCTCATGGTGGCGGGCGTCCGCGAACAGGGGCAGGATGCCCAGCCGAGAGAGCGTGCCTTCACCCACGCCGGAAATGAACTCCCCGCAGACCCGGTGGCGCGGGTAGGAACCGGCCTCCAGAACCGTCACCGGGATGTTCCGTTCGCGCAGGGCGATGCCAAGCGACAATCCGGCAAGTCCGCCTCCGGCGATGGTGATTTCACGGTTCAAGCGCGGCAACCTAACACGCGCAGCGCACCGCGCCATGTGGAATGTTCTCCGATCATCCAGCGTTTTTCGGATAGATCCATCAGGCGGGGCAACTCGTTGGCGGAGAATCCGGCATCGATGCTGACATGCATGTCATGGCGGGTGACCCGGTTGATGAACGGATGGGCGGCGTATCCCAGCAGATGCGGCAGCCGTGCCCGCAGCGGCTCGCAGAAAATGAGCACGCGGAAACCCTCCGCCAGCCTGCCCAGTTCCCGCAGGGCGTCCCCCTCGAAGTGGTGGAGGAACAGGTTGGCGATCAGGATGCCACCCTGCGGCGGGCTGGGGGACCGGAACAGGTCGCCCTGGTTCCAGACCACGTTGGAGGGCAGCGAGGGCGGTGGCGGCGCCAGATCCAGCGCGGTGACCGTCGTTTGCGGATGCAGCCGGGCGAGTGCCCGCGTGAGGTCCCCGTCGCCCGCACCCAGCTCCGTGACGCCCAGCGCCGCCGCTTCCGGGAACCGCCGTGCGGTGGCCAGCACCCAGCGCTCGTTGCCCATGAAAAAATTGATGCGCCGCAGGTCCCTCCGGCTGCGCCGTGCCTCCGGGTCATCCGCAGGCAGGTGGTCGAGGAGTTCTGGAATGACGACGCGGGTGGGCACGCGGCGGAGCGTGGAGGGATTCGGGGCATCGGTCGATCACGATACGCCCGGAACAACCGCCCTTGCCCTTGCCTGCGGGTTGCGCATCATGGCTCCATGCCGCAGCCGCCACGCAGACCTTTCCGGAACCAACCTCCTTCAAAGCAGGGGCAGGGGCCGTTTTCCCAGCCGAAGCGGCAGCCCGGACCACCCGCGAAGAAAGGCAGCGTGCAGCCAGCCCGGCAGGGTGGGGGAAAAGGCGGCGACGACCAGGGATGGGATCCTGTCGCCGCGTGGTATGACAAGCTGGTCGGTGAAACCGGCTCCGACTACCACCGGAATGTCATCCTGCCTGCCACGCTCCGCATGCTGGACCTGAAGGGCGGGGAAAGGATCATCGACGTCTGCTGCGGTCAGGGCGTGCTGGTGAAGCCGTTGTTGGATGCCGGTGCCGGGACCTTCCTCGGTGTCGATGCCAGCCCGCGCCTCATCCAGGCCGCGGAGGGCCGCCACGGGAAGAATCGGAACGTTTCCTTCCGCACTGCGGATGCCTGCAAGCCCGGCGCGTGGGCGGACGGCAGCTATGATGCCGCCACCTGCCTGATGGCCGTCCATGACGTGCCGGACATCACTGGCTTGTTCACCAACGTGGCGAAGTCCCTCAAGTCCGGCGGCCATGCCGTGCTGGTCTTCATGCACCCCTGCTTCCGCATCCCGAAGAAGACGCACTGGGGCTTCGACAACGACCAGAAGATCCAGTTCCGCAGGCTGGACAGCTACGGCTCGCCGCTGGAGATCCAGATTGCCACCCATCCGGGGAAAGGCGGACCGGAGCAGACCATTTTCTACCATCGCCCACTGTCGGAACTCATCTCCGCCATGGGCAAGGGCGGGCTGGCCGTCACCGCCTGCGAGGAACTCTACAGCCACCGCCGGTCGCAGGGCGGCGGTGCCTTCAGCAAGGCGGAGCACAAGGCCGCCGAGGAGTTCCCCATGTTCATCGCGTTCCGCTGCGTGGCGGGTGCTTCAGCCCGTTGACCCACTCCTCCGCCGGAACAGATGAATCCCGTCGATCTTGATGGAGCCTCGATCATCGTGTTCCACGGCGCGATCCATGCGACCCCGCCCGTGGTCCTCGCTGCAGGGGTTGGTTCGTTCGATGGACGCACTTTCATCATTGGACAGGAGGACCGGCCTCCGTTCATCCTCACGGAGGACCACTGGGAAAGGGTGGAGCGGCCCCTGACCGGATTCTGGAAAGAACGGTACCCGGAATATAACTGGTATCTTGAAATCCGCTGAACCCGGTTTCCAGCGGGACGTCCCGTTTTCCTCCTCCAGCTCCTATGCCACCGCGCGGATCATCCGACTTCCGCAGATAGGCCGGTAGGTGCCTTCAGCAAGGCGGAGCACAAGGTCGCCGAGGAGTTCCCCATGTTCATCGCGTTCCGCTGCGTGGTGAAGTGACGGATTCTTAGATGGAAAATCGGCGGTCCTTTCCACAGGTCCGTTGGCCAAGGAAACGGCGGTCCGTGCGTCGTTCCATGGATGATCCATCCTACCTACCCGTGCGCCTGCTTCGCCACAGCGGCCCTTGTCTGTTCCTCCATCACGGCCTCCGCCCAGGAGCCGGCCATCTCCTCGGTGAAACGCATCGGCAATGACGTGGAGCTGAAATTCACCGGCACCGCCGGAGTGGAGTATATCCTCCAGAAGTCGGAGACCCTGGAGCAGCGTTCGTGGCTCCCCACCGGTGTCACCGTCACCGGCACTGGCGCGGAGCAGACCGTCCTGGTCCCCGGTGCGGGCACTCCAGGGAGGAACTTCCTGCGCTTCTCCTACACGTTCGATCCCGTCCCGTCCGGCTATGTCCGGATCCCTTCCGGCTCCTTCATCATGGGAGACCAGAATGTCCCCTATGAGGGCCTCCTCAAGGAACGTCCTCCCATCACCACCCAGACGGGCGCGTTTCACCTGAAGGCGACCGAGGTCACCAAGGCCGAGTGGGATTCCACCTTCACCTGGGCGGTCGCCAATGAATACACCTTCAGCAACTCGGCCGGAGCGGGGAAGGGACCTGACCACCCGGTGACGAATGTGAACTGGTATGACGTCATCAAGTGGTGCAATGCCAAGAGCGAGCAGGAGGGCCGCCAGCCGTGCTATACGCTCCGTGGAAGCGATGGCCGCCACACCGTGTATCGCACCGGCTCACCGACCCGCATCATATGGGAATTCGGTGCCAACGGCTACCGCCTGCCTTGCGAGGCGGAGTGGGAGAAGGCGGCACGTGGTGGCGTCGTCGGCAGACGTTTCCCCTCAGGCACCACCATCGATCACAGCGTCGCCAACTTTTTCGCCTCCCGCAGTAACTACGCATACGATACCACCGGCATCGATGGCATGCACCCCACCTACGTCACCGGCGCCATTCCCTACACCGCTCCTGTCGCCAGTTTTCCGCCGAATCCCTACGGGCTTTATGACATGGACGCGAACGTCCGTGAATACTGCTGGGACACTTCCACCAGTGACTGGTCCGAGGGCTACGTGGTGAAGGCGGAGAGCTCGTCTTCCCTGTTTCCCCGTGCCGTGAGGGGGGGTGACTGGAGCAGCAGCGCTTTCCAGTGCCGCAGCTCCTACCGCTCCCAGGAGTTTCCTGATACGGGGAAAAAGAACTACCTCGGCTTCCGTCTGGTGAAGGGGCCGCTGAATTGATAGCCCGGACGGGTGCCGAGGAACTTCACCTCAAGCCGGCTGCTGCTGGGAGATGCAGTGGAGCGTGCCGCCTTCCTCGACCAGATCCAGACAGTCGATGCCTACGACCTCACGGCCGGGGAGCAGCTCGCGGATCATTCCCAGCGCGCGGTCGTCGTTCCGCCCCTGGCGGAAGGTGGGGACCAGCACGCCGCCGTTCACGATGAGGAAATTCACATACGACGCCGGCAGCACCGGCAGCCGCCAGCCGGGCACCTCACAGGCCTCCGGCAGCGGGATCTCGATGATCTCGAACGGCCGCTTCTTCGGACTCTGGAAGTCCCGCAGCCGCCCGAGGTTGTTTGCCAGTACCTTCCGGTTTTCAGTCGTGCCGGACAAGTCGATGCAGGCGAGGATGGTTTCCTCATCCACGAACCGGGCGAGGTCGTCGATGTGGCCGTCCGTGTCGTCGCCCTCAATGCCCTGCTTCAGCCACAGGATTTCCGAAACGCCCAGACCATCGCGCAGGCGTTGCTCGATCTCCTCCCGGCCGAGGTGCGGGTTCCGGTTCGGATTGAGCAGCACCGCCTCCGTGGTGAGGAGCTGGCCCGTGCCGTTGATTTCGATCGCGCCGCCTTCCAGGATCATGTCCTGCTTGAACAAGCGCTTGCCCAGCGCCGCGGCGACGCGGGAGGGGATGGCGTCGTCCAGATCCCACGGCGGAAATTTTCCACCCCATGCGTTGAATCCCCAGTCGGTGACGGCGGTGTCTCCGGTTCCGTGGTGTTTCACGAAGATGGGGCCGTGGTCGCGGCACCAGACGTCATTGTGCGGGTGGTCGAAAAGCTCCACGCGCTCCGGCACGGCCTTCGCCCGGTTACAGGCGGCGGCGATGGCGGCGTGGTCCGCTCCCGGCGCGTTGATCCGGACCGGCTCGAAGCGGGAGATGCCCGCGGCGATTTCCGCGAACTTCGACCACATCAGGTCCTTTTTGGCTCCGCCCCAGTGGCGCGGGTCATCCACCGGCCAGGACAGCCAGACGGCTTCCTGGGGTGCCCACTCGGGTGGCATGGCGTATCCTGCGGCGGCGGCGTTCATGCAGGGACGATGAATGGATCCATGGCAAAAGAGAAAGCGGATTCCATTTGAAATAATGATCTTCGCGCCGTTGTTTCTTCTGAATGAGCGATGAGGAACAGCCGGTGCAGGAGAAGCCCAAGAAGTGGGCGGCGGGGCTGCCGGCGGTGACCTCCTCCATAAAATTCATCATGGAGGGGCCCGGCCTCCTGCGGGGCACGGCGGCCTTGCTCGAAATGAACCAGAAAGGCGGCTTCGACTGCCCAAGCTGCGCTTGGCCGGACCCGGACGGGAACCGGTCCGTCGCGGAGTTCTGTGAGAACGGGGCGAAGGCACTGGCTTCCGAGGCCACCACAAAGCTGGCCGACCGGAAATTTTTCGCGGAGCACTCCGTCCGGGACCTGCAGGAGCAGACGGACCTGTGGCATGACCGGCAGGGACGCATCGCGGAGCCGATGATCCTCCGTCCGGGCAATGACCACTATCAGCCGATCTCCTGGGAGGATGCGTTCAGGATCATCGCCGCGCACCTGCGGAAGCTCGGCTCTCCGGATGAGGCCGTCTTCTACACCTCCGGGCGGGCCAGCAATGAGGCGGCCTTCCTCTATCAGCTCTTCGTCCGCAGCTACGGGACGAACAACCTGCCGGATTGCTCGAACATGTGCCATGAGTCGAGCGGCCTCGCCCTGAAGCAATCCATCGGCGTGGGGAAGGGGACCGTGACCATGGACGACTTCCTGGAGGCGGATGTCATCCTCTGCGCCGGGCAGAATCCGGGGACCAACCACCCGCGCATGCTCACCACGCTGGAGGAGGCGGTGAAGCGCGGCGCGGAGATCGTCGCCATCAACCCGCTGCGGGAAACGGGGCTGGTCGCCTTTTCCCATCCGCAGCATGTCGGTGGACTGCTCGGCCGGTCCACCCCGCTGGCCTCCCGGTTCCTGCGGGTCCGGATCAATGGCGATCTCGCGCTTTTCCGTGGCATCGCAAAGGCGTTGATGGAGGAAGAAACCTTGTCCCCCGGTGTGCTGGACGCCTCTTTCCTGCGTGACCACACGGAGGGCTTCGGAGCCTACCGCAACGCGGTGGAGGAAACCCGCTGGGAGGAGATCGTCCGCATGAGCGGGGTGGAGGAAAGCGAGATCCGCTCGCTGGCGGAGCTGCTGGTGAGGAAGTCCCGCAAGGTCATCACCTGCTGGGCCATGGGCCTCACCCAGCACCGCAACGCGGTGGCCACCATCCGGGAAATCACCAATGTCCACTTGCTGCTGGGGGCCATTGGCAGGCCCGGCGCGGGGCTGTGTCCGGTGCGCGGCCACAGCAACGTACAGGGCGACCGCACCGTGGGCATCTTCGAGAAGATGCCGGAGTCCTTTCTCGCAGCGCTCGATCGGGAGTGTGGCATCAGCGCGCCGCGCAAGCATGGCTTCGACACGGTGGCATCCATCCACGCCATGCACGATGGCCGGGCGAAGGTGTTTTTCGCGCTGGGCGGAAATTTCCTCCAGGCCTCTCCGGACACGGACTACACGGCGGAGGCGCTGCACAACTGCGAGCTGACCTGCCATGTCTCCACAAAGCTGAACCGCAGCCATCTGGTGACGGGGGGGACCGCGCTCATCCTGCCGTGCCTGGGCCGCAGCGAGCGGGATGGGATCGACCATTTCGTGACCTGTGAGAACTCGATGGGCGTGGTCCAGATGTCGCAGGGCGTGCTTTCCCCCGCGTCGCCCGACCTGCTCAGCGAGGTGGCCATCGTCGCCCGGCTGGCGGAGGCCTACCACCGGGACGGCAGCCCGGTGCCGTGGCGGTGGCTGGCGGAAGATTACGACCGCATCCGCGATCTCATCGAGCGGGTGGTGCCCGGTTTTGAAAACTACAATGACCGGGTCTCCCATCCCGGTGGATTCTACCTCCCGAACTCCGCGAAGGAACGCCGGTGGGACACTCCGGAAAAGAAGGCCGTCTTCGCCACGGGCTCCATCGATATCTTCGAACCCGCGCCGGGCCGTCTGGTCCTCCAGACGCTCCGCAGCCATGACCAGTTCAACACCACGGTCTATGGCCCGGACGACCGCTACCGTGGCATCTCCGATGCGCGGCGCATCATCCTGGTGAACCCGGAGGACCTGCTGGAAAGGAACATCAAGCCGGGCACCCCCGTGGACATCACCAGCCATTGGGAGGGAGGCACACGCACCGCCCGGGGATTCGTCGCCCTGCCCTACGAGATGCCCCGCGGCAGCGCCGCCGCCTACTTTCCCGAAGCGAACGTCCTCGTCCCTATCGGAAGCCAGGCGGAGGGCAGTGGCACCCCGACCAGCAAGTCCGTGGAGATCGATATCCGGTGCAGTGAGGCCTGACACTGCCGCCCGTTTCATGGGACGGCCTGTTTGCCTCAATCCTTTTCCACGGGCCAGTCGGGTGACTCACTGCGTGCCGTTTTCAGATACGCGTCGATCTTTGCGAGCACGTCCGGATGCTGTGCGGCGACGTCGTTCTTTTCCGCTACATCATTCCGCTGGTCGTAGAGGAACATTTTGCCGTTGCGGCGGATGCCTTTCCAGCGGCCTTGGTAGAGCGCGGCTTGGCGGAAGCCGCCTTCGTGGAATTCCCAGTAGAGAAACTCATGCTCCTTCTGTTCCCCCTGGCCTGAAAGGACGGGCAGCAGGCTGATGGAGTCGCGGTCCGGTGGCAGCGTCGCGCCGGACAGGTCAGCGGCGGTCGCCATGATGTCACCGAAGTAGCCGACGTGTGCTGAGACAGCGGGCTTCACCTTGCCGGGCCACCAAGCGATGAACGGCACGCGGATGCCGCCGTCCGTCAGAGCCCGCTTGATGCCGGTGAACGGACCGGACGGATTGAAGCGTGTGATGTCGTGGCCGCTCTCGTTGTGAGGGCCGTTGTCGCTGGTGAAGATAACCAGCGTGTTCTCCGCGATGCCCAGGTTCCGCAACTGCTCCATCATCCGCCCGACGTAGGAATCCAGCCGCGTGATCATGGCGGCGTGGCCTTTGTCCGGGCCGGGCCAGTCCTTGTCCGCATAGATGCCCAGATCCGGCACCTCCGCGCCACCCAGCGGGCCTTTCCCGCGCATCGCGTTGTGCGCGTGCGGCACCACCATGCTCCAGTAGAGGAAGAACGGCCGGTCCTTGTTGTCCGCGACGAACTTCAGGGATTCCGTCGCGAAATGGTCGTCGGAGTAGCCTTCGTTCGGCACCTTCTCTTCGTTGCGCCACAGTTCCTTCGGGTAGTGGTTGTGGGCGTGGCTCTGGTTCAGGTAGCCGAAGAACTGGTCGAAGCCATGCCTGCGCGGCATGCCGACTTCCGCCGCGCCTTCGTCACCCAGTCCCCATTTGCCGATGAGGGCGGTGGTGTAGCCCTGCTGCTTCAGCAGGGAGGCAACCGTCACATCCCCCGGGCGCAGTGCCTGGGCCAGCGGGTTTTTTTTGCCCGCATTCCCGCGCACGCGGGTGTGGCCCTGGTGTTGGCCGGTCATCAGCACGCTGCGTGACGGCGCGCAGACGGTGGCACCGGAATAGAAGTGGGTGAACCTCATCCCTTCGGAAGCCATAAGATCCAGGTTGCGGGTCTGGATGATCTTCTGCCCGTAACTACCAAGCTCCCCGTAGCCGAGGTCATCCGCAAGGATGAAGATGATGTTGGGTTTTCGCTCCGCCGCCGTGCAAAAGGAAACGAACGAGACGAACACCAGCAGTAGTCGGCGGATCATGGCTCTGAACTCTGGATCGATGATAAAGTTGACCAAGCAAATTCGTAGGCTCTGTGTTCCCATGGCATTTATTCCCAAGACTATTTCACAGCTCATCGCAGTGTTCATCATTTCCGCCGGAGCCGCCAGCGCGGCGACCATCACCATCAACAACCCTGTCAGGGTGGGGGGCTCGGATGCCATCGATCCGACGGATGCCAAAGAGGTGGGTGATGATAATGCCTCAGGTTCGACCCCTCAGTCGGTCCTCGAAGCCCTTCCCGGATTCGGTGCGATCCAGTCGTTCGGTGGATTCACCGGGAACAGCACGACAGCGAACGAATATATTTTCGACAATATCGCGGATACGACTCTCCCCGACCTGAGGATCATCTATACCGGAGAGATCTCCTCTGGCGTCGTGGCGATCAGCAACACGACTTTCTCGACCTCGCCCAGCAGTTCGATGCGGCTTCCTGGTGCGGGAACCGGTCTCTATGGCATGTCGATCCAACTGGGTTCATGGAATGGCACGACCTTGACGACCGGAACCGATCTCGGCGTTTCCGCGTTCGGCTTCACTCTTTCCGGACGCTTCGGACAGGTGAATTCCGTCACCTTCACCTACTACGACGCCCTGAACAATGTCCTGTCCACGCAGGTCGCGCCGGATACCGGCGTCTCAGACAACGCGACGGCCGCGGTTTACAGCGGCTACCAGATTACCTCCGGACAGAATGCGATCTCACGGGTGGAAATTTCCGTGAATCCCATCAGCACGTCCAGCAACGGCCTGTTCGGCCTGGACGACATCGGCTTCACCCCCACGGTGCCGGAGCCTTCCGCCCTCGTGCTGGCAGCGGGCGCGCTCCCGCTGTGCTGGCTGCGCAGGCGGAAGGCCGCCTGAGCGGTTATGGATGGATGGCGCGGATGAAGTCGCCCCGCGTGGCGGCGGATGACGCCTGCGCCACATCGATGCCGTTTGATTTCGCCAGGGAGATCCAGCGCTCCCTCAGCTCCGGGGTGAGCGGCTCATCCACCTTCGCCTCATGGGCGGGTGCGGCTTCGTTGTACTGGCCGTGGATCTTCTTTCCGCGGAGCGTCTTGCCCCATGGCTCGACCCCGTGGAAGCCGCCCTTCGCCGCCCACCACTGGACCGCCGCGAAATGAGGGGAGTCCAGCGGCAGGTCGCTGAAGTAAGTGAGGGCGGACTTGTCCGCGATGAGGAGCTTCTGGATCGCCTGCACCGGGACCTTCTGGACGTCCGTGCCGTCCTTCGCGGCGAGCGATGCGGCATACCCTGCGGCCTGGCCCAGGGACATCCAGATCGGCTCCAGGCGCAGCGCGCAGAAGCCCACATGGGTGGAGGACACGGCCACCGGGACCAGCAGGTTGTTGATGGTCTTCGGCAGCAGCACGCCGTAGGGGATCTGGTAGGGCGGGACCGGATTGTAGAACTCCCCGGTGTGCTTGCCGCCGAAGCGCGGCCCCTCGTGGAAGGTGCCGTGGCAGTTGTTGCCGTAGTCGCCCATGGCGATGGTGTCGGTGAAAAGCGGCGCGCGCGGGTCATTGGCCGGACGCTCGCTGTCCTTCTGGGAAAAGACATGGACGCCCATCATGCGGCGGGCCTCACGCACGTACAGCTCCGGCGGCAGGTGGCCGTTGTCCGTGAACTCGTCCTTGCAGAATCCCCATGACCGCGCCTCGTCGCGGAACTTCGCCGGGACGGAGTCATCGTTCTGGAGGAAATAGATCATGCCCACCTGGTCGCGCAGGTGCTCGGCGAAGATGGCCTTCCGTTCCTCGCGCGTGCCTTCCGGCCAGCCGGCGTTCTTGCCGGGGAGGGACAGTCGGATGAAGCCGCCGGAGACATCATTGATGTCGTATTTGTTGTTCGGCAGGGGAGGGGTCTGCGCCTTGAAGATGCACTCCTTCGGGTAGTCGAACAGCTTCCTGATCTTCCCGGACTCCAGCGCGGGCAGCAGCTCCACGAAGTCCTCCCGCCGGTAGCCGGGCGGCTTCGGCGCGGGCACCCGGTTCGCCGGATCCGGCGTCATGATGAGCCGGAAATTGTAGGCCTGGAGCTGCTTGTCGCCCTGCTCCGGAGCCAAGGACTCGTTGAACTCGGCGCGGCCCTCGCGGCCCACGTGGAAGGCGACGCCCGCCTTCGCCATCAGGTCGCCCTCATAGGTCGCGTCGATGAAGACCTTCCCGTCATGCGTGGTGGTGTAGTCCCCGGAACTGAAGCTGGCGGAAACGATGCGGCCGTCCTTCACCGTCACCCCGGAAAGGTGCGAACCTTTGAAAATGGTGATGCCCTTCTGCTCCGCGAGCATCTGCTCCAGCACCAGCAGGTTCACCTTCGGCTCCGCGAAGGTGCCGCGGAAGCAGTCCTTCACCTGCTGGGAATCCTTGCCGTAGGTCTTGATGTAGTGGGCCTCCACCCGCGACGCGAAGTCCGCGAAGCTGCCGGAAAGGCTCTCGAAGGAATGGAAATCCGTGTGCGACAGGCCGCTGGTCACCAGTCCGCCGATCCGGTTCCCCGGCTCCACCACCGTCACCGTGGAGCCAGACTTCGCCGCGGAGATCGCGGAGGCGATGCCGCCCGGCGTGGCCCCGTAGATGACAACGTCCGCCGCAGGGCTGAGGCAGGTGGAGAACAGCAGGATTGGGATGGTCTGGCGCATGGTCGAACGGGTTTCGCGGGTCTGTTATGGGAGATTGGGCCAGTCCCTATACGCAGGCGAATCCATTCTTATTCCGGATCGTTGAAATGAGTGGGTCCAGTCCCTGTGTGGGGTGGAGGATTACCACTGATTACACTGATTTACTGATGAAGAAGGATTCGCGGTTCCTTCCATCAGAGGCGTGGTGCTCATCTGCCATGGCAGGGCGAGGATAAGCGTGAGATCGCCTCGATATTCTCGGAACCGGGTTTCCGACTGCCTGACTCAATCAACCTGACCATATCGACGATCGCTGAATTGGTCGGAGTCCGGACGCCAAACCTCTTCCCGAGGTCGCGCACAAAACCGTTGATGAAAGCAATCTCCGTTGTTCTTCCTCTCTCGAAGTCCTGTAGCATCGACGGCTTCAGATCGCCATATCCTTTGATTATCCCTTCAAGCCACTCATCGTATCCGGAGCCAGCCTCACTGCGGTCCGTCCATCCAGGAGGAACCGGATCAAATGCGCTTGCCTCAGGTGTTACTCCTGATGTCCGGGCTACAAGTAGAGCCTCGTCATAGGCTTTCCGGAACAGTTCCTTACCTTGGCTGGTTTCGCAGTATTCCCTCATTGTCTTTCCAACGATGGCTCCGATGGTCGTTACAGAACAATTGAGGAGCAGCTTGCCCCAACTCGCCCCCAGAAAGTTTCCCGTCACCTGGACCGCAACAGGAGGCGACAGCCAGTCACGTACCGCCACAATCCGATCTGAAATTCCACCTCCTAGCTCACCGATCAGAAGGTGGCCCGAGTTTCTCTGTTCGAAAATTCCTGGCTCCACCATGGTTGCTCCGATGTGCGAGACACAGCCAATTACCTTGTCCGCACCAAGCTGGTCCGCGATTGACTGATAAACGCTTCCATTCTGGAGAGGAATCAGAATGCCCCCTTCCCCTAGCAGACCACCCACCACTCCGATGGTGCGCATGGCTTCCTCTGCTTTGGTCGCCAGGATGATGAGATCAAAGCTCTGGCCTTCATAGTCCTTGATCGTACCGATTTGCTTCACCTCAGCTTTGATTCCTTCAAGTGGTAGCAGAAGGCCGGAGGATTTGAGCCGCTCGCACGAATTGGCATCACGGGCAGCCAGGCTTACATCAGCGCCGGAGGAAAGCAGCCTAGCCGCGATCACTCCACCAAGCGCTCCAAGTCCGATAATCAGTGTTCTCATAATCTCTTGTTTGTAAAATCGTCCAACATTCCGGAGGTTGGCGGTTGAGGAGATTATAAACCAAAAATCGAGTTTCAGGATTGCGTTTTTCACCCCTTATATTCATAATATTGGAATATTTTACCCCTAATCTGACCTATAATTAGAATATTATGCCAGTCGGTCTTGACTCCATTGATCGCTCCATCCTTCGCGTTCTCCAACGGGAAGCAAAGATTGCCAACAACGAACTCGCAGACCGGGTTGGCCTTTCACCTTCGCCCTGCCTGCGCCGGGTGAAGCTTTTGGAAGAAGCAGGCTACATCGAGAAATATTCGGCAGTCCTGGACGCCGACAAGCTTGGTGCCGGCTTCACGGTTTTTGCCAGAGTCTGGCTTAAAGCTCCGGATGAAAAGACGATCGGACAGTTCGTTGACGCAATCATGAAGCTGCCTGAGATCGTCGAATGCCACATGCTTGCCGGCGATTGCGATTTCCTGCTCAAGATCGTAGCTGCGGACTTGAATTCCTATCGTCGTTTTAGGGTGGAACACATTGGCAAGATCACCTCGATCCGGGACATCAAGTCCGACATCCCAATGCAGAAAATAAAACACTCTTCAGAAATTCCGGTGTAGCGCATCAGCTCTACGAACTTCCTCCAAGAATGCCATCCTGCACGATGGCAACCTTTGCGCCCATCGCGTGGCGGCTGTGCCGCAATGCGGTCCCCATCCAGGGATCACTCCCCGAGTGCGCTGATGTTCGCGGAGTCATGCAGCGCCTTCATCTCCTCATCGGTGAGGGCGCGATTGAAGACGGCGACGCCACCGACCAGGCCGATCAGCGGGTTGCCCACCTTGTGGCCGACGGCGTAGCAGGCACCCACGGTGAAGTCGGCGGCGCCGTCCGGCTTGGTCGCTGCGTGCTTCTCCGCGTCATAGGTGAAGATGCCACGGCCATGGTAGTAGGGGTTCATACCACGGTCTTTGCCATCCGGGCCTTCCTTGGTGAAGTAGGGGTCGTTGCGGCGGTCCTTCACCGGGTCCAGTCCGCGTTGCTCCATCACGCCGTTGAAGTAGGCGCGGACATACTTCCCGTCATAGGTGGAGCCGAGCGTGACCCATCTCCCCACGGGGATCTCCGACTGGTTCACGGCATAGTCCGCGCACCAGGGGAAGGCGCTGCCGTCCGCACGGCGCGTCACGCCGCCTTCGGATGAAATGTGGGGCACCAGGCGCTTCGGTCCGCCGTACATGCCCATGTTCAGCAGCAGGGAATACTGGCGGGTGCCGCCGTCATCGTTGGCACCCTTGCCCTCGCTCCAGATGCCCGCGACGGTGACGCCCTTCTTCATGTCATCCACCCGGATGACGGTGAACAGGCTGACCTGCGCGTCCTTTCCATGGATGTCCAGGTTGCCGATCTTCGCACGCGGCACGCGGAGGAAATGGCTGCCGTCCAGCTTCGTGGAGAAGCCGGAATACGGCCCGCCCTCCACGCGGGGGATGGCAGCGGGGGACTCCAGCAGCGCGTGCTTCTGCTCCGTGCCCTTTGAGACGCGGGGCTCACCTTCCTTTTCGGCAAAGTCCCAGAACGCGACCAGCCCGGGCGTGCTGAGGACCACATCCGGTTTCCCCACCGGTTCGGCGGCGTGGAGCATGGGAGCGAGCGAGCTGAGGATCAGGAGCGGGCGGAGCATGGGAAATGGCTGGTGTTCGGTGGATTTGACGGCATCTGAACGATGCGGTCACGGGTTCTTTATCGGAAAATCCATCCGGGTGGAAACCCGGCGGGAAATCGTAACGGTTCTGTTAGAGCGGGCGGATCAGGTCCCGCTGGCGGCGGCCGTCTTCGCATCATGCTCCGCCTTGGAGACCTTGCGGCATTCGGAGACGAAATGATTGCAGGCCTCCTGGCAAAGGAGTGGGAACACTTCCGCTGGTGGAAGGCCGCTGGAAATTCCGTTGAAGCGACTCGCCTCGCTGTCCTCCAGTGGCGTGGAATCATCTATCTTCCAGAGAATCCGCTTCGCGCATTGGTTGCGTGGTCCGCAGACATCGCGGACAAGCTGCTGGGCACCGGCAGAACTGATAAAGCGGGCGCTGCGATACATCCCTGTCTGACGGTTCAACTTGTCGCGCAGGTTCTGGACATGCAGTCGGCCGTCGCCTGCTGCCCTGTTGAGGCCGACCGCAGCAGGATAGAAGAGATCCAGCGCGAGGAGCAAATCTCCAATGGATCCGAGACTCATCACCCAGCCGCCCCGAAGGTTTGTCTGCCCCTTTGTGAAACGGTACGCGCCGTCCGGCGCATAGGTGGAAATATCACGGGCCGCTTCCGACCCTTGGAAGGCCTCCAAGCCGGAAAGATCGCCGTGCTTAACGGCATCGATATCCCGCTCATGGCAGAGAACGAAGCCGTCAACGGACCGGATGATCTCGATCTCACCAATTCGGTGCATGCCAGCCACAAGGGCCTCGTTAACAAACCGGTGCAGTGGAAGTGCCTCGCGTTCTGAAGCGGAGACAGAAGCATCCAATATGGTGGAGGACTTGTGGATGGTGTCGAAGTCGGCTATCTGGTCCAGGATGACGTCCGCGATCAGGCGTTCCGTGCCGATGGCGGAGGAATAGTAGAGGGTCTTCCCCCGGAGGTGGTGCGGGTTGTGGCGGAACACCTCCCGCTGGCTGGCGGCGGCCCCGACCTCGCTCTCGATCCCCAACAGCACGGGGATGTCCTGATAGGAGTGCAGGCCGTCGGAGATGAAGAAGGGCACGACCACCACATTCTCCGTGGGAGACATGGCGTCCCACTCCGCGATGAACGGCGGCTCCTCCATGAAGGCATCCGTCACGCGGTGGTAGCCCGCGCCGGAGGAAATGATCTGCTCCACCTGGTCGCGGATGGCCTTGGTGGAGTTCTGGTTCAGGCCCGTGCCGTGGCCGGTGATGATGAGGGTGGTCTCCGCAGGAGCGGCGTCCGGCGCGACTTCCCGGGCGCGGCGCAGGATCAGCCCGGTCATCGACGGGTGGACGCCCACCGGCAGGGTGTAGTGCAGTGTCTTTCCATCCACCCGGGTGGTCGGCCCGGTCAGGCCGAATTCACGCGGGATGATATCCTGTGTGAAGTAGCCCTCACTGATGAAGTCCGGGACGATGTAGATCTCCTCCGCATCGATCATGTGGAGGGCCTCCCGCATGGATGGCTCCTCTTTCCAGAAACAGCATTGCACCTCCGCGAAGAGGCCACGTTTGCGGATCTCGTCCGCATGTTCGAAATACGGGGTCGAGGAGTCCGGGTTCTCGGTGGAACCGTGGCCTACGATGAGGAGGGCGCTGTGGGGTTTCGGCGCGAAGGGCATGGTGTGAATATGCCCATCCCGCGCCGCGCGTCCAACATGGATCGTCGGAGGGTCAGCGCCTGCCCTTGGTCACCAGGGAGACGATCCAGACAACGAGGAACACTAGGAACAGCACCTTTGCGATGGTGGCGGCGGTACCCGCAAGGGAGCCGAAACCAAGGATGGCGGCAACGATGGCGACGACGAGAAAGACAAGGGTCCAGTGTAGCATGGTGTTATGGGGTTGGTTGGATTCCCCAGTCGCAGAACCCGGGCCATGCCGCTTTTCCTTGCAGTTGCGTTGGTGCGGATTCCTGAAGGGTAGCTCCTTGCAATCTAATCGTGCAAAAAACCGGATCACTGGGGCAAACCCGGCATCACGCCCTCCTGCTCCACGTCTCCCGCAGGTGGGGTGGGCGGAGGATCAGGTAGCCGGCCTCCAGCCAAGCGGTGACAGGGGACTTCGGCGCGCCTTTCCGGCCATAGGTGAAGCCATCCTCCGTGAGCTGGTAGCGGTAGCGGATGCGCCGCGTGGACGGCGGAAACTCATAGATGAAAGTGTCCGGCGGCTGGAAGTGGTAGATCTCACCGCCCGGCTCCAGGTGGTCGATCTCGCTGCCTTCGACGATCCAAGTGCCTCGCAGGTCTTCGTGGGTGAGCTTCATGAAATGCTGATGGAGAGGCCCTTCAGCGGATCGCGTGCCGTTGTCGGCGGATTTGAAGGAAGTGCCGCAACTTTGGGGATGATTGCGGTCCCAGGCGAACAAAATTCCCCTCCCCGGGGTTGACCCCTGTGCGGGAAGTATTGTTCATTTGCGCAGATTCAAGATGCCTTCGCCCCCAGCCGGAACCAAGCCGCTCGTGATGACGCCACACCAGGCGTTGCAACAGTATTTTGGCTTTTCCGGATTCTTGGAAGGGCAGGAGGAGGTGGTGTCGCGCATCGTTTCCGGCGGGGATGGTCTGGTGGTCATGCCCACTGGTGGGGGGAAATCCCTCTGCTACCAGCTTCCCGCGCTGTGTTTCCATGGGGTCACGCTCGTCGTTTCCCCGCTCATCGCGCTGATGAAGGACCAGGTTGACGCTCTGGTGGCGCGTGGCATTGCGGCGACGATGATCAACTCCACCCTCAACTGGGAGGAACAGAAGGAGCGGCTGGATGGCATGCGGACCGGGAAGTACAAGCTGGTCTATGTGGCACCGGAAAGGTTCCGCGCGGAGAGCTTCCTCAACGCGCTGCGCGGGGTGGAGGTGTCGCTTTTCGCCGTGGATGAGGCGCACTGCCTCAGCCAGTGGGGCCATGACTTCCGCCCGGACTACCTGCGGTTGGGGAAGGCGTTGGAAAAGATCGGCAGGCCGCAATGCGTGGCCCTCACCGCCACCGCCACGCCGGTGGTGCGGGAGGACATCCGCGAGGTGCTGCAGCTCCGCGACGCGTTCGAGCAGGTCAGCGGCTTTTCCCGTCCGAACCTTTCCCTGAACATCACCGCCGTGGACAAGGCGGCGAACAAGGACGAGCGCATGCGCAACGTCATCGCCGCGCACAAGACAGGAATCGTCTACTGCGCCACGCGCAAGAAGGTGGACAGCGTTTCCGAGACGCTGGCGAGCTGGGGCGTGAAATGCATCGCCTACCACGGCGGCATGAGCGACCAGGAGCGGGAGCGGGCGCAGGACCTTTTCATCACGCGGAAGGCGGACGTGGCGGTGGCGACGAATGCCTTTGGCATGGGCATCGACCGTGCGGACGTCCGTTTCGTCGTCCATTATGAGATCCCCGGCAGCGTGGAGGCCTACTACCAGGAGGCCGGGCGCGCCGGACGGGACGGGGAAAGCGCCTACTGCGAGATGCTGTTCAACTACGCGGACACCCGGACGCAGGAGTTTTTCATTGAGGGGGCGAACCCCACCGTCGCGGTCATCCGCTCCATCTACCAGTATCTCCTCAACGAGGGGGATCGTGAGTATGAGGTGCACCGTACCCTGGATGAGATCGCGGAGGGCGCGGAGGTGAAGAACCCGATGTCCGTGGGCAGCGCGCTGTCCACGTTGGCCCGCGCAGGCTACATCGAGCGGTTCGACATCCCGGGCAAGCGCGTGCGCGGCACCCGCCTGCTGAAGCCGCACACCCTCACCCGCCAGCTTGAGCTGGATGAGAACTCCATCGAGGAGAAGGACCGCCGCGACCGGGAGAAGCTGAAGGCGATGGTGGAGATGAGCTACTCACGCATCTGCCGCCAGCAGTGGATACTGACCTATTTCGGCGAGGACGACGGCAGCACCTGCGGCACCTGTGACATCTGCCGGGAAGGCGGCGCGGGCACCGCACGGCCACCCACGGAGGAGGAGGCGCTCATTGTCCGGAAGGCGCTCAGCGGCGTCGCCCGCATGTCACGCCGCATCCCGGGCGGCTGGGAGGCGAAGTTCGGGCGCGGCCGCATCGTCCAGATGCTGGCGGGCAGCAAGTCCCAGGAAATCCTTTCCGCGAAGCTGGATGAACTCAGCACCTACGGCGCGCTGAAGGACAAGGGGGCCGGATACATCAACGCGCTCACCCGCTCTCTTTCGGACGCCGGTCTGGTCGTCACCGTCACCGGGGAGTATCCGCTGATGACGCTGACCCCTGCAGGGGAAAAGGTCATGCGCGGGGAGCGATCCTACACCCTCTGCTGGCCGGACCCGGATGCGGGCGGAAAGCAGATCAATCTGGCGGATCAGGGCTTTGACGGCGGGCTTTACTCCATGCTGCGCGACCTACGCGCGCGTATCGCGAAGAACGAGGACGTGCCGCCCTACGTCGTCTTCAGCAACAAGGCGCTGGAGGGACTGGCCCGCTACCGTCCGGCGGATGCGGAGCAAGCCATGGAGGTCCCCGGCATCGGAGCCGGAAAGGCACAGCGCTACCTGAAGCCGTTCCTGAAGATCATCGCCGGTTGGAAATGAGTAAGGAGGATGGACACTCTTGTCCATCGGCTGCAATGGCAGGCAAAGGAGGAGAAGTTTTCAGTTTCCAGTTTTCAGGGAAGAGAAGAAGGCTGACCGCGAGCCGAGAAGATCCCTTTGCCATGGGTTCCGGTTGCAGCCGGTGGACAAGAGTGTCCATCCTCCTTACTCCCGGATGATCAGCGCGCGCGGCGGGTTTGCGCGTGGTTCCTCCTGTGGAACCCCGGCGGCGGCCTGGGAAACATCCTGCCGGCTGGGCGCGGAAGTGGGGATCTGCGGGGACGGTTCCGTCTCCTTCACCGGAGCGGTGGCGGCTTCCGATGGGGCGGCAATGCGGGTTTTTGCCTGCTGCTGCGGTTCCTCATGGCCGAATTTGGCATCCAGAAATTGGTAGCCCTTCACCACGCCGATGACGAGGCCGGCGCTCAGGAGCATCAGCCACACGGCTGACCACTGGTTGCGCGCGGGTTCCGGTTCCCGTTCCTTCTGGCGTGGATCCCGCACCGGGCGTTTCGCTGCGGACGGCTGTGGTTCACCGCCGGAAAACATGGGCTGCCAGGCCTCCCCGCTCACATAGGAGGCGGGCTCCAGTGCGTTCAGCCACGGTTCGGCGTCCACCTTGAGGTATTCGCTGTATTGGCGGAGGAAGCTTTTGGCATAGGTGGGGCTGGTGAAGACCGAAAAATCGTCCGCTTCCAGCGCCTCCACCACGCTGCGGGGGATCCGCGTGCGGAACACCACGTCATCCACCGCCAGGTCCGCGGCCTCGCGGGCCCCGCGCAGACGTTTGCCGATCTGGTCCCAAACTTCTTCCACCTATTGGCATCATACATATCCTCCGTCGCGGCGCAAGCCTCCGGCATTGCCATTTGACGGCGTGGCGGTCAGGAGGCATCCTCCGCCGCGATGTCCGCTCCGAAACACGTGCTCTTCGTCTGCACCGGCAATACCTGCCGCAGCCCCATGGCGGAGGGTCTGTTCCGGAAGGTGGTCGGTGGCCGTGGCGACTACGCCGTCAGCTCCGCCGGGGTATCCGCATCGAAAGGCACACCCGCCAGCCCGGAAACGGTCATGATCCTGAAAAAACGCGGTGCCGCGCTGGACAAGTTCGGCAGCCGCCTCGTGTCAAAGGCCATTCTGGAGGAAGCCACCCATGTTTTCGCCATGACACGCAGCCACCTGCAGACGCTGGAGGCGCGATTCCCGGAGTTTTCGGACAAGTTCCACCTCGTCCGCGAGTTCGCCGGTATTCCGGAAAAGGGCGGCCACATCGACGTGCCGGATCCCATCGGCATGGGACATGCCGCCTATATCGAGACCGCGCGGGTGCTGGAGGAAGCCATACCCACGATCATCGCCTACATCGACAGCACTCACAAAGTGTGACCCTTTCCCGGCTCCGGCGCACTCCGCCGGGGCGGATTCCGGGCGGGTAACTTTTGCCTTGGATGCCCCGCATCCGCTTCCTAGAGTGCCCCGGCGACAGCTACCATTCCATGGCCAAAAAAGACTTCACGATCCTCAACAAGCTCGGCATCCACGCACGGCCCGCAGCCCAGTTCGTCAAAACCGCGAACCGCTTCCAATCCGATATCTTTGTGGAAAAAGACGGCGAGGAAGTCGATGGCAAGAGCATCATGGGCCTGATGATGCTGGCCGCCGGACACGGCTCCGTCATTTCCGTCAATGCCGAAGGCTCCGACGCGGATGCCGCGCTCGCCGCCATCGGGGATCTGATCGAGCGCAAGTTCGAGGAAGATTGATCACCCTCAGGGGGATGGGAGGCGGGTTTGCCTCCCTGAATTTGATCCTTGCCCGGGAGGCGGTGGGACGACCACGCTGGGGTAGTTAAGAAATGGTGGCGCGCGAACCGGAGCGGGAAATCATCTACGAGGGTATTCCAGCCTCGCCGGGCATCGCCATATCCCCGGTTCATGTCATCGCAAGGGGGTTCTCCGCACCGGAGGTCTATGAGATCGACGAGGAGGACGTGGAGGGCGAGCAACAGCGCTTCCGCGACGCGGTCGAACTGACGAAGCAACAGCTCGTCGAACTGCAGAACCGCCTGGAGAGCCTGGCGGGGGATGCTGAGCAGGCCATTTTCGAGGCCCACGTGATGCTGCTCGAGGACAGGGCGGTCACGGAAAAGGTCATCGAGGCCATCAGCAAGCGGCAGCAGAACGCGGAGTACGCCTTCTACGCCGTGATGCAGAATTTCCTCGAGGCCATGCGGCGCATTTCCGATCCGTATCTGCGCGAGCGCACGGCGGACATCGAGGATGTCTCCCAGCGGGTCCTGCGGAACTTCCGCCCGGACGAGGAGATCCGTCCGGCCATGCCGGATGACCGCCACATCCTGGTGGCCTATGACCTTTCCCCATCGGACACGGCGTCCATGGATCGCAAGCACGTGCTCGGCTTCGCGACGGAGCAGGGGAGCGTGAACGCGCATACCGCCATCCTCGCCCGCGCGCTGGGCATCCCCGCCGTCGTTGGACTGGACGGTGCGGTCATCGATATCCAGGCGCTGGCCCCGGCGATCCTCGACGGTTATACCGGAAAGTTGATCCTCCACCCCAGCGAGGAGACACGCCGTCACTACGATGAACTCCAGGCGAGCAAGGAACGCGTGCGCACCGCTCTGGAGAAGATGCGCGGAAAGGCCACCGAGACGACGGATGGGCGCGCGCTCACCGTCTCGGCGAACATCGAGCTGGTGAGCGAACTTTCCCTCGTGAAAAGCAGCGGTGCGAAAGGCGTCGGCCTCTACCGTACCGAATTCCTCCTCCTCAACAGCGGCGGGAAGGAGATGCCGGACGAGCTTCAGCAGGAAGAAGTCTATGCCCGTGTGGCCAAGGCCATGGCCCCGCACCCGGTCATCATCCGCACGTTGGACGCCGGCGGTGACAAGCTGCCTGTCGAGCCGACCGATCCGGAGCCCAACCCGTTCCTGGGCTGGCGGGGCATCCGTGTTTCCCTTTCCCGTCCGGCCATGTTCCGTGACCAGCTCCGTGCCATCCTCCGTGCCAGCGCGAAGGGAAAGGTGGCGGTCATGTTCCCGCTCATCTCCGGCCTGTCGGAGGTCCGTCTGGGGCGGGAGATGCTCAACCGCTGCATGGATGAACTCGACAAGGAAGGGGTTCCCTTTGATCCGAAGCTGCCCATGGGTGTCATGATCGAGGTGCCGTCCGCCGCCGTCTGCGCGGACATTCTCGCCCCGGAGGTGGATTTCTTCTCCATCGGCACCAACGACCTCATCCAGTACACGGTCGCCGTGGACCGGGTGAACCCCCACGTCGCGGATCTCTACCGGCCCACCCACCCCGCGGTCATCCGCCTCATCAAGCGCACCATCGACGCCGGCCTGGACAACGGCATCTGGACCGGCATCTGCGGTGAGATCGCCGGTGACATCCGCCTCACCCCGCTGCTCATCGGCCTGCGGGTGGAGGAACTTTCCGTCGGCCCGCTGCAGGTTTCACGCGTCGGGCAGGCGATCCGTTCGCTCAGCCACGCAGACTGCGCCGCCATGGCTGCGGACGCCCTCAAACTCTCCAACAGCCAGGCCATCATGGACCTTTCCCTCGGTCTTGCCCGGAAGCACTACGGCGACCTGCTGGATTGAAGTAAGGAGGGAGGACACTCTTGTCCTCCGGCTGCAATGGCGAATCATTTAAGATTCACCGCAAAGACGCAAAGGGCGCGAAGTGAAGAGATGAAACTCTTCAAAATCCGCCGGATCCGCCGGATTCGTAAGATTTGCGGTCAGCCTTCTTTCTTCCCTGAACACTGAAAACTTCTCCTCTTTTTATCGCCAATGCCGCCGGAGGACAGGAGTGTCCTCCCTCCTTACTCCTCACACTCCGCCGAGCAAATGCCTTGCCGCCTGCTCGACGTCCTTGTCACCACGGCCTGACAGGTTCGCGATGATGATGGAGTCCTTCGGCAGGCTGCCGGCAATCTTCGAGACGTAGGCCATGGCGTGGGAGGACTCCAGCGCGGGGATGATGCCCTCGCAGTGGGCCAGTTCCTTGAAGGCGGCCAGCGCCTCATCGTCCGTGGCGTAGGTGTATTCCACCCGGCCCATGTTCTGGAGGTAGGCGTGTTCCGGTCCCACGGCGGCGTAGTCCAGACCGGCGGAGATGGAGTGGGTGAGCTGGATCTGGCCGTCGTCATCCGCCAGCAGCCAGGTTTTCGTGCCCTGCAGCACGCCCAGCTTGCCGCCCTGGAAACGCGCCGCGTGGCGCTCCGGGATGATCCCGTCGCCCCCGGCCTCCACGCCCACCATGCGGACGTTCTCATCACCCAGGAATGGGTGGAACAGGCCGATGGCGTTCGAGCCGCCGCCCACACAGGCGACCAGCAGGTCCGGCAGGCGGCCTTCCTTTTTCAGGATCTGCTCCCGGGCCTCCACGCCGATCACGCGGTGGAAATCCCGCACGATCATCGGGAAAGGATGCGATCCCAGCGCGGAGCCGAGGATGTAGTGGGTGTGGTCCACGGTTGCCACCCAGTCGCGCATCGCCTCGTTGACCGCTTCCTTCAGGGTGGCCTGGCCGGCGGTCACCGCGCGGACCTCCGCCCCCATCAGGCGCATGCGGGCCACGTTGAGCGCCTGGCGCTCCATATCGACCGCGCCCATGTAGACCACACACTCCATGCCGAAGCGCGCGCAGACGGTGGCGGTCGCCACGCCGTGCTGGCCCGCGCCGGTTTCCGCGATGATGCGCTTCTTGCCCAGCCGCTTCGCCAGCAGGATCTGGCCGATGGCGTTGTTGATCTTGTGCGCGCCGGTGTGCAGCAGGTCCTCCCGCTTCAGGTAAATCTTGGCCCCGCCCAGCTTCTCCGTCCACCGCTCCGCGAAATACAGCGGGGTCGGACGGCCCACGTAGTCCGTGAGCAGGGCGTTCAATTCGTCGTGGAAGGCGGGATCATTCTTCGCGGCCTCATAGGCCACGGACAGATCCTGCAGCGGGGTCATCAGCGTTTCCGGGACGAACATGCCACCGAACTGGCCGAAGTGGCCGGTGGTGTCTGGGGTGATGGTAGCGGCTGCCATGTCCGCGCAGCATCCCGTGGGACAGCACCGGATTCAAGGGCGAATGCGGGATGAATGGCCTCCATTCCCGCAACCGGATTTGATGCTATACTCCCGACATGCGCTTCTGGATCGGCACTTCCGGTTTCCAATACCCCGAATGGAAGGGGGGCTTCTACCCGGCCGACCTGCCGGTGGCAAAGATGCTCGGCTACTACTCGGAGCGGTTTTCCACCACGGAGGTCAACTACACCTTCCGCCAGATCCCGAAGGAAACGACGGTGGCGAAATGGGTGGCGGGCACGCCGGAGGAGTTCCGCTTCACGTTCAAAGCCCCGCAGAAGGTCACGCACTTCGCCAAGCTGCGGAACTGCGGCGACACCATGCGCCATTTTCACCACATCATGACCGGGCTGGGGGAGAAACGCGGCGCGGTGCTGCTGCAACTGCCGCCGAACGTGGAGAAGGACACGGAGGTGTTGGCGGATTTCCTGGTGGAGCTGCCGCAGGAAATGAGGGCGGCCTTCGAGTTCCGCCATGAATCGTGGTTCGACGGGGAGGTGTATGCGCTGCTGGAAAAGCACAACGCCGCGCTCTGTCTGGCGGAAAGCGCCGAGCTGGCGACACCGCGCAAAGTCACCGCAGACTTCGGCTACCTGCGGCTGAGGCGGGAGGATTACACGGATGCGGACTTGGGGGATTGGGCGGCCTTCGTGAAGAAGCAGAAGAAGCACTGGGGCGAAGTCTATGTCTACTTCAAGCACGAGGAAAAGGGCGTCGGCCCCGTCTTCGCGGAGAAGTTCAAGGGGATGGTACAGGAAGTCCTGCAGATGTCTTCGAAGGATATGCGGCGCAGCCGCCCCTGAAAAATTGGTAGGGCTGGCCCGGCCCGGGCCGCCGAAGCTGTACGCCGGAAGGCCTGCGGGATATCATTTGTTCATCGAACGTCATCAGCCAAGCCACAGTCCGCGCGCCGGGGCTGCAATGCGCAGACTCTGACCATTATCGGAATGACGGAAGTGATTGCCGTTTGGATCCGATTCACCTATCCGATCAAGCATGAAACTTATCGCCGTGAAACATATGGTGCTGGCCGTCGGGTTGCTCCTGGCAGTGGTGCAGAACTCCCAGGCTTTCGCTCCTTTCTACAGTTGGAAGGACAAGTGCGCCGGGGCCGACGTGATCGTCCGTGGCGTGGTGGTGGATGTCGTCCAGCTTGTCGGAAAGGTCAAAGACTCCCGTGGGTCTGAATTGGAAACCATCACCGACGGAGGGTACACGGGGCCATCTGCGGTTGCGATTTTCCGCGTCACCGCAGTGGTGAAGGAAGGAGATTATCTGACGGAAAGTGTTATCTTCATCCCTTGCGGCTACAACCATGACGAAAATCCGGCGGAGCTGACCAAGACCAAGGAATACTTCCTTTTCCTGCGCTCGATGGGATCGAACTATTTTGATCCGTTGAACAACGTCGCCATGCACAGAGTGCAGAAGGGCAGGGTTGATCTGGAGGGAGGTGACGGAGACAACGCGTTTGGAAGCGAGGCGGGAAAGGATAAAACAACGGATGACGAGGACTTCGTGAAGCGGATCCGCGAGGCGCTGCGGGAGGTCGGGCAATATCTCCCCGAAGGATTCACGGCCAAAAACTACACCGTGACCGATAACTACGTTCAGTTGCTCTATGAGAAGGCCTTCGAGAAAACCGGAGACAAGCAGTTCTCGCCGCCAGCCGGAGATAACGTGACGTGGGATCCCACGCCGGGCATTGCCCTGAAGGCACTGGGGCTGGAGCTCCGCAAAGGATATTCGATGGCACTCACCCCGGGAGGGTTCGTTTACAGTGCCGATGCTGCGGGGCATGAGGAATTCCTGAAACTGAACCGCACCATCGGTATTGAGATTGATGAGGGACGTTGAAGATGGATGCCTTGCCGCCGCGGTCCGCCTCATCCTACCCTCCCGCCGCCCATGCGAATCGAATACGAAGCCACCCTCGATGACGTCAGCGAGCCGATGATCCGGCACTACCTGCGGGGGAGGAACTATGCCCGGCAACGGTTCCGCGAGCCGATGTGGGGCGGCGTGGGTGCGATGATCGGCTACTATTTCATCTCCGTCCTTTCGAAGCAATCGGCGGACCTGTGGTGGGTGTATCCGCTCGTCTTCATCGTGGGGTACGCGGTGGTTTTCATCCCCATCCGGCACACCGTTTCAAGGAGGATCCGCAACTATGTGAAACGCGAGACCGGGCCAAAGTTGCCGATTCCGACCAGCTTCGAGGTCACCGATCGGCAGCTCCATTGCGAAAGCATGAAGGCGGATATGTCATTCAGCCTCGAGGACCTATCCGATGCCACGGAGGATGCGGACCGGCTGGAGTTCGTCTTCGGAGATGCGGGCGTCTGCACCATCCCGCTGCGGGTTTTCCGTGACCGGGAGGAAAAGGAGGAGTTCGTGAGGCGGGTGAAGAGGGAAGGGCTGCGGTGAGGGGAAGATCAAGCTCGATTGGCACCGGTTGTCGTGAAGATGCGGCAGCCCGGCGCGATAGCGAACGAGCAGTAAGGAGGGAGGACACTCCTGTCCTCCGGCTGCAACGGAACCCCTAGCAAAGGCATCCAACGGACGAGTTCATCCGCCCTCCAACCACGAATCACATGAATATTGAAGATATCCATATTCCTCCCTTTGCGTTTTCTTCGCGACCTTAGCGTCCTTGCGGTAGATCCATCCTGGCTCGCCAATGCCGCCGGTGGACAAGAGTGTCCACCCTCCTTACTCGGCTGCAACGGAACCCCTAGCAAAGGCATCCAACGGACGAGTTCATCCGCCCTCCAACCACGAATCACATGAATATTGAAGATATCCATATTCCTCCCTTTGCGTTTTCTTCGCGACCCTAGCGTCCTTGCGGTAGATCCATCCTGGCTCGCCAATGCCGCCGGTGGACAAGAGTGTCCAGCCTCCTTACTCCGGCATTGCCGCTGGTCTCCGGAAATCGTTTCCTCCCGGCATGAGTGATTCGATTGCCGCGCTGACCGGGCGCATCCAGAGCTTCGTGGATGCGCGGGAGTGGCGGAAGTACCACAATGCGAAGGATCTCTCCGTGGCCATTGCCGCGGAGGCGGGGGAACTGATGCAGCACTTCGTCTGGCAGCAGGATGACCAGATCGCGGCGCGGGTGGAGGCGCGGCGGGAGGAGATCGCCTCGGAGATCGCGGATGTCGGCATCCTTCTGTTCGAGCTGGCGGACAACCTAGGACTGAAGCTGGGCGAGGTGATGGAGGCGAAGATCGCCAACAATGAGCTGCGCTACCCGGTGGAGAAAGCGCGCGGGAACAACCTGAAATACTCCGAACTTTGAGCGAGGAATCGTCACCACGTCCACCACGGCGGAAGCGCTACAGTGGAAAGAATCCGCGGCGTTTCGAGGACAAGTACAAGGAACACGATCCGGAAAAGTATGCGGAAACCGTGGCGAAGGTGATCGCCTCCGGGAAGACCCCGGCGGGCGCGCACGTGCCCATCATGGTGGAGGAGTGCCTTTCCGCGCTGGCGCTGGAGCCGGGCATGCGCGGTGTGGACGGCACGCTGGGCTACGGTGGGCACGCCTCGCGGATCCTGGAAATGATCTCGCCCGGCGGGTATCTCACCGGACTGGACCTCGATCCCATCGAGATGCCGAAGACGGAGGCCAGGCTGCGGCAGAAAGGTTACGGGGAGGAAATGTTCCGCGCGGTGAAGTCGAACTACGCGGGCATCGCGAAGGTGCTGGCGGGGGAACAGGTGGATTTCGTGTTCGCGGACTTCGGATGTTCCTCCATGCAGTTCGATGATCCGTCGCGCGGCTTTAGCTTCAAGACGGCGGGACCGCTGGACATGCGCATGAATCCACAGCGGGGCGTCTCCGCCGCGGACTGGCTGGCGAAGGTCAGCGCGGAGAAATTTGAGAAAGCCCTGTGGGACAACTCCGACGAGCCGCGTGCGGAATCCCTTTCCCAAGCGCTGGCCGGGAAGCATTTCAAGACGACCACCGAACTCGCGGAGGCCATCCGTGGGGCCGTGCGGGCGGATGAGGAGGAACTGGACAAGACGGTCCGCAGGGTCTTCCAAGCCATCCGCATCGCCGTGAACGAGGAGTTCACTGCCATCGACGCCTTTCTGCGTGCGGTGCCCGGTTGCCTGAAAGCCGGTGCCCGCGTCGCGGTGCTGACCTTCCACTCCGGGGAGGACCGGCGGGTGAAGCTCGCCTTTAAGGCCGGCCTGCGGGATAGTATCTACGCGGAGATCAGCGACGGCCCCATTGTCCCCGGTCCGGAGGAACGGCGGATGAACCCGCGCAGCTCCCCGGCGAAACTGCGCTGGGCGGTGAAGGCGTGAACATGGACCAATCCGATGTGGGCGGAAACGGGCTCAACCTTTCCGTGAGCGGCGCAGCAGCGTGGCCGCTGCCCCGGCCAGCAGCAGGACGGAGGACGGCTCCGGGACGACGGAACCGTTGACGTTTATGTCGTCGATGAAGATGCGCTTGTCCGCCGCACCGGAGTTATTGTCGCCGAAGCGTAGTTCGAAGGTGACCGCTCCGGAGACCGGGGATGAGAATGCCGGGATGGAGGAGAGATCCTTGGTCAAGTCGTTCTGAACTGCGTGACTGGTGTTGCTGCTGATGCTGAGGAGCGAGGTGCTTCCCACCTGGGTCAGCGCGCCCCCGCCGATGGAGTAGTAGAGGTCGAACCGGAAGTCGGTGCCGTTGATGGCGACGTTGTTGGTCAGGTCCGAACCGAAATCCAGTGTGAGGGTGGTGTAGGTGATCGGGGCACCAGTGGGGGTGACCGTAAAGGTGAAGGTGCTCAGCGTGGGGGTATCCAGCGGGCCGGTGGAATCGTTCGCGGTGACGCCCGCATTCAGCGAGTATCCTTTCCCGTCGAAGATATAGGCGGGTGAGGACGTGTCATTGGGATTGGCGAACGCGCTCATCACCCCGCCGGTGGTGCCATTTCCCATGTTGGATGCGGTCATCATGCTGGCGTTCACTCCGGTTGCCACCCCTTCCGGGGAAAAGGGGCCGGTGGATCCGTTCGTCGCTCCGGTGAAGGAGTACACCACCAGCGCACCGTGGGAAATGACCGGCAGGAACGCAGCCGAAGCAACGAGCAGAAGGGATGTGCGGGAAATCATGATGTGGAAACGTGGCGGGGGACCATCCACATGAGAGCTCAATGGGACCCGGCGGTCAATGATTCATGCACTCCCGGGGGTGGCGGGCTGCGGCGGAAGGCCCCACTTTCAGGGGACTTGTGGAACCCCCGCGCATCTTGCTAGAAGCGGCGATGCTCGGAAAATGGATCGGTGTGATGGTGGCGGTGATGCTCGGCAACTTGGGTGCCGCGGAGAAGCCGGATGTTTTCAAAAACCTCGCCGCAGGGAAGAAGGAGACGGTGGTGGTCTATGGTACCAGCCTGAGCCATGGCGGCGAGTGGGCGAAAGAGATGAAGAAGTGGTTCGACGCGATATATCCCGGTCAGGTCAATTTCGTGAACAATTCCGGTCCGGGCCAACACTCAGGCTGGGGCCTGCAGCATGTGGAGGAAAAGGTGGTGAAGCTCCAGCCGGGCCTGGTGCTGGTGGAGTTCGCCTTCAATGACGCGCGGGACAAGTATGATGTCTCCGTGCGGCAGGCGGCGGGGAACCTGGAGAAGATCATCGCGGCCATCAGCAAGGGCAGCCCGCGGACGGAGATCGTCCTCCAGGTCATGAATGTCGGGTGGGACGTTCCGGACGGCAACCAGAGCGATTCGTGGAGGCCGAAGCTCCAGGATTACAACGATAGCTACCGCAAGATGGCGAAGTCCCGGGGATTCGATCTCATCGATCATTACGCCGCGTGGGAGAAACTGAAAAAAGACGACTTCGAGACCTACAAGAAATACATCCCGGACGGCACCCACCCGGACGCGGCGGGCAGCCTGGCCGTGACGTGGCCGGGGGTGAAGGCATGGCTGGAGAAACGCTCCGGAAAGTGAGCCGGGGTCATTCCTGCGGAAATCGTTCATTTTGATCCGATGAAAAAATCTACTCCCGTGAACCTGCGCTGCGGACCTATGCTGGCACTCTTCCTCTCGCTGGTACCGCTGCAGGCGCAGCCGGTGGATGTCAGCCGCTGGGCGCTGGCGGACTATCCGCCGGAGTTTTTCGCGGGCAGGCAGGCGTCCGGACAGGATGCGCTGGAGTTCTGGATGCAGAGCCTGCATTTCCGCGAGAACATCGGTCGGGAGAAGTTCCGGCGGACCACCTTCGAGAACCTCGCCGGTGGTGATCCGGCGCTGGTCGCGGCGGCGAACGCGGAGATCGCCGCCGGTTGCCGGAAGGCGCTGGCGGACATCCCCGCCTTCCGGGAGAAAGGGGCGCGGACCATGCACCAGTGGATCATCTTCGCCCTGCGCGCGCCGGACGCGCTGACGGATGAGACGCGGGACCTGCTGCTGCGGACCCTGCGGGAGGCGGACCTGACGCACCCGGACAACGACTACGACAACTGGCTGGAGGTGGCGGGTGGCAACGGATCGAACGTCCACGGCCACCTCACTCCGCTCATTCTCGGTGGGGCGTTGCTCGGGGATGCAAAGGCGGAGAAGATGGCCTACTGGGGCTTCCGCCGGGAGCTGGACCACCAGAACACCACTGGCGACGTGGGGGAGTACAACCTGCTGGAGAACCATTTCAACGGCATCACCGACTGGGAGATGATCAAGGAGCATACGCCGGATCCGCATCTGCGGCGGATGGCGCACATGATCGCGGAGCGGTGCTGGATCAACCGCATGCTCACCTGGTCCGCCGCCACCGGCAGGAACACCGGGCCGGGCAGCAGCATGGCACCCAGCCAGTGGTTCGGGTCGGACAGCGAGCGCTTCCTCTTCGCCACCGCCTCCCGGCGGCCGGTGTGGCTGAACCTTTTCCAGAAGTGGGACGGGGAGGATCCGAAGTCCTTCCGCTCCTCCTGGCCGCTCAACCAGGCGCAGGCCCGCCTGCCGGATCTGCCCGACTACCTGGACCCGTTGGCGTGGGAAAAGCGGATGCCTCATGAACTACAGGCCGCGCTGACCCACATCCCGCATGACCGCCATCCCGTGCTGGAGGGGGAAAAGGATGCCGACCCGCTGGCCCCGAAAAAGTATGTGAACTATCAGACGGCGGACTACACGCTGGGGTCCTCCACCGCGTCCGGGGTCATCGCGCCGTGCTACGTCGGGGCGGTCGCATTCTGGAACAACAGCCGGAATCCGGACGCGCCCATCGGCAGCCCGAAGCGGTTCTGCGCGCTCTACCCGCACTACGTTTTCAACGGAATGAGCTTCCTGGATGAGGGAGACCTGTATTTCCAGAAGAAGCCGGACGAACCCCTGTCCGATCACCGCGGCGGTCCGTCCGGGCCATGGCTGCGGGAGTTCATCGAGTTCGGCAGGCTGGGCACCCTCCAGCACCGGAACACGCTCATCGCCTCCTACACCAGCGACACCGCGACGAACCGCGACCGGCTGGTAAAGTCGAAGATCAACCGCGCGTCCGCAGGCATGTTCCTCATGCGCTGGACGGACGGGGTGGAGGGACTGTCCATCAACCGGGAGCCGGTGAAGTCCCTGCCCGCGGAGCTGTCGCCGGGGGACTGGTGGTTCATCGAGGACGGTGACGTTTATGCCGCCGTCAGGCCGCTGGGCGCCACCCACCTGCGCGGGAAATGCCGGACAGTGCTGGAAAAGCGCACGCGCCACATCGTCCTCTACCAGGACAACCTTGCGGGCGCGGATGCGGAGGGCATCCCGGACCGGGAGTGGGTGGAGGCGCGGTCCGGCTTCGTGGTCGAGATGGGGAACAAGGCGGAGTACGGATCGTTCGGTGCCTTCCGCGACCTCATCCTGGCGGGGAAGGTGACGAAGGACTCCTCGGAGGGGCTGGAAAGGGAGATCGCCTGGGAACGGCAGGGGAGGAAGCTGGAGATGAAGTGGAACTGCTACACGGAGGTCTTTTCCCGCAGATTGATCGACGGCAAGGAAGATCCATGGCCGGATTTCCTCACCGCACCGGAGTTTTCCGTCGGGAAAGGGACTATGTCCGTGAAGGATGCCAGCCTGGAACTGCCGGAGGGAAAGACGGGCTGGCTGCTGTCCGCAGTTCCCATGAAGACCTGGGTGGCCTACCAGCCGGAGGCGGAGGAAAGCATGCGGCTGGGTTTCCGGACACCCGTGGCGGAGTTCACGGCGGATTCCTTTCCGTTCGGAAAGATCATCGTGAAAGAGGACGGCGGAAAGCTCGTCTGCCACATCGACGCCAGCTACCGGCCCTTTTTCAACCACCCGCCCAGGGGGAGCATCTACCAGGCGCGCGGCACCCTTCCATCAGAAATTGTCATCCGGACAAAGGCGGCGGTGGTGGAGGCGGCCATCAACGGACGGCCCTGCCCGGTGGTCCGGGACGGGGATGGGGTGTTCCGGCTGAATCCCTACCACGATCCCGACGCCATGCGGATCGACGCCGGTTTCCGCGGCATCAGCAAGAAGCAGAAGCCGGCGGATGCGGTGGAGGAATAGCGTCTCCGCCAGCAAATCCAACATTGCGGAGCGGGCGAAACGTGACATCGTTTGCCGCGATCCCGCTGTTTCAATGACGAAAGTCCTCCCATTGCTTTTCGCCTGTCTGCTGGCCGCCGGTTGCGGCGGTGGCACCACCTTCTACATGCTCAGCGCGGACGGCCCCCTGCCATCGGGAGGCGGCAGAAGCATCGGAGTGGGTCCCGTGGTGCTGGCGGAATACATCAACCGCCCGAATCTCGTCCTCCAGGAATCGGAACACGCCTTGGCCGTCGCCAGCGACCACCGCTGGGCGGGTGAACTGGCCAACGGCATCTCCCGCGTGATGGCCGCCAATCTCGGTCGCCGTCTGGGCACCGGCAATGTGCAGGTCTATCCATGGCAGCGCGATGGCGAGATCACCCGGCAGGTGGTCATCGACATCCGCCAGTTTCACGGCGGAGCGGATGGCCACGCGATCATCGAGGCATCCTACCGCGTGTATGATCTCCCGGCGAGAACCCTCCGGATTTCGAAGACTTTCAACGCGAAGGAACCGTTGGAAAAGGACGGCTATGAGCCGTTGGTCGCCGCCGAGTCCCGCCTCCTCTCCAGGATGGCGGATGCCATCGCCGCGTCGATGCGCTGAGGCAGGGACGGAGCGCCGGCTTCAGCCGGCTTGACATCGCAAAGACCCTGTTATCTGGAGCGGACCGAAGTCCGCGCTCCATCAGGAGTCACGCTTTTCCGTTTCCCCGTCTTCGTCTTCATCCGACTCATCGGGGAGTGCCGCTTCCTCCGCCTCATCGGTCGCGGTTTCAGCGGAGGCTTCTTCCTGCGGTGACTCCGCGACCACGTCCTGCGGATGCTCCGGCTCCGGCACGCGGCCGTTGTTCTCCAGCAGCACGACGACTTCTTCCTGCACTTTCTCGATCTCCGCGAGGGGGATGTCCGGGTCGCGGACGATCATGACCTCTCCGGTTTTCTTGTGCTCATACACGCGGATGATGCCGTTGGGCGTGCGCTGGTTGTCCGTCTCGCGGAGCAGCTTCTGGCGCTCCAGCATGACGGCCAGGATGTAGCGTGTGTTTTCCGTGTGGTCCTCGTCCTCCTCGATGAGCCGGCGCAGGATTTCCTCCGCGCTGAGCTTCTCCGTGGCGGGTTTTTCCGCCGTGGCGGTGGAAGTGAAGGTGGTCTTCCAGAAAGAGAACGGCTTCGGCGCGTCATCGGCGCGGCCGCTCCAGCCATCCAGGGAGAAATCCTTGCGCAGGTAGCCACTCGATTCCGGATCCGGAAAGATGGCGGTGATGATCTGCTGGCCGTTGGTGAATGGGGTTTCAGTCGCCGTGCATTCACGGGCGCGGGAGCGGAGGTGCCAGTTGTCGCCGAAGGCCATGATTTGGGAAAAATGGGGAGGTAGGGAAGGGGGGCTCAGGCGTTGTCGTCCGGGAACAGGGCTCTGATCCGCTGGTAGATCGGGCGGCCGGCCAGACGGCGTTGGAACAGGTAGAAGCCGACCGCTCCAAACAGGATGTTCGGCAGCCATGCCCCGAGTGCCGGCGGCAGGATGAGGGATTCCCCCAGTACCAGGGAGATGCTGGAGACCAGCAGCATGAGCGCGGAAAGAACCACCGCCAGGAAGATGCCGCCGCCCGCACCGCGGCGGGAGAAGTGGATGGCCAGCGGCGCGGCCAGCAGCACCGTCACCAGACAGGTGAAGGGCAGCGCCCAACGGTAGTGCCACTGGGTGAGGTAGGGCGCCGGGTTCAGGCTCACCTCGTTGCCCGCGTTCGCGCGCAGCCAGCCGTTGAGGTCCGGGACGCCGAGGAAATTCGAGGAAAGTCCCGGTTTGATGATCTGCCAGGGCGTTTCTTTCCAGTCCGTGTGGACCACGGGAGTGGTTGACTGGATGAACTCAGGCGGCATGCCCGGTTGGAACAGGCCGATGGTGGGGTTCTCGAACGTCCACGTCTGTTTGGAGCGGTCCCACAGCGCACGGCTGGCGGTCAGGCGGCTTTCGAGCGAGTGGTCCGCGCGGGTGGTGGTAACCTCCACATCCAGCAACGGTGCGCCTTTTTCATAGTTTGGTGGGAATTTTCCGACCATCCAGAGCCTGCGGGCCTCCGCGTTGCGGTAGAGCACATCCTTCGCCTGCGTGATATCCTTGCCGCGGGCGGCGTCCAGGATCTCGTCCTTCCGGCCTTCCGCGGTGGGCGCCCAATGGTAGTTCAGTCCGGTGCAGAGCAGCGTGCAGAAAAGCCCGGCCGCGATGAGCGGGGCGGTGATGCGTGGCACACTGCGGCCCGTCTGGACCACGGCCACGATTTCCCGCGAGGAGGAGAATTTCCCCAGCGAGTAGAGCAGGGAAAGCAGCAGTGCGTAAGGGAGCAGGAACAGGATGATGGCTGATGAGCGCGCGGAGTAGAAATTCAGCATCGTCAGCGGGACATTCCCGCTTTCAAGGAATTCACTGATATTGTCCTGCACATCCATCAGCAGCCAGATAGCGAAAAGGGCGGCCAGACAGATGGCGAAGATGCCGAGGAATTGACGGGCGATGTAGCGGTCCAGGGTGCCACTCAGTGAATAGGCCACGGCGGCCAGGGCCGGGAGGAAGCACATCCCGGCCAGGATGGTCGGGCGGAAAAGGTGGGCGGAAACGTCGGAATCCGGAAATCCGGTGAGCTGGGACTGCACCGCGGCGGTCTCCCCCGGCAGCAACAGCAGGCAGACGACAGCGCCCAGAACGGTCAGCACGAGGGGCAAAAGGATCCTGATGAATGTCGGGCGGGAAAGGTTCATGGGTGAACGCCCGGAAAGAATGGCCGGGCGCGGGCGGGGGTGTCGAGCGTGATCGTGGCCTGCGAAATCCACCGGTCGCCGGTCCGGAATCGGTTGGGAAATCGCAAATCCTGCGAATCCGGCGAATGGAGAAGACTCGCGGAGCTAGGGAATTCAAAATCCAAAATCCGCGGAATCCTTCTTATTCCTTTAATCCGCGCTTAAAAAGGGCTGGCCGGTCAAGAGGGGTCCAATCCATCCAGTAAGACGCTGCTTTGCGAAGCGAAACGCCGGTCTGGAGACCAGCGCTCCCAGCGGCCTAGCTGGCGGCGCGGGCGAGTTCCTCCCGGCGGAAGTTCGTCGGGGAATTTCCTGTGAAGCGGGCGAAGCTGCGGTTGAACTGCGAGAGGCTCTGGTAGCCGATCTGGAAGGCAATCTCTGAAATGCGGACTTCCGGCTTCAGGAGTTCCCGCTTCGCCCACTCGATCCGGCGGCGGTTGATGTAGTCGGTGAGGGTGAGTTGGGTGGCTTCCTTGAACAGTCGGCAGAAATGGGACTCGCTCACCCCGGCCTGTTTGGCGACGAGGGCGAGCGGAAGAGGCTCGGAAAGGTTCTTCTCGATGTACTTCTTCGCCCTCGCCACGGAAGACGGCTCGTTGTTCGCGTCGATGATGGCCAGTTTCTCCGCGTGCTTGCCCAGTTGGTCGCCGAAGGTGGCCAGCAGGGTGATCATGCTCTGGTAGCGTTCCGGTTCCACGGAGCGGGTCTGGAGGTAGGCGGTGCGCATCTCCTGCGCCTGTCTTTCGGTGAGGCCCTGGCGTTGGAGCGTCTTTGCCACCGCGCGGAAGTCTTCCTCATCCGGCACGCTGTGGAAGACCTGGCCGGTCTTGAGGAAGCCGATGAGACGATTGCCCGCCAGAATGGGCACCGCGGAGGCGGACAGCCCGGCGAAGCAGTGGCAGGTGGTGGGGCCGTTGACCTTGGCCTCCTCCATCAGCAGGCGGTTCACCGTGATGCAGGCGTGGCAGGCGGAGCTGCAGAGGTTCAATTTCTCGCAGAACGGGCTGCGGTTCACCGCCGCATCATCCAGACACCAGGTTCCCGTGTCATTGTCCACCAACCGGAGCGGCAGACCCGTCGCGCTCCGGAAGGCATTCTGGTAGGTCACGAAGAGTTCGGAACTACGGAGCTTTTCGAAAAGGCTGCGCTCAAACGGGTGCTCGTCTTGGGTCATGTCCTGCGGGATAGGTACGTTCTGCGAGTGATCGTACACAGGTGCAAACGACAAAGCAACCTCCCCTTTCTCCTGAAGTGCTTTCCCATGCACGGCTGTTTCAATGGGCTCCATACAGGGGGGAATCCAGGGCGGTGACGGACCGGGTGGGCGCTGCGGCCGGTGGCGGCCCCTCCCGCTGCCGCAGGCCGAAGGTGACGATGGCGAGGGAGACGGCGGAACTGAGCGGCATGATGATGGCGGCCACCAGCGGATTCATGTGGCCCAGTGCGGAGGCGGAGATGGCGCACAGATTGTAGACCAGCGCGAAAGTGAAGGCGATGTGGACGACCTGCCGCCGCCGCCGCGCCAAGGAAAGCAGGCGTGGCAGGAAGCGCAGCCCGTGTCCCATGAAGAAGAAGTCCGCCTTCGCCTCCAGCAGGCTGCGGTCCACCACGGGCGTGCCCGTGGCCCACGCCGCGTTGAACGCCAGGGAATCGTTCGCACCGTCGCCCAGATAGAGTGTGTCCCGTTGGTCCAGTTGACGGACGATGTCCTCCTTGTCGATGGGGGAAAGGGAGGCATACGCGTCCTCCGGCGGGATGCCCAGCAGTTCCGCGGCGGCAGCCACTTTTTCAAAGCGATCTCCGGAGAGGATGATGAGGCGGTGGTCCCTCTTCAGCGCATCGAGGGCGGAGGCCGCGTCAGGGCGCAGGGATTCGTGAAAACGGAAGCATGCCACCACCTCGTCGTTCCTGCGCAGCTCCGCATCGTGGGAGATGCCGGTGCGTGGGGAGGGGGACGGGAGATTCTCCAAGCTCAGCCAGCCGGGCCTGCCGAGAAACCACACCGCGTCGTCGGTGAAGAAATGCCTGCCGACGCCGGGTGTGTCATGGATCTCCGCGTGGCCATGGGCGCGCAGCAGCGTCTGCCCCTCATGGCCCAGATTTTCCAGCAGGGAGCGGGACACGGGGTGGAGCGAGCCGGCGGTGAGGCGGGCGAGTGCCAGCCGGCCTTCCACGGGCAGCGCTTTGATCACGCCGGGATCCGCCAGCAATGGCCGCTCCAGCGTGAGCGTGCCCGTCTTGTCAAAGATGATGGTGCGCACTGTCTTCAGCCGGGACCACAGCAGGGACTCCCGGATGAAGACACCGGAGCGTTCCATGATGGACCCGCACAGCTCATCCGCGAAGGGCAGCGCCAGCCCCAGCGCGCACGGGCAGGACACCACGAAGATGGAGATCATGACCTGAAGTGCCTCCGCCACAGGGACATGCCGCAGCCACCAGAAGAACGCACCCACGCCGACGGCCAGCACGCACAGCAGATAGACGCGCAGCAACCGCTCCAGCGCGGGCACCCGCACCGTATCCCGCCGCGTGTCCGCCAGCCGGGAAAGCAGGGAGTCCGTCCACGTTTCCTCCGCGGTAAGGAGCACCGGCTTCTGCCCCAGATGGATGGCCCCGGCGGGGAGCCTGCGTCCGGGCTGGAAAGTGACCGGCTCCGCCTCGCCGTTGATCCACTCCAGCGAGAAGTCCGCCGCCATGCCGTCCAGCGTGGCGGCCACCGGCACGGACTGCCCCGGCGTCAGGCCGAAGCGCAGACCGGGCGTGATGTCCTCCAGCGGAACCTCACCGTCCCGGTCCGGGGAGGTCACATGCATCGGCACGGGCCGCTGGCGTTGGAGGCGGTTGCGGTTCCGTTCGATCGCGGAAAGCTGGAGGAACCTGCCGCCCAGCATCAGGAAGATGAACATCGACACGAAGTCGAAGTAGAGCAGCCCCTTCACTCCCGCCGCCCAGCCGATGATGGATCCGCCATAGGCCAGCAGGATGCCCAGCGCGATCGGCAGGTCGATGTGCAGGATGCCGTGGCGCACCGACTTCCACGCCCGGCTGATGAAATACGTGCCGCCCATGAGCATGGACAGCGTTGCGGAAAGGAAGGCCACAAGCTGGAAGATCCCCGCAAAGGCGAAGTCCTCCGGCATGCCGACATAGGTTGGCAGGGTGAAGACCATCGCGTTCATGGCGAAGGCACCGCAAAGACCCAGCTTCACACCCAGCCGCCGCGTTTCGCCGCCGCGTTGTTTCCGGGATGGCCCCAGCGTGTAGCCGAAGGAAGCCAGCTCCCGGGCAAACGCGGGCAGATCCGTCTGTCCCTGTGTCCAGCGCAGGTGGAGAGTGCCTGTGGCGGGCTGCGCCGCGGCTTCCAGAGCGCCGGGCTGGCGTAGGAAGACCTTCTCCACCAACCATACGCAACCGACACACGAGAGGCCTTCGAGCGAGAAATCCGCTTCCGCGGACTCTCCGGTTTTTTGGTTGCCCTCGTCCCCCCGTGTGCCGGTTGGGAGCCATGAGAAATCGTGGGATTCAAAGGGGACGCTGCGCGCGGGCTTCGCGGCGGATTCGCCCCGCAGTTCATAAAATCGGTCCAGTCCTTCGTGGTGGATCAGGCCGTGGACGTACTCGCAGCCACGGCAGCAGAAGCTTTCCTCCGGGGTGGCGGGGGAGAAGTGGGTTCCGCAATGGAGGCAGGAGGACATCAGTGGCAGCAGGATGGGAGTTCTTTCCCGGCGGCGGGGTCCGCCTCGTGGAATGGGAGGGTGTCATGGAAACGGAGGGCGAGGACCAGCGCGGTGACCAGGGCCAGCCCGCGTTTCACCCGGTTCATGCCGACGGGGCCGAGCCGCTTCTGGAGGTGGCGGACATGATGCTGTGCCAGCCACAGCAACGGCACCGTACCCAGGCCGAATGCCAACGCGAACTCCGCCCCACGGATGGCGGAGCCACTGAGCAATGTGGCACCGAACAGGAGGTAGAGCGGCCCGCACGGCAGGAGCGGCGTGAACAGCCCCATGGTCGCGCCACCGCGCACCGGGGACAGACGGCCCAGCCGGAACCGCATGCGCGTGGTGAATCTCAGCAATGCGGGCGGACGGGGCAGCTTCTTTTCAAGTCCGAGGCCGAAGAGGATGAGCAATGCCACCAGCACCCAAGGAAGCAGCACCGCAGGCGAGTCGAAGAACCACTCCAACGGCTGCCTGCCCAGCGCCCCGCACAACGCGCCCACCAGCGCGTAGCTGGTCAGCCGCGCCACATGGTAGGAGATGATGCCCGCCTGCCGCTGCGCTTCCGTGGCGGGGAGGGAGGACAACCCGCACGCGATGGGACCGCACATCCCCACGCAGTGGACGCTGGTCACCAGACCTGCGGCCAGCGCTCCGATGGTGGTATGGATGGCGTCCATTGCGTGCGGGCGGGGGGGCTTTCAGCGGGAGATCTCCACCGTCTGCGGCGTGAAGCGGCTCGCCACCACCAGCAGGCTGGTCCAGGCGGCGATGAGCAGGAGGAACGCTCCGATGACGAACAACCAGGGATGTTTCATGATGCTAAAGTAGGTTCAGGATTTGGGATTGGGGCCTAGGAAACGGACGGTCTGGCGGACGGTGGCATTCCCCGGCTCCGCGTGGATGATGAAGGTGATCTCCCGCGGTCCCCGGTAGTGCGCGCGTTCCTGCAGCACGACGATGGGCCGGGCCAGTTCGCCCAGCGCGTCCAGGGTGATGGTTTCCCCCGCGCCGCTGGTGGTGAATCCCGCCGGGTTCCCCTCCAGGGAAATGGTGAACCGCACCGGTTGGTTGCGCTTGTTCACCAGGCGCACCTTGTAGTGGTTCCGCACCGTGGCGGCGTCATTGTAGAAGCCCGGCCCCGGCGAGCGCGTGACCTCCGCGAATACCGGCTTCGCCTTGTGGAACGCCACCACGCCCAGCACCGCCATCCCGACCACGCCGAGAAAGGAATACGCCAGGATGCGCGGGCGGAGGATGCGCGTTTTCTTTCCCGCCAGACTCTTCGTCGAGTCATAGCGCACCAGTCCGGTGGGCCGCTTCAGCTTGCGCATGATGTCATCGCACGCGTCGATGCACGCCGCGCAGCCGATGCACTCCATCTGCAGCCCGTTGCGGATGTCGATGCCGGTCGGGCAGACCTGCACGCAGCGGGTGCAGTCCACGCATGCGCCAGCGTCCGGGTTCGTCGCCTTGCCCCGTGGCTCGCCACGCCGCGCGTCGTAGCCGATCACCACCGTCTCGTCGTCCGTCAGCGCGGACTGGATGCGGCCATACGGGCAGAGGATGATGCAGAACTGCTCCCGGAAGTAACCGAAGCAGAAGAAGAATGCGGCGGTGAAGAATGCCACCGTGCCGAACGCGGTGAGGTTCCCCATCGGGCCTTCCTTCACCGCCATGTAGAGGCCGCGCAGGGAGACGAAGTAGGAAAGGAAAACGTGCGCCAGGACGGCCGCGGCCAGCAGGTAGAGGCCGTTCTTGATCAACCGCTTTGTGATCTTGCGCGCGTCCGCCTGGGCGGCGTCCAGTCTCCGGCGGGCGGGCGCGTCGCCATCCACCAGCCGCTCGATCCGGCGGAACACATGCTCCAGGAAGACGGTGTAGGGGCAGGCCCAGCCGCACCACAGGCGGCCCAGCAACGCCGTGAGGAAAAACAGCAGGAACCCAAGTCCGCTGATGCCGAAGAACAGCACCCACAGGTCCTGCGCCAGCAGCGTGAGGCCGAAAAAATGGAACCGCCGCTCCGCCACATCCAGGAACACCGCCGGAGTGCCGTTCACCGGGATCCACGGCAGCGCGACGTAGATGCCGATGAGCACCATGGCGAACCACCGCCGCGCCCGCGTGAACTTCCCCTTCACATCCGCCGGATGCAGGACGTGGTGGGAGCCATCCGCGTTGATCGTGGTCACGGAGACCAGATTCGGACGCTTTTGGGATGGCTGCGGGGCGGACACGGTCGGGAAGATCTCAGATCACCCTCCGGATGGCTCCGCAGGGATTGGCGGAAACTGTGCGGATGTTGCTGGTGGGCAAGAGGAGCGCATGTCGCTACGCCTTCTTCGCATCTGGCACGTCGTCCGGCCCGACCGCATGGGCGCAGCGGCGTGCGCCCCTCCATTTTCCTCACCGCGCCAGATCGCCCAGTGTCTCCAGAATCTCCACCCGCACGCGGTCCGCGACGGTGCGATCGATCTCCGTGGTGGCCAGCCACTTCGGCTCGGCGAGGGCGCGGTTGTTCCACAGGACTTCCTGCGGCGCATCCGCCAGCAGTTCCTCCGCAGCCTCGATCTTCTTGCCATCCACTCCCTTTCCGCGGGCGTCTTTGATCGCGTCCCGCAGCATGACGAGGTATTGGAAATCATAGATGCCCTCGCGGATGGCCTCCAGCGCCTTGCCAGGGACGACTTCCTTCGCATCCAGAAACAGCGGGCAATAGTGCAGGGTGTTGAGACCGTTGTTCCATGATCCGAAACTGGCGTTCCGCCCGGTGTCCGCCACGCACCAGAAGCCGATGGCGTCCGCATCCATCGTCCACGCCATCCAGGCCTGGAGACGCCAGTAGCTGTAGGGGTCGAATCCGCCGATGATGGGATAGCATTCGTAGAGGCTGAGCTGCTGCTTGCCGGAGCGTTTCCGGTAGTAGTCCACGTAACGCGGGCCGTGCGTGACCAAGTGGGAATACTTCAGGCACAGCTCGTCCATCGCGTCGATGGACGGCTGCCAGGCGTCCCATGGTTCATGATAGACGGGGTCCATCCACATGCGGAACTTCACGCCGGATTTCTTCACCGCCTCCACCCATGCGCGGATGGCCTCGTCCTCCTTGTAGGGGGAGGTCTCGTCCAGTCCCGGTTCGTCGATGATGAGGAGGGAGAACTTTGCCGGGTCCAGGCCCAGGCTGATGACATGCTTCTCCCAGAAGCGCAGCCAGGTGGCGACGCGCTTGTCGAAGGCCTCCGGATCCTTGTCATGGTGGACGCCGTTGATGTGGGCGCGGTTGTCCTTGTTGCGGCCGGAGATGTTGAGCTTGTAGCCGTGCGCCGTGGGCATGATCTCCTTCACCCAGGTGTCGAACATGGCGGTGTCCGGCTCATCGGCGGGCGTGGCATAGGTCTGCTCCGCGCTGAAGTTTCCCTTCGGCCAGAGGGTGATAGGCCCCCATGGCAGGTCCAGCTTGTAGTCCAGGATCAGCTCGCGGAAGGGGCGCATGACATTGGATGCCACGCCGTAGCGGGCGATGTCCCACTTGTTCAGGTAGTCCCAGCCGGAGAAATGGAGCGACTGCTTTTCCGGGAAGTCGAACGGATGGAGGTGGACGTTGAAAGGGATCTCCCGCGCGGGGATGGACGCATCCGCCGGGGCGATCCTGACGACGCCCGCGTTGTTGCCATCCTTCCCGGCACCATGGATGGAAAGGGATACCTGGCGCGTCATCCCGGCTGGGATGGTGATGCGGTGACCGCCCTCCGTCTTCTCCGCGTCCGGCAGCGCATGGACGATGGCGGTGCGGGCCACCGTCTCCGTCCACTCCAAGGAGCGCACGCGGATGTGGGATGCATCCCCATGACCGCCGATGGAAAGTGTGAGAACCTGCTCCCGGGCTGAGGCGTTCGTGATGTTGAAGGTGGCGGTGCGGTCCTCCCCACGGATGAGATGGACGGAAAGGCGCGGATCCTTTTCTGCGGGAGGCGTTTCCAGCCATTGCGGGTCCCGTCCGGCGGTGGTCTGCCAGATGGTGAGCGGTGGCAGGTCTTTCTCCCGCCACACCGCCGCCTGCTCCGCGAGGATCTCCCGGCCGATCTCCCCCTGCGGCAGGATCGCCCGCTTCTCCGCCGGGGTGTCGTTGTTCGCCTGCGCCTTTTCCCGCAGGGCGGTGAGCCGGGTGCGGATGGGCGCGGCCTTTTCCTCCGGAAGATCCTCGAGCTGAGCGAGGATGGTGGCGATGTCCATGCGGTGCCGCCGCTTTGACACGAACAGCGTGGCATCCGTGCGGATGATCTCTTTCTCGATCTTGTCCCCGGTCACGCCGGGCTTCGATGGCTTCCAGGAAAGCAGCGCATCATCCCCGCGTCGGATTTCGATCTCGTCGAGAAACACTTCCTTGCGGGTTCCCAGCACGATGCGGACATAGCGCCCCGCCGTGCGCAGCCGGTTGGTGGAGATGTTCCGGTAGGCGTACTCGTTGCCCAGCGGTGGCAGGATCTCGTTGTCCAGGTCGTTGAGCGAGGTGAGTTCCGCGACGCGGTGCCATTCCTTGCTGTCGTCGCTCACATAGAGGTCGATGGTGCCGGGCCAGATGTGGACGCGCTTCGAACTGAGGGCGACGCCCGCACCGCAACCGAGCGTGATGCCGGAGATGGGCTGCCGCTTGCCAAGATCCACCACGACCTGCACCGGCCACCGCGCGTCCACCCAACCCACGGTGTGTTCCGGGTCCTCCCACAACACCTTGGCGGAGCGAAGTCCGTCGGTAAGCTTCTTCGCTTCATTGCCGTTGTTGGTGGCCTTGTGGCCGCCAAGCCGGGGGTAGGCCACATAGGGCCGGCCGAGAGCGATGTTTTCCGCCGTGGCGGAGGAAATGACGGATAGGAAGGCGAGGGTGGTCAGTGACGGGAAACGCATGATGGAACTGGGAAAGGGATACGTTCCCCGTCCGGCGGGATATCCCGCTTTTCCATCGCGTTATGTTGTTTTTGTGGATGTAGGTGGGGACGTCCCTCTCATTGCGGTTGAAAGATGCAAGGATCAGAGGATCCGGAGAGAAAATAGGCACTCGCGGCACCACTCGGACGGCGGTATGGATGGGGTGAATCGTATTCCGCCATGATCGAACTGCTGCGCCAAAGGGACCTGACGAAGATCAACTACTACCAGTCCCTGCTGGAGGCGGCGGGCATCCCTACCTTCATCCGGAACGAAAACCTCTCCACCACCGAGGGCGTCTCCATCCCGGACTTCTTCCCCGCGCTGTGTATCCTGAATGACGCGGATGAGGCGGCGGCGGTGGAGATCATGCGCCGCGACATGGAGCAGGCGGAGCGGGTGGTGGAGGGCGAAGTCACCTGCGCGAAGTGCAGCGAGGTTTCCCCGGCGAACTTCGGCAGTTGCTGGAACTGCGGCACCGCGCTGGAGGGGATGATGGCGTGAGCCATGCGCTGCACGGGGGGCGTCAGGGATGGATCGGGTTTGCCAGCAACTGCCACGCGAAGAACCCTGCGGTCGCCAGTCCGCCGACGGCGGTCCATGCGCGGTCGCGGTTCTTTCCCCATGACAGCACCGCCACCGCCGCCGCGAAAGGCACGGAGAGATAGACGACCGCACTGCCCGCCTGCACTCCGATGCGGGCCAGCGGCGGGACTAGCGCGGAAAGGAAGACCACACAAATCCCGCAGACCGGTAGGGTGATGGTGGCGTAGCCCAGCTTTCCCGGGCCGGTGGCATCCATGACCGTTGGCTCATCGGCGGCGCGGTGGCGCTCCTCCTCCATGAAGCTGCGGATGGCATTGAACGGTGCACGGGAGTCCAGCAACGCCGCCAGCTCCCGCAGCCTGACTTCCCCCTCGGTCCCGCACCAGCGGCGGTCATCGCCGGACGGATACAGCAGATCGGAGTCCGCGCAGAAATCCCGCACCAACTGGTGGTTCAGGTCCTTCTTGCGGATGGAGATGAATTCATCCCAGTCGTGTGGGCTACCTTTCCCGTCCAGAAAGGCCCGGATCGTCTCCGCAGCGGCTGTTCGTTCACCGGAGGTCATCGGGCGGGGATCATTTTACCGGGCCGCCTCGGCCTTCTTCTCCAATTCACTGATCGCATCAGCCGCATTGTTGGTGATCCAGCAGCGCATGGAAACGCCTTCGTGGTAGAAGATCACTTCGTCACACCCTGTGCAGACCACCGCCTGCCAATTCACGCCCTTCTCTTCCCATGACAGCAGATAGTCCGCATGGAACCCTCCGCACATGGTATTCCCGAGTCTCTCGGTGAGGGCACCCGGTTTCCGGAGGACTCCGGCGATGGATTCACCCAATGCGTTGTCGGCAGCCATCAGGTGAAAAACGTGACCGTGGGAGATCTTTCGGGGCAGAAAAAGGATCTCGGCCCATAGCTTGTTTCTCTCGAAATACGGATGGGAGAACCCTGTGTGAATCGTCCTCGGGGGAGACGTGGGAGGAATGACCTTTTCCAGCAGGGTGAAGTCATCCGGGACATCCAGATTGAGACGGTTCACCGCCACGACGCCCGGCCACACTCGCCAGACGATGATGGCGAGGATGACGGTGATCCAAAGCAGGCGTTTCCGATTTTTCGTCATTCCGGTCTTTTGAAACTCAATGCCCGCTCTTGGAGGGTGTCGAACTGCTTCACCACGACTGAGGAGTTGCTCCAAAGGAACAACGGCTCCTGGAGGGCGCTTTCCTTCACGATCTTCACCTCCTGCGTCTCCAAATCCTTGCCGGTCACGTGGTCTTTCAGGGTGAACGTGGCGATCACGGTGGGGTCCATCACGTCGTTCGCCGGGAGGGCGACGCGGCGGGTGACGGTGATCTGGTGCCTTTCATCGGACGAGATGCTACGGAACAACTGCACCGGTTTGTGGCGGCCATTCATGATCGCATCCACGGATGGCACGGTGAACGCTCCGGCAATGATGAGGGCGACCACACCGAGGAGGATGGCTTTGAGATGGGTGCGCAGGAAACCGGACATCGTGCGCGGAGTGTGGGGAGATGGAAACGGGAAGTCCATCAACCGTTCATGCCCCGTCCCGCAGCTTCGCCTCCCCGATCAGCGCCGGGCCGGCCAGTTTGCCGAGGTTGTTCGACGCGAGCGGGCTGTCTCCGGTGAGCAGCTTGCCATCCCGGTGGACCTGGCCGGTGATGCCTTCGTTGAGGATCTCCACGCCGAGCTTCTGCAGGTTTTCCCCGACCAACCACGGCAGTTCCCCCGGCATGTAGCCGATCCCGATGTTCGCCCCCTTGTCGAGGCTGTCCGGAAAGACGCAGATGCGCGCACCCTTGAAGAGGTAGTTTTTCTCCCCTCCATCGACCGCCGCCGCCAGCAGGCACGCCGGCCCGTGACAGAGCGTGATGATGAGGCGCCCGTCCCCGACGGCCCACTCCAGCAGGCGTTTGATCTCCCTGCTGCGCGGGATGCCCGCAAGGACGCCGTGCCCGCCGGGGATGAAAACGCCGAGGTAGGGGGAAGCCGGTCCCGTCGCTTCTTCGATGATGTCCGCCAGCTTCTCCGGTTGCTTCAGTTTCGGCAGGTATTTGCCATAGATTTTCCGGACTGTTTCGTCCTCTCCGGGCATGGCCCACATCTCCAATTTCACGGGGTTTCCGGAAAGTGTCGCCACATCGATCCCGAACCCGGCTGCGTCCATATGGTGCATCGGCAGCAGCATTTCCACCGGGTGGTTGCCGGTGGAGAACATCCTGCCATTTTTCATGAGGATGTACCGCTCGTCCGTGCCGACCATCAGGACCTTCCATTTCCCGCCCTTGTAGGGATCCGGATAGGTGGTGCCGTCGAAGTCGGTCTTCGCGGAGGTGTATTGGGAAAGGGAATAGGGGGAGGGAAAGAAAGCGTTGTCCTCCGCCGGATCCACTGTGGGCTCTTTGCAGGATGAATCCATGGTTTTTTGGGGTTCTATGCCAGCCAACCATTCATTTTCCGGCGGTGCAACCATTCCTGTCGGCAGGAGGCCGGATTCTCTTGGCGGGGGAGGGGTCAAGGCATCACCATCGCCCCCGTGCTGAAACCCCGGTGGGAAAAGGATGCGGTCCAGGAGCGCGAGGCGTTCAGGGATGCGCTGGCGGCGTGGTTTTCGGTCAATGGAAAGGATTACCCGTGGCGGCGCACCAGCGATCCGTATGCGGTGCTGGTGTCGGAGGTGATGCTGCAGCAGACGCAGATTGCGACGGTTTTGGGGCGGGGCTTTTACACGCGGTTTCTGGAGGCATTTCCCGATGTGCGGGCATTGGCCGCGGCGGAGGACGAACCATTGTTGAAGGCGTGGGAGGGCCTGGGCTACTACCGCCGGGCGCGCATGCTGCGGGACACCGCCCGCGCGGTGGGGGAGCATCACGGAGGAAAGTTCCCGGAGGCGCTGGAGGATCTGCTGGGGCTGCCGGGGGTGGGCCGTTACACGGCGGGAGCGGTGAGGGCATTCGCGTTCGACCTGCCCGCGGCGGTGGTCGACGGGAATGTGGCGCGGGCAATCTCACGGCTGATGGATTTCCACGGAACGGTGGATGACACGGCAGGATTGAAGAAAATTTGGGAATGGGCGGAGACGTTGGCGGACCCGGCACGGCCGCGCATTTTCAACTCCGCGCTGATGGAGTTGGGACAGACGTTCTGCCGTCCCGGGGTGCCGGATTGCCTGTCCTGCCCGGTCGCATCTTTCTGCAGGACCCGCGGGCCGGAACTTCTGCCGGTGAAGCGGAAAAAGGCGGAGGTTACGGTGGTGGCGGAGCATGCCTTGTGGCTGCGGGATCGGAAGGGCCGTGTGCTGATGCACCGGGAGCAGGGAAAACGCCGGGAGGGACTGTGGCGGCTGCCACTGCGGAACGCGGAGGAAGTGGTGTCGCTGCCGGTTGCGGCCAGCCATCGCTACACCATCACCCGCTATCGGGTGGACCTCAGCGTGCATGACGGCGGTATTTCCAAGGCGGGCGAAAGGGAAGGGGATGAATGGAAGACGCCGGAGGAGGTGCTGGCGCTGCCCATGTCATCTCCCTTCCGCGTGGTGGTGGAGCGCATGTTGTGCGAAAACTGAATTTCCCGTGTGACGGAGTGGAGCCCGTGTGCTTCTCTGGCGGTGGAATGGTAGGCTGGATTCACGCAGGGCTGTTGGGTGTGGGGGTGTGGCTCCTGCAGGCGTGCTCCATGACGCCTCCGCCGGCTGACCCCACGCCTCCGGGAAAGATGGCGCGGCAGATCGTGGCGGAGAGGGCCAGCGTGGTGCTGGTCACCGCGAATGAGGACCTCCAGGGCTGGCAGGGCAGGAAATTCTCCCAGACCACCGCTCCGTCCGATGCGGATGGAGGCTCCGCCGCACCCATTTCTCCGGATGGTTATTTCCTGACCGCCAACCACGTCCTGGAACGCATGGAAGGCAGGAATGTCTTCGTCTTTTATACCCGGAGTGGAAAGCTGGAGGTGAACAAGGCGCGTGTCGTCTGGCGTTCCGCCCCGGGGGATCTGGCGCTGCTCCACGTCCCGGTGCGGACACCCTACTATTACCAATGGACGCCGGGTGACCGCTGGTTGCCGGAGGGCACGGAGGTCATCCATGGCGGAGTCTCCACCGGATACCGTTCCGGCAATGGAAAGTTGTCCTCGTCCCTGCCACCGGAAGGTCCCTTCACCGGTGTGCGCAAGTTCAAGATCGACATCCCGCTGCTGCCCGGTGACAGCGGCGGCCCGGTGGTGAATGCGGTGGGCGAGCTGGTGGGCATCAACTCCGCGGTGGAGTTCCTGGTTCCGCTGGAGACGGCATTCTTCGTGGATTCCGAGTGCAGCCGCCCGAACACGAAGAAGCTTGAACAGATTATCCGAGCTGACCGCGCGAGACAATAAGGAGGGAGTAAGGAGGGTGGACATTGCGGCTGCGCCGCTATGTCCGCTTCGCTCCCATTCCTGTCCACCGGCGGCATTGGCGATAAAAGAAGGAGAAGTTTTCAGTGTTTTGACTCAGACGATTTTAACTTCCAGTTCGTCTCAGTTGCTTCGCAACGGTGTTTTCAGGGAAGAAAAGAAAGCTGATTGCGATTCTCACCTTTCTTCCCTTCGCGCCCTTTGCGACTTTGCGGTGAATCTCTTGTGATTCGCCAATGCCGCCGGAGGACAGGAGTGTCCTCCCTCCTTACCTTACTTGCTGATCGGCTGGGAGATCCGGAGATAGGCGAAGAGATCCCGCATCTGCTTGTCGGAAAGCTGATCCAGCAGACCCTCCGGCATGAGGCTGAGACCGGCGGCCTTGCTATCCGCAATCTGCTCGCGCGGGACCGTCGTGTCATTCCCATCGAAGCCGCGCAGGACGATGACGTTGCTGTCCTGGTCCGCGAGGAAGCCGCCGAGCACCCGGCCATCCTTCGTCGTGACGGTATGGTTGCCGTAGCCCTCGCGGATCTCCGCATTGGGATCGACGATGCTGACGAGCATGGTGCCCAGATCCTCCCGCTGGTAGCTGGTCAGGTTCGGCCCGATGTTGCCGCCCTTGTGGAAAAGCTGGTGGCACGCGGCGCAGCGTTCCATATAGATGGCTTCCCCGGCGTAGGGATCTCCCGGCGCGGCGGAGAGGATGCGTTTCACTTCCTCGATCCGTGGGCGGAAGGATTCCCGCGCGGCGGGTGCTTTCACCGGGAAAAGGATCGCCAGCTTTGAAAGCAGGGCATCGTCCTGGTGCTGCCGCAGGCGGACGAGGAGATCACCGGAAATAGCGTCACGCGGGATGGCGGAGGACTCGACCGCGGAAACAAGGGACAGCGCGGATGCCGGGCGCGAGGCGAGCAGGGCGAGCGCGGCATCCCATCGGTCACGCGGCAGCCGGGGAAGGGCTGCGGTGACAGCCGCTCCGATACTGGAATCATCGTAGAGCGTCAGGGACGCGAGGCTGGCGTTCGCCAGATCCACAGGCGAGGCGGCGTCCGTTGCGATGGCGAGCAGCGCGGCCCTCGCTGGCGGGTGCTGGATCTCACCGAAGATGCGGGCCAGTTGCAGGCGTTCCGGTGCGGGTGCCTGCGGGTTGGACAGGATGGCCAGCGCCTCATCCAGCGCGGCGGCCTCTTTCTGGCGCAGGCGCAGGTGGAGGGAGCCTTTCCCCAGCTTTGCCATTTCCTCCGCCAGTTCCGGAGGGAGCGGCGGCAGGGCGCGGCCCTGGAACGCCTGGCCGAATCCTTCCATCAGCGCGGCCTTGTCCTCCGGGGTGGAGGCCAGCGCGAGCAGGCGCGCGGCGCGGATGAGATCCGTGCGGGTGCCCGCCGCGGCGAAGCGGCGCATCAACCGAGGGGTGATGTGGGTGCGGACGATGGAGCGTGCCCACAGCTCGGGACGTTGCTCGAACAGGCCGGTCACCTCGGCGGCGGACGACTTGCAGTGGGACTCCAGGACGAACCACGCCATCATCGGGATGAAGGCATCCCGGGCATCGATGTCCCGTGAAAGGATCTCCGCGACCAGCGGCAGCGCCTGGTCTCGCCCCAGCCGCCGCGCGGTGGAAAGGATCTGGCAGCGCACCTCCGCATCCGGATCCGTGGCAGCCAGCGTCAGGATGGTCTTGTGGATGCGGGGCGTGAGTTGCTTCGCGTCGCCGAGCAGGCGGATGGTCCATGCACGCACCATCGGCGCGGGGTGCCGCAGGCACTGGAGGACCAGCGTTTCATCCAGTGCGCCGGTCTGGTGGAGCACCCACAGGATCTCCAGTGCGGGGTGCGCACTTCCAGCAGGCGCGGAGAGCAGGGCGGCGGCATCCGGGATCGTCGCCTTGCGCTCGGAAAGCAGACGCACGGCGGTCTGGCGGTGCCAGAGGTTGGAATGGGAAAGCGTGGCGATCAGTTCCGCGTCGGTTTTTTTGGAAAGATCGGTGCCGCGCTCCAGCGGCAGATCCTTTCCGCGCAGGCGGTAGATGCGGCCGGTGAAGGGATCGATCTGCCCTTGGTAGTTCTGGCCGTGAGCGATGTATTCCTCGCGGAAGTCCGCGATGGTGATGCTGCCGTCCGGGGAGGGCGTGAGATAGACCGGGCGGAAGGTCACGTCATCGCTGGTCAGCGCGGGATCGACATCCGTGGTGGAAAAGGTGCTGCCGGCGGGGATGCGGGTGGAGGCGGTCAGCTTCCGGTGGAGGGGATCCGCACCCATCAGCAGGCCGCGCCACTTTTCCGGAATCGCCGTGCCTTCCATCATGATGATGTTGTGCGTGAAGCGGGCGATGGGATGGCTGGTCGCCATGTCCTGCAGCTCGCCGAAGGAGTAGGGATTCGTCGGCGGGCCGAACTTGTCCGGGGAGGTGCCCTGCTTCAGGTAGAGGCCGTCCTGAATGTGGTGCCAGCCGCGGGTGTTGCCGCCGTTGTGGCCACTGAAAAGGCGCCCCTCCGCATCGAAGTGCAGGCCGAAGGTGTTGCCGCTGCCGTCCGCGAAGATCTCGAATGCCTTCGTCGCCGGGTGGTAGCGCCACACCGCGCAACCTTCCAGATAGATCAACGGCTTGTTCGTGCCATCGATGCCCGGTGTCGTGTCGATGTGGCTGCTCACGGTGCTGCCCTGCGCGCCGTAGAGCCATCCGTCCGGCCCCCAGGTGAGGCCGTTGGCGGTGCTGTGGGTGTCCTCCAGACCGAAACCGGAAAGGCGGACTTCCGGATCACGGTCCGGCACATCATCGCCATCCGCGTCAGGATAGAAGAGGAGATAGGGCGCGTGCATCACCCAGATGCCGCCGTGGCCGTGGAGCACGGAGTTCGCCATGTTCAGCCCGGTGAGGACGTTCTTGTGGCGGTCGTAGGTGCCGTCGCCGTCGGTGTCCTCATGCACGCTCACGATGTCCGCGCCCGGCGTGTGGTGCGGCGGCGCGGGTGGCACGCGGTCGTATTTCCCCCGGTAGTAGGCATCGCGGGAGATCATCTTCAGCCCGGCGGGGTAGGGATACTGCCGGTATTGGGAAATCCACATCCGCCCGCGCGCGTCGAAGCTCACATGCGTGGGCTGGGCGACTTCCGGTTCATGCAGTAGAGACTCCACCACCAGGTCCGGCGCGGGCTTCAGCTTCGTGAGCGCCTCCGCCGGGGACACCTGCTTCCCGCGCACAGGCTCCGCCGGCGCCTGGAGCACCGTGCTGGCCGGACGCCAGTCCTTGGGCGTGTAAGCCGCCGCTGCAGGTGGCTGGGCCAGCGGTTGCAGGTTGTTGTCCTTTGGCTCTCCCGCCTGCACCAACCAGTCGCGGTCCAGCCGCACCTCATCCAGATATCCGCCGAAGACCGGCGCGTGGGTCAGTCCCTTTTCCGCTGCCTTTCCCTCCAACCGGATCGCCAGCGTGTTGAAGACATCGCCCTTCAGGATGTCCTTCGGCACCTTGAAGCGTACCGGCGCATCCGCAGCGGCCTCCTTCGCGTCCACGATCACCGTGCCGTTGAGATACACCTTGAACGGCCCGGGGATGTCCTGGAGGGCGAGCGTCATCGACTCCCGCCACAGGTCCTTCGCATCGGACGACGGATCGACCAATGATTTCGCCACATGGAGATGGGCGCGGTACCACAGCGGCTGCTTTGCTCCGAAGGTCTGTCCTTTCGCGGGAACCGGTTGCAGCACCCACTCCGCGGAGGCGATAGGTGAAAGGCACAGCAATCCGGCGACGGCTGCCCCGGCGTTCCGGAAAGGAAATGATGGAGTGGATTTCATGCGATGGAGTATTCTGGCTGTGCCTGCAGCGTCCCGCGGCAGGCTGTGGTGGCGGCGTCTCGCCGGTTTCTTCAGGTCCGGCGGCGGGACGCCACCGGCACGGCGCATCCACGATTCATTCTCCGCTGCCGAGAGGCAGCAGTTCATATTTCCTCACCACCATTTCCGCGCCTTCGGTCTGGATGGCGATGGGGCCGGAGGAAGGTTGCGCGGCGAAGCCTTCGTTCACCATCCGTCCGTTGAACAGGATGCGGAGAGTGCCGTTTTCGGAAATGACCTCCATCCTGTTCCACTCGCCCACGGCGGCGTCGGGATCATCCTTGCCCTTGAAGTCCACGACATCCTTCCAGTCCTCGTCGCGCTTCTCCCAGTTGATCCTGCCGGACTTCAGCAACTGGCGCGGGGAGCCTTTTTTCCAGCGTTTCTCGCCGTCGCGATCCAGTTCGAACTCCGCCTCCATCTGGCACTGGACGACGGTGCCGTCCGGCAGCTTCGGGCTGAGTACGAGGAAATCGCCCATGCCGCCCTCGATGATCTGCGCCTCGATGCTGGCGATCCAGGTGCCGCCCAGCGCACCCGCCGGGCCGTGGCAGTGGACGAGAATGCCGCTGTCCCGCGCCTTCTCCGCACGCTTGCCCCAGGTCTTGCCGGTCCACTTGAACTCCGTCACCAGACGGTAGTTTTCATAGGCAGCCTTGGTGATCATGTAGCCGTATGCATGGCCGGTGATGGTGAGCTGCCCGTCCTTGAGGACGAAGATTTCCCCGGGCTTTCCGGTGATCTCCATCTTGTCATTGATGTGGTAGTCCACTTCGCCCTTTTTCATCAGGTCGAGGATGTCGATCTTTTCGGTGACCTTGACCGGTTCCGCGGCGGAGAGCGTGGCGGCGGTGGCGAGGAAGGCGGAGAGCAGGAGATATTTCATGGGTTGTCGGAGTGGTTGTGGGCTTGGTTCGCAAAGAGAAGAGATTGTTGAACCGCAGATGGGCGCAGATGAAGAAATCCAATGAGGATTCTTCTCCTATCCATGTTCATCTGCGGTTGATTTCATTCATTTGGTTGGGGTCTCCCCCCGTAGGAAAGCGAGGAGGTCGGCCATCTGGCTGACGGTGATGCCGCCCTCAAGACCGACAGGCATGAGGCTGGCATCGTGGGATTCCATGGAGGAAATGTCGGCGCGGGAGATGGTTTCGGAAACACCGCCGGGCATCTTCAGCACCACGGCGGCGGGTGTGTCGGAGTCGATGATGCCGGAAAGCATGCGGCCATCCTTCATCTTCACCATATAGGCGCTCCAGCGGGCCTCGATCATCCGGTTGGGGTCGAGGATGTCATTGATCAGCGCGCGCTTGTCCTTCGCCCGGACGTCGGAAATGTCCGGTCCCACGGAGCTACCATGACCCTGGTAGGTGTGGCAGGTTGAGCAGAGCTGGGTGAAGAGTTCTTTGCCCCTGCCCGAGTCTCCCTTGACATCGGCGGCAGGGAGATAGGCGGTGATGACGCCCGCGCGGTCGTCAGCCGGACGCTCGAACAGCTTTTCCGCGAGGCCCTTGATGGTGGCGTCCTTGCTCTGGAGAAAGCGCCAGCGGGACTCCGCATCGACCAGGGATTTCGGCACCTCGCCGCGGTCCATGCGCTGGAGCATGTCCGGCAGCGTGCCGGGGTCATTTCCCAGCATGGCGATGATCTCCTGCCGCAGCGCGGGATTCGCGGTTGGCAGGATCTCATAGAGCAGCGGCGCGGTTTTCTTCGCGCCATGCTTCCTGACGATGGCGAACGCGGCGCGGGAGATGGCGGCGGGTTGGCGGCCTGAAACCAGATCCTTGAGAACAGGTGCGGCGGCCTCATACGGTTGCTGGGAAAGCAGCGGCATGCTGGCGATGCGCAGCTCGTCCGGCAGCGAGGCATCCGCGATGATCTTGCCCGCCTTCTCCAGCAGGCCCGGGATCTCAGCACGCGGATCTCCCTCACCGGGAGGAGGCACGGACGCGAACTCCGCCAGAGACTTCACACCCGCCTTCGGCAAACCTTGGGCGAGTCCCTCGAGTACTGCCGCCTTCCACCACCTCAGTTCGCCCGGAGCGGTGCGGAGTGATGCAAGCAGCACGGTGAGATCTTCCTTGTCCTTTGACGCGGCGGTCATCGCTGCCAGGTCACGGATGAACGCGGAGCGCGTGTCCGCCGCCTTGTCCGCGAATGGTCCTGCCAGCAGGTCCCCGGTGAACCGTCCGGTGTGACCGGCGAGGTGGACCATGACCGCCTGCTGGAACCATGGGTCGTCCAGATCATCCGTGGCGGCCAGCAGCGCGCGGATGGTGGAGGGCACCTCCGCTGCGGTGGAGCGCGTGGTCAGCAGCGCGAGCATGCGCGCCCGCGTGCCACCGGACATCGCGGCACGGGAAGCGGTCTCCCGCGTCTCCTTGCCGAAGTATGCCGGATGGCGGTGGGCGATGAGGACGATGTTTTCCGCCAGCTCCGGTGGTGCGTTCTCCGTCAGTGAAAGCAAAGGCTCAGTGACTCCGGCCCGTCCGGAGAGCGTGGCGTGGAGCCAGAGCGTGTGGAGCTTTCCAAGCGGGGTAGGCGGCTTGCTTTCCGCAAGGGCGTCCAGCGTGGATCGGAGCGCCTCCGGCGTGGTTGCCCGTTCGCGGAGCAGGCGCTGTGCGGTCTCGCGCTGCCATGCGTTCGGATGGGAGAGCCAAGTGATCAGTCCGGCGGTGTCCTTCGGCGCGGCGGTGGGCTTTTCCGGAGTGACGCCTTTCGGCACGATCTTCCAGATCCGTCCTTCGTTCTCGCCGGTCCGCATGTCGTGGGACTTCACGAAATCATCCGGAAAGAACCGCGCGTGGTCGATGAAGCGGCGGTAGATGTCACAGACATACAGCGCGCCGTCCGGTCCGGTGGTGATGTTCACCGGCCGGCACCATTCGTCGCTGCTGCGGAAGAACTCCGTCTGGTTCCCGGTGCGGGAGGTGGTGAGGCTGCCGCCGTGGGCCTCCGGCCTGCGGAAGCGGGTGATGAGCTGGCCGGTGGGATCACAGACAAAGATCTCGCCCGCCAGCTCCGGCATCAGGTGGCCGCGATACACGCCCAACCCGCAGGCGGAGGTGTTTGTGCCGGAGTGCGCGTCGGACGTGGTATGGGTGATCTGAAGGGGAAAGACGCGCGAGGCCGGGCCGTGCGGCGCGATGTTCTCCCACGGTTGCCGCGCGGGTGCGGTGGTTCCCGCCAGCGTCTCCGGTGGCACCACCGCGAACATGACCGGGCTGCGGTTCGATGAACAATAGTGCCGCCCCCAGTCGTCGAAGCCGCCGCCATACTGGCCGAAGCCCGCCGCCGCGTGCAGGGCACCCGTTTCCGGATTCCACCGCAGGTTGGTCCGGGCGATGTCCGTCTTCGCACCTTCGCTGCCGTCTCCGGCCACGGGGTAGATCTGCTTGCTGTCCAGGCCGTTGTTGAAATACACCTCCCCATCCGGACCCCAGCGCGGCGAGGCCACCTGGAGCTGGGAGAAGGATGGATTGAACCCGGCGATGAGCGGCCTGCGCACGTCCGCCACTCCATCGCCATCCGTATCCTTCAGGAACAGCACCTGCGTGCGCGTGGTGGCGATGAGGCCGCCCTCGTGTGGCAGCAGTCCCTGCACATGATCCAGTTTGTCCGCGAAGGTGGCGGCCCGGTCGAACGCCCCGTCGCCATCCGTGTCGATGAGCCGCTGGACACGGGACAACGGAACTCCGTCCGGGCCGCCGAGAGGGTAGTCGATCATGTCCGCCACATAGCACGCGCCCTCCGCGTCCCAGCACATCTCGACCGGGTCACGGACCAGCGGCTCCGCGGCGGCCAGTCGCACGTTGTAGGCACCGTCGATCCGGATGGAGGACAGGGTCTTTTCAGGAGTCCATGCTGTTTCCCGCGGCTGTGCCAAAAGCACACCGATGAACGGAGAGCAGGGCAGGGCGGAAAGGAGCAGAGGCCAGGGGCGGAAAGATCGCATGGAGGACAGGGTCATTTGGTTTCAGGTCCGACGTTGCCGTATTCCCACGCCTTCGAGAACGGGGCGGGGGCGGGGAATGCAGGTACCGGGCCGGGCGTCATCTCACGGGTCAGGGAAATGCCCGCGTCCGCCATCTTCGTTCCCGCAGTGACTTCCAGGTTGCTGTAGGAGGTGAGGCGGGTTTCATAGCCGCCGCCGTCCGGGCGGAAGGCCTCTTCCGTCGGCACGTAGCCGGTGCAGCCGTTCGCCAGTTCCACGGACCAGGTGAAGGGAAACTTGCTCTCCTTCTTGATGCGCAGGCCGTTCTGCACGAAATATTCCGCCGGGTTGCTGACGAACACGGCCGGTCCCACCTGCAGCGCCTGCACCTCCACCTCCACCGTGGGGGAGTGCTTCACCGCAGCATCCAGCATCACGGTTTCCTTGGCGAAGGTCCGCTGCGCCGGGCTGGCTTCTTTTTCCTTTTTCAGGATGGCCATCGCGTCCGCCACCTTCTCAGGGGAGGGGATGCGGCGGCCGGACTGCCAGACTTTCTGCTTCGCATCCAGCGGGACGTCCGTCCCCTTCGCCATGGACAGCACCACCTTCAGCGCCTCCGCGCCCACGCGTCCGCCGACAAAGCGGGACATCTCCTCACCCCGCCGCTGCTGGGTGGGGGAAAGGTTGTCCACCTGCGTGATGTCACCACTCGCACCCTGGAGGAAGACCACCGGAGTCTTCGAGGCGAGTCCGCCCTGCAGCACCTGCTCCAGATACTGCACCCAGTTCGCGGAGATGCCTCCCGGGTTCGTCGTGCAGTGGCAGGTGTAGTTCACCATCACGCCCAGCAGCTTGTCCTCCATGTCCCACGCGGCGACCACGCCGACCTCGGGGTCGATGGGGCCCGCATAGTCGATGATGTCGGGATTTCCGATGCCCGGGTGGCTCCAGCTCTGGCCGTTCTTCATGCGCAGGCGGCGGTTGAAGGCGACCTTGTCCTCATGGCCCTTGCCGAAGCCCATCTTCGCCGGGACCTTCTCCTTGTCCGCCGCGACCACCGCCGCGATGATGGCGTCCTCCACGGTCTTCAGATACGCTGGGTCCGCGGCGGAGGATTGGTTGTAGGCCAGGTCCTTCACGAAATCATCCGCATGGTCGTATTCACCGGGCTGCACCATGCCGGTCGGCCCGGATGAGTGGGAGTGCGACGCGCCGATCATCACGTTCCCGCCGGGGATGCCGCAGGCTTTCTCGATGCCCTCGCGGCAGCGCTGCACCAGGTCGCGCGATACCATCAGCGCATCCACGCCGACGAAGGCGACACGCTTCATCCCGTCATCGAAGACGGAAACGCGGACCTTGCACGGATCGTGGAGTTCCTTATGGAAGGCCTTTCCGTACCCACCGGGTTGCTCCATGCCCAGCGCGGGGGTGATGTCCCTTTCCGCGAACCCCGCCCGGACCGGTTGTTTCGCCGGAGCGGGTGCGTTCTGCGCGGGCAGCATCACGGAAAGAGCGGCTGCCGCCAGCATGGCAGGTCCGCCGAGCGTGAGTATCCTGAAACGGGATCCGGATGGTTTTTTCATCGTATCAGGGATACGACACCATCCTTGGAACGCTTGTGTTCTTTTCGTTCAAATTCCGCCGTTTTCCATGGCGCAACACTTGTGGAATCTCAAGGCTGCGCCGCACCCTTCAGCCCGAGCTTGTCGAACACGGGCACCAGCACGGTGAGCCACTTCTGATAGCCTGCCGGGGAGATGTGGACGAGATCCTTCGCGAAATACTCCGGCACCGGCTTTCCGTCCGCGGTGGCGAGGGGGGTGAAGAGATCTACCAGCGTCACGTTTTTCCGGCCTTCCGCCAGCTTGGCGATGCGGGTGTTCAGGTCCGCGCGGGCACCCGGCTTGTGGGGGGCTTCCGGACTCGCGCTCGGTGGACCCTGGGCGAGGATGACCGGGAGGTCCGGATCATGGGCCTGCACCATGTCCAGCATGATGGCCATGTTTTCCGCGGCGTATTTGGGATCACCGTGGGCACTCAGATCATTTCCGCCGACCAGCAGCATGACCGCGCGTGGCTGCAGATCCAGGACGTCCTCCTTGAAGCGGAACAGCACGCCCCGGCTGGTGTCGCCACCGACACCACGGTTCGCGATCTTCAGCCCCGGGAATGCGGCTGCCAGAACATCCGGCTTCCATCCGGCGGTGAGGGAATCACCGACCAGCACGACGGCGCCCTTGGCCTTCTCACGCTGGGTCCAGAAATACTTCCGGTTGTCCACCATCCAACCGAACGAGCGGATCGGGCCTTTGCCCGGCCAGGCGGCTTCGTTCTTCGCGTCAGGGTAGGGTGTCGGCCCATTCACCTGCGCGTGCGTGACGCCAGGCAGCGAGGAGGCGATGCAGACTGCGGTGAGCAGGATCGGGCGGAGGGATTTCATGGAGTTTTGGAAGAATGGGTTTTGCGGCTCCGGCATTTCATGCCATGCGCCGCCGGCGGAGGAAAGGGATCATTCCGGCCCCGCTGCCGAGCAAAACAGCGGAAGGCTCCGGCACAACATGGACATCAGCCAGGGCGGTGCCGAAGCGGATCTCATCCACGACCGCGATCATAGATGAACCATTGTTGTCGGGAGCGTCGGCACGGAACATGAGATGGCCGGTCGGGTCGAATGCGGACGTGCCGGATGTCGAGGTGTCGTTCACGCGGACGCTGTAGTTGTTGTCGAGGCCAGCTTCCGTCGCACCGGTGGAGAGCCAGTTCTCATACTGCGCCAGGGTGAGTGCCCACGTCGTGGCGACTCCGTTGGTCCCTCCGCCGAGGGTGGCCCCGACATTGGTGAAACGGGAGATGAAGAGATAGGTCGTGCCGGTAGCGAACGCGAAGTTCCCGGAAACCGTGCTGGAGTTGTCATATCCGGCGGCGAGTTTCCGGTCGGTGGCGAGTGTGTTGGAAGCCACGCCTGCCTTCAGGTTGCTGGTGGTCCCTTCCGCGGTCGTGGCAACACCGGCAAGCATCGATCCGCCATTGGCGAGTCCGATGGTGGTGTAGTTCGCAAGGTAGCTTCCCCACACCGTTCCTGTCGCCGTTGCGGACAGGCTGACAGTTGCCGTTGTCACTACATTGGTGCCGCTGCCGTAGGTCGCGCCCAACCGCAGGGAGCCACCGCTGCTGGTGGCGAAATTCGGCCCGAAGGACAGGCCCGCCGTCTGGTAGGTGCTGGATGGGCTGCCCGGGCCGGTGTTCGTCACCGTCCAGTTCCCCTGGATGCCGCTGCCGGTCGCCTGCGTGCCATGGATCGAGGTGTTGTTGGCGATGTTGTAGTCGAAGCCTTCGTAAAGGATCACACCGGCCTGGAGCGGTGCCACGCCCAAGCCTGCGATCACTGACATACACCATAACGGACCGAAGGGCAGGAGTTTCATCGGGGCGGAATATTTTTGGAATGGTGCTGTCCGCCAAGTCATTCGTCGGTTAACAGTTAATCCTTGTGAATGCTTCCCTTGGTACCTGTCTGGTCCGGAAGCTTGCCCGATCATCCCGAACCGCTAGTTCTGATTTTCAATGCCGTCCACGATCCGTGAAATCGCCAGCCACACGGCCCTGAGCATCGCGACCGTTTCGCTTGCCCTGCGGGGTGTCGGGAGGATTTCGGAGGCGACCCGGAGGAAAGTCCGCGAGGCGGCGGAGGCGCTGGACTACCAAGCGCAACCGATGCTTTCGAAGGCGTTGTCGCTCGCACGTCAGCCGAAGGAGCACCGTTACAAGGAAACGCTGGCCTTCCTCACCGAGTTCTCGCTGGACGATCCCACGCTCGATCCTTTCCCGGTCTATCAGGAGCGGCTGTGGACCGGTGCCTGCGAGCGGGCGCGGAGCATGGGCTACAAGCTGGAATCCTTCACCCTTTCCGGAAAGCCCTCGGAGCACCGTCAGCTCGGCCGGGTCATGCACGCGCGTGGCATCCGCGGGCTGATTGTCATCCCGCGGCTGATGTCCGGCCAACCGCGGCTGATGTTCGACTGGAAGAACTTCGCGGCGGTCGAGATCGGGCGCACGCTCTGGCACCCGCGCAACCTCCACCACGTCGAGACGTCCGACTACAACAAGATGATCGAGGCACTGCACCTGCTGAAGAAAGCGGGCTACCGGCGCATCGGTATGGCGATCGAACCGACACAGAACAAGCACCAGCGCGGCACCTACTACGCCGCCTACCTGTTGGGCCAGCTCCGGCAGAAGCCCGCGCAGCGGCTGCCCATCGCCTCCTCCACCGGCGCATGGAACGGGAAAACCTTCGCCTCATGGGTCAGGAAATACCGCCCGGATGTGTTGATCGTCCACGACGAAAGGGAGATCACCGGCTGGCTGGAGGAGATGAACCTTTCCGTTCCCAGGGATATCTCCCTGTTCTGCGTGAACGCCCAGCGCGACGGGTTGTCCGGTCTGAGGCGGGACTACCACGGCATCGGGCGGAACGCGGTGGAGATGGTTTCATTGCTGCTGGAAAGCGGGGATCTGGGCATCCGGGACAACCCGCGCTGCTGGCAGGTCGATGAGTTCTGGCAGAAGGGGGAGACCCTCGGCAAACCCATCGACGGTTTCCTTTCGCCCGAGGGATATCTCCTCCAGCAGCACGCGCCGTGATATATGTCATCCGGCTGTGCTTGGCTTAACTGTTCAGCAAAAAACCTCACAATTTGATCCCGCGTCCGGCTACCGCTGGCATACACCTCTGCGCCTGTCCATCCATCCCATTTCCCCAACCCCATGATCCGCCCCATCACCACCCGACTGCTGGTTGCCACGCTCTCCGCGTGGGCGGGCCTGGCCTTCACCTCCACCGCACAGGACGCCGCCGTCAGGAAGCCGCCGCAGACCGGGAGCCTCTTCGAATTCCAGGGAACACTCAACCTGGAAGGGTTGAGTTCCGCGCACGGCGCGACCTTCGGCATCGGCCATCCGGAAGGCGGCGGCCGCCCGGCGATCAAGGTCGATTTCCCCGCGGCGAAAGGCTACCCCGGCATCTACTTCCCTGTCCCCGGTGGCGGGTGGGATCTCTCCGACTACGGCGGTGTCCAGGTCAGTGTCAGCAACCCCGGCAAGGAAACCGCTACCGTCTATCTCCGGCTGGACAACAAGTCGTCCGAGCCGAATCCATGGAACAACGAGCTCGTCCGGGTGGGGCCCGGTGAGACGAAGACCCTCAAGACCACCTTTGGCAAGACCTTCGGCGGCAGCGGCTACGCCCTCGACAAGTCGAGGGTTAGCTCGATTCACCTCTATGTCGATCCGCCAAAGGCAGCCTACTCCGTTCTCCTGAATGACCTGAAGGCGTTCAAGGGCGGACCGCCCGCACCCGCCGAGCCGAAGGTGGCTCCCGGCGCCACCAAGCCCTACATCACCAAGACCGAATCCCCCGCGGACCACAGCCGCCCCTACGGCCAGAATCTCGTCCTGGTGAAGGACTGGACCTTCGGCAAGAACCGCGCCGACGCAACCATCAAAAACCGCGCCGATCTGGACCGGGAGTTTTACTACCGCTACATCTATGACAAGGGCCGCCTCGACACCCTGGCGACCTACTGGAGCGTTCATCGCGACTATCCGGACGACAGCCCGAAGAACCTCCACGTCTTCGGCGACAAGACCCTCACCCTGAAAGGCAGGATCCCGGACGGCGGCGGACTCCGCAAGGGCGGCATCGAGTCCGGCATGCTGCGCGGCAAAGTCGAAATCACCCCCGGCATGTATATCGAGATGCGGGCGAAGCTGACCAAGGGCATCGGAGCGTGGCCCTCGTTCTGGCTGAACCCCGGCGTGCAGTATCCGGACGGAACCTTCTCCAAGCTCGGCTGGCCGCCGGAGATCGACATCTTCGAGTTCTTCAACTGGCAGGGGCGGGAGAAAACCCGCGAGCTGGCGGTGAACATCCAGGTCAACAACCAGCCGGACAAATTCGGCAATCCTTACACCATCTTCAGCGCCCTCAACAAGGACAACGAGTACGTTCCCGGAATGGACTTCTCCGAGGATTTCCACGTCTTCGCCCTCGACTGGCACAAGGACCGCCCGATCTGGATTCTCGACGGACACCCGATCAAGCAGGTCTATTACGAATGGAACACTGTGCCCGCGCACGTGCTCATCACAAACCAGATCGGCATCGAGTTTGCGAAGGACGCGATGAAGAAGATGACCACGGACGAGTCGAACTGGGACTATGAGATCGACTACATCCGCATCTGGGAGCGGAAATAAGGCCGGGCCTCCGTGAGGGCGGAGGAAAGCGGCATTTCTTGTTACGATTCTGTTGGTCAGCATCTCTTGGATGCGGAGGAAGGCGGCCCTTTCCTCCACGCCATGCGCCTCCGTTCAACTTCGCTTTTTCTCTCCGCTGGACTCGGCTTCGTACTCGCCCTTTCGTCCGCCGACGGGGCGATCGTCGCAGGCAACCTGACCATCACGCAGAATGACATCGGCAACAGCGCGGCCGGTGTTTCAGGGGCCTTCGGGTACGCGCAGGGCGGCATTACCTATGCGGGCGGGAACCGCGGTGACTATGCCATCCGTTTCGGCGGTACCAGTGCGGCGGCGGAGCTGTCCGGCGGGATCATGATCGTCTCCATCGCGGAGAACGGCCGCAGCAATGAAGGACCGATGATTCCTGGTGCCACTCCGGAGGATGACCTCCCCGCCATTGGGCCGGGCCGCGGCTATGCCACCGCATCCATCCAGCCCAGCGGCGGCGGCTATGCCTCCGCGACCTTCATCGGACCCACCGCCATCAGCAGCGGCGCGAAGGCCGGGGATGAGTGGAACGTCAACCAGGCGGTTGGCTACTTCAAATACACCGAATTCATCGGCGGCTGGCTCAACAACGCGGGCAACAACGATCCCATCACCAGTTTCCGCAGTTCTTACTCGGGCCTCACCGCAGGCAGTGGAGCGACCAATACGGGCGGCTGGACAGTCTATGACGGCACCGCCAACGCGGGCGTCTATAATGTGAACCTCACCGGCTTCAACGCACCAGGCAGCGGGCTGCCCGCCACCAGCCAGAACGGGATCCTCCTGGTGGTCGGTGGAAAGAACGAGGCGAACCATGCCTCCAGCCGCGCCAATGAGGACGGCACCTTCAATATCATTGTCCGCAGCAGTGACTCCGGAAACACGGAGAACGATCCCGCCGCATTCGTCTATATCCCAACCGGCCAGGAAGGCGTGGTCGCCATGGGCCGTGTCGATGGTGCGGCGAATGTCACCGCAGGATCCGGCATCGCCACCGTGACCAAGGGCACCACCGGCAAGTGGCTGATCTCCACCACTGGCTACGATCCGACCAACAGTGTCCTCCTCATCAGCGCGGAAGGGGATGTCGGCACCAACAACGGGGACAACATCTACAGCTACGCCTATGATCCGGAGACCCAGCGTTGGGTCGTCGAAGGGCGTGATCTCCAGACCCTGACGGCGGATCCCACGCTCCAGAATATTGGCACGGAACCGGCGTTCAGCTTCGCCCTCATTTCGAACCAAGTCCCGGAGCCATCCACCGCGCTGCTTGGTGCGCTGGCCGGTCTCGGCCTGTTGGTACGCCGCCGCAGGCAGGGATGACGGCAGTCATCAGGGCAGTTTCCACTCCGCGCGTCGCACGTCGTATTCCGCCTTCGGCAACAGGACATAGACAGGCCTGCGTGCCGGATCGACACCGGCGATGAGTCTGCGGAGGTGGCCTTCCTGCATGGTGGTGCATCCGGCGGTGGCGCGTGAACCTTCCCCGCGCCAGATGTGGAAGAAGATGGAGGAACCACCGTTCGGCACCACGCGCGGCGGCGCGTTGTGGGAGATGAAGAGCTTCAGCGACTGCGGGTAGTCATTCTGTTTCATCTGCTGCTTCTTTTCCCAGGGTGTGGAAGGCTCCCGGTCGAGCAGGATGTTCCGGTTGTAGGACGGGGATTGCGGATCCTCCACCCACAGGTCGCGGCTGGTGATCTGGCGGTAGGGGAGTTTCGCGTTCTTCTGGATCGACTTATCGTAGCCCCAGGCCCCTCCCAGGTCGTAGACTCCGGCGGGTGAGCGCATGTCACCTTCCTTTTTCAGGGTGGCCTCCTTCGGGTTCGGGTGCAGCCCCAGACCCCACGCCAAGCCGTTTTTCCCCAGTCTGCCCGTCCACGGCGCGCCTGTGGCGGCCCATTTTCCCTTCCGCTTCTCATAGACGGTCAGGGTCACGTTCGAGCTGTTCCAGCCCTCCGCGATGCCGACGATGCACTGGCTGCTGTTGGCGGGAAGTTCGAAGGCGGAGACCAACGGGGCAAGGAGGGCGGAGATGAGGGCAATGAGGCGCATCAGGACAGGAGCGTTGGTGTGGTGATGAAGTTTATCCGACCGGGGCAGGATGACCACTGATCGCACGGATCCGCCGATTTGAAAGAAGATGATTCGTTCATCTCCGGCGGTGGCGGTCAGAGCTTCTTCCTCTGGGTCAGGACGACCCGGACATCGCCGAGGAAAATGTCAGCCCGCAGTTCGAGTGGCACGCGGTCGTAGTCATCGCTGAGCCAAAGGGTGGCGTCGCGTTTCAATTTCTTGTAGGGCCGCAGTTCCAGGGAGGTGCGGTCGATCTTCAGCATGCCTACGGAGAGCTTGATGGTGTTCTGCCCGTTGTGGATCTCACGGCCCAGGCAGTGCACTTTCAGCAGGTAGGGCTGGTCCGTGGACTGGATGACGACGTTGATGTGGTCCCCATCCGCAAGCGGCTGGCTGCGGATGTGCAGCATGACCGCGAAAAGATCGAAGATCCCCGGATGGTTGAAGGTCCGGGTGGTGGTGCCGGTCTTGCCGCCGTCCGATGGCTTGTAGGTCGTGTGGCAATCGACCCGGTCGGGAAAGTAGCGGACGATGGAGACTTCTTTGCCGTTCTTGTCCGTCTCACTGGTGCGGATGTAGCGGGACCGGAGGGTGGAGGGATTGATCTCCGCCCAGGCATCAAACTGGTAGGGGTGCAGTTGGGCGGCGGCACCCTGGCTGCGCGCGTAGGCCTTCACCACATAGGCTCCGGGTTTCTTCTCACCCGGCGGGGCGAATTCCATGTGCATGTGCCCGGAGTTGAGCACACCCTTCCAACTCGCCTGGTAGTCCAGGGCGATGGGTTCCAGCCGGGGGTGGTTGCCCAGATCCGGGGAGGTGACGTCACGCTGCCATTCCGGTCCGGCGGTCGCGAGCCCGGTGGCTGCCAATGCGATCAGGATGGTGCTGCGGAGGAAGTTCAAGATGGGAGGGAAGTGCGCCCGGGGGGACTAATCGGCTGAAACGAGGGAAAGTGCAAGGCTGCTCAGGTGCCGTTGTTGAAACGGATCCGCGGTGTTTCTTATTCGATACCCGTGGGTTATAGTTCCTGCTCGATGGCTTTCAGGGTCAGGAACAGCTCCTTCCACTGTTTCAGCCTTGGTTCCACGGCCTGCTTTTCCTTCGCCAGGTGCTTCCGCACCGCGGTCAGGGAGTCGCCGTAGTCCTGGAAAACGGCTCTTAACGCCTCCTCGTAATCATTGCGCAGGGTGGTGGCGAAGGCACCGCAGGTGTCCAAAAGGCGGTCGCGGAACTCCAGCACGATGCGTTTCCGCGTCGCCCAGGCGGTGAAAAAGCCACCCGCGAGGAACAGGAAAGCCGCTCCGCAGAAAATGAACGGAAGCCAGGGCACGGAAAGCGCTCCCAATGTCCCCGCCACCGTCACCAGTGCCAATGTCATGAAGGTGAATGACTTCAGGGCCACGTTCCGGCGGCGCAGCACCTTGTCCAGTTGGTTGCGCACCTTAAGGTTGCCGATGCTCTGCTGGGCATTCCGGCCCAGCCGGTTGACGAACCGTTGCTTCGCCACCGACAGGGTCTCTTCGATGGGGTGGGATCCGTCCAGGTCCACACCCATCGACGCCTTCACCCGCTCCCGCAGTTCGCCCCAGTGGTGGCGGCACGCTTCCGCAACCTCCATTCCGTCGGCCTCGGCAACGGCTTCGATGGCGGCCTGCAGCCGTTCGATGAAAAGCGACTCCATCTCCTGGCCGGTGCGGTCCCCGGTGAACAGGCGGAAGGTCGAACGGGCCGCGCCCAGCCGGGAGGAAAGCACATTGGACACCCACACTGCCTCCGTTTGGAACACTTCCGCCACGCCCGGTAGGTGGCGGGACAGTCGGGCCACGAAGCGTTCGCGCATCGCGTCGATCTCCCGCTCGATCTGGTGCAAGAAACGGTCCTGGTCATCGAGCGTGCGCGTCTGGCCCTCGATGCAATCTTCCACGGTGCGCAGGGCGGAGGACGCCTGGGACCGCCATGTCTCCAGCAGCGCACGGCGTTCCGGAGATCCGCAGACCTGCCGGGAGATGAAGTCCTCCAGCTCCGGAAAGCCGCTTTTCTCCAACTGGCTGCGGGAAAAGGGAGCCGTCTTCTTCGCCTCGCAGGCGAGTTTTCCGGACACCGCGAAGATCGGCGGCACGTGGCCGATGCGCTTCATCGAAAGATCCCGCATGTGTCCCAGGATCACGCTGATGTCCGTGGGTTCCCGCTGGTCCTTCTGCTGGATGATGAAGGCCACGCGGTTCAGGCCGCCTTCCGGGATTTTTGACACGAAGTCCCACGTTGCCGCGCCCCATGGATTGGTGACGGGGAAGACGAAGAGGATAAGGTCCGCCGCAGGCAGGAACCGCTCCGTGATCTGCTGGTGGTCCTTCACCACGGAGTTCGTCCCCGGTGTGTCCACCAGGGAGAAGTCCTTCAGGAAGCCGACCGGCCGGTAGCGTTCCTCCAGCACCGGGGTGATCTCCACATCCCGCGCGACCGGGCCATGGCGGTACCAGGTCACCCGGTGGGTTTCCGGCAGGACGTTCACCTTGCACAGATCCTGGCCGAACAGACCGTTGATGAGCGTGGATTTCCCCGCGTTCACCTCCCCGCAGATGACGAACAGGAACGGATTGCCCAGGCCCTTTTCGATCTCCTCGAAAGGCAGCTTGCCGGTGATGTCCGCACCCGTTTCGCCCGCAAGGGCGGAAATGCCGGTCATCACGCCGGACAACCGTTCGCGCGTGGCGAAGTAACGCTCGCCGAACATGCCTTGTCAGCGGTCCGGTAGGTTCAGTGGGCCGGGGCTGCGGCGTCCGAGGTCTGTGCGGTTGCGGCCGCGCTGTCCATTTTCATGGCCAGAAGCTGGGAAACCGTGACAAAGCGGAAGCCGCGCTTCAGCAGGCCGTCCATGGCGGCGGGCATGGCGTCCACGGTCTGTGAGTGCAGGTCGTGCGCCAGGATGATGCTGCCGGCGGTCGTGCCGGAAAGGATGCGGGAGCTGACCACGCCCGGGCCGGGGCGCTTCCAGTCCAGAGGGTCCACGGACCACAGGATGCATGGGTTGCCGAACTCCTTGAAGACCATCTCGCGCTGGGTCTGGAGCATGCCACCGTAGGGCGGGCGCATGGTGCGCGGCTGCACCCCGGCGGCGCGGACGATCGCGTCGCGGCAGCGGCTGATCTCCTGACGCACATCATCCATGCCCAGCTTGCTCAGCAGGCGGTGTGTGTGCGTGTGGTTGCCGATCTCATGGCCCTCCGCGACGGTGCGGCGGACCACATTCGGGTAGAGATCCACGCTGCGGCCGATGACGTAGAAAGTCGCCTTGATGTTGCGGGCGCGCAGCATGTCCAGCAGGCGCGGGGTGTTCTGCGGGTGCGGGCCGTCGTCGAAGGTCATCGCCACGTAGTTCCCGGAAACGAGGACGCGGGAGTAGGTGATGCCGCCGTCCTTGGAAAAGTTGCTGCTGTGGTTGCCGTCCGGGTTGCGCGGTACGGGACCCTGTACCGGAGGCGTGCGGTAGGCGGTGTTCGGCTTCGTCTTCACCGGTGCCGCAGCGGAACCTTGCGGCGGAAGGGGGGCGGCTGCGGAGCAGCTTGCCAGCGTGGCGGTCATCGCCAGGAAGCCGCGGCGGGAGAGGGCGGAGAGGCCGTCATCGTTCCCGAGGGTGGTGATGATGTTCGAGCCGAGCTTTTCGATGGGGCTTTGCATGGGGATATGCGGAGGAAATGTTTCAGGGAGGCTAAACAAAGCGGGATCAATGTCACGACTATCTTTGCGTTGCAAATTTCAGCCGAAACGCGCCAGCAGCGGGGCAAGCGCCGCTTTCTTCTCCGCCGGCCACAGGTGGGACGGCGTCATGATCGCGCCATCCAGCGCGGAGTGTTCCGGCCAGTCAGGTGTCGTGGGGATCTGCGGGATGGCGGCGGCCAGCAGCTTTTTCGCGTTCGCCACGTTCGCATGCAGGTGGGCGATCACCGCCCCGGCCGTCACCGCCTCCTCCTCCACCTTCCAGCAGTCGTAGTCCGTCACCATGCACAGCGTCGCCAGCGCGATCTCCGCCTCCCTCGCCAGCTTCGCCTCCGGCAGGTTCGTCATGCCAATGACGTCGAAGCCGAGCTGCCGGTTCGCGTTGCTCTCCGCCCGGGTGGAAAACGCCGGGCCGTCCATGTTCACATACGTCCCCCCGTCATGGTAGGGCAGCAGGCTGCTCTCGCACGCCCCGCGCAGGATCGCCCGCAGCCCCGCGCTCACCGGATCCGCGAACGCCACATGGCCGACGATGCCGCCGCCGAAGAACGTGTGGTGTTCTCTCCGGCTCGTCCGGTCGAAGTATTGGTCCGGCAGCACCACGTCACGCGGCCGGTATTCCTCCTTCAGGCTGCCCACCGCCGTCACGCAGATCAGCCAGCGCACGTTCAGGCTCCGCAGCGCCCAGAGGTTCGCCCGGTGGTTGATCTCCGTCGGCAGGATGCGGTGCCCGCGCCCGTGCCGCGGCAGGAACCACACCTGCCTGCCGGAAAGGATGCCGCCCACCAGAGCGTCCGACGGCTCGCCGAACGGCGTCTCCACCACCCGTTCCTCCGTCCTCTCGAAGCCGTCCAATTCGTAAAGCCCGCTGCCGCCGATGATCCCGATCGCTGGTTCCATGGACCGGTAGTTAGCCGCAGGAGGATTTTTTCAAAGCGGTTTTTGACTTGGCCGCCCGCCGTTGCTAAAACCTGTGCCCCCAAAGCGCTCGTAGCTCAGCTGGATAGAGCATCCGCCTTCTAAGCGGACGGTCACTGGTTCGAATCCAGTCGAGCGCGCTTTCATTTCATCCAACGAGCCTTCGGACCCTTCCGCTCATCCCGGACCGAGGCGATGAGGCAGATGGTCGAGACGATCCCGAACAGGGCCAGCGCGGTGCAGGTCGATCTCATGCGCTCCTTGTATTCCTCTTCTCCGACCGGGGTTCCTACCATTTCTTCATAGAAGATGACGCCCGGTCCCTCATGATGTTCGACTTCGTTGAACGACCAGGCGGACCAAACGAAAAGCCCCGCGCTGACAATGGCCCAAACGGCGTGACCCCAGTGCTTTCTGATACCCACTCCACAGCTTTGCCGCAGGACGCTTTCGTTGTCGATTTGTTCCCTGTCACAAAACGTCCTCACCCCCGACGGTTTCTGGCAGGAACCCCATAGGAAGAATGGAAGATCCCGCCAGAAACCTGATGCCGATGAGCAAGGCTGTTAGAAGCATGGCGTCAGACCGGGATGCACCCTTCTTCTGACCAACCCGGCGGAAGAATCCATGAATCCGCCGGACGGGGCTGCTCTCCGGGCGCGCTTCGCTGTCCGCAGGGTAGGGAACGGAGCGCGGACTTCAGTCCGCTTGGCCTTGCAAGGACGGGATTCCATGGGGCGGACTGAAGTCCGCGCTCCATTGAAGCAGGATGAAACTTTCTCCCTCCCGCAACGGTTATATCCGCACCACCATGCGAAAAACCCTCTTTCCGCTTCTCACGGCATTCGCCCTTCACGGCGTTGTTTCCGTTTCCGCCCAGGAACCCGCACCGGCGAAGCCCGCCGCCGTCGATCCGGATGCGCAGTACAAGCTCGGCCCGGAGTCGCAGCCGCAGCCGGGCGTGCCGGAGGGAAAGGTGATGGAGTTCACCATGGAAGGCTCGAAGAACTTTCCGGGCGTGAACCGGAAGTGGTTTCTCTACATCCCGGCGGGCTATGACGGCTCAAAGCCCTGCGCGCTGATGGTGTTCCAGGACGGCAGCGCCTTCGTCGGCCGCAAAGGCGGCTGGCGGGTGCCGGTGGTGCTGGACAACCTGATCCACAAGAATGACCTGCCGCTGATGGCGGCGATCTTCATCAACCCGGGTGACAAGCCGCTCGCTCCCGGCGAGGCTCCGCGCAAGCGTCCGGACGGACGTCCGGCACCGGCCTCCAACCGCTCGCTGGAATACAATTCGCTGGGGGACACCTACTCGAAATTCCTGCTGCAGGAGATCATGCCGCTGGCGGAGAAGCACGTGAAGATCACGGACGATCCGGCGGGGCGGGGGATCAGCGGTTCCTCCAGCGGTGCCATCTGCGCCTTCACCGTCGCATGGGAAAGGCCGGACCAGTTTTCCAAGGTGATGAGCTTCATCGGCAGCTACACCAACATCCGCGGCGGCGACAAGTATCCCCAGATCGTCCGGGGTACGGAGAAGAAGCCCATCCGCGTCTTCCTGCAGGACGGCAGCAACGACATCGTCAACCAGTTCGGTTCATGGCCGGAGGCGAACAAGGCGATGGACGCCGCGCTCCGCGGAAAGGGCTATGATGTGAAGTTCGTCTTCGGCGAGGGCGCGCACAGCTCGAAGCACGGGGCCAGCATCCTGCCGGACACCCTCCGCTGGCTGTGGCGTGACTATCCGAAGTAGGCGTTTCGGAATCCGGGTAGCGGAATGACTGCGCCACTACGGCTGGGAAAAGCCACGTAACTGCCACGACTCCGCTTGGTGAAAAGATGGCACCGATGGGTCATTGGTATCGGAAGCCGTCACCCGCAAGCTGCTCATCCACCTCAATTCACTGATGGCCGGACTGCCTAAAATCCGGTTGCCAGTTAACACTGTTGCTACGGAAGAGTCAGCCGCTCTGGCTGCCACCGTTTCCACGGAAATGTACTGATCGATCCCATTCCCGCTCATCGTTCCGAGCCGATCCCTGGGCATCACGATCCCCGGCCAGCCGGGCGGAGCGCAGCTCGGTGGTGATGCGGGAGATTTCCGTGGTCGCATCGTCCCTGCCTCTCATGGATGACGTTTCATCCCATGCGGATCCACAGGGATGGAGGAGGGTTGCCACAACCGTAACGGCGCAGCCGTTCCGCTAGCCGCTTGCGGAGACCCTATCAAAAAGGAAGGTCGCACCGGTCTGCCCAGCCGTAGTGGAGCAGTCATTGCGCTGGGAAGCCACTCACTCCGGCCACCTGCCGTCTTCCATCATCTCCTTCGGCTGGAGTTTCGCCGGATCGATGACGACGTGCTTCACCCGTTGGCGTTTCCACGTGTAGGTGATATGGACGAGTCCATCCTTCGACTGGATGACGGAGGGGTAACTGTATTCGCCGAGGTCCTTTTCAAGGACAAGCGCGGCTTTCCATGTTTCGCCATCCTGTGAGACGGAGACATTCAGCGGGGTACGGATGCCACCCCATTTCCCCGGCAGGCCGCCGACGTGGTTGTAGACGATGAGGTGGGTGCCGTCCCGCAGGGTGGTGGCGTCCGTGCCGGAGTTGTTGTTCGGCAGGTTGCCCAGTCTCACCGAACTCCAGGTGACGCCTTGGTCGGCGGAGGAAATGGTGAAGATACGGTCCTGCCGGGTGCGGCCGATGGCCAGCAGCGTGCCGTCCTTTCGCGTCAGCAGGCTGGGCTGGATCGCCTGGATGGCGAGACCGTCATGGAGCGCGGGCGTGCGCTGCCAGGTGATGCCATGGTCCCGGGTTCGCTCGAAGTGGACCGTCCACTTGCTGGGCTTCTCCGGCGTTTCCTCGCTGGTAGGGCAGAGGATGGTGCCATCGGTGAGTTGCAGCGGGCGGTTCTTCACCGGGCCGAGGATGCCTTCCGGCAGGCGGCGCGGGGTGGACCAGGTTTTTCCGTGGTCGACGGAGGTGGTGAGCATGCCCCACCACGTCTGCGGGGTTGGCCCGGCCTTGTAGAAAAGCATCAGCGGACCTTCGCGCGGCTGGAACAGCACCGGATTCCAGGTCGGATGGCGAACCGCCTTTCCGTCCGGGAGAGTGTACTGGATGCCGTTCGCCACCTCCACGCTTGGCGTCCACTTTCCATTGACCTGCCGGGATACCCAGATGCCGACGTCCGGGTGCCTTTCCTTCGTCCCGCCGAACCATGCGGCCACCAGTCCCTCCGCCGTTTCCTCGATGGTCGTCGCGTGGATCTGCGGATACGGCCCGGATTCATAGATGAACTCCGAAGCGATGACCGCGGGATCCGCGGCGGCGACGCCGAACAGGGATGGAAACAACAGCAGGGAAACGACAGGGCGCATGGTTGCGGGAAGTATGGGCATTGCAAGTAGCGGGGTCGCAGCGCGACCATGTGACGGTTGTGTCATTCCGCCGTTACCAACGCCGACTCACGCTTCCAGCGTGGCGTTCAGCTTGATCTCCGCTTTCAGCACCTTGGAGACGGGGCAGCCCGCCTTCGCCTGTTGGGCGACTTCCTGGAACTTCTCTTCGGAAATGCCGGGGACCTTTGCGGTCAGGGTGAGGACGATGGTGGTGATCTCCAGCTTGTCCGTATCGAGGCTCAGCTCCGCCTTGGTGGAGATGCTTTCAGGCGGGGACCCCGCTTGCTCGAGCATGAGGGACAGCGCCATCGAGAAACAACCCGCGTGCGCCGCGGCGATGAGTTCCTCCGGATTCGTCTCCGTGCCATCAGCGAAGCGGGAGCGGAAGGAATACGGCGTGTCCTTGAGGATCGCGCTCTGGGTTTCGAGGGTGCCGGACCCTTCCTTGAGGGTGCCATTCCATTGGGCGGATGCGGTTCGTTTCATGGTGATAGGACTACGAAAATAGAGCTGATCCGCGGATAGGAAAGATCCAAAAGGTGGCGGAATTCTGGAGAATGGTAGGGTCGCGACCGCCGGGCGCGCCGAAGCTGATAGGCCGATTGGCCTGCGGAGCCTCGTCGTAGTGGATCATCAATGGGCATTCCGCGAAAAGCCACGGCGGACCGGGGCCGGTCCGGCCCTACCTTGTGTTTGAGGGCGGCTCCGCCGCTACCCCTCGATGCGGTGCGGAACAAACCGACTGAGATTTCCCGTGACGGCGGAGGTATCACCGCGTGCGGAGAGGCCACGGCATTCGTCGCCAATCATCCACAGGCCCCACACGAAATGGAGGCCGCCTGCATTGAAGAGATCCATGTGCTGTTGGTAGACGCGCGGCTCCTGTCCCTGGTGAGGGATGCCGGAGGTGACGATGCGTCCGTGGTGGAGGATGTTCACTCCCGCGCCCTCGCGGCCGAAAAGCGGCTTCTCCACCCAGCGGGTGACGCCGGCGGCACGCAGCCCGCGTTCATCCAGGAAGGCGGGAAGGAGCAGGTCATGGCCGGGATTCAGCTCCCAGAGGATGGCGAGCAGCGCCTTGTTGGAGAGCATCATCTTCCAGGCGGGTTCCAGGAAGCGGTCGCGCTCCAGCGCCACCTCCCCGAAGAAATCCTCCTTCGCCATCCACTCCCACGGGTAGAGCTTGAAGATCCGCTCGATGGGGCGCTCCCGGGTGTCCGTGAAGCGTCCCTCAGGTGACAGGCCGATCTCGCCCATGTCCATCAGCTCCACCTGCTTGCCCGCCTGCTCCGCGGTCTCCGCCAGGTAGGCGATGGTCTGGCGGTCCTCCTCGTTCTCCCAGACGCAGGCAAAGTGGATCAGCTCCGCGCGTTCCTGCTTCCACTGCTCGATGAGGGCTTCATGGATGGAGTTGAGCTGGTCGCCTTCCGGAGCCACATCCTCCAGCCACTGCCACTGGACGACGGCTGCTTCCAGCAGGGAAGTGGGGGTATCGGCATTGTACTCCAGCAGCTTCGGCTGGCCATTGCCGTCCCACGCGAAGTCGAACCGGCCGTAAAGGTAGGAGTCCTCCATCCGCCAGGACGCCTCCGCCAGACGGGCGGCCTCCTCCGGCAGGGAAAGGCGGTCGAGCCAACCGCGGGTGACGATCTCCGAACAGGCATGCAGGCACATGGCGTGCATCTCATTGGCGGCCGCCTCCAGCGTCTCCGCCGCCTGCAGGGTCATCACCAGATGGCGATCCTCCGTCCAGTAGGGCAGGCCGTCGGCGCCATGCCAGGTGAGGCCCGCTTCCTCCACCCGTTGCTTCCAGTTGTGGCGGGGGAGCCGGGTATCAAGTCGGATGTCTCTCATGGAAAAGGCGGATCAACTGCCGGAGGTGAAGCCGCTGCTGCGGGACGAGCCGAAGCCGCCGCGCACGGACTGGCCCGGTCTCACCGGAGTGCCCTGCATCCGGCTCTGCTCCACGGCCCTGCGGTAACCGGGATTCGCGGAGGCATGGCCGGCGGCGGTGCGGCGTTCATCCATCGCGCGGCGGTTCAGGTCGGCGGGGTTCCGGTCGGTCTGCTGGAAGCCCGCACCGGGAGAGAACAGACCGCGGTTGCCGGAGAGCAGCATGTACATGAGCAGCATGTTCGTGCCGCTGAAGCCGCCGCCGCTGTTGCTGGCGGTGTTGCCACCGGATTTTTCCTCTTCCTTGCGGGCCTCGGTGAGGGCGGCATCGACCTTTTTCAGGGATTCCGGGGACGGGCGGCTGGACGGGACGAAGTCCGGACCGGGCTGCGCCTGCCAGGAACCATCGACGAAATAACGTCCGTCATTCGCCCGCAGGTTGTAGGGCTGCGGGAAAAATTCGCGCCGCTCCGCGTGGTAGTAGCCCACGCCGTCCATGTGGAAATTGTTCGCCACCTCGCCGGACTTCAGCAGGGCGTGCTGGGAGTCCAGCTTGTCGATGCCGGACTGGAGCTTTGCCATCGCCGCGTCCTTCTCGGTGAAGGTGTAGCTGTCCTCCTTTTCGCAACTGGCCAGACCACCGGCCAACACGCAGAGCGTGGACCAGCGGAGGATGCCGTTGGGGCGGGGTGAGGCGGAGGAGCTGCGTTTCATCTTCATGGGCGGCGGAGTATCGGTGCGGATGGTGCCCCCCGTCAACGAGATGCGGATTCCAAAAGCGGAATACCTTTCCACGCGGCGGCGCTCAGCGCTCTGCGGCGCCGATGACCATGACGTCGCTCACGTAGAGGCGCGTGCCATCGCGTTGGTCCGGCGGCAGCTTTGCGAAATGGTCCTTCAGCACCGCTTTTTTGTCCGGAGCGGTACCTGTCATCTCGATGCGCACGCGGTGGACGCCGTCGGGCAGGTCTTGCGGGTAGATCCATGGGCTGACGCGCCAGCGGTCCGCCACGCAGAAGCTGTCGAACTTCGCCGCCTCCACCGGAGGCAGGGAGTCCACCGTCACGCGGAATGTCCCGCAGTCCGGGCCTTTCAGCGAGTAAAGGCCGAAGCAGGTGCCGATGAAACTGAACTCGATGGCGTCGCCGGGCTTTTCCCCGCACCACATGAGCGGTGCGCGGGAGCCTGCGGATTTCATGGGTGGCGCATCCGCAGCCAGTTCCCGCCAGTTGCCCCGCCGGGCGAGCCCCTTCATGGGGAGCAATGCGGCCCGCTGCCATGATGCGGCATCGAGCGGTGCGGGGAGCTGGTGGGGGGCTGCGGATTTCGCGGCGGCGGAAATGGCGGGCCATGATCGCTGGATGGCGGCCAGATAGAGCGGGTGGCCGGTCTCCACGTGAGGATGCACGCCATCACCGGAAAAGATGATCTTCCCGTCCGCCGCTGGTGCGGAGGGCAGGGGAGCGGTGAAGGTGAGCTTGCCGGACTTTTCCAGCTCCGCGACCGCAGGCCCGAAGTCGATGGACGGCACGCCATAGTGGTCCGCCACCTTTTCCATGGCCTCCACCGCCGGTGGGCGGCTGCCGGCCTGGTAGAGGGGCAGCGTGCTTTTTCCGACGGTGTAGACAAAGCAGATGTCCGCCGCCGGAGCCGCCGTCCACAACTGGCGGACGATGCCCTCCATGGCACGGCTGGTCCGCTGCGGGTCCGTCGAGCCGTCATTCATCACGAACTCCACGAACAGCAGGTCGGGCTTCTTAGCCACCACCTCGCGCCCCAGCCGGAAGGCCCCGAACGCGGAGTTCGTCCCGGAAAAAGTAGCGTTGATCTCCTCCACGCCGGCCTTCGGGTATTTCTCCCGCAGCCACTCCAGCGACAACACCCGCCAACCCGCCGCCTCCGTGATGCTGCCACCCAGATAGGCGACGCGGACGGGCTCACCCGCGTCGAGCTTTGCCAGCACGTTCGGCAGGCCACCGCGCGCGCTGGTTTCCGGGATCTCTGCATGGCAGACGGAGGAGCAGATGATGGCAGCGATGGGAAAGAGTGCGGGTTTCATGGTCGGGGAACGTGGCGGAGCGGTGCGTGTTTCACCATCTATACACGGGCATCAAAAAACTCCAGCCCGCCCGTGCCGGGCAAGCTGGAGTTGGAAAATCGCGGGTGTGCCGGGATCGCTCAGATGAACTCGTTCACCAGGTTCTCCAGCATCTCCTGGCGACCGGAGGCCAGCTTCGGCTCCGGTTGGCTGAGGACGTGGGCGGAGATCTCCTCCAGGCTGATGGCCTTGGTTTCCACCTTCGCACCGATGCCTTCGTTCCAGGAGGCGTAGCGCTTGGTGACGAACTCCTCCAGCCGTCCGTCCGCACGGATGGCGGCGGCGGATTTCAGGCCACGGGCGAAGGCATCCATGCCACCGATGTGGGCGTGGAAGAGGTCCTCCGGCTCGTGGGATTCGCGGCGGCGTTTCGCGTCGAAGTTGAGGCCGCCGGTGGTGAAACCGCCGCTTTCCAGCAGCTTCAGCATGATGGAGGTGGTGAGGTAGATGTCGGTCGGGAACTGGTCGGTGTCCCAGCCGATGAGTTCGTCACCCTGGTTCGCGTCGATGGAGCCGAGCGCGCCCGCTGCTGCCGCGACGGTCATCTCATGCAGCATGGTGTGACCAGCCAGCGTGGCGTGGTTCGTCTCCAGGTTCAGCTTGAGGTGGTCCATCAGGCCGTATTCGCGGAGGAAGTTCAGGCACGCCGCCGCATCGGAGTCATACTGGTGGGTGGAGGGTTCGCGGGGCTTCGGCTCGATGTAGAATTGGCCGGTGAAGCCGATCTTCTTCGCATAGTCCACGGCGAGGTGGAGCAGTGCGGCGAGGTGATCCAGTTCCCGCTTCATGTCCGTGTTGAGCAGGGTGGCGTAGCCCTCCCGGCCACCCCAGAAAACGTAACCCTCACCGCCGAGCTTCAGCGTGGCGTCGAGCGCGGCTTTCACCTGCGCGGCACCATAGGCAAAGACCTCCGCATTCGGTGAAGTGCCCGCGCCGTGCGCGTAGCGTGGGTGGGAGAAAAGGCAGGCGGTGCCCCAGAGGAGTTTCTTCCCGGTGGACTGCTGGAGCTGGAGCAGGTGGTCGGTGACCTTCTCCAGCGCCTCGTTCGACTTCGCCAGGTTGTTCAGTTCCGGCGCGATGTCGCGGTCGTGAAAGCAGTAGTAACCGATGTCCATTTTGTCGAGGAACTCGAAGAACACGTCCGCGCGCTTGATCGCGTTCTCCACGGAGTCCGACTGGTCGTCCCATGGCATGAGGGCGGTGCCACCACCGAAGGGATCACCCAGACCATTGCGCATGACGTGCCAGTAGGCGGCTGCGAACCGCATGTGGTCGCGCATCGTCTTGCCCTCGACGAGTTCGTCGGGATTGTAGTGCTTGAAGGCGAAAGGGTTCTTCGAGGACGGGCCTTCGAACTGGATTTTCGGAATGCCGGGAAAATAGGACATGGAACGGGTACTACGGGGTTCCCACGGGACGCGCAAGGTTCCAGCATGCGATCCGGGCGGTGCGCGCATTTTTTTGGAGCAAGATGGCCGGATTGGCATAAAATGCGTCCGCTCCCCGGTAAGGCGGATCACCCCATGAAAACCGACACTCCCTACGATCCCACCGTGCAGTTCATGAGCCTGCTGGGACACCTGCCGAACGTGTGCTTCTTCGCGAAGGACCGGGCGGGCAACATCATCTCCGCCAGCGCGGCCATGGTCAGGCGCTACGGGCTGCGTTCCCTGGATGAGCTGACCGGAAGGAGCGATCGCGACTTTTTCCCCGCCCACATCGCGAAGGGGATCGTGGATGACGACCACCTGGTCATGTCCACCGGGCAACCGATCCTGGGACGGGTGGAGGTGTTGTTCGATGAGAACCGGATCCTGGACTGGTACACGACGAACAAGTTCCCGCTCTACGCGATGGACGGAAGCGTGGTGGGCGTGATGGGGACGACGCACAGCCTCAGCGAAAAGCGCGGCACATTCCTGGCGAACGCCCGTATCAGCAAGGCGGTGGAACGCATCCAGACGGCATATGCGGAGCGGCTATCCATGGGTGCCCTGGCGGCGATGTGCGGACTGAGCGAGCGGCAGTTCCGGAGGCAGTTCCAGCAGGTCTTCGAAATGAGCCCGCAGGAGTTCATCCACAAGACGCGGGTGCAGGCCGGGTGCAAGCTGCTGAAGCAGAGCGACGCCCCCATTTCCTCCATCGCCACGGACTGCGGATTCTGTGACCAGAGTTCCTTCACGCAGTATTTCAGGAGATATCTGGGCATCACGCCGCTGCAGTTCAGGAAGGGGTTGTAAGGAGGAGTAAGGAGGGTGGACAAGAGTGTCCACCCTCCTTACTCCATCCAGTGTAGGATTTCCGGGCGGAATCCCGTATGATGCCGCCGTGAAATCCAGATTCCTTCTCATCTTCTTGGCACTCGGTTCCGTCGCCTTTGCGCAGCTCCGCCCCTTGGAGGGGAATCCGGGAAATGTGTTCCTTTCCGGGCAGGAGGTGGTGGTGAAGTCAGGAGCTGCCGACGGGGGAAAGTGGATCTGCGTGGACTACGATGGGAAACAGGTCGGCGGCGGGACGGGTGCCGAGGCGAAGCTGGGAAAGGCCGGTGTCGGATACTACGAAGTCTGGCAACTGCCGGACGATGGTGCGCGGAAGGCCCGCACCACCTTTGCGGTGCTGGAACCGCTGAAGGCGCCGGTGCCGGATGACACGCCCATCGCCATCGATACCGCCGCCGCGTGGTTCTACAAGGACGGCGCGGCCTTCGGGTTCAAGGAAGCGGCGAGCCTCTCCGCGCTCGCCGGAGTGGGCTGGGTGAGGGATCGCCTGAGCTGGCCGGAGACGGAGCCGGAGAAAGGGAAGCTCGCTCCGGAGACGAAGTATGACCGGAGCGTGGATGCCTTTTCGTCGCAGGGGCTCAAGGTGCTGCAGGTCTTCCACGGCACGCCAAAGTGGGCGGGAGCGGACGCGAAGCATTTCCCGGACGACTATCGGGACGCCTATCACTACATGAAAGCCATGTCCGCCCGCTGGAAGGGCAAGGTGCGGGCGTGGGAGCCATGGAACGAGGGGGATACCTCCAACTTCGGCAGCCACACCGGCGCGGAGATGATGGCCTACCAGAAGGCCGCGTGGCACGGCATCCGCGCGGGGGATCCGGACGCGATCGTCGGGCAGAACGTCTTCGCGGAGCACCGGGAGAGCGGGGTGATCATGAACTTCATCGAGAATCTCGATGCCACCGCTTTCGATACGTTCAACTTCCACCACTATGTCCGTGGTGGCATCCCGCAGGCGTATGCCACCATGAGGAAGGCATCCGGCGGAAAGCCGGTGTGGATCACGGAGTCCTACTTCCATTTCCGGCAGGGGGTGAAAAAAAGCGATGTCGAGCTGTCCGATGGGGATCGGAAACTCCGTGCCCGTTTCCTGACGACCAACCTGGTCACCGGTCTGAACGAGGGTCCGGAGCAGTTCTTCACTTTCGTGCTGCCGCACTATCTGGAGAACGGCATCCTTTTCGGCGTGCTCAACGGGGACAACACGCCGCGCGCGGATTACGTGGCGCTGGCCGCGGCGGGCAGGTTGCTGGCGGGAGCGAAGCCGCTCGGAAAGCTCGACGGGGAGGCCTCCGCCTATGCTTTCGATGTCCGGATCGACGGCGAGCCGAAGAAGGTCGTTGCCGCCTGGTCAGGGGACGGTGCCGCGCTGCCGGCGCTGGGGGCGGAGAAGGCTTACGATTTTCTCGGACGCGAGATGACCGTTCCGAAGCGGGTGGGGGAGGATCCTGTCTATCTTGTCCTTCCCGCATCTGCTGAGCTGCCGGTGAAGCCCGCGCCGAAAGCTCCGGCGGCGGAGAAGAAAGACTGCAGCTCGCTGGTCATCCAGACCGTCTTTCCGCCCGATCGCCTGCGGCTCGACAATTCTTCATGGTTCCTCCGCGGTGCGGAGACGATGGAGGTGCCGCTGCGCGTCTATCACTTCGGGAAAGGAGAGGCCGCTGTCTCCGTCACGCTGGAGACGGACGCGGCGCTGTCCGGCACGTTGTCCGGGAACACCGCCACCATCGGCTCGCTGGGGCGCTGGGACGGGACGCTGTCGCTGAAGCTCATCGGAGCACCCATTCCCGCACGGCCCATGCTGGTGAAGATCACCGCGACCGCGCCGGGGATGGACCCTTGTTTCTCCGTGGTCCGGATCAACACGTCGCTGGGTGATGTGACGCCACTGGCTCGGAAGGAAATTGCAGTTGCGAAGGAACAGGGGAACTGGAAGCCCTCGTCGTCGAAGGCGGATCTCGGATTCGCCGTGAAGGAAGGCTCCGTGGAAGTGACGGCGAAGATGAAAGGCGGCGACCGCTGGGTGTATCCATGGCTGCCGCTGCCAGCGGGGGATCGTCCGGATGATTCGTGGGACGGCATCGCCTTCACGATCACCGCCGGCACCACGCCCGCCACCTACCATGCGATGCTCAAGGAACCGAACGGGGCCACATGGTCCATCAGTCTGCCGGATGTTCCCGCCGACGGAAAGCCGCACCGGGTGGTCATGTTGTTCGATGAGTTCAGTTGGGCGAACTACACGCCGCACGATTCCAGCGGCAAGCTGGACCGCCCTGCCATCGAGGCCATCGCCATCGGAGGGAATCCGAAGGGGGATGACTTCGGATATGCCGTGAAAGGCATCGAGTGGGTGAAGTTCGCGAAGTGAGGTGTCAGTGGCTGCGGCGCCCCGCCGCAGGCCGTGGCGACGGCGTCCCGCCGTCGTTGCAAGGGATTGGCGGAGTGAGGCGGCCTCGGACCATCGGACCCTGCGGCGGGACGCCGCAGCCACGTTTCGCCGATGTCTACAGCCCGAACTCCGCCATGTGTTTCTTCGTCACGGACTGCGGCTTGATGCCCTTCCAGTCTTCCGGCAGTGAGAACGGCTCGTTGATGTGGAAGCCGGTCTGCGCCACGTCCGCGAGATCATCCCAGTTCACCGGAGTGGAAACCGGGGCGGTCGCCCTGGCCCGCAGGCCCCAGGGCACCACGCAGGTCGCTCCCTTGCCATTCCGCAGCCAGTCGATGTAGATTTTTCCCGACCGTTTCTGTTTGCTGGCGGTGACGACGAAGCGCTTCGGGTTGAACTCCGCGATGGCACCGGCAACAGCTTTCGAGAAAGGCTTGATCACGTCCCATCCATGCACGCGCTTCAGCGGCAGGATGACATGCAGGCCTTTGCCGCCGGAGGTTTTCACCATCGTTTCCAGCCCGCGCTCCGCGAGGAAATCCCGCAGCAGGAAGGCCGCACCGAGCGTTTCCTTCCAAGGCACCGCGCTGTCCGGGTCCAGGTCCCAGATGATCTGGTCCGGCTTGTCGAGGTTCGGGAACGCCGCACCCCACGGGTGGATCTCCACCATCCCGAACTGCGCGAGCGAGATGATCCCCTTCAGATCCTTCACGTAGAAGATCTCCGTCCCATCCTCCAGCGTTTTCGTGTGCACATGATCCGGCACGTGCGTCTTGAAACTCTTCTGGAAGAACACCTGCCCGCCGATGCTATCCGGCGCGCGCAGGATGGCCAGCGGGCGATTCCGCACGTAGGGCAGCATCAGTTTTCCGACCCGCTCGTAGAACCGCGCGACCTCCAGCTTCGTGATGCCGTCGTCGGGAAAGACCACGCGCTCCGGATGGGTGATGGTGATGTTCATGATATTGAGATCCCCGGCATCCGCGGTGGCTTTCTGGATGGCATCCAGATGGACGTCCACGGCGGCCTTGTCCTCGCGGAGGGAAATGAAGCTGCCCTGGCGGATGGAGCCGTCGGCGGTGAGTTCCGCGAACTCGATCTCCGCCACCAGTTCCGGACGGATCCAGGTCACGTGCTTCTCGGGGAAAAGAAATGGGGGCTTGTCCTTCGCCAGCGGCTTCATCCGCTGCAGCAGTTCGCGGCGTCGTCCATCGGTGAAGCCGGTGCCGACCTTGCCTCGGGGGATCAGTTTGCCGCCGTCGAAGGATCCCAGCACCAGCGCGCCGAACGCGGGGCATGATCCCTTCGGCGGCGTGTATCCGCAGATGACGAACTCCTGCCGTGGGCGCGATTTCGACTTCACCCAGTCCCGCCGCAGGCCGGCGTGGTAGCGTCCGCCGGCGCGCTTGCTGATGATGCCCTCCAGCCCCAACTTGCACGCCTCCTTGAACAACGCGGGACCATCCGGCCCGGGCCATGTGTTTGAGCGGCGGACCACTCCCGTGTCACCGGGGATGAGCTTCTCCAGATGCTTCAGCCGTTCCACCAGCGGCAGCGGGCGCAGGTTCACGCCATCCGCATGCAGGATGTCGAAGGCGACGAAGACGATGCCTTTTCCCTCCGCTGTCTTCAGGGCCTCCTGTAATGCACCGAAGCGGGTCCGGCCCTTCCCGTCATGCACGACGGCCTCTCCATCGAGGATGAAATCTCCGCCAGGCAACTTTGAGAGATCCTTCGCCAGCGGTCCGAAGCGATCCGTCCAGTCCAAGCCGGTGCGCGTGAAAAGGCGGACCTCTTTCTTCTTCCGCACCGCGATCAGGCGGTAGCCGTCCAGCTTGATCTCATGCAGCCATTCCTTTCCGGCGGGTACGGCGGGCACCACCTTCGCGAGCTGCGGTGAGATGAAGCCGGGGGTCTCCTTTTCCAGATCCGGCAGCGGGAGGCCTTCCTTCACGATCTTCCGCATCAGCCAGTTCGGCTCTTCCTTCATCCGCACCAGCACATAGGCACCGGCGAGGCGGCTGCCGTTTAGGGCGAACTCCAGCTTTCCCTGTTCATACTCCTTCCGCCAGTTGCGGTGCAGCGGCTCCCACGTTCCACGGTCCCAGATGGCCACGTGTCCCGCGCCGTAGTTGCCCTCCGGGATGTTGCCCTCGAAGTCCGCGTAGCCGATGGGGTGGTCCTCCACATGCACGGCCAGCCGCTTCTCCTCAGGATCTTCCGGAATGCCCTTCGGCACGGCCCAACTGGCGAGCGTGCCATCCATCTCCAGACGGAAGTCGAAATGGTGCGAGCGCGCATGGTGCTCCTGCACCACGAACAGCCGCCTGTCCTTTGACCGCCTGCCGGTGGTCGGCTCGCGGGTCTTCGTGAAGTCCCGCTTCGCGTGGTATTTCTCAAGCGCTACGCTTCGCTTTCTTGCTGGCGGCTTTTTTGGCATGCTTGGTGGTGGTTTTCTTCGCGTGGGCCTTCTTTGCCGGAGTCTTCTTCGCGGTCCTCGTGGTCGCTTTTTTCGCGCCGCCGGTTTTCGACTTCACGCTGCGTTCCAGGTAGTCCGCCAGGTTCAGCACCTTTCCATCTTCCTCCTCCTCGTCGTCCTCGCCGCCGTCCTTCACATCATCGACGGATTTGCCGGAGCTGATCTTGTTCTCGATGAAGTCCATCAGCGCCTCCCGGTATTCGTCGTGGTAGGAGTCCGGCTTCCACTTTCCGCTCATTTCGCCGATGAGCTTTTCAGCCAATTCCATCTCCCGCTTCGCGGGCTGGTACTCCTTCGCGCCGGAGGACGGGAGATCCAGCTTCGAGGCCGCCTTGATCTCCTGGGGAAAGCGCAGCAGCATGAGGATGAGCGCGTCCTCCCGGACGAACATGGCGGAAAGATACTCGCGGGTGCGGATGACCACGCGGGAGATGCCCGCCTTGCCGGACTTCCGGAGCGCCTCGCGCAGGAGGGCGTATGCCTTCCGCCCGCGCTTCTCCGGCTCCAGGTAGTAGGGCTTGTCGAACAACAGGGGATCGATGTCCTTCAGTGGCACGAAGTCGGTGATCTCGATGGTCTTCGTCAGTTTCGGCTGCACGGCCTCCAGGTCCTCGTCCGTCAGCAGGATGAACTTTCCGTCGTCATGTTCATAGCCGCGCACCATGCGGTCCCACGGCACCTCCTCGCCGGAGTCCGCGTTCACCCGTTCATAGCGGATGCGGGCGTGGTTCTTGCTGTCCACCATGTGGAGCTGGATGTCCGGCCGGACCTCCGCGGTGGAGAGTCCGACGGGGATGTTCACCAGACCGAATGCGATGGAGCCTTTCCAGATTGAACGGGCCATGGGTCATTTTTCGCAATCACCGTGCCACCCTCATTCCGGCGGCAACTTGCCCTTGCGGACAGCTCCGGAGGACGGGCGGATGCGCCGCCCACGAAGGCTGGCATGCACCTGGGTGAACTCCGCGCCCAGCAAAAGGATGGTGGAGGAATAGTAGACCCACAGCAGGATCAGGACGAGCGATCCCGCCGAGCCATAGCTCGAGGAGGTAGCCTCCCTGCCGAGGTACCAGCCCAGCGCGAATTTTCCGAGGGAGAACAGGACGGACGTGAATACCGCGCCACCCACCACGTCACGCCAGCCGATCTCCGCATCGGGCAGGATCTTCAGGATGGCTGCAAACAGCGCGGTGATCACGAAAAAGGAAAGGATGGCGCTCAGGCCGTTCCAGAACAGCGGATGCAGTGGCAGCACGCGCGCGACCAGATCGCTGGCTCCCTGAAGGAACGCGGACAGCGCCAGGGAGGTGAGGAGGAGAAAGCCGATGCCCAGCACCATGGAGAACGAGAGGAAGCGGTCCTTCAGGACGCTTTTCACGCCGCGCCCCGGCTTCGGCGAGATGCCCCACACCGTGTTGAGCGCATCCTGGAGCTGGCCGAACACACCTCCCGCGCCGATGACCAGCAGCACCAGCCCGGTGAGGGTGGCAAGAAGATTGTCCGCGGGCTTCCGCGTATTCGCCAACATCTCCTGGACCGTGGCCGCGGCCGTTTCCCCCATGCTGGATTTCAACTGATCATCCAACACGCCGTTCGCCGCATCGTCACCGAAGAAGATCCCGGCGATCGATACGGCGATGAGCAGCAGTGGTGCCAGGGAGAAGATGGAATAGTAGGCCAGCGCGGCGCTCAGCCTGGGTACATGATCGTCAAAGAACTCCTCGCCCGTCCGGCGCAGGGTGATCCAGAGTTCCTTCATTCCGGAGGATTGGGGCGAATCAGGCTGCCGGGCTGAGATGGACGCCGCGGAGCCGCTTCAGGAAATCGCACGCGTCCTTCCACCAGTCGTTGAAGGCGCTATAGTCGTGGTCCGACACCATCCGTTGGTCGGAGCCGTCATCGAACGAGAAGACGATCTGCCTGGAATTGCTGGTGCAGTAGCAGAACGTCACGCTGCGGATGAACTGGCCTTCCTCGACGGTGAGCTGGAGGAAACGGTTGATGATCGGGTTCTTCGAGTAGGTATGGAGTCCGCCCGACGAAATTGCGGCCCGGCGGCTGCGGGTCGGCTTGGGAGAGGTGGATTTCATTGGCGTTGAGGCGATCATGTCCGCGCGGCAGTCGCTCGTGGCGTGCCATGTTGGGAACTCAGCATTGGTGAGGAAAACGTCGCGACAGTGGTGCTGGTGGATGTGCAAATTGCGACTGCCGTCGTGCAATACGATCCGGCCCGGTAATCACCCATTGATGATCTCACCACCGTTCGGGTGCATGACCTGGCCGGTCATGTAGGAGGAATCCGCCGCAGCCAGGAAGAGGAAACATTCCGCGCACTCCCACGGTTGGCCGACACGGCCGAGGGGGGTGTCGGAGCCGAAGGTGGCGACCTCATCCTCCGGAAAAGTGGCGGGGATGAGGGGAGTCCAAATGGGGCCGGGCGCGACTGCATTCACGCGGATCTGTTCCGGTGCGAGTTGCTGGGCGAGGGAGCGGGTGAAGGAAACGATGGCCCCCTTTGTGGCGGAGTAGTCCACCAGTCCCGGACTGCCGCGGTAGGCGGTGACGGAGGTGGTGTTGATGATGCACGCGCCGGGTGACTGCCGGAGATGGGGAAGAGCCGCCTTTGTCAGGAAGAACATGGAGAAGACATTCGTGCGGAAGGTGTCTGTGAGATCCTGTTCCGTGATGTCCATGATGGATTTCCTCGGGTGCTGCTCGGCGGCATTGTTGATGAGGATGTCCAGCTTCCCGAAAAGGGAAATCGTTTCTTCGATGGTGGAGACGCAATTGCCCTCCACGCCGATGTCGGTGGCCAGCACTTCGCAGCGGCGGCCCATGGTGCGGATCTCCATGGCGGTGTCATTCGCGTCGTCATCCTCCTCAAGATAGACGATCATGATGTCCGCGCCCTCCCGCGCGAAGGTGAGGGCGGTGGCCCTGCCGATCCCGGAGTCCCCGCCCGTGATCAGGGCCACCCTGCCAGCCAACCGTCCGCTTCCTTCCGCACCCGGCTGGAGGGACACGGGTTGCGGTGTCATCGGCCTTTGTTCACCCGGTTGGAGATCCTGGTGCTGTGGCGGTAGCTGGGCCTCTCCGGTGGAGGCTCCCTGGTCCTTGGATTTGTTCGGCATGGCACCCCTTTTCGCAGGCGATGTGCCAGCGGGGATCAACGCCTGCGGCGGACCAGCGGGATGACCCCGAGTGCCAGCAGCGCGGCGGATGCGGGTTCCGGGATGGCCACCAGGGACATGTTGTCGAAGTAAAGGGTGCCAACAGTGCCGGATCCCGTTGCGGCGAGCACCGTGAGGTTCGAATTGCTGAAACTGGTGGTATTGAGGAATCCACCGATTGATCCGCTGTTTGACCAAACCCCTGCCTGGGAAGCCGCCACCGACATGCTGGATGCACCGTTGATGTAAGTGACGACCACATTGACGTAGGCATCGTCGGTGTCGTTGTCGTCCAGAGTTGCGGAGTACTCGCCGAAATCATGAAGGTCCACACGATTTGCCGCGGCGGTTGTGGCGTTGTCACCACGGGCGGCGAACAGGATGAGCCGGTTCGAGCTGTTCAGTCCGAGCCCGATGGTGATGCCCTGCGCGGTGGTGGTGGTGTTGCGGAACAGGATGCGCGGAATGGCGGCGTTGTTCGCGGTTGCACTCATGCTGGTTATCGCCATGTCAAAGGAGAAGATGAGTGTCTCCTGTCCTACGGTGGTGGTGTTGAAAGTGGGGACTCCGGCGGTGCTCATCACCAGTTGCGCGGCCACGTTGCCAGTGGTGGAGGTGTCCACCACCTGGATCGCGCGGGATCCTCCGGGGCCGCTGGTTCCCATGGTGGCAAGAGCCGCACCGCCACCATTCAGCGCAAAGGTAGGGGTGGGATCGGTTGTGAAATCGGAGTTGAAAATGACCACCGCGTGAGCCCCGGCGGAAAGGGCGAGCATCAACAGGGCATGGGTCGCAAGCGAGGATCTCAATGACATTTCAAAGGGGGCTGGGTTTCCCAAGGGGGCTGGGTTTCCCGACCCACTAACCGGACTTCGCGGAAATGTCGATGTGATTCTGGCAAACCACGGGTTTTCCGTGGCGGCGGATCACGCCAGGTCCGTCAGCGCGCTGTCCGCGTCGCCGAACTGCTGGGTTTTCATGCCCATGCGCTCCATCACCGCCATGTGCAGGCGGCAGAGCTTGCGGTTCTCATCCTTGCTGTAGTCCAGCATGCGTCCGCCGCGGATGGTGCCGCCGCCGCCACCGGCCATCAGCACGGGGAGCTGGCGGGAGTCGTGTGCGTTGCCGTCCCACAGGCTGGAGCAGAAAAGAATCATGCTGTTGTCCAGCAGGGAGCGTTCGCCTTCGTTGGTGGCCGCCATCTTCTGCAGGGTTCCGCAGAGCAGCTCCATGTGGTACTCGTTCACGCGCTGGTACATGTCCAGGCGCTCCGGGTTTCCCGCATGGTGGGAGAGTTCGTGCTGGCCGCCCTTGATGTTGCCCAGAAAGCCGAAGTTCATCTGGGACAGGTCGTTGTTCAGCATCATGGTTGCGATGCGGGTGCGGTCCATCTGGAAGGCCAGCACCATGATGTCCAGTTGGAGCTGGAGGTGCTCCCGGACATCCACGGGGATGCCCGCGGCGGGGCGTGGGAAGGTGGGGGCCTTCACGCTGGGCTGCCAGCCCGCGCCGTTCGTCTCGATCTTGCTCGCCAGGTCCGCGCGCTCGATCCGTTGCTCGATCTCGCGGACGGAGGTGAAATACTCATCCAGCTTCTGGGCGTCGCGGCGGCTCACCTTGGCGCGCAGCGCGTTGGCGTCGGAGAGGACGGTGTCCAGCACGCCCTTGTCGCGCTTGCGCTGGCTGCCGTCGTCGAAAAGCTGGTCGAACGCCTGTTGGGGGAAGATTTCCTTCGGGGCAGGGGTGGTGGGGCTGCTCCAGGAGATGTAGGCGGAGTAGATGGAGGTGAAGCCACTGTCGGTTCCGTAGTTCGGCCCCTCCGTGCCGAGCACGATGCTGGGCATGGGGGTCCGGCTTCCCAGTTCCAGGGCCATGAGCTGGTCCATGGTGGTGCCCACCTGCACGTCCGTGGTCGTCTGCTTCACGGTCAGGCCGGAAAGGACGTTCATCTTCGGGTAGTGGCCGCCGGGGCCGGCGACGGTGGTGGGGTTCCAGAGCCCCTTGAAAACCAGAAGCTTGTCCTTCACCGCTTCCAGCGGGCTGAGGGTCTTCATCAACTCCAGCCCGTTCGGGCCGTTGGTCGCGCCCCAGTGGTGGGGGTTCACGCCATTTCCCATGAAGACGGCGGCGAAGCGGCGTGGCGCGCCTTTCGCCGCAGGGACGGCTGCCCCGGCCTGTCCGGCGACGGTGCTGCCCCATGCGTTCATCGACTCCAGCCACGGCAGCCCGAGCGCGACACCTGCTCCACGGAGGAAATGTCGGCGGGAGATGCTGTGTCGGCGTTCGCTGGGAAGATTCATCGGCGCGGGATGCTACGGCCAGCAAGGCCCGGTGCTTTCAAAAGAACAAGGCGCATTTTCAATCCCGGGCTGCCCTGATAAGGGACATTCCATGACCACGCACCGTCCATTCCTCCCGTCCGATCTCGACGCCTGCACGGACCTCTTTGTCGCCACCTTCGCGCAGCCGCCGTGGAGCGAGACATGGGGGCGGGACGTCGCGCTCGCCCGGCTGGCGCAGTTGGCCGGGACGCCCGGATTTTACGGAGTGGTGGCCGAAGGGGAGAAGGGACCTGTCGGCTTCGTGATGGGAATCTCCCAGCCATGGCCCGGCGGGAACCACTACTACCTGCAGGAGGCCTGTGTCGATCACCGGTTCCAGCGGCAGGGCGTGGGCACCGCGCTCATGGCTTGGCTTTCCGCACGTGTGGAGGAACAGGGAAACCGGCGCATCTATCTGCTCACTGCCCGCGATGATGTGGCGGAGGCATTTTATTCGAAGATCGGCTTCTACACGAGTCCGCGGATGATCCTGATGGCGCGGCGGTTCGAATAGCACTCAAAATGGTAGGGTCGGACCGGCCCCGGTCCGCCGTGGCTGTCGGCGGAAAGGCCATGGATTCTCTCCGCCCTTCCGGGTTTCATGGTCGGCTGCGCCGCATCCTCATTCCCACTGGCCGAAGGGATTCTCCTTTTCCGCCAGTGGCATCTCCACCCTCGCGCCGCCGCGGACGTGGGAGGCCATCACGGCGGAGATCATGGCCACGGTCATCGCGCCGGAGGCGGCGGAGCAGAGTGGCTGGCGGTCCGCGTCCCGCATGGAGGCGATGAGATCCTCCGCCGCGGCGAAATGTCCGCCGACTTTCCGGCCCAGCTTTTCGATGGGTTCGGGCACGCCGATGCCGCCGGTACTGATGGGTACCCAAGCCCGCGGTTCCTTTGACATCACCACCGGGTTGCCTTCCATGATGTGGGCCAGCGGCTCGACATCGATCCGCAGGTCGATGATCCCCTTCGTGCCGATGAGCTGGAGTCCGAAGGCTCCTTCCTTCGTCCCCGTGTTGGCGATGGAGTCGAAGAACACCGGCACGCCGGACGCCGTCTCATAGCGGGCGTGGACTTCATTTCCGGCGGACGGGCCGCTGCCTTCCTTGCCCTCCGCCACATCCGCCTTCACCACAGGCTTTCCATCCTGCAGCACGGTGGCGGTGCAGGACACCGGATCTCCCGTGAAATACACCGCCAGGTCCAGCACGTGGGAACCCAGCACCCACAGGTCCAGCATGCCGCCACGGTGGTCTTCCTTTCCCCGCGCGCGGATTTCCAGCAGGCGGCCGATCTTTTCTTCCTCCACCAGCGTTTTCACCACCGGCAGGACGGGGTGGAAGCGGTTGCGGTGCGCCACGGCGATCTTCACGCCCTTCGCATCCGCCGCTTTGACGATCTCTTCCGCCTCCCGCAAGGTGGGGCAGAAGGGCTTCTCGATGTAGATGCCCTTCGCCCCGGCGGCTATGGAGGCCATGGTCATGGCATGGTGTTCCGCCATATGCCGCGGAGCCACGGAGACGATGTCCGGTTTCACCTCGGCCAGCATCTCCCGGTAGTCCTTGAAGCCCTTCACTCCGGGCAGGTTCGCTGCCGCTTTCTGCAATCCTCCCGCATCCGCCACGCCCACGATTTCCACGCCCGGAACCTCCAGCCACATCCTGTCCAGTCCGTGGCCGTAGTCACCCATGCCCGTGTGGCCGATGACGGCGACACGGAGCTTTTCTCCGTCCTTCGCGCCCGCCGCAGCCAGGGCCGCCGCGGTCATCAACGAAGTCTGCAGGAAAGTCCGGCGTGTGGTGCCTGTGGAATTCATCATGACTCATCTAAACGCAGGCGGTCCGCCATTCCATACGCAAAGATGCATGATCTGATTGTCTCGACACCCGGATGGGATGCATGGCATATCCAGCGGGAGTGGACCATCGGTCCGCGGCCCCCATATTTTCTTCTAACAAATCCGGCGCACGCACGTTGGAGATACACCACCAGGAAACATGAAAGCATCCCCACTGAAAGCATACCTCTGGCGTTCCGCCGCCATCGCAGCAGCCCTCCAGACCGGAAATCTGATGGCGCAGGAGGACGGCGGCGCGCCGGCGAAGCCGAAAGCCCCGCCATCCCTCAGCGCGGAGGAGAAGCAGGCGTCCCTGGAGATCCTCCCGCTGCCGGGTGAGATCCTCTCGGTGCTGAAGACCGCGAAAGCGGCCGACTGGGCCGCCGCGGCGGAAGACGCCCGCAAGTCGTCCGAGCTTGCAGGATCGAAGGACAGCCGCCTCGCCGCCATCGGCCTCGGTGTCCGCGTGGCGGACGCTTTCCTCGCCATCCAGGCGGAGGACACGAAGCTGCTGGATGTGGCTTCCATCGAGATCTTCCAAGCCGCCGCGAAACTGGGTGCCTCCGAGGAAGTCCTGGCCCACGCCGCCGACATCAAGGCGAAAGCCGCCGGAGGAAAGTGGAAGGAACTCACCGGGCCGCTGGACCTGACCTACCAGGACGCTCTCAAGACAATGGAGGAGCTGGGCGACACGGACTCCGCTTCCGTGGCGCTTATCGCTGGCTGGATCCGCGGTGTGGAGATCTTCGCCGGACAACTGTCGAAGTCCTACTCCCCGGAAGCCGGAAAGGCGCTCCGCCAGATCTCCCTGCTGGACACGCTGGAGGCGAAGTTCAACGCACTGCCGCAGGCAACGCGCGACACGGCGGAGATCGCCTCGCTGGGCAAGGGGCTCGCCGCGCTGAAGCCGCTCGTTTCCGTGGCGGAGAACGCGACCGTTTCCGAGGAATCGACCAAGAAGATCGCCGAAATCGCCAAAGGCGCGCTGCCGGACAAGTGAACCACCCCGCACCAGAACCACTTTCCCAACCGACTCCATGAAAACTTTCCGTAACCACACCCTCCGTTCCCTGTTCACCGGTCTGCTGATGGCCGCGCTGCTCTGGATGCCCGGCACGGCGGACGCCTCCGTGAACGGTGCGAAGGTCCGCGCCGCGCAGATGTTCCAGACGCTGGCGGGCCAATACTCGCTGAACGTGCGCCCCGCCTACACCTACGGCCTGCTGAAGCGCGGGCAGTCCATCGTCATCCGCACCACGCTCCACGCTGGGAACAACTACATCCTGGCCGCCGGTGGCTGCGAGGATGCCTATGACGTGGACATCGCCGTGTTCGATGGCAACGGCAATCTGGTCGCCAACGACTCCGACCTCCAGCCGGTCGCGGTGGCCCGTGTCACGCCCATCTACACCGGGACCTTCTTCGTGAAGATCACCATGGCGAACAGCACCTACAACGGCGCCCATTACGTGCTCCAGTACGCGTGGTATTGATTCATCCCATCTGAACCGTGGAAGGGAGGGCGCGGGTCCTCCCTTTTTCCTTAATGCCTCCGTCCTCCGCCATCACCGCGCGTGCCGCCTCCGCCTCGTTCGAGGATCCGGTGCTGCAGTCGGTCTACCTGCATCTGGCATGGCTGGCGGCAGGGGAGGGGGAGACGCTGGAAGCGTTCTGCCGCTACACGGAGGAACGTATCGGCATGTTCCTGCCTGCGGCACGGGCGGCACTCGTTTCGGAAGTGATGCTGCGGCGCGCGGAGATCCCCGCCAGCGTGGAGCCACCTGCCGCGACGGAGCACCAGATCTACCTCACGGTCAACCTGGTGGAGGCAGCCGCCACGCTGCCTTCGCACCTGTCCGGTCCGATGTCGGAGAAGATCGCGTCGCTGGGGTGGACCCGGCCATGGCTGGAAAAGGTGGCGGCTTTCGTCGGTGGGGTTTCCACGGGGAGTGATGGCATCCTTTCATTTTCCAGTAATCCGGCGCGGGACGGACACACCGCTTTGCGCGGACTGCCCGGTGGGACGCTGCGGATGCTGGAAAGCGGCGGCCATTGGTTCGTCCGGCACGATTGTCCGGAGCCGCTCGTTTTCTCCGGCCTGCGCTGGCCCGCGCGGCACAGCCAGTGGCTGAAGGAGTCGGACCACATCCTCATCGGCGGGGAGGAACGGCTGGACCTGTCCGCCGTCACCGCACTCGCGGCGGCGAAGTTCTTTCCCGACCTGCATGTCGTTCCAGATGCCGGCGGGCTGGCAGTCTCTTTTTCCGCGGAGAGTGCTCTGGCGCGTCTGTCGTGGGATAACGGATGGTTCCTTACCCCGCATGACACCGTCCTCGTGAACGGCCGTAGCATCACGGGGGCGGTGCCCGTCCTGCCTGCGGATCAGCTTGTCATCGGCGGGCGGAAGATCCCCGCCGCACGCCTCATCCGCTGTGCCAGTCACGGGGAGCGTGGCGGTTGGTCGCTGCATCTGGATCATGCCACGCTGCGCTTTCCCGACGGGCAGTCCGGGCTGGACGACATCACGCTGGCGCTGGAGTCCGGGGACTTGGTGGCCGTCATGGGACCCAGCGGCTGCGGGAAATCCACGCTGATGAGCGTGCTGTCCGGCGGGCTATCCCTCACCTCCGGAAAGGTTGGCATTTTACCGGCGTCCGTCCGTCCGTCCTTCGCGCTGGTGCCGCAGGACGACGTGCTTTTCGCGGAACTCACCGTTACGGAGAATCTCCGCTACGCCGCCGCGCTCCGCACGACGGAGGCCGCGCCCGATATTTCCGGCACGCTCGCCGCCGTCGGACTGGAGGCGAAGGGTGCGCTGCGCGTGGGCAGCGTGACGGAGAAGGTCCTCAGCGGCGGGGAGCGGAAGCGCCTCAACATCGGCCTGGAACTCATCGGGCGTCCGGATGCCCTGTTGCTGGACGAGCCGACGTCCGGGCTCTCCAGTGCGGATGCGGAGGGTGTCATGAAAATCCTCCGCACCCGGGCGGACGCGGGCGTGCTGGTCATGGCCGTCATCCACCAGCCATCGCCGGAAGTCTTCGCCAGGTTCGACAAGGTCATCGTGCTGGATGTCGGCGGACGGCTCGCATTTTTCGGCACGCCGGAGGCGACGCGGGATTACTTCGGCATCCATGCGGCGGGCGCGGTGCGGCAGAACTGGGGGCCTGACGGCATCCTCGACTCGCTGGTCGGCAGGCGGACCACGCTAGACGGCGGGGCGCAGCGGCGGAATTTCGACCCCGCATTCTGGAAGCTCCGCTACGCCGGTGCCCGCCATGCCTACGAGCCTCCGCTCATCCGCCGGGAGGATTCCGCCGCCGCTCCGGAAACGGCCTCCGCCGGGAAGCCGTGGGCCGGCGTCACCGCGCTCACATTACTGCGGCGGGAGTCGCTGCGGCGCATCCGTGGCTGGCGCTCCGTGGCGGCTTCTTGCGTTATCGCCGTGGTGCTCGCGGCCATCGTCGCCTGGGTCTGCCGCATTATCACGGGGGAGGGGAATTACTCCTTCACCGCGAACCGGCATCTGCCCGCGTTCTGTTTCCTGAATGTCATCCTGGTCCAGTTCCTCGCGCTTTCCTCATCCGTGCAGGAGCTGGTGAAGGACCGCGCCCACCGGCTGCGCGAGCGCTTGTTGAAGATACCGGGCACGTTCTGGCTGCTGGCAAAGCTCCCCGGTCTGGCACTCCAGAGCGCCCTCCAGGCCGCGCTGGTGGTGTGGACCGGCGCGTGGATCATCGGCCTGCCATATGGAAAGATGGAGCTGTGGCTGGCCCTCACGCTGGCCGGGTGGACCAGCGTCGCGCTCGGGCTGTTCGTCTCCGCGCTGCCGGGCATCTCGGAGCGCGTGGCGCTGGCCGCCGTGCCGCTCATGCTGGTGCCGCAGATGATCCTCTGCGGGGCCGCGCCCTTCGATTTCAGGGACCTCTCCCACCTCCATTGGCCGAACGCGCGACCTGTCATCCCGGACGACGAGGCGGCGCCTCCGCCGTGGCCCGCACAGGCCATGCCTTCCCGCTGGGCCTACCAGGCCGCCATCTGCGGGCTGCGCGACCATCCCTCCATCATCACGAAGGAGGAACTGAAGCCGCTTTTCAAAACCTACAACTTCGCCCGCTCCTTGGTGGATGTCTGGAAAACGGATCCCGCGGCTTTCCTCGGCCGGTTGGAGGAAAAGACCGGCCGCCGTCTCACCGAAGCGGAGGTCCGCACCGATATCGCCCGCTTGGTCCTCAATGACAAACGGTCCGCGAAGGAGGTGGCGGACACCTTCGGCCCGTTGGTGCCGGACACGTCTTTCCTCAAGCCCATCCGCAACGAATTCTTCCTCGAATACGCCACCTCGACCTTCCCTGCGGTGACCTCCCTGCTCGGAAAGGAAGTCAAACCGGCGGAGGAGGCCCGTTGGAACATGGGCCGCCTGGGCATCGTCCTGCTCCTCGCCGCGTCTCTGGTTATCCAGATTTCCCCACGCGCGCTCCTATCCCTCATCCGCCGCAGAAAGCCATGAAATCCGCCGCTCCCTATCGCACCGACTGGCACTGGGGACCCGTCCGCTTCGACGGCCTCTTCGGCCTGCGCGGCACTTTCCTCTGCTTTCACCGCCACCTCGCGGCGGACGATCCGGACGTCACCGTGGACCCGGCCAAGCCCATCCTGCCGCTTGAGCCGGAGCAGGGGGAGGGCCTGCCGGATTTCGTGGTGAGGAATTGATGAGGAGGCAGTAAGGAGGGAGGACACTCCTGTCCTCCGACGGTATTGGCGAATCACAAAAGACTTACCGAAAAGTCGCAAGTGCGCAAAGAACACAGAGAGAAATGACCTCCTTCAAAATTTCGCCGGATTCGCGATCTGCTTTCTTTTCTTTCCTGAAAACTGGAAACTTCTCCTTCTTGTTTCGCCAATGCCGCCGAAGGACAGGAGTGTCCTTCCTCCTTACTGGCGCGTCGCGCCTTCCCCATCCTCTCTCCCATGCACCCTGAACTCGCCGATCTTCTCCGCCGCCGTCTTGCCGTGATCTCCGACCATGCGTGGCGGGACCGGGATTCCGAGGGGCATCTGGAAGCTCTCAAGGAGGTCTCGGAAGGGATTTCCGCTTGGACTCTGGAGAATCGCTCCCAGCTCGACCCGCAGCTCCGCCATTACCTGGCGAACTGCAGCTTTGACAAGGCCTTGGCACACATCGGAGGAGTGTGAGGAAGTTCCTCCCGGACTCCGGAAAAATTCTTTTCCAAAATCCGGGCCGCTTGCTACGTATCACCCCACAACATGAAACTTTTCGCGAATTTCCTCGTGGTCGGCGGTGCAGGTGTCTTCGGCTACTTCGCCGAGCCTTCCCTGCGCCTCGAACTCACCGGCCTTTCGCCCACGGCACCACCTCCTCCACAGCAGCCCGGAAACCAGGAGGAAGTGTATCTTTCGCGGGTGGATCCCCGGGTGTATGCGCCGGAGCAGCTTCCCAAGGAAGTGACTCTCAAAAAGGAGGCCGAACTGACCGACTCCTCGTCCGGCCTGAAAATACCCGTGCCCACCGGCACCAAACTGAAACTCCTCCGTCTCGGGCAGGGGACCCTCATCGTAGGCACGGGTTCCCCGAACATCGAGGGAGAGGTGGAGATCCAGAATACGGACGTGCGTGAGCAGTTGATCGGGGTCGCCCCCACCGCTCCTTCGCCGGTCGCCGCCCAGGCGCAGACGATGGACGGGCAGCCTGCCGACGGGCAGTCCACCGCCCCGCAGGACGGGATGGCGAAGAATGAGTCCTCCGGAAACATGGCGGGTGGAACGCCCGACAATACCGAAACCGCATCCAACGATGCAAAGAATGACGCCCCGACGGACGGCACCAACCCGGCCCTGAAGCCCGGGGACGCTCCTGCGGAGCCGACCGGTGAGTTCGTTTCCATGTCCGCGGACGAAATCGTCCAGACCATGCAGGACAGCCTCAAGGGGGCCACGATCAAGGACATCAAGTTCGACCAGGTGAGCGAATGGGCCGGCGGCGAGCCGGAGGAAGTGGACGGCAAGAAGTTCAACACCGGAACCATCAGCTACAAGGCGCAGACCATCCTGGGCCTGAAGTCCCGGAAGGCGAAGGCCTATATCGTGGGTGGCAAGGTCGTCCGCTGGATCAACCCGACGAGCGGCACGGAAATCCAGTGATGGCCGGGCTGTCCGACGGGTTCGGGGTGAACCGTCACCCGCTGGCGAGGCCGTTGAAGCGGGCCGCCATCATCGGGCTGCTTGCTGTCTTGGGCCTTTTCGCGCACATCACTTACACGATCCACCAGGTTTCTTCCACGGTTGATCCGATCGACAAGCGCCTCAAACAGCTCTCGTCGCAGAGCAAAGGGGAACCCCAGCGTGGAGCTTCCGGCGCATCCTGGAGCACGACCTACCGCTTTCCGGAGGAACGGATGAACCGTGAGAGCCACGATATCATCCGGGATGCCCTGAAATCCCATGGATGGGACATGCTGGAGGAATTCACCGCCATCCTGCCGGACAATCTCATGGGAGGTTACCTGATCCGGGCGGAAAAATGGGGATACACCTACGTCGCCCATCTTCCGAAATCGGGGGCCGACCTCCGGATTGAGGTGGCGGAATCCGGGGAGCCGCAGGTTTCCCGGCCTGCGGAGGAAATGGAAATCACAGGTCGGTGAGATTTTCCGGGCCGGACCCGCGTAATCTCGCTATCCTCGCCGCGCCCCTGGCCGCCCGGGGTGCCGAATTTTCACGATCCTGCATGATTTTCCGCTCCGGAACCCTTCTCGTCACCGCCATCTCCCTCACCGCCGCACATGCCGCCGAGACGGACTGGCAGCCGGTGCGTCCCATCATGGAGAAGTATTGCTTCGAGTGTCATGGTGGAAAGAAGACCAAGGGGGGGGTGGACCTGAAGAAACTGGCGGAAGACCCGAAGGTGGCCGGCAATTTCGAGATGTGGGAGAAAGTCGCGGAGGCCATCCATGGTGGTGACATGCCGCCGGAGGATGATCCGCAGCCCGCCTCGGCGGAAAAGGAACTGATCACGAAGTGGCTGGACGGCTCCCTGGCATCCGCCGCAAAGGCGAATGCCGGAGATCCCGGTCCGGTCACCGTCCGCCGCCTGACAAACGCGGAGTACGACAACACCATCCGGGCGCTGACCGGCATCGACTATGGTCTGGCGAAGGATTTCCTGCCGGACGGCGGTGGTGGTGAGGGTTTTTCCAACGTGGGGGACGTGCTTTTCGTCAGTCCCCAGCAGATCGACAAATACCTGTCCGCCGCGCGGAAACTGACGGAGCATGCCGCCATCCTGCCCGGGCGCGGCGTCATGTTCCAGGAAACGAGGGTCGGCCTGCGCGGTCCGCTCCAGTTGAAGGACCAGGCGGAGCGTTCGCTCTACGTCTGGTACCAGAAGATGGCGGAACCCCACATCCCGAAGGACGGGGAGGACATGCGGGAGGGCGACTACATGACCGCCTGCTGGAAGTTCAAGCACCGGGAGAAAACCGGCGCTGAATCGCTCGATCAATTGGCGAAGGAAGCAGGGCTTTCCTCCGCATTCCTCTCCAACTGGTGGGAGATGCTCAACAGCGACAAGGTCAAGTCCCGCTTCCTCGATCTGACCCGTGTTGCTTGGCGTGAACTGCCCGGCCCGGATGAGGGGAATCTGAAGGCGGTCCCCGCCGCCGTCGCAGCGAGGATCTCCGCGATCCAGGCGGAGCGGAGGTCGTGGACCAATACGGACGGTGCACTCGGCTGGGTGCGCACCCAGCGCCGCCAGCAGGACTCCGACGGACTGCGGGCGTATGAGATGACCACGCCCATCAAACCGGGGCAGCCGATTCACCTCGTCGCCGGGGACACGGGCGATGGCAGCCGCGGTGACATGGTCATTATCGAGAAGATCGCCATCAAGCGGAACGGCAAGTTTGAGAACTACGTCACTTGGCTGAAGCGCCGCATCGAGGGGAACACCACGCTCATCAAGCAGCTCGGGGAGAAGCCGGACGCGGACTCCGCCCGCATCGCCGGACTGAAGAAAGCCGTGGAGGAAGGGGAGAAGGCGCTGGCGCTTTTCGGAAAGCATCCGCTCGGCAAGCCGCTGGAGCCGACCATGCTGGTGTTGCAGGCACCGGTGGTCGTCACACTGCCCTTCGGGGAGGAGGCATCCGTGAGCGTGAAGGGACGCTTGGAGATGTCCGGTCCTGAGGTGGATTTCGCGACCGTCCAGTTCACCGCCACGGGCATGAAGCCGCCGGATCCCACCAAAATCATCCCTGGTGCGTTGGTGATGTGGAAGCGGCAGACGGAGGCGGCACGCGGCACCATGGGTGATTTCAGCAGGATGAAGCTGATCTTCCCGGATGAATACGCCCGCCGTCTGGAACAGGTGGCGCGGAACTACCGCTTCAAGGACGGAAAGAGTGATGGAGTTTATTATTTCAGCGACGCCCAGCTCAACAGCTTCATCAGCGTGCAGGAGCAGGACCGCATGCGGCGGATGCTGAAGGACTGGCGCATCCTGAGTCCGAAAAATCCTGACGCGAAGATCCAGAAGGAGTGGGACCAGTCGGTGCAGGGGCATCTCCACCACTTCGCTTCCAGGGCATGGCGCAGGCCGTTGTCAGCGGAGGAAAGGACCGGCCTGAACGCCATCTACGATGAGGCACGCAGCCGTGAGCTGGACCGTGAGTCCGCCGCGCGGGAGGTGCTGATGCGCGTCTTCATCTCCCCGGATTTCATTTTCCGGCTGGAGAAGTCGGACCAACCCGGCGTCCATCCGGTGGATGCGTGGGAGCTGGCGTCCCGCCTGAGCTACTTCCTCTGGTCGTCCAGCCCGGATGATGCCCTGCGGAAAGCGGCGGCGGATGGATCCCTGCTGAAGCCGGAAGTGCTGGAGGCCCAGACGAAGCGGATGCTCGCCGGGAAAAGCTCCGCCGCTCTGGCGGAGGAGTTCGCCGGGCAATGGCTGAAGTTCCATAATTTCACCAAGCACTCCACCGTGGATGCCGGGAAGTTCCCGGAGTTCACGCCGGAACTGCGGGCCGACATGCACCGCGAGACGAAGGAGTTTTTCAGCCACCTCATCCGCAACGACCGCCCGGTGAAGGAGATCATCCTGGCGGACTACACCTTCCTCAACGAGCGGCTGGCGAAGCACTACGGAATCCCGGGCGTTACCGGAGGTGAGTTCCGGAAGGTGTCCGTATCCTCCCATCACCGCGGCGGCATCCTGGGCATGGGCAGCGTGCTGGTGAAGACGTCCTTCCCGCAGCGTACCAGCCCGGTGCTGCGCGGCGACTGGCTGCTCCATGCCGTGCTGGGCATGCCGACTCCGCCCGCGCCCGCCGATGTCCCGCCTTTCCCGGAGCACTCCGACAAGCCGATGACCGTCCGCGAGAAGCTGGAGTCCCATCGGGCGGACAAGGCCTGTGCTTCCTGCCATGACAAGATCGATCCGCTGGGCTTCGCGCTGGAGGGCTTCGATGCCCTCGGCCGCTTCCGCGACAAGGACGAGAACGGACTGGCCATCGACGACACCGGCTCCCTCAAGGACGGGACCAAGATGGAAGGTATTGATGGTCTTCGCAACTACCTCGGTCAGCACGACCGGGAGTTCAACCAGGTACTCGCCCGCAAGCTCATCGGCTACGCCCTCGGCCGCTCCGTCCTGCCAAGCGACAAGGTGCTCATCGAGGAGATCGCTTCGTCGCTGAAATCCTCCGAAGGGAAATTCTCCACTGCGGTCCTGGCTGTTGTCCGCAGCCCGCAGTTCCTCAACCGCAGGAACGAGTGATCCATTCCCGACCGTTCCTGCCATGATCCGACTCCTGTTTGTTTTCCTGTGCCTCCCGCTCATGCTCGGTGCGGCGGAAACACGTATCCTTTTTCTGGGCGACAGCATCACCCAGGATGGCCGGTGGGCCACGCTCGTGGAGGGCGCGCTGCGGAATACGGACGCCTACCGCGATGCGGAGATCGTCAATATGGGCCTCGGCAGTGAGACCGTGTCCGGTCTTTCCGAAGACGGTCATGCCGGCGGCAAGTTCTCCCGGCCCGATCTGCACGAACGGCTGGGCCGTCTCCTCACCGCTTACAAGCCAACGCTCGTCTTCGCCTGCTACGGCATGAACGATGGCATCTACCTGCCGCTCGATCCGCAGAGGCAGGCCGCCCATGTGAAGGGAGCCATCCGTCTGAAGGCGGAGGTGGAGAAGATCGGCGGGCGCATCATTTTCCTCTCCGCCCCCTTGTTCATGCCGGACACCCCGGAGAAGGACACGCAGGGCTATGACAAGGTGCTGGACACCTATGCCGCCTGGCTGGTCTCCATGCGGGCGGAAGGCTGGGAGACCGTGGACATCCGCCCCGATCTGAAACGCGCCGTGGCGGATGAGAAGGCGAAGGATCCCTCCTTCATCTACGCGAAGGACGGCGTCCATCCCGGCGGTGACGGCCACCGCTTCATCGCGGAAGCCGCCGTCAAGGGACTGTGGTCGTTGCTGAAGCTTCCGGGTGAGCCCGTCCTACCGACCGGTGACGCCCTCAAGATTCTCTCTGAACGGGCGGGTGTGCTGGAGTATGCCTGGCTTTCCGAAACGAAGCACCTCCGCCCCGGCGTGAAGGCCGGCCTGCCGCTGGACGAAGCGAAGAAGCGCGCGGACGACCTGATGGTGAAATACAAGGAAGCGGTGAAGTAAGGAGGTAGGACACTCCTGTCCTACGGCTGCAACCGGAACCCACAGCAAAGGCACCGCAGGAATAGATCAACCCCTTGCTTCATTCGCCAATGCCGCCGTTGGACAGGAGTGTCCAACCTCCTTACCCGGTTGCAACGCCGGCGGAAGCTGATCATTTGACAATTCCCGGCACCCGTGGGAGAGGGTAGCATCCATCTTTCCATGTCCCGTCCCATCGCACTCCCGCTCGCCGCCATCGTTGCCTGCCTCACCAGTTGCACCACCATCCCCGAGCTAGGCGGCATGATGGACCGCGGCGGCACCAGCGGCCGGAAGATCGAGGTCGATCTCACCGACCAGAAAGCCACCCTTTTCCAGCACGGCAAAGTCGTCGCCATTGCCCCCATCTCCTCCGGCAGGGAAGGAAAGACCACCCCCACCGGCCGCTACCGCATCATCCAGAAAAGCCCCGACCACCGGTCATCCCTCTACGGTAACTACGTCCGCAACGGCGAGGTGGTGAAGGAGAACATCGACATCCGGAAAGGTGGCCGCCCGCCCGGCAGCCGGTTCGAGGGCGTGCCCATGCCGTATTTCATGCGCTTCACCGGTGCCTACGGCCTCCACGCCGGGAACGTCCCCGGCTACCCCGCCAGCGCCGGCTGTGTCCGCCTCCCGCCGCGCCACGCCAAGCGCTTCTACGAAGCCGTCAAAATCGGCACTCCCGTCATCGTCCGCCGGTGAGCCAGTAAGGAGGGAGGACATGGCGGCAAAGCCTCCATGTCCTCCCTCCTTACCCGGTTGCAACGGCTGACCGATCCCTCACCTCACCCACCTGAAAGACACACGGGTGGATGCCCTGCCGCGCTCCGCGTCCCGTGCTGTGGGATCTTGTTTCATCGTTCTTCGGATTTGATGTCCATCCACTTGTCCGCGATGACCGGTTCCTCGTTCGCAAACCGATCAAGAATATCCTCGATGCTCTCCTCCATCACCAGCATGCGGTGGTGTTCCTCCCGGACGAAGCGCTGGGCGACGGCGTGTTCCAGAAATCGGAACAGCGGGGAGTAGAAGTCCGCCACATTCAGGAAGGCGCAGGGCTTTGTGTGGAAGCCGATCTGGGTCCACGTATAGACCTCGAAGATTTCCTCAAGCGTGCCGACGCCGCCGGGCAGGGCGATGAAGCCGTCCGAAAGATCCGCCATCAGCGTCTTGCGCTGGTGCATGGATTCCACCGCGTGGAGTTCCGTCAGTCCGGGGTGGACGACTTCCTTCCCGATGAGCAGGTGTGGCATGACGCCGATGACCCGGCCACCTGCTTCCAACGCCGCATCCGCCATCATGCCCATGAGGCCGACGTGCGCACCGCCATACACCAGGGTGATGCCGCGCCGGGCCAGAGTGCGGCCCACATGCACCGCGGCCTCCGCATACTCCGGCAGCAGTCCGGGACTGGAGCCGCAATAGATGCAGATGGCATTGGACCGGGGTGGATTCATGGCAGGGAGGAGGTGGTGCACGGCCACTTCACAATCTCCTGGTCCCCGATGCAACCGGGTAAGGAGCAAATGCATGTTCTAACAGATCGGTCCCGCTTCCTCCCTCTCCGATACGAGCGTCTTCGACAGATGGAAATGCGTGTGTCCGGGAGGGAAACCGGGCAGTTCGGCGAACACGCGGTAGCCCAGATGTTCGTAGAAATCCCGGGCCTGAAAATCGAAGGTGCCGAGCCATGATCCGGTGCAGCCCCGGCTGGTGGCGATGGCCTCCGCGGCAAGCAGCAACTTCCTTCCGAAACCCCGGCCCCTGAGGGAAGGGGAGATCCACAGTCCGTCGATCATCAGCCATGACCACATGGTCGCGCCGTAGAGGCCGCCGGCCACGGTGCCGTCATCGCCCTTCAGGGAAAGGTGGAGGGGCTGCCAGTCGCGCCCTCCCAGTTTACCCGGGTCCGCTTCCCGGATACCCTTGCGGACGGCTGCGGGCAGTGAGTCCGCGTCCGCCTGATGGTCGATGTGGTATTCCATGCTTCCTGTATCAAAGCAGCCGCCCGTCCTCCAATCCCAGCAAATATGTCTTCGCCTCCAGTCCTCCCGCGAAGCCGGTGAGCTTGCCATTCGAGCCGATGACCCGGTGGCATGGCGCGATGATGGAGATGGGGTTCCGTCCGTTCGCCGCGCCCACGGCCCGCACGGCGGCCGGGCTGCCGACTTCCACCGCGATCTGTGCGTAGGTCCGCGTCTCGCCGAAGGGGATGCGGGTGAGCGCGGCCCATACCCTTTTCTGGAACTCCGTGCCATGGAACTCCAGCGGCAGGTCGAAGGTGCGCAGCCGACCGGCGAAGTAGGCGGCCAGTTGCCTCTCAGTCTCCCGCAGAACGGTGTGGTCGGGGCTTTCCGCGCGCGGGTGGAGCGGCACGCGCTTCGGGTCGTCATTCTCCCACAGTACCGCCGCCAGTCCCGTCTCTCCGGCGACAAGCGTCAGCACGCCGACAGGGGAGGGCATTGTTTTCGTGAACCAGTTCTTCGTCGTTTTCATGGCTCCACCATGCACCATATGCGGGGTGGAAGCTGGCCATTTCCGGACATGAAAGCGAATTTCCATTCCATGTCCGGAAATGGCGAGTATCTGCCGTGAAACGGGCTACCGTCGCAGCATGATCGATGACGATGCCGCGTATCAAGCCCTGGCCTCCCATGACGCCCGGTTCGATGGCGTGTTCTTTGTCGGCGTGACGTCCACGGGCATCTACTGCCGTCCGGTCTGTCCGGCGAAGACGCCTGCGCGGAGGAACTGCGTCTTCCATGCCAGTGCGGAGTCCGCGGAGAAGGCAGGCTTCCGTCCGTGCTTGCGCTGCCGTCCGGAACTGGCGCCGGGGAATGCTCCGGTGGACAAGGCGCACCGCATCGCCCACCTCATCGTCCAGCGGATCGGGGAGGGGTTGCAGGACAGCGAGGAGGCGGGGTTGGAGGAAATCGCCGCCGGGCTGGGGATGAGTTCGCGGCACTTGCGGCGGATCGTCCAGGCGGAGCTGGGCGTTTCACCCATCGAGCTGATCCGGACGCGGCGGCTGCTGCTGGCGAAACAACTGCTCACGGAAACAAAGCTGCCTGTGATCGATGTGGCCTTTGCCAGTGGTTTCGCGAGCCTGCGGCGATTCAACGATGCCTTCGTCACGCACTACCGCATGCCGCCGGGACGGCTGCGGAAGGAAGCGGCGGGCGGGGGAGGGAAGGCTGCGGTTCATGGTGATACCTCCTCGCTGCTGCTCAGCTACCGGCCACCCTACGACTGGGACGGCATCCTGGATTTCCTCCGTGGACGAACGATGAAGGACGTGGAGTGCGTGACGGAGGACGCCTATCTGCGGACCGTCCGCATCGGCGGGCATACGGGATGGATCCGTGTCACGCATGCGGCGCGGAAGCACGCGCTGGCGGTGGAGTTCTGCCACTCCCTGGTTCCGGTGCTGCCCGCGTTGCTGGGGCGGCTGCGGAATGTCTTCGACCTCGCGGCCAGGCCGGATCTCATCTCCGCCCATCTGGGGAAGGATCCGGTGCTGGGTGAGACGGTGGAGCGGAATCCCGGGCTGCGCGTCCCCGGTGCCTTCGATGGTTTCGAGATGGTGGTCCGCGCCATCCTCGGCCAGCAGATCACCGTCCGTGCGGCCACGACCATCGCGGGGCGGTTCGCGGAGGCGTTCGGGGAGAAGATCGCCACGCCTTTCCCGGAGCTGACGCGCCTCTCGCCGCAAGCGGAAAAGGTGGCTGCCGCCAGCGTGGATGACGTCGCCCGGCTGGGCATCGTCAGCGCGCGGTCGCGGTGCATCCTCGCCCTGGCACAGGCGTTCTGCTCCGGTGCGTTCTCCCTGGAGCCGGGAAGCGATCCGGACGCCGCCATCCGCAGCTTGGAGGCCCTGCCTGGCATCGGCCCGTGGACCGCGCACTACATCGCCATGCGCGCGCTGCGCTGGCCGGATGCCTTTCCGAAGGAAGACATCGCCGTGCGCAATCGGCTCGGCGGCGTGACCGCGAAGCAGGCTGAGGTGCTGTCCCAACCATGGCGTCCATGGCGGAGCTACGCCGTGCTGCACCTGTGGCGCTCGCCCGGGTAGCGGCGGGTGAAGTCCGCGCTCCATCTGATCCTTCCCCAGGTTGCATCCCACCCTCAGCCGTGTTAGATCGGGACCATGGCTTCTTCTCCTTCCTCCACATTGATCGACGTATTATCCGCGGATTCCTACGAGGCGGAGCATGTTCCGGGTGCGGTGAATCTCTGCGTCTACGAAACCGCGTTCATCGACAAGGTGAAGCAGGCGTTTCCGGATACGGCGACCGCGCTCACCGTCTGCGGATACTGTGACTCCACGAAGGAGGCGGAGGTCGCCGTCGCGCGGCTGGAGGAGGCGGGATACACGGATGTCTCCGTGTTGTCCGGCGGTCTGGAAAAATGGAAGGCCGACGGCGGCACCCCCGAGGGGAAGGGGGATGCCGCCGCTTCATCGAACGGAAAGCTGGCGGTCGATCCGGAAGCCAGTTCCATCCATTGGACGGGCAGGAATCTTTTCAACTTCCACACCGGATCGCTGAAGCTCGCGGGCGGCTGCGTGGAGATCCGGGACGGCGTGCTGGTGGCCGGGGAGATCCATGTGGACATGGACTCGCTGGCCTGCACGGATCTGACGGACACGGCAATGAATCGCATGCTGGTGGACCATCTGCGGAGTGATGATTTCTTCAGCATAGGGGACCACCCGGTGGCCACCTTCACGGTGGTCTCCGCGACTCGGATTGATGGCGTCAGCGACGGCCTGCCGAACCATTGCATCGAGGGTAACCTGACGCTGCGCGGAAAGGTGATACCCGTTTCGTTCGATGCGCTGGTGGCGCGGAAGGACGACGGCTCATACGTCGCGCAGGCGATGGTTGATTTCGACCGCACGCAGTGGGGTTCCATCTACGGTTCCGGCAGGTTCTTCTCCCGGCTGGGCCAGCACGTGGTGAACGATGTCATCCACCTGCACCTGAAGGTGGTGACCGTTGCCGGATGATCCGGCGCGGGGGAGGGTGTCCGGGATGCGCTGGATCCTTTTACCTCACCTGCGGCCAGGCATCGACTGTCGCGGATTGTCCGGTTCATCTCTTGGTGTGATCCTGGTCATGTTCCCAAGGAGTTCCCGTTGTGTCAGACAGGGTAGGGTTCCGCCATTCCGATTTGCCATCCTCATGGCGCTTTCGCGCCTTCGGTTTCGTTATTCTTCGGGCGGAGGACAATATGAAGCAGCCCACAAGCAGCACCAGGCCACCTGTAAACCTTGCACTGTGGCCGGAGAAATTTGAGGTGAGGCCTCCGGATTTGTCCGCGCTTCCGGGGGAATGGTAGGGGATGGCATATATCAGCTGAAACAGGCCGAAGAATACAGCAATAATACCCGCCGTCACCAGGCCCGCTATGCGCGTTTCTGGTTTCTTCGATTTTCTCGATCTTTTCGACTTCCTCGTCATTGACCAAAGATAAGTGGTGGGGCGATCCGTTGATCTGAGCAAGCCTATGGAGTCAGATCCTCCAAGCCATTTTGTGGAATCGTTTCAGAGATCGTGTGGCCGCGGGCCGGATGTGCTTCCCAATGATCCAGTATGCCGGATCTGACCGTCCGTAGGAAAAGCATCACTTTTGAAGGGAAAAGCGGATTGATCCGGGCCATACGCCGATAGACGGAAAGAAGCGGTTCACGTATGGATGGGGAGTAGCCAGAAGCCCTTGACCATGTCCGCCAACCCACTCGCCCAGCCCGCAGTCTTCATTCATTTCAACCGGAGGGAGATGGGCGTTGCGGCCGCCGCGAAGGTCCATGAAGAGATCCTCCGGATTGTCGCGGACAAGGGCAATGCGCGCATGGTCATGGCCTGCGCCCCATCGCAGGATGACTACTACGCCGCACTGATCCCGCTGGTGCGCTCCGCGCCGGAGGTCTGGAGGAACGTGGAGATCTTCCACATGGACGAGTATGTCGGCCTCACGGCGGATTCACCGCAGAGCTTCCGCAGCTACCTGCGGGAGCACTTCCTGGATCATGTGGAGGTGGCCGGATTCCACCCCATCGGCGGGGAGGCGGACCCATCCGCGGAAAGCGTCCGCTATGAGGCGCTGCTCTCCGCCGCCCCCATCGACATCATCAGCATGGGTATCGGCGAGAACGGGCACATCGCTTTCAACGATCCGCCGGTCGCGGATTTCAACGATCCGTATCTCATCAAAAAGGTGGAACTGGACGGCATCTGCCGCCAGCAGCAGGTGAATGACGGCTGCTTTCCCACGCTGGACGCGGTGCCCACCCATGCGCTCAGCCTCACGCTGCCGGTCTTCGCCGGGGCGGGGATGCTGGTGTGCATCGTCCCCGGAGTGAGGAAGGCGGAAGCAGTGAGGAACACCCTGCTGGGGCCGGTCGGCACCGCATGTCCCGCCACCCTGCTGCGCGGACATGCGAATTCGTTCCTCTATCTCGATGACGACTCCGCCTCCTTGCTCGACCACTGACTTTTCCGGATGATGCCTGCCGCACCCTACTTCGATCTCCAGGTGAATGGCTTCGCCGGGGTGGACTTCCAGCGCGATGACGTGGACGCCGCCGCCCTGGAGCGGGCGATGGAGGCCCTGCTGCTCCACGGCACGGGAAAGATCCTGCTCACCCTCATTACGGACCATGCCGATGCCCTGTGCCGGCGGTTGGAGCATTTCCGGAAGCTCCGGGAGGCGTCACCCGCCGCCCGGGAGATCATCGCAGGATTCCATCTGGAGGGACCATGGCTCTTGCCGGAACCGGGTTACCATGGCGCGCATGATCCCCGCCACATGTCCGCGCCGGACCTGCGCGCGTTCGATCTTTTCCAGGAAGCGGCGGGCGGCCTGCTGCGGCTGGTCACGCTCGCGCCGGAACTGCCCGGTTCGCCGGAACTCATCGCGCACTCCGCATCCCGTGGCGTGCGGACGGCCATCGGCCATTCCAATGCCTCGGACGCGCACATCGATGCTGCCATCCGCGCGGGCATGACGCTCTGCACCCATGTGGGGAATGGCGTGCCGGTCATCCTGCACCGCCATGACAACGTGATCCAGCGCGTGCTGGCGCGGGACGAGCTCATGGCGGTCTTCATCCCGGACGGCATCCACCTGCCGCCCGGCGTGCTGCGGAACTTCGTGCGGGCGAAGCCACCGGGAAAGGTTCTCTTCACCACTGACTGTATGGCCGCGGCGGGTGGCGGTCCGGGGCGTTACTCCCTCGCCCATGTGGAGGTGGAGGTGGGGGAGGATGGCGTCGTCCGTGAGCCGGGGAAGGAAACCTTCGCCGGATCCTCACTGACGATGGACCGTGCGGTGGAAAACGTGTGCGCCTTTCTCGGCTGGTCGCGTGAGGATGCGGTGGCCGCGTGCTCCACGGGTGTCGCCGCGGCGTTGGGATTCTGAGCCGCGTCGGGAAAAAGTCCGCTCAACGGTTGCAGAAACACCGGACGAGCCTGACCAGGGAGATGAAGAGCAAGGCAACGCAAACCGCCACGACGGCATGCCTGAGGAGCGATGCCGTCCCCGCCGGGCAGATGATGCCGGTGAACAGGGCGATGTAGGCGGCCAGGCACACGGGGCATTTCGGTATCGCTGCCAGCAGGGCGGCGGGCAGCAGCCAGGAGGCGGCGCGCCCCGCCCCACGCCAACGGGGCGGGCGGCACCCGCAGCACGTGGTGGAAGAGGGGAGCGTGGCCTCCCCGGGAACTGACCGCTTGAGTTTCATCAGCGGTTGCCGCAGCAACTGCGGCCGCTGTCACCGCTGGCAGCTTCCTTCGGCCAGTAGGGCTTGTCCGGATCGGCGAAGGTGCCGCTTTCATATTGGTCGTGGTAGCGGAGCCACGCCATGGTGAAGGGGAGTCCGTCCTCGTCCCGACCCTTTGGCATGAGGTCCAGCAGGTCGTAAGTGGTCATCAGCCGCTCCACGCCGCGTTCATAGGTGGAGTAGGTGTGGAAGATCCTGCCGTCCGCTGCCTTGCGGAAGACGCTCATCCCCGGACCTTCCGTGCTGGGGAATTCCTTTTCCGTGTAGTTGTAGCGGACCTTGCCCGCCGCCAGTTCCTCCTCCGTGAAGGAGACCCCGTAGTCATGGTTGAAGCGATTCCCGCCGGACGAGACCCAGGGGAATTTCCAGCCCATCCGCTTGCGGAAGGCGGAGAGCTTCTCCAGCGGTGCGCGGGACACGGCTACCAGCGAAACGTCCCGCGCCGCCAGGTGGGGAAGCATGCCGTCGAAGTGATCGGACACGAACGAGCAGCTCGGGCAGCCTTCTTTCCATTCCGGGGCGAACATGAAATGATACACCGCAAGCTGGCTCCTGCCGCCGAACAGGTCCGCCAGCGTGCGAGGTCCCTCCGCCGTGTCGAAGACATACTCCTCCGTGACCTCCCGCCACGGCAGGCCGCGGCGGGCCGCCGCCAGCTCGTCGCCCAGCCGGACGAGTTCCTTTTCCTTTTCCAGCAGCCGGATGCGGGCGGCGGTCCATTCCTCCGTGGATGCGATGGGGTGCGTGCTCATGGTCGTGGTGGGTTGGTGGTTCAGGCTTTGCCCGCCACATGGGCGGCGAAGGTTTCGACCGCACGGCCCCAGCCGCCGGCGTGGCTGTCGCGGCTCTCGATGGTGGCGAAGCGGGTGTGCGTCATGATGAACTCCGTGCGCGCGCCGCAGGCGATGAACTCGATGGTGATGAGCGAGGTCTTTCCCTCCAGCTCTCCCGGCTCCGCGCCGCTGCCGTCCACCTCCCAGTCCCAAGTGTAGACCAGCCGGGATGGCCGCACCACCTCGTGGAACTCACCTGCGGCGGTGTAGTACTCCCCCTCAGGATTCTTCATCTGGATGCGGAACCTGCCGCCCGGCTTCAGGTCCATGCTGGCGAAGGGGATCTCCATGCCCGGCTCCGGGCGCATCCACCGCTGGATCTGGTCCGGGGTGGTCCACGCGTCAAAGGCCAGCTCCGCGGGGGCGTCCAGCAGGCGCCGGATCACCAGCGTGGCGTTGTCCGGCTTCGTCAGTTCGTTCTGGTTGTTCATGGTTGCTGTTTTCCGGTCTGCAGTTGTTTGAGATAGGTTTCAAAGCTGTCGAGGTTCGCCTCCCAGAAGGTCCGGTAACGGTCGATCCATGCCAGGGCCTCGCTCATCGGCGCGGCCTCCAGGGTCATCGTGTGCACCCGGCCATCCTTGCGGCGCTTCACCAGCCCCGCCTTTTCGAGGACGATGAGGTGCTTGGAAACGCCCGCCAGCGACATCGCGTGTTGCTTGGCCAGCCCGGTGACGCGCTCCTCCCCCTTTGACGCCAGTTCCGCGAGGATGCTCCGCCGCGTGGGATCCGCCAGCGCGGCGAAGGTCCGGTCAAGGTTGCTGGAATTAAATTCAACCATATGGTTGAATAAAGATCCCACGGCATCCGATTGCAACTCCTAATTTCCGGAGGATAGGGTGGGGGCATGACACCGGAGCTTTCCGTCTGGCAGCACGCCATCCCTGACGATGTGGAGGAATTGCTGCCCCTGCTGGAGGCGTTCTATGCGGAGGAACAGCTCGTCCACGATGCCGCCTCCGTCCGCAGGGCGGTGGTGGATCTGCTGGCAGATGAAAGCCTGGGCGGCGTCTGGCTGCTGCGGGTGGAGGGCGTGCTGGCCGGATATCTCGTCGCCGTATTGGGCTACAGTGTGGAGTTCGGCGGCCGGTATGTCCTGCTGGATGAGCTGTTCATCAGCCCGGAGTTCCGCGGCGGGGGAAAGTGGCGGCACGGATTCCGCGAGGTGGAGGCATGGGCACGGCAGCGGGGCATCCGCACGCTGCGGCTGGAGGTGAACCACCACAACGAAAAGGCCGCCAGCCTCTATCTGGCGGACGGCTTCAGCAACGACGAGCGCTCCATTTTCACGAAGCGGCTGGGTGGTTGATTTGCGGAAGCTATCCTGTCGGCCTTTGCGAAAAGCGGCGGATAGGATTGGGAGCCGCGGATCCTGCGAATCTGACGAACGAAGAAAAAGATTCGCTGGATTCGCCGCATTCGCGGTTCCTTCACCCTGCGGTTATCCGGCCTCGGTTTCCAGAGTCACGCGGCGGACTCCTTTTTCGCCCGGTAGGCGAGCTTCCGCCAAAGATACTCCACCGGCCCGTTCCTGAACCTCCGTAGCCATAGTTGGCTGAGTGCTACCTGCCCGGTGAACAGCGCCACGCAGATGACCGACCCTGAGTAAGCGGTCGTCCTGCCATATAGACCGAAACCCCACCCCATGAAGATCACGTTCGCGACGATGGACTGGAACAGATAGTTGCTCAGGGACATCCTCCCCGCCGCGGACAGCCAGCGGGTGATGTGGGGCCATCGGCCGGAGTGGAACACCAACGCGCCACCGGTGATATAGCAAAGCGCCATAAGGGTGGTTCCCCCGGGATACTGCACCGCACGCAGCCACCACATTTGTTCGGAAAATGGCAGCCAACCGAAATCCTGCACCTTGCCCAGCACCGAGAGTGCAATCCCTGTTAGCAGAGTCGGGGGAAGCCATTTCCGGAGGAGGCTCTCATGGCGCTCCAGCAACTGGGAGGGCCCCGCTTTGCCCGCGGCCATGCCGAGCAGGAAAAAAACGAAGGAATGGAAACTCAGGCTGAGGAACAGGCTTTCGATCGCATATTTCCACTCGTCGATCCGGGAACTGGTAATCCACCAGAAATCATCCGACTGGTAGCACTCCACCCAGGCGTCCGCCGTTTCCCTCCAGTTGTGGTTCATTTCTCCGTACGTCGCCTCCAGATAGGAACCCAGCAGCAACAGTCCGCTGTGCAGCAGGAACACGACCGCTGCCAGCACCAGCAGGGTGAGGGTGCGTCGGCGCACGAGAAAGATCGTGGTCATCCCCATGACCGCATAGAATGTGAGGATATCTCCGCACCATAGCACCATGCCATGGAGGACGCCCAAGATGAGGAGAACCGACATCCGGCGGAGGATGAACCAACGGAACAGGCTTGGCCTCGTCCCACTCCAGTGCTGCCACTGCTGTGCCAGCCCCAACCCGAAAAGGAACGAGAAGACGGAAACAAACTTCCCTGTCGCAAAGACATCGATCAACTGGATTGCCAGCAGATTCAAGATTCCCGGCAGGTAAGCCTCCGTGGCACTCCAGGAAACGAAGGATGATTTGAATCCATGCATGTTCACCAGCAGGATGCCGAACAGGGCGAAACCCCGCAGCGCGTCCAGATGGTCCAGCCGACGGTCCGTCGGCGTGAGGGAGGCGGGCAGCGGCAGGGGAGGGGGCACCATTCGGCGGGAGCATGCACCGCCCGCTGGTTGCGGTGCACGACTTTTCAAAATCCCCGTCAGGCAGGCATCGCCGCACCGCAGTTCCAGCACTCCGAGAACACCCCGTCCACGGTCTCGCCGCAGGACGGGCACTTCCAGCCCTCCGCCGGTGGGGTGGCGGCGTCTTTCTCCCGGTAGTCCCGGATGATTGCCAGCGCGCGCGGCTCATCCATCCAGTCAAGCACCCACAGCTCCGGATAGACCTGCGTGTAGGGTACCTCACCGGCCAGCCCGGCCGCCCCCGCGTTCCTCAGTTCCGTGCGAATCCCCTCAGCCTCCAGCAACGTCTGCATGTGACCGACGACGGTGAAGTCGATGTTCTCGAAAACCAGTCGCATGGAAGGTTGCAGCATAGTTCCAGAGGGTGGGCGCGCCCGGCGGTCGCAACCTGCCGGGGCTCCATGGAATGGCTCAGGACGCCGTCACCGCACCACGGTCGTCGCTCAGGCCGGATTTCTCCAGGAAGTAGTCGTAGCCGCCGCTGTACTTCGTCAGCAGCGCGCCCTTCTCCGGGTTCTTCTCGTTGCGGGTGATGTGGTAGGTGCTTTCCGCCAGCGTGCGGATGAAGTGCACGTCGTGGGAGATGAAGACCAGCGTGCCCTCGTAATTCTTGAGCGCCTGCACCAGCGAGTCGATGGAAAGGATGTCAAGGTGGGTCGTCGGCTCGTCCATCAGCAGCAGGTTCGGCGGATCGACGAGGAACTTCACCAGGTTGAGGCGGGATTTCTCACCACCGGAAAGAACGCCGCAGCGCTTCTCCACATCCGCACGGCGGAAAAGGAACGAGCCGAGGATGGCGCGGGCGTCTTCTTCCCGCAGGGTGGTGCAGGAGGCCATGACCTCCTCCAGCACGGTGTTGTCCTCATTGAGCGCCTCCGAGCGGTGCTGGGAATAGTAGCCGATCTTCGTGGCGTAGCCCGGCTCGCGCTTGCCGCCGTTGATGGGGATGACTCCGGCGATGATCTTGAGCAGCGTGGACTTGCCCGCGCCGTTCGGTCCGACGAGGACGATCTTCTCGCCCTTGTCCACGACCAGATCGAGGCCCTTGTAGATCAGCTTGTCACCGTAGGATTGCTCCACCTGGTTCAGCTCGATGACCTTCTGGTTGGAGCGCGGCGGCTGCGGGAAGTTGAACTTGAACGGCTTCCTCGGCGTGCGTGGTTTCTCGACCCGCTCCAGCTTCTCGAGGAACTTGATCCGGGACTGAACCTGCGCGGCCTTCGAGCCGACCTGGCGGAAACGGTCGATGAACTCCTGGTGGCCTTCGATCTCCTTCTGCTGCGCCCGGTAGGCGGCGGTCTGCTGCTCGAACCGCTTCTCCCGCTGTTCCAGGTAGGAACTGTAGTTTCCGGTGTAGGAAAGGAGGGCGGCGGCGTCCGGGTCGATCTCGACGACGGTCTCAATGATGGAGTCCATGAAGTCCCGGTCGTGGGAGATCATCAGGATGGCGCCGGAGTAGTTCAGCAGGTAGCGCTGGAGCCAGAGCAGGGAAATGAGGTCCAGGTGGTTGGTCGGCTCGTCCAGCATCAGCAGGTCCGGCTCCATGACCAGCAGCTTCGCCAGGTGGGCGCGCATGACCCAGCCGCCGGAGTATTCGCGGGCGGGCTTGGCGAAGTCCTCCTGCTTGAAGCCCAGGCCGGAGAGGATCTTCTTCGCCTTCGGCTCGAGCTGGTAGCCGTTCAGCGCGGTGAACTGGTCCTGCGCGTGGGCGAACTCCGGGGAGGAAAGGTTGCCGGATTTCTCGCCCTCGCGGATCGTCCGCAGGTAGCCGATGAGTTCCGGCGTGATGCCGATGGCGATCTCCAGGATCGTCTCGTCCGTCGGCTCGCCCGCCTCCTGCGGGAGGTAGCCGGTGATGGCGTATTCATCGCGCTCGATGGTGCCTTCATCGGGCTGGTCCTCGTCGAGGATCATGCGGAAAAGGGTGGATTTGCCCGCGCCGTTCGGGCCGACGAGGGCGACGCGTTCGCCCCAGTTGATGGTCATTTCCGCCTCGCGGAGCAGGGTGCGGCCGCCGAGGGTCTTGGTGAGCTTGTGGATCGTGAGCACGCGGCGGATGTAGTGGAGAGGAGGGTCCGGGGCAAGGGATTCCCGCATCCCGGGAAATCCGCGCGGCCGCGCGCGGGGGAGAATCTAACGGTTGGATTCCGCTATTGACCTTGACGGGGAGGGGTCGGGACGGGCTTTATAGTGCATCCAGAACACTACATGCGTCCGAAACACACGACACGAAAAAAGATGACCCACCGCCTTGGTCGGGCCGCCGCCTATTCCTCGCTCGCGCTGCTTTCGGTGGCTGGAGAACTGAAGGCACAGGATTTCGAGGGAAAGACCATTTCCGAACTGTCGATCCAGTATCGCGGTGCGAAAACGGTCGATGAGGCCCGCATCCGCAACCTCATGAACACCAAGGCCGGTTCGACCTACCGCGCCGAAGGCCTGGACAATGACATCCGCACCCTTTTCGCATCCGGTCTGGTCGATGACGTGCGTTTCCTCGCGGAGCCTTCCGGCGCCGGAGTGAAGGTCATCGCCGAAGTGACGACCCGCCCGGAGCTGGTGGGCGTCGGTTTCGTCGGTAACACCGTTTTCAAGGACCAGAAGCTGGCCAAGGAGTCCAAGCTCAAGACGGGCAGCGCCCTCAGTGACGAGCAGATCCTGGAAGCCCGCAGGAACATCGAGAAATATTACCAAGGCTACGGCTATCCGGACGTTTCCGTGACCCACCGCACCCAGCCGACCAGCCGGGAAGGTGCCTCCGATCTGATCTTCGTCATCGACGAGGGCCAGAAGAACGAGGTCCGCAAGATCCGCTTCAACGGCAACAACAACTTCACCGCCAGTGAGCTCCGCAAGGAGATGAAGACGAAGGAAAAGGGCTGGTTCTCCTGGCTCACCAAGTCCGGACGCTTCGAATCCACCCAGCTCGACACCGACCAGGAGGCCATCTCCGACTACTACCAGAGCAAGGGCTACCTCCGCGTGCAGGTGGATGTCACCCGTGAACCGGTTTCCGACGGTCGTGTGGACCTTGTCGTGAACATCAACGAAGGCGACAAATACACCGTCAACGGCGTCAGCTTCGGAAAAATGAGTGTCTTCCAATCGGACGAACTCTACCCCGCGCTCACGCTGAACAGCAATTCCGCCTACTCTTCCAAGAAGATGCGGGATGACGTCACCATGATCCGCAGCTACTACGGCTCCCGCGGCTATGCGGACGTCGTGGTCGATCCCCACATCACCGATGCCGGCCCGAACCGGGTCAACATCCACTACAAGATCACCGAAGGCTCCCGCTACCGCGTGGGCAAGGTGAACATCGAGGGTAACACGAAGACCAAGGACAAGGTCATCCGCCGGGAAGTCCCGCTCAAGCCGGGTGACTGGTTCAACTCCGTGGAACTCGACACCACCAAGGCCCGTCTGGAAAACCTCCAGTACTTCAGCGAGGTGCAGGCTTCCGGCAGCCCGGGCGGTTCCGGCTACCGCGACGTCAACGTCCTCGTCGAGGAGAAGGCGACCGGTTCCGTCGGTGTCGGCCTCGGTTTCAGCTCCATCGACAGCGTCGTCGGCTTCCTCAACCTGGAGCAGTCCAACTTCGACCTCTTCAACCCATGGAACTTCACCGGTGGCGGCCAGCGCTTCGCGATGAACCTCCGCCTCGGTTCCGAGCGGACGGACTTCAGCATGTCGCTCGTCGAGCCATGGTTCATGGACAAGCAGCTCGCGCTCGGTGGTGAACTCTTCTACCGCCAGTCCACCTACTTCAGCGATTTCTTCGAACAGACGAACGTCGGTGCCGCCGTTTCCCTCCGCAAGCCGCTGGGCAACCGCAGTTCCCTCAAGTTTGAGTACCGCCTCGAACAGGTGGAGATCGACCTGGAGAACAATATTCCTGCGGCCTCCCTCCTCAACGGCGAGGAAGGCGACTTCCTCCGCAGTGCTCTTTCCGCCAACTATATCTATGACAGCCGGGACAGCACGCTCCTCCCGCGCAGTGGCCACAAGTTCGACGCCGGCCTGACCGTTGCCGGACTCGGCGGGGATGTGGAAACCTTCACCATCTCCCTCCAGGGCCAGAAATACTGGAACCTCAAGTGGGACACCATCCTCTCCCTCAACGGTGAGCTTGCCTTCGTCGATGGATGGGGTGGCGATGTGCCGATCTTCGAGCGGATGTTCCTCGGTGGTGGCCGTACTCTCCGTGGATTCGAGTTCCGTGACGTGGGTCCGCGTGACGTCGCGGGCGGCACCGATGAAGTCATCGGCGGCCAGTCCCTCGGCTTCCTCTCCGTGGAATACACCGTGCCGATCGTTGAGACCGTCCGCGCCGCCGTGTTCTACGACATGGGCTTCGTCAACGCCGGTAGCTGGGATCCCAGCCCGTCCGACCTCTACAGCGACGTGGGTGTCGGTATCCGCCTCAAACTGCCGATCAGCCCGCTGCCGCTCGCGCTCGACTACGCCATCCCGGTCAGCTCGCCTGACAAGGAGGCAGACCAGGGCGGCCAGTTCAACTTCTACCTGAACTACCAGTACTAAGAGTCTCGTAGCAGTGCTTTCCGAAGAACCGGCCTTCCGCGAGGGAGGCCGGTTTTTTTGTGAGCTTCCCTTGGTAAGGGATCACTGGCATCTCTGGTGCGCAGATGAAGTTCTGCTCCGGCTGCAATGACGGAGCATCAAACGTCGCCACCTTTCAAACCTACAGGGATTCAATTCTGTGGGGCCATATTGGACCCATCCGTAATTCGATTTCCTAAATCGCAGGACTGCCGGAGGATCTTTATCGGCCGGGGCGAGAATCGGCTCCGGAACACTGCTGAAGCGCGGAATCCTTACCGGGTAATAATCCATGAAACCGAAAACTTTTAGTGATGCACCTGGATGGGAGTTCCGGATGGATGAGGTCTCGGCGAATGTATTCGTTGTGGTTGGCAGTGATGCCGAAGGTCGAACAATCGAAAAGATCGGAACCGACCCCTATGCTCTGCTTGGGGAGTGCCACCAAGAAGCGAAGCAAATATCATCCCCGCAAGGCGATGCTGACATTGCTGATCGGCACGATGGATGACGCGGAGCGATGGCGCGGGACGCTCGTCGAGTTCTTTGCGGATGAGGGTTTCCGCGTCGAACTGCGACCTGTGATCCGGGTCCCGGCTCACATCACTTCACTGAGTAGATGCGGGAGTCGATCGGCACGGACTTGTGGAGCACCTCCACCGACATTTCCTGAAGGCACCCACCGCACCCACCGCAGCTTGCGGGGCTTCTTGCCGAGGACGGGGAGGATCGAAGGGGGCAACATCCTGTTTGAACTCAAGCACGACTTCCTTTCCATATCCGGAAAGGATGGCGGATGAAACCTCCAGCGGGCTGCGAGACATCCCGAGCGAAGCGGAGATCTCGGCCATGGGCCTGAAAGGAGGGGGGAGCGGGACAGGAGGAGAAAGGCGGTGGTCCAGGTGAGGAGGAATGCCATCGCGAGGAGGGCAGCAGCTGTCGCTCTCCGTTTCATGGGCACTGCTGATTCGTGCGCATCAAACCACCGCCGCATCCGCCACTCGCATGCCGTCGAGCGCCGCGCTGACGATGCCGCCGGCATAGCCCGCGCCTTCGCCGCAGGGGAACAGTCCCTTGATCTCCGGGTGCTCCAGTGTGTCGTCCCGGCGGGGGATCCGCACGGGTGAACTGGTGCGCGTCTCGAAACCAAGGAGCAGCGACTCGCTGGAGACATAGCCTCGCATCTGGGTGCCGAAGAGTTTCAGACCCTCCCGCATGCGGCTGGTGATCCACTTTGGCAGCAGCTCATGGAGCGGGGAGGATTTCGCGCCGGGGAAATAGCTCGTCTCCGGCAGGTCGGTGGAGATTTTCCCGGCGATGTAGTCCGTGACCCGCTGGCCGGGAGCGACTTGTCCGCCACCGCCCGCTTTTTTCGCCGTTTGCTCAAGTTGCTTCTGGAAGACGATGCCCGCCAGCACGCCGTGCTCCCGGGTGTGATCCTGGATGTCCTCCGGCTCCACGGTGGAGATCATGCCGGAGTTCGCGAAAGGGGAGTCACGCCGGGAAAGGCTCATGCCGTTCACCACCACCTCGTCATTCTCCGTCGCGGCGGGGACGATCCAGCCGCCCGGACACATACAGAAGGAATGGACGCCGCGGCCGCGGATCTTCGTCGCCAGACGGTAGCGTGCGGCGGGCAACAGCTCCGGGCGGGGTTGGCCTGGAGAAAGGTGGTACTGCACCCGGTCGATGAACGGCTGCGGGTGCTCGATGCGGAAGCCGACGGCGAAGGGCTTCTGCTCCATCAGGACCTTCTTTTCCGCCAGCAGCTTGTAGATGTCCCGCGCGGAATGGCCGGTGGCGAGGATCACGCTGTCCGCGGTGATCTCCTCCCCGCTGGCGGTGACCACGCCATGGAGTCGGTTCCCGGTGAGCAGGAAATCCACCACCTTTGTCTGGAAGCGGACTTCTCCGCCGGAGGCGATGATCGAGCCGCGGATGGCCTTCACCACATTCGGCAGCAGGTTCGAGCCGATGTGCGGGTGTGCGTCCGTCAGGATCCGCTCCGGCGCGCCGTGGGCGACCAGGATCTCATAAACGCGGGCGACCGGGCCGCGCTTGGTGGCGCGGGTGTAGAGCTTGCCGTCGGAGTAGGTGCCCGCACCGCCTTCGCCGAAGCAGTAGTTCGACTCCTCGATCACCCGTCCCTCTCGCAGGATGGGTGCCAGGTCGAACCGGCGCGCACTGGCGTCCTTGCCACGCTCCAGGACGATCGGTTTCACCCCCGTCTCCAGGCAGCGCAGCGCCGCGAAAAGCCCGGCCGGGCCGCAGCCGACGATGATCGCCGTCTTCGCATCGGCGGCCAGGGGAGGGCAGGACCAGGTGGGCGGCGCCTCTTCCTCGAACGGACCGTCCAGCGCCACGTCCAGCCGGAGCTGCACCTTCACCGCCCGCTGGCGGGCATCGATGGAGTGTTTGCGGAGCTTCGTGTCCGTCACCCGCGACCGCGGCAAGCCAAGCTTCTTGGCCGCCTCCTTGCGGCGTGAATCTTCGTTTTCCGATTCTTCGAGCGGAAGGATGATATCAACGGTTTCGACGGAGGCTGCCACGGGCGGGCAGAATGGGGGGGCGGAGGCAATCGTTCAATCCCGAACGTGCCGGGGCCACCGGGCTCCTGTTGCTTCACAAAAAAGAACACCAATGGGTGGATGTCTGAGGAGAGGATGCTTCTTGCTGTGAGCCAACAGGCGTAATGCTAGGATGAATTCCATGGTGTTCCGGATTTTCGTTGGAAGTGTCCGAGCGAAGGCGACTCACCAAAATACTAAATGACCTCATGGAGAGCCTCTTCAGTACCTACTTCTTCCAAAGGATTGACCGCTTGGGCGATCCGCTTTGCGGCACTGGCAGCGTGCAGGCGGAGTTCGCTGATGGCGGTGGCCTCGAAGTAGCGGGCGCGCAGCATGGGGCCGACGATGGACAGCCACGGCGAGGGTTTGTTGTCGCGACCCAGCGCCCGGTAGTCGGCGGAAGTCTCCGCGCCCAACCGGTGGGCATCCGGCTTGATGAAGCCACGGCGGAGAAGATTCTGGATGAGGGGATCCGCGATGACCTGGAGATCCCGGGCCGGTCCGGTGGCATCCAGCAGGTGCTGCGCTTCGATCCAGCGGGTGGGGGCATTCCGGCTCCGTGAGGCGAGTCCCAGCCGGATGACGTTCCCGGAGTGCTCGATGGAGACGATCGTGCCGCGATGCTGGACCAGCTTTCCGGAAGCCAGCAGCGACTGGATTTTCTGATAGGTTTCCGGAGGGCACTGGTGGCGGTGGACTTCCCAGAACGGGCTGATGAAGCGGAGGAAGCGTGTCTTGTCCTTCGCGGAGAGTTCTTTCCACAGGGAAGGGGTGGCGTCGCGGATCTCATGGAACAGATCCCGCCAGTCACCGCCCCGGGCTTCGTGCCCGCGGATGGCGCGGCGGAACAGGCGGACGGCCCGGCGCAGGTTGGAATCCGGCAGATGGTCGAGGTCCGGGGCGGGTGTGGGCGATGGAGGCGCGTATGCGCGTGGGAGCAGGCCGTTGCGGGACACGATGTGGATGGAGGCTGCGTCTCCGCGGCGGTCCAGATCCAGCACGGCATCGATCATGGTGAGGCCTGTGCCAACGATGAGCACGGTATCACCGGTGTGGATGGTGGAGATGGCCTCGTGGGAGCGTGCGGGCTTCGCATGGTCCGCCCAGAGGGAGGAGGCGAATGCGGAGCCTTGGTTGCCGGTGGCGAGCACCACGTGCGACGCATCGAGCGCAGTCTGGTCCTTGAAGATGATGCGCGCTGTGGTGGGGGAGTCGCCGCGCGTCAGGTCATGGACGCGGCGCTTCTCCACCTGCAGGAGGGGATTCCTCTCCTGCTCATCCTCCAGACATCGCTTCAGGTAGCCGCCATACACGTGGCGTGGGAGAAAATCGGTCTCCTGCACTCCCTCGCCAAGCTGCTCGCGGGCGTAGTCGAGGAAATGCAGCGGCTGGTTGTGGAACGCGCTCATCTTCGCCGCAGGCACGTTCAGCCACGCGGCGGCGTCAGTGCTGCGGTAGGCAAGTCCCGGTCCGGCTTCGCCGGTTTCTTCTAGCAGGATGATTGGCTTTTCCGGCAGCCGGCGGGAAAGATGGATGGCGGTCAGCGTGCCGCTGAAACCGCCGCCGACGACAACGATGGGAAGGGATGATTCGGACATGGGGTGGGAGCGGAGGAGTGGTGGATGTGGAGATGGAAGGTCTTACTTGTAGTGAAGGAGCGAGAGCACGAGGTCCGCTGCTTTCAGGATCCCAGCGACGGAGAGGTGTTGCGGGATCTCCAGTCGGAGGGACCACGTTCCGCCGGCGGGTAGAGGAGTCAGGTCCAGCCGCTGCAGGATGCGGAGATTTCCCTCGCCCGCGACCAGCTTGCGGATGACGTCGATGGTGGCCGTTCCGCTGAGCTGGAACGCATCGGAACCGGAAGGACCGATGCCCAGGAACCCGATGGTTGAGGTTGCCTGGAACTCCTCAAGCAGATGGGCCAGGACGGGCCACTCACCATCGGATGGAGCGTCGTCCCCGAACTCCAGAGCCACCGGATTCGCGACTGGAAGCAGTCTCAGAGGGGCTGGGCCTGCGGCATCCGGCTGCTGTGAGAGGATTTCCATGATCTGGAGGATGATCTCCGATGGGGCCGTGGTCGCAGGGCGGTTGAGGCCGGCGATGCCCACTGACGGGCGCTCGGGGGCCACCCATGGCTGGCGGTGGGTGAACACCGGGGCACCGAATTTGAAGCCATGGTAGTAGAACGGAGCCTCGATATGAGCCATCAAGGTCTCTGAAATCTCGCAATGTTCCACGTAGCCTTGAAGGAGATTTCGCAGGTTTTGGCGGAGCGAAGAATCTAGTTTGGTAAGGTTCATGGTCGCTGGAGTTAATTCCTACTAAATGCTGGTGGTATTCCTGTCTAGAATAGATTTTGGAAGAATAAGAACGAAGATGGAAATTGTTGGGGGAATCTATCCCATGCTGGTTTTATAATGATATAAGCACCATATCGTAAGGGGATTAAGGAAATATTCGGGCATTCACGAGTGAGTAGATCGAAGTTTTTTATTTTTTTCCTTGGATGGAACCCAGGCATATACTACTACTTCATCAAGTTAATCGAATGCACTTATCGAAGAAATCCGAATACGCGCTGCGCGCCACGATCAATTTGGGAATCGCGGCCGAAATGGGCCGGGGTACTGTCTCGGGTTCCGAGCTGGCCGAGGCCAACCGCCTTCCTCTCAAATTCATCGAGCGGATCCTTCAGGAGTTGCGCGAAGCGGGTCTCGTCGAGACGCATCGCGGAAAGTTCGGTGGCTACTCGCTTGCCGTGCCTGCCAGCAGCATCGGTGTCGGCCAGCTCATCCGTCTGATCGACGGCCGGCTCGCCCCGATCTGCTGCGCGAGTGAGAATGCCTACCAGCCCTGCACCTGCCCGGATGAGGATCACTGTGGTCTGAGGATGGTGATGATCGATGTGCGCAACGCCATCGCCAACATCCTCGACCGCTACACCATCGCCCAGGTGGTGGAGGTGACTCTCCGCAAGATGCGCCGGGATGGCGTGGTGCCACCTTTTTCCCAAGGAGGGAGCCTGGCCAAAGAGCCGTCCCCACGCCGCCGGGCGGATCCGGCCGATGGCTTCCTCGCGGGGCTCTCGCAGCTTGTTACTCTCAATTCAGAATCCAATGACAACGACACGCACTGAGCGCAACGGACATGACGGCCAGAAAGCCGAGTGGCTCGAAGTGGTTCGCAAAAACGTGGCGGCCCTTCGTTACGGCTCCGTCCAGATCACCGTCCATGATGGACGCGTGACCCAGGTGGAGAGCATCGAGAAGACGCGATTCGTCGCGTCCCGCGAAGAGGGGCACGGCCTCAAGTGATCCCATGATCTAAATCCGGCGGAGGCAATCTCTCCGCCCCTTGCTTGTCAGAGACCGACCGGACACCCGGAGGAATCGAAGAAACACTCCCGCCGACCGGAGATCCGGAGGGTGCTGGTACCATCGTGCCGCCGCGCCTTTCCGGAACATGCTTCCTTGGAATGCTCCGGTCGGATTCTCCGAATCCATACTCCACAGCGCCGGCACATCGGCACCCCATACCCATGAACCACAAGGATATCACTCCGCAAGGGCTTACTCTGTACCCCAACAATCATCCATCCTACCGGATCCACAAGGCATTGCCCGCGGGCATTGGCGTGATGAGCGCCATCGCAGCTCTTTCCTCCCTCGCCACCGCGGAAGAATCCGGCGGCGTTGCGAAGCTGTGGGACCTCGCCACGCTTCATAAGGATGACACCAACCCCATCCTCCAGGAGTTCAAGCTCCGCGGACGTTACCACGGCCAGTACCACATCGTGGACGGTGGTCAGGATACGGAGGACAACTGGGAGGACCGCCGTTTCCGTTTCGGCTTCGATGCGAAGATGTTCGACAAGAAGGTCGAGGTGCGCGCGGATTTCCAGAGCAACGACGGCTTCCGGGACGTTTATGACGGACTGGTCGACGCCTACGTGAAATGGAAGCCATCGGATTCCTTCGCTGTCACCGTGGGGAGGATGAAGCCGCAGATCGGATACTATGATTTCCTGCAATCCACCAACGCCCAGCCAACCTTCGAGCGTTCGCAGATTTTCAACCAACTCTCGATCGACCGTGCGGCGGGCATTTCTCTGGAAGGGAAGTTCGACTTCTTCACCTGGCAGGCGGGCGTGTACTCCAATGCCATCGATGCCGACCGGAATGACTTCGACCAGGCCTTCGGCGAGTTCAACGGCGGATGGTCCACCACACTGGGGGTAGGGTATGATTTCTCAAAGGCGTTGGATGTGAAGAAGGCGGACTTCCGCATCGACTGGCTGCACAGCGAGCGGGATCCGGAAGCTGGGGTATTGAACCGTTATGAGGATGTGATCTCCTCCACTTTCTGGGTGCAGGATGGTCTGTGGAGTGCGGTGGCAGAGGGCTTCTACGCCACCGGAGGACAGGGGACGGATGGCGATGTCTTCGGCGGCTTCCTCCAGGGCACGTATGACGTGATCCCGAAGAAGCTCCAGCTCGTTGGCCGCTACTCGTTCGCCTATGGCGACGGCGACAGGAGCCTCCGTAGGCAGACCCGCTACGAGAGCTTCGTGGTGGACGGCCGCGGCAACCAGTACCAGGCATTCTACCTTGGTGGGCAATATTTCATCAACGGAGACAAGCTCAAGTTCCTTGCGGGTGCGGAATACGCCGACCTCAGCGGAGGTCCATCCGGCCTTGGATATGACGGCGTCACCTACCTGACGGGCGTTCGCTTCTCCTTCTGAGAGATCCAATTTCCCGAAGTCGGGACCAGCAATCTCTACGGGAACCCGACGGCTGGGAAGCCGTCCAGAAACAGCACTTCGCCGACGGCGGCGTGTTCGACCAGATCTATTTCAAAAAGTGAAATTTCCAACCATCCCACCAACCAGAACCAAACCAATGAAAGCAAAACTGATTTTCTCCGCCGCCGCGCTCGCCGCCATCGTGTCGCTGGCATCCTGCGGCAAGAAAGATGCGGAAGGTTCCGTGTCCCTCCTCAACGTGTCCTATGACCCCACCCGCGAATTCTATGAGGAGGTGAACAAGGTCTTCTCCGCGAAGTGGGAGAAGGACCACGGCAAAAAACTGACCATCAACCAATCCCACGGCGGCTCCGGCAAGCAGGCGCGCTCCGTCATCGACGGCCAGGCTGCGGACGTGGTGACGCTGGCCCTGGCTGGTGACATCGACGTGATCGGCAAGCAGGCGAAACTCCTGCCTGCTGACTGGCAGACAAAGCTGCCGGACAACAGCTCCCCCTACACCTCCACCATCGTGTTCGTGGTCCGCAAGGGCAACCCGAAGGCCGTGAAGGACTGGGATGATCTGGTGAAGGCGGATGTGAAAGTCATCACGCCGAACCCGAAGACCTCCGGTGGCGCGCAGTGGAACTATCTGGCCGCATGGGCCTATGCGTCCAAAGCGAATGGCGGGGACGAGGCCAAGGTGCTGGACTACATCACCCGCCTCTACAAGAACGTGCCGGTGCTGGACACGGGTGCCCGTGGCGCCACCACCACCTTCGCGCAGCGGAAGATCGGCGACGTGTTCCTGTCATGGGAGAACGAAGCCCATCTCATCGAGAAGGAGTTCCCGGGCGAGACGGAGATCGTCTATCCATCCCTGACCATCCTGGCGGAGCCTACGGTGGCCGTGGTGGAGGAGAATGCGAAGAAGCACGGCACCACGGAAGTGGCCGTGGAGTATCTGAAGTTCCTTTACACGGATGAAGCGCAGGAACTGGCAGCGAAGCACTTCTACCGCCCGCGCAACCAGGAGATCGCCGCGAAGTTCGTCTCCACCCTGCCGGTCATCCCGCTGGTGACGGTGGACAAGGACTTCGGCGGCTGGGATGCGGCCCGGACGAAGCACTTCGTCGATGGCGGCACCTTCGACAGGATCTACGGAGTCAAATAAGAGCCTCCCGCCACTTCGTTCCTCATGTCACGACGCAAGGTCATTCCCGGCTTCGGCCTCTCGATGGGTTACACCGTCGCAGCGCTGAGCCTCATCATCCTCATCCCGCTCGCTGCCCTGTTCATCAAGGCGGCGGCGCTGGGACCCGCGGAGTGGTGGGCGCTGCTCACCTCACCGCGCGTGCTGGCCGCCGCGAAGCTCACCTTCGGGGCGAGCGCGGCGGCGGCCGGGGTGAGCGCGGTGTTCGGCCTGCTCGTGACATGGGTTCTTGTCCGCTATGATTTTCCCGGCCGCAGGCTGCTGGATGCCATGGTGGACCTCCCGTTCGCCCTGCCCACCGCGGTGGCGGGCATCACCCTGACCCAGATGTACGCGCCCAGCGGGTGGATCGGGCAGGGGATCGTAAAATTGGCGAAATGGTACCAGACCTCCTTCCAGCCGACCGGTTGGGTGGGGGAGCAGGTCAAGACCCTGGCGGAGAGCGGCGCGGCCTATAGCGCCATCGGCGTGTTCATCGCGCTTTCCTTCATCGGGTTCCCGTTTGTGGTCCGCACGCTGCAGCCGGTGATGGAGGATCTGGGCGTGGACATCGAGGAAGCGGCGGCCACGCTCGGTGCGGGCCGCTGGACGGTATTCAGGCGCGTGGTTTTCCCGCTGCTGGTGCCGGCGCTCATCACCGGGTTCACGCTCGCCTTCGCACGCGCCATCGGTGAATACGGTTCGGTGATCTTCATCTCCGGAAACCTGCCGATGAAGACGGAGATCCTCCCGTTGCTCATCGTCGCCCAGCTCGAGCAATACCACTACGGCGCCGCCGCGGTCATCGCCGCCGGCATGCTGATCATTTCCTTCCTACTCCTTTTCCTCATCAACCTGCTCCAGCGCCGCCTGGACTGGCGCAACCGCTGATGCCATGAAGCAACAACCGGTCACCACCGAATCCCTGCCCGTCAAGATCCTGCTCATCTCGGCGGCTGTCATCATTCTTTCCCTGTTCCTGCTGATGCCGCTGTTCGCGGTGTTCGCGGAGGCGTTCCGCCGCGGGTGGGAGGTCTTCTTCGCCTCCCTGAGCGAGGATGCCGCCCTGTCCGCCATCAAGCTCACGCTCATCGCGGCGGGCATCGCCGTGCCGGTGAACACGCTGTTCGGCCTGTCCGCCGCATGGCTGGTGACGAAGTTCCGCTTCAAGGGGCGTGCCTTCCTGCTTTCCCTGATCGACCTGCCGTTCGCGGTGTCGCCGATCATCGCCGGTCTGGTGTGGGTGCTCTTGTTCGGTGCCTCCGGCTGGTTCGGCCCCTGGCTGCGGGAGCATGACATCCAGATCATCTTCGCGCTGCCGGGCATTGTCATAGCCACGGCGTTCGTGACCTTCCCCTTCGTCGCCCGGGAGCTGATCCCGCTGATGGAGTCGCAGGGCAGCGACCAGGAGGAAGCGGGCGTGACGCTGGGCGCGAGCGGCTGGCAGATCTTCCGCCGCATCACCCTGCCGAACATCAAGTGGGGCCTGTTCTACGGCATCCTGCTCTGCAATGCCCGCGCCATGGGCGAGTTCGGCGCGGTGTCCGTCGTCTCCGGCCATATCCGGGGAAAGACAAACACCCTGCCGCTGCACATCGAGGTGCTCTACAACGAATACCAGTTCAGCGCCGCCTTTGCCTGCGCCACCCTGCTGGCCTTCCTCGCGCTCGTCACGCTCGGTGCGAAGAGCGTCGTCGAACATTTCACCGGCCACAGCTCCGCTGGCCACAAATAATCTCTGCTGCCATGTCGATCTCGATCCATAACATCACGAAAACCTTCGGAGCCTACACCGCGCTGGATGACATCTCCCTCGAAGTGGGGAATGGCAGCCTCACCGCATTGCTCGGCCCTTCCGGTTCCGGAAAAACCACGCTGCTGCGCATCGTCGCGGGCCTTGAGTTCGCCGATCCCGGCCCCGGAAAGATCCAGTTCCACGGCGAGGACGTGGTGGATGTCCCTGCCGGAAAGCGCGGCGTCGGTTTCGTGTTCCAGCACTACGCCCTGTTCCGTCACATGACGGTGGCGGACAACATCGCCTTCGGCCTTTCCGTCATGCCGGGTTCGAAGCGTTCGTCCAAGGCCGAGGTGAAGGACCGCGTCTCCGAACTGCTCCGGTTGGTGAAACTGGAAGGTCTGGACAAGCGGCGGCCGCATGAGCTTTCCGGCGGCCAGCGGCAGCGTGTGGCGCTCGCCCGCGCCCTCGCCATCCGTCCGAAGGTCCTGCTGCTGGACGAACCGTTCGGCGCGCTGGACGCCCAGGTGCGGAAGGATCTCCGTCGTTGGCTCCGCCAGTTCCACGACGAGATCGGCCTTACCACCCTGTTCGTCACCCACGACCAGGAAGAGGCGCTGGAGTTGGCGGATCAGGTCGTCGTCATGCGCAACGCGCGCGTCGAGCAGGTGGGCAAGCCCCAAGTCGTCTATGACAAGCCCCGCAGCCCGTTCGTCTATGAATTCCTCGGCAACGTGAACAAGGTCGATGAAAAGGGCTCGAACCGCTATGTCCGCCCGCATGAGATCGAGATCGTCTTCGCGGCGGAATATGTCGAGGCGACGGATCGCCTCGCCCGTATCACCCACCTTTTCTCCGCCGGTCCGGTCGCTTCGCTGACCGTGCGTCTGGAGGACGGACAGTTCCTGGAGGTGGAGCTTTCCCGCAAGCAGCTCGATGAACTCGCGCTGGGTGTGGGGGATGAGGTGGCGGTGCGCCTTCCGGAATCCGCCGACGTCTGAGCGGCGGGAACATCCCGTTCGACAAACACGTCCCGTCCGGTGATGTTCCGTCCATGAGCGGGAACACACGGATGGAGAAGGACTCGATGGGTGAAATGGAAGTGCCGGCGGATGCACTCTACGGCGCGTCCACCCAGCGGGCGGTGCTGAATTTCCCCATCTCCGGCCGACCGGTGCCCCCGGTGCTGGTCCACGTCTATGGCCTCATCAAGATGGCGGCCGCGCAGACGAATGCGGAGCTGGGTCTGCTGGACGCCGGGATCGCCGCCCGGATCATCGGTGCGGCGAAGGAAGTCGCATCCGGGCAACACGACGGGCAGTTCCCCATCGACATCTATCAGACGGGTTCCGGCACCTCCACCAACACCAACGTCAACGAGGTGATCGCCAATCTGGCGTCGGGAGAAGGGACGAAAGTCCACCCGAACGACCATGTGAACCTCGGGCAGTCGTCCAATGACACCTTTCCCACCGCCATCCACCTGGCCACCGCCTCCGCCATCCAGTCGGTGCTGGTGCCTGCGCTGGATGAACTGGCCATCGCGCTGGAGACAAAGGCAGAGGACTTCCATGAGGTGCTGAAGATCGGTCGCACGCACCTGATGGATGCCACTCCGGTCAGGCTCGGCCAGGAGTTCGGTGGCTGGGCCGCGCAGGTCCGGCATTCCTCGATCCGGGCGCAGAAGGCGGTGGAGGCGTTGCTGGAACTGCCGCTCGGTGGAACGGCGGTCGGGACCGGCCTCAACACCCACCCGCAGTTCGCCGGGCAGGCGATCGAAAAGCTGGCGTCATGGACCGGGCTGCCATTCGTGGAGGCGGAGAATCATTTCGAGGCCCAGTCCGCGAAGGATGCCTGCGTGGAGGCGCACGGCCATCTTTCCACCATCGCCGTTTCACTGCACAAGATCGCCTGCGACATCCGTCTGCTCGGTTCCGGTCCGCGCTGCGGCTTTGGCGAGATTTCCCTGCCCGCCACCCAGCCGGGTTCCTCCATCATGCCGGGAAAGGTGAATCCCGTGATGTCCGAGTCCCTGACCATGGTCGCCGCCAGAGTGGCCGGGAACCAGACGACCGTCACCTGGTGCGGGGCTGGCGGCTTCCTGGAACTGAACGTGTCCATGCCACTGATCGCAGCGTGCCTGCTGGAGTCGGTGGAACTGCTGGCGAACTCCGCCAATGCCTTCCGCGGCAAGTGCGTCGAGGGGATCGAAGCGAAAGTGGAGCGTTGCAACGAGCTCATCGAATATTCGCTTTCGATGGTGACCGCGCTGGCACCGAAGATCGGCTACGACAAGGCGTCCGCGATCGCGAAGGAATCCGTATCAACTGGCCGGACCGTGCGTGAACTTTGTGAGGGCCGCCTGGAGGATCTGGGGATCACCCGTGAGGAGCTCACGGAACTGCTGGATCCGGCGAGGATGGCGGGGGAGCATCTTTGATGGATTTCCTGCCTGCCGCAATCAGCACGGGCAGGAACACGGCGGCCCAGTGGAAAGGGAACTCGTAGGAAGCGTTCACGAGAAAGACGCTGCCCCGGTCGAAGAGGATCGCGGTTGTCACTGCGGCGAGCAGCAGGAGCGGCCAGCGTGTGCCTTCCAAGGATAACTGGAATGCCGCCACCGCGGCGATGGCAAGGAGGGCGAGATGCCCGGTGAGCGCGATGATTCCGCCACCGCGCAGTGTGGCGAGGTAGGAGGAGTGTTCGTTCAACAGGTGGGCGAGCGGGCGGTTGTTCTGGGACAAGCCCCGCCCGAACCAGAGGGAACCATCCAGTTCATCCCGGAGTGTCGAATACGCGCCGAGCCGCCCGGCGCTGCCACGTTTCACCAGACCCTTCAAATGATGGTCGGGTGGCGGTTGCTGCGGGTGGGTGGCTTCGACGGCGTATGCCTCCTGCAGGAGGAGGTTCTTTTTCACGGCAAGGGCGCCAATCCCTACGAGGAGGGCGGTGAGGCAGAGAGCCGTGCAGCGAATGCCCCGGACCCACCCCCGCCGGAAAATGAGGATAGGCAGGCATGGGGCGATCATCAGCAACGCGCCACGGGAGCCCGTGAGGAACAGTGCCACGCCGAACGCCAGAGCCAACAACCACCATGTCTTCTTCGGGTGGCTTCCGCCCGACGCCAGGCGCTCCAGGATGAGGATGAACGAGATGCCAAAGATCAGCCCCGCATGGTTCGCGTGTCCCCATCCGATCTGGCCCGCCCATGACATCGCCAGCTTCGTAGGCCAGATCAGAATCAGGCGTGTGGTATCGAAATAGGTCAGCGGACCCATGGTGATCATCCGCTGGACCGGGAGGAAGTAACCCACCATGGAGCAAACCAACAACACCGATGCAATGATGATAAAGGTCCGGTTGAGAATCCGCGGCCATCGGGAGGAAAGCACAGCCTTGATGAAAACGACGGAACCACCGATGGCCAGCAAGCCCTCCAATGCCATGAAGGTCTCCAATTCCGGAACTTCCCGGTTGAACATGCCTCCGGTCCATGTTGAAACGATGATCCCAAGAAGAACCACTCCCATACCCTTCAGGGTTCCTGGCAGGCCGTCCGGAAAAACCTTTCTTGCCAGCAACCATGAAAGGGCGAGCGCGGCGAGGCGGGGCCATGCGATCCACGACGCGCTGGAGAAAAAGATGAACGGGATGACCAGCAGGGAGAACGAGATGCCGATGATCCAGTCTGACGCATGATTCCGGGGTGGAGCGGGGTGAAGGTTCTGGTCGCTCGTGAGGTTCATCATTCTTTCCACGACGCTAGGGGAAGTTCCCGGACGCCTGCGAGCCAAAGCTTGCCGGTTGCTCCGCGGAGATCTCTTGGCTCCGACTTTCCCGATTGTCACCGGAGTTCCAAATGGATAGATGTTCCCGTTCATGAAACCCGCGTTGCGTCTACCAGTCAGGATCGCCACGCACGTGGTTGCTTTTGGTGCGGGTTGGTTGCTGTGGTCCCAGGTGCAACCGGATGCCGGGGAACAATTGTCTCCCGCAGTTGAGGGGAAAGCGGCCGGTGAAGGCACGGAGAGGCGGCGGTTGAGGGAACAAGCGGGATCTGGTGGAGAGCGGGTGTTGAAGCAGCTCTTTGGTGACGGGTTCAAGCTTTCCGTTGCGAACGAAGATTGGGGGAGGTCGCGCCATGAACACTATGTGAAGCTCCTTGCTGACGCTTCAGAGGTGGCTCCTTCGGCGGACCGGGCGCAGGCCGCCCGGTCCGCGATTGATGATTTCGCCAGGACCGTCGCAGCGGATGACAGGTTCGGAGCCTCGGGGGAAATGACCAGCCGTCTGATCCATTGGATGCAGTCGGATCCAGATGCCGCGATCGCCCATCTGGAAGCCATGGAGGACAACCGTGTGCGTAAGCATGTGACGTATTTCCTGACACAGGCGGCGATGGCGGTCACCACGCAGGAAGGGCTGCTGGGGTGTGCGGACTGGTTCAAGGCGGAGACCCGCAACAGTGACTTCAGCAACCAGTTGAGATCCCAGTTCGCCCGCGAATTGGGAGCAAAGGCGGACTTGAACGAAATAACCGCCATCAACCAGCGGTTCGACCAGACCGGTGCCCACCCCATCCTGCCGAAGTTGCTTGCGACCAGTTGGCCGATTGAGAAAGCCGGAGACTTCCTGGTTCTGGCAAAGCAGGACAACTCGCCCGATGTACTCACCGACTTCGCGATGAAACATGGTGAGGAAGGGGCTCGTTGGTTTGAGAACCTGCTGGCCGCAGGCACCCTGCCTCCGGAGAAGCAGGAGGAGATCATTTCCAACAGGGCCTATGGAGACTTCATGTTGAGAAACCCGTCGGTGGATTTGGAGCGGCGCCTGGAGGTTCTGGCTGCCCTCAACCCGGGCAGCACACCGGAGCATCTGCTTTTCCGGATCACCAACCGTGACATCGGTTCGGTCCTCAGAAATGGCCCGGACTACCGTTTCGCGTTCCGGAATGGTTCCATGACCGCGGAGGAAGTGGTGAACGCCGTTTCATCCTCGCTTCCCCAACTCGCCGCACGATCACCGGAAGTCATCCGGGCATATCTCTTCGGAGAACTCGCGGAGGAGGATGGAGCGAAGGCGATGGCACTGCTGGGGAACCTGCCGGAGGAGGAAAAATGGAAGGCGGCGATGAGGCCGGTGACTTCGATGTTCCATGGGGTGAATCCCCAGCAGTTCTATGACTACCTCCAGCATGTCCCGGTCGATGCTTCACCGGAATCGGTCAATGAACGGATCAAGGCCTGGACGAATCTGGGGAGGGAGAACCACGCCCGGCTGGGCGACGGTTACCTGAACTGGGTGAAGGGGCTCCCCGACGGTCCGGATAAAGACATGGCCGCCCTTTCGATCGTGGAATCGTCACACGCCAAAGATCGGAAACTCGCCGACGAATTCGCGGGCATCATCAAGGACGATCGGATCCGGCAGCGCATCCCCTGGAAACCATGAAGCCCGGCCATCAGAAGATTGTCACCCATCTGGTCTGCCTGGTTGCAGGTGTCTGCGTGGCCGGAGCCATCCGCAGCGCGGCCGTGGAGCAGCATGATGATCCTGCGGAAAGCGGGGAGCGCGTGGGACGGAGATCAGATCCATCCGGTCATGACGGCGATGCTTCCGGCAAGTCCGGTGGAACGCAGCAAACTCCGGGCAACCGGAGGGAGGCCCCCCTGGGGTCCAAGGATTTCCGCGACGCGTGGGATGCCATCGCGCGCCGCACGGATCTCACCAGCCGGGAACGGGCCGCCATGCAGCGGAAACTGCTGGAGCAATGGGCGATGATCGATCTCCAGTCAGCCATGACCGCCGCCCTGGAGGGAAACTGGGACGGTGACGATGGAGGGGTGAATTCACTGGTGCCTGCGTTCAGGGCGGCATTCCTGAAGAACCCGATGGAGGCATGGAGCATCATCCAGTCCGGTGATCTGGGATTGGGATCAGCGCTTTTCCGATGGCAGTGGGTGACGGCGGTCTCATCGGAGAATCCGCTGCTGGTGCTCTCTTGCTTTGATGACTTTTCCGACAACTTGAAGAAGGCTGCATTGTGGCCGCTCCTGGAACGCCGCTCAACGGATCCCGCGGTCACGGAAGCCATTCTCAGGATGCTCCGGGACAGGCCGGCTGATGCTTTGACGAAGACACTGGCTGCGGAGTTTTACAAGCAGGTGAAACCTGATGGAACACCGGCGGAGCTTGCCGCAAAGATTGCCACCGCGGCGACGGAGCAGGAGAAGATCATCGCCCTGCAGGCTTTCACCGCCTCGTTGAAAGGACAGGAGTCAGGATTGGTGGGGAGTCTCATCGGAAACCTGCCGCCAGAATTCCGTGGAGACATTGTCCGTCAGTTGCTTGCCGCTTCGGGGAACGAGAAACCGACGGATCTTCTCGACCTTGCGATTGCATCGGGGAACTGGGACATTCTCAAGGATCCCATGGTGGCGGGCGTTGAAGGCAAGGTCGCGGAATACGCACGCCGGCGGGATCCCATTGCCATCGCCGAGTGGGGGCTGAGCCTTCCGGACCGGCCGGAGACCCAGGAGGTCTATCGACGCGCGATCACCGGTTACATCGACCGGTACCCTGTTGAGGCCCGCGATTGGATCATGAGTATTCCAGCGGGTGACTGGCGGCGGGAGAGGGCGTTGATGGAGTATTCGCAGAACGCCCTGTGGTATAAGAAAAACCAGGAAGGTGCGGCGTGGGCCATCGAGCGGATCACCGATCCCAAGATGAAAGGAACGGCGATCAACTGGCGGATCGAATGGGCCCAACGGAATGGGGTGAAGTTGAAATAGGCTTCACGGGAACCATTCATCAGTTGGCCGGTGTGCTGACCCTCAACCGTGCGAAGGTCCTGCTCTTGCCCTGTGGCAGGGCGAAGGTGATTTGCTCCGGGGTGTTGCTGGTAGCGCCGGTGACCGTCCAGGGTTGCGTCACACCGAGATCATCCGATACTTCGATGGCATAAGTGATGTCGCCGTTGGTCACCGCTTCGGCGCGTTTGGTGAAAGTCCACGTCCCGTTTGCGAAGGTTCCGGTAGTGCCGTCGGATCCTCCGGTGTCCAGATCGAGGGCGTACTCCATGATGTTGGGGATACCGTCTTTGTCTGAATCACCCGTGAGGCCGCCGGTGATGTTGTTGGTGGTGGCCCAGGTGGAGAAATTTCCACCCGATGGGCCGCCAGCTTTTGATGCGGTGATCGCTCCGGTGCTGCTGATGGTGACGGTGGCAACGTATTGTCCTCCGCCCACGGGTCCCGTGGGGTTGGCGCCATTCGCAATGGAGATGATCCGCTGGATGTCGATGTGGGTGGATCCGCCGGATTGCCCGAAGCTCTGTTCGATGGAGGGCAGGACGGTGAATGAGTAGCCGTTGGCATTGGTGGCGTGCTTGGTCCACGAATTCCGCCAGGCGACTTCATTGGTGGAGGCCTGGAGGACGATCGTCCCTTCGGCTGATGGTGCCCCAAGATCAGTGAAAATCCCCTCCAGGCTGGAGATATCCCGGGCGGCCTCGGCCAGAGACTGGTAGTTGAAACCGGTGAACAGGGGGGCCAGCCCGGCGCTCACGGTGGCGCGGGAAGCATAGACCGTGCGGGAAGGATCACCATTCACCGGGGCCGCCGTCCCGATGCCTGGCGCTCCCTGGGGGAGTTTGTCGGAGAGGTTGGCGATGGCACCGAAGCGCATGTCGTTGCGGGTGTACCAATCGCTGCCGAATACGGTGGAGAGGACGCTGCCGATGTTCTGGAAGGTCGTGGGATTCGTGCCGTCGCGGAAGGTCGTGGGATCCCCCAGGTTGAAGAATACGTTGGTGTCAGCGCCGTTGCCGCCTGTTGCCCGGAATCCCATGATGAGATCTCCGCTCTGGATGGACTGGCCGCAGGTGAGGGCGGTGGAGGAGAGGAGCAGTGCTGCGAGAGCGAGGGTCCGCTTGATGGATGACGGGATCATGAGGTGGTGTTATGGGCGGTTTCGGATCGTTTCCGTCACCGTAGGAACACCCCGACACCATGGAGATTTGAAGTTTGTGTCGAATTCGCCAGATCGGAGGATCAATGGCCGGCTTCGTCTTCCTGAACTCCGTTGTGCATCCGGATGTGACGCGCCATCCATGCGTGCTGTCCGTAGATCTGACGGTATCTGAAGTCCTCGTCCGCTGCGTGGGATGAAGATGGGGAGGGCACCGTGGCTGTTGGATCAACATCGATCGTTGCCGGGGTGGTCGGGGGAACTTGGGCGGCCAGTTGGGGAGTATTGCGCAGCGGGAAGGGAGAGTCTGCCGGTTGGCGACGCAGCTTGTGGGAAGTGGCGAAGGAGACATCCTCACGTTCTGCCCGTGGCAACCGTTGACCGCCGGGGAGCTGGGATCCTTCCGTATGGGATGCGACCGGAGATGCCGGTGGACGCTTCAGTCGGCGCGTCCGACCTTCCGGAGGACGTGGCTCCGTTGACAGGAAATGGGAAAGCCGGGGTGTGGCGGAGGAACGGACATGGGTGACTGGCACGCGCGGATCGGGAGCCGCTGTGGTGCGCTTTGGTGTGGCGTTGCGTTCGGGATGAACGATGCCGGGTTGTGGTTCCTTGTTCGCTTCCCCGGTCTCCCGGCTGAGGGTGAATCCCCACAGGAACAGTGCGAAAATGGAGAAAGCGGTGCCTGCCAGAACGGTTTTCATGGAAAGGGAAGCCGGGCACCCATGGTGTGAATGGGGCCCGGCCTGGATGGTGCGGGAAGGTGGTTTTTCCCGCCGGGTGGATGTGGGATGCTTGGGGATCAGTCCACGGTCGGAACCACCGGGCCGCCGTCGCCGCCGACGCGGCTGACCTTCAGGTTGCTGTCGATCGCAATGCCGGTCGTACCGTTGACATCGGTCGCCAGATAGGCGGCGATCTGGTCGCGGAAAGCGGTGTCGAAGGTCACCTCAAGACCGGAGATGTTGGCGGTGTAGAGTTGCTGGTAGCCCCAGAGCGTGTAGGAACCGTTGCGGACGTTCTCGGGTGAGTAGCGGACACCATTGTAGGACAGCGGAACGGGTGCTCCAGCGGTGGAGGCACCGGTGGCAGGACTGTAGCCGGAGATGGTGATGGCGTCGGAGACCGTCATGTAGCTGACCAGCACCGCATCGATCGCGCTGCCACCCACTTTGAGGTTGGAACGATCAAGGTTGATGGCGTTGCGGACGTCACCGCTGCCGGAGTAGCCGCCGTTCGCGGCGTCCGTAAGTTCGCCACTCGCGTTGGCGGTCCACTGGGCCACGTTGGTGTTCGTGCCGTATCCGGTTTCCGCCAGAATGGTGAAGCGGGTGCCAGAACCGCCGGAGCGGCCGGTGGCGAGGACGAAAGTGTCCGGAGAGAAGTTGAAGCCGTAACGGGATGGTCCGGAGAGTTGTCCACGGGACCAGAGAGCGTTGTGGGCCTGGGTCGTCATGTTGGAGATCTGCGCGGTCGTCGCGCCGCGGCTGGCGATGAACATGAACGGAACGATACCCACCGGGCCGCCACCCAGGCTGGCATTCGGATAACCGGCGAGGTTCTTCTCAACATCGGAGAAGGACCAGCGGGGGTTGACGCTCTGGAACACCGGGCTGCTGGCTGCGGTGCCGTTGGTGCTGACGGTGGTGTTGACGTCCAGAACCTGCACCGTGGCGGTCGGGGAGCTGATGGAAGCGATGCCCGGGCCGGAGCCGGAGAAGCTCGTGCGGACGATGTACTGCTGCCCGCCGAGGGTTCCCTTGAAGATCGCCTGGCTTGCGCCGCCGAGGGTGCCGCCGTTGTAGGCATACTGCGTTCCCGTCAGGGTGGTGCGGATGGCTTCATGGGCGGCGGCGCGGAAAGCGGTGGCCCCGGTGATGTTGATCTCCGTCTGGGAATAGGCCAGGGGGGAGAGCAGGACGAAGGAGCCGAGGAGGAGCGTGGTCTTGGTTTTCATGGTGTGACTTGGTGTGTTGTTGTGAGTGGCATGGTTCAGTTGGAGGCGGTGCGGCGGCGGCGGACAGTGGCGGCGAGCGCGGCGCCGGCGGCCAGAAGGCTGACGGAGGGCTCAGGGATCATGCCGATGCTGCCGTCACGGCCGATGATCACCGTGCCGACGTATTCGCCGGTGCCCACCGTGCCGGATGGGTTCGCGCCGTTGGAGATCGAGAGGATCCGCTGGATATCGAGGAAGGTGGCATCTCCGGCGCCGCCGAAGTTTTGCTCGATGCCCGGGAGGGAGGTGAAGGAGTAGGAGGGGCTGTTGAAGTAGCTCCATGAGCTTTCCCACAGTGTGGGGTTGGCGGTCTGGCTGATGAGCAACGTGCCGTCGGCATTGCCGGCACCTAGGGCGGCGAAGGTTCCTTCGATGGTGGTGATGCCCTTGGCCGGGTTGACGAGGCTTTCGAAGTTCAGCCCGCTGATCGGGACGGACTGGCCCGCTCCGACGGCCGGACGGGATGCGTAGACGGTGAGGGAAGGGTCGCCGTTGACCGCACCCACGGAACCGAGCTTTCCGGAGCCGGTCGGATACTTGTCCGAGAGATTCGCGACAGCACCGAAGTAGATGTCATTCCGGTCATACCAGGTGCTTCCAAAGACGGTGGATAGCGTGCCGCCGATGTTGCCGAGGTTCGTGTTGAAGCTGCCGTCCCGGTAGGAAGTGGCGCTTCCCAGGTTGAAGTAGACATTGGTCTGGGCTCCCTCGCCTGAGGTGGCGTGGAATCCGAGGATAAGGTCACCGTTGGTGAAGGTGAAGGCGGCAGCAGCCGTGGAATGGAGCAGAGCGGAGGCAGTGATGCCGAGCAGGGCGCTTCTGAGGAAGGAGGTCATGTTCGTCGTGTTGGTTTGATGCATCGCCTGATCAGATCAGGGATGATGCGAGGGTTCCGTCCGCTGCTGTTAGGGTCAAACGGGTGACCGTCTCAGTTTCGTCACTGAGTCCGCAGGTGCTCAGTTGGCGTCACCCTGATCTCCGGACCGGCGGCGCCTTTCCTCCTCATCCTCGTCCTCATTTGGCACGGAGCCACCGTAGCCGATGACTTCCGCAGTGATGATGGAAACAGCATCGATCATGGTTTCCGGCGTGCCCGACACATTGTCACCGGCGGCGGCTGCCTGCGATGCCTGCGGTGCGGAGGAGGTGGAAGCCGTGGACGGCGGGGTGGATACGGCGATGCTGGCCATGGACGCTCCTGCGGCAGGGGCTCCGGTGCTGGTGCCTCCGGCGGAGATATTTCCGGCATTTGTGACGGTGACGGCGGCGAGGTTGATGTTGCCTGTGACGCGGATGCCAGCATCACCCGCATCGATGGTACCGGTGGGGGCGATGAGGTCCACATCACCCGCCGGAACGTCCCGGACGGTGGCGAGCACGCCGATACCACCACCGGTGGCGAGTCCCGCGAGATCCGTCTGGACCGCGGCGCTCTGGGGGTCGATGACCACCCGCGTCGGCGGAGCGGACTGGACCGTCCGGGATGACGATCCGGCGGCGATGTCGCCGTTCGAGGACCAGATCATCACATCCCCACCACGGAGGGTGAAGATCCGGCCGATACCGATATCCACATTCGTGTCCGTGAAGATGGAGATGTTTCCACCTGCCTCCGTGACGATACCAGGTGGGGTGAGGGGATTGCCGAGGGTGGTGTTCGCCAGCGCGAGGCCGCCGCCGGGTGCGATGATATTGATGTCACCGCCGAGCCTGGTCCGGATGTCCTTGCCCTGCGTGAGGATGCTGCCGTTCCAGTTGGAGTCATCTCCGTCACCGAAGAGGGAGTGGATGGCGGCCATGCCACGGTCATAGTTGCGGTAGCCGTCCGACTCCGGGTTGTTGAAGTCACGGCCGGTGTCACGGAGTATCCGCTGGAAGATCCGGATGGCGAGCTGGGCCCGTTCATCCGGAGAGAGTGCCGGGAAATCGACTCCGGGAGCGAGTTCATCGAGGTAGCTTGCTCCGGTGGCGGTGAGGACGAAGTCCGCGATGAAAGACGTGAAGTCCAGGGCGCTGGACGCAAGCGAAGTTACAGGGCCGAGGCCGGCTCCGACGTGGATGTCCGCACCGTCCGGGGACAGGTAAGGATTCCGCAGGTTGCCGATGCTGTTGATACCGGTGCCAGTACCGTCGCCCAGGCTGGCGCCAAGGCCCAGATCCAGATTCCGTCCTGCAACCACTTGCAGCGTTCCCGGTCCGGAGACCTGGATGTCTCCGGAAAGCGGTCCGTTGTTGGTTGCCGGGGCATTTCCGTTGGAGAGGGATGCGATCCGACCCGCTCCGGCGGCGTTGTAGGCGACGATGTCGCGTCCTGCCGTGATGGTGCTGATGTCACCGGGACGCAGGTTCTGGAGATAGAAGGCAATGTCGAGGATGTCACCTGCGGCGGAGATCACCGCACTCTTCGGGGTGAAGAGCGTGAGTCCCGAAAGGTCTCCGCTCAGGGCATGGATACGGACTGGTTCCGTGTCATCGCGATGGAGGAGACCGGACGCGTGGCGGAGCTGCTTGGTTTGAAGCACGCCGTTGTCACCCGTGTAGGAACCGGAGTCGCCGAAGGCGATCGCAAGCTGGTTGAAGAAGCCTACCGCCGTGATGTTGGAGGGGATGGCCAGACCGGACGTCGTGGTAAAGTTGTTGAGGGGGCGGAGGTGTCGGGGAAGGATGGATGGATCCGCATCCGAGACGTTGATGGCCGCGGAGGTCCAGGCCTGCACCGACTGGCCGGGGATCAGGCCGTTGGAAAGACCCGTTGGCTGGAAGGCACTGATCGCTCCAGCGGAGATCAGCTCGAGCTGGCCGGTCGCGGATGGTTGGAGCGTGATCGGGCCTGCCAGATTCAGAGAGCCGGAGAGTGCGGTCAGATAGAGATTTGGAGCAGTGAGGTTCCAGACCGGATCGAAAGGCGCTAGGCTGGTTTCAGCCAGGCGGAGCCATGGCTGGAGTACGGAAGGTGTGGAGCCAGAGCGGGGAAGGAGCTGCTGGGTCTCCGCCCAGGCCCGGAGGATGGACTGGGGTGTGGTCGTGTTTGGTAGTGTGACGGAACTGCGGAGGGTGATGTCCCCTCCCAGTGAAGTGGCATCCAGGGTGCTGTCCGCGGACAGGGTGGAGAAGTAGGTCTTGTACCAGAAGCGGTTGTTCACCCCCTGCGGCAGGAGGAATGGATTGGCCAGTGGCGTCAGGAGGATGTCACCGGTGGCGGAGACCTCGAATGAGGATTTGCCCGCGAACAGGGCGGTGGGGAGCCACGTGTTCTGGTGGAGGGTGGACGCGGACGGATTGTTGAGGTTGGAGACCAGACCCGGGGACGGGGAGCGGGTGGAGTTGGTGGTGATGCTGCCGCCGGCATCCAGCACACCATTACCGCGTTCGACATAGTACACCCCGCCATCTATGTCATGTCCGGCGGTCAGGGTGAGGTCACCACCACCCAGCTCGATGAAACGGGAGGCATCAGGCGTGCTACGCGCTGCGCGTGCATTGGTGGGGATGACGGCATCGACGTTCTTCACATCGTTGCCCGCAGTGAGCTGGATGTTTCCTCCTCCGAGTGCACCCACACTCTGGAAAAAGTTGCTGAAATCCACCCACCAGCTGGTGGATGCGGCGGCGTCTTGGACGGGGATGATGCCGCCTGAGATCCGGATGCCGCCATAGGTGCCATCGGCTGTCACCAGTCCGCGGCGGTAGAGCCAGTTGTTCGGAAGCTGACGGGATGAATCATCGATGAGACCGGAGTTGTTGCGGGTCTTCCTCTCGATGTTGTGCTGGGCATGGAGGCTCACGTTCCCACCGGCCATGCTGTACTGGGCGGCGTAGTTCTGTTGGGCTGCCCCCAGATCGCCTTGGGCCGCGTTCGCGGTGAGGATCGGCGTGACGAAGTCCCCATCCGCCACGATGCGGTTCGGGTTGGCGACCCGGGTTCCCGCCGTGTAGATGGATGCGAAGGGATTGAGGAGCTGGATCGAGCGTCCTGCATGGATGTCGATGTTGCCGGATCCGGTGCGGATCACCTGGAAGTTGTTCGCGATGATGGAGGAGGTGACCGCGCTGTTACCACCCGTGGCGGTTGCGGATCCCATGTTCTTGCCGATCCGGATCATGCCGGACTCCGTGCCCAGCGAGCCGAGGGCGACGTTGCTGCGGTAGTCAACCGAGGAGAAATCCGCTCCGGAAGTCAGGCGGTACGACCATGACTGCAGGTTGGCGGGAAGATCGGAGTTGTAGGCTGCCAGCGGGGAAAGCCAGAGGCTCGAACCACCGCTGAATCCGTCGCTCAGCGCGTTGTGGAAAGTGAGATCTCCTGCCGCCCGCAGGGTGAGGACACCCGCCGATCGATCCGCGCCGAAGCGGAACGAAGACAGATCCCAGTCACTTGTGGCCGTGGTGGAGGCGGAACCCAGCGTGAGATCTCCGGTGCGGTTGATGATCTCCACTCCTGCCGCGAGGGTGAGCTTGAGATCAGGGGAAAGAGAAAGAAGGCGGTTCCTGATCTCTGTGTATGCCGCGCTGGCCGTGCCCGCATTCCCCAGGTAGGTGTTTGCCTCCGACTTGATCTGGTTCTGGAGATCCGTGCGGATCACTCCGTCGGTGCCCGTCAGGTCATGGAGCCTGACACCTTCCACAAGGATGTGGGACGCTCCCGTGATGGTGGAACCGATCGCGTCGATCTGCACGTCATTGTTCGCGGCGGCGCGTGGCGCACGGAGATGGAGGGTGCCGGTGAATTGCCCGCGGTAGGCACTGGAGCCGGGTGTGATGATGTCACCCGCCACGTATGAATCGACCGAAAGATCGATCAGGGATCCGGTGTTCAGGATCAGCCGCGCCGAAGGGTCGATCACGCCGTCACGGTGGATCCCGGCCTCCAGCGTGACGGAACCTCCCTTGCCCGCGGAGTCAAAGTCGGCGGCTGACACATCGAGTCCGGCCTCGCTATCCAGCGTCAGGCTGCCGTTCGCCTTGAGCGAGATGGATCCTCCCGTCCTGCCGGAGGCATCGATGGAGCCGGTCACGGTGATACCGCCTGAATCCGTGGAGACATTGTAGGAGGAAGAAATGGCGTCCCCATCGATGACGATGTTGCCGGTGCGCACACGATAGTCGCGCAAGCGGGTGAAGTGGCCGGTATTCAGCATCTCATCCAGAAAGCCGAGACTTCCTCCGGCGATGGTGGATGTATCCAGCGTGAATTCGCCGCCCGTGCCGGTAGCGCCTGACTTTGCGACCAGCGTGCCTTCAAGTTCCGCCGAACCCCGGGGCGTTTCGATGGCGATGCGGCCAGCGTTTCCTCCGGCGTCCGGAGCGGAAACGGTGATGGTGGAACCGAGCGCGAGATGAACCGAACCCTCCGGGGAAACGAGGCGAACCGTTCCGCCGTTCGTATACCGGTAGGTGTCCACGAAGAGTTTGCTGGTTCCATCCAGATTGATCGTGGCGGGCGCGTTGCCGCCGATCACGACATCGCCGGTGGTGGCGTGCAGGGTGAGTGATCCGCTTGGAAGGGTGACGTTCCCGTCGATGGCGACGCTGGCACCTTCCAGTCCAAGCTTTGCGCCCAGTCCGCCCGCCGTGGGCGGCGTGGAGCCGCCATCGGTTCTGATCAGACGGAACGCTCCATCCGCTGCCAGGAGATGGTTCGATGCTGCTGCGGAAGTGAGAAGGGGGGCGGATAGGGTCAGATCACCGCCGGAGCGGAAGGAGCCTTCCTCCGTGGTGATGATGCGCTGGTTGCCGTTGAGCCGTACATCGGAGAAGCCATCGGCAAGCAGGTGGCCGCTGTTCACGGAGATTTCCGCCGCATGGAAGGCGAGTGTTCCGTCGAGTGGCAGTGAGGCTGAGGGGACAGCATCGGTCAGGCCTCCGAGTTGGAGGTTCTTCGCGGTGATGTTGACCGTGCCGCCATTCTGGCCGATGCCACGGATTGCGTTTGCCTGGAGTGACAGGGACTGGAATGCGGACGAGCCGATGTCTCCGGACCCATGCAGGTCGAGGTTCGTGTAGCTGCGGATCCTCAGGTTCCGTGCATTGGCCTGCAGGATGCCCAGCGCTTCGCCGGAAAGGATGAGGCCGTTGCCTGTAGGCGCGGGGGCACCTGGATCCAGGACCATCGCGACGGAACCGCTGCCCAGCATGACGGAAGTGGCATCGAGGACGGCATCCGTGCTGAGATCCGTGCGGGAGGTGGAGTCCAGCACGATGCTGCCACCGCTGAGGGTCGCCCCCGGGCGCACGGCCAGCAACGGATCGGATGCTCCGGTGATCCCTTCGCGGATCATCTTTGCGGAAGTGGAGGAACTCACGCGGACCAGAGCGCCATTTCCCGTCAGCAGGATCGTGTCAGCGCCGGTTTCCGCTTCCGCGGCGGAAATGGTGGCGTTCCCGTCCAGGATCAGCTCCTCCTTTGCCGTGAGGATGATGTCCGTCCCGGTGAGGGTGGTATCGCCGACAGTGAGCTTTCCGGTGCCGGTAGTGACGGTGATGTTCCCTCCTTCGAAGGTTCGGAGACCTCCGATGAGCAGGCTCTCTGCATTGAAGCTGTTGAGCAGGGAGGAGGAGATCGTGAGCTGGGAAGGTGAGCCGCCTGTTCCGGTGCCGTTGATGAGGATGTCGATCGGACTGTTGATGTCGATGAGGCTGCCGCGGCCCGCTGCCGGTGACAGGGAGTTCACCTGGCCTTGGAGTGACATCATGGTGGACGCCGTGAAGGACAGGTAGCCGGCGTCCATCGGCAGCCGGGGGACGGCCAGGTTGCGGTCGATCGCCGCCTGTTTGAGGAAAGCGTTGGCGGAGAAGTCACGGTATTCGGCCCGGGCGCGGACGGTGGAGCCGGGTGCGATTTCGAAACGGGAGATGGAGGTGCTTCCCGTGCGTGCCGGGTTCAGTTGGTTGGAAAGATAGCCGGAAACAAGGGTGGAACCATCCGGCCGGACGGCGGATGTGCCGGGAGTGCCGCTGATGGGGGTGACCAGAAAAGCTCCTGGAAGCAAGGCGTAACGGGCGGGCAGCAGCGTGTAGGTGCCGGCGGGCAGGCCGGAACCTGCGGCAAGTGTTACGGTGTCGCCCACCTTGAGCGAGCTGTTCGTGTAGCCGGTTTCCCCGGAAAGGTTCGTCGCCGTATCCGATGGATTGAACGGAGCGAACGGCGCGTAGTCGAAACCGTAGGTGGGGATGACCGCGAAGCTGGCGGAGGAGTTGAGGACATCAGTCAGCCCGCCATTTCCTCCCACCCATCGGTAGGCGCTGAGATCACCCCCACCACGGATGTCGATGAGGGCACCGTCTTCGGTGGTGAGACCGCTTGCCGAGAGATTGACTTGTTTCGAAGGCAGGCCGCTGATGGTGATGTCGTTGCCCGCAGGGTCGATCCACGAGGTTCCGTCGGGGCTGACTCCGTAGGGAAGTGTGACACCCTTCCCGGTGATGGGATCAATGGCGGAGACGGAGGTGACGCTGTCGCGGGTGAGGGTGACGTTGGAGGAAACCGGCTTCGCGATGGTATTGCCCGCGATGGGATCCACCGGTGCGGTGCCCGTTCCATCCCAGCCGATGTTGATGGTCCCGATAGGTGCGCGGAGCGTTCCTCCTTGGGAGATCGATGAGGCATGGATGGAAAGGGTGCCTCCGGCGGACATCGGGAGACTGCGCTGTGATCCGCCGGTGATGGTCACTGAGCCAGGTGCCCCGCCCGCATCGTAGGCGAAGATGTTGAAGGCCGATGCCGTGGTGGGATGGATCTGACTCGCCTGGAAGAACAGACTGCCTGCCGCGCTGAGCGTCCCGTTTCCACGGATGTCCCCGTTGGTCGCGTTGAAGCGTGCGGTGCCGATGCCCTGGAGGGAAAGGTTGCCGATGTCGATCAGGTCGGCGGTGACCGTCAGGCTACCGGCTCCGTGGGTAGGGGCGAAGGTATATGAAGTCAGGGCGGTTTCACCGATGGCGTTGACGCTGGTGAAATGGAGGACGTTCTCCGTCGCCAGCGTGGGCGCCTTGAATGCCTGACCCAGGCTGACGTGGCTGGCGGAGAGGTTGACGTTACCCGTGCCATAGATCACACCGCCGGTCGCGACGGTCAGGCTGCCGGGGGTGTGGATGGCGACATCCCCGTTGAAGCGGATGTTCCCTTTGAGTGCGACGTGATCGAATCCGCCGCCGGAGAATGAATCGACGGTGATGTGTCCGAGACCCGGCAGTGAGGTGGAGGTTCCCACCGAAGGAACACCGGTGAGGGTGGAGCCGCTCTGTGATACGATGAGATTCTCCTGCGCGCTGTTGTAGATGGTGCCCGGAGGAATGAAACGACCGGAGGAAACGTTCAGCGTGGCGCCGGAAGCCGAGGTCCCACCGGCATGGCCGATGAGCGTGGCATCCGACCGGAGCATCTGCGAGCCGGTGAGGGTGATGCTCCCCGCGTTCGTTTCCAGCGTCACGGGAGCAGGACGGAGATCGGGGGCAAGGGGGGCGCTCCGGTAGTCGATGGAGGCATAGCCAGGATGGAGATCGAGGACGCCGCTGGTGCCTGAGACATCGAGGACGGAGCCGCTTTCGGCGGTGATGTTGCCGCTGACGGTGATGGAGCCACCCTTGTGGACCGTGCCTTCGCGGAAACCGTGGACATTCGGGATGAGAACCGTTTTGCCGGCGGTGGAAAGGTGGGCGGTGCTTCCCAGATGAACGGTGGGCAGGGCCTCTGAGGCCAGGCTGGCGGACCGGTAGCTGGAAGCGCCTGTCACATTGATGCTTCCCCCCGCCGCGATGGCGGTGCCATGGAGCGTGACGGTATCTCCCTGGAAGGTGATGCTTCCTCCCGCGTCAGTCGAGATGACCGCGCCTTGTTCCATCAGCACACTGCCCCGGGCGAGGATACTGGAGGAACGGGTGTCGGTGATTCCCACCGCCCTGAAGGAAAGATTTCCCGCGGCCCTCATCCCTTCTCCGTTGGTGATGGTGCCGACGGTTAGTGCACCTCCGGAGGTGGTGGCGAACCATTGTTGGACGACCGGGTTGATCCGGGCGTCGTCAGTGATGATGAGGCCCTCGTGGTAGGTCGTCGGTGATGACGCGGTTCCGATGCCGGTGAGCGAAAAACTTCCGAAGCCGCCCTCGTTGAAGAAGTCGGTGTCGAACCAGGTGGAACCCGCGCCGGGTGACTCCCCGCCAACCTGGATGCGTGGCGCGGTGAAGGAGAGTGATCCCGCACGGGTGGTGCCGGAATAGCCCCGGAGAGTGGACCCGAGATGGAGGCTGCCACCGAGGATGCTGTCGATCGAAAGGTCACGGCCCGCCGCGATGGCGAGGGAGCCACCGTTTCCGTAGGAAATGGAGCCCGCCGCGCTGACCGTGAGCCCGCCGGAGACGTCGATGAGACCACCTTCGGAAAGGTGGGAGGTGAAGCTGTTGATGGAGACAATGCCACCATTGACCGGCAGGAACGTGTCTGCACCGGTGCTGCCCCGCAGGTCGGTGATCAGGCCTGCCGTGCTGATGCTGCCGCTCGCACCAAGGGTGAAGATACCGTGCCCCGCGATGGGCTGCGGGAGGGGATCGTTGGAATTGAGGGCCGCGTTGACGACGTCCTGGGGGAGGTTGTGCGTCCTGAATGCCAGTTCGCCACCTGCCGCGGTGATGCTGCCGTTGATGGTGATGTTGGAACCGGTAAGGGAGATGCTGCTGCCCGCTCCCAGATTCAGGCTGGTGTTCTCGGGAAGGGTGATGTCCCCGTCCGGGTTGATGATTGACAGGTTCCCGAAGCCGCTTGCCGCCAGCTTTTCCGGAGAAAGGAGGAACGTGGAGATCCGGTCGGCGGGGATGGCCAGCGGATTTCCGGAGGCATCGGTCTGGAATGCGTCCGGATGCGTCTGTTCATCGTCATCGGTGAAGATGACGGAGGGTGGGGTCGGTGAATGGAGCAGGCCGGTGGCGGTCTGCGCCTGGAAGCGGATGTTGAGGGAGGCGGATTCCAGAGGGTTGTTCGCGACGACTTGGCGGGGCCCCGTCACGGTATGTCCCATGAGGGTCCCATCCATGGCGATGGCGGGAGCGGTGAGGTTCAGGGTGCCGCCGTCGGCTCCTTGTGTGTATCCCGCGCGGTAGTAGGAACCGGCGGGGGAGATGCCGGGTGAGAAGGTATCGGTGATCCCCCATGCCTCGTGATGGATTGCAACGCCCGGTTTGAAGATACCCCGGTAGATTTCACCGGGAAGGGCCTTCGAGATATCCACCAGATTGTTGCCTTGGATCAACTGGGTGGTGTGGAGCAGCGCGCCGGTGAAGTCCGTCCAGCCGCCGGAGACGTCGATGGTGGCTCCGTTGCGGACCACGGCGGAGGAACCTGCGCTCAGGTTGAGGGTTCCGCCCTCCGTGGTGAGCTGGCCCACGTTGCGCTGGACCAGTCCCGAGTATCCGGTGAGGTCGGCCAGCGGCGTGCCGATCCAGAAACGTCCTTCGTGGGTTCCGGACACACCCAGATCCACGGTGATGGTCTCACCGCGGAGTTCGCCGTCCCGTTGGACGGGGGCCACGGCCAGCTCGGAACCCCGGAGCTCCAGCGTGAGGAGATTCTGGGCGACGGTGGCAGTGGCTCCGGCAGTACCAGCGAGATGGATGAGGGAGCCTTCATCCAGATAGATCTGGCCGCCCGTGGAGACAAAGGTGGAGGTCGGGAGAGTGCCAGCGAGGTAGTTCCAGTTTCCTGCGGAAAAGTTGACGATGGCGTTCGGAGCGAGGATGGACGCGTCCTTGCCGAGATGGATGTTCCGTCCCTGGACGTTGATCATGGAGCGCAGCGCCAGTTCAAGTCCGACCGTGGTCTCCGTGCTGTTCCACTCTGGCAGGATGCGGATCACGCTGCCCTCGCCCAGTTCCACCGTGCCGGTGTTGCGGTTGAGGAAAGGTGACGTGGCGATGCTGGATGCGTTCGACACCGCATCATAGTGGGCGAGGATGTCGATCCGCCCGTTCAGTGAAACGGAGGTGGTGGAGTCGAGAATCCCGTCATGGCGGATGGCCTTCCCCGCGAGCGTGATGGAACCCCGGGCCGCCTCGATGATGCCGCCGTTCGTGGTCATGCCCGCGTTCTGGTTGAGGACGCTGGCGGGATCGCTCACGGAGCCGACATAAACATCCAGTCCGCGCAGCGACGGGTCCGTGGAAGCGTGGGCGGCGAACCCGACCTGCAGACCGGAGGCGATGATGGTCTGGCCGTTGGGTGTGGAGATGGTACCGTCGTTGGTGACGTTGGCTCCGACGAGGGTGACCCTGCCGCCATTGCCGTCCGCGCTGACCGGGGTGGTCAGCCGTGCCCCGGCCTGGACCGTGACATCACCCAGCTTGCCGGCATGGCCCAGCCCGTTGAAAAGGAACTGCTGGCTGGGGTTGTTGAGCAGACCTCCGGCAACGAGAGCATCATTGATAGGCAGGGCGGAAGCGGTGAAGGCTCCCGTGTTGATCTGGGAAGACCCGCCGAAAATGATGCCGTTGGGATTGATGACATAGACCTGACCCTCCGCCTTGATCTGGCCGAGGATCTGGGTCGGGTTCGCGGTCGGATCAACCACCTTGTTGAAGGCGATGGATTGGCTGGCAGGTGCTCCCGTGCCCGTTTGGTTGAAGTGGAGCGTGGTATCCTTGCCGACGTTGAACGTCTGCCACGTCAGCAGTGCCTGCTGCGCGGTCTGGCGGATGGTCACCTGGTTGAGATTGTCCGCGTTCGCGGTGGGTAGCTCGGCTCCCTGCCAGAGCGTGGTGTTCGGTGCGGCACCGGTCGCGGGCTGCAGGCCTCCGGGGGCGAGTCCGTTCGGGACATCCGGCAGGGTCTGTCCGGGCTGGTTGGGGTTCGGTCCCAGGTTGTTCGGGCCGGAGATCGCCGCAGCCCGCGCGGCATCCTGCAGGGCCTTCGCCGCACCGACGGCCTGGCCAAGCCGGTGGAGGGTCTCCTGGGCATTTGTCCGGATGACCTCGGTGTTGGCAGGTGTGGGTGCTCCGCCGGTGGTTGGCGTTCCGGTTTGCGGTGCGGGCGTGGTTCCTGGTGCGCCGCCATAGATGCCGGCATGGGAACCGGAGATGCCGGAGATGAAGATGGCAAGACCCGAGAAAACCGGCATCCCGTAACGGATGGTGCCGGTGAAGAGGAGAGGGGAGCAGAAGTAGCGCTTGGGCTTCATGGAGCGGAGAGGATTTTGGAAAGTTCGATCTCGTTGATGGCGAGAGGATGATCCTTGAGAAGTTGGTTGATGAACTCGGCCCGCATCTGCTTCGCGCGGTCGGCGCGCAACCGTACGATGAGTTGTCCGCGGACCTGTTCGAAACTGGCGGTGGATGGTTCCCGGATGTCGGTGACCTTGATGAAATGCCAGCCGTCGTTGAGCTGGATGGGGGGGGAAACCTGCCCCTTGGCGAGCGATGGGATCTTTCCAGCGATCGCGGGCTGGAGCTGGGCTTCCGTCAGCCACCCGATCATGCCACCATTCACGGCGCTGGCCTTCTCCTCGCTGGACTCCCTGGCGATGGCCGCGAAATCCGCGCCCTTGGCTGCGAGGGCTTTCTGGATTGCATCGCGCTTGGCCTCACCTTTGACGAAGATCTGGGAAAGGTTCCATGCCTTCGGCAGGAGGAGCGACGGCTTTGCGGACTCGTAGGCTGCCTTCAGTTCGTCATCGGAGGGATATGCTTCCGGTGGGGTGGAGTGGCTTTCCAGAAAGGCTTCGGCAAGCGCGGTCTCCCGCGCGCGGACCAGTTTCGCGATGACCGCCGGATCCTCCGCGAATTTCCCTTCATCAGCCTTCTTCAGGACCAGCCGCTGGATGAGCAGGGCGCGGACATATTGGCCGACGGCGGCGGGATTCTTGGCAAGGGCGGTGTTGCTCTCCGCCTGCAGTCCAGCCAGCGCCTCACGTGCTCCGGCGGTGGTGAGCTCGATCTCGCCGATCTTGCCGAGAACCGTATCGCCACGGGCGATGGTGGCGATGAGCGAAAGGGAGAGGATAAGTGCCTTCATGCCTGGGGGCGGATGGATGCGGTTCAGTTCGACGGCTTGCCGCTGATGCGGTTGTCCAGAATGCGGTCGTTGTAGCCCTGCACCAGATTCTCGATCTGGACGCGGCTGTTGCGGGTGAACGGCTCCTTGGCAAGGATCGCCTTGCCGAGAGCGTGGGACTCATAGCGGTCGAGGATCTCCCGGGCCGCGTTGAAGAGGGCGATGTTCTTCCGTTCCCGGTCGGAGACGACGAGCTTGAGCGATGACACCTCGCCGGTCAGGTTGCGGCTTTCCGTGGTCTTCGCCTGGGACACGGTTGCGGCCTGCTGGTAGGCGGCCTTCCACTTGGTGATGGCTTCCGTGTACTCGGCGAGGCGCTTGTCGCGGTCGGCCAGCTTGTTGTTCAGACCGGCGATGGTCTGTTCGGCGGCGGTCTTTTCCTGATCCGCCTTCTTTGTCTGTGCGACGAGCTTTTCACCCGACTGGGCGAGCTGGCTCTCCAGTTGCTTGTTCTTCGCTTCGGAGGCGGTGGTGATGGCCTGGGCGTTCGCCAGATCCGCCTGGGCGGTCCTCAGTTGGACGGCCGTGGTGCGCAGGGCTTCGCGGAGCTTGGCGTTCTCCGCGGCGGGATCCTGGGCGGAGGAAATGGAGGCCAGTGGGACGGTGAGTGCGATCAGGGAGAGAAAGGATTTCATGGACTGGCTGGCGGTTAGAAGCGTGCGTTGATGTCGAATTGGATGGTGTCCGTGGCGAGCGGCGGGCCGTCGATCTCGTCCGCGCTCATCCAGCGCGCGCCGATGCGGACGTTCGGGCTGATGGCGTAGGCACCACCGAGGGTGAAGCCCTTGAGGTTGGTGCCACCGCCGCCGAAGTCGGAATCGGTGAAGCCATCGAGGACGGCGTCACTCTCGACGTAGCGGTAGCCGAGGCTGGCAACCCAATCGCCTTTGCTGGTGAGTCCGGGCTTCCCGACCTGGAACGCGACGTTCCATGCGAGATCGCCACCTTGGAAATCATCAGGTGAGTTGAGCAGCGTACGGCCGGGGCGTCCGTCGCTGAACGCGCGGCTCGCCACTTCGGATTCATCGAAGCCGAGGTTCTTCGTGATCTCCCCGAGGAGGGAGAACTTCACTTCCTCATAACGGTCGTATTCGAGCTTTCCGGTCAGCGTCAGGTTGCGGAACTCGGATGCGAGGCCGTAGTACTGCCATTGGTTGATGGCACCGTTGTTGTTGGCAGGCGTCGGCACGATGTTGCGCAGGGGCATCCGGGTGTTGCCACGCTGACCGCCGATGAGCCTGCGGTGGTCGGTGTCGCCCTCTTGTGAGGAGAAGAGTGGGGTGAACGGTGAGGACAGCTCACCCTCGACATTCTTGAAGTCGTAGTAGGCCAGACCGACTTTTGCCTTCCAGTCGTCGTTGATCTTCCAGTCGATGCCAACCTGCGCCGCATAGAGCCACCGATCCGTGGACGCGATCTTCTCCGGCTGGTTGGAGGAGAAGTTGAAGTCCGTGTTGAAGATGGGGAACACGCCACCGGAGAAGAAGGTGGACAGCTTGTCTTCCACAAGGTTCACCCTTCCGCGCACCGCGAGACCGTCGAAACCGATGTCGTCGTCCCACTGGACTTCCGAGGAGAAGAACGGGCTGTCGAAACGTCCGAGGAAGAAGGTGAGTTCCTGACCGTCGTTCAGGCGCGGTCCTGCGTCATAGCTCAGGAAGGCGCGATCCAGCCAGAACGCATACTTCGAAAAATTGCCGCCACCGGAACCCAATGTCTGGTTGGTGGAGGTGGGGGAGTTGCTGTCTCCGCTGGCCAGGCGGATGCCGGCGTTGAAGCCGTCACCCAGCATGATCTCCGCTCCGGCGCGGAGGCGGATGCGCGCCCGCTCGCGGTCCTGGTCCGCGTTGTAGAGTGCGGGGAACTGGAGCGGCATGCTTGAGACATCAAACGGAGCTCCGGAGTTGATGGCGTTGTAGTTGGTGAACAGCGCGGAGGTATCGTTCTCGTTGCCGAAGTTCGTCCACTCATAGCGTCCGCGGAAGTCGCCGAAGAGACGGAAGGTGCGGGTCCAGTCCGGGACTTCCTGCGTGCCCCAGTTTTCCTCCCGCGCCTGGGCCATGAGTTCCTGGCGGATCTCGTCGCGCAGGTCCTTGCGGACGTTCTCAGGGATGTAGGTGACGCGGGTGTCCTGTCCCTGTGGAGTTCCGGTGTAGGGATCGATGGGCGCGGCTGCCGCGGCTTGTGCCTCCGTTGCCCGTGCTGCATCCGCCTCCGCCTGCTGGATGAGAACCTGCGCTTCCTCCGCCGTGAGGATGCCCTTCTGCACCAGACGCGAGATGAGATTGACCGTCACATTGGTGGACGGTCCGGCTTGCGGCGGTGTGGGTAGGACGGGATCGATGGCACCTTCTGCCAAAGGCAGATCGGCGGGCGGGACATCCGGTACGGGAATGTCGGCCGGTTCCTGGCCGTGGAGCGTCGAGGTGGCGATGAGTGCGATGGAGACGGAGCGGAGCATGGATGAAGATAGGAAAGTGATTCGGGGAAGGGAGGCTGTGGTGCCGGTATATCCGGCCCTCAGGGTTTGCGGCCGGAGATGCGGATGATGATGGGTGATGGCATGTCGGCGGGCGGCGCCTCATAGCGGGTACCGGGAAGAACCTGGGAGCTGATGGCGCGGTCGAGCGCGCTGTCACCGGTGGAGTCGAGCAGTTTCGAGCGGGTGATGAGCCCGCTCGCGTCGATCCAGAGAGCGACGCGGGTGGCGGGGAAGGTGGCCTTTCGGGTGGCGTCGTGCCTTTCGAGGGCGTTCTTCACGGTGCGGCCCAGACCACCGTTGAAGCGGCCATACTTGCTGCCCGCCCCACCGATGGTGTTGCCTCCACCGCTGCCGAAGTTGCCGCGTCCGCTGCCCTGTGTGAGGCCGAAGCCATTGCCGTCCCCGCCGCCGAGATTGGTGGTGAGTTCGGATGGAGGCTGTTCAGGTGCCGGTGCCCGCTCCGGTGGTGGTTCCTCCACCACGGGCTCCGCCTCGACCATTTGTTGTTCCTGGGGCGGGGGAGGTTCGCTTTGTGGCGGCGGTGGTGGTGGCGGAGGAGGCGGCGGTGGCAGCGTGATGTTGACGATGGTCGGTGGAGCCTGTTTTTTTGCCGGAGCGGTGGGACTTGATGACAGGAAAAGCACGGCCCCGGCGATGACCCCGAGGACGGCCACACCTCCGATGATGAGTCCGAGCGGGGACTTTTTCTGACCTTCTGAAGACATCGGGAAAGGGAACGGTTACTTCGGTGCCTGGGTTGCCAGGCCGATCTTCTCGACACCCACTCGGCCGAGCACATCGAGCACATCCATCACCCCCTGGTACTGGGACGCCCGGTCACCGCGCACCACCACCGGGAACTCCGGCGTGGAGGACTTCAGGGCGGAAAGCTTCGTCTCCAGCTCCGGCAGCGTCACCGGGATGGTGTTGAGGAAGATCTTCCCTTCGGGGTTGATGGTGATGGCCTGGGTCTTCGGCGCGCTGATGTCCGCCGCAGCCTTTCCACCCGCTCGCGGCAGGTCCACCTTCATGCCCTGCACCCCGGCAGTGGTCATGATGATGAAGATGAGCAGCAGCACCAGGTAGAGGTCCACCATCGGCGTGACGTTGATGTCGTCGTATTTTTCTTCAGCGGAGGCCATGGAGGGTCACGTTGAGGGAGTTGTTCTGCCGGGCGTTCAAGGTTTGCTTTCCGGGGTCGGGCGTTCCGCCGGGGCATAAGGGGATACCTCACCGGCGGGTGGGTAGTACTCCGCCATCTTGGCGATGAACTCATCGATGAAGACCTGGATCTCGGCGGTGGTATTCTTGATCCGGGAGTTGAGATAGGAGTAGATGAACAGCGCGGGGATCGCGACGACCAGACCCGCCACGGTGGCCAGCAGCGCGGAGGCGATGCCGGGTGCGATGGAGTTCACATCGACCTCACCGGACTTCGCGATGATGGCGAAGGTGATCATGACGCCGACGACGGTGCCGAGCAGGCCGACATAGGGGCCACCGGCGATGGAGATGGTCAGGTAGACCAGTCCGTTGGTGAGCTTGTGGGTGACGCGGACCAAGCCGGCGTCGAGCGCGGCGCGGATGGCCTGGATCGAGCGTCCGGAGAGTCCCTGTGTGCGGTTCTTGTCGCGTGCCAGACGGTGACGGATTTCCTCCGAGCCGATGTGGTAGATTTCGTAAAGCGGCGACTTTTCGACGAGCGCGAGCGTCGCGGGAGCGGTGCTGCCACCGAGCGTACGGATGCTCTTCTCATCGGTGTGGTCGAGCGCGGTGAGGTCGGATGAAAGGCTCTTCCACTGGCTGAGGAACTCCGCGGTGCCCTTCTGGATGGAGTTGAGGTAGGTGAATTTCCGGAAGGCGACGGTCCAACCGACGACGATCATGATGATGCAGACGCCGATGGCGATCCAGCCGTCGAACATCATGTTCCTGGCGATGTCACCGAAGAGCATGACGTGTTCGAGGGCGGCGCTGTGGCTGCCGGTGGCTTCACCCCCTTCGACTTCGCCGAGGAACAGGGTCCGCTGGGCTGCCTCAGATGATCCCTGGTTCGCGAAGGCGAGCTGGATGTCGCCCGGAGTCGGGGCTGTCCGTGTGATGTGAAGTTCATCCATTTCACCGATGAATGCCTCACTCTCTGCTGCGTGGCCGATGGCGAGCGCATCATTGCCGGCAGGCAGAACCGCGGCGAGCTGCCCGTAAGGCTTGCCGTCCAGGAAGAGCTGGAGGCCGCCATCCTTTGAAACGACGACGAGGTGGTGCCAGGATCCCGCGGCGACCGGTGCACCTGCATTGCTGCGTTGTCCCGCCGATTCGATGAGCGGGATGCCCTGATCGAGGAGGATCTTGAAGTCTCCGCGGGACAGGAGCGCGGCATTTGCCTGGAGGGACGCGGGCTTGATCCAGAAGCTCACACCCAGGTCCTGACCCTGGGTCCAGTTGATGGAGTCGCTGCCGGCGAGCGTGAGGGGCGCAGGCGAGGGAAGACGCAGTCCGCGGCCGATCAGGGATCCCTCGGCGAGGGTTGCGGCGGCGTTCGCATTGTTGGCATTGGAGGTGGCATCCGCCGGTGTCGGTTCGCTGAAATGATGGACTGCGGCGCTGTTGTCACCGTAGGCCTTGGCTTTGTCAGGAGCCGCGACGGCGGGATCCCCGCCACCGTAGTAGAGGTAGGCGGTGGTTTTACCTCCGCTGGTGATCTCCGGCAGCCTCACCCAGACGAATGCCTCATTCAGCAAGCCGTCCCACTTCTCCACCTGGTAGGGGAGGGAGGTCTTGCCATCACCGGCGATGAAACGCAGGTCGGATCCGCCTTCGGTCGCGTTGGCGAACTGGAAATTGCCGTCGTGCAGGCGTACCAGCACCGTGGCCGCGCCGCTGGCATCGGACGACGCTGCGGAGGTATCGAGGGTGAGCAACTGTCGCTGGCTCCATGCCGGGTTCCACCAGGCGGCGGGCTTGTCCTCGGCGTGAAGGATGGAGGTCTGGAGCAGCGGCAACGTGAGCAATGGGATGATGAAGCGCATGGACGGTGATGGGAGAAGGGGAGGAACAGGAGGGTTGGTGGATCAGAAGTCGGCCCAGCCACGGAAAGTGATGAGTGGGTCGAACGCCCGGGTGGTTCCCTGGTCGAGAATGGGGAGCGCGAAATCCACGGAGCCGTGGTAGTGGCCCGCATATTTGAACCGGGTGCCGACACCGAAGCTGGCAAAGGTCATGGTCGAGTCCTGGCCGGCAAGGGGGTCGTAGATTCCCAGGATGCCACCTTCGAGGAAGGCATGGATGCGCCATTCGTCACGTCGCTTGCCATTCTCATCCTCGACTCCGGTGAATGAAGGTGTGCGGTATTCGAAGGTGGCGAAAATGCCATTGTCACCGAGGGCCTCGGACTCCAGATAGCCGCGGGCATTTCCTAGGCCGCCACCAGCGAGCTGCTCGGAGTTGACCAACGGTCCATCCGCGAGTTGTCCCTGCAGCTTGCCGAAGAGTTGCGAGCCGCAGGTCAGGTCGATGGTGTGGGAGATATCCCCCCTCAGGTGGAAGAAGCTGGCGCGGGAGTAGGCGCGCTTGTCGTCGAAATCACTGTCGTCGCTGCCTGCGAAGCCTCGCAGGTGGAGGGTTGCCGTCAGATTGACATCGGTGAAGCGGTCTTCACCAATGAAAGCCGCGGAGTAACTGGCGGAGAGGGGGAAATACTCGATGGGTGCCTCCCGAAGGACGACTCCGCCGCTACCGGCATAAGTGGTTTCCTCAAGATTTTTCCAATCCAGGCCGAGGGTGAATGTCTGGTAGAAATCTTTTCCGGGCGGGAGATCGAAGATGGCTCTCAGCCCCAGGATCTCACCAGCTCCGGCGACTGCCGTGGTGCCGCCCAGCGTGGAAATATCACTCTCCTGCTTGGTACCCTGGAGCATCAAGCTCACCCTCTCATTGATACGGGCCAGGTAGTATGCGGAGTAGACAAGTGAGTCGTCGGTGTTTTCCGGAGCGACTTGGAAGCTGCCCCCGGCGGTGTGGCCCCGCTGGAAAAGGTTGCCGTAGCTCAGGGCCCCGTTGAGCCGCAGCTTGCTTGTGTCGGCGCTGTAACGGTTGTTGAGCTCGAGGGAACCGTGGAGCGGCAGCTTGTCCTCCACCGTCAGATCGATGTCCACGGTGCCTGGCTCCGTCCCCGCCTTCAGGGACGGCGTGACGCGGCGGTCGGCCAGCCGGTTCAGTGCGATGATTTCTTTCTCGGTCTGTTTGAGGTCCGGGACTTGGCCCTCCGCCAGCGATGGGACGGCGGCCCTGATCCTGCTCGGCAGGAACCACTTCACGCCATTCACCCGGAGACGGGCCACCTTGCCTTCCACCACTTCGAACCGGATGATCCCGAACCGCGGGTCCTGCTGTGGAATGAGCACGGAGACGGTCTGGTAGTTCTTGTCCCGGTAGGCCTTTTCCAATGCCTGGCGGGCCTTCTCAACGTCGTCCGCGGTGCGGGCGGGACCCAGGTAGGGATAGACGGTTTTCTGGATCTCCAGGGTGGTTAGCTTCGTTGAGCCGGAGATGCGGTATTCCTTCACATAGAAAACCGGCGAAGGTGCCGCTGCTTCGGGCGATTGCGCGGGCGAGAGACCATGGGCCAACAGAAGCAGGTAACCGGCAGCCACCCGGAGCGGGAGAAGGCATGGCGGTCTGCTGGAAGGGAAACACATCATCGGAACGCCGGACCTTCCTTCCGGGGGTGGGGCCTAACAATGATGTCCCGGTGACGAACTTGTAACCCCGCTCTGGATGATGGGAGGTATCCTCTGTGTCGCCGGAGTCACCCGACCAATTCGGAATCCGACGGCAACAGCTCGTGGACCGATTCCTCGGCGATGGCGAAAAGGGCGATGGATACCAGAGATGCGGCTACCGAAAGGGGGATACCAACCACTCCCGACAGCCACAGGGCCAGTTGTGCGACAAGCTCTCCCGTTGATCGAGGAGGAGCGTTTGTCAACCGGGTCCGCGTTTCGCTGTGGATGGAATCACACGTACCGATCAGACGGAACATCTCCCACCGGGTGCGCTGCCACGCCCGCGCACCGGTGTTGCCTCCGGAACTCGGGTCCAGCAGTTCCGCAGCGATGCGGCTTCCCAACCGTTCCCATGAATAATGGCGGAACCGGACGGATGACAGGTTGGGAACTTGCTTGATGAGATAGTCGATGTCGATTTCAGGCAGGATGGTCACATTGCCCCCCAACATCCGCGGGATTCTCCGGATGCGGAGGAATATCGGGTGAAAGAACCGTCACCCTGCAAAAATGCCCCTGACTTGCAGGGGCATTTCAGGAAAAAATGGTGGAGGCGAGGGGAGTCGAACCCCTGTCCGGAACATCATCAGCACAGGCATCTACACGTTTAGCATGCGGTCTGGAGTTTCGGTCGGACTGGGCCCACATGCGGCGTTGTCCTCCCTAGGAACCTGTTTGATCTCGATGGGAAACCCGGTTCCCCGGTTTCCCATCCAGCCTGCTGGGTAGTCGCCGTTCCCCTCAGCAGGTGTCGGGGTTCAGGCGTGGTCGTCAATTAAGCGGCCAGTGCGAGCTCGTTAGAGTCTGCATTTATTTGTTTTGAGCGGCTTTTTAGGAGGCCAGCCGTTCAACCTCCACGTGCAACCAGCGCGTCGAACATCCCGTCGAAACCAGAACGCCCCCTGACACTGAGTCAGGGGAAATGTGCCACGGAAATGACAATCCGCAAGGCCCTTTATTCAGATCCTCCGGCGGCGGAACCCCAGGGTCCCGGTTCCCAGCAAGAGCATGGCCAGCGAAGCGGGTTCAGGGATCGGGGAAATGGTGATCGCCTGGAGGCCGACGTGGGCGTTGGCATCCGTGGAAAGACGGTCGGTCATCCTGTAACGGATATTCACTTCATCCGTAGTGGTGTCCGGGGTGAAATTTAGGCTGAAAAGGTAGGCGGCTTTTCCATCCGACGGATTTGCGGAAGGGATCGCTACGGTTTCCGTGTAACTCAGGGTGCCATTGATGAAGACTTCAAAGGTGCCTTGGGCGCTGAAATTATAGACCCATACGCTGATCAGGCTCTGGCTCGGAAATCCGCTGAGCGTGGTCTGGATGCCGGCTCCGGAAGGATTGGAGGTTCCGGTACCATTCGGGCCCAGCTGGCTGTTGAAAATCCCCGTGGGCCGGTAGGTGGTGCTGGTGCCGGCATCCGGTTCAGTCGGAGAGGTTCCGTTGTCGTAAGTGAAGAAGCTCACCGGCGCCCCGGTCGTTGTGTTTGCGGGACCGCGCAGCGAACCACCGTTCAGGGTGGAAAGCTCAAAATTCCGGGGGCCCGTAAAGCTGCTGTTGGTGGCGGCCAGCGGCCCGGAGGTGAGGCCGTTGCCGCGGGTCCAATAGGCCCAATCCGTATCCGGTCCCGATGGCATCACGTGTGGAGGCGTGCTGGCATCGTTCGGAGCGATGGTGTAGGAGCCTGTGACCGTGGCACCGTGGACGGTGCCGCAGATCACGGGGAGGGAGGCGCATGCGAAGATGAACGATGGTTTCACGGCGACAGATGGAAAATGACGATTGATTGCGGCTCCAATAGGTCACCAGACCGGGCCATCGACCGGTTCTAACTGTGGATCTGAGGGTTGTCGATCAAATGTTCGGATCCATCGGTGCCTTGATCGCGTCCGACAGCACGGAAATCCGGCCCGTATCCAGGCGGTAGATCCAGGAATGGATGGCGATCTCCTGTCCCCGTGCCCAGGCATCTTCCAGGATGGTGGTGCGTGCGACGTGTTTCGCCTGGTGGAGGACGTTGTACTCGCACAGGCGGTCGAGGGCATCCGCCGGGGAAAGGCCTTCCAGCTCTTCCTTGTAGAGCCTCCGGAGCGAGCGGATGGGGGCCAGCCAGTTGTCGATGATGCCGTGGCGCACGTTTTCCAGCGCAGCCTTCACCCCGCCACAGCCGTAGTGGCCGACGATGAGGATGTGCTTCACTTTCAGGACATCCACGGCGTACTGGAGCACGGCCAGCACGTTGAAATCCGTCTCCGCGACCACGTTGGCCACGTTCCGGTGGACGAACACCTCTCCCGGAGCCAACCCGGTGATCTGGTTGGCCGGGACGCGGCTGTCGGAACACCCGATCCACAGATACTCGGGGGTCTGTTGGTTCGCCAGGCGGGAGAAAAAGTCCGGCTCAGCCTTGATGACGGAGTCCGCCCAGTTGCGGTTGTTGTCGAGGAGTTGTTTCAGCGTGTCCATGCCCGGCGGGATTGAAGGACCTATACGGGCGGGAGTCGATGACGAATGCGCGGATCAGAAAGTACCTTCCGGGATGGCAATGACCTGCCCGTCCGCCAGCAGCCGTTCCCGGAGTTTCGTGTAGTCCACTTTCTGCACGGCCTGCTTGTCATCGATGGCGATGGCCGCGGCGGTGGCGGTGGCCTGTGCGGCGGCCATGAAGGTGAACTCGATGCGGTAGGCACCGTAGGCAACATAGGAGGAGGAAGGGCAGGTGGGGGTCAACAGGTTGCTGCATTCCGTTGCCTTCGGGTAGAGGCTGCGGTAGGGCACCCCGAAAGGGATCCAGTTGGTGCCGCCGAAGACGGCTCCCTCATTCCAGGCAAAGCCGTCCTTCACGATCCGGCGGGCATTGTGGAGGTCGTGCGGCCACCAGACCATGGCGACGGAATCCTCCACCGGCAGGGTGTTGGTCTTGGTACCGTGTTGCTCGATGAGGACGAAATCCGAGACCATCCGGCGGCCATTCCGGACGTAGAAAGTGCGCGGCCAACCATCGTTGTCGGTGAACTCATCCTTGGCGGTACCCCATTGGGACCAGATCATGCGGGTCTTTTCCGGGACGGCGGGATCGTTGGCCAGGAACCAGCAGAGGCCCTTGATGTAGTCCAGGCTGTCCTTCAGCATCTTCTGCCGGTCGGCGTGGGAGGCCGCCGGGTAGCCGTGGTTCCAGTTCGGCATGTTGCCGGTGAGGTGGTGCCAGCCGCCGGGGTCCGTCTTTCCGGTGGGCAGGGCGGGGTTCGGCGCGCCGACATTGCCTCCGGCCTCCAGAAAGCGGCGCTGGAGTTCGTATTTCGTGACGTCATAATTGTCCGGCTTCGCGAAGGGGATCCGGAGGGCGGGATCCTTGGTGAAGTTGTTGCGGAACGCGAACGCCTGGATCGCCGGACTGGGTGCGCCATGTTCGCCCAGCGCCTCGTCGCTCACTCCGAAGATCAGGCCGCTAGCCGGATCTCCGGGCGTCTTGTAGGGATCGATCTTTTTCTCGAACTGGCTGTGCTTCGTGGTCGTGACGATCCCGTTGAGAGTCTCCCCATACTTCGTGTTGCCTTCGCGACCCACGGTGCAGGTGACGCCGGCGGCGGCCAGAAGGTCGCCTTCATAGGTCGCATCGATGAAAACTTTGGCACTCACCGTGTCCCCGGAAACGGTGCGGACGGACGTCAGGGCGGCTCCATCCTTCACGGCGGCCCCCTCATCGGCCAGGCGCGCCCCGCGGATGACTTTCACTTTCGCCTCCGCCGCCCATTCGTCGAAAACTTTCTCTGCGACATGCGGCTCGAAGCGCCACAGTTCCTTTTTCTTGGTCTTGGCCCGGAGCATCTCTTCGAACGGTTCCTCCCGTCCATAGGCTTTTGCGATCCGGCGATAGTAATCCAATGCCAGTCCGCCCACGGCCGGGCTGTTCTGGAACGGGCCGTGGTTGTCGATGTCGGTTCCGCCGAGGCCCTCGCTGGCCATGCTGCCGAGGTGTTGGCCGGGTTCCAGCAGGATGACGGACTTGCCCATTTTCGTTCCCTGGACGGCGGCGACCACTCCGGCGCTGGTTCCCCCGTAGATGCAGATGTCGGCGGAGTGCTCTGCGGCTTGCAGGGGGAGGAGGAGGGCTGCGGTGAGGAAAATGTGGCGGGTCATTCCGGATGGGTGGGTTTCGAAGCTGCGGTTTTCCGATACGCGTCCCGGCTCCGCAAATTTCAATCTATCGGGAGTAAGGAGGAAGGACACCCTTGTCCTTCAACGGCATTGGTGATTCAGGACGGAGAGGATCTGTGGTGGAGTGGCTTTGCTCCGTGTTCCGGTTGCAGTCGGTGGACAGGAATGGAAGCAAAGCCGACATCGCGGCTTTGCCGCAATGTCCACCCTCCTTACTTTACACCAGCTGCAGGCACTCCTCCACCGGTCGCAGGCCGTTGGAGGGCGTGGGATCCGAAAGGCAGGCGGTCGCCGCGCCGATGGCCATCCGCAGGCATTCCTCCAACGTCCAGTCCTCATGAATGCCATACAGAAAGCCGGTAGCGAAGGCATCTCCCGCGCCGTTCGCCCCGCGGATGTAGCCGTCCGGCAGCTTCGGTGAAAGGCGGGAGACGAAGCTGCCTTCCGCAGTGGTGAGGAACCCACCCCATGCCGTGTGGATCACTGCCGCGCGGCGCACTCCGAGGGAAATGAGTTCCGCGGTGGCATCTGCAAGATCCGTTTCCGAGTCCGCCGGGATGGAGCGTCCCAGCACCCGCGACGCCTCCAGTTCATTGATGATGGCGTAGTCCGTGTGCCGCAGCGAGCTGAGGGCGATGTCCCGGAAGCGGGGATGCTCCGTGCTCACCAGGTCGATGCTGGTGACCAGGCCCGCTTGCCCCGCGCGGGCGAGCAGATGCGCGGCGAGAGTTTCCCCGTCATCGGCGAACGAATCCAGTTTTTCCAGGATCATCAGCAGCCCCAGATGGAGGATCTTCGCGGACGTGGAGGTGAAGTCGATCTGGTCGCCGTCGAACAGCGCGTTGGTGCCCGGATCATGGAAGAAAGTCCGGCGGCCGTTCTTCTGGTTGCACATCACATCCGTGAAGGAAGTGCCACGTTCTCCGGTGAAATGGACGAAGGTGGTGTCGATGCCGTCCGCCTGCAGGTCATCGAGGATCCAGCGTCCGTTGTCATCATCTCCCAGCAGGGCGGCGGCCTGGATGGGGAAGTCCACCTTCATCCGGGCCAGGTTCTTCACCATGTTGTAGGGACCGCCGCCATTCGACCGCGTCTGGGAGCGGATGATGGCGAGCATATCTTCCGTCGGGTAGTCGTCGATGAGCTTGATGTAATCGACGAGAAAGTTTCCCGCCGTGAGGATGCCGTGGCGTTTCATGGGCGGGTGACGGTTCCTTTCTCGTGGGATTCCAGGGCGGCGGCGAAGATCCGGTGGCTGGCCACGGCTTCCTCCGGAGTCGCGCAGCCGAATCGTCCGTTGAGGTTGCCTTCCCGTTCCTCCAGATAGGCGGCCCACATCTGCTGGATGACATCGGGGAAACCCGGCTCGAAGATGCCGCCCGTGACCGTCTTGAACGGTGTGCCGAAGCCGAGATCGGTCCGCTTCCACCATTGCTCCTTGCCGCGCTCGAACATCCACAGTGTTTTCGGCTCCGCAGTGGAATAGCGGACGCCGCCATTCGTGCCGAGGATCTCGATAAACCAGGTGTTCGTCGCGCCGGGGGCCAGGCGTTTCATCTCCAGCCGCAGCGGGACCTCGTCCTCCCCGATGTGGGTCCAGCAGTGGAGGAGGGCGTTGTCCCAGGTGTCGCACTGCGTGGTGCCGCCCTTGCCATCCGGTCGTTGCGGGTAGCCCTTCTGGAGCTGGGCGAAGAGCTTCGTGGGATTCCAGCCGAGGCGGAGTGGCAGGTGGCAGGCATGCATACCCAGGTCATTCAGCACGCCGCCTTCGCCGCAGGTCGCGTTGATGCGCTTCCAGTTCGCCGCTTTTGTCGGATCCAGGTCGCTGCTGTGGTGGAAGCCGGAGACGACTTCCAGGATCCTGCCGATCCCGCCGGACCGCGCGATCTCCAGCGCACGCTGCGCTCCGGGAAAGAAGGGCATCTCCGAGGAACAGCGGACAAAGCACCCGCTTTCCTTCACCGCAGCCAGGATGTTCTCGGCCGCCGCCAGGTCGATCCCGAAGGGCTTTTCCGCCAGCAGGTCTTTGCCCGCCTCCAGCACGTCCAGATAGATCGTTTCATGGAGATGGTGGGGGACCGCGACATAGACCACCTCGATCTCCGGGTTGGCCAGCAGCTCATGGTAGTCCGTCACCAGTTGGCTGCACGTCGGGATGTTCCTGAACCACTCCAGCGTCGCGGGGTTGAGGTCCGCCACGGCGGTGAGGACGGGTTGCACGGTGACGTCCGTGAGCGCGCACCAGCGGGCGAACGCGCTGGTGATCTCGCGGCCCATGAGGCCGCCACCGATGATGCCGATCTTGATCTGTTTCATGAGAGTTCTGTGGAATGAATAGGGATGGATTCCGCCCGATACGCGGAGGCCAGGAGGGAAATCGGATGCACCACCTCCATGGCGACGCCCTCCGCTTTCAGCCCGTTGACGATCTGCAGATGGCAGCCGGGATTCGCGGTTGCCAACACGGTGGCACCCGTCGAGCGGATGTTCGCCACCTTGCGGTCGAGCAGTCGCTTCGACTCCTCCGGCTGGGTGATGGTATAGACCCCGGCACTGCCGCAGCACCAGTTTGCTTCCGGCAGTTCCTTCACCAGAAGGCCGGGGATGAGGGAAAGGATCGCGCGCGGTTGCAGGGCCACCTTCTGCCCGTGGGCGAGGTGGCAGGAATCGTGGTAAGTGACGATGGTGGGGGCGGCGAAGGGGGAGGCGTGGGGAGGGCGCGGATCGGTTCCCGCGAGGAACTGGTGGATGTCCTGCACTTTGGCATCCCACAGCGCGGCTTTCGCGGCGTAGGTGGGATCATGCTCCAGCAAATGGGTGTAGTGCTTCAGATGGGACCCGCATCCGCCGGCATTGGTGATGATGGCATCATATTGATCCGGCGGAATGAGATCGATGAGGCGGCGTGCCAGTTCCTCCGCGATCTCCTGTGCGCCGTTGTGGGAATGGAGGGAACCGCAGCAAGGCTGGACCGCGGGAGTGTGGACTTCACATCCGTTGGCGAGAAGCACATCGGCGGTGTCCCGGTTGATGTTGGAATAGGCAAGGTCCTGGATGCAGCCGGTGAGCAGCGCGACCTTGTGCTTCGGCGCGGTCCCGGGATACTCACGTTCCCTGATAAGGTCGTCGGAGAATTTCTCCGCGATCCGTGGTGCCTGCGGGGCGAGGCGGCGGAGGTTTGCCGGGAGGAGGGGCGTGAAGAGTTGGTCGAGCTTCAGAGTCTGGGCGAGGTGGAGGAGCCTGCCGGTGAGGCGGAGGAGGCGTGGGCGGGTGAAAAGGATCTCGAGCGTGAGGGTCCGCCAGAATGTGCGCCCTGCGCCATCGTTGACCTGGGCGGACTCGATGTGGGCGCGTGAGGTTTCGAACAGCGTGGCGTAGTCAACCCCGGCGGGACAGGCGGTCTGGCAAGCCAGGCAGCCCAGACAGTATGACATTTCATCGGCGAAACTCTCGGTGACCGCCAGGTCTCCGTCGGCGATGGAACGCATCAGGGAAATCCGGCCGCGCGGGCTGTTGCGCTCGCGCTTTGTGGTGTCGTACGTGGGGCAGGTCGGCAGGCACATGCCACAGTGCATGCACTGTTGCAGGATGGAGTAGTCGAGTTGGTGGAGATTCTGGGGCATGTGACATCGAGCGCCGGACGTCCGGGGACGGACGCGGAGTTCACTGGATCATATCTGCGGATGTGGAGGGGGTGTCCCTCCCGGTTCCCGAACAGCATCACACCGATCTGCGCCGGCGGACCGCGCAACCGGCGAGTCCGGCGAGAAACAGGATGGTGTGGCTTGGCTCTGGAACGATGGTGAGTTCGAGGATCCCGCTGCTTTCGCTGAAACGCCATTCGTTGTCGCCGTCAAGCAGGGTCCAGAGTCCGGAGTCTCTTTCGAAGTCGCCGGAAGTACTGGTGACTTTCGCGCCGGTCCAGTCGATCGACCCTCCTGCATCCACGATCTGCCATGAATTCCCATTGGCGAGCGCGGCGGCGGTGAGGTTGAGGTTGAGCGTGCCGGTGAGGTTCAATGTGCCATCACCGGAAATGCTGTTGCTGTCGCCATCCGCACCGATGTTGAAGAGATAGGTCCCGAGGAGGTTGAAGGTGGCTCCGCTGGCGACCAGGGTCGATCCGCCGCCATTGAGTTCACCGGTGGTGGTGACATTGAGGGTGCCCCCGTTGACAATCGTGTCTCCCGTGTAGGTGTTGATGCCGGAGTAGGATTGCGAAAAGGTTCCTTCCTTCCGGATGGACAGGTTGCCGGTGACGATGCCGGAGAACGTGGTGTTGATGGTGGGGTTGATCGTCAGCGTGCTGGTCGTGGCCGAGGAGTTGGTGATCTCGTGCGTGCTGCTGGCGGCGCTGCCGCTTACAGTGATCCGGTTGACCGTCTCGTTGAAACCGTTGAGGTCGAACCTCTGCCGGAGGGTTGCTGCGGCGGTGGTGCCCAGTTGGATCACCGTGGAATTGTCGATGCGTTCTGAAGCCCCGAGTTTCACGACGCCTTGGAAAACCGTGAGCTGGCCACCGGTGTAAGTCCCCTCGAGGGTGACCATCGTGGTGTCAAAGTTGTCGCTGGTGTCGCTGCCTTCTGTCCGGATGGTGAGGGTGCCCGCGGAAGCGTCGATGTTGCCTTTGACGATGAGATTTCCGCCGAACTGCGATCCGATGCGCGCCGCTGAGCCCGAGGTGGTGATGGCACCGTCCCAGGTGGCCGTCGAATTTGAGCCCACCCGCAACGCGCCGAAACTGCCGGCGGCACCGTCGCCTGCGATGGTGATGGATTCCCCGCTGACGGTGACGCCATCGGCCAGGACGACTCTAGCACCGCTGGCGACAGTGGTTCCGTTGCCTGCGCCCGACGCCCCGAGAGCGCTGTTGTGCGCGATGACCAATGCGCCGGATCCGCTGACGTCGGTGATCCCCGTGTAGGAGTTCGCTCCGGACAAGGTGAAACTGCCGGTGCCGGTTTTGTTGATGCCGCCGGTACCGGAGAGAGCTTCGGCCAACGTGACGGTGTGGTTGATCTCGAAGGTGGAGTTGCTCTGCAATGTCCAGGACACGTTGGTGAGGTCTGCCCAGGTGACGTTGTTGATCCGTGACTGGATGGTGCCTCCGTTCAGGAAGATGTCATGGGTGCTGGTGGAGTTGGATTTCAGGATCCGGCCGACCGAGAGGGTCCCTCCGTCGAGGCGGATCACCCCGCTGGTGGAGGAATCCACGGTGTTGTCTCCCTGGAGATCCAGCCGGTTCACGGCGAACAAGCCTGCGTTGATGTCGAGCAGGGAGGTGCCGGAGCCGAAATTCAGGTAAAAGGTTCCTCCCGCATTGTCGCCGACGGTCTTCCGGTATTCCCCTCCATTGAGGACCAGTGTCGCATTTCCGCCGCCATTGCTCATGCCGTCCGCGTCCGTACCCACACTGTTGAAGATGCCGCCGGTGATCTCCATGTTGCCTACGGTGCCGGAACCGTTTCCGATGAAGAGTCCGCGGATGCCTGGTCCACCCAGACTCATCTCCCCCTCGGCCGCGGAATAGACCAGCCGGTGATCCCAGTCGATGTTCGTTGCACCCGCAGCTCCCACATTGATCCGGATATCCGCTCCGGATGGCACCGCGCCACCGTTCCAGTTCGCGCCATTCGTCCAGTCGTTGCTGTCACTCCCGTCCCAGAGGAATGGGGCTGCATGGACCAAGGTTGATCCGGCGAGGAATCCTGCGGCGGACAAAGGGGCGATGAAATCGGGCTTCCGGGGAAAAATTTGCATGGGTCTGGATGAGCAATGGATTTGTTGCTCAAGCAATTCGGGGAACTTGCGGGTGGTTTGTCGAGTTGTTAGAGGCATCAATCCGTTTTAATCGAAGATCTTGCCTGGATTGAGGAGGGAACCGGGGTCGAGTGACCTTTTGATGAGACGCATGAGGTCGATGCTGTTGTCGCCGACCTGCTGCCTGAGCCAGGGCTTCTTTGCCAGACCCACGCCATGTTCGCCGGTGATGGTGCCTCCAAGCGACAGGGTCTTCCGGACGATGGCATCAAGGGCCAGATGCACCCGGTGCATCTCGTCCGGATCCCGCTCGTCGGTCAGGAAAGTCGGGTGGAGATTGCCATCACCCATGTGTCCGAAGGTTCCGCAGATGAGCTGGTGCTCCGCAGCGGTTGCGGAAATGAAGGCGACCATCTCCGCGAGATGGCTGCGTGGGACGGTGACGTCCTCCAGGATGGTGGTGGGGCGGACGCGTGCGAGGGCGGAAAACGCGCTGCGCCGTGCGGAAGCAAGCTTGAGGGATTCCGCCTCGTCCTTTGCGGTGACGACTTCGCGGGCCCCATGGCTGCGGGCGATGGCGGCCATCTGCGCGGCCTCATCCTCTACCGCGGCGGGATGGCCGTCCGTCTCCATCAGCAGGAGCGCCTCGCAATCGAGCGGAAGGCCGATCTTCGCATAGTCCTCCACGCAGCGGATGGTCATCCGGTCGAGGAATTCCAAAGTGCAGGGGATGATCTTCTCCGCGATGATGGCGGACACCGTCTCCGCAGCGTCCTCCATCCTGCCATAGGTCGCCAGCATGGTGCGGCGCGCCGCAGGCCGGGGGAGCAGCTTCAGGAGCACCTCCGTGATGATGCCCAGTGTGCCCTCGGAGCCGATGAAAAGATCTTTCAGCGAATAGCCGGCCACATCTTTGACGCACGCATTGCCGAGCCGGACGATCTCCCCGGAGGGAAGCACCACCTCCAGCCCCATCACATAGTCGCGGGTCACGCCGTATTTCAGGCCACGCAGCCCGCCGGAGTTCTCGGCCACATTCCCGCCGATGGTGCTGATCTTCATCGATCCCGGATCGGGAGGATAGAAAAGCCCGTGGGCCGCCGCCGCTTCGTCGATCTTCTGGGTGATCGCGCCGGGCTGGGCGCGGAGCGTGAGGTTCTTCGGGTCCACTCCCAGGATGCGGTCCATGTTCACCGTGCACAGCACGATGGCATCGGGAGATGGCACGCTGCCGCCACTCAGCCCCGTGCCTGATCCGCGGGTGACGATGGGGATGCCCTCCGCTGCCGCCAGTTTCACGCACGCCGCGACCTGCTCGGTGTCCTGCGGAAAGACCACGACTCCCGCGCCGCCTTTCAGCGCCGCCGTGCCATCGAAGCCATAGGGGATCAGGTCCTCGGTTTTCGTGAGGACGTTGCCTGCTCCGGTGATGGCGGCAAGTTGTCTGGCGAGCGGGTGCATGAATCGGTTCGGAGAGTGAAAAGAAACCCCGGTTCCCGGGGATGTCATCCGTTAATCAATTTCTCCGCCGCGTCCACGTCCGCATCATCATGCACCATCGCCATCAGTGCCGCGACGATGCCCTTCGGATTCGGGTGCTGGATGACGTTCCGTCCATAGACGATGCCGCTGGCTCCTTGTTGCAGGAGTTCGTGGGTGCGCTGGAGGATCTCCCGGTCGCTCACGCGGCCACCGCCACGGACCAGCACCGGGATGCCTCCCGCGGCCTCGATGACCTTGTGGTATTCGGAAACATCCGCGGTCGGGTCCGCCTTGATCACATCCGCCCCCAGCTCCACCGCTTGCCTGACCAGGTGGGTGATCTTCGTCAGGTCACCATCCACCATGTAGCCGCCTGCGATCTCGTTCGGTTGGAAAACCAGCGGCTCCACCATCATCGGCATGCCGTAGTAGTCCGCCTGTGGTTTCAGGCGGAGGATGTTCTCCACGCACTGCTGGTGGACCTCCGGCGCGCCGGGGATCTGGAAGAGGTTCACGCACACGCAGGCGGCGTCATTGCGCACCGCCTGGAGCATCGTTTCCTCGATCATCAGGCTGAAGCTGCTCGAAAGGAGTTCCTTGCCATAGACATTCGCCACATCGGTCCGCAGCACCAGCGCGGGCTTCTGCTTGCCGGGGATGGACTGTAGGTGGCGCGCCTGGCCCAGAGTGAGCTGGATCGCGTCCGGGTTCGCATCGACGAGGATGTCGATGGCCTTGCGGATGTCCTCGATGCCTTGGAGGAATCCGGGCTGGTTGAAGAAACCGTGGTCCACGGCGACATCGAAACAGCGGTTCGACTTCGGGTTGAAAAGGCGGTTGAGACGGTAGGATTTCATGGAAAGTAAGAACGGCGCTCTACGGACGTCGCTGGAATATTGGGATTCTCCGGAGAGGTTGGAAGGATAACCGCAGGACGGATCGAATTGCGGACGAAATGGATCGAAAACATGCGTTCCATCCATCGCGGTCACCGGCTCCGCCGGCCGGGCGTCAGATGCCCAGCAGATGGCGGATGATGTAGAGTTCCAGCGCCTCATAGTCCCGCGCATCGCGGAACTGCTGGACCAGTCCTTTGTCCATCGCCCGGTATTTCGCGACCAGGTGGAGGAAGATCTCCCGGGAGTTCTTCAGGTGGTCGGTGACCGGGCTGCCCTTCTGCGTGCGGATGGCTTTCACATCGAGCCCGACGAACGCGTCGTAGCCGGACTCTTCCAAAACCCGCACCTGGTTGAAAGCGGCGCGGAGGTTCGCGGAACCGAAGTTCTTGTCCTGGTCATACTTCAGGCCGTTCTGGTCGTTGAGGTGGACGCTGCCCAGCTTGTCATGCGCGAGCGCGAAGGCCATCTCATCGCTGGCGTCCAGACCGGCGAGCATGGCGTGGGCGCTCTCAATCAGGCCCTTCACCCGCTTGTGGTCCGTGGAGGCATAGGAAAGCGCGATGGCGTGGCCGATGGTGGGCACATACGCCTGGTCGGTCGGTTCATTCGGCTTCGGCTCGATCCAGATCTCGATGTCCTTGTCGTATTCCAGCACGTTGTTGATCGTTTCAAGGATTCGCTGGTAGGCCAGCTTCGCATCCTTCGCCTCGCGGATGTAGGAACCTTCACGGGCCAGCCACAGGACGATGGCTTTCGATCCAATGGCGTTGGCGATGTCGATGGTCTTCTTCGTGCGGTCCCAGGCATACGCACGGTCGGACGCGCTGTTGGAGGTGTAGCCGCCGTCCACCGTCTCATCCGCGAACCACAGGCGCGGTGCGACGAACTCGGGAGTCAGACCCTGGTTGTCCAGCATGGCCTTCACCTCCGAGGCCTTCGCGGAAATCTGCGACGCGCTCAGCCCATCGATTCCCGGAACCACATCGTCATCATGGAACTGCACGCCCTCGAATCCCAGCGGGCGGTAGAGCGCGAACTTTTCCTCATGCGGAAACACGGGGCGGGAGTCCGGGCCGAAAGGATCGCCGCCTTCGCTGATGTTCCATGGACCAAAGGAGAACCGGTATTGGGTTTGCGTGCTCATAGTTGGATCCATCATGCATGGAATGCGGCGCTTTTCTACGCGCGGAGGCTCAATTTATGGGATGATTGTCTCAAATTGGATTGTTGGGATGGGGGAATGGTGCGATGAAAGTGCCGGTGAAAGGCCTCCGTGAAACCATTGATCCTCCGGCGGGACAGGCATTCCGGACCATCTGCTGGACCCGGAACCTGCGGGAAGTGGACTCGATACAGCCGGATGGAACGAGTGAACGGATCGGAGGGGAGGGCGTGCACTGGCACCACCATGTGGAGATGGAACTCACCCACTTCACGGCGGGGAAAGGCACCCGGTTTGTGGGGGATCACATCGGTGAATTCGGAGCGGGGGAGCTGGTCCTTCTGGGCAGCAACCTGCCCCACTACTGGCATGCCCCCGGTGGGAGTGCCGGAACCTCCATCCAGTGGCATTTCCCCGCGACCCATCCGGTATGGGAGTTTTCCGAACTGGCGGCCACCAAAGATCTGCTTGGCAAGGCAGAGCGTGGCTTCCGTCTGAAAGGCACCACCGCCACGCGGGTAGGGGGGATCCTCGAAGGAATGACCGGCGTGAAGGCCGGAGAGCGGCTCTCACGGTTGATCGGGATTTTCTCGGTCATCGCCGACATGCCGGAACGGCACCGGGAGATCCTTTCGTCGCGGTCGTTCGGCCTGTCCGGATCCAGGCATCAGGCAGCAATTGCTGCGGCTGTGCGGCATGTGGTCGGCCATTTTCGTGGGGAGATCCGCATGGAGGATCTGCTGAAGCTCACCGGCATGAGCCGCCCGACCTTCGCCCGCCAGTTCAAGGAACACGCGGGCCGGACCGTGAGCGAGTTTGTGAACAAGCTGCGGCTGCAGGCCGCCTGCGCGGAACTTCTGGAGACGGAACGCTCCGTCACTGAGATCGCGCTGAATTGCGGCTTCGGGGAAATCTCTTTTTTCAACCGGCTGTTCCGTCGTGAAAAGGGATGCAGCCCCCGGGAGTTCAGGAAGCGGACGGCGTCCGCACCGGCTTGACCAGCATCACGCTGTCGTCGGCGCACGGTTTGTCTTCCGTGGGGTGGAACCCATACTTTTCGTAAAAACGCAACGCCCGCAAATTGCCGGTCTTCACCTCGGCGCGGATCAGGCTGAATCCGTTCTCCATCACCCAGCTCCAGACTGTGTCCATCAGGCGGAGGGCGGTGTCGCCGCCCCGGAGTTCCGGTGAGATCCAGACCTGCAGCAGCTCACCTTCGGATGGATGGTCCGTGTCACGATAGACGGCAGCCAGGCCGAGTGGCGGGTCACCGGGGACGATGAAGGTGGCGCGGTCGCCGCCGGTGGCGGAGGAGTCTGCCTGCGCGGCCCAGCTCGCGGCATCTCTCTGGGATGCTGCCTCATGGGTGGTGGCAAATGCTTCGGGTGAGTCCAGCAGGGAACGCAGCCTCGCCTCGCGGTAGAGCGCCCCTTCGCCGGGTATCAGACGGCGGACGATCATCGCCTCACTTGCCGCTCCCACATTTCTTCGAGATCCGCTTCAATAGATCGGGATCCTGTTCCAGTGTCTCCGCCAGCGCACGGATGACATTGAGCGTAGGCCGGGAAACATGATGCTCCATCCCCTCCACATCGTGGTAGATGGTTTCCTCGTCGATTCCGAACAACCGCAGAAAGCGGGTGAGCGTCTCGTGCCGCTCGACGATGGCCTTGGCAATCCGCAGCCCCTCCTCTGTGAGGACGGTACCACGGTATTTCTCGTGCTTCACCAGTCCCTCCGCATCCAGCCGCTGGAGCATGTTGGTGACACTGGCCTGGGAGATGCCGAGGTTCTTCGACACATCCACCGCGCGCGCATATCCCTTTTCTTCGATCAGGTGGAGGATCTGTTCGAGGTAGTCGTCCATTGCGACGGAGCCGCTGGTGCGCCGGGGTGATTGTGTCATGGGCGGGCAACTCTAACGGCGGAAGCCCGGGACGCAAAGACGTTTCGGCGGAAACCCATCCCGTCAGCCACGCCGGGAACGGTGCCAACGGGAGGTGTCAGGATGCAGCAACGCCTCCACCGGATGCTCCTCCAGATCGTGCAGCCGGATGAGGTGGGAAAGCACCGCGAGCGAGGCAACCGCATCGAACAAAGCGTCATGCCAGTTCTTGTCCGGCACCAACGGGCGGACAGTTCCGGTGATGCCAAGCTCGTCACACAGATTGCCGAGCGAGTGCTTTGCCAGCTCCGGCCAGGCAGCGCGCGCGAGGTGCAGGGTGTCGATCCACGGCCCGAAGCCATGGCCGGGAAAGGTGCGGAGGAATCTCTTTTCCGTGCCCTTCGAGTGGGCGACGATCACCGCTCCTCCCAGCCGGGATTTCAGCTCCGGCCAGAGCGAAAGCAGGGTGGGGGCGTCCGCCAGATGCGCGGGTGTGATGCCATGCACCTTCTGCGCGGACCAATGGATCGGTTGGTCCGTGTGCAGGTAGGAAACGAAGGGATTGTGGTGCTCCCCGGCCACGGACCAAGAGGCGATGCCGATTTGGATCGGCGCATCCGTCTGGCCACGGGCGGTTCCCGCGGACTCGAAGTCGATGGCGGTGAATGTCAGATCACGGATCAGCATGAAGCGGGCGGCAACGATGGCGGCATGTCGCTCACCGGAACAGGCTAAATTGAAAGCCCGCCGCAATGCCGCATCACAAGGCCATCAATCTTTCGGATTCGGGAGGACTTCCAGCCGATGTTTTCCATTTCCTCCGTCACCGGCCAAAGCCACCGCGACTTTCCATCCGTCGGGATCGGTCGTGCGGATCTTCACATCACGAGCCCCGGCGGCCATCGCCGCTGCCGTCGGGATATCCAGGTATTTCAGGACGTTCAGATAGGCGGGCGCCGCTTTGTCCAGATGGGATGGAGGGACGTTCCGGAGATCGAGATGGCTTACACCCGGCTCGAACAATGAGGCATGGATCGCATTCACGGCCTGTGCCCCGGAAGCATCGATCAGGACCGTCGCATCTCCGGAGCCAGTCATGGATCGCAGCCGGTTCACCGCCGCGCGGATGTCCCATATCTGCCAGGATTCCAGCGTCGCACCTGTGAGATAGAAGCTCCTGCGGAGATGGATCTGGTCTTTCTCCGTTCCCATTTTTCGATGCGGGCCCTCACCGCGGGGGCAGAGAAACGCCAGGCTGCTTTCTTTTCCTCCCAATTCCACCACCGGGGATTTGGCGCTATCCTTTTCCCTGCCGGCAAACAACGAAGGAAATGACGGACCATATTTTCCTTCAAACTCCTCCCATCCTTTGCTGTCGAGAATGTGGAGCGCGACACGTTTGCCGTCAGTTCCATCCCTCCGGAACAGATAAAGATCGAGCGCGGGTTCCGTGTCTTTCCCCAATGGACGGAGGGTATGCTTTTCCGCGGTGATCCCACCCAAGATGGCTTTCCCCACTGGCTCCATGTGGGGTGCGGCGGTCTCCGGCCAGCTTGCGAATACCTTCTCACTCAGGGTCTTCATCAGGCCCGGCTTTGCGGTTGCCCATTCTTCCGGTGAAGGAGCTTTCGCCAGCGGAACGAACGATTCGTCGATGGTCGTGTTCTTCTGGTCCTCCGGCAGTTTGTCGAACACCCGCAGCTTTTCCATCGGGATGGATTTCACCGCCGCCCCGTCGTAGGTCGCCTTGGCGGGTTCCCCTTTCAGATGCCGCAGCATCCAGTGGAACTCCCCGGTGTTGAGCGGTTGGACGTCCTCATGAGGGCCTTCCGCCACATGCAGCCCCAGGTTGTCGCCGGCATCGAGCATCCCATAGACTTCCCGCGTCCTGCGGAAAATGTCGTACACCCCGTCGATGGGGAAGATGGGGTCCTTGTCCGTGTTGACGATCAGCAGGGGGCGGGGAGCGCAAAGGGAGGCCACACGGTCGTAGTCCCACTGGTAGCCGTTCACCATGAACATGCAGTCGCAGTGTCCATAGACGCACTTGCGGACCACATGGTCACGCAGCGTGGTGGTGCCCGCTGTAGGCGCGGCACACGCCACCCGTTCATCGAGTGCCGCCACCCACCAGGAGTAAGCACCGCCGCCGCTCCGCCCTGTCACGCCGATCTTCTTCGCATCCACCTCCGGACGAGTCAGCAGGTAGTCGATGCTCCGGATGCCCGCCCAAGCTTCCACACCAGCCGGGGTGTATCCACGGGAAATCCAGTCCCAGCGGTCCATCCGGTACGTTCCGTGATGGGCGCCCCTGATCTCCCCGAGCTGGACGGTGTCGATGACCAGGCAGGTGAAGCCATTCTTGGCATACCACACGCCGTGATGTTCATACCCCGCCTTGTTCCCGTAACTGATCTTGTTTTTGATTTTGTCCGAGTGGCCGCAGAAATAGAGGACCGTGGGAAGGGCTTCGGTGACCTCCTTCGGCCGGTAGAAATTCGCCGTCACATAGAGTCCTGGCAGGGATTGGAAATGGAGGTTCTCCACCACGATCCCCTCATGTTCGAACTCTCCCGTTTTGGTCGCCTGCAGGTCGCTTTTCGGCGGCATCGGGTCCAGTCCCAGCATCTCCGCCAACTGGCGGCGGGATTCTTTCTGGCCCGCCAGCCACGATTCTTTGTCGGTGGGTTCCTCCGCGGCCCGGCGTTCGATTTTCAGAACCTCAGCTTCAAGCTGGCGGTCGAAGGAATCCGGGGGAGCGGGCTTTTCAGGAGCCGCCAGAGCGATGATGCCGGCTCCGGCGAGGAGCAGCGGGAGAAGAATGCCATCGGGACGCATCCCGCCATCCTATGAACCATGCCCGGGGATGCAATGTCGGAAGATGACGCAAAACGGTCAGAACGCTCCGTTAAACTTGCGTCCGGTCCAGAAAATGCCGAGCAGTACGACGATGGCGGCCAGCGTCGCCCAGTGGGACAGCAGGGGCATCCGTTTCTCCAGAGGTCGCGGTTCCGGCAGTGCGGTGATTTCCTTGATGAGTTCCGGCAGTTGGTCCGGCTGGATCACCCGGCCACGTGAGACCTTCGCCATTTCCTCGAGAACCTCCGGGCGGGCGGGCTGTCCGGTTTTCTCGATTTCGGTGCCTTGGGCGAGGATCACGGTTTCCACTGGCTTGTCCTCCGCTCCGCTGGCGGCGGCCCGGAGCTTCCATTCGCCGGGAAGGGTGATCTTGAACCGTCCGTTGAATGCGCCCCAAGCGGAGTCATTCTTCTGCAGCTCCGTCCGTTCCGTCCGTCCGTCCGGTGCGGTGATGTCGATGGATACGGTGCCATCCTTGAGCGGCGCCCCATTCGGGTCGAAGGCGTTCGCATTGAGCGTGACAGTCGCGCCGGGCTCCGGCCGTTCCGGGTGGAAGAACATCCTCACCCGCTGGCCCGCCGCCATGTTCCGCTGGTAGGACATCCACCGCGCGACCTGGCCCCAGAAGCGGTAGTGATAGAGATCCTCCACACCACGCCGCCAGCGCCATGCGGAGTCGATGCCCATGAACAGCACCTTGCCGCTGCCCGCCGCCTTCGTGACCAGCAGCGGGATGGGGCCGAACTTGCCCCGGCGGTTGCCATGCACGGCCAGCACCTCCGTGCCGCCCTTCGCCTTGATGACGGGTGCATGCCAGAAAAAGCCCGGTAGCTGTCTCCAGATCGCCGGATTCTCTTCCTCGGTGTTTCCCAGCATGGTTAACAGTGAGGCGCGGCCCTCCGTCGTCAGGTTCAGCGGCGACGCGATGCCCTCCGGCACGCCTTGCTTCGCCGCGTCATCCAGCGTGACGGGCATGAGGTCGGAAAGGTCCGTGTCCAGCAGGGTGAACTGGTTGCCCTGTGGTCCTGGCAGGAAGACGATGCCGGAAGCCTGGTTCTCCACCAGCCCCCTCATCAGGGTGCACTGCTCCGTGGTGAGCTGGCCCGCCGCCACGCCGACATCCCCGAGGAAGATCACGTCAAACTTCGCCAGGTCCTCGACCTTCTCCGGGAACTTGTCGATGTAGTGCAACCCCGCCGCCGGACCGAACTGTGGATGGAGAAGAAGGCACGAAAGCTCCACCCCCGGATCGCGTGAAAGGGCATTCCGCAGGAACCTGAACTCCCAGCGGGGCAGGGTCTCGATCACCAGCACACGGATCTTTTCCGGCTTTCCGGAAATGGTGAATTTCCGGCTGTTGTTGGTGGGCACCAGCTCGCCGTCCGCCACCGGGATGCTCAGTTCCAGCGTGGAGGAACCTTCCTTCTCCAGGCGCCAGAGGATGGACTCGTACGTCTCGGCATTCGGAGCGATGACGATGTCCTTGGTCCTTTCCCTCCCGGTATCATCCCGCAACCGGACCAGAGTCCGCACGGGACGGTCCAGGGATGAACGGAAGGTGAAGGGAATCTGCACGTTCTCCCCGACGATGCCATAGGACGGTGCCGTCACCGCCAGCAGGTCCAGATCCGGAAGCCGTGTCTGGCTGCCCGCCGGAATGGAGAAAAGCGGCACGCCCCGCAGCCGCATCTTTTGCGCCGCTGCGACCGGTGGCTGTCCCACATTGTAGTCGCCGTCACTGAGCATGACCACCGCCCGCAGGTTGGTTTGCTTCTCCAGCAGGTCGGACAGCGGACTTTCCAGATCAGTGCCTGTCAGCACGCTGGTATCCTCCGGCGGGCTGGCGAATGGCAGCGTGATGATTTCGTTCCGACCGTCGGATGCGAGCGGCTTCCAGAGATCCGATGCGAGGGTTCTGCCCACCAGTTCCGCCCTCGATACGATCTCGCCTTTGGGCGACAGCGAGGGGGGGAGGGCGGCGTCGACGGTGGTCATCGACTTGGAATCATCCCACAGGATGGCGATCGCGGGCTTTGCGTCCGGATTGAGGGTGACGCGCCACTCAGGCTGCCAAAGCAGGACCACGATGATGGACGCGATCACGAAACGGAGGGATTCCAGGGCGAACGTCCGGCGTGGATGGGGGCTCCGCCGGAATGAGACGACACACAGCACCGCCACCACGATCAGCGTGATGGTCCCGAGGACAAGGGTGACAGGGGTTGGAGAAAGGTGGAGCAAGGATCAGGCGGGGGTGGACTTCGACGAGCCGGATGGAAGGGGGGATGCCGGATGTTTCTTCGGCAGTGACAGGAGCGCCTCCGCGATCAGGAAAAAGATCACGGTGATGAGGAATGGCCGCCAGAGATCCCGGGAAAGATCCGCCTCTGTTGCCTGGCCTGCGTGGTCGAGCAGGGTGTAGCGGGTTCCGTCCAGGGTGGCGTCGAGTTGCTCGCGGCTGAGCATTTCCGGCTCATCTTCCGCGAGCGGGCGGTTGACGGCCAGCAGGCGGGAGCCGAGGCGATGAACGCCTGCTTCATAAGCGGCGTTCGCCGGATCCGGTTCGCCGTAGCGGTCCAGCCGCGTGCGGGCTTCACCGGGGAGGGCCCGTGTCTGGTCGCCTCCTACCGTGTCGAGATAGGAAGCGTCGAAGCGGTCCGCCCCAGCGGTGACGATGCGCTGGACCACGGGCAGAAGCACATCCGCATCGCCCAGGTTGGACCAGGTGTAGTCCGGTGTGGAGCCGAGGAACCAAGCCGTGCCACGATCCACCACACGGCGGGACAGGAAAGGCTCACCGTCTTCCCACTTCGCCAGCGGCGCGGCATCACCGAGCGGGATCTGCCTGCGGATGGCTTTCATCCGTTCCGCAGGGATAGGAGTTCCGTCGATGCCGTCGCGGAGCGGGCCGTCCGTATGGTTCCAGTCCTGGAGGATGAGGAATTTCCCACGCTCCGCCTCGGTGGGCTGCGACCATTTCAGGTCGAGGAACGGTGCTGTGGACGCCTCGCCGGGCGGAAGGAAAAGCACCTGTCCACCTGCGGTCAGGAAGCGGTTGAGCCACTCCGCGTTGGCTCCGGTAGGAAAGGGGGCTGCCCACAGGATGGCCGCCAGATCATTCGTGGAAACCGCAGCCGCCTGTGCAGGTGGGATGAACTCCGCTGACTGGGTGCCGAACCCGGGGGGGGCGGCGGCCAGCATCAGGTAGTCCGCCGCCTCGCCGGGAGCACCCACCACCAGCGACTTTACCGGACGCGAAGGCCCGTAGGCAAAGAACGCCACATTGTCCCTCGGGTTGCCATCGCCCGGGATGGACAGATGCCCGTGGCCGGTGGCGCTGTCCGCGGACAGGGGGATTCTCTTCTGGAAACGGAACGCCTGCCCCGGGATGGTGAGGGTCTCCGTGGTGGTGCCGCCATCGAGATTCGTCGTCAGCGGGATGTTCGCCGTGCCCCGTGCATTTTCCGGCCGCAGGATCTCCAGATCCAGCGTCAGTTCATCTCCCGTCCGCCGCGAACCCAGCAAGCGGAGGGCATTGTTCGGGGACGTGGTGCCGGAAAGGGAGATCACCCGGATGGCGGGCTTCTGGGGAAGGCTGGCGATGCTTGCCCGGGCCGCCGCCCAGCGTTCGTCGTCCGCTTTCCAGTTCGATGACTGGAGATCGGACGCCAGCCAGATCTCCGAGCGCCCCGGGGTCTCTGACAGGAACTCCGCCGCACTGGCGAGCAGGGAGGGGAAGTCCGCCGCGCTGTCCGTCGCCGCGGTGGATGAAAGCTCAGGCAGCACCTCCGCTGAAGGGACGTCCTGGGGGCTGCCGCTGGCGGAGTCAATCAACACCAGCCGTGGCGAGCCGATGTCCTTCAGCGCCCCCCGCACCTGCTCCAGCACAAGCTGGCGGCGCGGTGAAAGACCGTCTCCAGGGCTGGACTCCATCGACGCGGACCGGTCGAGCACCAACACCACCGTATTCACCGTGCCGCCGCCCCAACCCATCAGGTTGGATGCGATGGGGCGCGCCGCCGCCAGCGCCAGCGCAGCGATCCCCAGTGCCCGGCAGGTCAGGATCAGGATGTGGCGCAGCTTCTTCTTCCCCCGGCTCTCCCGCGTCGCCTTCAGCAGGAACTGCATCGCCGCCCACTGGATTGTCTTGTGGCGGCGGCGGTTCAGCAGGTGGATCGCGATCGGGACCGCAGCGGCCGCGAGGAACCAGAGGAGTAGTGGAGAAAGGAACAGCATCTCTTCGATCCAGATCTAGTGCTTCGAACGAACGATGCGCGCTGTGAGGAACTCCCTCAGCAACGGCTCCAACGGAGTATCCGTCGTCACCAACTGATAATCCGCGTTCGCATCATGGCACTTGGCACGGACTGCGGTAAGGAAGTCTCGGAGGGCGGCTTTGTATTCGTCGGCGATGAGGTTCGGTTCCGCGACCAAGGCCGTTCCATCCTCCAGATCCACGAACCGGCGCGGGCTGTCAAAGTTGAAGCCGATCTCCTGCGGATCCATCAGATGGAAAACCGAGATGTCATGCTTCCGGTAGCGCAGATGCTGGAGGGCATCGCCGAGCGACTCCGGATCGGTGAACAGGTCCGACAGGATGACCACGAAGGCTCGCTGGCTGATTTTTTCCGCGATGGTGTGCAGCGCGCCGATGAGGCCGGTTTCTCCGGATGGCTCCAGCGATGAGAGGGTCTGGAACATCCTTTCGAGGTGGGCCGGGCGACGGCTGGGGGGCACCTCCAGATGGAGTTTGTCCGTGCAGATGGAAAGCCCGGCGGCATCGCCTTGGTTGACGAGCAGGTAGGCGAGCGATGCCGCGATCTTCCTCGCATACTGGACCTTCGGCCCGGCTTCGCCGGAAAATTTCATCGAACCGGAAGCATCCACCACGAAGTAGGCGCGCAGGTTCGTGTCCGCCTCGAACTCCTTGATGTAGTAGCGGTCGGAGCGCGCGTAGGCCTTCCAGTCCAGCCGCCGGGTATCGTCTCCGGGCACATACTTGCGGTACTCCGCGAACTCGACCGACGATCCCCTGTGTGGCGAACGGTGCTTACCCGCCACATTCCCCATCATCGGCACGCGCGTCTCAATCGGCAGCGAGCCGAGACGGGAGAGCAGGTTGTTGTCGAGGAAGTCGTATTTCACTTCTTTGGAACCAAGGGACAAAAATCAAGAATCCAGATGAAGGAGATTACTCCTCCCGCATTTCCTGAATCAGGCGCTGAACGATCTTCTTCGAGGTCATCCCTTGGGACTCCGCCGAGAAGTTCGTAATGACCCGGTGGGTCAGCACCGGCGATGCCACGGCTTCCAGGTCTTCCAGGGAGGCCATGTAGGCTCCGCGGAGGGCGGCGCGGGATTTTGCCCCGAGGATCAGATACTGCACGGCCCGCGGACCTGCGCCCCAGCCGACCGTGTCCTTCAGCCATTGCGGGGACTCCGGTTGGTTCGGGCGGGTGCGGCGGACGATGTTCACTGCATACTCATAGAGGTGCTCCGGGACGGGGACGCGGCGGACCAGTTGCTGGAAGGCGAGGATCTTGTTGCCGTCGATCAGGCGGTGGAGCGTCTGGCGGGCGGACCCGGTCGTTTCCCGGGCGATCCGGATTTCGTCCGCCGCGGAGGGGTAGTCCAGTTCGATGAGGAACATGAAGCGGTCGAGCTGCGCTTCCGGAAGGGGGTAGGTGCCCTCCTGCTCGATCGGGTTCTGGGTGGCCAGAACGAAGAAGGGAGGGGAGAGGGGGTAGGTTTTCCCCAGCACCGTCACCTTGTGCTCCTGCATCGCCTCCAGCATCGCGGACTGGGTCTTGGCCGGGGCCCGGTTGATTTCGTCCGCCAGGACGATGTTCGCGAAAAGCGGGCCACGGACGAATTCAAACTCCCGTTTGCCGCCGACGCCGGATTCCTGGATGATGTCCGTACCGGTGATGTCCGCCGGCATCAGATCCGGGGTGAACTGGATCCGGTTGAAGGACAGCTCGAAGGTTTCCGCCACGGAGGAGACCAGCAGGGTCTTCGCCAGACCCGGGACCCCCATGAGAAGCGCATGGCCACGGGCGAACAGACAGATGGCGAGCTGCTCGATCACCTCCTCTTGGCCGATAATCGTTTTCCCGAGTTCCTCACGGAGAGCTTGGTAGACTTTTCCGAGTTCGTCGATGGCCGCGACATCGTCGGGCGGCAGATGGTGGGCGGGAAGGGTGGAATCCATGAAATAGAACGAGGCTGACCGTGCCAAACTAAGGTAGTGCAAGGGTTTGTCCAGAAGGGACCGTCCCCTGGGGGCAATGCGGGAACGAGAGGGGGATTCTGTTAAGAAATCTGAAGCAATCACCGAAATTTTCCATTTCCCACTTGCCAGACCGGGTTCGTCTGCTAAATCAGCCGCCCCCGCGGAAACCCGGAGCGTTCCGGCGTACCCTGCGGTCACTGCGAAATCCCGCTTAACATGGCACGTATCCTAGGTATTGAAATTCCCAACGAGAAGCGCATCGAAGCCTCGTTGCCGTATATTTTCGGCATTGGTCGCCCGACCGCTGCGAAGATTCTTGATCACGCCGGCATCGATCCGAACATCCGGACCGGTCAGCTGACGGAAGACCAGCTTGTCCGCATCGCCCAGGTGATCCAGGCGGAGCAGGTGATCGTCGAAGGCGACCTGCGCCGTGAGCGCCAGTCGCAGCTCAAGCGTCTGACCTCCATCAACTGCTACCGTGGCATCCGCCACAAGCGTGGCCTTCCCGTCCGCGGCCAGCGCACCCGCACCAACGCCCGTACCCGCAAGGGCAAGAAGAAGACCGTGGGCGTTAAGAAGTAATTTTTTGACCATAGACTCATGTCCGAAGAAACGAAACCAGAAGCCGCTGTGAAGCCAGCGGTTGAGCCAACAGCAGCTCCAGCACCCGCCCCTACCCCCGCCCCTGAGGCTGCGGCACCCGCGGTCGAAGGCGCTCCCAAGAAGGAAGCGAAACGCGACATCTTCGCCGAGATCGGCGGAGGTGAAGAAGAAATCAAGATTCACAAGGCCAAGGGCTCGAAGAACGTTCTTCGCGGCATCGTCCACGTGACTGCCACCTTCAACAACACCATCGTCAGCGTCACCGACGTGAACGGCAACTCGATCGGCTGGTCGAGCGCCGGCAAGATGGGCTTCAAGGGTTCCCGTAAATCCACCGCTTATGCAGCGCAGGTCGTGTCGCAGGACGCCTGCCGCCAGGCGATGGGCCACGGCCTCAAGGAAGTGGATGTGCGCGTCAAGGGTCCGGGTTCCGGCCGTGAATCCGCCGTCCGTGCCGTCCAGGGTCTGGGTCTTGAGATCCTCTCCATCCGCGACGTCACCCCCATCCCGCACAACGGCTGCCGTCCGAAGAAAGCGCGCCGCGTCTAATCCCCAACTTTAGAAATTCCAGAACATGGCACGTTACACAGGTCCACGCGCGAAGATCAGCCGCCGTTTCGGCGTCTCCCTCTTCGGCCCGTCCAAAGCAGTCGAGCGCCGCAATTTCCCACCGGGTCAACACGGCGTCCGCGCCGGCCGGAAGAAGAAGAGCGAATACTCCGTCGCCCTTGGCGAGAAGCAGAAGCTCCGTTTCCAATACGGTGTCCTCGAGAAGCAATTCCGTGGTTACTATGAGGAAGCAACCCGCCGCCGCGGCGTCACGGGTGTCATCCTCCTGCAACTCCTGGAGCTCCGCCTCGACAACGTCATCTACCGCGCGGGATTCGCGAACACCCGCCAGGCAGCCCGCCAGCTCGTCAACCACGGCCACGTCCTCGTGAACGGCCGCAGCGTTGACATTCCGAGCTATCAGGTGAAGCCGGGCGACGTGGTGAAGGTGGCTGCAAAGCCATCCTCCCAGCAGCTCGCAACCCGCATGGTTGACCTGACCCAGGCATCCCCGATCGCCGACTGGCTCACGGTCGACAAGGACAAGCTCGAAGCCGTGATCGCCCGCGTCCCGGAGCGTTCCGACATCGATCCGCTCGTCAACGAGCAGCTCATCGTCGAGCTTTACTCCCGCTGATATTCCGCAAGGAACAGTTGCTTTTCAAAAACGTCCGGCTTCCGCAAGGAGCCGGGCGTTTTTGTTTGGCTGGCGAATGACTACTCGGAGGCCAGTTTCCTGAAGTCTCGGATCCTGTGGAAGGTGAAGTAGTTCGCATCGTGCTGGCGGTGCGCTCCGCCGGCTCCATCATCATATGACGTCCGCGCGACGAAGATGATGTCGTTCCCTTCGAACTCGAAGACGGGATACTGGAAGCCGTGCCGGGAGATGTCCGGGTGATACAGGAGGGTCTTCCTGATGTCCCATGCCTCCAGATCCCTGGAGGTCATGATCACCAGGGTATTCCTGGTCATTGATTGTCCGTAGGCTCCCGTGTCATGCTTCTCCGGCACCGCGTTGGACAACGCCCAGTAGAGGCCGCTTTCAGGATCATGGAGAATGTGGAATTTCGTGGCTGCTCCCGGAAAGTCCACGAAGTCCTTGGCGGCATCGAAGCTGCCGGTTTTTCCATCGGCGCTGTAGCGGATCACCGCGGCTTTTCCTCCGCCGGGCTCCATGCTGACGCGCAGGAAGTTCACCGGCACCCCGCCGGGGGCAATGACGGTGTTCCCTTCCAGCCATCCTTTGAATCTGCCGTCCAGCCGCTTCGGATCGTGGCCGATGGGGTTGGACATCGTCCAGCTTGAGGCTTTGAGCAGATCGGCGGATTCCGGGGCGTTCAGCATGAATGCCCGGAAATTCGTTCCCCACCCGCCGGGTCCTTTTTCGTCTTCCATCGTCCGCCAGATCCGTCCGTTGTGGACAGTCACCGGGACGGGGGCGGTGTGATAGGACAGATCCGCAAAGATGAGGCCGCTGTCCTGGTCCACCGGTTTCGTCCAGGTGAAACCTCCATCCGTGGACTTCATGATCACGGCATGCCCCAGGCGGTGCCCCGCGCTGGTGCCCATCATGTAAAGGGCGCCGCGATGCAGGAACAGGCTGGCCCATGTGATCCCTTCCACCTCACTGATCTGTTTCCATGTCGCTCCCTTGTCCGTGGATCGATGGATCCTCACCAGCTCGCTGTTGCCGGTGGCTGGCCCGTAGTCGTCGCCTTTGGCGACATAGCTTCCGTCGTCCATGATCACGATGGACGGGGAACCGGCGATGAAACGCCCGGTTACCGCTGGCATGTGATCGATCACCACACCCGGAGGATTCTCTCCGATCGGTTCGAAATCTTTCATCGCGGCCCACTGGCCGCCCAATGCGACGATGTCCAGGGAGCGGTCGATGAACTTGATCTCATCAACCTGCAGGGGACCATCGTTTCCACCGTTCTTCAGATGGAGGGGCTGATCCGCTCCGCCGGTGAAATGAAACGCCCCGGAATAGACCCAGTGGTTCGGATCCTTGCCTGCGAGTTCGGCCCGGTGATAGAGCCGTCCTTTTCTCCGGGATAGCGGCGTGCCGGGTTCGACGGTCAGCGCCACCTGAACCCAAACACCGGCAGGGACCACGGTATTGGGTGTCGGTTCCATGGCTTCTCCGGTGCCTTTTCCTTCCGCTCCGATGACCCATCCGAAACCGTTCTTTGCCGCCTTTGCCGGTGTGAGGAACAACCTGAATGCCCCATGATCGATGAAAGTCTGTACGCCACCGACCGGACCTTCCGGTCCCGCGAGCGGCAATTTGAACCTGAGCCACAGCGTGCCAGACCCGGAAAGATCGGTGTCCATTCCGGGGTTGATTTTCAGGAATCCGCCGGGTGCGATTCTGGCGATTCCCGAGCCGAACGACACTTCGTTCGTTTCCCCGGGCATGTCTTTCCGATCACCTGCGGGCGCGGTATCCTCCTGCGGCCTGTCTTCATGCTCGAAGCACCATCTGGCGGTGATCCTGGCATCGCTTTCCCGGGAAGTCCGGATTTCTGCCGGAGCCACCTGGCTGAGGCTGACCGTAGTGCAGGCCATCCACGTTCCAATGCCCGCCGTCCATGTTCGATCACCACGCTTCATACTGGGATTTCAGGAAGTTGCTTGCCGGGAAGTCCGGAAATTTTCCATCCAAGGTCCAATACCGGGCAATAGAATCCCGTGAACCGGAAGCAAAAAAGCGGCCCGCCTGATCACCATCCTGGAAAAACCCAAAACCAGGAAGTAACTCACGCGGGCCGCCTTGTCTTGCGACATCGAGAGATACCCTCGGAAGGGATGCTTTCTTGCAAAGATCGCAGAAAATTTCGGATGTCCGCGAAAAGGTTCAGGTGGGCCTGGTCCAAGTAACTGGATCTCAGTTGGTAGGAGGATGAGTTGTCAATGAGGAGTCACATGCCCGGCTCCGTTTCCGGAGCCGGGCATGCTTCTTGTCAGGCAACCGTGCAGCGACAAAGAGGGAAGGGAAATGGGTCACACAACCCCTTGGGCGAGCATCGCGTCCGCCACTTTCACGAATCCGGCGATGTTGGCGCCGTCCACGTAGTTCACGAATCCATCCTTTCCGGTCCCATATTCCACGCAGGAGTGGTGGATGTTCTGCATGATGGCGTGCAGGCGGTTGTCCACATCCGCCCGGTTCCATGGCATGCGGATCGCATTCTGTGACATTTCGAGACCACTGGTGGAAACGCCACCGGCATTGGCCGCCTTTCCGGGGCCGTAGGCAATCCTGGCGTCGAGGAAGACCTTCACCGCTTCCAGGTCGGATGGCATGTTCGCGCCCTCCGCCACGCACTGGCAGCCGTTGCGGATCAGGAGGGCGGCGTCATCGCCGTCGATCTCGTTCTGAGTCGCACAGGGCAGTGCGATGTCACAGGGGATCTCCCACGGGCGCTTGCCCTCGAGGTAGGGTAGCTTGAAGTGGTCCGCGAACTCGGAGATGCGGCCCCGCCGCTCGTTCTTCAGCTCCATGCACCACGCCAGTTGCTCGGAGGACAAGCCATCCGGGATGTGTACGGTTCCGGCGGAGTCTGAGAGGGAAATGACCGACGCACCGAGTTCGATGCATTTTTCGGACGCGAACTGGGCGACGTTGCCAGAACCGGAGATGGCCACCTTCTTGCCCTCGAAACCGTCCTTGCGGAGGTGGAGCATCTCCTGGGCGAAATAGACGCAACCATAGCCGGTCGCCTCTGGCCGGATGAGACTGCCACCGTAGGACAGGCCCTTCCCCGTCAGCACGGAGGTGAACTCATTGGTGAGGCGCTTGTATTGGCCGAACATGTAGCCGATTTCCCGTGCCCCCACGCCGATGTCACCGGCGGGAACGTCCACGTCAGCGCCCACATGGCGGAACAGTTCGTTCATGAAGGACTGGCAGAACCGCATCACTTCGCCATCGGTGCGTCCTTTCGGATCAAAGTCGGATCCACCCTTGCCGCCACCCATCGGCAGCGTGGTCAGGGAGTTTTTGAAAACCTGCTCGAAGGCGAGGAACTTGAGGATGCTCAGGTTCACGGACGGGTGGAAGCGCAGGCCGCCCTTGTAGGGCCCGATCGCGCTGTTCATCTGGACCCGGTAGCCGCGGTTCACGTGCGTCGTTCCCTGATCGTCCACCCATGGAATCCGGAACAGGATCACCCGTTCCGGTTCGACAATGCGCTGGAGCAGACCATGCCGCAGGTATTTCGGATTGGCTTTCACAAACGCCCAGAGGCTCTGCAGGACCTCTTCCACCGCCTGGTGGAATTCTGGCTGCAGCGGGTCTCTCCGGCGGATGTAGGCGAGGAATGAATCCAGGGATTCGCAGGGACTGGTATGGGTATCAGTTGACATAAGATGGATGTGGCCGGACCACAGGCACCGCTCATCGCGGGCAGGGCGGAGCAAGAGAGTCCTTGAGCACCTCCCGCACGATCTCCCGCTGAATCCCGGCAGGAGACTTCCAGGTGACATGAGTGCCGACCTTCCGCCCCAGGAGTGAGAGTCCGAGCAGGGAGAGGACAGAGATGCGTTCCGTTCCATCACGCGCCTCCCGGGGGAGGACGATGCGGATGCTGCGGGAGCGTTGCGGGGAGCTCAGAATGACCAGATCCCCGAGGCCCACGTGCATCCCCAGGATGGGTTCGTCCCGTGAGATCCGTGAGGATCCGATGAATCCCGACAACGCGTCATACGCCTCTGGGTGAGGGATGAGTCCGGGGAGCTGATGATGTAGAAGTGCGGAGAGGGCGGAGCGGTCGTGCTCAGCCAGAATAATGGATGGGTTCATGATATGAGTCGGATGAGTCCCTTCCAAAAAATGGAGGAAGGAACTGCGGTGGTATTCCGTCAGGGGTGGAATTTCCGGAACAGCCTCGGGAAAAGATTCCCATTAGAGAGGCTGTCCGTTACCCCCGGAATGCCGCCATCCGGTGACCGCACCAACCTTGCACCGGTACCGTCGCCTGACGGGCCTTGCTGGGTTTGGTTGCGGACTGCGTTGGGGTCATGAACAAATTTCATGTTAGGATCCGAAGCCGGGACCGCAATCCCAAATTTCACCCCAACCGGGATGGGTGCCCGATGGGGAGGAGTCGAACGACTCCTCAGGGCAAAAAGAAAGCGGCCCGCCTGATCACCAATCTGGAAAAACCCTTAACCAGAAAGTATCTCACACGGGCCGCCTTGTCTTGCGACATGGGAATATACCCACACCGGTGGATTCTTCTTTCGATTTTTGTCAGATTTTTTCAATGTGGTCGTAAGTGTCTATCTTTCAGATTGTTAGATTCTGAAGATTTTTCGGATTCCGGATGACTTCCGTGTTAGGGATGGGGGATGGATCACCGGACGGAGAAAGGGAAGATGCTGGCGGGGGAACTTTACTTCGCTTCCGATCAGGAACTGGTCTCGGAGCGCCTGCGCGCGCGGGGCCTCACCCGGGCCTACAACGCTACGACGGAACTGGAGCCGGAACGCCGCACGGCCTTGCTGGGGGAGCTGCTGGGCTCCCTGACATCTGAGACCTTCATCGAGCCGAATTTCCGCTGCGACTACGGATACAACATCCATCTGGGCCGGAATTTCTACGCCAACTTCGATCTGGTGATCCTGGACGTCTGCAAGGTGCGGATCGGGGAGAACTGCTTCATGGGGCCACGGGTGAGCATTTTCACCGCCACCCATCCGCTTGATCCTGTACTCCGTGCGACCGGCGCGGAATCCGGCAGCCCGGTCACCATCGGCGACAACGTGTGGATCGGAGGCGGTGCGATCCTGAATCCCGGGGTCACCATCGGGAACAATGTCGTGATCGCTTCCGGAGCGGTCGTGACAAAGAGTTTCGGCGACAACGTGCTTGTCGGTGGCGTTCCCGCCAAAGTCATCCGGGAAATTGAGATCCCGGGTGCCGACTGAGATCTCTCAGTCCTTCTCGACGATCTGACGCGACAGCATTCGGTCGCCATCGAACGAGAATTTCCCCTCGAAGGATCTGCCCTCCAGCAGGAGCGGCAGCCAGTAACGGTCGTCCTCCCACATCCTGTCATAGGGGATGTCCGCGAAGGGGAACCAGACCGGCACCGCTTCGTCCGTTTCGGTCGGATTGCCGGTGAAATCCTCCGCGCGGTAGACGTGGCAGATGATGTGCGGCATGTCCGACATGTGGAAATGCAGCTCACCCAGCTCCACCGGATCCACCGGGGTGATGAGCAGTTCTTCCTGCGTCTCCCGGATCACGGACTCGAGCGGCGTTTCACCGGGATCAATCTTACCGCCCGGACCGTTTATTTTGCCTGCCCCGTGGCCGCGTTTCTTCTCGATCAACAGGATCCGCCCATCCCTGACAATGAACATCAGGGTGGCGTGGATGCCGGGCGTCCACTGTGCCCAGTCGATGGGAGAAGGATCGTTCAAAGATCGTTGAAATGAACAAACGGGGCGTGACCGTCGGGCCACGCCCCTGAAGTTTCAGTTGTCGGCGTAAGCTTCGACGGAATCGCAGGTGCAGACGAGGTTGCGGTCACCGTGGACGTTGTCGATGCGGCCGACGCTCGGCCAGAACTTGTGCTGGCGCAGATAGGACAGGGGGAAGGCCGCCTGCTCGCGCGGGTAGGCGCGGCCCCAGTCGTCGCCGCAGACCACATCCGCCGTGTGCGGGGCGCGTTTCAGCGGGTTGTCGTTCGCGTCCGCCTCACCACGGATGATCGCGCTGATTTCGCCGTGGATGGAGATCATCGCATCGCAGAAGCGGTCCAGCTCGGTCTTCGCTTCGGATTCCGTGGGCTCGATCATCAGCGTGCCTGTCACCGGCCAGCTCATGGTGGGGGCGTGGAAGCCGTAGTCCATCAGGCGCTTCGCCACATCCTCCACGGTCACGCCGCTCTGGTCGGAGAGCTGGCGCACGTCGATGATGCATTCGTGGGCGACCAGTCCCTGGTTGCCGGTGTAGAGGACCGGGTAGAAGGGGGCGAGTTTCCTGGCCACGTAGTTCGCATTGAGGATGGCCACCTCGGTCGCTTCGCGCAGGCCGTTCGGCCCCATCATGGCGATGTACATCCAGGAGATGGTGTTGATGGAGGCGCTGCCCCATGGGGCGGAACACACCGCACCGGATTTGTTGTCCAGTTCGGCATGGCCCGGGAGGAAGGGGACAAGCTGCTCCGCCACACCGATGGGGCCGACTCCGGGACCACCGCCGCCGTGGGGGATGCAGAAGGTCTTGTGCAGGTTCAGGTGGCAGACGTCCGCGCCGATCAGGCCGGGGGAGGTGAGTCCCACCTGCGCGTTCATGTTCGCGCCGTCCATGTAGACCTGGCCGCCCGCGTCGTGGATCACGTCGCAGATGGTGCGGATGGTTTCCTCGAACACGCCGTGGGTGGACGGGTAGGTGACCATCAGGCAGGAAAGGTTGGCCCGGTGCTCTTCGGTCCGGGCAATCAGGTCCTCCACGTCGATGTTGCCCTTCTCGTCGCATTTCACGCCAACAACTTTCATCCCGGCCATCACGGCGGAGGCGGGATTGGTGCCGTGGGCGGAAACGGGGATCAGGCAGATGTTGCGGTGGGTGTCACCACGGGACAGGTGGTAGTTGCGGATCGCCAGCAAGCCGGCGTATTCACCCTGGGAGCCTGCGTTCGGCTGGAGGGAGACGGCGGCGAAGCCGGTCACCTCGGCCAGCCACTTCTCCAGCAGGGACAGCATCTCGCGGTACCCCTGGCTCTGGTCGGCGGGGACGAAGGGGTGGATGGAGGAAACCTCCGGCCAGCTCAGCGGCATCATCTCGGAGGTCGCGTTGAGCTTCATCGTGCAGGAGCCGAGCGCGATCATGGATTCGTTCAACGCGAGATCCTTCGACTCCAGGCGCTTCACGTAGCGCAGCATCTCCGTTTCGGAATGGTAGCTGTTGAAGGCCTTCTGGGTGAGGAACGCGCTGCCACGGTTGAGGACGGCGGGCCACGAGGAACTGCTGTCGGAGCTGGCGGAACTCTTCGCGCCGAACGCCGCGGCGATGGTGGTCGCCTCTTCGGCGGTGGTCGTTTCATCGAAGGAAATGCCAAGGTGCTGGCTGTCGATGACACGCAGGTTGATACCTTTCTCCACCAGCGCGGAGGCGACGGCCTTCGAATCGGCGACCTTGGCGACGATGGTGTCGAAGAAGGACCCCTCCTCCACGGTGACACCCGCTGCGGCCAGGGTCGCCTTCAGCGTCGCGGTGCGGGAATGGACGGAGCGGGCGATGTGCTTCAGCCCCTCCGGACCGTGATAGACGGCATACATCGATGCCATGACCGCCAGCAGCACCTGGGCAGTGCAGATGTTGGAGGTGGCCTTGTCGCGGCGGATGTGTTGCTCCCGGGTCTGGAGGGAAAGGCGGAAGCCCGGCTTGCCGCGGGAATCCACGGAAACACCGATCAGGCGCCCCGGCATCTTGCGCTTGAGGGCGTCCTTGCACGCCATGAAGCCGGCGTGCGGTCCGCCGAAGCCGAGCGGCACGCCGAAGCGTTGGGAGGAACCCACGCAAATGTCCGCGCCGAATTCGCCCGGAGCTTTGAGAAGCGTGAGGGCCAGCAGATCGGCGGCGACGATGTTGTAGATGCCGGCCTTGGTGTTCTTTTCGCAGAATGCGGCGAAATCATCGATGCGGCCGCGGGTGTCGGGATACTGCACCACGGCGGCGAACACCCCGTCCTCCAGCGCGGCGGTCTGCCAGTCGCCGGTGATCACCTTGATGCCGAGCGGCTCGGCGCGGGTGATGACCACGTCCAGGGTCTGCGGGTGGACCCGGTCGGAAACCCAGATCGCGGTGCCTTTCGGCTTGTGGGCCAGAGCGAGCGTCATCGCTTCCGCAACGGCGGTGCCTTCATCCAGCAGGGAGGCGTTCGCCATGTCCAGACCGGTCAGATCCGTGATCATCGTCTGGAAGTTCAGCAGCGCCTCCAGTCGTCCCTGGGCGATCTCCGCCTGATAGGGCGTGTAGGCGGTGTACCAGCCCGGGTTCTCCAGGATGTTCCGCTGGATCACGCCGGGGACATGCGTGTTGTAGTAGCCTTGGCCGATGTAGGACTTCAGCACCTTGTTGCGGCCCATGATCGACTTCAGCCAGGCGAGCGCTTCCTGCTCCGACTTCGCAGCCGGAAGGTTGAGGGAATCATCCATGCGGATGCCACCCGGCACGGCGGCGTCGATGAGCGCGTTGAGCGTGGAGAAGCCGGTATCACGGAGCATTTCCTCACGGTCGGAACCGATGGGGCCGAGGTGACGGGAGCGGAAGTCGGAGCGCATGGATGGGATGGGCGGATGAGGTGGAAAAGAAAAGAGCGAGCCCGGAGGCTCGCGGTCCCTTGCGGAGACAGTGGGAACGGAAATCAGGAAATGTGGGCGGCGTAGGCCTCGGGAGTCAGCATGGACTCGACTTCAGCAGGGTTTTTCACCTTCAGCTTGAAGATCCAGCCCTTGCCGTAGGGATCGGTGTTCACCAAGGACGGGTCGGATTCGACATCTCCGTTGGCCTCGATGATCTCACCGGCCACAGGGGCGTAGATGTCGCTGGCAGCCTTCACGGATTCCACCACGGCGGTCGGATCCCCGCCATCCACGTTGCGGCCAAGGATGGGCAGCTCGACGAAGACGACGTCGGTGAGTTCCTCCTGGGCGTGGTCGGAGATGCCTACGGTGGCGATGTCACCTTCGAGGCGGACCCACTCGTGGGAAGTGCTGAAACGGAGATCGGCTGGGATGCTCATGGAGTTGGGGTATGGATGGGGATTTCAGGAAATCAGGAAGAGGACTTTACGGGCTTGTAGAACGGTTTCTTCACCACCTTCGCGGGGGTGAGGCGGCCACGGATGTCGATGTTGAGGAGAGTGCCGGGCTTGGAGTGTTCCACAGGCAGATAAGCCATGCCGATGCCGGTCATCAAGCTGGGTGAGAGGGCACCGCTCGCCAGCTCGCCGATGACGGTGCCATTCTCCGTCGTGACCGGGTAATGGGCGCGTGGCGGAGCGCCTTTTTCCAGATAGCGGATGCCGACCAGCTTGTGCGCCGGGCCCGCCTCCTTCTGAGCGGCGAGGATGTCCCGGCCGGTGAAGTCTTTCGTCAGATCCACGAAGAACCCCAGGCCTGCCTCGATCGGCGTGCGGGTGGGGGAAAGGTCGTTGCCGTTCAGTGGATAGCCCATCTCCAGCCGCAGCGTGTCCCGCGAGCCGAGGCCGCATGGCACCACCCCGGCGGCGATGAACTTGTCCCACCATTCGCCCGCTTCCGCGGCAGGGCAGAAAAATTCGAAGCCATCCTCGCCGGTATAGCCCGTCCGGCAGATGACCAGGTTGCCCTCCGTGCGGTGGATGCCATTGCGGGCGGGCAGCGGTTCGCCCGGAAGCACCTTCGCGTAGATCTCTTGGGAGAGGGGGCCTTGGATCGCAAGTCCGGCCCAGAAGCCGCTTTCGTTGCGGATGGCGGCATCTTCCGGTTGGAAGCGGATGAACCATTCGTAGTCCTCGTCGATCATCGAGGCGTTCACCACCAGGAAAAAGTCGTTCTCCCCAGTGCGGTAGACGATGAGGTCGTCGATCACGCCGCCACGCTCGTTCAGCATGAGGGTGTATTGCCCCTGGCCGATCTCCAGCGCGCCGATGTTGTTCGTCAGCATTTTCTGGAGCCAGGTGGCGGCACCCGGGCCGCCGACGATGAACTGGCCCATGTGGGAAATGTCGAAAATACCGGCCTTTTCCCGCACGGCGGCGTGCTCGCTGAGGATGGAAGTGTATTGCACGGGCATGTACCACCCGCCGAATGGGACCATGCGGGCGCCGAGGGCTTCATGGTTGGCTTCCAGCGGCGTGCGTTTCAGGTCTTCCTCGTTCACGCACGGAAGGATGGTTAGGAGCGGAGGGCTTGTCAATCGGGCGGGAGGGTGGATGATCCCCTGCGATGCGATTTCTCGATCAGATGGAGCGGAAAATGGGCTGGTTGGCGTTTCCGGGGTTGTTCCGTTTTTACGCCATGTTCCACGCGCTGGTGTTCGGGTTGCAATTTTTCCGGGGTGATATCGGTGCCTTGTTGGAGTTCGACCGGGGAAAGATCCTTTCCGGGGAAGTCTGGCGCGTGGTCACGTTCCTTTTCTCCTCATCCAAGGTTTCCGCATTCGGGCCTCTGGCAGGCGCGTTGCTGCTCTACTTCATGGTGAGGATCGCTTTCATGATCAGTGACGCCCTGGAGGGCGCCTGGGGTGTGTTCCGCACGACGCTGTATTTCATGGCCGGATGGCTGTTCCTGCTGCTGGGGAACTTCGTCTCTCCGGTGGCCTTTTCCGGTAGTGGATTCCTTCTCTACGGAACCGCCTTCCTGGCCTTCGCCACCTTGTTCCCGAAGGTGGAATTCCTGATGTTTTTCATCCTGCCGATGCAGGTGAGATTTCTGGCGATCCTCCAAGCGGTGCTTCTGGTCCTCACCTTGCTGGCGGACTACCGGTTGTTCCCGCTGTTCCTGCTGGGCCATCTGAACTACATCCTATGGGCTGGCATCCCCGCACTGCGGGGGCAGGCCAAGGTCATGCAGTCCGTCCAACGTCGCCGGTCGTTCAACGAAAAGAAACTTCCGAAGGAAGAAGCCTTCCATACCTGTGCCACCTGCGGGCGCACGGAGATTTCAGATCCCCGGCTGGAGTTCCGGATCGGAACCGACGGTGAGGAATATTGCAGCGACCACCTGCCGGAATGACCGGCAGGTTCAGAGAACCTCTTTGACGAATTTGTCCCGCTCGAAGATGGCGAATGCGTCCGGTTCCTCACCGGTGCCGAGGAAGCGTGGCGGGATATCGAGCTGGTCGTAAATCGTGATGGCGATGCCGCCCTTGCCGGAGCCGTCCAGCTTCGTGACGATCAGGCCGTCGAGCGGGGACGCCTTGTGGAACTCCTTAGCCTGCTGCATGGCGTTCGAACCGGTGGTCGCATCGACCACCAGCAGGGTCAGGTGCGGCGCGGTTTCGTCCTGTTTGGCGATGGTACGGCGGATCTTCGTCAGCTCCTCCATCAGGTTGTGGCGGGTGTGGAGCCGTCCGGCGGTATCGCAGATGAGGAAGTCCGCCTTCTCCGCGATGGCTTTCTGGTGGGCGTGGAAACAGACGGATGAGGGATCCGCGTTCGGGTTGCCCTTGATGACCGGAATGTGCAGCCGGTCGCCCCAGCGCTGGAGCTGCTCCACGGCGGCGGCCCGGAAGGTATCCGCGGCGGCCATCACCACGGAGTGACCGCGTTTCGTCAGCCAGTGGCCCAGCTTGGCGGAGGACGTGGTCTTACCGGTGCCGTTCACTCCGACGACGAGAATGACGAAGGGTTTCCCGTCCGGGCGCGGCGCCGGTGGCGCGACGTCCTGCGGCAGGCGGTCCGCCAGGTGGCGGCGGGTCACCTCGATCACATCCTCCGCGGAAATCTTCCGCCCCAGATCCTTCAGGTCGTCGATGATGAAGGTGGTCAGGTGGATGCCGAGATCGGAAGCGATGAGATCCGCCTCAAGGTCATCCCAGTCGATCTCGGCGCGATTGGTGATCTTGCCGAGGAGTGATTTGAAAAAGCCAGCCATGCGGGGGATGGGATAAACAACGGATCAGCAAAGGGGGAGGAACTTTATAGTTCCTTTACGCGGAGGTTCCTCCAACGGACATTGGTCGCCTTACCAGAGTGGACCTGCAGGCCGAAGAAGCCTTCCGGGGTGAATTCCGGAGCCTCGTCCTTGTAGTCCACCCGGAGTTCGCCGTTGAGCCAGATCTGGAGATGGTTGCCTTCCGCGAGCACGCGGATGCTGTTCCAGTCATCCCACTTGAAAAGCTTCTGCCCCTGTTCGGTGAAAGCTTTCTGGGCGGCCTTTGCCTCCGGGGTATCGTTCTTGCCGTCGCCCTTGCGGTAGGGGAACAGCCAGCCGCGGCGGGCTTCATCGAAGAGGCCGGCGGTCCAGGAGCGGGTCTTGCCGTTGTCATGCTCGCACTGGTAGCCGTAGACCCTTCCGTTTTCGCCCGGTTTCTGCAGCCCGCGGATCATGATCCCGGAGTTGCCGGCGATGCTGTCGAACTTCATGTCAAAGCGGAGGTCGAAGTTCTTGTAGGTTTTTTCCGTGATGAGGAAGGTGTTCGCTTTCACGTTCTCACCGGTGCCGATGATCTGGTCGCCCTCCACCTTGTATTCGCCCGTTCCGCCGACGATTTTCCAGCCGGTCAGATCCTTGCCGTTGGTCAACGGGGTGAATCCTTCTTCCGCTGCGGTGAGAGGCAGAACGAGGCAGGCGAGGAGCAGGAGTTTCTTCAGCATGGCGGAGGGGAGTTAGGAACGGGTTGCGGGATTTGCAAGTGCGGAAATGGCGGCTGCCAGTGCGGTCACAGCGGCAGGAGGGTGGCTGGCGGAAATGCTGACCCGCAGCCGGGCCGTCCCGCGCGGGACGGTGGGAAAGCGGATCGCAGGGACGAGAAAGCCGGAGGATTCCAAGGAAGCGGCGGCGTCCAGCGTCTCATGGTTTCCCCCGAAAATGTGGGGGATCACCGGGGATGGGTGGTCTTTCAGGAACCGGATGTTTGAGAACAGCCGTTCCCGCAGCGCGGCACCTTCCGGGGAATCGATCAACTCCAGTGACGCCGTTGCTGCATGTGCCACGGCGGGAGGGGGGGCGGTGGAGAAGATGAAGGAGCGGGCGCGGTTGATGAACAGATCGATCCACGCCCGCGACGCCGCGACGTATCCGCCGGAAAGCCCGACCGCCTTGCTGAGCGTGCCCATCTGGAAGGCAATCCGCTCCTGGAGGTCCAACTCGTCCGCCAGTCCCATCCCATGATTGCCCAGCACGCCGATGGCATGGGCTTCGTCCAGGAAAAGGAGCGCGCCGTGGGCCTCTGTGAGATCGACGATTTCACGCAGCGGACACAGATCCCCGTCCATGCTGAAGACGGACTCCGTGACCACCAGGATGGTGGCATGCGGGGATTTGGCGCGGATGGAGGAGAGCAGCCGTGAGAGCTTTCCCATGTCGTTGTGGGGGAACACCCGCAGGGTGGCCCCGGACAGCCGTGAGGCATCGACAAGGGAGGCGTGGGAAAGCTTGTCGAGGATGATGAAATCATCTTTACCGGCGATGACCGGGATGGTCCCGAGCGCGGTCGCATAGCCGGAGGAAAAGGTCAGCGCCGCCTCCGTCCGTTTTTTCTCCGCCAGGGTTTCCTCCAACAACAGATGCGGGGGCTGGGTGCCGCAGACCAACCTGGATGCGGTCGAGCCTGCGCCGAATCTGCCAATGCCCTCACAAAAGGTGTCTTTGATCCGTTCGTGCCCTGAGAGTCCAAGATAATCGTTGGAGGCGAAGTTCCACAACTCCCGCCCGCTTCTGTTCACGGATGCTCCGGCTGCCGAATCCAGCGGGCGCAGGCCGCGGAGGAGTCCATCGGCCTCAAGCTCGCGGAGGACATCTTCGGGCTGGAGCATGGGGGCGGGCCTCGGATGATGCCACCTCAGGACTGTGGGCGCTCCAGGGACCAGCGGAGGAGTTTGCTCGAGTCCGACCAGATGTTGGGCGTGTTCGACTTCAGCACCACGGCGATGACCGAGCGGCCATTGAGCGAGCCGGATGAAATCAGGCAGCGCCCGGAGGCGTTCGTGGTCCCGGTTTTCATGCCATCGCAGTAGGGCAGGGTCTTGAGAACCTTGTTGGTGTTCTCAAGCAGGCGGGTGCGGCCGTCATTGAAACGGAACGTGAACGCCTTAGTCGCGGCGAAGGAGCGGATGATGGGGCTGCGGTAGGCGACGCTGGCGGCGATGGCCATGTCCCGGGCGGTGGAGAACTGGTCCGGCTCGGTGAGGCCGTGCGGGTTCTTGAAATGGGAGTTGCGCATGCCCAGGGCGGCGCACTTCCGGTTCATCATCGCGGCGAAAGCCTCCTGGCTGCCTCCCACGTCGCGGGCGAGCGCACGGCCGACGTCATTGGCGCTCTTCACCATCAGGACCTTCAACAGCTCCCGGCGGGTGTAGGTTTCGCCAGCTTTGAGCCCCAGTTTGGTGGGTTCGCACGCACCATCGGAGGCGGAAATGGTCACCACCTTGTCGAGATTCCCCGCGTCCAGGACGCAGAGGGCGGTGATGATCTTCTGGGTGCTGGCCACCGCCCGGCGCTGGTCGGCGTTTTTCGCGTAGAGGACACGACCGCTTTCCACATCCACCACGATCGCGCTTTCACCGACGACCGGTGGTGGAGGGGTGAGGGGGATGGCTCCCACCCGGACAGGGGCGGGGGAAGGAGCGGCGGCGGCGTTTTCGCGGGCTGCCGTTCCGGCCAGTTCCCGGTGTTTCAGGGGCGGAGGAGGATTGCCTCCGCAGGAAGTGACGAAGGCCGCGAAGCAGGCCAGCGCGGAAAATCGGACGCAGAGCGAACGTGACATGCCGGGATGATCCCCATCAGGGCCGTGCCTTCAAGCCGCGAATACCGCCGGATGGCGGTTATTCAAGAGGCGGCAGGAGCGTGCCGTCCAGTTCTCCGGCATTGACCGGGCCGGTTGGCTCCTTGAAATCGACCGGTCCGCTGAAGAATCCCCAGAAGCTGCGTTTCTTGCGGTTGTCGAAGGCGAGAGCCTGTTCTTCGCCGGTCGGCATGTCCTTCAGGTCCTTTTCCCGGACTTCGACGACCTGGACCTTTGGTTTGGTCAGGCGGCCCCAGGAAGCATCCGCGAGGGCGGTGACACCGTTTGATGTCTTTTCCTTGGCGGCCTTGACGACTTTCATCGTACCGCAAGAGGTGAGCGTGATTGGCAGGATCACCGCTCCGAGGATCGCCGGGGACATGGCTTTCATAGAGGGGTGTGACCATACCACATGCCTCCATGCTGTCCACCCCTGCGTTTTGTAACCGAACCGGCACAAAATGCCCCTTCACCGGGGTAAGAGGACGAGGAAATTCCGCACCGGGCGGTTCCACGGCGGGCGGAAGCTGGCAGGGCCTCCTGGAACTGCGGAGGAGATCCAGAGATCGGTGGAGCGTCCGCCGTCGAGGTTGAGCGCTATCCGGACCGGCCAGGAAGCAGGGGAGCCACCACGCAGCGCTGCGCCCAGCTCTGCGAGAGTGCATGACGAACTCCTGCCGATCCACCAGCGGCTGCCGCCATCCCAGGCGATGAGCATCCGCACGGCGGGTTTCGCCCCGTCCAGTCCGGAGACCACGCCGCCATTTTCCACCAGCAGAGGTCCGGCCTGCAGAAGTTCCCTCCGGCCAGCCGTGGCCTCACCCTTTCTCCGGGTCAGGCTCATGACGCCGGAGGAATCTTCCTGAAAAAGGCCGCTGCCGAGCGAGGAACGGTTCCACGATCCGGCGGGTGTACCTGCGGAGACGAGCTTCCCGAGCGGGCTACCTTCCGGGGTGAAGAATCCCGCATTGAAAGCGGCCAGTCCGCTCCGGGATGCGGCGGCAGCTTTCGCATCGGGAAAGCGGCTTCCGGGGTCGGAAGGTTGGTCCACCACTGCGAGCCGGTGGGTCCGGCTGTCGAAGGCCACGCCTTCAAAGCTGATCCCGGAGAGGTTGGTGCGGGCCACCTTGAGCGGCTGCCCCGGGGAATGGATCGGCTCCGGGGCGGGTGAGTTGACTGTTTCGTCCGCCTTGGCTGGAACCCGGATGATTCCGGTGGGTGCGGAGGACGGTGGTCCGGCGGAAGGGAGGGGGGGAGCCTGGGTGCAGGCAACCGGGATCAGACAAAGGCAAAGGACTCCGAGGGCCGCGGCGCGCATGGGGCGAAGGTGCATCCCCGTTGGGGTTTTGCAACCGTCCGCTTCATTCGGGCCGGACGCCGATGCCCAGCAGGGTCTGGAACTTCGGGGCCACCATTTCCCGGTCCGCCACGACCGTCTCAATGCGGCTGAAGCCTGCCTTTTCCATCATGGAGGCGAGATCGCTTTCGGCGAAGCCCAGCCAGCGGTCCGCATACAGCTCCCGCGCCTCCTCGAAGTTGTGCTGGAGCAGATCCAGGATGATGAGCCGCCCGCCGGGTTTCAGGATGCGGAACGCGGCGTTCACCGCCGTCTGCGGGTGCTCCGCGTGGTGGAGGGCCTGGCTGAGGATGGCGAGGTCGAGGGCGCCGTCATCGATGGGCGGATTTTCGATGTCACCCACGCGGAACTCCAGGTTGGAGAGGCCGTGCTGGACCGCCAGTTGCTGGCCGAACTCAACCATCTTCGGCGACAGGTCCACGGCGATGACTTTCTCCGCCCTCTGCGCGAGGAGCTGGGAGAGCGTGCCTTCGCCCGCTCCGAGGTCGGCCACCACCTTGTAGTTGAGGATCTTGATGAACGCCTCCGCCAGCGCCTTCCATGAGCGGCCGGGGACGTAATCTTTCCCGAAGCGTCCTGCCAGTTCATCGAAATAGGCACGGGACTTGTCCTTCCGCTTCCGCAGCAGGTGGCGGAGGGCGGACTGATCCGCGGAAACCTCGGGGATCTCAGAGGCGGCCACCCGCGCCACCTTCATCAGGTCCTCCCCGGCGGTGCAGGAGTAAATGTTGTTTTTCCCGCTGCGTTCGTCGCTTACCAGACCGCCGGTTTTCATTTGCGAAAGCTGGGTGGAAATCCGGCTCTGTCCCATGCCCAGCAGTTCCTGGAGTTCCGCCACGGAGAGAGCCTCCTGTTCCAACAGCATCAGAATCCGCAACCGGGTGGGATCGGCCAGGAGCTTCAAGGATTTCAGCGTTGACGGCATGGGATGAGGTATATATCAACGAATCACGATTTGACGATACGAAAATCGATCCAAGAAATACCGAACCGAATGAGCACCTATATCTTTTCCTCGGAATCCGTCGGCGAAGGCCATCCAGACAAAGTCGCGGACACCATCTCGGACGCCATCCTCGACGCCTGCCTCGCGGTGGACCCGAAGAGCCGCGTCGCTTGCGAGACCTTCGTGAAGAGCAATGTCGTCGTCGTGGGTGGTGAGATCACCATCCCCAAGATCGGCCAGAAGCCCATCGGCTCCGTCATCAACGTGGAGAAGATCATCCGCGACGCCGTGCGCGGGATCGGTTACGTCAACGGTGACGACGTGTTCCACGCCGACCAGCTTTTCATCAACAACTACCTGACCACCCAGTCCCCGGACATCGCCCAGGGCGTGGACGCGAAGAAGGCGGAAGGCAAGAAGCACGCGGAGCAGGGTGCCGGTGACCAGGGCATCATGTTCGGCTACGCCAGCGCGGAAACCCCGGAGCTGATGCCCGCCCCCATCATGTATGCCCACCGCCTGGGCCGCGAGCTGACCCGCATCCGCAAGACCGGCAAGGTGAAGTGGCTGCGCCCGGACGCAAAGAGCCAGGTCTCCGTCGAGTATGTCGATGGCAAGCCGACCCGCATCGTCAACGTCGTCATTTCCACCCAGCACGCGGAAGGCACCAGCCACGCGGAGATCGAGAAGTTCTGCATCGAGCAGATCATCAAGAAGGTCCTGCCGAAGGGCATGCTGACCAAGGACACCGAGTATCTCATCAACCCGACCGGCAAGTTCGTCGTCGGTGGTCCCCAGGGTGACTCCGGCCTCACCGGCCGCAAGATCATCGTGGACACCTACGGTGGCATGGGCCGCCACGGTGGTGGTGCCTTCTCCGGCAAGGACCCTTCCAAGGTGGACCGCTCCGCCGCCTACATGGGCCGCTGGGTCGCCAAAAACGTCGTGGCCGCCGGCCTTGCGACGAAGTGCGAGGTCCAGTTCGCCTACGCCATCGGCCACCCGCTGCCGGTGAGCATCCACATCGACACCTTCGGCACGGGCACCGTGTCCGATGAGAAGATCCTGGCCGGTGTGAAGAAGGTGTTCTCCTTCAAGCCCGCCGACATCGTGAAGCAGCTCAAGCTGCTCCGCCCGATCTACTCGAAGTCCACCAACTACGGCCACTTCGGCAAGGACGACGCCGACCTCACCTGGGAGAAGACCGACAAGGTCGCCGCTCTCAAGAAGGCGGTCGGGTGAAGAGGTTTGCGAGGTTCGGGCCTCCGGTTTTCTGCCGGGACCCGGACCCCATCCATGTCTTTCTGAAAACTGAACACTGAAAACTGATAACTTTAATATGAGCTTCACCGACTACAAGGTCGCCGACATCTCCCTCGCCGCCTTCGGCCGCAAGGAAATCGAAATCGCCGAGCACGAAATGCCGGGCCTGATGGCCACCCGCGCCAAGTACGGCCCTGAGAAGCCGCTGCAAGGCGTGCGCGTCATGGGCTCCCTCCACATGACCATCCAGACCGCCGTCCTCATCGAGACGCTGGTGGAGTTGGGTGCCGACGTGCGCTGGGTTTCCTGCAACATCTTCTCCACCCAGGACCACGCCGCCGCGGCCATCGCCGCTGCCGAGATCCCGGTCTACGCCTGGAAGGGCGAGACCCTGGAGGAATACTGGTGGTGCACTTGGGAAGCCCTCCAGTTCCCGGGCGGACTCGGACCGCAGCTCATCGTCGATGACGGTGGCGACGCGACCCTCCTCATCCACAAGGGCTACGAGCTGGAGAACGGCTCCGACTGGGTCAACACCCCGTCCGGCTCCCATGAGGAATCCGTCATCAAGGACCTGCTCAAGAAGATCCACGCCGAGCAACCGGGCATCTTCGCGACGATCGTGAAGGATTGGAAGGGTGTCTCCGAAGAGACCACCACCGGCGTCCACCGCCTCTATCAGATGGCGAAGGCGGGCACCCTGCTCGTTCCTGCCATCAACGTGAACGACTCCGTCACCAAGTCCAAGTTCGACAACCTCTACGGTTGCCGTGAGTCCCTCGTGGACGGCATCAAGCGTGCCACCGACGTGATGATCTCCGGCAAGGTCGGCGTGGTCTGCGGCTACGGCGACGTCGGCAAGGGCTGCGCCCAGGCCCTCCGCGGCCAGGGTGCCCAGGTCGTCGTGACCGAAGTGGACCCGATCTGCGCCCTGCAGGCTGCCATGGAAGGCTTCCGCGTCCTGACCGTCGAGGACACCCTCGGCTGGGGCGACATCTACGTCACCACCACCGGCAACTTCGACATCATCCGCCTGGAGCACATGGAGAAGATGAAGGACCAGGCCATCGTCTGTAACATCGGCCACTTCGACAACGAGATCCAGATCGACAAGCTCAACGCTGCTCCTGGCGTGGTCCGCAACAACATCAAGCCGCAGGTGGACAAGTACACCTTCCCGACGGGCAACAGCATCTACATGCTGGCCGAAGGCCGCTTGGTGAACCTCGGCTGCGCCACCGGCCACCCGAGCTTCGTGATGTCCAACAGCTTCACCAACCAGACGCTCGCCCAGATCGACCTCTGGAAGAACAAGGACAGCTACAAGGCCGGCGAGGTGAAGGTGCTTTCCAAGCACCTCGACGAGGAAGTCGCCCGTCTCCACCTGGAGAAGGTCGGCGCCAAGCTGACCAAGCTGACCCAGGCCCAGGCCGACTACATCAGCGTGCCGGTGGAAGGCCCCTACAAGGCGGACCACTACCGCTATTGAGAGCTGTCATGCTTTGACAAAACCGGCCGGGATGCATGTCCCGGCCGGTTTTTCCGTTGGTGGGGAGGAGGATGAGAGAAGGGCGGCGTCCGGTGGGTAGATAACCGCGATGAGGATGATGTTTCTGCTAGGTTTGGTCATGGCGGCGGGTTTGCTCACGTGCCCGGCAAAGGTTCCGGTGATCTTCGACACCGACATGGGGCCGGACTATGACGACGTGGGCGCGTTGGCGGTTCTGAACCGTCTGGCGGACCTCGGGGAGGCGGAGATCCTCGCCGCCGGAGCATCCAACCACCTGCCGAACGCGGTGAGGCTCATCGGTCTCATCAACCGTTCTTACAAGCGCGAGGGCATCCCCATCGGCGCGTTGAAGGGAAAGGGACCGGGGATCGATACCTGGCACAAGGGTGAGAAGTGGACCGAGGTGCTGCCGCAGCGTTACCCGATCGATCTGCCGCTGTCCGCGGAGGCGCCGGATGCGGTGGCGATCTATCGCAAGGCGCTCGCTGCGGCGGAGGACGGGTCCGTCGTGATGGTCAGCGTCGGATTTTTCCCGAACCTCCGGAACCTGCTGCGTTCACCGGCGGATGCCGCAAGCCCGCTGGACGGAAAGGAGCTGGTTAGGAAGAAGGTGAAGCGTCTCGTCTCGATGGCCGGGAAATTTCCCTCCGGAAAGGAGACGAACATCATCGTCGATCCGGAGAGCGCGCGTGAGGTTTTCGAGGACTGGCCGGTGGAGATCCTGATCGCCGGATATGAGGTGGGCCGCCACGTGAGGACGGGAGACCGGATGATCCGCATGGAGATCAAGGGGAACCCGGTCGTGGATGCCTATGCGATGTCCATCCCCCAGGACAAGGAGGAGATGGGAAAGACCAGCCGCTACGAGGTGGGTGGGAGGGCGAGCTATGACCAGACGGCGGTGCTGGCCGCGGTCCGCCCGGGTGACAGGTATTTTTCCACGGAACGGGGGAACCTGAAGGTGGACCCGGATGGCACCAACCATTGGGAGGTTTCAGCGGAAGGGCGCCACACCCGTCTGGTGGAGAAGATGCCCGCCGTGGAGCTGGCAGCGGAGATCGAGGATCTGATGATGCCGGTCGTGGAGTGACGCCGTTCAATCCGTGGACTGCGGGGCAGTGCGCTGGAGGGTCAGCAGGACGCTGTCGATGAGATCGAGCGCGGAAGTGAAGGAATCATCGACGTAATACAGCCCCCACTTTTCCTTTCCGTCCTTATCGTCTTCCTCACGCTTGGGATAGCCGCGCAGTTCGAGCAGTTGGAAGGTGCGGGGGAGGCTGTTGTCGATCTCGACGGAATAGACCAGCGACGCCTGGTCGTCTCCGGGTTGGTTGACCTCCAGCACCAGGCTGTAGGGCGTGGAGTCCTTCGTTGAGTTGGGCAGGATGTAGTCGGCGGGATCGAACGATCCGTTCGGAGTGGGGGAGGAGACGGCATCGACCTCGCCCAGCTCCTCCGCCTCGCGCCGGGCCTTTTCCCACCCCGCATGTTTGAAGGACCAATAAGGTGTCTCTTCCTTGGAGACGGGAGCGAGCAGCGTCTTGATGTGATAGCCGCCCTGGTTTTCCAGCCAGATGGCCACTTGCGGCGGGCTGTCCGCCTTGTAGGTGGGACCCGGTTTCACATTGAGCCGCATCTTGTAGGCGGGTGACGGGCTGTAGTCGAAGGCCATCCCTTCGGCGTCCATTTCGAACCGCTCCATGGCGGGACCGAGGTTCCCGCTCAGGCCCAGCACCGCCCTGACGGGGGCCGGCTGCCACCAGAAAAGAACGGTGAGGATGGAGGTGACGGCGAGGGTTCCCCACAGGGCCTTGCTCCGCAGGTAACTGCCGAGCGGGCGGCTGTTGTTCGCGATGTGGAGGACGATCAGACCGATGAAGACGAAGCCCATCAGCGAATGCAGGCCGATGATGCCGATGGAGAACGGCTGGATGAAGGCGACGATCCCCGTCACCGCGAGGACCAGGAAGGTCAGTGCGGTGAGCAGGGATACCGTCCGGCGCGGGAGCGTGCCGAGCTTCGGTTGCTGCCTCTTAGACATCCCCCGGGATAATGGCGCCGTGGGTGCGGAGCAAGTCGTGGATCTCCTTGAGCGGAACCTCCATCGGAGTGGTCCCCTTTTTCGCGGCCAGCGCGGCGGTGGCACCGGCGGCCTGCGCCATGCCCATGCAGGAAGCCTGCACCCGCAGACCGGAGTTCGCGAGGCGGTCGCTGCTCACGCAACGTCCGGCGACCATGATGTTGCGGCTGCCCTTGGGAATCAGGGCGCGCAGCGGGACGGTGGGCACCGTGCCAGGCTTCAGTGGTTCCGGCTTCACGCCGTTCTTGGTGTGCAGATCGACCGGATAGAAGGCGTTGCTGACGGCGTCGTCGAACTTCCTGCCGGAGCGGTAGTCATTCACGGTGATGACTGTTTCGCCCTCGATGCGGTAGCTTTCGCGGAAGCCGGTCTCGGACTGCATGTGCATCAGCCGCTTGCCGGTATCCTTCCGCACCTTGGCGAGGATGGACTTGCGTCCGGTGAGGTTCGCTTCCGTCACGGTGCGGGAGTTGGTGGAGTCCGCGCCGTGGACGTAGAGCTGGTGGGTCTGCTTCCGGCCCGGCTCATTGGGTGCGCCCAGCATGAACAGATAGGATCCCGGCTGGCGCTCCTCCTCGCGCTGGCGGGGAAATCCGGCCAGTCCCACCACCTCGGCTCCGCCGGTGCAGTCCACGATCTGTTTGCACGTCACTTTCCGCCGGGTGCCGAATCCCGCACAGGCCACCTCCCAGCCACCGTCCGTCTTGGTCACCGTCTGTGGGGATTCGTAGTAGGCGATCTTCACGCCCGCCTGTTCGCACTTCTCCTCCGCGAGGATGGCGTAGAGGAACTGGTTGATCTGGATCTGGTTCTGCCAGTGGCGCTGCGGCACCTTGGCGAAATCCGGGAAGGTGCCCTGGTCGAGTTCCACGCTTTCCTTCACCAGTTCCCAGCCGATACCCGCGATGATCTGCTTGCCCCAGGCATCGAACAGTCCGGGAAAGGCGACGCCGCCGGTGGTCATGGTCCCGCCTAGCTGGCTGTGACGCTCCACCAGCAGGACGCTGGCACCCGCGCGTGCTGCCTGGATGGCGGCGATGACTCCGCCCGTGCCGCCGCCGACGACCAGCACGTCGACATCATCGGTCACATCGGCCGCGGCGGCATTGGCGACCTCCGCGGCGCGGACCTCGGTGGTGGAGGCGATGGCGAAACCAAGGCCGGTGGCGCCAAGAAGGGTGTTCTGGATGAACGCTCTGCGATTGTTTTTCATAAATGGGTTCAATGGGTGGATGGGATGTTTCCGGGAATACGGACGAGGCTTTCCTGAGGTGTCATCACTTTCAGTTCACGGAGTCCGGGGAAATGCCGCAGCTGTTCGGATGAATCCGGGCCGAGCACGCAGGCCGCGGTGGAAAGGGCATCGCTGAGCTTCGCCTCGTCCGCGATCACCATGGCGGCGACGCGCTGCTTCAGGCCCAGGCCGGTAGGGGGAGACAGGATGTGGGAATAACGGATGCCGTCGATCTCCACCGATTGGTAAAGATCTCCGGAGGTGGAGACGGCGGCGTTGGAAAGGACGACGATGTCATCGGGACGCGCGGGGTCGAAGGTCTGCACGGCCACCCGCCAGCCGTCGCGCTCAGGCGGCGCGTCACCCAGCCGGATTTCCCCTCCTGCGGCGATCATCGCCCTGCGGATGCCGTGTTCCGCCAGGGACTCCAGCATCAGGTCGGCGGCGTAGCCCTTGGCCACCGCGCCGAGGTCGAAAGCCATGTTCTCCCGGTGCAGGGTGATGGTCTGCGATTCCGGATCGAGCGTGAAGTTCCGCCATCCCGTGCGCTCGCGGGCGGATCGGAGCTTTTCCGCATCCGGCAGGCGGCGCTGGTCCCGTGTCTCCCTCCAGAGCCGGGTGAGGGGCCCCAGCGTCGGGTCGAAGGCTCCGCCAGTCGCCTCGGCCATGCGGCGGGAATGCTCGAGCAACCCGTAGAGCAACGGAGAGAGTGGGATGGGTTTGGCGACGGGCATTGAGGAAAGCATCGAAAGCTCGCTTTCCGGCAGGTAGTCGGAAGCGGTGGCGTTGAGTTCCTCCGCGACCCGGAAAGCGGCGTTGGCCACCTTGGTCGCTGTCTCCCTGTCGTCCGCATGACAGACCACCATGAAGCGGGTGCCCATGAGCGGCCGCTCGAAACGGAACTTCTCCGCGGAGGCCGGCAAGGCGGCAAGCAGCGGGGGCAGCACCAGCAACAGGAAGCGGAAGGACATGGGGTTTCGCTCAGATTATCCGGGTGGACGGGAAAGACAGGATTTTTCTCCGGGGAATTTCACCCCTGGCGGGCGCGGCGGAACAGCAGCAGGCCGCCAATGGAGGACAGCAGGGTGAGTCCCGGCTCCGGGATGGCGGTGACGGAGAAGCTTTCCATGCCGACCTCGATCCGCTGGTAGTTGGTAAGCATGATGTGGTCGATGCTCGCTGTTGATGGAATGGTCCCGGTGCGGGAAAGGATCTGGCCGCTGTCACTGGTGCCGATCAGCGCCAGGGTCCACGCGTTGGTCACCGTGGTATCCAGGATGATGGAGAGGTTCCACGTGCCGGGGGTGGTGTGGTTGAGGTGGCTGGCTCCGCCGGTCCCCGCACCCGTCCAGGTAAGGAAGTTGTATTTGTTTCCCGAGTCATTGAAGTCGCTCGTGCGCAGACCGATGGTGCCGTAGGTGGTGTGGTTGGCGGTAGCCTGGAAGTCAGCGCCGAGGCTTGGGGAGCCAGTCCCGCCAAAGTCGAGCAGGCTCATGGTGAAGCGTGCGGTGTTCGAGGTCATGGCGGTTGCCGTGACATCGAGGGAGATCGTGTAGATGAAACCGTTGACGGGAGAAAATGGCACGTAGGCAGCGGCTGAGGTGGCGGCGTTCGTGGTGGAGCCGTCAGCGAGGAAGCGGGTGTCGCTGGCGAGCCAGGTGGTTCCCGCGGACCCTCCGTGCAGGCCACTGGCGGTGTCGAGGGAAACACCATTCAGTGTGTTCGCCGAACTTCCACCGAAGCTGTGCTGGTAAATCACGGCTGCGGAGGCGGTCGGAAGGGCGAGGAATGCGCAGAGGGACAGGGTGGGCAGTAGGGATTTCATGGGGCTTTTCGGGAGTGTCGGCGGAAGGGGCCTTCAACGGGGTACTGTCGCGGGTGGAAATTTCAGCACATGAAAGTTGGGGGATGGGGCGGATTTCCTGAATTTCCTCGGGAGAAAAAATTTCCGGTGCTGAACATCGGGGGTGGAAACAGTACACTCATGGAGGTGATACTTTCCGAAGCAACCGATGGAACCGAATGACGAGCCCCAGTTGATCCGCGCCGCGCAGAAGCGGGACCTGGGTGCGTTCGCGATCCTGGTGCAGCGGCATCACGCGGATGTGCGGGCCTGCCTCGCCGTGAGGCTACGGAACTCCCATGATGCGGAGGATCTGGCGCAGGAGGTCTTCATGACCGCATTCCGGCGGATCGGGGATTGTGACCCGGACCGTCCGATCAAGCCATGGTTCCGCGGCATTGCCATGAAACTGCTGGCGAATTTCCGGCGGAAAAACCGGCCGGAGCTGGTCGGCTCCCATGAAGAGCTGCAGGCGTTGCTGGATGCCGGGCTGGAAGCGAGATTCGGCAACGATGACCGGGACGGACCTGCCTTGGAGGCGTTGGTGCGGTGCTTGGAGCGGCTGGAGAATCCCGCCCGGAACCTGCTGCGGGCCCGCTATGAGGAAGGGGAGTCTCTGGAGGAACTGTCCGGCAGGCTGGGGAGGAAACCATCGGCGGTTTCCATGCAGTTGCACCGTCTGCGCATGGTTCTGGGGGACTGTGTGAGGGGTAAACTCGGAGTTTTGGACCATCCATCGGAATCGGTATGAGTACGGACTGGAATCATCTGGTGGCGGGATTGCTGGAAGGAACGCTCACCGCGAAGGAGCGGGAGGCGCTGCTGGCGATGTGCCAGGAGTCGGAAGAGGTCCTGGAGGCGACGGTGAACATGGTGGGGATGGACCGCCTGCTGGCCCCGGCGATGACGGACCCGACGGGGGAGCTGACAGCGCGGGAGGTTATGATGCGGCTGGGTGCCGGGAAAGGGATGGGCGACAACGGTTGGCGGGTGATCGACCGGGTGGGGCAGGTGCTGGGCAGGGAGCAGCGCGGCCGGTGGCTGGCTTGGGCGGCCATGATCCTGCTGTCCCTTGTCGGGGCGTGGTGGGGGAAAGGCTTGCTGGAACCGGTGGCGATGCTCGCGCGTTCCGAGTCCCTGGTATGGGAGAAAGGAAGCGGCATCCATGAAGGGCGGGTCAAACGTGGAGATCGTCTGAGGGCGTTGGCGGGTCTGCTGGAACTGCGCCTGAGCAACGGTGCGAAGGTGATCCTGGAAGGCCCGTTCGACGTGGAGATGAAAGGGCGGATGGACATGAAGCTCAACGTCGGCAGGCTGGCGGTGAAATGCCCGCCTTCCGCACGCGGTTTCACCGTCGAAACCCACGAGGGAAAGGTCGTGGACCTGGGGACGGAGTTCGGGATGCGGGCGTCCGGCGACGGCACCACGGAGGTGCATGTCCTGACGGGAATGGTCACGATGAACCCGGCGAACCGCGGCAAGATCTCCCTGTTCGAGGGGGACGCGCTGAGGGTGGAAAGAGGCAGTACCAGCCTGGGGAGCGCGGATGCGAGTGCTTTCATCACAAGGATTCCGGCCCAGTCGGAACGGGAGGGCGGTTACGTCCACTGGAGCTTCGACGAAGGCGCGGGTGAAGCCGGGGCGGACTCTGGCCGCTATCTGGCGATGGGGAGCGACGCGGCGATGAAGCTGCGGAGCGATGTTTCCAATGCCTTCGGCTTTGGAATCGGCACACCGCCGGCGTGGATCGATGGAGTGAAGGGAAAAGCGCTGTCCTTCGATGGCGTGGGATCTTTCGCGGAATCCGGCTATCCCGGGATCGAAGGGGCGCTGCCCCGCACGGTGGCGATGTGGATCCGGCTGCCGGAGGGGGATCTTTCGGCCGGACAGGGGATCCTTTCGTGGGGCAGTGCGACGGAATACGGGGTGTGGCAGATCGCCGTGGATTGGTCGAAGCATGGAACGAAGGGCAAGCTGCGGATCGGGACCTACGGCGGCAGGGTGGTCGGAACCACGGATCTGTGTGACGGAAAATGGCATCACATCGCGGTGGTGCTGGGACCGGGGAGCAGGCCGGAAGTTCCGGGAAACGTCCTTTTTTACGTGGATGGGAATCTGGAACCCATTTCACAACGCGAGGACTTCCGGGTGGAAACCAACGTGCGGAACGCGGAGAGCGGCGTCATTCTGGGCAGGCATAGTGTTCCCGTGCCGGGACTGAGGAATTTCTACCATGGAGCGATGGACGAGGTGTTCATCTTCGACCGGGCGCTGGTGCAGAAGGAAATCCAGCACCTGATGAAGCATCACGAGGCTCCGTAGCGGGCATCAGGATTCCAGCCACTCCAGGTTCTCCGCGAGATCTCCCTCCCGGGCATATTCGAAATGGATGATCCGGCGGCGCCGCGGAGTCACCGCCCGTTTTGACGAATGGAGGATCAGAGGGGACATCAGCAGGATGTCTCCCGACTGGCATTCACAGATGACGGGATGCCGGACATACGTGGCGACCTCATACGCGGGGATGCGGCCGTGCAGGTGGCTGCCGGGGACCACGGCCAGTGCACCATTGTCCGCAGGCGTGTCATCCAGATGGATACGGATGGTCACCATGTTCCGTAGCAGGGCAACGGGAGGTTGGACATGGGGTGCGCCGTCCTTGACGGACCATGGACCGTAGCCGGGAACATTCTCCTGCCTGCGGAGGGCGATGGTGAGATCCTGGTGCCAGGCCACCGGCCAGTTTTCCTCCGGTGTCTTGTCGAAAAGAATGCTCCGGGCGAGCACGGGATCACCCGGCAGCAGCACACGCAGCCTTTCTTCCAGGGCGAGGTCCCTGAAAAGACCGGAGTGCGACCGGAGATGCCGCACACACGCGGAACCCGCGGCGGCGGCGACACGGTCGGCCTCCTCCCGGAACCGCGCGACCTCCTCTTCCGTGAACACGGAGCGGATGATCCGGTAGCCTTCCTTCTCGAGATCCATGGATGGAGAAAGAATGAGAGGTGGTTTGTTCCCGGCTCAATCCTTATCTGCAGCGGAGCGGTAGCGTGCCGGAGGCAGTCCCGTCCGCTTGCGGAAGCAGCGGATGAAGTAATTGGTATCCGGAATCCCGCAGGCCCGCGCGACGTCGCCGATGTTCATCCTGGGATCGGCCAGCATTTCCGCCGCGTGGCGCAGGCGGATGTCCAGGAGGTATTGGTTGAAGCTGCAGCCGCTGAAGCGAGTGAACAGGCGGGAAAGGTGGTTCGGGTGGAGGTTCAGGAAGGCGGCCACTTCCGGACGTCCGATGGGTTGGGAGAAGTTTTCCTGTATGAATCGGCAAGCGGACTGCCAGGTGAACCATGCCTTGCGGGAGGAGGGGACGGGCTGCGCCGACTCCACCATTTCCCGGGACTTGACGAGCAGCAGTTGCAGCAGCTTCCGCAGGTAGGGATCCTCCGGCGGCCGGGGGGAGGGGCGGGTCAGCGCGCGGAAGAACTGGCCGGTTTCCTCATCCAGCAAGGCGGTGGAGTGGTGGGCCAGCAGGAAGCGGTGCTGTCCCGGGTTTTTCCGCGCCAGCAGGAAGCGCGTCATCTCCGGGGTGAAGACAATGCCGAGAGCGAGATACTGAGACCGGGGATGCGGCTCCATGAGGCAGCCGGGTGCCGCCGCGATGGCCTCTCCCCGGGCGAGGGTGATCACACGGGTGCCTCCATCCCCGGAGACATCGTAGCGGGCTGTTCCGGAGAGACAGAGGCTGAAGCGCGGGTAGGGAAGGATCCCATGGCTGCCGGTCGGTGCCCCGGGTTCGTTCGCCAAGTGGACTCCACGGGGGAGATCCCGATCCAGCATACGGTCGATCAAGCTGGAGAAGCGGGGAGTGGGGTCTGTGCTTCGCATGTTCCTTTTGTGCTATGAATGTTTCATGTTTCCGCTCCCTATCAAAGATAAATGCCATACTGTCAGGGTTTCATCCTGTCATCAGGTGTCAAATTTACCTTTCTGAAAATCATGCAAACCTCATCAGACGTTTCCCGCCGCAAGTTCATCCACGCCGCCTTGGCTGGCTCCATGACCGTTCCACTGTTGGGTCAGGAGATTCCGAAGGGTGCGAAAGGCGTTTTCGGTGAGCCGCCCCGCGATCTGAAGCTGATCGAGGACGCGGATGTGATCGTCTGTGGTGCGGGACCGGCGGGTGTATCCGCCGCCATCGCCGCTGCCAGGTCGGGTGCGAAGGTCCGCCTGTTCGATGTCCACGGCTGTCTCGGTGGCGTGTGGACGGCGGGGCTGCTGACGTGGATCTTCGACTTCGACAAACCGGGCCTGACAAAAGAGATCCGTTCGAAGCTGGATGAGCGCGGCGCGCGGCGCGGCACCAGCCCGAAGGTGTTCGTCTATGAGCCGGATGAGATGAAGCTCCTGCTGGAGGACATGTGCACGGAGGCGGGCGTGAAGTTCCGCCTGCAGACGCGGGTGGTGGCCGCCTACCGCGACGGGCGGCGGCTGACCACCATCGTCACGGAGTCCGCCTCCGGGCGGGAGGCGTGGCGGGCTCCGGTATTCATCGACGCCACCGGGGACGGTGTGCTCGGCGCGCTGGCCGGGTGCGACTGGGAACTGGGGCAGATGGGCAAGGAGGAGTCCTCACGCTGCCTCTGCCAGCCCCTGACCATGAACGCCATCGCGGCAGTGAAGGACATCACGAAGATGCGGGACTACGTTTCCTTTTATGAAGGTGACCTGAACTGGCACGTGAAGGCCACGGAGAACCTGAAGGCGGACATCCGGAAAGCGGGGATCGATCCTTCCTACGGCATGCCGACCATCTTCCACATCCGTGACAACATCGTCCTGCTGATGCTGAACCATGAATACGGTATCCGTCCGGACGATGCGGACGCGATGACGGCGGCGACGGTCCGGGCGCGGAAGGAGATCTTCGGCATCAGCCGTTCCCTGCGGAAGCTGGGCGGGGTGTGGGACGGCCTCCAGGTGGTGGCGACGGCGGAACAGATCGGCGTCAGGGACGGCAAGCGCATCAAGGGCCGCTATGTGGTCAAGAAAGATGACCTCATGAGCGCCGCGCGTCATGAGGATGCGGTGGCGCGCGTGACCTTCGGCGTGGACATCCACGCGAAGACGAAGGAGGAGAACGACAAGCTCACCATCGAGCGGGGCGGAGTGACGAAGTTCACCCCCTACGACATCCCGCTGCGCGCCCTCATCGCGAACGATGTGGACGGCCTCATGATGGCGGGCCGGTGCATCAGCGGAGACTTCATCGCCCATGCCAGCTACCGTGTCACTGGAAATGCCGTGGCCATGGGAGAGGCGGCGGGGGCGGCCGGTGCGGTCGCCGCCACCAGCAAACGCCTGCCCCATGAGGTGGAGTGGAAGGAAGTGGCGGAGGTGCTGGAGAAGAAAGTGAGGAAGGCGTGAGGGCATCCTGTGCCCGGACCATCCAATGCCGTGGAATGCCGCTGCATCGGGTGGTCCGTGCGCCGTCCGCCTGCCGCCGCTGGAGCCCGCGAGGTCATCCATTCGGGCCGGTGACCAAGGATTCCGAAGGCTTGGATGCAGGATGCGGCCAGATTTCCACAGGGAATGCCTTGCGTTTTATGAGACTGGTTCGCATCCTCCGCGCATGCATCCTGATGTGGCGAAGCTGGTTGACGCCGGCCGCATTCCAAAACCTGTCGGCGAGCGGCTTTCCCAGTTGGCTCCCGGAAATTTCTGCCTGCACAAATCCTTCGGAGCCGGAAAAGTGGTCGATTGGGACCTTCCCGGAAAGAAAGTGACCATCGATTTCGAGCGGTCCTCCGGCCAAATGATGGAACTGCAGTTCGCGTTCCAGAAGACCGAGTGGATTCCCTCCGATGACTTCCGAGCGAAGAAGATCGAGCAACTCGAGGAACTCCGCACGCTGGCGAAGAAGGATCCGGTCGAACTCATCGTCCACCTCCTCCAGAGCCACGGCGGCAGCATGACCGGTGAGGCGCTCGAGAAGGAGATCTCCGGCGGAGTGGTGGCGGAAGGCAATTTCAAAAAATGGTGGGACTCCGCGAAGAAGACGCTGAAGGAAAGCCGCCGCGTGGTGGTGCCCCAGAAGCGGACCGAGGCGCTCGTCCTCCGGGACAGCGACCGCACGCCCGCCGAGTCGCTGGTTGCGGATTTCGAGGCCGCCCGCGACATCAAGGGCATGATCAAGGCTCTGGAGGCGATCGCCGCCGATATCGGTGCCTTCGAAAACGATTCCGATGCCCTGAAGCGCCTGCTCCATGACATCGACGAAGGCGCGAAGAAAGCAGCCCGTGTCCAGCTCGGCCAGGCACTGCAACTGGTGGCCGCGCGGGACGAAGTCATCGGCTCCTCGAAGGCGCTGGAACTCGACCCGACCGCGGTCCGCCTTTCCGATCTGATCCTCACGGCGGATTCCTTCAAGCTGGCGGAGGAGGCCGGCACCCTTCCTTCCGGCCGCCAGCGTGCGATCTACGAAGCTTTCCCGAATGCCTTCGGCGACGAGTGGGTGGAAAAAATGGTCCATGTCTTTGACAAGGTCGGCGCCCGTGGCGTCACCGAGATCGCCCGTATCCTTTCGGACCGCGGCGAGCTGGAAGCTCTGGAGAACCACCTGCGCTCGACACTGGCCCGCCGCGCGCTCGGACCGGATGCCCTGATCTGGGTGTGCCGTGAGCGGAAGGGAGCTTCCGCCGAGGTCTTCAGCGCGGATGTGGGAGCCTCCATCCTCAACCTGCTTGAGAACGACCACCTTTCCGACGGGCCACGGAAAACGTCCCGTCTCCAGACGCTGCTCAGCGAGGACAAGACGCTCCTCCAGGATCTGGTGGAGGCTATGGACATCAACGAGGCCCGGAACTTCTCCCGCAGGCTTCTCGACTGCCCGGTCTTCGCCGAGCTGGAGAAGAAGTCCCTGATGGCCCGGATCATCAAGGCCCGCCCGGAAACCGCCGAACTGGTGGGCGGGGAAGGGAAGAAAGAGGAGCCGCTCCTCGTTTCCTGGGACAGCCTGGAGAAGAAAAAAATCGAGTTGGACGAACTCATCCGCGTCCGCATCCCGCAGAACACCAAGGATATCTCCATCGCCCGTTCCTACGGCGACCTCCGCGAGAACTTCGAATACAAGTCCGCCAAGGACCTCCAGAAGGTCCTCATGCGCCGCAAGAGCGAGCTGGAGAAGGACATCGCCCGCGCCCGCGGCACCGACTTCAAGGGGTCCGATGCTTCCAAGGTGAACGCCGGAACGGTCATCACCTTCACGGATGAATCCGGAAAAGAGATCGTTATGACCGTCCTCGGCGCATGGGACTCCCTGCCGGAACAGAAAATTGTCTCCTACCTCTCCGAAGTCGGAAAGTCGCTCATGGAACGCACCGTCGGTGACGAGGTGAAAGTCCGGGATTCCGTGACGGAAGCCTTGCAAACCCTGACGATCCGCTCCATCAAGCCGTTCAATCCCTGACGGACACACCCCTCTGCCTATATAACCATACCATGGACATTACCACCATCGTTGAAATCCGCGGCCGCGAAGTGATCGATTCGCGCGGCAACCCCACCGTTGAAGTCGATGTGCACCTTGAAGGTGGTGCCATCGGCCGTGCCGCGGTGCCATCCGGTGCATCGACCGGCGAGCACGAGGCTGTCGAGCTTCGTGACGGCGACAAGAGCCGCTACCTCGGCAAGGGCGTGACCCAGGCCGTTGAGAACGTGAACGCGAAGATCGCCCCCGAGCTTCTCGGCTTCGACGCGACCGAACAGGCCGCCATCGACGCCGCCATGCTGGCGCTCGACGGCACCTCCACCAAGAAGGTGCTCGGTGCCAACGCCATCCTCGGCGTTTCCCTCGCCGTGGCGAAAGCCGCCGCCGCCCAGCTCGGCCAACCGCTCTACAAGTATGTCGGCGGCCCGAACGCGAAGGTCCTCCCCGTGCCGATGATGAACGTCATCAACGGCGGTGCCCACTCGGACGCCCCGATCGACTTCCAGGAGTTCATGATCGTGCCCGTCGGCGCGCCGACCTTCCGTGAGTCCCTCCGCTACGGTGCTGAAGTGTTCCACTCCCTGAAGAAGGTGCTTCACGACCGCGGCCTTTCCACCGCCGTCGGTGACGAAGGTGGCTTCGCCCCGTCCCTCGACGGTGTGGAAGATGCCATGCAGGTGCTCTGCCAGGCCATCGAAAAGGCCGGCTACAAGGTGGGTGAGGACATCGCCTTCGCCCTCGACGTCGCTTCCTCCGAGTTCTTCGACAAGGCGAAGAACGCCTATGTCTTCAAGAAGGGTGACGGATCCGTCCGTTCCGCTTCCGAGCTGGTCGACTTCTACGCCGACCTCCAGAAGCGCTACCCGATCATCTCCATCGAAGACGGCTGCGCCGAGAACGACTGGGATGGCTGGAAGGTCCTCACCGACAAGATCGGTGCGAAGACCCAGCTCGTCGGCGACGACCTCTTCGTCACCAACGTCGATTTCCTCGGCAAAGGCATCAAGGCCGGCGTCGCCAACTCCATCCTCGTCAAGGTCAACCAGATCGGTTCCCTCACGGAGACCCTCGACGCCGTCGAGCTGGCCAAGGAGAACAGCTACACCGCCGTGCTCAGCCACCGCTCCGGTGAGACCGAGGACAGCACCATCGCCGACCTCGCCGTTGCCACGAACTGCGGCCAGATCAAGACCGGCTCGATGAGCCGCTCCGACCGGATCGCGAAGTACAACCAACTGCTCCGCATCGAGGAGCAACTGGGCGACGACGCGGTCTTCGGCATCAAGAAGCTGAAGGTCCTCGGCAAGTGATTGCCCCGCGCGGCGGTCGTTGATCTCCGCGCTGAATCTCACAACGGCGGCTCCGGAAACGGGGCCGCCGTTTTTTTTGTGGAGCGGCTCGAAGAGGGTGCGAGAGCTGGGAAGGTCGGCGATGAGGATCGGATGACTTTTCGTTCATTTGAATAAGTGCTTGAAATACAGTGGGGCGTTCCTATTTTCCCCCAGCCGAACGGCGGAAGCGGGGACGACCCCGCCCATCCAACTCATCAGCCAGGGACGACCTTGGAACCCCTAGTTGAATTATGAATTGGATCATCCTTGTCATCGCCGGCCTGTTTGAGGTCGGTTGGGCGCTGGGCCTCAAATACACCGAAGGCTTCAGCAAATTCTGGCCGAGTGTCTTCACGGTGCTGGCAATCATCATCAGCCTGTGCCTTCTGGGTCTGGCCATGCGCACGCTGCCGGTGGGGACCGCCTATGCGGTCTGGACCGGCATCGGCATGGTCGGCACGGTTATCGCAGGGATTTTCCTGATGGGGGATCCGGTGAGCCTGTTCCGGGTGGTGAGCCTGGTGCTGATCCTGATCGGCATCGTCGGCCTGAAAATTTCCACACCTGCCTGAGCAGCAGAAGAAATGCGGGAATTGTACCCTGCGGTACAAACCCCGCATTGACCTTGGCGGTGGGTGGGGTAGAACCTCCGCCCCGCCGAAGTGCGGAGTTGCCAATGGATTACCAAGCGAAAATCGCGCAAAACGTCGCAGCCATCCCCCGTTCCGGGATCCGCGACTTCTTCGAACTCGTCCAGGGACGCGAGGGGGTCATCTCCCTCGGCGTGGGCGAGCCTGACTTTGTCACTCCATGGCACATCCGCGAAGCCGCCATCTACTCGCTGGAGAAAGGACAAACGACCTATACCTCCAACCTGGGTCTCCTTTCCCTGCGGAAGTCGATTTCGAAATACGTGGAGAACTTCTTCAAGGTTTCCTACGACGCTCCGACGGAAGTCCTGGTGACGGTCGGTGTCTCGGAGGCGATCGACATCGCCCTCCGCGCGCTTCTCAACCCCGGGGATGAGGTCATCATCCACGAGCCGTGCTACGTGTCCTACAGCCCTAGCATTGTCATGGCCCACGGCAAGACCGTGGCGGTCCAGACGACCAAGGAGGACGAGTTCTCCCTGAAGCCGGAAGCGGTGGCTGCTGCGATCACGCCGAAGACCCGCATCATCTTCATCAATTTCCCGTGCAATCCGACCGGAGCGGTTGCTCCGCTGGAGGACCTCAAAGGCATCGCGAAGCTGGCCATCGAGCATGACCTCATCGTCATGACGGATGAGATCTACAGCGAGCTGCGCTATGACGGTGAGGAGCACGTTTCCATCGCGTCCCTCCCTGGCATGAAGGAGCGCACCATCCTGCTCCACGGCTTCTCGAAGGCATTCGCGATGACCGGTTTCCGCCTGGGCTACGCCTGCGCCCCGCAGCCCATCATCGAGGCGATGATGAAGATCCACCAATACTCCATGCTCTGCGCTCCCATCATGAGCCAGAACGCCGCGATCGAGGCTCTGGAGAATGGCACGCCCGCCATGATCGAAATGCGCAACAGCTACCACCAGCGGCGTGATTTCCTGGTCCGCAGGCTCAACGAGATCGGCCTGGACTGCCACACGCCCGGCGGTGCGTTCTACGTCTTCCCGGACATCCGCAAGACCGGCCTCAGCAGCAAGGAGTTCGCCTTCGGTCTGCTGGAGCAGGAGAACGTCGCCGCGGTGCCCGGTGGTGCCTTCGGCCCGTCCGGCGAGGGTTTCCTGCGCTGCTGCTATGCGACGGCGTTCGATGACATCCGCACCGCGACGGACAAGATCGAGCGCTTCGTCAACCGCCTCTGAGATCCGGCATGAAGGACGCACGGCCCGCCAACGATCCCGATGTGCTGGCCCGGGCGCATATCGTCCCGTTCGCCGTCTTCATGGGGTTCCTCATGCTCCTCCAATTCGGAGGGGCATTGGTGGAGTGGAAACATCCCGCCGCACCCTGGTGGCGGCGGGATCCCGCGCAGTTGGTCTATCCCATCCAGGTGCTGGCCACGGGATTCTTCCTCATCCGCTACTGGCGCAGCTACACGTTCAACTGGTCGTGGAAGTGGGCCTTCATCGGCGCGGTCTTCGGTGCCGTCGGCATCGGCTTCTGGCTGCTGCCCACCACGCTCTATGACCACTGGGGCCTCACCGGAAAGACGGAGGGTGTGCTGAAGTGGCTGGGCGTGGCGGAAAGGAAGGAAGGCTTTGATCCCGGTATCTTCGAAAACCCGGCTGCCTTCTGGTTCTCCGCCGTCATGCGGTTCATCCGCGCCGCGGTGATCGTCGCGCTGGTGGAGGAGATCTTCTGGCGGGGTTTCCTGATGCGGTTTGTGATGGACTGGGAAGGGAACTATTGGCGGCAACCCTTTGGCCGGGCGCACTGGAAATCCTACCTCATCATCACCGTCCTTTTCATGCTGGCCCACGCGCCGGTGGACTATGCGGGGGCCTTCATCTACGGTAGCCTGACCTATGTCCTCTGCGTGTGGAGCAAGAGCCTGGGAGCCTGCGTCATCATGCACGCGGTGGCGAATTTCCTGATGGGGCTCTATGCGATGGCCTACGGGAAATACGGAGTCTGGTAGCGTATGGACACGGAGCGCATGCGGGTTGCGGTGGTGGGCTGTGGCACGGCCGGTCCCGCCGCCGCCACGCTGCTCGCCCGCCAAGGGCACCACGTGACGCTTTTCGAACGCGCACCGGAGTGCCGCCCGGTCGGTGCGGGATTCCTGCTGCAGCCATCCGGCATGGCCGTGCTGGACGAACTGGGCATCGCGGAGGCCGTTCTGGCCAAGGCGGCGAAGGTGGACTCCCTCCACATCGTGAATCCGGATGGCTCCACCTTGCTGGAGCTGCTCTATCGTGACATGGATGCTGGGGTTTTCGGGGCGGGGCTTCATCGTCCCGTGCTGCTGCATCATCTGATATCGGCGATGGAGAGGGCAGGCGTGAATGTCCGTTGGAATCATGAGATCACTTCAGCGGATGAAACATCGGACGGTTGGCACCTGGCTTTTTCCCACGGCGCTGTCAGCGATCCGTTCGATCTGTTGATCCTCGCTGATGGCGCGCGCTCCTCTCTCCGCCACCTTGTTGGCGGTGGTGGCACCAACCGTGGCTATCCATGGGGTGCCCACTGGTTCATCGGTGAAAATCGCGGCGTCTTCCCCGAAAATGAGCTTTACCAAGTGGTGAGAGGCACCCGCCAGCTCGGCGGCTTCCTCGCCACCGGCTGCGATCTCGATCATGACGAGCCGCTCGTCAGCCTGTTCTGGAGCATCCGCATCCGTGATGATGAAAAGCTCCGCTCCCAGCCGCTGGAGGAATGGAAGCGTCCCATCCTCTCCCTCTGTCCGCGTGCGGCGGTCCTGCTGGACCAGATCCATGACTGGAGCCAGATCGCCACCGCCCGCTATGGGGACGTGACCATGCGCCGCTGGTATGGCCGGAGAATCGTCATCCTTGGGGATGCCGCCCACGCGATGAGCCCGCAACTGGGGCAGGGGGTGAATCTGGCGTTGGCGGATGCATCCTGCCTGGCGGACTGCATCTCCCGCGAGCCTCTCGCGGATGCCCTCCGCGAGTACCAGCGCCGCCGCTGGCCGACCATCCGCTACTACCAGTTCGCCACCCGCAGACTGACGCCATTTTTCCAGTCGGACATGGAATGGATCACTCCATTCCGCCAGGCGATGTTCCGTGTTTCGCAGTCACTTCCGCCGCTGCGCGGGCTGATGACGCGAACCATGGCGGGCGTCATCGGAGCGGTCGGAAAAAGATGATGGTGAATTGGCGAAAATTGACAATTTTCCCTTGTCAAAGCCCCCCCCGTTCCTCATACATCGCGCCCCGCAACGCGGGATGGGTAGATGCCCGAGTGGCTAAAGGGGGCAGACTGTAAATCTGCTGGCTTACGCCTACGCTGGTTCGAATCCAGCTCTGCCCACCATCTTCTTTCTCAATGACTTGGGGAGCCGAAAGGCTCCCCTTGTTCGTTTGGGGGATTTGCGGTTGGGTATCTGGTTTCGTTCTTTTGTGAGCGAAGGGTTTGAAGTGGACAGCCCCGGGCTGCGAAATGCGAGTGAATGGGGCGGTGCTGGACCGAGGGCAGAAAGCAGCACTTGGAAGGTACCAGCGGATGTTGGGTGCGCTGCTTGCCTGTTTCCTCTTGTTGTGATCCTAACAGATGTCTTACCGTTCTCCAATGTTCGGAAAACTCATCCTCCCATTGCTTTCACTCCTCTTCCCGGTCGCATTGGTTTCCTGTGCAGATCTCATGGCAGACTACGATGACGATGACCCCGCGGCGGGGTATCGGGGGATCGAATATGAAAGGGAAGTCATGTCCGGCAAGAGGCCCAGGGATCCCAACTACCTCAGGCAGCCCGAGTATGTTCCCATCAGGTCGGACTACCAACCGGACTTCAGTTGGGCATCGGCACCGATGCCGAAGCTCATGTCGCCTTCCGGCAGATCTTCCTTGGGCGGCGGCTCTGGCCTATCCGCCCCATCCACGTTTTCTTCTTCTGGTCGGCAGGATCTGTTCAGCAAACGCAGGAACTACACTCTCGATAGTGACTACAGGACCACCGATTTGCTGGGTGGAGGCTCCAGAGCCACCGATCGCTGGGGAAACTCCGTCACAACTTCCCAGGGACTGGATGGCAGGCCCCGTTACACCACATCGTCAGGGGTAACCTATACGAACCATCAGACCCTCGGAGGCGGAAGAGTGTTGCGAGGATCGGACGGAAGCAGCTACCGCCGGGAGCAGTTGCTGAACGGGAGCTACCAGTACAAGGGGGATGACGGCAGTGTCTATCGCAGGGAGCAGACCCTCGGAGGAGGTTATCGATACACCAAACATTGAGCGGATTTCCCCGAGATCTATATAAAGCCGCTCTTTATAGCCTCTCGGTTGGCAGAGCGCCACTATGTGTCCCAATCCCCCGGAGCGCCTGAGCGAAATCCTCATTCGCATTCGATTCCGAGTTCTTCCCGGCCGCCTTGGTGTCCAGGTCGCACGCCTTTGGCGGGTCGGGCTTCTCCGACTCCTCCGTGGTGGAATCGTCCTCGGCATTGAACCTTCTGCGGAGTTTTCTGATGAGATCGTGGTTCTTCAGGCTGGGGTCATCCGGATCGATCGCCGTGATAGGAGTCCGGGCGATCCGGGCTTAGAACCGCGGGTGCTCCAGCGGTGTCATCGTGGAGTCATCGGCGGCGCGCTGACGGATGGTTTCCATGTATGCCTGGACGTCGGCGAGGCGGAGGAGGCCGCTGGCGTTCGCTGAACTCGCACGGGTGCTGCCCGGGCGTTCTCAGGGGATCCGGTGGCCAGGTTCATTTCCGGGTGTTCGGAGTGGACCGGAACATCCCGGATATTTCCGTCGGCCGGGTGAAGGAGGCTCCGGAAAAATTGGGCTGGATACCCTCGTGCGGTTCGATTGACGAAACCATATCTTGATGCGGAGGGGGGGCTCAAGCCAGTCTGGACCGAGGTCTTGCTTGAACGGCGAACTTGAATTGCGTGAAATGTGGCAAGGATGCCCGATCGGATGCATCCCACCTGCGGCATGCTTTAGATTGGTGCGGTGGGGAGGTGGTGGTGCGGGATTTCCATTGTCCTTAGGATTAGTATTATATGAGTTGTCTGTAGGGGCGTGTGTATGCCTTTTGAGGTGTTTCCGGATGTGTCCATGCATTATAGTGGCATTCATGCCGGCTTACCCTGAAGGTTAAGGAATCGTCTCACTTTGGCGGCTCGATCTATCTGAATTTCCTCGACAGAAATTCTCCACTTCACTTATTCACTTGGTGTCAAAGTTTTCTTGTTTCAATCGTCCCAGGCCAGCCATGAAGACCCGTCCTCTTAATCCGTTCGTCCGCAGGAGCGGGCGCCTGATGTTCTCCAGTATCTTCTTCGCCCTCACGGCATGGATTCAGACGGCATCCGCGAACCCTGCGGATGGAAATGTGACGGTTGGTTCAGCCACCATTTCCCAGAACGGAGATATTCTGAGCGTGATCACGGCGACGGATCAAACCGTCATTGACTGGCAGTCTTTCTCCATCGGTATCAACGAGATCACGCAGATCACCCAGCCGGGCGCGAACTCCGCCACACTCAACCGGGTGGTGGGGACTATGCCCTCCGAGATTCTGGGAAGCCTGCTTTCCAACGGAAAGGTCGCACTTATCAATGAGCACGGGATCGTTGTCGGTCAGGAGGGTGTCATTGATACCAAAGGATTCATCGGTTCGACCCTGAACATTTCAAATGAGTCATTCCTTGCCAGCGGTGACCTGACCTTTTCCGGAACGTCCGAGGCCGGCATCGAGAACAAGGGGGCCATCATCGCCCGCGAAGGGGATGTTTATCTTTTCGGGCGGAACGTCCAGAACTCAGGGAGCATTGAAGCGCAGAACGGCAATGCCGGACTGGCTGCGGGAAGCGAGATCGTCCTGAGAAAGGCGAGCGAGGAGAATGTCTATGTGGAGGTGAAGGCCTCCAACCGTGGTGACAAGGTGGTGAACGCCGGTTCGATCAAAGCCATCCAGAAAGAGATGCGGGACAATGGGGGGAATCCCTACACCTATGCCATCAATGCGGGTGGCGAGGGTGCGACCACCGCGACCTTCATCCCGGGCGGCGGCGTTTACCTCGGAGCGGGGGATGAAGGCTCCGTCACCCATTCAGGCAATATCCAGGCCGTCAAAGGGGATAAGGGCGGCAAGGTGGATATCAGTGGTCGTGAGGTGACGTTGAAAAGCGGCTCCACCATTGATGCCTCCGGTGCGAAGGGTGGCGGCACCGTCAAGGTCGGCGGCGGCTATCAAGGGAAGGACACTTCCATCACCAATGCCAAAACCACGAGGATCGAGAAGGGTGCCGTGGTGAAGGCGGACGCCACCGTTGATGGCGATGGCGGGCGGATCATTTTCTGGGCGGACAACACCACCACCTACCAGGGGCACCTCAGCGCCAAGGGCGCTGGCAGTGGTGCCGGTGGTTTTGCGGAGATTTCCGGCAAGGCTGCCCTGGCATTCGGCGGCACCGTGGACCTTACCTCCGCCTCCGGAAAGAAGGGGGAGCTCCTCCTCGATCCGACCAATCTCACCATCCGGGCAGCGGATCCGGACTTGGATGGGGATGGCACGCCCAATGAAGTAGGTGATGATGATCTGACAGGCGATGTCGCGGCCGGTGATCCGGGGGTGGATAGCTTCATCACCGCGCTCCAAGTGCAGGCGATTTTGGGAGCCAGTAATCTCACACTTGCCGCCACGGACAACATCACTGTCGATGCGGGTGCATCCATCACCTGGAACACCGCATCGACTCTCACCCTGACTACCACGGCTGCTGGTGGGACGATCAGTGTCAACGGCGCGATCACCAACACCGCTGGGAATGGCGGCCTTGCATTGAACGCAGCGGGTTCGGTGGCCATCAATGCCGCCATTGGACTGACCGGAGACTTGAGTATTGGTGCAGGGGCGGATCTCAACATCAATGGAACCGTTGCCGCTGGCGGTGTGTCGGCACTCAGCTTTGGGCAATCGGGTGGCGCGCAGTTCACCATGACCGCCAGCGGAAGCCTCTCTGCGGGGACCACGGTCACCGGGGGGGCGGGCGATGATACGGCAACGTTCGGTGCCGCACCAGCCACCGCGATCACCGTTGATCTGGCGGGAGGTTCCAATAATGTGCACCTCAGTGGTGTTGCTGATACGGTTACTGCGACTGCGGCAAACACCATCGAATACGGCACTGCCACCATCAGCGGAGTCGGTACGGTTTTTGGCGGGACTGGCAGTGATAACCTGATCAATGCGATCGTGGGATCCAGTTTTGATGCAGGCAATAATTCGGTGGGCGGGATGACGTTCAACGAATTCCAGTCGGTGGACACGGCGCTGCTCATTCTGAGTGCGGGGGCCGATGTCTTCACGCTGACGGCGGTCGCTGGCGGTGAAGGCACCGGCACCATCGCCAGCGCCCCCGGATTTCTCTTCACTGGTCTGACCAGCGTGGATGCGCTCGGTGGCTCTGACACCCTGGTCAACAGTGTCGCGGGTGGGGCATTCGCTGCGGCGGGCAACACCATCGGCGGGGTCGCCTTCTCGAACTTCGAAACGGTGGACACCGCGTCGCTGACTCTGACGGGTGGCGATGACATCTTCACGCTGACGGCGGTTGCCGGCGGCGAAGGCACCGGCAGCCATACCGGCGGCCTGCTCTATACCGGCCTGACGAGCGTGGATGCGCTCGGAGGCTCTGACACCCTGGTCAACAGTGTTGCGGGCGAGGCGTTCGCTGCGGCGGGCAACACCATCGGCGGGGTCGCCTTCTCGAACTTCGAAACGGTGGACACCGCGTCGCTGACTCTGACGGGTGGCGATGACATCTTCACGCTGACGGCGGTTGCCGGCGGCGAAGGCACCGGCAGCCATACCGGCGGCCTGCTCTATACCGGCCTGACGAGCGTGGATGCGCTCGGAGGCTCTGACACCCTGGTCAACAGTGTTGCGGGCGAGGCGTTCGCTGCGGCGGGCAACACCATCGGCGGGGTCGCCTTCTCGAACTTCGAAACGGTGGACACCGCGTCGCTGACTCTGACGGGTGGCGATGACATCTTCACGCTGACGGCGGTTGCCGGCGGCGAAGGCACCGGCAGCCATACCGGCGGGCTGCTCTATACCGGCCTGACGAGCGTGGATGCGCTCGGTGGCTCTGACACCCTGGTCAACAGTGTCGCGGGCGAGGCGTTCGCTGCGGCGGGCAACACCATCGGCGGGGTCGCCTTCTCGAACTTCGAAACGGTGGACACCGCGTTGCTGACCCTCACGGCGGGGAACGACATCTTCACGTTGACGGCAGTTGCTGGTGGCGAAGGCTCCGGCAGCCACACCGGCGGTCTGCTCTACACCGGCCTGACCAGCGTCGATGCGCTCGGTGGCTCTGACACCCTGGTCAACAGTGTCGCGGGCGAGGCGTTCGCTGCGGCGGGCAACACCATCGGCGGGGTCGCCTTCTCGAACTTCGAAACGGTGGACACCGCGTTGCTGACCCTCACGGCGGGGAACGACATCTTCACGTTGACGGCAGTTGCCGGTGGCGAAGGCTCCGGCAGCCACACCGGCGGTCTGCTTTACACCGGCCTGACCAGCGTCGATGCGCTGGGAGGCTCTGACACGCTGGTCAACAGTGTTGCGGGCCAGGCGTTCGCGGCGGCGGGCAACACCATCGCCGGGGTTGCCTTCTCGAACTTCGAGACGGTGGATACCGCGTTGCTGACGCTCACGGGCGGCAATGACATCTTCACGTTGACGGCGGTTGCCGGTGGCGAAGGCTCCGGCAGCCACACCGGCGGTCTGCTCTACACCGGCCTGACCAGCGTCGATGCGCTCGGTGGTTCGGACACCCTGGTCAACAGTGTTGCGGGTGAGGCGTTCGCTGCGGCGGGCAACACCATCGGCGGGGTTGCCTTCTCGAACTTCGAGACCGTGGACACCGCGTTGCTGACGCTCACGGGCGGCAATGACATCTTCACGTTGACGGCGGTTGCCGGTGGCGAAGGCTCCGGCAGCCACACCGGCGGTCTGCTTTACACCGGCCTGACCAGCGTCGATGCGCTCGGTGGTTCGGATACCCTGGTCAACAGCGTCGCGGGCGAGGCGTTCGCGGCGGCGGGCAACACCATCGGTGGGGTCGCCTTCTCGAACTTTGAAACGGTGGACACCGCGTCGCTGACGCTCACGGGCGGCAATGACATCTTCACGTTGACGGCGGTTGCCGGTGGCGAAGGCTCCGGCAGCCACACCGGCGGTCTGCTTTACACCGGCCTGACCAGCGTCGATGCGCTCGGTGGTTCGGACACCCTGGTCAACAGTGTTGCGGGTGAGGCGTTCGCGGCGGCGGGCAACACCATCGGCGGGGTTGTCTTCTCGAACTTCGAGACCGTGGACACCGCGTTGCTGACGCTCACGGGCGGCAATGACATCTTCACGTTGACGGCGGTTGCCGGTGGCGAAGGCTCCGGCAGCCACACCGGCGGTCTGCTTTACACCGGCCTGACCAGCGTCGATGCGCTCGGTGGTTCGGATACCCTGGTCAACAGCGTCGCGGGCGAGGCGTTCGCGGCGGCGGGCAACACCATCGGTGGGGTCGCCTTCTCGAACTTTGAAACGGTGGACACCGCGTCGCTGACGCTCACGGGCGGCAATGACATCTTCACGTTGACGGCGGTTGCCGGTGGCGAAGGCTCCGGCAGCCACACCGGCGGTCTGCTTTACACCGGCCTGACCAGCGTCGATGCGCTCGGTGGTTCGGACACCCTGGTCAACAGTGTTGCGGGTGAGGCGTTCGCGGCGGCGGGCAACACCATCGGCGGGGTTGTCTTCTCGAACTTCGAGACCGTGGACACCGCGTTGCTGACGCTCACGGGCGGCAATGACATCTTCACGTTGACGGCGGTTGCCGGTGGCGAAGGCTCCGGCAGCCACACCGGCGGTCTGGTTTACACCGGCCTGACCAGCGTCGATGCGCTCGGTGGTTCGGACACCCTGGTCAACAGCGTTGCGGGCGAGGCGTTCGCTGCGGCGGGCAACACCATCGGCGGGGTTGTCTTCTCGAACTTCGAGACCGTGGACACCGCGCTGCTGACCCTGACGGGCGGCAATGACATCTTCACGTTGACGGCGGTTGCTGGTGGCGAAGGCTCCGGCAGCCACACCGGCGGTCTGCTCTACACCGGCCTGACCAGCGTCGATGCGCTCGGTGGCGCGGATACCTTGGTCAACAGTGTTGCGGGCCAGGCGTTCGCGGCGGCGGGCAACACCATCGGCGGGGTTGTCTTCTCGAACTTCGAGACGGTGGACACCGCGTTGCTGACGCTCACGGGCGGCAATGACATCTTCACGTTGACGGCGGTTGCCGGTGGCGAAGGCTCCGGCAGCCACACCGGCGGTCTGCTCTACACCGGCCTGACCAGCGTCGATGCGCTCGGTGGTTCGGATACCCTCAACAACGATGTTGTTGCCGAGGCCTACGCGGCGGCGACGAACACCATCGGCGGGATTGGTTTCTCGAACTTCGAGACGGTGGACACCGCGCTGCTCACCCTCACGGCGGGGGATGACACGTTCACGGTTACGGGCAATGGCACCGGCAACCATACCGGCGGGCTGCTCTACACCGGCTTGGCCAATGTGGACGCGCTTGCGGGCAATGACCTCATCAATCTGAACGGGGTTGCAGCCGATCACGTGATCCAGGTCAACGGCGCCAATTCCGCGACGACCTCGGGCATTACGTTCAGTTCGATTGAGAACATGGACGCGCAGGGCGGCACGGATACCGTCAATCTGACCGCCGGCAACGATACCTTCCAAGCGTTGTCAGCAGGTTCAGGCACCACCAATGGCATTCGTTTCATCGCAATCGAAAACGTGAATGGCGGACTCGGAACCAATACCTTTGCCGGAACCGTCGGAACGGAAGCGTGGAACATCACCGGCTCCAACGCGGGCAACGTGCTGGGCCTCACATTCACCGGCTTCTCCCAGATCCATAGTGGCGGCACGCTCATCGACCGCTTAACGTTCACTGGAAGTGGTGATATCACCGGCTTCATCAGTGCCAATGGACTCCTCGCCCCCGCATTGTCCGACCTGCAGTTCGTCAACAACGGGGTCTCCACGGTCGTCTCAGGCAGGGTTGATGCAGCCGGACTCCGGGTCACCAGTGCCGGAAGTGGTAATTTCGAGATCAAGAATGCGGGCAATGTCCTGACCACAGTTTCAGCGGATCTTGATGGTTCCCTGAAACTGGCCGACTCTGATGGTTTCACGGTCGGAACGGTGGATGGTGTGACCGGCATCACCACGACGGGCGATGAGATCGAACTCGGGCAGGTCGGAGCGGGAACCATCACCCTCGCAGCGGATGTAACCACGCAATCCCTCATCGCGGGGAACGTTTCATTCGGTCGCCCGGTTGTCCTTGCGGCGGACGTGACCGTCACCGGCGGCGGCATCATCTTCACCCAAACCGTGAATGGTGGATTCAGACTCACAGCGAATTCATCCGGCGACACCCGGTTCGAAGGCTCGGTCGGCGGGACGACGGAATTGAGATCCCTCACCACCGATGCGGGAGGCACCACCTTCCTTGGTTCGGTGGCAGGGATTCAAGTCAACACCACGGAATTCCAGCAGTATAATGATGCTGTAAGGCTTGTTTCGGACGTCGGAATTTCGGCGTCGCAGGTGACCTTTGCCACGACGGTTGACGGTGATGCTGCCGCGAGGGGCCTCACGGTCACCGCTGCGGGCGACACAATCTTCGGTGGCTTCGTTGGTGGCAACACGGCGCTCGCGTCCCTCACCACTGATGGCGGTGGCTTCACCCGGATCAATGGAGAGGGGGTGACCACCGTTGGCGACCAATCCTATGGCGATGCGGTCACGCTCGGCGCGGTGAATTCGGTCCTCGACGGAGCGAACGTCCGCTTCAGTTCGACTCTTGATGGCGCGGCCGCAGGCCGCACGCTGGTCGTCAATACTTCCGGTGGTGGATCCACAACCTTCACCGGTAATGTTGGATCGACAGTGGCGTTGGAAAGCATTGAGACCAATGCGGACGGAAGCACCACGTTCGGTGGCGCCGGCGCGTTCAGCATCACCACCACCGGTGACCAAACCTACAATGACAATGTGATCCTCGCCTCCAATACCACGATCTCAACGGAAGATCTGAGGTTCGGCGCGGATGTCAGGTCGGTCGGCGGTCCTTTCTCCCTTGAGATCGGCCATACCGGAGTTGGCAGCGAGGTGACCTTCACCGGATTGGTCGAGAATCTCTCGGATCTTGTGGTCGGTAGCATTGCTTCTTTCATCCGGGACACGGATGGAAATCTGGAACTGCGTGACATCGGGAGAGCCACTCTCAACAGTGCGCTCGACTTCGCTCGTCTGACGCTGAGCGGAAACATCGGCACCGCCGGGGATTTCACCGCAGTCAACCCGCTCAACCAGATCGACGTGCTGTCCTTGGGTGGCGGAGAGATCGGAGACCTCCGTTTGCTGGACGCTGGAATCTCCGGACGCACGGGCTTCGGCAGCATTCCCGGCCTTCCGGAACCTGGCTTGGTGCTGACAGGGAACGGTTCAACGATAGCCAGCGGCACCATGGTGGTGCTGACTGAAGGTGGCATCCATGTCATTGCGGGAGGCGGCGGTGGTCCAAGCTTCACGGGCGCGGGCAACGTCATTCTCGTCGCCGGAACGACTCCGGGTGCCCCTGGAACCAACGAGTTCCGCAGCAACGCCGATTTGGGCGCTGACATCAATGGCGGTGCGAAACTGTTCATTGTCGCCAACAGCATCGGCACGGAAACGGATGGAACCAACTTCATCGGCTCGGACTTCAGTGCGATGGCGGGCGGAGGAAGTCCATTCTCCACCACGGAGTTCAACTTCAGCTTCGGCGGCCAGACCGGCGCCACATTGGTGAATACCCTGAATGCAGGGAGCTTCGGGGCACCGAACGCACTCCATCTCTTCGGGGCTGGTCCGGTGATCGACACCGGTGGTTCGGACGTGGCCGCCCTGATCCGCGCCTTCTTCAACGACTTCCTCAGCACGACGAACCTGATCTCGGGTGATGCGGAGAGCATTGTTGAAATCGGCAAGCTGGCCCGCTTCGAATCCGGCCTGTTCCCGCCACTCTATGGTCCGTTCTCTGTCACCAGCTACGAGCATGAGTGGTATGAGAAGGAAGTCGGCGGCCAGGTGCCGGAGGACAAGCTCTACTACAAGAGACGCTATCCGCTCTACCTGAAGCAAGGTGGCCAGCCGCCTGAAGTGAAATACGACGCGATCATCGAAGACTGACCGATCACGCCGGATTATCAATCCCTCCCGAAGCAAGTTTCCCATCACCTGCCACCATCATGCGCTCCCGTTCGCTCGCGTCCGCCGCCACCCTCGCCACCAGTGCGTTGCTCACCTTTGTCACTCCGTCGTCCTCGCAGGAACCGGAGAACAAGGCGGAGCCCAAGCCAGCGGCGGATCCTGCCCCTGCCGCTCCGGCTGCACCTGCCGCCCCTGGCGCGCCCGCTGCACCCGCCGCCCCGGTTGGAGAAAATGTGCCGATCCCTGCTCCCTTGCCGGAGGGGCAGATGCCGCCGGACCCGGCGCTGTTGCCACAGGGATTGCCGGACGGGCCCGGGCTTCCGATCGCACCGGTCGCTCCGATTCCCAGTGGCCCGGCGCGCCGCAGCCAGGTGATCACGCTTTCTCCCGCCGGTGCGCAGATTCCGCTCCGGGGAGTTACGCTCATCCCTGACAAACGGGTGAAGATCGGTGACCGCCCACCGCTCGATGTAACACCCGTTGACGGGGTGAAGCTTCTCGGCGGAATCCAGGATCCTCCGGCGAAAGAGGAGCTGCTGCGGGAGATCGACGGCCGCTTCCTCAACAAGCCGCTCACATTCGGAGGTCTGGAAGATCTGGTGAAACTGGTTGAGAACCATTACATCCGCCACGGCCGCCAGCTCACCCACGCCTTCGTGCCGTCCCAGGTGATCACGGACAAGGTCGCCATCGCAATCTTGGAAGGAAAGGTCACCAAGCTTGATGCGAAATCCGTGGTCCCTGAAGATCGTTCCTGGTGGGCGTCGTGGTATGACGAGCCATACTCGCTGGACAAGATCCTTGAGAAAGTCCGCGACAAAACGGCGAACCTCAGTGCCGTCGAGCCTGTCGAACTCAACAAGGTCCTGCTCGATCTGAACCAGAGTCCGTGGGCGAGGCTGGAGCGCCCGGTGCAGCATCCGTTCCGGCGGGTCACCGCGAAATACAGCCCGGTGGAGGACTACATCGGCCAGACGGAAGTGACCTTGCTTGTAGAGCAGAAGCGCCCGCTGCGCTTCTTCACCGGCTATGACAATGCGCTTACGGACCTCCTCGGGGAGGACCGGATTTATGCCGGCTTGGTTTGGTATGACGCATTCGCGCTGAACCTCGACCACCAGCTTGCGATCCAGTATTTCACCAGTCCGGACGGGGACTTCATCGAGGGTGTCGCTGGCAGCTATATCGTCCCCTGGACTGAGAAGCAGACAACGGAGATCTACGCGGCCTATTCGGAGAGCGTTGCCGGTATCACCATCGGGGGCATCCCGTCGGATGTCACAGGGGAAAGCACCGTCGTTGGCTTCCGCCACTACTACGAACTTCCGCCCATCGTGGCCGGTGGTGAGATCATCCGGGGCGACGGCTATGCCCGTGAAGCGGACGGACGTCTGGCATGGTGGACCTTGGGCAAACGTGATCGCCAGAGTTTCGGCATTTTCCATGAGGTGGGTGCCGGTCTCGACTTCAAGAGCACCGACAACAACCTCCAGTTCGGTGGTGCGACCGTCACCGCGGACTCCGCGGACATCCTGCAGCTCGTCCTTGAATACAATGCGCGGCAGACGGATGCTTCCGGTGAGACCACCTTCAGTTGGAAAAACCATTTTGGTATCGGCGGCAGCAGTGATGCTGAGCTGGGGGCCCTGCGGAATGGGGCGGAGTCCAGCTATTGGTATACGAAGGTGGAACTCGACCGTGAACATGATCTGCCTTGGGGCATGTTGGCACATGGCCGCCTCACCGGGCAATATTCCACCGACAACCTGTTGCAGAGCGAGCAACTCGGCTTCGGTGGCTACAACTCCGTCCGAGGCTTCCCGGAACGTTCTTTCCGGGGGGATAACGGCTGGTTGCTCTCTCTGGAACTTTACAGCCCTGCGATCCATCCACTTGGACATCTCTTCCCATCCCTGGGCTGGGCGGATGAACTCCGCTTCCTGATCTTCACCGACTGGGGTAGTGGCAGCGCCTCCGAGGAGTTCGCCGCGGACCCCCTTGACGACGACCAGACCATCGGCTCCGTGGGTATCGGCCTCCGCTATGACGTGAATGACAACCTGCGGCTCCGGATCGACTACGGCATCCAGGTGCAGCAACTCGACGAGCCTCCGTTCCCGCAGGGAACCAACGACAACCAGACCCATATCGGACTGGTCTGGACGTTCTGATCGGATGCTCCGCCGTCCCGCGCCTGGTCCAGCGGAAGCCCCTGATGGGGATCCCTGGGCCGGCCGGGGCGATTTCTTTCTCCCTGTATTCTTCCGTGGATGAATCCAATGGGAATCACTCTTCCCGGACAATCAGGTGGGATCGGTGGAAATATAACTGGGGAAGATGATCTTCCAGGGTGTTTTGTCATCTTCGGACAGGTCGGGGATATCGTTACGGATTGATTTGGAAACAGCTCCCGCCAGTCATGGGATATTCTGCCGGTATTGGCACGAAAGTGGATGGATTTTTCTCGCCAGTGTTACCCTTCCTGCTAGCGTGCTTAGTTGAAATCCATGGCGACCCCAACCCAAGAGCACCGCAGTCTGGCCCTGGCGACGCCGTTGGGTAAAGATGTGCTGGTCATTGAGCGGATTTCCGGAAACGAGTCCCTCAGCACCCCGTTCGAATATCGTGTGACGGCTGTGGCCACCAAGGATGGGTTTTCGTTTGATGATCTCATCGGGCAACGGGTGACCGTCACCCTTGAGATGGAGGAGGAAGGCAGCCGTTACTTCAACGGGCACGTTTCACAGGTGGTTCACACGGGATATGCCCTTTCGGGGCTTTCACGGTATGAACTGACCGTGGTGCCATGGATCTGGTTTCTCTCGAAGACGGCGGATTGCCGGATTTTCCAGGACAAATCCGTACCGGAGATCGTGAAGGAAATCTTCTCCGATTTCGGATTCAACGATCATGAGTTCAGATTGACCGGCTCCTACAAGCCGCGGGTCTATTGCGTGCAGTACCGGGAGACGGATCTCAACTTCGTGCAGCGGTTGCTTGAGCATGAAGGCATCTATTACTTCGCCGAACACACATCTTCCGGGCACAAGCTGGTGTTCTGTGACGCCATGTCCGCGCACAAGCCGGTTCCCGGGTTTGAGTCGTTGCTCTACCGGGCACATGACAGCGGCCTGCGGGATCATAGCCGCATCCACTCCTGGCATGTCCGCCAGCGCGTCACGCCGGGTGCGTTTGCCGTCAATTCGTTCAACTTCGAAACTCCCGTTCCGTCTCCCAGCACCAAGCTCCTCGGACTCAGCATGCAGCCCCACGGCCATCGTCTGGGTGACTACGAGATGTATGACAACCCGGGGGATTTCATCGAGAGGTCGGAGGGGGAGAGGTATGCGAAGATCCGCCGGGAGGAGGCGCAGGTATCCACGAAAACCATCACCGCCACCACGGATGCGAGAGGCCTCTTCGTCGGGTGTATTTTCGGCGTGAAGGAGAACCCGCGGAAGGACCAGAACGGCCAGTTCCTCATCACCAGTGCTTCTTTCCAGGCCCAGTGCGGCAACTACAGCTCCGGCTCGGGGACGGGAGAGGACACCTATGAATGTTCGTTCTCCGGGATCCCGAAGAGTGCCACCTTCCGTCCCGCCCGCAACGCCTATGTCCCCGTGGTCCAGGGGCCGCAGACCGCCATGGTGGTGGGGCCCTCCGGTGAGGAACTCCACACCGACAAATACGGGCGGGTGAAAGTCCAGTTCTTCTGGGACCGCTACGGCAAGTTCGACGCCGGCAGTTCCTGCTGGGTCCGCGTGGCCCAGATCTGGGCAGGCAAGGGCTGGGGAGGCATCACCATCCCGCGCATCGGGCAGGAAGTCATCGTCGAATTCCTGGAAGGAAACCCGGACCGCCCGATCATCACCGGCCGCGTCTACAATGCGGATGCCATGCCGCCGTATGAGTTGCCCGGGAACGCCACCCGCAGCACCATCAAGACCAACTCCAGCAAGGGTGGGGGAGGGTTCAACGAGATCCGCATCGAGGACAAGAAAGGCAGCGAGCAGATCTTCATCCATGCCGAGAAGAACCGCGACCTCCGCGTCAAGAAGGACAATTTCGAGTTCATCGGGGAGAACGAGCACGTCATCGTCAAAAAGGACCGCTTCGAGGAAGTGGAGGGGGATGTGCACTTCAAGACCGGCGGAGAGCAGAACGAAGAGGTTTCCGAAAGCCTGTCCACCAAGGCGGGGCAGAACATTTTCCAGAAAGCCGGTCTGAGGTTGGCACAGGAAGCCGGCACGGAGATGCACCTGAAGGCCGGCATGAATCTCATCATCGAGGCGGGCATGTCCATCACGCTCAAGGCGGGCGGAGGATTCATCACCGTCGGCCCCACCGGCGTCGCCATTTCCGGGACACCTGTTCTCATCAATTCCGGGGGAGCGGCAGGCAGTGGCGCCGGCTGTTCGCCCACGCCTCCGCAGAAGCCGAAGGAAGCGGACAAGGCGAACCCCGGCAAATCCGACAAGGCGGCGAGTGGCGGCAGCGACAAGAAGAAGAAATCTCCCGGACCGGCGTCACCGACCGCCGTTGTTCTCAAACAGGCCGCCCAATCCGGAACTCCTTTCTGCGAGATCTGCGAGAAAGGAAAGAAAAGCTGATCCATGGCCGCACCCGCACCGATCTCCCCGCAGCTCCAGCTCCGGGATGCCCTCTTCCCGACCGAAGGGGACCCAAACCTCGCCACTTACACCATCATCGACGGTGCCGCCTGCGAAGGCCTGCTCGACCGGCTTGATGAATTCAAGCCGGAGTACTGCTGCCTCTATGCAGGCGAGCTTGAGGAGGATATCGAGGAAGTGGCTCCGTATCTCATCCAACTGGAACACGACCACCCTTTCACGCTTTGGCTGCTGGAGAACATCAAGGCCAAGCCATGGGGGATTTTCTGCAAGGCCCCTTCGACCTTGAGGGAAATGCGGAAACACTTCCGCAAGTTTCTGATCGTGAAGGGACCGGAAGGGAACAATCTATATTTCCGTTTCTACGATCCCCGGGTGTTGCCGACATTCATCAAGAGCTGTGAGGGAGAGCAGAAGAGCCAGTTCTATGGGCCTGTGGAATGCTATCTGTGTCCAGGCCAGCAGATGGGGGGCATGAGCAGGCTGTCACGTTCCGATCTGAACCTGTAACGGCGCATGTTGATCATCTCAAGACAACAGATGATGGTTCTGGACTCTGAAATGTTGGAGCGTGACGTTGCAGGGCTGGCGGAGAGACTGGGGCGGGAGCATCCGAAGGAATCCGCGATCGTCCCTCCGGACAGCCGTGTTCCGTTCATCCGGGAGTCGGTGGAAGAAGCAAGGGCCTGTGGATTGCGGACCAAGGATCAGATCTACCTGTTTGCCGAAGCACGCATGCTGTTCGGGCCGGGATTCCACAAGGACAATGGATCCCATGGAGACCTGGCAAACTGTCTCCAAAGGAGTGAAAATACCGCCGACGAAAAAGCCAACGCCCTTTCCGAGGAACTGGCGCTTCACGCTGCATTTCCCCCACCATGATCACCCGGCCGCTTGATCCAAATGCGGTGGCCGCAGCCGATGCCGCCATCCTTGCCAAGACCGGAGGGCGGAAGTTGACGATGGCGCCTGAGGATGCCGCTCTGCGCAAGGAATGGGCCGATCAGTACAAGAAATCTCTGCCACCTGCGGACAATCCTGCTCCGCCGCCACAGCAGCGTGACATGGGGGCGAGCCAGGAGATCTGCCCCCTGCCCCCCACCCCTGAAAAATCAGAGTTCGACAAGAAATTCGAAGCTGCGACCGGGGGGATGACTGTGGATGAATCAATCGACCTCTACAAAAAGCAAACCGGGAAGGATCTGACCCGCGAACAAGTGGAGGCCATGTTCACGGATTCGGATTCGGCAAAGGCTTTGCTTGAGGCGGACAAGGATCTGCATACGACCTACCGCGACATCCTGAACACCAACATCCCGGCCTCCAAGGAGGATGCGGAGGCGCAGGGCTTCAAGAAATTGCCATGGCACCAGAGCATATTTCATCAGGATTACTACAATCCCTTCGGATCGAATGAAAAATATGTCTCCGCCGACGGTCATCGGGAAGTGGTGTTCGATTCCAACGGTGAGGTGGTGTCTGACAGATCGAATCTGGGCACGTTCAATTTCTTCGGACCGGACAAAGCTGGAGATCACAAGGCGGCCGACGTCGATCCGTACATGAAATGGGGGAATTGAGAATGGATATTACCGAACAGAAAAAGGCCAGACAGGCATTGGAAGAGTCATCCGAGTGGCTGGTCCGGAAGGGGATTGCCGTTTTCCGGAAGGACGGAGCGGCAGCGGTCGGCAAGTTTCTGGCGGCGGAGTGGGGAGTCCAACTGTGGGTTGCTCCGAAAGTAGGCGAAGGGCGCGCGCTTGCCCATTTCCGGACGAAGTTCAGGGGGATCAAACATCAGGTGATTTGTGTGAGCCGGATCGAGGAGGCTGGGATCGAAGAGTTTTGGGTGATCAAGGAATTTGCGGAGGAGTGGGCGGGCGGTGGTGAATCATGTCGTTTCGTCCTCGTCAAAGCTGGGATTCTGGATGGAGACCGGGAGATCCTTTCCATTTCCAACAGTTTCGGTGAGGCTGGTGGAGCCAACGCTGCGGCAGCACGGCTCTCCGCTACTGATGCCAGGGTGGTGCACGATCTTGAACCTTATCGATACTCGAAGGAGTATGCGGGGAGTCGATTCGAAGGACTCCGCAGCGAAGCGGACGGGAAAGGCGGCTATCGGTTTGTCGGGAATGCGAAGGAGCCGGGAAAGTAAGCGGGTTGGCAGCTTGGGACGAGTGTTGGCAAAATCGCGACCGCCGGTCATCCAGCCGTCCATCCTGTGTCACTCCTCCGCGTACATCTCCTGGTAGTCGATCAGTTCCTTCTTCGCCGTACCGTTCAGGACGCGTGTCTGGATGTAGGTCTTCCTACCTGGAGGGAACTTCTCCAGCTCCAGGAGTCTTTTGACCAATTCGATGGTCTCCGGGGTGTCGGAAGTTTTCACCAGGCCTCCACCCCAGTCAAATGACGGGAAGGTGAGAACTTCGAGGGTTTTCAAATCGGTTTCGTCCTCAATCACACCGTCGATCACATGCGAGACCAAATTCCGGTATTCCTCCGCGGGGAGTTTCTGGAGGCTGTAGGCGAGGATCTGCTTCTGCTTCGGGGTCAGGACCAGATGACGCAACAGTGTTCTGGCGTCTTCGATGATTCCACCTGGGTTTTCGTAAAGAGCGATGAAGGTCTTTGAGGAAAAGAGATCGCCGGGCACGGACAGATCTTCGATCTCACGGTCGATCTCCATGATCTGTTGGATGAGCTTGGAAAGGGATGGATTCATGGAAATCTGCGGTAGGTGAAACTATCTCCGGCTTGGCTATCCCTCCATCCCCAACCGTTTTCAACGACTTCCGATTCAGCCGCGGAGATGGTGAGGCGTTTCATCTCCACGGTTTCTTCCGCGTTTTCCCCCTCTGCGAGCGTTCTTGATCCACTTCCGTCCTTTGGGTAGCTGATGATCCCCACGTGTCCGGTGGCGTCGGAATATTGCTTCGCCTGTGCGATGACATCGCCAGGTTCCGGGTCAGTGACGACGACGGACGTGCCCAAGCTTCCGGTGGAGCTCGCCCAGTGGCCGGCCAGTGGGGGATAGCTTACATCCGACATGCGGCGGTAGCTGAAACGGGTCTTCAGTGGCACGGTCTCTCCACTGGCCGTCAGCACCTCATAGACGAAGCCGTTACACTTGTTCGTATCCGGAGGGAGGTAGGGCGGGCGGTCCGCCACATAGGCCCAGTCCGTGCTGGACACGTGCTTCTTGGCATTGTCCACGATCGTATTCTTCTGCGTGTATTTCGTGGTGATCTGGTAGGTCCCGGGTGGCAGGCCGGTGAAGACCGTGGATCCGGTCGCATCAGCGGTCTGGGTGGCCGTCACGGGGCCCGTGATGGTGACATCCACGAATTTGACGGGGTTCGGGATGACGTTGTAGAGGGCGGTCACCTTGAGTGTGGCGGTCGCCTCCTTTGGACAGGGTGCGACCGGAGCTGCGACCGGAGTTTTCCCGGACGATCCGGACGGAGGGTTCATCTTGCCGCCATTCGCCTCGTAGGAATCCATCCACTCGGAGCGCAGAGCTGCCTGGGAGCTGTCCTTCGGATCCAGTGGCTGCTTGTTTCCGGCTGCATCGTAAAGGGGATTGGGACGGGGATCCCCGGCATGGGCGGAATAGATCGCCGCATCCGCCGCCTTCACCGCGGCAGGATCGAGGGGACGGGCGGGACGTTTGCTCATGGTGAAGAAAGTCGTTGTATCCTGCCAGGCTCAGCGGTTCCCGAAGGTCGCCCAATCGGAGAGCTGATCGACTTTACCCGTCCCGGAGATGTTCGTTGCGGAAAGGATGGCGTCCGCACCTGGCCGCTCATGCAACTCCCAGTCGAGATCCGCGAGAATCTCCAGATACACCCTGACATCCGGCTCCAGGTCGATGCCGTGTTGGTTCGCTTCAGTGATCCCTGCGGCGATCTTCCCTTCGAGCTCAGCCCGCGGGAGTTCCCTGCAACCGCCGAAAGCCGCGGAAAGATGATCTGCCATCGTACGGATGAAATTCCCGCGCTGTGCCGCAGCGAGGCTTTCCATCTGGGATTTGCCGATCCTGAACATCTGCCGTTGAAATCCAGGAAATGCTCATCCCCCGATCATGACCGTGGGGCATCCCATCGTGATCGTTCCGCCGTGTGCGGTCATGTCTCCCATCCTTGCTGCGGGTTTGCCGCCGATCATGACGGAAGTCGAACCCTTCACAATGGAGTCCGGCGGGCCCACGCAGACGCAGGTGCTGCCTACGGCGGCGGCCGGAATGAAGCCGATGATCACCATCGGGTGGCCCGGGGTGACAATGGGGCCGCCGACATGCGGAACAGGCGGCGTGCCGGGCGTGGCCATCGGGCATACATGCAGGTCGGTGACTCGGGCGGCTGGAGGCATGGGGATGGTGGGAGCGTTCTTGTCAATGAGAGCAAAACAATCGCTCCGATGCAAGCTGGGAATCGGCGGCTGAGGATTCATATTTCGGATCAGGCAACACTATGGTATGTAGTGTTTTATATATTTGTTCGTGTGTCTGGATCATCACTCGGGATGCGTTCTTTGATATGATCAGGGTGGGATGTGGGGGTTCTCCGTTGACAGATGAGCTCGTGCCAATTTAATGATATGGCATGAAGATTGATTGGGTCGCCGTCTATGGTTTCGTGAAATCTCCAATCGGAGCGATCGGGTTCATCGGCAGTGATGCGGTGGCGGTTGCCGCTTTCTTCGATGACCGGGATGGCAACAAGGATGGCCGGGTGTCCATGGCCGAACGGATCGCCTCGATGGCGCTGTTCAACCTGGAAGGGCGGGCCGTCGTGGAGGTTCTCATGCAGGCACGGGTCGATCCGGACATCATCGGGCGGGACCCGTCCGTTCAGACGATGGCCTCCAAGATGTACCTGAACTTCGCGCGCGGCCTGATCGCGCAGGGTATCTATACGGCCTATTTCGCGCCCGGGGTCAGGATGTTCGGCGCGAAAGCGGCGGAAATCATCACCACCAGCACGGTGAAGCAATTTGTGATCCGGAAGGGGTTCGAGAAGGTCGTGAAAGAAGCGTTCGCGGCGGGCCTCCGGTAAGGGGATCTGGATCGGAGCCACTCCTGCGGATTGAAAATTGCGGGCTGGCTCCGCTTCTCCAGGGGGATTTGGGCGAAGCGCGCGGAAGCATCAGGGATTGCGTTTCTCCAGCTTCATCAGGCTTTCCAGAAGCTCGCGGGAGCGGAAGCCGAAGGCTTCGCCGCTTTTGACGTCGATGAGTGTCACATGGGTGATCTTTGGATTACCAAGAAGAATTTTGCTGATCTCATCGATTTCGTGTACGATGACGGGATCCGTGCTGTTGATGATCTTCGGATTGGCGGCTTTGTTGATCGCTTCATAGTGGGCGGCCCTGTTCACGTAGCCGACGACTTCGCCTTGCAGGCTCTGGACATATCTTCGGGAGACCAAGGTCCAGATTTCCTTGGTGAGATCGTTCTGTGTTTTCCCGAACTCGCGCGAATAGAGCTGATAAAATCCATTTTTCTTCAGGATCATCTCGAGCGATGTCAGGCCCTTGCGGCGGGCGATTTCTTCCGCCGTGCGGAAGTCTCCCAGTTTTGACCATAGCATGCCCTTGCCGGCGGGAACTTCGAACTTCAGGGAATTGATATAACGGATCCAGCGTGCCTTCTGTGCTGCGGTATTGCCCGCCCTGATGGTCCGGCCGATCTGTGCGCCGCCTTTTCCCAGCCAGGATCCGAGTTTCGCCCAGCCGATGGCACTGGCGAGGGTGAGGGTGGCATCCGCGAAATGGCGTGCGGCGACCTGGATGTCAGCGTCGTTGCAGGCCTTGACCGCCGTGTCGTAGTATTTCACATAAGCTTTCAGCGCCTTGATCGCGTCCCATCCGATGGCGATGATGGTGGCTCCCGCGATGATGATGTCGGCGACGAAACCGACTCCGAAAAAATGGCTGCCCGCCCAGATGGCGGCCACTCCGGCGATGACCGCCATGGCTTCCGGGGTGAGGAGTTCCGAAACCCGTTCCCGCAGTTCCTCCGGCATCAAAGGCAGCGCCTGGTAGGCGGCGTCAAGCAGCCGGTCGATATCCGATGAGTGGACCGTGACGGTGGTGGATTCCCGCTCCATGCCGAGCGGCCCGTTCGCCGTACATTGTCCGGCGGTCGGCATACCGGAAGGGGAATTGGAATTGCTGCCCGCCATCGATCAACAAGATAAATGGTGTGCAACAGGGTGGCGCCGATCAAGAGGGAAGTTTCCGGAGGGATGCGACGCCCGGAGGTCCAACCCATCCGTTCGTTCAATGGGTTTTCCTCCAGTAGTAGACCCAGCGTTCGGAGATGGCTTTGTCATTTCCGTCACGCAGTTCCAGAGTCATGTCCAGGTCATTGGCCGTGCCTGGATCCAGGACAAAGAAGGCACGCAACACCTGTGGCATATGAAGCTGTGGGCTGCGGCCGAGACCGGCGGGGATGTCATCGACGTTCGGCATGCTCATGTCGGACAGGCCGACGTGGATGAGTTTCACCTGCTTGTTGTTGATCTCCACGACGGGTTTGAAATCCTTGATGTCATCCCACTTCGGATCGCCGACCTTCTTTTCGGGTTCCAGCGGCTTCGCGAAATCGACGGCGACCAGCACCTCATTCGGCTTCTGAACGGGGTTGCCCAGCCGGGTGGCGCGGACGGTGAAGAGGCCGGACGGCTTTGGATCGCGCATCCAGCGCAGACGGTAGTGGACCTTGAACGGCTTGCCGACGGCATGCTCCGGCTGCGGTTCCCAGAGGAGGATGACGTTGTCGTCCGTCTCATCCTTCGTCGGCATCTCGATGAGGTGGAGCTTGCCGTTGTCGAAACCTTCGATCGGTTCCACCTTCACACTGGGGCGCTCATGGTAGCGGGCCTCCGGGTCCTGGTAGGAGGAAAAGTGGCGATCGCGCTGGAGCAGGGACCAGGAGCGTGGCTTCTCCATGGTGAAGACACAGTGGCGGAACTGGTCCTTCGTCGTTTCCAGCGGGCGGTAGTGGAGATTGCCGCTGCCCAGCTCCATCAGCAGGCCGTCGCTGTCATGGACCTCCGGGCGGAAGTCGAACGGCTTCGGATGGGTGCCTTCGCCGAACCAATACATGCTGGAAAAGGGGGCCAGACCCAGTTGGGTCACCGGCTTGCGCAGGGTGAGTTCCGCCTCCACCTCGACGATGGTTTCCTCCCCGGGAGTCACGGTGAACTGGTAGGCACCGGCCACGCTCGGCCCGTTGAGCAGGGCGGAAACCTTGAGCGACTTCGAGTCCTTGGCCGGTTTCTCAAGGTGGAACTCGGTGAAGTCCGGGAACTCTTCCGGCACGCCGGGAATGCCGCTGTTCAGGGAGAGACCGCGTGCGGAGAGGCCGTAGGGCGAGTTCGCGGGGATGGCGCGGAAGTAGCTGGCGCCGAGGAAGACGAGGAACTCGTCCATGTATTCCTTTGAATTCAGGTGGGTGCGGGCGCGCCAGCCCGCGTAGTTCGGCGGTGGGGGCGTGTCCTTTGGCACCACCTGCTTGCCGTAGTTGAAGAGCTTCTGGTTGAAGTCGAGGTGGATGCTCTTGCCATCCTTCACCTCATGCAGGGAGACGGTCTTCTTCGCCGTCCAGCCGGGATGGAAGAAGTCGATGGAAAATGGCCCCTCGTTCCACCACAGGCCGGACTCCATGTTGAAGCGGATGTCCCGGTGCTGGTCGTAGGTCAGCTTTTTCCAGAAGTCCGCCAGGTCGTCCTTCTGCGGCTCATAGGGCTTCGCCGCCAGCGCGCGGGCCTTCGCCTTCAGCGTGTCGAAGGAAAACTCCTGCTGGGCGAGGGAGGCGGAAAAAGGGAGGGCGGCGAGGGATGCCGTGACGACGAGGGACCTGCGGAAGGATGTCATGCGGTGGAAGAACACTGCCGGATTTCTGGCAGTTGGCGGGGTGGAAAGCACGTGGAAAATCCAGCGCACATTCCACTATCCGCCGCATTGTCTCACCACACCACATCGGTGGGCGGCTTGCCCTTCCTCCACGGCTGGCCGCCATCGTCCTTCAGGTCAGTTCCCACCGAGTGGATGGCCAGCCTGGATCCCTCCATCCGGTGGCGGAAAGGTTCACCTGTCAGCGGGTCGATCTTTGAGGTTCCCGGAAGAGCCGCCAAGCTGGAGGGATAGCTGCCGTGCTCCAGCCGGTGAAGCTCCAGGTCACAGGCGAGCACCGCCTGATGGATCTGGATGGTCAGGTCAACGGCCATCCGGCACTGCCTGGCGAAATCCCACTCCACTGCCGTATGGTTGAAAAACTCGGGCTTTGGCGACGTGGCGGCGTACCGGTTGCACACATCCAGCCAACCCTTGAGGTTTTCCGTCTTCGCCAGTTCCTTCCTAAGGTCGAGTTCCCGGGAGACGACCATGGCCGCGCTGCGATCCCACAGGCCTCCGGGAACAACACGGGGGAAGATGGAAAAGGCATTCCAGCTTCCCGGCGAGGATATGTATCCGGAGGGCTGGCCCTCTTTATAGGAATCAAACATCGGGAAGGAGGCGGTGATTTCGAGTTCCAGTGCCCGGAGGAACTCCGCGGTGGGATTCCACCGTGCCAGTCGTGAGCGGATGGCGTTGAGCTGGGTGTCACTCCAGCCGCATCTCTCCAGACATTTTGCCAATGTGGGCTGGGTCCGGCTGAATGCCGCACCGCGCAGGATGAGGGAGGTCATCAGCTGATCGGAAGCCATGGTCTCCATCAGGCGCAGGCAGATCATCATGCTTTCATGGGCGATGTCGGAACGGCCGGCTTCGAGCGCGAGTTCCGCCCGCAGGGTGAGGGAACCCACCACATCGACGAGCTGGAACGAAAGTCCGTAGCTGACGTTTGAATCGTCCAACTCGCACAACATGGCAAGTGTGGGGGAGGCGGTCTGCGGCCGGTCCAGGCCCGCCCGCAGGTCAGGTAGGACCCCTGCGAGGGTCTTTTCAAAAGTGGCCAGATTGGTGGCGGCATCCCCGGTGAGCTTGAGCGACTTTTTCAGGTCATTGAGGGAGCCGTCATCGTGGCGGAAGAACCGGTTCTTGGAACCTCCCCGCCTAAGTTGCGCGTCGTTGAGCCGGGCGCGTGCGGAGCCGGGGGCATAGTTGGCGTCCTGCTTCCCAGGGTCAAATGATTCGCTCCGGGCCTCCGCGAGCAGCGGGATCATCGCGAAATTCTCGTCTTCCGGTGGCAGCGCGCGGACCATGTCAGAGAGCCGGGTAGGCTGGTCTTCCGCTTTCATCTTCCGCACCGCGTCGCGGCGCATGCCGGCCCCATGCCAGTTGGCGGCGGCATAAAGCAGGGCGATGAGCGAGACCAGGCCGAGCAGGCTCTGGCAGAGGCGGCGGAACCAATTGCGGGACAGGAGGCTTTTCATCGGTCGGATCATGGGTTGGTGTTGTATCCGAGCAGATCTTCCGGCGACGGTGGCGGCAGTTCGGATGCGGGCCGCAGCACCGGTCCCTCCATCCGCTCGACCGGGGGAGCCAGCAGGATGAAGGTGAGGGTGGCGGCCCAGCAGGCGCATAGACCGGCGAGGAAAGGTTGCGGCAACCATGGGACCGCCACGGGGGCGGGCAGGATCATCGCCTTCCAGTGCGCGGGCAGCGGGCGCAGCTCCATTTCCAGGAGTTGCTTCTCGATGTCGTTGTCGCCGCCGCCGTTCATGGGATCAAAGCTCTTCATACAGGGGACGCAGGAGGTCGCGGAGTTTGTCTAAGGCGTAGCGGTAGCGGCTGGCGGCGGTGTTCATGGGGATGCCGCAGGTGGATGAGATTTCCTCGAAGGTGCGCTCCTGCCAGAGCTTCAGCACGACCACCTCCCGTTGCTCCGGGGGCAGGTCTGCCAGCGCTTCCTCCAGCCTCTGGCGGAAGGCCTCCCGGTCCGGATCCGCGCAGGGCTGCAGCAGGTCGCCCTGTCCCTTCGCCGAGTGGTTCGTGCGGACAGTGTTCCGGCGCATGAGATCGACCGCGGCATGGTGGACCATCCTCAGCAGGTAGGACCGCTGGTTCTCCATCATGGAGGGATCCGCACGGCCTCCGGCGAGCTTGAGGAAAAGGTCCTGCAGGATGTCACGGGCGGCGGCCTCATCCCTCAGCAGCGACATCGCATGGGCGAACATGACGGTGGCGTGATCGTCATAGATCCGCTCCAGTTCTTCGGGTGAGGGTTTCCGCTTCGCGCCGGCCATTATCGGGTGGACGCGCGGGAGGGGAAGATTTGTCTGACGGACCGGCGTATTTTCCTAACGGCCCAGATACACCTCCGTGATGTAGTCGATGCTCACGGTGCCGTCCTGCTGGTGCAGGGCGAAGATGCGCTCAAGTTCCGCGGTCATCTCCTCATGGCGCGGTTGCCCCGGGGCGGGGGCATAGGAGGAGGAAAGCAGGCGGCCGCGGAGGCTTTCGTAGCCGAACACCTGGCGGTTGGTGAAAGTGTGGAGGGCGTAGCCGTCCGTGAAGAACCCGCCCAGCACGCGGCTGTCGATGGTCTCATGGCGCACGGTGTTGTAGTCGGTTCCGTACTCCAGCAGCAGGGCCTCATAGTCCCGCAGGAACGGCGTGGTATCCACCTGCCGCACGTTCCACAGCAGCGCGATGAGACCGCCCGGTTTCAGGATGCGGGAGAACTCGGCCCGCGTTTCCGCCCCGGCGAACCAGTGGAACGCCTGCGCTGCCAGGATGAGATCCACGCTTCCGTCCGGCAGGGTGGTGGCCTGTGCGGTGCCGTCCACGCTGGTAAAGCCGGGGTAGGCCGCCAGCAGACGCTCCGCCGCCTCACGCATCGGCGCGTTCGGCTCCACGCCGGTGACGGGGACACCCGCCTTCAGGAGCATCTCCGCGGAAATGCCGGTACCGGAGCCAATGTCCGCCACCGTGGATGACGGGGACAGATGGGCCTTTCTCACGAGCAGATCCACCACCTCCGGAGGGTAGCCGGGCCGGTAGCGGACGTAGTTTTCCACCCGGTCGGAGAAGCGTTGTGTGGAGGAGGATATCATCGGGAAACAGTAGGGAGGGTGGACACTCCTCACCTGGTTGAGCCGGTCGATCCTACTCTTTCAAGACGTTCTCCGGAACCGGAAATCTCGGAGCTTTCCGGTTTTTACCGCGATCCGGCGAGTGGAACTGTTCCGGACACGAACCGGAAAGGAGAAAGTCGTGATGGATCGTATGGGATGAAATTGTAAGCCGTTGGTGATCAGTTTCGTTTTCCGTCGTTTGGCTTGAACCGGAAAACCGGAAAGGAACCGGAAACGGAGCTTCCTTTCCGCTCCCGAACCGGAAACGGACAGAGGGGGGCTTATATAGGCCCCCCTCTGTCCGGTTCTCGCCGGTTATGGAAATCAGGAAGGCCGGTCCTATGCCTCGTATCCTCACTCCCGCAGCTTCACCCGCAGCAGGGGAGGCGTGTTGCTGCGGTTCTCACGGGTGGCGAAGGCATGGACAAAGCCGTTCTTTGCGGTCTCGTCCGTTTCCCGGCAGATGATGATGGTGGCGGTGCCGTTGGTGTCCGACCTGAGGAAATCCACCAGGGCGGACCCTTTGATGGCGCAGGTGGCGCGGCTGGTGCCCTGTGCCAGCTCGAAGCTGCCAAGCGGGACGACTTTCGCCGGATCCGGCAGGTGGCGGAGCTTCCCGTCCCCATTCATCGCGGGGGCGTTCTGCCAGGTGATGGCCTTCTCCTCCCAGGTGTCGCCCGTCTCATCGGTCAGGCCATAGACGTGGAAGACACTGTCCGGGACCAGCGTCGCGAAGCCGAGATCGCTCGGCTCCACGTTCAGGCTGAACTCCGCGTCTTCGATCTTCTCCAGGTCGAACTTCGACAGGTCGAAGGCGGCATATCCCTTGCGGATGAGGTCTTCCTGGTGGGTGGTATTCTTCACCCGCATGAAAGGTTCAATGCCGTAGTTTTTCGGAATCTTGGTGGACTGGATGAAGGCATCCCGGCCGCTGCCGTAGTTGGTGGAAATGGTCTGCCAGCCCTGGTGGTCGCTCACGATCACATCCGGCTGCCAGCGGTTCGTCTCATCATCCTCACCCACGGACGGGTTGAGCTTTTTCTTGAGCAGACCCCGGTCGAGCGCCTGCGCAGGCGTCACCTGCTTCATGCCCTTCTCACCCTTGTGGCCGACCTCAACGAGGCCCTCGATCACGTGGACGAGGTATTTTCCATCGTCATCCGCGCTTACGCCGAAGCGGGTGCCCAGGTCCACGACCTTCGCATCCTTGGTATCCACGGTGAAACCGATCGCCTGCTTCGGAACATCCGCGACGATAGTGCCGCGTACCAGGCGGCAGTTCATGGTGTCGATGATCTCCAGCGTGGCTGGGGCCTCCAGGACGACCTCCGCGCCGCTGTCGAACTTGAGCGTGGCCAGACCTTCCACCAGTTCAAAGGTCCCTGCGGAAATCCGTGATCCCTCCGCGGTGGGCAGGGTGCTGCCACCCCAGCGGCAACCCTGGGACTTCGTGATGGACGCGACGGTCGGGACCGCTGCGGTGACCAGGGAAGGCGGGGCATCCTTCACGAAGGTGCGGATGCCCACGGTGATCATCACGCAGGCGGCGGCGGCAAAAAGGGCGATGGGGATGAGCGGGTTGGTGCGCCGGAGCGGCACCACATTCCCTGCGGGAGCCTCCTGGGAGGCCAGATCCCGGACGAGGCGCGGGTCGTGCCGCAGCTCCGCGTCCAGAAACAGGGAGCGGGCGAAGAGCGCGCGCATCTCCGAGTCCGCCCGCAGCAGGGCGTCCAGATCCGCTTCCTCGTCAGGGGAGAGCTTTCCGTCCCGGGCGCGTTCGCAGCGCTCGAGCAGTTCCCAGCGTTTGGCATCTCCGGAGTTCATGACAGGGCGGATTCTTCGTTCTTGAGACGGTTTTCGACACACTCCAGCAAGGTGAAGCGAAGGCGGCTGAGCGCGCGATAGACGGCACCGGCGGTGCTATCGATGCGTTCGGCGATCTGGTCAACCTCCAGATCCTCGAAATAGCGCATCAGCAGGATCTGCCGGTGCTCCACCGGCAGCTTGTGCAGGCAGGACTCCAGCGCCTCGCGCCGGGCCTGGCCATGGTCGGAGAGTTTCGCCACCTCCTGGCCGATCTGCTCCAGCATCTCCCCGCTCAGCGGGAGGTGGGCGCGCTTCGCCTGGCGGCGGTAGCCCAGGATCTGGTGAAAGGCGACCTTCCGCGCCCAGGCGATGAAGTTGGTCCCCGGCTCAAATTGGGAAAAGCTTTTCCACATCACCATCTTCGTCTGCTGTAGGATATCGTCCGCATCCGCCTGGGCGGGGACAAGGCCATAGACGTAGAGCGAAAGGGCCCGGTCATGCCGGGTCAGCAGGGTCAGGAAGTCGGTGCTGGGGTCATCGCTCATCGGATCATTCCACCGCTGGAAATCGTGGATTCTGTCAAAAGAAGTGCAGTTCGGCGGGTTTTTGGACGGAAATCTTTTTTGTCCAAAACCGCGCCGGTTTCGACTAGTTTGTGTGAAATGCCCTTCCTGTGTAAACCCAGCACGAAGTTCCTGTTGCTCGGCCTGTTGTCCGCGCCGGGGATGCTCCACGCCACTGCGGAAAATGCCGAGGCGTTGAAGTTCTTCGAGACGAAGATCCGTCCGGTCTTCGCCGGGAATTGCTACGACTGCCACGGTGAGGAAAAGCAGAAGGGCGGCCTGCGCATGGACAATCTGGGCTACATCCTGCAGGGCGGCGAAGGCGGTCCCGCGGTCGTCCCCGGGGATGCCATGGCCTCCCATCTCTACAAGGCTGTCACCTATGAGGACAAGGACCTCCAGATGCCGCCGAAGGACAAGAAGTTGCCGGACAGCCAGATCGAGGACATCCGCAAGTGGATCGATATGGGTGCTCCATGGCCGAAGGCGGAGATCGTCCAGGCGAAGAAGCCCGGTGAGTTCACGGAAGAAGAAAAGGGCTGGTGGGCGTTCCAGCCGCTGAAGAAAGTTACGCCGCCTGCGGTCGGGGATGCGCGTGTTGCCAACCCGATCGACAACTTCATCGCCACCGGGCTGAAGGAAAAAGGACTGTCGCAGGCTCCGCAGGCCAGCCGCACGGAAATGGTGCGCCGCCTTTACTACAATCTCCACGGCCTGCCGCCGACTCCGGCGCAGGTGCAGGCGTTCCTCGACGACAAGCGCCCGGACGCCTACGAGCGGCTGGTGGACGAGTTGCTGGCCAGCCCTCGCTACGGCATCCGCTGGGGCCAGCACTGGCTGGATCTGGCCCGCTACGCGGAGTCCGACGGCTATCGCGAGGATGCCTACCGGCCGAATGCGTGGCCATACCGGGATTACGTCATCAAGTCCTTCAACGACGACAAGCCCTACAACCAGTTCGTCCGCGAGCAACTGGCGGGGGATGAGATCAACCCGGACGATCCCAACGTGCTCATCGGCACGGCGTTCCTCCGCCATGGCATCTATGAATGGAACCAGCGCGATGCCGAAGGGCAGCGCGAGCTGATGGTGAACGAGATGACGGACGTGACCGGCGAGCTTTTCCTCGGCCTCAGCTTCGCCTGTGCCCGCTGCCATGACCACAAGTTCGACCCCATCCTGCAGAAGGACTACTACCGTCTGAAGTCGTTCTTCACCGGTGTGCAGTGGCGTGAGGACGTGGCCCTGGCCACCCCGGAGCAGAAGGCCGCCCACGCGGAGCAGATGAAGGCATGGGAGGAATCATCCAAGGAGGCGCGGGAGGCTTATGAGGCTCTCATCCAGCCGGCCCTCGACAATGCCCGCCGCAAGGCCACCGAGATGTTCCCGGAAGAGGTGAAGGCCATGGTCGCCAAGCCGGATGACCAACGCACTCCCTATGAAAAGCAGATCAACTACCTGGTCGAGCGTCAGGTGATGGTGGATCAAAACAAGACCCTCGCGAAGCTCAAGCAGAAGGCGGACCCGGTCATCGAGGCGATGAAGCCGTTCGAGGAAACGAAGCCCAAGCCGCTGCCCTACGCCTTTGTGGCAACGGATGTGGGGACCACCGCGCCTCCGACGGTATTGAAATCCCGCCGTGGTGATACCGATGTGAAGCCTGGTTTCCTCACCATTCTCAAGCCGGATGAGCTGGACGTGAAGCCACTGGCGGAGCGGAACTCCTCCGGACGGCGGACCGCGCTGGCGGACTGGATCACAGATCCCACCAATCCGCTTTCCACTCGCGTCATCGTCAACCGGGTCTGGCAGTTCCATTTCGGGCGGGCGCTGGCGGAGAACACAAGCGACTTCGGCAGGCTGGGAACCCCTCCTTCCAATCCCGAACTGCTGGACTGGCTGACGGGCGAGTTCCTGGCCAACGGCTGGAGCTTCAAGAAACTCCACCGCTTGATCCTGACTTCGGAAACCTACCGCCAGAGTTCCCTGGTGCAGCCGACCGATCTGACCAATCAGGTCGATCCGTCGAACAAACTGCTGTGGCGCATGAATCCGCTCCGTCTGGACGCGGAGCAGACCCGGGACACGCTGCTGATGATGAGCGGCGAGCTGAAGGACCAGATCTCCGGTCCCGGGGTGGACGCCAGCGAGCCGGTGCGCTCCATCTTCACCCGCAAGCGCCGGAACTCCCCGGATGAGTTCATGACCCGCTTCGACGCGGCGCCCGGCTTCTTCAGCATGGCGAAGCGTGAAACCACCACCACCGCGCTCCAGAGCCTGGTCATGATCAATGGTGAGTGGCCTCTCCAACGTGCCCGCGTGATGGCCGCCAAGGTGCTCAAGGATGCCAATAACGACGAGAAGGCCGCCGCCGCCGAGGCGATCCGCCTGGCGTACTCCCGTCCCGGCACGAAGGCGGAAGTGGATGGCGTGCTCAAGTTCCTCAAGCACCAGCAGTCGGTGATCTCGAAGGATCGTCCGGTTGAGGCTGCGCCGGAGGTGACCAACCCGGTGGTCGATGCGGCGGCACTGTTCAACAAGCACTTCCTGGCCCCGTCCAAGGCGATCACTTTCCGTCCGGGCACGACCTTCGAGAAAGTGCGCGTCGCCTCCGCTCCGGAGACCCCGGAATTCACGGTGGAGGCCGTGGTGAATGTGGACTCCGTGTTCCCGGATGCCTCCGTCCGCACCATCGCCTCCCGCTGGAACGGCGACCTCGCCACGAAGGGGTGGTCGCTCGGACTCACCGGCAAGACCTCCCGCCACAAGCCGAACCACCTCGTTTTCGAGATCACCGGCGACGATTTCCAGGGCTCCCTGGTCCGTGAGGTGGTGCCGTCCACCATCTTTGTTCCGGATCACACGCCGTTTTACATTGCCGCGGTCGTCAGCAATCGCCCGGTGGAGGGCAAGACCTTCGGCGGCTCCATCACTTTCCATGCGCTGAACCTTGCGGATCCCAAAGCCAAGCTGGTATCCGTGACGGTCCCCCATGGCATCGGAAATGGGTATGTGAACCCGGAGCGCAAACTGATCATCGGTGGCCGTGATACCACGGAGAGACACCTCTGGAGTGGCGGCATGGCGTCGGTTTCCGTCACCAACAAGCTTCTCGATGTCACCCAGCTCGCCGCATCGAAGCCGATGAACGCCCCGGAGCGTCTCTTTGAACTGAACGCGGACACCCTGACGGACACCTACAAGCCGACCTTCAGTTGGGAGAAATCCAGCGGAGTGCCTTCCTCGAAGACCCGCAGCTCCCCGAAACTCGAGGCTCTGGCGGACCTGTTCCACACGCTCATCAACTCGAACGAATTTTTCTACCTGCCATGAACCCGATGATTCCCCATCACGAAATCCTCCACACCCGCCGCGACTTTCTCCGCCGTGGCGGCGCGGGGTTCGGTGCGGTCGCGCTGGCCTCCATCCTCGGCGACAGCAATGTCATGGCCGCGCTGGGTGGAGCCCAGGGCAGTGTGATCAACCCGCTGGCTCCGAAGCTGACCCAACTCCCGGGTACCGCGAAGCGCGTCATCTTCCTCTTCATGGAAGGTGGACCGAGCCACCTGGACATCTGCGATCCCAAGCCGCTGATCAACAAGCTGGACGGCCAGCAACTGCCGGAGAGCTTCGGCAAGGTCATCACCGCCATGGGTGAGGCGAATGCCCCCATCATGGGTACCCCGCGCACCTTCAAGCAGTATGGTGAAGGCGGGCAGTGGTTCTCCGATCTGGTTCCGCACATGGCATCCGTCGCGGACGAATGGTGCCAGTTGAAGGCCTGCGTCTCCAACGGCATCAACCACGCCGGCGGCGTGTGCCAGATGAACACCGGCTCCATCTTCGGCGGCAGGCCGTCGCTGGGGAGCTGGGTCAGCTATGGCCTGGGGACGGAGAACCAGAACCTGCCGTCCTTCGTGGTCCTGAAGGACAGCGACTCCCAGGTGGTCAATGGCGTGCGGAACTGGGGCAGCGGCTTCATGCCTGCGGTCTATCAGGGCACGTTGCTGGATGACGGCCCGAACCCCATCGCCAACCTCAACAACCCGAAGGGCATCACCGCCGCCCGGCAGAAGGAAAAGCTCGCCCTGCTGGCGGAGATGAACAAGCGCCACATGCGGGGCAGGGAGGACAACACTGAGCTGGATGCCCGCATCCGCAGCATGGAGCTGGCCTTCCGCATGCAGGCCACGGCTCCCGAAGCGGTCGATCTCAGCCGTGAGACCGAAGCAACCAAGGCGCTTTATGGCATGGACGAGGACCATACCCAGAACTTCGGCCGCATGTGCCTTCTGGCCCGGCGGCTCGTCGAACGTGGCGTCCGGTTCGTCCAGCTCTACCACGGTGCGGGCAGCAAGTGGGACGCCCACAACAAGCTGGAACCGAACCACAAGAAACTCTGCGCGGAGATGGACAAGCCGGTGGCCGGACTGATCAAGGATCTGAAGCAGCGCGGCCTGCTGGAGGACACCCTCGTCATCTGGGGCGGAGAATTCGGCCGCACGCCGATGTCCGAGAAGGGCGATGGCCGCGACCACAACCCGACAGGCTTCTCCATGATGTGGGCGGGCGGTGGTGTCAAAGGCGGCCAGTCCATCGGCGAAACAGACGATCTCGGCCTCCATGCCGTGAAGGACAAGCTGCACGTCCATGACCTGCACGCAACCATCATGCACCTGATGGGTGTCGATCACACCCAGATGATCTACCAGGACAAAGGCCGTCCGGAGCGGATCGATCAGAACGAAGGCCACGTCTGCGAGAAGATCCGCGGACTGGTCTGAAAACGGCGTGAGGCCCGCATGCCGCGGGCCTCACCGGTGAGGCTCCGGGCTGGATGCCTGGAGCCACTTTTTTGAAGGGAGTGGATTACTGGCCTTCTTGTCCCGGAATCGGGATAGGGAAACCACCACCTGCCGGAGCGGCCGGTGCGTCTTCGATCTTCACCAGTTCCAGTTCGAAGATGAGCACGCTGTTCGGGGCGATGTCTGAACCCTGGCGTTGCTCGCCGTAGGCCAGCTCGCTCGGGATGAAGAGCTTCCACTTGGCACCGACTGGCATGGTGGTGAGGGCCTCCTTGAAGCCGTCGATCACACCGAGGGTCATCGGCACGGGCTCACCGGCGGGAGAGGCGTCGAACTCGGTGCCGTCGATGAGGCTGCCCTTGTAGTTCACCAGGAATTGCTTCTCGCTGTCGTCACCTTCCTTCGGTGCCACATATTTCTCGGCGCCGCCCTTTGCCAGCACTTCGTACTGGAGGCCGCTCTTGGTGGTGGTCACGCCTTCGCGCTTGCCGTTCTCCTCCAGGAACTTCTTGCCAGCTTCCAGGTTCGCGGCGGCCTTGGCCTTCTCGCGCTCCTGCAGCACGTCGCCCAGTGCCTGCATGGTGTTCTTGAACTTCTCCTCGTCGATCTCGCTTTTCGAGTCGAAGGAAGCCAGTAGACCCTTCACGAAGGCTTCGGTGTCAACGTCCGCGGAGGTCAGACCATGTCCGGCGAACTGTTTGCCGCTGCTGAAACCGAGGAAATAGGAGGAGTCCTTCTTGAGGACGGCGGGATCCACTGCCGGCTTCGGTGCTTCCTCCGGAGTGGCGGGGGCGGCGGGGGAGGCAGGTTGGGCGAATGCGGTGGCCATCAGGCTGAGCGCCAGGGTGCCTGGGAGCAGGTTGCGGATCATCAGGGTATTGGTTTGATTGGAAAGGCCGGAAAGTAGGTGGCGGCGGCGGGGGTGTCGAGAAGGAGTTGTTTTGGAGAGTAGCGGAATGGCTGCGCCATTCCGGCTGGGAAGACGCCCCATCATCCTCCAGTACCGAACTCTCTCCGACCCTGGTGGAGAATCCCCTGACGTACCCACGTCGCGGGATGGAGTCGGAGTTCACCCAACCGTCGTGGCGCAGCCACGACGCTACCTCCGTTGATGGACACGAAAACGCCGACGAAGGTCCGCCGGCGTTTCTGGATGAGATTGTCTGGGAGAAAGGGTCGTTACGCCTCCTTGCCGCAGCACTGTTTGTATTTCTTTCCGGAGCCGCACGGGCAATCGGCGTTCCGGCCGGTTGACTCGATCGAGAAGCTCGGTTTGCGCTTGGGCAGGCTGAGGTTCAGTTTCGTTCCCTCCGGCGAAGGCATGGCGGCCGGGTCGATGAAGCCGGAACTGCCGGACTCCGCGATGTTGTCGTGGGAGATGTAGTCTTCCTCGGCGGCGTGCAGTTCCTGCGGCGCGCTGTGGAGCTGGCGGAGGAACGCCTCCAGGTTCGCGGCGGAGCGGAACAGGTTCTGGAGCGCGTCCTGCTTGATGGAATCCATCAGCGTGACGAAGAGGTTGTAGGCCTCGTTCTTGTACTCGATGAGCGGGTCCTTCTGGCCCTGGGCACGGAGGCCCACACCTTCGCGGAGGGCATCCATGTTGTAGAGATGGGCCTGCCACTGCTTGTCGATGGCGGCGAGCACCATGCGGCGCTCCTCCTGGTCCAGGACTTCCAGCGGCAGATCCGCCACGCGGGTCTCGTAGGTCTCCTTCACCTTGCCGATGAGGAAGGCGGAAATCTCCTCCTCGTTGCTGTTCTCGAACTTCAGTTCCTCCGCAGTGATGCGGATGGGGAGGGTGGAGTTCACCCAATGCAGCAGCTCGTTGTAATCCTCGGAGTTCTCGTCGCGACCGTTCAGGTATTCGCCGACCTTGGAGGAAATGCACTCGTCGATGATCTCATTGACCAGATCCCGCGGGGTCTCCGTGGTGAGGACCTCGTTACGGTAGCCGTAGACGACCTCCCGCTGCTTGTTCATCACGTCGTCGAAGTCCAGCACGCGCTTCCGGCCTGTGTAGTTCCGCTGCTCGACGCGCTTCTGGGCGGTTTCGACGGAGCGGTTGAGCCAGGAATGCTCGAGGGCCTCGCCTTCCTTCATGCCGAACCGTTCCATCATGTTGGTCATGCGGTCGGCTGCGGCGAAGTTTCGCATCAGGTCATCCTCGAAGGAGATGAAGAACTGGGAACGGCCCGGGTCGCCCTGGCGGGAGCAACGTCCGCGGAGCTGGCGGTCGGTCCGGCGGGATTCGTGGCGCTCGGTGCCGACGACGTAGAGACCGCCGAGTTCGTGGACGCCCGCGCCCAGCTTGATGTCGGTGCCCCGGCCCGCCATGTTGGTGGACACGGTGACGGCACCCTTCTGGCCCGCCTGGGAAACGATTTCCGCTTCCTGGGCGTGGTATTTCGCGTTGAGTACGGTGTGCGGGATCTTCGCCCGCTTCAGCATCCGCGAAAGGGTCTCGGAAGCTTCCACGGAGGCCGTGCCGACCAGCACCGGCTGGCCCTTGGTGTGGGCAGCCTCGATCTTCTGGATCACGGCGTTGAATTTCTCACGGCGCGTCTTGAAGACCTGGTCGTTGTCATCGACGCGGATGTTCGGTGCGTTCGTGGGGATCGGCAGCACGTCCAGACGGTAGATGTCGTGGAACTCCGCCGCTTCCGTTTCCGCCGTGCCGGTCATGCCAGCCAGCTTCTCGTAAAGCCGGAAGTAGTTCTGGATGGTGATGGTGGCGAAGGTCTGGGTTTCCTTCTCGATGGAGACGCCTTCCTTTGCTTCGACGGCCTGGTGCAGACCATCCGACCAGCGGCGGCCCGGCATCTCGCGGCCGGTGTTTTCATCGACGATGATGACCTTGTCATCCTTGACGACATACTGGACATCCTTCTCGAAGATGCAGTATGCCTTCAGGAGCTGGGAGATATTGTGGATCTTCTCCGCCTGGGAATCCATCCGTTGCTGGGCGGCATCCTTGGCGGCGGCTTTCTGCTCGTCGTCCAGGCTCAGATCCGTGTCGATGTCGGCGTAAAGGGTACCGAGATCAGGCAGCGTGAAGGCTTCCGCATCCCCCGGGGAGAGGAACTCACGGCCCATCTCCATCAGGTCGGCGTCGTGGGCTTTTTCGTCGATAGTGAAGTAGAGTTCCTCCTTGATGATGAAGAGTTCCCGCTTCTGGGCGTCCTGATAGAGGGAAAGCTCGGTCTTTTCCAGGAGGCGGCGCATGTCCGGGTCCTCCATGTAGCGCATGAGCTGGCGGTTGCGCGGCTGGCCGAGCTTGATCTTGAAGAGGGCGCGGCCCGCTCCGTCCTTGTCGCCTTCATCCAGCAACTTCTTCGCCTCCGCGGCCAACTCCGTGCAGAGCTGGGTCTGCCTGCGGACCAGCGCTTCGACGGAATCCTTGTATTTGTCGAACTGGTGGGTGGACTGGCTGGTCGGTCCGGAAATGATGAGCGGCGTCCGCGCTTCGTCGATGAGGATGGAGTCCACCTCGTCGATGATGGCCAGGTAGTGTCCGCGCTGGACCTGCTCGTCCTTGGAGGATGCCATGCCGTTGTCCCGCAGGTAGTCGAAGCCGAACTCCGCGTTGGTGCCGTAAGTGATGTCGCAGGCATACTCCGCACGGCGTTCCCATGGCGGCATCTGGTTCTGGATGCAGCCGACGGTCAGGCCGAGGAAGCGGAAAAGGGAACCCATCCACTGGGAGTCCCGCTGGGCGAGGTAGTCGTTGACGGTGACCACGTGGACACCCAGGCCGGTGAGGGCGTTGAGATAGACGGGCAGGGTGGCAACAAGGGTCTTGCCCTCACCGGTCTGCATTTCCGCGATCATGCCACGGTGGAGCGCCGTGCCGCCGATGAGCTGCACGTCGAAGTGAACCATTTCCCATCCCAAGGGGTGGCCGTTCACCTCGATGGTGCTGCCGCACATCCGGCGCGCGCCGTTCTTCACGACGGCATAGGCTTCCGGGAGGATCTGCTCCAGGTAGCGGGCGCGGGAGCGGATGAAGTCCCCCTCGATCTCATGGAACGCGGTCTTGGCGGCTTCGATCGAAGATGCGGTTCCCTCGACCTTCGAAGGGAGGGAGGAAAACTCGTCGCGGAGCGGGGCGAGACGCTCGTCCAGTGCCTCGGCGGTGGCGCGGAGTTCATCCGGTCCCATGCGCTCGACGACCGGCTTCGGCGGTGCCTCCAGCGCATGATAACGTGACAGGTGCTTCTGCCACTTCGCGGTCATTTCACGGAGCTTGTCCTCAGGCTCCCTCTGCAGGGCTTCCTCGATCTCCCGGATGCGGGCAACGGTCGGACGGATGCGGCGGAGTTCGCGCTGGTTTTTGCTGCCGACGATTTTCTGTAGGATCCACTTAATCATGTGAGAGCGAGGTTTGGCGGGAATATTCCGCCGGGGGCGAGGCAATATACCGGGAAATCCGGCGAAGCAAGAGCGGTGGTGGTGCGAAAAATGTAATGCCGGAGGGGCACGGAGGAAGCCGGCCTTCCGTCAGATGGTCATGGCGTGGAAGCCACCGTCGACGATCATTTCGATGCCGGTGATGAACGAACCAGCCTTCGGGGAGGCGAGGAGCAGCGTCGCGCCGATGAGTTCCTCCGCATTGCCGAAACGGGAGGAGGGCGTCTGGCGGAGGATGTCCAGCACGCGGGACTCATCCAGCACCTTGCGGTTCTGTTCCGCGGGGAAGAATCCGGGCACCAGGGTGTTCACTCGGATGTCCCGGTCCGCCCATTCGCGGGCCAGGTTGCGGGTCAGGTTGTGCACGGCCGCTTTCGAGGCGGAGTAGGTGAAGACACGGGAAAGGGGGTTGAGTCCGGAGATGGAACCCAGGTTGATGATGGAGCCGGGGCGGGCTTCATCGAGGAAATATTGGCCGAAGACCTGGCAGGCGCGGAAGATGGCCGTCAGGTTCGTGTCCATGATCCGCTGATACTCATCTTCCGCGATCTCGAGGAACGGAGTCGGGGAATTCGTGCCCGCGCCGTTGATGAGGATATCCACCTTTCCGGAGCGCGCGATCACGGCATCCAGAAGATCGTGGAGCGATTGGCGGGAGGTCACATCCACCGGCACGAAGTAGCCCTTGCCACCGTGGCTCTCGATTTCCGCGAGGCGCTTCTCCGCCTTCTCCGGGATCCGGCCGCCGAGGACAACCTCCGCACCCGCACGGGCCAGGCCGACGGCCATCGTCCCGCAAAGTTCGCCGGTTCCACCGATGATGACGGCGGTTTTTCCGGACAGGTCGAAGAGGTCTTTCAAGAAGGCGGCGGTCTGCATGAGCGGAAGACTTGGGAATGGGGATTGAAGATTCAAGGTAGAAGATGGAGGATTCTTGCCGATGAGTTGGTTCGGGGAGGCTTCGAAGCGGCGGAAGTGGTTGGTCGCCGTCTCGGGCGGCGCGGACTCGGTTGCGTTGCTCCACCTGCTGCTCCGGGAGGGATTCCGGAATCTGGTCGTCTGTCATGTCGATCACCGCCTGCGGGGAAGGGCCTCAACCGGGGATGCCGCATTCGTGAAGCGCTTGGCGGATCGACTCGGACTGCCCGGCGAGACGGCTCGCGTGGATGTCCGCCGGTTGGCGGAGGAGCGCCGCGAATCCCTGGAAACGGCGGCGCGGAATGCACGCCATGAATTCTTCCGTGAGTGCGCCGCCCGTCACCGGTGCAACAGGGTCCTCCTCGCCCACCATGCCGATGACCAGGCGGAAACCATTCTGTGGAACCTCCTCCGCGGCTCGCATGGTCCGAAGGGGATGAAGGAGATCCAGGAAGTCAAAGGCCTCGAATTCCACCGGCCTCTTCTCGGATGGCGGCGGAAGCAGCTCAGGGAATGGCTTTCAAGCAATCAATTGAAATGGCGGGAGGATGCCACGAACGATGAACCGCTCGCGGTGCGCAACCGACTGCGGAATGAGGTATTCCCTTTGCTGGATGAAATCGGCGGCAGGGATGGCGTTGGATCGTTCATCCGGTTGCTTGAGGATTTCGCGGAGATTTCCTCGGTTACGGAATTCGCATTAAAACAGGTGGATATTCTTGATCCACAAAACAGGGTTCACCTTCTCCAGTTTAAAAAACTGCCGCCGGCTTTGCAGGGGGAGGTCCTTGCCCGCTACCTGGTTCAGCATGGGATCGCACCCAGCAGAGATCTGCTGAAGCGCTCGCTTGAAATGATTGATGGATCGGCCTCTTCCGTCAATTTACCCGGAGGAAAGCGCCTCCGCCGGAGGGCGGGGCGGCTCTTCGTGGAATAATCAATCCGCTTTCTTTTCCTCCGGTCCGAGCCAGATCTGCTCGAAATCGTTGCCGGGCTTCACGGCCTGACGGATCACGCCATTGGCGCTCAGGCCCATCCAGGCGTTCATATTGCAACCGGTGGCCTCCAACGCCTGGACCGTCCAGATATTGCAGATCCGCGGCAGGAAATACGCGTGCCGGGATTCCAGCAGGACTCCGCTGCCCCAGCTCGACGGGCCGATGTTGACGGGCTTGCCGTCGGCATCCATGCGGCTGCAGTTGTTCAGGAAAGCGGCGACCTCCGGCCCCTTCGACCGTGGCACCAGCTTTTGATACACCCGCTGGTGCGGGACCACCTCCGGGATGTTCCAGTTGACCGGGATGATCTCCATCACGGAAGGAGACGGGGTACACAGCGCGCGGAACACTTTCCACGGGCTGAGCCAGCGCTTCTCGACGTAGGCATCCCGGTTCCCCCAGCTCATGCTGACAGCCACGGGGGTTTCCTTGAAACCCTCCGGAGGCACGAAACCGGAATCCACCAGCCAGTCGTAGGGAAACACCACTCCCGTATGGAGGGTGTCCGCGAGCAGATACACCACCACGTCCGGGTCATTCCCGTCCTTGATCCGGAAGTTTTCCCGATCAAGGACGGTACGCGTCTCCGCCGGCTTGGTGGCCACCGGCTTGCGGTGGACGGGCAACCGCAGACCACAGGAAGTGGCCAGCAATGGAACCGCCAGCAGGAGAAGCGCGCGTCCGGTGGATCTCAGCACCCGCATTTGGAACAAGGCTCGGTTCAGGCGGGGAGGAAGGAGCAGATGTATTCGCAGATGCCATCGGCCACCGTGATGGTGAACCCGCTCTTGCCGGGCACTTCAAAGGAGGTGCCCGCGCTGATTTCCAGCGTCTCGTCGGTGCCATCCAGCACGACCTTGGACTCGCCGGCGATGATCTCCATCAGTTCCGGAGCTGCGGTGCCGAAGTGATATACACCCGGGTAGATGAGGCCGATGGTCTTGCGGCTGCCGTCCTGGAAGTGAACGTTGTGGGAAATGACGCGGCCATCGAAGTAGATGTTGGCCTTGGTATCGACGGTGACGTTGGTGAATGCGGTGTCTGACATGATATTTGAGATTTATTCAGTGGGGAGACCGGCGGATTTCCATTCATCCCACCCGCCGGAAAAGGTGGAGGAAGAGTAACCCGCGCTGGCGAGATACCGCGCCACGGTCCGGGCATCCGCGCAGAGGACGCCGGTGCAATAGACCACGATCGGCTTTCCGGCGGCCTTGGCCGCCTTCAGCTCCGGGTCACGCACGCGGACCGCCTCCCGGCCCACCGATTTGGGGACACTGATGGCACCCGGGATGTGGCCTTCTTTGTAGAAGACGGATGGCCGCGCGTCGTAGATCAGGACGTTGCCGGATTGTTGCAGCTCGAACAGCTTCGTGAGGGAAATGGAACTGACCGTTCCGCGCTGGCTGGCGGGCAGGCGCTTGCTTTTTTCCGGGGCTTTCGTCTCCTCCGGTTGTTGGGCGGGAGCCTGGGCCGGTGCGGGGTGAGGGGCACAGGACACGATTGCGGATGCCACCGCGAGAGGGAAAAGAATGGAGCTGAGGGAGGCCATGGCTTTCTTATTCGGTGGGCAGTCCACCGGTTTTCCAGGCATCCCAGCCACCTTCCAGAACCGCGACGGAGTGTCCGCGTTCGGAGAGCCAGGTGGCCACGGTCCTGGCGTCCGGGCAGGCGAAATCCACGCAATAGACCACGACCGGTTTGCGGGCGCTCCTGGCGGCGGTGATGCGCGCTTCATTCGCCGCCAGTTGGGCGTTGAAGCTGGGTTTCGGCCAGTTCACCGCTCCGGGGATGTGGCCAAGTTGATAGAGGAACGATGGGCGGACATCGAAAATGAGCGCCCGGTTCTCCTGCTGGAGCTTGAACAGGTCTCCCAGCATGATGCGGGTGACGCGTCCCGCGCCGGGCTTTACGGGCGTTTCGTCCGCTTCCGCGGAAACCTTCAGGCCGGATGAAGGGGATGGGGCGGCGATCACATCCTCCGTCTCCCGCTGCGGGCCGGTGCAGGACAGCACGGCCAACAGGGGAAGAGTGGAGAAAGTCGTGGCCGCCAGCCGGGTCATTTCGCGATCTTGATCAGTTCGACGTCGAATACCAGCAGACCGCCGGGACGTCCGCCGCCAGGGTTTTCACCGTAGGCGAGACCGGCGGGGATCCAGAAGCGGCGCTTCTCACCCTCGACCATGAGTTGGAGGCCTTCGGTCCAGCCTTTGATCACGCCGTTGAGCGGGAAGGAGGTGGTTTCACCGCGCTGGACGGAGCTGTCGAACAGTTTGCCGTCCGTGGTCCAACCGGAGTAGTGGACCTCGACGGTGTCGGTTTCCTTCGGTTTTGCGGTGCCGGTGCCTTTGGTCAGTACCTTCGAGGCAAGGCCGGAGGCGGTCTTCTCCGCATCGTCCGGAGCCTTTGCGACATCCTCGGGAGCCTTCGGGGCTGGAGGGGCTGCCTTGAACGAGATCAGTTCCAGATCCGCGACGATGTGTCCGCCAGGAGCGCGGGGTTCGGAAATCCAGATGCGGCGCTTTTCGCCAGGTCCCATGTCCTGGAATTGGGCGGCCATGGCTGGCGGCAGTTTGTCGAGCGGGGCGGTGGGAGGAGTTGGCTCGCCGTGGGTGTCCTGAACGGTTTCGCCGTCCATGGTCGCCGCCTTGAAGTGGAAGGTCACCAGGTCGCCTTCGCCGGGTTTGCCTTCGCCGGTTGCGGGGGAGATTTTCTTGAAAGCGGTGCCGTCCTTGGCCTTTTCCGCATCGGCGGGAACCTTCGCGGCTTCTTTGATGCTGATGAGTTCGACGTCGAACACCAGCAGGCCGCCCGGACGTCCGCCGCCCGGGTTCTCACCGTAGGCGAGGTCGGCGGGGATCCAGAAGCGGCGCTTCTCTCCTTCGACCATGAGCTGGAGGCCTTCGGTCCAGCCCTTGATCACGCCGTTGAGCGGGAAGCTGGTCGGCTCGCCGCGCTGGACGGAGCTGTCGAACATTTTGCCGTCCGTGGTCCAACCGGAGTAGTGGACGGTCACGGTGTCGGTCGCCGCAGGCTTTTTCGTGCCCTTGCCTGCTTGAAGGACCTTGGAGGCCAGGCCGGACGCGGTTTTCGCGGCATCGGCTGGGGCGGCTTTGACATCGGCTGGAGTCTCGGGCATTTTGTTGTCTGCGTAGGTGGAAAGTGGTGCTGCGGCGATGGCGGTGGCCAGCACGAGCGTACGGAGCGCGGAGGAGCGCAAGGGTTTGGCGGAGAATTTCACGGCGGGGAAACTCTTCGTTGCCGGGGATTCTGTCAAATACCGAGTCTTCAGGCGTTCCGGCGCTGCCGGACCTCCAGAACCGTCGGTTCGTTGCAATACGGGCAGCGGAAATGGTTGTGCAGGATGATGGAACTCGCAACCTTCAGCCGGTAGCTGCCCATCAGCCGCTTCGCGTTGCGGTTTTTCGAACAGTTCTTCCTCGCCATTGACGGAACCAGGCACAGCGGGCAGCGGACACGGGACGCCGTGATCCAGTGGAAGATGAAGACGGCCACCGCGCCACCGATGGAGGAAGCCGCGAAAATAACATGCTGGGGATGGTTGTTGAAGAGCGCCCAGCCGAGGTAGCCGGCACCGGCGATCACCAGCAGGATGAACAGGATATAAAGATAAGCAGCCACACGGAATCGTGTGACTGCGGATTGGGAAGGAAGGCGGTGCATCGGGATGGGTTGGAGCAGGGAAAGGGATGGTCACCAAAGGGAGCCTTGGCTGTCCTGGCCAGAAGGAGGTGGTGGTGTGTGGGAAAGGATGGTGTCGATCCGGGTCAGCAGATCGAGGGACGGGACCTCATGGCCGTCCAGCAGGTTCCGCAGCCGGTCAGCCCAGGTTTCCGGGGTGCCGCCTTCCTCCCGGGACAGGAGCAGGGCGGTTTGTGACAGGCGTCCGCTGACGGCGAACTGTTTGCGCGTCCGCTTGAGCCAGGTGTCGAAATAAGGGCGGTCTGCCTTCGCGCTGAACACAGCCGGAACCGTGAGGAAATTGTGACATCCGGTCAAGTGCCCCGGAAATCGAATGATGGCTTATCTCTTCGGACGGCGTCCTTTCGGATATTTCACCGCCACAGCAGGTTCGGCGGGCGTTCTGCCATTCTTCAGGGCGTTGATCTGGTCGCGAAGGTGGGCCGCCCGCTCGAACTCGAGCCGGGAGGACGCCTCGCGCATCTCCTCCTCCAGTTCCGCGATGACCCGGACCTTGTCATAGGCGGCGGCATCCTCGGCAACGAGGGAGGCGTTGAGCTGGTCCGCGCCCGCCACCGTGCGTTCGTGGGTCTGGAGGCTTTGCTGCACCGCCCGCTTCACGCTCTGCGGGGTGATGCCGTGTTCCTCGTTGTGGGCGATCTGGCGGCTGCGGCGGTATTCCGTCACGTCGATCAGACGCTGGATGGAGTCCGTGACGTTGTCGCAGAAAAGCACGCACTCGCCGCCGACATGGCGCGCGGCGCGTCCCGCCGTCTGGATGAGTGAGGTTTCATTCCGCAGGAAGCCTTCCTTGTCCGCGTCCAGGATGCAGACCAGCGAGACTTCCGGCAGGTCCAGACCCTCCCGCAGCAAGTTGATGCCGATGAGGATGTCGAAAGCCGCCGCGCGCAGTTGCCGCAGGATCTCCACCCGCTCGATCGCGTCGATGTCCGAGTGCAGATAGCGCACCTTCAGGCCGGTGCCTTGAAGATACTCCGACAGGTCCTCCGCCGTCTTTTTGGTGAGGGTGGTGACCAGCACCCGCTCCTTCCGTTCCACGCGCTGGCGGCAGAGCTCGATGGTTTCGTCGATCTGGTGCTTGAGCGGCCGGAGGGTGAGGGTGGGGTCCAGCAGGCCCGTCGGGCGGATGATCTGCTCCACGACCAGCGGGGTGCCGCGCTTCGACGGATCGAACGCCTCCACCGGTTCCTCGTTGCCACTGGGTTTCACCCGCAGCTTCTTCAGGTCGATGTGGGTGAAGCCGCCCATGTCATCGCGGGACTTCACCGGGATCCACGCCTTGTTCTCCGGGCGGGAGTTGACGATCTCGAAGGCGGCGGGCGTCGCGGAAACGTAGACCCGCTGGTCCGTCATCTGCATGAACTCGTCGAAACGCAGCGGCCGGTTGTCCAGTGCGCTGGGCAGGCGGAAGCCGTGGTCCACCAGCACAGTCTTGCGGCTCTTGTCTCCCTCGAACATGCCGCCGACCTGGGGGATGGTGGCGTGGCTCTCATCCACCAGCAGCAGGAAGTCGCGGGGAAAGAAATCCAGCAGCGTGTGCGGACGCGCGCCGGGTTCGCGCCCGGTGAGGTGGCGGGAGTAGTTCTCGATGCCCTGGCAGAATCCCATCTCCGCCATCATCTCCAGGTCATACTCCGTCCGCATGCGCAGGCGCTGTGCCTCGATGAGCTTGCCCTCCTTCTCGAACTTCGCCACCTGCTCCGTCATCTCCTCCCGGATGGCGACCACCGCCTTCCGCATCTTGTTCCCCTCCGTGACGAACTGCTTCGCCGGGAAAAACGTGTGCTCCTCCAGCCGGTCGATCACATGGCCGGAGACGGTGTGGATGCTGGTGATGCGTTCCACCTCGTCATCGAAAAACTCCACCCGGATGGCGGTGTTCTCCAGGTAGGCGGGGTGGATCTCCACCACATCCCCGCGCACGCGGAATTTCCCCCGGCTGAAGGCGATGTCGTTCCGCTCGAAAAGCATGCCCACCAGCTCGCTGAGAAATTCCTCCCGGGTGATCCGCTGGCCTTTCCACACCTTCAGCATCCGTCCCTTGTAGTCCTCCGGCGAACCGAGGCCGTAGATGCAGGAAACGGAGGCCACCACGATGGTGTCGCTGCGGGTGAGCAGGGATCCCATGGTGCTGAGCCGCAGCCGCTCGATCTCATCGTTGATGGAGGAATCCTTCTCGATGTAGGTGTCGCTCCGCGGGATGTAGGCCTCCGGCTGGTAGTAGTCGAAGTAGGAGACGAAATACTCGACCGCGTTGTGCGGGAAGAAGTTCTTGAACTCGGAGTAAAGCTGCGCCGCGAGCGTCTTGTTGTGGCTCATGATCAGCGTCGGCCTGCCGGTCTCCCGGATCAGATTCGCCATCGTGAACGTTTTGCCGGAGCCGGTCACGCCCAGCAGCGTCTGGTGGCGGTTCCCCGCCCGCAGGGACTTTGTCAGCTTGGCGATGGCCTGCGCCTGGTCACCCTGGGGTTGGTATTCGCTGGCGAGTTTGAAGGGCATCTGCCCTGCGAGGCTAAACCCGGAATCCGGGGGTGACAAGGGCCACCGATGATGCCTTTCTCAGGCATGGCATTCACGCTCGATCCCAAGTTGGAAACTGGTGGCTTCGCGCTGGGCAGGACCGCCGGGTGCCGACTGCTGCTGAAGAACAACGCGCTGTTCCCTTGGTTCATCCTGGTCCCGGAAGTGGAGGGTGTTGAGGACCTGCACCAGCTTCCACCGGATCGCTACACCGAGGTGCTGGAAGCCGTTCGCCATGTCTCGGAGTTCGCGGAATCCCACTTCTCTCCGGAAAAGCTCAATGTCGCCTGCATCGGCAACATCGTCCGCCAGATGCACATCCACATCATCGGGCGGACAAGCGGGGATCCCGCATGGCCCGGCACCGTCTGGGCCTTTGACGGGAAGAAGGCCTACACCGATGAGGAGGTGGAGGAGATCCGCGAGACCGCCCGCATCGCCCTCGATCTGGAGTGATGCGGTAACGGCTCGCGGTGGATCATCAGGCCCGCTTCAGCGCGGAAACATCCCACTGCGCCAGGCCGAGGCTGGCGGCCAGTTCATTGAACTCCGCCACTTCGGCGTCCGTGAACAGGATGCCGCCCGCTTCGTCGGAACGCTTGCGGAAACCGGCTTCGATCTGGCCCGGGAGCATGGCGTTCTCATTGCCGTGGCCCAGGACGTCGTCCAGCACCGCCTTCAGGTTGCCCTGCTGGGTGCGGCCCTGCGCGAAGTTGCCGCCGGAAAGGGCGTCCGGATGGATGACCTGGAAGTAGAAAACGGTGGTGGTCTTTTCGCCGGGGATGGTCGTCTCACGGCCACGGATGGTCGGGAGCGAGCCGCCAATGAGGCCGCCGAAGATTTCGTTGAGCAGGGACATGCCGTAGCCCTTGTGGCCGCCGAAGGGCAGCAGCGCCGCCACCTGGTGCGGGTCGTTGGTCGGCTGGCCGTCCTTGTCCACGGCTGCTCCGGGAGGCAGTTGCTTGCCCTCGCGTTTCAGTGCCTGCACGCGGCCCATGGCCACGGTGGAGGTCGCCCAGTCCATCACGATCGGGAAGCCGTTCGCCTCCGTGCTCGGGATGCCCCAGGAGTGCGGGTTGGTGCCCAGCGTCGGGAACTTCCCGCCGAAAGGAACCACCTCCGCGAGGGTGGAGGTGCAGTTCGTGTAGGCGTAGTAGCCGCGCTCCGCGGCCTCCATCACGTAACCACCGCCCCAGAGGTAGTGGAAGGTGTTATCCACGGCGATCTGGCCGACGCCGTATTGGTCCGCCAGTTCGATGGCTCGGTCGATCGCGCGGTAGGCCACGGACTGGCCGAGTTTCTTGTTCGCGTTCCAGCGCTCGGAAGCGGGGAAGCGGGATGGCAGCACCTCGATCTCCGCGCCGGGAACGCAACCGCCGATCTCCGAGCCGAAAAGGTGGTCCAGGTGCAGCGCCTTCAGCGCGTGGTGGGTGCGGATGCCGTGGCGGGCTGCTTCCGCGGCCAGCTTCGCGCCCTCGGCGGCTTCATCCGCGGAGTAACCGCGGGATTGGTAGGCGGCGATGACTAGCGAATCGTGGTCGGCGCGGGGAATGACGAGAAATTCGGACATGGATTTGTATGCAACTGTTCAGAGACATGAAAAGATGGAACGGCCCGGGTTGTCGAGTGGTATGAAAGTGGTACGGATTTCGGTTTGCGGGCCGCCGCCCGGGGATTCAGCTTCGGGGTGTTGAAGCGGTTTTCCGTCATGATCCTGAGCGCCTTCTGCGGAACGGCGAGTGCGGTGGAGTTCTGGGAAATGGAGCCGATCCGTTACTCGGACACACAGGCGACGGACCGTATCGCCCGGCTGGCGGAGGATCTTGCCTCCGGTAAAACGACGCTGAGGGGGGAGACTGATCTCCAGAAACTGGCGGCCGTGCTGGAGATGCTGGATGTTCCGGTGGAGTCCCAGGTGCTGGTCTATTCCCAGACCAGCCAGCAGAACGCGCTGATCCGCCCGAAGAATCCGCGATGCCTTTACTTCAACGAGAATTCCTACGTGGGGTTCGTGCCGGGAGGAGACATCGAAGTCATCACGCATGACCCGGTGCTGGGCATGACCTTTTATCTGATCGACCTCACGCAGAAAGATCCCGCGAAGATCGTCGCCAGGGATGGCAATGCCTGCCTTGCCTGCCATGGCACCCGTCGTACGGAGTCGGTGCCGGGAGTGCTCATTCGCTCGGTGCATCCGGACGAGGACGGCCACCTGATCCTGAAGCTGGGGATGGACCACATCGACGCCCGCAGCCCCATTCCTATCCGTTGGGGCGGCTACTACGTCACCGGGAACAGTTCGCTGCCACATCTGGGCAACCGGATCTACACGGAGGCGGATGAGCGCGACGGAGTCACCGAAGCCGTGCAACACCGCACGCTGGACGGGGTGATCGACGTTTCGAAATACCTCCGCAACACCAGCGACATCGTTTCCCTGATGGTGCTGGAGCATCAGTGCCGCATGCACAACCTGCTGGTCTCCGCCTCCATGGAATACCGGCGGATGCACTGGTTTTCGAGGACCCTGGAACCGGCTGCTGATCCGGATGACGGCCGTGCGGGGAAGACGGCGGACGAACACGCGGAGTCCATCGTGGATGCCATGCTGTTCAAGGACGAGGCCCCGATGGGGGACGGCGGGGTCGATGGGGACACGGCTTTCCAGGATGTTTTCACCGCTCGGTATCCAAAGGCGGACGACGGTGGCACGCTGGCGGAGTTCCAGCTTGGCAGCCGGCTGTTCAAGAACCGTTGTTCCTACATGATCCATTCCCAGGCATTCAAGGTACTGCCGCCACGGGTGAAAGGCGCGGTCTTTTCCCGGCTGAAGGAAGTGCTGGAGCAGGGGAAGGATTTTCCGGAAATCGGGGAAAAGGAACGCCGCCGGATCTCGGAGATCCTGCGGCGCACGGTGGAGGGCTACTCCTGAAGTTGGCGGAGCGGGCTTACAGGCCCAGCTCCTTCAGCTTCGGCTCGATGGCGGCGGCCCACAGCTCGTAACCCTTCGGGGAAAGGTGCAGCAGATCCGGCATGATGTCCTTGGAAAGGGTGCCATCCGCGTTCATGAGTGAGGAGGAAATGTCCTGCACGAAGATGGTTTTTTTGTCCGCCAGCTTTGCGACTTCCGCATTGATCGCGTCGTTCAGCTTGCGGTGCGGGTCGTTCGCGTCCGCGCCACGGGGAAAGACGGAGAGGACAAGCAGCTTGGTCTGCGGCCAGATGGCATGGAGCGCGCCGAGCGTGGCCTTGATGCCGCCGGTGGTTTCTCCAGCGGGCCGCTGCTGGTGGCCGGTGTTGTTCGTGCCGATGAGGATGACGGCCACCTTCGGGTTGAGCTTCTTGAGGCTCTCCTTGTCCTGCTCGATGCGCCACAGCAGGTGCTCCGTGCGGTCGCCGGAGAAGCCGAGGTTCAGCGGCTTGTAGGCGGCGAACTTCTCCTCCCACGTTTTCTTGCCAGGTCCTTCCCAACCTTGGGTGATGGAATCGCCGAGGAAGACAAGCTGGCTGTCCTGGGCCTCAGCAGTGGCTTTCACCTTCGCCTCCCAGCGGTTCTTCCACCAGGCCTCGGCGAGGCGGTCGGCCGGGGTGGTGGAGCGGTCGGCGTCCGCCACCGGAGCGGCGGGCTGGGCGAGCGCGAAGACAGGGGTGAGCGCGAGGGCGAGAAAGGTTCCGAGTTTCATGACAGCCCGGAGGGTGAGGGGAAAGGGGGACGGATGACGATGGAAAAAATGGCAGAGGATCCGCGGATTTTTCAAAAATTTCCACATCCTCCATTTGATAAAAGCGAATGCTAGGGGACTGTGTGGCATCAAATTATGGGACTCGAAAAAATCACCCAGAAGCTACAGGAGGGACTCCAGTCCGCCCAGCGGTTGGCCTCCAAGTCGTCGCATTCCGAGCTGAAGAGCGCGCACGTCCTGCTCGCCCTGCTCCAGCAGGAGGGAGGCATCACCGTTCCCATCCTGCAGAAGGCGGGTGTGGACACGAACCACCTGAAGATCGCGGTGGCATCGGCGCTCGACCGGGAGCCGCGCGTGCAGGGAGCCAGCACCCAACCGCAGATCAGCGTGGGCCTGCGCTCGACGCTGGATGAGGCGGACACCATCCGCGAGGGCATGGGGGACGACTACCTCAGCGTGGAGCATTTCCTGCTCGGTGCGCTGAAGGGAGACTCGCCTGCGGGCAAACTCCTCAAGGAAGCGGGACTCACGGAGGCCTCCGCGAAGGAAGCCATCGACAGCGTCCGTGGCTCCCAGAAGGTCACGGACGACCAACCGGAGGGAAAATACCAGACGCTGGAGAAATATGGCAACGATCTGACCGCCCGCGCCCGCGCCGGGAAGATCGACCCGGTCATCGGCCGGGACCACGAGATCCGCCGGGTGCTGCAGGTGTTGTCCCGGCGCACGAAGAACAACCCCGTGCTCATCGGTGAGCCGGGCGTCGGCAAGACGGCCATCGTCGAAGGACTGGCGCGACGCATTGTTTCCGGCGACGTGCCGGACTCGATGAAGAACAAACGCGTGATCGCCATGGACCTCGGCGGCATGCTGGCGGGCGCGAAATACCGCGGCGAGTTCGAGGAGCGGCTGAAGGCCTTTCTCAAGGAAGTGACGGACTCGGACGGCCAGATCATCCTGTTCATCGACGAGCTGCACACCATCGTCGGCGCGGGTGCCAGCGAGGGCGCGGTGGATGCCTCCAACCTGCTCAAGCCCCAGCTCGCCCGCGGTGAACTGCGCACCATCGGTGCGACCACGCTGGACGAGTACCGCAAGCACATTGAGAAGGACGCTGCGCTGGAGCGTCGCTTCCAGCCGGTCATGGTCGGCGAGCCATCGGTGGAGGACACCATCGCCATCCTGCGCGGGCTGAAGGAACGCTATGAGGTGCACCACGGCGTGCGCATCCAGGACGGTGCGCTCGTCGCCGCCGCCACGTTGTCGGACCGCTACATTTCAGACCGCTTCCTGCCTGACAAGGCGGTGGACCTGATGGACGAGGCCGCCTCCCGGCTGAAGATCGAACTGGATTCCATGCCGACGGAGATCGACACGCTCGAACGCCAGATCCTCCAGCTCGAGATGGAGAAAAAGGCGCTGGAGAAGGAAACCGACAAGGGATCCGCGGCGCGTCTGGAAAAGGTGAAGGAGGAGCAGGCGAACCTCCGCGAGCAGTCCTCCGGCCTGATGGCGCAGTGGCGCAATGAGAAGGAGATCATCGACGACGTGCGCGGGGCGCAGGAACAGATCGAGACCCTCAAGACGGAGGCGGAGAAGGCCCAACGGATCGGTGACCTGACCCGTGCGTCGGAGATCACCTACGGCGAACTGCCTGCGGCGACCAAGGCGCTGGATGATGCGAAGGACCAACTCGCATCGTTGCAGACGAACGGTGCGATGCTGAAGGAGGAGGTTACGGAGGAGGACATCGCCCGCGTGGTTTCCTCATGGACCGGCATCCCGGTGAACCGCCTGCAGGAAGGGGAGAAGCAGAAGCTCGTCCACATGGAGGAGCGGCTGGGAGCACGTGTGATCGGACAGAAGAAGGCGATCAAGGCGGTGTCCAACGCGGTGCGGCGCGCCCGTGCCGGACTGCAGGATGAGAACCGCCCTATCGGTTCGTTCCTTTTCCTCGGGCCGACGGGGGTCGGGAAGACGGAGCTTTCAAAGGCGCTCGCCGAGTTCCTCTTCGACGACGAAGGAGCGATGGTCCGCATCGACATGTCGGAATACATGGAGAAGCACAGCGTTGCCCGCCTGATCGGCGCGCCTCCCGGCTACGTCGGCTATGACGAGGGCGGCCAGCTCAGCGAAGCGGTGCGGAGGAAGCCGTACTCCGTGGTGCTTTTCGATGAGATCGAGAAAGCCCACCCGGATGTCTTCAACGTGCTGCTGCAGGTGTTGGATGACGGACGTATCACGGACGGCCAGGGCCGTACCGTGGATTTCCGCAACACCGTGCTCATCATGACCTCCAACATCGGTTCCCAGTACATCCTGACGGAGGAGAATGCGGAGCAACGCGAGGCGAAGGTGACCGAAGCCCTGCGCGCGCACTTCCGGCCGGAGTTCCTCAACCGGATCGATGAAACCATCATCTTCGACCGCCTGCAGCGGGACGAACTGACCACCATCGTCGATCTCCAGCTCGAGCGGGTGCGCAAGCGTCTGGCCAAACAGGGCCTCGCGCTCGCGCTGTCTGAGAATGCGAAGGAATACCTGGGCAACCAGGGCTACGATCCAGTGTATGGTGCCCGTCCGTTGAAGCGTGCGATCCAGCATCATCTCCTCGACCCGCTCAGCCTGGAGGTGCTGGACGGCAACTTCAAGGAAGGTGACGTCATCCGTGCGGATCTCCAGAACGGGCAGATGACTTTCTCACTTGTGTGACACCGCTGCTCCTTACTTCTCCAGAATCTGCGCCAGCACGTAGGGGAGGATGCCTCCCGCGCGGTAGTAGGCCTTTTCCACCGGGGTATCGATGCGGACGATGACGGGGATGTCGAACGCCCTGCCCCTTGCGGGATGGACGCGGAGCGTCGCCTGCTGCATGGGCTTGAGGTCGTTGTCGATGCCCACGAGGTCGAAGGTGGCGTCGGCCAGGTCCTTCACTTTCTCGTAGTCGTCCTTGTCCACGAAGTTGCAGGGCAGGACGCCCATGCCGACGAGGTTGGACCGGTGGATCCGCTCGAAGGACTTGGTGATGACGGCCTTCACACCGAGGAGGTTGGTGCCCTTCGCCGCCCAGTCGCGGGAGGATCCCATGCCATAGTCCTCCGCACCGATGATGATGGTGGGGATGGCGTCTTCCTTGTAGATCTCCGCCGCATCGTAGATGGCCTCCACGTTGTCGCCGACCTTGGTCACGCCCCCCTCCACACCGGGAACCATGAGGTTCTTGATCCGGACGTTGGCGAAGGTGCCACGGGTCATCACGCGGTCGTTGCCCCGGCGTGAGCCGTAGGAGTTGAAGTCGGCGAAGCCAACGCCCTTGTCCCTGAGGTAGCGTCCGGCCGGGCTGTCCATTTTGATGGCGGCGGCGGGCGAGATATGGTCGGTGGTGACGGAGTCGCCGAAGATGCCGAGCGGGCGCGCGCCGTGGATTTCCTCGATGTCACGGGGGCATGGGGAGAATCCGTCGAAGAACGGCGGCTCCTGGATGTAGGTGGACTCCCGATCCCACTCATAGACGTCACCGGTGGAGGATTTGATCTCATTCCACTTCGGATTCTGGTCGGAGAAGCCGGTGTAGAGGGCCTGGAAGACCTCCGGGCGGAGGGAGGAGACCATGGCCGCGGTGATCTCCTCCGCGGTCGGCCAGATGTCCTTCAGATAGACGGGATCTCCCTTCGGTGTTTTGCCGAGCGGCTCGGTGGCCATGTCGATGTCCACGGTGCCCGCGATGGCGAAGGCGACGACGAGGGGAGGGGACATCAGGAAATTCGCCCGGATGGACTGGTGGACACGGGCCTCGAAGTTCCGGTTCCCGGAAAGGACGGAAGCGGCGACGATGTCCTCCGCCTTGACCACGCTCTCGATGCCGCTGTCCAGCGGACCGGAGTTGCCAATGCAGGTGGTGCAGCCGTAACCGACGGTCTGGAAGCCGAGCTTGTCCAGCTCCGCCTGCAGGCCGGTCTTGGTGAGGTAGTCGGTGACGACACGGGATCCAGGGCCGAGGGACGTCTTCACGGACGGCTTCACCGTCAGGCCGTAGGCGTTCGCCTTCTGCGCCAGCAGGCCGGCGGCGAGCATCACGCTGGGGTTCGAGGTGTTCGTGCAACTGGTGATGGCGGCGATGAGGACGGACCCGTGGCCGATCTTGTCCGGCACGCCGTCCTTGCTGTCCACGTGGACGACGGCGGTCTTGCTGCCAGTCTTGTCGAAGCCGCCGTCCTTCACCGGTGCGGCGAGCAGTTCGCCCCACTTCACCTTGAGGTTGTCCAGATCGATGCGGTCCTGCGGCCGTTTCGGTCCGGCGACGCCGGGTTTCACGGTGGAAAGGTCGAGGTCCACCACCTGGGTGAAATCCAGCGCGTTGCGGTCGGTGGGGATGCCCCACAGGTCTTGCGCCTTGTAGTAGTTCTCCACGGTCCTGCACAGCTCCGGCGGGCGGCCGGTGCTCTCCAGATAGCTGGTGGTCACCTCGTCGATGCCGAAGAAGCCCATGGTCGCGCCATACTCTGGCGCCATGTTGGCGATGGTGGCGCGGTCCGGCAGGCTGAGCGCCCTCGCGCCCGGTCCGTAGAACTCGACGAACTTGCCGACGACCTTCGTCTTCCGCAGCAACTCGGTCACCACCAGCACCAGGTCCGTGGCGGTGACTCCGGTAACGAGCGCGCCGGTCAGATATACCCCGACGACTTCCGGCACCAGGAACGTCACCGGCTGGCCGAGCATCCCGGCCTCGGCCTCGATGCCGCCGACGCCCCATCCAACCACGCCCAGGCCATTGATCATGGTGGTGTGGGAGTCCGTGCCCACCAGCGTGTCCGGATAGAAGACGCCGTCTTTCTCCAGCACGCACTTCGCCAGATACTCCAGGTTCACCTGGTGGACGATGCCGATGCCCGGGGGCACGACCTTGAAGGTATCGAACGCCTGCTCACCCCATTTCAGGAACTCGTAGCGCTCGCGGTTGCGGTGGAACTCCAGATCGAGGTTCCGCTCGAAGGCCGCGCCGGTCCCGGCGAAGTCCACCTGCACGGAGTGATCCACCACCAGGTCCACCGGGACCAACGGCTCGATCATCTTCGCATCGCGCCCCATCCGGTCCACCGCGGAGCGCATGGCGGCAAGGTCCACCAGCAGCGGCACGCCGGTGAAGTCCTGGAGGACAATCCGGGCCACCACGAAGGGGATCTCATAGTCGCCCGGAGCCGCGGCATGGTAGGCGGCCAGGTTGCGGATGTCCCTCTCGGTGACCTTCAGTCCGTCGTTGTTGCGGAGCAGGGACTCCAGGACGATGCGGATGGAAACGGGCAAGCGTGAGAGGTTCGGAAACCCTTGATCCGCAAGGGCCGGCAGGGAGTGGAACTTTCCCTCTGTGCTGGAACCGGTGGTGAAGGTTCTGAGAGTGTCCATATGCTACCATCCATACAACAGCAGTCAGGATTCTGCCAGAGGGGATTCCCGATTTTGGTACACATTCGTCCTCATCGGGGTGCCGTGACATTGCGCCAGCTCATGGAGCGCGGCGGCCCTCCGCCGCTTTAAGAGAGGATACCATAGAAGGCACGTGACGGCTCATGGGATCAACCCTGAAGGCGACTGAGATTCAATGCCGCCAAGGACTGGTGATGACTGTTAGAGCAAAGTGGCCTTCCTTCAAACGCAGATTAAGAGGATTAAGAAGGATTTCGCGGATTCCCGTTCAGCGCTGGAGTTACTTTCATCCAACGCTGACCTGCCCTTCTTAATCTGCGGAATCCATGTAATCCTCTTAATCTGCGTTGAAAAGAATGCCCTGGGCCTTCCGATTTCAAACCCTCGGAAGGCAGCGGACCGGAGTCCGCGCTCTGTCAGAAGTTCGCCACCATCTCCTTCACCGGTGGGGCGAAGGTGGTGAGGTCGATGCCCGCGACGGCGTCCTTGTATTCCTCCAGGCTCGGCGTGCGGCCGAGGATGGCGGAGAGGACGACGACAGGGGTGGAGGAAAGGAGGGACTCGCCCTTTTTCCGCTCGGAATCCTCGACCACGCGGCCCTGGAAGAGACGGGTGGACGTGGCCATGACGGTGTCACCTTTCTCCGCCTTCTCCTGGTTGCCCATGCAGAGGTTGCAGCCCGGGCGTTCCAGATACATCATGTTCTGGTATTCGGTGCGGGCGGCGGTCTTCGGCGCCTTGTCATCGAACTCGAATCCGGAATACTTCTGGAGGATGTCCCAGTCGCCTTCGGCCTTCAGTTCGTCGATGATGTTGTAGGTCGGCGCGGCGACAACGAGCGGGGCGTTGAATTCCACCTTGCCCTGGGTGTGCTCCAGGTTGCGGAGCATCTTGGAGACGATCTTGAGGTCACCCTTGTGGACCATGCAGGAACCGACGAAGCCGAGGTCAACCGCCTTCGTGCCACCGTAGTAGGAAAGGCCGCGGATGACGTCGTGGGTGTAGCGCTTGGACACGTCCTCGTTGTTCACGTCCGGGTCTGCGATCATCGGCTCGTCGATGACGTCGAGATCGACCACCAGCTCGGCACGGTACTTCGCGGTGGCATCCGGGGCGAGCGGCGGCTTCTCGCCGCACTGGATCTCGGCGATGCGCTTGTCGGCCTTGTCGATGAGTCCCTGGAGGACCTGGACCTCATTGTCCATGCCCTTGTTGATCATGATCTGGATGCGGCTCTTCGCGATCTCCAGGGACTCGATGAGGGTTTCGCCCTGGGAGATGCAGATGGAGGCCTTCGCCTTCATCTCGGCGGTCCAGTCGGTGAAGGTGAACGCCTGGTCAGCGGGGAGGGTGCCGATGTGGACCTCGATGACGCGGCCCTGGAACACGTTCTCGCCGAATTTCTTCAGCATCTGCGCCTGGGTGGAGTGGACGACGTCGCGGAAGTCCATGTAGGGCTTGAGCGTTCCCTTGAAGGTGACCTTGACGGATTCCGGGATGGGCATGGTGGCCTCACCGGTGGCGAGGGCGAGGGCGACGGTGCCTGAGTCCGCACCGAAGGCGATGCCCTTCGACATGCGGGTGTGGGAGTCACCGCCGATGGTGATGTCCCAGTCGTCCACGGTCAGGTCGTTGAGGACCTTGTGGATGACGTCGGTCATGGCGTGATAGCCGTCCTTCGGGTCGCGGGCGGTGATGAGGCCGAACCGCTGCATGAAGGACATCAGCTTCGGGATGTTGGCCTGCGCCTTCTTGTCCCAGACGGAGGCGGTGTGGCAGCCGGACTGGTAGGCGGCATCCACGGTGGGCGAAATGACGGTGGCGGCCATGGCCTCCAGCTCCTGGGAGGTCATCAGGCCGGTGGTGTCCTGGGAGCCGACGATGTTGACCTTCACCCGGACGTCGGAGCCCGCGTGCAGGATCAGCCCCGGGGTGGTGCCGACGGCGTTGCGGTTGAAGATCTTCTCAACGGCGGTGAGGCCCTGGCCGTGGTGGGAGATTTCCTTGGATGGGGCGAAGACGACGGGGGCCTTGATGCCCAGGGTCTCCGCGGCGAAGGTCTGGAGCTTCTTGCCAAAGACGATGGCGTAGGAGCCGCCCGCGCGGATGAACTCCAGCTTCTGCGGAGTGAAGGCGGAGGACACGTCGGCCAGCTCCTTGCCGTTGCCGTAGAGTTTCTTCTCCTTGGTGTTGATGGTGAGGACGGTTCCGGTTTCGACTGAGTAGGCCTGCTCCAGCACCGGATCGCCATTGGCGTCCTTGACGACCTTCCCTTCCTCGTCGGTTTTCTTGACCCAGTTCTTGAGATCGAGGCCGATGCCGCCGGTCACGCTGACGGTGGTGAGGAAGATCGGGGAGATGCCGTTGGTGCCCGCGACGACTGGGAAGATGTTGACGAACGGCACGAACGGACTGGCCTGCTTGCCGGTCCAAAGGGCGACGTTGTTCACGCCGGACATCCGGGAGGAGCCGACGCCCATGGTGCCCTTTTCGGCGATGAGCATGACACTCTTGTCCGGATGGAGCTTTTGCAGGGCCTGGATGCGCCCCTGGGCGTCCGCGTCGATCATGCACTTGCCGTGCAGCTCGCGGTCGGAGCGGGAGTGCGCCTGGTTGCCGGGGGAAAGGAGGTCGGTGGAGATGTCACCCTCGGCGGCGATGTAGGTGACGACCTGGACCTCACCGGGGACGGGAGGCAGCTTGGTGAAGAACTCGGCGGCGGCGTAGCTCTCGAGAACTTCCCTGGCGATCGGGTTGCCGGCCTTGAACGCTTCCTTGAGGCGTGAGGTGTCGGCGTCGTAGAGGAAAACCTGCGTCTTGAGGACCTCGGCGGCCTGCTTGGCGATGTCGGCATCGTCCCCGAGAGCGAGGTTGAGGAGGGTGGTGATGGAGGCGCCGCCCTTCATGTGGGACAGCAGCTCGAAGGCGAACGGGGTGGAGATTTCCTCCACCGTGGCCTTGCCGAGGATGATCTCTTCCAGGAAGCGCGCCTTCTCTCCCGCCGCGCTGGTGGTGCCGGGGAGGGTGTTGTAGATCAGGAAGTTGAGGGAATCCTTCCGGTGTTCGTTGGAAGGGTCCTTGATCTGGGAGATGATTTCGGCCGCCAGCTCACCGCCATCGATGGGTTTGGGGTGCAAACCGGCGGTTTTGCGTTCCTCAATTTCTGCCAGATAGTCCTGATATAGGTGCATTTTCGTGGATCGATGGATGAAAGTCGTTCAGTCGGCGCCGGATGCGCACGGGGCGTCCGTTGAGCGGAGCTTTGTGGTAGATTGACGGCGTCTTGCGATTGTCAGCGGGGACGGGCGGAGGTTATTGAAGAAGGGCGATTTGTCAAAAATGTTCCCGGTAAATGCGGGGAGGAAAATTTCAGGGGTTGAGCAAGCGGGCCGGGTGTGGAAGCCTCCGGGCCATGAGAAACCCATGGCTCGTGTTGGTGGCTGGATTTGCGGTGTTCGGATTGGTGGCGTGCGCGGGTGGCGGAAACGGGGCCAGCAAGGGTCAGATGGGGGATTTAGCAGGGGATGAGCCAGCGGAAGGGGGAATTTCCGACGTCCCGAACCCCAGTGCGGAAATGGCCTCGAAATCCGGCAAATCCCTCAGCCGCCTCCAGCGCGGCCATGAGGTCTACATGCTGAAATGCGGGGAGTGCCACAACTACATGCTGCCCCAGGCGATCGATGAGGATCGCTGGGAGCGGAAACTGCCGAAAATGATCGGCCACGCGGGACTGGGCACCGTCGAGGAACAGGCGGTGATGGATTATGTGATCGGCGTGCGCAGTTTGAAGGGGTAAGGTTCCATGAGCGTTTTCCAGGATCGCCGGAAGTTGAGTTGGAAGCCGCGCGTCTGGATTTATGCGGTCGCGCTGGTTCTCGCGGTGTCTTCGTATCTGATTGTAAATTCAGGAGACCCCAGCCGTTCCCAGTCCGAAGCACTCTGGGTACAGGCCGAGTCGATTTTTCAGAAAGCTCATCCCGGTGGTGGAGAAGAGGAGGCGACTGGATCAGACCTCAACGTCTATCTGGTGTTAGGACTCATTGCCGCCCATTTCATTTCCGTATGCTGGTACGCGGTTATGTGGTATCGGCGCGAACGAAGGGATGCCAAAAGGCCTTTCGTCATCCGGAAAAACCGACCCGAACCGGATCGTCAGAAGGAATAGTGTAAATGATCGGCCACGCCGGACTGGATGCTGTTGAGGAACAGACGGTGACGGACCACGTGATTGGCGTGCGGAGTTTGAAGGGGTAAGGGAGGGTGGACATTGCGGCACAGCTGCCTTGCCCTTCGTTTTGCCCCGCGTTCCCGTTGCAACCGAGTAAGGAGGTTGGACACTCTTGTCCACCGGCGGCATTGGCGAATGAAAGAACAGATGGATCTATCCCTCCGATGCCTTTGCTTTGGGTTCCGGTTGCAGCCGGAGGACAGGAGTGTCCTCCCTCCTTACTGGAAGACCGGCTCCTTGTGCTGCCGGAAATAACCGTCGCCCTTGTAGAAGCTGGCGGGGTAGTCCGGCAGCGGGCCGGAATCCGGAGGCAGGGGCATGCGCCACTGCGCTAAATCCTCGGTCTGGGCGTAGGCGATTTCGACCGGAGTGCCGCGCTTCACCAGGCGGAAGAACTTCGGAGCCAGATTTTCGTGCATGCGGATGCTGCCGTCCGTGCAGGGGTAGTGCTTCAGCCAGCCGGTGTGGAAGCCCAGCTTCGGAGCGAAACCGCACCAATAGGGGGTGGGGGAGCCGTTCTTGGTCCGGCGTTTCTCCTGTTTGTCGGTGATCCGGAAATGCCCGCGTGGGGTTGGTGTGGAGGGAGTGCCCACGGAAACGGGCATCGACAGCAACATTTGCTGTCCTTCCATCACGTACGCGCGTTGGCGGCGGATGGAGATCTTCACCGTCACGTTGTCCGGGTTTCCGGGCAGTTTCGCCGGGCGGTCATAGTTCTGGTAGGCGGCCAGACCGGCTCCCGGTTTCTGCATGATGGAGCAGGACGGGAGCAGCCCGGCGGTGAGCACCAGGGCGAACGGCAGGATGGCGTTCCGGAGGTTCATGCGGCTCAGCAAACGGGGCAGTTGTTGATCTGCTGGAAGAAGTCGTTGCCCTTGTCATCCACCAGGATGAAGGCGGGGAAGTTCTCCACGGTGATTTTCCAGACCGCTTCCATGCCCAGTTCCGGGAAGGCGACGACCTCCTGGCTTTTGATGTGGTCCTGAGCCAGCAGGGCGGCCGGACCACCGGCTGAGCCGAGGTAGAATCCGCGGTGTTTCTTGCAGGCATCCGTCACCTGCTGGGAGCGGTTGCCCTTCGCCAGCATGACCATGGAACCGCCGTGTTCCTGGAACAGATCGACATAGCTGTCCATCCGGCCCGCGGTGGTCGGGCCGAAGGAACCGCTGGCCATGCCTGCGGGGGTCTTCGCCGGGCCGGCGTAGTAAACGGGGTATTTCTTGAAGTAGTCCGGCAGGTCTCCCTCCTTCTCCAGGACCTCCTTCAGCTTCGCATGGGCGATGTCCCGGGCGACGATGATGGTGCCGTTGAGCGAGAGGGCAGTGGTGACCGGATACTTGGAAAGCGTGGCGAGCGTCTTTTCCATCCCCTCGTCGAGATCGATGGCCACGCCCTTGAACTTCCAGTCGCGGTATTTCTCCGGGATGAAGCGGCCGGGGTTCTTCTCCAGCTTCTCAAGGAAGATGCCGTCCTTGGTGATCTTCGCTTTCGCCTGTCGGTCGGCGGAACAGGAAACACCGAGGCCGACGGGGCAGGAGGCACCGTGGCGCGGAAGCCGGACGACCCGGATGTCCAGGGCGAGGTATTTCCCGCCAAACTGTGCGCCGATGCCGACGTTCCTGGCCAGCTCCAGCAGTTCCTTTTCCAGCTCGATGTCGCGGAAGGCGCGGCCGTGTTCGTTGCCGGTGGTCGGCAGGGCGTCGTAGTATTTGGTCGAGGCCAGCTTCACCGTCTTCAGGCAGTTCTCCGCGGAGGTGCCGCCGATGACGAAGGCCATGTGGTAGGGTGGGCACGCGGCGGTGCCGAGCGACTTCATTTTCTCCACGCAGAATTCCTTCAGCCGCTTCGGGTTCAGCAGCGCCTTCGTTTCCTGGTAGAGGAAGGTCTTGTTGGCGGAGCCGCCGCCCTTGCTGACGAAGAGGAATTTGTAGGCCTCTCCCTCCGTGGCGTAGAGGTCGATCTGCGCGGGCAGGTTGGTCTTCGTGTTGACCTCCTCATACATATCCAGCGGTGCGGTCTGGGAGTAGCGGAGGTTTTCCTTGGTGTAGGTCTGGTGGATGCCCTGGGAGAGAAATTCGGCGTCATCGCAGCCGGTCCACACCTGCTGGCCTTTCTTGCCGACGATGGTGGCGGTGCCGGTGTCCTGGCAGGCGGGGAGGATACCCTTCGCGGCGATCTCCGCGTTCTTCAGCAGCATCAGCGCGACCATGCGGTCGTTGTCGGTGGCTTCAGGATCGTCGAGGATGGCGGCCACCTGCGCCAGGTGGGCCGGGCGGAGGGTGAAATTCACCGCCTTGATCGCCTCCGCGGCGAGCAGGGTGAGCGCCTGCGGGTCGATCTTGAGGATCGTCTTTCCGTTGAATTCCGCCGTGGAGACGAAGTCCGTGGTGAGGAGTTCGTATTCCGTGGTGTCCGGACCGAGCGGGAATGGGTCCTGGTAGAAGAATGGTTTCTCGGCCATGGGTTGCTGCTGCGCCGATCTCTAGACGGGGAGCGGCACCGGGGCAAACGGGAATTGCGGAATCAGGCCTCAGGCGTGTGGCTGTCCAGTCGGCGGCGGTAGCTTTCCAGTGCCTGCGTCCAGACGGAGTGGATGCCCTCGGTGGAGCGCAGCCAGACGGAGCGGTGCATGTGTAGCATGGCGGGGGCGAGGTACATCAGCTCGGACATCTCAGCCTTGGAGAGGGCGGCGGGGCCTTCGCTCAGGCAGCGTTCCGCGAGTGCCTCCCCGGCCGGAGTCAGTTCGGAAAACTCAAGCAGTGAGACGTGCACGCCGTTCACATAAGGGTCCACGATCGCGGCGATGACCCCCTGGCGGTGTTCCGCGGAGGAGTCCAGCGCTGGGTCATGGGAGGACTTCGCCGCATCCGCGAGCAGGATGACGGATGGTGTGTCGATCTCTTCCGGGGTGGCCAGGATGTTGCTGCGGCGCAGCGCGATGCCGTAGCGGGTGCGGCTGGTGATGACCGAGACCGGAATGGAAAGGACGAGGCCGAGCAGGATGGGGGACATCCAGGCGGCGAAGGTCGGTGAAATCCTGAAGGCGACGAAGCTCCAGGCGATGCCGAGCACCGTGGGGAACAGGTGCACGCGGAAAGCGTCCGCCCATGCGGTGCCGTCCGTCTCCCGGTTCTGGTTGCCCCAGCCGACCGCGCGCCCCAGGAAGATGCTGACCACCATCATGGTGTGGGACGCCATGATGCACGGTGCCAGCAGGATGGAGACCACGGTTTCCACGGTGAGGCCGGTGACCAGCGGGAAGAACCCGCCGAAGGAGCGGCGGATGCGCGGCACCAGGATCGCTCCGGTGACGGCGAGGATCTTCGGCAGGAACAGGAGGGTGAAGACGAAGATGGTGAGGATGATGCTCTGTTCCCCGCGGCCTATGTGCAGCCAGCGCTCCACGAAACTCTCGAACGGGAAGGCGCTCAGGTCGCTTCGCTCCCGCTCCCAGGCAAGCCAGGTGCCGACCATCAGAAATAGGAACCATACCGGGCTGCCCAGATAGGCCATGATGCCCATGAAAAGGTGCATCCGCACGCTGAACGGGAGATTCCGAGCGAAGATCAGCCACATGTGCTGGAGGTTGCCCTGGCACCAGCGGCGGTCGCGGATGAGGTGGTCCACCAGCGTCGGCGGGGCTTCCTCGTAGGTACCCTCGATGTCCCAGGCGAGCCATACTTCCCAGCCCTGGGAGACCATCAGCGCCGCCTCCACGAAGTCGTGGCTGAGGATCTTCCCGCCGAAGGGTTCCTTGCCCGGGAGGTCGGGAAGTTCGCAATAATCGGAGAACGGCTTCAGGCGGATGAGCGCGTTATGGCCCCAATAGCTGCCGCCACCGAGCTGCCAGAAGTTCAGCCCGCGGATGAACAGCGGACCGTAGAGCCGCATGGCGAACTGCTGCAGGCGGGTGAAGATGGAATTGCCGCGGATGAGCTTCGGCGGGGTCTGGAGGATGCCGAGGCGGGGGTGCGCCTCCATCACGCGGGCCATCTTGAGGATGTCCCCGCCGTCCATCAGGCTGTCCGCGTCCAGCACGACCATGCCCTCATAACCGCCGCCCCAGGTGCGGACGAAGTCGCCGATGTTTCCGGCCTTCCGGTTCTCATTCTTTTTCCGGCGGCGGTAGTAGATCTTGCCGAAGGCGTCCAGGTTCCGGCAGAGGTTCGTCCAAGCGGTTTCCTCCAGCACCCACAGGTCGAGGTCGCGGGTGTCGCTGAGGATGAAAAAGTCGAACGACTCCAGGTGGCCGGTGGCTTCGATCGAGCGGTAGATCGCCTCGATACGGGCGCAGATCTTGTGGGAATCCTCGTTGTAGATCGGCATCACCACCGCGAAGCGGCGGGAGAGGGGACCATCCATCCCGTCGGTCAGCTTGGTGATGCGGACCGCCTGCTTGCGCCCCAGCAGCATGTCGATCGCGCCGAACACGGCGTGGAGCGAGCCGAGGGTGAGCAGGCCGTTGAGGACGATGAAGATGCCGAGCAGGATGCCGTTCACCTTGTGGTAGCCGTCGCGGTAGAACAGGTCCGCCAGCCAGAGGCTGGAGACTGTGGTCACCACCAGCACGGTGCTGAAAAAGATGAAGCGCCGCACCGTGGTTTTGAAACGGCCGTAGTAGCGCCGTTCCGTCTTGATGTCGGCTGTGGGATCGTGGCCCTCCATGGATTCAGTAAACAATAAGGTAGATGATGCCCGCGATGGTGGCGAGGACGCCGAGGATGAACAGCTTCCGCAGGATGGGCCGGCGGTTCATTGTGTTCTGCCACTGGGCTGCACCGGAACCCAGCGCGTTGAGTTCCAGGGGGGCGGGGATCATGGTCAGCTCCGCGAACTGCGGGCCGGCGGCGAGGTAGGACTTCCGCATGGAATCGACGAATTCCGGCGGCCATGGCGGCGGGGTCAGGAAGACGCCCTGCCACTTGCCGGGCATGCCCGCCAGCAACAGCGCGAGGCGGCCCCGCGCGGCGAGGCGGCGGTTCTCCAGCGGCTCATCCAGCACGTCCTGGGTCCAGTTGGCGATCTCCGCCAGCGCCTCCTCCATCGCGAGAAAACGCGGTGTCTTCTCCGGCTCGTTGGCAGCCCGGGCGGATGCGCGCCACAGGATGCCCCGGACCAGTTCCGCGGCGAGCAGGCGGTTACGGATGCGGAGAGCCTGCAGGTAGGCCTCCACCGCAGCGTAGGCCTGTTCCCATTCGTCCAGCTCGTTTTCCGTGAGCGGACGGAACGGTTCTAGGGATTGATTCGGTAGACCCATGTCTCGGTGAGGAACTCGGATTCGCCGCGGCGGAGGGAACAGCGCAGTTCCACTTGTCCGACATCGGCGAGTTTGCCGCCTTCCGCGGCGGGAGAGACCTGGAAGCCGACGCGCCAGCGGTTCTCCGGCAGCTTCTGCACGGCGACGCCGGAAATCTTGATCTTCTCCGCATTCGGACCCACGCCCTGAACCAGCGCTTGGAGCGGCTTTTCATCCGGTTTCTCAAGATTCGGTCCGGCGAACTCCACGGCGATGGTGCGCTGTTCCGGCTGCCAGTCGTGGAGACCGGTGCGGGTGGCGATCACGCGGCCGCCTGCCATGGAGGGGTCCTCCGCGACGGTCCAATGCTGCTTGTAGGAGAACTCCACACGGTCGCCCGCTTTCGGCGTTTCCTTTGGCTCCCAGAGCGCGACGACGTTGTCGGAAAGCTCGTTGGTGGTGGGGATCTCCATCAGCATCACACGGCCGGAACCCCAGTCGGAGGTGGGTTCGATCCAGAGGGACGGGCGCATGTGGTAGTTTGCCTCCGCATCCTCATAGGCGCTGAAACGGCGGTCGCGCTGGAGCAGGCCGAAGCCCTCACACTTGTCCATTTCGAAAAAGCTGAACTCGAGCTTGTTCGTGTCGTTGGTAATCGGACGCCACAGGCGCTCGCCGGTGCTCATACGGATGGAAAGGCCGTCGGAATCGTGGACCTCCGGGCGGAAGTCGTCGAAGCGGCGGCGGGAATTCTCACCGAACCAGAACATGGAGGACATCGGTGCGATGCCGAGGCGCTTCACCTCCTTGCGGGCGAAAAGCACGGCGGTGACGTTGACGGTGGTGTCCTCGCCCGGCTCGATCTTGAAGGAATACGCGCCGGTGTAGGACGGGCCGTCCAGCACGGCGTAGGCGGTGGCGGACTTGTCATTGGCGTCCGGTTTGCGCAGCCAGAATTCCCGGAACTGGGGGAACTCCTCTTTGACTCCCTCCGAGCCGGTATCCACGGCGATGCCGCGTGCGGAGATACCGTAGCGTTGGTTTTTTCCCAGTGCGCGCCAGTAGCTGGCACCTTGGAAAACGGCCAGCTCATCGAAATACTCGTTGTTGAGGGGAGCGTGGAGGCGGAAACCCGCGAAACCGCCGTCGGCGGGCAGGTCGCCGTGCTTCTTCACCAACGGACCGTAGTTGAAGAACGCCTCCGCCAGGCGGATGCGCTGGGTGTGGGTCGCGGTGAATTCGTTCAGCCGGACCGGCTCGTTGTAGATATAGCCGGGGTGGAACAGCATCGCCCGGAAGGGGAGCTTGTCACCCGCCCACAACGCCTGGTCCGGGTTGAAGCGGATATCCCGGTACTGGTCGTAGGTCAGGTTCTTCATCCAGTCAGGCAGGCCGCCCTTGTCCGGAGCCACGTAGGGCTTGTTGGCGAGGTCTTTCGCCCGGCTCTCAATGGAGGGGAAGGTCACATCCTCGCGTTCCCATGTCTGGGAAAAAGCCGAAGGGGTGAGAACGGTGAGGGTGGATAACAGAACGAGAGTCCGTGGCACGGCGTTGTTCATAGGGACAAACTGTTTGAAAAGTCAACGAGGCCGATGGTCTGACGCCGTGAATTTTGCATAAAATCTCAGGCCTGCCCGGTGGTGGCGTGGAAGGTGAGGATGCCGTCGGAATCATCGATCTTCCGCCGGGTGGCCGGACGGGAGGGATCGAAGTCCACGAACGCTTCCGTTACGTGGAATCCGGCGGTGGAGAGAAGATCGTGCATTTGTTGGGGGGCGAACCATCGCAGGGTCTGGCGGGATTCGTGGAAGTCGGCGGGTGCATCGGCGAAGTAATAGCGGTGCCGGCGCTCCAATATTTGCTTCTGCGGGTCGATCCGGTGCAGGGTGTCGAGTTTCGCCGTCCGGCCGTCGGCCAGAGGGGCCACATGGTCCGGATGCCAGACGTCTTCCTCCATGTCGCCCTCCAGTTCGGCGAATGGGATGAAGACGGTCAGGTAGAGCCCGCCGCCGTCCTCCAGCAGGGTCCGCCAGTGGCGGAGGGTGGCCGCAGGGTCCTCTGCGAGTTGGAAAGTGAAAGCGGGCACCAGCAGGGAGCGGTAGTTTTTTTCCGCTTTCCAGTCGGTCATGTCCCCGCGGTGGACCACGACCTGCTCGCCCGCCAGTTCCGCCGTTTCCCGGCACAGGCGGATCATGTCATCGGAAAGCTCCAGTCCCTCCACCTCCGGGTGGTCCGCCAGCAGCGGCAGCAGCAACCTGCCGGAGCCGGAGCCGATCTCCAGAGCCCGCCCCGGGTGGGAAGCCAGGAAGCGCTCCATCAGGGAAACTTCCGTCGCATCGTCGTCCTCCGCCCAGAAGGCGTCATGGAACTCGGCTTCGAGGGAGACGTAGGGCTGCGGCATCCGTGCGATGTATCAGGAAGCCGCGATGCGGCAAGGGGTAAGGAGGGAGGACACTCCTGTCCTCCGGCGGCATTGGCGAACCACAAAGGATCTACCGCAAAGACGCGATGATCGCTAAGAGGCGCGGAGTAGGGATGGAATCCTCCAGCTCTTTTCTTTCCTGAGTTCTGAATACTGAAAACTTCCCGTTTTTCTTGCCAAGGCCGCCGGTGGACAGGAATGGAAGCACAGCGGACATAGCGGCTCTGCCGCTATGTCCTCCCTCCTCACTTCAACTCCTGCGCCGTCCAGAAGGCGGTGCGGCCGGAGTGCGCGGCGCGGACCTCCTTTACCTGCCCACTGGTGACGGCGGGAGCCTGGTTGCCGAACTGGCCGCGGATGTAGGTGAGGATGTCCGCGGTCTGCTGGTCATCCAGACCCATCGGCGGCATTGGCATCGGGGTGGTGGCGCCGAACTCCTTGCCATTCACCTTGATGGGGCCGGTGAGACCGTGGAGGAGGATGCGGATGGGAATGGAAACGTCCACCGCTCCGACCCATTCATTCGGGGTGAGCGGGGGATAGACTCCGGGCAATCCCTTGCCGTCCGGTTGGTGGCAGTTCAGGCAGAGGGATTCGTAGATCTGCTTTCCGGGATGGGCCGCTTCCTTCCGGTCACCGGTGAACTGGCGGAGATAGGCGACCTGTCCGTCGAGGAGCTTCAGGGTGCTGCTTGCCAAGGCAGGCTCCCACAGCGGGCGGAGTTTCTTCACGGCCTGCTTCACCGCGTAGTCGATGTGGCGGTCGCGCGGATGCTCCAGTGCCTCGAGCGGGCCTTTCACCAACTGGGGATCATTCGCTGCCGCGGCACAGGCGACGATGGCTTCCAACCGGATCCGGGGATCATCGTGGGAACAGAGCCGGATGAGGGAGGGGACGGCATCCTTATGCGTGACGGCCCAGTCGCCGAGCAGTCGCGCGCCGTAGGCGGTGACGAGTGGGTTCTCCGAGTCGAGGAGCTGCCGGAGAATCCCGGCATCATAGCGGTCATGTGCCTGGTGGAGGGAGGCGGCCTCCAGCAGCAGATGGTCCGCCTGCGGGTCATGGCGGGTGGACTTGATGAACTTCGCGGCGGCGGGAAGTACTTCGGCGGCGGGCTTTTCCCCCAGCAGGCGGCGCACCTGATAGCGGGTCCAGCGTTCCGGTGAGCGGAGCTGTTCCAGCAGTTCCGGAATGGACATGGAGGAAAGGTCCGGCTGCTTCACCGGGGGCAGGGCCTTCGCGGAGATGCGCCAGATCCGCCCGTGCACCCGGTCGCGGCGCGGGTCCGCGTAGCTTGCCTGGTAGTGGCCGATCACCGGGTTCAGCCAATCCGCCAGATAGATCCCTCCATCCGGGCCGATGCCGACGTCCACCGGGCGGAAGGAATTGTCGGCGGACTTCAGCAGGCGGGGCAGTTGCTTGCTGGTGAAGCCGGAGGCGTCCTCCGTGAGCCGGTGCAGTTCCACGACGGAGCCGAAGTAGCCGCCGATGAGGGCGGTGCCCTGAAGGTCCTGCGGCAGCGCCTTGGTCCCGATGATATCCAGTGCGGTGGTTTTCGGGCTGCTCTCGAACAGGTTTGCCACGGAGTGGTAGTCATCCGGATCCGGGATATCGATCAGGCCGGGAAGGGAGAAGTAGCCGTGGGGGCGGTCGCCGGACTTGTGGAACGGGCGGAACCAGTCGTCGAAGACCACGCCCCAGCAGTTGTGCCCGGCCGCACCGCCATTGAAGTAGGGTGTGAGCTTCAGCGTGCGCGGGTTGAATTTCCACACACCCGCCTTGTCCAGCCGGGCGATGCCGTGCGGAGTCTCCACGCGGGAGAACGCATGCAGGCCCTGCGTGAACCACAGGCAGCCGTCCGGACCACGGCTGACGGAATTGACAAGCTGGTGCGTGTCCCCGATGCCGAAGCCGCTCAGGATGACCTTCGTTTCATCCGCCTTTCCATCGCCGTCCGTATCTCGGAGATAGAGAATCTGGTCGAAATCACAGACATACAGTCCGCCGTCGCCGGGTTCCACGCCCTGCACCATGGTCAGACCTTCGGCGAAGCGGTGGGACTTGTCCGCCCTGCCGTCGCCATCCGTGTCCTCCAGCACGAGGATGTAGTCGCCGGGATGCTGGCCGGGCAGGGTATGCGGGTAGGTGGGGGAGCAGGCGACATAGAGGCGGCCCTTTTCATCCCAGGAAAACTGGACTGGCTTTGACACGCCTAACTTCTCGTCCGCGAAGAGGTTGATCTGGTAGCCATCGGCGAGGGTGAACTTCGCCATCTGTTCCTCCGGTGTAAGAGGGGGTACCGTTTCCACGGCGGGCGGCGCGGGGGCAGGGGAGGGAGCTGATACGGTGGAGCCGCTGGCGGTGGCATGGATCTCCGCATCCCGCGCGGCGATGAGCGGCTTGAGCGACTCGAAGGCGGCGCGGAGCGACGGAGCGTCCACCGAGGATTTGCCGAAGGGCCACTGCACGCGGTCGCCATAGACAAAGGACCAGTTCGCCGGACGCCAGCAGTCGAACCACAGGCGGTTCTTTTCCACGATGAGGGCGGTCAGCTGGGCACCCACCAGATGGTCGGTGGCACCGAGTTGGCCGGTCACGGCGTGGGCCACGGTTTCCAGGCCCTTGTCCGTGAGATGGACGCCGTTTTCGGTGAGGCGTTCCTTGCGTCCGGAGAGTGGGGTGAAAAGATCCACGAAGATCGCGCCGCGTTGTTCGGCGATGCCGCGGATGGCGTCCGTGTAGGCTTTCAGGTCCTGGTTCCGTTGGGAAAGGTCCGGTGCCAGCGGAAGCAGCGGCTTTTCAAACGGGGTGGGGGAAAGCAGGACGAGACGCGGCGTGACGGCGGCGAACTGGTCCAGCAGGCGGTGGTAGGCGGCGGTGAACTGAGGAAGCTTCTCCACTCCGTCCAGCGCCTCCATCTGGCCGAACTGGAGGATGGCGGCGGTGGCACCCGCCGCGCGGAGCTGGCTCTCCCAGGAGCCGAAGTTCAGGTCCCGCCACTGTTCATAGACGGTGTCCCCTTCCCATGCCATGGAGCGGAAGACGGGCTTTTTCGCGGCGTGGACTGTGGCGAGCGCGGCTTCCAGCGTGCCCGATTTCTGCTCCCGGGCGAGGTTGGTCTGGCCGGCGAAGATGATGACCTCATTCTCCGCCGGCTCGAACTTTCCCGCCGTCCACGGCGAGGGCTTTCCCCCGGCCAGCGCCGGATCGCCGAAGCGTTCCATGACCCGTCCCTGGTCCGGGGTGATGTGGTCCGGCAGGGCGTCCAGCATCAGGTTGCGGAAGGAGATGACCGCCTTGCAGTCGCCGTGGATCTGCAGGCCGATCTTTCCGCTGAGAGGGATCTGCGGATCTTTCTCGGTGTAGGAGATGGTCTCGGTGCCATTGACGAAAAGGCGGACGCGGTCGCCCTCCGCGCGGATCTCATAGCGGTTCCACTCGCCGGGTTTCTCCAGCGTGGCGACCAATTTCTCATCCGCTGTGGCGAGGTTCTTCTTCCTGCGGGACTCGTCGTAGAGCGAGCCGGTGTATTTGGCCCCGCCGATGTCCGCCTGGTAGCCGATCATCTCGTTCGACGGGTTGTCGATGCGCTGGCTGTGGAACTGGACGCCGCCGTTGATGAAGCCATCCGTTCCAGTGAGCTTGTATTCGAAGGTGAGGACGAAGTTCCTGTAGTCCTTCTTCGTGACGAGGAATTCGTTCTTCGGATTCCCCTCCATGGAGCCGCCGGTGATCGCGCCGTCCTCCACCCGCCAGACACCGGCCGTGCCTTCCCACCCGTCGAGGGTCTTGCCATCGAAAATGGCGACCGGAGCTGCGGAGAGTAGGGAAGGGAGGGTGAGGAAAAGAAAGAGGCTGCGGGGCATCTCGGCGGATACGCGGGAGCATCGCCGCGGATTTCAGGGAAAAGTAAGGAGGGCGGACATTGCGGCTTTGCCGCTATGTCCGCTTCGCTCCCATTCTTGTCCGCCGGCTGCAATGGGAACCTATAGTAATGGGAAGATACGGTGGCTATGGGTTCCGGTTGCAGCCGGGACACAAGAGTGTGCCCTCTCCTTACTCTATATATGATGCTTGCGGGGTTTGCTGCCACGGACACACTCTGTCCCATGATTTCCCTATTGATCACGGTCGAGGTGAACCCGGAGCGGGTGGATGATTTCGCGCGCTTCATCACGGAGGAAGCCGCGGACTGCATCGCCAATGAACCCGGTTGCCGCCAGTTCACCGTCTCCCGCAGCGTTGACCAGCCGAACGTATTCACCCTCGCCGAATTTTATGACGACATGGCAGCGCTGGAGGCCCACCGCCTCACGCCCCATTTCATCCTGTTCCAGGAACGGGTGAAGGAATTCGACCTCATCGTCGGAAAATCGTCCGTGCTGGGTGAAGTGATCCACGCGTGATGATGGATCTGCGGGAGAGATACCCGGGCTACTTCGGGGCGAAGCTGGATGCGACGCCCCCGCCCGGCGGCTATCCGCAGGAGTTCTGGGTGATCACCGCCTGCGATCCGAATGGAGAGGAACTTGATCCGCACCAGAACGCGGAAAGGACGGTCCGCTTTGAAGCGGAGCTATCTTCGGCGGGTTTGGTTCACTTTCCGGTGACGGGCTATGACCCGGACGGGATCCACCGCGAACCGGGATTCGGCATCATCTGTGATGCGCGGGAAGCCATGTGTCTGGGGCGGAAATGGGAGCAGGTGGCGGTTTTTCACATCAAGGACGGGGAAGGGTGGCTCGTATTCTGTTCGGAGAATGAAGAGCGCTTCCATCTGCGGACCTGGGAGGAGATGGCGGGAGGTTAGAGGATGCGTCACTCCGCACTCTCCAGCAGGAATTTCAGTTCCCTGGCCGCCCAATGTCTTTTCGCCAGTTCGTTGCGGAAAGGATAGCTCATGACGAGTTCCAGCAATCGGGCCTTCCTGTCGGACGGCAGATGAGAGTATGTGGATCGTTCGGTTCCGGCCCATTTCCAAAAGATGTGGGGGAAACGGGGATCGAGCTGCGCGGAGGGGGAGAGCAGCAGGACTTCCAATCCATCCCATTTCGAGAAACAGGAGACTTGGTTCAAGAGAAACGACCGAATATCCGGGGATGCTTCGAGAATTTCCTGATTCTCCAACACATGAGGCCCCAGTTGCCGTGGGATGCGGGCGAGTCGCATGCGAATGGCCTTTCCGCTCTGGGGGGAATCCCATGCCCCGGGCGAAAAGGCCCAAGGGAGGTTTGCTTCGATCCACTCCGGAGAAAGTGCGAGGATTGCCGCTTTCTTGATTGCAGGGACGGGTGACGACAACCTTTCGAGGGCCACTTCATGCGCAACTGCGGGAGCTGTCTCGCTTAATCCTGCCAGTGCTGTCGGTGAATCCGATCCCTCCGCAAGCTGGTGGAGGTAATGTTGCGTGAAATCCATGGGAGACAGCCTCTTGAGATGGAATCGGGCGAAGTCCCGCAGACTGCGGCTGCGGGAGGAAAGCAACTCCACCAGTCGCGGGATGGCTTCGGCCGGTGAGTGTTGGAGGAAATGTTCCATCCAAATGCGGACGACTGATGCCACGCGGGAAGTGGAGGCGATTCTTTCCACCTCCTCTTTCTCCTGCCCTGAGAGATGGGGAAAGATACGGGTCAGATGGAAGGTGATCGCCAGACGGTTTCTGCTGCGGATGAGCGCCATCCTCAATAGGAGTCCGGGCATCTTCGCCTCCGGATCGAGCAGGGACAGATAAAGGCGTTGTTGCTTGGGAGGGGCACTCCTCCAGACCTCCAGCCACAAGTCATCGTTGACCGTTGAGCTGAGAAGTCGGACCCAGGTATCAGGCAGATCTCTTTCGTCCAACCTCCCGCAGTCCCGGAAATGGATGGCGAGTGGAAGCAGAAGCAGTCGCTCCTTAGGCTCCAAATGGCTGATGGATGAGGGAATCGCTTTGGTCGCCGCTGCGCGGATCGGGCGAACCCAGTCGTTCGCACGCACCATCAACAGACAGGTCTCCAGCAAAGGCGGCAATTGATCCACGAATGACAGCGCTTTCTCCCTCAATTTTCCTGAGTGGTGGCATAGCGCGATGAGAATGTGGGCGGGGGAAGGGAACGCGGCCTCCGCTCCTCCGGTGAGGCGCCTGAAAATATCCTGAAGGCTGAAGGTGTCTGTCGGTAGAACCCTAGGCCCGGGACAGCGCACCCAGGAGCGGATGGATTGATCCATGGCAGGCCATGCGGTGACGGGGAGGCGTTCCGCGAGCTGCAGGAAAGTTGCGGATGCGTCGCTCCAAGCTTTCTTGTTCGCAGAGGGCCACAAGATCCCCGCGAAATCCGGAAGAGCCTCCTGCGGATCCGCTCCGGCGATGAGCTGGTGGTCCGGGGCACCCGGCCCGCGTGTCCCGCCGCCGTCACAAATTGCCAGGATCGCTTCGTGTAACTCGTGGTTCATTGGCAGGCTGAACGGAGTAATTGTTTTGGATTCTTTTGGCAAAAACTTCCGGTTGCATGAAACCTCGTGACCCGACACATTCCGCTGCAATGAAAGATTCCCGTATTGGATTTGTTGGAGTGGGGCGGATGGGGGCGAACATGGCCCGCCGTCTGGCGGACCTGGGATACAAGATCTCCTCGGTGTATGACCGCCATGCTCCTTCAGCACATGCACTGGCGATCGAGCTGGGAGCCACCGCGGTGGAATCCCTGGCGGATGTGAGCGCGGCGAGTGATGTTATTTTCACCGTGGTGACGGATGATGCGGCCATGCACGGCATCTTCACCGGGGACGGCTCGCTGCTTTCCGTGCCGGTGGACGGAAAGCTTTTCATCAACTGCGCGACGGTGAGTCCCGCCTCACATGAGGAAGCGGCGGCGGCGGCGAAAGCCGGAGGGGCGGACACGCTCGCGGCCAGCATGGCATCCAGCATCACCCAGGCGCGGCAGGGCACGCTCTATCTCATGATCGGTGGCGGACAGGCCGTTTTCGACCGGGCGAAGGAGCTGCTGGATGATATATCTTCCTCCCTGAAATATGTGGGTCCGGTGGGCAACGCGGCGAAGGTGAAGGCACTGGTGAACATGGTGATGAACATCAACACCGCCGGTCTTGCGGAAGGGTTGGGCCTGGGCGTGGCGCTGGGGCTGGACCCCGTCCTGCTGAAGGAGATTTTCTCCCAGACCGGTGCGAACTCCCGCGTGCTGGAGACGGATGGGGATGACATGATTTCCCGGGAGCACGACGTGTTTTTCTCCGCCTCCCACGCGGCGAAGGACAGTGGCATTGCGAATGCTCTCGCTCATTCCGTGAACATCGGCGTTCCGCTTTCCGAAGCGACCCAGGCCCAGTACCAGCGGCTCACTGACATGGGGCTTGGCGAGCTGGACAAATCCGGCGTGGCGGAACTGACCTTCCCGGACAGGGGCGGCGCGAACCTCAACCAAAAATCATGACCACCAGCGAAATCCGCAACTCCGCCGGTGAGCGGATCGATGTCTCCTACCACCTGGGCCAGAAGCTCGGCTCGCTGGTCATCCTGGGCCACGGCGTGACCGGGAACAAGGACCGTCCGCTGCTGGTCGCCGTGGCGAAGGGACTGGCGGAGCGTGGCTGGGCGTGCCTGCGCATTTCCTATTCCGGCAACGGTTCTTCCGAGGGGAGTTTCGGCGACTCCTGCATCACGAAGGAAGTCGGCGATCTCCAGTCGGTGATCCGCAGCGTGCCGCAGGAGGTCAATATCGCCTACATCGGCCACAGCATGGGCGGTGCCGTGGGGGTGATGACCGCCTCCCGGGACGCGCGCATCCGTGTGCTGGTGTCCCTCGCCGGGATGACCCACACGGCGGATTTCGCCAAGAGGGAGTTCGGAGACGTGACGCCGGGGCAGGGGAACATGTGGGATGAGCCGGAGCATCCGCTTTCGGAAACCTACTGGAACGATCTCACCTCCATCGGCAGCACGCTGGAGGCCGCCGCCCAGGTGATCCAGCCATGGCTGCTGGTCCACGGGGATGCGGATGATCTGGTGCCGATCAAGGATGGCGAGGACGCGTTCGCCGCCGCCACCTGTGGGAAGGAATGGCTCCCCATCGCCGGAGCGGGCCACGTTTTCGACGAGTCCACCTATCCCGTCATCGTGGAGGCGGTGGATGCCTGGCTGCGGAAGCACCTCGGTTAGGGAAAAGGGATACATTTACAGGGTACGAATTCTGCTTTGCTGTTGCGCTCACCGGGAGGGTTTCCCTAGACTCCCCGGCGAACCATCAGCCGCCGAATTTTCCCTTATGAAACCCCGCACCTTCCTCGCGCTCACCGCCGCCACCGTCGCGTCCGCCGCCACCCTCGGCCTCACCGGATGCAAATCCGGGGGCGGGGACACCATCAAGATCGGCGAATTCGCCTCGCTGACGGGCAAGGAAGCCACCTTCGGAACCTCCTCCCATGAGGGGACCGTGCTGGCGATCGAGGAGATCAACGCGGCCGGCGGCGTGCTGGGCAAGCAGATCGAGCTGATCACGGAGGACAACCAGACGAAGGCGGGGGAAACCTCCAACGCGGTGAACAAGCTGATCTCGAAGGACGGCGTGGTGGCCATCATCGGTGAGGTGGCGTCCAGCCGCTCCATGGAGGCCGCCCCGATCTGCCAGGACAACAAGATCCCGATGATCACCCCGGCGTCCACCAACCCGACGGTGACCCAGGAGGGTGACTATATTTTCCGCGTGTGCTTCACGGATACCTTCCAGGGCGCCGCGCTGGCGAACTTCGCCAAGGGCACGCTCAACGCGAACAAGGTGGCCGTCCTCACCGACGTGACCAGCGACTACAGCAAGGGCCTGGCGAAGAGCTTCAAGGAAAAGTACACCTCCAGCGGCGGCACGCTGGGCATCGAGCTGGACTTCAACGGCGGTGACAAGGATTTCAAGGGCCAGCTGACCGCGATCAAGGCGGACAATCCGGACGCCATCTTCCTCCCCGGCTACTACAATGATGTGGCCCTCATCTGCCGCCAAGCGAAGGATCTGGGCATCACCACCCCCATTTTCGGCGGTGACGGCTGGGAGAGCGAGGCGCTCCTCAGCATCGGCAAGGAGGCGATGAACGGAAACTACTTCTCCACCCACTGCTCCGTCGAGCAGGGCACCCCGGAGATGGTCGCCTTTGTCGATGCCTATAAGAAGAAATACAACGGCAAGACCCCGGACGCCATGGCCGTGCTGGGCTATGACGCCGCGAAGGTGATGGCGGACGCCATCAAGCGCGCCGGTTCCGCGGACAGCGCGAAGATCCGCGACGCCATCGCCGCCACCAAGGACTTCACCGGTGCCAGCGGCAGCTTCTCCCTCAACGAAAACCGGGACGCGGTGAAGGCCCTCGTCTTCATCAAGATCGAGAACGGGAAGTTCAACTACACCGCCACCGTCAACCCGTAACCGGCGGAGATCGCAAGCAGACCGAATCCACCGACCGAGCATACCGATCACCTGCCGACATTGGACCATCTATTTCAGCAACTGATCAACGGCCTCGGTCTCGGGGCGATCTATGCGCTCATCGCCCTGGGTTACACCATGGTCTATGGCGTCCTGCGTTTCATCAATTTCGCCCACGCGGATGTGCTGATGCTGGGGGCGTTCTCCGCCTTCTATCTCGCCCCTGCGGTTGAGAAAATGATGGGCGGTACGTCCGCGGTGGGGGTGATCCTGGTTTTTGTCGCCGCTGCCGCCATCTGTGCGGCCATCGGGATCACCATCGAGCGTCTGGCCTACCGGCCGCTGCGGAACCGTCCTCGCTTGACCGTGCTGATCACCGCCATCGGTGTTTCGCTGTTCATCGAGTTCACCGGGCAGCACAAGAGCGTCTTCGGGGCCTCCCCGCAGGCATTCCCGCGGATGATCCCGGAGAAGACCTTCCATTTCGGCAATGTCATCGTTTCCGGAAATGACCTGCTGATGATCGGTGTGACCATCGCCCTGTTGGCGGGGATGTGGTTCATCGTCCAGCGCACCCGGGTGGGGACCGCCATGCGCGCCGTCTCCCACAACCAGCAGGCCGCGCTGCTGATGGGCGTACCGGTGAACCGGATCATCTCCTTCACCTTCGGCCTCGGCTCCGCGCTGGCGGCCATCGCCGGGATCCTCTACTCGATCAAGGCACCGGGCATCGAGCCGCTGATGGGCGTGCAGCCCGGTCTGCGGGCGTTCATCGCCGCGGTGCTGGGAGGCATCGGCAACCTGCCGGGAGCGGTTCTGGGCGGCCTGATCATCGGCCTGCTGGAGACCTTCGCGGGCGGTATCCCCGGCTTGTCGAACTATCGGGACGCCATCGCTTTCGGCATCCTGATCCTCATCCTCCTTTTCAAACCCGCCGGTCTGCTGGGCCGGTCCACCGTCGAGAAAGTCTGATGCCTTTTCCCGGAGCAAAACGCTGGCTGTTCGTTGGCATCGTCCTTTCGATCGTCGCCTCCTACCTGGCCCCGCAGTTCAACCGCTACTACCTGGGGGTCTGGACGGATGTGGGCATCGCCATCATCCTGGCCACCAGCCTCAATCTCATCAACGGTTACACCGGCCAGTTCAGCCTTGGCCATGCCGGATTCATGGCGGTGGGTGGCTATTTTTCCGCGTGGTTGTCCCTGAAAGCGGGAGCTGCCGTGGTGGATGAGTTCTGGTTTTTCCCCCTCGCCCTCATCGCGGGCGGCCTGTTGGCGGCCGGCGTCGGATTCCTGGTGGGTGTGCCGTCGCTCCGCCTGCGCGGTGACTATCTGGCGATCGTGACGCTCGGCTTCGGTGAGATCATCCGCGTCATCGCGCAGAACACCCAGGCGGTGGGCGCGGCGAGCGGCCTGAAAGGCATCCCGAAACTCACCACCCTCGGCTGGACCTTCGGTCTGGCGGCGGTGACCATCTATGCCGTCACCGCCTTGGTGAACTCCACCTACGGCCGGGGCTTCGTCGCGGTCTGCGATGACGAGATCGCCGCCGAGTCGAACGGGGTGAACACGACCCGGACAAAGGTCACCGCGTTCGTCACCGGTGCCTTTTTCGCCGGTATCGCGGGTGGCCTCTACGCCCACCACAAGCAGTTCCTTTCCCCGGTCGGCTTCGGCTGGCTGAAATCCATCGACATCGTGGTCATGGTCATCCTCGGCGGTGCGCTGGGGGAATTGATTGAAGGAAGCCTGAGGATCTTCTGCGGACGCGTGCCGCTCAAGGGACTGTGGGCCACCCTCGGCATTGTTTCCTCCGCGACCCTGCTCACCTGGTTGCCGGAACTGCTCCGGGAGTTTTCCGAGTACCGGATGATCGTGTATGCGCTGCTCATCATCCTGCTCATGCTCCTGAGCCCGGCGTGGCTTTTCTCCCGCATCAAACTCCGCCGCGAAGCGAAACTTTCATGAGCGCCCCTCTTCTGGAACTCGACAAGGCGACGATCCGCTTCGGCGGCCTGACCGCCGTTAGCGAACTTTCCCTCACCGTGGGGGAAGGGGAGCTCATCGGCCTCATCGGACCGAACGGCGCGGGCAAGACCACCGCCTTCAACATGATCACGGGCGTCTATCAGCCCACGTCCGGGACCATCCGTCTGGAAGGGCGCTGCACCCGCGGGGTGAAGCCCAGCAAGCTGGCCGACCTCGGCATCGCCCGCACCTTCCAGAACATCCGTCTCTTCAAATCGCTCAGCGTCATCGACAATATCCGCGTCGCCGCACGCCTGCACAATCCCCAGGGCTACTTCGGCGCGCTGTGGCGTGGCCGGGGCTGGAAGAAGTGCGAGGCGGAGACCGAGAAGCACGCGCTCGAACTGCTGGAGATCTTCAAGCTCGCCCGCTTCCGTGACGAGGAGGCGACATCACTGCCCTACGGTGACCAGCGCCGTCTGGAGATCGTCCGTGCCCTCGCCACCCGGCCGAAGCTCCTTCTGCTCGACGAACCGGCTGCTGGCATGAACCCGTCCGAAAAGGACGATCTCATGCACCTCATCCATTTCATCAAGGAGCGCTACAACCTGGCCGTCCTGCTGGTGGAGCATGACATGAAGGTTGTCATGGGCATCTGCCAGCGCATCGCCGTCCTCGAATACGGCCGCAAGATCGCCGAGGGCACGCCGAAGGAAATCCAGTGCCACCCGAAGGTCATCGAGGCCTATCTTGGCGCCGCAGCAACCCCCATCGAAGCCGCCCATGCTTGAGGTCGAAAATCTGCACGTTTCCTACGGTGCCATCAAGGCCCTCCACGGCGTGAGCCTGAAGGTGGAGAAGGGTAGCATCGTCACGCTGATCGGTGCGAATGGTGCCGGGAAGTCCACGACCCTGCGCGCCCTCTCCGGTCTGGTGAAACCCGCTGCGGGCAGCATCCGTTATGATGGCCATGAGATTTCCCGTCTGCCGGCGAACAAAGTGGTGGCGGATGGCCTCTGCCATGTTCCGGAGGGACGGATGATTTTCTCGAACCTCACGGTGGCGGAGAACCTGAAGATGGGGGCCTATCTCCAGCGGGACAAGAAGTGGATCGCGGAGCAGACGGACTACGTCTTCGGACTGTTCCCGCGCCTGAAGGAGCGAGCATCCCAGGCGGCCGGCACCTTGTCCGGTGGGGAGCAGCAGATGCTGGCCATCGGCCGGGCGCTGCTTTCCAAACCGAAGTTCCTCATGCTGGACGAGCCGTCCCTTGGCATCGCCCCGCTGCTGGTGAAGACCATTTTCGAGCGGATCGTGGAGATCAACCGCGAGCAGGGCCTGACCATCCTCCTTGTGGAGCAGAACGCGAACCTCGCGCTGGATGTGTCCTCATATGGCTACGTGCTGGAAACCGGAAAGATTCTCCTCGAAGGACCGAGCGCGGAACTGAAGGCGAATCCCCAGGTGCAGGAAGCCTATCTTGGGGCCTGAAGCGGAAAAGCTTGCCGTGGCCAGGCCACGACAAGCTCGAAGCAATCCGCGGCGTCCATCGGTGGTGGACACCTGAGGGTGGATCAGAAGCGGTAGGCGAGTTTCGCCTGGATCATGTGGTAGTCGAAGTCACGGTCGGAGCCACGGGTGTCCGTGGAAGGCGCGAATGCACCGACACCGCTGAGGTTTGTCCTGTAGTTGTCGTCACCCAGGTTGGTGTAGAGATACTCCAGACCCAGCGAGATGTTGCGGGTGACTCGGGCTTCAAAGCCGAGGCCGACCACATAGCCGAACTGGCTGCTGTCTCCGCCGCGGCTGGCAACGGTGGCGGGGGTGTTCGACTTGAAATCATAGTCCACGTTCGCGTAGGCCAGACCCCCCGTGACATACGCCATCACGCGGTCGTTGAACGCATAGCCGAAGCGAAGGCGGCCTGTGGCCATGAAGTCGATCTCCCGATCCTCGTGGTAGAATGCCGGTGTGGCGGAGAAGCCGCTCTGGCGCTGCCTGATGTCCGCGAAGTTCGCGTCGATCACTCCGCCAAGGACGAACCGCCCGAACTGATGGTCGTAACCAGCGAAAAGGCCGCCCGTGAAGCTCGAGTCAAAGCTCCCGTCGAAGTTGTTTCCGAAGGCGGGGATCACTTCATCGAAGTTGCCATCCGGACCGGCGGTCCCCGGGCCTCCGTCAAACTCAAGGTCGCCATTGTCGCCGGTGTTGAAAGCACCGCCGACCTGCACACCCATGTAGAATCCGGTCCAGCTCCATTCGGGCTCGGCGGATTGATAGGAGATCGGGGCGGAGGCGGGTTCACCCGCAAATGCAGGCAGTGCGAGTGCGGATGCGATGATGACTGATGTCAGCGGTTTCATGGGTATAGGTCTTAGGGGTTGGTTTGAAACAGGATGGTTCTAACTGTTTCAAACCGCGCCTTAATCCGGAGAAATAGTTTCGCAACTGGTTGGCACGAAATAAGTTAAAATAGGGAATTTTGCGTATCGATATCAGATTTATGCAATTTTAAGGAGGGATTTTGCACGGTAATAAATGCAGATATACAAGGCGTAAAGCCATGACGTGACGGGATAAAATGGTTCGTCAGCCGTATCGGGAAATCCGCAAAATGCAGATCTTCGACGCATTGGATGCTTGAACGCAGTCATGGCACTGGACTCAAGCCACGCAGAGTGGCGATGTTCATCGTTGGATCCGTGAAACCGGATCCCAGTTGACGGCGGGAGCGCGTTAGCGCCGGCGGCGCAGCGCTGCGAGGCCGATGAATCCGGCGGTGAGCAGAGCCACCGACGGCTCCGGGACCGCATTGATGGCGACGCTGTCCAAGCTCACGCTGTAGGGCGTCACGTTGGTGACCCCCGTGTTGTTCCGGTTGCGGAAGCCGAAAAAATCGCCAGTTGGTACGCTGCCGCTGGCGAACGTGGTGGAATGGTTGGTGGTGGTGGCTCCCTGGGTGGCGGACAGGGTGAGCGTCAGGGAGTCATCGCCATTGTAGATGCCTGTGACGGAGAGACTGACGGCACCCAGGGTGGAGATCTCCAGGAATCTGACCGGGGAGGCGAGGGAAATGTCGGTCCCGGTGGGGCTGCCTGCGCTGAACGGGCGGAAGCGCAGGGTTCCGTTGTTGAACAGATCCGCCAGGATGAATGTGGAGGTGTTCACGTTGGAACCGCTGGAGAGGACGGCGAAGCCGACGGAGGCGGACGAGCCGGAGGCGGCGGCGATCACCGTGGAGATGCTGAAGGACTGCTTGGTGGCGCCGCCCAGTCCCGTAACCTGTGCGACGGAATACGAAGGAGCATCCGTGGGGATGTTGTTGGTATATCGTCCGCTTCCCACGGACCAGGTGCCGGTTCCTCCTGCGGTGAAATCCGAGGCGGAGGAACCGAAATCATTGGCATAGGGGAGGTTGACCGCCGCGTATGTCGTATGACAGGAGGCGAGGAGAGCGATCACCAAGGGGAGTTTCATAGGCTCTGGAGTAGTCATTCCGTGGTCTGGAGAGCAAGATTATTCATCCGGACGGAGTCTCCTCAGCGGGGTTGATCCCGGTCGCCCGTGCTGTCATCTTCCCCGCGTCCCATGGCCCGCCAGTATTCCCTTCACCGCCCCGGAGCCACTCCCGCGTCCGGCATCAACTACCAGGCGGCGCTGAATGCGGAGCAGTATGAAGCGGTTTCTTCCCCGCCGGGGAAGGCGCTGGTCATCGCCGGGGCGGGATCCGGAAAAACCCGCACGCTCACCTACCGGGTGGCATGGCTGCTGGACCACGGCATCGACTCCAGGCAGGTGTTGCTGCTGACGTTCACGAACAAGGCGGCGCGGGAAATGACGGAGCGTGTGCGGGAACTGGTGCCGCACGACACGTCCGACTTGTGGGCCGGGACGTTCCACTCCATCGGCAATCGCATCCTGCGCCGTCATGCGGAGGAGATCGGCTTCACCCGCGCCTTTTCCATCCTCGACCGGGATGACCAGAAATCCCTGCTCGCCGCCGCGGTGGCGGCGTGCGAGATCGACACCAAGAGCCGTCGTTTCCCGAAAGCGGATGTGCTGGCGTCCATCTACAGCCTCATCGAGAACACCGGGGCCTCCCTGGAGGATGTCATCGGTGAAAGGTATCCGTACTTCTACGACTGGCTCGATGAGATCCGCAAGGTGGGGGAAATCTACACGGACAAGAAACGCGACACGAACTCCATGGACTTCGACGATCTGCTGACGCAGACAGTCCGGTTGCTGGAGGAGGATGCGGACGTGCTGGCGATCTATCGGAAACGCTTCCGGCACATCCTGGTGGACGAGTATCAGGACACGAACTCCGTGCAGGGCCGCATGATCGATCTGCTGGTGGGGGAGTCCAACAGCCTGATGGCGGTGGGGGATGACGCGCAGTCGATCTACTCCTGGCGCGGTGCGGACATGGACCACATCCTGGGATTTCCCCAACGCTACCCCGGGTCCCGGGTCTTCACCATCGAGACGAACTACCGGAGCGTGCCGGAGATCCTCGATCTGTCCAACGCGGCGATCCGCGCGAACACGGCGAGGTATGAGAAGGACCTGCGTTCGTCCCGAGATGCCATCGGCGCGAAGCCGGCGCTGGTGCCGCTGGAGGATCCCAACACGCAGGCGGCGTTCGTCGCGCAGCGCATCCTGGAACTGCGGGACGAGGGAATCGAACTGGAGGAGATGGCGGTGCTCTACCGCGCTCATTTCCAGAGCATGGAGGTGCAGATGGAGCTGACCCGGCGCGGCATCCCGTTCGGCATCACCAGCGGGCTGCGGTTCTTCGAACAGGCGCATATCAAGGATATTGCCGCGTTCCTACGGTTCGTCACCAACCGGCGGGACGAGGTGAGCTTCAAGCGGATGGCCATGCTGCTGCCGGGCATCGGCGGTGGGGCTGCGGAAAAGCTGTGGCAGGAATGGCTCAGGACCGGCTTTGCGAAAAACCCGGAACCACCGCCGAAATGGTCCGATATCCTCCTGAAGTTCAAGGCTCCGAAAAAGTCCCTCAAACACTGGGAGCAGCTCTGCTACACGCTGGACGAACTCACCCCCGGAGGAACTTTCGCCCGTCCCTCGGAGATGATCTTCAGCGTGCTGGAGGGCGTCTATGACGAGTTCCTCAAGGCGAACTTCGACAACTACGACAATCGCCGCAGCGACATCGAGCAGCTTTCCCAGTATGGGGCGACCTTCGATGATATCCTCGATTTCCTCGCACAGCTCTCCTTGATGAGTGCGGTGGACGGGGATCCCTCCGGGGATAAATCCGCGCGGGATGATGAGAAGGTGACACTCTCTTCCATCCACCAGGCGAAGGGGCTCGAATGGAAGGTGGTCTTCCTCATCTGGCTCACCGACGGCCAGTTTCCGAACGGCCGCATCCTGGAGGCGGACGATGAACCGGCGTTGGAAGAGGAGAGGCGGCTGTTCTACGTGGCCCTCACCCGGGCGAAGGACGATCTTTACCTGAGTTACCCCATGATGAACCCGAAGTCCTACACCGGCGACATCATCACCCGCCCGTCGCGCTTCCTCGATGACTTCCCCGGAGACATGGTTGAGGAGTGGGTGGTGGGGCGTGACACCGGTTGGGGGGACGAGCCGTTCTGAAAAACAGACGCCGCCCGCCCCGTGGCGGGGCGGACGGCGGAGAGGTTGGCCCTTCCGGGATCAGGGAGCGCCCACGGGCTTCACCCGGTAGAAGGCGCGGCCAGCCGGAGCTGAAGAGTCCGTGTGCGTGCCGTCTCCGTCATTGATGCTGATTTCCTCCCAGGACAGAGGCAGGAGGGTGGTGGAGCGCTCGACGGTCACCGGAGTGCCCTGGCTGTCCCAGTGGAGGATGAACGTCCCCGGTCCCCCGGAGATGCCCGTGATCTTCAGCTCGGTGGCGGCGGGAGGTGCCAGTGAGCGCACCGACACATCATCCACCCAGTAACCGGGGCAGCTTTCCATCTGGGCCTGGAAGGTCACGGAAGTGGCGCCTGCGGCGGGGACTCCGCCTTGGAAGAAGGCGAGGTCCGGCGCGGATGAGGCGAACGGTTGGTCGGCGGCGTCCAGGATCTCGATCCGGTAGGTGGCGGCGGGAGTGCCCCATCCGGTGCCGGTCAGGCGGAACTTATGGACGTTCTTCGTGTCACCTGCATCGGCGAGGTCGCCGTCGTTGTTGCCATCCGCAGACGCCACGATGGGTGTTCCTGTGATGACGTCCTGCCAGCCGGTCCCTTCCTGGAAGCACTGCCACACATCGTTCCTGTAGCGGATGTTGATGTTCCGTCCATCCACGGTGTGGATCAGCAGGTTGAACATGCGGAAGTCCGTGGTGGTGGCTTTCAGCGCGAAGGGGAACTCCACCACGAAGTCGGATGTGGACGCACCGAAGGTGCTCCTGATGGCGGAGTTGTTGCCCAGATAGGCTGCCTTTCCGGTGCCGTCGAGAAGGCCAGGCACATCCTTGGAGGCATTCGCGGTCTCGATTTCGGCCCAACTGGCCCAGGTATCCCAATCGGTCCATGGGTCACCGCCATCCACCTGGAAGTTCCAGTTTCCCGCCAGATTCTGGTCCGTGGTGCCCACGCAGGTGATGATGACGTTGCGGTCGGGGTTGGTTGGCAGATCGCTTTTCACCGTGGCGGTCAGACGTGTGGCGTTGTTCCCGGTGGCGAAGTTCGCCGGGATCACATCGACGGGAAGTGCCCGGGAGGTGCCGGGTGGGATGGTGAGGGGAAACACCTGCGGGCTGGTGGCAACGGTCTGGTTGAATTCCACTCCGGTGATGACCAGATCCTGTGTGAAACCCGTGTTGGTGATGGTGATGCCGCCGGAGGTCGTCACTCCGTTGTGGGAGACGATCTCACCCGTGGGGACAACGGAGAAATCCGGATCCGCCGCTTCCGTCGCGTAGAACGACACCTCATCGATCCAGTAGCTGGTTGTGAGTCCACCGGAGCGGGAGACATCCCCGGTGGGGAAGGTGAAAGAGCCGGGGGTATGGTCCGTTCCCGCATCCGACGACCAGGTCGCCAGATTGGAAACGGTGGCCGCCGTCGTGACGGAGTTCGGCTGGGAAACGGAGATGCTGTACCGCGCCGAGGAGGTTCCGAAGCCGGTTCCCTTGATACGGACGAGATAGAACACCACGCTGTCACCATGGCTGGAACGCAGGCTTCCGTCCTTGTTCGCATCGATCGAGCCGACGATGAGTGGCAGTCCCAATGATTCCCATGATGATCCGTTGAAGACAGAGAAACCCTGGTCATTCGCAGGCAGGTAGGCCAGGTTGATGAGGGCGGCGTTGCCGTTGTTCGCATCCGTGTAGGTGCCTTCCGTCCCGCTCGCGGGGGTGGGGGGCGTGTTGTTGGACTGGATGACGACCTGGAAGGTGCGGTCATTACCCTCCGGGGCGTTGCCTTCCGAGTGATATTCGGAGAAAACGGAACCATCCAGGGGGCTGAAGTAGAACGTCATCTCCCAGTCCGCCGCTCCGTTGATCATGGTTTGGCTGAAGTTGTCCGGGGATCCCGTGACGCCCATCCCTTTCAGGTGGGCCATCCCCGCGGAGCCGATCGCACCCGGGGTGACACGCCCGGCCGGCGTGTTCAGGCTGAAGTTGTCGGAAAGCCAGCCGTCCGTGCCAGTTTCGAATCCAGGGTTCGCGGTGAGCCTGGTGCCTGCCGTGAAGAAGGTGGCGGACACCGGGAAAGTCATGTTCTGTTCCGGGACGCTGGTGTTGACGGCCAGGGTGGCGGACTGGGCCACACCGAAGGCGCTGCTGCTGCCGCCGACCGTGAAGGAGGTGGTCTGGCCTGGCGCCAGCGTGACCGGAAGCGTTGCTTCCGTGGATACATTGAAAACCGTCGTCGCCGCTTGGAACCCGATGCTGTTGATGGTGATGGGATTGCTCGCGCCGGTGTTGCGCAGCGTGATGGTGCGGGGTGCCGCCGTGACAGGAGACCCTGTTCCATAGACGCCCCGGAAGTTCAGGCTGGTGGCGGTGCTGGTGGAGTCGATCACCAGTTTCGGATCGCTCTCGATGTTGCCGGTCACGAACGCCAGTCCATCGGCGTCATCACTGATCCGGAAGTGATCGAGGTAGAACTGCCCTCCGGAAACATAGTTCGATCCGCTGAGCACCGGCGCGAGATTGCGCGTTCCCTCAAAAGCGACCGAGAAAAGACCCTCGGCGGGGATTTCATCACTGGTTGTCGTCAGGGTTGGTGCGGTGGCGGTGGGATTCGAAGCATCCGCGGGATCGAGCCAGACGTCGATGATATCCAATCCGGATGCATTGTAGGTGATGCGTCCGACGACCAGGTGCGCGGTGATGGCGGAGGTGTTTGCGGTTTCCACCCCTTTGGTGCCGTCAAAGTAGAGGAGAGGGCTGCTGTTCGGCACATCGTTCGGCGTTTGCACCGGGTCGAGGTTGACGGCAACCGCACCAGGCTTGGAAGGATGTCCGAGGGAGATGCCAAAGCCACCGGCGGAGGCGCCTCCATCCGTGGTGGCGGGGGAGTTGAAGAATACCTGTCCCTGCGCCGCAGGGCCATTGAGTTTGAAAAGGAAAGAGAACCAGATTTCCGTTCCGGTGAGCGCGGTGGCGAATTTTCGCTCCTGCATCCGCGTGTGGAACGGTTCCACGGTGGTCGTGTCCGAGGTGAAGACCACACCGAGGCCGGCGGCGGCGGGATCCACCGGTGTCTTCTGTTCGCTGCGGAAATTCTGGACTCCGGCCGGGGCTGCGAGATCACCCGCGTGGAACTTCACCACTCCCGTGCCGTTGTTATACTCGCCATCGCCACCGGTGGCGAAGCCACGGCCGGTGTTGAGGACGTTGTTGTTCTGTGAGCCGCCGAAGCCAACCGTGCGGGTGTCTCCGATATTGAGGTCATTGAAGTCGGCCTCCACTTTCGCCGAATGCGCCGCTGGGGCCAGACAGGCAAAGGTGAACATGGCGACCTTCCATGGGGTCTTCATGGTGCTGGGATGTGGGTTTGTGGATTTTTGGATCCCATCCGGCATCAGGTCCGGAGGGATTAAGGGAACCATACGGAACCGACGGGGGATTTCTCGCCATCTTTCTGACCGATGGGGGATAAAAGATCATTCTTAGCCAAAAAAGGGCGTTGGTTGACCGGATGGTGGAACCTGTTACTTTCCCTGCCCGCACGCAGAGGCGGACGGATGGGTGATTCCGTGGAGAAATGAGCGAATTTACAGGAAGGTGGAATTACCCGGCGGAGCTGCCGGTGGTGGAGCATCGGGATGAGATCATCGCGGCGGTGCGGGCGCACCGTGTGGTGGTGGTGGTGAGTGAGACGGGATCCGGAAAGACGACCCAGCTCCCGAAGATGGTGGCGGAGGCACTGGGGCCGGATGGCGGCCGGGTCGGTTGCACGCAGCCGCGGCGGATCGCGGCGGCCAGCGTGGCGAAGCGGGTTGCGGAGGAACTCAGGGTGCCGCTCGGTGGGTTCGTCGGTTACCAGGTGAGGTTCGAGGACAAGACCACGCGGGACACGCGGATCAAGTTCATGACGGATGGCATCCTGCTCGCGGAGACGCAGGGTGACCGCAGCCTGAAGCAATATGGTGCGCTCATCATCGACGAGGCGCATGAGCGGTCTCTCAACATCGACTTCCTCCTGGGCTACCTGAAGCAACTGCTGGACCGGCGGAAGGACCTGAAAATCGTGATCTCTTCCGCGACGCTGGATGCGGGTGCCTTCGCCGCGTTCTTCGGCCATGGCACGCCGGTCATCGAGGCTCCGGGCCGCATGTTTCCGGTGGCGGAGTTTTTCCTGCCGCCGAAGGATGACGAGGAGCTGCCGCAGCATGTGGCGCGTGCGGTGGATGACCTTACGGTGATGGAGCCGCAGGGGGACGTGCTGGTCTTCCTGCCCGGCGAGCGTGAGATCCGCGAGTGCGCGGACGTGCTGGAGGGCAGGCAATACCGTGGCACGGAGGTGCGGCCACTTTTCGCGCGGCTCGGGCTGGGCGACCAGCAGCGGGTTTTCCAACCGGGGAACAAGCGGCGGCTGGTGCTGGCGACGAACGTCGCGGAGACCTCGCTGACCATTCCCCGCATCGCCTGCGTGGTGGACACGGGCATCGCGCGGGTGAGCCGCTGGAGTCCGGGAAAGGGCGTGCAACGCCTGCAGATCGAGCCGGTGAGCCAGGCCAGCGCGCGGCAGCGGAAGGGCCGCTGCGGCCGCGTGCGGGATGGCGTCTGCGTGCGCCTCTATGAGGAAAGCGAGCTGCTGGAGCGGCCGGAATTCACGGACCCGGAGATCCGCCGCAGCTCGCTGGCGGGTGTCATCCTGCGGATGAAAGCGCTGGGACTGCCGGAGATCGACGAGTTTCCATTTCTCGACCCACCTGCGGCGAAGGCGGTGTCGGAGGGCTACCGCACGCTGCGGGAGGTCGGCGCGCTGGACAAGGAGAAGCAGCTCACGGAATCCGGCTGGGAGATGGCGCGCCTGCCGGTCGATCCGCGGCTGGGGCGCATGCTGATCGAAGCTAGGAAGGAAGGTTGCCTGGCCGAGGTGCTGCCCATCGTGGCGGCGCTGGAGTCGAACGATCCGAAGGAACGCCCGGCGGAGAAGGCGCGGGAGGCGGATGCGGCGCATGCGCGCTGGAAGGATGCGGAGAGTGACTTTACCGGCATCCTGCGGATGTGGAAGGACGTCTCCGCATTCCGTGATGATCGCGGACGTTGGCGCATGAACGCGCTGCGGAAATTCTGCGGGCCGCTTTTCCTCAACGCACGCCGCGCGGTGGAGTGGGGGAACGTGGCTGGGGAACTGCAGGATCTGCTGGAGCGCGAATGGAAGGTGAAGATCGGCGCCATGGGCAAGGACTTCGCCGGTCAGGGAAGCTATGCCACCATCCACAAGGCGCTGCTCTCCGGGGTGCCGCGGCAGTTCGGTCTGTGGGATCGGGAGAACAAGGCCTACCGCAGTGCGGGTGGCGGGTTTTTCGCCGTGTTCCCCGGCTCGGGACTTTTCGGTGCGCCGAAGCGCTGGGAGTGGGTGATGGCGATGGAACTGGTGGAGACATCGAAGCTCTACGCCCGCCGTGTCGCCAGGATCGATCCACAGTGGGTGGAGGAAGTCGCGCCTCATCTCTGCACCAGCCGTTACGGTGAAGCGCATTGGGACGAAGGCCAGGGCGCGGTGTATGGAAAGCAGACGGTCATCTGCGGCGGCTTGCCGGTGGTGGCCGGGCGTCGCGTTCATTACGGACGTGTGGATCCCAAGGCCGCGCACGGCATTTTTCTCCGCGAGGGAGTGGTCGGTGGCGGGCTGAAGAGGAAGTGCCGCTTCCTGGACCGCATGGAGGAGCTGCGGGAGGAACTCCAGCTCATCGAACAGAAGCTGCGCCGTCCGGGCGGGTTGTGGAGCGATGATGCGGTGCTGCGGTTCTTCGAAGAACGTGTGCCCGGCGAGATCAACACGGCGGCGGGCTTCCACAAGTGGCGGGAGAAGCATGAGGACAATCTCATCATGTCCGTTGGTGACGTGGTGGCGGAGGATCTGGAATACCTGGGGTTGGACGGCTACCCGGACATGGTGCGCCATGACGGTAATGAGTATGCCATCTACTACCATGCCGCTGCCGGAGAACGGGATGATGGCGTGACGCTGGGCGTCCATGTGGACCAACTGCCGGGCCTGCCGGACTGGCTGCCCCCATGGGGCGTGGACGGGGATCTGGAGGAACGCGCGGAGATCCTGCTGCGCTCTTTGCCAAAGGATTTCCGGCGCGTATGCCAGCCCATCGCCTCCGTGGCGCAGGGTTTCGCGGAACTGTGGAAAGCCGCTCCGAAGGATCGTCCGCTGTATCAGGCGATGGTCGAGTACGTGAAAGATCGTACAGGAGCGTTCGTTCCTGCGGGGGATTTCGACGCCTCCCGCCTGCCACCACATCTGGTGACGAAGATCTGGGTCTGTGACGATGATGGCGGCGAGCTGGCGATGGGCGAGGATGTGTCGGTGCTGAAGCTGCAGCTCGCCGACCGCATGCGCGTGCGTTTCGAAGCGGCGGCGAATGCGGATGTCGAGCGGCGGGGCATCAGTTCATGGGATGGTGAGAGCCTGCCCGAGCTGGTGATGACTCCGGGCGGACCCGCCTATCCGGCACTGGTGGATGAGGGGAAGTCGGTGGGTGTCCGTGCCTATACCGATCCGGTCGAAGCGGCGGAATCCCACCGTGCGGGCGGCGCGCGGCTGCTTTGGCTGGCCCACCAGGACCAGGTGAACTATTTGAAGAAAAAGTTCCCCCTCGGCATGATGGCGAAGGTGGAGATGCCGCGCCTCGGCGTGGGCGGAACCTCACTGGAGGATCTGATCCTGCTTTGCGCGGAAGGCGCGGCGGGAGGCGCTTTCCCCCGGTCACCGCAGGATTTCGCGGCCATGAAGGAAAAGGCACGCGGGCGCTGGTATGATGCCGCCGCGGTCATCGGCATGGCGCTCGATGAGATCTTCGAGATCCTGCCTGAGATCCGGACATGGATCGACCGGAACAAAGGCGATCGCAACTATGGTGAGATCGCGGAGGATCTGGAGGAGGAATTGACATGGCTCTTCCGTGGCAGGTTCGCGTGGCGTGCGGGCTTCTCCGGGCTGCGTGACTACCCGCGCAGGCTGAAGGCGATGCGCGCGCGGCTGGACCGTGTTTCGTCCCTGCCCATCGTGAAGGATCTGGAGAAGATGGACAAGATGCGGCGGCTGTGGTCGCCGTGGTATGAAGCATGGATGCACGCGCCGGAGGAACCTCGCCTGTGGCCGCACGGCTGGATGCTGGAGGAGCTGCGTGTATCCATCTTCGCCCCGGAAATTCCCACTGTTGTAAAGGTGTCCGAAAAGCGGGTGGAGGAAGCATGGGCGAAGCTCAAGTAAGGAGGGTGGACATTGCGGCTTTGCCGCTATGTCCGCTTCGCTCCCATTCTTGTCCATCGGCGGCATTGGGAATCCATAGCAAAGGCCATTTACGACAGATCCATCTTATCCCGCATCGCCAATGCCGCCGAGGCACAGGAGTGTGCCTCCTCCTTACTTTCCAGCTCCGGCCACTTCAATCGACCGGGCATCAATCGCCTGTCACCAGATAGTGGTGGAAGAAATACATCTCCCGCAGCAGGAAAGGCAGCCGCGTTTTCCATGACTGGTAGCGGGATGTCGGGGTGGGGGAGGAATACGCACGGATGCCGAGATCCCGCGCCATCCTCATCGCCCGCTTCATGTGGTCGGGATCGCTGACGATGATGGCGGATTCCAGGCGGTGTTCCTTCATCAATGCGGCTGCCTCCACCAGATTGCCAAGCGTGGTAGTAGAGCGTTCCTCGATCAGGATGTTGTCCGCGGGGATGCCCATGCTGCGGGCGAAGAATTCGCCCATCCCGCTTTCCGAATGGCTGTCTCCCTCCGCACGGGCTCCGGTGAAAATGATCTTCCGCGCCATGCCCCTGTGCTGGAGATCCACCCCGTGGCGCAGCCGTTGAAGAAAGACCGGCGAGGGCACATCCCCGTGAACTGCGGCACCCAGCACGATGATGCAATCGGACGGGCGCGCCTGGTCCTCCGAACCGAAGCGGTGGATGGAGATGCCCAGCCATATGAGCCAGACGATAACCACCGCGACCACCACGGCGGCGGATTTTACGAGCCAACGGAAGCGGCGCGGCTTCGTCATGCGAGGATCCCACCCACCACCTTCGCGGGTTCCACTCCGGTCAATCGTTGGTCGAGGCCTTGGAACTTGAACGACAGCCGCTCATGGTTGAGTCCGAGCTGGTGCAGGATGGTCGCATGCAGATCGCGGATGTGGACGGGATCCTTCACGATGTTGTAACTCATGTCGTCCGTCTCACCGTAGGTCGTGCCGGGCTTGATGCCGCCGCCCGCCATCCAAAGGGAGAAGCAGCGCGGGTGGTGGTCCCGGCCGTAGTTCGTCTCGCTGAGACCACCCTGGCAATAAACGGTGCGGCCGAACTCGCCGCCGAAGATGACGAGCGTGTCTTCCAGCATGCCGCGTTGTTTGAGGTCCTGGATCAGCCCGTAGGCCCCCTGGTCCACGTCCTTGCACTGGGAGGCCAGGTCGCGTGGCAGGTTCCCGTGCTGGTCCCAGCCGCGGTGGAAGATCTGGACGAAGCGCACGCCGCGCTCCAGGAGCCGCCGTGCCATGAGGGTGGAGTTCGCGAAGGTGCCGCGTGTCTTGCTGTCCTCGCCGTAGAGTTGGTAGGTCGCTTCCGTTTCCCCTGAAAGGTCGGCCAGCTCGGGAACGGACGCCTGCATGCGGAAGGCCATCTCATACTGCTGGATGCGGGTCTGGATCTCCGGATCGTTGATCGTGCCGAAGGATTTCCGGTTCAGCGCGTTGATGCCGTCCAGCATGGTGCGCCGCGTTTCACGGGAAATGCCCGGTGCGTCGTTCAGATACAACACGGGGTCACCGGCGGCCCGCAGGGCCACGCCCGCGTGCTTGCCCGGGAGGAAGCCGGAACCCCAGAGGCGGGAGGAGATGGCCTGCACGTTGGAATACGGGGAGCTGTGCCTGGCATGCAGCACCACGAAGTCCGGAAGATCCTTGTTCATGGATCCCAATCCGTAGGAAAGCCAGGAACCGATCGATGCCTTCCCGTTCTGCATGGACCCTGTGCAGACGAGCTGGTTCGCGGGCTCATGGTTGATGGCATCCGTGTGCATGGACCGGATGACGCAGATGTCATCCGCCATTTTCGCGTGCCATGGCAACAGCTCGCTGAACCAGGTGCCGGACTGTCCGTGTTGGGCGAACTTGAAGATGGATGGTGCCAGCGGGAACGCCGCCTGGCCGGAGGTCATGCCCGTGAGCCGCTCGCCCTGCTTCGCCAGATAGTCTTTCAGATCTTCCTTGAACCGCTTCGCCAGTTCCGGCTTGTGGTCGAACAGGTCGATCTGCGATGGAGCGCCGATCAGCGAAATGTAGATCGCCCGCTTCGCCTTCGCGGCGGCATGGGGCAGTCCTGCATCCGCCGTCGAACCGAGACCGGCTTTTGCCAGCAGTGATGATACCGCCGCAACGCCGAGCCCCGTCCCGGAGCGCCGGAAAAATTGGCGTCTGGTCAGCGCGAGATTCTGGAAATCCTGGAGCATGGGTTTTGGGTTTCTGGAGTTACCATACGCTGGGGAGAGAAGGGCTTCTTTCCCAGCAAAACCTCGTGATGATCCCGGAAGACGGGTGGTGAAAATGCGGATGGGCGGCAGATTCGTGGAGTAAGCTGCCGGGTTCATGGTAGCCGGGCATATTCGGGTTGCCCGGTCGGATCCGTTGTGGCGAATGTCAGGAGTCTTCAAAAATAAGGCATCCCTTAAGACCACCATGGCATCCCTCCCACCATCGTCCCCGGTCCGTGTGCGCTATTGCCTGCGCAGCATCTGTTCACCGTTGCTGCTGACGGGATGTATCGCGCAGTTGTCCGGCTCGCTGCCTGCTGCGGGCATCATCCTGATACTGGGCCTGATCCTGACGTTTCTCATCATCGTCAGGCCGTATATGGAAGTCACGGACGGGGATGCCAGATACGTGGGCCTGCTTACGGGCAGGAGAATGGCCGTGGAAGATCTCGGATGGGTTCTTTCTTCCAAAACCCTGCGATGGTTCGTGAGGAGGGGGGACATGGACAAGGTGAGGCAGCTCCTTGCGGGTGCGGCTCCGAAACGGGTGGTTACCCAAGCCTGAGACGGACGGTTGGCGGGATGAGGGAAGGAATCTTGTTGAGCGGGGAGTTCGTGCTCCATCACCCGTGCGGTCTGCGGATCGCGAGGGGGATGGAGGAAAAGCAGGCGGTCTTGCTGTGCGGCTCCACTGAGGAGGAGATGGGGAACGGTTTTGTATGGCGGCATCTCCCGCAGGCTCCCGTTGAGGGGGGCTTGCTGGCGGCTGGCCTTTGTTTTTACCAAGGTGACCTGGTGACGGTGTCCCTGCGTGTTGGGGATGCCGGGAGCGGCTCGGTTGGCTGGGAGAACTGGACGGAGGCGGAGGAACGGGAGTGTGTCCGGCGCACCGGTAAATGGCTGCGTGGCCTGGGCTACAAGCCGGGGAACCACCGTTGGTGCGAGATCAGCCTCGGCTATGACCCTGGAAGCGGATCCGGCGGCGCGGTGGTCCGGTTCCACCAATGAGATGCGGCCCCGCGCAGACGTTGGAAAGTCTCGGACGGTGAGATTTTTTAAGCGCAGATTATAGGATTAAGAAGGATTCCTCACTTCAGCGTCCGATGTTGGACGTTCAATGTTCGATGTTTGATCTGAGCTTCGCTCAAATCGACCATGTGAGGTCGGCGCGGCGCTCCACCTTGCTGCGGATGGAGAGATTCTTTTCCTCGTGGATGACCAGACTGTCCGGCGGGATGCTGTGCATGAGGAAGACGTTCGCACCGATGGTGGAGTTCGAACCGATGACCGTTTCCCCGCCGAGGATGGTGGAGTTCGGATAGACGGTCACATTGTCGCCCAGGTTGGGATGGCGTTTGAGTCCCTTGATGACGTGGCCGTGTTCGTCCTTGATGAAGGTGCGGGCGCCCAGGGTCACGCCGTGGTAGATCTTGCAGTGGTTGCCGATGTTGCAGGTTTCTCCGATGACCACGCCGGTGCCGTGGTCGATGAAGAAATGGGCGCCGATGGAGGCCCCGGGGTGGATGTCGATGCCGGTGCGGGAGTGCGCCCACTCCGTCATCATGCGCGGGATCATCGGCGCGCCCGCACGGTAGAGCCGGTGGGCCAGCCGCTGGATGGCGATGGCCTCGATGAACGGGTAGGAAAGGATGATCTCCTCATGGCTGCGGGCGGAGGGATCGTTGTTGTAGGCGGCCTCGATGTCGGTGCGGAGGATCTCCCGGACGATGTGGAGCGCCTTGCAGAACTTCCGGATGATGGGCGGTGTCAGGCCGGTGGGCTTGGTGGGATTCCCAATGCGGACGCTCTTCCGCACCTGGTCCTCCAGCCTGCCGATCACGGATGCCAGACGCTCGCCGGTGATCTCCTCCAGGTTGCCGGAATGAACGACGTCATTGTCGAGGAAGCCCGGGAAAAGCAACTGCAGCAGGCCCTCGCAGATTTCGCCCACGGCGTGCTTGGAAGGCAGGTTGAGGGCGTCGGCGTTGTTGAGGCCTCCGAATTTCTCGTAGGAGGCGAGAAGTTTGGGGATATACTCGGAATAGGAGTGGTCGGGCACGGTGGGATCTGGGGCTGGGCCGGTGGACCCGTGATGTCAGCGGTTCCAGGGGGCTTTCGCAAGGAGCAGTCCCATCCCGCACCAGTCGGTGATACCGGCGAAGACGAGTCCCGCCCCCACGAAACCGGAGAGGAAGAAGAAATGGGGATTCACAAACCATCCCAGCAGAAACCCCGTGAGGACCAGGGAACCGGCCGCGATGCGGACCTGACGTTCCAGACCGATGACCTTCTTCTCGCTCCGCACCACCGGCAGGCCGGCCTCCACCCAGGCGAGCGTCCCGCCCTCCACCACGACGGGTAGCTGTGAGGAGGAGAATTTTTCAGCGGCACGGGTGGCACGTTGTCCGGAACGGCAGAGAAGGTAGATGGGCTTGCCGTCCGGCAGGGAGGACGGATCCAGGGTGTCCAGGGGCAGGTTCTTCGCGCCCTGTGCGTGGACTTCCCTGAACTCCAGCGGAGTGCGGACGTCGATGAGTTCGGCTGAGGGATCGGCGGTGAGGAGTTCGCGGAGAGCGGTGGGAGTGATGGTGGTCATGTCAGTCAGGAACGGAGGGTGGCGGTGAGGCGGGTGGGGCATTGCAGGAGTTCGGAGGCGTCGAAGACACAACCCGTCACAGCGACACCTTCTTTCTGGATCGCGGCGATGCCCGGGCGGGCGGCGGAGAACATACCGCGGTCGTTCCTGCCATTGCCCGCCGCCACAATGGAGTCCGCGCCGGGATTTTCAACAAAGCTCCGCTTCACCCCATTCATTCCCCTGGCGGAGGATGGTGGTTCCAGACCGCCGTAGCCACTGGTCAGTGGAAATCATGTGACCGTGCCGCCTGGCTGGCTTCCACACCCGGCAACGGCTCGATGTGGTGGATGAAAACCGTCGGTTGGTCGCCTTCCGACCGCTGGAGATGGCCATGGGAGAGCAGGAACGGCTCGCTGGTGATCACGGCGCGCAGCCGGTGGAAGGTTTCCTTTTTCACGAACAGGTTGGCGATGCCGGTCTCATCCTCCAGCGAAATGAAACAGTGCCCCTTGGCGGTGCCGGGGCGCTGGCGGCAGATGACCATGCCCGCCACCGTGACGGGGATGCCGTGGGGCAGGTTCCGCAAGTCGTTGGCGCGGAGGATCTTCCTGTCTGCCGACCGTTTGCGCCAGAGCTGCATCGGGTGCGGGCCGGTGGAAGCTCCCTGGATCTCGAAGTCCGCCGACAGCCGCTCGGTGGACGACATGACAGGGAGATATTCCACTGGGCCGGGTCTGCCGGGCGGGAGCAGTTCGTCGTGGAGGGGTAGTTCCACCTGCCAGAGCGCCTGACGGCGGTGGGCGACTTCGGGAAGCCCGTTCAAGGCTCCGGCCCGGGCGAGGATCCGCCGTTCCTTGTCGCCGGGCTTCACCCGGGAAAGGAAGTCCTCCAGCGAGGAGAAAGCCTGAACCTCTCTCATCCCGGTGATCCGGGCGGCGGTGGCGGCTGACAGCCCCTTGAGCCGGTGCAAGCCGAGCCGGATGGTGAGGTCATCCTCGACGGTGGTCTGCACCTCGCTGGACAGGCAGGACACCGGCTTGACCCGCATGCCGCGGTGTTTCGCGTCCTGGAGGAGGGTGTGGACCGAGTAGAAGCCCATCGGCTGGTGGTTGATGAGAGCGGTGTAGAACTCCGCCGGGTGGTGGACCTTCAGCCAGCAGGAAGTGTAGGCCAGCAGGGCAAAGGAGATCGCATGGCTTTCCGGAAAGCCGTAGAGCGCAAAGGAACCGATGGCGGCGACGACCTTTTGCTGCACCTCCTCGCTGATTCCCCGCGCGGTCATGCCGAGCCGGAGCTTGGCGGTGACCTTTTGCATGCGTTCGTCGTTGCGCTTGAAATCCATGGCCCGCCTCAGCTCGTCGGCCTCCGCTCCCGTAAAGCCGGCGATATCCATCGCCATGCGGAGGACCTGTTCCTGGAACAGGGGGACGCCGAAGGTGCGCTTCAGGTTTTCAGCACAGTCCGGATGAATGCAGTCGATCGGCTCACGGCCGTTGCGGCGGCGGAGGTAGGGATGGACGAGATCCCCGACGATGGGGCCGGGACGGATGATGGCCACCTCCACCACCAGATCGTAAAAGGTGCGGGGACGCAGGATGGGCAGGGTCGCCATCTGGGCGCGGGATTCCACCTGGAAGGTGCCGATGGTGTCGGCCCGGCAGAGCAGATCGAACACGGCGGGGTCGTCTTTCGGGATCTTCGCGAGGTCCACCGGATCACCGCGGCGGGAACGGATCTCCAGCGCATGCTCGATGGCGGCGAGCATGCCGAGTCCCAGGAGGTCGATCTTGACGATGCCCAAGTCCTCGCAATCGTCCTTGTCCCACTGGACGACGGTTCTGCCGGGCATGGTGGCGGGCTGGAGCGGGACGACGGCATCCAGCCCGTGGTCGCAGATGATCATGCCGCCGGAGTGCTGGCCGAGGTGACGGGGCATACCGAGCGCCGCGTGGAAGAGGTGGTCCAGCGCGGCGAGGCGCGGGTGGGAAGGGGGGATCAGAGGGGCGATTTGGTCCTCGAACTGGCTTTTCACTTCCGCCACTTCGTCATCCTTGCGGAAAAAACGGTGGGAGCCGCTGGAGAAGCGGTCAGCCAGTTCCGGCGGAAAGCCCAGCACCTTGCTCATTTCCCTGAATGCCGATTTCGAGCGGTAGGTGATGACGTTGGCGGTCATGGCCGCGTTGCGGACGCCATACTTTTTATAGACGTGCTGGATGACCTCCTCCCGGCGGTCGCCCGATGGGAAATCGATGTCGATGTCCGGCCAGGTTTTCCGGTTCTCCGACAGGAACCTTTCAAAGAGGAGTTCATGTTTGATGGGATCGACGGCGGTGATCTCCAGGCAGTAGCAGACCACCGAGTTCGCGGCAGACCCCCGGCCCTGGCAGAGGATGCCGCGCCCGCGGGCGAATTCCATCAGCTCGTGGACGATCAGGAAGTAGCCTGGGAAGCCGAGCTGCCCGATCAACGCCAGTTCTTTTTCGAGCTGCTGCTTCACCCTGGCGCTGGATTTCACGTAGCGTTTCCGAGCGCCCGCGTAGGCCAAGTGACGGAGGCGTGCGGACTGCTCATCCAGCGATAGCGGCTTTCCCTGACCGTCGGAGAAAGCCGGAAAGCGGTAGCCGAGGTTCTCCAGCGTGAAACCGATCCGTTCCGCGAGGCGCAGCGAGTTGTGGATGGCGTGCGGCAGATCGGCGAAAAGCGCGGCCATTTCCGGGAGGGATTTCAGGTGGCGTTCACCGTTCGCGGCCAGCAGGCGTCCGGCCCGGTCGAGCGGCACATGATGGCGGAGGCAGGCGAAGGCATCCGCCAGCCGCCGGTCGCCGCGTGTGGCGTGGAGGGGGGCGTTGCTCGCCACCACGGGAACGCGGAGATGCCCGGCCAGATCGATGAGGTGGCGGTTGATGCGTCCGTCTTCCCGCAGTCCGTGGCGGTGGAGTTCCACAAAGACATTTTCCCTGCCGAACAGCGTGACCAGCCGTTGCGCGGCTTCCAGTGCCTGTGGTCGGTCGTCGCGCAGCAGGGGCTTGCACACCGGGCCGTCACGCCCGCCGGTGAGGGCGACCAGATGCCCGGTGCCATGGGGGAGGCTGTGGGGTTCCTCCGGCAGCAGGTGACGGTCGCTCAGGTGGCGGCTCATCATCCGGTAGCCTTCCCGCGTGGCGCACAGGACGGGAAAGCACGTGCCGTCCGGCAGATCGAGCGTCGCCCCGACGAGGGCGCGGATGCCGCATTCCTTCGCCGCGTGGTGCGCCCGCGCGGAGCCATAGAAGCCCGCCCGGTCGGTGATGGCGATAGTCCCGTATCCCAGCTCGGCGGCATGACGGATCATCGTTTCCGGCTGGCTGGCCCCTTCCAGGAAAGAGAAGGCGGAGAGGGCGTGCAGTTCCGCGAAGGGGGCTGTCACCGGTAGATGCCCTCCAGTTGCCAGCGGTCCGGCGTTTCGAAGACGAGCCGCAGCAGATGGCGGCTGGCGATCTGGATGTCCCACTCCAGCCGCTGCCATGCTTCCGACGGCTGCCACCATGTGCCCGAGGAGGAAAAAGGACCACGGCGACCGGTGATCTCACCGGGATGGGAACCGGTGAGCAGCGCGAGTGGCACGGGCCTTCCGTCGGTCCATTCATGGGCCACGGCGATGGGGCGGGGAGGGCGGTAGCGTTGCAGCGGCACCGGGCAGGCGGGATGGTACGGCCGGGCAAGGACAGCACCGGCGTTTCCCGCCGCCGGACGGAGGATGAAAGCGTCCGCTGCATGGGAGTCCGCAGGCACGGGAACACCGACATGGCCCGGCCCGAGCAGCGCTTCCAGTTTTGCCAGCGTTTCCGCCCAGCGTGACGGGTTGGGCAGTTCCCGGTGGAGCCAGTCGCGCTGGGAGGCGTCCTTGGCGGTGGCTTCCGCATCGAGTTCTAGGGCGACAACCGCCGCATCCGGCCGGAGGGATTCCAGCCAGGTTTGCAGAGGGGCCAGCATGCCTTCCACCGCCGTCTGCGGATCCGGCAGGCGGATGCGGCGGGTGAGGGTATTGCCGGACTCCAGGGTCAGCCGCAGGTCGAGCAGCCCGGCGGCGAGCGACCGGCCCGCCAGACGGCCGGCGAGGGTGTGGAGAAGACGCTTGAGCAGGAAAATCACCGGATCGAGCGTGCAGGCGGCGTCCTCGAAATCGATGCGTTGCGCCAGACTTTCCGGCGGACGGTGGAGGCGGAGCAGGCGGCATGACTTTCCGTGCAGCACATCATGCCAGTGCCCGCTCTCCGGCCCCAGCCGTTCGGCCAGCGCCTGGCGTGGCAGGTTCATGAAGTCGCCGAGGGTTTTGATGCCCCACCAGCCGAGGATGGTGAGACAGTTCTCACCGGGGGAAAAGATGCCGAGCCGGTCGAGCGGCAGCGGGGAAAGATCGGCGGGGGAGATCATGCGCCCGTGGAGTTCCCGATGGCGTGCCGCCAGATGGGCGAGATCCGGCGTGGCGGCGCGGCCTTGCCACAGGTCGGCATCCGCCAGTTCCACCGTCGGCAGTTCCACAGCAGCTCTGCGGTGGGAAAGATCGAGCGTCACCGTATCCGCGGCGGTGAGTTCCAGATCCGGCGTCAGTGATTCGCCGAGAAGGATCAGCTTTTCCCTCAGGGATACCTCCCGCTCCGGATCGGCGGGGATCACCTTCAGCGAAGGACAGCGGACCAGCGCGCGGTTGAGCGGCCAACCCTCGCCGATACCAGTGTGCCGGGCGGCCTGGTTCACGGCCAGCAGGGGCAGCTTTTCCTTCACCACCTTCCCGGAGGATGCGGCGAGGATGGCGCAGGGCGCATCCCTCCCTTCCGGGTGACCGGCCAAGGCCGCCGCCATCGCGAAATCCGGAATGTGCAACGAGATGAACATGGCGCGCGGTCAGGTGGCTTGGCGGAGGCTTTCGGAATCAGTGGCCATCCTTTCGAGCAATTCCCGGCGGGGGGCATCGAAGTCGTGGAGGGAAAGATCCGCGGAGAGCCTGAGCCGCAGGCCCGTTCCCGGCACGATGGGGGAGGGGGAAAGCACCACCAGCCGCCCGCCGGTGCGCCCGGCCATCTGCCGGAGCCGCCACCAGGAGGACGCCGGGATGGCGGCCAGTTCGCGATGTGGAAGCCCGCTCGCGTCCAGCAGTACGAACGGCAGGTTGCCGTCGCGCACCAGCAGATCCGCGGCCTTGAGCATTTCCGGTGCGGAGGCGCAGCGCACCCACAGCAACCGGGAGCAGGCCGCGGCGGTATGGGAGGATGGATCGAAACCATCCGCCCCGTCGATCAGCGCCAGTTCCGGCAGGGGGCTGCCTTCCCCGGGATCTCCCAAAAGCGCCGCGATCACCAGCGAGAGCCCGGCCGTCGGTCCGGAGGGGATCACTTCCGAGATGGTTCCGGATGGGAAAGACTCCATCTGGAAAGGACTTCCCATCGTTTTCCGGGGGGCGCTCCCAGACTGCACGCCATGGGCGGCGGGAAATTTTTCCCGTAGCTGGCGGCGCAAATCTTCGATCCCGGGGGCAGGCACGAAGGCACTTTATCGTCCGTTGTTTAAATGTTCAATCGAACAGTTTATGGCGGCCTGACTACCGCCGGTCGAGGATGCCTCTCCGCTGGGCTTCCGCGATGGCTTCCACCCGGGCGGTGACGCCCAGCTTGCCATAGATCCTCCTCAGGTGCTGCTTCGCGCCGTCTTCGCTGAACCCCAGCAGGTCGGCGATTTCCTTGTTGCGGAGGCCCTTGGCGACCAGTTCGAGGACTTCCACTTCCCTCCGGGAAAGCTCCGGCAGCTTCGCCCGCTCCGCCACCAGGTGGGCGACATTGGCGGGCATCCAGCGTTCCCCCCGGTGGACGGCATGGATCGCTTCCGCCAGTACGGGCAGTTCCGCTTCCTTCAGCAGGTAGCCGCAGGCACCGGCCTTGAAGGCGAGGTGGACATCCTCCTCCCGGCCGAAGCTGGTCAGGATGATCACCCGGGCGTCAGGGAACTCGGCGAGGAGTTCCTTCACCGCGCCGATGCCGTCCAGCTTCGGCATCTGGAGATCCATCAGCACGACATCCGGGTGGTGCTCGCGGTAGAGCTCCAGCACCGCCTTTCCATCGCGCGCGCTGGCGACCACCTGGAACTCCTTCCTCAGCTTGAGCAGCGCGGTCAGGCCCATGATGACGATGTAGTGGTCATCGGCGATGAGCAGGCGGATGCGTGACGGATCGGCTTTCATGGTCATGCGGCGTCACTGGGAACTTGCGCGGTGAGGATGGTGCCCTTTTCAGAGCTGGTGATGTCAAGGCTGCCTCCCAGCCGGACCAACCGCTCGGAAAGGGAACTCAGCCCGAAATGGCCCTGGTCCGGACCGGGGGCGGTGGTGGGGTCGAAGCCGCGGCCATCATCGGCGACGGACAGCCGGACCTGGCCGCCCGCCACTTCCATGCGCACGTGGATGTGACGTGGCTGGCCATGATGCAGCGCGTTGTTGATCGCCTCCTGCCCCACCCGGAACAAATGGGTGCGCATCCGTTCCGGGAGCGGATCGATCCCGCCGTTGGTCGCCTCCACCGTCACTTCGCAGACGCCTGACTGGTTGATCTCTTCCGCGATCTTCCGTAGGGCGTAGGGTAGGTCCCGGTCCTCCATCACGCTGGGATTCAGGTCCCACACCGCCCGCCGCAGATCCTCACGGCTGCGCGCGAGCAGGCGCTTGGCGAGCGTGAAGTGGCCGGTGGTCCCGGACTCCCCGGCGGAAAGGGCGCCGGCAACCTCCAGTTGCATCGCCGCGCCGGACAGCGACTGTGAAAGGGTATCATGGAGATCTGACGCCAGACGGCTCCGTTCCGCCGCCAGAAGTTCCGCATCATGACGGGAACGGATTTCCTGGAGCAGCAGCTCGCTCCGCCTGCGCACCTGCCGCCTCAGTGCAAGGGACCAGAGGATGGAAATCCCCAGGATGATGAACAGCGTGGCCAGCACCATCAGCAGCCGTCCGGTGGTCCACCATGGTCCGGACTGGATGATCCGGATGGCACCTGCATCCGGCAGCATCAGCTCGAAGCTGTTGGGGACGGAGCGGGACCTGACCGGTTGTTCGGTGAACAACATCCGGCACACCCCGTCCATCCGCACCCGGGCACCGCTTTTCAGCGCGCGGGGCAGGGGTTCCTCCACCGGCAGGATGGCTTGGAACTCCCGGCCGTCGTCCGAACCCATGATCAGGATGTGCCGCTTGTCCTCCCGCATCATCTGGCGGAAGATGCCATCGATCCCCAGGAGGCGGCCGTCCAGGTCCAGTGACTTCGCTTCGCTGATGATCCGTCCAGGGGTGATCTCCAGCGGGGTGATCGGGCCTTCCTGCGCGGTGGGGGATCCATGGATCACCACGGCATCCTCCATCACCACACGGCTGTCCCGCCGGGTGGGGAAACCCGCGATGTCCACTTCATCGCCGGGGCGCAATCCCATATCCTCCCCGGTGGTGAGGAACATGGAGCCTTCGGAATTCTCCAGCACCACCTGGGTGTCCGGCCACGCCAGGGTCACCACCCCCTTGATCCGTTCCCGGCGGGCTTTCAGATCATCGATGGTCAGTTGGAAAATCTCCGGCAGCGACCGCACCGGCAGTTCCGCCGGGCCGGGTGGCGCCGCCCGGTCGATCCGGATGGAAGATGGATCCGTGACGACGATGAAGGTGCCGAACGGCTGGTATTTCAAGGTCCGCCACGAACGGCAGACACCGCGGACGGTCACCGCCGTATCTGGCCGCAGCTTCGCCTGGATCTCCCCGTCAAAATGGGAAACCCAGATGGTCAGCCGCCGGTCCTGTGGTCCCAGGCCGAGGATCAACCTCACCGGCTGGAGGCTGGCATCGGTGTGGACTGTGCGGATGACGCCGGACAGCTCGACATACTGGCAGTCCTTCGAGCCATCCGCGAGGTCCGCGGCATCCACCTTCACCGGGGCGGGGAGGCCGACCATTTCCCCGGGGGTGATCCGGTCGGCGAGGATGCGCATGGAGGTGTTGGATGGATCGATCCGTCCTGCCACCTCCACCATCTGCCCCTCGGCGATGGGGCCGACCTCTTTCCCGAAAATGATCGCCAGCGCGCCGGTCGCATCCTGCAGGATGAAGTCGGGGTAGTTCTCGCCGCGGACCGATGTGGCGATTCCCCGTACGACGACGGGGGGATGGTCAGGCACCATCGGTTTCGGGATGGCCCGCAGTTCCCCGATGGTCGCCGGTGCCTGCGCCCGGACCCCGTTGGGGAGGAGGAAAAGCATCATGCCGATCAGGGCGGGACGAAAGATGGATCGGCGCTTCGGCATGGGGATGATTACGCGGACGCCCGCGCGGATTCTTCTACACCTCCGTGTACTTGAATCAGGAAGCGAAATTTGGAAGATTCAAAGGATAACCGAATCATTGCCGCCTTGAACCCCGGCGCGATGTCGAAACCCGATCCCGATGGCCAGGCAATCACCCATATTCCTGAAATCACCCTTCCGGCATCCGTTGCTGGGGTTGGGTTTGCTCATTTGCCTGCCCGCCGTGGCTTCCGCGGGGGAGGTATCCTTCAACCGGCAAATCCTCCCCATCCTCTCGGACAAGTGCTTCCATTGCCACGGCCCTGACTCCTCCCACCGTGAGGCGGACCTCCGCCTGGACCTCCGCGAGGAGGCGATCAAGGACGCCATCGTCCCCGGCAAATCCGCCGACAGCGAGGCTCTCCTGCGCATCCTTTCCAAAGACCCGGATGAGGTGATGCCGCCGCCGAAGTCCCACCTCACGCTCACGCAGCAGGAAAAGGATCTGCTCAAACAGTGGATCGACGAAGGGGCGGAATATCAGCCCCACTGGTCCTTCATCGCACCTGCCTCCGTGGTCGCCGTTCCCGCCGTCGCTGACAAAGCGTGGCCGCGCAACGACATCGACCGCTTTGTCCTCGCCCGTCTGGAGACGGAGAAAATGAAGCCATCTCCGGAAGCCAGCCGGGAGCGCTGGTTGCGGCGCGTCACCTTCGATCTGACCGGACTTCCTCCATCCCAACCGGAGATCGACGCCTTTCTCGCGGACACTTTACCGGATGCATATGGGACCGTGGCGGACCGCCTGCTCGCCTCTCCCCGTTTCGGGGAGCGGATGGCCGTGCCGTGGATGGATGTCGCGCGTTATGCGGATTCCTTCGGCTACCAGGCGGACATCGAGATGCAGACCTGGCCGTGGAGGGACTGGCTGATCAAGGTTCTGAACGACAACCTTCCCTGGGACCAGTTCATCACCCAGCAACTGGCGGGGGATCTGCTGCCGGACGCCACGCATGACCAGAAGCTGGCCACGGCGTTCAACCGCCTGCACCGCAAGACCAACGAAGGCGGAAGCATCCCGGAGGAAATGCGCCAGGACGGCATCAGCGACCGGGTGCACACCGTCGGTACCGCGTTCCTCGGTTTGACCTTCGAGTGCTCCCGGTGTCATGACCACAAGTATGATCCCATCCTGGCGAAGGACTACTACTCCCTCGCCGCATTCTTCAACAGCATCGACGAACACGGGATGATCCAGGGAGGGGACAACCGCGGCCTCACGCTGCCGCAGCCCGCGTTGATGCTGCCCACCCAGGAGCAAAAGAGCGCCATGGACCGCACCGCCTCGGCGGTCGCCGGTGCGGGGAAGGCCCTTGCCGGCATCCCCGCCGCCCATGAGGCGGACTTCCAGTCATGGCTCGTTGGGAAGCGGGAATACGTGGATGCGGATCTCATCGCCCGTTTCACCTTTGACGAGATCAAGGACGGCCAGATCACCAACGCGGCTGAAAAACCCGCTCCTCCGCCCGTCGGCCCGCAGGCGTCCCCGGATCCCGCGAAGCCCGCCGACAAGGCGGATCCCGCTTCGCCGAAGAAAGCCAAAGCTCCGTTGAAAACGGCCCGCCAGGGTGCGAACAAGCAGACTCCCGGAAAGCTGGGCCAAGGCATGCTCTGCACCGGGGACGACGCCGTCGCCATGCAGGACTTCGGCATCAAGAAGTGCCATGATCCGCTCACCTTCTCCTTCTGGCTGAAACCCGGTGAGAATTATCCGAGGGCGGTCGTCATCGCCAACACCACCTCCTTCGACGCCAACTTCTGCGGCTACGAACTGTTGCTGGAGAACGGGCGGCTCCGCTGGACGCTCATGCGTGAGTTTCCGGGTAGTGCCATTTCCATCCAGTCTGACGATTCTCTCCCCGTTGGGGAATGGAGCCATGTCATCGTCACCTATGACGGCTCGAGCAGGGCCACCGGCATGAGGATCGATCTCAACGGCAAGCCCGCCGCCACCAAGATCGTCCGTGACAACCTCAGCCGTGATTTCCGGACGTCGGGTACCATCAACTTCGGGGCGCGAGGCCGTGACTTCGGCCTCCGCAACGGCGCGTTGGATGACATCCGCATCTATAACCGTCCCATCACACCCATCGAATCCGCCCAGATTGTGGATGGCAGCTCGCTCACCACCCTGCTGGCGAAACCCACGCTGTCTCCTGAGGAAACCGCGGCCCTGCGGGCCTATTATTTCTCCTCCATCCATCCGCAGGCCAGGGCAGGGGAGAAGAAGCTCCTCGCCGCCCGTACCGCCTGGCGGGAGGTGATCGACGGGGTGAAGGAAATCTCCGTGATGAAGGAGACCGCCGAGCCTCGGCCCGCCCACATCCTGCTGCGTGGGGCCTATGACCAGCCCGGCGAAAAAGTCGAGCGGGAGACGCCGGCATTCCTTCCTCCTTTCCCGGCGGACGCACCGCGCAACCGCCTGGGCTACGCGAAGTGGCTCACCATGCCGGATCATCCGCTGACTTCCCGCGTGCTGGTGAACCGCTTGTGGCAGGAGTTCTTTGGCACCGGCATCGTCGCGACATCGGACAATTTCGGGCTGCAGGGCGCCCACCCGACCCATCCGGAACTGCTGGACTGGCTGGCCCGGGACTTCATCAACAGCGGCTGGGATCACAAGCGGATGTGCCGGGAGATCGTCCTCAGCGCCACCTACCGCCAGGACTCCAGGGCGGATGCCGCGCGACGCGAAAAGGACCCGGACAACAGCTTGCTCGCCCGCGGGCCATCACGCCGCTTGACCGCGGAGATGCTGCGGGATTCCGCGCTCGCGCTCGGCGGCATCCTCCAGCCCCAGATCGGCGGACCACCGGCAAAGCCCTACCAGGCTGAGGGCTCGATGTGGAAGACGCTGAACAATTTCCTGCCGGTCTATGTGGAGGACAAGGGAGCGGGCGTCCACCGCCGCTCGATGTACACTTTCTGGCGGCGCACCACCACCCCGCCGAACATGATGGTGTTCGACGCGGCGACCCGTGACACCTGTTCCGCGAAGCGCCAGAGCACGAACACTCCGCTGCAGCCGCTGGTCCTGCTCAATGATCCGCAGTTCGTGGAAGCCGCCCGTGCCCTCGGCGAACGCATGCTGAAGGAAGGCGGAGCCACCGATGAGGAACGCGTGAAGTGGGCCTACCGCGAAGTGACCGGCAGGAATGCCGGGCCGAAGGAGGTTCCCGTTCTGCTTGGGTTGTACAAAGGGCAGCGGGACAGTTTCACCGCGGATCCCGCGGGTGCCGCCAAGCTCCTTTCCATCGGCCAGATCAAATCGGACCCCGCGCTCCCTCCCATCGAAGCGGCCACCGCCGCCACCGTGGCCAGCGCTCTCTTCAACCTCGACGCCAGCATCACACTGCGATGAACCCGCTCCATCCACTTGCCGTCACACGCCGCCACTTCCTTTCCCGCCTGGGGCAGGGGATCGGCGGGGCCGCGCTCGCCTCGCTGCTCGACCGGGATGCCTTCGGTGCGGCGGTGAATGCTCCGGCATTCCCGAACTTCGCCCCGAAGGCGAAGCGCATCATCTATCTCTTCATGTCCGGTGGACCGTCCCATCTGGATCTCTTCGACTACAAGCCGAAGCTCCGCGACCTCCATGGAAAGGATCTGCCGCCGGAGGTGCGCGGCGCGCAGCGGCTCACCGGCATGAGCGCGAACCAGGCGAGCTTCCCGCTGGCGGGATCGAAGTTCGACTTCAAGCAACACGGGCAGAGCGGTGCCTGGGTCAGCTCCCTGCTGCCACACACGGCGAAGGTGGTGGATGATCTCTGCTTCGTGAAAAGCCTGTGGACGGAGGCGATCAACCATGATCCGGCGATGACCTTTTTCCAGACCGGCTCGCAGATCGCCGGGCGTCCGAGTCTCGGGGCCTGGGTCAGCTATGGCTTGGGTTCGATGAATGACAACCTGCCCGGTTTCGTGGTGCTCACCACCAAGAAGCCGACGGACCAGCCGCTGTATGCGCGGCTGTGGGGGAATGGCTTCCTCGACTCCCGCTACCAAGGAGTGCGCTTTTCGTCCGGGAAAGATCCCGTCTTCTACCTCTCCAATCCGGACGGCGTCTGCCAGAGCGGACGGCGCGCCCTGCTCGACAAGCTGGGCGAACTGAACCGCCAGCAGTTCGAGGCGGAACTGGACCCGGAGATCGAGACACGCATTTCCCAATATGAGATGGCCTACCGCATGCAGAGCAGTGTGCCTGAGGTCAGCGACACCTCGAAGGAACCGCAATCGACCAAGGATCTGTATGGTCCGGATGTGGACAAGCCCGGCACCTTTGCGGCGAACTGCCTGCAGGCACGGCGGCTGGCGGAACGCGGGGTGAGGTTCATCCAGCTCTACCACCCCGGCTGGGACCACCACGGCGGGCTGCCGGGCGGCATCACCAAGCTCACCGCGGAGACGGACCAAGGCTGCGCCGCGCTCATCACGGACCTGAAGCAGCGCGGGATGCTGGATGACACGCTGGTGGTGTGGGGAGGGGAGTTCGGCCGCACCAGCTACTCCCAGGGCAAGATTTCCAAGGACAACTACGGCCGGGACCACCACCCCCGCTGCTTCACCGGATGGATGGCCGGTGGCGGCGTGAAGCCGGGCATCACCTACGGCGCGACGGACGACTACGGCTACAACATCGCCGATGCGGACGGAAACAAGCTGGAGCCGAGCAAGGATCACTTCACGCCCGGCGCGGTCCACGTGCACGACTGGCACGCCACGATCCTCCACCTGATGGGGGTCGATCACACGAAACTGACCACCATTTTCCAGGGCCGCCGCTTCCGCCTGACGGACGTCCACGGCCATGTCATCAAGGACATCCTCGCCTGACCTCGCCCACTCCATTTTCCAATTCGCATACTTAGACATCAATGAAGTTCCTGCTGCCCCTGTACGCCACCGCCATCCTTCCGCTCCAGGCCGCCACGTTCCTCGTCGAAGCGGAGCAATTCTCAGACAAAGGCGGGTGGGGGATCGACACCCAGTTCATCGAGTCCATGGGCTCGCCCTATCTCATCGCCCACGGGCTGGGAAAGCCGGTTGCGGATGCCACCACGGAGGTGGCCGTGCCGGAAGCCGGAGAGTACCGTGTGTGGGTCCGCACCGTTGATTGGACAGCACGGCTCGGCCAGAAGCCCGGAGCGGGCACCTTCCAGGTTTCCATCGACGGCAAGCCGCTGGTCGCGGAACTGGGCAAGGACGACAAGAAGTGGACCTGGCAGCCTGCCGGCAAGGTCAACCTGAAGCAGGGCAAGGCGAAGCTCGCCCTCAAGGATCTGACCGGTTTCGACGGCCGGGCCGACGCCGTCCTTTTCAGCAGTGACGGAGCGTTCAATCCACCTGCGGATGCCACCTTCGAGGAGCGGACCACGTGGAAAATCCCCGGTGTGCCAGCCGCGATGGAAGACGCCGGAAACTTCGACCTCGTCGTGGTCGGCGGTGGTTATGGTGGCATCGCCACCGCCATCTCTTCGGCCCGCATGGGCCTGAAGGTCGCCCTCATCCAGAACCGGGATGTCCTTGGTGGCAACGGCTCTTCCGAGATCCGGGTGTGGGCGAAGGGCTACTATCCGAAAAGCGAGTATCCTCTCGCGGACATCGTGAAGGAATTCGAGGACAAGGCGATCGCATCCCCCGCTCCTGCCAAGGAGTTCGGTGACGACCTGAAGGAAAAGGTTGTGCGTGCGGAGAAGAACATCACCCTGTTCCTGTCCCACCACGCCTACGGAGTGGAGATGAAGGACGGCAAGCTGGCCGCGGTGAAGATGGTGGACATCGGCGCCGGGAAGCTCAAGCGGGTCACAGGACGCCTTTTCTCCGACTGCACGGGCCACGGCTTCATTGGCTTGTGGGCCGGTGCGGATCACACCGAAACCGAAAAGGGCCGCATGGGCATGAGCAACATGTGGATTTGGCAGAACCGCAAGGAGCCTGTGAAGTTTGAGGAAAAGCCATGGATGCTCAAGTTCACCTCCGCGCAGTTCCCATACCCGCGCGTCCGTGACGGATTCGGCCATGCCGAGTGGTTCTGGGAAAGCGGCTATGACGCGCATCCCATCAAGGACCTGGAGACGACCCGGGACCTCAACCTCTTTGCCACCTACAGCTCCTGGAACTCGATCAAGAACCACGGTGCCTACGCGGAACGCGACAAGAACAAGCACCAAAACGCGGAACTCACGTGGCTGGCCTACATCGGTGGTCCGCGCGAGACGCTCCAACTGCTCGGGGATGTCGTGATGAGCGGCAAGGATATCATCGGCAAGACGGAGTTCAATGACGCGACCCTCCTCACCACCTGGCCCATCGACCTCCACTATCCGTTGGAGAAATACAAGAACACCATCCCGGGCCGTCCGTTCATTGCCCGTGCGGAGCAGGGGAAAGGCCTGAACAAGTATGTCGGCTACCCGATCCCATACCGTCTGCTCTACTCGCGCAATGTGCCCAACCTCTTCATGGCGGGCCGCAACATCAGCGTGAACCGGGATGCGCTCGGCAGCATCCGCGTCATGAAAACCATCGGCATGATGGGAGTCACCGCCGGTCGTGCCGCCGCACTGGCCACCGCCCATGACTGCATGCCACGGGACATCTACACCAAGCACCTGGATGAGGCGAAGGCACTGTGGAAACAACCCGGATCCGCCCGCTACGAAAACGTCGGGGAGATGTTGAAATCCATTCCTGAAAAATCAGGCGCACCTTCCCTGTAATATCATCTCCATGCCGGAATAGCCTGACCACAAGGCAATCCCGGCTTCATCCCCTATCCTTGGAATCCCGTCGTGCGCCTGAAACCGATCCTCTTCCCCCTCGCTGCGTTTCTGATCTCCCTGCCCACCGCGAATGCGGCGGTAGCGATCAGCACGGATTTCAGCACCGACCTGGCCGGTGTCACCCTGAGCGGTGGCACCAATGCGACGGCTGATTATTCAACGTCAGGCCCGGGCGGATCCAGGTCACTCGCTTTCACTGACACCGGGAGCGGCCAGGCGCAGGCCCAGTTCGCCGGTGCCACGGGTGCCTTCAATACGGCATCCGCCGGCCAGTCGGAACTCCGGATCAGGTATGACTTCGCCGTCACCGCAATGACAGCGGATGTGAATGCCGCGGGCGTTCCCAGGCTCATTTTCGGGCCTGCCGGCAACGCCCTCACCGTCGCCTTCGGACGGTCCGGGCCTTCGGCGGACAGCCAGTTCGTCCTCTATGCCATCCGGGGAAATGGCATTGGCCCGGTGGACGTCGATCCCGTACCGGGCAACATGCTTTATCACGCCTTCGGGGACTATTCGACCACTGCGGCGGACAACAACTCGGGAGGTTATGTCACCATCAACATCTCCCTTCTTCACGGAGGGACCACGATCAATGTGTCCGCGACCCAGGGAGGGAACACTCTTTTTGACGGCGTGCTCGGTGGCTTCACCGCCCACGCCATGACCGAAAGCAACCTCAACTTCCGGTTGGCCACGAGCACGACCCAGCAATCCACCACCTATCTGGACAACCTGCTGATCCAGACGGTTCCTGAGCCCTCCTCCGCGGCGCTTGCCGGTGGCGTGGCATTCCTCGCCGTTCTCCGGAGGCGCAGGGGATAAGGGGGAACGGAGCGCGGACTTCAGTCCGCCTTGCTTCGCAAGAAGTGGCAAGGCGAGGCGTGATTCCCCGGATGCGGACTGAAGTCCCCGCTCCAAAAAGAAAAACCCGGTGGGCTTGTGGGCACCACCGGGTTCTGAAAATGGACTCTCAGGTCAGCCGATCAATAGCGCTGGGTGCGGCTGTGGCTGAAGTAGGTCTCGAAACCGAGTTCCGGCGGGAATTCAGAGAGGCCGTCCTTGACGTTCATCTCGATGCGGTTGTCTTCGCCGCAACGCTCGTAAGGTGGCTTGAAGGTGCCGCGATAGGTCGGGCAGGTGAAGGTCACCAGCTCGTAGAAGCCATAACCCAGACGGCGGAGACCGCGGCTGGTGCCGTCAACCACACCATAGGACCAGCCTGCCTTGCGGCCGTGGTCGTCGGTCTTGCGGACGATTTGCTCGGGGATTTCCATCACCCCGTAGAGAATGTTACCAATCGCACGGCCAAGCTTGCGGGACTTGGTGTATTGCGAGGCGGGTGGTGCGTGGATATCGGCGGAGACCACGCCGCACAGGGCGACCATGGAGGCAGCGATGACGAGGAGTTTTTTCATGCTGGGGAAGATGTTAGGGAGTTGGATGTGGGGTTGGCAATGGTTTTTTGGCGGAAATGATTCAGGAAAGTTAATTATTCCCCGCAGCCGGATTTCCGGCGACGGCGGAGGGTGAGGAGCGTGGTGGAAGCTCCGAAAAGCAAGGCCGCGGAGGGTTCCGGAATGACGGCCAGCGTGGCGGTGAGTGCGCCGTTCGTGAGAGCGACATCCCAGACCAGCCCGTTGGCGGAAACGTCCGGCAGGTTCAGGTTTCCTTCATTGCCGACACTGTCGGCCCCGGTCCTCATATTTGCGCCCAGATCGAAAGAGCCTTGGGTGAGGGTTCCGCCGTAGGTGATGAGGTTCCAGGTGTTGCCCTCCGTGGGCGTGTAACCTGCGGCGAACAGTCCGACAATGGTAGTGGTACCGCTGAGGGTCAGATTGCCCGTGACGGCGAGGCGGTCGGAGCTGGCCAATCCCATCTGGAACTCGGCGGCGGTTCCCGCTGCCGTCAGGTTGAGGGAGGCGTTGCCGTTCACATTGAGGGTCCCGAGACCCGTTCCGGCTCCTGCGATTCCGGTGCCAGTGTGGTCGCCGGGTTTCACCACGCCGGTGGTGACATTGAGGTTGCCGTTGATCGTTCCGGTTCCGGTCACCATCGCGGCCGTTCCACCCGCCGTCACATTGCCGGTGATGGAGCCCACGGAACCCACCCCGATCTGTGCGTTGCCTTTGGTGGCGGACAATTCGCTGATGGTATTGGTGCCCGCGTAGATCAAGGTGCCGACGGTGCCGCTGGAATTCTGGTCGAGCAGGAAGGCTCCGGTGATGTTGCCTCCCAGAGTCGTCACGACGCCGTCATTGATGGTCGAGATGCGGGCGTTCGCAGCCAGCGTGATGTTGTTGTTGATCGTTGCGTTGGCGTCGATGCGGAACGCCCCACGGCTGTTCGCTCCGGTGCCCCGGATTTCGATCTCCGGTCCGGTGAAGGTGCCGGAGGCGGCCATCGCAAGGGTATTGCCGCTCTCCACGGTGATCTTGCCCAGCGTGGAAATCGCGTTGGGTGCCTTGATCTCCACGAACTGGCTGTTGTTGCCGTTGGTCGCGTCGAGTGTGAGGTTTCCGGTCCATTGGTTGGAACCACCCAGTTGATAGAACACCGACCCTCCCGTATGGGTGATGGTCACGTCATGGCCACCGATGATCTGGTTGAGCTTGATCCGGTCGCTCGGATCGGGGCCGGTCGCCGTGGCGGCGATGCTGATGGAACCGCCGGAGGCGATGTTGGTCCTTCCGTTGCTGAGCGTATAGGCGGGATGGACCACGGTTGGAGGTGGGTCGGTGACATCGGTCAGGTCGACCGCATTGAACGTCAGACCGGACACATTGTAGGTCTGGCCCTGGAGATTGACGGTTCCGGCCATTCCTCCGGCTCCGAACACGGCGGACGAGCCATCGACCCAGGCTCCGCTGCTTGTCCCGTTCCACCAGACATTCCCCGCATTCCAGTTCGCGCCCCCGTCGGATGCTCCGGCCCCGGTTGCCAATCCGTCCCAGTTGAGGGCGTGGGCGCTGGAGCAGGACAGGGTGACCAATAGGGCGTGGCAGGCTGCGATGGAAAAGATGGAGGGCGCTGATGGGGGTTTCATGGTCGGATAAGGGTTTGATTCTCCGGAGCCGGTCCGGACGAATCCCGCTGATCCCGAAGGATTTCTCTTTTTCCGTCAAAGGAAAAGGGTTGGATTCGTCTGTAACGAACCCAACCCTCTGTTAAAAACCGGCGGAACCGGAAATTCCGTGCCTCAAAGCTCGAAGCTGAGCACCCGCAGGATGCCCGGCGTGGCGCGGAGGGACTCCAGCATGGTGGCTGGTGGCTCCGTATCCACCTCGATGACGGTGACGGCGGTGTTCTTGTCGCGGTTCCGGCTGAGGGACATGTTGGCGATGTTCACGGAAGCCGCGCCCAGCGCGCTGCCGATGACACCGACGATGCCGGGGCGGTCGTCGTTCTCCACGAAGAGGAAACGGCCTGCCGGGTTGGTCTCCACGTAGTGACCGGCGATGTGGACGATCCGGGCGGACTTGCCGACCAAGGTGCCTGCCACCGTGGTGGTCTCACCGCCCTTGCTCACGCTCACCTCGATGAGGTCGGTGAAGGTGCTGGCGAGCGCCGCGGTGGATTCCGTGACCTGGATGCCGTGCGCCTTGGCGATGGCCGGGGCGTTGATCAGGTTGACCTGCGCCTCGTGATGGGCGGCGGAGAGGTAGCCGCTGAGGACGGAACGCTTCACCAGCTCCGTGTCGATCTCGGAAACCGGGCCGACGTAGGAAACCTTGATGCTGTCCGACTGGGCCGGGCCGATCTTGTAGAGCAGCTTGCCGAGGGACTGGGCGAGGTCGAGGTAGGGGCCGACTTCCTCGATGGTCTTGCTGTCGAGGTTCGGCATGTTCACCGCGTTGCGGATCTCTCCGGTGACGAGGAAGTCCTTCACCTGGTGGGCCACTTCGATGCCCACGTTCTCCTGGGCTTCCGCGGTGGAGGCACCGAGGTGCGGAGTGAAGACGGCCTTGTTCGAGGAAAACAGCGGGAAATCCGCCGGCGGCGGCTCGACTTCATAGACGTCCAGCGCGATGCCGCCGAGGTGGCCGGAATCGAGCGCGGCCTTCGCGGCGGCTTCATCGACCAGACCGCCACGGGCGCAGTTGACGACCAGCGCACCCTTGTTGAGCAGGGCAATGCGGTCGGAGTTGATGATGTGCTGGGTCTCCGGGGTGAGTGGGACGTGCAGGGTCACCAGATCCGCGCCGGTGAGGGCGGCTTCCGGGGTCTCCGCGTGCTCCACTTTCAGCGACTTCGCGCGGTCAGCGGTCAGGAACGGGTCATAGGCGACGACGGTGATGCCGAAGGCCTGCGCGCGCTTGGCGAACTCCGAGCCGATGCGGCCCATGCCCAGGATGGCCAGGCGCTTGCCGAAGACTTCCTTGCCCTCGAAGGACTTGCGGTCCCATTTTCCGGCGATGACCGTGGCGTGGGCCTGCGGGATGTTCCGGGCCAGGGAAAGCATCAGCGAGAAAGCATGCTCCGCGGTGGAGATGGTGTTGCCGCTGGGGGTGTTCATCACCACCACGCCGTGGTCGGTGGCGGCGGCGCGGTCGATGTTGTCCACACCCACGCCCGCACGGCCGATGGCCTTCAGGTTGGTGGCGGCGGCGAAAACCTCCGCGGTGACCTTCGTTTGGGAGCGGACGACCAGGCCATGATAGTCGCCGATGATTTTGAGAAGCTCCTCGGGCTTGAGTCCGGTGTTCACGTCCACGGAGATCCCGGGAGCGGTACGGAGTGCTTCAACGCCTTTTTCCGAAATGGGATCGGAAACCAACACACGATAGGTGGCCATAGGGGCGGGGGAATAACCCGCAGGCCGCCCGCTTGGCAAGGGTTTGCGGTGAAAAAAGCGGCTGCGGAGGGTCGGAGTTTCCTCACTCCCCGGTGTCCCAACCAGGGAACCTGCGCAGTTGGGAGCCGAGGGAGTTTTTCATGGTTTGCCCCTTGATGCGTGACGACCACTCCCGGGCTTCCTCCAGATTTCCGGATTCCACCGCGCTGTTGGCGAATGCCCATGCGGCATCGTCCCGCTGGGCTTCCGTCAGTCCCGCGGAATGCTCGCGGTACCACCGTAGGGCGGCTTCCCGGTCGTTTTTCGCCCAGATCCCCAGCACGTTCCGCAGGGCGGTGTTCGGACGCTCCGGATACTTCGCGTTGAGGGAAAATTCGACGGCTTCCCGCGGGGTGGTGTGGGCCATCTGATTGACGATCTCCATCTGGGTCTCCCCGAAATACGGACTGGCCGCCGGGATGCGCAGCCGCAGCTCGTGCATGCGGAGGATGGGCTTCGTGGAAGTGTCTTCCAGGATCTTCCGCATCAACAGCCGGTCTTCCACCAGACCCTTCGCGTGCAGGGAATCCACGATGATCTTCGCCAGTTCCGTGTCCGGACCGGAGAATTGGCGTTCCAGATACGAGGACATCGCAATTTTCAGGATCCTTTCCAGTTCCGGATACCGCGATGCGAACAGCTCGATCCCCCGGAGTGGCACGCGTGCCAGGTAGGCGGCCAGTGCGGTGGCGGCATCCCCGTTTTCCGGAAAACCGGAGATCCGCCTGACGATTTCCGCTTCATCCAGCTTCGCGGTCTCGAAGAAGGACTTGATGCCCGCGTTTCTGGCTTCGGAAGCCTGGGGTTCGATCAGGGAGAAAGCCTCGTCCACATGCCCGGCGGCACAGAGCCGGGAAATCGCCTCCGCAGCCACCCGGCCACGGCCGGAGGCACCCCCGAACTGCCTCGATTCCGCGACCAGCTGCTTCGCCTCCCCAACGGACAGGGGGGGCAGCGCGTTGTCCGCAGGTAGGAGCGGCGGGCGGGTCACGGACCTGAGGACGGCGGCCTGCTTTTCACGCAGTTCGCGGTAGGGGCTTGTGAATGAACCTGGAGCGGGAACTTGCGGCGCGGCGGTCGGGGATGGCTGCCATGGGTGCGTGCCGCTTTCCTGGGAAGTCCGCAGTCCCAGCATCAGCGCGCAACCCGCCAGCAACAAGGCTGGGGCGTAGCGGGTGAGGGTGGTTTTCGTGGATTCCGGCATCCGGTTCCATATCAATGGAAAAGGATTTGCTGGCAATGCGAAACCTTTTAGGGCGGGCTGGGTTGATGATGGGAATGAAACGATGGATTTGCGGGGCATTCGTGGGGCTGGTCATGTCGGGTGCCGCGCAGGAACAGAAGCGGCCGAACATTGTCTGGATCGTCGGTGAGGATCTGGGGCCGGAACTGGGTTGCTATGGGGATCCGGACGCGATCACGCCCAATCTCGACAAGCTGGCGTCGGAAGGCGCCCGTTTTACGAATGCTTTCACCCATGCCCCGGTCTGCGCGCCCAGCCGCCATGGACTCATCACCGGGCAGTATCCCATCAAGACAGGGGCCATGCACATGCGCTCGAAGCTGGTGAACCCGCCGGTGACCTTCACGAAGCTGCTGCGGGACAGCGGCTACCACGTCTCCTGGCCGGGAAAGACGGATTTCAACTTCGACCAGCCGCAGGAGTTCCGCGACTCCCAGAAGAACTGGTGGACCCAGGATGTGGTGCCGGAGGGGCCGTTCTTCGCCTACGCGAACTTCACCGTCTCCCACGAAAGCCAGGTGCGGAATGACGGCGACAAATACGCGGAGAACACGAAGCGGCTGACACCGGAACAACGCCGGGACCCCGCGAAGGTAAAGCTCCCGCCCTTCTGGCCGGACGCTCCGGAGGTCCGCCGGGAGGTGGCGAACTACCATGATCTGGTCACCGCCGTGGACTACAACGCGGGCGACGTGCTGGCGTGGCTGGACAAGCACGGTCTCGCGGAGAACACCATCGTCATCTACTTCGGCGATCACGGCCGGGGCATGGCGCGCTACAAGCGGTGGTGCTATGACACGGGCACCCATGTCGGTCTGATCGTCCGCTGGCCGGGCAAGATCGGGGCGGGAGAGGTGCGCGAGGGCTTGGTGGAGTTCTTGGACCTGCCCGCCACCGCACTGGCCATGGCCGGGGTGCCGGTGCCGGAGAACTTCGATGGGGTCCCGTTCATGGACAAGGAGGGGAAGGCCACCAACCAGCGGAAATACGTCCACTCCCACCGCGACTACATGGATGAGGCCTACGACCGCATCCGCAGCGTGAGCGACGGCGAATGGCGCTACGTGCGGAACTTCGAACCGCAGGTCCCATACTCCCTGCGCAATGACTACATGGAGCGCGGCAAGACCATGCAGGTCTGGCGGCAATGGGCGGCGGAGGGCAAGCTGGACGCCATCCAGTCGATCCATTTCCGGAAGGAGAAACCAAAGGAGGAACTCTATCACAGCAAGGCGGACCCCTTCGAGGTAAGGAATGTCATCGACGATCCGGCCCACGCCGCGAAGCTGGCCGAACTCCGGGCGGAGTGTGACCGCTGGCTGGCGGACACCAATGACAAGGGGGCGGTTCCGCTGGAGAAACTCATCGCCGACGGCATCATCCATCCCCGGAACAAGGACTACGAGAAGCGGGCGAAGCGGGGGAGGTGACAAGGGATCATCCTTTTTGATTGTGTCGGAACAGTCATTTCATGATCAGTGTATTCCGTCGGATCAGTGCGAACCGTGGTTCGCGGATCCGCAGGTGATCGGACATGCCTGCCTCCACCGGAACTCCAATTTGAACCCATGAAACGCCGTGATTTCCTGAAACCCGCCGCCGGTGCCGGCCTCGCCGCCCTTCTCCCTTCCGCCGCCTTCGCGCAGGAGACCCCGCCACATGCGGAAAAGGTGCCGCAAACCCCGTTCGACGCGCCGCCGGGGACATGGACGCTGGCCGCCTTTCCGGACAGCCAGACCCTCACCCGGCTGTATCCGGAGGTCTTCATCCGCCAAGCGGAGTGGGTGGCCGCGCACAAGGCCAGCCATGACATCCGCTTCGTCGCCCATCTCGGGGACATCACGGACAACAACCTGCCGGAGCAGTGGACGAACGCGAAGAAAGCAATGGATGTGCTGAAAAAGGCGGGCGTGCCCTATTCCCTCCTGCCCGGAAACCACGACCTTGGCCCGGGTGGCAAGTGTCTGGACCGCACCACCCTGATGAATGATTTCTTCAAGCCGGAGGACTATGCCAACAGCGGCAGCGTGGCCTACTTCGAGGCCGGAAAAATGGAGAACTCCGCCCACACTTTCTCCAGCCCGCAGGGCGACTTCCTAGTGCTCGCGCTGGAGTTCGGCCCGCGGGATGCCGTTGTCGCCTGGGCGGACCGTCAGATCGCCGCGCGGCCGCGGCATGCCGTCATCCTCACCACCCATGCCTATCTTTATGATGACGACACGCGTTATGATTTCCCCAAACTCGGGAAAGCCCAGACGTGGAACCCCAACACCTACGGTGTGGCGAAGCTGGAGCCGGTGAACGATGGCGAGGCCCTCTGGACCAAGCTCGCGGGCAAGCACCCCAATGTCCGCTTCACCCTCAACGGCCACGTCCTCCACGATGGCGCGGGCCGCCTCGCCAGCAAAGGCAGTGCCGGCCAGACCGTCCACCAGATCCTCTCAAACTACCAGAGCGGCGTGAAACCGGACCGTCCCTTCCGTGGCGGCGGCTTCTTCCGCCTCATGCAGTTCCTTCCGGACAAGAAAACGGTCCGCGTGAAGACCTACTCCCCGTGGCTCGACCAATGGCTGACGGATGAACAGCAACAGTTCGAGCTGGTGATGTGATGGAGCAGATGTAGCGGATCTCGTGAGAGATCCGGCGGGGAGGATCCACCCCTGGGGAGAAATTCCGATACCGGGCAGGAGCCGGCCTGAAGACCGGGTGCTCCCAACGTCCTCCACGATCACCTCCTGGGCGAGATCGGCCTTTGGGGATTCAGGGAGATTGTCCACAAATGTGGAGAAAGGGCGGGTAACCATTTCCATCTTGTGAGCCAAGTCTTCCTATGACGGGATGGGGAACCATGCCGCTCCGTTTCCTTGCACTGTTTTTCTGCATGTTCTGCGCCTGCCGGGCCGCGGAAGTGGTGGCGTGGAAAGCGCCTCTGGAGAGATATGTCACCGGAGGGGTTGAAGGGAAGGGCGTGGCCAAGCTTGGGAACGCGCCGGAGGAATCGATTTTCTTTCGTCCCCAGGATGAATTATGGGATCTGTCGAAAGTGGATGCCCCTGATGTGCGAGATGCCGCTCTGGACTGGTTGGTGTGGAATGCCACTTCCGGACGGGTGGTGGCGAAAGGGAGCAAGTCCGCGATGCGCAGGCTGCACCAGCGCATGGTGGTATGGGAGATGCCTTTCCGGGTGCGGCTGCTTTATGAAATTTTCCCTGCGGTGGCGGAGAGAGAATTTTCCGGTCGGGGGGAACCGGTGGCATCCTGCACGGTCGCGCAGGAGAATGGATCGCGGGCCCGGAATGACGGCCAGACCGGAAAGGGGAAGCTCCAAGTGGAGGCGGAGGTGTGGGGGAGGGGGGAGTCTGTTGTCACGCTGCACTCGTTCAATCTGCGGTTTGTGCCCGAAGGGGGACAGGGGATCACCGTGGATACGGCCGTGACCCTCCACAGCGGGGTGCCTACCTGGGTGGCTGGCGACTGGAATGGGAAATCTGGCCACGACCTCCGGATTACGGCGACGATCATGCTGGAGGACGGAACTCCGCGGGCGGAGATGGTCTTACGGGAACATCGGGGGGACACGGAGCGGATCAATTTCAATCCCGCTGAAACGAAGTGGCCCATACCGGCGGCGCGGGGTTACTTCGTCTCCCGATGGGCTCCGGCGGGCGATGTGATCCCGACCTTGACCGGAAGGCCTCTGGAAGACCCCTTCTCCACCACCGGGAAACAAGCGGAAGAGAACATGGAGAGAGTGCCGAAAGTCCCGCCACCTCCTTTGCTGGAACCGTTGGTATATGGTTCTTTGGTGAACCTGGATGCGACCCTCAGGAAGCATATGGGGGGAGTGGCCGAAGGCGAATTCGGTGGCTATGACCCTTTGGCCGAGTTGGCGGTTTTCCATTCGGGAAGCCGTGCGAGAGCCGAGGAGTTTGCTGCGATCTTCGAGGCGTTTGTGACCCCTCATCCTCCCAACGTCATGTGTATCTTGGACGGTCCGCAGCGTGTCGCCCTGATGGGAAAGCCGGGATTGCGGCTGTATCTTTCGCGTGCGGAGGGAGGGCAGGTCATTTCCTCCACGCACTTCGAGCCCAATCTTACGGATTTCTGGGAGAAAATCGAAGTAAGCACCCTCCATGAAACCGGGCAGGGAGTTGCCAAGGAGGTGCTGGATGCCGGTGCGGTGGTGGTGGACGGTGATTTCGCACGCCTTCCAGGCAAACCGGGCGGGCCGGAATACCGGATCAGGGCGCGGATCGTCCAGGACCTCCGCTAATCCGCCGTACGGATCGACGAATCATGCGGCGTTCCTCCGCGCTTGCGGAAACCGGGCGTCTGGGGAAGAGTCGCGGCCTTGTGAGTTCCATTCCGGTTGAACCATCGTTGGAAGTCTTCGCCGGGCTGGCGGAGCGGGGCAATGTTGTGCCCGTCTACACCCAGCTCGCCGCTGACTTTGAAACCCCGCTCTCGGCTTACCTGAAGCTGAGGGATAGCCGCCATTCTTTCCTGCTCGAAAGCGCCGAGAGCACGGAAAAGGGCGGCCGATGGTCGATCCTGGGGAGTGGACCACGCGCGGTTTTCGAGGCCCGCGGGAAGGAAATCACGGTCCGCGAGGGCTCCAAGACCCGGAGCTACACCGCGCCGGATGACGTGCTGGCCGCGCTGGAGCGCGAAATGTCAGCCTACCATCCGGTGACGCATGGCGCCCTGCCTCCCTTCACGGGCGGTCTGGTCGGCTATCTGTCGTATGATGCCGTCCGCCAGTTCGAGCCGACCATCGGCCCTCCGCCGGAGGATACGCTGGGCATTCCCGACGCCATTTTCATGCTGGCGGACACGCTCGTCGTGTTCGACCACCGTCTGCGCCGCCTGCAGGTCATCGCCAACGCCATCGTCGGGGAGTCCGCTTCGGTGGAGGAGGCCTACGCCGCCGCCCGCGGGAAGATCGAGGCCATCGTGGAGATCCTGAACCGGCCGTTCCATGTCCCTGCGCTCAACGGCCTGACGGACTACGACCTGCCGGAAATCAAGAGCAACACCTCCCAGGAGGAGTTCGAAAAGATGGTGCGGGACGGCAAGGAGTTCATCGCCGCCGGGGATGTCTTCCAGTTCGTGCCGAGCCAGCGTTTCGAGACGGACTTCGACCGCCCGCCGGTGGACCTCTACCGGGCGCTGCGTTTCGTGAATCCATCGCCCTACCTGTTCATCCTGGAGCTGGGGGACTTCGCGCTCGTCGGCAGTTCGCCGGAGGTGCATGTCCGCTCCATCAACGGGAAGATCGACATCCGCCCCATCGCCGGAACGCGCTGGAGGGGGAAAACGGAGGCGGAGGACGACGCTCTGGCAGCGGACCTGCTGGCAGACCCGAAGGAACGGGCGGAACACCTCATGCTGGTGGACCTCGCCCGCAACGACGTGGGCCGCATCGCGAAACACGGGGCCGTGAAAGTCGATGATTTCATGATCATCGAGCGTTACAGCCACGTCATGCACATCGTTTCCAACGTGACCGGTGAGCTGGACCCATCCCACAGCGCGTATGACGTGCTGCGGGCGACCTTCCCTGCTGGCACCGTCAGCGGCGCTCCGAAGATCCGGGCCATGCAGATCATCAATTCCCTGGAGAAGAACAAGCGCTGCTCCTACGCGGGTGCGGTCGGCTACTTCGGCTTCGACGGGTCTCATGATTCCTGCATCACCCTCCGCACCTGTCTACTGAAAGGCGGAAAGGCCTACGTGCAGGCGGGAGCCGGTGTCGTCGCGGATTCCGATCCGACCTACGAGTATGAGGAAACCCGTAACAAGGCCAAAGGCATGCTGCGTGCGGTGGCTCTGGCGAAAACCCTCGGTGCCTAACCCCAGACCACCACGACCATGCTTCTGATTCTCGATAACTACGATTCCTTCACCTACAACCTCGTCCAGTACTTCGGCGAGCTGGGTGCGGAGATGAAGATCTTCCGGAATGACGTCATCACTGTGGATGAGGTGAAGGCGTTGAATCCGTCCCGCATCTGCATCTCGCCCGGACCCTGCACGCCCAATGAGGCGGGCATCTCGCTGGACCTGATCCGTGAAATGGGTGCCACCACGCCCATCCTCGGCGTGTGCCTCGGCCACCAGTCCATCGGCCAGGTCTATGGCGGGGATGTCGTCCGCGCGGACCGTCTCATGCACGGGAAGACCTCACCCATCATCCATGAGGGGGAGAGCGTCTTCGCCGGCATGCCCAGTCCGTTCGAGGCCACCCGCTACCATTCCCTCATCGTGAAACGCGACACGCTCCCGGATTCCCTGGAGATCACCGCGTGGACGGAGGAAGGGGAGATCATGGGCCTGAAGCACAAGGAATATCCAGTCCACGGCGTCCAGTTCCACCCGGAGTCCATCCTGACCCAGGATGGAAAGCGCCTGCTGGAGAATTTCCTCAAGCTCTGATCCGTCCGTTGTGACGCTCGCTGCGGCGGCGGCCCCCAGGGCCGCCGCTGTTTTTTCATGCGGGGCGGGGGACATGCGGCGCTCCGGCATCATCGGGTGAAAACCCTAGGCGATCCGGGCAGTATCAGTCGCCCGAAGATTCCATGAAAATTCTCGTTGTTTGCTGTATGTGGCTGGGTGCACTGGTAGCGGTGCGTGCGGAGTTCATCCCGGCGAATCTGCCGCCGGAGAAGTGGGCGGCGGAGTATGACGTGGTCATCGCCGGGGCGGGCACGGGCGGCTGCGGGGCGGCCATCCAGGCGGCGCGCTTGGGAGCGAAGGTGCTGCTGCTGGATGAGACGGACTACATCGGCGGGCAGATGAATGCGGCGGCGGTCACCTCCATGGACGAGGGCGGCACCAGCGTGCGGGAGCGCGGGCTTTACAAGGAACTCGTCGAGCGGATCGAGGAACACTACGGGAAAAAGGGCATCAATCCGGAGACCGCCTATTGGTGGGGCCACATCGGCGTGGAGCCGCGGGTGGGCCGGGAGATCCTGCACAAGATGCTGGCGGAAGCGAAGGTGGACCTCGCCCTGCGGGCGACCGTTGTCAAAGTGGCGAAGGATGGCGACCGGGTGACAGGCGCGGAGGTGGAGGTGGTGACGGAAAAGGGAAAGACCACCAAGTCGGTGAAGAGCAAATTCCTCGTCGATGCCACCGAATGGGGCGATGTCCTGCCATTGGCCGGGGCGCGCTACCGGACCGGAAACCTCACCAGCGACCAGCTCACGCCCGACAAAAAACTGGAGGACATCCTCATCCAGGCCATCACCTGGACGGCGGTGGTGAAGCAGTACCCCAACGGGGTGCCGGAGGAATTGAAGGTGAAGACCCGTCCGCCCGGCTACACGGAGAAGCAGGAGGCCTCATTCACCCGGACGCTCCGCAATGGTGATGACATGGGCGTGCCCCGCGAGGGGCCGTGGACCTGGTACAAATTCATCGGCTACCGCGGCATGCCGGACGGCACCCGCCCACCGCAGCGCGTGATCACCCGCACGCACCTCAATTTCAACAACGACTACCACCCGACCACCGTGCGGGAACTGGAGGACCCCGCCGCACGCAGGAAACTGGAGCGGAACGCCATTCTGAAGACCCTCTACCTCCTTCACTACATCCAGAACAACCTCGGCAAGAGCGACTGGGCGGTGGCGGATGACGAAGGGTATGACACACCCTACAACCTCGCCAAGCTGGACGAATGGCTGAAGAAAAACCCGGATCTGGAACCCTACCGGCCGGTGCTGAAACACTTCCCGGTCATGGCATACGCGCGGGAAAGCCGCCGCATGATCGGCGAATACACGCTGAAAGCCCGCGACATCGAAAGGGAGAAAGGCACGCCGGTCCTGTTTCCTGACTCGATTGCCGTGGGCGACTACGCGGTGGACTTGCATGGCTCCATGCAGCCGAAGTACATGGAACTGGAGCTGGACCGTGCAGAGGACATCCCGGACCACGGCAATGGCAAATGGATCACCGGTCCGTTCGCCATTCCTTACCGCAGCCTGATCCCGGAGAAGCTCGATGGCTTCCTGGCGGCGGAGAAGAATTTTTCGCAGTCGAAGCTGGGCAACGGCGCCACCCGCCTGCAGCCGCACACACTCCTCATCGGCCAAGCCGTCGGTGCGACCGCCGCCCTTTCCGTAAAGCACGGCGTGCAACCGCGGAACCTGGATGCCGCGGTGGTGCAGGGTGCCTTGCTGGACGCCGGAGACATTCTCTTCTATCCGCCTGTGACGGACATCCACGCCGCGAATCCGGAATGGAACGCGGTGCAACTGACCGGCACCCACGGCATGCTGCTGCCGGTGAAGGGTGTGTTCGGGCCAAAGCAGCCAGTCAGCGCCGCCCAGTACTCCGTCATCCATGAAAAGCTCACCGACACCGCGAAATCCGGCCTGCCGGAGGGTGTCAGCCGCGGGGCCTTCGCCGCCTTTCTGAAGGAAGCTGGCGGGAAGGCGTCGGTGAAGGTCGCCTTCGACGGAGCGGATGCGGAGAAATCGTCCGCCATCACCCGCTCGGAAGCCGCACAGGTCATCGCGGAGTTCATCCGGCTCCGTGGACTGGCTGCGACCACGGGCCAGTCCCAGTCCCTCGACTGGACGAAGCTCCGGCCCTCCTCCGATCCCAGCCCGAACATCAGCCCGCTGCTGCGCAAGGTGGTGAAACGCCTGCTGGACGCGGGCGTCATCACGATAGGGGACTACTGGCTGGAAAACGCCAACGAAACCAGCAGGTGCGATGGCGGGAAAGTCGCCATCGTCATGAAAAAAGCCGCCGCAAAGATCGCCCCCGGTGACAACCGCGAGCCTGCGGACATCCTCGTCGAAAAGGGCGTCATCTCCACCGCGTCCTACTGGAAGACGCACGCCAAGGAAGGTGCCTTCTGCGCGGGGATGAATGTTCGCGCGCTCCTGCGCGGCATCGACCGGAAGCTCCCCTGATAGAGGGATGGGAAAAACGGAGCGTGGACTTCAGTCCGCTTGGCTTCGCAAAGACAGGATTCTCCGGGGCGGACTGAAGTCCGCGCTCCGTTGGCCCGGTGTTGGATGGCCCTACACCGGCACCTTCGCACGGATCTTCGCCGCGACGTCATGGAACGCGGCGGAGACCTTGCTCTGTTCCGGGGACACCAATGCCACGGGCGCACCGGAGTCACCGCGCTCGCGCGTCTCGATGTCGATCGGGATCTGGCCCAGCACCTGTACGTTCATGACGGCGGCCTCGCGGATGCCGCCTTCCTTGCCGAAGAGGTAATACTTTTTCCCGTCGTCCGCCTCGAACCAGGCCATGTTCTCGACCAGCCCGAGGATGGGCACGTTCACTTTCGCGAACATGGTTACCGCCTTGCGCGCGTCGATGAGGGCGACTTCCTGCGGCGTGGTCACGATGAGCGTGCCATCTACGGAAACGGTCTGCACGATGGTGAGCTGGATGTCGCCCGTGCCGGGTGGCAGGTCCAGCACCAGGTAGTCCAGTTCTCCCCATGCCACCTGGCGGAGGAACTGCTGGGTGTAGCGGGTCGCCATCGGACCGCGGACGATGACGGGGGAGCGGTCCTCCAGTAGGAAGCCCATGGACATCAGCTTCAGGCCGTGGGCCTCCACCGGGATGATCTCGTCCTGCTCGTTCGCCATCGGCCGTTCGGCGGTGCCGAACATCTGGGCCACGGACGGTCCGTAGAGATCGCAGTCGCACAGACCCACCTTCGCACCGGTGGCGGCGAGGGCGACGGCCAGGTTCGCGGCGACGGTGGATTTCCCCACGCCCCCTTTGCCGGAGGCCACGGCGATGATTTTCTTCACGCCGGGAATGGAGGATTTCCCCACGCTGCCGCCCGCTCCGGCTGCCGCGGCGGGGGCATCCTTCACGTCGATGTCCACCTTCACCGCACCGATGTCCGGCACCTGGTCCAGCACGGCGTGTGTATCCCGGAAGATCTGTTCCGGCACCTTCGGGTCGCGGGTGGCGATCTCGATCTTCACCGTCACTTGGCCGGGTTCGGTTTTCACGTCCTTCACCAGGCCGAAGGAAACAATGTCACGGGAGAAACCAGGGTAGCGCACCTGGCGGAGCGCTTCGCGGATGAAATCAGGAGTCATGGGGCGGGGGGATTGTTGCCCAACTGGGGGAGGGTGCAACCCTTCACGCGCATTTTCCGGAAATCCGGGATTTTTTGGAGAAATGGATCTGTCCTCCGGTCCAGCCTCAGAGGATCGATCGTCACCTGTCTGGCTCTGGTGGGAACCTCTCTTCAATGGCCGCAGTTTTCGTCTCGATGTCCTTCAGAAATCCGGCTCTCTTCTCGTCGGACGGACTTTCGCAGTAGTCGATCATCTGCTTGCCCAGCTCGGCAAACAACCCGGCAAGATGGGGTGCTCCAGGGCACCATGCCTCACCCTTCGACGAAGGCGTGGCGAATTCATAGGTTATCCCGTCCAGTCCGCCTCCGGGAAAATCGTTCTTGGGAAGGAGAAGGAATCGCTGGAACAGGCGGCAGATCCTTTTCGCGATCGGAGGCGGGATGGCGGCTGTCCTGGTGGAGACTTTGACATCCCTCTTATCAGCTGTCTCATTATTCTCCGGCATGGAGTACCAGATGCTCTTGTCTGCAGTGGTATGGGTGATGAAAAAGCTTTCGGTTTGATCGAAACACCGCTGCTCGTCCCCTTTGCCATGGAGCCGCATGCAGGATTCACCCGAAAAGGCAGGGCAGATGATGATACGGGCAAAAAACGGAGCGTCGGTTTTCAGCCTTTCACCGAGCAGATCGTGATACCGTTTCTCCCAATCGTGGGGAGTTTGGGATACGGGGTCCAACCGTTCGGGATAATATTTCACGCTACTGGTTCCGTCGGGTTGAGGAACTTCGATGAACGGTTCCGCCTGGGCAGACACCCAGGCGGTGCCAAGAGCGGACAGAAACGAGCAAAGGAGGACCCTCATCGTAGAGGAGGATGGCAAGACACGGGACGTCGCACAACTTGGAAAAGGGCAAGCACCTCCATCCTTCCGCATTTTCCGGAAATCCGGGATTTTTCGGGAAAATGGGCCTACCCTGTCCTGATTTCCCGTTCCCGTCCGTCGATCCATTGAAACCCCAACCGACCGAACCATGAAAATCAGGACTCTCGCACTCGCCATTTTCGCCGCATTCTGTGGCATCACCACCCTCTCCGCCCAGGAAATGCCGGAGATGCCCAAGCCGCTGAAGGAACATGAGTGGCTCAAGAAATTCACCGGGGAGTGGACCACCACTTCCGAAATGAAGATGCCCACCGGGGAGACGGTGAAGAGCACAGGAACGGAGAAAGCCGAGATGCTGGGCGGCTTCTGGGTCATCTCAAAAGGCTCCGGCGAGCTGATGGGCATGCAGATGCACTACGCCATGACGCTGGGCTATGACCCGGGGAAGAAAAAGTATGTCGGCACCATGATCGACTCCATGATGGGGAAGATGTGGCAGTATGAGGGCAGCCTGGATGAGTCCGGAAAGATCCTCACGCTGGAGACCACCGGCCCATGCCCCATGCGTGGCGGCGTGATGACCGACTTCCAGGACATCACGGAGTTCAAGGATGATGGCGTCCGCACCTTCACCAGCCGGTTCAAGGATGAGAAAGGGGAGTGGGTCACCATTTTCACCGGCGAGGCGAAGAAAAAGCCCTGATTTGATTGCAGCGTCCTGTCAGCAACACCAACCATACCACTCCATGGACAATAACGGACACAAGGTGGCCAGCCGCGCCGAATGGCTGGAAGCCCGGAAGGAACTCCTGGCGAAGGAAAAGGAATTCACCCGCCAGCGCGACCGGCTGAAGGAGGAGCTGCGCGCCATGCCGTGGGTGAAGGTGGAGAAGGACTATGTCTTCGATGGCCCCTCCGGAAAGGTTTCGCTGGCGGAGCTCTTCGGGGAGAGGTCACAGCTCATCGTCTATCACTTCATGTTCGATCCCTCCTGGGAGGAAGGCTGCACGGGCTGTTCCTTCATCAGCGACCATGTGGACGGAGCGAGGCTCCACTTCGAGAACCGCGACGTTTCCTACGTTGCGGTGTCCCGCGCGCCGCTGGCAAAACTGGAGGCGTTCAGGGAGCGGATGGGGTGGAAGTTTCCCTGGGTGTCATCCGGAAACACGGATTTCAACTACGACTACGACGCCTCCTGCACGGAGGAGCAGGTCGCGGAGGGAAAGGCCACCTACAACTACGCCCCGACGGATGAGCCGGGCGAGCACCACGGGGCCAGTGTTTTCGTGAAGGACGGGGACGGCACCATCTATCACACCTATTCCTCCTATGCCCGCGGGCTGGAGGAAGCGCTGGGCGGCTTCATCTGGATGGACATTACTCCAAAGGGGCGGAACGAGGACGGGACCATGGACTGGGTCCGTCTCCATGACCGCTATGATGAAGGCGGAAAAAAGAGCTGCTGCGGCCACTGACCGCCGGGCAAGAAAAGGCCGGGTGTCACCGCCCATGTGGCGGCACGCACCCGGCTGTTGAAGCTGGGGATTTTCAGCGTCTGCGGCGGAGGAACAGCGTGGACACTCCCAGAAGGGAAAGCAGGCTGCTGCCCGGCTCAGGGACGGAGTTCACGATGACATTGACCGAGAGGGTATTGGTCAGCGGATCACCCAGCCCTTCGTTCACCTCAAACAACGTGGCCGAATACCATCCTGCCGTAGGAACGGAAAGCTCTGCGGACGGATCCACGGCGAATCCTCCAGAGATTTCCACGAAGTTTTCGGAGGTAAGGGTCAGGCGGTCCGGTGTGAAAGAGAATACGATCGCGAGATCGCCATCCGTCGGGGAGCCTATCATGTTGAATTTGACCGCCATCGGCCCGTCAAAGCTCACACCCGAGCCCGATACGGAAAACAATCCGGGGTTGCTTCCCGATCCTTCCACAAACTCTTCAGCCGTGTTCCCCACATAGAGATCCTCCAGGACGAGTCCGGCGCTCCGGAATTCACCCGACGTTCTGGATAGGAATCCAAAAGGCTCGGTGATGCTGATGTGGGTGACCACTCCGGCATCCACGGTGAACACCATGGTGGCACTGCTGGCGGCCTGGCTTTCAATGGTGGAAAGCCCGAAAAGGGCGGATGCCGCTGCAATCGCCACGGCGCAATTCAATTTATTGGTAAGGGACTTCATGTAAGGGGCGGCCGGTCTACGGGGGGCTCACACATGCCGCAAGGAGAACGCGGCTTTGTTACGCGATTGCGTAAGATCAACCTCTGCGAAGTCCGCGAAAGTGCCTGCCAGATCGTGCACTGTTAGATTCATGGAAGCCCGTGGCTCTCCTTGGCATGCCGGGCCTGCCTCTGGTAGAAAAGCAATCGATTCCATGAAACACGACCACCAGAACGCCTATCTGCTCCTGTTCCGCGGCACCGACTGGCATCGCGGCCTTTCCATCGATGAAGTCCGCGATGTCATGTCCCGCTGGGAGGCCTGGTATGGCGGTGTGGTGGAGGCGGGGAACATGATCGCAGCCAGCCCTTTGGAGAACGAGGGCAAGCTGGTGTCCGGAAAGAACAAGGAGGTGGCAGATGGCCCCTTCGCGGAGTCGAAGGAAACCGTCGGTGGCTTCTTCATGGTGAATGCAGCCTCGATGGAGGAGGCGGTGGAACTTGCGAAGGCATGCCCGGCCCTGCCCTACGGCCTGACCGTGGAGGTGAGACCCGCGGCGGATGTCTGCCCGTCTTCACGCGTTGCCAGCGCGGCGCATGGCACTACCTGAGAAATGGCGGGGATCTTCCGTTTGATCATCCCGCATTCACAGCGGAGGGTGTCAGATGGATAAAACCGAAAATCTCGTATCGGCGGAAGCGGTGTTGAAGCTCCGCGACCTGACCACCCACTGTCCGACCTGCATGTTCGGCACGGACCTCACCGCCACTCCCATGCATGTGTGCCCCATGCACACCCAGCAGGTGGACGATGCCGGCAGCCTCTGGTTTTTCAGCGGGCTGGACAGCGAGCACGTGGGCCACATCCGCGCCGGATCCCAGGTGCAACTCATCTACAGCAATCCCTCGAAATATGAATTCCTCACCGTCTTCGGCGATGCCGAGATCGTGGATGATCCCGCGAAGGTGGAGGAACTCTGGAAACCGCTGGTGAAGGCATGGTTCCCGGAAGGGAAGGAAGATCCGAATCTCACCCTGATCCGCGTCGATCCGCTGAAGGCCCACTACTGGGACACCAAGGACGGAAAACTCGTCGTCCTGGCGAAGATACTCGTCGGCACCGTGACCGGAAAGGTGGAGGACGGTGGCGTGCAGGGTGACCTGAGGGTCTAGCACCCGTGCTTGACCGTCCGCGGGGGTAGAAAGCATGCTCCCGCCGCATGAGAATTTTGACGGGACTGCAGCCGAGCGGAAAGCTCCATGTCGGGAATTATTTCGGCGCCATGGAGCCTGCGGTGCGTCTGCAGGATGAAGGGGAGACATTCTATTTCATCGCGGACTACCACGCGATGACCTCCACGCAGAATGCTGAGGAGTTGCGGAAGAACGTCCGGGAGCTGGCCATCGACTTCCTGGCCTGCGGGCTGGATCCGGAGCGCGCGGTGTTTTTCCGCCAGAGCGCGGTACCGGAGGTGAACGAGCTGGCCTGGCTGCTTTCCACCGTCTCGCCGATGAGTCTGCTGGAGAAATGCCACTCCTACAAAGACAAGATCGCCAATGGCATCCACCCGAACCACGCCCTCTTCGCCTACCCGGTGCTGATGGCGGCGGACATCCTTCTTTACGATTCCAACCGCGTGCCTGTCGGCAAAGACCAGAAGCAGCACCTGGAAGTCACCCGCGATCTCGTCGGCAAGTTCAATGAAATCTATGGTGAAGGCATCCTCACCCTGCCGGAGCCGATCATCCGGGAGGAAACGGGCGTCATCCTCGGCCTCGACGGGCGGAAGATGAGCAAGAGCTACGGCAACACGCTGCCGATCTTCGGCGAAGAGAAGCCGACCAAGAAGCTCATCATGCGCATCGTCACGGACTCGACCCCGGTCGAGGAGCCGAAGCCGACGGAAAACTCCACCATCCTCGCCCTCTACAAGCTGTTCGCCAGTGAGGCGGACTACGCCACCATGATCGCGGACCATGAGAAAGGCGGCTGCGGCTACGGCGACCTGAAGAAGCGGCTGGCGGAGGCGTATTGGGACTACTTCGCGCCGATGCGCGCGCGCCGTGAGGAGATCGTGGCCGATCCCGGATATGTCGATTCCGTGCTGGCGAAAGGTGCGGAGCGCGCCCGCGGGGAAGCCTCCAGGGTGCTCGCCCGTGTCCGCTCGGCCACCGGCTTGCGCTGAGCCGCCTTGGGGTTAGATTTCCCGGGCTATGCCCAAACATGTCCTTTGCGTCATCACGGATGGTTTCGAGGAGATCGAGACCATCACGCCCGTGGATCTCCTGCGCCGCGCGGAGGTGCAGGTGCTCATCGCCGGCCTCCGGCCCGGTCCCGTCACCGGCCGCAGTGGCATCCGCCTGGTGCCGGATGTGGCGCTGGAGGAGGTGACGCCGGAGGCGTTCGACCTGCTGCTCATCCCCGGCGGTCCGGGGGTGAAGGAACTGCGCGCCGATGGCCGCGTGGCCGCGCTCGCAAAGGAGTTCCATGACGGCGGGAAAAAGATCGCCGCCATCTGTGCCGCGCCGCTGGTCCTTCATGATGCGGGCCTGCTGGATGGCCGCCGTTTCACCTCCCATTCCAGCACCTGGGAAGAACTGCCCGATGCCGAGGATGAGCGCGTGGTGGAGGACGGCCTGCTGATCACGTCCCGTGGAGCGGGCACCGCCCTGGACTTCGGCTTTGCCTTGGTCGAATACCTGGCCGGAGAGGCCGCGGTGGATGAAGTGTCCGAAGCCATCATGGCGTAGGAGCACATCAGTTCCTGCAACTCATAACTCCCGCACCATCCATAACCTGGGACATCCCGTCAAAACATCGCGATGTTTTGGAATAGGCGGAACGTCACATAGGGTCTAACATCACGGCCTTATGTCCATGATGGTCCTTGTCATTACCTGCGGTTTGGTCGGCTTCGTCGTCCTGTTGGGACTGTTCGTCGTCGCGAAGTACAACGGCCTTGTCCGTGCCCGCAACTTCTACCGGAACGCGTTCTCCCAGATCGATGTCCAGTTGAAGCGCCGCCATGACCTCATCCCGAACCTGGTGGAAACGGCAAAGGCCTATCTCAGCCATGAGCGGGAAACGCTTGAGGCTGTCATCGCCGCGCGGAACTCCGCGGAGAGCGCGCGCTCCGTCGCCGCGGCGGATCCTTCGAATGCCATCGCCATCAAGCAGCTCGCCGGTGCGGAGGGCAGCCTGGGAGGCACGCTTGGTCGCCTGTTCGCCTTGTCCGAGGCATACCCCGACCTGAAGGCGAACCAAAACATGGCCCAGCTCACCGAGGAACTCACCTCCACGGAAAACAAGATCTCTTTCGCCCGGCAATCCTACAACGATTCCGTGATGGGCTATAACAACCAGCGCGAGGTGTTCCCGACGAACATCGTGGCGGGCATGTTCAACTTCGGTCCGGCAGCGTTGTTCGAGCTTTCCGAAGCGAAGGAAAGGGAACCGGTGAAGGTCCAGTTCTGATCTTCCGGCGATGGACTTTTTCGCCTCGCAGGACCGTGCCCGCCGTTCCAGCCGCCTGCTGGTCTGGTGGTTCATCCTCTGTGTCATCGCGGTTGTTCTGGTGATCTACACCGCCCTCCGCTTCGTCCTGCCGTTCTGGTTTTCGGACACCTTCGAGGGGGCGTTTTTACAAGGCTCCTGGTGGCATGGGGACATGGCCGGGGTGGTCTTTCCGGCAGTGGGCGGAACCATCATCCTCGGCAGCATCTGGAAGCTGAACGAACTCGCCGCCGGCGGGGCCGTGGTGGCGCGCTCACTGGGAGGGCGGCTCGTCCCGCGGTCGTCGGCGGAGCCTCTGGAGCGCCGCCTGATCAACGTGGTGGATGAGATGGCCATCGCCTCCGGGCTGCCATCCCCGGAGATCTGGTTGCTGGAGGAGGAGTCCGGCATCAACGCCTTCGCCGCCGGGACGGATCCGGGAAATGCGGTCATCGGCGTGACCACCGGTTGTCTGGAGAAGCTCAGCCGCGACGAACTCCAGGGCGTGGTGGCCCATGAGTTCAGCCACATCCTGAATGGCGACATGAGACTCAACCAGCGGCTCACGGGCTGGATCTTCGGCCTGCTCATGATCTCGCTCATCGGCAGGTTCCTGCTGGAATGCATGCGCGACAGCCGCTCCAGCCGGAGTTCCGGAAAGAAGGGCGATCCGCGCGCGCTCATCGCCATGGTGGGTGGCATTCTGTGGCTGGTCGGCAGTGCGGGCGTGTTCTGCTCCCGCCTGCTGCAGGCGGCCGTCTCCCGGGAGCGGGAGTATCTGGCGGATGCGGCGGCGGTCCAGTTCACGCGGAATCCCGCCGGTCTGGCCGGTGCGTTGAAGAAAATCGGTGGAATGGATGAAAGCGCTGCCATCCACGCGCCCGCGGTCATGGAGGTGCGGCACCTGTTCTTCGCGGGAACTGCAACCGGCCTCGCTGATGTTTTTCTCCGGACCCACCCGCCGCTGGAGCGGCGCATCCGTGCGCTGGAACCCCACTGGGATGGGAAAATGGAGCGCACCACCGCATCCCGGGAAAAACCCACGCCGCGCCGCAGGAAGCCCGGAAATCTGGTGATGGAGCCCGTTTTCATCAACGATCCGGGGAACTCCTCCAACCTCCATGTCGAGGTGGGCGACGCCATCCTCGGCAGCCTCCACGGGAAAGGCCTGCGTCTCCAGACGAAGGAGGATGCGAAGTACCTGGTGCTGGCCCTGCTGCTCGGCCAGAACGCGGACACCCGTGCCTTCCACCGCACCCCGGGGCTGCACGAGGAAGACATCCTGGCCGGCGCGCGGACCTGGGCGGACCGTCTGCAGGCATGCCCAGCCGTGGAACGGATGGCGCTGATGGATCTTTCCCTGCCATTCCTCCGGAGGATGACCCGCCCGGAAGCCCGCCATTTCATCGACCTGACGGTGGAGATCATGAGAGCGGACGGCCGCATCAGCGTGTTCGAGTTCATGCTGCAGAAAGTGATCGAGCGGCAGGTCGCGATCAGCGTCGGCCTGAGGAGGGCGTCCATCGTCCGCTACCGGGGCATCGCGGATGTGCGGGAACAGGTGACGGAGCTGTTGGGTGTCTTTGCGTCCATCATGGGAGGAAACCGTTCGTGGGGGGATCATGTGAAGGCGGAGTTCCGGCAGCATCTCGGCCGGGACCTGCCGGAGCAGCAGATGATCAGCGGGTTCGATCCTCCATCATTGTCCCTGGTCCTGCAGGAACTGGATGCCCTGCCACAGTTGGCGAAAGTCCAGATGCTCAGGCTCTGTGGTCTGGTGGTCATGCGGGACGGAAGGCTGGGGGAACAGGAAAGCGAGCTGCTCCGTGCCACCGCGGAGGCGGTCGGAGCGCCGGTGCCGCCCTTCGCCCGGATCGTCTAGCAGGATCCCGGGGCGATTTGAGCGCTTGCCTTCCTGGCCTTGCTCGGGGATGGTCCGCCCGCTGTGACATCGGAACTTCCGAAGAAGCCCTGGTGGCTTTTCCCCAACCTGCTGAGCCTGGATGCTCCGCTGGTGGCGGTGGCGTGGCTGGCTGTGTTCGCGAAGACATGGCGTCTGGTCTATCACCCGTGGGAGGCCTACGTCGCCCTGGGGCTGGTGGTCTGGGTCATCTACGTGGTGGACCGCCTGATCGATGCCTCCCTGCGGAAGGACACCCCGGAGCGGTGTGAGCCACGGCATTTCTTCCACTGGAAGTACCGGAAGGTGTTCGCCGCCTCAGCCGGCATTGCGGCGGTTACGGCGCTGTTCCTGGTCATCCGCTACATGCCGTATTCCATTTTCGGCTACCTGTTCGTGGCGGTGGTTCTCATCGGCGCGTTTTTCGGGCTGTCGCTCCTTTCCCAGGAGGATTCGAACGAGATCCCGTATCTGAAGAACATCCTGGCGGGATTGACCTTCGCCTACGGAGTGGGCTTGCTGGCCAGCGTCTATAACCAGTCCGCGGATTTCTACATGACCATGCGGTCCCGGGAGATGATCTGCTTCGCGGTGCTGTGCATCATGAATATCTCCGCCATCGACCTGTGGGAGCATGCGAACCGCAGCCAGGATAGGGAGGTCAAGGCGACGGATGAGCTGGCGCTGACCCTGCCGCTGGTGCTTCTGGGGCTGTCCGCCATCGTTTTTGCCTACCAGGCGAATCCCCACCCGGAGGATGTCGTGGACTACGGCCTGGTCAGGCGTGCGTTTTTCTACGCCATCCTCACCGGCGCCGCCCTGCTGTATGTGCTGAACCGCACGCGCACCCGCTTCCACATGGACACGCTGCGGGTGCTGGCGGATGTGGCGCTGCTCATCCCGGTGCTGGTTTTCTTCGCATCCTCAAAAGAACCCCTCGGCTGATCCGTGCTTGCGGCGGTGGGACGGGCCATTTATTTTCCGTTCCCTTCATGTCACACCATCCGGATTCGAAAAAACCCGCCATCATCTTTCTGGGAGCCCCCGGCTCGGGAAAAGGCACCCAAGGCAAGGTGATGGGAAGCATCCCGCGGTTCTTCCACTGCGCCTGTGGTGATGTGTTCCGTTCGCTGGACACCCGCACCGCGCTGGGCCAGCAGTTCGTCCACTACTCCAGCCGCGGCGAGCTGGTGCCGGATGAACTGACCATCGAGCTGTGGAAAGCCCAGATCGACAACCTGGCGGACACCCACAACTACAAGCCGGACATCGACATCCTCATCCTCGATGGCATTCCGCGCAATGTGGAGCAGGCCCGCATCCTGGAGCGCCATCTGGACGTCCTGCAGGTCTTTCACCTTTCCTGCCCGAATCGCAACGAACTGGCCCGCCGCATGCGCAAGCGGGCGCTCAAGGACAATCGCATCGACGACGCGAGCGACAAGGTCATCGACCAGCGCATCGCCACCTACGAAGCGGAGACCAAGCCGATCCTCGCTTTCTACCCGCAGGACCGCATCACGGACATCGACGCGACCCAGCCGCCGGTGAAGGTGCTGTCGGAGATCATCCAGAAAGTCCTCACGCTGCCGGAATACCAGGCGCTGGCCTCGAAGTCGGCCTGATCCACTTTCTTCCCGATGCGAGTCATCTTTGTAGCCACCGGCGACATCGCGCTGCCGTCCTTCCGCCATCTGCTGGCCCACGGTCCGAAGCCGCTGGCCCTCGTCACCCAGCCGGACAAGCCGGTGGGCCGCCACCAGGCGCTCACGCCACCTCGCATCAAGGTGGAGGCGCTGGAGGCGGGGCTGCCCGTGCTGCAACCGGACAACATCAGCTCCGCGGTGGAGGAAATGCGCGCGCTCGATCCGGAGGTGATCGTGGTCTTCGCCTACGGCCAGATCCTGCGGAAGGACGTGCTGAAGCTGCCGTCAAAGGCGATCATCAACCTTCATGGTTCGCTTTTGCCACGGCACCGTGGTGCGTCCTGCGTACAGGCCGCCATCGACATGGGAGACAAGGAGTCCGGCATCGCGGCCATCCACGTGGTGAAGAAGCTGGATGCGGGTGACGTGATTTTCGACAAGGCCATCCCGATCCAGCCGGACGAAACCGGTGGCACGCTCCACGACAAGCTCGCGGATGTAGCGGCCGAAGTATTGGCGGAAACGCTCAAGCGGATCGGGGAGGGGACGGACACCCGCACGCCGCAGGACGACAGCTTTTCCAACTACGCGTCGAAGCTGGAGCGCGATGACGGCCGGATCGACTGGTCGATGACCGCTGATGCGCTGGAGCGGCGCATCCGTGCGTATGATCCATGGCCGGGGACTTTCACCACCGTCCAGGAAGATGGAAAGTGGAAGCGCCTCAAGGTGTTCCCGCCCGTGATCCCCGCGCCCGGCGGTGCGGAACTGGCGGAGGGATTCCAAGTTTCCGGCAAGAAGCTATTCGTTGCTTGTGGAGGCAAGGGCGCAGTCGAGTTGCTGAACGTCCAGCCGGAAGGCGGCAAGCGCATGACCGCCGAGCAATATCTCGCCGGGCGGAAGCCACAGGGATTCCAGTAATCCGGACGGTCATGAAGAACGGGCCACTCCCACCGTTCACCCGGCCCGCGCGGATCAACGTGGTGGGCGTGAGTGGCAGCGGGAAATCCACCTTGGCGAAGAGGCTGTCCACGGTCACCGGCATCCGCCACATCGAGATGGATGCCCTGTTCTGGAAGCCCGGCTGGACGGGCACCGCGGAGAACGAGTTCCTTGCCAAAGTGGAGCACGCACTGGCAGGGGAGGAATGGATTCTCGACGGCAACTACTCCCGCACCCAGCCGGTCAAATGGCGGCGTGCGACCATGGTGGTGTGGGTGGACTTTTCATTTCCCCGCACGCTGTGGCAGGCGGCGCGGCGTGCCTTCGGTCGGTCATTCACCAAGGCGGAACTCTGGCCCGGAACCGGCAACCGCGAATCGTTCCGGAAATCGTTTTTCAGCAAGGACTCGATCATCTGGTGGACGATCACCTCCTATGGCAGGCAGCGTGGGCGCTACCTCCGGCTCATGGAGGATCCGGAGCATGCGCATCTCACCATCATCAGGTTCAGATCACCACGCGAGGTAAGCCGCTTTCTCATGCGTTTTGAGGAGCAAGAGGGCCGCCGGATCTTTGGCTGAACGGAGCGCGGACTTCAGTCCGCTCCAGAGAATCAAGCCAGCAAAGCCAAGCGGACTGAAGTCCGCACTCCGTAAGATCACCGTCCGATTTCCTCCAACGCCCGCACGATTTCCTCCGGATTCGTATCCTGTAGCGTGTTGTGCCTGCCGTTGGGGATCTCGATGAACTTCACCACATCCTTTCTCTCCGCAGCGAGCTGGCGGCTCATTTCAACGGGGATCGCCTCGTCCGTGGTGCCGTGGAAGATGACCACCTCGCCAGGGCCGCGTTCCGCCAGTTCCTTGAGCCGGGCCGTGTTGTCAAAGCGGTGCCAGATCAGAAACCCGATGGGCAGGCCGGTCATGGCCTTGCTCATGTCCATGGTGCTGGTGAAGGGCGTGAGCAACACACCCCGCTGGATGCCAAACTCGGATGCTCCGACGAGTGCGGCCGCCGCACCCAGGCTGTGGCCGAAGAACCTCAACCGCGCTGGATCGGGCACCGTCGGCCATCCCAGCTCCTTCGCGGCGAGGGGGACGGCGGTCTTGATGGAGTCCCGGATGCGGCCGGGGGAGGGAGCGCCTTTGCAATCACCGTATCCCGGGTAGTCGATCAATAACCACGCATCCTCCTGTGGTGCGTGTTCCTGCAGCCACTGGGACCAGTCCAGCGCGATGGTGCCGTTCCCACCGCAGAAGATCCACAGATTGCGCGGGGAGGTGAGGTTTCCCTGGAGGAAGGCACGCTGGCTGCCCTGCGAGGTTTCGAAGTCGATCTGCCTGCCGCCGGTCGATTTCCGCCAATCTCCGACCACGCCCGCCCCATACGGACGCGGGAAGTAAATGAAGCGGGACTGGGTGCAACTGATGAGCGCCAGCGCGATGGCCATGGCGGTTGCTCCCACCAGGGCCCAGCGGAAGAGTGTGCCGCGGTTCATAAGGGGAGGGCCTGATTTCCTCACCTCCGCCGGCGGAAGACCATGGCCAGCGCTGCCAGGGAAGCCAGCGCGGATACCGTCGGCTCCGGAACGACGGAGATCAATGCGACGCCGCTGCCCTGTGTGCCGCTGTAGTTGTAGTCGATCTGGAACGTATTCGAACCCACGGTGAAGGTGGTCGATTTGTCCTCGATCAGCGTTCCATCGACGGTGAAGAAGGAACCGGTCAGCGAGCCGCCGTTCCTGATGAACAGGAGGGCCTCACCGAGGGGGATGGTGGAGTTGCCAAGGTCAGCGACGGCGAGGACAGCGCCACTGCCCACGTTGAGGGAGGTCACTTCCACCAGGTCATTCGTCATGCTGGCTGAGTTGATTTCCACTGCCAGTCTGGCGAGGCTCTGGAGGGAGAGGGCACCCATGGAGAGGACGCCGATTTCCTGTCCGGTGGTGGTGGTCCCGGGTGCCAGCGTGCCGGTGCCGGTCACACCCACCGCAGCTCCTGTCTGGATGGAGCCGCCGTTTCCGCGCAGGTTGCCATTGACCGTCACCCCGGAGGTCGCGTCCAGCGAGGTGTTGAGGATCATGTTGCCGTTGGCGGAGATGCTGGTGGTGTTGGTGTAGGCCTTGGCAACGCCGGTCATCAGGAGGGTGCCGTTGACACCGCGCACGACGGCGATGTCGCCGTTGATCTCACCGTGCAGTTCGATGGTTCCGTTGCCCGTGAAGGTGGCGGTCCGTCCTCCTGTGCCGGAACGGCTGATGGCCGCCGTCTCACTGAGGGTGAGGGTGCCCGCGTCCGAGGTGATGTAGGTGCCGCCAGCCAGCGTGAGGGCGCCGTTCCAGGTGTTGACCCCGTTGACGTTCCGCAGCGCGCCGCTCGATCCCGCTCCTGTGCCGCTGATGGTGAGGGGTTCCGCAGCGATGGAACCGATGGTGTCCCGGAAAAAAAAGTGACGCTCCGGATTCCACGGTGGTTCCAGTGGAGGTGCTGCCGAGCGCATTGACGTGGCCGATGGTCATGCCACCGTTCTTGATGGTCGTGGTCCCGGTGTAGGAGTTGTTCCCTGAAAGGGTCCAGCGCAGGCTGCCGCCGCCGCTCATCTCTATGTTGAGCGTGCCGGAGCCGTCGCTGATCGCGCCGCTGATGTTGCTGAGGGGAGAGGAGGTGTTGGTGGTTCCCGCGAGCGTCAGGGTGTGGGTTCCGGAGATTCCCAGGCTCACCGCGTTCCTCACAAAAATCCCCCAACTATTGCTCGGGGAGGAAGCGGTGCTGTTGAATGCCCATGACTGCGCGGCCATCAGCGAGATGGCCACGTTCTGGTTGGTGGTGTTGCTGCCGATGTTGACGGTCTTGGTGGCGGCGGTGGTGGTGATGCCGCCGGCACCGAGTTCCAGCGTCCGGTTCGTGCCGCCGCCCTGGAGAGTGAAGGTTTCGCCACTGTTGAACTGCAGGCCGGCCATCTGGCGGTCGCCGTTCAGGTTCACGTTGCGTGCGCCGGTCAACCCCGTGATGCCGAAGACAGCGGTATCTCCTGCAACGGGAAAGCCCGCCGGATCCGTGCCTCCGGCCAGCGTCGTCGCCCAGTTCGTGTTCAGATCCCAGACTCCATTGGACGCACCATCCCAGTAGTAGGTCTCCGCGTGGGTGGATACGGGGAGGAGGAGGGAGAAAACGATGGTGGGGAGGAATCTGGGCTTCATGGGAGGAAGTCGCGGGGAGGAGGGAGACTCATCGAACCTGGAAAATGCCAGGTCCCAGGTTCGGAGGTTTGGTGAGAGGAACATTTCCGTGCCTTCCGCGTCAAGACCGCACTTCCGGGAGAACCCGGTATTCCGCTGGTCTCCATTCGTTCCTTGAAACAGACGGGAGTGGACCGTAGTAGAGGGAAACGCGAAAGCCTCATCATCTTCCAGATCCACCATGAAACCCACGCTTCTCACTCTCCTGCTTCTTTCTCCGTTTGCTTCCGCCGAGCCGCTTTTCAATGGCAAGGATCTGAGCGGATGGACCCCTGATGTTCCATCTGCCGATGGCAAGCCGGAAACGCCTCCGAGTTTCATCGTCCGTGACGGTCTGCTCGTCAGCAAGGGTGATCCCAAAGGCCACCTGGTCAGCGACAAGTCCTACTCGAATTACAAGCTGGAGGTGGAGTACCGCTTCCCCGGAAAGGGCGGAAACTGCGGTGTGCTCATCCACGCCTCCGAACCACGGAATCTCTACAAGATGTTCCCCAAGTCCATTGAAGTGCAGATGAACTCCGGCGACGCGGGGGATTTCTGGTGCATCGGCGAGAACATCGAAGTGCCTGACATGGAAAAGCGCCGCCCTCGCAAGGAAGGGCAGAACTTCGGCGGTGGTCCTGCCGATGCCCGCCGTATCCTCAACCTCAACGACGGCGCGGAGAAACCTCTCGGCGAGTGGAATACCATGACCATCGAGTGCAAGGGGGATGAGGTCATCGTCCACGTCAACGGCGTCCTCGTGAACCATGGCTCGAAAAGCACCGCATCCTCCGGCAAGCTCGCGCTGCAGGCGGAAGGCACCGAGGTGGAATTCCGGAAGCTGGAACTGACGTCCCTCAAATGATCCGTGCCGCGTTGTTCTGCTGGCTGCTGGCCCTTGTCCCGCTCCACGCGCAGACCGGTTCGAAGATCGTCGGAGCGGCCCGCAAGCAGATCGGGGTCACCCTGAGCTATGATCCCGCCTACACGAAGCTGGCTTATCCGAACGGCGATGTGCCGCGTGAAAAGGGCGTCTGCACGGATGTGGTGATCCGGGCACTGCGGGACGGGCTTTCACAGGATCTCCAGCAGCTCGTCCACGAGGACATGAAGACGAACTTCGGCACCTACCCGAAGAACTGGGGGCTGAGCCGCACCGACCGCAACATCGACCACCGGCGTGTGCCCAACCTCCGCCGCTTCTTTGAACGGAAGGGATATGGGATCAAACTGGAGTCACCGGTGGACTACGCCGCGTTCCTGCCAGGGGATCTGGTCACGTGCACCGTGCCACCGCACCTGCCGCACATCATGATCGTGAGCGACAAAAAGACCGCGGAAGGCAGGCCGCTGGTGATCCACAACATCGGAGGTGGAGCGAGGGAAGAAGACGTGCTGGCGACCTATCCGCTCACCGGCCACTACCGGTGGAAGTAAGGAGAAGTAAGGAGGGAGGACACTCCTGTCCTCCGGCGGCATTGGCAAATAACCAATGATTCACCGCAAAACTCAAAGATCGCGAAAGGGGAAGATGGATTCCCCAAGTTCGTAGAGATCTGTTGTTCGTTTCATTCTCTTCTGAAAACTTCTCCTTCTTCGTTGGCCAATGCCGCCGGGGCACAAGAGTGTATCCCCTCCTTGCTCAACAGCATCCCGCGCCCGCGCAGGCAGGGCTGGCAGGCATGTCGCAGTCGGCTGTTGGTGCTTCCAAAGATGGATTCGGTGCGAGCGTCGAGAGGCCCAGCTTGGTGAGCAGCGCACGGTCCTTTTCCACGGATGGATTCTTTGCGGTGAGCAGCTTGTCACCGTAGAAGATGGAGTTCGCTCCGGCGAAGAAGCACATCGCCTGCGTTTCATCCGACAGGCGGGTGCGGCCGGCGGAAAGGCGGACTTTCGCCTTCGGGATGGCGATGCGGGTGACGGCGATCATCCGGACGAGGTCGAACGGATCGACCTGCGGGTTTTCCGCCAGCGGCGTGCCGGGCATCGGCATCAGGGAGTTGATCGGCACGCTCTCCGGCTGCGGGTTGAAGCTGGAAATGACCTCCAGCATGCGCAGGCGGTCGGTGATCGTTTCGCCGAGACCGAGGATGCCGCCACAGCAGACGGACATGCCGGCGTCCTGTACGTTGCGGATGGTCCGCAGGCGGTCGTCGTAGGTATGGCTGGAGACGATGTTCGGGTAGTGCTCCGGGGAGGTGTCCAGGTTGTGGTTGTAGGCGGTGACACCCGCTTCGCGCAGGCGGACCGCTTCTTCCGGTCCGAGTTCGCCGAGGGTGACACAGACTTCCATGCCGAGGGTGGAGACGTCCTTGATGATGTCCAGCACCTGCTCGAAGCGCTGGGTGCCGCCACGGACACCACGCCATGCCGCGCCCATGCAGAAGCGGGTGGAGCCGGTCTCACGGGCGGCGCGGGCGCGCTCCATGATCTGCTCCTTTTCCATAAGCCGCTCGATCTGGACGCCGGAGTTGTAGCGGGCGGACTGGGCGCAGTAGGAACAGTCTTCGGAGCATCCACCGGTCTTGATCGAAAGAAGGGTGCAGAGCTGGACCTCCGCATCCGGCCAGTTGGCCTCATGCACTTTCCGGGAACGCTGGATGAGTTCGAAGAAGGGAAGGTCGTAGAGTGCCTGGAGTTCGGAGAGAATCATGTGGGAGAGTGGAAGAAAGGGGAGGGTCGGGGGATTTTCCGGTCGTGATGTCGGGTCAACGTGCCCAGCCGCCATCGACGAGCGGCATCTTGCCTTGGCCAACCGAAGTATAGAGCGTCTTGCCCTTGGCTCCCTCCAGCGGGATGCCGACGGCGTTCCTCCACACTTTGGTCATGCTTTCGCCGGTGTGGCAGCCCCAGCTTTTGCAGTAGGCGTTCTTGGAGAAGACCGATGATTTGATCTTCGGCAGATCCCGCTCATGCAGCCAGGAGGTGGACGCGGCCATGATCTCACTGCCGTAGTCCAGCATGAACGCATGGCGGTTCGAATGGCCGAAGTAGTCGAAGGTCTGGATGGAGCCACGCGGGCGGGAGTTGATGGCCCGGATGAGGTCCCCGGTGGAGTTCACCCAGATGAGGGTGACACGCCGCTTCGCCGCCTGTTCGTTGATCCAGGTGGTGTAGGGTTTTCCGTCCTCCCTGCCGCGGGCCTGGTAGCTCTTCTGGTGGACCATCCACACGATGGGTGCATCCGGTCCGTATGCCTGCCGGATCTCCGCCATGCGGAGGGTGGCGGCGCGGATGAAGTTCGCCCACCAGCGGTCATGCTGGTCATCCGGCACCCGCAGGTGCTCCCATTTTTTCAGGGATGGACCGCCGGAAACGATGACGTGCTCCGCGCTGGCGATGCCGGAAAAGAGCAGGAACAACAGGGCGGCGAGCCGTGCGAAGAGTCTCATGGCCGGGAAAGTAGAAGGTCCGGATGCCTGAGACAAATGAAAAACCCGGTTCGTGAGAACCGGGTCCGTTGAATTTCATACGCTCCGGCAGCGCGGGCGGTCAGGCGGACTGGGTCCCGTTCCGGATGATCTCGAAGAAGCTCTGCGGCTCCAGGGAGGCACCACCGATGAGGGCGCCGTCGATATCCGGGCAGGCCATCAGTTCCGCGGCGTTGTTCGGCTTCACGCTGCCGCCATACTGGATGCGGATCTTGCCGGCGGCGTCCGCGCCATACAGCCCGGAAATCACGGAGCGGACGAAGGCGTGGGCTTCCTGAGCTTGGGCGGAAGTGGCGGTCACACCGGTACCGATCGCCCAGACGGGCTCATAGGCGACGACGATTTCCGCCAGATCCTTTTCGGAGACATCCTTCAGACCACCGGTGATCTGGGTACGGAGGACTTCTTCCAGCTTCCCGCCTTCGCGCTCGGCGAGGGTTTCACCAATGCAGAAGATCGGCTTCAGGTTCGCTTCGCGGGCCTTCTTGATCTTCGCATTGATGACGGCGTCCGTTTCACCGAAGATGGAGCGGCGCTCGCTGTGTCCGAGGATCACGTAGTGGACGAAGAACTCGCGCAGCATGAGCACGCTCACCTCACCGGTGTAGGCGCCGGAGTCATACTCGGAGCAATTCTGCGCGGCAATCTGGATGGCGTGGGCGTTCTGGACGGCGGTGGCCGTGTGGAGCTGGTCCGCCAGCTTCGCCAGCGACACGAACGGAGGCGCGATCACGATTTCGCTGTTGAAATTCGAGCCCTGGAGCTTGGAGAGCAGGCTCTTCACGAAGTCCTCCGTTTCCGAAGGTCCTTTGTTCATTTTCCAGTTGGCGGCGAAGATCGGCTTGCGGTTCATATCGTTGGGATCGGGTATTTTGACGTAAAGGCTGGCAGGTAATTCAATCAAGCGTCGGAAAGTGCGGCGACGCCAGGGAGCACCTTGCCTTCGAGCAGTTCGAGGGAGGCACCACCGCCGGTCGAGATGAAGGTCATCTTGTCATCCAGGCCGAACTTGTTGACCGCGGTGACGGAGTCTCCGCCACCGACGATGGTGGTGCCGGTGTTGGCGGCCATCGCTTCGGCCACGGCCTTGGTGCCTTTGGCGAAGCTGTCGAGTTCGAACACGCCCATCGGGCCGTTCCAGATGATGGTCTTGGCCTTGGCGACTTCCGCGACGAATTCGTCGACGGCCACGTCACCGATGTCGATGCCTTCCCAGCCGTCCGGCGTTTCGCCACCCTGTTCATAGGGCTGGGTGCTCTTGGTTTCGGCACCTTCCTTGAACTCCTGGGTGATGCGGGTATCAGCAGGAAGGAGGAAGTTGACGCCCTTTGCCTTCGCGTTGGCGAGGATCTCGAGCGCGAGGTCCAGCTTGTCCGCCTCCACGCGGCTGTTGCCGGTGTGGTAGCCCTGGGCCTTGCGGAAAGTGTTGGCCATCGCACCGCCGATGAGGAAGGCGTCGGCCTTTTCCATGAGGGCGTTGATGACCTGGATCTTGTCGGAGACCTTGGCTCCGCCCATGATGACGAGGAACGGGCGCTCAGGGTTCTCCAGCTTGCCGACGAGGTATTCCAGCTCACGGTCGAGCAGGAAGCCGGAGGCGGCCTTCGGAATGAAATGGGTGACGCCTTCGGTGGAGGCGTGGGCGCGGTGAGCGGTGCCGAAGGCGTCGTTCACGAAAATCTCGGCGCTGCCGGCGAGGGCCTTTGCGTAGTCCTTTTCGTTCGCTTCCTCTTCAGGATAGAAGCGTGTGTTTTCGAGCAGCAGGACCTGGCCGGGCTGGAGGGCGGCACGCAGGGCTGCGGTTTCCTCACCGATGCTGTCCGGGGCGAGCTTCACTTCCTGGCCGAGGATCTCGGAAAGGGCGGCTGCGGCAGGTGCGAGGGAGTATTTCGCCTCAGGTCCCCCTTTCGGACGGCCGAGGTGGGAGCAGAGGACGAGCTTCGCGCCACCGGCGATGAGATGTTTGATGGAAGGCACAGCACCCTGGATGCGGGTATCGTCGGTGATCACCCCATCCTTGAGGGGGACATTGAAATCCACACGCATGAGGACTTCCTTCGCATTGACGTCGAGATCGCGGATCGAGAGTTTGGCCATGGGCGGGGAATCCCGCCCGAGAGAAGCCCCGCTGTCAAGCCATGCTCATCTCCGGGGGGCAAGAAAGCGCGCGGAATGCGGGAATCTAATCTCCGGGGAAGGGGTCCGCTGAAAATCGCTCATACTGGCGGCGGATCATGGAATCCCCGGGCGCGAAATTCGTGGCGAGGGCGGACCATTTCACCGCCCCCTTGCGGTCTTTCTTCGAAAAGTGGATCTCTCCCAGGGTGTCCAGATAGGCCGCCTCGTCAGGATTCAGTGCAAGCGCCTTCCGGGAAAGCGCCTCGCCCTCCGGCAGGCGGCGGACTGCCCGGGCCGCGAGCCAGGCACTGCCATTCAGCGTCTGTCCGGAGCGCGGGAAGCGTTCGATCAAGCCGGACATGACCTTCCAGGATTTCTCGAAATACTCGTCATGTTCCTTGATCAGGCCCGCTTTCCGCAGCGCGGGGAAGAAATAATCCGCCAGATGGCCGACGCCGGGAAAGTAAGAATGGCACCGGTCCAGCAGGTCGAGTCCCCGTTCCCGGTCTCCTTCCAGAAGTGACAGACCGTGGGGCAGATCCGCCCTCAGCCGGATGTTCAGGAGGAATGGAGCCAGCGAGAGATTGGTGTCCCCGTCGTTGGCACGCAGGGCCATCGCTTCCGCCAGCGCGGCGGATTCCTTCCACCTGCCTTGTTCCAGAAGCTGGACTGAATACCGGTTGAAGGCGTCCAGCGTGTAGCCGCTGGCGAGGTCCCCGTAAGGTTCCGGAGTGGGGGATGACTCGATGGCGTAGCGGGCCAGCCAGGTGGACGCTCTCTCCATGTCTCCACCGAAGGCGTAGGCGTTCGAGATGATGATGGAGGAGCCGGAGTCGCCCAGCGACAGTTTCTCCGCCCAGCCATCATGCACCACCGCTTCATCCTCCCGGCCCGCCCGCCTGAGGCTGGCGGCGAGGTAGGCGTGCAGTTCCGGGCGGCCCAGCGAGACCTTGTCGCCTCTGTCCCCGGCGATCATTTTTGTGAAGATCTCCGCCACCTGGTCCCACTCGCCACGGATCGACAGTCCCATGAAGTTCTGCGTCTGGAGGGCGGAACTCTGGTCCGCGGCGGCCTGCATCCCCTGGACCTTGAGGGAGGTGGCCATATCGGCGAACCTGCCCTCCGTCCGCGAGAAATCCGAGGTGTAGGCGATCCGCTTGAGATACTGGGACTTCTGCGCGGGTGCCGCTTTCTCGACCGCCTTCCATGCGAGGCCCAGCCAGCGGTCGCGGGTTCGCTTCGGATCGGGGATGGCGCCGAACAGTCCCAGCATCCCCTCGAATTGGTCGGCGAAGGACGACTCCTCATCCAGAACCGCCAGCCAGTCCCACCACTGGATGGCGACCTCATCCTCGTTGAAGGCCAGGTTCACCAATTGACGCCAGCGCCCTTCGTCGTCGCCGGCCCATTTCGTGGCGACGGCTTGGGCGAGGACGGCCGTGTCGGATGGGCCTTGATCCGCGGCGAAAAGTGTGGCCAGCAGAATCAGGAAATCGTCCAGTTCCGTCTCCGCCATGGAAAGCAATGGTTTCTCGAATGCGGAGAGCATTTCCTCCTCCAGTCCCAGTTGGTTCAGGAGAACCGCCATCCTCAGCAGCTCCTTTTCCGCCTCACTGGATTGGTCCCCCGCACGGTCATTCTCGAACCGTTTCTGGTTCAGGTAGATTCCGAACTTTTCCTCAACCCATCGTTTGAAATCGGGAGCCGCGGGGTCCAGTCCGAAGGTGGAAAGCGCATCATCGAACCTTTCGATCGAGGAGTAGTAGTCGATCGCCTGGAGCACCGGCGCTTTCGTCAGAGCGGCTTCCGCCAGATCAGGATGACCGGAGAGGAAAAGGTTCCATGCGGCGCTGCCCCGGGCGGCTTCATCCCGTGAACCGGAGGCTTCGGCGGAAAGCTTCCTGAGGGCGATCCGGGCCTCTTCCTCCCGTTCCGGATCCCACCGGCCTCCGATGATGTCCATATACAGCTTCCGGGAGGTGCTTTGTTCACTCTCCTTCATGAGATCCAGCCAGGGCAGGAAGTCTCCGTTGAACAGTCCCATCGCTGCTGCCAGATGCGGATCCCCGGCTTCCTTTGCCGCTGCCGCCGCGGTTGCCGTGTCACCGGCCACACGGGCCAGCGCCGCACGCCAGTCCGCCGGGCCGGTGTCCGCCTTCCGGCGCTCCTCCTCCAGTGTGCCATTCGAGCGGTGGAAACAGGCCAGTGCCATCAGTGACCGGGCGTCACGGGGCGCCAGTTCGAGGAATTTCCGTGCTTCGTCGTTCTTCCCGAGGATGATCTTCTCGCGGGCTCCGATGATGGAGGCTCCATGGGCCTGGTCCAGCAGTTCCGCCAATACGGCGGGATCCGTTTCATCGGCGTAGAGTTTCAGCAGTTGGTGCCACCCGCGTTTCATGGCGATCTTTCTGAAGATCTCCACTTTGTTCTTTGGAAACGCCTTCTTGTAGTCCTCCACATGCTGGATCAACTCCGGGTCGGTGTCCGGAGTGAAGAAATGCTCGATGTCCCTGATGAGCTTCGAGGTGCGGAACGCCACCTCCGGGTCATCGCCCGTGGACGCCTTTTTCAGTTCGGTGAGGGCCGGCTCTCCAAGGGTCCAGAGCTTGAGGGTCGCCTTTTCACGGACCGCGAAATTCTCTGAGGAGAGATCGGCGATCAGTTCCCCGATGGATGGCTCCGGCGCACTTTCCCGGGTTTCGGGGGCGTCCTGCGCGGGAACGGCGGCAGACAGCACTCCCGTTCCTGCGAGGAACACGAAGAAGGCGGCGCTGAACGGATTCATCAGAGCTACATGCTCGTGGATTCGCAGGAGAAATCAACCCCCGAGGTCAGGAGGAGGAACAACGGGGAAAAGAAAAACCGCTGTGCCGTTCTTGGCGCTATGAGCCACGTTCCGTAAGCTCAACAAGTGGGATCGTCCGGACTATTTGGGTCTTCCTATGAAGGCATGACCTGGTTCGCCGGATTTTGATCCCGTGGTAGTGATATCGGTTCGGGCTAGCTGCCAAAATCGAACGCACACAGCAGTCGTTGGAGAGAGTAAATCCGATCCCTCCCCCCGCAACCAAAATCTGGCATTGCAGGTGATTGAATTTTTCCCGCGCCAAGGTGGTTGGGCGGTGTTAGAGACGGGTCATGAAATGGTGTTGCGGTTTTCTGCTTGTCCCTTCGCTTTCCATCGCCGCTCCGGCGGGTCCGCCGGATGCGGAGGAAGCCGCCTATCCTGCCGTCGAGCGGTTCATCCAGGTGCTGGAAGCGGTCAGGAAAAACCATCCGGATACGGACCGTCTGGCCTATGACCGGCTGGTCAACCACGCCTTGGAGGGGATGATGGAGGGGCTGGACCCGTTTTCTTCCTTCATCCACCCGGAGATGGCCGCGCTGATGAAATCGAACGGGAAGCTCGATCCGGAGGTGCCCTCGCTGGGGCTGACACTGGGCTTGCGGGATACCGGTCTCTACGTGATGGCCGTGGCACCGCCCGGCCCGGCGGGACGCGCCGGGATCACGGCAGGCAGTTCCATCCTGGAGATCGACGGCCGGCCGACCGAGGGCGGGCAATTCGAGGATCTGGTGGGCACGTTGCGGAGGAAGGCGGGGGAGACGAGCCGCCTGAAACTGAAATCCCCCGAGGAACCGAAGCCTGTCGAGATTTCCCTCGTCCACCGTCTGGTGGAGGAACGCTCCGTCGCGGAAGCGAAGATCATCAACAAGGAGAAAGGCACCGGCTATATCAGGCTCGCCTCATTCGGTGGTGCATGCGCGAAGGAGATGGAGGTTTCCCTCGATGATCTGGAGGACGCTGGGATGAAATCACTGATCCTGGATCTCCGTGGCAACGGTGGCGGGGATCTGCATGAGACCGTGAAAATTCTAGGTCTTTTCCTTCCTCCGGATACCACCGTGGTCACCACCCGCAGCCGCAGCGAGGAGGAACCACTCAAGACCCCCTCCCGCCAACGGCGGAAACGGGAGTATCCCATCGCCGTTCTCATCGACCGCATGTCCGCATCCGCGTCCGAACTCACGGCGGGTGCGCTCCAGGATCTGAAGCGGGCGACGGTCATCGGCGAACTGAGCTTCGGCAAAGGCTCCGTGCAGCACATCATCCCGCTGGGGCAGGGGACCGCCATGCGTCTCACCGTGGCCACCTATCACACTCCTTCCGGACGGACTCCGCACCGCGTCGGAATCACTCCCGATGTGCGGGTGGATCTCGTGGACGCGGACCGGGACAACTTTGAGAAACGCAACCGCGCGGATACCCTGGATGAGGCGGAGCGCACGAAGGTGGCCTCCTGGGTGGATCCGGTGATGAAAAAAGCCGGGGAGGTGCTGGATGGACCAGCGGCTGCGAAATAGCCCCCGGCCCAACCTGCCATCCTGTTGGTCAGGATCCCACCTTCAGAAGGGGGATGACGCGGAGCGCCATCGGAGGGGATCACTGACGGGCCTTGGCGTAGGCCGCTTTCAGTTGGTTCGCTTCGGAGGAGGCGAGGTAGGCGGCGGGAAGTTTCTGCTCGACGGTTGAGCGGGCGCTGAGGGTGTCATCCTGCAGCTTCCGCAGGGTGGCGGTCTCCCGTTGGATGACGGACTGGACCGCAGCGGCGGTGGCGGCCATCTCTTCCCTGATGGGTTCCGTCAGGTCCGGCTGGGCGAGCCGTTCCTGGAGTTTGCCAAGCTCATCACGCTTCGCCGCGATGACGGCGAGCTGGGCTTCGAGGGATTTGAGCGCCTCAGCGAAGCCGGCGAGTTCACCTTCGGATTCCTCGGTGGCGGACTCGGCCTTTTCCGCGGCCTTGATGGCACTGGCGTTGATGGCTGCCGCGTGCCAGTGCTTCTCCGCTACCTTGATCTGCGGCAGTTCGTTCTTCACGGCTTCCGCTGCGGCAATGGCGGCAGCCGCGCCCTTGCCTGCCTCCTCCACGGCTTTGCGCAGCGGTGGCAGGGCATCTTCCGCAGGTTTGATGCGGGCTTGGGCGACTCCGGCGGTTTTGTTCGCCATCTCAAAGGCGGAGGCCAGCGGGCCCTCCTGATTGGCCGGGGCATCGAACGCCTGCTGGAGTTTCACCAGTTGGTCGCCGATCTCGCGGTTCTTCTGCTCCGCGGCGGACAGCGGGGCGGGGTCGCGCTGGTCTTCCGGCAGTGCTGCCAGTGCGGCTCTCTTGGCGTCGGTGTCGGCCTGTGCCGCCTTCTTCGCTTCCGCGAGGCGGTTGATTTCCTCTTGCTGCTTCTGGCGTGCACCCCTGCGGGCATCCAGTTCCTGTTTCGCTTTGTCGGCGCCAGCCTTGGAGGCCTGGGCAATCTCCTTCGACTGCTTCAGGGTGTTCTCGGCATCGGCCAAGGCTTTTTTCGCTGCTTCCACGGCAGCGGCCTTTTGTTTGGCCGCGGCTTCCGCATCCGCCAGCCGCTGTTTCTGGGTGCCGGCGCGTTCCGCCAGCGTTTTGATGCGGGTCCCGATCGCAGGTGGGTTGGCGTGGATTTCGCCGAGTGGCTTGCCCTCGGTGGTGTCGAACGCACGGATGGTTCCCAGCGCGTCGGCAACAAAGGCTTTCTTGCTCTCGACGTCGATGACCACGGAGGTCGGGAGTTCCGGCAGCGGGCCGATTTCCTTGAGCAGGTTGAAGTCCGGCTTCCAGAGCTTCGCCTTCTTGTCCCGTCCCGCCGTGATGAACGAGCCGTCGCGGGCGAAGGCGAAGGCGGTCACGCCGCCGGGATGGGCGTCGATCTTCTTCACCTCGCCGCCGTTGTTCATCTCCCACATACGGACGGAGCCGTCCTCGGACGCGGAAGCGAGGATGTTCGAGTCGGAGCGGAAGGCGAGGCTGGTGATGCCCGCCTGGTGCGCCCGCAGGGTGTGGAATTCATTTCCGGTGTCCGTTTCCCAAACCCACACACCGCCGTTGCGGTCGCCGCTGGCGAGCAGGATGCCGTCATTGGAAATGTCCAGCGCGGTGATCCAGTCCGTGTGCTTCTTGATGGAGGTGATCATCTCGCCATCCTCCGTCTTCCACAGCTTGAGCAGGCGGGATGGACCACCGGTGGCGACGATGTCGAAGCCGGGCTTGATGTCCGCGGCGAGGATGGAGTCGAACTCCTTCGCGGCCGATAGCAGTCGCGAGCCGTTCGTCACGTCGAAGGTCACGGTGATGCCGGATTTGCCGGGGATGCCGCCGCCGACGATGAGGTAGCGGGCGTCCGGAGTGAAGGCGAGCGAGATGGGGTCTCCCTCCGGGAACGGCAGGATGCCGACGAGTTCCAGGGTGTTGGTATCGTGCAGCAGGATCTGCCGCTGGCCGGTGACGGCGATCAACGGCGCCCAAGGGGACACTGCGAGGGCGTGGACGGAGGAGGCCTTCGGGGTGATCACCTCCGGCTCCAACAGGACATGCTGCGGCATCGGTGGAGGACCGTCCGGTTTCTTCGAGGGATCGGAACCCATCGCAGTCTCGAACTTCGGCTTCGACGGTTTCTTCGCGGAGGAGTTCTTGTTCTCGAGGAGACCGCCCTCGATCCACTGCTTGAGGACGTCGATCTGAGCGCCGGCCATCTTGTCACCTTCCGGTGGCATCTTCGGTTCGACGGTCTGGATGACACAACCGAGCAACTTCGATCCCGCGTCACCGGGTTCAACGATCTTTCCGCCCGAACCGCCCTTGAGGGTCGCGCCGTAGGTGGAGAGATCGAGGCCGCCTTTCGCTTTGTCGGGGTTGTGGCAGTTGAGGCAGGCTTGCTGGAAAACAGGCAGGACGTGATCGTCGAAAGTGACCTTGTCCGCAGCGATGGCGAACGGCGCGGAAAGCACGAAGAGGGTGGTGTAGCGGGAAATCACAGGTCCGATGCTTTGGGTTGCAGCGGAATACGTGTGGGTAAATCCCGGTTTTTCGTTTATTTTTTAGGTTTGCATCAGTTGTGGCACCTCGGGTGCCTGATATTTAACCCTTGTTTTCCTGAAAACATCGGCTATCCATCCGCCACGCGCTTTCCCGAGCGTCGCAGGGCCTGAGTGGCCCGAGCCTGTTCCGGTCTTCATCGATGAGAGATTGTTCTGGGATTCACTGACAACCTCATCGACCCGCCAGCCGCCCATCAATCCGGCGCGGGCTGGCATACGAAAACATGACCACGAAGACATTCGGGGAGCTGCCTTTGGCGGCACCCCTCCACAAGGTTTTGGCTGAACTCAACTATGAGACGCCATCCCCCATCCAGGCCCAGGCGATCCCCTATCTGCTGGAAGGCCGCGACGTCCTCGGCTGTGCGCAGACCGGCACCGGCAAGACGGCGAGCTTCGCCCTGCCGATCCTCCATGCGCTGCACGAGAAACCGAAGCAGGTCCGCCCGAAACAATGCCGCGTGCTGGTACTCGCTCCGACCCGTGAACTCGCCGGCCAAGTCGGCAAGAGCTTCACGACCTACGGCAAATACGTCCGCTTCTCCCAGACGCTCATCTACGGTGGTGTCGGCCAGGTGCCACAGGTGAATGCCATGCGCCGCGGTGTGGATGTGCTGGTGGCCACACCGGGCCGTCTGCTCGACCTCATCGACCAGAACCATGTTGACCTTTCCGGGGTCGAGTTCCTCGTGCTGGATGAGGTGGACCGCATGCTGGACATGGGCTTCCTCCGGGATGTGAAGCGCATCATCTCCTTCCTGCCCGCCCGCAAGCAGTCGCTGTTCTTCTCCGCCACCCTGGCACCGAACATCGTCGATCTGGCGAAGACCATCCTCCGTGATCCGGCCAGCGTTTCCATCGCGCCGGAGACCACCACGGCGGAACGCATCGAGCACACCGTCTGCTTCGTGTCGAAGGACAACAAGCGCCCGCTGCTGGAGAAGCTCCTTCGCGAGCAGTCCGGCGTGGAGTCGGGCAAGCTCACCATCGTCTTCAGCCGCACCAAGCACGGAGCGAACAAGCTGGCGAAGAGCCTTTCCTCCTCCGGCTTCCCGGCGGACGCCATCCACGGCAACAAGTCGCAGGCCCAGCGCGAGAAGGCGCTGGACCGCTTCAAAAAAGGCCTCACCCCCATCCTCGTTGCGACGGATGTGGCGGCGCGTGGCGTGGATGTGAAGGACGTCGGGCTGGTCGTGAACTTCGACCTCCCGAACGAGCCGGAAGCCTACGTCCACCGGATCGGCCGGACGGGCCGTGCCGGTGCGGAAGGCCGTGCCGTTTCCTTCTGCTCGGAAGATGAGCGCGAGTTCCTGCGCGAGATCGAGAAAGTCATCAAGATGCCCGTCCCCCACTCGAATGACCATGAGTGGCACGACGAGGATCTGGCCCAGCGCCATGTGAAGCTCAAAACCGGTGGCCGCATGGTCCAGGGCGGACGCCAGCAACAAGGTGGAGGCGGTGGGAACCGTGGCCGCCAAGGGGGCGGTGGACGCCAGCAACAGCAAGGCGGAGGCGGTGGAAGCCGTGGCCGTCAGGGCGGAGGCGGACGCCAGCCACAGGGCGGTGACCGCCGCCAGCGTGGCAACGGTGAACGTCCCCAGGGTTCCGGCAACCAAGGCAGGGGAGATGGGGCAACCCGCAGCCGCTACCAGATGGATGAGGATCGTGGCGAACAGCGCGGGTCTTCCTCGTCCGGTGGCCTCCTGCGGAGCGGCCTCAATGCCATCCGCAAGATGGTCGGATCCGACCGCTGATCAATGACAGGGCCGGACCTACCCTGTCCGCTGCGGCGGCCGGGGTCAGGATCAGGCCCGTGGGTGGGCCAGATAGCCCGTGGCGAAGGTCTCACCGCTTTCCCATCCCAAGTCATAGCACCGCTGCTGGGCCGCCCTGCCGCTGAACAGGCCGGGACGGTCCGTGGTGGTGGTGACGGGCAGCATGCGCTTGCCGGATTTCTCCATCACCTGCAGGTGCAGGCGGTGGATCTCCGCCGTGATGAGGAGGTGGCCGCGGGACAGCGTATCCGCGATGCGCGGGCGGAAGCCCGGCTGCTTCCACCGGTCCGCCACGGAGGGATGGTGGATGTGGTGGGTGATGATGGTATCGACCCGCGCATCCTCCGCGTAGTGGAGGAATGGGGAGCTGTTCGCCAGACCTCCGTCCCAGCATAGTTCGCCATCAACCTGCTGGGGGGAGACCAGACATGGGAAAGCGCAGCTCGCCAGGATGGCGGAGACGCTGTCCCCGGTGGTCAGGATCTCCGTGCGCAGCTTGTTCAGGTTCGCGACGGTGACGGACACTTCGCCGTGGCGGCACGCTTCCAGTACCGGGGCACGCTCCAGCAGCACGCGGGTGAGGTATTTCCGCGCGTCCCGCGCTGAGGTGAGGCCACTCACGCCCGGCCAGCAGAACATCATCGCGAAGCCCCGTGCGAAGCTCTTCAGCTCCCAGAAGCTCCACTTGAACTTCGGGTCGAAGATGATCGCCTTGATCTCCTCCGCGGTGAATCCGGCACCGAGCAGGGTGGCGATCATCGATCCGGATGACGCTCCGGCGAAGAACCCGGGCCTGATGCCATGATGGAGCAGCGCCGCTGCGAATCCCGCATGGGCGAAGAACCCGAAGTAGGAGGACTCCAGGCTGAGTGCGAGTCCCGGGGTGATGTCAGGCAGCGTTTCCGGCATGTTTCGGCTGGGAAAGGGATCTTGGAAGAAGGGAGGTGGCAGCCAGTCCACCCATCAGGCACCAGAACAGTCCACAGAGAAATCCTCCGAGGGAAATGAGGACGGAGGCCCCGGAGGAAGTCCTGCTCAGGGAGGCGAGCTGGTCGCGGAACAACTCCTCCCTCATGCCCAGTCCTCCGGGAGTCGCGGGCACGGTGGTGGCGGCCTCAATCACCGGCATGACGGTGTTGATTTCATGCAGTGTCACACCCGCATCGCAGCCCCGGGCGATGCACCAGAAGGTGGCGAAGTGGAGGGCCACCATCAGCACGCTTGCGGCCACCGCACCCAGCAGTTTCCACCCGGCTGGACGGAGCTGCTCGAAGCAGCCGGAAACATGCAGCATCCACTCCCGTGCGGGCATCCACCGTGGAAGCCACCGCCGGGCATTTTCCGTGCCGCAGAACCAGCAGAAGAGGAACAGCAGCGAGGAAAACACCAGATAACCCCAGAGGAAATGCACCGCCGCCTTGCCCGTGGGCGTCGCGGACAGAACCTCGCGGGCGGGGAAGGTGAGGAACAGGGCGGGCAGGATCAGCGAGACAAGCCCGCAGAGGCGGTCTGCGATGACGGACACCATCAGCCGGGAAGCGGATCCGGGAAACCGCCGGGTCAACATCAGAATCCGTGCCGCGTCACCACCGATGCCCCCGATCACAAAAGTACCGACGAACGAGCTGGCGAGAAAAACGCGGGCCAGCATCTTCCAGCCCGCCTGCACGCCCAGCAGGCGCAGGCAGATCCACCATCTCCACACATGCGCGGCGATGCTCGCCCCGGCGCAGATCACCCCCGCCATCATCCAGCCGGGATGGATGCTCTTCCATGCGGTCGCAAAGCTGCTGGAGAAATCAGGCCGTGACAGGACCCACCAGAGGATGGCCGCCGCGATGAGGATCTGGATGCCGAAAAACACCCGGCTGCCCCACTTTTTTCCTGCGCTTCCACTCATGGCCGGAGGGATCGGGTGGCGGGTGGTCGGACGGGCATGAACTTGGGAAACAGAATGAAGTGCTGGAAAGTCCGCGAAAGATGCCAGCCCGCCGAGGGTGGTCGCAAGCAGGATAAATGGGGGCGGATGCCGGCATGCCGGACGGGGGGGCGGAATCCGTTGGTGGGATCACTCGGGCAGGCCATCCAGCAACCAGACGCCGTTCACCTTCACCAGTTTCAGCTTCAACCGGTGCTTGTCGCCGCCGAAAGAGGAGGCCACCACCACGGTGGCGGTGTCCTCCTTGATGATCGCCGTTTCGGTCTTGAACGGTGCGGAGGGGATGTCCTGGGCGTTGAGCACCGGATCAGCATCCACCTCCTCCGAGTTCATGATCTTTGCATAGGCTTTCCTGAATTTGTCCGTCACCAGCTTCGACTTGGCCACCCACACCTTGGTGTCGCGGTTGGCGTCCACCTCCGCGACATATCCGGCGTAGAATTTCTCGGTCACGATGCCGGGGCCGTCATCCACACCGGCGGCGGAACTGGGGAGTTCCGCGAACAGGGTGAGGATGAGGCACAGCAGGATGGAGAACGGTTTCATGCTTCCGGACAGAAGAGCGGAAACAGATGGATGGGTCAATCCGGCGCTGTGGACGATCTCAGGAATTCGGTCCCCGCATGGAGGGATTCCACGGCGTGGCGATTTCCTGGAGCAGCGCCTTTGCCACCGGTGGCTTCAGCCCCGGTTGCATGGAAAGCAGGCGTGCCAGCAGACCGGCGGCGTGGGGCGCGGCGAAGCTGCTGCCGGTCTTCTTCGACCAGCGGCCATTTTTCCATGGCAGTTCCAGATCCACCCCGCGTGCGGCGAACTCCACCAGATGGGAGGCGAAGGGACCATGCGGCTGGTCCCAGCGGAAAAACAGATCGTCGCTCTCGGTCTTCGCCATGTTCACCGTGATGACGCTGGGAAAATGCCCGGGCCACTCCGCGCTGCGGAAGTCGTCGTTGTCACAGGCGCTCACCACATGCACGCCGCGGCGGTAAGCCGTGTCGATCCATGGTTTGAAATGTTCGATGCGGGTGATGTCCGCGCGGCTGCCGAAGCTGCAGTTGATGATGTGGTAGCCCAGATCCACGGCCAGCGCGGCGGCCTCACGGATGATCTGGAACTTGCTTCCCAGCCGCTGGTCCAGAACCCGGAAACTGCCGATCTGCGCTTCCGGGGCAATCCTGCGGATGACATGGGCGACGGCGGTGCCATGGCCGAAGAGATCGACGCCCCAGGCCGGGGAACGCTTGACGATGCCTTCCGTGGTCAGTTCGAAGGCGAGGTCATCGATGAGCCGAAGCCCGGCCATGGCGGGGTGGGTGAGTTCGATCCCGGAATCGATCACCGCGATCCTGATGCCCGCGCCGCGGCCGTTGGTGATGGCGTCGCGGGCGTCCTCGGGACTCAGCCAGTTGGAGCGGTGGTTCATGAGGATTCCATGCCCAGGGTGGAGCGGATGAGGCGGTCCTCGATCAACCGGCCCAGCAAGGATGCCGTGTCAGCCGGTGCGGCGGGGGATGGCACAGGTTCATCCTTTCCGTAGAACACCCGGCTCAGGACGGCGGCCGTCGTGCCGAAAACGATGACCGGGCTGGCCGCCATGGCGGAAATGGTGACACCACGCAGACGTTCGAGGTTGGTCCATTCCGCCGCCTGCAGATCATACGCGCCTTCGGTCGCGGAGCGCTGGCTTGCGGCCACACGGGCGACGAGGCCTTCCCCGCCGTCAGCCTGGGCGCGTGCAGAATCTCCGCTGGAACTCCATCCCACCACGTGGCCGGTGCCACCCATTCCCCAGAGGATGAGTTCCGCCCCGGGGGCTTCAGCCGACGCCCAGGCCAGGCAGCGCAGTGCGTGGGTGCCAAGGAACTGCGGGAGATGGTCCGCGCTGATCTCCGCGATCATGACGGAGAGTTTCGTTGTGAGCAGGGCGCCCGCCGCCTCCAGCGCCGGATCAGGGACGATGACGAGTCGGTTCATGGCGGGTCAGGCGGGTTGCACGCGGAAGATCCGTTCGGATGAGTTGCCGAGCAATATCTCCCCGGAATGCTCGAAGCGGAAGCCCCGGATGGCCTCCAGGGAGGAGAGGGCGGTGAAACTTTCCGTCGCAGCCACCGTTCCTGCGGGCATGGCGGCTGCGACGGCGGCGGCACGGAGGATGGAGGTGCCTTCGTGGGAATGGAAGTTCAGCACCGGATTGACCAACTGCACGAGCGGCCCCGCGTGGAGACAGACGGAGGGTCTGCCGAGGGTGCCGGACTCCCCGAGGGCCTGTAGCAGGTCGAAGCACACCACGGCGGCGGCATGGAGATCATCGAACAGGAAAAGATAGTCCGCGCCGAATCCCTGCCTTGCCAGGGGAGGATGCGCCGCGATGGCCAGTCGTGCGGCGATGGGACCGAGCACCGCTTTCTGGAACACGACCGGGCCTCCCTGGCCGAAGTTCGTATAGTCCGCGAAGTGGAAATGGAGCAGCGCCAGTACCTCCGACTTATCCTTTGCCTTCGCAAGTGCCCGGGGAAAGGGCACCGCATCCGCAGGAGCCTCCTTGTCCGGCACGGCATCCTCTTCCGGGGCGGCCGGACGGCGGGCGGAGACGTGGAGGTTTTTCCGCTGCCAGAAGGGCAGGGCGGTGGCTGAAAAATCCGCGCCCACCGCCAGTGCCTCCAACGTGAAGCCCAAGTGGTCCGCCCGCAGCGCGGCGCGGGCGGTCATCATCCGGTCGATGAAGCCTGGATCATCCTCGCCTTCCGAAGGTGGCTCCATCAGGGAAGAGGCTTGGTTGAGCAGGACGTGCAACCGGGCCGGATCCTCCCCAGCGGGGGCGACACCCATCGAGATATGCAGATCCAATCCCGCATCGCGGGCCGCTTCCAACAGGATGATGTCCCAGCGGGACTTCAGGCTGCCGAACACTTCGCGGATCCGCCGCTCGGCCAGCCAGCCTGAGAGCATCCCACGGACGGAGATGGCTTCTTCCTCTGTTGGCTCCAGGTCCGGTTGGCCGGAGAAGATGGCGATTCCACCGGAGGGGAAGCATACATCCAGATGATCCCTGCGGCCATGCAGCTTCAGGCATAGTTCACGGCACTGCCTGCGGGTGGAGGCCAGGTCGGCCAGACGTTTTTCCGCGCAGGCGAGGCGGGCGGCTTCCTCATACTGGTTCCGCGCTTCGCTTTCATTCCCCAGGATCAGATGGGCCTCGGCCCGGGTGGCGAGGGAATAGTAGTCCGCTCCCTCTCCCGCATGGATGAGAGTCCGCTCCGCGATTTCCTTCGCGGTCGCCGGATCGTCGAGCAACACGGAGATCGCCGCGGCGTTGATCCCGCAATAGGCGGCCCCGGCGGAGTCCCCGGCGGCTGATGCGGAGGAGAACCCGCTGGCATAGTTCGCAAGCGCCGCCTGCAGGTGTTGTGCACGTCCTTCGGGTGTTGTGGAACCTGCCGCCAGATCTTTCTCCACCCGCCCCAGAAGGCCGGATGTTTCGGCGGATGCGCCTTCTTCCGCCGCGAGTTTGTCCAGATGGCCGCGGGCCGCATCCAATGATCCCAGCACCGCCAGCGCACGGGCCATCTGTTGCACGATCCCGGCGCGCTCCGCTGGCTGGGTGGCAAGCACCGCCTCCGCGATGCCGATGGCCAGCAGGTGATCCCCGGAGCCGTTCGCTTGTTTCAACAGCGCCACCGCACCGGCTGGATCGTCCAGATACGGCTGCCTTCCGGCGAGCCAACTGGCGCGTGCCGTTCTGGATGGAGGAGGGGAACTCGGCACGGCTCCTTGATTTCTAACGGGAAACTCCCGGCCTCCACAAGTCCCGGGATTTGCAAAATGCGGGTTGATGTTTGCATTCCGCATCATGTTGTCAGCAAAGGTTTTATGAAAATCAGTGCCGTGGTGCGGGTTTGTCCATTGGCATCCGCATTGCTGGAGTAACCCGCTCAAAACCAAACCGATCCCACCATGCGTGACGTCATCATCCTCACCGACCGTTCCAATCTGGCTGCCAGTCTTGTCCGGGGCGAACCCGCCCCCCTCGGAGTCCGGTTGCCCGCGGAATGCGTCCCGGGTTCGAGGCTGGCGCTGAAGGTGAATCTCCGTGTCATCAGCGGGACCGCGTTCGCGATGTGGATCCTGCGGAAGGTGCGTTCCATTCCGGGAAGCCATCGCATTGAAATCAACGGGCGAATCATGCCCATGCAGATGCCGGAAGCCATCGACATCATCGCGGAGGAGCTGGTGAACGCCCGCCGTCCTCTGGATGTGGCGGCGTGAGGGATTGGAAGCCGGTAGACGGCGGCCGCACCGTTGCTCCGGACTGGGACCGCGGAATTCATTCCGCCCCAAAGCAACATGCCGGCAAAGCCAATGCCGGTCTGAAGACCGGCGCTCCCAGCAGCCAGCGAAACCAAGCGGAATGAATTCCGCGGTCCCAGTCGGGGGCTGCCCATTCCACCCTTCGCCCCGCTTGCATCCGTCCCAGAACCGGTTCTAATGGCGGCAGATGAATGAGCCTGCCGTCCGGAACGAACCGGTGAAGAAGAAGGAGATTTTCGGGTGGTGTTGCTTTGATTTCGCCAACTCCGCGTTTGTCACCGTGATCATCACGGTGATCTATTCGGTTTACTTCAAGGAAGAGGTGGCGAACAAAGCTCCTTGGTCGAATGCGGTGTGGGGATGGACTCTGAGCCTATCCCAGTGCGTGGTGATCCTCTTCGCTCCTCTTATCGGCGCCATCGCGGACCTGAAGGCCTGCAAGAAAAGCTTTCTCATGATTACGACCGTGGTTTGTTCGGTCGCAACCTGCGCCTTGTTCTTCGTTGGCAGCGGTGAGGTGGTACTTGCGGTTACGTTGGTGGCGATTGCTTACATCGCATTCTCGATGAGCGAGAACATTTGCTCCGGCTTTCTGCCTGAAATCAGCACGCCAGAAACGGCCGGTAAGATATCCGGCTACGGATGGAGTTTCGGGTATTTCGGGGGACTCATAAGTCTTGTCCTCGCGCTTGTAATCTACCAGAGTGGAGAAGGGCGAACTCCATGGACTTTCATCATGACTGGGGTCTTTTTCATGGCTGCTGCTCTCCCCACGCTGATACTGCTGAAGGAGCGCGCTATTCCACAATCCCTGCCGCCCGGCAGGAATCTATGGACTGCTAGTTGGCGGGAGAACGCGGAGTCCCTGCGTCGGTTGAGAAGTGGCGGGGCATTGGGCAAATTTTTCATCGCTCTCACCCTGTTCACTACGGGGCTATCGGCCGTGATTGCTTTTGCCTCCATCTATGCGGCCGAGGTGGTGGGAATGAAAAAAAATGAGATCATCGGCCTGTTTGTCGTGCTGCAACTCGCAGGTGCGGCGGGAGCATATGGTTTTGGTTTCTTGCAGGACCGGAAGGGGCCGAAATACTCACTGGTGATATCCCTCTGTCTGTGGATCGCAGTGTGCGTATGGGCGGCACTATGCCGGACGAAAGTCGAGTTCTACATCATCGGCGCGCTGGCAGGTGTCGCCATGGGTTCCCTCCAATCCGCCGGGCGGGCGGTGGTGGCCACGTTCACCCCGGAAGGGAAGAGCGGGGAATACTTCGGCTACTGGGGCTTCTTCACAAAGCTGGCGGCCGTCATCGGGCCTCCGGTCTTCGGCATGGCGGCCACCTTCTTCGGTGAGCGGATTGCCATTTTCGTGAACGCGGGTTTCTTCATCGCCGGTCTGGTGGTGCTCCTCCCGCTGGCCATCGACCGCCGGAAATCCACCACCCCTCCGGCCGGAGCATGAAGCTCGTCGTTTGCGCGAAGGCCGACCAAGGCCGCTTCATCGGGCTGCCCAGTGCGACCGGTTACGTCGTCTTCACCGCGGACGATGTGGACGCCATCCACCCCGGCGATATCCTATCCAATCCGACATGGGATGAGGAAAGTGTGCCTGCCCCGAACATCCGGAACCTGACCACCGACGAGCAGGTGAAGGTGCGGTTGGAGAAATGGGGCCTGTCCCTGCCGGAAGCCCGCGAGCTGCTCACGCAGGTCGATCCTTCGGCCATCAAGTGGCACCCACCGTGGCCGGGTGCCTGACGGTCCACGAACGTCTGATGTTTCGTCGGAAGGGATGCTGGGCATGCCGCGTATCCGACCGTTCATGAAAACCCGCCGGCTCCGCACCTTCCTCGCGCTTCTTCTGCTGGCTCCGGCGTTCTGCCATGCGCAGGAGACCTCCCTGAAGGCGGACATCCTCGTCTATGACTCCACACCGGGTGGCATCGTCGCGGCCATTGCCGCCGCGAAGGAGGGCCGCAGCGTCATCCTGATCACGGAGGACAAGCACCTCGGGGCGATGCGGACCAGCGGCCTGGCAATGTCCAACGCTGGGGATGAGAAGACGTTCGCAGGATTGGGCAGGGAGTTCCACGACCGCATCCACCGCTACTATCTGGGCAAGTATGGAGAGGATTCGGAACAGGTGAAACTGTGCCGCAAGGGCCTCCGCTTCGAGCCGCATGTGGCGGAGAAGATCTTCGAAGACTGGCTGGCGGAAACACCGTTGAAGGTGCTCCGGGAGGACCCCGTGGTTTCGCTGGAGAAAGAAGGCTGCCGCATCCTTTCCGTCACGACGGAGGGCAAGCGTCGCATCTCCGCCGCTGTCTTCATCGACGCCAGTTATGAAGGCGATCTCATCAAGTGGGCGGGTTGCTCATACCGTGTGGGGAGGGAGGCGAGCGCGGAGTATGACGAACCGCTCGCGGGTCTCCGCTATCCGCCGGAAAGAGTGGGGGAGGCGGATGGCAAGACGCAGCGCTACACCTTCCGCGTCTGCCTGACGGATGTGCCGGAGAACCGCGTTCCCATCACCCGGCCCGCGAACTACCACCGGGCCAGCTACGCGCCGGATGTCGCCCGCATCGAGCGCAAGCCGCCCGCCTCTCTTTCCGCGCTGCTTCCGCTGAACCTGCTGCCGAACCGCAAGACGGACTCCCGGACCGGCGAATGGATCGGCGGATCATGGGCATTCCCCGAGGCCAGCCGCGAGGAACGCGCCGTCATCTCCCGCGAGCACCGCGAATACAGCGAGGGATACCTCTGGTTCCTGCTGACCGATGCATCCGTGCCCGCCGCGATCAGGGAGGAGATGTCCCGGTGGGGCCATGCGAAGGATGAGTTCGCGGACAACGGGAACTTCCCCCACCACATCTACGTCCGGGAAGCCCGCCGTCTGGTGGGCGACTACGTGATGACACAGAAGGACGTCCAGGATGAGGCGTCACGGTTCAAGCCGGACTCCGTCGCGCTCGGCAGCTACCGGCTGGATGTCCACGACGTCCAGTATGTGGTCGGCAAGGATGGCGGAATCGTACCGGAAGGAAGCATGAAGGGCGGGATCTTCGTGAAACCCTACGAAATCCCTTACCGTGTCCTGCTGCCGAAGAAGTCGGAGGCCGTGAACCTCCTGGTGCCGGTCTGCGTCTCCGCCTCCCACATCGCCCTCTCCACCCTGAGGATGGAGCCGGTTTACATGATGCTCGGCCATGCTTCCGGCGTGGCCGCTTCCATGAGCATCGGCTCCGGAACCCCGCTGAATGATCTACCGGTTCAGCAACTCCAGGCGAAGCTGGTGGAGCAGAAGCAGATCATCAGCGCGAAAGGGTTCCACGAACCGGCGAAGAACATCGACCCGTGATGGGCAACGTCGCTCAGCGCTTCGTCGCCAGGATCAGGTTGGCGTTCCAAGCGTTGTAGTGGTAGCCGGAACCGAACGGGATGGACGTCGAAGGATTGGCGGCATAGGCGGCGCGCAGGTCCGCTTGCGCATGCTTCGCGAACAGCTCGATGGGGGCTTCATAGTTGCCGAAGTAACGGATGTTCCACTGGCCCTGGTCGAAATAGCGGAAGGGAATGCCAGAGTCGTCCTGCAGGATGGCGTTGGAGTTCGCGAGGTAGAAATTCCGCACCTTCGAGAAGCGGTCGTCATGCGTCAGGTAGGACGCCGCCTTGAAGTAGGTCACGCCTCTGCCTTGTGAAGCGACCCAGGACTGGTAGCTGCCGTTGAAGCCGCTGTTGGAAAGGTCGCCGGAGACGTAGGTCGCGCGGTGGCCGCTGCCGCGGGAGTCGTTGAATGTGATCTCAACCCCCGGCTTTCCGCCTGCGGAAACGGAGGACACGCCCGTGACCGTGCCGTTTGAAAGGGCGATGGTTCCCAGCAGGATGGGCGTCACACCGCGCAGCGCGCTGCGCTCCAGGTCGGACCGCATGTCCTTCGTGATGAAGTAGCCCACGCGGAGCTGGGTTTTCGTCGCTTCACGGTAGGCTGGCAAGGCTCCCAGCACTTCCTCCGCCGGCAGGTGTTCCAGTGGCGGAACTTCGCCCACGCCTTCGAGGCCGAGCAGGACATAGTTGGGCGTATCCGGGAACATGCCGCGCACATGGAGCAGGTCAGGTCCGCCGAACGGGTAGTGAACGACTGCCGGTGAGGGGAGGTTCTGTCCGGACCAGGTGTTCATCGCCGCGATCCGGCGGCTGGCCAGTTGCCTCCAGACGGCCCGCATCTCGCGCTGGTGCTCCAGGTAGTTGGTGGTGAGTTGGAGCCGGGAGAGGACCGCTCCGCGCTTCACCGGCTTGCCCGCCAGGAACAGGGCGATGTCATTGGCGCTGGCCTCGCCGCCCACTTCCCTGAACTCCGGCGGCGGATCTTCCAGATACTGGACTTTGCTCGTCTTCGGTTTTGAGGCGCAACCGGCAATGAAGGCGCAGGCGAGCAGGAGCAGGGCGTGGGAGCGTTTCATAGGTGGGATGGATCGATTTACTGGCTTGAAGGCAACTTCGTCCGCTTCAGGGGAAAATACAACAGCCATGCTAACAGAATGGTTCCAAGCCCTGCGAGGGTGGGGACGGGGGCCGCGATGAAGGAACGCACCATCACGAAACCCGTCATCGCCAGGAAGACAATCGGCGGCAGGGGGAACCACGGGCAGCGGAAGGCCCCCGGCACCGGCTTTCTGGTGGCGCGCAGGATGAAAACACCGGCCACGGTGAGGAAGGAACACAGCGTCAGGCCGAACTGGGTGTAGGTGAGCAACCGTTCGAAGTCCCCCACGCAGACGAAGACCAGGGCCAGCAGGAACTGGAAAAGGGTGGCCGCCACCGGGATGCCCTGTTGGTTGCGCCGCCCCAGCAGGCCGATGGCCGGGAAATCCTTGCCCATGACATTCAGCACCCGCGGTCCCGCCCAGATCAGCGCGCTCACCGTGGCAACCAGGCCCAGCGACAGCAGTCCGCTGAACCAGCGTGCCGCGCCTTCGCCGAAAAGGGACCCCGCGGCGACGAAGCCCACTTCGTTCACACCCTGCAGGGAGGAAAGGGGGGCCGCCCTCAGGAAGGCCATGTTCAGCAGCAGATAGAGGATGGTGACCAGAACCGTGCCCAGCAGCAGCGCCCGGGTGAGGGTACGGCGCACGTCGTCGATCTCATCCAGGATGTAGATCGCCGCATTCCAGCCGGAGTAGGCGTAGAAGACGAAAAGCAGGGCGATGGCATACGCGGGCTGGAGGATGATGGCCAGGTCTTCGGTGAGCTTCGGTTCCCACCGGACATCTCCCTTTCCGGGCAGTACGAACGAGGCGATGACGAAGCCGACGATGAGCGACAGCTTGAGGATTGTGGAGACCGTCTGGAGCCAGGCGCTCGACTTCAGGGTGATCAGGTGCCCCGCTGTCACCGCCACCAGCGCGGTGATGGAGACCGCCTTCGCCGGGAGCCAATCGACCGCGCTGTGGGCGTAGTTCCCCAGCGGGATGGCGGCCAGCGCCGTGGGCGCGGCGAAACCGATCACCGCGGAGATCAATCCCGCCGCCCAGCCCATCGAGGGGTGATAGAGGGTGGAGATGAAATGATACTCCCCACCGGAGCGGGGCAGGGCGCCACCCAGTTCCGCGTAGCAGAGGGCACCGCACAGCGCCAGCAGTCCGCCCAGGGCCCAGACCAGCATGAGCGCGGGGCCGGACGGGATGGGACCCACCTGGTAGCCCAGACTGGTGAAGACACCGGTGCCCACCATGCTGGCCACCACCAATGCTGCCGCAGGGACGGTCCGGATGCGGCGCTGGGCAGGTTCGTTCATTCCATCGCATTTTAGGCACCGCGCCCGCCCCGGGCAAGCTTCCGAAGCCCATCGGGCGGCGGATTCAGCGGGAATCGCGCGGCTACGTGGAAATCCGCCGGATCTTGCATGAAACAAAAGCACCTCTAGAGACTTGCGGACCCCGTCCCCCGCGCGTTGAATCCCGGCCCACAGGCATGTTTTTGCTCAAAAAGGTCTTCCAACTCCGGGATCACGTGAATCCGGACAATGAAAAGCCGTTCCTCGACCACCTCGAGGACCTGCGGGTCACGGTGTTCCGGATCGCCATCACGCTCATCATCTCGATGGTCGTCTGCTTCATGTTCCAGAAGCAGCTCATGGAGGTTCTCCAGCGGCCGATCTACAAGGTGCTGGAGGATACGGCGAAGGAACAGCTTGCCGGACCCCCGATCCCCATCTCCCCGGATCGCTGGGAAGCGGCGAAGGCGGCGGAGCATGCTGCGGGCAGCCTGCCCCCAGCGGAACGCGAGGTTTTCCTGCGTCATCTCAAGGACCCGGATCTGGAAAGGCATGCCCGCATCGCCGCCCTCCAGCGGGCCGCACTGACCCTTCCCAAGGACAAGAGGGACGCCTTCCTCAACGAAGTCACACCGGAGGTGAAGGTGCGGGAACAGGTGAAATTCCTCATCGAGCGGAAGCTCCAGCCGGAGGTGTCCGTGCGCGGGGACCTACGGATGATGTCCACCCTGAAGCCGACGGAATCCTTCATGCTGTCCATGAAGCTGGCGTTCTTCGCCGGTATCATCGTGGCGTTCCCGCTGTTGCTGACCTTCATCCTCCAGTTCATCCTGCCCGGCCTGCACCAGAATGAGAAAAAGGTGCTGTGGCCCGCGCTGGCGGTCGCGTTCGGGTTGTTCCTAGGCGGTGTCTGCTTCGCCTACTTCGTGGTGCTTCAGAAGGCGCTGGAGTTCTTCTACCAGTACAGCCTCTCGCTGGGTGTCGCGAACGAATGGCGGATCGGTGAATACATTTCCTTCGCCACCACCTTCACCCTGTTGTTCGGGGTCGCGTTCGAGCTGCCGGTCGTGGTCATGGTCATCGTGAAGCTGGGCCTTCTCAGCTACGGCACCATGAAGAAGACCCGCAGTTACGCCATCGTCGGCATCATGGTGCTGGCCGCGGTCCTCACGCCCACGCCGGACATCATCACGCTCTCGCTCATGGCGCTGCCGATGTATGTCCTCTATGAGATCTGCATCCTCCTGGCGTGGATGCTGGAGCGGAAGGAGAAGAAGGCCGAAGAAGCTGAGGCGAAGGAGCGCATGGAACGCCTGCTCCGCGACTACGAGGAGCACGAGGACATCCGCACCGCCCACAACGAGGAACACGCGGACCACGGTGACGACGGCTGGAAGGCGGAGGAAACCCCGGACCACGATCCCTACCACGACTACCACAGCCAGTATCACGACGAGACACCGGACACCGCCGAGCCTCCGAAGATCGACGAGCTCAAGGAGGACACCGACATCACCGACGAACCCGTCGATCCCGCTGCGGGTCCGCCGGACAGCATCCCCGAGGAGGAGGAACGCCGCCGCAACCAGGACTGATCCGTTCCACATCCCCATCCAGCGACTTCCATGACCGAACCGGCCAAAGCCACCGCCCGCTCGCCCTTCGCCGGCTGCGCGATCTTCATCTGTGTGGTTGTGATGATGGTCTTCCTCATCGTCATCTCCATCGTCACGTTTTTCCGGCAGTACAAGGAAATCGCCAAGTTCACCGATGAAAAGCCCGTGCCGGTGGAGGTGACCTCCATCGAAGACCGGGAAACTGACCTCAACCGTCTTGCTGAACGGTTGGAGGTTTTCCGACAGGATCTGGCGGACGAAAAGGACACCACCCTCTCACTTTCCGCGGATGATCTGAACACCTCGGTGGCGGTTTATGATTCGCTGAAGGATTTCCGTGGCACATTCCGGATCCTGGAGATCGGGGAGAAGGATCTCCGCATCGCCGCATCGTTTCCGCTCAACGGGATGCCACGGCTGGCGAAGGAAGGGGAATCCGGTGGGGTGACGACGGACCATCGCTACCTGAATGGAACCATCATCGCCCGTCCGGAGCTGTTCGAGGGGGAGCTGGTGCTCCAGATCTCGGATATCCAGGTGCCGGGAAAGACGGTGGTGAAGGAGTTCATCGAGCGCATGTCCCCCTACCGGGTGACCGAGCGATACAAGACGGACCCGGTTCTGGGCCCGACGATGAAGAAGCTCACCGGTGTGGAACTTGCGGACGGAAATCTCGTGCTGCGCCGCAAGGCCGGGGAGGTGATTTCCACCACCATCACGGACAAACAGGTGGATGCCGCCTCCAGCCGGTTGGTGAAATTCCTGGCGATCGGAGCGTCCCTGTTCCTCCTGTTTGTCGCCTGCATGCTGTTTCTCGGCTTGCGGAAGAAGCGGGAAATCGTTTGATTTCGGAGGTTCCGGGAAAAATTCGGGCCTGGTCCACCGTTTTCCTGTAGCACCCTTTCCTGCCATGAAACTGCCCGCCACCTGCGTCCTCATCGGCCTCTCCCTAGCCGCCTTCGGTCATTCGAAGGAAGCATCCGCCGGTCCTTCCACCCCGGGAGCCGCCTCGACTCCCGCGGTTCCAACCGCCCCTGCGACGGCACCACCAGCTCCCGCCGCACCGAAACCGGCGCCCAGCCCATCTTCCGAAACGGAGGCCCTTTCGACGAAAAACAAGCTGGAGGCGGAGCGGCTGACCGCTGAGACCAACACTCTGCGTGCGGAGATCACCCGACTGAAGATGGAGCGCGAGCTCATCACCGAGCGGCTCGCGCTGGACGCAGCCAAAAAGGCCGAGGCCGAACTCAAGGGAGAGGCGGACAAGGAGAAGCTCGCCAAGGAAGGCGAGATCGCCAAGCTCCGGGCGGACAAACTCACCAACGATCTCAAGGCCCTCCAGACCGAGGCCATGCTGGAGCTGACCAAACTCCAGAACGACATCTCGCTCTTCGAGACCACCGAGAAGCGGGCGAAGTTCGCCGATGCGAAGCCGGTGTATCTGGAGAAGCCGCTGCGCGACGACGGCGTGCTCGTCATCTCCGACCGGCGCATCCCTCTCAACGGGATGATCGTTCCGGCCACCGCGGACTACATCACCAGCCGGATCGACTACTGGAACAACAAGGACAAGAAGCTGCCGATCTTCATCGTCATCGATGACTGCCCCGGTGGTTCGGTCATGGCCGGCTACCGCATCCTGAAGTCGATGGAGGCCAGCGAGGCCCCCATCCACGTGGTGGTGAAATCATTCGCCGCCTCCATGGCCGCCTGCATCACCACGCTGGCGGAGGAATCCTACTGCTACCCGAACTCCCTGATCCTCCACCACCAGATCGCCTCGCAACTCATGTTCGCGAGGCTGAATCTCACCCAGCAGAAGGAGTTCTACCAGGACAGCCAGCGCTGGTGGGAACGCCTGGCCAGCCCGGTCGCGGCGAAGATGGGCATCTCCACGGATGAGTTCATCAAGGCCATGTATGAGAAGTCCTCCGGCGGCGACTGGAGCGAGTTCGGGGACAAGGCGAAGGAGTTGAAGTGGGTGAACAACATCCTCACCGGCATCGAGGAGACTTCGCTGAACAAGGATCCGGATGCGCAGGAGAAACCGAAACCCGCGGCCACCCCGGCGGCCTTCGAGGAAACCCTGGATGCCGATGGCAAGCCCTGCATGTTCCTGCCGCGCCTCAATCCCAAGGATGTCTATTTCCTCTACAACCCCGACGGCTACTACCGCGTGAGGTGAGCCGCGTATCCTTCTTTCCCAAAAACAGAAAGGGGCACCGCGATGGTGCCCCTTTTGCGTTGGGAGATGAATGCAGCGGTTACTCCGCGGAGTGTTTCCGGTGCCAGTCGGCGAAGACCTGCGGGGAGATCTCGGATGGCTTGATCTCGGAGCGTCCTCCCCAGAAGACGTTGGTGTAGGAAACGGGGATGCCGATGGACTCAAGGTGGCGGTCGATCGCGGCCTTGTGCTCCAGCACGCGCGGCTTTTCGGTGCCATGCACCACGCCCATGATGTTCACGTCGCCGAATTGCGGTCCACCCTCCCGCCAGTAGCAGTGGGTCATGCAGAAGTGGCGGCCGACCTCGGCCCCGGCTTCGATCTCGCGGCCCTTCGGCACCGCCCAGTGGAACAGTCCATTGAAGCGGGTGACCCGCTCACCGGTGGAGGATGGTTTTACGTGCTCCAGGAAAGTGGAGAACCGGCCGATGACCTTCTTCGCATTCAGCGTTTCGGCCACCTCGCAGAACCGTTCGATGGAGACACCGGCTTTCTCAGCCCGGCCGATCCACGGATCATAGACGACTTCATCAGGAGTGAGTTCCTCCTTGAGGCAAAGCAGCACGTTCCACTCCTCCGGAGTGAGTTCCACCGGGACGGTGGTCATCATCACGGCAGGTTCCTCCGCCTTGTCGCCGGGTTCCAGGCTTCTGCGGCGGACGTGTCCCACACCCAGGGCGAAGACGCCGTTCGCCGGCATCAGCAGATACTCGGTGGCACCGGTCAGGCGCTTGAGGGCATCCGCATGGAACTCCAGGGACTCGCCCACCGGCACCTTGAGCGTCGTCCACAGGCGGTAGCCGGATCCGGAAACCTCCGTGTCCGTCGAACGGATGACCACGTGGCCGGAGAAGGGATCCTCCTTCGACATGAAGTCAAAGGCGGCATTCAGTTTTTCCTCCGGCACTTTCCAGGCGACGAGGGCACCGTGGGCCAGTTTGGTGGAAAGCAGCGTCTGGCGCACCCGCCGGATCACGCCCGCCTCCAGCATGGCGCGGATGCGTTCGATGACCGTCGGCAGATCGACTCCGGATTTCTCCGCGATGACATGGAAAGGATGGCGGTGGAAACCCGCGATGAGATCCTCTGAAATGGCGAGGATCTTCGCGTTCACGGGATCGGAGTGTTCGGTGGGAATGGTATGCATGGGAAAATGGGTTGGTAGGGGATACGGGAAAATCAGACGGAAGTTTCGCGCGGCAGTCCATCCAGATGGTTCAGGGCACTTTCACGATCAAGGATTCGTCCCTCGAGTTGCTCGGTCTGGATGAACTCCAGCACTTCGCGGAATTGAGGGCCGGGCTTCATCCCGCGGGCGATGAGGTCCTGGCCGGTCACCAGGCGGGGGGGTATCAGCGGCTGCGCGGAAAACTCCGTCTCCTTTTCCAGAAGGAAGTCGTAGTTATCCGTGAATCCGTTGGAAGATCCGCAATCGACACGGTGCAGCTCCATTTCCATCGGGAAAGTCGGCTCGGCCATGAACTTCTTCAGCTTGGCCACCCTCATTTTCTGGACGTGCATGAACTGCATGTGTCTCGCCACCATCGGCACGACAGCATCGATCACCGCGTTCGGGTATTTCAAGCGGGTGAGAATATCCGCGGCCATTTCAGCACCCAGTGCGTCATGGCCGTTGAAGCGGATGCGGCCGGTATCCTCATCAACCGTCCGGGTAGGCGGTTTGGCGATATCGTGCAGCAGGACGGCCAGACACAGCTCCAGCGGTGCGTCCGCTCCCAGCATGTCCAGCATGATGAGGGTGTGGACGTAGACGTCCCCCTCCGGATGCCATTCCGGCGGCTGGTCGCACCCGATGAGTGCGTACACTTCCGGGACGATATGCTCCATCAACCGGCTCTCCACCAGCAGCTCGATGCCTTGCCGGCGGTGCGGGCAGGTGATGATCCGGGAAAACTCGTCCCGGATGCGCTCCGGGGAGATCTTTGCCAGCAGCCCGGCGTGCGCGCGGATGGCTTCGTGCGTCTTTTCCTCGATGGGAAATTCCAGTGAGGTGGAGAAGCGGACCGCCCGCAGCAAGCGCAGCGCGTCCTCGGAAAAGCGCGCGGAGGGATCGCCGATGGCCCGCAGACAACGGGCCTGAAGATCCGCCATCCCACCCACATGGTCGATGATTTCGCCGGTTTCGGGATCCTCGAACAAACCGTTGATGGTGAAGTCCCTCCGTTCCGCGTCCTTCTCAGGAGTGGAGAATTCCACGGTTTCCGGGCGACGGCCATCCTTGTAGCAGCCATCCGTCCGGAACGTGGCGATTTCCACATGGTGTCCGCCATGTTTCGCGATCACGACGCCAAAATGGGCCCCCACTTCATTGGAACCGGGGAAAAGACGCAGGACCTCCCCCGGAGTCGCCGAGGTGGCGATGTCGTAGTCCTTCGGTTCCCTGCCAAGCAGACGGTCGCGCACGCACCCACCGGCGAAAAGGGCGGTGTGACCAGCTTCGCGGAGGCGGCTGGCCAGGTGGAGGGCGGATTCCCGTGCGGACATCAGCCCACTTTCCTGCCCCCGGACTGGATGATCAAGAGTGAAGCGCGGATTGCCCAACGGCATGCGGCGTTCCAGGAACTCCAGCGGATGAAAACCCATGCTCCGGCGGAACGTAACCACGCCATGAAATGGATCACGTTCGGCTTTCTGACAACTGCCTGGGTATCAGCCGGCGAGTGGCAGAGGCCACCGGGATGGACTGCCACCAAAGGAGGAGACGGGGGACAGGTAATCGAAGTGACCACGCTCAACCCCACTGGAAAGGGTTCGCTTTCAGAGGCTCTTGGGGCGAAGGGAGCGCGGACCATCGTGTTCAAGGTCGGCGGTGTGATCGATCTGGCTGGAAGAAAACTGAAGATCTCCAACCCGAAGGTGACCATCGCGGGTGAAACCGCTCCATCACCCGGCATCACCCTGATCAAGGGCGGGCTTTCGATCTCCGCGGATGACGTGATCGTCCGCCACCTCCGTGTGCGTCCCGGTGAGAATGGTAAGCCGAAGAAGAGTGGTTGGGAGGCGGATGCCATCACCACCAATGCCACGGCGGATGTCATCGTGGACCATTGCTCGATCACCTGGGCCACCGATGAGAATCTCTCCGCCTCCGGTCCGCGTCATGAGGGGGCGGGTCCGGATGAGTGGCGGGAAAACACCTCGCACCGCATCACTTTCAGCCACTGCATCATCGGTGAGGGACTGAAGGACTCCACCCACAAGAAAGGCGTCCACTCCATGGGGTCGTTGATCCACGACAACGTGAGCGACGTCCTCGTGTATGGGAACCTCTACATCAGCAACAACGACCGCAACCCGTTGTTCAAAGGTGGTGCGCGGGGTGCGGTGGTGAACAACCTGATCCACAACCCGGGCCTGTATGCCTTCACCTACTCCCTTTCCGAAAAGGAATGGGAGGGCCAGGCGTGGGAGAGGGGGGCGGTTTCGGTGACCGGGAATGTGCTGCGCCAGGGGCAGGATACCCGCCGCAGCTCCTTCGCCCGGCTGCGCGGTCCCGGTGATCATTGGTTTTCCGACAATCTCGTCTTTGATAAACAAGGCGTGTCCCAACCGCCGAAGCTGGAGATCACCGGCTTGGGAGGAAAGCCTTCCACAGCGGAGGAACAGAAGATCACGCTGCTCGGCAAGGCACCAAAGTGGCCGGAAGGACTCATGGCAAAGCCAGCTTCCGAAGCCGCCGAATGGGTGCTGGAGAACGCCGGGGCGAGGCCATGGGATCGTGACGCCACGGACAAGCGCCTGGTCGCCGAAGCGCGCGCTGGGACTGGAAAGATCATCAACAGCGAGAGCGAGGTCGGCGGGTATTGAGATCCCCCAAAGAAAAAAGCGCTCCGGTTTCCCGGAGCGCTTGGAATCTTTCGTTTGAGGGCGGATCCGGGACAGATCAACCGCCCAGCACGTCATCCATCGCGTCGATGAGTTCCTGCATCGTCGCTTCGGTTTCGTTGCCCATGTTGGAGATGCGGAAGGTGAGACCCTTGACCTTGCCGTAGCCGCCGTTGATGAGGAAGTTGTGCTTCGTCTTCAGGTTCTTGATGAACCCGGACTGGTCGAAGCCTTCCGGCGTCTTGAAGCAGGTGAGGGCGGTGGAGCGGTAGCCCTCCGGCGCGAAGTGCTCGAAGCCGTGCTTCGCACCCCACGCGTGGATCATCGCGTTCGTTTTGGCATGGCGTGCCTTGCGGGCGGCGAAGCTTTCTTTGGCGATTTCACCGAGGATATATTGCAGGCCGTAGAGGACGGAGATGGCCGGGGTGGACGGCGTGTTGTTCACCGCGGCGTTCTTCGCGAACTCGACGAAGTCGAAGTAGTAGCCCCGGTTCGGGGTGCCCTTGGCGCGTTCCATGGCCGCTTCGGAAACGGCGAATACGGCGAGTCCCGGAGGCAGCGCCAGAGCCTTCTGGACGCCCGCGAGCATCACATCCACGCCATTCGCATCCATATCCACATCCACGGTGGAGAGGGAGGAAACGGTGTCCACGATGAGCATGGTGTCCGGAAAGGACTTCACCACCTTGGCGATGGCAGGCAGATCGTTGAGGACGCCGGTGGAGGTCTCCGAGTGGATGAAGGTGACGGTGTCGAAGCCACCTTCCGCCAGCTTGGCGCGGACGGCTTCCGGGTCGAAGGTTTCACCCCAGCCGACCTGGACGGAATCCGCTTCATAGCCGCACTTTTTCGCGACATCCAGCCACTTGTCGGAGAACGCGCCGCAGCAGAGGCAGAGCACCTTCTTGCGGGCCAGATTGCGCAGGGCGCCTTCCATCACACCCCAGGCGGACGAGGTGGAAAGAAAGACAGGGCGCTTCGTTCCGAAGATCTCCTGGAGACCGGGCTGGAGGGAGGCGTAAAGCGCCTCGAAATCGGAGCCGCGGTGGCCGATCATGGTGTGGGACATCGCCTCGAAGGTTTCCTTCGAGACGTCGATGGGGCCTGGACTGAAGAGTTTGGGCGTTGGCATGGTATGGAAAGTTTTGGAGTTTTCAGTTTTCAGGAAGAAGACTGATCAGAGGAGATTGTAGGACTTGAGGAGCGCGGTGAGCTGCTCCGTGCCGGAGGAGTTGAGTCCGACGAGGGGCAGGCGGAACTCGTCCGAGCAGTGGCCCTGCAGGGCGACGGCGGACTTGATCGGCACCGGGTTGACGTCGATGGACATCAGGCCGCGCATCAGCGGGTAATACTTCTTCTGCAGCGCGAGCGCTTCGGAGAAGTTCCCCGCAAGGCAGGCGTTCACGAGGCTGACGATCACCTCGGGGACGAGGTTCGCGGCGACGGAAACGAGGCCGTTCGCACCGGCGGCGAAGAAGGGCAGGGTGAGCGGATCATCCCCGCTGAGGATGCCGAAGCCCTCCGGCAGCGCCTGGACGAGCTGGTTCACGCGGTCAACGGATCCACCCGCCTCCTTTATGGCGACGACGGTCGGGCAGTCCGCGGCGAGGCGGGCCGCCGTCTCCGGGGCGATCTCGATGCTGGAGCGGCCGGGCACGCTGTAGAGCATGATCGGCAGCTCGGTGGACTCGGCGATGGCGCGGAAATGTTGGTAGAGGCCTTCCTGGGACGGCTTGTTGTAATACGGGCAAACCTGCAGCGTGCCCGTGGCGCCCAGCTTCTCGGCGGCTTCCGTAAGCTCGATCGCTTCGGCGGTGGCGTTCGCACCGGTTCCGGCGACGACTTCGCAGCGGCCGGCGGCGAATTCCACGGCGAGGCGGATCACCTCGATGTGTTCCTCCGTATCGAGGGTGGGGGATTCACCCGTGGTGCCGACCGGGACGATGCCGGTGACTTTCGCGGCGATCTGTCTTTCAATGAGGGCTTGGAAAGCGGGGACGTCGATCCCGCCGTCGCGGAACGGGGTGATCAGGGCGGTGTAGGTGCCGGAAAAGCTCATGGCTGGCGGGAGGATGAACGGCATTTTGCGAAGGGCAAACCCGGAACGGAGGAAAATGAGAAATTCTGTGTTCCTGTACAGGTTTGCGGCTCCCGCAGACCTGTGTTAGGGTGTCAGATGACTGCAACCCCGAAAGAAGTATGCCTTTTCATCGGTGGCAGCGCGGATGGGCAGCGCCTGGAGGTGGACTCCAGCCAGTTGGAAATCCGGCTCCCTTCGCTGTCCGGACAGCCGGCCCTCCAAGATCCAGTGGCCCGTGCCTTGGACGACGATCCGATTCCGGATGAAGCCGTAGTCTATGAGACCTACCAGAAGCTGGATGTCGAGAGCGACGCGGGTGACACCGTCGTTTATGCGCTCAACGGGCTGGGGGAGGATGCCATCAGCGTGCAGCTTACCAAGCACTTCGGCTCGGCGGAGTCCGCTCCGTTGATGTGAGGTTGCCTCAAGGACTGTTCGCTGGCGGAAAGAGGAAATCCCTTCCTCCATTCAGCCGTTCATGTGCAAACTGGAGGTAGTCGGCATCCAGTTCGATACCGGTGAAGGCTTCGATTCCCTGCCGATGGGCGGCAAGAGCGCTCGTGCCGATGCCCAGGAATGGATCCAGCATCCGGGTGGCGGCTCCCTTGCCATGGAGACGGATGCATTGCTCCACCAGCCCCATTGGAAAAGTGGCGGGGTGGGGGCGGTCCTTCGCCCGGGATTTGATGGTATCGTAGGGAATGAACCAGGTGTTGCCACGGCACCGCTGGTCTTCGCCGCCGGTGTGTCCCCAGCGGGCGATGTTTGATTTGTCCTGGTAGGGGACGCCCGCCCCCCTTCGGTCGAGAGGGATATCGCCGCCTTTTGTCAGGTGGAAGACATACTCGTGGCAGTCATTCACAAAGCGCTTCGAGTTGATCGGCTTGAAATGCCCGGCGCTGATTGATTCTCCGGCCCGGGTGGCCACCGTGATGGATTTGATCCAGTGGAACGTGTTCTGGAGGACGAACAGCGGTTCGGTTCCCTCGGTCAGGGAAAGGATCAACTGGTGGGGCAGCAGGGGATTTGCCGGAGCCGCGCCGATATTGAGAAAAAACGAGGCGTCGTCCGCCATCACGCGACGCAGCTCGGCCGCCCACTCCCTGCACCAGGCAAGGAACTCATCCCTGGGTGCGGTGTCCTTGAACGTGTTGTAGCCGATCCCGAGGTTGTAGGGGGGCGAGGTGACGACGAGATCCACGCTGCCCGCAGCCAGGCGTGGCATGACTTCCAGACAATCCCCCCCGATCAGATTCATCGGGAGCAATCAGTAGGGGAGTTCCTCCTCCGTGTCCAAGCTTCCCGGAAGGGTGGGGGTTTTCGAGAAAGGGATGCGCAACCGGAGTTCCTCGGGATCCACGCCGGAACGGCGGAGCATTTCGATGTAATCCGCGATCAGCAGAGGGGGCATGGGACCGTGTGCGAGATGATGCAACGGCCTGCCTTCATGCCTTTCCGTCAGGATGCTCGCGAATGCCAGGCGGCGGTAGAAAGGAAGTGCGGTGTCAAAGGCGGTGAGCATGAGATATTTCTCCCGATCATCCACCCCCAGCAGCGCTGCGGCGGCCAGCACCATGGTGGTCCCCACTCCTGTTCGCTGCGCACCGGGATCCACCAGCAGATAGCTGATGTAGCCGGTGGTTTCATCCGCCATGTGGATGCCGAAGGTGCCCACCCGGCCGCCGGAATCCTCCACGATCAGGATGCGGTGGTCCCTCGACTCCAGATATTCCTCATAGAGCCCACGACCGCTTTCCGGCACTCCGCAACGCTCGTTCCTTGCATACAGCTTCAGGCACCATTCGATGTCGTCCATCTCCAGTTGCCTGAATTTCAGCGCACGCACCTTTCCCCCGACTTTTTTCAGATCCCACGGATACCAGGTATCGAAGATCAGCCTCAGGCGGCGGATGCCGCGCTGGAGCGCCGGGAAAGTGTGGGGGATATCAGGCATCGTGCATCATGCGGTGATGGGTCAATGGGCCGGTCGGTCCGTTCGTGGCAACCGGCTCCTCCGTCCCGCCGACATGAGGACCGCCACACCCGCCAGCATCGCGGACGCCGGCTCCGGCACAACCGAAAGCGTCAGGTTGTCGAGGCTGTAGAGGTCGGTGGATGACCTCAGGATTTGCAGGCCACGGAAGGTCTCCGGAAAGGTGAACGTTTGGAAGTCCGGGGCACTGCTTCCTCCCGTGATGATCCCATCCAGGGTGAATGATGCCGCAACGACCGAGCCATCCCCCAGGATGCCCTCGAAGGTGATGATCCGCGGCACGGGATAGACCATCGAATATTCCGCCAGATCCACGGAGATGGCGTCGAAGATCAGGCCGGTCAGAGAATGGACCTCCAGGCTGTCGTCGTAGAGCAACGAAAGGTGGGCGGTTCCATTCTCGGCCAGGGTTCCCGTTTGCGGACCGGCAAGTGCGAGGCGATAGGGCGGGGATGAATCGATATCGCCCAGCGGTTTGGTCCGGAACCCACTTTCATCATAGTAGGGAATGCTGACCTGGGTGGCCGGGTAGGCGGCGATGGGGGAAAGGTAGTCCGCTCCGTGGTCATACGTCAGGACGACGTTCGCGGCATCCAGCCGGACGCCGGAGATGCAGGTACCCAGGATCACAGCGACTCCCAACCATCGTGGAATCCGGTCAGGCATGATGGAGCAGGATCGAATTCGCCGCGAAGTGGTTGGAAAGGATGTCGGAAACGATGACCATGGGGGTTCCCGGACGCACCAGACCCAGTTCCTTCAGGTGTTCGGTGACCGCCATGATGGTCTCCTCGATATTCACGGCGAAGGAAATCTGGAAAGCGGTGATGCCCCGTGTCAGCGAAAGCTGGCGGCACACGACAGGCTTCGGAGTGAAGGCGTAGAAGTGGGCGGTCTTCGGGCGCAGCAGCGCCACATGGTTGGCCAGCACGCCACGGCGGGTCAGGACCACCAGACGCCCGTCCGGAAGGGAGTCGGCCAGGGTGACCGCAGCGCGTGCGACTTTCTGCCGTTCGTCCCGCAGCAGGACGTTCTGGCCGTAGCCCAGACCGCCGGAGCGCTCGATCCGGGAGGAAATGCGGACCATCGCCTCCACGCACCGCTCCGGATAGCGGCCCACGGACGTCTCTCCGGAAAGCATCAGCGAATCCGCCTCTTCATACGCGGCGTTGGATACGTCGGTCACCTCCGCACGGGTCGGTGTCGGATTGGAAATCATGGACTCCAACATCTGGGTGGCGACGATCACGCGGGTGCCCAGTTCATGGCAGCGTTTCACGATCCGGCGCTGCAGGATCGGGAGTTCCTCGAAATCGACCTCCACACCCAAATCGCCGCGGGCCACCATGATGACATCCGCCGCATGGATGATGGCGTCGATGTTCTTGACGGCCTCCTGGTCCTCGATTTTCGCAACGATCTGCGCTTCGCCTTCCAACGCTTCCATCGCTTCCCGCAGTTCGCGCACGTGGGAGGAGTCCCGGACGAAGGAACCGGCGATGTAGTCCGCCTTGCAGGAGACGGCCAGCGCCAGGTCCTTGTGATCCTTCTCCGTGAGCGCCGGCAGGTTGAGCCGGACACCCGGAAGGTTGATGTGGCGGCGGGATCCCATGACCCCGGGGGTCTTCACGTAGCAGTGGACGCGGTCTTTCTCCACCTTGTCGATGCGCATCAGCAGCACGCCGTTGTCCACCACGAGGGTGTTGCCTTCCTTCACATCCGCCATCAGGCCGGGGTAGTTGACCGTCGTGGAGATGGGCAGTTGCGGAGCGGTGTTCTCCTCGCGGAATTCCACGATGTCGCCTTCCTTCAGATCATACGGCTGGTCCAGGGTGCCGGTCCGGATCGAAGGTCCGGTGAGGTCGAAGAGCACCGGAATGTGGATGCCCCGCTGGTCGGACTGGCGGCGGATCCGCTTGGACATTTCACTGGCCCATTCGTGCTTGGCGTGGCTCATGTTCAGTCGGAACACGTTCACGCCAAGATCGATCAGTTTCCCGATCATTTCTTCAGATTCAGTGGCCGGTCCTAGGGTAACGGTGAGCTTGGTCTTGCGGGGCATGGGATGGAATTGAGATGGATGGCGGCCGAGGCATGCAAAGCACGCGTCATGCCGCAGGGGAGGAAATACTCCCCGGATGACCCTGACAAGGCCCCATCGGTGAAAGATCCGCCGCAGCAGGCACTTGCACCAACCTAGCCGGAAAAAAAAGACGGCCACGCCCCATCCGGGTATGGCCGTCGGTTTGAAACAGGGTGGGTCAGGCTTGGTCGATGGTCTTCTCTGTCGCCGCGTCGATGACGGCGAAGCGCTCGCGGTGGAGCGACGGGTCCGAACGGAAGATGAGGCGGCCGGAGTGGGAGCGTTCCAGCTCCACCAGCAGCTTCGCATCGTCCGACTTGAAGCGGTTGAGCACGTCGCTGTTCACGATGACGATGAGGTCGCCCACATGGTCGCGGTGTTTCTGGATCACGGAGTTCAGGCGGCGCTGGATTTCCACGGACATGGTCATCGGCGTTTTCACCCGGCCGCGGCCCTGGCAATACGGGCACGGTTCGTACATCGAGTCCCGCAGGGACTCGTTCAGGCGCTGGCGCGTCATCTCCATCAGGCCGATGGGGGAGATCTGCAGGACCTGCGTCTTCGCCTTGTCCTTCTTCAGGCGGTCCTTCATCGCTTTGTAGACCGTCTGCTGGTCCTTGCGGTGGCGCATGTCGATGAAGTCAACGACCACCAGACCGCCGATGTTCCGCAGGCGGAGCTGGCGGGCGACCTCCTGGGCCGCCTCGACGTTGGTTTCGAGGATCATCTTGTCCACGTCCTTCGAGCCGCGGTTGCGGCCCGTGTTCACGTCGACGGAGATGAGTGCCTCGGTTTCATCGATCACGATGTAGCCGCCACACGGGAGCCACACCTGGCGGGAAAACGCTTCGTCGATCTGCTTCTGGATGCTGACTTTTTCGAAAATCGGCTGGTGGCCGGTCGCCAGGTGGTGGACCCGGCGCTTCGCGCGGCGGGAGATCTTGCCGGCGATGTCGCGGATGAGTTCGGTGGTCTCCGCATCATCGCAGAGCACCTGGTCGATCTCGTCCGTCAGGAAATCACGGGCGGTGCGCTCGATGAGGCCGGGTTCCTGGAAGATGCAGGCCGGGGCGGGGCGGGTGGCGCGCTTCTCCTCGATCTCGTCCCACTGCTCCAGCAGCATGGCGAGGTCGCGGACGAAGTGGCGGGCACGCGTGCCGCTGGCCACCGTCCGCATGATGATACCCATTCCTTCCGGCACGGACAGCTTCTGGACGATGCGGCGGAGGCGCTGGCGCTCCTTCGGGTCCTCGATCTTCCGGGAAATGCCGAACTGCTCCGTGAAGGGCATCAGCACCAGATAGCGGCCGGCCAGCGAGATGTTCGTGGTGACGCGCGGTCCCTTCGTGCCGATGGGGCCTTTGGAAACCTGGATCACGATCTCCGAACCGATCGGATAGATGTCCGGGATGTCCTTCGAAGTGATCTTCTTCTGCTGCTTCTTCTGCCTGCCTTCGCGCTGGATCTCCTCCAGCCCGGAGTCGAGGGCAGCGGGGATGGCGTCCCAGAAGTGGAGGAAGGCGTTCTTGTCCAGGCCGATGTCAACGAACATGGCCTTCAGGCCGGGTTCGATGTTCTTGACCTTTCCCTTGAAGATGCCGCCGACGATGTTCTGGTCGCCTTCGCGCTCGACGGTGTATTCCTCAAGGACACCGTCCTCGAGCAGGGCGACGCGTCGCTCCAGTTTCTCGACGTTGACGATGATGCTGTTTCCCCGCGAGGGATCGGGTTTGCCGATTCCGAGGAGTCGTTTGATACGTTGGATCATGGTTTTGATAAGAATCTGTTAGATAGGATGGGTTTGAGAAAGCATATAATTTCACCTGCGGCGGCCGCGGACTGGTTTCGCGCGGGGGATGAGGCCTTCGGCTTCAGCTTCTTCCGTGATGGTCGGCTTCGGCGCGGTGGGTTTGGCGCTTGATGAAACGGATTCCGGAGCGGTGGTGTCGGCCTCGTCGCCGCTTTCGCCATCGTCTGCTGGGGTTGCCTGGATGGTGGAGAGGAAATTTTCGGGGAGTATCATATCCTCGGCTTCATAGCGCTTGTCGTTGCCCGCGAACTCCGTTTGCGGGAAGAGGCGGAGCCTGATGCCCTCATTCTCCTGTCCGAAAATGCCTTGGTAGATCATATTGGCGAGCGGACCTGCCACGGCGCCACCGGACCCCCCATTCTGCACCAGCACACACACGGCATACTTCGGCTTGTCGAACGGTGCGAAACTGACGACCCAAGCGTTGTGGGATTTCTTGCCCCGGTCGATCGTCTGGGCCGTGCCGGTTTTCGCGGCAACCTCGATGTTGGGGATCTTGACCTTTCCGGCGGTGCCGCCGGCTTCATTGACAGCCATCCACATGCCTTTCCGGATCAGATCCAGGTCGGATGGTTTCACACCCGCTTCGGTGATATCCACTTTGAGCTTCGGCGTGTCGTTGACGACGATTTCACCGTCATCAGCCACCACCCTTTTCACGATGCGCGGACTGTAATATTTCCCTCCGTTGGCGATGCAGGAAACCATCGCACATAGCTGGAGGGGAGTGGCCATCGCGTAGCCCTGGCCGATGGAAAGGAAAGCGTTCTCGACCGGCGTTACGGTGGCGTTCGGATTGCGGGCTTTCCATTCCTTGTTGCCAGGGATGAGGCCGGGTTCCTCGTTCGGCAGTTCGATGCCGGTTTTCTGGCCGAAACCGACCAAGGTGAAGCCTTCGGCCATCCCCCTCGGTGTGACCGCATTCGCCATCTTGTTGAAATACGGGTTGCAGGATTGCTGGATCGCCTTGCTCAAGCCGAGTGTGCCGTGGTTGCCCTTTCTCTGGTTGTAAAGCCAGCACCCCACGGAGTGGTTGCCGAATTTGATATAACCGGGACTGCAACTGAAGGAATTCGTGGCCAGCCCCTTCATCGCTCCGGAGATGGCCGTCGGCAGCTTGAAGGTGGAGCCGGGGGCGAAGCCGGAAAGGCAACGATTGGTGAACGGCTTGAACGGGTTCGCATTGTACGCGGCGAACTGTTTCGCGGTGATGCTGGGGACGAAGGAATTCAGGTCATAGTCCGGCACGGACGCCATTGCCAGCACCTCGCCGGTGTTCACGTCCATCACGACCGCGGCGCCCCGGCCGATGTTCTCACGCAGGACATTTTCCGCCAGCAACTGGATCCGTGCGTCCAGCGTGAGCTGCACGTTGGAACCGGCCCGCGGGTTGCTTTCGGGGAAGGAACTGATGATGGCGCCTTTTTCATCCATCACGACCTGGGTCTTCGCGCTGATGCCGCGGAGGTGCTTGTCCATGGTCCCCTCGATGCCCATCTCGCCGCGTTCGTCTCCGACGTAGTGGTTGAATTCCCGTTTCTCCGCGTCGGTGATGTCCTTCTTCTCCCACTGCTTCACGAAGCCGATGACGTGGGAGGCGAGCGCTCCATACGGATACTCCCGCTGCGGTTTCGTGCGGATGGTCACGCCGGGCAGTTCGAGGTTGTGCTCGGCGAATTTGGCGAACTCCTCATAGGTGAGGTCCGCCCGGTAGGTGAACGGCACCAGCCCGCCATGAGTGCGGTAGTGCACCCGCAGCGCGCTTTCGTTGTAGCTCTTGTCCAGCCCCAGTTCCTTCAGCCGGCCGACGGTCCAATCGTTGACCACCTTGGCGATGTCCTTCTCGGTCTTCTTCCGCTGGAGGCCGCTCTCGTTGGTGATGCGGTCGATGCTCGGGGCATCATCGTGCTGGCGGCGGTAGGCGCGGTAGATTTCATCCAGGTTGAAGGAGACCTCGTAGTTGCGGAGATTGCGCGCCAGCTCGACGCCGTTGCGGTCGGTGATGTTGCCGCGGATGCCGGGTTCCCGCACGGTGACGATGCGGCTGCCGGGGACCTGCGCCTGGAAGTGTTCCTTGCGCTCGATCTGGAAACTGTGCAGGCGGGTCAGCAGCGACCCGAACCCGAACAGGATGAGGGCGGTGAGCAGATAGATTCTGACGCGGTAATGGGGTTCCATGGGGAAATCAGAAGGTGCGGCGGCGGTTCTTTTTGTCCGCATCCGGGTTGATGGAATATTGGCATAGCGAAGCGATCGAGAAGAGGAGCCAGAAGACCAGCGGGGAGAACAGCATGGTCGCCAGCGAGGTGTAGGCCATCTGCATCAGCGTGGCCTTTGTCAGGATGAATCCACCCCGGATGAAACTGATGGTGGCATACTCCGCCGCCAGATAGAGGAATACGGCGATGCCGGAGAGGGCCACCGAGAGATACCATTTCCCCTGGCGGAACAGCGGCTGGATGCCCTGCATCAGATAGCCCATGCCGGCGAACAGCAGGATCGACGAGCCGAAGCGGATGGACTCCACCGGCTGCGTGTACACCTCCGGGTCCCCGCCGTGCGGACCGGTCACGCTGTTCGCATCCCAGAGGAATCCCGAAATGAGCGCCAGCAGCAGCATGGCGGGGGACTCCACCGTGACGGCGGCGCACAGGAAGACCAGTTGCACCAGCAGCACGCGGGAGTTGTGGAAGCCGGTGAACGCTGGCAGGAACTGCTGCACCACAAACGCGGCGAGCACCAGCAGGACGGTGATGATGGTGTAGCGGATCACGGCTCAGGGATCTCCCGAGAGCACGACAAAGACCGTGCTGAGATCCGCGAAGTCAACCGAGGGACGGACGATAGCTTCGGAATCCAGCGCGCCTTTCTCGACGTGCTCAATGGTTCCTAAAAGGATGTTGGCCTGGAAAATGCCTCCCCGGCCGGTGGTGAATACTCTCTGCCCGGGTTTCACGAGCGCTTCCTTGGACAAGAATCTCAGGCGCAGGCGGGGCTCGCCTTCGCTCATGCCTCCGCGGGGGCCGCTGAGGATGCCGATCTCCGGTGAACCTTCGACCTTCGCGGAAACCTGGCACTTCTCATCCGTCAGCAGCAGGACCGACGAACGGCCTTTGTCCACCCGGTCGATCTTGCCGACGAGGCCTTCATTGGAGAGGACCGCGAGTTGGATGCCGATGTCGCGTTCCGTCCCGGCGTCGATCTCCACGGTCTGGCCCCAGGTGTTCGGCTGGTTGCGGATGACCCGTGCGGCCACCACGTCGAACTTGGTCGCCTGCTTGAACTGGAGCGCGTGGCGGAACTGGGCGTTTTCATTTTCCAGCTCCCGGAAGCGGGACTCGATGACGCGCAGCCGGCCAAGCTTGCCATTCACGGCATCAAGCTCGGTTTGCAGCTCCTTCGAGTGCCGCACCTCTTCCATGAAATTCCGCGCGTTGACCTCCGTCTTGGACCCCACGCTCAGGAAAGGGGACATGGCGGAGAAATAGACCGACTGGATTTCCCGGACGGCCCGCTCGCTGCGGGTAAGCGCCCACATGGCCCCTCCGAGGAAGAGCAGGAGTGCGATGAGGTTGAGTGGTTTCATGGCCGGAACGGGGCCGTGATCTCAGATCAACGGTCCGAGTTGGTGACCCGCTTCAGGAGCGCAAGCTCCTGCAGCGCCTTGCCGGTTCCCTCCGCCACCGCGCTGAGCGGATCCTCCGCAATGTGGACTGGCAGGCCGGTTTCCTCACGCAGCAGGCGGTCGAGTCCCTTGAGAAGGGCACCACCGCCAGCGAGGACGATTCCCCGGTCAACGAGGTCCGCCGCCAGTTCCGGCGGGCAGCGCTCCAGCGTGGTGCGGACGGCGTCCACGATGGTGTTGAGAGGGTCGGACATCGCTTCCCGGATCTCCTGGGAAGTGATGGTGATGGTCTTCGGCAGGCCAGCCACCAGGTCGCGGCCTTTCACTTCCATCGTGAGTTCTTTCGGAAGAGGGGCTGCGGAGCCCAGGCGGATCTTGATGTCCTCGGCGGTGCGCTCGCCGATCATCAGGTTGTAGGCCCGCTTCATGTATTGGATGATCGCCTCATCCAGCTCATCACCCGCAGTGCGGACGGAGCGGGCGTAGACGATGCCCGAAAGGGAAATAAGCGCCACTTCCGTGGTTCCGCCGCCGATATCGACGATCATGTTGCCGGAAGCCTCCTGGACCGGCAAGCCCACACCGATCGCGGCGGCCATCGGCTCCTCGATCAGATACACCTCGCGCGCGCCCGCCTGCTCGGCGGACTCACGGACGGCGCGGCGTTCCACTTCCGTGATGCCGGATGGGATGGCGATCAGGACCCGCGGGGTGGAACGCTTGTTCTTGTTCACCTTGCGGATGAAATGGCGGAGCATCGCCTCGGTCACTTCGAAGTCAGCGATAACGCCGTCCTTCAACGGACGGATCGCCACGATGTTGCCGGGCGTCCGGCCGAGCATGCGTTTGGCATCGTCACCCACCGCAAGCACCTCGTTGGTGCCGGATTTCACCGCCACGACGGACGGTTCGCGGAGCACGATGCCGTGATCCTTGACGTTGATCAGAGTGTTCGCCGTGCCGAGATCGATGCCGATGTCATTGGAAAAAATATTGCCGAAAAGCTTTTTGAACATTGGATGAAATTGAAAATGAGAGACTCGTGGAGAAAGTGTCAGCTCCGGACGCTCGGGGTGGCGTCGGCTTGCGACCACGGAAAAAATCTTCCGCAAGACAAGTCGGCGGCATTCAGTGCCGGAAGCGGAAAAGGCTCATCATTCGGCCCGCCGAGGTCAAGCGGGAATCCGGTGTTCCCCAAAGTCTTTTCGGGCGTTCCACGCCCTCACCTTCAATGCTTCGCAAGCAGTGGTCCGACCGCCGCACGGCGGATCAGGAACTCGTCTCCGACCGCTCCGTAGGCCTGCGCTCCGATGCCGGTCGGGTCGTGTTCGAAGATCGTTTTTCCGTGGCTGGGAGCTTCGCCGATCCGGATGGTTCGCGGAACGACTGCTTTATACATCTGTTCCGGGAAGAATTTCGCCACTTCCTCCACCACCTGGCGGGAAAGCAAGGTGCGTCCGTCGTACATGGTCATGATGATGCCTTCGAGCCGGATGTCCGGGTTCGCGTCGGAACTGCGGATCTGATCGATGACATGGACGATTTTGGCCAGACCCTCGAGGCCGAACCACTCGCACTGGAGAGGGATGACGATCTCATCCGCCGCCGCGAGCGCGGAAGTCATGAGCACGCCCAGGGAAGGCGGGGTGTCGAGGATGCAGTAATCGAAAAGATCGTTCGGCTTCAACGCCTGGAGGATCCGGCGCAGGCGGGTGAGGTGGTCGTCGCTCCGGGCCAGCTCGATTTCGACTCCGGCGAGGTCCATTTCCGAGGGGACGAGCCACAGGTTTTCCCGACCGGTTTCCAGAATCTGGTCGTGGACGGTCTTTTCTCCGATGAGCACGGAGTACATGCTGCTGTCCTCCGGAGGCTCGATGCCGAGACCGCTGGTGCAGTTCGCCTGGGGATCGAGGTCGATCAGGAGCACGCGCTGGCCGCGGAGGGCGAGGGCGGCGGAGAGGTTGAGGGCGGTGGTGGTTTTACCCACGCCGCCCTTCTGATTGGCAATGGCGACAACTTTCATGTTTCCCGAGGCAGGCCGGACGGTCGCGGAGTCTTCCGGTTGGGCGGTGGACTGGCAACCAAATTGCAGCGGAAGAGAGAGAAGTTGATCCGCAGGGCTTCCCACGGCACCATCCGCGGCACATGACCGGGTGGAATGAATCAACGCTGCGGGGCGCGGCATCCTGGAAGGCCTTCAAGGAGGGGAAAGGCTTGTTTGACGGCGGCGCGGTCACGGGTGTGAAAAGCGGCGGAGGTGCGTGGACCGGGACGGTCCGGGAGGGGAAGCGTGTTTTCAAAGTATCCGTGAAGGTGCTGTCGCCCACCAACCTGGAGGCGCGCTGCGCGTGTCCCGACAACCAATCGACCGGCGCGGTGTGCGCGCATGCGGTGGCCTCCGGTCTGGCGGCACTGGGTGGCGCTCCGGCCGCTGCTCCGCAGCCCGCGGCATCCCGGGCTGCCGTGGCATCCCGGGCTGCCGTGGCATCCCGGGATGCCGTGGCAACAGCGGCGGTTCCGCGTGCCTCCGCTCCGCCTGCCGCAACTCCGGTGGTGGTGGCGTTCTCAATCGGCCTGCCGGTGAACTGGCAGGAATCCCTGAAAAGGGGCAAGCTGGCTGCGGTCCTGACCATGGGCGGGGAAATCACCCCGGCGGACGAGCGGCTTTCCTTATGGCTGGCCGGGACGGGATTGAAGCCCGCCGTCAATCTCCAGCTCAATCTGGATGGCGCCCTCTGTGAATCCTTTCTCCGCGCGGCCATCGGACACCCCCGGGTCGCCGTGCGGAAAACGGACACCCGGATCACCATTCAGGAGCCGGGACCCTATCCTGTCGGGTCACCGGAGAGGGTGGGCGAGTCCGTCCACCTGACGGCGGGCGAAGATCTCGCCCAGGTGGGCGAGGGGTGGTTCCGGATTTCCGAAAGTGAAGTCGCGCCGGTGGGGCCGGCTGTCTCTCCGGCTTGGTTGAAACAACTGTTGGCGCGCCTTCGGAGGGATCGGAACGTCCGCATCCCTCTCAGGGATTTCCTCCGCGAGATCGGGCAGTGGCAGGAGTGGATCGGGTTCTCGCCAGTTCCGTGGTTGGACGACATCCATTTCGTTCCTGCCGGGCATGTGATCGAAATGAAGATCGACGGCACGCTCCAACGATTGGAGGCGACGGTCGATGTCCGCTATGGGGCCTCTCCTGCCGTTTCCTTGGGGCTTGGCGAAGTGGATGCATTGCCAAAGTTGGAAGGGGACCGATGCCATGTGCGGGACTGGTCGTCCGAGAAGCTGGCCGCCAGCCAACTCGTTGCATTTGGATTTGAATCGATCGATTCAAGCGGCTGGATCCTGAGAGGGGAGGATGCCATCATCCGCTTTCTCTCGAAAGGTCTCCCGGAGGTTGAGGTGGCGTGGAAGATTACGGAAAGCGATCGCTTCAAACTAACGAGAAAGCAGGTCGCCGTCATCGAGCCGAAGATCAAGATTCTCGGCTCCGGGGATGACTGGCTGAGATTCGATTTTTCGTTTCAATCAAATGATGGGCGATCCTTTTCAGCAGCGGATATCCGCCAACTGCTCGTTTCAAAGCGCGGAAATGGATCGCAGAAAATCGTCATTTCAGACGATGCTGCAAACATGATTGAGCCTCTGTTTGCCGAGCTGGAAATCCGCCAGGAAGCGAACGGATTCACCGCCTCCAAACGTGCCGGTGAAGTTATCCGGAAATTGTGTGAAAAATTACACAATTCGAAATCCATCAGCGGTTTTAATGAAATAAAAGATAGTGCTGCTTTCCCGGCCATCAAAGCTTCGTTGCGGGAGTATCAAACACAGGGCGCAAGCTGGCTGATTGATCGTGTTTCAAACTACGGCGGCGCGCTTCTGGCGGACGACATGGGCTTGGGGAAAACCATCCAAGCAATCGCTTGCATCGAACGATTGATCCAGCAATCCGAAGGGCCGGTGGTGATCGTCGCCACCGCCTCCTTGTTGGGCAACTGGCAAACCGAGCTGCGCAAGTTCGCTCCCCATCTCCCGGTCAGGCTGCTTCATGGAACGGGTCGGGAAGCTGAGCAGCGTGCCGTCAAATCCGGAGAGGTTTTGCTCACGACCTATGGGACATTACCGAGGGATCTCGCCTGGTATTTGAAACAAAAGTTCGCGGCCGTCGTCGTCGATGAGGCGAGCTTGATGAGAAACCCGGATACGGATCATGCGAAGGCGATCAGCCGGTTGAATTCGGATGCCCGGATCGCCCTGACGGGAACTCCGGTGGAGAACGGAGTGAGGGATCTTTGGTCCATCTTCCGTTTCATCCAGCCGGACTGGCTGGGCAAACGGGAGGATTTCAAACAGCGGTATGAACTCGCGGCGGATGATCCCAAGGTGCTTGAGCGCCTCCGTCTGAAGATCTCGCCATTCATGCTTCGCCGGACCAAGGAGGAGGTCGCACCCGAGCTGCCATCCAAGATCTTCATCGAGGAATACTGTGACCTCACCACTGACCAGCAGGGGGTGTATCGCGAACTGCTCGCCGAGGGGCGGCGGAGGGTGGAAGAGATGGAGGATACGAAGAACTCCGGCGCGGCCAGGATGCGGATGCTGACGGTCCTGCTTCGCCTCCGGCAGGCCAGCTGTGACCTCGCCCTGTTTGAAAATGAGAAATTCAAACGCTTGTCTGTCCCGCGACGCTCGGCGAAATTACAACGCTTGTTGGAACTGGTTTCTGAAGCGATTTCTGGAAATCATAGGGTTCTTGTATTCAGTCAATTTCAGAAGCAGTTACGGGAAATCGAGAACAGCCTGAATGAGGCCGGAATCTCCTCCCTGCGGCTCGATGGACAGACCAGAAACCGGCAGGAATTGGTGGATCGATTCCAGTCTCCGGACGGTCCGCCCGTGTTCCTGATCAGTCTCAAAGCCGGTGGCTATGGCCTCAACCTCACCGCGGCGGACACGGTTATCCATTTCGATCCATGGTGGAATCCCGCGGCGGAGGCCCAGGCGACCGACCGGGCGCACCGGATCGGCCAGTCCCGGCCGGTGACCATCTATCGTCTGATTGCCCGGGGGACGGTGGAGGAAAAAGTGGTGAGCCTCCAGAACAAGAAACGCCGGCTGGCGGTGGCCATCGACGAAGCGGGAGGCGGGGATGCGGCGGGGTGGAGCGAAGCGGAGTTGATGGGGCTGCTCGAGGGCTGACCGGGAAACTCGAATCTTCTTCTGGCAAGGGAGTCGGGTTGGAGCTATCAGGTGGGGATGAAGGCAAAAGTCCTGCTTCCGGTGATTGGCATCATGGCATTGGGTGGATTCCTTTTCCCGTGGCCGGCGGTTGGACAACCCGCCGCTGCTCCCAAAGGCCCGGTGGAGATCCCCACCGGGATGGACTGTGTCGTGACCGTGGAGATGCAGGCGTGGCAGAACAACCCGGCCACCCGGCCGGATCCGATTTCCGGCTTTCATCCGGACCATACCCTCCGGGGGAAGATCATCCATTGGGGCGACGACTGGGTGGTTTTGAAGGACGGCACCTATGAGAACTGGATTTCACGGGACAAAGTGCTCTCCGTCCGGGTTTCCCGGTGAAAATGCCGGGAGAACTTCGGCGGTCTTGACCAATCCGGAGCCGGATTCTACGTCTTTCCAATGACACCGCTTTACGAGGGGAAGGCCAAGCGCCTCTGGGCCACGGAGAATCCGCACACCCTGCGGATGGAGTTCAAGAACGACGCCACCGCCTTCAACGGCGAGAAGAAGGCACAGTTTGAAAACAAGGGCCGCCTCAACAACGCGATCAGCACCCTGATCTATGGATTCCTGGAAAAGGAAGGCGTGCCGACGCATTTCGTCCGCCAGATCGACGAAACGAACGTGGAGGTCAAAAAAGTCGAGATCCTCATGGTGGAGGTCATCGTCCGGAACCTCGCCGCCGGCAGCTTCTGCAAGCGCACCGGCATCGCCGAAGGAAAGGTTTTCTCACGGCCGATCATCGAGTTCTCCTACAAGAGCGATGAGCTGGGGGATCCGCTCATCAATGATGACTACATCCGTGAGATGGGACTGGCCTCTCCGGAAGATCTGGCCTTCCTGCGGACCGCCGCCCTGAAGGTGAACTCCATCCTCATCGACTTCTTCGCCAAGGCGGGGTTGAAGCTGGTGGACTTCAAACTTGAGTTCGGACGCCTGCAGGAAGATCCGTCGGTGATCGTACTGGCGGACGAGATCAGCCCGGACGGTTGCCGCCTTTGGGATCTCAAGACCGGGGAGAAGATGGACAAGGACCGCTTCCGCCGTGACCTCGGTGGAGTGATGGAGGCGTATGAGGAAGTCCTCGGCCGTCTTCAGAAGCAGGCCTGATCTGCGCGAACACCTTTCAAGGAAAGCGGGCCGGGAGGAATCATCCCCGCCCGCTTTTTGTTGCCCTGCCGGGGTATTTATCAGCGGGCGATCCCCACGCAATGTGGCGGCAACCGCCCATCATGATATAGCGATCCCATCGACGGCTTTTGTTTCGGTCGCCGCGCATCGGGCGATTTAACATTTTTTGTCTGGAACCATTTGATTCCATAGGGTTCGCGGCTACTGTTAGGTGGGCTGGTGGTAAAGCCGGTCCGCAACCCACCGACGGGCCATGTTTGGAGCCATTGTCAGATTTTTCAAAGGGGAACCGAACCCCGGGCGTCAGGATCGGCCACTGCATGACGGGGCCCCCCTGAAGCTGGGATTGGCGCTGTCTTCCGGCGGCGCGAGGGGGCTGGCGCATGTGGGGGTGCTGCAGGTACTGGAGGAAAACGGGATCGAGGTGCACGCCATCGCGGGATCCTCGATGGGAGCGTATGTGGGGTCCCTGTGGGCTGCGGGCTTTTCCGGCACAAAGCTGGGCGAGCTGGCGGCGGAAATGCAGGACCGCCGGACTCTGTGGCGGCTAGCCGATCCCATCGTGCCGCCGGTGAAGGGGCTTTTCCGCGGACTGAAGGCCAAGGCTCACTTGGAACGCTCGCTGGAGGATCTCAAATTCGAGGACCTGGAGCGCGAACTGTTCGTGGTCACGCTGGACATCGACACCAAGGAGCGCGTGGTGATCAGCAAGGGAAAGATCAGTGATGCGGTCCATGCATCCTGTGCGATGCCGGGCATCATCGCCCCGGTCTTGCTGGACGGCAGGAGGTGTGTGGACGGAGGGGTGGTCGATCCGGTGCCGGTGGGGGTTCTGAAAAAATATTCCCATGTGGACAGGATCCTCGCGGTTTCCGTCATTCCGACCTTCCAGGATGTGGAGGAAGGAGTCTGCAGGAATGAGCATGAGGAGCCGCGCTCGATCTTCCGGAGGATGATGAGTGGCATGAACCAGCACGTGAACCTCATGGCTCCGGGCAATGCCATCGACACATTCAGGCAGAGCATCCGGGCTGCGCAGATCCGCATCGCGCACGACTCCGTCAAGGGGGCCGACCTCTGTCTGCGGCCGCAGCATTTCTATGCCCCATGGCATGACTACTCGAATTTCACCCGCTTCATCGAAGCCGGGCGCAAGGTGGCGACGGACAATCTGGAGGCCATCCGTGCCATGCTGCATGAAGACCCTCAAACCCATGAAGACGAAAACCACAACATGGTGGGAGAACGCGTCGCATGATGAGATCTCACACCGTCAGGATGCGATGCTCCGCCGCTTTCTCCGGGAGCGCGTGGTGCCATTCACCGCGCACTACGGACAAATGTTCCGCGAGCTGGGACTGGACGCCGCGGATGTCGGTGGCACCGGGGATCTGGTGAAGCTGCCGTTCACCTCGAAGAAGGATCTCGGGACACCGAAGGACTTTGTCATCATCCCGGATGAAAAGGTGCTGAAGCTCCAGTGGAGCACGCTGAAGCTCGCGGTCACCCATGGCCCGGGCGGTGCCAATGAGCTCCTGGAAAGGGAACTGCGCCCCATCTTCCTCACCAGCACGACCGGTCGCTCCGCCGCGCCGGTTCCGTTCCTTTACTCCCAGCATGACATCGAACGGCTCACGGAGGGCGGCGTCCGCCTGATGACGCTCTGCCGGTCGGAGCGGCCATGGCGGCACATCAATGCGTTCCCCTTCGCCCCCCATCTCGCGTTCTGGCAGGCTCACTATGCCGGCACAGGTTTCGGGACCTTCATGGTTTCGAGCGGCGGGGGGAAGACGATGGGCACGGAGGGGAACGTGAAGCTCATCGACAAGATTGATCCGGACGCGATCATCGCAATGCCGACTTTCCTCTACCACCTCCTCCAGGAAGGGGCTGCAAATGGTTCCCGCTGGAAGAACCTGAAGCGCCTCGTCCTTGGTGGGGAGAAGGTTCCTGCCGGCATGCGGAGGAAGCTGAAGGCCCTTTGCGCGGAGATGGGTTCCCCGGGGGTGGCGATCATGTCCACCTACGGATTCACCGAGGCGAAGATCGCCTGGACGGAGTGCATGCCTCCGGAAGGGGGGGCGCCCAGTGGATTCCACACCTACCCGGACATGGCCTTCGTCGAGGTGATCGATCCGGATACCGGGGAGCGCGTCCCGGACGGACAGCCGGGTGAGATCGTGGTGACTCCGTTGGATGCGCGTGGGACCGTGGTGCTTCGCTACCGCACCGGAGACCTGATCGAGAACGGCATCACCTATGAGCCATGTCCCTACTGCGGACGCACCTGTCCGAGGTTGCTTGGCAAAATATCGCGGGTGTCGGACATCCGAGAACTGGACATCGGCAAGCTCAAGGGAACGTTGGTCGATTTCAACCGCCTGGAGAACCTGTTGGATGACATGGATGGGATGGGTGCGTGGCAGATCGAGCTGAGGAAGCGAAACGACGACCCTCTTGAAAGCGATCAGGTCATCGTCCATGCCGTGGCGATGAACGGTTCCGCCGGTTCGTTGAAGGAGGAGATCGCGAAACGGTTCCGGGATGCGACGGAATTCACGCCCAATGAAGTGCTGATCCACGGCTGGGAGGAAATGAGGAAACTCCAGGGCGTGGGGAAGGAACTGAAGGAAAAGAAAGTGGTCGATCACCGGCCCGCTGAAAATTGAAACCATGAAGGACCTCTTCATCATCGCCGGCATCCGCACCCCGTTCATCCGGATGGGGACGGACTTCGATGGGCTGACGGCGGCGGATCTGGGCCGGGAGGCCTGCTCGGCGTTGCTGGCCCGGACGGGCATTGATCCGGGACGTCTTTCCGAGGTGATCTTCGGCTGTGTCGCGCAGCCCTATGATTCGGCGAATGTCGCCCGCATCATCGCGCTGCGGGCCGGTGTGCCACAGCACGTCCCTGCCGCCACCGTACACCGCAACTGCGCCTCCGGGATGGAGGCGGTCACCACCGCCCACCAGCGGCTGGCTGCGGGGATGGGGGATCTGTTCCTCGTTGGTGGAGCGGAGAGCATGTCGCAGGTGCCCTTGTTCTATCCGCACCGCACCGCCGGGAAATTCGGAGCGCTGGCGAAGGCGAAGGGAGTGGGTGGAAAGCTCGGGGCGATGACCGCATTCCGGCCTGCTGACTTCAAGCCGCGCATTGGCCTGCAACTCGGCCTGACGGATCGTTTCAGTGGGATGATCATGGGCGACACCGCCGAGATTCTCGCCCGTGAGCACGGCATCAGCAGGGAGATGCAGGATGAATTCGCGGTGGCATCCCACCTCAAGGCCGCAGGTGCGAGGGAAGAGCTTGATGTGGAAATCGCGCCGGTTGCCGTGAATGGGAAAGCCGTGACCGCAGACAACGGAATCCGTGATGATTCATCGTTGGAGAAACTCGCCAAATTGAAACCCATCTTCGACCGCCAGACGGGAACCGTAACCGCAGGGAACAGTTCACAGATCACCGATGGAGCGGTCGCCCTGCTGGTGGGTGATGAGGCGGCGGTCCGTCACACCGGTATCGAGCCGCTGGGTCGCCTGGTTTCATACGCCTATACGGGATGTGATCCGGCGCGGATGGGGCTCGGCCCCGTCCCGGCGATTGCCTTGGCGAAACAGAAAAGCGGGCTTTCTCCCGCAGATGCGGACGTCATCGAGATCAATGAGGCATTCGCCGCACAGGTGCTGGCGGTACTGGCCCATATGAAAAAGTACGGGGAACGGGATGAGATCGACGTTTCCCGTATCAATCGCCTCGGTGGCTCCATCGCACTCGGGCATCCGGTTGGCGCAACCGGTGCCCGGTTGGTGCTGACAGCGCTCCATCAGCTCAAATCCACCGGCGGACGCCGTGCGCTCACCTCCCTCTGTGTGGGGGGCGGCCAAGGCGCCGCGCTGTGGCTGGAAAGGACCTGACATCATGCCGAATCTGCAGCTCACCACCCGGGACGGAATCGCCACGATCACCTTCGACCGTGACGGCTCTACGGCGAACATCTTCGACCGCGCGACACTGGAGGAACTTGGCGGACTCATTACAGAGATCTCAACGTATGCTTCCTTGAAAGGTCTTGTGATCCGGTCGGCGAAACCATCGATCTTCATCGCGGGCGCGGACCTGAGGACGCTCTCTTCCGCGAAGGGTGATGAACTCAAGGCGTTGATCGAGCTGGGGCAACAGACGTTCGACCGTCTGGCTGACCTGAGGATTCCCACGGTTGCCGCGATTCATGGTGCGTGTGTCGGCGGTGGATTGGAACTGGCCCTTGCCTGTGATTGGCGGGTCGCCAGTGATTCGAAGAAGACCAAGATCGGCCTGCCCGAAACCCAGCTCGGCATTCTCCCCGCGTGGGGCGGATCGACGAGGCTGCCACGGCTGGTGGGGCTCCCCACCGCGTTGTCACTCATCCTTTCCGGCAAGCTGCTCGCGGCAAAGGCTGCGAAACACAAGGGCGTGGTGGATGCGGTGGCGCCGGAGGAAAATCTGGATGCCTTTGCTTCCGGATGGATCGCACGCGGAAAGCGGAAAATGGAGAGTCATGCGTTGATCCACAATCCGCTTTCCGTCGCGGTCATCCGCAAGAAAGCGCGGGCGGGTCTGATGGCGAAAACACGGGGACTCTACCCGGGACCCGCCGCCGCGCTGGAGGTGGTGGCGGACTCCGTCGGGCGATCCCGTGAGGAGAGCCTCCGGGCGGAGCGGGATGAGATCATCCGGCTGGCGGAGCTTCCGGAAACGCACCAATTGATGCGGTTGTTTTTCCTCCAGGAACGGGCGAAGAAGCACCGCCATGTGGAGGCGGAACCCCGGAAGGTGGAGAACACCGCGGTGATTGGCGCGGGGGTGATGGGATCCGGCATCGCGTACTGGCTCAGCACACGTGGCTATCCGGTCCTGTTGCGGGATGTTTCCGCCGATGCCATCGCGAAAGGCATGGCGGGTATCGGGAAGTTGTACCGTGATGCCGCCTCCCGCAGGGTTCTCACGCCAACGGAGGCGGCGCGAGGGCTTGACCGCATCCATCCTTCCAGTGTGCCGGTGCCGATGGGTCGCTGTGATCTGGTGATCGAGGCTGCGGTCGAGGAACTCGGCATCAAGAAGAAGATCTGCGCCGACCTTTCCTCCCGGGTGTCGGCGGAGACCTTGCTGGCGACCAATACCTCCGCGCTTCCCATCCATGAACTCGCGGAAGTGATCACAAATCCCGGGCGCTTGCTCGGCCTGCACTTTTTCAACCCCGTCCACCGCATGCAACTGGTGGAGGTGGTGCGCACTCCATCGACCTCGGATGAAACGCTGGCTACGGGTGTCGCCTTTGTCCGCTCCATCGGCAAGCTGCCCGTGGTGGTGAGGGATTCGCCCGGTTTCCTGGTGAACCGCATCCTCATGCCCTATCTGGTGGAGGCTGCGGCGATCTTTGAACGAGGTGCAGATCCGGAAGCCCTCGACCGCACCATGCTGGACTTCGGCATGCCGATGGGACCACTCCGCCTTTTGGATGAAGTCGGACTGGATGTGGCCATCCACGTCGCGCGGACACTGACCGCCGCCTATCCGGAGCGGATGAAGGTCCCGGAAATCGCGGCGAAGCTGGTGGAGAAAGGACAGTTGGGGAGGAAATCCGGCAAGGGCTTCTACCTCTACGGTGGACGGCGCGAGTTCCCGAACCCTGTCGCGCTCGGACTGCGTTCGGGAGCCGCCCCGTTGCCTGCTGATACCTGTGACCGCCTTTCCGGGCTAATGACGGAGGAAGCGCGGCTCTGCCTCAGCGAAGGGGTGGCGGAAACGGCGGACGACATCGATCTGGCGATGGTGATGGGGACCGGCTACGCGCCGTTCCGTGGCGGACCGATGCAATTCAGAAAGGAGGAACCATGAGCTCGATCATCGACACTTCAAAGATGTCAGAAGGCCAGCGTGCGGCGTTGGAAATGGCGGAGGCATCACGGGATTCCCGGGAACTCAGCGGCTTCGCCGCATCGCTGTTCGATGGTTCTCCGGAGTTCGGGAGGATCTTTCCGTTTCCGGTGCAGGATAAGAAGGACAGGGATGAAGGGGATGCGTTCATCGCGAAGATGAGATCATTTCTGGACACGAAGACGGATCCGGATGCGATCGACCGCGAAGGCGAGATTCCGGACGAAGTGCTGGAAGGATTGGCTGCGCTCGGAGCCTTCGGTATCAAGATTCCGAAGGAGTATGGTGGCCTTGGACTCTCCCAGACGAACTACTCCCGCACCGCCATGTTGCTGGGAGGGCATTGCGGAAACCTCACCGCTCTGTTGTCCGCGCATCAATCCATCGGGCTGCCACAACCGTTGCTCATGTTCGGCGATGAGGCGCAGAAAAGGAAGTACCTCACCCGCTGTGCGGCGGGATCCATCTCGGCGTTCGCTTTGACCGAGAAAGACGTGGGATCGGACCCGGCGAGGATGAAGACGGAAGCGAAGCTGTCAGAAGATGGCACCCACTACACCCTGAGTGGTGAGAAACTGTGGTGCACCAACGGTCTCAAAGCGGATGCGATCATCGTGATGGCCCGCACACCTCTGCCTGACAAACCGCAGGCGACCTCCGCATTCATCGTGGAAACGGATTGGCCGGGAGTGGAGATCGTGACCCGCTGCCACTTCATGGGGCTGAAGGCCCTCTACAATGGCGTCATCCGCTTCACCGATGTGATGGTGCCGGTGGAGAATCTGGTGGGGGAGGCGGGCAAGGGCCTCAAGATCGCGCTCACCACTTTGAACACAGGCCGTCTCACGCTTCCCGCCGCTTGTGCCGGTCTGCTGAACCGCTGTCTGGAGATGGTCCTGCCATGGTCCCGCGAACGTGAGCAATGGGGCCAGCCGATCGGGAAACACGCGGCCATCGCCGCCAAGCTCGCGGATCTGGCGGCGGATGCTTTCGCCACGGAGTCGCTGGTGCTCTACACCTCCGCGCTGGTGGATGCGGACCATTCCGCGGACATCCGCTTGGAGGCGGCGCTGGCGAAGCTGTGGGGAACAGAGGCCGGATGGCGTGGTGCGGATGCCACGCTCCAGATCAAGGGAGGCCGGGGATATGAAACGGCGGACTCGTTGCGGAACCGCGGTGAGGCACCGGATCCAGTGGAGAGGTTGTTCCGTGACTGCCGCATCAACACCATCTTCGAAGGCTCCACGGAGATCATGCACCTGTTCATCGCCCGCGAGGCGCTCGATCCCCACCTGAGGCGCGGTGCCGCCGCCCTCGATACGCGCAAGTCGATGGGGGAAAGGATGAAGACCGCGCTAAAGGCGGGCATCTTCTACACGGGCTGGTATCCGCTGCGCTGGCTCCCCATTCCGGCAGGAGGTGGGGATTTCGGTCCGATACCTTCCCTAAGCCGGAAGCTGGCACGGACGCTTTTCCACTCCATGGCACGATATGGACCGAAGCTGGAGAAACGCCAGCTTCTGCTCGGAAGGTTGGTGGACATCGGCGCGGAACTGTTCGCAATGAGCGTCTCCGTGGCGCGTGCAAGGGCACTCGGAGATGAGGACTCACGGCAGTTGGCCGGTTACATCACCCGCCGCGGTGAAAGGCGTGTCCGGAACCTCTTTGCTGAAATCGGTGGTGCTCCGGATGATGCCGGCTACCGTGTGGCGAAGCGTCTTCTGGAGAAATGATCCTCCGGATCATTCAGCGGAAAGGAGAGTGCCATGGCGACCATTCCGCTTCACCTGCCTTGCGGATCCTCACCCAGTAGGTGACTCCCGGCGCGTGTGGGACGCTTCGATCGTCAACCGTCAGGGTGATGGCAGCGGAGGGAATGGGGGCACTGGATTTCCAAACGATTTCTTTTCCGTCCGGATCTTTCGCGATTTCCACCTCCCATGGAGTGTCTCCATGCGACACGGTTCTCCCGATGGTTACGGGGCGGGCTGCGGTTGCCGGACCGATCGGCTCGGTGCGGATGACGAAGTGGTCGAACCATCTCGATTGGCGTTTTTTGGATCCGTCGTTCCAATGATTCTCCAGGAACACCGCATTGATGGCGTAGTCATCCCAGTTGCCGTGCCAGTTGATGTCATGGCGGGATGCTTCAAGCTTTCCATCGACCCACAGTTGGAAAATGCCGTCCGCCTTGCCGGGGGAGTTCAGGCGCACGTGGGACTCCACACACACCCACCGTCCGGACTCCGCGCTGCTGAAGACAGGAATGCCGCCGTGGCGGGCGCCCAGCCATTTCAGATTGGCGAAGTCATTGTAGCGTGTGGTCACCGGGTTGCTGTCAACGATGCCGGTTGCAGGATCGATGCACAGGCAGTTGTTCTTTCCTCCCCAGACATGGGCGATGAAGCCTTGCTTCCAATCCGGACTCATCAGACAGGTGGTCCGTCCGAACTTTGCGGGATTCCCTTCCCAGCCTGCTTCGTGTTTCACATAAACGCGCCAATAGATCTCGCGGAATGTCTCATCTTTCCTCAAGCCCCGGCTGCCTGCCGGAGTCCGGCCGAAGAAGACCTTGAGGCTGCCGTTCTCAACCTGACCCTTTTCGAAAACCGCGGTCATGCCGCCACCGCGCAGGCCGCCATCCGGGGAATGGGTGAACCCCTGCGGATTTCCTTTCTGATGTTCCACATAGCCGGGATTCCCGGCAGGAGGCACGTCAAATTCATCCCGGAAGATGACGGAGCGGTCGTCCGCGGGAAAGGACTCCGGAGAGGTGGCGACGGAAAGAACCCTTAGGGTCGATCCCGTCAGATGCATGGACATGCCAAAGGACAGGAGTGCCAACGTGACGGGAGTTTTCATTTCAACACATGATGAGAAGTTCCCTGTGATAGGAAATGAAAATCAGTCGATGTCCGGAACGGGAGATTTGGATCAGCCCGGATCACCCGCATGGCAAGGAGGGACCTTCCAAACCTCATAGGGATGGATGGGTGTTTCCGCCTGCGGCCCGGGAGCAGGGGCTCTACTCGGAGAACTCGTAGCTGAAATCCCCGTCCTTCACCTTGATGTCGACGGCTTTGATCTCGCTTCCGGCGTAGAGTGCCTCCAACAGCTTGCGGCCGATCTCCGGCAGCATGGTGTTCGTCAGGATGGCATCCACCACCCGGCCGCCGCTGTCCGCTTCCTTGCAGCGGCTGAGGATCAGGTCCACAACGTCGTCGCCATAGTTGAAGCGGATCTTCTTCTGCGTCTCGATGCGCTTCTTGATCCGGTCGAGCTGAAGGCGGATGATCATCTTCAGCGTGGAGTCCGCCAGCGGGTAGTAGGGGATGGTGACCAGACGGCCCAGCAGAGCGGCGGGGAATATGTCGAGCAATGGTTTCCGCAGGGCTTCCGCCAGCTTCTCCGGCTCGGGTGCGAGTTCCGGATCCTTGCAAAGGCTCATCAGCAGATCACTGCCCGCGTTGCTGGTGAGGAGGATGATGGTGTTCTTGAAATCGATCAGGCGGCCTTCACCGTCCTCCATCACACCCTTGTCGAAGACCTGGAAGAAGATCTCATGCACATCGCTGTGTGCCTTCTCCACTTCGTCGAGCAGCACGACGGAGTAGGGACGCCGTCTGACAGCCTCGGTCAGCACACCTCCCTCTCCATAGCCGACGTAGCCGGGAGGCGCTCCCTTGAGCGTGGAAACGGTGTGCGCCTCCTGGAATTCGCTCATGTTGATGGTGATGACGTTGGACTCGCCTCCATAGAGGGCCTCCGCCAGTGCCAGTGCGGTCTCCGTTTTGCCGACACCGCTGGTCCCGGCGAGCATGAACACACCGATGGGCTTCGAAGGATTGTCGATACCGGCGCGGGCGGTGACGATCCGCTTGGCGATCATCTCCAGTGCATGGTCCTGGCCGACAACACGGGAGGTGAGGCGTTGGGCGAGATCGAGCACTGACTTGATGTCATCCCGCACCATCCGTCCGACCGGGATGCCAGTCCAGTCCGCGACGATCTGGGCCACCGCACCTTCATCCACGCAGCTCTGCACCAGCGGATCGTCACCTTGGGCGGAGAGCAGCGCGTTCTCCAGAGCCACCACGGCGGCGGCTTCGGAGCTGCCTTCGCGGGCGGAGATCCGGGTTTCGAAAATCTTCGCCAGTGCCTCCTTCTCGGAGTTCCAGCGTTCTTCCAGTGCTTTCAGGTTCGCCTCTTCCTTGCCGAGTTTCTCGGAGGCCGCTTCGATGGCGGATTGGTCGGGACGTCCGGCCTTCGCCTCGCGGTCCAGGATCTCCAGCTCCAGCTTCAGATGCTGGATCTTCTCACGGGAGCGCTCGACGGATGCCGGTGGCGCACCCTGGCTGAGGGCCACGCGTGCGCAGGCCGTATCCAGCAGGCTGACCGCCTTGTCCGGGAGCTGGCGGGCGGGGATGTAACGGTGGGAAAGCTTCACCGCGGCGGCCACCGCCTCATTGCGGATCTCCACCTTGTGGTGCTTCTCCAGGACGTCAACGATGCCGCGGAGCATGAGGCAGCATTGCTCCTCGGTGGGCTCCTCGACCTTCACCGGTTGGAACCGGCGGGTGAGCGCGGGGTCTTTCTCGATGTGCTTCTTGTACTCCGCCCAGGTGGTGGCGGCCACGGTGCGCAGCGTGCCGCGGGCAAGGGCAGGCTTCAGCAGGTTGGCGGCGTCTCCGGTACCCTCGGCGCCACCCGCCCCCATCAGGGTGTGGGCTTCATCGATGAAAAGGATGACCGGCTTCGGGGACTTCTGCACCTCATCGATGACCTTGCGCAGGCGGTCTTCGAACTCACCCTTCATGCTGGCTCCCGCCTGGAGCAGACCGATGTCGAGCGAGCGGAGGATCACGCTCTTGAGTGAGTCAGGCACGTCGCCGGTAGCGAGCTTGAGCGCGAAGCCTTCGACCACGGCGGTCTTGCCGACGCCTGCTTCACCCACCAGCAGCGGGTTGTTCTGGCGGCGGCGCATGAGGATGTCGATGAGCTGGCGGACTTCGTCATCCCGGCAGAGGACCGGGTCCAGCTCGCCCTTGCGGGCGCGGTCGGTGAGATCGACGGAGAATCGTTCAAGGGCGGATTCGCCCGGCTTCAGCGGGGCGGGGGAGTCCGCATCATCTTCGCTGGAAGCGGTTGCCTTGTCGTCCTCGGCGGAGCCCTTGCAGATGGCGTCAAACGCTTCCTCGAGCTGTTGCGCGTTCACCTTCTGGAACTCCTTGGAAATGCCGCCCAGATACGCGCGGAGGGCGGAGTTCCGGACGGAGGCCAACAGGACATGCCCGGTGCGGATCTTGGTTCCACCGAACACCAGCGAACAACAGACCCACGCCTGCTCCAGCGCGTCCACCAGCAGACGGGAGAAGGAAGAAAGGCGGCTCGCCCCCCGTGGCAGTCCGTCGAGGAAACGGTTGATGTCCGTGGTGACGCGGGATGACTCCCCGCCGAAGTGGCGGATGATTTTGACCAGGTCACTCTCTTCGTTCTCCGCCAGGACCAGCATCCAGTGGGCCAGTTCCAGTTCCGGGTTTCCCCGTTCCATGCAACGCTCGGTGGCCTTGTCCATCGCCGCGTAGGCGAAGGGATTCAGTTTCTTGAAATAGAAGGACGGTGTCTGGGATTGCATGGTGGGCGGAGGTGGGAATGGATTGGGTTACTGGAGTTCGATGTGCAGGTTGTCCAGGTCGCGGGCCGGTGGGGAGCTGTGGAGCCAGGAACTCAGGCCGAGGCGGGCACCTGATCCCAATGCACAACCGGGATAGTCCCGGTAATCCAGCACCAGTTGGACTTCGGCGAAGAGTTCCCGGTGGGTGTAGAATTTCACGAGGTCCTTCAGCGCCGCCAGCGACTCCTCACCCGGAAAGAGCTTCCTGTAGGTCGCCATCGGCATCGGTCCCAGACGGAGGCAGAAGTGAAGTTGCCGGTCCCACATGCGGCCCCCGATGACGATGCCGGATCCGAGCGTGGTCATCTGAGGCGCGCCGAGGACGCACTGCTCGTTGTCCGGGATGTCCAGCCAGCGGCCCACGTTTTCGATGATCTCCGCGCGGGTCGAAAAATAATCGGCCGCCACGGACGCAAGGCCTTCCGGATGACGGCTGGGATTCGACAGATGTCCCGCGAAATAGGTCTTCGCCTCATCGTTGAGATGCTGGCGCCCGCGGAGGCTGTCCATCCCCAGTCCGAAAAGTGAGCCGATGAAGCGCGGGTAGTTCGCTTCCTCCGGGCGGTCGTAGTCCACCGTCTTCCGGCAGGATGCCCATGCACGGTAGAGGAATGAAATGAAGCGGTGGTTGAAGATGTTGAGGAAGTCCTCGAGGCTGGTATCCCGCCGGTGGACGGATACCTGGGCGTTCGTGACCGGGGCGATCCGGTCAGGATGCGGGACGCCCTGGCTGCGTGCCCACACATACTCGGTTAGCGACAGCGGTAGTGGTCCGGACGGTCCCAACAGGCCGAGAAAGTAACCGGACACTTCACCGACCGGGCCGCCGGTCCCGCGTTCCGGGAGGGATTTCACCTCCCTCACCGTCGCCGGTGCGAAGCCGAGGTGCAGCGTCTGGTGGAAGACCAGAACATCGTCCGACAAATGCCGGCCTTCACCCACACGGGGCATGTTGGGAAGCAGTCCCTCGATCCAGCGTACAAAGGCAAAGAAATCCGTCTGGCACGGATCCCCTCCGGATGCCTCGATGAATCCCCGGGCGCGGGCGCGTTCCAGGTCATCTGAACTCTGGGTTGGGATGGCCATGGGTCAGGCGAGGGATCGGGTCCCGGTGAGCGGCGGCCAGGTGATCAGCTTTCCGCGGGTCGTGCTGTGAAGGGATGTTTCAACAAAGGAGTTGATGGTCACATGGTGCGCCAGGAAGCGCGCCAGAACCATCCCGCAGAGGAACGCGCTGGCACCGGCGAATCGGCGATCATCAAAGGTGATGTCCACCGCAAGCCCCCGCTGGAAGGCAACGGGGCCGCCTCCCGGCATCCTCCGGATCACCGGAGCGGAGGTGACCGAGGTGATCCCCTCGATCCACTCGTAGACATCTTCCATGCCGGAGGGCACGTAGATCCGCAGCAGGTCCCGCAGGGCGGCCGTGCCGCCGCCGGAGTCTTCCACCAGAGAGAGATAGTTCAGTGACAGATGGCTGATGAAACGCCAGGCCTCGCTTCCGTGGGCCAGGCTGTCCATCGGAGGGGTGGGGGGGATGATCCAGCGTACCGCCGCCAGCGCCAGACCCGCGTCAGGGAGCAAGTCGGTATCGCGCCCTTCGATGGGCATCGAGAGGGGCAGGTGGCGGTTGGAGCAGAGCACCTTCACCGAGAGGGCATCGATGTCTTCCCGGTAGGGCGCGCTGTTCCCGTCAACGAGGGAGATGTAGATCTCCGAGCCAGCGTAGCGTGAGGATGGTCCCTCCCGTTTCTCCCGGCCGGTGCTCAGGCGCGGTGCGCGACGGATGGAGAAGAAGGATTTCGCTCCCGGCTCCCCGGCTCCACAGCGGTAGAACGGCAGGAAACGGGTCTTCTCGGAGGTGCCACCGGTGATGCCGGTCACCTCGTTCACCAGCAGGATCTCGTGGTGGAGGGGCTTGGTACGGTCCACCACCAGGTGGAAATCGGAACGCCCGGAGTCTACGGAAATCTGGTCCGCCCGTCTTTCGAACAGATTGACCAAGGGGGTCGCATTCAACACGAAGGTTTCCGGACGTATCAGATTCGCGAGTTCCGCAGCGGACCGCTTGAAGCCGATGATGAGATCGACGGAGGTTTTTTCCAACCCGGCGAAGGCTGCGCGAAGACCCTGGATCTTGAAAAACAGGAAGCGCTGGGGCATCCCCATGTACTCGCGCAGCAGGCGGTAACCTTCGAACACCCGTGTATCCGCATGCAGCAGGGCTTCATCCTTTGAGAAACCTCCGGGCACGATCTTCACGCCATCCCGGTCGCCGAGCGTGAACGTCTTGAGGATCTTCGCCGGATAGGCGCCGGAGGAGATGAAAAGGTGGGTGCCATGGGAGAAAAGTTCTTCCAGAATCCGCCCTGCTCCACCCAGGTCGCCGCGGACGAAAAAGGTCAGCTCGTCGAGTGAAGTCTGGTCGCTGAAGAAACCGGCATCCGGATGCAGATCCAGCCGGAGCCGGAGCGCCGCCTTTGCCGGGGCACTCGAGGGAAGCTGCAGCAGGTCCAGATCCCGGTCGAAGTAGCGGGGTCTCCCCTGCGGATCACGGGCGATGCGGATGGGATGGATCGTCACCTCCTGAGCCGTGCGGAACTCGCACCGGGTGTCCGCATCCGGGCCCAGATGTCCGGTCAACATGGAACCCCGCGGTACGGTCAACGGCACAGTCAAAGCAGCGTCCCCCTGCAGCTCCACGATACCCATGGATGGCACCGGGCACAGCATCGCCGGATAGATCGTCTCAAGCAGCGACTGGGTGAAAACCGGGAAATCCGCGTCGAGCTTCTGGTGGACCCGGGCGGCGAGGAAAGCGAAGCCTTCGAGCAGGCGCTCCACGAACGGATCGTCGCATCCATCGTTTCTCAGTCGCAACTGGCCGGCCACCAGTGGGTGCATGGTGCCGAACTCACCGGCCACTTCGCGGATGTGGCGGAGCTCGTCTTCAAAATAACCGAGGAAAGTTTCGTTCATCCGTTGGAATGGGTGGGAGGGAGCCGATCAGGAGTCGAAAGACCAAGCTCCGGAAGTGGTGTCGACGGCGGTTTCCATGGTGAACCGCTCTGGAACCGGCTGGGCCCAGATGCTGCCACTGATGCGGAACGCGACCGAGTTGCCCTCATCGTCATACTGGTCCCCGATGCGCTCGACCTCCAGTGTGGAAGGAATGATGCGGGGCTCGAAGTGGAGGATCGCCTCACGGATCGAGGACGCCATCTCATCCATGTCCATGGAGGAACCGATCCGCCCGGAATAAGGGGCGACGCCGAAATTGAGTACCGAAGCCGCCGCGCCCGGGAAGTTCCAGATAGGGTCCTCCGAACGGGCGGAAGAAGCATTGAGGAGCCAGCGAAGGTTCCGCAGTACATCCGCACGGTAGACCGCCAGAGATGCACCCCGCGCGTACCGGGACTGCTCCGCCTCATCGATCCTCCAGAAAAGGGAAGGCAGTGTCAGCTCTTCGCGGAACGACGTTTTCACGGTTCAACAGGGGAGGCGGGCGTGGCGTCCGGTAGGTCCCCGAGACAGCACTGGCCCAATGAAAACACCGGAACCACCTCGGCCCCGAGTGCGAAAAGCTGGGTGCCGAACCCCACGTCCACGGTGTCGAACCGTTCGTCCCAACCGGTGTCCCTGGCAAGCCTGGCAGCGTCGTCACTCCGCCCGGCGGTGCCCGGGTAGGTGGAAAATAGATAGCCTTTCAAGGGGGCTCCCTTGCGCAGGTGGATCATCACCGGCAGCCAGAGCAGGTCGTGGAGCATTTCCGGACGTGCGGGAACCGCGATGCGCAGAACCTGCTCGAAAGGCAGCCATGAATACTTCCCTTCAAAAATCCCTTCGAAGACACCGCACAACCGCGTGTCACAATTCCGGAAGCCTTCGAATTCATATTCCTCATTGAATCCGGTGATGGTGTCCAGGGCATCGGCGCGGTCCGCGGCGGCTGCGGCCAACGGCTCCGGAGAGCCTCCGTGCAGTGCCTCCAGCGCGGCTTTCCAGCCGGGATACCAGTCCGGTATGCTGTCACACGCGGGGAAATGGGGATCCGCCAGACCTCTCAACACCTCATCTCGTCCGGAGATCGTCTTGAGGATGATCAGATACACCGCCAGGCCCGGATCTCCGCCGAGCTGCAGGGCGTTTTCCAACTGCTCCGCAGCCCTGCTCCATTCGCCATGAATGGCGAACAAGCTGAATAGGGCGGAACGGCAGGATGGATCCGCCGGAGCCCCGCGGACCGCTGCTTTGGCAGATGCCAGAGCTGCGGCCGCGTTCCCGTCGGAGATCTGTTTTTTGATTTCCTGTAGATTTCCCATTTTCCGGATGGGAAATCAGCCGCCGGTGTTGGTGGACAGATCCCAGTGGGCCATGGTGTCGCCCCCAGGGGTGTTGTCCTTGGCAACCTCGGTGTACTTCCACTCGATCTTGGTGTAGTTGAAGCTCACCTGCTCCACCGGACGGTCATCACCCTGGGTGGAACCGCCGATCTGAACGCTGCTGACAAGGCAGGGCTCGAAGGTGTAGGTGAGGTAGGCGATGCGGCTGTCCACCTGACGGCAGATTTCCACGGTCACCTTCTTCAGGTTCTGGCCGTTGCTGCAATGGAGGTTGAGCTTCGGACTGGCCTTGTCCACGTACTTCGTGAAGCTGAAGTGCTGGTGCTCGGCCTTGCCGGAGGAGCCGCGGTTGCCGCCGCCACCCAGGTTGGTGCCGAGTTGCTGCACTCCGTGGCTGAAGGAGAGAAGCTGGATCCACTGCTCGTGGCCCTTGTCCTCACACTCGCCGGGAATGCCGTCGATTTTCAAATATGCGTCAAACATGGTTTTGCTTTTGGCTGTTGTTGGTTTCGGGATTCGGGTGAGTCACCCGGTTTTCAGGATTGCCTCATCCTCCCCGCCGGACCGGTGAGGGGAATGGGGCGAAGATTCGTTGGTTGATCAGTTTGATTTCTGCTTCAGTTTGGACACCAGACGCAGCGAAGCGGTGAGTCCTTCCAGTTGGAAATGCGGCCGGAGGTAGAAGACCGCCCTGTAGTTCCCAGGGTCGCCCTCGATGGAGGTGACCTCCACCCGGGCATCGGCCAGGGGCTTCTTCGCTTTCAGGCTTTCGTCGCCGCCGCCGCGGAGCACGTAGGCCATGATCCAGTTCGTCAGCCATTTCTGCATCTCCTCCTGCTCCATGAATGAGCCGATCTTGTCGCGCACCATGCACTTCAGATAGTGGGCGAAGCGGCAGGTGGAGAACAGATAGGGCAGGCGGCAGGAAAGATTCTCGTTCGCCTGGGCGTCGGCATCCAGATACTTAGTGGGCTTCTTGAGCGACTGGGCACCGAAGAAACAGGCATAGTCGCTGTTCTTGTAGTGGGACAACGGCATCAGTCCGATGTCCGCCAGCTCCTTCTCGCGCCGGTCGGTGATGGCGATCTCCGTGGGGCACTTCGCGTCCACTCCGCCGTCGTCCGTCGGGAACAGGTGGGTGGGCAGATTCTCCACGATACCGCCGCTCTCCAGACCGCGGATCTGCGTGGTCCAGCCGTTCTCATAGAACGCGCGGTTGATGTTGGCGCCCATGGCATAGGCCGCGTTGGACCAGGTGTATTTCGTGTGGTCGGAGCCGTCCGTATCTTCCTCGAAGTCGAAGCTTTCCACCGGCTCCGTCTTGGAGCCATAGGGAACGCGGGCGAGGAATCGGGGCATGGCCAGGCCCAGGTAGCGGGCATCCTCATCCTCGCGCAGGCTGCGCCAGGCGGCATGCTCCACGGAGTCCTGCACCTTCCGCAGATCGCGTGGGTTCGGCAGTTCCGTCCAGCTTTCCATGCCGAGAAGCTCGGAGGAAGCGGCGGCGATGAACGGGGCGTGAGCGGTTGCCGCGATCTTCGACATGCCGCGGAGTACCTGCACGTCCGGACCGGTGTGGCCGAATTCGTAGTCACCGATCAGCACGCCGAACGGTTGGCCGCCGGGGGTGCCGTACTCCTCTTCGTAGATCTTCTTGAAGAGCTCGGTCTGGTCCCAGCCGGCGCGGTCCTTGCCCTTGAGCTGCTTGTAGATCTCCTTCTTGGAGATGTTGATGACCTTGATCTTTAGCTGGTCGCTCGATTCCGTGCCGCTGACCAGGTGGTGGAGCCCCCTCCAGGAACCTTCCAGTTTCTGGAAGTCCGAATGATGGAGAATGAGATTGAGCTGGGAGGTCAGGCGGCGGTCGATCTCGGCGATGACGCGTTCGATCTTGTCGAGAACCTCAGGGGTCTCCTTCGAGATGTTCTCGTAGTCTCCGAGGATGTGCTCGAAGAGGGTGGAAACAGCGTCCTGGATCTCGCGCTTCGCTTCTTCGGATTTCGGCCGGAGGGCATCCACGACGGAGAGCATCCGGTCGAGTGCGCTTTCCTGGGTGGTTACGGTGCCGGCGGCATTGGTGGATCCGGCTTGTTGGGCATTACTCATGGCGGGAAGGGGGCTGGGGTTAGGGTGCTTCGGAAGACGGTGCTTGTTCCTTCAGGAGGCCTTCCATCACGGATTTGTCCTGGAGCAGCTCGTCGAGAGCCTTCTGGGCGCCGGCCTTGCCGTCCACCTTGATGAGGAGCTCCTTGAGCCGGTTGCGGGCATCCAGCAGTTTCGCAAGCGGGCCCTTCTTGACGATCCGGAGCGTCCAGCGTTTCGTGTTCCGGGGATCGGGGAGGATCGAGGATTCCAGATCGGCGGCCTTTTCACCGATCTTGTAGGCGATGAACTCCTTCGAAAGGGCATCCAACGAAGCCACGCTTTCCCCGAACGGCGCGCTGTGGGGATTCGTGGAATCGAACACATAGCGTTTGTCGGACCCCTTGCCTTCCTCCGTGATGACAATCTCGATGATCTCCGCGCCAATCTTGCGGGCAAAGACATCCGGACTGAAGTCCGCCATGGATTCGAGCGTCACATCCACGCCCATGCGGCCCTCTCCGGCCACCAGATTGTCGACGGCAAAAGTGACGCGCGGCTTCTGGTCCTTGAGGAAAGCGTCGAAGTTGTCCGCATCGACGTCGCTGAACTTCCGCTTGGAAAGCTCTGGCAGTTCACCGGCATTCGCACCGGAAAGATCCGCCATCACGCCCGTGATCCAGGGCAGTTCCACCTGGCGGAGCGCGTCACCCACCTCCACGTCATATTCGATTTGGACACGGGGTTTCCGCGGGAGCAGTTTCTGGGAGCTGGATGTTTTCTTGGCCATAATATGTGAAATGTTTGGTTGCCGGTGTCTGGGATGGGAAAGGCATCAGTTGGAGTCGGTGATCTCCTCGGTCGGTCCGAAGACATCGTCGATGGATGGACTGCCGTTCAGGCGGAATTCTTTGACGATTTCGATGAAGTCCATCATCGCCACACGCTTCGCGCGGTTCAGCAGATACGGCACCGGACTGGTGGGTTCCGTCCGGCGGTAGAAGCGGATGAGTTGGTCGATGGTGCGGCAGACATCCGCGCGGTTGCGGATCTCGCCCGGTTGCGCCACCTGCACGGCCGCTGCCGGGGTTGCGGCATCCCCTCCTTCCGGGGAGCCATCGGTCGCGGGGGCTGCCCCTCCGGTTACAACCGCGCTCCGGGCGAGGAAGCCCTCGAACTTGCCCAGCTTTTCCTCCAGAAGGGGAAGGGACAGCGACGGACTGCCCAGATGGGTCTGCAGCGTGTCGCGGAGGGCATTCAGTTCGTGGCGGATCTCGCGGCATTGGGCGGCGAGCCGGTCATAGAATTCAGGATCCTCGGACAATGTTTCATTGATCGAGGCTTCGATGAGCGTGGGGGATGGATTCCCCGCAAGGGAACTCTCCGCCTGCGCGAATGTATAACTCCCGGAACGTCTTCCCTTTGCGATGATGATCTCATCGATCCCGCTGATGACGACAGGTGTGTCCAGGCGGGAGATGAGGGATAACCTTTCATCCGGATCCCCGTCTTCCATCACCGGATGGACCTGAAGCCAGTATCTGTGCAGCAGTTGGTTGAAGAGGACGATGCCGTCCACCAAACCTTCAAGTTGGGAGAGCCTCAGGCTTGCCGTGGTCGCATAGTATGCCAGCCCCAGATGTTTGGTGTTTCCGAAGTGGGCTCCCACCTCCATCAGCAGGCCCGCCCAGTCGCCTGTGCCCTGGGATTCACGCTCTCCGCCCACCATGCCCCGGTCCAGTCCGCCGACGATGCTGTCGAGCGTTTTCCCAAGTTCTGAGTCGAGGACAATGTTCTCCCAAACATCATCGCCGCATGGCGGCTGATTCACACATGGGGCGAGGTATTGTTCGAGGGATAATGCCACTTGTTGATAACTATATTTAGGAATTACGGTCGGATTCAGTCAATGAAATAACGGTTATGGCTGTCCTTTGCCAAACAATCTCCCCATTACGGAACTGAAGGTTCCCGAGGGCTGGTCCGGAGCGAAAAGCGATGTCACCGCGAAGGGTGGGGAAGTGAAGGATGAGAGTATTTTCCCGAACTGTTCCTCATTCTCCGGAGCCAGGGAATATGGAATCTCATTCAGTGGTGGCATCCCTTCCGCGTTCAACCTCGAGAGGTGGACGAAATCACTGTCGGTTCCGCCGACAGATACATCCGCCCAGCCGCCATCCTTGGGGGCGATGATGGTCCACAGGGTGCCGTCCGGAAGATGGGGTTGGAAGAAGGTGTGCCACATCAGAAAGCCTTTCCCGCGATCTCCGGGAGATGAAGGCAACCTGAAATGCCGCGGCCTCACATCCGGCTGCCGGCGGTTCTTTGAGAATGCCGCCAGGTCGGCCAGCATGACATGGAGGATCCTCCGGAAGCCCTCCTCACCGGACCCCATGCCCAGGAACCTGGCGCGGGATTCCTCCGTGGGCCCCTCGGCTGGCATCGGTGAGAGATTGCGCACGGCGTACTCGAGCGCGATCTTCCCGGACACGGCGGCGGAGCGGACCGCATCCTGGGTATCCGCTGACGAGCACTGTTCCTTCGCCAGCTCCAGCGCTTCCTGAAGCGGGGTGAGATCCGCAGGCAGCCGTGTGGTGGGAAGGTGGGTTGCGGCGATCATCGGGTAGGAACGCCGGCCGCGCCCATCGGTGGACGCCCATAGCCGTGCCAGGATCATCCCCCGTGGGCCGGTCATGAACAATTCATGGTCCCAGTCCACCGTCTTGCCTTCTTCGGAAAGAGGCTCCCACGCCCCCGTATCCAGATTCGTCCGGATCCCATCGGTGTAGAAGGATTGCTTGAACTTTCCGAGCGACGGAGTGTCCAGCCCGATGTCCTCCAGATGGTCCGACCAAGCCCGGTGCTTGCCGAACACGGCGAGCGGGATGCGTGAACCATCCGCTGCTTTGACGGTATCTGGCGGTTCGTCGAGCATGACAAAATAGAACGTGGTTTATTCGCTCAGGTTCCGGGTGGTGGGCAGTCCATCGAGGGCCTGCGGGAATGTCGCGGGCAGTTTCACATTGAGGGAGATCCTCCTGCCGCCGAATTGGGTGAACGGTCCCTGCGCCCCTTGGCTGATCGCGGCGACCGCCCAGTGCACCGGAGCCCACTGCGGCTGGTTCCCGCTGGAGAATGGGTACGTATTGGGAGGGACGTTTGTGTCCGTATAGGAGATTTTCGCCCCTTGGTCCGCCGCCAGCAGCTTCCCTTCTCCGCCGCTCGCTGCATCCCAACGCAGCCTCCCGGAGCCGGGACGGCTCGGCTCGATGCTCACGTCATTCACCAGCCCGAACCAGATGTCATTCTGGGCCAGGGAAATCTCCCACTCTTTGACGACGATCTCGCCCTTGGGGAGCTTCTCGACATCAAAGATCGACTCGATCACCCCTTTGATCGGGGAGAGCTTCAGGCGTGATTTGTCCGAAAGTTCCGACACCCGGAGGATCGCACTGGCAACCGCGGCGGCTTCCTCCCTTGGCAGGATCTTCTCGTTGTCTCCCCGGACCTTGTCGAACACCAGCGGGAAACCGATGTGCTTCGGCAGCAGATCCGCGACGAAATGCTGCGACCATATACCGATGAGCACATTCCCGATTTCCTCGATGCCGATCGCTTTCGCTTTCGCCTGCACCGATGCGATGCTTGCAGCGAACTGCGTGTAGGTGGCGGGGCTGAAGCGTTCCGGTACGATGGTGTCCAGATTCATCACCTCGCTGGCAAGTCCGGCCCGTGCGGCATGGGTGCGCTTCTCCGGGTTCTCCAACATCTTCGCGTGTTCGGCCACGAGTTTCTCCCTCAGCTTCGCCGCCTCGCTGGATTCTTCCGGACGATCGGCGTCGTCCTGCCAGCGCCCCATGCGGTTGGAGGCCAGCACCTGGAGGCCTTGTTCGTGCTCCTGAAGCAGGCGCTTCCCGAGCGTCCGTGGTTGTTCCTTTTCGCTGGAGGTGGATTCTTCGGTGGTGGCTTTTCCTGTGTTTGAGGCCAGGTAGCGGAGCTGCGGCTCCAGGTTCGCGAGGGTTTCCGATGCGGAGTTGAGGGATTGTACGAGCTTCTGTGCATCCGTGAACGAAGTTCCCGGCGTGATTTCGCGGACGGCCCTCCAGGCCACATCATAGGACTGCAACTGACGGGTCAACGCTCCGTCGTCCCCACCCCCAAACAGACGGTCGATCACCGTCACCAGAAGCGCCCGGCTCTTTTCGTCCACTGCGGTGGCTGGCAGCTTTCCATCCGGATGGGCGGCTTTCAGGATGCCGATCACCGGGCCGATGGTGTTACGGTAAAGATCCCGGTTCTTCGAACTGGTGTAGGGCAGCCCGGCCGAGCGGATCAGGATGGCCGCGGTGGACTCAAGGTCCGGCGTGGAGTCTTTGCCCGAAGAACCTTCGGATGCCTTCGGAGACAGGCAGGAAAGGATCTCATCGAGCGCATCCGCATCGGACTGCGGAATGCCTTCCGCCCCCCATTGGCTCGACCGCTTCGCGAGACCGTCGATCGCCGCTTCCAGAAGCGGACGGGTCACGATGGCATCCGCCGCCGTCCGGAATGCGGCGTGGCGGTCCTTCGAAACTCCGCCGTCCAGCGCCACGGCAGGTGAGAACAACCATCCGAACTTCGGGCGGGACTTCAGGTGGTCGTTGCCGAGCTGGTTCAGGTTCCGCAGCAGATCGTCCGAGCTGACGGGGGATTTGATGTACGACCAGCCGCCCTCTGACGAAGGAACGATCAGGGGATGGAACCCATAGTTCTCCGTCGAGTAGGCGTCATCCGCGAGGAATCTCCAGGAACGGAGTTCGCCCGGGGGCTTGCGGCCGGTGAACCATCCGATGAGCCCCACCAGGAGCAGTGCGGATACGAATCCGACGGGGATCCACAGCTTCCAGCCGGAAAGTTTGCGTGCGATCTTTCCTTTCGTGACCAGTCCCTTCTCCTGGAAAACCTTGTCCAGGAAGAAATCCCGGAGGAAGTAGGAACGGTTCTTCGCCAGACTGAGGTCGTGTTCCCCGGTCTTGTGCTCCATGTCACGGATGGAAAGTCCCAGCGCCTTGGCAAGGGCCTCATCGAGAACCGCACCCTGCTGGAGGGCGGAGGTGAAATAGATCCCGCGCAGGAATGGAGGCTTTGATGACCATTCGTCCACGGCGAAGATGTGGCGCAGGTAACGCTCCAGCTTTGGCGCGAGCTTCTCGAACGCATCCGGAAACGCGAACATGGAATCCACCTCCTCGAACCGCTTTTTCCCGGGGGCCGGGATCGGATCCTTCATCAGTGCCATGCGCCGCCGCCGGAGCCGGTCCGATGTCTCCCGCAGGGAGGATGCCACGCTGGAGGGATCGAAGGTCTTTCCGAGCGGTTCGGGGTTCGACCAGCCGATCATCTGGTAGCGTTCCTCCGGGGACTCGATGTAGGAGAAGAATTCCCGGAAGCCGATGATCCGGTCCGTTTTCGTGATCAACAGATACACGGGGAAACGCACGCCCAGTTCCGTTTGGAGCGTCTCCATCTGCTTGGCGATCTGGCCCGCCTTGGCGTCGATCTCCTTGACCGACGTGCTTTCGGCCGCTTCGTCTTCCAGCGGCACCAGTGAGGTTGCGGGGATGACGAGAACCAGTCCGTTGATGGGGCAGTCCGAGCGGTTCTTCCTCAGCATCTGGAGGAAGGAAATCCACTGCGACTGCGCCTGGTCCCCGCCGGATGAACTGTCACTCACGAACAGACGGCCCGCCGTGTCCAGGATCACCGCACGGTTGGTGAACCACCAGTGCATGCTGATGGTGCCGCCGGTTCCCTGCCAGTAGTCCTGCAGTTTGTCGGGAAAGCCGATCTCGCTGCGCCGGAGGGCCTCCGTTTTGCCGGATCCGGACTCACCCACCACCACATACCATGGCAGGCTGTAGAGGTCCTTGCCGTATTGCTTGTAGATGTCGATGCCGCGCTGGAACTGCTGGCGCATTTCATCGATCTCGCGGCGCCGCTGGGGATCGCTCACCCCCTGGACGCTTCCGGCATTGTCCTTGATGTCTTCGGAGAACCCCTTGGCCTTTTTCTTCTGCGCCCTGTCGACGAAGTAGGCGCCCAGGGCGGAAAGCACGCAGAGCGTGATGTAACCCGCCATGTAGAGCTTCAGCATCTCCGGCTGGGCCGCTCCGGCCATCATCACGACCGGGGCGCAGAGACCCATGATGGCGACGGCGCCCCTGGCTGAGTTCGGTATTTTACTGAGAAGGTTCATGCGGCGGGAAAGCGGCTCATTCCTGGACGGCGGGTTGGACGGATTCCGTGCGCTGGATCTCCAGCACGGAGGATTCGAGGCCTTTCTTCTGGATGCCGTACACGTAGAAGTAGCCGATGAAGATGGTCAGCAGGAGGCACAGGATCGCCGCCAGCAGGATCAGCGGGCGGTCGCGGGCCGGTGCCACGAAGTCGCGCTTGTCGGTGAAGGTGTATGCCTCCGGAGTGACTTTGGAGGATGGGTTCGCGTCGATGAACTTGCGGACGCGCGGGTAGAGCCTGCCCATGTAATCCCGCAGCTTGGCGTGGTGTTCCGGGATGGCCTTGAAATACAGGCCGGTGAAACCGATGCCGAGTGCGGTGTAGTAGAAAGCGAGGCGTTCGTTCGCGGCCTCATCCTGGGAGTCCGCCTTCAGCGTCGCCTCCAGCTTGTCATAGAACGCCTCGTCACCGGCGAGCGAGCCATCATCATCATCCGGATACTCACCGAGGCGGTCGTTGTTCCAGGGAGCCCGCAGGGTGGGGAACTCCCCGGAGGATCCGAACCAATAGTCCACATACCAGTAGAGTGGATCCCGGATGCGGTCGAACTGCTGCTGCAGGACGGGATCCCGCCGGGCACCGTCCTCGATGCTTCCCAGAAGACGGGTGGTTTCACCGCGCACCGCCTCGAAGGAGAGGTCCTTGCCGTCCCTGACGATGCGGTGTTGCTGGCAGATGAAGAGGAAGATCGGCTCGACCGCTTCCAGAAGGCTGATCTTTTTCGACGGTGGACCGGAAAATTGGGGAGGGGAGGAAGACGCGGCTGGTGGTGGAGGAGGAGCGGACGATCCGCCCCAGAATCCATCATCGCTGCCACCACCCCATCCGGAGTCCTCTCCTTTGCCCTTGTTCTTGGCCATGACCTGGAAGGATGCTGGTTTATTCGGCGGAGCCGGAGGAACGACCGCCCAATGTCATGTAGAGGCCCAGTTGGAGATCTGCGACCTCCCGCTGCATGCTCCAGCGGCAGACCAGTTCCTTCTCCCGCACGACTTCCTCCCAGATGCGGCGGCTTTGCGTCGTCTGGAGGCGGAAATAGTATCGGCCGGTCTCCGCGGGAAGTTCCAGCGGTGGGAACCGCTCTTCCTTGAGAACCACACCGCGGATCGCGCGCTCCAGGTAGGAGCGTGGCATGAGCTTGAACTGGTCCGTATCCTCCACCAGCTCCACCAGACGGCTCGGCTCCAGTTGGGTCTTGATGCCGAGGAACCAGGCGTTGGGTTCGTTGAAGTGCTTCTCCTCCAGCACGGCCAGACGGCTGCCGTCCGGGCCGGCCTGGAAATCGACCTTCCAGTAGTCCGGTGCCACGGCACCGTGGAGATAGTTGCGGATCTGTGAAATCACCGCCTGGAAGGATGGCAGGGGATTGTCATGGCGGTAGGGGGCGATGTCGAAGCCACCCCGCTCCGGGAACAGCGCCATCAATTCCCCCAACAGACCGCGCAGCTCCATGTAGATGTCCAGCGGCGGCACCTTGGCCGCTCCGTCACCCACATCGAGGAATGCCGGCATCCGTGCCGCAAAACGGTTCAGCGAGCGCAGCCGGAGGGTCTGCTCCAGTTGGAGCCGGTTCATGGTCTGCGTGTTGCTTCCACGTGCCACGATGTTGGCAAGCTGCTCCCGGACCGCGGCCACTTGCCCGGATAGGTCCTTCACCATTTCCCGCAAGGTGGGGGAGGCGCTCAGATGCAGGCACGGATGGACGTAGGCCGGATCCTGGCGGGGGAACGGCTCCTCGCGGCTGGAATCATGCACCACCCTCAGCAGCGGGATTTTCTCCAGATCGCTGTCATCATCCCCATCCAGCAGCAGCATCGCGTTGAAGCGGCGGAACTGGACCGCGCGGGGTGTCTGGCCGGTGTTCTCGTCGGAGATGTCCACGGTCTCCCTGGCCACACGGTACATGATCTTCACCCGCGCGCCGGTCAGCTCATCACTGTCCAGGGTATTCGCCCGGTGGGAGAACCAGTGGGGAAGGCCGAGATAGACCGTGAAGCCTTTTGGATTCGCCGCGAAGGCTTCACGGATGTCCAGGCTGGGGAGGTCCGTGTTCTCCGGGTAGGAAAGGTGGATGCCTCCGGGCATCACCACCTGCAGCCGGTCAAAGCGGATGCGGAAATTCTCCAGATCGTCATTTGAGATGCGGGCCTCCACCACGCCGTAGGGATACGCCCAGCTCATCGCCCGCTCGCTGCCGAACTGGTCGAGGATGCCGCGCTGGAGGATCTGGAAGTGCTGGGGCAGGAGGAACAACCCTTCGTGCCAGTGGATGATGGGAGTGGACATGGGAAGATGAAGGGGTTGGAAGGTGGATCAGCAGGGTCAGCTTGATCTGAGGTAGGATACCAGGGCGCCGCAGAACGCCCGTTGGAACTCCTGGTCCACGGCATCCGCCGTGAGATGCTTGGTGAGCTTCGTGTATTTGTCCCAGGACTTCCGGCCGAGGTCCCTGACTCGGGATGCGTCGCTTGCGGTTTCCTCGATCGCGACGGTGTTTTCGATGTTCTCCGGCGCGAACATTCGGTGGTGTCCGCGGGCAAACTCCTCGGTTCCCCGGCGGATGGCGAAACAGATGCCCAGCATGAGACGCTTGGTCTTCTCGATCTCCGCGGCAAGTTCACGGGAGCTGCTTTGGTCGTCGTTTTTCAGATAGGCGGCCACCGTTCCTTCGAACGAGGAAAGGAAGTTGCTGGTCATCAAGGACTGCAACTCCCGCGGTGCGCTCTGCCTCCAGAACTCCCAGATGAACTTGTGGAGATCCCGCATCGAACTGGCGAGCATCCCCAGGAGTTTGAACAAACGATTGAAATCAATCGGCGCGGCAGGGGTGTCGAGCTCCCTCCACAACTGGTCGAGCCCACGGGTGAGATCCATCAGTTCATCCGGCCGGGATGGCAGGATCACCCGTGAGGAGATCTCGGGCGGCAGCGATGTGGTGGCGGCCTGTGGAGCGGGGGTGATGCCGGCGGCTGAGAGTGCTGCGCTGATGCGTTCCCGTTGCTCCGGAGCGGCTTGTTTCCAGTGCTCGAGGAACTGCTCCAACGGATCCACCTTAACAGAGCGGGGTTCCTGTGATGGAACGTTTGGAGAAGACACGGAACCCGCATGGTCCGTGAACACCGGAAAGCAGCCGGACAGTTTCTCCAGCAGGGTCCGTTTTTGTATGGCATCCAGAGCGCCAGCGTCTTCCAGCGCGAATTCGATCTCATCTTCGAGATAAGTCTTCTTCTGCTCGAAACCCTGGTCCGCAAAGCTGGAATGGATCAACCGCAGCCGGGCTGCCGTCCTCCTTGCCCATACGTCGGTATCAATAACCGGTGATTGAAATTTGCTCGCCACTTCGGATAAGGATAATAACCTATTCGCAATCCTGTCTAACTGCTTCAAACCATCCTGCAAGAAGATTCCATCCCTCGCTTTTTCATGATTCGTCCGACTGTATTCAGGCTGGTGATCGCCTTGGTCACGGTTGCCATTTTCACTCCTTTGATGGCGAAGGACATTGGAATATTAATGGATCGTTCGCGGTCCGTGGAGCAGGGAAACCGGGATGAGGCGGTCGAATTGGTGAACGGCCTGCTGGCCGGGGATGTCCAGTCACGGATCCGCGGGAAATGGATGATCCAGGCGGATGGCATATCCAGTGAGGATGATCCCGGGCAGCGGGAGTTGAGGCGGCAGGAGCTGGCCAACATCCGTGCCCTGCTCAACGGAGAGGCGGGAAAGGGGCTGGCGGGGGAGCGTTTCCGGCTATTCCTCGGATCATTCGGAAATCTTGATACGGTTAAAAACCTGGAGTCCGAGGCTTGGGCCGAAGTTTCCGGGTCCACCAGTGCAAAGATCACGGACTGGGCGAAGACGGTCGCGCCCAGTGACAATGAGACTCATTTCGAACTGGCGAGGGCGACTGCGGCGGCCCGCCTCGGCGGGGCGGGGGAGTTTTACTTTTTTGTGATATCGGACGGTGTCGAAGATTTGGTCAACTGGCCGGTCAGCAGCTACCTGGATGCATCGAAAATCAAGGATCCCGCAGCATTGGCCAAAGGTGATTTCCGGGATCTCGAAAAGGCGAGGATCCTCGAAGCATACAATCTCAAACGTATCAGCGGTGCCACCGTGAAGATCGGCGGAAAGACCTACCCTGGGTATGACGAATCGGCCCGGGGCGCGCTCGCTTCCTTCAAGAAGAACTTCGCGGAGCGTTTGCTATGCCGGATCACATTGAAAGGACCTGATATCCAGGCATTCTTCACCAGCCATCCGGAGAAAAAAGTCCCGGTGAGCGTCTCGATTTACAGTGCCAGGCCAAAGCAGGCGGTGGCGCTGGCCTTCACCACCCCGGCGGACTCGAGTGCTGGGCAACCCTATCCGGTCAGCCGTTCCGCGGACAGGATCAACTGGTCGCTTGATCTGCCTGCTGGGCAGCGGGCGGAGGACTATACGCTGGAGTTGTACGTCCGCCGTGCTTCGGACAGTGCCGAGATGGGGGTGAAACAGGTGACCGGGAATGAGGGTTCGCTTTTCCAATGGTTCCCGGATCTGGCGAATGGTGACTACGAACTGCGCCTCACCGCGACCGGTAAAGGTGTGTCTCCGGTGGTCACCTCCGCGTTCATCAACGTCAAACGGGATGCTCCGCGGCTCGCGTTCCTCGGTGAACTCGCCGAGGCCGGCAAAAAGGATGGCGCCCGTGTTTTCGATCCCCGCCGTGACCGTGATATCCTGGGCTACAAGGTCGCCTGGAACTGGACCAGCGGCGACAAGGAGGATCTCGGACCTCCCTCGAAACTGGAGCGCTCGCTGTCTTTCGTTGATGAACTGGACAGCACCCGGAAACTGGAGACGGTGACCAAGCTGTCACCGGAGGAAAAGTCCGCCGTCCTCAGCAAGCTGCTGACAGCGGACGAATCTTCGGACAGCGCCCTCCCGCTTGGCGGAACCTACCGCCTGCGCCTCACCGCCACATGGCCGGACGGAACCGTCGCCACGCCGGCGGAAGCTTGGTTTGTCCTGCCTCCTCCGAACCTGATGATTCTGCGGAAGACCGCGGAAAGCGAGAGTGAGCCGCGCGTTGTCGAGGAAGGTGAGCTCATCAAGATCGGCAACTGGATGGACCGCTGGACCAAGCATCAATTTTCATACGACCTGTCCGTCATGAAGAAAGAGGGGGGCGAATGGGTGCCGCTGGAGGGGAGTTCGAACGAGTGGCCGTTGAAGCTTGAGGAGACGTCCAACGGACCATGCATCCGTGTCGCATCGTCGTTCTCGGATGTTTTGAGATACCGTGTCTCCTTCGGCCCGGATGACGACGCGAAGCGGGAACTGGTTGAGTGTCCGGAAGCGTTCGGCTTCGTGGAGACAAAGGGTTTCCCCCTGTTACCCTGGATCCTCGGGGGGCTTATCCTCCTGACCTTTGGCTTCTTCGGCTGGAACTTCCTGCGCAAGCGCTGAGGATTCAGCCTTCTCCGCTTTGATTGGCGGAGCGCTCCGCCCGGAGGCGCTCCAACTGTTGGTTGGCGGCTTCCAGCTTTGCGAGGGCCTCCGCGAGCGGGCGTGCCGCCTTCAGCCGCAGCACGCGTCCGGTTTCCTCCAGTTCCTCCATCTTTGCCGAGATGCGGGAAGTGGCTTCATTCCCTGCCTCGGTGATCCGCCGTTCGGCGGATTCCTCCGCCTCACGGATTCTGGTGGCGGTCTGTTCCTCGATGGTGGTGATCTTTGCCAAGGCCGCGCTGTCCGCTTGCTGGACCCGTGCCGTGGATTCGCCCTCGACGGAGGCGATCCGCTGTTCGGCGGATTGCTCTGCTTCCCGGATCCTGGTCGCGGCATCTTCCTGGATCGCATCGATTCTGGCCTGCACGGAGTCTTCGGCATTCCGGGCGCGTGCCGTCGCCTCATTCGCCGCTGCCGCAGCGCGCTGGTCGGCGGACTCTTCCGCTTGGCGGATCCTGGCGGAGGCTTCTTCCTGGATGACGTCGATCTTTGACTGAACGGAAAGTTCCGCCTGCTCGATGCGGGCCGCTGCTTCCCGTTCCGCCGCGCCGGCCCGTTGTTCCGCGGCTTCCTCCACCTGCCGGATTCTCGCGGAAGCTTCTTCCTGGATGGAATCGATCTTCGCCTGCACGGAACCCTCGGCTTGCTGGATGCGGGCGGCGGCTTGGTGTTCCGCTGCGGAGGACCGTTGCTCGCCGGACTCCTCCGCCTGCCGGGCCTTCACGGAAGCTTCTTCCTGGATCGCATCGATTCTGGCCTGTACGGAGCTTTCGATCTGTTGGATGCGTGCGGCCGCTTCGTTCTCCGCCGTGACAACACGCTGTTCGGCTGCTTCCTCCGCCTGGCGGATTCTTGCGGATGCTTCTTCCTGGATGGTGTCGATCCTTGCTTGGGCGGAGCTCTCCGCCTGCTGGATCTGCGGAACAGCTTCGCTTTTCGCAGCGGCGGCAACTTGCTCGGCTGAATCCATCGCCTGACGGACTTTTGCCGATGCTTCCTCCTGGATGGCATCGATCCTTGCCTGGGCGGAGATTTCCATCTGCTGGATCCGGTCCGCTGCTTCGCGTTCCACGGCGGTGATCCGCTGCCGGGCGACTTCCTCCGCCTCACGGATCTTCGCGGATGATTCTTCCTGGATCGCGTCGATGCGTGCCTGGGAGTTGCCTTCGGCCTGCTGGATGCGGGCCACGGTTTCACCTTCCGCGGCGGCAGCCCGTTGACCGGCGGCTTCCTCCGCCTGCCGGATCCTCACCGAGGCTTCTTCCTCGATGGCGGCGATTCTGGCCCGGGCGTCTTCCTCCGCTTGCTGGATGCGCGCGGTGGCTGTTTCTTCCGCCCGCCGGAGCACCTCTCCGTCGGCCTCTCCGGAGGAGAACATCCCTCGCAGGTGATCCACTTCGTGCTCAAGCAGGGAGTGGGTCTGCAGAAGCTCGGCATGCGACTGCTGGGTTTCGGCCAATGACGCGTGGAAAGCATCCCGTTCGCCCATGGCGGCGTCCAGCAGGAAGCGGGTCGCATCAAAGTTGGCCTTCAGGTCGTGATACGCGGTCTGCCATTCGCCGGCCGGGATATCGACCGGCGCGGTTTCGGCGATGGTTCTGCGCAAGGTGTCGCGTTCCGCTTCCAGGGCGAGAACGGCCTGTCCGCGTTCCTCGAGCGCCTTTGAGATGATGATGATTTCGTCACGGAGGTGCGCATCCTCCGTGGCGGGAGAGGCGGAGTCCGAGAGACCGAGCCGGGATTTGAGTTCCCGGATGGACGCGGGCCTGCCAGCGGGTTTCTTTGCCAGACACGCGCTGACAGCATCCTCCCACAGATCGGGGATGTCGCGGGCAGGGATGTCGAAGTCCTGCAAGCGCTGGTTCATGCTCGGGGGGATGACCGTCTCCACTTGGGTCCGGATCTGGGCATAGCTTCCCTCATAGAAGGGCGGGCGTCCGGTCAGCAGTTCGTAGATGGTCGCCCCCACGGCATAGATGTCGTCGTAGATCGATGCGGATTCCCCCTGGATCTGCTGCATCGACATGTAGGGGAGGGTTCCCATGGTTCCCTTCCCGTCCGTCCGCGACTGCACCCTGGACAGCATCATGGTGTGCATGCGCAGCTTCTGCGTGATGCCGAAATCGGTGAGCAGCAGTCGCTCGTGCCCGTCGTCCCACCGCTCCAACATCAGGTTCTTCGGTTTGATGTCACGGTGCACCATGTGCGCTTCTTCGTGGGCATAGACCAGTGCGTCACAGAGTTGGGAAATCCATGCGGTGATCCGTTCAACGTCATAGGTGACGATCGTCCGCCGTGTTCCGGTCGTTCCCACATGCCGCCACTCGTCCAGGTTCATCCCCCTCACATACTGCATGGAGATGCCCCAGTTCCTCCTGCCTTCATGGAAGTCATGGATCCGCACGATGTTCGGGTGGGTCAGCTCGATCGCCTGGCGTGTTTCCCGGATGACGTCGAAGCGGGCGCTGGGATCGCGCAAAATGCTTTCGTGCGGGAGTTTGAGTGCCACAATACGGTCCAGCAGCTCATCCCTGACCAGATGGATGATGCCCGTACCTCCTTCGCCGATGATGCTGTCCTTGGCATCCCGCGGAGTCAGCATCCGGAAGCGGTCGAAGTACAACTCTCCTTCCTGGTAAGCCGGTCGTATCGCGGGAAAGGTGATGTTTTCTTCGTTATGGAGAAGGAATTTCACGGTGGGGTCACGGATTGAGCCTGCTACAACAAGGATTCAACCTGCTGGAGTGTAAAGGTTCAAGCTCCGTGCGGCAACATGCAAGAATGCGCCGGGCGGAGGAGTTGTTTCCCACATCCGCCAGGTGAGGATCGATCTTGTGGATTGACCGGAGATTCCCCGCGCAGTTAAGGTGCCGGCAATTCGGATCACTCTGAAACCAAACCTTCTGACGTTATGAAGCGATATCAACTGATGGTTACGGCGGCCCTCACCGTGGGACTTATGGCGGTGACTTCCTGCGGGGACATGAACCAATCCTTTTCTTCGACGGGTTCGCCGCTCACAGCTCCGGGAAAGGTGCAGCCCGAGGAGTGGATGAATCCGGGCTTCTCCCCGGGAGCGGTGGGCCGGTTCGGTCTTGCCGCGTCCACTGGATCCAGGAATTTCCATGCCATGCACATCGGCCAGGCGACCGAGGCACAGCATAAGATGGCGGCACAGAATGCCCAGGTCGTACTCCGTTCCGCCGCCACCCGCCAGAAGCTCAAGGCGAGCAATGTGAAGTATGTGGCGGTGGCCGTGAAGCGGGACAAAAGCCAGACCAAAGCGGCTCCGGGCAGAACGGTGATGAAAGTCAATGTGGCGACAGGCAAACCCACCGGTGAAGTGTTCGCCGCGAAGGAGCAGAGCGGCATGAAGGAAGGCGAAACCATCAAGCTCGGCGGAGATCCGACGATGTACTTCGCCACCGCAGGTGACAAACTTTGAGGACCCGCGGCGGGAGGGAATCCCGGCGGCTGCGTGCTACAGGCGGGCGTTGCTCGCCTGTGTCAGCCTGCTGAGGTTTTCCTCGGACGGGGCATGCTTCGCCAGGGCGCCTTGGCGGAAGTAGTGCTTCGCCTTTTCCATATCTTTCGGCACGCCGAAGCCGGTGGCGAAGCAAACTCCCAGATTGTTCGAAGCCGTGTGGTATTCCTGGTTGGCGGCCTTTGACCGGTTCCAGGCCTCCGCGAAGAGACTCGATGCCCGCTTCTCATCAATCGGGGAAGCAATGCCGGTGGCATGGCACTGGGCCAGCAGATCCGTGGAGCGGTAGTGCCCACGTTCATGGCAGCTTTCAAGCAAGGTGAGAGCCTCGGTTCCCGGCACACCGACCTTCCCGCGGAGAATCATCGCCGCATAGAGATAGTCCGTATGAACATCCGGTTGGATCTCCCGCCATTGGTTCATGATGGAAACCGCATTCGCAGGGCTGGCGGGATGTTGTGGGGTCCCGTCCTCATATAGCCGGGCCAGCGGCGGGATTGCCTCCACATCGCCCAGGGAGGCGGCTTTTTCCAGCCAGGTGTAGGCCTCATCAGGCTCGATCTTCACCAGTGAGAGCCCCAGGCGTGAGGTGGCGGGCACGGAACCAAGGTTGGCGGCTTCCTCGAGGAGTGAAAGCACGTCCGTTCTGCCGACTTCGTCAGGGGAAATGCCGACCACGCAGTAGTCGATGCGGCTGAGGATCTCCGGGGAAGGGCCTTCCTGCTTGACCAATGCCTTGGTGGCGGTGGACAGGGCGAGGGTGAGTTTTCCGCTCTGGATGATGGCGTCGATCTCCGCACATACCTCGCTCGCGGGCTTTGCCTTTGCCTCTCCGCCAACAGTTGGTCCGGCGGGTGGGGCGTGGGCGGGGATCGGTACGGCGATGAACTTCGACTTTTTGGGGCGGAATCGGTCCAGCCATTCCTGCCTCGCCGCCGCGGCGTTGAACGTCGGGTAGGTGCTCTCGTCGAGAAGGCGGATGGCGAGTTCTTTCCACGCCTCTCCTTCTTTACCGAGGCCGGACCAATCCGCCGAGTCGGCCCTCACCAGTGCGTCGACATTCGAAATGGCGCCAGGACTGGCGCAGGCAAACTGGTAAAGGATGGCCCCCAGGGACCGGAAATCCTCCTGCTTCTGGCGCTTTCTCTCCGTTTCCTGGGTTTCAACCGCATCAGTGAGCAGGATCTTGGCTTCGGTCAGCGGGCCGGCGCCAAAGAGAACGTTCGACAGTTTGAGATTTCCGTGGGGGATGTTGAGATCCGGCTGGTGGAGGAAACACAGGGCCGTCCAGATGCCGCTGATGAGCTGGTAAAGCATCGCGCCATTCGGGGTGACACGGGCTCGTGCCAGTGCGGCCAGGCTCTGCGGCTGCCGTTCCCTGAGCAGATAGGGCATGCCATCGATCTCTCCGACCTCGACGATCTGGGGGAAGAAAAGGTGCTGGGACTGTTCCGCAATCAGCCAGTTGAGCTGGAGATTGGCAATGCGGGAAGCATTGTCCACGGCTGCCTCGTTTCCTCCCTTTCCATGGGCGGCGGTCGCCCATTGGTCTCCTTCCCGGGTGTTCCACCGGCTGGTGTCCCACGCGCTTCCGTTCGACTTGCCGAAGCTCGCTTCGAAAATCTTCGCAACCAGATCCTGCACCGGCCTGTGTCCGCCGGTATCCTGGACCTGGTAAGTGCGTGCTTCCGGAGCGAGGGCTTCCGTCAGATCGAGTTTCTCGATCAGATGGAGGCGGTCGAATGTGGATGGAGTGATCTCAAGCATCGTCGGACCAGATTTCCACTCGGGTTAGTTCGGCAGGAGGCCAAGCCGGCCCAGCCGGACGGAAATGGGAGGGGTGCTTGGCTGGAGCGGGTCGGTGCCGGTCTGGCGCTTCAGCGGGATTTCCAGGATCCGGGCGTCACCGCCACCGGATGGCGGCAGTTTGGCGATGATCACGACGGTGTCCGCTCCTTCCCTGGAAGGGACCTTGAAGGTCGCCCTGCCACGGCTGCCGGAGCTGCCGAAGACCTTCGACTGCGCGCTGCCACTCGGGCTTTTCCAATAGTTGTCAGCTCCCATCACCTTGTATTGGGAAGCTTGCCCGGAATGGACGGAGAGGACATGGACGGGGATGGCGTTGGCGGAGGCCGCGTCTGCGTCAGGCGTGATGGTCAGCGTGAATTCACCGGCCTTGATGGGGGCGTCTTTCGCTTGCTGGGCAGCAGCTTGCGCGGCCGCCTGGGCCGCAGCCTGCGCGGCCACCGGATCCGGCGAAATCAGCGGCACGGAAGCAGATCCCTTGTTTCCTCCTCCGCACGATGAAAGGGCGGCGGTGAGGACAAGAACGATGGCGGAAGAGGCGAATCGGAGCGGTTTCATGGCTTCAGGAAAGATATGATATGTCCGGGCTCCTCCTCTCAAGCAAAATAAGCTGGCCGCGGGGTCCGGCAAACAGAAAAGAGAGGAGGAATTTTTCCTTGCAGATACAGGGGATCAGGCGGCTACCATAACGCAGTTTGTTAGGTGAAATGGAGCTGGTTGATCTAGAAATTCCGGGGTGCGGAGGATTGTCCATCGTCATGGAAGACGCGGCGGATGGAATTCCGCGTCCGTGCATCCTCCAGATGCAACTGGATGCCGTCACTTATCTTGGCGCCATCAGGGACGCATCCGGACATCCCCGGGAGTGGGTGGAGATACGTATCCAGGAGGTCGCCGGACTTGAAGGCGGGTTCGATGCGGGTGCGCCGGAGAGCAGCGGCCCGGTGCTGGACCAACGCTGGAAGCGCATGTCGGATGGTTATGCGAAAGCGTCCGCCGACCTGATGATCCGCGGTGAATGGGAAACCGTGCACGGCGAACCGGTGTTCATCGACCCGCTGAAAGGCAGGCGGGTGAGGCCGGAGGGGGGATGGACCCTCTGCATGGATGACGAGTTGCTGGCAAGGCACCGACTTTCCACCTTTTCCGGCAGTTGGCACCGGTACCTCGTTTCACATGCGGATGGTGTGAAGTTCGTCCCGCTGACCGCGTCCGCCACCCGCTCTCCCTCCACCGTCGAGTTCGAGGAAATTTTCAAGGACCTCCAGGCGGTGAACCGTGAAGGTGGTCTGATGATGATCAGCCGTGCCCCCGGCCTGAAGTATGAGGATTTCACCGACTTCCTCGCGGGCAAGGATTTCGGGGACCAGCCGAAGGATCTGCTGAGGGTTCCTCCCGTGGGGATTTACAAGACGTTCCTCGACAAGAATGCCCAGGGCCAGGCGGGCGTCGGATACATCAACGGCCGCTCGAGCATGAACGAGCGTTTGGCGGAGATCCTTTTCCTCAAACTCAGCCTTCTCCGCGGGGCGATGGAAACCCTGAAGGCGGCGACGGAAGCCCAGAAGATGCCTTTCCTTGGGATCTCCACGGATTCGTTCGGTGTGCACCTGGCCGAACCGGCGGCATCCCTGCCGTTCTTGTGGAACCACCGTGTGAGCCTGTTCGCGCTGCCGCAGGTGGTGTCCATGCCTCTGGGCACGGCAGGGGAGCAAATGCTGGTCCAGTGCGGGCAGACTTCCCAATCCATCTACCGGGCGGGCCGCGTGGCCGGGGTGACGGAAGGGAAAGGCAGGATACGTTTCCGGAAAATTTCCCCGGCAGATGATGGTGGTTTGTCCGTCATCGAGGGCACCCTGCAGACGGATGAAATTCTGGAAGTTTCCAGGAAAGACCTCCTCGAACTGGATATCCGCCTGCCGCGTGGCAAGCGCCTCAAGATCCACGCGAATTTCCTCAGCCTGAAACCCGTCCAGGGGGAGAGCCGCTTCCTGTCCCTGCCCATGGAGGTCGCGCCTGACATCATGGCGGAAATGGAGAACGGTGGGCTCCAGATCACCGAGCGGGTGGACTTCAGGATCATTCCCAGCATTGGCGCCACCGCGGACCTCTATTCACTGGGGGTTGTTGCGGTGCGCACCCTGTTCTCCCGTGAGACATCCCTTGCAGAAACGATGGACGATCTGATGGAGTTGATCCACGCCTACGGCCAGACATTCGAGCGCAGCGACTGGGACACCGGATCTGGAAATCTTTCGTCTTTCATCCATTCGGAGAAGGGCAAGCTCTGGAAAGAAAAGCTGGGGCCTGCACGCATCGCGGAGGGGATTTCCGCTGAAACCGCTTCCCAGGCGATTCCGCCCCACCTGTGGTGGCGGGCGGTGGAATTCATCGGGCGGCTCTTTCCCGGAGAAATGCCGGGGTCATTTGCGAAGGATTTCGATGACTTCGAGGCCCGTGCGCCGGAGCGCGTCTATGCCGAACCCATCATTGCCGTGGACGGACTCATCGAGACCTGCCGCAGCCTGTTGTTCTGGAACCCGGTGGCGAGCAGGGAGATCCTTTCCGTGATCCGCGGAATGGTCGGCAGGGTGGGCTGAGGCGCGGAAGGTCGCGTCGTCCCGTTTCCACCATCATTTGCCTTTCTCCAGGGTTACACGGAAGCCGATGGGCTTCCCGTCCATGGTCTTTGGCGAAGAGGGGGCTTGCCAGGGATCCGCACCTTCCGTCTGGCCGGTGATCCGGCGGGATGAAGCGGGGGCTTTCCCATCGGTGGATGGTGGGTCGGAGACCCATTCCGGATTGCGCGCGCCACCGGATTTCTCCACCTCCGTGCTGGTGGCGATACGGTAGTGCTGGTTCCGGGCACGGTCTTCCGGGGAGACTTTGTTGCCGGTCAGCCACGCGCAGAACTGTTCCGCCGTCCACCACGGAACGGACGTCACGGGGGCGTCGTCATCCAGGCCGTCGATGCCGGGGATCACTTTTGCATGGTCCTGTTCAGGGATCGACTGGGCGATGAGATATTCCCGGAAAAGACCCGCGCTGACCGCAGCCCCGGTATCGGAAGGGGAAGTGGGGATCGAGTCGGAAAATGGAGACAGGTCCGCGATCATCCCGGCCTCCGCCTTCGCACCGCCGAGTTTGGACGTCACGAAACCGATTCCTCCTCCGAGGATCAGGCAGGACAGAAGAATGATGGATGCCTGCCTGAGAGGGGCGGACCGGACGGTCTGCATTTCCTTCAACTGGGACTGGATCTTTCCCTGTGCGGCCCGGCTTTTCTCCAGTTCCTCGCGGGCATTCCTCGCATCATTGGCGGCTTTTTCGGTGTCCTTCCGTGCGGCTGATTCCGCATCCTGGATCGCCTTTCCGGCAGCCGCCTTCTCCGCGGCGACGGCGTTGCGGGACTCTTCGAGGGATCGCTTTGCGGCCTCGATGTCCGCGCGCAGGGAATCAATCAAATCCCGGTTCGCATCGTCCGCGTTCAGCCGGGCTTTCTCCAGTTCCGCTTCCAGCGCGGCGAGGCGCTGCGAATGTTGGTCCCGTTGTTGTTCGATCTCGCGGGTACGTTGCTCAAGTTCTTTCCTGGCTTCAGCGGCCGCCTCAAGGTCCTGTTCCTTGTTCCTCAGCGCCGACTGGAGGTCCACCAGTTGCTGGGTCAGTTCGTCGGATCCGCTTCCGGCGGCGGCAAGTGAGTTTTTCCAATCCGCTGCCTCCCGGACCGCTTTGTCCAGTTCCGTGCGGATGCCGGAAAGCTCGCTTTCAAGCTGGGAGATCTTCTCGGAGGCCTCCCGGTTTTCCGTCCTGAGGGTGAGAATCTGGGCCTGGTTCGCCTCCGCTTCCGCGGATGAGATCTGGGGGATGAGTGCTTGCGGGGTGGCGGCTCCTCCCAGGGGGGAAACACCCAAGCTCAGACCTGAAGCGATTTCACGGATGCTCCTTGGGCGGTCTTCGGCCCGTTTGGCAAGACATGCCGCCACCGTTTCCTCCCATTCCTTCGGGATGTGGAAGTCGGGGAGATCAAACGACGCCAGCCGCTCCGTCATCGGCGGGGGAACGGCGGTTTCGATCTGCATCCGGATCTGTTCATAGCCGCCCTCGTGGAAGGGTGGCCGACCCGTGAGCAGTTCGTAAATGGTGGCACCCACCGCATAGACGTCGTCCAGGGTGGAGGCGGGCGCTCCCTGGATCTGTTCCCACGGCATGTAGGGCAGGGTGCCCATCGTGTTCTTGTCATTCACTCCCGGCTGGCTGCGGGAGAGCATGATGGTATGCAGCCGCAGTTTCTGCGTGATACCGAAGTCGGTGAGCAGGAGTTTTTCCCCGCCGTCCTCACGCTTTTCCAGCATCAGGTTCTTCGGCTTGATATCACGGTGGACCATCCGCGCGTCTTCATGCGCATAGACGAGCGCCTCACAAAGCTGGGTGACCCAGTCCACAATCTGATCGACTGGAAAGGCGACGATGCTGCGCCGCGGCCCTATCCGCCCCACGTGCCGCCATTCATCCAGGTTCATCCCCCGGACATATTGCATGGAGATGCCCCAGCCTTCCTTTCCTTCATGGAAGTCATGGATCCGCACGATATGCGGATGGGTCAGTTCGATCGCCTGGCGGGTCTCCCGGATGACATCAAAGCGGGCGCTGGGATCCCGCAGGATGCTCTCGTGGGGGAGTTTGAGCGCCACGATGCGCTCCATCAACTCATCCCGCACGAGGTGGATCAATCCTGTGCCACCTTCGCCGATAATGCTGTCCCGCGCATCCCGGGGCACGAGCGCACGGAACCGGTTGAAGAATAACTCTCCTTCCTGATAGGTGGGGCTGAGTGGCGGGAAATTGATTCCCTGCTCATTCGAAAGTTGGAATTGCATCGGCGGTCAGGACGCTTCCGGTTTTCTACCCTGTCCCATGGGATGACGGCAAGGGGGAAGCGTGGACATTGTTAGGTCGCGGATGATATGGAATGATGAAGTTATGGAGTTTCGGCGAATACCACCCGGAAGCCCACGGTGCCTGGCTCCGGAGGATCCGTCGCTTGGTTGGATTTCCAGTTCTTGTCGGCCGCGGAGGGCTTGTCCATGAGCCATTCACTCACATCCGGAGCGCCGATCCCGTCCACCTTGCCGCTCATCGCCGTCCATTCCGCGGATGTCGGGAGACGGAAGATCCAGGCAGAGCCGGGCGGATTGTCCGCGGACAGTTTCTGGACGAAAGGTTCGGTTCCCGCTTTCGTCGGAAGATTCACGAACTGTGCCGGAAAGCGGGAGTAGTCGGCCTGGTTGGCATTCGCCGCTTTCTGCAGGTTGGCTGCGATCTGGGAAATCCTTCCGGAGTGGAAGGCCAGCATCCGTTGCTTGTCCTGCGCGTTGGCACTGTCGTAGGCGATTCTCTGGGGTCCCTGGAGACTGGCCACGAATCTCTGGCGGGCCTCATCCATGAAGTCCGCCACCGTGGCGACCCGTGGCGGCGACCATCTGCCAGCAGGAGCTTCGTCCGTCACTTTTCCCCATATCTCGGTGGTGACTTCCTTCTTCGCAGCCCAGAAGCCGCCGCTTTTCGAGTGCCCGGCCGGGTCGTCGATCCACACCAGCTCGATCCCCTGTGGAGTCCGGCGGTTGCTGCCCAGCACCAACAACTGGCCGAGCATTTCCCGGTAGGGGAGGGCGGCCAGTTTCCGGAGTTCCTGCAGCTCGGTCTTTCTTTGGGAGATCTCCTGGCGGATCTGGTCCGCGGCCTGGACTACGGCGGTGCTGGAGGCGTCCGCCATTTCCTTTTCCCGGGCATCCAGCCAGGCATTGGCTTTCTGAAGCGCCGCAGCCGCATCCGCTTCCGAGCGGATGGCCGGAGAGTCCGGATGGATGGCGCGGAGATTTTTCTCGAACTCCGTCCAGAGAGAGGAGAGCGGGGCTTCCTGCTTCCTGGTGGCCTCCAGGGAGGAAAGGTATCTCCCACGGGTGGCGGTCGCAGCCGCTGAAGAGGTGGGAGCGGTGGACGGAAGGAATGACGTGGAACTTTCCGTCTGTCGGGCACGCTCGGTTTTCCGCTGCATCAGGGAGCGGGTACCCAGCGCGATGGAGGCGGTGAGCAGGAGGGCGGCCAGAATGCCTGTGATGCGGAATACGATCATGGCTTTTTGCTTTGGAGCCACTTCTCAAGCTGGGCCTTCCGCTCCGCTTCCCACGCATCCGGCGCGGGCAGGGAAGCCAGCGCGTCCAGGCCGGTCGTTTTGGCCACTTCCGTTTCGAGTGATGGCTTGTCCTTGATGTGGACGGGCTTCGCCAGTTTCACGGACAGTGCGGTGAGATCGCTTGTCAGCTTGGGCCATTCCGCGGAAGCCCCGGGAAAGCCGATCGCCTGCCGCGCTTCGGCCAGCAGGGTGTCCGGAACGGCGGGGGACGACCCCTTCATTTTCTCGGTCCGGTTTTTCAACGGTGGAAGGAGTGCCGCCATCCTCGTGACGGTCTCGTTGGCGCGGCCGGATTCCGCGGAGCTGGCGGCCAGTTGCTGCCGCAAGGCCTCGTCCAACTTCTCAAAGTGCGCCACCACCTCCTTTTCCTCCTGTGCCGCACGATCGGCCTGCAGCCGCAGGGTTTCCTGGAGATTTCCTCCCGTGATCCGGACCAGTGAGGATGTCGTCCGATTTTCACGGGCGGTGGTCTGTTCCTGCTGCGCGCGTTGTTGGAGTCCGAAACTCCATCCTGCGAATGCACCACCTCCCAGGCCGGCGGCGGCTGCCAAGGCGCAGAGTGGGAGCGATGCGAGGTTCACGGGGTTGCCACGTATGGTTGGTCTTGTGATATTATCTGTCTCTCACAGATCATCTTCACAAGCCAATTCCCCGGGCACAGAGGGTATTTTCGCAGCGTGCCACGGCGTGGGAAATGGAGCCGGCTAACGGACTCGAACCGTTGACCTACTGATTACAAATCAGTTGCTCTACCAACTGAGCTAAGCCGGCCTTTTGTGCCGCGGGATGTGAGGCGCGCGGGCGGCGAATGCTTGGCACAGGGGCAGGCTGCTTGGCAATGGGATTTTCATTGGATGGCCTATCTCCCGGGCGGGACGCATTTCAGAATCAGATCATTTTCACTCCATCCGCGTTTATCGCTTGTGGAGGGGACGCCCGCACGGGTGTTATGAGCGGGCGATGGCTTACCTCGACGAAAATTTCCTGCTCCATTCCGACACCGCCCGCCGCCTCTTCCACGAGGTGGCCAAGGACCAGCCGATCATCGACTATCACTGCCACCTCTCGCCGCGTGAGATCGCCACGAACCACCGGTGGAAGGACATCGCGGAAATCTGGCTGGGCGGTGACCACTACAAGTGGCGCCTGCTGCGGGCCAATGGCATCGACGAAAGCCTGATCTCCGGTGACAGCTCGCCGCGGGAGAAGTTCCAGGCCTTCGCCGAGACGGTGCCCTACACCCTGCGGAATCCCATGCACCACTGGACGCATCTGGAACTCCAGCGCTACTTCGGCATCCACAAGCTGCTCTCTCCGGAAACGGCGGACGAGATCTGGGAAAGGACGAACGAGAAACTCCAGGAGGCCGACTTCTCCACCCATGGCATCCTGAAGAAATTCGACGTGCGGGTGGTGGGCACGACGGATGATCCGGCGGATCCTCTCGACGACCACCTTGCCATCGCGGAGTCGGGAATCAGGACCAAGGTCGTGCCGACGTTCCGACCGGACAAGGCGTGGCTGGTGGACCGCCCGGATCTGCTGAACCCGTGGCTGGGGAAACTGGAGGCCACCTCCGGCATCTCCATCACCACGCTTTCCGATCTGCTGGCCGCGTTCCAGAAGCGCCATGATGACTTCCATGCAGCCGGTGCGCGCCTCTCGGACCACGGTCTGGACCGCTGCCCCGCGCTTCCCTGCACGGATGCGGAGGCATCCGCCATCTTTGACAATGCCCGTGCGGGCAGGGCGGCCACGGCGGAGGAGAAGGAAAAGTTCTTCTTCTACCTGATGGTTTTCTTCGGCCAGCTCGATGCGGCGAAAGGCTGGACGAAGCAGCTCCATCTCGGCGCTTTCCGGAACACCAACTCCCGGATGTTCGCGAAGCTGGGGCCGGACAGCGGCTACGACACCATCGGTGACTACGATCAGGGACGCGCGCTCGTCGTTTATCTGGATGCGCTGGCGAAGCTGGATGCGCTGCCGAAAGTCATCCTCTACAACCTCAATCCGCGGGACAACTACCTGCTCGCCGCCATGACCGGTGCTTTCCAGGACGGAACCGTCGCCGGAAAAATCCAGTTCGGCTCCGGCTGGTGGTTCCTCGACCAGAAGGACGGCATGGAGCTGCAGCTCGACGCCCTCTCCCAGACAGGATTGCTTTCCCGCTTCGTCGGCATGCTGACCGACTCCCGCTCATTCCTCTCCTTCCCGCGGCATGAGTACTTCCGCAGAATCCTCTGCAACCTCATCGGCGCCGAGGCGGAGCGGGGCGAGCTGCCGGACGACTTCGACATGCTGGCGAAGCTCATCGGAGATGTCTGCTTCCACAACGCGAACCGTTACTTCGAATTCAACGTCTGAAACAAACCCTCTGAGAATCCCGTTCTACCCCGGACCCATGCGAACCACACTTTTCAACCTCTTCCTGCTTTCATCCTCCGTCTTCGCCGCTCCTGTCTTCATCGGCACGGGAGCCGACGGCATCTACCTCGCGGATTTCGACTCCGCGACCGGCAAGCTCACCGAACCGAAGCTCGCCGCCGAATACAAGGGTCCCGGCTGGATCGAGTTTCATCCCTCGAAGCCGGTGCTCTACGCGGCGGGCAGCCCGAAGCAGGAGTTCCCGGACAAGACCGGTGGCATCGCATCGTTCAAGATCGGTGCGGGAAACACGCTGGAGTTCATCAGCGAGACTTCAAGCGGCGGCAAAGGCCCCTGCCACATCGCGCTCGATGCCACCGGCAGCACCCTCGCCGTGGCGAACTACAACGACGGCACGACCTCCACCATCCGCCTCGGTGAGGACGGTTCGTTCGGAAAGCTCGCCTCGACCATCATCGCGACCGGCAGTGGCCCGACCGGCCGCCAGAAGGGACCGCACGCCCACGGCGTTTATTTCGACAAGTCGAACGCGTTCCTCCTCATGCCAGACCTGGGGATCGACAAGGTGCTGGTCTACAAGCATGACCCGAAAACGTCTGAGATCACAGTCTCCGAGCCTCTTGGCACGAAGCCTGGTGCGGGTCCACGCCACCTCGCATTCTCGCCCGACGAAAAGCACGCCTACGTCATCAACGAGTTGGACAACACCATCCTCGTCGCCAGCCATGACGGAAAGGGCGGCCTCAAGGAAATCCAGACCGTGCCGACCCTGCCAGCGGACTTCAGCGGAAAAAGCACCACTTCGGAAGTCGAAGTCCATCCGAACGGCAAGTTCGTCTATGGCTCCAACCGCGGTCACGACTCCATCGCTGTCTATGCGCGGGACGCGGAAAGCGGCAAGCTGACCTTCGTCCAGCACGCGCCGTGCGGCGGCAAGACCCCACGCCATTTCAAGATCGACCCATCGGGTAAGTGGATGCTCATCGGCCACCAGGACACGAACACCATCAGCGTCCTGGCGCTGGACACCGCCACCGGCAAGCTCGGTGAACCGGCCAACACGGTCTCCGCTCCGAAGCCGATCTGCCTGCTCTTCGGCAAGTGATGGCCAGGCGCACGCCGATGCGCTTTCATGATCCAGATGGGCGCATCGGCGTGCGCCCCTCCTTTTGAAAACCCATGAAAACCCTGCTCCTCGGATTGATCCTCTTTCCGGCGTTCCTCCACGCGAAGGAACCGGGATCACTCAACGGGATGACCAAGCCGGAGGTGAAAATCGTCCGGGAGTGGAAGTCCGATGACGGCAAGTCCCTCCAGGCGGAACTGCTCGAATACTCGGAGACGGAGATCAAGGTCAACACGTCGAAGAACTTCAAGATCGTCAGGATTCCGATGGAACGGCTCTCCCAGGAGGACCGGGACTTCGTGATGGCGATGGTGAAGAAGAACTCGCTCGACTACAGCCTCACCGACGGGAAGTTCGCCACCCAGATGGTGGAGGGGGAGTTCACGAAGAACGTCTCCGAAAAGGGGCTGAAATATCAGATCAAGGGGAATCCCAAATGGGATGGGAAAAAGCGTTACCCGCTGCTGGTCTGGCTCCACGGTGCCGGACAGAGCGGGGATGACAATACCTCCCAGGCGGCCGGTTCACCCCGCCAGCTCTACAATGAGGAGGCGCAGAAAAAGCAACCGTTCTTCATGCTCATGCCGCAGTGCCCGGACCGGGCGATCGGCTGGAAAAATGAAGTCGCGGACAACCTGATGGCCCTGATCACGGACCTTTCCGACAACCTGCCCATCGACAAGGACCGGATCTACCTGACCGGCTCCAGCATGGGTGGTGCCGGAACCTGGGGGATGATCGCCAAGTGGCCGGATGTGTTCGCCTGTGCGGTGCCACTCTGCGGAGGCGGGGACGCCTCGAAAGCGGAGACCATGAAGGGCGTGCCCATCTGGATCTTCCATGGCGACAAGGATGACTCGGTGCCGGTGGAGGCTTCGCGGAAAATGTACGCCGCCATGCAGGGGGTGAAGGGGAATGTCCAATACACCGAGCTTCCCGGCGCAGGCCACATCATCACGGATCAAGTCTACGGCAAGCCGGAGCTGGGTGAGTGGATCTTCGCCCAGAAGCGAATCCCCGTGGCCGGGAAAAAGCGCTGACGCTGCGGAGTCAGTCCGTCGTCTTTCCCCGTCGTCTCAGGGATTCATAGATGGGGGGCTCACCCAGCCGCTCCGCCACGCCGTAGGCGGTCAGGCAGCACACCAGCAGCGGGAGCATGAAGCCGTAATGGCCGGTCATCTCCACCATCAGAACCACGCCCGTGAGCGGGGCCCGGACAACCGCCGTGAACAACGCTCCCATCCCCAGCACCGAAAACACCTCCGGGTGCCCGAGCGCCGCCGGGAAGATGCTTTCGATGGACTGTCCCATCAGCAAGCCGCCCAAAGCTCCCATCACCAGCATCGGCGCGAAGATGCCGCCCGCCGCTCCGGAGCCGTAGGAAACCATCGTCAGCGCGAAACGGGCCACCAATAGAACCGGCAGCAACGACAGCGCGATGCCCCCGGAGATCGCCTGGTCCGCGATGGAGCCGCCACCACCGGCCAGACCGGGCATCGACCAGGCGGCCAGACCGCACAGACCGCCGGCGAGTGCTCCGGGCACCCAATCCGATTTCGTCAACCGTTCGAAGCCGCTGAGGGTGCCTACCAACGAGCGGTTGAAAAGGATGCCGGCGAACCCCGCCAGCACACCGAGCAGGAGCGCCAGAGGAAGCTCGCGCAGGGGGATTTCCGGTAGGCTTCCAAGATGGAAGATGGGGGAATCCCCGGCCAGCAACCGCGACACCACATCCCCGCAGACGGACGCGAGGAAGGCAGCGACAAAGACCACCGGAGTGAAACTGCGCTGGAGTTCCTCCAGGACGAAGATCACCCCTGCCAGTGGTGCGTTGAACGCGGCCGCCAGACCTGCACCTGCCCCGGCGGACATCAGCGCCTTCTTTTCTCCGAATCCGGTCCGGATGCGGAACCAACCGGCGACCATCATGCCGACGGCACCGCCCATCTGGACCGTCGGGCCCTCACGGCCCAGAGCCATCCCACCACCGATGCTGAGGAGTCCTGCGATGAACTTGACCGGCAGCACCCGCTTCCACCTCATGGGCTTTTCTCCGAGCAGGACCGACTGCAGATGCGGGATGCCACTGCCTGCGGCTTCCGGTGCGAACCGCCTCACCAGCCATAGGCCCAGACCGCCGAGAAATGCGCCTCCGGCCACGGCCGCCATCAGTGCCGGTCCGCGTGGCAGCCGGGCGATCAGGACTTCGCGTAGGTGCTCCACCTCCTCAAGTCCCAGCCGGAATGCGGAGGCGACGACCCCTGCGGTGATCCCCACCGCCACCGCCTTCGGCAGGATGTGCCGTCTTTTGACCTCCGGTTCGTTCAGTCCCCCACCAGCATCGCCGCCATGAAGCTCCACAACCGGATCCTGCCCGCGGCAGAAGGCCCCATTCAACCCCGGGGATTGTAACGCGGCGTTTGCTGGACAAACGCGGAACCCCGTGGCAACCATCCGCCCCCAATGTCCGAGTTGCCGAAAGCCTATGAACCGCAGGCGGTGGAAGCCAAATGGTACGCCGCCTGGATCGATGGAAAATGCTTCGAAGCCGATCCTTCTTCGGAGAAGGAAGGGTATTCGATCGTCATTCCTCCGCCGAACGTCACCGGCATCCTGCACCTCGGTCACGTCCTGAACAATGCCCTTCAGGACATCCTCGCGCGCCGCGCCCGCCAAAACGGGAAGGAAGTGCTCTGGCTCCCGGGAACGGACCACGCCGGCATCGCCACCCAGGCGAAGGTGGAGCGGGAACTGCGCGAAAAGGAAGGCAAGACCCGCCGTGACCTCGGCCGCGAGCCTTTCCTCGAGCGTGTCTGGGATTTCAAGAACAAGCACGGCGACATCATCATCAACCAGCTCAAGCGGCTGGGCTGTTCCTGTGACTGGAGCCGCGAGCGCTTCACCATGGATGAGGCCTACACGAAGTGGGTGAGCCACGTTTTCGTGGAGCTGTTCAAGGACGGCGCCATCTACCGCGGCAAGCGGATGGTGAACTGGTGCCCGGTCTCCCTCACCGCGCTCTCCGATGAGGAGGTGATCATGAAGCCGCAGCGGTCGAAGCTGTATTTCATGAAGTACGCCATCTCCGGCTCGGATGGCGAATTCCTCGAAATTTCCACCACCCGCCCGGAAACCCTGATGGGGGACACCGCCGTGGCCGTGAACCCGAAGGATCCGCGCTTCGCGAAATACATCGGTGAAAAGGTCATCCGGCCGTTCCCGCTCGCGGAGATCCCGATCATCGCGGACGAGCACGTGGACATGGAGTTCGGCACGGGTGCGCTGAAGATCACCCCCGCGCATGACAAGGCGGACTTCGAGATCGGCCAGCGCCACAACCTGGAGATCATCGACATCCTCACCCCGGACGCCCACATCAACTGCCCGGAGGTGCCGGAACTGCACGGCCTCGACCGCTTCGTCGCACGCAAGCGCGCCGCCGCGAAGCTGGAGGAGATGGGACTGCTCATCAGGATCGAGGAATACGACAACAACGTCGGCTTCTCCGAACGCGCCGACGTGCCGATCGAGCCGCGCATTTCCATGCAGTGGTTCCTGAAATACCCCTGCGTGCACGAGGCGTCCGAGGCGGTGGCCAACGGCGACATCGTCTTCCGCCCGGAACGCTGGGCGAAGACCTACGCCCACTGGATGGAGAACCTGCAGGACTGGTGCATCAGCCGCCAGCTCTGGTGGGGTCACCAGATCCCGGTGTGGTATCGCAAGGACAAGCTGGAGGCGCTGAAGAACGCGGAGTCCCTCGACATGACTGACTTCACCGCCGGGGACATCCACGTGGGCGTGGAGCCTCCCGCGGATGCGGACAACTGGGAGCGGGACGAGGACGTGATGGATACCTGGTTCTCCTCCTGGCTGTGGCCGTTCGCCACCATGGCGGATGTGGGCGAGGAATCCGACACGCTCAAAAAGTTCTATCCGACCAACGATCTCGTCACCGGTCCGGACATCATCTTTTTCTGGGTCGCCCGGATGATCATGGCCGGCTTTAAGTTCACCGGCGCACTGCCGTTCCGGAACGTGTATTTCACCGCCATCATCCGCGACCTCCAGGGGCGCAAGATGTCGAAATCTCTCGGCAACTCCCCGGACCCCATCGACCTGATGGAGAAATACGGTGCGGATGGCCTGCGGTTCGGCCTCATGCGCATCGCCCCCGTTGGCTCGGACGTGCGTTTTGACGAGACTTCCATCGAGGAAGGCCGGAACTTCGCCAACAAGCTCTACAATGCCTGCCGCTTCCGCCAGATGGCGGGGGAGGAGGTGCAACTGCTGGAGACCTACACGGACCTGCCCGTCTATCACCTGGACGTGATGGCGAAGCTGGACGAACTGAACGCGGATCTGGCGGCGCTCTACGCGGACTACCGCTTCGGTGAGATCGCCCAGCGCCTTTACGAGTTCCTCTGGGCGGAGTTCTGCGACCGCTTCCTGGAAGCGGTGAAGCTGGACCTGCGGGAAACCGCGACGCCTGCGGAGCGCGCGGCCACGCTGGGCACGTTCGATGCGGTGATGAGCCGTTTCCTCCAGCTCCTGCATCCGTACATGCCGCACGTGACGGAGGAGCTGTCCAGCCGCATGGGCTACGTTTCCGCCGGGGAATACCTGATGTGCAAGCCGCTGCCGGATGAGCCACTGCTGGCACTTGTCCACGTGGAGAGCATCGATGCGGCGAAGAAAGTCGCCGCCGATATCTATGAAGCCGCAGCCCGCATCCGCAATCTGAAGGCGGAGTACAAGATGGGTTCGCGGAAGGACATCCGCTTCATCGTCAAACTGGCTCCGGACTGGGTTGCCTCCGAGGCGAAAATCCTCGCGCTGCTTGCCGGGGCGGGGGAGATCGTCCTCGATTCCTCCTACGAAGCCCCGAAAGGCACTCCCGCATCCATCACGCCCGTGGGTGAAGTGTACATGCCGTTGGAAGGCCTCATCGATGTGGAGGCGGAGCGCATCCGCATCACCAAGGAGATTGAGAAGACCGAGCAGGAAGTCCGGAAAGCCGAGGGCAAACTGGGCAATGCCAGCTTCGTGGACCGGGCCCCGCCTGAGGTTGTGGAACAGGAGAAGGCCCGCCTTGCGGACTGGAAACAGAAACTCCAGCAACTGCGGGATATGCTTTCGGCATTGGGATGACGCTTGCCACGGACGGCGGTATCCCTATTTTCAGCGGCAGAACCCAGAATGGCGCAGATCACCACCATTCCCGGAATCGGGAAATCAGTTCAGGAATTGCTCGAAGTCGCGGGATTTCTCGACATTGAAGCGATTGCCCATGCTGGGGTGGATGATCTTGTTGCCGCCTTGGAAAAGGCGAATTCCATCCTGAAGATCTCCAATCATACTCCGGCACGCGAATCCGTGGAGGAATGGGTTGAGACCGCCCGTGAAATGACCGGGATCTCAGCGCTGCCGGTAGGGAAGGAAGCGCCCCGGCAGATGCCGGTGAACTATGAGGGGAACGCCGAGGTCGCCCAGATGTTGGAGGATTCCCCCTGTGCCATCCCTCTGCCGGTCAAGATCATGGTCGACAACAAGCTGGCGGTTTCCGACATCCCGCCGGCCATCCTGCTCAACCGGTACTCCGGTGATCTGGAGGTGCGGGTGAGCGACAGTGATGAGGATTCACGCCCGGCGGCGCCATCTCCGGAAGAGCGGCCAGTTGCCGGCTCATCCGCCCGGCGGGAACCCGCCGACCTATCCAGACCTTCTCCGAGCGGCCTCATCCAAAGGGCGGCGGTACCGGAGTCTCGTCTGGATATCGATACCAGCCGGGTGAAGACCTTCGAGGAGTTTTCCAATATCCCGGCACAGAGGCCGCCCCGTAAAAAGTCCCTGCAGGAGAACGACCGTGTGGCCCTTCTGCGTGCTCCCCGTGAAGAGACGAACCGCGGGAAAAATCCGAATTCACGCTTCTTTATCAAGGGCGTCCTCCACACCCATCCGATGAGTCTGGCGCTGGGGGCGATCATCACGTTGCTGCTGATGATCCTGTTGCCTGCCGCCATCCTATCCGCAGGGTTGCTCTTTGTTTCGGACCAGTTCCCCGGAAGCCTTCCGTGGGTGCCGAAATGGCTGCTTGCCATCCCGGCTGCCCTTCCCGTGGTGGGATTCCTTTACCTGATCTTCGGAGTGGGCGGAAAATGCCGGATCTGCGGCCAGCGTCTATTCTGGCCCCGCAACTGCCGGAAAAACTCCAAAGCCCACCATGTTCCGGGTATCGGGCACATTATCCCCACGGCCCTCCATATGTTGACGTTCAAATGGTTCCGCTGCATCTATTGCGGAACCCCCGTCCGCCTCAAGAAGTAACACCATGGCTTTTCCGGTCCGATTTTCCGCCGCCAGCATCCGTATCTGCCTTGCCGGGTTGGTGGGGCTCTGCGTCACTGCCTGCGGACTGGGGAAGAAGGACGAAGGGAAGGAACCCAATCCGTTCGGTGCCACCGGCATCCCCCCTGAGCTCCGGCCGAAAGGCAGGGACGGCACCCAGGTTGCTCCCGGGGGGAATGTGGATGCCGCGCGGCTTGCCGCTGCCATCGTCCCGGAGGAGGATCTCGTCTTCACGGATCCGGATAATCCGGACAAGGGGCTTCCGGAACTCGGCACACTGCTTTCGAATCCCAGGAAGGGTCCTTGGGAGGATAACGAGGCCGTCGCCAGACGGAGGGCTTCCAGAGAAGGGAAGCCGCTGCTGATCTGGTTCACGGATCCTCGGTCCGCGCCCGGTAAAGCGCTCAGCGAGGAGTTGTTCTCCAGGCCGGATTTCGGTGCCTGGGCGGATGAGAAATTGGTCCGTCTTGTCGTGGATTCGAATCCCTCCATTGAGACCGACAGCTTCGCGGAACACGATGAAAAGGTGCTGCGGCGGAAACAGGCTGCGACCGATCTGAAGAAGCGTTACAAGGTTCTCGGTCATCCGACCCTCCTGCTGCTCGGTCCGAACGGCGAAGTCGTCGGACGCTACCGTGGCTACAAGCGGGGCGACGCGGATTTCACCTGGGGTCTCATCAAACAGGGTGAGATCGCTTCCTCCACCACCTACGGGACCTGGAGGAAGGGGCTGGAGAAAAAAGGCTACCGGGAGTGGCAGGACACGAAGGGGCGCAAGGTGTTCGCCAAGCTTCTGAACTACCACAAGGGGAACCTGGTTCTGATCGAGCCGGACGGCCTCCGTTCACAGACGAAGGAGGAGCGTCTTTCCTCCCAGGACCGGGATTGGATCAAGCAGCAGAAAATGCTGCGCGGCATCCAGTGAAGAGGTTGACGGATCGGACGATCCGTCCGAATACTCCTCCGCGCCACAGCGCCTCCCTGAATCATGGAAAACGTCATCATCATCGGCACCGGATGTGCCGGATACACCGCCGCGATCTACACCGCCCGCGCCAATCTCTCGCCGCTCCTTCTTTCCGGAACCCAGCCCGGAGGCCAACTCACGACGACCACCGAAGTCGAGAACTTCCCCGGCTTTCCGCAGGGGATCATGGGGCCGGAGCTGATGATGAACATGCAGAGCCAGGCGGAGAAATTCGGCGCCCGCATTGCATGGGCCAGCGTGGAATCCGTGGAAAAACGCGCGGACGGCACCTTCCTCCTGAAAGCTGGTGAGGAATCTTTCGAGGCGAAGACCGTCATCATTGCCACCGGAGCGGCCCCCCGTCACCTGGGGTTGCCGAATGAAAAGCAACTCATCGGCCACGGCCTCACCTCCTGCGCCACCTGTGATGGTGCGTTCTACCGGGACGTTCCTGTTGCCGTCATCGGTGGAGGGGACAGTGCCTGCGAAGAGGCGGGATTCCTCACCCGCTTCGCCAGCAAGGTCTATCTCATCCACCGCAGGGAAGAACTGCGTGCGTCCAAAATCATGGCCGATCGCGCTCTGGCAAACCCGAAGATCGAACCGGTGTGGAATTCCGGCGTCACCGAATACCTCACTGACGACAAGGGCGAGATGCGCGCCGTGGAGATCACCAACCTGGTGACCGGAGAGAAAAGTGAACTGGATGTGGCATGCGTGTTCGTCGCCATCGGCCATGTGCCGAACAGCGCGTTCCTCGGCGATCTGGTGGATAAGGATGAGAACGGCTACATCCTCCAGAATCCGGGCCGCACCTCCACCAAAACGCCCGGCCTCTTCGCCGCGGGTGATGTCGCGGACCATTTCTACCGCCAAGCCATCACCGCCGCAGGGCAGGGGTGTGCCGCCGCCTTGGAAGCCGAGCGCTTCCTCAGTGAACACGAGTGAGATGCTCCCGTGCCATTCATGAAAATGCGGAAATTTATTTCAGTTTTCGCATTGATGAAATTTAACTTTTCCTGATCATCGTGGCAGACGGGTCCGAAAAGGAGGCCACATGAGGGGCTTGCCGGATGCGTCGTTCTGGTAGCACCGCTCATCATGGAAAACAACATCCCGAAACCCGCTCACGATGAGCAGGTTACCCTTGAGTCATCGGCACTGGAAATGACGGGGATTCCCGAGATCCCGAACCGGGCTCCAGGGGCCCTGGTCAGCGTCAATGGCGCGGAAATCTACTACGAAACTTTTGGTGACGGGCCTCCCTTGTTGTTGATCCACGGTGGAGCGGCGACCATCGAAAGCTGGTTCTGCCAGATCCCCGCACTTGCGGAGCGTTACAAACTCATCGTTCCCGAGGCCCGCGGTCATGGGCGCACGCCGGATGCCGGCGGGACCATCGACTTCCGCATCATGGCGGAGGATTTCGGGGCGTTGCTGGACCACCTGGGTCTGACGGAGGTGGACATCGTGGGCTGGAGTGACGGCGGGGTGACCGGTCTCCAGATCGCCATGGACCGGCCGGACTTGGTCCGGAAGGTGGTCGCGTTCGGCACCCATTCCCGGCCGGAAGGGATGACGGATGAGTTCCGCCAGGAGATCGAGGGTGCCACTCCGGAAAATTTTCCGGCCATCCTGTCCGAAGGATACAAGGCGCTCTCTCCGGACGGTCCGGAGCATTGGCCGGTCATATTCTCGAAGTTGAAGGACATGTGGCTGACCCTCCCCGCCTTCGCGGAGGAAGATCTCAAAAAGGTCGCGTGCCCGGTGTTGCTGCTCGTCGGGGAGACCGACATCGTCCGTCGTGAGGAAAGCGGCAGGATGGAGGAACTGATCCCGGCCGCCCGGCTCCGGATTCTGGAGGGAGTGAGCCATTTCGCCCCGGTCGAGGCTCCGGAGGCCTTCAACCATGCCGTCCTTGATTTTTTGGCTGAATGAAGGATAAGGCGTGATACCCGCTCCGAACCGAACATAGTTCCCGCGCATGGCAATTCAGAAGATTCTCGGGCCAGACGCACTGACATTCGACAGAGCCGGAAAGTGGGAGAAGTTGTCGCCATTTCTCCGGAAGTATGGGCGGGAGGCGATGTCCTACGCCACGCTTCAGGACGGGATGGAGTATTTCATCGATGACCGGCTGGGATACGTTGCCTTCACGACGGTCTCCCACCCGGTTTTCGCCCGCAAGCCAAAGCGGATCGTCCTGGCGGATCCCGTCTGCGCCAGGGAGGACCTGGGGGAGTTCCTGGACCTGTTTCTGGGGGACGATCCGGAGGCCTCTTTCATCGTCATCTCGGAACACTGCGCCGAGGAACTGCGGCGTCGCGGCTACAAGATCAATTGCCTGGGGCCGGAACCGGAACTGCCCATCCAGACCTACAACACACAGGGGAACTGGAAGGAACTGGACATGATCAAGCGCGCGCGCAACGAGGCCAAGCGCGAAGGGATCGTCATCCGTGAGGATCGGCTGGAGGACATCGATCCGGCGAAGCTGGAGGCCGTTTCCGCCAAATGGATGGGGAACAAGATCCTCAACGACCGGGAGATCTGGATCTACGCCCGCAAGCCGGTGTGGGGGACGGAACCGGATGTGAGAAAATTCGTCGCCTATGACCGCGAGGGCGGGATCGTGGGATTCGTGTTCTATGATCCGATCTACCGTGACGGTGAGGTGATCGGTTACTCCGCGAACACCTCGCGCTGTGATGAGTCCCGCTACGGACGGCTGGCGACGGCGGTGCACATGGAAGCCGTGGACATTTTCCGGGCGGAGGGCAAGGAGGTGCTCAACCTCTGCCTGGCGACTTTCGTCCGGCTGGAGCTGGGCAAATACAACGATGACAAGTTCGCGAAGCTGTTCTTCGAGCTCAGCGAGAAATACGGCAACGACATCTACAACTTCAAGGGTCTGGCATTCAACAAATCCAAGTACCGCGTGGCTGAGAAGCCCCTGTACTTCGCGTCGAGGAACTGGTCGTCCTCCAATGACATCTACCTGGCCTACCTTTCCTCGAACATCACCAACAGCTACTTCTCCACCATGGGAATGCTCCTCAAGGGGATCATCAAAGGGGTGTGCAAGGAACTTTCCACGAAAAAACCCTCACCAAAAGGCAAATGAAATCCATGCTTTCCAAGCTCTCCATCTCCCTCACGGCTCTCGCGCTGGCGGCCCCGCTTTCAATGGCAGGTGACTTGCCCGCCACGGCTCCGCAGGAAAAGTCCCCGCTGATGACGTGGCTGGAGGGCGACTACATGCTCGGAACCTGGGGCGGATTGAGGACGGACCTCAAGGAGCGGGGGGCCGATTTCGAGCTTTTCTATTTCGGCAGCCTGCCAAGCAACGTGGATGGGGGGATCAAGACCGGGACCGTGTACCAAGGAGCGCTTCTGGGGGTGGTTGACCTTGATCTGGAGAAACTCGTCGGTCTGGACGGAGGAAGGTTCTTCCTCAGTTCCGTGTGGCTTCATGGCGAGGAGGGGTTCTCCGACGAACACATTGGGGACATGAATAAGGTGAACCTTGTCGATTTCTCGAACATGCTCCGGCTGTGGGAGGCCTGGTATTCCCAGGAACTGCTGGATGGCAAGCTGATGGTCAAGGCGGGTATCATGTCCGTGGACCGGGACTTCATCGCGCCGGAATATTACAATTCGCTGTCTTCCATCAATTTCCTCAACCAGACGTTTTTCTATCCCACGCTGGCCTTCAATCTCTATCAGATCCCTGATTTCCCGTACGGAAACCATTCCCTGCCTTCGACTCCCTATGGTGCCTTGGGCGTGTTCATGAAAGTGGAGCCCACCGACGGGTTCTACGTCCAGGCGGCGGTTTACGAGGGGAATCCGGACGACAGCTACCACGGGGTGGACTTCAGCCTGGATGGGAGTGAAGGGGCACTCATCTACGCGGAAACCGGCTTCCGCTGGAACCGGGAGAGCGGCTTGCCGGGCAGCCTGAAGCTTGGCGGATTCTACCATACCGATGAGTTCAGTGACGTGCGGGAAGGTGTTTCCTTCATCGTGGACTCATCATTCGGCCTCAATCCGCCGGAACCCCGCGAACATGGTGGGAACTACGGCGGCTACCTCCTCGCCGAACAATATCTTTGGCTTGAGGAAGGGCGCGGGGACCCGGCCATGCAGGGCGCGATCGGCTTCTTCCGGGTTGCCGCCGCACCGGGAGACCGGAATCTCACCGAGTTCGGCATTGATGGCGGCATCGTCCTCAAGGGGTTGATCCCCGGACGGGATTGGGACACCATCGGGCTGGGGCTTTCCTATCTCAAGGTCAGCGACGACATCGGGGATGGCGTGCGGGACGTGAACCGCAACTATGGCACCGACTTCCAGATCCCCGACTATGAAGGGCTTGTGGAACTTTCCTACAAGGCGCAGTTGACCGCCTGGTGGACCTTGCAGCCGAGCGTGCAGTGGGTCCTGCACCCAGGTGGCAGGACGAATTTCGTGGACCCTCCGGGAGACGCCATCGCGTTCGTCCTGCAGACGACACTGCGTTTCTGAGCGTCTCCGCTCAGATCGCGGTGGCCTTCAGCTTCGCCAGCTCCCGCCGCTGGTAGTCGGACGGGCTGATGTCATAGAACGCGAGGAACTCCCGGTTGAGGTTCTTGTAGTTCGCGAAGCCGAGCTGGGTGGCCACTTCCTTGATCGGGGTGCCTTCCCTCAGGAGGTTGCGTGCCACCACCATGCGTTCCTGGCGGAGCCATTCCTTGGCGCCGATGCCGAGGCCTTCCTCGAAAAGGCGGCGCAGGTGACGCTCCGACACACCGAGGCGGGTGCAAAGCTCCGTTGCATTGAAGCGGCTTTCACGGGCAATGATGGGAAGTGATGCCGGGAAGACATCATTCGCAAAAAAAACCAGCAGCCTACCGTCTTTCTGGATGATTTCGACTTCGCGCCGTTTCACGGGGGTGGGTAAGGGTGGATGAACGCACCCACACTAGTTCACATTCCTTGCTTGTCAACGCTGACGCTGACCTTGTGCCGGATCAGAGGAGGCCCAGCGCGGCGGAGATCAGCAGATCGTCGTCGATCAGCCACTTGGCGGTCTCCGCGCCTGGAGTCCTCGCCGGAGCGGTGGAGGTGACTTCCGTGATGTCCAGTGTGAGGCCTTCTCCGCGGATGCGGCGGATGGTGCCACCCGCATCATAGATCGCCATATAGGCCGCCAGGATCCTGACCGCCGCGGTGATGATGTCGCTGTCGTCGGTCCGGCCCAGCAGGGCGTCCAGCAGCTTGGGGGTGGGATCGGATTTGGCCTGCACGCGTGTGGCCAGCTCGGGTGCGCCGACGAGGACGTCCTCGGCACCGGCTGCCGTAAGCTGCGCTTCCAGGGCGGCGATGCGCTCCTGGAGGCCGGCAACGGCGAGAGCTTCGGAAAGTTGCTTCTCGAGGGCGGTTGCCAGCTCGATCTGCCGGCTGTGGAGCCGTGCCCAATCCGGGGAGCGGAAGGCGGATTCCTCATCATCCCCGGTGCGGCGTCCGGCCACCCCGGTCTGGAGGAAGGAGGCGATGGCCTCAGCACCACGCTTCAGGGAAATGCCCGCACAGACGGGGGCGAGGGCGAACGAAGCGAGGCGGCTCGAGAGCAGCACGTTGCCCATGGCCTGCATCTTCGCGCCCAGAAGCGCGTCACGCTCACGTTTGACCGTGAAGAACTCCATCGCGCGGCGAAGCGTCACTTCGAGCTGCGGGATGTCCCACGGCTTCGTCATGTAACGGAAGATGCCACCTTGGTTGACCGAGCCGATCGCGGCGTCGATGTCGGAGTAGGCCGTTGAGAGGATCTTGATGATATCCGGATATTTGTCCGCGATCTTCGAGAGGAAGCCGACACCGGTTTCATTCGGCATGCGCTGGTCGGTCACGATGACGCCGATCTCGTCCGCATGCTGTTTGAAGACCGCGAGGGCCTCCACACCGTCTTCCGCTTCAAGAATGCGGAATTTCTCCCCGAAGAGGCGCCGGAAATACTTCCGTGTGGTCGCCTCGTCATCCACGAAGAGAATGGCATAGCGTTGATAGTCGTAGGAGTCGATGTCTTTGCTCATGGATCAGTGGGGAAAGGGAATGGAGGGATGAATGGGTGAATTTCTAGAATGGGTCAGGCGACAGGGTCGAGAGCGGAATCTCCCGGTTGTTTGGAGGCAACGCCGGGGAATGTCAGGCGGAACACGGTGTACTGGGACGGGCGGCTGTCCACCTCCATGATCGCGCCATGTCCCTGGAGGATCTGGTGGGTGATGGAAAGGCCGAGGCCCATGCCCTTGCCAACGTCCTTCGAGGTGAAGAACGGGTCGAAGATCTTCTGGAGGTTCTCCGGAGGGATACCCACGCCGTTGTCACGGACGGTGAGCGTCCAGCCCTCTCCGACCGGCTCGATGGTGACCTCGATTTGCCCGGGAGCGGGTTCCGGCACGGCGGGCCGCTCGTTGATGGCGTCGATGCTGTTCTGGAAAAAGTTGACGAAAACCTGGACGAGCTGGTTCGCATTGCCGCGGATCATCGCGTGGGGCGGAGCGTTCAGCTTGAAGGAGATTTCCTTGCCCACCTGGTGGCTCACCATGCGCTGGGAGCGGGCGATGACTTCGGTCAGATCCGCGTCCCCGCTGATGCCGTTGTCCTCACGGGTGAACTGGCGCAGGTCGATGACGATCTGGGAAACGCGCTCCACGCCCTCGCGGATGTCCTTCAGGATGTCCTCGAAATCCTCCTGGTCCTTGTCCGGAAGACTGCGGGTGAAAGTGGCGAGCGCGTGCAGGCCGGCGGTCGCGTAGTTCAACGGGTTGTTGATCTCATGGATGATGCCAGCACTCATCCGGCCGAGCGATGAAAGCTTCTCGTTCCGCACCATCGCGACCTCATTCTCCTTGATCTGTTCGATCGCGGACTGGAGTTCCGTGTTGAGGTCGAGGAGTTCCCGGCGGATGCGGGCCATCGCGAGCTGGTTCGACAGGCGGAGGCTCAGTTCCGCGGTGGAGAACGGCTTGGTGAGGAAGTCGTTCGCGCCGGCCTGGAGCGCGTTGAGTTTCGTCTGCTCATCCGCGCGGGCGGTGAGGATGATGATGGCGGTGCTGCGTGTGGTGTGGTTCTCGCGGATCCTGCGGCAGGCTTCCACGCCATCCATCTCCGGCATCATCTGGTCGAGAAGGGCGAGCTGCGGCTGGCGTTGCTGGGCGAGCTGGAATGCCTCCGCGCCGTCCGCCGCCTCGATGACATCCACGTCCTCGAGCTGCATGCGCAGGAAGCGCCGGATGTCCGGCTCATCGTCCGCGATGAGGACCAACGGCCGCGCGGTGCTCGGGCGGCCACCGATGGAAACCGGTGGAAGAGGTGCCCGCAGCGCGCCGGTGGGGCCGGACGGGGTGGTGGACTGGATTTTCCCGGGGACCGCCATGGCGGCACGGCGGTGGAGATCAGCGATCTTCCCACCGTGTTTGAGGGGTTCCTCGATCTCGGTTTCGGTCGTTTCCGATGCCGTTTCGACCGGGAAATTCACCGTGAACTTCGTGCCGACTCCCGGCTGGCTGTCCACCGTGATCTCTCCCTCCATCGCCTGTGTGAGGCTGCGCACCAGGGCGAGGCCGATACCAGCCCCCTGGAACTTCCGCGTGGAGGAGGTATCCACCTGCCAGAAGCGCTCGAAAATCCGCGGCAGGATATGGGGGGCGATGCCCACGCCGGTGTCCTCCACCGTGAGGAGGAGCTTTCCTCCGCGGATGTCCACCTTCACATCGATCACCCCCCGGGATGGAGTGAACTTGATGGCGTTGATGACCAGGTTGAGCAGGATCTTATCGAACTTGTCCCGGTCGAGCATCACGCGCCCGACGTCGGACTTGCCTTCCCAGACCAGGCTGACGCGGTCCTGCTCCGCCAGGTGCCGCAGCGAGAGCAACAGACCATCCAGGTGGGCGTCCATCGCGGTGGCCTGGGTGTTGATGTCCGTGTGTCCCGTGTCGAACCGGACGAGGTCGAGCAGGTCGTCGATCAGCTTGAGGAGCCGGAGGCCGTTCTGTTCCAGCATCTGGGTCATCTCCGTCATCTTCGCGTCCGCCGGTTGCCTGGAGATGGAGGCTTTCAACCGCTCGGTGATGCCGAGCATGATGGTGAGGGGAGTGCGCAGCTCATGGCTGATGTTGGCGAAAAAGTGCGTCTTCGCCTCGTCCAGTTCGCTGAGTTGCTTGTTCTGGCTTTCCAGCAACTCGTGGGACTTCTCCACCTCGTTGCGCAGGGCGAACTCCCGGAACCGGAGCTGCTCGTAGAAATAGCTGCCCGCCACCACGAAGACGGAGGTGACGAAAAGGAAATAGCTGTTGTTGAAAAGGATCTGCCGGTTGACGGGTTCCTTCGCCAGCGAAACGCTGAGCGCGTAGAAGACGAGGCACACGCTGATCATCGCCAGCGATTTCCGGAATGACCAGCGGAGCAGCAGTGACAGTCCGACGAGGACCAGACTCAGGCCCGCGTAGTACTCCGAGTTGCCGCCGCCGGTTCTCACGATCATCGCGCAGATGGCGATGAGCGGGATCAGTGCGATGCCGGCTGAGATGAAATGCCCCCTGTCCTCGACGTCGATCCTGCCGAGATGCAGGAAGATCGAACCCAGCAGGACGAATGAGGCGATGCGGATGAGGAGGAAGCTGTTGGCCAGCTCCGGAAAAACGACGTAGTCCAGCGTGCATCCGCCGAGCATGAAAATCGCGGCGAGCAGCGCGGCCCGCCGTGAATTGGAGACGGCGATGCGATCTTCATAGTCACGGAACAGACGCTTGAACTCAGCGCTGTTCTCATGGGTATGGACGACCGTTTCAAGCATTGGCGCGCTCGATCTCCAGGAAGAGGTTCACACCGGTCAGGTCAGGTTTGATCTCGACGCGGGAGACGGGGAATCCCTCAGGGACCAGATCCCTCATCTCGTCATCATCCCGGTAGATCAGGTTCCACTCCATCACGTATTCCATCCACGCCTTCCGCGGATTGGCGGCGGCCACGTTGGTCACGATGACGATGCCGCCCGGCCGCACCATCGTGCAAAACAGTTCGACAAGCCGCTTGCAGACCCGCTGGGAGAGGTAATCGAAAAGACCCGCGCAATAGACGATGTCGTAGTTGGTGAAATCCTCCTCTCCGCCCTGCGTCGCGGAGCGGAGGAGCTGGTGGACGGATCGCTGGAAGTAGCGGACCTGGGTTTCCCGGCCGCCGGCGTGCCGCGATTCGACGATGCGCTCACGGGTGTATTCGAGGGTTTCCGCGTTGAAATCGAGGAGGTCGATCTCCGCCAGGTCACTCTCGTCATACTCGCGCAGGAAGCGCTGCACTTCCACCGCAGGACCGCAAGCCAGGTTGAAGACCCGTGTCTTGCCCTTGGTGACCCTGCGGACGCACTCGGAGCGCAGCAGCTCGACGAGGTAGTCGATGCGGTTGCGGTGGGCGACCACGGGCTCGGTGTTCAGAAGGGCGAAGTTGAGGAGCTTGGCGAAGGCGGAGGAGCCTTCGTAGGGGTTCCTCAGCATCATGTTCACCATCTCGTAGTCGCCGGCGTAGCCCAGCGGCTTCGTGTAGGTCCGGTAAAGGAACGGAGAGCAGAGGACGATGGGGTGGATCTCACGCCGCACATAGGACTTGTGGACGGCGATCTCCGCATCGCCGATTTCCTTCGCGATGTCCTCGAATCTCTCCATGGAAGGAAGGACCTCCTCGACCACGCGGTTCTCGATGCTGGCGAAGATCTCCTGCTCCAGGTCGTCCCGGCGGCGCGTCACCGTCGTGCGGATGCCCACATCCACGCCGGTGAGCCAGTGCTGGACTCCGGAGAGCATGCTGGAAAGGTCCGCCACCACCAGCTTGAACGGATCCTGCACCTTGTTGGCGGACTTCCACTCGCTCATGAACGAGAGGAACTGGCTGGAAAGGTCACCGCTGGTATCCGCGGCGACGCTGGAGAGGAAATCAACCTCGACCCAGCCTTCATCGAGCATCGCCTCGCAGACCAGGACGATGCCGGTGTTGAGCAGGTTGCTGACCACCGCCTTGCCGTGGTACAGCAGCCTCCGTGATGCCATGATCCGGAAGTCGGAAAGCACTTCCGAGAGCTGGAGGATGCTATAAGGGTTATAGACCTCGAAGACGACGGAGTAACGCTTGATGCGGAGGAGGTTCGCGGTCAGCTCGGTGCCTTGGCTGTTACGGCAGGTGATGACGCTCTGGGACGATTCGCTGGTGAGATCCATTAGTAAAAGGGAACAGGTGAAAGTGTCTCTCCTGGAAAGGAAGCCGGGTGGGGCCGCATGGCTGACAGGCCGGAAATTACCGGATCAACCCACGTTGCGGGAAGCAATCATTTGCAATAACGCCGCGAACTACGCGATCACGGCATACGGGATGAACCGCCTTGGACATCACCTCCCGGAAATAGCCGTTGTCCGCGGAAAGGTCAATGACGTCTCGCTCGGATGGCCGCCGCAAAGCGGTCCAGAACCTCCACGGTGTCATCCCAGCCGATGCAGGCGTCAGTGACGGACTTGCCCCGGACGAGCGAGGAAAGGTCCTTGGACAGCCCCTGGTTGCCTTCGACCAGGTTGGACTCGATCATGACTGAGGTGACGGTCCGGGATCCCGCGGAAATCTGGTTGCACAGATCCGCAGCCACCATCGGCTGGTTGCGGTAGTCTTTCATGGAGTTCCCGTGCGAACAGTCCACCATCACGCTGGGCGGCAGGTTCTGCTCCCGCAGCATCGCTTCCGCCGCCGCCACGCTTTCCTTGTCGTAGTTCGGTCCGGATTTCCCGCCGCGGAGGATCAGGTGGCAGGATTCGTTGCCGGCCGTCGAAACGATGGCGGAAACTCCCTGTTTGGTGACGGAGAGGAAGTGGTGCGGCCGGGAGGCGGACTGGATGGCGTCCAGCGCGATCTGGATCGACCCTCCGGTGCCATTCTTGAAGCCCACGGGCATGGAGAGTCCGGACGCCAGTTCCCGGTGGATCTGGGATTCCGTCGTCCGTGCGCCGATGGCGCCCCAGGCGATCAGATCCGCGATGTATTGCGGGGAAATGGTGTCGAGGAACTCGGTGCCGGCGGGGACTCCCATGTTCGCGAGATCCAGCAGCAGTCCGCGGGCGACGCGGAGTCCGTGGTTGATGTCGAAGGAATCGTCCAGATGCGGATCATTGATCAGCCCTTTCCAGCCGACGGTGGTGCGGGGCTTCTCAAAATAGACCCGCATGACGACAAAGACGTCGTCCTTCAGGCGCTCCGCCTCTTTCTTGAGCTTCGCCGCATACTCCATGGCCGCTTCCGGATCATGGATGGAGCAGGGGCCGACGATGGCCAGCAGGCGGTCGTCATCGCCACGCAGGATGGCTTCGGCCTGGGCACGCGCGCTGGCCACCAGTTCTGACGCCTGCTCGGAAATGGGCAGGTAATAGGCGAGCACCGCGGGTGAAATGAGCGGATTGATGCCTGAAATACGGAGGTCGTCGGTGCGGTGGCGCGTCACGGCGCGGATCGTTGACGGGTGCGGTGCGCGTAGGCAAGCGGCAAATTGCCTTGCGGGGCGGGGATATTTCAAGGACACGAAGGTCTCCCACCCATGAAGGAACGTGTCGATGCGCTGCTGGTATCCCGGGGTCTCTGTGATTCCAGGGAACAGGCGAAGCGTCTGGTTCTCGCAGGCGAAGTGAAGAGCGGGGACAGGGTGATCGACAAGCCGAGCGTGAAGCTCCCGCTGGACGCGCCGCTGGAAGTGAAAGAGAAGCCGAAATACGTCGGACGCGGCGGCTTCAAGCTGGAAGGGGCGCTGGACGCCTTCGGCGTGGATCCTGCCGGCTGGGTCTGCTTTGACGTCGGGGCGTCGACAGGTGGTTTCACCGACTGCCTCCTCCAACGTGGCGCCGCCAGGGTGCACGCCGTGGATGTGGGCACCAACCAGCTCGTCTGGAAGCTGAGGAACGACCCCAGGGTGATCGCGAAAGAGCAGTTCAATGCCCGCCATATGGTCCCGGAGGACATCGGAGAAAAGGTCATGCTGGCGGTGATGGACCTTTCCTTCATTTCGCTGACCAAGGTGCTACCCGCCGTTTTCTCCATCCTGGAGGAAAAGGGCAGTGTGATTTCCCTCATCAAACCCCAGTTCGAGCTGGACCGGGATGACATCGGGAAAGGCGGGATTGTCCGTGATCCGGCGCTCCATGAACGGGCGGTGGAGAAGATCAGGAAATTCGTCACGGAGGAACACGGCCGCGAATGGCGGGGGGTGATCCCTTCCCAGATCACCGGCACGGATGGGAACCAGGAGTTTCTGGCATGGATCGGCTGATTCCGCCTTTTCAGGGCAGGTCGTTCATGGGATGGTCCCCCGTCGGATGAAATACGAGCTGATCCATCGCACGAGCTACCTCTACGAGGGGATGGTCACCGTTTCCCATCACATGGCGCGGCTGGCGCCCCGTCCTCTTCCCAACCAGCGCTGCCCGTGGCATGAGCTTTCCATCCAGCCGGTTCCGGTGGGACGCGGGGTCCATGCGGACGCTTATGGGAATGTGACCACCTACTTCGAGATGGAGGGGAGTCACGGCGAACTGGAGGTGGTCGCCCACAGCTTCGTGGAGGTTTTCCCTACCGTGCATCCGAAGGCGGAGGGAACCCCCGCCTGGGAGCGTGTCCGGGCCGCATGCGGATCTTCCGTCCTGAATGGATATTCGGAGGCGGGGGCCTTCCGCTTCGCTTCGCCGATGGTCCCGACGGCGAAGGAATTCGCGGACTACGCCCGGCAGGATTTCCCTGCGGGCCGGCCGATCCTCGGGGCGGTGATCGCCTTGATGGGCAGGATCCACAGGGAGTTCAAATTTGACACCGTCGCAACCGATGTGGCGACACCGGTGTCGGAGGTCCTCCGGAAGAAGGCGGGGGTCTGCCAGGACTTCGCGCACCTCATGCTGGCCTGCCTGCGTTCGCTCGGCCTGCCCGCGCGCTATGTCAGCGGCTATCTGGAGACAAAACCACCCGCAGGACAGACGCGGTTGACCGGCGCGGATGCCTCCCACGCCTGGGTGTCGGTTTTTTGCGGAGAGGAAGCCGGGTGGATCGATGCGGACCCGACCAATGACATGCTGCCCAACGAGCGTCACATCACCATCGCTTGGGGGCGGGATTTCTCGGATGTCAGCCCCCTGCGGGGTGTCACCCTCGGGGCTGGGGGGCAGAAGCTCAAGGTGGCTGTGGACGTGATTCCGGTGGAGGGCATCTGAGTGGTGGGGCGGCTCCTCTCGCCGGATTGCGCTTGATTGATGGTCTGCAACGGTTCACCACGTGCCCGTTCCCAATGAGCAAACGCCCTCAACCGCCCGTGCCCGGGCCTGCCGATGAATCAATCGTGGTCATTGTGAAGAGGAGCAATCATTCCGGGACTTCCGCCTTGCTCATCGCCGTCCTGCTCGTGCTGGCAGCGGTGTGGGTCTTGAAAGGCGGACAGTCGAAAGCGGCGGTGCCAGCCAACACGGAAAGCGCGAAGTCAGCCGAACAGGGGAAAAGCCCGCGGGTGAAGCCTGTGGGCCCCACGAAAACCTCGGATGTCACACCGGCCTTCTCCCGGCCCTCCTCCTCGGAGACTCCCTCTTCCGGCCGCGCCACCTTCTTCGAGCCCACCGAGGATCAAGAAGGCGCTCCGGAAGCCCCCTGATCCTCACTTCACCTTGTAGCCGGTCAGGTCCGGCTTGAAGAATGAATCAGGCAGCTTGGTATTGAACCGCGGGTTTTCGAAGACGGTGCGCACGCGGGACTTGTCCTGCATCTCCAGTTCCATCGCCCGCAGTTCCTTCTTCACGGGATCAATGTCGATGAAGACCCATGGCACATTCGAGCGCATGCGCCGGTCCTTCGGTTTCAGCGTGAACTGATGGATCCCGGCGGTGACCCGGCTCTCGATGATCTCAAAGCTCCCGTAGAACGCCTCCTTGCTTTCGAATGCCTTGCCGGAAAGGAGCGAAAAACGAGCGGCCTGCGGAGCGTCCTTGGAAATCTGGCGGGCGGACTTTTCAGACTCCTCGATGAGGGTGAGAGTGATCCCATCGGACACCGCCAGCGTCTGCATCGGCTCGCCGAGCTGCCAGCGGAACTTGTCCGGCTTGGCGAAAGAAATGCGTCCCGGCGTGGTCACCGGTTCTTTCAGCGAAGGAAGCTTCCGCTGCTGGGTGAAACCGGCATCCAGGGAGGTGATGGTGGCCTGTCTTTCCAGCCAGCCGTCGATGACGGCATCCTGGGCGAGCGCGGCGGAAACGAGAAGGGACTGGATGATGAAGGCGCGCATGACCGGGCAAGATAGTCGGATGGTGGCTGGCGTCGAACAGAAGTGGAATCAGTCCAGCGAAACCGGCGGCGTCTTCCGGTTGCGGAGCTTCGCCGCGGCGATTTCATAGACCATCGGCAGCAGGGAGAATCCGATGATGCCGAGCACCACGATCTCGAAGTTCTCCTTCACGACCGGAATCTGTCCGAAGAAGAAGCCCGCCGGGAGCAGAAGCCCGACCCACAGCAGGGCACCCACGACGTTGAAGTACATGAACCGCTTGTAGTCCATGGCACCGGATCCGGCGACGAAGGGGGCGAAGGTGCGGACGATCGGGACGAAGCGGGCGATGATGATGGTCTTGCCACCATAGCGGACGAAGAACTCGGAAGTCTTGTCGATGTGGCTTTGCTTGATGAAGCGCGGGAAGGTGCGGATGGCCCAGGCACCGCACTTCCGGCCGATCCAGTAGTTCACGGTGTCACCGAGGATGGCGGCGACCAGCAGGAGGCCGGCGGCGATCCAGATGTTCAGGCCGGAAGCCTCATCCGCCGCCAGCGCGCCGACGGCGAAAAGGAGGGAGTCACCCGGCAGGAAGGGGGTGACGACGAGGCCGGTCTCCGCGAATACAATGAGGAAAAGGAGGCCATAGACCAGGGAGCCGTAGTCCCGGGTGAACTGGTTGAGGTGGTCCTGGAGATGGAGGAGAAAATCGAGCGCGGTTTTGAGCAATTCCATTGGCTTGTGGGTGGGGAAGGAAAAGGAAAGGGGATCAGCCGCATTCGGGGCGCGGATCGCGGGAGAGCAGTTCCTTCATCGCCAGAGGGGCGGGTTTGCCCTCGTAGAGGATGGCATAGACCGCGTCGATGATCGGCGTGCGGACGTTCGCACGGCGGGCGGCCTCATGGATGGAGAGGGTGTTCGGAACGCCCTCGGCGACCATGCCGAGTGATTTCACGGCTTCGTCCAAGGTCTTGCCGGATCCGAGAGCCAGTCCCACCCGGTGGTTTCTGGAGTGGCTGGAGAAACAGGTGACGATGAGGTCGCCCACACCGGAGAGTCCGGAAAAGGTCTCCGTCCGTCCGCCGAGCGCGGTGCCCAGGCGGGTCATCTCCGCCAGCGCGCGGGTGACCAGGGCGGCCACCGCGTTGTCCCCCAGTCCCAGACCGTGGGCCATCCCGGCGGCGATGGCGTAGATGTTCTTCACCGCTCCGCCGATCTCGATGCCGGGCAGGTCGTCGCTGGTGTAGGAACGGAAATGGGGCAGGGTGAAAAGGTCCTGCAGGGAGAGCGCCAGTTGCGGGTCTTCGCTGCCGATCACCGCGCACGTGGCCATGCCCGCGGCGATTTCCTCCGCGTGGTTCGGGCCGGAAAGCGCGGCCACCGGGTTGGATGGGAAAACCTCACGCAGGACCTCGCTCATGCGGTCGCCGGTTTGTTTCTCGATGCCCTTGGCGCATGACAGCAGCACCCGGTCCTGCGGGAGGCCCAGCTCCGACAGGTTCAGGGCCGTCGCCCGCGTGGCGGAAGTCGGGACGACGAAGATGAGAAGGGGATGGGCCAGTGCATCCGCCGGATCGGAGGAAGCGGTCACATTTTCCGGCAGCACGATGTCCGGCAGGTAGTGCGGGTTCCGGTGTTCCCGGTTGATGGTTTCCGCCGCACCCGCATCCCGGCCGATGAGGACGATGGATTCCACCTTCGGCGAAAGCAGCTTGGCGATGCCCGTGCCGAATGACCCGGAGCCGAGGATGGCGATGGAGCGGAAACGGGTCTCAGACATGGCCCGGCTTGGGTTTGCGCTGGAAGCGGTTCTCCGTGCCCTGGCGGAGGCGCTGGATGTTGCTCCGGTGCTTCCAGATGGCGAGAACCGCGATGATGATGGTGAAGACGAACAGCGGCTTGTTCCACGTGCCGTTCTGGATCTTGCCATGGAACCAGGAGCCCCAGAGGGTGATCAACGGCAGAACCGCCGCCGTGACGATGCTGGCGAGTGAAACGTAGCGGGAGATGAGGAACACCAGCAGCCAGACGATGAGCAGGATCACGATGGCGGCTGGCATCATCGCGATGAGCACACCTGCCGAGGTGGCGATTCCCTTGCCTCCCTTGAAGCCAACCCACGGGGAGTAATTGTGGCCGAGGATGGCGCAGAGGCCGGTGATCACCTGCATCACCTGGGCGGTCAGCATGGGAAATTCCGCGGAGAAGGGATCCAGCGCGGAGATCATCATTGGATTTTTCATCCCGGCGAAGCGGATGAGTGAAATCCCGATGATGGTCGGGATAAGTCCCTTGAGGGCGTCCAGGATCAGGCAGGTGATGCCATATTTCTTCCCGACCACCCGCAGCACGTTGGTGGCCCCGATGTTGCCGGAGCCGTGCTGGCGGATGTCGATGCCCTTGGCCTTCGCGATGAGAAGGCCGAAGGGGATGGAGCCAAGGAGGAATGCCAGCAGGGGGCAGAGCCAGAGTTGCATGCGGGAGGTGGGGAAAAGCCTGGGATCACTCCACGACGGTGGCGCTCTCGATGACCACCGGCTTGACGGGCACGTTCTGGTGCATGCCGGCGTTCGACGTTTCAACCGCCTTGATCTTGTCCACCACGGTCATGCCGTCCACGACCTTGCCGAATACGGCGTAGCCACCATTGCTCGGGTAGTTCAGCCCGGCGTTGTCGGAGACGTTGATGAAAAACTGGGCGGTCGCGCTGTTGGGATTGCTGGTGCGCGCCATCGCGATGGTGCCGCGGTCGTTCTTCAGTCCGTTCTGACCTTCGTTCTGGATGGGGGCGGCCACGGGCTTCTGGACGAGAGTGCCTCCATCGACGGCGAAGCCGCCGCCCTGGATCATGAAATCATCGATCACACGATGGAACACGGTGCCGTCGTAGTGCTTCTTCTTGACGTAGGAGAGGAAGTTCTCGGTCGAAATGGGGGCCTTTTCCCCGTTGAGTTCGATGACGATGTCACCGAGGGTGGTCTTGAGCCGGACCTTGGTGTTCGCCACCGCCGCGGCGGCGGGTTTCTCAGCGGCCGGGGTTTCCTTTGCCGGTTGGCAATGGGCGAACAGCGGAACGAACAGCAGGGTGGAGAGGGCGAGTCGGCGTTTCATCGGACAAATGGGTAGGTGAATGATGGGTTCAGTGCAAGTGCGTCAGCGTGCTTTCCACGCCAGGAGGCCGTATTTCGGGCTGAGCAGGTAGGCGAGGACGAACAGTCCGCCGAGGACGATGACGATGGCAGGTCCGGGGCTGATGCCGAGGACTCCGGAGGCCAGAACCGCGCCGACTGAGCCGACGCAGCCCAGCACGCCGCCGCCCCAGAACAGGGCGGAGGTCTTGTCCGTGAACAGGGAAACCGTCGCCGCCGGGGTGACCAGCAGCCCGACGGAAAGCACGCAGCCCACCGCCTGCAGGGAGGAAACCAGCGCCAGCACCAGCAGGGCGAAGACGAGATACTGGATGAACCGCACGTGCACCCCCTGCGCCGCCGCCACATTCGGCTCGAACAGGGTCAGCAGGATGGGCCGCATCAGCAGGTTGGTGAGGAACAGGATCACGGCACCGATGCCGAAGGCGATCCAAAGGTCCGAGTTGCCGACGGCGATGATGTCCCCGAACAGCCAATGCTCCAGCTCCTGCCGGGTATCCAGTTTTGGCAGCAGGGCGATGCCTCCCGCGAAGGCGGTGGTGTAGAGGACCGCCAGCGCGGTGCCTTGTCCCACCCGGTTTCCCCGTGAGACGGCGACTGATCCCAGGCCAACCAGCAATGCGGCGAACAGCGCGCCGAGGAAGGCATTCCACTGGCTGAGCGCCCCCGTGACAAAGATCCCCAGCGCGATCCCCGGCAGCATGGTGTGGGAAAGGGCGGAAACGGAGAGGGCATTGCGCCGGAGGATGACGATGCCGCTGAAGAAGCCGTTGGTGAAGCCGATGAACGCGGCGGCGGCAAGCGCCCGCTGGAAGAAAGGATTGGTGAGAAGCTCGGGCATGGTGTCCGGGTTCAGGCCGCGAAGGTTTCGGAAATGAGGGTGGGCGTCAGGATTTCCCCGACCGGGCCGAAGGCGATGGAACTGCGGTTGAGCACCAGTGCCTCGTCGAAGAGCAGGGGCACCGTGTTCATGTCATGGTGGGAGGCAATGACCAGGCGGCCTTCCTTGGCCAGCCGTTCGAGCAGGGTGCCCAGCAACTGCGCGGCATTCCGGTCCAGGCCGGTGAACGGTTCATCCAGCAGCAGCACGTGGGCTTCCTGGGCGAGCGCACGGGCCAGGAACGCGCGCTGCTGCTGGCCTCCGGAAAGCTCGCGGATTTGGCGGTGCTGGAGATCGTCCAGAGCGAGGGAGTGCAGGGCGGCATCCACCGCCTGTTGGTCCTGTGCGCTGAAACGCTTCCACCAGCCGGTCTGGGGATAGCGGCCCATTTCGACCAAGCCCCGGACGGTGATGGGAAATGCCCAGTCCACTTCCTCCCGTTGGGGAAGGTAGGCGAATTCGCGCGACCACTTGCGGACATGGGAACCACGCCAACTGATGGTGCCGCCGGTCCGTGGAACCAGTCCGGCGATGGCTTTCAACAAGGTGGATTTTCCTGCTCCGTTCGGACCGATGAGGGCCACGCGGTTGCCGCAGGAGGTTGCCAGCGAAATGTCCTCCAACGCCACGACCCGCCGGTAGGAGACGGACAGCTCCTTGATCTCCAGCTCATGGTGATGGCTGTGATGGGCGCAGCAGGAATGGTGTTCGTGGCTCATCTCAGGGGAGTTCGAAGACGTCGTCGATGTCGCCCTCGGCGTCGAAGACATGGGTGATGGTGGGCCTGCCGGCGGGTTCCAGAACCAGTTTCGCGAAACGGTGTTCACCGGCGGCTGCGGGGGATTTCCAGCGGACGCTCAGGAAAAGTGGAGCTTGTGGGGCTGCTTCGAGAATACCGGACAGCTCGCTGACGGGGGGCTGGTCACCTGCGGAAAGCTTCACCTCCGCCGTTTCCGCCGAAAAGGTCAGGCGGTAGGGAAGTCTCTGGTCCGTGGGTTTGCTCTCGGCGGCCTGCTCCTGGCGGGCGGTCGGCGCAGGTGTCCGTGTGGCGGTGAGGCGCACCAGGACCGCCGCCGACGCGATGAGCAGCAGCAGGATGATAATGGAGCGTAGCAATGGGGATCCCCGCACGGCGGCAAAGTGTCGCAAATGGACCGCTATTGCAAGGGGGTTGCGGAAACTTCTCCCGCAGATGACGCTTTTCTCTGGAAATCCGTTTGTCCGGGAAAGCATCTTCGCCGCATGGGGATGACTCGGTTTCAAAAACTGGCGACTGCGGCGCTGGTATCTCTGATGGCTCTGATCTGTGTCGGCGCGGTCGTCCGGGTCACGGGGGCCGGGCTGGGGTGTCCGGACTGGCCGCGCTGCTGGGGGAAGCTGGTGCCTCCCGCCTCTGCGGATGAGATCGATTTTGACAAGCTGCCGATGGAGAAATTCCGCCGCGCGGCGGAGAAGCAGGGGCTCGATCCGACGTCGGTCACGGTCGAAAGCCTCCATGCCGAGTTCAACGTCACACACGCGTGGACGGAGTATCTCAACCGGCTTTCCGCCACCCCTGTTTCCATCTTCACCATTGCCACCTTTGTGGCGGCTTTCTGGCAGCGGAAGAAGCGGCCCTTGGTGTTCTGGATGGCCTTCGCCTCCCTCATGCTGGTGATCGTGAACGCTTTGGTCGGAGCAATGGTGGTGTCATCACGCCTGAAGCCGGTCATCATCACCACCCACCTCGCGTTGGCGATGGTGATGCTGGCGACCCTCACCTACTGCGCGTGGCGGGGGACGGATACCCCGTGGAGGATCCGGCTCAAAGGCGGTGCCGGGTGGGTGAAATGGTCCGTGACCATCCTCGTGCTGGTGGTCGCGGCGGAAGGGATGATCGGCTCCCAGATCCGGGAGATCACCGATGAAATGGCGAAAGCCCACGTTGGCCAGGCGCGCGATCTGTGGATCGACGAACTGGAGCAGGCGTGGGTGTATCTGTTCCACCGCAGCTTTTCCTGGGCGGTGCTGGCGGCGTCCATCTGGGCCTACTGGATGAGCGGGCGGTTCCGTGATGGTGGAGCGGGGCGCGTGGAAAAGGCTGCCATGGGCATCGTCCTCATCCAGATGGTCCTCGGCATGGTGATGTCCCAAGTCCACATCTACCAATGGGTGCAGGTGGTACACGTGGGTTTGGCCGCCGTGCTGCTCTCCCTGGTCATCCTCTGGTGGATGGGTCTGACCGGACAGGACCGGGATAGAGCAGCCTGAGGTCGATGAAATCGCGCACGACAGGGTGGAGGTGATCCCTTTTTCCCTGGCGGATTGCGGTCGAGGATGCGGGGTGCTCTCCGGTCACCAGATGCATGCGGTAGCCCTCGCGCGGTGCCGGACGGTCATTCCGCGCGAGCACGATGAATTCGACCACTGCAGCGAGTTTTTCCGGATGCTTCCAGGTGGGCAGGGCGGCCCACTGGTCACCGCCCATGATCCAGAACAGGCGGTCGTCCGGGAACCTGGCGTGCAGCCGTTCCGCGGTGAGATAGGAAAAATTCGGCCCCACGCCGGTCAGTTCGATGTCGTCCACCACGGCCCACGGCAGATCCGCGGTGGCGAGTTCCAGCATTTCCAGCCGATCGGCGGGACTTGCGGGATGGGTGCCGGTCTTGTGCGGTGAGATCTGGCACGGGATGAACCTGATCTCATCCAGCCCCACCGTCCTGCGGGCGAGATCCGCCAGATGGACATGCCCGAGGTGGACGGGGTCGAAGGTGCCACCGAAGAGGCCGATCTTGCGGGGAACGCTCACCCGGACATTCTCCGGGGAAATCCCCGCCGGTCAATGGGCGAGGGGAAGGGTGATGAGGAATTTCGTTTCCTTCCCGGGAGTTGAAGTCACCCCGACGGTGCCATGGTGCGCTTCGATCGCGCGTTTGACGATGGAGAGCCCCAGCCCCGTTCCCTTGATTTCCTGCTGAGAGTGGTGTTTCTCCACGCGGTAGAAGCGGCGGAAAATGTGGGGAAGATCCGCGCTGGGGATGCCGACCCCGCTGTCGGAAACCCAGATCTCGATCTTGTCGTTGGCATTCCTCGATCCGATGGCGATCTGGAGCCCGGGCCGCGGGTTCTGTTTGAGCGCGTTCTCCACCAGATTGAAAAGCACCTGAGTGAAATAAAAGCGGTCGCCGTGGAGAACCACCTCCGGATCCGCGAGATTGACGTTCACCGTGGCGGAGTGCTCGCGGATGACAGACTCCAGCCGCTCGAGGATGTCACTGATGCAGGAACGGAGCTTGAATGGTTCGATCTTGAGCGCATTGGCCTCTCCCGACTCCAGCCGGGAAATGACCAGCATGTCCTCCACGATGCGTGAGATCCGCTCCGTGTGCTTCCGCATGATCTCCAGGAAACGGCGGGCCATCGCCGGTTCCGAAAGCATGTCATCCTCGATCAGGTTCTCGAGATAGCCGTTGATGATCGCCAGAGGCGTGCGCAGCTCGTGGGAGGCATTCGCGACGAAGTCCTTCCGGATCTGCTCCAACTGGTGCTCCGCGGTCACATCCCGGATCACCACCCGGATGACCGGCATCTCGTCCTTTGAAACCACGAGCGGAGCGGCATCGATGACCCATGCGTTGACGCCGCGGGTTTCCTGATCACCCCGTGGAGAGGTCTGCTGGCTCAGCACCACCTGGGACTGCACGGGTTCCCCGGATTCCAGGCAGAGGAACAGGGGTTGGGACAACCGGGGATCGAGGAACGCCTCCCGGACCGGCCGTCCGACCAGTTCCCTGCCGCCGAACATCGCGGATGCGGACTTGTTCGCGAAACGGATGACCGACTCCTTGTCGATCAGGAAGACGGCGTCGCCCAGAGCGTTCAGCAGGCGGTCGCGCTCTCCCCGGGCTTGGTCGAGATCCGCCTGGAGGCGGGCTTTCCAGCCATCGACTTCGCGTTGGTAGGCTGCTTGTGAAATTCTCAAGCGGATGATGATGAAGACCAGCGCTGCAAAAGCGCCGGCGATGAAAAGGATGGTGGCGGGGTGATTCATCGTTCGGCGGCGGCCATGCAATAACCGACGCCCCGGACAGTTTCAATCCATGCTCCGTGGTCCCCGAGCTTTTGCCGGAGCCGCTTCATGTGGGTGTCCAGCGTCCGGCTGTGGACCTCGTCGCTGTAGCCCCAGACGGTTCTGAGCAGATCATTGCGGTCCTGCGGCTTGCCGGAGCGCTCGCAGAGGTAAAGGAGCAGCTTGAATTCCGTGGAGGTCAGGTCAACCGGTTCTCCATCCAGGTAGAATTTCAAGGCGTTCTTGTCGAAACGGAACGGGCCGTAGGTGAAATCCACGGCCCCTGGAGGGGCTTCCGAGCGTTTGAGGATGGCCTGCACCCGGAGCATGAGTTCCTTCGGGCTGAAAGGTTTCGTCAGGTAGTCGTCCGCGCCGACTTCCAGTCCCTGGATCCGGTCCTCCGTCTGGGCTCTCGCCGTCAGCATGATGACCGGGGTATTCACCGTCCGGGTATCCCTCCGCAGTTCCCGGAAGACGGCGTAGCCGTCACGGCCCGGCAGCATCAGGTCCAGGATGATCAGGGCCGGACGCTCCTTGAGCGCGATTTCCGTGCCGGCGATCCCGTCATGGGCTTTCAGTACCTCGAATCCGTTTCTCTGGAGATTGAACCCGATCAGATCCGCGATGTCCCTTTCGTCCTCGACGACCAATATCTTGTGCATCGGGACGATTTGTAGCGGGGCATCTGCGCTCATGAGAAATGGGGTAATGTGACAAATCGGTCACATCAAGTCCTGGGAAACGTAGGTTCCCGGGAGGGTTGTGCGGGCCACGCTGATCTTCACCCCGGCCGCGATGGACGTGTTCACGCCGGTCTTCACCCCGTCTCCGATCATGGCTCCAAGCTTGAGCCTGCCGGTGTTGATGGGTTTTCCATGGATGGTGGAGACATGCTGGCGGCCGTCATGACGGTGGTTCTCCGTGGCGGTCCCCGCCCCCAATGTGACATGGGTGCCAACAATGGAATCACCAACGTAACATTGTCGTGAGATATAGGTGTTATTGTATATAATGGAATTTTTCACCTCCGCACCGTTCCCCACAAAACAGTTGGCACCGATGCTGGTGGCGCCACGGATGTAGGCATTCGGTCCGATCTGGCTGTTTGGTCCGATAAGGACGGGACCTTCGATGACCGTGCCGGGAAGGATGCGTGAACCTTTGCCCAGCCGGACCACACCGGTGAGGGTGGCGAGCGGGCTGACATCACCCAGCAGGGAGGTTTCATCCATCATGGCCAGCACTTCCTCGTGCATGCGCAGCAGATCCCAAGGATAGACCACCGGGAAGCAATCCGCATCCGTGACGATCTTGTCAGTCACCTGCTCGGGATCCTCATTTCCTTTCCATGCCAGGATGGCTCCGTCGGAATCACATAACTTCGCGGCTCCAGGATTGCGGGCGAGGATCATCAACGCGCCGATTTCGATCCAGGTGTCGATGGGGATGCGGATGGTCCGCGGGCAGGCGTCCTTGGGGGAAATCATCTCGAAACCCGCCCGGACCAGCTCCGTGGAGAGGAGGTCGCGCATCGGGATGTTCGCGATCAGGCAGCTCCCAAGCTCCCGGTTGGATGTGATTGGGGCGCAGTAAGTGGGGTTTTTCGGAGGCAGCAATGTCGCTTTCATGGGCTTTCTATCAATTTCAGCACAGAAGCCGTCAGACTCACGCTTTTTCATCAACCTGGGTGATGATTTTCATGCCGGTGCAGATTGCCGGTGGTGGTTGCACGGTGCATGGGGACAGGCATCCCCGGAGGCCTGTATCTCCCGGCGTTGCGTTGTTCCGTAACTGGTACGTCGCCTGCGCGTGAGGTGGTATGAAAGTCGCGGGAGATACCCTGAAAGGAAAGACGGCTCTGGTGACCGGCGCGGGTTCGGGCATCGGCAGGGCCACCGCCAAGCTGCTGGCCCATGCCGGAGCGAAAGTCGCCCTCCTGGCGAGGACGGAAGAGGATATCCGGAAAGTCTGGAATGAGATCGGCGGCGCCGGGTCAGGGCACCTGATGTTTACCGCGGACGTTGCGGATGAAGGGGCTATGAAGGGGGTCTTCGATGGGATCGCCGCGGAGTGGGATGGATTGCAGATCGTGGTGGCCAACGCCGGTATCAACGGGACGTGGGCTCCGCTTGCGGAGATCACCTTGGAGGAGTGGAATGAAACGCTGGGAATCAACCTCACCGGCACCTTTCTGACAGTGAGGGGAGCCTATCCCATGTTGAAAAAGCGGGGTGGGTCGGTGGTGATCGTCTCCTCGGTCAATGGCAACCGGATGTTCAGCAATACCGGGGCAACCGCGTACTCCTGCTCGAAAGCCGGTCAGACCGCCTTTGCGAAGATGACCGCGCTGGAGTTCGCGAAAGATCACATCCGCGTCAATGTCATCTGCCCGGGCAGCATCGAGACGGACATCGACGATTCGACGGATGAACGTGGCTTGGAATCCATCCGCCCGGCTGCGGAATACCCAGCCGGGGAGGTGCCTCTGACGGGTGGAGGTCCGGGAACCGCCGGGCAGGTGGCCCAGTTGGCCTGGTTCCTCGTCTCCGACGCCTCAAACCATATTTCAGGGACTGAGATCTACATCGACGGCACACAGTCCCTGCTCAAGGGCTGAGTGCGTGGTGATCACTGGCTCTTCTGGCGCAACTGCTCCAGACGGGAGAGGGGCTTCTCCCCGGCCGCCGGTGCGGGAGCGGCAGCCGCAGGCTTCTGAGCGTCTGCCTTCGCCACCACCGGGGCGGCGGGCTTGTCGATGCGGAGGGTGCTTCCTTTGGCGGTCTGGTGGATCACCATCTGGCCGTTCACCGGCACGTTCACCTTGCAGAAGATGGCGTTGTGCTTGCCCACGGCCGCATCCACCGCGATCTCAAGCGGGAAGGTCACTTCCGTCTGGTCTTTCGTGAAAGTCTGGGGAGGGCATTTCACTCCATGGGGCAGGCCCACCAGTTCGACGGTGGCGTTGCCCTCGAAATCCTGCTGTTTGTCGATCTTGCCTACCATCGAAACCGGGCGGCCTTGTTCGGTGGCGGCCAAGTCAAAGGCCAGGGCGACCATCGGGTCGGAAACCTTGAGGGTGGCGAAGCCGGAGGAAATCAGCACCGGACCGGCGGCAGCCTTCGCTTCGGCCAGGACGCATACCGGCCAATCTCCGGCTGCGGCCTCGGCGCTCGCATTCAGTTCATAGATTGCTTCGGACTTGTCCCCGGGGATTTCCACGTTCACCGGGGCGCTGATGCCCGGTGGGTTCCACAGAAATCTGACGGAGATGGGTTCCTTGTAGTCCGCCGCGCGGGCGACGGTGACCTTCAGCTTGATGATCCCGTCCTTCACCAATGGCGCCGCCGGGGTCTCGAGTTCCAGTTTGAAGGGCATCTCGTTGACCACGGCGGTGGCAACTTTGTCGAGGGTCACCCCGTGATAGGTGCCTTGGTTGTTGATCTCGATGTGGGCGATGGTGTCCAGCAGCGGGCCGGAGACCGCCGGCACGTTTTCGCCGGTGGAACTCACCTTGAACGTGGTGAACGCGGAACCGAGGGGGGCGTCCGCGGCGGCTTCGAAAATCACCGGGAAGCTGGTGACGTTCTTCGGAACCGGAGGCCGGTGCATGGTGATGCCCGGTGGAAGCGAGGCTGCTTCAAAGAGGACGTCACAGGCGATGTTCTGCTTGGCGACGTTGACCACCGCAGCATAACGGTTGCCCTTCGCCACGGAAATGGTCTTCCATTTCTGGCTGTTGTTCCGCTCGACCGTCGGCAGGGACGCGGTGATGGATTCCGTTTTGCGGACGACTTCAACCCGGTAGCTGAAGTCGGCTCCGCCGCGTTTCAGTTGGTCGGAAATCTCGATGAAATATTCGCCATCCGCCTGGCAGGCCCAGGGCAGCTTGCTGTCGGGGGTTCCGCCGCTGTCGTCATTGCCGGCGAGTTTCTTGCCTTCGGAATTGTAAAGGCTCAGGACGGAATCCACGGGAGATCTCAGTTCCCGGGCGACAACCTGGAGGACGAGGGCGTCACCCTTCTTGGCCGCGAACTTGAACCAATCCGACTTCTGTGGTTCGGAGAGCACGCCATGGGCGGCGCTCGGGATGGGCGGCATCGCCACGGCGGCTTTCAACTCCTGGTTCGCCCCGCTTTCCGCCACATGTTCGAGCGGGGATACGGTGATCCAATGAGGGGAGGGGGACATGAGTCCATCGTGTTCCGGGAAGATGGGGAACGGGGACACAGCGTTCGCCGGAAGGGTGACGGACTTCTTGATGACACCGGAAGGGTCCCCGACAAAGTTGAACTCCAGGGTTTCCCCCGGCTTGCCTCCCAGCGGATAGACCGCGGTCGGACGGGGGAAGGTCCCGATGTGGAGGCGGTATTGGCAGGCATCGCTGCCTTCGTAGGCCGACTCACGGACGACCACCCGGTAGTCGCCATCCTCCGGCGCGATGGCGGAAACGAAGGAATCCGCCTTCAGGAGGGCGGTGTCATCGCTGGCCGCAATCTCGAACCGCTTTGGATCCAGAATGGCCACATAGGTGTCGAAGAGGGTCCGGCCCAACCGCATCCCCTCCACCTCGACGGAGATGCGCTGGCCTTTCTTGAGGGAAACGAGGAAGAAGTCCTCGTCCTCCGACTTCACAACGCCATTGATGGTCTTGTTCAGTTCGATCTTCTGGGGCTGGTCGAAATTGTTGTTCGGTTCGACCTCCTCGACCGCCGGGAACTGTCCGACATAGAACGACTTGAGGATGGAAAGCCCGCCAGCCGTCCGGAGGCGCATGGAATACTCGCCCAACCTCGCGTCCGGTGCGATGGTCACTTTCGCGGTGACGTTGTTGTCGTCCTTCGATTTGAGGTCGGAGATGGTGATCCCCGGTTCATAACAAAGGATTTCCTGCACATCCCCGATGCGTTGGCCGGCGAAGATGACTTCCATTTCCGTGCCACGCTGTCCTCCGCGGGGGAGGATGCCGCTGAGCACGGGGGAAAAGCCGGCCGAAGCCGCCGCAGTGAATGCAAAGAGGCTGGTGAGGGCGAGTTTCACGGCTGGGAAAACGTTACGCTTTCTTGGAAAGGAGGGAGTCGAGCACGTGACCTCCGTCCACAATCTCGATCGGGCGGTTGCCGGGAGACATCAGTTCCTTGTCCGCGGTGATGCCGATCTGGTTGTAGATGGTGGTGGCGAGATCCTCCACGCCCACTTTGTCGGTCTCCGGCTCGCCACCAAGGGCGTCGGAGGAACCGTGGACGTAGCCGCGCTTCATGCCGCCGCCCGCGAGGACGGTGGAGAAGACCCGCGGCCAGTGGTCCCGACCTGCGGTGTTGTTGATCTTCGGCGTGCGGCCGAACTCGGAGGTCACCATGACCAGGGTGGTGTCCAGCATCCCGCGTTCGTCGAGGTCGTTGATGAGGGCGGCGATGGCCTTGTCCACGCTCGGCATGTTGTTGTCCATGCCGTTCTTGATGTTGTCGTGGTGATCCCAGCCGCCTGCGGTGAGGGAAACCATGCGGACACCACCTTCGATCAGGCGGCGGGCGAGCAGCATGCGCTGGCCGGCCGCATTCTTGCCATACTTGTCCTTCATGGCGTCCGTCTCGGCCGCGAGGTTGAACGCCTCCCGGGCTTTCTGGGATGAGATGAGCTTGTAGGCGTGCTGGTAGAAGGCATCCATGGAGTCGAGCGCGTCGGACTCCTCAAGGGTGCGGAAATGATGGTCCACCGTGTCCAGCAGGGTGCGGCGGCGGCTGAAGCGCTTGTCATCCACCCCGGTCGGGAGATTGAGGTCCCTGACCTGGAAGTTCGCGTTCCCCGGGTCGGAGCCGAGTGCGAACGGACCGTAGGCGGAGGAAAGGTAGCCGGAGCCCGCATATTCGTTGGGGACGGACGGCACGCAGACGTAGGGTGGCAGGTCGTTCCGGGAACCGAGTTCGTGCGAAATGACCGATCCGAACGATGGATACTCCAGAGCCGGGGAAGGGCGGTAGCCGGTGAACATGTTGTGGGTGCCGCGCTCGTGGGCGGCCTCACCGTGGGACATCGACCGGATGATGGTGAGTTTGTCCGCGATTTTCGCCATTTCGGTCATCTTCTCTCCGAACTGGACGCCGGGGAGTTTCGTGTTGATGGCACCGAAGGGGCCCCGGTATTCGGCGGGGGCGAGTGGCTTGGGATCGAAGGATTCCTGGTGGGCGAGACCTCCGGGAAGGAAGATGTGGATGATTCCCTGGGCAACCGGCTCACGGAGAGCATAGGTTTTAGTGTCGCCGAAAGCGCGGTCCCTGAGGAACTGCGGAAGCGTGAGGCCGAGGCCTCCGAGAAGTCCGACGTAGAAGAACTCCCGGCGGGAGGAATAGCGCTCGAGTGGATTGCCTGGGCAGACGTGCTTCATAAAGTGAGGTTGGGTTGGAAGGCGACAAAAGCTTTACAGCAGGGAGTTGGGATAAATTTCATACAACGTGAAATTATTTTTTAGGAGTCCGGGTGGCTCGTTCGGGGTTGCGGAAAGGCGTCAACCCGCTAGATAAAAAATCGATGGGTGCGCAGGATACCGGGGAGTTGAACGTCATCGGGCTGATTGGCCCGGGAGGGTGTGGTTCGGTTTGCTCGGCTGAAGATGCCGGCGGCAAGCAGGTGGCGGTGAAATATTTCGAAGGAATGGCCATCCGCCGGAACCTCCTTTCCTCCATGTTGGGTCGCCTGATCCAGGATGGGTGGCCGGAGGGCGTGGTGCCGATCATTTCCAGCGAACTGGAGGGGCGCCCGGCGATGGTGGTGATGCCCCTGCTGGCGGATACGGATGCGGATGGTGCTCTCAAGCCGCGCTCGCTGCAGTACCGTGTGGACCGGTTTCCAGGGGAGGATCCCTGGAATCTCCTGATGGCGGTGGGGCGTGCGCTGGCAGCCATGCACGGGAAGCGGGTGGCCCATGGCAATCTGAAGCCCGGGAACATTTTCTTTGATCAGAACGGCAATGTCCTGCTTTCGGACTGGGCGCTGGGCAACATGCCCGGAGTGTCCCATCTGGAGTTCACGGACGCGCTTCTCTACCAACCGCCGGAACAACTGCGGGATCCGGGCGGCTACCTGGAGGAGGCGGGCTACCGGTGGGATGTCTTCGCTTTCGGAGTGCTGGCATTCCGCCTGACGACGGGCGAGTACCCCCGTTGCAATGACACCTTCATCAAGGTGGCGCCGCCGCAGGGCGAGACACGCCGGGAGGGGATCCATGCGGATCTGCCGAAGATCGCGAAGAATCTCGAACTCCATCCGGACTTTTCCTGGCCGTCGCCGCCTGCGGACAAGGAGGAGGAGAGCAGGCGGGAATGGATCGACCGTTGCCTGCATCTGGACCCGGCCATGCGGCCATCTTCCATGGCGGAGGTGCTGGCAGGCTTCGAGGCCGGGGAGCGCAGGCTCGCCGGGGATATCGAGCGGGACGCGATGCTCGACCGGATCCGCGGAGCGGAAAGAAAGGCTTCCCGGTGGTGTGTCACCGCGTGTCTGGTTGGCGGAGCCTGCCTCGTCCTCGGGGCACTCTGGCAACTTGCGTCGAACCAACGGGATGCGGAGAAGAAGGGCCGCGTGGACGATACGGCGGAGCTGCGCTCCACGACGGAGGCAGCGGTCGCCGCAAAAGCTGCGGCTGAGAAAACGGCAGGCGAAGCGACACGCGCCCTCGACTATGAAAGGAATATCGGGATTGCCCGGTTGGAGGCATCCCGGCTCATCGGTGACAGGCTGTTCGCATGGGCGATGGAAAAAGGGCATCGCAAGCTGCCGCCTCTGGACGGCCGTCTGGAGCGGCTGAAATCGCTCGAGAAATACTTCGAGGACTTTCTCGTGCGGATCGGGCAGGTGCCGGAACTGGCGGACGAGAGTGCGCGGATCAAACTCCAGCTTGCGGAAATCTCGCTCGCGGCGGGGGACGCCGAGAAAGCGATATCGCGGCTCAAGGAGGTCCTGGAAGTATGGAAGGACAACCCTGCTGACGAGGAACTGCGGTTCCGGATGGCGACGAGTCGTCTTTTGCTGGCGCTGTTGTTGAAATCAAACAACGACCCAAGGATGGAGGGGGCATTCAAGGCCGCCAGGAAAGCGCTGGGGGAAGTCCGCAAGGAGGAAGTCGACACCGACCGCCTCCAGCAACTGATGGCCATCTTGGATTTCCATGAAGCGAATGTGATCGCCGCCCGCGGGGACACGGGCAAGGCCCTCAACCAGCTCATGTCAGCAACCCAGAGCCTGAACCGGCTGGCGGAGGAGAGGCCGGATGCCGTGGTGCTCCGGTCGGTTCTGGCCACCTGTTATCTTTCTTCGGCGACCATCCTCGAGGGCATGGGAAATCTCGGTGACGCATGGGAAACCCAGATGCTGGCCGCCCAGGAGATCGCGAAGATGCTGAAGGAAAACCCGAAGGATCCCGGGCTGAGGCTCGATCTGGCTGGGTGCTACGGCCTGATGGCTGAGTCCGCCTTGTTTTCAGGAGATACCGCCGAAGCCGAAACCCGGTCAACCGAAGCAATCCGTATTCTGGAGGAACTGCTGCGCGAGCAACCGGATCTGGTGGAGGCGGGTGCCAGGCTGGCATCGCAGATCGGGCTGAAAGCGGGTCTCATGCGGGACAAAGGGGAAACGGAAGCCGCGCTCAAGGCGTTCGATGAGGCGCTACGGATCCTCGAGGGGCTTTATGCCTCACACCCGGAAAACACGCTGGCCGGATACCGATTGGCGCTGCTTTGGTGGCAGAAGGGCAAAATGGTGGGCATGGGCGGGAAACGCGAAGAGGAGGTGGAGCTGATCCGGAGGGCGCACGGGTTGATGACGCGCCTGGAGGCGGACAAGAATCCCGGCGGCCCTCCGATGGAGAAGATCCAGAGATCCTCCGGCTACCTGCTGGGGGATCTGGGGCATGCGCTGCAGCTCGCAGGCAAAAAGGAAGAAGCGATCGGGGCATTCACGGAATCCGCATCGCTCTGGGAGCGGTTGTTGGAATCCCGGCCAAAGAGTGAGGAGTATCAGGATAGCCTCGCCTGGTGCCGCCAGCGCATCAAGGAGCTGCAGTAAGGAGGGTGGACATTGCGGCAGTGCCGCCATGTCCGCTTCGCTTCCATTCCTGTCCACCGGCGGCATTGGCGAACAAAGGAGGAGAAGTTTCCAGTGTTTTGACTCAGATGATTCAGTTTTCCTGTTCGTCTCAGTTGCTTCGCAACGGTGTTTTCAGGAAAGAGGAGAAGAAATCCAGTTTGCTCCTCCGCATACCTTGGCGGCCTCTGCGACTTTGCGGTAGATCTTTGCTACAGTGAAATGATCGGTGGCCGCTCCGGCTCGGCGATCCGGGTTTCAAGTCCCACCGCTTCCCCGGAGTCGTGGGTCCAGGTGCGGTGAAGCTCTTCCAAGGCGTGATGGACGGTGACCTTTCCATCCCGTTCCAGCCGGTGGAAGATGGTCCGGAGGATCGAGAACGACATTCTGCCCAGTTCCAGATCCCCCCGGTTGCGGTGGATGCGTTGGTCGAGATCCACCTGGGCGACGGCATCCAGCGCCCCCATTCCGTGGAGGTCGATGAGATGTGCGATTTCCACCCCGTAGCCGGTGGGGAAGGCCAGTTGCTCCAGCAGGGAGCGTCGTGCGGCGTACTCGCCGGAGAGCGGTTGGAAGATGGCGGTCAGTTCCGGGTAGAACAGCGAAAGCAGGGGACGGACGAGAATCTCTGAAACCCGTCCTCCTCCGGTCCGGTGGAAATCCCCTCCGTTGGTGAGCGGCCGTTCATAGTGCGCCTTCACGTAGCGGATCCCGGGGTGGCAGAGCAGGGGGCCGAGCAGGCCGGTGACAAAGCCTGCGTGGAAGTTGGAAATGTCCCCGTCCACATAGCAGATGAGATCCCCCTTTGCGGCGAACAGCGCTTTCCACAGGTTCTCTCCTTTTCCCCGATGGGTCCCATGCCCTGCGGCGATGTCCGCCGAAAGGTGGACCGTGGCACCGGCGCCGGCTGCGGCCTCCCGGGTGCCGTCGGTCGAACCGGAGTCGATCACCAGCAGTTCGTCCACCAGTGGGACGGATTCCATCAACTCGCGGCGGATCGTTGAAACAATCCTGCCGATGGTGTTCTCCTCATCCAGCGTGGGGATGCACACGCTGATTGGCGCCGTCTTGAGATCGGCAAGACGGCGGGCATCCGTGAATTCGGAGTGATGGAAATTCCTCCCCGGCATCATGGATCAGAGCATGTCCCGCGTGACCACATATCTGGCCGCGCAACGGGGACATTGGAGGGTGATTTCATGGGAACCCTCGAACAGTTCGTCCGGGCGTTCGCGCCAGCTCCCGAGGATCGGCAGGATCTTGTCGAGCGTACAACCGCAGTGGAAACGGAACCGGCGGTTCTCCAGCGGATTCAGTTCTTCCGTCTGTTCGATGACCGCGACGGCGTCCTCATCCAGTCCGGCCAGCCATTCCAGGTCGCAGTCCGGTTGGGCGGCGATGAGGACGAAGTTCTCGTCATCGAGCCGGAAGGCCCTTGCCGGCCGCTGTTCGGACTGGTCGTAATATTGGGACACCCAGGCGACGGGATCACGCCCCTCCACCTCCATGGTGGAAACGCGGGGTTCCGCGCCCTGGAGGGTGGTGGTCTGCGCATAGAACAGGTTCCGGTCCGGCTCCCGCACGTCTTCCGTGAAGACCCTGCCGGTGATGGCTTCCGCGACGGATCCCCCGGTGACGAAGAGGTTGATCCGCGGGGCGCGGAGGTTCGCTGTCCAGGCGATGGTTTCCGCCCATGGACGGGCCACCAGATGGAGCGTCAGGACCGCCAGCGCGTCCTTCAGCATCTGGTCGATTTCCTCCCCATGGCGGATGCCATGCTGCATCAGATGCAGGTAGTAGTCCGTGTAGATGGGCGTGAACTGTCCGCGCACCAGCAGGGCATTGCGGTGGCGGACGAAGATCGACTCGATTTTGGTGAACTCTTCCTGGATTTCCATGTGAGGCTGAAATGAAAAAGGAGGACGAGTGTCCTCCTTCTTTGGTTGGTTGTGGACGGGTGGGACAGGAGTGTCCCACCTCATCAGGCTCCCGGGAGTTCGATGAAGCCTTCCAGTTTCCGGATCCGGGTGGGGTGGCGCATTTTCCGGAGGGCCTTCGCCTCGATCTGGCGGATCCGCTCGCGGGTGACCTGGAACTGGCGGCCGACTTCCTCGAGCGTGCGGCTGTAGCCGTCCTTGAGGCCGAAGCGTTGCTCCAACACCTCGCGCTCGCGCTCGGTCAGGGTGTCGAGGACGTCCTTGATCTTGTCCTTGAGCATCGAGAAACCGGCTTCCTCCATCGGGTTGTCGGCGGCCTTGTCTTCGATGAAGTCACCGAAGGAGGTGTCGTCCGAGTCGCCGACCGGTGCCTGTAGGGAGATTGGTTGCTGCGCCATCTTGAGCACGGCGCGGACCCGCTCGACGGGAAGGTGGATTTCCTCGGCGATTTCCTCCGGGGAAGGTTCGCGGCCGTATTCCTGGACGAGCTGCTTCTGCACGCGCATCAGCTTGTTGATCGTCTCGATCATGTGGACCGGGATCCGGATGGTCCGGGCCTGGTCCGCGATGGAGCGGGTGATGGCCTGGCGGATCCACCACGTGGCGTAGGTGGAGAATTTGTAGCCCCGGCGGTATTCGAATTTCTCGACCGCTTTCATCAGGCCCATGTTGCCTTCCTGGATGAGGTCGAGGAAGGAGAGGCCGCGGTTGGTGTATTTCTTGGCGATGGAAATGACCAGGCGCAGGTTGGCCTCCACCATTTCCGTCTTCGCCTTGAGCGCTTCCTTGAGCCAGTGCTTCAGCAGCTTGTTCGCGGCCTCGAAGGACTCGGTGGTGTGCCAGGAGCGTTGCTGGATTTCCCGCATCTTGGTCTGGAACTCCTTGTCCTCCGGATCGGTCGCCAGCTTGCGGCCGTACTTCCAGAACTTCTGCATGTAGTCATCGACCTGCTCGCAGAAGTCCTCGACGACCTTCTGCTTGTAGTAGAAGCGGGTGTAAAGGCGGTTGAGGGTCTGGAGGTTCTTGGCAAAGTCCTCCTCGAGCTTCTTCTTGCCACGCGGAGCTTTGACGGAGAGCTGGCGGAAAATGTCATCGTTCTCCTGGTGGAGCTGCTTCAGGTGTTCGCACAGCTTGGGCAGGCCCTTCATGTAGCGCTCCCGGGACTCGATCTTCTTGTCGAGGATGACGCGGTCGAAGCGCTCCTTGCCCTTGTTGAGCTTGTCGGCCAGTTCCAGGTAGGATTCCGCGGTGAAGCCGAAGAGGTGCAGGTGGCGGGCCACCTCGATCTCCGCATCCTCGATGCGCTTGGAAATTTCAACTTCCTGCTCGCGGGTGAGGAGAGGCACCTGGCCCATCTGCTTCAGATACATCCGGACGGGGTCGTCCAGGATATCGAGCTTCTGGTCGGTCTTGCTGTCCTCCTCGTCATCACCACCTTCGTCCCGCTTCTTGTCCTTGTAGCGGTCCACTTCGGAGGCATCGATGATGTCGAACTCCATGTTGCGGAGCCGGTCCATGATCGCCTCGACGTCGTCCGGATCGACCAGGTCGTTCGGCAGGACTTCGTTGATGTCGTCGTAGGTCAGGTATTCCTGCTCCTTGGCCAGCTTGATGAGTTCGCGGATCTTCTCCTGGATCTCAGGAGTGTCGATGCGGCGCTTGTTGTCCTTTTTGGAAACCTTCGGCTGTTCGACAACCTCCACGACCTCTTCCTTTTTCTTGGTCTTGGCGGGGGCCGCGGCAGGTTTCTTGGCGGACGCTTTCGGTTCAGGGGCGGCTGGAGCGGCTTTGGCGGGCTTTTTCGCAGGGGCTGGCGCCGCTTTCGCGGCGGGTTGCGCCTTGGCGGCTGCGCCTGCGGCTTTCACCTTGGTCTTCTCGGCCGGCGCTGCCTTTGCTTTCGGCTTTGGCTTTTCGCTCGACTTGTCGGAAGAAGGTTTTGGTTTGGACATATGGAAATGCTCAGGGAGTCTGGAAAAATGGATATACCTCATCCATTATAGGGCAAACCCGGCATGCGCGCTTGCGGGGCGGAATGAAAAGGTGGCATCGGGGAGCGTCAAGGAATAATTTCACGCAATCTCGGATGCACGGGCACCGTCACAGGAGAACATTCAAGCGGACCTTCCCTAGGTTTGCGAGGGATTTTTCATATCACCGCCTACGTTTTCATTTCCAATCGTCTGGTTCCACGGCAGATTCGTGGCGGACCATGATCACTCTCACTGACAAAGCGGCGGCTGAACTCGGGGCCTTGCTCACCCGCAAGGCGGCAGCACCGGAAGCCGGGCTCAGGCTGGCCGTGCGCCGTGGCGGCTGCGCGGGCTGGCAGTATGAAATGAACGTGGGTATGCCGGAGGAGGGGGATCTGGTGGTGGAGAAAGACCAGGCCCGCGTGATCGTCGCGGCGGACAGCATCGAACGCCTGAACGGCTGTGAGATCGATTTCTCCGATGATCTGAGCGATGCGGGCTTCAAGGTGAACAACCCCCAGGCGGCCCGGTCCTGTGGCTGCGGAACCTCCTTCGAGATCGCCAGCGAGCCACCCGGAGCCCATGCCGTGCCGGATGGTGAAGCCTGTGGCAGCAACTGACGCTTTCCCCGCCCGTGCCACGGACAATCAAAGCGCCCCCTCCCTCCAAGCCGGCCTATTTCTGGTGGTTGCTGGCGAACCTGCTCGCGCTGTGTTTCGCGTTGGTCAGTTGGTTCGTGTGCCTCTACATCTTCCAGAACCCCGAGGTTCCACAGAACTATGAGATCCTCCGGAAGCTGAAGCGTGCGCCGGAACTGAAACGCTATGTGGTCCTCGATGTTCCCAACGGAACCGCAAGGGGGCCGCAGGAGCTTTACAAAAGGTTCTTCGGCGGAAGTCCGGAGGAGCGCGCGCGGGTGAACGGCCTGTTGATGCGGAACTACCTCACGAACTTCGAAAAGCCGCTTCTTCTCACCTATATCGAGGGCAGGTATCAGATCGACGGGGTGCGGGCGCTCACCGGGAATGACTTTTTCAGCCCCGGCGTCGTCATCCGTGCCCAGGCGCTGGTCAAGCCGGACGAGTTCACCGCGGAGTCACCCTACCCGGTGGTCATCGAGTATGTCTTTCCCACGGTAGATGAAGCGGCCGCCCGGAAGTTCAAGACCGGTGACATCCTGGAAGTCAGCAAAAGCCCCAACTGCGCCGCCGTCGTCCACGTCGACAAGGCGCGGAAAGATGATGACGAGGTGCTGCTGCTGACCGTCATCCCGATCGCCTACGGGCCGTATCAGATCGGCAAGTCCAGCTCGTTCAACATCGAGCCACCCACCGAGCTGCGGCCTGGCGCGGGGTTTCCGGTTTTCAAGTGACGGTCATTTCCCGAACACCATGAAATGCTGCCACGGGAGCTGGCGGCGGTTCGAGATGAAGCGGAAGCCCGCAGCCTCGAACTCCAGCCGTGCCTGGGCCTCGGTCATCTTGTGGAGCGGCTTGATGGGGACGCGGGGATCCTCCGCGCGGAACTCCAGCAGGAACACACGGCCGCCGGGCTTCAGCGCGCGGTGCATCGAGGCCAGCATCTCCGCCGGGTGGGAAAATTCGTGGTAGGCATCCACCAGCAAGGCGGCGTCCAGTGAGGCATCCGGCAGTTTCAGGTCATCGATGGTCCCCAAGTGAGGCTCCACATTGGTGATGGAGAGCTGTTTCGCCCGATCCTTCAAAAAGGTGAGCATCTCCGGCTGGATGTCCACGGCGATGACTTTTCCGTCCGGCACCTGCGGTGAAATGCGGAACGCATAGTAGCCGGACCCCGCGCCGATGTCCGCGATCACCGCGTCCTTCGGCAGCTCCAACGCCTTGATGGCGCGCGTGGGGGCTTCCTCCTGCTCCCGTTCGTCACGTTCCAGCCAGCCAATCCCCGGGTGGCCCATGACCTGGGAGATCTCACGGCCGTGGAAAAACTTGCCGATTCCATCCGGGGAGGCGGTCCCCTCCGTATAAGCGGGCTGCTTCGGCTGTTCCGTGACTTGCGGAGCGGGTGGGGGAGGAGCCGGCTTCTCCGCAGCACGGGTAGTCCAATAGAAAATCCCCCCGGTAACTCCGAGAACCAGAACGAGAACACCAAGGGGACGCATCCGTCGAGTGGTAGCGGGAGGTGGTAGAAATCGCAAGGAGTAAGGAGGGAGGACATTGCGGCTGCGCCGCTATGTCCGCTGCGCTTCCATTCCTGTCCTCCGGCTGCAACAGCAATCAGGAAAGACCTGCCGCAAAGTCGCAAAGTCCACAAAGTAAGCGCAAAGGGAAAGAGACATTAGGAACCTTCGAGTCCGTCGCGGTAGATCTTTGATCATTCGCCAATGCCGCCGGTGGACAAGAATGGGAGCGCAGCGGACATGGCGGCGCAGCCGCAATGTCCACCCTCCTTACTGGAGCAAGAACCAATCCGACGGCGTTTCCTGCGCAGCGCAGTGGACTTCGATGCTGGTGTGCCCCAGTCCATCCAGACAGGCACGCAGATGGCGGATGGCGACGTCCGGCTTGTTGCAGTCCGAGCTGAGATGCCCCAGCACGATCCGCAGCAGCAGGGGATGGGCGATCTCCACCAGCAGGTCCGCCACCTGCTTGTTGGAAAGGTGGCCGTGGCGGGAGCTGATGCGCTGCTTGGTTGCCCACGGGCGCTTCATATCCGCTTCCAGCAGGGCGTCATCGTAGTTCGCCTCCACGAACAGCGCGTGCAGGTTGCGCAGGCGCTCCGTCATGCTGCGGGTGACGAACCCTGCGTCTGATACCAGGCCCAGCCTCCGCAATTCATGGTCGAAGACGAATCCCACGGGATCCACCGCATCATGCTGGATGGCGAAGGTGTCGATCATCACGCCCTTCAGCTCGAACGACTGTCCAGCCTCGAAGTATTTCCAGGTCCCGCCCTCGATGCCCTGTTCCTTCACCACGCGGGCGGTGGAGGGGGTGGTGAACACGGGAAGGTTGAATTGCTTCAGCAGCACCTTCAGGCCACGCACGTGGTCGCCGTGCTCGTGGGTGAGCATGACGCCATCGAGCTGCGCGGGGTCGATGCCCACCGCACGCATGCGGGTGACCAGTTGCTTCGCGCTCAGGCCGGCGTCCACCAGCAGGCGCAGTCCGCCCGCCTCGACCACCGTCGCATTCCCACCACTGCCACTCCCAAGAACCGCGAAACGCATCACGCCGGGAAAATGGGGAGCCGCCGGGAAAGAATCAAGGGCCGGATGCCGGATCACCGCAGGGCAACGAAAAGTCCCTCGAACTCCACGCATTCCACCCCGTTCTCCACGATGGCGACACGCAGGGAAATGCCGGCCTTCCCGGTGCGGGCGAACTTTCCGCGGAAGGCCGCCAGCGCCTCCGCATCGATCCTCGGGCAGACGGCGCGGATTTCACCACGGACCGGGTGGCGGAATTTCAGGGAGCTGCCCTTGATCACGATATGGGAGTCCCGGTCGCCCAGCTCCAGCCACAGCAGCGCGTAGCCTGTGAGCGTGGCGATGGCGCTGAGGCTGCCGCCGAAGGCCGTGCCCAGATGGTTGTGGTTCGGCTCCAGCGGTGCGGTGAGCACCAGTCCCTCTTCATCGAACCGTGCGACCCGGACACCCATCGCGCGGGTAAGCGGGATCTGCTCGTGAAGGAACCTTTCGGTGGCGTGGAGATGGTCACTCATCCAGTTGGCGGATGCGGGAAAGGTGGCGGCCACCCTCGAAGGCGGTGGTCAGGAACACATCGACGACGGCCAGCGCGGTGTTGGAGTCCATCATCCGCTCGCCGATCGACAGCACGTTGGCGTCATTGTGCAGGCGGGTGAGCCTGGCGGACTCCAGGTTCCAGCACAGGCCGCAGCGCACACCCTTCACCCGGTTCGCCGCGATGGCCTCGCCGTTGCCAGAGCCACCGAGGACGATTCCCCGCTCATACTCCCCGGCGGCCACCGCCTCCGCCACCGGGCGGATGAATTTCGGGTAGTCCACGGATGCCGTGGAGTCCGTACCGAAGTCCGTCACCTCATGCCCGGCCTTGCGCAGGTGGACGATGATTTCCTGCTTGTAGGTGTAGCCCGCATGATCGGAGCCGATGGCGATTTTCATGGCAGAATGGTAGGCAACAGCAGCTTTTTGTCAAAGACCCGGCTGGTAGGAATGAGAAGAAGCGGCTTCACGTCGATTTCACATTCCGCTCCTTGCTACGAGTAAGCTCGTGAATGAACTTCCTGGAACACATTTGGAAATGCGACGATTCCTGAAACCTATTGTGTCAATCTCCGCGGTTATATTGACTGCATGGGGAATCGCCGCGTTGGCTACACCAGACCGTGCCAAAGAATTGCGTTCATTTGTGGGGCCGGGAGAGATCATCGAGGCACACCATGGCGTCAGGGGTTCGGGCAGCATTTATTGGGCACGCTACCGGTGCGATCCGGCGGACGTCCGCGATTTCCTCAAGCGTCACTCTTATGAATCGACGACTTCCAAAACCGAACTGCCTGCGAGCCTCCAGGGAAAGTTCCGGAGTATGAAAGTAATTTGGCCGACCAACATCTCGATCTATGACGCGGATTGGATCAATTATCGCGTCGGCCGACGATTCAGGATGGTTGCATTCCCCGATGACGGATCTAACGAGATCCTTTATCTCCATTGGAGCTACTGAAAGGTCCTTTCCGATGATGCCGGTTTGGTTTTCTTCAAACGGACGACCACCGCCAGCAGCACCAGCGTGGCGATGAAATACCACGGCAGCCAGCCGAGGGACTTCGCAAACACCTCGTCCGCGGACGTTCCGGCACCAGAGACCTGGCTGATTCCTTTTGTCAGTCCGGCGAACATCAGCCCCACCGCTCCGTAGCCCAGGTTGAACGCCAGTCCGCGGAAGCTCAGGATCGTCGCCCGGCGCCGGGAGTCCGTCACCAGTTCGTTCAGGTAGTGGGAGACGAAGAACTGGATGAACGACATGGCCATGCCCAGCGGCACCAGCCAGATGAGACCATACCACGGCGTGACAAAGGCGGACCCCACCAGGCCGATGAAGACCACCACGGCGAGGATGCCGAAGTTCCGTGCCATGCTGCCCCGCTCCACCATCCGTTTGGCGATGGCCGGGACGACGAAACCCAGCAGGGAAAGTGCCGCCGCAGTGATGCCGAAGGCCGCCGTCGGCAGGCCGATGATGCGGAAATACCCCGCCTCAAAGGTCAGGAACAGGCGGACGATGCTGTCAAAGCACAGGCCCGTGAGGATGATGGCGAAGGCGGCGGGCGTCAGCCAGATCCACCGCCCGGCGGCGAGGGTGGCTTTCCACGGGCTGGCTTGCGTGCCTCCATCGTGGGAGGTCGCCGCCGGTTCCCGCATGGAAAGCGCGACAGCCAGCGCGAGGACGGCATTTCCCAGCGTGAACAGCAGCGGCAGCCGCATGGCGGTGTTCTTGGTGATGGTCCATGGCAGGCCGGTGGCATGGAGCAGCCGCTGCATGAAGCCCTCGTCATAGATCGCCGCGCCCGCCATCAGGGTGATGAAGAAGGCGACCGACTGCCAGCGCATCACCCGCGCCAGCACCTGCGGCCATTCCTTTTCCCGTCCCTCCGCCGCGAGCGTGTCGTAGGCCAGCGCCTCATCCGCGCCGCTGGCACTGGCCTCCGCCGCGCCACTGAGCAGCCGGTTGACCAGGAACAGCCCGAACAGCAGGGTGGGGTTGCCCCGTGGCGCGAAGGCGAACACCGCCATCTCCACCACCATCAGGATGGCGGCGATGACGACCATCCGCCGCCGCCCCAGGTAGTCGGCCAGCGCGCCGGATGGCACCTCCAGCCCCACGATGGCCGCCGCCCACGCGACGTTGAGCATCGCGTATTGGCCCACGCTCAACCCCAGGTCCAGGAACAGGATCGCCAGCACCGGGTAGTACCACCGCGCGTTGAAGAACACGCGGAACGCGATGAAGAGCGGGATGTTGCGCGGGAGCGGAGCGGAAGGCACGGCGGCACTTTATCCCATCACCGCTGCTTCGAATAGATCATCTTGTCCGCGACTTCCGCCCACAGGCGGTTGATGCCGTCGGAGCCTTCCTTCGTGTGGTGGACGCCATCCTTCGCCAGCGCGGTGGCATGGTTTTTCCGCGTGTAGCTCCAGTAGTCCGCGTAGGGGAGCTGGGTGGCGGGATCCAGTGCATACGGTGCCTTTGTCCGGCAGAACACATCCACCCCGGCCAGGTTCACCGGCAGCGTGTTGTAGAAGACGTTGTATTTCACGGGTTCCAGCGTCTCCAGGTTCAGGTAGCCGGTGGAGAACTCGATGCGGACCGGCACCAGGAACATGCCATTCGCGGTGCAGAGATCCTGCGCCTCCGTGAGCATCTTGATGAACTTCTCCCCCATCCACAGTCCACCACCGACACCGACGTCGTTGAAGCCTGGCTCGTAGCAGAGGAGGGTGCCAACGGGGACGGTCGCGCCTTCCGGTGCCTTCAGCAGCGGCAGGAAGTTCTTCATCCGCCCGTAGGTGTTGCCCATCATCTCTCCGCCCTGGGAGGAGTTGATGACCATGGGATAGCGGTCGGGGTGTTGCTTCCGCACCAGATCGGAGAACCAGACACTGTGGCGCTCCGGGGAACCGCCCACCATGTCCTGCACCACCAGGCTGTCCCCGGCGAAAAGCCACGAGTCATTGTGGAAGCCCTTCGGCGCGGCGCGGAACACATCCAGCCTGCAGAGCTGAAAGTTGCTGGAGTTCCTCACGCCGATCCACTTCGGCTTGTGGTTCGGGAAGGCGATCACGCCGTCCAGATACTTGTTCTCCCCGGACGCGATCTCCGTCCATGTGCCGTTGATGCCATCGGTGGAGTCATGGCTTTCGATGATGGTGTAGGTCTTCAATGCCCGCCAGTTGATGTTATAGGCGTAGCCTTGGCCGGTGGAGTCCGTGCGGAAGTTCAGCATCAGATACTCCGCGTCCGCGATGGGGATCTTCGGATCGAGCTTGATGCGGACATCAACGGGTTCCTTCTCCTTGAAGCCGCAGCTCGTCGCGTCGGAGCCGTCCACCAGGTCCTCCAGCTTGCCCAGCACCGGCTTCGTCGTGCTGACGATGGCGGACCCCAGTGTGAGGCACATGTTTTTGGCGATCTTCACCGGAAACGGCGCGCCGGGAGACGGCGTGATCGTGAACGCCTGGGTGGGGGGAGTGGGTGGGCTTTCGCCATCCGCATTGGTGGCGGTGAGCTTGAAGTAAAACGTCGTTCCCTGCGGCAGCTTGCCGATCTTCACCGCCCGCTCCGCGAACTGTGCCCCGGGCACCTTGGTAAAGGTGCCGTCCTTCTTGTCGCTCACGTAGAGCGTGTGGCCCGTCGCATCCGCCACCAGCGGGCGATACCAGGTGAGGGTGACGCTGTTTGCGGAGTTGTCCGTCATCGCGAAGCCGAGCGGAGCGGCGGGCACCGCGGCCATGGCCATCGCGGAGAAAAGCGGCAGGAGGGGAAGGAACGAGGAGGCACGCATGGGTTTCGCGCAGCATAGACACCTGCGCCCGCCCATGGGAAGTGCCATGCCGGGTGGGTTGAGGTTAACTGTTCAGCGGATTTGTAACAGGAGGGCGGGGAGAAAGCATCGTGACGGGAGCGGATGGAGAAAAGGATCGCACGGCGGCGGTATCGGGTGGATTCCATGCGTGTGCTTTTCCGGAGCCTCCTCTGCCTTTGCCTTGTCTCCTGGGCGAACAACCCGCTGTGCAACCTCTCCAACCGCAGCGGGCTGCCGGTGGTTCCGTTCAGGGTTGGAGTGAGGTAGGGGTGGCCGACTGCCGGCGCATCGTGCGTGCGTGCATTGCTTTTCACTTCCCTCCAACGGAACGCGGACTACCCTATGGGGGAGGAACTTTTTCCACGATCCGGTAGAAGTAGGATGATTCGGAAGGACGTGGATAGATCTCCTTGAAGTATCCGTTCGGAGGATAAGTGGTGCTGGTGAAAGGCGTCCAGGTCTTCAGGTCGGGCGACCGTTGCAGTTCGGTTGAAACCGCGCTGTTGGTCAGGACCATGAACTCGATTTTCCCATTGTCGGAGAACGGAAGTATCTCGAGCTGCGGAGGTGTTCCCGGGGGAGAAAGTGGCAGGATCGACAGGCCTGCTTCACCTCCAATGCCCCCAACGGTGGCCACGCGGATCGCGTAGGTCTGGCCTGCGGTGGCGTCCAGGGATATCTGCGCGGTGTAGGTCGTGCTGAGGTTGCTGGCGGTGCCGGATCCGACATGGGTCAGTGTGTCGAGTGATGAACCGGTATAGACATCGACTCTCGGCATGAATCCCGCGGGCCATCCCCGGCTGGAGATGACGAAGGTTCCTGAAACGGGAGCGGTCCACGACCACCAGATCGACTTGCTGCCGCCTCCTGTTTCCCCGGCTTCCGTTGTGGAATACTGATTGTCACCCAGTTCGAAAACCCTGTTTCCGGTGATGACTTTCCGGTTTGCGAAAAAATCGTTCGGTGTGTAGTAGGTAATCAGGAACAGAACGGGAGCCGAGACGGTTTTCGCCCCATTGTTGTCCGTGGCCACCGCGAGGATGCGTTGGTAATGGTTGGCAGCCGGTGGCAGGGTGACCGTGGAGGTGAACGGCGGAACGGTGGATGTTGCAATGGGGAGGCTGGTGCCTCCGGCGTCGTAGGAATCGTAGTAGTAATCGACCCGCACGACGTTCCCATCCGGATCGCTTGCGTTCACACGCAGCTCGAGGTTCGTGCCGACGTAGTAGGGCAAGCTGCCCACGGGATTGGTGATCGAGATGGACGGAGGCGAATTAGGGGTGACCGTCAGGGTGACCGGATCGTCGCTGAGAGATCCCTGGGAACCAATCCGGATACTGTATTCGATTCCGGCGCTCAGCTCGAACCTTTCCATCAGGGTACCCGCGGGAGAGCCATTGACCAACTGGCCGGTCTGTTTCACCAGCGCACCGAGCGAATTTCCCGTGTAGAGATTGAACCGGTTGTTGGTCGAACCATTCGGATAGGCTGAGATGTAGTGGGGGCCGCTGGCTTGCGGTATGAACTTCCACCAGATGGAACGTCCCGCAATGGGCTCTCCGTCCTCGTATGTGGATCCGCCGCTATTTCCGGAAACGGTCGCCGGGAGGACAGGGATCAGGATTCTATCCGCAAAGTGGTCGTTTGCCGGGGGGGCGACGTATTCGGTGATGAGGAATGAGACGGAGGCCGAGACGGTCTTCGCCTCCTGGTTGTCAGTGGCGACCGCGAAGACATTTTCCTGATACGTTCCGGCCGGAGGCACGGTCATCGTCGCGCTGAATGGAGCCACCGTGGATGAGGCGACGGGTTGGCTGCTCCCTTCAAGGTAATGGTGGCCCAGGTAGTAATCGACGCGCGCGACGTTCCCATCCGGATCGCTGGCATCCACACGCAGCTCAAGCGCTGTGCCGTGGTAAGCCGGCTTGCCTGCGGTTGGATGGGTGATTGATACGGCCGGAGGTGAATTCCGGTTCACCTTCAACGTAACGGGACCGACATCCCAATCAATCGTGGAACCCACCAGGATGCTATATTCCACACCGGCGGTCAGCTCGAACTTTTCCAGCCAGGTATAGGTGGGGGCGCTGGCGATCAATTGGCCTTCCTTTTTTACAAGGGTGCCGAGCGAATTGCCGGTATAGAGATGCAGCCTGTAGTAATTCGAGTAGGCGGGGTAGGCGGAGATGTAGTGGGAGCCGCTCGCCTGGGGTGTGAACTTCCACCAAATGGAGCGGCCTGTCATGGGATCACCGGCTTCCAGGGTGGATCCAGTGGTGTTTCCGGTAACCGTAGCCGGAAGTGATGGAATAAGCGTCCGGTTCGCGAAGTGATCGTTCACCGGCTGCGCGGCGGCAATGCCGGCCAACGATCCGCAGATCAGGACTCCGGTCCACAGTTGGCTGGCTGTTGACGCGAGTTTGCGGAAAAATCTCGATGCACGGATACGTTCGGAATTCATGAGCTGCATGTTGATGGCATGACTGCCGGAAATGAGTATCGAGGTGTCGCTCCTACCCTTTCTCCGGGACGCTTTCACCAAGCTGCGGGTGTCATAAGCGGATGTGATATGGCAATCAAGTTCATGTCGTGTTCCGGTTCCGGGAAAGTGACTTTTCCGCTGGAAGTTGAAACTGGCCCGGCGCTGTGTCTTTGCTGTGGTTCAGAATCGTGCTGTGCCTGCATTTTCTCTGAAACCGAGGGGAAAATTCCCGACGGACTGGATCAAATGGATCTTTGGAACGTGTGGAATCGATTCGCCCGATCCAAAAGGGGGGAGGCTCGTTATTCGTTCTGGGTTGTTCGCGCTGAAGCGGGATTCCCAGCGGCCTTGGCGGTCGCTTCTCACTTGACTTTGCGAAGCTTCTCCAGCACCTACTTCGCCACAGCGGCCCGCCGCGACCCAGAGGAGAGGTGGTCGAGTGGTTTATGGCTCCGGTCTTGAAAACCGGCTTAGGGAAACCTAACGTGGGTTCGAATCCCACCCTCTCCGCCAACACCCCAGTCCCCCTCGCGGGACTGGGGTGTTGGCGTTATAGGGCGGGACGAGTTCCCAAGTGCGAACCCGGGTTCGAAAGCCCCGTGAGAGTTAGCGAACCTTCAAAGAGAGCGAAGCCACTCCGCTTGGATTTGCGAAGCGAATCAATCCCACTCTCTCCGCCAACACCCCAGCCCTGCTCGCGAGACTGGGGTGTTGACATTAAGGAGAGGAAGCAATGCCCGGATGAGGACCACGGGTCCGAAACCCGTGAGTGCCAACGGGCCTTTGGCGGTAGGCTGGAGCTCTACGAGGAAAAGATTGAATCGGTTGAATTTCCCTGTTGCCAAACCCGTCAGTCGCAGCATAATTTCTGCCCGCCGCGAGGCCGAAAGGCCTCGGAAAAGCCTCATAGTGTAACGGTAGCACACCGGATTTTGATTCCGTTCGCCTAGGTTCGAATCCTAGTGAGGCTACTTTTCCGATCGCTCCCAACAACTGATGTTGGTTCCAGAGCAAGCGGCAATCACGGAGTCCATAGCGGACTCCTTTTTTGTGTCCCGGCTGCTTGCTCCGCTGCAAAGTCTGATTTTGAACCACGGATGGATGCGGATGGTCACGGATGAAGAGAGGAGAGGCGGGTATTTCCCAAGGCGGCACAGCCGCTCTGAAACCCGGTAGGGCTGGACCGGCCCCGGTCCGCCGTGGCTTTCGGCGCGCAGGCTATCGATGAACCCTGATCCAACCGCTCCGTAGTGAGTCAACCCTTCGGCGCGGCCGTTGCCACCGCCTGCCATTTTCCCAATGGGCATCCGGGACATGTACCCGTGCAACAGGGCCATGGCAGGAATCTGCGGAGCTGTGCATGGTCCCATCCAGCAATGAGAACGAAATTTTCATCCATGATGGGCATGCTGGCGGCGCTGGGCCAGGTGTGTTTCGCGCAGGGTTACCAGGCCTCGGTGGAGATCGACACGGCGCGGGTGACGGGAAAGATCGAGCCGGACATCTATGGGCAATACCTGGAGCATGTGGAGGAGGCGGACGAGTGCATCTACCCGTCGATATGGGACAACACCTCGCCGAAGTCCGATGCGATGGGGCTGCGGAAGGACGTGATGGCGGCGGTGCGGGAGCTGAAGGTGCCGGTCGTGCGTTGGCCGGGTGGTTGCTTCGCGGATGTCTATCATTGGGAGAACGGCATCGGGCCGCGGGACAAGCGTCCGGTGCTGCCGAACAAGCACTGGGGCGGAAACGAATCGCACCAGTTCGGCACGGATGAGTTCCTGCAATGGTCCGCCCAGGTGGGGACCACGCCGTATGTGAATGTGAACCTCGGCTCCGGCACGCTGGATGAGGCGCTGCGCTGGTTGGAATACTGCAATGGTCCCGCGACATCGGAGCAGGGGAAACGCCGTGCGGCCAACGGCCACGCCGCTCCCTACAACGTGCCCTACTGGGGCATCGGCAATGAAACGTGGGGGCCATGGGAAACCGGCCACACGGATGCGGTGACCTACTCGAAGATGCTGGCGGAGTGGGCCACTGCCATGCGCAAGCAGGATCCTTCCATCAGGATCCTCGCCGTGGGATCGAACGCCGGCTCCGATCCGAAGTGGGACCGCGAGGTGCTGAAGCAGGCGGGGGACAAGATCGACTACCTGACGCTCCACGCCTACGGCAGTTCCGTGAACGACCAGCCGGACGAGTATGAGGCGGTCGTCTTCACCGCGGAATACTTCGACTTCGCCATCCGCCGGATGCTGAAGACCATCGACGAACACAAGGCGGAGACCGGCCTGAAGAACGACGTGCGGATTTCCATGGATGAATGGAACATCCGGCACTTCGCGACGGGGAAGGGCGACTTCAAGAAGAACCTCCGGCGGAGGGATCCGCGCAACGTGGAGGACATGATGTTCGTGGCCGGAACCCTGAACGTGATGGTGCGGCACAGCCCGCGGGTGGCGATGGCGAACTACGTCTTCCTCATCAACGGCCATGCGCCGATGCTGGTGAACGCGGACGGTGTGGTGAAAACACCGCTCTACCATGTGTTCCGCCAATATTCGGAATGGATGAACGGCAGCGCACTGGAAGTGAAGGTCGAAAGCCCGGTGGTGACCACTCCGCCTCCGAAGACGGGAGGCATGTCGCACAAGAACTTCCCGAAAAACTACGACCGGAAGGAGGCACCCCTCCTCGATACCGCCGCGGCCCTGCGGGAGGATGGCACGCTGGTCGTCAGCCTCATCAATCGCCACCGCGCGGATGCGGCGGAGGTCGCGCTGAAACTGCCTCCGGGATATAGGGTGAAGCGCTCATGGACCATGGGCCACGCCGATGCGAAGGCCGTGAATGATTTCGCCACGCCGGAGCGCGTGATGCCGGTGGAGAAGGAGATCACGGAGCCGGTGTCCTCGTGGTCATGCGCCGCGCGGAGCGTGGTGCTGCTCTCCTGCGAAAAAGTGAAGTGAGAACCAGAATCTAACAGAACAAAGAAATGGATCATCAAGGAACGGGGACTTCAGTCCCGGATAAGGAAGCGGACGCCGGGAAGCGGGGAGCCTATGTGGAGGAACCGGCGCGGCAGGTGCCGGTGACCCATGAGCCGGACGTGCTGGTCATCGGCGCGGGGCCGGCGGGGATCGGTGCGGCGGTGGCCGCGGCGCGGAACGGCGCGAAGGTGCTGCTGGTGGAGCGCTACGGCTTCCTGGGCGGGAACCTGACCGCGGCCATGGTGAACCCGATGTTCACCTTCCATGACATCCACGGGGAGCAGGTCATCCGGGGCATCGCAGGAGAGGTGGTGGACCGTCTGGTGGAGATCACCGCGTCGCCGGGCCATGTCACGGACCTCACCTTCGACAACGCGTCGATGACCCCGTTCGATCCCGAAGGGATGAAGCTGCTCCTTTTCGACATGACGGAAGGTGCGGGGGTGGAGTTGCTGTTGCACAGTGTCTTCGCGGACGCGGTGGCGGTCGATGGACGGGTGAGCCATGTCATCGTGGAGAACAAGTCCGGCAGGCAGGCCATCCGGCCGAAGTTCGTCATCGACTGCTCCGCGGATGCGGATGTGGTGGCGAGGATCGGCGCGCCATTCGTGAAGGGGCGTGAGAGCGACGGCGCGATGCAGCCCGTCACCCTCTTCTACCGCATCGGCGGGGTGGACTACGGCAATCTCCGTAGGTGGATGAAAGCGAACCGTGGCGAGCTGAAGGACGCCCCCAGCGATGAGCAGATCGACTCCAGCGGCACGCTGGCTTTCCTGGGTCTGACGGACCTCGTGAAGAAGGCGGTGGCGGCGGGCGAGTTCCCGGCGGATGCCGCGCCGCGGATCCTCATGTACCAGTTGCCGAAGGAAGGCCAGATCGCCGTGAACTGCACCAGGTTGCAGGGGATCGACGGTACGCGGGTGGAGGACCTGACGCGGGCGGAGATCATCACCCGCAGGCAGGCGTGGCAGATCCACCAGTTCCTGCGGAAGCACGTCGGCGGCTTCGAAAATTCCTACATCGTGGATTCCGGGGTGCAGGTGGGGGTGCGTGAGACGCGCCGCATCGTGGGGGACTACACCATGGTGGAGGAGGACGTGCTGGGCAGCCGGGCGTTTGGGGACGGGATCGCGTGCGGGACCTTCGCCATCGACATCCATCCTCCGGATGGAAAGCAGCAGATCTTCACCGGCTCCGGAAAGTCGGTCTATGAGATCCCTTACCGCAGCCTGCTGCCGCAGGGGGTGGACAACCTGCTGGTGGCGGGGCGCTGCATTTCCGCGACGCACAATGCCTTCGGCTCCATCCGGGTGATGGCAACCGCCATGGGCATCGGCCAGGGGGCGGGGACGGCGGCGGCGCTGGCTGTGCGGGATGGCATCAAGTCCCGTGGAGTGGATGTCTCCGAGGTGAGACGGCTGTTGCTGGAACAGGGACAATATCTTCTGGAAGCGGACACCCCCTCCGCGAAGAATGAGGGCCTGCGGCTGGAACGCGCGATGGGCTCCGGAGCGCAGGCGAGCCACCACAATCCGTTCGAAAAGAATTCCTGATCCACTCCATCCATGTCCGGAACACCGTCAACCACCACCATTTCCCCCATCGTCCGGAGGGATCTGAAATGGCGTTGGGTGATCCTGATGATGTTGTTCATCTCGACCTTCCTCAACTACTTCGACCGGCAGACGCTCTCCGTGCTGAAACCGGTGATCAAGGCGGAGTTCGATCTGGATGACAGGGGGTACTCCCACATTGTGATGGCTTTCCTCATCACCTACATGTTCGCCTACACGCTGGGCGGACGGTTCGTGGACAAGGTGGGGAGCCGGATTTCGATGACCACCTTTGTCGGAGTTTGGTCGTTGGCAAATGTGTTCACCGGACTGTCGCAGACGCTCGGACAGCTCACGCTCTGCCGGGTGGTGCTCGGCGCGGCGGAGCCGGGGAACTATCCAGCCGCCCTGCGGGTGGCCGCGACCTGGTTCCCCGCAAAGCTGCGGGGATTCGCGTCGAGCTTCTACCAGGCGGGATCCGCGACGGCGGCGGTGGTCGCCATGCCGATGATCGCCTTCATGGCCCATCATTGGGGATGGCGGGCGACTTTTGTGGTGCCGGGCATCATTGGCATTCTGTGGGCGGCTGGCTGGTGGTGGATCTACCGGCAGCCGTCGGCCGAGTACATCCCGCGGGATGAGGCGAAGGAGTCGGTGAAGGTGCCGTGGAGTGAGCTGCTGAAGAACCGCAATCTGCGCGGCATCGTCCTGGCGCGGATGGTGAGTGACCAGGTCTGGTACTTCTGCCTGTTCTGGATGCCCGGCTACCTTCAGGAAAACCTGAACCTGACATTGATCCAGGCAGGTCTCATCGGCTGGGTGCCCTTTCTTTGTGCTGACCTCGGAGGCGTGGGAAGCGGAGTCGCATCCGACCGGATGGTCTCGAAGGGGGTGGCGCCATGGCGGGCGAGAAAGCGTGTGCTGATGATGGCCGCGTTGCTCGCCCCGCTGGCGGTGGCGATTCCCCTGACGTCCCATCTATGGGTCGCCGTTGTGGCGTTCTGCGCCGTGGCCGTGGTTTGCCAGATCTGGCTCTTCAATCTGACCACGCTGGTGGCGGATGTCTTTCCGCGCAATACGGTGGCCAGTGTGCTGGGGATATCGGGCTCCTTCGGCGCGTTCGGTGGCCTTGTCAGCAACGCGTTGATCGGGAACTCGGTCGGCACCCTGGGCTTCGTGCCGGTGTTCCTGGTCATGGGGTGCCTGCATCTCATTGCGGCGGCCATTGTCGCGCGGCTGGTCCGTGGTGACGAGCGTGCCGTCTGACCGTCAAAGGAGCGTGCCGGGGAAATACCTGCCTCAGCGGCGGCTTCGACGGTTCCTACGGAGGAGGGGGAGGCAGGACGCCGCGCAAGCAATCAGGCATGAGGACGGCTCCGGTATGATGGTGCCGGAAACGGCGATGTCGTCCATACGGGTGAAGGAACTCCAGGTGACTCCGGCACTGTCATACATCACGACGCGGAAAGTGGCGGGCCCTTCCACCGGATCCAGTCCGGAAATGGGGATGTTGTAGAACTTTCCGGGTGACGCGGCACCGGTGACATTCATGACGACGGTTCCGATGGTCTGGAATCCACTGCCGGAGTCGATCTGGAGGGCGAGTTCGTTGGCCGACCGGTCATCGCCGGAGTAGTTCGCCCATAGTGACAGTCCGGTGAACGCCACGGAGGTCCCGGGATCCGGAGTGAGGGTGAAAGTGAAGAAGGAATTGGCGCTGACTGCGGCGGGCACCGTGGTCGGGGTGGTCGCGTTCGTGAACAAGCCCAAGGCATTCGCGCCGGATGTTCCGAAGGTCGCCGCGCTGGTCTGCGGTGTTCCCAGCCCCGGGCCATAGGCAATGACGCCCGCAGTGACACCCAGCGTGGACGGTGGGGTTGCCGGACCATTGGCAAAGGCATAGGTGGCCAGTGTCGCGGCGCCGGCGGTGCATGGAACGGAAAGAAGGAAAAGCAGCGCTGAGATGGGATTTTTCATGTATCCCATGTCCTATGCCACGGGGGCTGTGGTGGCCATGGCCCGGATGCCCTGCTGCATGTCCGGCATGCCCATCACCTTGCGGAAATTCGAGAGGGCGGAAGCCGAAGCTCCCGCCCTCTCTCCATGATGACCATCCCCCGGAAAGTATCAGTTCACGTAAATCTCGCGCGGCCTCGCATCCTCCCGGATGGGGATGTCCAGGGTGAGGACCCCGTCTGTGAGCGAGGCTTTGGCATTGGTGCCGTCGAGCTTGGCCGTGAGACGCACGTTGAGTGTGTAGGTGACATCCTTCGCCGGACCGGAGTGCGTCTTCCAGTCTTCCGCGATGTTGCTGGATCGCGTGGCTTCGATCCGGAGGACGGACTGGTTCACGGTGAGCTTCAGATCCTCCTTGCGGACGCCCGGCAGGGCGACCAGCAGGTGCGCTCCGGTTTCATCTTCGCGGGTGGTGAATTCGGGTTGCCGGACGACGCGGTCCGTCGCTCCAGACGTTTGGGTGGTAGGTGTGCTCATGATGGTTCTCGGTGATGAGGTTGTTGGTCGGAAGAGGCTCAGAGGATGTTGATCTGGCGGGGCTCGGGCGCTTCGGTTTTCGGAAGCGTGATTTCGAGGACGCCCTGATCCAGCGTGGCTTTGATATTCGCGGTGTCGATCCGGGTGCCGAGCTTCCACTGGCGGTCCACCTTACGGGAGAACGGGTTTTCCGGTGCGGTTTCCGCAGCCAGGGAAAGGGTCTGGTTGTCCACCTTCAGGTTGACGTTCTCCTTGGTGAAGCCGGGGAGATCCAGACGGAGGATCCAGGCCTCCGGGCTTTCATGGATCGCCTCCGGAAAGGTGGTGTGGCTGGCGAGTGCCCGGCCGGGATTGAAGAAGCGGTCGAGTTCGCTGAACCAGGAGAGATCGGATGTAGGTCTGTGCAGGAAGTTCATGTGTTGGTGAATTCGTTGCCAGAGGTATTGCAGGATGTGTGCAAGGATGGTCCGTTGCTCTCAATTCATTGGAAATGAAAGTAATGGATCTGATTGCGCACGCCTCTCCCACGCCCGGATCGGGAAGCATTGGCACATCCCGGGACGGATTGTCCGGGGCGGAATGACACGGTCGCGGCGGTAGGAGCCACGGTCATGGCATGCAGTCGTCCGCCTTTCAGCGGGTGCTGTCCGTCAGTCCGGCGGCATAGGCGCCGAACACCGCACGGATCTCATCCCTGACACGGCGGAAAACAGCCATCTGCTCCTCTTCCGTCCCTTGGGCGTGGGCGGGATCATCAAAGGGGAAATGATGACGGTTCACCTGACCTGGAAACATGGGACATGCCTGGTCGGCATTTCCACAGACGGTGATCACCGTTGTAATGTCATCGTGGAGGAATTCGTCCAGGTGCTTCGAGCGGTGGGTGCTGATGTCGATCCCGATCTCGCCCAGCGCACGGATGGCGAGCGGATGGACGTAGCCCGCCGGCTTCGATCCCGCGCTTTCGATGCGGTGGGTCTTGCCGAGCGAGGCACGGAGGATTCCCTCCGCCATGTGGGAACGGCAGGAGTTTCCGGTGCAGAGGACGAGGATGGTGAATGGCTTTGTCATGGTGGAGCGGATGTGGGGGCGTTGCCGGGATCGGGATCGTTCCGCCGGAGGGCGAGGCACAGTGGAATGGCCAGAAATGCACCGGCCACCGAGGAAACAGGGTAGATCCACAGGTGGAGCGTCCGGCCACCGATCATCGCTGGGGCCAGGGAACGGGCGGGATTCATGGACGCTCCCGTAACGGGACCTGCGAACACGGCGGCCAGGGCGACGGTGGCCCCGATGGCCAATCCTGCGGTGATGCCTTTCTCCTTTGATCCTCCCGACACCCGGAGAATGACGAGCATCAGGATGGTGGTGATGATGGTTTCCAGCACAAATGCGCCGGCAATTCCCCCGGAGGGAATGGTCTCTCCAAGGGTGGGGGATTCCGGAAACAACCTGCGCAGGACGCCGCTCGCGGCGAGCGCCCCGCAAAGCTGGGCTGTGATGCACGGCGCGCAGTGCGCCCAGGGGAACCGTCCGGCGGCCGCGAGGCCCAGGGTGACCGCAGGGTTGAAGTGCGCCCCGCCGTCTCCGCCGAACGTCTGGATCATCGCAAAGACAACGAGGCCGAACACCAATCCGACGCCCAGATGGCTGATCTGCCCGCCGGAGACATGATCCACGATGATCGCCCCGGTTCCCGCGAAGACGAGAACGAAGGTTCCAAGAAACTCCGGCAGGAAATGTTTCATGGGAGGCTCAGCAGCAACCTCGCGGTCCGCACGAAAGGGATGGGGCTTTGAGTTTTCCCGCAGCGGGCAGGGGAGGCAATCCACAGAGCTCCGGTGCCAGGCACTCCGTGTGTTTGTGAGATAGGTGGAGCACCACCGCACCGTCCTCCAGAGAGTGGCCGGAGATGGTGTATTGGGATATGACCTTGTCCTCGTATTCCATCTCCACGGGGATGCTCTCATCCGGGAGATAGGACGCCGCTTTGCCGAGGATCGCCGCCATTTTCCCGGTTTCCAGCCGGTGGTCGTAGTCCGGTCCGACCCAGATCTGGAGCTGGCAGGTGGTGGATTCCCGCAATGTGCCCCCACAGTCGAGGAACGTCTTGTGCACCCGGCCGACCTCGGTGACATGGAACGACTGCGGGACATCACCTCCGTCCGGAAGGCGGATCCGGAAGTGGAGGCCGCCATGATCGGCGAGGAGTTTCTTGATCTCGGAAAGTGTCATCGTGATTCGGTGGATGGTTGGTTGGGACGGCGGCCTTTCAGATGGACGGGGCCGGGACAGCAACTTCCCTGGCGGCGGGACAGGCGTGCATCCATCCGTCCGGTATCCCCCGGATGAGGGATCTCATCCTCCGTGGACAGGGCCGCGATGCTGCGGATGAGTTTCAGGTGGTTGGAACGGATCCGGAAATACGTCCACTTCTCCACCTTTTCACTCTCCAGAAGGTCGGCTTTCCGGATGATCTGGACATGGCTGGATACCGAAGACTGGGGCATCTCCAGGATATCCGCCAGCTCGCAGACGCACAGCGGCTCCAGCATCACGAGGCGGATGATCCGCCAGCGTATCGGATCGGCCAACGCCTTGCTGAATTCCACGGGTGAGGGCATGCGGCAGGATGATCATGGAAACCCCAGTTTGTAACGAAAAATTTCGTGACGAAAAATTACGATTTGTATGCGGCAAGGTGAGTCAGGTCATGGGAGGTTCCATGTGCTTCAGAGCTCCTTCAACGGCCCCATCAGGTGGGCGCTCTGGGAGTCGATGAGGAACCAGCCGCTGAGCGCACGGCGGCCGAGGAGCATGGGGCAGAGCATGACCGAACGGTCATTGAGGCTGAGCTGGATGGTCCACTCGAAGCCACCGGGGAGCATGGCCTTTGTCTCGATGAAAACGCGGCTGAAGGCTTCTCCAGTGGAGCTTCTCACCCGGGCGATGCGGGACACCGCACACTCGCAGTCGATCTTCCTCCGGCGGTGGTTGACGGTGGTGAAGCGGACGGTCTTCTTGTCCTCCGACAGTTGCAGGTTCTCCGCATGCAGGCTGGAACTGCGCGCCCCGGTATCGATCTTCGCCTTGAGCGGGGAGATGCCCAGGTCCGGCAGGGCGATCCATTCCCTGCGGCCCATGATGAGACGTGGCATGCCGGGGTTCTTCCATGGCAGTCCCAGGGATGCGGCGAGATCCCTGGACGGGAGTTCGGTGCATTCCGGGATGGCCTTGTAAGTCCGGGACATGGTCAGGGATTGAGCAGGGAAACAGCCATGGCTCGGGCTTGCTCGCCGCCGCCACCCAGCATCCGGACCAGCTCCTGGACGCGGGTTTCCCCGGTGACCTGATAGAGCCTGGAACGGGTGCGCCCGCCGGTGACTTCCTTTTCCACCACGAAGTGGTGCGCGGCGATGGCGGCCACCTGCGGAAAGTGGGTGATGGCCAGCACCTGGTGGCGGGTGCCGAGCGCGGCCATCTTCCGGCCCACGGCACGGGCGATCTCTCCGCCCACATTCGCGTCGATCTCATCGAACACCATCAGCGGAGTGGCGTCCTGGTCGGCGAGCGCGGACTTCACCGCCAGCATGACACGCGAAATTTCGCCGGATGAGGCGATCTGGCGTAGTGGCAGCAGGGGCTCGCCCGGATTCGGGCCGAACTGGAAATCCACGCTCTCCATACCTTGGGAACCCGGCTCGGTGAGGGAGAGCAGCGGGGCTTCAAAGGAAGATTGCTTGAAGCCGAGATCCTTGAGCTGTGCGGCGATCTCTTTCGCCAGCTTCGGAGCGGCCTTTTTCCGCGCGGCGGTCACCGTCTTCGCGCTGCCTTCCACGGCGGACCGTGCCGCGGCCAGTTCCTTTTCCAGGGTTTCCAGTTTCTCCGTGCGGTTCTCGATGTTGTCCAGGCGGGTGGCGGCGGCATCCCGGCGAGCAAGTACGTCCTGGAGGGACGGACCATATTTCCGCTTCAGGGTCTCGATGAGGTTCACACGCTCCTCCAGGCCCGCAGCCTCCGCAGGGTCGATCTCAAGTTCCCCGACGTAGTCGGCGAGTGTCGCTTCCAGATCCTGGAGTTCGAGCGTGGCGGTTTCCAGTGAGCCGGTGCGCTCGGTGATCGATGGATCGAGTTTCTGGAGATCGCGAACCAGCCGCTGGATTTCGCCCAGCTTCTCAAGGATGCCGTCCTCGCCGTTCAGCGCGGCGGCAGCGGCGGATGCACTCTCCAGCAGGCGTGAGGCATTCGACGCGCGCCGCCAGCGGTCCTCCAGATCACTCTCGTCCTCAGGCTTGAGGTTCGCGTTGCTGATCTCCTCCAGTTGGTAGCGCAGCAGATCCAGTTCCTGCTCGCTGGCGCTTTCCGCGTGGCGGAGTTCATCCAGCTCGGCGGATTTTTCCCGCCATGCCCGGTAGGTCTGGCGGTAGGCGGTCAGCGCGGACTCCGCCCCGGCGTAGGCGTCCAGCATGGAAAGCTGCCTGTCCGTGGAAAGAAGCGACTGGTGGTCGTGCGGGCCGTGGAGATCCACCAGATGTTCGCCGATCTTCTTCAGCAGGGAAAGGGTGACCGGGGAATCATTCACAAACTGCCGGTTCACCGTGGTGCCGATGACCCGGCGGACGATGAGCTGCGTGTCATCGCAGGCATCCAGGCCGCCGTCCTCCAGGATGGCGTTGATCTCCGCAGGATCGGAAAGCTCGAAGACAGCCTCCACGGAGCAGGAGTCCTCTCCGGTGCGGATCAGCGATTTGTCCGCCCTCTCCCCGAGGATGAGTTTCAGCGCCCCAACGATGACGGATTTCCCCGCGCCGGTCTCCCCGGTCACACCGATCAACCCGGAGCCGAGTTCCCATACAAGTTCATGGACGAGGGCGAGGTTGCGGATCTTGAGAAGGGTGAGCATGGGATGGACAACCGATAGATGAGGGCAAACCGGGCGGGTGATCAAGCGAACATCGAATAATGGGGTGGCGGAAATGGAACACGTTTGCGACGTTGCCCGGGTGGGCGCGTTATCGTTGAAATTTCTGGGGACCGGGACATCGGTGGGGGTGCCGGTGATCGGCTGCGGCTGTGAGGTATGCCTCTCCTCAAACCCGATGAACAAACGCACCAGGGCCTCCGTGGTGGTCACCACAGGGGAATATTCTCTGCTGGTGGATACCGGGCCGGACCTGCGCGCCCAGGCTCTCCGCGAGGGCCTCAGCCAGGTGGATGCGGTGCTCTACACCCATGCCCACATGGACCATGTCGTAGGCTTCGATGATCTGCGGGCCTTCTGCTGGCGCAGGACCCAGCCGCTTCCCATCCATGGCTCCAAGGCCACGCTGGAGGACCTGAGGCGGATGTTCGCGTGGGCATTTGCTCCGGAGAACCGCTATCCCGGCTATGTGAAACCTGCGGCCGTCGTGATCGATGGGCCTTTCCACTATGGCGAGCTGAGGGTCACTCCGCTGCCGGTGAACCACGGCTCGGTGGATACGATGGGATTTCTCTTCGAGCATCCGAAGGCGAAGGGCATGGCCTACATCCCGGATGTGAAAGTGATCCCGCCGTCCACCATCGCGCTGATGAAAGGGGTGGATGTGTTGATCGTGGACGCGCTGCGGAACGATCCGCACCCCACCCATTTTTCCGTGGGCGAAGCCCTGCATGTGGCGGAGGAAACGGAGGCGTCCGAGGTCTGGCTCACGCACCTGGGGCATGAGAATGATCATGAGAAGCTTTCTTCCATGATCCCGGACCACGTGAAGGTGGCTTGGGACGGACTGGAACTGAGGTAACTTGATTTTTGCCGGCGGGATGACCAGCATTCCCACCATGGACATGAAGCATCTCCTGGGGGCCGCCGGGGCGGTCGCCGCCATCGTCACGCCCCTCCGGGCGGAGCTGCCACCACAGGTGTATGATGATCTCCGGAACAAGGCGGCGGAGGTCCTGCGGATCCGGGTGGACCAGGTGGATTCCAAGCCGAAGGGATTTCTCGACAGGTCCTCCTACACGGAGACCGTGAGAGCCACCGTCACGGGGGTGACCCGCACCGGCTCCGGGGTGAAGGAGGGGGACTCCATCACCATCACCTACCACCGGCCGGTGCCTGCGAAAGGATGGGTGGGGCCGTCACCACCGCCCCAGTTGAAGCAGGGCTGGAAATACACCGCCTACCTCGGGAGGAATGAAGGTGGCACATTCGGCATTTCCGCACGTGGGATGAGTTTCTCGAAACTGGGGGACTGAGATTCGTCCGAGGGAGGAGGAGGTGGCATCAGACGGCTTGCAAGGTGTCGCGGAGCGGTCATCATTTGCCGGAGTGAGAAGGATCGCCCGGATTTGTCTTTGTTTGGTGGCCGTGCTGCCGGTTTCCGCGAAGGAGCTGGACCCGCATGCCGTGGCCGTTCTGTACAACACCGCGGTCCCGGAGTCGAAGCAGCTTGCGGAGACATTCCGCCAGGCGCGCGACATCCCGGAGGGGAATCTCATCGGGTTGGAGATGCCGGTCGCCCAGGACATCAGCCGGGAAGACTACATCACGAAAATCCAGAACCCTCTCCGCGGGGAGTTCGACAAACGCTCATGGTGGAGCCGCGGCAAGGATGCCAGCGGGGTGCTGCTCCCCACCTCCAACGACATGCGCGTGCTGGTCATCATGAAGGGCGTCCCCCTGAAGATCCAGCCAGCGCCGCTCCCGGAAGGCTTCAAGGTGCCGGAGAAGGATCCCATCGCGGGCCGGAACGAAGCGTCCGTGGATTCCGAACTGGCCATGTTCGGCGCGGAAGGTCTCCCGGCGCAGGGTGTGCTGAAGAATGCCTTCTTTGGCAGTGAGAAGCCCATCTCGGACAGCGCCTTTCCATTCCTGATCCTTACTTCACGGATTGATGGCGCCAGCTTCGCCACCTGCGCACGCATGATCCAGGATGCCCTGGAAGTGGAGAAAACCGGGCTGTGGGGCAGGGCCTACGTCGATATCGCGAACAAATTCCCCCAAGGGGATGATTGGCTGAACGCGATCGTCATCGAGAACCGGAACGTGGGTATCCCCACGGTGGTGGACCGGTTCAACGACACGCTGCCGATGAACTACCCCATGACGGACGCCTCCCTTTACTACGGGTGGTATGATTGGAATCTCAGCGGACCTTTCGTGAACCCGGCATTCAGATTCCGCAAAGGCGCGGTGGCCATGCACCTCCACTCCTTCAGCGCGGACCAGTTGCAGGATCCCACGAAAAACTGGAGCGCGGGTCTTCTGGAGAAGGGCGCTGCGGCGACCATCGGCAACGTCTATGAGCCCTACCTGGGGCTGACCCATTATTTCGAGATCCTCCACAAGCGGCTGCTGGCCGGGCACACCTGGGTGGAAGCCTGCTGGATGTCCATCCCGGTGGCTTCATGGCAGGGGATCATCCTCGGGGACCCGTTCTACCGTCCCTTTCTTCATCTGGACAACACGGGCGGGATGGCCGCGGGTGACAATGATTTCCGCGCCCTCCGGGCCGCCGCCATGAAATGGCCTTCCGACAGCGCCACCCGGCAAAAGCAGTTGATGGGCGCGGCGGTGAGGATGAAGAGCGGCATCGTTTCCGAGGCGGTCGCACTGGAAGCCGTGGAGGCCGGACGCATGGCGGAAGGTACCCTCTGGTTCCGCAATGCGGAGGAAAACTACCAATCTCCGCAGGACAAGCTGCGGCAACGGCTCAACCTGGCCGCCATCGAGCGGAAGGAGGGGCGGAAAGATCTCGCCATCCGGGATCTCAAGGCGATCGGGGAGGTCTACGGTTCGCTGCCCGAGGCCACCGCCGCGAAAGGTTGGCTGGACATCCTGGATCCTCCCGCGCCGCCGCCGGCCACACCGAAGCAATGATGCACGAGATCAAATGGGTAAATCCGGCATCGCATCCATGACCTACACCTTCCTGCTCGAGTCCGTCTGGCATCCTCCGCTCGCATTTGCCGAGACGGCGAGCCGGACCCTGCCTCCGGAGCTGGAGTTGCAGGCACTTTGGTTTTCCGGAGCGTTCGGCAGGGATTTCCGCACCGTGGATGGACAGTCGGTCAAGCTCGTCCAGTTCGGAGAATGGAACCGTGGACCCGGGCCGGATTTCCGCCAGGTCGCCATCGAGTTGGACGGGGAAATGAAAACGGGGGATCTCGAGCTGGATACCTCCGCCGCCGATTGGGAATGGCACCGCCATGGCTCGAACGAATCGTTCAGGGATGTCATCCTCCACGTCAGCTTCCAGCCGGAAGCGCGGCGCACCTACGTCCGCACCTGCGACCACCGCGGCATTCCACAGGTTCTCATCTCGTCCGCGCAGCTCGCGGACGCGCTCAACCGTCCGCAGCAGGAAGTAGCCATCGCCCGGCCGGGCCGCTGTGTCGCCCCGTTGCGGCATCTGCCGGTGGGTGCGGTCGAGCGGTTGTTGCGTGAAGCGGCGGAACATCGGGCGGAGTTGAAGGCCGCCCGCTACCGCCGTGTGGCGGATGTCCATGGCACGGATGCCGCCCTGTTCCAGGCAACGGCGGAGACGCTCGGCTACCGGGGGAACTCGCTCGCCATGCGCATGCTCACCCAGCGGGTGCCTCTCACCGCCTTGGGTGCGGATGCGAACCGCACGGATGCCATCCTCTTCGGCGCGGCCGGATTCCTTTCTCCTGAACTTCACGAAAAGGCACCCGATGACACCCGGGAATATCTCCGCGACCTGTGGGAGAACTGGTGGCGGGAACGTACCTCCTATGAAGCGACCGCAGCCCGTGCCATCCCGTGGCGTTGTGGCGGCCAACGCCCGGCGAACCATCCGCACCGCCGCATCGGCACGCTCGCCACGCTGGTCAGGAAATGGCCCACCTACCGGAAGCTCGCCCTCGCCCGGCCCTTCCAGCCGCGTCCGGTCATCGAGTTCCTTGAGGAACTGGAGCATCCATTCTGGTCCCGCAGGCATACACTCACCTCCGGCGCATCCACCTCGAAGATCGCCCTGTTCGGACGCACGCAGGCGCTGGAACTGCTTGCCAACCACCTCATTCCACTGGCCCTTCACGATGATGCCATCCCGTTCCGCGAGTATCACAAGCTCCGCAGCTCCGCGCCGAACGAAAAGGTGAAGCGCTGCGCCCTCCGTCTTTTCGGTTCCATGGAAGCGGCGGAGCCGTGGCTGAAGCGGGTGGCCCATCACCAGGCGCTCCTCCAGATCTACCAGGACTTCTGCCTGGAGGATTTCTCGGACTGTGCGAACTGTCCGTTCCCCGAGCAACTTTCCCAATGGAGATGACCCCAGCGACAACCATCACACTCAACGGAAACTCCCATCCGCTTGACCGTCCCATGACCCTCAGCGAGCTGCTGGAGAACCTCGGCCTCGGCGGCAAGCCCGTGGTCATCGAGGTGGATGAGGAAGCTGTTTTCCCCAGAAACTACGGCAACACCAGCGTGAAGGATGGATCCCGTGTGGAGATCGTGACCCTCGCTGCAGGTGGTTGAACAGCAGGCGGATTCGCCGTGTGAAATATTTGATGCATTTGAACCATTTTTCCCTTGCGTGATACCACCATCGCGTCGCATCGTCCGCCCGCGCCGCGGAAGCGGATGCGAATGGAAAATCCGGTGTAGCTCAGCGGCAGAGCGGGTGACTGTTAATCACTAGGTCGTTGGTTCGATCCCAACCGCCGGAGCCATCACAAAGGACTGAACCCCAAGGGGTTCAGTCCTTTGTTGTTTTTGGTGAAAGTCACCGGGGGGCTGTAAAAGCGGGCTGTTTCGAAATTCCCTCAATCAGGAGGTCTTGCCTGTTGAGATTTGTTCAGAAAACGGTGGTATTCATAGACTCTCCAGCCGGTCGAGGCGGCGCTTCACAATCTGACTGGCACTATCCCAATTGGTTCAGTGTCCCTAACGAGGTATTTGCAATCTCGAGCATAACAGCCTCCATTTCCTCCATACTCCATGGATCGCACCTTGCATAAATTGAGGCGGCTTGGAGCATGATCGAAGCGTTTTTGTGGGCTATAAATATGTTCCTGCAATAATTTCTATTTATTTTCATGCAGAAATTGGCCGCCGATACCCGGTCGATTCGGTTCAAAGAACCCACATCATGTCTGATTTCGAGAAGTGTGCCATCTGGCTTGTAAACCTGAATCGTCTCAGTTGCGAAATTTGAACCCTGCAAGAACACCACGTAAGGGAAGTGGTATTCATCCAGCATGAAATTCCTTACCTCGTTGATGTTCTTGTAGACCCGCTCGATTGCATTGCCGGCCACCATCAGCACCTGATTCTTGTTCTTTCCAACAAGCACTCCGGCTCTGATGTTTTCGATGTCCTTGCCTTGGAATTTTGCCTCGGTGACCAGAATGACCCGCCACTTGCCATCCCGGTCCAAAACTTCAATAACACCGCCGTCGGGCCTGATCTTCGAATCCTTGACGACCAGCGTCTCTCCCAAACGTGGATCAATGGAGTTCAGCTTCTCGTTTATCTCCTGCTTCTTGATTGCCTGGCGCAATCTGAACTTATATCGGGGGTAGGCATCCCCGAGCATTTTGTGAACATTTTTGCTCGCCTGACCTACAACCTTCTCGTGTTCCTGGGCGTCTTCGCCAAAAATCCCAACTGCGCCACCTGATGTAACATGCTGGTCCGTCAGTCTGCCGGTTTGTCTCTTGCTCATTATGATTGTTGTGGGATTGCAGGTCTCCTGTTTCTGATGATGATTCTGAAATAAGGGCATTTCCCGTTGATCGACAGATCATTGTCGTCGTTTCCCTTTCTGAACCTTACTATTTCGAACTGATCCGGGTTGAACTTGTGCAAGAAGGTGATCGGGACGCCCATATGGCCGCAATAGTCCTTGGGGATGTCTTGCGTTCTGTCGACATTTATGGCGTCGAAATTATCATATTTCGGATAATGGGATTCATTGCCCGCATACGTTTTTGTGAGGATGATATCCTCGTGGCGCTTGAAGGTATCCAGGTTTGTGAGCCAAAGGCAATTGTTGGGGGAGATGATCCTGTTGCCTGATGCGTCAATTTCAACCTCGGTTCCGTAAAGCTCGTAATGCTCCGGGACGATGAATCCGGAGATGCCCCGCCCCAGGTTGATTCCCAACCATGCCTTGTTCTGCTGAATCAGGCTGAAAATCTCCTTGTAGGTGATTGCGTTTATGTTTCCGATCGCCAGGAATTTCTTATCGTGCCTGATCAATTGTGCGATGTACTCGCGAAATAGGGAAAATGGGGGATTGGTGACAACGATATCGGACTTGGTCAGGAATTTGGTGCTTTCGGGGCCTCGGAAATCTCCGTCGCCCTCCAAGGTCTTGATGTTTTCCTTTACGAAATCAGGACTGGCGTCTCCGGAATCGCATTCAATATAGATGGCGGGTTCATTTTCTTTCTCTGAAAACAGATCAACTTGCTGTTCTTTGTAGCAGGAAGAGATCAGCTTTTTCAGGCCGAGCCGCGCGAAATTATCTGAAAAATATCTGAAGAAGTTGCTGATCCGGGGATCGTCACAGTTGCAGTAGACGACCTTGCCCTGAAAATGATGTTTGTAATGTTGTAACTCCCGCTCAATGTCCACGAGCTGGGTATAAAACTCGTCTTTCTTGTTGGCTTTCGCTTCCGTCAGCAGTGAGCGGGGCATATTCCTCTTGGTTTTCCGCGTAACCTGAGGAGGTTTCAGCGGTGGAATATCTTCGGCTTCTGGATCCAGCATGAAGTCAGTATCTTACTGATTTCAGGGAGCTTGGTCAAGCCGATCAAGGCTATGATAGCCGCTATGTGGTTGGCAGAGAGGAGGTTGGGCAGGAGGATTTTCGTTGCGCAGGGGTGGGCAAACACCGGAGGCGATTCAAACGTGCCCGAGCGTGTCACCGTCCGTCCATGTTCCATCGATCAGGATCTTCTGGGCGGTGGCAGGGACTCCCAGTTCGCCGCGATGGAGCATGCCGATCAGGGAATGGACCGCCGCGCCGATCTGTTCGAAGTTCTGGTTGATGCCGGCGAATCCTTTCTCGCAATCCCTGAGTTCCAGAGGGCCACGCACACATCCTCCGGCTCAGCGGCAGAGCGGGTAACTGCTAATCACTAGGTCGTTGGTTTGATCCCAATCGCCGGAGCCATATTAAAAGCCAGACCCTCAGGAGGTTCGGGCTTTGAGGTTTTTCGGACGAATCGATGGGGCTGTGAAAGGGATCGTGTGTTGAAGTGGATAGTTCATCAGTCAAAGGCCTTTGGGCAAGTTGCTCGGTGGTGTTCTTGTGAATAGTGTCAGGTTGGCGCGGCTTTCCGCCTGTGGTTCAATAGCCCCATCGCGACGAGCCTCCTCCGGGCCTCCGGATTTCCCGCCATGCGGGGCCGGACGGTTGGGGGGAAGGGTCCGGAGCGAGCTGGCCCGGCTCCTTTCATGGACCGGGGAATCCGGCCGAGTTCCATCCCCCCAACCTCGACAACATCCAGGGGGCAACCGAGTGGCAGGGGCTATGTCCGCACGCCACCCTAAACAAGGTGCGGAGGGTCACCCTCTTCCACAACCTCATGCCAGGCAGGCCACTGCCTCATGGGGGGAGGGGGGGTATTGCCAAAGGAGTCGCATTCATTCGCCGGACATCTCCCAAAAGTGAAGGAAATGTCCCCGATTTAAAAAAGACGCCCGATTCAAAAACGAGAGCGCCCGGGTGTGAGGGCGGAGCGGGAATGGACAGGACGCTGTCCGCCTCCATCTTACCGGGTGACCTTGTCCCGCATGCCGATACCGAAGTCCGCAGCGGTGTGCGTCGTCGCCATGGTGCTGGCGTCCATCGTCGATTCCACATCCGGGCATATTGTTGTGGAGGTCGGAAGCTTCATCGGATTGTGGACCGGATACACGGGCCTCTGGAGCCTCTTGGGCATGGCCGCCATGGATCTGTGGAAAAGCTGGAGGCTTCCCGATGCGCGGCGAAAGGCTGCCCGGTTCATCATGATCCTCTGCGGACTGCTGCTGGTGGTTCACGTGGGTCTTGTCGCCTTGGTCATGAAAGCAATCTGACCCTTCCGTCTCGGGATGGCTGTAGAATACGCGAAGAACCGCACTATCTCTGCTCCAGTCGGATTGCGATGAGCCAGAAAGCAAGCGCCCATGCAGCTCCCAGCGTCCACCCTGCCAGTACATCTGTCGGCCAATGGACACCCAGATACACTCGGCTGACGCCCACCAGCAGCGTGATCATCACCGAGAGCGCCACGATATAGAGCCGCAGCGGACGGAGCGGCTGGATCCGTGCCAACAGCAGGCCGAGCGTGAGATACACCACCGCGGCCATCATGGCATGACCACTTGGGAAGCTGGCGTTCGTGACCACCACCCCGTGCGGCACCAAGTCAGGCCGTGGACGATCGAATCCGCGTTTCACGAACGTGGTCAGGATCATTCCTCCCATCACCGCCACCGTGATGATCCCTGCCAGCCGTCGCTTCCGCATCACGAGAGCCACCCCGGCCGCAGATACGGTCAGGCCGGTGAGGATGGTAAAGCCGCCCAGTGCAGTGAGATCCCGCCCCATTTCCTCCAGCTTCACCGATCCGATCGGATCCGAGGGATTGCCCGGCTCCCGCATCGAAAGCAGGATCTGCCGGTCCAGCGAATGCGCATCACCTTCCCCGATCTCGTCCGAGATCTCCGTGAAACCCCAGAGGCTGCCCGCGATGACAAGCAGGACAAAGGGAATGAGCGGCTCCTCTTTCCAGCGGACCAGCAGCCGGTTCAACCTTTCGGAAAGTTTGTTCAGCATCACGGAATTACCATTCCGAGGAAGCATCTCCGGGCAAGAGAATTTGGCCGTCTCGCGCCGGACCGCCCAGCCTCAAGCAAGGTGGCGAGATAGGCGCGTCATCTGGAAGAATCGCACCAGCTCAATGATCCTACGCCTACGCTCGGTTCGTCCTACATGGACATTTCCCAAACCGCATGTTCTAGCACGTTACAACGGCGATGGCTTCGTCATCCCGCCCCTGAGCCGGCGTGATGGCTGCGCCATCCCGCTACCCTGAGCTCCCGTCACGCGCCCGTTATACCGCTCCATGACCACAGGTGCGGATCCAGGGCCTTGCGGGCTTGGTCAGCGACGACGTCTGCCTGCAAAGGATCTTTCAGAATAGCGAACACCGTGGAGCCGGAGCCGCTCATCAGGGCAGCTTCCGTTGCCGGGTGATCGAGAAGCCATTGCTTCAGTTCCGCGAGGAAGCGATGCTTCGCGAAAACCGGTCGCTCGAGATCGTTGATGAGATCCCCGAATGGAAATTTCCGAGCGCTGTAGTCGATCCCTGAAATTTCATCACCACTGGCGAAACGTCCGTAGGCGTCCTGGGTGGACACGCCGAAGGAGGGCTTGAAGAGGAGGACGGGGAGGGGAGAGAACGGCTTCGCGGGCTGGACGATCTCACCCCGACCGGTGCACCAGGAAGGCTCCGGAGTGAGGAAAAACGGAATGTCAGAGCCGAGGCTGGATGCGATGTCCGTGAGCGCAGCAAGGTCCAGTGGGGAACCGTGCAGGGAGTTGAGCGCGAGCAGCGTGGACGCGGCGTCGCTGCTGCCTCCACCCAGTCCGGCGCCATGCGGCACCCGCTTCTCCAGATGGATGTGGACATGGCAGGGCAGGCTGCTGACGGTCTCAAAGGCACGCACGGATTTGACGACGAGGTTTGTCCCGTCGGTCGGCAGTGAGGGATCGTCGCAGGTGAATGAGAATGCCTCCGCCGGGGTGACGGTGAGCTGGTCGGCGAGCCCCGGGAGCGTGACCATCAGGGTTTCCAGCTCATGGTAGCCGTCAGGCCGCTTCCCGCGGATGCGCAGGGAAAGATTGAGTTTGGCGGGGGCTTCGATGGCGTATTGGGTCATGGCTCCTTGCAGATCAGCGCCATCATCCGGCCGGTGATGCCTTTCTCCATTCGGTAGCTGTAGTGCTTCCGAAGGTCGGCACCGGTATTCTCTCCGAGATCATGGAAATCAAGCACCCCGGCGGAACCCGCCTGTCTGCCGATCTCCGCGGCGAAATCCACGTCATACTGCGGAGGCCGGATGCACGGACCCAGAACTACGGTCACGTCTTCCGGGACGGTCCCAAACTTGAGCGCCATGGTCTCCAGCGCCTTTGCGAGGATGTTGCCCTCCGTGCCTTTCTTCCCCGAATGCAGCAGGCCGATGGCTCCCGTCACCCTGTCCGCGAGCCAGATGGGACCGCAGTCCGCCACGTAGATCGCCAGCACCACGCCGGGTTCATTGGTGAGCAGGCCGTCCACGCCGGGGACCACCGGTAGGCCGTCCGGAGCATCCGTTGTGGCGGTGCCGGGAACGACGGCCACTTCGGTTCCATGGACCTGCTCCGCACGCCACCAAGCGGCCCCGGTGCCGGCGAATTCCTCCACGGAGGTCTCATGGATGGGCCGGAGTTGCTCCATCGCGACCACGCGGTCGCCGGTGATTTCCAAACCGGGGATGCGGCCGACCCATGCCGCCTTCATGCCGGGGATGGCATTGATAGGGTCTAAAAATGGGAGCGCCTCCGTCACGCGGGGACCGTAACGGAGGCACTGAAGCTTCGCCAAGCTGTTTTCAGGGGCGGGCGGCGGTCATGCGATCGCGCGGCCATGGATGGCGCGCTTCGTATGCTCGACGGTTTCCGCCTCTTCTTCATCCATCCCTGCCAGGATACCGGCGAGATCGGTCGCAATCTCCTTGCGCATCTTGGAAACCAGTTCGGTTCCCTTGTTGGTGATGCGCACCATGATCTTGCGGCGGTCTTCAGCGGCATGCATGCGCTCAACATAGGACAGTTTCTCCAACCGATCGACCAGGCCGGTGGCGGCTGCGGTCGAGTGGCCCATCTTCTTCGCGATGTCGGACATGGTCAGATAATCTTCGCTGGACAGATAGGTGAGGAGGAAGAACTGCGGAAACGAAATGTTACCTTTGTTGAGTTCTGTTGACAGGTTCAGGATGCAGCTTCGTTGCGTGAACAGGACGAAGTCAGCAAGTCGGTCTGCGTCGGCTTTCACCGACGAGGCCGGAGCGCTCGATGTACTCAGTTTCATTATGGCTGGTTGTAGTGTTCATGTTTGGGGACATGTAAGGGAGCACAGCCATTGCGAATCCGAAGCTACCCGGAAAACCGGATAGTTATCAACCCTAAAGTTAATGGATTTCCAAAATGGCTGCACTGATTTCAATCGGGACGAAATCGTTTTATAAAAAAGCAGCTAATTTGGAAAGAAAAGAAATTGAGGAATGCTAACTATTTTTTAAAATTGACATTATGGAATCGGGACCTCGTTGGTGGCGGGAGCGGGTGGGGGGATCTCGGGTGTCCCGGGACTGGTGGGCGCTGCATCCGGAGCAACGGATTTCGTGAGTTCCCGGGAGTACACGGAGTCACCGCGCTGGACTTCGCCGGATTGGACATCAGCCGCAGCGTACTGGCCCATCACTTCGCCGGTTGCCAGCAGGTTGGCCGTGCGGCCATCCGCGCCGTGGGCGATCAGCACGGTCCCCGCGGCGACTTTCCAGTCTCCGTAGCTCTGGATGAGGATGAAGCGTTTGTCCGAAGGCACGCTGGCGACTCTGCCCACCAACCGGGGGCGCATCACCTCTCCGCTTTTGGTTACTGGAATCGGCTCCTCGTCCGTCGCACAGGAAGGGAGCAGTGCGCAGAAAATCGGTGCGAGGAGAACCGCGAGGCAACGGGCAGGGGTGGAGGAAAACAGGAATGTCATGGGCAAAGGATGTGGGATCAGGGGGAAAGGCGTTCGATGTTCCAACCACCGGATTCCCGCCGGTAGAGGAAACGGTCATGGAGCCGCGCGGGACCGCCTTGCCAGAACTCGATGGTTTCCGGGATGACCCGGTAACCGCCCCAGTGTGGCGGGAGCGGCACAGGGCCATCGGAAAATTTCTCACCGAACTCCGCGAGACGGGCGGTGAGGAAATCCCGGTCCGGGATCACCTTGCTCTGTTCGGAAACCCAGGCGCCGATCTGGGATTCGCGCGGGCGGGCGAGGAAGTATTCCTCGGACTCCTCAGCGGTGGTCTTTTCAACGGTTCCCTGGACGATGATCTGTCGCTCCAGGATGAGCCACGGGAAAAGCAGGCTGGCTTTCGCGTTCGCTGCCAGTTCCCGACCCTTCCGGCTGTGATAGTTCGTGTAGAAAGTGAATCCGCGCGCGTCGAAGCGCTTCAGCAGCACGGTGCGCTGGGAGGGCATCCCTGTTTCATCCACGGTGGCCAGTGTCATCGCGTTCGGCTCGTGAACTTCCAGCTCCACCGCCTGCGCGAACCAGGCCGAGAACTGGGCGATGGGATCGTCGTGGATCTCGGAGCGGTGCAGGCCGCGACCGGAATATTCTTTGCGGAAATCAGCGAGGTTCACGGCGGGAGCATGAACATCGTGCGCGTGACGTCCAACCTTGAACGCTGGATTATTATTCCCGATGGCCGTGGGCGTCCGCCTCACGACGCGGCAGCGTCATGGAGTGCGGCAGTCCCTGCCGCTATCAGTTGCGGATGGGACTGTATCCCAACTGAAAACGCCATCCACAGGTTGTGACGGGGTGATTTCTCCCACATCGTCAGGCAGGTGATCTCTTCCCCCAAAAGCGGCGGAGGGCCGCCGCACTCCATGACGCTGCCGCGTCAGGGGACTTCCCCTTTGGGAAGGATCGTCAAGGAAAGCAACGCCGGAAGTTATCCCCGGTCCTGAGGGACAGCTCCTCCGGCGGGATGCCCATGCCGCGGGCAAGCCCACCGGCAATGGACGGCAGGTTCGCAGGATGATTGTAGCCATCCGGCAGCGGGTGCGTGATGGCTTCCGGGGGAGGAGCCATGTCCGGAGCATCCGTCTCCAGCAGGATGCGGTCCTCCGGCAACTGGCGGAAGGTTTCCAGCACCTTCGCTTTCCGTGGTAGGAGGAAATAACCGGAGAAAGAAAAATACGCGCCGAGCGGGATAAGCCTGCCCGCGATCTCGATGGAGCCGCCGAACGAGTGCATCAGGAATCGGGTGGGAGGAGGCTGTTCCTTGAACGCCGTGAAAAGGGCGTCCCACGCCTTCAGGCAATGAATCGTCGCAGTCCGGTCGAGATCCCTGGAAATCTCCAACTGGTCCAGGAACACCGGCATCTGTATGCCGATGTCCGGTTGCGCGATCCATCGGTCGAGGCCGATCTCCCCGACGGTTGCCCGGGTATCCGCGAGGAGCAAGCTCCGCAGGCGGTCCTGCCAGCCGGCGGTGGCGGTGTGCGCCTGCCACGGATGGATGCCGTAGGCGGGGAGGACGAAGTCAGAGTGAGTCTCCGCCAACTGCCTGACGGCGGGCCAGTCAGCCTCGCGGGTGGCGTTCACCACACAGCGTTCCACTCCGGCCTTTCGCATGGCGCGGATGAGGTCCGGACCATCAGCGAGCCGGGGATCCTGCAGATGGTTGTGGGAGTCGATCCACATGCGGAACCCGGCAGGCTGAGGTTGGCATCAATCCTCCACCTCGACGATGAGGTTGATCTCGACCGCGACGTTCAGGGGCAGGGCTGCGACGCCGAGGGCGGTGCGGGAATGCTTGCCCTTGTCGCCGAAGATTTCCACCAGCAGCTCGGAGGCGCCGTTGACCACCTGGGGATGGCCGTAAAAGTCAGGCTCGGAACTGACGAAACCGTTGAGGGCGACGATGCGCTTCACCTTGTCCAGAGAACCGATCTCTTCCTGGATGATCGCCAGCCTGTTGAGGACGATGATGCGGGCACCCTCCTGGGCTTCTTCAATGGAGACGTCCGTGGGGACCTTGCCGATCACTTTCCTGTCGCCGTCAATAGGCAGGCCGCCGGAGAGGAAGAGCAGGTTCCCGGTGCGGACGCAGTTCACATAGGCTGCGACAGGAGCTGGAACGGCGGGCAGGGTGAGGCCGAGGGAGGCGAGTTTGTCGAGGATGGTGGACATAGTGGATTATTGGGCCGGGGTCTTCGGAAAATCGTCCGTGAGCAGGGCGACGAGTTTTTTCCCGTTGGGGGAAAGGGAGGCCTGGTTACCCTCCCCGATGACCAGTCCGCGCGTCAGCAGGCGGTGGGGGACGGCGGACGGACGGATGCTGGAGAGGATGGGCGCGACCACCGGCTTCGTGCCGGGGATGAAAGCAATGGGGTGCCCGGTCGCACTGAAGGCGATGTCCCAGGAAACAGCGTTCTTCGCATCCCCCTGCACGATCCAGGGATAGCGTTCGATGAAGTCGAAGGTGCCTGTCTGGGGCGCCGGGACGGAGACCTTGAAATAGACAGGTACGGACCGGACATACTCGCTGAAAGAGAGTTCCGGTTTCGCTTTGTGGGCGAGGTAGAATTCCGCGACGGGCACCCCTGCGAGATTCATGCCATTGAAGAAACCCTGGTAGTTGATGCCGCCTCCGAAATTCTTCTGCCAGTCATCGAAGTGGCGGCTCATCAGGAACGCGATCTCCAGATGGACATGGGAGCGTTCCCGGTTGATGCCATCCCCTGTGAATCCCATCTGGCCGAGAACGGATCCGGCTTTCACGGGATCGCCCGGATTCACGGTGATCTTTGAAAGATGCGCGTAGAGGGAATAGACGGAGGAATTCTCCCAGCGGTGCTCCACCACCACGTATTTGCCGTAGTTGCTGCGTCCCGCCAGTGGGCTGATGTGGACGACGGTTCCGTCGGCGATGCTGCTCACCAGATCGAGCGGATTTCCCGCGGCGTCCCTCTTGATGGGCGCGATGTCGATCCCTTCGTGGAACTTCGTCAGAACCACTTCCTCGTTCACCCGGATGGGCGTGCGGACGAAGCCGAAGGAACCTGCCTCCCACGGTTTCGTGTGCTGGCCTTCGAAATTCCGGTCCACATACATGTAGAACTTCTCCGGTTCACCGGAAAAGAGATGGGTGTTTTCGGTGGGGAGGCGCAGATCGATCGCAGGCGGTGTGTCCGTGGGAACCTGCTGCGCGGACGCGCACAGTGCGAGGGCCAGGAATGGAGAGAGAAAACGGAAAGCCATGGGAGAGTCAGTCCTCCTTGTTTTCCTTGTTCTTTTCCTTCGCCGCCTCGGCACCGATCCGGGGCAGGGTCTTGTCCAGATGATTGATTTCCTCGATGGTCACGCCTTTCCAGATGACCAGCACTCCGTCCTCGACCGGCTTGTCGATGCGGACGCCATCGCGGACGGTGCCATTAACGCGGGCGATCATCCAGCGGTCGATGTTGACTGCGGTGCTGGCGGCCAGCCGTCTTTTGGCGTTCGGCTTGAGGACGAGCGCCATGCCATAGGTATTGCCGCCCAGGTCATCCGGAAACGGACCGAAGGCGACCACGTCTTTCATGGTGATCTCGGACATCCGGCGGAAGTATTTGACCTGGTTGCCGCCGATGGGCACTTCGGTGATCATTTTCGGGTTGTCCGTGGCATCCGTCTCCATGTGGAACGAGATGACCGGAGTGTCCTCTTTCTTGCCGCCGGCATCCGCGGCAGGGGCCAGGCAGAGCAGGAAAAGGGTTGCGAGGGTTTTGATCCGGTGGAGCATGGCGGGATTCAACCGGCAGGACGGGACAGCGGAAAGCAAAAACGGAGTTGAAAGGAAGCCTCATTCCCGTTGACCGCGGCGGTAGGGGATGGCATGGCAGGCGTGCATGTTCATTGATCACATCCGGATTTTGGCCAAGGCGGGCGACGGCGGAGACGGCGTCGTGGCATTCCGCCGGGAGAAATTCGTTCCCCGCGGCGGCCCGGACGGTGGAGACGGAGGAGCGGGGGGGGACGTTGTGCTGGTCGTGGACAACTCGACCGACAACCTCCGGCAGTACCATTACGATCCCAAGCTCATCGCCGAGAACGGGAAGAACGGCGCGGGTACCCGGAAGACGGGAAAGAGCGGCAAGAAGATCATCGGCAAGGTGCCTCCAGGCACGGTCATCTATCGGAGCAATGCCGTGACGATCAACGAAGCCGTGGATTTCGAGCGGAGCGATGAAGGGATCGACCTTGAGCCCATCGCGGACCTGACGGAGGAAGGACAGGAATTCGTGCTCTGCAAGGGTGGGGAACCCGGCAAGGGCAACTGGCATTTCAAAACTCCGACGAACCGGGCTCCGGTGGAGCACACCCTTGGCACACCGGGTGATCAGGGCGTGTTTTATCTCGAGTTGCGCCGCATCGCCGATGCCGGCCTCGTTGGCTTCCCGAACGCGGGGAAATCCACCCTTCTGGGCAAGCTGTCCGCGGCGAAGCCAAAGGTGGCTTCCTACCCGTTCACCACGCTGCAGCCGATGGTCGGGGTGGTGGAGTTCCCCGGTTTCCGCCGCTGCACGGTCGCGGACATCCCCGGGCTCATCGAGGGCGCGCATGACAACCGCGGACTGGGCCATGAGTTCCTCCGCCACGTGACCCGCTGCAAGATGCTTCTCTTCGTGCTCGATATGGCCGGCAGCGAGGGACGGGATCCCGTGTCCGACTTTGAGATCCTCCGCAAGGAAATCAAGGAATACGACGAGGAGCTTGCCCGTTTCCCGTGGAAGGTGATCGCGAACAAAATGGACCTGGAAGGCTCCGCGGAAAATCTTGAGGCGTTCCGCAACCGGTTTCCCAAGGCAGAGGTGCTTCCGATCTCCGCCGACCTGGAAGAAGGCCTGGATGACCTGAAGCAGATGCTCGACAACGAAGTCGGTTATCGCCCCGGCCGCTGACCCTGCGCCGATGTCCGGGACCCGTGAACTGGTGTTTGTCTATGGCACGCTGAGACGTGGTGGGACGAACCATTTCCGGATGTCCGGGGCGGATCTGGTGGCGGAAGGCACGGTGAAGGGGAGGATCTACCGCATCTCCTGGTATCCGGGCCTGGTTCTGGGGGATGAGGGGGAGGTGAAAGGGGAGGTCTATTCGGTGGATGCCGCCCAACTGCTGGAGCTGGATGCTTTCGAGGGCTTGTCCGCAGGGGAAATCGAGGGAAGCGAATACCGGCGGGTGAAGTCGGTCGTGTCCAGGACGGAAGGGGGGACCCTGTCAGCCTGGGTGTGGGAATGGATCGGACCATTTGACGCGAAGGATCTTCTCGCTCAGGGTGACTGGATTGCGGTCCAACCCGGCGATGAATGAAAGATGATGAAATGAAGCGCCCGGTGGAATGGGCGAACAGGATCAACCAGCGCTGGATCGTCCATCAGGGACTGGGCAAACGGGCGGAGGATTGGATGAATCATCTGGCTGCATCGGATCCGCAGCGTCTGCGGAAATCGTGTGACGCGGCCCGGCTAATGATCCGGAAATGGAACGAAAGCGGAGACCCCAAGCCGTGGTTCTATGCTGGTCTCTTCAGCACCGCGACCGGGGCTGAAGCGGAAAAGTACCTTGCCGGACACCGCCTGACGACGGCCACAGTCCCGGCGATGGCACAGGATCCGGGCGTCAGGGAGTGGGAGGCTTCCCTGTGTGCGGAGACATGCGGACTTCTGCAGCGTCTGCGTTCGGGGCTTCAGGAGACCCGGGGCGCAGGGAGGGAGGCGGGGTTCCGGGATGAGCTTTGATCGCATCGCCCCGTGGTATGGCCCGATGGAGGGTTTTCTGGCGGGTGGATGCATGCATCGGGCCCGCCTTTGGTTAATGGAGGGAAACCATGTGCCGGCAAAAGTGCTGATGGTCGGAGAGGGGCCAGGGCGCTTCCTCAAGGCATTCCGAATCCGCTTTCCAGACGCGGAGATGACCGTGGTTGATGCCAGCGCCAGAATGCTGGAGATCGCACGCCGCAGGCTGGGGGATCACCGTGGTGTTACCTTCGTCCATGCCCGGGTCGAGGACTGGGATACCGACCAGCGGTTTGATCTGATCGTGACGAACTTCCTGCTGGATTGCCTGCCGCAGCGCGGGGTGGAGGAGACCGTTGCCAAGCTTGGAGGTTTGACCATGCCAAATGCGGAATGGTGGATCGCCGATTTCAATCTGCCTGAAGGCGTAGCCGCAGGATGGCGGAGCCGCGTCATCCTCCGGTTGCTGTATTTGTTTTTCGGTAATGTGGCCGGTGTCCAGGCGCGGGATCTCCATCCACCGGATGCAGCATTGGAACAGGCGGGACTCATCCGTATCGCGCGAATGACGTGGAGTTGGGGATTGTTGAAGGGAGAACGATGGCGCAAAGAGGTGGGCGGAAAGTGGATCGCTTCCCGAAAATCGTGAGTTTTGCCCTCTGGAATGGCAGTTATGGCCGGTTTTGAGTCCTTGTGGCCGATTTTGGGATAATTTAGATCTTTAAAGACACCCGGACTATCGCATTCTCTTTGTCAACGGAAGGCAGCAATGCCTTTCAGACATTTCCAGATTCCGGTCATAGCACTGTATGAGTCGTTCGATATCCGGGGGGAATTCGGACGATGGAACAGTGAAGCAGCCGGGGTCATTTGGGGGGAATGTTCATTTGAAGGCGCGGATCGGAAACGGTCCGCGCCTTTTGACTTTCCGATGGAGGGTATCTCGGATTCGCTCCGGCCGTGACCCCATCCACCTCCGGCAGACTCCATATTGTGTTTGGGCCGCCTGCTGCCGGAAAGACGGTCTATTCCCGCGCGTTGGCAGCCGCTCTGGGGGCCTGTCTCCTCGACAGTGATGAGGTGACCGAGCGGATGGTGCGGGCAGGACTGGGACTTGCGGGCCATGATCCGGATGACCGTCATTCGCCGGAATACAAGCGCACCTTCCGGGATCCCGTCTATGAGACGCTGTTTGATCTGGCGGTTTCGAATCTGCCGAACGTGCCTGTCGTCATCGCCGGTCCCTTCACCCGGGAGGGAGGGGAGCCGGATTGGCCGGACCGCCTTGAGGCCCGTCTGGGCGTCATGCCGGAGTTTCACTTCGTCTGGTGTCCACCGGACGAGCGGAAACGCCGGATCATCGTCCGCGGTGCGGAAAGGGATCTACCGAAACTGGCCGCGTGGGACGCCTACCTGGCCACCTGCAGGGAGGAACGGCCGGTGTTTCCCCACCAATTCATCGGAACCAGTACTCCGGGGTAGATTCCCGCGCCTGGCTCAGAGTGGCGATGGATATTCGCCTTGGACGATGAGATGGTTGATGGATGCCACCACGTGGGGTTTGTCATCGGGATAGGTCACACCGAACCAATGGCTGCTGGTGTCCAGAACGCGGCAATCCGCTTCGCCGGAACGGATGAGGGCATCGACCACCGTCGGGATGTAGCATTCCGTCTTCCCGCCGTTGCCCTGACTTTCCAGAAAGGATGTGAAGTGGGACTCCAGGTGCTGGAAAAAGTCCGGGGTGAATGCCCAGAAGTTCATCGAAACGGGCGTGCCGTCGGTGATGGGTTTGCGATTCCCGTCCAAGGCGGTTCCGCTGACGAGACCGTCGCCGTCGCGGGAAATGTTCACGTATTCCTCCACGTTGGCGAGGAGTCCGGCGGAGTCCCGGGAGCAGATGCCACGGTTGACTTCGCCATGTTCGGAAAGCGTGTTTTCCAGAGGGTAGCCCACCATGGCATAGTGGGACGGGGCAGCTTCGCGGAGGAAAGCGGCGGCGGTACGGTAGGCATCCTGCCCATAGAAATCATCCGCGTTGATGACCGCAAAGGGCTCCTTCACCACATCGCGTGCGGCGCGGACGGCATGGGCCGTTCCCCATGGCTTGGTGCGCCCTTCCGGGACACCGAATGGAGCGGGCAGGTCATCCAGCTTCTGGAACGCGTAGCCGACCTCGATGCGGTCGGGGAAACGCGAGCCGATTCCCTGCTTGAATGCCTCCGCGAAATCTTCGCGGATGATGAACACCACTTTTCCGAATCCCGCCCGGATCGCGTCGAAAACGGAGTAGTCGAGGACGGTTTCCCCGTTCGGCCCCATCGGGTCCATTTGCTTCAGGCCGCCGTAGCGGCTTCCCATGCCGGCGGCGAGGACGAGGAGGGTGGGTTGCATCGCGGCGGGTTATGACTGCCGCTGCCGTCCGTGGCAAGAACGGGTGTGAAATGTGGGCCGGAAACTCAGGCATTCTTGACAATTCCGGTAGGTTCAGCTTCAACGGGGTGCGACCATGGCAGTGACGAAACCGGTGATGGGCAAGCTTGCCCGGATCGAAGCCCGCACGGAGGCGATCAACAGTCTCCGCCGGATGCTCTTCGTCGTGTTTTGTGCGGCTTCCGGATTCACCTGCGTGGCGATGGCTTTTCCGCACCGGCAGAGGCTGGACGAAATGGAAGCAAGCTTGAAGGAAGCCCAACAACGGGAACAGCTCGCTCTGGCTGACCGGGACAACATGATCACGGAGCACAAGGCCCTGCGGGAGGATCCGGAGTTCCTGGAAGTGCATGCCCGCGACCGTTGGGGGCTCTACCGTGAAGGGGAGAAGGTCCTGAAGTTCCGCAAATAGCGGCTCGCCTTTCTCAGACCGCCAGCAGCGACTCGTCCCAGTCCTTCCAGACCGGATCGAGATTTTGTGTCCGGAGCATCGCGGCGACCTCGGCGGCGGAACGGTGGTCGGTGATCTGGAACTGCTCGGTGGCTTTCTCGCAGCCGGACTTCTCCGTAAGTTCCACCCTCCGGCCTTTGACCGTGAGGTGCAGGTCGTCATGCCCGGCGCCAGTGTAGCCCCCCGGTTCCGTGCGGGCGCCCGCGGACATGTGGGTGACGCCCAGCGTGGCAATGGCATCACGCAGTGCGGCGGGCTCGCGCGTGGAGACGACGACGCCCACCTGCGGGAACAGCACGCGGAAGGCACAGATCAGGCGGACCAAAGCGCGGTCCGGCAGGTAGAGCGCGGCGTCCGGTTGATACTCGTAGTTCCCGGCGTAGGGGCGCATGCGGGGGAATGCGACGGTGAACTGGGCCTTCCAGCAGTGCTTGTAGAGATACTCGAGGTGCGCGGCGAGGGCGAGGGCCTCATATTTCCATGAGGCCAGGCCGAACAACGCGCCGATGCCGATGCGGCGGAATCCCCCGGCATAGGCCCGTTCGGGGCAATCCAGCCGCCAGTCGAACTTCCGCTTTGGTCCGGCGGTGTGGAGGGTTTCGTAGGTTTCCCGGTGGTAGGTTTCCTGATACACCACCAGACCCTCGGCACCGTGGCCGACGATCTCCGCGTACTGGTCATCCTCCATGGGGCCGACCTCCAGGCCGAGGGTGGGGACGAAGGGCTTCAGTGCGTCCAGGCAATCCTGGAGATAGCCGTCGGAGACAAACTTCGGGTGCTCTCCGGCAACCAGAAGGATATTCCGGAAACCGAGGCCGTGCAGGTGCTTGGCCTCCCGCACCACCTGGTCCACGGTGAGCGTGGTCCTGAGGATGGCCGCATCGCGGGAGAAGCCGCAGTATTTACAGTTGTTCACGCACTCGTTGGAGACGTAGAGCGGAGCGAACAGGCGCATGGTCCGGCCGAAATGGCGGCGGGTCACCTGCTGGCTCTGCTTGGCAAGCATTTCCAACGGCGGGCCGTTCTCCTCGGAGATCATCGCCATGAACCGCCGCATCAGGGGCGTCGGGCTGGACATGAGCTGGGGAAAGACTTCCGAAAAGGACATCGCGCGCGGAATGTGCTGCGGGTGGGCCGGGGGATCAAGTGGGAACGGACGGCACCTTCAGAGCCACCTCATTTCGGGCATTGCTGGAGGAAAGCCGTTGGATTGCCACTGATTGCACTGATTTACTGATTCAGAATCCGGCAATATGTCGGAAGACGGTCCATTCCTCTCTTCTTCAAATCAGTCCAATCAGTGCAATCAGTGGTAATTCTTTTCCGATTTCGGATGGAGCTTCCGAAATGAGGTGACCCTGGACGGCACCTCAGGACAGGCGGTCGCGGAAATCCGGGTAGCCGAACTCACGGATGGTCTCCAGCGTGCCATCGCCATGCTGGAGAACGATGGGCGGGTGCTTCACTCCGTTGAAAGTGGTGGTTTTCACCATCGTGTAGTGCGCCATGTCATCGAACACCAGCACGTCACCCGTTTCCAGTGGGCGGGGGAAGGCGAAGTCGCCGATGAGATCGCCGGCAAGACAGGTCGGGCCGCCGAGGCGGTAGAGGTGCTCACCTTCCTCCGCGGCGGGAACGTAGGATTCCCCGGCGAAGGTGACGGCGGGGACGGGCAGATGCGGACTGAAGTCCGCGCTCCGTTCCACCAGGAAAACATCCGGGCGGTAGGGCATCTCCAGCACGTCCGGCATGTGGGCGGTGGCGGAGATGCTGAGGATGGCGAGCTTGTGCCCGGCGGACTCGAAGACATCCATCACCGTCGCGCGCAGTACACCCGTGTGGATGGCGATGGCTTCGCCCGGCTCCAGCCAGACCTCCACATCGTACTTCTCCCGCGCTTCCCGGACCAGGCCGACGAGCTTTTCCCGATCATAGAACGGCTTGGTGATCCAGTGGCCGCCACCCATGTTCAGGTAGGTGAACTGATCCGAGCGCAGCAGATGGCCGAATTTCTCTTCCACGGCGGCGAGCGTCGTCTCCAGGTCATCGGAGTTCTGTTCGCAGAGCGTGTGGAAGTGGAGGCCGGAAAGGCCGGTGAGATCCGCGCCCTTGAGCTGGTCGGCGGTGATGCCCAGACGGGAGCCGGGGATGCAGGGATCATAGATCGCCGTTTCCCCCGTCGAGTGTTCCGGGTTGACCCGCAGGCCGCATTTCATCTCTCCGCTGATGAAGCGCGGGTGGGCCATGATCCGCTCCCGGAAGCGGAACCACTGGGAGAGGGAGTTGAAATCAAGATGGTCCGTGAATTCGCAGAGCGCGGCGACGTCCTCGTCATCGTAAGCCGGGGAGTAGGTCACAACGTGTTTCTTGAAATGGTCATGCGCCAGCAGGCCCTCCCACAGGCCGGAGGCGCAGCAGCCGTCCAGATCCGCGCTGATGTGGGGGAATGCCTTCCAGCAGGAAAAGCCCTTGAGCGCGAGCACGAGGCGGGCGCCGGATTGCTCCCGGACTTCGCGGAGGATGGAGGTGTTCCGCTGGAGGGCGGGGATGGAGATGACGAACATGGCTGGAAAAAGTTGGCGGGAAACTCCCGGAGGCCGGCTAACGTAGGCAGCCGGCCGGATTCCGCAAGGTCGGGGTATCGCGCGTCGAGCACGTCTATCCGGGTCAGAACGACTTCCGGAGGTGGGACGGCAGGATGTTGAGCTGCTCCCGGTACTTCGCCACCGTGCGCCGTGCGACCTTGATGCCCTGGGCTGCCAGTTTTTTCGCCAGCGCGTCGTCGGACAACGGCTTCGAAGGGTTCTCCTGGGATACGAGCTGCTGGATGGCTTCCCTCACACCCGCATTGGAGACTTCCTCCCCGGAACTTGTCTGGTAGCCGGTGGCGAAGAACGCCCGCATCTCCATCAAGCCGTGCGGGGTGAGGACGTACTTGCCGGCCACCGCCCGGGAGACGGTGGTGGCGTGGAGATTCAGTTCATCCGCCACGTCATTCATGGTCAGCGGGCGCAGGAAACGGGGGCCTTTGGTGAGGAACTGGGGCTGGTGTTTGATCAATTGGTGGGCGATCGCCAGAATGGTTTCCTGCCGCAGGGAGATGGAGCGGATGAGACTGCGTCCTTCCCGGATCTGGTCGCGGAGGAATTGGCGGGCTTTCGAGTCCGTGCCATTGCGGCCGATCATGTCCTTGTAAAAGTCGTTGATCCGCAGGTTCGGCAGATGCTCTCCGGTCAGGCGGGCGCTCCAGTTGCCCTCGTCATCCTTCTCGATCACCACATCCGGCAGGATGTAAGGATTTCCCGTGGGATCGAAGTCCCCGCCGGGATTCGGGCTCAACCGGCCGATGCGCGATGCCGCTTCCGTGATCCGCTCGATGCTGGTCCCCAGTGTTTTGGCGATCTGCGGGTAGCGTTTCCGTGCCAGATCCTCCAGATGGTCGCGGACGATCTTGTATTCGATGGTTTCGGTTCCTTCCGCACGCTCCAGTTGCAGGAGCAGGGATTCCGGAATGCCGCTGGCCCCGACACCCGCAGGGTCGAATGACTGCACCAGCTTCAGCGCGGCGTTCATGTTCGCCGGACGGATTTCCATCCGGACGGCCAGATCTTTCAATGGCATGTCGAGGAAGCCTCGCTCGTCCAGATTTCCCAATATAGCCTGGGCCGCTTCCCTGATATCCGGATCGACCATCGAAAGATCGAGTTGATTCTGCAGATGTTGTTGCAGTGTTTCAGGAGCAACGATGGAGTCGTAGAGCCGTTGGCGGCGTTCCTCGTCTTCACTCGTCCATGGGGAAGAGCGGCCTTCCATGATGGAGCGGTCACGCCAGTCATCATCCGTTTCGTTGAGATACTCCATCGAGTCCGCCTCTTCCGGGTCAGGACCTTCTTCATCAAGGGAGACCGATTCGGTGATGTCTTCCAACACGGGATTCGTCTCCAGTGCCATCCTCACCACCTGGGTCAGCTCCAGCGTGCTCGCCTGGAGGATCTCAAGACTCTTGCGCATCTGCGGCGCAAGCGTTTGCTGCTGGGAAAGTGACTGATGGAGAGAAGCTTCGGCCATGGATGACATGGGCGTCTGATGATGCCCGGCATCATTTAAGAGCCTCTTTCGAAAATTGCAGCAACTTTTATGCCACAGGAGATGATTTTATTTCAGGCGGGTCGCCACAGCCCGGGGGAGACGATCACCGTCAATGCTATCCGGAAAATTCCTTCCTGCATCCGAAATCGTCGGAAAACGGCGGAAAAAAGACAAAAAAAGGCCGGCGGCGGTTCCAAGGAACCTACCGCCGACCCGTTTATTTCGGGGGGGAAATCAGTAGGCGGAGGCTGTCGCCATGCCCGCGGGGAGGGATTTGTCGGTGGTCTGACGCTGCAGGAGCGTGCCGTGGCTGATGAGGGAGGCTTGCTCTTTCGATTCGGGGGCGCTGGCTTGCTCGCCGTTCACTTTGGCCACGCCTGCTTTCAGGAGATCCGTAGCGAGGTCGCGGAGATCCGAGGTATCGGACAGGGTGGTGGAGGCGGTTTTGTCCGACTTCCAATCGCGGCTGCCTGCGAAGATGAGGAGGGCGATGGTGACGAGGGAGCAGAGAGTGATGAAGACCTTGCTCACGATGCCTGGCTTGCGGGCGGAGTGATGATAGGGGGATGGGATGCGATCCATGATCGTGGGGGGGGATTGGGGTGGGGGAACCCTTGGGGGGAGGGTGGGGGAAGTTCCGGGGGGGAACGTGATCACCATAACCCATTTCCGGCCATCTGGAATCACGTGATGGCGTAGGTCGGGAGATGCTCCGGCTGGCATCCAGGTGGATCTCCAGCATCACAATGAGGTTTGTGGCGGGGGGAGAATGCTTGAGATTCACGGCAGGCCGTGTGAGGTTTGCCGTCATGCGGGTGATGGTGCGGCGCACGACCGGACATTTAGGCGAGTTGCTGCTGGAGATCGGGAAACGGTGGTGGCGCCACAGCCATTCGAGGGCTGCGGCGGCCATCGCGTTCTACAGCTTGTTTTCCATGGTGCCGATTCTGGTGATCGTCACTGGTCTGGCGTCCACCTTCATTGGCGAGGAGCAAGCGCAGGAAGGCATCAGCCATGCGGCGGAACTGTTGTTCGACGAGCGCTCCGGCGACTATCTGGCCGAGCTGCTGAGTGCCCGTCCGGATCAGACATTCACGGGTATCTCATCCATCATTGGTTTTCTCATTCTCCTTTTCACCGCCTCGAAGATGGTGGTGGAGATGAGGGGCTCTTTGGGGGTCATCTTCGGTTACCGCGCCAGGGAGGGCCGGCACGGAGTGATCATCGATCTCGTGATGGGGCAGATGGTCCCGCTTCTGCTGGTTTTCGCCCTCGGGGCGATCCTCGTGGTGTCCGCGCTTGCCGCCGCGGTGCTGAAGGTGGTGGCGATCCATCTGACGGAATATCTCCCCGCGAACTGGGCGCTGTGGGAGTGGGGCCAGCGCGTGGTGCCGCTTTTCATGGAGGCGCTCTTATTCGCGGCCATCCTGAAGTGGCTTCCTCCCAATCCGCCGCGCTTTTCATCAGCTCTGGCCGGATCCGTCGTCACCTGCGTCCTGCTGGTGATGCTGCGAAGCCTGATCGGCTTTTATTTCAACCAGAGCAGTGTCACGACCGCGTATGGAGCGGCGGTGACCCTGGTTGTCGTGCTGCTGTGGATCTATTTTACGATCCAGATTTTCTTCATCGGGGCGGAAACGGCGGGCTTCATCGAGAGGAAGCGTGAGGTGGCGAAGGAACTGGAAAAATCATGAAAAACGGAGAAAAACCCACAGCCTTGGTGGCATGCGACAAGTTCAAGGGATCCCTGTCGGCGGTCGGGGTCGCGGAAGCGGTTGAAGCGGGCCTGGGGAATGGCTGGCATGTCGAGAAGTGCCCCATCGCGGATGGTGGGGAGGGTTTCGTGGACGCGATGCTCACAGGTGCGGGAGGGCGGAAGATTTCCGTCGGGACAGTGGACGCCATGGGACGGCCTTGTCTGGCGGACTACGGCGTGGCGGACTTGCAGGGCGTGCGGACGGCATTCATCGAGATGAGTGCTGCCAGTGGTATCTGGCGTGTTGCGGAGAAAGACCGGCGACCGCGGGAGGCGACCACCTTCGGCACCGGAATGCTCATCCGTCATGCGGTTGAAGAGTCCCGGGCGGAGCGGATCTACATCGGCATCGGTGGCAGTGTGACCAACGATGGAGGCGCTGGCATGGCCGTCGCCCTGGGAGTGCGGTTCCTCGATGGGGATGGGGGGGAGTTGGATGGATCTCCCGGAAGCTTGATTTCGCTGGCGGCTGTCGATGAGGCTGCCCGCTTGCCGCTCCCAGAGTTGATCGTGGCCTGTGATGTGGTTAATCCGCTTTGTGGTGGTCGGGGGGCTTCGGCTGTCTTCGGGCCGCAGAAAGGCGCATCTCCGGAGGATGTCACGTTTCTCGACGGTGCCCTCGGGCAACTTGCTGACGTCTCACATGGCGGAGAGATCGCCCGTGTCCCGGGGGCCGGAGCGGCGGGTGGCCTGGGATTCGGTCTCATGCGTTTCGCCGGTGCGCGGCTGGTGGCTGGATTTGACATCGTGGCGGATGCCCTTCAGCTCGCCGGTCGGATCGCCGCTGCGGATCTGGTCATCACGGGGGAGGGATCTCTGGATGCGCAGACCTTGGGGGGGAAAGGTCCGGCGGGTGTCGCCGCGATGGCCCGGCAGGCCGGGAAGCCCGTGGTCGCCGTTGCGGGAAGGGTGGAAGACGCCGCAGTGCCATTGTTTGACCATGTCATGAGCTTGGAACGCTTCGGCCTGGAGCGTGAGCGCTCCATGGCGGAGGCGGCGCAGTGGCTGGAGGTGATCGTGAGGGAGGACATGCCGGTTCTTTCGTCGCTGTTGGCCCAGGGAACGATTGAGTGATTCAGGCGCGTTGGATCCCTGTGGGTTTGCCCTTGGCGGGGAGATCTCCGGATTTTCTCCAGAGCGGAGCGTTGGGAATCCCTGAGTCGTGACTGGGACAAAAACACGTTGACAGGGGGGGAGGGTGCTCATTTAATTGGTCGGGTAACTGAGACTTGTTCTCAATAATATTTAAGACCTTTGATCGCCGCCACAACGATGAATCCGCTCCTTTATGCAGCCAGCATCGGCACCTTCGCAGCATGGCTGGGTGTGACCGGGGCCAGCACGGTGGGTATCATGGTTCCGGGAAAGCCCCAGGTCCTGCCGGAGCTGAAAACGGTTGAAATGCCTGACATCGTCATGACGGATGGCGAATTCATGGAGGTGGACATGATGTCCGGGGGATCCGCGAACACCAGTGAGGTGGCGGAGGAAAACAACATCGAGGAGAATTTCGCCCAGGAAGCTTTCACCCCGGAAGTCCAGGAAGTGGTCCCGGATGTTCCCGAGGTTCCGGAGATCGCCGAAGTGGAACCACTCCCAGAAGTGCCGGAACTGCCCGAGCCGGAGAAGCCCCAACCAAAGCCTTCCGAGAACACTTTCGCCATCGAGAAGAAAAAGGAGCCTGTGGCCCGAAAGCCGATGGTGAGGAAGACCGAGACCAGCCGTCCCGGCTCCAACCGCCCGGTGGCCCGTCGCACGGAATCCGGCACCGGATCCGGAAGTGGCAACGCCAACAACAGCGGTTCCGGAGCGGGTGAGCATGGCAGCGGCCGCATTTCCGGTGGCAGGACTCCACGCCCCACCTATCCGGCGGCGGCCCGCAAGCAGGGTATCGAGGGAACCGTCAAGGTATCCATCACCTTCGGGGACAGCGGTGAAGTGCTGAGCTGCTCGATCGTCAGTGCCTCCCATCCATCGCTGCACGACCAGTCCATCCTGTCCACCATCCGCCGCTGGAAAGTCCCCGGCCGCCGTGGTACCTGCACGCTTCCCGTCCGTTTCACGCTCAGATAGTTCATGTATACCGCCAATGTTGTTCTGGAAATGTTCCACGAGGGGGGCTGGGTCATGTACCCCATCGTCGCCACCGCGTTTCTCGCCCTTTGTGTCTTGCTCGAGCGCACCATCTGGTGGCTTGGCTTCAAGAAAAACATCCGCAGCAGGGACCAGATCAAAGCCCGTGAGGCACTGGGGACCGGCAACTTCGGCTCCGCATGGGACCTGAGCAACAAGAGCAGCGACCCGTTCGTCAAGAACCTCGGTGACGGCATCTCCCATGCCCACACCTCCCTGCTTGCCGCCATGCAGCTTGACGCGACGCACTGGATCGAGAGATCCGAGGCCCGCATGTGGGTGCTGGGCACCATCATCACGCTGGCACCTCTTCTCGGTCTCTTCGGTACGGTGGTCGGTCTGATGGGATCGTTCGCCTCGCTGGGGGACGACCAACTGGCGGTTTCCAAGGTGACCGGGGGTATTGCTGAAGCGCTCATCGCCACTGCGGCTGGCATCTGCATCGCCATTTCCTGCCTCCTGCCTTTCAACTACTTCCGCAAGCGGGTGTCCGCGCTGCGCGGCGAATTCGAACGCTGGATCAACCATACCGAGTTGCTGGCCGCGTCCGCCAAGGCGCACGGCCATGACCTGGAGGAATTCTCCACCAAGCTCCACATCTCCCGCTGACCGTCCCGATGCCTGTCAAACTCCAAGGAGGTGCCTCCGGTGAAGAGGAGGAGGCCCGGATCGAGGTCGTCCCGCTGATCGACATCATGTTCTTCCTGCTCGCCAGTTTCATGATGGTGAGCATCTCCATGACCCAGCTCAACCGGGTGCCGCTCAAACTGCCGACGGTTTCCAACTCACAGCCGGAAATCAAAGCGCCGCCGATCCACCTGGCGATCGATGCCAACGGAGTGATCTCCTGGGACACCGCCGTCGTCACCGCAACGGAGATCACCGACCGGCTCAAGGCCCTGCCGCCCACTGATGATACCGCCGTCATGATCGGCGCGGACGAGGAGGCGAAGCACAAGCAGGTGATGGCGGTGCTGGATGCGGTGAAATCCGCGGGCATCAGCAAGGTGAGTTTCGAAACGCAGAAACCGAACTGATTTTGAAAGTCCTTTCCATACTCAATGCCGCGGGCTGTGTGTTCCTGGTCGGCTTCATCTTCATCCAGTGGCATGACGGCCAGAAGCTCGACAAGGCCCTGCGCGCCGCCCGCCTGAGCGAGCGGAACGTCCAGAATGAGAAAGTTCTCGTCGAGCAACGCGTGGTCCAGATGCAAGTGGACATCGATACCCTGAAGGGCTCCATCGAATCCCTGAAAGCCGGGGAAGAGATGATGAAGAAGGAGATCGAGGCAGGCAAGGAACTGGCCCACCACCAGCACACCGGCCTTTCGTTCGCCGCCGCTCACCTCACCGCGCTTGACCAGGCGGTGACCGACCGCAACGCGAAGATCACCGAGCTGAACTCCTCCCTCATCGCCACCCGCAAGCGGCTGGACGATGCGATCACCGAGCTGAAGAAGGCCGGCGCCCGCTGATGTGGAAGGGGGGATAGGTCCCCTCCCATCACTCCGGCATCACCGGTCTGGTGACCACCACACCGGTGATCTGGCGGATCCAGCGGGAGTGGCGCAGGTCGTCTCCGCAGACCAGCATCCGCTTCCCTTCGTGGTCGCTGAGAGGTTTGCCGTCCACCCTGTCCGCCAGGATGACGTTCTGCTTTCTGAAACTGGCATCAAGTTCCGCGAGTGAGAAGGAAACCTTGTAGCCATCCGCGGCGGTGATGACCACCACCCGCTCCATTTCCGGTCCCCGCAGGGTTGGTCCTGCCGGCACCGGAACTGCTTTCAGGATCTCCGCCAGCGGCACTCCGGAGTAGGTGCGCTCCGTATTGTCCCGCGCCATCGACTTGATTTCCGCACGGGGGAGTTTCTCCCAAGAGGAGGCATCGAAATCCCGCCATTCCTTTCCATCATGGATCCGGAACACCGGCTCCGCGAGGAGGAGGGAGGTGAGGCAGAAGAAGGCAGGAAGGAGGATACTGGATTTCATGGCGGCGATGGATGGAATTCAGAACGTGATCCGGGTGGCCAGATGGAAGGTGCGTCCCGGCTCGGGATATCCATCCGCCAGCTCGTAGTGCTTGTCGGAGAGATTGCGGATCCCCACGGAGACGGAGGTGTGGCTGTTGATCTCATACTCCACGTTGAGGTTGATGATGCTGTAGCCGGAAACACGCGTGAACGTATCCTCGAACCGGTTCGTCGACCAGCTTGAGTCCGATAGCTCCACGCTGGGGGTGATGGTGAGTTTCTGGAGGGGACGCCAGCGGACGTAGAGGTAGGCCAGTTGCTCCGGAGTCCCCACCGGCTTCAGATTCGGGCGCTGCGGATCATCGACGCTCCGGTGGAGGTAGGTGTAGTTGCCGCCCAGCGTCAGTGCCGGCATCACATCCCATTCGCCGGAAACCTCGAAGCCATGGGTTTCTCCTCTTCCAACGTTTTGGTTCTGCACCAGAGGGGCGCCGATGGAGATCGGTTGGATGGCGTCCTTGATGTCACTGTAGAATACCGCGCCGCCGATCCGCATCGCTCCGTCGAGAAGCTCGTGGGTTCCGCCGATCTGGTAGTTGACCGCCCTTTCCGGCTTCAGGTCTGGGTTGGGTACCGCATCACCCATGCGGGTGCTGTAACGTTCGAACAGGTTCGGGAAGCGCGTGCGGTTGGAGACGCCCGCGTAGAGTTCGGTGATGTCGGTGGGGCGCCAGATCGCCGCCAACTGCCAGTTGAAGGCGTCATTGTCGAAGAGCGGATATTCTCCGAAAACGCCGGAGTTGAAAAACTCCGCCTCCTGGGTTTCGTACCAGTCATAGCTGGCACCCGCGACGAGATCCAGGTTGTCCGTGGCGTGGAACGTGTCCTCGACGGCGACCGACCAGGTGTCCTCCGTCCTGCGCTGGAAGGGCGATATATTGGCGGGGGTGAGGCCCGGCGAGTTGTGCTGCCAGCGCCGGTGGGCGTCCCTCCGGTAGTGGACGGCGGTCTTGAGCGTGTTCATCGGGATCAGCTCCGTGCCGCCTTCCAGGCTGAAGCCGTAGGCGAAGTCATCGTAGTAGCTGTCGAACGCGCGGTTCGTTGCCTGTGTGGCCAATCTCCGGTCATCGAAGGTGGAGAGCAGGTTTTCGAAGGTGTTGTAGTAGATCCTGGACTTCACGTAGGAGTCCCCGCCGATCTGCGTGTGGGAGTTGAAGGAGGTGGTGGAGATGTTCCACTGCGGCCATGTCCAGTCCTGTTGGTAGGATGTTCCGGCTGGCAGCGGACCGGGAGTGATGCCGCGGACCGGCTGCCTGACATGATAGGGGGCGAACTTCTCGCCTTCCTGAAAGGTATAGCTGACCGCGTATTCATCGGTGGCGTTCGGTGTCAGTCCTGCCTTGATGTTCACCCGCCAATCCTTCACCTCGCTGAAATCCCGTTTGCCCTTGCCTTGTACGGGACCGCCCGCTCCGACGTTCCGTGGATCGTAGTCGCGTGAGAGATAGTATCCGTCGCTGTCCCGCAGGGAGGCGCTCGCCTGCAGGTAGAAAAGTTCCTGCCTCTTGCCGGCGGAGCCGAAAAGGGTGTAGGTGGCGGGATCACCCGTGTTTCCGAACTCGGTGCTTGAGCGCAGTTCGCCCTCGAACTCACGGGTGGGCTTGCGGGTGACGAGGTTGATGGCGCCGCCCATGCCGCCCGGTCCATCCAGCACCGAAGCATGGCCCTTGTGGATCTGAATCTCCGAGAGATCCGGCGTCAGGAAACGGCCGTAGTCCAGGCGGTTGTCGGCGGGGAGGTAGATGCGCACGCCATCGATGGAAAGCGGCACCTGCCAGCGCTCGAAGCCCCGCACGTAGATCATCCGCTCATTCCGGGCACCTCCGGAATTCGATGATTGCACACCAGGGGTGGTCCGCAGCGCGTCGTCCAATGTATTGCGGTTCTGGATGCGGATATCCTCCGAAGTGACCACGCTCTGGGACAGGGCGCGGCCGCTCATGCCCCCGCTGTGCCGTTTCCCGTAGACGGTGAGCTGGCCGAGTTCGAAGCGATCCGCTGCATTCCCGGCTGTGGCGGGTGGGATGGCGGGCTTCTCCTCCTTTTCATGGCTTTTTGGATCGGCGGTTTCCTCCCGCGCCTGCGCCGGACATGGCAGGATGATCATGAACCCGGCCGCTGCCAGGGCGAAGCTTCCGGTGAAACGGGACTGGATGGGGTAAGCGGATGGAAAAAAGGGCAGCCGGCGGAATTTCATCGGCGGCGATCCAATAAGATTCCGATATACTTTGCAAAATATAACGAGCCTCTAACCGGTCGATCCGGATGAATCCGCATCATGGGGTGCAAGCAGGGAGTTCATTCGGACCAACACCGGTTCCAGCGCCGCCTCCGCCGTTGCCACCGCTTCATGGTAGAGGGTCAGCACTTCGTGGCCCGCGGGAGTGAGTCCAGCTCCACCCTGGTCCTTGCCCCCGCGTTGCATGGTGACGAGCGGGCTGCTGAACATGGCGTTCAATCCCTTCACCATCCTCCATGCCTTCATGTAGGACATGTCCATGGCCGCTGCCGCAGCCTGGAGGCTGCCGGTGCGGGAGATGTGTTCCAGCAACTCCGCCTTTCCCGGTCCGAAGGAGAGCGGCGCGGGGAGCAGGAGGCGGATGGGGCTGGTGGACATGGTTCAGATGTTCGGTGATGGGGTCGATCCCCCCTTGCTGCGGAGCTTCAGGTTGAGCATTTCCACTCCCAGGGAGAAGGCCATGGCGAAGTAGATGTAGCCTTTCGGGATGTGGAAGTGGAGGCCCTCCGCCATCAGCGCCGTGCCAATGAGGATGAGGAAGGACAGCGCGAGCATCTTCACGGAAGGGTGCTTCGAGACAAAGGCACTGATCGCTCCGGACGACAGCATCATCACCGCCACCGAGATGATGACCGCCAGCGCCATGACGGAAAGATCCTTGGCCATGCCAACCGCAGTGATCACGGAATCCAGCGAGAAGATGATATCGATCAGCGCGATCTGCACGAGCACCGCTCCGAAACTGGCGGCCTTCTTGATGGAACCGGCACTCTCCTCGTCGCCTTCGAACTTGTGGTGGATTTCCTTGGTGGACTTCCAGATCAGGAAGAAGCCGCCGCCGAGAAGAATGAGATCCTTGATGGAGATACCCAGCATGCCGGCCGAGGCGATGAGCTTGGTGGTGACATCCGGGCCGAAGAGCGGATCGTGCAGCGCAGGATGGATCGGGATGTGAAACACCGGATCGACCAAGCCCATGATCCATTTGAGGGTGAAGAGCAGCAGCAGCCGCATGATCATCGCCAGCGCGAGGCCGATGAACCGCGCCTTCTTCCGCATGGACTCCGGCAACCGGTCCACGAGGATGGAGATGAAGACAATGTTGTCGATACCGAGGACGATCTCAAGCAGCGTCAGCGTCAGCAGTGCTGCCCAAGCGGTGGGATCATTGAACCAATCGAACATGGGGTGATGGGGATCAGAGGTTGGTGGAGAGTTGCAGCGCCCGCTGCTTCATCTGGGTGGCCATGAGGTTGAGCGCGTTCGCGCGGGTCGGCGCGAGGTGTTCCTTCAGGCCGGTGCGGTCGATGAAGGACATGTCCGCGGTCAGGATGGCATCCGGGGTCTCGTCATCGAGGACCCGGACGAAGAGAGCGATCATGCCTTTCGTGATGAGGGAGTCGGAATCCGCCAGGTAGCGCACCTTTCCACCATCCATATGGGCGTCCAGCCACACCTGGGACTGGCAGCCCTTGATGAGATGCTCCGCGTCCTTCGCTTCCTCGGGCATCGGCGCGAGTTTCTTGCCGAGGCCGATCACGTATTCGTAGCGTTCGGTCCAGTCTTGGAAAAATCCAAGTTCCTCGAGGAGTTCGTTCTGTTTCTCGGTGATGGTCATGATGGAAATCAGGTGGCGGGCGCGAGGCGTTGCAACAACCTGCCGGCGGTGAATGCAAGCGGCGGGATGATGAGGCAGGCAATCACATAGGGCTGGATCGCCGGCGGGTAGGACAGGGGAGGCATCAACAGGCAGTAGGCCAGCAGTGCGATCCAGTCGATGAGCGGGATGCCCGCCAGCAGCGCGGAAACATGGACGGGGATGGGGCGGCGGTACCTCGTCAGGCAGACCAGCATCCATACGGCGAATGGAAGGAATCCGATGATCCCTGCCTTCACACTGAGGAAGATCCACAACGCCGCCGCGAGCAGGCCGGAGAATACCAGCGCTGCCTTGGAGACCGCCAGCGCCGCTGCGGACGGGTGGGGGGATGATTCATGGCGGGCGCCCAGTGAAAGTCCGGCGATGTAGATGAGCAACGCCGCTGCGTGGTAGGTGATGAACATCGATGGCGGTGGCAGCCCGAACTCCGGAGTGAGACGGAAGCGGACGATGACCGCGAAGCCCACGAACCCCATGACCGGCAGGAGCGCGCGGCACAGTCCCATCGGGATGACCGCCCAGGCGGCCTTTTTGTGCCAGCGGGTGTAGATGACAATCAGAAGGATGATCAATGCCGCGACCACCGCGCACTTCCAGCTCACCAGGAGGGCAAGCACCAGACCGGCGGCTCCGCACAGAAGCGCGATCAGCAAATAGGTGGCAGGGGAGAAAAGCCCGGCCGGGAGCGCGCGTTCCGGACGGTTTTTCGCGTCCCAGTCCCGGTCGTGCCAGTCGTTTAGGAAGTTCCCTCCAATATAGAGGAAGACGCCCGCAAGGATCAGCAGGACCGCGTGCAGCCAGACAGGCTGGCCGCCATGCTCCCACCGCTGGACGATCGAGCCGATGGCGATGCCCACCCACACGTTGCTGGCCACGCTCGGCACATTCGCGATGCGGGCCGTGGCGAGCAGCGGACGGATTCTTCCTTGATGTGACATCTGGGGGCAGGTGTACCCCGGTGCCCTGCCGCGGGCAATCTCAACCCGCCATTTTGACCGGGGCGAAATGCTCCAGGATCCCCTGGCAACCATCCTCCAGCAGATTCATCACGAGATCGAAGCCGCGCTGGCCGCCGTAGTAGGGGTCCGGAACCCGGAGATCCATCCCGTGGCTGCAGAATTCGACAAACGGACGGATCTTGTGGTGATGGGTGTTGTTCAGGTCGAGCCGCTGCACCGCAGCGAGATTGTCCTCATCCATGGTCAGGATCAGGTCGAATTTCTCCAGATCGCGGGTGCTGATCCGGCGTGCCCGTCCGCTGACGGTATAGCCGCGGCGTTGCAGGGTGGCGGCCATCCGCTCATCCGGCGGGGAGCCGTGGTGATGGCTGATCGTCCCTGCGGAATCGATCTCGAATTCACCGGCACGTCCCGCGTCGGACGCGAGTTTCCGGAAAATGATCTCTGCTGCGGGGGAACGGCATATGTTGCCCATGCACACGAAAAGAACGTGGTGGGGCTTCTGGAAGCTTTCCATCATTGGCGTCAGGGGGGATTGACGGAGATATCCAATCCCCAAACCTCCCGCATTTCAAGTGGTTCCGTCACCCGGCATCGCGTAAGGTGAAATTTTCCGCAACTTTGTTGAACCCTGCCGGTTTCACTGGAAGGATCATCAAAATCACTATGAAAAACCCATGGATTCTCCCTGCCGCCGCCCTCGCACTGGGAGCCGCCGGTGGCTTCATCACCGGCAAGGGCTCCAGCTCCCCGGACAACGCGGGTGCCGCCGCATCAGAGGCCGGCCAGAGGGCAAGGGCCTCGCAACGTGCCATCGACGCCGGGGATGAGAACAGCCGTGGAGCCGCCCGGATGAAGAATCTGGAAGACGCGATCAACACCCCCGGGCACTCCGCCCGCATCAAAAATCTCCTCGATTTCTACTCCGGTCTTTCCCCAGAGCAACTGGCCGAGGAGGCCAAGAAACTGGAAGGCATGCCGATGAGCGAACGCATCATGGCGTCTTTCCTCCTTTTCGGACGCTGGGCGGAGGTGGATCCGACCGCCGCCATGGCGCACGCGAACACCATGGGCTTCGCCGCTGGTTTCGTCCGTCCCACGATTCTCCAGAGCTGGGCCAGCGTGGACCCGGAGAACGCGGCGAAGTATTACAACGAGAACCCGCGGGAGTTCGCCATGATGGGCGGGCCTGGTCCGGGTGGTGGCAACGGTGCCTCCATGATCGCGGCCGAATGGGCCAAGCAGGATCCCCAGGCCGCGCTCGCCTGGGCAAGTTCGCTGCCCGGTGGGGACAAGAACCGCGCCATGACCTCCGTCATCCGGGAGGTGGCCATGAACGATCCCAAGAAGGCGGCCGAGATGGCCGGGTCGATGGATCCGGCGGAACGGGGGGATGCCTACTCATCCATTGCCCGCAGCTACGGAGCGAAGAACTTCGCCGAGGCGGAAACCTGGGTCCGCTCCCTGCCGGCGGATGAACAGGGCCGGGCGATGGCATCCGCATTGGAGGGCCTCTCACAGACCAGTCCTGACCTCGCCTGGACGAAGGCCCAGGCCATGCCGGACGGTGACGACAAGAACCGCGCGCTCCGCAACGTGTTGGAGAATCTGTCGAAGCAGAATTCCACGGCAGCCCTCAAACAACTTTCCACGCTGACTCCGGAACAGCAGGAAAGATCCATCGGTCCGGTGATCCAGAACCTCGCCGCCACGGACAATGCCGCCGCCCTGAACTATGTGCAGGGCTTGGCGCAGGGACCGGTCCGCGACCGCGGGATTCAGGAGATGATCCAGTTTGACCGCAAGAGCGAGCCTTCCACACTCATCGCCCTCGCGGAAACCATCACGGATGAAGGCGACCGCAACCGCACCGTCGGCATGGCCGCCATGCGCTGGATGCGCGAGGATGAGACCGCGGCGAAGAACTACATCCAGAGCTCGGCGTCGATCCCGGACAACATGAAGCAACGCATGTTGGAGGGTGGTGGCCGATGGGGTGGCCGCGGTCCAAGGAGGTGAGGAGGGAGGACACTCCTGTCCTCCGGCTGCAATGGCATACAAAGGAGGAGAAGTTTTCAGTGTTCAGTTTTCAGGGAAGAAAACGGAAGACAGATCACCACGAACTTGAGGAATCCCATTTCCTCTTTGCGCCTCTTTAGCAACCTTTGCGACTTTGCGGTAGATCTTTGATGATTCGCCAATGCCGCCGGAGGACAGGAGTGTCCTCCCTCCTTACCGATCTCCTTACTTCCCCTGATCCAGCACCAGGAACGCCCCGCCCGGGCCGCTGGGGTCCGCCAGATAGGCGTCCGCCGGTTTGCTTGGATCGAGAAAGGGGCCCAGGAACTCTCCGAAAGTCCGGAGGGTGGTGTTCTTTGACCACTCCCGCCCCCAGTCACGCAGGTCGGTGAAGTTCACATCCGCCGTGAGATCCTGTCTTCCCGGATTTCCGTAGATGGCCAGGCCTTCCAGCCGCTGCTGCAGCAGGTAGGCCCTGAGGCAACCTCTGGGGCGGCGGTGGTACAGGTCGCCCGCTTCCGCGCCGTAGTCGATGGTGAGCATCCGCCCCGCTTTCCAGAGGGGCATCCATCCAGCCAGCCAGTGCTGGTAGGATTCATGGACCTCGATCCGCTGGCCGACAGGATGCCCCACAGCGAAGGATGAGGATGAAGGCAGGGCGTCCACATCCAGCAGCACCTCCTCCACCGGTGGCCCCAGTCTTACCGCCAGTTCTTTCCAGTCACTTTCCGTCTTCTGGAAGCAACGTAAGGGAAAGGCGTCCACCAGTTCGTTGGAGAAAATGACCGCCTTGCCGCCACAGGCTTGCAGAGCCTCTGCGGGTGTCCGGTACCAGGTGGCGCGGTTTCCCAGCAGTTTCCGCTGGATCTCCGCCAAGGGACGGGACGTCTCGACCAGGTGCAGCTTCGTCCGCAGGCGGGTGAACCACGGCAGATGCTCCAGCATCGCCGCAGCCAGCTTTCCTTCGCCCGGGCCGATCTCAATCAGATCGAAGCTGCCGCATTCCTTCATCGCCGCGGCCGCCCACGCGGCCACTGCCTTTCCAGTGGCTTTGGAAAGGGTGGGGGCGGTGGTGAAGTCTCCGCCGCGGCCCACGCCGGTGATCCGCCGGGCATAGTATCCCGTCTCCGGATCATGCAGGGCACGATCCATGAACCGGTCGAAGCGGATGAGTGGCTGGTTTCCGGACATGCGGGGTCACGAAAAGAAAAAACCGCGATCCCTTTCAGGAACGCGGTTGATGTAAGAAGGATATGCCGGCGGATGCCAGCGCCCAATCACGCCTTGGAGGCGGTGCGGGCCTTGCGGATGATGCTGTTGACGGTCTCGGAAGGCTTCGCGCCGACGCCGAGCCACTTGTCAGCCTTCTCCAGGTCGATGGTGTAGTTCACGCCTTCAAGAAGGGGATCATAGGTGCCGACTTGCTCGATATAACGTCCATCGCGGCGCTTGCGGCTGTCCACAGCGACGATTTTGTAATAAGGGCGGTCTTTGGTTCCCTTGCGGTTGAGACGGAGAGCTACGGCCATGATAGAAGAAGTTTCGGGTTGCCCGGTAGCGGGCGGGCGCGGAAATTGGATCATTTGTTGGCGGATGCCAAGCAGAATCTTCCGTGATTTCTCATTTTTCTTAAGATTCCTTAAATGATCTCCGGATTCCCGCGGTTGGATCAATCATTCTCGCTGCGTTCCACCAGCTTGGCGAAGTCCTCGCGGAGGTGCTCGAGCACCACCGGATCGCCCACCTTTTCGCCATTCTGGGTCGTGATGTAGAGGGTATCCATCGCTACACCCTTTTCCGTGCAGATGCGGGCGTGGGCCGTGTTCAGGCCGTGGCGGTTGATGGTGTGGAAGAGATCGTGCAACAGGCCGATCCGGTCCAGTGCCTGGATCTCCACCGTCGTGCAGGTGGGGTGGACGTCGTTGGTCACGTGGGCGCGGACCGGGATGGGGAGATCCTGCTCCGGACGCGGCTTCAGGAAATTCACCCTGCGCCGCAGGTAGAGTTCCGGCTCGTGCTTTTCCGAACGGAGGATTTTCTCGAAAGTCTCGAGGAATCGTCTCCGCAGCCCGGCGTCGGACACCGGCTCGAAGTTGGTGGTGTTGATCCGGAAGATGTTGACCACGATGCCGTCCGTGCGGGTGAAGAAATCGGCGGAAAGGATGTTGATCTGTTCCGCGGCGAGGGCACAACAGATCTTTTCCAGCAGCAACGGCTTGTCCCAGGTGGCGAGCACGATTTCCGTGTAACCGCCGTCCGGGTGGTCGATCCATTTGATGCACGTCGCGTTCGGGTCGTTCGAGTCCGCCTCACGCTGGAGGAAATGGCGGATGGTACGCACCTGGGTGACGATGTGCTGCGGCTGGCGGAAGGTGAAAGCGGCGGCGGGCATCCGTTCGAAATGCCGCTGCACATCGGGATGGTAGTCCTCCCGCATGATGGAGATGACTTCGTCGCGCAGCGCGGTCCGGTCCTCGTCGAGCTGCCTGGAATACTGCTCGCGGCCGCTTTTCAGGAAGTTCGTCGTGGATTTGTAGAGCTGGAGCATCAGCGATTCCTTCCAACTGTTCCAGGAATCCGGTGATGTGCCGTTCGAGTCCGCGAAGGTGAAAAGGAACAGGGCATCCAGACGTGACTGCGTTTTGACGATGGAGGCGAACTCGTCGATCACCTCCGGATCTTCCAGGTTCCGGGTGGTTGCGGTGCGCCAGAAGGTGAGGTGGTTGTCCACCAGATACATGATGAGGGAGCGGCGTTCCCCGTGGATCTGGAGGCGGTTGCAGAGCCGCGCGGCCAGCATCGCGGATCCGTCGATGTGCTCGCGTACGTTCTCCGCGCGGCCGGTGTCGTGCAGGATCACGGCGAGGTAGAGGCCGTAGGCGTCCTCGATCTGGTGGAAAAGGCGGCTGTAGATCGCGCGGGACGGATTCGTCTCACCGACCAGCTTGTCCAGTTCCTCGATGCAGCGGAGCGTGTGCTCGTCCGCAGTGTAGCGGTGGAAAAATTCATGCTGCACCAGGCAGTCCAGGGCACCGAACTCCGGCAGATAGCGTCCCAGCACGCCGACCCGGTGCATGCGCCGCAATGCACGGGCCACATCGCCTTTCCGCTCCAGGATCGCCTGGAAGGTCTGGCGGTTCGCCTTCGAGTAGCGGAAAGGGCGGTCGATGTCCTCCCAGTGGGCCTTCACCAGCTTCCGCATCGGCGGACTGAGGCGCAGTCCGCGCACCTGGAGGTGCTGGAAAAGGCGCATCAACCGGTTCGGGTCGTCCTTGAAAATGTCGTTGTTCTCCGGGTAGATCCGGCCATCCCGGGCCACGAACCCGTCGAACTCCTCGCGGTTTTTCTTCCGGAAGGTGAGGAAGGAGGTGAGGCGGGTGTCCGCCTTGTGCTCCTGCTCGATCTCGAAGATTTCCATCAGCGAGGTGGTGTGCTGGTAGATGTTCCGGGTGTGGCGGTAGTAGTCCCGCATGAACTCCTCCGTCCGGCGCAGGATGCCGCGCTGGGGATAGCGGAAGGAGGTGGCGACCACGCCCTGGAGCTGGAGGGTGAGCTGGTCCGTGCCCTTGCGGGTGTGGTAGTGCAGCTCGTTGCGGACCCGGTGCAGGAAATCGTAGGCTTCCTCGATTTCCTTGTAGGCGGTGGAGGTCAGCAGTCGGTCATCCACCAGTGACCGGAGGTCGGAGTTCCCCCGCTTCACACGGGAAACCCAGAGGATGTTCTGGTAGTCCCGCAGACCGCCGCAGCTTTCCTTCACGTTCGGCTCCTGGAGGAAGACGGTGTAGGAATACTTCTGGTGGCGGCTGCGGAGGTCCTGCCTCCGCAGGTCGAAAAACTCATCCTTCTTCTTGTCCAGGCAGTCCGTGGCGAAGCGTTTCTCGAACTCGGCGAAAAGGCCCGCGTCGCCGGCCACCAACCGGGCATCGATCAAAGCCGTCTTGTTGAGCTGGTCGTTCGCGGCTTCCTGGATGCACTCGGCGATGGAGCGGCAGGCGTGCCCGACTTTGAAGCCCACGTCCCACAGGAGATACAGCACTTCCTGCAACAGCTCCTGCTGGGCTTTGGGGAGCTTCGAGGAGGCCCGTGGGAGGAGGAAGAGGATATCGACATCCGAGCGCGGGTTGAGCGTTCCGCGGCCATAACCGCCGATCGCCACCACCGCCATCGGCAGCTCGCTGCCACCACGGTTGTTCAGTGCTGCCTGGTAGATGGAGCCGACCACCGTATCGATCAGCCCGGCCCGGGCGCGGGCGATCTCCAGCCCGCCGGCTCCGGCCCGGTGGCGGAGGTAGATGCGGTGTTGCTCGATCTTCAGGAAACGCTTGTAGAGGGAGATCCGTTCCGCGGGGGACAGTTGTCCGTTCAACGCCGGTTCGAGAGCCTTCCGGGCGTGGGTTTCGAGCGTTTTCAGGTGGGTGGGCATGGAAAGTCGGGGCGGATGAAAACTGCGCCTTTCCGGCCGAAGGTCAAGACGCGTAGCCCATGCGGGTGCCGATCTTCGCGTAGAGTTCCACCTGTTTCGCGGAGTGGTGCCGCAGGTCGTTCTCCAGCAACACGGAACCCGGCTCGAAAATCGTGATCGTCGAGGAGCCGCCAAAGGCGAAGTAGCCCTTCTCCGCACCCTTGTCCACCGGACTGCCCGGTGCGAAGGTCTGCGCGATGGTGCCCACGCAGGTCGCGCCGATCTCCAGGCACAGCACGGTGCCCAGGTTCGGCGTCTCCAGCCGGGTGAGCGTGCGCTTGTTCTCCCACAGGTAGCCCAGGTTCTTCCGCAGGGCGATGGGGGAGACGGAGAACAGGGGGCCGTTGAGGACCACCGTTTCCGACGGGATGCCCGCGGCGGGGAAGTGGAACCGGTGGTAATCCACCGGGCACAGGCGCGACAGCACCAGCGCGCCGTCCGCATACTTCTCCGCCAGCGCGGCGTCACCCAGCAGTGCGGGTAGATCGAACTTCTGGCCCTTCACGAACACACCTTCGATGGCCGACGCTTTCTGGAAGCCCAGGTGCCGGCCGTCCGCCGGGAAGACCACGCTGTTCGCATCCCGGTCGATGGGCCGGGCTTCCGGCTTCAGCTTGCGGTAGAAAAACTCGTTGAAGCTCCCATAGGCGTCCGGGGATTCCGCGAAATCGGCGGGATCCAGCCCGTATTCCGCGATGAAAGGCGCGACGCGGGACTTCGACTCCGGCGTGCTCATCCGCTTCCCATACCACGCGGAGAAGAACGGCTTCTTGATGAAGGAGTTCAGCGCGAGCGGTCCCAGCGGGTTCCCGTAAGCCCAGCGCAGGAAGGATTCTCCGTAGACTTTCTCCGTTTCGAGGGCGCCGGTTTCGCGGTTATGGTACTGGATGGATTCCACGGCGCGCTTCTAGACCGGGAAGCGGACAAGGGCAAGAGGGACTCACCGTAGATTGATGTGATGGCTTCCGGGGCCGTTTCCGCCGGGTCTCACTTCCTGCGGCGGAGAAAGAGCAGGAATCCCGCCGCCCCCAGAAATGCGGACGCCGGTTCCGGAACCTGGACGATCTGCACCATGTTCAGGAAACCGCGGTTCTCGGAACCCGTGCCATCGACCGCAAGGAAGAGGGAGGTATTGTCGGCGATGGTGATGTCGATCACCACATAGTTTCCGCCATTCACAAAATGGGTGTATTGGTCGGTGTAGCCCGAGGTCGCATAGGTGATGTTGCTCTGGCTGAACGCCGACAGGGAGCTGAAATCGAAGGATCCGCCACTCTCTCCCGAAACCTCCGCCGTATTCGCGTAAATGTTCATCGCCGCGCCGGGGCTGGCATTGGAGTTCGTGTTTCTCGCCATCACGTAGATCAGGTACTGGCCGGATGCCAGTCCGTCCACCCGGAGGCCGACGGCGGAACCAACGGAGCCGGTGCCACCGCCGAAGAACCCATCCCTGGAAACCGCGGTGCTGCTCGAGTTGTTGCCATAGATCGAGCCGGTGGTGAGCAGGTTCTGCCTTCCGGCGGTGCCTCCTCCGGTGCCTGCCAGAGCCTGGTTGGTGATGGGGGTGAAGAAATCGACCGTATTGCTGCCGGGGGTGCTTTCCTGCCCCATCGTGAGGGTTAACGCGGCTGCCGCGGTTCCATCTCCGTAGAACAGGGACGGCGGGGTCGTGGAACTGATCTGGTTCCATGTCACCTGGCTGGTGGGAACCGTGCCGGAATTGTGTCCCGGGCTCAGGGTCTGGTAGTCGGAGCCGACCGCGGTCGGTCCGAAATCGAGCATGAGATTTGCGGCGGATGAAAGTCCGCCGGCCAAGCCCAGGACCGCGATGGCCAAGGATGGGATTCTTTTCATTGGGTTTGGTTTTTTGACGGCATGGATTGTTCCCATGCGTTATGGTAAAATGAGTTGCGACCCCTCCCGACTTAGCATGACTGGACGAAATTTTTGCCAGTTCGCACGAAAATGAGGCTGGCGTGCTAAGTTTCGCGGCTCCTGGAATCATTCTTGATAAGAGCCTTTGCAAAATGTCCGAGAATTCCGAAATCCATGAAGCAGCCCACACGGAGGCGGTCCAGAGGCTGTATCTGCAGCACCAGCCCGCGATACGGAGTTACATCCTCTCGATGATTCCGGATTTTTCCCTCGCGGATGACGTGATGCAGGAGGTGTTTCTGGTGATCACCAGGAAAGCCGGCAGCTTCACCCTCGGGTCGAGTTTTCCGGCATGGGTCAAAGTCATCGCCCGGTTCAAGGCACTGGAGACGATCCGGACGTCGGTCGGTGGCCGGTTCGAAACGCTCTCGGAAGAGGTTCTCGAAGCGTTGGGTGCGGAACAGAGGGAGTTCCCCCTCCAGACGGACGAACGTCTGTGCCTTCTGGCCGCCTGCCTTTCCGAACTCGCGCCGCAGGCAAGGCGTTCGATCATCCTCCGTTACCAGAACGACCATCTGCCCCCTGAAATTTCGAATCTCATGGGATGCACCGTTCAATCGGTGAATGTCACCCTCTCACGGGCGCGCGCTTTCCTCAGGGAATGTGTGACCCGGAAGATGTCCACCAGCACGCCTTGATCCCCGATGTTCGACGAAGCCAGACTGAACCACCTCATTGAATCCTATTTCGACCAAAGGCTGACGCCGGACGAGAAAAAGGAGTTCGAAGCGATGTTGCTCGGCTCATCGCGGGCAAGGGAGATCTTTCTCGATCATACCAACTGGCATGGCCTCACGCGCGAATGGGCGTTGAGGGAAATGTCGCTGGAATCTCCGCCTGAGAGCGTCACACCCGTGCCCCGGCCACCGCGGCGGTTGCTGAAGCTCCTTTGTGCGGGGGCTGGTATCGCCGCCTGCCTGTTTCTGGCATGGCAGGGTTTCCATCGCCCTGTAGATCCTCCGGCGACCGTGCTGGAGAAAACGCCGGAGATACCCCGGATCTCCGCGCAGCCGCGGAAGTATCCACTGCATGCGGATGTCGCGATGCTGGGCCAGACCACGGGGGTGGACTGGAGTGACGGCACTCCGCGCCAGGTGGCGGGAAGCCCGCTGCCGAAGGGGTGGCTGCATTTCAGAAAGGGGACCCTCCGCCTGGATTTCTACAGCGGAGCCACCGTGATCGTGGAGGGGCCCGCCTCGCTCGAATTGCTGTCTCCGTTTCGCATGAGGCTCGACAAGGGCAAGCTGACGGCGAACGTGCCGCCCCCCGCGGAAGGCTTCACCATCGTGAGCGCGGATCTCCAGGTGGTGGACAGGGGGACCGAGTTCGGCATGAACGTCGGAAAGCCAGGGGATTGCGAGGTCCACGTCTTCAAGGGGGAGGTGGAGCTCCAGGGAAGTGTGCCCGTCTCCGCCCCGCGCAAACTCCGGCAGGGGGACGCATTGGCGATCCGGGAGGGAACCGTGGTCAACCTGAGGGCGGACCGTGGTTCGTTCATGGATCCCGCCGTGCTTTACAAGGAGGAGGCGCTCGAAAGCGAGGCGCAATGGAAGACATGGAGGGAGGCGTCGGATTCGTTCCGTTCGACTCCGGGCCTCCTGGTCTATTTCGATTTTGAGAACCGTGAGCCGGGCAGCTCCATCCTTCCCAACCGGGCGGCCAAGGCGGACATCGGAAGTTCCGGGACGGTGGTCGGTTGCGAAGCGCTCTCGGGGCGCTGGCCGGGAAAAAGTGCCATCGGCTTCACCAAGACCAGCGACCGGGTCCGCTTCCGGACTTCCGGGAGTATGCCCTCCCTCACGCTGATGGCCTGGGTGCGCGTGGACAGCATCCTTCTTGAACACAGCTCGCTCCTCACGATGAGTCCGGAGGAAGTCGGGGAACTTCACTGGAAACTGGGGAAATCCGGTCGGATCATCATTGGAATGCGCGCTTCGAAAGAGCTCAAGTACAGCTCATGGGAGCGTCTTGAAAGTCCCGTGGTGGTGACGCGGAGGGATCTCGGCCGCTGGATGCACATCGCCACCGTCATTGATGGCGATGCGAAGGTGATGAGGCATTTCGTCAACGGCGAGCAGGTCGCCTCCGGCCCCATCAGCCGCCCGACTCCGGTCCGGCTGGGTCTTGCGAATCTCGGGAACTTCGACGCGCCTCCCGGTGAACGGGTCAAGTACGGGGAGAGCCGGAGTTTCAACGGCCGCATCGACGAATTCGCCATGATCAACCGCAGCCTGAGCAACGAGGAAATCCGCCGGGCCGCGCGCTGAAATTCCGGCTTTGGGATTGCCCTTCGTCGGACTATCCTGAAATTCGTGTGTCCCTGCATCCGGGAACATCCGCCATGAACTCCATCCTGTGTCCGCTTCTGCTGATTCCGCTTTTTGTGGCCCCGGTGCGGGCGCAGGACTCGACCGCCTGGCTGGAGAAGCACGCCACCTTGGTCTTCCACGACGCCTTCGACCGCGAGGAGCAGGGCAATCTGGCCAAGGCGATCGGCAACGGTTGGAACAGCGCCACGGCGGATCGCGTGCCGGAGATCAAGCAGGCGGATCTGGATGACGGGATCCTCAAGGTGGCCAGCGCGACGAAGGAAGCGGGCCATGCGGCCCACATCCACCACGAGGCCGGATTCACGGATGGGGGAGCCGTCATTCGCTTCCGTTTCCCGGAAATGAATCGGGATGAGGTGCTGCAACTCGGCTTTGTGGACCGCGCGACCCAAGGCGTGCACGCGGGCCATCTCTGCTACGGTCTTGTCCGCCAAGGCACGGTGACGCTGGTGGATCACAAGACGGGGATCATGAACCTGGAGAACCGCCGCCGCCGGGACGAAGCTCTGGCGAAGGGGGGAAAGATCCCGGCCGATCTGGAAGCGCTGCTGAAAACCAAGAGTGTCACCGTTCCATTCAAGGCGGACACGGAGTGGCATGAACTCATCCTCCTCACCGTCGGCGACGAGATGCGTCTGACGCTCGACGGCAACCTCGTCGCCACGCACCGCTCCGCAGGCTTCGCCCATCCGATGAAACGATGGTTCAGCTTTCTGATCCCCCACACCGTCTGGATCGACGACGTGAGGATCTGGAAAATCCGGTGACGGGCAGCGGAAAGGCCGGAGGCAGGGCAAGTGGGGGCATCGTTGATTTATTCCAATAACTTTCAAAAGAATCATCCCACGATCAGGCGGATGCTTCCTGCCGGATTCCTCTTGCACGGACTTCCCCGCGAGACTAACCCCGCAGGCATGAGAAATGTCCCGATCTGCCTGTCCGCCGGTCTGCTGTTCCTTTCCGGCTGCGACAAGAAGCCGGAGGCCTTCGAGGATCTGACGGTCACCGAGACACGCCGCATCACCACCGCGGACGAGAAGCTCAAGCTCTTTGCGACCAGCGACGAACGCTTCCGTGACACGAAGCCCAGCCCGGTGCAGGCGGATCTCCCGGAAGGCTGGCGCAGCGTGGCGGCCACGCAGTTCCGGAGCCTCAACTACCGTTTCGGTGACAGCGGAAAGGGGGAGGCATGGGTCTCCCTGGTCGGCGGCAGCGTGCTGGACAACGTCAACCGCTGGCTGGGTGAGTTTGCCAAGGAACACGTTGACCAGGCCGGGCTGGATGCCCTGGAACATGCGGATGCCGCCGGTGGTCATGGCGTGTGGGTCACCGCGGAAGGGACCTACAGCGGTGCCATGGGGGCGGCGCCACAATCCGATTTCGCCCTCGCAGGGGTGGTCGTCTCGGTGAACGGACAGATCCTCACCGTGAAAATGGTCGGTCCGAAGGATGAGGTCGCCAACGCCCAACCCCAACTCAAGCAGCTCGTCTCCTCGCTGCGCCTCACCGGCGCTGAATGATCCGCGCATTCCGCACCGTATCCAACTTTCCCGCCAACCCATGATGGAATCCTCCGAATCGCTCCCGCCCGTCCGGAAATCCGGCAACGCCGGGATGCGTGTCATCAACTTCCTGTCCAGCCTCGGGCTGGCCACCGTCCTCCTCATCCTGCTGGGCATCCTGACCTGGCTGGCCACCCTGGAGCAGATCCACAACGGCCTCTATCCCACGCTGAGGAAATACTTCGACTACCGCGCGTTCTACGTCCTGCCGGACGCGGTCTCCCCGGAGAACACCTGGTACCCGCGCGTGAACGGCAACCCGCTGACCATCCCGCTTCCCGGCGGCTACTACGTCTGCGCCCTCCTCACCCTCAACCTGCTGCTCGGTGGCATCCTCCGCATCCGCAAGGGCTGGAAGCAGGCTGGGGTGCTCATCTCCCACTTCGGCATCATCCTTATGCTCATCGGCGGTGGAGTGACCGACCATTTCTCCAGGCGAGGCAACATGGCCATCCATGAAGGAAAGGTGAGCGATGTGGCCCAGGACTACTTCGAGTGGGTGATCGAAGCGGCGGAGATCAAGGACAACAAGCCGGAGAACATCCGGGTCATCGGCAGCGAGCACCTCAAGCCGCTGGAGGGCGAGAGCCGCCGCATCTTCCGCCTGCCGGACATGCCCTTTGACCTGGAGATCACCGGCTACTATCCCTATGCCGTCCCGATCGCCGCCACCGAGCGCGCGCCGCGGAACGGCGAACCGGTCTTCGACGGATACTTCCTGGAACAACAGGAAGAGCAGGTCGGCGGCAAGGCGGTCGAGGAAGAGCGGAAAATGGCCGGCTGCCATGCGAGGCTCCTTTACAAGAACGGGGAGAAATCCACCCCCTTCATCCTCACCGGCGCCTCCCTCTATCCCTACACCGTCCGCGTGGACGACCGGGTGTTCACCATCGACATGAGGAAGCGTCTGTGGCCGATGCCCTTCGAGGTGAGACTGGACAAGTTCACCGCGGACTTCCACCCGGGAACCCGGCGGGCTTCCAAATTCATCAGCGACATCACCCGCATCGAGAATGGCGCGGAGGCCAAGGTCCGCATCGAGATGAACGAGCCGATGCGCTATGAGGGACTCACTTTCTTCCAGGCCAGCTACGGTCCGGATGGCGCGGGACCGGGAGACAAGCTGTTTTCGGTCTTCGAAGTCGTGAAAAACCCGGCGGACAAGTGGCCGGAATACAGCCTCTACATCGTCACCTTCGGCCTGTTGGTGCACTTCATCATGAAACTTGCCGGCTTCATTGGCGGAACCACATCCAAGAAACGCAATGTCTGAGAAAAAACCCACCGTGGGACGCTGGATCGCCGCCGGACTCGCTTTCGGCGCGGTCGTGCTCGTCCTCCTCCAGGTCGCCAAGGACAACCGCCCGAAGGGCGAGGTCCGTGAGATCCCTGCCTATGTGCCGTGGAGCGACGAAACCGTGAGACTTTTCGAGACCCTGCCGGTCCAGGAAGGCGGGCGGATCAAGCCGCTGTCCTCCCAGGCGGGCTTCACCATGATGTCGCTCCACCAGGCGCGGTCGATGGAGATCAAGGGCAAGAGCGGAAAGAATATCACCATTTCACCCACCGAATGGATGATGGACTCGATCTTTCGCCCGAAGCTGGCGGTAGATCTGCCGACCTTCGGCATCGACAACTCGGAGATCCTCTCCAACGCGGGCATCAAGATCCGCGGCAAGCGTGACCGCTACAGCTACGCGGACATCGAGAAAGGCCGGGAGAAGATCATCGAGCTGGCGCTTTCCTACGAGAAGATCGCCGACGAAAAGCGCGACCCGGTCCAGAAGCAGACCATCACGCTGGCCTACAACATCCGGAACTATGAGGCGATCCTCGGCTACATGAGTTTCGCCCGGTCCGGAGTGACCCTTGCAGGAACGGCCGTGGATGGAAAGCCGGACCGCCGCGCGGACATCAGCGACATCATGCTCACCGCTCCCGTCATCAAGCGGAAGCTCGCGGAGGACCAGCAGGCTGGCCTGCCGATGAACCCGCAGATGCAGAACCTGCTCCAGCAGGTGGTGGATCTGGCGAATTTCTCCAAGTTCGGCCTCTTCATGGTGCCTCCGTCCGAAAGGTCGCAGACCACCTGGAACACCGCAGGAAACTTGATCTGGACCGTGATGCAGCAGGAAGCGGGGGATTCCAAGACGGCCATCGAGGACATCAAGGCCATCGAGAAGCTTGTCCGCGCCGTGGAGCCTGACGATGACAAGGCTTTCCGCAAGGAGCTGTCCGCCGTGCACGACCGCTTCGTGAAGCGGGCCGAGGAACGTGGGCAATACAAGCGCATCGGCCTGGAGGCGCACTACTACCGTGCCGACTGGTTCTACTGGACGATGGTCTGCTTCGTCCTGGGGATGGTCTGCGCGCTGGTGATGTGGGCCACCGGCCGCAGCACCGGGGGCAAAATATTCGCCGGACTCACCGGCCTGCTGACGACGACGGGCGGCGTGCTTTGCACCATCGCCATCGTCGAACGCTGCCTCATCATGCGCCGGCCGCCGGTCGGCAACCTTTACGACACCATCATCTTTATCTGTGCCGTCGTGGTGTTCCTCTGCCTGATCACGGAGCTGATGACGAAGCGGCGTTTCGCCCTCGGCCTCGCGCCCATCGCTGGCACCCTGCTCATCATCCTTTCCCGCCGTTATGAACTCGGGGAAGGGAAGGACCACATGGACCCGCTGGTGGCCGTGCTGGACTCGAAATTCTGGCTCGCCACCCATGTCATCACCATCGCTCTGGGCTACTGCGGCGGTCTGGCGTCCGCGGTCCTTTCGTCCGCCTATGTCCTCATGCGTGGTCTGGGGCTGGACAACGGGGAAAAGGACATGCGCCGCTCCCTGACCCGGGCGGTCTATGGCATGATCTGCCTCACCCTCTTCCTGTCGCTGGTGGGGACCGTCCTCGGTGGCATCTGGGCCAACTACTCCTGGGGCCGCTTCTGGGGATGGGACCCGAAGGAAAATGGCGCGCTGATGATCGTTCTCTGGACGCTGGCCATCCTGCATGCCCGCCTCGGCGGCTACATCAAGGAGTGGGGTCTCCACTTCGCCTCCCTGTTCACCGCCTGCGTGGTCGTCTTCTCCTGGTGGCACGTGAATTTCCTCGGAGTGGGTCTCCACAACTACGGCTTCACCGCCGGAAAGGGATCCATCTGGGTGTTCTACCTGGTGGTAGTGGCCGTGATGATCTTCGGCGCGGTGATGATGTTCATCGACCGTCACCAGAAGCAGGCGTCCGCGACGACAGGGCGCAAGGCTCCGGAAACATCGGATGAAGTGTCTCTTGAATCCCGCTGAGCGGCCCGCCAGACTCGGCGCGTGATTCCAAACGTCCTCGCCGAACGCTACGCTTCCTCCGCCATCCAATCCATCTGGTCCGCCGAAGGCCGGATCATCCTCGAACGCGAATTCTGGATCGCGGTGATGAAGGCCCAGAAGGATCTGGGCCTGGACATCCCGCAGGAAGCGATCGACGCCTATGAAAAGGCGAAGGACAGCGTGGATCCCGGCTCCATCATGGCGCGGGAGCGCGTGACCCGCCACGATGTGAAGGCCCGCATCGAGGAGTTCAACGACCTCGCCGGGCATGAGCAGATCCACAAGGGCATGACCTCCCGGGATCTCACGGAAAACGTCGAGCAGCTCCAGGTTTTCCGCTCGCTGCTGATCATCCGCGACAAGACCGTCTCCGCGCTCCGCCGCTTCCGTGAGCGTTCGGAAGCATGGAGCGAACTGATCCTGACCGCCCGCACCCACAACGTCGCCGCCCAGCCGACCACCCTCGGCAAGCGCGTCGCCATGTTCGGTGAGGAACTGCTTTCCGCCCTCGCCGCGCTGGATGCCGTCATCGCCGGATACGCCGTGCGCGGCCTGAAAGGCGCCGTCGGCACGCAGATGGACCAGCTTTCCCTGTTCGAAGGGGACGCCGCCAAGGTCGCGGAACTGGAGCAACGCGTCGTCGCCCACCTCGGCATGCCCGCCGTCTGGACGAATGTCGGCCAGGTCTACCCGCGGTCCCTTGACTTCCGCGTGGTTGCCGCCCTCACGGACCTCGCTTCCGGACCGTCCTCGCTCTGCAAGACCCTGCGCCTGATGGCCGGCCATGAAACCGCCAGCGAGGGCTTCGCTCCGGGCCAGACCGGCTCCAGCGCCATGCCGCACAAGATGAACTCCCGCTCCTGTGAGCGCGTGAACGGCTTCCATGTCATCCTCAAGGGCCACCTCGCCATGGCGGCGGGTCTGGCAGGGGACCAATGGAACGAAGGCGACGTTTCCTGCTCCGTGGTCCGCCGCGTCATGCTGCCGGACGCCTTCTTCACCATCGACGGACTCTTCGAAACCTTCCTCACCGTGCTCGATCAGATGGACGCCTACCCGGCGGTCATCGCCGCGGAGACCGCGCACTATCTGCCGTTCCTGATGACCACCACCATCATGATGGAAGCCGTGAAAGCCGGTGTCGGCCGCGAGACCGCGCACAAGGCGATCAAGGAGCACGCCGTCGCCACGGTCGCCGACCTGCGCACCGGCAAGGTGGAGAAAAATAACCTCATCGAGCGCCTCGCCGGGGACTCCCGCCTCGGTCTCGACCGCGCCGCGCTGGATGCGATCCTCTCGAAAGGCGACCGCGAAAGCGGCGCCGCAAAGGCCCAGATCGCCGCCTTCGCTGCGGAAGTCCGCAAGCTGGAGCAAGCCAGTCCGGAAGCCGCCGCCTACGGGCCGGGGTCGATTCTGTGAAGACATATGAAATGAAAACGGCGTGGCAGATCACCACGCCGTTTTCCGAATGACTGGATCCAAGGGCCGCGCGGGTCCGCCAGATTCGGGCTTATTTCTTCATCTCCGCCTGAATCTCATCATTGATCTTGGCGAGGCGCGCCGCCAGATCCTTGGTTTCCGGGTGTGAGGCGAGAATCTCCTTTTCCCGGGTGAAATAGGCGGATCCCGCCTGGTTGCTTTCTTCCGCCAGTTTTGCGAGTTCAGGGATTTTCGCCGCTTCATCGGAGCGGCGGTGTTGCAGTTCCTGGAGCTTTGTCTGGACCGCCTGTTTTGCGGCGTCGTCCTTGGCGGTGATCGCCTGGATCAGGGCGTTGTTCTCCTTTTCCAGTTCGGCGTTCACTTCCTTCAGGGCGGGATGCCCTTCCATCGCCTGCAGGTGCGCCTTGCTGGCATCAATCGATGCCCTCTGGAGTTTTGCCAGTTCCGGATCAATCTTCGTGGCATCGGGGATGGCCTTGCGGATGGCACGGTTGATCTCGGTCCGCTCTTTCCGCAGTTCCACCAACTTCCCGCTCGCAGCCCCGGCTTGGGGAATCAGAGAAAACAGACAACCCAATGAGGCGGCGATAAGTCGGAATTTTTTCATCACCTCACTTTATGATCTCCCGGCACGTGAGGTCGAGTTTCTTTGACGATACGGGATATGTCGGGTCTGGTGAGGGTATTGCCGCCAAAACCAAGAAAAGAAATAAATCCCTCCATTTTTTCCTCTCCCGGCACAGGGGACGGTCCTACTATTCCGCTGTCAGATGGAACAAGGCGCACGGCGGACGGGATTTAAGATCGAACCTTTGTTGGGTGGACTCGCTCTGCTCTTGCTGCTGGTCGGCTGCGTGGTGGTTTTGAAGCCATTCCTGTCGTCCCTGATGTGGGCCATCGTGCTGTCCTATTCGCTGTATCCTCTCCAACGGCGGTTCACCATCTGGTTCCGCGGCTCCCGCACGCTGGCGGCGTGCCTGGTGACCCTCACTCTGACCGTCATCCTGGCGGGACCCATCGTGCTCATCGGCATGAGCCTGGTCCAGGACGGGAAGGACCTGGCGGGTGCAACGAAGAAATGGTTCCTCGCCGCACCGGAGGAGGCTCCTCCGTGGGTCCACCGCCTGCCGATCGTCGGTGACGAGGCTGCGGCCTACTGGACGGAGTTCAGCGAGGACCGGAAGCGCTGGATGGAGGACGTGGAGAAGGCTGCGGAGGCGGACAGCCGTAAAAAGCGGGCGCGGCAGGAGGAGGAAATGGTGGACGAAACCATCCCGGTGCCACTGCCGGTCGAGCCTGAGGATGAGATCACCGTGGAGAGGCCGGACAGTTCCCGGTTGGTCGTCTTGCTGGGGCAGACGCTCGGAATGGCGCGGAAAGCCCTCGTCACCGCAGGTGTGGCGGTCGGCCAGGGAGTCACCCAGGTGATGATCAGCGCGTTCCTCGCCTTTTTCTTCCTGCGGGACGCTTCCTTGCTCGCGGACCGGCTGCAGGTGGCCGTGGAACGGCTGGCGGGTGACCGCGGCAAGCACCTCCTGAAAGTGGCGGGCGACACCGTGCGCGGGGTCATCTACGGCTTCCTCGGGACGGCGCTGATCCAGGCCATCGTCGCCGGCACGGGTTTCTGGATCGCCGATGTTCCCGGCGCGATCCTGCTCGGAGTGCTGACGTTCTTTTTCGCGGTGGTGCCCTTCGGTCCTCCGATCGTATGGGTTCCCGCCACGCTCTGGTTGTTCGCGCAGGGACGGCCCGGGTGGGGTATTTTCATGATGATATGGGGTTTCTTCGGCATCAGCGGAGTCGATAACGTCGTGCGTCCGCTCATCATCAGCCAAGGGAGCAAGATGCCGTTCGTGCTGATCTTCTGCGGCGTCATCGGCGGGGCGCTGGCCTTCGGGTTGGTGGGGCTGTTCCTCGGCCCTACGCTGCTCGCGGTCGCCTACAGGCTCATTGACGAATGGTCCACCAATCCGGTGTTGGCAGGTCCCAAGGAAGGTGGGAACTACGAGATCTGACCGCATGTCCGTGGCTCCTTCGGTTTTGGGTGAGGTGGTGGAGGTTTTTGAGAGAAACTTCCGGGAAAGAGGGGAGATCGGCGCGTCCGTCAGTGTCTGGTGGGATGGGGTGGAGTGCCTCTCGATAGGGCAGGGATGGTGCGAAAAGGAACACCTGCGGCCATGGACCAAGGATACACTGGTTCCGGTCTATTCCGCCACCAAAGGACCTGCCGCTGCCACGCTGCTGATGGCGCTGGAGGCGAATGGGATGGGTCCTGAAACACCCGTCCGCGCGGTGTGGGACCGCTTTCCGCTGGCGGATGCGACTTTCGCTCACCTGCTCTCCCACCAATGCGGCCTCCCCGCGCTGGACCAGGCGGCGGATGTGCTGGACCATGATGCCGTGGTGGCTGCCATCGAGGCGCAGCAACCCGCCTGGCAGTTGGGGGAGGGGCATGGCTACCATCCCCGTACCTTCGGCACGCTGGTGGATCATCCCGTGCGCCTGCTCACCGGCATGACGCTGGGCGGCTACTGGAGGAAGGTCATCGCCGTCCCGCTGGGGCTGGACTTCTGGATCGGGCTGCCGGAGGAGGAATGGCCGCGCGTGACGAAGTTGTATCCCGGGAAAGCCGCGCCATCGGACATCGAGGCGGGCTTCTACAAGGAGTTCAACACACCCGGCGCGCTCACCCGCCGGGCATTCACCTCCCCGCGTGGTTTGCACGCCGTCCATGAAATGAACCATCCCGAACCCTGGGCGGCCGGTCTGCCCGCGATGGGGGGCATCGGCACCGCATCCGCTCTCGCCAAATTCTATCAAGCCGCTGCCGGTTCGATGCCGGGGCCGATCCCGGAGTCCATAAGAAGGGCTCTGGCGGGACCACGGAGCGCAGCCGATGACAAGGTGCTCCTGAAGCCGACGGTCTTCACCTGCGGTTGCCAACAGGATCCCGTGGATGTGGACGGGCGGAAGATCCGCCAGCTCTATGGCCCGTCCACGGCCGCCTTCGGCCACCCTGGTGCCGGCGGCAGTCATGCTTTCGCGGATCCTCTTTCCGGTGTTTCCTTCGCCTATGTGATGAACCAGATGGAGATGAGCGTGATGCCAGGCGCGAAGTGCGTCGATATGGTGACGGCACTGTTCTCCTGAGGCGTGTTCTTTCGGCATTTACGCCCAGCGAAAATCGCCTAACTTCGGCACGGCACAATGGTGGTGGAGAAACTGGATACCCTGCAGACCGTGGAACTCGCGGAAGGAATCGAGATCCGCCTGCGCATCGCCGGGCCGCTTGTCAGGGCGGGAGCCTATCTGGTGGATCTGGTGATCCGCAGCGCCATCCTCACGGTCATTTCCTTGGCCATGGCCATCAGTGGGATTGCCATTGGAGGAAAGGTAGCCATGGGATTGTTCCTCTTGGCCTGGTTTCTTTTGGATTGGTTCTACCCGGTGATTTTCGAAGCGGGGAAACGTGGAGCCACACCCGGAAAACGTGTCGCGGGGCTTCGCGTGGTGCAGGCCACCGGTTCCCCCATCACGCTCGGGCAGGCGGTGGTGCGGAATTTCCTCCGCTTCATCGATGGCATGCCGTTCTTCACGTATGGCATCGGCCTGGGGAGCTGTCTGGCATCGCGGCGTTTCCAACGGCTGGGTGATCTGGCGGCGGGGACGGTGGTGGTCTACACGAAGACCGCCCCGGAGATCATCATCGCAGCTCCTCCCCCCATGCAATCGGTGCCGATTTCGGTCGGTCTCACGGCGGATGAAACCAGGGCGTTGGTTCTTTTCCGGGAACGGGCCGGATTGTGGTCGGAGGGACGGCGCGCGGAGATCGGCGATCATGTCAGCGCGCTCAGCGGAGCTTCCGGCACCGCCGGGGTCAACCGGCTGATGTCGATGGCCCACTGGGTGCAGGAAAAGCGGGAGGGAGGGACGTGAGATGACGGTGGGGGATTTCGAGTCGAAGAATGCGGAACGATGGCGCGAGTACGAGCGTCTCGTGGAGTCGTTGGAAAAGGGGAAACCGAACGAGCATGCGGACCAACTGCCAAGACGGTTCCGCGAACTCTGCGTGGATCTTTCCCTGGCGGAGTGCCGGATGTATGGCTCCCGCCTGACCGGGCGGCTCAATGCTCTGGTGATCCGCGGTTATGAAATCATCTACCGCACGCGCCGCGGCGGCTGGAGGGCGTTCGCGGAATTCGCCGCGGTTGGGTTCCCCCGGGCGGTGCGCGGGGACTGGAAACTGTTCTGGCTGTGCAGCATCATGTTCTGGCTGCCGTTCTTTGCCATGATGCTTTCCGCCCACCATGACATCAGTTGGGTGCAGGCCGCACTGGGACCGGAGGGAATGGCCTCGATGGATGACATGTATGGTGGCCGTGAACAACAGATCGCCCACCTGAGGTCCGAGTATGGATCGAACTTCATGATGTTCTGTTTCTACATCTACAACAATGTCGCCATTGATTTCCGGATCTTCGCCGGTGGCATGGCTGCCGGTGTGGGGACGTTGTTCTTCCTTCTCTTCAACGGGGTGCACATCGGGGCGGCGGCGGGCTACGTGAATGTGGCCGGAAATCCGGAATCCTTCTGGACCTTCGTCGCCGGGCACTCGTCGTTCGAGCTGCTGGGCATGGTGGTGGCGGGCATGGCGGGCATGCGCCTCGGACTGGCCATCCTCAAGCCGGGGAGGCTGCCCCGCGTGAGGGCGCTTGCGGAGACGACGAAGCACACGCTGCCGCTGATCTATGGTGCCGCACTCCTGACCACCCTGGCTGCGGTTGTGGAGGGCTTCTGGTCCGCCCAGCCGGTTCCCTCCATGCTGAAGTACGCCGTCGGCATTTTCTTCTGGCTGCTGCACGCCGCCTACTTTCTTTTCGCGGGGAGGGGCGTGAAGCATGCGCCTTGAGGATGTCACCGCGGAGATCCGTCCCCGGAGTGATTGGGAGGCGGTGGACCTGGGATTCGCCATGATCCGCAGGGATTTCTGGCGCTGCTTCACCGTCTGGTGGCTGGCGTTGCTGGCACCGGTGCTCATCGCCGGCTGGTTCCTGCGGGAGATGCCGCTGGTCCTGGCCGCTCTGTTCTGGTGGTGGAAGCCCGTCGGCTCGCGGATGGTGTTGTTCGATCTCAGCCGTCGCCTTTTCGGAGAGAAGCCGGGTTGGAAAGCGGTTTTCCGGGAGATCCCGCGTGCCTGGATCCGCCGGTTCTTCTACCGCATGATCTTCGCGAGGTTCTCACCCTGGCTGCCGGTCACGCTGGCAGTGGAGGATCTGGAGGGGCTGCGTGGAAAGCCCTACCGCCAGCGGGCGAAGCAGCTTGCGCGACGCGGGGATGGAGTGGTGATGTGGTTGTATTTCGCCGCGGATCTCACCGCCGCGTGGCTCGCGCTGAGCGTCTTCGCCATTGTCATCATGATGATGCCGGAGGGTGAAAGCGGCCCGTGGCAGGCGGCGCTGGAATCCTTTGACCAGAGCAATCCATTCGACATTCCATTGGTCATTTCATGGACCGCCGCCGGTTGTGCGATGCTGGGGATGGCTCTGGTGGACATCTTCGTCACGGGAGCCGGCTTCGGCGTCTACGTGAATAACCGGACGTGGCTGGAGGGCTGGGATGTCGAACTGGCATTCAAGCGTCTGGGACAACGCCTCGGCAAACTCGCTGCCGTGCTGGTGCTCGCGGCGTCTCTCTTTTTCCCGCTGTCCTCTCATGCGCAGGAGACCGGCCCGGATCCGGAGATCATCCGCGAGGTCAAATCCCATGAGGATTTCAAGGTCCACTCGGAAACCTACAAGGTGCCGGTCTCGAAATCGAAATCCAGTTCATCATCGGGTGGATTTGGCGCCGTTCCCGCCTACGTGGCGTTGATCTTCGGCTACACGGCTCTTGCCGCGTTGCTCGGCTTTTTGATCTGGGTGATCTGGAACAACCGCCATGCATTCCGGCTGGCGTACTCAGGGGGAGGTGCATTGAAGGAAGCACCATCCGCACGGATGGTGATGGGCATGGAAGTCACCGCGGAGTCACTGCCGAAGGACATTCCGACGGCGGCATGGGCGCTATGGACCGCTGGACGGCGGCACGAGGCGCTCGCCTTGCTCTACCGTGGGACGATTTCGAAGGTGATCGATGTCGCAAGGGTGGAGATCCAGGAGTCGGACACGGAAGGGGACTGCCTCCGTCGGGTGGAGGATGCCGGAAGCTCCGCGCACCCGGACTATTTCAAAGGCCTCACGGGGGCATGGATGCGCCTGGCGTATGCCGCGCAGGATCCTCCGGAAATGGAGGTCCGTGCCTTGTGTGAAAGCTGGCCGTTCAGGGAAGGGAGGGTTGGATGACCCGTCATCTCCTCAGGTGCTGCCTGCTGCTCTTCGCCCTCTTGTCCGCAGGTTGCGAGTTCGAGGAAGTGACCCGCGAAACGGGTTACAAGGGGAAGGCACGGCTCAATCCCTGGCTCGCTGCTGAAAGGTTCGTGGAGCGCAAGGGGCATGAGGTCCGCGCATCCGGAAGCTGGCTGAAGCCGGAGTGGAATCACAGCGTCTACTTCGTTCCCGTCGGTGTGCTGAACAATGCCGGGGTGGTGTCTCCGATGAAGGAGTGGGTCTCCAACGGCGGACATCTGGTGCTGCTGGTGGAGTACTCGGATTCCGAGTGGAATGACTGGGGGCACTTCCAGCGCAATGTTCCCGAGCTCCAATCACCGCTGGTCGAATTCCTGAAACAGACCGGGATGACCATCGACCGGGCAGGCTCGGGCAAACCTGATGGAACAGAGGTCACCTTCGGTGAACAAAAATATAAGGTCGAAACCTCCTCCAGCGCGTCTGTTTCGACACAGTCGGTGAAGGACGGGAATTTCGCTTCGGTGGAGTACGACTACGGCCGCGTGACCGTCATCCCGGATGCGAGGATCTTCCGCAACCGCAAGATCGGGGATCAGGAGCACGCCGCGCTGCTTTCCGCCCTCATCGAATCATCTCCGATGGAGGGAACGGTCGTGTTCCTGCGTGGAGCGGGCATCTCGCTCTGGAGGATGCTTGCACGCCATCTCTGGCCGGTGCTGGTGGGCCTGGGCGTGGCCCTCATCATCTGGCTGTGGAAGAGTTTCACCCGCTTCGGTCCCATGGAATCCGCTGCCACCGCATCCCCGTTGCGGGGATATGACCATCACCTGGAGGCGTTGGGGGATTACCAATGGAGGCTGGACAGAGGTTCCGCACTGCTGGCTCCCATCCGGGAGCGGATCATCGAGGGTGGGCAGAAAGCCGCCGCTGCCGCCGGCAGAAAGGATGCGGACTTCTTCCAGTTCCTCGCCGAACGTGCCGGCATTCCCAGGGAACGTGTGAACCGTGCCCTGACGGAGAACGCTCCGGCGGATGGCAGCGTGATGACCCGGACGACGGCGGATCTGCAGAAGCTGCTCTCGGTGCTGCGGTCGTGACGATTTGCCGGAATAGGGCCGGGGGAAATCTTCCAACGATTTACTGGTTGAAAATTTTCCCGGAAGATGATAGCGCGTTTGGAGAGTGAAAACCCAGTCCCCCATTTTCGCAGGGTTCACTGTCATTGGATTCCTCGCATCGGCGGGGATTGCGTCCGCTGTGACAGTGATTGATGACGGATTCGAAACGGCGACCCATCCCACCGGTTTCCGGACGGTTGCGACGTCTCCGGGCAGTCCCTATTACGGATCGTCCTCACCGGCGGCGTCCATCACTGATGATACGACATTTGGCAGCAAGGCACTCACCGTCACCGCCGGTGCGAACTACCACCTGATAACCCCTCTGGGAGGAACCGTTTCGCTTGCGAATGTCAATGATACCCTGACGCTGAGCTTCAAGTTCCGGTTCACAAACTCCCCGACGGCGGATGGAGCGGCGTTCCGGTTCGGTATTTTCAACTCCAACGGCACACCGGTCGTGTCCGATAATTTCGGAACCGGGATTTCTGACAATGACAGGGGTTATTATGCGGTGGTGGGAGCGACGACAGTTCCTGCGGCGAGTGCGATCCTGTTCAATGAGAATGGAGGCACCAGCCCCATCCTCGGCGGAGCGGACCGTTCTTCGCTGGCGGCGAGTTCCACTGGTCCCACCGTGGCATCCGGAAATATGGCCGCGCATTCGGTTTCACTGACCCATCACGCGGACCAGCCTCACCCAGATGTCGCTCTCCTATGTGTTCGACGGAGGCACCCCCATCACCGCGGTGGACAGCAGCGCGAACATTCGCACCTCCTTCGACCAGATTGCCATCTCGAACGGATTCACGACCACCTTTGCCCAATACAACGTTGACGATGTGTTGCTGACGGCAACAAATTTCACCCCCATTCCCGAACCGGCCGCCGCATTGCTTGGAAGCATGGCGGCGATTGGGATGCTGATCCGCCGACGGAAGTGATCATCGTTCCGACTTCGGTGTTCTCAGGAAGGCCTCCACTTCCTTCACCGGGCGGGTGTTCAGGACATCTTCCCGGCGCAGCCAGCCCTTGCGGGCGATCCTCACGCCCAGGCCGATGTGGTGGATGCGGGCGGTGGAATGGGCATCCGGATTGATGGAGCAGAGGACGCCCTTGTCTCGTGCCTTTTTCCACCAGCGCCAGTCCATGTCCATCCGCTTCGGGCTGCAGTTCAGCTCGATGATGGTCCGCGTTTCCGCCGCGCAGTCGATGATCTTCGCATGATTGACCTTGTACTCGTCACGGCGGAGCAGCAGCCTGCCGGTGACGTGCCCCAGCATGGTCACATGCTCGTTCTCCATCGCGCGGCAGATCCGGCGGGTCATCGTGTCCTCATCAAGGTTGAAGACTGAATGGACCGATGCCACACAGTAGTCCAGTTTGGAGAGGATGGAGTCGTCGAAGTCCAGTGAACCGTCCTTCAGGATGTCCACTTCCGTTCCTGAAAACAGGCGGAAATGCTCCCAGCCGGCATTCAGTTCCTTGATCCGGGCGATCTGTTCAAGGAGACGGATTTCATCCAGTCCGTTTGCCTGGAAGGAGGACTTCGAGTGGTCCGCGATGCCGAGATACTGGAGACCCAGATCGATCGCTTCCTCCGCCATTTCCTCCAGCGTGTTGTGCCCGTCGGAAGCGGTCGTGTGGTTGTGGAAGGTGCCGCGGAGGTTCTCCAGTTGGATCAGGCGGGGAAGGGTGCGCTCCGCCGCCGCCTCGATCTCGCCGCGATTCTCCCGCAGTTCCGGCGGGATGAACTGCAGGCCCAGCGCCTCGTATATGTCGCCTTCCTCGTTCACCTCCGGAATGGCGGCGGGGGCATCGGAATTCACCGCTGTGAAGCCATATTCATTGAGGGAGAGTCCTTTTTTCAGGGCCAACGAGCGGATGGCCACGTTGTGTTCCTTTGAGCCGGAGAAATATTGGAGGGCGAATGGGAACTGCTTGTTGGAAACCGCCCGCAGGTCCGCCTGGATCCCGTTCTTCAGGCGGATGGACGTTTTCGTGTCGCCGCAGGCGATGATGGACTCCATCTGCGGCAGGGTGGTGAAGTCCTCGCAGACCAGCGCGGGTTCCTTCGTGGCGACGAGGAAATCGATGTCATGCACGGTTTCCTTTCCGCGCCGGAAGGATCCCGCCACCGCCACACGGGTGACTTCCGGATGCATGCGCAGCAACTCGAGGATCTCCTCCACCAACGGGTTGATGGAACCCAGCAGAAACGTGTCCGCCACGGTGCTCCGGAGGGCGATCGCCTCCAGGATCTTGGTCTGGGTCTTCTCGCCGAAGCCCGGGAGCCTGGCCACAGTGCCGCTCTCACAAAGAGCCTTCAGGTCCGCAACCGATCCGACCCCCAGCGTTTCGTGGAGAACCTTGATCTTCTTCGGACCGAGACCCTGGAGATCGAACAGTTCGAACAGGCCGGCCGGAAATTCCGCGCGGAGCTTCTGGTGGAATTGGAGGGTGCCGGTGGCGGCCAGCTCATGAAGCTTGTCGCGCAACGCATCACCGATGCCCTTGATGCCGGTGAGTTCGTTGTCGGTGGCCAGTTGTACGATGTCTCCGTCGAATCCGCGAACCGCTTCCGCGCCCTGCCGGTAGGCGCGGACCTTGAAGGGGTTCTCTCCCTTCAGTTCGAGCAACAGGGCGATTTCGTCGAGGACTTCGGCCAGATTTTCACGGGTTGCGGGCATGATCAGAAGAGGGTCAGCGCATCAGGAAATCCGCCACCACGAAACGGTGGTCGGAATGCCGCGTCTCCACCACCCGGCAGCGGACCGGAGTGAGGTGACGAGTGGAGTAGATATGGTCGATGCGCAGGATCGGGAAGCGGCGGTGGAAGGTATTTCCCCAGCCGATGCCGGTTTCGGAGAACGCGTCGATGAAGTCGCGGGAAAGCTGGCGGTGGACGACATCCGTGGCCGGTGCGTTGAAATCCCCTCCCAGAATGGTGGGGACGGTGGGAAAGTCCGTGGTCTGGCTGAGGATCTGGAGTGCGACCGACATTTCCTGGCGGCGCAGCTTCCGGTTCTGGCTGTGTTCCCGCCAGGCGGAGCGCCTCCACAGGCGGAGATCCGTGGCTGCGGTCGCCAGGTGGATGTTGACGACCTGGAGGGCGGAGCCATCCGGTGTCACCACTTCCAGTTGCTGGCTGCGGATCACGCGGTTCTTGTCCTCCCTGCGGATCTTCCAGCGGGTGATCACGCCGTTGAACATGTTCGTCCGGAAGTCGCCTTTCCCCTGGTAAAGCCGGGCGGCGATCTTCGCCGTGTGGGCGGGGTTGGTCTGCTGCAACAGGACGATGTCCGGATCCCACGCGAGGATCTCGTCGGTGGGATCACCGAAGTAGAAGTTCCCGGTGTTGATGGTCAGAACCCGGAGGACCTTCCGGGACTGGAATGGCGCTGCAGGGCCGGGTTGCGGTGCTGGCTTCCCGATGTGGCCGAGCGCCCTCGCCTCATCAGACCCGATGAGGAGTGTGAGCGCCCAGATGCCGGACAGCACCAGTGAGAGCGGGGCCCGCATGAAATAGAAGGCACCCGCCGACAAAAGCAGCCCGATGGCCCCCCACAGCCAGATCGGCATCACGGTGAATGCCGCCAAGGCATCCGGCTGGGTGGAATAACAGCCGATCGTGAACAGGTGCAGGAAAAGCGACAGGGTCACCAGGGTCCAACCTAGCCTGCGGCGGAGGGGAGACATGATGACCTTGGGGGAGAGGGGGTGAACGGACGGCATCCGCCCTGGCCGGGACTCACATTCCGGGGAGGCCCATGCCGCCGGTGAGTTTCTTCATTTCCGCTGCTGCGGTGTCCTTGCCTTTGGTGATGGCTTCCTGGACGCCCTTGAGGACCAGATCCTCCAGGAATTCGACATCGGAGGCATCCACCACGGATGGGTCGATTTTGATGGAGAGGACGTCCCCCGCGCAGGTGGCGGTGACGTTGACCTTTCCGCCACCCACGGAGGCTTCGACGGTGCGGGCGGAGAGTTCTTCCTGCTTTGCGGCGAGCCCGGCCTGCATCTGCTGGGCTTGTTTCATCAGTTTGGCGATGTTCATAAGGGGTATGGTTGGTGGTTACCTGAGCACTTTGCCCTCGAATTTCTCAAGGGCGGACTTGATCAGCGGATCATCGTAGAAACTTTCGTCGAGCGTCGGTTGGGGGGCGGCGGCCGGTGGTGCCTCCGCTGCGGGCTTCGGCTTCGCTTCCTCCCATGGCGGCGGCTCGGGGGCGGGCGGGGCTTCGCTGATCTCCGGCGCGGCTTCGATCAGGGAATCCAGCGCACTGATCGCGCTCAATCCGGGTTTCCGCACTGGAGTGACTGCGGGCTTCTCGGGTTCCGGAGCGGGGATTGGAGGAGTCACCACCGCGGGAATGGAGGGGCGGGGTGGGAGCTCCGCTTCCGTCGCCACGGGTTCCGGCGCGGTGGGAGGAGCCTGCGGGATGAAATCCGCACCACGGGTCAGCACCTTGATGACATCCGCGATTCTCACTTCCCCGAGGGATTGGATGGCTTTGATCACGCCCAGCTCGAAGTGCAGGCGCTTGTTCGTCGCCCACTTCATCCTGCCTTCGGTCTCCGCGAAGACATCGATGGCCGCGAGAATCCGGTCAGGGGCGTATTCGTCGGCGGCACCGATCAGCTTGCTCCAAAGCTCGGCGGGAATACCGTCGCCGTCCGCCGTGGGATCAAGCTTCGCGACCAGCAGAGCGCGCAGGCAACCGATCAGTTCGCCCAGCAGTTGGGACAGTTCCCGACCGCTCTCCGCTTCCTTCTGGATGAGTGAAAGCGCGGCCGGTGTCGCGCGTTCAAGCAGGGCGGAGGTGAGTGTTGCCACCTTTTCCCGGGAGGTGAAACCGAAGACATCCAGCACGTTCGCCTCCGTGATATGGTCGCCGCAGAAAGCCACGAGCTGGTCGAGCATGGACTGAGCGTCGCGCATGCCGCCGTCCGCTCCCTTGGCGATCGCCCAGGCGGCGGTTTCGTCCAGAGCGATGCCTTCCTGGCCGGCGATGTGCTGGAGATGGCGGGCGATCGTTTCGGTGGGGATCGGCCGCAGGTCGAACCGCTGGCAGCGGGAAAGGATCGTCGGCAGGATCTTGTTCGCCTCCGTGGTGGCGAAGATGAATTTCACGTGCGGAGGAGGCTCTTCCAGCGTCTTGAGCAGCGCGTTGAACGCGGCGTTCGAGAGCATGTGCACCTCGTCGATGTAGTAGATCTTGAACTGGCCGCGCGCCGGGGCGAAGCGGACGGACTCCCGCAGGTCGCGGACCTGTTCGACGCCGTTGTTGGAAGCACCGTCGATCTCCAGCACATCGAGCGAGCGGCCTTCGGCGATTTCCACGCAGATATCATCATCCGGATCGAAATCCGCCTTCGGGCCGCCGGGGCAGTTCAGCGCCTTTGCCAGGATCCGGGCGGTGGAGGTCTTGCCGGTGCCGCGCGGCCCGACGAAAAGATAGGCGTGGGCCAGCCGCTTCTGGGCGATGGCGTTGCGCAGGGTGCGCACCACATGGTCCTGTCCAAGGACATCGTCGAAAGTTTTGGGCCGGTATTTCCGGGCGAAGACCTGATAGCTCACACGGGCGAGTGTAGGTGGCCGCGCGGGTTTGTCATCGCTCAGTTTCAGCGACTGTCAAAAAACGCGGGGTTGATGGTCCTGACAGGGCTGCTAGAGTCCCGGGAAATGGATGACAAAGGATCTCAGAATCAGCGCAGGACGAAAGGATTTCCGTGGTTTGGCGCGGGTTTTTTCGTGTTGATTTGCGGCGGATTTGGCCTCCTTTTTACTCCAATTCCGGGCCGTTTGAAGCAAAGTCTGAAGGATCTGGTCAAACCCGAGAAGGTCCTGATCAAGACGGACACAACGGATATCGAACGCCAGATCCGGGCCAGGTATGAGGCGGAGATGCAGGAACTCCGGGAAAATCAGGAAAAGGAACTGGCTGCCCTGAAAAAAGCCCAGGTGGAGACCCCCAGGGAGGCACCCGAGGAACCTGCCCCCACGGACATGACCCTCGGTTCCGTGTCGGACGTGCGTGAGTTGCGGTCGGGGATCCCATTCAAGACGGAAGTGACCGTCACCAAAGGCGGAATCGCTTCCATCGAACGGAAGGATGCGGCCAGCTATGCGGCTTCCTACCAACTCACGATCAAGGCTCCCACGCCCGCGAAGACGATCACCGAGCTGGAGACATCGAACAAGAGCCTGTCGAAGGTGCTGCCCGGGTTGCCGGCACTGGTGGAGAAAGCCGAGGTTTCCCCGTGGTTCTACCGGCTTTACGATGAGAAGACCACCCGCATACGCAGGAGTGCGAACACCCTCAACGAGTTGCTGACCAAGCACAATCTCTACGACTGTGAGACCATGCTGCATCTCCAGGCTCCGACCGGACGGAAGATCTTTTTCCTGCAGGCGGAGATGGATGTGGTTTCCGATGGCTCGGACGGAGATCGCCTTCCGACGATGCCGGAGGAGATCGTCAACTCCACCCATTACCAGCCCTACACCAGCTACGGTTGGCCGAAGAAAACCCGCACTCCGAATCCGCTGATCGCCGGTTTCGAGCGCAGGATCGCGGCCGGCCAGAAAGAACTGGAGGAGAAAGGGACGCCTGCGGAGCGGAAGACCTGGCTGCGTGACCGGATCGCGATGCTGAAGCGCGGGATCGAGGACATGAAGGCGCGCAGCTTTCTCATCGCGGAATACGATCCTTTCATCGTCATTCCGGTGAGCATCATCACCGCGAACAGCAGCCGTGATCCGTTCGCCCCCAGGGTGGGTGACTATGCGGTCGTCGTCCACGGGGAGAAAATCTACCCCGCCATCGTCGGTGATGGTGGTCCGACCTTCAAGGTCGGCGAAGCTTCGCTGCGGATGGCCCGCGAGATCAATCCGAAGTCATCGCCCTACAGCCGACCCATTTCTGATCTGACGGTGAGTTACCTCGTGTTCTCCGGTAGCCGTGAAGAGGAACGTCAGCCCCCGGACTACGTGAAATGGCGGCAGAAATGCCATGAACTGCTCGGTGAGATGGGCGGGGTGGGAGAGGGATATTCGCTCCACGAATGGCAGGATCTTTTGCCAAAGCCTGCTCCTCCGGAACCCGCGCCCGCAGCCCCCGGGGCAACTCCCGGGCCACCCGGTCCCGCCGTGCCGGGAGCGCCTGACGCACCAACCGCTCCGGTCACACCGGCAGCACCCGTGTCGCCGCCTGCCGCGCCGGGACAGTGAAGCATTTTCGAACGGTGCAAGACACCGGCATTCGTGCATGCCAGTCTACGAAGGTGGCATAAGGACAGGGATCATCTCGCGCTGATGCCTGCGGTAAATGTGGAAATCGCCGTCCACGGTGATCACAGGGAGGTGCGGAAAGCGTTCACTCAAACAGATGAGGCACAGATCCGCCAGATCGGGTGAACGGTCGGCGTAGCGCTTCGCGAAAATCTCCAACCGTGGCTGGCAAATGGAAAAATCCAGTTCCACACGCAGAAGGCCAGCCTGCACCAATGCCAGCACTTTCTCCGCGGATCCGGTGTGGAAAACCGCTTCGGCCAGCACCGCTTCACAGGTTGCCAGCGGCGCATCCACCTGCTCAGCCAACCGCACGGCCCATGAGTGAAAGGAATCCCGTCTGTTCAGAAATGCGACGACAAAGCCTGTGTCCGCAATCCCGGTCATGGCCGAGAGAATCCTTTGCGGCGGGAAAGATCCTCCGGCCCTTCCAAGCTGCCAGCCAGTTTCATGAATGGCTTGGCTTGCTCCGCCTGCCGCACTTTCTCCAATGCTTCCTTGACCAGACTCCCTTGGGAACGACCGGTGGCACGAGCCTGTTCTTCCACCCAGCGTGCCAGATCTTCACCCAAGCGGATGCTCAGTGTCGTACTCATGTGGCAAAGGTGTATGACGCGCTTTCCTTTGTCAATTCGCCTCCAGCATCCTCCTGGTCCTTTCCGCCTGCAATGCTTTGAGCACCCGCAGCAGGAGAACCACGCAGAGGATGGTGATGCCGAGTTCCAGCAGCGGGGCGATACCCCGTGAGCGGTCGCCGGTGAACCAATCCGCCACTCCCTTGATGCCCATCAGCCCTTTGCCGGTGCCGATGAGCGAGACGATCCCCGCGCCGATGATGCCGTGCCAATACATACTGAAGGTGAAGATGCCACAGATGAGGAGCGCACCGCCCAGGGTCAGGCCTCCGCGCAGAAACTCGAAACCGGGCATCTTCGGCAGGATGAACATCGCGGAGATGCCGGCGGCCAGGATCAGGATGCCGGTGAGGAGAATGTGGGCGCGCATGGCGGAAAGGGAAACGCAACTCGGCCCGCTGGCAAGCCGCGCGTTACTTCAGAGTGAAAGCTCCGGCTCGAACCAGCAGCCCCAATCGGATTGGATGCCATCCCCGGCGTCCTCCACGGTGAACTCCAGCTCTTTCACCCCGTCCATCGCCAGTTCATAGCTGCGGAGGGTTCCGGGGGTGGTTTTCCCGGAGCGCCACAGTTCCTTGCCGTCGCCCTTGATCACGAACTCGCACGATCCACTGGAGATGCCATCGGGAAAACCGGCGTGGCCCTTCAGCGTCTTCCATTTTCCGCCCAGGTCCCAACGGTGGCTGGCAGGTGCGTGGGCATAGATCCCCCGTGAGAACAGTCTGGCTCCGCAGGAAAGCAGTAGAGCGTCATCTGGCAGCCGGTTCGGTTTGGCCTTCCCGTAGCCGACCTTGGATCCGGTCATTGATGCTTCGGAAAGCAGACAGGGGTTGCCGGATTCATCGGCGGGGGCTTTCCCCGCGCGGAATCCGAGGGAGGCGGCGATGACTTCGCCTGCCTCGAGAACCTTCGGATCAGGTTTTGCATCGGCGATTTTCCGCAGGCTGTCCCGGGCGGCCATGGTGGAGGCCGCGGCGACCTCCGCCAACAGCGGGCGCAGGATGACGGCTGCCTCTGCGGCGGACGTGTTCACGGTTCCATCCTTCTCCAGCCGGTAGGGGAAGATAAACCGGGCCGTCGGGGAGGCAAAGGAACTGGCGGCTCCATTCGCCTGGAGCATCACCACGCGGAAGACTCCGGCTTTCCCGGGAGTCAGGGCGTCGGCTTCCAGGGTGAAGTTTCCGCTGGAATCCGGTACCGCCGTGCAGGTGGTGGCGTCATAGTCACCGCCACCCGCCGGGTCCATGTAGCCGACGACCGCATAAACCGGTGGATCCGCCACCACGTTTGCGGAGAAGCTGAAACTTTTGCCATGGTTGGTGATCCGGATGTCGGTCGGCGTGGCGTTGGCCGGGGTATCGATCCCTTTCGCGGAGCCGGAGAAAATAGGGTGGGAAGCCAGCCTCAGGCCGTGGGCGAGCGTCAGAAATGAACCCTTCCCTTCACCCCGCAACTGGTCCCCATAGGAGCGGTTGCCGGAACCCATCAGCGCGGTGCCGAACGCTTCCTTTTCGTCCGGCCGTTCGCAGTTGTGGGGAAGGCCCAGCGCATGCCCGAGTTCATGGCAGATGCCGCCGATGAAGATGGAGTTGTACTTGCCGACGGAGATGTCGCCATACTGCCCGTCCTTCACGCGTGGCTCCTTCTTGTCCAGGAAGGCGAGGTTGAGGATGGGAGAGTCCACCTGCCAGGCGGTTCCGTTGCAGTTCGTGCCGCTGGCGTAGTAGGGGCTGTTCTGGGTGATGGTGCGGGTGGCCTGGTCCCAGTTGGCCATGTTGCAGAAGATGACGATCGTTTCCTTCTCCGGATCCAGCCCGGCGGCGTTCAGGGTGGGCAGGCATTCCTTGCGGATGTCGCCACCGGATTCCCGCCCATAGGAGGCGTAGGGCTTCTCGCCCTTCACCACATGGATGACCGGCCTGCCGTCCTTGCCCTTGTCGAACTGGATGCTGCGTGGACCGAACCCGAGCCGGACCATCTCCCGGCCATAGAATTTCCGGATATCCTCCATGATCGCCGACAGCCTCACCACGTATCCAGTGGGTGGCTCACGGTCCGCGGGCGACCAATACACGAGGTGGACCTTCTTTTCCGCTTTCACCGGATCCACGGCTTGCCAATTGCCGAGGATGGAGACGGCGCGGGGTACCTGGTCGGAGATCCTATCCTGTGGGGCATTTGCTGCCAGCATCGCAGGGAGGATGAGGAGCGGAAGAAGGGCGGGTTTTGTCATTCGGAATGGCTACTTGCGGGCTGGCACCAGCTTGGGATCGTCGAGATCCAGGCGGTAGAGGATCTGGTTGTAATTGAAACGCGGAGTGGCGGCCGCTTTGTCTGCGAATTCCGCCGTGTACGTTCCCTCGAACAGGATGAATGGTGCATCCGGGGCGGTGAGTTCGTGTTGGATCCGTGGATTGTAGAAGGTGTAGTTGCGGTGCGACAGCACCTTCACTGCGGTGCTCCATGGTCCCAGCGGTGAATCCGCCTCCGCATACCAGATCTCTCCGAAACCGGACGGCTTTCCATGGTTCTGGGTGAAAATGGTGATCCAGCGCTGCCGGTGGGCGTTCCAGCAGACAGAGCCGCGGTGGGGGGTGATTTCATTTTCCCCCGCATCACGCGGGGAGGAGGGTGCGGGAATCTCCTGCCACTTCGACGGATCCTCCCATCCCTCATAGGTGGCGGGACATTTCATCGAGGGAAAGGGGTCTCCGAACAGCAGCCAATCGCTGCCGTCCTGATCCTTCCACGGGAAGGGATGCCCGCGCGGAATGAGCGGCTTTTTCCCATCCCCCTTCTTCCAGATGCGGTGAACGGAGGTGAAGATCCCGCGCTCATCATCGAAGGCGCACAGGCCGACATCGTATTCGTCCAGGTGGTTCTCGATCTTGGAGTAGGTGGCGACCAGCCGCTCACTGCCGCTGCGGTCCTTCACGCTTGTCATCGCCCCCAGCCAGGTCGGTCCGGGACCTTCCAAAGGGGAGACACCCCGCAGCTTGCCATCCGTCTTCAGGTAGTCGTAGCGGAGTGCGAGGGGGGGCTGAAATTTCGCCAGCGGCAGGAGAGGGGATGTGGCCGCCGTCGAGTTGAAGTTCCCGAGCGGATACTCCGGAATGCTGGTGTCCCCCCACAGCCAAAAAAGCCGGTCCCGGTAGCGGCTCAACAGCACGGAATCACTGCCCATGACCCCGGACTCCCCGATGGGTGCCGTCTCCCCGAGCTTCTCCAGATGGTTGAAAAGTCCCGCCCCCGTCAGCCGTCCCAGCCGCTTGGCGACCATCGTCCGCTCGACCTCGACGCGGGCTTTCTTCCCACGTTCCACCTGCACCCGCACTCCTGCGCTGCCAAAGCCGTCCGCCTTCACCTGATAGCCGTCGGAGGAAACGCCGAGCCAGATCTCCCGGCCGAACAGGTCCGGTTCATCGATGGCGGCGAGGCCCGCATTGTCCGTGAAAATGGAAAGGTGGTGCGTGGTGCGCAGCTCCACCAGCGGCACCGGCCAGCCGTTCTCCCGGTCCACCACCTCGATCCGGAAGGGCTGCTCCGCACCGGCGGCGGGCAGCGCGCACAGCGCCCATGCTGCGGCCTTGCAGGTCAGCAGGACACGGATCATCGTCCGCCTGATGTCGGATTTCTGGTGCAATGGCGGATGGATCGGGGCAGAGGAATTCACGCTCCCTCCTACGGACCGTGGAGTCATTCTTGGTCTGGCTATTTTTGAAACCATGCTCGCCGTGGATGGAAGGCCGAAATTCATCCCGGCGCACCTGAAACGGTGGGAGGAAAGCTGCCACCGGTTGGGCTGGAAGTTCCCGGACATCGGTCTGGAAGCCATCGGCACGGAGCTGCTGGCGCGGAATGGACTGACGCAGGGCAGGGGCAGGCTCCGCCTGACGATGACCTCCGGTTCCGGGTCGGTCTTCACCAAGGACGCCGGCACTGATGCCCTCACCTGGATCACCGCCACCCCGGTGGATGCCCCGCCTGACAGCGTCTCCGTCCTCCTATCCCCATGGCGGCGGAATGAGAGATCGCCGTTGGCCGGGCTGAAAACGGCGTCCTACGCGGAGAACATCCTGGCGCTGGACCATGCCCGCGCCGCCGGGTTCGACGAGACGCTATTCCTCAACACCACGGGCCAACTCTGCGAGGCGGGCACTTCGAATGTCTTCATCGTCCGGGGAGGGCGTGTGCTGACCCCATCGCTCGACAGCGGCTGCCTGCCGGGGGTGATGCGCTCCGTCATCATCGGTCTGATCGGAAAGATGGACCTGACCTGTGTGGAAACGTCCCTCGGAAGCACGGATCTGGAGGAGGCGGACGAAATTTTCCTCACCTCCGCCATCCGCGGACCGGTGCCGGTTTCCCGGTTCGGGCAGCGGGCATTTCCGGCCACTCCGGTGGCGGATTCCGTCCGGGCCGCGTGGCGGGACGAAATTTGCCGCCGCTGAGCGGATGTTTTTGCTTTCTCCACCGTAATCGTTCCCCTCAACCTAGCCGGGCAAACCCCGACTCCATTCAACCATGTCACGTCCTGTCACTCTCTTCACCGGTCAATGGGCAGATCTGCCGCTTGAGAAACTCGCGGCTCTCGCCAATGAAATGGGCTACGATGGCCTGGAACTCGCCTGTTGGGGCGACCACTTCGATGTGGAAGCCGCGCTCGGCAGCAAATCCTACGTGAAGGAAAAGTGGGAGCTGCTCGCCGACCACGGACTGACCTCCTACGCGATCTCCAACCACCTCGTCGGCCAGGCGATCTGCGACAACGTGGATGAGCGGCACAAGTCCATCCTGCCGGAAAGCGTCTGGGGAAATGGTGATCCGGAAGGTGTCCGCAAGCGCGCCGCCAAACACATGGCGAACGCCGCCAAGGCTTGCCGCAAATTCATCGACGCGAAGCCGAAGGGCGACGACTTTGATTTCCCCGCCGTGGTCAACGGCTTTACCGGATCCTCCATCTGGCACTCCATTTACGCCTTCCCTCCGACCAATCAGGCCTACTACGAGAAGGGCTTCAAGGATTTCGCGAAGCGCTTCGGCCCGATCCTCGAGGCCTTCGAGAAAGCGAACGTCAACTTCGGTCTGGAAGTCCACCCGACGGAGATCGCCTTCGACATCGTGTCCGCCCGCCGCGCGCTGGAAGCGGTCGGCAACCACAAGCGCTTCGGCTTCAACTTCGACCCGTCCCATCTCGGCTATCAGGGTGTGGACTACGTCCGGTTCATCCGTGAATTCGGCGACCGCATCTATCACTGCCACATCAAGGACGCATGGTGGGGCCATGGCGACGGCACCGTCGGTGTCTTCGGCGGCCACACCGACTTCGGCGACCCGCGCCGCTACTGGGACTTCCGCTCCCCGGGCCGTGGAGATGTCGATTTCGAGGACGTAATCGTCGCCCTCAACGACGTCAAATACCGTGGACCGCTCTCCGTCGAGTGGGAGGACGGCCGCATGGACCGCGTCCATGGCGGTGCGGAGGCATGCGCCTTCGTCCGTGGCCTCGACTTCCCCGGCAGCGACGTCATTTTCGACGCGGCCTTCGACCGCAAGAACCAATGATTCAATCAAACCGCGAATGCACGCGAATCAACGCGAATAAGAAACTCTTCATTCGTGTCTATTCGCGTTAATTCGCGGTTGAAATACTTCAAGCAACCCATCTAACAGAACACATCATGTCCATCAAAGTAGGAGTCATCGGAGCGGGCGGAATGCTCAAATACCACGCCGCGGGTTTCCGCGCCGCGGGTGCTGAAATCGTGGCTGTCGCCGACCCGGCGCCGGGTGCCGCCGAACGTGCGGCCCAGACCTGGGGCATCGCGAAGCAGTTCGACTCCGTCGACAAGATGCTCGCGGAGTGTCCGGAGCTGGATGCCATCAGCATCATCGTCCCGAACAAATTCCACGCGCCGCTCGCGCTGCAGGGCCTGAAGGCCGGCAAGCACGTCTTCTGCGAAAAGCCCCCGGCCCTCAACGCCACGGAGATGAAGGAACTCATCGCCGCCGCGGAGGCCTCCGGCAAGCGCTTGATGTTCAACTTCAACAACCGCGCCCGTCCGGAGTCGCAGGCGATGAAGAAGTATTGCGAGGACGGTACCGTCGGCACCATCAACTCCGCCCAGGCGAAGTGGATCCGCCGCACCGGCATCCCCGGCTTCGGCGGCTGGTTCACCAGCAAGGCATTCTCCGGTGGTGGCGCGGTCATCGACCTCTGCCACATGATCGACCTGTCCATGTATTTCATGGGCTATCCGGAACCCGCCCATGTGCTCGCCAACACCTTCGACACCTTCATCACAGACAAGGGCTTCAAGGGCCCATGGGGCATCCCTGACCGTGCCGATGGTGTGAACGACGTGGAGGCGGCCGCACACGGCTTCGTCACCTTCAAGACCGGCCAGGTCCTTTCCCTCCAGGTTTCCTGGGCGGAGATGGTCAAGCGCGAGGAAGTCTCCGTCGTGTTCCAAGGCACCAAGGCGGGCGGCAAGGTCGAGCGTCTCTTCGGCCGTGACGGTCTGGATGAAACCGCCATCGACACCTGCGAACTCTACGTCCAGGAGAACGGCAACAGCGTGAACCGCACCATCGTCACCACGGAGTGCGAGGACATGGGCCGCAGCGGCTCCGCCCAGAACTTCATCGAAGCCATCGAAGGCAAGGCCGAGCCGTTCAACGAGCCGGTCCAGGCCCTCCGACTGATGCAGATCATCGACGCGATCTACGAGTCGGCGAAGACCGGTGCTCCTGTCGCGATCTGATATGGATCACAAAGGCCGGGACTTCATCGTCCCGGCCTTCTTCTTTTACCCCAACGTCATTTTTCCTATGAACCGCAAACTCCGCATGGGCATGGTCGGCGGCGGCCGTGGCGCCTTCATCGGCGCCGTCCACCGCATGGCCGCGAACCTCGACGGCCAGATCGAACTGATTGCCGGAAATTTTTCCTCCGACCCGGAGAAGTCGAAACTTTCCGGCGGGGACTTCTACCTAGATCCATCCCGCGTCTATTCGTCCTACGAAGAGATGGCGAAAAGGGAGGGCGCGAAGCCTCCCGGCGAGCGCATCGACTTCGTCAGCATCGTCGCCAGCAACAACCTCCATTTTCCGGTGGCGAAGACGTTTCTGGAGAACGGCATCCATGTGGTGTGCGAGAAGCCGATGACCCTTTCGCTGGAGGAAGCGAAGGAACTGAAAGCGATCGTGGAGAAGTCCGGACTCGTCTTCGCGCTCACGCACAACTACACCGGCTACCCCATGGTGAAGGAAGCCCGTGCCATGGTGAAAGCCGGCAAGCTGGGCCGTTTGCTCAAGGTCGTCGCCGAGTATCCGCAGGGCTACGCGGTCACCAACCTCAAGGAGCAGGAGAACACCAAGATCGGCAGTTGGCGCGCCGACCCAAAGAAAGCCGGTGTTTCGAACTGCATGGCGGACATCGGCATCCATGCGGAGAACCTCGCGCGCTACATCAGCGGACTCCATCTGGAGGAAGTCGCCGCGGATCTCAACACCTTCATCCCCGGCCGTGTGCTGGATGACGATGGCAGCGTGCTGCTGCGCTATGAAGGCGGCGTCCGCGGTGTCCTCTACGCGTCCCAGATTTCCACAGGTGATGAGAATGCGCTCCACGTCCGCATCTACGGCACGGAGGCATCCGTCGAGTGGCACCAGGAACACCCGAACGAGCTGATCGTGAAATTCGCCGACCAACCGCGCCAGGTCTGGCGTCGTGGCAACAGCTACAACGGCCCTGAGGCGCAGAAGAACACCCGCATTCCGTTCGGCCATCCGGAAGGGTTCATCGAGGGCTTCGCCAACATCTACGCCGCGGTGACCGAAGCGGTGCGGGATTCGCTCAAGGGCGAGTTCAAGCCGGGCACCTATGATTTCCCAAGCGTGGATGACGGGGTGGAAGGTCTCGCGTTCATCGAAGCAACGGTGAAATCCTCCGCCGCCAACGCGGCCTGGACGAAGCTGCACTGAACCAATTTCATGCCACCGGTTTGCGTGTCATCCGCACGCAGACCGGATGGGCGATGTTCGCGATGAGGATCGTCCCCAGTCCCACGTAATACATCGGCGTGAGCTGCTTGTATTCGCCGAACAGCAGTGCGGCGGCGATGATGCCGTAGAGCGGCTCGAAGCTGATGGCGAGGTTCACCGTGTAGGCGCTCAGGGTTTTGAGCAGCCGGATGTGGAAGCTGTGGGCGAACACCGTGCAGCCGAGCGCCAGTGTCAGCAGCCACAGCCAGTCGGCACCCTGCCACTGGAGCAGGGATCTTCCCTCTCCCAGCAAGGGGAGCAGGACGAGGGCGGCGGACAGCGCGCCGAGCATCTCCCACATGACCATTGTCAGGGGATCACCACCGGTGGTCACCAACCGTCGGTTCAGCACCGGAAACACGGCCGCGAGGAAGGCACTGAAAAGCGCGACCGCGAGTCCCGCCAGATCCTGCCGCTGGATCGCTCCGGCGATGGTGCCAACGCCGGCGAGGATGAGCAGTCCGAGCAAGACCTCGAACGGGCGCACGCGGCGCTTCTCCAGCCAGGGTTCCGTGAGGGCGGTGAAGAGAGGCATCGCCGCGAGTCCGGCGAGACTGATGGACACGTTTGTCATCTTCACCGCCTGGAAGAAGCTGATCCAGTGAATGCCGACGATCACACCGACTCCGAGCAACGCTCCGGCAGAGGCTTTGCCCGGCCACAATGACTGCCGCCTGACGATGGCCACCCAGGCCGCTGCTCCCAGTGCGGCGATGGAGGTTCTCCAGATGACCACCCCAACTGCAGGGAGCGAAATCACCTCACCCAGCAGCGCGGTGGCTGCCAGCAGGAGGACGAGCAGATGGAGTTGGACGTAGTTCTTCACGGCGGTCGGACCAACCCGTCCGCGGGAACGCGACATCACTCCGGCTTCAGCGCGGTGACGATCACCGTGACGTTATGCTTCACCATTTCCTCGTAGCTGGCAACACCGGTGCCATCGGCGATGAGAGGCCCAGCCAGCTTGATGCCGGTGTCCTTGGTCAGGGTTTGGAGGATCTTGGGGTTGGATTCCTTTTCGGGGAAGATTGCGGCGACCTGGTGTTCCTTCAGGTCGGAGATCAGCTTGGACAGTTCCTTCGGCCCAGGCATCTGCTCGCGGTTGATGCCTTGGACAGGGTGGGCGGTGAACCCGAAGTCCTTGCAGAAGTAATTGAAAGCGGCGTGGGCGGTGGCGAGATGGCGGCGTTCCCTGGGCACTCTCGCGACCTCTTTTTTGGTCCAGCGTTCCAGTTCATCCAGTTTGCCGCGGTAGGCGGCGGCATTCTTCCGGAAATCTTCCGCACCCGCAGGATCCGCCGTGGAGAGGGAGTCCGCGACGACATTCGTAGCCCGCCTGAAGAGATCGATGGAGTGCCACCAATGCGGGTCCAGGCCATGCTTGTGGTCATGGTCGTGGCCGTCATGGTCATGGTCGCATTCACCTTCCAGCGCGGGGAGGGTGGCACCGACTTCCACCACGGTGGCCTTGCCGCCGACGATGGTTTTCAGCTTGGGCAGGTAGCCCTCCAGGCCCATGCCCGCGACGAGGTAGAGCTTCGCGCCGTCGGACTGGGTCAGGCTTTCCGTGCTCGGTTCGAAATGATGGGGATCCCCGTTGGGACCGATCAGGTCGATGACCTCCACCCGTTCACCGCCGACGCTTTTGGTGATGTCCGCCAGCAGGGGATGCAGGACGGCCACCTTGAGTTCGGCGGCGGTCGCCGACGCGAGCGAAAACAGCAGTGAGAGGAGCAACGGGCGCATGGCTGGCCCAGTTTCGCGCAGAATAGGTATTCTCGCAAGTAGATTGCGATAGTGTTTCTGGGCTGTGATGGCAGGGACCGCATTCCATGCGGTCAGTGCCTAATAGAACGGTCCCTGCCTAACGGAAGACCGCCAGCACCGCCCTGTGGTCGGAGGCTTTCGCCCATTCCGGGTCATCCAGAACCTTCGCCTTCGGGAAAAGGGTGTCCGGCTTGAGGCTTTTGCTCACCGCGATGAAGTCGATCCGGGAGTAGATGTCGTGCAACGCCCAATGGTGGGTCCAGCGGGTGCCGGCCGAGTCCTCCGCCGGGATGGCCGTCAGATACCCTGGATCATTGTAGCTGCCTGTGATGTTCTTTCCGGATACGCTGGAACGGGTGTCATTGAAGTCCCCATAGACCACCAGGCGCTCCTGTGGATTCTTCGCGAAGATCGAGTCCACATGCTGCCGCAGCAGCAGTGATTCCGCCCGCCGCATCTCCTCCTCGTCACCCTCCTCGACCTCCCGTTTGGATTTGAGGTGGCAACCCAGGAAACGGAAATTCCGGCCATGGATGTCCACGGTGACGTCCAGCACGCTCCGGTTCCAGAAGTAGAGCTTGTTCTGGAGGTGATACTCCGTCTTCTCCGGCTTGCCGGTGGCGGAGATGGGGTAGCGGGAAAGGAATCCCAGATGCCTCACGGGGTCGGCGCCTCCTGTGAAATGGGAGTGGGGGAGATCGACTCCAGCTTCCTTCAGCAGTTGCTGGATCTCCGCCAGATCCCCCGCGGTCCCGATCTCGCAAAGCCCGATGATGTCCGGCGAATGGCGCGCCAGGATGGAGATCACCGCCGCCTTTTCTTCATCGGGCTTTGGCTTGGACTCAAGCGTCTTGCCATTGGCGTAGCGGTTCGTCACCAGCCAGTTCTTCACGTTGTAGGCGATGAAGCGGATGTCCTGGCGTTGTCCCCGGGAAACCGGCTCCGTTGCCACCGGAGTCGCAACCGGGGCGGGGGAGGTGTCGGTGGCCGTTTTTCCCCATTCCGGGGTCTGCTGGTGGTCGCAGGATACCGCTCCAAAAAGAAGCACCGCCAGCAGCGAACGGCTGGCGGTGCCTGTGAGAATGATATTCAGGAAACGGGAGATCACGTTTCCTGGTGGGTCAGACGTCCCGTGGCTCTTTGCCGGAGGCTTCCTTGACGGCGGCTTCGGATTTCAGCTTGGCGATCTCGGCTTCGAGTTCTTCCTTGCTCTTGCCTTCCGGCTTCGCGGCGGCGGCGCGGCGGCTGTCAGCTTCCGAGCGGGTGATTTCGTATTCGAAATCCTCACGGGCCTTCTTGAATTCGCCCATGCTCTTGCCGATGCCCCGGGCCAGTTCGGGAAGTTTCTTCGCTCCAAAGAGAAGCAGGATCACGACGAAAATCATGATCATTTCAGGACCACCGATCGGTCCGAGGAAGGCAAGTGTTGCGTTCATAGGTTCAGCGTAAGCGCCCGCTTGCGGGCATGCAAAGGAATATACTGGGATGGTGGGAAACTCTTTCGGGTGATTTTGGAACGCCGGAAACTATTTGGTGATCGAAACCGTGCCGAGTCCCGCGAAGAACCAAGCACTGCTTTGGTAGCTGTATCCACAGAGTTTGTGGGTCCCCAGATTCGTGGTGGGTGTGGAACCTGTGAGCGATGCACTGATCTTGAGTGGGACGAGCCCGGGGATCTCGACAATCAGGTCGTAGGGGGAATGGGATTCATAGACATGGTCGATCTCCCTGGGCGTCGTCTCACCGTTGAAAACTGCCGTGCCGCCATCGCCGGCCGCGTTGAATGTGAGTATCAGGGAATTCCCCGGCCAGTTCACCGTGAGGGTTTTCCCGGAAAGCGATGCGGGGATGAAGGCGTCGCTGTTCACGGCATCGGCGAACCGGTAGAACTGCTTCTCCGGATACTGGCCGAAGCCGTATGGAACTGCGATGGGGAACGGCACATTGCCGGGGCCACCCAGGCCGGCGTAGTCCTGTGTGGCGAGTTCCCAAGTCTCGAGATCTTCCGAAACGTAGGTGGAGGTCGTCACTCGTTCGTCGCGTGGCATTCGCGGAACCGCCTGCACCAAGGTAGGGAGATCCAGATCCAGATCGTAGGGCGTGGGCTGGAGCTCCGGAAGATTCTGCCCATGGACGTCGAATGCGGTGGCTGCGGTGCCGACCCTCCGGATCGTGACGGACTGGAGGACCACGGGCGTGTTCGGTTTCCACGCAGTGACCGCCACGGCGTTGATCTGGTCCACGACATCCCTTCCGGAGGTCACCACACCGAATACCGTGTGCATGCCGTCCAAGTGCTCGAAATTGTCCGTCGGGTTGCGGGGAACGGTGACAAAGAACTGTGAGCCGTTGGTGTAGCCGCTGGCATTCGCCATCGAAATGACATAGGGGGAGTGAACGGGGCCACCGACGGTTTCGTCAGGGAAATTGTAGCCTGGTCCGCCTCCGCCGGTGCCGAGTGGGCAGCCCGCCTGATTCATGAAATTGGCGACGACCCGGTGGAAGATCAGCCCGTTGTAGAATGGCTTGTTCTCCTGGATCACTCCCGCAGGCGATACCCATTTCCGTGTGCCTTCCGCCAGGGTCACGAAATTCGCCACCGTTTTCGGGGCAACGGTATAGTTCAGTTCACACGTGAAATCCCCCATGCTGGTGGAGAAATCCGCATAGATCTGCGCCTTGGCGGCGGAGGAACAGAGAAAAATCGCGGCGGAGGTGAGGGTGAACCACTTCATGAACGCAGGCAGGAAAGCAGATCATCCCCGCCGTGTCACCCCGATGATGGAGGTGAGTTTACTGCCGATTTCGACCAACTTCGGATCTTGCCTGATCTCCTCGATGGTCCATGGCAGGCGGAATTTCCAGTTCTGTCCCCCGTGGCTGCCCGGGCGGTTGATCCGGGCCTCGATCCCGAACAGCTCGGCCACCGAGAGGACGGCGTAGCGGGAGTTCGACGCAAACAGGGCCTTGATGAGCCGCCAGTGCACACCGTCGGTAAATGGCGGGAAAACCCCGTTCGCCGGGATCGGAATGCCAGCGAACTCCGAGAGCAATCTCAAGGTGTGGCGGGCGTGGTCCGCATCCCGGTGGTGGTCGTGGTTTGGTTCGTAGAGGCTGCGGTGGACGGCCTCGTGGCACCAACGCCACACCGTGTTGACCGGATCATGGTCATGGGTCGAGTAGGTGGCGAAGCTGCACTCCGGAAAGCGGTCGCCCGTGACGGCATGGCCGTGGTCACTGTCCCAGTGGGGGATCCGGAATCCGGCGATGCCCAGGCTGGCCAGGTGGGGGCGGACATAGCCGGGAACCCAGCCGAGATCTTCCGCGATCACTTCGGCATCCCCGATCCCGGCCAGGATGTTGCGGAGTCTCAGGTCTCCGTCCAGACGATTGGCCTCTTCGTTCTCCGGGCTGTCATCCGGTCGCCGGGACCAACGCGGGAGCCGGCCTCCAGTCAGTTCAGCCGCTTGCTCGATGCTGGCATCAATGAACTCATGGTTCCGCGAAGGCGGCCACGGGAAGGAGTAGATGCGGTAGAAGCCGAGGATGTGGTCGATGCGGAAGATCCGGAAAATGTCCGTCATGCGGTGGACCCGCGCCTTCCACCAGGAAAAGCCGTCTTTCTCCATCCGGTCCCAGCGGTAGAGGGGGATGCCCCAGTTCTGTCCCCACTGCTGGAAGAATTTGTCATCCGGGACCATTGGCTCCGGAGGGGAGCCGCCGCAGAGATCCAGATGGAACTGGTTCCGGTCGAAGAACGTGTCCGTGGAATGCCAGCTCACCCCGATGGGGATGTCACCCATCAGTTTCACCCCCCGTCCGTCCGCATGTCGGCGGAGCGCCCGCCATTGCCGGAAGCAGAGCCACTGGACGAAGGAGAAGTATCCCAGTCTGTCATCCGCGTCAGGTCCCTTTGACCGTTCCACCGCCAGAAAGCGGCGGGCACCTTCCGGGCTCTGGCAGCCGGTCGGCCAGAAGTTCCAGGAGAGAGATTCGCCGTGGATCTCCATCAGCCACCGGAAGAGGGAGTAGTCCTCCAGCCAGGCTTTCTCGGCTTCCCTGAACTCAGCAAACTCCGCTGACTCTGGGACTGTCCATTCGTGGCGCCGTTCCCATCCTGCCTCCAGAAGCTTTCGCTTCAATCGTCTGATTGAAGAATATTCAACTTCATCAGAATGAGATGATTCAGTTAATTTTTCCTGAATATCAGAAAAATCTGAATTTTGTAATCCCGGGACCTCTTCAGGAGAAATGGTGAGGTAGATGGGATCAAGGGCGATGGATGAGATCGCACTGTAGGGACTCTCATCCGGGCCGTTCTCGTGGATCGGCAGGAGCTGGATGAAGCCGACATGATGGTCGGCGCACCAATCGACCCAGTGCCGGAGGGCCAGGGTGTCGCCCACGCCGAGGTCGCCTTCGCGCCTTGCGGAGAAGGCGGGAAGCAGGATGCCGGAGGTGCGACGATGTGTTTCCAAGGGGTTTTATTGGAAATGAAGCGGAGGAGCACTCGTCGTGGCTCCTCCGCTCTTGGGTGAATCAGGATCTTATTTCGCCCCGACCGGAGTGGAGGCGGCTTCGTGCTGCTCTTCCGCGGCCTCGAGCGCGGCGCGCTCCTTGGCGATGACCCGGACGAGCTTGCGTGAGGACTCCTCCCAGGCAGCGAGGAGCTTCTTGCCCTGCGCGCTGCCGGTGGCGGCGACGTGCTGCTCGATGAGAGACTTCACCTCCGCGAGGTCCTGCGGACGGGTGACGGGAAGGGCGACGACCATCTCGGAGTTGACCCGCGAGAAGAACTTGCCGTCCACGTCGTAGACGAACGCGGCGCCACCGGACATGCCCGCGCCGAAGTTTTTCCCGGTCTTGCCGAGGATGACGACGGTGCCGTTGGTCATGTATTCGCAGCCGTGGTCGCCCACACCTTCCACGACCGCCAACGCGCCGGAGTTCCGGACCGCGAAGCGCTCGCCCGCGCGCCCGTTGGCGAACAGGCGTCCGCCGGTCGCGCCGTAGAGGCAGGTGTTGCCGCAGATGGCGTTGGCCGCTGCATCGAAGCTTGCGTCTTCCGTCACGCGGATGACGATCTCGCCGGCGGTCATGCCCTTGCCGACATAGTCGTTCGCCTCACCGAAGATTTCCAGCTTCACGCCGGCCACCAAGAAGGTGCCGAACGACTGGCCGGCGGTGCCGCGGCAGACGATGTGGATGGTGCCTTCGGGAAGCTTGCGGTCGCCATGGAGTTCGGCGATCCGCCCGGAAAGGCGGGTGCCGATGTTCCGGTCCGTATTGACCACGTCATACTCCAGCCGGACCGGCGGCCGGTCAGGCAGCAGCTTGAGGGCATCGAGAATGGCGGCCGGGGTCGAACCCGCGCCGTATTCCGGGATTCCTGCCGGCTGGTCGGATCCGGTGAGGTTCTTCACCAGGTCGGCGATGATCTTGAGGTCCAACGCGGGCTTGGTGAGGCCGTCGTTCCGCTCGTGGGTGCGGATCCGTGCGATCTGGTCCAGCGGACGACCGGTCTGGGCGGAGAGATCCGGCACGACGTCCTTCAGGATCGCGCTGAGATCCAGCGTGTTCGCCTTTGGGTGGCCCGGAACCTCGCGCTGGGCGAGATACTCCGGGCGGCCGATCAGTTCATCCAGCGTGCGGATGCCGATCTTCGCCATCCACTCACGGGCTTCCTGGGCGACACCGTTGAAGTAGTTGATGACCATTTCCGGCGTGCCCTTGAACTTGGCGCGGAACTTCGGATCCGTCGTCGCGACACCCACCGGGCAGGTGTTGAGGTGGCACTTGCGGACATACACGCAGCCCATCGCGATCATCGCGGTGGTGCCGAAGTTGAACTGCTCCGCGCCGAGGATGGCGGCGATGACCACATCCCGTCCGTTGCGGATGCCGCCGTCCGTGCGGAGGGTGACTCGCTCGCGCAGGTTGTTGATCAGCAGCGTCTGCTGGGCTTCGGCCAAGCCGAGTTCCCATGGGGAACCGGCGTGCTTCGTGGACGAAAGCGGGGAGGCACCCGTGCCGCCGTCGTGGCCGGAGATCAGGATATTGTCCGCAGAGGCTTTTGCCACACCGGCGGCGACCGTGCCCACCCCGGACTCGGCGACGAGCTTCACCGTGATCCGGGCGCGTGGATTCACTTCCTTCAGGTCGTGGATCAGCTGCGCGAGGTCCTCGATGGAGTAGATGTCGTGGTGCGGAGGAGGAGAAATGAGCTGCACGCCGGGCTGCGTGTTCCGCAGGCGGGCGATCAGCGCGTTCACCTTGTGGCCGGGAAGCTGGCCGCCTTCGCCGGGCTTCGCGCCCTGCGCCATCTTGATTTCAAGCTCGTCAGCGTTGACGAGGTAGAAGGCGGAAACACCGAAGCGTCCCGACGCCACCTGCTTGATGTAGGAGCGGGCGTAGTCGCCGTTCGGGTAGGGCTGGAAGCGGACCGGGTCCTCACCGCCCTCGCCGGAGTCCGACTTCGCGCCGATCCGGTTCATGGCAATTGCGAGGGTTTCGTGAGCCTCCGGGGACAGCGCCCCTAGGGACATCGCGGCGGTGGTGAAACGGCGGCGGATGGACTCGATCGGTTCGACTTCCTCGATCGGCACCGGACCGCTGGCGGCAGGGACGAATTCGATCAGGTCTTTGATCGCCACCGGGTTCACTTCCAATGAGACACGCACATATTCCTCGTAATCTTCGGCACGGCCGGATTTCACGTAGGTGTGGAAATTCTTGATGTTCTCCGTGGTGAAAACGTGGCGCTCACCGGACTTCCGGTAGCGGTTGTAGCCCGGGTCGCCCAGGTCGAGGGTCTCACCGGCGGGAACCTCCGACTCATAGGCCGCGCGGTGGCGGATGAGGGACTCTTCCGCGATCTCGGCGAAACCGATGCCGCCGATCTTCGAGGAAACGCCGGTGAAGGAGAACTCAACGACGTCGTTGCCGATGCCGATGGCCTCGAAGGTCTGGGAACCTTGGTAGGAGTTGAGGACGGAGATGCCCATCTTCGACATGATCTTGAGCAGGCCCTTCTCCAACGCCTTGCGGTAGTTGGACATGGCCTTCTCGGTGCTGATGTCGAGCTTGCCCTTGCCCTTGTCCGCCGCGACGAGCTGGCGGACGGTGGCGTAACCGAGATAAGGGCAGATGGCGGTCGCCCCGAAGCCGAAGCAGCAGGCGATCTGGTGCACGTCCCGTGCTTCGCCGGTCTCCACGACGAGGGAAGCACGCATCCGCTTGCGGATCCGCGTGAGGTGGTGGTGGATCGTCCCGATCGCCAGCAGCGTCGGAATCGGCACCTTGCCGGCGGAGGTCGCCCGGTCGGAGAGGATGAGGATGCTGTGGTTCGACTTCACCGCTTCCTCCGCCTCGAGGCAGAGCTTGTCGAGGCGGATCTTGAGGCCTTCGGCACCGCTGGAGGCGGCCCAGGTGCAGTCGAGTGTCACGGCGGGGAAACCTTCCTCGCCGAGGTCCTTGGTCTTCTCCAGCTCGTGCTCGAACAGGATCGCGCTTTCCAGGCTGACGGTGCGGCAGTGGCCGGGGGTTTCCTCAAGGAGGTTCCGCTCCGGTCCGAGGCCCGCGCTCAGCGACATCACCGCCCATTCGCGGATCGGGTCGATCGGCGGGTTGGTCACCTGGGCGAAGAGTTGCTTGAAGTAGGTGTAAAGCAGGCGCGGGTGGGTCGAAAGTACCGCCAGCGGGATGTCATCACCCATGGAGAACACGGCCTCCTGCGCGCCCTTGATCATCGGCGGGAAGACCATGTCCAGTTCCTCCAGGGAAATGCCGTGGGCAACCTGCTGGCGGGAAAGGTCCAGCGGGGTGAAGTCGATGTCCGGCGCGTGGGCGGACGGAGAGACGAACTTGCGCAGTTCCAGGCGGTTCTCGTCGATCCAGCGGCGGTAGGGCTTCTGCTGGGCGAGCTCTTCCTTGATCTCACGGTCCATTTTCAGCTCACCGGTCAGGGTGTTCGCGGACATCATCTGGCCCGGGCCGAGGCGGCCTTTGCGGACGATGTTGGAGTCCTCGAAGATCACCGCGCCCGCTTCGGAGCCGATGTAGAGGATGCCGTCGGCGGTCACCTTGTAGCGCGACGGGCGGAGGCCGTTCCGGTCGAGGGAGGCACAGAGCTTCGTGCCGTCAGTGAAGACCAGTCCCGCAGGACCGTCCCAAGGCTCGGAGAAAGAGCGGGTGTATTGGTAGAACGCCCGCAGATTGTCGGAAATCTCCTCGTCGTTCCGGTAGGCGGGTGGCACCAGCATGCACATGGCATGCTCCGGGGAGCGTCCGGACAGGATCAGCAACTCCAGCGCGTGGTCGAGTGAAGCGGAGTCGGATTCGCCATGGCGCATGAGATCCTTCACCAGATCGATCTCGTCACCCCAGATCGGGGAGGAGAAGAACTCCTCGCGGGAGGTCATCCAGTTGCGGTTGCCTTCCACGGTGTTGATCTCCCCGTTGTGGCACATATTCCGGAACGGCTGGCCGAGCGGCCACGCCGGGAACGTGTTGGTCGAGAAACGCTGGTGATAGAGGGAAATCGCGATTTCGTAGTCCGGATCCTGCAGGTCCAGATAGAACGCGCGCAGGGCGGCCGGCATCGCCAGTGCCTTGTAGGAAAGCAGGCGGCTGGAGAAGGACGGCATGTAAAAGCCGTGGACCTCCTTCGTCCGGTGCTCGATCTCGCGGCGGCAGAGGTAGAGCTGGCGCTCATAGACATCCGCCTCCATGCCGGCGGGCTTGAGGAGAAGCAGGTGCTCGATATGGGGGCGGCTCGCCTGGGCGATCTTGCCCAGCGCGTCCACATCCACAGGCACCTCACGCCAGCCGATGCGGGTGATGCCGCGCCGGTCGGTCACTTCGGCGGCGATGTTCTTGATGTCCGCAGCCGCGCCTTCGTTGTCGCGGGGGAAAAAGAACACGGCCACGCCGAGGTCGGCCTCGTTCTCCAGCTTGTGGCCGAGCTTCTCGGCAGCCTTGCGGAAGAGCGGGTAGGGGATCTGGGTCAGAACGCCGGAGCCGTCACCGGTCTTCATGTCCGCATCCACCGCACCACGGTGGGTCATGCAGCAGACAGAGGTCAGGGCGTGGTCGAGAATCTGATAGCTGCGTTTTCCCTTCAAGTGGGCGATGGCGCCCATGCCGCAGTTATCATGTTCCTGGGAAAGCCGGTGGAGTGAACCGGGAACGAGCGGGGTGCTTGAATGGTAGAACGGATTCATCTGGGATTCTCTAAATCAAAGAGGTAGAAGCCGGAGAGGGGACAGGTGGTCCCTACCTCCGGCGCTGGCCGAATAAAAGCGACCGGGGAAGGTCTGCCAAGCAGGAATTGTGCCCGGAATGTGGTGGGCACCGCTGGAATTCACAAAACCGGGCCTTCGTCCGGAGTCCCGGACTCCGGACCCAACAGCCCGTGCTTGACCAGAAAGCGGTCCATCGCCCCGATGGTCAGTTCGAAGTTCAGGTGGCTGACATTGAAGTTGAAGAAGCTGTGGTCAGCCCGTTCGAAATCAACCAGTTCAATAGAATTCCGTCTCCAGCGCAGCCGACGGCGGAATTTGTCCACCTCATCGAATGGGGCGATCCGGTCGGCCCGGCCGTGGAAAACCAGCATGGGAGGAAGTTTGCCCCGAACCAGTGACGTGGGACTCAGCCGTTTGGCGGTCTTGGTATCCGGGAAGCGGGCGGCGTGAGGGGATCTCGGCCCGGTGTTCACGGTCGCGCTGAAAAGGACCAGGGCCTGGGGCCGGCAGTCCACGCCTTCCACCGTCGGGAGATCCTTCTCCTTCGGCATGGTGGTCAGGAGTGCCAGATAGGCGCCACCCGCGGCACCGCCGATGGTGATGCGGGCCGGATCGATGTTGAGTGTCTCCGCATTCAGGCGGATCCAGCGGATCAGTTCGCGGGCGTCCTCGATCGCTTCCACGGGACCGGTGCCATGGCGGGATGCCGTGCGGGTCTCCGCTGCCACAGCGACCGCGCCCCGGCTGGCAAAGTGGAGGCAGTGAGGGACGAACTGGGTGGGCATGGGGGTGTCCCAGAAGCCACCATGGAAGAATACCACCGCGGGCCTGGGGGTGGTGCTGACACCCTCAGGCTGGAAAACGTGCGCGAGAATTTCACCCTGTGGGGTGGAGTGATAGGCATAGGAGGCGGAATCCTTGAGCATCTCACGTTCCCGCGCCTCTCCGATAGGTGCCACCTTCTGCAAAATGCTGCTCATACCAATAAAAATGCGGCTCTCCCAGACAAGTGGGGAGCGGCGCGATTTGTTTGTTGTGGAAAGGTGCCTCTTGTCCAATCTTTTGCCGCATGATCCGTGCATTTTTTACGATTTTCTTCTCGCTTACCTTGATCGCCGCAGCCCAGGAGGATCTCCGTCCGGCCCTGGAAACGACGTATAGCACCTGGCGGCAGGCAATCATCAGCCGTGACTACGCGGCGTGGGAGCGGGCCACCGCCAGCAACCGTCGGATCGAGGTGCGGAACCTCATCTACTCCGAGAAGCGGCCATTTCCGGGGAGCATTTTCAATATCCCGGGGGCTCCGCCCGCCTTGCAGGGGCTCAAGTTCCTGGAAGCCACCCAGAGCGGGCCGACAGCGAAGGCATCGTATTTCGGGAAGATCGATTTCCAGGTGGATGGTACCCCCACGGACAACCTGTTGGTGCTTTCCTTCATCCGTGAGGGGAACTCCTGGCTCTATGATCGGGCGGACTTCGTGAACCTGGTGGCCCTGCCCGAAGTAAGGCGGGAACTGGCTGAGGGAAATCTGGAATACCTGAAGGAAACCCCCGAGGCGCGTGCGTCCGGGCAGTTGCCCCCACCAGCGATCCCGGTCAATCCTGCGAAGTACATCGCGAAGGTGTACGTCTTCTCTCCCGGGCGTGAGGTGCACGTGCAGGTCAACAAGGTCAGCCGCCACCGCTTTGCCAATGCGAAGGACGCGCAGATCGTCATTGGCGGGCTGAAGGACGGAGCGAACGAGGTCCAGTTCTCCGTGAAGAAACTGGAGGGTGGCAAGGGCACTGAGGCGATGACGATCCGTGTCTACCTGTTTTCCGAGGTCGAGGGCGTGAAGCCGGTCAAGGCATTCGAATACCAGCTTGCGGAAGGGGAACAGCCGAAGGATTTCGGCACCCAGATCTTCAACGTGGACGACATGATGGTCCGCCAGATCACGGGCAAGTGATTTGACCCGGACGGGTATTTTCAGTGGGGAGAGAGATTTTTGCGAAAAAATCGGGGAAGGATGTCCTCGATTTCGGATGCCGTTCGTCGTGATATTGGAAAGGGGGAAGTTGCGGATTCATCGATGCCACCGGCATCATCGGAGCGCTTTTTCCCCGAGCCGAAATTCCGATCATCATGACCAAGAAAATCCTCGCCGCAGTTGCCCTCCTCATCGCTGTCTTCGTGATCTACGTGGCCAGCCTCCCGGACGAGTTCCGGGTCTCCCGCAGCACCACGATCAACGCCCCGCCATCCACCGTTTTCCCGCTCGTCAGTGATCTGCGGGCATTCCAGACATGGTCTCCCTGGGCGAAGATGGATCCTCAATCCAAGGTCACCTACGAAGGCCCGGCGTCCGGGGTGGGTTCCTCCTTTTCCTGGCAGGGCGGCAAGATCGGAGAGGGGACGATGGCGACTTCCGAGATCAGGCAGGATGAATTCATCCGGTTCATGCTGATTTTCCGCAAACCGTTCAGTGCCACGAACACCGCAGAGTTCACTTTCAAGCCGGAAGGGGACGGTACGGTGGTGACCTGGTCGATGGAAGGCAGGAACAACTTCCTGGCGAAGATCTTCAGTGTTTTCATGGACTGCGAGAAGATGATTGGGGGACCGTTCGAGCAGGGGCTGGCGGATCTCAAAACCCTTTCCGAAGCGAAACCATGAGTGCGGAAGGGATCCACAGCAGCCGCTCCTTCGCCGTTTCCCGGGAGCGCCTCTATGCTGCCTTCGCCGATCCTGAACAGGTGGCCATCTGGTGGGGACCGGCAGGGTTCACCAATACCATCCAAGAGTTCGATCTCCGGCCCGGCGGTCACTGGCGTTTCACGATGCACGGCCCGGATGGCCAGACCTATGAGCAGGACAAGACGTTCACGGAACTGATCCCAAATGAGAAAGTCGCTTTGCGCCACCACGGACCGGTGCATGGTTTCCTGATGGAGATTTCCTTCCACGACGAAGGGGCGGGCAGCCGGTTCGACTGGCTCATGCGCTTCGATGATCCCGCTGAGGAGGCGAATCTCCGTTCCTTCATCACGAAAGCCAACGAAGAGAACTTCGACCGCCTCCAATCCCACCTCAACTCCCACTCCGCATGAACCGCCTCATCTTCATCAATCTGCCGGTCAAAGATCTCCAGCGATCCATGGATTTCTTCAAGGCCCTCGGCTTCGACCTCAACCCCCAGTTCACCGACGAAACCGCCGCCTGTGTCGTCATCAGCGATGTCATCCATGTGATGTTGCTGACGCACGACAAGTTCAACGGCTTTGCCCCGAACCCCATCAGCGACGCCCGCTCCGTCACGGAGGTTCTCAACGCGCTTTCCTGCTCCAGCCGGGAGGAGGTGGACGACCTCGTCCGCAAGGCGGTCTCCGCCGGAGGCAACACCTACAACGAGCCGCAGGACCACGGCTTCATGTATGGCCACGGCTTCCAGGATCCGGACGGCCACGTCTGGGAGGTGTACCACATGGACATGTCCGCCATCCCGCAATCCTGAACTCTCCATAATGCCATGAAACATATCCCCAACATTGTCGGAGGCCTGCTTGGCCTGATGTTTGTCTTCGCCGCTTCGATGGTTCTCTTCAAACTGGGACCCACCCCTCCGGCGCCACCGGAGGGTTCTCCGCCAGCCCATTTCATGGCGGCGTTCGGGCCGACCGGCTACCTGACCTTCGTCAAGGTGTGCGAACTGGTCGGAGGTATCCTGGTGGCGATCCCGAGAACCAGAAACTTCGGCCTGCTGATCCTGGGGCCGATCATCATCAATATCATCGCGTTCCACGGCTTTGTGACCGCAGGGGTGGGGTTGCTTTCTCCCATGCTCATCCTGATCTGCCTCGCCGCACTCTACCTGCTGTGGGTGGGACGCCGCCAATTCCTCGCATTGAAAAACTGACACACCACCAAACCACGAACCCACCACGATCATGGAAACCTACGTTGACGGATTCGTCCTGCCGCTGCCAAAGGACGGGATTGAGAAATACAAGGAGATGGCCACCACCGCAGCCACCGTCTGGCTCGACCATGGGGCATTGGAATACCGCGAGTGCCTGCTGGATGACGCCACCTGCCATGACATGGTCAGCTTTCCCGCACTGGCCGGTGCCAAGGATGGGGAGACGGTCGTCTTCGCTTACGTCGTCTATAAATCCCGGGAGGACCGCGACGCGGTGAACGCGAAGGTGATGGCGGATCCCCGCCTCAACTGCGAGGGCTGCCCGTTCGACTACAAACGCATGGCCTATGGTGGTTTCAAAACCATCGTCTCCGCCTGAATCAAACCACCGACATCATGAGCAAGTCCCAATACCTGCTGTTGTTCCGCGACACGAACTGGCATCGTGAGCTCTCGCTCAACGAGATCCAGGAGATCATGAGCCGCACGAACGCGTGGTTCGAAAGCCTGGCCCAACAGGGCATCATGAAAGCCGGCCAGCCTCTGGACGGGGTGGGGGCGGAGGTTTCCTACCAGTCCGGCGTGGTGGTGGATGGTCCGTTCACGGAAACGAAGGAATCCGTGGGCGGCTACATCCTCATCGAGGCGGCCAGCCTGGAGGAGGCGGTGGCTGTCGCCCGCCAGAATCCCATGGTTCCCTGTGGCCTGAAAGTGGAGGTGCGCCCCGTCTCCGAAGACTGCCCTGCCAGCCGGCTGTCGAAGCAGAAACTCTTCACCGTCGGCGCGTGAAAGGGGAGGCATCCGCAGTTCCATCCGCCGGGGAGATCCCGCGGATCACGGAGAAGCTTTTCCGCCATGAGGCGGGGAAGCTGGTCTCCATGCTCACCGGCATCTTCGGCATCACCCGTCTCCAGCTCGCGGAGGATGTGGTGCAGGACGCGATGATCCGTGCGCTCCAGACGTGGCCGTATACCGGCGTGCCGGACAATCCCGCCGCATGGCTGATGCAGACGGCGAAGAACCGTGCGCTGGATGTCATCCGCCGGGAGAAGTTCTTCCATGACAAGCAGCCGGAGATCATCACCTCGCTCGAGCAATGGGTGCCGGAAGAGGCGGACCCGAAGTTCGACGACGAGATCAAGGACGACCGGCTGCGGCTCATCTTCGCCTGCTGCCATCCGTTGCTGCCGCAAGACGCGCAGACCGCGCTCGCATTGAAAACGCTCTGCGGATTCAGCCCCGGGGAGATCGCCAGCGCGTTCCTTTCCACCGAGGCCGCGGTGGCGAAGCGGCTGACCCGTGCGCGGCAGAAGATCGCGGAACTCGCCATCCCATTCGAGATCCCCGCCGGGCAGGACCTGACGGAGCGGCTGGATGGGGTGATGCGTGTGATCTATTTCCTTTTCAACGAGGGCTACAGCGCCTCCACCGGCGACAGTGTGGTGCGGGAGGATCTGTGTTTCGAGGCCATCCGCCTGGCCAGCCTGCTGGTCGCGCACCCGGTCGCGGCCCGGCCGAAGCTCCACGCCCTGCTGGCCCTCATGTTCATGAACGGCGCGCGCCTTTCCGCCCGTGAGGACCGGCAGGGGAACATCCTCCGGCTGAAGGATCAGGACCGCACGCTGTGGGACAAGAGCATGATCGGCCACGGACTCCTGCACCTCGCCAGCGCGGCGCGGGGAGGGGAGCTTTCGGAGTTCCACCTCCAGGCCGGGATCGCCGCCTGCCATTGCGTCGCGGAAAGTGATGAAGCGACGGATTGGAAAAGGATCCTAGGTTATTACGACCAATGGACCGCCATCTCCGACTCGCCGGTCGTGCGGTTGAACCGTGCGGTGGCGCTCGCGCGGGTGAACGGACCGGAAGCGGGGATGGGGGCCCTGGAGACCTTGCTGGAGAAAGGCGACCTGGATTCCTACTACCTGCTGCACGCGGTGATGGGGGATCTGGAAGAACGGCTGAATCGGCCGAAAGCCGCGGAGATCCACTTTGAAAAGGCCCTCCAGCTCACCGGGGTCAAATCCGAGCAGGTTTTTCTCGCGAAGCGGCTGATGAATTGCCGGGGGTGATGGGCCAACAGTCGTCCGTGTGAATCCCTGGCGGGACTGCGGCCGCTGGGAGCGCCGGTCTTCAGACCGGCATCTTCGGCGGATTATCTGATGGGAACCGTCTGGCAGCGGACGAAAAAACCACTTCATCTTCGCCGGTTCTCCATCTACGATGTCATGGTGTCACTCCGCCATTCCATGGCCGTCACCGCCCTGCTGCTGTCGGGTTGCTTCTGCCTGCAAGCCGAAGAAGCCCTACCGGTGATAGGGAAGCCTTATCTCGGCAAGGAAGGATACATGGAGGCCGAGATCTCAAATCCCACGAAAAGGACATTCGTCTATTCGGGATTTTCCGAGTCCGTGCCGATGTCCACCGTGGAGCTTCTGCGGGATGGCAAGTGGGTGTCCGGACCAATATGGGATTGCGGAACCGGACTGCGTTGGATTGAGATTTCGCCGGAGGCGAAAAGGGTGGTGAGGTTACCGATGTTGGAACAGATGCCAGCTGGCGACGCGTTACTCCGGATGAGATTCGTTTTTCGCGTGGATGCGGTCGGAGACCTGAAGGATACATCTGAGAGCCACACCGCCTACAGTGAGGAATTCCGTCTTCCGCTGAAGGAAGAGAAGTCTCCGGCTGAATAGGACAGAGTGCGGACTTCAGTCCGCCCCGGGGAATCCGATCCATACGAAGCCAAGCGGACTGAAGTCCGCGCTCCAATCAAGCAGGCCGGTGCTTTTCTGTTGGATGCCGTCCACCCAGCCGAACCTCTCACGAGGTTCGCTACTCAACGGACCAGCACGAACGGCGAAACGACGACCGCCGTATAAGCTTCCGCGCCTTCGCGTTTCTCGAAGGTCTCTTCGTCCGCCTTCACCAGCAATTCCTCATCCAGCCAAGCCTGCACCCGCCTGCGGTCATCGCGGATGAAAGCCATGCCGACATCCGCGAGATCGAGCGCCTCATGGACGACGACCAGCACACCGTTGCGCAACGGTCCTAACAGATAGTCATAGGAAACGGGACCGGTGTATTTCCGGAGCCGTTCCTCCTCGGTCAGACCATCGTCCCCGAGCATCTGGTAGCGCAGCTTGTCGTCGTCCGGAGCTGGCATCAGATCACGCCGTTGGCGCAGTTGGTCTCACCCTCGCCCTTGAGCGCGTTGATGAGGTTGGTGAGGGATTTCATCGCCTGGCGCGGCACGCTTTCAAAGGTGCGGGAGCCGACGTGCGGGGTGATGATGACCTTCGGGTGGTGGAGCAGGGGATGGTCCGGAGATGGCGGTTCCTCGTCGAGGACGTCGGCTGCGTAGCCTGCGAGCTTCCCGGAATCCAGCGCGGCGATGATCGCGTCCTGGTCGATGAGTTCGCCACGACCGGTGTTGATGACCCATGAGCCGTCCGGCATCATGGCCAGCCGCTCCGCATTGATGCAGTGGTGGGTTTCCGCATTCAGCTTCGTGTGCGGGCTGATGATGTCCACGGAAGAGAAGAGGGAATCGAGCGAATCGTGGCGTTTGATCTGGAATTGCTCCGCGATGTCCTCCGGCCAGTAGTTGCCGTAGGCGTGGACTTCCATGCCGAACGCGTGCGCCCGGCGGGCGACTTCCTGGCCGATGCGGCCCAGCCCGATGAGGCCGATCTTCTTCTGGAACAGCTCGTTGCCCGTCTTGCGGTCCCAGCGTCCGGCACGGGTGCCGTCGATGGCGTAGGGGAAGTTCTTTGCCATTGCCAGCAGCAGCAGGAACGTGTGCTCCGCCACCGTGTCATGGTTCACGCCGGGGGTGAAAAGGACAGGGATCTTCAGATCCTTGGTCGCGGCGATGTCGATCTTGTCCAGACCGATGCCGTATTTCGAGATGACCTTCAGACGGGGCAGGGATTTCTCCAGCACCTCGCGGGTGATGGCGTCATCACCGCAGAGGAACGCGTCGAATCCACCGGCGATCTCCAGCATTTTCTCAAGCGAAAGCGGCCCGCGCTCGCGGACGATTTCCCAGCCCTGGGCTTCGAGCAGCGGATGGTGGGGGCCGGGGGTGTCTTGGAAGGAACAGGTGGAAAGCAGGACGCGCATGGCGGGACGTTGAATGCACTCGTTCCGGCGATCAATCCCCAAGAAGTGGGATTTGTCGCTTCCTTTGAATGCAAACAAATCTAGTTCGGAATCGTCCGGTCCATGCCCTTGCTGTTCAACAGACGGTTGGGGTAGAGTGAATCAAGTGTGAAAATCAACAGCGCCTCCAGAAAACCAAGAGAACAGTGAGGAAACAGGCTGTCGCCTATCTTGACGGGATTTTGGCTATTCCATGCTTTAGCCCAAACGAAAAGGGGGCGTGAGAGAACATGATCGTCGTTCGCGCCGAGGGAAAAGAAGCGTTGCGGCCACCTCCTGTATCCCTTCGAAGTCGCGCTGAAAAGCGCGTCGGAAATACCACCGATATGCCCTAGCGAATCGTATCCGAAGCGGCTGAACGGGCCTTTGGATCTCGCGAGAGGCCCAGATAAATTTCCGGATCTTCCCAGTTTCTCGGCAACTCCCACGTATGCCGGATCAAACTCGCCGTGTGCGTCGCGGCTATACATGATATAGATCAGTCCTCTGACTGCCGGGTCATTGATTCCGGCCTTCAATTTGTCGATTTCGGTCTTCAGGAGCCGATCAAGCTCACTAGCGTGCGCGATCAGCTTGCGATTTCTTTTCTGATGGATCTGAATGGGCTGGTTCACAGCACTCCGGAAAACGGGGGTATCCTGTGAACGATCATCTGGAAAATGAGTGTCACGGAACCATCGCCAGGTTTGTGAATTGGGATCAGAGGGCATGGCTTGAAAACCGGCGGGAAGATTTTCGGTAATGAAGCTGGATCCTTCACTTTTGCAAGTTGGCTCTTTTGCGTCGCTTTGTTTAGGCTCGCCGCGTGCTCCCTTGGTTCCAGAACAAATTCCCGCTCTACCTCGCGCCGATGGCGGGGGTGACGGACCTCATTTTCCGCCGCATCTGCAAGGAGCTGGGGGCGGATGTGATGGTGACGGAGTTCGTCTCCGCGGAGGGGATCATGCAGGCGGACAGCCGCACGCGGAAATACACGGAGTTCACGGATGAGCAGCGTCCCGTGGGGGTGCAGCTTTTCGGAGCGGACGGGGAGCGGATGGGGGAGGCGGCGAAGAAAGTCGTGGACTGGAAGCGCCCGGATTTCATCGACATCAACTTCGGCTGCCCGGTCAACAAGGTGGTGGCACGTAACGGCGGATCATCCCTGCTCAAGGACTGCCCGGTGCTGGCATCCGTCGCCGCCGGCGTGGCAAAGGCGGTGGGCGACCAGGTGCCGGTCACGGCGAAGATGCGGATCGGGTGGGATGAAAAGACCATCAACGCCGTGGAGGTGGCCAGGATTCTGGAAGACAACGGGATGCAGGCCATCGCCGTCCACGGCCGCACGCGGGCGCAGGGCTACGGCGGGGAGGCGAACTGGGAGGTCATCGACGCGGTGGCCCGTGCGGTGTCCATCCCGGTCATCGGCAACGGTGACATCTCCTGTGGTGAGGATCTGGTGAAGCGGAAGAGTACCACCGCCGTGTCCGGAGTGATGATCGGGCGGGCGGCCATGCAGAACCCGTGGGTGTTCCGGGAGGCGAAACACTTTCTGGAAACAGGGGAAACCCTGCCGTCCGTGCCGCTGGAGGAGCGTTGGCTGCTGGTGCTGCGGCACTGCCGGCTGGCGGTGGAGTCGGCCCGTTATGGGGATGAAAAGCAGACCCTGACCGCGATGCGCTCCCGCCTGATGAGCTATTGCAAGGGATTTCCCGGCGCCCGCGACCTCCGCCAGAGGCTTTGCCAGGTCGCTTCGGTCGCTGAGGTGGAGGATCTCGCCGCGTTTTCCATCGGCCAGGCTGAGCTTGCCGAAGTGGAGCCGGTTTTCTGAATCCCGGCTTTCCAAGTTGGCCGGGGCCGTGCAATTTCCCCGCATGGAAAGCCATGAGGTGTTGAAGCGGGCGTTGAAAAAAACCAGTCCCAAGGCGGTTGCCGCGGAGCTGGGGATTTCGCTGTCCCTTGTCTACAAGTGGGCGGAGAAGCCTTCGGAGGACGGCTCTGGCAGCAGAAATCCGCTGGATCGCCTGCAGAAGGTGATCGACCTCAGCGGGGACCCCAGCATCGTGGAATGGCTCTGCCGCCAGAACGGCGGGCATTTCGTCATGGACCCGGAGGTGGAGGAGCTGGACATCCAGCATGTCATGCCGGCCACCCAGGAACTGATCGCCCAGTTTTCCGGACTGTTGAGCCAGATCTCCACCGCCGCGGTGGATCACTCGATCACCAAGGACGAGGCCAAGGAAATCCGCGAGATATGGGACAAGCTCAAGAGCTACGCGGAGGGATTCGTCCGCTGCTGTGAGAAGGGCGACTTCGAGCGGATGGTGAACAGCAAGCCCGCGAACTGAAGGAACCCCGGGGGCGGGCGGGAGCCATCGTGGAGACAGCTCCCCGATATCGGGGTCAATCTTTCGCCGGGACAGGCTCCGGGGCGACCACCGGTTGTGGCGCCAGCTTCTGTGCCCGCGCGATGAGCCGGGTTTTCAGATCCTGGTATGGAACATCCTGGACGGAGACATCCCGGTCGAGTGCCAGCCCCGCCGCCGCGCCGGCCGACTGGCCGAGTACCATGAAGGTCCACTCCAGCCGCACGGCTCCGTATCCGGCATAGCTGGAAGATAGGGCGGAGGGAACCAGCAGGTTGGAGCATTCCGCCCGCTTCGGAACGATGGACCGGTAGGGGACCCCGAAGGGCCGGTAGTTGGTCAGGTCGAAGTAGGCACCCTCGTTGTAGATTTTTCCGTCACGGATGATGGTGCGGGCATTGTGGAGATCGACCGCCCACCAGCAGATGCCGATGGGGTCATCCACGGCGGGGCGGGGGGTGACGGAGCCAATGGGATCCCGGCGGACATCCGCCTCCGTGATGACATAGTCGGAAACCATGCGCCGCGCACAGCGGATGTAGAGCTGGCGGGGCCAACCGCCGTTGTCGGTGAACTCGTCGGCGGGCAGGCCCCACTTGCTCCACTCGTCGCGGATCTCCTGCGGCACGGACGGATCGGTGGAGAGGAAGTGGATCAGTCCCTGGGTGTACTCCTTGTGTTCGCGGTAGATTTCCTGCCGCCGGGCGTGGCTGGCGGTCGGGTAGTCATGGTTGCGGCCGTAGAAGTTGCCTGAAAGGTCATGCCAGCTTCCCAGGTCGAACAGCTTTTGCATCGGGTTGGCATTCTGGCGGCCGGGGCCATCGAGCCAATCGTTCTTTCCGCCTGCCGCGAGGAACCTGCGGTAGATCTCGTAGTCCTTGGGGTCGTAGCCGGGAGGCGCGGTGATGGGGATCTTGTTGGCGGGGTTTTTCGTGAGGGGCAGGCGCAGGCAGAATCCCATCGCGGAACGGTCGGCCGCGCCATGGGTGCCGACCGGTTCGTTGCTGACACCCTTGATGACGCCGGAGGAAGGATCCCCTGGGACGACGTAGGGATCGACAGCGACCTTGTACTGGTCCTTGTGGGTCGGGTTGAGGACTCCCCCGACGTTTTCCCCATAGGCGGCATTTCCCTCCCGTCCCCAGGCGTAGGTGACGCCCGCGGCCGCCATCAGGTCGCCCTCCACGGTGCCGTCGATGAAAACCTTGCCGTCGATGACGGTGCCATCCTCCAGCCTGAGGGAGGTGATACGGCCGTCCTTCTTCGCCACGGCTTCCGGGGTTTCAGCGAGGCGTTTGCCGCGGATCTGGCGGACCTTCATTTCATCCAGCCAGCCGTCGATCACGCGCTGTGCGACCTTCGCCTCGAAATGGTAGCGTGGTTTTTTCGCACCATACGCGTCCCCGATGCGTTTGTAGAACTCCGCGGTCAGCCCGCCGATGGGTTCTCCACTGCCGCTGCGCTTGTCGATGTCCTGATGGCCGAGTCCCTCGACCATCATACCTCCCACGTGTGCGACCGGAGAGACGAGCAGCACGTCATGCCGGGAGTCCGCGAGTTCGAGCGCGGCGCCGAGAGCGGAAGGCGATTCGCCATAGACGATGATGTCAGCCCGGTGGGCGTCCGCCGCATGGACAGCGGGGCAGAGAAGGAACGAAAGGGCGGAGAGGAATCTGGATCTCAACATGATGGGAAATGGAGCATCAACGCCGGCGGCGGTATGCGGTCAGGAATGGTGCAAGTGCAAATACCAGAATGGAGGAGGGCTCAGGGACGACGGAGATCACCACATTGTCGATGGCGAAATCCTGACCGACCGATGTCCCGGTGAAGACGCTGAACGTATTGAAACTTGAGACGATCCCGCTGCCATCGGTGGCGTTCATCGTGCTGATGATGTTGTTGGACGTGTCCCGCATCTGGTAGAACAAATCCATGGTGTCGCTCCCGGTGCGTGTGAGTGAGAAGGTGACGAGATAGCGGAGATCATCCGCCGCCAGATTCGCGGTGCTGCCGACGGAATGGCTGCTGTCGGACGGTGTAAGGGTGGTGGTGAAGGAAACCGGGCTGGCCGCCCCTGCCCACAGGGTGTCGCTGGCACCGGTCCTTTGCCTCAGCGTGGACTCCGGGGAGGTGTCGACGGCGGCGTCCGCATGGATGTCAGCGAAGGCACCGTAGCCCGTTGCTCCATTCCAACTCGGATTGCCGATGCCATTGTTGATGTCCGCATTCACCGGAGATCCCACGTTGAAAAAACCGATCCGGAACGGCCCATCGTCGGCGGAGGCGATTCCACCGGTGGCATCGAAATTGAAGCTGACGGACAGAGTGTGGCCGATGTTCAGGGTGGTTCCTGCGAACGTGGTCCAGACCTGCGCATTGTTCCGGGATGCCGCATCCAGGAGCAGGTTCTGCCGTGTTCCGTTGGTGGTGAGGGTACTTCCCGCCTGTCCCTGGGCGTAGTACCAGGCGGGTGCGGTCCGGTTTCCATCGGAGAAATCGTCGCTGAGCAGGACGGTGCCCGCGGATGGAAGGATCGTAGTCGATAGCGCCAGGATGATGGGGAGAAACGGATTCATGGGATTTCGGGTTTGATGGAGAGCTTGCCGGATGGACCGGAATGCGTCCAGTAGGCGAAAGGCTAGTGGAGTTGGAAGTGGATCGACAGCCGGGTGCTGCCCGCTTATCACGGAAACGATGCTCCGTCTGCCCATGGTCTTGTGCTGCTGCGTGTGGCTGTGCGCCCCGGGCTGGCTCCATGCGGGGGAACTCACCCATGCGGAGCAGGTGCGCCGCCTGACGCGGAAGGAAAGTGCTTCGATGAAGCCGGTGAGGATCACCGGAGTGGTCACCTATGTCCGCGGACAGGGTGCGGGACTGGTGGTGGAGGACGATACGGGAGGAGTGATGCTGGAGTGGCCGCGCATCAGGGAGGACGAGTCCGCGGATCCTTCCTTCCAGGTGGGGATGAAGGTGGAGGTCACGGGTCGTACCATCACCTCTCCGCCGACGCCGCGGATCCATGTCCAGGGTTTCAGGGTGCTGGGGACGGCACCGCTGCCGGCTCCGGTGGAGATGGATCTTGCGGCCCTGCGTGTTTCGGAACTGGATGGCTCTTCCGTGCAGTGTGAGGACGTGATCCGTGTGGCGAGGATCGAGGAGGATGTCACTCCATCTCGGTTGGTCCTGGAACTCGGACCAGCTTCCGCGAGGCTGATGGTGTGGATATCCCGGTGGGATGAGGAAACGCGGCGGTTACTGGTGCCCGGTACGACCGTTCGTGTGCGCGGAGTGCTGATGCGTTGGAAGACGGTCAACTGGCTGCCGCTCGTCCCCTTCGTCGTTGTGAACCAACCCGACTGGGTGACCATAGTGGAACCGGCTCCTGAGTTCGGTGCGGTGCCCCGGCAGCCGTTGCCGGAGGTGCTGCCCGCCGCCGCGGACGATGATTTTTCCGAGACGATCCGCGTCGGTGGGGTGGTGAACTATGCGGACGGGGATACGGTGGTCATCCGTGAGAAGGAGGATGTGCTGTGGATCCGCCCGCGTGAGGCTCCGGCGCTGGTACCTGGTGACCGTGTGGAGGCGGTGGGCTTTCCCGGGCTCAACGGACCACGGGGGGAGCTGGAGGATGCAGTGGTCAGGAAAACCGGTCGTGCCATCCTGCCACCCGCCGAACGGATGGAGCCGGAGTATTTCCTGCAAAAGGAGTTCCTGTGGAAGGATGGCATGCGCGTGCGGATGAAGGGGACGGTCACGCGAGGATCCACGGAGCCGGAAGGTGCGCCGCTCCAGTTGCTGTTCGGTTCCCGGCAGATCCCGCTCTACTTCGCGGAGAGACCGGAGGATCGCTCGCTGCCTGTGGCGGGTAGCATCATGGAAGCGACGGGGGCGCTGGAGGCCGGCCTGAACGCGCACCTCCTGAGGGTGGGCCGTGGCGAGGCGGACTACCGGCTCCACCTGCAGGGCATGGAGGATCTGAAACTGATCCAGGCTGGTCCTTGGTGGACTCCGCTGCGGATCTTCGCCGTGGTGGGTGGTGCGGCGGTGGTGGCCGCGGGTGCGGGAGGATGGGCCTTGTTCCTGAAGCGGCGGGTCGCGGAAAAGTCCAGGGCGCTGGTCCATGAGATCGCGGCGCGCAGGGAGCAGGAGATCGTCTTCCAGGAACGTCGGAGATTGGCCGCGGATCTCCATGATACGCTTGAACAGACGCTCACCGGTGCGTCGCTCCAGCTCGAAGCGGTGGGGACGGCGGAGGCTCCGAGGCCCTTGGCGCTCGCCCGGAGATTGCTGGATCGCAGCAGGGATGAACTGCGCAGGGCGGTGTGGGATCTCACCCCGGAAGTGATCGAAGAACGTGGCCTCGCGGAGGCGCTGGAGGTCATCGCCGGGGAGCAGTCGGAGCTGGGGGTCGCGGTGGACGTCACGGCTTCAGGAGATGCCTCGCAAGTGCCGGACCGGATCTCCGCCCATCTTTGCCGCGTGGCGCAGGAGGCGATCTCCAACGCGGTCCGGCATGGCCATGCGGAAAGGGTGGAGGTGTTCCTCATGGTGGCGGAAGGAGAAGTGGAAATGGTGATCGCCGATGACGGGTTGGGATTCGATATCCGGCAGGCCCCAGGCATTTCCACCGGTCACTTCGGCATCAACGGGATGAAGGAACGGCTGCGCCGCCTCGGCGGATTGCTGGAGATCCGGAGCCAGCCGGGGGAGGGAACAAGCATCCGTGCCTGCTGTCCCATCGCATCCTTGGAAACGGTGGAGGGCAACGTATGAGCAAATCCGCCGGAAACCTCCGTCTCGTCCTAGCGGACGATCATGCCGTGGTCGTCATGGGATTGGAAGCCGTACTTTCGCTGGAGCCGGATATGGAGGTCGTGGCGACGGCAGATGACGGACGGACCGCGGTGGAAACCTACCGCCGGGAGCGGCCGGACCTCATCCTCCTGGACCTGCGGATGCCGGACATGGACGGCGTGGAGGCCGCGCGGCAGATCCGCCGCGAGTTTCCGGATGCGAGGATCCTCTTCCTCACCTCCTATGAGACGGAGGACGAGATCCAGCAGGCCATGGCATCCGGGGCGACAGGCTATGCCCTGAAACGGAGCAAGGCCGTGGAATTGGTGCAGGCCATCCGGACGGTGGCAGGCGGCGGCACATGGATACCGGAACGGCTGGTTCGCCGGGCAAAGGAGGCCGCCGACTCGCCGGTCCTGTCCGGGCGCCAGCGGGAAGTCCTCTCGTTGGTCTCAAAAGGTCTCAGCAACAAGGAAATCGCCGAAGTGCTGGGCTTCTCGGAAAGCGGCACGAAGCAGCATCTGCGGCAGATCTTTGTGAAACTGGGTGTCACCGGACGGGCGGAAGCCATCTCCGAAGCGATGCAACGGGGTATCCTGAAGGTGGATGAGTAGATCGTCCCACATTGGACGGAATCCATCTGTTCCATTTCCGTTGACGCGGTGACCTGGAGCTGCTTCTCTCGCCGCCGCGACACGCTCCGAAGTCATTGTTCCAACGGGACTGGAGGGTGATCAAGGCCGCTGTAGCTCAGGGGTAGAGCAATTCATTCGTAATGAATAGGTCGTCGGTTCAAATCCGACCAGCGGCTCCACCTATCCCACTTGTTTCTGCCTTTGCAGAGGAGAACTCAATCAATCGCTTCTTTCTCCGGTTACCTCCAGGTCACCTTGAAAAGCGAGTGATCTTCTGCTTTTTTGGGGATATCTGATTGGGTCTGTGGGAAACAAACGGAAGACCGTCGCCTGAAATTCACGATTTCTCCGAATGGACGCTTCACCCATCTTTGCGACCGAGACAGGAATCGAACCTGCAGGAACTGATTTGGTGCCGATTTCAGAGCCGCGCATCATGTCCGATTCCCACTCCTTGTCTGGATTCCGAGGCCGGGACTTCAATCACACAATCAGACAAAGATGCGCCTCTTTCATGTGAGTGATTCCCCGGGAATCAGCCGATTTTTCCCCAGAAGCATCATGGGCGAAAGCCCCGTCGTATGGGCTGTTGATGAGAAGCACCTGGCCAACTACCTTTTTCCCAGAGACTGTCCACGGGTTTCATTCCTTTCTGAAAAAGGTCACCGCATCATTCATGTCGAAAACTCCTGGAAAGAGAGAATCCGGCAATCGGCGATCTGGGTTTATGAGATGCCTGGTGAAAATTTTGAATCCGCCGATGCGATTGCAGGCTATTTTGTATCCCGCGAAGCGGTCATTCCTCTGGATTGCCGCCAGATTGACGATCCGACCGCAGCTCTGGAAGAAACAGGTTCAGAGCTTCACGTGGTTTCCTCCCTTTGGCCGATTTTCGATCAAGTGGTTTCGACGCAAGTCGAGTTTTCCTGCATCAGAATGCGCAATGCCGAACCTCGGAAAATTGGACCACCATGAAATTGATCATGGATTCAATTCCCATCCGTACCGAATAGGGCGTCAGTCCAGATCCGGCCAGCGGCTCCATCTGCACGGGAGTCCATGATTCCGGAGGAAATGAGCGGAGGTGGAGAGCGGGCGGAGGGGCTTAATCATCGTGAAAGCGGAGGATTCGCTTTTCCTGAAATGCTTTCCGGGGTAGTAGCGTATCGGACCGGCGCAGGTTGTGGAAATCTGTGAATCTCTGTGAAAATCTTTGATTGATCGCAGGCCCGAATCCCGAAATAGTCTCTCCATGAAACCCACCCTCATGCTCCCGCTGGCCGCGATGACCGGCACTGTTGCCTTGGCCGCCGTCATCTCCATTTCCTGGGAGACAAAGCAACTGGACAACAACTTCTTCGCGGAGGGCGGCGCGATCGCTGACGTCAACAAGGACGGCAAGCCGGACATCATCTCCGGGCCCTACTGGTATGCGGGGCCGGATTTCAAGGAGCGGAAGGAAATCTATGACACGAAGTCCTACGACCCGAAGGTCTACTCGGACATCTTCCTCCAGTTCGCCCATGACATCAACGGCGACGGCTGGCAGGACATCATGGTCTATAGCTGGCCGGGCAAGGGCGCGTGGTGGCATGAGAACCCGAAGGGCAAGGACGGCCATTGGGCGAAGCACCAGGTCCTCGACATCGTTGACGGCGAGTCACCGCACTTCGTGGACATCGACGGCGACGGCAAGGTGGACATCGTCTGCGCGCAGAACGGCTCCTACGGCTACGCCACCGCTGGAGCGGACCCGACCAAGCCGTGGACGTTCAAGCCGATCACCCCGTCGGACAAGTCCGTCTTCCGCTACACGCACGGCCAGGGCGTGGGTGATGTGGATGGCGACGGCAAGATCGACTTCATCGAGAAGCGCGGCTGGTGGAAGAACCCCGGCAAGGAAGGCGAGTGGGTGCTGAACCCCGTGCCGATTCCCGGAAAGGGCGGCGCGCAGATGTACGTCTATGACTTCAACGGCGACGGGAAGAACGACATCCTCACCGTCATCGACGCGCACGGTTACGGCATGTCGTGGTTCGAGCAGACGGCGGACGGCTGGAAAGAGCACCCCATCCTGACGGACAAGAAGGAAACCTCCGCCGGCGGCTTCAACGAGACGCAGATGCACGGCGTGGACTTCGTGGATGTCGATGGCGACGGCATCAAGGATGTCATCACGGGCAAGCGCTTCTGGGCGCACGCACCGAAGGCCGATGGCACCGGTGACCCGGGCGTGAATGATCCCGCCACGCTTTTCTGGCTGAAGGTCACCCGTGAGAACGGCCAGGTGAAGTTCACTCCCAAGGTGATCCATGGGGACTCCGGCGTGGGCGTGATGCTGCCATCCGGCGATGTGAACGGTGACGGTCTGGTCGATTTCCTGACCGCCAACAAGAAGGGCACCTTCATCCACATCCAGAAACGCTGATCCACTTTCCCTGCGGCGGCGGGCCACGGTCCGCCGCCGTTTTTCCATTTTCCCAACCCATCCGTTTTTCCGCATGAGACACCTGATCCCATCTCTCGCCCTCCTGCCGGTGCTGACCGCGCCGGTGTTCGCCGCCAGCTTCGACCTCAAGGACGGCGACCGCGTCGCCTTTCTGGGGGATGCGCTGATCGAGCGCGAGCAATACGAAGGATGGGTGGAACTCGCCTTCACGACCCAGTTCCCGGACCGCAACGTGACGTTCCGGAACCTCGGATGGAATGCGGACACCCCCGCCGGTGATTCGCGGAATGGCCTGAGCCTTCTGCAAGCCGGACTGGAACCGCCGGAGGAAGGATGGAGGCAGCTCCAGAACCAGCTCGCCACCTACAAGCCGAACGTCATCGTGCTGGGCTACGGCATGGCATCCTCTCTCGTGAAGGGCGGGACACCGGAGCAGTTCCAGAAGGAACTCGACCGCCTGCTGGATGACGCGGCGAAGTCCGCGGGAAATGAAGTGCGCATCGTGGTGCTGGGAGCGCCGCCGCGTTTCGAGTTCCCCGGCATCGCGGCCTCGGAGGCGGCCGCGCACCGAGAGCATCTCGCCGCGTTTGACAAGGTGCTGAAGGACACGGCCGCAAAGCGCAGCCTGCCCTTCGTCCCGCTGGCGGACCTTCCGCAGGAACCGGCCTACACGCAGAACGGCATCCACCTCACCGGTGAAGGCTACAAGGCGCTGGCCCGCCATATCGAGAAGGGCCTCGGTTGGAAAGCCGGAGCGTGGGACAAGGGCGACAGCGCCGCCGCCCTGCGCCGTCACATCCTCAAGAAAAACGAGTGGTTCTTCAACCGGTCCCGCCCGGCGAACATGGCCTACATCTTCGGCTTCCGGAAGAAGGAGCAAGGGAACAACGCGAAGGAGATCCCGCAGTTCGACGCGCTCATCGCGGAGCAGGAGGTGGCCATCGCGAAGATGCGCGATCTTTCCAAGAACGTCGTGGTGCCGGATGCGCCGGTGCGCACGGAGTCCGCATTCGCGAAGAATGTGACCCAGCCGCATCCCAACTTCACCGTGGCGGAGGGCTATGAGATCACCCTGTGGGCGGAGAACCCCCTCCTCCACAAGCCGACGCAGATGAACTTCGACCCCTCCGGAAAACTGTGGGTCGCCAGTTCGGAAACGTATCCGCAGGTGGAGGTGGGCCAGACCGCCGATGACAAGATCATCGTCCTTTCCGACAGTGATGGCGATGGCAAGGCGGACAAGTCCTCCGTCTTTGCCGAAGGCATGCTCATGCCCACCGCGGTGCTGCCTGGGGATGGCGGCGTCTATGTCGGCCAGAGCACGGACCTGCTGCACTTCAAGGACACCGACGGCGACGGAAAGGCGGATGTGAAGACCCGCGTCCTCAGCGGCTTCGGCACGGAGGACACCCACCACAACATCCACACCCTGCGCCGCGGGCCGGACGGCCGCCTGTGGTTCAACCAGAGCATCTACACCCGCACGGACACGGAGACCCCGCACGGCGTTTTCCGCCTGAAAAGCGGTGGCATCATGCGCTTCGACCCGCGTGACTCGAAGATCGAGCCGGTCTTCTACGGCTGGTGCAACCCATGGGGCCACCAGTTCGACAAATACGGCCAATCCTTCGTCACGGACGGGGCCGGTGGTGCGGGCATCAACTGGGGTGTCCCCGGCGCGATGTATTTCACCTTCGCCAAGGCGCCGAAGATCCTCGGCAGCATCAGCCCCGGCAGCTATCCGAAATTCTCCGGCCTGGAGATCGTGGAGTCCGCGCACTTCCCGGCGGACTGGCAGGGGAACATGATCACCTGCGACTTCCGCGCGCACCGCATCGTCCGCTTCGGCATCGCGGACCAGGGTTCCGGCTACGCCGCGCAGGAACTGGGCGATCTCGTCCGCACGGATGATGTCAATTTCCGCCCCATCGACGCGAAGATCGGCCCGGATGGCGCACTTTATATCGCCGACTGGTCGAACCCGATCATCAACCACGGTGAGGTCGATTTCCGCGACCCGCGCCGCGACCGCGAGCACGGCCGGATCTGGAGGATCACGAAAAAGGGTGGCCCGCTCACCAAGACGAAGGACTTCACCAAGCTTTCCGAGAAGGAACTGCTGGAGTCGCTCGTCAGCGACAACCGCTACGACCGCGACCAGGCAACGGCGATCCTGTTCGAGAGCAAGTCCGCGACGCTGGATGCGGAGATCGGAAAATGGTCGGACGGATCGAAGGATGACCGCGTCTTGCTGGCCGCGCTGTGGCTGCAGCAGACCCGTGACACGAAGGGGCTGGACGAAAAGCTGCTGGCCGCTGCTCTGAACAGCAAGGTGGGCGAGGTCCGCGCCGCGGCGGTGCGGGTCTATGGCGACTCGATCACCGACGGAAAGATCGGTTCGGAAAGGGCGATGGAGATTCTCGCGGCGGCGGTTGCGGACGACTTCGCCCGCGTCCGCATCGAGGCGATCCGTGCGCTTTCCAAGGTGCCCGGCGCGCAGGCGATGAATCTCGCACTCAAGGCTCTCGACAAGCCGACGGACCGCTTCATCGACTACGCCCTGTGGCTGAACATCCAGGAACACGGTGAGGAATGGCTCGCCTCGCCCGAGTCGAAGGAAAACGCGAAGGCGCTCGAGTTCGTACTGGGCAACCTTCCTCCGGAAAAGGCGACTGCGGCGATCGCAAGACTGTTCCCCAAGCCGTTGCCGAAGGATGGCTCCGGACCATGGCTCTCGCTCGGCCTGAAGAATGGCGACGCCACCGTGCTCACCGCCATCTACGACCAAGTGCTTTCACAGGGCTTTGATGAGGCTGTCACCCTGTCCGCCCTCCGTGGTCTCGGTGATGCCGTGTCCCAGCGCCAGATCAAACCTGCGGGCGATGCTTCGAAGCTGCTGCCGCTCATCAACGGCGGCTCCGACGCGCAGAAGGTCGCCGCGATCTCGCTGGCCGGTGCCACCGTGTCGTCCGACCTCATCCCGGCGCTGGTGGAGCTTTCCGCAAAGGGGAACCCGGCCATCCGTGGTGCCGCCATCAATGCGCTGGGGAACTTCCCGGCACCCGCCGCGAAGGAGGCCCTGGTGGCCGCCGCGGCCGATGGTCAGCCTGCGGACATCCGCAGCCACGCCGTGCTTTCGCTGGCGAAGCATCACCGGGATGCGGCCGTGCCGCTCATCGCCGCCTACGCCTCAGGCATCACCGGGGCGGAACAAGGCCGGGATTTCTGGCAGAAGGCGCTTTCCTCGAAGGGCATCTCGAAGCAGCTCGCCGCGGTCATCGCGGAGAAGAAATTCTCGCCGGAAACCGCCGTCGCCTCCCTCCAGCACATCCCGGATGTGGCGGAGCACGACGCGCTCCTGAAGGTGCTCCGTGAACAGGCCGGTTCCGCCCAGAAGGTCTATGATGACGCGACCATCAAGAAGATGGCCACCCAAGCGACGGAAAAGGGTGACGCCGCCCGCGGGGAGATGATCTATCGCCGTCCTGCGCTCGCATGCACCGCCTGCCATGCCATCGGCGGGGCAGGGGGGAAGGTAGGCCCGGACATGACCTCCATCGGTGCCAGCGCGCCCATGGACTACCTCATCGAGTCCGTGGTGAACCCGGGCGCGAAGGTGAAGGAAGGCTACCACTCCGTCATCATCGAAACCAAGGACGGCAAGGCCATCATGGGCCAGCTCATCCGCAGCGGTGGCAGCGGCCTGACCGTGCGTGACGGCGCGGGCCAGGAGATCGTCATCCCGGAGAGCAACGTCGCGAAGAAGACGGACGCTGGCAGCCTCATGCCCGGTAACCTGATCGCCGCCCTCCCGGAGAACGATGTGAACGACCTGTTCAAGTTCCTTTCCCAGCTCGGCAAGCCCGGCGACTATGACGCCACCAAGAGCAAGGCGCCGAAGGTATGGGCCGTGCTCGGCCTCACCACGGATCTCCAGGAGAAAGCCTCCGCCGGAGATCCCGCGCTGGCATGGACGCCTGTCAGCGCCACCGTGAACGGACGCCTGCTGCAGGAGGACGTCGCCGCCGTGGCTCCCAGCTCCAGCGAGATCATGGCCGGAACGAAGCTCCAGCTTTCGGAAGCGGCGAAGATCCAACTCACCTTCGCGGATGGCTTCAAGCCGACCGACATCTGGATCAATGGCAAGTCCGCCCCCAGCGGCACCGCCGACCTCCAGCCGGGCATCCACAAGATCGTGGTGCGCGCTCCGAAGGGAGGCAGGGCCATGCGGATGATCTGCGAGTCCGGCACCTTCCTGCCGGAGTGGTGATCCCGCTTTCCGCGCCCGGCAAATCTCCGGGCGCGGTTGTCGTTCATCCGCCTTTCGGCTGGTCTTGATATATCCTGCTTTCATCATGCGTTGAAACCAACCGCATGATGAAGCCCCTCGCCCTCGCCGTCCTCTGTCTGCCCGTTTCCGTCCATGCCGCATCCGTGGGCGCGGATGTCCCTTTCACCACCCTGGAAGCGGAGAAAGCCAGCACGAAGGCTGCGGTGGTCACCCTGCAGGGACTGCCGGGAAAGGTGGTGACCCCGGAGATGGAGGCCTCCGGGCGTGGCTATGTCGAATTGAAGGCGACCGGTGACGCGGTGGTGTTCCCGGTGAAGGCCCGCGCCAACAGCATCGTCATCCGCCATTGTATTCCGGATGCATCCGACGGTGGCGGACTGGAAGCCACTCTGTCCCTGTTCATCAACGGCGCGTTCAGCGAATCCCTCACCCTCAGCTCCCGTCACAACTGGCTCTACGGGGAGGAAGGTCAGAACGGGCAGTCGAACACTCCGGGGAATGCACCCCATGTTTTCTGGGCGGAGTCGCGGCATATCCTCAAACAGCAGATCAAGCCGGGTGACCGCATCGAGCTGCGGCGCCAGGAAAAAGACGCGGCGGAGTTTTACCGCATCGATCTCATTGACCTGGAACTCGCACCCCCGCCGTTGCCACAGCCCGCCAATTCGCTGTCCGTGGTGGATTTCGGAGCCAATGGGACCGACGGGAAGGACGATACGGACGGCATCATCGCCTGCATCCGCGAGGCGAAGGCGCAGGGGAAGGTCGTGTGGATCCCGGCGGGCACTTACCACCAGTCGAAGCGCTTCGAGCTGGAAGGCCCGGTGAAGGTGCAGGGCGCGGGAATGTGGCACACCTCCATCCTCGGGACGACCCTCGGGCAGGATTTCGCCAGCAACATGGGCTTCCGCCTTGCCGGGGATGGAGCGGAGGTCGCGGACCTCTATTTGGAATGCATTGCCCAGACGCAGCGCGGGAAATCGAATGGCAAGGGCTTCACCGGGGCTACGCCCGTGAACTGGACGGTGAGAAATGTCTGGATCTCCCATACCCAGACCGGCTTCTGGATGAGCGTGGCGTCCAGAGGAAAGGTCCAGGGCTGCCGCGTCCGCTTCACCTATGCGGATGGCATCAACCTCAACCGCGGAGCCAGCCACAATCTGGTGGAGCACTGCCACGTCCGGGGCTGCGGTGACGACGGCATCGCCATCCTTTCGGAAACGGAGCGGAAGGATCCGCCCGCGGAACGGAACATCCTCCGAAACAACACCATCGAAGCCATCTGGTGGGGCCACAATCTCGACCTCGCCGGTGGATCGCAGCACCTCGTCGAAAACAACCTGCTCGCCGACAATGCCATGATGGGCGTCTTCACCATCAACATGACCGGCGCCTACCCGAACCATCCGCTTTCGGACAGCATCGTCCGTGGCAACACGCTGCTGCGCGGCGGCGGCAACTACGTCGGCCAGAGGAGGGGAGCCGCGTGGATCTTTGCCGGCAGCGACACGGTCAAAGGCGTCGTCTTTGAGGGCAACCGGATCCTTTCCCCGATGTATAGCGGCATCCAGATCACCGGCGGGGCGGAACAGCAGATCCTTTTCCGTGGAAACACCATCGACTCCCCGGGAGGCTCGGCGGTCCACATCACGGACCAGGCGAAAGGCACCGGCATCTTCGAGGGCAACACCATCACAGGACTCCCGGAGGGCAAGGAAGCCTTCAACAACACGTCGAAGGGATACACCGCGACGGTCCGCTGATCGCGCGGCCCGGCAACACCAGCGGTTCCAGAATCCTCTTGCGCGTATGCACGGGGATTGGCACATTCCGCCCGCACCAGATGGCGGTCTGGCGGAATTGGTAGACGCGCTCGACTCAAAATCGAGTTCTAACGAGTGTGGGTTCGAGTCCCACGGCCGCTACTTTCTTTCTCAAAAAGTTGGGTGACGCCAATGAATCTCAAACTGGGCAGAATTCGTTCAATTTTGGTGTCGGCTTGGATTGGCTGGCGAAGAATGTTCTAAGGTGGCGCTTTTCCTCGTCCTTGGAAAAGCTCGCGTTCCAAAGTCTGAATCCTCGAGTCTTGTTGAACCCGATCTTGAGCGAGTTTCTCTACTTTGTTGGGAAGCTCGATAAACCGAATAGTATGTGAGATAGCTCCCCCTATCATCGGAAGTAGGGCAGGAATACCAATAGCGATCGTGATCAGTGCGCTGATACGAGATATGGGGTCAGTGGTGATCCGGGTAGCAAGGCCTTTGCTGGAATTGTGTGCGAGGGGACGGGAGCTTCGTGTGCGCTGACGTTTATGTTTCATGAGGCAGAGTGCCTCCTGATTTTCATATTTGACGTTTTTCACCCGTTCGGTAGCCTGACGGTGCAGAGCAAGGATACCTAAGGATGAGACTGTCCTTTATCAGGAGGTCTTGTTTTTGGTTCAATGTTTCGCCGCAGGGTGGCTTTTAGTAGAAGTTGCCCTGCGGTTTTTTGTTCTTCGGACCTTTGGAGTAGGCCTCTCGAACGACGAGATATTTGCCCCAAGCCGTGGAGCGGGTCAATGGACTTTTCCATTGCTTGTGATCCTGCGGTATTCACATCCTATTCGTCATACCATATATGGTATTTTGCTTCATAAGACGCGTTTTGCTGAATTGTGTCCCATTTTGCGTCTTATGACGCTTATAAAGAACCCAAAACACCTTATAACCCGATATAGTGTTTCAAATCGATGCAGCATTTCATGAAAAATTTGGCATCAGCGGACCTCGATGTGGATATGTAGGGGGTGAAGAAAAATTGGTATTCTTTTCAAAAATGTTCAAAGAACGAGCTATCTAGTAGCGAAATGGGCTCTAAATTGCGAATTAGCAAGTGTATACGGCTTAGAACTGGATGCGGAGCTAGTTGTGTCCTGATGATTGATGGCGGAGGTGCGAGGATGGACAAGGAGGCTTTCCTGCCCGCTATAAGACTGCACAGGTAGAGGGTGTGAGCCCTACGGTGTGTATGGCCCACAACCCCTGTAGAATTCACACCAATTTCACACGCGTCGGTCCGGTGCCGGAGTAAGATCCCGCCATGAACCGCAAACCGCGTCGCCTGCTGACCCGCCGGAATTTCCTCATGCTGGGAGGTCTCGGTGTTCTGGGCACCGCAGGAGGCATCGGGGCGGCCCGCATCGAGTCGAAGTGGCTGAGGATGACTTTCAAGAAGATCTCCGGGCTGGGGCTGGAGCGTCCGCTGCGCGTGCTGCATCTTTCCGACTTCCACGCGTCCTGGTGTGTTTCATGGGAGCAGATCCATGAGGCGGTCAGGACCGGCATGGCCCAGAAGCCGGATCTGGTCGTGCTGACCGGTGACTATGTCAGCTCCCGGAGCGATGACATTTCCGGCTACGGGGAGGCGCTCTCCCCGCTGCGCGACTTTCCCCATTGCTACGCAAGCTTGGGCAACCACGACGGCAGGTATCTCCCGCCGGACAGCCGCGCCCGGCAGATCGAGGCGGAGATGGGGAAAGCCGGAGTCCGCTTTCTGGTGAACCAGCGGGTGGATGAGGAGGTGAGCGGGCAGATGCTCAGGATCGCAGGGCTGGGGGACATCTGGCGGCATGAGGCGAAGCCGTGGGAATGTCTGCTCCCCGCCGGGTCCGACGGACCGCTGACCCTGCTGCTTTCCCACAATCCGGACAGCAAGGTGGACGTGGAGGACTACGCCTGGGATGTGATGTTCTCCGGCCACACCCATGGCGGACAGATCAAAGTGCCCATCATTGACTGGGCACCGCTGCTTCCGGTGGAGGACCGCTCGATGGTGGAGGGGATCTACGACTGGAAGGGGCGGAAGATCCACATCACACGCGGCGTCGGCTGCCTGCATGGCATCCGCCTGTTCTGTCCCCCGGAGATCAGCATTGTGGATCTCACCTGATTGTCGGGATGGTTGACGCGGCCGGATTCACCCGGAACACTGCCTTGGTAACACGCATGGCAGCCACCCGCACGATCGGTATCATCGCAGGAAACGGAGTCTATCCGGAGACGTTCGTCGCCGCGGCGCGCAGGCATTCCCCCGGCACGCGCTTGGTCGTCACCGCCTTTGAGAACGAAACCAAGCCCGAGCTGGCGGACAAAGTGGACGCCATCGGCTGGTTCCGCGTCGGCCAGCTCTCGAAGCTCATCAAATTCTTCAAGAAGGAAGGTGCCACGGAAGCCGTGATGGTCGGCCAGATCTCCCCGAAGAACCTCTTCGACCTCCGGCCGGACCTCCGCATCCTGATGATGCTGGCACGGGTCAAGGAGCGGAATGCGGAGACGCTTTTCGGCGCCATCGGTGAGGAAATGGCCAAGGACGGCATCACCCTGCTGCCCGCCACGACCTTCCTGGAAGATCATCTGCCCGGCGCGGGTCATGTCTGCGGCCCCGCCTTCAAGAAACGCCAGCTCGCGGATGCCGCGTTCGGCTACAAGATCGCGAAGGAAACCAGCCGCCTGGACATCGGCCAGACCGTCGTTGTCAGGAATGGCACCGTGCTGGCCGTGGAGGCGTTCGAAGGAACGAACGAGTGCATCGTCCGTGGCGGCGGGCTTGGCCGTGGCAAGGACGTCATGTTGGTCAAAGTCTCAAAGCCCAACCAGGACATGCGCTTCGACGTGCCGGTCATCGGCCCGCACACCATCGAGACCTGCGCGAAGGCAGGCGTCGCCGGTATCGCCATTGAGGCCGGGATGACCCTGCTGCTGGAGAAGGAAAAGGTGGCGGCACTTTGTGCGAAGCACGGCGTGGGCATCCACGCGGTGCAGGGAGAGTAAGGAGGAGGGACATTGCGGCAGAGCCGCTATGTCCGCTTCGCTCCCATTCCTGTCCCTCGGCTGCAATGGCGAATCATCAAGACCTACCGCAAAGCCGCAAAGGTCACAAAGAATGCGCGAAGGCCAGATCTCGACCTCTTTTTTATTCTTTTGTAGAATTCTCCGTCAGCTTCGATCAGCGAGAATGATTCACGGCAGGATATCCCCATACACCCCGGGGCTGCTTCCCGGAATCTCGAACGCCCCGACCGTCTTCTCGTAAAACTCCCGCGGACCCACGCCGCCGATGATGCCGTAGGCGTAGCCGCTGTCGCGCAGGCCTTCCAGGGCCTTCAGCAGCAGGGCCTTGCCCAGTCCCAAGCCGCGGGCGGATTCCGCGACGCCGGTGGGGCCGAAGAACGCCTTCTGGGTCACGTCGTAGCAGGAAAAGCCCAGAATCTCCTTGTCCCGGGTGGCGATGTAGCAGACGACCGGCTGGCGGGAGATGGCGACCTCCACCTCGCTCACCCATTTCGCGGAGAAGTGTTCTTTCGCAAAGGCGGCGACCGTGTGTTTCTCGAAGGCGCGCGCCTTCCGCAGGGTGATGCCCTGCTCTGTGACCGAGCGGTAGAGTTCCGTGCCATCCGGAAGGTCGTAGAGCCGTACGAGCATGTCGATCATGCCCGGATTGAAGCTGAATCCACTACCTGTTCGAGTAGAAAAACCGGGATTTCTTTGCTAGACGGCAAACCGGCGGTTCGTATGGTCGGGCCTCATGCAGAAACTCTACGCAACCCTTGCCCTCACTGCCGCCTTGCTCCCCGTCACCCATGCGGCGGAAGCGAAGAAAGGCACAAAATGGTATGAATCGATGCAGATCGGCCCGGCGTGGTCGAACACCTTCGGTGATTATCTGAAGGGCGAGAAGCGGACGGCGGCGCTGAAAGGCATCCTGCTGGACCTGGGCGACGGAAACCGTGCCCTTTTCGATACGGAGACCCTGCGCCTGGTGACCGTGTTCAACGGCGGCATCGAGTGGGGCGGCACCCCATGGACCGGCGCCCACGGCCCGCTGGTCACGCTCGGCAACAAGGAAGCCCTTCTCAACACCGCCGGAGGCCCCGGCTGGGCGGACCAGGGCGGTTCCTTCGAGGACAAGCGTGCGACCCCCGGCTACGGCAACCTGAAGGATGCCTCCTTCAAGGGATACTTCCGCAGCGGCAAGAGCATCGTCTTCGACTATGTGGTGAACGGTGTTTCCGTGCAGGAGGCCATCAGCCACAAGGACGGCGTTTTCACCCGCACCCTGAAGGTCGGCAAGCGCGACAAGGACCTGGTCCTGCTCGTCAGCGATGAAGGTTCCTCCGCCGACCTGAAGGTGGCGACGGGTGGCGACATCAAGATTTCCGACGATGCGAAAACCGCGGGCCGCAAGATCGGCACCATCGCCAAGGGCGGCGAAACGGTCGTCCAGCTCGCCTTCGGCAAGGGTGATCCCAAGCCTGCCGCAGCCCCGGATTTCGCGGCGCTGGTGAAGGGTGGTGAGCCACTGTGGCCCGGCACCATCGAGACGGCCGGAACCGTCTCCGATGACAAGAAGTCCTCGTATGCGACGGACATCCTCACCCTGCCGACGGAGAATCCATGGAACGCGAACCTGCGTTTCGGCGGCTTCGACTTCATCGACGAGGACAGCGCGGCGCTTTCCTCCTGGAACGGCGACGTCTGGACCGTGAAGGGTCTGAAAGGTGACTGGAAGAACCTCAAATGGCAGCGGATCGCCTCCGGTCTGTTCGAGACCCTTGGTGTGAAAGTCGTCAACGGCGCGATCTACGTGAACGGCCGTGATCAGATCACCCAGCTCATCGACCTCAACGGCGACGGTGAGACGGACCATTTCAAGGCTTTCAACCGCGACGTCATCATCACCGCGAACTTCCACGAGTTTGCCTTCGACCTGCAGACGGACAAGGAAGGCAACTTCTACTTCGCCAAGGCTTCCCCGGTGAAGGGCGGCGGCCGCGGCTTCGACCGCATCCTCGACCACAACGGTGTCGTCGCGAAAATCTCCCCGGACGGTGCCAAGTTCGAGGTGATTGCCACCGGCCTCCGCGCTCCGGGCGGTCTGGCTGTCGGGCCGAACGGTGAGATCACCACCGGTGAGAACGAGGGCACCTGGCAGCCACGCTGCAAGATCAACTTCGCCAAGGCCTCCCAGCTTCCCGTCTTCTGGGGAACGGAAGATTCCCGCCATGCCCTGAAGGACGCCAAGTATCTGGAGCCTCTGTGCTACCTGCCGATGGAGGTGGACAACTCCGGCGGCTCCCAGATCTGGGTGGACAAGAAGGCGAAGTTCGGCCTCGCGGAGAACGAACTCATCCACCTTTCCTACGGCCAGTCCAGCGTCTACCGCGTGCTGCCCGTGAAGCGCGGCGACACCCTGCAGGGCGGTGTGGTGAAACTGCCGATCAAACTCCAGTCCTCCGCGATGCGCGGCCGCTTCCACAATGACGGCTCGCTCTACCTCCTCGGCTTCCGCGGCTGGCAGACGAATGCCGCCACCGAGTGCGCGTTCCAGCGTGTCCGCTACAACGGTGAAACCCTGCCGGTGCCGGACAAACTGGAATACACCCCGACCGGCGTGAAGATCAGCTTCGCCTCCAAGCTGGATGCGGAACTGGCCAACGATCCCGCCAGCTACGGCGTGGAGCGCTGGAACTACGTCCGCGGACCGATGTATGGTTCCGGAGAGTTCTCCGTGGATGAGGTGGATGCCGCCGCTGAGGAAGCCGCGCTGGTCAAGGAGTCCAAGGGCGTCCGCAAGCACGACACCGTCGCCGTGGAGTCCGCCAAGCTGGCCGCCGACGGCAAGACCGTCGAGCTGGTCCTCGCCGGCATGAAGCCTTCCCACCAGCTCAAGGTTTCCTTCGACCTCGAAGGAACCGGGGGCGAGATCCTGAAAGGCGACATCTTCGCCACCGTCTACAAAGACTGATCCCATTCCACAGACGACTTATCCCGAAGTCTTCGAACATGCTGCGCTCCTTCCTCGTATTGCTCATGCTGGCCGCCGCGGCCCGCGCCGAACTGATCGCCACCTTCACCCGTGAAGGGAGCACTGACACCAGGCGTGACCGGTTCCCGGCGCTGAGCATCGCGAAGGGGGAGCCTGCGACGCCCTTCCTGACGCCCGGCAAGTTCGAGGTCGTCTGGAAGGGGAAGCTGAAGCTGGACAAGCGCCAGCGCCTCGCCTTCTCGTTCGAGGGGGAGGGCAGTGTCGAGCTGAAGATCGGGGGGAATGAAATGCTGAAGCGCGAGGGCGCGCTGGCGGGTGAGCCTTCGGAAACGAAGCGCCTCAACCCCGGCGAGCACGATTTCGAGCTGATCTACAAGAGCAAGGACGATGGCTCCGCCTCGATGCGGATCTATTGGCAGGAGGTGGGCTTTGTCCGCCAGACCATCCCGCCGACAGCCTTTGCGGCGGAGGAGACGGAGGAGAGCAAGGCGGGCGACATCCTGCGTTCCGGCAGGCTCCACTTCGCGCAACAGAACTGCGCGAAGTGCCACGTTCCCAGCGAGGGCTTTGGCGCCACGCCGATGCCGGAGACGAGCGAGATCGGCCCCATCCTCATCGGCATCGGTGAGCGCGTGACGGAGGAATGGCTGCAACGCTGGATCTCCGATCCGAAGCACCTCCGGCCCACCACCCATATGCCGACCTTGGTCAATGCGGAGACGGAGGAAGGACGCCAGCAGGCGGCGGACCTCGCCGCATTCCTTGCCAGTTCGAAGCTGGGCCTGCCGGCCACCCCGGCACCTGATCCCGCCCTGGCGGAAAAGGGTGGGGCACATTTCCATGAACTGGGCTGCGTGGCCTGCCACAGCACCCCGGACAGGGATGGTCCGGATCTGGAAACCAAGCGGATCCCCCTCAACAACGTCGCCTCGAAATTCCAGCCGGGCGCGCTGGTGGCGTTCCTGAAAAAGCCGGATGCCTACCACGCCACCACCGGCATGCCGGATTTCAAATTCTCCGATGAGGAGGCGAACTCCATCGCCGCCTACCTCACCAAGACCTCGGCCGGAAACGAGACAAAGGCTGCCAAGCCCTATCCGAAGGGCGACGCGGCACGGGGAGAAAAGGTCGCCGCATCCCTGCAATGCGGCACCTGCCACCCGGGCCTTCCCATGGAACCCGGCAAGGTTGCCCCGCTGGAGGCCATTTTCAAAAAGGACTGGTCCGCTTCCGGATGCGCGGCCCCTGCCGACAAGCGCGGCAACGCACCGGTGCTGAACCTCGATGATGATGCCCGCAGCGCCCTGGCCGCCTTCGGCAAGACCGGCGGTGACTCCCTCAAGCGGGACACCCCGGCTGAGTTCGCGCGCCGCCAGATCGAGTCCATGCGCTGCATCGGGTGCCACTCGATGGATGACCACCAGTCGCTCCTCAGTTCGACCCATGAGGACAGCAAGAAGCTGACCGAGCATCTGGCCGGCCTGCATGAGCGGGTGGATCAGACCCGGCCACAACTGACCTTCATCGGTGAGATGCTTTTCACCAGCTACATCGAGAAGATGTTGGATGGTTCCATGGAAAAGAGACCTCGCCCGTGGCTGGGGACCCGCATGCCCGCGTTCAAGGCCCATGCGAAGCCGCTGGCGGAAGGGCTTTCCAAGATGCACGGCTTCGAGCCGAGCGCACCGGTAAAGGTGGAGACGGATCCCGAGATGGTGGAGATCGGCAAGAAGCTCGCCGGAACGGAGGGCTTCGGATGCACCACCTGCCACGGCATCGGCCCGGTGAAACCCACCGCCGCGTTTGAGGTGGAGGGCATCAACTTCGAGTTCGTTCCGGACCGCATGCGCCCGGACTACTACCACCGCTGGATGGACAATCCCGCCATGGTGACACCCAGCACGAAGATGCCGCGGTATGCCGACGGAAATGCCTCCCAGCGCACGGACGTGCTCGAAGGGGACGCTGGGAAGCAGTACGAGGCGATCTGGCAGTATCTCCACGCGAAGTGATCCGCACCGCGGCAGCCGTTGGCATTCCCCGCCCGCGGATACCGGGGCTCGTCCTCCTTCTGGCGGTTATTGCGATTGGCATTCCCTGTGCGCCTGCCGGGCCGGTCTTCGGTGTGCTTGGTGACACCAGATGGATGAATGATCCGCACGGCTGTCCCGGTTGCCCGAACACGGACCGTCCCCGGCGGGTCTACGAAGCGGGCATCCGCAATGTCGAAATCCGCGTCCCGTGGAGCGAGTATGAGACCGCTCCCTCCGTCTATTCCCCGGAGAAGATCAAGTTCCTCAAAGATCGTGTGGCGATGCTGGAGCGCAATGGGCTGAAAGGCGTGCTCAACATCGAGTGGCACCGCTATCCCGGGTGGATCTGGCAGATTCCGGATTCGTCTTATGTCGGTGCCGCGGGAATCCGCAGTGGCGATCTCGACCGGAGATCGCGCGCCAGACGTCCGAACATCGTTTTCAACCAGAAAGTCCGCGATCATTTGATCGGGGTCATCCGCAGTCTGGCAAAGGAACTCGGTCCGCGGCACTTCTCCAGCGTCCGCGTCAGCAATGGAGGCATCCAGGGAGAACTCGCGTATCCGGATGCCAGGGAAGACACGCTCTGGGCATACGATGCGAATGCCGGAGCGTCGGGTGAATCAGTGCGACCCGCGACCATCCCGAGGCGTCCGCTCGGTGAATGGAGGCCCGGACAACCGGCCACAGCGGAGCAGATGGAACAATGGTACCGATGGTATGTCGCCGCACTGGCGGACGCGGGGGAGTTCCAGATCGTCGCCTTCAAAGAGGCGGGTTTCAGCGGTCCTTTCCAGATCATGATGCCCGGCAAGGGCGCGAGGCCCTCGACGGTCGCAAAAAGCCTGTCTGCATTGTCCGCTGGTGAACCCAGGCCGGATGAATTGGTTTCGATGGGAGTTGCATGGCACATGGTCGCCCGGGCCATCCACGACAAAGACCAGGTCTCCCTGCACTGCAGCTCCGTCGCGGAGGAAAACCCGGTCGATCTCACGAAACCCGGGGACGCACGCGATCCGATGGACAAGGCAAACTGGCCGTTCATCGACGGACTGGGAGCCTCACGTTGGATCGCCGTCATCGCCGACCATTATGGCTTCCTCAAGTCAGGAGAGAATCCGGGGAAAGGGGATGCCAACGGGGACTACTACTATGGGGGCATGGCTGCCAATGCGGTAGCGCAGGCCGCAGCCGCCGGTTTCGTCTCATTTGATTGGGCCCACCACGAGAACCTCTGGGGCAAGCATCGTCTGCTTGATGACAAGCTCGCTCCCGCGATCGGGCGAAGCGGGGCAGGGAACTAGGCTTCAGCGCAGCGTGCTTCCCTCAACCCAGTTGCCGTCGATCAGGCTCTTCTGCGCCGCCAGCGGGAGACCACGCTCACCCCGGTGGAACATGCCGATGACGTTGTGGACGGCCGTGGCGCCGATCTGTTCGAAGTTCTGGTCGATGCCGCTCATGCCTTTCTCCCGGTCGCGGAGTTCCAGTGAAATCAGGCCGACATCCTCCGGCACCCGCAGGCCCATTTTCTCCAGGGCATCCGCCACGCGGTACATGTGGACGCCCATGATCACCTCCGGGCGGTGGGTTCCATACCATTCCTGGAAGGCACCTTCATCCCAGTCCCTCGTGACCAGTGGCGGGATGCGTTCCTCCGGGCGGGAGCGTTCATGCTCGACCAGCAGCGCCCCCAGCCAGCGGCGGTCCGTGCGCTCGTTGACCTGGCCGTTGAGCGTCACGCCGATGCGGCGGTAGCCCCGCCGCCGGGCCTGGCGCGTCGCCAGGATGAGGCAACCGAAGTGATCCGTCGCCACCCGGTGGATTTCCGGCCGGATGAGCGAATAGCCGATGCCGATGGCGTTGAACTTGTCCCATTCCAGTCGCAGATGCCCGTTCGGGCGCGGTAGCGGGGCCAACAGCACGCACTGGATGCCACGGGCCAGGGCCACCCGCTGGAAGGTCGCGACGGCGCCTTTCACCGGCGGCACGCAGAACTCCTCCAGCACATAGCCATGTCTCTCCGCCGCGCTGGCCGCGCCACGGTGGATGCGGGTGAAGCTTTCCGAAAACTCCTGCCACGCGCCCGGTGTCTCATACCGCGTGACGTAGGCGATGACTCCCTGGAAGGCCGGCGTGGTGGCGGTGCGCCGGTGGCTCATCAGCAGGGATACCAGCGGGTCCACCCGGTATCCCAGTTGTTCGGCGGCCTCCAGCACACGGAGACGTGTGGCTTCCGTGATCCGCGGATCGTTGTTGAGCGCCCGGGAGGCCGTGGCGCGGTGGACGCCTGCGGCATCGGCCACATCCTTCAGCGTTGGGTTGCGATGATCCACGGTGGATGCATACGCGGGTGAGGTTGATGAACGCAAGAACGTGCAACGGGGTGCATGAAACTTCCTTTGCGTGGATTTCCCGGAATGTCCCAGCATGCACGGCTGAAACGGAAAACCCTGATCCCTCCGAAAAACCATGAAACGATCTATCCCCCTGTCTCTCACAGCCGCGGCAATGATGATAGGAACCTGTCATGCCGCCGTGCTGGTCAACGGTGATTTCGAGATCTCCGGAGCCGGAAACCCCACCTTCACCGGATGGAACGAAGTATCGAACGACACCGCCGTCGATTCGAAGGGATCATCCGCGATCATCGGCGGAGCGCACCTCTCCGGGACCACCAGCGTGGAAATGGTAGCCCTCGCGGCGAACGGCGGTGCCATCCGCCAGACCGTGCCGACCGCCCTGTCCCAGTTCACCGTTTCGCTGGACTTCGCGGCACTCTCTCCGGATGCCGCTGCGGACGTCTCCACCCGCTACTTCAGCATGCAGCTCAAGCATGGTGCGGTCACCTCCGTTACCCAGATCAACCTGCGGGTGGCGAAGTCCGGTCAGCTCCAGGCCTACGACGGGGCAAGCTGGCAGGCCGTCGGATCATTGGTCGCGGCCTTCAGCGTGGACACCGGAACCGCAGGGGCATGGGGTGGGGAGACCGTGGTCACCAACAGCCTGACCATCACCGGCGACTACACCGGCGCCCCAACCTACAGTGTGAACCTCAACGGAACCACGGTCAGCGGCCTCAACTATTTCCAGGGCGGTGCGCCGGCGACGGGAACCAATACCCTCAACTCCGTCTCCTTCTACGGCGGAGCGGCGGCGAAGAATTTCCTGGTGGATAATGTGGCCGTCGTTCCGGAACCGGCCACCGGTTGCCTGGTCTCCGCCGCCGGTCTCGGCCTGTTCATCCGCCGCCGCTCCGGTGCAACGGAGTGCATGACGAATCCTTTGAAAACCCCCATAAATCGTGGGATCTGATGACAGGCAGCCGGTTCCCGCGCCTTACCTGAACCATCAGCAACCCATCTTGTTTCGCTTTGAAATCCATCCTGATATCCCTCGCTTCTCTCGTCCTCTCCGCCGGATGGTGCATGGCCGCATCCTTCGCTGATGGCCGGATCGGTGGAGCGGCTGTGGCGGAAACGGCGAACCGATCGTACCGCCTGCTGGTGCCGGATACCGCGGAGAAAGATGTCCGTCTTCCCATCGTGATCTACCTTCACGGAGCAGGCGCGAAGGGAAACGACAACAGACGGCCGGAGGCGGAACCGATCCCCGCGCATCTTGCGTCGGCGGATTTCCAGAAAGCCCATCCGTGCTTCGTCCTGGTGCCCCAGTGCCGCGACGGCTCCGATTCCGAAGGTCGTCCGAACAACTGGGTGAAGTGGAAGGGGCAGAAAGAGCTGCCGCCCGCGCAGTGGGTGGAGTCGGATGTGGAACCCAGCGACCAGCTCCATGCCGCGATGACGGCTCTGGATGAGATCATGGAGAACCATCCCATCGATCCGGCACGGATCTATCTCGCGGGAGTTTCCATGGGAGCCAGCGGCTCGTGGAACTGGGCCGCCAGACAACCCGGGCGCTTCGCCGCGGTGCTGCCGGTCTGCGGATTGAGTGAGGAAGGAAAGGCACCGGCGTTGAAAACGGTGAGGATACGGACTTTCCACGGCACCCTCGACGATGTGGTTCCGGTCGAGCGCACGCGCCGGATGATCGCCGCGCTGAAGGGGGAAGGCGCGGATGCGGAACTCAAGGAATACGATGGAGCCGGGCATGACATCGCCCGGAAGGTCTTGGAGGACGGTGCGCTGGAGTGGATGTTTTCCCAACGGATCGGAACATCGTCCGTAGTCACACCCGTCTCCGACGAGCAGGGCTTGGAGTATTTCGAGAAAGAGATCCGCCCGCTGCTGGCGGAGCACTGCTACGAGTGCCACGGCGAGAAGAAGCAGAAAGGGGAATTGCGCCTCGATACAAAGGCCGCCGCCTTCGCCGGAGGGGAGCTGGGCAAGGCCATCGTCCCGGGGGATCTGGACAAAAGCCTTCTGATCACGGCGGTCCGCTACCATGAAAAGGATCTCCAGATGCCGCCGGAAGAAAAGCTTCCGCAGGATGTGGTGGCAAAGCTGGAGGAATGGATCCGCAAGGGCGCGGCATGGCCGGATGACGGAAAGTCCCATACCTCGAAGGTGAGCGGCGAGATGGTGTTCAGCGATGAGATGAAGTCCCACTGGGCGTTCCAGCCGATGTCTAGGCCGGTCGTGCCACCGTCGGCGAAGAACCCCATCGATCATTTCATCGCGGAGAAGCTCGGACAGGCCGGGCTGGCTCTTTCCCCGGAGGCGGACGCGCGGAAGCTCATCCGCCGCGTGAGCCTGGACCTTACGGGCCTGCCAGCCACCCCGGAGGAGACGGAAGCCTTCGCTGCGGATCCTTCACCGGAGGCCTACCAAAAGATCGTGAAGCGTCTTCTTTCATCCCCGCACTATGGAGAACGCTGGGGCCGCCACTGGCTGGACGTCGCACGCTATGCCGACTCCAACGGATCCGAGGTGGATCACGCGATGGCAAACGTCTGGCGCTACCGGGACTATGTGATCCATTCATTCAATGCGGACAAGCCCTTCGACCGTTTCCTGCGCGAGCAGATCGCGGGTGATCTCCTGCCGGATGCGGATGACGATTCGCTGACCGCCACCGGGTTCCTGATGCTGGGGCCGAAGGCGCTGGCGGATCTCGACAAGGCGCGGCTCACGGCCGATGTCATCGACGAACAGGTGGACACCGTGTCCCGTGCTTTCATCGGGATGACCATGGGGTGCGCCCGTTGCCATGACCACAAGTTCGACCCCTTGTCCGCCGCGGACTACTACGCCATGTCCGGCATCTTCAGCAGCACGAAGACGATGGACGTTTCGAAGCGGGTGGCCACCTGGACGGAGCGACCTCTCGGAGGAAATGCGGAGCTGGAGAAATACGCGTCGCTGGGACATGAGATCGCGGAGTTGCGGAAGCAACGTGAAGCCATCGCGAAAGCCGGGGGCGGAAAGGAAAAGAAGGTGCTCGCATCCGGCACGGACTATCTCGTGGTGGAGGCGGAACATTTCACGTCCGGAAATGTGAGCGTGGAATCCGACAGCCTGGGCAGGGGCATCGGGGTGATCCGCACCCGGACCGAGTATCCCGACCACATCGAGTATGAGTTCGGGTTGCCGGAGGAGGGCGACTACCAGATCGAACTCCGCTATGCGGCAAAGGAATCACGGCCCACCCAGCTCCTTGTGAATGGCAACCTCGAGACCGAGGAGGCCGCTGCGGAGATCACCGGTGACTGGACGCCGCGGGCTCAGCGGTGGTTTGTCCAGGGGACCTACCGCTTCCGAAAGGGAACGAACGTCCTTGCGTTCCACCGCGACGGACCGGTGCCCATCTTTGACAAATGGATCATCGGAAAACCCCGTGCGCAGGCTTACTCGGAGACCGCCCCGGAAGCAAAGGCAGGCTTCGCCGTGAAGGACGACGGCCGGAAGGAACGCCTGAAGAAAATGGACGCCGCCATCGCAAAGGCGGAGGATCGGCTGTCGGCCATGCCGCGGGTGATGGTTCCGCTGGAAGGAACCATCGCGGATGCCCCCATTCTGGTCCGGGGGAATCCCGCGACTCCCGGCGTGGTGGTGCCGCGCGGCTTCCCGAAGATCGTCACGAATGTGAAAATGCCCGCCCCCGGAGCGGAGGCCAGCGGTCGGAAAGAATTGGCGGACTGGCTGGCGCATCCGGATCATCCGCTGACAGCACGCGTCATCGTCAACCGGGTGTGGCTCTGGCACTTCGGCGAGGGCTTGGTGAGATCTCCGGACAACTTCGGACTGAGGGGGGAGACACCTTCCCACCCGGAGCTGCTGGATTGGCTCTCCGTCTGGCTCGTCGAGAACGGATGGTCGCTCAAGAAGCTGCACGAACTCATCTGCAACAGCGCGACCTACCGGCAGGCGGTCCTTGCGAAGGCTCCCGCGCAGGATCCTGAGAACCGCCTGTTCTCAGGCTTTCCGCGCCGCAGGCTGGAGGCGGAAGTGCTCCGTGACTCCATGCTGGCGATCTCCGCGAAGCTGGACACCACCATGGGCGGCTCCCTGATGACCGTCCAGGACCGCACCTATGCGAACGGCGGAAACGCTCCGGCGGACATTGCGAAGAAGATGAATTACGGATCGCCCCGCCGCTCCGTCTATGTGCCCATCATCCGCAACGCGCTCCATGATTTCTTCGGTGCCTTCGACTATCCGAACCCCGGCGTGATCACCGGCCAGCGTTCCCAGACGACGGTGGCGCCGCAGGCCCTGTTTCTGATGAACAGCCCCTTCGTGCTGGAGCAGTCGGCGGCGCTGGCGGACCGCATCGGCAAGATGGATGGCGATGACGAGGCCCGTGCCCGAGCGGCGTGGCAGCTCGTCCTTTCCCGCCCGGCAAGGGCGGATGAGATCGCCCGCGCGCTCGCCTATGTCAATGCCCTGGAAGGTGATCTCCGCGCACTGGGGGATGAGTCGCCCCGCCGTTCCGCATGGACCCGCATGTGCCAGACCCTTTTCGCTTCGAACGAATTCCTCTACCTGCAATGAACCCATTCTCCTGCAATCAATTCTCCAGCCCGTATTCGCGCCGCGACGCGCTGAAGACCTTCGGCCTGGGCTTCGGTGGACTCGCCCTGTCCAGTCTGTTCGGTGAGACGGCACGTGCTGCGGTGACGGCGGCAGGACCGGGGATCGGAGCAGGGAATCCGTTGGCTCCACGTGCGCCCCACTTCGTGGGAAAGGCGAAGCGGGTGATCTTCCTCTTCATGCATGGTGGCCCGTCGTCCGTGGATACGTTCGACCACAAGCCCGCGTTGGAAAAGCACGACGGCCAGACCGCCCCGAACCTGCCGAAGATCACTTTCGCGGCGGCCAATGGCCGGGATGGCTCGAAGCTGTGGAAGTCACCGTGGAAGTTCAGCCCTCGTGGTGAAAGCGGCCACATGGTCAGCGAGCTGTTCCCGCACCTCGGCGGGCACGTGGATGAGATGTGCTTCCTCCACTCCTGCCATGGTACCGCGCTGGACCATGGTGCGGCGGTGCTGAGGATGAGCACCGGCACGGAGGCCTTTGTCAGGCCCAGCCTGGGATCATGGATGCTCTACGGACTCGGTTCGGAAAACCAGGACCTGCCCGGGTTTATCACCATCGCCCCCAGTGACACGCACGGCGGCGTGAGGAACTATGGCTCCGCTTTCCTCCCGGCAGCCTATCAGGGAACCGCGCTCGGCTCCGCTGCTTCAAAGGCGGATGAGGCGAAGTTCAGATTCCTCGGCAAACCGGGCGACGCGCTGCAACGGCGGCAGCTCGATTTCCTCCGCGAGATCAATCTCAACTCAGGCACTCCGGTCGATTCGGAACTGGAGGCCCGCATCGGGACCTATGAGCTGGCGTTCCGCATGCAGATGGCCGCTCCGGAGGTCATGGACATTTCAAAGGAAAGCGCCGCCACGCGTGAACTGTATGGGATCGACGATCCGGTCACCGCTGAGTTCGGGAAGAAATGCCTCCTCGCACGGAGGTTCGCTGAGGCAGGCGTCCGTTTCATCCAGATCAGCACGGGAGCGGTCTGGGACCAGCATGGCGGCTTGGTGAAGGGGCATGGAGACAACGCGCGCGCGAGCGACAAGCCCGCTGCCGGTCTGTTGAAGGATCTCAAGCAACGCGGCCTGCTCGATGACACGCTGGTCATCTGGGGAGGGGAGTTCGGACGCACTCCGACCCGTGAGGGCGGGGATGGCCGTGACCACAATCCCCACGGCTACACCATGTGGCTGGCGGGTGGGGGAGTGAAGCCAGGCCGTGTGGGGGCGACGGATGAGCTGGGCTACTATGCGGTGGAGAACAAGATCCACCTGCATGACCTGCATGCCACCCTGCTCGCCCTCATGGGGCTGGACCATGAACGCTTGACTTACCGCTATGCGGGCCGTGACTTCAGGCTCACGGATGTTTTCGGACGCGTGGTGAAAGAGGTCTTCGCATGAAAGGCCGCATACCCATCCGGTGGGTGATCGCGGTCATGCTGCTTTTGCTCTCCGTCCTGAACTACGTGGACCGTCAGGCGCTTTCGATCCTGGCGACCACCATCCAGAAAGAACTCCATCTTTCCGACAGCGACTACGCGCGCGTCGGCCAGGCCTTCCTCCTTTGCTACACCATCTCCTACTTCTTCGCCGGTCGGGTGGTGGACCGCCTGGGCGCGCGCGCCTCGGAGACGATCTTCGTCACCTGGTGGTCGGTGGCGAACATGCTGACGGCGCTTTCTTCCGGATTCCTTTCGATGGTCGGCTTCCGCAGCCTGCTGGGCATCGGCGAACCGGGCCACTATGCCGTCTCCGCAAAGGTGGTGGGCGCCTGGTTCCCACCGAAGGAGAAAGGCGTGGCCGCCGGGATGTACATGATGGGCGGGACGCTGGGGGCGGCCATCGCCGCGCCGCTGGTCGCATGGCTGGCGCTCCAATATGGCTGGCGCTCGGCATTCATCGTCACCGGTATGATGGGGTTGGTGGTGGCACCCCTCTGGTACTACTTCTACCGTTCTCCCGCCTCCCACCGGTGGGTGGGGGAAAAGGAGAAGGAATTGCTCACCTCCCACGGCCTCATGGAGACCGCGAAGGCAAAGGCTCCGCCGCTGCCGTTCGGGACGATCATCCTGTGGAAACCGCTCTGGCTGGTGATGGGGGTGCGGATGCTCACCGACCCCATCTGGTATTTCTACCTCGTCTGGTTCGCGAAGTATCTCCAGGAAAAGCGCGGCATGACCCTCGGTGAGGTTGGCGGCACGCTGTGGATCGTCTTCGTCGCGGCGGACATCGGCTGCCTGGCCGCAGGCTTCGCATCCGGCTATTTCATCCGTAAGGGGATCTCTCCGGTCAACGCACGGCTCCGCGTCATCTGTGCCACCGCATTGGTGATGGGCTTGAGCTTCGTCATCCCGCTGCTGCCCGGTGCCGGATGGGCCATCGCCTTCGCCAGCCTCTTCGCCGGATGTGTGATGATGTTCATGGCCAGTTGCGTGACCTTGCCGCTCGATCTGTTTCCGTCCGGCTCGCTTGGCTCCGCGCAGGGCCTCATCGGCATGGGTGGCAGCATCGGCGGATTCTTTTCCACCGGACTGATCGGTGCGGTGCTCACGAAGCACCATTCCTACGACGGCCTGTTCACGGCCATGAGCTTTCTACATCCGCTCGCCGCGCTCCTGCTCGTGCTGTTGCTCCCGCGTGCGGTCGCCCATTTCCGAACCACCCATCCATGAATCCGTCACCCACCATCATCACCTCCATCTCCTGCTGGAAGGTCTTCGTCCCGTTCGTCCACCAGGTGGAATGGAGCGCGGGAACCCGGCCGGGGATCACGCGGCTGGTCGTGAAAGTGGAGACGGCGGATGGAACCGTCGGCATCGGCGAGACAATCTGCCTGCTGGAGTTCATCGAGCCGGTCCTGCGCAAGACGGTCATCCCGCTCGCCATCGGTGAGGATGCCTGCGACATCGAACGGCTGCTGAGGAAGACGGAAGGCGCGGGCTACTACCACCACAAGCGGGCGGTCACCATGGCCCGCGCCGCGGTGGAGATGGCCTGCTGGGACATCGTCGGCAAGCAGGCCGGGATGCCGCTGCACCGGCTGTGGGGCGGCAAGTTCCGCGCGCAGGTGCCCATCATCGGCTACATCCAGTCCGCCGATCCCGCCGTGGCGGCCAGAGAGGCGGCGGATTTCGTCAGCCGTGGGTTCGGCACGCTCAAGCTGAAGCTGGGGATGGGCGAAGCTCTCGACATCGAGCTGGTGCGGGCTGTGAGGGACGGAGCGGGACCGACCGCGAGGATCCGTGGCGATGCGAACGGGGCCTGGACCATCGGTACCGCGAAACGCCAGCTACGGAAGCTGGAACCCTTCGACCTCGAGTATGTCGAGCAGCCATTGCCGCTGGAGGATCTGGCAGGCAGCGCCCATCTGCGGAAGAACACCTGCATCCCCATCGCGCTGGATGAGGCTGCCTACACCCTGCAGGATGTCCATTCCATCATCGCTGCGGAGGCTGCGGATGTGGTGGTGATCGATCCCCACGAAGCGGGGGGGCTTATCCAGGCAAGGAAGCAGGCCGCCCTCTGTGAGGCGGCGGGCATCCCGGTGACCCTCCACAGCGGAGGAGAATGCGGCGTCTCGATGGCGGCCTACCTCCACTTCGCGGCGAGTGTGCCGAACCTCAGTCTGGCGATCGACACTCAGTATCCCAATCTCAGCGCCGACATCATCCCGGAACGCCACGACTGGTCATCCGGCTGGATGGAACCCATCGCCGGAAAGCCGGGCTTGGGAGTGGACTTGGACGAGGCCGCCGTCGCCAGGCTCCAGTCGGACGTCATCCCCAATCCGTATCTGGATCCCAGGCGGCCGGACTGGTTCGGCACGAAGCCCGCCTACTGACAGCCTCCGGTCACTTCCACTGGAACAGCTCGCTCTGCACCACTTCGTGGATGAGCGAGCGCATCCCGTAGCCATCCTTCCCGGCACGGGCGACAATCCCGTCGATGGCGGGTTGGTCGAACGGAGTGGGCACCGCGCCCGTTGCGTAGGTAACCAGGTGCCTCGTGACTCCTTTGGCCAGCAAGGCGGGCCGGTGGGCCAGATAGGTGCGTAACTCATGGATATTCGCGAATCGTTTGCCATCCGGCGTCTGCCCTGAGCTGTCCACTGGCAGTCCATCCTTCCACGTGAGTTGCTCCGGTTTCCGCTCCCGCACGGAAATGGACAATGTTTCCCGGTTCACCATCCGGTAGTGATCGCGGTGGTTTCCCATCACGTCGAAGCTTTCCAGCGCGAAGCCGTAGGGATCGAACCGTGCGTGGCAGGCAGCGCAGGAACGTCCCTCAGCATGCATCGCGAACTGTTCCCGCAGCGTCTTCGCCCCGCGGACGTCCGGTTCCACCGGCTTGATGCCCGGGGGCGGGGGAGGGATCGGCGTGCCAAGCAGCCGTTCCGCCAGCCAGCGTCCCCGTTTCACCGGAGAGGTTACGGTCCCGTTGGCGGTCACCTTCATCACAGAGGACTGCGTCCAGATCCCGCCGAACGGGGAACCCGCCGGCAACTTTGCCAGCCGCAGGCCCGCGCCTTCCACCCCGGGGATCCCATAGTGCGTGGCGAGCGCCCCGTTCGCCATGGTCCAGTCCGCCGCGACCAGATCCTTCACGCCGATGTTCTCCTTCAGCATGCGGCGTAGGAATCCCTCCGTCTCCCACACGCTGGAGAGCTTCAGGAATTCCCCATACTCCGGATAAAGGTTCCCGTCGGGTGAGGTATCATTGATGGCACGCAGGCCGAGCCACTGCTTCGCGAAGTCCGTGATGAAACGCTCCGCCTTCGGATCCTCCAGCATGCGTTCCGTCTGCCGCCTCAGGGTGGCGGGATCCAAGATTCCGCCGGTGGCTGTCACTTCCATCAGTTCATCATCCGGCGTGGATCCCCACAGGAAATAGGACAACCTCGAGGCCAGCGCGTGTGCGGAGAGTTTCCCTGGCTCCTCCACCAGACAGAGGAAATCCGGCGAGGTCATGAGCAGGGTCACCTCGTCCAGAAATGCCCGCTTCACCGGCATGCCGGCATCCACCGCGGCGGTCAGCCGTGACATCACCTCGTCCAGTTCTCCGGCGGTGAAATCACGGCGGTAGAGCCGTGTGCCGATCCTTGCGAATGTCTTGCGCATCGCGGCGGAGAAGGACTCCTTCAGCTCCGGAGGCAGCTTCGTGTTGTCGCCGGGCTTGCGCAGGAGCTGGTCGAGTTCCGGCGGAAAGTCAGCCGTCAGCCAGCGGTCGCCGGGCAGGGGCAGGGCGGGGGATTCCACCTCCACCCATTGCAGCGCCAATCCGGGCCCCTTACACTCGGAGGCCTGGTGGTTCTTCGGGACCGGCACGCCGAGTCCGAAGGGAACGAACCGGATGCCATCACCCACCGGGGCCTTGTCATTCAGGTCACGTGTCCGCAGATACACATCCGTTTCGATGACGGAGGGTTTTCCCGGTGGCACTTCGATGATGCCGACCAGCTCGACGATCTGCGGATACGCGCTGGTATGCCCGGCGTAAATCCCCACCACCAGCGGCTTGTCCGTCTGGTAGGCGTAGGCGGAGATCTTCATCCGGTGGATGCCCGGACGCTCGGTGCCCTTGTAGGTGACCGGGCCGGAGGTCAGATCGGAGTTGAAGGAAACCATCGTCCCATCGGGAAGTTCCAGGATGTGGCCTTTCGACTGCTCGCTGGGCTTCGCGACGGCTTTCCGGGTCCGCGCCGGATCGAACTCCGCCGACTGCGGGGCTTCCCCTTGCGGCAGGGGGCGGAGGATCCATTTCAAAACCGCCTCCGTCATGGTGACATAGCCCGCCGCGCCGCTGGCGGAAAGTCCCAGCGCGCCGCCCACCTTGTCATAGCCGTCCATCAGGTTGTCCTCCGGCAGGTTGATGCCCACCGTGGGACGCATGCCGGTCAGATCCTGGACCGTGTTGGCATACTCGTTTTGGGAAAGCCTCCGCAGCATGCTGCGGCCCTCGCTCCGCTGCTTTTCCAGATGCATGCGGCTGAAGTCACCCTTGATCCAGCCGATCACCGCCTGCCTCTTTTCCGCCGCCGGCTGTTCCTCATCCTCCGGCGGCATGTTGCCAGACTCCAGTTGGTCCAGGATCCGGAACCACAGATCCTTGTCCGCCATCAGCGCTTCAAGGCTGCTGTCCAGATCCACCTTTGCCTCCGCCTTCTTTCCGGAATGGCATTCCTTGCAGTGGGCTTCCAGCACCGCTTCCACCTGCCTGCCATAGGACACGGCTGCATCCTCCGCCGCCACGGCGCGGAGAAAGGACATGCCGGCGAGCAGGATGGAGATTCGTTTCAGCGCGTGCATGGCCTTTCAGAGCATGCCGTTCATATTGCCCGTGCTGGAACCGAACCGATCCGTCTCCACGCCGAACTCCTGCAGCATCGTGACGAACAGGTTGCCCAGCGGCGTGTTGCGTTCCGTGTCTCCGGCGACATGGCCGCCATGACGGTGCCCTCCACCTGCCAGCAGGATGGGAAGGTTGGTGGTGCCATGGCCGCTGGCGTCCCCCAGATTGCTGCCGATGAGCACCTGCGTGGAATCCAGCAGACTGCCGCCGCCTTCCGGGGTATCCCGCAGCGAGGTGAGGAAATCCCGGAACGCTTGCATCTCCGCGCGCTCGATGATCCGCAGTTGCTCGATCTTCGCAGGATTCTTCCCATGGTGGGACAGGCCGTGATGGTCCTCGTCCACACCATCGATCGGTGGCTTGAGATCCATCCCCCGGATGAAGATCGAGATCACCCGCGTGGAGTCCGTCTGCAGCGCGAGTCGTGTGAGATTGAATAACAAGCGCGCCCGGCCGATGCTGTCCGCCCGGTCATTGCTGTCCACGGGTGGGGCCTCGCTGATCTGTGGTTTGGGCTTCACGGCCCATGCCTCGTCGGCCTGGAGCTGCTTCTCCATGTCCCGCACCGCATCCGTGTAGTCATTGAGCTGGGTCTGGTCCCGCACACTGAGCTTTCCTTTCAGCGAGGAAAAGCGGTCGCCCATCCGGTCGAGCACGCTTCGGCCCTGCCGAAGGCGTTCCACCTCCGCCTCCACCTCCTTCGCCTGTCCGGCGAGGAACATTTTCGCAAAGACCCGCGAAGGGGAGTCCAGCGGAGGCACTCCCGCGCCGGTGCCGGTGTAGGTAAGGCCGCCCCCGCCGTCATGCGTCCGCAGGGACAGCAGAGGAAAGCGCGTGGCGCTCCCCACATGCCGGGACGCCAGATAGTCCAGCGACACCGTGTTCCGGAAACCGCTGGAGGTGGGGTGCTTCGCGCTGGTGAGGAAACACACTTCCGATGCGTGGTCGCCGCCGATCTCGGGATGGGAAATCCCGGAGAACACCGTGAACCGCTCCCGGAGATCCTTGAGGATGCCCAGGTATTCGCCCGGCTCGTAGTCCCTGCCTGCGGTCTTTGGGAAAAAGGATGGCCCATACAGTCCGAAGGCGGTGCAGACATTCACCATCCGGCGTGGTGCGGGCGGCCCTCCCGGGGCGCCGTAGGTCTCCAGCCACGGCAGGGCGAGAAAGGCGGAGGATGTCCTGATGAAATTCCGGCGGGACGTGGTGGGGTTTTGCATGACCTGCGGATGGGTTGGGTCGCGGGCAAGCATCCGGACGGACCGGTGCCAACCTTTGCCATACACGTCCGCATGATTTCATTTTTCAACGAAATCATGGGAAATCGCCGACCCGCCGCGCGACCGGTCAGCGGCTGGCGATCACCTCGGCCGTGAAGCCCTTCAGGTAGCCCGTCTCCGGGATGGAAAGCAGGATCGGATGGTCCGCGCGCTGGCTGTGCTCCGCGACCAGGCGCAGGGACTTCTTCGCATCGATGGAGGCATCCACGATATTCTCCAGATACAGCTCGCGCGACGCGTGGTGGGAGCAGCAGAAGGTGGAGAGGATGCCGCCCTTTTCCAGCAGCTTCAGCGAGCGCAGGTGGATCTCCTTGTAGCCGCGCATGGCATCCATGAGCGTCTTCTTGTTCCGGGTGAAACTCGGCGGATCCAGGATGATGAGATCGTAGTCCGGTTTCGCGTGCTTGAGGAAATCGAAGACGTTGTGCTCGATGACATCGATCTCCACTCCGTTGACCTCCGCATTCTTCCTCGCGGCCTCACAGGCGCTCGCGGAGACATCCACCGCGGTGACTTTCGCGGCTCCCGCCTTCGCACAGGCGAGCGCGAATCCGCCCTGGTTGGTGAAGCAGTCGAGCACCCGCTTGCCCTTGGCCAGCTTCGCCACCTCGGCGTGGGACTGGAGCTGGTCGAGGTAGAGGCCGGTCTTCTGCCCGTCGAAGAGGTCGATCTCGAAAGTCAGGTCGTTCGCCCGCACTTGGAACGGTCCGGGGTTTTCGCCGTGGAGCATCTCGATGCCCGGCTCCATCCCCTCCGCCTTGCGGTAGGGGGAGTCGTTCCGCAGGACGATGGACTTCGGGGAAAGCAGCGCGAGCAGGGCGTCACGGATGAGTTCCTTCCTCTGATCCATGGCCAGCGTCAGGGTCTGGACGGAGAGGTGGTCGCCGTAGCGGTCCACGATCAGGCCGGGGATGCCGTCGGACTCGCTCCAGACCAGACGGGCGAGGGTATCGTCGATGCCACGGCGCTGGCGGTGCTCGATCGCCTGCTGGATGCGGCGGGTGAAGAAATCCAGATCCAGGTCCTGCTTCCGGCGTGAAAAGCGGCGGGCGACAATCTGGGATTGCGGATTGTAGATGGCGGAGCCGAGCGGCCGGTCGCGGAAATCCTTCAGCGTGATCACATCCCCGGGCTGCGGATTGCCGAATGCCTTCTTGATCTCGGTGGCGTAGATCCACTCGTGACCGTGGAAAATGCGGGCGCGCGGTGCGATGATGAGTCCTGCCATGGGGCGGGGACTCTGCGCCGGGAAGCGGCGGAATGTCGAATGCGAATCTCAGCTCAATTTCTCCCCGTCCGGGACGGTTCGCAGGCCTTGTGGAATTATGATCTTGCGCTGGTCGGCTCCAGTCCCTAGCCAGTGGCTCTACCAATCATGGGACAGCAATCCAATAAGATCATCAAACGCCGCCGCCGTGCCGACTACCTGAACCGCAAGAAGGATCAGGCGAAATTGGGTGGCATCTCCAAGAAGTCTTCGACCGTGAAGAAAGCAGCCGCTCCTGCCAAGAAGGCAGCCGCTCCTGCGAAGAAAGCCGCCGCTCCTGCCAAGAAGGCAGCCGCCAAGAAGGCTCCTGCGAAGAAAGTCGATGATGCCGCCGTGGCGGAAGTCGCCGACAAGACGGTTGAGGCGATCGAGAACATCGAGGAAGGCGCTCCGGCACCTGCCGAAGAGGAGTCCTGATCATTTTCCCACATGAAAAAGGGGCGGCGGTCTATGACCGTCGCCTTTTTTGTGCTACCAAAGTCGATACGAAGCCATGACGGCCAACTACAAGATAGGTAACGAGAAGCTCATCAAGGTGCTGGACGGCGCCTCCGGCCACCTGCGTGGCTTGCTGGAGCGCCAGGGCAGGCCCGACGGTGGGCTGCGCATCGCCGTGGTGGGCGGCGGCTGTTCCGGACTCCAATACAAGATGGATCTGGTCGATGGGCCGCGGGACCGAGACATCCTCGTTCCCAGCAACGGGGTCAACGTGGTCATCGACCCGAAAAGCGCCCTCTTTGTCAGCGGCAGCGAACTGGACTACTCCGATGACCTCCAGCAGGGCGGCTTCAAGGTGAGCAACCCGAATGCGGTGGTCACCTGTTCATGCGGTGAAAGCTTCGCGGCGTGATGACGGATGCTTTCGAGACCCTCTCGCTGCCGCCACGGCTGGACTTGGGCGATGAAGAGCTCCGTGGCGCGTTCCGGGAAGCCGGAAAGCGGCTGCACCCGGATGCCGGAGGTGGGGAAGGGGAATTCGCCGCACTGAAGGAAGCTCTCGCGATTCTGTCCAGCCCGTCCCGGCGGCTTGCCCACTGGCTTTCCCTCCGGGGAACGGCCGTGGAACCCCGTGGCATGATCGCCCCGGGACTGATGGATCTGTTCGGAAAGATCGGCCCGGTCAGCCAGATGGCGGAAACCGTGATCCGCAAGCGGGAGACCGCCCAGTCGGCCCTGGGGAAGGCATTGCTGGAGCCGGAACTCCAGAACTGCCTCCAGCGCGTTGAGGAAATGATCGCGGAGGTGGATGCCTCCCTGGCGGCGGAATGCGCCGTGTTCGCGCCGTGGATGGCCACGAATCCGGATTCAGCTACGGGCTCGGAGAAGGTAAGGAACCTGGCATTCCTGGAAAAGTGGAAAACCTCCCTGAAGAGCCTCTACGCCAGGATGTTGTGATCCACTGGATGAGGTTCATTCTCACGCCTGAACGCGGAAAAACCGCCTTCCCGATGAAGGGAAGACGGTTTTGCGATGAACGGAATAACCCGGAAAGAATCAGGGCTTGGGCACGGTCTCGATGGTCGCGAGGATCCGGGAGGCGATCTGGTATGGATCACCCTGGGAGTTCGGACGACGGTCCTCGAGATAGCCACGATAGGCGTCACCCTTCACGAAGCTGTGCGGAACGCGGACGGATGCACCACGGTCAGCGACTCCGTAGGAGAACTTGTCGATCGACTGGGTTTCGTGGAGGCCGGTGAGGCGCATGTGGTTGTCCGGACCATAGACGGCGATGTGCTCGGCGGTGTGGTCGCCGAATGCAGCCATCAGGGCCTCGAAGTAGGCCTTGCCGCCCTTTTCACGGAGGTAGTCCGTGGAGAAGTTCGCGTGCATGCCGGAACCATTCCAGTCGGTGTCACCCAGCGGCTTGCAGTGGAAGTTGATGTCGATACCGTACTTTTCGCAAAGGCGGATCAGGAGGTAACGGGCAACCCACACTTCGTCGGCGGCCTTCTTGGAGCCTTTGCCGAAGATCTGGAATTCCCACTGGCCTTTCGCCACTTCGGCGTTGATGCCTTCGTGGTTGATGCCTGCGTCAAGGCAGAGGTCGAGGTGCTCCTCAACGATCTGGCGGGCGATGTCACCCACGTTCTTGTAGCCGACGCCGGTGTAGTATGGACCTTGCGGGGCTGGGTAGCCATCGGTCGGGAAGCCGAGGGGACGGCCGTCCTGATAAAGGAAATATTCCTGCTCGAAACCGAACCATGCGCCCGGATCGTCCAGGATGGTGGCACGGGAGTTGGAAGGATGGGGGGTCACACCATCTGGCATCATGACTTCGCACATCACGAGCACGCCGTTGCGGCGGGTGGTGTCCGGATAGAGGGCCACTGGTTTCAGGACGCAGTCGGAGCTGCGGCCTTCAGCCTGTTGGGTCGAGCTACCGTCAAAGCCCCAGTTTGGCAGTTCTTCAAGCTTCGGGAATGCGTCGAAATCCTTGATGAGGGTTTTGCTGCGGAGGTTCGGGGTTGGCTTGTAGCCGTCGAGCCAGATGTATTCCAATTTGTATTTGGCCATATTTTTTGGTAATCAGTGCGTTAGCGGTATTTTTGGAGAGCAGCCCGGTCAAGGGGAATCTGTGAAGATTCTCAATGGGCGGATTGCTTTCCGAGAGGTATGAAAGCAACTAATATGCCAGCGGGTGGAAACTTCGAAAATTTTCAATGAATTCTACAAGTGGATCACTATGAGCGTGGTATCATCGCCGCCGGCACTGCGGAGAGCCCGTTCCATCATCTTTTCCAACGCTCCGGTGGGGCTGAGGTCTTCCGACAGGGCATTGGCGATGTGCTGTTCGGTAAGCCCGTCGATGAGTCCGTCGGAGCAGATCAGGAAGCGGTCACCGGGGAGATAGGGGACTGCTGCCAGATGGGGCCGCATCCTTGGGTGGCCGCCACCGATGACTTCGTAGAGCGCCGACCGACGAGGGTGGGAGCGATATTGCATCTCGCCGATCTGGCCCCGTTTCCACTGATCCCAGGCGAGGGTGTGGTCTTTGGAGAGCTGGGTGAGTTCTCCACCGCGTGAAAGGTAGATCCGGGAGTCACCCACATTCGCCAGATAGAGGTTCTCCGGGGTGAACCACGCCAGTGCCACCGTGGCGGACATCCCTTTCTGTTCCTCACAGGATGCCGCGGCCACGTTGATCTGCTCATGCACGGCCCGGAGCGTGTCGCCGAGATGCTCCAGTGAGTCCGGGAAGAAACCTGAAGCCGCGGCTTTGAATGTCTCCGGGATCATTTCGCTCATCCCACGCAACAAAAGGGAGGAAGCCAGATCTCCCGCATTTCCGCCACCCATCCCATCAGAGACCGCGAAAACTAGGTCACATTCGGACAAGGTCCTGCTCCCGGATTCCGGGAGCGATTCAGCTCCGCCAAGGCCCGAAGCGAATGCCACCACGGAATCGTCATTCCGGGGTTTGCGGGATCCGCTGTGGGATCGATAGGACCAGTGGAAAAGCGCGCCTTCGGACACGGTGGGTTTTTCTGGGAGGATGGATCAGATATTGGCGGCGGGCTGGGATGCATCCTCCGATGGCGTGGGGAACGGCAGGATTTCCGCCAACTCGAAGTCGATGATGCAGAAACGCGCCAGTTTGTCCGAGTAGGTGATGTTCCGCGGCTCCGCGTCCAGATGCCGGACTCCGTAGTCACGCTCCAGCGCGGCGAAAAGCTGGTCCGCCCGCTCTTTCGGGATATGGGGGGCGGGCATCCCGCAGTTGGTGGAGACGAAGTAGTTCTCCTCCGGATGTTCCTCGATCACCTTCGGCACGTAAGGGCAGCCCCGTTGCTCGAGCACCTTCAGCACCTCCACTTCCGTGGCGTAGCGCTTGTCCGCATCGGTGCCGCGCAGGCGCTTGTGGACATTCCCGTAGAAGTCGATGCGGACGTGGGAACGGATTCCGTCTTTGATCGGTTGGATGGACATGAAAGTTGGGGGAGATGGTAGGCATTGGCTGCCCATGGCCCAGCGCAAACTTACCGGGGACCACCGTCCGGAAAATGTTCCGTTGCCAGTCGGGGTGGGCGGGTTTATAAAACCGCTATGTCAGCCGTTGCCGAACAGTCCGCAGTCATTGCGAAAACCAAAGAACTTTGCGCCGAAATCGTCGCGGACCCTTCTTTCCGTAAGAACCAGGCTAAGGTCGAGCGCTTCCTCTCCGATGACGCCGCACGCCTCCAGTACCAGAGTGTCCATGAGCGCGGCGATGAGCTCGCCCACAAGCAACGGGCCGGGATCGAACTCAGCAAGTCCGAGGTCACCGAGTTCGAAGCCGCCCGCGACGCCCTGTTCGCCAACGAGATCGCCCGTGACTTCCTCGAAGCCCAACGGGAACTGGAGCAGCTCCAGGGGGAAATCGCCAAGTACGTCGGTGCGACCATCGAACTTGGCCGTGTCGCCACTGAGGACGACATCCAGGATTCCGGCGGTTGCTGCGGTGGTGGTTGCGGTTGCGGCTGATACGTTCCGGCCAAACCGGTAGTCTTTTTCACCATCCGGAGCCGCTTCGTGCGGTTTCCGGATTTTTTTTGGTGCAAGTCGGGTCGGTTATGGTTGGTTCTGTGTCTGATTATGTTGGTTCGTTTCGGTTTTTGTTTGTTTTTGGCGAGTTCCGCCTTCGCCTTGGAGTTCCATGTGACCCCCTCCGGAAAGGCGGACGCTCCGGGGACCGTGGAGGCTCCGTTCGGCACCCTGGTGCAGGCCCGCGATGCCATCCGTGCCCTGAAGAAGAAGGCGCCGCTCAATGAAGCGGTCACCGTCTGGGTTCACGGGGGAGCCTATGAAATGCAAGAGACGCTCGCCCTCGATGTGATCGATTCCGGCACGGAGAAATTCCCGGTGGTCTATCGCGGGGTGGAGGGGGAAACGGCTTGGTTCAACGGAGCCCCCAAGGTGGAGGATTTCACCGGGCACCAAGGAAAGATCCGGAAGGCCGACCTGAAGGAACTGGGACTGGGCAAGGCGGCGATCCGGCAGTTGCTGTTCAATGGCAAGCGCCAGCCCTTGGCACGATACCCGAATGCGGACCCGGCGGATCCGCTCTACAGCGGATGGGCGTTTCTCAAGGACGTGCCGAAGGACAAGATCGAGGGGCACCGCTGGAAGCGTGTGGCCTATCTGGATCCGAAGGACGTCCGGAAATGGGCGAAACCGGAGGAGCTTGAGATGAACATTTTCGCGGGCTACGGCTGGTGGAATTTCATCATGCCGGTGGCATCGGTCGATGCCACAGCGAACACCCTGACACTGCAGAAGGACTGCGGCTATGATCTTCACCCACACAACCGGTATTTCATCCAGAACGCCCTTGAGGAGCTGGATGCACCCGGCGAGTGGTACATCGACCGCACGACGGAAACCCTCTACTTCTGGCCTCCGGCAGACCAGGGTGAGGTGCGGATCCCGAAGCTGGGGAGCTTCGTGAAGATGGCGGCAGCCACCAAGCACATCACCATCCGCGGTCTGAACTTCACCGGTTGCACGGAGACTGCCATCAGCTTTTCCGGAACGGAGAACTGCACCGTGGCCGGTTGTGTCATCACCGAAGCGGGCGGCTGGAACGGCTCTGGGATTTCCATGCATGGAAAGAACAACCTGGCGACCGGAAATGATGTCTCTTTCACCGGTGCCACGGGCATCAGCCTGGGCGGTGGTGATCGGGTGAAACTGGAGTCCGCGAACAACGTGGCGGACAACAACCACGTCCACCATCCCGGCATGATCCAGAAGAACGGTGCCGGCATCGGCCTGGGTGGGGTGGGGAACAAGGCGACCCACAACCACATCCACCATACTCCCCGGATGGCCGTCCAGTTCAGCGGGAACAATCTCGTGGTCGACTACAACCACATGCACCACACCGTGCTGGAGACCCAGGACGGCGGTGCGGTTTATACCGGAGGGCGGGACTGGATCAGCTCCCGCGGCACCTCCCTGAAATACAACTTCATCCACGACACCATCGGCGTGGGGCAGGGTGCGGACGGACTGAAGCACCCCCACTTCACCTGGGGCATCTACATGGATGACAACGCGGGCGGTCTGGACATCGTGGGCAACATCGTGGTGCGCAGCGCACGTGCCGCACTGCACCTGCACAACGGCCGCGACCACATCATCGAGAACAACATCTTCGTGGACGGCGGCGAGCGCCAGGTGGAGTACAGCGGCTGGAGCGGCAACCATCCGTTCTTCAAGAACCACCATCAGATGATGATCGACGGCTGGGACAAGGTGAAGGAGCAGCCCGCCTGGAAGGGGCTGCGGAACATGGACTTCGACCCGCGCAACGCGGTCCGTCCGGACGGAACCATCATGTCCGGGAACATCGCACAAAGGAACATCATCGCCTGGAAGGATGCCTCCCTCCGCTATGCGGACCTGAAGAGTGTTTCCGCGGAATACAACACGTTCGACCGGAATCTGGTCTGGAACGGCGGCAGGGAGATCAACACCTCCGTGGTCCTCACCGGAGCTGATACCGGTGAAGAACTCATGGGGAGCTCTGCCTTGCTGGCGGGCACACCGGAGGGCAAGGTGCCGAAGGGATGGGGATGGAACCACAAGCCTCGCAAGGAACTGAAACTCCAGGCGGAGCCGGAAAACGTCCTGCGGGTGGAAGCCGCAACCAGCGATGACCCGAAGAACAGCAAGGTAAGCCTGCACAGTCCGTCGATGCCTGCCAAGGCGGGCGGAGCCTATCGGGCGAAGATGAAGCTGAAAGGGACCAAGCCCGGCATGCGGGGCAGTTTTTCCTACGCCATTTTCTCAGCCGGGAACGGCTATTGGCAATCCGACGCCAAGGGAGTGACCCTCGGCACGGAGTGGCAGGAATTCGAACTCACCGGCGCGATGCTCCGGGAGTCCGATCCGAAGTGGAAGCCCTGGATGAGCAAGTTCTTCATCCGCGTGGATCTGGCGGATTCCGAGGGGGACGTTCTGATCAAGGACCTGACGGTCCATGAGGCGGTGGCACTCGACGGCTGGACATCATGGCAGTCCGTCGGTTGGGACAAGCACTCCATCATCGCTGATCCGCTCTTCGAGAATCAGGAAAAGGATGACTATCGCCTGAAGAAGGACTCGCCGGCATTCAAGCTCGGGTTCCAGCAGATTCCGGTGGAGAAGATCGGCCAATACGACAGCGAATTCCGGGCGAAGCCCTGATCCGCCTTTACTCCATCGTAGCGGACATCGCCCGGACGGAAATCGTCCGTTTCAGCTCAAAGGAGACATAAGCGATCCGTTCGGGCTGCCGGTGGTTGAAAGGCGTGATCGTCAGCACCTCGATGGTGTAGGTTCCATCCTCCCCGAATCCATCCGCGATGTCGGCCAGCGGCACCACGGCATTCTGCGGGGCGAAGGTGTTGATGGAGAAGGCTGAGGACGGCAGCTTGGTCCCCGTGGTTCCCAGGGCGGGAGGTCCGCGGTAGATCTGGGCGTAGGTCACGCTGTCCGGATAGAGATCCGTCAGGGTCACCCGGGCCTCCGGGGGCGCTTCCTGATACGTTTTCCCGGGCTCGATCCCCTCGATCACCGCGGTGCATACCGGCCAGATCTGGATGGTCGCGGAGCCGACGGTGGCACGTGCGTCGCCGAGCTTCACCGTGGCGGTGAATGATTCCTCGCCCATGGCCTTGGTCGGGAACTCCCCGGGAAGATTCTGATAGATGCCCGGAAGGCTGAAGGTGCCGTTCTTGCTGAACTCGAAGCCCTGGTCGTAGGTTCCCTGTCCGGTGCCGTTCTCGGCAGGGATGTGGAGGGTCCTCTCGTAGAGCTTGTAGCTGCGGGCCATCGTCACCTTGGTGGGGACGCCCTCGGGCAGATTGTCCGTGTCCGTGGGGAGCCGGCCGACCGCCACGCTGGCGGCGAAAGGTTGGTCCGCCCTGGTGCGGGGCGGGAAATAGGGGTCCGCGGAGGTGAGGGAGATCCGTGCCTCCGGGATGTAGGCGCCCACGGTTTGCTCCGCCAGGAGCTGCGGCAGGGAGGAACCAGCCGGATCGCTGCCGAGGTTGATGTCCAGATGAATGCCCAGCACCGTCAGGTCGATGAGGTTGGAGCTGAGGGATACATTCGCGCGCACTGCAGTACCCACGGCGGCGTCGAGTAGTGTGAACGGACTGAAGACGGGATCCTGGTAGGCGTAGAGCTGGAAGATCGCGCCATCACCCTCCAGTGGCTTCGACCGCACCGTGCCATTCTTCTGGGCGATGGGCGTGTCATAGACGACCGTCCGTCCATTGATCAACTGGATCTGCCGGACGAAATCCACAGCCTCTGCCTGGGATACCAGCAGCGTGATGATGAAAAGGGAAATCTGCCGGGTTTTCATGGCGTCTGGGTCGGGATGGAAATGGGGCCTCCCTGGAAGGTTGCGACAACGAGCAGGTTTCCTTTCCTGTATCGTTCCATGGTGTCGGGATGCAGCGGGGTCTTGCCGGTGATCTGGTCATGGGTGACATCCATGGTGGTGATCCACGCGCGGTTCGCTGAGAAAAAGGTCAGCCAGTCGGTGAACTTGCCGGAGGGCGATGAAACCATGTGGCTTCGCAGGCCGGGTGGGCACCAGATGACGCTGTCCTTTGGCAGGAGGATGAATTCGCCGCCGCCTTCCAGCGGGGTGGACATCTCCAGCAGTCCGAAGCCCTGCGGCTGCGGTGGCATCGGTTTGGGCAGTTCCTGCCCGGCTACAGATGCCTGCCTCCGGGCGGTCAGTTGCTCATCCGTGGTCGAATCGATGGTTGGGTGTCCGGCGTCCTTCGGCACGACGGCCAGCCCGGTTCCCGGCTTGCGTTCCGGCACATCCGCTCCATGGAGGACGGAACAGGTGGCGGCGAGCAGGCCGAGGATGTGGAGGTGATGCTTCATCTCAGGGTGTGATGGTGACCTTCAGCCATCCCGGACCCTGGCCGGTGGCGATGTCCACGGTGACGTTCAGGTCGGTGCTCAGGCCGGTGGTAATGGGCGCGATGGCCTGGGTGAGCGGTCCGGCAGGAGGCTCGGCGGGCGGGGATCCCAGCACGGTCAGCCCCACATCCGCGAGATCCAGCCCGAGGAAGGGCGGACGGTAGATCGGTGCGTCATAGCGGGCGATCTGGAAGGAGACGTTCACCATGGATCCGGTGATGACCTGATCCGCGGAGGACATGGTCAGTACCCCGGACATCACTGGCGGGGCGGCGTGGTATTCCCCCAGAACGTAGAAGTAACCCTTCGGGTTGAGGTTGTAGTTGGCCGGACTGGCGATGCCTGGAAGCAGGGAGCCGAGCAGCGAGGACCCTGGCATGTGGAATCCGAGGTTCACGGTGGCCGGATGCAGGGGATCACTGAGCGTCCAGTTGGCGCCGTATTGGTGGACCGGCCCGACGGAAGTGCCGGGGGTGCTCGATTTGATCGAGAGACGCTGGGGATAGAAGTTCGTCAGTCCGGTCTGGAGGGCAACGAAGCCCGTGGACTGGACCGTGCCGCCGGTGCCCAGCAGGCCGCCCAGGAGCTTTTCCTTGAAGACCCCGTTGACCACGGTGGCATTCACCGCCCGTTCACCGAGTTCGAGCTTTCCAGCCACTCCGAAGACGTCGTAACGGAACGGCTTGCCGACGGAGATGGTCGCGGAACGATTCGTTTCGGTGAGGCTCACCGGCGCGATCATCCCGGGAGCCCAACATTGGACCTGGGCATGGCTCTGGTGACAGGGGGCCAGCGCCCCTGCCATGGCAAGGACGCCTATTTTCGAGCGTGCGCTCATCGGAACTGGATGTAAGGGGGTGCGGGTGATCAGCCGCCTTCCGGAATCCCGTTCCACCGTTGAAGGTGAGCCGGGTGGGTGATCCGTTGGCGTCTGCGGGTGTGAGCATCACCTTACAGCCTTTGCCTCTGGTGATACCAAAGGTCAGTTCGACAATGTGCTTATGAGGACATTACACGTCGGGCGATAATACGTATCCGCGGACCTCTTGTGCCCGGAAAACACTCATTCCGGGGATTTCCCGCTTATGAATGCAGAAACCCCGCATTTTTACCAGGTTGTCACTCCGCTCGCGGGAGGGCCGGTGCCTTCGGCTTTCCGTCAGCGGATTTGAGGTATTTGAATAGATCGCTGTCCGTCGAAAGGATCAGGGTGGAGTCTCCGCCGATGGTGCGACGGTACATCTCCATGGACTTCAGGAATTCATAGAGTTCCGCCGCTTCCGGCCGCTGGCCGTAGGCCCGGGCATAGATTTCGGAAGCTTTGGCATCAGCCGCACCACGGGTGGTCTGGACCTTCTTGTAGGCTTCGGATTCGATTTTGTTCAGATCCCTTTCCTTGTCGCCCAGGATCCGCGCGGCCTGACCCTGGCCTTCCGACCGGAATTTCGAGGCGATCTGGAGACGCTCGGAGATCATCCGCTCATAGATTTTCTCGACCACCGTCGAGTTGTAGTTGATCCGCTTGAATCGGACGTCCAGCAGCTCGATGCCCAGTTCAGCGAGCTTCGCCCTGGCGTCATTCCGGATGTCAGCCTCGATGGCGTGGCGGCCACGACGGATGGGCGGCAGGGTGCCGATGCTGCCGGGTGAGTTCTCGGTCATTTCCTCCAAGGTTTCGTCCCGGAGAGGCTTGCGGGCTTTGTCGGTGCGGATGATCTCGATGAGATCATGCTTGGCGACCGCGCTGCGGGTTTCGCTGCCGATGATGTCCTCGATCCGCGAGAGGGCGCTGCGCTCGTCCCGCAGGCGGCGGAAATACTCCAGCGGATCCGTGACGCGCCAGCGGGCGAAGGCGTTCACCGAAATGTAGAGCTTGTCCTTGGTGGGCATCTCATTCCTGGGTCCATCCCATGGTCGGATGTTTTTCGGGATGACGTTCACCACCTGGATGAACGGCTTCTTGAGATGCAGCCCCGGTTCAGTGATGGGCTTGCCAACGGGGTTGCCGAACTCGGTGATGATCACCTGGTCCGACGGTTTCACGGTGTAGAAACAGCCGGAGAAGATCATCAGCAGTAGGATGCAACCCACGACGACGAGGAAGGTGACGAATGCGCGCATGTTCATCGGGCACCTCCTTCCGGAAGAGTCACGGTGGAACCGCCAAGGTTGAGCAGCGGCAGCAGGCCCTTCGCGTCCTCATCCAGCATCACGGTCCTGCCGATATTGGGGAGAATCTCGGACATGGTTTCCAGATAGATGCGTCTCCGCGTGACGTCGGGCGCGGTGCTGTACTGTTTGAGCAGTGCCTCGAAGGAGGCGACATCACCCTCGGCCTCGTTCACCCGTTTCATGGCGTACCCTTCAGCGGCGCTGACCATCCGGTCCGCCTCACCGCGCGCGAGCGGCACGGCCTTGTTGTATTCTCCATTGGCGATGTTGATGGCGCTTTCCTTCTCCTGGAGGGCGTTGTTCACCTCATTGAAGCTGCCCTGCACGCGGCGCGGAGGATTCACGTTCTTGAGCTGGATCTGGTCGATGCGCAGGCCCATCTCATAGCTGCGTGTGGCATCCTGGAGCTTCTGGGTGGCGATGGTCTCGATCTCCTGCCGTCCGATGGTGATGACCTCATCCACCGTGCGGTCTCCGACGACCTCCCTCATCACGTTCTCGGAAAGGTCCCGCAGGGCCGCATCCGGGGACTCCACCTCGAAGAGGTATTGCATGGGATCATCGATCCGGTATTGCACCACCCACTCCACCAAGGCTGCGTTGAGATCTCCGGTGACCATGTTCTTCTCCTGCTCCTGCTCGTCCTCCGCTCCGTATTGCCAGGGATTGGTCGAGTTGTCCGTGCCGAAGCCGAATTCCTGCTTCATCTGCCGCTCAACCTGGACCGCATAGCTCTTGTCCACGCCGAATGGGATCTTGAAGTGGAGGCCGGGCATGCTGGTCTTGATCGGCTTGCCGAAGCGGAGAACCACCGCCTGCGACTCCGCCGGGACGGTGTAGAATGAGGAAAACAGCCCCGACAGCACCATGATCAGGATGAAAACCCCGAAGATGATCTTCGGCAGCTTTGTCAGAATGTTCGATGCCGGGGGAGATGATGGGAACTTGGGAGGCTTGGTGGCCATGGCGACCAACGAAGTCCCGACCGGCGTGAGGAGTCAAGAAAACCCGGAAAATCCAGGCATCACCGGCTCAGTCCCGGAGGTGCCCCATGGCCTCCCGGAGATCGTCCGCGTTGATGTCCCTGCTGACGAAGGCACTGCCAGGAGAGTCGATCAGCACATAGCGGATCTGCCCGGATGAGAATTTCTTGTCCTTGGAAAGCCGGTCCATGACCGTGTCCGTGGTGATCCGCTCCGGGAGGATGACAGGGAGGTGGAAACGCTCCAGCAGGGAGATGATGGCACGGCCAGCTTCCGGTGGGAGGCCGGCCTTCCTCTCGGACAGGAACACTGCGGCCCGCAGGCCCAGCGAGATGGCCTCACCGTGGAGCATCTCTCCGTAGGGAAGGGACGCCTCGATGCCGTGGCCGATGGTATGCCCCAGATTGAGCAGTGCGCGGATGTCCTTCGTTTCGTACTCATCCTCCTCCACGACCCGGGCCTTGATGCCGATGTTGCGGGCGATGAGATCCGCAGGCACATCCCGGCTTTCGGGATCGAGCGCGGCCAGTTCACCCACCATGCCGGCGTCGCGGATGGCCGCATGCTTGATCGCCTCCGCGAAGCCTTCGTGGAACTCCCGGGCGGGCAGGGTGCGCAGGGTGTGGGGATCCACCAGCACGCGTTTCGGTTGGTGGAATGCTCCCAACAGGTTCTTCCCTTCCTCCACGTTGACGCCGGTTTTCCCTCCCACGGAGGAATCGACCTGAGCGAGCAGGGTGGTCGGCACTTGGATGAAGGGGATGCCGCGGTAGAAGATGGCTGCGACGAATCCCGCGAGGTCTCCCACCACACCACCGCCCAGGGCGACAAGCAGGGATTTGCGGTCGTGGTTCTCCCGGATCATTCCGCGGCAGACTTCTTCCGCCTGGGTCATCGACTTCGATGATTCTCCGGCGGGAACGACATGGAGGGTGGTCTGGAAACCAGCCTCAGCCAGCGAGGCGAGTAGGGCCTCCGAGTGGAACTTCACCACGTTGCTGTCCGTGACGACGGCGACCCGGCAGGGCTTGATGCCTGCTTCAAGGATGGCTTGGCCCGCCCGCTGGAGCAGGCCGGGTTCGACAACCACATCGTAGGAACGGTCGGACAGATTGACTCGCACGGAAGGCATGCGCGGAGGATTGGCGAGGATCGGCATTTTCCAAATCCAAAATTCCAAATTCCCAATTCAATCCGGCTATGATGGGCTGGCGCATGGAAATCCGCAGATACGACGAACAGGTGCCGTTCACCACCAAGGACGGTTCGACGATCCGCAGCCTGCTGGACCGTGCGAACGCCCCCGTGGCGAACCAGAGCCTGGCGGAAGCGACGCTGCCGCCGGGAGCGGCGACCGAGCGGCACTATCACGGAGTGAGCGAGGAGTTCTACTACATCCTCGAAGGGAAGGGCCTCATGGAAATCGACGGACAGGAACGCGAAGTGGGTCCCGGTGACGCCATCCTGATCCCGGCAAAGGCCTGGCACCAGATCACAGCGGAAGGGGCGATGCGCTTCCTCTGCTGCTGCGCGCCGCCCTACGCGCATGAGGACACGTTCTTTGCCTGAGGGCACAAAAAAGAGCCGGGGCTGGATGCTCCCGGCTCTGTTCCTGGATTGGGAAATCAGAGTTCCTTCACCCGCAGGGAGCGGAAGGACACCACGTCACCGTGGTCCTGGAAGACGAGGTGACCTTTCGCTTCCTTGTTGAACTTCTCCCACTTGGCGAACTTGGACTTCGCGAGCAGTTCTTTCCATTGCTCGGTGGAGGTATCCACATCGGCGGTGACGGTGCCGTTGATGGTGAGGGTGATCTTGGTGCCATCCACCTTGATGCTGCCTTCATTCCATTCGCCGGCCGGCTTGGAAACCTCCGGTTTGGCGGGGATGATGTCGTAGAAGGCACCAGCGAGGTTGCCGCGCTTGATCTCATGCTGATAGGCGGTCTTGGAGCGGGAATCCAGCACCTGGTATTCCGGACCGGTTTCGTAGGGGGCCTTGCCCGCTTCGCTGGAACGCCACATGATGCCGGAGTTGCCTTCCGGGGCGATCTTGAACTCGAAGCGGAACTCGAAGTTCGCATACTGGTCCTTAGTGAGGAGGTCGCCGCCGCCCTTTTCCGTCAGGGTGATGGCACCGTCCTTGACGATCCACTTTGCGTTCACATCCTCCTTCTTGAAGTTGCGGAAACCGTCGAGCGACTTGCCGTCGAAGATGAGTTTGAAGCCGTCCGCCTTCTCCTTGTCGGAGAGGGTGTTGGGTTCGCCGGCGAAAACAGGAAGCGCCAGGGCGCTGAGCAGGATGATGGATTTCATAAAAGCGAAGCCGATACGAGCGGGTTCCGGTCATTGTTTCAATGAAGGAATTTCACTTGGAGATAACCGGAAGAGTAGGATGATGGGGGATGATTTCGTTCCGCGAGGCGCTCGGAAAACTGCTTGAGATGGTCCCACGGATGGGGACGGAGGAGGTGCGGATCGAGAATGCCGCGGGACGAGTGCTCCGCCAGACCATCCTGGCGGACCGGGACTTTCCGCCGTTCGACCGGGTGATGATGGACGGTTTCGCGCTGCGGAGCGCGGAGTGGACGGACGGGACGCGGGTTTTCAAGGTGACCGGGCAGGCGATGGCGGGCTTGCCACAGGTCGGATTTCCGGAGGAGGCGGGAACCTGTGTGGAGGTGATGACCGGCGCGCCCTGTCCGGCAGGTGCGGACTGCGTGGTGCCAGTGGAGGAACTGGCGGGAATGGAGGAAGGCGGAGCGAGGTTCCGTGATGGGGCCGCACCGGTGGCTGGGAAATTCATCCACGCCCGTGGCAGTGATGTGGCGGCAGGAACGGTGCTTCTGCAGGAGGGTGCGCTGCTGGGGGCGCGGGAGATCGGCGTGGCCGCATCATGTGGCGTGGGATCGCTGGAGGTGTCCAGAGTGCCTGTCATTTCCGTGGTGGCGACCGGGGATGAACTGGTGGGAGTGGACGAAACGCCGCTGCCTCACCAGATCCGGCAGTCCAATGCCCACGCGGTGGCGACCGCTCTGGCGAGGGCCGGATTCCCCGCCGCGAATGTCGGCACGGTTTGCGACGACGAGGAAGTGGCGGTCGCTGTCCTTGCTGAGCGCCTGGCCGCCGGGGATTGGCTGATCCTGACGGGGGCGGTGTCAAAGGGAGCAAGAGACTTTGTTCCGGTAGTGCTGGCGGAACTGGGATGCACGGAGCTTTTCCACGGAGTGGCCCAGCGCCCGGGAAAGCCGGCCGGATGCTGGATCGGCCCAAAAGGACAGATCGTCATGGCCCTGCCGGGGAATCCGGTCTCAGCCATCACCGGGCTGCATGCGTTCGTGCTGCCCGCCTTGGGCCGTGCGGTCGGGCTGGAGGAGAAGTCTGGACGGCGGGTCGTGCCGGTGGATTGCCGGGGGCTGGAGGGTATGACGCAGCACCTGCCGGTGGTGCTGCGGGAGGACGGACGGGTGGAGGCCGCACCTACCGGAAACAGCGGCGATTTCGTCGGCTTGCTGAAAAGCGATGGTTTTGTCACCCTGCCTCCACGCGGCGAACATGCGGGTCTGCCGGTCGCAGTCCCGTTCACCCCGTGGCTCTGATTATATCCCCATGGAAGAAAACGCATTCACACACGTCCGCGGTGGCCAGCCATCGATGGTGGACATCACGGGAAAAGCGGCGAACCGCCGGACCGCCGTCGCGGAAGTGAAGATGACGCTCGGCGCGGACATCATGGCCAGGCTGGAGGACGGCGATCTGAAAGGTCCGAAAGGCCCGGTGTTCCAGACGGCGATCATTGCCGGAACCATGGCGGTGAAAAAGACCAGCGAGCTCATCCCTTTCTGCCATCCGCTGCCGGTGGAGGCCTGTGATTTCACGATCAATCCGGAAGGTGATGGGATCTCGATCCTCTGCACCGTCACCACCACCGGAAAAACCGGCGTCGAGATGGAGGCCATCACCGGAGCCAGTGTGGCGGCACTGACCGTCTATGACATGTGCAAGGCGCTGAACAAGGGCATCGTGATCCGCGAGACGCGGCTGATTTCCAAAACCGGGGGCAAGTCCGGCGACTACCATTACCAGAACCCATGAGTGGTGAAATCCGGAAGCCGCTCTGCGGACTGGTGCTGGCAGGCGGGCGGAGTTCCCGGATGGGGACGGACAAGGCATCCCTTCTGCATCCCGACGGACGGACGCTCGGCAGGCGCTGCCATGACCTGCTGGAGCAGGCGGGCTGCGCGGACGTGTATCTTTCCCTGCGGGCGGATCAGGAGGTCCCGGAAGGTTTTGCCGACAAGGCACCGGAGTTACTGAGGGATGCAGATGGTAGTTCAGGCCCGGTTTCCGGTATTCTGGCGGCGATGAATTCGCGGCCGGATGCGGACTGGCTGGTGGTGGCGTGTGATCTGCCCCGGTTGGATCTCGCCTCGCTGGAGCATCTGCTTTCCTCCAGGCGGGAAGGGGAGCTGTTCCTCGCCTACCGGAGTGAGTTCGACTCGCTGCCGGAACCGCTTTGCACGTGGTATTCCAGTGAGGCCCGGGAAGTGGTGGTGAAGGCGGATCATTTCTGCCCGAGGAAGATCCTCATCCGGAACGAATGCCGTCTGCTGGAGCCGATGACCAACGGGGCTCTCGACAACGCGAACACACCGGAGGACTGGAAGGCCGCCACGGAATCATGACGACTTTCACCGTCCTCTATTTCGGCCTGTTGGCGGAGCGACGTGGACTTGCTGAGGAGCGTGTGGACTCCGCTGCGACCACAGCGGCGGAACTCTACGCGGAACTGGACGCGCGCCATGGACTCGGCCTTTCCATCGCCCACTTCCGGGTGGCGGTGAACGATGAATTCGCCGCATGGGACGGGGGAATCAAAAGCGGGGATGTGGTGGCGTTTTTACCTCCCATGTCCGGAGGTTGAAGATAGGGTCTCCGTGTCATGAATGACGATACGCCGATCCGGTTCACGCTTGCGGGGGAGGGCTTTGAGCCCTCCCTGCTGGCGGAGGAATTGACGGACCACCGCGCGGGTGCACGGGTGATGTTCGACGGCCGGGTGCGGAATCACAACGAAGGCTCCGAGGTGGCCGGACTGGAGTACCAGGCCTATCCGGCGATGGCGGTGAAAGTCGGCCAGCGCATCCTGGAGGAAGAAGCTGCGAGACATGGCCTGCTGCGCGTGCGCGGAGTCCACAGGACCGGGGCGCTGGAGATCGGCGAGTCAGCGGTATGGGTGGGGGTGGTCTCCGCCCATCGGGCCGCCGCATTTGATGGTGCGCGGGCCATCATGGAGCGCTTGAAATACGAGCTGCCGGTGTGGAAGAAAGAGACCTACAAGGACGGCCGGATCGACTGGGTGGGGCCGGACAATAAGTCGTCGGAGACCGGTTTGGAAAAGCCGGGCGACCCGCCGGAGTGGGACGCGAGCATCCGTTGGATGTACCTTTCCGACGGTCATGACTTCCGTGGCCGCCATGGATTGGGCAGGCAGGATCATGGCATCCGCGCCGTTGACTCCGTGGAGTGCGTGGCGGGAATGGGACTGAGGGGGGACCGCTACTTCGGGATGAAGGAGGATTACAAGGGGCAGATCACTTTTTTTGATATCAAGATGGTGGAGGCGATCCGCGGCAAGTTCGGGCAGCCGGATCTCTCGGCGGGTATTTTCCGCAGGAACGTCATCGTGGAGGGAGTCGATCTTTCCCAGTGGGTGGGCAGAAGGTTCCGGTTCCAGGGAGTGGAGTTCGAGGGCAGCGAGGAATGCAAGCCCTGCTACTGGATGGACGAGGCGATCGCTCCCGGAGCGGAAGAGTTCCTGAAGCCGGACTTTGGGGGCGGTCTGCGGGCGAGAATCCTGTCGGATGGCGTGCTGAAAGTGGATCCAGCGGAGAAATAAGCAGGAAAGTCCGATGCCGCCATACCCAGTTGCCCCCCTTGTTGTTCCACCTTATGGTTCCCACATGGAGTTGCCGCCGGTGGTGGACCGCATGGGACGGGGATTGCGGGATCTGAGGATCTCCGTGACGGACCGTTGCAATTTCCGCTGCCGCTACTGCATGCCGGCGGAGATCTTCGGTCCTGGCTACGCGTTCCTGCCGAAGGATGAGCTGCTCAGCTTCGAGGAAATGGAACGGCTGGTGCGCGTGATGGTGCCGCTGGGCGTGGAAAAGATCCGCCTCACCGGGGGCGAGCCGTTGTTGCGCCGTGGCCTTGATGATCTCATTGCCATGCTGTCTTCCATCCGCGGGGTGAAGGACATCGCCATGACCACGAATGGCATCCTGCTGGGACATCATGCCGAGGCGCTGGCACTGGCCGGCCTGAACCGGGTGACGGTGAGCATGGATGCCCTCGACGGGGAGATTTTCGCCCGGATGAACGGCACGGGGGCGAAGGTGGAGCGCGTGCTTTCCGGGATCTCCGCGGCACAGGTTTTCGGCCTGCCGGTGAAAGTGAACGCCGTCATCCAGCGCGGCGTGAATGAAAGCCAGATCCTCCCCTTGGCCCGCTGGGCAAAGGACGCGGCCGTGGATCTCCGTTTCATCGAATACATGGACGTGGGTGAGACCAACGGTTGGCGGATGGACCAGGTGGTGTCCGGGAATGAGATCCTGGAGATCCTCGGGAAAGAGTTCACGCTGGAGCCACGGCAGGCCGCCTATCGCGGGGAGGTTGCCGTGCATTGGCGGCATGCGGACGATGGCCGGGAGATCGGGCTGATCCGCTCCGTCAGCAATCCGTTCTGCCAGGACTGCCAGCGCCTCCGTGTTTCTGCGGATGGAAAGATCTTCACCTGCCTCTTCGCGGCGGATGGGTTTGATCTGAAAGGCGTGCTGCGCGGTGGCCTTCCGGATGACGCGTTGCGGGAAACGGTCCGTAACGTGTGGCAGGCCCGTACCGACCGATACTCCGAGGAGCGTGGCTTGGTAGCGAGGCCGAAAGCGGAGATGAGTTATCTGGGCGGTTGAATTTCGCGGTGGCGATCCGCGGGACGTTGGTTCAGACAGATGAACAGGGCCAGGGACATGCCGTAGGCAAAGCCCACCAACAGGATCTTTCCGACGGATGCTGCCGTCACGGGGAGCGGACCCGGCAACGTGAGTCCGGAAGCCGAGATCCTGATGAAGAGCAGCAGGAGCACCACCGCCACCACACCGCACATGCCACCAATCACGGTGGTCGGGAACAGGTGGCGGTCATACCTGCGGGAGAAGGCCCTGATGCCTGCCAGAAAGGGAACGGAAAGCAGGAGGAGAAGCGGCAACGCCAGCAGGAGGCTCCCGGCGAAAACGCCCATGGTCCAGACGAATGCCGTGTTCTCAGGCAAATCGCCGTGGAAGATGAGAGCAGTGAGAAGCGAACCGAGAAACGCCGCCATGGAGACCGACTGCCACAGCATCTTCAACGTACGGAGAATCGTGGTGGGTTCCGGGGCTGTGATGCGTGGCGGCATGTGTCGTGGTGATAGCGGATGGTTTGGCCAATGGAAGCTGGGACCGCTGAATTCATTCCGCTTGGCATCCTGCGGGAAGCGGCAGAGTTTCATCACCATACGCCATGCCTCTTTCCCGCAACCAACTCCGTGCCATTGTCGCCGCCTGTCCTCTCATGCTCGCCGCCATCCTGCCTGCCGGTGCTGCTGAGGAGGGGAAATGGGTGAAGCTTTTCAACGGCAAGGATCTCACCGGCTGGACACCAAAAATCACCGGCCATCCGCTGGGGGAGAACACGCACAACACGTTCCGCGTCGAAAATGGTATCCTCAAGGTGTCCTACGACGGCTATGAAAAATTCGGCAAGCAATACGGCCACCTCTACACGAACATAGCCTACTCCCGTTACATCTTCCGCTGCGAATACCGCTTCGAGGGAAAGATGATGGCGGACGCCCCGCACTACGTGAATCTCAATAGCGGCGTGATGATCCATTCCCAGTCGCCGCAGAGCATGGGCATCGATCAGGAGTTCCCCTCCAGCATCGAGTGCCAGTTCCTCGCGGATGAAGGCAAGGGTGCGCGCCCGACCGGAAACATGTGCTCGCCGGGAACCCACATCGAGATGGATGGAAAGCTGGTGACCAAGCACATCGTCAACTCCACCTCGCCCACATTCCCGGCGGGCGAGTGGGTGAAGATCGAGGTGGAGGTCCGTGGCAATGAGGAGGTGATCCACCGCGTGAACGGCGTGGAGGTGCTCCGCTTCCAGAAGCCGCAGCTTGATCCGGAGAATGCCATCTCACCCGCCAGCGAGTTGCTGGATGCCGGTGCGGCCCGCTTGCTCAGCTACGGACACATCGCGCTGCAGGCGGAAGGCCAGGGCGTGTGGTTCCGGAACATCGAGCTGAAGTCGCTGGAGCAACCTTGATCGGAATTATCCGACGGTTCATGGATCGAGGGAGTGTTGATTCCTGAACGGATTCTTCGGGTTGAACTGGAAATCGGGCATCAGGCTTCTGCCCTTGTCGCCGGACCTGTCTCCGGTGGCATTCAGTCTCTTGCCCCTCTTTGTGTCGGAGATTTTCCAACTGGAGCTATAGAGGACCAACTCGTCGGGCGGAGTCTTCTCCAGGACACAACTTGGTTCTCCTAGCAGCAACAGATCGCCCCGGATCTCATAACTTCCGGTGAAGGGATAGTCTGTGGGATTTCCCACATCGGAATACATCCAGTAGTAATAGCGATCCTTTGTGAGCGCGATGGCAACGCCCATGTATCCGTTCCAACCGGAAGACATGACCCATGCTGATTCGAAGTGCTCCGGATACACGATCTGAGTTTCTTGATGCTTCTCCATGGGTTGCGCGGATCCCTTGGCACCGGGCTTGCAAGTGCAGAGCGGAAGCAGAAGAAGGCAGAGGACGGCACGGTGCATCGGATGATGGGACTATGGCGATTCTATCCGTGTTTCAAGATGGTAAGAATGGTATCGCGTGGAAATAGCGGCGACTGATTGATTCCCGCTGGTTCTTTTCTTTGCGGGTCTGCCGATGATGGCTCTCGCACAAGACGGTGGTCCGTCACCCGCTGTCCGGTGAGTTGCTCCAGAGTGAACACCGGATTCTTCGGTCGGGGAGATCAGGATACCGCACCAACGAGGGGCAGGGCTAGGATGATCGTCGGGCGCATCTGTCGTCACTGCTTGACGCTCCGCAGGTCCAGGCGGCAGTCCGCTTCCGGCTTCACGGGATCCCCGGCCTCCTCCACCGGGTGGGTGTAGAGGTAGCGCCAGACATCCTCGAACAGGAAGTTTCCGTCCTTGTCCTTCGGTGAGGCCTTGCCCGGAGTGACGCAGCTATGGGCTTTCTCCGAGCTGCCACCCACATCAGCGGCGGAGACGAGGCGGCGGGTGTTGCCGTAGGGTGTTTTTGCTTCCGCGATGTCCACCACCGGGCCGAAATTGTTCAATCCCAGCATGATCCATGAGCGGCAATAGTGGTCGCCGGACCAGCCGCCATCCAGCACGTGGGAGAATCCGAAATAGCGGTTCTCCGCCGTGGCGGACGGGAGTTTCTGCCAGGCCTCGAACTGGTCGCGCGGACCGCAGAACATCACCACCCGGTCCACCTTCGTATGCTTTGCGAAACGTGCCGCCGTGGTGGAACCGTGGGAGGCTCCGCTGAGGATCACTTTTTCCCATTGCAGGCCCTTGCCATCCGCCGAGAGGAACTGGCCCCAGTTGCCCTGCGGATTCTCCTTTTCCAGCCACTTCACGAACTGGTAGGAGCGCTCCATGATGGAATCCGGCTTCGGGATGTCGATCGCAGGCCCTTGGTCCTCGCCGATGGCGGCTTCCAGGCGGATTTTGGAGAGCCACAGATCATCTCCGGGAGGGGTTTCCTTCGACAGCTTTCCGAACCAGCCGTTCGCATAGTGGACCTGGATGGCATGGAGACCATAGCTGGAGATGCGGTCGAAGTGCGCCTGGTTGTGGCCCATCAGCCAGATGACGAGCTTCCCCTGCGGGGCAACGCGGGTATCGACGGATGCTTTCTCCGTATCGGCGGGTTTGCCTTCCTTCTCGAAAACGAAGCCGACCTCCGGATGCTCCTTTGCCCGCGGGTCGATCTGGCTCGCGCGGGCGGTCAGATTATACAGCTTTGGCTCGGGATCCTTGTAAGCGGGAGGCGCGGCGAAGGCGTGCGAAGCGAGCGCGAGCGAGAGACAGAGCAAGGTGGGTTTCATAAACGGCGGATGGCTACGGCCACATTCAGCCTGTTCTTACTCCCACTCGAAGTCGAAGTAATAGGTCCGGACATCGCCCACATTCTTGGCGGCGGCACGGTTCTTCGAAATGAAGCGCAGGTTCCAGATGTCGTTGCCATCGAGGATGAGCTGGCCGGTTTTCGCGCCGGTCTTTTTGTACATCCACACGCCGGTACGGGTGTCGGACTGTTTCCGATTCTTGGAAAGGGAGGCGAACTGATAGAGGCGGGTCTTGCTCAGGCGGTAGGTGTATTCGCCGTGGTTGTCCCGGTAGTCCAGACGGCTGCCTGCCGGATCATTGACAAAGGCCGCCTCCGATTTGGTCACCGGAGGGATGTCCTTCACGGATACTTCCTGCGCGGGATTGAACATGGACTGGGGTCCGCACTGGGTGAGGAGCAACACGCCGCCCACGAAGGGAAAGAGATGCCGGAAGATCATGGCAGCAGCGTCCGGCGGCTTTGTTAGATTGTCAAGTTGCTGTCAACAGGAGGGGGAGGGAGAGTGCGGCCGGATTTCCGGAAACCTTTCCGTTGAAAATCGGGGCCATATGCCCTTGATTGGCAGACCATGAAACCATTCAGCCGCCGTCATTTCCTGCATCTTGGTGCCGCTGCTGCGGCCGCTCCGCTTCTGAACCTCCGCGCCCAGGAGGGTGGCGGGAAGAAACTCGGAATCGCCTTCCTCGGACTGGGGGACTACGCGACGAAGCATCTGGCTCCGGCGGTGAAGGCGACTTCCAACGCCCGGGTGGCCGGAGTGGTGACCGGTTCTCCGGACAAGGTGCCGGCATGGCAGAAGGAATACGGCATTCCGGACGGCAATGTGTACAGCTACGGGAACTTCGACAGCATCAAGGACAACAAGGATATCGACGTGGTCTATGTGGTGACCCCCACCGGCCTGCACGCGGAGTATGCCATCCGCGCGGCGGAGGCCGGGAAACACGTCATCTGCGAGAAACCCATGGCTCCGACCGTTGAGGACTGTGACCGCATGATCGCCGCGGCGAAGAAGGCGGGCGTCACCCTCCAGATCGGCTACCGCCTTCACTGGGATCCCTATCACCTCCAGTTGATGGATGCCCTCAAGACGAAGAAATATGGCGACTGGAAATCCATCGAGGTGGGGAACGGCTACAAGGTGAACAACTTCACCGGCCACAACGCCTGGCGCATCAAGAAGGACATGGGCGTGGCGGGCGCGCTCTATGATGTGGGTGTCTATGCCGTGCAGGGCGCGCTCTATACCGCCCAGGTGAATCCGATTTCCGTCACCGCGAAGAAGTCCACGGACCGTCCCGACATCTTCAAAGAAGTGCCGGAAACCTACGAGTGGACGCTGGAGTTCCCCGGTGGCAGGAAATCGGATGGCTTCTCCAGCTACGGGCGGAGCGGGAACTACGTGCGGGCGGAACTGGAGAAAGGGAAGATCGAGATTTCACCCGCCTATGGCTACGGCGGGCAGAAGGGCTTCACACCGGACGGCGCGATGGCCCACCCGGTGGTGAACCAACAGGCGCTCCAGATCGAAGGGCAGATCGCGGCCATTCTGGCGAAGCAACCCAGCCGCGTGCCAGGAGAAATGGGGCGCAGGGACATCGGTGTGATCCGCGGGATCGTGGAAGCGGCGGACACGGGTGCCGCCGTGAAACTCGCGGATCTCGGCTACTGAGCCGCGCTCCTCAACCGATGACCAGCCCGGCCGCCTGCTGGTTGCCACCGACGGCGGTGGCGACCGCCTGGCGGCAGGTGCCGGAGCGGACGGATGCAACTGCGGCGACCACCTGCAGTGCGGCGGCGGCTCCCATGGACTCCCCTAGAATGCGGCGGGGCGAAAGGCGTGCACCGGACCAATCCGTCCATGCGTCCGTCTCCGCGCGGTCGATCCGGGGAATGCCGATGGTGCCGTCAACCAGTAGGGCAGCATCCTCGTTTTCACTGCGGAGGATTTCCCGGATGTCCCTTGCCGCCTGTGGACGGGACACGGAGGAGAAAGGAATGGGATCCGGCAGCCTGAACACCCGCACAGGGCCATCGCCGCGCTCGAGATACACGGCGGCGGCTCCTTCTGATGGAAGATAGTTCCGGGAGTAGAGGAGCAGTGCCTCCGCGCTCAGCCAGTCGATCTCCTCGCTGGCGACCACCACGCATCCATCGACATCGCCACGGCTGATCCACTCGGCGGCCAGATCCATGCCGCTGAAGAAACCCGCACCATCCGTCACGAGGGTATCGTTCGGACTGCGCCCGCCGATCATCGCGGAGATGTGGCTGGAGGGCGCGTTGAAGACGGTCTCCGGGAAAAGAATGGGGCTGGCGATGGCCGGGTTTGCCAGTGCCTCACCGAAGAACCGGTTCGAGTAATTCACGCAGCCGTTGGTAAGCGTGAAGATGACGCCAATCCGGAGTTCTCCCGCCACGCTGGCGGCGATGCGATCCGAACCCAGTGCCTCCGCCACGGCCGCCGCCGCGAACTTTGAGATCGGGCTGGTCCTCCGGAGCCGTGCGAACTTCGGCGATGATGCGGCATCTGCCGGAACTCTCAGAACGGGGGTGCGGACGGTTCCTTGCTCCAGAGGCCGCTCGATCTCCGTGGTCGGCAAGGTGGTTCCCGAACCGAGGGCTGCCATCAGGGCGGGAACACCCCAACCTGCGGGGGAAACGGCGCCGATGCCGCTGATGATCAGGTCTTTGCCGTTCATCGGAGGCCCTCCTTGGCAAAGACGAGGGTGGCATTCGCGCCGCCGAATCCGAAGGAATTCGTCAAGACACGGTTGAGAACCGCCTCGCGGGGTTCACGGATCAGGTCGAAAGTGCAGATCTCATCCGGTTCGCGGACGTTGAGATTCGCGGGCAGGAACTGCTTTTCCATGGCGATCAGGCAGATCACCGACTCCACCGCACCAGCCCCGCCGAGCAAGTGTCCGATCGATGATTTCGTGGAGCTGACCTTCACTCCAGAAGTGGAATTTTCCGCCCAGCGCTGGATGGCATGCCCTTCGGCGATGTCATTCAAAGGAGTGCCGGTACCGTGGGAGTTGATGTAGTCGATCTGTTCCGGAGACACCCCGGCCATCCGGCAAGCTGTCTGCATGGTGAACAACGCGGCGTCACCTTCCGGGTGCGGCTGGGTGAGGTGATGGATGTCCGTGGCCGCCCCGTAGCCGAGGACCTCCGCAATCACCCGTGCGCCGCGTTGTTTCGCCGCTTCCGCGGATTCCACCACGACGAAGCCGGCACCTTCACCGAGGGCGAGACCATCCCGCGCCGCGTCAAACGGGCGGGGAATGCCGGATGGGCTGAGCGCCTGGAGTGCGTCGAACCCGGCGAAAACGAGTTGGGAGAGCGCATCATAGCCTCCCGCAAGCACACGGTCCACCCGCCCGGATCTGACGAGGTGGAACGCATGGCCGATGGCATTCGCACCGGAGGCACACGCGTTCGAGATGATCCTCAACGGGCCTTCCACGTCCAGCAGGCGCGCCATGTTCGTGAGCTGCCTCTGTGACTGATACCACTCCACCCGGGAAAACTGGTCGTGCCTCCTGTTGCCGGAGCGCAGGGCTTCCTTGTAATATTCCTCACCGATGGGCATGGCAGCCGCAGAGGTGCCGACCACCACAGGCATCGCCCCACCGTCCAGTCCGGCACTTGCCAGAGCCTCACGCGCGGCGATCCAGGCGAGCTTCGTGCCGCGATCCATGCGGGACCACGCCTTCTGTGAAATTCGAAGGGAAGGAGATGCCTCCGGGAGATCAACCTGACCTGCGGTGCCCACCCGTTGTTTCGACACGTCGAACAGGGTGACGGGCCGGAAGGTGGTTCTGCCTTCGCGGAATCCGGTCGCATTTTCCTCCCAATTCCGGCCCATGGGGGAAACGATCCCCGCTCCCGAAATGACCACGGGCCTGGTCAGGACCGGGTGGAGGGCATCATGGAAGTAGGCCACGGAGAGATCTTGGGGAAGTTAAGGCTCGTCAGACAGGGTCCGCGGTAGCTACGGACTGCCGCGCACCTTGTCAAATGCTCTATCTCCGTTGGTTGGAAACCTCAAGGCGGTATGCCGCACGACCTGCCGTCCTCGACGGCGGAAATGTCGTTTCCTTCGGAGAACTGGCGGAAAGGGTGGAACGGGCACCCGTGGCGGAAAGCACGCTGGTTGCCAGGACGGGGGATGCCGGTTTTTTTGTGACCATCCTCCGGGCGTGGCGTGACGGGGTGGCGGTCGTCCCGGTCGAGAAAGATGCTCCGGAGCCTGTCCTGAAGGCCCCCCCTCCGCAAGGAACCTGTCTGGTGAAGTACACCCCGGGTGCCAGCGGAGTGCCGCGGGCGATCTTTTTCGAGGACCGGCAGGTCATCGCGGACGGGGACCGCCTGTTCCATGCGATGGGCCTTTCCGCGGATGTGCCGAATCTGGCGGTCATCTCGCTGGCACACTCCTATGGCTTCTCAAACGTGGTGCTGCAGATGATCCTGCACGGCGTCCCCGTCTGCCTGGCGACGGTCCCATTCCCACGGGTGATCGAGGAAATCTGCCGTGACCATGATTCGATCACCATCCCCGCGGTGCCTTCCATCTGGCGGGCCTGGCACCGGGCCGGGATCCTGGGTTCACTGCCGGTGAGGCTGGCGGTCTCCGCGGGAGCCCCGCTGTCGCATCTGCTGGAGAAGGAGGTCTTCGATGCCTCCGGTCTGAAGATCCACAATTTCTATGGTGCCAGTGAGTGTGGCGGCATTTCCTTTGATGCGACGACCACGCCCCGCGACCAGCCGGACATGGTCGGAACGCCCTTGCCCGGTGTGTCCGTCTGCATCGGTGCCATGGGGCGCTTGTTGGTGGAAAGTGATGCGGTCGGCACCGGCTATGACGAGGGGCGCGACGATGATCTGCTGATGGACGGCCGGTATCTGACCCGGGACATAGCCTTTCTGGACGGGAAGTCCGTTCTTCATCTCTCCTGCAGCACCGGAGGGGCGATCAATGTCTCCGGCAGGAAGATCAGCCCGTCAAAGGTGGAGGCCGCTCTCATGGCTACGGGGCTGCTGCGGCGTGTCCGGGTATTTGGCGTACCCAGTCCGGATCCAGAGCGGTTCGAGGAAATCCTGGCACTCTACGAGGCGGAGTCCGGAGCCACCATCGAGGCGGTGAAGCACGCGACCTCCAGCCGTCTGGAGTTGTGGGAGCTGCCCCGCCATTGGTATGATGCGCCGGAACTCTGGCAACTGGACGCCGCCGCGCTGAAGGCGAAATGGGTGGCGAAGGAACTCTGAAGGACAACGGACATCATGCGCAGCATAAGCCAGTGGTTGAGATGTGAGGAATCCGGCGGGCCGTTCACCCATTGCGTGTGCTGCCGTCTGCCCCTGCGGGAGATCGCCGCGCCGTGGCTGGTCAACAAGGACTATCACCGGGAAGAATGCGTGCTGGAATATGCTATCTGCCAACCGTGCCGCGATGTGATGTCGGAGAAGTTCTCCGAGGGGTCGAAGGAAACCGTCCGCAACTTCCTGGAGAAGGAGGTCGATTGGGACGAGCGGCAGAGGGAGTTCATGCTGATGCTGGATGAGGCGGAAAGACTGGAAGCCTGCATTTCCTGCCGGAAAGGGCGGGAGGATTGTGAGGGCTTCTCCATCTCATTCCTTTTCGATTCGGACGGAAATTTGGTCGCCGGACCGCTGCCCTTGCTGATCTGCAATGGATGTATCGCCAGGATGATGGCTGGGGTGTCCCCGGAAAGCCGGGCCGTCTGGCGGCATTTCATCGCGGATCACTTCGACGGACCACCGACCGATGAGGGTATGGAAGGCTTCGGCCTGTTCTGACGGAGTCAGGCGTGGGACAGCGCCTCCTCGAACACGGAGATGATGTGTTCCAGAGGTTCCTGCCCGACGGATACCCGCAGCAGGTTCGCCGACACACCGCATCCTTCCGCCCATTCAAGCTCCGTGTAGTGAGCGAGCATGGTGTAGGGGCAGACGAGCGTGAAGGAGGTGCCGAAGCTGGGACCCTTGCTGAAACGCAGGGAGTCATAGACCTTCGGGGTCTTCTTCTGTGACTTCAGGACGAAGGAAAGCAATCCCCCGAAGCCTCCGCCGGGACGCATGACCGCCTGGTAGTGCTCCGTATTGACCAGCGACGGGTGCCACACCCCGGCGACGGCGGGGTGGGCCGCAAGCCATTTGGCGAGAGCCAGACCATTGTCGTTGATGGTCTTCATCCGGGCCGTGTAGCCCTTCATGTTGGAAAGGAGAACCTCCGCATCGCCGATGTAGAGCGGTGCGTTTTCCGTGGAGTCTTCCACGAGGGACTGGCGGAACTGCTTTGCGAACGGGGAGCTGTCGCGCACGCCGGCCATGCCAGCCATGACATCGCCCGCACCGGACACCCATTTCGTCAGGCTGCCGGTCACCACGTCCGCGTATTTCAGCGCGTCCACGTTCAGTGGACCGGCGGCGGAGTCATCCACCACCAGTGGGGTATTGCCCTCCGCGCACGCCTCCGCGACACGCTTGAGATCGATGGTGCGGAGGAGGGGATTGCTGGGGACCTCCGTGAAGACGCCCGCGAACTCACCCTGGCGGATGCGCTGGAGAGCCTCGTCGAAGGATTCGCCGACGGCTTCGTTCAGATAGACGACGCCGTGTCCGAAGAGTTCCTGGATCTTGAGCGAGTCCACATAGGGAAACTCGATCTGCAGGGTCTTTTTGCCCTCCAGCATGCCGGGGAGGGCACGCTGGACAGCGGTGACAGCGGACATGCCGCTGGTGAAGATGAACACATCCTCCGCGGGGATATTGAGATACTTGGCCACGGAACGCGCCACGAGATGGGACTTCGATCCCTCGCGCAGCTTCCCTTCGAGGAAGTCCTCCGCTTGACGGCTGCTCACGACCTCCCCGGAGAACCTCCAGTAGTATTGGGCATCCGCCTTTGCTTTCGCTGGCACAACCAGCACCTGTAGTCCATGGAAACTGGCAATCCGGACGGCCGTCGATGACTGTCGCTCAACCCACCGGTGGGCGCGCTGGACGGCACCACGGGTTGGCAGGACGATGACTTCCTCATTTTCTCCGGCGATCTCGTTCTTCGCGGTGGTGAAAAGCCGCTCGACGAGCGGGTGACGGAAGAAGCGCGGGTACCCCGTGCGCATGCGGCGCGTGACTTTCTCCCGTCCCTCCTCATAGCCGACGACGGCATCCCAGGTAGGGAGGCACACAGAGCACGCATGCAGGGAATCAGGGAGCGGCACCCCCAGATCCTCTTCTTGCCACGCAGGGTCTGCACTCAGGTCACGCATCGCGGGAACTGCATGCCCGGACCTCGGACGAAGGGCAAGCCGCATCTGTGGCGACGGGCGAAAGATTCCTGATAAATGGGATTGCAATGAAATCTGATTGTCAGAAAGCGGCGGATTTTCCGCTTTTCCGCTCCCGGATCACCCCAGACGGAGAGCCGCCATCCCGAGTCCCACCAAGGCCATCAACACACAGATGGGCCTTTCCACCGCATTGCGGTACCACGCACGGTTCCAGATCAGGGCGACCGCCGCGTAGGCGAGGCCCAGCACCGCGAGTTGCCCGAATTCCACGCCGAGGTTGAAACTGAACAAGGCAGGGAGGAAATCCTCCCGGGGGATAGGTGTTTCCGCGAAGGAGTGGGCGAAGCCCATCCCATGGACCAAGCCGGAAGCAAACACGACCCACGGCCGCCACGCCCGCAGGCGGTTCCCCGCATAAAGGTTCTCCACCGCCACGAAAGTGATGCTGAGCGCGATGGCCACCTCGATCCACTCCACCGGCAGGGAGATCACACCGTAGAGGGACAGCCCCAGCGTCAGCGAGTGCGCCACCGTGAACAACGTCATCTGGAGTAGTAGGAGCGGAAAGCTCCGGCTGAGAAAGAACAGCCCCAGGATGAACAGCACGTGGTCCAGTCCGTCCGGCAGGACGTGGGTGAACCCGCTCAGAAAATACGTCGGAATCACCGCGCCGGCGGCGGCCAGCGCGATGATCGATCCGATGAGGGCACGCATCATTGACGTGCGGGATACTGGTGGATCGCGGCCCGGAGGAAAGAAGGATTTCCCTCCGGGGGACGCCGATTGTCAGAACCTCTTGGTGAAGGTCACGCGGAAGGTCCTCGGCTCCGAAGGATGGAGGTGGATGTCCTCATGGCCGCCGTTCGGTCCGGTGCCTGCCGCCTCCCCGGGCATCAGGGATTCGTAGAAATACTCGATGTCGTTGTCCTTCCGGTCGAGCAGGTTCAGGCAGTCCAGGGAGACTTCCCAATCGTTCTTCCGGTAGCCGATGCGGGTGTTGACCTGGAGGCTGGCGCGGGATTCCTCGCTGCCGTCCTCGATCAGAGGCCGCGGGCTGAAGTAGCGCGAACGGAGCGTGCCGAAGAAACCTTCCTGCTTGCCGATGGTGATGCCCGCGCTCCAGACGAACGGAACCGCGCCGGGGATCTTGTCATCGCCGCCCACGCCCTTGAGTTTCCCTTCGGAGAGCGTCACCTCGTTGTCGGCCATCAGCCACTCCGTCGGACGCCAGTAGGTGGCCCACTCCACGCCGTAGCGCTCGGTGGCGGGGCCTGCCTCCGAGGTGCCCGCATCCCCGACATACAGCAGCTCGGAGTCACTGTGGAGGTAGAAGAAGGACAGCGTGCTGACCACGTTCTCCAGTGCCTCTGTCCGAACGCCGATTTCCCCGCCGTAGGTGCGCACCAGCGGATCCACACCGTCCACCCCGAGGTTCACGCCGCGGGCATCATTGCTGTGGAAGCCGTAGCCGCCGCTCACATAGAACTCGGTTTCATTCCATGGCCCGAAGACGAGGTTCAGTTTCGGCGAGATGATGGCGTCATTGTCGCTGCCGGAGTTCACCGGGTTGTCGCTGTTCACGTCGAAGTGGAAGAAGTCCGCCCGAATGCCCGGCTGCACGCGGAACCATGGATTCACATGGAAGTCGAGCGAGCTGAAGATTCCCACCGTGTTCACGGTCACGTCATCCTGCCTGATGGTGCCGGTCCGCGCGCGGTCGGTGGTGTTGTAGAGGCCGATGTCGTTGAGGAAATCATTGCGGGTCTGCACGCCCACGATGAGGCGGTTCTTCTCCGCGAAGTCCCACTCCCGGCGGACCTCGCCGCCAACGAACCAGCGTTCGTCCTTTTGCTCGAACTGGTCGCCGCCGCCGAGGACGTAGGTGAAGTTCGAGAACAGATCGAGGTCGTAGTAGCCGGCGTAGGCATCCACATGGGTGCGGCCGTTGGTGTGCTCACGGTCCCATGCGGCCATCAGGCTGTAGCGGTTCGAGTTGCCGCCCAGGGTGGGGTCGATGTTGCCGAAGCGGCTGAGGGTTCCGTCGTCGATCGCCCGCTTGGGGATCTGGTCGGTGGAGTTCCAGTCGCCGGTGTAGGCCATGGCGGTGAGGCTGAACTTGTCCTGCCCCGCTTCGCGGAAATACTTGAGGAATCCGTTCGCCCGCTCGGAGTCGGACTTCATTGTCCATGGTCCGTCATAGTAGTTGTACTCCAGCGCGTAGGTGAGGCAGGAACGGACGGAGAGGCCGCCTTTCCCGCCATCTCCGGAGGACAGGTCGATGGTGTCTGCGACCAAGCCGCGGTAGAAATTGTCCTCGCCGATGGTGAAGCTGGCGATCCCGGAAGGCAGCATGTCAAAGAAGCGGAACTTGGCCGCTCCGGCGGTGCTCAGGTCGCCCAGTTCCGCGAAGAACGGACCTTTCCAGTAGTCGATGGATTCAACCAGTTCCGGGATGATCGGGTTCAGGTCGGCGTAGCCCTGGCCGTGGGCGTGGGTGATGAAGTTCACCGGCTGTCCGTCCATGAAGATGGAGAAGTCGGTGCCGTGGTCGAGGTTGAAGCCGCGGACGAAGTATTGGTTCGCTTTACCGTCGCCGGAGTGTTGGGTGATGATGACGCCGGGGACGGATTCCAGCAGTTCACCGCGCCGGAGGAACGGGCGCTCGGCGAGTTCCTGCGCGCTGGTCTGACCCTGGGAGGAGGTCCGTGCCTTGCCGATGAGGTGCTCCGCCTTGCCGACCACCTCCACGATGGGCAGCTCCTGGGAGGTGTTGGTGGATTGGGCGTTCGCGCCGAGTGAAAGGACGAAAAGGTAGAATGGGGAAAAACGGGAAAATTTCATATTGGAGGAGGATTGGAGACAAACAAACGGGACCACGCGGAACGGATCATGTCCGTCCCGGCGCGGGGTGGGGCGTTGTTCATCCAATCCTCGGCGGCGGCCCCGGCGGAGCCTGCGGCCATACCGGCGTCCACCTGCGGCACCAGTCCGAGCAGGCGGCCAGTCCGATGGACGGCGGCGGCAGGGTGCGCCCCATGCGCCAGTCGGTTGCGGGCATCTTCACCGTCCCGGAATCCTTGACGGGTTCCTTGGACGGGGAGGGGGCTTTCTCGCCCTTGGATGCCATTGGCTCTCCAGTTGCGAGGGCGGCTTGGAATTCCCCGCTGCGCCATGCCTTCGTGAAAGCCGGGCCGATTCCTTCCTGCGGGATCTCACGGACCGTGAGTTTGCACAGGAGGCTCACCTGCAGGATGATCAACGGCCCCGCCATGAGCTGGAACAATGCCAGCGCATAGAGCCATTTCGCCTTCCTGAGGCATGGGATCCTTACCACGGCGCGGATACTGGCAGCCCTGAGGGCGACGGGCAATTTCAATCACGTCGGCGGCGGTGAAATCCACTCCGCTGAATTCACCCATATCCTGCCTGAGACTGGCTGCGGGAATGGAGCGCGGACTTCAGTCCGCTTGGCTTTGCTGGCTGGATTCTCCGGGGCGGACTGAAGTCCGCGCTCCGACGACTCTCCCTCAAAGCGCTCTCAACTCAGTGCGTGGACTGAGTGACTTGAAAAGCCGGGCGGCGTTCATCTTCGCCACATCACTGGAAAACCCGGTGTCGCGGAAAACCATGCGAAGGGGCTGACGTTCCGCCAGTTCCCGGATGAGGGCCTCATCCACCCCGGTGGCGAAGCAGGCGGCCAGTGCGTTCTCCGCGACGAAGAAGACCTCCTTCCCGGCGAGTGTTTCCTCCCGGATGGGCAGACCCAGCTCCACACCCCAACCCAGCATCACCTGGAACAGCAGATCCTCATCCGTGCGGCTGTCGCTCTCGACCTTCAAAACGCGGAAGCCGGTGTCCGGCGGGGTTTCTCCCGGAGGGCGGCTTGATTTCCATTCCTCCAGAACCTTCTTTCCGGCACGGCGGAGGCGCTCCTTGCCGATTTCCGCGATGGTCGTGTAGCCGGCCTTCCGCGCATCGCTCCGGTCATCGCATGGCTCCGCAAGCTGGACCATGATGTGACGGCGGTTGCCACCATCCTCCGCATTGAGCTTCATGACCGCGTGGGCGGTGGTGGCGGAACCTGAGAAGAAATCGAGCACGATGGCATCCCGGCCGTCGATCAGCCGCAACAGGAAGGCCACCAGTTCCGTGGGTTTGCAAAAGGGGAAGGGGATGCCAAGCGCCTTGAGTTCCTTCGTCCCCTGGGAGTTCGGGTAGTCGTAGATGACATCCTCTGGATGCAGCGTCGCCTGGACGTCCTCGTCGAAATAGACCTTCGGGTAGATGTTCCACTTCGACTGCCTGCCATGCTCATCCAGCAGCGGGTTTCTTGTGGATGCCGGCGTGAAGATGAGCAGGTGCCTCTGCCGCAGATAGGTGTCCACCGACCACCTCCACACCTTGTCCGCATTGGAGAGGGGTTTCACTTTGGCCCCGTCCTTGCGCTCCTCCGGGAATACATTGCCGGGAGGAATGATCAGGCTGCCGTCCGGTGCCTCGATGTAATACCGCTGGTTCGGCCGGGAATCCAGGGACGGCTGGAACAGGGAGGCCCCGCTCTTCTTGTATCTCCGGCCGTTCTTCTCGGACCGGGTGTAATCGCCGATGTCCCGGACCTTCCTGACGCCGAACTCAGGCAGGTCCCGGATGCTCTTCGCATACGCCAGGATGTAATCCTTCGTCGGGCGGAAGTGGGTTCCCTTGTCGGAAGTCCGTTTCGCGATCCTCGTGACCTGGGAGATGAAGTTGTCGCTGCCGAAGACCTCGTTGCACAGCTTCTTCAGGTTGGCGATCTCATCGTCACCGATGCTGATGAAAATGACCCCGTCATCCGCCAGCAGGTTCCTCGCCAGTTTCAGCCGGGGATACATCATGGACAGCCATCCGGAGTGGGTGCGGCCATTCGTCGCGGACAGGGCGTCGTCCTCTTCATCCGGCTCACCGGAGCCGCGGGCATATTCCTCCCGGCTCATGGAGAAATCATCGTCATAGATGAAATCGTTGCCCGTGTTGTACGGAGGATCGGTGTAGATCACCCTGACCTTTCCGGGGTAGCTCTCCTGGAGCAGCTTCAGCGCGTCGAGGTTGTCGCCCTCAATGTAAAGGTTGCCGGTGGTGTCGAAGTCCACCGACTCCTGCCTGGCAGGGCGGAGCGTCCGGTCGATGGGGGAGTTCGCCAAGGCCAGCGCCGCCCGTTTGCCCGGCCAGTCGAGCCGGTAGCGTTCCTGCGGACCTTCCACCAGATCCCGCGAAAGCTCCTGCCGCAGCAAATCGAAGTCGATTGCCCGCACGGTCTTTCCGTCGGCGTCGGTGGTTTCCGTCACGCAGTTCGGAAACAACGCGGCAATCTGGTCCACATTCCGGGCAGTGAGGTCAGGAGTCTGGAGGTCGAGGCGATCCATGCGGGCGGGAACAGGTTTGTTCCAGGCACCGGCTTTCTACACGCGGCGGTGGCTGGGACAAAGTTCCGTTTTGGCAACCTACGGGTTTCGCATGCCGAGCCGTATTGATCTTTGATGTCTCGAAGCATCAGAGAGGGCTCTGATCAAGAGAATAGAGTCCCATCAGATTGAGCTTCTGACCCTGTTTTTTGCCACGCCGCCTTATTCCCTTTAAGACCAGGGACCATTTCAATTATCCCAGCGTCTCTGAGTTTATAGAACTCAGACTTCATGGCATTCTCACTGCGAATTCCTGTAATCTCCCGACCTTGTGCGTTTGTTATTTGAGGATGCTTATCGAGGAATTCCATGACGGCCTCTTGCGGTGTCGCTAGACTGGCGTGAGGGATAATTACACGGATATAGTTTCCTTCCTCCAGCACTTGGGGTGCTTGAAGTTTCCAATCACGCATCTTTCGGAAGGCCGTATTAAGGCCTTCTCCGATATCTTGATTCGGTGGATTCTTGTATTTTCCAAGGAGATTTACAATCCTGTGATTACGGGCTAAATGAACATCAAGGAAGTTGTCCTTGGTCACGAAACCCGGAAATCGCCCGGGGCTGACCACTTCAATCCGGTTATTGAATATGAAAATTTGAACGTCATCTGAGATCGAGTAATCGCGGTGAATAATTGCGTTTGTAATGATCTCCCAGATAGTTTCGTGCGGATATTCCATCGCCTTCGGTCCTTGGGCTGTCCAAACCTTGACGCTAGACATTATCGATTTCACCTGATCTACCGTCTTATGAATCAGATTGTAAATATTCCCTTCCACGGAAATATTGCTGACAAGTTGATCACGCTCTGGATCATCCTCCTTCGTCTCATATCGAACTATCCGGACAGAACACTTCTTCGGGACATGGGATGGGGGGTCGTCCGAAAAGAGAAGTAGTCCTACTACTCTTGGTTTGAAAGTCTTACGATCAATCAAGTTCTTGCTGGCGGCTAACTCCAGCGGATCGGTGCTGGGAGAATAGTAACTCAAAAACGAAGCAATCTCCTTCGAGTCTACCACATCCTCAGCGAGACCGCTTTCGACTGTGTAATCTTCATAGGATGTAGCTCCTTTTTCAAAGGATATTTGAGTAATTCGTTCTGGATCTGCTGGAAGGGAGGCCGCACCCCTCCTCTCATAAACAGTCTTGTCTGTTGTCGCGTGTACCGATGTACTCTTCTCGATCTCCACCTTAAGAACGTAATTCGGAGAGAGGGGGCTACGAAGAAATGTGAAGGTCACTGGAAGAGTCGGCTTCACTTCAGAAAGAGCCTGAATATGGGAGTTGAAGTCCTCTATGTGTTCTGCGCCTGCCCATCTCTTTTGGGGATCCGCCTCTTGCTTCTCATCCTTGACGCCAATACAAAACTCTCCGCCGTCGGCGTTGGCGAATGCGACGGCAATCTTTTGAACTTTCGCCCCCTTAATTTCGGCAGCCTTGCGATCAAAAAAATGCCCTTCCTCGATCGAGCAATAGCGGAGAGCTTCCTCGGTAGGTATCTGCTTTGTCTGCATAGGGGATAAATTTGAAAGCGCCAAAAGATGATAGGAACTCCGCGGACCTGTAAAAGCAATCATGCTTAGGCAGATGGCAGATGGATGACGCATAGCACCCGAAGACGGGGAATCAATCCAAACCCTTCTAAGGGTAGAATCGCGGCGTTCAATGATGGATTCCGCATTACATACATTGTAACAAGTAACTATTGGCGACCTCAGGTGGCCGGATTCCCGCCCTTAACCCAGAAGACCAACCGATTCCGGACTTCAAGCCCTTCTGAGTCCACTTGCTGCCATTCCAGCTCTGCTTGTAGTTCGGGCACCTGTCGGTAGTCCCGCTTTGTCCAAAAGGCTTCGTTGGTCCGGTAACCTTCTGGCTTCAATGGATGATCGTCCGGGCGCACGACGGCACAGAATGCGGTGACCGCGTAGCCGAGGCTGGCGGCGTGCTTTTCCCGTTCGTCGAAGAACCGGTGCCCGATGCCTTGGCCACGTTCCTCCTGCGCCAGGACGGATTCTCCGAAATAAAACACCGTGGAAATGTCCCAGCCTGCGTCCAGGAACGGCTGCTGGAACGCTCCGTCGGCTTCCGACAGCGGCAGGCCCGTTGAGATACCGACGGCACGGCCGTCACGGACCGCCAGAACGATCACGGCATTCTTGGACTCTCCATAGGCGGCCAGATAGCCGCGCTCGTACTCTTCCGTGCCATCGTAGAGGTAGGGATATTCGCGGAAAACGGCGATTCTGAGCCGGGCCGCATCCACCAGATGCGGCTGGAGCGATTCCCCCACGGCACTGAAGACCTCAATCATTACTTGTGACAATCCGGATCACCCTTTCGGCAGGCCAGCCACCAAGGTCTCCCAGCGCTTCCTGAAAGTCTCATTGTCCAGCGAGAGCCGGTCGGCGGCGGCGGTGGCCCGTGCCCGGTCCCCCACCAGCCAGTCGTAGGCGATGGCCGTTTCATGCCGCGGCTGCAGCTTTTCCGTCTCCGCGGTCCGGCTGCGTGAGTAGGTGGTGCGGTAGAACTGGACGGCGGATCCGGGGTCGATATCCCCCCACCCGTATTGGCCGGATTGCCCGCCCGGGGCGATGCCGGAGAGCTGCCCGGGAGCGGTGATTTTCACCTGATCGATGGCTTCGCCAGTTCGCAAGCGGAGCTGGACCGGCTGGAAACTGCCGCTGATTTCCTGTTCCAAAAACTCCAGAAAATCAATCGCAAGTGCATTGATTTCCAATAAGGCATCACGCTTCGCGCCCGGCGGATCGGCGGTGAGCGCCTTGAGGAAATCCGCCGTTTCCCGGAAGCGGCATGCTTTGGTGAGTTCCTGGAACTTCAGCATCGGATCAGCCGAAGAATCGGACACCGCAGGGGCGGTTTCGGCCACCTCGGGTGCCTTATCCGGAACCGCTTCCAGCAGGGCGATCTGCCGACGCAGGTCGAGCTGGAAGGCGCGGATGTTGAACCGGGTGCGCCCTTGGGTTTTGACCGCCGGCAGGAGTTTTTCACAGGTACTGATGGCGGCCAGGCAGGCAGATTTCTCAGTCGGAATGGAGGCGAAAACCTTGTCGGAAAGCAGCCGGTGGTCCTCCAGATAGTCTTTCGAAATCTTCTGGTAGATCTGGACCCACTGGTCCTTTGGCTTGAATCGTGCCTGGGCCAACGGATCGAAAAAGTCTTTCGCAGCGGAATCGGTGAGCCCCTGCTCCCAGTTTTTCAATCCGCCGAGGATCATCGTCAGCGCCCAGGCCGCGTCGGGTTCGGCAGGTGCGAACGGCTCCATCGGTTCGATGACGTCCAATTTTGCAAGGGTCCGCACCAACCGGTCCCCGGAGCGCTGCTCGGCAAGCTCGGTCTTGCCGATGTGTGCGGCCGCCAGGCGTGCTTCTTTCCGCGCGGCTTCGTTCCTTCCATCCAGAAAGGTGGCGACGGCAGCCTCAACCCCCGCCCAACTACGGGTGGGCTCCTGCACTTCATCGTCTTCCCTGAGTGCGACAAAGATCTGGGCGGCTTCCGGATATTTCCTATTTTCCATCGCCTGCCGTGCCTCGCGGTAGAGTTGGCCGATGGCGGTGTTGCCCGCATTGCCCTCGGTGATTTCCTGGGCTGCGATGACCGATTCCTCCTGCTTGATGACCGGTTCCTCACGGAGAACCCAGACCACGCCGGCTACCACGGCTGCCAGCACCACGGTGGCGGCCGCACCAATGGCGATCCATTCCTTTTTCCGGGCCGCGGCGCGCGTTGCCCCGGTGCGTGATCTGCCTTTCTTCAGCCGGGACTGGGCGACCTTCAGTTGGGAGATCATCTCCTCATAGGAGGAAAACCGCGCCTCACGGGCATAGGCCATGGCCTTGTCCACGATGGCGCAGGTGTCATCCGTGACATCCGCGGCGGCGGTCCTCAGGGATCTGATGTGCTTTTTCGCTTCGCGGAGCTTGTCCGTGGCCATGGTTTCCTCATCGCACGGCGGCTTTCCTGCAAGGGCATGGTAGAGCGTCGCGCCGAAGGCATAAAGGTCGGAGCGGAAATCCTCCGGATGGCCCTCGATGGTCTCCGGCGGCACATAGTAGGGCGTCGCCCAGATTTCCTGGGCCGTTGCGCTGCCGTCCTTGGTCAGCAGGGCGAGGCCGAAGTCCACGATCTTCGCGTTGCCCTGGGCATCCAGCAGGATGTTGCCGGGCTTGATGTCACGGTGGATCAGCCCTGCGGCGCGCGCAGCCTCCAGACCCTCCGCGACCTGCACGGCGAAGGGCAGGATCTCCGCCTCCGGGATCTTCCCCCTCTCCCGGATCTGGTGCTCGAAATGGCCTCCCGGCACGAGCTCCATCGCGATGTAAAACCGGTCGAATGCCCTGCCGGTGGTGAACACACGGACAACATGCGGATGGCTGAAGGAGGCGGTGATGCGGGCCTCTTCCTCGAACGCGGCGATCCGCTTTTCATCCGCGGAGTAGGCTTCGTTGAGGATCTTCAGCGCCACCTCGCGGCCCAGGGTGTTGTCCATGGCCACGAAAACGAGGCTCATCCCCCCTTCCGCCAGCCTGCGGGTGAGCGTGTAGTGGCCAAACTCCGTCTTCACCCGTTCCTTCGCCCCGCAGGTGGGGCATTCCACATTGGAAAAGGGAGCGACCGCGGTGACGTTCATCGCGTTTCCGCATGTCCCGCAGTTGGTGATGGTCTGCTCCGGTTCCGGCATGAGCGTTTCTATCTACGTGCCCTGCGGCTGGAAACTTGAAACTTGTCCGAAGTTTTTTCCCGGAAAGACTCCCGCCAGTGGAAATCCAGGTCGAAACGAACTCCGGGGAGCGGCTCGATGCCTTTTTGGCGGCGCAGCTCGCGGACCTCTCGCGCTCGCGCATCCAGACGCTCATCCGCGACCAGTTCATCCTCGTGAACGGGAACCCGGCGAAACCGCGGGATGGGGTGAAGGCCGGGGACCGTATCTCCGTGGCCCTGCCGGAAGCCGTGCCGGACAAGGCGCAGCCGCAGGACATCCCGCTGGATGTGATGTATGAGGACGACGACCTGCTGGTGCTGAACAAGGCGTCCGGGATGGTGGTCCACCCTGCCCCGGGAAATCCGGACGGCACGCTGGTGAACGCCTTGCTCCACCACTGCAAGGGAAAGCTCTCCGGCATCGGCGGCGTCGAGCGGCCGGGCATCGTCCACCGGCTGGACAAGGACACCTCCGGCTGCCTGGTGGTGGCGAAGTCCGACCCCGCCCACCAATCGCTGGTGACCCAGTTTTCCGAGCGCAGCACCATGGAGAAGATCTATCTGGCGGTGACCGATGGCGTGCCGAAACCCGGGAAGGACACCGTCTTCACCCACATCGGCCGGCATCCGGTGAACCGCCAGAAGATGGCGGTGGTGAACCCGCCCGGAGGAAAGACGGCCATCACCGACTACGAGGTGCTGGCCACGGATGCCGCCACGGTCACCGCGCTGGTGCTGTGCCACCTGCACACCGGCCGCACCCACCAGATCCGCGTCCACATGCACCACAAGGGCGCACCGCTCGTCGGCGATCCCATTTACGGAAAGTCCAACAAGAACACGGTCCATGCCGGGCGGCTGATGCTGCACGCCTGGCGCCTCGCTTTCAACCACCCCATCACCGGCCAGCCGCTGAAGTTCGAGTCCCCCATCCCGGCGGAGTTCGAACCCTGGACCTCCAAAGCTCCGCTCCCATGAACAACGACCTCCTTCCCGATCTACTCATCGCCGTCGAGCAGCAGCTCGTCTCCCCGCAGACCCCTTATGTCCGCAAGGCCCTCGACCGGCTGGTGAAGCTGGAGATCGGGGAAGCCGATGCGAAGACGCAGATCGCCATTTGCCTGGGCGAGCAGATGGACGAGGTGATGCGGACGAAGAAGCCCTTCGATGAAAAGGCCTACCGCGCCGCGCTGGAGGAACTGCCATTCGCGGACGAGGAAGAGGACGACGAAGAAGAGGGCGAGGAGGAGTAGTCCGGCCTGCGGGGCTCGCATCATGCCCCCAAGAAATCCGCCCGTGCCGCGTTTCCACCCACTATGAAACGCCGGCATTTCCTCGGACTTTCCATCGCCTCGCTGTTGGCTAGCGGATCCGCCATCGCCGCGGAGGACGCATCGGGCCTGCCCGCCATCCGCAGCCACACGTTCACCGTGCCCGCCCGCATCGAGACCTCGGCGCGGGATGGCGGCGAGCGTCTGTACATTTCGGATGGGAAGCAGAGCTTTCAGTTCTTCTACGCATCCCATGATACGGGCCGCCGCCTGTCCCCCTTCCCCTTTGTGCTGGAGGCGGGAAAGACCTACATGTTCACCGTCGAGGAACGGCCCTTGCCGAGCCTGGTGAGGATCCGGGAGGAAGGGGCGAAGGAGGAGAACAATGCTCCGGACTATTTCTGGACGCCGGTCCTCATCCGCGTGGTGGACGGGGATGTGGCGCTGTTCGACATGGAGGTGTGCGAGCTCCACAAATGCCGCATGGAGCGGCGGGAGGTCCCCATCACCTATGGCCTTATCCGCGTCCAGAGAGGCCTGCCGACGCTGGAACAGGAAAAGGAGCTGTTCCCCCATCGCCGTGACTATGTGCTGGGCGGTTGCATCGTTATGCCTGGCAAGAAAACGGAGACCATGTATATCTGTCCGGAATGCAGGACCGCCTACGAAGCCTGGCGGAAGGCAAATCCGGAACCCACCGACTGACCGCCATGAGACGCAGCATGACTTTCATCGCCTCCCTGATCGCCATGCTGTGCGCTGGAGCCTGTTCCCCTAGCAGCGGATCGGTTTTCCGGGAACCGCGTGATGCGAAGGTGTGCGGAGTCCACCATCTGCCGCTGGAAACCAGGAAGGTCGCCATCTCCTACGGCCTTCCTCCGGCCCCTGGAAAGGGCGACCCCACCACGGAGCAAACCGCCCGCCTTTTTCCACACCGCACCCGCAGTGTCGAAGGAGGCTACATGATCGGTCCGGAGAAATCCGCCACCCTGAAGGTGTGCAAGGGATGCGATGCCGCTCATGTGGAATGGCTGGCGAAGCACCGGTGATGCTTCAAACATCGGCGCCTGCGATTACAAACCGGGGCATTGCCTCATCCGCCGTTGTTTCGGAAATTGGGCGAAGGTCGCATGCCATGCATGTGCCTGAAATCCACACACTACGATGATCGAACCGTACGCGACCACGCGCCGTGATTTCATCCGCCATCTGGGAGTGGCAGCCGCCACTCTCGCCGGGGCCCGCTGGCTCCAGGCTGCGGAGACGGCAGGCATCCTCCTTCCTTTCGACAATGGAGCGCGCCCCTTGGTATCCTACCCGGGGAAACGCCCGCTCATCCTGCTGACCTCGCGTCCGCCCCAACTTGAAACCCCGTTCACCGTCTTCAACGAAAGCGTCCTCACACCGAACGATGCGTTCTTCGTCCGCTACCATCTTTCGAACATCCCCTTGTCCATCGATCTGGATGCATTCCGCCTTTCCGTTGGAGGCACGGTGAAGCATCCGCTCCAGTTGTCGCTGGATGATCTGCGCACGAAATTCGAGCAGGTGGAGACCGTGGCCGTCGCGCAATGTTCCGGCAACAGCCGCGGCTTCTCGAATCCGCGGGTGGGCGGCGGCCAGTTGGGCCATGGAGCCATGGGCAATGCCCGCTGGACCGGCGTGCGGCTGAAGGATCTGATGGAGAAAGCAGGGCTCGATCCTGCGTCTAAGCAGGTTTCCTTCGATGGCATGGACACCGCCATCATGCCCGGGACGCCGGACTTCGTGAAGGCGCTCGATGTCGAACAGGTCATGGCGGGTGAGGTCCTCGTCGCTCACCGGATGAATGGTGAAGACCTGCCGATGCTGAATGGATTTCCGCTCCGTCTCTTGGTGCCCGGTTACTACGCCACCTACTGGGTGAAGCACCTGAACTCCATCACCGTGCTGGACGCGCCTTTCGAGGGCTTCTGGATGAAGACCGCCTACCGCATCCCGGACACGCCGAATGCGTGTGTGCCGCCTGGCACCACGCCTGCATCCACCATTCCCATCAACCGGATGAATGTCCGCTCGTTCATCACCAGCCACGTGGATGGCGGTGTGGTTCCGGCTGGCCGGCCCGCGGATGTCCGCGGCATCGCCTTCGATGGTGGCGAGGGGATCACCGACGTGCAGGTCTCCGCCGACGGCGGGATGAATTGGCGTCCCGCGAAGCTGGGTGAGGATCTGGGGAAATACTCATTCCGCGAATGGCGGATCACCATCCCTCCGGTGGTGAAAGGTCCCGCAGTTTGGAAAGTCCGCGCCTTCAACCGGGTGGGCCAGAGCCAGCCTCTGGACCCGCTGTGGAACCCGCCGGGCTACATGCGCAACGTCGTGGAAACCCTCAACCTGGAGGTGGCATGAGCCGGTCGCTGACATTCATCGCATTCTCCCTGTTCATCTCCACGGGCATCTGCCTGCTCGGTGCCAAAGAGCGGCGGATCGAACTGCCTAAGGAGAACCCGTCATTCCCGGCCGGCAAGGGCGCGGACCTCTTCGCCTCCTACTGCCTGACCTGCCACTCCACCGAATACATTTCCACCCAACCCAAGATGCCCCGGAAGTTCTGGGAAGCCACGGTCGTCAAGATGCGGGACAAATTCGGCGCTCCCATTCCGGAGACTTCGGTGCCGGATCTTACAGAGTATCTCACGACCCACTTCGGCAAACCTTGAAGGGTGCGTCGGTGATTGACCCATCCGCGACGAAATGCGGAAGATACCGGTTGGAAAGGTATGAAACCGATCAAAAGATGCTTCAGCGCATTGATGAGGAATCCATGGCTCCCCCTCTTCATCGGCATTCCCTTTCTCGCCATGGGATGGCTGGCAGCCAACTACGTACTGCCGATGGGCGAGGACTACCACGGGCTGTTTGCCCTGTCGATCAGCACTGCCCTGATCGGCAGCACCCTCCTCGGTTTCTCTCTATTCCGGGGTGACTGGGTGATCCGGATTCTGGCTGTGCTGTTCCTGCTCACGAACTGGAAAATCGCCACGAAGTGGATCGACGTTGAACCATGGCTGCCGAGAACGGCGGTGTATTCGATCCCTCCGCCGAAGGTATCGGTGGTCGACTCCCGACCAGAGATGAAGCATCGGGATGATTCCATGAGGATTGTGCTCGTGGATTCCGTAGTTGAGGTATCCTTTAATGAACATCGGTTTCCGGCCGACCTGTTGGTTGCGGACCAATCCTACCGATTCACGTTTGAGGAGACACCACACCACTACGACAGCCCGTGGACGCGATCGGAGAACGGCATGATCACCGTTATGGGGCAGAGACACCCGCCAGAGCCGCCGGATATCATGTGGATGCAGGAAATCCTCACCATCCAGCGCGAGGGAGTGGTGATCTTCGACCGCACGGTCTGTGAAGTCCATCATGAGAAAATGGAACGCCGGGATCTGCCGATCAGCTACGGTTATCCGGACCTGCGTTCATTCCCGTCTCCATCGTTGGAGAGAGATCAGTTTCCGCATTGGAGGGAGTATGTCCTAGGCGGCTGCTGTGTAATTGATGACGTGAAAACAAGCAGGGAGTTCGTCTGCGGCAAATGCGTGGCGGCCCTCAAAAAATGGGAGAGCGAGAACATCGGCTCCACGAGATGATTGCAGATCCATTCATTATGTGATGTGCGGCATCCCTCGCAGGAATCCTTGCTAGCTGCCCGTTCCGGCCCTATCCCTTCCACGTGTCCAAGACGGACGAGCGCGCGCGGGCATGGCTGCGCCGCGTGGTCACACTGCCGGAATTCACTCCACGCCTGGCCCCGTTGGCTTCCGGCGATGGCGAACTTGTGCTCGATCACGCCGCTGAGGCGTCCCATGCCTTCCTTGCCGCGGTGGTGATCCTCGCCTGCCGCGATCTGAAAAAGAACCGCCACTGGCTGGTGTGCGATCTTCCCCGGCACCGGGAACGCCTTGCGGCGGAACTGGAGTTATGGGGCATCCGCGCGATGGTCCTGCCGGAGCCTCCCACGGAAACGGGAGACGGCACCATCGCGGATCCGGAGTCCGCCGCGGAGTGGTTCGCGGTGCTGGAGACGCTCGCGCGGTCGGACAAGACGGTGGTCATCTGTGGCAGCGATGCTTTTTCCGGAAAGGCACCCTCCCCCGGCGCGTTGAGGGCCAGCCGCACACCGCTGAAGCCCGGCACCACCCTCGACCCGGCTTCACTTGCGGGGCAGCTCGCGGACCATGGCTATGAGCGCACCCCGACGGTCACGGCGCGGGGCCAGTTCGCGGTGCGCGGCGGCATCATCGACCTGTTCGCATGGCAGGCGGCGAGGCCCCTGCGGCTGGAGTTTTTCGACACCGAGCTGGAGTCCGTGCGGGAGTTCGACCTCGATTCCCAGGCATCCACCAACAAGCTCACCGAGGCGGATCTATTGCTCGCTGAACCGGCGTCCGAGGCGACGGTGGCCGACTACCGGCGCAAGGATGACGTCACCGTTTCCTTCCAAGCGGAGATCCCACGGCCGGATGTCCGGATCACCGAGGATGCGGCGGATCTGGAGGGCGAGGAAGACTTCACCCTGGCCTGCTATGGCAGTCCGCTGGGGGTGTTCGAGGCCGGGGATTTCGTGCTGGAGGAGGCGCGGCGGGATGCCTTTTTCCGCCAGCTCAACGAGTGGAAGCGCGAGGGCTGGGACGTCGGGATGGTCTTCGGCAACAAGGGCGAGGAAGAACGCTTCGCCGAGCTGGCCGGAAAGGATCTCGAGCGTGACCTCGGACTGATCCCCGTGCGCGGCGAACTGCTCGCCGGATTCACCATGCCGGTGGCGAAGCTGGCGGTGCTTTCCTCGTCGGAACTGTTCGGCCGCTACCGCACGCCCGGCGGGCCGCGCCGCTCCACCCTGGATCGTGCCCGCGCCGCCCGTGCCAGAGCGACGCTGGACGAAATGGAGGAGGGCGATCTGGTCGTCCACTACGAGTACGGCGTGGGTCGGTTCAAGGGCATCCATCAAGGCGACGAGGGAGAAGAACTCATCATCGAGTACAAGGACGGCTCGCTCCTTTCCGTGCCGCTGGAGCAAGCCCATCTCGTCGGCAAATACGTCGGCCTCGGCGGCAAGACGCCGGAGTTGAACAAACTCGGTGGCACTGCCTGGAAAACGGCACGGAAGGCGGCGGAGAAATCCATCCTCGACTACGCGGCCCAGCTCCTCCGTGTCCAGGCGGAGCGCCAGCATGAGTCGGGATTCGCCCATCCACCCGATTCGAAGTGGATGTATGAATTCGAGCAGTCCTTCCACTACACCGAAACCGCGGACCAACGCCGCGCGATCGACGAGACGAAGCTCGATCTGGAGTCCCCGCGTCCGATGGACCGGCTGATCTGCGGTGACGTCGGTTTCGGAAAAACGGAGGTGGCGATCCGGGCGGCTTTCAAGGCAATCACGGGAGGCAAACAGGTGGCTCTCCTGGTCCCCACCACCGTCCTCGCGGAACAGCATTGGCGGACCTTCCGCGAGCGGATGTCCGACTACCCCATGCGGGTGGATCTGCTCAACCGCTTCCGCACTCCGTCCGAAATCCGCGAGACACTGAAGGGGCTGGAGGATGGTTCGGTGGACATGGTCATCGGCACCCACCGCTTGGTCTCCGGGGATGTGCGCTTCAAGGATCTGGGGTTGGTGGTGGTCGATGAGGAGCAGCGCTTCGGAGTGGCCCACAAGGAGAAGTTCAAGCAACTCTTCCGCCAAGTGGATGTGCTGACCCTTTCCGCCACACCCATCCCGCGCACGCTCTACATGGCGCTCATGGGGGCACGGGACATGTCCACCATCGAGACTCCCCCACCCAACCGCATCCCCGTCTCCACCACCGTCTGCGCCTACGATGAGCGGGTGATCCGGGACGCCATCAAGCGAGAGATGAAGCGTGGCGGGCAGGTGTTCTTCCTTCATAACCGGGTGAAGACCATCGAGCTGATGGCATCAAAGATCCGCCAGCTCGTTCCGGAGGCACGGATCGTCATCGGCCACGGCCAGATGGACAAGGATGACCTGGAGGTGGTGATGCACACCTTCGTCAAAGGAGAGGCGGACGTCCTGCTGGCGACCACCATCATCGAGACCGGCATCGACATCCCGAACGCCAACACCATCCTCATCGACCGTGCCGACCGTTTCGGACTGGCGGATCTTTACCAGCTCCGTGGCCGGGTGGGCCGTGCCGGGGAAAAGGCTTACGCCATCCTGCTGCTGCCACGGGACATGATGACCGTCGGCGATGCCCGCAAGCGGATCCACGCAATCAAACAATATACCGCTCTGGGATCCGGATTCAAGATCGCCATGAAGGACCTGGAGATCCGCGGGGCGGGCAACCTGCTGGGGACCAAGCAGTCCGGCCACATTTCCCAGATCGGCTTCGATCTTTACTGCCAGTTGCTGAAGCAGTCGGTCGAACGCCTCAAGGGGCGGCAGGACGCGCCGAAGTTGGAAACCACCTTCAAGGCGGATTTCGTCGCCTTTTCCGAAGCCGCTTTCGCCAAGGAAGATCCCAAGACTTTCCTGCCAGCTTATCTGCCGTCGAACTGGCTCCATGAAACCAAAATCCGCATCGCGGCCTTCCGTGAAATCTCCGAGGCATTGACGCCGAATGCCGTAAAAAATCTGGAGAAGTCGTGGCGGGACAAATTCGGCAGGATTCCTGCTCAGGCGGACAACCTGATCAAAATTGCACAAATCAAGGCGCTCGCCGCCGCTGAGGGGATAGCCTCCGTCGAAATCCAGGGCCAGCGCCTCATGCTCCACCGGAACGGGGACTATATCCTCATGGAAGGCCGCCGCTTTCCCCGCTTGCAATCCGCCTCACCACAAGGAAAGCTCACCGAAGCGATCACCCTTCTGCTCAAATTTTAAATCGTTCATTCTCAAATCAATGACAATCAGTCCCTTCGGTGTATTCGCCTTGGCCGCAGCCCTCAGTGCAGCTCATTTCGTCCAAGCCCAGCCAGAGCCACCGACGCCACCGGACCTCCCTGTGGCTCCTGAACCGGCGCCTGCCCCTGCTCCGGCGCCAGTGCCGCAAATGCCATCCGGTCCGATCGAGGTGAACGGCATCGTCGGCAGGGTGAACGGCCGTATCATCACGAAGAACCAGGTGGGCTTCATGCTCGCTCCCATCTACGCCCAACTCGCGGCGCAGTTTCCACGCCGTGGTCCGGAATTCGAGCGCCAGTTCATCGAGGCGCAGGACAAGATCATCCAGGAACTGGTGGACCGCCAATTGATCCTGGATGAGTTCAAGCGGATGGGGGCGACCATCAAACCCCATTTCATCGACGAGGATATCAAGGATCAGCTCCGGAGGAACTACAATGGCGATGAGGCGAAATTCCGGGAGGAACTGAAACGCAGCCGCATGACCATGGATGGCTACCGTGAGATGACCCGTGAAAAGCTGATCGTCCAGGCGATGCGCCAGCAGAAATTCGCGGACGCCCCGCCTCCCCTCCCCAACGAGATCAGCCGTGAGTATGCCGAGATCAAAACCAACTTGCGCGACACCAGCAAGGATGTGATCTCCTTCCAGAAGATCTTCATTCCCCGTCTGGACCAGCAGAACCCTGCATCTTCCCCGGAGACCCAGCTCACCCTCGCGGAGAGCATCGGCACCCAGCTCGCCGAGGGGAAGGATTTCGCCGAACTGGCCAAAACCTACTCTAAGGATGCCTTCGCGGAACAAGGGGGCGTTCAGAATGACGTGCCCCGCACTGACCTCGCCCCTGAATTCGCCGCCATCATCTTCGACGCGCCGGAAGGCAAGGTTGTCGGACCATTGGAGGATCCGCAGGGTTTCACCCTGGTGAAGGTCACCAACAAAAAGCTTGGCCCATCCCCCGCCCTGCAGGGCGAAGTCCGCCAACAGGTGGAGGAACGCGTCCGCCGCAAGAAAACCTCCGTCCAGTATGACCGCTGGATCGCAGGGCTCCGGAAGAAAGCCATCATCGACATCAGGAAGTGATTCCTCCGCGGAGGTGGATGATGGCGGTCGGATGACCTTTCAGATTCTCCGGTCCAGCACCCTTTCCAACTCGGCGTGGTAATCCTTCCGCGCCAGTTCGTAACCACCGAACTGACGGAGATGGCTGGTCATCCACTGCGTGTCCAGCAATTCAAACCGGTCCTCCCGCAGTCGCTCCACCAGCGCGACCAGGGCAATTTTTGAGGCATCCGTTTTCCTCGAAAACATGCTCTCCCCGAAGAATACGCCCGGGAGTTCCACGCCGTAGAGTCCTCCCTGCAGGCCGTCTTCATCCCAACACTCCACGGAATGCGCATGTCCTGCGGCATGGAGGGCGCAGTAGCTCTCCAGGATCACGTCGTCGATCCATGTCTCGTTCCTGTCCGCGCAGCCCAGCATCACTTCCCTGAAGGCGGTGTTCCAACGGACTTCGAAGGGTTCCTTCCGCATGGCCTTCTTCAGTCCATGCGGCACATGGAAGCGCTCATCGAGAGGGATCAACCCACGCCTTTCGGGGGAAAACCAAAGGATCTCCCCTTCCTCGGCCATGGGGAACACGCCACGGGAGTAGGCCTCCAGAAGCACGTTCGTTGGTATCACGCGGGGCATTCGGGGAGGATTTTCAGTGAATATGGCTGGTTTGCCAATTTTCAAATCATCCGCCCCCATGAATCCCTCGTGCCGCCGGTTGACTTTTTCCGTCCTGCCCGGCATACCCCCGGGATGTCGTCCGCGTTGCCGCCAAAACCACGAGTGATCGGTCCCAGAGTGAGGGTCTGCATCGTCGCAGCGAAATACAATGAGACCTACACGGATGCCCTCGTCCAGAACGTGATCGAGGAACTCGGCGAGCTGGTTCCAAACGCCCGCGTTGATCTCATCCGGGTGCCGGGCGCTTTCGAAATCCCTGTGACCGTGGCTTCCGTCATCGAGCGGGAGGGACCTGCCTGCATCATCGCCCTTGGTGTCATCATCCGCGGCTCCACCCAGCATGCGGATCTGGTGGCCACCTCCGTCACCAACGGCCTCCAGCAACTGGCCATGGAATCGAAAAGGCCGATCATCCATGAAGTTCTGCTGGTCGATGACGAAAAACAGGCTTATGCCCGCTGCATCGGAGCGCAGCTCAACCGCGGCAAGGAAGCCGCCCGGGCCGCTGCCTCCATGATCGATATTTTCCAGGAACTCGACCGCTCGATGCCCCACCAGACACCCCGTACAAATCCCCGCGCCCGCAATGCCTAGCCGCCGCCAAATCCGTGAGGCGGTGGTGCAGTTCCTCTACTGCGCTGATCTCGAAGGCGGAGCCTCGCCTGCTTCCCTGCGTGAGCCGTTCTGGGAATTCGTCACCGAGTCCGACCGGAAAGCCCTCCAGCTCTCGATCTTCCGCACCGTGCACCACCTCGCGCACGGCCGTGAAGGCCGTCTGGGGGAATTCGTGGAACGCGTCGGACCCGCGAATGCTTTTCTCTCCGCATGGCCGCAAGCGGAGGCGCTGAAGATCGACCTGAACCGCATCGCCGAACTGGAATCCTCCTGGAGTACCCAGTTCGCCCGTCTGGAGCGCCTGCCGAAGGATGACAACGACTCAGCCGTGGCCGATAACTTCGCCAAGGCTCTGGCTCTCCTTTTCAGCATCGATCGCGACCTCGCCGTCACCCGCGCGCGCTACCTCACCGCCATCGATGATTTTCCGTCCCTCCGTGGGCAACTGGAAGCGATCTCCGCGACCGTGCGCAGGCTCCAGAGGATCTCGGACCGTCTGCGGATGGTCGAAACTCCGGAGAAATTTCCCGAGCAGGCGGACCTCACCAAGCTCCGTGAATCGAAGGCGGAGATTTCCGAACTCCGTCTCCGTGCGGACGAGATCGTGGACGCCATCCTGGCGAAGAAGGAATCCATCGATGGAACGCTCGCTGCCGTGGTGGAGAATTTCTCCCCGGAGCGGATCGATCCAGTGGACCGTGCCGTCCTCCGGTTGGCCACCTACGAGATCATCCATGCCGGCATCCCGCCGAAGGTTGCGATCAACGAGGGCATCGAGCTGGCGAAGAAATTCGGCACCACGGATTCCCGCCGCTTCGTGAACGGCATCCTCGACCAGGTGGCGAAGCTGAATGCGGAGCGTTGAAAATCCCGGGGATTTTCTCATTGGGAGCTTCAGGGAGGGATGTTAGACACGGGGGGTAGAACACACCCCGCATGCGCCACCCCACCCGCTTCCAACAACAGACCATCTGGAATGCCCTGACGGGGATCTCGATCCTCGTGCTGGGGGCCCTGCTTGTCGGTCTCGTCTGGCTGCTCGGCGAAATCTTTGGCTTCCTCCAGCCCGTGCTGATTCCGCTCATCGTGGCGGGCATCATCGCGTACCTGTTGGATCCGGTGGTCAGATGGCTTGAAAAACGGGGCCTCAGCCGCCTTTGGTCCGTTGTTCTGGTTTTCCTGGGCATCCTCGTCGCGGCCACCCTCCTGTTGCTGGCCATCCTTCCCGGCATCCAGCGGGGAACCGGAGCGTTGAGGGAATTCATCAAACCCGGGGGGAAAACTTCGGAGCAAGTCGTGCCGGTCGTGCCGACCAACGCGGAGGAGGACACGGAGGCCGCCACCACCGAACGCCAGTTGGGCTCCGCGCTCGCTTCATCCCTCCATGAGCTGCGTACCAAACACCGCTCAGGCCCCATCGGATGGGCGTTGACCGAAACCACCGATGAAGGCGAGCCGATCACCTATCTGAAGGGAACCCCAACTCCGGACGATCTGGAGTTCTTCTGGCGCACCCGCGCAGGCCGGGTGCTGTTCAAGTACCAGGGGGAAATCATCGACACCGGGAAAAACTGGCTCTCCACCGGTTCCACGAAGGTGTTGGGGTTCATCGGTCTGGTCCTGGGCATGATCATGGTTCCAGTCTATCTTTTCTTCTTCCTGAAGGACTCCGCTTCCATCCGCAGCCATTGGCACGACTACGTCCCGCTGAAGGCATCCCGCTTCAAAACAGAGCTGGTATCCACCCTCCAGGAGATCAACCGCTACCTCATCTCGTTCTTCCGCGGGCAGGTGCTGGTCGCCGCCATCGACGGCATCCTGGTCGGCATCGCACTGCAGATCTACGGACTGCCATATGGTTTCATGATCGGTGTGTTCATGGCCATCCTCGGCGTCATCCCCTACATCGGCAATATCATCTGCCTCATCCCCGCCTGTATCATCGCCTACCTGCATGGCCAGAATGCGGACCTTCCCTTTGACATGTCCCGCTGGGCCTACGTGGGAGGTGTGGTCGTCATCTTCGTGGTGGTCCAGCAGATCAACTCGCTGGTCACCGCGCCGAAGATCGTCGGGGATTCCGTCGGACTCCATCCATTGACGGTGATTTTCTCCATGCTGTTCTGGTCGCTGGTCCTCGGTGGCTTCGTCGGCGCGCTGCTGGCCGTTCCACTCACCGCCGCGGTGAAGGTGCTGTTCAGGCGCTACATCTGGGAGCGCCAGTTGCGGGATTATCCGGAAACCGGCTACTGAGCGGGATTGACCGCTCAGTTTCTTTCCCTGATTGAACGGACCGCGGTTTCGATCAGAACAACCAGCTCCGGGTCCGCTTTGGGCTTCGCCGCTTCGAGAACCGGAATGCTCGCCTGTCCTCCTATCCGTGCAAGTATGCGGGCTGCTGAGTGGCGCAGCGTCGGGTCAAGTTCCGGAAAACGGGCCAGTACGCCTTTCTCCGCAGCCGGACCGAACTCGATCATTTGTGGCTCCCAGGTCGTGGCATCGGCCAACCAAAGTTCCTCCATGATCGGGAGCGCTTCGATGGCTTTTCCTTTCGCAAGCATGGATGGCAGGGACTTCGGGATCTTCTTCTTCTCCGAGTGCATCTGGTTCAGCCTTCTGGAAAGCTGGGGATTCGCCACGGAAGGATCCTCCGCCCAGATCATCAGGGCTTTGCAGACCTCGTCGATGAAATCGACCTGCGGCAGGGCCGCCAGAACCACCAACTGGCGGGTGATGTCCTCCCGGTAGATCTTTGGCTCCGCATCCGCCAACCGTTCGACGGCACGCTTCACTCTCGTCAACTGGATGCTCTCCAGTTCCCGCTTGTTCAGGTCATAAAAGGCCGGACTCCCCTTGTCCGTCAGCTTGTCCAGCGGACCTTCCAGGAAGACGGATGGGTCAACCCGCACCTCCATCAACTGGAGATCCGGATGGATCTTCGGCTGCTGGCCGATCCGGGCGGTGATGGCGGCAATCTCCTCGATGGATTTGTCCAGTCCGGTCAGCACCATCAGGTAGTCGCGGTTGTCCCGCGGATAGATCACGGAGGACGGGCTGGCGGCCGCCGTCCGGAGCATGTAGTCCCTCACGAAAAGGCGGTTGCTCTCACTCATGTCGCGCAGCCATATGCCATAGGCACGGAGATCCGAACCGGACTGCGCCAGACGGTGGATCTCCGTTTCCAGAGGCTGGATGCCGATGCGCTTTTTCAGTTGGTCGATCCCCTCTTCTTCGGGAGACGATTCCTTCTTGGGCGTGGAGGTTTCCTCGACCTCCGCCCTGGTGGGATCAAGTGGCGTGATCGTTCTCTTGGAACGGAAAACAAACGGAACACTGAGGAGGATGGCCGCTGCAATTCCGCCGATCAGCAGGCTCCGGGTGCGCTTGCGGGGGTTCGCGGAAACAATCAGGATCAAACCGATGACTCCAACCCCGAAGGCGATCAGCATCTGGGTTGCGACGGGGATATCCGCCATGAGAAACTGGAACTGCAGGACAATGGTTGCTCCCAGGATCAGCAGGGCCCCGACCCAACCCAGCGTGAGTCTGAGCGGGCCAACCCGGCTGATCGGGGAGAAGTAGCCGTGCTCCATGCCCCGCGGGATGGGGGTGGCCGCATCGATGCCGATCTTCGGTCCTTCGACCCTGGCAAAGCCTTCCAGTGCGTGATGGTTCCGCTCCCCGGGGTAGAATTTGGCGGCTTTCTGGATCACTTCATCGTTCACCGTGAACCGCTTCTCACAGGCACCGCATTCGACAACCCGCCCCATCAGTTCACCCCCCACCTTGAATTTCTGGCTGCACGAAGGGCACCTGATCGTGAGGGGATTCATGTCGGAAGCTGTCATTCAGGGATAGGATTGATGCTGAGGTGTTTCATTGCAACCCAAGAGACGCACGGGGCCGATCTCCAGTGTTGTCAGGACCATCGGTGGATGGCGGAAAGGGAGGGAAATCATTAAGGTTTCTTAGTAATTGACACATATTGAAATTTCTGGCCCCTTACTCCGCGAAATGAATGCTCCCAGCCCATTTTCGCTTCCACTGGCGCCGATCCCGGTGAGCCGCGTGGACCATGCGGGGGAACACCATGTGCCCATTCCGGATGGCTTTGTGGACGATGAGGTCATCGCCAATCTGCTCAGCACGCCCAGCGTCCAGCGGGTTTCCGCCGTACATTCCGACTTGGCCCTGTCATCGTGCGAAGACGACTTCGCGGGTTGGGCGATCAAACGCCATTCACCATTCAGGATCATCGCGGAGCAACAGGAGCGAGCCTCCGTGGCAACCGTGGAGGAAAGCGAACTGACCGAACCCGGTCTCGGCCGCCCGCATCGTGGCGGACACCGCTGGTGGATCGCCACCGCCACTGGCATCTCCTCCGCGCTCATCCTTTCGCTGTTGTTCTCCAGCCTCGCTTCACGCGGGGATGAGAGATCCCTCATCACCAGACTCGCAGGGCCGGTCGAGAGCGTGCAGTCCTGGATGGGTTCGCTGGCTCCCTGACGGAGCATTGACCGCAGGGCGTTCCGGGAGCAAGGTTCCGGCCCTTTCCCATGTCGCGCGCCGGTCTCATCCTCAAGCTCTCCTGTCCTGATCAACCCGGCATTGTCGCCAAAGTCGCGGGCTACGTCGCCGGCCACCGCGGAAACCTCATCGAGTTCGCCCAGTTCTCCGACAAGCTCGGAGACAAGTTCTTCGCCCGGCTGGAGATCGAGACCACGGACCTGGATGTGGACGTCCAGGATTTCATCGTCGGCTTCGGCACCCTGGGACGCTCCCTGCAGGCGGAGTGGCATTTCCGCCGCCTGCCCTACAAGATGCGGACCGCCGTTCTGGTCACCAAGACGGACCACTGCCTGAACGAGATCCTCTGGCGCACGGAGCTGGGCGAGCTGCCGGTGGAAATCACCTCCATCATCGGCAACCGGGACAACTGCCGCGGCATCGCGGAGAACGCGAAGATCCCCTTCCACCTGGTGGAAATGGATGGCGCGAAGCGGGAGGAAGGCTTCCAGCAGATCCGCCGCATGATCGAGGAACAGGACGTGGAACTCATCGTCCTCGCGCGGTTCATGCAGATCGTGCCGGACGATTTCTGCAAGGCCTTCGCCGGCCGCATCATCAACATCCACCACAGCTTCCTGCCCGCTTTCATCGGTGCGAATCCCTACCGCCAGGCCTACGAGCGCGGCGTGAAACTCATCGGCGCCACCTGCCACTACGTCACCGCGGATCTGGATGCCGGTCCCATCATCGAGCAGGAGGTGGACCGCGTGCAGCACTTCCACGGGCCGTCGGATCTCGCCCGGCTTGGCCGCCACTGCGAGCGCATTGCTCTCGCGAAAGGCATCCGCCTCCACGTGCATGATCGCACGATCATCGACGGTCACCGGGCAATCGTATTCCCGGACTGAAAACCGAGAGAACACTTTACAACCCGGGCGCGATTGGTAACTTCCGCGTCCCGGCGAAAGGAGAGGTGGCTGAGTGGTCTAAGGCACCCGATTCGAAATCGGACGTGGGGTAATACTCACCGTGGGTTCAAATCCCACCCTCTCCGCCACTTTCTACCTGGATGCCGACAATTTCTCCCCGGCGATCCAAACGGCTGCGACTCACGATTCGTGGCGTTACCGTTTCCGCCCTCGTCCATCATCTGTCAGACTTGAGCAGATGATACGTCTTCTTCAAAAATCCCTTGATGTATCATCAGTGGCTCTGTTAGATGAATTTTAATACCCCCTGAATTCATGAAATCGATCCCCCTGATTGTGATGATTGGCCGCTCACTGGCACTTGGAGGAATGGCCATGTCCATTGTTTCATGTATGGTTTCCACCGATCCGGCTGCCTATGGACGGATGGCGCAGCAAGAGGTCAAGAAAGGTATGACCAAGGACCAGGTGACCGAGATCCTGGGATGGCCACATGGAACCAGCACCCGCAATGGCCATGAAAGTTGGATATATCAGAAGAGGAACTCTCTGAAAATGTTGGCCCCCGGAGGTCTTGCGGGTAGGGAGACGCACACCGTCACCGTGAGATTCAGTCCTTCCGGGCGGGTTGAGTCTGTCGACAACGCCGGCCACTCAACCCGGTGGGGTCAATATTGATCCGTCTGATTTATCACTTTGTCGCTCGGCTTTGACCGGGCGATGGGTGATTCGGATCTGCCGATCCACGCACCCGTCATGGCACAGCCATGACGCTATGGGTCCGGAGAACAGGGATGGCGGAGCGGACGGGGCTCGAACCCGCGACCTCCAACGTGACAGGCTGGCGCTCTAACCAACTGAGCTACCGCTCCATCCCCGTTCGGAGGCGCAGGGTTAAGTGGTCGGACCGCTTCGCGCAATCCTTTTTGTGGAGAATCTAACAGATGGTGGACAGGGTAGCGTCGTGGCTGCGCCACGACGGCGGGGAAATCACACCACCACGTTCCGATTCCAAATCTCTCCGGGGGCTCTTTCCTGCCAGATGCCTCCTTGATGCCATCCAATCCGATGGCGGATCGGTCGCATCAGAGGACGCTCTCCCATACGTCGTGGCGCAGCCACGACGCTACACATCGGGGGCGCCCCTTCCCTTGCACATTCCGTCTCCCGGCGGTCTAATGGTGGAAAGCCCGACCTGCTCCAATGTTCCGTCTTTCCCACCTCGCCGTCTTCGCCGCCACGCTTCTGCCGATCCATGGAAAGGAAGCGGCCGTTTTCACAAAGGGAGTGGTAGCGACCGTCCACCCCATCGCCACGGACGCGGCGGTGGAGATCATGAAATCCGGTGGGAATGCCATCGATGCCGCCGTCACGGCGGGGCTGACGCTTGGCGTGGTGGATCCGTCAAACTCCGGGATCGGCGGAGGCTGCTTCATCCTCATCCGGCTGGCGGATGGGACGGTGCATGCCATCGATGGCCGTGAAACGGCCCCTGCCGCCTCGATGCCGGACATGTATCTGGTCGATGGAAAGGCGGACACGGAGCTGAGCCAGACCGGTGCGCTGGCGTCCGGCGTGCCGGGGGCGTTGGCGGCGTATGCGCATGCCGTGGCGAAGTTCGGGAAAAGGCCGCTCGCGGAGCACCTCGCGCCGGGTATCCGCGCCGCGCGGGATGGCTACCGAATCGGCGATTCGGAGGTCCGGAAGCTCACTCGCAACGCGGAGAACCTGCGGAAATTCGACGGCTCGCGGAAGGTGTTCCTGGATGCCGATGGAAAGCCCCACCCCGCCGGGACCTTGCTGGTCCAGGGTGATCTCGCCGCCACCTACCAGGGCATCGCGGACCAGGGACCGGACTATTTCTACAAAGGCCCCGTCGCGGAAACGATCGGCGCGTGGATGAAGGAAAACGGCGGCATCCTCACCGCCGCGGATTTCGCCAACTACTCGATCAAGCTCCGCGAACCCATCGTCTCCACCTACCGCAGCCACCGCCTCTACGGTTTCCCGCCCGCCAGCTCCGGCGGCGTCCATGTCGCGCAGATCCTCAATATCGTGGAAAACTTCAACCTCGCGGGCATGGAGGAGTCGGACCGCATCCACACCATCGCCGAAGCGATGAAACTCGCCTTCGCCGACCGCGCGCACTGGCTCGGCGATCCGGATTTCACCAAGGTGCCGAAAGGCCTCGCCGATCCCGGCTACGCGAAATCGCTCGCCCAGCGGATCGATCCCTCACGGGCGATCCCGGTGGAGAAGCACGGGCTGCCGCCGGAGTGGGAGACGAATGTCTTCGGCCGCCACACCACCCACTTCTCCGCCGCGGATGCGGAGGGAAACTGGGTGGCCATCACCGCCACCATCAATACCACCTACGGCAGCAAGGTCATCGTCCCGGGCACCGGCGTGATCCTGAACAATGAAATGGATGACTTCTCCATCCAGCCCGGCGTGCCAAACGCCTTCGGCCTCATCGGCGGGGACGCGAACAAAGTGGAGCCCGGCAAGCGCCCGCTCTCCGCCATGAGCCCCACCATCGTCCTCGATCCGGCGGGAAATCCCCTCCTCTCCCTCGGCGCCGCCGGCGGCCCCACCATCATCAGCCAGACCGTGCTCAATCTCATCAGCGTCATCGATCTCAAGCTGCCGCTCACGGAAACCCTCGCCCGCCCCCGCTTCCACCACCAATGGGCACCCGATACCCTCCGCGTGGAACGCAGCCTGCCGGAAGCCGTCCTCGGAAAACTCCGCGAAAAGGGCCACAAGATCCAAGCCGTGGACAGCATCGGCGTTTCCCAGATCGTCGGGAAAGATGGTGGGAAGTTCGGTGGCGCGAGCGATCCGCGGGTGAAGGGGAAGGCGGCGAAGTGGTAAGAGAGGGTGAAAAACTACCGATCAAACCATTTTCCAGTTCGCCTAGTTTTTGGAGGTGTTTTCCGTGCGCGTCCCCTAGGAGAATTCCCAATCAGATTTTTTTGAATTTATTCGATTTTAGAACAGTTTCTAAAGCCTTGAATTCCAGTTCACTCGGAGAGGGAAAATCTAAATCTTGGCTAATTTCTCGCTGTTCGTAGCACTTTCCCAGAGCGATATAGATGGTTTTAAGAACGTTGGCAGGAGCAACATCAAAATTTCTCCGCATCTCCGCGATCTCCTTTGATTTAGAATCAAGCTTCACAAAAGATGTGTGATCTAACGATATAGATCTAGCAGCCATAGTCGCCGCAATTGCACCACTCGCAAAAACCGCCCTATTATACGACTGATACAGCTCAATAAGATTAAACTGCAATCCAACAAGAGCGAAACCAATATCACGAATAGTTGGAAACCTAGCCCCAATATTATCACTCACAGATATCATATTTAGCAGTGCAGACATAGCCTGATTACCCATATAGACCTCAGTAAATGCCCATTCCGTGAAATACGCTCTGTTCGCATTTTTGAAGATACGCGCCGCCCGAAACACCTTTAGACTTTGCTCAGCTTGATTACCATCACGATATAACTGCGAAAGCTTAACCAAAAGGTAAGAATTATTAGGATCATTTTTAAGAGCCGCTTTCGCAAGCCTTATACCAAATGACGAATTTCCCTCTGATGCAAATTTACCTGATAAGTATCTCCAATCCGTTAAATGCGGAACAGAGGAACCATTTTCATTCGCCATGATTGCGGAACTCACCAAGTCACACAGGGCATTTTCTACATCATAATCGAATCTTTCTTCTCCAACAGCAATCGCAGCTTCCGCTATTGCCCTATGCCGAACTAGAATAAAGTCCCCTGTCGCCTCTGCGGCAGCTTCTTCTCCAAGCGGCTTAAGCACCTCCCTCCTAAGATGCGACTCATCCAACTCTAGAGCAGCGGCCAATACGGACCTAGATAAGTACTGAAGATTGAAAGCATGAGGGGCTGAAATGTAAATCAGAGCATCGAGAAGATTTGAGTTCGACTTACTACTACGAATAGGCACTCCCCTTAGACGCGTCATTAGGTTTGCCACATGATCCTTGAGAGCATCACCAACCCTAACCCTAAGCATAGCACCGAGAAATGCACCTCTTTCGTCGGCCGACTCTGACTCTTCCTGGGCAGCCTTTAAAAGACTCTCTACCGCCTCTTCTTGCTTCAATGTGGCAAGCTTACCGAGTCCTCTCTCACCTAGATTGGTCCATGCCTCTACTATGGATTTCGCGTCATTTTCACTTAAACCCGTAAGCCTACGCAGCGAAAAATTTGCAATTTTCGACCATTGAACGTCATTTCCATTTCTATTAATCCAGTCAGTATCTCTAGCCGTGATAAAGAATTGCACATTAGCGGTTTTTCCATATCTGGAAAGAAAAGCTTTAATAGTATTGATAAGCGAGTCCCCTTCATCACTCGCCACCACCCACACCTGGTCGCCGTTCACCAGTCTTTCCAGAATTTCGAAGGGAATATCCTTTTCAGGATCGTGCCTCCATAATATTTTCACATTAGAATAACTCTGTGTTTCGACAAGAGTCTGCAGAAATGCCGTCGATTTACCCTCGCCACCAGCCCCGATCATTAAAAGCAACTGACTACTTTGCGAGTTTATACCATTCCATAGCATACCCGTAAGTTCCTTAACAATTTCGCGCTTGGGAATTGCTTGAGATAAGGCATCGCTCCAGTTAGGGAGCCGACCCTCAAAGTATTCTAATAATTCATTCTCGGAAAGATCTCGTTTTCTTCGCTTCAAAAATTCTTCATCAATCAATTCCCATCCGTCAGGCACCCACTCGGGGCGCGCAGGACCAAATGATTTGCTCTTCTTTGCTTCATAGACAGTGGGTATTGCGAATATCCCCGGAGTTTCCGTCTGATAGTCTTCCGGTATATGGTCCGTATCCACACTCCAACTGTTTAAGTTGTTACTCCATTTTCTAGGCTGAAGATAGATGTTGTCATCTTGAAAATTATACCCTCCCCACACAATTCTAGTTAACCATTTTTCGGAATCTCGCGTGTCATAAGCGCAGCCTGCCTGAATTGATACAAACGATTGATTCCCCAGGATCTGTATACCCTGTTTCGTTTTATGGAGATGACCATGAAGATATATTACCCCTTTTTGGCTGAATAACGCAGAGAGTCGCTCTCCTACACTTGGCGTGAGCCACGATATTGGGTGATGCCCCATTACGATGACCTTTTTACATTTTCGCAACTTATCCAGCCCAGCCTCAACCATCAGCAATCCGGGCGTTAGCTGCATATAGTCGTCACTTTCATCACATAGCCAAGAAGTATTGATCCCAAGTATCCCTATCAATATCCCATTTACATCAACTTCTTTCGTATATATACCCTCCATCGAGGAGACCCACACCTCCTTTTCAAGTAGAGCCCATGGATAGGATTCGTAATTAGAAAACCTGGCGAGCAGGGGACTCCTCAGATCAAGCCCTTGTTCATTATTGTCCAGAAATTCAGGATATACAGCTAAAACACCTTTACGCTGAACTGCTTTTGCTTTCGAACGATCTATGTCGTGATTACCGGGAACCAAAAATATCTTACCGATAATATCTCCTCCCAGCACGCCAATTAGTGGATCCAAAAAGCATTTTTCATACAATTCATACTCGGCGGTCAGCCCCTTATTTGCGATATCACCACTAACAAATACGAAGTTGGGATATCCTGATGATTTGCACTGCCGGTCCGCATCCTCAATTATTTTATTATAAATTCGTATTTGATCTACTTTGTCTTTACCGGTATGGAAATCAGAAATGTGCAACCAAGTTATATCACTACATATGGACAAACTTTTCATTTTCTTGCTAATACGAATTTAGTTTTTGACTGGAGACCCATGGAAAGAGTCTGGGTATCGCGGGATGCATCGATGGTCTTGTGGATCTTTCTCAAATTCCGTCAAGCTCTTAGCCTTCGAAGATTATGTTGATGTGATTGGGTGGCGTATGAGTTCGGACATGGGCACCTCTATTCCTTATCGATGACGGCACCAAGGCTCAGAATCCGGCTTAATGCCTATGCGGTTCTTCAGCCGTACGCCGCCACCCACAGCAACGCCACCAGCTCCACCTTCACGTCGGTTTTGGCGGGTTTGAGGGTTTCGGTTTCGAGGTTGAGGTTGGCGGGATCGTATTGGGAAGCGATTTCGTTGGCTTGGGCTTCGAGGTCTTTCTGGAGGTCGGCGATCTGGGATTCGACGCCTTCGACCTTGGCTTCGGCGGCGTTGACGTCCTGCATTTGTTTCCAGGCGGAGGTTCCCTTGCTGATGGCGGAGGAGCCGCGGGTGATGGAGCCGAGGCCGGATTTCTTGCCGAGGAGGGCACCTAACACGCCGCCGAGGACGGAGACGCCGGCCTGCATCTTGGCGGCGCTGGATTCGTTTTTTTGTTTCTCCAACTGGCCTTGGGCGGTGCGGAGCTGACCCTCGAGGGTGGCGATCTTTTTCGTGGCGGCGTCCCGCAGTTTTTTGACAGCGGCGTCCCGCGCCTCGCGGGCTTGGAGCTGGAGGCGGGCGCGGAAGTCGCCCTCGGTCTCGGCGATGTTAGAAAACGCCTTGAGCGCGGGGCAGGAGAAGATCTCGGCGCGCTGGGTGCGGTAGAGTTCCTCGGCGAAGGTTTTCTCCACCTGCTTGTAGTTGGCCGCATTCATCGCGTAGCCGGGGAGTTCGCTGAAGCCCGCGCCATCGGCAGGTTGCGAGTTTTCAGTGTTCAGTTTCAAAGGGGGAGGAAGATTGGCGGCGAGGTCGATCTTGTCCGGGAGGATGGGATTGACGAAACGGACGGTGCGGCTGCCCTCGACGCCCATCCTGGTGGAGGAGAAATGGACGGTGGCGGTGCGCAGGAGGTGGGGCGCATAGGTGGTCTCCTCCGCAGGGCCGGTGAGCGGGGCGAAGATCTCCTTCACCCCGGCACCGACGATGGGCCGGGCTCCGCCGGTCTTCTCCGGAGCGGAGGGAGTGAGGCCGGGCATGCCTGGCATCCCGCCATCGTCCGGAGCGGCGGAGGATTTCCCGGAGGGGCCGCCGATGCCGGCGAACTCCCCGCGCTTCGGGTCCATGAGGGACTTGATCTGGGCGCGGGCGAGCGGGCCGGTGAGGTAGGACATGACCCAGCGGACGTGGAACAGCGTCGGCGCATCGTCATGGACGTTGTTCATGAGGAAGACGCGGTTGCCGAGGCCGGAGATGAGGGTCTCCATCTGCTTGCGGTCGAACTTGGCGTTCTGGGAGCCGGCGGCGCCTTCCAGGCCATCCAGCACGCGGAGCTTGTCCCGCTCCGTCTGGAGGCGGCCGAGGAACCAGGTGCCGATGTTCGAAAGCGCCTTGTAGTCGAGATCGACGGGGTTCTGGGTGGCAAGGAGGCAGCCGAGGCCGAAGGCGCGGGCCTGCTTCAGCAGGGTCATCATCGGGCGCTTCGACGGTGGATTGGCGGAGGGCGGCAGGTAGCCGAAGATCTCATCCATGTAGAGCAGTGCCCGCAGGGAGGTGGTGCCGGTCTGGGTGCGCATCCAGCCGAGCGTCTGGTTCAGCAGCAGGGAGACGAAGAACATGCGCTCCACATCACCGAGATGGGCGATGGAAAAGATGGAGATGCGCGGTTTCCCGGCGCGGGTCTTCAGCATGTCGGAGATGTCCAGCGGGACGCCCTCCAGCCATGTGGCGAAGCCCGGCGAGGCGAGGAGCGTATTGAACTTCAGCGCGAGGTCCTGGCGCTTTTTCTCCGGGAAGAAGGAGGCGAGGTCGATGACGCCGATCTTGTCAAAGGCGGGCTTCTGGATGGAACCGATGAGCTTTTCCAGGGTGATCCCCTGACCTTTATGCCAGGCATTCTGGAAGATGGCGGCCAGCAGCACGGCCTCCGGACTCTGGGCGGTGTCCGCATTCACGCCGACAAGCGAAAGGAGCGAGGAGACGGTGCTTTCCACGCGCTCGCTGAACAGCTCCCCGTCCTCCAGGATCTCGTCCGGCGGGACATCCAGCGAGCTGAGGATGGACACGGGGATGCCCGCCTTGCTGCCGGGGGTGAAGATGTTGATGTCCACCTTTTCCTGGAACTGGCGGATGCGGTCCGGCTCCTGCCCCCAGTCGGCGAGGCCCTTTTTCCAGCCCTCCGCGGTCTTCGCGGCGAAGTCATCCGGCGAGAGGCCTTTCTTCGCCGCATCGTCCTCATTGATCCACGGGCGGAAGCTGGCGGCGTCCAGCTCCGGAAAGGTGAGCAGGAGATTGGAGATGTCCCCCTTCGGGTCGATGATGATGGCGGGGATGTTGTCCATGGCGGCCTCCTCCAGCAGGGCCAGGCAGAGGCCGGTCTTTCCGGAACCGGTCATGCCGAGGACGACGCCGTGGGTCACGAGGTCCTTGGAATCGTAGAGGACGAGGTCATCGGTGACGGCCTTGGTGGTGGGGTCGTATTCTTTTCCGAGGTAGAACTGGCCAAGTTTCTCGTAGTCGGCGGGGGTGATGCTCATGGGAAGAAAGTTTGTTAGTTTGCAGTGTTCAGTTTTCAGGGGCGGAGGGAAGGGAGAAAGTGGTCCGGTTGATGGTGGATAGTTGATGGTTGATAGGAACAGGAGGACTCGGCAGGGGGCGTTCCTGACGGGGTGGTGAGACAATGGAATTTCATGAAATTTTCATGCCTTCTTCGTTTCCTCCGGCGGATCTTTTGTTAGGTTCCGCGTTGAAGATCATGGAAAACGCCACCGAAACCGAAGTCGCCGAAGCCGCAAAGCACCTCCGCTCGCTGACGGCGGGGCTGAACCAAGTGCTGTTCGGGCAGGAGGAACTGATCGACCTGGTGCTGACGGGCGTGCTGGCGCGGGGCCACATCCTGCTGGAGGGCCTGCCGGGCCTCGGCAAGACGGAGCTGGTGAAGGGCCTGTCGAAATTGCTGAAACTGGACACGAAGCGCGTGCAGTTCACGCCGGACCTGCTGCCCGGTGACATCACCGGAAACCCGGTGCTGCAGGAGGTGGACGGGCGCAGGGAGTTCGTCTTCCAGCCGGGGCCGCTTTTCACGAACATCGTGCTGGCGGATGAAATCAACCGTGCCTCGCCGAAGACGCAGTCCGCGCTGCTGGAGGCGATGCAGGAGCGCCGGGTGACGGTGCTGGGCAAGACGCATGAGCTGCCGAAGCCGTTCTTCGTGCTGGCAACGCAGAACCCCATCGAGCTGGAGGGCACCTACCCGCTGCCGGAGGCACAGCTCGACCGCTTCCTTTTCAAGCTGGAGGTCACCCGGAACAACGTGGCCACGCTGGAGCGGATCGTTTCCCACCGCGAACTGGGCACGGAGCCGGTGGTGGAGCCGGTCATGAGCGCGGAGACGCTCGGCGGGCTGCTGGAGCTGGTCCGCCGCATCTACCTGCCGCCAGTGGTGGCCAACTACATCGCCCGCCTGGTGGATGGCACGCACCCCGGCCAGTCGGAGGCGGCGAAGGGCATCCGCTACGGCGCCAGCCCCCGTGCGGCGCTGGCCCTGGCGTCCGCGGCGAAGGCACGCGCGCTCATCAACGAGCGGACGAACGCCAGCTTTGAGGACGTGAAACTCATCGCCCCGGCGGTGCTTCGCCACCGGATCGTCCTGGACTACAACGCCCGGGTGGATGGCAAAACGACGAATGACCTGGTCCGCGCGCTGATCGAAGAGGTGCCGGTGCAGGACACCGCGACGCCGAAAACCCTCAAGTCCGCCTAACGGAATCCCCCGGTCCGGCGTTTCCACCTGCGGTGGCATGCCACCCCATCTCCCATACCCATGCGTTTCCTCGCCCCTCTCCTGATCCTCCTCACCGCAATTTCCTCCGCCCAGGAGCAGATGATGCGGAAGGTGTATGAAACCAAGACGGACACCCACGTGGAGGTGACGTCGCTTTTCAGCAAGCCCTCCGCGGAAGGCTACTTCCCAGTGAGGGTGAAGGTGGCGAACAACCAGAAGCAGGGCCACCTCATCCGGCTGAAGTTCATCGCCACCGGTAGCTATGACGGCGGAACGCGGGCTGTGTCGGAGTTCACCATCGGCGGCCCAGCGGGAAAGGTGACCACCCGTGACATCCTGGTGCCACTGAATCCCGTGGCGGACACCTACCAGTCCAGTGTCTATCTGAAGGTGGAGATGTCCGGCACCATGGGCACCCAGACTCACTCCGTCTCCGCGGACTATGGCAACGAGCAGCCGTCCGTACTGTTGAGCGAGCCGCTCTACAGCGTGAACGCATCCCGTCTGGACAGTGAGGCGGCCTCCGTCATGAGCAGCTTCGGCGGTGGCAGCTTCACCTCCAGATTCGATGCCAACCAACTGCCTGACAACTGGCTCGCCTTCTCCGGATTCGATAATGTCATCATGTTGGATTCCGACTGGACTTCTATGCCAGCCGGTTCCCGCAACGCGCTGCTTTCCTGGCTGCGGCTGGGCGGGCACCTGGTGATCTACAGCAGCAACTCCCCCAGCATGACCTCGCTGGGGATCCCCGGGGACACCAGCTTTGGCACCGTTTCCATCCAGAGCATCCCAGGAAGCCTCAATCTCAATGCAACCGACCTGCTGGCCCACCTGACGACGGGGAACTCCCTGAAGACCCACCGCTACTCCATGGCGGAGGATTTCGGCAGCGGCTGGTCGCTTTTCCACAGCTTTCCGCAGAAGGAGTTCCGCTACTTCCTGTTCGTCATCGTGCTGCTCATCTTCGGCGTGCTGGTGGGGCCCATCAACCTCTTCGTCTTCGCGAAGTCCGGGCGCAGGCATCTGCTGTTCATCACCACGCCCATCATTTCCCTTTGCGCCAGCGTCATCCTCATCGCGCTGATCCTGTTCCAGGACGGCTTCGGCGGAGATGGGCAGCGCCTCGCGCTGATGGAGGTGCCCGCGGGCAACGGGGAGAACGCTGCCTTCATCCTCCAGGAACAGGTTTCCCGGACGGGGGTGCTTACGCGCGCGAATTTCGGGATCGAGGTGCCCTCTCTGTTTTCCCCGGTGCCGATGGAGGAGAATCGCTGGACGCGCTTCAACGACAACGAGACGGACGGCAACTACAGCCTGCAGCCTGATGGCGCCGCGCTGGGGGCATCGGGCGATTGGTTCCAGAGCCGCTCGATGCAGGGCCAGATGATCACCTCGGTGGTTCCCACCCGTGGGCGGATCGAACGGGCGGCAGGCTCCAGCGAGCTGCTTTCCACCTTCGGCTTCCCCATTGAGAAGCTCTTCTACCGCGACGCCCAGGGCCAATGGTTCCGCGCGGAATCGGTCGAAACCGGGAAGCCGTTCGCCCTGACCAGCGTGGATGAATCCCTCATCCGCCCGGAGATCGACTCGCTGCAGAGTGAGTTCTCACGGCGCAATTCCATGCTGTTCGAGCGGGCGCGGGAGAGGAAGGACCACTTCATCGCCGTGACCGCCGCCGCCCCGGCGATCGAGACCCACCCGGGCATCCGCTGGCAGGAAACGCGCACCATCATCACCGGCGGCATCGCCACTCCGTAACACCCTTTTTCCACCCGACTTCCATGTCCGCACTCGTCGTCAACAACCTCTACCGCTACTTCGGCCAGCTCCAGGCGGTGAATGGTGTCACCTTCTCCGTTCCCCATGGTTCCGTGTGCGGATTCGTGGGCGCGAATGGCGCCGGAAAGACCACCACCATGCGAATCCTGGCCACGCTGGACTATCCCACGTTGGGCAGCGCGGAGGTCTGCGGCATCAACGTGCTGAACCACCCGGCCGAGGTGCGGCGGCTCATCGGCTGGATGCCGGATCATTTCGGCAACTATGAGCACATGACGGTGCTGGAGTATCTGGACTTCTATGCCCGCGCGCTCGGCTACAAGGGCAAGGAGCGCCGCCAGCGGGTGCAGGAGGTCATGGAGTTCACCGACCTGGTTCCCCTCGCGGAGCGGTTTTCCAACAAACTTTCCAAGGGCAATACCCAGCGCCTCGGCCTGGGCCGCGCCCTTCTGCATGATCCGCAGGTGCTCATCATGGACGAGCCCGCCGCCGGTCTGGACCCGAAGGCACGCGTGGAGCTGAAGCACCTCATCCGCGTGCTGGCGAAGGAGGGCAAGACCATCTTCATTTCCTCCCACATCCTCTCCGAGCTGGGCGAGATGTGCGACTCCCTGCTTTTCATCAACAACGGCCGCATCGTCCACCACGGGGATGCGGAAAGCCTGAAGCGTGGTTCCGACTCGCTTGGCGGCGTCCTTTATGACGTGCAGATCGACGGAAATCCACAGGCCGTCTCCGACTGGTGCGTACTGCAACCGCAAGTGGAGTTCCTGGAGTCCCGCAAACATGGCGGCCGCATCCGCATCGAGACGGACGATCCCGCGAAGGCGGCGGATGTCCTTGCCCGGATGGTGAAGGATGGCCTGCGCGTGACCGAGTTCCACCGCGAGCAACGGAACCTGGAGGATGCCTTCATCGACATCCTCGGCCGTCTGGATGAGGGCAAACCCGCGGTCGAGCCACCGCCCATGCCCACCCTCCCGCCTTTCACGCCTGCGGCCAACTGACCACCCGCCATGTCCATTTTCGCTTCCACCGACTTCCCTGACCGGCTTTCACCGATGCTGGTGAAGGAGCTGCGCCAGGGGCTCCGCGCGAAGACCTTCGTCGCGGTTTTCCTTAGCCTCCAGATCATCCTGTTGATCATCCTCCTGACCGCGACGGCCAGCACTTCGTCAGCGTCCGCCGGAAAGTTGATTTCCGGTTTCATCTTCACGTTCTTCGCCATCGCCGTACTGATTGTGCAGCCACTGCGGGGCATTGGTGCCCTGTCATCGGAGGTGAAGGGCAACACGCTCGACATGATCGTGCTCACCCGCCTGACGGCACGGCGCATCGTCTATGGGAAGTGGTTCGCCATCGTGAGCCAGTCCGCGCTCATCTTCGCCACCATCATCCCCTATCTCATCTTCCGCTATTTCTTCGGGAAGATGAACCTGCTGGGGGAAGTGGTCCTGTTGCTGATGATCTTCCTCACCTCAGTGGCCCTCACCGCGATCACCGTGGGACTTTCAGGATCTTCTTCGGTGATCCTGCGTGCGCTCATGCCCATCATCGGCATCCCTATCCTCACCTACAGCGCGCTCGTCTTCATTTTTTCCCGCGGCTTCATCGGCGGCCCGAGCGTCATCGAATACTGCGCCCTCGGTGACTTCCAGTCGCGTGTCTACGTGGGCAGCTACGCACTGGCGATCCTTTATCTGGGGTGGTCGTTGCTGTCGCTCGGTGTGAGCTTCATCGCCCCCGCCGCGGAGAACCATACCACCAGGAGGAGACTGATCGTGCTGGCGGTTGCTGCGGCCTCCGCTGCCATCATCGGAAGCACCACGGTGAATGAATTGGTGGTGCCATTTCTGTTCGTGCTGATCGCCCTGCCGGCGATGGCCACCGCTCTCACCGAGCGAACGACCCTTCCTCCCGGGGTGAGAACCCCATTCGCAAGGAACGGCCCGCTGGGGGAACTGGCCGGGCTTTTTCTCGCTCCCGGTTGGCCGGCGGGTGTGTTCTTCTCGCTGCTGCTTTCCGGGATCTTTCTGGGTGTCACCTACTCCGGCCTGATACCCGGTTGGACGGATGACTATCAGGTGGTGCTGGCATCGGTCATCGGCGGGCTTCTGTTTCCTGCGGTGATCCTCGTGCTGTTCCGGGTGGATGAAGCCATCCGCGTCTCCGCCTACATCCTCATCCTGGCTGCGAGCGGAATCTTCACGCTGGTCATGTGGGGCATCATCGAATCCCTCCGCAACGAGGAACTCCTTTGGTTCCTGGCCTGGAACCCTCTGAGCTTCCTTTCCATCGTCGGCAGCCAGCCGGATGGATATGAGTACGCCCCGACCGCCGCCCCCATCGTGACCGGCCTCTATTTCCTCCTGCTGATCACCATGGCCATCATCGCCATGAAACGCATGAGGAAGACCGAAGGGAAGGAAACCGCCTCCGAAGCATGACCGCCGCCGACCTCGCCCAATGCCACTCCCGCGCGCTGGCCGCAGCGGCGCGTTTCCGGCTGCCCCTGCGCTCGAAGGTATGGCGCGGGCAGGCTGGCGAGTTCGCGGGTGGCGGGACCGGTTCCTCGCTGGATTTCCAGGACCACCGCTCCTACGTGCCCGGGGATGATCCGCGGCACATCAACTGGCAGGCGTATGCCCGGACGGGGAGCTACACCATGAAGCTGTTCCGCGAAGAAGTCCGCCCGGTGATCGACCTCATCCTGGATGTATCCGAGTCCATGTTCTTCGATGGCGCGAAGGCCACACGCACCGCGGAGCTGTTCTACCTCATCGTCGAAAGCAGCCACGCCGCTGGCGCCGCCATCGCGGTCCATCTGGTCCGCGGGGATTCCACCCTCACGCTCGATCCCTCCACCATCCGGTCCCACACCTGGATGGAGAAGGCACGGGCCATGAAAGCCGCCACCCCTGCCCAGGCACCGGATCTTTCGCGCATCCCCCTGCGGGCGAACTCCATCCGCGTCCTGATCTCGGACCTGCTGTTCGCCGCGGATCCGGATCCCATCCTCCGCCACCTGGGCCAGCGCCACGGCACCGTCCTCCTCTTCTCCCCTTTCCTCCGCACCGAGGCCGACCCCGAGTGGTCCGGCAACTACGAGTTCATCGATCCGGAGGAAAACACCCGCCACGCTCACCGCATCGAGCCTGCCACCCTGCGCCGCTATCTGGAGGCCTATACCAACCACTTCTCACTCTGGAAGCAGACCGCGATCCGTCACCAGACGGCCTTCTCCCGCATCCCCTGCGAGCCGGACCTGATCCCCACCCTCTTCCAGCACGCCCGCCACACTCTGGAGTCCACGTGATCTCCGGCACGCGCTTCCTCTTTCCATGCTCACCAACCCACTAGGCCTGCTCGCCCTGCTCGGCATCCCCGCCGTGCTGGCGATCCATTTCCTCCAGCGCAAGGCCATCGAGCTGCCCGTCTCCACCCTCTTCCTGCTGGAGCGCACCCAGAGGGATGCCGCCAGCGGGAGGAAATTCGACCGCCTCATCCCATCCATCCCGCTGTGGATGCAGTTGCTGGCCGTGCTGCTGCTCACCTGGTTCCTTGTCGAACCCCGCTTCCCGAAATCCGGCACCGTCCAGCGCGTGGCGGTGGTGCTGGACTCCTCCGCCTCCATGAGTGTTTCCAGGCAGGAAGCGATCAAGCAGCTCACCGAGGCATTGCCATCGCTCAAAGGCTCCGCGGAAACACTCGAGCTGACCGTCCTGGAATCCATCCCCACCCGGCCGCGGCTGTACTCGGGAACCTCCATTGATGACTTCAAAACGGCCATGGAAGGATGGAATCCACGGGATGGCATGAATGATCCCACGGCCTCCCTCCGCCTGGCGCGGTCGCTCGTCTCATCCGAAGGCAGCGTGATCTACGTCACGGACACGCCCTCCCTGGACAGTGATGGGGAGCCGGTTCCCCTGCCCTTCAACGCCCGCATGCTCTCCGCCGGAAAGCCGGTGGAGAATGCCGGCTTCACCGGAGTGACATTCTCGCAGGAGGAAGGCGCACTCGTATGGAAGGCCATGGTCCGGAACTATGGCACCGCGCCCGCCGAGCGCACATGGTCCCTGCAGTCATCCCAAGGAGCGACGGAGCCACGCGGTTTCAGCATCGCCCCCGGTGCGCTGGTCACCCTCCAGGCCGCGTTTCCGAAGGACGCGGAGAATGTCCGCATCGTCCTCTCGGCGGATGCCTTCGCATTGGATGACGTGCTGCCGCTGGTCGCTCCCGCCGCGAAGCCGCTGAACCTCTTTACCAACACTTCCCCTGCCTTCGCATCCCTCACGGAAAAGCTGCTGAAGTCGCTGGAATCCGCGGTGCCCGTCAATGACGCCGCCACCGCGGATCTGGCCATCGCTTCCTATGATCCATTGGATCCCGTCCTGCCGGAAGGGAACTCCATCATTTTCGTTGAGGACTCCACCAGCGCCGGAGCCTACCTCCGTGGGGGCATCGTTGCTGAGCCGGACCGATTGCTGGATGGACTGAACTGGCAATCCCTGCTCGTCCGGGAAACCATCCAGCTCGACCGCGCGCCGACCGACCGCGTGCTGCTGTGGCAGGAAAAACGGCCCCTCATCTTGGTCCGCGACGTGCCCGCCACACCGGAGAAGCCCGCCTTCCGCCAGCTCCGCTTCAACTTCGACCTCCGGCTTTCCAATGCCCTCCAGCAGCCCGCGTTCATCGTCCTGCTGCACCGCTTCGCCGAAACCATCCGTGAGGCGAAGGTGGCCCACGTTTCCGCGAATCTGGAGACGAACCAACCACTCACGCTCACCACCGCTCCCGGCGTCCCCCTTCTCGTCAAGGCAACCGATCCCACTGGAAAGAGCGCGCTGCGTCCCGGCAGCGGCTCGCACACCCCCGGCGACCCCGGCTTCCTGACGGCCACCCAGGGGGACAAGCCCCTGCTCACCGCCGCACTCCACTTCGCGGACACCCGGGAGGCGGACTTTTCCGCCTGCGCTCCGATCTCCGATTTCGCAAAGCTCGGCTCCACCACCACCGAACGCCACACCAAGCCGGATCCCTACTGGCAGATCTGGCTGATGCTCCTGCTGGCCGCGCTGCTCGCATCGTGGAAGTTCACGAAATCGAAGCGAAACGAAGGGCCGTCCGAAGTCCCGGTAGCCTCATGAAAATTCTTCCCTTGGTCTGCGTTCCCATCAGCCTCTCCGTTTCGGCATGCGGCAAGCGAAACGCGTTCGTAACCACCAATGGTGGCTCTTGGGAAATGCACGGGACCGAGAAAGAACGAATCCCCAAAACCGGCAGGTATGGCGGATGGCTGTTCACCGACAGCGAACCCGATTGGCAGGCAACCCATCTCCATTTCACGGACGGATCCCAACGATTCGATGTTCCGGCAATGATTATCCGGAACATCGCTCATCCCAGCGAATTGGACTTCTCCGTCTCCGGCAACACTCCTTCCAATTTCACCATATCCCTTTCCGGCGGGGACGCTGCCGGCTTTCATATCGTTCGTCTATACTATCGCAATGGCACGGTTCGCAGGGCAGAGGCTGACACCGCTGCCAGTTTCAAGCCCATCTCCATCTATCCCTGACCCCGTTCAATGTTCGATGTTGGACGTTCAATGTTCGATGTTCCTCTAAAATGTTCCTTCACCCCGAATTTTTCCTCCTGATCCCCGCACTGGCCCTCGTCGGTTGGTTCTGGCGGAGTCTGCGGCTGCATTCGCCTCTGCGCATGGTCATCCTGCTGCTGGCGGTGGTGGCGCTTGCGGAGCCGGTCCTGCACCGCCAGCAGAACTCGCTGGACCTCCATGTGCTGCTGGATCGTTCGGACTCGACCGAGGATCTCATCGACAAGGGCCTGCCGGAGTGGCAGCGGCTGCTGGAAAAGGCAAAGCCCACCCGCAGGGACAATCTCTACTTCCACAACTACGCCGCGGAGATCGCGGAAATGGGGGCGGACGGTTCCTCCTTCACCGGCTCCCGCAAGCTCACGCGCACCGGCCTCGCCCTTTCCACCATCGCCGCGGAGTCGGATGAGAAGCGTCCTTCCCGCGTATTGATCTTCACCGACGGTTACTCCACCGAGCCGGTCCAGGAAGCCGCCGCCCAACTGGAGGCCAGGGGCATCCCCATCGACTACCGCATCGTCCGGGAAGAGGATGCGAACGACGTGCGTCTGGCACGGCTGCATTTCCCGGAGCGCGTGCAGATCGGCGAGCCATTTGTCATCACCATCACCGCACGCGGCCCCAACGGCCTGGAGGTGCCGCTCATCCTGCGCCGCAACGGAGCAACCCTCACCGAGACGAAGGTGACCCTCACCGAAGGGAATGCCACGGTGGAATTCACCGACCGCATCCCCCGCTCCGGTGCCTACGAATACGAGGCGGAGGTGCGCGCGGAAGGCGACGCCCACATGGGCAACAACAAGGCCAGCCGCTGGATCGAAGTTACCGGCGGACCGCGCCTGGTCCTCGTTTCCCGCTACGAGAATGACCCGCTGGCGAAGGTACTTTCCTCCCTCGACTTCAACGTCCAGATCATCAGCGATTCCACCCAGCTCAAGGCGGGACTGCTCACCGGTGCGAAGGCGGTGGTTCTCAACAACGTGCCCGCCCATGAGATCCCGAACGATTTCATGAAAGCGCTCGACTTCTTCGTACGCGAGCAAGGGGGGGGATTCCTCATGGCCGGCGGCGAGCGCTCCTTCGGTGCCGGCGGCTATTTCGAATCGGCCATCGATCCGCTGCTCCCCATCTCGATGGAGCTGAAGAACGAGCACCGCAAGCTCTCCGTCGCGCTCGCGATCGTCATGGACCGCTCCGGTTCCATGGCGGTCAACGTCGATGCGAAGAACACGAAGATGGACCTCGCCAACAGCGGCGCCGCGAATGCGATCGATCTGCTCGGACCCATGGATCAGGTGGCGGTCTTCGCCGTGGACAGCGAGCCGACGAAGACCATCCCGCTCACCACTGTTGGAAACCGGAAGCAGGAACTTGGGGCGCGGGCGCGGAAGATCGAGTCCGGCGGTGGCGGCATCTACGTCTATACCGCACTGAAGGCCGCATGGGAGGAACTCCAGAAGTCCCAAGCCGGGACCCGCCACGTCATCCTCTTCACCGACGCCGCGGACTCCGAGGAACCGGGCGACTACAAGAAGCTCATCAAGGACATGACGGACGGCGGCTGCACCATCTCCGTCATCGGCCTGGGCACCAAGGCGGACCCCGACGCGGCCTTCATCGAGGATGTCGCGAAGCTGGGCAACGGCCGGATCTTCTTCTCCGACCGTCCGATGGACATCCCGAAGATCTTCGCCCAGGAAACCGTGACCATCGCCCGCTCCGCCTTCCTCAAGGATCCGGTCGGCACGAAGGCGACCGGCCGCTGGTCGGAGATCTCGCCGAAGGCGCTCAACTGGCTGCCGGAGGTGGACGGCTACAACCTTTCCTACGCCAGGCCGGACGCGACCGTTTCCCTGATCGCGGCGGATGAATACCTCGGCCCGCTGGTCGCCCACGCCCGGCGGGGCCTTGGCAGGACGGCCGCCGTGTCCTTCCCGCTCGGTGGGGATTATTCGGAGAAGGTGCGCAGCTGGCCGGGATACGGAGACTTCCTCCAGACGCTCGGACGGTTCCTGATGGGCGATGTCACGCCGCCCGGCATCGCCATCCGCCACCGCATCGAAGGCACCCGCCTCACCGTGGACCTGCTCTATGACGCGGAGGAATGGGGCCAGAAACTCGCCGCCCTGCCGCCGAAGGTGAGGCTTCAGGATGACAGCGGAACCGCTGCCTATGACCTGCCGTGGCGGCGCATCGCACCGGGTCATTTCTCCCTCACCCGGGACCTTGAGGAAGGCAGCGTCGTCCGTGGAGCCGTCCGGGTAGGTGAGCACGCGCTGGCATTCGGCCCCGTGAATGTCGGCTCGTCCGTGGAGTGGTCGTTCGATTCCGCCCGCGTCGCGGAACTTCGCTCCGTCTCCGCCCAGACCGGCGGCCGGGAACTGCTGGACCTCTCCACCGCATGGCTGCGGCCGCCGTTCATCGCGGAAACCAACCTGCGGCTGCCGCTGGGCATCGCACTGATCCTGCTGATCATCACGGAGGCCCTCATGACCCGCACCGGCTGGAGGTTGCCGCAGTTCGCCCTTCCCCAGCGCGCCCCGCAACCGAAGATCCCGAAGGCCCCGAAATACAAACCCGCCAAAGTCGCACCGGTGATGCCACAGGTGAAGGAGGATGCACCATCACCTTCCCCAGTCCTGGAGGAAGTGGACGAATCCGCGAGGCGCTCGCGCTTCCAGAAAGCCAAGGATCGGAAATGAACCCCTCCTCTTCACCCGCACAATGAAATGGTTCTGTGTCGCTCAATCGATCCTCCTGATTTTCCTTATCGTGGTGGGACTCGGGAAATTTTCAAAAGCGGAGGATCTCTGGATCGGTGAGGAACGACAGCGTCTCAAAAATCAGCCTAACCTCTACGGGCAGGATAAATTGGGACGGGAGCAGATGGTGAATTCACTGCTCGTCGAGGGAATTTTCTACGGCAGGCGATATGCCGGAGCTGCGGTTTGGTTTCTTACGCTGGGATGTGGGTTTGCCGCCGTCTCCTCGGCGGTTATCGCTCTGCACTATCCCGGTCGTGCGCTTCGTGAAACGCATGGCATTTCCGTGAAGTAAGGAGGGAGGACACTCTTGTCCTCCGTCTGCAACGGGAACCCATCTACACAAGGCAAAACACCTCTAACAGAATTCATCTTCCATCGCATCGCCAATGCAGCCGGTGGACAAGAGTGTCCACCCTCCTTACTTTCCACCATGCGCCTCCTTTCCTTCATCCTTCTTCCTCTCCTTCTCCTCACCGCCTGCAAGCGGACGGACTCCAACACCCTCCGCGTGGGCATGGAGCTGACCTATCCTCCGTTCGAGACGCAGACTCCTTCCGGTGAACCGGATGGCATCTCCGTGAAACTCGCGGAAGCGCTGGCAGCGGATCTGAAGCGCCCGCTGAAGATCGTGCCGATGGAGTTCTCCGGTCTCATCCCCGCACTCAAGTCCGGCTCCATCGACCTGGTGATCTCCTCCATGACCGCCACCGATGAACGGCGGGAGTCGATCAATTTCTCCGAGCCCTACGCCTTCACCGGTCTGGCACTGCTGGTCGGAAAGAACTCAGACGCGGAGTCCATCCACGATCTCAAAGCACCCGGCAAACGGCTCGCGGTGAAGTCCTCCACCACCAGCGAGGCGTGGGTCCGCAAGAACCTCCCGGATGCCAAACTCACCGCCTTCAGCGATGACGCCGCCTGTGTGCTGGAGGTGGCGCAACGCCGTGCGGACGCGTTCATCTACGACCAACTCAGCATCCTCCGCTACCAGCGGAAAAATCCGGACACCACCCGGGCCCTCCTCAAGCCATTCACCGAGGAGTCCTGGGCGGTCGGCATCTCGAAGAAAGACCCGGACCTGCTCCAACAGACAAACGCCTTCCTCTCCCGTTTCCGGTCGGAAGGTGGCCTGGAGAAACTCACCGACCAATATCTGAAGGAAGAGAAAGCCGCCTTGGCCGAGCAGGGCATCGCATCCCCGCTGAGGTGATCTCCGGATTGGACGGGAGCTGGAACCCATCCTACCTTCCTCCACCATGACCCCGAATCCCTTCCGCTGGGTGGAGATCTATGTCGATGACATGGAGCGCGCGAAGAAGTTCTACGAACAGGTGTTCCAGATCAAACTGGAGCGGCTGGAAAACCCGGAGCCTGAGATGTGGAGCTTCCCCATGTCCCGGGAGATCGTCGGCGCGGCTGGTGCGCTGGTGAAGATGGAGGGCTTCTCCGCCGGACGGAACAGCGTCATCCCCTACTTTGGCTGCGAGGAGTGTTCCGTGGAAGCCGCACGGGTCGAGGAAGCGGGCGGCACCATCCACAAGAAGAAATTCTCCATCGGTCCGTATGGCCACATTGCCCTGGTGACGGACACGGAGGGCAACATGATCGGCCTGCACTCGGTTGTTTGAGGGCGGGTGGAGATGTCCGCGCGTCATCGGCCTTGATCTTCCCCCCATCAGGGGCGAAAGATCCCGCCGCATGCCTTTCGATTTCGACACCGTCATCCCCCGCCGCGGCACCGGCAACATCAAGTATGACCGCCGCCCGGAACTCGACCCGTTCTGGGTCGCGGACATGGATTTCGCCTCACCGCCGGAGATCCTGGAAGCGCTGCACCGCCGCGTGGACCACGGTATCTTCGGCTACGCCCAGGCGCATGAATCCCTGAACGAGGCCGTCCTCAGCTACTTGAAGAACCGCCGCGGGGCGGATGTGATCGTCGGAGAAATCGTCCATCTCGGAGGGCTGGTGCCGGCGCTTTCCCTCGCCGCGAGGGCCTTCTGCAAGCCCGGGGAATCGGTGATGACTTGCACGCCCGTCTATCCTCCTTTCCTCGGCGTCCATCATGATGCGGACACGAAGCTGATCACCACCGACCACGTTCTCCAGGACGGCGTGTGGACGTTCGACTGGGCTGCCATGGATGCCGCCGTCCGTCCGGACACGAAGATCTTCATCCTCTGCAATCCACAGAATCCGCTTGGCCGTGCCTTTTCGAAAGAGGAGATCGTGAAGCTTGCCGCATTCTGCGAACTCCACGACCTCGTCCTCATTTCGGATGAGATCCACTGCGACCTGATCTTCGATGAAACGGTGACTCCCCACTTCTCCGCGCTCAACCTGCCGGAGAAATACCGCGACCGCGTCATCACCCTGCTGGCGCCGAGCAAGACATGGAACATCGCTGGCCTGGGATATGCCTTCGCTGTGATCCAGGACGACTCGCTGCGCCGGAAATTCGCCGCTGCCCGGGGCCATACGCTCGCGGAGATCAACGCTCTTTCCTACTACGCCGCGGAGGCCGCCTACCGCCACGGCGAGCCATGGAGGCAGGAACTCATGGCCTACCTGAAGGGCAACCGCGACATCCTCGTGGACTTCATCAACAACGAGTGTGACGGCCTTTCCATCCTCGCTCCGCAGGCGACGTACCTCGCATGGATCGACGCGAAGCATGCCGGCTATGACAACCCGGCCAACCACTTCGAGAAGAAGGCGGGCCTGTTCCTTTCCGATGGCACATTCTTCGGCTGGCCCGGTTATTTCCGCTTCAACTTCGGCTGCCCACGCTCCCGGATGATGGAAGGTCTGGAGAAGATCAAGGCGGTCCTCTGACCCGACCGACCGGGGATCAGGTGGCTGAGCCGGAGATTTCCCCGCTCAGGGTGATCTTCGCCTTGGCGAGCAAGTTGCCACCGGTGTGGATCTCACCATCCACCTGGACCAGCCCGCCCATCCGTCCCTCCACCGCCACACGGATCTCCAGGATTTCTCCGGGCACCGCCGCGCCAAGGATCTTCGCCGCCCTCACCGCCGTCAGGCGCATGTCGGAAAGAGGCTTCTCCACCGGGTCGCTCTGTGCCACCACTCCCCCCAGTTGGGCGATGGCCTCAATGAGGATCACCCCCGGCATCATCGGATTTCCCGGAAAATGGCCCTCCAGGAATGCCTCGTCCCCCTTCACGCGGTAGATTCCTTCACCCCGCTTTCCGCCATCGAGGGAAACCAGCTCATCGACAAAACGGAACGATGGTCCGTGTGGGAGGGCGTCAAGTGCGGAAGGATGCTCGGACATGCTTGCGGGATGGTTTGCGGGGCATCGACTTCTTGGCAAGGCAGCTCGTAAAAAAGATCGACCAGTGCGGTAATTTTTGGTTACGTGCCTCTGTCCAAGCCGTCACCCCCTTTCTTACTGTTGCACCCTGCGGATCCCAGTGCCATCCCTTCTTTTCGGGCCGAACGAGCCCGGACACGTCCGTTGGCCCGCGTTCCGTTGGACCTGCTGGCAATGGCCGGTGCCATCCTTTACTGGGGCATTCTCGGACTCTTGGTGACCATCGTCTGCGGCACACTTTCGTTCATATTGCCACGTGGTGCGGGTGAGAGGTTGGGTCGCCAGATCCACCACTACATTTTCCACTTTTTCGTGATGTATCTGAAGGCAACCGGCCTTCTGAGAGTGGATCTATCCGAGCTGGGGAAACTCGGACACGTATCCACCCCCGTCATCGTCGCGCCCAACCATGCCTCCCTGTGGGATGCCGTTTTCATCATCGCCCGTCTGCCACAGGCCATCTGTGTGATGAAAAACTCGATCCTCCGGAATCCCTTCCTCGGTGGCGGATCCCGCCTCTCCGGTTACATTCCGAATGGAGCCACTTCCCGCATGGTCCGCGACGCGGCGGCGGCCCTCCGGCGTGGTGGCCAACTCCTCCTTTTTCCGGAAGGAACACGCACCCTCCCCACGGAGCGTTGGATCAATTCTCTGAAGGGTGGCTGCGCCCTGATCGCCATCCGCGCCAAAGTGCCGGTGTATCCCGTTTTCATCCGGAGCAACAGCCGGTTCCTCCAGAAGGGCTGGCCGCTGTGGAAGCCACCCATCTTCCCCATCGAGATCGCCGTCAGCGTCGGGGAGCCACTTCTCCCGGATGAGAATGAGTCCGCCTCCGCGTTCACCAACCGCCTGCAACAGGTCTATGAGCAGGAACTTGCAAAATTCCACCCGTTGAGGCGTCAAACCGGTGTTTGATTCGCCGATGCCTATGCCAGCACGCTTGCCCTGCCCGCTCACCGTGGGTAAAGCACATCCGCACATGGCCGATTCGAGACCGCTCATCCTGATCCCGACTTTCAATACCGGCCCCATTCTCCGCGATACCGTCTCCAACGCGCTGGCTTCCGGACTCCCGCTGTGGGTCGTCGTTGATGGTTCCACCGACGGTTCCCCCGCCCTGCTGGAAGGACTCTCCCCTGCATCCTCACAGGACTTCCGCATCCTCCGGTTGGAGCGGAATTCTGGAAAAGGCGCCGCCGTTTTCCATGGACTGAAGGCGGCCATCGAAGCTGGTTACACCCATGTCCTCACCATGGATGCGGACGGCCAGCACCCAGCCCCCCATCTCCCGGAGTTCTTCCGGTTGTCCGCCGCACATCCGGAGGCTGCCGTTTTCGGCAGGCCGGTTTTCGACTCTTCCGCTCCGGCCATCCGCGTCAACGGGCGGAAGGTGTCCAACTTCTGGGCGAACCTCGAGACACTGGGTTGGGGAATCGATGATTCCCTGTTCGGAATGAGGCTCTATCCAGCGGAGAAACTGATGGAGGTCATGGAATCCACCGCCTTCGCCCGCCGTTTCGACTTCGACCCGGAGGTCGCCGTCCGTCTTGCATGGAGCGGGGTGCCGATCCTCAACCTCGCCACGCCGGTGCGCTACCCCAGCAAGGAGGAAGGCGGGATCTCCCAGTTCCGCTACCTGCGGGACAATACCCTGCTCACCTGGATGCACATGCGGCTGATGGCCGGCTTCCTCCTCCGCCTGCCCCTGCTTGCTGTCCGGGGTTCCAACCCCCTCGATCATCTCAATCCACCCAGCGCGTGACCGCTACCCTCGAACGACGCATCGCCGATCTGTTTCCAAGGAAGCAGCACCACTATTACGTGCGTTCCAAGCTGAGCACCGATCCCCTCTACACCGCCATCCACCAGGAATTGGAGGGATCAGCCCTTCCTCTGCAGGATCTCGGGTGCGGACTGGGCGTGCTGGCATTCTACCTCCGGGAAAAGGGCCTCACCTTTCCCATCCACAGCTTGGACTACGACGAACCGAAGATCAGATATGCGAACCAAGCGATTCCCGGTTCCGGCTTCTCCGATCTCACTTTCGCCTTCCATGACGCCCGCAACGGACTGCCGGAACACGCCGGCAACGTGACCATCCTCGATATCCTGCAGTTCTTCACCCCGCAGCAGCAGGAGACGCTGCTCCAGCAGGCCGCCTCCAACGTCCTTCCGGGCGGCAAACTCCTTATCCGCTCCTGCGTGCGGGATGATTCGTGGCGTTTCCGTGTCACCATTCTGGGAGATCTGCTCGCAAAGGTGACTTTCTGGATGAAGGCCGCCCCCACCCACTACCCCACTGCGGAGGATTTCTCCCGGATTCTCTCACCGTTCGGAAAGGTCGACATAGCCCCACTCTGGGGACGAACACCTTTCAACAACCATCTCATCGTGCTAAACCGGCAATAAACCGCTCTTTTTTGGAGCGAGTGATTGCACTTCCCTAACAGACTCTCCACCATCACCCCATGGAACTCGACCTTATCGACGTCCAATTCGACCTCCGCTCGATCAAGCCACGCGAGCTTGAGGAAGCGCTGGAAGATCCGTTTTCCGTCCGCTTTCTCCCTGACAGCGAACGCGGCGACGGCTCCTCACGCTATTACTCCCTCGGCCGCACGGTGGCCGACCGCTATCTCTTTTTCTGCTTCGGAACGGACGGCAAGACCGTCCGGGTGGTCGCCGCGCGCGACATGACCGAAGGAGAGCAGAAATTCTACGACCGCAAATACGCGGAATTCCGCTAAAACCCCATCCCGAAATGACCCCTATCTCCCGCTGGTCTGACATCCCGGAATTCCCCGATGAGGCCGCCGAAGCCCAGTTCTGGGCGACCCACGAACTGGACCCGCGTCTCATGTCCACCTCCGTCCATGAGGCGGATTCGCGCGAATCCACCACCATCACCCTCCGGTTCGACCCCCGGATGTTGTCGCGGATCAAGCGCATTGCCCGCTCCCGCTTCCTCAACTATCAGTCGATGATGAAACAGTGGCTCGCGGAACGGTTGGAGGATGAGATGCGCAAGCAGTGATCCGGATTCCACGGGGAGGTCACATGGCCTCTCCGTTTCGTTTGCCCTTGGAAAGGGTAAATCCTGCCCAGCCGAGTTTTGATCTCCCCGCCGCGCAACCCCTGGTTCTGGTTCGCGTGCTTCGCAGGCTGGTTCGGCATCCTCTGGCTGCTTTCCTCCCGCTCCGGGGACGCGGGCGGTCTGCCGCCGGTCCCAGGCCTGGATAAGGTCGTTCATTTCGGCTATTTCTTCGGTGGTGGAGGTCTGTTCACCGCCTTCCTTTTCCGCCTGTCCCCTGACCGTCCACGCTGGTTGTGGATCCTGTTGTGCGTGATTCTTGTATTTTCCCTCGTCGGCTGGCTGGATGAACATCACCAGAGCCATGTCCCGGGGAGGACCGGCAACGATCCCGGCGACTGGCTGGCGGATCTCAGCGGCGCGTTGTGCGGGGCTTTGGTGTTCCGCCGCCTGCACCACATTCTCCGCTGAAACCCGGTTCATCCGCGGCTTGAAGCGTTCTCATCCGCCGGACCTCCGTTCCCCCGCTTTTCAACTTTCCTCGCCGCAGGCCCGGCATAATGTGGTGGCAATGAGTGCCAACCAACTCGACCAGCTCAAACAGTTCACCACCGTCGTCGCCGATACCGGCGATTTCGAGTCGATGAAAGCGTATCAACCCCGTGACGCGACGACCAACCCCTCCCTGATCCTGCAGGCTGCGGGAAAAGCGGAATACCGCCACCTGATCGACCAGGCGATCACTGATGGGAAAAAATCCGGGAAGGAAGGCCAGGAACTCATGGAGACCATCCTTGACCGCATCCTCATCCTTTTCGGGCTGGAGATCCTGAAAATCGTCCCCGGTCGTGTTTCCACCGAGGTGGATGCACGCCTTTCCTTCGACACGGACGGCACCATCGCCAAGGCCCGCCAGCTCATCGCCGCCTATGAGGCGGAAGGACACGGCCGCAACCGCATCCTCATCAAGATCGCCTCCACCTGGGAAGGTATCAAGGCCGCCGAGGTCCTGGAGAAGGAAGGCATCCACTGCAATCTCACGCTGCTCTTTTCCTTTGCCCAGGCAGTCGCCTGCGCGGAGGCCGGCGTGCAGCTCATCTCCCCTTTCGTCGGACGGATCCTCGATTGGTACAAGGCCAGCACCGGCAAGGACTACACGGCGGAGGAGGATCCCGGTGTCGTTTCCGTCCGTGAGATCTACACCTATTACAAGAAGTTCGGTTACACCACGGAAGTGATGGGCGCTTCCTTCCGCAACAAGGGGGAGATCCTCGCGCTCGCCGGTTGCGACCTGCTCACCATCGGGCCGAGCCTGCTCGCGGAACTCCAGGCATCCACGGAACCGGTCGGAAAGAAACTTTCCGCCGAGGAAGCGGCCGCCTCCGACGTGGCACAGATCACCCTGGACGAGAAATCCTTCCGCCTGATGTTCAACGAGGACGCCATGGCCGTCGAAAAGACCGCCGACGGCATCCGCAAGTTTGCCGCCGACATCGTGAAGCTTGAGAAGCTCATCGCCGCTTCCCTCTGAACCAGCGGCTCATTCAAAATCCGGAACGGAAAGGCACGCGTCCGCGCGTGCCTTTCTTTTTGTTCCCATGTGAATAAAATCGGCGCAACTTCCCTCTCATCCGGTGGTTGAAAATCCATGCTCAGCGCCGGATTCGCCGCTAGTCCTTTCCTTGACATCATGGAGGCCGAACGCCCGCAAGCGCCCACCGACGAGAATTCACGCGACATCCTGCTGATGGAGCGGATCGGTGCGGGCGACCACCGCGCTTTCCGGGAACTGGTGGAGCGGCACCAGCACGCGGTGGTGGGCACCGTGGCGAAGATGCTGGGGAATCCGTCCGAAGCGGAGGATATTTCCCAACAGGTATTCCTCCGGGTCTGGCGCCACGCGAAGCGCTACCGGCCGGATGCGAAGTTCACCACCTACCTTTTCACCATCACCCGCAACCTCGTCTTCAACGAATCCAGACGGAAGAAGCGGCGGAAGGAAATCTCCTCCGACGAACGGGAGGAAAACTCGCATGCGGGAACGCCGGATGATCCCAGCCGCCAGCCGGATGCGGAACTGCTGCAGGCGGAACTGCGTGCGGCGGTGGACCGAGCGATCTCCGCGCTGCCCGAGCAGCAGAGGATGGCGGTGGTGCTGCGCCGCTACGAGCAGATGCCGTATGAGGAAATCGCAACGGTGCTGGATCTCTCCGTATCCGCCGTGAAGAGCCTCCTTTTCCGCGCGCGGACCACCTTGAGGGACTCGCTTTCGAGGTATCTGGAACCTTGACCGCGATGGCCCGCCTCACTCAGTGCCCACGCCGATGCGGAAAAAATAACGCGGGAAACCGGTGACGGTCACGGTCAAGTTCATATCCGCCCCGGTGCCTTCCCTGGGGCCGGAAATGTCGATCCACGGGTCTTTGAGATCCGGAGAGGCGAGAAGCCGGTAGGTGCGGCCCGCGCGGGTGGGAAACGTCACTGAGAAGCTCGGGTCGCTGTGCGCACTTTGCTTGATGCGGAAGGCGCTCCCCGGGTCCATGACAAGGGTGCCGGCGATGAACTCATCTCCATTCGCCGCCCCGTCGCCATCGTAGTCGGCGGTGGCGGCGTGCTGGTCCGCAGTGGCGTTGGCGGGCAGGGTTTCCCAGATGTGGGCGTTGTAACCCGCGTGTGTGCCCGCCTCATAGGCGCCGATGTCCGGCAGGCCGACGACGGGAAAACCCCGCTGGTCGGTGGCGCGGACAGTGACGGTCCCGGCATTGAGCGCTGGACTGCCGGGGCGCAGGGCCATGGTCCGTGTGGGGCCGCCGTAGTCATCCAGCGGGGCCAGGAGAGGATCAGCGATGATGGGGGCCGGGCCTGTGGCGGAGAAGATAGTGGGTGCGGTTCCGAGCAGATTTGCCCCGATGTAAAGAAGAGGCTGGTTGGAATTGGAGGAGAGGTTGTCACCGCCGAGACCAGGACGGATGTTTCCGGCGATGACACAATTCCGCAGTGTGAGGGTGGCGCCAAAGATGCCGGCACCCTGGCCGGGATTGCCTCCGGTGCCTGACCGGTTGTCCGCGACGGTGCAGTTGGCGAGGTGGAATCTCATGGCATCCTGTTTGAAGATTCCGCCGCCACGTCCTCCCCCGTCAGCCGATGGATTCGCACCATCTCCGGCATTGTTTCCTGACAGGGTGCTATCCATGATGACCAAAGCTCCACTGCTGGAGATCGCTCCTCCATCGCCTCCCCTGCCGCCTCCGGCTCCGATCCGGGTTCCACCTTGTCCGCCCGTGTTGCCGGACAACGTGCAGGCGCTGAGGCGGGTGGGACCATCACAGAAAATGCCACCGCCTGAGCCACCTGAACTGGAGTTGAGCGTCCTGGAGTTGCCTCCCCGACCCGAGGTATTTCCGGAAACCGAGCAAACGGAGAGAACAAGCGGACCGGCGCTGGAAATGCCGCCCCCCTTGCCTCCATTCCCTCCATCCACATTGTTGTCCAGACCTTGGCCATTGAGTCCGTGCGAGCCACCGTTCCCCGCCCTGTTTCCAGACACATCGCAGGAGAATAGGCTCAGCGAACCGGCGCTGCGGATGCCGCCACCATCCGCACCGGGCTGGCCTGCCGTTGTTGGCGTCCCTGTCGCTCCGTCCGCCGCCTTTCCAGCCACGATGCGCAGCGAGTGCATGGCCACGGTGGCCATGGCGGGGATGTCGAACACACGGCTCCGGCTGTCGCCGGAGAGCGTGACGGGTCCGGAAAGGTTGGAGGCATCGATGAAAAGTCCCGGCGTGGCAGGGACGGCGAGTTCCGTGCCACCCAGGGTGATGACGGTTCCGCCGGGGAACGCGCCGGGCAGGAACCCGATGCGGGCGCCGGGAATACCGGCCGCAGCGGAAATCCTGCCGCGGAGGGAGGCTGCATCGCCGGAATCGATGGCGGAGGCCACCGTCACCAGCGGTCCGGCCTCCACCGCACCGATGTCGGCACGGGAAGATTCGTTGGCGTCACCGTCCACAAACCGCGGGAAGCCCCGGGCATCCGTGCCGCCGGGATCGGTGGCCTCCGCCGAATCGATGGCCGGGGAGCCGATGAGCGGGTGCATGGTCCGCACAGGACCGCCGAACCAGCCCGGTGGGCTGAGCCGGGGGTCCAGCGGAGCGGTGGCCGTCCCGACATGGTCGCCGTTGGCATTCGGGCTGCCGACGGGGAACTGCGCCTCCACTCCGGTAGGGTTGCCGATGAGGTTGAAACCGGAACGATTGAGGGTGCCTTCGTGTCTCCAGACATCGTGCCGGATTCCACCAGGATCGGAATTTCCGGCGATGATGGAGGAATGGACGTTCACCACCGTGGCGGGACCCACCATGTAGAGACCACCGCCACCACCGTTGCCGATGTTCCGCGCGATGGTGCAGCGTTCCAGGGCCAACGTTCCTTTCACAACCGAAATGCCGCCGGTTGATCCTGGTCCCGTGGAGCTGTTTCCCGTCACGGTGCAGTGGGACAGACTTCCGGGAAAATCGCTATCATACCAGATGGCGCTGTCGCGGGCCGTATTTTCCGCAAAGGTGCAGCCGGTGGCCGACAAGACTCCGGAAAAGAGATCAATCGCCCCACCCGCCATGGTGCTGGCATTTCCCGTGAAGGTACAGTGGTGGAGGCGGAGTGTGCCTTCAACGAAAATGGAGCCACCGTTGGCCCCATTGCCATTCCCTCCGGTGAGGGTGAGCCCCCCCAAGGTGAGGGAACCGCCCGTCCCCACATGGAAATGCCGCGAGGTGTTGTTGCCATCAACCGTCAGGCCACCGGGCAGGCTGCTGGCATCGACGGTGACGGCGGACTGGACGGCCATGTCGCCGCCGGGATGGGTGAGGGTGATGGTCTGCCCGGAGAGGCTGGGCGCGAAGACGACCAGGCTGTCTGCCGGGGAGTGCGCCACCGCCTCACGCAGCGACACGCCCGTTCCGCCGCCAGCCGCGGGAACCAGCGAGCCGTTGTCCTCGTCCGCCGCAGTGGTGACGACGGTTCTTCTGAGATTGTTCCAGGTGGTGGCGACGACCAGATCATCCCACAGGACGGGGGTTCCACCGCCACTGGAGAGACGCACGGCGGTGCTCCAGAAGCCCGCGTTGAAGGAACGGGTCGCCAGCGGCGCAGGCTCTGCGGCATTGATGTCAGGGTTGAGGAACAGACTGGCCGTGCCGGTGGTGCCGTTGCCGAAGTCGAGCTTCGCCACCAGGGTATAGGTGGTGTCCAGTTGGATGACCGTGGCGCCATTCGTGGTTCCCGTGCCCGGTTCCCCGATGCCGAAAGTCATGCTGTCCGGGAGCTTGCCGAAGATGACCCGTTCCGTTCCGAAGTCGAGGGAAGCAAGGCCGATGAACGACTCCTGCGGGATGCTGGGACCGGTGGTGAAGGTGACGCGGAAATAGACCGTATGCTGGCCGAAGGAAACCGTGCCATTGTCGAACGCGCTGATGGCGCCCAGCCCGTCAGCGCGGTCGATGTCCACCGTATTGCCCTCACCGGGACCGTTGTATTCGCGCTTCACGGCACTGTTCCGCGTGACGAGCCGCCCTCCGGCAACAGTGGGCGACGCCTCTGTGTTATCCCAGTCGGAGGTGCCCGCCGTGCGCACCGCCGGAGCGCGGTTCCGCCAGTTCCAGAATGTGCCTCCATCTTGCCCGGCGATGGTGCCGTCAGGGTAGTCGAACTGGTCCACACCGATGACGATGGCATGGCCCGGCCCTGCGGCGGTGAGGATCAATGCGATGGCCGGAGAAAGACATGGAAAGCGCATGGCGTGCCGGGGCGTGGGGGGCTGAAGGACACCGTCAACCTGTGTCCGTAGTGGACAAAATGGCAGTTCCATCCGCGTCCGGCGAGCGGATTCTGTTGCATGTCCGGGCCTCCGGCGGACGCCCCTCAGTATTTGGCGAGGCGGAAAAATTCGGGACCGGCGCCCGTTGTGCCGTGAATTTCCCAGAAGCCGCCATTTTCTCCGGCCGTCGCCGTATGGGACGTCCATGGCCCGCCCGGATTGTCGGCCCGCTCAAGGGTCCAGCCTTCGCTGCCGGCGACGGGCCATGTCAATGCCAATGCCCCTCCGTTGGTCCGGATCGACAACTGCGGATTGGCGGTCCGCCGGGTGATGACAAGCTGCGGTCGGTAACCTTCAACCCACATGGAGGCGAAGGTCACGTTCAGTGAGGGCGTCATCCGGTCCGTCAGCGGGGCGAGGAAAATGCCATGGTTCGGATAGCTGCCGGACGCCCATCCCACCGTGGTCGGGGTGATATCATATTGCATCCACTGGTTCGTGGAGGACTCCAGAACTGGAAAGCTGCCGAGGTGGTCGGCGGATTGGAACGTCGGCCACTTCGGGGTGGTGGCGGTGACGGCCCATGCGACCGCCTGCCGGTGCACATGCACATCCCCCGGGTAGAGCGATCCATATCTGGGGTCCGGGGGAAGGACAAATAAGCTCAATACGGCGGAACCGATCTCCGATGCAGGAAATGGCAGCGAGGAAAGGTCGAACTGAATGAGCGATTTCTGGGAATGCAGCGTCGAATGATGTGGCGGGGTCGAACTCACACCCAGCGAAAACGTGGTGCTGGTCGGGTTACCGTCCCCGGGGTATGAATAGACGTCCGAATCCTGGACGGGGGTGAGCGTAATGGTTTCGGCAATGGCGGTGGTGGCTGCGGCGAGAAGCAGGGCGATGATCCGTTTCATGGTCAGAAGGTCTTGGTTAGGGAGATGCTGAAGTTGCGCCCGGGTGCGGTGGACCGCTCGCTGACGGAGTTCCCGCCAAGGTGCCCGCCACCACGCCGCACAGAACCCCAGGACCAGTATTTCTCGTCGAAGATGTTGTTCAGCCCCGCATGGATGATGACGGTGTCCGCAGGTCGCCAGTAGGCGGAAAGATCCAGCGTGAACCAGGCTGGCGGACGATAAAAATCGCCCTGGTTCGTGTTGTCATCCACCCGTGTCACCTCGTCGGTGTAGACACCCGTGAGTCTCGCACCGAACCTCCCGGCCGGGTCGTCATAACCGATGGATGCCACGGATTTCCACGGTTCCACCGTATTGAGCCAGGTGCTGTCGGAGCGATTGATACCCACGCTCTTTCCCGTGCTCAGACCGACCTGCCAACCCTCCGCCTGGCTCCACCATTGGCCGAGGTTCCACAGCCCGCCCAGCTCGAAGCCATAGATATCCGCGCGCCCACGGTTCACGGTGGTGAGGATGTCGCGCCCGTCATCCGTCAGGTCCCCGGTACGGTGGCCGTTCTCGATGAAGTCATCGTAACGGGTGTGGAAGGCGGATGCCTGGAACCTCCCTACATCGCTGTCCGTCTTCACGCCGATCTCGAAGGCATCGCTCTTCTCCTCCTTCAACTTGGAATTCGGCAGAGTCATCGACCCCGCGGGATTGCTCCCGTCCGGCGGGTGGTCGAAGACCATCGAAAGCTCCTCCGCAGTGGGGTTTCTCACGCCGTGTGCATAGGTTGCATACCACTGGACCGTCTCGCGCGGTTTCCAGGAAACGGTCAGGCGTGGGGAGATGGCCAGGTTGTCATAGTCCTCCGGCGGCGCGTAGCCATAGTTGCCCAGGGAGTTCAGGCGGTCCAGATACCCTTGGCTCGGTCGTGGCTTGATGCTCTGCCAGTCGAACCGGACACCGGGCGTGAAGCTCCATTGGTCGCCGATGCGGAACTCATCCTGGACAAAAACGCCTGCCCGGAGCGTCTCCGTGGGGGAGAACGAAACGCGGTCCGATGGCAGATTGTTGTTGATGCGGAAAAAGCGGTTCTCGTTTTCCTCGAACGAGAGGTCGATGCCCATCAGGAGCTGCTGGACGACGCGGCCGCCCTGCCCAAGCTCCTTCATTGCGGTGGTGGTGAGACCCAGGACATCCGTGTCGAACTCGATGGACTGCTGGCGGGTGATGGATGTGCCCGGGATGGGCACGCCGCCGATGACGATGGGTTTCGAGGCCGACCTGCTGTCACTGGTGCTGGAGGACTGCTGCCAGTAGCCGTGAACCTTCACCTCGTCCAGCCACCGCCGCGGCTCGTAGTCCCACCACGCGCTCACGCGCTGGCGCTCCAGATACTGGTTGTTGTGGACGAAGTCGTTGAAGAGGACGAAGGACGACTCCGCCGCGCTGCGCGCGTCGATGAAGCTGTCCCGCTCGAACGTCTCCACTGCCAGGCGGAAAAGGTGGCGGTCCATGCGGTGCTCCGCCTTGAAGAGCAGGGAAAGGGAGTCGAAGTCCGCGGGGTTCGGCGCGATGTTGCCGTTGTTCCCATTCTCATGGCCCTCCCGCCACGAGCCCATCAGCATGAAAGCGGTGTCCCCCTTGCGGACAGCTCCTCCCGCCAGCAGGGAGTAGCTTTCATTCACGGAATAGTATTGCGACCGGAGCAGGGCGCCGTAGTCGCGTTCCTTCAGGAAATGCTCCGGATCCGGCGTGGTGAAGGAGACCACGCCCCCCAGCGCGTCACTGCCGTAGAGGGCACTGGCACCGCCTTTCAACACCTCCACCGCGTCGAACATGGCGGGGTCGAAGTAATCGCGGCCGACGCCGCCCGCACCATCATCACTCCCCATGTCAAAGGAGGTGGAGACATACTGAGGCGGCTGGCGCACGCCATCCAGCTCCATGGTGATGCGGTTGCCCTCCATCCCGCGGATGTTGATGGAGCCGTAGCCGCTCTGGCCATAGGCATACGCGCCATCCCCGCTGGCGAAGTCGAAAGGCAGGGAAACGGTGGGATCATACTTGGCGAACCCTGCCAGATCGTAGGTCCCCTCCTCCAGCATCTGGTTGTAGTCCCTCCGCAGGACAGTCCCTGCGGAGTCGATCCACGTCCTGCCGATGCGGTTGCCCACGACGATGATTTCCCCGAGCTCCTCCTCGCCACGCGAAAAGGTAGCCCCGAGAAGACCGGACGCGATGAACGCGCCTATCGTTTTTGCATTCATCACGTCCGGAACACGCTTTTGCAACCCAGGAAATTCAGCGGCGGCGGCGGATGAGGAGCGCCGCCATACCCAGACTCAGCAGGCCTGTGGATGGTTCCGGAACGACCTGCACGAAGCTCCCGCCGATGTCGATGCGTGCCTCCACCGTGGATGAGTGGACGATGATGGGAGCGTCGATGCGGACGGATTTCACATCCTCCGTGACCCCGGAAAGGTCCCATTGGTAGGTGAAGCTGTTGAGATCCCCGCTGAAACCTCCAACCGTGATGTCCGTGGCGGAAGCGAGGATACCCGTGTAGGTCGCCTGGATCTTGCCGAGCAAGTTGTCCGCCGCATCATAGTAGGACAACCAGGGGCCACCCAGGGTGATGGATGGTGCGGCTCCGAGCGAAGGATCATCCGGCGTCGCACCGACGATCGCGTTTCCATCCCAGTTCAGGTTCACGTCCATTGAGAAATCCGGGTTCGCCATGGACACCCGTTGGAACACGACGTTCTGGATGTCGCTCAGGGTCGTCGCCTGGGTGGTCGCCGTGAGGCCGAAGCTACCCATGAAGGAATAGTAGCCCGCACTGGCACGGTAGCCCGGCGAAACGGGGGCGATGGTTCCCACACCGGCCGCGGGGGTGCCCGCCGCATTGCCGCTGCTGAGGCCCCGGTTCGGTCCGGTGCCCTCGAAGTATTCCCAATAAACGCTTTCCTGGCCGCTTCCCAGGGACGGAGCCTGGATGAGCAGCGCTGCGTGGGCGGAGGATGCGGCGGCGATGGCGCCGATCACTGACAATCGTATGGAGGTCATGGTCATTTGCTTCACGGCCCGACTCTTCCCTTTCCCCGGCGTCTCCGCTCCCGCCGCGTTGTCAATTCATCGCGCCCGGGTGCACTGCGCGGATGTTAATGACAATTCATCGTCATCCTCTGACAACCCACCGCGAGCGCTTCCGGCATCCCCGCCTAGGTTGGTTGCCTGAAACCGCACTCCTTGATGAAGTTACCCGCCCATGCTCAGATCCTCCACGGCCTGCTGGCGCGTGATGGGGCGACGGTGATCGGCATCGACACCGACTCGGGCCAGCCTTTGGACTGGGGGGGCATGCTCCTGCCAGGCTACGCCCACCTCATCCTGAATCTGGATGGTTACGGCGTGGTCTTGGGTGACAATATCCGCCTCAGTATTTTTCCCGGCATGACAGCCATCTGCCGCATTCCGACTGCTGGCGGCATCTATGCCAGCCGCCTGCCGGGCAGCGGCCGCCATCGCTGCGTGGTGCTGACGGTTTCCGACCGCTGGCTGGCGGACAAGTTCGGCGGACTGCTGGCGTCCCTTCATCCCCTGTTCGGGGATGCGGATGCCGTTCCTGAGCAGATCGGCCTCACCCGCTCCATGTCCCTCGCTGAAAAGGATCTCTGTGAGGCGATGCTGGCTCCTCCCGTCACCCGTCCGCTGAGGCCGATGTGGTTCCGTGCGAAGCTTGTTGAATGCTTCAGCCTTTTCGGAGGGGTGGAACACCCTTCCACCACCAGAAAGCAGGACAGCATCAGCCTGCGCGTGGACAAGGCGGTGCTATGGCTGCGGGAACATTTCGATGAGGAACTGGATCTCAAGGAACTCTCCGTCCATGTGGGTTGCGCCCCCCACTATCTGAGCCGGCTTTTCAGGAGCCACACGGGAAAAACACTGACCCAAAAACTCCGTCAGATCCGTATCGACCACGCGGCGGACCTCCTCCAGAATGGCACCCACAACGTGACGGAAGCCGCGCTGGAAGTCGGCTACAGCAGCATCAGCCACTTCACCAAGGCCTTCCTCCTCGAAAAAGGCATCCTTCCCTCCCTCTACCGGCATAACTGATCCCATGACCAAATTCCGCCCGTGCATCGACCTTCACCATGGCCAAGTGAAACAAATCGTCGGAGGGACGTTGCGGGACGATGGTGAGGGGCCGAGCGAGAATTTCGTGTCGGAGAAGCCATCCGGCTGGTTCGCGGCCCGCTTCCGCGACGACGATCTGAAGGGCGGGCACGTGATCAAACTGGGACCGGGTAACGATGCCGCCGCCAGGGAGGCCTTGTCCGCGTGGCCGGGCGGCCTCCAGATCGGCGGTGGGATCACTCCCGGAAACGCCCGCGAGTGGCTGGAAGCGGGTGCCAGCCATGTGATCGTGACTTCGGCGTTGTTTGATGGGGCTGGGAAATTCCTCCCCGATGTCCTGGAAATGTTCGTGAAAGAGGTCGGCGAGGAGCGGTTGGTCATCGATCTATCCTGCCGGAGATCCGCCGATGGTTGGACAGTGGCGATGAACCGCTGGCAGACTCCCACCGAAATGGTGGTGGACCACGCCACTTTGGACCGTCTGGCTCCCCATTGCGCTGAATTTTTGATCCATGCGGCGGATGTCGAAGGGCTCTGCCGGGGCATCGACGTGGATCTGGTCTCCCTGTTGGGTGGCTGGGGGAAACTCCCGATGACCTATGCGGGCGGAGCCGCCTCCATGGCCGATGTGGAGCTGATGGAGTGGGCCGGCCAGGGCGTGGTTGACATCACGGTGGGCAGCGCGCTGGACATTTTCGGGGGGAGCGGCGTGACCTATGGGGAGCTTGTGGAATGGAACCGCCGGACCGCATGATGGGAAAGCGGTTGCAGGGTCCGCCCGGCTCGTCATACCCTTGGCCCGTGCCCGAATTGGAAATGAAGCCCTTTGACGACGGACCGATGATCGACCGTGACTTTCTGAGGTCCGTATTCCGTTCGATGCTCCGGGGAAGAATCCTCGAAAACAAGCTCTCCTCCCTCTACAAAGCGGGGAAAATCGTCGGTGGAGTCTACCTCGGCCGCGGCCAGGAAGCTGTGAGTGCCAGCCTCGGCACCGCCCTGATCCAGGGACGGGACGTTTTCGCACCGCTCATCCGGGACCAAGCGGGACGGACTGCCTTCGGCGAACCGCTGATCGACTGCACCCGCACCTACCTCGGCTCCGTCGAGGGTCCCATGCGCGGACGGGACGGCAACATCCACCGCGGACGGCCGGACAAGGGCATGCCGGCGATGATTTCACATCTGGGTGCCCAGGTCCCGCTGGTGGCGGGCATGCTTTTCGCCAAGCGGCTGAAAGGCCAGCTCAACGGCGTGGTCGGCGCGACCTGCATCGGCGACGGAGCGACCTCCACCGGTGCCTTCCACGAAGGGGTGAATCTCGCCGCCATCGAAGGACTGCCGATGGTGGTGGTGGTGGCCAACAACCAGTTCGCCTACTCCACCCCCAACACCCGCCAGTTCGCCTGCCGGGATCTGGTGGAACGCGCCCGCGGTTACGGCATCGGCGGTTATTCCGTCGATGGCACGGACCTCCTGGCCTGTGCCTCCGTGATTTCAGAAGCCGTTCGCAAGGCCCGCCAGGGGGGCGGCCCGCAGATGGTGGTCGCCCACCTGCTGCGCCTGTCCGGCCACGGTGAGCATGATGACGGTTCCTACGTCCCGTCCGACATCAAGGGCGGCCACTATGGCCGTGACTGCATCGAGGTGGCCATGCGCCAGCTCGTGGAGCACCAGTTCGCCACCGTGGATGAAATCCTCGCCTGGCAGGACGATGTGGCGGAAGAGGTGCAGCGCGCCGTCGCCCAGGCCCAGCAGGAAGACACCCCGGATCCCTACAAGGAGAACTGGACCGCCCTTTCCACCCGCTTTCCCCTTTCCGCCCAGTGAGTGTGACCTATATCGACGCCATCCGCGAAGCCCAGGAAAAGCTCCTGCGCGAAGATGACCGTGTTTTCCTCTACGGCCAGGACATCGCCACTTTCGGTGGAGCGTTCAAGGCGACCAAGGGACTCGCAGAAGCCTTTCCGAACCGGGTGTTCGACGCCCCTATCTCGGAAGACGCCATGATCGGCATGGCCGTGGGCGCCGCCATCGAAGGCATGCGCCCCATCGTGGAGATGCAGTTCGCGGATTTCTCCTCGATCGCGTTCAACCAGATCGTCAACCAGGCGGCCACCCATTTCTACCGGACCGGCATGCCCATCCCCCTCACGGTGCGGCTGCCCTCCGGCGGCACCCCCGGCTCTGGTCCTTTCCACAGCCAGAGCATGGAGGGCATCTATGCCCAGTATCCGGGTTTGGTGGTGCTGACCCCGGCGACCGTCTCCGACGCCTACCACATGCTGCTGGACGGCGTCGCACTGGATGATCCGGTCATCTATTGCGAGCACAAGTTCCTCTACCGCTGGCTGAAGGCGAAGTCCATCAACGGCGACCACCTGCCCATCGGCCAGGCCCGCATCACCCGTCCAGGCAAGCACGCGACGGTGGTTGCCTACAGCGCGATGGTCCACGAAGCGGTCCGCGCCGCCGACCGGCTGGCACAGGACGGCTGGGAGATCGAAGTGGTGGACCTCCGTTCGATCAAGCCGCTCGACATCGACACCGTCCTCGCCTCCGTCGCCCGCACAGGCCGTTTGTTGGCCGTCGGTGAGGCGTTCCCGTGGGGCGGTGTCACCGCGGAAGTGGTGTCCCGTGTCACCGAGGAGGGCTTCCACTTGCTGGACGCGCCGCCACAGCGGCTGAATGCCCGCGACACTCCGGTCCCCTACCATCCCAAGCTCTGGGCGGCCCACCGCCCCACCCCGGAGTCCATCTGCGATGCCCTGCGGAAGCTTCTCTCTTTCTAGTTCCAACTCTCCTGGACACTGAATTTCCGAAAAACCAGTCAACTTTCCTGACATGCCCACCGTTCCCATCCTCATGCCGCAGCTCGGCGAATCGATCGCCGAGGCGACCATCATTCGCCTCGGAGTCGCCGTCGGCGATGCCGTCCGGACCGACCAGGAGATCATCGAGGTGGAGACAAACAAGGCGGTCATGGGAGTCACCACCCTCTGCGACGGCATCGTATCCGAGATCCGCGCACTGGAAGGTGAATCCTATTCCGTCGGCACCGTACTGGGCCTGCTGGAAGTGACGGAGGAGGAAATCGCCCGCACCGGCGTGGATACACTGGAGTCCTTGGAATCGAAGCGGAACGTGAATGTCCCGACCCAGAAGGGCGAGGCTAACCTCCACTTCGCACTCGATGATGACGCCTATGAAGAGGCACCGCCCGTGGTTCCAAGTGTAAAGGGCCTGCCAGTCCCCACCGGCGTCATGGGAGCGCACTACATCTCTCCCCGCATGCGCGCCCGCATGGATGACATGGGCCTGCGTGAGGCGGACATCTCCGCCGTTGCCGGTACCGGAAATGGCGGCCGGGTGACCGTGGAGGACCTTGAGCGGTTCCTGGACTATCTGGAAGACTGGCCGAGCAGCACCGCCTCCCCCATGCGTCTTGCCGTGGCGGATGCCATGCGGCGTAGCTGGACCCGCCCTCTTGCCACGGTCGGCCTGCCCGTCCTGCTGGACCGCGTGCTGGACCACCGCCGGGCACAGAACCCGAAGCCCGGCCTCACCCTTTACCTCCTCCGTGCCTTTGCCCTCGCATTGACCGAGCAGCCGGCGACCGCAGGCTACCTGATCGGAGAAAAGATCGTTCATCCGCGTTCCTTCGACATCGGTGTGGCCGTCCAGGTTGATGACGGGGTGGTGGTTCCGACCGTCCGCAAAGTGGACCAACTCCGCCTATCCGACCTCATCGCCACCTATGATGATCTGGTGGACCGCGCCCGCCGCCGCCGTCTCACGGAGGCGGATACCCGTGGTGGCATCGCAACGGTGACGAATTTCGGCACCTTCGGCCTCACGTCCGGGACCCCCATTCCGCTGCCGAATGAAACGCTCATCCTCGGCATCGGTGCCGGGGTGAAGAAGCCCGTATGGAGCAACCAGGTGGAGGCATTCCTCCCGGCCACGCAGGCGGATCTTTTCCTGACCTTCGACCACCGGGTGGTCGACGGTGGGGGTGCGGGATTCCTGCTCAACCGCGTGGCGGAACTCCTCCAGCATCCGGAAGCCCTCTGACCCTCCAGAAGCCGTGGACCAGCCGGACAAAATCGGAAAGATCGACATCCCCAAAAAGGCCATCTACCGCCTTTCGATCTACAACCGTTGTCTCCAGAAGCTGCGGGCCAATGGTGTGGAAACGGTATCATCGACCACCCTTGCCCGTGCCGCCGGGGTCAAGCCCGCCCAGTTGAGGAAGGATCTGGCCTATTTCGGCCAGTTCGGCACCCGTGGACTGGGCTATCCGGTGGAGATCCTCTCCACCATCATCCGTGAAACCCTGGGCCGGGAGCATCTTCAGCCCGTGATCCTTGTCGGCGCGGGTAATCTGGGTTCCGCATTGCTGCGTTACCAAGGATTCGGAAGGGAAGGATTCGAAGTCATCGCCGCGTTCGACACCCACCCTGACAGTGCCGTGGCCCGTGGCGTCGGAATTCCGGTGCATCCTCCCACGGAGCTGGAGGATTTCATCCAGAAGCACGGTGTGAAGCTCTCCATCCTCTGCGTTCCCGTGGAGTCCGCCCAATCCGTGGCCAACCGTCTGGTGGCCGCCGGAATCCAGGGAATCCTCAATTTCTCGCCCATCGTCCTTGAAGTGGCACCGGATGTGACCGTCAATAACGTCGATCTGGCCTTGGAACTGGAGCACCTCGGCTACTTCATCCGGTAAAATGAGCGGTTTTTCTGAAAATGCCCCTAAACTTTCCGCCCTCCCGGACGTTGATCCAGTAGACGGGGCGCAAACCGCCGCTCCGGATCCACCGATGACCGAAACGCGGGAACAGTTTGTCGAGAAGGCACTCGCCGAATTCGAATCCCCGTTGATCGGCTATGCGGTGACCATCCTGCACGACCTCGACCGGGCCCGGGACGTGGTCCAGGACACCTTCATCCGCCTGTGCCAGCAAGAACCCAACAAGATCCGTGAAAGCCTCAAGACCTGGCTGTTCACCGTATGCCGCAACCGTGCCTTCGACATCCTCCGGAAAGAAAAGCGGGTCCAGCCGCTTGACGAAGTCCAGTGGAAGCGTGTCGCGGGCCCCGAACTCGCGCCCGATGAACAGGCTGCCCACGACGAGCGCATCTCCCAGGTCATGAAATCCCTCGACCGGCTTTCCGCCAACCAACGCGAAGTCATCCTCCTCAAGTTCCAACAAGGTCTCAGCTATCAGGAGATCGTCGAAGTCACCGGCCTCACTTCCGGCAACATCGGCTTTCTCATCCATACCGGCCTGAAACGCCTCCGTGAATCCCTCCCCGCGGACTTCCGCGGCTAACGCCACGTCCTCCCATGAAACTCCACCCTGACGATCCCCGCATCACCGCCTATGTTCTGGGCGAGCTGACGCCGGAAGATGCTGCGGCCGTGGAAGCCGCCGCGGAGAATGATCCGGCGGTGAAAGCCGCCATCGAAGAAGCCGGCTCATTTGGCGGGATTCTTTCGGATGCCCTTGTCTCCGAAAAGCCGAAGCTGCGCCCCGCACAGCGGCAGGCCATCCTGCTCGCCGCCCGGGAACCGGAGAAAATCACCAATTTGGTGAAGATTCCGGACGCCCGCCCCAACCGCAGGTCATGGATTGTGAGCCTCGCCGCAGCGGCCTTGCTGTTGTTCGCGTTCGTCCTTTTCTCACGGGCACCGGTGTTTTCGCCGAAACTGGCGGATCGAGATGTGACCCGTCCGCCGCGCCCGACGACCGTTCCTTCACCGACCGCCGCCGAAGGGGAGGAGGAATGGAGAACCATCCCGATCAACATCGCGATGCTGCCGGCTCCCGGACCAGTGGATGCCAGCCAGGTCGGGCGTACCTTTGCTGGTGCCGCCGCGCCAGCCTCCACCATTTCCAGGCTGGCCGCCGCACGCGATGAAGCCATCGCCCGGGCCGGTTCGAAGTTCTACGATGAGGCGGCTGACAGCCTGAAGGACAAGCCCGTGCCGGCCGATGATGAACTGCCCCCGCTTTCCCGCCGGGGATCCGTCGCGGCGGCCGCCAGTCCGCAGATGCGACTGCCAATCCGGGCGGGCAGCGCGAGCATGATCTGGGTCACGGAATCGATCCGCAAGGAACACAAGAAGCCACCGGTGAATGCAATCCGGGTTGAGGAAATCCTCAATCACTACCCACTCCGTCCGGCGGGTGCCGCTTCTGTCGCCCAAGGGGTCACGCTTTCCACCGAAGCCCTGCCCTGCCCATGGAAACCTTCGGCCAGCCTTCTTATCATCGCTTTCCGGGGTGCCAATGACGGTGACCGCCAGATCCAGGCGAACTTCAAGGCGGATCCGTCCACGGTCGCACGCTACAGGCTGCTGGGCTATTCGCCCGTGGCCGGCATCCCGGACGGCTCCCTGCCGACCCTGCTTCCCGCGAAGGCCCTCACCTTGGTCGCCATCGAAATCGAGCCCACAGGTTCGTCAACGGACTTCGGGACGGTGGAATGGAGCGTGAACGAGAAACCGGCCCCGCCCATCGCCCTTTCCCGGAAGCCGGATGCGGAGCCGTCCGACGACGCCCGCTTCGCTTCCCTGCTGTGCACCTACGCGCAGTGGCTGGCGGGTGACGACCAGGCGGGGATGATTGACAGCGAGGTCGTCGCCGCGCTGGCCCGTGAAATGGCTTCGGACAATCTACCTCCGGATCGCTATGATCTGCTGAATCTCATCGACCAGACGCTGAATCTCTGAGAGACCCGTCTCCACCGGTGGTAGTCCGCCTGCTTGTGGGTATGTCACGATTCTTCATCATCCTTTCCGCGTTGCTGCTGCCCCTGGCGGGTTGCAAGGAAGCAGCCCCCAAACCCCAGGCGACCGTCGCGTATGATGAACGCGAGGGAAGGAATCTGGAGATGGATGTGTATCTGCCATCCGCTCCCGCCGCCGGACTCCGGCCCGCCGTGCTGCTCGTCCATGGCGGGGGCTGGTCGGCCGGTCATCGCCGGGATTTCTCATGGATCGGCCAATGGCTGGCCACCCGGGGATACGTCGCCTTTTCAACCAGCTACCGGCTCGTGACGAAGGACGGGAACCACTGGCCGGCGCAGTTGGATGACGTGCAGCGGTCGGTCCGTTGGATCCGCGCCCATGCAGCGGACTACCAGATCGACCCCGCCAGGATCGGCGCGCTGGGCGCCTCCGCCGGCGGGCATCTGGTGGCATGCCTCGGAATGCTCGATACACGGGACAACTCGGAGGCCGCACTGGCGGCCCACTCCAGCCGCGTGGCATGTGTGGTGGACCTCTGCGGTCCGACGGATCTCACCGAGGACATGCGGAAGAAGGTTCCCAAGGGCGAGTGGTGCAACGGGATCATTGACGCCCTGTTGGGAAACACGCAGCGTGAAGGTGCCCGCGAAGCCTCGCCCTTATACCTCGTGGACGGAAAATCCGCACCTTTTCTCATTTTCCATGGTTCAAAGGATGACATCGTGCCGATCGATCAATCCGAACGTCTCGAAACAGCGCTCAAAGCCGCCGGAGTGGAGGTCGAACTCGTCACGATGGACAGCGGTCACAACTTTGCCAATGCCACCCAGATCCAGGAATTCATGAAGCGCACCGAAAAGTTCCTGCAAACCCATCTCAAACCCATCTCTCCGTCACCATGAGAGCCCTGCTTTCGTTTCTGCTGCTTTCGCTCCTTCCTGCCGCCGCCGCTCCGCGCAACATCGTACTCATCGTCACCGACGACCAGAGTCCGGACCTCGGCTGTTATGCGAATCCCGTGCTGAAAACACCGGCGCTCGATGCGCTGGCGGTGGATTCCACCCGGTTCACCAATGCCTTCGCCACCACGGCCAGTTGCTCCGCCAGCCGGTCCGTCATCCTTTCCGGCCTGCACAACCATGCCAACGGCCAATACGGATTGGCGCACGGCCCGCACAAGGCGGAGTCGCACCCCAGCGTCGGCGCGGTGTCATTGCCGAACCAGCTCAACCAACTGGGCTACCGCACGGCCGTCGCCGGGAAATACCATGTCGCCCCGCGTTCGGCGTTCGATTTCCAGGAATTCATCCCCGGCGGACGCAACACGGTGAAGATGGCGGAAGACTCCGCCGCGTTCATCACGAAGGACGAGGCGCAGCCCTTCTTCCTCTACTTCTGCCCGGTGGATCCCCACCGCAGCGGAGACTTCGATGAAGCATCCGAGTGGCGGCCGAATCTGTTCGGGAACAAGAAGAACCGTGGCGGATATCCGGGCGTCAACGAGGTGTTCTATGATCCGGCGGAAGTCATCGTCCCTCCCTTCCTGCCTGATGTGCCCTCCGCGCGCGCGGAAATCGCCCAGTATTACCAGTCCATCTCACGCATCGACCAAGGAGTGGCGCGCCTGATCGCCATTCTCAAGGAAGCCGGTCGATGGGAGGACACCCTGATTGTCTACACTTCGGACCACGGGATGCCCTTCCCCGGTGCGAAGACCACCGTCTATGATGCGGGCCTGCGGGTCCCCTTCATCGTGAGAAATCCCTATCAGGAGAAGCGGGGCTCCGTCAGCAAGGCGATGATCACCCACGCGGACATCACTCCTTCGCTGCTGGATTTCGCAGGTGGGTATGACACGGCGTCCCATGGTCCCAGGAAGGCGTCAGCGGTGGCGCAAACGCCGAAGCATGAAAATGCGGGACCTGCCTTCAAGAACTACCATGGCCGTTCCTGGCTGCCGGTGCTGGCGGAGGAAAATCCCGCCGGATGGAATCACAGCGCGGCCTCCCATTCCTGGCATGAAGTGACGATGTACTACCCCATGCGTTCGTGGCGGGAGGGCCGCTACAAACTGATCTTCAACCTCGCCCACGGATCACCCTTTCCCTTCGCCTCGGATCTCTGGACGACTCCGTGCTGGCAGGAAGCGATGAAGAAAGGGCTGGATGCATCCTATGGCGGACGCACCGTGGCCTCCTACCTGAATCGGCCGCGGTTCGAATTGTACGACATCGAAAACGATCCATGGGAATTCAAGAATCTCGCCGGACTTGCGGAACACGCGGAGCAACTCGAATCCCTGAAGGCGAAGATCAAGGACTTCCAGAAGTCCACCGATGATCCATGGTTGTTGAAGTGGGACCGCGAGTGATGATACACCCGCTCCGCCGTCATGGAGTGGAATGGAGAGAGTTTCAGGGAGTTGGCTTCGTATGAATCCCAGATGCCCCGAGTCCGAACCTTCATCCTCCTCTGTTTTTCCGCCCTGACGGTGGGACTGCCCGCCCAAGAAGGAACCGAACCCTTCGATACGGAGAAATCCACCACACGGCCTCTCCCGCCCGCCCAGGCTGCGTCGGAGTGGAAGCTGCCCCCGGGATTCCGTGCGACCGTTTTTGCGGCGGAGCCTGACATCCGTCAGCCGATCGCCATGTGTCTGGATGACCGGGGGCGCTTGTGGGTGGCGGAGAGTTTCATGTATGCGGGTAGCATCGGCGGATACTACGAGAAGAAGCTGCGCGACCGCATCGTGATCCTGGAGGATACGGACCACGACGGTGTGCACGACAAACGGACCGTGTTCGCGGAAGGACTCGAACGCCTCACCAGCATCGAGGTCGGTCTGGGCGGTGTATGGGCATTGACCCTGCCCGATCTTGTCTTCATCCCGGACAAGAACCGGGATGATGTTCCGGACGGTCCCGCCGTCGCTCTCATCGACGGATTCGATGTCAAGAAGTCAGGGCATACCATGGCCAACGGCCTGCGCTGGGGACCTGACGGCTGGCTCTATGGGCGGCAGGGCATTCTCGGCCATTCATTGCTGGGAAGGCCGGGCTCACCAACGGAAGCCAGGTTGAAGATGAATGTGGGCATCTGGCGCTACCACCCGTCCCGCCAGACGGTCGAAGTGGTTGCGGAAGGAACCACCAATCCGTGGGGAATGGACTGGGATGAGCACGGGGAACTGTTCTTCATCAACACGGTCATCGGCCACCTCTGGCATGTCATCCCCGGTGCCCATTACAAGAGGATGTTCGGCGATGACTACAATCCCCATATCTACGGCCAGATCGACCAGCATGCCGACCATGTCCATTGGGACACGGCGGAGAAGTGGAGTGAGATCCGAGTGGGGATGAGTGCGGAATCCTCCTCCGCCGGAGGTGGCCACGCGCACACGGGCCTGATGATCTATCTGGGGGACAACTGGCCGGAGGAATACCGGAATGAGCTGTTCACGATCAACTTTCATGGCCGCCGCCTGAACAGGGAACATCTGGAACCTACCGGCAGCGGCTTCACCGGCCGCCACCGCGCCGATCTCGCCTTCTCAGCGGATCCGTGGTTCCGCGGGATCGATCTGCTGTATGGTCCGGACGGTGGAGTTTTCATCGCCGACTGGTCGGACACCGGGGAATGTCACGATGATGACGGCATCCATCGCCAGTCCGGCAGGATCTACAAGATCACCCATGGGATTCCTGCCGTTCCATCCGTGGCAGACGTTGGAACCACGCCGGCGGAGGCGCTGCTTCCCCTGCTCTCCCACCGGAACGAATGGTTCGCGCGCCGGGCACGTCTCTCACTCCAGCACCGTGCGGGCGCCGGAGAAAGCATGGAGCCGTTGCTTTCCCCCCTCCGCAGCCATCTCCGGGACGGTGCCACCGCCGCACTGAAACTCCGGGCGCTGTGGTCGCTCCACGCCATCGGCGGGGCGGACCGCAAGATGCTGATCGATCTGCTTTCCCACCCGGAGCCAGCCGTCCGGATCTGGTCGATCCGCCTGCTGCTCGACAGTGCCACACCTGCCTCAGGCGATGAGGGAACCATCCGCGCACTGGTCCGGATCGCCGGGACGGAATCATCACCCGCCGTGCGTCTCGCACTCGCCAGCGCGCTGCAGAGGATCCCGGTAGCACCCCGTGTTGCCATCGCGGCTCCACTGCTGAAGCACGCCGGGGATGTCGCGGACCATAATCTTCCGTTGATGCTGTGGTATGGCATTGAGCCTCTCGCAGCAACCGACCGTCGTGCATTGGCCGGTCTGGCAGTCGATTGTGCCATTCCCCTCGTGCGCAACCATATTGCCAGACGGCTCGCCCTTGATCCGGAGGATCCCGGACAAGCATTCGACAGCCTCATCCGGCATGCTGCGACGGCACCGGACGAGTGGACGCTGGACATCCTCGCCGGTCTGTCGAAAGCGCTGGAAGGTGTCCCCTCACCCAAGCCCACCCCAGCGTGGTCCATGCTTTCCTCCGTGATCGGAGAGTCGGGAAACCCGGATTTGGTCGGTTTCCATCGCTCCCTGGGGGCTTTGTTCAGGGATCCCGCCGCGATTGAGTCCAACCGCGCCCTGACTGTGGACGACAACGCGCCTTTGGAAGCCAGAGTCGCCGCGCTGCGCACTCTCAGCAAGATCCGAGACGCCGGTTCATTGGAGGTGGCAAAGAGCCTCATCGGAAAGCCCGGACTCCGCCCTGCAGCCGTGGAGCGCCTCGCCATGGAGAGCGATCCAGAGGTTGCCGCTTTGCTTCTCCGTCAGTTGCCCGTCATTCCGGCTTCGGACCGACCGGTGATCATCGACGCATTGATCTCCCGTCCGCGATGGGCCGCGCTGCTGGTTGCGGACATCGCCTCAGGAAAGCTCGCCGCGGATTCGCTTTCGCCGTTCCAGGTCCGACAGATCCGCTCGTTGAAAGCTCCTGAATTGGCCGGGGAGATCACCCGGCTGTGGGGCGGGATGCGGGATGCCAGCAAGGAGAAGATCCACGCGGCAAACGTCTGGAAACTCTACCTCACCCCGAAAACGCTGTCGCAGGCGGACAAGAAGAAGGGCAAGGAGATCTACGCCCAATACTGCGGCACCTGCCACAAGATGTATGGTGAAGGAGGATCCGTCGGTCCCGAACTGACCGGTGGGGGGCGGGACAATCTGGATTACCTGCTTTCCAACATCCTCGATCCAAGCGAGGTCGTCGCGAAGGAGAACCAGCTTTCCATCATCACCCTGAAAGACGGCAGGACGTTCAGTGGAATGATCCGTGCCAGCGATGAACGCACGACTTCCCTGCAGACGCTCACGGAGAAAATCTCCCTGCCCACGGCGGACATCGCAAAGACCGAGACCCTGCCCAACTCCCTGATGCCCGAGGGACTGATCGATGCCATCCCCCGGGAACAGGTCCGGGACCTCATCGCGTGGCTGATGGACAAGGGCAACCAGTGACCCTCCGCGAACGGGAGCCGTCGACCCGCAAGGCAGTGGATGCTCAATGGAAGCCCGCAAGGTCGCGGTCGGTCCTCGCGAACGCTTCCAGCGAACGGTCCATCCGGAAGGCCCGCCTCAGATGGGTGCGGGCGGAAGCGTGTTCGCCCAGCACCCACAGGTAACAGCCGATGTTATAGTGGAACGTGGGCATCTCCAGCAGCGATTTGGGTCCCCGCAGCAACCAATTCCGTGCTGCAAGGGTATCCCCGGTCTCGTGGAGGCAGAAGGCGGCCTGGAGGAAATACTCCGCGTTGAGGGGTTCCATGCCGCACAGCACACGTGCGGTCTCTGAGGCGGCGTTCCAAGATCTGCACTCCATCTGGATGACCACCTTCATTTCGAGAACCACCGGTGAAACCTGTTCCTCCTCCGCGAGCGACTGCAACTCCAGGAGTGCTTCATCCGGAAGTCCCAGATCAAGCCAGCCACTGGCTGCCCGCAACGATTCCGTCATCCCCATGCCCCTTCATCGTAGGGAATCCGGGATGCCCTAGCAATTTCGTATTCACTGGAAATGCTTGCGAAAGTCACGGATGCCGGAAGAATCCGCCGCCTTGCACAAGGTCATCATCCATACCGACGGAGGCTGCAAAGGCAATCCGGGGCCGGGGGGCTACGGTGTCGTCCTCGTCGCGGGACGCCACCGGAAGGAGCTTTCAGCCGGTTACCGCCTCACCACCAACAACCGCATGGAACTCCGCGCCGCCATCGCCGCGTTGGAGTTGCTCAAACAACCGTGTGAAATCGAACTCCACTCGGATTCAAAATACGTCATCGACGCGATGACCAAGAAATGGGTGGACGGATGGAAGCGCCGGGACTGGATGACCGCAGGCAAGACTCCCGTGAAAAACAAGGATCTGTGGATTCGTCTGGTGGCCGCCAGCAAGCCACACAAGATCGACTGGCGCTGGGTGAAAGGTCATGCGGGCCACGCGGAGAACGAGCGCTGTGACGAGCTGGCGAACCTGGCCGTGGCGAAGAAGGAGTTCCTCGATGACACCGGGTTCACGGAATCCGGGGACTGAGTCGCGGTGATCCGTTGAAACCGTGGCTTGCGTCATCCCCATCGGGCGGGTTTCCTCCTGCCCGCGTGGAATCCCCCAAGGAAAGCAGACTGAAACGGAAACTCGGCGTGACCGGAGATTTCTGGGCGCGGCTGCTCCGGAAGGCTCTGTCTGGCGTGCCATGGTTCCTGGAGGCGCCTCTCATCGCCGGCTGGGCACCGCTGTTTTTCCTGATGGCCGGGAAACAACGCCGGGCCGTCGCCGCCAACCTGCGGGCGATGTTCCCGCACTGGGGGTCATGGAGGGCGCGGTTGGGCGCATGGCGGGTGGTCTGGAACTTCTCCGTGACCTATGTTGACGGCCTGCGGTGTGAGAGTGGAACGGGAGACATCGACTGGGCCATCGAGGGCATCGGGAATCTGGAGGCGCTGTCCGGCCACGTCGGCGGGGCCGTGATCCTCACCGCCCACATGGGGAACTACGACATCGCCGCGCCGATGTTTTCCAGCCGCATCCAGCGTTCGCTGTACGCGGTCCGTGCCCCTGAAAAGGAGCCGGAGGTGCAGAAAATCCGCGAAGAGGAAATGCGCAGGAAGGAAATGGAGAATCCGCATTTCCGCACCCTCTACAACCACGACAACAACCTGTTGGGGGTGGAGCTGGCGAAGCTCCTCCAGGAAGGAAATCTGGTGGCCGTGCAGGGAGATCGTGTGGTGTTCGACGTGTCTCCGATGGAGGTGGAGGTGGAGCCGGGCCTCCGGATGAGATTGCCCCGCGGCCCGCTGTTCCTCGTCCGCGCCACCGGTTGTTCCTGCTACCCCCTGTTCATCATGCGGGATGGTTGGCGCCGCTACCGGGTGAAGGTGCTGCCGGCGCTGGATCTGCCCGCCCGCACCCGTGGACCGGACACGGAAGCCTCCGTCCTGTGGGCGAAGACCATCCTCGATGTGGTCCGCAGCCGCTGGAACCAATGGTTTGTCTTCGAGCCCGTGCTACAGCGGACCACGGAGAATCCGGATCAACGGGCATAGCGCCCGGGCACTCCCTGTGGCAGCTCATGGAGCCGGCTGTGGATCACATTCGCCATGTCCCCCGCCACGCGTTTGATGTGGCCGGCGTTGTCCCCCGCGAAATGCCGATCCACGGTACTGCTGAACAGATCCAGCCACCGGTCGAACATCGCACGGTCCATCGGTGTGCGGCCGAGGAGATGTCTGTGGACGGCGAGCGGATTCCCCCGGTAACTGCCCGTGCGGAAGAGGACGGTCTCCCAGAAGTCGCAGAGTCTCGGCAGGTGATGATCCCAGTTCACTTCCGCGATCTCATCAAATACAGGCCCGAGGACGGGGTCCTGCCTGACAGATGCGTAAAATCGATCCACCAACCGTTCGATGTCCTCCCGTCCGAGGATGTCCGCCTTGCCGTCCTGGGTGGCATTCATGGGGATATTCTCCATCGGTTTCCCCCGCCTTCCAATATGGATGGGATCCTTTCTTGATCCGGATCAAATCGCCTGCATTTAGATGGGGAGGAAATCCATACGGGGCGCGTATCGTCCGGCAACCACCCATGAGATTCCACCTTCCGATCATCGTGTTGACCGCCATATCCGGCTTGGTCACCGCCCAGGAGATGTGGGATCTGCCGCCGATCCTTTACTCAAAGACTGCTGCGACCGACCCACTTGCCAAGCTGGTCGAGGAAGGAACCAGCCTGCCACAAGACAGCGAACAGGAAACCCTGCGGTTCCTCCTCCGTCTGCTGGAGATCCCGGAGTCCTCGCAGATCCTCGTATATTCTAAAACCAGCGCACAAAACTACTTCATCAACCCTCGCAAACCGCGGGCCATCCATTTCAATGAGAATGCCTACGTCGGTCACGTTCTGGGCGGAGGGTTCGAACTCATCATCCACGATGACCATCTGGGGGTGGTGTTCTATTTCATCGAACCAGAACCGGGCGGGCGGAAGCTGGAGATTCAGAGAAACACCACCTCCTGCCTGAACTGTCACGCGACCCGCCGCACGGAGCTGGTCCCCGGACTGACCGTGCGTTCCGTCCCCACGGATGCCGATGGCAATCTGCTGCTGCCGCTGGGCTCGACCCGCACGGACCACCGCACGCCGCTGCCGAAGCGCTGGGCGGGCTACTACGTCACCGGCGGCAGCGCCCTGCCCCACCTGGGCAACCGGATTTTCACGCCCGGAGGGGGGCTGTTGCCCGACCAGCCGCCCGAGAGGCTGAAGACGGTTTCCGGAAAGATTGATTCCTCGCGCTATTTGACGGACACCAGCGACATCGTCGCCCTGATGGTGCTGGAACACCAGTGCCTGATACACAACCTGCTGATCAACGCCTCCATGGAACTCCGCAGGGCTTCTTGGATGGAAAAGGCCAGCGGAGGAAGGCAAGCTGTCCTGTTGGCGGAAGCGAAAGCCCGCGCCATCGTGGACGTGATGTTGTTCAAGGATGAGGCTCCGATGGGCGACGGTGGCGTGGATGGCGCAGCCGGATACCAGACTTCCTTCACCGCACGCTTTCCGAAAACCAAGGCGGGCGATTCCCTCGCGGATTTCCATCTTGGAAACCGCCTGTTCAAAAACCGCTGTTCCTACATGATCCACTCGAAGGCTTTCATTTCCCTCCCCCCTGCGGTGAAGGATGCGGTGTTCCTGGAGCTGGAAAAGCGGCTGACCTCCGGAAATGAATGCGGCTGGATCCCGGAGGGTGAGCGGAAGCGGATCCTGGAGATCCTCCATGAAACCGTGCCCGGCTTCGCTGATGATCCATGAATCCTCCACCTCCATGAAGATCCACCTCAAACGGGTTTATGAACCTTCTTCCAGGGAAGATGGCAGCCGGTTCCTGGTAGACCGCATCTGGCCACGCGGGGTTTCCAAAAAGGATCTCGGCTCCGCCGTCTGGCTGAAGGAAATCGCCCCCTCCACGGAACTCCGCAAATGGTTCAACCATGATCCGGAACGCTGGCAGGAGTTCAGGAAACGCTACCTCGCTGAACTGCGTTCCTTGGACGCTCCGGCCGGGATCCTGAGAGCTGCGTTGAAGGAGGGCCCCATCACCCTCCTCCACGCCGCCCGGGACGAGGAACACAACCACGCGCTGGTGCTGCGGGATTTTCTTCTGAAAAGCGGCTGAACCTTCGTCTTTCCTTCCGGGAATTCCGGCGTATTCTGGCGGTCATGATCCATAAGATCGCCGCGGTTTTCCTCTCTCTCTCCGCCTGCACGACCGCCGTAGTGGCCCAGAAGGTGGGTTCCCCCTGCCCTCTCCGGCTGCCGCTCGACACTGTGTTCAAGGGTGAGGCGAAGTTCCACGCCATGGTGGCCAAGGCGGAGCGTGAGAACTGGCGGAACCTCCCGCTGCCACAACGGACGATGCGGGTGGCCCGGGAGCTGGTGGGTGTTCCCTACGTGAACTACACGCTGGAGATCGACGACAGGATCGAGTCACCCTCGGTGAATTTCGCGGGCATGGACTGCTGGACGTACTATGAGAACTCCCTGGCGTTCGCACGGATGCTCCGCTACAAGCCCGGCCCTTACAAGCCGCAGGACATGCTCCACATGATCGAAGTGGAACGCTACCGCAACGGCACTTGCACGGGTGGCTATCTCAGCCGCATGCACCATCTGGAGGAAGTCTTCCATGACAACCAGCGCCGCGGCCTGGCGGAGAACATCACCCGCCGCATCCCCGGAGCCGTAAAGATCGAACGGGAGATCCGCGAGATGACGGTCCAGTGGAAAGCCTACCGTTACCTGAAGAACAATCCGTCGCTCGTCAGCCCCATGGGCAAGATCGAGGCCCAAGTGTCCCGCCTGCCCGTCCACCACGTTCCGAAACAGAACGTCCGCGGGATCGAGAAATACCTCCAGGACGGGGATATCTGCGCCATCACCACCCACAGCACCTTCGGCTATACCTCCCACGTGGGCCTCATCCTGCGGGTGAAGGACCGTGCTTATTTCTGCCACGCCACCTCCGACCGTGACAAGGGGCGGATGACGATCATCGACCGCCCGATCGCGGACTACGTGAACGGCACCGCCAAACACGCCGGCATCATCATCTGCCGGCCGAACGAGCTGGTGCCATCGCCACTCTGGAAGCAGAACATGGCGAAGCAGTGAAAAATGTGCTGGATCAGGTGCCAAGTGTGCCCCGTTGGAGCGGTTGGCCGTCGCTCGCTGGCAGTCTTGTATGTTTTCTTTTGGGAGGATTCATGGTCGGCGACGCGATGCAAACTTTCATCTTCCTTATTCCGGGCATGGGTTTTGGCATCCGGGCATACCATGCAGCCAGATCACGGACGATCCGTGCGGCAGCATTGCTGCTCTTCGCGGTGAATGTGACCGGATGTGTGTTCTGTTTCCGGGACCACCTCGCGGGGTACTGACAGGTCAATCACATCTGCACCATCTGGGCCTCGCGCTCGGCGATTTCCTTGATTTCCTCTCCCGCTTCCTTCTCCACCAGCGGACGCGCGAGCATCTGTTCGTAGATGGCGATGTAGCGGCGGGCGACTTCCTTGTGGCTGAACTCCTTCAGGCTCTCTCTCATCACACGACCGATCTCGCGGGCGCGCGTCTCCGCCGGAAGGGCGAAGAACTTCATCGCCTCGTCGATCGCCCAGCGGAAGCCGCGCGCATCGTAGGTGTCGAACCGGAAGCCGTTTCCGGTCGAAGTGTTCGCATCCAGATTGCGCACGGTGTCATAGAGTCCGCCGGTGGCATGGACGATGGGCAGGGAGCCATAGATCGGCGCGGTCATCTGCGGCAGTCCACACGGTTCGAACAAGGATGGCATCAACATGAAGTCCGAACCCGCGTAGGCGAGCCGGGACAGGCGTTCCTCAAAGTTCCGCACGGCCACCCGCTCATGCAGGTTGAAGCGTTCTACAATCTCATGGATCCAGCGTTGGTGGGGACCGTCCGCCACGACGACCACCTGGAAGTTGCGGTTCCAGTATTCCGAAACCAGACGATGAAGCGTGTTCGTCAGCAGTTCCGGACCTTTTTGGACCGGATCAAGGCGTGACGGCCAGAAGAAGATCGGCGCGGTTTCATCCTCCTCCAGCCCGAGTTCCAGTTGCAGGGCCTTCTTGTTCGCCGCCTTTCCGGTGACAAAATCACTGTCATCGAAATTCAACGCAAGGGAATCATCCGTGAGCGGGTTGTAGGAAACATCCGGAGCATTCAGGATGCCGTCGGAGCAACCGGCCAGATACTTGTGGCGGAGTTCCTGGCGTACGGTGTGGGGAACCATGGGATGCCAGCCTTCCACGATCTCCCACAGGAATCGCGGGCTGACAGTATTGATGAAGTGGGCGGCGAAAATGCCGGACGTCAGAAGATCCACCGGCACATGGGAACGGGCGTGATCATAGCTCGAAGGGGCACCGGAGAAATACAGGTTCATCCAGAACTCAGCGGCGTCGATCCCCGTTTCCTCCACCTGAGCGAGGGAAACCTGGCGGGTGTGGATGTTATGGACCGTGAAGAGGCTCTTGATTCCACGGCGGCGCGCCATGGCCGGAATGAGCGCCGTCATCCAGTCATTGCAGTGGATGAGGTCGGGGCGCACCCGGGGAACCACGTTGTTGATGACTTCCCGCTGGAAGACGAGGGCGATCTTCATCGCTTCCTCCGCATGGTTGCTGTAGACGTGTTCCCGGTAGTAGAAGATGCGGTCCTCCGCCAGGTGGATGTGGGCCTCCGGCAGGACTTCGTGGTATTTTCTCAGCTCCCTCTCATGGAGGTTGAAGACATCCCCCTGGAACATCCGCCGGTAGTTCGGCATCGCCACGTGGACATCCGCCCCCAGCTCGAACAGCGCGGAGACCAACGATGCCGAAACGTCCGCCAGACCACCGGCTTTCGCCGACATCCGTTGGGCCATGTTGCCCATGCCGGGGGGGAGATAGGTGATTTCGGGGGTGACGATGAGAATACGGGGCTTCTCGGGCTTGGGGAGCGAAGACATCGGGGTTTTTGCGGAAAGTGAGAGAGGGGCGGGACCTCCGAGCATTAGGTCAAATCCGCGGGCTATTCCACATCAATCTCACCGGAGATGCCTTTATTTCGCGCAATCTCACCCTTGATTGAAGATCCGGACGCAGTGCTGGGACCATGTTTCGAGCCGTTCGTGAAGCGAGCCGTTCAAATCCTCGATGGTGCTGAAGGAAAGCTCCGCCAACGCATCCTCCTTTGATGTGACGGCACCATCGGGGAGTTCGACGAGATGCACCACACCGAGGTGGACTTGGCCGACGGGATTGGTGTCGTCATTGAGCAGCGCGATGATCCGTTGCTGGTAACCACCGGGGATGTCCAACTCTTCCTCGATCTCGCGCTCCACCGCGGCGAAGTATGCGGCTCTGCCGGTTCTGCCATCTCCGGTGTCCACGGGGTTGATGTGTCCACCGACCCCCACGGACAACTTGGCGTGGAGGCGGTTCTCGCCGCCGGATTTGCCCCGGGTGTAGTGCAGCAACCGGTCTCCGTGTTTGAAGATGCAGTACGGGATCAGTTGTTTGTGGGTCGGATCTTCCTCCGCCTCCGCCCGGTCCATGAAGAAGTGGTTCGCGGGATCCAGCAACTTTTCAAGCGCCTGCTCAATGCCTTCTCCCTTGATCCCATGGAACATTCCGATTTCTTCCAGCAACGAACGCGGAACCACCAACACCTGCTCACCGGCATACTTCGACATGCCGTGGAACATAGGGAGATCCTCGGGCGGGAGCCAAGCGAACAAGCGGAGGATGCGCCATTTGTCCGGCTGCCGCTGATCCTACGGCATCCCGTAATATCATTCCCGGGAGATCCGCGGCATGATCTTCCCGTCGTCCACCCCCCGTGGGCGGTTTCCCCTTACCCCCTCCCCCCCTTTATGTCCCCCACCCGTTTCCTGTTCATTTGTGTCGGCGTCATCGCACTGGTCACATCCGTGCGCGAAGCGAAAGGCCAAACCATCTCCGGCAATCCCTCCTTCCTGGTCAGCGGGCGCTTCACCAATCCCGTAGAGGAGGGGTCCAACAGCCTGCTTGTCCGGGACAACAACCTCTCCAACGGCTACAACAGCGGCGCGGACACCACGGACGCGCCATCCGGCATTGCCACGACAGGACCTGCCGGAGCCGCATTCTTCCAGTGGGGGCGTGCCTCCACCTCCGACACCTATGCACACCCGAGCGCGCTCTGGTTCATCCCGGTGGATGTCACCAACGCGGCACCGGGCAAGGATTTCCAGATCGGTTACCTCTACTACCGTAACGGCACCATCCAGAGCTCCACCGGAGCCTCTTCGGTGGACATGGCCTTCACGTTCACCTTCCCGTCGGACGGTGGCACCATGAACACCAGCTTCACCAGCAACCTGGTCAACACCCCGAACAACGGCACCGCGGAACAGAACGCCGACGTGGTCTCCCTCTCCAATCATTTCTCGCCCACCGGCTACAAGGACAGTTCCGGCAACGCCTACTACCTCGAACTGTCCTTCAAGATGGATGCGGACACGCTGAACACGCTTTCGACGGGCACGGAATTCCGGGCCTATGAGGGGGGCACCAGCCGCGCGGAGATCATCGGCCGCTTCACCACCACGCCCAACGTGGCGATGGTGCCGGAGCCCTCCACCCTGCTCATCGGCCTTCTCGGTGCCCTGCCTCTCATCAGCCGGCGCAAACGCTGATACCCGCCACATCCGCGCTTGATCCGCGGGCAATCAAGGCCATTGGTTTCACAGCAGACCAATGGCTTCATCGTTTCATGGCGGGTCCCTGATTGCAGGGAAGCATCTCCCACCCACCGCCGGGGGATTCACCGTATTTTCTCCCATCACGCTGGAGGATCTGCCGGGCGAGTTTTTCCCGGCCTCCGCGGAGGATGTGGAGAACGCAATGACCGCGGCGCGGGATGCCTTCCGCACCTTCCGGACCTCCTCCGGAGAGATCCGGGCCGGATTCCTGGAAGCCATCGCCGAAAACCTCACCACGATGCGGGATATCCTGCTGGAGCGCGCCCGTCTGGAAACCGGCTTGCCGATTCCCCGGCTGCAATCGGAACTGGACCGTACCACAGGCCACCTGCGGATGTTCGCTGCCATCGCACGGGACGGATCATGGCTCGATCTCCGGCATGAACCGCCCCTGCCCGACCGCAAGCCGTCGCCGCGCCCCGATCTGAAGCGGGTGTTCCGCCCCATTGGTCCAGTGGTGGTGTTCGGCTCCAGCAACTTCCCACTCGCCTATTCCGTGGCCGGTGGAGACACCGCGTCCGCACTGGCTACGGGAAATCCAGTGGTGGTGAAGGCCCATGAAGCGCACCCCGGCACTTCCGAACTGGTCGCTGGCGCCATCAATGCGGCCGTCACCGAGGCTGGTCTGCCCGCTGGTGTATTCTCCATGCTCCAAGGCAGCGGCAAGGAGCTTGGCATTCCGCTCGTGACGCACCCTGCCACCCGGGCGGTCGGTTTCACCGGGTCAACCCATGTCGGCCGCATCTTCATCGACGCCGCAGCGAAGCGGCCGGATCCCATCCCTGTCTTCGCCGAGATGGGCAGCCTCAATCCCGTGGTGATCCTGCCCTCCGCCTTGGATGGGGACCCGGAGCATATCGCCCGTCTGCTGGCCTCCTCCATCACGACCGATGCCGGACAGTTCTGCACCAAGCCCGGCATCATCCTAGTGCCGGACGGGAGCAAGAGCCGACATTTCCTGGATCTCATCTCCGCGGAAGTGGCCTCCATCCGTCCGGTGCCCATGCTCCACCGGGGCATCCATTCCGCCTTCGTGGAAGGATCAGGGAAACTCCGGGCTTTGTCATCCGTCTCCGTCATCGCCTGCAAGGAGGCCACACCAGACTCACTGGAAGGTAGCATCCAGATTCTCCGGACGGATGCGGAGTCGTTCTTGGCCGAGAGCCTCCTGAGGCAGGAATATTTCGGACCTCTTTCGATCTTCGTCACCTGGTCCGGCTTGGGACAGATCCAACACATTCTTCATGTGCTTGGAGGGCAACTCACCGCCACATTGTTCACCGCAGACAATGATCCGGAGGCGGTGGAACTCATCCCCCTGCTGGAGGAAACCGCAGGGCGGGTGATCCTCAACGGAGTACCTACCGGCGTGGAGGTGAACTCCGCCATCCAGCATGGCGGACCGTGGCCGGCGTGCAGTGACTCCCGCTTTTCTGCGGTGGGGCCATCCGCGCTGTTGCGCTTCGTCCGACCGGTCGCCTATCAGAATTTCCCCGCCGGATTGCTTCCGGATTTCAACGGCTAGCGAACGGTCGGTTGCAGGGCGAACAGGCCCCGGGTCGCCTGATATCCTTCGGACATCTTCATGCGCTTCATTTCATGCCCAGCTCCCCAAGAGTCGGAGAAAATGATCGACTGGTCCTTGTCGTTGTAACCGGTGATGATGCGCATGTGCCCGCCCGCCGTCTGTGGATTGAGGTCCGGTTCTTCCTTGAACAATCCGAGTTCGAGCGACCAAAGCAACGGCAGACCGTTGTTCACGTAGGTCCTCACCATTTTCATGAAGGCGGCCTCGTCGATCGGCCTGCCGACCACGAAGTCGCGCTCCACCTGCACAAGTCCCCCCTTCTGCGCGGTCATTCCGAGGATCTTCAGGCGCGTCTTGAAGCGGTAGTCGATCTTGTCCAGCTCCTGGGCCATGGCCATGGTGCTGGTTCCTTTCTCCGGATCCGCACCGGAAACGGCCGCGATCTGGTGCATGTCCGCGCCGATCCCGAAGTATTCGAAAAGCCGCTGGACGGAGGCCACCACGCAGTAACCCTTGTTCCCTTGATCCACCATCGGCAGCCCGGCGACGTGGATACTGCCGTCCTCCTCCTTCACCACATTCGCCGGCAGATCCGACAGCTTCACCGCCGCGCCGCCCCGGCTGGCCAGCATGGCGGCGGCCAGCCCGCCGGTCGCACCTTTCCGGGAAACCCGCAGCCGCAGGAACTCACGGGGCTGGTCCGCCAACGCACCCTCATTGTATTCCAGAACGGCGATGCCCGCAGCGGACGCCCAGCGGTAGCCTTCCGAAAGCAAACCCTGCTGACGGTCCGCCTTCATCACCGACGGCTTCGCCGCAAGGACCTTGCTCATCCCCGCGCCACATGCCTTGAAGCGCTTCTCGAACTCCTCTTTCGGGATGTCCCCGCCATCCCCGCGGTTGAAGACGGAAAAGGTGATCACGTTCACCTTTCCACCGGCGAAATCCACCACCGCCTCCTCCAGCGGCACCTCGCCACCAAGGGTCTTCAGGTCGATCTCCACGTTGGAATAGAGCTTCCGGCTGAACTTCGCCCGTGTCTTGTCCTTCGTCAGCCACTTCATCAGCTTGCCGTTCGCTCCGCCGAAGTCCTTTTCCAGTTGTTCCGGCGTCATCTCCCACACTTGGGGAAACGCCATCAGGCCATCCAGCTTGCACTCCATGCTGCTCTCCGCCGCGCGCAGGACACCCATCCAGCCCGACACCGCCACAACGGCCACCACCATCATCCGCTTCATCCACCCACCCTACTCCGCCCCCGGAAGCCATGGCAAGGCCACTCAGGAAGAGAAACCCGCAACATTTTCAAAAAACGTCTTGCACGCACCCATCCCCGTATCTAAACCTCCGCCGCGCCTCCCGCAAGGGAGACCAACCCGCAAGGGGCGTTAGCTCAGTTGGTAGAGCACTTGCATGGCATGCAAGGGGTCAGCGGTTCGAATCCGCTACGCTCCACCATTCCCACACTTTGATGGGGATGAATGGATGAGGATCACTGAAATCCCATCACCACGTTGCCGGACGGTTCCGGACCGCTTCCATTCTGGAGATACCATTTCACCGTCTTCGCGCCGTTGAGGAGGACGTTGTCTTTCACGGACACGTCCGAGGGATTCGGGAACTTCGGACCGCCTGCGGTCACCAGTACGAGGTGGACCTTGTTTTCATTCGGGCGACCGTCGATGTAGTTGCCCTCGATCACGACTTTCCGGGAATCGTTGACCACGAGGATGACCCCGTTCGTCTGGATCTTCGAACCGCCGACGATGGTGTTGCCGGAGAGGCGGATGTCTTCGGAACGATCCTCCACATGGAGGGCTTCCGCCCCGTAGCCATCGATCCGGCAGCGCTCGACCGAGCCGCGCTGGACATTGGCGAAACCGACGGCGAAGCCGCCCGTGGGGGTCTTGCTCAGGTTATCCCGGAAGGTGCAGTCCTCCACCCGGATGTCGGTCATTTTCCCCTTGGGAGAGTTGAATTCCAGATCCGAGGATTTGTTTTTTTCGAACAACGATTGTCTCACGATCACGCCCTCCACGGAGCCGGTCGCCTGGTTGGCTTGGAACAGGCCGAAGGTGAAGCCCCGCAACTCGATCTTTTCCAGCGTCAGGTTCTTCAGTGAGCCATTGCCCACCTGGAAGGCATGGCAATAGGTTCCAGGAAACCGCTCGACGCCGCCCTCGAAAACGCAGTCCCGGAAGGTGATCCCGTCCCTCTCCCCGAACAACGGGAACAGCACCGCGGCGAAGTTCTCCTCACGGGAAAACGTCAGCCCCTGCACTACGGAAGAGGAGCCGGGCTGGAGGAACTCCCGGTGCTCCGGCTTGCCACCTTCCGAGACGAGAAGGAACTTCGAGCGCCCGCCTTCACCCAGCAGGGTCACGCCATCGGGCATCGTAAGGCGGCCTTTGCCCAGCACCATGCGGTAGTCACCCGCGGGCACGAGGATGGTGTCGCCTTTCTTCGCGGCGGAGAAGGCGGCGGCGAGGGCAGCACGGTCATCCGCCGTGCCATCCCCTGCTGCAGAATACGGGGCCTTCCGCAGATCGAGGATCTCCGCTTCCAGATTCCCCGCGAACATCGCGGCCAATGCCAACAACAGGACACGCCTCATTGACGGCCCATACCGCGGCGGTCAGACGGGTCTTTCACCCACCTCCACCGTCACCGGACCTTCGGCGCTGGCGGGAGTGATGACGGCGATGAACTCGATGGGGCTGTCGCTGCGGTTGAAGGTGGCGTGGACCACGCCCTTCGGGATGTAGAGGGACGAACCGGGCCCCATCACCCGCATCTCATTCTCCAGCCACTGCTCGGCCGTGCCGGAAATGAAGTAGATGATCTCCTCCTTGTTAGGGTGGTAGTGGAAAGAATGGCCCTCGCCGGGCTGGATGAGCACGCGGACGAACAGGAGGTCCTCCGTGGCCGTGAAACCGGGCTTCGAGTGCCACAGGTGCGTCTTGCCGCCGATGACTTCAACCTCTTCCTCTCCCGGCTGTGTGAAACGATATGCTGACATATTTTACTGATTCTTCATTTCGATGCGACCCAGCGGACGGCGTTCACGAGGAGCTTCTGGAAATCCGGATTTCCATGGGCCTCCGCGGCGTGGCCGAGCGTGATGCCGACGATCTTCGTCCTGGGATCCTTCGTCACCCAGACGCTGGGGTGGACGGCTCCCTCCGCATGGTTCTCCGTGAGGATCTCCACCTTCGCGGCATCCGGCACCTCCATGCGGTAGCTCTCGTCATTGATGACGAACTTCGCGGAGACGCCCTTGGTCACCGGGTGGTCCTTGTTGACCACCAGCACGTCGAAGTCGCCCTTGCCGTGGCTGCGGGTGCCGCCACCAATGAAGCGCGCGTTGTAGCCGGTTTCCGGCGGATAGTTGTACCAGGTGGCCGCGTGCAGCATGACCAAGCCTTTGCCGGCATCCGCGAAAGCATTGATGGCCTTCTGGAAGTCGGGACGGGCGTATTGAGGGTCATTGCCACTGAACACCAGCACATCCGCCTGCGGGATGAGCGCGAGGGCTTCGCCAAGGTTCGGCGTGGCCGCGACATCGATGCCGCCGGCCGTTTTCAGGATCTCAGAATCCTCCTTGAGGAAGTAACGCGGGAAATCATGCGAGCTGCCGGCGCCCGCCAGCAGCACGCGCAGAGTTCCCTCCACCTTCGGCTCCTGGAATTTCGCCCCCGTCGGTGCGGTCGTCTTCGGGTCATATTTCTCCAGCTCCTTCGGTTCCGTCTTCGTCTCCACCTCCGCGGCTTCGGAAGAAAGGTCGGCGGTGATCGCGGCGACCACGGGGGTCACCCCGTTGTTGTTGCTCTCAAGCGTCAGCTTCTTGATCCTGCCCGGCTTCTTCACGTCGATACGGATCAGGCGGATCTGGCCCTTTTCGACCACCTTCTTCACCAGTTTCGATCCGGAAATGTCCGTCTCCTTGTTGTAGTCGCCGAAGGCCATGCCGTTGAGCAGGACGGTCTCCTCCACGCGGCCGTCCTCGAAGTGGACGCCGACCTTCATGGCGGGACGGAAATCCTTGATGGCGGGGAAACCCCATCCGGCGATGCCGCTAAGCAGGTAGAAGCGGGTGGCCTCCAGGTCCACCGGGACCTCGACTTTGATCGGATACTTCGAAGCGATATTTTCGCGCACCCCACCCCGGAGGATGAGAAGGTTTCGGCCATTCACGCTCTTCTCTGGATCCATGAGGAAGAACGGGACCTTTTCCGCGGCGATGTTGCCATAGGCGGAGAAGAAGACGCTTTCCCCGGGAGCATTCTCGTTGGCGAACAAGCCCCGGCGGGAGTCCGCGGTGTAGGCCTCCCTCAGATCGAGGACGCGGTAGCGGCCTTCCGAGGCGGTCATGTAGGAGAGGATGTCACGGAGCCCTTCACCGCCGAGACCGTCCAAGCCCTCCGGCATGAGGCTGCGGTGCGTGTTCTCCCGCGTGGCGATGTCATCCTTCCTGATCTCCGTGTCCCCGCCCTGGTTGCGCAGGGTGATGGCGGCGGAGTTCTCGCTGGTGATGACACCGGCCAGGGCTTCGCCTTTCTTCGTGGTGACGTTCCACTGCCAGAAACTGGGGTCCACCTCGCGGTTCGGGTCCACGATGTGGACGAGAAGCTCCGCAGCACCGTGGGAACCCATGCCCGTCAGTGGCGGGCCGACATCCTTGTCCCCCACGTCACCGAAACGGTGGCAGATGGCACAGGCGGCGGCATAAAGCATCTTGCCGTTCTCCACGTTTCCAGGCTTCGACACTTCCGGCAGCAGCTTGGCGATGATCTCGGCCTTTGCCTTCCCTCCCGGATTCAGCTTGTTTTCCAGCTCCTTCGCACGGTCCGCCACCTTCTTGTCGGGGTGGGTCCGCAGCCGGGCGATGTTTCCGGGGCCGAATGTCTCCGGCTTGATGGAACCTCCGCCTACCGCATCCAGCAGGGCGAGTGATGCTTCGGAACGTTTGAGGATGCCATCGAACGCCTCATTGATCAGCGACGGACGGAGATGGTCCAGGATCGGCACCACTTCCTCGATGTGGTTGGTTTCCGCGAGGGCGGTCAGGGCGGCCTTCTGCACGCCCTCCGCATCTCCGGTGTTTTTCAGAACATTGACGACCGCACCGAGCGATTCCTTGGTACCAACTCCGACCAGTGCGCGGGCTGAGGAAATGCGGACCGCTTCCGGTGATTTCGTGTCCTTCAGCTTCGAGTCCAGCGCTGTCACCGCAGCCTTCGTCCGCTCCACGAGTGCGCCTTTTTGGTCCCAGTTCGCCACCAGTGGCAGAACCAGAGGCAGGGTGGACTTGTCATCCATCAGCTTGCCGAGCGCGGTTGCGAGATCCTTGGAAACCTCGGGCCGGATATCCTGGCGTCCGGCGAGGGCTCCGAGAATCGCGGCCTTCAGACCAGCCGGGGCTTTCGGAGCTCCTGCGACGCCCAGCACCAGATCACGCGCACCAGCCGCCGGGTTCTCCCGGAGGGCTTCCGGCAGCAGGTTCGCCACGAAGGATTCCAGCGAACCCGTCGCTGCTCCCGATGCGAGAACTTCGTTGAGATAGTCCACCGCATGGGAGGATGCCGCGGCGATGAGTGCGGACCGGGTCCAGTCATCCTTCGCCTCGCCGTAGGCTTTCAGCACCTGGCGGCGTTGTGCGGGTGTGGTGGAGGAAGCGAACTTTTCGTAGGTCCTGTTGGGACCGGAACCGACAGGCTCGGCAGCCTTGATCAGATTCCCCTCGCGCAGCAGGCGCATGGCCGTGAGCCGGGTCTGGGAATTCGGACTGGCGGACGCCTTGATGATGTCTGCCGCCTTGCTGCGGTCGATCACCGGGACTTCCAGCTTCTTCGCCTTCTTGTGCTGGACCTTCCAGATCCGGCCGAAGTAGTGGTCGCGGTCCGGGCGGACGGCGGCATTGGCCGGTCCGTGGAGCGGGCCGCGCGTGTCATTGTGGATGACCGCCTGGTTGTAGAAATCCACCAGATAGAGCGCACCATCCGGTCCGACGCGGTTCTCGATCGGGCGGAACCAGAGGTCGCTGCTGCGGATGAATTCCGTTTCCTCCCTGCCCTTCTCCCGCTCCGCGGTGTAGGTCACTCCGTCAGGCTTCACGAAATAGTGGCTGACCAGATTCACCGTGGGCTCGCCCGTGAAGTAGCTGTAGTTCCACTTGTCCGGCCAGGCACCGCCTTCATAGACTGCGCAACCGGCGGCGGCGGTGTAGGAACCCACCAGGTCGATCTGGACGTAGGCGAGCTGTTCCCACTTCATCAGCGGGAAAAGCTTCTGGCGGACGACCATCCCGTGCCAACTGTCGGTGCCGGGGATCTTGCCCTTCGCCAGCACGGCCTCGGGCAGGACGGTGTGGAGGAAGACGATGCCGCTGGTCGGCTGGGTCCAGAAGCACTGTCCGTCGGTGGTCATGCAGAGGCCCCATGAGTTGCCGCCCTTGCTGGAATACATCTCGATCTCGGAGCCGTCCGGCTTGAACCGCACCACGCCGGATCCGATCTTCACCGGGGCCTTCCCCTTCCCGCCCTCACCCAATGCGGTGACATCCCCGGCGCTGTAGCCGTGGGTGCCATAGATCCAGCCGTCCAGCCCCCAGCGGAGGTTGTTGAGCACGGCGTGGGTGTCGAAGATGCCGAGGCCGGTGTAGAGTTTCGTGCGCTTGTCGGCGATTTCATCGCCATTGGTGTCCTCGAGGAACCAGATGTCCGGAGCGGAGGAAACGATCACGCCGTTCTTGTGGAGAACGAAGCTCGTGGCGAGTTCCAGCTTGTCCGCGAAGACGTGCTTCCTGTCCATCACGCCGTCGCCGTCCGTGTCGGTCAGGATGCTGATGCGGTCCTGCGGTTCCCGCTCATACTTTCCGGGTGCGACCGAGCCGCTTTCCTTCCATGCGTCCGTGTTCGCCTTGCGCAGACCGTTGGGATACTCCGGCGTCTCCACCACCCACATGCGGCCCTTCTCGTCCCAATCGACGTTCATCACCTTGTTGATGAGCGGCTCGGCGGCCACCAGGGAGATCTCGAACTCCGGATGCAGCTCGATCTTCGCCGCGGCCTTTTCCGGACGGGTGGGGCCGCCTTCCGGGTAGCGGAGGGCATCGCCCAGTTCCTCCGGACGGCAGAGTTCGTCGGTGTTGTCCCGCTTGCCCGCCCACGCGATGCTGCGGAGCAGGAGCGTGCGGATGGAGGTGTGGGCGAAGTTTTCGTAAAGATGGCCGGGAACGAATGCCAGCGCGCGGCGGTTGCCCGTCTCATAGGTCCACATCTGCGGCTGGATGTCGTAGATGTTCACCCGCTTGTCATCGCCCGGGTGACTCGCGTCCTTTGGCTTCGGGGTGTAGGCACCGGCCAGCACCTTCACCTCCGGGAGTACTTCCATATCGTAGTAGATCTCGTCATCGAGATCGAAGTTGGACATGCCGGTGGTGATGGGATTCTCCCGGTCGGTGAAGTAGAGGGACAGGTGGCCTTCCAGCCACTTCGTCTTTCCGAAACGCCATGATCCGCCGATGACGGTCTTGTACCAATCCGGGTCACGGGAGACCGTGCCACCATGCACGGCGACCACGCCGCCGCCGCGTTTCAGGAACTCCTCGAAGTTCTTGCGGTCCTCACCGGTGATGTTGCCGCCCTCTTCCGCGTGGATCACGACCACGTCGGTTTCAGCAAGCTGGGCCTTGGTCGGAAAGGTGTCGCCGCCGGTGGCTTTCGCGCCGCGTTCGTTGAGCAGCTTCGTCCAGTCCTTGAGAAAGGCGGGATGGTCATGCGCCCCGGGACCGTGGGTTTTCTCTCCGGACCGGATGAAGACGCGGAGAGGTTCGGCAGCGTGGCCCGCCGCCGCCAGAAGTCCGGCGACGAGGGTTCCGATGATGAATTTTTTCATGAATGTATGGGTTGGGAAAGTAAGTAGGGGAACATTCCTGTCCCCCTCGTCGGGTTAAGAAAGCGGGACAGTAGTGTCGCTCTTCCTCAGTGTCATCAATTCGAGCAATTTCTCCGCGCAGGCTCTGGCGAAAGCGGGATCGTTGATCTCCAGATCCTTTTCGATGATCTCGCCCTTTACGGTGGATTTGATGGCATCGAACAGGGCGGCATCCGCGGCGGGATCATGGAACGGCTGGCCCTCCGCGCTGATGACGCTGATGGCCTTGCGCGGGATCAGCACGGCGGATGGCGCGGTGAAGGCATTCACCTTTCCGGCGATGATCCGCCCCAGCTCCGCACACTCCTCCGGCGTGGTGCGCATGAGGGTCACCTGCGGATTATGGATGTAAAAAGTCCGGCCCGCGTATTTCTCCGGGACGGATGCCTTTTCACCGAAGTTCACCATGTCGAGGCAGCCCGGAGCGACCACGCAGGGCACGCCGGCCTTCGCGGTGGCATCCATGCGCTCCGGTCCGGCGTTCAGTACACCGCCGACGAGTTCGTCCGCCCACTCCGTGGTGGTGAGGTCCAGCACGCCCGCGACCATGCCGCTCTCGATGAGAGCCTCCATGGATCGCCCGCCGGCGCCGGTGGCGGCGAACACCAGCACCTCATAGCCGGCTTCCTCGATGATGCGCTTCGCCTCCGTCACGCAGGCGGTGGTGTTGCCGAACATGCTGGCGACCACCAGCGGCTTCGCGTCGCCCTCGTCCACGGCGGCTTCCACCATGCCGCAGATGGCTCCCGCCGCGCGGGAAAAGATCACCCGGGAAAGGCGGTTCAGGCCCGCCACGTCCGCGATGCTGGGCATCATGACGATGTCCTTCGTCCCCAGGTAGGGCGCGACATTTCCCGCCGCCAGGGTGGAGACCATCAGCTTCGGAAAGCCGATGGGCAGTGCCCGCATCGCCGCCGTGGAGATCGCGGTGCCTCCTCCGCCCCCCAGCGAAATGACACCATCAATGCGTTTCTCCACGGCGAGCTTTGCCAGCAAAATTCCTGCGGCCCCGGCCATCGCCGAGACACACTCGCCGCGGTCCTTGCGGGCCATCAGCCCGTCCAAATCCAGTCCGGCGGCGGCGGCCACCTCGGTTCTCGTCACATCCGGACGGACGGAGGGATCCGCCCCCGTACCGACATCGATCAGGAGCGGTGAGTGCCCATGCGCACGGATCAGATCCGCCACGTAGGCGTGTTCCTCCCCCTTTGAATCCAGCGTTCCGAGAACCGCGATGATGGCCATGGTGACGACAGATTACTTCTTGCGCTCCAGCGGGATCTTCTTGAACTCCCGGGTCAGGTTGGTGAGCGACTCCTCCACGCCCATCCGCTCGAGGCTGGATGCGCCGACAAAGCCGACGCAATCCGTCGCCTGGATCACGCGGTCCGCGTCTTCCGGCGTGTTGATCGGGCCACCGTGGCAGAGGTAGAAAATGTCGTCGCGGACGGACTTCGCGGCGTCGATGATGGCCTGGGTCCGGCGGATGGTGTCATCCCAGCCCACCACGGCGTTCGTCACACCGATGGAGCCACCGACGGTGGTGCCGACGTGGGCGATGATGGCGTCCGCTCCGGCTTTCGCCATTTCCGCGGCTTCCTCCGGGGAACCGACATAGACGATGGAAAAGAGGTCCATCTTCCGGCCCAGGGCGACCATTTCATACTCCTTCCGCACGCTCATGCCGGTCTCTTCCAGCACGCCGCGGAAGTGGCCATCGACGATGGTGTGGGTGGGGAAATTGTTCACGCCGGAGAAGCCCATTTCCTTCACCTTGCCCAGCCAGTGCCACATGCGGCGGCGCGGGTCGGTGGCGTGGACGCCGCAGATGACGGGCACCTCGTTGACTACCGGGAGCACCTCGTATTCACCGATCTCCATGGCGATGGCGTTCGCGTCGCCGTAGGCCATCATGCCCGCCGTGGAGCCGTGGCCCATCATGCGGAAGCGGCCGGAGTTGTAGATGATGATGAGGTCGGCGCCGCCTTTTTCGATGAATTTGGCGCTGATGCCCGTTCCAGCGCCGGCGGCGATGATCGCCTGGCCTTTCGAGAGCGTGTCATTGAGGCGCTCGATGACTTCCGAGCGGGTGTAGGGATTTCCGGTTCCGGTCCAAGGATTAGGCATGAGGTCTATCCTTACGCACTGGATCCGGGGACGCCTAGCACGATTCGCGCACCTGAGGATATTCGATATCCACATTGAAATTTTCCGCCGTTTCCACGTATTCTTCCGCGAATGTCCACCGAACCCCTGACCGACCGCCACATTTCCGGAGCGGAAACGCGTCAGACCATCGTGCTGGCGAACGCGGATGACCCCCGGAAGTGGCTCCGCGACGGTCCGGTATGTGCCCTGCTGAAGCAGCACCACATCGGCCATACCGGCATCATGCGGGCGGCTCCGCCGTATGAAGTGGTCCGCACCGAGCAGTCCGGCACGTTCATGCTGGCCTGCTTCGAGGGGGAAGGCGTGGTGCTGGTGGATGGCGCTTGGAAGCGGATCAGAAAGGGCCAGGCCTGCCTGCTGCCGCCCTTTGTGATGAACGCGCTCAAATGCGTGCCGGGAAAGGGCTGGAAATTCGCGTGGGTGCGGTATGACGAGTCCCGTGAATCCACCCCCATCGTCTCCGCCCTTTCCCCCGTCGCGGGAAATTTCGATCCGCTGCCCCTGAAGTTCGCCATCGAGGGCCTGCACGCGGAAGCATCCGGTGCTGGCAGCTCCGCCGCCCTCCACCATTGGACGGAGCTGATCCACCACTACGTCCTGCGCTTCGCCCAGCCCACCCATCCGGACGACCGGTTGTGGCGGCTGTGGCAACAGGTGGAGGCGGATCTTTCACGGGCATGGACCCTCACCGACCTCGCGGGCATTGCCCACGTCAGCGAGGAACACCTGCGGAGGCTCTGCCGCAAGGAACTGGGCCGCTCCCCCATGCAGCACGTCACCTTCCTGCGCCTCCAGAAAGCCCGCCACCTGCTGGCCACCACCCAGGAAAAGGTGGAATCCGTCGCCACCGAGGTGGGTTTCAAGAGCACCTTCAGCTTCTCGAATACGTTCAAGAGCTGGATCGGCGTGCGCCCGTCGGATTTCCGGAGGACGAATTGACCGATTATCTGAAGCAGGACACTCCGCCCCGCCAGATCAGGATCGCTGCCATCAGGAGAATGGCGCTGGCACGCGAAACACGGTAATGAGGAGTCCTTGATTCTGGACAGGTATGTCCCGCGCTGCCATAAGCCAGAGATCCTCCAGTCATGAATATACTGACATTGGCATCGGGAATCGTTTTTTCATCATGTGCATTCGCGGATATGACGGTGGTCTTTCCGGACAACAGGAAATTCGCGGAATCCGACGGGAGTGATTTTCTTGTGGCTTCCACCATCCCTGGTGACTTCAAGACTCCGGAGGGAGTGGTTGCTGCGACGCTGTTCCTCGGCAATCAGGTTCGGGATAAAAGGCTATCGGCCCCATTTTTTCCGGACACCCTGAGCGGATCATCGCATTTCGAGGGTGCTCAGCCCTTGGGGTCCTATTTCCGCGGCGCGCGAATCGAGGGAAAAACCTTCGTTATTTCGTTCACTGGTGAATCCATGCGCTACCTGAACAATACCGCCGGTATCCAGCAGTCCGTGAAGGGCGCATTGGAAGCGACAATCATGAAAAACTTCCCTGGAATCCAAGCGGTTTCCTATGAGATCGATGGGAAGATTGTTTCGGATTGGGATGCTTGAAGGTAGGATGGACCACAGCCGATTGACGCTAATCACATCATTTTTGTCACCCAATGATGATTGGTCAAAATTGCTCGCAAACTGACGCGATGCCCGTGAACCATCTTCGCAGCCTCACCGGCAGCTACTACAGGATCCTTGGCTGGATTGACCTGGCATGCTCCGCCATCGCTCTCGGGATCTGCTATTGGACGGGGCACCTTGCCATCACCTTCTTTTTCACTCTTTGCTTTTGGTTGGGATCATGCCTGAAACGAGGAGTTCCCGCGGCCCGCAAATGGGCCATCGCCATCCCCATCATTGTCGGAACCATGTTTGCCATCGCACTCATCTTTCCCGGATTGAATCTGAGGCTCGCGCCATGGGGAATTGATCATACCCATCCGGCGTTCCTTCCACTCGCGGTCATCGATCTGGTGGTTCTGGCGATCCCGGGATTGATGCTTTCCGGAGATCGTGGCCTTCGTGCTTTCACTGGAGAGAAATTGACGAAGCAAGCAGGAACATGCGAATGAAGGTCCTATCACAGCGCCCTATGGGGAGCCACCTAGCTTGACCGTATGGGGTCTCAGATAAATCCCTTCCGGAGTATTGGGATTTGCCTCGCAATCCTTTCATCGATTCTCGGCATACTGTTTGGCGTATTGTCATGGACCCTGCGTGACGGAATGGGTCCGGACTCCGTCGAGAGCCATGGATTGGAAGCACTACGACGCTTTGCCGGAGATTTTTGGCCCATGGCGCTCGTTTGTGGCGTACTTTTTGCCGCAGCGTTTCTGCTCACCAGGGTATCCCACAAGGAGGACCGCCCGACACGACCGGCCGCAAGCCCGGATGACTGGTGAGCCAAGATACATCGAGGGCAATCCGCCTTGGCTCAGAAGCTTCGTTCGTCCCCGCCCCCGGAAAGATCGATATCGCCAAACCGACAGAGATCTGACAATCTGGAAGTTACCCCCTTTCCCATGACGCTCTCCGACAGCTCGACGCTTTCCGCCCTGATCAAGGCCTACCGGGAAGCGGTGATTTTCCAGGAAGCCGTCCCCACGGCCTTCAAGGTGGCGAAGATGTTTTCCCGGATGCGTTGGCCGAATGGCGGGTTGGTTCTGTTAGGGGTGTCCCAGGACGGTGACGTTCTCGGTGTCGATCCGTCGGATCTCGGGGAGATCTATGAGCGGTTCGGGGTTCTGTGCGCGGAGCTGACCGACAGCCGGGTGGAGATGGGGACGCTGGCCATGGGCGGAAAACTGGTGGTTTTCCTCGTTTTCAACGACATCCCCCGCCACACGAACCCGCTGATCGGCTACTCCCGGGGGATCTCGCACGTGATGCACTTCTGAGACCGGTCCGGGACATCGCGGATGGCTGAAATTTCCTCCACAAAATGCCCGTTGGGCATCGCTGTCCGAATGTCAGGGACTCGCGCTTTGTCTGTTGCACTGAAGCAATGGCGTGCCAGACTCACGACCGTAAATCGATGACTACAGAACTCTTGCAGGAGAAAATCGCGGAATCCAGCGGATGGATCCAGGCCGTGAAGAACGAAATGGCGCAGATCCTGGTGGGCCAGGAACGGCTGGTGGACCGGCTCCTCATCGGCCTGCTCTGCAACGGCCACATCCTGCTCGAAGGGGTTCCCGGCCTGGCGAAAACGCTGGCGGTGAAGGCGCTTTCCGGCTCGCTCCACGCCAGTTTCGCCCGGTTCCAGTTCACCCCCGACCTCCTTCCCGCCGACCTTGTCGGCACGATGGTCTATCACCCGCACGATGCGAAATTCGAGCCGAAGCTGGGGCCGATCTTCAACAACCTGATCCTCGCGGACGAAATCAACCGCGCCCCGGCGAAGGTCCAGTCCGCCCTGCTGGAAGCCATGCAGGAGCGGCAGGTGACCCTGGGGGAACGTTCCTACCTGCTGCCGGAGCCGTTCCTGGTGCTGGCCACCCAGAACCCCATCGACCAGGAGGGCACCTACCAGCTTCCTGAGGCGCAGCTTGACCGTTTCCTGCTGAAGGTGACCGTCGGCTACCCGACCAAGGACGAGGAGCTGACGATCCTCAACCGGATGGCAACTTCCGCGCCGTCCTACAAGACCCAGACCGTCGCCACCCCGGAGCAGGTCGCCGCCTCCCGCGCACTGGTGAACGAGATCTACATCGACCCGGCGGTCCAGACTTACATCGTGGAAATCATCCACGCGACCCGCTTCCCGGCCACGGTGGATGCTCCTTTGAAGAACCTCATCCGCGCCGGTGCCTCCCCGCGGGGAACCATCAACCTGGCGCTGACCGCCCGCGCCCGCGCGTTCATGCAGGGCCGTGCGTTCGTCACCCCGCAGGACGTGAAGGACATGGCACTGGACGTCCTCCGCCACCGGATCCTCCTCACCTATGAGGCGGAGGCCGAGGAAATGACCACGGACACCATCATCAACCGCCTGCTGGCGAAGGTGGCGGTGCCTTGAGGAAAGCACGAAATCCCAAGCACGAAATCCGAATCGGCAGACCTTCACCACACCAATCTTGGTTTTGAATTTGGTGCTCAGGATTTAGAATTTTCACCCCATGCTGACCGACGAACAGATCGAGGAAATGATGGCGCGCGTGCGCAAGCTGGAGCTGAAGGCCCGGCGTCTGGTGCGCGAGTCGTTTTCCGGCGAGTATCTGTCCTCCTTCAAGGGCCAAGGCCTGGATTTCGACGATTTCCGGGAATACCAGCATGGCGATGAGGTGCGTTTCATCGACTGGAACGTGACAGCGCGGATGAACCAGCCGTTCGTCCGGAAGTTCCGGGAGGAGCGGGAGCTTTCCGTGGTCATCGCGGTGGATGTCTCCGGCTCGTCTGACTACGGCAGCCAGAACCTGAGCAAGCGCGAGGTGGCTGCGGAGGCCGCAGCCGTGCTGGGGTTCAGCGCGTTGGGCAACGGCGACAAGGTGGGACTGCTGGTCTTCGCCGGTGAGCCGCTGCTATTCATCCCGCCGGCCAAGGGTTCCCGCCACCTGCTGCGCATGATCCGGGAGATCCTCACGATGAAGCCGCCCGTGCAGGGAACGTCCATCTCCGCCGCCTGTGACTTCCTCGTCCGCACCCTGCGCCGACGCTCGGTGGTGTTCATGATCTCCGACTTCTACTCGGACCCGCTCGACAAGCCGCTGGGCAAGCTGGCCCACAAGCATGAAGCCATCGCGCTGCGCCTTTCCGACCCTCTGGAGGCAAAGCTGCCGAAGGTGGGCAAGGTTATCATGAGGGATCCGGAAACGGGCTTTGAGACGCTGGTCAACACGTCCAATCCGAACCTCCGCAAGAGCTACGAGAGGCTGATGCTCCGCCAGCATGAGGGGGTGTCCTCCGTGTTGAAGAAACACGGCATCGACTCTGCGGAACTCGGCACCGACCAGGATGCCCTGAAGACCCTCCACCAACTTTTCAAACGCCGGAGCCGCAAGCGCGCCCGCTGACGCCAGATGGAAGAGAAAGCTCCCAACCTCCAGCTCCAGGAACCGGTGTTGCCCGAGTCGCTCGTCCCAGCGATGGATCTCACCTGGGTTTGGATCACCATCGCCGCTTTCGTCGTGCTGACAGCGGTCATCATCCTCATCGGCAAGCGGAAGAAGAAAAACCGGATCGATCCCCTCGCCCTGCGCCGTGCAGCCTACCGGACGGCGGTTAAATCGTTCGAAAGCACTACCGCGGACGACGCCCGTGACGCGGCGGTGAAGTCCTCCCTGATCCTCCGGCGGTTCCTGTCCGATGCGGTCGGTGATCCCGCGCTTTTCGAGACTCACGAGGAATTCATCACCCGGCGGGATTCGCTCGAGAAACTCACGCCGCCCGCCCGGGAGGCCGCCACCGGTGCCTTCGCCAAACTTGCGCGGGTCAAATACGCGCCCGAGATTCCTTCCGATGATCCCGCCGTGATCCTCGCGGAAGGACGTCTGCTTCTCGACACCCTCAACGGAGGGTTCCTGCCATGAGTTCATTCCTCACCCATTTCCGTTTCGCCCAGCCGGGATGGCTCCTCCTGCTCATACCTGCGGTGCTGCTCATCATCCTGCGTCGTGGCCGCGGTGCGGAAGCGGTGGTGACCTTCCCGAACCTGGGAGTGCTGGTCAGCCTGGGAAGGCAGACCCGCCACCTGGCATGGAACGTCGGCTTCCCGCTCGCGCTGGTGTCGCTTTTCCTGGCCATCTTCGCCATGGCCCGCCCGGTTTGGCGGAACGAGTACCAGAACCGGACCGCCAGCGGCATCGACATCATGATCGCCTTCGACGTGTCCCTCTCGATGGACATCGACGACTTCGTGGACCGCGGCAGCCGGGTGAAGCGGATCGATGTGGCGAAAGAGGTGGTGGACAACTTCATCAGCCGCCGGACGGATGACCGGGTGGGCCTGGTCGCCTTCGCCGGACGGCCGGTTTCGGTGAGTCCCATCACCCTCGACCACCAGTGGCTGCGGCAGGGACTGAACCGGCTGGAACTGAACACCGACCGGGTCAACGGGACGGTGAAGGACCAGGGCACCGCCATCGGCTCCGCGCTCGCCGCCTCCGCCACCCGTCTGGACAACCGGGAAGCCAAGAGCAAGATCATCGTCCTCATCACGGACGGCGCGAGCAACTCCGGGAAGATCTCCCCCATCGAGGCGGCGGAGCATTCGAAAACCCTGGGCATCAAAATTTATACCGTTGCCATCGGCACGAAGGAAGGCCGGGTCTCCGGCAACATCCAGCGGTTCCCGCGCCAGGAGTTCGACCTCCCCACCCTCAAGAGGATCGCGGACCTGACGGGTGGCGAGCACTACTGGGCTGAAAACACCGCCGCCCTCCGCAATACCTTCCAGACCATCGACAGCCTCGAGAAAACCGAAACCAAGACGGTCACTGTGATCGAGGACGAGGAGCTTTTCGCCTGGTTCGCCGGCCTATCACTGCTGGCCGCGCTGGCCGCCGCCGGAGTGGCGGTGCTGAACCCCTCACCGACATCCTGACATGACGCTCGCCCATCCAGGTTGGTTCTTCCTGCTGCTGTTGCTCCCGCTGATGGCGGTGGTGGCGGTGATCATCGCGCTCCGCGGCAGAGGCCGCTGGGATCGGTTCGCCGCGCCCAGGCTGCGCGGGGCGCTCATCCGCAGGAGTGGCATGCTGCCCCGCTGGCTGTCACTGTTCTTCCTGCTGGCGGGTTGCGCCGCTTTGATCGCCACACTCGCCCGGCCCCAGGGGGATGTCGGGACAAAGGTCGAGAAAACGAAAGGCCGCAACATCCTCATCGCGCTCGACCTTTCCCGTAGCATGCGGGTGGATGACGTGAGCCCGGACCGGCTGGGACAGGCGAAGATCGTCATCTACGAGCTGCTGGAGAAGCTGCCGAACGACCGGATCGGTCTCATCGGATTCGCCGGAACGGCCCATGAATATGCACCGCTCACCGTCGATCACAAGGCGGTCGCGGAAACCGTCGGCCAGATCGACGAAACTTGGGCGCCCGTCGGCGGGTCCGACCTGACCGCCGCCCTCAAGCTTTCCATCCAGATTCTCAAAAAAACCGGCCAGAAGAACAACGCGCTGGTGATTCTGAGTGATGGCGAGGAGAATGAGAATGAGGCCCAACTCAATGCCATGATCCAGGAGGCGGAAAGCTCAGGAGTCTATATCCACACCATCGGCGTGGGAACGCCGCAGGGCGGCTATGTGCCGAACCCGGATTCGCGGATGGGGCAGGTGGAGGAAAACGGCCGCCCGGTGGTCAGCAAGCTCCAACCGGATGTGATGAGGAAGCTGGCGGAGGAGACCGGCGGAAAATTCGTGGTCGCCAATGGCGGGACGAACATCCCCGCCATGGTGGAAGCCGCCACCCGGGATCTGGACTCCTTTGAGATGAAAGGCCGGGAGCGCAGGATCGTGGTGGAGTTTTTCCAATGGCTGCTCCTGCCCGCCATCCTGTTCCTGATGATCTCCATCATCTCCGGCACACGCTGGCGTGGGCTGCGGATGGCCCTGCTGCTGATGGGTGCGTTTTTCATCATCCAGCCGGAAGCCAGGGCGAATGATGCGACGGAAGCGAAGAAGGCGCTTGAGGACCGGAAATACCAGAAGGCGAAGGACGGCTACCACCGTCTGGCGGACGACTCGAAGCTGGAGGAGACGAAGGCACGCTACCGGATCGGTGAAGGCGTGGCCGCCTACCGCAACGGCGACTACCGGGAAGCCCGCAGCGCCTTCAGCGGCGCGATGATGACGGATGATCCCAAGGTGGCGTCCAGCGCCCACTTTGGGATGGGCAACACGCTTTTCCAGCTCGGCTGGCAAGGTCTGGCGGATGAATCCTACCCGGCGGAACCGGAGGATGTCCCGGATCTCGATCGCTTTGAAACGCTGGTCAAGGAACGTCTGGCGCAGATGAAGGATTCCGACGAGGAGAGCGCGGGACGCTCCGAGGATTTCATCCGGATGGATTCCCTGATGATGAACTGGGCGGACGCGGTGAGGCACTATGACTCCGCCTCCAGGCTGGATGCGACGAACAAGGGTGCGGTGCAGAACCGTGACACCACCATGATCTATCTGCGCAAGCTGAAGGAACTGCTCGATGAAGGGAAGAAGGATGCCGACCAGTCCATGCCCCAGCAAGGACAGGGCCAGGGGCAGCAGCAGCCCGGCCAAGGGGAAGGCGGCGAGGGCCAGGAAGGCCAGGGCGGAAAGGGTGAACAGGATCAACCCGGCGGCGAGGGGGATGAAAAGGAGGACCGCAATGGCGATGGTGGTGACAAGGAGAAGGAAGAATCCAAGAGCAAGGGGGCCGGAGATCCGAACGAGTCCGCGGAAGAGAAAGCCCGCCGCCTGCTCTCTGAAAACTCGGATCTCGAGAAAGGCCCGTTGTCGCAAGGGCGCGTTGACCAGCGTCCGCCGAAGAAGGATTGGTGATATGAGAAAGACACTACAATTTTCCGGACTGCTCCGGATGCTGGCATGGTTCGGACTGCTCTGCGCGTCCGTGGCCTCCGCGCAGACGTCCGCCAACCTTTCGAGCCGCTTCCTGGCACGCGGGGAGTATGCCCGGCTGGAGATCACCTCCGTCGGCCGTGAGCCCGACTTTTCCCCCACCCCTCCCGCCGCCCCGAACGTGAGGGTCGAGAGCGGACGCATGGGCATGGTGAGCCGCACCTCCAACAACCAGGACCTCGAGTTTTCCTACGAGTTCGTGGTATCCAGTGACGTCGTCGGACGCCATGTGATCCCGCCGGTGACCCTGGTCGTCGCCGGCAACCGGGTGCAGTCCCCACCGGTGGAGTTCTGGGTGTTCGATCCGGACAAGCTGCAACTTTCCGAAGTGGATGCCGGCGAGGGCCGGATGATCCGTTACTACGCGGGCTTCCATACGGCGAAGCCCTCCGCCTACGAAGGGGAAACCATGCCGGCGGAAATCAAGATCTACGTTCCGGTGATGTTCGCACGTGAGGTGCTGGACTGGGGAGTACCGGAGTTCGAGCGGGACGGGGTGACGTCCTGGCGTTTCGAGCCGAACGACCGCCGTGACATCCTGCAGGCTTACATCGGAGGCCAGCCTTACGCCGCGCTCGCCTACCCCAGCAATCTCGCCCCATCCCGATCGGGCAAGGTTGGGATCGGGCCCGCCACGCTGCGCCTTACCTCCAGGGTCATCATCAACGAAGGCTTTCTCCGGCAGGGCCAGCAGGAGACTTTCCTCCAGATCCCCAAACTCGAGTTCGACTCCATTCCCCTGCCTCCCGGCGCCCCGGCGGGATTCGAGAATGCCATCGGCCAGTTCACCATTGAATCCGGCACAGCGAAGACCGAACTGACCGAAGGGGAATCCCTCGCCATCAACCTGCAGGTCCGCGGACGGGGGAACCTCGACGCGCTCAAGGCACCGAAGCTGACGGACACCAACGGGTGGAAGATCTATGAACCGATCTCCATCCCCCGCGGGGATGAACGCCGCATGATCTCCGGTGTCGCCACCTTCCACCAGGGTCTGCTGCCAATGGAGATGAAGTCGATGATCCCTCCGTTCCAGCTCGTCTATTTCGATCCGGAGGATGCCGTCTATAAGACGACTTCCACCGAACCGATCCCCATCATCATGCTGCCATCCACCAAGGCCCCGGGTGCCGCCGCTGGTCCGCCTCCCGCGTTGGCGATGCCCATCGAGCGGATGAACGACATCCTCGCCCTTGTGACACCCGGACAGCTCACCATCCCCGCAACCCCTGCCCTGCCATCCTGGACCGCGCATGCCATCGGCGGACTGGCAGCGCTGCTGCTCATTCTTAAAGCGGCGTGGATGAGAATCGCACCGAAGCTCCACAAGAACCCTGTCCAGGAGCGCCGGAACCGGGAACTTTCGGACCTCTCGAAGATCCCCGCGAAAGATGACATCGCGCTGCTGAAGGCTGCCGGTGCCTACATCGAGCATTGGCACGGCAAGGACACGGATCCGGCGCTGCTGGAGATCCTGGCGGAACGCGACCGTGTTTGCTTCCGTGCGGACAAACCGGCGGGTGATGTCACCCGCAAGGGACGCCGGGATGAAATCCTGCGGACGCTGCGCAAGGCATCCACAGCCCTCGCCGTCGTTCTGATGGCGGTCTGCTTCACCGGCCAGATCCGGGCCGCGGACATCGCCGCGGATGCGGCCAAGGCCTTCGAAGAATCGAAGTATGAGGACGCCATCAAGCTGTGGCAGAGTGCCGGGGACCACCGGCAGCTTTCCCCGGACACCCTCTACAACATCGGGAATGCCAGCTACCGCATGGGTTCCCCGGGTCACGCCGCGCTCTACTACCGCCGTGCGCTTGTGAAGGATCCCTCCCATGCGGAGGCCCGCCAGAACCTCCGTTTCATTGAGAGGAAGCATGGCTCCATCTCCGTGCAGTACTCGAACTACCAGTATGCACTGGCGAAACTCCCCATCAACGGCTGGAAGAACATCCTGTGGGGTGGTGCCTGGTTGACGATCATCTCCTTTCTGGTCTTTCCCGCGACCCGCCCGGATGCCCGGATGCGGGTGGCCGCCGCGATTTTCCTGGTGATCGGTCCGCTCGTCGCATCGGTTGGCGCGCTGGGTTGGCGCTACTATCCGAATGATTCCATCTTCGCGCCGGTGGAGCGCCAGGCCGTGTTCGTCGTGCCGAAGGCGGTGCTCTACGCGGATGCCGCACGCACCGCACCGGAGATCATCGATGCACCGGAAGGCTCGCTCTGCGAGGTCATCCGCATCTCAGGAAAATGGGCCTACGTTTCCTTCGCGACGAAGACCCGCGGATGGGTGCCGGTCTCCTCCATCGAGAAGATCATCCCGGATAAGGCTCCGGGTGTGCCGAAAATCAACCGTGGTGGTTCCGACGACAGCAACGCGTGATGAAACGTCTGGGCGTGTATTCGCCGTGACACGGGATACGGTCAAAGCAGTTCCATCTGCTCCTGATCCTTCGGATCCTCGAACCGGACACCCGCCCCCAGCAGTCTGACCGGGCGGTTGTTGCCCCGCCGCCAGGCCTCCGCGGCAAGCTCCTCGTAAATGGCAGGCTCCAGCACGTGCCACGCCCGCTCGGCGGTGGTTTGCTCGAAATCGGCGAACTTCAGTTTCACCACCAACGAACGGATCGTCCGATCCGGGTACCTTTCCGCCAATTCCTCGGCAAGTCCTTCCACCAATCCACGGAGATGGGGGATGAGCGCAGGCAGCGTCTCGATGTTCTCGGAAAAGGTGTTCTCACTGCTGACGGACTTGCGGATCCGCTCCGTCTCCACCGGACGGTCATCGATCCCACGGGCCAGATCCCACAGTTCAAGCCCCCATTTTCCGAATCGCTTCGCCAGCTCGATCTTGTCGATCTTCTGGAGATCCGCGCAGGTTGCCACACCCAGCGATGCCAGCTTTCCGGCCATCTTCTTCCCCACGCCCCACAGCTTCCCCACCGGAAGGGCGGCGATGAACGCGTCGAACTCCTCCGGAGTGACTTCATGCTGGCCATCGGGCTTGTTCCATTCCGACGCGATCTTTGCGACCAGCTTGTTTCGGGCGATGCCAGCGGAGGCGGTGAGTCCCCTTTCCTCCCGGATCTGGGCACGGATCTCCCGGGCGATGGCCGCACCCTTCGTCTCCAGATGTGATACATCCAGGTAGGCTTCATCCAGGGACAGCGGTTCGATCACGTCGGTGAATCTCCCGAAGATCGCGCGGATGCGGCTGCTCTCCGCCCGGTAGAAATCGAACCGGACGGGCACCAGCGTCAGGTGAGGGCACAGCTCCAGCGCCTTGAACACCGGCATCGCGGAGCGGCAGCCATACTTCCGTGCCTCATAGTTCGCGGTGGTGAGAACTCCCCTGCGGATGCTGCCGCCGACGGCAAGGGGCTTGCCTTTCAACGAAGGATTCTCCCGCTCCTCGATGGCGGCATAGAAGCAATCCATGTCAATATGGATGATCTTCCGGTCGCGGCTCATGCCCGTCTTTCGCCGCTCAATCGTCCGAGGTCAACTTCCTCGGCACCGCTTTCGCCTCACAGACCTGCTGCCACCCGGGGAAGTTCCACTTGTTCGGGAACCCCCGGCATTGCTCTGGCTTCACCTCATGGATCACGCAACGGTTGTCCTCCAGCATGATGCACTCATGGTTCTCCTTTTCAATCAGGGAGAGGCCCTGGCGGTTGGTCCGCAACCGGGTGTAGCGGTCGATGAATTCATTCTCAGAAAGCCCCAGATGCACGGCGATGGGCCCGATCTCGTCATCCTCCAGCCTCACATCCCCCGGCCACTTGCAGCACGCGGTGCAGCGCTGGCAGACATACGTGACATCCGGATCCAGCACCACGTCCCTGTTGCCGGGGCTGCCGTACGATTCGCGCATGTTCACTGGAGCTGCTGGTAGTAGTAGTTCACCCGCCCGAGGAAAGCGCGCCACTTCGCGCCCGGCCTGCCATTATCCAGGAGGAAGTGGGGGCAGTTCTTGTTCGGCGGGTTCTTGCCCTTCCGAGGCCAGTGGTAGTGGGGTACCACATTTTTCAGGGGAATGCCTTTTTGCTTCATCAAGGCGGCGGTGAGTTTCGCCGTCCGCTCGATGGTGGCGGAGCGGCTGCAGCCGCGGTGTTCGCACATCTCGATACCGATGGAGTATTTGTTCCCCGGTCCGGCGAAATCCGCGTGGACGCCCTGCTCGCTGGTGGGCATGTGCTGGATCGCAACCCGGTCATCCACGGTGTAGTGCCAGATCAGGTAGCCGGGGCGCTGGTTCGTCCGCAGCGCACCCCGCTTCAACGCCACCGAGTGGCGTTCCGCGTCCGCCGTGAAGTTCTGGGTGCTGTGGATGGTGATGTAGCGGGCGCTCATCGGCACCGTGATGCGGCGGCCATAGCTTCCTTTCCGGACCATGTCCTGGCGGACATTCGCCATCCGCATCATCCCGAAAATCGAAGTGTTTCCGGACACGGCCGCCGACGATCCCGAGGAAGATGTCGAGGTCGAGACCGGACGAGGACTGCTCCATGAGTCCCGGCCACCGGAAGGAGGACCGATTTGCCGGCACTGGAAACAGAAAAACAAGAGGGCACCCAAAGGCAGAAACCATTTCAACCGTCGCACCCGGAAGAGGTATCACATAATCATGGAAATGGGAATGTAAAAAGGGATGAAGTTAACTGCCTGTGAGGGTTCCGGCCGTTCTCCACACCATTCTCCCGGCGGTCCGGATCTTGACACCCACAGGCGTTCGAAACATGCTGGCAGCGCTTAATTTCCATCATCCTTTATGTCCGATCCCACCTCCCACTTTGTCGGCCTCGATATCGGCGGCACCACCGTGAAATCCGTCATCGTCGATTCCCAAGGGGAGCAGGTCGGACCCTACGTGGAGGTGCGCAGTCTGGTGAAAGAAGGCTACGAATCCACCTTCGGCCAACTGGACAAAGCCCTCGACGAACTGGCGGCGAATGCCGGCATCTCCCGCGACAAGATCCGCGGCATCGGCTTGGACGTCCCCGCCCCGAGCAGCGACGGCGTGATCTGGGGCCGCGCGAACCTCGGTGAGGACTGGGTCGGCACGGACATCCGGGGCAAGCTCTCCGAGCGCACGGGTATCCCCGTTTTCATGACCAACGACGGCAACGCCGCCGCGCTGGGCGAATATGCCCTGCGCAACAAACACCTCGGCAGTTTGCTGCTGGTGGCACCCGGCACCGGCTTGGGTGGTGGTTTCGTCCTTCCGGGCGGACGCGGTTTCGAAGGGATGAACGGCCTCGCACTGGAGGTCGGCCACATCAGCGTTCCCTTCCGCGAGGATGACGGCGAACTGCCAAAATGTTCCTGCGGACTGAAGGGCTGCGCGGAGGCATGGGTCTCGCTCGTTGCGCTGCGCCGCCGTGTCGGCATTGAACTCGCGAAACCGGAGAACGCCGGCCACCCGCTGAACGAGGGCAATCCGCCGATCGAGGAGAAAGCGTTCCGTCTGCGTGACTTCGCCGCCCAGGGAGACGCACTCGCCATTTCCATTTTCAAGCAACAGGGCTTCATCCTCGGCTATGCCATCGCGGATCTGGTCCGGACCTTCGACCCCGGCCTCGTTGTGATCGGTGGTGGTCTGGCGGAGTCCTCTTTCCGCGACGACTACATGGGCTGGATCAAGGAAGGTTTCAAGGACCGCGCCTGGCCGGTCTATTGCCACAGCCCGCTGGATCCGGAGAAGGAAACGACCCGCTTCGAGTGGGCCATCGGTGGCGATGGTGCCGCCGCCATCGGCATGGCCTACACCGCCCGCGAACTCTTCCAGTGATCCTCTCTTCCTTGAAACTGGCATTTGCCCTCGGCTTCCTCGCCACTGGAATGCTCTCCGCGGAGCCGCTGAAGGTGCTCTGCATCGGCGACTCCATCACCCAGGGAGGCAACAAACCGGAGGAATACACCTACCGGCTGCCTCTGCAGCGGAAGCTGGCCGAAGCGGGCATCTCCTACGATTTCATCGGATCGCGCACCAAGGGTCTGAATGCAGCATCGACATGGCCGGACACGGCGGCGGGCCGTCCATTCGATGCGGACCATGAGGGCTACTATGGCGCGAAGACCGCCTTCGTGGTGACGAAGGTGAAGGCCGTGCTGCCAAAGATCGGCGCACCGGATGTCGTGCTGATCCACCTTGGAACGAACGACCAAAAGACGACCGATGCCGCGGCGGAGATCATCGCGCCACTTGAGGATCTGATACGGGTGCTGCGGGCGGCGAATCCGAAGGTGAAGGTGTTCATCGGCCAGCTCGCTTTCAATGGTGGGACATCAGTGAAATTCCGCCCCCTCTTCACCGGCATGGCGGAGCGTCTGTCCACGGCGGATTCCCCGGTCGTGGCCATCGATCATTTCAAGGGTTGGATCGAGAATCCCGCCCTCCCGGGCACGGATACTTTTGACTGGGCGCATCCGAACCCACAGGGCCAGGAAAAGATGGCAGCCAAGTGGTTCTCCGCGATGACCGCTGCGGGAGTGAAGTGACGCCAGTGCTGCCCCCGGTGCGGAAACGCACAGCCTGATCGTGCTCTGTTCCAGTGGTTTCCCGTGTGCGGGTGCGGAATACTAAATTATGCTTAAATATCGCAAAGCACAATATGTAGTATTCTAATCCAGAAATAGACACCACATATAGCGCAAATCCTCCTCCCTGATTGCCGTCATCGGATCCGCAGGTAAGCTCCCCGTTGCCCACTTCCCTCTCGGGCGCAACCTCTAACCTTTCCTGTCGGAATGTATTTAAAAACACTGGAGATCCACGGCTTCAAGTCGTTCGCGGACAAGACCGTGTTCGAATTCGCCCAAGGCGTGACCGGCATTGTCGGTCCGAACGGATGCGGTAAATCCAACGTCGTCGATGCCATCCGCTGGGTGCTCGGCGAAACGTCCGCCAAAGCCCTGCGCGGCGGTGAGATGGCCGACGTCATCTTCAACGGCACCGAAAAGCGGAAGCCGTTGGGTATGGCGGAAGTCACCCTCACCATGGCGGATTGCGAGGAATCGCTGAAGGTGGACTTCAACGAGGTGTCCATCACCCGCCGGGTGTTCCGGGATGGCCGCTCCGAATACCGGATCAACAACACGCTCTGCCGCCTGAAGGACATCCATGACATGCTCATGGACACCGGCATCGGCCGCACCGCCTACTCGATCATGGCTCAGGGCCAGATCGACCAGATCCTTTCCTCCAAGCCGGAGGAACGCCGCGCGGTCTTCGAGGAAGCCGCCGGCATCACCAAGTTCAAGCGCGAGAAAAAGGAAGCGCTGCGGAAGCTGGAATACACCGAAGCCAACCTGCTGCGTGTCTCCGACGTGCTGGCGGAGCAGGAGCGCCGGATGAACTCCCTCCGCCGCCAGGTGGCGAAGGCCCGCCGCTACCAGGCGCTCGCCGCGGACACCCGCGTGCTGGACACCCATCTGGGTCACCGGAAGTTCGTGGAACTTTCCGCGGAGCGTGCCGAACTGGAAACGTCGATCCACGGACTGGAGGTCCGCGACACGGAACTGCAGATGCAGCTTCCGGCAAAGGAGCAGGCCGTTTCCGAAGCCCGCTCCGAGGCCCGCACCTTCGAGGGCGAACTTGCGGAACTCCGCCAACGCCTCAACGAGCACCGCAACGCGCTGACGTCCGCTTCCGGCCGGATGGCGTTCAACGAAGAAAGGAAAGCCGAGCTTGAATCCCGGATCCGCCAGAACCACGAGGACATCGCCGCCACCCGCGAAAAGCTCGCTCAGCAGGAGTTCGATGTCATCGCCGCCAATGAGGCACTCGACCAACTGAGCCGCCGCATCGCGGAGCAGGAGATCCAGCTTTCCGAACAGGAGCAGCGCACGCAGGGCACGCGCGACGAGCGCAACCGCATTGAGGCGACCCTCCGCGAAACCCGCGGCGAAGCGAACCGCACCCAGACGATCATCGCCTCCATGCAGGCGAAGATCGAGAGCGCGCTCGCCCAGCTCGAAGGGACGCGGGAACGAGCCCGCCAGCTCGCGGATGAGGAGCAGCGTCAGAACATCGCGATCGAGGAATCCCGCAGCGAGCAGACCCGCATCGCGGATGAGGTCCAGCAGACCGGCTCCATGCTCGCGGAACTGGAGGAAACCTTCCAGGCCGCCGAGCGCGGCTACCAGCACACCCGTGGTGATCTCGACGCAGCCCGCACCGCGGCGACCGAATCGAACAAGGTTCTCGCCCAGCGTGCCGCCCGCCTCCAGGCCGTCCGCCAGCTCGTCGAGAGCGGCGAAGGCTTTGAGAAGGGCACACAGAACGTACTGAAGGGACTCGGCCAACCAGACGAATTCAAGCCCGGCATCCACGGTGTCCTCGCTTCCTTCATCGAGGCGGACAACACCTGCGCCCGCGCCATCGAGGCCGCCCTCGGCAGCCATCTCCAGACGGTGCTGGTGCAGGACCAGACCGTTGCGGAAGCCATCATCCAGCGCCTCACGGAAAAGAGCCTCGGCATCGCGGCCATCCTGCCGGAGAGCTTCATCGGTCACAGCAGCGGTACCCAGATGGAGGCCCTGCCGGAAGGTGCCACCGCATGGGCGCTCGACCGGGTTAAGTCCGACCGCCGGGTGACCCCCATCATTGAGAAGCTGCTCGATAAAACCCTCATCGTCCCGAACCTCAGCACCGCCCTGCGGCTGCGCCCTAATCATCCGGGTGTGACCATCATCACCCTCGCCGGGGTGATCCTGGGTGGCGAGGGCACGCTGCGCGGCGGTGCAACTCCTGAAGGAAATGCCTCCTTCCTGGAACGCCAGAACGAGGTCCGCACGCTGGAAGCGGAAGTGGCCGCACTGACCGCCGCCGACGAGGCCGCCCGCAACCGGGTGGCCGAACTGGAAGCCCGCTTGGAGCAACTGCGGGAGGAAGTCGAAGTTTCCCGCGAACGCCTGCAACGGCAGAAGGTGGATCTCTCCACCCTCCAGGGGCAGCTCAGCCTCGCCAGCCGCGAGGTCGAGAACCTCGAAACCAAGCTGGAGAACATCCGCTGGGAACGTGGTGAACTGGAAAACCGCGAGCGCGCCGCCGCCGAAGGACGCGAGCACCTGGAGTCCGAACTGGCCTCCGCCCGCGAGCGTCTGGAGGGGCTGGAAACGGAGAGCCGCCGCCTCCAGTCGGAATCGGATTCCGTCACCCGCCGCGAGCAGGAGATCACAGAGGAACTCAACCAGCTCCGCACCGAACTGGCCGTGGAACGCCGCGCGAAGCAATCCGCCGAGGAACAGCAGAAGCCGATGGAGGCGCGCCTTTCCGAGCTGCGTGAGATCGCCATCCGCCGCGAGACGGAGATTTCCTCCTTCGACCAACGGATCGAGGCCGCCATCGCGGAGAACTCCCGCCTTGCCGAGGAATGCGAAACCCACCGCTGCGAGGTGGAGGATCTGGAAGTCGAGATCGAGTCCCGTGCCTCCGGCCGCGCCGTGCTTCTGGAGGCCATCGAAACCGCCGAAATCTCCCTCGCCGCCGTCCGCCGGGACCATGCGCAGGTGAACGAGCAGAAAGGCCGTGAGGAAGTCGCCGCCACCAAGCTGGATCTCCGCATCGAGAGCCTCGTCAACGCCATCCAGGAACGCTACCAGATCGAACTTTCCAACTTCGAGCCGGACGCCCACGCGCTTCTCGCCAGCATCGCTTCCCAAAAGGCGATGCAGGCCCGCGGCGGACGCCAGACCATCGTCTCAGGCGATGAGTCGGAGGAAGAGGAAATGCCCGTCATGGTGGTCGATGCGACCAAGAGCGATGACGACGAGATCCCGGGCGAGATGACCGGTGAACCGGACTGGTCCTTCGTCGAAAGCATCGTCACCGACATCAAGCGGCGTCTCGACGCCATGGGCCCGGTGAACCTCGACGCCATCGAGGAGTTCGAGGAACTGGAGGAACGCTACAACTTCCTGCGCAACCAGCACGAGGACCTCGTCAGTTCGAAGGCCGAGCTGCTGGAGGTGATCGAGCGGATCAACACGGAAACCCAGCGCCTGTTCGCGGAAACCTTCGCCCAGGTGAAGGTGAACTTCCGCGGCATGTTCAAGGAACTCTTCGGCGAGAAAGGCGAGGCGGACCTCATGCTGCTCGATGAGTCCGACCCGCTGGAATCCGGCATCGAAGTCATCGCCAAGCCACCGGGCAAGAAGCTCCAGTCCATCACCCTGCTTTCCGGTGGTGAGCGCTCCATGACCGCCGTCGCCCTGCTGTTCTCGATCTACATGATCAAGCCCAGCCCGTTCTGCGTGCTGGACGAGCTGGACGCACCGCTGGACGAGTCGAACATCAACCGCTTCGTCAAGGTGCTGGACCGCTTCATCGACCGCAGCCAGTTCATCATCGTCACCCACTCGAAGCGGACCATGGCCCGCGCCGACGTGATGTATGGTGTGACCATGGAGGAGTTCGGGGTTTCCAAGCCGGTCGGCATGCGCCTCACGCACTCGGACGCCGCGTCCGACGCCCACAAGGGCGAGGCGAAGACCGCCGCCCAGAAAGCCGCCCTGCGGCTGGATGCCTGACGGCGCGACAAAAAGATCTCCAGACAGGAGAGGGAAAACGGGGGTGGAGCGCATGGCCGGGTGGCCACCGCTCCACCCCCAATTATTTCCGTCCCGGAGGGATTCCATTCCCGTTGGCAAAATCACGTCCGCCACTATCTTCGGGACCCACCGTGCGCCACCTGTCACCCGATCCATCATGACCCCAACCGGCAAAGTCCGGCGTCGTCCCGTACTCGCGGTGTTCGTCGCATTCTGCTCCGCGTTGTTCTTCACGCTTACTTACGTCCTGAACCGCGCGAGCGCCTCCGATGGAGGACACTGGGCGTGGACCGCCAGCCTGCGCTATTTCATCACCCTTCCGCTGCTGCTTCCTCTCATGCCCTGGCAGGGCGGCATCCGGCCGATCCTCACCTCCATCACCGCCCATCCCTGGGTGTGGCTGAAATGTGGTGCCATCGGTTTCCTCCTGTTTTACGCCACGCTCTCCTACGCGGCCTCCAGTGGCCCCTCGTGGCTGGTCGCAGGCACCTTCCAGTTCACGGTCATCGCCGGGATGCTCTGCTCACCGTTCATCTACCAGGATGAACGGAGGAGGATCCCCTCCTCCGGCATCGCCATTTCCCTCCTCATCCTTTCCGGTGTCTTCATGATGCAGGCCGGGCAAAGCGGAGAATCTCTCGATACCCACGGATGGATCGCGGCAGGTTGTGTGATCGTCGGAGCCGTGGCCTATCCATTGGGCAACCGCCTGCTCCTCCTCCACCTCGAGCGCACCAATGAGGATCTGACCGCCGCACAGCGGGTGTTTGGAATGACCTTGGTCAGCCAGCCACTCTGGATCCTGGTGGCCGCCTTCGGTTTCACCCAGGCCGGTCTGCCATCGCCGGGCCAGGTCGGATTGGCGGCTGGAGTAGCCTTAAGTGCCGGTGTGATCGCTACGATCCTGTTCTTTGAAGCCACGGGGATGGTCAGGGATCAACCGGTCGCGCTGGGAGCAGCGGAATCCATGCAGGCTTCGGAGCTGATTTTCGCCATGCTGCTGGGTGTTGCATTTCTGAACGAGTCCTGGCCCCGCGGGGTCGCAATGATCGGGGCGATCCTGGTCATCCTCGGGATCATTTGCTTTGCCATGATCGTCTCCTGGTCATCCTCGGCCAGCAGTCAGGAAATCAAGGCGATGCGGAGCGACAAGGGCGGTTAAGCTCCGAAGCGGAGTCTCCTTTCATCGGATCAAAATCGGCCATTTTAACAAGTTATTCACAATCGCGACAACGTAGCATTTTGCACCCTGCCAATCACGCCAACGGAAACGAAATCGTAGCATTCTAGGGCATTCCGGGCTTTTGAACCAGATGTGAATAACTTGTGGAGAATCCGGCCAATCTCCCGCCACATCATCATATCTCATTCCCCATAGGTTAGTTACGAACCACAAGAGGAGTTCAAGGGAGAAATCACCGGTGAATAAACTACAATGTAAGACACGGACCCGCAATAGAAGTGATACACCCGTTCCAAGCGATTATTTCATCCCCGGGAAGTCTTGAATTCACTGCATTTCGCCGTGTAGTGCCACTTCTCACAAGTTATTCACAATCATTTTTGGCGGGTATCCTTGCTTTGGGAGAGACGGGTTCCCAAACTGGGCGGGACGCTTTCCCGGTATGCCGAATCCCGCTCTCCGAATCCTTTCCCACCACTACCCCACCACCTCATCCGCTGCGGCGGAAGTGGCCGCATTGAGAGCGACCAAGGAGTTGCCGAAAGGAGTGATCCACGTCATTTCAGACATCCACGGAGAGAACCAGAAGCTCCGGCACGTCATCAACAATGCCAGCGGACGGCTCCGTCCCTTGGTGGAAACTTCATTCGGCGACCATCTGGATGCCGCCGAGCTGCAGGATCTGATGAATGTCCTCTACTACCCGACGGAGGTCATTGTCCTGAAAAAGCCGTCACTGCTGGCGGATTCCAGCCGCCGCCACGCCTGGGTGAAGACCACGCTCGAACGGCAGTTCACCCTGATCCGCGCGCTGATCCGCACCCGCAGGCGGAAGGATGTGAAGGTGCTGGCTCCGAAAGAGCACCGGGAGTTCTTCGAGGCGATGCTCAACTACCCCGCCGGGGGGCATGACCCGGCCATGATCGACGTGCAGTTGCGGGAAATCATGGCGCTGGATCTGGATTTCGAGCTGATACGGACCGCCTCCCATTTCATCCGGAACCTGACCGTCGAGGAGTTGATCGTTGCGGGTGACCTGGGCGACCGGGGGCCGCGTCTGGACAAGGTGGTGGACTACCTGATGCGGCAGCCGAATGTCTCATTGGTATGGGGTAACCATGACGTCATCTGGATGGGTGCATGCCTGGGCCAGCGGGCATCGATCGCCACCGTGCTGAGGATTTCCCTCCGCTACCTGCGGATGTACCAGATCGAGGAAGGTTATGGCCTGCTGACCAAGCCTCTGGAGATGTTGGCCCACAAGGTCTATGGCGATGACCCCGCCGAGCGTTTCCAGGCGAAGCGGAGTGGCAAACGGGATCCCCTGCTTGTCGCCCGGATGCAGAAAGCCATCGCCGTCATCCAGTTCAAGCTCGAAGGCCAGCTCATCGCCCGCCATCCGGAGTGGGAGATGGAGAAACGGGATCTCCTGAAGCATCTGGACCACGCCAACGGGACCATCACCATCGATGGAGTCAGCCACCCCCTGCGTGATACGTTCTTCCCAACCATCGATCCAGCGGATCCGAACCGCCTTTCTCCGGAGGAGGAGGACTGCATGCAGCAGATCGAGCAGAGCTTCGTCAGTTCACCGCGTCTGTGGCAGCACATGAACTGGATGGCGGAGTACGGCCGGATGGCTCTGGTGCGTGATCAGGCGGTCATTTTCCATGCCTGCCTGCCGGTCGAGGAGTGCGGGAGATACCTGCCGCTGGTGGTGGACGGCCGTGAACACCGTGGGCCGGAACTTTTCGACGCCTTCACCAAGGTCATCAAACGGGCCTTCCGCGCCGGTGCCGCCGATGCCACGGAAGCGGACAAGGATTGGTTCTACTATCTATGGGCAGGTCCGCTCTCCCCTCTTTTCGGGAAAGACCGGATGGCCACGCTGGAAACCTACCTCATCGCCGACAAGGCCACCCACAAGGAACACAGCAATCCATGGTTCCGGTGGATCCACGACTTCGACTTCTGCGACCAGATCGCCCGGGACATGGGAGTGGAAGGCGGCGGACTGCTGGTGAACGGACACGTGCCGGTGAAGATCGACAAGGGTGAAAACCCCGTGAAGCGTGGCGGCAACGCCATCACCATCGACGGCGCCTTTTCGGAAGCCTATGGCGACCGGGGCTATACCCTCATCCTCGGTCCGGAAGGAGACACCCTTGCGGAGCACCATGCATTCCCTGATCCGAAGACCGCCGTCCTGGAGGGTCTGGACATCATTCCAAAGATGACGGTGCTGCGGACCTTCGGCACTCCCCGGAAAGTCCGTGACACGGAACGCGGTGCGGAGATCGACATTTCCATCAACCTGCTGCTCCAGCTCATCGACGCCTACCGGAACGGCGAGCTGCACGAGAAGAAGTGACAGAAGCTGCGGGATCTTCGACACGAAGGAGTCCGTTGGGAACCGGAGGCGGCTGCCGAACGTCCCACGAAGGTCACTGCCGCGCGTCCCTTTCAGCCACACGATGTCTCATGTCGGACAGCAGTCGCCTCATTTCCGGAACCGCAACACCTGCCTCCTCAGCACGGCGGATAGGCTCCTCCCATATGGGGCCCAGCTCCAGTTCACGACCTTCGACGAAGTCGATCATGGTCGATGGTCTGTAGGGCCCCATCGGCCGGGTGCGTTCGATGTTCCACTCGATCCAGGATTCCTCCACGCCCAGGCCCTGTGCGTTCGCGGCGGCCACGACTTCGTGCATGATCGCACGGATGCGGTCCTCGATGGCCGGGTCCGCCAACAGAATATCGGTGGTGACGCCACCTTCCGCGACGGAGAGGCCGTTGAACGGCACATTCCAGATGAGCTTCTCCCACTGCGCGCGCTGGAGGTTGTCCGCCGCGGAGCAGGGAATGCCCGCTGCCTTGAAGCGATGGGCGATTTCCGCAGCCCTCCCCTCAGCCCCCTCCGCATATTCCCCCACCACGATCTTGCCGCCCGCGGTGTGGCTCACCAATCCAGGTGAAAGCCGGTTGATGCAGACGAAGCAAAGTCCGCCGAGCACCCGCTCCGGGCCGACGATTCCCGCGATGGACTCGCAGTTCCCCAAGCCGTTCTGGAGCGTCAGGACTTCGGTGGCGCAATGCAGGAGCGGCGGCAGCACGTCCGGCAGGCTGGCATTCGCCGTCGCCTTCCAACAGACAATGACGAGGTCCACCGGCCCGATCTCTTCTGGTGTGTGGAAGGCCTGCACCTTGGGGAGATCAAAGTCTCCGTCGCAACTTTCGACCTTCAGACCGTTCGCTGAAATTTCATCGTAGTCCGAGCGGAGGAGGAACTTCACATTCTCCCCCGCTTGCGCCAACCGTCCGCCGTAATACAAGCCGATGGCGCCTGAGCCGATGATCGCCACGCTTTTGAAATTCCATGCCATGCCCAAGCGTCGGACATCCCATGGAGGGCGTCAAATCAGTCTTCCTTGTAACTCTCCGCGCGGCGTTCGTCGATGCAGCGGGTCAACCATTCCACGAGCTTCTCCGCTTCCTCGGATTCATGGCGCATCGAGCTGAGGGCGTTCCAGTCCAGATGGGGCCGGGAACGCGGCGCGGCGATGCGGTTGATCTCCAGCCGGGCCATGATGGCCTCCGTCTCCCGTGGATGCGCGTTGAGGATGTTCGCGGGTCGCGGGAGGTCCTCCAGGGCCTCAGTCGTCAGACCGAACGAGGTGACACCAACGCCGAATGCGGCACTGAGCTTCCGCAGGCTGTCCGCCAGAGCCTCGTCCTCCACCGGACCGGCGTAGATCAATTCCCCTCCCTGCGCCCACATTGAGACGGCCAGGGTCTGGAAAAAGTCCTCACGGTAGGTGGAAAGTGATGGCTGCAGCCTCAGACGGGCTGCATGCAGGCGGAACGGAGGGATGCCGAGGCGTTGTTTGAAAGCAAGCATCGTTTCATCCAGCGACATTTCCTCATCCGGGGAGCCGCCGGTTTCCCAATCGACGAGCACCAGTTCCGGATATTTCCAGAGGTTGCTGATCGGCGCGTCTTTTCCGAAGGCCCTGCGGAAAGCGAACGGGAAGCGTCCGTTCACCTCGTAGTAACGGGTAACCACGGCGCGGAACTTGCGGATGCGGAGCATCGCATCATCCATGCCGCCATGGTCCGCGGTGAGATCCTCCAGCCGTCCCTGGGTCATCGAAAGCAGTTCCTGGGCGCCGGACAGTTCCGGCAGCGGCGCACTGCGGCGGTAGTAACCCTGGCCTTTCTCCACCTTCGCGATCGGCGAGGCCGGGTCGCAGGACATGATGGAAAAGTGGTAGCGCAACGACGCATCCGAATAATTACCGGTGAGTTGCAGGCGGGTCAGGCGGATCAGCTCGGTGCCTTTGATCGCATCGGAAGGATTGCCGGGGAGGAGAGCGGGCAGGATGTCCGATAGCTGTTTGCGGAGACTCATGGGTGATGGGGAACGTGCGGCGCGTTCGCCGAGAATCCAATTCGGAGTGGGTCCGATCATCAAGCTTCAAAAAGGAGGATTTTAGAATTCCGCACTGCCGGTAACGGTTTTTTGAAGGAAATCACCCCGGCACTTGTCCTATCAGATGATTGAGCCATCTTTAACGTATGAATTTCAAAATCGCCTTCGCATCAACCGTCGCCCTTGTCGCTCCCGCGGCGTTCGCCCAGAATGCCCAGCAGATCCTGGAGGGAGCGCGTGTTTCCGCCACACTGACCCAGGTGGAGGAAGGATTGACGGGAAAGCTCAATGGGAAAACCCCCATTGTCCTCTTCCTCCGCGGAGAGAACATCCAGTTCCAATTCAATGAGGGCAATGATTGGCAGAAGTTCCACATGCGTCTCGCTGACAAGTCTTATGACTTGTTCGAACTGAAGGATGAAAAAACCTTCAAATTCCCTGACGAGAAGATCACCCAGCCCATCGCTGGCACGGATCTGACCTATGAGGACCTGGCGCTGAGATTCTTCTACTGGCCGAACCCGACGCTGGAGGGCCAGGAAGAGATCGGCGGGCGCCCCGCCTACAAGCTGCGCGTGAACAAGCCGAAGGGCACCACGGGCCGCTATGACACGGTCTACATCTGGGTGGACGCCAAATTCGGCGCGTTCATGCAGATCCGCGGCTTCAGCAACAGCAAGCTCCTGAAGGAGTTCAAAGTGGAGGACGTGATGGAGATCGGCGGAGGCGTATGGACGCTGAGGAAGATGCAGGTCTCCAGCTATGACGGGGACGCCGGCAAGGAACGGCGCACGTCCGTCACCACGGTGACGTTCGACAAGCCAAAAAATGCCGGTCCGAAAGGCCTCAGGAAGTGATCATTGGCCGGGGGCCGGTGCCGGGAACGGAGCCGGCCCTTGTCCGGGAGCCGGCTGCTGTTTGGCGCTGGCTTTCTCGATGAACGGCTGGAGACGGGCCTGAAGGAGCGCCTGCTTGCTCTGGGCTTCCTGCATGCCCAGCATGGCGGACTTCTGCATGATCTCCGGCATGGCCTTGACCGTCTTCTGGCCAATCGGAGAAACGTAGAAGGCATTGAGTTCCTTCAGCTCCCCGACCGTAAATGTCTGGGCGTAGAGCTTCGTCACCTCTTCGCGCAGCTTTGTCTGGTCCAGATCCTTGGTGAACCACTCCTTGTAGGCTTCCCGGAGGGCGTTGGCATCCTTTTCATCGAGCTGGAGCCGCTTCGCCAGGTTCTCGATCATGGGCGTCATGGTGGCCAGACCGGCTTCGTGCTGCTTTTCCAGACCGAGTGCCTTGGTGAGTTCCTTGGCGGCATTGAGGGCTTCCGCGGAGGGTTCCGCCTGGGCGAAAACAGCGGAGACGGAAAGCAACAGCAGCAGAAGCGGGCGTTTCATGATGACGCTGACACTCGCGCAAATCCTGAAGCGGTCAAGGAATCGTTCTGGGGGATAACTTTCCCCGCAGGATGGGTCACTTTTCCCCGAGCCAGAGCGCCGCTTGTTTGGCGAAATAGGTGAGGATCATGTCCGCCCCCGCCCGTTTGATGCCGGTAAGGGATTCCAGGACGACGTTCCGCTCGTCCAGCCAACCGGCGGCGCAGGCGCTCTTGAGCATCAGGTATTCCCCGCTGACCTGGTAGGCCGCCACCGGCAGGGTGGAGGCGTCCCGGACCCGGGAAATGATGTCGAGGTAGGGTCCGGCTGGCTTCACCATCAGGATGTCAGCCCCTTCCATCTCATCCATCCCCGCCTCACGGATCGCCTCCCGGGCATTGGCGGGATCCATCTGGTAGGTTTTCTTGTCCCCTTCCTTCGGCGCGGAATCGAGCGCGCCACGGAACGGTCCGTAGAAGGCGGAAGCATATTTCGCCGTGTAGCTCATGATCGCGACATCGGCGAAGCCCTCCGCATCGAGCGCGGCGCGGATCGCGGCGACCCGGCCATCCATCATGTCGGATGGCGAGACGATGTCCGCTCCGGCCCGTGCGTGGCAGAGAGCCTGTTGGCAGAGCACCTCCACGGTCTCATCATTGAGGATCTCCAGCTCTCCCCTTTCATTCCTGCGCACGATGCCATCGTGGCCGTCGCTGTTGTAGGGATCCAGAGCCACGTCGGTGATGACGCACAGCGATGGATGGGCGGCCTTCAGCGCACGGATCGCCCGGGGGACGAGACCATCGTCGTTGTGGCATTCGTCCGCCGTGGAAGACTTCAGGTCCTCCCCGATCTTCGGAAAAAGCACCACCGCAGGCACCCCTGCGGCCAAGGACTCCCCGGCTTCCCGGACCAGACCATCAAGCGACCAGCGGGTGCAGCCAGGCATGGATGCGATGGGCGTATCGTCCGCATCCTCGTGGAAGAATACCGGCAGGATGAAGTCCGACGGTGACAGGACCGTCTCGCGGACCAGTGAGCGGATGGCGGGTGTGCGGCGGTTGCGGCGGGGACGGATGGGAAGGTTCATGAAATGGTCGTCGTGAAGTTTCATTCGCCCACGGCCACGGCATTGGCAGCCGCGTAGTCCTTCGCGTGGGTGAGGCTGATCTGAATTTCAGAAATGCCCCGGTCATTGGCAAATGCGGCGGCGGAGCCATGGAGCGCCAGTTTCGGCGCGCCGGATGGATCACGGATGATCTCCAGATCGAGCCATCCTGCCTCCCCTCCGATACCAGTCCCGAGTGCCTTGGACACCGCCTCCTTGGCCGCGAAACGCGCGGCATAGTGGAGCGCGGCACGCTTCTGCGCGGCGCAGTAGGCACGCTCCGCATCCGTGAAGAGGCGGGAAAGGAACGGCTCACCGTGGCGGGCGATGGCGGACTCGATCCGGTCCACCTCCACCACGTCGATGCCTATGCCGTGGATGCGCATGTTTCAGAGTGGATATCCGGCCATCAGCTCCTTCATCTCCCTCACTGCGGCGGTGAGGCCCACCCGGGTGGAGCGGGCGATGATGCTGTGGCCGATGTTCAACTCCGCGAGGTGGGGCACTTCGAAAAGGCGGGTCACGTTCGCATAGTTGATGCCGTGGCCGGCGTTGACCTGCATCCCGGAAAGGTGGGCTTCCTCGGCGGCGGCGACGAGCCGCTCCACCTGGCCTTTCACCAAGTCCCCTTGGGCGTTGGAGAAGCAACCCGTGTGGAGCTCCACCATGTCCGCGCAAGCCTCGCCCGCCGCTTCCACCTGCTTGAGGTCCGGGTTGATGAAAAGGCTGACCTTCATGCCAGCGCTCTGCAGCCGCGCGACCACCATCCGCGTCGTGTCGAACCTGCCAAGGACATCCAGGCCACCTTCCGTGGTGATTTCCTCGCGGGTTTCAGGGACCAGGCAGACGTATTCCGGTTTCAGTTTCAGGGCCAGGCCGAGCATTTCCTCCGTGATGCCCATCTCCAGATTCAGGGGGGCCTTGATCTTTTCCCGGATCTCATACGCATCCGCATCCTGCATGTGGCGGCGGTCCATGCGTACGTGGATGGTCAGGGAATCCGCCCCTCCTTCGAGCGCGTCCAGGCCGGCCTGATAGGGCGACGGCTCTGCATTCGGAGAGGTGGGCATGTGCGCGTACCGCGCCTGCCGCAAGGTGGCGATATGATCGATGTTGACCCCTAGGAGCAAAGACATGCGAGGGTTCTACCCCCTCACCGCTGATCCCGCAAGGGCGGTTCTCAGCGGGTCTAATACGGTGCCAGCAGGGTGAACGGCCAGATAGGGATGTTCCGCAGGATCCAGAACGCGATCATCAACCAGGCGAGTGCCCACGCTCCTTTCACCCCCGGATTGATCCGGAAAGGAGGTGGCCGGTTCCGGACCCAACCCACCCCCTCCAGGGCCAGCGCCATCATCCCGACGGGGAGTAGAACCATCCCCACGGGATTCATCCGGAACGCCCGTGGAAGATCCCCGTGCAGAGTGGCATAGGCAGCCCGCGTCATGCCGCACCCAGGGCAATGGAGCCCGGTCACGCGGTGCATGAGGCAACCGGGATACCAGGACGTACCTCCCGGTGCGCGGTGGTAAAGCGTAGCCGCGCCGATGGCCATCACGAGCACCGCGAGCGCCACCACCAGTGCCCGGTCTTTCCTCATGGGGTCGGACTGGAAGCAGCCGCTCCCACACCCACGACAATCGCGAAGATGATGTAGAGGAGCCAGAATGCCGCCGAAACCCCGAATCCGATGAGCGTCCACATCTTGGCCTTGGACGCCGCGGCCTTGGCGCCCTCGATGTCACCGGCGACTTTCAGCCCATCGACCTTCGCGGCGAAAACGATGCCCGGGATGCCGCAGATGGGGCAGCACAGAACCGCCACCACGATCGACTGCCAGAGCCAGTTGGAGATCACTTCCCCACCCGCAGCAGGCGGAGAATAGGGAGAGACCGGGGCGCTGTAAGGTGTGGCGGCCGGAGTTTCCGGAGAAATGGTGGAAACCGGAGCCGCGGCAGAAGTTGGCCGCAGCTCCGCCACCTGGGATGCCGGGATCCAGTCGCCCATCCCATCTTTCCACACCAGATCCGCCGGAGAGACCTCACCGGAGGCGAGCTTTGAAATGAGTTCACCCTGGGCCACAGGGCCGAGCTGGGTGCCGTTCTTCGAGTAGTACCACTGCATGATTTGTCGGAGTTGCTGAACCAGCCACACCCAAGCACGGACAAGCTCCTGTGGCAATCTATTGTGATACGGCGGCGAAGATGACCAGCACGATGCCGACAACGCAGGAAATGATCTGGATGTAGCCCATGATCAGCCCGGAAATAGCCATTCCCCGGCCTCCCATGGGGAGGGCGCTGTCATTGATCTGCTTCAGCGCCAGGTGCCCGCAAATGACCGCGGGGATACCGAGGATGATGAGGCAGGTGACCAGCCCCAGGATGCCGCAGACCATGCTGGCGATGGCATTGCCGGAAGTAGGGGCGAAATTCTGGGCATAGGCCTGATAGGGGGCGTTGGGAGCAGCGTATGGCGATGCCGGATACCCGGCCGGAACCACTTGCTGCCCGGACAACTCCGGCACCTGGGCGAGCGGCAGCCAGTCCGGCATACCCTCCCGCCAGACCAGCGTCTGGAGGTTCACCCTGCCCTGTTGGATCGCCCCCCGGATGGATCCCTCATCCACCGGTCCGACCTGCTGGCCATTTTCTCCGAAATACCAATGCCCCATTTGCTGGAAAGTGTTCGCGTCCATCATCCAGCCTCCCGCTCCGGAGGCAATCTCCAAATCACCGGACTCCCCCCATGAAAACAGTTGCCGGGTTCCACTCCCCCGCTACCCTGCCCCAACCTATGATCGTCGCACCAAAGATCCGCGGATTCATCTGCACCACCGCCCATCCTGATGGATGCGCGAAACACGTCGCCGAACAGATCTCCGTGGTGAAAAGCCGCGGACTCATCGCCAACGGCCCGAAGAAGGTGCTCGTGATAGGATCCTCCACCGGCTACGGACTTTCCTCCCGCATCGCCGCCGCCTTCGGCTCGAATGCCGCCACCATCGGCGTGTTCTTCGAAAAACCCGGTGAAGCGGAGAAGTGCGGCACCGCCGGCTGGTACAACTCCGCCGCCTTCGAAAAGGAAGCGGCCGCAGCCGGCCTCTATGCCCGCTCCTTCAATGGTGACGCTTTTTCCGATGATGTGAAGACCCAGGTCATCGCCGCGATCAAGGCCGACCTCGGCCAGGTGGACTGCGTGATCTACAGCCTCGCCTCCCCGCGCCGCACGGATCCGAAGTCCGGTGAGGTCTACAAGTCCGTCCTCAAGCCCGTCGGCACCAGCTACACCAACAAGAACCTCAACACCGGCAACGGGGTGGTGAACGAGGTGACCATCGAACCCGCCGAAGGCGATGACATCGCGCAAACCGTGGCGGTCATGGGCGGAGAGGACTGGCAAATGTGGATCGATGCACTGCTGGACGCCGGTGTGCTGGCAGATGGAGTGCAGACCGTATCCTACTCCTACATCGGGCCGGAAGTCACCTGGCCGATCTACAAGAACGGCACCATCGGCAAGGCGAAGGAAGATCTCGAGCGCGTGCAACGCGAACTGGACGCCAAGCTGGCTCCGCTCCACGGCAAGGCATGGGTTTCCGTCAACAAGGCGCTCGTCACCCAGGCCAGCTCCGCCATTCCGGTCGTCCCACTCTACATTTCCCTGCTCTACAAGGCGATGAAAGCCGCAGGCAACCACGAGGACACCATCGAGCAGATGGACCGCCTGTTCCGCGACCACCTCTACAGCGGCGACGCACAGCCGGACGAAGCGGGCCGTATCCGCGTGGATGACTGGGAAATGACCCCGGAGATCCAGGGCATCGTGGACCAACGCTGGAAGGAAGTGAACACGGAGAACCTCGGCGAGCTGGGCGACTTCGAGGGCTACCAGTCCAGCTTCCTCCGCCTCTTCGGCTTCGGCCTGGCAGGTGTGGACTACTCCGCGGACACGGACACCTCGGTGGGCGTGCCTTCGCTTTCCTGATCAGGAAATGCTTTCACAAGCGGCGTACGGAGCCTCCCGGCTCCGGGCGCCGCTTTTTTTACATGGCCAGGATGAACGCAGTATAGCCCGCGCAGAGGCCGGTGAGCATCGAGAGGACGATGCCCACCTTGAATATCTTTTCCTCCCCGCGCAGTCCCCAGAACCAGCGGGAGTGGCAGAAGCAGGCGATGGACAGGTGGAGGACCGCCATCGCGCGGGCCGCATCATCGTAGATCGTCATGCCCCCACGCCTGCCCGGCCAGTAGGCTTCCATTGAGATCCAGGTCTTTGCCGCGAACAGGGAGATCAGCACGGGAAGGACGATGCCGAGCAGGATCATCTTCCTTTTCCCGCCGGTGGAAGGCGGATTCGCCAGATCCTCATAGTCGAAGCTCATGATCAGGGAGATCCCTCCTCATCCTCGAAATCCGCGTCCTTTCCGGTATTCCGGCCGACGGCCCACAGCAGCAGGCCGCCGATCGTCAGGCCGAGGAACACCACCATCCAGAACATGCCGCCCCAGCGGTCCATGTTCATGCCGAACAGGCCGCCCAGCGCCACCAGCGGCAGGAAGAACCCCGCCAACAGGTTGAGCCGGTAGGCGATCCGGCCAAGGCGGGCGGCGGAGCGGGCCTGTTGCTCCGAGCGTTCCGCCTGCCAGAACTGGAGGGTCACCCGGGCATCATTATTGAGAAGATCCGCCGCACGCTCGATCTCGCGCGCCCGATCACGGAAGGCGCGGATTTCGCGGTCATCCGGATCCATCGCCAGCGTCTGCTCCAGCGCCTGGACCAGGTTCCGGGTGGAGCGGGCCAGCGGTCCGGAATGCCGCAGGATCGTGAAAATTTCAGCCGCCGTGTCCGCTTCATCGACCACCTCGCCGTGTCCGTCGATGGCCTTCGAATAGCGGTCCAGCAACTCGCCCAGACCGCTGAGGCCCGGACCTGCTGCCTGTTGCCAGCGGCCTTCACGGTTCTTCCAGAAATAGAGGCCGGTGCGTTCCGGGACGCGCGGTTTCGGCACTTCATGGACGATCAGCAGCAGCTCGCCACGGCCCTCCAGACAGCGTTGGTGTCCGGGCCTGCCGCTCAGTTGCTCCCTCAGTTCCTCCTCCACGCGGAACTGGGCGGGCAGCTTCACCGACTCCTCGATAATCATCATGGCCCCCATCCTAGCGGAAATCCGCCCGCCGTCCATGGTCACGAACAGGTTCCCTGCGGGATTTCTTGCCAGCCTCCGCCGGATGCATTGAATGGCAGCCAACCCATGAAAAACACCGATCGCCGCGAATTCATCGCATCCCTTTCCGCCGCCGTGGCGGGTCTCGCCGTCGCATCCGCCCAGTCACAGGATCCCACCACAGGAGCCGCCGTGCTGGGACAGGGCAAATACCAGTGGAAGGTGGTTCCCGGTTGGGGCGTGCTGGATGCGGAGACTCCGGTGAAGGACTGCCATGCGATGGTGCAGGTGAAGGACGGGCGGATCTTCCTGCTGACGAACCACACGAAGAACAACGTCATCATCTATGACAAGGCGGGCAAGCTTCTTGGGAAATGGGGAACGGAGTATCCCGGCGCGCACGGCCTCACCCTGGCAGTCGAGGACGGAGAGGAAGTCTTCTACATGACCGACCACAGCCGCCACCAGTTCTACAAGCTGGCGCTGGACGGCCAGGTCCTCCGCACCTGGGACCATCCGCAGGCGAGCGGGAAATACACCAAGCCGGAGGAGTTCAAGCCCACCCACGTCGCCCTCGCCCCGGATGGCGGATTCTTCGTCGTGGACGGCTACGGCAAGAGCTGGGTGCACCGCTATGACGCGAAGGGCGAATACGTCGCCTCCTTCGGCGGCAACGAGCCTGACGGCCGCTCCCTCGCCTGCGCCCACGGTGCCTGGGTGGACACGCGGGATGCGAAGAACCTCCTGTGGGTGACCTCCCGCACGGAGGGCAAGCTGAAGCGCTTCACCATGGAGGGTGAACTGGTCGATGTGATCGACCTCCCAGGCACCAAGCCGAACTTCATCGTCCCCTTCGGCGAGTTCACCATGGTCCCCTACCTCAATGGCAACCAAGGCGACAAAAAGAAGATCCAGAGCGGCTTCATCAGCATCCTCGGCCCCGACCTGAAAGTCCTCTCCAACCTCGGCGCCCCCGCCGCGGAATACGTGGACAGCAAGCTGCAGCCGATGGGCAGTGACACGAAGCTTTTCACCAATCCCCACGGAATCCTGATCGATGACGAGGATAGCGTCTACATCGCCCAGTGGAACTCCGGGAACACCTACCCGATCAAGCTGGAACGGGTGAAGGCATAGGCCCTCCGCACAGCAACACGGACGCCGTGATTTCGGCTGCCCTTCAGAAGCCATGAAAAACAAATCCGTCCCTATCGGCCTGGCGTTCGCACTGGCTACGGTGATCATTCTGCGGATCAACTCCCAAAGAACCTTGGGATCAGCCGACATCGAAGGAACCAACCTGCGGTGTCAGATCGTTCAATCGCGATCCATAGGCAACATCGTCGGCATCGGTGCCACTGAAATCTGGTTCTCCGTGATCAATCCCGAGGGAATCTGGCTCCAGACGCAACGGATCAACATCATCGGCCACGGGGAGACGAAGTGGGTGCAGTGGGATGCACCGAAATCCATCAAGACCGAAACCAGGAACACGCTTTCCGTGATCCCCATCGAACTGCGCCTGCCCTCGGGGAAGATCATCAACGACGAAGTGGTGGTTGGCATCAACTGAACCGGACTACAGGCTGCATTTTCCTCGGACCGAACGCCGCAGCCCCAGCAGATGAGCGATTCCATCAAGGCGGGAGACAGCAACCCTTACCAAACACCTGTCGGCTGCACCAGCCAGTCCGGAAGCAGGAGAATGCTGATCATTCCCATCGTCCATGGCTTGGCCATCCTGGTTCTTGCCGCGATATCCCATCGTTTGATCAGCCTCTACACTGAGGAGCTCCAGGATATGAACACTCCGCCGGGGGGAGTGATGCGGCTTTTCCGCCCGGTGGAGAGCCGTCTTTACGGCGGCGTATTGGTTCTGCTGGGCTTCGTCTCGCTCTTTTCCGCCACCTTCAGATCAAAGAGAACACAGATCATTTCATTGGTTTCGACCACGATCTTGGCGGGCCTCCACATATCGGTGACGATCCATGCGTTTCGGTTGCTTTACCAGTATCTGACCAAATTGATCACCGATTTCCAATAGGAGGTGAATCTATCATCCATCGGAAACACGGGCTTTGTCTAAAGGAGTCCGCCAGAGTGCATACCGTTTCCCCTTTGACTCGCCCGTTCATCCCGGCATCCTGCGGGTCCGTCCATGAGTCCGCGCGAAGCCATCGTCACCCTGAACCTGCTGCCCCGGATCGGGCCCGTGCGGGTGAAGCGGTTGCTGGAGGCATTCGACACCCCGGACGCGATCCTGCGCGCGCCGAAGGACCGCCTGATGCGGGTGGATGGGATCGGCGAGGAGACCGCGAAGATCCTGACCGGATGGCGTGATCATGCGGATCCCGGAAGCGAACTGCGGGAAGCGGAGGAGCGCGGCATTTCCATCGTCACGCAGGCGGATGAGGACTATCCCGCCCCGTTGCGGAATACGTATGATCCGCCGTTACTGCTCTACGTATGGGGAAAGCTGGAGGCACGGGACCGCCACGCCATCGGCATCGTCGGCTCGCGGCGCTCCACCCATTATGGTACGAACGTGACGAAGAAGCTGGCATTCCAGCTCGCCCACGCCGGTTTCACCATCGTTTCCGGGCTCGCACGGGGCATCGACACCACCGCCCATGAGGCCGCCATCGCCGCGAAGGGACGGACCATCGCGGTGCTCGGCTCCGGGTTGGGAAAACTCTATCCGCCGGAGAACCTGGGCCTCGCCCAGATGATCGCGGACGGTCACGGCGCGGTGGTCTCCGAGTTTTCCCTCCACACCCCACCGGACCAACAGACCTTCCCCATGCGCAACCGCATCGTCGCGGCATGGTCACGCGCGCTGCTGGTCACGGAGTGCCCGTTGCGCTCCGGTTCGCTCATCACGGCGAACCTGGCGGCGGAGTATGGCAAGCCGGTCTTCGCCGTGCCCGGCCCCATCGACAAGCCCACCTCCATGGGCTGCAACCAGCTCATCCGGGAAGGAGCCACCCTGGTGGCAGATGGTTCCCACCTGCTGGACGATCTGGGCGAACTGCCTTTCCAGCAGGAATCCACCTCCGCGGCGGAGGAATCATCCGACCAGCCCCAGCTCCCCGAGGAGGAAGCGAAGGTGCTGTCCGCCGTGACTGCGGACGACCAGCCGGTGGACCGCATCATCGAGCGGTCCGGCCTGCCCGCCCATGTGGTCTCCGCCACGCTGATGAAGCTGGAGATCCGCCAACTGGTGCGGGCCTTCCCCGGGTTCCGCTACGCGCGCAGGTGACACGGCCGCGGGCTCACGCGTTGGCCAGCACCCAGCGGTATTCCGCGGCGAGCTGTTCGTCCACCGGACGGTGCATGGACGATGGCAGCACGCCCCAGGTGTAGGTCTCGATCTCGTAGTGGTTGCAGGCGTCCGGGTTGTCCCGCCGCCATGCCAGCACCTGCTGGATCTGGTCCTGCGTGGAGCGCAGCGGTGCCTCCGGCGCGGTGTCTAACGGGATGTGGAAATGGACGCGCATTTCCCGGAAATCAGCAGGAGCCGCCTCGCCGCAATCGAGAGCCTGGAAAAAGTCCGGCAGGTCCGGGTAACGTTTGATGCGGCCCTCCGGATCACGCAGCAGCGCCTGATGGAAATAGATCGGTTCGTCGAACTCCCGGATGGCCTCGAGGGCGGCGGTGTCGCGGGGATCGAGCGCAAGGGCGCTGGAAAGGTGGATCTTGGAGATGCGGATGCCGGCGGCCACCAGCGCATCGAGAGAATCCCGCGCCTCGTCATACTCCAGCGCGAGGTGGCAGGCGTCGTAGTTCAGGCCGATGCGGCGGCGGATGATCTCCGAATGCTCCGGCGCGGAGGCGTGCAGCCGTTGGAAAAAGGCCAGCGTCTCCTCCGTGTTCTCGAAGTGGCCCAGCGGCTCCGGCTCCAGTCCGAGATGGAAGTCCCGGCCGTGCTCCCGCGCCAGTTCATCGAGGAACAACGCCAGCTCCACCAGGTGCGCCAGGATCGGCCCCTCTTGGGGATGGAAGGTCTTGTGAGAGCCGGGCAGTGTGGAGACGGACGCTCCGGTGCCGGGCTGGGAGATGACGGACAGGATACGGAAAAGGTTTTTCGTGTATTCCAGCCGCGCGCGGTCGCTCCAGTCCGGGAGGAAGACCTGCTCCTTCACCCGCGTGCCGTGGAAGCTGCCGTAGGGGAATCCGTTGATCGTGAAAACGTAGGTGTTCGTCTCCGCCAGCCAGTCGCGGAAGCGCTCCAGACGCTCCCCTGCCAGCAGTTCCTCCGCCGCCACGGCGGACAACCGCAGGCCGATGGCGAACGGCGCACCGTCCTCCAGCTCACCGCCGGCCAGCAGGCGCTCGCGCACGGCCAGCACATGGCTGCGCAGGACTTCCGCAGTGGCTTCCCAAGTTTCGGCGGGATGGATGTTGGTGCAGTAGGAGAGGTGGGATGAATCAAGTTTCACGACGCCGCGAATCTGGAACATCAAACGCCGGGCGTCCACCCCCCAATCACTTCCGGAAACTGCTGGTAAGATCCGCCGTATTCTCCGCTTACTATCCGCGCCGCCCATGAAAAAATCCATCGCCCTGCTCCTGCTGCTGCCATTTTCCCCGCTGTTCGCGGAAGGCCCCTACCCCGTGGACCCCGCCTCGGTACGGAAAGAAGGCGTGCCCGCAGGCAAGGTGACACAGGCGAAGTTCTCCGGCAGCAAGGTCTTTCCCGGCACGGAGCGGGACTACTGGGTCTATGTCCCCTCCCAGTATGACGGCTCGAAACCCGCCTGCCTGATGGTCTTCCAGGATGGCGGCGGCTACATCGGCGAAAAGGGATCGTTCAAGGTGCCGATCGTTTTCGACAACCTCATCGCCTCCGGGGAGATGCCGGTGACCATCGCCGTGTTCATCAACCCCGGCGTGGTTCCAGCGACGAAGCCGGACGGGCAGCCCCGTTTCAACCGCAGCTACGAATATGACGCCTTCACCGCCGACTACTCCTCTTTCCTCATCAATGAGATCCTGCCGGTCGCGCTGAAGGACCTGAAGGTGAGCACGGACCCCAGCGACCGCGGGATCTGCGGCTCGTCCTCCGGTGCCATCGCCGCTTTCAATGTCGCGTGGTTCCGGCCGGATTCGTTCCGCCGCGTGTATTCCACCATCGGCACCTACGTCGGCTTGCGCGGGGGCGATGAGATCGTGACCCTGCTGCGCAAGACGGAGTCGAAGCCGCTGCGGATCTTCCTCCAGGATGGTTCCAACGACAACAACATCTACTGCGGCGACTGGTGGATGGCGAACCAGGCGATGGAGCGCGCGCTGACCTTTTCCGGCTACGAGGTGAACCACGTGTGGGGCGAAGGGAAACACTCCGGCCAGCACGGCGGTGCCATCCTCCCGGAGGCCATGCGCTGGCTGTGGAAGGACCATCCGAAGCCCGTCACCACCCACTACGATGAGTGCAAGGGCAAGACGAAGGACATGCTGGTGGACGGAAAAGGCTGGGAGCTGGTGAGCGAGGGCCACGGCTTCACGGAAGGCCCCGTCGCCTCTGCGGACGGCACGGTGTATTTTTCCGACATCCCCAACAGCAAGATCCACACCGTCGCTCCGGACGGGAAGGTTTCCCTGTTCCTTGAGAACACGAACAAGACCAACGGCCTCGCCTTCGGACCGGACGGACGGCTCTACGGATGCCGCGCCGGTGCCGGTGAGATCGTCTCCTGGGATGTGAAGACGAAGGAAGAGAAGATCCACGCGAAGGACATCAAAGCGAATGACCTGGTGGTCACCCATGACGGCGTGATCTACGCCACCGAGCCAACGACGAAGTCCGTGTGGATCATCCGTCCGGGCCAGGAAAAAGTGCTGGGCAGCGACAAGTTCGGCGGCGTGAACGGCATCGAGGCCGTGCCGGACCAGGGCCGCTTCGACGTGACGGATCCCGGCAACCGCTTCGTCTGGTCCATCATGCGCCAACCGGATGGTTCCCTGTCCGATGCGCAGCCCTACCACCATCTCCATCTGCCTCCCGGGGACCTGGACAACCGCAGCCGAGCGGACGGCACCGCCATGACAAAGGACGGCTGGCTACTCGTCGCCACCTCCATGGGGGTCCAGGTCTGCGACCAACCGGGCCGGGTGAATCTCATCATCCCGATGCCGGTCGGCGCGCGTTTCCCCTCCAACCTCTGCTTCGCGGGTCCGGAGCGGAAGACCCTCTTTGCCACCGCCGGGGACAAGGTGTTCAAGCGTGAGACGAAGCTCACCGGCATCAACGCCTGGGACGCCCCCGCCGCCGCACCGAAGCCCGGCCTCTGATCCCCTTACCGACATCGATGTCAGCTCCAGCGAAACCATCCACCGCCGCCCGCCTCTATCTCGCCGCCATCGGCCTGAGCCTAGCTCTCATGGGAGGCGTCTTTTTCTGGCTCATGTGGCGCAGTTTCGACCGTGCCCGCCACATGCAGTCATGGCCGGAGGTGAGGTGCGTGATCATCGAATCCACGACCGAAGAACGACGAGTCGATCCGAACTCCCCGGCGGAGTACCGCGTCAGCGTGACCTACGGCTACGATTTCGCCGGCAAGGCACGGACGGGAGACCACATGACCTGGCGCGGCAATCCATGGACCTCCAAACCCGACGTGGTCCAGGAGCGACTGGACGCCTTCAAGGAAGGAACCAGCACCACCTGCCGGGTCGATCCGAACAACCCGGATTTTTCAGTCCTGAAGCCGGACACGAAGGCACCCGGTTACTCCATCTGGTTTCCCGCCCTCTTTGTCGTCGGCGGATTGGGAATCACCGTGCGGGCATTCACCGCAGGCCGAAAATCACCGTCAGCCGGTTGAACCCAGCTTGTTGCAAGGAAGCAACTTATGTGAAAAGACCGAAATTTTCGCGTCTGAATATGATTGCCTCAAGGAGAGCGGCTGACAGTTTCCGCGTGGAAAAAACCCGATGCGGATGAGCCGTCGCAACACCCCTTTCATCCTCTGCGCGTCACTCGCCCAGAGCCTGCATGTCAATGCCCTGCCTGAGATCGAGGTCACCGCGCAGCGGGCAAAGCCTTCGGACACCTCTTACACCCACTCCATCCAGGAGGAGGATCTCGATGCGGCGGCCACGGCCAGCCCCAACTTCCTCGACCTTCTGCCCGCAGTTCCGAATGCCTACGTGTCGGGGGATTTCTCGCTGGGCTTCACGCTGCGGGGACTCGGCCAGGAAAGCATGTTCTCCACGGTGGGTACCAGCTCGAACCCGCTGATCACAGCTACCCGCGACGGCATTCCGCTGTCCTACAGTGTCCTCACCTATCTCCCGCCGCTGGCGACGGATCTGGATGGAGTGGAAATAGCGAACGGTCCACAGATCGTCAGACCCGGTGCATCGTCGCTGGGCGGAGCGCTCCGTTTCACCTCCCCGCTTCCGGAGTTCTCCTTCACCGGACAGGCAGCCCTCAGTGTCGGTGACTATGGCTTCCGCCGCGCCTATCTTTCCCAGAACTTGGTCATCCTCCCGGATGAGCTGACGCTTCGGTTCGCCTCCCACTGGGAGGAGTCCGACGGCTATCTGGAAAACATCACCTACGGGGACCACCAGTTCGCCTCCACCGAACGGCAGCGCCATACCGCCACCCTGCTGTGGAAACCGAGATTTGGCGGCGGGGACTCCGTTGTAATGAACGCCGGGTATGACGGTACGAGGGGGAACCCCTTGGGAAACACCCTCCGTGTGGCCGGCCTGATCGGCGATGAACTGGACGGCAAGACCGCACGGAACACGGAGCCATCCTTTCCGGCGGACCATTGGTTCGGCTCCCTCAAGGGCAGCTTTTCGCTGGGGAGTGATCTGACACTGACCTCCCAGAGCAACCTCCAGCGGTTCGATCTCGGCAGGCTGCTGGACCTGGACTCCTCCCCTTTCCTCAACTGGTTCGCAAAGGGCTACAACGATGAGTTCCGCTTCACGCAGGACCTCCTGCTGGAGCAGCAGGGCGAGACACTGGACTGGACGCTGGGCGCCTACTTCGAGTCGGGCCGCTATGAGACCGGCAATGCAGGAGTGGGCATCTTCCCCATCCCCGGCGGCAGTCCGTTCTCCACCACGCTGGACGAGGTCGTCACGAAATTCGCCGTGTTCGGAAATCTCAACTGGAAGCTGTCCCCGGCCTGGCGCATCAGCGGTGGCCTGCGGGCCCTCCAAGAGCGGAGGGAGGTGGACGCCTCCACCCAATTCCTTCTGCCCAACCGCTTCGCCGATGGCCGGACGAGCGATGACGCCATCCTTCCGGAACTCGGCGTCCATTGGACCGGACACGACAAGGTGGAGGCTGGACTCCGGGTGAGCCGCGGTCACCGTGCGGGTGGCGTCGCCTACGCGCAGACCCTCGCAGTCGCCCGTCCCTACGGCGAGGAGACTAGCTGGGACGCGGAGCTTTACGTGGACTACAAGCCACGGACGGATCTGGCCGTATCGCTCAATATTTTCGCTTCGTCGATCGAGGATCAGCAGGTGCCATTCACACCCGCCGGAGGAACGGCGGTGCTGGACCAGCTCATCGCCAACTCATCCAGCTCCCGGCGCTACGGGGCGGAGGTCGAGTCCCGCTGGAAGATCTCCGAATGCTTCACCGGCCACGCCGGATTGGGCTGGCTGCACACGGAATACCGCGACCTCCAGCTCCAGGGAACCGACTTCTCCGGAAGCAAGTTCTCCAACGCCCCGGAGCTGACCGCGAGCGTGGGGCTGGCCTTCCACCATCCCACCGGATGGTTCGCCTCCTCCCGCTTCACCTGGGCGGACACCAGCTTCACCACGGTGCAGGACGCCGCGGTGACGAATCTGGAAACGCGCAAGCTCCTCTCCGCCCGCGTCGGCTATGCGTGGGAGAACGTCAGCGTCCATGTCTTCGGCAACAATCTGCTGGACGACCGCTACGCCACGGCACGGATGGTCGGACTGGCCGTACCGTCCATGAATGCGGACATCGGCGCTCCTCGTGTGCTGGGTATCGGCTGCGAGGTGAAATGGTGAGCTGGCCGCCGGGGTGACAGGCGTGGGAATTTCCAGACAATTCTCCGCTTGTCTTTCGCTATACCGGTACCCATCCCGGGACAATGCCATGAAATCCATCCTGAGGGTCACCGCCCAATCCCTGTTGATGTCAGCACTTTCATTGGCCGTCGAACCACCGGTGGACGACCTCGCGGCGGACTCTCCCCTCCGCGTGGATTCATCCATCAAATGGACGCTGGAAACCATCGGCAACGCCACCGTCCTTCGCTGTCACCCGGCGAAAGGGACCGCGATCGGTTTCGAGACGCACACCGCCGACCTTGTCGCCGCGATATTGACTGCGCGGGCCAAGTCCCCTCTACCTCTGGAAAGAATCGCTCTCGGTGATTATCTCGTCCGCTGCGAGTCATTGCAAATCCATCTCCTCCGTGAGTTGGAAGCACGGCATCCCTTGAGCCTGATGAACGCACTGCCGCGCCCGAACTCGATGCCTGTCCGGGGAGCTGAAACCGCGCCATCACTGGCTCCCATCGCTCTCGGCATCCTGAAGAATTCGCCCGATTTCAAGCTGATCGAACAAGCTGCATCCAACTCCGGCTACCGGATCAAGGATGTCAACTGGCATGCATTTCAAGTCACCCACGGCCCTGGCCCTATCCGTCTCCAGGGAGAGATCGTCATCCACTTGGAACCGCAGCCGGTGAAATAGGCTCCGCATGCCCCGGGTCATTCCGGCAGAATCAACGGCCTGTCCCCATCCCCGGCGAACCGCGACACAGTGCGGGTCTCGGGATCATAGAGGAAAGGCGTTCCGTCGAGCGGGTTCCTGGGAAGACGTGCCATGACGTCCGGACCGACTTCTCCTGAACCTGACCGTTCGAGGATGAGGATTTCCATCGCGGCGAGTGCCATCCGCTGTCTGACAGCCTCCCGCACGAATCCATTCCCCCACTTCGACCAGCCGACGGTGAGAAGGCGTGCAAGCTCCCGGCTTTCCGTGGAAAGATGGGAATATTCCGATGCGTCCATCCCCGGCAGATCAATCAGATCCGCAAGGGATGCTTTGGCTACGCGTTCAACGCTTTCCGAAAACCGGTCAGCCAGAAATATCATCAGATCATCCACATCCGGAGGGGTGTTCGGGCCATCGCGCAGGAGCACGGGAAGCAGGAACGATCCCGTGAGGTAGTGCCATTCCCCCCGCAAGGTGTGTGAGAGAAGCTTGGGGTCATAGGAACGCACCGCCAGAAGTTCTCTCCACGGCCGCAGATCCGCCTCCGGGCCGAGGACAGTCACCATTTCATCCATGACCCAGCCGCGGACCATTCCATCCAGCAATATGGTGACCGTCGTCATCAGAAGGGTGGGCGATTCGACTTCCTGATAATGGGTGGCGATCGCCCTCACGCACTGAACATCCCGCAGTGCCTGTCCGGCATTTCCTTCCACCGCGGCGAGCTTGGCGGAGTGGAGCATCACCATTGCCAGATTCCTGATCTCACGCGCGCTGACAAAGCCAGTGTAGTCGCCAGGCATTCCGTTGACGGATCGCTCCCTCAGCTCACCGATCTCACGGAGTTCGCGGATCAAGGGACGGTGGCCGTCTAGCATCGAACGCATTTCCGCCGCATCCCACCCGGATCCATTCTTTTCCTCCATGGCGGTTGACAGCTCACGGCTGACATTCTTGTGGGGTGCCTGTCCGTCGCCGGTCAAACGATGCAGCCGCAGAAAGGCATTCTGTTCCGCAGGAATCATACGGTGATCAATGGCCAGAAGCGGATGGGTATGAATCAGCTCCGCTTTCATGAGCTCCGCCCTGGCTCTGGTGCGGGCGATCTCCGCCGCGCTGGGTGCTTCGAAAATCGGCTTTGGTTCGTAGGTCAGGATCTCCCATAGATCCCCTCCCGACCTGATGTGGCCGGGAACCGAGTTGATCCGGTGCCATCCCCATGCTCCGGCGACCCCGCAGGCGGTGAACGCGGACATCAGGATCAGGAAACTGCGGGAAGGCCGGTAGTCCATAGGGTAATCCGAATATCAATATAGGTGAATTTGTCAATCCAAGGCCTTCCCGGAACCAGACGCCTGATTATCCATCACAATTATTTTTAGCTTCAGCTAAGTTTTTAAGTTGCGAGTGATCCGAACTTTGCTAGGGTCCGCCCATGTTCATGAAATCAATGATGCTGATGGCCGGTGCATTGCTGGCCGTCTCCTGCACGAAGTCGGAATCCGCCGGTGGCGGAAAGCCGGTGGTCGCGGCGACCACCACCATGGTGGCGGATCTCGCGAAGGTCATCGGAGGTGACCGGGTCGAGGTGCGCGGGCTGATGGGACCGGGGGTGGATCCCCACAACTATGTGCCGAAGCTGGCGGACACGAACCTGCTGGAAAAAGCGGATGTCGTCCTCTACGGCGGACTACATCTGGAAGGCCGCTTCCAGAGCACGCTGGAGGCGATGGCGAAGCGGGGCCGCAACGTGGTCGCGGTGACCGACGGGATCGCCCAGGCGGATTTGCTCTCCCCTCAGGAAGACTTCGAGGGAACGAAGGACCCCCACGTATGGGGCGATCCCCTGCTGTGGAAGCAGACGGTGGATACCGCTGTCGCTGCGATCACCAAGGCCGACCCTGACGGCGCGGCGGTCTATCAGACGAACGGCGAGGCTTACAAGAAGCAGCTCGACGAACTGTCCGCCTGGGCGAAGGACAAGATCTCCACCATCCCCCAGGAAAAACGGATCCTGGTGACTAGCCATGACGCGTTCTTCTATTTCGGCCGCGCGTTCGGCTTCGAGGTGCGGGGACTCCAGGGCGTTTCCACCGCCGCGGAAGCGGGCCTGAAGGACCGCAGCAAGCTGGTGGAATACCTGCGCAGCCAGGGAGTGAAGACCGTGTTCGCGGAAACCTCCATCAATGAAAAGGGCATCTCCGCCGTCGCCGCGGAAGCCGGTGTGGCAGTGTCCGACCAACCTCTTTTCTCCGACGCGCTGGGCGCACCGGGTGACACGGCAACCGTGGACGGTGAGACCTATGACAAGGGCACCTACACCGGCATGGTGAAGCACAACGTCAACTCCGTCGTGAAAGGCCTGAAATGATCCCAACCATGAAACCACTCTTTCTTTTCCCTCTCCTCCTACCCGCCCTCCACGCCGCGGAGTTCCAGCGCGAACTCTCCGCCGACCGGCCTGACACCACCGAAAGCCCCATCACCGTGGAGGCCGGAAGATTCCAGGTGGAGTCCAGCATGTGGGCTTTCGGCAAGGATGGCTCCGATGAAACGTGGACGCTCGGTGAAATGAACCTCAAGGCGGGTCTGACCGCCGCGAGCGACCTGCAACTGGTCCTCCGTCCGTGGATTCATGAGCAGTCCGATGGTGAAACGAGCGAAGGCTTCGGTGACATCGAACTCCGCCTGAAGCACAATCTGTGGGGAAATGACGGAGGCAAAACCGCCGGTGCGCTGATGCCTTACGTTTCCATCCCCTCCCAGACCGCCGTCAGCACGGGCGAGTGGGAGGGCGGCGTGATCTTCCCCGTCTCCATCGAGCTGACGGAGCGCCTCGGCTTCGGCTTCCAGGTGGAGGCGGCACGGGTATGGGAAGGCGACAGCGGCGAATACGAATGGGACTTCCTCCACTCCGCCGTGCTGGGCGTCTCCCTGACGGAAAAGCTGGGCTTGTTCATCGAGTATGTGGGGGTCGCCGGTGACGGTGACTACGAAGCCAGCGGCAACGTGGGACTCACGTGGGCATCCACGGAAAACCTCCAATGGGATATTGCCGTCGGAGTCGGCCTGAACGATGCTGCGGAGGACTTCTCCGTCGCCCAAGGCGTCACCTTCCGTTTCTGACATGAAAAGCAATCCGGCCCTGGAAACCCACGACCTGTCCGTCTCCTACCGGGGGAAGCCCGTGCTGCATGGCGTGGACGTGGAGATCCCCTATGGTTCCCTGACAGGCATCATGGGGCCCAACGGGGCCGGAAAATCCACCCTGCTGAAGGCCATCATGGATGTGGTGAAGCCGGACACCGGGTGGGTGAAACTGCTGGGGAAGCCGCTGGACCAGGTGCTGGGTCGCATCGGCTACGTGCCGCAGCGCGAATCGGTCGATTGGGATTTCCCGGTGACCGTGGCGGATGTGGCTCTGATGGGGACCTATGCGAAACTCGGTTGGTTCGGTCGGCCTGGAAAGGCGGAGAAGGCGCGGGCGCGGGAGGCACTGGAGCAGACCGGAATCGCGGATCTCGCGGGACGCCAGATCGGTGAACTCAGCGGCGGCCAGCAGCAACGGACCTTCCTTGCGCGGGCGCTCGCCCAGCAGGCGGAGATCTATCTGATGGACGAGCCGTTCGCCGGGGTGGACATCGCCACGGAGCGCACCATCGTCTCGCTGCTCCACGGCCTGAGGGATGAGGGCAAGACGGTCATTGTCGTCCATCACGACCTCCAGACGGCGGAGCGTTATTTCGACCGGCTGCTGTTGCTCAACGGCCACGTGGTCGCCCACGGTCCGACGGCGGAGGTGTTCGTGCCGGAGATCCTCAACCAGACCTACGGTGGGAAGCTGACGATGCTCAGTGAGATTTCCAACCGCGCCGCCCGCGGAGAAGGAGGCAAGGCTCCATGACGCTGGCGTTCACGGTCGCGGCGGTCTCCTCGGCGGTGATCGCCGCCCTGCTGCTGGGCGTCGTCTCCGGGCTGCTGGGAACCTTCGTGGTCGTGCGGCGGATGGCGCTGACGGGAGACATGATCTCCCACGCGGTGCTGCCCGGCATCGTCGCCGGTCTGGCATGGAGCACCACGCGGAATCCGCTGGTCGTCCTGAGCTGTGCTGTCGCGGCCGGTGTCATCGGCACGCTGACGCTGACCGCCATCCTCCGCCACACGAAGCTGAAAGCGGATGCCGCGCTGGCGCTGGTGCTGTCCGTGTTCTTCGCCTTCGGCATCGCGATGATCTCCAAGCTGCAGCCCGCCGGGGTGCAGGCGTTCCTATACGGCCAGGTGGCGGCGATCGACCGCAACGACCTGATTCTGCTGACGGTGGTGACGCTGTTCACGGCGGTCCTGCTGCCCCTCCTGTTCAGGGTGCTGGGCATCGTTTCGTTCGATCCGGCCTTCTCCCGGCTGATGGGACTGCCGGTGAAATGGATCGAGCTCGGATTTTTCCTGGTGCTGACCATCGTCATCGTCATCGCCATGCAGGCGGTGGGGGTGGTGCTGGTGACGGCCATGCTGGTCACCCCTGCCGCGGCGGCGCGGTTCTGCACCGCCTCTCTGCCACGGACGGCGCTGCTCGCCTGCGTCTTCGGTGCGGCAGGAGGCGTGGTCGGCGTGACGATCTCCGCGCAAGGAGGAGGGCTGCCGACCGGCCCGCTGATGGCACTGTCGGTGACAGGCATCTTTCTCGGTGCCACCCTGCTAGGCAAACGCTCCGGCTGGATCCCCACCCTGCTGCGCAGGCGCCGGGAGCGGATCCGCATCGTGGGTGAGGACATGCTGAAGCGGCTGTGGCAGCGTGAGGAAACGGTCGGCAGGAACGTGGCCCTCCCCACGGCGGAGTTCCGTCAGGCGATCCCGGGAAATGTCGCGGCAGCCCTCCGCAAGCTCACTTCCTCCGGGTGGGTGGAAGTCAGCGAATACAAGGTGTCCCTCACCCGATCCGGCCGGAAGTTCGCAGCCAGTCTGGTGCGCGCCCATCGCCTGTGGGAGCGCTATCTGACAGAGCGGGCGTCCTACAAGCCCGACCACGTCCATGAATCCGCGGAGCGCGCGGAACACTGGCTGGATGAGGAAGGCCGCCGCCGGCTGGAGGAACGGCTGGGCAGGCAGGAACTGGATCCCCATGGCAGCCGCATCCCGGCGGAAGATGACGGAAAGGAGGCACGGCCATGAACCTGTCTTTCTGGACCGACCCGTGGCAGTCCCCGACCATCCTCTGGCTGGCCGCCACCGCCGCCTTCACCGCCATCGCCTGCGGCCTGCCCGGTGCCTTTCTGGTCCTGCGGAGGATGTCCCTGACCGGGGACGCCATCAGCCACAGCGTGCTGCCGGGCATCGTCATTGGCTTCCTGGTTTCCGGCTCGCTGGATTCGCCATGGATCATCCTGGGCGCAGCGTTCTCCGGCTGGCTCACGGTGATGGTGATCGAGTTTTTCCACCGCAAGGCGGGGGTCCGGGAGGACGCCGCCACCGGAGTGGTTTTCACCGCCATGTTCTCCATCGGTGTGCTGCTGCTGCGTCAGTTTGCCGGGAAGGTGGACCTGGATCCGGACTGTGTGCTTTTCGGAAACCTGGAAACCGCCATCCACGGGGCGACCACACGCTTCCTGAATCTGGACGTCCCCAATATCACGCTGACATCGGGGGCCGCCGCCGCAGGGGCCATCGTTTTCATCACCCTGCTCTACCACCGCCTGCTGGCGACTTCGTTCGATCCAGTGCTGTCGAAGCTGACCGGCCAAGCCCCCACCCGCTCGCAGTCGATGCTACTCGGAGCCACCGCTGCCGTGGTGGTCGCCGCTTTCCAGACGGTCGGAGCCGTCATGTCGGTGGCCCTGCTGGTGCTGCCCGCCGCTTCCGCCCTGCTGGTGTCCAAGCGTCTGCCGGGCGTCCTAGCCGGGGTGGTCCTCCATGCCATTCTCTCCTCCATCGGCGGCATTTATCTGGCCACCTGGGCCAACTGCAACCTCGGCGCGGCGATCATCCTAACAGGGGGATTGCTCTTCATTGGCTCATTTTTCCGTTTCAAGCTGAAGTTCTGAGCATTTCGCGATCATTCAAGTTTTTGTTGATTGAATGAAAGACCGTGCGGTATGCTGCGCCCCCACCGCTTGTACCGGGAAGGCGATAGAGCTCATCCCGGAGCCAATTTAGCCATCATACGATGAATCCAGACAGAGCCACACTGAACTTCCTGAACAGCTTCCCTGAGGAGGCCCGCAAACGCGGTGAAATGCTTCAAAAGGACGGTGCCGTCACCCAGATTTTCGGAAACCACCTTTTCATCCAGGGCCGCGTCGAGGACGAAACCGGCACCTTCCGCACGAGCCTCCGTCTCCAGGGCAACCGTTGGTTCGGCTCCTGTACCGCCGAGGACGAGATCGTCTCCGGGGCCTGCCAATACGCCACCATGATGGAGCGGATGCACCGCGGGGAAGACCTGCCGGAGTCCCCCAACGAGTTCGATGACACCCCCATCCTGGACATCATCGAGGAAAAACTCGGCCGCGAACTGGACGACAAGGAGGCCGACTTCGTCACCAAGATCGAGAAACGCTACCGCCGCTATGTGATCGAGGGCGAGCTGCACGACCATGACATGGTGCGCATCACCCCCCGCTGGGAGATCACCACCTACGAGCCGCTGGAACTGTGGCCGATGCCTCCGGGAGACATCCTGGAGTTCTGGAACTACATCGCCTACGCCTTCTACAAGAAGAAGCTCCCCTACCCGGAGTTCATGAGCGTGATCACCGACCTCGGCCACGTTCAGAAGAAGATGGCCGACTGGGAGCAGGAACGCGAAGTCGCCGCCTGGTATGACCGCATCGAGCAGGTCAACGAGCGCCCGCCGCAGGAAGCCCCGCTGGACGTGGAGTTCCGCCTGGTGGCCACCATCAACGAGGCCCGGCTGGAAGTCCGTGAGAAGAAGGCGAATGTCTGGGTCCAGCTCCGCGAGAAAAACGAGATCGAGCATTACGTCTCCCTCCACCATGAAGCCGCGCTGCTCATGGACTCCTCCAGCCAGACGCTGTGGGAGCATTTCCTTTCCTATGTCCGCAAGCAGGGCGACACCACGCTCGACTTCGACCAGGAGGAAGCCTGCCGGTTCATGAACCGGATCTTCCGCCAGCCCGCGCTGAAAGGATACATCGTCAACCTCGACGACAAGGATTTCAAGGTCGTCACCGATGCCCTGAAGTGGGTCTGCGAGGACGATCCGTATGATCCGAAATCCTTCGCGCTCCAACTGGTCACCGCCGCCGGAGAGAACGTCTCCCACTCCGTCCGCCTGCTACCGGGCCGCAAGGAATTCTATCAATCCGACGAAACCGTCTTCCCCGGCCCGCCACGCTGGCTGGAGGAAACGGAAGTCATGCCGCGCTACCTCATTCCCAAGCGCGTGATCGACTCCCTGGAAGGTGTCGAGTTCCTCCGCAAGATCGGAGCCTCGCTTCCTGAGTCCCTCGTCAAGCGGGTGGTCGATCTGGAGCTGAAGCCACGCTTCGAGATGAAGCTGGTCGCCGGCCTGACTGCTGCGGAGACCGAGCACCTCGTCATCGACGTGCAGGCCATCGAGTCGAAAGGCCGCCGCACCGAGCGCCTGACCAAAGAAGGTTGGGAGCTGGTCGAGCAGCAGCCACTCAAGGGCAAGCAGCTCCTGCGCTTCGCCCGTGAGGACCTCTATCCCGTGCCGTCCATCCTCGAGGAAATGGGTCTCACCTACGATGAGAAGCTGCTTTCCTTCAAATCCCGCATCACGAAGCAGTTCCCGGAGAAATTCGCGGAGTGGATCAAAGCGATGCCGGAGAATGTCGATCTGGACATCGACCTGCGCCTGAGATCGATCCTCGCAGACCCGGTCACCGCCGCCGTGCGCTTCGAAGTCGTCGGACAGGACATCGACTGGTTCGACCTGCGCATCGTCATCGACGTCCAGGGCGTCAATCTTTCCAAGGCCCAGATCCGCCAGCTCGTCGCCGCCCGTGGTGGCTACGTCCGCATGGAGGACGGCTCCTGGATGCGCCTGGAGATCAAGCTGGACGCGGACCAACGCGAGGCGGTCACCCGTCTGGGTCTGGACCCGTTCGACCTTTCCGGGGAAACCCACCGCATGCACGCCCTGCAGCTCGCCGATCCGAAGGCGGCGGAGGTCTTCGACCCGAAGGCATGGGAGCGCATCAAGAACCGCGCCGGCGACATCCAGCTCGAGGTCAATCCGGACGTGCCGGAAGGCCTCAACGCCACGCTCCGCCCATACCAGATCGATGGTTTCAAGTTCCTCGCCTACCTGGCGACGAACAACTTCGGCGGCATCCTGGCGGACGACATGGGTCTGGGCAAAACGATCCAGTCCCTCACCTACCTGCTCTGGCTCTTCGAGGAAAACGAACGCCAGGGCGGAATGAAAAAGCCCGCGCTTGTTGTCTGCCCGAAGTCCGTTCTGGACGTCTGGCACAGCGAGGCCGGCAAGTTCACGCCAATGTTGAACGTCAAGATCCTCAAGAACCGCGAGGACATCGACGTCAACGAGATCCAGAACAAAATCGACATCCTCGTCCTCAACTACGCCCAGCTCCGTGTCTGCGGTGATCTGCTCAATGAGGTGAAATGGCTCACCACCATTCTGGATGAAGGCCAGCAGATCAAGAACCCGGACTCCAAGGCAGCGAAAGCCGCCCGGGAACTGGACTCCCAGAACCGGCTAGTCCTCACCGGTACGCCCATCGAAAACCGCCTGCTGGACATGTGGTCGCTCATGGCTTTCGCAATGCCGGGCGTGCTCGGTTCCCGCGCCTATTTCAAGAAGCGCTTCGACAAGCGGAAGGATCCCCTTTCCCAGACCCGCCTCGCATCCCGCCTGCGGCCGTTCCTGCTGCGTCGGACGAAACTCCAGGTGGCGCAGGATCTCCCGCCGAGGACGGAAGAGGAAGTTTACTCCAAGATGGAAGGCGTCCAGATCGAGCTCTACAAGGCGGAGCTCAAGCGCATCCAGAAAGCACTCCTCGGTCTCGACTCCGACGAGGCGGTGAAGAAGAACTCCTTCGCGATCCTGCAAGGCCTCATGCGCCTCCGCCAGATCTGCTGTCACCCGGGTCTCATCGATCCGAAGTACCTCAAGGAGGAATCCGCGAAGATGGAGTCCCTCTTCTACCTGCTGGACCAGCTCCACGAGGAAGGCCACAAGGTGCTCGTCTTCTCCCAGTTCGTGTCGATGCTGGACCTCATCAAGGCCCGCCTCGAACTGGAAGGCCGCCCCTACCACTACCTCACCGGCCAGACCAAGGACCGGAAAGGCGAAATCGAGCGCTTCCAGACCACCAAGGATCCATCCGTCTTCATGCTTTCCCTGAAAGCCGGTGGCGCCGGTCTGAACCTGACGTCCGCGTCCTACGTCATCCTCTATGATCCATGGTGGAACCCGGCCGTGGAGAACCAGGCCATCGACCGTACCCACCGCATCGGCCAGAAGAACAAGGTCATCGCCTACCGCCTGCTCACCCGTGACACGGTGGAGGAGAAGATCCGGATCCTCCAGCACCAGAAGACCCAGCTCGTCACCAACGTGCTCGGCGACGAAGGCTTCGCCTCCAACCTCGGCCTCGACGACCTGCAGTTCATCCTGAACCACAGCATCGACGATGAAGAGGACATGAAGAAGTAACGGCCATACCCCCTTCATGGCGGGAACACCAAGGTTCCGCTCCAACATTCGCGTCCCGGCTTCCATCGGAAGACCGGGACGAATGTTTTTTAGGGGCATCGTCATATCCTCCAGCCCGTGAGAGGATGGCACCCACGTTCCTTCCTCAATACGTCAGCGGCCTTGCGCTCGATGTCGCGGTCCCACGCCCCAAGGCGGGAGGCAACAGCCATCCAGCCATGTCTATCAGAATCTATCAGACCTCACCGTCCGGATTCACCCATCCGGCCACCAAGCCCACACGCGATTACGTGATCCGGGGATCTTGATATCAAACCGATATGAATGAATGATCCGACATCATGAAAAACGCCCCCGTCATGGATTTCTGGGTCACCACCGCCATCTTCCTCAGTGGTCAGACCAAAACTCCCGCAAGCACCCACGGAAAAATGCTCCACGAAGTGGTCACCCGCCGCGATACATCAATCCCTCAGGAGAAGGGGTATGAAGTCCGCCACCCGGCGCTGAAACGCAGCCCCTTGTTTGCAAGCTGAGGATACTCCTCTTACCCCTGTTGCCTTTTCCGAGGGCCTCGCGCAGTCACTTCCTGACAGGAGAGCCGCGTGAGGCCTTTCCCTTTCAGGGACGGATGCGGACAATCTCGTCGAGATGGCCTTTCAGCGATCCCAAGCCAATGGCGCAACTGGCAGTACCACCCACATAACCGGCCAGAGCCCCCACCACGACAGCAGGAATCGTCATGGTTCCCAAGGTGATCATCCCTGCATTCGCGCCAGCGTACGCACCCACTCCCGCACCAGCAACACCGTATGCCATACATCGCTTCAGAACATTGAAAAGATACTCCATATCGGAATTGGAGTATCCAAGATTGTCTTTAAGCATGTTGCTCCGGAATTTCAGAAAGTCGGCGGTTTCCATGGCAAGATCCAGCACTTATCCAGATACGCTCATCATTTCAAGCAAGATCATCTGCGGTTTCCATAACTCGCGCCAGTGACCGGCTTCGATCCGGGTTCATCTTCAGGGCGGCGGTTGATGGCCTTTCGACTCCCCCAGATCGACTGATCCACCTCCGCGGCATCCGTGAACACCGGGTGCCGCGATCTTTCTTCATGAATCCCTTCAGCGGCGTGCCTCCGCAGTCACCAATTTCTCCATGCCCTCATCACTCCTTGTAGCCTGCGGCTTTCCTTGATTCGACGAACTTCCTCGTCGCGTCGAAGAGTTCCATCTTCCCGGTCCCGCGCGGATCGCCGGTTTGCATCTGGTAGTCCTTCAGGCGTTCCTTCAGACCATTCCGCCTGGAAGCATACGCATCGTCACCGGCGAGGTTCCTTTTGTGATCCGGGTCATTCTCCAGATCGTAGAATTCCTCCGTGGGAACACCATTCCGTGGGAAACGGATGAGGTATTGGAAACGATGGTCGCGGATGGTGCGGGAAGCCAGGCACTCCGGGGGCTGCTCGCCATGCCACTCCAGCCCCGTGGCTATCCAATCGCGCGAAGGGTCGATCCGGCCTGACTCCGGCGAGCGCAGGATGGGCATCAGGCTTTTCCCGCTCATGGCCTCAGGCACCGGAACTCCGGCGGCCTCCAGCAAGGTGGGAGCGAGATCGGAAAAATTCACGAAATCATCGACCGAGCGGCCGGACTTCACCACCCCGGGCCACCGCACGGCCAGCGGTTCATGAACACCCCAGTCGTAAGGGGACGCCTTCGAGCCTGCACATGCGGTCCCATTGTCCGAGGTCACCACAACGATGGTATTGTCCAGCTCTCCCCTGCGTTCCAGTTCCGCCAGCGCCTTCCCCAGCGTCTCATCCGCCAGCTTCACTTCATAATACATGTCCGCACGCTGGCCCCGCACCTTGGGCGTGTCCTCCAGAAAGCCCGGCATCGCGATGTCATCCGCCAACACTCCGAATTTCTTCTCCAGCTTCACCCGGTTGACCGGTGCCCACGGGCCATGCGGCTCCATGATACCCAGCCAGCAGAAGAACGGCGCACCTTCTTTCCTTTCATCGAGGAACTGCGAGAAGTTCGCCATATAGTCGATGGCGGACACATGCTTCTCCGGTTTCCCGACTTTCACCGTGTTATAGACCTTTCCCGCCACATCGTCGCCATGACCTTCCGGTGGGAAGACACCCGGCCCCCACCCTTTCCCGATCCGGCCTGTATGATAGCCGGCGTCCGAGAGCAGTTTTGGAAACACGGCGAACTTCCTGGGCAACCACGCCTGGATGAACGCACCCTGCTCCAGTTCCCAGAAATTCCTGCCGGTGAGCAGGGCCGCGCGGGACGGTGCGCAGCTCGGCGCGGAAGTGTAGGCATACCTGAACAACGCACCTTCCTTCGCCACACGATCAAAATGGGGCGTCGCCACCTTGCTCCAGCCATAGGCGCTCTTCTCCAGCCAGCTTTCGTCATCCGTGATGACGAGCAGGATGTTCGGCCTGACTTTGTCCCCCTTCTCCGCGGCGAGAACTGCCGGATGGGACAACAGGAAAAGGAGGAGCGTGAGATGGCGGATGAGGATCATGGAGTGCGCGGCTTCCTACTGACCACATTCCTCCCCCGGATGCTAGAGCTTAAGTGTCACGGTGTAATTCCCACTCTTGAGATTCATCGAGGCCGCTCCCACCGGATCGCCGTCCACCTTGACCGAATCGAGCTTCCTGGTCGGAAAGACAAGGGTCCCGGTGGAGTTTGCGGGGATCTCCACTTTCCACTCGAAGCTGTCGCCGGACTTCTTCCACGCACTGGAGGCACGACCATATGGGGTCTGGTGCCAGGCGGAGGCGTGGGTGAGCGTACCGCCGGGGATCGGAGCGAAGATGACGTTCTTGTAGCCGGGCTGCCGCTCATCGTAGTTCAGTCCGGCCACGCTGGCGTAGAGCCATTTCCCGATGGCACCGTAGGCATAGTGGTTGAGGGAATTCCCTCGCGCCGGGTGGATGCCTTTCTCCTTTGAATAGGCGTCCCAGCGTTCCCACATGGTGGTGGCACCCTGGTTGACGGTGAACAACCAGGAAGGATAGGTTTCCTTCTCCAATAGCTCATAGGCCAAATCCACCTCGCCGATCCGGGCGAGCACGGAGGTGAGGATCGGCGTGCCGATGAAGCCGGTATTCAGGTGGCTGCCATCTTCCTTGATCTTCCGCACCAAGTGGCCGGCGGCGAGCTTCGCGGTTTCCTCATCCAGCAGTCCGAAGCTGAGCGGGACGAGGTAGGCGGTCTGGCTTTCGGTGAAGGTCTTCTTTCCGTTCCTGTCGACACGTCCCGCTTCCCCGACGAAGGCGCGGTTGAAGGCAACTTTGATCTCCTGCGCAAGTGCTGCGAACTCCTTCGCATCATCCTCCTTGCCCAGCACCCTGGCCATGTGCTCCATCATCAGCGTGGTGCGGTAGTGGTAGGCGGTGCCGACCAGTGCGTTGGGTGTGTCACTGCCGCGCTCCTTGCCACTGCGCTGCGCGGAGACGGAGTTCGGCTGGAGCCAGTCGCCGAAGCCGAATCCCATGCGGATCAGATTCTTCGAGGAGTGGTCACGCAGGAAGTGGATCCACTTCTTCATCTGATCGTAGTGATCCTCGAAGATCTTCGTGTTTCCGTAGGCCATGTACATCTCGTAGGGCACGATGATGCCCGCGTCCGACCAGCCGCCGCTGCCCCGGTTCTTCACGCCGAAGGGCGCCACATTCGGGTAGGCTCCCCGCTCGTCCTGCAGGTCGTTCACATCGACCAACCACTTCGTGAAGAATCCCTCAACATCCATGTTGAAGGTGGAGGTGGGAGCGAAGACCTGGGCATCGCCCGTCCATCCCAGCCGCTCGTCCCGCTGCGGACAGTCCGTCGGAACCGAGAAGAAGTTCCCCCGCTGGCCCCACTGGATGTTGCTCTGGAGGCGGTTGATCTTTTCGTTGGAGCATTCGAATCCACCGGTCATCGGCATGGCATTGTGCAGGACCACGCCCTTCAGATTCCCTACACCCGGCTTCTCCCCCTTCTTCAGGCCGCTGACCTCCACATACTGGAATCCATGGAAAGTCAGGGTGGGTGCCCAAGTGATGCGTCCATCCTCCTTCGGCGTGTAGGTGTCCTCGGAGATCGCGGCGCGGTAGTTGTCCACGTAGAGGGTGCCGTCCGGGCGCAGAACCTCTGCGAAACGCAGCTTCACCACGCTGCCTTTTTCCACCGGCATATCCACCAGGCGCGGCCAGCCGACCATGTTCTGGCCCATGTCGAAGATGAAGACACCATCCGCTATCTCCTTCACACTTGCCGGGGTCAGCTCCTGCATCTCGCTGACCGGTTGGTTGCGGCGTGGGTCCAGCGCCACCGCCTTGTCGATATCCTGCACCTCAGGTTTGGTCCACTCCCTGGCGTTGAAGCCCGGCTTGTCCCAGCCCGGCATCTCCGCGTTCGCATCGTAGTCCTCACCGTCGAAGATGTCCCCGAAGACGATGGGACCGGTGGACGCCTGCCAGGTGCCGTCGGTGGAGATCACCTCCTTGGTTCCGTCGGAGTAGGTGATCTCCAGTTGGCCCAGAAACCACGGCTTCTTGTTATCCCTGCGCTTGCGGTGCAACTGCCCCGCAAACCAGCCGTCGCCGACCAGCACACCGATGGCATTTCCTCCCTGCTGGATGAGCGAAGTGACGTCATAAGTGTCCGTCTGTAGACGTATGTCATGCTGTGTCCACCCGGGGACCCACTGCGTCCTGGAGTCCAGTTGGCGCCCGTTGATGCTCGCCTTGTAAATCCCCTTCGCCGTCGCGTAAAAGCGGGCACTGGTCACTTCCTTGGACGCCCCGAACTCCTTGCGGAGATAAGCGGGCTTCATGAAGTCGTAGCTCGCCTTCTTGCCCTTCGGGACGGAAGAGCGGTTGAAAAGATACTCCTTCCGACCGGTGGGCAGATCCCCGGAGATCCACTGCCCTTTCCACTCGCTGTTGTCCATCAGGCCGGCCTCGAAGTGGTTCACCTCCGACCATGCACCTTCCGCTCCGACCTCGTCCCAAACCTTCACCATCCAGTAACGCCTGTCACGCGACCGGAGCGCCGGACCCTTGTAGTCCACCTTCACCGACTGCGGTGAATCGATCTTCCCGCTGTCCCATACATCCGCCTTGTCCGGCAGCTTGTCCGCGCTGCTCGCCACGACCACCCGGTAGGCCGTCTGCGCGGTGCCATTCCGCACCAGCGGCAACTGCCAGGAGAAGGATAGATCCTGCAAGCTGTAACCCACAGGATTCCTGAAACTCTCCCCGACCGTGGTGGACGTCGGTTTCAACCCAGCCCCGTGCAGGGCAAGCGGAAATAGGGCGAAGAGGATGGTGGCAATGGTCTTCATCGGAAGCTTGGACATGGAAAAAACGGAAATGCAGGGCCGGAGATCCATTCCGGATGCGTGGCGACCAGCAGGACTGATCCCGATGCCGGCCATCCTGCCAGTCCCAAGCGTGGTATTCATCCCTCAATGGAGGGATAACACACCACCATCGACCACTCCCCACACGATATCCCAAAAACTTGGTTCAAGAAACCGAGCCAAAGCTCCCTGATTTCCCGGCGGAAGCAATCACCAGACGGACGAGCTCCTGCAATTCAGGACTACTCTCCCTTGACCGGCACGCGATGCCGAATGAAAAGCGATGTGCGACCGCATTCCGGATTGGCCGCGCAACCACCAGGCCAGGAGACAGACTCTCGAATCCTTCCTGCACCACCGCCACTCCTTCACCTGATTCCACCATCGCGAGCATGCTCGCAACCGAATCACACTCGGTTTGGATCTTCATCTGGTTGGGCCTGCCAAAAATCCCCTCAAGCCAACGATGGTGCTCGGGATAGCCTTTCCTGCAAAACACCACGATCGGAAACCCGGTGATCTCGGCAACATCCAGCTCATCACGCGCGGAGAGCGGATGTCCCGTTGACATCACGACACACGGCGAATGCCTTGTGATCTCATGGTAGTCGATACCGCGAAGTGGCGTTCCCGGTATCCTGACCAACAAGGCCGCGCCGAGATCCCCGTCCGCCAGCCCCTTGACCATGGAAGACGTGTCCAGATCGAAGAGAGTCACGCGGATCCATGGACAAGCCCGGCGCATTTCTTTCAGAACCTCCGGAAGTATGCGGCTGGACATCGAAGGTACATAGCCGACACGGAGTTCCTTCGATTGCTGTCCGTCCAATTCCCTGACCGATTCGAAGATCCGGTCGAGCCGGGAGATCAGATCCCGGGCCTGGGTGAGGAAATGCTGCCCTGCGAAAGTGAGCCGGATCGACCGGCCAGTCCTGACGAAGAGGGAGATCCCCATCTGGGATTCGAGGTCACTCATGCGCCGGCTCAAAGCGGGCTGGGCAATATGGAGCCGCTCCGCAGCCCGGCTGATGTTCTCCTCTTCAGCCACGGTCAGAAAGTACCTCAAAGAACGTAATCCGACGTCCATGAAAGAGCATGCTGAACAGGCATGCTGAGCAACGCAAGAGAGCATTTTGAGGATCAGGGGTGTTGGGATAAGATGACCGCTCCCGAAGGTTTCTGACGGAGTATCCAACCCGATTCAAAATCACCAACAAGACCCAACAATCACGATGAACATTCCAGAAAACATGATCGATCCGGCGGATGCCGTGATGTGCCTGATCGACCACCAGAGCGGACTTTTCCAACTCGTCCGCGATATCGACCAACCCGCGCTGCGCAGACATGCGGCCTGTCTGTCCCGGGTCTCATATTTGGCCAAGATACCGACCTTTTCCACCGCTTCGGTGCCCGACGGTCCGAATGGCCCGCTGATTCCGGAGATCCACGACCAGAACCCCGATTGCGTCTACATCCCCCGCACCGGCCAGATCAATGCCTGGCACAACCCGGCGTGGGTGGAGGCCATTGAGAAAACCGGCCGCAAGACCCTCATCATCGCCGGCACGCTCACCAGCGTCTGCATGTCATTCCCGACATTGAGCGCGCTTGCGGATGGCTACAAGGTCTTCTGTGTCGTCGATGCGTCGGGCAACTGGTCGTCCATGGCAACTGACATCACCATCGCACGGATCACCCAGGCAGGAGCCTACCCCACCGACACCTATGCGGTTCTGGCCGAACTCATGGCGACATGGAACCGTCCGGATGCGTGGGACTTCGCCCAAGCCATGGTGGACTACATCGTGCCCCCCTACAAGGCTCTCATCGAGAGCTACGACAAGGCCCAGCAGATCCAGCGCGACGGCAAGGAAACGAAGCTCAACCAACAATAACCGGGAGTCCCCCCGAAACCCAATCCGCCTGCGGCAGTTCCGCCGCAGGCGGAACCTCCGCAGCTCACCATGAAACCCGCCGCCAACGTCGCAGCTTTCCTCCTTTTCGGGATCTTCCAGTTCGCCGCCTGGAACCACTTCTTCAGGTTTCAGGAAATGCCGGCCCCTCCTGAAGGCTCCGCGCCCGCACTTTTCATGGGGGCCATGGTTCCCACAGGTTACTTCACTTTCGTCAAGGTGCTGGAGATCCTCGGGAGCCTGCTCACCCTGGTACCGGCCACCCGCTCGCTCGGCTTGCTCATTGTCGGCCCCATCGTTGTGAACATTCTCTGCTTCCACGGATTCCTTCTCGGCGGCGCCGGCCTGTTTCCTTTGCCGCTGGTGGTCTCCCTCTGCTCCGCCTTCCTGCTCTGGACAGAGAGAGGAAGGTTCCGCCATCTGTTCCCCATCCCTCCGGCACCGTGAACCCGGACGCTCTGAAACCCCTGGCAACGGACCTCCGCACCGTGCCGCCACGCAGTCCTCATGAGACACTTGGCGGCTACGTCATCGCAGCCCGTGTTGTGGACAAGGGGCGGGCGGATCTTCTCGGCGTGCTCGGGGAATACAACTATCATCCCTGTGGGTTGGCCGCGTTCCTATGGCAGTTCACCGGTGTCAGTCCCATGGAGTTCCGTTCGTTCATCGCCACTGGCGCCGATGACGATGCCTGCGGCCGGTGGCTCTCCGGAAAGTCCAAGGTTTCGGAGCAGGAGGAGATCGTGCGCTGGAACAACCAGATGCGCTGCCAGCTCCTCTGCGACCTGCCGGATTCCTACCAGACCTACTACGAGACCTATATCCCGCGGTACTGCCCGCATCCCCATCGAATCCGCTTTTTCTTTGACGTCTATGACGACGAGGAGGGACGGCTTTGACAAATCGGGCCGCCGTTGACGGCAAATCCGCCCGCTCGCAAACCTAGCGGGGAAGTGCCATCCGATCTCCGGATTCCGCGGGCCGATCAACGTGGTGAACGCCCCACTTTCGGCCATCATCCAAGAAACATCCGTTCTTATTTATGAGAGCGTCCTCCCTCGGAGAAGCGGGGAAGAACCCGAATCCTCCATCACTCAATACCGACCAATACTCACAGACTCGGTTTGGAAACAGTCTCCTTTTTCAGCCCCCCGATGAAATCCAGAAAAGGCGAAAGCCGTTGAACTCGAAATGAGTTCAACGGCTTTCATTGGTTGCGGGAGTAGGATTTGAACCTACGACCTTCAGGTTATGAGCCTGACGAGCTACCTGGCTGCTCCATCCCGCGGTTGGAACCATGCGACTTTCGTCGCGGGGCCGGATGTTTAGGGGCGGACTCCGGACTTCGCAAGGGAAATTTTGCATTAAACCGAACTTTATGATTCTTTCGCGCCAACGATGGACCGCACGCCGCAGATGACCGTCCTTTCCGCCGATGTCTGGCGGGAAATGGCACGTTCGCATCGCGAGCGGGCGGCCCGTCATACGGGGCCAGCACGACGGCGAAAGGACTGCGGGATCCCCCACCCGATCGAGGATTTCCTGTTCCAATATTATCCATTCCCCCTCTCGCTGCTGGAGCACTGGCAGCCGGGTACAGGTGTGGCGTTGGAGTGGCCGGAGGGATCCGCATTGCCGGAGGAGATGACCTTCCATTCCCGGCATTATGTGCGGGACAGTGGGATCATTTCGGCGGAGCCGGGGTTGATGACGGAGAAGGAGCGCGGGCGCATCTCGTGGATCCGGGATCTGCTTGCGGCGACAGCTTCGCGCCCGCCGTTCTTTTCCTGCCACGGTCTGCACGAGTGGGCGATGGTCCATGGCGGTGCGGTGGTGCGGCATGAGAAGGTGACTTCGCTGCGGCTGCCGCAGGCTGAGATCGACGCGTTCGTCGAGTCCCGCCCGATCTGCTGCTCCCACCACGATGCGTTCCGGTTCTTCGCGCCCGGGGCACGGGCGTTCAACCGGCTGCAACCATCGCTGGAAACCCGGCTGCAGAACGAGCAACCGGGCTGCGTGCATGCGAACATGGATCTGTACAAATGGTGCGCGAAGGTGATGCCGTGGGCGGGCTCCGAACTGCTGCTGGATTGCTTCGAGCTCGCGATGGATCTGCGTGAACTGGACATGCGGGCCAGTCCGTATGACCTCGCTACCTGGGGGCTTGATCCAGTCCGGATCGAGACTTCCGAAGGCCGCCGGGAGTATGAGGGGGAGCAGAAACGCCTTTCGTTTCAGGCGATGCAACTGCGCTCCCGGTTGATCGGAAAGATCGACCTGACACTGGAGCTGGCGGCAGGCCATGCCGCGACGGTTGCCTGAGGGTTCACAGTCCCTGCCAGCGGAGCTTCTGCCGCAGCGCCTCATAGAAGGAGCCGCCGTTCGGCCTGACGAGCTTGAATGCGCGTGGCGATTTGTGGACTTCGATCCTGTCACCCGGGCCAATGAGCGTGTTATCCCGGCCATCCGCGGTGAACAGCATCGCGCCATCCCCGTGATCGTCGGGGAAAAGTTCGATCACGGAGTCGTCGCCAATCACCAGGGAGCGCTGGCTGAGGCTGTGCGGGCAGATGGGGGTGATGACCCACACATTCGCACCCGGGTCCATGAGCGGCCCCCCGGCGGAGAGTGAGTAGGCGGTGGAACCGGTGGGCGTGGCAACGATGAGGCCGTCCGCCTTGTAACGGTTGAGAAAGTCGCCATTCACGGAGGCCCCGACAGAGACGAGGCGGCCGGTTTCACCACGGGCCAGCGTCACTTCGTTGAGGGCGGTGAAAATCTCAGCGTCCTTACCGGGGCGGATGACACTGGCCTGCAGCATCGTCCGCTCGCTGATGCGGTAGTTGCCGCTGGTGAGGGATTCCGCGAAGGCGTCCAGTTCCTCGTCCGTGCAACTGGTGAGGAAGCCGAGCGTGCCGATGTTGATGCCTGCCACGGGCTTCCGGAAGTCGCCCAACCGCAGCACGGCATTGAGCATGGTGCCATCCCCTCCCAGGACGGCGGCGATGTCCACTTCCTGGGCGAAATCGGCGGCGGAAATGCCACCGGGTTCATCCATCAACCTGGCGGACTGGAGGTCCAGCACGGTCGTGCATCCGCGGGATTCCAGCGCCTGCCGGAGGTCGTTCAAGGTTTTGACCGCTCCGGGTTTGTCAGGGTTGGCGAGGATTCCGATTTTCAAAATGAAATGGCTGGCGATTCCAACGCCATACGAGCGTGAAATGGATGGATTTCCAAGGTATTTCCATCCTCAGGATGAAAAGCATCGCGTAAGGTCAGGCACTCAGTTTCCTGACCCCTCCCCTCATCAACGCCCGGGCGGCAGGGATGATCTGATCCAGATCCTCCACCACGGTAAAGCCACCGTCGCGGTGCCAGGGGCGGAGCATGCCGATGAGAGGCCCCCAGAAGCTGATACCTGCAGAATCCTTCCGATCAAAGATGATCACCGGCTTTCCCGCCAAAGCGGGATTCCGCTGTTGTTTGAAGATCATCAGAGCCAGCATCTCCTGAACGGTCCCCGCGCCACCAGGAAAGATCACGAAGGCGTCGGAGTTGTCGATCATGACCTCCATGCGGGTGTAGATGTCCGGCTTCAACCAGAAGCTGGACAGCCCGGCGGGCAGGCCTTCCAGTTCGATGATGTGCGGCACGTTGGAACCCGCCGCCCAACCTCCAGCCTCCACCGCGCCGCGCACCACCTCTCCCATGATGCCGGAGTTCCCCGCACCAGATACGCAGCCCAGGTGCGCCTCCGCCAGCGCCTTGCCAAAGGCGTAGCCGTCATCCAGGTAGGCGGGATCCGAGATGGAAGCGGAGCAGAAGACGCACACGTTGCCGAGGTGGCCAGCGGGGGGCGCATTCTCGAAGCTCCCGGCCGACATGGCCGCAATGTGTTCATGCGGGACTTCCGGCACGCCGCGCATTCGGGCGGTCTCCAACAGCGGGACGACCTGTGCGACTTCATCCGCCATCAGAAGATAGTCCCGGTGGTCCTGGCGGATGGTGCCCAATCCGTGCAGGTGAGCGAAGAGCTTGAATAGCGGGTCCCATGACGCATCGGTGTTCAGCAGCACCGTCGGTTTCCCAGCCAGATGCTTGTCCAGCGTCTGGTAGCCGACGAAGATGGAGACGGCCTTGAAAAGGTCTTCGAGCGTCGCCCCCGGTGTGAACAGGAAAGCATCGGACTCGATGATCTTTTTCTGGATGTTGGACAGGGAGATGCGTTGATCCCCGTTGGAGTTGTAAATGTTCCATCCGGCGGCAAAGAGCTCGCCCAGCAAACGGGCGCGTATTTCACGGTTCGGGTCTCTTTCTCCGGTGACTGTTCCTGCAAAGCGGACTGTAGGCATGATACTGAAAGGGTGTTAGACGGATGCCATCGGAAAAGGGGGGCATCCGTCCCCAATGAACGCCGGGAATGAAACTTCGCAAGTGCCGGTTGTCATGGCAGTTGGGTGGGGGGCGTGGCTGCGGCGGTGCCGGATCGGGGCCTGATCTGCGGTGGACAAGATGCGGTTTCCCGGTCAATCTCCGACATGCTCCGCGCCACCACGTTGCTCCTGCTTTCCCTGGCCTCCGTCATGCCCGCGGTGGCTGCCCCCAGATTCGCGGTGGTGAGGATCACGGAGATCTACCAGAACCTGACCTCCACGCAGATCATGCTCCTGGAGTTGCAGAAAGATCGCGCTGAGATCCTCAAGGACGAACGAGCCGTGCACCTGCGGAAGGTGCTGGAAGAGCTGAAGCAGCTCCAGGCCCAGCTCCAGGCGAAGCGTGACGCACCGGTGGATGATGTCCTGCGCAAGCTGGCCCAACAGTATGAGATTAAACGCCAGGAAGGCCAGACGCTGCAGGAGGAGTTCCAGGTTTTCGATGCGGAGAAGCGGAAAGAGATCAACCGCAAGATGGTCACCACCATGCGCGCTTCCCTGAACAAGATCGATGGAACCGCCCGCACGATCGCACAGGAGCAGGGATTTGACGGTGCGTTCGACTCCTCCGCCAACAGCAACACCGGCGTGCCCATTCTTCTCTATGTGAAGAATGCACCGGACATCACGAAGGATGTCGTTGCGCGGTTGCAGGATGCGGGCGAACCTTCGTCAGCACCCGGCACGACTCCGGCGCCCCTGCCTGACGCGGCGGCGCCAGCACAGGCGGCTCCCACCTCCCCGGTCGGACCGGCTGCGGAGACAACTCCCAAACCTTGACCTCACCCCATGGAACTCAAAGACATTCTCACCCACCCGTTCACCTGGGGCCTCCTGCTGGGCCTCCTGATCGCCGGATTTCTCTGGAAGGCCGGATTCACCGCCCGCCGCAATGTGTCCCGGGAACTGAAGCGAGTGGAAGGTGAAATGAAAGACCTGCAGAACCACCTGAACACGCAACTCAAAATCAACGCCTCCGGCAACGAGACACTCCAGCGGGAACTGGAGTCCCTGCGCCAGCAGAACGAGACGCTGCGCATCAACAACACCGCCCTCCAGCAGAAGCCCGGGCGCGCGGAGCAGCGCCAGCTCCAGATCTATGATGCCGCCGTGCGCATCATGCGGGAGCAGGCCCCCGGCTTCGCCCCGGCATGGGAAAAGGCATCACGCCAGGCGGAGGCGGATCTGGACGCCGCGGACTCCGGCCTGAAGAAGCTGGTCCGCAAGGTCATTCCCAGCCTGGGGAATAGTTCACCCGCAGCTTCCCAGCAGCCGCTGCTGGTGAATGACGAGACCCACGACTGACCGCGACCGCGCCAGCTTCCCACCTCACAGTCCGGGAAAGGGATCCGCAGTCCTGCGCTGGTGGATTTCCGTCTTCGTGTATCCCGTGATCGTTTCCTGCCCCACCAGCGCCAACAGGGCGGCCGCTCCCACCGCCAGCAGGATGAGCACCCCGGAAGCCAGGCCGCTGTCGCCGCGCTGGGGTTCCATCACCCGGCGCACCCGTGCCTCCAGTCCGCCACGCTCGGCCATGGCCAACGCGGGGCCTTTCAGTGGCCGGTCCTCCGCCAGATCACAGAGCGCCTTCGCGTATCGGCGTGACTCCACCCCACTGCGGATGACCGTTGCATCACAGGAATATTCGCACTGGATGAGCAGGCGACGCACGATCCAACGCACAAGGGGGTTGAACCAGTTCACCGCCACCGCGATGCCCGCGATCCAGCGCCGCAAGGGATCCCGCCTCCGGTGATGTTCCAGCTCGTGGCACAACGCCATCTTTCTCAGGTCCTCCTCCCACACCAACCAGTCGCCGGGGACAAACACGATCTGTTCACGCACACCGGCCGCCACCGGCCCGCGGAGGCCAGACAAGCTGCGAATCTCCACGCCTTCCACCGTCTCCAGCAGCGTGGAGCCTTCCGCCCACCCGCGGACCTTCCGCCATGCGGCCAGCAGCCGGACCACCTCTACCAGAAAACCCGATATCCACACCACTGCCAGCCACACCTTCCACGACGGGGCCTGCGCTTCCGCCACCGGTTGGGGAATCACGATCAGCTTCGGTATCACCACCAGCAGCACGGGAAACACACCCAGCAGTGCCAGAACCACCGTGGTGAGCCGCGGGTCCAGCGCGGGGTCCTTCCTTCCCGCCAGCCATACGGCCGCAGCAGCGAGAACAGAAAAGAGCAGCAGCGCGATCACGGCCCACCTCCATCCTCATCCAGCAGCTTGCGGATGCGCGCGATCTCTTCCTTGCTCAGCTTCTGGTCCTCAGGATCCAACAGGGATGCCACCAGCTTTTCCGGGCGCCCTTCGAAGAAAGTCGCCAGCAGTTGCTTCAGCGCGTTCCTCTTCGCCTTCTTTTCCGGCACCGCCGGAGAGTAGACGTAGCGGCGGGATTCCTTCGCGTGCTTCACCAGGCCCTTTTCCTCCAGGATGGCCAGCAGCGCGCGCACGGCGGAGTAGCTCGGCGGATCCGGCAGTTCATCCATCACCTCCTGCGCGGTGCCCTTCCCCAGCCGGAAAAGGATGTCCATCACCTGCCGCTCCCTGCGGGAAACCTGCCCCTCTTCCAGACGTTTCATATCCGCAATTTAGGAAATGCTGGAAATTCCGCAACTTAAATGCTAAAAAGACTGCATTTAATATTTGACCTCCCGGTTTCCAAATGCTGCTTTTTTAGCACTATGAAACGCAATCTGTTTCTCATTCTTCCCGCAGCCTTCGCTGCCCTGCTCTTTCCCTCCTGCGCGGGTCCCGGCGGTGGCCTGCCCACCCAGTCCCCGGTCTTTACCGAGGAAGCCGCACCCGCCATGTCCGGCGGGCTGCGCTCCGGAGACCAGGCGGCCAACCGGAACAATATCGATGCGATGATGGGCAACCGTCCGCAGGAAGAGAAGCGCCCCGGACTGGCCACCGGTTGGGGGGATGAAAAAACCTCGCACATCCACGACGTCGGCTTCACCCGTGCGTCATCGAAACCAGCAGGGATCGACGCCATCTACTACAACGACAAGGACGGCCTCAGGGCGATGTCACGCTTCCCCTCCTCCACGGGTCCCATGCAGCAGGCTGCCGGTGGTCTGGTGGAGTGGGGCATCAAGGGCGGCTACCGCTTCCTCCCCGCCTACAAGGAGTGGGGCTACGGCCGCCGCCTTGTCGCGGGTGAGAAGAACGGCAGCTATGCCATCGTTGTGAAGAACCGCTGCAAGTCGCCCCTGGAGATCGTCGCCAGCGTGGATGGACTGGACGTGATGGACGGAGGCACCGCCTCCTTCTCGAAACGGGGCTACATCGTAGACTCCGGAAAAACCGTCACCATCAGCGGTTTCCGCACCAGTGAAAGCTCGATCGCGTCGTTCAAGTTCTCCGGGGTTTCCAACTCCTATGCGAACATGCGCCACGGGGAGACGCGGAACGTTGGGGTCATCGGCCTGGCGGTGTTCACGAAGAAGGGCGTGAATCCGTGGACGTGGATGCCGGATGAAGTGAAGCGCCGGGGTAGCGCGAGGGCTTTCGCCGAAGCGCCGTGAAGAGAGTGAGGAGGGAGGACACTCCTGTCCTCCGGCTGCAAAGGGAAATCATAGCAAAGGGATCTCGCGGTGAATTCCATATGATTCGCCAATGCCGCCGGTGGACAAGAGTGTCCACCCTCCTTACTCCTCCTTACACTTTAACCTTCCTCCCCCAGCGAAGTCCGGCCATAACCCGCACCATGAGAAAAGCCCTTACCTGTCTCATGCTCGCCACATCCTGCCTCCATGCGGGGGATGAAGACACGTTCCTCGAAAAATACGCCGATCCGGCAACACGGATGGACGCCCTTGCGGAACTGATCCCCGGCAGCCGGAACGCCTATTTCCACACCGCGCTGGCGCACCAGCTCGCGGGCCGGGAGGAGGAGTTCCGCCAGGTGATGGCGGAGTGGAAGACCGCCACGGAGCGGAAGGAGAATCCCATCGAGAACTTCGGCTACGAAGTGCTGGAGAACCGCCGGTTGCTGCTCGCCTACCAGAGGGATCCTGAAGGTTCCGTCGAAGGTTTGATCCTGAAACTGGGCCTCAAATTCGACCACACCCGGCCGGATGCTGCGGCGGAGGCGGAGACGGTCCCCACGCGGCTGGACTCCGCCGCCATCTCTTTGGAAGCGTTCGAGGAGAAGGCAAGGAAATCCTCCCCTCCTTCCACCGCCTACCAGCAATACAGGGGAAAGCGCCTCATGGACGAACTTGCAGGGGCTGCTGACTTCGATGAAGCGAAGGTGCGTTGGTTCCTGGAGCACATCCCGCACCCGGAGCATCCTGCGGTGACGCTGCTGGTGGACCGCTCGCTCGGATTCCAACCGCCTGTCAAGTTCGGTAGCATGACAGCGCATGAGGGCATGGTCTTCCAGCAACTGGATGCGCTGCTGAAGCTGCGGCCCGGGCTGCTGTCCGACGAAGCTTTCAACACCGCCTATCTGGCGAAGATGCGGCCTGGTGCGGAGGTTGACTTCGACCGTGACCGGCAGGCGCACGCGGCGCACCTCCAGCGGTGCCGGGACCATGCGATGAAGCTCCCGCCCGCGCTGGATTCGCTGAAGGCTCATGTCCTCCATCACCACCTGCGCCTCCAGGCGGAGCTGGGGCGGATGCCAAAGGAGGATTTCCTCGCCTACCTGGCGCTACCACGCCGGGAGGACGATCTCTTTCCGAAGGGAAAGCAGGATGCGGTGCCCATCGGATTCTCCTCGGACTACGAGGACGCGACGGGCTGCCCCAGCATCACCGACGAGCGTCCGTTGCTGAACCTCTACCTGGATCATTTCCTGGGCGTGGATGACGACGCGGCGGCGGCGTTCGCCCCGTTCATCCGGACGGAAAGGCTGCGGGAGATGCAGGCGCGCGCACGGCTGCTGGCCGGTGCCGCGACGGGCGTCTGGGGTTCCGTGCTTGCTCCGGCCGACTTCAAGGCGCTGAGCGAGGAAGCCTTCATCCGCTTCACCCCCGGTGCGCCGCAGGTGGTGGCATCCGGAGCCCAGGCCGCGCTCACGCTGGACCTGAAGAACACGCCGGACCTGCACATCCGCATCTATGAGCTGGACCTGCCGTCCCACCTCGCCCGGACAGGAGGAGAGCCGGAGGTGTCCATGGATCTGGAGGGGCTGGTGCCGCACCACGAGCGCAGGGTGGAGTATGGCCACGCCCCGCTCCAGAGACACCGGGAAACCATCGCCCTGCCGGAGCTTGCGGGCGCAGGCGCATGGATCGTGGAGTTCGTGAGCGGACAGGTTTCCGCGCGCTCCCTGGTCAGGAAAGGACAGCTCACCCCCTTCATCCAACGGACCGGCACCGGCCAGACGGTGCGGGTGCTGGATGAGGCGGGAAACGCGGTGGCGCAGGCATCCCTGAAGCTGGGCAACGAGACATTTTCCGCGGACGCGGCGGGCCTCATCACCATCCCGGACGCTCCGGACCAAGCGGTGACGGATGGTGTGCTGCAGGTCGGCAAACTGGCTGCAGAGGTGGCGCTGGAACCGCGCACCGAGAAACTGGACCTGGATGCAGCCTTCCACCTGGAACGGGAACAACTGCTGGCTGACCGCGAGGCGAAGCTACAACTGCGCGTCCACCTCACCAACCACGGCCACGCCATCGCTCTGGAACGGATCAAGGAACCGGCGCTGGTGATGAAGGCGGAACTGCTCGGCGGCATCACCACGGAACGGGTGGTGGCGCAGGACCTGAAGCTGGCGGAGCGGATGGAGATCCCCTTCCAGGTTCCGGCCGATCTTCTCAAGCTCACCTTCACCCTCCGGGGATCCGTTGATCCGCTGACCGGCGGTGACACGGTGAAGCTGGAGGAAACCTACAGCTACTCCCTGAACGGCGCGCTCACCGGCAACGGCATCTCCACCGCATTCTTCTCCCCCATCCCGGGCGGCCATCGGCTTGAAATCCGCGGGCGGAATGGCGAACCATTGCCATCCCGGCGCGTGCGCCTCCAACTAATGCGGGAGGGCTTCAAGGTGGATGTGCAGTCGAATGTCCGCACGGATGCGAGTGGCCGCGTCGATCTCGGCGCGCTGGATGGCATCACGATGGTCGTCGCCACCGGCGGTGACATCGCCTCCACGGCCTATGAGCCCGCCAGGCGCAATCTCACCTCCAGACGGCATCTCCAGGTGGAGGCCGGGAAGAAGATCGTCTTCCCGCAGGAGCATGCCGCCAACGCACCGGACCGCTCCGTGCTTTCGCTGGTTGAGGTGCTGGATGACGGGCCGCTACGCGACCACTTCGACAAGCTATGGGTCGATGACGGGCGCATCCACCTCCGCGGGTTGCCGCCGGGGGACCATGTTTTCACCCAGAACGGGATGGAATCCACCATCAGCGTGTCCGCAGGCACGCGTAAGGAAGACCTGTTGGTTTCTCCCGCACGGATCCTGCCCGTGGAGGATGGCGCACAGGCATTCATCGCGTCCGCCACCGTGCAGGACGGGCAGGTGGCCATCCGCGTCCGCGACCATACGCCGGAAACAAGCATCACCCTCAGCGGCGGTCTGTTCTCCCACAGTGGCTGGCACCCGGGCGATGCGTCGGAGCCTTTCAGCGCCCCACTGGCGGACGGCGTGATGCCCGGCATCGCCGCATGCGGCTACCTGACGGACCGCCGGCTCGATGATGAAATCCGCTACATCTTCGACCGCCGGACGAAGAAGGTGTTTCCCGGTACCATGCTCCCCCGCCCCGGCCTGTTGCTGAACCGTTGGACGGAGAAGGATCTGGATCAGGACACACGGCAAGGCCAAGGCGGCGGCGAAGGGCGGGCGATGAGCGACTCGATGAAGCGCAAGGCGATCCCATCCTACGAAGGGGACGATGCCGAGGGTTCCAAGGCCCAATACCCACCGGTACTGGATTTCCTCGCCACGCCTGCTTCCGTGAAATTCAACGTGAAGCCGGACGCCTCCGGCTGGATCCTCCTGCCGCTCGCGGACTTCGGGAAAGCCAGGTTCGTGAAGGTGCAGGTGGTGGACCGGCTGCATGACGAGGACACCGTGATCCTGCCCATCCAGGATGCGGAGGTGCCACTGCGCGACCGGCGGATCGCCCGTCCGCTGGATCCCGCAGCGCACCATCTGGCAACCCGCAGCGCCGCCGTGCTGACGAAGGACGCGGAGGCCGCCATCGAGAACCTGCTGGACGCGGAGTGGCGCGCCTTCACCACCCTGGAGGAGGCCCACCAATACCTCTATGGTGCGACCAATGACGACCGCCTGCGCGAGTTCGCCTTCCTCACGGAGTGGCCGCAGCTCGATGAAAAGAAGAAGCTCGAGATGCTGTCCGCCCACGCCTGCCATGAACTGCACCTGTTCCTGGCGCGGAAGGACAGGGCTTTCTTCGACAAGCACGTGAAACCCATGCTCGCGCAGAAGCCCGAGAAGGTGTTCATGGATGATCTGCTGCTGGAACGGGACCTGAAAGGCTACCTGCGCCCGTATGCGTGGCAGCGGTTGAACGCGGCGGAGAAAGCCCTGCTCGCCCGCGCCCTGCCGGAGGCCCGGGAGCGGGTGGCGCGGGAGCTATCCCTGCGCTGGCAACTGGAGGCCCCGTCCCCGGATATGGAGACGCAGCTTTTCACGCAGACTCTGAAGGGAACGGATCTGGCGATGATCGACAGCCTGGGCCTGGCCCGGGCGGATGTGGCTGGCGAAGACGAAAGCGCCGGTGTGGCCTACATCACCCAGAAGATGAAGACGATCGTCATTCCGGAGATCGACTTCGAGAACGTGACGGTGGAGGAAGCGGTGGACTTCCTGCGCCAGAAGGCCGTGGAGTTCGATACACTGGAGCTGGATCCAGCGAAGAAGGGGGTGAATTTCATCATCCGCCGCCCTCGGCCGGCCGCGCCCACCGCTCCTGCTACGGATGGCTCCACTCTGTCAGATGCACTCGCATTCGCCCAGGACCCCGGAACCATCCGTATCCCGCAGTTGCGTGTCCGCAACGTGCCACTCCAGACGGCACTCCAGTACATCTGTGACGCGGCCAAGCTGCGTTTCATTGCCGACGACTTCTCCGTCACACTGGTTCCCGTGACTGAGATGGGAGAGGATTTATTCATGCGCACGTTCAGCGTGCCGACTGATTTGCTCCAGCAACTCGCCGGAGCGGCAGGGGGCAGCCCGAACAGTCCGAACGTGCCAATCAGGGAACTGCTCATCGCAAACGGCATCTCCTTCGCCGAAGGCTCGAGTGTGACCATGCGGAGAAACATTCTGGTTGTGCGCAATACGCCGAGCGAACTGGAGAAAATCGAACAACTGACGGCGGTTCTCAGATCATCCGAAGCGCTGGAAGAGCAAACATTTTCTCCCGGAGCACTTCCGGAGATTGTTGATCCGTTCGTCGCACCTGCCCCTGCCGCCGCGCCGCAGGTGGATGGATTCGCAGCCGCCGCTCCGGCGGATCCTTTCGGGGGTGAAGTTTCCGGCTATGCGATGAGATCCCGCATCACGCCTCGACAACTTTTCCCGGAACGCACACGGATGTGGCGGGAGTCGAACTATTTCCGCAACACGGCGGCGACGGATGAAACGTTGATCCCGTTGAACCGCTTCTGGATCGACCTCGCGGCGTGGGATGGCAACGGCGCGTTCCTTTCCGCCCATTTCAATGCCTGCACGCACAATGCGAACGAGGCGCTGATGTGCCTCGCGCTTCTCGACCTGCCCTTCAAGGCGGAGCGTCCGGAGGTGACCGTGGACGGCGGCTCGATGCGGGTGAAGGCGCGCGAGCCGATGCTGCTGTTCTACAAGGACACGAAACGCACGGAAAAGGTGGCGGAGGAATCCCCGCTGCTGGTCCGCCAGACCTACACCACGCTCGCGGAGCCGTTCCGCACTGTGGATGGCCGGAAGGTGGAAAACCCGGTCACCGGTGACTTCCGCCCGGGTGTTGCCTACCGTGCCTCGCTGGTGGTGACGAACCCCACCGGCACCGGCAGACGGGTGGACCTGCTGGCACAGATCCCCGCCGGGGCCATCCCGCTCGGCGGGCATCCCCTCACCCTTTCCGCCACCAGCAACCTGAACCCGTATGGCGTGGTGATGAAGGAACTGCAGTTCTACTTTCCAGCGCCCGGGGAGTTCGCCACCTATCCGCTGCATGTGAGCGAAGACGGGACGGTGCTGGCGCACTCCGAAGCACGCACGCTGCGCGTCACCGTGGACCCCGCCCCGCACGACGGAGCTTCATGGCTGGCCATCGCCGCGGACGGCACGCCGGAGCAGGTGCTGGAGCGGCTGCGGACGGAGAACCTGAATACGATCCGCCTCGATGCCATCCTCTGGCGGCTGCGGGACAAGGCGTTCTTCACCACCGTGGCCGGCATCCTCCGGGAGCGGCTGCATTTCTCCGCCGGGGTCGCCGCCTACGGATTCCTGCACCGGGATGCCGCCGTGATTCGGGATTTCCTGGAGAACGGCCGGATGATCGACACCACCGGAGACTGGCTGGACAGCCCATTGCTGGAGGTGCGCCCGCGCACCCACAGGGGCTGGGAGACCTATGAGTTTGATCCGCTGGTGAACGCCCGCATCCACCGCTTCGGCGATGAGTCGCGTCTCACCCATCCGGAGGCAAAGGCGCACTACCATGCTTTCCTCGACCAGCTCGCGTGGAAGCCCGCGCTGGACTCGACGGATCTGCTTTCCTTCTCCGCGTTCCTTTTCCTGCAGGACCGCATCGATGAGGCACTGGTGTATTTCGACCGTATTGACCCCGCTTCGTTGGCAGGCCGCATCCACTATGACTACCTGAAGTGCGTGGCTCTCTTCCACCGCGAGAAGGCAGACGAGGCGAAGGTCATCGCCGCCGCGACACTACCCACCCTGCCGCCCGGCGTCTGGCGCGACCGCTACCAGGCGGTGGTGAGCCAGGCGGATGAGATCGCCGCGCTTGCCAAAGCACCCGTGCCCAAGGAAGAGGCGGGCGGAAAGGCCGCGCCGCAGCTTGATCTGGCGCCGTCCGGCGATGGCAGGTTGGTCCTGCGCCACCGTGCGCTGGACAAGGCCTCACTCCGTTTCTTCCGTGTGGACCTGGAGATCCTGTTCTCAAAAGACCCGTTCCTGCAGGGCGGCGAAGGCGGCAACGCCGAACCGGCCATCCTGCCCAACGCCACCCTCGACGTGCCGCTGGCCGCCGGAACCACCGAAACCGGCGTGGACCTGCCCGCCGGGATGAAGGGCGGCAATGTCCTGATCTCCGCGGACTCCGGCAACACCCGCCTCCTGAAGGTGCTGGACTCCGGTGCGCTTGACATCCGCCGGCAGCCGCTGGAACGCACCATCCAGGTGCTGGACACCGCCGGACACCCGCTGCCGAAGACGTATGTGAAGGTCTATGCGGAAACCCGGAACGGAGAGATCAACTTCCACAAGGACGGCTACACCGACCTGCGCGGCAAGTTCGACTACCTGAGCCACACCGCCATCGACAGCTCCACCATCAAGCGCATCGCCATCCTGACCAGCCACCCGGACAAAGGCGCGAGGATCGGGATCCATGAGCGGTGAGTGGTTAACACTGCAACCGAGTAAGGAGGGTGGACATTGCGGCTGCGCCGCTATGTCCGCTTCGCTCCCGTTCCTGTCCACCGGCGGCATTGGCGAATCATCAAAGGATTCACCATGAAGTTGAAAAGGGCTTAAAGGAAGGATGAAGGGGAGAATCTGTTAGGGAATACCTTTGCTGATGGGTTCCCATTGCAGCCGGAGGACAGGAGTGAGGTGCAACCCTAAATTGGACCACTGGTGTCCTTCATTTCTGTCTCTGGAATCGGGCTTCGAATTGGTTGGGACTGAGGTATCCGATCGACGAATGGAGCCGCCTCGGATTGTAGAAGGCATCGATGTAGCTGAAGATCTTCTGCCGCGCCTCATCCAGATTCCTGAAGATTTCCTCCTCCGCCATTTCCGCTTTGAGGGTACCCATGAAGGATTCGGTCCTGGCGTTGTCGTAGGGATTGGCCAGCCGCGACATGCTCTGTCGCAGGCCTGATCCGGCAAGCATCGCCCTGAACGCGGTGCTCGAATACTGGCTGCCCCGGTCGCTGTGGAAAATGGTGGAAACGATCTTCCTGCGGCTCTGGAGCGCCTGCCGCAGGGCATCGGTGACCAACGCGCGGTCGATGGAGCGTGACAGGCTCCAGCCGATGATCCGGCGTGACCACAGGTCGATGACCACGGCGAGGTAGAGCCAACCCTCACGGCTCGGGATGAAGGTGATGTCCCCGGCCCAGACCTGGTCGGGAGCCTGGGGTGGCGGCAGTTTGGCAAGCAGGTTGGCACAGGGATGGGAGGCCTTGCCATCGCTGGTCTTCGGGGTGAAGCGCCGGCGCTGGATGGCGTGGAGACCTTGCCGGCGCATCATCCTGCGCGCCCGCTGCCAGCCGCAGGAGACGCCACGATTGGCCAATTCGCAGGCGATCCGGCGGTAGCCGTAGCAGCGGCGGTTGGCGTGGAAGATGGTGCTGATGAGGGCGGCGAGTTCCTGATCCGGCCAGGGTTGCGCGGGAGGACGGGGCTTGTGGTGATAGGTGCTGCGCGGCAAACCCAGCACCGAGCAGATCCTGCGCAGGCTGGCCCCGCTGCTTTCCCGCAGCTCCTTGATCAGCGTTCTGGATCGGGTGGAACAGAGGAGCCCAGGATCGCGGAGGCTTTTTTTAAAATGTCGTTCTCCTGGGTGAGGCGGGCCAGTTCGCGGCGGACCGCCTGCAACTCGGAAACCAAGGCGGCTTCCTTTTGCGGGGAGGTGGGGCGCGGGGCGGGCTTCCGTGCCTTGTCGCGCCAGCGGTAGAGGGCGCTGCGCGCCACGCCGAGCTGGCGGGACACCTCGGTGACCGATCCACAGGCGTCGATCAAGGCAACGGCACGGATCATGAACTCATCACTATACTGGGCACTCATGGGGATGGTTGGTTCTGACTGTCCTCTATTCTCCGGGGACAAATGGTCCAACCATTTAACTCACCTCAGGAGTGTCCTCCTTACTTCAGAAACACCTCGCGGGGCTTCGCGCCTTCGCCGGGGCCGACGACGCCGCGTTGCTCCAGGATGTCCACCATCCGCGCGGCACGGGTATAGCCCAGCCGCAGGCGGCGCTGGAGGAGGGACGTGCTGGCTTTCTTCTCCTGCCGCACCACTTCGATGCACTTCATGATCAGCTCCTCATCCGCGTCGGAGACTTCTTCCCCCTCCTCGTCGTCGGAGGAGTTGATGGAGGCGTTGATGTCGATGTCGAAGGTGGGCGAGCCCTGGGCTGCGCAGTGATCGACGATGCGCTCCACCTCCGCGTCGGAAACGAAGGCACCTTGGGAACGTTCCAGTTTCGCGGATCCCGGTGGCAGGAACAGCATGTCCCCCTTACCCACCAGCTTGTCCGCGCCCTTGGTGTCCAGGATGACGCGTGAGTCCAGTGCGGAGGAAACCTGGAAGGCGATCCTGCACGGGATGTTCGCCTTGATGATGCCGGTGACCACATCCGCCCGAGGCGTCTGCGTGGCGATGATGAGGTGGATGCCCGCCGCACGCGCCTTCTGGGCGATCCGCGCGATGCACATCTCCACATCCGCCGGGGCGGTCTGCATGAGGTCGGCAAGCTCGTCGATGAGCACGACAATGTAGGGGAAGCGATCCGGGATCTGCTCCTCGGCGATCTCCAGTTCATCGTCATCCGCTTCCGGACCAAGGTCGCCTTCGCCCATGGAGGCGACGATGGCGTCAAGCTCCTCGTCGCTGATGGTCGGCTCCTGCGGCTCCGGTTCTTCCTCTTCCTTCGGGGTCTCCGTCTTATCCGGGCGCGGACGGTTGTTGAAGCTGTCGAAGTTCCGCACGCCTTCCTTGGCGAAGATGCGGTAGCGCTTCTCCATCTCGTTCACCACCCACTTCAGCGCGGCGACGGTCTTCTTCGGATCCGTGACAACGGGGACGATGAGGTGGGGCAGCTTGTTGTACATCTGCATCTCGACCACTTTCGGGTCCACCATGATGAACCGCAGTTCATCCGGCCCGAACTTGAACAGCATGGAGGCGATGATGGAGTTGATACAGACGGACTTTCCGGAACCCGTCGCCCCCGCCACCAGCAGGTGGGGCATGGCGGCCAGGTCACCGATGACCGTCTTGCCATAGACGTCTTTGCCGAGAGCCAGCGGGATCTTCTTCTTCGCGGAGCGGAACTCCGGATCATGCAGCAGTTCATGCAGCGGCACCGCGACCTTCTGGTTGTTCGCCAGCTCGATGCCGACAGTGTCCTTGCCCGGGATGGGAGCCAGGATGTTGATGCGCTCCGCACGGGTGGCGCGGGCGATGTCCGCCTCAAGCTGGGAAATGCGCGAGACCCTCAGACCGGTGGAGGGATAAATCTCGTAGCGGGTGATCGTGGGGCCACGGGTGATGTCGCCCGGGCTGACCTCGATGCCGAACGCCTTGAGCGTTTCCACGATGGTGCGCTGGGTATCCAGCATCTCCTCCCGGTGGTCCTCCGTGGACTCCTCCATCTCGACCGCGTCCAGCAGGTCGAAGCCCGGAAGCTCGTAGTCCTCGAATTCGTTGACGGAAAGGAACTGGTGCCCGGAGGGCTTCTTGCGCTCAAAGGGCTTCGCCCCAGGCTGCATCGACTCCACGCCCGCCCTGCGCTGGGAGGCGTCGATGATCTGGGGAGTGGGGGTTTCCCGCAGGCCGAGCATGGGCTGTGGATCCGGCTCCGGCACCTTCGCATCCGCAGCGACCTTCGCCGCCTCACGGTCCTTTCGGCGCTGCTCCCGCTGCCGTTCCCGCTCCGCCAGCATCTCCGCCTCGCGAGCGGCGATCTTTCCGGCCTCCCCACGCTGCATCCGCCATTCCGCGTGGCGCTTCCGGAGCTGGTGGTAGCAGGCTTTGACGAACCGGATGGGGTGCTGGCCGGTCAGCAGCAACAACGAAACCAAATAAGCGCCGAGCGAGACGATGATGGTTCCCGCACGCGCGATCACCATCGAGAGGACGCCGACAGGCTTTCCATCCTCCCCCACCCCGCCAAGAAGTTTACCGATCACCCCGCCGGGTCCGGGCAGATGGCAGCGCGCCGCCCATTCGTCGAAGAAAATATTGGAAGCCGCCAGGAACGCGGCGCCGGAGACCAACAGTACCGCGAAACCAATCACCGGACGCGGCCACAGCTTTCCATCAAAAGCGACCTTCACGACGCCGAACCAGATCAACCCCACCGGCAGCAGGTAGCTGGCCGCGCCGAACAGGATGATCTGGAGAAAGCCGAGCAGTCCTCCCACCGGTCCGATGAGATTCGTCCCGTCGCCGCCGTTCTTATCCGCGAATGCCTCAAGGAACCACCGTGGCGGCAGGTCCGATGGCGAGTAAGATACCAACGACAACAGCAGCAACAGACCAAGGAATATCAGAACGATGCCAGTGATCTCGTTCGACCACTTGCTCGGCTCCGGCTGCTCACCTCGCTTTTTATTCTCGCTGCTTCCCATGGGGGGTTCCTGCGGGAATCATCCCCCGATACCCGGCATCCCGCAAGATTGTTTTACCGGGGCTGGAATTCAGGAAAACCTAAGCGATTTGCCCAGAAACGGCAGTCGTCGAACGAGCGAGCGCATCCACCCCATCCGGCCTGGTGCCTGTGATCGGCGGCTGATCGCGGAAGTGATGGAAAGCGCCATGTGAGGGTCAGAAAAGATCGTCTGTGTTTTCATAGCGGTCGGGATTGCCAACCGGACATCGCTTGAACCATGCCAATCCCCCGGCCCAGCAGGCAGAGGCAGTTATCTAACAGAACCTCCGGGATGGAATGTCATTCCGCGCCGTGCGGCGTTCAATTTGCACGGCGGGGAATGCCCGGGGGGGTCAGGGCTGGATTACCTTCACCCGGTAGAAGCGCTTGTCACCGACCAACGGCCCGGGGTTCGGGTCCGACACGGTGATGATGTCACCGGCAGGTCCGGTGTTTGCGACGGTATAGTCCAGACCAGCATCCCACTGGCTGAGATTCGAACTGAACTCAACGACGTAGCTGATCCCGCGGGCAACGGCTTCCTTCGACCGGTACACCGCCACCTCAATGCGGGGGCTGGTGGAGGAGTCGAAAAACGAAACCGGAACCCCAGGCTCGGGAGAACCGTCATAGAGCGGGGATGACGGCACCTTCGGCAGGGGCTTCTGCCCCGGTGTCAGGCCAAAAGCGAACTCCAGCAGGTTCCCATAGCCGTTCCCATCCGGGTCTTCCAGATGTCCGCCCGCCGCACCTTCATACGGCCTGCCGTTGTCCACAAGCCAACGCTGCGTGGCCGTGAAAGTCCCGCTGGCGGGACGAACCTCCACCGAAAGCAGGATGAAATCCTGCTCCCCACCCCGCCGTGCGATGATGCCCAGTTCAACAGTGCCCACCTGTCCCGCCTGGAATGCCCCGCTGAACTGCCCGGTGGCAGCATCAAACGAAACACCCCCGGGAAACCCGGTCTGGCCCGCCCAGTAGGTCTCCCAGGTGATGCCGGCCCCGGTGCCCGTCGCCTGATAGGTGAACGGCTGCCCGACGGTGGCTGTCACCCGTTCGACGCTGGTGATGAACAATGGCGCATCCACCGCCGCGGGACTGATGGTGAAAGTGACGGCAAGCGGATCGCCCGCCCCTGTATTGTTGCGTGCCGTGAAGATGACATTGAACGTCCCCGGCACCTTCGGTTTCCCCATGACCAATCCCGTCACCAGATCCAGGGTCAATCCCGCCGGCAGTCCAGACACTTCCAGGACACCGGATGATTTCGACACCGCGAAGAAGATGTCCTGCCCTACGGTGCCCTCCGCCTGGGTTTCACCGAACAGCATCGGCACCGTTGGAACATAGTCATCATCATCGATGGCCAACATCACCTCCGTCGTGCCGTCAGCCACCGCGCCGGTGAAATTCCCGAGCAGAACCTTCACCGTCTTGGCAGGGTCCTGCGCGTAGTCGTTCAGCACGGGAAGACGCACCGTTTTTTCCCCGGCCTCACCCGCGGCCCAACTGACCACCGTCGTCACTCCCGCTTTGAAATCCTGCCCCTCCACCGCTGTGCCTCCTGCCGCCAGAGTCGCACGGACGCTGGCAGCACCGGTGGTACCCAATGTCCGCCTCACCTTGAATTCCACGTAGCCCAGCGCCTCGGATCCCTGTCCGTAGGGCGGGACCTCCACCCGGATGCGTCCCGTGTTCGGCTGGTTCCTCAAAACAAAGAATCCCACCCCCCGCTGATCGTGATAACTGCAGAGCAGATCGAGGTTCGAGTTGATGGAGATGGCGGACGGTTGGTAACCTTCATGGTCATAACCCGCGTCCGAGGCATCGAAAGGCGCATACAACTTGTAGGACGGCGCCATCTCATCCCGAACCCGTGTGATCCCGTAGTCAGCCACCGTGCTGCTTCGCCGCGCCAGCGCCAGAACTCCATCCTCATCCAACCCGAGCAGATGGCCGTTCCGCGACATGGTCACACGGCTGGCAGGCAGGTAAGGACCACTCTGAAGGAAGCGGAAACCAGAGACCGTCCGCAGCTCGTTGAATCTGTTCGCCCAGACCACCGTGGCGTGGTGGGTTCCATCAACATAGTTGCTCATCGCCCGGTAGGGTCCGTGCGCAAGAGGCGGACCTCCCAAAGCCTGTGCATACGGATAGTCCGGAGTCGGCTGATAGATCCCTGCCAGAGCGGGAATCCTGGTCTGACTGGCGGAGCTGAAAGTCGCGGACGAAACCGGCGCGTCATAGTAGAACATCAGCTCCGGGGGATTGAGATCCGCAACCCCGCCGATCAGATAACCGTCACGGTCCAGCGCCTGGGGAGAACCCAGCGTACGGGCGAAATCCAGATCAAACCAACGCCCGGAATTCGCCGTCGCTGTACCCTTCCACATCACCGGCGGTGCATAGAAAAACGGCCAATCGGACGTGTAGCCCAGCACCGTCCCATCGTCGGAGATATCCGTCACTCCTGCCGAGAATTCCTCGTTCCGGCCCGTCTCCCCGTTGTAGTCGGCGAAGACATATCCGCCCAGCGTGGAGGCGGAAATCACCGGTTGCGCGAGCGTTTCCAGATCCGCGTCCACTTTGTACCGGACGATCCGATGAATGTTCCTCGACCCTCCACCCCAGGCCAGGATCGACTGGCGGGCGGGTGCCGCCAGGTAAAACGTCCCGCCCTCCACATTGCTGATCCGCACGATCCCGGTTGAGTTCCCCTCCGCTGGTGAAAGCGTTGCCGTCACCCCGCCCTGCGCAGGTGTGATCTTCCGCATCACGCCGTCCTTGAACACGAAAATTCCCCGCGCTTCCTCCACTCCCGAAGATTGAGCCGTATAACGCACCCACGTTCCGGCGACGATCCCGGAATCATTGAAGTCATGGATCTGGTATGTCTCCGTTGCCAACGCGGGCATGAAGGAAGAGGACACCACATAGTTGGGCGGCGTCTGGGCCTCGGCGACCCCGGTGGTTGCTAACAGACTAACCACTGCGGAAATCATCCGATGAGTTTTCATGGCGGGAGGAGCTAAGATGTTGGAAACACCTGAATGGTGAGATATACCAACGACCCCGTCGAGCATTTTGCAATACCTCCGCCGAAATGCGTATGGATACTACTCACCCCGGTTTTACATCACACCATCCCGCCGACCACTTCACCCGCAGCCCCACCTGATAAAGGTCGGTCAGATTTCCGGAGGTGAGCACGGATTTCTTGTCTCCGTCCGCGAAGACTCCGCCGTCCTTCAGCAGCACCGCCCGGTTGATCCCCGGCGGGATCTCGCCGGGATGATGGGTCACCAGCAGCAGCGTCTTACCCGCCTCCAGCAGCTTGCAGAGCGTCGCCGTCAGTTGCATCGCCGCGGCGAAATCGAGGGCCGTGGACGGCTCATCCAGCACCAGCACCTCCGGCTGGTGCACCAGCGAACGGGCGATGAGGAACCTGCGCCGCTCACCGGAGGACAACGCGCCGAACTCCCGCTTCGCCAGCGCGGTGATGCCCATCAGCTCCATCGCCTCCGCCGCGCGTTCCTTCTCCGTCTTTGAGAATTTCATCCAGCGCGTCTTTCCATACGCACCACGCAGGGAAGAAAGCACGGCGTCCTCCGCAATCTCCTCCGGATGAAAGCGCGCGACCTCTTCCGGCATCACCACCCCGATCTTGTGCCGCAGATCCTCCAGCGACCACAGATCCTCTCCGAACAGGCGACAGATCGCACCGCTACCCCACTCCGGCCGCAGCTCTCCGGTCAGCACTTTCAGCAGCGTGCTCTTGCCCGCTCCGTTCGGTCCCAGGATGGCCACGCTCTCCCCCTCCCTCAGCACCAGGGAGAAATCTTTCAGCGCCCGAGTTTCCCCACGCCAGACCGTCGCGTCCTGAATCTCAAGTATGGGATTGTCCACAAGCCGATCCCGCGCCATCAAACGTGCGTTGGCAAGCAGGCATGCACTTTCTTTGCTTGCCCTTACGAGATTGCACGCAATAATTCAACCCAACCTGACATGGTAACGATCTATGACATCGCTGAAAAGGCCGGAGTTTCCGGCTCCACGGTTTCCCGCGCGCTCAATGGCTCGCGGCTCGTGAGCGATGAAGTGCGGGAACGTATCCAACACATCGCCAAAGACCTTGGTTTCGAGAAACGAAACGTGCGCCGCCACCGCCAGCGCACCATCCTCAACATCCGCCTGGTCCTGCCGCACCACGATTCCCCGGAGCGCGGATTGTTCTATGATCTGACACAGCTCATCGACGGCCTGCGCAAGGGCTTCGCGCCAACGGCGATCAACATTCTGAGCGACCTGGGAGGACCGTCTTTCGTTCCCTTCCCGCACAAGAAGGGCGGGGACACGGATGCCTTCGTCTTCGCCTTCCACCTGCCTTCGCCGGAGGTGCTGCAGGCTCTGATAGGGCGGAACATCCCATTTGTCATCCTCAACCGGGCAACGCCCGGTCTGCCGTGCATTTCCTCCGACCACGGCGGCGGGATGGCGGAGCTGGTGGAGCACTTGGGGAAAGCCCCCATCAAGCCGTGCCTGATCACCATCGACGGGCTCAACGAAGTCTTCGTGGAACGCCGCGAGGGCTTGGCCACCACGCTGGCGGCAAAGGGCATCCCGTTTTCTGATGCGGACATCCACCATTTCAAGAACACCGCCGCGCTGACCGGGGAGGGACTGGCCCCCATCGCGGAGAAATATGACACGCTTTTCTGCATCAACGACATCGTCGGCTCCGTGGTACTCTCCGAGCTGGCCCGGATGGGCATCCCGGTGCCGGAGCGTTGCCAGGTGACCGGCTTCGATGATTCCCCGCTGCGCCGCATCACCCGGCCGCTGCTGACCACCGTGGCCATGCCCGTCTTCGAGTTCGGCCGCCGTGCCGGACAGCGGCTTGCGGCGGAGGTCATAGAGGGTGCCGTGAATGTCCCTCTGGAGCGCCTCCACGGCTCCCTGCTCATCGGGGAATCCACCCGCCGTTGAAGCCCGGCTTTCCATCAAACCCATGACATCCGACCAACTCGCCATCCACACGTTCACCACCAAGCCGTGGTCGATCGACGAGTGCATTGAGAACTACGCCCGCCACGGCTTCGGCGGCATCTCCATCTGGCGGGAAACCGTCGAAGGTGAGGACCTCGCCCGCGTTTCCCGCAGGCTGAAGGACAGCGGCCTGAAACCCGTCTCCTACGTCCGTGGCGGCTTCTTCACCGGCACCACCGCGGAAGCCCGCCGTCAGGCCATCGACAACAACCTCCGGATCATCCGGGACTCGGAGACGCTCGGGTTGCCGATGATCGTGCTGGTCTGCGGTGCCACCCCCGGCCAGTCCCCGCGTGAGAACCTTTCACAGATCCAGGACAGCATCGCCGCCATCCTCCCCGCTGCGGAGAATGCGGGTATCCGGCTGGCCATCGAGCCGCTGCACCCCATGTATGCCGGTGACCGCTGCGCCGTCGCCACCATGGCGGATGCCAACGACCTGTGCGAGGCGCTCAACCATCCGCTCCTCGGCGTGGCGGCGGACGTCTATCACATCTGGTGGGACTCGAAGCTGGAGCAGGAAATCACCCGTTGTGCCGCCGCGGACCGTCTCTTCGCTTTCCACGTCTGCGACTTCAAGGCGGACCTGGAGCACCCGCTGCTCGACCGCGAGCTGCCCGGCCAGGGCCTCGGCACCTGCGCCCGCGTCAACGATCTGGTGAAAGCCGCGGGCTTCTCCGGCATGACCGAGGTCGAAATTTTCTCCCGCAGATACTGGACCGAGAACCAGCACCAGTTCCTCGAAAAAATCAAAGCCGCCTGCGCCCCACTCCGATAAGCAATCTTCAATCATCCATACCTCAAACCATGAAACCCATCGGCATCATCCTCAACGGCGTCACCGGACGCATGGGCACCAACCAGCACCTCGTGCGTTCCATCCTGGCCATCCGCCAGCAGGGCGGACTCCGCATCGGGGATGAAACCTACATGCCCGAGCCGATCCTCACCGGCCGCAATGAATACAAGCTGGCCGAGCTGGCGAAGAAACACGGCGTGGAGAAATACACCACCGACCTGGACTCCGTGCTGGCGGATCCTTTCTACCAGATTTTCTTCGATGCCTCCGGCACCCCTTACCGCATCGGCTTCCTTGAGAAAGCCATCGCCGCGGGCAAGCACATCTACTGTGAGAAGCCCACGTCGGATTCCGCATCGGAAGCGTTCCGCATCGCTGAAGTCGCGGAGAAGGCAGGCGTGAAGAACGGCACCGTGCAGGACAAGCTGTGGCTGCCGGGCCTCCGCAAGTTCCAACTGCTGAAGGAGCAGGGCTTCTTCGGCGAGATCCTCTCCGTCCGCGGGGAGTTCGGCTACTGGGTCTTCACCGGCGACTACGAGGGCCAGCCGATCCAGCGCCCCAGCTGGAACTACCGCTCCGAAGATGGCGGCGGCATGATCGTGGACATGCACTGCCACTGGCGCTACGTCATCGACAATCTTTTCGGCAACGTGACCCGCGTCTTCTGCAAGGCGGCGACCCACATCCCGCAACGCTTCGACGAACAAGGCAAGCCGTTCAAGTGCACCGCCGACGACTCCGCCTACGCGATCTTCGAGACGGACACCGGCATCACCTGCCAGTTCAACTCCTCCTGGAACGTCCGCGTCCGCCGCGACGACCTCCTCACCATGCAGGTGGACGGCACCAAGGGATCCGCCATCGTCGGCCTGCGCAAGTGCTGGGCGCAGCATGAGAGCGTCACCCCGCGCCCGGTGTGGAATCCGGACATCGACAGCCCCATCAACTACTACGACCGCTGGACGGAAGTGCCGGACCAGATGAACTTTGAGAACGCCTTCAAGATCCAGTGGGAGCTGTTCCTCAAGCACGTCGTCGCGGACGAGCCGTTCCGCTGGACGCTGCGTGAAGGCGCCAAAGGCGTCGAGCTGGCCGAGCTGAGCTGGAAGTCCCACGAGGAAGGCCGCTGGATCGACGTTCCGGTGCGCTGAGACCAGCCCCCGTAAGCCCGCCCGGTGCATCGACACGCCGGGCGGTTTGTTGCCCGCAATATTACCCGCTTGTCGCACGTAAAAACCCACCCACACTTTCCCGCAACCCATGCTCCGTTACATTTCCGCCGCTGCATTGATCCCGACCCTCGCCTTCGCGCAGAGCGGGGATAAGAAAGACCATGCCAACATGGACCCGGTGGTCCCGGCGGAACTCATCCCTCCGGCCCCCGTCCTGCCCGTTGACCAGGCATGGAAGCTGTTCAAGACCGCTCCCGGGTTCGTGATCGAGGCATTCGCCGCGGAACCCACCGTCGATAAGCCGGTCGCGCTGGACTACGATGCCGCCGGACGCCTGTGGATCTGCGAAATGCAGGGCTACATGCCGGATATCGACGGCAAGGGTGAGGACATCCCACAGGGACGCATCGTCGTCGTCGAGGACACCGACCAGGATGGCAAGGCGGACAAGCGCACCGTCTTCCTCGACAAGCTGAACCTGCCGCGTGCGGTGGCGGTGTTCCCGGATGGCATCCTTTTCACCGACAACGAAAACCTCCTGTGGATCAAACGGGATGGCCTCAAGCCGGTGGGGAAAGCCGAAGTCGCCGCGCCTGATTTCATCGAGGCGGGCAACGTGGAGCACAAGAGCAACGGCCTGATCCACGGCCTGGACAACTGGCTCTACAACGCGAAGTCGGGCAAGCGTGTCCGCCGCATCAATGGCAAGTGGATGGTTGAGAACACCATCTTCCGCGGCCAGTGGGGCATCGCGAAGGACAACTACGGCCGCCTTTTCCACAACCACAACTCCGCCTTCCTCTTCGGCGACAACGTCGCTCCCAACCTGCTCCAGGGGAATCCCGGCGTCACCACCAAGATCGGCGAGTTCAGTGCCGTCGGCCCGAACGCGACCTGGCCGATCCGTGTGACCCCCGGCGTCAACCGCGCCTACATCTCCAAGAAGAACGGCTACGGCTCCGACACTCTGAATCCTGAGACGCACAAGCTCATCAACTGCACCGCCGCGGCGGGTATGACCGTCTACCGCGGCAGCAACTTCCCGAAGGAATGGGCGAACCGCGCGCTGGTCACCGAGTCCTGCGTCCAGCTTGTGAAAGCCATCGAAATCAAGGACGATGGCAGTGGCAAGCTGACCGGCAGCCATCCCTACGGAAAGGAAGAGTGGCTGGCCTCCACCGACGAGCGCTTCCGCCCGGTGAGCATCTACAACGCGCCGGATGGCAGCGTGATCATCGTGGACATGTATCACGGCATCATCCAGCACAAGACCTTCGTCACCTCCTACCTGCGCGAGCAATACGTGAGCCGCGGACTGGACGGCCCGGCCCATGGCCAAGGCCGCCTCTACCGCGTGTGGTCGAAGGACGGCAAGCTGGAAGCCTACGAAGACCTCTCCAAGAAGACCGGTCCCGAACTGGTCGCCCTGCTGGGCCATGCGAACGGCTGGCACCGAGATACCGCACAGCGCGTGCTGGTGGACCGCGCCGATGCTTCCGTCGCCTCTCAACTGGTGGCGGTCGTCGCGAAGAATGACAACCCGCTGGCCCGCATCCACGCGCTGTGGACGTTGGAAGGTCTGGGCAAACTCGATGCCGCCGTGATCGAGCCGCTGCTTTCCGCGAAGGATCCGAAGATCGTCATTTCCGGACTGTGGGCCGCCTCCAAGCTGCCGGAAGCGGAGCTTGCGAAGCTCTCCCCCATCCTCCTGAAACTGGAGCCTGCCACCGAGGAGATGAAGCCCTACATCGCGCGGGTTCTCGGGCCGCTGGCCACCCCCGCCGCGTGGGAAAAGCTCACCGACCTGATCGTGAAGTCACAGAAGAACCCGCTGGTGCTCGGCGCCGCGTTCTCCGGACTCGACCACCACGAACTCAAGTTCAAGGCGGCCGCTGGCGACAAGATCAAGCACAAGGATTTCCTCGGCTGGCTGGACAAGGGTGCCTCCAACGCCCCTGCGAAGAAGACCGCCGGCGAGCTGCTGACCGGTCCTGACAGGGAAGCATTCGTCCGCGGCAAGAAGCTCTACAACGGCGAGGCCGCCTGCTTCGGCTGCCACGGTCTGGCCGGTGAAGGCGTGCCCAACCTCGGCCCGCCCCTTGATGGTTCCGAGTGGGTCACCGGGGATGTCAGTATCTTCGGCAAGATCCTGCTCCACGGCCTGACCGGCCCCATCAAGGTACATGGTAAGGTCTATGTCTCCCCTGCGGACATGCCCGGACTGTTCCAGAACCCCGCCATGACCGACGCCGCGCTCGCGGACATCGCCACCTATGTGCGCAACGAATGGTCGAACGCCGCCGCCCCGGTGAAGGCGGAGGAGTTCGCGAAGATCCGCGAAGCGACCAAGGACCGCAACGGCAAGCCCTACACCGAGGCAGAGCTGAGGAAGTAAGTCGCCATCTTCCCATCGGTTCCCGCGCTGCCATGAAATCCGCTTTCATGGCAGTTCGGACACTTCTGTATTCCGGCGAAAACACTTGGCTGCCAGCGCTTTCCTGAGATCCAGCCGCATGCCATTTCGCGCCGGATTCGTCCTGCTTTGGGTATGCCTTTTCCAAGGCATGCTGCATGCCCGGTGGCTCGGCATGGACCAGCTCGGGATCGACGTGTTCCTCTACGAGAGTGATTCCAACCAGATCACCCGCTACGACATCTCCGCAGGAGCGTCCAAGCCGCGCGTGGAGTTGCCGGACGGACGACCGCAGATGACGGCGGCCTGCGCGGATGAAGGCGGCCTGCTCGTCGCCTTTGGTTCCTCCGTCTACCGCTATGATCCCGAAGGAGGGAACGAGAGTCTGATTTTCCAAGGATCTTCCACCGTGGAGCATATCCTCACCGATGGAAATCTGGTCTTCATCAGCGAGTGGAGATACAACGGGATCTTCCTCATCTGTCTGGACCGGAACACCCTCGCCACGCTTGGCACCTGGCAGAACACCAGCGGCACCTTCACCGCACCGGCCATCTCCAGGTCCACGAACGGCCTGATCTTCACCCGCTACAGCTCCAGCTACCACACCGTGCTGACCTACGGCGACGACGGCACGTTCACCGAACCGGGCCTGCCATCCAACACCAGCGCCCGCAGTCCCGGGACGTGGCTGTGGCCGGACGGCAGCCGCTACATGGACACCACCGGCACCGTCCGAGGCACCAGCCATCCCTACCCCATGGACGGGAGCATCAACCGGACGATCTCCCGTGCCGCCATCATCCCGGGGCGTGGTGTGGTGGTCATCAGCGACGATGTGGTTGCCGCCTACTCGGAGGACTTCAAGCTGGTCGAACAGATCGCTATCACCAACCGCACGCCCGAGCGGTTGGCCGTCCATGATGGGAAACTTGCCATCTTCCACACCACGGGAACTCCCACTCTCGTGACGCTGGACGCCCTGTTCGGTCCCGCACCGGCCACCCCGCCGGATCCAGCCACCCTCACCTATCTCCCGGACCGCATCTTCCGGTCGAACAACGGCGTCATCCATCTCTTCAGCGCCACCCACAAGGCGATCTTCCGCTGGGATCCAGCCACCCAGTCCTACCTCACCACCATCCCCCTGCTGGGTCCTTCGGTGGTGGCCTACTCACCGGCCCACGATGCCATCTATACCGGCTACTCGTCCCGCGTCGTGCGCAGGATCGATGCCAGTGCCGTGGAGCCCCGCGAGGAAGTGTTCAGCCGTCTGACCTACCCGCCGCTGGAGATGGTGGCGACCGGCGACCACCTGTTCACCGCCGCCGACGACTGGGGCCGCACACCGCGCGGCGAGTACGGCTACTACGAAATCCTGGGGCCGGACGGCGCCTCCCTCTCGCGGAACAGCACGATGAACTACGAAACGAAGTTCTACTGGAATGACGTTAATCGGGAGCTGTATTTCACCACCCTGAAAAACTCCTCGTCCGGCCTCAACGCCTATCCGGTGACGTCATCCGGAGACATCGACAGATTCAACTACCGCGGCAGCGGCTGGGCCTATCCATCCGACAACTTCCACTATGCCGATCCTGTTCTGCCATCACCGGACGGCTCCCGGCTGGTGCTTGGGTCCGGGCTGGTCGTCTTCCGGCCGGATCTGCAGAGACTCTCCTACCAGGTCGGTCCATTCCGTGACGGTGCATGGGACGGGGACAACCTGATCCTCTTGAACGACTACTACGCCACCTCCGTGAGCATCCGCTCCGGCCCCACCCTGGCCTACGTCAGGAGTGAGTCGCTCCCGGGCAGTCCGCTGAAGATCGCGCCCCTCGGGAATGGCCACCAATTCGTGGCGACCAACAACGGCGGCGGGGTTTCGCTCCACGTGCTGGATGCCAGCCTGAAGGTCGTCCCACCCACGACGCTCGATACTCCCGCAGCGCCGACCGTGAAACTCAACTACAGCCTGAAGCTGGAACTCACCTGGAAGGACGTGACCGGAGAGGACCACTTCCGGGTCAGCCGCCGCACGCTGCCGGATGAGGGGTGGCAGACCCTCACCACCGTCAAGGGACTGACCTACACGGACAATTATCCCGTTTCAGGAAATATCTATGAATACCGGGTGACGGCATTGAACGGCGCGCTCGAGTCCCCGCCCTCCGCAGCGGCGGCCTTCCACTACGGTCCGCCTCCCGCACCGGTGGCCACCGCCGTGCTGGAGTCCTCCACCTCCGCCCGCATCTCATGGCAACCGGTTCCGGAAGCCACCAGCTACTCCGTCTAATATGCCTATTACGCGGAGCCAGAATACTTCTGGGAGCTGAAACGCGACATCCCCGCCACGCAGACCTCTCACCTCCAGCACAACCTCTCACCCGGGAGCACCTATTATTTCTTCGTCCGGGCCAGCGGCCCGTTGGGCATCTCCCCGTTGTCCGCCGCCACCGCACCGGTCGCCGTCCCACAGATCCCGCCGTCCGCGCCTCTCATTCAGCCAAGTGGCAACCCTGAACCGGACCAGGTCACGTTTTCCCTTGGTTGGCATTTCCGTGCGGAAGGATACCGGCTGGAGCGGCGGATCTCCGGGACGGAAGCCTGGGCGACCGCGGCGGAAACCAGCTCCAGATTCCAGAGCCAGCTCACCGACCGGACGGTGGAGCCTTCGACCACCTACGAATACCGGATGATCGGTTACAATTCCGCCGGGGACTCCCCGCCGTCGGAAACACTTGTCATCACCATCCCCGAGCTGCTGCCACCGGAGGTCCCTAGCTTCCAGCCCGCTGTTTCCGGGCGCATCCTCCCCGGTCCAGCCGTGCAACTGCTGTGGTACGAGGCCCGCTACACCGACGGCTACCGCATCGAGCGCCGAACGGACGACTCCCCATGGGAGTTCCTCGCGGAAACGGACGACGATCCATCCCAGACCTACCAGCAATCGTGGACGGACACCACACCGACCGCAGGTATCCACTATACCTACCGTATTTCAGCGTTCAATGTGAAGGGCACCGTCGAGATGGGCACCCTGCGGATCGAAGCGGCGGAGACCTTCGTCCTGTTCGCCGATGACTTCGAACCTTCCGCGGATTCCTCCGTGTGGGAGTCCCTCAGTGGTGCCACCACCGTGGAAGACACGCCCGGAAACCACGTCCTGCGCGTGGATGGCACGGCCACCCGGATAGTCATCGCCCGCAACGTCGATCTGTCCCTGGGCGGGGCCATCGAGTTCAAGTTCCGGGGCACCGCCGGCTCGACCGTACCCGTCCATCTGGAGATCGAATGGATGGGTTATTGGACGCCGATCCTCACCATTGCCCCCACCTCCGAAGGATTCACGGAATGGAACACCTACCGCTTTGAAGCGGACGTCACCGTCATCGGATTCCTGCCCATGGGCCGGTTGCGTTTCAGCACCCTAGAAGACGGACCGGCATGGGAAGTCGATGATCTCCAGGTCACCGGGGTGGTCCCCCGTGAAGTGCCCGCTCCCGTCAGCGGGCTTTCCCAGCTCGACTACGGCATTGGCTCCATCGGACTGGATCCCTACAACATCACCCTGACCTGGCAACCGGTCTATGGCGCCACCCACTACATCGTGGAACGCCGGACCGCCGGAACCCCATGGACCAAGCTTCCCGAGGAGATGCTGAGCTTGTGGTTCATGGGGCCGACCTATTGGGACAGCACCCAACCGGCGACCGAATACTTCTACCGGGTGACCGCATGGAATCCTGCAGGCCCCTCCGCACCCTCCCCTGAATTGCGGGTGCTGACCCCTTCGGCATGGCAGGCATGGAGAGCCGTCATCTCACCGGAAACCGAGCCGTTGGCGGATATGGGCACCGGCATCCCGAACCTGCGCTTCGCGTTCAACATCGTCCAGTATATCCCCCCATTTCCTTCAACCGACTATGATTTCACCGGCCTCCCCGTGATCGCGCGCGACCCCACCTCCGGGCGGCTGCGCGTGAACTATGTGCGCCGGAAAGCGGAACTCCAGCCGGGCATCGACTACATCGTCGAGTTCAGCAGCGACTGCAAAACGTGGATTCCCGGTGGCCGTGAGATCGAGATCATCCACGGCTACGGCATGGAAAGGGTCATCTGCGAGGACAATGCGGTTCCAGACGAGGAAACCACCGGCAAACGCTTCGCCCGGGTGCGCGTGGTCCTCCACGAATGAAATCCACCGCAGAGGCAGATCAATACACCCGCCTGACGGAGTGGCTGAAGTAGTGCTGGGTGAGCAGGTCGGACAGCTCCTCCAGCCTGCCGCCGAAAGTCTCCAGTTCATCCGTGGTCCGCGGGCCGGATTTCGCGAACGGCTCATCCAACAAGGCGAGCCGCGCGACGATCCGCGGGAACATCCCGCTGTTGGGATCTCCCGGGAAGTTTCCGGACTCTGTCTGGAGGATGGCGATCTGGTGGGCAACCGAGCGGGGGTTCGTCTGGTCCATGAACAGCAGCTCGCAGACGGCGTCCCAGCGCGGTTTGGAAAAATGCCGGCGCCTGTAGGTCATCACGCTGTCACAGATTTCCAGCAGCGGCTCCAGGAATTGGGAATCTTCCTCGTCTTTCTCTCCGGCTGCGGCGACCTGCAGCAACGCGAGTGTTCCCAAGGCCCGCTCCAGGCGGCGGCCCACCTCGAGGAATCTCCATCCCTGCCCCCGCGTCATGTTCTCCGCCTGCATGCCCGCAAACGCGGACAGATGGAGGATGAGCTGGTCGAGGGTCACCGAAAGTTCCCGTGCCTGCGGAGGACTCGGCGGCGGATGGACGATGCCGTCAAGGCGGTTGAAAAATCGCCACGTGTCATCAGAGAGCCGGTCGCGGGCTGCGGCGGCATTTGAAAGCAACCCGCGCACCAACGGCGGCAGGCCGACTCCGCTGTTCGAACCATGCACCAGATCGATCAATGCACCCAGCAGGCCGAACGCCTTCGTCTTCTTCCTCGCCGGAGCCATCCCGACGGCATCCAGCAAGATGAGGCACGCTTCCAGTTGCTCCTGCTGGAGCCTTCCCGCCTCCCCCACGAGGTGCTTCATGGTTACCCTCAGCAGGCGCGTGGCCAGCTCGATGCGCTCCGCATACCTGCCAACCCAGAATAGTTCCTCGGCGATCCTGCTGGGGACCTCCGCCGCAGCGGGATGGCGGCGGACTGCGGCAGGTCCCTCCAGCTTTCTGGCCTTCGTCTTGCCGGAATCATTCGCGCTCTCAAGGATCCACACATCCTTGGTGGAACCGGCATGGATCGGCCATAGCTGGGGTGACTGGCCGGACTTGCCCACCCTGCCCAGTCCTCCCGGCAACGTCACCGGAGCACCGGATGAATTCAGTGTGAACCCGCGCATGACCACTGGCCTGGAGGCAAGGCTGCGGCCGTCCAGGGATGGTGCCACGCTGGGCGTGACATCAAGCTGGGCGACGAAATCGTAGGGACGCTCCTCGATGATGGAGAGCCAGTGCTTCCTCGCGTTGGGGGACAGCGCCGACCAGCGCACCGGCAGCAGCGGCTCGTCCAGTGAGGCGGAAAGCAGCACGTAGCGGCTGAAATTTTCCATCACCTTCGCGCGGATCTCCGGCTGCCCGAGCCACCATGTTTCCACGAAAGGGAGTTTCAGATCCTCCCCCAGCCACTTGCGGCAGATCTGCGGGAGGAAAGGCAGCAATGCGGGGGATGAGGCCAGCCCCGTCCCCGGAGCGTTCGCCAGTGCGAGGTTGCCACTCCGCCATGCCTCCACGATGCCGGGAACCCCGCCCCTGCCCATGGTCCAGAACTCCAGCGGGTCGATCACATCGTCACCCAGCCGGTTGGCCACGCAGTCGATGCGACGCAAGCCTCCAAGCGTCTTCAGATAAAGCCGTTTTTCCCGCACGGTGAGATCCGCCCCCTCCACCAGAGGGAAGCCCAGCAGACGCGCCTTGTAGGCATGCTCGAAATAGGATGGATGGCGGAATCCGGCGGTGAGGAACACCACGTTCGGCATTTCCCCGCGCGGCATCGAAAGCTCCTGCAGCGTCGCCCTTTCCGCGTCGAAGAAGGGACGCAGCCTCGCCACCCGCGAGCTCTCATAGGAGTCCGACAGGACGTTGGACGTCACACTGCGGTTTTCCAGCACCTGCCCGAGGCCCTGGGCGCCCTGGATCTGGTCGTTGAGAATCTTCCATGTCCCGTCCGGCATCCGCACCAGATCACTGGAAAAGCCGACGAGGAACTTCCCTCCCTGCGGCTGCACGCCCCGGATCTGCGGTTGGTAGGAGCGGTTCGAGTGGATGAGGTCCGGCGGAATCAGGCCCTCCGCCATCAGTTTCTGAGGGCCGTAGAGGTCGGCGACCACCATCTCCAGCAGGCGCATGCGCTGCACCAGTCCCGCGGAAATCTTGTCCCACTCCTCCCGCCGGATCATCAGCGGCACGGGATCGATGACATAGGGCTGCCCGGTGCCGCCGACGTCGCTGTACACGTTGAAAGTGGTTCCCAGGTCATCCAGCATCCGGTCTGCGGTCGCGCTGAGGTTGGCCCTGTCAGCCGAAGTCATTGTCTGGAGCTTCGCGGAGATCTCCTCCCAGCCCGGACGCACCGTCCCATCCGGCGCGGTCATTTCATCCCACGCGGCATCCACCGCCCCGCCTGTGGACGGAGGGGTGTTCGCCGGGACGGATCGACTGCGCTGGAGCATGGAGTGGCGTTGGTCCTGAAACCGCTCACAGGCTTGCCGGAATCATCCGCAAGTCCAGCGTGAATGGGAAATCAGGGCTCTCCGGAACCTCCTTCGGGACGATTTTCCCGCCTGTATGGCCGTGGCGGAAGAAGCGGGCGAGCCGTCTGGCCTCCGCCTCGAAGGCATTGACCGGGAACGTAGTATGATTCCGACCGCCCGGGTGCGCGACATGGTAGGTGCAGCCTCCGAGGGATCGGTCGTTCCAGGTATCGAGCAGGTCGAACACCAGTGGCGCGTGCGGCGGGATCGACGGGTGGAGGCAGTTCGGCGGTTGCCAGGCGCGGTAGCGGACGGCGGCCACGAATTCCCCCTGGGTTCCCGTCGGTTGCAGCGGCACCTTGTAGCCATTGCACGCCATCACATGGCGCTCTCCGGTCAGGCCGCGGACCCGCACCTGCATGCGCTCCAGGGAGCTGTCCACATATCGGACCGTGCCTCCAGGCGTGCCGTCTTCGCCCAGAACATGCCATGGCTCGATGGCGTGGCGCAGTTCCACATCCACCCCGTCCTGCACGAAGTCGCCGATCTTCGGGAACCGGAACTCCAGGTGCGGGGCGAACCATTCGTCATCGATGGCATAGCCACCCGCCCGCAGATGGGACAGCACGTCCTTGAAGTCCTGCCAGATGAAATGCGGCATCATCCAGCGGTCATGGATCTCACTGTCCCAGCGGACCAACGGCTTCTCGTAGGGATCTTTCCAGAACTTCGCCACCAGCGCGCGCAGCACCAGGTGCTGGGCGAGGCTCATCTGCGAATGTGGCGGCATCTCGAAGTTGCGCATCTCCAGCAGCCCCAAGCGGCCGGTGGCACTGTCCGGACTGTAGAGCTTGTCGATGCAGAACTCGGCCCGGTGCGTGTTCCCCGTCGAGTCGATGAGCAGGTTCCGGAAGGCACGATCCACCTGCCATGGCAGCGGCGTCGTTCCCTCCAGCGTCTTGAAAGCGATCTCCAGCTCGTGGATCGAGTCGTTCCGTGCCTCATCGATCCGCGGTGCCTGTGAGGTCGGCCCGACGAACATGCCGGAGAACAGGAAACTCAGGGAAGGATGGTGGTTCCAGAAGGTCACCATGCTCCGCAGCAGATCCGGGCGGCGGAGCAGCGGACTGTCCGAGGGTGTCTCCCCACCGATGATGATGTGGTTCCCACCGCCGGTGCCGCTGTGGCGGCCATCCAGCATGAACTTCTCCGTGCCCAGACGGCAGAGGTGCGCCTCATCGTAGAGCGTTTTGGTATTGAAGACCAGTTCGTCCCATGAGGCGGATGGCTGGAGGTTCACCTCCAGCACCCCCGGGTCCGGTGTCACGCCCACCTTCTGGATCCGCGGATCATAGGACGGCGGCGTGCCTTCCAGGATGATGGGCGTGCCCAGCTTGCCGGCGGTGTGCTCCAGCACGGCGATGAGATTGAGGAAATCCTCCGTCTTTTCCACCGGCGGCAGGAATACATGCAGGCGGCCATGCCGGGCCTCGAAGCAGATCGCCTTGCGGATGACCCAGGAAGCGGACTGCTGGTCTTCGGGACGTTGCTCCCACGGCCGGTGCTTCGGCAGTGGTGGCAGTTCGCCCTGTTTCGTTTCAAGTGCCGCATCCAGCCCGCCACCCGGATAAACGGGAGGCGACGGGAATGAAGGAATGGGATCCGCCAATTTCCTCGACTGGTGGAGCACCGTCGTTTCGCGGTGGGTGGAAAGCTTCGGGAGGTCCCTGGTGGGATCTTCCGGAACGAAATAGGGAAAGTCCTTCTCAGCAACCCATGGCAGGGAATCGAGCGGCAGGCGGTAGCCGACAGGCGAATCCCCCGGCAGCAGGTAGAGCGTCTCGTCACGGAGGAACCATGGTCCGCTCACCCAGCGTTTGCCCTCCGGGGTGTCCGTGTTTTCCAACGGCAGCACCCACCCGACGACCTCATCCAGACCTTTGTTGAAAACACGGGCCAGACGCTCCCGCTCCAGCTTGTCCTTCAGGTTCGATTTCAGCGGGTCAACATTGGTCGGGAGCCTGCGCTCCTTCCACAGGTAGTAGAAGGCGTCCTCATAGGCGGGGATCATCCAGTTGGGATCCGCACCCAGCGCCAGCGCCAGCTCGGTGCCGAAGTGCTTCGCGGTGTCCTCATTGAAGCCGTAATCCTTCGACTCATCCGCGATCAGGCTGCCGTCTTCCCATATCGGTTCGCCGTCTTTCCGCCAGTAGCAGGACAGCGCCCAGCGCGGCAGTTGCTCGCCCGGATACCATTTGCCCTGGCCATAGAAAAGAAGCCCGCCCGGGGCGAAATGCCCGCGCAGCCGCTTGATCAGTTGGTCCGCCAGGATGCGCTTCGTCGGTCCCAGCGCGGCGTTGTTCCACTCATCCCCATCGAAGTCATCGACGGAGATGAAGGTCGGCTCTCCGCCCATGGTCAGTCGCACATCCATCTTGTCCAGATCCCGGTCGATGGCCCGCCCACTTTCCAGGATGCGTTCCCACTGTTCCTCGCGGTAGGGCAATGTCGTGCGCGGGGATTCGAAGATCCGTGTGACGGACATCTCGTGTTCCATCGTGGACTCCACCGGCGCGGTGCCGCCGGTGACCGGTGCCGCGCTGGATGGCTCCGGTGAACAGGCCAGCGGCAGGTGCCCCTCCCCGGCCAGCAGGCCAGAGGTCGGATCAAGGCCTATCCAGCCCGCCCCTGGCAGATACACCTCCGTCCACGCGTGCAGGTCGGTGAAATCCACCTCCGCACCGCTGGGGCCGTCGAGGGACTTCACATCCGCCTTGAGCTGGATCAGGTAGCCGGAGACGAAGCGCGCCGCGAGGCCGAGATGGCGGAGAATCTGCACCAGCAACCATGCGGAGTCCCGGCAGGATCCGGACTCGATCTCCAGCGTCTGCTCCGGTGCTTGCACGCCCGGCTCCATCCGGATGTTGTAGTTGATGTCGCGCTGCAGGTCCGCATTGATCGCCACCAGCAGGTCGATGGTGCTTTCCTTGCGCCCCCGGTATTTCGCGATCCGGGCGGCCAGCAGCGGCCCGGGTTCTTCGACCTTGAGGAACGGGGCCAGCTCCGTTTTGACACCCGGGTCGTATTTGAAAGGAAACTTCTCCGCCTCCGGCTCCAGGAAGAAATCGAAGGGGTTCTGGACGGACATCTCCACCACCAGATCCACCTCGATGTCCAGCCGGTCACGCGGTTCCATGAACACCAGCCGCGCCAAGTAGTTCCCCTGCGGATCCTGCTGCCAGTTGATGAACGGAGCCTCCGGCCCGACCTTGAAGCTGTAGGAAAGGATCCGTGACCGGCAGTGCGGTGCAGGTCTCAGCCGGACGACATGGGGTCCGTGCTCCACCGGCTTGTCGTATTCATAGCTGGTGCGGTGGTGCAGGGCGACATGGATGGACATAAAGTGAAGGGCGCTGGAGCGTTAAAATACGCATAAATCCATAGCATCCCGCATGCCAGAGCAAGCGTGCAACCCCTCGGGGTTCAGAAACTTTCGTCACCGGCAGGCCACCCTCAATGATGGTCCCCGCGGGCCAGAAGCTCCGCTTCTTCCTGATGGGAATGGATCTGCAGGTTCACCTGCACCCCCTCCTTGTCAGCCGCCGCCTTCAGCACGCTGCGGATCGCCGAGGCGGTGAAACCGTTCCGCCCGATGAGCATGGCCACATCCGCCTGGGCCAGAACCAGTTTGAAGCGCAGCTTTTTCGGCCCGAGTTCCGCCACTTTCAACTGCGCCTGGCTGGGATCGTCGATCAGCTTGATGGCGACGAACTGGAGGAAATTCCGCAATCTCTCGGTGACAGCCTGCATGGTCCCCTATCATGTACCTGCTTTCCTTCCGCCGCAAGCATTCGACCGGCTCTTTGTCCGGGGACTCCCGGACGGACGGCGAATCTTTTGCATGGATTTGCGACACTGCCTTGCATCCCGGCGCATCCTTCCCCCATCTTTCCGCTCGCATGTCCCGCAATCACCGCATCACCATCCTCGCCGGAGACGGCATCGGTCCGGAAGTCATGGACCAGGCCGTCCGCGTCCTTGAAGCCGTCGAAGCCAAGTTCAACTTCACCATCACCCGCACCGAGCATCTGGTGGGCGGTGCCGCGATCGATGCGACCGGCCACCCGCTGCCTCCGGAAACCGTGGAAGCGTCCGAGAACGCCCAGGCCATTCTCTTCGGCTCCGTTGGCGGCCCGAAATGGGAAACCCTCCCTCCGGACATCCAGCCGGAGCGCGGCGCGCTGCTGCCCCTGAGGAAGCATTTCGGCCTTTTCGCCAACCTCCGCCCCGGCGTCTGCCTCCCCGCCCTCACCCACGCCTCTCCGGTGAAGCAGGAACTCATCGCCGACGGCTTTGACGTCCTGTGCGTCCGCGAACTCACCGGCGGCATCTATTTCGGCGCTCCGAAGGGCCGCCATGAGAAAGACGGCGAGCCGGTCGCCCTGGACACCATGATCTACCACAAGAGCGAGATCCAGCGCATCGCCCGGGTCGCCTTCACCGCAGCCATGGGCCGCAAGAAGCGCCTCCTTTCCGTTGACAAGGCCAACGTCCTTGCCTCCTCCGTCCTGTGGCGCGAGACCGTGGTTGAAATCGCCAAGGAATTCCCGGAAGTCGAACTTTCCCACATGTATGTGGACAACGCCGCCATGCAGCTCATCAAGCGCCCCGGCTCCTTCGACGTGCTGGTGACCGAGAACCTCTTCGGCGACATCCTGTCGGATGAAATGGCGATGATCTCCGGCTCCCTGGGCATGCTGCCTTCCGCCTCGCTCGGCAAGCAGCGCGAGGACGGCCTCTACTTCGGCCTCTATGAGCCATCCGGCGGTTCCGCCCCGGACATCGCAGGACAAGGTATCGCCAACCCCATCGCGCAGATCCTTTCGCTGGCCATGCTGCTGCGTTTCTCGCTCGGTGAGATCGATGCCGCTGAAGCGATCGATGCCGCCGTGGCGAAGACCATCGCCGACGGCTTCCGCACCGGCGACATCTTCACCGGTGGCGCTGGCGAGAACAAGGTTGGCACCGCAGGCATGGCGGACGCCATCCTGGCGAACCTCTGATTCATGAGGCGGGGCCGGTGACCGCCGCCCCATCATTGTCCATCAAAAGGCGCTCCCTCACCGGAGCGCCTTTTTCTTTGTCCGGAAATTATTTCCGGCGTCGACCAAGCAGAAGCCCCCCTCCGAGGGCACCCAGAATCGCCACACCTGGTTCAGGCACGTATTCCACGGTCAGGAATGGCCGGTAATACGAATCCGGCGTGATTCCATCACCTGGGACGGTGTCAGTCGCATCATCGCTGTGGAAGAAAAACACCCGGCGGCTCCCATCCCCTTCATAGGTGGCCGACATCTTCATGAGCATGTCGAGGGTGTTGCCACCTTCAAATGCAGCTTGGGCCGCCGCGACAAAAGCCGAAGAAGTGGAGAAGGTATAGAGGACTTCGTCCACGGTTCCTGGATCTGCGGAAACCGTCGAAAGGATCAGGGAATTGTAGTCGCCCCCGTTCGCCGTCCATGGAGTTCCCGATTGTGCGGCGTTCCACCTTACCCCTCCGTCCACATCATTGGAACCGTTCACGTTGCCGGTTCCTTCTACAAAAGGACGGGTCAACTGGTGCAGATTGAAATCCACGGCTCCATCCACCGAATTGGTATCGTTTCGCTCTCCACGGATGGTCAGGGAAATCGAGGTGATGGTCGAACCGGCGGGAATATCCGCCAGCGAGAAACCAAACACGGTTCTGAGGTTCGCTCCGGAAAGTGACCCGACCAGCCCATAGGTACCCGCACCATAGTTGTTGCTTGGAAAGTCGCTGCGGATCGTCGCCATCGAGGATACGTATCCGGTTGCCGGCGAAACACCCTGCTGCAAGATGAGGGATGCCGCACCTGCCGCCATCGGCAATAGAGTGGCTACGGTTCCAATGAGCATGGTTTTTGATCTGATGGGACGGATTGTCATAAATCCGAGTGATCCCTCCCCTGACCCGGTGGGTCAATTTCGAACCACCCGCACTAACCGAACAGGCAGTATCCTCCACAATCCGGGCACCGGGAAACGCGGCGATCTGGATTGGACGTTTTGCTCCAGCCAAGCATGCTGCCCGCGTGCAGTTGCCCGTCTTCGAAATCGCCGATGCCCTCAAAGCGGCTGTCGGTCCGGAAAAGTCCCGCGTTCTCCTGAAAGCCCCCACCGGCTCGGGGAAATCCACCTCCGTTCCCGGCATGGTCGCGGAGGCCGTGCCCGCGGGCAGGATCATCGTGATCGAGCCACGGCGGATGGCGGCGCGGTTGCTCGCCACCTGGGTGGCCAAACAGCGGAACACCCCCGTGGGGCACGAAACAGGCTATGCGGTGCGCTTCGACACGAAATACCGCAACGACACCCGCATCCTCTACATGACGGATGGTGTCTTCCAGCGTTGGATCCAGGATGAGCCGGACCTGCCGGGAGTGGCCGCCGTCATTTTCGATGAGTTCCACGAACGCAGGCTGGCGGTGGACATTTCCCTCGCCCGTTGCCTGGACCTCCAGGACGGACCGAGGCCGGACCTGAAGGTCATCGTCATGTCCGCCACGCTGGAGACGGGGAACCTCGCGGAATACATGAACCCCGTCACCTCGCTGGAAGCCGGTGGCCGCACCTACCCGGTGGAGGTCAAATACCGCCCCGACCGGCCGCAGCAGAACAATCGCACCGGCGGCCCGCCCCGCGAGGTCCCCGTCTGGGAGCGGATGGTGAAGGTCTGCATGGAGGCCATAACCATGGATGACGCCGGAAACATCCTGATGTTCCTGCCCGGCACCCATGAGATCCGGAAAACCATCGAGTTGCTGGAATCCGGCTCCGCCACCCGTGGATGGGACGTCTTTCCCCTCTACTCCGCCCTGCCTCCGGCGGCGCAGGAGGCCGCCATCGCTCCGGGGCCGAAGCCGAAGATCATCGTCGCCACCAACGTGGCGGAAACCTCCCTCACCATCGCCGGTGTCCGCACGGTGATCGACTCCGGCTTCGCCCGAATCGCCTCCTTCGAGGCCAGACGGGGCATCAACACCCTGCTCATCCGGAAGATCGCCCGCGCCGCCGCGGAGCAGCGTGCCGGCCGCGCCGGACGGACGGCCCCCGGACGATGCTTCCGCCTGTGGTCGGAAGCGGACCACGCGAAGCGCGCCGAGTTCGAATCGCCCGAGGTCCACCGGGTGGAACTCGCGGAGGCATTCCTGTTGCTCAAGGCGTCCGGCGTGGACGACCTGCGCGGCTTCCGCTGGCTGGATGCCCCCACCCCGGATTCCCATGACCGTGCCGAGCGGCTGCTCCATGACCTTTCCGCCACGGACACCACCGGCCACTTGACGGACGAGGGTCGGAAGATGGCATCGCTGCCACTCGAACCCCGCTTCGCGCGCCTCCTGCTGGCCGGGATGGAGCACGGGTGTGTCGCGGAGACCGCCTTCATCGCCTCCGCCGTCCAGGGGGAAGGCATCTTCACCAACAAGCGTGGTGGTGTTTCCCGGAAGGACTTCATCTATCCGGATGACGACACCGACTTCGCCGGGGAGTACCGAGCCTTTGACGCCGCCGCCGGGATGAACTTCGACCCGCAGCGCTGCGTGCAACTGGGCGTCCTCGCCCGGGGTGCGCGGGAAACCGCCCAGTCGCTCGACCGGTTGCTTTCACTGGCCAAGAACTTCGGCTGGCCGGTGGGCCGCATCGATTTCGAGAAGAACCATGAGGCGATCGGCAAGGCGATGCTCGCCGCCTTCAGCGACCAGCTCGCCATCCGCTTCTCGCAGGGAACGCTCGCCTGCCGTCTGGTGGGCAACCGCAGGGGAAAGCTCGACGAGGATTCCTGCGTGAAGAACGCGCCCGCCTTCGTCGCGGCGGAGATCACGGAGGTGGAAGCCCGCGAGGTCATCACCCACCTGAAGCGTGCCACCGCCATCGACCCCGCGTGGCTGGCGGAACTTTTCCCGGAGGATCTTTCGGAGACGGACGGAGCCGCGTTTGACGAAACCCGCCGACGGGTCGTTTCCCGGAAGCAGACCGTCTTCCGCGATCTGGTGCTGGAGTCGAAGGAGTCCGACCACAACGTCAATCTCGACAAGGCCGCGGAGATCCTGGCCGCCCGCGTCCTCTCCGGAGAGCTGATCCTTAAAAACTGGGATGATCAGGTGGAGCAGTGGACCACCCGCCTGAAGTTCCTCTCCTCCACCCTGCCGGAACTCGGCATGCCGACATGGACGGATGAGGACAAGGCGGACGCGATCGCGCAGATCTGCCATGGCCACGTCGCCTACAAGGACATCAAGGAGGCGAATCCATGGCCCGTGCTGAAGGAGTGGCTGAGCCATGCCCAGCGCATGGCCCTGGATTCCTACTGCCCGGAGCGCATCACCCTGCCGAACGGCCAGAGCGCTAAGGTCACCTATCAGCCGGGGAAGGATCCGTTCATCTCCGTCCGCGTTTCCCACCTCTTCGGCGTCTGGGAAACACCGGCCATCTGCAATGGCCGCATGCCCCTGCTGGTCCACATCCTCACTCCCGGCCAGAAGCCATGGAACATGACGAAGGACCTGAAGAACTTCTGGGCCAGCGGCTATTTCCAGATGAAAAAGGACGTGGCCGGACGCTACCCGCGCCATCCATGGCCTGATGACCCGAAGACGTATGTCCCGCAACCGAGGAACGACCGCCGCCGGGACTGACTCAAGGACCGGCATGCCCGACTTTTCCTGAGTTCTTCGGTTGATCCCGGGCCGAAAACACAAGAATCTCCGACCACTCCATCCCCGCATGTGGCGTCTCATCTTCATCATCTCCATCCTGCCCATCGTCGCCGCCATCGTCGCCCGCTGGTACTTCGGCCTCCGTGTGCTCTCAAAGGACGGACGGCAGCCCTGCACGGTGGACCCCATCCGCTGGCAGGTCTATCTGGGGGACAAGCCGGCGCTTGAGACACCCTCCGCCCCGGCCGTGGAGCTGGGAAAGGTCCTGCGTCTCGCCGCCCTGGAAGACTGGAAAACCAGGGAGCCGAAGAAGGCGGCCTCCCGGGAAAGCGCACGCAAGTTCGGCCTCGCCGTACCCCCACTGGCTCTCGTCATCGCGGTCTTCGCGCTGCTCGTGGCGAAAATCCCGTTCCTTGGTGCGGTGGCCATCCTTTTTGCTTCGACCGCGCTTTCCGCCGCATTCGGACTTCTCAGCCTGGGCGGTGAGCTGCGCGCCATCGCCGTGACCACGCGGAAGCTCCGCGAATCCCGCTCCTTCATGCGCCGTGACGATGAGGAGGCGGTCGCCAGTTGTGCCGTCGCCCATGCCTGGTCGGAGTCCATCCCGCCCATCCTCCGCGTCTTCTGACATCCTGCTCCCCTATGAAACCCGCGCTTTTCCTGCTACTGTCCACCTCGCTTTCGTTCGCCCAGCCGGAGGCGGAGAAGAAGAAAGAGGGAGCCCCGCCGAAAGAAGCGCCCGAAAAGGCCATCCCGAAGGATCCTGTCACCCGGGAAGATGCCGTGACCATCGACGGCAAGCGCATCCCCTACCGGGCCACCACCGGGAAGCTCCAGCTCAAGAAGGACGACGGCACACCCCGCGCCTCCATCTTCCATGTTTCCTATGAACGGACTGATGTGAAGGACACCACGACCCGCCCGGTCGTCTTCTGTTTCAACGGGGGGCCAGGTTCGTCCGCCGTCTGGCTCCACCTCGGCGGCATCGGTCCGCGCCGTGTGGAGTTGCCGGGAGATGGCACCGCGGCCCCCGTCCCACCGGTGAAGGTCATCGGAAATGAATACAGCATCCTCGATGTGGCGGACCTGGTCTTCATCGATCCGGTGACGACCGGATACAGCCGCGCGGAGAAGGACACGAAGGACAAGGAGTTCCATGGTGTGGACGAGGATGTCGAGTCCGTGGGTGACTTCATCCGTCGCTGGGTCACGGAGCATGGCCGCTGGGCATCCCCAAAATATCTGCTGGGGGAATCCTACGGCGGAGTGCGTGCGGCGGGCCTCTCCGACCACCTCCAGTCACGCTATGGCATGTCACTCAACGGCGTGGTCATGCTCTCCACGTTGCTGGATTTCCGCACCATCCGTTCCTCGCAGGGGGATGATCTTTCCTACTCCGTCTTCCTGCCTGCCTTCACCGGCACCGCCCACCACCACAAAAAGATCACCGGTGACCGCGACCAGCTCATCGCCGAAAGTTCCCGTTTCGCCTTCGACGAGTACGCCGCGGCGCTCATCAAGGGATCATCCCTCGAAGATGCTTCTGCCAAGACAGTCGCGGAAAAGCTGGCATCCCTGACAGGTGTTCCTGCGAAGGTGTGGCTCGAAAAGAAACTGCGTATCAGCCCGTCCGAATTCCGCAGCGAGCTTCTGCGCGCGGAGCGCAAGATCGTCGGCCGCTTCGATGCCCGCGTCGCATGGGACGGTGCTGACGTCACCGCCGCCTACGCGGACCAGGACCCGTCCTACTCGCTCGCCTATGGCGCATTCTCCACCGGAATGCTGGCCTATCTTGGCAACGACCTGGGATGGAAGGAAGACCAGCCGTACGAGATCCTCACGTCGAAAGTCCAGCCGTGGAGATGGGGGACGGACAACGAAGTTCTCAACCTTAGTGGAAAGCTGGTGGAGGCCGTGCGGGACAATCCGCACCTGCGCATTCTGGTGATGTGCGGACGCACCGACCTGGCGACTCCACCGGAGGGCATGGCCTACTCCGTGCGCCAGATGCTGGACCTGCCTGAGCCCCTGCGGAAAAACATCTCCTTCACCCACTATGATGCGGGACACATGTTCTACCTGAATCCTCCCGATCTGGTGAAGTGCCGGGTGGATCTCGTCAAATTCCTCACCCCCCGTTGAGCCGTGGATACCTCACCCGATTCCCACCATCCCGCCGCGCCTGCACCGCCTCCCATGCCACAGGCGGCTCCCCCGCCCATGCCCATGCAAATCCACCCCGCCCATGGATATGGCCACCCACCGGCCATCACCCCAGACGAACGGAACATGGCCATGCTGTGCCACCTGCTTTCCATCCTAACCGGTTTCATCGGGCCGCTGATCCTCTGGCTCGTGAAGAAGGACGAATCCCCATTCATCAACCATCACGGGCGTGAGGCGCTGAACTTCCAGATCACGATCTTCTTCGCCTATCTGGCTCTCTTCGGACTGACGATGGTATTGATGATCGTCTTCATCGGGGTGCTGCTCATTCCGCTCCTGATCGCCCTGCCGCTGCTGGCATTGGTCGCGGAGATCATGGCCTGCATGGCGGCCAACCGCGGGGAGTGGCACCGCTATCCCTGCTGCCTCCGCCTTTTCTGAGCGGAGACCGGTGGTGGGCGCAACATGCCCGCCATTCATGGCCGCCGGGAATATCCTTCACGGACTTTCCCATCATCCGGTGTTGGCATGGCAGGCGTTCCGCTTTGTGGGGTGGTGATTTCCATGCACCACTCCATGAAAGACAAAGTCGCACTGCTGCTGCTCGCCACGCCCCTCCTCCACGCAGGAACACCCGCATCACCGCCGGTGGAAACCGTGAAGGAGGAACCCTGGATCAAACCCCTGGTCGATATCCGCGCCCGCTATGAATTCGGCGACACGGATGGCCTCGAACCCTCCCACGCATTCACCATTCGTGAACGCGTCGGTTTCAAAACCAAAGCCTTCGCCGGGTTCAGCGCCCTCATCGAGGGTGAGTTCACCCAGGCCATCGTGGATGACTACACCAGCGGCGATGCGGGGGCTGATCCCATCACACCCGGCAACACCGTCATCAGCGACCCGGAATCCAACGAACTCAACCAGGCGTATCTCCAGTATGCCCAGTTCGAAACCACCGTCCGCCTCGGGCGCCAGAGGATCATCTATGACAACGCCGCGTTCATCGGCAATGTCGGCTGGAGGCAGAATGAACAGACCTTCGACGCGCTGTCCGTCACCAGCACCTGGCTCGACGGCCTGACTTTCAACTACGCCTACGCCAACCGGGTGAACCGCATTTTCGGATCCGAGGCCATCGGCACGAACCAGGATGTCACCGGGGAGATCCACATGCTCAACCTGTCCTACACCGGCATCAAGGGAGTCACGCTTGGAGCCTATGGATATTTCATGGACTTCGATGCGCCCGACGGCTGGGACAATGATACCTTTGGTTTCACCGCGAAGGGAACGCTCGCAGGCCTGCTCCTCTACGGTGAGTTCGCCTGGCAGAACGAGGCCGGAGCCGCCAATGACGACGACGCGCTCTACGCCCACATCACCGCGACCAAGACCTTCGGCAAGCAATCCGTGACCCTCGGCATGGAGCATCTGGGAGCCGGTTTCCAGACTCCGCTGGCCACCGTCCACGCCTTCAACGGCTTTGCGGATGTCTTCATCGGCCAACGGATCGGCGGGACATTGCCTGGCCTCACGGATATCTATGTTTCCCATACCACCCCCATCTTCTGGGGTGTGAAATGGACGAACACCCTCCACGCTTACGGAGACAACGAGGTGTCCACCGCCCTCGGCTGGGAGTACAACTCCGTGCTGGCGAGGAAGTTCAACGACAACTTCAGCGCAATCATCGAAATCTCACACTTCGAAAGCGAAAGTGCGCTCCCTACCACGACCCGGGCCTCGCTCGGCGTGACTTACACATTCTGATCGGATAAACTGGTAATTGGCTGACTCAATTGGGGGAGCAGGGTGCGTTCATTCGCACCCTGCTCATCGCCGTTTCCGGAATCCCTTATTTGGAAAGATTCGTGTGCATGGCGGCGAACGCCATTTCACACAGACCGATGAATGCCTCCTCGACCAGGCTTGGCTCCCGGTTGGAGGAGTGGAACACCCCCCATTCCCGCTCGATCCCCGGCTCGGGAATCTCCACCGCGCGCAAGGTTCCGTCCTCGATCTCACGGGCTGCGATCCATGGAGCGACGATGCCGACACCGACACCGAGCCGTGCCATCTCCTTGATGGCTGCCATGTCGCCCAGCACCAGCGGCTTCTTTCCCCGCCCACCTTTTTTCTCAAACCATTCCTCAATCAACCGGTGCGTCTCCGTGGCCTTCGCGTAGATGATGAACTGTTGTTCCGTCAGGGTTGCCAGCACCGCGTTGGTGTCATTCACCCACGGGTGGAACGGGGAAACCACGAACGCCAGGCGGTCCGTGAACATGTGGCGGTAGCCATCATCACTCCGTCCACGGGGCTTCAGGCCGATGACAAGATCAAGTTCCACGTCGGACAGGCGGTCCAGCAGGACGGTGGTGTCCCCCGCTTCGATCACCGGCTCGCAACGGGGAAAGCAGTCGCGGAATTCACGGAGAACACTGGGCACGAGGAAGGTGCAGAGACTGTGCGGCGCGCCGATCCGGATGCGGGTCTGCCCCCATTTCCGCAAACCGTCCAGGTCGCGGCTCGCCTGGTCGAGTTCAAAGATCACCCGCTTGCAGCGCTTCAGGAGCAACTCACCTTCCACAGTCAGGGCAACGCGCTTTCCGCTGCGGTCCAGCAGCTTGCACATGAGCTGTTCCTCCAGTGTCCTCAGCGAGTGGCTGACGGCTGACTGCGTCACGAAGAGCCTCCTCGCCGCAAGGGTGAAACTCCCTTCCTCAACCACCGCCACGAAGGCCCTCAACTGTCGCAGATCCGGAACCCAGTCCATAAAGTCAATGAATCGGACTCATCGCGAGTCCCCGGGCAAATCAGCAGCGCTTATGCCAAATCGCGGAAATTGGCACTGATTCCGCTTATCCACCGATATGAACTCCGCCACACGGCAATTCACGCCCCGCACCAACGCCATCCGGCTGGGTTATGTCCCTCTGAGCGACTGCGCCCCGATTGCCGTGGCAAAGGAAACGGGGATCTTCGAGCGCAACGGACTGAATGTCCAGTTGTCCCGTGAACTCGGCTGGGCATCCGTCCGCGACAAGATCTTCTACGGCAACCTCGATGCCTCCCAGTCCATCGCCGGACTAGCGTTCGCGCTGGGCCTGGGTTTCTCCAGCCTCAAGTGCGAGGTCGCCGTGCCAATGATCCTCAATCTCCACGGCAACGCCATCACGCTTTCCCGGGATCTGCCACCGGACATCATCGGCCACGGCGAGGGTCTGCGTCCCTATATCACGCACTCGTGGAAGAAAAATCGGCCGCTGACCCTGGCAGCCACCCACCGGTGCTCGTCCCACCACATCCTGCTCCAAAGCTGGCTGAAGCGCCACGGCATCAATCCGAACGAAGACGCCGAGATCATCTTCCTCCCCCCGTCGCTGATGCCACGCCAGCTCAAGGCCGGCCACATCGACGGTTATTGCGTGGGCGAGCCATGGAACTCCGAATCGATCCTCTCCGGCATCGGCTGGTCCCCGGCCACTTCCTCCGAACTGTCCCACGGACATCCGGAAAAGGTGCTGCTTCTTTCCGGAAACTTCCTCCGGGAAAACCATGATGAATCCCTCCTTCTGGTGAGCTCACTGCTGGAGGCATGCTCGCTGTGCCAGGATCCCTATTTCCGCCCGGAACTGATCCGCATCCTTGCCCAGAAGAACTACACGGGCGCCTCACCCCAAGTGCTGGAAAACAGCCTTTGCGGTAACTTCGATTCGGGCATCGGCACCTCCGCAACGAATTCATTCCACCTTTTCTCCGGGGACAGCGTCAACTGCCCCACCGTGGACAAAGCGTCATGGATCCTCGCCGGCCTGCGAGCCACCGGCGCCTTTTCCGAAGGGACCACCGGATCCATTTCGCGCATCTACCGGGAAGACCTCTATCACGCCGCGGCCTTGCTTCCCAGGTCGGCATGAATGAACCGGACTCATGGAACCCATGATGCGGAAATGAGCCTGGCGCATGCCAACGCGGAAAATTGGTCCGTCCTTTGCTGGAACGAATGGCAGCACCAATGAAACTCAGCGATCTGAAATCTTCCGGGCACTGGCCGACCCTGCTCACGGCATTCCTCTACTTCGATTTCTCCTTCATGGTCTGGACGCTCCTCGGCGCCCTCGGACCACAAATCGCGGAAACCCTCGGGCTCACCGCAGGCCAGAAAGGGATGATGGTCGCAGTTCCCATCCTCGGCGGCGCGGTCCTCCGTCTTGCCCTCGGACTTCTGGTGGACCGCATCGGAGCGAAAACCACCGGCATCATCGCCCAGATCGTGGTGATGGCAGCCCTCACCGGAGGCTGGATCTTCGGACTGAAAAACTTCGAGGCCACGCTGGTGTTCGGATTTGTGCTCGGTGTAGCTGGTGCTTCGTTCGCCGTGGCACTGCCACAGGCGGGGCGTTGGTATCCACCGAACATGCAGGGGGTGGTTCTCGGCCTGGCGGGTGCGGGAAATGTCGGCGTGGTGCTGGACAGTCTCATCGCCCCACGGCTGGCGTCTGTCTACGGCTGGCAGGCGGTGTTCGGTTTCGCGCTCATCCCTGCGGTCATCACTTTCGCGGTCTATGCATTCTTCTCAAAGGACGCACCCGGTGCCGTGGTGAAGAAAAAGCTGTCGGACTACGTCCGGCTCCTGAAGGAAAAGGACGCCCACTGGTTCTGTTTCTACTACACGGTTTCCTTCGGTGGTTTCGTCGGACTGGCCAGCTACTACAACCTCTACTTCCGTTCCGAGTTTGGTCTGTCCGCTGTCCACGCCGGTGACTTCGCGGCGGCCTGCACCTTCGTCGGCGCCATCGCCCGCCCCATTGGCGGAGCAATCTCCGACCGCATCGGCGGCATCCGCTCCATGATCGTTCTCTACTGTGTGGCAGGCGGACTCCTGCTGGTGGGCGCCGGCATCCATTCCTTCTGGACGAACCTGATCATCTTCCTGGGTGTCAGCGCGGCGCTAGGCATGTGCAACGGCTCCATCTTCCAGCTCCTGCCACAACGCTTCGGCAAGGATATGGGCGTGATGACCGGACTGGTCGGATGCGGTGGCGGCATCGGTGGTTTCTACCTCGCCAGCTCACTCGGACTTTCCAAGCAGGCCTTCGGATCCTGCTCGATCGGGTTCGTTGCATTCTCCGTCCTCTGCTTCGTGGCGGTCACCGGGCTGATCTTGGTGAAGACCCGCTGGCGCACCACCTGGGGAACGTTGACCGACGCCCGGATCTGAACTTCACTGGCACCATCCACGCCACCACTTGAAGATCCGCCACAGCTCGCACGCCCTGCCCCGGGACGAAGGGCATCCCTCATCGGATGCCGTCGCCGTCACGGAGTGGGGCGAAGGCTTTCTGACTGCCCTCGCTGACGGAGCGGGCACGGATCCCGCCGCCAGGGATGCCGCGAAAAAGGCGGTTTCCATGGTGTCCGCCCACTACCGGACGCACCCTCTGGTATGGACACCCGGCAAGGCGCTTCGGGAAACCGTGCGGTTGATCAACCGCACGCTCTGGAATGAATCCCACGCACGATTCGACCGGCCAGAAATGGTCTGCACGCTGGTGGTTGCCCTCTATGACCAGGGCTTCCTCACCTGCCTTGGCATCGGGGACTCCCGCATTTATCTTCTGCGGGATGGTGTCATCACGCAGCTCACCACGGACGATATCGAGCCGGGCGCCCCGCTGCGGCTGACCCGTGCGCTTGGCGCGGTGGAAACCCTGAACCCGACCACCACGAAGTTGAATCTGCAGGAAGGGGACTCCCTCCTGCTTTGCTCCGACGGCATCCACCACCATCTCAATGACGCGGAAATCTCCGCCGCCATCATGAGCCATGGCTCCGCCCGCCTGCTGGCGAAGCAAGCCAACGAAGAATCCCCCGACGAATCCCGTGACGACTGCGCGGCCATCCACCTGGTCGTTGATTCGCTCGGCTGGACGGCACGCCGGGAGGACCAGCAACTTCCCATACCCGACCAACTCGCCACCGGGCAGAAGCACGACGGATGGACCCTCACCCGCTCCTTCGGAGCAAACGACCGCTGCTGGCTGGCCGAACGCGAAGGATGCCGGCAGGTGATGAAGTTCGCCCCTCGTGAAGGGAATGATGACCTGCAGATCAAACAGGCCTTTCTGAAGGAGACCTGGAACGCCATCCGTTTCGCGGCGGACACCCCATTTGTGAAAGCATGGGAAAACCCCACCCGCACCTCCCTCTATTACATCATGGAGTTCGTGGATGCACCCGGCCTGGAGTCCCTGCTGAGGCAGAGGAGGCTCCAGGTGGATGAGGCGGTGCAGCTCGGCCGCTTCCTTGCGGAGTCCTCCATCCTCCTGCTCCGGCAGGATCTTGTCCACGGGGACATCAAGCCGGAGAACATCCTCATTGGATCCGCCTATGATTCGGTGTTCTTCAAGCTGATCGACCTCGGATCAAGCTGTGAGATCTTTTCCCGCACCTCGCGGGCGGGCACCGCCACCTATCTGGCGCCGGAGCGTTTCAGCAATGCCCCTGTGACAGAACGGACGGAAGTATTCTCCATCGGCGTGACCCTTTACCAGGCCCTCACCGGGCAACTTCCTTTCGGTGCCATCGAGCGCTTCCAAACCCCTGCATTCCGCGAGCCGAAGCCTCCATCATCCCTGAACCCGATGATCCCCCCGTGGCTGGATGCCGTCATCCTCCGCGCATGTTCCATCCGCGCGGAACGCAGACACCAGCATTTCAGCGAACTGGCGTTCGAGCTTGCGAACCCGGGAAAAGTCCGTCCATGGCACGCCGCCGACACCGCCCTTTTCCACCGACACCCGGTGCTTTTCTGGAAGGTTTCCGCCATCTTGCTTGTGGCGCTTTCATTGTTCCTCGCATACCAGCTCTTGTCCTCCTGAGCCGGATTCAGGGCATTTTCCGCGATTCATGAGGGAAATGCATATCCGGCACCCGGGCGAAATGAATCCCATCGATTCATGGCTGATTTCCATGAGGTGACTTCAGCAAATCCATGAAAACGCCGCTCATGCATTCATGGCACAAGTTGGCACGCTGGCCCTCCACGCGCTTTATCAGATCAGGACGCCCACACGTCCTGACAAACCATGAATCCAATCCGCCCTTACTCACGCCGCGACTTCCTCGCCAGTTCCGCGAAGACCACCGCCCTCGGACTCCTTGCCTCCGGTCTCCCGTCCGGATGGGCGGGTGCCCAGACCACCAGCGATGCCCCGGAATCCCCCGATGTGAACTTCGGCATCATCGCCCTCACCGACTGTTCGCCCATCGTCATCGCCCATGAAAAGGGCATCTTCGCGAAGTACGGCATCCGCAGTAAAGTGACGAAAGGCGCGAGCTGGGCCGCCATCCGCGACTCCCTGGCAAACGGGGACATCCAGGCGACCCACATGCTCATCGGCATGCCGATCGCCTCCACGATGGGCCTCGGTGGTGCGCCGAAAAAGCCGATGGTCATCCCATGGCTGCTCAACCGCAACGGCCAGTCCATCAGCCTCGCCAACTCCCTGAAAGGAAAAGTCGCCGCGGACCCCAAGGCACTGAAGCCCTTTGTGGACAAGGCGAAGGCCAACGGCCATCCGATGACCTTCGCCATGACCTTCCCGCCGGGCACCCACGCCATCTGGATCCGCTACTGGCTGGCGGCAGGAGGCATCAACCCCGGCGATGCCGGTGGAGCGGGGGCGGACATCTCCCTCATCACCATCCCGCCGCCGCAGATGGTGGCCAACATGAAGGTCGGCAAGATGGACGGCTTCTGCGTCGGTGAGCCATGGAATGCGAAAACCATCACGGATGACATCGGCTTCACCGCCATCAACACCCAGCAAATCTGGAAAGACCACCCTGAGAAAGTCTGCGCTTTCACGGAGGAGTTCGCGGAAAAGAATCCCAAAACCGTGAAGGCCGTCCTCAAGGCGCTGCACGAAGCGTCCGTCTGGCTCGACAAGATGGACAACCGGGTGGAACAGGCGAAGATCGTCAGCGCCCCCACTTACATCAACTGCCCGCCGGAACAGATCCTCCAGCGCCTGCAGGGCAAGTATGACATGGGCGACGGACGGAAGTTCCGGGATCCGGACTACATGATCTTCAGTGACCGGAACTGCAACTACCCGCAGCCGAAGTATGCCAAGTGGTGGCTCACGCAGCTCCGCCGCTGGGGCTTCACCGATGGCGCTCCGGACTATGAGGCGGTGGCCAAACAGGTCATGCGGACGGACATCTATGAGGAAGCCATGAAGGAGATCGGCTACTCCCACGGCGGACTCAACAACGACGCCGAGACCCTCTTCGACGGCAGCAAGTTCGATCCGGCCGGTGACCTGGACGCCTACGCCAAATCCTTCTCCGTCTCCACCCTGAAAGGCTGAGCGGGACATCCCCGGGGGCGGGCACTCCTGCCCCCGGCCAGCGTCCCGAGCCACTGATACCTCCATATTCCCATGAAACGCTTCAAACTGGACACCATTGTTCTTCCACTCATCGCGATCCTCATCTGCATCGGCGGATGGTCGCTCATCGCGGGAAAATCCACCACCACCACTTCAGTGGATGACTGGGGTGACAAGGTCACCAAGACGGAACGGCATGGCATTTCGGCCGATCTTCCCTCCCCCGCCGAAACCTGGAAAGCCAGCAAGCCCTACATCGTGGAACCCTTCGCCAAACGCGGGGAGCTCGACCAAGGCATCCTCCGTTTCACCTGGCTTTCCCTGAAGCTCGTCGCCCAGGGATACTTCCTGGCATTGGTCATCGGCACCCCCATCGGCTTCCTCCTCGGACTGTCGAAGCGCTTCACGAAGGCCTTCGACCCCATCATCCAGATCCTGCGACCGGTCTCTCCCCTCGCCTGGCTGCCCCTCGGCATGGTGCTGTTCAGCGGCATGAAGATCCTCGGTTCCGACGGGCGGGTGAGCTTCGGCACTTCGGACGCGGCCGCGCTCTTCACCATCGCCATCTGTGCCATGTGGCCGACAGTCCTCAACACCGCCGTCGGTGTCCGCGCGGTTCCGCAGGACTACCTGAACGTGGCGAAGGTTCTGAAGCTGTCCCGGACAAAGACGCTCTTCAAGATCCTCATCCCATCCGCGCTGCCCTACATGTTCACCGGCTTCCGCCTTTCCCTCGGCATCGCATGGCTGGTCATCGTGGCGGTGGAGATGCTGATCGGAAAGCCAGGCGTCGGCGGCTTCCTCTGGCAGCAATACAACGCGAACTCCTTCGCCCACATCATCCTGTCGATCCTCACCATCGGCCTCATCGGCTTCATCCTGGACCGCGCCATGAGTCTCATCGAGGGCCGCTTCCGCACCGCCTGACCGGCAACTCCCGACTCATCCAACCGGGCGGCGGGAGGGCCGCCCAAATCCCCACTCATCCATGACACCCATTCTCGAACTCAAAGGCATCCACAAGTTCTTCGGCGGGACAAGCGTCCTTTCCGACGTCAACCTCACCGTCAACGAAGGTGACTTCGTGTCGATCATCGGCTACTCCGGCACCGGGAAGTCCACCCTCATCAACGTCATCGCCGGCCTGCTCAAGCCGGACACCGGTGACGCCATGATGGACGGCGGAACAATCACCGGCCCCGGTCCGGAGCGCGGCATCGTTTTCCAGAACTACTCGCTGCTGCCATGGCTCACCGTTTCGGAAAACATCCGTCTGGCGGTGGACCAGCTCTACCCCCGGATGACTCCGGCGGAACGGTCCGCGCATGTCCGCAAGCATGTGGAAATGGTGAAGCTCGGCCACGCCGCGGACAAATACCCCAAGGAACTTTCCGGCGGCATGCGCCAGCGGGTTTCCGTCGCCCGTACCCTCGCCTCGAACCCGCGGATCCTCCTGCTGGATGAACCCCTGTCCGCTCTCGACGCACTCACCCGCGCCACCCTCCAGGATGAAATCGCCGAGATCTGGCAGAACAACAAGACCACCGTCATCTGGATCACCAATGATCCGGATGAGGCCCTGCTGGTGGCGGACCGCGTGATCCCGCTGATCCCGGCCACCGGTGGCGCGACCCTCGGAGCGGAGATCCCGGTGGATCTCCCCCGCCCCCGCGACCGGCGTGAGCTTTTGAAACAGGCGGATTTCAAATCCCTGAAACTCCAACTCATCAATACCCTGCTGGACGCCCGGAAAAGCAGTGCTCCCGTCCTCACGAAAAAGCTCTCCCCACCGGACATCCTGCCGGAGGACCTCGGAGTGAAGCGCAACCTCGGCATGGGCGGCAGGAAGACCCCACGCCGCCGCTCCCAGCTCAACCGTGAGGAAATCTCCGTTTCCTGATCTCCAGCCCCCTCCGTCCTCCCCAAAAGCCAAACTCCGCCAATCAGCCCTATGACACCCATCCTCGAACTCTTCCAACTCTCGAAATCCTATCCCGCCCCGGGCGGAAAGGAAGCGGTCATCGTAAAGGAATTCAACCTCAACCTGGAAGGCGGCGAATTCGTTACCATCATCGGTCACTCCGGCTGCGGGAAATCAACGGTCCTCTCGATGGTCGCCGGCCTGACCTCCTCCTCCGGGGGCGCGATGATCCTCGGCGGACGGGAAACCAACGAAGCGGGTCCGGACCGCGGGGTGGTCTTCCAGTCACCCTGCCTGCTGCCATGGATGACCGCGTTTGAGAACGTGATGCTCGGTGTGAACCAGGTGTATTTCACCGCACCCATGGCGGAACGGAAGGAACTGGCGGAGTATTACCTCTCCGTCGTCGGCCTGGGCAGTGCCATGGACAAGTATCCCGGAGAGCTTTCCCAAGGGATGCGCCAGAGGGTCGGCATCGCCCGTGCCTTCGCCCTCCAGCCGAAGATGCTGCTGCTGGACGAGCCGTTCGGCATGCTCGATTCGCTCACCAAAATGGAGCTGCAGGAGGTGCTTCTGGAACTTTGGAGGCGGAACCAGCTCACCACCCTGATGGTCACCCACGATGTGGATGAGGCGATCTTCCTTTCCGACCGGGTGGTGATGATGACCGACGGGCCGGAGGCGGAGGTCGGTGACATCCTGCATATCCCCTTTGAGCGCCCGCGCAACCGCGCCGCCATCCTCGCGGATCCCCGCTACGCGGAATACCGCAACCATCTGCTCGATTTCCTCAACAACCGCTCCCACATCCGCCCCAGCAAGCTGGCGGGCGCCCAGGCGCTCCAGACCCAGCCAATGCGGGCAGCGGCCTCCGCAGGCCTCGCCACCCAACCCCATTGACCCACCCCATGACTGCCATTCATCTGATCCATGATCCGGAAGATGCGCCGTTCATACCCCGGCATGCGGCATCCGCATGCCAAGTGCTTTCATGAGATCCAGCCCAACCACCGGCAAAACATGGTCAACATCGAAAATTCCGGCTTCACCGAAGACCAAACCACCTACCTGACCGGTTTCGTCTCCGGCCTCCTCCAAGCCCGCAGCCTCCCGCTGCCCTTTCTCGGTCAGGACGCGTCCAGCCGCTTCACGCACCAGCCGGAAGAGGCCATCGAAACCGTTCATGGCACGCCCATCGACGATCTCTGCAAGGAAGAGCGTATCAAATACGAAAAGCACGGCCTCGACTGCTTCGACACCATCCTGGCCAACGCGGCCACCAATGAGTTTCCCAAGGACGGAGACGTCTTCCGCTACAAGTTCCACGGGCTTTTCTTCGTCACCCCAGCCCAGGAGTCACTCATGCTCCGCTGCCGCATCGCGGGTGGTGCCCTCAGCAGCCACCAGTTCCGCGGACTGGCGGAAATCGCTGAAGATTGGGGTCCCGGGCATGTCGATCTCACCACCCGCGCCAACGTCCAGGTCCGGGAAATCATGCCGAAAGACGCTCCTGACGTCCTCAACAAGCTCATCGACCTGGGTCTCACCTCCCAAGGATCAGGTGCGGACAACATCCGCAACATCACCGCCACGCCAACCACCGGCTTCGACCCGGAGGAACTCATCGACGTGATGCCCTACGCGAAGGCGATGCACCACTACATCCTGAAGAACCGGGATCTCTACGGCCTGCCCAGGAAGTTCAACATTTCCTACGACTCCGGTGGCCGCGTTTCCGTCTGCGCGGACACCAACGACATCGGCTTCTACGCGGTGCGCGTCGCTCCGGGCGAGCATGCCGTGGAACCGGGCATCTATTTCCGCATGCAGCTCTGTGGCATCACCGGGCACCAGCAGTTCGCCACGGACTGCGGCGTGTTGCTGACCCCGGCCGAAAGCCTGCCGGTGGCAGCCGCCCTGATCCGGGTCTTCATCGAGAACGGCGACCGCACCAACCGCAAGAAGGCCCGCCTCAAGTATCTCGTTGATGAGTGGGGCATCCCCAAGACCCTCAACGAGATCTCCAAGAAGCTCACCTTCCCGCTCCGCTTCCTGCCGCTGGAACAGTGCGAGCCTTCCCTGCCGAAATCCAAGCACGGACACCTGGGCATCCACTCCCAGACGGACGGGAAAAACTACCTGGGCGTCCTCACCCCGGTGGGCAGGATCACCGTCCCCCAGATGCACGCCCTGGCGTACATCGCCGACAAGTATGGCAGGGGGGAGATCCGCCTCACGGTCTGGCAGAACCTGATCATCCCCGGTATCCCGGACGAAAACCTCCACGCCGCCACCGCCGCGGTGCTGGCCACCGGGTTCGACTACCGGAACAACCCCGTCACCGGCGGGCTCATCGCCTGCACCGGCAGCCGCGGTTGCAAATATGCCGCCGCGGACACCAAGGGGAACGCCATCGCACTTGGAGACCATCTGGCCGGGGCCGTCACCCTCGACGTGCCGGTGAATATCCACCTCACGGGCTGCCAGCACTCCTGCGCCCAGCACTACATCGGTGACATCGGCATGATGGGCGCACGGGTGAAGATGGAGGATGGGTCGACGGTGGACGGCTACAACATCGTCCTCGGTGGAGGGGTGGATGACACCCAGGCCATCGCCCGGGAGGTCTGGAAATCCATTCCATTCACCGACATCCCGCCGCTCATCGAGCAGCTTCTGGTCGCCTATCTGCGCGAGAGGGAAAATGACGAATCCTTCGCAAATTTCACCAACCGCCACACCCCGGACGAACTCCGCGAGCTTTCCCGCCCCGACAAGATCGCCGCCGCCTGAACCGGGCCGGCAGACCGGACCGCCACCTATCACCGTATGCTCACCATCCCCGACAACGCTCCGTTCACAGGCACCCAGAAAATGTGGCTGAAAGGCTTCCTGGCCGGCATCGCCGCAGGCCTCCCGCAAGCTGGAGCCTCCATCCCGGCGGCTCCCGCCGCGGAAGCGCCGAAATCCGGGCTGCCCGTCACCATCCTGTGGGGTTCCCAGACTGGAACCGCCGAGACCTACGCCAAGAAACTGGCGAAAGCCCTCACCGCCCAGGGGCACGCACCGACCATCATGGACATGGCGGATGCCACCGTGGGCCTGTTTTCAACCGTGAAGCACCTGGCGATCCTCACCTCCACCTACGGAGATGGCGAGCCACCGGACAACGCCCTCGACCTGCACACCTCGCTTCACGCGGAGACACCTGCGCTGGCGGATCTCAGCTTCACCGTCTTCGCCCTCGGCGACAGCAACTATCCGGAATTCTGCAAGTGCGGCCATGACTTCCAGAACCGGCTAACGGCACTCGGAGCGAAACCGCTGCTTCCGATCATGACGTCGGATGTCGATCACGACCTCCCATTCAAGGAGTGGTCCGCCAGCCTCCTCTCATCGCTTGTTCCCGCCCACTGAATCACTCCCGGCATTCCACCGTCTTCCGTGTACCAGACCATCCAGCGCATCCCAGCCATCAAGCGGGCGAAAGCCATGCCCAAGGTGGAGGCTCCGCAGGAATTCACGCTCATCGACCAATTGCTGGCTGAGCAGAAGCAGCTCCAGACGCCGGTGGCGAAGTTCTCTGAGGTCCACCACCGGAAAAATCCGGATCTGGCGGACCACTACCGCTCGCTGATCCCGCTCACAAAACCGGGGGTCGGGGAGCAATACGCTTTCGAGGTCTCACTGGACCGCTGCACCGGCTGCAAGGCCTGCGTGTCCGCGTGCCATTCCATGAACGGTCTGGATGAGGATGAAGCATGGCGGGACATTGGCATGCTCCATGGGGGGGAGCGGAACCGGACATGGCAGCAGACCATCACCACCGCCTGCCACCACTGCGCGGATCCCGGGTGCCTCGGCGGCTGCCCGGTGGGCGCTTATGAAAAGGAGAAGGACACCGGCATCGTCCGCCATCTGGACGACCAATGCATCGGCTGTTCCTACTGCATCCTGAAGTGCCCCTACGATGTACCGAAGTACTCGAAGAAAAGGGGCATCGTCCGCAAGTGCGACATGTGCCACCAGCGGCTGGCGGAGGGAGAGGCACCGGCCTGTGTCCAGGCATGCCCGACGGAGGCCATCCGCATCGTCACCGTGGCCAGCAACCAGCCCGCCCATTTCCTGCCCGGTGCGCCGGATCCATCGGTCACACGCCCCACCACCAGCTATGTCGGCAGGGACATCCCCGAAAGCGCGCTCGCAGCGGACCGGGAGGCACTCACACCCCAGCACGCACACTGGCCGCTGGTCATCATGCTCACCCTCACCCAGGTCGGACTCGGCCTGCTGGCGGCTCCCCTTCTCGGTCTGGCTCCATCCAGCGGACCGGTGGTCAGCCTCGGAAGCCCCCCCGTCATCAACCTGAAAGCGCTGGAAACGCTCGTCTTCACCCCGACCGCCTCTTCCTTCGTCCTTCTCGCCGCGCTCGGGATTTTCTTCGCCGGCATGGGGGCAAGCATCCTCCACCTCGGCCAACCGCTGAAGGCGTGGCGCTTCTTCCTCGGGCTGCGGACTTCATGGCTATCACGGGAAATCCTGGCCTTCTCCCTGTTCGCACCCATCCCCATCCTTCTCGCGGCGCTGCATTTCTCACCGGAGTTCCCCTTCAAGTCCCTCATCCATCAAGTTACCGTCTGGTCGGCCTTTCCTGTCGGGCTGGCGGCGGTATTCACCAGTGTGATGATCTACGTGGACACCCACCGGAGTTCGTGGAGATTCCCCATCACCGCCAGCCGCTTCTTCGGAACGGTGCTGGTGTTCGCCGCGCTCTCCCTGCAACTGGCGGCTCCATCCCCACTCCACGCCATCCTCACGCTCACCGCCATCTGCCTGAAATTGATTCCCGAGGCCCGGATGCTCCGCCACGCGGAGGATCCCGACGCGGCCTGGACCCCGGACCGCCACACCGCCCTGCTCCAGCTCCATCCCCTGGGTCCGTTTCTCCGCGCCCGCCACCTTCTGGCACTGACCGCCGCCTTCGTGGCGTTCATCAATCCTTGGGCTGCCCTCCCCCTTCTCATCCTGTCAGAAATCCTGGAACGGCAGCTCTTTTTCCAATCGGTGTACGCGCCGAAGATGCCCGGAAACTTCGGGCCTGGAGGGCATCATTAGGAAGGGGCGTGAGCCTGACCGTTCATCTGGTCGCCATAGGGTCTCCGTTTCCTGATTCCCTCCCTCTTCCGCCAGGGCAATCGGACCGAACGATTTGGGATAGCTCCTATTCTGATCGATTCACTTGCCATCGCCAAAGTATCACTTTAGTATCACTTTATGCGAACGGAGCTTGTGACGACACTAAAGCGAAAAGCCACTGAACTGATATCAGAGGTATCCGCCGCCCATGAACCGCTGTTGATCACCCAGCACGGGCTTCCCGCCGCCTACCTGGTCGATGTGGAAACCTACGAAACCATGGAATCCAGACTCAAACTCCTGGAGGGAATCGCCAAGGGAGAGAAGGCCATTTCCGAGGGAAGGATTGTTTCCCACGAAGAAGCAAAAATCCGGATGTCCAGATGGCTCGATTGATTTGGACCGAACCCGCTTTGGAGGATCTTGGCCAGATCGCGGACTACATCGCCTTGGACGATCCCGTTGCGGCCAAGCGGCTGGTTCGCAAGGTATTTTCAAAGGCTGCACTCTTGCAGGATTTTCCCGAAATGTGCGCGGTGCCCCACGATCTTCCCGATTCGAGATACCGCCACCTGATTGTGCGTCCTCTCCGGATCTTCCACCGCATTCAGGATGAGACCGTTTTCATCGTCTATGTAATGAGATCGGAAAGACTTCTAAGGCTTTCCGATCTCGAAGATCATGATCCGTAACACCGACACCCACGGGTGGACACACTGCGGATGGCTGCTAGCTTGCTGCCAACGTGTCACCTGTCCTCGTCATCCTCCTGCTGATCCCCCTCATTTCCATGGCTTGGCTTTTCTGGGCCTTGCGGCGGTTGCGTCGGCTGGAAGTCCACCCTGCCATCACCACCGTGATGGCGGCCAGTGTGATCGGTATCCTCTGCTGTTTCATCTGGATCGTGCTGGCGAGACAGGAAATCGCACCCAAGGTCCCCGGCGGGCCGTATTCACTGGTCCTGCTGTGGGGGCTGTTCGCGCTGCCGCTCATCGCCCTGCCGAGCATGATCGGGTGGGCGTTCTTCAAGATCTCCAAGGCAATCACCGGCAGGAACAAAGCCGCGGAAACCTCCCCGCCGACGGACCCCACCCGCCGCCGCGTGCTGGGCGCGGTCGCCGTCAGCCTGCCGGTCGTTGCGACGTTCGGGACCGCCGCCATCAGCATCCCGCAGCGGACCCGTTTCCGTATCCGCGACATTACGGTCCCCATCAAGGACCTGCCCGCCGATCTCCACGGGCTGCGGATCGCCCATCTCAGTGACACCCATGTGGGCAAGTTCACCCACGGGAAGCTCCTCCACGAACTGGCGGACGCCACCAACCAACTGAAGGCCGACCTAGTACTGATGACCGGCGACCTCATCGACCAGTCCATCAACGATCTCCCCGAGGCTCTCGACATGATGGCACGCATCGATCCCCGGTCCGGCCTTTATCTGATCGAGGGCAACCACGACCTTTTCCAAGGTCCGGAGAAGTTCGCGAAAGGCGTCCTCGACCGGGGGTTCAACCTTCTCCGGGATGAAAACGCGGTGGTGACCACCAAGGGCCACCCCATCGAGCTGCTGGGCATCCGCTGGCACGGACGGAACAAACCCATCGATCCCCACGTGGATGAGGTCTCCAACAACCGGAATCCGGAGGCGCTGCCCATCCTTCTCGCCCACCACCCCCATGCCTTCGACCGCGCGGCGGAGCTGGGTATTCCGCTCACACTGGCCGGGCACACCCACGGCGGCCAACTGATGGTCACCCCGGATATCGGGCCTGGGCCGATGCTCTACAAATACTGGTCCGGACTCTACCGGAAGCCGGGAGCCAGCCTGGTGGTCAGCAACGGTGCCGGAAACTGGTTTCCTCTCCGATCCGCCGCTCCCGCGGAGATCGTCCACATCAAACTTATCCGGACCTGACGCGGTGGCATCACTCCGGTTCATCACCGCAATGAACCCCATTTCGGACAGAAAAGAGGCCCGCTGGATCCCTAGCACGCTTTCTGCTGGATGAATGGTAGTGCTGACGCGTCTTCTCAAACGCCACACGGGTCCCCTGACCCGTGATCTGGTGCTCGAACCCGGGAACTTCGGGCTCGGCAAAGTCCCAGCGCGCCTGAAGCCGGCGTCCACCACGACCTCCATCTGCGGCTACTGCGCCACCGGCTGCCAGTTGAAGCTCCACCTGGATGAGAACGGCCGCGCGATCAACCTGAGCCCCCAGGCCCACTACCCGGTCAATCTCGGGATGGCCTGCCCGAAAGGCTGGCAGGCGCTTGATCCGCTGGATTCCCCGGATCGGGCCACCACCCCGCTGCTCCGTGACGCCTCCGGCAAACTCCAGGAAACCGACTGGCCCACCGCCCTCGCCACATTCACAGAACGCTTCAAGGCCATCAAGGAACAGCACGGCCACGAGTCTGTGGCGTTCCTCTCCACAGGCCAGATCCCCTTCGAGGAGATGGCCTTCCTCGGCTGCCTGTTCAAATTCGGGATGGGCTTCCTCCATTGTGACGCGAACACCCGCCAGTGCATGGCCACAGCGGTCGCCGCCTACAAACAGTCGTTCGGATTCGATGCGCCACCCGCGACCTACGCGGATTTCGAGGAATCCGATGTCATCATCCTGGTGGGCGCGAACCTTTGCATCGCCCACCCGATCCTCTGGCAGCGCGTGATGCGCAACACACGGTCCCCCGAGATCATCGTGATCGATCCACGCGCCACGGAGACGGCACAGGCAGCGACCCGCCACGTTTCCCTGAAACCCAAGGGGGATCTCGCGCTGCTATACTCCCTGGCCCATTGCATCCTGCGGGACGGGCGGACCGATCCGACATCCATCGCCAATACCGAAGGCATCAACGAGTTCAGACAGTTCGTCGCGGACTACCCACCGCACGCGGTTGTGGAGAAAACGGGCCTGACGGTGGAGCAGATCGAGTCTCTCGCGCGGACCGTTTCGGAACCCGGCAAACGGGTTTCGTGGTGGTGGACCATGGGGGTGAACCAATCCCATGAGGGCGTCCGCACCGCCCAGGCGATGATCAATCTCTGCCTGATCACGGGGAACATCGGGAAGCCGGGCACTGGTGCCAACTCCATCACCGGACAGTGCAACGCGATGGGTTCGCGGCTGTTCTCGAACACCACCTCACTGGTCGGTGGTCATGATTTCAGCGTTCCCGCCCACCGTGAAAAAGTTGCTTCCCAGTTGGGGATCCCCCTCGAGAACATTCCCAGCGAGTACTCCCTCGCTTACGACCAGATTCTCGCCGCCGCCGAGGAAGGGAAGATCAAAGGACTCTGGATCGTTGCCACCAATCCCTTTCACTCCTGGATTGATTCCGGTCGCCTGGCCCGGCTCCGGGAGAAGCTGGACTTTCTGGTCGTCCAGGACATGTACCACACCACGGAAAGCGCGAAAGAGGCGGACCTGCTCCTGCCCGCCGCTTCGTGGGGGGAAAAGGCCGGCTGCTTCATCAATTCCGAACGCCGGATTGGCACGATCAAGCCCTTCCGCCAGGCTCCCGGACAGGCGCTGTCAGATTTCCGGATCTTCCGTCTGATCGCCGAGACTTGGGGCTGTGGTGAGCTGTTTTCCCGTTGGACGGACCCGGAATCCGTATTCCACATCCTGAGGGATCTCACCAAAGACCGCCCCTGTGACATCACTGGAATCGAGGGATATTCCCACCTCGACGAACATGGGGGCATCCAGTGGCCATTCCCGGCAGACGGAAATCCTCGTCCCGTGCGTGAGCGGCGACTGTTCGAGGACGGTCTGTTTTACACCCCCAGCGGCAAGGCAAACCTCTTGTTCTCTGCTCCCGCAGCCCTCCCGGAGCCAACCGACTTCCAGTTTCCCTTCACGCTCCTGACCGGTCGAGGGACCAGCAGCCAGTGGCACACCCAGTCCAGAACCGGAAAATCCGACATTCTGCGAAAGCTCTATCCAAGTGATGTCTACGTGGAGATGCATCCGGATGATGCCCGCAAGTTCCGCCTGAAAAACGACGATCCCGTGCAGGTGGAATCCCGGAGAGGCTTGATTGAAGCGTTCGTTTATATCGCTCCCACCGTTCAATCCGGCCACGTTTTCATCCCGATGCACTATCCGGAGGTCAACCGGCTCACCCATTCCTCATTCGATCCTCACTCCCGCCAGCCCAACTACAAGAATTGTGCGGTCAGGCTCAGGAAGGGGAAGCAGGCCTAGCTCAAAAGATCCAAGTCGTCAGCGTCGCCGGGTCCAGGCGTCATTTCCAAATCGATCCCCGACCTTCCAACGGATCACCTCCGTCGGAGGTTCGAGCTCAATCGACTCCCAAGAAGCCGATAACGCTCCCGATAATCGATGAGAACGATCGATTGAATCACCTCCTTTACACCGTCCCAAGACAGATCCCTGATGCAGCAGTCCATCTTTGGTCCGCCTTTGTCCGGCTCCTGCGATCTTGTTTCCAACAGAGTCCACGACATCGGAAGTCACCGGCCTCTCGAAACATACACCTCCCAATTCCGGAGCATTTGAAACGGACGAAACCAATTTGAAACTATCGTTCAAAACCAAAGAAAGCACCTCATGAACCAATCGGTAGCTTTCTAAAGCACGAATTCGAAACAATTCTTCCGTTTTTGGAATTACCAAAGAATAGGTCCAATCATGCTGATGATCAACGATTCCGCCACCAGTCGGACGGCGAACCAATTGACGATCCGGCAAATTATCAATCGCTTGATTCAAGCAACAAAAACATCCAAGACTCCCCCACACTCCATCCCATTCGTAGACCCGTAGCACCGGCCCTCCAATTGTTTCAAGCAGCCATTCATCCACCGCCATGTTTTCCGGACCTGATCGAGGAACCGGATCCAACCATAGTTTCAAACTTTTCAACAAAGGATCCATCCGCACGGTATTACCAGAAATGTGCCGTCGGGGGGACTCGAACCCCCACGATCTTGCGATCAACAGATTTTAAGTCTGCGGCGTCTACCATTCCGCCACGACGGCATTGCATCTGACCAGAGGTGCCGGTCTCAGCGCGTCCCGTCTATCGGCCTGCCAGCGGAGTGGCAAGGTGATTTCCGGAGATCGCCCGATACCCCAGGCATCGCCCTTCGGTCCCATTCCAAACAATTTTCCCGAACTTTGATAGAAGGCACCCGGATGCGGAGTATTGGTCCATGTCGCAAGACAAGGCGGCCCGCGTGAGATACTTCCTGGTTTTGGGTTTTTCCAGGATGGTGATCAGGCGGGCCGCTTCTCTTTTTCCGGGACTCACCGACAGACTATCGCGGCGGATACCGTCAGCAGGGACACCTCCCCTTTGGCTACCCTGCTTTTTCCGACCAACGCCTGCGGGAAATCCGCCTCCAGACTGGGGGACAGGATGGGATCGGCCCGACCATCTGCAGCGACCAACTCGCGCCCGGAAACCGCGACCCGTCCCTCGCACCGGCGTCCTCCCCAGGGATCGATGTAGGTGACCGGAAAGAAGGCCGCCCCTTTCTCCAGCTTCCGGGGAATGGAAATGACGGTCACAAAATGGGCCTCGATCACCAGCCAGGTGCCCTTCCGCTTCACGAACCGGCGGATGCCCACTACCGGAGGGAAGCCCTTTGCCAGCGACTTCTCCAGCCTGCGATGGACCCTCTCCAACAGGTCCGCATGGTCCTCGTTGGGCTTCGTCACCATGACTTCATATTCCAGATCCGGGAGGAATGGTCCTCCAACCATCTCATTGGCCATGTCGCAGAGGTCCGCGATGTTGACTCCCGCCTTCGACCACCGGGGACGTCCCCCAAGCGATTTCGAGGGGCGCATGCCGATCTCCAGAATGATCTTCCGCAGCCGTTGGCGGTCATTCTCCCCGTCCACAGCATCCGCGGCCTTCCGCCATCCCTCACCGCCGAAGCGGAAGGCGGAGAGCAAGGCCGCCGGTCCGCAGGCGTTCCCGGCGATGGCGAGCTGGTTGACCGGTGTTGCTCCGGGATGCGGAGCCTCACGCATCGGCTGGGCAGACAGACCCGCTGCGGAAAGCAGCAGCGCCAGGCTACCAGCCCTGAGACGGTGTGTGGGTTTCAACCCGGACATTGTTACCCGGCCGGAGGTCCTGCTGGCCACCGGAAACTGTGACGGTGGTTTCAAAGTCGGCGCTTCCGCCCCGGATCCTGCCCATGGGCACGGAAAACGTCTGGATTCCGCCGACCTTGAGCGATGTCGAGTTGAAGTATCTGATCCCGCTCGGCCCCTTGACCGTGACCGCGGTGTTGACCAGCGGCTCGGTCCCCCGGTTCTGGATGGTCACCTGCATCTGGTCCGGTTTCGCGGGGTCCACCCAATAGGAGGCGAACGCCGCATCATGGATGCCAGGGGTTCCGGACGCCAGTATCCTTTCTGCGTTCGGTGTTCCATTTCCGGTGATCTGATCGTACCCCGGCTGCCCGGTTTCATCCAGGTTCTTCAGAATGATGTCCCATGCCTGGAGATTGGTGACGCCCATCTGCTGCATGACGCCCGCAATCATCCCCGCCACGATCGGTCCGCTGAAGGAGGTCCCGCTGACCGCCGCCGCACCGTCCTCCGTCCACGCCGCATTCAGGCCGTAGCCGGGTGCCACCAGGTCGATCCCCATGCCCGTGTTTGAAAAGGCCAGCACCTGCCCCGCTTTGTCCACAGCCCCCACCGCGATGACGCCGTCGTAGGCCGCCGGCATCAACACCTGGTTGCTCCCGGAGTTGCCGGTGGGTGCGACGATCAGCACACCCGCATCCCGCGCCATCGCCACCACGCTCCTCAGCAATGCGCTGTCCCCGGTGCTGCCGAGGGAAATGTTGATGATGACCGCTCCGGCATCCATCGCCGCCAGAATGCCCTCCGCGATCCTGAAACTGTCCGAGTATCCGTGTTCATCCGCCACCTGGAGCGAGATCACGGTGGATCCGGGAGCGACGCCCGGCAGTTGCAGGGTATTTCCCAGAATCATGGAAGCCACCGCCGTGCCATGGCCATTCGGGTCACCCGCCTGACCGATGGGAATGACCTGCCCGCCGAAGGCAGGGTGCGGGCTCACGCCGGTATCCAGCACCGCGATCCGAACTCCCTGCCCCCATGATGAATGATCCCCGGAAATGCCCAGCCATTCCAGGAGCGCACTGCCCATCGGCACAGCGCCCGGTTGTGCGGAAACGGATTCACTTTCCGGAAAGGTGGCGGAAAAAATCAGCCCGATCTCCTCACTTCCGTCCAGCAATGCGGCGAGGTCCTCATAGTTGAGGAAGCCAATCCTCAGCACGGACAAGCGGTCGAGGCGGCCCATCACGTTCACCTTGCCAGCCGCACGGGCGAGGAATGCCTCCATCGCCGCCCGGTTGGCAAAGACCAAGGTGCGTTGTCCAACAAGGGCCCCCGCCTCCTGCGCCTCCCGGTCAGCTTGGAATGCAGGCCTTGTTCGTTTCCGGAACTCCGGGTCCGGGTTGATCATCTCATGGGGTTGTCTGGGCCTGGAGGACTTCCCGCTTCCGGCAGCCTCGGCGTCCTTCTTTGGCGGGATTGCGGTACGCGCGATCAGATAGCCTCCCACCGCAGTCAGCAGGAAGCCGGTCACAAAGATCAGAGGACGCCAGCGCATCACCTGCATTGAACCCCGGATCCGGTGGAACGGCATCAAAAAGTTTCCGGAATGCTCGGACGGGAGGATGAAGAACTCAAACACCCGCTTGATCCGTTTTTTCTTTCCGGAAAGGAGGGGAAACGCTTTCTAATTCCGCCGCGGGTCATCCTCCCGCGAACGATGAATGCTTCTCCCGGCGGCCGCGCCGCGAATCCACGGATCGCCGGTGCGGCTTTGGCCGCGCTTGGCATTGTCTTCGGCGATATTGGCACCAGCCCGCTCTACGCGTTCCGTGAGTGTTTCGCAGGTCCCCATGCCCATGCCGTTGCAATGACGCCTCACAACCTGACCGGAGCAGCTTCGTTGGTGGTGTGGTCGCTGTTGCTGGTGGTTTCGGTGAAGTATCTCTTCATCATCCTGCGGCTGGATAACAAAGGGGAAGGCGGAATCCTCTCCCTGTCCGCGTTGATCCGGTCCGCTTCCCGACGTCTGGGCGGTGCGGATCCGAAGGCGGTGCTGCTGCTGGGATTGGCGGGTGCCGCCCTCATCTATGCGGACGGCATGCTCACGCCGGCGATTTCCGTCCTTTCCGCCGTGGAGGGCCTGACGGTGAGCGCGCCCACGCTCCAGCACTGGGTGGTCCCCATCTCTGTCACGCTGCTGGCCGGAGTTTTCGCGATCCAGAAGAAAGGCACTGAGATCGTCGGCAAGCTGTTCGGCCCGGTGGTGTTGTTGTGGTTCACCGCGCTGGGCTTGCTCGGCATCCGGATGATCCTCGCCCACCCGCAGGTCCTTTCCGCGCTGAGCCCCCTGGAGGGCTTTTCCTTTCTGGTCCGGGAGTGGAAACACTCCCTGCCCCTGCTGGCCGCCGTATTCCTCGCGGTGACCGGGGGGGAGGCACTCTATGCGGATCTGGGCCATTTCGGCAAACGGCCGATCCGGGTCGCCTGGTTCAGTGTCGTGCTTCCCGGTCTGGTCCTCAACTACCTCGGCCAGGCTGCGTTGCTGGTGGAGGATCCCACCGCCATCCGCAGCCCGTTTTTCCTGATGGCTCCGGAGATGCTGCGCTTCCCGCTCACCTTGCTCGCCACCGCGGCGGCCATCATCGCCAGCCAGGCTCTGATTTCCGGAGCCTTCTCGCTGACCACCCAGGCGGTCCAGCTCGGAGTGCTGCCACGTTTCCGCATCCTACACACCTCGGACGAGGAAGTCGGTCAGGTCTATGTTCCCGCGATCAATTGGTTCCTCGCCGCAGCCTGCATCATCCTGGTGGTGGAGTTCGGCTCCTCATCCGCCCTCGCCGGCGCGTACGGCATCGCCATCGCGCTGACGATGACCATCACCTCCCTGCTTTTCTTCTCCGCCGCACGTGCGGTGTGGGGCTGGTCACTGGTGAAGGCGGGCCTGATCACTGTCGTCTTCCTCGCGGTGGACGGAGCTTTCCTGCTGGCGAACGCCTCCAAGATCATCCACGGGGGCTGGCTGCCACTGATCATCGCCTCCAGCTTCATGGGGCTGATGCTCATCTGGATCCGTGGCCGCCGCCTGTTGTGGGCACGCATCCAGCGGGACTCCCTGCCAGTAGACATGCTGCTGCGGGATCTGGGCAAAGGGAAGATCCACCGGGTGTCCGGCACCGCCATCTACATGACCGGAGGCGGCAACATCGTACCCGGCGCGATGCTCCATAACCTGAAGCACAACCAGGTGCTGCACGAGCGGATCGTCCTCCTGCATGTCGTCACCCTGGACCAACCGTATGCTCCGCCGGAGGAATCCCTCACCCATGCGGAGCTGGGCCACGGTCTCCACCGTGTGGTGCTGCGCTTCGGGTTCGCCGATGAGCCTGACGTTCCAACCGCCCTCAAGAAATACCTGCCGGAATCGATCCGCTTCCAGCCCGGAAAGGCGACCTATTTCCTTGGACGGGAAACCTACGGGGTCGGAAAGAAGGCGAATCTCCTCGACCGCATCCGGCTTTCGATCTTTGCGACGATGGCGCGGAACGCCTCTCCGGCCACCGCTTACTTCAAGCTACCTCCGGGCCGGGTGGTGGAACTGGGTGCCCAGCTCACCCTCTGACCGCAGGCATCAACGGAACGCCCCCATCAGTGCGGACAACTCTTCTTCAACCATCGCCGGATGGACCAGGGTTGAGGAGATCTCCTGCTTGAGAAGCTCCCGATAGCGTTTCCGCAGGCGGTGGACCCTCACGCGGACCGCTCCCGCCTCCATATCCAGCAAGCGGGCGGCGTCTTCATAGGGCATTCCGGCCTCCTTGCCGGTCAGGTGGCCTTTCAACACGCCGAATTCCTCCGCTCTTCCGGAGTGGGAAAATTCATCCTCCAGCAGCGAGAGGACGCGCGCCAGCAAAGTCAGGGCCCACTCGCGGTCGAATTCCTCATCAGGCGTCCTGCCATCACCGCAGGCGATGGCGAAGCGGGAGTCCGCACTCTCCCAGTCCAGCGAGAGATGGGCGATGCCGCCGCCACGCTTCAGAGCCCGTTCCCTGTCCCTGGCGTTCGAAAGGAAGTTCTTCACCGTCGCCAGCAGGAAGCCCCGGAACTTTCCTTGCTCCTGATCAAGTTGCCCGAACGCCCGACGGTCAAGCAACGCGGCGAAGAACGCCTGCGTGAGATCCTCCGCATCCTCCTTCGAACGACCGTGGCGGCGGATGAAGGAGTAGATGGGAAACCAGTAGGTTTCACAGAGAGCGGCAAGCGCCGTCTCCGCTTCCGCCGAGCCGTGAAGCCCCGCGTTCATCACGAGAGTCCACCGCGTGGTGGCGAAACGGCCGTCACTCATGGCGTGGTTGCCTTTCCTCCAAGGTGGCGATGAATTCCGAAGGCCGGTCCGGGGAGATGACGATGGTTTTACGACCGATTTTCAGCGCCACCATGTCCTGCGTGTTGGTGGCAAAGAGGCGGAACATCCCGCAGGTCCGGCTCCAGTACCAACCGGTGAAGGAGAAAATCCCGCCGTTTCCACAGAGCCTCAAGCAGCCTTTCATGATCTCCGGTTCGCGTTCCGCCGACGTCAGTCCGGCGAGTGGAATGCCCGTTTCCCAGAACAGCCGCCGCACCATGACCTTGCCGGGCTCGATGCGGTAGCCGCACACCATGAACGGCAGTGCGGTGAACGGGAGAAGGAGCGGCAGCCAGAAGCGGAGGAGTCCATGGTGCCCCCGCTGCCATGAGTGGATGGCGACGCCCAGACAGATCAGGGTGGCCACGGTTGAAATGAGGATCAGCGGGCGGCCCCAGTTTGCTTTGAAGGAAGGGTTCATCGGATGAAGTAGCCCATGGGTTTCCAGACGCCGTTCTCCTTGGCCATGGTCACGGTCTCGACGGCCTTCTTCTTGTTCTCGAAATCGGTTTCGAACTGCCAGATCCGGTATTCGCCATCCGGCATGCCGGGGAGGACCGTCCGTTCGTCCATCTTCTTCGGCAGACGGGTGATCAAAGCCCCCAGCGGCTCACGGAAGGTTTTCATGGTGAGCTGCCACTGTTCCACCGTTGCGGAATCCCGGGCGACCTGGAAGAGGTCGGCGTAACTCTCATCATACATGCGGGCGTCGATCTTCGTCAGCCACAGCCAGGCCTCCGCCGCCTGCGGACGTAGTCTAAGGTATGGGAAGCTCATCATCAGGTCGATCGCCTTGTTCTCGCTCAGATTCGTGATCTGGAGCTTGTTACCGAGCGGCCCCTGGACGACCAGCGGAGTATAGTGGATCTCACCATCAATCAGAATCGCCAGCCGCAATCCGCCGTCAGTATTGCGGGTGGCTTCCGCCAATCTCCTACCCCCCACCTTGTCCAGAGTGATCTCCAGTCCATCACCCATCCCTTCGAACTTCGCCGGCTCGGCCTGACGGACGTTCAAACCGCTGACAATGATCTCCGGAGATACACCGACTTCCACGACATGATCCCCCTCGCTGGAGTTCACCGTGACTTTCATCTTCACCGCTGACGGATCTCCCGGTGTCACCTTGCGAATCTCCAGCCGATTTTCTTTTGGCAGATTCCCTGCCTTGATCACACGCGAGATCTCTATTTGGAGTTCATCGCCGGAGAGTTCCTCCATTTCTTCGAGCACGCGCAGCCTGCGATGGGCGGCAAAAATATCCGGATTCTGCGGCGAGAGATCCTTCATCAACGTGCTGAGTTCCTGCATCTGGCCGGGGCGCATCTGTTTCGCCAGCTCGCGTGTCGATCCCCCCGGAATGCCGGGATTCTGGCGGAGGAACTCCTCCACTTTCGTCCCATACGCGGCCCTCTTTGCATGCCCCGGTTGATACATCGCCTCCAGTTCCGCGCCTTCCAACATCAGATCTAAATAGCGGTGTTCCGGAGTGGCGGCCGATTTTTCACCGAAAGCGAGATTGTATGCACCCGCTTTCCCACAACCGTCCACAATCTCCATCATCCTCTCATACTTGACGGATTGGTCCGCATGGATGGTCACGCGGAGATCGCTCTTCCGTGCCACCCACCCGGCGAGTTTCGAGGTCAACTCGGCCAACTCGAGGGTTTCGCCATTCATGCGAATCGTTCCGTCCTCCCGGACCTCCAGTGATACGCTCTCCGGCAATGGGGCATCCGCCGTTGGAGGCACAATGGTCTCCGATTCTGAAACCGGGATCGGGACTGGCGTTGCAGGCGTCGGCTGAACAAGCAGCACCCGCGGTGTGGAGGGTTCGCGCTTCTCCGGTCGGGACACGAACTGGGTGTAGACGAACGCGAAGATGAAAGTCGGCACGGCAACCAGCACGATGGTGAGAATGCCCCGTCTGCGATCCTGACGCCTCATCTCCCCGCCCCGGGTGAGATTCCGCTGCACCCACATCGGAACGCCAAACCCCACCAGGAAAACGAAGGCCATGAGCGCCGTGAGAATCCAACCGACATGGTTGAGCATGGCAGGTCCCCATGGACGGAAGAATGCCCTCGCCTCCGGATCATTCGCGTTGGATCCCAGCGCATGTACTCCGAATGCGCTGCCGGCGAAGCTGTAGTAACCCAGCGCCGCCCCCCCGACCGCGACCGGTGCCACGGCCATGCCACCGAGCGCACCGACAAGTCCGGCGGACAAGCCACCGAACGCGAAAAGGCCCGTGGCGAAACCACCGAATGAAATGACACCCGTCGCAAACCCACCCATCGCGATGAAACCAAAAGCCGTTCCACCGATGGCCAGCACGCCCCGCGCCCTGCCTCCGATGGCGATGATCCCTTTGGCAATCCTTTCCTGCCCTGTTTCCGGATCCGGCCCGGAGGTGACGTGCAGCAGCGGCAGTCCGAAAAGCGTGGCCTTCGAGCGGTGGTCCAGGTTCCACGGATTTGAGGCCGCAGCTTGCGGCGCCATGGACGGATGTAATCCCTCCACCTGGGTCTTCATGATGCTGGCCTGCTGGAAGCGCAGTTCCGGCTTTGCCTGCAGGGCACGCAGAACCACTTCATCCAGCCGCACGTCGAGCCTGACCTTCGAGGACGGTGCCTCCAGGGCCTTGTCCGGAAGCTGTCCGGTGAGCATCTGGTAAAACACCACACCGAGCGCATAGATGTCCGCCCGGTGGTCCACCCTCCCAGGGGAGGAAAGCTGCTCCGGAGCCATATAGGAAGGGGTACCCATCACTTTCCCGATCTCCGTGAGGTGGAATGAGCCTCCGGTGGCCGATGTGGCGGACGCTTCGTCCGCGGACTCCGCGAGCTTCGCCAGACCGAAGTCCGCCACTTTCACGCGGCCCAGCCGGTCGAGCAGAATGTTCTCCGGCTTGATGTCGCGGTGGATGATGCCGTGGTCGTGCGCATACTGGAGGGCGTCACAGATCTGCGGGACGATGGCCAATGCCTCCCGTGGTGAAATGCGGCCATGCTCCAGCAGATCGCGCAGACTCGCCCCGTCCACATACTCCATCAGGATGAAATGGAGGCCCCCGGCCTGGCCGAACTCGTGCAGCGTAACGATGCCCGGGTGGTTCAGCTTTGCCAGGGCCTTCGCCTCGCGGGCAAAGCGGTCGGAGAAGCCGGGCCGCCCGCCGATCTCCGGCGGCAGGATCTTCAGCGCAACGGTGCGATCCAGTTCCAACTGCCGGACCTCATACACCGCCCCCATGCCTCCGCGGCCGATGAGACGCTGGATGGAGAACCGGGGGAACAGTGATGCAAGTTCGCCGATGGTGGGTGGATCGAACGTGCCTTTCCCTCCCTCCGTATGGGTGTCCCCCGCTCCCTGCATGAGGAGATCCACCGGATCGAACCCCGCGAGCGGATCATCAGGCCGGGAATCGCCCCCTGGCTGCTGTTGTGGATGTGTTGCCATACTCTCCACAGAAGAAAGTCCACGGAATCGTTACAGGGTTTCACGAAAAAAGCGCGGGGCGGTGAAAATTTCCGCCATCCAGCCATCGAATTCGTGGCTTGAAGGATGGAGCCGTTGGGATTGAATGGCAGCTTCAGAGAACCCACCGTGAAACTCCGCCACCCATCCACCGGTTCCGGGATGTGGCCGGCCGTGCAACGATGCATCGCCGTGCTTTCCGTCGCCGGCGTCAGTCATGGCGCCATCATCGATACGGATGTCTGCGTCTATGGAGGCGCGGCCGTGACACCACCGGCCGCGCCTCCATCATCGATACGGATGTCTGCGTCTATGGAGGCGCGGCCGGTGGTGTCACGGCCGCCGTGCAGGTGAAACGGATGGGGAAGTCCGTGGTGCTGCTGAACTTCAACAACCACCTGGGCGGCCTGAGCTCCTCCGGACTCGGACAGACTGACATCGGCAGTTTTGGAAATGACTACATCCAGGGACTGTCACGGGAGTTCTACACCCGTGTCGGCGCGAAATACGGAGCCTCCGGCGCCAGGTTCACCTTTGAGCCGAAGCGGGCTGAGCAGGTCTTCGATGAAATGGCGGCGGATGCCGGGGTGCCGGTCCACCATTTCTCCCGGATCGAAAGCGTGGTGATGAATGGCCAAAGGATCGTCTCCGTCACCATGGACAACGGGAATGTCTTCCGGGCGACGATGTTCATCGACGCGTCCTACGAGGGTGACCTGCTGAAGAAAGCCGGTGTGAGCTACACGGTGGGACGGGAAGCGAACGCCACCTATGGTGAAACGATCAATGGAATCCAGCGCAACACTTCCGGCCATCAGTTCGACCGCGCGGTGAGCGCCTACGTCGTCCCGAACGATCCCTCCAGCGGCCTGCTGCCAGGCGTGAACCCGAATCCCAGCGGGGCGAATGGCACCGCGGATGGCCTGATCCAGGCCTACTGCTTCCGCATGTGCCTGACGAACGTCCCGGCGAACCGGGTGATGATCACGAAACCGGAAGGCTACAATGAAGCGGAGTATGAGATCCTTTTCCGCTGGATCGAGTCGAACCCGGCCACGTTCACCCGCACGCGGTTCTTCAAGTGGGACGGCATGCCGAATGGAAAAACGGACTCGAACAATGACGGTGCCGTATCCTGCGACTACATCGGCGGGAACAACAACTACGTCGAGGCGGACTATGCCACCCGGGAGCAAGTGGTGAGGGAGCATGAACGATGGCAGCGGGGGCTGGTCTGGACGATCCAGAACCACCCGCGCGTGCCGGAGAACATCCGCACCGCCAACGCCGCCTGGGGCCTGCCGCTCGACGAGTTCCCCGACAACAACCATTGGCCCTATCAGCTCTACATCCGCGAGGCCCGGCGCATGATTTCCGACTATGTGATGACGGAGAAACACTGCACCGCGGTGGAGGTCGCGCCGGACTCCATCGGCCTGGCGGCCTACACGATGGACTCCCACAACACGCAGCGCTACGTGAATGCCAGCGGCCATGTCCGCAACGAAGGGGACGTCCAGATCAATGTCAAAGGTCCCTATCCCATCTCCTACCGGGCGATCGTGCCGAAGGTGGGCGAGTGCGAAAATCTGCTGGTCCCCTGGTGCCTGTCCGCCAGCCACGTTTCGTTCGGCTCCTTCCGGATGGAGCCGGTTTTCATGATGACCGGCCAGTCGGCCGCGACCGCCGCATGCTTCGCCATCGATGACGGCGTCTCCGTCCAGCAGGTATCCTACCCGAAGCTGCGGGCGCAATTGCTGGCGGACAAGATGAAGCTCACCGTGGCCAGCACGGAACCGGTGGGCGGCATCATCGTGGACAATGCGGATGCCACCGGGGTGACGACCACCGGCGAGTGGCTGGCCAGCAGTGCCAGCACCGGCGCGCACAACGGCAGCTACCTCCACGACAACAACACGGGCAAGGGCACGAAGTCCGTCCGCTACACACCCACCCTGCCGGAGCCAGGAAAGTATGAGATATTCCTCCGCTGGGCGGAAAATGGAAACCGGGCAACGAATGTGCCGGTGGACATCAATCTGCCCGCCGGCACCACCACCGTGTCCGTCAACCAGAAGACCAACGGCGGTGCCTGGAACTCCCTCGGCGAGCATACCTTCAACCAAGGATTCTCCGAAACGGCGGGCAGCGTGACCATCCGCACGAGCGGGACGTTGATCGATGTGAACAACGGCTATGTCATCGCGGATGCGGTGCGCTTCGTCCACCGGGACGGCACCGTCCCGGAGCCCGATGTCCGGGTGTCACTGTGGGGGGCGAACACCACTACGGCGGAGCCCTACGGCCCCGGCGCACCCGTCGGGCAGATCGTTCTCAGCCGGACGCAGTCAACCACCCAGCCGCTGACCGTCCAGCTCGCCGTCTCCGGAGATGCCACCCCTGGTTCCGACTATACGGCCCTACCAGCCACGGCGACTTTCCCCGCCGGAGCGGCGACGGTTTCGCTCCCCATCTCCCCGCTGGCCGACACCTTGGCGGAGGGCACGGAGTCCGTCGGCGTGGCGCTTGCTCCGGGTGCAGGCTACCTCGCGGATACCACCGTCCAATCCGCCAGTGTGGCCATTCATGACAGGCCGTTTGATGATTGGCGGCATTCGAAATTCAACGCCGCCCATCTCAATGATCCCTCCATTTCCGGAGATCTGGCCGACCCGGACGGCGATGGATTGAACAATCTGCTGGAGTTCGTTTCCGGGAGTGAGCCGCAGGCTGGAGACCCGACTCCACCGGGCACCCGCGGCAGCATCGTCATCGGAGCCGCGGGCTACCAGACACTCACCTTCCGCAGGCGGATATCTCCGGACATCTCCTGTGTCGCGGAGGTATCGCCGGATTTGGTGGACTGGCGATCCGACCCCGGTGCGGTGGAACTGACGACCATGGAGGACGATGGACGAATGAGGACGATCCAGGCAAGGGACCTGACTCCGGAGACGGCGGCAGGGAAACGCTTCATCCGGCTGCGCGTGGTGCGGGCGCAGAACTGAGGTGGAGCCGGATGGCACGAAGCATGCGGGTCGGGACGCGAACCCCAATCCAACTGAAACCATGAAACCAAAAAAAACCGAACACCAGGACAGCGCCCCTCCAGCCCCCACCTCTCCGGCGAATGTCGCCCCCAAGCAGCGCCGCACGGCACAGGATGTCCGCCGGGACAATGTGCGCAGCGACATCGGCAACGACGATCCGAAGATCCTCGGACGCTGAACGGGGTGCGCTTTGCCGTCCACCGACATGCGCTTTGCCATGGGGAAAACCCGAGAACCCCATGGCGGGTGCCCACAGCCTTCTTGACCCCGGTCGAGCGCCCCTCCATAAATCAGTAAGCCATGAAAAACCCATTTCCCCCCTGCCTTTGGCTGGCGCTCACCGCGGTATTCCTGCCATCCACCGCCCAAGCGGTGCTGGTATTCGCCTCGGACTTCAATACGACGCCGGATCCCACGCCCGGATTTGCGAACAATCCCGTGGGTGGGAATACCGCAGGCTACACCGACACGAGTCCCAACGGAACCCGCGCCATCATGATCTCCGATGTCTCCACCTCCAACGGTGGCTCGGCGGTGCTCGACATGGATGCGCTGCCCGCTTTCAGCACGGCGCTGCCGGGCCAGAATGAACTCCGCATCAGCGCGGACTTCGCCGTCACCTCCCTGGGCAGCGCCGCACAAAACACAAACTCCCTGCCCCGCATGCTGTTGCGCAGCACCGCCACGAACGGTGATACCGTCACCGCACAGACGCTGACGCTCGGTTTTGGAAGAAACGCCAGCGATACCCTGATCCTCTATGCCGCCCGCTCGGAGAATGCGGCACCCAACCATAGTTCCGCGGTCGTTCTCGCGGAGTTCGGCACCTACTCCGCGACGGCCGCGGACAATGACACGGACTACTCCTTCATTTCGTTCGTCATCAGCTACACACAGGGTTCCAGCCAGTTCAACATCAGCGCCTTCAATGGGCTGAACCTCATCGGCAGCGGCACCGTGACCGGTTTCAGTTCCAGCCTTACCTTCACCCAGACCACCACCGCTTTCCTAGCCGCTGTGGGCAACACCAGCACTTCCGTGCTCTACCTCGACAACGTCCGGGTCGAGACCGTGCCGGAGCCGACAGCGGCCGCGCTCGCATCGCTGGCATTGATCGGTCTCGTCCACCGGCGGAGACGCCGGTGAAGGAAGGAGCAGGGCTCCATCCGCACGCCCTCTAGCGATTAAAATCCAGTTCCGCTTCCTTTTGCCGGATCGTGCGGGACACTTCATCCCGCCTGCGCTCGGCGTCCCGCAGTTCATCCCGCGCATCCATCCACTTTGTCCGCGCCTCCGGGATCACCGCCGCATACTCCGGCTCCTCCGGGCGGCTTGCGTGCTTCTCATAGGTGGCGACATCGTCTTTCAGACTGGTGATTCTCAGTTCCAAAGAAGCCACTTCCGCCTTTGCGAAGGCGATCTCCCGCTCGGCGGCGGCCCGTTTTGCGGCAGCCTGCGGATCGCCACAGGAGGACAGGGCGAGCAGCAATAATCCGAGAGCGGTGGACCGGAGGAGGGTCATCCACTGATCCCAAAGGTCGGGCGTGGGAAAGTCCACAAGGATCAGACAAAAATACCCAGAAAGGAGGGTGGACATTGCGGCGAGCCGCTATGTCTGCTGCGCTCCCATTCCTGTCCACCGGCGGCATTGGCGAGTCAGGAAGGAGCACCGATTGGGTATCGACTTCGCCTTTGCAGTAAATCCCATGCTGCTTCCCAATTTGGTCCAGATAATTGGTCCTGCCCTTCTTTCATCTCCACGCAGGCACAAAAAAACCTCCTGAAAAGGAGGTTGTTAAGTGGTCGGGGCGGCCAGATTCGAACTGACGACATCCTGCTCCCAAAGCAGGCGCTCTACCAGGCTGAGCTACGCCCCGCGACCGGGCGCGCACCGTTGCTGATTCGGGCAACCAGATCAAGAAATACTTACACAGATTTGAAATTTCTCTCCATCCCGCTTCCCGCCGTCGTTCTTTCGGTTGGATATCCCCCCGGCATCCATGGCAGAACGTCCCGGTACCGATGAAGCCGACCGCCCTTTCGCTGATGATCATCCTGTCATGCGGCTGCCTCCAGCTACCGCCATCGACCGGTGAAGGCATCCGCAAGCCTTTCCTGGATGCCGTTGCCCGGCCCCACCGGATCGAGGCCTACCAGCGGCAGGGCAAATCCCGTGCGGAGGCCGAACGCCTGGCCGAACGGGATGAAACGAGGACCAAATGAGGCTGACTGCCGTCCCTTCCTCCCCCTCCAGCGCTTTCTTGACACAAAGAACGGCATCCTCCAGCGTTTCCCCACATACGACAGGGGTGCTCCTCGATCATGGAGCCGAGATTTTCCGATGCGCGGGATAGACCCTCCGAACCTGACGCGGGTCACGCCGCCGTAGGAAGTCGAGCCCATCCCTCTTCTCTCTTCCGGCCACGTTTTCCGCAAACGTGGCCATTTTCATTTCCTACCGCCTCACAAGTCTTCCTGAAAACTGAACACTGAAAACCAGCAAACTTTCTTCTCCCATGATCTCCACCGACGAATCCACCGGCACCCCGGCTCCTGACGCATCCACCGTGAAACACGACGCCTCCCGCGCCCCCCTGCCCCGCTCCACCCGGGTCTATGTCCAGGGCGAGCTGTTCCCGGAGGTGCAGGTCCCCATGCGCGAGATCTCCCTTTCCGACACGAAGTCCTTCAACGGCAAGATCGAGCCGAACGCGCCGGTCCGCGTCTATGATTGTTCCGGCCCGTGGGGCGATCCCGCCTTCACCGGCACCGTCGAGGAAGGCCTGCCCGCCCTCCGACGCGAGTGGATCCTGAAGCGCGGCGACGTCGAGGCCTACGAGGGCCGCCCGGTGAAGCCGCAGGACAACGGCTACCTGACGGAAAAGCACGTCGAGTTCGCCTCGAAATCGGAGCGCGCCAACAAGTTCGTCGAGTTCCCCGGCCTCACGGCCGACCGCCGCCAGCCGCTGCGCGCCACCGGCAAGGCCGTCACCCAGCTCGCCTACGCCCGCGCCGGCGTCATCACCCCGGAGATGGAATACGTCGCCATCCGGGAAAACATGCGCCGCGCCCAGATGGCGGACATGAAGGATGACATCCTCCGCAACCACTTGGACAAGCAGCACAACGGATCCCACCAGTCCCCGGACAGCCCCTACACCCCGGGCATCTTCGGCCGGTTCCCTCAGCGCATCCCGGCGGAGATCACCCCGGAGTTCGTCCGCAGCGAGGTTGCCGCTGGCCGCGCGATCATCCCGCTCAACATCAACCACCCGGAGTGCGAGCCGATGGCCATCGGCCGGAATTTTCTCGTCAAGATCAACGCCAACATCGGCAACAGCGCCGTCGCCTCCTCCATCGAGGAAGAGGTGGAGAAAATGCGCTGGGCCACGAAGTGGGGCGCGGACACCGTGATGGACCTCTCCACCGGCAAGAACATCCACGCCACCCGGGAGTGGATCCTGCGGAACTCCCCCGTCCCCATCGGCACCGTGCCCATCTATCAGGCGCTGGAAAAAGTGAACGGCAAGGCGGAGGATCTCACCTGGGAACTCTACCGCGACACGCTCATCGAGCAGGCGGAGCAGGGCGTGGACTACTTCACCATCCATGCCGGTGTGCTCCTGCGCTTCGTCCCGCTCACCGCCAGCCGCATGACGGGCATTGTCTCCCGCGGTGGCTCCATCATGGCGAAGTGGTGCCTGGCCCACCACAAGGAGAACTTCCTCTACACTCATTGGGACGAAATCTGCGACATTTGCGCCGCCTATGACGTCAGCTTCTCCATCGGCGATGGCCTGCGCCCCGGCTCCATCGCGGATGCGAATGACAAGGCCCAGTTCGGCGAACTCCAGGTCCAGGGCGAGCTCACCGAGCGCGCCTGGGCGAAGGGCTGCCAGGTCATGAATGAAGGCCCCGGCCACGTGCCCATGCACATGATCGAGGAAAACATGGCCAAGCAGCTCGAGTGGTGCCACGAGGCCCCTTTCTACACCCTCGGGCCGTTGACCACGGACATCGCCCCCGGCTACGACCACATCACCAGCGGCATCGGCGCCGCCATGATCGGCTGGTACGGCTGCGCCATGCTCTGCTACGTCACGCCGAAGGAACACCTCGGCCTGCCGAACAAGGACGACGTCAAGGTCGGCGTCATCACCTACAAGCTCGCCGCCCACGCCGCGGACCTGGCCAAAGGCCACCCCGGTGCCCAATACCGCGACAACGCCCTCAGCAAGGCCCGCTTCGAGTTCCGCTGGGAGGACCAGTTCAACCTCGGTCTCGACCCGGAAACCGCCCGCGAGTTCCACGACGAAACCCTCCCCCAGGACGGCGCGAAAACCGCCCACTTCTGCTCCATGTGCGGCCCGCACTTCTGCTCCATGAAGATCTCCGACGACGTCCGCAAATACGCCGCCGAACAGGGCCTCAGCGAGGAAGAGGCGCTGAAAGCCGGGATGGATGAGAAGAGCAAGGAATTCGCCGAGGCGGGCGCGGAGGTGTACGTGCCTGCCTGATTCCTAACGGAGCGCGCCAGCAACATACAACGACAAACGTTGACCCACAAAACGATGCCTGTAGTCTTCACACAAAAAGGCACTATCCTACACGATCCGCAAAGGAAAATGCAGTGCGCCGCCAAAGCCTATCTTAGAACACCAGAAGACACCTGCCATCTAGTGGCAACCCGCAATAGAAAACTTTATCAATTGTGATTAAAGAGATTAGAATTCAGAACTTCAAAAGCATTCGCGACCTAAAGCTAAAACTAGGCCGAATCACCGTTATCATTGGAGAGAACGGTTGCGGAAAGAGCAACTTACTGGAGGGAATAGGATTCGCAAGCGCTTCAGTTGCAAAAAAATTAGACAATAGTTACCTCACTTCGCGCGGGATTAGGGACACCTCTTTTGAATGGGTATTGCCCGCATTTCCACAGGACGACTCTTCTGATCCGCCAAAACCAAATGGTTCGATGCAATTTACAATTGCATATGGGGAAGGGAAAAAATGCGAACCTTTTTCTTTATCACCAAAGATAAACAAGGAGGATGGATCTTTTGAAGGTTGGATAACTAATTATTTTTCGAATGATTCAAATGCCGATAAATACAAAAAACGCTTCTTGGATCTAGGTGAGAAGGGGCAAATAAAGGCCAGAGAAGCCATTGACTCTCTGTTCGAGCTTCCAAGCTTTAAAACAGATTCCGATTTGATTGAGTTAAAGGATTCACTAAAGTCAGATCCGATCCATTTTATCGCAATACTGATGGGTGCGGTGGATGAAGTCGAGAAGCAAGAAGATCTACTGAAAGCCGAGTCACTTTCAGATTTCATCATATTTGCGCCTGAAAACACGACATTAAGAACTCCGCCACCAGAAGGCGCCGCCCTACCATTAGGCCCTAAAGGCGAAGGACTATTTCGATTACTCCAAACATTCTCTGATCCAAAGTTCGAAAATAGACTACAAGATTTGAAAGCCCGGCTACATTTATTTGGCTGGTTTGACGATTTTATTACTCCTGACGATTCATCTGTAAATCAGGCCAAACTTAAAATCCGAGATCGATGGATCGATCCCGAGCGGAAAACTTTCGACCAAAGGAGTGCAAACGAGGGTTTCTTGTATCTTCTTTTCTATTTTTCTGCAGTCATCAGCTGGAGAACACCAAAGTTTTTCGCATTCGACAATATCGACAACGCTCTCAACCCGCGCTTATGCACCGAGGCAATGAGACAAATAATTCAACTTGCAGAAAAATATGATAAGCAGATAATCTGTACTACGCACAATCCCGCCATTCTAGACGGCTTGGACTTAACTGACTCAAATCAGCGCCTCTACACTATCAGACGGGACAGCGAAGGAAGAACAATAGCCCGAAGGGTTCAAGCACCCAAGAGAATAAACAATGTAAATCCAGTTAGACTATCCGAAGCCTTTGTTAGGGGCCTGATAGGCGGCCTTCCTGAACATTTTTAAAAAATTTACCATGCCCGATTTTGGCTTGATCTGCGAAGGCGTAACCGATCACGCAATACTAACAAATGTTTTGGTCGGTTATTTCAAAAACCAAAGAGAACCCGACATCCATCAAGAAAGGCCCAATTTAGAATCAGACCCCCACGGAGGCTGGACACTCGTAATCCAATACCTGAGACAAAAAGAATACCGGGAAGCATTTTCATACCACGACTATTTAATAATCCAGATAGATACAGATGTTTCCGAAGATCCAGGATTTGATGTGCCGAAACGCGATAAGAATGGAACATTGTCACCCGATCAGCTTATTCTCAAAGTCACTGAGAGACTGAAAAAGGAAATCGGCGCTGAGGATTGGGAAGCATACGGGGACAAGTTTATTTTCGCCATAGCTGTCGAGCAACTGGAATGCTGGCTGCTGCCACTTTGGTTTAACAATGCAAAAAGAAAGCAGATAGCCAACTGCACCGATCGAATTGGCGCTTGTCCAAATTTAAGAGATAGACTGGATGCTCGATCGCTTCGATGGATTAGCAAAAATGAAAAAGTCTATTCGAGCTATGATTTCGCCTCAAAAGAATACACAAAATCCAAAGTATTACTTAAAACCGGAATTAACAGTCCAAGTCTTTCCTTTTTTATCAACGAGCTCAACAAAAGAAACATTACATTAAGAAATCTTGAGGACGATGATTAATCCACGAGCGATTCTTGAACTTTAGTTCCGAGAATAACGGCGGGGTGGTGGGCGAGAGGCACGCCGACCGCCCTGGGAGATATTGGCAAATGTATTTGGCATTCGCAGCATTAAAGAGTGGCTCGGCATCCACCCTTGCTTGCTTCTAAATCGCCAATTCATAGTTCCTTTAGTAATAGATCTACGGAGGCGATCCAAGCAGCCGCCATCAATTAAAGGGGTCAGTCCCTGCATTGTAATACCTTGGCCGATATGTTGCCTATAGGCATTCAAGGCGGAGCCATTCTCTGAATCAATCAACGGCAAGAGATCTAAATCTTGTCCATTTCCTGATCCGCTGTTCGTTATCGTCTCTCCGCCATGAGACTGAGAGCATCGTTCCAACCGAATCACCATCAACCCACCAAATGTTTATGATTCTCCATGTATACCAGCGCGGAACCCCGCTGTGGAGCGTGCCGGGGACGACTTTGTTTAGGAGGAGGGAGAGCGATGGAGAATATGTGCAAATTCAACGAGGAGCTGCCGGAGCCGGTGACGATTTAGAACAATACTCAGCGGTCTTCGACTTTGACCCTTTGCTCGAAAGGTGCGAGTCTGAGGCAGTTAAAAGCATTTCTCTTGCCATGAAAGCCAAGGCAAACGCGACCGCAGACACCGGGGCACGGTTTCCGACGACTCCGGAAGAACGCGGAATCGCCGCAGCCAAGCCCATGAGTAAAGCCCTGCTCGAGGAGCACAGGCGCTGGAACATGCCCTTCATCACCTGGAAGAACGGCAAGGTGGTGAGCGTGAAGGTCTGAAAGCATTAAGAATGCCGCGCTGCTAAGCTCCTTTCAGAGCAAACGCTCGGCTGCCGGGTGCCTACCAGTAGCAAAGGATGTGATCGAACTGCGAACGATTTGGGGGTACGGGAAACGAAATGGAGTGGCGCACTCCGGTCTGCTTCATTAACTCACTGCGCCTGCCCTGCCGCCATGATCTCCGGCTCGCTTGCCTTGCTCGGCAGGATCGGCTTCGGGCCGAAGCGGAGGTAGAGCAGGACGACGGCGGTGTAATAGACGATGCCGTAGGCGACGAAGGTGCCGATGCCGCCGGTGTGCGGGATGACGGGGAAGATGACGGAGGAGGAGTTGACCATCATCTGCAGGATCAGGACCGCGATGCCGCTCCTGGTGTGGTGGTAGACGAAGGAACACATGGCGGCGATGCCGAGCATGCTGACCAGCAGCGCCAAGGGCGGTAGGTCCGGGAACACTCCGACATTGAGCAACACCATTGGCATCCACCAGAGGGTCCAGACGACGCCGACGATCTGGCTGCCGATGAACGGGGTGAAGCGGGCGGAGAGCTTGCGGATGGCGTAGCTGACCCAGACGATCTCACCGACGAAGGAGCCGACGAAGATCGTGACCGCCACGGCGGGCATGAGAATGACCGAGAGGTCCGGCCTGAGGATCGACAGCGAAGCCTGGGTGAAGGCTACCTTCCCCATCAGGGTGAGGGTGCACATGGAGGCGGCCCAGGTGAAGGCGAGCAGATACCACCAGGGGGAGATGCGCCACTTGAGCATGGGCCGCAGGAGGGCGAACACGCCGGAGAATCCACTGCCAATGAGCACGACCGTGCCCAACGTGGACCCGAGCAGGAGAAATCTGCCATAGTAGTAGAGTTTGTGCGGGAGGATGCCCGAGTGGATGCAGCCGACAAACACGGCATTGACGACCAGCACGAGGCTGAGCGCGATCAACAGTTCATGGCTGCGCACGAAGCGGCGGAACAGATTCATACAAACTTCCGGGGGTGAAGTGCTGTGGGGGCGGTCCTGGATGGCGTCCAGGAAAGCGGCATCATTCTGGAGCGGAAATGACGCACGGTCGATTCATCCGTAGTACATGATCGCGTAGGTCCGGAGAGGCGCACGCCGATGCGCACGAGATCCGCCTGTTGAAAGGACACGTGGCTGCGGCGTCCCGCCGCAGGCTGTGGCGATGGCGTCCCGCCGTCGCTCTGGAAGCCCTGGGATGGTACAATCGAGCTATGGCGACAATGCCTTGCTAGTCAATGTGATGGAAAAACGTAATATTATCCAGGGTCACCTCATTTTGGAAAGCTGCACCCGGAATTTGGTCAAGATTACAACTGATTGCGCTGATTTACTGATTCAGAATTGGATAATAGGGCTGCAATGTGAATGAGCGGCAATCGATTCTCTCTCTCTTCAAATCAGTAAATCAGTAAATCAGTGCAATCAGTGGCAATCCAACGGCTTTCCTCCAAGCAGCGCTCGAAATGAGAATACATCCTCCTTTCCTTGAGGAATTGCGGTGGTACGCCACAATCACTGCCTGCGGCGAGACGCCGCAGCCACTATGCCCCTCCTCTATTCATAGCGGACGGAAAGGCGCTCCACATGGAGTGAGCCGGAGCCGGTGATGGGCTCGATGCCGAAGGCCAGTCCGTTGAACCATTCCCCGCCGGTGATCTGCTTTTTCGCGCGGAGGAAATCGAGGGCGGCCTTGAAGTCGATGGTGCCTTCCGGGACTTCGGCGGCGTCTTCCGGGATGAACATGTGGTAGGGACCGTGCGGGGCGGACTGGGTGGCGACTTTCCATTTCCGCCCGGCGGGATCGGTGAAGATGCCGTGCTGCTCGCCGGCGTCGGCGAATTCGACGGCGGACTTCGCGGTGCGGAGGAAGAAGCCGACCTCGGCGACCTTTTCTTCCGTTCCGGGGGATTTGGTGAGGAAGAACTCGGTGAGGAGATTGAAGTCACCGATGGGCCGTGCGGTGGAGAAACGGAAGGTCTCCGTGAGGGTGGCGATGGCTTTCACCTGTCGGGAGGGGATGGCTTTTTCCGGGATGCCGCCATCGTAGCTGCCATAGGAGATGGCGTGGTAGCCATAGACGCCGGTCTCCTTTGGCGGGGTGAGCGGCCAGTGCCAGGAGATCCCCACGTCCGCGGGAAAGGTCTCCGGGCGGACGGTGATCTCATCCTGGTAGTCGATGCCGTGCCGCAGCGCCTTCCCCGCTCCGAAGTCCGTGGACCACGGGGCGGCGTAGGCGATGAAGCTGCCTTGGGTGAAAAACTCCCGGTCCCCGAGGACACGCGTCCCCTGCTCCGCTGCAAAGGCGGCCTGGATCACGGTGAGCGACGCGAAGGGGATGAAGATGAGGCGGCGGAGAAGGAAATTGGAACGGGAAGAGGGCGGCATCATAGGGAGGGCGTTATCTTTCCGATATGGTCACCAGAACCGAGGAGATTCCAACCACAATGGGTGCGATGACCGGACAGGATACAACCTATGGAGAGGCGCACGCCGATGCGCCCCTTCCCCTGCCCCATCATGCCCGCCTGCGGCGGCGGAGCGCGAAAACGGCGAGTCCCGCGGCGAGGGATGCGGCGGTCGCCGGTTCCGGGACAGCGGTGGCATTCAGGGCCACATCCTTGATGCGGGCACTGGCGCCGTTGTCGTTGGAATTGTCTCCGGCAAAGATGCGGACAGTGACCGTGCCGGTTACATTCTGATAGGCGGAGAGATCGGCGTTGTAGGTGCCGGTAGGGGTGTAGCTGGAGGTGTTGCCCGGGATGGTCGCTCCACTGGTAACCGGCAGATCCGCGAACGCTGCGGTGCCTATCTGGATCTGGGCAGCGAAGGCCGTGGTGGAGGCCGAGGAGGTCAGGTTGGTGCCGCCGTACTGGAAAGTCAGCGATCCGAGGTTGTAGCCGCTGGTGAGCGTGACACTGAAGGTGTGGTAGCGCTCCCCCGTGAAGATGTCAGCGATGCCCGGGGTATAGCTGCCCTGGATGTAGGCGGTGTTCGTCGCATCCGAAATGGAGATCGAGGTGGGGGGTCTTTGAACTTGTGCCTGCAGGCGTGAAAAGCGACGCCTCGACACCCGGCTGGGCAGCGGCAATGTTGGCCGCGGTGGCGTTATGCTTGTTCGGGTTCGTGACGGAGGCGGAACTGAAATCGTAGCCTGCGATCACGACTGCGGCAGCGTGGTCCGTGACGGCGAAAAATGCCACGGATGCGAGTCCTGCCATCAGCGGCATGGGGGAATGAAATTTCATCGCCGCGAAGGTAGGATTGAAGGCCTGCCTGTCAAGGGTCGGGGGCCAACGCGCTCTGCGGTGCGATGGTTGATTACCGGCGATGTCGCTTCAGACATCGGCGGGACGCCGATGCCACGGCCTGCTGCGGGACGCAGCAGCCACCGTGAAGATGGCCGCTCCCTTTTCCCCCTACGTCGTCAACCGCCGCCCGATTAGCGGGAAGGACAAGCCGCAGAGGATTGCGGTGAACGCGGCCAGCAGCCCGGAGTGCCAGAGGATGGCATCCCATGGAGCATGCCCCCAGACGGAGAACTGGATGAGTTTCACCCCGTGGTAGAAGGGCGAGAACTGGACGACGGTGCCCAGGATGGAACCGGAGGCCATGGGGAAGAAGACGCCGGAGAGGTAGAAGATGGGCGCGATGAGGAAGGAATAGACGGTCTGGAACTGGTTGATGTTCCGCACCCACGCGGAGGCGAGCAGACCGATGGCGGCGCAGGGAAGCGAGAGGAAGCCCGCGATGAACGGACAGACGAGGATGGCCAGCGGGTTCGGCAGCAGGCCGAGCACCAGCAGCACCAGGGAAACGCCAAGGCCCATGAGCGCGGCACGGACGAAAACCCACATGAACTCCCCCATCACCACCTCCCGCACGCCGATGGGCGTGGTGAGCATGGCCTTGAACACGGACTCGAAGGTCATGCGGACGTAGAAGCCGTAGCTGCTCTCGAAGAACGCGGTGAACAGCGCGGTGGTTGCGATCATGCCCGGCGCGAGGAACTGCGCGTAGCTCATGCCGTCGATCTGCCCGACGAACCCGGACAGGCCCATGCCGAGCGAACCGAGGATGAGCGCGGGATCCGCCAATGTGGGTGAGATGTTCGCGAGGAAGTCCTTCCGGTAGACCATCCAGTTCCGGATGACCACCTGCCAGCCGAGGCGGAGGGTTAGGAAGAATTCACTCATGGGAAGTTGTCAGGCTGTGGACGAAGAAGAGTTGAACCGCAGATGAACGCGGATGGACGCAGATTGAAGAGATGGAAATGATGGTTCATTTTCTCTTATCCGTGTTCATTCATCATCACTCAGTTCACTCCCGGTGAGCTTGAGATAGACGTCCTCCAGATTGGCGGGGCGGAGCTGGAGTGCGGTCTGGCCGGAAAGGCGCTGGAGGTCCAGCAGGTCATCGAAACGCGGTGCGCGGATGCAGGACTGGCGGCCCTGATGGAACAGCTCCCATGAGGGCTGCAGGTGGAGTTTCAGCAGCTCCTCCGTGCCGGCGGGGAAGATGCCGACGAAGCCGGGTGTCTCCCGCTCGATCAGTTCGCGCGGTGCGCCGGTGCCGACGACGCGGCCCTTGTCGAGGATGATGATGTGGTCGCACAGCACCTCCGCTTCGTGCATGTAGTGGGTGGTGACGAGGATGGTTTTCCCCTGCTCCCGCAGCTCGATGACCTTTTCCCACAGCAGGTGGCGGACGGATGGGTCCAGTCCCGTGGTCGGCTCGTCGAGGATGAGGAGTTCCGGATCGGCGAGCAGGGCACGGACAAAGGTGAGGCGGCGCTTCATGCCGCCGGAGAGGGTCTTGATGGTGGCGTCCCGTTTTGACTCCAGGGCCATGTAGGAAAGCAGTTCATGGATACGCGGGTCCGCCTGTTTTCGTGACAGCCCGCCGAAGCTGGCGTAGATGCGCATGTTCTCCAGCACGGTGAGGCCGTCATCCAGCGCGTTCTCCTGCGGCACCACGCCGATCCGGCGCTTGATGTCGCGCGCCTGCGTGGCCGGGTCCATGCCGAATACGGAAAGCTCCCCGCCGCTGCGCGCCACGACGCCATACAGGCAGCCGATGAAAGTGGATTTCCCCGCGCCGTTCGGCCCCAGCAGGCCGACGCACTGCCCCTTCCCCACCTCCAGATCCATGGTGGCGATGGCCTCGAAATTACCGAAGCGTTTGGCCACCCCGCGGGCCTGGATGATGGTGCTGTCTGGCATGGTGGAGGACGAGGTGCCCCCAACATCGGCGGACCGCCGGAGTTGGCAAAGGAAAAGATATCAGATCCGGGAGAAGATCATCCAAGCGGAACCGGCGATCAATCTCCGCTTCACAAAGGGAATGCACGGAGTCTATCTATCAGAAATGAAACTGCCACTTTGCACCACGCTCGCCGCATTCTCCATCATCGCGGCGGTCCATTTCACCGGCTCACTGAAAGCCGGGGACACGCTGGTGCAGGTATCCACCATCGACGCGCTGGTGCAGGGCATCTTCGACGGCGGGGTGAGCTTCGGCGAACTGGGCAAGGCCGGTGACTTCGGGATAGGGACGCTGGATGATCTGGACGGGGAGATGCTGGCGTTGGATGGGAAGTTCTACCAGATCGCCTCGGACGGAAAGGTGCGGGAGATACCGGCCACGGTGGAGACCCCGTTTGCCGCGATGACCTTCTTCAAAAGCGACAAGACGCTGGCGCTGGGAGCCACGGAATCCCTGGAGGCGCTGCAGAAGCGGCTGGACGCAGAGATCCCCTCAGAGAACCTGTTCTACGCGGTAAAGGTGACGGGCAGCTTTCCGATGATAAAGGTGCGCAGCGTGCCGAAGCAAAGCCCTCCCTATCCCACCCTGACGGAGGCTGCGAAAAAACAATCGCTCTTCACCCTGGAGAACGTGCGTGGGACGCTGGTGGGCTTCCGTTGTCCGTCGTGGGTGAAGGGCATCAACGTGCCGGGCTACCATTTCCATTTCCTCAGCGATGACCGTCAGCACGGCGGCCATGTGCTCGACTGCACGTTCACGGAGGGAGAGGCCGGGATCGATACTCTGGAGAACTTCCGGATGCTGCTGCCGCAGGACGCAGCGTTCCTGAAGGCGGATCTCACCAAGCATGACGAGAAGGCGCTGGAGGCGGTCGAAAAGCTGAGGAAGTAGCTGGGTGGGCGGATCACTGTGGATGATGTGGAACCGTCGCACGGAGAATCTTCCGGCAGATGTCCATTTCCGGATGCGCCGTCCGTCATGTTATCGGATGGTGCCTGATACGGGCGCTGATCCCGACCACCACCAAACCACCACCGCCATGAAATTCCTGATGTTGATGATCCCACGTGTCTACCAACCCGGAACTCCCGCGGAGGAGCGGGCCGGAGAGGATTTCGAGCCACCGGCCTATGCCATCGAAAAGATGGGCCGGTTCAACGAGGAGCTGGCACAGGCGGCGAAGATGATCGAGATCGACGGACTCCAGCCGATCGAAAAGGGCGCGCGGGTGACCTTTGACGGAGGAACGCCCAAGGTCACGGAAGGCTCGGCCATCGAAACCAAGGAAGTCATCGGCGGCTACTGGATCTTTGAGATGGATTCCTATGAGGAAGCGCTGGGCTGGGCGCGGCGGGTGCCTGCCGAGCCGGGCGATGTGATCGAGCTGCGGCCGGTCTTCGAGTTTCCCGCGGAGTGACCGGATACCGGAACCCAGAGTCTCCGGAAAAACATCGGCGGGACGCCGATGCCACGGTCTGCTGCGGGACGCAGCAGCCACAGGCGACCCTAGGCGCCGATCCGGTAGTTCGCCGGATCGAATCCCCGCGGGTTCTTGCAGAGGAAGCCCAGCAGCTTCCGGCTGTAGGGTTTTTCCGTGTAGGCCCCGCAGCACATGGAGGCGAAGTGGCGGTCGATGTGACGGTTGACCACCTTGAACAGCGGGCCGAACACACTGTTGGCAAAGCGCTCGCCGGTGGCGTAGGCGGCCATCATTTCCCCGTTGTAGAACTTCTCGATGAGTTCCTGCCAGGAAACCAGCCGGTGCCTCATTTCGTCCTCATAGGTCCGGAGCATCGCATCCCAGTCGTTCGGGCCGTCCGGGTTAATCAAATCAGCCAGGCACTCGCCGCTCCGCAGGGCGATCCACATCCCGGGGGACAGCATGGGATCAACGAAGCCGAAGGCATCCCCCACCGCCGCCCAGCCGGGGCCGAAGGACCGGTCGCTGATGAGTTGGTAGTTCGAGTAGATGGGCACGCCGGAGATACGCTGGCGATCCGCTCCTGCGGCGGAGAGGATGGGATCCTTCTCAATGGCCGCCTCCAGGCGTTCCTCCGGTGTGGAGCCGAAAGCCCGGAGCGTTTCTCCGGGGACGACCACACCCACCGACATGCAGTCGCGCAGGGGGATCTGCCAGCTCCAACCGCCATAGACTGTGCGGGAAATGACGATCTGCCCGGGAGGCCCGGGGTGCTTCCAGTTGGTGAAATGGGCGAAATGGGCGGCATCCTTCCGCGGGCCGGTTTTCACGGGGATCTTGAGCAACCTGGCGACGGTGCGGCGGCGGCCCGTCGCGTCCACGATCAAGTCCGGCTGCCTGCCTTCCCATTCGGGGACCAGTGCCAGCGTTTCGTCATCGAACATGACCTCGCGGCCGGAGCCTTCCTGAGCGAGGATGATACCCGCTTCCTTCTCGATCCAACGGGCCTTGCTGCGGCGCGCGCGGTTTTCGATGATCTGGTCGAACTGCGGGCGCGGCAGGTTATAGGAGTATGCGGGCAGGATGCCCTCGATGGAGCGGAAACTGAGCTGGATGGGGCTCTCGCTGCCGAAGGCGAAAGTGGCGCCCGGCTTGTGCTGGGCGATGGCCGCAACCTCTTCCTCGATGCCGAGCCGCCGCATGACGGGAACCAGCGCGGGGATGCCGGATTCCCCGACGATCATCTCCGGACGCTTTCCGCCGTTGAAAAGGGTGACGTCCGCTCCCTTGTCGGCGAGCAGCGCGGTGAGGATGGAACCGGAGGGACCGCTGCCGACGACAGCGATGCGGGGACGGAGGAAGTTGCTCATGTGGATGAAATCAGACGGGATGCACCTTTCCGGCACCGGCGGGCTGCACTTCCCTCACCTTGATCCTGCCGAACCAGGTGAGGAGCGGTCCTGTCATGGCGGTGGTGACCAGAGCCATGATGACGAGCATGGCGAAGATGCGCGGCGAGAGGATGCCCAGATCGTAGCCGATATTGAGCGCGATGAGTTCCATCAGGCCGCGGGTGTTCATGAGTGCGCCGAGCTGGAGCGAGTCCCTCAGGTTCATGCCAGTGAAGCGCGCGGCCAAGGCGGTGCCGCCGAGTTTCCCGAGGGTGGCCACGCCGATGATGGCCAGGCAGATCATCCAACTGCTAAAATCATTGAGCAAGCCCACCTGTGTGCGCAGGCCGGTGAAGGCGAAGAACAGCGGCAGCAGCAGCACGGTGCTGAAGTTCTCGATCCGCAGGCTGAGTTTCTCGCGGAAGCCGTGCTTGTCCGGGACGATGGCACCGGCGAGGAAAGCGCCGAACAAGGCATGGATGCCCATCGCCTCGGTGCAGAGGGCGCTGGCAAGTACCAGGCAGACGACGATGGCGAGCGTGCGGCGGGACGGATCCGGCCGCTCGATTTCGGCGGAGCCGATGATCTTCGGCAGCAGCGGGCGGACTGCCCACACCATGATGACCATGAAGATGACGACCAGACCCAGGTTGAGCGCGGAGCCGGTGAGACTGGTGGATCCGGCGATGGCGACGACGAAAGCGAGCGCGCTCCACGCGGTCACGTCATCCACTGCGGCGCAGGTCACGGCGGTGTGCCCCAGATAGGTGTTCGTCATCTTCCGCTCCTGCAGGATGCGGGCCAGCACCGGAAATGCGGTGATGCTCATGGAAATGCCCATGAAGAGTGCGAAGGAAAGGAAGTTCGTCCCCGGCTGGGCCAGGCTGGTGAAGAGGAAATAAGCCAGGATCACCCCCAGCAGATACGGAATGGCGATGCTGGCGTGGCTGACGACCACGGCGGTATGCGCCTTGTTCCGCACGTGCTTCATGTCCAGTTCCATGCCCACGGCGAACATGAACAGGCAGACGCCGATCTGGCTCAGGAGTTTCAGCGCCCCCAGCGAGTCCGGTGGGAAAACGAACACGAATGACTCCGGTGACACCCAGCCGAAGAGTGACGGCCCCAGCAGGATGCCCGCCGCCATTTCCCCGATAACCGACGGCTGGCCGAACCTGGTGAACAGCGCGCCGACCAACCGTGAGGCGGAGATGATGACCAGGAGCTGGATGAACAGGTGGCTCAGCGGGTGGGAGAAGTTCGCCCGCAGGGTGGAAAACATGCTATCCACAGCGCCAGTTTCAGGAGCGGCTGGTACCGAATGGACCGCACTGCCGGAAACTCCCGCATGAACAGGCAACGGCAGGTCGCCCCCCATTTTCAGCACGGCGAGGATGCCGCCACCGACGATGATGAGAACAAGGAGATAGAAAATGGTGGCCCGTCTCATGAAGGATCCGCAACAGTGGATGCATTCGAAGGGACGGTCGCGTCCGTGGAAGGAGCGGATCCTTTCGGTGGGAAAAACGAAAGCGGATCGTCATCCTTCTCAGTTGGCTTGCGGCCCCAGCTTTTCCAGCCTTCCTTGAGTTCCAGCACAGCCCAATCTTTCAGCAGGCCGAAGAGGCGGAACATGTCCTTCCGCTCCAGCGTGAAGCCCGGGATGAGGCAGCGGTTGCCCTTGTTCGTCCGACCCAGCAGGCCGAGGCGGCGGCGGCGCTTGGCGATGGTGGCGAAGCGGCGATTGTAGCAGCTCATCAGCGCGGAAAAGACCTTCCCGCTCGGCGGCGAGTAGGGCGGGCTGTAGAGCGCCGACGCACCCTCCGCGAAGGGCGGCTGGACCACTCCCCAGTAGTAGAGGCTGAGGTCCAGGCGGAAGGCCAAGCTCATGAGGTCCCACTCCGCCATGTAGTGGTATTTGTCCTTGTAGACGCTGTCGAACCAACGGCGGTGGCAGACGGAGAAGTCCCGGTTGTGCTTGGGCACCAGGGTCTTCATGCAACCGCCGTTGCGCTGCTGGGTGATGAGGTTCGCCGCGCTGCTGGTGGAGAAGGAAATCCAGTCCATGCCCGGACTGTAGAAAGGATCCATGAATGCCGCGGCATCGCCGACGAGGACGAAGCCATCTCCGGAAAAGGTGGTGCTGTAGTAGGCCAGATTCCGCCGCCAGTGGACGTCCTCCTCATCGTATTCCGCGTCCTTCAGGATCTCAGCGGCCACAGGATGCTTCATCAGGAAAGCCTTCAGCCTGTCGGCGACACTGCCCCCCTCCTCCCACGGGACGATGCGCTGGTCGAAGACGACACCCACGCTGGTATCACCACCCTTGAGGGGAATCCACCAGCTCCACCAGCCATCGCCGATGATGTGGTTGGTGGCGGTGCCCCGGACGCTATGGACGGATTTCGACCATGCGGGATATTTTGCGGAAAGCTCCAGGCCGTCCCAGTCTTTCAGCCCCTTCCAGCGGGACCATGCGGCGGCGGTGGGGTGCTCCGTATTGCGCACCCACCAGCCGTTCTTCCGGGCCAGCAGGGCCGCCACGCCGGTGGCATCCACCACCCAGCGGGCCTTCACCGTGCGGGTTTCCCCCTGGTATTTGAACTCCACAGTCTGCTGGCCGCCGTCGTTCAACTCCACATTCCGGATCACCGCCGGACGGATGACCTGCGCCCCCGCCTCCGCTGCGCGGCGCAGAACCTCTTCGTCAAATGTGGAGCGGTCGAGCTGGTAGGAAGGAAGCCTCACCTGGTAGAGCGCACCCAGCTCGCTGGCTTCATCGAGCTGCTTCACATCGTCGTTCTTGAACCAGAAGCGCAGCCCCTGTTTCACGATGTGGTGCTCGTTCAGATATTTCGTCAGTCCCAGGACACGGCCCATGAAGTAGGCGCTGACCTCCACCGTGGCCTCCCCCACCCGCCGGGTCAGACGTTCCGTGCGCTCGATGACCAGCACCCGGATGCCAGGATTCCGCCGCATGAGGAGGGTGGCGGTGGCACCACCGGACAGCGCGCCGCCGAGGACGACGACATCGTATTCCCCCTGGATCGGTTCCTGCGAGGCGGGCGTGGCGGGAGGCTCGTTCATCATCATGGGAAAGTGGCGTGGGATATACCTGCCGGTGACTCCCCGGCGGCGGCGCATCTTAGGCACAGAACGGTGGAAAATTTCCAGCCATCATTTGCCTTCCCGGGACGTTCTTGAGGCGCTCCACCCAGCCAACTGTGAGGAACCATCCCGCGACATTCCGCACGATCTCCCGGCGGGCGGAAAATTTCGCCTTTCCCCCCGGGGTATCCCCCCATAACCTACCGCCGAAACATGTCTGCCTGCGGCCCGAAAATGAAGATGGACCCGGCCCTCCACCGGGACAAGAAACCATCCTGGATCAAGGTCCGCCTGCCGAACAACCCGGCGTTCTGGTCCACCAAATCCCTGATCACCGATCTGAAATTGGTGACCGTCTGCGAGGAGGCCCAGTGCCCGAACCGCTGGGAGTGCTGGGGACAGGGAACGGCGACCTTCATGATCGCCGGGGACAAATGCACCCGTGCCTGCGGCTTCTGTGCGGTGAAAACCGCCCGTCCGGACGCATTGGAGAGCGATGAACCCGCCCGGGTGGCCGAGGCCACACGCCGGATGAACCTCCGCCACGTGGTCATCACCGCCGTCGCCCGGGACGATCTCAAGGACGGTGGCGCCGAACATTTCCAGCAGACCATCGAGGCGATCCGGACCACCAATCCCGGCATCATCATCGAGGTACTGGTCCCGGATTTCAACGACCGCGACTGGGCTCTCTCCATGGTCATGGACGCCCGTCCGCACATCTTCAACCACAACCTGGAGACCGTCGAGCGGCTCACCCCGCTGGTCCGCTCCCGCGCCAAATACGCCCGCAGCCTGACCGTCCTGAAAAAGGCGAAGGCCATGGTCAACGGAAACGTGGCGACCAAGAGTGGCATCATGCTGGGTCTCGGCGAACGCCGGGACGAGGTGCTCCGGGCTCTGGACGACCTCCTCGAACACGATGTCACGGTGCTCACGCTGGGCCAATACCTGCGCCCGACGCCGAAGCACCTGCCGGTGGTGGAATACATCACCCCGGATGCCTTCGACGAATTGAAGGAGATCGCCCTCGCGAAGGGTTTCCGCCACGTGGCCAGCGGTCCGCTGGTCCGCAGTTCCTACCATGCCGCGGATTTCCGTCCGGAACTGGATGTGCTGGAAGCCATCGAGATGGACGTCCGCGCCAGCAAGGGACTCGAACTCGGCCCGGAACACCTCCCCCTCCCCGCTCCCCGCGAAGGACTCGTCAAGGCCATCGCATGAAACACTGGTTGATCAAATCCGAGCCGGATGTCTTCGGCATCGACGAGCTGGAACAGGTGAAGAAGGAACCCTGGAACGGCGTGCGCAATTACCAGGCGCGCAACTACATGTGGAAGGATATGCAGGTCGGCGACCTTGCCCTTTTCTACCACTCGAACGCCACCCCTCCCGGTGTCGCCGGTGTCGCCCGTGTGGCGTCCGAGCCCTACCCGGACAGCACCCAGTTCGACGCGAAAAGCGAATACCACGACCCGAAGTCCAATCCGGACAATCCCCGCTGGTGGTTGGTGGACTTCGAATTCGTGGCAAAATTCGATGAACTGCTGCCGCTGGAAGTCCTCAAAACGGACGCCACCCTGCAGGAGATGATGGTTTGCCAGAAAGGCACCCGCCTTTCCATCACCCCGGTGGAGAAACCGCATTTCACGCGGGTGCTCAAGCTGGCGAAGTGCAAGATTTGAGCAGGGAGAAGCACGGCGCAGGCCCCGTGCCTCCCTCTCGATGTTCCAACACCGGAAAAATTGGCACAAACAAATTTCCCGGGCGATGACGCTCATATGGAAACGTCCTCTCCCATGGCCAGTTTCTCCGCCGCCTCAGAAACCTCTCCAGCCGCCTCCGCGTGGCGGGAGTGGCTGGCTGAGAACGGCCCCAAGCTCCTGCTTTTCGCCCGCCAGCAGACCCGTTCGCTGGAGGATGCGCAGGATGTCTTTCAGGACGCGCTGGTGAAGCTGGTGGACAAGCTGCGCTCCGGTGAATTCGTCGGCGGCCAGGAATCCTGGATGCCCTATCTCTACACCGCCATCCGCCGTCTGGCCATCGATCTCAGCCGCAAGGATGACCGCCGCAAGCGCAGGGAGGACAATGTGGGCGCGGACATCGAGGAGGAATCGAAGGAAGCATTCCATCCATGGTTCGAGGGTGGGGGCTCGGACGATGAAACCCGCACCCAGCTCGAGGACGGGCTTAAGGAACTCCCCCCGAAGTTCGCCGAAGTCATCACCATGAAAATATGGGGTGAACGCACCTTCGCTGAAATCGGTGAAGCTCTCGGCATTTCCCAAAACACGGCGGCCTCCCGGTATCGCTATGGTCTTGAAGCATTGAAGAAACATCTCGGCGGCGCCCGCAGGCGCGGTGACCTTTCCATCTGACATATCCCACCCATGGCATCCGATCCCATATCTTCCGACACCAAGGAGCTTGAGAAGGCGCTGCGTGGCCTCGACCCCACCGCGCTGGACCAGGACTTCCTTGCGCGCCTCGAGGCGGCGGCGGATGACCAGCTCATCATCCTGTCGGCGGAGGAGTTGCGCTTCGGGAAGGAACTCTCCGGCCGCGCTCCCGCGGCACTCTCCGCGGACTTCATGTTGCGGATGGAGAAGATCGTCGCGGATGTACCGTTTCCGGTGAACGAGAAGATTGTCCTCTTTCCGAAGACCGCTCCGGTCCGTTCCGCCCCACGCAAGGGCAACCGCCCCATGTGGGCCGCAGCCGCGGCCGTCGCCCTCATTGGCGGTGCCACCGCCCTCCTCATGCCGGACCGCATCCCCGCCCCATCGGGCCGGATCGCGCAGCAGTCCCCTCCTGACCCGGTCAGATCTTCCATCTCCCAACCATCCTCCAACTACACCCCTTACATCATGAACACCGGATTTTCCGATGCGAAGGATGAAGGCGTCGCGTGGCACCAGTCAGGAACACCCCACCGCGTGCTGAAGCTCACCTACATTGACAAGGTGACCCTCCGGAACACCGAAGGAAAGACCGTCGTCGTCGAACAACCACGGACGGAGTATATCTTCGTCCCGGAAAAAATGGACTGACCACAAACATAAAAAGACAGATTTCCATAACTACTGCGCTTACCGTATGTAAATATGAAAACGATCCATCATAAGATGATCATCCCGGCAGGCCTAGGCCTGCTCGCCATCCTCCCCGCCCCGGCCATCGAGCCGCCGAAGGATGACGCGCCACCTCCCCCGTCGGTGAAGGCCCCGGATTCCGCCCCGAAGTCCGGGGATGGGCTAGAGGTCAACACCCGCCCCCTTGTGCCAACCGCCAAGGAAGCGACCGCCTTCATCGGCATCATCAGCGATGACATCCCGGAAATGCTTTCCGCCCACATCGGCCTCCGCGCCGGCGAGGGCGTGATGATCCGCGACCTCGCCCCCGGCGGCCCCGCCGAGAAGGCAGGCTTCGCCAAATATGACGTCATCACCCATGTCGGAGGAAAAACCGTCGGTTCTCCCGTGGATCTCTCCAGGGAGATCTCCGCAGGCAAGCCGGGCGACGATGTTTCCATCGACTTCATCCACCAGGGCACAAAGGCGACCAAAACGGTCAAACTCGAAACCCGTCCTGAAGGTGCCAGCACCGTGGTTGATCCACGCCAACTCGGACACCTTGATCTCGACAGCATGCCGGACGGCCAGGCCGACCGCATCCGCGACATGATCGACCGCCAGCTAATGAGGGATTCCGGACAACTCCGTGAGTTCAGGGAACGCCGGGGCGACGCTTTCCAACGGGAAAGTGACCCGGGAAGTACCCCCCGGAAGAACGGTTTCCGCGGCTTCCAGTTCAAATCAGACGCCACATTCCGTTTCATGGACAACGATGGCAGCATCGAGATGAAGTCCAGTGACGGGAAGAAGGACATCACCGTGCGCGACCACGAAGGCAGGGAAATCTGGGCCGGCCCATGGGACACGGACCAGGACAAGTCCGCCGCTCCGAAGGACGTGCGCGAACGGATCGAAAAATTCAAGTTCGACGACAACTTCCGCGGCGGCGGCTTCCGCTTCCGGATGGGTGGAGGTGACCGGGAAGACCCCCGCGACATCCGTTGATCAATATTTCATGGGAGGCATAGATCGCACCCGTACCGGCTCCGTCCGGTGCGGGTGTCGGTTTTTCGCCATGGACTCACAAGGTCTCCGGACATCCACCTGATGTTGGTGTGGTCCACCACTGGATTCGTGAAATCCACATTCGGTTGAAATACCGATGGGGGCTGGTAGCGGTCACCACCAAACCCAAAGAGGGAATCAGTGGAGACCGTTGAACGGCTCCTCTGGTTCCGGGTGCCTGTGCACCTCATCCGGACCTCCGGCTTTCATGCGCATCCGTTCGCTGAAGGCCGGTGGCTCCGGACAGCCAAAAAGCCAATCCCATGCCCGCGTCCTCCTCCTCAAACCCATGCCCCGCCGGAAAGTCCCTCGCGCTTTCGCTGGCGTTGTTGCTCTCCGGCAATCTGTCATCCACCGCACAATACGAGTTCACCCCCGCCGCTCCGCAGTGGAACCCGACGGAGATCCTGAACTGGAGTCCGGAGACCGATCCGAACGCGCCCTACAACCGCAGCGTCGTGCCACTGGCCGCACGCTTCACGGCGCCGAGAGTTTCCGAAAACCCCGCTCTGAATTCACTCTGGAACGTGAATCCCCATGCTCGGCCGGGGGAAGCACGGGTGCAGTCCATCACCACGTTCAACACCATCCCTGTCGCCAGTCCCAGCGGGTTCCGCACCTACCGGCTGTTCGCACCCAGCATGTGGCAATACACGGATGACATGGTGTTCTGGGGTTCGTCCGACCGCGACACAAAAACCATCCTCACACCCACCGCACACACTATAGACGCCGCCCACCGCAACGGCGTGCGCATCTACGGCAAGATCTTCTACGGCTGGAACGGTTCTCCGGACAACGCGGCCCTGCAGCGCGTCCGCGACCTGCTGGTGAAGGACGGCAGCACCTTCCCAGTGGCGGACAAGCTGATCGAGGCCGCCGTTTACTACGGCTTCGACGGTTGGTTCATCAATCAGGAGAACTACCAGACGAATGAGACGGATGCACAGAACATGCGCGATTTCATCCAGTACTTCCGCGCGAAAGCGACGGCCGTGGGAGCATCCCACCTGCGTTTCGTCTGGTATGATGCGATGGCGGAGAACGGCAGCCGCAGCTTCCAGAACGCCTACACCACCTCCAACGACGGCTACCTGAGGACGCCAACCGGCGACCGGGTGTCCGACGCGATGTTCCTGAACTTCTGGTGGTACAACAATGCGAATGGGCTGCCGAACTCACGCTCGCTCGCACTCAGTCAGGGAGTCAGCCCGTATGACCTGTATGCGGGCATCTGGACGGAAAACTACCGCAAGCTGGGCGTGACTCCGGATCCCAACGGCGCGAACGAACTCGACATCACCTGGAGCTATCTTTTCCCGGAGGGCCAGCCGCACAATACCTCCGTGGGCATCTACGGTGGTGAGACGCCATTCTTCAAGGGCATGCTCAACGACGGCGGCCCCACCCGGGTCAACCAGCAGGAGGAACTCTACTGGTCCGGCCCCAACGGCGATCCCACCAACACCGCAACCACCGCCACCTATCCAAACTGGAACGGATTCGCGCACTACATTCCGGCGAATTCCGCGGTCACCACACTCCCCTTCGTCACCAACTTCAACGCCGGACAGGGAGTCCGCTACCACATCGATGGCACTCCATCGATGGCGGGACAGTGGACGAACCTCAGCGTGCAGGACCTGCTGCCCACCTGGCGCTGGATCGTGACCACGCCGGGTGCAAAGTCGATCACGCCGGTCATCGACTATGCCGAAGCCTACTACGGAGGCAGCTCACTGAAGGTCTCCGGTTCGCTCGCCGCGGAAGTGCCGCAGGAGGTGAAGCTCTACCAAACGCAACTCAGCGTACAGGCGAACACGAGCCTGCGCTTCATCCACAAGAGTTCTGCGGCCAGCGACGCGAAGATCGAGATCGGCCTGGCGTTCGAAGACGCGCCGACGACCATGGTTTACTCGACCGCTGGTCTCGCGACCGACACCAGTTGGACGACGACGGATTTCCCTCTCAGCGCCTATGCCGGGAAAAAGATCGTGCTGATCACCGCGCGCTACTCCAGCCCCAGCGCGATCGCCAGCTACACGTCCAACCTGGGACGGATCCAGATCAGCAACGGCGCGACTTCCACTCCGTCCGCTCCATCCACGCTCGCGCTGGAAGGCCAGGCCGTGAACCCGGATGAGGGAACCTCCACCCAACTGCGCCTGAAATGGACCCACTCTCCCACGGCGGTGCTGGTCTACAATGTTTACTACCGCAGGAACCTCAACCCGGAAAGCGCGAGCGAGCGGGTGTGGATCGGCGCCACGGCGAACAACCATTTCTTCGCGCAGGACGTGCGCCGCATCCGCGAGGAAAACGCGGGCTTCATCGAGGTGGAGGCGGTCGCTCCGGACTACGGTGTGTCACCGGCGATCACCTTGCCTTTCACCTTCTCGGAACTGCCAAACCTGGATCATCCGGTGATCGACCAATACCCCCTCAGGTTGCCGATCCTCGCCAGCACGGAAAAAGCGAACAACATCCAGGCCTTTGACTATCTTCCCGCCACCACCATCGAGCCGGGCGGCGCGGACAACGCATGGGTCGGTCTCGATCTCGGCACCGCCAAACAGATCAGCGCGGTCCGTTTCATTCCACGGAACGATCACAGCGACCGGATGATCCGCGGCGTGTTCCAAGGCTCCAACAGCCCGGACTTCAGCTCTCCCGAGAAACTGGCGGAGATCAACATCCGTCCGGTGAAGGGTGCGGAAGCGATGCTCGCCGTCACCCATCCCGGCACCTTCCGTTATGTCCGCTACCTCTCGCCGAACGGCGGCTACGCGAACGTGGCCGAGCTCAAGTTCTACGCCGCTGGACCGCCTCTCCCGACCGCCCCGCCGGTGAACGTGCAGGGACGGATTTCCGGAACGAATGCCGTTGTTTACTGGAACCCTCCCTATGCCGGATACGCCACGGGCTACAACCTGAAGCGCTCCACCACCGATGGAGGACCCTACACCACCATCGCCAGCAACATCGCGGAGCCGACCTTCCGTGACACCGGCCTCACCTCCGGCACCACTTACTACTACGTGGTTAGTACCATCAGCGGAAAAGGCGAGAGCGTGGACTCCGCGCAGATCATCCTCAACCCTCCGGCTGTCCAGAAGCTGCCGGGCACGCTCATCAGCGGTGGAGTCACCGCCAACGGGGCGAATGTCCTGGGGAACATCGTCGACAACAAGCTGAACACCTATTTCCAGGCAACCGCCATCAGCGGCTGGGTGGGGCTCGATCTCGGCTCCCCGCAGGCGATCAACTGCATCCGCATCACTCCGATGAACAACAACTCGAGCCCCATGCTGGCAGGATGCGTGCAGGGAGCCAACAATGCCGACTTCTCGGACGCGGTGACCTTTGCAATGTTCGACTCAGGACCGAACTACAACATCCTGACATCGATCGCCACCAATCCGTCCGCCGGGACTTACCGCTATGTCCGCTACCTCTCCTCCGATCTCCGCACCCCGACGATCGCCGAGCTGGAATTTTACGGCGGCACCCTGCCGGGAGCACCTGCGGGCCTCACCGCCAATGCCCGTGACACGGGAGCCGCGCTAACCTGGGAAACCGTCGCCGGCGCAACCCGCTACAAGGTGAAACGCTCCACCAATCCCGGCGGACCGTATCTCACCCTCGACAGCAACGTCACCGGACTCGACTTCGCGGACACCGGACTCACCGCTGGCACCACCTACCATTATGTCGTCTCCGCGATGAACGCCGTGGGTGAAGGCAACCACTCCGCGGAGGCATCCACCGCCGACCAATACTTCAAGTGGCTCACCGAATCCGGACTGGCGGGCAGCACGGGATTCAATCAGGAGTCCGGCGGTATCCCCGCCGGAGTGCGATATATGAATCCGGATGGCCTGCGGATCTCCCAAGGCCCGGGACAGATCTCGCTTTCCTCCGTCATCCGCCATGATCCGAACGTGACCCCCACCCTCTGGTCCTCCCCCGATCTGGTTGTCTGGACGGAAATTCCCTTCGCCGGTTCCGCCGATCAGACAGACGTATCCCCCGGGTTCCGCCGCATCGAGGCGCAGGGGCATCCCGTATCCGGAGAGACAAAGTGGTTCTACCGCATGAAGTTCTCCCGTTGAGCCCGTCCGTCAGCGGAGGCCATCCGACTTCTCCGGCAGATGTAACAGTCGTTGTCCCGCGATGTTCCATCGATCTCCGGGCGATCGCCGAAAATCCACATGCATTTGCTCTTCCCGCACATTTGTTGGAAATGAGTGATGCAAGGCATGTTGGGATGGATCGATGAAGCATGCGTCATGGCCCGGAACACGAACTCCAACATCGCCTCCAATCCCAAAAACATCTACGCGACCGTAGGCAACGCATCAGGAGTGTTCGATTTCAGCCTGCTCACCGCGATGAACCAGAGCAACGTGGGCCACGCCAACACGGTCCCCAATGCCTACAGCACATTCGTGGACGGAAAAAACCACGTGAAGTTCACCTTCACCATCGCGGAGGGGCAGACGTTCTTCCTCGCCGTGGACGGTTCCAGCGGCATCGACAACCGGAGCTTCCTGAACATGGTGCAGATCGTCCAAGTGCCGGAGCGAGGCGTCCCCATACTGCTCTGCGGATCATGCCTGATGCTCGGCTTTCCCCACAGGCGCTGACGTCGTGGCAGGAGTGCGCTGGACAATCACATCCGCCGGTTAGCTTCATCTGACCGACGTCGTAGGATTTCCTAACTACAGATGAATGTTCTGCCAGGCCATGGCTGGTCCCAACGGAAGAGGCTTTCCATCTGGATTCCTGCAACATCTCCCCGGCTCAATGGAAGGTGGAGAAAAGAGCACAACAACCTCTCTTCCTGGGAATGAATCCAGGTTCGAACTGAATGCGCGGAGGTCGGACAACGACGATTGACCGGTGGCTGCGGCACAACCGGATTGTCAATGCTTCCTACAGATGAGTTCGATCTAAGATACGAAAAAGGCCACCTTTGCAGGTGGCCTGATTCATTGCTTCCCAACGGATGGTGCTCGAAAGAGGACTCGAACCTCCACGGGTCTCCCCACTAGATCCTTAGTCTAGCGCGTCTACCAATTCCGCCATCCGAGCTTTTCCGGTTGGGTGGGCGGGCACTTGGTAAGTGCCTGCATGAGGCTTTGCAAGAGAATCTTTGGATTATTTCCGAAAAAATTCGGATCCGGATTTGGCACCGTTACGGCTTGCTTACCAACGCTTCTGCGGAAGCATGGTCCCACGCTTGTATCCATGGACTCCATCCGCTCAGAATCCATCGTAAAATCCTTCGGCAAGGTCCGGGCGCTTGATGGCGTCAGCCTCACGGTCGGACAGGGTGAACTGTTCTTCCTGCTGGGGGCTTCCGGCTGCGGAAAGACTACCCTGCTCCGCTGCATCGCCGGACTTGAGACGCCGACTTCCGGCCGGATTTTCTTCGGTGACCGCGAGGTCACGGATATGCCCCCGCACAAGCGGGAGGCGGCGCTGGTATTCCAGTCCTACGCCCTGTGGCCGCACCTGACCGTTGCCCAGAACATTGCCTTCGGGTTGGAGGAGCGGAAGGTACCGAAGGCGGAGATCAGGCAGCGGGTGGAAGAGGCATTGGAAATGGTGAAGCTGCCCGGCTTCGGAGGGCGTTCGATCGACCAGATGTCCGGCGGCCAGCAGCAGCGGGTGTCGCTGGCACGCGCGCTGGTGGTGAAACCGAAGTGCCTGCTCCTCGATGAACCGCTGTCGAACCTGGACGCCCAGCTCCGGATCGAAATGCGGCGCGAGATCCGGAGGATCGTGAAGGAGAACGGCCTGACCGGCATCTACGTGACGCACGACCAGGAGGAGGCTTTGGCGATGGCGGACCGGATGGCGGTGCTGGACCACGGGAAGATCGGCCAGATCGGAACGCCGGAGGAGATCTACCGCTCTCCCCATACCGCTCATGTCGCGGGGTTCATCGGCGAAACAAACATCTTCTCAGGAGAGGCGGTGGAGCAGCAGGCCGGTTATTGCATCACGAAGACGGATGCCGGGGCCCTGATCGGCCGGATGGGCGATCCCTCATGGAGTCCCTCCTCCGGTGAGCGGGTGAACATTTCCATCCGTCCGGAAGCATGGCGGCTGAAACAGGTGGATGGTGAGAACACGCTCGCCGGCACCGTCATCGACCGCACGTATCTTGGGCAGCGCATCCAGTACCAGATCGGCACGGCGGTGGGACGCCAGCAGGTGGTGGAGATGAACCCGCAGGTGATGCATGAACCAGGGGCGCATGTCTCCATCTCCTGCCGCCATGCGGATGTGGTGATCCTCAAACCCTGATCTCCCGGAGGTGAAAACACGCGCGCTGCTGATCCTGGGCCTGCTGGCGGTCATCGTGGCCCTGCCCGTGGTCCTGCGCCGCGAGACCGCGACGGTATCCCCTCATGGGGCGGACGACCGGCTGGTGATCATCACCCCGCACCACGAGTCCATCCGGCTGGAGTTCGAGGAAGCGTTCGCCGCTTGGTGGAAGCGTTCCACGGGCCGGACGATCTATCTGGACTGGCGGAAGCCGGGCGGCACCTCCGAGATCCGGATGGTGCTGGACGCCGGGTTCGAGGCGGCGACGGACGGAGGGCGCGAGGGCATCGGCATCGACATCTTTTTCGGCGGCGGCGAACCCGACTTCTCCGGCCAGGCGAGGCTCGGGCGACTGGTACCGCTGGATGTTTTCAGGAAGCATCCCGAATGGTTCGGAGAAAGCAGCGCGATCCCGGAGACCTTCACCGGAGAACGTTACTACGCCGCCGACCATACCTGGGTGGCCACGTGCATGTCCCAGTTCGGAATTTGCTACAATCCTGACGCGCTCAAGCGCATGGGCCTGCCGGAACCGACACAGTGGGATGATCTGGGTGATCCGGGTTACGCGGGATCCCTGGCACTGGCGGATCCCACGAAAAGCGGCTCCGTCGCCCGCACGTTCGAGCTCATCCTCCAGAACCAGATCCAGCGTGAAATGGCGGCATCTCCCGGCGATGACAATGCGGCGATTGCCAGGGGATGGGAGAACGGCCTTCGGCTCATCCAGCGGATGGCGGCGAATGCCCGCTACTTCACGGACAGCGCTCCGAAGCCCCCGCAGGATGTGGTCCAGGGAAATGCCGCGGCGGGCATGTGCATCGACTTCTATGGCAGATCCTATGAGGATGATTTCACCACCGCCGATGGCCGCCCGCGGCTGAAGTGGATCGCCCCGCATGCGGGCACCACACTGAGCGGAGACCCCATTGCCGTGCTGAAAGGCGCGCCTCATCCTGAGATCGCACAGGCGTTCGTCGGGTTCTGCCTGACGCCGGAGGCCCAGCGGATCTGGTTCGGAAAGCCCGGCACCCCCCATGGCCCCATCGCCCGCTCGCTGCACCGCATGCCAGTGAGAAAGGACGTCTATACGCCGGAGAATCTGGCAACCTCCAGCATGCCCGGCGTTCATCCCTACGCGGATGAGGGGAACTTCACCTACCGCCCGGAACTCACCGGCAGCAAGGCATTCAACACCATCCGGAATCTGGTGAAGGTGATGTGCATCGACTCCCATGAGGAGATGAAGGATGCCTGGCAGGCGCTCCGCGATGCCGGCATGCCTGAGGACGCTCTGGCCGTATTCTCCGACGTGTCCATGGTTCCCTACTCCACCGTCGGCAAGGGTGACGCCCGGCTCGACTCGAAGGACCCCATGGAGGCTGCCGCGCGCGCCACCGAACTGGGAGGATGGTTCAGGGAAAACTACCGCCGCGCCGCCGCGATGGCGCGGGCGAAAACCACCACCGCCCGATGAAACGGGGCACCGCCATCTTCCTGACGGCCATCGTCACGCTGCTGTTCGCGGTGTTCTTCCTCTATCCGGCGGGGATGGTGGTGAAGCAGGCCTTCGAGTTGAAGGGGCCGGATGGCTCCACCCGCTACACGCTTGAGTTCATCAGTGCGGTGTTCCGGAATCCGATCTACCGGGAGGGCCTTTGGAATGCCTTCGCGCTCGGCATCACCAGCACCATCGCCACGCTGGCAATTGCCTTTCCCCTCGCCCTCATCGGGCACCGCTATGATTTCATGGGGCGAAGGGTGCTCGGCGTGCTGGTGCTGGCGCCACTGATCGTCCCGCCCTTCGTCGGGGCGGTAGGGGTGAAGCAGATGCTGGGGGTGAACGGAGCGCTGAACGCCCTGCTCATCGACCTGGGGATGATGGATGCGGCATTGCCCTACGACTGGCTCGCGCACGGACGGTTCGCGGGCATCGTCGTGATGAACGCCCTCCATCTCTACCCCATCCTCTACATGAACATCGCGGCCGCGTTGTCGAATCTGGATCCAGCGATGGAACAGGCGGCGGAAAATCTGGGCTGCCCTCCGTGGAAGCGCTTCTTCCGCATCACCCTGCCACTCTCCATGCCGGGGGTATTCGCAGGCTCCTCCATCGTCTTCATCTGGGCCTTCACGGAGCTGGGGGTGCCGCTCGTTTTCGACTACGCGCGGGTCGCCCCGGTGCAGATCTTCGATGGCATCAAGGGACTGGACAAAAACCCCATCCCCTACGCCCTCACCGCCATCCTCCTGGTCGTCGCGGCGGTGGTGTTTTCCCTGTCGAAGCTGGTGATGGGGCGCTCCCCCCTCGGCACCGCACCGCGCCCGAAGGGACGATCCGGCCTGAAGCGCATCGGCGGCATCCGCTCTACCGCGTGCGCCCTATTTTTCCTCGGGGTGTTCCTCCTCGCCTCCGTCCCCCATTTCGGGGTAATTCTCCTTTCACTGGCCGGGCGCTGGTATGGCACGGTGGTGCCAGATGAATTCACCGCACGGCACTACATGGAAGCGCTGGGCAACGGTCTGGTCGTTCCGTCGATCCAGAACAGCCTCATGTATGCGGGATGTGCCACGCTCGTAGCCCTCGCCATCGGACTTGCGGTGGCATGGGTCGTGGTTCGCTCGGACCTCAGATCCCGGGCGTGGCTGGATGCTCTGGTGATGCTGCCGCTCGCCGTGCCCGGGCTGGTGATGGCCTTCGGCTACCTGGCGCTGTCGCAGGAGGACAAGCCGTTCCACTTCCTCATCGGGGTGGACGGTAACCCGTTCCTGCTGCTGGTGATCGCCTACGCTTTCCGCCGCCTTCCCTACATCGTCCGGTCCGCCGTGGCGGGCCTCCAGCAGAGCAACCCCGCGTTGGAAGAAGCCGCGCGCTCGCTGGGTGCCACGCCGTCACGCACGCTGCGGAGGATCGCCATCCCGCTCATCGGGGCGAACCTCATGGCCGGCTCCATCCTCGCCTTCGCATTCGCCATGCTGGAAGTGAGCGACAGCCTCATCCTCGCCCAGCAGACCCAGCACTACCCCATCACGAAGGCCATCTATACCCTGCTCAGCACGCTGGGGAATGGCACCGAACTGGCCGCCGCACTGGGGGTTTGGGCGATGGTGTTCCTTTCCGTGGCCATCATGGGGGCGGCCATCCTGGCGGGAAAACGCGGAGGACTGTTCCGGGTGTGAAGCGAGGATTTGCCTCGCCAATCCATGGCTGCGTTTCCAGTCTCGGTCAAAGCCATGAGACGCGTCACGTTCCTCCGCCTCCTCACCCTTTCCATCTTCTCCGCCATGTCCGCCACCGCGGCTGAAAGCTCCACCAACACCTGCTTCGAACTCCGCACCTACTATGCGGCGGAAGGAAAGCTGGATGCGCTGAACTCACGCTTCCGCGACCATACGACGAAGCTTTTCGCCAAGCACGGGATGACCAACGTCGGCTACTGGTTGCCGCTCGAAAACACGGAGAACAAGCTGGTTTATCTGCTCTCCTACCCGGACAAGACCGCCCGCGACAAATCATGGGCCGCCTTCCAGGCGGATCCGGAGTGGGTCGCCGCCAAGGCGAAATCCGAGGAAGGCGGCAAGCTGGTCGCCAAGTCCGAGAACCGCTTCCTCTCCCCCACCGACTTCTCCACCATCACCTACGCCGCCGCGGACGCGCCGCAGACCTTCGAGCTGCGTACCTACACCACCGGCCCCGGCAACCTGGAGCATCTCCTGAAGCGTTTCCGCGAGCACACCGTCGCCCTGTTCACGAAACATGGCATGCGCCACTTCCACTACTTCACACCTGCGAAGGGCGAGCCGGGCGCGGACAACACCCTCATCTACTTCCTCGCCCACGCCTCCCCGGAGGCGGGCAAGGCATCCTTCACCGCCTTCCGCGCGGACCCTGAATGGATCAAGGCGCGGGCCGCTTCCGAAGCCGCTGCAGGCGGCTCCCTGACCGTGGAGGATGGCGTGAAATCCGAGCTTCTCAAGGCGACGGATTACTCTCCGGTGAAATGACGGCAGGCTGGCTACGGGCCGGCACTACCATATTCCAATCCCGTCACACGAATTCCGGTTGACCATGGCCGGAGCGCGTCTATTGCACCCATCCGCGTGCATCGCCCCATGAAGCTCCTCATCCTTTCCCGCAACCCGCAGCTCTACAGCACCGATGCGCTCGTCAAGGCCGCCGAAAAGCGCGGCCATGAGGTCCGGGTGGTGGACTACCTGCGCTGCTACATGAACATCACCTCCCGCAAGCCGCGCATCTACGTGGACGGGGAGGAACTGCAGGCGGATGCCGTCATCCCCCGCATCGCCGCGCGGCACACGTTCTACGGCAACGCCGTCGTGCGCCAGTTCGAGATGATGAACGTCTTCACCCTCAACGATTCCGTCGCCATCGCCCGCTCCCGCGACAAGCTGCGCTCCATGCAGATCCTGGCGAAACGCGGCGTCGGCCTGCCGGTCACCGGCTTCGCCCACCACACGGACGCCACCGGCAAGCTCATCGAGATGTGCGGCGGCGCGCCGCTGGTCATCAAGCTGCTGGAAGGCACCCAGGGAGTCGGCGTCGTACTGGCGGAAACGGCGAATGCCGCCAGCTCTGTGATCGAGGCGTTCAAGGACCTGAACGCGAACATCCTGGTCCAGGAGTTCATCAAGGAAGCGAAAGGCTCTGACATCCGCTGCATCGTCGTCGGAGGAAAGGTCGTCGCGTCCATGAAACGTCAGGCTCCCGAGGGCGAGTTCCGCTCGAACCTCCATCGTGGCGGCTCCGCCGAAAAGGTGAAGATCACCCCGGAGGAACGCGCCACCGCCATCCGCGCGGCGAAGGCCATGGGCCTCAACGTCGCCGGTGTCGATCTGCTCCGCTCGAACCACGGCCCCGTCGTCATGGAGGTGAACTCCTCCCCCGGTCTGGAAGGCATCGAGCAATCCTCCAAGAAGGACGTGGCCGGCGGCATCATCGAGTTCATCGAGCGGACCCTTGCGAACCCTGCCAAGGCTTCCAAGTCCGGTGACAAGTGAAGTTCCCTATTTCCCCATCTGCGAACGCCAGTAGTCCAGGCGTTCCTTGATCCGCTTCTCCATCCCCTGCTCCCCGGGCTGGTAGTAGGTGCGGCCTTCCGGGAGGTAGGCCTGCGGGATGTAAGCACCTTCGTAGTCGTGGGAGTAAAGGTAGCGCAAATTCTCTTCGGTCTCCCCGGATGCACTGGCGAGCTTCTTGCGGGTTCTGGTCCGGAGATGCGGCGGAACCGCCAGCGTGCGGCCACTTTCCACGTCCGCCATCGCTTTTCCGAGCGCCGCGTAGGCGGTGTTCGATTTCGGGGCGGTGGCCAGATAGACGGTGGCATGGGCCAACGGGATCCTGCCTTCCGGCATGCCGACGAACTCCAGCGCGCCGTGGGCGTCCAACGCCACGCGCAGGGCGCCGGAATCCGCCAGGCCGATGTCCTCCGAGGCTGAAATCACCAGCCGCCGGGAGATGAAACGTGGGTCCTCACCGGCGTGCAGCATCTTCGCCAGCCAGTAGAGCGCCGCATCCGGATCACTGCCGCGGATGGATTTGATGAACGCGGAGGCGGTGTCGTAGTGGGCGTCGCCGTCCGCGTCATACACCACGGCTTTCCGCTGGATGGACTCCTCCGCCACGGCCAGCGTCACCCGCACCACGCCGCTTTCGTCCGCATGGGTGGTGAGCGCCGCCAGTTCCAGTGCGGTGAGTGCTTTCCTCACATCGCCATCGGACTTTTCCGCCAGATGCCGGAGGGCATCCTCATCCGCCTGGATTCCCCGCCCGCCCAGACCGCGTTCCTCATCTGAGATGGCCCGCTCCAGCACCGCGACCACATCCTCCACAGGCACAGCTTCCAACTGGAAAATCTGCGACCGCGAGACGAGCGGCGAGTTCACATGAAAATACGGATTGTGCGTCGTCGCGCCGATGAACCGCACCACGCCGCGCTCGATGTGCGGCAGCAAGACGTCCTGCTGCGCCTTGTTGAAGCGGTGGATCTCATCGATGAAAAGGATCGTCGTTTCCCCCCGCAGCTCGCGCCACGTGCGGGCCTGGTCGATCTTGGCGCGGATCTCCGCCACGTTCGACTCGACGCCGTTCAGGGACTCGAACCGGGAACCGGTTGTCCTCGCGATCACGCTGGCCAGGGTGGTCTTCCCCGTCCCCGGCGGGCCGTAGAAGATGAGCGAAGTAAAGCGGTCTGACTCGATGGCCCGGCGGAGCAACTTTCCTTCGGCCAGGATGTGCTTCTGGCCAGCCACTTCATCAAGCGACCTCGGCCGCATCCTGGCGGCCAGCGGCTCGGATGGATTCGGTTTGTCTTTGAGGGCGGCGGGAGTGGTGAAAAGATCTGACACGTCTGCTTGGGAAAAGCATCCCATCACTTGCCCTCCGCCGCCAGCCGATTTAAGGAGCAGCCCGCTGATGCAGAAGTCCCAAGTCCTCGATATCGTCTCCGCCTATCTTTCCCGCCATCCCGGAGAGGCTGAGCGCCTGCGGGTTTTCACCGACTATCTGGCGGTGAACGACGACCTTTTCAGCCGGAAGAATTTCAACGGCCACATCACGACGAGTGCGGTCGTCTTCAACGAGGAAAGGAACAGCATCCTGATGATCGTCCACAAGACACTGAACCGCTTCCTCCAGCCCGGCGGACATTTCGAAGGTGACGACTCACTGGCTGCCAGCGCGGCTCGCGAGGTGCTGGAGGAAACCGGCGTGACAGTGCAACCACATCCCGCGGCGTCCGGGGATCATCCCGTGGACATCGACGCCCACTGGATGCCTGCCAATGCGAAAAAACAGGAGGACGGCCACTGGCACTTCGATTTCCGCTATCTGTTCACCACCACCCACGCGCATGACTTCTCACTCCAGGAAGAGGAAGTCAGCGGATGCGGATGGCACGGGGTGGAATCCCCCGAAGCCAAGTCATGCTTCGGGGATTTCTGTTGGGAGAAACTCGCCCTCCATTGAAACGTCGGGCCGACAGACCGTCACCGCCGGCGGCGCCCGGCGGCCAATCCGCCGAAAACCGCGCTGATGAAGAGCGCGCTTGCTTCCGGCACCGCGCCGACCGTTGACGGAGCATATGCTTCTGATTCCCAACCTGCGGAAACCAGAGTGGCTCCGTTCAGAGTGCCGTCCGTCGGCATATCGAACTTCAGCCAACCGAAATGGAGCTCTCCGTCACGGAAGAACCTGACCCCGGCGTAGAACTCACCGTAGGAAACGCCCGCGAACGGATCGAACAGGATCGTGGTGGACACGTAGGAGGCTCCGTTCGGCAGCGATCCGTTGGCCAATTCATAGCCTTCCCCCACCGTACTGGCCGCGAATCCGTCTGAGACCATCCATGCGGACGTCGAGGCACCATTGAAACTGAGGGCAGGATTGGGACCGTAGTACTCCCCGGTGATGGAAAAGTCGTTCGTCCCATCGCCATCAATGTCCAGCACCAGCGCGCCGTTGTCCGCCGCCGTGGAAAGATCCACCATGGAAATGGAGGTGGAGAGCACCGCCGCCGCTTCCGCCGTTTCAGTCGCTGCCAGGGCGGCCAGGCCTGCCACCGTTCCGATTCTCGCCGCTTTGCCGATTGGACTTTTCATTTGTAAGGGAGGCCGGGAGAGTGCTTTTCATCAGTTATTCTTAGCAATCACGAATGCGAAATAAACTCCTCGAAAACGCGGCGGCACTCGATCTGGTTTCCGATCCTTGGCCAGCCAGCCTCATCGAATCCCTCCTGTCCCGCTCGGACGAGCTCTTCGGGCGGTTCATGGAGCTGAGAAAGCAGGCGGACAGGGACCTCGGCCACCTTCCACAGTATCCTTGGGGACAATGCGAAACCATCACCCGGAGGGTACGCTCGCTGGCGATTGGCAAGGAGTGGATGAAGGAATGGACGGACCTCGGCATCCGGCCGCGCCGCATCTATGGAATCCTGAAGGATCTTTATTTCCAGAACGCCATCCAACTCGGACCGCTCTACATCGACCCGGCGAACAACACCGTCAACGTCACCATCCCGCCGGTCGAAATCCTACCTGCCTCAAAGGTCCTGTGGTGCAACCTGTCCGACCCTGCGGAATACCGCCGGGTTGCCCGCCGCTATCTGAACCTCGCCATCTATCCGAACACCTGCCTCCCCGTCCTTTTTCCGTTCATTCCGTTCATCGCCATCAACGCCGAAGGACATGTCTTCCCTCTGAGGCACCAGGATGTCATCCTGTGGAAGGATGCTGCGGCGGATTTCGAACTGTCCGACCGGTGGCTCGCCGGTCTGGACGCAGATGACCGTCTTCCTGCCATCGCGGAAGCCACGCTTGCAGAGGCCGTCGCCGCTGACGGATTCCCGTTGGAATGGTCGCCTTGTGCCCCATCGGACATCCGCTCCAGTGTCCTCCCCGACTACCGGCAGCAGCTCGATTCCCCCAATCTCATGTCCCTCTTCAAGACCGCGCTGCGACTCAGGGACGCCTCGCTCAAGCAACTCTACCGTCAACCGGCGCGCATCGGAGGAAATGCCCTCGCCGGTCTGCAGGAATCCGGGCACGCACCGCGTCCGAGGGACATCCATGACCTCTCCTGGACACGCTGAGATTTCCTCACTCCTTCACGCCCCCTCGGGCTTCGGCGCCTGACCGATCATGTGGTAGTCCACCTGGGGGAAAGGGAAGGAGATCTTCTCCTTATCAAAGGTCTTTTTCACACGCTCCCGCATCTCGCAGGAGACCCTGAAATGATCCCCGGACGCGACCCAGAACCTGGCCTGGATGTCCACCGTGCTATCCCCCAGATTCTGGACAATGACGACGGGTGCCGGACTCTCGTGGATGCGCGTGTCTTCGGCCACGAGCCGCATCACAACGTCCCGTGCGTGGTCGATGCTGTCCTCGTATCCAATTCCGAAGGTGAGATCCACCCGCCGGGTTCCGGCGATTGAAAAATTCATGATCGATTCGTTCACCAATTTTCCGTTCGGAATGAACACCGTGAGGTTATCCGGCGTCCTGAGGACGGTCTGGAAGATCTGGATCTCCGTCACGATGCCTTCAAAGGTCTGTGCCTTGATCATATCCCCGACCCGGAACGGCCGGATGATCAGCAGCACCACGCCCCCCGCAAAGTTCTGCAAAGTACCGGAAAGGGCCAGGCCCACCGCGAGTCCGGCCGCGCCGATGACCGCAACGAACGAGGCTGTCGGGATACCCAGGTAATTGATCAGCGTGATGACCAGAGCGACCTTGAACGCCGCATCCAGCAGGCTGCCCAGGAAGGGTCTGAGGGATGGATCGATCCGTTTGTTCTCAAGCAGCTTCTGCAGCCAGCCACTGAGCAGCTTCGCCAGCTTCCAACCCACCAGCGCCATCAGCAGGGTCAGGCCCACCTTCGGAGCGAACGCCACCACCGTATCCAGTGATTTCTGGCCGTAGCGGGTCGCCTGTTCCGTCCAGCTGAGGGGTTCGGTGGGAACCGCTCCATCCACGGTCACCGTTTGTGCGAGAATCATCCACATGTCTGTCTAACATGCCACATTCCGCAGGAACGCAAAAAACTTTAACCCGCATCATCGGCGGCCGGTTGCGTTCTTTGAATCATTGGAAATTCCCTCTTCCCCTACGCTTTTCCCGCCCCTTAGACTCTCCGAGTCATGCTGGAAACCCAATCCAATCCCGGAAAACTGATGGCCGCCAACCGCGGCGAGATCGCCATCCGCATCTTCCGCGCCGCCAACGAACTCGGTCTCCGCACCGTCTCGATTTTCGCCGAAGAAGACCGCTTCTCCATCCACCGTTTCAAGGCGGATGAGGCCTACCAACTGGACTCCTCGAAAGGCCCCGTCGGAGCCTATCTGGATGTCGAGGGCATCGTCAAACTGGCCAAGTCGAAAGGCGTCACCATGATCCACCCGGGCTATGGTTTTCTGTCTGAGAACGCCGCCTTCGCCCGCGCCTGCGCACGGGAAGGCATCACCTTCATCGGACCGTCCCCGGAGCTGCTGGAGAACATGGGCGACAAAACCGCCGCCCGCCAGCTTGCTGAGAAATTCAAGGTCCCCACCCTGCCCGGCACCGAGGAACCGATCACCGACCCGGACCAGGCGCTGACCGTGGCCCATGAGATCGGCTTTCCACTCATCATCAAGGCCGCATTCGGTGGCGGCGGACGTGGCATGCGCGTGGTGGATAAGCCCTCCCAACTGCCCGGCCTGCTCGCGGAGGCACAGAACGAAGCACTCAACGCCTTCGGGAACGCCGCCGTTTTCCTGGAGCGCTACATTTCCCGGGCGAAGCACATCGAGGTCCAGATCCTGGGTGACCAGCATGGCAACGTCGTCCATCTCTTCGAACGGGACTGCTCCGTGCAACGCCGTTACCAGAAGGTGGTGGAGGTTGCCCCTGCCGTGAACCTCGATCCGAAAGTGCGCAAGGAACTCTGCGATGCCGCCGTTTCGCTGGCAAAGGGCATCGGCTACAACAACGCGGGCACCGTCGAATTCCTCTACGACATGGACAAGAACGACTGGTTCTTCATCGAGATGAACCCGCGCATCCAGGTGGAGCATACCGTGACCGAGTGCGTCACCGGCATCGACCTCGTCCGTTCCCAGATCCTCGTTTCCGCCGGAAACTCCCTGTTCGGTGATGAGATCGCCATCCCCCAGCAGGATCAGATGCCCTGCAATGGCTTCGCCATCCAGTGCCGCGTCACCACGGAGGATCCTGAGAAGAACTTCGCGCCGGACTACGGCCGCATCCTGAACTACCGCTCCGCAGCGGGCTTTGGCATCCGCCTGGATGCCGCCTCCGGCGACGCCGGTTCCGTGGTCACACCCTACTACGACTCCATGCTGGTGAAGGTCACCGCCATGGGCCGCAGCTTCCCCATCGCCTGCCAACGGATGGACCGCGCCCTGCGCGAGTTCCGCATCCGCGGGGTGAAGACGAACATCCCTTTCCTGGAGAACGTCATCGAGGATGAGACCTTCCGCACCGGGCAGGCCCACACGAAGCTGATCGACACCAAAACGTCCCTCTTCAATTTCAAGATCAAGCGAGACCGGGCCACCCGCACCTTGGCCTACCTCTCGGACATCACCATCAACGGCAATCCTTCCGCGAAGAACTGGAGACCTCCGTCCCCGCTTCCCTCCGCGACCATCCCCGCGAAGCGCGGCAGCGGCTTCCCCGCGGACAAGCATACGAAGCATCTCCTGACCGAGCTGGGACCGGAGAAGTTCACCCAGTGGATCCTCGACCAGAAGCGGCTCCTCATCACGGACACGTCGATGCGGGACGCGCACCAGTCGCTCATCGCCACCCGCATGCGCGGTCTCGACATGCTGAACATCGCGGAGACATATTCCAGCAACCTGCCGCAGCTTTTCTCGCTGGAGAACTGGGGCGGAGCCACCTTCGACACCGCCATGCGATTCCTCAGCGAGGATCCGTGGGAACGCCTGCGCCAGCTCCGGGAAAAGGTGCCCAACATCCTTTTCCAGATGCTTTTCCGCGGATCGAACGCGGTGGGCTACTCGAACTATCCGGACAATGTGGTGGCCGGATTCGTGAAACACGCCGCCGACAGCGGCATGGACATCTTCCGGATCTTCGACTCCCTCAACTACCTGCCGAACATGAAGGTGGCCATGGAGGCGGTCCGCGGGCATGGCAAGGTCCTCTGCGAAGCCGCCATCTGCTACACCGGCGACATCCTCGACGAGAAGCGGGACAAGTATTCCCTGAAATACTACGTCGCCAAGGCCAAGGAACTGGAGGCCATGGGCGCGCATATCCTCGCCATCAAGGACATGGCGGGTCTCTGCAAGCCGCAGGCCGCCTACAACCTCGTCAAGGCGCTCAAGGGCGAGATCGGCATTCCGATCCACTTCCACACCCACGACACTTCCGGCCTCAACGCCGCCTCCGTCATCGCCGCCGCCCGTGCCGGTGTCGATATCGCGGACCTGGCCCTGGCCTCCCTTTCCGGCTCCACCTCCCAGCCGAACCTCAACTCCGTCTGCGCCGCCCTGGCGAACTCCGAACAGGACCCGGGGCTGGACATCGAAGCGCTCAACGAGGTTTCCGACTACTGGGAGGAAGTGCTCGGCTTCTACAAGCCCTTCGATTCCGCGCCGCGCGCCGGAACAGCGGAGGTCTATGACCATGAGATGCCCGGCGGACAGTACACCAACCTCCGTGAGCAGGCGAACGCCATGGGCCTCGGCCACCGCTGGCGCGAGATCGCCCGCACCTATGCGGATGTGAACCAGCTTTTCGGAGACATCGTGAAGGTGACGCCATCGTCAAAGGTGGTCGGCGACATGGCGATGTTCCTCATCACCCGCGGAATCAAATCCGCCGATGTGCCCAAACTGAAGCCCGGCTCCATCGACTGGCCGGAAAGCGTCATCGACATGCTCTCCGGTGGTCTCGGCCAGCCGGACGGCGGATGGCCTGTGGAGGTCCAGAAAGTCGTGCTCGGCAACAAGAAAGCCACCACCAAACGGCCCGGCGAACTCGCCGAACCGATCGACCTGGAAGCCACCCGCTCGGAACTCACAGCCAAACTCGGCCGCGATGCCTCCGATGACGATCTCTACTCCCACCTGATGTATCCGCAGGTGTTCTCCGACTTCATCGCGTTCCGGAAGAAATACGACGACCTCAGCAGCCTGCCGACCTCCGCGTTCTTCTACGGCCTGCAGATCGGAGAGGAGATCGAAGTCGAGATCGACCCCGGCAAAATCCTCATCATCAAGCTCATCTCCATCGGTGAGCCGGACAGCGAGGGCCGCCGCGCCTTGTTCTATGAACTCAACGGCATGCCGCGCGAGTCCGTCGTGGCGGACAAGTCGCTCGTTTCCGTGGCGAAAGCCAGCAGGCCCAAAGGCGACCCTTCCTCCCCTACCCAAGCCTGTGCTCCGATGCCCGGCATGGTCACCGAAGTGGCAGTCTCCGCCGGGCAGGAAGTGAAGGCGGGTGACAAGCTCATCGTGCTGGAAGCGATGAAGATGCTCACCACCGTCTCCGCCAGTGCCGACGGCATCGTGAAGGAGATCCTGGTCAAGAAAGGCGACCAGGTGGACAGCGACGACCTGCTGGCGAGGCTGGAGTGACGGATCGGGTTTCCGTGGGATGGACCACCATCCCACGGCCATCAACTTGCGTGCATCCCGTTTTTCCTTGAAGCGGCAATGACCGGCAGGGAATCTCGTATCCTGATGAAAGCCTCCACCCTCCTGCTGACGCTTGTCCTTCCGGTCACATGCAGCTTCGCCCAGGAGGCACCGGAGGCCCTCGCGTCCCTGAAAGGAGCTTACGAGAAGGAGAGCCTCGCGGCGCTGGATCCCCTGACGAAGCGCTATGTGGACAGCCTCCACTCGCTGAAGCTGAAATACACGCAGTCCGGAGATCTGGAAGGTGCCCTCGCGGTGGATGGGGAGATCAAGCGGATGGCGGACAACGGAGGAAGCAAGCACCCATCAACCGGGGATCCGATTCCCGCGGATCTCGCCGCTCTCAGGAACATCTATATCGACGCTGCCTCCAAGGCCGTTGGTCCGCTCACGGGTAGTTACATCACATCCCTGGAGGCGATGAAATTGAAGTTCACCCAGCTCGGCAAACTTGAGGAAGCGGTCGCAGTGGACAACGAACTCAAGCGACAGACCGCACTCGTGCAAGCAGCCTCTCCCAAGGCATCCGCGGACAAAATTGATACCGCCAAACTGGCGGAGCTGAAATGGCGCATGCCGGAGAAGCTTCTGCCCGGTGGTGAGTCCAGCCGCCAGTGGGTCCAGTTCGCCCCCAACGGCCGCCTCGTCTGCGGGTGGAACACCGCCAACTTCAACTGGAAACCGGCTGACGATGGCAGCGTTCTTTTCTATCCATTCAAAAACCGGCAGAAGGCGGTGAAATTCGAGTGGGACAACGAGTCCCCCACCGCCACGATCAGCACCGAAGACAGCTCCCACAAGGTCACCCAGTTCAGGCGGTGAGAAGCCGCGCCATCCACCGATGGCCCGCCCATATCTCCATCAGAATGTCCGCGCTCAGTAGCACAAGGATCACCCACCCCAGCCTCCTCAGCCACCTGTCCGCGTTCGTCGCGGAAAGCCAGTGTCCGCTGGCCCGGATCGCCCAATGAGCCAGGTGATCCGACTGCCAGATCAGAACCAGAGGCAGTACGAATGATGCTCCCTCACGGAATGCGCGGCCAACACCCAGATGGTATCCGGCAGTCAACAGCACCACCACCGCCACCGCCGCCGAAATCCAGCGGTGGTGTTTGAGCGAAGGTGATGCGGCATAGTCCGCCTCTTTCAATTCCATGATTTGTTCCGGGTGATGATCAATTACCCGCCGGATGTATCAGCCCGGAGCCACAGGCTCCATCCCAAAACGGGGCTGAGATGCCGCTGCCTCCACTCTCCCGCGATCACGGAATGGCGGAAACCCGCAATCCATGGGAATCTCCATCCGTTCTCTCCCCCCCTTTTCCACCCCAAATGAAACGCCCCCTCGGCCTCACGGCCGCGTTTGCCCTGATGGCAGCATCCACAGGCACCACGCTCGCCCAGAATTCCCTTCTCATCACCTACGCGGAGAACCCGGGTAGCGTGAACTCCACGCTCTCCCACACCAGTGTCTTCGACTTCAACAACCTCTCCACCGGAGACCTGACCAACGTCAACTGGGATGGCGTTGGCACCTACGACCGGCTGAGCATCAGGAACGCAGACGTCTATGGAGGCGCGGGCACGGGCGGTTCCCGCTACTCCGTGCAGGGTGCCGGCGGCGTGGAGACCTCCACCCTCTCCTTCAGTAACAATCATGCCTACTTCGGCATGTGGTGGTCCGCCGGTGACAACCAGAACGAGCTTTCCTTCTTCAGCGGTGACACGTTGATCGCCCGATTCAGCACGGAGACCCTCCTCGCACGCCTCGCCACCACCCGGGAATACCATGGCAATCCCAACGAAGGTGACTTCAAGGGAGGAAACGCCGGTGAACCCTATGCTTTCGTCAATTTCTTCGGCGAGGGCGACACCACCTGGGATCGCATCGTTTTCACCAACACCTCCGGCAGCGGATTCGAGACGGACAATCACACGGACCGCGTCCAGAAGTGGGGCTATTATGCCGAAGAAGAAAACAAGCCGATACCAGGTGTCGTGCTTGCCCGTGCATCCGGAGACACGGTGAACATGGTTCCTGAACCCTCCTCATCGGCCTTGTTCGCCGGTCTCGTCGGGCTCATGGCTTTCCGCCGCAGGCGTTGATTTCCGGCCGGTTCTTCAAGTCGAAACCGCCACCACCTGCAGCCAGCGTCCCACCGTATCCGCCTCCTCCGGCGTGGTGAGACGGTCATTCACATGGGTGATGGTGAAACCCGCCTCCTCCAGCAACGCGATGTAGTTGTGGGACAGCGAGAGTTCCCAACCGTAGGGATAAGTGCCAGGTTCACGTGTAAGGTCATGGTCGGCCGCGATGCTTTCCGTCAGGGAAACCACACAACCACCCCACTCACGGCTCATGCGCCCGAAAAGCCCCTCCAGCTCCGGCCGGGTGAAATACTCCAAGACCCCGCCGTTGGTCACCAGCACGGTTCCCGGACCACCATTCTGCTCCATCCAACGCAGTCCGTCCGAGTGATGGAAGGACATCCGGCCACTCTCCCGGTAGATCAGCCGGTTGTTCTCAACCTGCTGGAGGTTCACATCGACGCCGTGGAACTCCGGAAGATCCGGCAGGCAGCGGCGGAAATGATCGAGAATCTTCCCATCCCCGGAACCGATCTCAACCATCCGGCGGAGTGAATTGCGCATGCCATCCATCGCGCTTCGGGTCTTGTCCACGATCGACGAATGATAGGCCAGAAAGAGGGTTTCGTAGCGATGGGACAGTCCCTCGTAGAATTCATCCGACGCTCCTGACGCCCAGTAGTCGCGCAGGAAATCCCGGATCATCGCATGATCCTCCTCGCCCACCGCCTTCATGAAGTGGCCGTTCCTGATGAGCCGGCCACTGAGGGGTGGGTGGTTTGAAAACGGCTTGCTCTTGATCGCTGTCGAGAGATCCGGCCTGACGGACATCAGCATCCGTCCGGCGGTTCCTTTCAAAAGGCGGTGAAGTGGAAGATCTGAGGTCTTCCGGTAGGCTTTCAGCAGTTTCATGAGTAAATGGGGGGTGTTACTCCGTCCCGCGCCACAAGTGACACGAAGAAACCGGATCGTTATCCACACCGCCCTCCCACCTCAAGCGTCAAATCCTTGAAGAACAGTTGGTTGAAAATCTCAGCTGATTGTCGGGAGATTCTGATTGTCCGGCATCACCCCTGCCCCATACGCCCGCGTATGTCACAAGAATGTCGCTTAACGGGGAATGCCGTTCCCCCTTCCGGAGCGAAACTACCCCCAGCTTTCCGCCCTGCGGCTTGCGATCTACCTGATGAAAACGGCCACCGATCTCACTCCGGAAACTGATGATTCCGGCATCCTCCTGAAACCCGCGAAAGGCAGCTTCCTCCGGAAACTGGGCGCCGGATCGTTGGCTGTCTCCCTGATTCTCCATGGGATCATCGTGGCCATCGGCATTTTCGTGGTCATCGCCGTCATTCCACCCGAGCCGGAAAAGACGGTCGATTTCAAGCCGAGCGGCGGAGGAGGCGGCTCCCCTGCGTCCTCCCCCAGCCAGAAGAAGATGCAGGTCAGCATCGCAAAGCCCAATACCGCCCGGGTCGCAGCGGCGAATGTGGCGAGCGCCTTCACCCTCCCGGAACCAACATCCTCCAGCACCATGAGTTCGCTGGGCGCACTCGGTGGCAGCATGGGCACGGGAGGCCTCGGCGGTGCGGGCAGCGGCGGTGGCTCTGGAAATGGAACCGGCATGGGCACCGGTGATGGCATGGGTATGGGGAATGGCATGGCCGGCGGAAAAGGCCTCATCGTTTTCGGCACCACGCTCAACGTCCGCTCCATCGGTGTGGTGCTGGACGTTTCCGGATCCATGACCAAGCACCTGCCGAAGGTCATCCACGAACTGGACCGGGTGGCGAAAGGCAGCCCCGTGGTCCTGCATGTCGGTTGCGGCATCAGCGGGGGGAAAACCCGGCCGAACATCGACGCGGTGGTTTCCCAGATGCGCCGCGGCGGCAGTGAGGATTCCTTCAAGCGCTTCTGGTACCTCTATCAGGATCCGTTCTACCGGGATGAAAAGAAGGACTCCCGCACCAAGGTGGACTTCAGCCGCCCCCTCCCCGTGCCGGAAGTCTACGAGGTGTTCGCCAGCCGCCATAACACCTATTACAACGATCCTGAAGGACCGAAATCCACCGCCGACGCCATCCTCTCCCGGGAGTTCGACAAGGTGGACGCGATCTATTGGTTCGCGGACTTTCAGGACCGCATCGATGAGGAACAGGCCGGTGAGATCCTGAAAACGCTCAAGCGCAGGAAGCAGAAGCTCTACATGCACGCGTCCGCCCAGGGACAGTACATCGATGTGGCCCGCAACCTCATCTGCATCCCCTCCGGCGGCAAGGAGATCCAACCGGACGCAGACCCGTCGAAGTCAGCGAAGAAGTGACGCCTGGATCTTCAATTCCGTCATCGACTTTCCCCGAACCTCGCGGATCATCCTGCCAACATGGCCGCAGGCAGCCTACTTACCCTCCTCGACGACATCGCGTCGATCCTTGACGACGTCTCCATCCTCACCAAAAAGGCCGCGGCGAAAACAGCGGGTGTGCTGGGTGACGATCTCGCACTGAATGCCCAGCAGGTCAGCGGCGTGGTTTCCAAACGGGAACTTCCCGTCGTTTGGGCGGTGGCGAAGGGTTCCTTCGTCAACAAGCTCATCCTCGTCCCGCTGGCGCTGCTCATCAGTGCCTTCGCACCTTGGGCCATCACCCCGCTGCTGATGATCGGTGGCCTCTACCTTTGCTTCGAAGGAGTCGAAAAACTCCACCACGCCCTCCAGCACCGCGGGAAGAAGTCCGAAGAGGAAGCCGGGCAGAATCTTTCCGAACTGGCTGCCACAACACCTGACGAAAAGGTGGAGACCGAGGCGGATAAGATCAAGGGGGCCATCCGCACCGACTTCGTACTCTCCGCGGAGATCATCGCCATCACGCTGGGGGTCGTGGAAAATGAAAATCTGGTCCGCCAGGCGCTGTCCCTTTCTTCCATCGCCATGATCATGACCGTGGGAGTCTATGGACTTGTCGCCGGCATCGTGAAACTCGATGACGCCGGACTCTACCTCACCCAGCGGGAAGGCGCGGCTCCGAAAGCAGTCGGCCGCGGCATCCTCTGGACCGCCCCGCTTCTGATGAAGCTTCTCTCCATCCTCGGCACCGCCGCCATGTTCCTGGTTGGCGGAGGCATCGTGGTCCACGGCATCCACTGGCTGTATCTGCAGATCGAGCACATCGCGGCTGCCACTGGTGGCTTTCTCGCACCGATCGTCTCCTCTCTTCTCAACGGCATCTGCGGCCTCATCGCCGGTATCCTCGTGCTGCTGCTGGTGAACGGCATCCGCAAGCTGCGCGGGAAGTCTTCGCATTGAGCTGAGTAGGAATCCTCCCCGCCGAAGCTCTCACGAGACTCGCTACCCATCAAAAAAGAAAGCCCGGTCGCGTGACCGGGCTTCCCCATTGGAATCAAACTTCCGGAAGGATCACTTCGCGGCGGCTATAACGGCGTCCTTGGTGATGCCGAGTTCCTTGAACACGGTGTTGCCAGGAGCGCTGATGCCGAAACGGTCGATGGCGATGACCTTGCCTTCGTCCCCGACGTATTTCCACCACAGGCCGGAGACACCGGCTTCGATGGCCACGCGCTTCTTCACGGCCTTCGGCAGGATGCTTTCCTTGTACTCCGGGCTCTGGCGCTCGAAGCGCTCAAGGCAAGGCAGGGAAACGACGCGGACACCATCGCCCAGCTCGGCGGCGGCGGCAACGGCGTGCTGCACTTCGGAGCCGGTGGCGAGGAGGATGGTGGTGAGTTCACCCTTCTCTTTCACGGCGATGTAGCCACCGCGCACGGTACCGTCCCGGCGCTCCTGCACCGGCACGTCATTCATGAGCGGGATGGCCTGGCGGCTGAGGATGAGGGCGGTCGGGCCGTCCGTGCGGTTGAGCGCGGCGATGAAGGCACCGGCGGTTTCCTCCGCATCACCCGGGCGGATCACGTCCAGGTTCGGGATCACGCGCAGGCCGCTGACGGTTTCCACCGGTTGGTGGGTCGGGCCGTCCTCACCGACACCAACGGAGTCGTGGGTGAAGATGAAGGTCACCGGCAGACCGGCGAGCGCTGCAAGACGGATGGAGCCGCGCATGTAGTCCGCGAAAGCGAGGAAGGTCGCCCCGCTGATGCGGAACAGGCCGTCATAGGCGATACCGTTGCAGATCGCGCCCATGGCGTGCTCACGGATGCCGAACCAGATGTTGCGGCCGGTCGGGTTGGTGGCGGAGAAGTCACCGCCGCCGTTGATGTAGTTCTTCGTGGAGCCGAAGAGATCGGCGCTGCCGGTGATCACCTGCGGGATCGCCTTCGCCACCGCGTTGAGGACGGTGCCACCCGCGGAACGGGTTGCGTCCTTGTAGTCCGCGGCGAAGGCCGGGATCTTGTCGCTGAGGTCGGCGGGGACGGACTGTGCGACACCGGCGGTAAGTTCGGCGGCGAGATCCGGATTCACTTTCGCCCACGCGTCGTAGGTCGCCTGCCATGCCTTGAACGCGGCCTTCCCGGAAGCGGTGCGCTCCGCGAAGAAAGCGCGGGTTCCTTCGGAAACATAGAAGTGGGAGCCTTCCGGCAGGCCGAGGCCCAGCTTGGCGGCATCCACGAACTTCGCGCCACCTTCACCGTGGCCCTTTGCGGTGCCCTGCACCTCGGCGATGCCCTTGCCGATGATGGTCTTCGCGATGATGACCTTCGGCTTGCCGTTCTTGTCGTTGCGGGCGTGGTCGAGCGCCTTCGCGATCGCGGCGAAGTCATGACCGTCGATGGTCACGGCGTCAAAGCCCTGGGAGGCGAAATATTGCTCCGCGTTCTCGCTCTGCGTCACATCTGCCATGGCGTCCAGCGTCACATCGTTGGAGTCATAGATGAGCACCAGGTTATCCAGCTTGTTGTGGCCGGCGAAAGCGATCGCTTCCTTGGCCACGCCTTCCTGGAGGCAGCCGTCGCCGAGGAGGGCGAACACGTTGTGGTCGAAGATGGTGTGCTCCGCGGTGTTGAAGCGTGCTGCGGCGCGCTTGCCGGAGAGGGCGTAGCCCACGGCATTGCCAACACCCTGGCCGAGCGGGCCAGTGGTGGCCTCAACGCCAGGAGTTTCATGGAACTCCGGATGGCCGGGGGTGATGGAGTGGAGCTGGCGGAAGTTCTTCACGTCATCCAGCGGCACCGCGTAACCGGCCAGATGCAGCCAGCCGTAGATGAACATGGAGCCGTGACCGGCGGAGAGGATGAAACGGTCCCGGTTCAGCCACTTCGGCGCGTCCGGATTGTAGCGGAGGGTTTCACCGAACAGCACCGCGCCGATGTCCGCGCACCCGAGGGGCAGGCCGAGGTGGCCGGAGGAACAGGCGTGGACGGCATCCATGGCGAGGCCACGGGCTTCATTGGCAGCGGTTGCGAGCAGGGTCGTGTTCATGACAAAGAGATTTCCGGTGAATGATTGGGATTGCCCGGAGGCGGAAAAGACTAGGAATCCTTCCCCTCTTGACAAGCCGCAACCATGCCTCCGTCACTTTGTTGCGTGGAATTTCATGCATCCTTGGTATGAATCGGAAAAATCACTCAAAAAAATCTTGCGCAACCCGGGCCTCTGTCGTTTCTTTCGCCCCGCACCGCGACAACGACCCGTTCGTCTATCGGTTAGGACTCCAGATTTTCATTCTGGCAAGAAGGGTTCGACTCCCTTACGGGTCGCCATTCCTCCCTTGGGAAAGGCAAATTGATTGTGAAGCTGAAAACCGCCGCTCTCCTCCGGGAAGCGGCGGTTTCGCTTTTACCCCCGTGGCATCCCATGATCCACACCGCGAGTCTCCGCGCTTGAATCCCGGCGCTCTCCCCACTAAACCTCCCGCCCGCCATCAGTGGCGGCATTTCCACTCCATCCAGTCATGCCCGATTCCAAAGAAATCCGCGTCTTCGCCCCGGCCACGGTGGCGAACGTCGCCTGTGGCTACGACGTCCTCGGCTTCGCGATCAACGCGCCGGGTGACGAAGTGGTCGTCCGTCATTCCGACAAGCCCGGGCTGCACATCACCAAGATTACCGGCGACAACGGGAAGCTGCCGAAAAACCCCGCCCAGAACACCGCCGGAGTGGCCGCGTTGGACCTGTTGAAGCACCTCGGCATGATGGACCGGGGCATCGAGATGGAGATCCACAAGAAAATGCCCTTCGGCTCCGGCCTCGGCTCCTCCGCCGCCTCCGCCGTGGCAGGTGCGTATGCCGTGAACAAGCTGATCGGCTCGCCGCTCAGCCGGAAGCAACTCCTCCCCTTCACCATGGCCGGTGAGGCCTTTGCCGACGGCGCGTGGCACGCGGACAACGTGGGTCCCTGCCTCATGGGCGGCATCGTCTTCATCCGCTCCAACGCGGAACTGGACATCGCCCAGCTCCCCGCGCCGAAGAACCTGTGGGCGGCCGTCGTCCACCCGGACATCGAGATCCTCACCAAGGTCGCCCGCGAGATCCTGCCTAAGGAAATCCCACTGGAAAACGCCACCCAGCAGATCGGCAACCTCGGCGGCCTCATCTGCGGCCTGATCCAGGAAGACTACGGCATGATCTCCCGCTCCATCCATGATGTGATCGCGGAGCCGCGCCGCCAGAAGCTGATCCCGGATTTCTACAAGGCGAAACGCGCGGCCCTCTCCGCCGGAGCCCTCGGTTTCTCCATCTCCGGCGCCGGTCCGTCCGTCTTCGCACTCTGCGAAGGGGAGGAATCCGCCCGCAAGGTGGCGGACGCCGTTTCCAAGGTGTTCTCCGCCGTCCCGCTCACCAACCAGGCCTACGTTTCGCCCATCAACACCACGGGCGTGCATGTGATTGAAGAAAGCACCAAATCCTAAGCACGAAATCCCAAACGCCTCTGTTGAAAGGGCACCGAATTTTCCGTTTAGAATTTAGAGCTTCAGATTTAGAGCTTACAAAACCGTGCTTTACCACTCCACCAACAATCCCGCCCACCGTGTTGACCTGAAGGAAGCGGTCCTCCGCTCCCTGCCGCCGGACAACGGCCTCTACATGCCGGACAAGCTACCGGTGCTGGGCGGGGATTTCTGGAAAATCTGGCGCTACCTTTCCTTCCAGGAGATCGGCTACGCGGTGGCGGAGGCCTTCTTCGGTGAGGATGTGCCGCACGACGCGCTGAAGGACATCGTGGAAGGCACGCTGACCTTCGACGCTCCGCTGGTTACCCTGGCTCCCGGCGATCACATCCTGGAGCTGTTCCATGGACCGACTCTCGCGTTCAAGGACTTCGGCGCGCGTTTCATGGCCCGCCTGATGGGTTGGCTGACCCGCGACGAGGACCGGGAACTGACCGTGCTGGTCGCCACCTCCGGTGACACCGGCGGTGCGGTCGCCTCCGCCTTCCACAACGTCCCCGGAACCCGGGTGATCATCCTCTACCCTGAAGGAAAGGTGTCCGGCCTGCAGGAAAAGCAACTCACCGCCCTGGGTGGCAACATCACCGCGCTGGAGATCGCCGGCTCGTTCGATGACTGCCAGGCTCTGGTGAAGTCCGCCTTCCTGAACCAGGAGCTGTCGGCGAAGCTGAACCTCACCTCCGCGAACTCCATCAACCTTTCCCGGCTGGTCCCACAGAGCTTCTACTACATCCACAGTGCCCGCCAGCTCCCGGAAGGTGTGAAGCCCGTGTTCGTGGTGCCGTCCGGCAACTTCGGCAACCTCACCGCCGGACTGCTGGCCGCACAGCTCGGCCTGCCGGTGGAGCATTTCATCGCCGCCACCAACCGCAATGACGTGGTGCCCGCCTACCTTTCCTCGGGCGACTACCAGCCGCGCCCCAGCGTTGCCACCATCTCGAACGCGATGGACGTCGGCGCGCCCTCGAACTTCGTCCGCATGCAGGCACTCTTCGGCGGCTCATGGGATTCCATGAAGGCGAAGATCCACGGCGTGATGTTCAGCGACGACCAGACCCGCGCGGCCATCCGCGAGGTGAAGTCCATCCACGGCTACGACATCGACCCGCACGGTGCGGTCGCATGGCTGGCCGCCCGCCAATGGCGTGCCGGTCACCCCGGCACCGCCACCATCAGCCTCGAAACCGCGCACCCGTCGAAGTTCCCGGACGTCATGGAAGCGGAGCTTGGCAAGGGCGTCATCGAGATCCCGGAACGCCTCGCCGTCCTTGCGGACAAGCCGAAGGTCGCGACGAAGCTCGGCACGGACACCGCCGCCTTCCACGACTACCTGCGGTCGATCTGATCCGCCATCAATGCCATTCGAGGCTATCGGTTGCCGTTTGTTTTCCGCAGATACGCTCGCGCGGAATCCGCCATCACCACCAACCCGGCACCGAGCATGATGGCATCCTTCACGACCAGCCTGCCACGCCCGCTGAGGTAGGGAAATCCGTGCTCGGTGTCTCCCAGCGGAGGCACCCAGCTCTCCGGGGTCGTGACTAGGAATGACAGCGTGACCACTGACATGATGGCCACCAGCAACCCTCCCACCGCCGCCACTTGCGGCAGCCAGGGATGGAGCGCCAGCATCAGCCCGTAGATGACGATGACCGCGCCAAGTCCGTAGGAAAAGAGGTAGGTCCGGTTGCGTTCATGCCATTCGCGGTTCGCCAGGATGAGCGCTCCTTCCGGGTTCATGTGATTCTTGTACTCCGGTGCGGGATACTTGTAGAAAAAGCTCATCGTCGGACTGTTCGCGACAAACGGAACGATCCCGTCCGCCTCATACTTGAACACCTTCAGGCCGCCGATCCACAGCAGCACCACAATCAGGCCCCACCGTGTCAGTGTGATGCCCAGCCGATCCGTCCCCGCCATCCTTTCCATCCATTGCTTCATCCGGAGAGGTTAGACGCGGCCCATGCCTCCGGGAATGGACGGGAGGAGCCTTCACATGGACAAATTACTCCCATTCCGGATCCGGGTTTCGAACTCCCGGAAAGCCGTGGGGGAAAAACCGGTGGCCGACTTGAACAACCGGCTGAAATAGAATTCGTCCATGAATCCCGCCTCCGCGGCGATTTCCTTCACCGGGCGCAGGGTGTGCAGCAGGTGCCATTTCGCATGCTTCAGCATCCGATCGCGGATCAGCTCGGTGGGAGTTTTTCCCAGTTCCTCCTTTACCAGCCTCCCCAGGGCTTTCGGTGTCATTCCCAACCGAGCCGCGTATTCGTGGGGACGGTGGATCCTATGGAAATCGCGCTCGATCAGTTCCAGGAGGGAGACCAATACCGGATGGGATGCGGCTTTGCCGGGAGTGGAGGCCGCAGCCATCTGCTCAAGTTTCATCCGGGATGCCTTGATCAGCAGGATCTTCACGAGCGACAGCACCGCCTCACGATGGGCGACATCACCGGCGGTGAACTCCTCCTCGATTTGTCCGACCAATGTGCCGACGTCCCGCGCGAGCGCTGGATCACATCTGACCATCGGTTCGCCGTGCAGGCGGTTGAACAGCACGCCATTGCACCCCACCTCCTTATGGTGGGTCTCGATGCAGAGGAAGTTCGCATGGAACCTCATCAACGTTCCCGAAATGGCGGACTCCGGCTTGAGGAACAGGGTCTGATAAGGATTCGCGAAAAGCAGCACCGGCCCGGCGAAGGGATGCTCCATGAGGTCGGGATGATACCGGCCCTCCCCTTCCCTCACCCATAGGATGGTGAAGCAGTTGGACCTCACCGGAGCGGCGAGCGTTTCCCGGTCCAGCGCCTCCAACGCGAACGGCAGGCCACCTGCCGCCGGATCGAAGTTCCGGAGTGTGACAGGATTGCTGCTGATGGGTTTCATACGCCTGACCAGTCCAACATGACCGCCAGGAAGCGGTCACGGCAACCCCGAAGCATGTCCCGCGATTTGACAAGCGCACCAACAGCCGTTTGTTGGCGGTCTAACCACACCAACATCATGAGCAACGCCAAAGATCTGTCCAGGGAAGCCCCGACCAGCCCACGTGTCCGCATCGGCGGCTACGCCATCCTCTCCCGCATGGCGGACAAGGGTCGTGCGGATATCGCCGGAACGCTGGGAGATTTCCATTTCGACTGCCCGCTCGACAATATGCTTTTCGGCTTCAAAGGGGTAAAGGGAGCCGACGTCCGCAAGGAACTGGAGAAAGGTGCCACTGACACCGAGATCGCCAAATGGCTCGATGCCAACGGAACGCCGAAGACCGAGGACGAAAAGAATGCATGGTCCGACGAAATCGAAGCCTACCACCCCTACGAGAATCCGGAGAAGAAGGATTGGTTCGTCGGCGTCTGCGGTGAGGTCGGGATCGATCCACAGACCAGCACCCTGTTCGACTACCTCGAGACCGACGACCGGGTGAGCTACAAAATCGGGTAAGGCTCCGCCTCAGGATCAGCCTCTCGCGGCATTCACCTGGTCCAGGATTTCCCGGAAGGGAATGTCCGCGAGCATCCCGAAGGCATCGTGCCGGGTCAGCCCCGCACGCGTCGCCGCAGGGCTGGTCATGCCCGAGAGAAAACGCGCGAGCTGCCGTGGCGTGGCGAGCGCGGGATGCCGTTCGTCGATCAAACCCTTCATGACCGCCCACTCGTCATCCGCTGGCTTTCTTACCTGTGGCCGGCGGATGGGTTCCGCATCTATCCCCCTGCACCGGTCGCAGTGACCGCAGGGTGCGGGCAGATCTTCTCCGAAATAGCCCGTCAGGCAGCCGGTGAGGCATTCGCTGCGTCCCGGAAGGTCGGATACCATCCCCAGCCTTTCCAGATCCGCGGTCTCCCGCCGGGAGAACCGTTCCGCGAAACGCTCCGCGATCTCGCGCGGATTCCCCTCCTTGAGCATGCGGTAGCCTTGCCTCACACCGGAGATTTCCAGAGCCACATCCCCTGCCCGTTCCAGTTCGGAAAGTGCTGCCACCACCCGCTCCCGCGTCACCTCCAGTTGGGCCGCCGCAGCGGAGGGATCGAAGTATCTCCAGGTCCGCTTCTCCTCCCCCAGCTTCCACAGCTTCCGCAGGAAATCCGATTCCTCCTGTGGGCGTCCGCTGAAGATCCGCGCCTCCGGTTGCAGGAGCTTCACCCGATAGGTGGAGTAGAACGTGCCGGTGGCCGTGATGTGGCCGTCCGTTTCCAGATAGGTCATCACCGTCGCCACCACCTGCGTCCGGATGTCGCACGACACGGAAAGATCATAGACGGAGACATCGAAGGTGTTCCCCAGCCGCAGGACGCGGTCCAGCAGGTTCGCCAGCGCCCGCTTGGTCGGGGTGTCCGCGTGGATGAAATTCTCCAGCGTCACCAGATCCTCCCCGCACGCCAGCATCTCGCACACCGCCGGCTTTCCATCGCGCCCCGCACGGCCGATCTCCTGACTGTAGTTCTCCAGGCTCTTCGGCAGGTTGTAGTGATACACCGCACGGATGTCCGCCTTGTCGATGCCCATGCCGAACGCGATGGTGGCGACAATCACCCGGATGCTCCCATCCATGAAGGCGAGCTGCGCCGCCGCCCGCGTCTCCGGCGGCAGACCCGCATGGTAGGCCTGCGCGGAAACGCCATTCCGCGCCAGAAAGGTACCGATCTCCTCCGCCGTCTCCTGCCGCGTGACATAGACCACCGCCGCACCCTCCGTTTCGCGCACACGCTCCAGCAGCAGCGCCTTACGCTCCTTCACCCCGCAGACCGTGGTCCTCAGATCCAGATTCGTGCGGTGGAAGCTGAGCTGGACATGATCTTCCGGAGCAATCCCGAACCGGTCACAAATATCCCGCGCGACCGATGGCGTCGCCGTCGCCGTCAGTGCGAGGATCCTTTTCACGCCGAGTTCCTTCAGGATCATCGCCAGTTTCAGATAGTCCGGCCGGAAATTGTGCCCCCATTCCGAAATGCAATGCGCCTCGTCAATGGCCGCCATGGCGATAGGCAACCGTTCCAGCCGCTGGCGGAACCGCTCGTTCGCCAGGCGTTCCGGGGCCACATAGAGCAGCTTCAGTTCTCCGGCATCCAGCTTCCGGTTGATCTCGATTACCTCCGCCGCATCCAGGGTGGAGTCCAGCCTCGCCGCCGAAATGCCCCGTGAGGTCAGGCGATCCACCTGGTCCTTCATCAGCGCGATGAGCGGGGAAATCACCAGTGTCACCCCGTCCATCAGCAACGCCGGAAGCTGGTAGCAGAGGGACTTTCCTCCGCCCGTTGGAAACACCGCCAGAGCTGACCTACCGTCCATCAGCGCGTGGATCACCGGCTCCTGCCCTTCCCGGAACGCGTCAAATCCGAAGTGTTTTTCCAGGGTCCGCAGCACGCCCGACTCTCCCGGAGGTCTCCGCCCCTTGACAAGCTTCGCTTTGACAAGTGCCGGAAGCACCCGGAGGTTACCATCGGACCCATGGAAGTTGTGATGGATAATTTTGCGATCACCCGGATGGAGCGGGCGGAAAGCAGTACCTTCGGTTGGCAGGTGCGCCTCCAGCGGCGGGGGACGCGGTATGCGAAGTACTTCGCGGATCGCCGCTTCGGCGGGATGGAGGCTTCGCTGGCAGCGGCACGGGCTTGGCGGGATGACCTGCTCAGGACCTTCGCCGAGGACGACAGGGCGCGCGTTTGTTCGAAGTCCTCCCGCAATTCTTCCGGTGTCGTAGGCGTTTCCAAGGTGACGATTTCAGGGGGCAATGGAGTGGTCTATTATTTCTGGCAGGCCACCTGGTCCCCATCCCCCGGCCAACGCCGCAGCATCCGCTTTTCCGTGAAGAAACACGGGGAGGAAGAGGCGTTCCGGCTGGCCGTGCAAGCCCGCCAGAACGGCACCTTCGGCTGATCCGGCAGATTCCTTTTCTTGGGGCTTGGAAATCCCTCCCAATGGGTCAGAACAGCACCATGTTCAGCGCCAGCAAACTCACCCCCGAACAGAAAGATTCCCTCCACGCCTGGGCGGCGGAAGGCGCCACCATCTCCGACCTCCAGAAACGGCTGAAGGATGAGTTCGACATCTCCATCAGCTACATGGACGCCCGTTTCCTGGTGCTGGATCTGGAGATCAGGCTTCAGGAGCAGAAAAAGGAAGAAGAGAAAAAGCCGGAGCCCGAAGCCCCTGTCCCGACCGGCGCTGTCACGGTGACCATGGATCATATCGCCCTGCCAGGTTCATTGGTCAGCGGTCGCGTGACCTTCAGCGATGGCGAAACCGGTATCTGGATGCTGGACCAGAACGGCCGCCCCGGCCTCGACGCGGATACCCCGGGCTACCGCCCATCCCAAGAGGATGTGATGGAGTTCCAGACCCAGCTCCGGGATCTGATCCAGCAAAGCGGGCTGTGATTCGGATACTGCCGGCTCCGTCAGTAGCTACTGTAGCAGGCGTAGACAAGACGCCGTTCCTTGTCGATGATGAGGTGACGAAAGGATGATCTCCTCTGTCCTTCGTGGCGTTCGCTCCCTTTCCATCGCTGAAGATCCGGGGCGTCCGGGAATGGCCAGTTACCAGGGAAAGATCCGGGATCTCCCGGTGACCAGACCTTCTTGCTGTCGAAACTTATTTCATCAATCAACTTCTCCACTGCTTCCGGAGTGGTCTCAAAGCACCAGACTGTTGTCCTGTCGGTGATGCCACCTCCCCAGGAGTGGTAACGAAGGTTCTGCGATTTATCGGGGAAAGGCGCTTTCATGGCCTGCCGGAAGGCGTTCTTCGCCGTGGGTGGATTCGTTACCAGGGATACCACCACGGAGCCGAACATCAGAATCTGCGGAAACAGCAGCAGAAGCTTCCGCCATGGTTTCCAGCGCTTCCTCGATGCAACACAGACCAGAGCGCACCAAATCAGATAGAGGATGCTGACTCCTGTTCCTATAAAGACACCGTTGATCAGTCCCACCTGCAATCCCTCCCTGAGGTTCGTATGACTTGCAGCAATGGGAATTCCATAAGCGAGGATCACCAAGAAGATCCCCACGCTGATGATCCACAGGGTGGTGCCATCCCATCCGGCAGGCTTCTGTATCTGGTCTTCAGCGGTGGCCATCAGGGAGGAAGCCTAGTCAGATCGATGCCGGAGGAGCAAGGAGCAGATCAGCGGAATAGCTGGATCTTCCGAATGTGACTGGGCCATCTTGGCCCAGGCACTCTCACGAAAAAGCCCCGCCGCGGCGGACCGGGCGGGGCTTGGAATGTCGTCTTTGGGGAAGCGGGATCAGGCGTCCTTCTTCTCCTCTTCGGAAGCAGGCTCGGCATCGACAGCGTCGGCGACCTGATGCTCGACGGCTTCGACAATGACTTCCGGAGCACCGACGGCCTCGACGTTCTCGACCGCGGCTTCCACGATTTCAGCAGGAGTTGGGTCCTGGAGATGGGTCACGGTCTCGACGGCTTCCGGAGCCGCGGCAGCAGCCGCAGCCGCAGGGATGACGGGAGCTTCGACCACATGTCCACCGGCATTGCGCGGTTCACGCGGAGCACGCTCCGGGCGGTCTTCACGCTCCTCGCGGTCCTCACGCTCGTCCTGGCCCTTCGACTTGGCGCCGGAGACGGTCAGCTTGCGGCCCATGAATGGCTGGTCGTGCAGCACCTCGACGGCGCGCTTGGCCTCATCGACGTGGAGCATCTCCACAAAGCCGTAGCCCTTCGAGCGGTGGGTGGTGCGGTTGTAGACGATCTCCACGTTGCGGACGCCGCCGATACCCTTGAAGAGGTCGATCAGGTCGCTTTCGGAAACGTCATAGGACAGGTTGCCGACATAGACGCGGGAGGACTCCACGCTGCCGGCGTCGCCGCCACGACTGCGGTTGTTGTCCCGGTTGCGACCACCACGCTCGCCGCGTTCACCACGCTCACCGCGCTCGCGCTTTTCGCCCGGGGCAGCCTGGCCTTCGGTGGTGCGTGCGACACGGGTGTTGGACTTCACCTTCGCCTCGCCGCCCTGCGGCTTGGACACATCCGGCTTGCGCTCGGGGCGCGGCGGACGGACCGGCTCCTTGTAGAGGCCGATGGCCTTGAGCAGCTTCTGCCACCAGGTCAGCTTCGGCGCGGAGTATTTCCGGGCCGGGCGGTTGCCCTGCGGGCGGAATTCCTCGGCGCGCGGGGGCTTGTTGCCATCCCGTTGGCCTCGTTCGCCGCGATCTCCGCCGCGTTCGCCGCGGTTCTGGTTGTTCCTTCTGTTACGGCCACCGCGTGAGCGGCGGCGCTTATCTCCCGAGTTCCGGGAATCTTGTGTTGCGTTCGACATGTTTTCGCATGGGTCTGGGTGTTACGGGCGGTCCTTGGCGCGGCGGGCTGGAGTGCCCCGCAATGTTGGAGGATAGGACCCCGGTGTTGGCCGACATGGACTCCGAAAACCGGCCTTTTGTTACCGGGGGAAAGCACCGCTGCGTGCGGAGGTCGCTTTGCCGTGTTCGGAGCCGGTCGGATTGCGCCGCCGCCCGTGTGCAGCTCTCCCTCATTTCCTGCCGCCAGCCGGAATCCAACGCCCTCGGTAAAAGGAGAATTGAACCGGCAGGTCGCGTTTGACCGGCTGCGGACATCGGAGGATTTCGGGAGAAATCTGCTCGCCCCCGACCCTAAGGGGAATCAGGGGCTTGGCAAGACTGGAACCATCCGTGCCTTATTTTGATCAACTACCGGAAAGGACACCCTTCCAGCGGCTGATTTCCGCACGGACGTTCTGGATCGAAGGAGCGCCCGGGTTGGTCCGGGAGGCCAACGCCCGTTCGAGGGAGAAGACATCCTTCGCCTCCGGCCCGTAGGCGGGGTCGATGGCGGCCAGATCCAGTTGGTCCAGCGGGGTTCCGGTGGCAACCGCTTCCGCGACGGCCTTTCCGACCAGTTCGTGGGCGTGGCGGAACGGTATCCCCTTCTTCACCAGATAGTCGGCGAGATCCGTGGCCAGCAGCATGGGGTCGGACGCGGCGGCGCGACAGTTTTTCTCCCGCAGTTCCATGGCCGCAATCATCTCCGTGTTCACGGCGAGGATAAGGTTCAGGGTATCAACGGAATCGAAAAGCGGCGGCTTGTCCTCCTGCAGGTCCCGGTTGTAGGTCAGCGGCAGGCCCTTGATGGCCACCAGCAGGTTCATCAGGTTGCCCACCAGACGTCCGGTCTTTCCACGGGTCAGCTCGCAGACGTCCGGATTCTTCTTCTGCGGCATCAGGGATGAGCCGGTGGTGTGGGCGTCCGACAGTGCGGCGAAGCCGAACTCGCTGCTGCACCAGAGGATCAGGTCCTCGCTCAGGCGGGAAAGGTGCGCCCCGCAGAGCGAAATGACGAACAGCAGTTCCGCGATGTAGTCCCGGTCAGCAATGGCATCCATCGAGTTTTTCGTAATCCCATCGAAACCAAGCTCCTCTGCGATCTGCACCCGGTCCAGATTGATGGTGGAACCTGCCAGCGCACCGGAACCCAGCGGGGAAATATTCAGCCGCTTGCGGCAGTCGGCCAGCCGGGATTTGTCACGCTCCAGCATTTCGACATAGGCGAGGAAATGATGGCCCGCCGTCACCGGCTGCCCGCGCTGGAGGTGAGTGTAGCCGGGGATGACGGACTCCGCATAGCGCTCCGCCTGACCCAACAGCGCGTTCTGAAGGTCCGTGACCGCACGGATGAGTCCGTCGATCTCCGTCCGCGAATAAAGCCGGGTGTCCGTCGCCACCTGGTCATTCCGGGAGCGTGCGGTGTGGAGCTTCGCCCCCGCCGGACCGATCCGCCGGGTCAGCTCCGACTCGATGTTCATATGGATGTCCTCCAGGGACGTCTTGAATTCGAAGTTCCCCGCCTTGATGTCCTCCAGGATGGCCAGCAGGCCGTCACGGATCTGGGAAAACTCCTCCTCCGTGAGAATGCCCGCCTTCACCTGCGCACGGGCATGGGCGATCGATCCCGCGATGTCATGCGGGTAGAGCCTCCAGTCGTAGGAGATGGACTCTCCGAACTGTTGGACGAGCGACGAGGTATCTTGGGAGAAGCGGCCTTTCCACATGGCGGTTATCGGTGCGCCAAGCTGCCCGGGTTGCCCGCCGATGGAAACGGAAATCTCGAAAAATCCCCGCAACATTCCCAAAGTCCCGCGCACGGGTTCACCTCGCGGGCGATTCCCTAACAAACGGATTTGCCAACAGAGATGAATTGGCCGATGGATGGAGAATCGCGCTCTCCACCGGTCGCGCGATCCAACAAATCCAAGAATATCCCATGTCCCAGATCATCCCACTCATCAGTTCCGGCACCGCAGGCCCTCTCGGCGTCCTCCACCTGCCGCGACTCTGGCTCAAGGCCTCCCTCGGTGCTGCCGGAAAGCTCCATCCGGACTACCCGGCCTGCGGAAAAGGCTACGACCAGATGGTTCTCGACGGACTCGGCATCGCCAACGCCGACTTCGATGCGTTCATTGCGGAGAAGAAGCCGACCTATCCACAGTTTGAAGCATGGATTCTCGAAAAGTCCGGCGGAGCGCTCGACGCCACCTCCGTGAAGAAGCTCAACGACTCCATCACCGGCTACCACCACGGTGACGACATCCGGAAGGACATCCTCTCCGCGAACGGTATTCCGGACGACGGTTCCCTGCCGGATGCAGTGAATCTCAACAACCTGGACGACTGGCTGACCTTCCACCGCGAAGTGCTGTCCTGATCCTCACCCATTCTCCCTGAGGCGCGGCTTTCCCAGCGAAGGCTGCGCCTTTTCTTATTGCAACCCCTTCTCAAAAGACGACCCTCAGCGCGGATGCCCATCCGCCCCGCAGACGCCCCCGAATCCACCAGTGCCAAGACCCTCAATGAGGTCGAGGCAGGCCGTGACTTCCGGATCAGCGGCATCGACGGCCCATCCTCCGACCGACTGCGTGATCTCGGTTTCCGGGAGGAAACGCAGATCCGGAAGCTGTCGGGAGGACGGAATCTCGTCTGCTCCATTTCCGGCACCCGTCTGGCCATCAGCAAGGAACTGGCCGCCCAGGTGTTCGTCTCCCCTGTTTTCTGAATTCGCACGTACTTCCCATGTCGTCGTCTGATCCCGAATCACCCGCACTCATCGCCCTCGTCGGAAATCCCAACGTCGGCAAGACCACCCTCTTCAACGCTCTCACCGGCGCGAACCAGCACGTGGGGAACTATGCGGGTGTGACTGTCGCGGTGAAGCGCGGTGATACCTTCACTCCGCACGGAAAAAAGATCACGGTGCTGGACCTGCCCGGTTGCTACTCCCTGCGTGCTTCCTCGCCGGATGAGCGGGTCGCCATCGACGCCCTGTCCGGAAACCTGCCCGGTGAGAAGACTCCGGATCTGGTGGTGTGCGTGGTGGATGCCTCCGCCCTGGAGCGCCAGCTTCCCTTTGTCCTGCAGATCATCGAGCAAGGCCACCCGGTGGTGCTGGCCCTCAACATGGTGGACATGGCGGAGAAATCCGGCCTCCGGCTGGACCCGGTGAAGATGTCCGAGGAACTGGGCGTGCCCGTGGTCCCGATGCAGGCGAACGCGAAGAAAGGCATCATCGATCTGAAGCAGACCTTCCGCGCCCCCTTCCCTCCTCCGGCCGCGGCACCGTGGCTCCACGGCAACGACGACACGGATGTCAGCCGGAAGAAGTTCACCGACCGTGTCTGCGAGATCGCAGCACGCCGACCGGACGCCCACCAGCAGACCCTCTCCGACAAGCTGGATCGTTTCTTCCTGCACCCCTTTTTCGGTTGGGTGGCGTTCGTGGCGATCATGTTCGCCATTTTCTGGACGATCTTCTCCTGGGCATCCGTCCCAATGGACTTCATCGAAGGTTTGTTCGGCAGTCTCGGCGAATGGGTGGGTGGAAAAATGCCGGACGGCGACCTGAAGTCCCTCATCGTGGACGGAGTCATCGCAGGCCTGAGCGGCACGCTGGTGTTCCTGCCGCAGATCGTCTTGCTGTTCCTGTTCATCGGCCTGCTGGAAAGCTCCGGCTACATGGCGCGTGCCGCCTACATGATGGATGGGGTGATGGCCTTCGCCGGACTGAGCGGAAAGTCCTTCCTGCCTCTCTTCAGCGCCCATGCCTGCGCCATCCCCGGCGTCATGGCCACCCGCACGATCGACTCTCCGAAGGAACGTCTGGTGACCATTTTCGTGGCCCCGTGGATGAGCTGCTCCGCCCGTCTGCCGGTCTATTTCCTTCTCATCCCGCTGCTGCTGTCAAAGGACAGCCCTGCGTGGCAGCAGGCCACCATACTTTTCTCCGTCTACGCCATCGGTATCATCACCGCCTTCATCGTCGCCCGGGTTGTCCGCGGTCGCCTGGGTCCTGACAAGACGACGAATCACTTCCTGCTGGAACTGCCACCCTACCGCCTGCCGCAGTGGTCTTACATCCTGCGCCACGTGTTCGACCGGGGCTGGGCCTTCGTCGCCCGTGCGGGCACCATCATCCTGGGCCTCTGCATCCTGCTCTGGGCGCTGCAGACCTACCCGAAAAAAGAAGGCACCGAAGACGCCGCGGAACTGCTGGAGTACAGCGCCATGGGCAGGATCGGAGACGTGATCGAGCCGGTCGTAAAGCCGCTGGGCTTCGATGGCCGGGTGGGCACCGCGATTCTTACCTCCTTCGCCGCGCGCGAAGTCTTCAACAGCACGCTCGGCATCCTCTTCCACGCGGAGGAGGCGGAAGACGATGACGCGACGACGAACCTGATCCGCGACAAGGTCACGGCTGCGACATGGCCGGACGGCCGGCCGCTATTCACACCGCTGACGGTGGTGTCGCTGCTCGTATTCTTCATCTACGCGCTCCAGTGCCTGCCCACCAGCGCGGTGGTGGCGCGGGAGTCCGGCTCGCTGAAATGGGCCGTCGGGCAGTTCTTTTTCATGTCCGGCTTCGCCTACGTGGCATCTTTGCTTGTATTCCAGGCAGGAAGGCTGATGGGTTTCTGAATGATACAACTCGAATGGCAGACCGTCGCCGCGCTCGTGATCGTGGCGACCACCCTCACCATCTTCCTCGTCCGGCTGGCAAAGCCGAAGGCGAAGGGCGGGAACTGCGGCCATAGCTGCGGATGCGGGAAAAAGGCTCCGTCGGACCATTCCCACTGAGTTTCCGGAATTTTTTCCGCACCGGCGTGTAACATTTCCGGTGCCGCATCCGATGTTCCATCCGTAACACCCATCCGTCATCCCATGAAATGGTCTTCTCCCCTGCTGCTGTGCCTCGCCTGCCTCATTCCGTTTGCCTCTCCGCTGGTCTCCGCCAAGGAGGCCGCGCTGCCGCAGGAACTCTCCACCTACGTGGCCAGGGCGGAACCTGACAGTGGCTGGAAATTGGTCACCAAGAGCGAATTCGGCGAGTGCGACTACTGGCACCTCAACCTGAAATCCCAGGTCTGGCAGGACATCCCGTGGGAGCATGACCTTGTCATCTTCAAGCCGAAGAATGTCACCTCCGATGGCAAAATGGTGCTGCTGAACGAAGGCGGCAGCTTCAAACCGGACAAGGCGATGTATGGCGCGTTCCTCGCCAACAAGATGAAGGCGCCGGTGGCCATCGTGCTCGGCGTGCCGAAGCAGCCGCTTTACGACGGCAAGCGCGAGGATGATCTCATTGCGGAAACCTTCATCCGCTACCTGGACACCCAGGACGCCACCTGGCCGCTGCTTTTCCCGATGGTAAAGACGGTGGTGAAGGCGATGGATGCCGTGGGCGAATTCACTGGTCAGGAATGGGGCGTGAAGACGGACAAGTTCCTCGTCACCGGTGCCTCGAAGCGCGGCTGGACCACCTGGCTCACCGCAGCATCGGATCCACGCGTCATCGCCATCGCTCCGATGGTCATCGACATGCTGAACATCCCCGCCCAGCTCCCGCTGCAGGTGGACCGGTTCGGCAAGCCGAGCGATCAGATCTCCCCCTACACCAAGCGTGGCCTCATCCCGCTAGGTGAAACCGCCGCCGCCAAACGGCTGTGGAGCATCGTCGATCCCTACACCTACCGCGCGAAATACACCATGCCGAAGCTGATCCTGCTCGGCAACAACGACCCCTACTGGAGCCCGGACGCACTCAACCTCTACTGGGATGAAACGCCCGGTGAGAAATACATCTCCTACACGCCGAACGCCGGCCACAACCTGATGGAGGTGGACGCCGCCGGCGCACGCCAGCCGCTGCCCATCCGCGCGCTGGACAACATCGCCGCCTTCGTTCGCGCCCAGTTCACCGGCACCGCTCTGCCGAAGATCGGCTGGAAGCACGGCGAAGCTGCTGATGGGAAACTCAACCTCACCGTCACCGCCGACCAACCGGCAAAGGAAGCGCGCCTGTGGGTCGCGAAGTCGGACACCAAGGACTTCCGCAAGGCACGCTGGGAATCCCAACCGCTCGAAATCGGCGATGGCAAATCCATCACCGCCACCGTGACGAAACCGGACAGCGGCTACATCGCCTACTACGCGGATCTGAACTACGAAGTGGATGGCGGCCCGATGTGGCTCTGCACCCAGCTCCGCCTCGCCGGAGCGGAATAACAACCATGTAAGGCGGCTAGGGCCGTCGCTGGTCATTCGGGAAGAAAAAGCGACGGTCACAGACCTCCCTTATGGTCCCAACGCTGAGCGGACCTGCGCCACCACCGCATCCGCCGCGGAAGCCTCGACACACAGGGCGACACGTTCCGCCTTTCCATCCACGATCAGTTCGATCCTTTTCGCCGCCGCAGGTCCTCCCGCCATGAACAGCACTGAACGGATGTCCGTCACCGCGTGTCGCGGGAAACTCCGCTCACGGCAGACCAATCCGTGCCGCATTGTCCGCACCGCCACCTCCGAATCATTTCCCTCCAACCGGACTTCCTCACGCGACGATCTGAACGCCTTCCAAAGAAGCATAAGCCCGGCCAGTCGTCATCGCCAGCGCGATCGCCGTCCATACGATCCGAAACAACCAGCGGATGACGTCGAAAAACAAATCAACCACTCCGACGAAATCATTCCGGTATCCTCCGTGGGACTCATCGCCACCGAGCAGGAAAACACCGACTGCGACAAATCCCGCTCCCATGAGAGACATGATGATCGCAAATCCTGTCGCCGACTTCCAAGCCATTGGCAGAGGAAATGAAAACGACGAAACCTTTCCTGTCGTAATCACCCTTTCCACCTCCGCCGGCACGAACGGACGGCTTTCGTCTTTCCCTGCCACCCGCCGCAGGTCCGCCACCAACCACGCTCTTTCCCCGATCGAAAGCATCGTACCGAAGCGCAGTTTCTTCACCGCCGTTCTGATCTCGATGCCATAGACCGGCTGGTAGTTCTGCTGATAGAATTCTTTCTGCGCGATCGATCTCACCTCGTCGCAGCGAATGCTCGTTTCCTTCCTCCTCCCAAACATCTCTCTCGCCAGAGAGATTGTCTCACCGTCCGATCTCAACACATGCCTGGCGAACTTGTTTCGCAATCCCGCATATAACATCCCTATCCCGACACCCCAGAAAATGAGGTAGAACGGAACGATCACCCACCGCAGAACTTCACCGTTCACGGTGGAGCTGAACACCGCTGGAATGATGAACGCGCCGTGCCCGAAGGTGAACACGCACCAGGGAATTCCGAACGCTAGAAGGCAGCCGCTCTTGCCGGCGGACGGAATCCTCCACACCACCTCACCGGCGTCCTCCTCCCGGACGATCTTCGTTTCCGGCGGAGGCTCGTCGGCGTCTCCGAAAAATTTGGCATCCTTGCCCGCGAGAACCCATTCATCGACGAGCGACTCCTTTCCGCACGACTCGCAGCGCGCCACATCCCGACCGGCATCAGGAGCCGACCTCGCCCTGTACCCACATTCCGGACAGCACAGGCTCCCGTCGGCTACCAGTCTGGAGAGATTCGCCAGCTTCAGTTTGCCGATGATGCCTTCCAACATTTGCCGGTAGGTTATCTGCAAGCACGCGATTGTCCCTATTTTTCCAAACATCAGCACGTTGCCGGGGAAATCCACGGACCTCCACACCGCTCCCTTGTGGAAAGGTGCCGGCCCGTGGAGGAAAAGAAACGATATCCAGCTTGGGAGACATCAAGGGCGATGCGCCGTCCACCCCCGGCCCTTTCGGAGAAAGCGCTTCCGTTCCCCGTCGGCTTCGCCGCGGGGGTGCATGGCAAGTCCATCACCGATCGCCCCTGGATTTAGTCCCTGAAGATCGCCCGGATCTCATCCAGAACCGCCTGCATCGGCAGTGACTCCTGCTCGAAATCCCCTTTCATCCCGGCGGCAAGCATCTTGTCCAGTTCCAAGAGGCAATGCCCGGAGAGATGGGACGAAGACAACAAACGAGTGATGACCTTTCGCTCTCCCTCCGTCAGCAGGACGTTATTCATCCCTTCCCTGAACCGCATCATCAGCGGCCTGAACGCACGGCCCGTCCGTTCGCATAGATCGTGGAGGATAGCGAAGCCCGCGGGATCACTGTCGCCGAAATGATGGAACTCCATATCATCAGGCAGCCATTGGAGCAGGAGCCGGGTGGCGGCTCCGGGAAAGCTGGTATGGATCAGCAGCACACCGGTTTTCGCCGCGGCGAGTTCATGGAATACGCATTCATTCTCCACCGTCACGCAGGCTCGCGTCCGGCATCGGATGAACGATGCCGCGGCGAGATCGATGGCTGAGATGGCCGTGGGCGCAGACAGCAGCCCGAAGTCGATACGTCCACCCGCGAACTCCAGCTCCAGTGGACCGTGGATCCACGCGGAACGAGGCGCATCCACGATGCCGAAGTCCGCCAGAGACGTCTTCTCGCCGGAGGTGATCGCCTCAATGGAAGTTTCCAGCCTAGCACGCCAACGCCCCAGTTGTTTCGAGTCACCGGTGATCCGCGAACTGGCACGCTGGATCAGCGCTTCCTCCTGCCAGTTCAGGACGGCCACGAGTACAGCGAGAAACCGTTCGTTGCCCGCGGCATCGTCCCGCTTGAACGGTGGAATGGGATCTCCCACCGAGGCGCATGCGGCAAGCCCGGCACACCATGCCCTCCAACCCTCCTGATAGGGATGCGGCACTGTGATGTCGGATGCCCTACGGAAAAAATCCGCCAGTTTGCCGCGTTCTTCCGAAGGAGAGGCGCATCCGGTCGCTGCGAACAACCATTGCTCTCCCCCATCGAGCTTCAATTTCAGAAATTTTTCATGACCCAGCCGGTCCCTCTCGATGACCAGCATGCCCCCCGACCTTCGCTCAGCGGCGAGGAGTTCCTGCACTGCGATCTCCCGCTCATCCCCGTCATGCACTGCGGCAAGGAGGAGGAACTTCTCCCAGTCGATCGTGTAATCCCTCTTCCCTCCCCGCCTGGCAGCGGAGGAACGGAGGTAGATTTCCGCGAACGCGCTGAGGGTTGGGTTCATGTCTCGGTGCCCTGGTGGTCGCTGTCAGAGATCCACTTCCTGCCTTCCGGAGAGTCCCGGTAGAGGATCACCGGCACATTGCGCACGCCGATCCGAGAACCCCGCCGCTCGTCTTTCCGCGAGATGACGATCAGCTCGTCACACTGGCTGAACGCGTAGGGGATGTTGCCGCTCGACATGGAGAACATGCCCTGCAGGTCGAGTTCGCTCATGGCCTCGATGCAGTTCTGGATCCGCTCGCCGGAGAGTTTGGAGAAGGCTTCGTCAATCGGCACCAGCGCCAGCGACGGATCCTTTCGACGGCTCTCATGGCGGTTGTAGGCGTGCAGGTAGCTGGCAAGGATGGCGACGAAATAAGGGCTCTGGTTCTCACCACCGCTCATCTTGCCACCCTGCTTGTCCACATCGATGGGCGGACGGTCCGGATCGCGGATGTCCGTGACGAACAGCTTGTAGTCGAAATACTGGCGGTAATCCAGCAGCCGCGCCGCTTCCGGACTGTTGGCGTTCTGGACCAGCAGGCGGAGGAAATTCTGGAGCGCGTCCTGCAGCTCGCCACCCATCTGGGAGAAAAACAGTTCATCCTCATGGTGGACCGCGTTCATGTCGATGAGGTCGCGGTAGATCTTGTACTCCGGATTCGGCCTGCGCTCGATCCGGTAGCGGTCATGCCCGATGGGCCGCTTGAGCTGGCTGTTGAGCATGGCGATGATGTTCTCCACGTTCTTCAGCGCCTGCTGCATGCGGCTCAGTACCTGGGTGCGGAACAGCGTTTCCCAGCGCTTCCTCTCGGTGCCGGACTTCTTCTCGTACTCCGGGATATTGGCGTCCTGGATCTGGGCGAGCCGTGATTCGTAGGGAGCGGTGTCGGTGCCGTCCTCCGGCAGGTCATCGAACTTCGGAGTGAAGGCCTTCTTGAAGCCAAGCATCTCCACCTTGAGATCCCCGATGGTGGCGGTGGTTTTCACCTCAGCGGCGGCGGCGGCCTTGCGGAACTCATTCGCGAGGACATCCGATGCCGGGGTGTAGTCGGAGGCTTCCTTCTTCCATGTGGTGTAGCGCTCCAAATGGCGGTGGATATCCACCGACAGCTTCACCCGGGCGAAGTCATCCTCGCGGCGGGCGGCGGTTTCCTCCAGTTGCTTGAGCAGCTTCTCCGTATCCTGGATCTCGCGGATGCGGCCCTTCTTCAGGATGGCGGTGTTCTCCGCGTGGTAGCCTTTTACCTGCTCCGCCAGTTCCTCGATCTCCTCATGGATGCGGTCGAACTCATCGGTCGCGATAGCCTGGATCTGCGACGTCAGTTCGTCGTGCTCCTCCTGCTTCTTCGGCAGGTCCTCCACCCGGATCAGCTCGCGGATGACGTCCTCATGTTCCGGCACGGCGGCGGATCGCTCACGGATCAGGCGTTCCACCTCATTCTCCAGCGGCTCCAGCCTACGCAGCGCGGCGTCGATCTCCGCCACCCGGGCATTCTTGATCTCAAGCTGGCGGCGCAGGCCTTCCTTTCCGATGAACGGCGTCCCGTTGTAGGGCACCGGACGGGCGAGCATGCCGTCCTTTTTATACAGGCCGTCCGGAGCCACCGACGACGCGTGCTTGTCCAGTTGGGAAGCGTGCGGAACACGGATCATCTCCCCGAACAGGGAGTCGATGCAGGCGCGGGCGTCATCGTCCTCCGTGGACAGCATCTCCGCAAGGGAGCCTTTCTTGACCGTCGTCTTCGACATCTTGCCCGCGGACGCACTGATGAGGCGCTGCATGCCCCCGTCCGCAAGATCGGAAGCCGGGAGCTGGGCCAGGATCGCCGCTGCCTGTTCATAGTGCCCGCCGGAAACAAGCACGGCGAATTTCTCGTCAAACACGACTTCGGCGGCAGCCCGCCATGACTCATCAGTCACCTCGCAGATCTCCCGCAGGGCGCGGGGCGGTGTCTCTCCCGGCAACAAGGGGAGCTGTGCCTTCAGCGCCGAAAGCAGCGGCTGCGGCCCCGGCGAGACGCCCCGCTGCAGCAGGTCGATCTGCGCCTTCAGCTCAGATTTCTCGTTCCTCAGAACACGCAGCTCCTCGCGCTCCGGCTCGAAGCGGGAGCGGATGCCCTTCACCGTCTCATTCGCGGCTTCCGCCAGCAACGACAGGGAAGACGCGGTCTGTTCCCGCTCGCAGTCTTCCAGGAAGCGGATGGCGCTTCCGAGACGGGTGGTGTCCACAAAGGGATGCAGCGGAGCCTTCGCCACCTGCTCCATCCATGACTTCGCGGACTTGATGCGCTTGCCCAGGCCGTTGCCGAGGCGGCTGGCGATGTCCCGGAGCTTTTCGATCTCCTGCTCCAGCTTGCCGATGTCATCGGAGAGCTTCTTGTAAAGGCGTCCGTCGGAGGATTCGTTGAGCAAGGTCGTCAACGACTCGCGGCGGCGGTTGCCGGCCTCGATCAGTTCCGCCAGTTCCTCCAGCCGCGCCTCGTCCTTTTCGTTCGCCTTCCGCAGGTCGCCCAGACGGCGCGATGTCTGCTCCATCTCCGTGGAAGCATGGAGATGGGCGAACTCCGCCGCCAGATAGGTGGCCACCGCCTGATCTCGCTCCGCATCGCGCAGCGTTGTCGAGAGATCCCGGATGCGCACCAACCGGTCGAGCTGCGCCGTCAGCGAGGCAAGCTCCCTTTCATAAGATTGGAAATCGCGGAAAGAGGAAACCACATCCTCCACCGGCACGGCCTCCGCCGGCAGCACGAACTGGCGGCAAAAATCGTCAAAACTCTTGAGGTTGGTGAACGACATCGCGCTGGGCAGCAGGCGCTGGAGCACATCCTTGTTGAAGTTGAGGTGCTGCGGGTTCGACATGTCCCGCAGGTATTCGCGCGGGGACGAGAACAAGCGCCCGCCCTTTGAGTCGATCATGCGCTTGAACGCGCCCAGCGCGCTCGGCCGCGGCTTGCCATCCTCCGCCTCCGTCAGGAAGTCGGACTTCTCCAGCGCCGCCTCGCAGAAGAACGGCGTGGTGGTGCCGTCGTTCTCGGCGGCGGAGCGGAACTCGAAACGGAGGCCCCATGTCTCGACCCGCTTGCCGTCCGGCCAGGTGAACTCCGCGGCGATGTAGGTGGTGATGCCCTTGTCGTGGAAATACTGCGGCTGTCCGTTCTCCTCACGCTTCGTGTCGAGCAGGCAGTAACTCTTGATCGTCCGGTCGCTCTTGTTGCCGGTGGCGGAACGGTTGAAATGGTGGTGCGCCCGCTCCGGTCCCACCAGGACGAGCATCAGCAGGTCCATGAGGATGGATTTGCCGGAACCGGTGACACCGGCCAGCACGAGATTCCCACGCACGGGCAGCGAGTCCCGGTAGCCATACCAGTTGAGCGCGTGCAGTTTTGTCAGTCGGATGGCCCGGCTCATGAAAGTTCCTCCTCTTCCTGGAATGCGGCTTCATCGCCTTCCTCGTCCGCGGGATCACTGCGGAAGTGGGCGGCGGTTTCCTGCCAGGCGGCCAGCTCGCGGAATGGCAGGACGCGGCGGATGGCGGGCAGCACCTCGATCCCGGTGTCCTCGAACGCTTCCGCCGCGGTCAGCTTGATGAGGTTTAGCCGCGCGGCCTGGCGCAGGATTTCCCGCAACCTTCCTTTCGGGATCTGCCCGGTGACGTCCGGCAGCAACTGGTCCCGCAGCAGGTCACCAAGCTCCGCGACGGAGAGGAATGCCTGGTCCGCGCCCTCATCACGCCACCTCACGTCACCTGCATACCACAGGGCCAGCCACACCAGCGTCGCATCCTGCGTCAACCGCAGGCGCAGGGATGCCGCCTTCGGCACCGCCTGGATGAGGCGCTCCTCATGATGCACCGCGACATCCAGCCCGTTGAGCGAGGCGATCTCCTTCACCCAGTCGTCGTGCTGGCGCGCCCAGTGGTAGAGGGCCGTGCGGGAAGCCTCCAGACCGTTGATCGAGCCTCCGGCGAGAAGCTCCTGCAGCACTTCGGCAAGCCGCTCGCGGTCGCTCTCCGAGAGCGATAGCAAGGTCGGAGCCGCGTCGATGGTGAAAGCGTTCGGTTCTTCGGCACTCATTTCTTGATGATGGCGAAATGTTCGACCCTCACCCCGTGGAGTTCATCGGTGGGAGGGGTGGAAAATTCATCGGTGACACGGCTGACCTCCAGCCGGTAACGGGCCTCCGGAGCCTCCGCATGGAGCAGCAGCGCGACCAGGTCCGGTGCCTTCAGTTCGTCACCCAGGTCCAGGTCGTTGCTTTCGATCCGCTCGCCCTTGCCTCCCGGCAGCGCCCGGATGAACCGGTTCGCCCGCGCAACCGAAAGCGACTCGCGGATGGTCCGTTGCATGTCATGCAGGCCGGACTCACGGTCGGTATCGGACACGGCGTCCTCGAACGCGTCCTGCTCCAGCGGAGGCCGGCGGTTCGGCGGAGAGTAAAGTGAATCCAGCCCGGCGGGCAGCTTCACCGCTGGCAGCAACAGATCGGGGAGATCCGGCAAGGAAGCGTTCACCCGCTGGAGCTTCTTTCCCGCCATGAGGCGGTTGGCTACTTCGAAAAGGCTTTTGATCTCAGTGCGCCGCTCCCCCGTCACATCCTGCAGATAGCGGAAACGTGCGAGCGACCGCCGGGTGAAATCCGCCGTGCGGCGGTCGATCTCGTCCGCCATCGGCAACACCCGCTCCAGCATCCCGATCAGCTCCTCCAGTTCTCCTGCGACCTTTGCCCGCGCACTTTCCGCTGTCAGTCCGGGGTTCCGTTTCAGAACCTCGATCTGCATGTCCGCCAGCGAAGGAGGATCATCCCCCAGCCTTTCCGCGATCCGCCGCACCGTGTCCGGCAGTCGCGTGGGCAGACGCGCTCTGACGAGCGCCGCATAGCAGGAACGGGAAATCTGTTCCGAGTAGTCATCGAAGACGACACCGAGATTTCCGCGCAGCGTTTCCTCCTCAAGCTGTTTGCGGGTGAAGCGCTGGACGGACTTCTGCATCGAGCGCAGCTCGTTCAGTCCCTCGCGGACGCTGGAAAGGCAGTTCTCGATGGTTTGCCACGGCCGCTCGGCCAGCTCCACCTCATCCGCCAGCATGGCGCAGACGCCGGTCAGCTTGTCGGTGAACACCGCCGCATCCGGCCACGCCACTTTCCGCAGGGCCGTCAGGATGGTCGCACCGTGGGCGTCGAAATGGATCTTCCGCCGCCAGCCACGCCGTGGTGGTTCCTCCAGCCAATGGCATTTCAGGAGATACTCCAGCAGCGCACGAGCTTTCTCCCGCAGATCGACTGGCATCTCGCCCTCTTCGTCTTCGAACTCGATGTTGGGATGGCGTTCCAGCGTTTCCACGATCAACGCCACCGCCTCCTCCCGGCCGATGCCGTCGGAACGGTCCGAGGTTTCCACCTCCAAGGCATCCAGCACGTCCACGTAGAACGGTGCGTTCTTTCCCGCCAGCACCCGGAAAAATCCAGCCCCCCGCGTTTCGCGGAAAAGGGCGGTGGAGAGATGTTCGGCGGACATGAGGGTGAAAGGGGCGGCATTCAACGGGATTTCCCGGGCCATGACAACCAGAGGTTGCAGACAAATCGCGGGCTGCCACCTGGGCAGAATTAGTCCGGAATTTCGCGAAAACCGCACAAATCAGAGATGAAGGCTGCCGGAACGAACCCGTCTTCCCGGAGTTTCTGCAAACAGCTCATCTCGGCAAACCCTTATTTTCCATGCAACGCTGCATTGGCGGCACGGACGAACTGATCCGCCTCGATTGCAGGCACCCACTTGGCGATCTCGATTTTCTTCCCGCCCACCAGCAGCAGCACCCGCTTCATCTCAGTGGTGCCATACTTTCCGCGCGTGACCGCCTTTACGGTGGTGACTTCGCTGCGGGGGTACCATTTTTCCCGAATCGACCGCTCGCCCTTCATCAAGCGGATGGACACGTTCGTTTCGTCGCCATCGAATTGGCTCCGGGCTCCACGGTTGCGCAGGACGAACAGAGCTCCGGAGGCAGCCGAGATCGTCACTACCGATGACATCAGCAGCCAAGCGGCACCGAACAGTCTGACCCAATCGGGCCCCCGGTCCTGTGGATTTCCGGGATTGATCACCCAAAAACCGATGCAGACGAAAAATATCCCCACAGGGAGCACGATCAACGCGGGGATGAGGATGGCGAGCCACGGCGTTTCCAGCGTGAACGAGAATGACGACTGCCTGCCAGCGGGAGGCGTTGCCGTCAACGGTGCATGCGATGCCATGGGTGGCAGGATGTCACCCGGCTGCATGAACGCCCGCCGCAGATCCGCCACCAACCAAGCCTTTTCATCATCCTCCAGCATCGATCCAAACCGAAGTTTGCTGCGCTTTCCTTCAATCTCGATCCCGAATACGGACTGGTAATTCTTTTGGTAGAATTCCTTCTGCACGATCCTCACCACCTCATCGAGCGCGATGGATTTTTCGCTCACGCGTCCGAACATCTCGCGGCGCAGTGCGATCATGGATCCATCCACCGTGAGCAGGTACTGGGCAAACTGCGCCCTCAAACCCAAATACAGAACGCCCAGTCCGATGATCCAAAATAAGCCCAGAAATGGGATGATCGCCCAGCCAGGGATGTCTCCCTGCTGTTTCGTGGGATCGGTGATGAAGCCGAAGATCATCGGCATACTGACCACCGCTATGCCAGACAACCAGATGCCGGCGAACAACAGAAAGCAGCCGCCCTTTCCACCCGCGGGAATATGCCAAGTGGTGCCCCCTCCGTTCGTGCTGCGGACAATCTTTGTGTCCGGCGGCGGTGAATCCGCGTCCCCCACCATCAGTCCGTCGCGGCCCGCCCTCGACCATTCTTCCAGAAGGACCGTAGTGCGGCAACGAGCGCACCGCATCGTGCTGGCTCCTGCATCCGGGGCATCGGTCGCGGCCGCACCGCAGTCCGGGCAGACCAGCCTTCCCTTCGCCAGGAGATCCGCGTAGTGGCGGTCCTTCAGTTTTGAAACGAGATCATTGATCATACCTTGGACGGGTACCTGCTCCGCTGCATGCAAGCTGCCCGGACCTAACAGCGATTTCAAGCGTTCAGACGACAGGGACGGCGTCCTTGTACAGGCACAAAAAGGACGCCACCCTCGAGAGATGGCGTCTCTTTCAAATCCAAGCGTTGCGGCTCACTTCGCCTGGCGCGCGCTGGCCTTGAGGCGCAGGGCGTTGAGGGCGATGAAACCGGTGGCGTCGTCCTGGTTGTAGGCCGCTTCCTGTCCGCCTTCCATGGTGGCGACGGCTTCGGAGTAGAGGCTGTGCGGGGACTTCCGGCCGGCGTTCATGACGTTGCCCTTGTAGAGCTTCACGCGCACTTCGCCGGAGACGGTCTGCTGGGTGTAGGTGACCAGTGCCTGGATCGCCTCGCGCTCCGGTGCGAACCAGAAGCCGTTGTAGACGAGCTGGGCGTACTTCGGAATGAGGGAGTCGCGGATGTGCATCGCCTCGCGGTCCACGACGAGCGTCTCCAGGTCGCGGTGGGCGGCGAGCAGGATGGTGCCGCCGGGGGTTTCATAGATACCCCGGGACTTCATGCCGACGAAGCGGTTCTCCACGATGTCCACGCGGCCGACGCCGTGCTTGCCACCGAGGAAGTTGAGCACGCGCATGATGCCATACGGGGTCAGGAGGGTGTAGCCGTCCTTTTCGCCCAGCACCTTGAAGTCGCCCAGATTGGAAATGATCTCGGCGAGACCGTCCGCCTGGAGGCCGATGGCGTTGCCCTTGTCGAAAAGGATCTGCACATACTCCGCCTTGTCCGGAGCGTCTTCCGGAGAGGTGGAGAGGACATACATCTCACGGTCGGCGGGGGTGGTGCCGTCATACCATGGGTCTTCCAGCATGCCCGCCTCGAACGAGATGTGGAGGAGGTTCCGGTCCATCGAGTAAGGCTTCTTCATGGAGGCCTTGATCGGGATGTTGTTCGCCTCGGCGTAGGCGATCATCTCGGCCCGGCCCGGAAAGTCCTTGCGGAAGGAAGAGTCGCGCCATGGAGCGATGCACTTGATCTGCGGGGCCAGGGAAGCGGCGGAAAGCTCGAAGCGGACCTGGTCGTTGCCCTTGCCGGTGGCACCGTGAGCGATGGCGTCAGCGCCTTCCGCGATGGCCACGTCCAGCATGCCCTTCGTGATGCACGGGCGGGCGATGGAGGTGCCGAGCAGGTAGCGGCCCTCATAGATCGCGTTCGCCTGGATCATCGGGAAAATGTAGTCGGCGGCGAACTCCTCCTTCAGGTCACCGAGGAAATATTTCGAGGCACCGGTGCTGAGGGCCTTCTGCTCCAGTCCGTCGAGTTCATCCGCCTGGCCGACGTCCGCACAATAGGCGATGATCTCCGCGGAGTACTTTTCCTTGAGCCACTTGAGCAGGACGGAGGTATCGAGACCACCGGAGTAGGCGACGAGAATTTTCATGAGGCGGGGAGGCAAGCATGATCCGGGGTGCCGGGCAAGCGGGAAGCGGCGGTGGTTTTTACAAGATGAATGGTTGAAATTTCCCCCACGCTTCCTAACCTTGGGGAACGATGGCAACTGCCACGGAAACCCAAACCGAACCTAGGAAATCCCCGATGCGAACGATGCGGGGTCCATTTCCCCGTGTACGCAGCCTCCAGTGGAGCGCGGCTTGAACGGATGTCTCCCTGATTCATGCAAGAACGCTACCAAATCCGCGGAAAACTCGGCCAAGGAGGTCTCGGTTCGGTTTACCGGGGCTATGACACCCGGATGAACCGGGAGGTTGCCATCAAGAGGATCTCGGCAGATGGGGATCCGGGACTGCAGAAGGAAGCCACCCAGCAACTCCAGAAAGAAGCCGGCTCCCTGGCGTCCCTCCAGCACCCCAACATCGTCACCGTGTATGATGTGGATCAGGACGCGGACGGCCCCTATGTGGTGATGGAACTCATCAGCGGAAAGACACTGGACGAGCTGGTTGAGAGCGCCCCACTCACTTTCGAGGATTTCAAGGAACTGGCAAAGCAGACCCAGGAGGGACTGATCGCCGCGCAGGAACTGGAACTGGTCCACCGGGACATCAAGCCCGGCAACCTGATGCTCAACTGGCTGCCGTCCGGGAAGTTCCAGGTGAAGATCGTGGACTTCGGGCTGGCGAAGCTGATGCCTGCCCCGACCCGGCAGGAAATCGACCAGAACGATTCCGTGATGGGTTCGATCTTCTTCATGGCCCCTGAGCAGTTCGAGCGCGCGCCGCTGGACCGCCGCGTGGACATGTATGCGATGGGGTGCGTGTATTACCACGCACTGACCGGCGAGTATCCTTTCAACGGGGAAACCGGCATGGAGGTCATGACCGCCCATCTCCACCACACGGTGGTGCCTCTCTCAGAGCTGCGGCCCGACCTTCCCACCTGGTTGTGCGACTGGGTGATGTGGCAGATGAACCGCCTGTCGGATGACCGTCCGCCGGATGCCCGCCGCTCCCTGCATGTCTTTCTCCAGAACGAGAGCGCACCGCCCCCTCCTCCACCGAAGGAGAAGCCCCCGGGGCCGCAGGCTCCCAGCGTGAAACGTCCCGGTGCCCCTGCCGCGAAGCAGATTCCCACCGGTCCCATCCAGAATACCGCCCCGGCCGCGAAGACCCAGAGCGCGCCGAGGACCCTCACTCCACCGGAAGGTTTCAAGCCGAGCGTCCATACCTCCTCCGTTTTCGTGGGAGACACCCTGGTTCCGGCTCCGGACCCCACCGTCCCACCCCGCCCCACGACTTCCATGGTGCAGGCAAAGGCGGCCTCAGCAGCCCCCACCGCCCGCATGGCCACACCGACCGCACCAACCGCGCGGCTCGCTTCCCCTGCAAAAGCCACCCCGACCGCTCCCACCGCCCGCCTTGCGACTCCCGCAAAGGTCACTCCGACCGCGCCTACAGTTCGCGGCGGCAGCGTACAACAGGCGGCTCCGGCAGCCCCGACCGTCCGTTCAGCTCCAACCGCAGCCACACCCGGCACCCGCCCGGCCGCCTATGTGCCGGTCCCGGCAAAGCCGAAGAAGCAAATGAAACCGAGCGAAAAGGCCGCCATCTGGATCGCAGCGGGACTCATCGCCGCCTTCATCGCCTTCATCATCTTCAAATTCGGAGGCTGAGCGCGCGCGCCTGTGCCCTCAGGGCGTGTAGACCTGCACCGGGCCAACGCCCAGTCCCTGGACGCGCCGGAGTTTCTCCACGGCTTTCTTCAGTGCCTCGGCAGCCGTCATGGCATCCTCCATCGTACTGAGGAGGGAAAAACTGATGCGGAGGCTGCTCTTCGCCAGTTCCTCCGGAATGCCCATCGCAAGCTGCACATGGGACGGCTTCTGCTTTCCGGTCATACAGGCGGAACCCGCCGAACAGGCAACACCCGCGTCATCCAGCAGGATGAGCAGACCCGCCGCTTCACAGCCCTCGAAGGAAAGGTGGCAGGTGTTCGGCAGGCGATGATCCCGCGCACCATTGGGCGTAACGCCCTGGACCTCTGCCAGCACCGCCGCTTCAAAGGCGTTCCGGATTTCCCGAACCCGTCCGAGCATTCCGTCTTCCGTAGACCGTTTCATCGCCACGGAGGCGGCTCCCATGCCCACGATCCCCGGAACATTCTCCGTCCCGCTGCGCCTGCCGCTTTCCTGTCCGCCACCGGATATCAGCGGGGTGAATCTCAGCCCTTTCCTGATCCAGAGCGCACCGACTCCCTTCGGTCCGTGGAACTTGTGGGCGGAAATGGAAAGCATGTCCGCACCGATGGCGGTGAGTGAAGCTCCGGTCTTGCCCACCGCCTGGATGGCGTCCGAGTGGAATGGGACGCCCTTCTCTTTGGACAACCGCACCAGTTCGGCCAGCGGCTGGATCACCCCCGTCTCGTTGTTGGCCGCCATCACGGATGCAAAGGCCGCGCCATCCAGCAGCTCGGAAAATTTTTCCAGGATCACCCGTCCACCGGCATCCACCGGAGCCAGCCTCACCTCACGGCCCAGTGTTTCCACATACCGCAACACCGCGCTGTGCTCGATGGCGGAAACAACCACCGCGCCCTCCCCGGCCAACCGGTGCAGGGACCATAGCGCGGTGTTCACGCTTTCCGTCCCGCCGCCGGTGAAGATGATCTCCTCCGGATCCGCACCCAGGAGATCGGCGACCTGACCACGGGCCGTGTCGATGGCCTTCCGTGCCAGTTTCGCCCCGGCATACGCGCCGGATGGATTCGCGAATCCGTCGCGCAGCCACGGCAGCATCGCGTCCAGCACTTCCGGCAGGAGTGGCGTCGTCGCGTTGGCGTCCAGATAGATCACCCCGGCAGCTTCCATCGACGGGCGATCTTTTCAAGCCAAGCCCGCTCAGAATTTTCCATAGGTCCGCAGCTCCCGCAGCAGGCCGTCGGCTCCCCTCAGCATCACGTCCCCCCACACGGCGGCATGCCGCAGCCACTCCCGGCCGAAGCCCTTGAAGCTCTCCCACGGTGCGGCGGATGCCACACACATCAGCCCTACCAGCACCAGCAGGTTGCCGAAAAAGATCACCACCAGGGAAAGGAAGGTGCCATTCTCCTTCAGGTCCGGCTGGTCGCGCGGGATCATCCACAGCGTCCAGACGATGTGGAAGGTCCAGGTAAGGCCCATCACCCCGTAAAAGGAAAGATCCCACGCCCGCGTCAGGTCGAAGAACAACCGCAGCAGCACGAATACCACCGCCGCCACCACCGACCACAGCGGCACGAAGTACGGCGACAGCGCGATGACCAGGTTTGTCTTGTTCGTGGTGATATAGCCGCCGGAAGTGCTGACATGAAAGCCGGTGACCTTACCGCGGAAAAGATAGACGAACACCGCGTGGGTCAGCTCATGCCCCAGCACGTAGAGGTAGAGGAAGAAAGGCTGGAACAGCCCCGACCAGAACCATCCAACCATGGAAACCACCCCCAGCGCGAAATAGAAGAATTCGGCGCTCTTCCAAAAGTCATGCTCCATCGTCAGCGTGGAGAACTGCTGCAGGAAAGTCCACGCGGTGATCCAACATGGCGGCAGCAGCACGATGGCCGCAAGCCATCGCAACATTCTCCTGCCCACTCCCGGCTGGAGGTCATCCGCCATCGGCGCACTGCCGGCGATCGCCGCCTGCACGGATTTCATGCCGCGGCGCCCGCTGCGCTGGTTGGCATGTTCATGCGCCCGGCGGTTCACATCCCCCAGCGCCTCCAGAAAGGTGGATCTCCCCCGCCTCTGGTTCGAGGGACGGGACGAAGCGCTGCGGACTTTGGAGCGGGGCTTGGCCATTGGAGATCGGGGGCGGAGAGATTATTTCGGAGACCTTAACAAATCAAGCGGGAACACCCCGCATGAAGGACGGTCGCAGTAGTCATTACATGCTTCCTCAGCCCGCCCTTGCCAGCCGCGCCGGAGTTGCTTGGAATGTTGCCGTGACCAAAGACGACAAAGATTTCCTCTTCAACTTGCTCTCCACCCCCAGCCCCACCGGATTTGAGATGCCCGGCCAGAGGGTGTGGGCCTCCTACATCGGGAAATACGCCGCTTCCGTGGAGTGCGATGCCTACGGCTCCACTTGGGCCACACTGCCCGGCAAGTCGAAAAAAATCATCATGTTGGAGGCGCATGCCGATGAGATCGGCTACATGGTGAAACACATCGATGACCGCGGCTTTCTCCGTATCGACCGCGTCGGAGGGTCGGACGCCGCGACCGCGCGGGGCCGCCGTCTGAACATTCTGGGCGACAAGGGTCCGGTGCCAGCCATCATCGGAAATACCGCCATCCATCTCCGCCGTGATGACGCGGGGCATGAGAAGGCTCCCCTCGTCCATGATCTGTGGGTGGACGTGGGCGCGAGCAGCCCGCTGGAAGTCGCCGCGCTGGGCATCCGTGCCGGCCACCCGGCCGTCTATCAGGATGAGCCGATGCAGATGACCGAGAAACGTTTGGTCAGCCGTGCGTTGGACAACCGCATCGGCGGCTACATCATCGCCCAGGTGATGAAAAAGATCGCCGCCGGGAAAAAGAAGCCCGCCTTTACCCTGCTCTGCCTGAACGCCGTGCAGGAAGAAATCGGCGGCCACGGGGCGATGATGGCAAGCTACCGCCTGAAGCCGGACGCCTGCGTTTGCCTGGACGTCACCCACGCCACGGACACTCCGGGCATCGACCACACGAAGCACGGCCATGTGAAACTCGGCCACGGACCATCCCTCACCCACGGCACCTCAAACCATCCGCATGTGGTGAAGCGTCTGATCGAAACGGCGGAGTCAAAGAACATCCCCATCCAGCACGAGGCCAGCAGCCGCTTCACCGGCACGGACACCGACAAGATCTTCCACAGCCGCGAGGGCATCCCCAGCGCGCTCGTCTCCCTCCCCCTGCGCTGCATGCACTCCGTGGTGGAAACGGCGGACACGGCGGACATCGCCAACACCATCGAGCTGCTCACCGGCTTCGTTCTTTCCCTTTCGGAGAAAGATACGTTCCACCAGTCCCTCTGACCCCCCCACAAAAGGACCATATGCGGAACCTTGCCAATCCCTACCCCTGCCAATAGGGAGAGGTAAAGCCCATGAAATACTCCCTCTGCCGCCGATATCTGCTCCCGCTGCTGGCTCTCGCATGTTCGCAATCCGAGACCCGGGCCGCGCTCCTGCTCTACGAAGGTTTCGAAGGTTACAGCACATCCGGCTTCCTCAATGGCCAGGCTGTCAGCAGCTCGGCCATTGGTTTTTCGGGCATCTGGGGAGGAAACACCGCCTCCACAGGCGCCGGCAACATCAACGCCAGCAGTCTCAGCTTCGGCAGTCTGCTTCCAACCAGTGGAGGTTCTTATGTCAACACGGGTGGCACGGTCGTCCTCGGCTCCACGCTTTCCATCCCGTCATCGCTCTCCGGCACCATCTGGATGAGCCACCTCATCCGGTTCAACGGAGCCCACAGCGCGTCGGGCAGCGCCGGCTTTGAGGTCCGCATCGGTGACACCGCCGGAGGGTCGGAGGTCGTACGCTTCCGTACCTTCTCCGATACCCGCTCGGGAACCAGCAACGTCATCGGCACCGACTACAACACCGGGACCCTGTCCACAATCGGGGATTCCACCGATCCCCAGCTTGCGACAAACACCAACTATATCATGATCAGTTCCTTCACCAACGTGGCGGGAACTTCGGGCAGCGGCACCGCCACCATCTGGGCGCTCACCACGGATCAGTTCCAGACCATGATGGAATCCCCCCTCGGTGCGGAGTCCTATCTGACCGAGGCCACGGCCGGGCAATATTCGGCGAAAGCCACCAACACCGACGCCGTCAAATCCACCGATCAGATCGAATCCGGCGACTTCCTCCAGATTGTCAACGTTGGCAACAACATCCAGCTCGATGAAATCCGGCTGGGCACCACCCTCGCCGACGTCATCCCTGAGCCCGGATCCGCCCTGCTTGCCATCTCCGGCCTCACATTTCTCCTCCGGCGATCCCGCAGGTCCTGAGAACCCTGCTGAATCCCGTCTCCCGTTCCGCTCTGACAATCCTTCCCCATCCATCGGTGTGAAACCCATCTTCCTCTCCCTTCTTCTCAGCACCTTGCTTCCCGCCGCCACCATCGAAACCGTCGCCGGCAATGGCAAAACGGGCTATGATGGCGACGGAGGTTCCGCGAAAAACGCGACGCTGAACCAGCCCTTCGGCGTCATCGTCGGACCGGACAAGGACATCTGGTTCACGGATACGAACAACCATGTGATCCGTCGCATTTCCCATCACACGGAAGAGATCACCACCGTGGTGGGGACTGGAAAGAAAGGATACTCCGGAGACGGTGGACCTGCTGCCGAAGTAACCTGTAACGAACCCTACGAGCTGAGGTTCGACAAGGCGGGCAACCTCTACTGGGTGGAGCGCCTGAACCACGTGGTGAGGAAGATGGACAAGGCAACCGGCAAGGTCAGCACCGTGGCGGGCACGGGCAAAGCGGGCTTCTCCGGTGACGGCGGCCTCGCCGACAAGGCGCAGATGCACCAACCGCACTCCATCCAGTTCGACAAGGACTACTCGAACCTCCTGATCTGCGACATCTCCAACAACCGTATCCGCGCGGTGGACATGAAGACCGGCACCATCTCCACCTGGTGCGGCAACGGAAAGAAGGACGCGACCCCGGATGGCGCGAAGGTCGGTCCGGAGGTTCCCCTCAAGGGACCACGCGCCCTTGACATCGCCCCGAACGGCGATCTGTGGCTGGCCCTCCGGGAAGGGAATGCGGTGTACCGCATCGATGCGAACTCGCTCCACCTCGAGCATGTCGCCGGCACGGGCAAACAAGGTTTCACCGGCAACGGTGGTCCCGCCAAGGAAGCCACGCTCTCCGGACCAAAGGGAGTCGCCATTTCCCCGGATGGCAAGATGATCTATCTGGCGGACACGGAGTCCCACACCGTCCGTGCCATCAATCTCAGCAAATCCCCCGCCACGCTGGAACTGATCGCAGGTGACGGCAAGAAGGGCGACGGACCGGACCAGCCGGACCCGTTGAAGTGCCGCATGGCACGCCTGCACGGCATCGGCATCGACCCTGAGAACGGCGACCTCTACATCGGCGACAGCGAGACGCACAAGGTGCGGGTGGTGAAGTTCGGGAAATGAGCCACCGGGAGCGCCGGGTGGCGGGCTGATCTTTCGGAAGCATTCTTCGATGTTCTTCCATTGAACGCTTCCTTCTCTGGAAGCCATTGGCAGAGTGGCGGGTATCGGTCCCAACCCATTCGTTTGCTCCGCCATGCGTTTCCTGATCCCACGCTCTCCCAGGCTCGCCCTGCTGCCGCTCTGCGCCGCGTTTTCCCCACTCTGCCCAGGGCAGATCGGCGATGCATTGGACAAGCCGGGGGAAGTCCAGAAATCATTGGTCCCGGCCGACCAGATCCCGCCCGCACCGCCGCTCCCGCCACAGGACGCGCTGAAGACGCTGAAGGTGGCTCCGGGATACCGGATCGAGCTGGCCGCCTCCGAGCCGCAGGTCCAGGAACCGGTGGCGGTGGCATTCACCCCGGACGGCCGCATGTGGGTGGCGGAGATGCGCGGCTACATGCCGGATGTGGACGGCAACGGCGAGGATCTGCCCACCGGTCGCGTCGTGGTTCTGTCCGACCATGATGGAGATGGTTTCTTTGAAGACTCCAAGGTGTTCGCGGATGATCTGGTCATGCCGAGGGCCATCCTGCCCGTGGCGGATGGAGTACTGGTGGGCACGCCGCCCTTGCTGGAGTTCCTGCGTGACACGGATGGGGACGGCAAGGCGGACAAGCGAGAGACCGTCGCCGGAGACTATGGGGTGAAGGTCGATCCGAAGCGCCCCCATCTGGCGAATCCGGAGCGGGCGCCCAACAGCCTGCTCTGGGGCCATGACAACTGGATCTACAGTGCCGCCTACACGCGGAAGTTCCGTTTCACCGCAGGCGGCCAGTGGAAGATGGAGCCCACCAGCTTCCGCGGGCAGTGGGGCCTTGCCCAGGATGCCTACGGCCGCCTCTACCATTGCTCGAACAGCGACCACATCCGCGTGGACCTCATTCCCTCCCACTATCTTTCCAGAAACGCGAACTACCCCGCCCTTTCCGGGACGAACGTGAACGCCGCCGCGGACCAGCTCGTCTGGCCCGCCCGTGTGAACCCCGGCATCAACCGCGGCTACCGCCCGGAAATGCTCCGCAACGGCCGGCTCAAGGAATTCACCGCCGCCGGGGGCAACTGGATCTATGACGGCGATCTGCTGCCCGATCTGAAAGGCAACTACTTCATCCCGGAACCGGCGGGGAATTTCGTCCGCCGCAGCACCCTGTCCCAGGCCGATGGAGCGGTAGTCGCCGCCAATGCCCATTCCTCAGACGAGTTCCTCACCTCCACCGACGAACGCTTCCGCCCGGTGAGCGTGACCACTGGACCGGATGGTGCCTTGTACATCGCGGATTTCTACCGTGGCATCCTGCAGCACCGTATCTCCCTCACCAGTTATCTGCGCAATCAGATCCTGGACCGGCAGTTGGACAAGCACCTGAACCGCGGGCGCATCTACCGCATCGTCCCGGAAAATCCCGCCGCCGCCATCCCCCGCCGAGTCACTGCTCCGGCGGGCGACGAATGGCTGGCGCGGCTGTCCCACCCGAACCACTGGTGGCGCGAGGAAGCCCAGCGTCATCTGGTGACACAGGGCGGAACCAATCATATCCCCGCCCTGCGGAAGCTGGCCACGGAAGGCTCCACCATGGGCCGCGTCCATGCCCTGTGGACACTGGAGGGTCTAGGCAACGGCGCGCTGGATGCCGATACGCTCGTCTCCGCCCTCGGCAGCGTGGATTCCGTTCTGCTGTCCCACGCCGTGCGCCTCTCCGAGCCGTTCCTCAAGGATGGGAAGGACACCCGCATCCAGCCTCTGGTGATGAAAGCCGCTCTCGGAGGACCACCGGAGGCGATGCTCCAGGCAGTCCTTTCGTTGGGAGAACTCCGGAACCCGGAACTGGACCTGCAGCTCGCGGAAGCGGTCCGGAATCACCCGGAGAACAAGCATCTGCCGGACGCCTTCCTGAGCGGCCTGGAAAACCGGGAGTTCCAGATTCTGGCCAAGCTTTCCTCACTACCCGCCTGGCAGGAAGATCTGCCAGCCAGCAACCGCATGTTCACCCAACTCGCACGCGGGGTGATGGGATCACGCCAGGCGGAACACTGCCGCAAGGTCGCGGAACTGGCGGCGGAAGCCCTCCAGGGCGGGAATGCCAAACGGGCGGTGGCGTTGCTGGACGGCCTGCTGCCTGTTTCCGGATCCTCCCGCAGACCGCTGGAACTTGAGAAAGAGCCGACCGGCTGGAAGGCGCTGACCGAAAATCCGGCGACCCAAGCAAAGATCATCGCACTCGCCAACGTCATCGTCTGGCCGGATAAAGCGGGTGTCACCGCCACCCTCAGACCGGAGCCTCTGACGCCAGAGCAGCAGGCTCGGTTCAATACGGGCAAGGAACTCTACGCCTCCGTCTGTGCCGCCTGCCACCAGATGAATGGCCGCGGGCTGGAAGGCCTTGCTCCCCCGCTGCTGGATTCCGAGTGGGTGCTGGGACCATCCGGCCGTCCGATCCGCATCGTCCTACACGGCGTGCGTGGACCCATCATGGTGCTTGGAAAAGTCCACACCGGTGACATGCCTCCCATGGGCGCAGCACTGGATGATGTCAAGCTCGCCTCGCTTCTCACCTACCTCCGGAGGGAATGGGGGCACACCGCTTCACCCGTGGAGCCTGAGGAAGTCACCGCCGTGCGCAAGGCGACCGCCAGCCATACCGACGCATGGAGTCCGGAGGAGCTGATGAAGATCAAGTAAAGTCAGCATCGGCCGGATCCGGAGGACTTACCCGACTTATCGCAGGACCGGGGATACCAGATCCAGCCTTCCGCCGGGTCAATATCATCCCCTGGTTCATGAAATGCCTTGCGATTGCCGTCAAAGAGCCTCGCCAACAGCGCGCAGATCAAGCCGTCTTCCTCATCATCTGAAATGTTCCCTGACACCGACTTGATTCCCGTGAAATCGTTCAGAATTTCAGGGCAATCGACCTCTCCCCCCGTTTCGCCTCCCCGCGTCTTGCAGGTGGCAGGATAAACCTCGATCACGGTCACCTCCACTTCACCCGGACTAATGACCGACCAAACTCCTTTCTCCTTCGAGGAATCGAAAAGGAAGCGGCAGAGAAAATGCATCACCTTCGTCGTCTGCGAACCGATCTGGTGGATTACGGGCGACAGCGGAATCCGTCCCATCCTCTTTTCGACAAACTGTTCCGTCCCGCGATAGAGGTAACCGATGTCGATGGCTTTCGCATCCACCCGTTCTGAACACCCTCCCTCTCCGTCTATCCCCAGCAATGATCTGAAATCCTTCGGGAATCCAAAAGGGGCATCCACCGCCATAACCACCCGATCCCCACGGCGAGGAGTCACTTCGGTCCCAAGGCATTTCCCGAAGCAGAATTCCAGAAACCCGTCCAGATCCCGCTCATCTGCGAGGCTTTGCTGCAGCCCGCATGCGGCTTTTCCGAGCGAGTTTCCATCTCCATCCAGAAGCCACAGTCCGTCCTTCTGCTTTGTCCTCCAAGCTCCTATGTCCCAACCCAAGTAGTAGCACGCCATCTCTCCGACCAACGGACGCTCCAAAGCCATCACTGTCAAACCGAATGGCCTTCTGACCACAGACAGCATGATGGTGCTTGGCCGTCAGCGCACCCAACTTGACTCGCGGTGGTACTGCTGCTTTCATCGTCCCGTGATCCTCAATACCCGCCACCCACACCGAATATGATGCTCCGGGCATCATATCCGGGGGTGTAGCTCAGCGGTCAGAGCGGGTTCTTTATAAGGGCCGGGTCGAGGCTTCAAATCCCTCCGCCCCTACCAGCATAATCGGGAAATCCCTTTAAAATAAGGACCATTGTTTCCGAAAGCTCCTGAAAATGCTTTCAAAGACGGTTAATTTCCACCCATGACCAAGGCACCATCCTCCCATGGTTCCGCAGTGGTGAAGCCCGTAAAGATCGGTCCACTCACGGCCAAGCTCACCCAGCGCGGTACTGGCGCCCATTCCGGCAGCTGGAAGATCACCTACAAGGGTCTCGACGGAAAACTCTTCATCGCCACCGTCACCCTGGAGATGGGCCACACCCAGGACATGGTCATCGGCACCTACCTCAACCCCCCGCTTCGAGGAAGACGCCACCACCTGGTTCTCCCTCAACCGGGAAAACGCCCGCTCACTCGCCGCCTCCTACCCCTCCAACATCGTCAGCACCTAAGCCTGACCCCACCCGGGGCCCTCTAACAAAGCAGCTTGATCACCCGGGGAGATATGGTTGGATGATTCCCCTCCCATGACAAAGAAGCAGGAAGATCCATCCCCGACAAACAAGGATAAGAAAAAGCAGTGCTTTTTCATAACGCCTATCGGCGATGGGGCGTCCGGCACCAGACGCCTCACCGATGGTTTGCTCGCTTCGGTCATCCGCCCTGTCCTCGAGCCAATGGGATTCGAGGTGAGAGCTTCCCATGAAGTGAACGGGACCGGCTCTATCAGCATCGACATCGTCCGCCGATTGCTGGAGGCGGAGTTGGTGATCGCAAACCTCACCGACCTTAATCCCAACGTCATGTACGAGCTCGCGGTGCGTCACGCGAAACGACTTCCCGTTGTCTGCATCACTCACCAGTCCACCCGGCTTCCCTTCGATATCGCCCATGAAAGGACGATCTTTTTCGATAATGACATCATGGGGGTCGAGGTCCTGAAACCCCAACTGGAAGCAGAGGTTCAAGCCGCTTTATTGGAGGAAAAGCCCGACAACCCAATTTATCGGGCAGCGAGAGAAAACATTATCAGAGCCGATGCCAAAGAAGGGGACGCGCTCTCGATCATACTCGAGAGGTTGGATAAACTATCGACCCCTCAGAATCGGCCACTGCAAACCAGGATCACCCAAGACCGGGATGTTCAACATTACGCATTAATTTTAACGAAGGCGGTCAAAAGCAGTGAACTGGGCAGAATTGTCGAGAATCACGGAAATGACGTACTATTTGGAAAAGGGCCAGGTATTCCGGAAGGGGCAGTAAAACTATTTCCGCTAGATAGTAATCTAGCTCCTCTAAGGAACGCCACTAGAGAACTCATAAATGCTGGCGGAGTTATTTTGGAAGTGAATTTGTGATATTCAACTTCATACATATTCTTGAAATGTCTCCTCCTCCCCTTTCCGCCCATCATGTCCCCGTGAGAAAGCGCGGCGGATGCCTCACCCTCCTCAAATGGGCCTCCATCGCCTTCGTCGCGTTTCTCATCCTCATCGCTGTCGCCGGAGTCATGGCAAACAAGGAAGTCGCCCGAAAGCAAGCCGCAGCTCAGAAAGACCTTCAGGAACAAGCCGCCGCCGCCAGAGCCGCCGAGGAAACCCGCCTCGCAGCCATGACCCCGGAGCAGCGCGCCGACGAAGAAGAAAAAGCCCGCCTCGCCCGTGCCCGTGAGGCCAAACAAGCCGCCCTCCGCGAAAAGAACCGCCTCAACGCCGACGAAGAGGCCCGGAAAGAAGCAGAGTATCGGAAAGTGCTGACAGCCCAGGAAGCCGCGGAAAAAGCCGCCGCAGCCGAAAAGGCCGCCGCAGCAGCAGAGGCGGAGCGAAAGAGGACCGCCGACGTCCCTAGCAATATCAAGCGCCTCGCCCAAAAAGAGCTCGGAGACCGCTATCTCGACAGCACGGCCGTCTGGGAAGACGGCTGGGTCATCCAGATCAACGCCTACGCCGACAACTACGCCGACCATCCGAAGCTCCTGCAGATGCAGATGCTCAAACTCGCCGCCCTTTCCCACCCCAACGGCATGAAGGTCAAGCGGTTCACTATCTCCTTCGACGGCGACTTCACCGACGGACTCGGCAACAACAGGCGCAACAAACTCATCCAGTGCCAGATGATCGACTCCGTCCGCGACCAGATCAACTGGGGTGACCGCAACGCGGATCTCTACAACCTCACCTTCTCCCGGGTATTCGAGACAGAGGCATGCCATCCCGCATTCCGGGAAAAGTGGTTGGCATCCCTCAAGTAACCCGCCCCCCTTACTTCCTATTCCTGCACACCCTGCACTTCCCACCGGACGTGCAGTTTTTGCTGTACTAGCAGTTCTTGCACACCGTGCACTCCCCATCAGGGTTGCAGGTAGCCGCATCCGGGCTGATCACCTACCCGGAAAAGCCACATCCCCCGCTCACCGGCACCGTCACCGTCTTCCCCATCGTGCAAGCTGGGAGCAGCACACAGATCACTGGGGCCATCAGAAAAGGGAGGAACTTCATCCCTCCGCCCCTACCAGTTGATCATTCAATCCAACAGATCCGGACGGTTGACCCTCGTCCGTTCCAGAGCCATTTCCTTCTTCCACGCCTGGATGTTCGCGTGGTGGCCGGAGGTGAGGACATCCGGCACTTTCATGCCCCGGAACTCGATCGGTCGGGTATAGGAAGGAGCCTCCAGCAGGTTGGGATCGGAAAAGGACTCTTCCACATGGGACCGCTCGTCGCCCAGCGCACCGGGGAGCAGACGGATCACCGCGTCACACACCACGGCTGCGGCGATGGCTCCGTTGGTGAGCACGTAGTCACCGATGGAGAGCTCCACATCGACCAAGGACTCGATCACCCGGTGGTCCACCCCTTCGTAATGTCCGCAAAGGACCAGCAGATGGGAGGCCTTGGAAAGTTCCTGCGCCACGGCCTGCCTGAACGGCCTGCCCTGTGGGGTCATCAGCACCACAAGCGTATCCGCCTGTTTCAGCGCCTCCACCGCGGCGAACAGCGGCTCCGGTTTCAGCAACATTCCCTGCCCACCTCCGCACAAGGTGTCGTCCACCCTCTTGTGCCTGTCCACGGACCAGTCCCGCAGTTGGTGGGCCTGCACTTCCACCAACCCAGCCGCGCGCGCGCGCTGGATGATCGAGTCGCTCAGCGGAGCGAGCGCGACCTCAGGGAACAGCGTGACGATATCGATCCGCATCACCGGAGACAATCAGGCGGCGGAGGAATCTTCAACCGCTGCGGAAGTCTCCGCGCTCGGTTCCGGCAGCTTGCGGAAGTGGACCTGCCCCACACGGCGTCCGTCGATGCTGGTGACCTTCGCCTCGTAGCCGAGCACCTCGACGGTTTCACCCACTTCCGGGAACCGGCCGAGCTGCTGCGTCAGGTAACCGCCCACGGTGGTGACCTCACCACTCTCCAGATACAGTTCCTCGACGTACCCCTCGAGGTCGTTGAGCGTCATCGAACCTTCCACGATGAACTCGTCATCATTGATCCGGCTGAACTGGGAACGTTCGTTGTCGAACTCGTCCTGGATCTCCCCGACGAGTTCCTCGATCACGTTGTCGAGGAAGACGATACCCGCCGGCGTACCGAACTCATCCACCACCAGCGCGAGGTGCGCGTGCTCCTTCAGGAAGAACTTCAGCAGCATGTCCAGCGGCATGGTATCCGGGACGATCTTCAGGTCGCGCTTGATGCGGGTGAGGCTCGGTTCCGGCTCACGCATCGTCTTGAACAGATCCTTGATATGGATCAGGCCGACCGCCTGGTCGAGGTGCCCCTTCACCAGCGGGAAGCGGGTGTGCTTGCTCCGCATCGCGGTATCGAGCGCGTCCGAGAACGGCGCGTCCGCATCCAGGACGATGACCTTGTTCCGCGGCGTCATCACGTCACGCACCCACAGCTCGTTCAGACCAAGGGCGTTGATGAGGATCTCGCGCTCGGTTTCGGTGACTTCCTGCGATTTCTCGCTCTGCGCGACCAGCAAGGCCAGTTCCTCCGCGGAGTGCGTGTGATCCCCTTCCCGGATCGGCTCGATGTTGAACAGCTTCTTCAGCAGCCAGTTGGCGGTGCCGTTCAGCACCAGGATGGCCCAGTGCGCGGTCTTGTAGAAAGCATGGAGCGGCGCGGCCAGGTTCATCGTCACACCGACCGAGCGGCTGATGGCGATGGACTTGGGCATCAGTTCACCGATGACCACGTGGAGGAAGGTGAACGAGACGATGGCCAGGGCGAAGGAAATGCCCTTCACCCACCATACGGACATGCCCGTCTGCATCAGCAGGGGCGATACCATGGCCGCGACGAACGGTTCACCCAGGAAACCGAGCGCCAGTGAGGCGATGGTGATGCCGAGCTGGTTGGCGGAAAGGTAGCCGTCGAGGTTGTTGACCACCTTCAGGGCAGTTGCCGCCTTCACCGGATTTTCCTTCAGTTCTCCTTCGATCTGACTGGGCCGGACCTTCACGATCGCGAACTCGGACGCGACGAAGAACGCGTTCAGCAGCAGGAAGAAAATGATTCCCGCGATGTAGAGCAGCGCCTTTTCCGTGCTCGGGAACTCGGTGGCGGGATCCGGCGCGACGCTGGCAAGGAACTGGAAATGGGAAATGAGGTCGATCATCGCATTACGAGGTCAGAGTTTCTCGTAAACGCCCTGATCGCGCTTCTGGAGGATCGTGAAGCCGGCCTTTTTGGCATCGGTCACCGACATGGGTTTCGAAACCACCGGTGAGTTCACACGGGAAATCACCTTCTTGACCGGGTTCTTGCAGAGCGGGCAAACCTCCAACGGAGCCCGGTCCACCGGTCGTCTCAATTCAAAGCCTTTGGCACAGATTCGGCACGAATGCTCGGGATCTTCGGAGGCTTCGGAGACGTATTCGTAAATTGGCATAAAGGAGACGCGGAATGGGAAATTTCCATTCCGCGTCGGAAAATAGCGTATCCCGTGCCAGCTTACCAGCTCGACTTGGTCACACCGGGAATCATGCCTGCGGAGGCAAGTTCACGGAAAGTGATCCGGGAGAGACGGAAGCGGCGGAGGAAAGCGCGGCGGCGGCCGGTGATCTCACAACGGTTCACCAGGCGGGTCGGGCTCGCATTGCGAGGCAGCATCGACAGTCCGACATAATCCTTCTCCTTCTTGAGTTTCAAGCGGAGTTCAGCGTACTTCTTGACGGTTGCTGCTTTGCGCTCGTTGCGTGCGATCCAACTTTTCTTTGCCATAATTGAGAATTCGGGACGCGGGAAATAGCCCTACCCCCCAGGCGGCGCAAGCCTAAAGTCGTCTTTTTCTTTGATTTCCTGCCGGAAGGCCCGAATCGCGTGGGATTTCAGACCCATCCGGGGATAACCAACTTGAAGTCAGGGATCCGGGTGAAAATCCATTCCCCGGCGGCGGTTTCGCCGAAAAAGGCCCCTGCCGCCTCCGCATTCCCGGCCACGACGTGGTAGCTGTTGTAGGAAAAATGGTCGCCTGGCTGGATGACCGGCCTCTGGCCGACCACACCGTCCCCCTCCACCACCACGACCTCTCCATTCGCCTCCTTCACCACCCATTTACGTCCCTTGATAGTCACGGGAACCGGAGAATCATTATGGATTGATATGAAATAGACGAAGGGGTGCGGCTTGTCCGTGGGCGCGTCCAGGCTGGGCATGTAGACCACATCGTCCACCTTCACCCGCAGGCCGTCGAATTCCCGGATCACATCTGCCATGGGCGGATGCTCCCGCTGGCGCGGCACGCTGCCAAGCACGAATGATGGTGGCGGCGATCCACCATCATTCTTTCATCATTGCCCGGCCTCCCGGCTCCGTTCTCAATCCCGCGCATGCCCACGCCGCCTGTCGCCCTCACCATCGCCGGATCCGACTGTTCTTCCGGCGCAGGCATCCAGGCTGACCTAAAGACGTTCCAGCACTTCCGTGTCCATGGTCTCACCGCGGTGACCTGCATCGTCTCGGAAACGGCGAATGTCGTCCGGGCGGTCCACCCGGCCCCGCTGGACATCGTGACCGACCAGGTGGAGCTGATGTTCGACACGTTCCCCATCGCCGCGCTGAAGACCGGCATGCTGCTGTCCACGCCCTACATCGAGGCGATGACCCGCATTTTCAGCCAGCGGACGCCCACCGCGCTGGTGGTGGACCCGGTGATGATCGCCTCCACCGGAGACACCCTGCTGGATCCCGGTGCCGTCACCGCCTACAAGGAACAACTTTTCCCGCTGGCCCGCGTGATCACGCCCAACCTGCCGGAGGCGGAGACCCTGCTGGGTGAAAAGATCCCGGACGCCGCATCCGTAGAACCCGCCGCACGCAAGCTGGCCACCCTCTACCGGACGAACGTCCTGCTGAAAGGCGGTCACCTCGACTCCCCGGACTGCCTCGATCTCCTGATCGAGGATGGGAAAGTCCACCGCTTCACCACACCGCGGCTCGATGTCCCCGGCTCCCATGGCACCGGCTGCACCCTTTCCGCCGCCATCGCCGCCCGCCTCGCCCTCGGGGATGATCTGCCCGCCGCTGTCGCCGCGGCGAAGGACTACCTGACGGAAACGCTCCGCTCTTCCTACCAGTACACCTCCGCCTCCGGGGAGATCGTCCACGCCTTGAACCAGGGGACGATTTGAAGAGATACAGGTTTCAGGATGCGGGATCCGACATATCCGGACGCTCAAACGCTCATCATGGCGATAACGAGGAAGTGGTAGAGGAATCCGCAGGCTGCCAGAAGCAACAGCCCCATGATGATCCTTATCGCAGGTGACCGGGATATCGCTGTCACAGCACCTGTCAGCGCCCCGAGGACGAGGCCATCCTTGAAGTAAGGCCAAAAGCTCACTCCCGGTCCGACGTGGGAGCGGGCGACGGACCAAGTGAGAATGCCTCCGATCAGGCTGCACGCCAGGATGACCGGCAGAAACCTGACCGCTCCGGATTTCAAGGATCTGTCATGTGGGATATCACTCATCTCTCTCCAGCGTTCCGGCGGCGCGAGGCGGGACGGACGATAACATCCACATCACCGTGGTCTTTTCCAGACCAAAGGCGTCGGGTTGGATTCCGCTTGTGAGAACCACCACACTATCATTCATCACCCCATCTTGAATCTTGCATCCTGAACTCCGCATCCCACTCTTTCCGCATGCGCACCGCGGTCTATGCCGGTTCCTTTGATCCCCCCACCAACGGCCATCTGTGGATGATCGCGCGTGGACTTGAACTCTTCGACCGCCTGATTGTCGCCATCGGTGAGAACCCGTCGAAGACCTATACGTTCACAGTCCCCCACCGCATCGAGCTTTTGCGCGCCTCCATCCCGCCGCATGAGCGGCTGTCCATCGAGCACTTCGACAACCGCTACCTCGTGGACTACGCGAAGAAGATGGACGCGAAGTACATCATCCGCGGCATCCGGTCCTCACACGACTATGAATACGAGCGCGTGATGAAGCACCTCAACGCGGACATGGCGCCGGACATCACCACCGTGTTCCTGATGCCGCCGCGCGACATCGCGGAGGTATCCTCCAGCATGATCAAGTCCCTCACCGGCCCCGTCGGCTGGGAGGACACGGTGAAACGCTATGTGCCGGGGCCTGTGTTCGAGGCGCTGGCGAAACGGGGGGCGTGAGGAGGGTGAAAGGAGGGTGGACACTCTTGTCCACCGGCGGCATTGGCGAATCAGAAAAGTTTCACCACAAAGCCGCAAAGGACGCAAAGCAGAGAAACGGATCTCTTCGGGATCCGCAAGATTCGCGCTCAACCTTCGTCTTATGCTGATAACTTATAACCGATGATTTCTACCCCTTCATTCGCCAATGCCGCCGGGGCACAGGAGTGTGCCCCCTCCTTACTCATGCGGCATCGTCTTTCCTTGGGACGCGGCGTTTTCCGAAGACGGGCATCGGCACGCCCATGACCAGCGACAGCACGGCAACCACCGGCCAGCCGACCACTTCTTCTTCCGGTTCCGGAGATAGAGCCGACAGATATTCCTCCTTCAGGATCTCCGCATCCTCACGGTCGCCATCATCCTCCAGGACGACACGAACACCACCGGTGGCGAAGCGGTAGTTCCAGAAAAGCTGCGACACATACTCATCCAGCACCGCCGAACCGATCCCCCTCGATGCGAGGAAAGAGCGGAACAGATAGGCTTCTTCCGGGGAGTCAAAGCGGGCGATGGGTTTCATACCGCCGCAATATCAGAAAGCGGTATCCACCACAACAAAAACGCGGCTCCCAACCAAGGGAACCGCGCTTTCATGGAATGCGGCATCAGGCCCGCGTCGCGGCGTCCGCCTCGATCCATTTCCAGAGACCGGCCAGGCCGTCGCCGACCGCCTGCTTGGTCGCGCCCAGGTCACCGCCGGGAGCGGCCTTGCCGAAGAGGTAGAACTTGATCTTCGGTTCCGTGCCGGATGGGCGCACGGCGAAGGAGCGACCATCTTCGAGGTCCACGAAGAGCATCTTTTCCTTCGGGATCAGGTCGCCTTCCTGGTCGAAGAGATCCTGCTTGGAGAAATCCCGCACGCGCAGGACCGCGGAGCCGTCCACGACTTCCGGCGGGTTGCTCGCGTAGGAGTTCGCCAGAGCCTGGATCTTCGCAGCACCGTCAGCGCCTTCCAGCGTGAGGGATTTGCCCAGCTCCAGGTAGTAGCCGAACTCACTGTAGATATCATCCATCAGCTCCGGCAGAGTCTTGCCGACGGACTTCGCATAAGCGGCGACCTCCGCGAACATGACGGCGGCGCCGTTCGCGTCCTTGTCACGGATCGCGTCGGAGCCCAGGTAGCCGTAGCTTTCCTCACCGCCGAAGACGAAGAAGCGGGAGTATTCCAACCGCAGCGCGCGGGTCTGCTCCTCACTGAGCGTGCGGTAGCCCGCCCCCTTCTTGTCCGCCGGGATGGCGTCCTCATACTTCCGCAGCTTTTCCGCGATGTATTTGAAGCCGGTCAGGGTGTCCACGATGCTGACGCCGAAGCCGTCCGCGATGGCGTGCTGCAGTTCCGTGGTGACGAAGGTTTTCACCAGCACCGCGCGGGTGCGGTTCGATGGTGTGAGCCAGCCGATCTCGAACGCGGTCTTTAGCCGGTACCATGCCATCAGCGAGCCGATCTGGTTGCCGGTCAGCAACACCATCTTCCCTTCCCGATCACGCACGGCCACGCCCATGCGGTCCGCGTCCGGGTCCGTGCCGATGACGATCTCCGCACCGGTTGCCTCCGCGAGGTCGATGCCCATTTTCAAAGCCGGAGCGTTTTCCGGATTCGGGGACTCCACGGTCGGGAAACGTCCGTCCTGCACATCCTGCTCAGGCACGGTCTCCACCTCGAATCCGAAGTCCTTCAGCATCGGCACGACGATGTGGCCGCCGGTGCCGTGGAGGTTGGTGACCACCACCTTCGCCGAACCGTTCTCCAGCAGGGATGGCTTCAGCAGCAGCGTTTTCAGCCGCGCCTTGTAGCGTTCGTCCATGTCCACGCCCAGGATCGTGACCGTGCCGCGCTCCGCTTCCTCCACCGGGGTGTAGTGCTCGCTGGTGACGGCGTTGACTTCATTGATGATGCCCGAGGCATGAGGATCCACGATCTGCGCGCCAGCGTTGAAGTAGGCCTTGAAGCCGTTGTCGTGGGGAGGATTGTGGCTGGCGGTGAGCACCACGCCGGCATCCGCTCCGAGTTCACGCACGGTGAAGGAAAGCTGAGGGGTCGAGCGCGGCCCTTCGAAGAGATAGGCATCGCAGCCGAAGTCCGCGCAGACCTTCGCGCAATACTCGGCGAAGTCGCGGGAGAAATGGCGCGTGTCATGAGCAAAGACGATCAACGGCCTGCGGTCCGCACCGACGAATTTCTTCGTGTATTCGATGAGGCCGCGCACGGCGCGATTCACGTTGAAATAGTTCATCGTCGCGGTGCCCACGCACGGAAACTGCGGGCGCCCGTTCGGCCCGCCGATCCCCTGTTCCGCAGCGGTGACCTTGCGCCCGATGGTGCGGCCACGCAGGCCGCCGGTGCCGAAGGCGAGCGTCTTGAAGAAGCGGTCGTTCAGTTCCTCCCAGCTTCCGGAGTGGACCAACTCCTCCACCGACTTCTGCGCGACCTCCCCGGTGCTGCCATTCAGCAGGTTCTCGATGTTGGTGCGGGCGGATTCCAGCAGCTTGCCTTCCGCTACCGCGGAAACGAGGAGATCGGTCAATGGGGTCATTTCAGGCAGAATGTTAGGTGCTTTTGCCCTGCTGGCAATGCGACTGTGGTCTAAATTGAGGGCGATCCGCACCTTGTTCGGGAAGCCCCGGCTCCGACTTTGGCCGGAGGCGCTCCTTCCCGGAGATTTCGGCGGAAATGAAGCTGGATTGCAGGGCGGATCCGGACGATGGAGGGGCCGTTCCCCGTGTCCTGGCTCTATCTCAGCATCCTTTCCGCGCTCCTGTTGGGCGTGTATGATCTCTTCAAGAAGCTCGCCGTGCGGGACAACGCGGTGCTGCCGGTGCTGTTCCTGAGCATCTGCACCGGGGCGGCGGTATGGCTGCCGTTCATGGTGTGGTCGGCGGTTTCCCCCGCGACACTGCCTTCCCCTTTCTTCCGGGTGGATGCCCTGTCCGGCCGGGAGCACCTCATGATCCTGGCGAAGGCGGTCCTGGTGGTGACCTCCTGGATCTGCGGGTTCAACGGCATCAAGCGGCTGCCGATGTCCGTGGCGGGGCCCATCCGTGCCAGCGCCCCCATGTGGACCGTCCTGTTCGCCGTGCTGGTATTCCATGAATCCCCCAACGCCCGGCAGTGGGCAGGGGTGGCGCTGATCATCATTTCCTTCCTCGCGTTCTCGATGGTGGGCCGGAAAGAGGGCATCCATTTCCACCGCGACCGCGGTGTGTGGTGGATGGTGGGTGCCATGTTTCTGGGAGCGGCGTCCGCCCTTTATGACAAGTTCCTGCTCCAGAACGCCGGGCTCACCCCTTCCACGGTCCAGGCATGGTTCAGCGTGGACATGGGCCTCATCCTGCTGCCCGCCGTCGCAGTGCAGTTCTTCCGGAGAAAAGGCCCTGCGTTCCATTGGCACTGGGCCATCCCGGCCATCGGCCTGTCGCTGCTGGCGGCGGACATCCTCTACTTCACGGCGGTGGCGCAGCCGGACGCGCTCATCTCCGTGATCTCACCGGTGCGCCGTGGAGCGGTGGTCATTTCCCTGCTCATCGGCATCATCGGGTTCAAGGAAAAGCACTTCCGGGCAAAGGCGGTGTGCGTGGCGGGGATCATCTGCGGCGTGCTGCTGATGTCCTGATCACATCGCAAGCCTGCCTTTATCTGTGATTTTCTGTGTTCATCTGTGGTTAATGATTTCCATGCCCCGGATGGCGAAATTTCTGCAAATCCGCCCCGCATCAGGGCTTGCATCTGACACCGGTTCCCCCATTTTCGCGGCCCCATGAGTCGCTTAGTAGGAAAAGTTCTCGTCGCGCAAGGCGGCGGCCCAACCCCTGTCATCAACCAGAGCGTCGTCGGCGTCGCCCTCGAAGCCCGCAAATTCAGCCAGGTGACCTCCATCTACGGAGCCGTCCACGGCGTGCGCGGCATCATCGATGAGAACTTCGTCGACCTGACCCGGGAGACGACCCACAATCTGGAGCAAGTCGCCGGCACCCCATCCTCCGGCCTCCTGTCCACCCGTGACAAGCCGGACGAGGAATACTGCGCCCGCATGTTCAAGGTGATGCAGGCCCACGACATCCGCTATTTCTTCTACGTCGGCGGCAACGATTCCTCCGACACCGTCCGCATCGTCAACGAGCAGGCGAAGGCCGCGAACTACGATCTCCGCGCGATCCACATCCCGAAGACGATCGACAACGACCTCGAGGAAAACGACCACTGCCCGGGCTTCGGTTCCGCCGCACGCTTCGTCAGCCAGGCGTTCCAGGGCGTGAACCTGGACAACCGCGCGCTCCGCGGTGTCTACATCGGCATCGTGATGGGCCGCCATGCCGGCTTCCTCACCGCCGCCTCCGCCCTCGCCCGCAAGTATGTGGATGACGGCCCGCACCTCATCTACCTGCCGGAGCGCGCGTTCGACACGGACAAGTTCCTGGCCGACGTGGACCGCGTCTACAAGGAGCACGGCCTGGTCACCATCGCCGCTTCCGAAGGCATCTCCGATGCGAACGGCACCGCGATGATCACCAAGCTGCTCGGCAAGGAAGAGCGTGACTCCCACGGCAACATCCAGCTTTCCGGCACCGGTGCCCTCGGTGACCTGCTCGCGAACACCATCCGCGACGGCCTCGGCATCAAGCGCGTCCGTTCGGACACCTTCGGCTACCTGCAGCGTTCCTTCATGGGCGTGGTCTCCGACCGCGACGCCCGCGAAGCCCGCGAGGTGGGTGAAAAGGCCGTCCAGTTCGCCATGTGGGACGATGTCGACGGTTCCGTCGCCATCAAGCGCCCGGTACTCGACTACAGCGTCGATTACGAACTGGTGGACATCAAGAAGGTGGCTGGCAAGACCAAGCACATGCCCGACGAGTTCATCAACGCGGAAGGCAACGGCGTCACCCAGGCGTTCCACGCCTACTGCCGCCCGCTGCTCGGCGGCGGCCTGCCGGAGTCCCATCGCCTGCGCGCTCCCGCCGTGGCGAAGATCCTCAACAAGTAAGGCTCCCTTACATCCTTCAGAAGACCGGCGGAAACGCCGGTCTTTTTTTTATTCACCCACGAGGTGATCAGCCGGTCAGGCGATGGAAACACACCCCTTGCATTCCACAGCGGTCGTTCATGATGATGGGACCATGAGAACCCCGGCGAAGATTCTGATCCTCCTGTCTGGTGCCGTTCTCGTCATCGGTGCGGTTGCCTCCTTTGACATCTTTCCCCGCGAGTGGGTGGCAGATGGCCCCCAATGGATCAGATGGATTGTGGGCTCGTGCTTTCTCCTCTTCTCCCTGGTGGTGGTGGTCGGCTACGTATCGGACAGCGGGCTTATCCAGAGGATTCTCAGGAGCAAACAGGAATGATCTAATCCGGACTGCCGGGCCAGTGACCCGCCGTCCTGAGAACGGAAGGTCTGCTGGGAACGGGTTCCTCGCGGATCTCATGCAGCCGGAACATGAACACAAACGCCAGCGCGGCACATGCCAGGTTTCCCGCCAGGGCCAGGGTCAGCAGTCCACGGCACGGTTCACGTCGTTCACGGGCGGCAAAGCAGAGGAAGATCCCGGCAATGGCGGCGGCGGCGAAGGCTAGGCACGAATGACCGCCGAGGATGATCGCCGGGAGGATGAGCCCGTCGATGCCATAAAGGATGAAGACACCCGGCACCGGCAGCAGCGCCGTGATGGTGAATACACAAGATTTCCACGATGCGCCCGGCGGCAACGGCGCGTGGCGTGGAGCGGAGGTGCGGGGGAAAGGATGCGGGGCGTTCACGGACACCACTCCGCCACCACCCGGGTGAAGGGATGATGCGGTGACCGTGAAAAACGGATGAAGCGGAGAGGTTCACACTCCCCCCGTCTCATCACGGCTGCCCCTGACCAGTGCAGCCTGGCGGCGATACACGCCCCGGACCAGGATGATCGCGGACACGGCGGAGGCGATGGAAATTCCGATCGCTACCATCCAGGCAACAGTGGATGCCTGGAGGTCGACGATGTTCCGGGCGTTTCCGGAGAGCCGGCTTGCGACATTCGACGAGATGTTGTTGAGAATCCAGAGCGTCCACCACGTGGCTACGACCGGCCCCGCCTTGCGCTGGGTCCAGCCGAAGGGATCACCACTGACTTTCCAGATCTCCGCCATCGACTGGCAGGGCTTCACCAGGTTGGCGAAAGGAATGAAGTACCATCCCACCGCCCATCCCGGAGTGAACTGCATGTTCTGCGCCCCGAAGCCGCGCGAGTTCCTGTTCGCCCGGTGGATCCACATGCAGAAGCAGACGGTCGTGGCGATGAAGGTGATCAGACGGACGACAAACACCATGCCCTGCCGGCTGTCATTGGCCGTCGCTTCCTCATCGGTGAAGGACCGTGACAGCATCACATGCTGGGAGAAGTTGAGCAACAGGGAGACCGTATCGATGAGAACAATGAGGCCCAGCAGGACAACCAGCACCACCGTGATACCACGCGGATCTTTTACGAACGTGAACATCCCGGGCTGCGGCGGAGCGACCGTCTCCGCCACCGTAGGCGTCGCGTAGGGATTCAACTGCGACTCTGCCGGAACCGGAGCCAGTTCCGTGACGGGACGCCAGTCAGGCATGCCGTCCTTCCAGTAGAGCGTTCCTGCAGGCCATCCCTTGCGGGAGGAGGTTTCCCGCGCCTCCGCCTCGGATATGGTGCGCTGGGCTTCACCGGGAACGGCGATGTGGACGTCTGACATCCCCGATCTTATTCAGCCCGGATCAACGCCCGCAAGCGGGAAGCAAGCCCCATCAAGGAATCCCGGACTGCGGGCGACTACCCCTCTTCCGTCGTTGCGCAGCTCCCCTTCCCCATTAGAGTATCGGCCGCATGCCGGAACCCATCCTCGCAGTCAGCCACATCGCCAAGTCATTCGGCGATTTCAGGGCGGTGAAGGATGTTTCGTTCACGGTCAATCCGGGCGAGGTCGTGGGACTGCTGGGCGTGAACGGTGCGGGCAAGACGACGGTGATGAGCATGCTGCTGGGCCTCATCACCCCAGACGGCGGGAGCATCCATGTGTTCGGGAAGGATTTCGCCAAACACCGGCTGGAGATCCTGCGGCGGACGAACTTCTGCACGACCTACGCCGCCCTGCCGTCGAACCTGAAGGTGAAGCACAACCTGCGCATCTTCGCCCGGCTCTATGGGGTTCCAAAGCCGAACCAGAAGGTGGACGAGCTGCTGGAACTGCTGGAAATCACCCGGCTGGCGGACTCCATCACCGGACGGCTGAGCGCCGGGGAATCCACCCGCGTGAACCTAGCCAGGCGCTGCTCAACGATCCGGACCTTCTGATGCTGGACGAGCCGACGGCGTCGCTGGACCCGGACATCGCGGACAAGGTGCGCAAGCTGGTGCGCCGCATCCAGAAGGAGCGCAGCCCGGCCATCCTCTACACGTCCCACAACATGCGCGACATCGAGGAGGTGTGCGACCGGGTGCTTTTCCTGCATAAGGGGGAGATCCTCACGGAAGGGACGCCGGAACAGATCGTGGCGCACTTCGACGAGGAGGATCTGGAGAACGTCTTCATCAAGGTGGCCCGTGGCCATGAGAACCCCGTGGAGAACCCACCGGCATGAACCCGAACACGATCTACGCCCTGGTATCCCGCTACGTGCTGCTCTACACGCGCAATCCGGTGCGGCTGGTGGAGCTGTTTTTCTGGCCCATCGTCCAGCTCCTGGTGTGGGGCTTCCTCACCAGCTACCTGCAGGGACAAGGCGGCGGGAATTTCCCGAAAGTCATCACCTTCCTCATCGGCGGCATCATCCTGTGGAACACGCTGTTCCGTTCCCAGCAGGGTGTGGCCATTTCCTTCCTGGAGGACGTATGGACGCGGAACCTGTTGAACGTCTTCGCCGCGCCGGTGAGGATGACAGAGTATCTGGCGGCGACCTGCGTGGTGGGCGTGCTGCGGGTGTTCGTGACGACGGTGGTGATGATCGTCATCGCGTGGGTGGCGTATGCGTTCAATCTGTTCCAGTTCAAGATCAGCCTGGTGCTGTTCTATGTGAACCTGATGCTGTTCGGCTGGTGCCTGGGCGTGATGGTGACGGCGCTGATCCTGCGCTACGGACACGGGGCGGAGTCGTTGGCATGGGCCATCCCGTTCATGATCCAGCCTGTGGCGGCGGTGTTCTATCCGGTATCCGCCCTGCCCTCCTGGCTGCAACCGGTGGCCCACGCGCTGCCGCCGTCCCATGTGTTCGAGGGCATGCGCCACATCCTCACCCACGGTGGCGCGGACTGGCGGTCGATGGCGGTCGCCTTCGCCCTGAACGCGCTCTACCTGACCCTGGCCGGGTTTGTTTTCTCCCTCTCCCTGCGCACCGCGAAGAAGCGCGGGCTGCTGGTGAAGGTGAGTTCATCATGAACAAGCTTTCCGCTTGAATCATACAGCCATGCCGGAGAGCGTGGCAGGATGAGCAATGCGCCGGGATTGGTCCGTTCGTGGCCGTGGATGGTGGGGGTGGCCGTGGCCTTCGCCGGTGGATTCGCACTCAGTGGCGCGATGAATGTCAACCGCCTGGAGCAGGCTGAGACGGAAAGCAAGGACCGGCAGCGGAAAGAGGCCTGGCTCTCTCTGGACGAGGAGACGGGAAAGCCCGGACGATCCATGAGCAGTTTGAGATCCAAGGCGGATGATGCCTCCGGCGGGCGGGTCTCCATCGATGCGAAGATCGCCAAAACCATCCGGATGAAGAATCCCGCCGACCGCATCTCCGCGTGGGTGCGCGAGGTGGACGGGATGACGGCGGAGAACGCGCTGGCCTACCTGAACGCGCTGGATGCCTCCGACCCGCAGGCGAAGAAGCAACTGGAGTGGCAGATCCTCATCCGCAGGTGGATGGAGCTGGATCCCGCAGGCTGCGCCCGCCACATCGCCTCCCTGCCCGTGGAGACGAAAACCCAGTTCGCCATCGACGTTGCGATGAACAAATGGACGGAGACGGACCTGGGGGCGGCCGCCGCTTTCATCGAAACCCTGAAAGGAACCGCCCTGTATAACAGCGCCCTGCACAGCCACATCGGCCGGATCGGCACGTCGGACCTGCAGACCGCGATGTCGATGGCGGACCGCGCATGGAAGGATAATCCGGAGAAATACAACTGGATGATGGAGCGCCTGCACGGCGAGTTCCGGTTCGCGAACCAAGGCGGGGATTCCCGTGTGTTCTTCGACTCCATCCCCACCGCGGAGGGAAAGGCCGCCGCCTTCGGCCATGTGTTCTTCCGACTCTGGAACAACTCTCCGGATGAGGCGGCGGACTGGCTGGTGACCCAGCCGGATTTCGCCTCCGGGGCGGCGGTCCGCCGGATCGTGAACCTGAAGAACGCCGCTGCGGCGGGAAGCGGAGACACCTGGAAGACGGAGCATTTCCCGCAGGTGGACATCACCGGCGGCTGAGGGCCGGAAGGTTGCGGAAATCCCGGCCTTATTCCGGCTTGAACATTGCCGGTGGGGCCACAAACTGCCCGTTCATGTCAGCCGCCGTCCAGCACACCCTCGCAGGCTCCGCCACTCTCGAAGGAACCTCCCTCCACACCGGGGAGAAAGTCACCCTCACCCTGAAGCCCGCACCGGAGGGTCACGGCTTCAAGTTCCGCCGCATCGACCTGCCGGACCAGCCGTTCATCAACGCGGACGTGGACAAGGTCCAGACCGTGGAGCGCGCCACCACCCTGGCGGAAGGCTCCGTAAAGGTCCACACCGTGGAGCACGTAATCTCCGCCCTCACCGGCATGGGCGTGGACAACGCCCTCATCGAGATGGACGCGAACGAGCCGCCCATCGGTGACGGTTCCTCCCTCCCGTTCGTGGAGCTGATCAAGAAGGCCGGCATCGTCCCGCAGAATGCCCTCCGCAAGATCTGGGAAATCCGTGAGCCGATCCATCTGGAAACCGGTGACGGCACGCTCATCACCATCGTCCCCAGCAAGACGTTCCGCGTTTCCGTGACCAACGTCGGTCCGGACGGACGCTTCACCCAGTATTTCTCCAGCGAGGTCAACCCGACCACCTATGAGAAGGAAATCTGCGCCGCTCGGACCTTCGTCTATTATGAGGATGTGAAGCCGCTGCTCGAAAAAGGCCTCATCAAGGGTGGCTCGCTCGAAAGCGCCGTGGTCATCCGTGGCAACGAGGTGATGTCCAAGGAAGCTCTCCGCTTCAACAACGAGTTCGCCCGCCACAAGGCGCTCGACCTCATCGGCGACCTCATGCTTTCCGGCAAGCGCATCCTCGGCCACGTCATTGCCGTGAAGCCCGGCCATGGCCCGAACACGCAGATGGCCGCGAAGATCAAGGCGGAATACGCCCGCATGCGCTCCATGGTGCCCGCCGCCGTGACCATCCCGGATGCGGAGAGCGTCCTGGACATCAACGAGGTGCTCAACATCCTGCCTCACCGCTATCCGTTCCTGATGGTGGACCGCGTGGTGGACTTCGAGGAGAACAAGTGCGTGGCGATCAAGAACGTCACCATCAACGAACCGTTTTTCCAGGGTCACTTCCCCGGCCACCCGATCATGCCGGGCGTGCTGCAACTCGAGGCGATGGCCCAGGTTTCCTCCATCCTCATGCTCCGCAAGCCGGAGAACGCCGGAAAGATCGGCTACTTCATGAGCGCGGACAGCGTGAAATGGCGCCGCCCCGTGATGCCTGGCGACACCGTGGTCATCGAGAGCGACATCATGAAGATCCGCGGCGCCATCGGCCAGACGAAGTGCCGCTGCCTGGTCAACGGCGAGGTCGTCTCCGAAGCGGAGCTGAAGTTCGCGCTGATGGACCGGTGAGCGCCGCTCCGTCCCATTTCTGATATTTGACGGCACCCTGCGGGGTGCCGTTTTTCTTGGCCAGGAGGAGCCAACGAAGCGAAGTGCCGGTCTGGAGACCGGCACTCCCAGCGCCTCCCACGATCACTTCCCTCCCAGGCCGCGGCGTTTCGCCCAGCCGTCGTAGGAACGCAGGGCGGCGGCTTTCGTGTCCGGGTCGGTCATACGCTCGACGGCCCATTGGAAAAGGGCTTCGTCATTCCGGGCGTAGATCGCGTTCTGGGTGTAGGCGAACAGCACGCGGTCCTTCCGGGGGCTGCCCGCAGGCAGTGACTCGATCCACTCCCGCGCTCCGGCGTTGTCGCGGTTGATGAGCGGGTCGATGGTGCGGCGGAAGAGATACTCGGCCTCCGGCCTTTCGGGCAGCGTCATCCCCCACTCCGCCAGTTGCTTCGTGTCCTGGAGGTTCCGGCTGTATTCCGTCAGTTGGTTGCCGGCGGCGGTCACGCGGTCCCACTGGTCCGTCGCCATCAGCATGTCCAGCACGGCCGGGGCGTTCTTCGTCCCCTGCGGACCGTTGAGAAAGGCGACGGCGGCCCGCTTCTGCATCTCCGGCGACAGCTTCGCCCACTCCGCGCTGAGGGTGGCGGCCCCGGCCTCACGGAGAGCGGCGGAGAATTCATGCAGCAGCATGGTCTTCGCCCGCTCGTTCGTCGCGGCGGCCAGACGCCCGGACAGTTCCGCCGCGTTTTCCTCACTGGGAGGCAGTGCGTTGAAGGCGATGGCGATGTAGTTGTCATAACCCGGCTCATCCGGCAGGTCCGCGATCTTCCGCCTCATCCGGTCCTCCAGCTCAGGATTTCCCATGGCAGCCCTCATGGCCATCTGGATGGCTCCCATGCGCAGCGCGTATGGGAGCTCCTTTGCCACGGAAAAAACAAAGACCGGCTCCGTCTTTGACGCGCTGGCGATCCACTGCTGGCGGAAAAGCTCCGTCCCCAGTCCCAGCCTTCCGGACTGGAGGAGATCCCACGCATCCATGGGCCGGGCACGGAACGCCTCATCGAACGCGACCATCAGCGGACCCACGCCACCCTTCTGCGTGCCGCCGTCCCACGCGTTGTCCAGCGCGGCGCGCATGGCCCCTTCCATATCGACCATGGCCCACTCCCGCAGCACGCCGATCTGCATTTCCAGCCGCTGGCTGACGGTGAGGTTGCGCGAAGCGATGGCATCCCATGCGCCCCGGAAATCATTTCCGCCAGTGGTCGTCGTCGTCGCAGGACCTTTGGAAAGCACATCCGCCCCCACCGGTCTGCCGGGCCGATCAGGGATGGACTCCCCTTTCCCGCCGTGCGCTGCATTTCCACCGGCCGGTGGAACGTCCTGCCCTCCGGAGTTGGCCGCCTGCTTCAGTGCCACGGCACCCGCCAGCCCGATCCCCAGGCACACGGCATGCGTGAGCGCCCTGCGTTGCCACGTCTTCATTGCGCGCCCTCCATCCGTTGCTTGAGTTGCGGGTCCTTGATCTGGCTGATGAGACGTTCCTTCAACTCCGGCTTTCCGTTTCTCATCTGCTTGACGAGGGCGAAGGATGCCATCTCGCGGTCGATGCCGTCCGGCAGGGTTCCCACCCACTGGTCATACTGCTCCGCCCCCAGCTTTTCACGGTATCTCCGCGTCTTGTCCTCCCACACCCGCAGGCGGGTTTCCCACACCTCCGGGTTCCCTGTGTCCGCCGGGATGGTGCGGATAAAGTCATGAAAATCCTGCGGGTTCCCATTCAGAAATTGCCACTGAGGGGCCTTCATCACCATCTCCCATTTCTTCTCCGCAGGGAGGTGGTCCAGCAGGCTGGTGGCCTGCGGCCCGCCGAACTCCGAGAGTTCCTTGAAAAGCTGCAGCTTCAGCGCCTCCGGGGATTTCGCCGCCAGGTCCGGCAACGCCTTCGCCATTTCCCGGTAGATCTCCTCCGCCGTGGCGGTCCCGTTGCGGAAGGCGAAACGCCAGTCCCGCCCCCCGTCCAGCGCGCTCACCACATCCCGGCTGCCCAGTTCCAGACGGATCTGCTCGGCGGGTTTGCCAGGCTCGAACCCGGCCACCACCTCCGCCCGTTTCTCGAAATCGTAGTCCGGACTGAGATACATGAGCTGGTGGTAGTCGTGATGTCTCAGCAGGCTGCTTTGGAAGGCGGGGTCCGTGCCGGCGGCGGCCAGATGGCGCTGCAGCCAGGCCATCCCTTCCTTTCCCTGATGCCGCGCGTAGAGCAGCACGGTGAGGGGCGCGCTTTCCGTTTGCGCGAGACTGAAAAGATCGTCCGCCTTTGCCAGAGGCCAGGTGTCGATCAGGGAAAGCCGGATGTTGTTCCACTGTTGCGGGTCGATGCCCGCCTTCAGCCGCGCGAGCTGGCCGAGATCCGCCGCCGCACCGGCATGGTCCGCGATGCTGCGAGTCAGCTCCGCATCCAGCCGTGAATTCACGCCGATCCATTTCCCCGCCTCCTCCACGCCAACTCCGGGGATCATCACATCCAGCGAGTTCCTCAGGTAGGGCACCACTTCGGCCAGATCCTCCCGCGATTTCGCCCCGAACCAGGCGAGCGCCGCCTGCGGGTCCGCGTCCATCCAGTGCAGCAGGCGCACCTCCATTTCCGCAAGTTCATCCAGATCCTCCGGCCCGCCGTTTTTCAGCCGTGCATGGAAGGTTTCCAGCTTCTCCTTCGCCGCCGCTGCTGGATCTCCCGCCACTTCCATCCCGGCGGCGCGTTTTTTCAGTTCCTCCGCCGCCAGCAGGCGGAGCTTGTAAGCGTCCACCCGCTTCATTTTCGCGGGGAGCTGGTTTTTGCCGCTGGCGGAAATGCGGTCCAGGATCTCCTCCGCCCGCTCACCCGGCATGCGGGCGACACGTTCATGGCTGCGGAACTTCAAGAACTCCCTGCTTTCCGTTGCTGCGGATAACACACGGTCCCCCGCCACCGTCCACAGCCCCCACCCGGCGAGAACCGCCAGCAGATGGCTCCCCGCCCACATGATCTTCCTCGCGCCCGTCGGTTTCTCCACAGCCCTGTCCCCTATCCGGAAAGCCTATGACTGGCAATGAAATCCGTGCCGCAGACAGAGAGGGATGACCCTTCCCATAGCTCGTCGCCCGCCGATTCCCAACCTAGTTGGGGGCTTTGCACTCCCCGTAATTTTCAACAACCTTCTGAAAATAACTGAACATGAATGATGTCTACGGATACCCGGAAACGAATTAGGAATTGCCCGACTCTTTCCAGGGCGGTATCAGGTCCTTCGTATGAACGGAAAACCCTTCCCCATTCCTTTCGTCCTCCCGATCTGTGCGGCGTGCATCAGCGTGTCAGGAACCGCCTCAGGCGCGGTTCTCGCCAACTACGCTTTTGCCAGTGGATCCGCCACTTCCACCGATACTGACATCACCAGCACGGCATCGAACATCAGTCTTACGAATGGGGACAACACCGGCACCACCACCGGAACAGGGGGCGTCACTGGCGCCGGTATTTCCTCGTCCTCGCATATGTTTTATTTCCGGACCAGCGGTCTGAAAACAAATGAGGGCGATGCGGTCACCGCGCCCGACTACATCTCTTTCACCTTCACCCCCACTGCCGGGACTTCCTACAACCTCCAGACCATCACCCTCGATTTCGGAGGCTCGAATGCCGGTGGATCCGCGCCCGGTTATACGTCCTACGCCTTCCTCCGCAGCAGTCTGGGAGACACCCCCTACTCCACCAACATCGGCTCCACCATCTCCCGCGATGTTCCAGGCCCGGGTGCCGGAGATGTCTATAATCTCGCGCAGGAAACCTTCACCTTCACGGATCCCGCGTTCGCCAATGTCACTGCACCGGTAACCTTCCGTCTCTATATGTATGCATCAAGCAATGCCGAGTCGCTTCAGATCCTCCGTCTGGACAACCTGCGTCTCAACGGCGCGGCGGTTCCGGAGCCTGCCTCCGCGCTCGCCCTTGCCCTCAGCCTCGGCACGACCGTCCTGCGCCGCCGCCGCTGACCGGCCGGGTCCTCCCCCTCAACGGTAGGCACCTGCTGTATGGGGAGCGCTCCGCAACCGGAACTCCAGATCCCATTCCGTCGCCTGGATCGTGGCACCCGCCCCTCTCAGCGGAGATGAAGTGGCGGGAGCCGCATTCCGGTTCAGGCCGTCCCATGTCACGTTCACAAAGTCCCCCAGGCCCGTTCCGGCAATCGTGGGCATCCCGGCCGGAACGGAGCCAAAGGTGACATTTCCCGAAATCGTCGCCGTGCCCAATCCGGAGGGAGCATTAACGGCCTCCGCCGTCTGGCTGTAGCTGGCGTTGTTGGCGAAGATGATGCCCGTTCCCAGATTCGAGAGCCGCAGCATCACATCACATCCCCGCTTGTTCATGCCCCCCTTTCACCAGAACTCCAGGTCCTGACCAACAGCGATTCGGCCCGCTCTCCGTCTCCCCCCCTTTGGCAAGCCGGAAATCCCCTGCGGCACCTGAATTTTCCGCACACCGCCTTTCGCTTGCCCCGCCCCGGCGGGAGGCCTCATTTTCCCCTCCGTCCCATGACCCACCTCGAAACCATCGCCCGCGAAACGGGCATCTCACTTTCCTCCGTCACCGCCACCTCGAAGCTCATCGCCGAAGGCGGCACCGTCCCTTTCATCTCCCGCTACCGGAAGGAGCAAACCGGCTCCCTGGACGAGGTCCAGATCACCACCATCCGCGACCGCATGCTGCAACTGGCGGAGCTGGACAGCCGCCGCACCGCCGTCCTGAAGTCTCTGGAGGAGCGCAACCTGCTGACCGACGAGCTGAAAAAGAAGCTCAACGCCGCCACCACCCTCACCAGCGTGGAGGACATCTTCACCCCCTTCCGCCCGAAGCGCCAGACCCGCGCCACCAAGGCCATCGAGCGCGGCCTGACCCCGCTGGCCGACTGGCTGATGGAGAACCAATCCGCCGACCCCGCCGAGGAGGCCGCCAAGTTCGTCGATGCGGAGAAGGAAGTCCCCACCGCCGCCGACGCGCTGGCCGGTGCACGCGACATCATCGCGGAACGCGTGGCTGACGACGCCGCACTCCGTGGCCGCGTGCGCAAGATCTACGAGGAGGAAGCCACCGTTTCCTCCAAGATCATGTATGGAAAGGAAGAGGAGGCGGACGCCCAGAAGTTCCGCGACTACTTCGAGTGGTCGGAGCCGTTCAAGGCCATCCCTTCCCACCGCATGCTGGCCATCCGCCGCGGCGAGAAGGAGGGCTTCCTCCTCATGCGCGTGGAGGTCCCGCTGGACCGCGTTTCCTCACAGGCCCTCCCGGACTGGGTGAATGGCTCCGGCGAAGGTGCGAAGAACGTCGCCCAAGCCGTCGAGGACGGCTGCAAGCGCCTCCTAATGCCATCCATGGAGACGGAGGCCCGCTTGCTGGCGAAAAAGCGCGCGGATGAAACCGCCATCGCCGTCTTCGCCGAAAACCTGCGCGAGCTGCTGCTGGCCTCCGCCCTCGGTGAGAAGCGCCTGCTCGCCATCGACCCCGGCTTCCGCACCGGCTGCAAGACCGTCGTCCTGGATCGCTCCGGAAAGCTCCTGCACCACACCGTACTCCACTGCACCGCAGGCTCCAACCACCAGCTCTACGAGGCCGCCAACGAGCTGGTCACGCTGCTGAAGAAATACGATGTCGAGGCCATCGCCATCGGCAACGGCACCGCCAGCCGCGAGGCGGAGGCCTTCGTGAAGAAGCTGAAGGTCACCCAGCCGATCATCATCGTGAATGAAAGTGGTGCCTCCATCTACTCCGCCTCCGACGTGGCCCGTGAGGAGTTCCCGAACGAGGACGTCACCGTCCGTGGTGCCGTCTCCATCGGCCGCCGCCTGATGGACCCGCTGGCGGAGCTGGTGAAGATCGACCCGAAGTCCATCGGCGTCGGCCAGTACCAGCACGACGTGGACCAGCGCCAGCTCAATGCCTCACTGGATGACACCGTCATTTCCTGCGTGAACGCCGTGGGCGTGGAGATCAACACCGCATCGAAGAAGCTCCTTTCCTATGTCTCCGGCCTCAATGCCTCCCTGGCGGAAAACATCGTCGCCTTCCGGAATGAGAACGGTGCCTTCACCTCCCGCGAGCAACTGAAGAAGGTGCCGCGCCTCGGTGACAAGGCCTTCGAGCAGGCCGCCGGATTCCTCCGCGTGCGCGGTGGCCAGCACCCGCTCGACTCCTCCGCCGTCCACCCGGAACGCTACCCGCTGGTGGAGCGCATGGCGGCAGACGCCGGATGCGAAGTCGTCGAGCTGCTGACCAACGAGGCCGCCCGCGAGAAGATCGACCTCAAGAAATACGTCAGCGAGGAAGTCGGCCTGCCGACGCTCCAGGACATCCTCAACGAGCTTGCCAAGCCCGGCCGCGACCCGCGGAAGCAGTTCGAGCTGTTCTCCTTCACCGATGGCGTGGAGAAACCGTCCGACCTCCAGGTGGGCATGAAGCTCCCCGGCATCGTCACCAACGTGACCGCCTTCGGCGCATTTGTGGATGTGGGCGTCCACCAGGACGGACTCGTCCACGTTTCCCAGCTCGCGGACCACTTCGTGCGCGATGCGTCGGAAGTCGTGAAGGTCGGCCAGAAGGTGCAGATCACCGTCATGGAGGTGGACCTGAAGCGCAACCGCATCGCCCTTTCCATGAAGTCCAAGCCGGACCTGGAAGGTGGCCGCCGCTCGGACGGTGGTGACCGGGATTCACGCCCCGGCGGCAACCGTCCGCGCCATCAGGGTGGCGGCGGTGGCAATGGAAACTTCCGCCCCAACAGCGCTCCGGGCAACGACTGGTTCTCCCAGGCGCTGAATCAGGCGAAGAAGAAGTGATGGGAGGGGTGGCCGAAGTCGTGAGACGTCCGGCTGCGAGACTCTACGGAGCGCGGACTTCAGTCCGCTTGGTTTCGCATGGGCGGATTCTATGGGGCGGACTGAAGTCCGCGCTCCAACAAGTCCAACCAATGCTTCTCCGTCAGTTGCCGTCCACCCCGCCGAATCTCTCACGAGATTCGCTACCACCCCTACCCCTCTTTCTTCTCCCACTTCTTCTTCCAGGCCGCTTCCTTCGGCTTATAGGTGGAGGCGGCGAGCTGGTCGTCGAATTCGAAGCGCTGGATGCCCTTCATCAGGGCGCTGATCTCCTTCGCTTCTTCCAGGAGCAGCTTCAGCCGTTCCGGGGACAGGCCCGGCTCGCGCATCGCCGCCTTCACCGCGGCATCGCGCTTCTGGATCACCACGGAGGAAAGTGCGGTCAGCGCGTGCTCCGCGCTCTGGATGCCGTTCTCATCCCCTGCCTCCCAGCGGCTTGCCTCCTTCGACAAAGCCAGCCTGTCGGACTCCGGCAAGCCCAGCATGAAGGTGTTCAGTGCGGAGGGTGATGCGGGATCCGGTGCGGATGCCAGGATGCGCTCCAGCAGTGGGATGCCCTCCACCCAGCGGTCCGCCTCATGCAGGGTCTCGAACTGCTCCGCCAGGAAATGCTGCGCCATCCCGGAGGACAGGGCGAGGTGGCAGAGCGCGCTGACGATGCTGTGGAGCGGCGTCGGTTCCGCCACGGGCCGGTCCGTCTCCTTCTGGAAGCCTTCCCGTTTCGGGAACTTCTTCACTTTGGCGATGGACTCCCGCAGCGCGGCGGCGGAGATGCCCAGGTGGGTGGCCACCACGTTGATCTGGTGGTCCCGCGCCGCATGGTCGCTCATGGCCGCCAGTGCCTCCACACTCTGGTTCGTCACCGCCGTCCTCTGCGCCGCCGTGTCCAGCGTCCCCAGCGACTTCGCGCGGCCCAACTTGGAATCGAAAAAGTCCTTCGCCTCCGTGATCAGCTTCCGGAACGCCTCCGCGCCGTGGGCCTTGATGTAGGAGTCAGGATCATCCCCCGGCGGCATCTCCACCACCTTCGCGCTCATGCCGGCGGCCACCAGTTCCTTGAACGCTTTCTCCGACGCCTCGATGCCCGCACCGTCCGCGTCATAGCAGAGGACCACGTTGCTGATGTAGCGTTTCAGGATCCGCGCGTGTTGCGTGGTGAGGGCGGTGCCCTGCGTGGCGATGGCGTTGTCGATCCCCGCCTCATGGCAGCAGATCGTGTCAAGCTGGCCTTCGCAGAGCAGCGCGAACTTCTCCTTCAAGATGGACTTCTTCGCACGGTCCAGTGCGAACAGGACGCTGGATTTCTTGAAAATGGCCGTCTCCGGTGAGTTCTGGTACTTCCCGCCCTGCTGGTCCTCGCGCAGCTTCCGCCCGCTGAAGCCGATCACGTCGCCGATCTCGTTGCAGATCGGGAACATCAGCCGGTCCGTGAAACGGATGTAGAGTCCCGCGCGCGGGTTCCCTTCCTCCTTCAGTCCGGCGAGACCCGCCGCCTCCAGCTCCCGGCCGGTGAATTTCTTCGCCTTCACCCATTCCTTGAAAACCCGTGAATCGCGGGGCATCCAACCCACCTGCCAGCGCACTGCCATCTCCTTCCCGAAGCCGCGGGACTTCATGTAGGCGCGGGCGTGCCGTGCCTCCGGGTCCGTCAGCAGACGTTCGTGCATGAACGCCGCCGCCTCCCGGTGCAGGTCCATCAGCCGTCCCTTCGACCGCCGGTCCGCATCCGCCTGGGGATCGAACGTCTCCACGATGGGCACGTTCGCCTTCGCCGCCAGCTTCCTGATGGCCTCCACGAAGGGCAGGTTCTCATACTCCATCACGAAGCCGATGGCACTACCGTGCTTGCCGCAGCCGAAGCAATGGAAGCTCTGCCGCGTGGGGCTGACCGTGAACGACGGCGTCTTCTCATGGTGGAACGGGCAGTTCGCCTTGAACGCCGAACCCATCCGCTTCAGCGGGATATAGGAATTGATCAGATCGACGATGTCCGTCGAATCCAGCACCTTCTGAATCGTCTCGTTGGGGATCTGCGCCACGTTCCGGGGGCAGAGTATGAACACCATCACCCGGCCCGGAAATGGAAAAAACCATCCGTCTGCGGAATGCGGTGAATCAGGGAGAAAGCAGGCCATCCGGCCAATCTCCAGCGCGGCTTTTCTTTCGCAGCGCGGTCTCCGGCAACTTGCTGGAGGTCAAGGTGGTGGCCCAACTCGGATTCGAACCAAGGACACGTAAATTTTCAATCTACTGCTCTACCAACTGAGCTATTGGGCCTTACCTTTCCTGCCCTCGCGGGCGGGCCGCGAAACTAAGAGGCACCCCACGGTTTTGACAACCGGAAAATGAAAAGAATTTCAGATTTCTTCCGTACGGCGGTTGCCCGTCTCTAACAGCCCACCGGATCGACGTCCGCCACCCGCTTTAAATCAGGTTGATCCACCGCCATCCGGCGTTCAGCTTGCGGGCATGTCTGACATCAAAATCACGCTCCACACGACCGCCGGTGACATCGACGCCACCCTCTACGGCTCGAAGGCACCGATGACGGTTTCCAATTTCCTGAACCTCGGCAAGCGGGGCTACTACAACAACGTGGCCTTCCACCGCGTGATCGAGGGCTTCATGCTCCAGGGTGGCGACCCGACCGAAAGCGGCCGTGGTGGTCCGGGCTACAAGTTCGGCGATGAGTTCCACCCTGAGCTGCGCCACCGCGCGCCGGGCGTGTTCTCCATGGCGAACGCCGGACCGGGCACCAACGGCTCCCAGTTCTTCATCACCACCACCCCCACCCCATTCCTGGACAACCGCCACTCCGTCTTCGGCCAGGTGACCAACGGCATGGACGTCGTCGGCAAGATCACCGGCAAGAACAACACCGGCGAGCGCGGCTGCAAGTTCAACGGCGTGGGCGACAAGATCACCGGCATCACCATCCACGACGACACCACCTCCCTCTTCGAGTCCCAGAAGGACAACCTGGAACACTGGAACTCCATCCTCGACAAGGCGAAGTAAGATTTCCCTTCAGCCTTTTCCGAAAAGCCCGGCGGGATCGTTCCTTCCGGGCTTTTCCTTGCCGGTGGCAAGCCTGCCCCCATCACCATGGCCACCACCGTACAAAAAAACCGCCGTCCCGGGAAGGGACGGCGGCAGAGCCAATGGACCCGGGGTGCTACTATTGTGGAGCAGGTGCCGGAACCGGGGTCGGTTCAGGAGCCGGCGCCGGGGCTGGCTCAGGAGCGGGTGCTGGTGGCGCGGGTGGCGGGCTGACAGCTTCCTCCACCTTTGCGGCGGCTTCCTTGGTCGCCTCGACAGCCTTGTCAGCGGCTTCCTTGGTGGCGTCGACGGCCTTGTCGGCGGCTTCCTTGGCGGCATCCGCCGCATCGCTGCCGGCTTCCTTGGTCGCTTCGGCGGCCTTTTCGGCGGTGTCCTTCGCTGCGTCCACGGCCTTGTCGGCGGCTTCCTTGGTTTCTTCAACCGCAGCCTTCGCTTCTTCGCTCAGTTCGGCTTTTTTCTCACAGGAGGCGAAAAGGAGCGGCAGCGCCAAGGCTGGAATCCAGAGTTTCAGTTTCATGGTATTATTTATGTTTTGTTGGTTGGGAGGCCCGGAGATCCGGGGACCATCACCAACGTAGGCCTCTATACGGAGTCCGTCAAAGAAAGTTGCACAACTTTCTCCCCGGAACCTTCGGACTTGCACAAGCGGGGGGCGGGAGCCATGGAAGGGGCATGGAGCGTTGGATGCTGCTGGCCGCCACCCTTCTCGCACTGGCGGGTGGGGTCTGGGGTGTTGTGTCCGTCCGCCATGGCGACCGGAACCGGTGGACGGTGTTGTGGATGATCGGGGCCTTTCTCTTCCAACTGGGATTCCTTTCCCTGCGCGGGCAGATGCGCGGCGCCTGCCCGCTGGGTGACTGGGGCGAGCGCCTGGCCTACCTCTCCTGGTCCCTGACCCTTTTCTACATCCTGGTGGGCCCGGCCTACCGGATCTCCCTGCTGGGGGTCTTCACCGCCCCGGTGGTGGTCATTTTCCAGAGCATCGCCCTGATTCCCGGCATGCTCCATCCTTCCCCCGCCCGTGTGCTGAACACCACGGCCTGGGGGGAAACCCACTCCGCCACTTCCGTTCTCAGCTACGGGGCGTTCGCACTGGCCGCCGTGGCGGGGATCATGTTCCTGGTGCTGGACCGGCAGTTGAAGGAGCACCACCTGAAGGGCGGTTTGTTCAAGAACCTGCCTCCCGTCAGGGAGTTGCTGGTATCCGTGGAGCGGCTGCTGTGGCTCGGGCTCGGGCTGCTGACCGCCGGGATCATCGCAGGGCTGCTCATGCCGCACGATGGGCTGAACGGCCACTTCATCGCGGCGCTCGCGGTCTGGGCGGGGTACGCGATCCTGTTGGTAATGAAAAGGGTTCGCGGATTGACCGGGCGAAGGATTTCCTCCGCGTCAGTGGTATTGTTCGTCATGTCACTGCTGGTTTTCGCATTCGTCTGATGGAACTCGCCTGCCTGGGACTGAATCACCGGACCGCCCCCGTTGAGGTGCGTGAGCGCTTCGCCGTGGGCACGACCAAGCTGGGTGAGGCAGCCGACGAACTGACCCGGATCGCACAGGTGGCGGAGGGCGTGGTCATCTCCACCTGCAACCGCACGGAGTTCTACGTCGCCGCGGACAGCGGACGGACCGCCCTCCAGCGGCTGGAAGCCGGACTGGCCACCCGCCAGAACCTCGCCCCGGACGACCTGACCCATTTCTACCGGCTTGAGAAACACGACGCGGCGAAGCACCTCTGCCAGGTCGTCAGCGGACTGGACTCCATGGTTCTCGGAGAGACGGAGATCTTCGGCCAGGTGAAGCAGTCCTATGATGCCGCGCTGAAGGCGGGCACCACCGGCGGCATCCTCAACCGCGTCTTCCAGCGCGCTTTCGGCATCGGCAAGAAAGTCCGCACCCAGACCTCCATCCAGGAAGGTTCGACGTCCATCGGTAATGTGGCGGTGGATCTGGCGGAGAAAATCTTCGGCCACCTGCAGGACAGCCAGGTCATGATCCTGGGTGCAGGGGAAATGAGCCGCCTCACCGCACAAGCGCTCGTTTCCCGCGGCGCGCGCTCCATCTTCGTGACGAACCGTTCCTACGAGCGGGCCGAAGAACTGGCCCACGAAATGGGAGGCAGGGCGGTCCGCTTTGATGACTGGCACCGGGTGCTGGCGGATGTGGACGTCGTCATTTCCTCCACGGGTGCGCCCCATGCCATCATCCACCGGGCGGACGTGGAGAAGATCCGCCGCGCGCGGAAGTTCCGTCCGCTCTTCTTCATCGACATCGCCGTGCCGCGGGACATCGAACCCTCCGTGGGCGAAATCGAGGAAGTCTACCTTTACGACATCGACACGCTGGAGCAACTGGCGGAAGAAGCGCGTGTGCGCCGCCGCCGCCAGATCGAGGAATGCGAACGCATCATCGAAGCGGAACTCACCAAACTCAATCTCCCAGGCACCTGAAAATGAGTGATCCCACCCCTGTCCATCCCCTCATCATCGGCACCCGCGGCAGCGAGCTGGCGCTGGTCCAGGCAACGACCACCGAGCAACTGCTGGCAGAGGCCTTCCACGGCCTGTCCCTGCGCCGCGAAGTGATCCGCACCACCGGCGACCGCCGCACCGACCTTTCCCTCAGCGAGGTGGCGAAGGCGGAGGGTACTTTTGACAAAGGAGTCTTCATCAAGGAACTGGAAGAGGCCCTGGACCGCGGCGACATCGACGTGGCCGTCCACAGTCTGAAGGACATGCCCACCGTGCTGGAGGACCGGTTCGCCGTCGCCGCCGTTCTGGAGCGGGCACCCATCCGGGACGTGCTGGTGAGCAGGAAACCGGGTGGGCTGGATGCCATTCCACAGAACGGGCGCGTGGGCACCAGCAGCGTGCGCCGTGCCAAACAGATCCAATGGCTGCGCCCGGACCTGGAAGTCGTCGATCTCCGTGGAAATGTCCCCACCCGCCTGAAGAAGGCCGCCACCGAGCGTCTCTATGACGCCATCCTGCTCGCGGAAGCCGGACTGCTGCGGCTGGGCTATCTCCAGCAGGAACCTCTTCTGCCTAACAGCGAGACGATCGTCGGCATCCCCGGGCTGCATGCCGTCCGCCTCCCGGAAGAGGAGTTCTACCCCGCTGCGGGCCAGGGTGCCATCGCCCTGGAGATCCGCGCCACGGACGCCCCCAGCCGCATTTTCTGCGAAGGCATCAACCACCAGGAAACGATGATCCGCATCTCCGCGGAGAGGGAATTCCTGCGCCTGCTGGACGGCGGCTGCCACACCCCTGTCGGTGTCTTTTCCAAGCTGGAGAACGGCCAGCTCACACTCAAGGCGCGCGTCTTTCCGGACGCGGGCGGCGAGCCGAAAACCGGCGGCCTCACCGGCCCGGCGGACAACCCCATCGCCCTCGCGGCCCAACTTTTCAACTCCCTCTCATGAGCAAATCCGGAACCTGTTACCTCGTAGGCGCCGGCCCCGGCGACCTCGGCCTCGTCACCCTCCGCGCGAAGGAACTCATCGAGTCCGCGGATGTGCTGGTCTATGACGCGCTGAGCAGCCCCCAGCTCCTCCGCTGGACGAAGGCCGGATGCGAGAAGATCTACGTCGGCAAGCGCGCGAAGGACCATGCCGTGCCGCAGGACCAGATCAACGGCATCATCGTCGAGAAGACGAAGGAGGGCAAAAATGTCGTCCGCCTGAAGGGCGGCGACCCGATGATCTTCGGTCGTGGCGGCGAGGAAGCCGCCGAGCTGGCCGCCGCCGGTGTCGCCTTCGAGATCGTCCCCGGCATCAGTTCCTCCATCGCCGGTCCGGCCTACGCGGGCATCCCCGTCACCCACCGCGACCACAACACGCAGCTCACCATCTTCACGGGTCATGAGGACCCGACGAAGGGCTTCACCTCCGTGGACTACGCGCAGCTCGCCAAGGCACCGGGAACGAAGGTGTTCCTGATGGGCGTCGCCCGCCTGCGGGAGATCACCTCCTCCTTCATCGCGGAGGGGGCGGCTCCGGAAACGCCCATCGCCCTCACCCGCTGGGCCACCACCGGCTCGCAGTCCACGATCGAGGGCACGCTCGCGGATATCGCCGACATTGCGGAGGCAGCGAACTTTTCCTCCCCCGCCGTCGCCGTGATCGGAGACGTGGTGAAGGAGCGCGCGAAGATCAACTGGTTTGAGAAGCGTCCCCTTTTCGGAAAAAAGATCGTCGTCACCCGCACCCGCGAGCAGGCCGGTGAACTGAGCAAGTCACTGGCGGACCTGGGAGCGGATGTCATCGAGCTCCCCACCATCCGCATCGAGCATCCGGACGACCGCCTCGGTTTCGCGGAAATGGTCACCCACGCCCACGAATACGACTGGCTCGTCTTCACCAGCCCGAATGGCGTGGAGCGGTTCTTCGACGCCTTCTTCGCCACCTTCGAGGACGCCCGCAGCCTGGGCAACCCGCGCATCGCAGCCATTGGCGCCGGCACTGCCGCGAAGATCCGCGAATACCGCTTCGCCGTCGATCTCATCCCGGAGCGTTTCGTCGCAGAGGGCCTCATCGAGGCCTTCAAAAAGGAGTCTGTCGAAAACCTCACCATGCTGTGGGTGAAAGCCGCGGAGACCCGCGACGTCGTCGGCAAGGGCCTGGAGGAGCTCGGTGCGATCGTCGATGAATGCATCGCCTACAAGACGGTGCCGGAAACCGAGGATCCCACCGGTGCCCGCGCGCGCATCGAGGAAGAAGGCGCGGACCTCATCACCTTCACCTCCAGCTCCACGGTGGATCATTTCTTCGACATGGGCATCGCCTGGCCGGAAGACTGCGTTGCCGGGAGCATCGGCCCCGTCACCAGCGACACGCTGCGGAAAAAGGACATGAAGCCCGCCTTCGAAGCCACTCCGCACGACATTCCAGGCCTTGTGGCTGCGGTCGTGAGGTATTTCAGGAAGTGAGGTGACGCGGAGAGTGGAGGCACCTCCCCTGACGGCGGTTTTTTCAACCGCGGATGAACGCGGATTGGCGCAGATAAGAAGAGGATTGGGGCGGGATACTTCAGTCTGTGTTCATCTGCGGTTCGATTTCTTCCATCTTTCCCGGCCCCGGGAAGCAACCTGCGGAATGTCTTGATGGAACCCGGGGGTTCGGTCCGTAATGGGTGCATCATGAAAAAAGCCCTTCTCCTTTCCCTGTTATTCGCCCCCACCCTCCACGCGGAAATCGGCGTTGGAGCAAAGCCCGCCGAAGGCGCGGAGGTCATCATCGACGGCACTCAGAAGACCCTCGAGGAAAAGTGGATCTACTGGGAGGGGCCGGGCTTCAAGTCCTCCATGCCCATCAAATGGAAGATCGTCGAGGATCCGGTCGATGCCGGGAAACACGCGCTCCAGACGGATGATCCCGCCGCGGCGGGCGGCAAGTATGGTGCGGCGGACATCGTGACGAAAAAGGAATACCGGGATTTCCGCCTTCACATCGAGTTCTGCGTCATGAAGCCCGGTGGCAACAGCGGCGTCTATCTCCAGAACCGCTACGAGATCCAAATCAAGGACGGCGACAAGACCAAACACGGACTGGGCGCGGTCATCAACGAGACGGAATCCCCTTACGACACCTACCTCGGCCTCGGGAAATGGAACAGCTATGACATCGTCTTCCGAGCCGCCCGTTTCCAGGACGGAAAGCGCGTGGAACCAGCGATGGTGACCATGTATTTCAACGGCAAGAAGGTCCACTCGAACCAGACCATCAACCAGGTTTGGGGCGGCCCCCGCTCCGGCATCGACGGAGGAAACGACGGCGGCAGGGGCATCACCGACACCCCCGGCGGCCTCAAGCTCCAGTGCGAGGGCCACGACGTCCGCTACCGCAACACCTGGATCAAGGAGCTGGATCTGGCGAAGGCGGACACCGACTTCAAGGAGTAGTCCACTCCGCCCGCACAAACTGGTGGCGGACGGCGGTTCGCTCGCCAAATTGCGGACATGCAGCGCCTTCCCCGCCACACCGCCGTCCTTCTTTGCACCGCATTACCGGTGTTCCTTGCCGGTTGTTCCTTGGTGCCCGGAAGCGGCCGCCAAGGCGCTCATCCATCTCCGGGTTCCATCGCCAGGGAAGACACGCTGCAAGTGCAGATCTTCCTCGATTCCAAGGGCTTCGGCCCCGGCGTCGTTGACGGACGGTCCGGGGAGTTCACGGGCAAGGCGCTGGCCCGCTACCAGCAGGCGAACGGGCTATCCCCGGACTGGCGGCCGGACATCTCCGCCATCTCCACCCTGTCCAGTTACACCATCACGGCGAAGGATCTCTCCGCGCTGGGTACCATGGCAAACGAACCGGAGGCACAGGCGAAACAACAGAAAATGCCCTACACCACGCTCATCGAGTTGTTGTCGGAGCGCTTCCACACCACACAGAAGTTCCTCCGAACGCTGAACCCGGGTATGGATATCAACAGCGTCCAGCCAGGCACCACCGTCACGGTGCCTGCCGTCGCCCGGCCATTCCGCTTCGACGCCTTTCCCTCGACCTACCCCGCTCCTTCATCCGGCACCGCGTCCTCCCGCCGCGTGCTGGTGGACTTGCGGGAAAAGATGCTGGAAGTGCGGGAGGGCGGCCGCCTGATCGCCGCCTTCCCCATCACTCCCGGCTCGATGGAACATCCCGCTCCTGCGGGCGAATGGCGGATTGTCGGCTCCGTGCCGTGGCCATGGTATCGGTATGATCTGGGCGTGCTGAAGCGCGGCGAGCGCACGGAGAATTTCTTCAACCTGCCTCCCGGCCCGAACAATCCGGTCGGCATCCTGTGGGCAGGACTGAACCTCCCGGGAATCGGCATCCATGGCACGCCCGTGCCGGACACCATCGGGCGGGCGGGCAGCCATGGCTGCATCCGCCTTTCCAACTGGGACGCGGCGATGTTCCACACCCTCGTCGGAAAAGGAACGTCGGTGACGATCCGGTGAAGCAAACGCGGCTCAGCCTTGGTCCGGGATCTCCGCTTCCACCAGTTGCGCCAGCAGAGCCAGTGATTCCTGCCAGCCGAGGTAGCAACCATCCACCGGGATCATCTCCGGGATGCCCTCCTGGGTGATATGGATCTCCGTGCCGCAGGAGACCGGCTTGATGAGGATGGTGTTCTTCATCTCGCCCGGCAGGTTCTCATCCTCGAAGCGGTCGGAATACACCAGCTTCTCCCCGGGGATGATCTCCAGGTAGGTGCCGCCGAAGTGGTGCTCGCTGCCGGTGCTGAAGTTGCGGAATGACATGCGGTAGTTACCGCCCACCTTCAGGTCGAGGTGATGGACTTTTCCGACAAATCCATGTGGAGGCAGCCACTTCGCTTTCGCGTCCGGATCGGTGAAGGCGCGGAAAATGCGGTCCGGCGTGGCACGGAGAACCCGATGAAGGATGACGGTATTCGGTTTGTTCATGATGATTGGGGATGGTTTCCACAAATATGACGGACGGCATCCGCGAAAATGGACAGCCGTCCTCAAAAAAATTCCGCATGATCACAATTGCCGTTCCAGGTCATCTTCTGATCCGAAATATCTCACAATCGATTGAATATCTCCGGCCAGGATGCGTCGGAACGAAACATCAGCCCATTGGCATTGCGCCATACAACATCGGCTGATAGCAAATCTAACGTCAACGAGCATCCGGACCCCATGAGATACGTCACCACAGCTTTCCTCACCCTTGCCGCCAGCTTCTCCACCGCCATATGTCAGGAAAAGCAATCCACTCCGTCCGCTTCCGCCCTCATCGTCTTCGACGCCTCCGGCAGCATGTGGGGACAGATCAACGGCAAGCCCAAGATCGAGATCGCACGTGAGGTTGTGCGCAATCTCGTCACCGATCTGCCCTCAACCACCGAACTGGGCCTCATGGCCTACGGTCACCGCCGCAAGGGTGACTGCGCTGACATCGAACTCCTCATCCCCGTCGGGCAGATCGACAAGTCCACCTTCATCAAGACAGTCGATGGGATCGTGCCCAAAGGCATGACTCCGATCACCGCATCCCTCGAACTCGCCGCGGAGGGCCTTGGCTACAAGGAGAACAAAGCCACCGTCATCCTCGTCTCCGATGGACTGGAAACCTGCGACGCCGACCCGTGTGCCGCCGCGAAGAAACTCGAACAGCTCGGAGTGGATTTCACCGCCCACGTGATCGCATTCGATCTCAAACCGGAGGAAACCGAGAAACTCCGCTGCATTTCGGACTCCACAGGCGGCAGATTTTTCCCCGCCTCCGACGCCGCGTCCCTCAAGGACGCCCTCGACCTGGCCGTCGGTGCCGCCACCACCCCCATGAAGCCCGAGGCCGCCCCGGAGGATACACGAAAAATTTCCCTCACTGCCCCGGACACGGTCGTCGCCGGTTCCGAGATCAAAATCACCTGGGAGGCGGAAACCGCCAAAGGCGACTACGTCACCATCGCAAAGGATAAGGCCCCGGACAATGTCAACCAGGGCTTCGCCTACACCCACGACAAGGAAAGCTCCACACTCACCTCGCTCATGCAGGCTGGGAAGGCGGAGATCCGCTATATTTCAGGCATCACAGGCAAAATCCTCGCCCGCAAGCCCGTGGAACTCACTAAGTTCGAGATCACCCTGAAGGCTGCCGCCGAAGCCGTCGCAGGCTCCGCCGTTTCCATTGAATGGACCGGTCCCAACCACAAAGGCGACTTCATCACCATCGTCCCCAAGGCAACCAAGGATGGCGAATACGAGAAATGGACCTACACCCGCGGCAACTCCCCCCTCAATGTCATCGCAACCAGCACCCCGGGTGACTCGGAGATCCGTTACATGAACGAGCAAGGGAATATCGTCCTTGCGCGCCATCCCATCCAGATCGTCAAAGGTGCAGTCACCCTCAAAGCCCCCGCCGAAGCGGTTGCAGGTTCCCCCGTTAGCATCGAATGGACCGGCCCCAACAACAAAGGCGACTTCATCACCATCGTCCCAACCTCGGTCAAAGACGGTCATTACCAGAAATGGTCATACACCAGCGACGGATCCCCCACCACCATCGCCGCCACCCACACCCCTGGCCCCGCCGAAATCCGCTACATGAACGAGGATGGCAACAAAGTCCTCTTCCGCTCCCCCATCATGATCAACGCCGCGGTCATCAGCCTCAAAGCGTCCCCTCAAGCCGTCGCTGGACAAGCCGTCGCCATCGAATGGACCGGTCCCAACAACAAGGGCGACTTCATCACCATCGTCCCCAAAGCAACCGAGGATGGCGGATATGAGGATTATATCTACACCAGCAAGAGCAGCCCCTCCAGCGTCACCGCCACTGAAACCGCAGGCCCAGCCGAGATCCGCTACATGAACGAGGACGGCAACATCGTCCTCGCACGCATTCCCATCACTCTCATCGAGCCGGAGAAAAAGCAGGAGTGATCCCCTGCTGCCGGGACCGGCATGTTCCGATCCAGCCGCTTGATGAATGTCCGGCGGCTGCCTAGGGTCTTTCCCGGATGATCTGGGAAAAGCTCAAGGAATGGATGGGGGGAGGCGAAGACGGAAATGGTGAATTTCAGCCGGAATGGATCACTCTGCTGGAAAAGAACCTCCCCCTCTACAAGCGGCTGCCGGATGAGATGAGACAGCACCTGCACGAACGCATCGCCCGCTTTGTGGAGTCCGTGCGCTTCGAGGGCTGCAACGGCCTGGATGTCACGGATGATATGATCCTGACCGTGGCGGCCCAGGCCTGCCTGCTGGTCATCCACCGCGACGGCGTCCCATATCCCGGACTGCGGACGGTCTATCTCTATCCCAGCACCTTCAGTTCCATCCACAAGAGCGTGGACGCCATGGGGGTGGTCACGGAGGGCCGGGTCCACCGGTTGGGCGAATCCTGGGAAACCGGAACCATCATCCTGTCATGGGATTCGGTCGAACAGGGCGCGCGGGACATCCGTGATGGGAGCAACGTCACGTTCCATGAGTTCGCCCATCAACTGGACCATGAAGACGGACCGACCGACGGTGCCCCCGGACTTGCCAGCCGTGCGGCCTACCGTTCATGGGCCCGTGTTTTCTCCGAAAGCTACGCTGATTTCCAGGAACTCACCGAACGTGGGCGGAAAACCGTGATGGATGCCTACGGAGCCACCAGCCCCGCGGAATTCTTCGCCGTGGCCACGGAGACATTCTTCGAGAAACCGCGGCAGCTCTCCGGGAAACAGCCCGAACTCTATGAGGAGCTGGTAGGCTACTACGGACTGGATCCACGGGAGTGGCTCCCGTGATCCACCATCATCCTGCGGATGATCCCGGGATCCGCCCAAACAGTCGTTTCGTCCGAAATCCGGATGCAGATGCAAACTCTGTCAGACCCCGGAAAATCAGCGGCGACAATCCCGTGCAGCCGTGGATCTCCGGATCAATGCCCACGCTGCAACCCAGCCCCATCAAGCATCCTCCAATCTAACAGTTAGATGGAAGTCGTCGGAAAATATTGGAAAATCCTGGAAAATTGATTTACCGGGAGCGGAGATGCACGATGTCGCCCTCATTTCAAACTTCATCTCCTCCTCCGGCTTTCTAGGTGCGGCGATCCACAACATCGACCTGATCCTGACGATCACGGGAGGTCTGGGTGCCGCGCTGCTTCTGGGCTATCTTTCCCACCGCATCGGACTTTCCCCCATCGTGGGCTATCTGTTGGCGGGCATCGTTGTGAGTCCGCACACACCTGGCTTCGTCGCGAACGAAGGGATGGCGAAGCAGTTGGCCGAGATCGGGGTGATCCTGCTGATGTTCGGCGTGGGCCTGCACTTCCATTTCAAGGAGCTGCTGGCGGTAAAGCGGATCGCCATCCCCGGGGCTGTCGTGCAGAGCGCTGCGGCGACCCTCCTGAGCATGTTCATCATGCACGCGTGGGGCATGACCTGGACGCAGGGCGCGGTGTTCGGTATGGCCATCGCGGTGGCCAGTACCGTGGTCCTCACCCGCATCCTGGTGGACAACAACCACCTGCACACCCCCATCGGCCACGTGGCGATCGGCTGGCTGGTGGTGGAGGACATTTTCACGGTCTTCGTACTGGTGCTCATCCCCGCCATCTTCGGCGGCGGGGCGGATGCGGAGCTGAACGGCGGCGCCGTGGCCGTGGCGCTGCTCTGGACGACGGTGAAGATCGTCGCATTGGTCGCCGTCGTGTTCTTCGTCGGTGGCTGGGCGGTTCCCAGGATCCTCACACTCATCGCCCGCACGCGCTCCCGGGAGCTTTTCACCCTGGGTGTGCTGGTGCTGGCGCTGGGCATCGCCGTGGGTTCCGCGAAGCTGTTCGGTGTCTCGATGGAGCTGGGCGCCTTCCTCGCCGGGATGGTGGTGGGACGCTCCGATTTCAGCAACCGGGCCGCCACCGACGCGCTGCCGATGAAGGATGCCTTCGCGGTCCTGTTCTTCGTTTCCGTCGGCATGCTGTTCGACTATCATATCCTCGTCCAGAGCCCGTGGATGGTGCTGGCCACCGTGGCCATCGTCATGGTTGGCAAGCCGCTGGCCGCCATCATCATCACCGTGGTGTTGCGCTATCCCTCCCGCACTGCGCTGGCCGTGGGTGCCGTGCTCTCCCAGATCGGCGAGTTCTCGTTCATCGTCGGCACCATGGCCATGCAGTATGAGCTGATCGATGGCCGCGCGTTCAACGTGCTGGTCGCCACCGCCATCATCTCCATCACACTGGCCCCCCTCCTCTACCGTGCGGTGGATCCCATCGAGGCCGCGCTGGCAAAGCGTCCGAGACTCTGGGCCATGTTGAACCGGAACCCTGCGGTGGGCAAGAAACCGAAGTTCGATCCCCAGCATGATTCCCTCCGCAAGGCGATCGTCGTCGGATACGGCCCGGTCGGCCAGACCGTGGTGCGCCTGCTGACCGACAACGGCTTCTCCCCGGTCGTGGTGGAAATGAATGTGGACACGGTGCAACGCCTCAGGGCGGAGGGCATCGCCGCGGTCTACGGAGATGCCGGCCATGCCGAAACGCTCAAGACCGCAGGTGCGGACGAAGCACAGATCCTGATCCTGAGCGCCTCCAGCGTGCAGGCTGCCAAAGAGCTGATCCGGGAGGCACGTCGCCTCAATCCCAACGTCCGCGTGATCGCCCGCACCTCCTACCTACGTGAAGCGGAGACCCTGGCCGCAGTTGGTGCGGACAGCGTCTTCACTGGCGAAGGGGAGGTCGCCCTTTCCATGACCGAGAACATTCTCGAGAGTTTCGGCGCAACACCAGAGCAGATCGACCGGGAACGCGAACGTATCCGCCGCGAGTTCTCCCGCGACGAGCTGGCGGATGCCGGACCCATGCCAACACATTAACGGCGCAACGCCGACGCCTTGCGTTCTGCAATGAGCGCCTACAACTTGCAGCGGAAGCTTCCACAAGGGGGCTTCCGTTTTTCACATTAAACATTGAATACCAGTGATTTAAAAATCCCATAATCGCTGGCGTGGGCCCTGCGAATGGGAAAGCACCAATGATTCGCAATCAAACCATGGAGATCCTGGGCTGGATGGCGGCGATCGCCATCGTTGCCGCCATCGCGTGGCTGCAACGCGCCCAAGCCGGATTTTGAACGATAACACCGATCCATTATGAACCACATCCACTTTCTCACCGATCTCGAACTAACTTCCGAGGAAAAGTCCCGTGCGCTGAAAGGACACATCCTCCGCACGGCCGCCGCCAACTGCCGGGATGGGGAGCGCAAGCTTCCCATGGAGATGGTTCGGATCGAGAACATGATGAAAGACCACAATATCTTCCACCTGATACCCGTAAACGATGAGGCCGTAATGGAGCGCCGCATGTTCTCCTCCGCAATCGCTGGCAAGCGGAGAGCCTGATACCACAGCACCATTGCCCCCATCTTTACCCAAAGGCGGACCTTCTCAGAGGGTCCGCTTTTTTCGTTACAGTAAACGCCCACTAGAGCATTTTAAATAATATTGTAGCCGTTTCAGGATTTGTTGCTATCCTTGCCTTATGGCAACGATCTCGGTCGATCTCCGGCAGCGCATCCTCAAGGCTTATGATCGTGGCGATGTCAGCCGCGGACAGGTGGCCAGCCGCTTTGAAGTGTCACTGGGCATGGTCAAAAAGCTGCTCCAGCAGCGGAGCCGTCTCGGCGACATCTCCCCGCTCCATCACCGCAGCGGCCGCAAACCCATCATCCTCGATTCCCACCGCCGTGAGATGCGCCTCCTCCTGGCTGATCAACCCGATCTCACCCTTGAGGAGATCCGCGCCCGCCTCGGTCTGGAATGCACCATCCAGGCCATCCATTACGTGCTGGCTGACATGGGGCTGACATATAAAAAAAGACGCTCCGCGCCGCCGAGCAATCCCGGCCGGACGTCGCCCGCAGCCGCCGGATCTGGCGCAAAATCCAAGGAGGATTTGAACCTTCCCGCCTCGTCTTCCTCGACGAATCGGCGGCGAAAACGAATATGACCCGTTTGCGCGGCCGCTCTCCGCGCGGAAAACGCCTTCATGCCAGCGCCCCGTGCGGCCGTTGGAGGACCACGACGATGATCGGTTCGATCCGGCAGGACGGCAGCACCGCCTGTATGACGGTTGAAGGAGCCCTCAACGCGGAGGTGTTCCGGACTTACGTCCGCGAGATCCTGCTGCCCACGCTCGCACCGGGGGATATCCTCGTAATGGACAATCTCAGCGCCCATAAGGATCGTGAGGCCCTCAACCTGCTGGAGGAAGCAGGCGTGAAGGTGAGATTCCTTCCGGCTTATTCTCCGGATCTCAATCCGATCGAACTGATGTGGAGCAAAGTCAAAGCACTCCTCCGCAAAGCCGAAGCGCGCACCAATGAAGCGCTTCTCCTGGCAATCGGCGACGCGTTGTCCCGCGTCACCCAAAAGGACGCCGCCCATTGGTTCGCCCACTGCGGCTACGGATTTATTTAAAATGCTCTAATCTCCTAACTGTCTTATATTGCGACGACTACACAAAACTGCATTCTTATCCACCAAAATTATGCGCATTGTCTCATAATTCACCTTCATTGAGCCATTTATAGCGAATATTCGCATTAGACGGCCACCATTCCCGTGCGATCAGGTCCCTTACCATGAACAAGCTGATCGTACCCATTACTGTATCCGCCATCGCCCTCGCAGTTCCGGCCTTCGCCGGTGAGCCGAGCCAACCTTACCAACCAGCGCCCGTCGAGGAGTCCCCGATGTGGCAGTGGTTCGCGGGTGGTTCCGTGAGCTATCTCTTCGAGTATGAGGAGCCGATGTATGCCCTCAATGCCGGAGTGAAATCCCCGTGGAGTCCACTGGGATTCCGCACCAGTTTCTTCCTCGAAGGCGGCTTCGTGGAAGACGACAACGAATCCCACATTCCTCTCGGCGTCGGGGGTATTGACTCCGATCTGGAGATCATCCCGGTGACACTCAACGTTCAGTTCGAGAAAGCCCTCAACGACTGGATCGGCGTGTATTTCGGTGTCGGAGCGGGTGCTTCCTTCACAGACCTCAAGGTGGCTGGCGCGGGCCATGATCACGACACGGTCTTCACCACACAGGCGTTCGCCGGGGTGAACTTCCAGGTCGGACAGAACTCCGAGATCTACACCGGAGCCCGCTACATCCGCTTCGACGATGCGGACAACTACGATCTGGACAACACGTGGGCTGCGGAAGCCGGCTATCGCTGGAAGTTCTGAGCCGGGGCACGGACCTCCGTGTGTGGGAATGGCCGTCCGGTTCTCTCCGGATGGCCATTCTCAGTCTAAAGGGAGCGATTCGGTCACGCATGCCTTGTTGACAGATGGGCCGGCCCTTCCCGTAGAAAGGTATGGACGCGCCTCCCTACGGCGCTGCTCACCTACCTCATGAAACCCTTCGTCTTTCTCTCCTTCCTGCTTTCCGGCATCTTCACCACTTCTTTCACACAGCATGCCATGGCCGCCGAGCGCGGAAAGCCATTCCACTTCGCCCATCGCGGCGGAGCCTACGAGTTTGAGGAAAATACCCTCACCGCCTTCCGCAGCAGCTACGAGGCTGGCATCCGCGGCTGCGAGCTGGACATCCGCATGACCAAGGACGGCGAGCTGGTCATCCTTCATGACGACTCCCTCCAGCGCACCCACCAGGGTGAGGGACCGGTTGAAAATCTGCAGGCGGAGGAGGCCCGGAAAGTCCTCAGCAAGAAAGGCGGCGAGCCGCTGCCGCTTCTCGCGGATTTCCTCAAATACTTCGCCGACAAACCCGGCATGTACATCGAGTTCGAGATGAAAACCAGCAACAAGGATCTCTATCCCGACGAAAGGATCGAAGCCTATGCGAGAAAGATCCATGCCGCCGTCACCGCCAAGATCCCGGAAGGAAGCACCTACGTTTTCACCTCTTTCGATCCCCGCCCGTTGAAGGCGGTGAAGGCGCTCGATCCGGACGCTGAGATCATGTTCATCAAGGGAGGACCCCTCACTCCGGAGATCCTGCAGGCGGCCAAGGACATCGGCGCGAAGCGGGTGGCCTGCAAAATGGAGGGAACAACAAGGCTGGCCGTGAAGGATGCCCAGAAACAGGGCTTCATCGTCACCGGTTGGCCCGGACGCACGATGGAGGATTACTTCCTGGGCCTGGGGCTGGGGGTGGATGCCATCTGCACGGACATCCCGGTGGAGGTGCAGAAATACATCGAGCGCGCCCGCCAATGATCGCAGGACCGGTGGCCTCTAACAGAGTCCATCAGGCATCAAGCCGGATCCTCCACGTGATCGCGTGATATCCGGATGACCGGTTTCGTGACATGGTTCTTTCGTCAGCGCGACGGACTCCCCCCGACCGGAACGGTGACAAAATTCCCCCCAAAAAGAGATCGGCAGGTGATTCCCCCCACGGCGTCATCTGCCGATTTGGTTTTCAGGATCCGGTGCCCGTAACGCGCCGTCTCCCCAACAGCAATGCCGCTCCTCCCGACAGCCCGAGCAAGGTGGCGGAGGGTTCCGGAACGACCACGCCGAGCGCCACCATGATCGTGTCACCGGTGCCCGCAAGGCCATCCGGGACACCTAGCACCAGCCGGGCATTCGTTCCGGAGACAGGGTCGATGCGGAAGAACGCGGCCTTTGATTCACCGGTGGCACCCGTGACCGTGGACAGCGTGCCGACACCCGCCATCCAGGCGAGATCATCCGACATCCGGGAGATCCCGTTGTCCCAGCCCCAGATTCCCTCCAGCGAAATCCCCGCCACGGAGGAGTCGGATCGCGCGGAGATGTTCACCCCTGCGGTGCGGGATATGTCGCTGCCGTGGTAGAGATCCCCCACCATCAGCAGGATCTCACGGTTCTCCGGAATATCGAGCTCGATGGTGTAGCTGGCCGGCCCGCCGGATGGTGCGGCCACCCGGAAAGCGGTCGCGTGCACCAACGCGTTCCCGCTGAGGCTATCGGTGAATCCCGTGCTTCCCTGCCAGTACTCTCCCGAGAAGGTCCGTGCGGACGGGAACCCGGAAAACACGGTCCCCCTCTGGGTGGCGAGAGATCCCTCCACCAGTGACGTGCCTGAATCATCCCGCAGGAAAAAGCCGGAGGCGTTGCCAACCGGGGAAAACTCCAGCCAGTCCACCCGCTCCGCACCGGCGGAGATGAGACAGGTCAGACCAAGGGCGGCGGGTATGGCAAACACCTTGCCATACCGCGGCGATTCGCAGTGTGCATTCATGGGGGGATGTTGGGGGGAGATCTCTTTCGCGGCCTCAGTGACCCGGCCGCTTCTTCGACTGGATGCGGTAGAAGGCTTTGTCCGGCAGACCTTCCGGATGATAGCCGTAGAGGAGGAACTCCACGGTTTCCGTCTCCGGGCGTCCGTCGTCGTCGCCACGGGGATTGATGTCAGACGTCCAGTCCGCGGGGGGGGCGGGTTGCCAGGCACTGAGGAGATCCGCGCTGAATTCCGGAGCAAGATCCACGAATGCCTGCGATCCCACACGGCGCTTCGTCACCAAGCGGACGATCGAGAACGGATCATCGATCTGCAGAGAGACATCCACTTTCGGCTGGTCGGGCACCTGCGGGTTGGTGAGGAACGCCATTTCATGGACGTTGCCGATGCCGTCTCCGTCGGGATCGGCGTCCATCTCCAGCAGGGAAAGGTCAAAGCTATCTCCGAGGTCGCCAAAGGCATCCTTGATCCAATTCCAGTAAAGGTTGTCATCCACCACCTTGATGCGGACCATCGCATTCACGGCCAGACCGTTGGAACTGGCGGTGATGGGCACTTCATAGACACCGGAGTTCACCGTCCCCAGATTCCAGTCCAGCCTGCCGCTGCCCGCGCCGAGATCCGCGAAGGTGGATCCCGCTGCGGCAACCAGGTTCGCACTGAGGGTGACCGCATCCCCGTCGGGATCCGTGGCCGCCACCATCAGCGAGTAGGTCTGACCCTTCGTCCACAGGACCACCGGCACTGCGGTGAAGATCGGAGGTTTGTCGGATTCCTCGGTGACCGTCACCGCGAAGTTCGTTTCCGCGGAGCGGGATGGGGTTCCATTATCCGCCGCGACCACGGTGAACAGATGGCTCCTGCCCCCCTGTCCAGCCACCGGTGACCAGGTCACCACCCCTGTCTGCGGATTGATGGAGGCTCCCACAGGAGCCGCCGTCAGAGCGAAGGAGATGTTCTGCACGGGGAAGTCAGGATCCGTCGCATCCACATCCACCAGAAGAACCCCACCCACTTCCAGCGATTGTGGCGCGACGCTGCTGATGACCGGTGGATCATTCACGTCCACCACGGTCACGGTGAAGGTCCTGTTCGCCACGGCCGCCGGAACACCACCGTCCCTGGCCACCACCGTCACGGTCGCCGTGATGCCGCCGTCCTGCTCGCTGGTGGTCCACTGGATCACCCCGGACACGGGATCGATGGTGAAGCCCGGCTTGTTCGCACCGACAGAGTAGCGGATTTCTCCGTTGTTTCCGTCCGGATCAGTCGCGCTGGCGCGCAAGGTGAAGACCCCGCCTTCATTGACCGTCTGGTTGGGTATGGTCTCCAGGACGGGTGGCAGGTTGTTCCGGGAGACGGTCGTCGTCGCCTCCGCGCCGGGGGTCTTGACCTCCGGATTTCCGGAGAAGTCCGTCGCGATGGAGTAGAAGGCATAGGTATTCCCGGCGGTGCCGCTGTAAACCCCACCGGTGGCGTAGGTGTGCGTGCGCCAAGGAGTCCAGGCTCCGCCGTTGATGGAAACGTAGACGTCGTAGAAGGCGACACCTTCATTGTCCGTCCCGCTCCATGTCACGGCGATGTCCTCATAGCTGTCCGCAGGGAGCGCGGCGACCACACTGGTGGGCGGCACGCCGTCCGCAGCGGCGGCCTGCTCATACACCAGAGTGTAGGACCCGGTGCTGTTGTCATCCGCCATGTGGAGGATGTGTTCATACGTGGGCCTGCGGCCATTCCCGATGAAGGTGCGGTCCGTCTGCCAGACGTTCTGGTCCAGCGGCAGGACCCGGCCGTCAGAGCGCGTCGCGGATACGAGGCGGTAGGCACCGTTCGCCGGATCCGGCAGGCGGATGTAGGACCATCCGTTGAACGACCCGACGTTGAGGTTGATGGTCAGGTTGGACGGCGCGAGGGAGCCGGTGAAAGTACCAGTCTGGCGCAGGGTGACCAGATCCGTCCCTCCATTGCTGTAGTGGATGGTGTCCGGATAGTCGTTCGCATCCAGCACGTCGTTCACCAGGAAGTCCGGCGCGGAGTCCTGCCCCGCACCCTGGGCGCGGACCATGCGGATCATCTCGTGGATCTCCACGTTCTTCATCAGGGACAGGCGCGGATCCCCCAGCCCGCTGGTGTGCTGGAATGTCGCGCTGTAGTCGGTGAAGAGCCCCTGGAGGGTGCTGGTCATCAGCCACGTGGCGATCTTCCGCTGTCCTGGAGCCACGTTGCCGAAGTCCGCCGTCAGCGACGGACTCAGCGGCTGCCCGTCCACCTCCGTGCCGATGATCTTGAAGTCGATGAACAGGCCCTTTTCGTTCTCCACGATCTGGGGTTGGCCGGAGATGATCTTCAGATTCCGCGCCTCACCGTAGCCGCTGTTCTCCACCATGACCGCAAGCTTGTATGGGATGGCGGGCTCGATCTTGTCCGTGTGCGGGTCATCGCTGAAAACATCCCGCTGATGGAAATATTTGAGCGTCAGGGCCGCGTCCGGCTTGACCGTGATCGGCACGTTCTGCACCGGGATGTTGAACTCCACGCCGTTCTGCACGTAGTGGATCACACCGCCCACCGTGTAGCGCATGTCCGCCTCCTGGGCGGCGGTATCCCGCGGGATGAGCGTCCATTGCACCGTGCCCAGGCCGTTGCCCGGCATCTCGCCGGTGCCATCGATGGCGGCGAGTCCGGTCAGGCGGGTCACCTGGATGTTGAACAGATCATCCGCGGGCAGTCCGGCTCCGTCCAGAACGCGGAGGCTGAACCCGACTTCAGTCAGTTCGTCCTCACGTTCGTTCTGCAGTTCGAGCGTTGCGCGGAAAGCCGTCCGGGTCATCATCACATCCTGCGAAACGGCGATCTTCACCTTCGCGCAGGTGCCACCGGAACCGGCGGCCAGCGTTTCACGCAGGACTGCATATCGACGGAGCAGCTCATCGGCAGGATCCAGGAAGCCATCCGCACGGCTGGCCGCCACGGCTGCGGAGACAGCGGTGCTGACGTTGTCGAACTCCATCGCATCCAGGAAATCCGTGCTGTCACCTGCAGGAACATCGGCAATCCGCAGGATGCCCCGGGCGTTATAGTCGATCGTCCGGTTCCAGCGGGCGATGGCCTTCTCCACCGCCGGGATATCGATGTCCCGAGAATCTGCCAGCGCGAGCAGAACCGCTGCTTCCGACTCATTGATCACGCTCCCGCCATCACTGTCCCCGTTGAGGAACTGGCTGAACTGGCTGAAGAATTCCTGTCCGCCAGGAAGACGCATGGCCAACACGATTTCCCTCCCACCCATCAGGAACTCCACCCACTTGAGGAACTTCTCCGCGCGGTCCCAGGCCACTGCCATCTCAGGGGAAAGCTGTCGCATTTCCGGGGTCATGAAGTAGCCATCCTCCGTGTTCTTCGCACGGTTGGCGGAGTTCAGGATCGGCCCTCCACCCGGACCGCCGCCACCTCCAGCACCTCCTCCGGCACCACCGAATTTTTTGTAGCAAACCGCATAGGCGAGGCCGCACTGGAGCGTGTTGTTGATGCCACCGATGACAGGCCCCAACGCGTCAGCCATGCAGCCCTGGATCGCAAGGATGCACCCTGCGGTCGTATCGCCACTGGCCACCCCTTCCGGCCCGCCGATGTCGTCATACAGACTGGATCCACAACCAACGAGGGCATAGGCGCAGCCCAATGGAGTGTAGCCGATGAGGCAGTCGAGCGTGGCCTTGAGGATGCAGTCATCAAGACACGGATCAGGCGAGGCGAACGAAAGGGATGTTCCGGAGGGGCCTCCTGGGCCTCCGCCTCCGGGACCGCCTCCACCCCAATAGTATCCACCCAGCCACCCGATGTAGCCGCCGCCACCACCCGGGCCACCATTGCCCGTGCAGCTTCCGGAGACACGGCTGACGACGAACACCGCCACCTTCTCGACCAGGTGCTGTCCGCAGGGGAAATCATACTTCACCGAACCGGAGGCACCACACGGCACGTTCGCGCCCGATTTGGCGACCCGACCGCCCCGGTTGGCCAGAGTGATGACACCACCCTCCCCATCGAACTCACCCACACGGGTGATCACCACCGGGACCACCATCGAACTCTTCGCGGGAATGGTTCCGATGTTTGTCACCAAGGGCTTGAACTCATAGAACGGATGCGTTGAGAAGTTGATCTCACCATGCTGTGCGGAGATGAAGCCATGGTTCTCGATGGTCATGTTGATCGTCTTCGACTGGCCGAGCATCGTCAGGTCCCCGACGTCGAAGTCGCTCGGTGAGACCGTGACCACCGGGGCCGGGACATTCGTCTCAAAGGTGGTTTCGATCTTCACCTCATACACGTCCTGGATGTCCACCTCCTCGACCTTCCAACTGTATTTCACGAGCTGTTTCGAGATGAAGATCTCCTGGGCGTTCGGCTGCCCGGCGGTGACGTAGTAGTTGCCGGAGAACGATTCGTGTTCGAATGCCGTCACATCCACCCGGTACCACCCTTCGGGAAGGTTGGTGAAATTCGCAAGACCATCCGCACCAGTCTCCAGCACGGCCACCTGCTCCGCCGTCACGGCGTCACGGACGGTGACCTGGGCTCCCTGGAGCTTCGGAGCTTCAGCGGTGAAGAACGTCAGTTCATCCACCACCGTGATACCCATGTCTCCCCTCAAGTCGGACACCACACGGAACTGATAGGGGAAGTTCCGGCCGCCGCCGTTCGCGGGATTGAGCGCGAGGCTGCCGGTATACTGGGTGAGCGGGACCGTCGCACCAGGTGTCAGCACCAGCGAGACCGAGGCGCTGCCACCCGGAGGGATGGACGGAACCGGATTCTCCGAAGCGACGGAAAGCCAGGGCAGATCCGGCAACAGCACCTGGATGGCCCCGGTGGCCAGACCACCGGTGTTCGTGATGGTGAAGCTGGCGGACTTCGAGCCACCCCGCAGCACTGAGAAGGCGAGGCTCTGCGGATCCAGGGCCAACACCGGTTTCTGAAGCTCCACCCACACACTGATGCTTCCATCCATCGTCACCCCCTCTGAAGTCTGGACCACCAGTGGGAAGTTGCCGTTGCCGGAGAACCCGGCGGCGGCGGTGACGGTAATCGGCACGACAAGGGATTCCCCCGCCGCCAACGTGGTCGCGGACAAGGCCGGAGTGATGGTCAGTCCGGCAGGAGGAGACACCGGAATGGTGAAGGTGATCCCCGTCAGTGGACGGCTGTTCGGGTTCCGCAGGATGGCGTTCACCGTCGCGGTGTTCGCCTCGTAGATCGCCACGCCCGGAGGGGAATCCACCCCCATGGTGAGGATCTCGAATGTGTCCTGCACCGGAGCGGTGGGACTTCCCGGATGCGCCGCGCCGATGGTGTAAAGCCCGCCTTCATTCCGCAGCGGGGTCCAGGTCACGTTGAACTGACCCAGTGAATTCGTCACCGCGGAGATGATCCGGTTGGTGTTGTTCACACGGATGTGGATGTTGACCATCGAGAACTGTGCCGGAGCGCCGCCTTCCTTCGAAGCCGTTCCGGTGAAGATCAGCGGGGTGTTCGCCGCGACGACTTCCGGAGCGGTCTGCACCGTCACTTCATAGGCTGGGCGGACCTGGATCGGCTGTACGAGTACGGCGGTGTTGTTGGTATCGTCGATCTCCGGTAGGTCGTTGGGAGGATCCACCACCACGATGAGATAGTAGATGCCCGTATCCCGCGGGGTGAGCACGGTGATGCTGCGGGAATATCCACCGCCGGCCGCCACCTCACCGGTCTGGTCCACCTGGCGGACCAACGCGTCATCATTGCTGAACGACAGATCGCGGGAAAGATAGACCCGCTCGATGAATGGGAGGTTCGTCGGCGCAAAACCCTGGTTGTTCACCCGGTAGGTCACGGCCATGTATTGCTCCGTGGGGGTGGTGGCCGGCGCGGTGACATCACCGGCGGCCAGGTCCGGGAGCTGGGTATCGGTGAGGGAAAGCGAGGTGATCGCGTCCGTATAGTCCGCTGCGGAGGCGCGGACGGAGATCGGGCGGGTTCCGCTCTCCGCCGGATCCACCGGGGCGTTGATGGTGAACGTCACGCTGTTCTGGTTCGCTGGAATGATCACGGTGGAAGGCATGCCAACCTTTCCTGCGGGAGTACCGGAGAGGGCCACCGTGAGGGCCGGGGAGGAATCACCTCCGGACCGCCTGACCGTTGCGGACACCTGCCCGCCTTCCTGGATGAGAGGGCGGCTCATCGTCAGGAGGAGCACGGGACCTTCATCATCCCTCACTTCCAGATTCACCACCGGAGCGACCGCCACCGGAGTGACACCCACCAGAACCCTGCCGCCGATCGCCGCCGTTCCATTGCCGTTGTCGAGTGCGTCATCCAACACGCTGACAGAAAAAGAAACTTTCGTCGCTCCTGCCGGTATATCGACATGCGCCGGCACCGTGACACGGGACGGGAGTGAATTCGTGAGATCGATCCGGAGTGACCGGTCGGTAGCCTGTGCACGGGTGGCCGTCCCGATGACGGTACCGAAGGACTCCGCCACAGAGGACTCGGAAAGCGACAGCGTGATATCGGGATAGTCGTCATCCCCCAAGGTCAGCTCAACCGAAGCGCTGCGATGCTCCGTTGCGGAAACCGTTACGAGGACCGGTGCCGGCAGCTCGATGACCGTGTTCTGCCGGGGAGAGAGCTGGAAGGTCGCCGAGGTGCTGCCTGCCGGGATCACCACCGGGAGCATCGACTCGAAACGCCCCGGCTTGCTCACGCTGACCTGGACGGTCACATTCGCAGCAACGGATGCCGGGATGCTCACCGTTCCGGTGAGCTGGGCGTTCTCCATCACCGTCTCCCCCGGGAAGCTGAGCGCAAGCTGCGGGAACTCCCGCACCCGGGTGACCGTCACGGAATTCGAGTCCGCGCTGTCCCCCGCCCTGTTGCGGGCCACCGCCTTGAAGCTGCTGGTACCCGTCGACAGGGATGCCGCATAGTTCAACAAGCCGGAGGAAGATGCATAACCGGAGAAAATGAACGCATTGTCCCGGAAGATCCTCACGTTCGACTCCGGTTCCGCCTGGATCTGAAGGGCCACGACGGACTCCTGCACGGTGACGCCGCTCGCGGGCGCGGTGATCACAGGAGCTGCCAGCGGTGCCAGGGCGACATTGATCGTGCGGGAGAACTCGGACCAGGTACCCGAATTGTCATAGACCCGGACAATGATTTCGTAGGTTCCGTCCGTGATGGTTGCGATGTTCCATGGAACCGTAAGTCCATTCGCCGGGAATGTGTCCGAGCCGATCAGGACACGGTTGGCCGAGGATTCAGGACGGTAGAAGAACTCGCCACGATTGAGCCCGTCGTTATCCGTCGCAACGGTGGACAACTCACCCTTGCGGACAAAAGTTTCACCATTGACGACCGCGGTGCCATTCCAGGCCAAAGATCCGATCTGAGGAGGCTGGGCGTCGATCTGGTAGTTGACCGTCGCCACGCCGCTGGGGTTGAAACCCGTCTTGTAGGCCTTCGCCCTCACCTGGCCGGTCACGCCGACCAAGAAGCTGCCCCCATAGACCTGGGAGTTGGTGGTCGGCACGCTCCCGTCCGTGGTGTAGTAGATGGTCACACCCGGAGTGGCGCAGGTGACCGTCACCTCCACCGCAGCGGTATGAACACCACTTCCCGGAGAGATCACCGGTGTGGTGACCGTCTGTGCGAACTCCGCATCCGAGAAAAGTTGTGTCTGCGGAATGATCGCTTTCGGTTCGCTGAAGGAACTCCAGCGCATCTTCGCGGACGACGGGCCCGTGGACTGGAAGTATTCCACCCGGATGTCATACAGCACCCCGGCCTGCAGCGGCACCGGCGTGGACGAACGCTCGGTTTCACCGTGTGCGGTCCAATCATTGATCAGGAGTTCGGCAGGCTCGAAGGTTCCACTCCGATCGAGGTCCACCCACATCCGCTGGCCGTCGTCGGAAGCGACGTGGAAGACATAGTCTTCCGAGAACCGGGGCAACACCTTGCCGGTCCACCGCACGGAAAATGAATCGCCGGCGATGCCCGGGTCCGGAGCGGCACCATTCCAGTTGAAATCAATGGTGGGATCCACCCGGACAAGCGATGCCCCGGTGAAGTCCCCATTGTCATAGTACGTTCCGGTGAGACCGTCCCCGCTGGAAGGTGGCTGGCCCACCAGGTAGGTCGCCTCACTGAACGGGCTGGCATTCAGGCCGTCCGCGAAGGCGCGGGCGCGCACCCGCCTGGATTGGGAGAGATTGACCGGCGCGGAATAAAGCGCGGAGCTTTCCGTCGGCTCGGAGCCATCCAGCGTGTAGCGGATGCGTGCCTCCGGCGTGAGCGAGGACAGCACCACATCCACCCCGCTTGGATAAAGCAACGAGGGGGATGGAGAGAAGGTGACGATGCCGGTCGCGGAAGTGGCGATGCCGTAGCGCGCCCTCACCGTCGTCTCCAGGGTCTCGCGCTCCAGATCACTGAGAGCGGCTCCATAGAGGATGACCTCGGAGATGGCTCCGGAATAATAGGCGTCCACGGCCCAGTTGCTGCGGCCGATGAAGTTGCTGGTCCGCAGCACATCGAAGGGCAGAGGGAACGCCGGATCCTCGGAAATCAAGGAGCCGTTCACGAAGACCTTCACCGCGCCCGATGGAAGCTGGCTCACGGTGATGACCGTATTGGTGGATGGAAGCATCCCGTTCGGAACCCCCAGGTTCCTCTGCGTCGCTCCCCGGACGTCGTAGGAAAACGACGTGGAATTCTGGTACCTGCCGAAGAAGACATTGTGTGAGTTTTCACCCCTTCCCAGTTCCATCAACCGCTGCCAGTTGGCCGCGGTCCCCGCGCGGAACACAAAGGTCGCGGTCAGTCCCTGCGAAAGATTGCGGAAACCCGCGGGGAGCCGCAGATGGTCGTTGCTGCCGTCGAACACCACGCCCGGCGCCCCACCGATCACCGTGGGATCCAGAACCGGCCTCGATGCCACCGTATCCTGTCGGGCGTCACTTCCCTTTCCGGACAGGTCCCGCCAGACGGAGACTCCATCCGTATCGGAAACCACACCCACCCCCGCGCGCAGCCACAGCAGCATCGCCTGCCGTTGGGGGACAGCCGGAGCCCCCGCTTCGATGATGAAATTGCTTTCCTCCACCGCACTCGCGCTGTTCCCCGGACGGTATGCACGTGCCTTGACGGTCGTATTCGAGGAAATCTGGAATGGCGCCCCATAGAGACTGGACTCCGTGGTAGGCTCCGCCCCGTCCGTGGTGTAGCGGATCTCGACGCCGGACACCGGATGACTCAATGTCACCAACTGCGCGTTCGCGAAATAGCCGCCATCCGGAGAGACCACGGGCGCCACCAACGGCTCCTCTCCCACCTCATAGCGGGCCGCCAGCGCATTCCCCACCTGTTGTCGCTCCGACGGGGTGAGGGTACGGTTGTAGATGATCAACTCCACCAGGTCCGCGTTCGTCGGCTGGTTGTTGGCGCCTTCCCCCCCACCGATCGCCGGCCGGGCGAGCTGGCCCATATAGTTCGCGTTCTGGGTGACGTCCACACCGTTGTAGAGATAGCGGGAGTCCCCGACGTCCTGCACGGCGACGGAGATGGAGCGTGTGCCGACTTTCACCGGTGCCTGTGAAATCCAGCCGTCGGCATACCAGCCCTGGGTGCCACTGTGCGGCCCGAGCAACCAGTTCGACGTGGTGCTCTGCAGCAGCCTGCCCTGCGTCGTGCTGAGCTGGTTATAGACCATGAATACGGTGGACGGACGGGTTGCCGAAAAGTCCTCCGGCGCCAACATGCCGTCGTTCAAGCCGTCAAAGCGCACCGCCCTGTAAGAAGGATTCACGGCACCCTGCCTGCGGAATTTGAATCCATTCGCGGCCAGATACCGGTTGTCCGCACCCAGGCTTCCGCCGAAGGCACTGGTTGACGTGCCGAAGCGACCGACGCTCGGGTAGGAGATCCCTTCTCCCGTGGATTCCTCCCAAATGTCGGCGCCGTAGTAGTTGTTGCCGCCGGTCCAACCGGAGGACTCGATGAAATAGCGCCCCGGAGCGAGCGCCAGAGGCGTTCCCAGCGGGAGATAGCGGACTCCTCCGTCAAGCTCACCGGATACCGCCGGTGTGAACACCTGCGTGAGGAGCACCTCCGTGCTCGTGTCATCCGCCGGAGCAGGGGTCCCCTTGTCGTCGACGCGATGCACCCGCACCGTAATGTTTCCGGCCAACCCGTCCGACTGATGATCGAACACCCCGAGATGGGTGAGCTCCACGGGGGTATCCACCATGAAGTCCGTCCCGATCCAACCGCTGTAGTTCGTCCCGCCGGTGGCTCCGTAAGGAACCGAAACCACGCGCTTCACCGCGCCGCCGAACGCCGCCTCGACCGTCTTCGGCCGCTTCTCCCCCGCGATCTGGACCATATCGCGCCCGTTGCCCGAAAGATCCTTCCAGCGCATCACCCCACCTTGCGTATCCTTCACCACTCCCATGTCGGAACGGAGCCACAATGCCGCATCCGTCACAGGCAAAGGATGGGACGCCGCATCTCCGTAGAACGACTCAGCCACCCCACTGCGCACCGCCCCGCTCAAAAAGGAGGCCGCTTTCACCGTCACTCCGCGCGCCACGTTGAATGGCACCGAGTAGGCCGGGGAAGACTCCGTCGGCTCCGACCCGTCCACCGTATAGCGGATCTGCGCACCGGGAGTCGTGGTGGCCAGCGTCACCGTCACATCCCCGGAACCGTAACCCGGCACCGGCGATATCACCGGAGGGGCTGCCTCAGGTTGATAAAGTTGGTGCCTTTCCGCCAGATGGCTCTCCAGCGTGAAGCGTTCCGCGTCCGTCAGAACCCGGTCGAAGGCGATCACTTCGGCAACCCTCGCAGGAAGCGCGTCGACCGACGGACCCGCGCCTCCACCAATGGCCAGACGGCCCGGTGTTCCGCTGGTGAGCGCTCCATTCACCGTCACATCATCCCCGTTGCGGTAGGAGCGCGTGCCGCTTGCCGAACTCGAAAGGGTCGCCACATAGCCCCGGCGGGTATCGAAAATTTCGTTCCTGACCCATCCATTCGAGTAATAACCATCCCGTTGGATCGTCCACTGGTTGTTGCCGTTGTTGAGGAGGTATCCATATTCCGGACGCTCCAACTGGAAGACAACCAGCACGGTGGATGGACGGCCAAGGTTCATCCCTTCCCTTCCCCACAGCCCGTCATCGTAGCCGTCGAAGACGAGCGATGGCATGATGGGAGCCGCACCTGCGGCCGGAGCAACCCTGAAGTTGGCAGCACCATTGTAGTCCAGCGGACCTTGGCCGTCGATGGTACCCGGCCACGCACCTGGAGTGCTGTGGTAGCGGGTTGCGGTGAAACGGAAACGTCCGTCGGATGATCCGCTGCTGCGGTCCCCTTCATAGTAACGGTTTCCTCCGTTATACCCCCACGCGTAAACCGTGTAGTTTCCCGGTTGCAGGGTGACGGACGACGCCAGCGGTTTGAAGCGGGAGACGCCATCCAGTTCACCCGGCTGGGCCGTGGTGAAGGTGGCTTCAGCCACCATCGTGCCCGCGGTGTCATCTCCGGGGATCATCGGCGTGCCGGCGTCATTCCGTGTCCAGAGCTGGACGCGGACATCCCCCGCGAAGCCGTCCTTCTGATGGTCATAGGCACCAAGATGGGTAACCTCCACCGCCTCGGTTACCGTAAAATCCTCACCCAAGGTGCCTGCGTAGGTGGTGCCACCATCGCCCTCCCCCACTACGATCGCGTTGAGGGATCTGTTTGCCACACCGGAGGTGCTCAGCATCGGGCGGGAAACCTGGAGACCTTGCAGCATGTCATTGCCGTTTCCACTGAGATCCCGCCACCTCCGCACTCCTCCGGCTTCATCCAATTCCACCCCGGCATCCGAACGCAGCCACAGGCTGGCCCCCGCCAGCGGCAGATCATCCGCCCCTCCAGACTCCCCATAGAATGCCTTGGTCACCAAACCGGCGGTGGCTCCAGGTGCAAAGGCCCGGGCCCGGACCTCCGTGCCGCGGGGCACTGAAAATGCACCACTATAGGCCGTCGAGGCCGCCGTCGGATCAGTGCCGTTGGTGGTATAGCGGATCACTGCCCCGGGGACATCAAGGGCCAAGGTCACGCTGACCGCGCCGGTGCCGAAGTTTCCGACGGGACTGATAGCCACCGCCGGCAATACCTTCCGTGTCCACTGGTAGCGGGCAGCCAGATAGTCCTCCACACGCCACCGTTCGGCCTCGCTCAGTTCATGATCGAACACGATGACCTCGGAGATCGTATTCCGCGACGGGGCATACTGCTGTCCTTCCCCGCCCCCAAGGGCCAGACGGCCCGGTACACCCACCCCCGGAGAGGAGTTGACGGTCCAGTCCTCCCCATTCACGAAAAACCGGGTGTTCACCAGACCGTTCGACATCGCGGCCACAACCGGTTGGCCCGCCGGAACCGAACGGTAGCGGACCCAGTTCGTCGAATATCCCCCGTCATCACGGATCATCCACCATGGGCCGCCGGAACTCTGGACGATGGGACCGGGGCCGCGACGATCGAACACCACATAGACAGTCGACTCATCACCCGCCACGGCCCGCGGAATGAATGAAGGATGGGCGGCCAGCAGCCCGTCGTCGTCGCCGTCGAACTCGATTGCTCCCCGCGTGGTCGCAGGGGCTGCCGTCTTCGTGAACCGGAAATTCGCGGCGGTGTTGTATTTCACCGGATGGGAGTCGAGCGAGGTCGGCCAGGCCCCATTCGACCCGATGTACCTGGACTGGTTGACGAAGCGGATGCCATCCTCCAGCCAGTAACCATCACTGCTGTTCTGATAGCTATTGGAACCGGTGTAGCCCCACACCACGATGGAGTAGGAACCCGGGGCCAGTGTGACCGGTGTCACTGGCTTCGTGCGGGCGTATCCCTTCCCCAGGGTGCCAGGATCCCCCGGCGTGAAACTCGCCTCGGTGATGAGGCTGCCCCGCTCGTCATCAGACGGAAAGGTAGGGGTCCCCTTGTCATCACGACTCCAGACCTGGACCCGGATTTCATTGGTGAATCCATCTCCATTCGCATCGTAAGCGGAAAGGTCGGTGATCCGGATCTCCTCCGTTGCCACGAAATCCATCCCAAGCGTGCCGGAATGGACATGCCCGGCGGAACCCAGGGGATTCATGGAACGGATGGCGGTCCCCCCGCCCTGTTCGAATGACTGGACGGCGGCAGGCCTCTTGTCCTCGATCTCCTGCACCATGTCGTTTCCGTTGCCGGTGAGATCCCGCCAGCGGCGCACCATCCCACGGGGGTCCTTCTCAACACCCCGGTCCCCCCTCAACCACATCTTCGCCCCCGCCACGGGGATGTCAGGCGCCGCTGCATCCGCATAGAACTGGGCGGAAACCCCGCTGGCGGGGATGCCTTCAAGGAACGTCCTCGCCCTCACCTGGGTCCCCCGTGGTACTTGGAAGGACGAGGAATAAGGAGTGGATCCGGCCACCGGATCACTGCCGTCGGTCGTGTAGCGTATCTGTCCTCCGACGGTGGAAGTGCTGAGCGTGACGGAAACCGGGCCGGTTCCGGTTGAACCCAGCGGTGATATCTCCGGAGTGGCGGCGGTTTCCTCGAAGATCCCATACTTCCCGCCAAGGTAGGTCTGCGTTTCCCTGACCTCACCTGCGGTGAGTTCCCGGTCATACACCAGTACCTCGGAGATCCTCATGGCCAGAGGGTCTCCACCGAGCCCGGCTCCTCCACCGAGCGTCAGGCGCCCGGGATTCGACGCCGTCTGGCTGAAGTTCTCCGTGATGTCCCCGTATCCACTGAATGCACGGGACCCGGCGGAGTTCCCGGTCATCGCCGCCACTTGGGGCTTCCACCATGGGAGGTCGATGTTGCGCACCCAGTTGTTGCCCGCCCAATAGCCCGATGTATTGATATACCAATGGCTTCCGGATGTATTCTGCATCACGTAACCACCATTCCTGTCGTCGCGCTCATACACCACGAACACCGCATGCGGTCTGCCGATGTTCAGTCCCGCCGGTCCGGAGAGACCGTCGTTCGTGCCGTCAAACTTGAGTCCGGCCCGGGTGACCTTTGGCACCGTGCTGCGCTGGTAGCGGAAATTCGCCGCCCCCGCATAACTGTCCGGATAGCTGCTGGTGATGTTGGGCCACGCGGTTCCGTTCGAATACCGTCCGGTTCCCGCCCATCGCAGCCCCCCCGCGACGGGCTTGCCCGCGATAGTACCGGAGGAATAATAATAGTCCGATCCCGTGTAGCCCGATCCGCCGATGGTGTAAGCCCCGGGTGCAAGCACCAGTGGAACTCCAAGCGCCTTCCAGCGGAAGCACCCTTCAAGCACACCGGGCTCCGCTGCCGTGAACGTCACCTGATCACGGATGGTACCTTCGGTGTCATCCCCTGATGTCGCGGGTGTCCCGCCGTCGTTCCTCTCCCATATCCTCACAGTGACCGTATTGATGTAGCCATCACGGTTGTGATCGAACGCCGCCACATGGGTGATGGTGATCGGTTCATCGACGATGAAATCCATCGCCAAAGTCCCGTTGTGCGTGGCATTGCCCCCTTGGTTATCCGGCAGCCGATGAAGCCGGCCTTCCCCCATGATGAAAGCATCCGCCAGCGGCAGAGGCCTGCGGGCGGCGTCAGTTTGGGTGAAATGATGGTTGTTACCGGATTGGTCCTGCCATTCCTGCACGTTCCCTGAACCGTCCGTTATCACACCCGTATCCCCTCTCAACCAAACCGCAGGACTGGCGGCCGGACTGGCCGCCCGTGTGATCGATGACAGAATAGGGACGAGCGCGAGCACCAGAGGCGCAAGGGAGCGTTTCATACCCCATCTTGATGCGGAGTTCATCTGGAATGACCAAGCTCTTATGAGGCCCGGCCAAGTGGTTCACGCAATGTCAATGGATTGGGTTCAAGCCATGTATTCCCGTGTTAGATAAGCTTTCTTAATCATTCCACAAAGTCATATATTTTGTATATACAGCACCCAATTCACCCGCCGGAGCAACGCAGCTCTCCATCACCCGCAATATCTCCCCGAACCCTTCCGTATCAGTCGGAAACCCATGAGAATCCACTCCGCGACGGCTATTGCTTTCTGCATGGCGGCCGTCTGTTCCGCCGCTGATCTGGAACCCAGGACAGTGACCACCACCGCCGGGCTGAAAGCGGCGCTTTCCGCCCTTGCGCCCGGCACGGTGATCCGGATTGCCCCCGGCGAATACGGTCCGGGTAACTACGTCCGGAATGTCTCCAACCTGACCATCGAGGCGCTTGATCCGGCCTCTCCGCCGGTGTTCAAAGGGGGAAAAGAAGCTTGGCATTTCACCCGGTGTGATGGTCTGACTTTGAGAAATCTCGCAATCACCGGCCAATCATCGAACGGCATCAACATCGACGACGGTGGCCGGTTGGACAGCCCCGTGGCTGGCATCACACTGCAGGGTCTCCGGATCTCCAACATCGGTCCGACAGGGAACCACGATGCCATCAAGCTCTCCGGACTCCATGGCTTCACCATCAGGGACTGCCATATCGAGGGATGGGCCGGTCAGGCGATCGACATGGTGGGATGCCATTCCTCCCTGATCATGGATTGCCGCATCATCGGTAAAGAAGGTTGGTCCCAGGCCACCGGGATCCAGACGAAGGGTGGAAGTTCCGGGATCACCATCGAAAAATGCCGGTTCATCCACGCCGGTCCACGTCCACTGAACATCGGCGGCTCAACCGGGATGGCCTACTTCCGTCCTCCCGGAGCGAAGTATGAGGCAAAGGACATCACCGTCCGCGACTGTGTCATCGAGGGAGGAAGCTGTGCGGCGTCATTCGTCGGGGTGGATGGCGCGACATTCACGGGGAACACGATCCTCTTTCCGGAGAAGTGGATCTTCCGCATCCTCCAGGAGACAAAGGCGGATGGCTTCGCACCCTGCCGGAATGTCACCATCTCCGGCAACCGCATCGTCTTCCGGAGGTCCGGGGTGAAAACGGAGATCAACATCGGCCCGGACACCGGGGCGGAGAGCTTCAGCTTTTCCCGCAACCGTTGGTTCGCGGAAGATGCCCCGGACAGATCACGCCCGAACCTTCCGTCAGTGGAGGAGCAGGGCGAATATGGGACGGATCCCCGCAAGCCCTGATCCGCGTTCAATCCTCCCGCACCGAGGAAAGGCCGTAGAGTGTCTCCGCCGCCATGAACAGCCAGTTGTTCTCGAGCGAATCCACCAATACGGGGCCAATATCCATGACCAAATGCGCCCGTGCCCGGCGGATGCGGACGACCTGCTCCTTCGGCCGTGGTTCCGCTTTCTCCATTTTCAGCCATCCATCCATCGCCACCAGCGCCCATGGATACCACAGGAAGCGGTAGGCCTCCTTCCGTTGGATCGCGCGGCCCTGAACTTTGATATCACTCTCGAACTCACCACTCGCCACGGGAAATGCCGCCGTCCGGGAAGCGCAGTCGATCAACTGCCGTTCCATCGCCTGCAGGATATGATCGGGGATCCCGATTCCCGCCTCATTCTTCGCCCGCAACAATGTGGCATGGATCTGGAGCGTCAGTCCGTCAAAAATCTCATACCGGTTCTCGCCGGTGCCCCGCCAACCCGCTGCCTTGCCGTCCTGATGGAAGTTCTCCCGCAGCCACAACGCCGTCGCCTCCAGAAGTTCGTCCCTACGTTCCACACTGCCCATCCATGGCAGGCCAGCCTTCCGGCACTCCAGCAGGGCGAGCAACGCCAGCGATGCGGAATAAGCATTGGGCGGCGCCGTCTGATCCGCTCCGGGGAACATCCACCACCCGCCTGTGCCGGCCCGGTAGGGTTCGAGCGCCTGCTGGACCTCCAGCAGATCCTCCGCCAGCGCAGGCCTCATGCTGCCCGGCACCAATCCTTCCTTCCGGGTGGACGCGGCCAACAGGTTCACGAACCAGAACGCTCCGCAACTGTCGAACGGTTTCAATGATGGTTCCGGCGGCGCATAGAGCTCCTGGAAACCCGAGATGGACTTGCCCGGTTCCGGCACAAAGGTCATCCGTGCGCACTTCAGCAGGAGATCATCGCTCCAAGGGCCTCTTTCCGGCGCCACGCACAATGCGGCCATCGCCTGGGAGTGGCTGAACGGATCATCGGGCAGATCATCATCCTCACCATCCCTCAGTGTCTGGCTGATCCAACCGCTATCCTCCTTCGCCCGGTGGATGGCGTTCGAAAGATCCAGCCGGAGCCGTTTGGCAGTCGAGAAAATCTCCTCATCGGATGCAACCGCCCGCATCACGGAAAGTTCCCGCCTGTCCAGTTCAAGCTGGATCGTTTCCTTCCCCGGCAGGCCCACGCCCTGGTCCGCCAGCAGCAGGTAACCCGCAGCACCGAAGATCAACCCACAGGCACTTCCCGCATACCACTGGATGCGGCGCATCTTCCGCCGGCGGGCATCGCGCTGCTTCAGCCGGTCGAAACCGATGTCCAGAACCCCCGCCACCAACTTCAAGAGCGCATCCGGTTTTCCGTCCTTCCCGGGTCTCACATCCGCAGCAAGCGGCTCCGCCGGTTCACTGGAAATCTCTCCCTCCCCATCGAGTTGGAAGCGGATCGACTTCGGGAAGCATTCCTTATGCTCCGCACCCGGCGTTCCGCAGGCATACGGTTCCCCGGAAACGATGAGACACAGCACGCGATCCTCCCGGCCGAGGGATTTGAAGTATCTCACCTCCTCATTCACCCATTTGCTCCCGGCCGATTTCTCGGAGCAGATGACGATCAGCGTGCGGGAATCCCGCAGGGATCTCCGGAGCTTTCCACCGAGATCCGCCCCGCCCGCAAGTTCATCCCGGTCCCGGAATACAGGCCGCAGATGCTTCGGCACCTTCTCTCCTCTGAAATCCGATCCAGCCACCCCGCGAGGCAGCCGGTAACCCTCCAGCGAGCGGTGGATCCACGTCGCCCACGCCTCGTCCTGATGGCTGTAACTGATGAACGCCCAGTATTTGAAATCGACGTCATCGTCGATGGAGGCTGGTCCAGTCGTAGCTGCCATGATTCTCGTGGGCTGCCCTCGGAAGGCACTCCATTTCGTTGGAGCATTCCCCCCGTTCCGTCAATGCGGATGTCAGGAGGGTAACTGAGGATGAATGCCACCAAAGAAAAAACCGCCGTCCGGACGGACCGGACGGCGGTGTTGAGGTTTCACTCAGGAGTATCAGGCTCCCTTGGCGGCGGACGCTTTGTCCTCCAGGGCCTTCTTCACTTGCGCGACGACGGCGGAGAAAGCGGCGGCATCAGCGATCGCGAGGTCCGAAAGGATCTTGCGGTCGGCTTCGATACCGGCGGCCTTCAGGCCTTCGATGAAGCGCGAGTAGGTCAGACCTTCAGCGCGGACAGCGGCGTTGATCCGCTGGGTCCAGAGACGGCGGAACTGGCCTTTGCGGCGCTTGCGGTCGCGATACTCATAGGTCATCGCCTTGCGGACGGCGTCCTTGGCGTAACGGAAGAGCTTCGAGCGGAATCCGCGGAAGCCCTTGGCACGGAGCAGCGTCCGCTTGCGGCGGGCGCGGCTGGCCGGTGAGTTGGTGGCACGTGGCATTTCTTTTTTTCAGTTTGAACAGACCGTTGTTATTCTTCCTTCCGCAGTCTCGACTGTTCTCGTATCCCTCGCGGGATCAGGCTGCGTGAAGGCCGTCCGAAACGCGGACGGGGGCGTAGTTTCGTTGCTTCGTATCTTCAGTGGCTGAAGGGAAGATTCTCGCGAACGTTGCGGTAATCCGCAGCGGCAAGCTCGGTGGCTTGGCCAAGGCGGCGCTTACGCTTGCTGTTCTTGCATTGCAGAAGGTGGCGGGCACCTTGCTTGCGACGCATGATCTTCCCGGTACCAGTCACTTTGAAACGCTTGGCAACGGCCTTCCGTGTCTTTGCTTTTCCTCCGACTCTTGGCATGGGGCGGGCAACCTATGGGACCACCGGCCCGTGACAAGCCAAAAGTGGTTCGATTTCCTGAAATTTCACTCCAGAAGCGGCGCGAGTGCCCCGAACCACCGGTCCGCCATCTTCGCCGCACCGTCCGCATTCGGATGCACCTTGTCGGTCACGGTGTCCGTTTCCGGGTCGAATCCCGTGTTTTGATCCACAATTTTGACAGGAGAGGCAACCGTGTCCAAGGCTGCCGCCACCTGGACGTAACGTCCATTGAGCGCCGGGATGTAGGAATACTTCGGCAGTTTCCCGGCGGGGATCACCTTGGCGAGCAGGACGATCACCCGCGGGTTCGCCGCCCTGAGGACATCCACCATCTTTCGGATGGCCGCCTCCCCTTCGTTGAGGATGTCCGCTTCCTGGGTCGGGGTGAGCACGAGCTCCCCTTTGTTGAAATTGTGACCCGCATGGATCAGAGCGATGTCCGCCGGGTGGGATGGAGCTGTTTTCACCAACTCTTCCGCGATCTCCTTCGCGTTTTTTCCGCTGTATCCCTCATGCCGCAGCGGATCGGAGGTATCCGCCGGTTTGGATCCCACATAGCGGTAGAGGTAACCGGCCGAGGTCAAGCTCGCCGCCAACCCGGCCCGATACACCGTGCCGATCCCGCCTTCCGTGATGGAATCACCGATGGGCAGTATCCTCGCCACCGGATGGCTGGCCCCTTCCCCTTCCGACACCACATAGAAAATACGCGGTCCGTGGGGAGCACCCAGATTATAAGTCCTCACCCCGCCAACCGAATGGACGACCGATACCTGGAGATTCCAGCGCTTCCGGTAGGCCGGCCCCAGAAGGTCCGTCGCCCACAAGACCGCATAATCCCTGCCAACATCCGTATCGAATGAGATCGACATCTCCCCCCCGGCAATCCGGAAATCCGTCACCTTCAGGTTGGACGGCGCAAGGAAGTTCAACGTCAGGTCATCCAGGTCAATGTAACTGGTGGCCGCATCGTTTCCGTCCATCCATGGCAGAAGAAAGGTCACCGAGCGGTTGCTCAGATTCGTGAAATCCCCGGCTTGGATGTTGGTGCCCGCTTCCGCATCGATCACAGCCAGGTTCACGGTGTCCTGAACAAACGTGGAGTCCGTCCCCTCGCCATCCCGCCCGAGAATACCCACCGTATCCGCGGAAGCGCTTGCCGATCCCCGTATGCTGCTGAACACCCGGGCATTTGAGCGTCCCGTCACGTTGGTGCCCTTGTAGCGCAGGGTGAGAGACTGGAAACCGACGGTAACGCCGGCAGGGATGTGCACGGTGAAGGACAAGGTGGTCCCCGCCGTGATGGAAGTTCCCGTTGCGGCTCCCGTACCATCCGCCGCCGTGATGCGGATGCCATCCGGGTCCGCTCCTTCATCGAAGACATTCCCGGCGGTACCGGCCGGGGAACTGAACTTCGCCCCCAGCACCAACAGCTCCACCGTCACTCCGGCGGGCACATCCACCAATGTCGGAGCAAGTGAACCGCCGGTGAACCCGAAGCGGACGTGACCAGCGCTGGCAGTGCCGGAACACAGCGCCGCGAAAAGGGCCACCCAGCGGAGGATGATTCCCGGCATATCCTTTTTCATCACGCTCCGGAACTATCAAGCCCTGCGGACACGCAACAGCAGAATCAGCCCGACCGCACCAAGCGCCGCCGCAGTCGGCTCCGGGACGATGTCGAACGTCAGTGTGACGTCGTCCACATCCGTGTAGTTCGTCCCGGTGTCGTTGTCGATCCAGGGCAGGTAAAAGGTGACGGTGCGGTTCGTCAGGTTGTTGAACTCTCCGTTCGTCACGTTCGTCCCACGCTGGCTGTTCCCCTCCGGAGATGAAAGGCTGATGCTGCTGGTGAATGGACCGCCCGTGGCGGTGCCGGAGGCCTTGCCCAGCACCCCGATCGTGTCATTCGCGATGTTGTCGAAATTGTCGATGCTGCTGAAGACCCGGGAATTTGAGATTTCAGCGGTCGGAATGGTCGAATTGTAAATGAGGGACAACGAGGTGAAATTCACCACCGTCCCGGCCGCAATGGTCACACTGAATGACACATACTGGTTGAGTGTGGTCAGGGCCGGACTGCTGGAGCCCCCCACGTCCGACGCATGAAAACGGATCGAATCAGGACCCGCTCCGTTGTCAGTGAGCGTGAATCCGCTGCCGATGATGAAGTCACTGACCGTCACTCCCGCAGGGACGCCGGACAATGCGGGTGCCAGGCTGTGCCCGGTGAACTGGTAGGTGACAGTGGCGGCCCGCGCTGTAGCGCAGGCCAGGAAAGCCAACGCCAGCGGCGCCGCCAGAAGGGGGAGGTTTTTCATCAGCGTGGAACTTGGGCTTTTCGCACGGTCGCTACCCGGCGACGATCTCTCCCAAATCCGGAAAGGGAACTCAAGAAAATTCATTTAACGAAGCAGCAGCCGCTAAAATGCACCCGGTCACTCCACGCAACCACCCCGCTATTGCCAACGCCCCCCTTCCCCGCTTCCATTCCGCACCGCCGATGGCTTCCGCTTTCTCCTTTGATTCCCTCAATCCCGCCCAGCGCCAGGCCGTAGGTGCGCTCGATGGTCCCGTCCTCATCCTAGCCGGCGCAGGCACGGGAAAAACCCGTACCGTGACCTGCCGCATCGCCCACATGCTGGAGCGGAAGATCCCTGCGGAACAGATCCTCGCGGTGACCTTCACCAACAAGGCCGCCAGCGAAATGCGCGAGCGGATCGGCGGCATGGTATCGAAGAAGGCGGCGAACGCGATGACCGTCTGCACCTTCCACTCCCTCTGCGTCCGCATCCTCCGCGGCGGCATCGAAAAGCTGGGCTACAAGAAGAACTTCTCCATCTGCTCCCACTCGGACCAAGTCGGCATCATGAAGCAGTTGCTCGTCCGCATGGGCGGCACCGATGAAAAGGTGAAGCCGGACGCGGTGCTCTCCGCCATCTCCAACGCGAAGAACAAGGGCCTCGACCCATCCGAACTGCAGGATGATTTCTTCGCCAGCTTGGCCGTCGCGTACAACAACGAGCTGCGCGCCCAGAACGCCGTCGATTTCGACGATCTCCTGCTGCTGGCCGAGCAGATCCTGCGCGAGCACACCGATGTCCGGGATCATTTCCGCCGGACCTATACCCGCGTCACGGTCGATGAGTTCCAGGACACCAACGCCCTCCAGATGCAGCTCCTCCAGCAGCTCGTCGGGGATCCCTACCACGTCTGCGTGGTGGGTGATGACGACCAGTCCATCTACGGCTTCAGGGGGGCGGAGTCCGCGAACATCCTCCAGTTCGAGCGGTTCTTCCCGGATCCCAAGATCATCCGCCTTGAGGAGAACTACCGCTCCAGCCACGCCATCCTCCACACCGCGAACAGCCTGATCCGCCACAACAGAGGGCGGCGGGAGAAGATCCTTCGCTCCACCCGCATGGGCGGGGACAACGTGCGCATCGTCGCCATGCCCGGTGACGAGGAGGAGGCGGAGTTCATCGCCGAGGAGATCCTCGCTGGAAAGGGTGCCGTAGGCCGGAACTGGGAGGACTTCGCCGTCCTCTTCCGCACCAACAGCCAGAGCCGGAAACTGGAACTGGCGATGCGTGAGCGGAAGATCCCCTACCGCATGGTCGGGGCCCAAAGCTTCTACGACCGCAAGGAAGTCCGCGACGTGCTCGCCTACGTGCAGCTCCTGGCCTCGCCGGATGCGGATGTGCCGCTGCTGCGCGTGATCAATTCCCCGAACCGTGGTATCGGCCAGACCACCGCCGTGCTCGCCACGGACTGGAGCCGCGAGAACAACCAGTCCGTCTGGCAGGCGCTGTGCGATCCGTATTTCCTCGATACCCTCGGCCCAAAGGCACGCACCGCCATCCAGGAATTCGTCGCCCTCATTGCCGGGGCGAAGAACAGGATCGAGATCGCCAAGGAACCGCCCTCCGTGGTGCTGGAGGCAATGCTCAAGGAGATGGAGTATCTCCAGTGGATCGAGCGGAGCTGCAAGACGGAGAGCGAGCGCCAGCAGCGTGGCGAAGGCATTTTCAACGTCATCGACAGCCTCCGCAAGCACACCGAAAAGGGCAAGAAGCTGCAGGCTTTCCTCGATGAATCCGCCCTCGCCTCCGAGCGTGAGGACGATGATCTGGAGAAGAAGCAGGGGGCGACCCTCATCACCATGCACGCCTCGAAGGGGCTGGAGTTCCCCATCGTGTTCCTCGTCGGCTTGGAGGAGGGCTTCCTCCCCCACTCCCGGAGCATCGTGGAAGGCACGAAGGACGAGGAGCGCCGCCTGCTCTACGTGGGCATCACCCGCGCCCAGGACAACCTCACCATGACCTACTGCTCCAAGCGGATGAAGTATGGCCAGGAGACCCACTGCCAGGTCAGTTCCTTCATCCCGGAACTGGACGATGACTTCCTCGACCACACCAGCTACGACGACATCCTCGGCGCCGAAGCCAGCACCGAGGAACTGGACAACTTCTTCGGGAACCTGAAGGGGATGCTGGGGGACCTCTGAAAGTGCAGGCACACCGCGCTGGCTATTCTCGAGACAGGTGCTTCAACGCAAAAGCAATCGCTGAGTCCGCTCCGTAGAAATACTCGTCACAATAGGCAAAGATGTCGTCATCCGCCCTACTGTGATCGCATCCCTCCAAAACCCGAGAGAGGCCCCCAAACGAATTCAACCAACTTCGGAGGATTTGATACCTCAATTCTCCATGAGTTGTGCTCTGCGTTGATGATCTCGCCCTTGAAAGTCGCTTCTGTAAAAACCGGCAAAAGAATATCCATAAGCTGCCCTGCTGACAGAAGAGGGATGCGTGGTCTCTCGTACACTTTGCCACCCCACGCCTCCCCATCCCACGACCAAGCCTTGTCGATATTCACAATCTCCGGACTCCCGAAAGGCTCTGGCTCGATACCCCTTGATATCCAAAGCACATTGTTCGTACGGACCCGGGCGGTTACATAACCATGTTCCAACTCGGAAGAGTCGATCACATGGATGTCCCGCTTGATATCTTTTGCAATGAACCTCGATAACTCGGCACCGGCCCGGTAACACCTCCTGAGGCGACCCAATTTCAATCGTTTGATGATCCGGCCGATCATTTCTCAGGAAGATCACTCCACCGTCACGCTCTTCGCGAGGTTCCGCGGTTGATCGATCTCACAGCCGCGGTGCTTCGCGACGAAGTAGGAGAACAACTGCAGCGCCACCACGGCGGGAACCGTGGAGACCAGAGGATCGGTGCGCGGGATGGCAATGTAGTCGTCCATCGCCTCTGCGGTTTCGTGGTCGCCTTCGCTGATGATGCCGAGGATCCTCGCACCGCGCGCGCGGCATTCCTCGACGTTGCCGAGGGTCTTGTCCTTGCCGGGGATATCCACCGCCAGCGCGATCACCGGCGTACCTTCCTGAAGAAGGGCGATGGGACCGTGCTTGAGCTCCGCCGCGTGGTATCCCTCCGCGTGGATGTAGGAGATTTCCTTGAGTTTCAGAGCGCCTTCCAGCGCCACCGGATACATCGGGCCACGACCGATGAAGAATGCGTGCTCGTTCGCGCTGTATTCCTTGGCGATCGCCTCGATGCGGTCACTCTGCGCGATCACCTTGCTGACGAGCGACGGGATCGATTCGATCTCGCGGGCGAAGCGGATGCCTTCGTCACGGGAAACGCGACGGCCACGGCCGAGCTTGAGCGCCATCATCAGCAGCACCGCCACCTGGGAGGTGAACGCCTTGGTGGATGCCACGGAGATTTCCGGACCGGCGTGGAGATACACCCCGCGTCCGGTTTCCCGGGCGATGGTGGAACCCACCACGTTGCAGAGGCTCATCACGAACGCGCCTTTCTGGCGTGCCTCGCGCACCGCCGCCAGCGTGTCCGCGGTTTCCCCGGACTGGGAGATGGCCACCACGAAGTCGCGGCTGCCCAGCAACGGATTCCGGTAGCGGAACTCCGCGGCCTGCTCCACCTCGGCATGGACGTCCGCCATGTCCTCGAAGGCGTATTCACCCACCAGACCGGCGTGCAGGGAAGTGCCGCAACCGACGAGAACCACACGGCTCAGCTCAGCCAGCTCGCGTGGGGAGGTGGCCATGCCGGAAAGCACCGCCGAACCCAGATCCAGGTCCAGACGTCCGCGGATGGTATTGGAAAGCGCGTCCGGTTGCTCATGGATTTCCTTGAGCATGAAATGTTCGAAGCCACCCTTCTCCGCCGCAGCGGCATCAATGCCCAGTTCCGCGATCTCACGGGTAACCGGCACGTTGTTGAGGTCACGGATCTCCACGGAGTCCCCGGTGACAATGGCGATGTCATTGTCATCCAGATAGATCACCCGCTTGGTGTGCGCGACGATGGCGGAGGCGTCCGAAGCGATGATCGTCTCCCCGTCACCCACGCCGATCACGATCGGGCTGCCACGGCGGGCGGTGATGATGCGATCCGGCTCACGCGCCGACAACACGGCGATGCCAAAGGTCCCCTCCACCTGGTGGAGCGCGTCCGTCACAGCCTGGAACAGGTCACCCTTGTCACAGTCGCCGATAAGGTGGGCCAGCACCTCCGTGTCCGTTTCCGAATAGAAATGGTGTCCCTTCCCCTCCAGGCGGGCACGCAGCGCGCGGTAGTTCTCGATGATGCCGTTGTGGACCAGAGCGATCTCTTCCGACTGGTCGAGGTGCGGGTGGGCGTTGGCCTCGGTGGGCGGGCCGTGGGTCGCCCAGCGGGTGTGGGCGATGCCGATGCTCGCGCGCTGCATCAGCTCCGGTGCCCAGGAGGAACGGGTCTTGTCCTTGAGGACGGCGACCTTGCCCGGGGCCTTGGTGACCATCACCCGGTCGTCGTCCAGGATCGCCAGACCGGCGGAGTCATAGCCACGGTATTCCAGACGGCGCAGGCCGTTGATGAGGACGGAGGCGGCGTCCGCCTTTCCGATGTATCCGACAATGCCACACATGATGAGAGATGGTTCAGAATAGGGATTTCAGCACATCCTTGCGGACGATTTCGCCCGGCAAGGTGCTGGTTTTCGGCCAAAGTTTCCGGCCTGGATAGATGGAGGTGTTGATGCCGGTGTGCACACCGTCCCCCACGATGGTGCCGAACTTCCGGCGGCCGGTGTCCACCAGCTTGCCTTCCACGCGGGAGGTATGGTTGCCACCGTCATGGCGGAGATTGGAAGTCGTGGTGCCGGCGCCGAAGTTGACTCCTTCACCCAGCACGGAATCACCGACATAGGAAAGGTGCCCGACATTCGTCTTTGAAAGGATCAGGCAGTTCTTGATCTCCACGGACTGGCCGATGTGGCATTTGTCACCGACGGAGGTGTTGCCGCGCAGGTAGCAGTTCGGGCCGACCTTGCAGTTCTCACCGATGACCACATTGCCCTCAATGAAGACTCCCGGCAGGATCCGGCTGCCCTTGCCAAGTCGGATCCGCCCTTCGATGACCGCGAGCGGGTGGACCTCGCCTTCAATGCGGTCTTCGCAAAGCGCGCCGACGAATTGCTCGTTCGCGCGCAGAAGGTCCCACGGATAGCGGATCAGGAAAGATGCCGCACCTTGCAGGGCGGAGTGCATGTCAGCCTCACTGCCGATCCATGCCAGCGCTTCGCCGGCCTCATCGCACAAGGTGGTGCGGTGGGAATCGGCAAGCTGCGTGAGATCCGCAGCGGAAAGCCAGGCGTGCGGATGTATCGTGAGTTTTCCATCCAGCCCGGCTGCAACCAGGGCGTCCGCCTGGTGCTGTTTCAACGGGATATTGCCGATGGGATAGTCCTCGATCTCCCTCGTCAGCGAAAGTGGTGCACACGTTCCGCCGCTCATCCGATCTCCTCCTTGATGGCGTCCGTGAACCTGGAAACCCAGCGTTCCACCTGCTCCGCATCGCGGTGCTCCACCAGCACGCGGATCTTGTTCTCCGTGCCGGAGTAGCGGATGAGGTGGCGTCCTTGGTCACCGAAGTCTCCGGTGGCCTCGTCCATCAGCGCGTTCAGTTTCTTGAGCGAACCAATGGCGGGCTTCGCCTTGGTCGGCAGGTTCACCAGTTGGGTCGGATACTCGGTCATCACCGAGGAAAGCTGGGCCATGGTCGCGTTCCGCTCTTTCATCAGGCGGATGATCTGCAGCGCACTCATGATGCCGTCACCGGTCGTCGAATGGTCCGCGAAAATCAGGTGTCCCGAGTTTTCACCGCCGAACGAATAGCCGTTCTTCCGGATGCACTCGATGACGTTGCGGTCGCCGACGGCGGTCGTCTCCACCTTGATCCCCTGCTTCTTCATCGCCTCGATCATCCCGAGGTTGCTCATGACGGTCGCTACCAGCGTGTCTTTCTTCAGGCGGCCCTGTTCCTTGAGGCCGATCGCGCACAGTGCCAGCACCCGGTCGCCGGTCACCACCTGGCCGTTCGCGTCCGTGAAAATGACACGGTCCGCGTCCCCGTCGAAGGAAACGCCCAGGTCGGCGTTGTGCAGCCGCACGAGGTCGCCGGCGGTTTCAGGATAGAGGGCACCGCAGCCGTCGTTGATGTTGAGGCCGTCCGGATCGATGCCGGTGGTGATGACCTCCGCGCCGAGTTCCCGGAAAATCAGCGGCGCGATGGAGTAGGCCGCACCGTTCCCGCAATCGAGCACGATCTTCATGCCGTGCAGCGAGATGTTGTCCGCCGTGTGCTTGGCGAACTCGATGTAGCGGCCGCGGGCGTCGTCGATACGCTTTGCCTTGCCGATCTGGGCGGCAGGCAGCGGGGTCGCCTCCGGCTCGTCACCCAGGATGTGGCGCTCGATGATCGCCTCCAGCTCGTCGGAAAGCTTGTAGCCGTCCGGCCCGAAAATTTTCAGCCCGTTGTCCTCGTAGGGATTGTGGGATGCCGTGAGCATGATGCCCGCCGTGGCCCCCATCGACTTGATCAGGTGGGCCACCGCCGGGGTCGGCAGCGGGCCGACGAGCAGCACGTCCATGCCCATCGACACCAACCCGCTGGTGAGGGCGGTTTCCAGCATGTAGCCGGAGATCCGTGTGTCCTTGCCCACCAGCACCCGGTTGCGGTTCGTCCCGGACGTCCGCATCACCCGCGCCACGGCCTTGCCCACACGCAGGGCCACTTCCGCCGTGATCGGGAATTCATTCGCCCTGCCACGGATGCCATCGGTTCCAAAAAGTTTCATATAAGGGGTCGGGGGGCGGAGTAGCTCAGATTCCGAGGCTTTAAACAAGAGCGAATCGATTACGGCCCCAGTACGGCCCGGTGGATCCGGCCTGGGGATTTCTTCAGGAATTGACGGGCCAGATCCTCGAATTGTTCGGAAAGGTCCGTCAGATGGAGTTCGAGGGTTCCCTCACGCTCACGGGAGGCCAGCAGTTCCAGCCGCGTCAGCTCGCGTTTCAGATGCTCCGCACAGGTGGTGGCGGAATCGACCAGCCTCACATCTCCGGGGAGGAGGTCCTTCAACACGGGTATCAACAGCGGATAGTGCGTGCACGCCAGCATGAGCGTGTCGATGCCACGGTCGATCAGCGGATTGAGGTAGGTTTTCAGCACCTCCCGCGTCGCCGGATGCCCGATCCAGTTCTCCTCCACCAGCGGCACCAGCAGCGGCGCCGCCTGCCCGTGGATCAGCAGGCCGGTGCGCTTTTGCGCCAGCGCATGCTGGTAGGCGTGGGAACGGATGGTGCCACGGGTGGCGATGATCCCGATCCGGGCCGCCCCAGCGTCCTCCAGCACGGCTTCCACCCCCGGCTGGATCACCCCGATGATCGGCACGCGGTATTGCTGGTGCAGTTGCGGCAGCGCGTGGGCCGTCGCCGTGTTGCAGGCCACCACGACCGCCTTCACCCCTTTGCTGATCAGGAAGCGGACATCCTCATCCGCGAACTGGCGGATGGTTTCCGGGCTCTTCGATCCGTAGGGAAGGCGTGCCGTATCCCCCAGATAGAGAATATCTTCCGAAGGAAGAAGCTCCTGGACGGCCCGCACGACCGTCAATCCGCCGACGCCGGAATCGAAAATGCCAAGGGGTGCCGAATTCACTGCTCCGAGTGTGCCCATGACGGCTCCGGGGGCAAGCGGCAAGCTTGTTCCTTTCCGAGTTCGCCTCCACCCGGCCCAGCCGGCTACCGATGGCGGATCGAACCGGATTCCGCCCGTCGGACGCCCCCTTGACAGTCGCTTCAAACATAAGGTTCAATCCACAAACGAATATTACCCCACCCCCCTCCTTTTATGAAATCCGCTCTATTGTTACTCATCTCCCTGACGCTTGTCTCCAACGCCCAAGTTGAACTGAAATGGGAATACCGCCCCGTTGCAGAAACCTTTCTGGGTCCCAATCCGCAACCCAACGGCGATCCCCTCACCTCCGGCAGCGAAATCTTCATCAGCCGCTATCTCACCTCCCCCTCCGGCTACACGCTCCTCTCCGTCGAGGGTCGTTGGAAGTCCGTGATGGAGGAAACCGAGAAACTGATCCTGCTGGACCCACAGGGCAATGAGGTCTGGATGAGTGCCGATCTCGGTGCCATGTTTTCCGGCCCCGTCGGCATCAGCATCCGCCTCATCCACGCCGGTCCGGATGCGGCGGTCGCATCCGTGTCCGAATCCAGCGATTTCGGTTCCGGCAATCTCGTCATCTATAACAAGCATGCGAACCCACAGATGAATGTGCTCACTCTTTCAGGTGAGAGTTTCTCCAAAGGGAGTTCCACAATGAATGACGATCCTTCCCGCGCTTTCCAAACCGCGGGATTCAATGGTTCCACCCTCTATTCACTGGTGAAAGATCCGGATGCAGGCCCGATAGGCGGCGATTTCATCGCGCTGAAGAAATACGCCCTGACCCTCAGCAACCAGCCCGAGATCGTGATTCCCAATGAATCAGGAGTTGAGAACAAAAATCTGGTACTCCGCTGGCAGAGTGCCGTGGGTGTGCGCTATCAGATCCAACAGTCGACCAACCTCTCCTTATGGGAGGAGGTCGGCCAGCCGGTTGATGGAACCGGAGCAGTCCTTTCCTGGTCCCAGGCGGTTTCCTTACCCGCGAAGTTCTTCAGGGTCGTCCAGCGCTGACATCTCCGCCATGAACGGAAAACGCCCCGGACCTTGGACAAGCCCGGGGCGTGGAATTCGGATGTCAGATCACGCCAGATCGAAGCGATCCAGCTCCGTCACCTTTGCCCAGGCGGCGACGAAGTCTTTGACGAACTTCTCCTGGGAATCTGCGGTGGCATAGACCTCCGCCAGCGCGCGCAGCACGGCGTGGGAACCGAAGACCAGATCCACACGGGTGCCGGTCCACTTCGGTGCGCCGGTTTTCCGGTCGCGGCCATGGAAGGTATCTTCGTCAGGGCTGGTCGGACTCCAAGCGGTCGCCATGTCGAGCAGGTTGACGAAGAAGTCGTTGGTGAGGGCACCCGGCCTGTCGGTGAAGACGCCGTTGGCATCTCCCGGAGCATTGGCACCGAGGACACGCAGACCACCGATGAGGACGGTCAGTTCCGGTGCGGTGAGGGTCAGAAGTTGCGCCCGGTCGATCAGCAGTTCCTCGGCGGAGACGGCGTATCTCTGCTTCTGGTAGTTGCGGAAGCCGTCGGCATACGGCTCCAGAACGTCGAATGACTCCACATCGGTCTGCTCCTGCGTCGCATCGCCACGGCCGGGAGTGAAAGGCACGGAAACGTCATGTCCTGCGGCCTGCGCCGCTTTCTCCACGCCGACATTGCCGGCCAGCACGATGAGATCGGCGAGCGAAACTGACTTTCCACCGGCGCCGAAGTCGCTCCGTATCCCCTCCAGCACGCCGAGCACCTTCGCAAGCTGCTCCGGCTGGTTGACCGCCCAGTCCTTCTGCGGGGCCAGACGGATGCGGGCGCCGTTGGCACCACCGCGTTTGTCGGATCCCCGGAAGGTGGAGGCAGATGCCCAGGCGGTGGAGACCAGCTCGGAAACGCTGAGACCGGATTCCGCGATCTTCCCTTTCAAAGCGGCGATGTCCTTGTCGCCGATGGCAGACTCCGCAGCCGGGATGGGATCCTGCCAGATCAGTTCCTCCGCAGGAACTTCCGGACCGAGGTAGCGGGAACGCGGCCCCATGTCCCGGTGGGTGAGCTTGAACCAAGCGCGGGCGAAGGCGTCCGCGAACTGGTCCGGATTCTCAAGGAAGCGGCGGGAGATCTTTTCGTATTCCGGATCGAAGCGCAGGGCGAGGTCCGTGGTGAGCATCATCGGCACCAGTTTCTTGGTGGGATCATGTGCGTGCGGTATGGTGGCACCCGCGCCCTTGGCCACCCATTGCTGGGCGCCCGCAGGACTCTTCGTCAGCTCCCATTCGTAGCCGAAGAGATTCCAGAAAAAGTTGTTGCTCCACTTCGTCGGGGTGCTGGTCCAGGTGACCTCCAGGCCGGAGGTGATGGTGTCCCCACCCTTGCCCGTGCCGAAGCTGTTCTTCCAGCCGAAGCCCTGATCGGCCAGACCGGCGGCCTCCGGTTCCGCGCCGACGTTGTCCGCCGGGCCGGCACCGTGGGTCTTGCCGAAGGTATGGCCACCGGCGATGAGGGCGACGGTTTCCTCGTCATTCATGGCCATGCGGCCGAAAGTATCGCGGATGTCGTAGGCCGCCTTGACCGGGTCCGGGTTGCCGTCCGGACCTTCCGGGTTCACATAGATGAGGCCCATCTGCACCGCGGCCAGCGGGTTCTCCAGCTTTCGGGAATGGATGTCACCATCCGCATCGTCATCGGAGACGAGCACGCCGCCCTCCTTTTCCACACCTTCAGAGCCGTGGGCGTATCGCTTGTCACCACCCAGCCAGGTCGTTTCGCGCCCCCAATAAACGTCCTGATCCGGCTCCCAGGTATCGACCCGGCCCCCGGCGAAGCCGAAGGTCTTGAAGCCCATGGTCTCCAGCGCGACGTTGCCGGTGAGGATGTAGAGGTCCGCCCAGGAAATCCTACGGCCATACTTCTGTTTGATCGGCCAAAGAAGGCGGCGGGCCTTGTCCAGACTAACGTTGTCCGGCCAACTGTTGAGCGGGGCGAAGCGTTGCTGCCCCCGGCCACCACCGCCGCGGCCGTCACCGGTGCGGTAGGTGCCCGCGCTGTGCCATGCCATGCGGATGAAAAGGCCGCCGTAGTGGCCGAAGTCCGCCGGCCACCAATCCTGGGAATCCGTCATCAGCGCCGCGAGATCCGCCTTCAGCGCGGCATAGTCCAGCTTCTTGAACTCCTCCGCGTAGTCGAAGTCGCCGCCCATGGGATCGGACTTCGCCGAGTGCTGGTTGAGGAGATCGAGGCGGAGCGAATTCGGCCACCAGTCGCGGTTGGTGGTACCCTTGGAGGGAGAATGGCTGAAGGGGCATTTGCTCTTCGGGGCGGAGGCGGCGGAATGGTCAACGGGGCAGCGTGAGGCTTCTTCTGACATGGGATCTCTTTGGTGCTTATGGGTTGCAAAGCGGGTGGGATCGCTCCGCGCGGAATGTCCCGCACGGAGATGGCGGATACATACACGGAATTGCTCCGGAGTCCATCCACCGCTGCTCCGCAAGAGGCCAGATACGGCGATGGGAAGCACTTCCGGCACGGACGGCGAAGTCAGCCGGATCGGGGCAAACCCGCTCAACGACTTGAAATTTTCCCCTATATCCGATCAACAAGACATAGGAATAAACTATACCTCATATTTCATCGTCGATGTGAGACAGGAGCAACGAAAACAAACAGGCAAGGTCACAAAATATACAAATGCCCGGAGCAGACGAGTAAGGAGGGGGGACATTGCGGCAGGGCCGCTATGTCCGCTGCGCTCCCATTCCTGTCCCCCGGGGGCATTGGCGATGTGAGAAAGGTCGATCTTCCGTGAATCGCCTTTGCTCCGGGTTCCTGTTGCAGCCGGTGGACAGGAGCGTCCACCCTCCTTACGGCGGGTCCGGAGACCCGCCGCTTGCCGGGTGAGGGCTTCAGTATTGGAAGGTTCCACGGCAGTTCCAGCAGCGGAACCACTGGCGGTAGTTCGTCTCCTCGACGATGTCGTTGAGAGCGTAGCAATACGGGCAGGACACGCGGGTCCAGCGCCGGTAGCGGCCGCCCACTTCATCTTCACCCGGTTTCACGAGGTCGATGATCTCCGCATCGCCGGGAGCTTCGCCGGCAACGCCGACGCCGATCTCTTCTTTTTTCCGTTCGTCTGACATGGTTCGTTGGTGTTTTGGTTGTCTGGTTGGTGCCCGTTCCCTTTCGGGTGTGCGGGCTGAGAGTTTCAGGATTCAGAGGGGCATGGCCACCGCGGCCCTGCCTCCTTCCGGGGGAGGTTCACCGTGCGGCCCGTGGGGTTCAGACGGACCTGGCTGTGCCGCCGCGCCAGAGGCCTCCTCGTAGAGCTGGCGGAACAATCCCGGTTGGGCCAGCAGCTCCTCAGCAGTGCCGGACTGGATGATGCGGCCTTCGTTGAGGACGTGGAAATAGTCGCAGAAGCGGGACTGCCAGACGATGTCGTGGTCCACCACCACCACCGTCCTGCCTTCCAGTGAGCGGCGCATGGTCCCGATGAGGGGGAATTTCTCCATCGGCCCCATTCCCGTGGTCGGCTCGTCCAGGAACAACACGGACGGCTTCCGCAGCAGGCAGCGGGTCAGCGCGAAGAGTTTCTTCTGGCCGCCGGAAAGCCCGCTCCCCGCCGCGAAAGGACGATCCAGCGCGTCGGGTCCCATGGACTTCTCCAGCACGGCATCCAGCCCGGTCAGCCGCATGGTTGCGGTGATCTCCGCATCGTCCGCATCCGGCACGGCCACGCGCATGTTCTCCCTTACCGTATCATAGAAAAAGGCCGGGAACTGGGACATCAGCACCAGATGGCGGCGGACCTCGGACAGAGGCAGTTCGCGGATGGGCTTCCCTCCGAGCAGCACCTCACCGGACTGCCAGTCGTAAAACCTCAGTGCGAGCCGGAAAAAGGTGGTCTTCCCCTGCCCCGGCCGGGCGACGAATCCGGTCACCTTTCCGGGAGGAATCAGGAAAGAAGCTCCCTCCAGCACATTCGGTCGCTCCCCGGGAGCGTAGCTGAAAACGAGATCCCGCGCCTCCAGAGATGGCTCAATGGATGAGCCCTCCGGCTGCTGCACCGGCACTTCCTCAGCCGGGGCGGACGACAGGATATCGTCGATCATCTCCATCGGCGGCCAGCTCATGCGGAGCGTGATGCCGAATCCGGAGAGCTGCTGCACCGCCGCCATCAGCAACGGAGTGAGCATCGCCACCTGAACAATGGTGCCCGGCTGCCCTCCCACGCCGCGCATTTCCAGAAAGATCGCCAGACCGAGGAAACCCGCCAGCACCACCGTGCCGGGCAGACGGCCGAAAGTGTTCACCTTCTCCATGGTGACCGTCTGCGACATCATCAGGGAAAGCGAGCGGTCCAGCAGAGCGGAGAGTTTCCTTTCAAAGACCGGCTCCGCCCGCATCGCTTGAATCTCCTCCGGGGCCTTCAGCGCGCCGCCGATGAGCGTGGCAAGCCCCAGGCTTTGGTTCTGCACCGCAGCGGCATCCCGTTGGAGGAACTCCCCCATTCGGTTGACGATCCACGGCGAACTGAGCGCGAACAGAAGGATGGCGCCGAACATGACCCACACCCCATTCACCCCGAAAAGAGTCCACACCGCCGGCCCGCTGGCCAGGCCCATCAGCGACTGGTAGATCGTGAAGCCGATGACGCCGATGGCCACCACCTGCAAGACCGGCTCCACCAGCAACCGCCGGATGCTGCCGGAAATCTGGTTCGAGTATTGGTTCACGATCATCGTCAACCGGTCCGAATCATTCTGGTGGAAGAATTTCGGCGGCTGCCGCAGGAGCGCGGAAAAGAGATCCGCCTTCACCGCGTTGGAGATCTTTCCGTCCAGCCGTGCCACCAACCACTGGAAGCCGAAACCACCGGCGAGCAATACCACCGTAAAACCGATCCAGTACCAGTAGGTCGCAAGCAGCCCATCATCGAACGGGGCCGGAGCGGCTCCTTTCGCCCCCCCTTGGGAGAAATGGTTCGTCAGTTTCCCCAGATAGACCGCCACCTGCTGCGGCAGGATCGTCTGGATCAGCAGATGCCCCACGATGTAAAGGGACACCATCCCCATGTGGCAGCCGAGATATTTCCCGCCGAATTTCCATAACACGGAAAAGCGGAACGGACTGACCGGTTGATCACCAGCGCCCGCCCCCCCGGGTCCCATCCCGGCGGGAGCTGCTGTGGCGATGGCGGGCGCTCCGCCCCCGCCCTTCACAGGCATCGCTGATTTCGGTTCCATTTTGATCGCAAGTATGCCGGGGATCACGCTTGAAACCCGTGGGTTTCAAACAAATTGATGACTATCTAACTGAAGGTTTTGCCCCTGGAGTTCAATGGTAATCTCCACTTCACCACATCAACGCCGCAGGTGGCGGATTCTTAGGTTTCATCAGAAAATTGCAGAACGGAGATCGACTGGACGCAGCCCGCCCCATGACCAGCCGCCCCGACCGGGCGGAAATTCAGTATTTCTTGATCTTCAACCTTTCCAAATACCTGATCCTTGTTCATGGGAGATAAAGCCGGTGGCGGAAATGCGTCTTCCGGTGACAGGGCGGGGAGCTTATCCGCTTGCCAACCCGCGTTTTCCAAGCCTAGTCCCTCCGGCGAACCGCCGAGCCAGCCTTTCGATCCACCATGGGAAAAACACTCATCATCGCCGAAAAACCCAGTGTCATGACCGACCTTGCCCGGGTGCTGGCGAAGCCACTCGGAAAGTTCGAGAAACATGGGTCGGGACGTGACAACTACTTTGAGAGCGACCAGGCCGTCATCACCTCTGCCGTCGGTCACCTCGTGGAGTTGCGGATGCCGATGGGTCCGAACGGGAAGAAACTCCCGTGGAAATTCGATGTGCTGCCCGCCATCCCGGAGCGGTTCGAACTGGATCCCATCGCGGATTCCGAGGCGCGTCTGAAGCAGGTCCTGAAGCTGGCGAAGCGCAAGGACATCGACCTGATCGTGAACGCCTGCGACGCCGGCCGCGAAGGTGAGCTCATTTTCCAGTACATCATGGAGATCGGTGGCGTCCAGAAGCCGGTGAAGCGGCTGTGGATGCAGTCCATGACCAACAACTCCATCCTGGAGGCGTGGGACAATCTCCGCTCCGGCGAGCAGATGCGCCCGCTGCGCGACGCCGCGAAGTGCCGCTCCGAGTCCGACTGGCTGGTGGGCCTGAACGCCACCCGCGCCCTGACCTGCTTCAACTCCCGCCACGGCGGATTCAACATCACGGCCGCCGGACGGGTGCAGACCCCCACCCTTGCCATCCTGGCGCAGCGGGAGGCGGAGATCCGCGCGTTCCAGCCCACCGCCTATTTCGAAGTCCACGCGGATTTCGCCGCAAAGGCGGGCAACTATCTGGGCAAATGGATCGACGAATCCTGGAAGAAGGACGAGTCGAATCCCCATGGCCGTACCGAACGGATCTGGGACCAGAAGCTGGCGGACACCATCAAGGAACGCTGCGACGGCAAGACCGGCGTGGTGACGGAGGAAAAGAAGGCACAGACCCAGATCTCGCCGCAGCTCTATGACCTGACCACGCTCCAGCGCGAGGCCCCGTTCTCCGCGAAGGGCACCCTCCAGATCGCCCAGGCGCTGTACGAGAAGCACAAGATGATCACCTATCCCCGGACGGATTCCCGCTACCTTCCGGAGGACTATTTCCAGAACGTCCGCGAGACGCTCCAGGACATCGGCAACAGCGACCTCGACGTGGCCCGCTATGCCGAGGCCGTCCTCAAGGGCGGCACCGACGGCGGCCCGCGTCTCCACCAGTCGAAGCGCGTCTTCGACAGCAAGAAGGTCTCGGACCACTTCGCCATCATCCCCACCGGCAAGATCGCCAAGCTCAGCGACACCGAGGCGAAGGTCTATGACATGATCGTGAAGCGGTTCATCGCCGTCTTCTATCCGGTCGCGGAGTTCGAGCAGACCACCCGCCTGACACGCATCGACCATGGCAGCGTGAAGGACACCTTCAGGACCGACGGCCGCATCCTGGTGAAGCCCGGCTGGCTGGAGGTCTATGGCCGCATGCCTGGCGTGGCCTCCGGCAAGGATGAGCTGATCCCGGTGGATGCCGGAGAGAAAGCGAAGGTCGATGGCATCGAAGTGATCCATGAGATGACCAAGCCACCGGCCCGTTTCACCGAGTCCACCCTCCTCTCCGCCATGGAAGGCGCGGGCAAGCTGGTGGATGACGAGGCGCTGCGCGAGGCGATGGCCGAGCGCGGACTGGGCACCCCGGCCACCCGGGCGGCCACCATCGAGGGCCTCATCGCCCAGAAATATCTCGCCCGCGACGGCCGCGACCTGCACGTCACCGGCTCCGGCATGCGCCTCATCGACCTGGTGCATGACATGGAGATCGAAGGCCTCTACTCGCCGAAAATGACGGGAGACTGGGAATACAAGCTGCGCCAGATGGAGCAGGGCCTCCTGCAACGCCCGGTCTTCATGAAGGAGATCATCGCCTACACGAAGGACATCGTGGACAAGGCCCACCAGCGCGCGGAGGAGGCGAAGAACCAGGCCTTCCCGGACGTGGAGGTCCACCACCCGGTCCACGGTGACTTCTCGCTGAAGCAAACGGACGCCACCTACGAGTCCCGCGAGCCCGGCACCCCTTTCAAGATCAAGAAGCACATCGCCGGACGCAGCATCACGGAGGACGAGCTCCGCGAGCTGTTCGCAAAGGGCAAGACCCAGGTGTTGAGCGGCTTCAAGTCAAAGTTCAACAAGCCCTTCGAAGCCGCCCTGGCGCTGGATGAGAAATTCAAGGTCAACTTCGCCTTCGAGAACGAGGACAAGGAAGCCGCCGTCGAGCTGACGGAGGAGCAACTCATCGGTGAAGCCACCACTCCGGACGGCAAGACGGTGAAGGTCTATGGCTCGGAGAAAGCCTACCACATCCCGGAGATCGTCACGAAGAAGGACCCCAACGGCATCCGCATCGGCAAGTCGATCCTCCAGCGCGAGATCCCGGAGGACCAGGCGCTGAAACTCATCTCAACCGGCAAGACGGATCTGCTGAAAGGCTTCATCTCCAACCGGACGAAGCGCGCCTTTGACGCTCATCTCACCTTCGATGTGAACGACGGCAAGATCGGCTTCGACTTCCCGCCTCGCCCGGCCAAGAAAGCCGCAGCAAAGAAGACCACCGCGAAAAAAGCGGCCAAGGGAGCGTGAGGTGACGGCAGGCAGCAGCAACGCTGTCCAGCCGCGGACGGAGCGCGGACTTCAGTCCGCTTGGCTTCGCATGGACGGATTCTCCGGGGCGGACTGAAGTCCGCGCTCCAATGCCCCGGTAGTGGCCCCTCCGGCTGCGGCTCCTCTGCCGCAGCCACTTTACAGCCACCTCACTTCTTCACCAACAAGCTGGTGCCGGTCATTTCAGCCGGTTGCTTGAGGCCGAGCATCTGGAGCAGCGTGGGGGCGAAGTCGGCGAGGATGCCGTCGCGCACGGTGAACTGGTCCGCGTCCTCAGCGACATAGATCGCGTGGACAAGGTTGGTGGTGTGGGCGGTGTTCGGGGAGCCGTCCGGATTGCGCATGTATTCGCAGTTGCCGTGGTCCGCGGTAAGGATGAGCTTGCCACCGAGGCGCAGCGTTTCCTCCACAATCTGGCGGCAGTCATCGTCGATGGTCTGCACGGCCTTGATCGCCGCTTCCACCACACCGGTGTGGCCCACCATGTCCGGGTTGGCGAAGTTGAGGATCACGAGATCGTATTCCTTCAGCTTCTCCACCACGGTGGCGGTCACCTGCGGCGCGCTCATCTCCGGCTTGAAATCATAGGTCGGCACATCCTTCGGGGAAGGGATGATAAAACGGTCCTCACCGGCGTAGGGCAGTTCCACACCGCCGTTGAAGAAGTACGTCACGTGCGGGTATTTCTCCGTCTCCGCGATGCGCATCTGGCTGAGGCCAGCGGCTGCGACGGTCTCGCCCAGACCCATTTCCAGCGTCTGGGAACCGAAGACGATCGGGCAGCCATACTTCGCGTCATACTCGGTAAGGGTCACGTAATGGACCTTCGGGGTGACGCCGCGGTCGAAGCCCGCGAAGTCAGGGAACACGAACGCCTCGGAAAGCTCGCGCGCGCGGTCGGCGCGGAAGTTGAAGAACAGGATCACATCTCCGTCGCGCACGCGCTGGGTGTCGGCCTCCGTGAAGATCATCGGCGGCATGAACTCGTCCGTCTTGTCGTCGCGGTAGTAGTCGGCCACGGCTTCGCTGGCCAGCACCTCGCGGGTTTCCCCTTGGCCGCGGACGATGGCGTCCCACGCGAGCTTCACGCGGTCCCAGCGCTTGTCGCGGTCCATGGCGAAATAACGACCGACCACCGTGGCGATCCGGGCACCGGATTTCGCGGCCTCATCCTCGACTTTGGCAATGTAGGCCGCCCCGCCGGTCGGCGAGGTGTCACGGCCGTCGGTGATGGCGTGGATCATGATGTCCTTCACTCCGGCGTCGCCCGCCATTTTGACCATGGCGTTGAGCTGGTCCTGATGGCTGTGCACGCCACCGTCGGAAACGAGGCCGATGAAATGGAGGCGGCTGGATCTCGCCTTGTCGAAGGCGTCCACCAGCACCGGATTCGCGGCGAGGGTGCCCTCGGCAATGGCCTTGTTGATGCGGGTCAGATCCTGATAGACGATGCGGCCCGCGCCCAGATTCAGGTGGCCGACCTCGGAGTTACCCATCTGGCCTTCCGGCAGCCCCACGTCCAGACCTGAGGCACTGACCAGGCCTTTCGGGTATTTCTCGAAAAGTTCGTCATGGAAGGGGGTCTTCGCCAGGAGCGTGGCGTTTCCATCCTGGATCGCCGTTTCTTTCCCCCCGGGATTCACACCCCAGCCGTCACGAATAATCAACACCACCGGTTTCTTGGCCATAACGGGGCGGATTTACTCCCCTGTCCCTTTCCCGGCAAGCGCCGAAACCCACATCCTCACCGATATTTGGCAACAATCCGGCGACATTGTGGTTTTATCCCGGCGACGCTGTTCCGCCAACCCACGCCCCCATGAGCCCCAAAGTCCGCCACCTCGCCCTGCTGGTGCTCCTCTGCGCCCTGCTCGGGTGGTGGTTGGGACGCGGCATGCGCCCGGACGCCCCGGAGAGGACCGCCGGAACCGTGGAAGCTCCCGCGCACTCTCCCCGCTACCGCCCTCTGGTCCCGAAGAAGCCTGTCATGCCGCTGGGCGAGGAGTCCCCTTCCGCGGACCAGTTCCCCGACGGCACCACCATCGAAATTTTCGCCAGCAGCCATCCGGACCAGATCATCCTGCGTTTCCCGTCGGACGAAACCTACGGCTCGTTCCTAGGTGCCCTGGCCTCCAGCAAGGTGCGGCTGGCGGGAAAGGAGGACCGCCTGAGGGCGCTGCGCGTGGCGTTCGACAACTTCGCGGATCTGGATGCCCTGCTGGATGACGAGAATGTGACGCACTACACCTCCCTGCCGGATTTCCCCTCCCCGCCCGCCCATAACCCGGTGCAGCGTGGTTTGCTGGGCTTCGGCGACCAGGCTCCGGCCTGGCTGGGGGTGACCGGTGACAACTCCCGCTGGGGATCCGGCGTACGCATCGCAATCATCGATGGAGGGGTGGTGGAACACCCCGGCCTGCCTCGGATCGCGGAGTTCGTGGATGTCACCCCGGAGTCCGGGAATCCAAGCGAACCGGTGGACCACGGGACCGCGGTGGCTTCCATCATTTCCGGGACGAATCCCCGCGGCCCCGGCGTCGCTCCCGCCGCCACCCTTATTTCCATCCGGGTGGTCGATGGCTCGCTGCGCTCTGACTCCCTTTCGTTCGCCTCCGGTCTGCTGGCGGCGGCGGACCACCGGGCCCAGCTGGTGAACGTGTCGATGGGCACCAGTGAGGATAATCCGATGATCCGGGAGGCGGTGGAGATCGTCCAGCGGAGCGGGGCCGTCATCATCGCCGCGGCGGGAAATTCCGGCCTGGAGCAGGCAGCCTACCCAGCCGCCTATCCCGGGGTCATCAGCGTCGGTGCTGTGGATGCGCGCGGCACGCAGGTGGAGTTCTCCAACTACGCGGACATGCTCTCCATCACCGCGCCGGGCTACGCGGTGAATGCCGCCGCCCCGGGCGGGAACTACGTACGGATGAGCGGGACCTCCGCCAGCGCCCCCTTTGTCACCGGAGCCATCGCGGCGACCATGAGCACCTCCCCCATGGTTCTCCCCCCACGACAGGCCGCGGAGATCGTCATGGACCACGCTGATGAAGCGGGCATTCCCGGCCCGGATTCCCAATACGGCTCCGGCATCCTCAACCTCCGCCGGATCATGAACCGGAACCAACCCGGCATCACCGATGTGGCGGTCACCCACCAGTCATTCTCCGCGGACTCATCGAAACTCGGCGTCACCTTGCAGAACCGCGGGACGAAGCCGCTCGTCAACCTGTTGCTCGAAACCGTCTCCGCCGGTGGCAGCAACCGGATGAACATCGACTCTCTGGCACCGAACGAGGTCAGGACGTTCAGCCTGGCCATCGCACCGGGCAGACAATCGCCGTTCCAGGTGACGACCACGGTGGATACTGGTGTGAACGGGGCCGACGTGAAGCCCGCCGACAACACCGGAGTGGCGAAGTTCTCCCTGAAGTGAGCCGCCCCCCCTCCCGCATCCCCTTTGACAAGGCATGCGGATCGAAACAAGGTCGGACATGCGCCGCTGGAACATCATCGCCTTCATCGCGATCATCGGCGCGTTTTCCCTGCTGGGCACGCTCCTGCTCCAAAGCCTGGCGGGAGACTGGGACTGGTCGAAGCCCTGGCAATACCGCGAGGCGCTGCTGCGCGGCTGGGGCACCACCGTACTGCTTTCCTGCGGGGCGATGGTCGGCAGCGTGCTGGTGGGCCTGCTGCTGATGATGGGCCAGCGCAGCCCCCTGCCTGCGGTGAAATGGACCTGCCGGCTGTTCCTGGAGTTCGTCCGGGACACCCCGTTGCTGGTTCAGCTCCTCATCGGCTACTTCGTCATCTTCGCCCCGCTGATGGCGCGTCCGCTCAACGACATCGGCTGGGACGACAAGATCATCATCGGGATGATCCTGCTCTCCCTGTTCGAGGGCGCATATCTCGGAGAAATTTTCCGTGGCGGGGTGGACAGCATCCCGAAGGCCCAGTGGGAATCCGCACGCGCCGCCGGACTGGACCGCGGGCAGATCTACCGCCATGTCATCTTTCCCCAGGCCCTGCGGCGAGTGCTGCCCGCCGTCGCGGGGCAGGCCGTCTCCCTCATCAAGGACTCCTCCCTCCTTTCCGTCATTGGCGTTCAGGAGTTCGCCTACCAGGCACGGGTCTACACCTCGCAGACCTACGGCGGGCTGGAGGCCTATGTGCCGCTGGCCGTCGGCTACCTGCTCCTGACCGCCCCCGTCGCCTTCCTTTCCCACCGCCTCGAACGCCGCTACCGGGATGAAACTTGAGATCACGTCATTGACGAAACGCTTCGGCGGCCAGACAGCACTGGCGGACCTCCACCTCGCGTCCGAGGCGAAGGTGCTGTGCCTCATCGGTCCCTCCGGCGGAGGAAAGAGCACCCTGCTGCGCATCCTCGGCGGACTGGAGACGCCGGACTCAGGCAAGGTGATCATCGATGGCGAACCACTCCCCGCCACGGAGCGCGGCCTGCTTTCCTACCGCCGGAAAAACGGCTTCCTGTTCCAGCAGTTCAATCTCTTCCCCCACCTCACCGCACTGGAGAATCTCACGCTGCCTCTGGAGAAAGCCCATGGCCGGACCCCGGCGGACGCACGCGCCATCGCGGAGGCTTCGCTCGCGAGGTTCGGACTCGCCGCTCATTCGCACAAGCTCCCCGCCCAGCTCTCCGGCGGCCAGCAGCAGCGGGTGGCAATGGCCCGCGCGGTCGCCCACCAGCCGCGCATCCTCTTCCTGGATGAACCGACGTCCGCGCTCGATCCGGAGATGACCGGGGAGGTGCTCGATCTCATCCGTGAACTGGCTGAGGAGGGCCAGCACATCATCCTCAGCACCCATGAGATGGGCTTCGCAAACGCAGTGGCAGACAGCATCGCGTTCCTGGCAGAGGGCAGGATCGTCGAGACGTCCGAACCCGCCGCATTCTTCGGCGCTCCGTCCTCGCCGGAAGGCGAGCGTTTCCTTTCCCGGGTAATGAAGTATTGAAAAACCGGGCCACGCCATGGCACACCGCCGCCGCATGAACACCGTCTCCCTGCCGAGCACCAACGGAAAATACACCCGCAAGGCATGGTTCATTCCTGCCGAAGGTATCCCGGCGAAGATCGCCGTCTTTCTGGACGCGGAGTATTACCTGGATCACATGGACACTCCGGCCGTGATCGCCGGACTGACGGAGCGCGGTGCCATCCCTCCCTTGGCCTGCCTCTTCATCTCCAGCGGCGACGCGGAGGCCCGTCACCATGATTTCACCTGCAGCGATCCGTTCTCCGACTACATCGCCAACGACGCGCTGCCGTGGGCGGTGAGAAAAGCCGGGCTCCACACCCGCTCCGGCCACCTCATCGCGGGTCTGAGCCTCAGCGGGCTCCAGGCCGCCTACATGACGCTGGGCTACCCCGGCACCTTTTCCCATGCGCTCAGCCAGTCCGGTTCCTTCTGGTGGGAGGATGAATGGCTGGCGAAGCATCTCCGCGAATTCATCCCGTCAGAAGGAAAATTCTGGCTCAGCGTGGGGTCAGACGAAAAGGGGGCGGGAATGGTCCATCCTCCGACAGAACTCTGCCAGAACACCGATCAGGACGTGGCCGTCGCCAACATGGCCACCGGCTTGAAATCCTACGGGCACACGGTGCGGCACCACGTCTTCGACGGCGGCCACAACACCCGCTGCTGGAAGGATGATCTGCCACAGGCACTGGAGTGGCTGCTTTCCAAAACCCGTTGATCGGCGGATCCCGCCAAATTTCAGACCGCAATCTGATTGGGCATCCCGCATTCCAGAGAGGGATTTTTTCGCCCCCCGTGATCCGCGCTTCATGCTGACAGCCAATGTCATGGGACAGCGGCATGATTCCTGCGCTGGGGAAACGTGGAAACCGAACCCCGCCAAAAGACATGATCACCAACCTGCAGCAACTCTACCATGATCAACTCCGCGACCTCCACAGTGCGGAGACCCAGCTCATTTCCGCCCTGCCGGAGATGATCTCAAATGCGAGCGATCCGGATCTCCGCGAAGCTTTCACCAAGCACCTCGAGGAAACCCACGAACACAAGCTCCGACTTGAAACCATCTGCGCCGACCTCGGCATCGATCCGGAGGGCGAGGATTGCGACGCGATGCGGGGCCTCATCAGGGAGGCCAGAAAACACGCCGGGGCCACCTCGCCGGGCGATGTGCGGGACGCCGCGCTCATCGCCTGTGCCAACCGGGTGGAGCACTACGAAATCGCCGCCTACGGGGTGGCGAAAGCGTTCGCCGATGCGCTCGGATACGATGAAGCCTTCCGGCTCCTTGGCGACACACTCCAGGAGGAAGGCGACGCGGACAAGGTGCTGACAAGAATCGCCACCGGGGGGCTCTTCAGCCGCGGTGTCAACCAGGAGGCCATTCACTGACATGATTGCCGTTCCATTTCTGGCCACACCCACCTGCTGTGCGTGGCATTTCAACCTGCCGCAGGATCCAAGGATCCCCGGCGATGAAACGAAGTCCTTTCCCGATCACGAAGCACCCGCCGCGCGCAGCACGGCGAGGAGAAGGTAGGGAGCTGGCTTCAGCGTGCCCAGCGCGCCATACTTGGCCACCCGCCAGCCCCGTGCCGGCAGTGTGGCCATCCATGTTTCCACCTGCCGGGCTTCCTCCCCGCCGCCATCGTGGCCGGGATAGCACACCACGGACAACACTCCACCGCCGCGGATCAGGTCGGTCGCAGCCTCCAGCGCTGCGATCGTATCCCCGCCGGTTGCCACGGAGTGGTCAGCTCCAGGGAGGTAGCCGAGGTTGAACATGACCGCCGCCACGGTTCCGGCCACCGCATGCTCCGCCATCGCGGAGTGGGACTGGTGGAAAAATTCCACCCGATCCGCGAAGCCCCCTTCCACGATCCTCGCCCTTGAGGAAACGATTGCAGCCTCCTGCACGTCGAACGCGAGCACGCGTCCCTCCGCCCCCACCGCTTCTGCAAGGAACAGCGTGTCATGGCCATTCCCCGCCGTCGCATCGATGGCGATATCTCCTGCGGAAAGGATTCCGCCGATGAACTGCTGTGCGAGATCGGTGGGACGTGGAGGCAGATGGGACATCACCGGCTCATCGTTCATTCCGGAAGGCTGACTTGCAACCGGAAGTAACAACCGGCTTTCCTGCAACCAAACCTACTGCTTCTTTCCACCGATCCACACTTCCCTGATCTTCTCCGTGTTCCGGATGTCCACGGTCGGGTCACCGTCGAGAATCAGGAAGTCTGCCTGCTTGCCCACCTCCAGCGTCCCGGTGCGGGTCTCATGGCCGATGATCCGCGCGCTGTTGCCAGTGGCGATCCGGATGACCTCAGTAGGAGTGAGCCCGGCTTGGACAAGGAGCAGGAGCTCACGGTGTTCGCCGAAGCCCTGGACTCGCAGGGGCTGTGCGCCGGAATCGGTCCCCAGCCCCACGGTGATGCCCGCTTCATGCAGCCGCTTCACGTTCTCCATCGCACGCCCGAGGGTCTCCCTCGCACCCGGCCTCTCCTTGAAGGAGGCAAGATTTTCCTCCACTCCCGGCTCCAGCGCGTTGCGGAAAAAGTCATTCCCCATCCACTGCGGCTTGTCCGCATAGATGAAGAACGCCTCGTCCAGGAACAGGGTGGGAATGTAGGTGGTGCCGCGCTGTTTCATCGCCATGATGATCTCCTCATCCACGACCTTGTCGCGGATGCTGTGGGCGAGAATGTCCACCCCTTCCGCCACCAGTTCCTTCGCGTCCGACAGATAATAGACGTGGGCCGCCACCTTGATGCCGTGACGGTGGGCTTCGTCGATGATGGCGCGGCGCACCTCCCGCGTCATGCGGACCGGGAGATTTCCGCCCGCATCGTCGATCCATATCTTCACGAAGTCCGGCTTGTGCTCCGCCAGCGCGGCCACCTGTTGCCGTGCCTCCTCCGCCGTGGCAGGACGGTGCGCGCGCTCCAGGCCGGATCCCATGGGCGGCACCCCGCCAGTCGCCCCGAAACCCAGACCGGCGGTGAGCACGGCCGGACCATCCGATGGCTTATCCCGGCGGGCATCCCGCAGCTTGTAAATGAAATCCCCGTCCGCGCCGAGGGAGACCACGGTGCCGACCCCGTACTTCCCATAGAGTGCCAGTTGCCGCAGCACGTTCTCTTCCGTGACGTTCGCGCTGTCCGGCTTCGGCCCCTTCAGCACCCCGAGGTGGGAATGCGCGGCGATGAGCGCGGGCATGATCACCCTCCCCTTCGCATCGATCACCCTCGCCTTCCGGGGAATGTCCACTCCCGCCCCTGCGGCGATGATCTTTCCATCCCGGAACACCAGCACCCCACCGTCCACCGGCGGCTTGCCGGTGCCGTCGATGAGGCGGACGTTGGTGAATGCGACGGCACCCTCGCCGGAGGCCTCCTTCATCCGTGCGGAGATCATGACCCCGGCGATGACGAATGCGATGCAGATGAGAATGAAAGGATAGCGGTTCATGGACAGATTTGGCTTCGGGGGATCCATTCATCCTCCGCCACACCGCTGGAATTGCCACAAACGATTTCGCGCCAAGTTCTCGCCATCCGGAATGATTCGGGTAGATTCCCTGGAATGAACCGGCGTGATTGGCTTCGTCTCACCGTCACCGGCACTCTCTCCGGCTTGGGCGGCTGTGCTTCCATGGGAGGCGGAGCGGGCGGCGGCGGCGGGACGCTCCAGATTTCCCCAGCGGCAAAACGTCGGCTGTCCTCCTCCGGGGCGGTTGGCTACGGCGTGTGGCAACGTGGAGGATCGGTCGAAACCTGGAATCCGGGTGCGGAACTCGGCTCGCTCAGCCTCACGAAATCCATCGCCGCGATGGCCGTGATCCGCGCCGTGGCGGAGGGCTGGCTGTCGCTGGATGCGCCGCTCACGGACGTGATTCCGGAGTGGCGGCAGGATGCGGCGAAGTCCCGTGTGACCGTCCGCATGCTGGTGAACCAGAGCGCGGGCTTCGCCCCGTCCGTAGGGCCCCTCTACCGGGGGACGATCCGGGACAAGGGGCGTGTTGCCGTTTCCCTGCCGCTGGTGGATGCTCCCGGCACCCGCTTCCGCTACGGTCCCGCCTGCTGGGAGATTCTGGCGGAGGTGCTGCACCGCAAACTCTCCGCGAACGGCAGCACACTGGAAAAGTTCATCGACCGGGTGACCGGTCGCATCGGCCTGCGCAGCCGCGACTGGCGGAGGGATGGGAAGGACCGCTACTACCTGTCCACCGGCGCGGAATACAGCGTGCGGGAACTCGGCAAGCTGGGACGCACGCTCGGCCGTCTCGCCCGGGGTGAGAATGACGCCGGGCTGGACGCCGGGATTTTCCGCGACCTCGCATCACCACGTGGAGCGAACCCGATGTTCGGTGCGGGCATCTGGTGGAACCGCAATGCCGCCAGGGCGGCTGCCACCGCCATCGAACCGGAGCGCGTGCTCGACGGCGTGCATGACCCGGGCTTCTGGAGCCGGGCCTGCCTCTCCCCACGGGTGGGCCCGGACTGGCTGGCCGCCGTCGGCTCCGGCGGAAAGCGGGTCTACGTGCTGCCGGAAAAGGACATCGTCATCGCCCGTCTCGGCCGTTCGTCCGGGTGGAATGACGGAGCGTTTCTGGAAGGACTGAAGGTCTGAACCACTCCGTTCACGCCAGGAACGGATTTCTCCGCTTCTCCTCGCCGACGGTCGTGGGAGGGCCATGCCCGGGCAGAATCACCGTATGGTCATCCAGTGAAGCGAGCGCCGCCTTGATCCGAAGGATGGCGTCATCGTAATGCTCCGGGTCACATCCGCCGATGGAACCCGCGAAGATGGCATCGCCCGCGACCAAGACCGGCTGGGCGAGCCCCTCGATCAGGTAGCCGACTGAAGGATTGAAATGTCCCGAAAGATCCACCGCGCGCAGCGTGACCCCATCCATCGCGAGCAGGGCACCGGGGTCGAGATGCGTGGCACCGTCGATGAGCGGTCCGTATTTCTGCACGGGAAAAGCATTCATCCCGGACACATGGTCCGGATGCCCGTGGGTGATGAAAACGGCGGACGGTACCACCTTCATTTTCGCCAGTTCCGCGGCGGCCGAAGTGGGATCATTCCCCGTGTCGAAAAGGAGATCCCGGCCACCCTTGGAAACCAGCCAGGCGTTCACATGGTCGCCGTTGAAAGGCAGGATCAGCCGCCTTACGTCCGGCAGTTCCATGGGTTCCGGATGATAGTCCAGGTGGGTTGCGTAGGCCTCCGCCGAAAGGCCGAGCGCCTCTGCCAGCAGGGCGGCAGTACGGGGATCGAAATGTCCGCGGGAAAACGACATCACCTTCTGCGCGGACAGCCCGGCCCGTTCAGCCACCATTTCCGGAGGAAGCCCCTTCCCCCGCAGCGCCTTTCTCAGGACGTAGGTGAAATCATCTTCAAGCATCAGGGTTACAATCCGCCGCAAAGACGGATTCCACAAGCGGCAAAGACCTGATGAAGGCATGGATTCATGAAACTCCCCTCGCCCTTTCTTCCCCTAGGGAGGATTATGCCGTTGCATTCCTGCGCCGCACCATCGAAAGGATTAGGCTATATGGAAACACCCCGACCGAAGTCATCCTCGCAGGATGCCATCAACGGTCTATGGACCATCGGTCTGTGCTCGTTCGTCATCGCCGCACTCTACTTCGGGCGGGATATCCTGACGCCCATCGCCCTCGCCGCGCTGCTCACGTTCCTGCTTTCCCCGCTGGTGACACGCCTCCAACGGTATGTGGGCCGCATCTGTGCGGTGCTGCTGGTGGTGTTCATGATGCTCGGCCTCACCATTGGTTCCGGCTGGGTGCTCACCCGCCAGATCGTGGATCTGGGGACGAAGCTGCCGGACTACAAGGAGAACATCCGGATGAAGATCAAAGCTTTCCAGCTTCCCTCCGGCGGCGCGTTTTCCAAACTTTCCGAAACCTTCGACGACCTCAAGAAGGACCTCCCCATCGGGAACGGGGAGATCGGTGACAAAACGGACGAGGGCATCCGGAAGCTGGAATCCCAGGAAAGCGGCGAGGCCATCCCGGTGGAAGTGGTTTCCACGCCGGACGCATCCCCGCTGGAGCTTTTCAAGCTGATCGTCGCGCCCGTGGTGGGACCGTTGGGAACCGCCGCGCTGGTACTGCTGCTGATGGTGTTCATGCTGTTGCAGCGGGACGATCTGCGCAACCGGATCATCCGGCTCATCGGCCAGGGAAGGATCAGTGCGACGACCAGCGCGATGGACGATGCGGCCGCCCGCGTTTCCCGGTATCTGTTCATGCAGTTGGTCGTGAATGTGACCTACGGCATGGGAGTGGCGCTGGGTCTGTGGATCATCGGCGTTCCGAACGCCATCCTCTGGGGGACTTTTGCCACGGTGCTGCGCTTCGTCCCCTACGTCGGACCGTGGATCGCCGCCGCATTCCCCATCATCCTCTCCATCGCGGTGTCCCCGGACTGGTGGATGCCGGTGAAGGCCATCGGCCTGTTCGTCGTGCTGGAACTGGTCAGCAACAATGTGATGGAACCTTGGCTCTACGGCTCCAGCACGGGGGTTTCCTCCATCGCACTCATCGTCGCTGCGGTTTTCTGGACCTATCTGTGGGGGCCTGTGGGGCTGGTGATGGCCACGCCGATCACCGTCTGCATCGCCGTCATGGGGAGGCACATCCCCCAGCTCGCCTTCCTGAACGTCATCCTCAGTGACGAGGACGCCCTCACGCCCGCGGAGGACTGTTACCACCGCCTCTTGCGCGCCGGTGGGGACGACGAACTGGAACTGGCCGAGTCCTACCTGAAAACCCATACACTCACGGATTTCTACGACAGCATGTTGATCCCCGCGCTCGTCGCCGCCGGAAAGGATCAGAACCGGGGAGTGCTGGACCGGGACCAGATCAGCCAGGTGGAGCACGCCATCGGCGAGTTGCTGGAAGAACTGGATGACCGCCTGCCCGGCATTGCAAAGATACCCGAGTCATTGCCGGACCATGTGAGTTCGTTGGTTGGCCCCTGCCGGATCCATTGTGTGCCCGCGAAGGCGGAGCGGGACAGGCTTTCCGCTGAGATGCTGGCCCAGTTGCTGCGCGTCCAGAAGTTCGAGGTCACGGTCTCCCCTCCGCAGCTCACCGCATCCGAAAAACTGGAGCGTATCCGGCAGGAGGATCCGGATGTGATATGCATCTCAGTGACCGAGCCGACCTCCCCTTCCCAGGCCCGCTACCTCTGCATGAAATTCCGCGCCGCGTTCCCCAAACGCAAGATCGCCATCGGCTTGTGGGACATGGCGAGCGTTCCCGCTGAAACGGAAAAGGCACTGCGTGAAGCGGGGGCCGACCTGATCATGAAAGGCGTGGCCGACACCCAAATCGCGGTCATGCGGCTGTCCAGCGCGATTTCCCGTGAGATGCAGCCTGCCCCCATCCCACCCGATGACGAGAAGCGGGTGCAGGCGCTGGAACTGAGCGGCGCCATGAAGACCCAGGACGACTTCACCGTGGTGACGGACAAGCTCACCCGGATCTTCGAAGCCCCCATCGCCATCCTCAGCCTGATCGACAAGGACACACAGCACTTCAAGGCCCAGTCCGGCCTCCCGGACGAGCTTGGTGCGGAAGGAGGCAGCCCGCGGGAAACCTCCGTCTGTGGCCATGTGGTGGCGGCGGATGAGTTTGTCGTCATCGAGGATCTCGCCCGTGACCGCCGCTTCGCCGGAAACACCTTCGTGAAGAAAAACGGATTCCGCTTCTACGCCGGCGCGCCGGTCCACTCACCGGATGGACATGCCATCGGCTCGCTCTGCCTCATCGACACCCACCCGCGGGATTTCACCCAACGGGAGCGGAAGTTGCTGGAGGAATACGCCGCGGAGGTCTCCGATGACATCCGCCGGGCGACGGATGCCATCTGACAGGGAGCACCTGGAGGCCGATGCATCCGTGTGATCGGGCAGCCTTTGCTCTGGGTTCCTGTTACAACCCGGTAAGGAGGGTGGACACTCTTGTCCACCGACGGCATTGGCGGATGAAATGAGGGACGAACCTGTCCCAAAGATCTCTTTGCTCTGGATTCCCATCGCAGCCGGAGGACAGAAATGGGAGCGAAGCGGACATGGCGGCTCTGCCGCAATGTCCTCCCTTACTCCCATTCACGCCTTTTTCACAGACCCCGTGCAGGGAATCTGTTGCGCCGTGCCGCGAGCCGTTGTTTCTTGATGGGACAAGCTCCATCCGCCTCTAACAGGGGTTCCATCGGAGCGTGTCGCCCACAAAAACCCCATCCATGTCCGCCCAGGCCACCGCCCAACGTCTCGAAGCCGCCGTTTGCTCCATCATCAAGGGCCAGCAGAATGTGATCCGCCGGGTGCTGGCGTGCATGGTCTCCGGCGGCCATGTGTTGCTGGAGGACTATCCAGGCACAGGAAAGACCACGCTGGCGAAGGCCATTGCGAAAGCCATCGGTGGCACGACTTTCAAGCGGGTGCAGTTCACGCCGGACCTGCTGCCATCGGACATTCTGGGGATCTCCGTGCTGGACCCGCGGAGCCAGGAGTTCCGCTTCCACCCCGGCCCCATCTTCACGGACATCCTGCTGGCGGACGAGATCAACCGGGCGTCCCCGCGCACGCAGAGCGCGCTGCTGGAGGCGATGGGCGAAAGGCAGGCAACCATCGAGGGTGAGCGCCATCTGCTGGATGGGGTGTTCTTCGTCATCGCCACGCAGAACCCGGTGGAGTTCCGCGGCACCTATCCGCTGCCGGAGGCGCAGATGGACCGCTTCGCCATGCAGTGCGCGCTGGGCTACGTGTCCGAGGAGGAGGAGGCGCAGATCCTGGCGGACCAGATGGAGGTGCATCCCGTGGAGGTGCTGGAGTCCGTGGCCAACCGGGAGGAGGTGCTGGAGCTGATGGAGGCATCCAAGCATGTCCGCTTCAGCGCGGAGCTGCGCCACTACGTGGTGTCCCTGGTGGCGGCCACGCGCGGCAGGACGGACGTGCAGCTCGCCGCCAGCCCGCGCGCCTCGCTGGCGCTCATGAAAATTTCCCAGGCGCTCGCCTTGTTCGAAGGACATGACTTCGTCTCCCCGGAGATCATCCAGGCCGTGGCGGCGGATGTCATCGCCCACCGGCTGGTCCTGTCTCCGGAGGCACGCTACTCCGGCATCACCGCACGGCGGATCGTGGCGGACATCATCGAGGAAACCCCCGTCCCCGTCTGAGGGGGGCCAATCTTTCCCGCGACCGCCATGAATCCGCCGGCCACCACCACCGCCTCCCGGCCCGGGTTGTTCACGCGCTTCACCCACGCGTGGTATTCGCAGGGCGCGGCCATCGGGTATTTCTTTTCCCGCCGGTTCCGGCCGGCCGGTGCGGGACTCGTCATCGTGGTGGTTCTGACGGCCGGGCTGGGTTTCGGCCACCGGAAGGATCCCGTCTATCAGATCTTCTCGCTGGCGGTGGGCATGGGCGTCATCGCGCTGCCATGGGCGTTCATCCGCCGGGCGAGGATCCAGGCAAAGCGGGAGCTGCCGCTCTACGCCACCGCCGGTGAAACCATCCGCTACACCGTGCGGGTGACGAACACCGGTTCATGGCACCTGCGGCGTGCCTGGTTGACGGAAACCCCTCCGGATCCCCGGCCCGGATTGATGGAGTTCTCCCTCCGCCGCGAGCCGGGGGAAGAGGACCGGAACGCGTTCGACCGGAAGTTCGCCTTCTACCGCTGGCGCTGGCTGATCGATGGCCGCAGGGCCTTTGACGGAGGGGACTCCACGGAAATGCTGGATCTCGAGCCCGGCAAGACGACCCGGGTGGAGGCCTCCATCACCCCGGTCCGGCGCGGCGTGATCCGGCTGAACGACCTGCGCATCCTGCTGCCGGACCCCTTCGGCCTGGTCCAGAACTGCAGGAAGGTGGCGACGCCGCCCAGCACCCTGACGGTGCTTCCGAAGCGGCATCCGTTGCCGACCTTCGAGATGCCCGGTGGGTCCCGATTCCAGGCCGGGGATGAGAACGCCACCAACGCCATCGGCAACACCGGTGAGTTCGTCGGTCTGCGCGACTACCGCCCGGGTGATCCCCTTCGGCAGATCCACTGGAAAAGCTGGGCACGCACCGGCCGCCCGATCGTCAAGGAACTGGAGGACACGTTCTACCCGCGCTACGGGCTGGTGCTGGACACCTTCCTCACCGGAGCCAACGAGGAGTTCTTTGAGGATGCGGTGTCCGTGGCCGCGTCCTTCGTCGCCCTGATCGACCGTGGGGATTCCCTGCTGGATCTGATGTTCATCAAGGACCAGGCACACGTCGTCACCGCCGGCAGGGGGCTGGCCCGCATGGAAAAGCTGCTGGAAGTCCTGGCCGGAGTTGAGGGTGAACATGACACCCAGTTCAGCCAACTGAGCCGCCTGATCCTCCGCCACCGTGAGGATCTCACCTCATGCGTCGTGGTACTGGCGGGCTGGGACGAGGAACGCGCCGCCTTCCTCACCTCCCTGGCCCGCGGCGGCATGGCTTGCGTGCCGATCATCATCGGTGATGGTGTGAAACCACCCGGCACGCCCGGCTACTGGTTGCGCAGCGGCTTCATCGGCCCGGACCTGCTGAAGCTGCCGCGGAAACTCGACGCCTACCACTGATCCCCGGTCCACCCATCACTCACCGCCATCAACAAGATCCATCCACCTGCCCGTTTCCTGCTCGGAGCGGCCCTCATTTTCTGGGGGCTGATGACGGAGCACATCGTCATCGCGGCGGTGATGGCCGTGGTTGTGGAGGCAGCCCACTGGCTGCGTCTGCGGTGGAACTTCGATGACACGGCGTACATCCGCGCCTGGCAACTCACCCAGATTTCCGCCGCCTGCCTGGCCTTGTATGTGTGGCTGGAAGGCGACCGCCTCAGCGCCCTGCAACGTCTGATGTCCTGGCTGCCCGCGCTATTCCTGCCGGTGCAGCTCGCCCAGATCTACGGCCTGAAGGACTCCATGCCGCTCAGCACCTTTTCCTTCTTCGCCCGCCAGCGGCAGTTGAGGAACCAGCGGCTGGGACTGCGGGACACCTCGACACGCCTCAATTTCGGCAATGTGTTCTTCGTGTCCTGCCTGGTGGCCTCCACGCTCGGCACCTTCGCTGAAAGCGTCTGGTTCCTTCCCGGGCTGCTGTTTCTCGTCGGCTGGGCCATCCTCGCCGTCCTGAGGACCAGATGGGCGCCCCTGGTGCTGGCTCTGGCATTCGCCGGAGGCTTCGCCGTCGTCGGACAGACCTCACTGAAGATCGCCAATGACAAGCTCCTCCGCTACTACCGGGGTGGCCATGACGGTCCGCGCAACCCGAACGTGACGGACACCGCCATCGGCTCGCTGGGGGAGATCAAGCAAAGCCGGGACATCCAATGGCGGCTGCGGGTGAATGGCAAGGGAGCGCCTCCCACCCACCTGAAGACCATCGTCTTCAACAAGTACCGCAACGCGGAGTGGATCAACCAACGGGCGGAGGGCCGCGACAAGGATTTCGACTGGCTGGCCATCGACGAAGTCACCGAAGGCTCAAACCAGTTCATCATCTCCCCCAGTGAGACGGACCCGCCGGTGGCGGAGAAGCTTCCCTCCTTCCGCCTCCGCGGCCGCGTGGAGGAGGAAAGCCAGCTCCCCCTGCCGGGGACCGCCGCCATCATCCACGACTTCAAGCTGGAGACCATCGACCACAATTCGATGGGGACGGTCCGCATCAACCCGTCGAACGCCATCATCGACGGCACCGTCTTCTGGAAACACCGCTCCACCATCGAGGTTCCTCCGGAGAGGCAGGACCTGGTCCTGCCAAAGCTTGAGGAAAGCACGATCCTCCGGATCGCGGCGGAGATCGGCCTGCTTGGTGAACCCACGCTGAAAGGCAAACTCGACCTGATCTCCGGCTGGTTCGCGCGGGAGTTCAAATACACGCGCTACTTGACGACTCCGGTGCCGGGTGAATTCTCATTCCGCAGGAAGAAAACGGACAACATGAGCCGGAGCAACGCGATCGCGTTCTTCCTCACCACCCACCGCGAGGGTCATTGCGAATACTTCGCCACCGCCGCCTCCATGCTCCTGCGCGCGGCCGAAACACCCACCCGCTATGCCGTCGGCTTCTCGGTGAGGGAGGTGGATCCCCGGCGGGGTGAATTCATCATCCGCGGCACCCACGCCCATGCCTGGTGCCGGGTGTGGGATGAGGAGCAGTTACAGTGGATCGACTTCGACCCCACTCCCGGCAACTGGCTGGCCATGGAGGGTATCCGCCCGGACTGGAAACAGCCGTTCAAGGACTGGCTGCTGCGCATGCGGGAGGACTTCGCACTGTGGCGGACGGATGCGGAGAACCGGACCGGTCTCGCCATCGGTATGATGGTCTTCGGCGTCGTGGTCCTCATCTTCGTCGGCAGGAGATTGTGGAGATCGAAGCACATGGTGGGCACCACCGTTGCCGGACGTCCCTTGTTCACCATCACCCGCACTCCGTTGCACGATTTGGAACCGCTGGCCCGGAGGATTCTCGGCCCCCGCCCGCAGGGCCTCCCATTTTCCCAATGGCTGGCAGGTCTGCGCGACAAACTTCGGGATGCGGACCAACTGGATGAAGCCATCCTGCTCCACCAGCGTCTGCGTTATGATCCGGAGCCGCCCGGTTCCTCTCCGGAGGAGCGCTTGAGAGAGCTGGTGGATGACATCAGATTCCGTCTGAAGGAGGTCATGGAGGAGAGAAGGTCGTGAGACCTTCGGCTGGGGGGAAGTCCATGGCGGGACTGGAGCCGTATTGAAAGAGGACGTCCACCCAGGCGAACCTCTCACGAGGTTCACTACGCCAAGAGGCCACGCTTGGAGGATTGATTTCCCATGACCTTCCATGGTATCCATTCCTGCCATGGCCCAACTGGCACCATGGAGGATCAAGATGGTCCGCTGCATCATCTCCGTGCTGGCCATGGGAGTCGGCGGGCTGCTGGCATGGGCGGGCTGGTTCCACCAGATGGAGGACCACCGGAAGATCGCGGCGTGGACGAAGGTCCCCTGCACCATCCTCCGCTGGGACATGGAAGTCAGCGAAACCGTGTGGGGACCGAACCCGGTCCGCTACTGCCAGTACCGCTACGAATACAGAGGAAAGACCTACACCGGGCACAACTATGACGAAGCCACCGACTGGCCGGTGGACCTGCGGGATTTCGAGAAAGAGGGAGCCGCCGCCCGCCAGGGTCCGGCATTCTGCTACGTGGATCCGGAAAGACCCACCGAAGCCAGCTTCCGGGGACCACGGATGTGGTTTCCATGGTCACTCGCGGGCGGCGGCTTGCTCCTCTGTGCCGCTGGTTTCATCTTTTTCATCCTCACCTTCATCCCGCGACGGCCGTTGCCACCGGAAGTTGCCGACCTGCGGATACGCCGCCGGGCGCTGTGTTTGATCGGTCTCGGACTCATGACGGCCGCCATCATCGTCGCCGGGAAACAGGACCTATGGGCAGCGGTCGAAGGCCAGTTGATGAGGTCGAAGTTGGTTCCGATCCCTGCGAAGATCGAAGCCACCGGTCTCTCCGAAGCACGCGGCACGGGAAAGAACCGGAACATCACCTACAACATGATGAGCGTGGTGTATTCCTACGAGCATGGCGGCAGGACGTGGCATGCCGACCGCTGGCATCACCATGAGGTCCACAGGATCGGCGGCAGCAAGGAGGATGCGAAGGAAACGCTTTCCCAATATCCACGCGGGAAGGAGGTCACCGCGTGGGTCCATCCGCAGCGTCCTTGGATTGGCACTCTCGACAAAGGCCTGTCATGGTCCCTGGCTTGGGCGGTGATGCCACTCACCCTGTTCTTCGGCGGGTTGCACGCGTTCCGGGCGGGCTGGAAGCTGAAGCGTTGATCGCCTTCTTCAGCCGCAGAGTCCGCCGATCCTCGCAGAGATCCTCCGCCTCATGCGCCGGATGTTCCGTGACCAGGCGGTTTCTTTCCTCACCTGCCTGATGAAGGTTCCCGCATCCCGCCAGATGGTCCGGTAGAACTCCGCATCCGTCCCGCCCAGCCCGACCACCGCGCCGCGGTGATTCACCCACAGCACGGTCCCGGCCACCAGCGCGCGCAGCCGGAACATCCCCGCCCACAACAGGCCATATGGCCGCGCTCCCGCAGCCTCAGCCGCCAGACGTGCCCGGTGGAAGGCGATGTGGCCGGTTTCATCCCGGATGATGAGATCGCACATGCCGCGCAAGGCAGCGTCCTCCCCGTGTTTGCGGAGCATCTTGTAATATACGTTGCTGACGATTTCCGTGCCGAGCAGCGCCTGTAGTTCGAAGCGAACACCGAGGAATTTCCTCACCGCACAGAACAGCGAAAAACTCCAGTGTTCCTGGATCTCCTCACCACCCAGGCGCTTCAGCATGTCACCCAGCAGCCGCGAGTGCTCCCTCTCCTCCTTGAACCAGAGATCGACCACCCGCTTTATCGCCGGGTCCGAAAGGTAGCGCTCACGGTTCCAGGCGATGAGGTAGGCGGGTCCGCCACCATCCCCCAGTTGGAACTGCTGGATGGAACGCGTGAGTTTTTCCAAGGTGCCACCGGTGACCTCAAGTGGTGCCTGCCAGTCCGGCTCCGGCCGGTGTCTTCCGTTGTTTTCAAAATGCCTGACCCATTTCTGATAGTTCATGTCGTTGCGGGGTTACGGGTCAAAGGTCTGTTAGGAATGCGGAGGCTTGATGCGAGGTCGGTGAAGATTCCGTGAAAAGGACTGCCTGGATTGACGGAGATTTACCATTTTCATTGAATATTCTTTGTATTTCCATTGTATATCCTTAACCACCAAATCCCAGCCCGTGCCCTTCCCTTTCCCCATCCTGTTATTGCTCGTCCTGAGCTGCCTTCCGAGTCAGGCGCAGCTCTATCCCGTCGCGGTCACCGTTGTACCCTATGCCGCCGCCATTCCCGAAGGAGGCAGTCTCCAGATGACGGCCCGGCTTGTTTATAACAATGGAGGTTCCGCGCCCATCGAGCCTTCACGGGTCCAATGGCGCGTCAACTCGGTCGATCCGGCCTACATCAGCAGCACCGGCATGTTGATCGCATCCGCCGTCCACAAGGACACCCAGATCACCATCCACGCGGTCTATGCGGGTTACCAAGGTTTCATCCCGGCGTTCATCCGGAACACCCAGCCCGACAACTACGGAAGCTACGCGGGCGACGGCCTTGAGGATGGCTGGCAGGTGGAGCATTTCGGGCTGGATCATCCGCAGGCCTCCCCGCTTTCCGATCCGGATGGGGACGAACAGAACAATCTTTTCGAATACACCGCGGGAACTTCACCAAGGGACCGATACTCAAAGCTCGTCTTCGCCGTGCTGCGCGCTCCGTCGCAGCCAACCCATCGGAAGATCGAAATCCATCCGATCCTCGCCGACCGTGCCTACCAACTGCAGCACAGCCCCGATCTCACCCCGGCCTCATGGAAACCGGTGGCCGCAACACCGGTCGATACCGGAAGCCACAGGGTCATCACCGACACGGACGCGGCCGGTGCCAGCCGCTTCTACCGGGTGATCGTCACGAAACCGTGAGACAATGCCGCGTTGACGGAGATGCCGGGGAAGGATTCGCTCTACGGATGCCGGTCAAACCCATCCTCACCGTCCTGCTCCTGCTTTCAGCCATCGCCCACGCATCCGAACCGCTGCGGGTGCTGTGCTTCAACCTCCGCTACATCAATAAAGGCGATACCGGCGACCGCACCTGGACCGCACGCAGGGACCAGGCGGCGGAAGTGATCCTGAAGGACAAGCCCGATCTCATCGGCATCCAGGAAGGACTGCGGCCCATGCTGGATGACATCGCGGAAAGGGTGCCCGGCTACGTCGAGATCGGCGGCGGGCGTGAGGATGGACTGGCGAAGGGGGAATACACCGCGCTGCTGGTGAGGGCGGACCGTTTCACCATCCAGCAGTCCGGGACCTTCTGGCTGTCGGACACACCGGAAGCCATCGCCTCCACCACCTGGGGGAACCAGGTGGTGCGGATCTGCACATGGGCGAAGCTCTATGACCGCACCACCAAGCGGGCGTTCCATTTCTTCAACACGCACCTGGACCACCAGACTCCCCTCGCCCGGCAGAAGGGCACGGAGCTGATCGTCTCCCGCATGGCAGCGTGCGGGGCGGACGGCCCGTTCATCCTGACCGGGGATCTCAACGCCCGTCCGGAAGATCCCCTGCACGGACTCCTCACCACCGGCCCTTGTGGCCTGGTGGATGTGTGGGCCGCGCTGCACCCGGGCGCGACACCGGAGGAATCCGTGACCGCACACTCCTTCATCGGAAAACCGGATGGATCACGCATCGACTACATCTATGCCTCGAAGGCATTCACGCCGGTCGATTCGGAGGTGCTGAGGACGAACATCAACGGCGTCTATCCGTCGGATCACTATCCGGTCCGGGCGACGCTGGCATTTCCGACGGATCAGCCGGTGGTCGCGCCGGCGGAGTGACCGCCGTGCGCCTCGCCATCGCGGAAGCCGAATCCACGGCGCACGGCCGCCATTTCCGCGGTCAGGCGTCCGTTCTGCCCGCGCACGATGAACGGGGCCTCCTCCGTGGTTTCACCATTGAAATCCTCCGGCAACCGGCAGGCGAAAAGCGTGAACAGCGGCTCCAACGTCTCGCGCGGCACCACATCTCGCATCCTCACGATCTTCAGCCCGGAAGAAAGGATGCCGTCGATCCCGCGTTGCCGCTGGCGGGTGGGGAAACAGACGACGAACCATCCGCCCGGTGCCAGGTGCTTCACCGCTGCCTTCGCGTAGTCGGAAATGTCGCCGCGCAGCTCGAATCGCGCGTGCGCTTTCTGCGAGTCCTGCGGCACCACGCCGGTCCCTTCCGGAAAGTACGGAGGACTGCCGGTGATGAGCGGAAACTTTTCCGTAAGGGAGAGGTCGCGCAGGTCGCCCAGCGAGTGATCCACACGACCGAGCAGGCCATTGCAGCGGAGGTTCGATTGGAGAAGCCGGTAGCTGATCTCCTGGGCCTCCACGCAGGTCAGGCACGCGTCTTTGCCCATCCCCCACAGGGTCAGCAGGCCCACCGTGCCGATGCCGGTGCCGAGGTCGAGGTGGCGGTCCACCTTTGGCGATGACTGGAGCGCATACCACGCCGTCAGCACGTCATCCGCGGAGTGACGGTGCCCCTTCAGCCGTTGCGCGATGAGCCAACCCGCCTCCGCCCCGGAGTCATCCGCGAGCACGTCGCCATCCGCACCCACCGGCCCGGTCAGCGCGTCGAGCGTGATCCGCTCCCCGAACTCCCCTTCCAACAGGAGCCGTTCCTTCCGCCATTCTTCCATTTCAGCCGACATCGCTGGCGGCAGGGAAAGCAGACCCAGGCGACCAACTCAAGCCCCGGAGGACGGGAAATTTTTTTGTCCGCTTTTCCGGCCTGGCGGTGTCTTCTGGATATGATGGCGGATGATTCCCACAACCTGTTGCTCCGTTTCTCCCGCCACCGCTCCGACGAGGCGATCCGAACGCTGGTCCAGCGCCACTCGCCGCTGGTCTTCGCCACGGCGCTCCGGCGTCTGAACGGAGACCACAGCGCGGCTCAGGATGTCACCCAGGAGGTTTTCACCCTGCTGGCGCGGAAGGCAGCCACGCTGCAGGGCGTGTTTGTCTCAGGCTGGCTCCACCGGCAGGCATGCCGCCGCGCCGCCAACCACGTGCGCACGGAACAACGCAGGAGGCAGCGGGAGAAGATCGCGGGGGAGGCCATGGACACCACCACCGGCACAGGCGACTCCCCTTTCCTTTTCCGGGAACTGGATGAGGCGCTGCTGAAACTACCCGCCCCGGAGCACGACGCGGTCATCCTGCGGTTCTTCGAAGGAAAGGACTACCGCCAACTGGGGCTGCGGCTGGGCATCACCGAGGAAGCCGCCCGCAAGCGGGTGAAGCGTTCGCTCGATCGGCTGGGTGGCATTTTGGGGAAACGCGGACAGGCCCTCACCGGAGGGGCGCTGGAGGTGAAGCTGCTCGGGATGGAGTCCCCGCCGATTCCGGAAGCTCTTGTCAGGAGCCTCTCCGCGAATGCGGCGAAGACCGGGACGGGAAGCTCCACCGCCGTTGCTTTCCTCAAGCCCGTTCTCACCGGATCCCTGCTGGCCTCCCTGGCCGCCGGCGGCACCTTGTCGATGCAACTGCTGCGGCAGGAGCCGGAGAAAACGCCTGCCGCATCCCCCACCACGGCCCGCGAACGCCGGGAAAGGACGGATACTTACACCACCCTGCCCGCAGGCTCTCCGCTGGAGGCCATCATCAGCGAGATCAAGCGCCTGAAATCCGGTCCCGCCCACACGCTGACACGCCTTCAACTGGATACACTGCTGGAGAGGATCAGCATCGAACAGATCCCGGATTTCATGGCTCTCGCGGAGGAACGCCTCAACCCATCCGAACAGGCGGCCGCCTATGAACCGCTGCTGAAGCGGTGGGCCGCGAAAGATCCCAATGCCGCCCTCACCCATGTGCTCCAGTCCGGCATCGCGGCACGAAGGGACGGAGCGATCTGGGGAAACACCCTGCTGGGCAACTTGCTCACCTCCTGGCTGGAACGCAGCAGGGACGCGCCAGCCGCATGGCTCATCGCCAACCAGGATCATCCGTTCCTGAGGCCGGGAGGAGAAGGAGAGAAGCTCGTGGGCGACATCTCGAAGGGCTATTACCTGCACGGGAACCACGCCGCCGTTTTCCACCTCATCGATGCGCTGCATTTCCGCGAAGCGAAGATGAACGCCTTCCAGAGCATTGCCGGAGAGGGTTCGATGTGGGTGATGAACGGCAAAGGGAAAGCGGAACGGTGGATGAAGTTCCACCGGGCGCTCGAACACTACGGCGATCCCGCGTTGAAAGAAGAGTTCTCAATCCGCTTCTGGCAGAATCTCGCCAGCATGGAATTTCCCGACCTGCAGGAGGCGATGAAAGACATGAACCCCAGAGAGAGATTCCAGGCTTCGCTCGGTGTGCTTTCCTCGGTTGCGTATCCGAAAAACACCTATGATGAATCAGGAAACCTGAAGGATCGATCCTTCAAGAAAGTCATTGACCGTGAACAACGGGAGGTCGCTGCCATTGAGGCGGGCGCGGCGGCGGGATACACCCACCAACAAACGCTCCCGCTGGCCGGAGACGCACTCAGCCGTGTCCTCAATGACACGGAATTTGGAAATTGGATCTCGAAACACCCGGAACTGGACCTGGATGACTCCATCTTGCGGCGCATCCGCTCCGAGCTCGCTGCGAACGGAGGACGCATCGACGATCCGAAGGAAGCGATCAGCCTCCGCTGGGCCGCCATGATCCGGGATCCGGAGCTCCGCCTGAGCACGGCCCGCGCGGCATTCATCAGGCTCCTGGCGGTGAAGCCGGAACTGGCATCGAAGAACCTGGCATTGTTGCCGGAGGAGCTTTCAGCGGACCTCAACCCCATGATGCCAACCACACCATGACCAACCGCGCCCTCATCACAGGCGTCCTCTCCGCAGCGGTGACCATCGCCGCGTGGGCCATCGCGTGGCCGCGTGGATCTGCTTCCCGGAATCCGTCGTCCGTTCCGGAAAAGGAAACTCATCCAACTCCTCCCCGGATCGATCCCACCTCGACCATCACCGCTCTCCGCGAGGCGAAAACACCGGAGGAAAAACTCGCCGCAGCCGCACGTCTTCACCTCATCCCGGTGGAACGGATTCCGGAGTTGTTGGAGAGCTTTCCCGTCATGGAGAACAAGTGGCCGGCTTTCGCAACGCAGGCGCTGTTGATCCGCTGGGCATCCAAGGACGGAGCGGCGGCGATGGAATGGCTGTGGAAAACTCTCCCCGACCGGAGCTACTTCCCCAGCGCCTCCCGCGACATCCGCGCGAGCTGGGCATGGCATGATCCGGAGGGACTGGCGCGGTGGGCGGAAGACCACCTCCAACGCACGACCCCGGACGAAAAGCCACCGAACGACAGCTCACCGAAGATCGATAGCAGCCAGCTCAGCCAGATTTGTCTGTGGCTCGTTCCCCATGATCCCTATCTGGCCTGCACGCTCCGGAAAAAAGCGGGTGGCTCCTTTTCCTCCCAGGATGTCGCACTGGCCCAAGCGATCCCCACCGTCGAGAAAGTCCGGCAGGCATTGCGCGCCTATGATGATCTGGACCAACTGAGTTCCACGAAAATATCCGGGCATCAGATGATCCCCATGCAGCTTCTCCGTCGCTGGCAGGAGCTGGATCCGGAGGACTTCGCCCGTTCACCCTACGGCCATGTCATGCCTGTTTCCGTCCATGGAGGGGACTATCTGAGGAAAAACGCATGGCGCACGCTGTCAGCAGAGAAGCGCGCGAACCACGCCAACGCCATCATCTCCGGTAAGGACGGAGACGGGCGGGCGGCGGGCATCTACCAGATCGCCTCACAATGGGCGGAAGTCGATCCCGCAGGGACTGCTTCCTGGCTGGAATCCCTTCCTAGATCCGAAGCAAAGCAATGGGCGGGTGCCGTCTCCGGTGTCATCGCGCCGAAGGATCTGCCCCGCGCGCTCGCCCTGCTACGGACCCAGGAACCAGCAGCCTACCGCTCATCGTTGGTCCGTGCGTTCGACGCCTGGACGAAGCAGCACCCGGACACTCCGGCGGATCTTTCCGGCCAGGATGAACTCACCCAACAGGTGTGGCGGGATCTTCAGGCGCTGGGCAGGGAGTGATGCAGGATGGACGAACGGAGCGCGGACTTCAGTCCGCTTGGCTTCGCTCGCTGGATTCTCCGGGGCGGACTGAAGTCCGCGCTCCATGCCTCAGGCCTGCACCTTCTTCACGAAGCACGCTTTCAGCCCGATGGACAGCCCTTCCATCTTGCAGGAGATCTCATGATCTCCCTCCACCAGACGGATCGGCTTTGATTTCATGCCCACCTTGAGGGTCACGGTGCTGCCTTTCAGCTTGAGGTCCTTGATCATCGCCACCACGTCGCCGTCCGCCAGCACGTTGCCGAAGGCGTCCTTAACCACCCGGTCCACCACCGCTTCCTCCGCGACCTCCGCCTGCCATTCATGACCGCAGGTGAGACACTCGCGCTTTCCCGCATCCCCGATCAAATCCTCCATCCCGCACAACGGGCAGCTCGTCTCACTCATGGACCCAGCCAACGGGAGGACGGGCGCAGGAGCAAGCACAGGAAGCGGATCAAGGCATCTTCCGCACCGCAATGTCTGCATTTTGCGCTGGGAAAAGTTCCCGGCCTTGATCCCGGATCATGATACCGAACGACTTGCAACCCACCAAAGTTGGCACACGGCATGCGGAACGCACCTCAGGCCACAACCCGTCGCGAACCATGCACAGTGAAACGCTCGATGCCCTGCGGAAAGCGGACCGGAACAAGCTCGCCCTGCTTGCCAGCGTCCTGCCCGGGGCCGGACATATCCTCAAGGGGCACAAATCACTCGGGGTCACCCTCCTGATCGGCAACATCCTCATGGCGTTCATCGCCGCATGGCTCGCCCTTGCCACGCTCGGCCTTTCGGTCGTGGTGGTGCCCATCCTATGGTGGGGCGCGGTCGCGGCCTCCGCCTACCTGATTCCGGACCTCACCGGCCACACCCCACCACCGCAGGTTTTCCTCGGTGAAAAGCTCAATCAGGAGAACAACGACGATGAGCATGCGACGCTCAGCGATGAAGCGAGGATCGATGAAGCGATGAAAGAGTCCTTTCCCGCCAGCGATCCGCCTTCCTGGAACCTGGGCGTGAAGAAGCACTACGACAACGAGGCGCGCAGCTCACAAATGAATCGCGGAGCCTGAGTGCTCATGACAGTTGGTGTTCCTCGATGAGCGCCTCCAGGCGTTCCCCGAGCAGCGCCCGTTCCCGTGCGTGGAAGCTTTCGAAAGGATGGGCCATCATGTCGCCGCAGATGCCCCGCAGGCTCAGCGCGCATTTCAGACCTTTCAACATCGAGCTGGGATGGCTGCCCACCGTGTAGAGTGCGGCCGCCACCTCCTTCACCACGCGGTCCAGCCGTTCCGCTTCCACCACATCACCCGCCGCGGCGGCCCGATGGTTCGCCACATGGAGCGCGGGGAAGAGATTCGCGCCTCCGTTCACTCCGCCGTGGGCACCCATCCTGACCGCCTGCGAAGTCAGCTCCTCCGGCCCCATCACCACGCTCCAGTCGCGGCGGCTCCGTCCCAGCTCGATCAAACATGCGAAATAATCCAGTTCCCCCGAGCTATCCTTGATTCCCACGATGGACGGGATCTCCATCAGCCGCGCCACGGTTTCCGGCTGGATGACCAGCTTCGTCATCGCCGGCATGTTGTAGAGATACAGGGGAAGCGGCGCTTCCTGCGAGAGCAAGGTGAAGTAGTCCACCAGCTCGGGCTGCCCAGCGCGGAAATAGTATGGAGTGGAGGCCACCACCGCGTCCGCCCCGCAGGCCGCGGCATGTTCCGCCAGTTCCACGCTTTCCTCGAATACGGTGTCGGAGATGCACACCAGGACCGGCAGACGTCCAGCCACCGCCCGGCAGGTTTCCGACACCATCTCTTTCCGCAGCCGGTGGCTCAGGCCCGGCCCTTCCCCCGTTGTCCCCAGGACGAACAGTGTGCTGACGTCCCCCCGGATCACGTGCTCCACCAATCGGTCAAGCCCCTCCGCGTCCAGCTCGTCGTGTCCGGACAGCGGGGTGACCAGTGGTGGTATGATGCCGTGCAGCGGCTCCCCCATCACATCGGCTGGCGCAGTCATGCACTCCGTTCAACCATGGAACTTTCCCGTTGCACAGCCAAATATATTCGGATATTTCCGAAACGATCCCACCCGCCATCCATGTCTGAACCGCTCCCGGAAAAAGTTTATCACGCCATCCGCGACCGCATCGCCAGCGGGGATCTCCAGCCGGGAGAACGGCTGGAGTTCAAGAAGATGAGCGCGGAGCTGGGTGTGAGCACCACGCCGCTGCGGGAGGCGATGAACAAGCTGGCCATGGAGGGTCTGGTGGAACTGCATCCCCGGCTGGGTGCGGTGGTGAAGCGGATGGAGCCGCAGGAAGCGGTGGAGCTGTTCGGCGTGCGGGAGGCCGTGGAGGGCTACGCCGCGGAGCGGGCGGCCATGCTCATGAGCGGTGAACAGGTCGTTGAGCTGGGGGATATCCTCGCCGCGATGAAGCGCCTCATTGAAACCTTCAAATCCGGCAAGGCCCGCCAGCTTTCCGAGGCCGGGGAAAAGAAGTTCCTCGATCTCGACCGGGCATTCCACCTCCACATCATCGACGCAACGGGAAACCGCCGGCTCACCAAGCTCCTGTCGGAGACGCAGATTCTGGAGCGGGTCTTCCGCCCCCACCGCATCGCCCATGACCTTGCGGTGATCGAGGACGCGTGGTCCGCCCACAGCGCGATCCACCAGGCGATCCGGAACCGCGATCCGGAAGCGGCACGTGCGGCGATGACCGCCCACATCCGCCGCAGCCTGGAGGCGACCCTCAGCGCGGACCGCAAGGCCCGCACCAGCACCTGGCTCTCCTGACGCGCCGCAACGTCCATCCTGCAGTCCATTTTTCCAAACCCATGAAACGTCTCCTTCCCCTTCTCCTCTTGTCGCCACTCCTCCATGCGGAGCAGGCGCTCGAACGACTGAAGTACAACCACCCGGGCCTGGCCGTGGATCTCGGTGTGGGGCTCTGGGCCTGGCCGCTGCCGATGGACTTCGACGGTGACGGCGATCTCGATCTCGTCGTCAACTGCTCGGACAAACCCTACAACGGAGTCTATGTGTTTGAAAACACGACCGGGGACACCGCAAAGAACCCGATGCCCGTTTTCAAGCCGGGCCGCCGCATCAGCAAGGGCATGGCCAACGTGCAGGTCAGCTACCCGGGCGGGCAACCCACCGTGCTGTCTCCCGCCATGCGCTACCCGGACTTCATCAAGTCCGGTCTCGACGCACCCGTGAAGATCGACATTCCCGGCAACGTCCATCCCAACAAGGTCCGGGCCAACCACTGGCGGATGGTGGACTTCGACGGGGACGGAAATGATGACATCCTCATCGGTGTCGGGGACTGGACCGAGTATGGCTGGGATGATGCCTACGACCGGAACGGCATCTGGAAGAACGGACTGCTGCGCGGCTACGTCTACCTCGCGCGCAACACCGGGACGAATGACGCCCCCGCTTACGCGAAAGCGGAAAAGATCCTCATCAACGGCAGTCCGCTGGAAACCTACGGATGGCCGTCGCCCAGCTTCGAGGACATGGATGGGGACGGAGATCTCGACCTGATCTGCGGTGAGTTCCTGGATGGCTTCACCTATTTCCGCAACGCGGGCACCCGCACGCAGCCCCGCTATGAAGCGGGACGCCGGCTGCGCACGGACAAGGGCGGCTACGTCACCATGCACGTGGAGATGATCACCCCGGTGGTGATCGACTGGGACAAGGACGGCCACCCGGACATCATCTGCGGGGATGAGGACGGGCGCGTCGCCTTCATCCGCAACACCGGCGGCCATGACAAGAACGCCCCGGTCTTCGAAGAGCCGCGCTACTTCCAACAGGAAGCGGAGGATCTGAAATTCGGCGCTCTTGCCACTCCCGTCGGCTTCGACTGGGACGGGGACGGCGACACCGACATCATCTCCGGCAACACCGCAGGCAACATCGCCTTCTTCGAGAATCTCAGTGGTCCGAAGGTGGAACACCCGAAATGGGCCGCCCCCGTGCTGCTGGAGGCCGGTGGGGAGACCCTCCGCATCGTCGCTGGTCCCAACGGATCGATCCAGGGCCCGTGTGAAGCGAAGTGGGGATACACCACCCTTTCCATCAATGACTGGGACGGGGACGGCCGCCCGGACCTGCTGGTGAACTCCATCTGGGGGAAAGTCGTCTGGTACCGCAACACCGGCACCCGCAAGGCAGCGGAGCTGGCAGCCGCGCAACCCCTGGAGGTCGAGTGGGACGGCCCGCAGCCGCACCTGGCCTACGGCTGGCTCCGTCCGGAGGGCAAAGGCCTGCTGACCCAGTGGCGCACCACCCCCGTCGCCGTGGACTGGAACGAGGACGGACTGCCGGACCTGGTGATGATGGACCATGAAGGCCACCTGGCGTTTTTCGAACGGAAGGAAAGGGACGGCCGCCGCATCCTGCTGCCTCCGCGCCGTGCCTTCATTTGTGACGGGATGACTCCGGAGGAAAGGAAAGGCGCCCATTTCTTCGCGGTGCCGGGGGAAACGATGCTGCTGCGCTACAAGGGCCGGCAGTCCGCGGGGGGATCCGGCCGCCGCAAGCTGTCGGTCACGGACTGGGATGGGGATGGAAAGATGGATATCCTGCTCAACGGTGCCAACGCAGCCTTCGTCCGACAGACGCGCGCGGAGGACGGCAGGTGGTTCTTCAAGGACATGGGCCTCATTTCACCCACCAACATCGAGGGCCACGACGTCAGTCCCACCACGGTGGATTTCAACGGCGATGGCATCCCGGACTTTCTGGGAGGGGCGGAGGACGGGCGCTTCTACTACCTGCGGAATCCCCGCACGAAGTGAGGCGGTGAGGATGGAATTTCCTCCCATCTCCGGCAGGTCCGGGTCAAACAAGGTCTGCGGATGGGCGCCCAACCCTTTCATCCGCATGAAATCCCTGATCCATCCATGAAATCCATCGTCATTCCGTTCATCGCCGCCCTGGTGGCCTCCTTTTCGTTCGCCACCGCACAGCCTGACACCAAGGAAATCACCGCCGCGGATGACGCCCGCGTCGCCGCCACCATGGCCGCCGACAAGGCCGGTCTGGAGAAGGCATTCTCGGACGGGCTCCACTACGCCCATTCCTCCGGCGTCGTGGACACCAAGGCGTCCTTCATCGACACCCTCGTTTCCGGCCGGAACAAGTATCTCAAAATGGACTACATCAAGCGGGAGTTCTCCTTCCCCGCACCGTCCGTCGCGCTGATGACCGGCCAAGTCCGCATCAAGACCCAGTCCGCGGAGAAAGGCACCAATGAATTCACCCTCAGCTTCCTGGGGGTCTGGAAGCAGGAGAACAGCGCGTGGCGCTTCCACGCGTGGCAGTCGGCCCGCCTTCCTGAGCCAGCCAAGGCCAACTGATCTCCGGAAACGAGCCGATGACCTCCGCTCCCTCGCTGGGCCGGTACGCATGGCTGGTCGTCATGCTGCTGTGGCCCGTCGCCCTGCTGAACTACATGGACCGCCAGATGATGGCGGCCATGAAGTTCTCCATCATGGATGACCTCCCGTCCATCGGCAGTGAGGCGAACTGGGGTCTGCTGCCCGCCGTTTTCAAGTGGGTGTACGCATTCGTCAGTCCCTTCGGAGGCTATCTGGCGGACCGTTTCAGCAAGCGCCACGTCATCGTCACCAGCCTCTTTGTCTGGTCCGCCGTCACGTGGGCCACCGGACATGCTCAGACCTTCGAACAACTCGTCTGGAGCCGGGCGCTCATGGGCATCAGCGAGGCCTGCTACATCCCCGCCGCGCTCGCCCTCATCACCGACTATCACAACGGCCCCACCCGCTCCCGCGCCATCGGCACCCACCAGATGGCCATCTATGCGGGCGTGATGATCGGCGGCTTCAGCGGCTATGCCGCGGACAGCCCGTCCCTCGGATGGCGCTGGGCGTTCGATGCCGCGGGCATCGCCGGTGTGTTGTATGCCCTACCCCTTTTCTTCCTGCTGAGAAATCCTCCCGCCACCGGGGAGGCCATGGTCCGGCCATCTCCCGGACGGAGCCTCGGGGAGTTGCTGGGGAACCGGTTCTTCATCCTGCTGGTCCTCTACTTCACCCTGCCCGCCCTCGCCGGATGGGTGGTCCGTGACTGGATGCCCGCCATCCTGAAGGACCAGTTCGGCATCGGCCAGGGACATGCAGGCGTCTCCGCAACGCTCTATGTGAATCTCACCGCACTCATCGCGGTGGTACTGGGAGGCGTGCTGGCCGACCGGTGGATGAAGCGCACCATCCGGGGGCGTATCTACATTTCCGCCATCGGCGTGGGGCTCATCATCCCCGCCCTGTTCGGGGTGGGGAATGCGGCCACGCTCGGCACCGCCATCGCCTTCCTCATCGTCTACGGCCTCGGCTGGGGCTTCTTCGACTGCAACAACATGCCCATCCTGTGCCAGATCGTCCGGCCGGAGCTGCGCGCCACCGGCTACGGCCTGATGAATTTCGTCAGCATCAGTTGTGGAGGTTTCGCAGACTGGGGCTTCGGCATCATGCGGGACCAGGGCATCCCCCTCAACCTCATCTTCACCGCCTTCGCCGCCCTGTGCGCCATCTCGGTGGGTCTGGTGCTGGCCATCCGGCCGAAAGCCACCGTTTAGATCCGACCCGCCGCCTTGATGTCGAGGTAACGGTTCGCCAGCCCGGTCGCCAGTTCCTGCGCGGTGGTGTCCATGGTGAGGATACCGTGCATGCCCAAGGTGGTGAGGATCTCCCTACGCTCCCGCTGGTAGTGGTCGGCGGCGAGGAATTTCAGCGCGTCATTGAAATGCACGACCGGGGTGGATGCCGCATCTTCCACCGTCTTTTCCTTCAGGCTGGCCAGCAGGACGAGGTGCTTCGAGCGCAGCACCTGCAGCGCACCACCGAGTTCCTTCCCGTCCTCACCGCGGAGGTTGGTCATCACGATGACCAGCGCCCGACGTCTCTGCCGCGCCATGAGCTGCTCCACCGCGCCGGCGAAGTCGCTGGGGGCGGAGGTGGTCTGGTAGTCGTAAAGGTGGTTGAGCAGCACCGGCATGGCGTGAGCCCCCTTGATGGGCGGCAACCACCGGTCCGTGCCGCCGAAGGATTTCACCCCCACCTTATCCCCCTGCCGGAGTGCGATGTGGGAGACCAGCAGGATGGCGTTGAGCGCATGGTCGAACTGCGGGAGCGCGCCATCCATCGCGCGCATCCGCCTGCCGGTGTCCAGCAGGAAGATGATGGTCTGGTCCCTTTGCTCCTGGTAGTCCCGGCTGATGAGCATCTGCCTGCGTGAGGATGCCTTCCAGTCGATCTGGGAATACGGGTCCCCGTCGCGATAGTCACGCAACTGGTGGAAGTCGCGGCTGGTTCCCGGGCGGGGCCTGCGGACGATGCCCATGGGGCTGTCCCGGTGCTGCATGCCCAGGAGCGCGAAACGGATCACCGGCTCATAGTTCGGATAGACCTTCACGCTTTCCTCACTGCCGTGGAACGTCTTTCTCTGCCAGAAGCCCGCCGGAGATGTCCTGCGGATGCGGACCCTGCTGAAAACGATCTCCCCGCGCTCCATGATGCTGACCGGATGGAACACCTTGATCTCCCGCCTGGCCGGCACCGTTCCCTGCCAGGGCATGGCAGGAGCGTCCGATCCAGCCGGGATGCCATCGAAAATCTCCACCTTCGCCGGGATGCCACCCGCATTGCCCACGGACAGCCTGACTTCCGCAGGTTCACCTTGGGCGAACCTCTTCGGCAGACGGCGCACCACCTCCAGCCGCCGGAAAAGGAGCAACGCCACGGCATCCACCAGCAGCACCAGCGCCGCGATCCCCCCCAGCGCCCCCCAGATCCAGATCCAGTCCGGAAACGCGGACACGACTCCCCCGGCCACCGTCCAGGCAAGCGTCAGGAGAATGAACCGGAACGTCGGGCTCATCACTTCACCTTACTGCCGGGGTGCGGGCACGCTGTCCACGATGCCGCGCAGCACTTCATCCACATTCTGGCCGCTGATGGCGACCTCCGGGGTGAGCTGGACCCGGTGGCGGAGAACGGGCAGCGCGGCGCTCTTGATGTCGTCCGGAATCACATATCCCCGGCCGTTCAATACGGCGAAAGCTTTCCCGATCTTCACCAGGCTGATGGCTCCGCGGGTTCCCGTCCCCAGGCCGATGGCCCGTGCATCACGGGTCGCCTGGGCGATGGCAACCGCGTATCCCACCACTTCCGGCATCACCTGGATGGCGGAGGTCGCGGATTGCGCGGCGATGATCTCCGCAGGGCTGCAAACGGGGACCACGCTGCGGTCGGCGGCACGCCCGGCCTCCGAGGCCGCGCGGCTGACGATCTCGCACTCCGCGTCCCGCCCCGGGTAGTCGATGAGGATCTTCATGATGAAGCGGTCCAACTGCGCCTCCGGCAGCGGATAGGTCCCCTCATGCTCCACCGGGTTCTGGGTGGCCAGCGTCATGAACGGCGGATCAAGACGGAGGGTCTCCCCGTCAATGGTGACCTGGACTTCCTGCATCACCTCGAGCAACGCCGCCTGCGTCTTCGCCGGGGCGCGGTTGATCTCATCCGCCAGCAGCAGGTTCGTGAAAACCGGACCACGGCGGAGCTGGAACGTCTGGCTGCGCATGTCGAACATGCGGAAACCGGTGACGTCAGACGGCATCAGGTCCGGTGTGAACTGGATCCGCCCGGAATGACCGCCGAAGGTTTTCGCCAGTGTGTTGACCAGGTGGGTTTTCCCCAGACCCGGCTTCCCTTCCAGCAGGATATGACCGCCTGCCAGCAGGGCTGCCAGGACCTGGTCGATCACCGTGTCCTGGCCGATGATGACTTTCCTGATCTCCGCCCGCATCCGTTGGATGAGGTCCAGGAGCGGTGAGGACTGCGGGGCTTCATACGGGGAGTGCTGCGTGAAATCGGACATCGTGACGGCAGAATGTAATAGCCCGCATCCGGGCTTGGGAAAGCCCGGAATTGACCAATACCCCGATCATTCCCGCTCAATGCGGAAAAACATCTTCCCTCCCGTGGGCGCGATCCCCATGTTGAGGAGGTTGCGGGAGATGGGTGCCCCGGTCCCGGCGATGCCGGTGTGACCGGGCACGGGCACCCAGGACCCTGGAAGGAGCGTGGTGCTGCTGGCGACACGGTAGGTCTTCCCGATCTCCGAACGGAAGGTCACCCCGATGTTGTCCCCGGTGCGCTGGTAGGAAGTCATCTCCAGTGGGATCGGCTTCGCCCCCTGGGTGATGGTGTGGGTGCGGCTCACCGTGCCAGAGGTGATGGTGATGATGCCGGTCCGCTGGGTGGCGCCCGGATTCGCCTCCACCTGGTAGTTGAGCGACTGGGCCCCCACCTGGTAGGTGCTGTTCAGGCTGGAGATCCATGGCACGTTGCTGGACCAGGTCCATGCCGCATTGTTCGTGACGGACACCGTGTCCTCCACCAGGTGCCCTTCGACGGAACGGGTGGCTGGTGTGACCGCCAGCTCCGCAACCGCGAGGTGGAATGCATCCGGCATGACGATGAGGTTGTTGGTTTCGTTCTCCTCGGTCACCTCCTTGCCGGAATCAATCTCCCAGCCCACATACCAGTCGGGATCAAACGATGAGATGGAGGTCGGCATCGTACCAATCACATCGACGGGCAGCGTGCCCCCCGCCTCCAATCCCGCGACCCGCAGGGTTGCCAGCTCATGTGAGAAGCGGTTGATGGTCGGGCTGGATGAGGCCAGGAAACGGATGGTGAACGCAGCGGAATCGACCGTCCCGGCATTCTTCACGCTCATCTGGATGCGGGTTTTCCCGGAGGCGATCACCGCAGCCGGCAACACTGTGATGCTATCACCGGAGTCCACCAGATCCGGTCTGGGCACCCCCGCCTGCCGGACGATATGACTCGCGGAATAATCCAGAGTTCCAGCCCGGATCCTCAATGTCCGGGCGCTTCCGTTGTTCTGGGGCACCGTATATGTGACGGTCTTTGAATTGAACTGCGGTCCGTCGAAATTCAGGGTCACCCATGACGCATCCGCTCCGGTGACCAACGGTTCAGTCACCGCCCTCCACTCACCGCCGGGCATTGTGACGGTGAATGAATAGACACCGCCCTCCCGGGGCACCTCCTGAGATTCCGCGGCGACCGAAAACTCCGGAGAGGGAATGAAGCTGCAGACCAGGTCATACTGCCCGGTCTGGGTGGCATAATAGTGGTTCACCTTGATGTACAAATCCGTCGGCGCCACAAGGACCCTTTCGATGCGGAAGTTGGTGTCACCATAGTCATCGGAATAGTCCAGCACGGTGCCATTGGCGGAATAAAGGGTGCCCACGGTGTCCGTGCTCCCCGTCGTGTTCAGCACCAAGGTCCCCGGTCCGTTGACTTCAACCCGGAAATAGTCCGAGTCGCCCTCGGTCTCGATATTGCCGGCATTGGTGGAGTTGAGCTTCACAAGGGTGGCCAGCGTCCGTTGGTTGCTGTGGTCATCCACCGTTCTGCCCTGCTGCGTGACGGTGTAGGTCCTGGTGACTTCCCCCGCCGTGAAAACGAGGGTCGCCGTGCGGGGGGATATCGCTCCGTTGTTGGCGACGGTGTATTCGAAGATCTGCCTTCCCTGCTGGTTCACCGCCTCCGTGGTGGTGATCCACGCGGGCTTCCCGGTCCAACTCCAGGCGGAGTTCGAATTGACGAAAAACGTCTGGGATGAGGCTCCCGAAGGGATGACGACGTTTCCAGGATTCAACCCGAGCAGGGTCACTCCGGGAGGTGAACCGAGCTGTACGTCCATGGATGCCCCCGGAACGCTGAGCACTCTCAGGTAGAGGCCTGACTCCTGGCCATTCCACCAGTTCGCGTTCGGGTTGTTGTAGTCGTCGAACTCCCCGGTGTTGCTGTCATAGAGGTCGCCCGCATCCCCGCGGTTCATCCCCCGCTCCAGATCAAATCGTCCGTCCGCCTGCTGGATGGAGACCAGATAGTGGGAATTTGCGGTCATTTCCTCCCGCTGGTTGTCGCTGTTGACGGCTTCATCGATATGCCAGATGGCGATACCCTTGTCCTTGCAGGCTGCCGCCCATTTGTCCCCCGCCCCCCGGTTCTCGATCAGGAAATACTCGGTGGTGGAGCCCGGCTTGCGGAGGCGGTAGCCGATGTTGCCGGTGGATGGCAGACTTACCGAAAGCGTCTGTGAATCGGTGAAATCCGTGATCGTCGCCCATCCGGATGCCTCTTTCAGGTAGAGGTTGATCGGCCCCGGGGTCCGTCCGCCATTGAGGTGGTTGGCGGAGCCCATGAGGCAATGCTCACCGACGCCCTCGGACCCGCCATCAGTGTCGTAGAGGTCCGGATAGTCCAGCAGAAGGTGGCCGAGCTCGTGGGCGATGGTGCCGATCACCGGCGCGGAATTCTCCACGTTCGTGCACTGGTACCTGAAGACGGTCTTTCCTCCCAGTGACATGCCGGAACCGGAGAGGCTCCACGCATGGGGCCAAAGGCCCTTTGCCCAAACACCGGAGTCACTTCCCGCGAAAAGCAGGCTCGTCGCCACCACCTGGTTGTTTCCGTTGACCGTCAGGGAGGTTGAGTCGAAGCCGGCCGAGTTCAATGCGGTGATCGCATCCTGCACCAGCATGCGCCCTGCGGCACCCGCATCCCGGAGGCTGGTGTTGGCCGGGTAGTTCGAGTAATTATAATAGTTCCTGGGGTTCGGCAGGGTCACCACCTGGGTGACGGACTGGGTATGATTCAGGAGGCCCGTCGACTGGTCACTGAAATAGTCTCGGATGGATCCTGTGTTGCCATTGTCAGTGTATCCCACCTCGTTGCAAAGCCTCTCGATCTTGTTCCGGGTGACGGGAAAGGAAACGTCGGAGAACTGGACAAGGATGGTCAGGCCGACTTTGTCCCCTTCCACCGGCGCGGCGGCCGGGTTGGCAGCCCTCGCCCTCCAGCGTTGCTCCAGGTCGGGGATGTATTTCCGGATGTTCGCCTGCCGCACGGCCGCGGCCGTTTCCTTCGGCTCGCGGAGCTGCTTCGGCACTCCGGCGGGTGGTTGCTTTCCAGCAGGGATCGTGGATTTCACAAGTTCCTTCCCCGCCGCTGCAGCCACTTCGGCGTAGTAGTAGGTCTGGTCCGCTTCGTTGAAAATGACGGTGTATCCGTCCTCCGTCGTGGTGCGGCCGTAGAGTTCATCCCCATGGACACGCAGGGAGAGAACGGTCCCATCCGGCTGGGTCCACTTCGTGGACAAACCCTCCGGTGGGTAGGGTGCGGCGACGGCGGACGTGATGGATGCCACCAGCGCGAAAAGGACGGAGATATATCTGCGGCCCGCGGAGGATAATTTCATGGGAGGCACTTTAAGCAAAAGTGAAGGAAAGACTGCAAACTCAAATTCAGCCATTTATGAAATGGCATCCGGTGCCCGCCGGTATCCTGAAATCTCATTGAACCCATGCGCTGCCCGCTTCTGCTCCTCACCGTCCTGATTGCATTTCACCCGGCCTCCGCGGATTCCCTCGGATTGGAAAAGGAGATCCGATCCCTGGGCAAGCAACCGGAGCTTGCAAAGGAACGGGACACACTGGTGGCCATCTCGGCCAAGGAAGCCGCCAGGCCCATCATCGTCCGTCCGCCGACACTGGCGGTCCTTCTGGAGCGGTATCCGGAGTCGATGAAATACCAGACGAAGCCCGCCCACCAGGCGAGGCTGACGGATGAGGAATGGGAACGTTTCGCCCTTTCGCTGAGCGATGCGAACCTGAACGGCATTCTCGCCGAGCGGCTCCCCCGGATGGCAGCCGCCCATGTCTTCAGCAAGGATGAACGGATCCTGAAACATATCGTGGAGCAGCTCACGGAGATGGCGGCATGGAAGCCGCTGGAGCGTCCCGGTACGAATTCCGCCCGACAGAACCTCAAGTATGCCCCATGGCTGGGCACCGGATGGGCGGTCCGTGGCATCACGGGCACGCTGGACATCCTCCCCCCGGAAGCACTTCCCGCCGGGTTGAGGGAGACTCTGGTGGCGAACCTGGAGGAAGAGATCCGCGGCATCCGGAATGCGTGGAAGGAACAGAAACTCTGGTACACCCGCGAAGAATCCCGCTACAGCAACCAATGGGTGGTACCGAACGAGGCGCTGGTCCTCGCCTCCATCTTCAACGGCTTGGGAAAGCACCGGGACGACTATGAGGCGGGGGTGAAAAACCTGCTCAAATCCCTGAACGCGCAGGGAGAGAAAGGCGAGTTCACCGAAGGCGGTTCCTATGCAGCCCTGACGATGAACAGCTTCCTCTCCGCAGCGGAAGCCGCCGCCGCGCAGGGGGACCGCCGCCTGATCGATCATCCTTACCTGAAGAGATTCCCCATCTGGTACGTCCATCACGTCCAGCCGGGCGGACGGATCATCAATGCATTCGACTCCAAGGTGGACAACCTCGACCCGAACCTGCTCTCCCGCTTCGTCTCCGCCGTCCGCAGCCCGGAAGCGTTGTGGATGATCCGCAGGGACAAGAGGCTGGGATACGGCACCAAACTGGGCGGGCTCTCCGCAAGGGCCGTGACGGGGCTTTCCCCACAGGAACCTCCCCTCTTCGCCGCCTATGACATCGCCGCACGCATCAACTGGCGGAGCAGTTGGGACGATGCGACCGCCGCCGGCTTCTGGATGCGGGGCGGGCATGCGTCGGACTCCCACGACCACCAGGACAGGGGCCATGTCAGCTTTTCCATCGGCGAGCGGGAGATCCTCATCGAGGCGGGGCTGGCGTCCTATGGCATCCCGGAACATCCCACCCACTACCGCAGCGTGGCGGCCCACAACGTGCTGCAGGTGGGGAATGCCGCTCCGGACGATCTGAAAGGCCCCGTGATGAAGGCGTCCGGACAGATCCTGGACTCCGCCCACCGCTCCGCCCCCATCACCGTGGAGCGGATGGATGCCTCCGGCGGTGCCGCCTCCGTGGATATGTCCCGCTGCTATGACTCCACGGAGAAATGGGTGCGCCATGTCACCTGGGACAAGAAAGGCGTATCCGTGAAAGATGAGGTCGTTCTCAAGGAACCGGACCACGTGACGTTCCGCTGGCATCTGGCCGCCGCCGCGGATGCGGCAGTCATCGTGAATGACGGCAGCCTCATCATCAACGGCATCGAGGTCGACTACGATGGTGACTCACCCGTCACCGCCACCGTGGAGCCGATGCCCGGCTTCGACGCCCGGTTGAAGAAATCCGTGGAGCACGCGTGTGTGGTCCTCCGGTCGGAAAAACCGGTGAAATCCCTCACCCTCAACTCACGGATCCGGCTCAAGCCGTGATCCGGAAAATTCCTCGTTTCCAACCTGCGCTTCCGGCTCCAAGAATAGGGCGATGTCGCATCAAGCCTCCGCTTCCCTGCCCGATCTGACCGTGGACGGCCTAGTCAACCACCTCCATGCACTGACCTACCTCAAGCCCGGCGGACCAACCCCGCAGCAGCTCCGCGAGGTGATGGAGACCCTCTATGCCGCCAGCCTGCTGAAGGAGGAAGGCCGCTCCGTGCGGGCGCGCGTGATCATCGCTCCGCCGGACGATTTCAAGGATGCGGACGGTCCACCGGACGGCATCCATGCCATCCGCTTCACCGCCCCCCATCCGCTGACGGCGAACGAAATCAAGCGGCTGAGCCCTGCCGCCAGCTTCTTCCACTCCGTGGTGGCCATCTGGCCGGACCGGGACCGGGGATTCCGCATCTGGGGCATCCTCAACACCGGGCCGCGCTGGATGAACCAGGTCGCGGGTGGCCGGAAGTCCTCCGGCAAGGAGATCACGCAACCGGTCGTCCACGTGCGGGATCCCGGCTGGCTGCTGTTTTACCAAGGCTACAACCTGATCGCGGAGTGGCGCGGCACGGAGTTCCACGGCCCGCGCATCGACGTGTTCCAGATCCGCCTGCTGAACGACCGTTTCGCCCGCTTCCGGCTGAAGATGGTGGAGGAACTGGCCGACGACTGCCTGCCCTGCAACCTCTGCCTGGAGACCTACGCGGAACTGAGCCACCTGATTTCCCTCCAGTTCGTGAAGCGGGTGATCAACCTGGTCCGCACCAGCGGGCATGGCGGCAGCATGGTCATGCTCCCCTTCGGCGACAAGGACGCGGAGCTGGCCGCCAGTTGGATCGACTGCAAGTATTCATCCGAGCCGGACGAGGCGGGCCTGAGGTTCCGCCATCTCCTCCAGTCCATTATCCGCCGTGTGGGTCATCTCAGTCCCGTGGACTCCACCTTGGAAGATGCGTGGGACATTTTCCGCAACAGCCATGACGAGGAACTGGACCATCTGGAGGAAGCGTTCTTCGAGTTGGCCCGCCTGTTCTCCGACCTCATGCAGGTGGACGGCGCACTGGTGGTGGACCAGCGGATGTGCATCCTCGGCTTCGGCGGCGAGATCCGGGTGGACCGCAACGTCCTCCAGGTCCATCAAGCACTGGACCTGGAAGGCAGCAATCTGGCGCAGTGGAACGTGCAGGGCGACGGCACCCGCCACCGCTCCGTCTATCGCCTGTGCTCGGTGGAGCCGAAGGTCATCGGCTTCGTCATTTCCCAGGACAGCCAGGTCAGGCTCATTGCGAACGTGGATGACTCGGTGGTCTTCTGGGCGCACACGATGATCTGAGCGGGACCGCCCCACCTACTCCGGCACCAGGTGGAGGTGGTCGATGCCGAACATCTTACCCTGCGATGCGGCCGGGTTCGCGCCCAGCAGCTCCACCACCAGTTGGTTGAGGCCCTTTTTCACCGGCTGCTTGCCGAGGTCCACCTCCCCGGTGTTGATGACCGTTCCCTTGTTATAGAGATCGATGCTCTCCACCACGGTCGCGCCATTCAGCTTCACGCGGAAGATGCCGTAGTCATGGGCCTTCGTGAACACGGCGGAAACCGTATAGGTCCCCTCCACCGCACTCTCGAACTGGATCACGATGCGGTCGCCGGTCTCCCCCTGGGTCCACCAGAGATGGCTGTCGCCGCTCCATGAGGCTGACTTGAAGCCATCCATGTTCTGCTTCTGGACCGTGCCGCGGTTCACCTCCGCGACCTTCAGCAGGTCATCACCGATGATGATCTCCCCTTCCACCGGCAGAGGCACCTGCCGGGGGCTCTGGAGGTAGCCGATGAGGTCGCGCGTCTCGTCCGCCGTCAGGTTCGCGATCAGGCCCTCCGGCATCATGGAGGTCGTGGAAACCTTGTGATCCTTGATCTCGGAAACCGGCACGGTCACCTGACCGCCGCCGATGATGGCGATGCCCAGCGTGTCCGCGGCTTTATCTTTCAACAATCCGGCCACCACCTGACCGTCATTCTTCACGATGGTATGGAGCTGGTAGTCCAGTCCTACGAGGGATCCCGGGTCGATGATGTTCTCCAGCAGATACTTCGTGTCCGCGCGGTTGGAGCCGGTCAGGTCCGGGCCGAGTTTCATACCCTCCCCGAACAACTGGTGGCAGGCGAAGCAGGATGACTGGTAGATTTTCCGCCCGTTGCGGAGATCCGCCTTGGCCAGCACTTTCGGGTTGAGGGCCTTCGCCAGCCGTTCGATCTCCTTCAGCTTGTCCGCCGCCTGTCCGGCGGAAATGGTGCCCCAGTGTTTCTCCACCGCGGAGGTGATGTCCGCCTTGTCATAGCCGCGCATCTGGCGGGCCACGAACGCGCTGATCTGGCTGCGGGTGACTTTCCCGGAGGCCAGTGCCCCGGCGAGCTCCCGCGCTCCACCCTCGGATGCGCCGAGCGACTGCACCGCGGCCTCCTTGCCGACGGAGTCGAGTTCCGGAAATGCTCCCATCAGGAAGGCTGGTATCCGTTCGTCCGGAACGCGGCCCAGCGCCCGTATCCACTCCACCCGCTGCGGGTCGGCCTCATTGGCAGCCAGCTTCAGCAGCAAGTCCGCCATGCCCGGGTGCGCCATGCGCATCAGGTTTTCCAGTGCCGCGCTGCGGTCCTCTTTCTTTGCGGAAACATCCACGATGACCTTGAGGAAACGATCCGCCATCCGTTTGTCACCGAAGACGGTGGCGACCAGTTCGAAATCACGGCGGGCCTCCGACGACCTGAGGGCGATGAATGCCTCCGATGATTCCGCCCATCCCTTCGCGGCTGGCAGCGCGCCTGATTTTGAAAGGGCCATCGCAAGACCGGAAAGCACATCCGTCACCAGCCCCTCCTTGTCCGCGTTCACCGCGACCAGCCCGATCACGGCATCCCTGCCCTCAGGGGTTTCCGCCATCCGGCGGACGATGAAGCGGGTGACCTTCGGGATCCGCGAGTTGAGGATCATGGCGACCGCGAGCTTTCCGTCCTGGGGAATGATGTCGCTCACTCCATACCAGACCATCAGCGGCAGGTTGTGATCCTCCGCATCCCCATCGTGCGCCAGCAGCGCCATGGCGATGTCCCCGCGCTTCGCCGGCTCCATCCTCTGCAGCGCGGCTGCCAGGTAGAGGCGCACAAGCGCGGAGGTATCGGTTGCGGCCATCTCCGCGAAGCGCTTCAACGCCAGCGGACCGGCGTCCTTCTTCTCCGACAGCAACTGGATGGCCCATGCGCGGACGTATTCACCTTTATGGGAGGTGAGTTCCAGCAGGGCAGCCTCATCCAGCCCGTTGATGACATGGAGCGCCCACAGCGCGCGGAGGCTGCGGGTTTCATCCGGATGGGAAAGCATCTTCCGCAGTTCCGTGACCGTCGCATCCCGGGCCAGCGTCCCTTCCGCTGCACGCTGCTGGAGGATCCGCCGCGCCGTGCGGACGAACCAATCGTTCTTGTGCATCTGGAATGCCACCAGCTCCGCATCCGTGGACTGTTTCAGGTCCACGGATTTCACCTCCGGTGTGCCGTAGGTGATCTTGTAGATGCGTCCGTTGCTGCGGTCCCATTTCTCGCCATTCACGTTGTGGCAGGTCTGCTCGTCATACCAATCCGTGAGGTACATGCCCCCATCCGGACCATAACGGAGGGAGACCCCCATGTGCTGCTTGTCGTTGGAGAACAGGAAATCCGGCTCATGTTTCCCCACGTAGCCGGAACCCCTGCGCTCAACCCGCTCCTGGTTCACACGGTGGCCGTGGAGATTGTTGAAAAGCAGTTTGCCGCGGAACTGGTCGGGGAAATTATCCCCGAGATAGATGGAAAGGCCGCAGTGGGCATGGCCACCGCCGAAGTCCGACGACGAACCATCGCGCGATCCCTGCCATTGATCCCCCTTGTAGTGGAGATGGTCCGCACAAGTCTTGATGTCATCGTACGTGTGCGGGTCGAAATGCTGGCCCGCCTGGCGCTGGTAGCGGGCGCCCTGGATGACATGGTAGAGGTGCGGTATGACACAGGCGGTGATGAAAGCCTGGCCGTGGTCGTTGAAGTCCACCCCCCACGGATTCGAACTGCCGTGGGCGAATACCTCGAACTGCCGACGCTGTGGATGGAACCGCCATACAGCCGCATTCATGGGGACACGCTGGTCCTCGGCGGCGCCCGGCTTTCCGACCTTCGAGTGGGTGAAAACACCATGGCAGCCATAGAGCCAGCCATCCGGACCCCAGTTGAAGGCATTGAGCGTCTCGTGCGTGTCATGCCAGCCGAAGCCGTCCAGCAGGATCTCCGGCTTTCCGTCCGGCTTGTCGTCGCCATCCGCATCCGGGATGAACATCAGGTAGGGGGCGGCACCCACCCACACCCCGCCGAAGCCGACCTCCAGGCCGGAGACGAGATTGAGCCCCTCGGTGAAAACCTTGCGTTCATCGAAAACTCCGTCCCCATCCTTGTCCTCGAAAATGAGGATGCGGTCTTTGCCGGCATCCCCCTTCGCACGGATGGGATACTCGTATGCCTCCGCGATCCACACGCGACCCCGTTCGTCGATGGTCATGGCGACGGGCTGCCGGACGTCCGGCTCGGCGGCGGATTGGACGACCTTGAAGCCTTCATACGCGCGGAAGGCCTCCAGCGCCTTCTTCGGCGGCAGGCCGCTGACCTGCTCACCGATGACGGGAGGTTTGAGGTTCTGGGCGGATGCGGAAGCTGCCACCGCGAAAAGGAATGCCTGGAGTTTCATCTTGGGTTCCGTGATGGATGTTTCAGCCGAGGGTTTCCTGGGGCAGGTGCTTGATCACGCCGCCCTCCATCGCGCTTTCATGGGCGAGGATGCCGGTGCAGGTCCAGTTCGCGGACTGGCGTGCGTTCGGGAACGGCTGTCGTTTTTCCACCACCGCCATGGCGAACTCATGGGCAAGGTGCGGGTGGCTGCCGCCATGGCCCGCGCCCTGAGTGAAGCTCAGGTGCTGGTTGTCATCGGAGTCATAGATACCCTTCGTCGTGTAGCGGCGGATGCTTTCCGGCAGGCGCTCCGCGAAGTCCGGCGCGGTGACTTCCGATGGGATCTCCGGCTCGGGCTTCTTCGCGGTATGGAGGATGAGCGGCTGGTGCTCCACCAGCGGCCACTCCACCGACTTGGCGGAGCCATAGACGTCGATGCTCTCCCGGTACTGCCGGGCGGTGTCGAACAGGCTGCGGATGACCCGCACGCTGAGGTCGCTGTCCTTCACCTTCACGTGCGCGGTCTCCACCGCGAAAGGTGAACCGTAGTGGCCGATGAGTTCCTCCCGGATGGTGCCGGAGCCGAAGCAACTGACATACTCCGCATCCCCGCCCGCCAGCCCCAGCACCGGTCCCACGCAGTGGGTGGCGTAGTGCATGGGCGGGAGGCCGGGCCAGTAGTCCGGCCAGCCGTCCATGTCCTGCTGGTGGCTGGCCTGGATGTACTGGATCTTCCCCAGTTCCCCGGCATCACGGAGGTGCTTCATGTAAAGGTACTCCCGCGCATAGACCACCGTCTCCATCATCATGTAAGTCAGGCCCGTTTCCTCCGTCAGGCGGATGATCTCCAGGCACTCCTCCACGGTGGTGGCCATCGGCACGGTGCAGGCCACATGCTTGCCCGCCTTCAGCGCGGCGATGGACTGCTGCCCGTGGTTGGGGATCGGCGAGTTGATGTGCACCGCGTCGATCTCCGGGTCCGCCAGCAGTTCCTCATAGCGGGTGTAGCGTTTCGCCACTCCCCATTCGTCGCCCACCTTGTTGAGGTTTTCCTCGTTCCGCTGGCAGATGGCGGCGCAGGTGGTGTGGGGATGTTTCTGCCAGATGGGGATGAATTCCGCTCCGAATCCGAGGCCGACGACGGCGATGTTGATCTTGCGTTCGCTCATGGGGTGCTGGGCAGCATGTCACCATAACGCCTCTCCATACGCTTGTAAGATTCCGGGAAATCCTTGTATGATTCCGACATGACCACCACCAATCTCCAGCGTGGATGGATGGAGGAACTGCCCGCCGGGCAGTTCCGCCACCTCTTCGACCACCTGCCGGGAACCCTGTTCTTCGCCAAGGACCGGGAGGCACGCCTGATGGGCGGAAACCCGGCATTCGTCCGCCGCTGCGGCTTCCGCTCCGAGGCGGAGATCATCGGCATCGCGGACCGGGACATCTTCCCTCCACGGCTGGCGGAGAAATATCACCGGGACGACATGGCCGTCATTTCCAGCGGCAGGCCCATGCTGGGACTCATCGAGCTGTTCCCCGGTCCGGACGGACAGCCGGAGTGGTTCATCACGGACAAGCTGCCGCTGTTCGACCGGCAGGGAAAGGTGTTCGGTCTCTGCGGCACGGTCCGCAGCTATGAGGAGCAGCGGGTGGCCATCCAGCCCTACCTGGAGCTGGCCCCCGTCGCGGAACACCTGAAAAAACACCACCGTGAGCCGCTGGACCTGCCCGCGCTGGCCCGCATGGCCGGCCTTTCCGAGCGCCAGCTCGAGCGGAAATTCCATGCCACCTTCCAGACCACGCCACGGAACTTCCTGGTGAAGATGCGGGTGGTCAACGCATGCCGCCTGCTGCCGGACCCGCGGCTTTCCCTCACCGAGATCGCCCTCGAAGTGGGCTTTTACGACCACAGCGACTTCTCCCGCCAGTTCCGCAAGCACATGGGGGAATCCCCCACCGAATACCGCCGGGCGAACCGGGGCTCACGCTGACTCCCCCACCAGCGGCAGGGCGATGCGGAAAACGGAACCTTTCCCGTCGCGGGGCTGGTAGGAAACGCGGCCCTCCATCGCGGTGACCAGCTCATGCACGATGTGGAGGCCCAGCCCGGTCGAAGCCTCGCCATTCGTGGGGCGGGCGCTCAGCCGGGTGAACTTCCCGAACAACAGCGGAACCTCCTCCTCCAGGATGCCCGGCCCCTCGTCCTCGATCCGGAAGATGCCGCCCTCCCCGTTCCGCTGGAGATGGATGGTCACCGTGGACCCGGACGGGGAGAACTTGATGGCGTTGGAGAGGAGGTTCTCGATACAGCACATCAGCAGGCGGCTGTCGCCGAAAACGGAAAGATCATCCCCACTGCGGAGAACATCGATGCGGATGTTTTTCCGGCGGCAGTGCTGCTCGAAATTCGCGATCGCCCGCTCGGCATGGGCCTCCAGGGAAAGGGGCTTCCGGATCACCGCCGACTTCGCCTCCTCGATCGACTTCGTCTCCAGCAGCCCGGAAACGATTTCGAATGCCCGCAGGGCGGATTCCCCGATGCTCGAGACGAGCTGTGAGCGTGCGTCCTCCGGCAGGGCCGGGTTTTCCGCGAGCATGGTGGCGGCGAACTGGATGCCGCTCAGGGGGTTCTTCAGGTCATGGGCGACGACTTCCAGCAGCCGGTTCTTTTCCCGGATGACCTTCGACAGTTGGTTGTGCGTCTTGCGCCTGCTGGCGTGGAGTTCCACCCGGGAGATCAGTTCCGGACCATGGAAGGGCTTCGTGACATAGTCCACGGCCCCCGCCTCCAGGGCATCCACGACGAAGTTCTTGTCCGCGGCGGCGGAAAGGAAAATGACGGGGACGTCCCGCAGTTCCGGATTCTCACGGAGCTTCAGGCAGAACTCGAAACCCGTCATGCCGGGCATCATCACGTCCAGCAGGATGAGATCCGGATGCACGCTCTCCAGTTTCGCCAGAGCCTCACGCCCGCTCCCGGCGGCGATGACCTCATGGCCATGACGGAGAAGCAGCGAACCGACGACCTGGATGTTCTTCACCTCATCATCAACGACGAGGACCAGGGCGGCGGGATTCGGTCTCGGCAGTGGATCAAGCATCGTTGGCCAAATGGGATTTCACAATCTCCGGGAACTCGTCCAGGTGCCTGCCCGCCGTCTCCAGATCAAAGGTCGTGGCGGCCTCCCTCAGGCGGACCGCATAGTCACGCAACGATACCGATCCATGGCGGGATGCAAGGACTGAAATCCTGTCCGCGAAGGAAATGGTAGCCTGAGCCGGGACCAGCTTCACCAGTTCCGGCCAGGGGGATGCCAGCAGCGCGGCCAATGCCCCAGCCAATCCGGCGGGATCCTGAAGGCTGACTTCCGTCCCAAATGGCGGCTGATGCCCGGCCGCAGGGTGACTCCGGATCGATTCCCCCTTCAGTGGAACATCATCCGCGATGAGGATCTTTCCCGGGGCCAACCGGCTGGAATCCGTCTCTCCCTCCTCATTTCCGACAGTCTCAGGAGCCGAGTCCGACAGAGTGACCGGAATCGACAGTGTGAAGGTGGAGCCATGCCCCAGAACGCTCTCCACCGTGACGTCCCCTCCCAGTGCCTCCGCCAGCCGCTCGCTGATGTTCAGCCCCAAACCCGTCCCCTGGAAGTCACGGGAGTTCCTGGAGTCCACTTGATAGAACGGCTCGAAGATCACCTCCAGTTGGTCCTCCGCTATGCCGATACCCGTGTCACTGACGGTGAGAACAAGCCAGTCCCGGGGATCGTCCCCCCGTTTCCGGAGGACCGCCCCGACGTGGACATGGCCTTCGCGGGTGAACTTGAGCGCGTTGCCGATCAGGTTCACCATGATCTGCCGGAGCCGCAGCGCATCGAAAACGAGGACGGAGGGAATCTCCGGCTGCACGGTGACCCGGTAATCAATCCCCTTTTCGGAGGCCCGGTAGGAAAACAACGTGCCGAGGTTTCCGATGAAACGGCGGACATCCGCAGGCACCGGCCGGATATCCAGCTTGGAGGCCTCGATCTTCGACAGATCGAGGATGTCGTTGATCAGCTCCAGAAGCGCGTTCCCGCTGGAAAGGATGGCTTGCGCATGCTGCTTCTGCTGGCCGGCCGGGAGGGAGTCCTCCAGCAGCTCACCGAAGCCGAGGATGGCATTCATCGGCGTCCGGATCTCATGGCTCATCATCGCTAGAAACTCGCTCTTGGCCTTGTCCGACTGGACCGCGCGGTCCTTGTCCTGGGTCACCGCCACGATCCGTTCCTGGTTCCGGAGATAGAAGAACAGGATCAACACGCCGATGGCGGTGGAAAGAACCGCAGCCCCGCCGGTGACCGCCACAATCAGGTTGGTCCTCGTGAGGTTGTGCACCTGGCTGCGTTGCAGGCCGATCAGGAGCTGTTCCTCGACCCTTTCCATTTCCGAGATCCGCTGGCGGAATGAGTCCATCAGCAGTTTGCCTTCTCCGGTGGCGGAAATGCGGCTGACCTCCGCTTCTCCCTGTGTCCTTCGGATCTCGATGGTCCGGGCCAGATACGCCTTCTTGCGGTCCGCCGCCAACCGGAGCTGCCGGCTCCTTTCAAGTTGCTCCGGGTTGCCGCGGGAAAGATCCTCCACCTCGGCCAGCAGGCTGTCGAGAACCCCCAGCGAGTGGTGGTAGGGCTCCAAATACTGTTCCTCCCCCACGATGATGTATCCCCGCTGGCCCAGTTCCAGGTCCTGCATGGCGGAGAGGGACGATTGCAGCGCGGTGAGAACGCTCCGGCTATGGGAGACGCGGCGGGCGTCCTCCAGGTTGCGCCGGGTGTTGAGCGCGGAGGTGATCACCCCGCACCCGATCATCACCAGCACCACCAAGGCGGAAGCAAGGTATCTCGTCCTGACTTTACGCGCTCTCTGGGGCATTCCGGAGTGGCTTCGGCACCGTTGGCGAACCTACATGAACCGTTTGGTACAACAAGGCCCCAATCCGCGCATTTACTCCGCTGCCACCGACCGTCTCTTCCAAGCCAGAATCAGGAAAGCCGCGGAAAATGCGAACATGAACAGGGACAGGAATTGACCCTGCGTCAGCACGCCTTCGATGACCCAGGCCGCATCCGGTTCACGGAACCGCTCCGCAAAGATCCGGAAAATGGCGTAGAGGCCGAAGAAAAGCCCGGTCAACAGGCCGTGCGGGGCCTTCGGGAAACGCACACGAACGATCCACAGGATGGCGAACAGCAACAGGCCTTCCAGAGCACCCTCATAAACCTGCGACGGATGACGCGGCTCCAGATAGGAGGCGATCGCTTCCTTGACCTGGTCCGACTTGCGGGTCGCCGCCAGCAGTTGCTCGAAAAACGCATGCTGGGCAGCTCCGGACGCCGATTCGTTCATTGCATGGTAGGCGGGGGCAAGGGCTGGATCCGCATTCACGGCCGCTGCAGCCGCCACTTCAAAACTGCCGGACTCCGGAGCCTTTGCATCCATCAACGCAGTGGGGAATTTCACCGCCCAGGAAAGCCCGGAGGAGATCCGGCCATACAGCTCTCCATTGATGAAATTCGCGGCCCGCCCGAAAAACAGCCCGAGCGGGGCCACCACGCACAGGCCGTCGCCCAGTCCCGTCCAGGAAACCTTGTGCTTCCGGGCATAGAACCACGTGAAAATCACCAGTCCGAGGATGCCGCCATGGCTGGCCATCCCGCCTTCCCAGACCTTGAAAACCAGCAGAGGATCCGCCGCCAGGCTCCCCCAGCCCAGCTTGGGGATGTGGTAGAACAGGATGTAGCCCAACCTGCCGCCGAGAAAGACACCGAAAAGTGCCGCGGCGGCGATGAAGTCGCCCGTTTTTTCCGGTTTCAACACCCACAGCCCCTTGCGCGCCAGATGGCGCAGCAACAGGAACCCCATCACAAACCCCATCAAATACGCCAACCCATACCAGCGGAGGGCCAGATTCCCGAAGAGCGGCAACGCCACCGGGTCCAGATCATGCACATAAACACCTGACACGCCCGCACCTCACACCATCCCCCGCCCGTCCGCAAGCGGAACTCCGGCCACCTTCCCGATTGACCTGCCGGGCTTCCCAACGGACGTTTCCCCCATGCCGACGAGCAAAAAGGACCTGCTGGATCTCCAGTTCATCGATGCGCGACACAAGCTCATCGAGGTGGCCGCATTTCTGGACCGCATCGACCGCCACACCGGGGAGGACGACTACCGCATCGCCGCTCTGAAAAAAACCCTGCCCATCCTGCTGGAGGATCGCCCGGACCGCGCCCGCGGCGTACTGGAGGCCCTGTCCGACCACAGCACGGAACTTTCCCATACCGCCCTGTTCCAGGGAGCCTTCGGCGCCCCCCTTCCCTGAGACCCCACCCATTTTCCGATGAAATACATCGAGCCCCACGGCCACATGGTCAGCCGGACGACGGATGACTACGAGAAACTCGCGCTCTCCGGATGTGAGGCGCTCTGCGAACCCGCATTCTGGGCCGGCTTCGACCGTTCCTCCGCGGACGGTTTCCACGACTATTTCCGCCAGCTCACCGAGTATGAACCGAAGCGCGCGGCCAAGTATGGCATCAAGCATTTCTGCTGGCTGTGCATCAACCCGAAGGAAGCGGACGATCCGGTGTTCGCCCGGGAGGTGATGTCCCTCATCCCGCAGTTCATCGACAAGCCGAACGTGCTCGGCATCGGCGAGATCGGCCTGAACAAGAACACCCGCAGTGAGCTGACCATCTTCGAGGAGCACGTCCAGATCGCGCTGGACCACGACCTGCCGGTCCTGATCCACACGCCGCACCTGGAGGACAAGCTGAAGGGCACGAAGCTGATCCTCGACTCGCTGGCGAACTTCACGAAGATCGACCGCTCGAAGGTCATCATCGACCATGTGGAGGAACACACCATTTCCCATGTGCTTGACGAGGGCTACTGGGCCGGGATGACCCTTTACCCGGAGAGCAAATGCAGCCCGAACCGCGCGATCGACATGCTGGAAATCTACGGCGACGAGCGCCTGTGGCTGAACTCCGCCTGTGACTGGGGCCATTCCGACCCCCTTTCCGTGCCGAAATGCGCGCTGGAGATGAAGCGGCGGAAACACAGCGCGGAGCAGATCGAAAAGATCCTCTACGGGAACCCCAAGGAGTTCCTGGGCCAGTGTCCGAATTTCGCTCTGTGACCCTGTGGCCGTGGGCGGCCGCCCCGATCATGGGTTGAGCGCGTCCCGGATGGCGGGAGAATCCAGCACGGCGAGCGCCTTTTTCTGGATCTCCGCGGCCTTCCCCTTGTCGCCGGTCTTATCCAGCACGGTGATGATGCGGACAACCTCTCCGCTGAAGATGCGTTCGTGTGCGCCGCGTGCCGCATCCGGCACCGTGCTGGTCTTCGCATGCTCCAACCCGCGTTCATAGCCCGATTTCGCTTCGTCGAAACGCTGGTCCGGATCCCCCATGTGCTTTTTCACCAACCCGAACTCCCCCGCCTCCACCAACGTCTCCCCGGCCATCTCAACCACGGACGCGGCGAAGGCAGGCCTGGCAGCGTCCAGTTTCCTGAACAGCTCCACGGTGGCTTCCCAGTCGCCCAGGGTGCTGTTGATCGATTCAACATCATGGAACAGCGGGCGGTTGTCCTCCCCGGCGACCAGGCGCGCCGTCTTCTCATCACGGATCTTTTTCAGCGCATCGAGGGCCTCGGGATACTTGCGGCCGAGGGCAACCCAATCGGAGAGGGCGAAGGAAAGCCTCACCCCGTAATAGGACGGTTCCTTCTCCAATGCATGGTTATGGAACCAAATATGCCGCTCCAGTGCCTCCTTGTATTTACCTTCGCGGGTGAACTCCCTCGCCTCATCCAGCGCCTTCCGCGCCTCATCCTGGGCATGGCATGACAACATGGTGTAAAAAACAGAGATGAGGAGAAAAAGATATCGCATGAACTGGGCTTTTACGTATGAGTTTGCGGCAGGTTGCCATACCTCCCGGAGGAAGGCAGCGGAGCGCACTCCACCCCGGATGCCTCCCGCGACGCCGTCCAGTTATCCCCGGACATGTGACGGAGTCGAGGCAAAGATGGGATCTGATAATCTAACAGAACCCGGAGATGTCTGCGGGATCAGGCACTGTCGCGCCCATCCATGTGGACGGAGATAAGTCGGAAAGAATACCGGATTCTGATTTCGACAAACACGGTATTACCGGCATAGAGTTGCCTGCATGCAAAGGTTCCGCGCCTTCCTCCTGCCCATATTGCTGCTGTTCGTTGTCGCACTGGTCGTCATCCTCATTCCCGACCGGGAACACCCCTCCACCAATACACCGGCACGCCCGGCACCACGGGAAGTGATCTCCACGGAGATCCTCTCCAATAAGGAGCTCGCGGAATGGACCAATCCACAGCGGGCGAAGAAGTCCCCTTCCGCAGCTGAGCTTCCACGCTTGCTGGAGCTCGCCAAGGAGCGTTCCGCCACGATGAAACGGCTGATCTCCGCCGAGCCCCGGCAGGCTCTGGAGGCAGCCATCACACCGGCTGCCCATGCCGCACTGCCTGAGGAACTGAAACCGTTCTACGAGCGCCCGTTCTCGCAGACCGCCACCCTGCGGGTGCTGCCCGTCTGCGCTCCGGGAGTGAACATGGAGCCGGAGAGGACGCTGGAGATGGACGGGCGGACATGGAACGCCTCCGTGTATGGGTGGAGGAAGGGCCAAATGTCCAAGCAGGGTTCCCCGCTGGCAGGCATCACCCTGGATGGTCTGGCCGCGATCTCGGATGGGTTCTTTCAGATCGTCCCACGGGATGAAGAGGCATTTGCTTCCGCCCTGCCAATGGGGAATTTCCATCCCGACCGGGATTTCTCCACCGGTGAAGCACTCGGAGGAAACCCAATCCTGACCGTCATGGACGGGAAACAGTACCGCTTCTCCAACGCCGCCTCCCTGGAAGAGACCAACCGGCAGCTCATCGCCCTCGAAATGCTCCCGGCTCCCAAGGCGGGCGCAAGTGTGGTGTTCGCCGCACCGGCCCCTGCGGCTGGTGGCGGCATCGACTGGGCGGCCGCCAAGGAGGAGGTCAGGATCCAGGCGAGCACCTGGACGGAAACCGCCAAGGACGTTTTCTGCATCCGCGTGGACTTCCCGAATCTGGTTGGCGCGCCTTCCTCCCAGTCGGAGCTGGCGAACCTGATGAACGGCTCCGTGGCAAGCAGCATCCTGGAGATGTCCTACGGCAAAACCACCATCAACGCCACCGTCAGTTCCGCGACGATCCGCCTGCCCCAACCAACCACTTTCTACCTGCCTGGAAAAAACAACGAACTGCATGCGGATGCATTGACCGCCTACAAGGCAGCCAACGGCGCCACCTCCCTGGACGGCTATGACATTGTGGTCGTCCACTTCGCCTCCATCGGCATGCAGGGCGGAGGCATCACCTATGGTGGTCTGGCTGATATCAATGCCAGCAGGCAGTGGCTCCAGGGCACGCTCCATTCCAGCGTGGCCATCCACGAGTTCGGCCACAACTATGGCATCGGCCATGCCAGCTTCTGGCAGACCAGCAATGGCAGCGTGACCGGCACCGGCACCTCCGTGGAATACGGTGACCACACCGACATCATGGGCGAAGGTCCGGTTCCGGAAGGCCATTTCCACATGCAGGCCAAACAATTCCTGAACTGGTTCCCCACCACCAATGACAACTGGCTGGACGCAACCGCCACCGGTTCAGGCACCCGCCGAATCTACCGTTTCGACTCCGCCAGCACCACCGGTGCGCTCCGTGGTGTCCGTGTGACGAAAGGAACCAGCCCTTCCGCGGAATACTACTGGGTCGGCTACCGTCCGGGTATCCCGACACTTCCGGCTTTCCAGAACGGGGCCTATGTCATCTGGCAAAAGCCTGCCGAAACCCGTTCCTGGCTCATCGACACCACCCCGAACTCGGCTGCGGGCAAGAACGACTCCGCGGTGGCGATCGGCCGGACCTACTCCGACACCACCGCAAACGTCCACATCACCCCCACCGCCAAGGGAGGCTCTGGTGCGGACCAGTGGATGGACGTGAACGTGCAGATCGGTCCGTTCCCGACAAACACGGCCCCTACCGCAACCCTCACGGCCCCCCCCACTGCGGTGACCCGGGTTTCCAGCAGCTTCTCGGTCGCCGCTCTGGATGCGAATTTGGACACCCTGGCCTATTCCTGGGACTTCGGTGACGGCGCCGTCAGCCAGAATTCCCCATCGGTCACTCACCAATGGATCACGAGCGGCACCTACAACGTGACCGTCACCGTCTCTGACATGAAAGGTGGCACCGTCACCCGAACCCAGTCCGTGACCGTAACCGACCCGCTGGATACGTGGACGACGCGTACTTCCGGCACTACGGCAAATCTCCGGGACGTCGCCGCAGGCGGAGGCTCCGTGATCACCATCGGCTATGAGGGTGCGCCAATCTACAAGGGGGTTTACTCCAAATCCAACGATGGGGTCACATGGACCCGTGGCGAGATCAAATACAACACCAACCCTGTGGCGATCATCCACGATGGCACCCGATTCATCGTGGCTGCCGAGGAGTGGGATCCCCCAGCTCAGGTATGGCGCGGAGCGATCTTCACCTCTACCGACGGCACCAGTTGGACCCGCCGTCACTTCGGCGGGCCTGAACTTACGGCGGTCGCAGCAGGTGGCGGTGCCTACGTGGCGGTCGGGAACAACGGCACGGCATTGTACTCGGCGGATTCCGTCACCTGGACTCCGGTGACCAGTGGAACGACCATGAACTTCAAGGACGTCGCCTGGGGCGGTGGCCGCTTTGTCGCCGGAGCCGGCAACATCTACTACCCCGGTCCTTACGTGCGTGCGGTGCTCTCCTCCACCAATGGCCAGACCTGGGTTAACAATGATACCGCCGGTCTCCCCTACCTCACGGAGATAACTGAAGTTGAGTACATCAACGGCCGCTTCATCGCCGGTGGATGGAATGTGGGCATCCGCAAATCAACCGACCTCGGGGTGACTTTCTCCGCCGTGGAAGGCAGTCTCAAGGATATCGCGGGCCTCGCCCATGGTAACGGAACCTATCTGGCCGTGGGTATTGATCTGGAAGTGGATCTTGATCCGGGAGAGGGTGTTGTTAGGCCTGATGTGAACATGGTGTCGGCCGATGGGGAGAGCTGGATATCACTCAGCACGGAGGCACAGAACGATCGGAATGACCTCATCTTCTTCAACAACACGTTCATCACCGTGGGCAATGGCGGCACTATCCGCCAGTCCGGCATCGTCGCCCCCGCCCTCACCGGCTTCGCGGCATGGACACAGACCCACTTCCCCGACGCTCCTCCGCTGTCCGGACCAAACGACGACTTCGATGGTGACGGAGTGAAGAACCTGGCGGAATACGCCATGGGCACCCTCCCCAAGGACGCCACCAGCCGGGCAAACATCACCGCCGTCAAACAGGGAGCCACGATGATCCTCACCATCCCACGTGACCCCACCGTCACCGGAGTGACGATCACAGGCACCACTTCGACCACACTGGGTTCCTCCACCTGGACGAGCACCGGAGTGACCGTCCTGGAAGATTCCGCATCTCAGTTCAGGGCCTCCATCCCGGTTGGAGCCGGAAAGGCATTCCTGCGGGCGGAATTCTCAGCCCCGTGATGACTTGCGGGATTTTCCCGCGATCAGGATTCCACCGAAGTCCTCCGAGCCGCGATGCGGCCGGGGGACTTTTCCGTCAGGCCCCGCGCGCCATCAGTTCCTCGATCTCATCCGCTTCGATGGGGATCGAGGCCATCAGATCGATGTTGGAGTGCTTTCCAATGAGGACGTTGTTCTCCAATCTCACGCCCAGTCCTTCTTCGCGGATATAGATGCCCGGCTCGATGGTGAAGACCATTCCTTCCGCGACAGCCTCACCCGGAGGGGCCACGTCATGAACGTCCAGCCCCAGGTGGTGGGAGGTGCCGTGCATGAAGTAGCGTTTCACCAATGGCTTGTCCGGTCCCTGTTCCTTGGCCTCCGCCACATCGATGAGGCCCAGGTGGATGAGCTCCGCCTCCATGATGGACAGGATCTGCTTCTGATAGTCCGCCGGATGCACTCCGGGACGCAACAGTTGGTTGGCAGCGCGCAGGACGCGGAGGACGGCGTCATAGACGGCGCGCTGCCGCGGAGCGAAGCGTCCGTTGACAGGCACGGTGCGCGTCATGTCGGAGTTCCAACCCGCGTATTCCGCGGCCACATCCATCAGGATGAGGTCCCCCTCCCGGCAGATCCGGTCATTCTTGATGTAGTGGAGGACACATGCGCTTTTCCCCGAAGCGATGATAGGGGTGTAGGCGAATCCTTTCGAACCCCGGCGGAGGAATTCGTGCATGAATTCGGCCTCGATCTCCCATTCGCCCACTCCCGGACGGATGAAGTCCAGCGAGCGGCGGAATCCCGCCTCCGTGATGGCGCACGCCTTTGAAATGATGGAAATTTCCTGCGGCTGCTTCACCATCCGCACGCGGTGCATCAGGGGTGCCAGCCGCTCATAGCGGTGCAGCGGGTAACGGAGCTGGCATTCCTTGATGAAGCGGGCATTCCGCGTCTCCACCTCCACCACCGCGCGCAGATGCTCGTTGGTCGCCAGATAGATGTGGTCCGCCTGCGGCACCAGGCGGTGGAGTATTCCCTGGAAATTTCCCGTCCACTCGATGCGGGAGATTCCCGTCCGCTTCGCAGCCTCCTCCTTGGTGAGCTTCTCCCCTTCCCAAATGGCGATTTCCTCGCTGGTTTCCCTGACGAAAAGGATCTCCCGGTCCCGGCTCTCCTGGGCGTCCGGCATCAGGATCAGGATGGTTTCCTCCTGGTCCAGGCCGGTGAGATGGAAAAGGTCGTTCTGCTGGCGGAACGCCATCGTCCCATCCGCGTTCGTGGGATAGATGTCGTTCGAATGGATGATGACGATGCTGCCAGGCTTCAGCAGTCCGCGCAGACGGTTGCGGTTGGCGACGAACAACTCCGGATCGATGGGTTCCACTCTCACAAGCGGATCATCGGATGGACCTTCCTCCGTCCGCAACAAACAAAACCGGTGGGTCCGAAACGGACGGACCTCACCGGCTTCCTGCTTCAGTGCCAGAGGAACCGTTCGTTCCACTTCTCATCAAGATCCTCCGCCAACACACGTGCGGAACCGAATTCGTGACGGATTTCAAGGCCTTCCGAAGTCACCTTCTTGATGACCACCTGTGAATACTCCCTGCCGCTTTTCAGGCGAAGCACATCGATTTTCTCATCCTCCGCCGCACCACGCACGGAACCCACGTACTGCTCCCGGTAACCGGAGAACGCACGTTCCTGCTCCTCCACGGAGGCTTTCAGGGCTCCGTGCTGGTCGCGCAGGCCGGCCAGCTTGGCCGCCAGTTCATCCCCCCCCGCTTTGGCGGCCTTGTATTTTTCGTCGGTAGCGGTGCGGCCGGAGTTTTCCCTCCATTTTTCGTTGGTCCGGTCCAGTTCGTCCCTCAGGACTTCGATGATCTGGCTGTCATCCGCAAACGTCTTCTCGGCATCCGTCTTGCGGTTGGATGCTTCCGAGCGCTTTTCCATGACCAGCGCCAATCCGGTGGCCACCACGGTGAGGGCCACCAAACCGCCTACGAAAGTGAGGATTCCTCCACGGTCTTCGAACATAATATTGGTGGGTCAGCGTTGTTGCCTCTTGAGTTGGTGAAGTTCCATGGTGGCCTTGGCGATCTCCCGCTCCTTGGTGGAGATGCGCATGCGCATCTCCTTCACCTTGGCCATGCCGTTGACTCCCCGGGCGCGTTCCGCGCTCTCCTGCTCCTGGACCTTGACCGCAGCGGCCTGCAACTGACCCCACTGGGTCTTCAGCCTTGCAAGCTGGATTTCCTTGGCGGTGACGAGACGGCGGATCTGCTCACTCCCTTCCGCGGTCGCGGGATCCTTCAGGACTTCCGCAGGAGCCTCCGGCTCATCCGCCGCCACGGCATCCGCACCGGTGTTTCCGGCCAAAGACCTTTCATACATCTCGCGCTCCGCCTGCTCCCGGGCCAGGGCTTCCGCCTTTTCCTTCGGGTCGAACTGGAAACGTTGCTGCCATTCTTCGGTCAGCTCTTCATAGGTGATGCGCTTGCTGCCATCCCTGTGGCGGATGCTGATCCCCACCTCGGTGACCTCGCGGATCTCCACATCCACATACTCGGAGCCGGAAACCGTCTTCAGTGTGGGGAACTTCTCGCCCACCGCATCCTCGCGCACCTGCGTGCGGAAGCCGGTGCGGTAGTCCAGGAACTCCTTTTCCAGAGTCACGGTGTCGGCGATGATCTTTGACATCTGCGCCTCCAAAACGCCGATCTTCTCCTTGGTGGCGGCGGCTTCCGCGCTCAGGACGTCCGCTTTCTTTCCTGCTTGAGCGCCCTTCTTCGAGTTCTCCAGCGTCGTGTTGTCGTGGGCGATCTGCACCTGCAGCGACTCGATTTCGTCCGCTTGCTCGCGGACCACATACTCGATCGAACTCCCTCCTCCCTGCATTTCCTTGTCAAAGACGAAGACATAGATCCCACCGAATCCACCGATGACGAGCAACGCCATCAGCAATCCCACCACACCCGGCCCGCGGCCGCTCGACATCAAATCTCCGAATGACATGTGAATCTTTGGTTGAAAGTTGGAACAAAGGCGATCACCGGATCACATACTTGCGTTTGTACTCCTCGAAATCTTTCTGCACGGACTCCTTTTTCGCTTCGAGATCCTTGATCTCGCTCTCCAGCTTGATGATTTCCGCCTGCTGCTTCTTGGTCTCCTCTTCGATGGTGGCGAGGTCAGCCGCCCGGTCAGGAGGGAGGTCCTTGAGGCGCTCCTCGAGAACGGCCAGTTCCCCTCTCAGCTTGGTGATCTCCAAGGCTTGTTGATCCCGCTTCCGGACCATCTCCGGAGAATCACAGGAACAGAGCAGGGCGGCGGAGGCGGCCACGGCGGCATAAAGTGTGGTGGATTTCATGATGTTGGATGGAAAATCTGGGATGAACTGCCGGAGTCAGGGTTTGATGGGAGGAGGAGCATCCCCGCGCGCCACCCCATAGCTACCAGCACCGTAGCTGGCAGGCGTGGAGTTGTAGTAGTAGGTGTAGCGGGGGGTGCCGCGCACCCGGAACCGTGGGTTCTGGTTCACCTTCTGGGGCGGATCGGAAAGGGATTTGATCCTCAGCGGGGAATCATTGGAAGTCACCACAGGGGGAGGCAGCACAGCCCTGAAGCGCTTGGCGCGTGGAAGAGGCTTCCTCAGACCTGAGGAATACTTCGACATCGCCGCTTCCTCCCGGGCAACGATCTCCCTGATCTTCGCATCCTCTTCCGCGTTCCGGACCCATTGCTCGTAGTCGTGGGCCCGCTGGTGTTCCTCTTTCAGGGCGGAGATGGCGGATTCCTCCTCCAGTCCGAAGAAGCAGCGTTGTTCCTCGGTCAAATCCTCATACCGCATGCGGGCGGAGCCATCCCGGTGGCGCATCATCACGCCTGTGTCATCCACAGTGATGACGGTGGCATCTTTCAGCACCCTGCCGGCGGCGGAAACAAACTCCGGCCACTCCCGGCCCACCGCCCGCGAACGGAGTTCACCCAACTGCTTCTCGCGGAAAGCGATGAACTTCTCCTCCATTTCCGCCACCTGTCCGGACAGAGCTTCGAAATCGGCCATCCGCTTGTCGAAATGGGCGGTCAATGCCTCCAGGTTCGCGGTGGCCTCCCCGAACTTTCCGTTCGTACCTTCCCGCTCCCGGCGCTCCAATCTCATACCAGCAACCTCGATCTGGTTCTGGAGGTCCATCCGGTGCCGCTCGTTGTCGATCCACGCTTCGTCCGAGGGCATGTCCCGGTCGAAATAATAGAATGCCCCCACCACCAGGGCACCCAAAGAAAGGTATGCTAAGACTTTGACCATGATGATTTGGTGAACGGCGGGAGTGTACTTTATTTAGACGCAATCAGGGAACTCATTCTTATAAGAAATCCTCTTTTTCATGAAATCTTCATAATTGGCGGCGTTGCGTGCGCTCTCCTAACAAAAAATTACACGCATCCCCTTCTTGGCAGGAAAGCATCGGCCATCCAGTGTCTCCAACATGAAGTTCGCCATCTGCAACGAGACTTTCCGCCATCATGATTTCGAAGGCACCTGCGCGGAAGCGCGCCGCCATGGATATACGGGTCTGGAGGTAGCTCCATTCACCTTGGGTGACGTCTCCGCCATCACCCCGGAGAAAGCAGCGGCACTGGGAAAGATCGTCCGTGACCATGACCTGGAGATGGTGGGGCTGCACTGGCTGCTGGCCAAGACGGAGGGCTACCACCTGACGGACCCATCTGCGGAGATCCACCGCCGCACGTTCGACTACGCCCGCCACCTCACGGATATCTGCCAGGGCATGGGCGGCAACATCATGGTCTGGGGCAGCCCGCTCCAGCGGTCGCTGGATCCATCATGGGACCGCGGCGAGGCGGAAGAGCGGTTCGTCGGTTTCTTCCAGCGTCTCTCCCCCCATCTGGCCGCGGCGGGGGTCACCATCGCCTTCGAGTTCCTGGGACCTGCCGAGACGAACTTCATCAACACCGCCGCGGAGACCATCTCGCTGTTGGAGAAGATCAATTCGCCGAATGTGCGCCTCCACCTGGACGTGAAGGCCATGTCCTCCGACACCCGTGCCATCCCGGAAATCGTCAGGGCATCCCTGCCATGGACCGCCCACTTCCACGCGAACGACCCCAACCTTCGCGGCCCGGGCATGGGAGAGGTGGATTTCAACGCCATCGCGGCCGTGCTCAAGGAAGAGAACTACGGCGGCTGGGTGTCCGTCGAAGTGTTCGACACCACGGTGGAGCCGGACCTTCTCGCCGGGGAGAGCATCCGGAACCTGCGTTCGGCCTTCGCCTGAACGCCGGGGTATCCCCGCCAGTCCCATCCACGAAAAAAGCCGGCGCGGTTTCCCGCGCCGGCCGTTGATGTTTCAGCGGATCAGACGCCCGCGCTGTCCGGCTCGATCTCCGGTTCCTCCGGGCGGCTCGATTGGAACACGAGTTCCTCGCTGCCTTCCTTGCGGATGACGTTGACCATATCGCCGGGCTTCACGTCTCCGCGCAGCAGGGATTCCGCGAGCGGATCCTCGAGATAGCGCTCGACCGCGCGGCGCATCGGGCGCGCGCCGTAGGCAGGGTCGAAGCCCTTCTCCGCCAGCAGGTCGCGGGCTTCCTGGGCCAGAGTGAGCGAGATGTTCTTCTCGCGCAGGCGCTTGGTGAGCTTGGAAACCTCCAGGTCCACGATCTGGTTGAGATCCTTCTTCTCCAGCATGTGGAAGACCACCAGGTCATCCAGACGGTTGAGGAACTCCGGTTTGAAGTACCGCTTGGACTCTTCCAGGATCTTCTCCTTCATGCCTTCGAAGTCGGCGTTGTCCTCGTTCATCGCACCGAAACCGAGGGAGGTCTGGCGCTTGATGGTGGAGGCTCCGACGTTGGAGGTCAGGATGATGATCGTGTTGCGGAAGTCGATCTTGCGGCCCAGCGAATCCGTGACGGTGCCTTCCTCCAGGATCTGGAGCAGCAGGTTCATCACGTCCGGGTGGGCTTTCTCGACCTCGTCGAAGAGGACGACCGAATACGGACGGCGGCGCACCGCCTCGGAAAGCTGGCCGCCTTCCTCATACCCGACGTAGCCCGGAGGCGAACCGATCAGACGGCTGGCGGTGAACTTCTCCATGTACTCCGACATGTCGATCTGGATGAGCGCCTCCGCGTCACCGAACATGAACTCGGCGAGGTTGCGGGCGAGGTAGGTCTTGCCGACACCGGTCGGTCCGAGGAAGAGGAACGAACCGATCGGGCGGCGCGGATCCTTGAGGTCGGCACGGGAGCGGCGCAGCGCCTTGGAGATGGCGACAACGGCTTCGTCCTGGCCGATCACGCGGCCCTTCAGCTCGTCCTCCATCTTGAGGAGCTTCTCGGTTTCCTTCTGCTCCATGCGGCGCAGCGGGACACCGGTCCACTTCGAGACCACCGCCATGATGTCGTCGTCCGTCACGGTGACGATGGTTTCCTCCGAGGAGGCGCGCCAGTTCCGGAGGGTTTCCTCCAGTTCCTTCTTCGCGTTCTTCTCGTCGTCACGCAGCGCGGCGGCTTTCTCGAAATCCTGCTCGGCGATGGCGGCCACCTTGTCCCGGTTGATCTGGTCGATCTTTCCTTCCAGTTCCTTGATGGACGGCGGGCGGGTCATGGTGCCGATGCGGGCGCGTGCGCCGGCCTCGTCGAGGACGTCGATGGCTTTGTCCGGCAGGTAGCGGCCGGTCAGGTAGCGGGAGGTGAGCTTCACGGACGCTTCGATGGCTTCCGGAGTGAACTTCGCCTTGTGGTGGCTTTCGTATTTCTCCTGCAGCCCTTCGAGGATCTTGATGGCGTCGTCCACGGACGGCTCGTCCACCTTCACCTGCTGGAAGCGGCGCTCGAGCGCGGCGTCCTTCTCGATGTACTTGCGGTACTCATTGAGGGTCGTCGCACCCACGCACTGCAGCTCGGAACGGCTGAGGGCGGGCTTGATGATGTTGGAGGCATCCATCGCGCCTTCGGCGGAACCGGCACCCACGATGGTGTGCAGCTCGTCGATGAAAAGGATGACGTTCTTCACCTTGCGGATCTCATCCATGACGGCCTTGATGCGCTCCTCAAACTGGCCGCGGTACTTCGTCCCCGCCACCATGAGGGCGAGGTCGAGCGTCACCACGCGCTTGTCGCGGAGGATCTCAGGCACGTTGCCGGAAGCGATCTCCTGGGCGAGGCCCTCTACGATCGCCGTCTTGCCGACACCGGCTTCACCGATGAGGACCGGGTTGTTCTTCGTGCGGCGGCACAGGATCTGGATCACACGCTCGATCTCCGCCTCCCGGCCGATCACCGGATCCAGTCCGCTCTCGCGGGCGATCTTGGTGAGGTCGCGGCCGAATGCCTTCAGCGCGGGGGTCTTGGTCTTGCCTTCACCCTCGCCCGGGCCGGATTCCGGCGCGGAGGAGCTTTCGTCCTCGAAGGTGCCGTCGGCATCGTCCTCCTCGTCATCCTCATCGTCGTCGTGGTCTTCCGGTGAGAAGTTGGGGTCGATCTCCGCGAGGATCTCGTTGCGGGTGCGCTGGATGTCGACATCCAGGCGCTTCAGCACGCGGGCGGCGACGCCTTCACCTTCGCGGAGCAGGCCGAGCAGGAGGTGCTCCGTGCCGACGTAGGAATGGTTGAGGGCCTTCGCTTCCTTGTTCGCAAGGGCGAGGACTTTCTTCACGCGGGGGGTGTAGGGGATGTTGCCGGTCGCCTTCTGCGGCGGCCCGGAACCGACTTCCTTCTCCACCTCCATGCGCACGGCTTCCAACTCGAGGCCCATGCGCTCCAGCACGTTGACGGCCACGCCCTGGCCAAGCTTGATGAGTCCCAGGAGGAGGTGCTCCGTCCCGACGTAGGAATGGTTGAAACGATCCGCTTCCTTGCGGGCCAGGGCGAGAACCTGTTGGGCACGTGGAGTGAAGTTATTCATACGATTCAGGTGTGGGAGGTTCGGAAGGTTTTTCCCCTTCCTTTGATAGAATACGATTATCAGGGGAATCTAGAGATTGCAACCGGGAGCGGACGATTTGTGCACGAATCGAATCACGTTCTTCGGGAGAGAGTTTCCGCCCGGTGTGGAGCTGCAGGTGGGCCGGCTGGATGTCCATCAGCAGGGCGTCACAGAGCAGCCCCGTCTCCGCGGGGAAAAATCCGAGATTTCCGCCGAGGCGGAGCAGCGAGAGATGGTTGAGCGCTTCCTTCGAGTCGATGATATAGGCATGCCTCAGCACGCCGTATGCCCGTCCGATCTTGTCAGCGACCATTTCCGGATCATCTTCCAGCAGCTTCTCACGGGCGTTCTGCTCGTGCTGCGCCACCTGTGAAATGACGCGCTCCAGCCTGCGGATGATCGTTTCCTCGCTCTCGCCGAGAGTGGACTGGTTGGAGATCTGATAGAGGTTACCGAGGGACTCTGTTCCCTCGCCATAGAGACCGCGCACCGCCAGGCCGATCTTGTTCACCGCCTGGAGCACCTGGCCGATCTGGTCGCTCAACACCAGCCCCGGCAGATGGAGCATGGCGGAGGCGCGCAGGCCGGTGCCCAGGTTCGTCGGGCAGGTGGTGAGGTAGCCGAGGCTCGGGTCGAACGCGAACTCCAGGGAGCTCTCCAGTTCGGTGTCCAGCGCGGACAGTCCCTCGAACGCGGCGCTGAGCTGCAGGCCGGGGCGGATCGCCTGCATGCGCAGGTGGTCCTCCTCATTCAGCATGAGGGAAAAGGTCTGGCGGCGTTCGATGACCGCACCGGATCCATTCCCGCGTGCGGCGTGCTCGCGGGAAATGAGGTGGCGTTCCACCAGCACCTGCTTCTGGACGGAGGTAAGGTCACCCAGTTCCTGGGAAAACGCATCCTTCATCGCCGGCAGCGCTTCCACCGCCGGGCGCAGGATGTCCAGGGCGGCGGCACGCTGGTCGCGCTTCGCCCAACCCGGGAAAGGCTGGTTGCGGAGATTCCTCGCGAGGCGGATGCGCGAGGTCAGCACCGCGCAATGATCCCCCGCCCCGCCGGTCATCCAGTCTGCGGGGTGTTTGATGAGTGTGGAAAATCGCATCATGGCTTCAGAATGGTTTGAACCGCGAATGGACGCGAATCCACGCGAATGAAGATGAGGTTTCCAAAGACCTCCTCCATTTCCCATTCGTGTCCATTGGTGTTCATTCGCGGTTTGATGTTTTGAGTTTATCCCTGCACGACCTCCAGGTTGCGGATCTCGTCGCGGATGCCTGCGGCTTCCTCATAGCTTTCGGAGGAAATGGCCTGGTCCAGCTTCGAACGGAGCTCTTCCAGCCGTTGGGTCCGGTACTGCACTGCCATGAGCCCTTCCGGAACCTTTCCGACGTGGGAAACGCCCTTGTGCATGCCACGCAGCATCGGGTTCAACTCGTCGCGGAAGACATTATAGCACTCAGCACAGCCAAAACGACGCACCCGGCGCAGGTCATCCAGGGTGAAACTGCAGACAGGGCACTGTTTTCCACCGGTGACCGCCGTGTAATGTTGTCCCACCGGAGCCGTGCCAGGACCGCCCGGCACTCCGCCGAGCAGCATGTCCGCCAACGAGAAGCCGGTGGGATCAGTCACCCCCCGCTCATTGGCGCATGCATCGCACAGGCAGACCTTCTTCATCTGACCTTCAACGAGTTGAGTCAGGAACACGGTCGCCTTTTTATCACAGAAATCACATTTCATGGCCATACGAAGCTAGAGCCGCATCCCGCGGGGTGCGACAAAAATTCTCCGGGGAGGAAGAATCCGGATCTACTCAAGCAACCGGAGTGCCAGTCGAGCCAGCCAGTTCGTGGAACGCCTTCAGGAAGCGTTTCGTGAACTCACCCGGCTTGCCGTCGCCGATCTTGCGGCGGTCCAGCGAAACCACGGGGATGACCTCCGCCGCGGTGCCGGTCAGGAAGCACTCATCCGCGGTGTAGATGTCATAGCGGGTGAGGGATTTTTCCTTGAACGGAACGCCCAGTTGGTCCGCCAGTTCCAGGATGACGGCACGGGTGATGCCGTCCAGCGCCCCGTCACTGATGAGCGGGGTGAGCAGCACGCCGTTCTTGATGAGGAAAAGGTTGTCGCCGGTGCACTCGGCCACGTAGCCCTGCTCGTTGAGCATGACGGCTTCCAGCGCGTTGGACTGGATGGCCTCCACTTTCGCCATGATATTGTTCAGGTAGTTCAGAGACTTCACCTGTGGCATGAGGGCGGCGGGTGCCGGACGACGGGTGGCGCACGTGATGATGGCCAGACCGTTCTGATAGTATTCCTCCGGGTAGAGCTTGATGGTGGAGGCGATGATGAACATCGACGGCGTCTTGCAGAGATAGGGATTCAGCCCCAGCTCACCTGCGCCACGGGTAACCACCAGACGGATGTAGCCGTCGGTCAGGCCGTTGGCGGCGACGGTCTCACAGGTGAACTTGATCACCTCTTCCTGCGTCCATGGCAGCTCCAGGCAGATGGCGTGGGCGGAGTCGAACAGGCGGCGGATGTGCTCCTCCAGACGGAAGACACGGCCGTTGTAGAAGCGCAGCCCCTCGAAGACGCCGTCGCCATAAAGCAGGCCGTGATCGAAGACCGAGATCTTCGCTTCCGATTCATCCACCAATTTGCCATCGAGCCAGATTTTCATGTGCAGTTCGCGGAAAGGTAGGTGGATGCCCGCCGCTGGCAAGCGGTAAGGAAAAAAGGTCCGGGCGCCGGGTTCCCGGAACTCACTTCTCCGGCAGCGCGAAGGCGACGAGACTGCCACCCGCAGGACGTCCGGACTTCCCGCCTCCGGCGGAAATGACCACGAACTGGCGGCCGCCCACCGTGTAGGTGCTGGGCGTGGCGTTGCCGCCGAACGGTAGCGGGGCCTGCCAAAGCACCTCGCCGGTGTCCTTGTCAAAGGCGCGGATCATTTCGTCCGCGGTGGCGGCAATGAAGATCACCCCTCCGGCTGTGACCACCGGTCCGCCGTAGTTTTCGGTGCCTGTCGGGGCCATACCCCGCGCCGTCAACGCCTTGTATTCGCCCAGGGGGACCTTCCATTTGATCTCGCCTGTGTTGAGGTCCACCGCGTTGAGGGTGCCCCACGGCGGCTTGATCGCCGGATAGCCCTCCTTGTCGAGGTAACGCTTGAACCCGGCGAAGGCATAGGGCGGCGTCTTGTCCGGGGCGGCCGGCGCGGCGGCCCCCTGCTCATCCGGGCGGCCACCACCACCCGCAGGCGTGGGGACGGACATGATGTAGTCGTGGATGGCGTCCCGCTGCGCGGAGGGGATCTGGTCGAACGGGGGCATGCGCCCCGCGCCCTTCTGGGTGAGGGTTTCGATCTCGATGCGGGTCTTGCGCTTCTGCACATCGATCAGCGAAGGAAAGCCTCCTGCCGGATTCCCCTTGCGGTCGAGTCCGTGGCATGCCGCGCAGTAGGTCATGTATTCCTTTTCACCGCGTGGCAGCGCCGTGCCGTCGGCCCGTCGGGTCTCCACCATCTGGACGATCCACGGCATCTCGTTCACGTTGACGTAGTAGATGCCCTCCGGGTCGGCGGCTCCACCGCCCCATTCCATGCCACCGTCGAAGCCCGGAAACATGATGGTTTCCTGGAGGCTGGGGGCCGGGAACGGTCCGAAGTTCGGCGAAACACGGATGCGGTCGAGGGTGGCCGCCTTCGCTTCCGGAGAGGTGATGGAAATGTCGTCCTCCGTGTAGCCCTGGCGCATCAGCGGGGCAGGCTTCGCCGGAAACGGCTGGGTGGGCCATGCCTGCTCACCGCGCAGGGTGGAGGCTGGCACCGGGCGTTCCTCGATGGGCCACAGCGGCTCACCCGTCACGCGGTCGAAGACGAACAGGATGCCGTGCTTCGTCCCCTGCGCCACGGCGTCGATCTTTTTCCCCTTGTGCGTGACCGTCAGCAGCACCGGTGGGCAGGGCAGGTCCTTGTCCAGCAGGTCGTGGTGGACGGTCTGGAAGTGCCACAGCCGCTTGCCGGTGGTGGCGTCCAGTGCGACGATGCAGTTGGCGAAAAGGTTCATCCCGTGGCGGGTGCCGCCGTAGAAGTCCGGCTCCGCCGTCTTCGTCGCCACATAGACGATCCCGCGCTTCTCATCGAGCGCCTGTCCCGGCCACGGCATGACGCCCGTGGCGGTCCTGTAAGCCTCCGGCGGCCAGGTGTCGTGGCCGACTTCACCCGGACGCGGGATGAGGTGGAAAATCCACTTCCGCTCACCGGTGCGGACGTCCAGCGCGCGCACCGCGCCCGGTCCGCCGAAGCCGCCGATGATCAGCAGATCCTTGTAGATCACACCCGGGGTATTGAGACCCACGTTCGGCGTGCCTTCGCGGTCCAGCCCCTTCCCGAGGTGGATCGCCCCCTTTTCACCGAACGATTCGACGACCTTTCCCGTCGCGGGGTCCAGGGCGAGCAGATGGTTGCCCACGGCGGTGAACAACCGCGCCTCGCTGCCATCCGCAGCCGCCCAATAAACCAGCCCCCGCTGGCGGCCCTTGCCCGCTCCGGCGACGCTGGTGGCGGGATCCCAGGTCCAGCGCTCCTTGCCGGTGGCGGCATCCAGCGCGACCACCTTCCGCGTCGGAGTCGGCGTGTAGAGCACCCCACCCACGATGAGGTTATTCGCCTGATATTCGCCCTTGTCGCCGGTTTCATAGGTCCAGGCGACCTTCAGCTCCTTCACGTTCCCTTTGTTGATCTGCTTCAGCCCGGAATAGAGGTTCCTTTCCTTCCCCCCCAGATAGACCGGCCAGTCCGAATCCGGCTCCGCGGCGGCAGGCAGGATGGAGGAGAGGAGAACTCCCGAAAGGATCCGGGCATGGAGGGAGGTGCGGCGAAGTCCTGCGGGCATCAGGTGGGTCATGCGGTGGTGAGGATGATCCGGAAAAGACGCGGGAGCCAAGGGCAAGCTTGCACCTTTTTCACATGACCCGGCATTTCACCACCGGCAGAAGGGCACGCGCGAGAGCGAGGAGTTCGCATACCGCCGGTCGTCGGAGACCTCCGCGCCGACCCATGGCGGCATCTCCGGTTGCTCCGACTCATCGGTTAGTTCCACCTCCGCGACGACCAGGCCCTCGTTCTCGCCATGGAAAACATCCACCTCCCACACATGGGAGCCGTGGGGCACCAGAAAGCGTGTCTTGTCGATGACCGACGGCTCGCAAAGGGCCAGCAACTGGCTACCCTCCTCCGCTGGGATCTGATACTCGAATTCGGCGCGGGAGATACCCTCAGCCGCTCCCTTGATGGTGAGCCATGCCTCGTCCCCGGCCACCCGCACCCGGACGGTGCGCCCCGTCTCACGTGAAAGATAGCCCTGCGCCATGCGCGTGCCCTGCGGACTCCCCGCACGCCACCCATCATCCGCCACCAGATATTTCCGCTCGATCTCGACCGCCATGATTCCTCCCATTCGATGTCACGGTGCTTTCCCGCCGGCCACCTGCGGCCGGGTGAGGATGGACCAGTCCAGTTCCCCATGGTCCAGCCGCTGCACCTCGCTGGCATAGACCGCGTCCTCGTTCCTCGGATCGAGCTGGGCTGCGAGCGCCGTGAACAGGCGGGCCGCCAGTTCATTCTCCTCCCCTTCCTGATTCAGTAAAAGGCCCGCGCGGGCATAAATCAGCTTCGCCATCGCCTCCGGGCCGAAATCCAGCCTCACCCTTTCGGGCAGCGTCCCTTGGGAAAGTTGGAAATTCACCACCACCGCCCGCTTGTTCCGCGGGGAGAGATGCAGGGCCAGCGCGAGGAATTTCCGCGCCTGCTCCAGGGATGCCGGGGACGCCTCCGCCTCCACCACCCGGTTCACGGCGAGGTTGGCCAGGCTCGTCGCATATTCATCCCGCTCCGCGTTCATCATCGCCAGCTCCGGGGAAAACGAACGTCCGTCCACGCGAATGGCCTGCCAGGTGAATTTCACCGTCTGCTCCGGCTGGGCATGCGCCACCACCAGCGAGATCGCCGGAAATGCCACCGCCACTTGCCAAAGCCGCATCATCGCGGATAAGGATGCGGAAGCACCCCGAAACGCGCAAGTGGCAATTCCCCAAGACACCAATCCGCCGAAAAAGGAACTCCGCCGCGAAATGCGCCGTCTGGTGAAAACGCTCCCGCAGGAAAACCCCATGGTCCTGCAACTGCTGCGCGACTGGCTGGCCGGACAGCCGCAGGTGAAGGTCATTTCCACCTACTCACCTCTACCAGGTGAGGTGGACATCATGCCACTGGTCACGGAGTTCCCCCATCTCCGCTGGGTCTTCCCCCGCGTGGAGGGCGGCGAATTGGTCCTCCATGAAGTGAGCGAGCCCGCCATCGACCTGGAACCCGGAGCTTTCGATATCCGAGAGCCGAAGACCGGCCTGCCCGTCGTGGATCTTTTCCATGTCGATGCTTTCCTTTGCCCGGGTCTCGCCTTCGATGAATACGGCGGCCGCCTGGGCCGTGGCCGCGGCTTCTATGACCGGCTGCTGGAGCATGCCCGCGGGGATGCGCTCAAGGTCGGTGTCTGTCACAAGGAGCAGCTCGTCCCACACACCTTCGGCGAGGCGCACGACGTGGTGATGAGCCGGGTGATCTCAGGGTGAGGCCAATCACTGGCCGCCGGGAACGAACCGTGCGATCTCTTCCAGGATCTGCTCCACCGGAGCGAGACGGCCCACACCTTCATAGCCGCAGGCGAGCAAACCTTCCGCTGGATCGACGAAATGGCAGCCGTCCTCCCTGAGTTGCGCCACGTTCCGCGCGGTGGCGGGGTGCAGCCACATCTTTCCGTTCATGGCGGGTGCGATGAGCACGGGGGTCGTTCTCGGCAGGGCAAGATAGATGGCGGAAAGCGGGTCCGGGGCCAGGCCGTTGGCGAAGTTCCCGATCACGTCCGCGCTGGCAGGGGCGATGACCAGGAGGTCCGCGCCATCCGCCAGTTCGATATGGCCCGGCTTCCAGGATTGTTTCTCATCCTCCAGCGACACCAGCACCGGCCTGCGCGTGAGCACCTCCAGTGTCAGCGGGGTGATGAACTCCGTGGCCGCTCGGGTCATGACCACATCGACCTGATGCCCCGCCTTCACCAGTTGCGAGGCGAGATCCGCCGCCTTGTAGGCCGCGATGGAACCTGTGATGCCGAGGACGACTTTCATGGGGCTTGGGGCTTTCAGCGGAGCATGCCGACGGCCTTCCGGACCGATGCGACGAAAATTTCGACGTCCGCCAGGGTGTTGTAGACCGCGAAGGACGCCCGGGTGGTGCCGGAGATGCCGAATCTGGCCATCAGCGGCTGGCAGCAATGGTGGCCGGTCCTCACCGCCACGCCCATCTGGTCGAGCAGCGTCCCGAGGTCATAGTGGTGGATGCCCGCGATGTTGAAGGACAGCGCGCCCGCTCTGTCGGCAGGACCGTAGAGACGGACGTCCGGAATCTCCGCAAGTCCGGCCGCCGCCGCCTGGATCAGATCGTGCTCGTGAGCCGCGATCTCCCCGACGCCGATCTGGTTCACGAAATCCAGTGCGGCTTCAAGGGCGATGGCACCCTCGATGTTCGGAGTGCCGGCTTCGTATTTGAAGGGAAGGTCGTTGTAGGTGGTGCCGGCGAAGGTGACCTCCTTGATCATCTCACCGCCCCCGCGCCATGGCGGCAGGGCATTCAACACGTCAGCCCGGCCCCACAGGACGCCGATTCCGGTGTTCGCATAAACCTTGTGTCCGGACAGGGCGACGAAATCCGCGCCCACGGCCTGCACATCCATTTTCACATGAGGTGTGGCCTGCGCGGCATCCAGCAGGACATACGGCACGCCCGCCGCCTTCGCGGCCGCCGTCATTTCCGCCACCGGGTGCACGGTACCGAAGGCGTTCGAGATCCAGCCGATAGCCAGCACCTTCGTCCTGCCGTTCAGCAGCGCGCGGAACCCTTCCTGGTCCAGCACCCCATCGTCATCGCAGGGGATGACCTTCAGCTCCGCACCCGTCCGCTGGCAGAGCATCTGCCATGGCACGATGTTCGAGTGGTGCTCCAGCGTGGAAATGAGGATCTCATCCCCCGCGCCGATGGTTCCGGAAAGCGCGAGCACGTCCGCCACCAGGTTGATGCCGTCCGTGGTGCCGGAGGTGAAGATGATCTCGTCCGTGGAAGCGGCGTTCAGGTGGTCGGCCACGGTTTTCCGGGCTTTCTCGAATCCCTCCGTCGCCAGCCGGGCCAGATAGTGGGTACCCCGGTGGATGTTCGAGTTCATCGCCTCGTAGTAGTGCTTCGAGGCGAACAGGACCTCCATCGGCTTCTGGGTCGTGGCCGCGTTGTCGAGATAGACCAGCGGCTGCCCGTTGATCTTGCGGTCCAGGATGGGGAAATGGTGGCGGATCTCGTCTTCGGAAAACATCGGTGAAAGGCACGGGCTTGCCCCCGCGGCCCGAGCATGCCCCAGCCAACCCTTCCCCGCAATGCCGGAATCCCGGGGCCGCCGGCATCCGGACCAGCATCAATTTTTCAAAATTCCCCGTAAGATGAACGCGGATGAAGACATAGGAGGAGAACCACGAATCATCCGGCCCCACCGATGTCCGGATGCCCCCGGAAAGGATTCTTGCCCTACCCCGCTCCCATTTCTTTCCAATAGTCAATCCGTCCCATGTTCTGCCTCTTTCTCTGCCTGTTCCTGATCCTGCCGCTCCATGCGGCGGAGAACCACCTTTCCTCGCTACGGAAGGGGCATCCGCGGATCATGCTCACCCCGGAGCGCGTCGGTGAGATCAAGAACCTGGTCACCACGGACCCGCAGGCGAAGCGCTGGCACGGGCTGCTTTCCGCCAGCGCCAAGGGCATGGTTTCCTCCAAACCGGTGACCTACACGCTGGAGAACAAGAAGCTGCTGAACGAAAGCCGGGCCGTCCTGAAGCGGGTATCCACCCTCGCCGGGCTGCACGTCATCAAGCCGGATCCACGCATGGCGGAGCGGGCGAAGAAGGAACTCCTCAACGCCGCCGCCTTTCCCGACTGGAACCCGGCCAGTTTCCTCTCCACCGCGGAGATGTCGCTGGCGTTCGCCATCGGCTATGACTGGCTCCACGATTCCCTCTCCCCGGAGGAAAAGGAGACGATCCGCGCCGCCATCATTGAGAAAGGGCTGAAACCCGGACTGGAGATCTACAAGGGGAAGCGGAGCTGGCCCTACGTCAGCCACAACTGGAACTCCGTCTGCAACAACGGCCTCATCGCCGGGGCGCTGGCCATCGCGGACACGGACCCGGAGATTGCCAATGCCATCCTCACCGCCGCGAAAGCCTCCCTGCCGAAGGGCTACGAAGACTACGCGCCGGATGGCGGCTGGCCGGAGGGTCCCGGCTACTGGGGATACGGGACGCAGTATGCGGTCTATGGCCTGGCCAGCCTGGAGTCCGCGCTGGGAACGGACTGGAACCTGCCCGCCAGCCCCGGCTTCTCCGTCACCGGGGACTTCCGCATCGACCTCATCGGACCCAGCGGCATGTATTTCAACTTCGCGGACGGCGGCATCCGTCCCGGTGCGGAGTCCTGCATGCTGTGGCTGGCCAAACGCTTCAACCGGCCCGACTACGATGCCAGTGAACGGATCATCGCGGCGGAAAAGCCCTCCATCTTCCACCTGGTCTTCTTCAACGGAAGATTCAGCACCCCCGCCCCACCGCCGGAGCCTCCGTCACTGCGGCACTTCACCGGCACCGGCGTGGTCATCCTGCGGTCCGGCGGGGGGAAATCCGCCACCTGGCTGGGGATCAAGGCCGGCGACAACAAGGCGAACCACTCCAACCTCGACCTCGGCACCTTCGTCCTGGATGCGGGCGGCGAGAGGTTCGCGGAGGAACTGGGCGCGGATCTCTACACGCTGCCGGGCTACTTCGCCGCGCAGCGCTGGGACTACTACCGGACCCGTACGGAAGGGCAGAACACCCTTGTCATCGGAGGGACGAACCAGGACCGGAAGGCGGCGGCGGAGGTCATCTCCACAAAGGACGCGTCCGTCACCATGGACCTCACCCCGGGCTATCCCGCAGCGAAAAAGATCCACCGCACCGCCACGGTGGCACCGGACGGCACCGCAACCATCGATGACAACATCCTCCTCAAGACCCCGGAGACCATCGTCTGGTCCATGCATACCAGGGCCAAGGGCACTGTCTCCGGCAACACCGCCACCCTCACCCGGGGAAAGGCCACGCTGAAGGCGGAGATCCTTTCCCCATCCGGCGCGTCCTTCACCCTCACGCCGGTGGAGATCCCTGCTCCGCAGCGCCCGGACAAAGACCTCCACAAGCTTTCCGTCCACCTCCCCGCCGCGCCGTCCGCCCGGCTCACCATCCGCTTCACCCCGCAATAATCAGCCGCCATGCAACGCCGCCATTTCCTCGCCACCCTCATCCTTTCCTCACTCCCCGCCGCCGCGCAGCAGGGAAAGCGCGCGCCGCGCATCATCCTGCGGAACTCATGGCAGATCGTGAACATCGGCGACATCGGCCACACGCCGGGCATCCTCGCCATCCTTGAAAAACACCTGCCGGAGGCGGAGGTGTTCCTGTGGCCCGGTGACATCTCCGGCGGCGTGCGGGAGATGATCCTCAAGCGGTTCCCGAAGCTCAACATCCTGCCGCCGAATCCGGAGGAGCGCCGGAAGATCACCTCCACCTGCGACTTCTTCCTCCATGGCTCCGCCGCCTTTCCAGGCGCGCAGGGCGACGTCACCGTCTGGAAGAAAACGGGCAAGCCCTACGGCTACTACGGCGTCTCCATCGCCGCGGAGGGCGACTACGCCATGGGTCTGATGAGCCACAAGGGCCTGACCGCCGAGCTGAAGGAACTGCTGGACACCGCCGCCTTCGTCTTCGCCCGTGACTCCGCCTCGCTCAAGGTGGCCAGGGACGCGGGAGTGAAGTCGCCCGTCCTGGAGTTCGGACCGGATGGAGCCTTCGCCGTGGACCTCCGTAATGACGAGGCCGCAACCGCCTTCCTCACCGCCAACGGGCTGGAAGAGGGTAAGTTCCTCTGCTGCATCCCCAACCTCCGCAGCGCGCCCTACTGGAAGGTGAAGAAGGGCCGCGCGTTCGACCCGGCGAAGCACAAGCGCAACGAGGAGATGAAGGAACACGACCACGCCCCGCTGCGCGACGCCATCATCTCCGTGGTGCGGGAGACGGACATGAAGGTTCTGGTCTGCCCGGAGGACTCCACCCACATGGAGGTGGGCAAGGAAATGCTCGTCGATCCACTCCCGGACGACGTGAAGGCGAAGGTGGTGTGGCGGAAGGATTTCTGGCTGACCGACGAAGCCGTGAGCACGTATGTGCGATCCGCCGGCCTCTTTGGAAACGACATGCACAGCCCCATCATGTGCATCGGCAACGGCGTCCCCGCCATCTACTGCCGCCTGCTGGAGAAGACGACCAAGGGCATCATGTGGAAGGACATCGGCCTGTCCGAATGGTTCTTCGACTTCGACGACGAGGCGGACCTTCCACGCCTTGCCCCCGCCGTGCTGGCCATGGCGAAAGATCCCGTCGCAGCGAAAGCGAAGGCGGCCAAGGCCCGCGCCTACGTCGAGGGCAAACAGAAGAAAACCATCGCCGTGCTGAGGAAGAGCCTGCCCGGGGCATAACCCCCCACTAAAGTGGGGTGGCGGCGCTCTTGATGGAAGAAGGGCTCCCCTTCATCAAGGTTACTTCCTGTTTTCCATGAAAAGCCCCCTGTTTTCAATCATCCCCGCAATTGCACTGGCAGCACTCTCCCACGCGGGAACAGTCGCCCATTGGCAGTTCAATGACCTGAATGATTCCAGCGGGAACGGCCACCATCTCACCAACAACAACACGGTCGCATCACTCGGAGGAGGCAGGCTGAATTTCAGCAGCACCACCGCCACCGGTCTGGTCAGCACGCCGGACAGCGCCGCGTGGGATGACACGTCCTTCACACTGGAGGCGATCGTGAGCGTATCCTCCACCACCAGCCTCACCAGCATCGTCACCCACATGACGAACGGCACGGACGGACGGCAGTGGTTCTTCGGCACCAGTGAAACCGGCGTCCCCATCGTCATCATCAACCCTTCCTCCGGAACGGAAGCACGCATCACTTCCACTTTCACCGGGCTCACGGCGGGAACGAACTACTATCTGGGCCTCTCACTCAACCTCGGCGCGGCTTCCGCCGCCGACCGCGTCACCTTCTATCTGCGGGACCTTTCCGTGCCCGACTCCCCGTTCCAGATATCCCCTGGATCCACCAACTTCACCGGATTCGCCGCCTCCTCCGCGGTGCTGGCCATCGGCTCCACCGGCCACTCGTCATCACGGCTCAACGGTTCCATTGATGAGATCCGCTTTTCGGACACGAACCTCGCGCTGAATGAACTGCTCGTCGCCGTTCCCGAGCCTTCGCTGGCCGCATTGTCCGCCATCGGTCTGGCATCGCTGGGGCTGCGCCGCCGCCGGGCCTGATACCTGCGCCTCACACCAAAGTGGGCCATCATCCGGATTGCGGTTTGGCATGGCATCATGTCACCTGCGGCTGTAGGTATCCGACTTTCCGATGACGACCGCCGCCCGCTGGCTTCTCACATGGCTTTTCCTTCCGGGGATCTGCCAGGCTGTGGATGCGCCGTGGATCAATGCCATCGACCTCCGCTCCCTGACCCCCGAGGAAGCGGATGAAGCCCGGCCCTATCGCCTGCGGGGCACCTTCATCTACCAGGACGACATGAATGCGGTCTTCCTCCAGGATGAAACCGCCGGAGCACTTTTCTGGTACAAGGATACCCCGGATCCCCCGCTGATACCGGGAGACATCGTGGAGGTCAGCGGTGTTACGAAGACAGGTCTCTACGTCCCGGGACTGGATGAGGTCACCTTCCGCGTGACCGGCCACGGACCACTGCCGGAACCGATCGAGGTCACCTATGACGACCTGATTTCCGGACGCTTCCACTATCAGTGGGTCACCGGAGAGGGCATCGTCCGCTCCACCTCCACCAGCAACACCGGCCGCACCCACATCCGTCTGGCGATGGGAGCCCGCATCGTGGAGATCCAGTTGTCAGATTACCCGGAAGCCCACAGCCTCATCGACCACCGCATCCGTGTGACTGGCCTCGCTGCCGGCGGCATCAACGACCGCCACCAGCTCAACCAACCCTACATCTGGCCGCGCAACGCCTTCGGCATCCGGATCTTGGACAAGCCGACGCCCGCCGCCGACCTGGAGACGGTCCCGGCAAGCACGCTCCTCACCTTCCGCCCCACGGCGCGCACCGGCCACCGGCTGAAGGTCAGCGGGACGACCCTCGCCGCCTTTCCGGACGGGCGGATTTTCATCCGGGATGGCAAGCACGCGCTGGCCGTCAAACCGAGCACCCGGGGCATCCTGGAGCCGGGTGACACCATCACCGTCCTGGGATTTCCCGAGATGGAGGTCTTCAGCGCCACCCTAGGTGACGCGGAGATCATCAACCATGAGCCGGGTCCCGCCCCGCTGCCGGTTCCCACCTCCCTTTCATCCATGGATGACGGCAGTTTGAACCATGAACTGGTGACCTTCCAGGCAACGGTCGCGGACAGCTTCCGCACCCAGACCGGCGCATCCGTCCAGCTCCAGAATCCGGATATGGCGGTCCGGTTGATCCTTCCCGCAACCGCCGATATCCCCGCACCCGGCACGCAACTGACCATCACCGGCATCTGCCAGGTGGAGACGAGCCGCGCGGCCGCCTACAACATCCGTCCGGACTCCATCGCCATCCACGCGCGCACACCGGCGGACATCATCGTGACAGGAAGTCCCTCCTGGTGGACGACCACCCGGCTGACCATCGCCCTCTGCCTCCTCGCCGCCGTCGTCGCCATCGCAACGCTATGGATCTTCCTGCTCCGCCGCCAGGTGGACAAGCAGACCGCCGCCCTGCGCGAGCGCATCGAAACGGAAGCGATGATGCTCGAGCGGCAACGCATCGCCCGGGAGTTCCATGACACGCTGGAGCAGGAGCTTACCGGTCTCTCCCTCCAGCTCGGCGCCGCCTCCGCAACCTCCTCGGCAGCCCCCCTGTCGACCGCATGCCACATGGTGTCCCGCATCCAGACGGAAACCCGCAATCTCCTGCACGACCTGCGCACACCGTCCGAGCAGATCCCGGACCTGCCCACCGCGCTCGCCCAACTGGCCGCCCGTCATGATGGCTCCACCGGCCCCCGGGTGGAGTTGCACTCCACCAATGACATCCCGTCCCTCCCGCCGCGCACCCTCCACCACCTGCGGATGATCGCTGCGGAGTCCGTCACCAACGCAATCAAGCACGCGCAGGCCACCCTCATCACCATCGATCTCCGCCATACCGCCGGAAACCTCATCCTCGCGATCACGGACAATGGCAGGGGATTTGAAGCGGAAGTGGAAACACGTGAAAAACCCGGCCACTTCGGCTGTATGGGTATCCGCGAACGCGCCAGGAAACTCGGCGCGGATGTCATCTGGCGGAGCCAGCCCGGCCACGGCACCACCGTCCGCCTCACCCTTTCAACGTCCCATGAGCGAAAGCAACCCCATTACGATCCTCATCGTTGACGACCACTTCGTGGTCCGCAACGGCCTCGCCACCTCGCTCGAGATCGAGCCGGACATCCGGGTGACGGCGACGGTGGAGCGTGGCGAGGATGCCGCTGCCACCTATGCCATCCACCGACCCACCGTGGTGCTGATGGATCTGCAGCTCCCTGGCATCAATGGAGTGGAAGCGACCACCGCAATCCGTCTGGTAGATCCCGCGGCGAGGATCCTTGTCTTCTCCACCTTCGCCCGCATGGACGAGATCCAGAGCGCCCTGCAGGCCGGGGCCACCGGCTACCTGCAGAAGTCAGCGTCCAGGGAGGAACTCATCCATGCGGTGCGGCTCACCGCCGCGGATGAGCACTACCTGCCGCCGGAGATCGCCGCGGAGCTGACCGAACTCCGGCTCGGCCCGTCCATCACCCCGCGGGAACGGGAGATCATCTCCCTCATCGCCGCCGGATCCGCCAACAAAGAGATCGGTTCCCAGCTCGGCATCGCGGAGGACACCGTGAAGCAGCATGTTTCGCGCATCCTCCAGAAGCTCGGCGTGAAGGACCGGGCTCAGGCCGCCACGGAGGCCATCCGCCGCGGCATCATCCGGCTTTGAGGTCGTTCCCGGCCATCGGCCGCCCTGCCGTCGCCAGTCGGCCTCCCATCCTGCCGCCGCCGGCACTGTTGATTTCCCGGCGCATTCCGCTGATCCCCAGCCATCCCCCGAAAGTGGGTCCTCCCCCCACTTGCGCGGGATGGCGACATTCATTTTGACTGCAAGGCTGTATGAAAAAAGCCCTCATCCTGTTGCTCGCCGCCGTGGCCAATGCCGGAGCCTCGACCATCCTCATCGACTTCGGCACCACCAACACCACAGGCACGCCTTCTTACTGGAACAATTTCAACATTCTGACCGACGAAGCCAGTTTCCCCCTTTTCGACACCTCCGGCCCAGGACCGGGAAACACCACCTACTTCCTCAGCCTTTCCGGTGGAGCGATCCTCAACGTGCCCGACAATCCGACGACGGTCGCCACCACCTACAATCCGTTCACCCCCACCACCGTCCTGTCGGACGCGGTGTACCAGACCGCACCGCGGACGTTCACCCTCTCCGGGCTCCTTCCCAACGTCGCCTACACGATCACTTTCTTCTCCTATGTGAGCCGTGATTCGCCCCGGGATACCGTTGTCAGCATTCCCGGCCAGACGTCCATGACCCTCCGCGCCTCCGGGGACCCGACGGCTGCCTTTTCTTCCGGCGGAGATATCGCCACCACCCAACCCATCGTGCCGGGAGTCGGCGGAACCATTCCGATCACCGTCACCAACCTGAACGGCAGTTGGATCCTCAGCGGCATGGAGATCACCTACGCCGTGCCTGAACCAGCCACCGCCGTCCTTTCCGCACTGGGCCTCATCCCCCTGCTCCGCCGCCGCCGTTGAGGCATCCGGATTCCAGTATTCCGACTCATGAAAGCATTGCTTCTGCTCACCCTGTTCACGCCGGGATTCCTTGCCGCCGACACCATCGCCCATTGGAAATTCGATGGCCGGGCGGGAAAAAAGCTCGACGACGAAACCCGGAACCATCCTCTCACCGCAACCTCGGAGGAGGGTCCGGCCGCCACTCCCACCGCCTATGTTTTCAACGGGAGTGACAAGGACGGTCTGCTTTCCGCGGCGGACCATGCGGACTGGAACAAGACTTCGATGACCGTGGAAGCGTTCGTCAAAAAAGGGAACGACGATGGCTTCGCCTGCATCACCGGACATTTCAAAGGAGACATCGGCGATCCATCCCGCCAGTGGATTTTCGTCCTGAAAAATACCATCCCGACGCTGATCCTCCAGAGTGCGGATGGAAAAACCACCGAGATTCCCGCGGATGTTCCGGGCCTGCTGCTGGATCATGAATATTACCTGGGGGTATCCTTCGACCTCTCGGAGAAAAACCCGGAGGACCGCATCACCTTCTACGTGAAGGATCTCACCGCCCGCACCCGTCCTGTACGGGTGAAGGCCGCGGTGGAATTCCAGACCCTCAGCACCTCCAGCGCACCGCTGAGCGTCGGCTCAACAGGAAATCCAACGTCCCGTTTCATCGGAGAGATCGGCGAAATCCGCATCTCTTCACCGGTCCTGAAGACGACCCAGCTCCTGCTTCCGAAGTGACCGTGCCCCCGTCCGTGGCACCCACCATCCCCACGAAAGTGAGATACCACGGAAGTAACATTTTCCGCCGCGACCGCTTATCCTGTTCCTGATGTCACTCCCTTTCCACCTGTTCCTTGCCGCCGGTCTGCTCGCGCCGTCCGTCGCCCGTGCCGAGCACATCGACCCTACCACCGCGATCGCGTCCTGGACCTTCGAGGACCCGAAGGACATCAAGGGGGAATGGGAGAAAAAGCCCGGTGTGTCCGTCCCCGGCCCGACCAACCCGGTCTATCCTCATTTCTCCGTCGCCAACAAGGCGATGCAGTTCAGTGGCAAGGGCATGGAAACCGCCCTGGTGGTGAAGGACAACGGACCGGACGGCCAGAACAGCCTGCGCATCCACCAAGGCGAGTCCCTGACCCTCGAAGCATGGGTGAAGCCGGGCAACGCCGCCGGCCAGGAAACCTACCTCATCGGCAAGGGACGTTCCCACAAACCCGCCTTCGGCACCACCAACCAGAACTACGCACTGCGGGTGAAACGCGGCGCGAACGGCCTCCAGGTCGGCTTCATTTTCTCCAGCCATGACGGCACCGGCGGCGACCGCAAGTTCCACGTCTGGTGGAGCGATGACAGCCAGGAGCAGCAGCAGACGTCCGCCTGGCATCACGTGGCGGTCACCTACACTTTCGGACAGGGCGACAGCCTGAAAGGCTACATCGATGGCCGTCCCGTCGAGGGCGTCTGGACATTCGCCGGCGTGACCGACCGCGCGCCGGTCACAGATGCGGATGACCTGGTCATCGGCAGCGGCATGACCCGCGGCCCCGGCCAGACGCTCAACGGCGCGCTCGACAACGTGGCCATCCACCGCACAGCCCTTTCCTCGGAGATCATCCGCAAGCGCTACGCCTTCACCCCGCCACCACCGGCCGTCACCCGTGAGGAGGTGCCCGCAGGAAAGGTCCTCATCCAGGTCTGCGAAAAAGGAGTGCCGAACGACCGTTCCTGGCCGGAGTCCACGCCGATCCCGGAACTGACCTACACGGAGGACGCGTTCGGGCTTTTCGAGATCCCACAGAAATACATCGCCTCCGGAGTCCGTGCGGACCGCTATCCCGCGCTGGTCCGGGCCGCCGCCATCGTGGACATCCCGGCGGGGAAACACCGCCTGCTGCTCCGCTCCCGCGGTGGTTCCCGCCTGTTCATCGAGGGCCGGCAGATCCTCACCACCTCCTTCCCACGGGGTGACACCGGCGGCCACGGCAAGACGTCCGACCAGGACAAATACCTCAACCTCGGCCCTGACTTCCGCTTCGCGCCTCCCGGCAACCGTGAGAACTGGACCGAGTTCGACTCGAAGGGCGGCAAGCAGCTCATCCTCCTGGAAACCATCATCGGCGTGGGATCACAACGTCCGGAACTGGGCGAGACGGTGGTCGCCATCTCCCCACAGGGCAGCGAGCACTGGCAGCTCGTCAGCCCCGGCTCCACCGTCTTTCCCTACACCGACGCGGGCTGGGCCGGATATGAAGCGGAGCGCCGCCCCCGCATCGCGGAAATGAACACGAAGGAACGGGCGAAACAACGCGCCACCCAGAAGGACTACTGGGAGCGGCGCAGGAAGGCCGCCACCGACTGGCTGGCGTCCACCAAGGAGGTGACCGTGCCGGAACTGCCCGCCGGGCACGCCGCCAACAACCCCATCGACAACTTTGTCGCCGCCCGGATCAGCGAAGTGGCCGCCGGGACCAAGCCGGTCCCGGAGGGAGGGGTCGATTACTTCCGCGACATCCGCCCGATCCTGGAAACGAAGTGCTATGACTGCCACCGCGGCAGCAAGGTGAAGGGCGACCTCCGCCTCGACAACCTGGCGGACACGCTCACGGGTGGCTCCGACGACGGTGCCGGCATCACTCCGGGCAAGCCCAAGGAAAGCTCGATTTACCACCGCATCATCACGGATGACGAGGACCTCATCATGCCACCGAAGGGCGACCCGCTCACGAAAGAGGAGATCGCCCTCATCGAAAAATGGATCGCCCAGGGAGCCAACTGGCCGGAGTTCCAGGTGAAGTCCTTCGAACCCACTCCTCTCACCGATGATCTGGATTTCCTCCGCCGGGTGACGCTGGACACGACCGGTGTCGTGCCGACCGAAAGCGAGATCGAATCATTTGTCGGCGACAAGGCTCCGGACAAGCGCGCCAAGGTCATCGACAAGCTGCTCGCCGACCCCCGCTGGGCGGACCACTGGACCAGCTACTGGCAGGATGTGCTGGCGGAGAACCCGAACATCATCAACCCCACCCTCAACAACACCGGTCCGTTCCGCTGGTGGATCCATGAGTCGCTCACGGACAACAAGCCGATGGACCTGTTCGTCACCGAGCTGGTCCGGCTGGAAGGCTCCGACCGTTACGGTGGCCCCCGTGGTTTCGGAACCGCGACCCAGAACGACTCCCCGATGGCGGAGAAGGGTGCGGTGGTCGCCGCCGCCTTCCTGGGCGTGGAGATGAAATGCGCCCGCTGCCACGACGCCCCCGCGCACGAATGGCTGCAGAAAGATCTCTTCAACCTCGCCGCGCTGCTCAACCAGGAGCCGGTGAAGGTCCCCGTCACCTCCAGCGTGCCGATGGACAAGCTGCACGAAGGCGGCCGCAAGCCCCTCATCAAGGTGACGCTCAAGCCCGGCACGGAAGTGCAGCCGGAATGGCCGTTCAAGAACTTCGTCGATCCGGCGCTGGCGGACACCCTCGCCGCGGACCCGGCGAACACCCGCGACCGTTTCGCCGCGCTCATCACCGCGCCCCAGAACGAGCGCTTCGCGAAAGTCATCGTCAACCGGTTGTGGCAGCGTCTGATGGGCCGCGGCATCATCGAGTCCGTCGCGGACTGGGAGAAAGGCGGCCCCACCCACCCGGAGCTGCTTGACTGGATGGGCAGGGAGTTCGTCCGTTCCAACTATGACTTCAAGGCGGTCGCCCGCCTGATCCTCAACTCCCAGGCCTACCAGCGTGCGACGGATCCCACGCTCACCGCACCCGGCCCGCTCTATGTCGCCCCGGCGCCCCGCCGGATGACGGCGGAGCAGATCGTAGACTCCCTCTTCGCCGCCACCGGCAAGCCGTTCGACCTGGAGGAAGTGAGCCTCGACCTGGACAGCAACCGCAGCGTGACGAACTCCATCACGATGGGTGTGCCGACCCGCTCATGGATGCTGGCGTCCACCTCCAACGAGCGTGACCGCCCCAGCCTCTCCCTGCCGAAGATCCAGGCCGTGTCCACCGTGCTGGAGGCCTTCGGCTGGCGCGGCGCCCGCCAGGATCCGGTCAGCATCCGGGACAACGCGCCGAACACGCTCCAGCCCGCCATCATCTCCAACGGCACGATGGGCCACTGGCTCACCACCCTCAGCGATGACCACGGCCTGACTGCGCTCGCGCTGGAGGACCAACCGCTCGACCAACTGGTGGACCGCATCTATCTCCGGCTGCTCACCCGCAAGCCGACGGCAGAGGAGAAAAAGACCACCGTGGACCTCCTTTCCCCGGGATATGGCAAGCGGATCCTTGCCGCGAAACCGAAGGCAACCGGCGGCGAGCGCCACCGTCCGTATTACTTCACCTGGTCCAACCACCTCGACGGCAAGGCGAACGAACTGGCCGTCATCGAGGAGGAGAAAGTCCGGCGCGGCAAGCCCGTCACCGACCGCCTCCAGCAGGACTGGCGCGAACGCCTGGAAGACCTGACGTGGACGCTGCTCAACACGCCGGAATGGCTCTTCGTCCCGTGATCCTCCTTTCCACACCCAGTTTCCGAACTTCAAATTCATCCGACCCGTCATGAACCGCCGACAATTCCTCCGCACCTCCGCCCTCGCCTCCCTCGCCACCCCGGCTCTGGCGAACTCCTCCATCGCCCACATGCCGAAGGGCAAGGCGGAGCACTGCATCTTCATCTGGCTCGGCGGTGGCATGGCGCAGATCGACACCTTCGATCCGAAGCGCCGCGGAAACCCGAAATCCGCGCCGAAGGTGCCCGGATCCGACTACAACTCCATCGACACCACGGTCCCCGGGGTCCAGTTCACCGAGCACCTGGCCCGCACCGCGAAGCTCGCGGAGCATCTGACCGTCGTCCGCACCATCAACCACCGCGTGGTCGATGAACATGCCTTCGCAACGAACATGGTCCACACCGGCCGCATGATCAGCGGCACGGTCACCTACCCGTCCATCGGCTCGCTGGTCGCCCACCAGCGCGGCGCGGCGGATGAAAAGGTTCCGGCCTACATGCTCATCGGCTACCCGAACGTGAGCCGCGGCCCGGGTTACCTGGGACCGAAGGCGGGCTTTGTCTATCTGACGGACACGGAAAGCGGCCCGGCGGGTTTCTCCCGTCCGGAGGGACTCGTTTCCACCCGGGTGGACCGCCGCCAGAAGCTCCTCGAGAAAATGAACTCCGCCATCCCAGGTGAATCCACCATCGCGGAGTATGAAACCGCACAGGAGGAGGCTCTCCGCCTCGCCGGTCCAGGGTTCATGCGCAACTTCAAACTGGATGAAGAACCCGCCGCGCTCCGCCAGGCCTACGGCTCGGAGTTCGGCCAGCGCTGCCTTCTTTCCCGCCGCCTGGTCCAGGCCGGGGTCCGCTTCATCGAGGTGTCCCACAACCTGAACTTCGTGAACGGCACTGGCTGGGACACCCACAATGACGGCCAGGAGAAGCAACACGTCCTGATCCAGGACCTCGACCAGGCGCTCTCCGCCCTCATCATCGACCTGAAGGAAAAAGGCCTGCTCGACAAAACCCTCATCGCACTGGGCACCGAGTTCGGCCGCCCGCCGGAGTTCGATGGTGGCGGCGGACGCGGCCACCAGGGGACCGCCTTCAGCCTCGTCCTCGCGGGAGGCGGCCTCAAACACAGCGGCGCCTACGGCGTGACGGATGAACTCAGCAAAAAGATCGTGGAAAGCCCGGTCAGCATTCCGGACTACCACGCCACCATCCTCGCCGCGCTGGGCATCGACCCGTCGAAGGAACTGAACGAGGCCGGCCGGCCGATCCCGATCACGGATGGAGGAAAGCCTATCTCCGCGCTTTTCTCGTGAAATCCGGTTGTTTCCTCCTTCCCCCGTCGCTTTTCCTCAGATAGAACATTGATCCATCATTCATAAAAAACCCCAGTTATGAAAAAGACCCTCGCCGCCACGTTGCTGGCATGTGCCGCCTCCCTTCCCGTGCAAGCCGCCATCATTCTCGTGGATTTCGGACCTTCTTCCGGAAACACCACCGGGGCTGCTGATACGTGGAACAATTTCAACGGCACGGCGGCGGCATCCAGCATGGCGCTGTCCACGAGCACCGGCACTCCCTCCGGCTACACGCTCACGCTCAACAACACGGTCAGTCCTCTCAATGAACCCACAGGGACCCAGCCAACCAGCCCGCCGGCTCCATTCACACTGGCGACCGTGACGACGGACGGAATGTTTTCCACCGGAACGACCACGCTCACCCTTTCCGGACTGAACTCCAGCCTCAACTACACGATCTCCCTCTTCTCCTACGTCAATCGGGACACCTCCCGCCAATCCCGCTTCTCCATCAACGGGACGAACATCGACGTCGAGCCATCCCGCATCGGAGCCGGGACCTCCGGGGCGGTCGCCACGTTCAACAACATAACACCCACCGCAGGCGATATCACGATTTCCATGTCGAGCCTGGTTGCCAACAACTGGATTCTCAACGCGATGTCCGTCACGGAGGTCCCGGAACCTTCCGCAGCCGTCCTCGTCCTGTCCGGAGCCGGACTTTCCTGCATCCGCAGAAGGCGGGCGTGACTACGGCAGCCACCGGGCTTCACCATTCCTCTTTCCCCCGGAGTGCGTCCAGAGCCGGGTTGTAAATATTGAACTCCAGGCGGTTGAACGCCTTCAGGTCGAAGTCCGCCGTCCCGAAGTTCTGGCTGAAGCCGCGCAGCTTGTCCCCCTCGAACGCTTCCAGCCGGAAGACCAGCGAGCTGCCGTCCACCAATGAGGCCCTGACATCCCCGATCATCCGCTTCGGTTCCTCCAGGCTGGCGGGTTTGAGCGCGATGTCCCGGAAACGGGCGACCGGCAGCTTGATCTCGTCGAAGCTGGTCTTCAGGGTGATCATCCCTTCGGAGATCGACAGCACTTCTCCGGCGATGCTGTCACCATTCCTCAGCATCATGCGGCCTTCCAGGCTCTTGTCCTTCACCGGACGGACTTCGTTCTGTTCATCCCCGAACATCTCGATGTTCCGCAGACGGTTGCCCATACCATTTCCCGGCGGGGGTGTCTCATCCAGGACGCCATCCCAAGCCGAAAGCTCCATGTCCGAAACCTTAAGCCGTCCGTTGTCGTGGCAGACGAAATGCACGGTCCTGCCCAATGTTTCCGGGTTCATCCCCTGGTCCACCCAGGACTCGATGATCCTCCCGTTCACATACAGCGCCAGGGTCTTGGTGCGTGAGCTGGCCCGGATCTCGATCTCCGCCTTCTCACTTTGCAGCAACTCCTGCACGGATGCCTGTGGTTGGAGGAAATTCGGATTTCCACCGCACCGCTGCACCTGGACGCTCCGTCCCCGGAAGTTGAACTCATAGCCGTTTTCCGGCTGGTCCGTGGAAGCGTCATCCGAATAGACGATGACGGTCAGGTGGAGTTGGTTCCGCCAGGTGGCGTCGAACGACAGGCGGAAGCCGTCCGGCAGTTCCATGTCCCGGGCGATGCCTCCGGGTTCCGCGGCGATGAATGCCCCGCTGCGGTACTTCCACGGCGCGGGCTCGGTCGAAAGCGTCCAGCCTTCGAGTGAGGTCGGCCCGCCATAAAGCAGCTTCGGTCGGTCGGAAATCTTCAGCTCGCGCACCATCACCCGTGGGAACTTCAACCGCCCGGCGTACCAGGTATCCAGCTCGATGGCGTCATCCGTGACCGAGGCGATCTCACCTTTGACAGTATCCCCCCTCGCCAGGGTGAGCGTCGCTTCATGGCTGGACGGCAGGGATGGCATCCGCCCCCCCAGCGCCACGTCCAGCACTTCCTTCGCCCGGAATGCCGCCGGCTTCGTCTGGATCGCCGAGTTCCAGACAACCGTATCCCGGGACAGGGATTCAAGGGTTCCCGGCAACTGGTCCTCATTGGCAAAGCGGATCACCGCGTCATGCTTCTCCTGTGCGGGAGCCGCGGCGGTGAGGAAGAGCAGAGCCGGCAGGCAACGCATCATGGTTCACCCTCCTTTTCCTCGAGCCGCTCCAGCGCGGTGACTTCCCGGCGATCCAGAACCAACGCACCGAGCAAGGGATGGGTAGCCTCGATCCTGTCACCGGGAAATGAACAGGACGCGACCCGTATGATGCCCTGGCCTCGCAGGCGCAGCGCGAAGGGATGGAACGCCTTCGCGGGGTCGTCCCCGGAGTTCTTGAAAAACACCGTGGAAATCTCCGACTCCGGCAGCTCGATGGGCGCTTCCTGGAAGTCGCTTTTGAAAACAAACAACGGACCCTCCGGGGCGGGCTTGATGGATACGAGACTGCCGCCGAAGCGATCCCCCCGCCTCTCGATCAGCGAGTCCACGGCCGCATCCCCCCGGTCCTCCGTCCGGTGGCGGTCGCCGTTGTGGTCCCACTCCGCGATCTCCACCCCGCTGATGGTCATGTGCGTCTCATTTCCCGCGGTGCTGGAAAAGGCGATGCCGCCCGCCTCCGGGGGATGCGGCACCGGATCCCCGAAACGTCCCTCCGGTTCATCATTGAGGAAAAGATAGAGCATGGAGTTCCTGCGATCGACACGGATCTCCACCCGCAGGTGGTTGTCCGGATATTGGTCGGGCCGGCGGTTGAGGGACAGCAGCGTGGTGGACCTGCGCCCCCCCTTGGATGATTCCCGCCGCACCTCGATCCCGCCGTTGCCGAACTGGAAAAGATAGCGGTCCGCCACCTGGGCGGACGGCAGCAACGGATCCGCGAAATGGAACTGGAAGGAAGGATTGCCATTCCAGGACAAATTGAACTTTGCCGAAAACTGCTCTGTCGGCTCCAGCTTGCGCACAAGCCGCCCCTGTCCCTGCACGCTCCATGCCCCTTCATCGAAGCTCCAGTTGTCCCCCTGGGGGCCTTCCGGTTTCATGTCTTCGAAAGATCCGCCACGCGGGTAGATCACCTTGTTCGGGTGGATGCCCATCATCAGCGACTTCAGCGAGGAACGCGGGATGAGCAGCCTGCCCGCCACGGGTGACATCACCGCCAGTTGTCTGTCGTCAAGCGACTCGATCTCCACCGGCAGGATGTCGCCGTTGTTGAGTTCCACCCTGCAGGAGGGCGGATCCTCATTCTCGTTTTCGGTGCCAAAGGCGACCTTCCGCACCGCCTCCGCACGGAGGAAGATGGGTTCATCGGCAAGGGAAGACTCCAGTTCCACGACTCCGTCGCCGTTGATCGAGCGCACGGTGCCGCTCAGACGTCCCTCGCCGGAGAGGGTGATGAGGTCGGCCCGCAGCACGCCTCCCGCAGTCATCACCGCCATGGCTGCAATGGCCATCAGACGTTCAGAACTGGACATCCCAATCATCGAGAAAGCTGTTGGAGGGGTTGAAATCAAGGATGGTCGCCGGAGCCAGATCAACATTCCACTCGCCTGCGGACGGGGTGAGCAGGCGCACGTGGGTGGCGGTGCCTTCCACCGGCTTCCCGGTCACCCTGCCCAGCGGGGACAAGTGGATGGTCATCTCCCCCACGGTGGACTCCAGCGGCTTCGCCAGGCTCCCGCGGGCGAAACGGATTTCCGCAAGGTCATCCAGCGGGAAGCGGAAGCCCCCGTATCTGCCATCAAGGAGGACCATGCCGTCCTGGAAGCCGGTGACCTTTCCGGAAAAACGGTCCGTGCCGTTCGCCAGCAGCACGATGTCCTGGTCCTCCACCTGGAGGCTGCGGGCGGAGTCCGGCATGCCGTTCCACTCCGCCATCACGATGTCCGAGATCCTGACCGGTGAGTTCATGCTCTGGACCATGAAACCGAAACCCGTCCCCTTTCCCGCATATGCCGTGGTTCCCGCCCCGGCGGCCCCTTCACTCCATTGACCGAAGAACTCATCATTGATGAACAGTGAAATTTCCCCGGACTGCCGGTTGCAGCGCAGCTCCACCGTCACGTTGTCCGACTCACCGAGGCGGGCGCTGTAGCTGTTCGAACGGATGGCCTCGATCGATGGCTTGCCACCTTCATCAAAGCCGGCGCGGTAGAGCAGCACGCTGTTGCCGCTCATCTGGAGGACATAGCTGCTGCCAAAGAGCTTCGGAAAGGCCGAGGCGTCCGCCGGGAACTGGTTGGCCGCGGCATTCCCGACCACGCCATCCTCCGGCTCCTTCGGCCGCTGGAAGTCGGCGTGGAAGGCGAAGGCCATCGACATGCGGTTCTTCCACGCGAGGTTGAAGCGCACGACGGAGCGGTCCGGCATTCCTTCCTTCCGGACCAGCGCGGTGCCGGGGCGGGTGCCCTGCCAATACCAGGCGGAGCCGGAGAATTTCCAATGGCCGGGCTTGGTCGGATCATCCTTGGCATCCTTTCCGGCAGGCGCCGCCGGGACACCTTCCGGCGTGGCCATGTTGACCGCGCTCCATTCCTCCCCCTCATACGGTCCATGGTAGATCAGCCTGCCGCCGAGCGGACTGGGTGCGACCATCGCGACGCGGTCCCGCGGCAGCGTGACGGGTCCGGCGAACGATGTCTCCAGCACGACGGTCTTGTCATCCAGGGATTTCAGCACGCCGGGGATCCTGTCTCCATCGACCAGGGTCACACAGGAGAGCGACCCAAGGGCCTTCCGCGGTCTTCCGCCGTTGAGCACCACCTGCCGGATCTCCGTGGAGGAAAGCTCGATGGCTCCCGTCACATCGTCCCGGTTCCATGCGATCTTCGCGCCGGCTCCGATCCCGGCGAAGCTGCCGTGGAGCTGGTCGCCATTTGAAAAGCGCAGCAGGTCCTGCCGCGGCGGCTCCTTTTCCGCGGATGCGGCCAGGACGCCGAGTGCCAGCACGATGGAAAGGTGGTGGATCATTTTTCGTAGATCGGCAGGTAGCGGTAGTTCAGCGCCAGGGACAGCAGGGCGCCGGCGGTGTTGAAGGAGGCACCCTGGTTGCCGGGAAAGGAACCGTCCCTCCCCTGGAGGGTCGCCATGTAGCGGATGTTCCGCTGGTTCCACTCGCGCCACGTGTCCTCATCCGCATGGAAGAGGGCCTGGGACATGTAATATTCGTAGTAGAACGGATAGTAGCGGTCCCGGTAGTCGAGGTTCTTTTTCAGGAACTCCAGGCTGGCCTTGTAGGGCTTCGAGTCCGTTTCCTTCGCCAGTGAGAGGCAGAGCGAACCGATGGCGGTGAGCGTTGGTTTCCCTCCGCTGGGCGAGGTGTAGCCCACGGATCCGTCCGCGCCGCGGCACTGGGCGATGTAGGCAAGTCCGTCGTTGATGGCCTTCTGCGGAACCTCCATCCCGGCGTTGCGCGCGGCGAACAGGGTCACCAACTGGCCGCCGGTGACGGTGGTGTCCGCGTCCTTGCTGTCAGGCTGGTAGCGCCATGCCTTGAACTTGTTCCGTTCCTGTGCGGACAGGATCAGGGCGATGGCCTTTTTCAACGCGCCCGCCACATCCGGATGGTCGATGACCCCATACGATTCCGCCAGTGCCTTGGTGGCGAAGCAGTGGCTGTACATGTTGTTTCCGATGTAGCCGTTCGTGTCGTTCTGCTCGGAAATGATGTAGTCAATCGCTTTCCGGATCACAGCGGCGTGGGGGCCGTTGTTGGGATCCTCCCCATGGGCCAGGAATGCGGCCACACAGAGGCCCACCACCCCGGGTTCCGAACCGACGCCATCATCCCAGTGCCCGCGCGCGTTCTGGCTCTTCGCCAGGTACTGGAGGCCGCGCTCATAGATGAGCTCCACCTGCTGTGGGATGACGTCTTCCTTCCTCCCCGGAAGGTCCTGGGAAAACAACGGACCGCCCATGGAAAGGGCGAACGATGCACAGAGGATGGACCGGCGGATGATCATTTCCCCTTCTGTTCAGCCCCCCGGTTGTAGGCGTCCAGCGCCCGGCGGAATTCCTCCGGCAGCGCCTTGCCTGCGGTGCCCGCCGCCTTGGGGACTTTCCTCGTCATGGATTTCTCATTGGCGTCGCCGGTGATGTTCTCGTTCGGCGTGTCGGATTCCCCGAACTTGTTGCCCGGCCCTCCCTTGTCGCCGCCGGGCTGGCCCGGCTGCTGGCCTTCACCTTGTCCGGGTTCCTTGCCCATCATGCGCTCCATCATGTCCATCATCGCGCCCCCTGCCTGGCCGCTGCCATTCTGCTTCTGGCGCTCTTTCGCGGCGGCGTGGATCTTCTCGATGATCTCCGTCTGCGCGGCGATGGTGCGGCCACCGGTGTCCGGCTCCAGGAGCCAGTCCGTGGCCTCATCCATGATGCCCTCCACCTCCTCCAGGAGTTTGATGACCTGGGGAACGGTTTCCTCGATGGTGAGCTGCTGGACGTCCGCGGATAGCTCGTCCTGATCCTCCGCCACCTTTTCGGAGCCTTCCCGGTGCTGCTGCATGACGGCCTCCTTGTCCACCGGTCCGGCGGCAAGGGAAACCCCGCAGGCGAGGATGGCGCAAATGATGTGGTGGAGTGGCTTCATGGTTCGGCGCCCCCCTTCCGGATGTCGGCGGATCTTCTGAGTTGTTCGAGCGCCCGGGTCCGGGAACGCAGGTCCTGCTCCTGCTGGATCATCTTCATCACACGGAGCATGAACTCGAAATCCTCGTCCTCCGGACTGCGTTCGCCGCCACCACCGCCGCCGCCCGCCATGTTGTTCTTCTTGTTCTCCTCCTCCAGCTTCGCCGCCCAGTCGGACAGCCGCTTCGCCCATTCCTCGTTCTTGTCGGAGCCGATGGACGACTGGTTCGTGCCGAAGCTGGAGCGGATGTCCTCCAGGGCGACATCGATCTGGGAGTCCTTCATCTCAACCAGGATCATGTTGAACATCTCCTGCTTCGTCCGGGCGAAGTAGTGGGTGAGGTCCTCCTGGATCCACCGGATGTCAGAGCCGGTGTCCGACTGCTGGCGTCCCACCTCCGTGAGGATCCGCGCGTCGGCCGGGTCCAGTTCGCTCGTCCGCAGACCGAAAAGCCTCTCCGCCGCCTGCCTCAGCGTGTCTTTCACCCCGTGGAGTTCCGAGGAAGCTTTCTTCAGGCGGTTCACGAAGGTGCCTGCCTCGAAGCGGCGGTTCGCATCGTTGGCATTCTCCACCGCCTCCTGCATCTTCTCCACCACCCGCTTCTGTTCCTCCACCGCTTCCGCGAGGTCCTTCTCCGTTTTTTCCGCCGTGTTGGACGGATCCTGGGCATCACCGAGTTTCTTGCGGACCTTCGGCATGTCCTTTCCGGAAAGCTCCTGGAGGGACTTCAGGGATTCCGCCATCTTGCGCAGCGTCTCCTTGTCGATCTCCCCGTTCCGGGCGGAGTCCTGCATGAGCTTCTCCATCCTCTCGGTCAGTTCCTCCATGCGGTTGAGATTCTCCGCCTCCGCCTGCTCCTGCATGTCCAGCCGCTTGCGGCTCTCCTCGGACTGGAGTTCCCCACCTTCCAGCTTTTCCAGCCGTTGGTTTTCATCCAATTGGTTCTGCTCCCGGCGGGCCACGTCCTCCAACTCGGTGATCGCACGGTCGAACTGGCTTTTCAGCATCTGCGCGTGCTCATCCCGGGTCAGGACATAGATCGTCACCGGCTCCGAATAGATCCGGCCCCTGCCTGGGAAATAATCCTCCACGAACGCCCGCAGCACGACCTTCTGCGGGGAGATGCCCACCGCCGCCGGAGAAAAAGCCACCGGCCGGCTGAGGCGCTTGTCCTCTGGATTTCCTTCCGCGAGCTTCATCTCACCGGCTGCGGGAGACTCACTGGTCGGGCGGGTGGATTCCCCCTTCCATTCGATCCCGCTGACCTTCACACCAAAGTCATCCTCCGCCAGAGCCTCGAAATCCACGGTTTCTTCCGGCAGCATGACCTTCTGGCGGTCGATCCCCTGGAGATACGCCCCTGGGGCCGCATCCTTGAAAGCATCCACCCTCACCTTGAACTCCATCCCTCCATCCAGGCCCAGCTTGTCCTTCCAGCCGAATGGAATCTCGAACGGCCGGGATCCCACCGTGATGGGTGGAGTCACCGCCAGCGGCCCCTTCAGCGAAAGGAAGCCGGACACCGGGGTGAAGGCGCCCTCTTGCGGGAGATCGGACGCGATTTCCTTCGTCGGACCGTATTCCGCGGATGCGAGGGGACGGTTGGAGGTGAGGGAGACGACCACCTCGCTGCCCTCCACGGCATTGAAGAAAGCGCCGTTCAGTTCCAGAACGCGGTCCGGGATCTGGAGATAGGCAGGGGGCTTCACGTGGACGGAGATCTTCTCCGCGGCGGGCCGCAGCACCGGCTCCACCGCCACCTCGTGCCGCGCGTCCCCGACATTGAAAACGATGATCCCTTTCTCCTGCTGACCGGGAAAGGAAAAGCGGTAATGCCCGCCGGTGAGTTTCGTGGAAATCTCCGGCTGCAGGCCATAGCGGCCCACGCCATCCGAAGGACGGCTCTCCGAGTTCCTGTGCAGTTTCAGCACGATGTCGAACGTCTCCCCGAACGGGACCGCCAGCTTCGACGGAGGAGAGTCCAGCAAGGTGAAGGTGTATCGCTCCGTGTCCGAAAGCGGTATCAGCCACCGCTGGAGCGCGTTGATCCCCGCTCGCGGAGTGAACGTGAAGGAAGCTGCCGCGACCACGAGCAGCAGCAGCGCCACCATGCCCCAGCGGCGGTGCTTCGGCGGCGGCAGCGCGTCATCCAGTTTCCGCTTCCCGGTCTCCGCCGCCACGGCCTCCATCGCAGCCGCCCGCAGGCGCGGTGACAGCGTGTCCGAGTTCCCGGACTGGTTCTGGAGCTCGATGACGCCGAGCAACCGGTCCCCCAGCCCCGGGTAGCGCCGGGCGATCAGGCGCGCCAGTTCCGACTCCCGGCGGTGACGCCACACCCAACGGTGCAGCCAATACGGCGCGAACAGCACGAACAGCGACACCCCGCCAAGCAGGATCCCCAGCCGGACCATCCCCGGCGTCTGCCACACGCGGTCCAGTCCATACACCAGCAGGAATGAGAAAACCAAGCCCACCACCCCGGCGATGCACGCCTCCAGCACCTTGATCCGCCACAAATGGCGGCGGAAATCATCAAGCTGCCGACGAAGCCCCTCCGGGATCACGACCGTGGAATCGGGTGATTGGGAAGGATCAGGCATGACGGATTTCAGGCAACGGAAGGGACTCTACCAACACCCGGAGTCTCCCAGAGGAAACGCGGGTTTTCCAGCCGTTTTCTCACCATCTGAAGCGATGCGGTATCCCATTTCCGTCTTTTTCGATACCACCCCATTCCGGGAGTGATGTGGTAGGGAAGAAAGCTCTTGTTCAGAAAGATTCTGAAACCACTGATTTCACTGATTTACTGATTTCAGAGGCACTGAAATGACCGTTATCCCGGGCATCCGGGCAGAATATCCCTGTTCTGAATCAGTAAATCAGTGAAATCAGTGGTCATCTTCCCTGTTGCGCTGCGACAGCCGCCAAATGAGATTTCAGGACAGGTAGGGATTCTGCTGCGTTTCGTGACCGATGGAAGTTGCAGGCCCGTGTCCGGGAAATACCTTCGTCTCCGGTGGCAGCGTCAGCAACTTGGTCAAAATGCCGTCCAGAAGCTGCTGGGTGCTGCCTCCCGGCAGGTCCGTGCGGCCAATGGATTCCGCAAACAGGGTGTCTCCGGAAAACAACACACCCGAGTCCGCCAGGTAAAAGGTCACACTGTCCGTCGAGTGCCCCGGCACGTGGGCGAGGACGATGGTTTTCCCGGCGATGACCAGCGGCTCACCGATGTCGAATTTCCGGTCCACCTCATACGGGATCACCGAGATGGGCAGCCCCCAGCCACGGGCCGCCGACTCCAGCGTGAGATCCTTCGAATAGTCCTCCAGTGCATGGAGCCGCGCGCCGGTGGCTTTCAGTGCGGCGGCGTCAGTGACGTGGTCGTAGTGCTGGTGGGTGAGCAGCACGTCATCCACCCGGACACCCTTGGAAGTGATCCAGCGCGTCACGCCCTCCGGAGCGTCGATGAGGAAATTGCCGTCCGGGGTTTCAACGAGGTAGGCGTTCGTCTGCACGAACCCGCCGGTGTAAATCGAGAGTTTCATTGGGAAAAAGCAGGCGTAGGACGCCATCGCGGGAAGTGCACCCGTGCGACATCACCAGGCGTAGGTCACCTCATCCGGATTTCTTGCCCAGCCTCGTGAGCAGGAGCATGAACAACCCGAACACCAGCAGGACGATCCCCCACTCCAGGTTGATGTTCTTGCCGAGCGATTTCTCATACATCGCGCTCCCCCGCGTGGCCACGCCGTATCCGGTGAGGATGACGCCGAAGAGGGTGAAGAGGATGCCAATGGGTAGGCGCAGGTCGAAAGCCATGACGATGGATGTGGAGGTTACCAGAAGTAGAAGTTGAGCGCGGTGACCGCGATGATGATGAGGGCACCGAGGACGGCGGGGCGGGTGTACCATTTGCCGCCCTCCTCAACGTGCTTCGGCGTCAGCGAATAGACCAAACCGGCAAGCTGGGCGTCGGTCTTTTCCCGCGCCTGGGTGAGGGAGAGCACGACATTGGTGACAAAGGTGACGGTGAAGGCGACGCCCGCCACGTAGAAGCTCTGCGACATTTCCTTCGGCAGCTCGATGAGCGGCGAGATCCACCCGCCCTTGATGAAGCCGACGGGATTCCCGGTGGCGATGCTCAGCCCGTGGAAGGCGAAAGCGGAAGTGGTGCCCGCCACCAGTCCCCAGAAGGCACCGCGGCTGTTCGAGCGGACGGTGAACATGCCCAGCAGGAAGGTGGCGAAGATGGGCGAGTTCACGAACCCGAAGACCATCTGCAGCAGGGACATGATGTTCTTGAAGTTGCTGGCGAAGTAGGCGCAACCGATGGAAAGCAGGACGCCGAAGATGGTGGCGTAGCGGCCCATCCTCATGAGCTGGCGGTCCGTCTTCACCCCCGGGAACTTGGTTTCGTAGATATCGTAGGTCCAGACGGTGTTGAAGGCGGTCACGTTCGCCGCCATGCCGGACATGAAGGAAGCCATCAGGGCGGTGAGCGCCAGTCCGAGCATGCCGTTGGGGAAATAGTGGAAGATCATCGACGGCAGCACCTGGTTGTAGTTGGAGACACCGTCCTTCATCGGGATGGTGTAGCCGCTGGTGGTGCTCATGTGGGTGAGCGCGTAGGCGATGATGCCGGGCAGGATGACGACGGCGGGGAACAGCATCTTCGGCACCGCGCCGATGAGCGGCGTGCGGCGGGCCGCCCCCATGGACCGGGCCGCCAGCGCGCGCTGGACCTCCGCGAAGTTCGTGCACCAGTAGCCGAACGAAAGGACGAAACCGAGACCGAAGAGGATGCCATACCACGGCACTCCCAGCGGATTGCTGATGCCGGCGGTGTCCTTCCACAGGTGCATGGCATCCGGGCGGGTGGTTGAAATCTTCTCCACCAGCCCGTTCCAGCCACCCACGGCCTCCAGGCCCAGCCATGCCAGCGGGGCGATGCCCAGCAGGATCATGAAGAACTGCAGCACCTCGTTGTAGATCGCGGAACTGAGGCCGCCCTTCAGGATGTAGGCCAGCACCACCACGGAGATGACCAGCAGGGACACGTGGTAGTTCCACCCCAGCAGGAGGTTGAGAAGTTCCGCCAGCGCGTGCATGGAGATACCGGAGGAGAACAGGGTGAGCACGGCGAAGGAGACGGAGTTGAAGGTCCGCGTCTTCTCATCGTAGCGCATCTTCAGGTATTCCGGAACGGAACGCGCTTTCGAGCCGTAGTACATCGGCATCATGAACACGCCGAGGAACACCATCGCGGGAATAGCCCCCACCCAGTAGAAGTGGGCCGTCATGATGCCATACTCCGCGCCGGAGGCCGCCATACCGATGATCTCCTGCGCGCCGAGGTTCGCCGAGATGAAGGCGAGGCCGGTGATCCACCCGGGGATCGCGCGGCCGGAGAGGAAGAAGTCCTCCGAGTTCTTCATGTAGCGCTTCAGGGCGAAGCCGATGAACATCACCGTGAGGATGTAGGCCGCCAGGATCGAGTAATCGACGAAGTTCAGCTTGATGCTGGTGGCGAAGCCGGATGCCCCGATGTCCACGGAGGAACTGGCGGCGAGCAGGGCGGGAAGAAGGTCGGACGACATGGATGAAGCGTGGGATTCGGGGACTGCGGGAAAGTTTCAGCCGGGATACCGGGGGGATGGCAAGCGTGGTCTTATCGGGCGGACAGCTTGAAGATGATGCGGTGCTGGTAGGTCTCCCCCGGCCTGAGCACGGTGGTGGGGAAGGACGGCTGGTTCGGCGCGTCCGGAAAGGCCTCCGTCTCCAGGCAGAGGGCGGTGCGCTTGTGGTAGGCGACGCCTCCCCTGCCCTTCACCCCGCCGTCGAGGAAGTTCCCGAGGTAGAAGTGGATGGCCGGGGCGTCCGTGGAAACAGTGAGGATGCGCCCGCTTTTCGAGTCCTCCACGGTGGCCGCCTTGCGCACGCCATCGCCCGGGCGGAGCACCCAGGCGTGGTCGTAGCCACCCGCCAGCTTGAGCGCCGGGAAGTTCTCACCGACGCCTTTCCCGATCTCGGTGGGCTTGGTGAAATCCATCGGCGTGCCCGCCACCGGTGCCCGCTCCCCGGTAGGGATGAGACCCTTGTTGGTCGGCAGGTAGTGATCCGCCTCCAGCGTCAGCATCTGGTCGGTGACGGGGGCGGCGGGATCTCCGGAAATGTTCCAGTAGGCGTGCTGCACCAGGTTCACCACCGTGGGCGCGTCCGTGGTGGCGGTGGCGTGCCAGCCCAGCTCGTTGTCATCGTTGAGGGTGTAGGTCACCTTCACGGAGAGATTTCCCGGGAAGCCTTCCTCGCCATCCTTCGACAGGTAGGTGAACTCCACGCCGTCAGCGGTTTTCGTGCCCTTCCACAGCACCTTGTTGAAGCCGACCTTCCCGCCATGGAGGCTGCATGGCATGCCGCCGGGGTTGTTGTTCTTCGCCAGCGTGTATTCCTTTCCATCCAGCGTGAACTTCCCGTCCGCGATCCGGTTGCCGAAGCGACCGACCGTCGCGCCAAAGTAGGAAGTGTCCTTCAGCCAGCCCTCCAGCGTGTCATGGCCGTGCGTCAGCTCGGCGGATTTCCCGTCACGGTCCGGAGCCTCCACGGATGCCAGGATCGCGCCATACTCGGTGACCTTCACCCGCATGCCCTTCCCGTTCTCCAGGGTGAAGATCTTCACTTCCCGCCCGTCCGGCATTTCCCCGAACTTCTCTTCCTTGATGGATGCCGCAGCCACTGTCGTGGCAACCGATAGGAAAACAGCCACCGACTTGAAAGGGTTTTTCATACGTCCCTCCGTCTATTTCACCCGGACCGGTCCGCCAAGAGGCATTTTCCGGATGACCAGGATGATGGGATTTCCTTTCGCCGCCCGAAACAGCGGCTCCTCAACCAAAGCCGCATAGATCGCCTGCAACTTTGCTGCACGGCTCAGTCGTGGCCCAACGACAGATTGATTGACGCAACGGGCGGCTTTCCCTAGCGTTTAAATCACCGGCTTCCGCTTTTTTCATCCCTCTCCCCCAAATTCCCGTATCATGAACATCCAGACCGCACTCAACGATTTTCTACGCACCCATCAATCGCTGGTCATGAAAGCATCCAGCGCGCTTGAGAGCGGGAATACCGCATCAGTGAAAACCATTCTGAAATCGGTGGAAAATTCATCCGTCGCAAAGCTGCTTGCGTCCAAGCTCTCCAACTCGAAGAAGGCGATGGATGAATTCATCACGGAGATGGAAAAATTGGGACTTTTTGGAAAGATGATCGGTGGTCTCACGGCGGTCGCCGCAGGTGCGTTCGTCATGAAAGGCTTTGGAGCGCTCATGTCGGTGATCGGACTCGCGTTGATGGCCTGGGGTATCTACACCGCATTGACTGCGACGTGGGATATCGTTAAGTGGAAGATGCAGGAAATGCTTGCCGGCATGTGACTGCCAGATCGCATCCACATCCGGATGTTATCAGGGCAGATCGGCGCGAAATGATCCGCAACATGCGGTTCATCCCATCCGGGCCCAACCCCACGCGCACCGTCGTATGCTCCGGCAATTTGGGAACCATCCAGGGGCGGCGCTGCACCCGGACTCCTCCACGATCTGGTTGAAATGAATGCCGATACAGCCTAGGTAACGGATCATGAAACCGACCCACGATTTCGAAGCCCTGCTCGCCGCCATCCTCCAGGAGTTCGACTGCCAGACCGGCACCATCCACCGGACGGACGCCAGCGGGGAACTGCTGGAACTGGAAGCCCAGATCGGGGTGCCGGAATTCGTGCTGGAGAAGATCACCCGCATCCCCTTCGGCAAAGGCATCGCCGGGGTGGCGGCGGAGAGGAAAGAACCGGTGGAGCTGTGCAACCTGCAGGCGGACCTGGGCGGCGTGGCGAAGGAAGATGCGCGCAAGACCAATGTCGCGGGTTCCCTGGCGGTGCCGGTGATGATGTATGGCAGCGGCAAGGTGCTGGGTACGCTGGGCATCGGCAAGCACGTGCCGCACGACTTCACGGAAACGGAGAAGCGCCACCTGGCCATCCATGCGGAGCAGCTTGCCACCCTCTTCGCCAGCGAACTCTGAATTTCAAACGGAAAAGGTCCCGGCAGGTTGACCCGGACAAGGTTCCTGATAGATTGGCAGCATGACCAATGTGGAAACGGCAACGCGGATCCTGGACACGATGCTGGGGCACCTGGGTTTCACGGTGACCATCGAGGTGCAGGACACCCACGACGGGCCGTGTCTCCAGATCCACTCCGGGGACAGCGAATCCATCATCGGCCACGATGGCGACCGCCTGGACGACCTCCAGTATTTGGTGAACCGCATCCTGCGCCGCCACATCCCGGACGCGGAGCGGATCAAGGTGGACTGCGGGCACTACCGCTCCATCCAGGAAGACCGGCTGCAGGAAGAGGTCCGTTCCCTGGCGGAACGAGTCAAAAGCACCGGCAAATCCCTCCAGATGAGGCCATTGAACGCCTACTACCGCCGATTGGTGCACAATGTTCTCGTAGGGGACCCGGGAGTCGTCTCATCCTCCCCGGGCGGAGACGACCGGCTGAAACGCATCACCGTCTCTCCGAAACCAACCTCTGCTCCCGCTGAATGAAAAAATTCTTCTTTGATTGCGGCACCCGCGATCTGACCGCCTCCATCGGCATCCTGGTTCTCCGAGTGGCCACCGGCCTGTTGATGATGCTGGCCCACGGTATTCCCAAGCTCCAGAACTACGAAGCCCTGCGGGCGAAATTCAAGGCCCCGAGCTCCCTCGACGGATTCCTCAACGGCCCCATCGCGCTCATCCTGACCATCGGCGCGGAGGTGGGAGCCGCCGGCCTGCTGATCCTGGGTCTGGCCACCCGGCCAGCCGCGTTCATCCTTTCCTTCACCATGGTCATCGCCGCATTCGACGTCCATGCCGCCGATCCTTTCAAAATCAAGGAACTGGCGCTGATGTACCTGCTCTGCGGCGTGGTTATCCTGCTCACCGGAGCAGGCAGCCTCTCGCTCGACGCCTCCCTCTGCAAGGAGAAGCGCCGCCGCTGGTAAGGAACCCCGCCATGGAAACCCACCGTCTCGTACTGCCTGCGGATCTGAACCAATACGGGTTCCTTTTCGGTGGCAGCCTGCTGGCGTGGGTGGATGAGGCGTCCTGGATCGCCGCCAGCCTGGACTACCCGCACAGCCTGTTCGTCACGGTGGGCATGGACCGGGTGGAGTTCCGCCACAGCGTCCGCCAGGGTACCATCCTCGCCATCAAATGCGGGCGACTCAGGCAGGGCACCACCAGCGTGACCTACGCCGTGGAGGTCCGTGACACGAAATCGGACGCCGGGCCGATCTTTTCCACCAATGTGACCTTCGTCAGTGTGGACGAAACCGGAGCCAAGAAGCCGATCTCCGGGGAGTAGTATTCCCGCATGGAACGAAGGTCGAGAGACCCTCGTAGGGGGAAGTGCGCTGGAAGACTGGAGCTGATTTGCCGGGGGAAAAACGCCCCGCCGAATCCCTCACGAGATTCGCTACCCCATGGATCAACGCCTGCGGCGCAGGCCGGACAAGCATCCCCCGGCGAGCAGCAGCAGCGCGGCGGACGGTTCAGGAATCACCCCCACATCCTGCAGGGTGGTGCCGATCCGGATCTCATCCACGCTGGTGGAACCGGCGACCAGACCGTTGCTGTTGAAGTCGAGCACGAGTCCCCTGCTTTGGTAGGAGTTGTTCTCACTGACATAGAAATTGGGAGCATTCCCCGCAGAGGCAGCATTGAACACGAAGTCAGCCGTGCCCACCCCATCAAGAGATGGATTGATCCACAGCCGGATGGTATCGTTGTTGGTGCTGTCGTTCTGGATCTGGGCGACCAGGAAATAAGTCCCCGCCCCGTAGACCGTCGAACCGATCACCGTATTGGTACCGCCATTGCCACGGGCAAAGAGGTTTCCCGATTGGTTGATCCCGAATTGGAACGGACGGTTGTCCGAACCGTTGGTGGTCATGAATCCAAACGAAACACCCCCAGAGCCATCGATGGTGACCAGCGTGCTGACAAAAACGCTGGTGGGCGCAAACGTGCCGGTGGTGAAGTTCCGCTGGTAGGAAAGCCGGTTGGGCGAGCCCGCATCCGTCTGGTAGGTCGCCTGCCCCGCCGTGGTGGCCAGGGTGGAATAGGAAGCCTGCCCGCCATCCGCCCGGACATAGCCGGAGGCGGATGCCGTGCCACCGTCGTCCACCCAATAAACGCCGCTGGCAGAGAAGTAGGTGGGATCCTTCACCCAGCCGCTGGTGAACCCGCTGCCGGTGCCACTGCCCTGACCGGAGAGATGATCCGTCGGATAATCCCTGGTGGTCGCACCCGTGCCGAGGTTGTATCCGGAACCGAATCCTTCATAGGCGAGCAATGCGGCGGAAGCAGGGGCCGCAAGGGCCACGGACGCGAAAAGGGTAAAAAATCTCATTCCAAACAGGGGGCTTTACGAAGGCGGGTGGATTTATGTGACGCAGTTTCGCCGAAAATGCCAACATTAAGTTGCCCGGCGCCCGGGATATGCCGGGAATTGAATGCCCACCGCCTTACAATCATGAGTCCATGACAACCCCGGAAACACTTCAGGCAAGATGGATGGATCTCTGCTCCCGGGTGGGAATCCCGGACGGGGACAAGAGTTGGAGCTTCCTGCTGGCCGCCTACTCGGAACCGGTCCGCACCTATCATAATCTCTCCCACATCGGGGACTGCCTGAGGCTTCTGGACAAACACAGGAAACTCGCAGTGGATGCCGATGCCATCGAAATGGCGCTCTGGTTCCATGATTTGATCTACGATCCACAGGCCAATGACAATGAGGAGGCCAGCGCCCGGTGCGCCCGGGATTTCCTCGGGGGTTCCCCACTCAGGGATGAAGTGGTGCGGCTGATCCTCGCCACGCAGCACCCGGATCCATCCCACCCCACGGCGGATGAATCCCTCATCAGGGACATCGACCTGTCCATCCTCGGGTCGGACACCGGCACTTATGGACGCTATGCCAGCGCCATCCGGCAGGAGTACCATCACGTCCCTGACGACGCCTATGCAGCCGGCAGGGCGGCCATTCTGTCGAAATTCCTCGAACTTCCGCGGCTCTTCATGAATCCCGCATTCTCGGAACCCTTGGACCTGCCTGCACGGCGGAATATGGCGGAGGAGATCCTGAAACTGACCGGAAATACTGTCCGGGACACCGCCCGGACGGACCGGCCGCGTGATTTCCACTGACTCCTTCCGGCCGGGAACCGGGGCGAAAACTGGCCAAACACCCCGTTTGACATTTCCCCCCCGGCCCCACTAGTTTCCCCGTCCCGGCCCAAGTCCGGCTCATTTTACCATGAACATCGTTGTCGAGAAGCAGCCCAAGTGCACCGCCACCCTCCGTGTCGAAATCCCATCGGAGAAAGTCAGCGGCAAACGCGAACAGATCGTCCGCGGCTATGCCAGCCAGGCCCGCCTTCCCGGCTTCCGCCCCGGCAAAGCCCCGCGCGCCGTCGTGGAAAAGCGCTTCGCCCGTGAAATCACCGAGGAACTCAATGGCGCGCTCGTCAACGAAGCGTATGACGAAGCTCTCAAGCAGGAGCAACTGAAGGTGCTCGACTTCGGCATCCCGGAGAACCTCACCACCAATGCCGACGGTTCCGTTTCCTTCGAGTCCAAGCTGACTCTCGCCCCGGATGTGACCCTCCCGGAATACAAGGGCATCAAGGTGACCGTTCCCCCGACCGCAGTGCCGGACGAGGAGGTGGACACCCAGCTCCAGGCGCTCCGCGAGCGTTTCGCCGATTTCAAGGACATCGAGGGCCGCGCCACCCAGGAGGGCGACTTCGCCGTCATCGACTACACCTCCACCGTGGACGGCCAGCCGACCGATGAGTTCATCGGCAAGCAGGCAGGCTACCTCAGCGGCCGCGAGGGCTTCTGGGTGAAAGTGGACGAAAAGGCGTTCCTCCCCGGCTTCCCGCTGCAACTGGTGGGCCTCAACGTCGGCGACTCCAAGGAGATCAAGGTCACGCTGCCGGAAGATTTCCCCGTCGCCGCCGTCCAGAACAAGGAACTGGTCTTCCAGGTGACCGTCAAGGAACTGAAGGAAGCCGTCCTCCCGGAGCTGGACGACGAGCTGGCCGCCAAGCTGGCCCCCGGCAAGACGATGGAAGACATCAAGGGCATCATCCGTGAGAACATGGAAGGTGAGCGCGCCCGCAAGATCAGCGACCTCAAGGTCAACCAGATCGTCGCCTACTTCAACGAGCAGGTGAACTTCGAGCTCCCGGACGAACTCATCGCCCAGGAAACCCAGAGCCAGGCGAACGCCATGGTCAGCCAGGGCATCCAGTCCGGCATGACCCAGGAGGAGATCCAGTCCCAGCAGGAGGAAATCTTCGCCTCCGCCGGCAACCAGGCCGTCTCCAATCTCCGCACGAACTTCATCCTCCAGGAAATCGCCCGCGCCGAAGGCATCCAGGTCAACGACCAGGAGCTGGTGAACCACCTGGTGGTCATCGCCAACCAGCGGAAGGTCGCCCCGAAGAAGTTCATCAAGGACCTCCAGCGCTCCGGCCGCATCCCGAACGTCCGTTCCTCCATGGTCATCGGCAAGGCCATTGACTTCCTCGTCGAGCACGCCACCGTTGAGGAGTCAACAGAAGCCAAACTCGATGCCTAATTTCAAATCGCCTGATATGTCGTCCGGTCACGCTCCCTCCAACTATTACGTCCCGATCGTCATCGAGTCCGATGGCCGCGGGGAGCGCTCGTTCGACATCTACTCCCGCCTGCTCAAGGACCGCATCATCTTCATCGGCACGCCGATCGATGATGGTGTGGCGAACTCGGTGATCGCGCAGCTCCTTTTCCTGCAGATGCAGGACCCGAAGAAGGACATCCACATCTACATCAACTCCCCCGGTGGCTCCGTCACCGCGGGTCTGGCGATGTATGACACGATGCAGTTCCTGACCTGCGACGTGAACACCTATTGCATCGGCATCGCCGCCTCGATGGGTTCCGTCCTGCTCACCGCCGGCACCAAGGGCAAGCGGTTCTGCCTGCCGAATTCGCACGTCATGATCCACCAGGTTTCCGGTGGCGCCCAGGGCACCGCCCTCGACGTCGAGCGGACGTTCGGCTTCATGATCAACCTCAACAACCGCCTGCACGGCATCCTCGCCAAGCATACCGGCAAGACGCTGGAGCAGTTGAAGAAGGATTCGGAGCGCGACAACTACATGACCGCCGAGGAATCCGTGGCCTACGGCCTGGTGGACAAGGTCCTGGAAAGCCGCAAGCAGCTTCCCGACGCCGTGGCCGCCCTGGCCGAGCCGCCCAAGGAAAGTTGAATTCCAACAGCGGCGGTGACTCCACGTCACCGCCGCTTTTTTCGATCCGCAGGACCGTTCAGCACCCTGTCTTGCCTTCTCCCACAATCCCTGTAGATTCCCCCATATGGCCCGCGCATCCAATCTCACGATGTGTTCTTTCTGCGGAAAGAGCCACTCAGAGGTGAAAAAGCTGATCGCCGGGCCGGGCGTTTATATCTGCAACGAGTGCATCGATGTCTGCTCAAACATCCTTGAAAAGGAACTGGGCGGCCTCACTCCGAAGGGAGGCACGGCGCCAGCGGACAAATCCGGCTTCAAGATCCCCTCTCCCGCCGTCCTCCGCGACCATCTCAACGAGTTCGTGATCGGCCAGGAGAGCGCGAAAAAGGTCCTCGCGGTGGCCGTCTATAACCACTACCAGCGCCTCCGCCAGGACCAGGCGAAGCTCGACGATGAGTTCCAGGGGGTGGAAATCGAGAAATCGAACATCCTGCTCCTTGGCCCGACGGGTTCCGGCAAGACGCTGCTCGCCCGTACGCTTGCCCGCGTGCTGGACGTTCCATTCTGCATTGTGGACGCCACCACCCTCACTGAAGCCGGCTACGTCGGCGAGGACGTAGAGAACATCATTCTCCGCCTGCTGCAGGCGGCGGATTTCGATGTGGCGAGAGCGGAGCGCGGCATCATTTATGTCGATGAAATCGACAAGATCGGCCGCAAGACCGAAAATGTCTCCATCACCCGGGACGTCTCCGGCGAAGGCGTCCAGCAGGCGCTGCTGAAGATCCTCGAAGGAACGACCTGCAACGTGCCCCCGCAAGGTGGCCGCAAGCACCCGCAGCAGGAGTACATCCAGGTGAACACGGAGAAGATCCTCTTCATCTGCGGCGGTGCCTTTGTCGGCCTGGAGGACATGGTCCGCCGCCGCCTCGGCAAGAACACGCTCGGCTTCCACTCCGACCTTTCCCAGGCGGATCTGGACGACAATGCCCTCAACATCCTGGAGAAAGTCCAACCGGAGGATCTCCTGCACTTCGGCCTCATTCCGGAGTTCATCGGCCGCCTTCCCGTCATTTCCTCGCTGCGCAAGCTGACGGAGGACGAGCTGGTGAACATCCTCACCGAGCCGAAGAACGCGCTGGTGAAGCAGTATGCCAAGCAGCTCGCCATGAACGGCGTGAAGCTCCGCGTGACCCGCGACGCCCTCCGTGCCCTCGCGGAGGAAGCCGTCCGCCGTGGCACGGGCGCCCGCGCACTGCGCTCCATTTTCGAGAAAATGATGCTCGATGTGATGTTCGACGTCCCGTCCCGCGGAGACATCGAGGCCGTCACCATCAACCGCCCGGTGGTGATGGGAGAACGCTCACCGCTCATCCGCAAGCGCCGTGCTGATGCGGACGCGGATGAGGATGCGGCGTGATCCCAAGGATGTTTTATGGGATGATCCACCGCATTTTCCAGCGGCTGGATCGGGCACAGGCGCGCTGCGGCACCTGGGTGAGGAGGTGGACATTGCGGCAGAGCGGCTATGTCCGCTACGCACTCATTCCTGTCCACCGGCGGCATTGGCAGACTAAGGTAGAGAAATCATCGGGTATTGGTTGTCGGGAAATCGAAGAAGGCTGACCGCGAATGTTCCGGAACGGGCGAATCTTGAAAAGAGGACCTCATCCTTCATGCGCCAATGCCGCCGGAGGACAGGAGTGTCCTCCCTCCTTACTGGAAATTTGCCTTCCAAAAGCCACAGGAACGGAAAAACTCCCACAAAATCCAACGTAACCCATCCTTCATGCAACGCCGTCATTTCCTCAAAACCACCCTCGCCACCGCAGCGGCTTTTCCCGCCGTCCTCAGTGCCCAGGAAGCGAAGCCCAAGAAAAAGATCCTGCTCCGTTCCTCATGGCAGACGGTGAACATCGGCGATATCGCCCACACCCCGGGCATGCTCCACCTGCTGGAGAAACACCTTCCGGAGTACGACGTCACCCTGTGGCCCAGCAGCGTGGACAACGGCGTGGCGGAGATGCTCATGAAACGCTTCCCGAAGCTGAAGATCATGGGAAAGACCGCGGCGGAAAAGGAAGAGGCATTCAAAACGCACGACTTCCTCCTCCATGGCTCCGGCCCGGGCATCGTCGGCCAGAAACACCTCATCGAGTGGAAGGAAAAGACCGGAAAGCCCTACGGCATCGGCGGCGTCACCTGGGGCTATTCCGAGGAAGGCCTGCAGGTCATCAACGGCGCGAAGTTCGCCTTCTTCCGTGATTCCGTTTCCCTCGCCCTGGCGAAGAGCAAGGGTGCCACCTGCCCGATCATGGAGTTCGGCCCGGATGCCACCTTTGCCTGTGATCTGGTGAATGACGCGGCCGCATCCGCATGGCTCAAGGAAGTGGGCCTGGAGGAAGGCAAGTTCATGTGCTGCATCCCCAAGCTCCGGAACACCCCCTACTGGGAGATCAAGAAGGGCACGAAGTTCGACGAAAAGAAACACGCCCGCAACGAGGAGATGAAGGAGCACGACATCTCCCCCCTCCGCAACGCCGTCATCGCCGTGGTGGAGCAGACGGACATGAAAATGCTGCTCTGCCCGGAGGACGCCAGCCAGATGAAGCTCAACAAGGAGATGATCTACGACAAGCTCCCGGAGAGCGTGAAGAAGAAGGTCGTCTGGAGGCAGGACTACTGGCTGACCGACTTCGCGCAGAGCGTGTACAACCGCAGCGCGGGACTTTTCGGCAACGAGCAGCACAGCCCCATCATGTGCATCGGCCACGGCATTCCGGCCATCGTCTGCCGCTACAAGGAGCAAACCTCGAAGGGCTTCATGTGGAAGGATATCGGCCGCTCCGAATGGCTGTTCGACCACGACTACGATGAGGCCGAAAAGGGCCTCACCCCCGCCGTGCTGGCCATCGCCAAGGACCAAGCCACCGCGAAGGCGAAGGCTCTGCAAGCGAAGGCTGTGGCAGACGATCGCATGAAACGGATGATGGACGTCCTGCGCGCGGAGCTGGAAGGCTGATTTCCAGAGACTTCGACAGGAGCATGAGGTGCGGAATCCGTTCCGGCCCTCATGCTCTTTTTTTATCCGTGAGGGAGATCGTTCTGCCATCTGAAGTTATTCACGGCTATTCACAGGTTATTCACATACCTCACAATAACCATTGGTGGTCCGCATGTTGCAGCGTTATTACCAGCTATCCACAGGATATTCACAATCCCGCTGCACCCGTAGGACCGCGTCGCAACCGCCCCTGAAAATCCTCAACCGACCGTCCTGAAAGCCGGATAGCTCAGCTCCGCTTCACACGGCACCCCGTCGAACATCCAGCCCACCAGACGTTCCGCCACGGCTGGGGCGTAGAGGGAGCCTTTCGAGCCGAGCCCGTTGAACATCCAGTTCCCGTCCTCCAGCGGTCCGATCAGCGGCTCGCTGCGGCGGAGGATCGGACGGATACCCGCCACGTGGTCCACCACCTCGAAATGCTCCCCGCCCAGGCGGCGGACGATCTTTTCCACAAACTCCCTGCCTTTCTCCGTCGGCTGCCCGTCCAGCTCATCCCACTCATACGTTGCACCGGCCCGAAACTTCCCGTCCCCGATGGGCACCAGCCAGCCGCCTCCACCGACGCGGATGCGGGACTCATCCCAGCCAGCCGCCCGCACGGTGAGGATCTCCCCTTTCGCACAACGGGAGGGGCCGTATTTCCCGGAGATCAGCCCGACCGCGCCTTCACAGAAAATCTTCGTCCCCTCCGCAGAACCATCCCCCTTCCGGTAGATGCCCCGCCGATGGAAAAACTCCCGTGAGGCCTCCGTGAAAAGCCGCGTGTCCACCCGGCCTCCGCCGGTCACCTCCACCGCACCCATCCAGCCGTCCGGCGCATCCACCACTCCCTCCACCCACGGTCTGACTTTTTCCTCCGTGAGCTTCGCGGAAATTTTCGTCCATTCCTTCTCCGACGCCGCCAGCCTCAGCACCGGCAGCGGATGCCAGAGCGTGAAGCCCAGCTCCCGTTCCACCCGCGCGTAAAATGCCAGCGCGTCAGGTAGAAATTCCGCGATCCGCCAGCTCGGCTCGAAATTCTTTCCCGTCACCGGATTCACCAATCCCGCCGCGACGCGTGACGCCCCACCTTCCTCCCGGTCGATCAGGGAAAACCCTTCGCCCCGCCACCACAGGTGCCAGGCCACGCAGGTGCCCGCCAGTCCTTGTCCGACGATGACGGGACCGCCGCTCACTTCGGCATCAGCGCTTCGTTCGGGTCCACCCAATCCGCATCATAGCCCTTGGTGTAGTTAAACAGGTGCTTGTGCAGATACTCGAAATAGACCTCTTTCTCGTCCTTCTTCAGGCGGGTCCAGATGGCGATGTTGAGGGAGCGCGCGACCTTCATCTTCATGGCCAGGGTGAGCTGCCGTCCCTTGCGCGCCTTCTGGACCTGCTTGTGGTTCAGTTGCTCCGGAGAGGCCTCCACCATCTCATGGTTGGTGATCTTCCAGCGCTCCATCAGCGCGTCCAGTGGTTGGGTTCCGTGGTCCCGTGTCGGCTCTTCCATCGCTCCGTCTAGACCGCCTCCGCGGAAATTCCAAGCCCCAACCCGGGCAAAAATCTATCCCGCCCGTTCCGCCACCGGCCTTTCCATCCCAGTACCACGGACCACTCTCTTCTGCTCTTCCAGCACCAGCGCCGCATCGGAGAATCCCAGCGAGATCCGCCGCATCTCTTCGGCCGCCTGCTGGAGATCCCTGTCGCCCAGCCTGTGGATCATGGAAAGCGTCTTCTGCAAGCGCACCCCCACCTCCACCATGGATGCTCCGTCACGCGCGATGGAGCCGAACGCGTCATAGACCAAGTCCATCGCCTGAATCTCCGGAACATGGACGCTGCGGTACTTCACCTCCATCCCCCTGGCTTTCCTCCGGGTCTTCACCCAGCCGTGGAAAAGCTCGACTTGGATGGCCAGGATGGCGATGGCGGTGCCAGGATCATTCACCGCCGGGGAAAGCGCGCGATCCGCCACCTCCGAAAGCAGCAACATGGAAAAACGCGGATCCGCGGAGGTGGAGCGCACGTTATCCATCTTCAGACACCGGGCGATCTCCTCCAGCGTTTCCTCCGGAATGGCTGTCTGACCATCCACCACGCCAATGATCTCCCCCTCCGGAACATAGGCCCCGGGACGCACATCCAGCCAGATGCGCACATCCAGCTTCCGGGCATGTTCCTGAAGCTCCTCCATGTCCACATACTGGATGTAGCCGAAGCCCATCGCGCGGAAGTCCCGTCCCGGGCCACCTTCCGGACGTTCCGTGCCGGTCTGGACCGCGCCTCCCAACAGGTCCGCCAGGTCGGGATTGGTGAGCGCCACCTTCGCAGACCGTTTCACGCGTTCCAGCGTGTCATCCAGTTTCCCCAACCGCGAAACACGGTCCACCCAGTGCAGGAAAGAAACCAGCACCCAACTGACCAACAGGACAAATCCGACGAAAAGCATGAACCGCCCACCCACGCCAAAGTTCATCGCGCTGAGGGCGGTGATGGACACCACCGCATAGATGAACGACGCCAGGAAAGCCGCCAGCGTGGACTGCACCGCCGTGTCCCCCATCACGATGCTGGTCGCGCGCGGACTGGCGGAGCTGGCCACCGAGCCGAACGCCGTCGCCACCGCCGATACCGAGAAAGTCGCCACCGTGAGCATGGATGACGCCAGGATGGAGAACAGGTTGATGAGGGTGTCCTTTTCGATCTTCACCCTCATGTCCGGCGGAATCGCCGCATCTGCCATGAACGACAGGCAGACCCATAGCACCGCCGCGGCACTCAGGATGACCGGCCGCACCCACAGCTTCGAGCGGGTCTTTTCGAGATAGAATCGGAGTTTCGTCATGGGCTTCCTATCTGACAGCGTGGAGCAAACAACCATCCGCGCCATTCTTTTTCGGATTGGAGAAACCAAGAATTCGTTCCACTGCCTCTATCATGATCTGGATTCAGGCCTGCCGGGATGATAATCCAGCCCTACTCCACCCACGCATGCCAACGCCTCTGTCAGAAAAATCCACCATCGGAGAAATCCGCGACCGCTTCGACCACGACGTCGAACGGTTCAGCCAGCTCGAAACCGGCCAGCAGGCGACCATCGACGCGCCGCTGGTGCTGGACCTCATCGGCGCGGTGGCGAAATCCCACCTGCGGCGCGGGGACCGGGTTCTGGACCTGGGATGCGGGGCGGGTAACCTGACGCTGAAGCTCATTCATGAGGTGGGGCCGCTCCGCTGCGACCTGGCCGACCTCAGCCTGCCGATGCTGGAGCGTGCCCGGGAGCGGGTGACCGCCGCCGGTTGCACCTCCGTGGAAATCCATCACTCCGATCTGCGGGATCTCGATTTTCCGGAGGGAGCGTTCGACTGCATCACCGCTGCGGCGGTGCTCCATCACCTGAGGGAGGATGAGGACTGGAGGGCCGTTTTCCGCGCGATCCACCGTTGGCTGAAGCCCGGTGGCAGGCTGTATGTCTCCGATCTGGTCACCTTTGATGAAGCTGCGGTGCAGGAGGTAATGTGGCGGCGCTATGGCGAATACCTGGAGGCACTGGGCGGCGCGGACTACCGGGACAAAGTGTTCGACTACATCGACAAGGAGGACTCCCCGCGTTCCCTGCCCTACCAGATTTCATTGGTGGAGCGCTGTGGTTTCCAGTCATGGGACATTCTGCACCGGAACAGCGTCTTCGCCTGCTACCAGGCGATGAAAGTGGAGTGAATCCCAATGCGCTTGAGGATTATGGACCGCCTACCGGAAAGGTCCGGCATTTTTTAACCACAGATTTAAGGATTAAACGGATTACACGGATTGAAATGCAAAGGGTTTTCTGAAGAAACCAACCCGTGAGATTCTTCGAACCGTGCCCATAGAGAGCTTCGCAACCGGTCGATAACCGAGTAGTCGGAACCATGCCTGGCCCCCAACGCGTTCCGCCATCCTTCCATGCCCTGTGGAAATTCGGCGCACCGCTTTCCTTGGTCGCTCTCCTGCTGTCCGGAGGCTGTGCCGCGCAGAAAGACGAACTTGTCACGCGCAACAACATCCAAGCCGTGATCGAGAGCGGCTGGTCGGAATCACCGCGCCGCCCGAAGAGAAAACTCCATCCCGAAATCGAAAAGGCGTTCCGGCTGGAAAAGGAAGCGGATACCTTCGTGGAGATGACCTCCGACGGAAGATTCGGCATCGGAATCACAGACCACAACGGAGGGCGTCTGGATTTCCAGCCCGATCAACTGATCCTTCACTTCTATCAGCAACGGCACAAGAATCTGGTGGTCGTCTGTTTCCACAAGCAGGTATGGCCGGACGAAGTCCTGAAGGAACGGATCGAGTCCACCAACCGCTACTTCTTTGACCGCGGCTACCGGCGGGTAGTGATCCAGCAATACATGGGCTTCGGAAGGCCCACGCATTCGGACCGCAGACGTCCGTGAGGTGACCGTTGCCTCAATCGTCAAAGAAGTGCCGGCCGATTCCTGAGGCAGGTGTCCGGTGGTCCGTCTCCCAATAGACATCCCCGCTGATGTCGGAGATCTCCGGCGGAGGTTGGGCGTCGGCCCACTTCACGGCGTCCGCCGCCTCTTTCTTCGCCGCAGTGCGGATCACCTCGTACATCGCTTCCGTGGCGATGCCCTCAGCGATGAGCCGCCGGAGCCAGAGATTCACCAGATCCCGGTGCTCTTTGTGCCAATCGATTTCCTCTTTTGTCCGGTAGCGGTGGCTCATCGCATCCGCGATCGTGAAGCCGAAGTAACGATAGGTGGAGATTTCCAGAAGGGTGGGTCGCTGCTGTTCCCTAGCCCGCCTCATCGCGGAATCCAGAGAGGCTCGGACGGCATAGATGTCATGCCCATGGCAGTGATCCCACGCCATGTCATACATCTCCGCCCTGCGGCCGAGGTAGTCCTTGAAGGCGGAGGAACGCTTCACGGAGGTGAACATCGAGAATCCATTGTTCTCCACCACGTAGATGACAGGCAGCGAGAACAGCGCGGCGAGGTTGAGCGTCTCATGAAACACCCCTTGGTTCATCGCGCCGTCCCCCATAAAGCAAACAGCGACACCCGCTTGGTTCCGGTATTTCATGGCGAACGCGAAACCGGCAGCGAGCGGTGTCTGGGCGGCTGCGACACCATGGATCCCCCAATGATGATGCGTCGGGGAGCAGAAGGAAAACATGCCGCCCTTCCCCTTGCAGGAGCCGGTCTTCTTCCCCATCAGTTCCGCGAGGCACTCCCTCATGGTCAGGCCACGCATCACGGCGAAGCCAAGCCCCCGCACGCCGCCGATGGTGTGATCCTGCGGTTGCAGCATCGAGCACACCGCCGCCGCCCCACCCTCCTGGCCGATCATCAGATCGAGGAAGCCTGCCATCTTTCCGGCATTGTAATACTTCATCGCATGCTGCTCGAACACCCGCGCCCGCACCATGTCCGTCAGGATGCGCAGCTTTTCCGCCGCGGTGAGTGCCAGGTTGCGCTCCGCGGTGGCGGCTTGCCAGAGATGGTCGTCGCCCTCCTCCATGGCATGAACCATCGTCCGGAAGACATGGATGGTTCAATGGAAAACACCTTGTGCTGTTGAGCCGTTGCAACGCGGTGGACAAGAGTGTCCACCCTCCTTACTGAAGAGTAATGCAAACCGGGAACTCCGGCCGCAGGATGTTCGCGTTCCTGTTCGCCCTCATTGCGGTGGCTCCGTTCGTCACTTCGCTCGCCGTGTCCGTGTTGCCCTCCACGGCGGTGCTGGTCTGTGCTTTTCCGACCGCTTGGTTCCTGTCCCGCCACGATGGCAAACGGTGGATCATCTCCATCACTGTGGCGGGCCTCCTCGGCGGCGGACTGTTGGGCCACCTGCTGGAGGATATGGAAGGGATCGTCGTGGGTTCGTTGATCGGCCTCGTTTCCGGGGCCGTCGTGGGATGGGGCACGCTGCGGTTGCTGAAGATCCTGCCGGACAAGTGGGGCGTGCTCACGGGATGGTCGTTGCTCGGCATCGCCTTCACGCTCGTGCCGCTGCTGGCGGGGATCCGACTGCTAACAGGAAAGATCGATGACGACGAGAGCCCGTTCATCCTGCTGGCGATCGCCTACGGGGTGCTGCACGGCGCGCGCAAAGGATGGTGGGAACATCCCCTGTCATGGCAGCGCGTTTGGGACGCGGTGATGGACTGGCTGCGTTTCTGGTCCGGTTGGCGGGCGTTTCCCTGGGTGGCCGCCTTTCTCATCGCCTACCTCACCGCCGGACCGGTCGGGGAGCATTACTCGGTGGAAGAGGGGGAGAATCTTTCGATCCGACTGCTGGCGGTTTCGTATGTCTGGCCGGTGTTGCTCAGCGTCGCGGCGCTGGTGAGCCTCGCTGCGTCAAGCAAGGGGCGGAATTTCCGGAATCCGCTGCACGTGCTGCTCTGCGGGGTGGTGCTGGTGCTTTCCGCTCACTCCATGATCCGCTGCGCACGCCATCATGTCTTTGTGAGTCCCACCCACCTGGAAGTGCGCGGAGGGCTGTGGAAATCCATCCATCTTTCCCGCGCGGACGCGACGGAAGTCCGAGAGGAGCCTCTGCGGGGACGCCGGGTTTCCAGCAGCTTCCCGGTCATCATCACCAGGGATGGAAAGGAACATTCTCTGCGCGACATCCCGGACAGCCACCTGATCGAATCCTATCTGGTGGAGCGGTGGAAGCTCCCGCATTCGCCATTGGGGCCACGCTGACGCACGCCGCTCTTGCCTCCCGCCGGGTCCGGGGCAAGGATGCCGCATGCCTGACGCCACCTATGTCCGCGACGCCTTCGCCCGCATCGCGGACCGCTATGTCCTGACCAACCACGTGCTCAGCATGGGCATGGACATCTGGTGGAGGAAGGTGGTCACCTCACGCATCCGCAAGTGGAAGCCGCAGTCCCTGCTGGACGTGGCGAGCGGCACCGGGGACCTGGCTCTGGAGATCCAGGAAGCCTGCCCGGATTGCGATGTCACCGCGTCCGACTTCTGTGCGGAAATGCTGGCCCACGCGGAGTCCCGCGGGCTGGTGAAGACCGTCGTCGCGGATGCGCTCAACCTGCCGTTTCCGGACCGTGCTTTTGACGTGGTGACCGTCGCTTTCGGCCTGCGCAACATGGCGGACTACCCGGCCGCGCTGCGGGAAATGAACCGCGTGCTGAAGCCGGGCGGACGGCTGGTGATCCTCGACTTCTCCCTGCCGGAGGGTATCCTCCGCGCCCCCTACCGCTTCTACCTCCACAAGATCCTGCCGAAGCTGGCCGGTGCCCTGACCGGGGAAAAGGACGCCTACGAGTATCTGGGCGGGTCCATCGAGCAGTTCCCCGCCGGCAAGGCGATGACGGACTTGCTGGAAACCTGCGGCTACACCGCCACGGACGCGACGCCGCTGACGTTCGGCGTGGTGTCCGTCTATGAGGGGACGAAGGCTTAGGACTCAAAACACCTCCAGCACCATCAGCGGCGGAGCATCCAGAGAGTCCCCCGCACGCAGGCCGACCAGTTTCCGGTAGAGCGGGCTTTCCGGAGTGAGCAGGATGATTTCCGCCCCCTCGTGCATGATCTCCAGCCCTCCCGCGACGGGGGCCAGCAGGAAATACCGCGTTTCCTCCCCCTGCTCCACCTCCACCAACGCCCCGGCGTCGATGCTGTCCTCCATGCTGTAGTCAGGGAGGGAAAGGCCGTCAAAAATGCGCACCGCTTCCGCCAGATCCTCCACTTGCTTCGCCTGGCCGGACGCGAGGTAGGATGCCTCCAGATTCCGCGTGTCATACTTGCTCTCCGCCTTGCTGCCTGGGTCGGTCGCGGCGGCGTGAGCCTCCATCGCCGCCTTTGCCAGCCGGTCCAGCCTGTCCCTAAGCTCCACACGGATCTTTCCAAGAATCTCTGTCTTCATCAACGGACGGACAGCCTTGCGTCTGGGCGGTCCGCGCGCAAGATCGGATCATGCCGACGCTCTACGCCTACAAAAACTGCGACACCTGCCGGAAAGCCAGCAAATGGCTGAAGGAAAATCAGATCTCCCACGAAACGAAGGCCATCCGCGAGACCCCGCCATCTGTCGCCGAACTGAAGGCAGCCCTCAAGGCCAACGGCGGGGACCTGCGGAAGCTCTTCAACACCTCCGGCGGCGACTACCGGGAAATGGGCATCAAGGACCGCCTTCCCGGCATGACGGAGGAGGAGGCGCTGGATCTCCTTTCCCAGAACGGGAATCTGGTGAAACGCCCTTTCCTCATCGGTGAAGGGGTGGCACTCAATGGCTTCAGCGAGGCGGCCTGGAAGGACGCCTTGGCCTGATGGAAGCCCTCTGCATCCGCGTTGACCATCCCGGGACGGCCACCTAGAGTCGCTTCCGAGATGCCGATCAACCAATACGCCAATTCCTTCGTCTGCGACCTGGTAGCCTACGAAACGGGCAAGCCCATCGACGAAACCGCCCGCGAGCTGGGGCTTGATCCGGCCTCCATCGTCAAGGTCGCCTCGAACGAAAACCCGCTGGGCCCCTCTCCGAAGGCGAAGGCCGCCATGCGTGAGGCACTGGAGGAAGCGAACCTCTATCCGGACGGCGCCGGCTTCCGCCTCCGCACCGCCATCGCGGAGAAATATGACCTCGGTCTGGAGAATGTCGTCATCGGCAACGGCTCCAACGAGATCATCGAACTGCTCTGCCACTCTTTCCTGAACCGCGACGCGGAACTCATCGCCGCGGAGCACGCCTTCGTCGTCTACAAGCTGATGGCGACCCTCTTCGGCGCGAAGTATGTCGAGGTGCCGGACCCGGGTTTCATCCACGACCTGGAAGGCATGGCGGACGCCATCACACCGAACACCCGGCTGGTTTTCATCGCCAACCCGAACAATCCGACCGGCACCGTCGTCGGCCAGGAGGCGATCGACCGCTTCATGGAGCGCGTGCCGGAGCATGTGGTCGTCTGCTTTGACGAAGCGTATTTCGAGTTCCTCGACGAGCCGTTCGACACCCTCAAGTTCGTCCGCCAGAACCGCAATGTGGCGGTGCTTCGCACCTGCTCGAAGATCCACGGCCTCGCCGCGCTGCGCGTCGGCTACGGACTCTGCGGCAAGGATGTGGCCGCCATCCTCCAGAAGGCACGCCAACCTTTCAACGTGAACGCGATCGCCCAGGCGGGAGCCGTCGCCGCCCTGAAGGACGACGAGCACGTCGAACAGACCCGCGCCGTGAACAAGCAGGGGCTGGATTTCTACGAAGCGGCATTCCGCACCCGCGGGCTGGAATTTGTCCCCAGTGTGGCGAACTTCATCCTCGTGAATGTCGGGGACGGTGACCGTGTTTTCAAAGAAATGCTGAAGCAGGGCGTCATCGTCCGGGCCATGCGCGGCTACAAGCTGCCGGACTGGGTGCGGATCTCCATCGGCACGGCGGAACAGAACGCCCGCTGCCTGGAGGTGCTGGATTCCGTCCTCACCCCCGTCGCGGTTTGACAGATTGATTCATTTTCCCTAAGTAATTTTTCGGGAAACCGCCCCCATGACCGATCCTACCCTCCCTGCCAACGTCAGAGAATTCCACTGCTACCACTGCAGGGGGAAGATCCGCATCCCCAAGGACCTGCCGCCCACCACGGGTCCGTGTCCGCACTGCCAGAGAACCATCACCTCTCCGGCCCCGGAGGCCACCGCGCCGGCCACCTTCCTGCCACCTGCTCCTGTCAGCCATCCAGCCGTCCCGCAACAGGCTGCCCGCGAGGTTGCACCGCTGCCAGCGCAGGCCCAACCGTCCCCGGCCGCACCTGTCCAACAGTCCCCTGCGGCCCCGGTCCAGAACCATCCCTCCGCACCGGTTTATCAACCTCCTGCTACACCGGCGTACCAGCCTCCCGCGGCACCGGCCTACCAGCCTCCACCACAGGAACAGCCCCCTGTCTCCCCACCGCAGCCTCCCCAGCCGCAAGCGGCCAAGCCGGCACCACCCGCCCCTCCGGAGCAAGCTCCCGCTGCGCCCGCGCCTTTGCCCACCCGGACGGCCTCTTCCCGGAAAAAGGAAACGAAGGAAGAGCCGAAGCGTTCCTCGTCGTCGGCAGTTCCCGCCATTTTCCTCGGTTGCCTCCTGCTGGCCATCGCTGGCGGCGCGGGCTACCTTGTGTTCAATGAGATGACCGGAAAGCCGGTCGCTCCTCCAACCCCCACCAAAGTCCAGGGTACCTCACTTTCCGAAAGCCAATACCTGCGGGTGGGATGGAAAAAGGACGCCTATGCCGTTCTGGGAAAATTCCTCGCTGCGACCACCGCTGAAGGAAAACTCCCCCACATCATCAACGGCGAGCAACTGCGCCCCCAGGTGGAGGCATTCTACGGCGGCAGTGTCATCAACGATCAGGACACACCGATCGACGCCTTTTCCGTGCGGGAGTTGAGCGAGGAAGACCGGAAGCGCGGCATCTTCATGCTCGAGTTCGAGCAGCCGCCGCAGTTCGAAATGAAGGAGTTCTTCCGTCCGCTGGCCACGCTGGAGATCCAGTATGGCATGGATGAAGCTGACCTGCTTTTTTCGACCATGGCGCGGGTGGAGAACTTCGCCACCGAGCCGGTGCGGGCGACCGCCCTTTTCAAGAGGACCCCTGACGGACTCAAGCTGGACTGGGAAACCTTCGCCCAGACGAAGTACCGCACGTTCGCCAACCTCATCGAGCTTCCTGAAGCCGACCAGGGAGGCGTCTTCCGCGTGATCATTTCAGAGGATGTCCCGGAGGCTGGACGCACCCTGCCGGCGGGTATCAAGACCTACCGCATCTGGGATCCTTCCTCACCGGAGACCAGCGCCCGGGTGAACGTCAACATCGACTCGGAAATCGGGCGCTCGCTCTCGAAGATCGACTGGCGCGGCAAAGAAAACCGCCCCACCAACAGCACCGCCACCATCGAGCTGAAATGGGTCGGCGCGGACCAACCGAAACTGGAGATCACCCGCTTCATCTGCTGGGAGTTCCTCCACCTCGGTGGAACCGAAACGGCCGCGGCTCCCCGCTGATCCCAGGCATGTCCCCATCTTCCCACGGCAGCCGCACCACCATCGCGGCGATCGCTACCCCGCCGGGTACCGGCGCTGTTTCCCTGATCCGGATTTCCGGTCCGGAAGCCATCGCCGTGGCGGACCGCGCCACCCGGGGAAAGGCATCCACCGCCACACCCCGGACCGCATGCTACTGCCGCGTGTATGACGGGAAGGAATCCATCGACGACGGCCTGCTGACGGTGTTCCGCGGTTCCCACGGGTTCACCGGGGAGGACAGCGTGGAGTTCACCGGCCACGGCGGCATGCTGGTCACCCGCGAGGTGCTCGCGTGCTTCCTGAATGCCGGGGCGATCCATGCCGGACCAGGGGAGTTCACCCAGCGGGCGTTCCTCAACGGCAAGCTGGACCTCACCCAGGCGGAAGGGGTGATGGATCTCATTTCCGCCCAGACGCGGCTCTCCCTGCGCGCCGCGCGCAGCCAGCTCGAAGGGACGCTCGGCAGGCGCACCACGGAGGCACGTGACTCCCTGCTGGAGACGCTGGCCCACCTCGAGGCATGGATCGACTTTCCGGAAGAGGACATCGATCCGCAGACGGGCCGCGTCCTCCGCGACCGCATCACCGCCGTTCTGGACACCGTGCGGTCCCTGCTGGCCACCGCGGACCAGGGACGCGTGCTCCGCGAAGGAGTCCGCACGGTGATCTTCGGGGAGCCGAACGTCGGCAAATCCAGTCTGCTCAACCGCCTGCTCGGCTTCGAACGGGCCATCGTCAGCGACATCGCAGGAACAACGCGCGACACCATCGAGGAAACCATCAACCTCCATGGACTCCCCATCCGCCTCATCGACACGGCGGGGGTCCGTGAATCCGACGACCGGATCGAAGCGGAGGGCATCCAGCGCACCGTCCGCCAGATCGAAGCGGCGGATCTCCTGTTGGAAGTGGCCGATGGGAGCCAGCCGAAGCCTGGCCGCGGCATCCTCCCGCATACGGAAGCAAAACACCTGCTGATCCTGAACAAGACGGATCTCGGAGAGCATCCCTCATGGCAGGGCACCTCCGCCGTCCGTCTTTCCTGCTCCACGGGGGGAGGCTTCGACGAACTTTCAGAATCCATCCGCAGCGCCCTCCACTTCGCCGACGCGGACTGGGGGGACCACGCCATCGCCATCAACGCCCGTCATCAGTCCAGCCTCCACACCGCCCGGGTCGCGCTGGAAGCCGCCCTCACCCTGCTGGATGACACCTCGAATGACGTCGAATTGGCCGCGATCGACCTGCGCGAAGCCCTGGACGCGCTCGGAGAGATCCCCGGCAAGGTCGATACCGAGGACCTTCTGGGCGTGATCTTCAGCACCTTCTGCATCGGCAAATGAACATCGTCATCCTCACCGGAGCGGGGGTTTCCGCGGAGTCAGGACTGCAGACCTTCCGCGGAGCGGACGGGCTGTGGGAGGGACACCGCGTGGAGGACGTGGCCACCCCGGATGCTTTCGGGCGGAATCCGGAACTGGTCCAGCGGTTCTACAATGAGCGCCGCGCCCGGTTGCTGGACGGCACCGTCCACCCGAATCCGGCCCACCTCGCGCTGGCCCGGCTGGAGCGTGAATATCCCGGCCAGGTCCTGCTCATCACCCAGAACATCGACGACCTGCACGACCGCGCCGGTTCGAAAAATCTCCTCCACCTTCACGGTGAGCTCCTGAAATGCCGCTGCGTGGTCTGCGCCCATACCGGGGAAGTCCGCACGGATCTCACCGCCCGGTCCATCTGCCCGGAATGCGACTCCACGGGCACCCTGCGACCGGACATCGTCTGGTTCGGGGAAATGCCCTACCATCTGGATGAAATCTCCGCCGCGCTCCAGCGGGCGGATCTTTTCGTGTCCATCGGCACCTCCGGCTCGGTTTATCCCGCCGCGGGCTTCGTCGCCATGGCCGCCAGGAACCAGGCCAGCACCCTGGAGCTGAATCTGGAGGCAACCAGCCGAGAGTTCCGCGACCGCCGCATGGGCCCGGCCAGCGAGGTGGTGCCGCTGTGGGTGGCCGAGGTACTCGGGAAATAGCCTTCCGGATCATCAATCCCCGATCTCCCCGAGGATCCTGGCGGACTCGAAATCAAAGGCCGTCAGCTCCAACCGGACGGTGGTGCCGGGCTGGAACACGGCCTTGCTGTCGGTGAGTGGTTTCGAAAGGTGGGCCATGATGATTTTCCCATTCGGAAGTTCCGCACGGTAGAGGATTTCGTTGAGCTGGCTCAAAATTTTACCGGCGGCGTGGATGGTCGGATCTGGCATGGCAGGCGTGTTCCCGGGGATAGTCACTCCATCCGCCACCGTCAGACAAGACCGGACGCGGGAACTTGTGGGAAACACCTGGCTTCCTTGCCAATGAGCCTGCTTGACGACGGCGAAACAAAGCCCATGATTGCACCAAGTCCGTTTGCCGATCCGACGGGCCACCCCGAACTCCCGTCCGCTTCTCCGCCATGACATCCCGCATTCTCCACGCTCTGCCGGCGCTCGCCACCCTCACCCTTTTCTCCTGCTATCCTTACCCGGAGCCGCCTCCGCACCACCAGCGTCCGCAGCGGGATGCCACCATCACCGATGCGGAGCAACAGAAGATCAAAGACCAGCGCGACCGCATGAAGGACGCGCAGGAGCGTGACAGGGAGGCCATGACCGATGGCACCCCAACCGATCCTGGCACCACGCCGAAGCCACCGGAGAGAAAGCCGACGAATGTCCCGACCGCCCAGCCGGTCCCAGGCAAGGAAGGCTTCGTCTTCAGCCCGTTCAACAACAAGGTCATCGACGTCCGCGACATGCCCAGCGGCACCCTCGTCGCCGACCCGACCTATCCAGCCTCGGAGAAAAAGCATTTCCGGGTTCCCTGAACCGCGTCTTTTCCCGGTCAACCTATTCCAGGAAAGCCAACCGGGTCCGGCACTGGACCCGGTTTTTCGTTCCGATGAGAGACGATTTCACGAATGTCACGATCCTAGGCGGAGGGCTGCTCGGCGGCTCCCTCGCCCTTGCTCTTCCCAAACCCGGCGGCGTGCCGCGGGTGAAGCTGTGGGTCCGCCGGGCGGAAACCGCGGCGGAAGCGGAAGCCGCTGGCATCACGGAGGTGACCTGTGATCTGGCGGAGGCCGTGGCGGAGGCGGATCTCATCATCCTGGCCGTGCCGGTCGGTGTCATGCCCGGGCTGGTATCCGCCGCTGTGGAATCCGGCCTCCGGGAGGGCTGCCTCATCACGGATGTGGGCAGCGTGAAACAATTCCCCCACCAGGCGATCACCCCTCTGCTGGCCGGGACGGGTGTCCATTTCATCGGCAGCCATCCCATGGCCGGATCGGAGAAAACCGGCATCACCGCCGCCGACGCCGATCTTTTCAGGAACGCCGCCTGTATCCTGACCAATGACGATCATGTCGCAGGCTCGGAAGCCGCGGCGCTGGACCGCTTCTGGCAGTCGCTCGGCTGCCGCACCGCGTGGATGAGCGCGGAGGTCCATGACGCGCTGGTCGCCCGGATCAGCCATCTGCCTCACATCATTTCCGCCAGCGGCGCCCGCATCTCCCTCCAGGATCCTGCGGAGGGACGTTTCGGTGGTGGCGGGCTGCGCGACACCACGCGTGTGGCGGGAGGAAATCCGGACATGTGGGCGGAAATTCTCATCGAGAACCGCAGGGCCATCGCCGCACCGCTCCGCGAAACCATCGAGGATCTCCGTGAAATCCTTGCCAGCCTCGAAAACGGCGAACAAGAAAGCGTCCGCCAATGGCTCACCACCGCCAAGGAACGGCGGGATCTCTACCAATCACCCATCACCTGACCAGCGCCCACATGTCGTCGGAATTCCGAGTCAAAGCCATCACCCGCCTCCATGCAGAATTCAGCGTGCCCGGCGACAAGAGCATGTCCCACCGGGCCGCCATCCTCGGCGGGCTTTCCAACGGCTCCTGCACGATCCGGAATTTCCTCCCCAGTGAGGACTGCGTGAACACGCTCAACGCGATGAAGTCGCTGGGCGCCAACTACGAGGTGCTGGAAGCGCTGGAAGGCTACGGTCCGGTGGATCTGGTGATCCACGGCCAGTCCGGCAAACTCAGCGCGCCCGCCGCCCCCATCGACTGCGGGAATTCCGGCACCGGCATGCGCCTGCTCGCCGGACTGCTGGCCGGCCAGCCATTCACCACTGAGCTTTTCGGGGATGCCTCCCTTTCCGGCCGCCCGATGGGCCGCATCACCGTGCCTCTCGGCCAGATGGGCGCGAACATCGAGACCAAGGGTGAAAAGCCCGGCTGCGCCCCTCTGCTGATCCATGGAGCGAAGCTCACCCCCATCGACTATGACATGCCGGTGGCCAGCGCCCAGGTGAAGAGCGCCGTCCTGCTGGCCGGTCTGTTCGCGGATGGAACGACCTCCGTCACCCAGCCTGCGGAAACGCGGGACCACACGGAGCGCATGCTGACTTCCTTCCGCGTCAGCACGAAGCACGAGGGCAACACCATCTCCATCTACGGCGGCCAGGTGCCGGAGGCCACGGACTTCATCGTTCCAGGTGACATTTCCAGCGCCGCCTTCTGGCTCGTCGCGGCGGCCGCCATCCCCGGCTCCCGCCTGGTCATCAAGAACGTGGGACTCAACCCCACCCGCACCGCCATCCTCAAGGTGCTCTCCCGCATGGGCGCGCACATGATCGACGTGCTGCATGAGACCCACGGCGAACCCATCGGCAATGTCGAGATCCACGGTGCGGAACTGCATGGCACGACCATTTTCCCGGAGGAAGTGCCGAACCTCATCGACGAGATCCCGGTCATCGCCGTCGCCGCCGCGCTCGCGGAAGGCCGGACGATCATCCGCAACGCGAAGGAACTCCGCGTGAAGGAAACCGACCGCATCACCACGGTGGTGGACAACCTCCGGGCCATGGGCGCGAATGTCACCGAGTTCGAGGACGGCATGGAGATCGAGGGCGGCGCGCCGCTCCACGGTGCGACCATCGACAGCTTCGGCGACCACCGGATCGCCATGGCATTCGCCATCGCCGGCCTGTTCGCCTCCGGCGAGACGGTCATCCGCAACGTCGAGTGTGTGAACACATCCTACCCGGGCTTCGCCCACCACCTTGACGCCATCCGCCGGGAGAAATCCGCCCCGGAAGACTTCAACCTGCCCACCGTTTCCAAGTGAGCGCGCCCCACACCCACTTCGCCATCGCACTGGACGGCCCCGCCGCCTCCGGCAAAAGCACCCTTGCCAAGAATCTCGCCGCAAGGCTGGGCCTGGTGATGGTGAACTCAGGCGCGATGTACCGTGCCGTGACCTGGAAGGCGCTGAAGGAAAACATCTCCCCCTCGGACAACGGCGCCGTCGTGGAGATGCTCGGCCGGATCACCATCACCACCGGGGTGAAGGAGAACCTTTCCACCATCGAGATCGACGGTGAGGACCCCGGCGACGCGCTCAGGAGTGAGGAAGTGAACGCGAACGTCTCCGCCATTTCCGCCATCCCGGAAGTGCGCGTGCTGCTGGTCAACCTCCAGCGCGACTACCTGCAGGGCCACAGCATCGTGATGGAAGGCCGGGACATCGGCTCCGTGGTGTTCCCGGACACGCCCTACAAGATCTATGTGGACGCGGCTGAGCATGTGCGCGCCGCCCGCCGCAGCCAGGTGGGTGAGATCGACTCCGTCGCCGCCCGGGACGCCGCGGACAGCAAGCGCAACACCTCCCCTCTCGTCATCGCGGAAGGGGCCACGGTCCTGGACACGTCCGACCACACCATCGAAAGCGGCGTGGACGCCGCCATCGACATCCTCCGCCAACAAGGCCTTCCCCTTTCCCGACCATGATGAGGTGGATCTACTGGCTGGGCTGGATGTCGTTCGGCGCCGCATTCCGGACCATCTTCGGGATGAGGGTCATCGGCGGGGAAAATCTGATCACGGAAGGTCCGGTTCTCGTGGCCTCCAACCACCAGAGCTTCCTCGATCCGCCGTTGATCGGGAACCTCTACAAGACGGAGATGGTCTTCCTGGCGCGCAAATCCCTCTTCAAAGGACCCGCAACCTGGGTCTATCCCCAATGGAACGCCATTCCCGTGGACCAGGACCGGCCGGACATGGCCAGTCTGAAGACCATCATCCGCAAGCTGAAGGAAGGCCACCGCGTGCTGGTGTTCCCGGAAGGCGCGCGGACGATGGACGGAAGCCTCGGTGAGGCAGCCCCGGGCATCGGCCTCATTGCCGCGAAGTCGGGAGCACCCATCCAGCCGGTCAGGATCAGCGGTGCCCGTGAGGCCCTGCCGCGTGGTTCAGGCCGCATCCGCTTCGCCCGGATCACAGTGACCATCGGCAAACCGATCCACCTGACTCCGGAAGAGCTGAAAGCGGCATCCGGCAAGCAGGGCTATGATGATCTGGCCAAGAGGATCATGGCCTCCATCGGCGAGCTCTGAAGCCTTCCGACCGGAAGATCCCGGAAGATAAGGCAGCCCCGAGAGGACAGTGCCGTTCATCTGCGGTGGGTCATCCCCGCATTCCGTGGCATCACGCCTTCTTGTTCATTGGACACTTTTTCTGGCTCATCACGGCTATTCCCGATTCATATCCGATGAATAAAACAGAAGTCATGATTTTCTTACTGCACAGTATGTCTCATCCCGAAATCCGCATGAACACCGGTCGTTTTCCTCACATATGGAAAGCAAAAAAGCCGCCCCTTGCGGAGCGGCTGCATTAGGATTCAGATGGCGGGTGGATCGCCCGGCATCATAACAGGAATCAGAGGTCGGATTTGAGGGCCTGGAACTTGGCCTTCAGTTTGGCGAGATCAGCCTCAGCCTTGTCGATCTGGTTGGCGAGAGCGGACAACGCGTTGAGCTTCGAGGAGAAGCTTCCGCCCTTGCCACCTTTGACGGATGCGCCCTTACGGCCGCGCTTCGCGCCGGAAGAAGCGCCGGATTTCAGCCAACTGGCGATGGTAAGCTGGGAGATGCCATACTTCTTCGAGGCAGCGCTCTGACCGCCACGGCCATTGTCGTCATTATACTTTTGGACGAAGCCGAGGATATCGTTCTTCTCCTCGTCGGTATATCGCTTCCCTTTCGGGGCTTTCTTGGTGGATGTGCTCATCGGGGCGGAACCTAACTTGGACTTTCGGGCGCGCAAGTTAAATTGTGACATTTGTTTTGATATTATTTCACCATTGCGCTGCGACACCACCCCCTCCAGGAGACGGATGACCCGTCTATCAGATAGTTTTTCGATCCAATGTTCGGAGCCGGCCTTCACCAATGGGCGGGCCACCACCCCACCGAATCCGAAGAACAGATCCACATCCTGCTTTGTCTCCAGATCGGAAATGCCATCTCCCATCATCGCTGTTTTCGCGGGCAACAGAGCGGCTTTCCACTCGCGGATGATCTCATTCTTCCCGAGATTCCGCGTGGTGGGGTAGTCCGTTCCATATCCGGCGTATTTCCCTTTTCCGTCGAGATGGAGGGGAACCGCCTCGACATGCTCGATCCCCAGGTGGTCGGCGAGAGGCTTGATGAGAGGGGCAAACCCTCCGGAAACGATGACAGGCAGCCAGTTGTTCTTTTTCAACCACTTGATGAGACCCACCGCTCCCGGCATCATGGTGCTGATATACTGGGCCGCCACCGCATCGCAGGTCTTCCTGTCCGGCCGGATGATCTCCATCCGGCGCGGGAAAACCTCATCCAGCGGGATGGCTCCGTTCATCGCGGCATCCGTCAGCGCGACGACCTGCGCATACACTTTCGCCCCTCTGGCGCGCGCCAGTTCATCGATGCCTTCGATCGATGACAGCGTGGAATCGCAGTCGAAGAACATGATATTCGGCCCATTCCGTTCCGGAGGATGAATGAAAACCCGGTCACCGACCGACACCATTTCAAACAACTCCTCCATCTCCGCGTTCCTCAACCTGACACAGCCCCAACTGGCCGGCCGGCCGATCAGATTCTCATGGTTGGTCCCATGGATATAGATGAAACGCTCCATGGTGTTGGCGTTCTCCGGGTCCAGGCCTTCCAGGCGGATGATACGTGTGAGCACCAGATCCTCGTTCTTTTGGGTGCCCTTCTTCCAGATTCCGACAGGGACCCTCTGTTTGAAGATGGTATGGCGCTTCCGGTCCCCTCCGATCATCTCGGAAATGCGGAACCGGCCGACCGGAGTGCGGTAGCTGCCCTCCCGGAAGCCGACACCCTTTGCCGCCGTGGAGACGGCGAAGCTGCGGAGCAGCCCGCTTTTGTCGAATACATCGAGCTTCTGCCCGTCGATCGAGACCTCTAGATGAATGGATTTGCTCATGGAGAAATTACCAGCAGGGAGTTGTGCCCGCCCATGCCGTGGGACAGCTTGAACACCGGACCGCCCGCGTCAACCGGCATGCGCGGCATGGAAAAACCGGGAGGAACAGTGAGGTGGTCCGCATTCGGCGGCAACTGGCCGTCCCTCAGGAAGCGGGTGAGGATCACACTCTCCAGCAAGCCGCTCGCACCGATGGTGTGGCCGATGAAGGGCTTCAGCGGATGGAGCGACGGCCGCCGCCCTTCCGGAAAGACCCGGTTGAGGATCACCGGATCCGCCCTTCCTTGGACGGCGGTGCCGGTGGCATGGGGAGATATGGCATGGCAGCCACCCACATCATCCAGCGCCTTCAACAACAGCGGGATCGTATTACCTCCGTCCTTTGGAATGCCCACGGGATCGGCAGCATCCGAGTTTGAAGCGTGATAGACCAATGAGGGTCCGGAGTCATACCCTGCTTCAAACGCCATGGCAGCGGCACCCTCACCGGGAACGAATCCATGGCTTTCCGGATGATAAGGATCCGGCTGGAACGCAGATGAGAGAAGGCCGGACGCGGCATAGTTGTCCAGCAGCAGCGGCACCAAGGGCAGATCCACCGCCACGGCGAGCGCCCGCCGGGCGAGGCCGCATTTCAACATCATCATCGCAACGCCGACGGCATCCAGCCCGGCGGCACAGCCGCTGGCGGTCACATGGTTCGGCCCGGTGATGCCCAGCTCGATGGAGATGGCGCTGGCGGGCTCGCTGTGGATGGTGTTGCTCGCGGCCATCAGTTTGAACGGCCTGCGTCCGGGCCACGGACCCAGCCACCCGGCGGCATTTCCCCTGCTGGTACCGACGACCAGGGCGGCATCCCGCAGATCCTCCGCAGTCCATCCGGCGTCCCTCACGGCCTCACGGGCCACGTGCAGGGCGGCCATGGTGGCGGGGCTCCATTTCCGGTGGATGAGCAGCTCCCTTCCGCGGATCCATGCAGCGGGCAGGGCGGCGTGCGGACTATCCTCTCCCAGCAACTCCCCCAGCCTCCTGAAAGGATTCCGACGGGCGAGGATCCCCTGATGAAGCGCGGGGACATCCTCCCCCAAGGCTGAAAGGGCACCCAGCCCGGTGATGGAAAAACGTGTGTTGATGCGCCCGCAGTAGCAGAGTGCCACCGCTTTTCAACCGCCAACGCATAAAGACCTTGCCCGGAAATGTGGTCCGTCCAGACTCGGGGCGGCAGCCGGGATGCTTCCCGCGGCGGATTCCTTCATGAGCACGGTTCTGGAAACAATCGATGGCGGCACCCGCTATCTGGAAAAACGGGGAATCGACGACGCGCGCAGGAACATGCAGATGCTCGTGGCCAGACAACTGGGCTGCACCCGCATGGACCTCTACCTCCAGTTCGACCGACCGCTGATGGAGAGCGATCTGGCCCCACTGCGCGAGAATCTGAAGAAGCGAGGCGAGGGCATCCCCCTCCAGCACCTGCTCGGCCAGGTGTTCTTCCACCGCAACGAATTCATCTGCGACTCCCGCGGCCTCATACCCCGACCGGAGACGGAGGAACTGGTGGAGTGGATCCTGCGCTGGGACCTGCCGGAAAAACTGGATGTCCTGGACGTGGGCTGCGGCTCCGGTGTTCTGGGACTGTCACTGGCGGCCGCCCGGCCCGGATGGCAGGTCACCTTGGCGGACATCTCCGAAGACGCCCTCTCCCTCACCCGTGAGAACGCCGCCGCGCTGGAGCTGGCCAACGTCTCCACCATCCACAGCGACCTTTTTTCCAACATTCCCGGCACCTTCGGCGGCATCGCGGCCAATCTGCCCTACGTCCCGGAGACGGAGCGCCCCACTTTGACCACCGAAGTGATGCACGACCCGGCGCTCGCCCTTTTCGGCGGGCCGGACGGGCTGGATGTGATCCGCCGCTTCATCCCGGACGCCTACCGACGCCTGAAGCCCGGTGGCTGGCTGGTTTTGGAAATCGGCCACGATCAGGCTTCACAGGTCGCCGGTTTTCTCGAAAAGTCCGGCTTCTCCCGCATCGAAGTGAAAAGCGACCTTTCCGGTATCCCGCGTTTTCCCCTCGCATGGAGGGACTGATTTCCTTTCCCACCACTTTCCCACTTTACCCAACCCATGGATAAACTCGTCGTCCACGGCGGTGCCACGCTCCGCGGCGCCATCAACATCTCCGGCTCGAAGAATGCTTCCCTGCCGATCCTGGCCGCCACCCTGCTGACGGAGGGTGAGTGCATCATCCGCCGCGTGCCGGATGTCTCCGACACCAACTACATGGTGCAGATCCTCAGCGCGCTGGGTTCCGACGTGGAGCGTTCTTCCGGCACCGTCCGCATCAGTTGCGCGGACATTTCCGATGAGGCTCCTTACGAACTGGTCCGCCGGATGCGCGCATCCATCTGCGTGATGGGGCCGCTGCTCGCGCGGAAGCGGCGTGCCGTGGTCTCCCTGCCCGGCGGCTGCGTCATCGGTGACCGACCGGTGGACCTCCACCTGCGGGGGCTGGAGGCTCTCGGCGCGAAAGTCGAGTTCGAGGGCGGCAACATCATCCTCACCGCACCGGACGGCCTGCGCGGCGCGGAGATCGACCTGCGCGGCACCCATGGTCCGACCGTTCTGGGCACGGACAACGTGATGATGGCGGCGACCCTCGCGGAAGGCATCACCGTCATCGAGTCCGCCGCCGCCGAGCCGGAAGTGCTGGACCTTGCGAATTTCCTCAATGCCATGGGTGCGAAGATCCAGGGCGCCGGCACCCGACGCATCGTGATCGAAGGCGTGAAGGAGCTGAAAGGTGTGGAGCACACCGTCATCCCGGACCGGATCGAGGCAGGGACCTTCATGGCCGCCGCCGCGCTGGCCGGTGAGGAGGTCCGCCTGCGCCGGATCTGCCGGGAGCACATGAAAGCCATCACGGAAGCGATCGTGAAATCCGGCCACCGCATCGACTTCAACGAGGCCGGGGACGAATGCGTCATCCACCGGAATCCGGAGACAACCGGCTGTGACATCGTCACCGCCCCCTACCCCGGCTACCCGACTGACATGCAGGCGCAGATGACCGCGCTGCTGGCCACCACCCCCGGCATCAGCGTCATCAAGGACACCATCTTCCCGCAGCGCTTCATGCACTGCTCCGAGCTGAAGCGGATGGGAGCGGACATCAAGGTGGACGGCGGCACCGCCATCGTCCGCGGCGTCGCCCAGCTCTCCGCGGCACCCGTCATGGCGTCCGACCTCCGCGCCTCCGCCGCGCTGGTCCTCGCCGCCCTGAAGGCGAAGGGCAGCACGGAAATCAGCCGCCTCTACCACATCGACCGTGGCTACGAGCATATCGACGAAAAGCTCCTCATGCTGGGAGCGAATGTCGAGCGGGTGAAGGACCGCTGAGAAGGCGCTACATCACGCGCCGGGCAGTGGTGGGGGGATTTCCCCGGGACGCCTCGACGGCAGGAGCAGGACAAGCGCCAGCGCCAGCACCTGCGACGCCGCCAGGCCGACCATGATGCCCATTCCCATGTTGCCGGTTACGTTCGGGCCGGAAGGAGCCAATGCCAACTGGGCTTCCTCGTGGACTACCACGCTGTCATCGTCCAACTCACGGGAAACCTTTTCGGTCACGTACTTCAACTTCAGGGATTGCAGCAGCTCCAGCTCTGATTCGAACTCCCGCTTTCTGGCGACGTATTCCTCGGTATCGACGCCGCCTCCTCCGACCTGCGGCTTGGGAGTCACGCCTTCGTGATGGTGAAGCAGTGTTTTGGTCCTCACGACCGCTGCCAGTGCCTTTCTCCGCTCCTCGACCTTGCCTTCCTGTTCCCGGACTGCTTCCGAAAGAGCCTTCGACGCGCTTTCCGACTTTCCGGTGTCACGAGAGCTTCGCTGTTTCCGGTACTGGTCGATGACCGCAACGACAATGTCCCTAGCATCCTCACGGTTGACGTGGCGGGCACGGATGGACACCAGGTCCGTCCCGCGTAGTTGCTCCACCGTGAGGGAGCGCTCCACGATCACGGCGGCGTCCGGCGCAGGCATGGCCCACCTCTTGTCCAGGTCCAGTTGCTTCACCGCCGCCAACAGCACGCCCTGGCTTTTCATCAGGGCCATCTCGCGTTCCAAGAACTTGGGATCCCTTTCCGGGGATGGTGAACCAGGATCAAATGGCGACAGGATGATTCCCGGAGGTTTGATTTCGACCACTGCCTGCGAATCGAAGGTCTTCGGCTGCACGTAGGTGACCACGCTTGCAACCATCACACCTACGAACAGTCCCGCAACAGCGAGGACAGGGAACAACCACCACCAGCGTTTCATCCGGCGTTTATGGAAAGAAACCCTGGTGGGACGCAAGTCAACTTACTAACACAAAGTGGAATCAACATCACTTCCCCGCCTGCTTCGCCCAGGAGTCCTTGAGGGCGACGGTGCGGTTGAAGACCGCTTTTACGCCCGGACGGTGTTCCTTCAGGTCCGTGACGAAGTAACCCACGCGCTCGAACTGGCAGTTGAAACCGGCGGGTGCCTCGGCAAGTGAAGGCTCGATCTTCGCGGTGACCGTCTTGAGGGAATCCGGGTTGATGACGGTGAGGAAACCACCGTCGGCATCGTCCGGGGACTCCACACTGAAGAGGCGGTCGTAGATGCGCACTTCCGCATCCGCACCGGTGGCGGCGTCCACCCAATGGATGGCGGCGCGGCATTCCACGCCTTCCGGCGCGTCCGCACCAACCGTGCCGGGCAGGATCTCCGCACGGATGAGGGAGACGTTGCCGGCGGCATCCTTTTCAAAGGAAGTGCAGCGGATGATGTGGCCGCCGCGCAGACGGACATGGCGGCCCGGCCCGAGGCGGAAGAACTTCTTCGGCGGGTCCTCCATGAAGTCCTCACGCTCGATCCACACCTCGCCGGAAATCGGCACATCACGCGCGCCCAGTTCCGGGTTCTGCGGATGGTTCGGGATCTCCACGATTGCCAGCGGCTCCGCGGACCAGTTCTCCAGCACGACCTTCACCGGATCCAACACGGCCATGCGGCGTTGCGCGGAGGCGTTGAGATGGTCCCGCACGTCGAACTCCAGCAAAGCGACGTCGGTGGTGCCGTTGAACTTGGTGATGCCCACACGCTTGCAGAAATGGCGCACCGCTTCCGGCGGGTAGCCGCGGCGGCGGATGCCGGAAATGGTGGGCAGGCGCGGATCATCCCAGCCGGAGACGCGGTTCTCCTGCACCAGTTGCAGCAGCTTGCGCTTGCTCATCACGGTGTAGGTCAGGTTGAGGCGCGCGAACTCGATCTGGCGCGGCTTCGACGGCACCGGGCAGTTGTCGATGAACCAGTCGTAGAGCGGGCGGTGGTTCTCGAATTCCAGGGTGCAGAGCGAATGGGTGATGTGCTCCAGCGCGTCCTCCAGCGGATGCGCGAAGTCATACATCGGGTAGATGCACCAGGCGTCCCCCGTGTTGTGATGGTGGGAATGGAGGATGCGGTAAAGCACCGGATCCCGCAGGTTCATGTTGGGCGACGCCAGGTCGATCTTCGCGCGCAGGACTTTTTCCCCTTCCTTGAACTCTCCCGCCTTCATCCGCGCGAACAGGTCGAGGTTTTCCTCCACCGTGCGGTCACGGAATGGCGAAGGCGTGCCGGGCACGTTCACGTTGCCACGGCTGTGCTTCATCTCCTCCGCCGTCTGGTCATCGACATACGCCTTGCCCTCCCGGATAAGGTGAACGGCGCAGTCATGGAAGAAGCCGAAGTAGTTGCTGGCGAAATAAAGGCCCTCACCCCAGTCGAAGCCGAGCCACTTCACATCCTCCTTGATGCTCTCCACATACTCGGTCTCCTCCTTCTCCGGGTTCGTGTCGTCAAAGCGGAGGTTGCACTGCGCCTTCACGCCCTCGTTCTCCAGCGCGATGCCGAAGTTCAGGCAGATGGACTTCGCGTGGCCGATGTGCAGGTAGCCATTCGGCTCCGGCGGGAAGCGGGTGATGACGGTGGAATGTTTTCCGGTGGCCAGGTCATCTGCGATGATGTCCCGGATGAAATCGGATTTGGAAGGTTCTGACATGGGAAATGAGAAATTGGATATTTGTTTCAGAGTTCCTCTTCAGTGAGAGAAACCAGTTTCATCAGACTGCGGAGCAGACCGATCTTGAGATCCTGATTGCCGTGAATGGGAATGACCAATCTTTCCATCCTGCCATCCATGACATACACGTGATGGCTGCCGTTGATTCGGGCAAGTCTCCACCCCCGTTCTTCGGCCAGCTTCGCCAGGTGCTTCCCGGAAACGGACTTCATACGGCAATCTCGAGAATACGGCCTTCGGCAGGTCGGCCTTCAGGTTCCGCAGCCATCAGCCATCCAGCTATGGCCTCCTGAATGTTCTCTTCCAGCTCCTGCAGGGTTTCACCTTGGGTGAAACATCCGGGCAGGGCAGGAACTTCCGCCCAAAATCCGCCTTCTTCAGCTTCATGGATGATGGCCTTCAGAGTCATGGGAGAAGCATACGATGTGGAACGAGGGGCGCAATTCCCGATTCCACGCCTCAAACCGCGGCCAGCTCCGTGAGCAGCGCCTGGTTCAGGCGGATGCCGGCCTCGAAGTTCTCCACGGGGAAGTTCTCGTCCGGCGAGTGGATCTGGGCATCCGCCAGTGCGAGCCCGAGCAACAGCGTGTCCACGCCGAGGATGTCGCGGAAGGTCTGCACGATGGGGATGCTGCCGCCTTCGCGGATGAGCACCGGCTCGGTGCCGAAAGCCATTTTCAACGCGGACTGCGCGGCGAGGCCGAACTTCGAGTGCGGGTCCACCACATACGGCTTCCCGTCGTGGCCGATCTCCACCTCGATCTTCACACCGGGCGGGCAGTGAGCACGGAGGTGCTTTTCGACCTTGGCGAGGATGTCCGCCGGATCCTGGTCAGGCACCAGACGGAAGGAAAACTTCACGAAGGCCTCCGCAGGGAGGACCGTCTTCGAGCCTTCGCCCTGGTAGCCGCCGCCGATGCCGTTGACCTCTGCGGTCGGGCGTGCCCAGGTGCGCTCGGCGGAGGTGTAGCCTTCCTCGCCGAAGAGGCCGGGCGAGCCGGTGACTTTCAGGAAATCCGCGTCGGAAACGCCGGGGACCTTCGCCCACATCTCGCGCTCCCAGTCCTCCAGTGGGCGCACATCGTCGTAGAATCCATCCACCAGCACGCGGCCATCGGCATCATGCAGGCTGGCAACCAAACGGGCAACGGCGGTCGCGGGATTCGCCACCGCACCGCCGAACAGGCCGGAGTGCAGATCACGTTCCGGGCCGGTGAGCTTCACCTCGCAGCAAGCGATGCCCCGCAGGCCGTAGCCCAGCGTACCCATGCCCGGTGCCACCATGCCGGTGTCCGAGATGGCGATGACATCGCATATCAGATCGTCCTTATGCTCCGCGAGGAATGCGGCCAGGTTCGGGCTGCCGATTTCTTCCTCCCCCTCGAAGAGGAAGATGAGATTCACGGGCAGCTCGCCATGCTCCTTGAGCGTCTTTTCGACCCCCAGCACGTGGGCGAGCATCTGCCCCTTGTTGTCCGTGGCTCCGCGCGCCCAGATCCTGCCATGGCGGATCTCCGGCTCGAATGGAGGGGTGGTCCACAGGTTGAGCGGATCGACCGGTTGCACGTCGTAGTGGCCGTAGATGAGGACGGTCTTCCTGTCCGGACGATGTGCGTTTTTCGCGATCACCACGGGATGCTTTGGCGTCTCATGCAGCTCCGCCGTCAGCCCCATCCGCTGGAGTTTCCCGATCAGCCAGCCAGCGCAGTCACGCACGTCGCCGGCGTTCCGGGAGTCCGTGGAAACGCTCGGAAAACGGAGAAAGGAAAAGAGGTCTTCAAGCTCGGGAGTCACGCACGGATGGTTGGCTGTGGCGATTTCCGTCGCAAGACGAATCCGCCCGGGTTCCGCCTGCTCAGAACCGTCGCAAAATGCAAATTTGGAACAGCCCCGAGTGTAGGATTTGCACGGGCCCGTGGAACAGACAGAACGGACTACCATCCATAACAATCTCAAAATGAATCTCATAAGATCAAAACGGATGATCTGTCACCTGAAATGCTAGTGGATAGGAGGACAACAACATCCATCACCATGAAAACCACCGCTACCATCCTCGGCCTTGCCGCCGCTGTTCTGCTTCCATCCTGCACCGCCTATGTGGATCCCACGCCTCCCGTGACCACCCAGGCAACCACCACGACCACCACCGCGGATCCCTACACCGGCACCGCCACGCAGAAGCGGACCACAACCACCACGACCAACTACTGATCCGAAGATCCACCTGCGATCCGACAGCCGCTCTCCCATGGAGAGCGGCTCTTTTTTTTGCAAAGGCTGCATCGGCTTTCCGCGCGTCCGTGGTGGATCCGAAACATTACTTCCCCTGACTGCACATTTTCATCAATCTGCTTCAAACCCACCGGAACCTTCCTGAAGAAGCCCATCTCATTCCTCGTCTATCCCGTCGTCGGCCTTTTGATCGGCTGGATGTCCGGTCCCGCACCGGAGTCCGCACCGTCACCTGCTCCTCCCCGGCCATCTGTCAGAGAGCCGCGGACCTCTGGGCCTGCACCCGCCACGGCGGATCTGCTCCAGGCCACGCGGCCACGGGAGGGCTCCTTCGGCGAGGCACCGTCCACCGGCATCAGCGTACACATCGCCAACTGGACGGACGAAGAAATCCTCACCGCGCTGGAGGAGGCGGCACGGATGCCGGACACGCTCCGCCGCTATGACTCAATCGCCTCCCTGCTGCTGGCGGAATACACACGGAGGGACCCGGACCGCGCGCTGGCGTGGGCCATGGCGCAACCGCCCATCCTCAGCCGGAGATTTGCCCAAACGGTCATCGCCACTTGGCCTCCCGACCGGGTGGATGACGCCATCGCATTCGTAAGGAAGAATCCGGATCTGTTCGGCAACAAACTCCCGGTCAACCTGATCTATGCGTCCTTCGCCCAGGCCGCAGAACATGGTCCGGCAGCTCTCATTTCACGGATGGCCGAGCTGAAGGAAGACGGGATTCCACGCTATAGTTCCTACTCGTTCGACTTTCCCGCGGGGTTCGACTTCGCAGCGCTGCTCGGATCATCGGATCTCAAGTCTCTGGATCTTCCCAGGATCGAAAGTGCCTTCCTCCGGGCATGGCTGAATCAGGACCGGGAAGGTGCCTTTGATTGGGTGCTGCGGAATTCCGGCCCTGCCGCGCTCATCAAGCTAGGCCCATCGCAGTTCCGTGGCAACGGTGAGCATCCGCGGTGGCTCGTCGGCAAGCTGGAGACCCTCACTCCCGGACAACGCGCGGCGTTCTTCGAGGCGAACTCCTCGAGCTTTCTCCAGCCCGGCTGGAACTCTGTCGCTTGGATCAACTCCGCCAAGCAGCCGGAAATGAAGGACGCCCTGCGCTCCGCCGCCGCACAGGGCATTTTCATCGGCCTGGATTCCTATGTGGACCGCGGACTCCAGGCCCTGTCCACCCTTCCGGATGGGGAATCCCGCCTGCGCGCTCTGGAAACATTGGAACCCAAGGGGGATCGCACGCCCCTCCAGGCCGGTGCCGCACAGATCCTCCGCCGGCAGCTCGCCGAATGGGGCGCGGACGCCGCACGCACCGATGCCATCATCGCCCGCCTGAAGGAGAAGACCAAACCTACTGGCGACCCATGAAGCCGTTCCCCCACGCCATCATCGCCGTCACCCTCCTCGCCGCCGGGGCATGGGGCGGCTGGGCCATTCAGTCCGCCACCGGAAAGACCTCCACAGAGGAAAGGTCCGGGAAACCCGAAACGCGCTCCACCCGCCATCCGGCGCGCCCGTCAGCACCCATCACCGATTCGTCCGGCAGCCGCCACACTTTGGCCGCCCTGCTTTCCTTCCAAGCCGCTGGGGGACGCGCAGGGGATCTGCACGATGGACTGGGCCGCATGGATGTCCCCGCGCTCCAGTCCCTCATCCTGGAGCAGCAGACCGCCCTCGCCGCCGAGGAGGAGGGAGACATCGCCGCCCATCGGGAGTTGCTGAACGCCGCCCTCGCGGAGCTCTGGTCGCGCAGTGGTACCGCCGCCATGGAATGGGCAGCAGGACTTCCGGAGAAAGACCAGCGCGGAACCATCACCATGGGACTGCTGGATGCCGCGCTCGCGGACGATCCCGTCTCCGCCCTTCCGTGGATGAAAAAATACCAAGGGGAATTCGGGAAAGGCGACACGGAGTCGAGGTTCTTCGGCACCGCCATGAGAGCCTCCGCCGCCCGCAGCGCGGATGACGTGATCCGCATCTTCGGCGAATTCCAGGGAGCCAACTACGCGAACCCGCTCCATAATGCCGGGTATCCGGAGGATTTCGACTTCGCCAAACTCCACGCCGCCCTTTCCAAGAAGACGGATCTCTCCGACGCCATCTCCGCCTGGGCTTCACGGGATCCGGAGGCCGCCTGGGCCGCCATCACCAAGCGCGACTCCGACGCCATGACCGGAGCGTTCCAAGTCTCCACCCCGTTCACCGCCTATCTGCTGGGAGTCATCGCCACGGACGGGGAAATCTCCGGCATCCAGACCATCATGGAGCGCCTCTCCAAGCTGCCGGAAGGACAGCGCACCATCCACCTCCACGGCATTGATCCTCTGGGCACCCTTTCCACCGAAGGGGCCGCCGCCCTCACGACGAAGCTCCCTGGCTCCGAGAAAGTCGCCTACGCCGCGTCCGTCGTCCGCGCCTCCGGTGACAGTCCGCGCAGCCATGCCGTGCTGGACACCCTCCCGCGTGCGGATCTCATCGCCACGCTCCAGCAGATCAGGACGAACGAAAGGTCCTCCCCCTTTGCCCCGACGCTCACACCGGACAAAATCGCCGCCCTGGATACCGCCATGCGTGACCGTTACCAGTTCACCGCGGAAGAAATGGCCGCCGTCACCAAAATCGCCCCGCAGCGTTCCGATTTCGAACCGGCGGAAATCTACGCTCCGCCGGGCAAATGACCATGGTGGGAGAATCATTGCTTCCCCTCCAAAAAAATTCCGGTAGCTTGTGCCAAATCCACTGAAACCCAATTTCTTCCGATGGAAAGTTCCGCTGTCCCCGTTGCCACGATCCTGCAGCCGCCCAAGGTCTCGTTCTGGCGCAGGCTCGGCGGAGGATCACTGACCATCTCCATCATTGTCCATGCGGTGCTGCTGGTGCTGGCGGTTTTCTGGATCTTCCAGATCATCCCGCCGGAGAAGGAAAAGACGGTCGATTTCAAACCCTCCGGCGGTGGCGGCGGTGGTTCCCCGAAGATGCAGGCGAATAAAAGCCAGAACCGGGTGATGAAAAATGCCACGCAGCGGGTGGCGGCGATCGGGGCGTCATCTTCCTTTGCCCTTCCCGAGCCGGATGCGAGCACCGCGATGACCGCGCTCGGCTCCCTGGGCGCGGCAAGCGGCGGTCTGGGTGGTGGCGGCAGTGGCGGTGGCCGTGGTGAGGGTATCGGCCGCGGCGTCGGCGACGGGATGGGCGATGGCATCGGCATGGGACCAGCCGGAAAGCTGAATCCGTTCGGAGCGCTGAGCAGCACGCCAAACGCGCTGATCGGCACGTTCTACGACCTGAAACAGACGGACCGGAAAAAGCCCACCAACATCTCCAACGAGCAGACGCAGGAGGTCATCCGCGAGTTCGTGAACCGTGGCTGGAAGGAGTCCTTCCTTTCCCGCGACTACTTCCAAGCCCCGCAGAAACTCTACCAGACGAAGATCTACATCCCCCTCATGCAGGCGGAGGGAGCACCCGCCGCATTCAACTGTGAGAAGGACGTGCAGCCGAGCCGCTGGATCATTGTCTATCGCGGGGTGGTCACGCCGCCGACCAGCGGACGCTACCGTTTCGTCGGTGCGGGGGATGACGTGCTGGTCGTCCGCTTCAACAACAAGCATGTGTTCGACCACGGGTTCTACGGCGGCACCACCGGCACCCACCTCTCACAGATGAAGGACGTGCTGACCGGCGACAACGACGACCGCGAGCGCCAGCGGATGCTGCGTGACTCCCCGATGAAACTCCCCATCGAGTTCTACAAGTATGACACCACCAACAATTGGAATGGTGCGATCGGCGGATTGGCGGTCGGCCCCACCTTCGAGGCGAAGGCCGGGACCGCCTACCCCATCGAGATCCTGCTGAGCGAGATCCCCGGTGGTCTGTTCTGCGCCTCGCTGATGATCGAGAAAGTCGGTGAGAAGTATGAGAAAGCCTCCACCGGCTCACCGATCCTGCCGGTTTTCCGGATCGATCACCAGCCGCCCGCCGTCACCACCGGCGACAACGCCCCGCCTTTCCAGAAGGATGCACCGAGCTGGAAGGTGATGGAGGGCATGGGCAAGATCGGGATCTGATCCGGCAATCTCAGCCCCGCCTTGAGATGAATCCATGGATCAGCAGGCTCTGGTAGAAGAGAGTGGATTCCGCGAATCCACCGGACCGGATCAGCGAGGTCAGTTCCTGCGGCGGCACGACATCCACTCCTCCGCGGAGCGCCTCGACGAAGCTGTCCACGGTTTTATCCTCCTGCCCGGAGAACTTCAGCATGTTGATCCATGCGGGGATCAACGTCGCGAACTCCGGTGATTCCATGTCCGAGCAGAGGTCCGCGCTGACCAGCGGCGCGCCGGGCTTCAGGCGGTCCGAGATTTCACGGAAGAACGCGATCCGCTTTTCCCGCTCCAGCACGAAGTGGGACACCAGGATGGAGGTCGCCGCATCGAAAGGTTCGGTGCCGGGGAGGCTGTCCAGATAGCCCTCATGGAAAGTGCAGCGGTCCGCGATGCCAGCGGCCTCCGCCTTCCTCCGGCACTGCGCCAGCATGGGTCCAGCGGGATCCACCAGGGTGAAGGACCAGCCGGGAAACGCCTCCGCCAGCGGGAACAGCTCCGCGCCGGTGCCCGCGCCCACGCACAGCACCCGGGCATCTTTGGGAAGCCCCGTGAACCACAGCTTCGCCAGCAGATGCAGCGCCTGCATGACGGCTGAGATCCTGGTGAAACGCTCGTCGTAGCTGGCGGCGCGATCTTCGTCGAAGTGAGTGGGAGATTCGTTGGGAGTGCTCATAATGGATGTTTCCCCACCATCAGAGCAAAGTCGTCAAGGGGGGCATGATCCTTCGTCAGGGGCGAGGCCATTTGCGAAAGCAGATTGCCGAAATTCATTTCAACTCTTTCCGAATCGGCCATTCGGATCGGGCGGACTCTCTTGAAAAAATGCCATCCACTCCACCGAATCTCTCACGAGATTCGCCACACCTGACGCTCCGGCAACGACTTGGACCAAGATGGCCCAGCCACATTCCGGAAAATCAAGGCTCAGGAGGAGCAGCCGGGACGACGCGCGGCCGGGGAGCACGGACCGGTTCCATGACGCCGTGGATCTGATGGTCCAGGCCACGCTTCAGGGCGAACACCTTGCGTTTCCAGAGTTCGGGAATGGCTTCTCCGGTTTCCTCACCGGCAATGTCCCCTTGGAAAATGATCTCCTCCTTCGGATTGCTGATCGTCACGCGGTAGATCTCCCCATCCTTGCGGAGGACGACTTTTCCCTCGTCCGTGGAGTAGGTGGCGGTGCGGTCGGAGACGTTCACCACCCGCATCGGTCCGGATTCGCCGGGGAGGATTGCGGCGTCCGCGAGTTCCGAGCTGAAGCCGTCCCGCCCGACGGGCAGGTCTCCCAGCTTCATCTTGATATCGAGAGGCTTGCCGCCACGGAAAACCGCCAGTGATACCTCATTCCCCGGCTTCTGGAGGCGCAGGAGGGTGGCAAGCTGGGCCTCGTTGATGAGGAGCTGGTCCCCCATCTTCCAGACCACATCGAACGGCTGGAATCCGGCCTCGACCGCCGGACCGCTGGGATCGATGACTTTCACCATGAAACCCACCCCCATCGGGAGGGACTGGATCTGCGCGCTGATGGATGGCTCCACCTTGGCGAGTTTCAACCCCAGCCATGGACGGCCGGTTGGAGCCTGCAACGGTGGCGGCAGAGGTGCCAGCACCTCATCCTGGCCGACGACCGGGGAAATCCCGGCGAGCAGAGCGATGAAAATGGTTCCCAGCTTCATTTCAGAACGCGGTGACAGGGGTCAGAATGAGTTCCTCGCGGGGCTCGGAAATCTGGAAGACGATGCCGGTCTTTTCGTCGCGGAGGGTGTTTTCCTCCACCACCCGGACGCGGACGGCCTGCATGGCGGCGCCTTGCGGATCCGCCAGCCAGCCTTCGTCGGTCAGTGTTTCGATCCGGTCGGTTTCCCCGAGGAGGAAGATGCCAGGAGCCTCAACTTCCGGCAGCACGGAGGTGACCGCTTCCCGGGGCGATGACCCCAAGGGCATGAGAAACGCCAAAGCCGCCGCAGCCGCGATCCCCACCGGAGGAAGCGCGTAAATCCAAAAGCTCTTGCCTCCTGGTGCCGCGGCCGGTGCTTCCGGAGCCGCTTCCTCACCGGCGAGTTCATCCAGCATGGCGTCGAGCGAACGCTGACCCGCCTCGCTGATGGCGACCGGCATCAACCGTGAAAGCATATCCTCGATGGATTCAGGCTGTTTCACTGCGGGCCTCCTTCAGTTGGCGCAGCTCCTGCGCGAGTTGTTCGAGCGCGTAGCGGTAGCGGGATGCCGCCGTATTCGGCGAGATGGCCAGTGTTTCGGAAATCTCGGCGAAGGTCAGGCCACCCCAGCTTTTCATGACCACCACCTCGCGGAGCTTCGGGCTGAGGCGTTGGACGGCGTCGCGCAGCGCGGTCGCGTCCTCATCGTCCTCCAGGACCGGGTCGAGCCAGACGTCCTCGAAATCGTTGAGGTAGATGATGGATTCCTCCCTCTTCCGCCGCCGGGACTCGGTCCGGTAGTGGTTCAGGCCGCAGAAGCGGATGGTGGAAAAGGCGAACGGCAGGTCCGGCGGAAGGCCACCCTTATCCGCCTGGTGGTTCCAGAGACGGAGCACCGCTTCCTGCACCAGATCCTCCGCATCCTGCTGGCAGTTCGACCAGCCGCGCGCGAACAACAGCAGCCGCGGCCCGTGGGCTGCCAGCCACTCTTTCCACACGCTTCTGGGACTACCCGTCATCAGAAGCTAAAATGCCCCACCGGCGGGGATTTGTCTGTAAAATCTTCCCACCGGTCCGGAGCAGTGGGATCAGTCCAGGAACTTGATCTTGCCCGGCACCTTGAAGGTCCCGGCCGCCATGGCGGCGTGCTGCTCGTCCGTGCAAGCGGAGTTGATGGGAGCATCGGCCGGAGCGTCGCTCTTCTCGAGGTAGCCGTTCTCCGTCAGCCACTTCTCGACTTCCTCACCACTGATGTCCGGCAGCATGTGGCCGTCGATCTCCACGCACGGGGAGAGCTGCTGACCGCTGCGCTGCTCCATTTCCCAGCGGAACGCAGGATTCTTGATGATGTCCTTCTCCTCGTAGGGAAGGTCGTATTTCCGCATGATGGCCCGGACGCCCTCGCTCCAGCCACAATAGGTTTTCAGGTAGGCGGTGATCTTCGGTGCTTGTGCGCTCATTTCTGCGGAAGGAATAGCCCGATTCCGGCCGGAAGGCAAACGAAACGCGGAGACGCGAAGGCCGCGGAGAAGAAGTGCCGAGTGATCCGTGATCAGTGATCAGTGCGGGAATGATGAAACGAAGGCTCCAGACCAGAAAGTGGCTTCACCCATCGAGGTAGTATCCATCGTGCGGGTCTTCCACTGATCATCGATCACGGATCACTTGGCATTTCTCCCCGTTTTCGTTTCAATCCTCCAATTTGAAATCCTCCGCCCGCTGGAAGAACAGGTCGAGGTCCCCGTCGCAGTCCTTGAGCAACTTCCTGAAGGTGGGCAGGTGCTGGTGGTAGGTGGCGACGGAGACGAGGTGGGCATTGGTGATGTCCGCTGTCAGCCAGCCTTCCAGGCCGCGCCCCCCCCAGCGGCGGCGGAGATCGCGGAAGTCGTCCTGAAGCCTCCGGAACAGCGCCTTTTTCCGTGCCCGCTTCTCCGGATCGGGAAGGTCGGAGGCATACAGCCTTTCCAGCGAGGATCGGGTGCTGTCGATCCTGTCGTAGAACTGCGCCCGGCGGACGAGACGCTCCCGGAACTTCCTGAGATCCGCGTGCCGTCGGTGATGGGCCAGCCACCGCTGGACGCCCTCCTCCGCCACCATGTTCGCGAGGGATTCATTGAAGGCGGTCGCCCCGTTGCGGAAATACTTACGGTGGGTCAGTTCATGGAAGATCAGCTCCGCCAGATCCACGTCCGCGGAATCGACGAAGGTATTCAATACCGGGTCATGCAGCCAGCCAAGGGTGGAGTAGGCGTCCACGCCGCCGGTATAAACGTCATATCCCTGCCCTCGCAGTTCCGCCGCCAGTTCATCGGTATCGCTTTCCCGGAAATAGCCGCGGTAGTCCAGCCGCCCGAGCGTGGGGTACCACCAGGTCTTCGGTTTCAGGGAGAACTCCGGAGCGGCATACAGCACCCAGGTCACATGCTCCCGCCCCAGATCCGCGTAGCGGCCATAGGACTCCCTGCCTGGCAGGGAAAGGTGGCTCTCCGCGAAGGCGCGGATCTCCTCCACCTCGCGGAGCTTCTTTTTGAGGGATTCCGGGGAAGTCTGGTCCTGCAGCACCACCCCGTTCGGGCGGCTTTTCCGCATGACCTCGATCTGGCCGCCCATCGCCTGCCGGTAGAAGGTGACGGTGCTGCACGAAGACAGCCCCAACAACGCCAGAAAGCATGGCCATTTCAACACTCGCAGGATCACCACGCCGTCATCATCACCCGAAGAATCAGGCGTGACAAACCCGCAAACACCGAAAAACTCGACCCAACCCCATCAAATCCATGAAACTCTCCGCCCTCATCCTGCTCGCGCTCGCCGCGTTCTCACCCCTCCATGCGGAACTGACTGATGCCGAAAAGGCGGCGGGCTGGAAGCTGCTCTTCAACGGCAAGGATCTCACCGGCTGGCGCACCTTCGGCAAACAGAACCCTCCCGGCGCGGGCTGGAAGGTGGTGGACGGCACCCTGACGAAAGCCGCGAAGGCCCTGGGCGGAAACATCGTCACCACGGAATCCTTCACCGACTACGAACTGGTATGGGAGTGGAAGATCGCCGAAAAGGGCAACAACGGGGTGAAGTACCTCATCGATGAAAAGCGTGGCGGCGCCCCCGGTCCGGAATACCAGATGCTGGATGACAAGGGGCACCCGGACGCGAAGGTGGGCGGGAAGCGCCAGACGGCGTCCCTCTATGACATCATACCCCCTGCGGAGAACAAGGTGCTCAAGGCCCCCGGCGAGTGGAACGAGTCGAAGATCATCGTGAAAGGCAACCACGTGGAGCACTGGCTCAACGGAGGGAAAGTGCTGTCCTACGAACTGGGCAGCCCGGAATTGAAAGAGGCCATCGGCAAGAGCAAGTTCAAGGCCGCCGCCGGCTTCGGGGAAAAGGTGACCGGTCCCATCATGATCACGGATCACAGCGACGAAGTTTCATTCCGGGTGATCAAGATCAAGCCGCTGTGAGGCGGCATCACGGGATGGCCATTCCGTCTTGCCGGGCCAGCCGATCCACCTTCAACTCCCCTTTCTTCCAACCTGTATCCACACCAGTTCCATCATGAGCGATATCGTCATCCTGTTCTCCGGCCAAGGAGCCCAAAAAGTTGGCATGGCCAAAGATTTCTTTGAAACCAGCCCCACCGCACGGGCGCTCGCCCAGAAGGCGGATGAAGCGCTGGGATACTCCCTGACGGACATCATGTTCGATGGCCCGGACGAGGAACTGACCAAGACCTCACGCTGCCAGCCCGCGCTCTATCTGCACGGTCTGATCACTCTCGCGCTGCTCAAGGAGCGCGTCCCCGCGCTCAACCCGGTGGCCGCCGCCGGTCTCTCCCTGGGTGAGTTCACCGCTCATGCCGCGGCGGGCACCTTCTCCTTCGAGGACGGTCTGAAGATCGTGGCAAATCGCGGCGCCTTCATGGAGGAAGCCTGCCTGGCGACCCAAGGGTCCATGGCCGCACTCATCGGCGGTGAGGAGGAACAGGTCCGCGCCCTGGCCGCCGAGGCGGATGTGGATGTGGCGAACCTCAACGCTCCGGGGCAGATCGTGCTTTCCGGAACGTTGGAGGGCATCGACGCCGCCATCGCCAAGGCCAAGGACTTCGGTATCCGCCGCGCCATCAAGCTGAACGTCGCGGGCGCCTACCACTCCCGCCTCATGAAGAGCGCGCAAGACAAGCTGGCGCTGGAACTCGCATCCCTCCAAGTGAACGCCCCCGCCATCCCGGTGGTGGCCAACTTCACCGCCGGCGTCGTGCCCACCGCGGATGAAATCAGGAAGACCCTGGAGCAGCAGGTGACCGGCTCCGTGCGCTGGACGGAATCCATCCGCACGCTCATCGGCATGGGCCATCGCAACTTCATCGAGCTGGGACCGGGCAAGGTCATCGCAGGGCTTGTCGCGAAGATCGACAAGGACGTGACGGTCCACTCCGTGGAAGACCTTCCATCGCTCGAAGCGGCGACCGAAACGCTTTCCTGAAAACGCTGGAAGCCTTGGAGGATATGACCTCTCCGGTCGTCTGTGAAAAAAAGTCACAAAGTATCAAAAAAGGTATTGCACACGACCGGGAGGCTCCTTAGCTTCCGCGCACCCGAGCGGGACATGGAGCGGTAGCTCAGTTGGTTAGAGCGCCAGCCTGTCACGTTGGAGGTCGCGGGTTCGAGCCCCGTCCGCTCCGCCATTCCCTCTCGGATAATCAACCCCGCCCGTCAAACGGCGGGGTTTTTCTTTCCCCATGAAGGAGCGCGGGCTTCCCGTCCGCATCCATCTCTGATCTCATCTGAATCCATGCCAACTGTCGCCATCGTAGGACGTCCGAACGTCGGAAAGTCCGCGCTCTTCAATCGCCTCGCCGGTCGGAAGATCGCCATCGTCCACGACCAGCCCGGAGTCACCCGCGACCGGATCTCCGCGCCTTCGAAAGCCACGGCCGTTCCCTGCACGCTCATCGACACCGGTGGTATCGGTGCGACGCTGGACGACGGCTTCGGCGAGCAGGTCACCATCGAGGCGGACATCGCCATGCAGACGGCGGATCTCATCCTTTTCATCGTGGACGCCCATGATGGCCTCACCCCCATCGACCAGTCGCTCGCCCAGAAGCTGCGCAAGGCGAAGCCCCAGGTGCTGCTGGTCCTCAACAAGGTGGACGACCCGAAACATGAGGCCGCCTACGACGAGTTCGCGCGGCTGGGTTTCAAGAAACACGTCTTCGTCTCCGCCGAACACGGCAGGAATTTCGGCGCGCTGACCGACGCCATCGACGAGGTGATCGCCCCGCTGGTGTCCGAGATCGAAGCCGTGGCGGAAGAGGCGGAGAAGGAAGGCATCAAGCTGGCCATCGTCGGCAAGCCGAACGCCGGCAAATCCTCACTGGTGAACGCCATCCTCAAGGATGACCGCACCATCGTCTCGAACATCGCCGGGACCACGCGGGATGCGGTGGATCTCCCCTACACCTTCGGCGGGGAGCAGTTCACGCTCATCGACACGGCGGGCCTGCGTCCCCGCGGAAAGCGCGAGGACTCCGTGGAAGTCTTTTCCGCCATGCGGACGGAGAAGGCCATCCGCCGATCCGACCTGTGTGTGCTGGTGATCGACCTGGAGGCGGGCATCACCGCGCAGGACCGGAAGATCGCCCAACTGGTGCTGGAGGAGAAAAAGCCGTGCCTCATCGTCCTCAACAAGTTCGACCTTTTCAAACCGGAGTCAAAGCAGGCCGACCGGCAGAAGGCAGCGACCGAGCATGTGAAGCGGGAGTTGTTCTTCCTCTCCTACGCGCCGTTCGTCGTCTGCTCCGCCAAGACGGGAACCGCCGTGGACCAGGTGCTGAAGGAAGCCCTCAAAATTCGCGCCGCCGCCCAGAACGTGCCGACGACCGGCAAGCTCAACCGCATCCTGCAGGCCGCGTTCGAGACGAATCCGCCGCCGATCAACAGCAAGTCCCGCCGCCGGATGAAGCTCTACTACGCCACCACGGCGTTGAACGAGAAATACAGCGTCATCCCGGTGCCGACCATCGTGCTGTTCGTCAATGACAAGCACCTGATGTCGCAGAGCTATGAGGCTTACCTCAGCAACCAGTTCCGCCTCTCCCACCCGGCACCGGGCGTGCCGGTGGTGCTTTCCGTGCGGTCCCGCACCCGCCGTGAGTGGGAACCACGCGAGAAGCCGAAGGGCCACTGAAAATCAGGGGGCACCCCTCATTCTGGCAGTTCAACCGCGAATGAACACGAATGGAAGATGGGTGAATTCGCGTCCATTGGTGTTCATTCGCGGTTCCAATCTTCTGAAACCAGCCGACAACTTCCTGACAGTTCCAGAATGAGGTGGTCGTGATGGAGTTGAGTTTTCCCCTTTCTTCGCCCTTCCCCGGGCCATACGCTGACCCTGCGGTGCCTGAAACCATGGCCCGCCGCAGTGTTCCATGAGCCGTCCGGAAAAATGCCCGCTGTCCGTCCGCCTGATGCGGCGGTTCTCCTCCGCCGCCGCGATGCTCGCGGCGGTGATGTGGATGTCCACCGCCCGCGCCGAAGAGCCCCTGCTGGGCGTCTATGGAGGAAACTCCATGGAGAGGGTGCTGTCCTTCGAGAAATGGCTGGGCCGGAAGGTGGATATTATCCTTTGCACGGTCGATTTCCAGAAATGGGAGAACTACCGCTACTCCGACTGGCTCACGAACACGGTCTACGGGGAACGCGGTGACCGGCGGCTTGTGTATGACGTGCCCATCATCATCAACGGCGCCAACTATGCCGAGGCGAAGACGGGAGCCTATGACGACCATTGGAAGTGTCTGGCGGAAACCATCATCGCGAACAACGCCGGCACCTACAAAATCGTGATCCGGCCCAGCCATGAGATGAACGGTGACTGGTTCCCCTGGTGCGTCGGCGGTTCACGGCTGGAGACCGTCCCGGATTTCATCGGGTCATGGCGGCGGTTCCATGGCGTGTTCCGTGGGGTGAAAGGCGGCGACCGGTTTCTCATCAGTTTCTCATCATCGGAAGGTGCGAGCGATCCCCGCCCGATGTGGCCGGGTGACGAGTATGTGGATCTGGTCGGGTATGACGTCTATTGGAAGCCGAAGGCCATGGGCGGGGAGGGCTGGGAAACCAATGATCCGGCGGAAGCCTGGCGGCTGCGTGAGACAAATGGCTACAACGGCTGGGGAATCGGCGGCATGCTCGCCTTCGCCAAGTCGAAGGGAAAGCCCTTCCAGATCGACGAATGGGGCGTGTGGGGTCCTGATGCCGCCCCCTTTGTGGAAGGCATGGTTTCCTTCCTGAAGAAGAACGGCGTCCGCGCCCACACCTACTGGGATTCCGACGCGGCCTACCCCGGAGAACTCCACTCACGGGACAAGGATTGGCCGCGGACCGTGGAGGCCTTCAAAAAGGGCGTCGGGACCGCCAAATAAGGCGGAGCGGCGGACGGACTCCGGGGCACCCGGAAGCATGTGATCTTTATTATAAGATTTGCATGGCATCATCCGTTCTCTACAACACGCCGAACCATGGTCCCGAGGCTCATCACCTTATTCGCCGCCACACTCACCTTCGCCAGCGCGGCACCGCGTACCTGGCGCAGCCTGGACGGCACCAAGTCCTTCGACGGCGAATTCGTCAAACGCGAAGGCCCGGCAATCACCATCGCCCAGGCGGTGGGAGGCAAGGAGATCACGTTCAACATCGCGATGCTCCATGCGGATGACCAGAAATGGATCAACCTCTACCATCCGGTTGACGCCTCGAAGAAGAGCGGACCGGAAGCGACCGGCGTCTTTGATGATCTGAACTTCGGTGATTCCCTCCAGCAGGTGGAGGAGAAGCTCAAGAAAAGCGAGATCGTCGAGTCTTCCACCGTCACCACCGCGAAGAACAGCTTCTTCGGCATCTCCACCGCAGGTCCGGAATACCGCACCAAGGAAAAGATCGGCGAACTCAATGCCTCGCTCCACTTCGCTTGGGACGAGAACGATGGGAAGCTCACCGAGATCTACCTCCAGACGGAACCCCTCTCCGCGATCTCCTATGATGATTCACTGAAGGATTGCTGGAGCGAATTCATCGAGCTGCTCACCTCCCTGCACGGAGACCCCGTCCAGAAGTCCAACTTCCCCGGCCGCAGCCAGGTTCCACAGGATTCCGTCATCGGCTCCCACATCTGGAAGCTGGAAAAGGGCGGCACCGCCATGCTGGGAACCGCAAAATCGGGCGAAAAATATATCGTGGTGGTTCGCTTCAGCAAAAAGACTGTGGAGGAAATCCAGCAATACCAGGTGAAGGAGTAAGGAGGGAGGACACTCCTGTCCTCCCTCCTTACTCTTGAACCTGCGGGCGGGTTGTTCAGACTCGCGGCATGTCTGATCAGGACGATCTTTTTTCCCCATTCTCTCCGGAGAAGCGCATGGCGCAGCTGGGTGCCGAACTCACCCGCCACAACCTCCTTTACTACACCCAGGCCGCCCCGGAGATCTCCGATGCGGAATACGACAAGCTGTTCCGGGAACTGGAGGATCTGGAGAAGGCGCACCCGGAATTCGCCAATCCGGACTCCCCCACCCAGCGCGTCGGTGGCGAGCCGATCTCCGGCTTCGTCCAGATCCAGCACCGTGTGCCGATGCTGAGCATCGATGACGTCTTCGAACTGAAGAAAGAGGACGAAACCACCATCGCGGAGGCCGAACTCATTTCCTTTTACAACCGGCTGCGCAAAAACCTCGGGCGGGAGGACATCTCCGTCACCGTGGAGCCGAAGATCGATGGGGTTGCGGTCTCGCTTCTCTACGAGAACGGAAAACTGAAATACGCGGCCACCCGGGGCGACGGCACCACCGGCGATGACATCACGCACAACGTGCGGACGATCCGCAGCATCCCCCTGCAGCTTTCTTTCCAACGGACCACGCCTTACAGCCACGGTCTTGACCTCGAACAACTGCTGCCTTACCTTCCAAGCCATGGACGCGGAAGCTCGGAAAGAAATGCGCGAAGCTCGGCTGAAGGCTTGGCAAAGCGGCTTGAAGATGACCTCCGATCAAGTGATGGAGCGGATGTTCCGCAACGGCTCCGACAGGAAGCCGAATCCATTCTTAACTGGGGAATTGATTCTGGAAGGCTCCTCGCGCCAGACCACCTGGTTGAACTCACCGAAAACTGGCGGGAACTAGGTGGTCAGTCCGAGCACACTGTTTTTCATATACCGGCGCTGAGCCGCGTGGTGAAATTCACTCTGCCGCCATATTTTGGCGCGCAAGGTAGCATCGCCTACCTAAGGAATATCGGTGCTTCGAATGAACTTTTCGGTGATGATATCTGGTTTCACGGAATCATCCGAACCCAGAAAGGACCCGCCTTTGTCATTTCCCAACCGTACGTTGAGGGATGTGAGCCTTCGACGGAAGACGTGGAACAATGGTTCGTCGAGAAAGGTTATCATCCTACCGGCCACAACCGATGGCTGCACGACTCCGGGGAAGTGGAAATCGCCGATGCCCATGTCGGCAATCTGATCAAAACCGCGGACGGCAGCTTGGTTCCCATCGACCTACAGGTTCTTCGCTATCAATCGCCCATCGTCCCCGCTCCTGTTGTCCCTTCTCTATTTGAGGTCCGCGGTGAGATCTTCATGCCGAACGCCGCATTCGCCGCGATGAACGCGGAACGGGACGAGGCAGGGCTTCCGGTGTTTGCGAACCCGCGCAACTCCACCGCAGGCACGCTGAAGCAACTGGACCCGAAGATCGCGGCGAAGCGTCCGCTGCGGTTCATCGCCCACGGGTTGGGTGCCTATGAAGGCCCGGCATTGGCGAGCGAGGATGACTTCATCGAGTTGCTCCGATCGCTCGGCCTGCCGACCAACGATCCGCACCTGCGTGCGGACAATCTCGAAGAGTTGCTCACACAGGTCGCCACCATCGAGAAGGCGCGCCATGATTTCGACTACGGGACGGATGGCGCGGTCATCAAGGTGCTGGACCGCTCCGAGCGTGAAAAACTCGGCACTACTTCCCGCGCCCCGCGCTGGGCGGCGGCCTACAAGTTCCTGCCGGAGCAGAAGGAGACGGACATCAACGACATCCTCATCCAGGTGGGGCGCACCGGCGTCCTGACCCCGGTGGCGGATCTCACGCCGGTTCTCATTTCCGGCTCCACGGTTTCCCGTGCCACCCTCCACAACCAGGACGAGATCGACCGCAAGGACATCCGAATCGGGGCGACGGTGCTGATCGAGAAAGCCGGTGAGATCATCCCGGCGGTGGTCCGTGTGCTGTCGCACAAACCGGATGCCGTTCCCTACAATCTCTTCGCCGCCGTTTCCGGGAAATGCCCGTCCTGCGGCGGTCCCATCGAGCAGGAGGAAGGCTTCGTCGCCTGGCGCTGCGTCAACTTCCAGTGCCCGGCACAGGCGGTCAACCGCATCTCCCATTTCGCCTCACGCAAGGCCCTCGATATCGATGGACTCGGCGGCATCGTTGCGGAGGCGCTGGTCCGCCACGGCCATGCCAGCACGCCGCTGGACCTGTTCAGCCTGACGGAAGAAACGCTGGCCAACCTCAACCTGGGAACGGAGGAAGCGCCCCGACGATTCGGTGAAAAGAACGCCGCGAAGGTGCTGGCAGCCCTCCAAGCAGCGCGCACCAAGCCGCTCAACCGCTGGCTGTTCGCCATGGGCATCCGCCATCTCGGTGAATCCGCCGCGAAGGAGTTGGCACGCCTTCATGAAAGGCTCAGCGCCATCCCGGAGTCCCCTATCCTCTCGGAACTCCTGAAGGACACCCGCGCGACAGCAAAGAAGCAGAACGCCTTCCTTTCCCAATACAACATCACCGGGGATGTGGGGCCGAGTGTTTCCGCATCGATCATTTCCTTTTTCCAGTCGGAGGCGGGTCGCCATGTCATCGAACGGTTGAAGGATCTGGGGATCGATCCGGTTTCCGACAACTACCTCCCTGTCCTGGATGCGGCGGATCTTTCCTCCCTCCCGCTGGCCGGAAAGACGTTCGTCATCACCGGGACGCTCACCATGGACCGCGACGACATGAAGGCGCTGATCGAGTCCAAGGGCGGGAAGGTCACCGGCTCCGTCTCCGCGAAGACCCACTACGTGCTGGCGGGCGAAGGCGGCGGATCGAAGCGGGACAAGGCGGAAAAGCTGGGGGTGGCCATCATTTCGGAAGCGGATCTGGAAGGCATGCTCGGCTGATTTTCCCGTCACACCCGGGCGTTCCGGGAAATGGAGAATTACCGCCCTGATCCTGAAACCCACGGGGCGACCTCTCATTTTCCATGAAAGCCCTCAGTCTCGCGGCCCTCCTGCCGCTGGTCCTTCCATTGCCATCCGTTGCAGTCGAATACGTCGCCATCAATGCGACGAACGTGCTTGCGGACTCATCGCGGAAGCCCATCGGCATCAACATGGACTACCTGATGGACTCGGACCGGCGGCGTCCGGACGCGCCTCGCAGCACGGAGGCCGCCATCCGTGAGATGGGCGTGCGCTTTCTCCGCTACCCGGGCGGGGAGAAGTCCGACTCCTACCTGTGGTCGGTCGCGCCGTGGAACGGACCGAAGCCGACGCTGGCGCGGACCGGACCCGGCGAGTGGCCTGCGAACGACCGGGGGCTGACCGCCAGCAATGACGGAGCGTGGATCCCGGGAAAGGAGCCGCTCGATTTCGATGAGTTCATGACGATGACCCGCAACGTGGGCGGTGAGGCGGTCATCGTCGTCTGCTATGATGCGATGTACAAGGCGCAGACGACCAACGGGACCCGTCCCACCCGTGCGCAGCTCATCACCAGCGCGGCGGAGTGGGTGCGTTACTCCAACATCACGAAGGGCTACGGGGTGAAGTATTGGTCGATAGGCAATGAGACGGACTACAATAGCGACGGGAACCCCGGTGCGAGCCAGTATGCCACGGACCTGATCGACTTTTCCAACGCCATGAAGGCGGTGGATCCCACGATCAAGATCGGCGCACAGGGCAAGACCAGCGGGTGGTTCCAGACGGTGCTGTCACGGGCGGCGGCGAAGATCGATTTCCTGGATGTGCACGACTACGCAGGCAGCGACTGGGGGCTGGGTTACGACAGCTTCCGCAACTACGCCAAGGACCTCACGACCAGCGCGACCATGGCCGTCTCCGCGATCAACGCCCATGCGCCTGTCGCGGACCGGGACAGGCTGAAGGTCATCGTTTCGGAGATGGGGGCGCACAGTTTCACCGGTGCGTGGGACACCGGCAATGACATCGGGCATGCCATCGTTTTCTTCGACCAGATCGGCAGGCACATGAAGATGCCGAAGGTGGACTTCGTCCAGTATTGGAACACCCGCTGGGTGGACAACGACGTCTACCAACTGCCGGTGGGAACGACCAATCTCCTGACCAACGGGGGGTTCGAGAACGGGCTGGATGACTGGCCCATCAGCGCGGATGCCACAGTGGGGAACACCACCGCCAGCACCACGGAGGGAGATGCCCGCAGCGGCACCGGAGCGCTGCGTGTGGCTGGCAGCACCTCCGGCGGGCGGCGGCGTGACATCACCGCGCTGGTGCCGCCTGACAGCACCTTCACCCTCACCGCATGGGCGAAACTCAGCAACGATGAAGTCTGGAGCAACGGCGGCATCAGCTTTTACAAGAACGGCACGCGCATCCGCAACCTGCAGTGGGACTTCTCCGGCAGCACCTACAAGGAATACACCCGACGATTCCGCAGCGGACCGGACTATGACAGGGTGGAGCTGTGGGTTGCCAAGGGCGGCGGAACCAGCGTCCTGTGCGTGGATGATTTCCAGCTCGTTACCGGGGGGCGCCCCGGCCCTCTGACGGCCCTCAGTTCGACCAACGACCTGTTCGCCAGCGCGCGGGTGCTGGCGATCTGGGGTGAGTATCTCCAGGACAAGGTGCTGAGCACAGCGAACACCACCGACGTGCTGGTGCACGGGAGCCTGAACCCCGCCACCAACCGGATGACCGTCTTTCTCATCAACAAGCAGACGGCCAGCCGCGACGCGGTGCTGGATCTGAAAAATTACGCAGCCCCGGTGTCCGCGAAGCGGCGCGTGATGAAAGGCACCCACCCCGGCGACTACATGCCCACATGGGAAGCGGCGGCGGATTGCCCGGTCGCGGCGAACAAGGTCTCCCTCACCCTGCCCGCGCTGTCGATCACGGTGTTGGATCTCGCCACGGCTCCGGTAATCACCCAATCCGCCGCCACTTCCGCGACACTCCCCCTGACCAACGCCGCGGCACCGCTCACCGTCCTCGCGGACGATGACGGCGGGGAGGCGAACCTCACCTACACCTGGAGCGTCACCGGCACTCCACCTGGGCCGGTATCGTTCTCAGACAATGGCAACAACGCCGCGAAGCATACGACCGCCACATTCACCACGCCGGGAACCTATGAGTTGCTGGTGACGGTCAGCGATCCGAGCGGGAACACCACCACCTCCGGGCTGTCCTTGGAGGTGGCCCCGTCATTCGCCCTGTGGGCCAAGGCCGCCGGACTGCCTGCAGGGCCTGCGGGCGATACGGACGGCGATGGAGTGCCGAATCTGGTGGAATATGCCCGCGGCACGGATCCGCTGGTCCATGATGCGGCCACCCACGCCAACGGCGGCATCCCCATCCAGGAAGGTGGCGATTTCATCCTCCGCTACCGCCGGGATCTCTCCAGGCCACGGCTCCAGATGGGTGTGGAGCGATCCACCAATCTCCGGGACTGGGGTACGGAGGGCATCACCGACCGGGAAACCTCCGCGGACAGCGGTTTCCAGCACCGCCAGGCGGCCATCCCCATCACCGGGGATCCGGGTTTCCTCAGGGTGCGGGTCACCGAATTGAATCCGCCGTAACTTCTGCCTGTCGTCACTTCGTTTTCCTTGCCGGGCGGCAGGCATCCCACCACGCTTCGCCCGTGGCCGAGGAGGACGATCAGGATCCCAACGACGAAATCATCCGTGCGATCGAAGCAAGGGATGGTTCCGCCCTTCTGGCCGCCGCCGGAGATGTCCACTACGCCGACCTTGCCCAGATCTACGAGGATCTGGACGACGAGGACCGGGACTTCCTGATGAAGACCATCGGGCCGGAGCTTGCCACGGACCTCGTCGCCGAACTGCCCTACCCCCTGATCGAGGAAGCGCTCGATCATTTCAAACCGGCCCAGCTCCGGGTGCTGCTCGGAAACCTCTCCGACGACGACCGGGTGGACGTCTTCCAAGTGGTCAGCGAGGAAGCGCAGGTCCGCTTCTTCAGCCTGTTGGGCCCCCGGGACAAGGAACTGACGAAGAACCTCCTGAAATACGAGGAGGACACCGCGGGCGGCCGGATGACCACCCACTGCGGCCGGATCACCGCGGATATGTCGGTGAAGCAGGCGATCACCGTGCTGCGGCGCGACCGCGAGAGCGCGGAGACACTTTCCCGCATCTTCGTGGTGGACGCCCAGGGCCGCCTGGTCGGCAAGATCCGCCTGCGCGATCTGGCCTTCAACACGTGGGACACCCCCATCCACGACATCATGCAGGACGCGGACGAGTATATCCTCGCCACCGCGGACCAGGAGGAAGCCGCGCGCATGCTTTCCAAATACGACCTCGTGGTGCTGCCCGTGGTCGATGAGTTCCACCACCTGCTGGGTGTCATCACCTATGACGACGCGCTCGAAATCGTCCAGGAAGAGTCCACGGAAGACCTTGAGAAGATCGCGGGTATCTCCGGTGAGCAGTCTGAGGTTTCCTACCTCAACACGACCGTCACCACCCAGTACAAGCGCCGCGTCGCGTGGCTGGTCGGACTGGCGTTCGTCTCCATCGCTTCCGGCTATGTGATGTTCCGTTTCAACAACGTCCTCGGCCAGGCAAAGCTGCTGTCGCTGTTCCTGCCGATGGTGGTCGCCGCAGGCGGAAACTCCGGCGGGCAGGCCGCGACCATGGTCATCCGCTCGATGGCGCTGGGAGAGATCAGCACCGGCAACGCCCTCCGTGTGGCGTGGAAGGAAACCCGCACCGGATTTTTCCTCGGCCTGTCGCTCGCGGTGGCCATCGCCGCGTTCATCACCTTCATCCTCCCCCATCTCCAGCGCGGGACGGGTGCGGATTTCGACTTCCCGCACCTCGCCGCCGCCGTCTCCGTCGCGCTCACGGTGCAGGTGCTGTCCGCCACGGTGTTGGGGGCGCTGCTACCCATCTGTGCCCGCGCCATCAAGCTGGACCCGGCGGTGGTATCCGCCCCCTCGCTGGCGTCCACCGTGGACGTCTCCGGGATGTTGATCTACTTCACCGTGGCCGCGGCAATCCTCGGACTGTGATCGCCCCCGGCCCAGGCCGGAAATGGTTTGTCATCCTGCGGCGGGCTGATTGAAAGTGAGGGATGATCGGAGAAGTGATGCTCCGGCTTCACCGCATCCCCATGAAACTCCCTCCCGCTTTCCGTATCTTGCTGATGTCCGTGTTCGCGGTGGTGAGCTGTCCCGCCAACGAAGCTGACCGTGCCATCCTGTTGGACAAGGTGAAGGAGATCAACACCGGCGGGGTTCCCGGGGGCCTCTGCGTGTTTGGTCCGGAGGCCTTCGTCGTGGTCGCGGGGAAGGAAGGAAAGGAAGGGATGCTGCCGGTGGTGGCGGCCTCCCGGATGGATGCGGGACGGGTGGTCGCGTTCGGACATGATGGCTTCCTTTCCTCGGTGGATCAGAAGGACACGGGTCGGTTGCTGGTCAACTCGATCCGCTGGGCGGCGGGAGCCAAGGAGAAGCCGCGGATCGGGCTGTTCGCGATCCACAACACGCCGCGCATGCTGGCGTTTTTCAAAGCGGCGGGAATGGAGGCGGTGAACCTGCCTGCCCAGCCGGGTCCGCTGGATCTCCGCGGGGTTGATGTGATTTGCCTGAACGGTATCGGACTGGAGGAAGGACAGGTGGATTCCATCGAAACCTGGGCGCGTGCGGGAGGCGGGCTGGTCGCGGGGGTGACCGGCTGGGGCTGGGTCCAGATCCGTGGCGGGAACGACCGTGGGAGGCTGGCCACGGACTGCGCCGCGAACCACCTGCTGAAGAAGGCGGGCATCGTCTTCAGTTCATCGACACCGGGCCGGACGGCACCGGAGGGCTATGTCACGGGCAGCGACCTGCACGCCATCCATGCAGGGGATGCACTGGATGCCCTGCTCCACCACGCGGGCGGGAGGATCCCCCTCGCCCAGGTGCACCTCACCCGTTGCGGGGTGACGCTGGGCGATGCGATCCGTTCGTTGCCACCGGACAATACGCTGCTGCGCCCCCGGCTCGACGCGCTGGCCGGAGAGGCCGGGCCTTTCATCCCTCTTCGTTCGGATGCCGTCCTCCAGCGGCTGATCCTCGCACGGGATCTGGAAGCCGCGCGGCGGGCGAAACCGGAGGAGATCAAGGCGCATGAAGCCTCCCGTGTCTTCCCCGGTGTGACACCACCGGAGGCTCCGCGGATCGAGAACCACACCGCCACACTCGATCTGTCTGTCCCCCAGTGGCAGGGACTGGGCCTTTACGCCCCCGCCGGGGAGGTGGTCCGTATTTCCATCCCGCCCGAATTCGCCGGCAAGGGTCTCGCCGTCCGCATCGGCTGCCACACGGACACGATCTGGCATCTCGATGTCTGGAAGCGTGCTCCGGAGATCTCCATGCGGAGGATCCTGAAGGAACCGGTGACTGCCATCGCCAGTCCCTTCGGCGGTCTGATCTACATCGAGATTCCTCAGGGAGGTCCGGAGATGAAGATGGAGGTCACGGTCTCCGGAGCGGTGGAGTCACCCCGGTTCGTGCTGGGGAAATCCAGTACCACGGATTGGGAAAGGATGAAAAACCTCAAGGCTCCATGGGGTGAACTGGAAACGACGAAAGTGGTGCTGAGCCTGCCGAAAGCCATTCTGGAAAAGGTCGGAGACCCACAGGCGCTGCTGGAGTTCTGGGATCGCGTGCTGGATGCGCAGGCTGACCTGAGCGCCATCCCGCATGAACGCAGGCGGCCGGAACGGATCGTCTCGGACCTCCAGATTTCCGGCGGCTACATGCACAGCGGCTATCCGATCATGACGCATCTCGATGGCAGTGCGGAGACGGCGGCGGACCTGGAGCGGCTGTCCACGGGGAGCTGGGGGCATTTCCATGAACTGGGCCACAACCACCAGCAACCGGACTGGACCTTCGATGGCACGGTGGAGGTGACGTGCAATCTCTACACGCTCTATGTGATCGAAACGCTCTGCGGAAATCCCCCGGGTCGGGGACATGAGCAGATGCAACCGCTGGTGGTGGCGGCGAAGCTGCGGCAACACCTTTCCCAGCCGGACAAGTTCAACCGTTGGAAGAAGGATACTTTCCTCGCTCTCATCATGTATGACCAGCTCCGCGCGGCATTCGGGTGGGATACCTACAAGAAGGTCTTCGCGGAATACCGCACGCTGGCAAAGGACGAACGTCCGAAGAATGATGATGAGAAGCGCGACCAGTGGATGGTCCGCTTTTCAAAGGCAGCGGGTAAGAATCTCGGCCCGTTCTTCGAGGCATGGGGAGTGCCTACCAGTGAAGCGGCCCGCCAATCCATCGCGGACCTGCCAGGGTGGATGCCGGGTGGGTAGTGGAGGAAGGTGAATGGAGCGCGGACTTCAGTCCGCCCCGGAGCATCGGTTCTCTGCAAAGCCAAGCGGACTGAAGTCCGCGCTCCGTTCGTCTCCCGGCAGCGGGAAGTCATATGAATTCCGCTACCCGTGTGAAGCGGATGGAAAATTGGAGGGGCGCACGCCGTCGCCCACATCAGAACTTCAACAGCCGGTCCGCTTCATTCAGAAGGAAACCGGCATCCTGGAACGGGTCGTAGCTGATTTCCATCCAACGCATCCGTCCCGATCCATCGATGAGGAACGTGCCGTGGAGTGGCTTTTCCTCGAAGTCATCATAACATCCCCAATCCTTGAACACCTTCAGATCCGGGTCGGCGAGGAGCAGCAAGCCGCCGCTTTTCGATTTGTCCGCCGTCTTCCGCAGGCCCATGGGTTCCTCACTGCCGATGGCCACCAGCTCGATCCCCCGCTTTGCGAACTCTTCGGCCCGCTTCGCGAAATCCGTCAACTGTTCCATGCAATGAACGCAATCACTGCCCAGATAGAAGACCACGACCACAGGCTTCCCGCGCAGCCCGGACAATCCGTGCATCGTTCCCTCCACATCCGCCAGATGGAAATTCCGGCTCTCCGTGGGCTCCCACAGCAGCGGTCCCATCGTGGCCATCTCCGGCCTTTTCCCCACATCCTTCCTGACCTCGGGGGCAAGCCGCCATTCCTTGGGAAAGCCAAGTTCAACGGCCAGTGCATCCATTCTCGCCGATATGGCCAGATCACGGTCCATCGCCGCGCCCCGCTTCCCAAGCGTCTCGAAATGCTTTTTCGCGCTGCCCGTCTTTCCGGCGGCTGCCAGCACATCCACCCGGACGGCCAGTCCCATCGCGTCCTGCGGCAGCTTGCCAGCCACTTCCACCGCCTTCTCCTTGTCCCCGCGTTTCAGGTGGTATCTCACCAGCCGCTCGGCGGGTGTGTCCTTCGCTTCATCCAGCAGTTTCGCGATCTCCTTGCCGTCGGCGTCCTTGTTCATCGCGACAAGCGCGGCCAGCTCCGCCTTCGCTTGCTTCACGAGTTGCCGGGCGTCGGGTAATTTCTTCCCCTGTTCATCCACTCCCGGTTCCTTGTCTCCGATCTTGTTCCGCAGCTTTCCCAGCTCCGCCAGGCAGCTCTCCAGCCGGGTCCAGTCCGCCAGGAAATACGCTGCCACGCCCGTGGAGCGCAGACGCACGATCTCATGCAGATCAATGTCCGCCGGGTCCAGCCAGCGTGAGCCTTCCAGCGAGATCACCTCATCCCATTTTTCGAATTTGAGCAGTGTCTCGATCAGCCGCGTCCTGCCGTGGGATGCCACATGCTTCGGGTTCTCCAGGGTGTTCGACTTCGGATGGCGCGGCACTTCCACCATGTTTCTGGCGAGGGCCATCGCCTCCCCCGCCCTGCCTTGCTCCCTGAACGTCCTCACCAGCCATTCCTGATTGTGCGCGTAGTTGTGGATCTGGTCCGGCCGGATCCCTGTCCGCGCGATATGACCATGGTCCACCCGTGACGATGCTTCCTGGTGCCACGCCGCGTCTTCATGGCGGCCCAGTTTTCCGTAGATATGCCCCGGCATGTGCCACATGTGGGCGATGGTGGGGGCGGATGGACCACAGGCCGCCGCCGAGTCCACTCCCCGCGCGGCCTTCCCCTCATCCCACAGATGGATTCGGTAGTGGTGCGCCGGGTGCATCGGCTCCTTCGCCAGAACCTCCCGCAGCAGCGCGTCCACGGACTCCCGGCTCACCATGGCGACTCCGCCGTCCTTCGACTTCCAGATCGTCCAGGCCAGCAGCGCTTTTGCCTCCACATCCTCCGGATGTTCATGGACGATGCCCTCCAGATCCTTGATGAGGTCCATGTAGCGCAGCTTCTTTTCCTTCTTCAGGTCGCCGTAGAATTTCTGCCACGCGGCGATCCAGAGCTTTTCCCGCGCACTGGCGGAGTCCCTGCGCTTCGTCGCCTCCGCGATGAACTCCGCCGCCCGCTTCTCATTGTTCACGTTCGCCAGCGAACATCCCCAGTAGCCCATGGCCATCCCCGGATCCAGCTTCAGCGCCTGCCGGAACGAACGCTCCGCCTCGTAGAACCAGAAGCCGTGGAACTGGGCCACGCCCTGGTTGAAAAACTTCCGCGCCTCCCCGTTGCCGGTGGTCACCGGGAAGTTCACCTTTCCGCACCCATCCAGCAGCACCGCCGCCTGCCGTGGTCCCTCATTGAACGCCTCTCCATGATCGGAGTGCCCGGGCAGGGCATCCTCCGCATGGAGCAGCGGCAGACAACAGAGGAAGGGAAGCAATCGGCGCATCGGCATGGTGAGGATGGGTTCTGGCGCGGTCCTCCGGCATCCCGGAAGACCTCCAGCCCCATGTCTATTCCCACGCCGCCCCACCCCACAAGGGGTTTCCCATCACACGAAAGTGCGCCCCAGCAGCCTTCACTCGCCCAGCCAGATCCAGCGCACACCATCGATGGCGATCAGACCGTCCGTTCCTACGTTGGAGATTTCCACCTCCGCAGGCACTCCGGCCTTGAAAACGAACTCACCGATACCGGTCCATGGGAAAGGCGTCGTCTTCTCCCGTTGGTTCAGGGTGACGTCCGAGTTTCCCCCCGCATGGCTCACCTTGACCGGCGTGTTGGTGGCCTGGGTCTTCAAAGGGCGGAAACCCACACACACCCGGTAGCGGCCGGACTGTGGCAGGGTCGCCGTGAATTTCCCGGAAACCGGTGCTTTCACACCACGCAACGAGATATCCTGCTGCGATCCGGGACCGTAAAAGACATCCGGCGTGCGTTTTCCTCCCGGGAGAACGATCTCCGGGTAGGCACCCTTCCATTTCCCGGTCAGCTCGGCGTCGAACTCATCAATGATCACATCGGAGTGCTGCGCGGCACCGACGGGCACCTCCACGGTCACGAGGCGTCTGAGGCCCGCCTTGTCCTCAACCAAGAGGCTGACGAGATGGTTCTTCCCCGACTGGAACGTGTGCTTCGCACTCTCCGTGGTGGCGTCCACGGTTCCGTCACCCTCAAAGTCCCACCATACCTTGGTGATCGGTTCCTTCAGATCTCCGGACTTGATCGAAAAAGTGACGCTGTCACCTGGGCGGACCTTGGCAGGAGTCGCCACGATCTCCACCTGTGGCATGTAACCGGCGTCCAGCACCGCGCCCTCCTTCGTCAGAATGGAGCGGAGTTTTTCCACATCCACATCCTGCACGGTCGAGTTCCCGGTGATGGCGAGGTGCGCCGCATTTCCCGCCGCCTGGCCCAGCATCATATAGACCGGCTCCATCCGCAGGGAGGCATAGGCCACGTGGGTGGCGGAGATGCAGACGGGCACCAGCAGGTTGCCCGGATCCGGCGGGGTGATGCAGTCGTAGGGAATGTCATAGTTGTCCACGGAGACGTGGCGTGTCCGCTCCACCACCGGCACCTTCTTGTGCGTGATCAACTGCACGATGTGGCAGTCGATGCCGTAGGAGCCGGCGCAGATCCCCCGTGCCTTGAAGCGTTCCTGGGTCAGATCATTCTCGCGCAGCACGTAGTTCGAGACCATCCGGCGGCCCTCCCGGACGTAGAGCTGGAACGGGAAGTGTCCGTTGTCCGCGAACTCATCCTTCGGCAGGCCCCACTTCATCGCATCTTCGCGGAAGGCGGCGGGCAGTTCCGGATCGTTCTGGAGATAGTAGAGCAGGCTCAGGAAATAGTCGCGGTGCTTCGCGGCCATCCTGTCGCGCGTTTCCCAATCGCCCTCCGCATAGCCCTCCGCACCTCCGCGGAGGTCACACCAATTGGTGTCGAGCTTCTCGTTCGGCCCGGCCTTGCGGTCCGCATTCACATACAGGGCGGCAAAGGTGGTGATGCCCTGGGTAAGGATGCGCTTCCCGTATGTTTCACTCCACGGAGCGGGATCATAGTTCTCTGGCTTCGGGAACAGTACGCGGTTCCCCGTGTTGGGGGTGATGGATACCCGGTAGTTGTAGGCCTGGGTGCGGTGGTCACCCATACCGCGGATCTGGTCCGGCCCCATGTTGATACCGGCCAGCGTCTCACCGAACTCAGCGCGGCTTTCCCGCCCCACCCGGTAGGGCACCAGCGCGCCCGCCATGAGGTCGCCCTCATAGCTGGCGTCGATGAAGACCTTCCCGCTGAAGGTCCGCGTCGTCTTTCCCTGCAGGTCATCCACCGTCAGGGAGGTCACCTTTCCGCCGTCCTGGGTGACCGACCGGTAGCGGTGCTGCCTCCAGATGCGGATCTTCGGCTGTTCCTTCAGCATCGCCTCAAAGGTCGCCTGCGCAATATGCGGCTCGAACTTCAACCCGTCATGACAGGTTGCCACCTGCTTCGAGTCCGCGCCGTAGGTGTCCAGATAGTGCTTCGTGACGCGTTTCAGGAAATCATCCGCCAGGCCGCCGACGGTCGCGCGGTCACCGATGTCCGTGTCCACCAGACCTCCGCTGACCATGCCGCCGACGTGGGCGTTGATGTCGATCAAGGCCACATCATGGCCCTGCCGCGCCGCGGCGATGGCCGCGCTGATACCCGCCGGGGTGCCTCCATAGACGACCACATCCGCACTCTCCCCCGCGAGGGAGCGCAGCGACACCACCAGTGACAATAGAACAATGCGATTCATGGGACGGGTCAGGGTTGCTTGAGTTTTCCTCCGATGGCGGCGGCCACACGATCCGCGAGGAACGCGGAGCCTTCCTTGGTGTAGTGGACGTCCTTGGGCCTGAGATACTCCGCAGCGTGCGGCTGCATGGCGGTGTTCAGGTCGTTGATGGTGACGTTGTTCTCCTTCATCACCCGCAAGGCGGCCTCGTTGTAGGCCTTCACCTCCGCGAAGCGGCGGTCCGGCGCGAGATTCCCGCCATCCGGGACCGGAGTGGTGGTGGCGAAGATGAGCTTCGCTCCCGTCGCCTGTAGTTGCTTCACCAGTTCGCGGAGGTTCTTTTCATACTGCTCCGGCTCGGAATGGCGGATGCCCTCCGGCGGCAGCTTCGCATCATGCAGACCGAAGTTGAAGTGGATGACATCCCACTTCGCATCGCCAAGCCACTTGCCGAGGTTCGCCAGGCCATGGCTGGTGGAGCTGCCGTTGCCGGGGATGCGGAGGACATTCGCCTTTCCCTTCAGCAACTCCCGGACGCCGGGCGTGTAGCCGATGGAAATGGAGTCACCGATGATGAGCACACGCGGCAGAGCCGGATCTTCCACCACCGTGTCCGCGGCCGGGGCTTCCTTCTTCGCCTTGGCAGGCTTCTTTTCCTCCTTCGTTTCCTTGGATTGTTTGGCCGGTGTCTTGGCAGGAGCTTCATCTTCCATCTCCGTTTCCTCCGACTCCTCGTCGTCACCGGGCTTCGCCTTTTTTTTCATCTCCTCGGACTTTCCGGGAGCGGCGGCGTCGAGCACGGCGCCTTCCTTCAGAAGCAGCTCACGGAGCTTCGCGACATCCACATCCTGGACGGAAGTTTTGCCAGCAAGCGCAAGGTGCGCGACTTTCCCCGCCGCATGACCGATCATCATGAACACGGGCTCCATCCGCAGCGAGCAGTAGGCGACGTGGGTCGAGGAAAGGCACACCGGAACGATGAGGTTGCCCGGCTCGATGGGGACGATGCTGGAATACGGGATGTCATACGGCTCGACAGAGCGGTGCCGAGTGCGCTCGATGATGCGCTTTCCATTCACCATGGTGAACTGCACCCCGTGGCAGTCGATGCCGTAGTTCCCGGCGCAGATGCCATCCGCCTTCTGGCGGTTCTCCGTGAGGTCCTGCTCGCGGAGGATGTATTTGCCGAGCATGCGGCGTGATTCGCGGATGTAGAGCTGGAACGGGAAATGCCCGGTGTCCTGGAACTCATCCTTCGGCAGACCCCAGTTCATCGCGTCCTTGCGGAAGCTCTCCGGCAGAGCGGGATCATTCTGGAGGTAGTAGAGCATGCTCAGGTAGTAGTCCCGGTGCTTCGCCTCGATCTTCGCGCGCGTTTCCCAATCCCCCTCCGCATAGCCTTCATTGCCACCGACGAGGTCGTTCCAATTGGAGTCGCGCTTGTCGTTCGCACCCGCCTTGCTGATGTAGAGATCGAGGAATTTCGTGATCTTACCGCTGAGGATCTTGTCCTGGAACTTCGCCCGCCATGGCTCCGGGTCATAGTTGCCCGGCTTCGGGAACAGGACACGGTTCGCCGTGGTGCCGGTGATGGAGACCCGGTAGTTGTAGGCCTGCGTGCGGTGGTCGCCGGTGCCGATGACGGACTCAGGTCCCTTCGTCACACCGGCAAGCGGCTCACCGAACTCCGCGCGGCCCTCGCGGCCGACACGGTAGGGTACCAGCGCGCCCGCCATCACATCGCCGGTGTAGCTCGCGTCGATGAAGACATCCCCCTTGAAGGTGAGCTGCTTCTTCGCCACCGGATCCTCCGCTGTCAGGGAAACGATTCTCGCTCCGTCCAGGGTCACCGAGTGGTAGCGGTGCCCTTTCCAGACCTTGATCTTCGGTTGCTCCGCGAGCATCCGCTCGAAGATCAGTTCCGCGACGTGGGGTTCATATTTCCGACCGTTCTTGCAGGCCTTGTATTGCTCGGAATCCGGGCCGTATTTCTCCGCGTAGTAGCCGACCACGCGGGTGAGGAACTCCTCCGACAAGCCGCCGACGGTCCAGCGCTTGCCGATGTCGGTGTTGGTGAGGCCGCCGCTGATCATGCCGCCCACGCGGTTGTTCAGCTCCACCAGGGAAACCGTCCGGCCCTCCCGGGCGGCGGCGATGGCGGCGGTGATGCCCGCCGGTGTCCCGGCATAGACGACGACGTCCGCTTTGACCGGCTCGTCCGCACGCGCGGAGGCCAGCAGTCCGGCCGCGATGCCGGCGACAGCCAGCACCGTCCGTTTCATTCGATCCATGGAATGTTTCATGATGGGTTGTTGATGGGGTTATGGGCCGACGCGCACCCAGCGGACCGCGTCCGCGGCGACAAAACCGGTGGTGCCCTTGTTGCTGATGGTCACGCGGGCGGGCTTGCCCTTCGTGAACCGGAATTCCCCGACAGGCGCGAACGCGAGGTCGGATGCCTTTTTCTTCTGGTTGAGGATGATCTCCTTCGTCCCGTCCGCGGAGTCGATGGTGACCGGCACGTTCGGCGAGCGGTTCGCGTCATGCGGATAGGCGATGGCCACCCGATACACGCCATCCTCCGGCACCGAAGTTTCGAAGACGACGGATTTCTCCCCCTTGCCCGCATTCATGTCATGGTAGGGAGTGCGGAAGCGGTAGCCGACCAATCCCGTCGCGGCGCGGTTCCAGCGACCGATCACCTTCGCCTCGGTGAAATAGACTTCCGGATCCGTCTCCTGGTTTTCGCCGACCTGGATCACGGTGGTGACAGGGAGGGATTTCAGTCCATCCGCATCCGTGGCGGTGAGCGTGAGGTGATACTTCTTCGATACGGGGAAACGGAACGTCGCCGTGGCTTCCCGGCCCTGTACCTCGCCGCTGCCGTCGAAGTTCCACTGGAAATCCTTCACCGCACCACGGGAGCGGGCGACTTTCGCCTCGAACTCGATCACCTGGCCGGGCTGGTAGGGAGGCTGGGTCTTGATGACCAGATCCACCTTCGGACGGAAGGGCGCCTTCAGCGCGATGCCCACATCGGACAGCCGCTTCTGCAGTTCCGGCACCGGGATCTGTTGGACGGGCTTCTTGTGCTTCAGCGAAAGGTCCGCCGCCTCCCCCGCCGCCTGGCCGATCATCATGAAGACCGGCTCCATCCGCAGGGTGCCGTAGGCGATGTGCGAAGCGCTCACCGCGCAGGTCACCAGCAGGTTCTTCGGAGCATAGGGGGTGATGGAGCGGTAGGGAATCTCATAGGGATCAATCTTCTCGATGATGAAGCCTTCCTTCGCCCATCCCTTGTCCGTCAGCATCCGCTGGATCTCATGGGAGTCGATGTTGTAGCTGCCCAGGCATATGGCATCCTCCTTGTAGCGGTCGTCCATCACGTCGTTCTGGGTGAGGAAATATCGCCCCATCATCCGCCGTCCAACCCGCACGTACGGCTGTGGACTGACATGACCACTTTCCACGAACTCATCCTTCGGCAGGCCCCACTTTTTCGCGCTGGCGCGGAACTCTTCCGGCAGATCCGGATCGTTCTGGAGCATGTACCACAGGCTCAGCCAATAGTCCTGGAGACGCTTCACGATGCGGCGGCGTCCCTCCGGATCCGCCTCCACGTAGCCGAGGTTCATGCCGACGGCGTCCGCCTTGTTGGGGTCGAACTTTCCGTTCACCCCGCCCCACAGAGGCACATCATGGAACAGCTCCTCGAAGGTCTTGTAGCCGTTGCGGTTCACCGCATCGATGAACCCACGGTGGGCATCCGGCATGTATTCATCCGGCTTCGGGACGGGCACCAGGATGTCCGCCCGGTTTGTCAGGGTGGAACGCATGTTGTAGGACTGCACCCGGTGGTCACCCATTCCGAGATACTCTTCCGGACCCTCGGTCATGCCCGCGAGGGATTCGCCGAACTCCGACCTGGCCTCCCGCCCCACGCGATACGGGACACCCGCCGCGGCGAGGAGATCCCCTTCGTAGGTGGCGTCGATGAAAACCTTCGCCTCATGGGTGGAGGTGGCGTCTCCGGTTTTCAGAACTACGGAGGAAACGGCTCCGCCATTGATCGATGCGGACACCAGGTCATGCTTCAGCAGCACCTTGACCCCGGCCTCATCCAGCATGGTGCGGAAGATTTCACCGGCGACCTTCGGCTCGAAGAAAGCGCCCTCCTTGCTGGTTTTCACCTGCTCTGACTCCGGACCATAAGCTTTCTGGTAGTGCTTCAGCACGCGGTCGAAGAACTCCTTCGACACGCCACCGATGGTGGCACGGTCCCCGATATCCGTCTTGGTGAGGCCGCCGGACATCATGCCGCCGACGTAGTAGAGTGGCTCGACAAGCACGACGCTGCGGCCCTGGCGGGCTGCGGACACCGCGGCGGAAACCCCGGCGGGGGTGCCGCCATAGACGAGGAGATCCGTCTGCGCCGGACACATGGTGGCTAGGCCGAGGAATAGTGGTATGCGACGAATGAAGTCAGGTATCATGGTTTTGGATGGATGGCATCGAGCCAGTGAAGAAGTCCGATCTGGACGAAGGCGGTGGACTCCGGGTAGCAGTCCCAGCTCATGCGGCTGTTACTGTCATCCGTGTCGCGGATGATGTTGGGCACGCCGCCCATTTCGTTGAGCAGCCGGACGTGGAAGGGATTGTCCCCGCAGAGATAGGAAAGCATGCCCTCCAGGCGCGCCCGGTATTGGGCACCACCGGTGAGGTGCCAGGTTTTCGCCAGCGCGTGGATCCACAGCCCGGAGATGTAGAGGTTGATGTGGACCTCCTCCTTGTCACCGATGTAGTAGGTCATGCGGGATCCCTCACGGCGGCCGAAGTGGTGGCAGGGTGATTTCCTCTCGGACGGATCATGCTTCGCGGCGAGCCAACCGTCCGCGACGCGGACCACGGCACCTTTCCATGCCGCGGCGTGCGGATGATCCGGGAAAGCAAGCGCTCCTTCCGCCAGGGCGGCCAGCCCCATGGCGTCCTGGTCCGGATATTTCGTCCAGTGGCCGTCCTTGTTGAGCGCGGCCACCAGTGCGTCCAGCGCACGGGCGGTGACATCCTTCAGCGGCACCGGCGGCGCACCGATCTGGAGAACCACCGGCAAATCCGGCTTCACGGATGCCGCGGCGACCATGCCAAGGGTAAGGTATCCATGCTCCCCGGCCTGCCGCCAGAAGGGCAAGCCGTCCCCCACCCGCTTCGTGTAGTTTTTCGCAAGGCCATCGTGCAGACAGAAGCGCAAGGTCAGCGCAAGGGCCTCCGCCGCGACAGCGGCATCCGGTCCGGATGGGTCATGCCTCACGGCCTCCCCCAGCGCCCAGGCGGACCGTCCGTTGAACACTCCACCATGCCGGTGATCGCCCGACTTGGGGCTGACGAACCAACCGGTTCCTTCCTCCAGCCATTCCCCGGTCTCGAACATGCCGTAGCGGAAGGCCCCGGCCGTGTAGTGCAGACCGTCTTCCTTCGCGAAGTTCTCCGTTCCACGTTGCTGGAGGGCGATCAGGTTCGCCAGCGACTCCGAGGACATCGTTGCACGGTTGTCACCGGCAGCACCATGGAGCGACTGGCGCATCCGGTGGAGGATGTAGAGATCCGCGAGATCGTTCGTGAAGGTGTATGGCCGGTAATTCTCCGGCTTCCGGTTGTCCGCATCGCCATCCCAAGGATGGTCGTTCCCGGGGCCGAACCAGCGGTTCCACTCCGCCTGCCAGAAGGCCCGTGCCACACGATGGTTCAGCGGCGTGCTCCAGTCCCGGTCGCGGTGGTCGAAATCATACAAGGTCCCCAGTTCCTTGAAGCGCGCGAAGTCAGCTTTCTTCGCCAGATCGAAATCGGCGCGGCCGATCCCCGACAGCTTTGCGCCGCGGCTGCGCATGAAAAGATTCACCAATTCCCGGTGACCGGCCCAGGTGGAGGCGTCGGCATCTTTCTTCCCCTTCGAATCGATGAAGTCGTCACTGAATGCGGATGGCAGGTCAGGTGGTCCGTCCGCCCCACGGATGATGAACACGCACTCCGCCCGTTGCCCGGACAGGTCCGGCCCGGTGGAGGCATCCACATACAGCAGGCTGGCAGCCAGTGGCGGCGCACCGGTGAAGTCGGCGGGATAACTGCAGGTGAATTTTCCTCCCGCCACGGGCACCACCGCCTCCGCACTGCCACCCGTGCTGAGCGTGACGCGGACATTGACCTCCGCATCCGGCGATGAAACGGAGCCTGAAATTTTCACCGCACCATCCGCCGCATGCCGGACCGGAGTCGGGCGGACGCTGCCGCGGATGTCCACCACGGGCTGCGGCGCGGCTTCACGCGCGACGCCCATGTGGGAAGCGATGACCAAGACGCCCAGCAGCGCCGATGACCGGATGAATGACATGTTTCTCAATGGGCGGCGAGGGATTCGAGGTAGGCCAGGAGGGCGGCCAGTTCCTTCTCGGTGAGGCTGTCCACCAGTCCCGGTGGCATCAGCGAGGTTTCCAGCGCGAGGTTCTCCGTGACATCGCCCGCGCGGATATCCTTCCTCTGCATCGCCATGTCGCGGACGACGAGTTTCTCCTTGTCCGCCGTTTCGATGAAGCCGAGATGGACACCGCCATCTTTCGTGGTGATCTGGTGCGGCTCGTATCCCTGGGCGAGTGACTTCGACGGATTGAGGATCATTTCCGCCAGCTCGTCCTTGCGATAGACCCCGGCGGTGCCTCCGAGGTAAGGTCCGGCACGCAGGGCGTCGCCCGCGTTCACCGTATGGCATGCCATGCAGCCCTGCTGGGTGAAGAGTTGCTCACCCAGCTCCGGGTCGCCCTTCATCTTCGCCATTGTGCGTAGCACGGCCTCCTGCTTGAGCGTGCCGATGAGCGCGGATGGCGTCGCTTTGGGGTCCAGCTTGAGCGCCTTTGCCGCGACGGCCGCCGCCGTGGCCACCGCCTTGTCCGGATCCGCCAGCGCGGAAAGCACCCTGTCCTTCGCGCCACGGTCCATGGACACGGTGATGGCGGAAAGGATGCGCACACGACCGGCGGGAGACTTCCAGGAGTCATCGATGTGGCCACGTGCCTCGGCGGAACCGGCGGATACTTTCAGCAAAGCCGCGTCCGCCCATGCGGGAGTGCCATCCCCGGATCCCAGGGCCGTCCGGATGAGCAGGGCCGTGTGCGACGGGAGTGCCTGCGAGCTGAAGAAAGCTTCCTTTGCCCGCTTGAACGGGCGGCTGCGAAGACGTTCGCCGCGCGGCTTTTTCTCGAAGTCGGCGAAGACTTCCAGGCTGGCGAGGCAACCTTCCGCGCTGGTGGTGCGGGACAGCGCGACGACCGCATCCCCGCGAACGTCATCGGATGATTTCTTGTCGAGGGCGGCGCGGACCAAGATGGGTGTCCCCTGCTCCGGCACGGTGGTGCCGCGTGCCAGCATGTCCACCGCCGCCGGGATGTGGCGCGCGTCGTCCTCCGCCAGTTTCAGGATGGATGCTACCGCTTCCTCCAGATGGATCTGGTGGCGATTCAGCTCACCGATGAGGAAGGCGGCTTCGTCGCCCTTCGCGGCGAGGACTTCCTGTTTCAGCACCGCCGTGATGCGCGGAGTCTCCGCCCAGGCTTCCGGCAGGAAATACGGTCCCGTAGTATCCGGTGCCAATCCCCAGCCATTCCCTTTCCATTCCGTTTCACGGGAATGAAGGCGGCAGAGAGCGGAAAGCAGATCCCTGCGGCGGGCAGTATCCTTTTCCTTTTCCAGGAGGCCTATGACATTCCCCACAACCTCCGGCTGATGGTGGCCGCGCACGACCCGCAGCGCGGCGGCATGGGCGGAGGGCTGGAGGTCGCGGCGTGACAGCATCGCGAAGCAGGCATCGTCCGCCCGCAGTTCATCCAGCACCCGCACGACGGTGTGCAGCACCACCGGATCCTTCTCAATGAGGCGTGCGGCGATGGATCCAGCCTGTGAAAGATCCCCCAGACGACCCAGGGCGCGGGCGGCTTCCAGACGGGTGCGCGGCAGTTCGTCGTCCAGCGCGGTCAGCAGTGTGGAAACCGGCACCTGCTTCATTTTGCCAAGATCATCTGTCAGCGCACGGATGACAAAGGGCCGGATCTCCGCGTCAGACGCCAGTGCCGCCAGCCCGGAATGTGATTCCTCACCGAGCGCCTGCTTCAGGGCGAAAACCGCCGCCACCCGCACCGCAAGCGGTTGTTTGGCATTTCCAGCCAGCGCGGCGAGTGGCGCCGCCAGGCGGACCGCGCCCCCGCCACGGACGAGCGCACGCTGCGCCTCGATGCGGCGGCGATGGCTATCCGAGCCGAGCAGGGCCAGCAGTTCCCGTGGCCCCGCCTCCGCAAAGTCCGGCAAGGCTTGCGCCTGATAGCCGCCACGCTTCACCCGTGCGATGTAACCGACGTCCTCGCCGGAGTAGTTGAAGATCGCGCCGCGCCAGCTCGCCACGTAGAGGTTGCTGGAAGCGTCCGCCTTCATGTCGATGGTGCGCGGCACGCCGATGAACTCCTCCTGGCCTGCCTTGAATGTGGCACCGGATGGCGTCAGCGGGTGATGATAGACGAAACTCTTACCCCAGTCGCAGGTGAACAGACCACGGTGCTTCTCCGGGACGCCCGGTTCATCGAGATAGAAAGCACCACTGCCGGAGCCGGTGACATAGTCCGCCATCGGCGGCAGGACATCTTCCGGGAAGTTCAGGAACAGCGACGGATAGCCACGTTGGTCCATGCCGGTGAAATGATGGAGCAGGACACCCCAGCTACCGTCGTTGTTGTTGTCGCGGCCATAGACATTCAGCAGCGGATCCACCGCCACCGCATAGACATTCCGCGTGCCCCGCGAATGGATCTCCAGTCCCGTTCCATCCGGCCTCACCCGGATGACGCCGCCGCCGCGCAGAGTGACCTTTTTTCCATCCGCACCCTCAGCCTGGAAGAATCCGAAATCACCGACCGATCCGTAGAGCCAGCCGTCGATGCCCATTTCCAGGCCATCCGAAGCATGGTCGCCCGACCGATCCTTGAATCCCCAGCCGATGTTCTTCACCAGGATCTTGTGCTCATCGGAAACACCATCGCCGTCCTTGTCGATGAAGACGCTGAGGTGCGGCGGGTGCATGACGTAGAGCCTGTCATGGTCCCATACAAGGCCGCGCGGCGTGTCGATGTCCGCTACGAAATCCGTCGCCTTGTCCGCCCGGCCATCGCCGTCCGTATCCCGCAGCCGGACGATCCGCCCCTGATGCGGCTTCCTGCCGCCCGCGCCGTTCTTGTCGCAGGAGACGAAGACCGTGCCATCCGGAGCCGTCGCGATGAACGTCGGGTAGTTGATCATCGGCGGCGCGGCGAAAATCGTCGCCTCATAGCCGTCCGGAATGCGTGTCTCAGCCAGCAGCTCTTTTTCCTTTTCCGGGGAAATGGATACCTTGGCCACGGCGGTAGCAGGCTTCGCCTTCGCCGGCATCACCATGCCGGGAAACTCCCATCCGGAGATGCCGGGGCGGACCTTTCCGGGAATCCCATCCGCCACACCGACAAGGGTCACACGGAGATACCTGGCCATTCCCTCCAGCTTGTCCTCCATCACCTTGATCCGCGTGTTCGCGGTCCCATCGAAGATCATCTTCCACTGCTTTCCATCATCCGATCCCTCGATCCGATAGTGGAAACGATGCTTCGCGGAGGTCCATGTGATGCGGCTGATCCCCAGCTTCACCGGCTTCCCGAAATCCACCTGCAGCCACTGGGGGAACTCCAGTCCCTTCGCCGCCCAATAGGTTTCCGGCTTCCCGTCGATGGCATTCTCCGGCGGGTTCGGACGGGCACCTCCCTGGTGGCCGGACGCGGTCACCACCAGCCCGGCCACCCCTGACGGAGCAGTCTCCGTCATCCCCCCGTCCGCATCCTCACCTGCTTCGATCTCCGCCGTAGTCTTTGAAGGTGGTCCGTTCGTCGCAAAGCCGGGCGTGACCTTCGTGATGTTCGGCGTCACATCCGCATCCACCCTGCCGGTGGTCCAGTTCAGCGCCCCCACCAGCATGCCTTGGAAGATCGGGTTCGTCCACGTGCCCGGCTTATGGCCGAGCGAGGTGTAATAGACGCGCCCCTTCCCCTGCGTCCGCGCCCATGCCGCGGGAAATGGCGGCCTGTCATACGGATTTCCTTTCTTGTTTCCCGTCATGTCCGCCGTCTGCTGGACCAGCAGCACATGGAGATCCGGCGCGAAGTTTTTCATCGCATACCACTCCTCCATGATCCTGAAGCCCCCGCCCGCCGCAGCCATGCCGGGAAACGCGGGGCTGGCCACTGTGAGCGTCGCCTCCTGCTGGGAGCCATGGGTGATGAACTCCCCGCCGAGCATGCAGATATACGGATCACACTCGTGGTTGTTCGTGTAGCGGTCTCCCGCGCTGTGGAAGGTATCCGTCGCGCTGTGTGTGCCGATGAAGCCTTTGCCGGAGCTGATGAAATCGATCAGCACCTGCTTTCCGTCCGCCGGCATCGGTGGCTGGCCGTCATTCCCCGGCTTCGTGAGATCCCCCGTCGTGTAGAAGAAGACCGCATCAAATGGGGCCAACCCTTCCTTGGTGAAAATCCCGCCGTCCTTCGTGCAGGTGAACTCGATGCCATGCGCCTTTCCGATCTCCGCCAGCACGTTCTCCACGTGGCTCGGCTTGCCGTCGGTGTGGCGGATGACGGAATGCTCGAAGCCGGAGGATTTCGAAAAAAACAGCACCTTCTTCACCTCCACGGCGGTCGAAACACCGGTGGAGAACAAAGCGAGGACTGCCGCGACAAATGGGGCGGATTTCATGGAATCAGGAAATGTTGCCGGAGATCAGGCGGCGGAGCGGGTGCGCCTTCTGCGGAGGCCGAACGCCATCCATCCTGAGGCGAGGGTGATCACCGCCGGTTCCGGCACGGCGGTGAGACGCAGGATCAGGTCGCCGTCCCCCCCTTGGTTGTAGATCAGTTCCGGGGTGAACCCCGTAAAGCCGGTGAAAGTCCGCGCCGCAGTGCCAGTGAGTGTTCCACCATTGATGAGCACCAGGTCACCTCCGGTTCCGGTGTAGGCGCTGCCATCGATCACGATCGAGGAACCATTGGCGAAGTTCACGGCACTCGCCGCATAGTCGAGGGTGGAGACTCCCGTGGCCCCCAGGGTGAAGCCCAGCGTGCCATAGGGATTCACGGAGAACGACCTCGCGGCGCCACCATCACCGATCGATGCGGAAGACCCCACCACATTGAAGACTCCAACCGCAGTGGACACGGAAATGGAGCCGATGGACACCGCGCCCGTATAGGAACCTCCGGAAATGGTTGCCGTGCCGGAACTGGTGCCGGTGTTCCCCGCTCCACCAACCCCGACATACATGCCTCCGGCGGAAGTCAGCGCGCCTCCTGTCATCGTCAGGGTGCCCACCGCATCCGGCATGCTGCCGCTCGCGCGCCGCATCACATCCATGGTACCTGTCAGGTTCAGGGAGCCACCCGCATTGAAAAGCAAGGTGCCATATCCCGAGTCCTCACCGAGGAACACGTTGATGATGGTCCCCTGGTCCTGGTCCAGGGTCACCGTCCTGTTCCCGCGGATCAGCCCCGAATCCGAGCTACCCGGAGGCACACCTCCGCCGGTCCAGTTGCTGGAGTTCCAGTTACCCGAGGAAACCGTGAACACGATATTCGCCGCACGGGCATACGGACAAGCGGAGAGCGCCGGCAGAAGCGCCAGGAGGTGATGGATACGGATGGGTTTCATGGGTTTCGGAGTACTTTTTTTTTGGGGGGGAAAAGGTTTTCAGAATTTCCGGGCGGCGATGCCATACATCCAGTGCGGGCGGTCCTCCGGCCCCAGCGGCGGCGGTCCGAGGACATAGTCACCCGCTTGGGGGAGGACCCGTTTCCAGACCGCGAATGGCGCGAGATTCCCCCCCCCCGGCCCTTTCCCCGTATCGATCCCGCTGTCCGGCAGCGGCGCGTTCTCCAGACCGATCCGCTCTCCTGTGTCCTGGAACGCGTCCGCCAGCCAGGTGGGCGCGGGCACGCGGCTGTCCACGATCACATAGAGTTCGGCGGGCATGGTGGTGGTCACCGTGAGTTGCAGGGTTCCGTTGCGGTCGCCGGCCGGAAAGGTCTGCACCAGATCCGCCCCCACCAGCCAGTCGGGCAGGCCCTCTTCATCCAGACCATTCCATTCATGGCGCTTCGCGATGAATGCCCGGGCATCCTCCCGCATCCCTCCACGGAGGATGCGGTAGTAGAAGTTCGACTTCGGGTTGTGGAGATTGTCATGCACCGCGGAAATGGTGGACAGACCATCGCCCATACCACTGGTGGACCATTCATCATCGCCCACCGGACCGGAGGAGACACTGGAGATGCGGCTCACCTCCTTCGCCACGTTCACCCGCACCGCCTCTCCTTCCACCAGGCGGCTGACGGAGGTTGGCCGGGCAGCCCCGCTTTTGCGGTCGGCATCATATAGCTCCACCTCCCCCTGGAACACCACCACATCGGTATGCCCGGATTCCGCAACATCCACGCCGAAGCGTGTACCCAGATCCACCACCCGCGTCTGGGCGGTGTCCACGATGAAGCCCTTGCCTTCTTCACCCACATCCGCCGTGACCTTTCCGCGGATCACGCGCAGGTGCATGGCGTTGAAAAACTGCAGCTCAGCCGGCCCCGTGACACCGACCACCACGCCCGATCCCAGGCGGAAGCGGAACGATCCCTCCGGCATCTGCAGTTCACTCACCGAAAGTTCCATACCCGTGGTGATGGGGATGGACCCTCCCCCCACCCCACCCTGCTGGGATGCCTCCAGCACTTCCAGCTTCACCATGGCGGGAGGTTGCGGCTTTTCCGCAGGCCGGGGAGAGAGGAAGAACCCCAGCAAACCCACCGCAGCAACGCCCGCCAGCCATCTACCCCAACGGCGCTGTGGAAATGCCACCACCGCCGCCGCGGGACTTTCCTCCGGGGTTGCGGTTCCCGCGCTCCACCGGAGGAGGGCATGGGCCCGCATCTGCGCGACATACTCCGCACGCAGCGAGGCATCCGAACGCATCAGCTCCCGGAGCCGTTCCAACTGCGCCGGAGACGCTTCCCCATGAAGCACCGCGGCCAGCAACAGTTCAAATTCACCTGCCGGATTCATGAGCGGGCCTCCTGTCCAAGGGTGCTTTCGACGCACCTCATCAGCGTTTTCCGGATGCGGTAGAGACTTGCGGAAACCACGTTCTCATCCCGTCCCATCCGCACCGCGATCTCATTGACCGGCTCCCCTTTCGTGTAACGGGAATCCAGCAGTTCCCGCTGGGGCGGAGGCAGCTTTGAGAGACATCCCTCCAGCGCCTCCAGTTGCTTTTCCGCCGTCACATCCAGCGCCACGAAGTCATCCGCCACACGGTCCAGCAGGTCATCATCCAGAACAAGCCGGTCCCGCGACTGTTTCTTCCGCCACGCCAGGACCTGGAACCGCGCGAATGTGTAGGCCCACGGCAGGAAAGGGCGGGCGGGATCATAGTCAGCCGCCTTGTTCCAGAGCACGATGTTCGTCTCCTGCAGGACGTCCCCCGCTCCCTCCGCACCTCCCAGCAGCGCGCAGATGAATGCATACAGCGCACTCTGGCATCCCGTGAGATGCCCGACGAACGCTGGGGTGTGCCCCCGGTTGGAAGAATCGACAGCCATAAGTGTCATGAAGATTTAGCCGATCCCGGGAAAATATGACGCGCAAATCTTCACCCGCCCCGGAATCGTCAATTCCGCCCTCCCACGCGGCATGGCGGGCATTCACGAAATGCTTTAACATCCAGCGGTTACCGCTGTAGGAAATCTAGGTGTATCCGGAGACCGCCCGTATCGCCGACGTCCGGATCGACCTCCCGAGATCATGAACGAGAACCCTGATGCAGAAGGAAACACCACCCGCCGCGACTTTCTGAAAAGTTCCACGGGGATCCTGGGCGGCATTCCCGCATGGCTGGGCGCATCATCGCTTCTGCCGCCGGATCAAGCCCGTGCGGCCTCCACCGCCGCCGCCCAGCAGGAGAAAAGCATCATCGGAAACTACGGTAACTGGGCTTCATCGCTGCGTCCCGCCATACCTTCCCTTTCTTTCCGTCATGACAGATGGAAAGACCTGGAATCCTGGCGGAAGGCGGCGCGGGAAAAGACCTGGGAACTGCTTTCACCTCCGGTGCTGGAAAAACCGGAGGCGGTGGTGGACAGATCCTACACCTATGAAGGCCTCACCGTCGAGGAACTGAGCTGGCAGTTGCCCTATGGCAGGCGCACCCAGGCAATCCTCCTCAAACCCGAAGGTGCCAGGGAACCGCTGCCGGGCATCCTCGCGCTGCACGATCATGGCGGGAACAAGTACTTCGGCACGAGGAAGATCACCCGGACCTCCGCTGAAGCGCATCCGCTGCAGATCGAGCACCAGAAGAAATACTACAGCGGAATGGCGTGGGCGAACGAGGTCGCCAGACGCGGCCATGTCGTGCTGGTCCATGACACCTTCGCCTTCGGCAGCCGACGGGTCCACTACGGGGATATGGAAGGCATTCCATGGGGTCCCCTCAATGTGGCGGGAAAGTCGGACGCTGATCCTGAGGACGGCGCGAACATCGCCGCCTACAACACATGGGCCGCCGAACATGAAAATGTCATGGCCAAGTCGCTGTTCTGCGCCGGCACGACCTGGCCGGGCGTGACCCTCGCGGAAGACAGGGCCGCCCTCGACGTGCTGTCTGCCCGCGCGGATGTGGACCCGGACAAGATCGGCTGCGGGGGACTTTCCGGCGGTGGGCTGAGAACCGTCTATCTCACCGGCCTCGACGACCGGATCAAGTGCGCCGTCTGCATCGGTTTCATGTCCACCTGGGATGACTTCCTGTTGCACAAGGCATACACCCATACGTGGATGATCTACTGCCCCCTGTTGTCCAATTTCCTCGATTTCCCGGAGATCCTGGGCATCCGCCCTTCCGTCCCGGTCATGGTTCTGAACAACAGCCAGGACCAGCTCTTCACCTTGGAACAGATGAAGAAGGCGGACTCCATCCTGCGGGACATCTACACGAAGGCGGACGCCGCTGACAGATACCGGTCGGGTTATCATGAGGGCCACCACAAGTTCGACCTCCCGATGCAGGAAGAGGCCTTCGGTTGGTTTGCCAGGTGGCTGGCATAACCACCTTCCGGAGCAGGCATGTTCCGTTTTCCGGATCCTCCGCAGGCGGATCCCCCCGGGATATTCCAACAGCAGGACGGAAAACATCCGTTTTGATTGGAATGCCATATCCCCGGTTCAGGGGATATCCGGAAATTTTCATCCAATACAAACTCCGTCGGATCGTTGTTACCCCGGCAAAGCATCCTGACACGAGCCTCCACGGCATCCGCCGCAACTCCCTTCCAACCTTCCCCGCCCTTCATCCCATGAAAAGCGTCCTCCGCTCCTCCCTCATCCTATCCGCGTTGCTCGTCCCCACTCCCTCCTCCGCGCAGACATGGCAGTCCCTCTCCGGGCAGATCTCCGGAACACCCGCCGGATCGGGCCCCCAGCGTTTCACCGGGACGTCGTGGTTCGCAGGCACCACCACGGGCGACTACCGCTCCAATGACGGAGGGGTGACCTGGACCAATGTCTCCGGGAACCTGCTGGATTCATCCAACCGCATCATCACGGCGAACCACTATTTCAAGGCATCCTCCGGCCGTCTGTTCCGGATGGGGGATCTCGCCACCTGGGACAACCGCATCGGCAGTCCGGTCTGGTATTCCGACAGCAACGGAGCCTCGTGGACCGAAGTACCGACACCCTCCCCTTCCAGCTATCCGCCCGGCATCGGCTTCACGGGAATGACCGAGCACCAGGGGGCGCTCTATGCCAGCGACCAGCTTGGCCAAGGAGTCTGGAAATCCACCGACAACGGCCTCACCTGGGCACCTGCCCGCAACGGGATCCCCGCCACCCTCACCTGGCCCTACCAGGCGACCGTCCTCAGCGGCATCGCTTCCACATCCCAAGCGGTCTTCGCCACCGGTCCCTCCACGGGCATCTACCGCAGCATGGATGGCGGGGCGAACTGGACGGCGGTCAACAACGGTCTCTCCTCCGCCTCCGCCCGGGACATCGTGACGCTGGATGATGGTACCATCTTCGCCGCGGTCCAGGATGCCAACATCTTCCGCAGCACCGACCAGGGGAACACCTGGACGAACGTCACCCAATCCCTTGGCCAGGGCAGCATCCGCAGCCTTGCCACCGACGGCACGCGCATCTACGCCTTCACCAGCAGCCAGAACCTGCTGGAGTCCACGGATGGCGGAAACTCCTTCGCGAGGATCAATGGCGGCACTGCTCCCGCCTTCAGGGGTTCCAACGCACGGCAGCTCTCCATCGGCGGAAACACGCTCATCTACTCATCGACGACGGCGTTCTTCCGCATCGACCTCACCTCCGCGCCGCGGGTCGCCATCGCACCCGCGATCATCACCCAGCCGGAGAGCAAGGGCGTCAACGAAGGGGCAACCCTGACCCTGACCGCGAGCCACTCCAACGCCACCCTGCCGATCACCTACCAGTGGAAACTGGGCGGCAACATCATCTCCGGTGCCACCTCACGCACCTACACCGTCCCGTCCGCGTCCGCGGCCAACGCCGGAAGCTACACGCTGGAGATCACCAATGGCGGCGGCACGGCGGTATCCAACGCGGCCACCGTGAACGTGGAACCCGCCACCCCCGGCCACATCGACTACTCCGTGCAGCCGCTCTCCGTCACCGGGCCGGTCCACGCCGTCGCCCGCGGGCAGGATGGCACCCTCTGGTTCGGCGGAGCGTTCGGCACGGTTTTCCCCAATACGCCCGGTCACCGGCTGACCCGCCTGCTGCCCGACGGGACGAGGGATCCCGCCTTCCTCCCTTCCACCACCACCATCACCACCAACGAAACACCCTACGCGATGCAGCCCCTCTCCGACGGCTCCGTCCTCGTCGGAGGAGGCGGCACCTCCAGCCAATACCTGCGCAAGGTGCTGCCGGATGGTTCCATCGACCATGCCTTTGACTGGCCCAATGAGCTGGGTGGCACGACTTACGCCATCCGCCCAGGCCCAGGGGACACCACCTACGTGGCAGGCAGCTACGGCATCCATCGCATCTTCAACCACAACGGTGGCATCGACTTTTCATTCAACCCGCCCAACACCGGCGATTTCGTCCGCTCCTTCGTCATCGCGCCGGACGGAAAGCTCATCATCGCCGGAGAGTTCAACACGGTGAACGGACTCCAGCGAGGCCGCATCGCCCGCCTCCATCCCGACGGCACGCTGGATCTCACCTTCGATACGGGCGGCACTTCCAACAATGGCTTCAATGGCGACCTGAACACCATCGCCCTCCAGAAGGATGGTTCCATTGTCGCCACGGGGGACTTCACCAGCTACCGTGGCACGAACATCGCACGCGTCGCCCGCATCCTGCCGACCGGTGCCATTGATGGCTCGTTCACGCCGCCGACCTTCGTGAGCGGAAACAACGGCCGGGTCCTCACACTGGCTCTCGATGGCCAGGACCGAATCCTCCTCGGCGGAGCCTTCACCCAGGTCAACGGCACAACCCGCAACAACATCGCCCGCCTGAACACGGACGGCACGCTCGACACCAGCTTTCCGGGACGCCCCGCGGCCCAGACCATCAATACCCTCCACGCCCAACCGGACGGCAACATCCTCGTTGGTGCCGCCAATACCTTCCACCTCCTCACTGGCGCGGCTCCTGCCTATCCCTCCATCCGCAGCTTCCCGGGGGATGTGACCGCTTCCCCGGGACAGCAGGCAACTTTCACCGTCACCCTTGCGGGCCCCGCATCCGGAGCCATCTACGAATGGTTCAAGGACGGCCAGATCATTTCCGGACAATCCTCAGCTTCACTTGTGATCCCGTCCGTATCCACGTCGGACGCGGCCCGCTACCACGTGCGTGTGACCATCGGCGGCACGGTGCTGGTCAGCCAGTCCAGCCGCCTCAACATCGGAGGAGCACCTTACATCATCCATCCACCGTCCGCAGCCCCCGGCTACCTGGGTTACCGGCACCACCTGTCCGCCCAGGCGGGTGGCACCGGTCCGCTCACCTACCAGTGGTACAAGAACGGTTCCGCCCTTTCCGGCGCGGCGAACGCGGGCTACTTCTTCCCCGCCCTCACCGCCGCTGACGCAGGGAACTATTTCCTCCGTATCACCGGCCCGGGCGGCAGCACGGACACCCCCACCTTTTACCTCTCCGTCCTCCCCCGCCACGGCACCGTGGATCCTTCATTCCGCTTTGGATTCACACCGACTTCACCCACCAGCGGCAGCTACAACACCATCCTCACCCTGCCGGATGGCAGCCACCTCGCGGGCGGCTCGTTCAGCTCCGCCGCGACCGGCACCCGCACGCTCTTCCGGCTCTTCCCGGACGGCACCATCGACACCAGTTTCGATTCCAGTCCCCTGGACATCAGCGGCACGGTGAAGTGGCTCTTCCGCCTGCCGGACGGAAAGATCATCGTCGGTTCCGAGTTCGGCGCCATCCGCCTCAATGCGGACCTGACGAAGGACGACCAATTCAGCTTCACCAACATCGGCACCGGCGGCGGCAGCGCCATCGCCGCCATGGCCCTCCTTTCCGATGGCCGCCTGCTTGTCCAGGCAGGTGCCTCCGCCACCGTGTCCGGCCATCCTTCAAAGCTGTTCCGGACGAAGGTCACCGGGGCCATCGACCCGCTTTTCGCGCCGGTCTCCCTGACTCCAGCCGCCTCCGTCACCGCGATCTCCCAGGACACCTCCGGCCGCATCCTCCTCGGCGGCTCCTTCACCCATGTCGCGGGACAAACCCGGAACCGTGTCGCACGCCTGGACGCGGAAGGCGTGCTCGATCCGCAATTCGCCGGTCCCGGAGCGTTCGCCACCTCCAGCGGCATCCCTCGCATCAACGCGATCACCGCCGGAGCGGATGGCTCCGTCTTCATCGGCGGAGAGAACATCACTCTCATTGGCGCGGCTCCCGCCGGGCGGGTCGCGAAGTTCGACGCCATCACCGGTGCCCACATCCCGTCCTTCTTCCCGTCATCTTTCACCGGGGTGGTCCATGCGCTGCGGGTCCTGCCGGACGGCCGCCTTTCCCTGGCCGGAAACATCACCATGGACGCCCAGGGCAACCGCACGGTCCATGAAGTCCTCCACCCCAACGGTGCCCGCGACCGCCGTGGATTCGGCGCGACCACCGGGCACTCCGCCGCCACCGGCCCGGCCCTCATGATGGCACCGTCCACCAACGGCACCCACATCCTGGCAGGTACCTTCACCGATGAGGCGACCTCACATTCCTACTTCGTCCGCTACTTCACCGCTGACACCGAACTTGCCTTCTCCACCCACCCCGTGACGGCAACCGCCACCACCCCGGCGAACACGGTGAACCTCAACGCCAACGTCACCCTCACGTCCACCGCGCTGGGAACCGGGGCGATCACCTACCAATGGTATCTCAACGGCGAGCCTATCTCCGGAGCGAATGCCGCCACCCTCACCCGCAATCCCGTCCAGCGGGCGCATGAAGGCACCTACACGGTCAGCGCCACCAATACCTCCGGCACCGTGACCAGCCGCCCCATGTATCTGGATGTGCTGGCGGAGCCGGAGATCTCCGGGGACATCTCCCTCACCTACAACACCAGCGGCTCCACCGCCACGCTCACCGGCACGGCCAAAGGCGCCCCCACCCTTTCCTATGCCTGGCAGAAAGACGGCGTCACCATCGCCAACGTCAGCGGCAGGATCACCGGAGCGACCTCCACCACCCTCGTCATCAGCAACCTCGCGGAGACGGATTCCGGGGCCTACCGCCTGGTCGTCACCAATGCCCATGGCGTGACCCGCAGCACCGCGGCGAACATCGCCGTCACCGGACTTGCCGGATCCATCGACACGTCGTGGTCGAGTCCGAATCCATTCATCGATAGTGCCACCGATTCCCACCCCGCGCGCCTGCTCCCCGTCCCGGGAGGTAGCTTCTTCATCGGCGCGAGCTACTTCGGCTTTGCCGGAGTTTCCGGCACCCAGCGCTATGCCGCCCAGTTCGACGCCACAGGCACCCGGCTCACTGGTTTCACCCACAACTCCGTCTCCCCGCTGCAGAGCTACGGGAAGATCCGCTGGGCCGTCCACCCGGATGGCATCCTCTACGCCTCCGCGAACATCGGCAGCAGCTCCGCCATTTTCCGCTTCAATTCCAACGGAACCGCAACCGCCTGCGGGGACCTTGCCGGCATCATCGAAGACATCGCCTTCGACGCCTCCGGCAGGCTCCTCATCGCCACCGCCAGCATCAGCAACGGCAATCTGCGGCGCTACACGGTTAACACGACGGCCAACACGTTCGCCCTCGATGCGACCTTCAACCAGGTGAACACCGGCAGCATCTGGGGTCTCTACCCCTCACCCGCCACCGGCGGTTGGTATGTCGTGGGGCCGAACGTCACCACTGCCAACAACCCCGGCCTCTCCAACGCCCACGCCACCACCTACATCGTCCGCGTCGGCCAGGACGGCATCATCGATCCGACCTTCAGCCACAACGCTTCCGGGCAGTCCGGTTTCAGTTCGCGTCCCTTCCTCGTCGAAGCACCCGGCGGAAAGGTCCACTTCCGCAACCTCCGCCTGACGTCCACCGGTGCCCGGGAGACTTCCGGTTGGAATGAAACGACCATCCCGCTCAACGCCTACCGGGGCTTTTTCCAGACTGACGGAAAGCTCATCGTCGCAGGCACCAACACGGTCCGCCGCCTCCTGGACAACGGCACGCTCGATCCGGCGTTCAGCGCGCCCGTGGTGGCAGGTGAAATCACCGACATCCTCTCCACCGCCACCGGCCATCTCTACGCCATCGGCAACTTCAATGCCACCGCTGCGACCAACAACCGTGTCGATCTGATCCGACTCAACATCGAATCTCCCGACATCGGCTTTACCACCGCCCACACCAACCTCACCGTCCCTACCGGGCAGGCCGCCACCTTCACCGCGACCACCTACGGCACCGGCATCACCTACAAGTGGTACCATGACGGCATGCTGGTTGCAAACGGCGGCCGCTACTCCGGAGCGGGAACCGCCAGCCTGACCATCGCCAACACCACGACCGGTGACAATGGATCCGTCCGGTTGGAAATCTCCAACTCCGCCGGCATCCGCTCCCGGACCGCCACGCTCACCGTGGAGCCACCACCCGCCGCCGGCTTCAGCGCCTGGTCCGCCCTGCTCAACGTGCCTGCCGACAAGCGCGGCCTGCTCGATACCCCCGCCGGTGATGGGATTTCGAACCTCATCAAGTTCGCCCTTGGCCTGACTCCCGCCATCCCCGCCGGCAGCGCGTCCACCGCTGGTTCCACCGCCGTCTCCGGCACCGCCTACCCCACCGTTGTCTTCAACCGCCGCAAAGACATCGGGGACGTCACCATCGAGGTCCTCGCCGCCTCCGATCTCCCTGTCATCCCGTCGATCCCAACCCAGGTCGTCAGCACCACCGACAACGGCGACGGCACGGAAACCGTCGTCGTCCGCACCAACCTCCCCGTCTCCGCCGCCAGCAAGCAGTTCTTCACCATCAAGGTCACGCACCCCTGAAACGCCGGGCAGGTCCGGACTCGATCCCACAGACGGATGACGGGCTGCTCACTTCCTCTTCCGGCGCATGGCCAAACCGAGACCACTGATGGAAACCAGCAGGAAGGCGGATGGTTCGGGGATGATGAATCCCGGGACGATCTCGCCGTTGAGGCCGGAACTCCACTGCGCGGTGTAAGTGTTGCCGTCGCCGAAGGGATTGACGAAGAAGATCGAGTCAAGCTGGGGGGTGGTCAGGCCGGAGTTGCTGGTTCCGAAGATGACCTGATCGGTGCCGCCACCGGTGGTGGCGGTACCAGTCCAGTTGAGGATGTTCACACTGCCGCCCCAAACGACCCCGCTGGAGTCCGCGAACTGAAGGATGGACGCACCGTCGGCGAGATTGATGGTGTTACCCAGACCGGTAAGGCTGAGGGTACCGGCGGTTTCACTGAATCCTTTGGTGTTGAGGGTGCTCCCGTTGATCAGGCTGATCGCCGCGGAATCCAGGATCCGTTGGCTGGCTCCCAGTTCGAGCGACGCGCCGTCGTTGATCTGGATCGAAGTGGAGGCGTTGATGGCTGCGGTCACATTCAGGACGCCGCTGTTGACGACGGTCGCACCCGTGTAGGCCTTGTCGGCTCCGGTCAGGCTGGTGATACCGGTGGCGGTGTTTGCCACTTCCAGCGAACCGGCGCCGGTGATGGCCTGGGAAAGGGTGAGCGTGCCGCTGCGTGCCGTCCTGAGGGTGGCACCGTCGGAAATCGAGATGGCGCTGGACGCCGACAGGCTTCCGTTCGCACCACCCGCGCCGATCTGCAGCGTTCCGCTCTGGATGTTGGTGGCTCCGGTGTAGGTGGCGGCTGCGGAGAGAGTCAGTTTACCCAGGCCGGTCTTGTTGAGGGTGGCGGCGCTGGAGGAGCCGTTCGCAACGGCCACTCCGATGAGCATGTCCGCTCCCCCGCCGCCGATGTTGAAGGTCCGGGTCGTGGCACCCGTCGCGGTCTTCGCCAGGTCGACCGAAGTGCTGCCGGTCGTACCGCCGGTGGCGTCGAAGACAATGCCGGAAGTGGAGCTGCCGGTGGTGGTCACATCACCATCGAGCGTCACCTTGCTGCCGCCGATACCGGCCCGCAGGACGATGTTGCTGCCTTCCAGGTTGAGCCCACCGCTGCCGACGTTGATGACACTCTGCTCGGCGTTGTTGCCGAACACGATGAAGCCGTCGCTGATCTGCGCGAGGGTCGGCGCACCGGTCGCGGAGGTCGAAGTTCTCGACATATTGATCAGATTCAGCGTGTTCGCGGTGAACAACGTGCCGCTGCCGCCGAAGAAGCTCGCGCCGCTACCACCGGTGAAGGTGGCGGTTCCGGTGATTTCCACACCCGTCTCCGCGGCGTTGTTGCCGTTGTTGTAGTGGCCGGTGCCGGAGACCGAGAGCGTGGTGAACTTTTCATCGAGCGCCGAGAAACCAATATTGGGAACCCCGGCGGTGGTGTTGAAGGTGCCCGCGGTGAGGGTCACCGCGGCGGTGTCCGCGATCTGGTTGTCGGCGGAGAACGAGAGGTTGCCTCCGTTGATGAGGATATCCCCGGTGAGGGCCGTCACACCTGCGGTTTTGCCCAAGGTCAGCGAGCCTGCTGTCACGGTCGTCGGGCCGGTGAACGTGTTCGCCGCCGATCCGGACAGCGTCATGTTCGAAGTGGCTGAGTTCTGGAGGAGACTGGTGATGTTCGAACCAAGGACGCCGTTGATGGTGGCGACACCGGTGCCGCTGCCGGAGTTGACGAGCGTGCCGGTGGTGGTGAGTCCGCCGGTGGAAATGGTGATGCCCCCAGCGGCGTTCGCTTTCAATTCAAGGTTGGAGGTGCCACTGACGCCGCCGGAGATCGTGAGCAGGTTCGCCGAGTTGTTGGTGAAGGTCTGGTTCCCCGCCAGGATGACCGGCGCACTGATGGCCACCGTGCCACCCGCCGACGAATTGACGGTGATGCCTTCGCTGGCAGAGCTGGGGCCGATGGTCAGCGCCGAGGAACCGACGCCGGAGGCGATGGTCAGCGCGTTGGCGACCTGCGAGTCGATGAACAGCGACTTGATCGCGAAATCCCGGCCGAGCGTGACGGTGCGCGTGGCGCTGGCGAGGTTGGTGGCCTGGATGTGCAACTCCGTGCCAGCGTCAGGAGCGGCGAAGGCATTGACGGTGCCCGCGGCGTCCGTGCTGAAATTGGAGTTGTTGGTGTTTCCGCCGGTGAAGGTGGAGAAGTTGTTGTCCTGGGAGCCGTTGAAATAAAGGACGGTGGGAGCCGCGGAAGCGGCGGTGACGTTCAGCACCAGAGAGGTCCCGAGATTGGTGAGGGAGATCTGGGAGCCGCCGAAGTTCCCGGTCGTCTGGTCCAGCACGAAGCCACCACCGGCGTTAAGACCGCCGTTGGCGGAGGTCATGATCGTGCGGGTCCCAGCCGTCAGTTGGCCGATCGCGTTGGCGTTGATCGTGACCGGCCCGGAGCCAATGGAAACCAGACCGCTGCCGATATCCACCAGGTCGGACGTCGAGCCGAGCAAGTCCACCTTGAAAGCACTTGCCACACTGCTGGAGAAGCTCAGCACGTTCGAGGCCGGGGTGGTGGTATTTAGAAGCAGAGTGTTGATGCCACCGCTCTGGAGCGAAAGCGAGCTGTTGTCGCCGATGGTGATCACCGGACTTCCGGAAGTGCCGATGGCGTTGTTCCCGGCCGCACGCAGGGTGCCGCCGTTCACATTGATCGTGCCGCCCGCGAGTGAAGCGTCGGCGCCAAGCGAGAGGATTCCCTGGGTGATGGTGATCGGTGCGGTGAAAGTCTGCGCGCCGAGCAGCGTCATGCCGGAGGTCGCGCTGTTCTGGATGAGCCCGGTCACATTGGACCCGATAACGCTGGAAATGGTGATCTCGCTGGTGCCGGTGACGGTGGCGTTGGTGATCGTGCCGGTGTTGTTGATGGAGCCACCGGAGAAGGTCACGGGAGACGCGCCCGCCGCATTCGATCCCGCGCTGAGATTGATATTGTTGGTGCCGGTGATGCCACCGGTGAACGTGACCGGAGCGGTCGCGGCGAGGGCACCGATGGTGAGCGTGCCGGAGGTGCTGCCGAGGACGATCGCGTTGCCGAAGGTCGCGTTGACGCCTTGTCCGAACAGGGAGGCGGAGTCCGTGCCGGAACCACCGAGGGTCACGGTGCCACCACCGAGGGAGGTGGTGATGCCCGCCGCCTGGCGGCCTTCGACAGCACCTGCATTGATGATGAGCGAACCGAACGCGTTGTTACCGGCCAGACGCAACTGGGACGTCGCGCTGTTCTGCGTCACGCTGGTGACGTTGGAACCAATGGACCCGGCAAGGTTGACGATACCGGTGCTGGTGCCCGCGTTGACCAGCGAGCCATTGCCAATGAACGATCCCGCGGCGCTGTGGACGTTCATGACGGCACTACCTCCGCTCGAATTGTGGGAAAAGGTCAGAACCTTGCCATTGAGCGTGATGTCCGAGTTGATTGTGTGGGTCGATCCAGTGGTCGCCACGATCCGCTGCAGACCGGCGGCATTCGCTTCGAGGATGATCGGATTGGTGATGGTATAGGCGCCGGTCATGACCAGCGACGCGTCGTTGAAGGTGCCGACCGCTCCGGCGGCATCGCCGAGGATGACGCTGTTGGTCACCGCGCCGAAGGCACCCGTGCCGCCATAGCCGATGTTGCCGCGCAGGACGGTGATATTGCCGTTGAAAGCGTTTGCGGTGTTCGTCAGGTTGAGCGTGCTGGCGCTGGTTCCCTGCACGTTCTGGATGATGCCCGTGACGCCGCTGTTGATCTTCTGGGAAATGGTGGTGGCACTCGTGGTCGTGCTGGCACCGGTGATCGTTCCGTTGATGGTGATCTCCTTTCCTGCGGAGCTGGAGATGGTGAAGGTCTGGGCTCCCGTGTTGCTCAGGATGAGGTTGTTGTTGCCGCTGATGCCGCCACTGAGGACCTGCGCCGTCGACGAGTTCGGCGTCGAGATGGTCAGCGCGCCGCTGGTGTTTCCGAGAACGACGTCATTTGCGTAGGTGCCACCGTAATTGAGCACCAGCGTGGCGGACGCGTTGTTTCCCACACCTGCGGCGGAGTCATTGCCCAGGCGGATCGCGGCGGAGCCGAAGGCATTGGCGCTCGTCGCTCCGGTAACGGTGCCGGACTTGATGTACACCCCAGCGGCGAACGCACTGTTATCCCCCGTGAGGCGCAAAAAAGAGGTAGTGCTGTCCTGGGTGATCACACCGACGTTGGAGCCGATCACGGAACTGATCAGGGTTGCTCCCGCTCCGGAACCGGAGTTCGTCACCGTTCCGGCATGGTTCAATGTGCCGGTGGTGCCGATGGTCGTCCCCCCGGTGCTGTTGTTGTTGATGATCAGGTTCGCCGTGCCGGTGATCCCGCCGCCGATGACTTGCGTGGTGTTGTCGAGATTGGTGAACGTGGAGTCCGCACCGAGAACCAGAGCCGTGTTGATGATGTTGGCACCGGTACCGTTCACGAACTGGAGGCCCGGGGTTACGCCACCGCCACCACCGAGGGTGATCGAGGTGCCGCCGCTGAGCGTGACCGCTCCTTCCTCGAAGATCAGCATGTTCGCCGACTGCGTGCCGGTGACGGTGACCGTGGAGGCACCGGTGACGTCCGTGCCTGCGGAAAAGTGAAGGTCGTTGATGTTGGTGGTCGTGGCGGTCAGTGTGGCGGAGGAGCCCGCCGCACTGTCACTCCAGAACGTGCTGGTCCCCCAGTTCCCTACGGCGGTGCTGCCACCGGATCCCCCTGCGGTGGCTCCGTCAATGTCCCAGTAAAGGTCGTTCGCCGCCCAAGCCCCCGACAGCATACCCGCTGTTACGACGAGCGTAAGCTGGAATGGAGCGCGGATTCCGGACAGGAGGGTACGCAGGAACGGATTGGAGGTGGGTTTCATCGAACGCAGGAGGCTCTCATCTTTGAGATACCAGCCATTTCTCCCCTGGGGTCAGGTTTTTCGGGGGGAGTGTGGATGACAGGCCGGTTGCCAGATGGGGATGGCAACACGATGGATTTTCAAGGCGACCGCCTATTTGAAACGTGCTCAGAAAGCAAGAAAAATGCTCTTTTTCCGTCCAACACGGCTGTGGCCGGAAAAATCAATGATCCCATTCCTTGGATCCAAGTTAAAAAGACTCATCCCGATCCAGGTCGTCAGCACCACCGAAACCGTCGTTGTCCGCTCCAGCTTTCGGCTCCGCCGGGACATGGAATCATCCTTTGTCCCTCACCTGGGCGTATCCACCCCGGAGATGATGCTGCTCGGAGACAAAAGCGGCCATGATCGAGTGGTCGGATTTTCTGACCATGAAAACCACACGCTTCCTCCCCCGTGGCCCCTGGGGGTCAGTCGATCTCGCCTGCCCCAGATCTCCTTCCAAATAAATCGTCCCGTGACTCAGGGAAGGCAGGGGTGATCCGCTCCCGCTGTCTCCATAGTTGTTTTTGAAAACCTTCAGCCCTGTTTCACGGTCCTTGTTGTTATTCTCTTCGAGAGAATGGTCCTTCACGCGATTTTTCAGATTGATGAATGAACCCAGGAGATGCCTCGGAATATCAGTCCATGGGAGCTGGGAAATCTGTATGTAGCCGCTCATTACAACTATTCGTTGATTCGCCGGATACCACAACCCCCACGCCATTGTCCAGAACCATCCGGAGACCCATCCCGCATCTGCCGGCAATACGGAGCTTCCACAACAGGACTCCCCGGCCTTCAACACAGATCAACAAAAAACCCGGCGGGAAAGCCGGGCTTGGAATGGTGCGCGCTGCAGGGTTCGAACCTAAGCTATCGGTTCACTCCGGAATGGGTTCGAGACGGGAGAGGATTTCGAACCGGAACGCCCGTCCAGAGCTAACAGGTGCTTCGGGAGGTTCCGCGCCAAGGCCCGATACCGTCCTGGCTACCTTGGTCCAGGCTCCGTATTTCTCTCGAATCACGGAACCCTCCGCCATTGATTTGAATCGAAGCAAAGAGTCGATTCGGGAGAGGATTCTGAAACTACGGAAGATTTGGGCGGCAGCGTGCGGGGAAGAACCCATTCCGGGTAACCATCCCTTCAGCTAAGTCGAGAGGCAAGTGAAGCCTTCAGAGGCGGAGCATAAAGCCTCCGACTCTCGCTGCCGTGAATCCGGGGCCCCGGTGGTCGCAGCAGCGTGAAAAGAGGGCGGATTTTCAGTTCCGAAGAAGGGAACCAATTTCAGTGGAAATGAAGGGAACCGTGCGCTAGGATCGCTCCAGTTGAATGAACCAGTCCGCCTACCTCAACCGGATCGCGACCGCTCGCTCAGCGAGGCCTGCAACGACCTCGCAGGAAGCCTACGCCCAAGTGGACCGGATGGCGAAATCGACGAATGGTCGGTTTACGACGAAAGTTTCCGCCGACTTGTCCGATGGGCGCAAGGGGCTGGATGCCACTTCGAAGGGCTCCAGCCGCTGAAAGAAGGCGGCCGGGAGCACGACCTGACGTACGACGAGGAAATCCGGACTTGGCTGAAATTCACCAAGCCTGCTGCCGCAGGTTACATTGTTTCATTCGAATCATGTGCTCCAGCCTTGGAGCCTGCACTTCCTTTGGAGTATCTTGATCGGATCGATCTCCAGAATGAACTTTTCGCCGATCAGGTAACGTTCGTCGGAATCGGAGGGGCGCGTCGTTCTCCGCGAATCATCACCCGACAGCCCCACATCAAGGGATCATCGGCATCTCCCGATGAGATCATCTACCTGATGATCTCCGCACTGGGTTTCAGACAACTTCCGGCGCGTTTCTCTGTCGGCTACGCGGATTCCCTCGCATTCATCCGGAACAACGTTGCCGTTTTCGACCTGAGGCCAGCCAACGTGGTGAGAACGCCTGAAGGCTTGATCGTCCCGATTGATTGCATCCCTGCCCGCCTGGACGCCGATGCACGTTCAATTCTCGGCTAGGCTTTGCCTTCGGACATCGCGTTGCAGCCCCCAACAAAAAACCCGGCTTGGAGGCCGGGAGAGAGATGGTGCGCGCTGCAGGGTTCGAACCTGCGACCCCATCCGTGTGAAGGATGTGCTCTACCACTGAGCTAAGCGCGCCTTGATGTTGCCGCCCGGAATCGGGCGGGCCGGAGGATTATGGATCCGGTGATGGCTTGGCAAGCAATTCAGTGAAAATCTCCGGAGGTTTTTTTGCGGGCCTCGCCCCGCCCTTGGCGGAGGAGCCGCACTCCGGAAATTCGCCTTCCCGGTCAAACTTCCTTCACGTCCGTGGACGGGCCGTTCTTCTGGACGGAGGCGATGCCGTTGTCGCGGGCGGCGGTGGAGGAATACATCTCGCTCTGGCCGATCACGACGCCGTTTTTCGCCTTGAGGACGAAATAGGGTTCCCCTTTCGCGGAGTCCTTGCGCTCGAAATTCCCGTCGTCCGGAGAGTGCTTCTGCACGGAGGCGATGCCGCTGAGAACGTCCGCCTTCGTGGCGTAGCCCTGGCTGCTGAGGATGACCTGGCCGTTGCCGGCCTTGAGGTTGAAGCGGAACTTTCCGGCGGCGTCGGTCTTGATTTCGTAACTCATGGATCTTTGGGGATTCGATTCATCCGCCATTGTCCAGAAACCCGGAAAAATGCAAGAACGCATGCATTCCGCGCGACGCATTTCTCCGCATTCCCCCTCCGTCCTTGCCTCACGACGGATGAACACCGAGTCTATCCGCATGCCCGCTGATGTCGTCTCCCTGCTCCAGCATCTGGTCCGGATCCCCTCGGTCAATCCGGAGAATACCCCAGGCACCGACCTGACCGGAGAGGCGGAGATGGCGAAGTTCCTGAGCGGCTGGCTGGAGGCACTGGGCGCGGAGGTCACGCTGGAGGAGATCCGCCCGGGCAGGCCCAACCTGATCGCCCGCTTCGCGCCGACGGATGGCCGCCCGCGGGTGCTTTTCGGCCCGCACCTGGACACGGTTGGCGTGGGTGGCATGACCATCGATCCCTTCGGCGGGGACATCCGTGACGACAGGGTGTGGGGGCGCGGCGCGTCCGACACGAAAGGCCCGATGGCTGCGATGCTGTGGGCGCTGCGCCAGACGCGGGAACTCCAGAAAAGTTCCCCCATTGCCTTCGACTTCGTGGCATTCATGGGCGAGGAGTCGAACCAGTGGGGATCAAAGGATTTCGCAAAGAACCACGCGCAGGAATACACCTTCGCGCTGGTGGGCGAGCCTACCTCGATGGAGGTGGTGCACGTCACGAAAGGCTCGCTCTGGACGACCCTGCGGACGACCGGAAAGGCGGCGCACAGCTCCCAGCCTCAGCGCGGGGAGAACGCGGTGATGAAGCTGGCACGGGCACTGGACACACTGGACCACCACCTGGGGACAAAGCTGGCCACCTTCACCCATCCGGTGCTGGGCACGTCCACGATGAACGTGGGTGTCTTCAACGGCGGTTCCCGGCCCAACATCGTGCCGGATCTGGCGAATGCCGTCATCGACATCCGCATCACCCCTTCCCTCGCGGAAAGCGGCGGCGCGCTGAAGCTGCTGGCGGACACCATCGCGGACTTCGACCTGCCGGTGGAGATCGTGAACCCGCATGAGAATCCGCCGATGGAGACGCCGGCGGATCATCCGGTGATCAAGGCGTTGCTGGCCGCCGGATCAAAGCTGGCGGGAGCGCCGTGGTTCTCCGATGCGGCGCATCTTTCCGACGGCGGCATCCCCAGCATCTGCATCGGCCCCGGGTCGATCGACCAGGCGCACACGGTGGATGAGTTCATTTCCATCGACGACCTCGAAAAAGGAGCGGCTTTCTTTGAGAAATTCATCCGCGATCTCGCAACGAAGTGACGATTCCGCACGTAGTATCGCCTGAATTTCATGTCGTCCCTCCAAGGTAAAACACTACTCGTCACCGGTGCCTCCAGCGGCATCGGCCGTGCGCTCTGTGAACTGCTGGTCGCCCGCAACGCGAATGTGCTTGGGGTGACCCGCAATCCTTCCGCCCTGTCGGAGGATGTGTCCCCCATCGTGGCGGATCTGACGAAACGTGAGGAGATCTCCTCCATTTTCCACGGACTGGGAAAGATCGACGGATTGGTGAACTGCGCGGGGGTCGCCTACCTTTCCAGGATCATCGACGGAAATCCGACGGACTGGGAGGAGATGTGGCGCGTGAACGTGATGGCGCTCTCCCAGTGCTGCCAGCTTTCCCTGAAACACTTCCCCGCCAATGGCGGCCGGATCGTGAACGTCTGCTCCATGAGCGGGCACCGTGTGCCGCCGTCAGGTGGCTTTTACGCGCCGACGAAGTTCGCCGTGCGGGCGGTGACGGATGCACTGCGCAGCGAGCTGAAATCCATCGACTCCCCCATCCAGGTGGGATCGGTTTCCCCGGGCTTCGTGGACACGCCGATGCTGGAGCAGTATTTCCGGGGCCGGGAGGAATCCCTGACAAAGACCAAGGCGGCGATGAAGATGCTGGATCCCTTTGATGTCGCGTGGACCATCCTTTGCATCCTGGAGGCCCCTCCGCACGTGGAGATCGGTGACATTCTCGTGCGTGGCAGCGGCCAGCACATGTAGTAGGGTGGCCGTGGATCCATGACGCCGCTGAGAGCCATCCTGTCCGTCCTGCTGGCGGCGTACGCCCTGCTTCTTTCCTCCTGCATCGACGGGCGGGAGGAGGTGTGGCTGGAGGCGGACGGCAGCGGACGGGCGCATTTCCGTTACAACATCCCCGCGACCGCGGCGAAGTTCCAAGGTGGCACGGAGGGCGTGGAGGAGCTGCTGGATTCGCTGCTGGCGGACTTTCCCGGCTCGACTTCCGAAGTGTTGATGGACGGGGACCGGCTGAAGATCGAGGTGAAGCTGGCGTTCACCTCCGTGGAGGAGATTTCAAAGGTGAAATCCTCCATCGAAGGCAAGCGTGTCCCCGGATCACTGGAGCATCTGGCCGGAATTTTCGAAGTGAAGCGCGAGGGGCTGGCGGTGGACTTCACGAGGACCGTCTCCCCCGGGAAGGCGCTCCCGACCGCGTTCATCCCGTCTTCGGAATTCCGCAATCGCAGGCTGACCTACATCCTCCACCTGCCGGTGGTGCCGCAGGAATCCACCGCCACACGGACGGAGAACGGAGGGCTGACCCAGATCTGGGACCAGCCGTTGTCCGCCGCCATCCGCAAGCCGGTGGTGATCCATTTCAAGGCAAAGATCCCGGTGCCGGGCTGGATCATTGCAGCGGGAGCGGGACTGGCGTCGGTGATGGCCGGTGGGGTGTTACTGGTGGTAAGGAAGATGCGGAGGAAGTAAGGCTCCCTACTTGCCATTGGCGGGAGCCGTTGCATCCTCTGCGCATGTTCACAGGACTTGTTGAAGCCACCGGCACCGTTGTCTCCCTGACCTCCCTCGGGGAGCAGGCGAAGCTGCTGCTGGACATCCCGTTTGCGGAGGAACTGGCCCTCGGCGACTCCGTGGCGGTCAACGGTTGCTGCCTCACCGTCGCTTCCTTCGAGCTAGGCGGCGTGACCTTCGACATCCTCAGCCAGACGCTGAAGGTCACCTCTCTGGGCCACCTGAAGGAAGGCTCCACCGTCAATCTGGAGCGCGCGCTGCGCGTCGGCGACCGGCTGGGCGGGCACTTCGTGCAGGGGCATGTGGACGCCACCGGCGGCATCATCGCCATCAGCCCGCACGGGCAGGACCACATGCTGGAGATCTCCCTGCCACCGGAGATCCACCGGCTGTGCATCGACAAGGGATCGCTGGCCATCGACGGCATCTCCCTGACCATCGCGGAGTTGCGGGAAAGCAGCGCCGTGTTCTGGATCACCCCGCACACGTGGGACCACACGCACCTCAGCGCGGCGGCGGAAGGCCAGCCGGTGAACCTGGAGGCCGACCTGCTGGCAAAGCACGTGGACAAGTTGCTGGCGGCACGCGCCTGAGCCGCATCCCTCCGCCGCATGCGGGCGGAGGGCTTTGCTGATGCCCCTTACTTGAACAGCGGGTCTTCCTTGTTCCCCTTGCTCAGCAGGTAGGCCAGCAGGTCCAGGATGTCCGTGTCCTTGCAGGTGTTGAGCAGGCCCGGTGGCATCATGCTGGTCTTGCTTTGGTCCATGGCCTTGATCCGCTTGCGGTCCACGGAAGTGACGGCGTCCGGATTCATCATGTCCGTGTTGAGCATCAGCTTGTCGCCGCTCAGATTCATGATGCGGCCATAGACCTTCGAGTCGTCATTGAGGGTCACTTCGAGCTGACCGTATTGGTCGCTGATCTCCTTGTTCGGCTCGATGATGTGCACCAGCAGGTCACGCGGGCTGTATTTACCCGCCACGCTGGTCAGATCCGGGCCGATGGCGCCGCCCTCGCTCCCGAAGCGGTGGCAGGCGAAGCAGGCCGTCGCACCGAAAAGGTTGCGGCCATTCTCATAGTTCCGCCCGCCTTCCAGACCCACCGCCAGCACCGGGTCGATGTCCTCCACCTTCCATTCCTTGACGAAGTTCCGGCCCGCGTAGTCGAACTCCGGACCCTTCACCTCCGGCTTGGCCTCGAGGATGGGCTTGAGCTTCACCTTCTCCTCCTCCGTCAGTCCGGCGATGGCGTCCTTCCTGAGATCCGCCATGAACATCGGGAAGCTGGCACCACCTTTCAGCAGCGGAGCGCGCAGGCAGACCCACTTGAAGAACCGCTCGCGCAGTTCCGGAGTCCAGCCCGCCTTGGCCAGCCGCAGGTTCTTGGCATGCGCGATCTGTTCCTCCTGGGTGGGTGCGGTTTCCAGGATGGCCACCGCCTTCGGCAGGAAATCCGCATCCTTCAGATAGACCAGCACTTCCGCCAGATCGACATCCAGCCATGGTTCCTTCGTCGGGAACAGCGCGCCCAGCTTCTTCGCCACCTTCGCGCGCACGGCTTCCTCCGGCTCACCGAAGCGGGCGAACGCAAGCTGGTAGTTACGCACGTAGGTTTCGCGGTCCAGGCCCTTGAGCTTGGAGAAGTCGATCCGGTCCAGGGAATCCAGCACCGGTCCCAGCAGGGCCTTGTCCCCTTCCCCGGCACGGCACAGCGCCATGAGTGCGGTCAGCGAGGCACGCGGATCCTTTTCCGCCAGCGCCCGGTCCTTCCACTGCGCCACCGGTTGGTGCTCGACAGCGATGCGGGCGGCGAAGCGGATCAAGCGATCCTCATGGCCGAAGTATTTCCAGGCGAAGTCCACCGCCCTCGCGTCCTGCTTGCCGTGGAAGGCTTCCAGTTGGTGACGGAGCCCCAGCAACGGCGGGGCCTCCGGAGCGGGTGCCGGGGCTGCGGGTGAAACGGCCGTCACGCGGTAGAGTCCGCTCTGCACGCGGCGGCCGCCGATCATGAAATACATCGCCCCGTCCTTCGGGTTCACGGACAGGTCGGTGAGGGGCAGCGGGTTCGCGGTGATGAACTCCTCGAAGTCCGCCTTGTAGCCCGCGCCGTCCGGCTTCAGGTGCACGGCGTAGAGCTTTCCATAGCTCCAGTCCGCGACGTAGAGCGCGTTCTGGTATTTCGCAGGGAACTTCGTGCCATAGCCGAAGGAGACGCCCGTCGGGGATCCCGGACCGATGTCGGACACGGGAGGCAGTCCGTCCTCCCAGCGCACCGGCCATTTCTTGGAAAGTGAGCGCCAGCCATACTCACCGCCGCTGATCACCTCGCACACGCGGGTGGGACGGTACCACGGCACGCTGAAGTCCCACTCCATGTCAGCGTCATAGGTGAAGAGGGAGCCATGCTTGTCAAAGGCGGCGTCATATTGGTTGCGGAAGCCGGTGGTGACCAGCTCCCACTCTTTGCCGTCCTTGTCGGTCTTCGCCACCCAGCCTCCGGGGGCCATCACCTCGCGCATGAAGCCGCGGCCGACCAGCGGCGGCTCCAGCAGGTTGTCCTCCGCCCAGTGCTTCGGCACGCGGCTGCCGCTCATCTCCGTGATGGGCGTCTGGTTGCCTACGACCACGTAGAGGGATTTTCCATCAGGCCCTGGCAGGACGGCGTGCGGCCCGTGCTCGCCACCCGCAGGGGCGAACTGGCGGAGCTGCTCCACCTTGTCCAGGACGTCATCCTTGTTGGTGTCCGTCACGCGGTAGAGGCCGCGCGGATACTTGCCGGAGTTGGTGACCGCGTAGAGCGAGCCGAACGCCCAGCAGAGCCCCTGCGCCTCGCCCAGTTGCACCGGGATCGGCTCCACCTTGGTGTCCTCCGGCTTTCCGCCGATGGCGGGCACCGTCACGCGGAAAAGCCCGCCGTACTGGTCGGAAACGATGAGCCGTCCCTTGTCGTCGAAGCAGGACACGACCCATGAACCCTCCGTGGCCATCTTCACGGTATGGAGCAGCTCCACCTTGAAGCCTTCCTTCACCTTGATCGCTGCCACCGGAGTGGCCTCCGGCTCCTTCACGTCCGCCACGTTGTCGAGCGTCTTCGCCTTGATCTGTCCGGCCCATGGTCCCTCCCCTGCCAGACCGACGGGCACGGCGGACGCCCAGCCGCTGTCGTCCAGCGTCGCCGAGGTGTTCCAATCCTTCCCGCCCTTTGCGGAAACTTTCCATGAGGCGTCGGTGACGATCTCCTCCTTCTTCCCTTCCTTTTCGATGACCAGCTTCGCGATGAAGCCGGCGGCGCCATTGCCACGGTTGACCGCCTTGACGGCGATGAGGTTGTTTCCCTTCACCAGCGCCGGGGTGATGTCCACGCTGGCCGGGTTCTCCCACTCCTTGCTCGCCGCCATCTTCTTGCCGTTCACGAAGACGGCCATTTCGTTGTCACAGGTGGCCGAAAGGCGGACTTTCTCCCCTCCCTGGACGGTGAATACCTTGCGGATGTGGAGTTCCTGACCGTCGGCCCCGCCTTTTTTATCCCAGATCCACGAAGGGGTCTTCTCCTGGGCATGGAGCGGGAGTGCGGAAAGAAAAATGGCGGCCAGGGCAGGCCGCAGGAACAGGGACGGGGTAGGTCGCATGGGTTGTCGGGAAAGGTGGGATTTCTAACGGTCGCAGGCTGGGCCAAATTTCAAAACCGGACCAGAAAAAACCATTTTTCCAAAGAAAAACACAAATAAACCCATACTCCGTCACAGGTTTCACCTCCGCGAAACTCACTCTTTCTGGCGGTTGCGCACGGATACTGCTTAGTTGTGCGCGACATGACTCGGGAACACGAACGCCTTGCCGAAGACAAGGAGCGCGAGAAAAACTGGAAGCGCTGGGGGCCCTACCTCAGCGAGAGGCAGTGGGGTACCGTCCGTGAGGACTACTCCGAGCATGGGAACAGTTGGGCGAACTTCCCCCACGACCAGGCCCGGCGGCGTGCCTACCGCTGGGGTGAGGACGGCCTGAACGGCTGGAGCGACCGCCAGTGCCACCTTTGTTTCGCGCCCGCGCTTTGGAACGGCCAGGACACCATCCTGAAGGAGCGGCTTTTCGGTCTGGGCGGGAACGAGGGCAACCACGGGGAGGATGTGAAGGAGTGCTACTACTACCTGGACTCCACCCCCACCCATTCCTACACGAAGGCACTCTACAAGTACCCGCAGGTCACCTACCCCTACACCGCCATCCGCGTGGAGAACCAGCGGCTGGGCCGTACCGGTCCGGAGCTGGAGATCGCGGACATGGGAGTCTTCGACGGCGGCCGCTACTTCGACGTCATGCAGGAAGTGGCGAAGCGCTCGCCGGACGACCTGCTGTGGAAGATCACCGTCACCAACCACGGCCCGGAGGCAGCCCCCATCCACGTCCTGCCCAGCCTGTGGTTCCGCAACGACTGGGTCTGGGGCAACGAGCGGGACATGCCGCTGCTCAAGCCGGTGATCTCACTGGAGGAGGAAGGCATCACCGCGTTCCATGAAAAACTGGGCACCTACCGCTTCATCGTGGACTCACCGGATGTCGGCGGCTTTCCATGGTTGTTCACCGAGAACGAGACGAACAACCAGTCGGTCTTCGGCACGGAGAACATCACACCCCATGTGAAGGATGCGTTCCACAACTTCATCATCAAGGGCCAGAAGGACGCCGTCTCCCCGAACCCCACCGGCACGAAGACCGCGGCCCACCTCCAGTTCACGGTGCCTGCGGGAGGGTCCGTGGTCATCCGCTGCCGCCTGCACTCCATCAAGGAGGACAACGGCATCACCGGGCTGGAGCAGTTCGACGAAACGATGACGGCCCGCGCCGGGGAAAGCGATGAGTTCTACGACCAGGTCATCCCCTCCGGCATCTCCGCGGATGAGCGCATGATCTGCCGCCAGGGCTACGCCGGGTTGCTGTGGACGAAGCAATATTTCCACTACGTGGTGGAGGACTGGCTGAAGGGCGACCCCGCGATGGCGAAGCCGCCGGCCAACCGCTATGAGGGCCGCAACAACGACTGGCCCCACTTCTACGCCCGCGACATCCTCTCGATGCCGGACAAGTGGGAGTACCCGTGGTTCGCCGCATGGGACACCGCCTTCCACATGCTGCCCTTCGCGGCGATCGACCCGGCCTTCGCGAAGCACCAGCTCCTGCTCCTGCTGCGGGAGTGGTACATGCACCCGAACGGCCAGCTCCCCGCCTACGAGTGGAACTTCTCCGACGTGAACCCGCCCGTCCACGCGTGGGCGGTCTGGCGGGTCTACAAGATCGCCGACAAGAAAGGCGAGCGTGACATCCTCTTCCTGGAGCGCGCGTTCCAGAAGCTGCTGCTCAACTTCACCTGGTGGGTGAACCGCAAGGACGTGGAGGGACGCCATGTGTTCGCCGGGGGCTTCCTCGGGCTGGACAACATCGGAGTCTTCGACCGTTCCTCCTCCCTGCCCGGTGGTGGCCGCCTGCACCAGGCGGACGGCACCGCGTGGATGGCTTCCTTCTGCCTGACCATGCTGGCCATGGCGCTGGAACTGGCGCTGCAGAAGCCCGCCTACGAGGACATCGCCTCGAAGTTCTTCGAGCATTTCGTCAGCATCACGGACGCCATGAACTCCCTGGGGGGCACCGGCCTGTGGGATGAGCAGGACAGCTTCTATTACGACCAGCTCATCATCGACCATGAGGACCCCATCCCGCTGCGCATCCGCTCGCTGGTGGGGCTGCTGCCTCTCTGCGCGGTGACGGTGCTCAAGCAGAAGACGATCGACTCCCTGCCCGGCTTCCGCAAACGGATGGACTGGTTCCTGACCAACCGCCCGGAGCTGCTGAAATACATCACCGTCCGCCGCGTGCCCGGCAGCAAGAATCCGGGCCGCTGCCTGCTGGCCATCCCATCGGAGGCACGGCTGCGCAAGTGCCTGCAACGCATGCTCAGCAAGGAGGACTTCCTTTCCAACTTCGGCATCCGCTCGCTCAGCAAGGCGCACTGGAAGAAACCCTTCGTCTTCGAGCATGCGGGCCAACGCCACGAGGTGGCCTACACCCCGGGCGAGGCGACCACAGACATGTTCGGCGGCAACTCCAACTGGCGCGGACCGATCTGGTTCCCCATCAACTTCCTCATCATCGAAGCGCTGGAGAGATACTACTACTTCTACGGCGACACGTTCACCATCGAGCATCCCACCGGCTCAGGAAAGATGAAGACGCTGCTGGAGGTCGCCATCGACCTGTGCGACCGGCTCATCTCCCTGTTCATGCCGGATCACAAGGGCTACCGCCCCTGCTTCGGCGACGCGGAACGCTACACGGACGTGCCGCACTGGCAGAACCTCCTCCTGTTCCACGAGTACTTCCACGCGGAGACCGGCGAAGGATTGGGCGCCTCCCACCAGACCGGCTGGACCGCACTGGTGGTCCGCCTGGTCCGTGAGCGCCGCGAGAAGCTGGTGAACCCGCAGAGCATGTGCGCCATCCAGGGCGGCAAGGAAGTGAACCCGGTGAGGTAAAGAGGGAGGACACTCCTGTCCTCCGGCTGCAATGGGAACCCATGGCAATGGGGTTTCCTAACAGAACAGCCACGTTCCTTCATTCGCCAATGCCCGGTGGACAGCAATGGGAGCGAAGCGAACATTGCGGCAGAGACACCATGTCCGTCCTCCTTACTCGGCGGTAATGGCGGATCAGAGAGAATTTACCGCAAAGCCGCGGAGGGCGCAGAGAAAACGCAAAGAAAGGAAAGAAGATAACCCGCAGTGAATCTTCCGAAGTCTGACAACGCTCAGAGAAACCTCATTGGTCTTTGCATATCTTTGTGGCCTCTGTGGCTTTGCGGTGATCTTTTTATGATTCGCCAATGCAGCCGGAGGACAGGAATGGGAGCGCAGCGGACATAGCGGCTCCGCCGCCATGTCCTCCCTCCTTACACTCCCAGGAAGTTGCGGATGAGACGGAGGCCTGCCTCCTGGCTTTTCTCCGGGTGGTACTGGCAGGCCAGCAGGTTCGGGCGCTCGACGGCGGCGGCAAAGCGGTCCGCCCCATATTCCGTCTCCGCGGCGATGATCGAGTCATCCGCAGGCACGGGGAAGTAGGAGTGGACGTAGTAGAAATACGGCGCCGGACCCAGGTCCCGCCAGTTGCCGGCTTCCGCCCTGCGCGGGATGACGGAGTTCCAGCCCATGTGCGGCACTTTCAGCCCCGGTTGGTCGATGAAACGCTTCACCCCGCCCGGCAGCACGCCGAGACCGGCGACACCGGGCGTTTCCTCGCTCCATTCGAAAAGGATCTGGTAGCCCAGGCAGATGCCCAGGTACGGCCTCCCGTCCAGGACCCACTGCCGGATCGGCTCGATGAGGCCGCGCTTCGACAGTTCGTCCATGCAGTCACCGAACGAACCGACGCCCGGCAGGACCAGATGGGTGGTTCCTTCCGGAATGCCCGGTCCTGCGGTGATGTCAGGCTCCACGCCGATGGCACGCAGCGCGTTGGCGACGCTGCGGAGATTCCCGGCGCCGTAGTCGATGAGGGAAACCTTCACAACGCCTCCTTGGTGCTGGGGATGCCTTTCACCCGCGGGTCGCGCTCGCACGCGTCCCGCAGCGCCCGGGCGAGGCCCTTGAAGATGGCCTCCGCGATGTGGTGGCCGTCGCGGCCATAGAGCAGCTCGACGTGGATGTTCGCCCGCAGGTTGGACGCCACGGCGCGGCAGAACTCCTCCACCAGGGTGAAGGGCATGTTCGGCGCGGAAGCGGTGTTCGCCGGGGCGCGGAACTCCAGGTGCGGGCGGTTGCTCAGGTCCACCACCACCCGGGCCAGCGTCTCGTCCATGGGAAGGTAGCAGCAGCCGTAGCGGCGGATGCCTTCCTTCGTACCCAGTGCCTCGCGAATGCAGTCACCGATGACGATGCCGGTATCCTCGATCGTGTGGTGCCCGTCCACCTCGATGTCGCCATCGGTCTTCACGTTGAGGTCGAACAATCCGTGCTTCGAAAACAGCGTGAGCATGTGGTCGAAGAACGGAATGCCGGTGTCGATCGATGAAACCCCGGAGCCGTCCAGGTCGATGGACAGTTCGATGTCGGTTTCAGCGGTCTTCCGGCTGCGGCTGGCGGTACGGGATGCAGGCATGATGGATGGTTAGAACTGGGCGCCCTTGGCTTTGGCGGCTTCCTTGAGGATGTCGGTATATTTGGCGGGGATCTCATATTCGTCCGCCTTGGAAACAGTGTCCTGGAGGATCTCCGGATCGCTCTGCTCGCCGATGATGCGATGGATATTCCGGTAGACTTTTCCGGCGTCCTTGCCGTTGTCCTCGATGGTGTCGTCCATCTCGTCCTCGATGGTTTCCTGGGCTTCCTCGAGGGAGTCCTTGTCGAAAGGATGGGTGAGACCCCACCGCGGCTTGCTGGCATTGTCGGTTCCTGCGGATGCCTTCACCGCAGCCAGTTCCTCGGCGAGCGCGCGTTCCGCATTCGCCCGGGCATCCCCCGCCATCCGTCCGAGGCCGACGCGGCGTTCCTCGGTGCGGGCGTCGAAGGTGGCCAGTTGCTCGTCGATCTGCGCCTTGTAGGCCCGGAGGATCTGGGCTTTGAGCGGGAGAAGCGCGCGCCGGGATTCAGTGAGCTTGAAGTCCGTCTGGAGGCGGTCGATGCCGCGCATGGCGGAAAGGAGGTCGCCGCGGGCGGCGGCTTCACGGACGCGCTTCTCGATGATCCGGGCGTCGATGTCGTAGGCGTCCTTGGCGTATTCCTCCGCGGGGATGATCTTGCCTTCGAGCTTGATGCCTCCGGCGGAGGTCGCCGCGAGCTCGGACTTCAGGGTGGCGAGCATGGTTTCCGCCTGGGCGACCAGCGGGCTCTTCGGGTTTTCCTTGGTGAACTTGGTGAGCAGGGCGATGCGGCGGGAGTATTCGTCGGCCCCCGTCAGGTCCGGAGCCGGCACCAGCCCCTTGAGCGCTTCGAAGGCGACCTCATCGGTTTTCTCGGGGATGATCTCGGCGACATCCGCCTTTGCGATGGTCTTCTCGTCGCGGATGCTCTTGGTGATCTTCACGGACAGGACGTAGGAATCATCATTCTCCTTGAGGATCTTCGCGTCCAGGCGCTCGCCATTCTTCAGGACGAAGGTATCGGCGGAAGCACCGGCGGACATCAGGACACAGGCAAGCGGGATGAGGGTGGTGAGACGGGATTTCATGCAGAGTCGGGTTTTTCTGGGAGTGATGGGGAATCCGGATTGTTAATCTGACAAATACAGTTCCTTCAGGAGATCGGTGGGATTGGCAATCAATTTCCCCGTGCCATCGGGAGAAATGACTCTCACCGATCCGGCGGGAATTCCATCCGAATCTTTCGCAATCGCCCTCGGGAACCATTGCAGGGGAAGCCTCGAAACGGCGCCGGCCATCTCCGAGGACAACCCGGCTCCGACGAGGATGGACCGCGAGTGATGTTTCACCAGTGCCGCGATGATGGAGTCGGTGTAGAGCACCGGGGCGGTGGTGGCGGCGGAGGGCAGCGGTCTGCCCAGCTTGCCGAGGGATTCACGGAAATCCCCCCTGGCCCCCAGTGCCCGGGCTTCCAGTTGCGCGAAAAGCCCTCCGGTGCTGTCGTCATAGACCCGGTACGCATCGACCATGGGCAGGTCCAGAACCGCTGCGGAGGGGGATACCTCGATCAGAACGCCGTCTTTCAGGAAGGTGCCGGTCACCGTGGTGACGATGGCTTCCATCCCCTGCAGGGCAGCGGGGTCGAGCGTGATGTCCGCGACATCCTGCGCGGCCTGGGCGGCGAGGGCGTGGACGAATGCGCGCGCGTCCGTGACGGAGGGGATCCCCTGCCCGGCCACCGCTTTCAGAACCCCGTCCTTGTAGAAGGCTTGGAACGCGCGTTCCAGCAGCGCGGCGGCCTTTTCGCGGTAGGAGGCTTCACCTGTGGCGGTGTAGGCCGCGGCATAGGCGGAGACCATCCTGAAACTCGCCGATGCGCTGGGGATGTCATCCACGGGGACCTTCTTCCAACGCGCCTCGCGGAGGCCACGGAGGGTTTCCTGGGATTTGCGGAAACTGGCGGTGAAGGCGGCGGGATCCGCGCCCAGTTCCGCGGCGGTTTTTTCCAGCGTCTGCCGCAGGGACAGGGTGTTGGTCCGGAAATACCTCCGGGCACTGTCGATCTCCGGCGGCAGGTTGCCGCGTTCCTGCATGCCGGTGGCCGCGATCCACCATTCGGCATCCTGTCCGGGAAGGGCCTTGCGGATTTCCCCGACACTCCACATCCAGTCCTTCGGCGAAATGGTGTGCACCGTGCCGAAACGGAACAGGCCGTCCGTCCCGGAGAACCTGCGCTCCGCAAAGGCAAGCACACCCGCCGCCCGCTCGAGCGCGAGTTCGTCACCTGTCAGGCGATGCGCGCGGAAGAGGGCGGTGGCCACCTTCGCCTGGTCCGGACAGTTCCAGCCGAACATGGGGAGCGCCCAGGAGCGGTCCACCCTGCCGGAAAACACCCCTCCCTCCAGGGGATCGAACATCGCGCTGGTGAGCAGATCCTCCAGCATCTCCACGCTGGTTTCCTTTCCGCGGGCCTTCAGGGAGGCGGGCACACCGGGCAGCAGGCCGGAGGCCACGGCGACATCGATGGGACCGACCGGGAAAAGCCCTCCGGTTTCATCCATCGTGCGGGAGACAGGATCATAGAGGGACATCAACTGCCGCGCGCCGTTGAGGCTCTCCATGGCAGGGTCGGTGGCAGGCGTGATGTTTTTGAGGATGTCCGCCAGCCGCTGGCGGCGGTTGGTGTTGTCCAGGGCGCTGTTGCGCCGGACGTAGTCGGGATCATCCTTCCACATGCGCTCCACCATGCCATGGGACTGGAGGAAAAGTTGCTCCATCTCCTCCTGGCTGGAGCCGGAGATGGGGATCCATGCGACGGGATTCCCCCCGGGGGTCATCCAGATGAAGACGGGCATCTGGAGCTGCCGCTTGATCTCCCGGCAGAGAGGGTCCGCCAGCAGGCCCACTTCCCTGACCACATCCCCATCGACCAGGACGGGCACGTAGGTATCACGGATGGCCTTTGCGACGACGGGTTCGTTCTCCAGCCCGCGGAGGATCCAGGCGAAGTCCTGCTGCTGGGGCATGACGACCACCGCCAGCACCAGACGTTCCGCCTCTCCGGCCGCCTTGAAGGTTTCCCTGCTCCATGGCTGCCAGGGAATGGAGGATGCGGCCTGCGACTGATAGACCGGCCCCGGGACCTCCCCGATCCGGTTTCCGCGGAGACTCTCCGGAACTGCTGGAGGTGGTGGGGCGGCTGCCTCCTTCCGGTTCCGGCATGAAACGGTGCAGGCAGCGGAGAGCGCCAGCACCAACGCATACCGGCAATAACGTCTTGCGGGGGACATGGTCATTGGTTCTGCGAGAAAACCAGAATACCCCCCAGCCGCAAGGTAACAATCCCCGATCAAAGAAAAGACTTCCGGTGTGCCCCGCGGCGGGTAACCTCCCCGAAGATTTTCCACACGTGATCAGTATTGCGATTTCCAGTCAGAAAGGCGGAGTGGGCAAGACCACCGTCTCCATCAATCTCGCGCACGCTTTCGCCCGGGCAGGAGTGAAAACCCTGCTGGTGGATGCGGACCCGCAAGGATCCGTGGGACTCTCACTGACCCGCCAGTCACGGCTGCTCACCGGCTTCTACGACTTCCTGGCGGACCCCGCCATCCCGTTGGACCGCGTCATCGTGCCGACCCGGCTGGAGACCTTTTCGCTGGTCGCCAGCGGCCAGGCGAGTGACTACGAAACGGGCGGTGGAGGCATGGGCTCCCACCTCGCGCGGGTGCGTGCGTTCCTGCGGAATGTCAGCGCGCGCGGCTTCGACCTCTGCCTCATCGACACCGCCGCCGGACTCTTCGGGGTCACGGGGGACGTGATCGCCTCCAGTGATGCGGTGATGATCCCGCAGCAGTCGGAGCCACTGGGCATCCGCTCCGTGCCGAAACTGTTGGAGGGGCTGAACCGCCTGCGGGTGATGAACCCGCGGCTGACGGTGTTGGGCGTGGTCCTGACCATGGTTCAGAATGACCTGGCGGAAAGCCGTGAGGCGGCCACCGCCCTGCGTGCCCTGCTGCCACCGGAGATGGTTTTCAACACCCAGGTCCCGCGTGACGGCCTCTTTGTCCGCGCCAGCGCGCGCGGCCTCCCCATCGGCGTGCTGGAGGAAGGCGCCGGTGCCCAGGTGGTGTTCGACGCCATGCGCTCGGAGATCGAAGCGAAACTCGACATCAACGCCGCTGCCGGCGGATTCCGGAGCTGATGAACCCGATCAATCCATGGGTGGACGCGGACGAGGTGCGCCGCATGGCCGAGCGGTTGCTGGCCCCAGCACACCAACCGGACCCCGGCATCCGGGATGCCGGGTTCGACGCCGGATTCATCGGCTACGCGTCCGGTGCCCCGGCCAGCACACCACCGCCCCAACCGGCTCCAGCGCCCGCCGCCCCTCCCCCACCTCCCGTCACCATCGAGCGCACGGTCACGCCCGCACCCACGGACGGGGATGCCATTTCCTCCCCGTTCCACACGGTGACGGAGTCCCGCACGGTGGCGCGGGGTCCGTTCCTGGACCGCATCACCCGCTTCCGCGACTGGTTCGCCAGGGAATTCTCCGCCACCGGGATCTTCATCCTCGACCGCGAAGGTGCGGTGATCTTCGACGAGAACGGAAATGAGAAACTCCACTCGCTGGCGCGGAACCTCGCCCTGGCCTCCCGCAAGCCGGGTGCACCACCCGCGAACGTGCGGCTGAAGATCGGCACACGGGCCATCCTGGAGGTCATCCCCGTGGACACCACCTACGGGTATTTCGTGCTTGCCGCCATCGTCCCGGACATCCTCCTTCCCCCCGCCATCGCCTCGGTGATGGACGGACTGGCAAAGGCAGCGTCTCCGCCCGTCGCTTGAGAAACACTCAGGTCACCTTCCGGTTCTGGAAGTAGAGGATGGTGCTGGAGGCGATGCCGCAGCCGATGACCAGCAGGATGAGGACCGCCCCGGAGTAGCGCTGGGTTTCCACCTGGAAATCCGCGTTCTTCCTCTCGATCTCCGCCTGGGCGGCGGCTCCGGAGAGCACCCCTTCCGGTTCGGGGTCTTTCTTGTGGCTGGTGAACGGGAGCGGCTTTTTCAGGGCCAGGAAGATGTTGCGCGCCTCCTTGTTCCGGTAGTCGTTGCGGAAGGTCTCCGCCTCACGGACCATGAGGTCGATGCGCTCGTTGACGAAGAACTCCGCGGCGGGCCGCGCCTGATCCTCGTCATCAGGCCAGATCTTCATGGTCTCCACCTCCCCTTTCTTCCCTTCGCGGGTGGCTTCCATGATGCGGGTGACCAGGGCACCCGCCTCTTCCGGCGTGGTGGCGCCGGCGGCCATGAGACGCCGCAGGCCTTCCTTCAGCAGCTCCAGCCGCTCGACACCCTGACTGCCGCTGGCGGCGTTGCCGATGTTGCGGTCGATGCTGCGCTGGAGCCGGACGCGTTCCACCTCGAACGGGTTCCGCGTCGCCTGGGAAACGATCATCGCCTCATAAGCGTAGCGCAGCGGCATGATGCGGGCGGGAACGGGTGAGCCTCCCCTTTCACGGTTGAGGCCGGCGTTCTCGAACAGGCCCCGGTTCATCTCCCGGTAGGGCACCAGCGCCCCGGCCAGCAGCATCTGCGGGACGAGCAGCAGCGGCACGGCGGTGAGGGCGGCGCGCTCCGTCCTCACCAGGGTGGAGACCACCACCGCCATCGCGGTCCCGGCCCAAGCGGTGAGCGTCATCCACAGCCAGTGGTCCATCAGCATCCCGCGGATCTCCAGGAAGTGGTTGCCGACGATGAGGTAGGCCAGGCACTGGACGGAAGCGACCAGACCGAGGGCGACGAACTTGGCGATGATGTAGGAGGTGCCGCCGGGCTGGCAGTTGCGCTCCCTCCGCAGCACGGAGCGGTCCCGCAGCACCTCCGTGGCGGAGTTCGTGAGGCCCAGGAACATGGCCACCGTCACGCTCAGGAACAGGTAGGCGGGGATGTGCAGGGCGGTGGAAAAGTCATACGGTCCCTTCGGTGACGAACGCAGCGTGATGGAGATGAGCGCGGCCAGCAGTGGTGCCTCCAGGAACGTGCTGTAGATGGTTCCACGGTTCCGCACCTTCGACAGCAGGGAACGGAGGAAATGGGTGGCGAAGACCGCGATCACCGCGCGCACCACGCGGTTGGGCCGGGGCGGGACAGGCAGCCGTTCCTTGGACGAACGCTCCCCCAGCCGGGAGGACGGCCCGGTTTCCTGCGGCAGCAGAGACTTCAGCAGCGCCACGCTCTCGAACCGCTCCTGCCAGAAGGACGACGGGAAACGGCGGGCGGCACCGGTATTCGATCCGCCGCCGATGGAACTCAGTGGCGTCTCCAGCACATCAAACACGAAGTCCGCGCCGAGGGGCGATTTCGCATGCACGGACGGATGGGAAATGGCCAGCTCCTCACAGGCGTCCCGGAAATATCCGACCATGCCCACCGGCGTGCCGAAGTAGGCGAGCCTGCCGCCGCTGTCCAGCAGCAGCACCTTGTCGAACAGGCGCAGCACCGGCGCTCCGGGACGATGCAGGGAGGCGATGACGATCTTTTCCCGCGCCAGCGAGCGCAGGGTTTCCGCGACGTGCTCCGAGTCCTTTGAGGACAGGCCGGAGATCGGCTCATCGAACAGGAAAACCTCCGCCCGGCTGCCGAGATCGAGGCCCAGGTTCAGGCGGCTGCGCTCACCGCCGGAGATGGTCTTCTCCCCCGGGGAGCCCACCCGGCGGTTGGCGATGGTCTGGAGGCCCAGCTCCGCCAGCATGGAGTCCACCCGCCGTTCATGCTCCGCCAGCGCCAGCGTGGGCCGCCGGATGGTCATGGCGTGGCGCAGGTGCTCACGCACGGTGAGCTGCGGGTTCAGTGCCTCCTCCTGCGGCATGTGGGCGATGAAAGGCACCAGTTGCTCCCGGTGTTCGTAAAGGGGGATGCCGTTGAGCTTCACCTCGCCCCGCGTGGGCCGCCGCTGGCCGGACAGCACGGCCAGCAGGGTGCTCTTGCCACTGCCGCTGGGGCCGATGATGCAGAGCATCTCCCCGCGCTTCACCTCGAAGTTCACGTGGTCCAGAGCACGGGAGTCCGGTCCGAAGTCATGGATCAGGTTCTCCACCTGGAGCGCCTCGATCTGCGTCCGTTCCTCATCGAGGAAGCCCTCGCTGAAGCGGCAGCGCACGGCCTGGCTGCCGGAAAGGCGGATGAGCGAACCATCCCGCAGCGGCACCTTTCCGCGGGCGGGGAAGCCATCGACCATCACCTGGCCGTCGCTTTCCTTCACCTCCAGCATGCCCTCGCCGAGCTGCTCGTCGAACTTGATGTGCATCACCACCCTCGGGGCCAGCTTCGCGCCCAGCAGCAGGTCCCCGGCGGACAGCGCGGAGGCGTCATTGGACACGACGTATTCCTGGCGTTCCGCCGCCAGCCGGAAGCGGCGGCCGGACTGGGTGGCCATCCGCCGCAGTTCGTTGATGGAAAGGCTGAATTCGCCGGAGTCCGCGATGCGTTCATGGTTCCGGCAGGTGACCACCTCGCCCTTTTTCATCGCGCCCTTGCTGCCGGCGTGGATGTCGATGTCCTGGAGGGCCTCCACCTCCGCATCCAGGCCGAAGCGCACCCGCATGACGCTCTGGCGGCCACGGGTCCGCTCCGCGGTGATGCCCTCATCCCCTTTCCGCAGGTAGATGGATGGCGCGTTCCCGGTGCGCTTCACATTGAGGAAAAAGATCACGTCCTCATGGCTGAGGGTCCACCCCGGCACCACCAGCGGCTGGCGCTCCCGCATGCGGAGGAACGCTCCTGTCTCCAGGGAACGTCCGCGAATCCAGAGCGGGGCGACCCCGGTGTTCCTCACCAGGATGAGATCCCCGGTCCGGTAGACGCGGAACTCCTGGTCACGGGCCGCAGGAGGCAGGATGACGTCCGCATTTTCATAGCCGAAGACCAGCCGCTCGAACGGAGGTTCCTCCAGTCCGCCGTCACCCCGCATCTCCCGCAGGATGGCGAGACCGTATTCCGGGCGGCCGAGGCGGCGCATGAAAATCTCGAAGGTCGCCCGGCTCCGTTCGGACTTTCCGGCGGCGTCCACCAGGGTGAACAACTGGAGGCCCAGCGCCATTTTCCCCTGATCGTCTAGGGTGTCTTTGAGGGCCATGGCCAGTCCCTGGAGCGGCCGGGGGTGTTTCACCGCCCGCTGCAGGCGCTTCGCCAGCCAGCCGTGGTCCACCTCCGGAAAGGCGCTGCGCAGCATGTCCAGGATCAGATCCGCCTCCATGGGGCTGAGCACGTCATCCAGCGTCGCGAACGCGGCGAAGGCATCGACCAGCGGACCGACATGGGAGTCCGACCCGGGCCTCAGGGAGCGCAGCCTGCCGATGCCCGGCACGGTCCGCAGCCACCCCAGCCAGCGCCCGCGCCGTGACGGCGGCGTTTTTTTCTTTCCGGGGGCTGGTTCGGATTCCACGCCCGCTTCCTTGCCAGACGATCACGCCGCCCGCAAGAGCGTGAACCGGTGATTTCAAAAGGAAGACCTGCCGCAGAGACGCAAAGGATCGCAAAGATCCCCCCTTTATCCCTTCCTTTGCGATCCTTCGCGAACTCCGCGGCTTTGCGGTGGATCCCCCTCCCCAGGCAGCTCCGGAAGGGTGCAAAAAAGCAGTTTCCTTTTCACCCCTCTGGCTTATTCTCGATTACTCCGGCGTGACGCTGGCCGGGAAACTGCTTCCCCGCCACCGTCTTTCCCTCCGGATTCCGAAATCCATCATGTCTGATCAACAGAACAATCCCACCCCGCCTCCCGGACAGAACCGAGGCCCCGGCGACAGCCCCGGCTTCAACTGGCGTCTTCTCGGCCTCCTCAGCGTGGCGGTGGTGATCCTCGGCATCGCTTACTTCGTCCAGCCGACCGGCAACGCCGAAATTCTCAGCTACTCCCAGTTCCGCAAGGCGTGGGACCAGGGCCGTATCGTTACGGATGAGGCGGAAAAGCCGCTCCAGATCGTCACCTCGGACTCCTCCAGTGATGTGACAATCACCGGCTGGATTTCCCCTGAGATGGTTCCGGCGCCGAATTCCAAGACGGAGAGCGGCTCGTTCCAGGTCATCCTCGACCCGGATCTCCAGAAAGAAGTTCGCGAGATCGCCGGTGAGGGTGTCACCAACGTCCAGGAAGCCTCCTTCCAGGCCCCTGCGGGGACCCGCACGCTCACCTTCGCGGACTTCCGCAAGGCCCACGCCCTCGGTGAGATCCCGCAGGACAAGAACGTGGAGAACCCGCTGCGCATCGTCACCACCCCGGAAGCGACCATCCTCACCGGCACCATCAACAGCTACGACTACGTGGCGAAGAAGGACGCGCAGACGAACAAGGAGGAGGCCACCCGCCAGTTCACCGTCCCGGTTTCCGGCACCATCCTGAAGGACCAGCTCGCCACGCTCCTCAGCTCGAAGGCGAAGTACAAGAAAGATCCCGCCTACCTGCGCAGCGCCATCTCGATGTTCCTGCCGTTCCTGCTGATCATCGCCCTGCTGTTCTTCCTGTTCCGCCAGCAGATGAAGTCCGCCGGTCGCGGCGCGATGTCCTTCGGCAAGTCGAAGGCACGCCTGCTGACCATGGACCGCAACAAGGTCACCTTCAAGGACGTGGCCGGCATCCAGGAGGCGAAGGAGGAGCTTTTCGAAATCGTCGATTTCCTGCGCGACCCGCGCAAGTTCCAGAAGCTGGGCGGCTCCATCCCGAAGGGCGTGCTCATGGTCGGCTCCCCCGGCACGGGCAAGACCCTGCTGGCCCGCGCCATCGCCGGTGAGGCGGATGTGCCTTTCTTCTCCATCTCCGGATCGGACTTCGTGGAAATGTTCGTCGGTGTGGGAGCGTCCCGCGTGCGCGACATGTTCGAGCAAGGCAAGAAACACGCGCCGTGCCTCATCTTCATCGATGAGATCGACGCCGTGGGCCGTCACCGTGGCCACGGCATGGGCGGTGGCCATGACGAGCGCGAGCAGACGCTCAACCAGCTCCTCGTGGAAATGGACGGCTTCGACACCCAGGAGGGCGTCATCATCATCGCCGCCACCAACCGTCCGGACGTGCTGGACCCCGCGCTGCTGCGCCCCGGTCGTTTCGACCGCCAGGTGACCGTTTCCCTGCCGGATGTGAACGGCCGCGAGGAGATCCTCCGCGTCCACGTGAAAAAGATCAAGTTGGCCGCCAACACCGACCTCGCCGTGGTCGCCCGTGGCACGCCCGGCTTCTCCGGTGCGGAGCTGGCCAACCTGGTCAACGAGGCCGCCCTTCTCGCCGCCCGCAAGGGCATGACCGCCGTCACCCTGGCGGAAATGGAGGAAGCCCGCGACAAGGTCCGCTGGGGCCGTGAGCGCCGCTCGCTGGCCATGTCCGACAAGGAGCGCGTCGGCACCGCATGGCATGAGGCCGGCCACGCCTACCTCAACATGGTCCTGCCGCACACCCACCCGCTGCACAAGGTGACCATCATCCCGCGCGGTCCCTACCTGGGCGCGACGATGTATCTGCCGGACGGCGACAAATACTCCACACAGAAGAAGGAAGCGCTGGCCAACCTCATCGTCACGATGGGCGGACGGATCGCGGAAGCCTTCCACAGCGACGACGTTTCCAACGGTGCCTCCGGCGACATCCGCCAGGCCACCTCCCTCGCCCGTGCCATGGTCTGCGAATGGGGCATGAGCGACAAGCTCGGCATGGTGGAGTACGGCGACGGCGACGGTCCGGTGTTCCTCGGCCGCGGCGACATGGGCGGCCGCAAGGTCAACTACTCCGGCCACACCGCCAAGGTCATCGACGAGGAGATCAAGGGCTTCATCGACAACGCTTACGCGGAAGCCGAGCGCGTCCTCACCGAGAACCGCGAGGTGGTCGAGAAGATCGCCATGGCGCTGCTGGAGTATGAGACGCTGGATGCCTCCCATCTCCGCGACATCATCGACTTCGGCGAGATGCGCAACCCGCCATCCGCCCCCAAGCCGCCGCCCGTCCCGGATGAGCTTCGCAAGAAGCCTGCCGCCAAGGCGACCGGCGACGATCGCCCGGACGATGGCACGCCCATCCCCGGTGCCGTAGGTGCCCCGGCCTGATCCGCCTCAAGAGCTTCCCTGAACGCCGGTCGAAAGACCGGCGTTTTCAGTAAGGAGGGAGGACATTGCGGCTGCGCCGCCATGTCCGCTGCGCTCCCATTCCTGTCCTCCGGCTGCAACCGGAACCCCTAACAAAAGCATCTCACGACAGACCTTATCATCATTGGCGAAACATGAAAAACCTACCGCGAAGCCGCGGAGATCGCCAAGATAGGCAAAGAGAATAAAGTTTGAAGAATACAGAAGTCCGTTTCTTCCTTGGCGTCCTTTGCGCCTTGGCGGTGAATCTTTTTTGATTCGCCAATGCCGCCGGTGGACAAGAATGGGAGCGCAGCGGACATGGCGGCGCAGCCACAGTGTCCACCCTCCTTACTCCCTCCATGCTGAAACCTACCTCTCTCGCGCTTCTTTTCACCACGGTGGCTGCAACGGCGGAGCCACCCACTTTCCGCAACCCCATCAACCCGTCCGCCGATCCCTGGCTGGCGCATGCGGAGGGCAGCTATCACCTGACGACCACTTCCGGCAGCCGCGTCCAGCTCTGGAGCGCACCCACCCTCAACGGGCTGAAGACCGCTGAACCCGTCACCCTCTGGGAAAAGGGCAAGGGCGTGTGGGCGGCGGAGTTCCACCACCTGCCAGGGCCGGATGGAACGCGCCGCTGGTATGGCTACTTCACCAAGACGGACGGGGAGGACATCGACCACCGCATGTGGGTCATGGAAAGCACCACCGACAGCATCCGTGGTCCCTATGCCCCGCCGCGGCAGATCCTCACCGACCCGGACGACCGATACTACGCCATCGACGGCCACGTTTTCGAACACGGCGGGCGTCACTACTTCGCCTGGGCCGGGCATCCCGGGCACCGCCTCTACCTCAGCCGGATGAAGGATCCCTTCACGCTGGAGGGGCATCGCGTCATGATCCCCGCCTCCGGCTTCGGCTGTGAGGAGGTCCGGGAAGGTCCCTTCGCCATCCACCACGGCGGGCGCACCTTCCTCACCTACTCCGCCTGCGACACCGGAAAGCCGGACTACCAGGTGGGCTATCTCTGGCTCCCCGCCGATGGCGACCCGATGAAGCCCTCTTCATGGGTCCAGCACCCCACTCCCCTGCTCTCCCGCAACGACGCCGCCCGTGCCTACGGCCCCGGCCACCATTCCTTCTTCAAGTCGCCGGACGGCAAGGAAGACTGGATCGCCTACCACGCGAAGACCACCGACATCTTCACCTACAAGGGCCGCACCTCCCGCGTCCAGAAGCTCACCTGGGACGCCGATGGATTTCCGGAAAAGGTCGTCCCCTTGCCGCTGGAGACGGACCTGGCGGCTCCATCAGGTGAGGCCCCATGAAATTTCCACCGGATGGTCCCTGTAGAGAATGATCCCATGCAACGACGTCAATTTCTGGCCACAACCATTTCGTTGGGGGCTGCTCCATTGCTTGCCCAGACCGGTGCCACCAACACGAATCCGGCTCCCAAGGCCGAACCCGGCCCCGTTTGGCACGACCCGAAGACCTGGGGAGTGGAAGGCCGCATCTGCGGGGACGCGGTGCGGGAGCGTTGGTATGACCGCCTACCGGCGGACGCGAAGCCGAAGGTAACGGAGCCGGTCTGGAGCCTCAGCCGTCACAGTGCGGGCATGGCCGTCCGCTTCCGGACGAACTCCCCCGTCATCCACGTCCGCTACAAGCTGCTGCTTGATACGCTGGCCATGCCGCACATGCCGGCCACAGGCGCGAGCGGAGTGGACCTCTACGCGAAGGCGCCGGACGGCAAGTGGCGCTGGGTGGCCGTCAACAAACCCGCCTCGAAGGACATCTCCACCGTCATGATCCGTGGCATCTCCGAAGAAGAACGCGAGTGGATGATGTACCTGCCGCTTTTCAACTGCGTGGATTCGCTGGAGATCGGCGTCAAGGAGGGCTCCACCTTCCAGGGACTGGCGCCCCGGACGGAAAAGCAGGCGATCTTCTACGGCACCTCCATCACGCACGGAGCCTGTGCCTCCCGCCCGGGGATGACCCATGTGGCCATCCTGGGGCGGCGGCTGGACATCCCCACCGTGAACCTGGGCTTCTCCGGGAATGGAAAGATGGATGCCGCCGTGGGTGACTTCCTGGTCCAGACGGACCCGGCGGTGTTCGTGATCGACTGCCTGCCCAACATGTCCCCGGCGGATATCACCGCGCGCACCATCCCGCTGGTGAAGCAACTGCGCGCGAAGCACCCCGCCACACCCATCCTGCTGGTGGAAAACCGCCGCCACACGCAGTCATGGATCGACTCCTCATTGCAGACGCTGAACACCGCGAAGCAAGCCGCCATGAAGGCCGAGTTCGACAAGCTGAAGAGCGAGGGAATCGGCAACCTCCACTACCTCCACGGCGATGCCCTGCTGGGGGATGATTCGGACGGCGCGACGGATGGATCCCATCCCAATGACCTCGGATTCTTCCGCCAGGCAAATGCCTTCGAGCCGGTGCTCAGGAAGATCCTCAAGCTCTGAGCGAGGCAAAGCTCCGGGACTGGGACCGCGGGATTCATCCCGCCCCGGAGAATCCAGCCTCCGCGAAGCCAAGCGGGATGAATCCCGCGGTCCCAGTGGAGCCAGCGATGCTCCCACGTCACATGATCCGGTCCACCAGCGGTTCGCCGTTCACGTATCTCCGGAGGTTCCCCAGGAAGTGGTTCACCAGCGTGAGGGACTCATTTCCATGGCCGCCCGCCGTGTGGGGGGTGATGTGGCAGTTGTCCAGCGTCCACAGAGGATGATCGTCCGCCAGTGGTTCCGGCACGGTCACGTCCAGCCAAGCCGCGCCCAGGTGGCCGGACTTCAGTGTTTCGTAGAGCGCGTCCTGATCCACCGTCGTGCCACGGCCGATGTTGTAGAAGGCGGAGCCGGGCTTCATGGAAGCGAACCTCGCCGCGTTGAAGTAGCCAACGGACTCCGCGTTGTCCGGCAGGATGTTGATCACGTGGTCAGCCGTGGCCAGCACGCCGTCCACCTCCGCCGGGGTCACGACGCGCACGCCCTCGTCGCCTCGCGGGGTGCGGCGCATGGCGACCACATCCATGTCAAAAGGAGCGAGCATCTTCACCAGCGGCGTGGCGATGCCGCCGAAGCCGAGGATCAACACCTGCTGGCCGCGCAGCGGGCGGTAGGAATTCCGCAGCGCGGTCCACTCCGGATGACCATTCGGCACCCGCAATGCCAGGGAGGCCGGCAGGTTCCGCGCCTGCGCCAGCATGAAGGAAAACACGTGCTCCGCACATGCATAGGCATAGACCCCTGAGCTGTTCGTCACCACCAGACCCTTCTCCTTCGCATACGCACGGAACTCCGGCGTGTCATAACGGGTGAATCCCGCCGTGCTCAGGTGGATCCACTTCAGCTTGGACGAGGCCTTGATGCTCTCGATCAACGGCTGGCCGAAGGCGATGTCCGCCTCCACGAACGCCGGGTCCGCCTCCGCCTGTGACAGCACGGACGACGCCACCTTTTCCGGCAGGATCAGCCGGTGGGGCGCCACGCCCTTTTTCAGAACTTCCAGAGTGTCGGCGTCCAGTTTCGGGTCGGAGAAAATCGTGTGGTCGGGCATGCCGCCAGCTTGGATGCCGCATCAGCGGAGATCAACCGGATATGCGCCTGCCAGGTATCAGGATGGGTGAATCCCGGGGTGCACAGCGGGAGTAGCGGGGAGTAGCGTCATGGCTGCGCCATGACGGTTGGGAAAACCCGCCTGAATCCCACGAATCCACACGGGGAAGATGGCATCAAGATGAACCCACATCGGAAGGCGGCACCCATCCTCCCAGCCGTGATGGCGCAGCCATCACGCTACCAATGATGAAACCTGCGGCGGGACGCCGCAGCCACGATAATGGCCACGTATCATCTCAGTCCTCCAGCTTCAGCTTCTTCAGCTTCGGCTCAATGACGGCCTTGCAGTAGGGGTTCTTCGACTTGTTCTCCGCGTAGTAGTTCTGGTGGTAGTTCTCCGCCGGATAGAACTCGGGAGCCTTGGTGATCTCGGTGACGATCGGCTTGTCGAAGTTTGCCTGCGCGGCGGCCTTGGAAGCTTCGGCGATCTTCTTCTGCTCGTCGGAGTGGTAGAAGATGGCGGAGCGGTACTGCGTGCCGACGTCATTTCCCTGGCGGTTGAGCGTGGTGGGGTCATGCAGATCCCAGAACCACGCGAGCACGCGCTCATAGGTGATCTTTTTCGGGTCGAACACGACGACGACGACCTCCGCGTGGCCGGTGGCACCGGTGCAGATTTCCTCATACGTCGGCTTGTCCACCTTGCCGCCGGTGTAGCCGGAGGTCACGGAAACGACGCCGTCCAGCTTCTGGTAGACCGCCTCCGTGCACCAGAAGCATCCTGCCCCCAGTGTGGCGGCTTCCATTCCTTCGGGGATCTTCGGCATTTCGGCGCGGGCTCTGGCATTGGCAGGCATTTTCTTGGCGGGTTCGCATTGGGCGAGCGCCGGAAAGAGGCACAGGAAGAGCAGGGCAATTCGACGCGTCATGTTCATACGATACACGGAAACGAACGGAATCCCGAGAAAATATCAACTACCATTCGATTCCCACCCCTGCCTCCGGGATCAGGATCCGCTCGCTGATGCCCAGCCGGTCCGCCTCCATCAGCAGCCGTTCCACCGGCTCCTCATGCGGCTCATTCCCCAACGGAAAGGTGCCGTAGTGCATGGGGATCATGACTTTCGCCCCCAGCTCCGCGAAGGCCCGCACGGCCTCCTCCGGATTCATGTGGACGTTCCGCCCGCTGGGGGATTCATACGCGCCGATCGGCATCAGCGCGACGTCGATCTCCTGCCGCCGCCCGATCTCCTCAAAGCCGTCGAAATACGCGCTGTCCCCGCAGTGGAAGACGCTCTTTCCGCCCGCGCGGATCAGGTAGCCGCCGTAGTCCCGGTGGCGGTCATGGATGTAGCGCGCGCCCCAGTGGAAGCAGGGCGTGTGGGTGACATGCAGCTCGTTGAACAACAGTTCGTCCCAGGCGCACATCTCATGCACGGAGGAAAAGCCCAGCCGCTTCACCAGCGAGCCGCTGCCCCTCGGCACCACGATGCCTTCCTTCGCCTTCAGCACCTTCAGGCTCGGCTTGTGCAGGTGGTCGAAGTGGGCGTGCGTCACCAGCACCAGGTCCACTTCCGGCACCTCCCGCAGTTTCAATCCCGGCTGACGCAGCCGCTTTACCGGGCCATGCCAGTTCGCCCAGTTCGGGTCCACGATCACGGAATGTCCCGCGAACTGGACGAAAAACGAGGCGTGGCCGATCCACGTCACCCGCACCTTTCCATCCGCCGGAGCATCCAGCACCGGTGAGGAATGACTGCCCGCCGCGCGGCTGAACATTCCCGGGACGATCCGGTGCCGCCAGAACTTCAGGTTCCGGCTCGGCCAGCCCTTCTGCGGCAGGATTCCTGAGTAGTGGGGATTGAACCCCGGAGGGGGCTGGCTGTCGTTCGCGTTTCCCATGGTCGATTCCGTGGATTCGTTGTTAGGGAAACGCTAGCACCTATCCCGCGTATGCGCCTGCGATTTTCTCCGCCCAGTCCTGCGCCCGGGAGGCGAAGCCCCGGTCATCCGCCGCATACAGGATGCCGCGGGAGACATTGATCACATCCGGTGCGGAGCGTCCCGCCGCCGCCAGGGAGGCCAGGTCCCCGCCCTGCGCGCCCAGACCGGGCACCAGCAGCGGCGCGTCCGGCATCTTTTCCAGCAGCCCGCCCGCATTCGTCAGGCCGAACACATAGCCCACATCCGTCTTCCGGCCCTCTTCCTTCGCCCGCTGGCCCAACGCGGTCACCAGCTCGAACACGGAGCGTCCGTCAGCCAGCTTCTGCTGCTGGAAATCCGCGGATCCCGCGTTCGACGTCAGTGCCAGCAGATAGACCGCCTTGCCCTCCCAATCGAGGAACGGCTCGATGGAATCATAGCCCAGGAACGGGTTGAGCGTCACCGCGTCCACGTTCCAGTTCGAGAAGTAACCCTGCGCGTAGTATTTCTGCGTCTCGCCGATGTCGCTGCGCTTCGCGTCCAGGATGACCGGGATCTCGCCGGGGATGATCTTCAGAAGGTCCTCCAGCAACTGGATGCCCTCGATGCCCATGGCTTCGAAGTAGGCCATGTTCGGCTTGAACGCCGCCGCCCAGGGCGCGGTCTCTTCGATGACCTGGGTGAGGAAATTCCTCGCGAACGAGGCGCCGCCATCTCCGGGCCGTGGGTCCAGTCCCACGCAGAGGCGGGAGCAAGTCGTGTCGATGCGGTGCTGCAGGCGTTCGGTGAAGGTCATCGGGCGGATGATATCGCCGCGCCGCCGCCAGTCGAACATTTCATGAAACGGAAAGCGGTGCCCTGAGGTATCCGACGTTTCATGATGATCACCACCCGCGCTTTTCTCCTGTTGGCGTTCCTTGGCCTGCCACCGGCAGGAGCCGCCGACCTCCAGGAAACCTGGCTGGACGGCTATGAGGGGAAGGATGCCACCGGCGCGCACGTGCTGGGCTACTGGAAATTCACCTCCGGAGCGGAGCTGCGGGACAGCTCCGGAAAAGGGCATGACCTCACCCTGTCGGGAGCCGCCACCGGGGTGGAGGGCCGCTCCGGCGGTGGCCTGAAGTGTGGATATTCCCCCACCAGTTCCCACTCCGCCAGAGCCAGCGGCGGCGGCCTCAGCCCCTCCGGCCCGTTCACCCTCGAAATGTGGGTGAAACCCGACCCCGGTGGCAACCCCGCGGCCTGCCACCTGGTGGACAAACGCTACACTCCGGACAACCACACGGACTATGCGTGGAAGCTCATGGAGGCGGAAAAATCCGGCCTGCGCCGCATGTCGCTCGCCCTCGGCTTCGGCTCCATGTCGGAGACCTTCCACTCGGAACCCATGGAGCTGGAGGCGGGTGGCTGGCAGCACGTCGCCGTCACCTATGATGCGAAAGGGACCGTCACCTTCTATCGGGACGGCTCGCTGGTCAGCCAATCCACCCGACCCGGCCTCGGAGCGGTGAAACCGGGACCGAAGAACCTCCACATCGGAGACCGGGTGGGCAGCACCTTTTCGGGATTTCCCGGCATCATCGATGAGGTGAGGCTGAGCGAAGGCGCGCTGCGCTTCGAAAGCATCGGCCTCCACATCCGGAGCACACGCCATGTGTGGGAACGCATGGAAAAGGCGGAACCCATCGTGGTGACCTGCACCAACCTCCAGCGGAAAACCGTCACCGGGTCACGCCTGACCATTATTCTGGGGGAGAAAATCCAGACATTGGAGATTCCGCCACTGGAACCCGGGAAAAGCCATGATTTCCCCATCCCCGTGGATACCGTCCTGAAGCCCGCCGCCTATACCCTGGCCGCCCGCCTGGAAAGCGGCGGGACCACCGTGGAGAAGAAGACTCCGCTGGAGATCGTCCCCCGTCCCGCTCCGGCGATGCCCGTCATCCTCTGGGGCGGGGGTGACATCCCGCGCATGAAGGACGCCGGTTTCACCCACTACATGGCCCTGGGAGTGGACAACATGGGGGAGATCTGGAAATCCCGCCGTGACACCGCGGCGGTACCACCCGCGGGAGCGCCGGACACCATCGGCAGGAACATGGCTCTGCTGGATGATGCCCTGGCCGCCGGTATCCGGGTGGTCGCCCGGGTCTCCCCGCGTGGGTATGCGGAAACCCTTCCCGGCATGCTCCGCGTGGGCAGGGATGGCAAGCCGCTCGCGCGGAAGGACATCATTGCGCTGAATCCCGAACTGCCTCCCTTCTTCGAAAAGGTGGGCCGCAGCCTGGGAACCACCTATGGAGGTCATCCCGCCTTCAGCGCCACCCTGGTGAACACGGAGGTGAGGGACGCTTCCCAGCCATCCTTCTCACCGCTGGAGGTGGACGCCTACCGTGCGTTTTCCGGCAGGGACATCCCGGCGGAGGTGCAGTCCCGTGGTGGCGTGGACTGGCGGACACTCGCGGACTTTCCCACGGATCGCGTCATCCCGGACGACCATCCCATCCTAAGCTACTACCGCTGGTTCTGGACCACCGGGGACGGCTGGAATGCCCTCCACACCGCCCTGAGCGATGGGGTGAAAGCAACCGCCCGCCCCGGCCACTGGACCTTCCATGATCCGGCCGTGCGCCAGCCTGCGATCAGTGGCGCGGGTGGCAATGTGGACGTGCTGTCCCACTGGACCTACACCTATCCGGACCCCCAGCGCATCGGCTTGGCGACCGACCAGCTCCTCGCGATGAGCGAGGCCTCCGGCAAAGGCCAGCAGGTGATGAAGATGACCCAGCTCATCTGGTACCGCAGCCAGACCGCACCGGTCACGAAGACCGCGCCGGATGACCCCGTGCCGTGGGTGGACCAGGACCCGGACGCCGCCTACATCACCATCGCCCCCATGCACCTGCGGGAGGCATTCTGGACAAAACTTTCCCGCCCCGTCAGCGGTATCATGTACCATGGCTGGCAGTCACTCGTCCCCACGGAAAGCGCCAGCGCCTACAAGTTCACCAATCCCAACACCGTCCATGTGTTGCGGGAGCTGATCCATGACGTCGTCCGCCCGCTGGGTCCCACGCTCATGGCGGTTCCCGACAGCCCTGCGGACGTGGCATTTCTGGAAAGCTTCACCGCCCAGATGTTTTCCAAACGCGGGGGCTACGGCTACAACAACGGCTGGCCCACGGACGTCTGGCTGGCACTCCAGCACGCACACGTGCGCACGGACATCCTCCATGAGGAAACGCTCCTCAAGGACGGCCTGGAAGGACGGCGTTTCCTCGTCATGCCCCACTGTGATGTACTCACCGCAGCGGTGGTGGAACGCATCCGGAAATGGCAGGAAGAGGGTGGAAAGATCATCGCGGATGAACACCTCTGCCCGGCCCTGAAGGCGGACGTTCCGCTGCCTGCCTACAAGCGCACACGGAGTGCCGCCGTGGACCGCACCGGCCTGCTGGCCATGGCCGGGGAACTTTCCTCACGGATGACCGCCAGCGGCCATGTCCCGGCCGTCACGGCCGACACCCCGGACGCCATCCTGCGCATGCGCCGCTCCGGAGATGCCCGCTATCTTTTCGTCATCAACGACCGCCGTGAGGCCGGCAACTACGTGGGCCAGAACGGGCTGGTGCTTGAGAACGGCCTGCCCACCCGGACAATGGTGACTCTCCCGATAGATGCCGGCGCGGTGTATGACCTCACCCGCGGACGCCAGCTCCAGCCGCAACGCGGCGAAAGCGGAAAACCACAGCTCCCGGTGGATCTCGGCCCGTGTGACGGACGTATTTTCATGATTCTCCCCGCCCCTCTCCGGTCGGTCTCCGCCGATCTGCCGGACAGCATCAAGCGCGGCGAAACGGCGGAACTGCGCGTCCGCATCACCACGGACAACGACCAACCGGTGAATGCGGTGATCCCGCTGCGGGTGAGGATCCACGACGCCAACGGCAAGGAAGCCGAGGGAAGCGGCTACCACGCCGCGAAGGACGGCACGCTCGTCCTGCCGCTGTCCATCGCCACCAATGAGGACCCCGGATCGTGGGAAATCCGAATCACGGAACTGGCCTCCGGCTTGGAAACCACGCGTCACACGAAGGTGCGGCCATGACGCTCACACTTTCGCGTCCAGCCATTTCCCCCTGAAGTGCAGCCAGGAGAAAATCACCGCCTGCACCGTCAGGTCCGTCGCCAGCACGATCCACACATGCGTCAGCGTCGGTGAGCCGAACTTCGCCATCGCCCCCAGCACGCCGATGCGGAAGAAGATCATGCTGGTGAACGCCCAGCGCATGACGATACCCGTGGCACCCGCCCCGCGCATGGTGTTTTTCAGGATGATGCAGGTCGCGTAGGACGGCTGCACCAGGCCGCAGACGATGAGCAGCGGCGCGGCCAGCTCCACGTGCAGACCACTCCCCGGGGCCATCCAGCCGATGAGCGTGTGGCGGAACAGGATGAAGAGCAGGCCCATCACCCCCATCATCAGCACGCCGGAACCCCAGCACAGCCGCGCGGCCTTCACCGCCATGTCCTTTCTCCCGGCCCCCAGATACTGCCCCACCAGCGTCGCTCCCGCCGTGGCGACCGCGAAGCCCGGCAGGAAACTCATCGCCTCCACCCGGATGGCCAGGATGTGCGCCCCCAGCGCCCCCGTTACCGGCAGCGACGCGATGACATGGATGCCGAACGCGTGGATGGACCACATGCCCGCGATCTCCAGCGACTGCGGCGCGCCGATCCTCAGGATACGCCGGATGGTCTCCCAATGGGGCTTCAGGATGCCCAGCGACCAATGCAGCACCTCCGACCGCCACCGGCCCAGCAGGCAGCAGGCCGTCAGCAACCCCGCCGCCCAGCCGACCGTCGTCCCCCAGGCGATGCCCTCGATGCCATGGCCGCCCACCGGAGCCGGGCCGAAGACGAACAGCCAGCTCATCCCCATGTTCACCACGTTCACCACCACCATGCCAAGGAACGGCGTCCGCGTGTCCCCCGCCCCGCGCAGCGCCGCGTTCAGCGCGAACATCGTGCCGCTGAACGGACCGGACCACGCCAGCACCCGCAGGAACCGCTCCGCATACACGGATGCCTCCGGACTCAGGCCGATCCACCGGATCAGCGTCGGGATCCACAGTTGCAGGATGAGCAACGACACACACCCGGCGATGAAGCCCAGCCAGATTCCCTGCCCCAGCGCCCGGTTCGCCAGCCCCTTGTCCCTGGCCCCGGTGGCCCGCGCCACCAGCGCCATCACTCCCGTGGCGATGGCCCCCTGGAGGATATTGAAAAACCAGCTCACATAGCCCGCCAGCGCCATCGCATCCAGCACCGCCACCCGGTCCGGACCCTCCACCATGCGCCCCGCGATCAGGAGATCCGTCAGCCCGACGAAGAACGCCAGCACCTGCTCCAGCAACGGCCACATCGCCAGCACCATGATCTGGCGCGGCAGCGAAAGCCCCGCCAGACGGCCTCCCAGACCCGCCGCGGCATCCGGATTTCCGCTGGGGTTGGGGATCGGTTTCGACATGCTTCGTGGGCGAGCGTCCACCACCCGCCGGAATCCGGCAACCTTCAATCCACTGTTCTCCCAGGCAGCCGTTTTTCCCCGGAGAAAGGATCATCAAACCACTGATTTCACTGATTCAAAAACAGGTGGATGAGGATCACCGCTGTACAGCACAGTATCCCTCGTTTTAAATCAGTGAAATCAGTGGTAATCCCCGCCAACTTTCCCCAACGGCGTCAGGGTAGCCTTATGGTCCCCCTTGCATCCCAACCGTCCCCCCCTTAGGCTTGCGGCGTGGCGAGCCATCCACCCGATTCCCCGATCTATCTCAACGGCCAGTTGCTGCTGGCCGATCCTTCGCTGCGTGACGGGATTTTCAACCGTTCCGTCATCCTGCTGGCGGAGCATTCGCCCGACGACGGGGCGCTCGGCCTCATCCTCAACCACCCCACCGGCCATGTCGTGGGTGAGTTGCTGAAGGACCCGGATTTCAGCGCGCTGCGCAACCTCCAGGTCTATGACGGCGGCCCCGTCGAGCGGGACCAGCTCACGTTTTCCGCCCTTTGGTGGAACCACCAGCAGGGCCTGCGCTGGGCGCTGCGCATCTCCGCCGAGGAGGCGATCAAGCATTCCCAGCAGCCCGGCACGCTGGTGCGCGCCTTCATCGGCTACTCCGGCTGGTCGTCCGGCCAGCTCGAGGGGGAGCTGCGGCGCAACGCGTGGATCGCCACCCGCCCGCTGCCCGACCTGCTGGGCCATGACCATGACAAGTCGCTGTGGAAAGACCTGCTGCGGCCGCTTTCCCCGTTCCACCGCCTCCTCGCGGAGGCCCCGGAGGATCCGTTCCTCAACTGACTTTCCCTGAAATCCACGCTCCGTTTCATGTCCGACTCGCCACTTCTCTTCAGCCCCATCGACGAAATCATCGCCGAGATCGCCGCAGGCCGCCTCGTCATCGTCGCCGACGATCCATCCCGTGAAAACGAGGCGGACCTGGTGGGTGCCGCCTCTCTCTGCACGCCGGAGATGGTCAACTTCATGGCCGTGCACGCCCGTGGACTGATCTGTGCCCCCGTCAGCCCTGAGCGGGCCGAGGCGCTGGACCTGCCGCAGATGACCCGCCGCAACAACGAGGGACAGAAAACCGCCTTCACCGTCAGCATCGACGCCGCCAAGGACATCACCACCGGTATCTCCGCCGCCGACCGCGCCATCACCGTGCGCCTGCTGGCGGACCCGGATTCCACCTCGGAGTCCTTCGTCCGTCCCGGCCACATCTTCCCCATCCAGTCGGTTCCCGGTGGTGTGCTGCGCCGGGCAGGCCACACGGAGGCCGCCGTCGATCTGGCCACCCTCGCCGGTCTTCCTCCAGCCGGCGTGATCTGTGAGATCATCCATGACGACGGCACCATGGCCCGCGTCGGCAACCTCGGCGACTATCAGGCGAAACACGGCCTGAAGGCCTGCACCATTTCCCAGCTCATCGAGTACCGCAGGCGCTCCGAAAAGCTTGTCTTCCGGGAGCAGACCATCTCGCTGCCCACGGACTTCGGCGACTTCGACTGCCACCTCTACCGCGTCTTCACCGATGGAAGCCACCACCTCGCCCTCAGCCGGGGTGAGATCGATCCGGAAAAGCCGATCCTCGTCCGCGTGCATTCCGAATGCCTGACCGGGGATGTCTTCCAGTCAAAGCGCTGCGACTGCGGTGGCCAGCTCGCATCGGCGCTGGAGCGTCTCTCCAACGAAGGCGGCGTCCTCCTTTACCTCCGCCAGGAAGGCCGTGGCATCGGCCTGCCCGCGAAGATCCACGCTTACAAGCTGCAGGAAGAGGGACTCGACACCATCGAGGCCAACGAAAAGCTCGGCTTCGGTTCCGATCTCCGGGACTACGGCATGGGCGCGCAGATCCTCCATGACCTGGGTGTGCGCAAGATCCGCCTCATGACCAACAACCCGAAAAAGGTCGTGGGTCTTGAAGGGTATGGGCTGGAGATCGTCGAGCAGATGCCCATCAGCCTGCCTTCGAACCCCCACAACCACAAATACCTGGAGACGAAGCGGACCAGGATGGGGCATACGTTGTGAGGTTCCTCCTCACTCCGGCCAGGCCAGACTGGGCGGGAGTCCTTTCCAGATGGGATTCGCGGGGTCGAGCAGGCGCTTGCCGCCGATGATAAGGTGTCCGTGTTTGTCGGTGATGCCCTCTTTCACGGTCCCATCCACACAGACAAGGACGGCTACCCCGTCAGGCACCGCAGGATTCACCCTGTCCGTTCCATGGATTAGCCCTGCGATCAGCACCGGAGTGCCCGGTGGGCTGCTGAAGTCCAATCCCGGGACGTAGGCGAAACCACATTCTCCCTTTTCCAAGGCACCGGAGACATCAATGCGGCGATCCGGTCTCTTTGTGGACGTCCCCCTGGAGTAAAACGCCCCTTCATCCAGTATATCCGCCGCCAACAACTGACGGAGATAATGATTCGAGGAGGAAGTGCCCAGGCTGAGACTCGTTCCGGTCCTCTGTCTGACTTCGGCGATGGTGTCCGCACCGGGATATTTGCCGTAGTCCTTCTCGAACTCCATCAGGGCCAGGCCCAGTTGCTTCGCATTGCCCAATGTCCGGTACAGCTCGTGAGGTCTCCGGGATTTCCCCCACCACGACGGCACCAAACCCACGATGATCAATACGACCAACGATATGATCCCATAGGCGATGATTCTTCGGAACAGTCGCCTCGAGCGCAATGCGTCGTCCGATGGCGGAGGTGCGGGAACATCGGGTGGTGGCTGGATTTCCATCATCCGGAGGATAGGTCGAAGGCCCCATGACCAACAATCCGAAAAAGGTCGTCGGACTGGAGATCGTCCGGCAGATGCCCATCAGCCTGCCTTCGAACCCCCACAACCACAAATACCTGGAGACGAAGCGAACCAGGACGAGGCATACGCTCTGAGTAAGGAGGGAGGACACTCCTGTCCTCCGGCTGCAATGGGAATCCATAGCAATAGCAATCTCTAACAGATTCGCTCCTTAGTGAAAAAACACATGCGGACAACGGATCTCCACGAACTTGAAGAATCTCCTTTCTTCTCTGCGCTTCTTTGTGGTCTTTGCGGTAGATCTTTTCTGATTTGCCAATGCAGCCGGAGGACAGGAGTGTCCTCCCTCCTTACTCCACCACTCCGCCCAACACCTCCGCGGCGATGCCCGTCCCTTCGTGCATCAGTACGATGTCCCCTCTCCCGACGGGCAGGATCTTCTCCAGTACTTTTGACACGTCCTTATCCACGGCGTCAAACCCTCTGCGGCTCCAGGCCATGACCTCCATGCCGAGTTCCGCAGTGACCGGATGGGTGAAAAGATTCCGGTGCCCCACGGGGGCGCGGAACAACCTGGGTGTCACGCCGGTGGTTTCCGCGATGACCTTCTGGCACTCCAGGATCTCCCGCCGCGTGCGCCATGGTCCGGCACACCAGAACGTCGCCTGCGGATGGGTCATCGTGTGGTTCCCCACCTCATGCCCCCGCCGGACGATCTCACGCGCCAATTCCGGATGCGCCCGCACTTTGTCTCCGATGAGGAAGAACACGGCCCTCCGCCCATGGCGGTCCAGCAGGTCGAGCAGGACCGGCGTTTCATCCGGGCAAGGGCCGTCGTCGATGGTGATGAGCGGCGGCCGGCCTTCACGGAAATCCGTCACCGGTCCCAGCCATTGGCAGCGCGGGCGCAGCACCGCCAGACAGTAGATCACGGAGATCGACATGCCGCCAAGCAGCGCCCAGGTCCAGCCCCAGAACCAATGGTCCACAAAGGCGATCACATGCAGCCCGAAGAACAGGGAAAGCCGCCAGACCATGCCCGGCCAGCCGGAGATCCGCAGGGTCATGCCCAGCAGCAGGATCAGGTGCGCCACGGCATTGAGGGCGAAAATCCCCAGCCACAGCCAGGCGAACCACGCGGTGTGGTTCCCCGCGTCCTTCCGCCACCAAGCCCATGCGGTCAGCAGCAGCAGCCAGCTCCACCACTGGACCGCGACTTTCTTTCCCGGCACGAAGAATGCCAGCAGGTTCAGCGCGACGAGCCCCACCGGCAGCACCAGCAGCCAGCCGATCCACGGCCCGGTCCAGCGGACCAACCACTCCGATACGGCGGCGAAAACCGTCAGGGAAACCAGCCAGCCGAGCAGCAGGCGCTCCCCGGCATGCATGGCGCGGAATGTCGTACGCTCGAAGCCGTCCGCCACCCAGCGCCGTCCCGGGCCTCCGAAGACACGGAACAGCGCGGAGACGGCCCGGTTGCCAACGGCATCACCGCTGCCGGTCATTCCCATTCGATGCTCGCCGGGGGCTTGGTCGAAACATCATAGAGCACGCGGTTGATGCCCTTCACCTCATTGAGGATGCGGTGGCTGGTCTCGCGCAGGAGCTGGTAGGGCAGTTCCACCCAGTCCGCCGTCATGGCGTCCTCCGACACCACCGCACGGAGTGAAATGGCCCACTCGTAGCTGCGTTCGTCGCCTTTCACGCCCACGGTCTTCACCGGCACCAGACCGGCGTAGGCCTGCCACACGCGGTCATACCAACCGTGTTCCTTGAGCTTGCCGATGAAGATGGCGTCGCAGTCGCGGATGATGCGCAGGCGTTCCTCGTTCACCACGCCCGGGCAGCGCACGGCGAGGCCGGGCCCGGGGAACGGATGGCGGTTCAGGATGTCCGCCGGGATGCCCAGCGCCAGACCCAGTTCGCGCACCTCGTCCTTGAACAGTTCCGCCAGCGGCTCCAGCACCTTGCCCTGCGCCTGCAGTTCCAGGATGCGGTCCACGCGGTTGTGGTGGGTCTTGATCTTGGAAGCCTTCGACTTCGCGTTCGACGCGCTTTCGATCACGTCCGGATAGAGCGTGCCCTGCGCCAGCATCTCCGCATCCCCCACCGAGTCCCAGAAGACGTCGATGAACAGGTTGCCGATGATTTTCCGCTTCTGCTCCGGGTCATCCACGCCATCAAGCGCGGTCAGGAACTGTTCCGCGCAGTCCACCGTCTCGATCGGCACGCCCATGCGGGCGAAATTCGCGCGGACCTCGTCGCCCTCGTCCTTCCGCATCAGGCCGTGGTCCACGAAGATGGCGCGGACATTCGCACCCGCCTCGTTCAGCAGTACGGCGAGTACCGTACTGTCCACTCCGCCGGACACCCCGCAGACGATCTGCTTCGTGCCCACCGTCTCGCGGATGCTCTCGATCATCTCGCGCTTGAAGTCGTCGATCTTGAACGGCAGCAGGTCCTTCGCGTGGGAGAGGAAGTTGTTCAGGATCTTCAGCCCCTGGTGGCTGTGGGTCACCTCCGGGTGGAACTGGATGCCGAAGCAGCAGTCGCTCCACTGGAGGGAGACCGGCGTCCCGTGCTGGTTGCGGGCGATGACGCGCGCCCCGTCCGGGATGATCTTCACCGTGTCCGAGTGGCTCATCCACACCTGGGAGGACGCGGAAACCCCCTCATACAGGCCGCTGGACGCCTCCACCAACAGTTCCGCAGGACCGTATTCGCGGCGGGAACTCGCCTCGACGGAGCCGCCGAACTTGATGTTCAGGAGCTGCATGCCGTAGCACACGCCCAGCACCGGCACGCCGAACTCCATCAGCTTCGCGAAGTCCAGATCCGGCGCATCCGCCTCGCTGGTACTCTTCGGTCCGCCGGAAAGGATGATGGCACCGGGTCGGCCGATGTCCGGGAAATCCTCGATCGCATAGAGCTTCGCGAAATAGCCAAGCTCCCGCACGCGGCGGACGATGAGCTGGGTGTACTGGGAGCCGAAATCAAGGACGGCGACGTGGTGTTGGTCGTGCATTTGGGAAAAGATCAGCTGATGGGTTGATAGTTGGTCGGCTCCTCGGTCATGACGATGTCATGGACGTGGCTTTCGCGGAGGCCGCCCGCGGTGATGCGGACGAAGTTGGCCTTCTCCCGCAGTTCCGAGAGGGACGAAGCACCGACATAGCCCATGCCGGACTTCAAGCCGCCCATGAGCTGGAAGATGACATCGGAGAGGGCGCCCTTGTAGGGCACGCGGCCCTCCACGCCCTCCGCCACCAATTTGCCGGAGCTGTTCTGGCTGTATCGGTCGCCCGCACCCTTCTGCATCGCGCCGAGCGAACCCATTCCGCGGTAGGTCTTGAAGCGGCGGCCACCGGAGTGGACCGTCTGGCCGGGGCTTTCCTCCGTGCCCGCGAGCAGCGAGCCGAGCATGACCAGGTCCGCACCGGCGGCGATGGCCTTCACCACATCCCCGGAGTAACGGATGCCGCCGTCCGCGATGACTTTCACGCCATGCTCGCGGCAGTAGTCGGCCACATTCCGAATGGCGGTGAACTGGGGCATGCCGACACCGGCGATGACCCGCGTGGTGCAGATGGACCCCGGACCGACGCCGACCTTCACGGCGCTGGCACCGGCGGAGACCAGGTCCCGCGCACCATGCTCCGTCACCACGTTGCCGGCGACCACCGGACGGTCCGAAAGTCCGCGCAGCTTCTCGATGACCCCCATCACGTGCCGGGTGTGGCCGGTCGCGGCGTCGATGAAAAGGGCGTCCGCACCGGCTTCGATGAGCGCCTTCGCGCGGTCCACGCAATCCGGACCCACGCCGACCGCCGCGCCGCAGCGGAGCTGGCCGTTGCCGTCCTTCGCAGCATTGGTGAAAGTGATGCGCTTCTCGATGTCGGAACCGGTGATCAGTCCGGCCAGGCGGCCGTCCGCGTCCACCAGCGGCAGCTTTTCGATGCGGTTCTGGTAAAGGATGCGCCGCGCCTCCTCCAGACTGGTGCTCGGCGGCGCGGTGATCAGCCGTTCGCGCGGCGTCATCACATCCGCCACGGTCACGTCCTGGCGGTCCAGGTAACGGACGTCCCGCCCGGTCACCATGCCCTCCAGCCGGCCGTCACCGTCGACGACGGGGAAGCCGGAGAAACCGTTCTGGATCATGATCGCCCGCACATGGGCGACGCTGTCCTCCTTGCGGACGATGTGGGGCTTCAGGATCACCGCGTTCTCGGAACGCTTCACCCGCGATACCATCGCCGCCTGGTCATCGATGGGGCACGCGCGGTGGATCACACCGATGCCGCCTTCACGCGCCAGCGCGATTGCCAGATCATGCTCGGACACCGTGTCCATCGCCGCGGAAACCACGGGAATGTTCAACTGGATACCCGACGTGACGTGGGTGGAAAGGTCCGCTTCTCCGGGCAGCACGGCACTGTAAGCCGGCACGAGAAGCACATCGTCAAAGGAAAGGCCTAGGGAAATCTCCGCCATGGGGGAGTCAATAGAAGCTACCCCCAACGCGCAAGGCCGAATCCCGAAAATTTTTCGGATTGCAGCGAATCTCGTGAGAGATTCGGCAGGGAGGAAATCCTTGGGCAACCGGAGCCTGTTTTCCCAATGGACGTGCACCCCGCCGAAGGTCTCACGACCTTCGCTACGGGAATCACGCGTCCAGCGAAGCCAGCGGCGACGGGATGGCCACCACCTGCATGCCGGCACGCTGCGCGGCGAGAATGCCGGCAGGCGCATCCTCAAGTGCCAGGCAGCGCGCGGGATCGACACCCATCAGCTTCGCGGCACGCAGGAACACATCCGGAGCGGGCTTTCCTTCCGCCACATCTTCCGCGGTCACGACTTCGTCGAACCAGTCGGAAATGCCCACGGCCTTGAGGGTCTTTTCGATCACATGGCGGGAGCCGCCGGTGGCGATCGCCATCGGCACCTTGCCTTGCAGGGAGCGGGCGAAGTCCGCCACCTCACGGATGAGGCACACGGAGCCCATGCGCTTCAGGAAAGCCTCGCGCTTCGCAAGGGCGACGGCCTCCGGATTCAGCTTCAGGTCATACTCGCTGTTCAGGTCCACTACGATGTCCCTCGTAGGTCTGCCGCCCATGGCGATGAAGACATCCTCCTTGAAGACACCACCGGCGCCATAGATGGAAAGCGCCTCGCACCATGCCTCGAAATGCGCGGGCATCGAGTCCACCAGTGTGCCGTCACAATCGAAAATCACGGCATCAAAGCCGTCGGTTGGAAATGAAATCGGACCTACGCTTGTCATGTGCGGCGCACGGCTTAGGGGGACATGCCCCTAAAGACAAGCTCGACGCTTGAAAAAGCGCTATCGATGCCCCAAATCATGCCAACAGTTGTTCGAATCCAACGAATTTTGCGCCGTCAGGAAAATCAGCTTCATCGCAGCGTATCATTCCTATCCAGTTATGAGTAAAACTCGTCCGGTCCGGGTCCTCTTCGTCGTGTTGTGGTTGCTCGCCGGTTTTTGTGCCGGAGCGACGGAAGATCATGTCCAGTCCCTCGAACTTTCCCGGGGCGCCGGCCATGTCCATCTCTACCGCCAGACGGAGCGTCCAACGGCGGTCATCGTCTTCGCCTCCGGTGACGGAGGCTGGACGAACTGGGAGGATGAAGTGGCCAACTGGCTGGCGGATGCCGGCTGGTGGGTGGCCGGGCTGAACTGCGGCAACTATGCGGAGAGCCCCTACGACGGGGATCTGCTGGCGGAGGACTTCCAGCGACTGGCAAAGTCCGCCAACGCCCCCGCAGGCACTCCCCTCTTCTATGGTGGTTGGTCGATGGGGGCGGTGCAGGCCGTCGCCGCCGCGGGGAACGAAAGACCACCCGAACTGAAAGGGTTGCTCCTGCTTTCCTGCGGAGCCAGGGGCAGATATGGACTGGAACTGAAGGACAAGCTGGGCGTCGCCCCCACGGGCGCGGGCACCTTCGGCCTGACCGATTTCTCCGACCGCATGCCCGGCCTGCGCATCGCCCAGTTCCAGGGCGGGGCCGACTTCATCTCCAGCACGGCCTGGATCCAGAGCCTGCCGCAGACCGCCGCGCACACCGCACTCTATGAGATGCCCCGCTACAACCACGGCTTCGACGGTCCGGACCCGAAGTTCAGACCCTCCCTGCTGAGGGGCATGGGCTGGTTGCAGGGGAATGACTCGCTCGCCCCGGAAAGCCCACGCACCGCCCTGCCCTGGGGCCTGTCCCCGTTATGGCCCGCGGCGGCGGCGGCCATGGGGCTGGCGCTCATTTTCCTGTTTTCCAAACGGCACGCCATCCGCCTGCTGGTGACCGCCGTCCTCCTCATCGGCCTCATCAACCTGCTGGAGGCGCTGATGCCGAAGTCCGCGGACGTGATCGACTGGATGCAGCAATGGCTGCCGCTGGGAGTGAGCGAGGACAGCCGCCTGCTGATGCTCCTTTCCGGACTCTCCCTGCTGTTCCTCGCCCGCGGCCTGAGCCGGAGAAAGAAGGTGGCCTGGTGGCTGGCGGTCGGGTTGCTCTCCGTCTCCGCCGCGCTGCATCTCGTGCGCGCCTTTGACTGGCACCACTCCGTGGCGGCTCTGGTACTGCTCCTTCCTCTCATCCGGTGGCGGAAGGAATTCGTCGCCATGTCAGACGCGCCGTCCGTCCGGCTTGGCCTCATCGCCGCCCCGGTGGTGTTCGTGGTGCTGGTCATCTTCGGCACGGCGCGGATCCATGACCTGGGGGAGTCCGGAAAGCTGCCGGAGCCGCTCGACTGGCTTTCATCCGCCACCGCCGCGCTGAATGCCACCGTGGGCCTGCCGGGGAATCCACAGGGTTCCGGCGGGGACAACTCCGCCATGGAGCATTTCCTGGGACGCATGCGCTTCACCGGCATCGCCTGCGGCACCGTGGTCCTGCTGCTCATGCTGCGCCCGGTGCTGGCGAAGCGCAGGCACGTTTCGTCCCCGGACGAGCGGGAGAAAGCGGCGGACATCCTGGCCCGCCACGGCAATGACCCCAGCGATCCCTTCACCCTGCTGCCGGACAAGCACTATTTCTTCCACCCATCCGGTGAAGGCTACGTCGCCTTCGCCAACTGGCGGGAGATGGCGGTGGCGCTGGCGGACCCGGTGTGCGCGCCGGAGATCCGGAGGGATCTGGTGGACCAGTTCGCCTCCTACTGCCGCAGCCAGGACTGGACGCCGCTGTTCTACGGCACGGGCAGCGCGCACCGCAGCCTGTATGAACAGGCCGGCCTCATCACCTTCAAGGTGGGCGAGGACGCCCGCATCCCGCTGGCGGAGTTCAGCCTCGCGGGAGGGAAGTTCCAGAACCTCCGTACCGCCCGCAACAAGGCGAAGAAGGAGGGACTTTCCTTCCGTTGGTACGATCCATCGGCAGGCGTGGACCATGGACTGGAAGCGCAGCTCCACCTCCTGTCCGACGCGTGGCTGCGCTCGAAGAGCGGCGGCGAGATGACTTTCGACCTCGGCGCGTTCTCGCTCGCGGACATCCGCGAACGTGGGTGCGCCGTCGTGCTGCTGCCGGACGGAAAAGTGGAGTGCTTCGCCACCTGGATCCCCTACGCCCGCGGCACCGGCCGCACCCTGGACCTCATGCGTGGACGCGGCTCCCCGGGTGGCATCATGGATTTCCTCATCCTGGAAAGCATGGACCATTTCAAGGAAGAGGGCGTCACCGAGATCAGTCTCGGCAACGCCCCGCTGGCGAACACGGAGACGGACCCGCAGCAGCTTTCCCGGGAGGAACGGCGGGTGAAGTTGATCTTCGACCGCTTCGACCGGTTCTACCGCTACAAGTCCCTTTTCGATTTCAAACGGAAGTACCACCCCGCCTGGCAGGGCCGCTACCTGGCCTACCCGCCGGGCACCCTGCTCGCCCGCATCGGCCTGGCGGTGGCCGCAGTCCACCTCCCTGGAGGTTTCCGCGGTCTCATCAAATCCTGACGCGGGCGGCACGCCCCCATTTCATCAACTCCGGTAGGTCCCCGCGGCCACCTGCATCCGGTCAGGGCCACTGTGGCTGAACGCGACGTCCCCCTCGATGACGACGCCCGGCTCGAAATGCACCGGCCCGTCCACCCCGAGAGAGCGGCAACCAAGCAATCCCGGCACGCCCAACGGCTCCAGTTGGTCCACCAGCTTGTAGTCGTCGGAAAGGGTGATCACCGGCGGGATGCCATTCCGTTCCGCAGCCAGGCGGACCTGGCCGTTGGGGAGGATCTCATAGGCGTCCGAACGCAGCGCCAGCAGGTCGCTGGTGGTCTTCACCGGGGCGAAGCGGCTGCGCGGAACCTCGACCGCCAGCGAGCCTTCGAAACACTCGATCGCCGCCCCCATCGCCACCTCAAGCTGGATGACCGGAGTGGATTTCTTGTCACGCGGGTCCACCGTCTTGCGGTTCTTGATCATCGGCAGCGGCAACACGCCGGCGTCCGCCTCCAGTTGTTCCTTCAGCAGGTCCAGCCGCAGCCAGAGCGAGTTGGTGTTGAAGAACCGGTGCTCGTCGATGTTCTGGAACGCGTCGATGTCCTCGTCCGGGCACTGCGCCACCTCACGCAGCAGCAGCCTTCCGTCGCTTTTCCTCACGGCCAGGTGGCCGCCCTTGCGGTCCGCCCCGGTACGCCGCGTGACCTCCATCATGAACGGGGCGCCGGAATTCGCGAAATACTCCAGCAACGCCGGGTCCAGGATCGCACCGAGGTTGTCCGAGTTCGAGACGAAGGCATACTTCACGCCCTCCGACAGCAGCCGGTCCAGCCAGCCGCTGCCGACCAGCGCCGGGAAAAGATCACCATGGCCGGGAGGGCACCACTCCAGGTCCATGTCCGCCGGCCACTCCACCGGTGCCAGCGTGGCCGCGTCGATCTTCGGGATCTGGTTCTGCATCAGCTCCACCTCGGCCGCGTCCGCCAGCCCGTCCGCTGCATACCGCTCCAGATGGGACAGCGTGTCCCCGCTGGTGCTGAAGCTGTTCATCAGCAGCAGGCGCACGTTCGCGCCGCTGGATTTCCGCAGGTCGAGGATCTGCCGCACCATCAGGTCGACGAAGTTCACCCCGTCGCGGATCGGCAGCAGGCTCTTCGGCCCCTGCAGCCCCATCCCGGTCCCCAGACCTCCGTTGAGTTTGACCACCACCGCCTGGGAGAGCAGCGCCTTGCCCGCCTCCGTCGCCCGCAGTTCCTCGGAGGACGGAATACCGTCCGCAGGACGGATGGAGCTTTCCGGGATCATCCCCGTTTCGTCGCGCAGCAGCGCTTCATAATTCCGCCGGAAGGCTCCGATCGCGGCTTCTCCCATACCTGCTGCCGCCATCTTTGATTGGAATGCGTCGAAATTTCCCATGAATGTGATGTTCAGCAGCACTGGAGCATTAAGACATACCCTGGTCACGCTGAAATTTGCGGAGTTTTTTTGGCCCAACGCGGAATTTTGTAACGCCACTCCGCCCGATCGAAACTTCCGCTCCAGACAAATGTTCTCCCGTCAAATGTGCCTCAAATTCAACCAATCATAAATCAAACGATTGATTGATCCTCGTTGTTAGAAGCGCTCACTATCAGACCTTTATGCTGTCAATTACGTAATCGCGTAACCCATTTCTGTCCGCTTTTGTGCTAATCTCCGCCCGATGAGCAGCCATGTGGATCCACCGAAGCCTCCGGGGGAGGCAATATCCCTGTGTCCATTCTGTGACACCATTCCGGAACTGACCGAAGGTACGAACCGTCTGGGTTCCCGCAATGGTCCGTCCGTGCGGTGCGCGAACCCGGCCTGCGTCGCCTGGAAGACCAATCTGTGCGAAGGAATCTACTTCACGCCGAACGAGGCGATCAAGGCCTGGAACAAGCTCGCGAAAAAACTCCGGACCCGGTAAGCCAACGTCAGACACATCCCTTGGCATGGTTCAGGGTTCCCGTTTCACCGGCTGGAGCGGCATGGAGATGACAACGGCTGCCTTCCTCTCCTCCAGGCTGGTGCGGTCCGGCACGTGGCATTTCAGGCAGCGGTTCCCCAGGGGGATCACCCCCGCATAGCGGTAGAGGCCCCCTTCCTTCATGTCATGCGCCTCCGCGCCGGAGGAGATCACCTCCACCGCCTTTTTCTCAAAGGCGTCATCCGCACGGTGGTCCACGTTCATCGCCTTGGTATCCACCGCCAGCCACTCGATCCTCACCCCCCAGGTCTTCTCCATTTCTTCGAAGACATCTTCCAGGGATTCCGACGGGATTTTTGATTTCTCCTCCTCCTTGAAGAAATCCCGGTGCATCACCTGGAGCGCGCCGTGGAGGACTTCATGCAGCAGTTGGGAGCGCAGCTTCGCCTCCTCCTCCAGCCGCTCCCCGTCAGCGGCGCGAGCCTGTCCCGGCAGCCAGAGCCACGGGAGCAACGCCAGCATGCCATAACAGACTTTCCGCCGGAGGATCAGATGATTCATATCGTAATACGATACGCCTGGAATCCGCACCTCCTTCCATCCCGCCCGGTGGAGCGGTTCCCGAACACGAAAAATCGGTAGATGAAGCCTCTCTGGGGGGAATCACCTACCGATCTTCTTGTTGGGGGGAATTGGTTCGCCGCACCTGATTGGGGGGGAGTCATGCGCGACAAGTGCACCTTACCCAAAACCGGCCATCCCGCCATCACGTGATCACGTCAGGGTTATTCACAACCGGCGGTTCCGGAGGCGGCGGTCAGAAGCGGCGTTTCATCAGCGCACGGAGGTCTCCTGGGTTCACCGGCTTGGTGAGATGCTCGTCGAAGCCGGCCTCGGAGGTCCTTTTGCGGTCCTCCTCGCTCCCCCACCCGCTCAGGGCGACAATCCATGCGCCCGGCTGGATGCTGCGGATCTTCCGCGCCGCTTCATAGCCGTCCACCACCGGCATGCCCAGGTCCAGGCACACCAGGTCCGGGGCGAAAGACTCCGCCGCCTTGATGGCCTGCGCGCCGTCGTAGGCCACCGAGGTTTCCATCCCCTCCATGATGAAGAACATGTTCAGGATGTCGGCGGTCGCCTTTCCGTCATCCGCAATGAGCACCTTCAGCTTCTGCGGGGATGCGGCGTCCCGCTCCCCCTCCACCTCCCGTCCGTCAACCGGGGTCCCCTTGACCAACCCCGGAAAGATGACGGTGAACTCGGAACCTTTCCCCTCCCCGCCGCTTTTCAGGGAGATATCCCCGCCGTGCATGTCCACCAGCGATTTCACCAGGGTCAGGCCGATGCCCAGCCCGTCCTTCGCCCCCGCCGCCCCTTGGTCGAACAGGTCGAAAATGCCCTCCTGGTGCTCCGGCTTGATGCCCTTGCCATTGTCCTTCACGGAGATCGTCAGTTTTCCGTCCTCGTCCGCCACCCGCAGGCAGATCTCCCCACCCCGCGGGGTGTATTTCGCCGCGTTCGACAACAGGTTGGCGATCACCTGTGCCAGGCGGTGGCTGTCCGCTTCAATCCGCCAGTCCGCCGGGGCGTTCACCATCGAGAACCGGTGGTCCATGCGGGTGATGAGCGGCTGCACGGACTCCACCGCCGCGTCCACCACCTCCGCCACGGAGATCCCATCAACCTGCAGTTCGATCTTCCCCATCGTGATGCGGGAAACGTCCAGCAGGTCATCGATCAGGCGGGCCATCTGGCTGGTCTGCCGCTTCATCATCCCCGCCATCTTCTCCACCAACGCCGTATCGCCGGGGCTCCTCAGCAGGATGTCCACCCCGGTGAGGATGGGGGCGATGGGGTTGCGGAGTTCATGCGCCAGCATCGCCAGGAACTCATCCTTGGTGCGGTCCTCCTTCTCCAGCCGTGCGTTGGTCGCGGCCAACTGTTCATTGAGGTCCTGGAGCCGGTTCTGGCTTTCCTTCAGGTCCTGCCGCTGCCGGGCCAAGTCATAGAAGGTGCCCGCCTTGTTCAGCAGGATCGCCGGGTCGATGGGCTTCAGCAGGAAATCCACCGCACCCGTCTCATATCCCTGGATGCGGCGCTGCTGGTCCACGATGCCCGCCGTGAGGAAAATGATGGGCACCGCCTTGGTCCGCTCCGTGCCGCGCATCATCTCCGCAAGCTCGAACCCGGTCATCTCCGGCATCTGCACGTCCACGAAGGCGAGCGCGATCTCATGCACCAGCAGCAGTTCCAGCGCCTCCCGCCCGGAACGGGCCTTCAGCAAGGTGAGGCCGTCCCGTTTCAGGATGGCCTCCAGGGCGATGAGGTTCGACTCAAGGTCATCCACAAGGAGGAAGTTGATGTCAGGCTTGGGACTCATATCAGGAAAGGGTTCCGCCGGTTGGTTTCATGGCGTTGAGGAAGGTGGCGATGCCTTCCAGATCCAGCACATAGGCTGCAGGGCAGGCGGAGATGGCGGAGGCGGGCATGTTCCGCCCTTCCGCGGTCGATGGATTCTGCACCAGGGCGCAGCCGCCGGCGGCGGACACCGCGGCAAGGCCGGCGGCCCCGTCTTCGTTGGACCCGGTGAGGATCACGCCGGTGAGGCCGTCGCCGAAGACCGCCGCGGCGGACTCGAACAACACATCCACAGAAGGGCGTGAATAGTGGACCGCCTCATCCGAAGACAACGCCAGTGTGAAGTCCGGGTTCACCAGCAGGTGATAGTCCGGCGGGGCGAAATAGATGGTCCCGGGAACCAGCGGCTCCTTGTCCTCCGCTTCCTTGACCTGCATCGGACAGCGCTCGGAAAAGATCGCGGAAATCAGGCTGTCCGAATGCCGGGGCAGATGCACCACCACCATCACCGCATATGGATATCCGGCGGGCAGCGCCGGCAGGATGCGGCTGAGCGCCTCGATGGCCCCCACGGAGGCACCGATGACCACCGCCGGAAACGGATCGTTGATCCGCACCTCCGTGTTCATGCCCCACCCTCCTTCTGATAGATCCGTTCATGCCGGTCGAACTCGGAGAAAGCCGCCGCGTGCGAGGAGAAGCGCAGGCTCTCCTTCGAGCCGATCCCCAGGAACCCCTTCCTCGAAAGCGAGTCCTTGAACAGGCCCACCGCCCGGTCCTGCAGCTCGCGGTTGAAGTAGATCAGCACGTTCCGGCAGGACACCAACTGGGTCTCCGCGAACACCGCGTCAGAGACCAGGCTGTGGTCGGAGAACACGGTGCGTTTCCGCAGGCTCTTGTCGAAGATCGCCCGCCCGTAGCCGGTGGAGTAGTAGTCGGAAAGGGAGCTGCGCCCGCCGGATGCCCGGTGGTTCGCCGTGAAAAGGGCCAGCCGGTCCAGATCATAGACGCCCGCCTGCGCTTTCTCCAGCGCATCCGTGTTGATGTCCGTGGCGTAGAAGATCGTGCGGTCTTCCAGACCCTCCTCGCGGAAGGTGATGACCAGTGAGTAAAGTTCTTCTCCGGAACTGCAACCCGCCACCCACACCTTCAGCGAGGGGTAGGTCCTCAGGTGCGGCAGCACCTTTTCCCGCAGCGCCCGGAAATAATGGGGATCCCGGAACATCTCGCTCACCTGCACGGTCAGGAACTGGAGCATCTTCCCCATCATCCCCTCCTCATGCAGGATGAGGTGCTGGAGCTGGGAGAAACTCGACAGGCCGAAATGCAGGCACGCCTGCCCCAGCCTCCGCCGCAGGGACGCCTCGGAGTAGCCCCGGAAATCATAGTGATACCGCCTGTGGATCGCCTCCAGCAGCAATCCCAGCTCGATCTCCTCGATTTCCGATTCCTTAGATTTCATCGCGGCATCCACACACGCACCAGGGAGAGCAGCTTCTCCACATCCAGCGGCTTGGCCAGGTAGTCATTCGCCCCGGCGGCCAGGCATTGCTCCTGGTCGCTGCGCATCGCCTTCGCGGTGAGGGAGATGATCGGCAGTTTCTTCCATTCCTGCCTGCGGCGGATTTCCTTCATCGCGGTGATGCCGTCCATCTCCGGCATCATCACGTCCATCAGGACGAGATCGACCTTCTTCGCGGGATCCAGGAGTGACTCCTCCAGCGCCACCAGGGCCTCACGGCCATTCCGGGCGATCTTGACCTTCACCCCGCGGCCTTCCAGCAGGCTTGTCAGAGCGAAGACGTTCCGCACGTCATCCTCCGCGATGAGAATCCGGCGGCCTTCCAGCGCCTCATCCCGGCTGGTCGATTTCTCGATGAGCCTGCGTTTCTCCGCCGGAAGTTCGGACACCACCTGGTGCAGGAACAGGGTCACCTCATCCAGCAGGCGTTCCGGTGATTTCGCGCCCTTGATGATGATGGATTTCGAATACTTGCGCAGACGCTGTTCCTCCTCGGAGCTCAGCACCCGACCGGTGTAGACGATGACCGGAGGGAAGGAGTAGGTGTGTTCCTTGCTCAGCTTCTCCAGCAGCGCGAAGCCGGACGCATCCGGCAGGCTGAGGTCCAGCACCATGCAGTCGAAGGTGGAACCGCCGAGCTGCTCCAGGCACTCCGCCGCCGTGCTGGCGCAGACCGCCTCGACATCCCGGGAACCCAGCAGGTCCCTCATGGCGTCCATCTGCACCGGATCATCCTCCACCAGCAGCACGCGGCGCACCTTCTGGCTGATCTTCACCTCCAGCTTCCTGAAAGTCTCCACCAGTTGCTCCCGCTTCACCGGCTTCATCATGTAGCCGACCGCCCCCAGGGAGAGCGCGGTGTGGGTGTAGTCGCTCGCGGAAACCACGTGGACCGGAATGTGGCGTGTGTTTGGATCACTCTTCAACTGCTCCAGCACGATGAGGCCGCTGTTGTCCGGCAGGCCGACGTCCAGGACGATGGCGCTCGGCACGAACCGCTTCGCCAGCCGCAGGGCTTCCTCCGCGCTGGTGGCCACCAGGCACTCGAAACTCATCTCCCGCGCCAGATCATAGACGATCTCCGCGAAGGGCTTGTCATCCTCCACGACAAGGATCACGCGGCCCCGGCCGCTGATGGACGCCCGGTCATCCGGCACGCTGCCTTCCGTGATGGGCGCGGCCGGAGGTTCCGGAGCATGGCGAGATGTTTCTTCCAGCAGCCGCGCCAGGTCCGGCGCCTGCTCCGCGGGAACAGCCGCCGGAGCGGGACGCGGAGTGGCCGCTTCCCACACTTCCGGTGCCAGCAGGGTGAAGGTGCTGCCTTTCCCGATCTCGCTCACCAACCGCAGTTCACCCCCCAGCAGGCGGGCCAGGTTCCGGGAAATGGACAGACCCAGTCCGGTTCCGCCGTACTTCCGGCTGGTCCCCGCATCCCCTTGGAAGAATGGGTCGAAAATCGCCCGGCGCTTTTCCGGGGCGATGCCGATGCCCGTGTCGCTCACCTTGAAGCTGAGCTGGTTTCTCGGACCACGCCCCACGCGCAGCGCGACCTCCCCCTTTTCGGTGAACTTCAGCGCGTTCGAGAGCAGGTTCTTGAGGACCTGCTCCAGCCGCTGCGGGTCGGTCTCCATCGTCGCAGGCAGGCCCGCATCCACCTCCACGGTGAGTTTCACGCCTTTCTCGCGGGCGATCGGCTCGAAGATGTCCCGCATGTTGCCCGCGACATCCGCCAGCGTCACCCGCACCGGGGAGATGTCCATGTGTCCGGCCTCGATCTTCGACAGGTCCAGCACATCGTTGATCAGGTTCAGCAGATCATTGCCGGCGGACTCGATGGTGTGCGCGTATTTCACCTGCTCCGCCGTCAGGTTTCCGCCCCGGTTTTCCGAAAGCAGCTTCGCCAGGATCAGGGAGGAGTTCAGCGGCGTGCGCAGCTCGTGCGACATGTTCGCCAGGAAGTCCGACTTGTAGCGGCTGGCCTGCTCCACCTCCGCGGCCTGGATCTCCAGCGCCACCTTCGAGTCCAGAAGGTCGGCCTTCTGCCGCTCCAGGATCTGGGTCTGCTCCTCGAGCTGGGTGTTGATCTGCTCCATCTCCGTCTGCTGCAGCTCCAGCCGGGCCTGGGTTTCCTTCAGCGCGCGCGTCTGCTCGTCCAGTTCCTCGTTGGACACCCGCAGTTCCTCGCTCTGGGTCTGCACCTCCTCGCTCTGCCGCTGCGTCTCCTCCAGCAGTTCCTGCAGGTTCTCCCGGTAGAGGGAGGACCTGACGGCCATCCCCACCAGTTCGCCGATCTGTGAGAGGAATTGCTGCTTCTCCTCATTCAGGGGATGGATGAAGCCCAGCTCGATCACCGCATTGACGGTGTCATCCACCTGCGCCGGAATCACCAGCAGGTGCCGCGGCACACCCTCACCCAGCCCGGAAGCCACGGTGAGGTAACCTTCCGGAACATCATCGACGCGCTGCAACGCTTTCTCCGTGACCGCACGGCCGAGCAAGCCCTCGCCCACCGCGAATTTCGAAGGCACGGCACCGTTGGAGGTCCCCACCAGCGCCACCCGTTCGAAACCACCCTTGCGGCTGACGAACATCACGCCCGCGTGGGCGTCCACGTACCGCGAGAGAAATCCGAGGACGCCCTCCGCCAGAAGCTCCAACCTGAGCTCCCCGGCCATGGATGCCGCCAGCTCGATCCGTCCCGCCTGGGACCACTCCTGGCGCTTCCTCTGTTCTTGGTTGCGGCGGAGCAGCCACATGACGGAATAGGAAAGAACCAGTCCCAGCACCGCCGTGATCACTCCGCTGGCGATGGTCGCCTTGTGCGTCTGCTCCATTTCCGAGATCCGCAGGTCCCGGACTCTCCGCTCCTCCTGTTTCATCAGCGCCAGGTTGTCGCGCAGGCCATCCATGACGCGACGTCCCCGGTCCGTGACAACCACTGCCAGGGCGGGCTCGAAGCCCCGCTCCCTGCGGATCTGGATGGTTTCCTCCATCTCAGCGAACTTCGCGGAGATCAGCACCTCCACCTTTGGCAGGAGTTCCTGGTGGATTGCATTTCCCGAAGTGATTTTCCTCAGCTTCACCAATTCCGCCTCCACTCCCGTACGGGCATTGAAGTAAGGCCGGAGATAGTCCTCGTTCCCCGTGATGAGATAACCCCGCTGGCCGGTTTCCCCGTCCTTCATGTAGGACAGAACATTTTCCAGCGAAACGATCACCGTGTGGGTGTTCTCCACCTGCCGCATGCCCTCACGCAGGGCGGTGGTGTTCCGGAAAGCATTGAAGCCGCTGAGGAGAAAGAAAATCACCGCACCGGCGAATCCCAGATAGAGCGGCAGGTTGCCGGTGCGCGTCTTAGGTGCTGGGAGTGGGGCGGATTGGGACAACGGCATGGTGGCGTGGATGGAAATGCGTGTTGCTCCGTCACTCCCCCCGGACTCAGGGGGCACGGAACAACAGCCCCCGAGGTTAGAATTCCGCGGCTCATCGTAACAATTCCGCACTTCCCCGAATTCCGCGTCCCAATGACGGCATATTGCACGTTTTAGCTCTTTTTAACGACAATATGAGGCAAATTCCACCCATTCCAGAGCAGCTGCAGGGAGCTGTCCTTTCAGCATCGCCAGATCAGGCGCAGATCGATAGGCATGCCCTCAGGCATGGAGATCCGCTGCATCCTCTTCGATCTTGATCGCACCCTTCTGGACCGCGACCGCTCATTCCTGGCATTTTCCGCCGCTCAATACGATCGTTTCCGCCCGCAGTTGGCTGGGGTTCCGCCCGACCGCTTTGTTGAATCCTTCATCCGTCTGGATGACCGTGGCATGCTTTGGAAGGATGAGGTTTACCAGCGCCTCATCGACGAACTGGGTATCCGCTCGCTCACCTGGGAGCAGCTCTACCAGGACTTCACCGACCGCGTGGCGGATCATTATGTCTCCTTCCCGAATGTGCGGGAGACCCTGGCCGGACTGGCGGAGACCCACACCCTCGGAATCATCACCAACGGACGGACGTTCTTCCAACAGCGCTCGATCCGCACCCTGGGGATCGAACCATTCTTTTCGGCCATCCTCATTTCGGAAAAAGAGGGTCTCCGCAAACCGGATCCAGCCATCTTCCACCGCGCCACTTCATTGCTCGGCGTGACTCCCGCAGAAACAGCCTATGTCGGCGACCATCCCGTGAATGACATGCAGGCCCCGCGGAACGCCGGGATGTTGGCGGTGTGGAAACGGAACGATGATCATGCGGACGCTCCATGTGACGCCCGTTTCGATCATTTCGACCAGTTGCCCCGGATCATCCGTGAGCTGGAAAACGAACACTCTGTCTGAACGCCCCATGTCACCTTACTACCAGCGGCTGCGTGAGGCCATCGGCACGGATCTCCTGCTCATCCCGGCGGTGGCGGCGGTCATTCATGACAGTGCCGGGCGGCTGCTGCTCCAGGAAAAGCATGACGGCTCCTGGAGCCTGCCAGCGGGAGCGATCGAACCCGGGGAAACGCCGGAGGAAGCCGTCGCCCGGGAAGTCAGGGAGGAGACCGGCCTTTCCTGCACGGATTGCTCCGTGCTCCGGGTGCTGGGTGGGCCGGAGTTCCGGCACACCTACCAGAACGGGGATGAGGTGGAATACCTCATCGTCCTGTTCCGGTGCCAGGTCTCCGACGACGGCTCCCCGCCGACGGACGTGGAAGAAACACGCTGCCTTGCCTGGTTCACACGGGAGGATTTCCCGGGATTGGCGCTGCCCTATGACATGGAGCTGCTTTTCCAGGCGGTGCCCTAGCCGGCCACCCGGAGCTTCCAGTCAGGCCCGCGCTTCAGGGTGAAGGTCCTCTTCGCGGTTTTTCCCTTCGCGGCGGAGCCATACCCCACCTCCACCACCACGTCGCCGTCCTTCGCCGCGATGGAGTCCACCCGGAACACGGGCTCCCTGCGCATCCGCAGGAAACAGTGCAGCGGCACATCCGGGTGCGACGCATTCCACAGCAGCCGCGAGGGTGGAAAGTCCCGTTCGAGCGAGAGCGCGTGGAGGATTTCCCTCAGCAGCCGCCCGCCATGCTTCCGCACCAGACGGGACGCCGCCCGCCGTGACAGCAGATATTCCATCAACGCGGCGGCGGGGTTCAACCGGTCCTCCTCCATCTCCGCGATCAGCTCCCGCGCGTTCAGCGCCATCAGAGCATGCATCTCATCACGCTCGATTTCGCCGCGCTCATACTGGGCGAATATTTCGCTCGGGGTTGGGATCATCCGGGCCGCAGCTTCGGCCATTTCTCCGGCTTCCACAACCTGTCTCTTCGACCTTTGCGGGGGAAATCACCGGCATCCCACCATGAGAATATCCGCATATCCTGAAAAATGACTCCGCATGATTCAAACACCTGAGGAGGCCTGGCCTAACAGCAATCCAGTCCCGATGGGACCTGCGGGGTATCTTATCAATCTAACTGAAACATCAGGGTTGGTTTAAGATTGCGCATAATCACGAATTTCCGCTTGCAAGGATCACCTCCATCCCATAAAACACCAATGCTTTCACCCCCCATCCCCCCATGGAACCTACCCCGCTTCACCGCGTGGTGGCACTGCTGTTAGTCGGATCGATAGTACCATTGTCGGCCCAAAATTTCAGCGAAGCCTCACGACCAACTGATGTCCACCCGCTTGGCGTCTCCGACCTGGAAGGCCGGGACGCACAGCGCTTCAACGGAGTCTCCCTGCCAGGTACCTATGAAGTTCCTGCGACAAAGGCCGCCGCCCACCTGAAGGACGCCGGAGAAGTCTTCATGACCCAGGACGCCGCCACGCTGGCCTCCAACCATTCCGGCGGCAGCAACGTCGCGGAGGTGGTGGATCTCTCCACCCTCCGTGAAGCCTCCCCGTTCCGCAAAGTCGCGATGGCTGCGGGCACCTCCTCCAGCGAGGCCGCCGCGAAAAGCCTCCCGATGGGACTCGCCCTCCTCTCCGCCACCTACCGCGAGCCCGGCCAGAAGTCCGAGCAGGACTGCCCCGGTCTGGGCCTTTCCATCCAGCAGCGCGTGAAGCTGGAACCTGCGAGGATCCTCGAGATCGTCGAAGGCGAACTGGCGGTGAACCCTGCCTGCGCCTGTGAGGTGGTGAAAGCCGCACTGACCGCCGCTGGTGCGGACGCGGAAATGACCGCCCAGGTGGTGGAAGCCGCCGCGACCGTGACGCCGGAGTCCCTCCGCCTCATTTCCCAGTGCGCCATCGCCGCCGTTCCAGATTCGCTGGCCGCCGTTCAGGCCGTGCTCGCCCGCCTGGATCCAGGCAGCGGTGAAAGCGGTTACTCCTCCAAGAGTTCGAAGAGCGCCAAAAGCGCGAAGAGCGGCAAGGAGATCATCCCTCCTCCGCCACCCCGCGTGATCGGCGACCCGCTTGATCGCCCGCGCTATTTCATCCCTCCCCCCCCGTTCAATCCTCCGCCCGTCACCGATGTGGACTGCCGCTTCCGGTGAAGCCAGCGGAGTTTGAACACCCCCCGCCCCTGAGGCAACCTAGCCGATAGGGCGGTTCCCCCCGACATCCATGAAAGCCCTGCCAGTCCCCCCGCTGGCAGGGTTTCCATGTTTCAGGGGGTAGGGCCCGGCACACGTACGGTGGTTTCCCTAGGCGCGACCGTGGTGGATCCCACCTTCTTCACTTCAACGTTCGATGTTGGGCGTTCGATGTTCCCCACCAAAGCGGCGGAAGGCCGCCGCACTCCATGACGCTGGCGCGTCCATCGCTTTTCCCCCGTGTGCGGGGCAGCGTGCGTCTCACCTCTTCGCCCGCAGGAGATCCCTGCTGCTCCAGACGTAGTTCCACCCGGAGATGAGGGTGAGCGCGGTGGCGATCCACAGGGACAGCGGCATCACCCATCCGCCCTGCGCCCATGGCTTGGTGAGCCAGTGGAAGAACGCAAGGAACGGATTCAGGTCATCCATATGGTCCAGCGTCAGCCAGACCAGACCGGTGATGCAGAACGTGAGCTGGAACCCGGTCTTCCATTTCCCGAGGTTGTCCGCGGCGATGACCTGTCCGGCCTCCACCGCGATCTGGCGCAGGCCGGTGACCAGGAACTCCCGGCCGATGATGAGGGCGGTGACCCACACCGGGCAGAGCTTGTGTTCCGTCAGGAAAACGAAAGCGGCGCTCACCAGGATCTTGTCCGCCAGCGGGTCCATCAGCTTGCCCAAGGGGGTGACGAGACCCATTTTCCGTGCCAGCCAGCCGTCGATGAAATCACTGATCGCGGCGATGACGAACAGCACCAGGCCGATCCCGTAACCCTCCGCGTTTCGGAAAGACACCGCTGCCACGAAGGCTGCGGTCATCACCAGGCGGGAGAAAGTGATGGTGTTGGGAAGATTCACGGACTCAGTGTGGGCGAGGAGCAACCCGGTTGGCAACAAAGGGCTTCAACAGGATTTCGCGGTTCCAAGCATGGGATTCATGCCGGGAATGTATGAAATGAACGATCTGCCGCCAACAAGAGGTTGCACGCAACGGATTCGTTCCCTAAACCGTCCCCCGCCACCGCAATCTGGTACATTATATGAGCAACAGCGACTTCGGACTCATTGGTCTGGCCGTCATGGGTCAGAATCTCGTTCTCAACGTGGAATCCCGCGGATTCCAGGTTTCTGTCTATAACAGGACCACCTCCGTCACCGACGAATTCGTCAACAAACATCCCGACAAGAAACTCGTCGGCGAGCACACGCTGGAAGGCTTCGTCAACTCCCTGGCCTCCCCGCGCAAGATCATGATCATGGTCAAGGCCGGTGGCCCGGTCGATGCCGTCATCGAATCCCTCATCCCTCTCCTCGACCAAGGTGACATCGTCATCGACGGTGGCAACTCCCTCTACACCGACACCGAGCGCCGCGACAAGTGGCTGGGTGATCTCGGCTTCCGCTTCATCGGCGCCGGCGTTTCCGGTGGTGAGGAAGGCGCCCGCAAAGGCCCGTCCATCATGCCGGGCGGCCCGCTTTCCACCTGGGAAGTGATGAAGCCGATCTTCGAATCCATCGCCGCTGTCGCCGAAGGCGAGCCATGCGTCACCCACATCGGCCCGGGCGGTGCCGGTCACTATGTGAAGATGATCCACAACGGCATCGAGTACGGTGACATGCAGCTCATCTGCGAAGCCTACAACATCTTCAAGGCCGCCGGCTTCACCTCCGAGGAACTGGAGCAGGTCTTCACCGACTGGAACGCGGGCGACCTGGAGTCCTACCTGATCCAGATCACCTCGAAGATCTTCGGCCAGAAGGACCCGGAAACCGGCAAGCCGCTCGTCGAGCTGATCCTGGACACGGCCGGCCAGAAGGGCACCGGCAAGTGGACCATCATGAACGCGGTGGAAAACGCCATCGTCATCTCCACCATCAACGCCGCCGTGGAAGCACGGATCCTCTCCTCCATGAAGGACGCCCGCGTTTCCGCCAGCGCCGTCCTCGAAGGACCGAAGGCCGAAATCTCCGCCGAGAAGGCCGCGCTGGTGAAGAAGGTGCATGACGCGCTGTTCGCCTCCAAGATCATCTCCTACGCACAGGGCCTCGACCTCATCGCCGCCATGGGCAAGGAAAAGGGCTGGAACCTTGACCTCGGCAAGATCGCCGCCATCTGGCGCGGTGGCTGCATCATCCGCGCCCGCTTCCTCAACGACATCACGGACGCCTACCGCTCCAACCCGGACCTGAGCAACCTGATGCTCGCTCCGTTCTTCACGAAGCTGCTCAATGAATTCCAGCAGAACTGGCGCGAAGTCATCGCCCAGGCCACACTGGCCGGCATTCCGGTCCCAGCGTTCAGCGCGTCCCTCGGCTACTACGACAGCTACCGCAGCGCGGTCCTGCCAGCGAACCTGCTGCAGGCCCAGCGCGACTTCTTCGGCGCACACACCTATGAGCGCACGGACAAGCCACGCGGTGAGTTCTTCCACACCGAGTGGCCGGAAGTCATCGGCTGATGCCCGCCGGGAGCGCCGGTCTCCGGACCGGCATCTTCCCCGCTGGGAGCGCTGGTCTCCAGACCGGCATCTTACTCCTTCAAAAGACGGTCGCCTCCCACGGAGGCGGCCGTTTTTTGTCACTCCATCTCCAGCCGGTAGCGTTGCACGGAGGCATCCACCTCCCTGCTCCAGGCGTCGATGCCGCCCTGCAGGCCGTAGGTTTCCTTCATGGCGTGGCCGCGGAACCACGCCACCTGATCCAGCACGCTCCGGCCGAGGTGGTCATAGATGACGATGACCGTATCCGGTGGCAGGGAGAAAAACTGCTGCTGGCTTTCCTGGGTGAAGAACGCGGACCCGGCGATGGCCACGGCCTCATGCTCCTCCCGCGTACGGACGTCCACCAGGACGATCTTTTCCCCGGCATCCAGACGGGCTTTCAGGTCCGGAGGGGAAATGAGCATGGCCGCATCATGCTCATGGCTGGAAAGCAGGTGGGCCAGCACCTCGTCCGGGTCGATCTCCGAGCGGGCGGCCAGTTCCGCCAGCGTCTCCGTGTCTGAAAACGCGCAGCTCGAGCAACCGCCGAGGTGGTAGCGGGCGAACAGCGCCCGCCGGGCACCCGGCAGCGCTTCCATGATTTCGCCCATTTTCGTCCCAGGAGACAGCTCCGCCACGCTCATGCGCTGAAGCTAGAACATCGAACATCGAACGTCCAACATCGAACATTGAGATCAAGATGCATGGGGAAGTGACGGCGGATGCACGGCTTTTCGGGTGCCGTGATCCGGACGAACCTTCCAAAACCTGAAATTCTCTCCGCATTCATCTTTCCTTCGGCGTTCGATGTTGGACGTTCGATGTTCGATGTTCTAACGTCCCTTCATGCCGAAGTACCGGGACCCGGACGAACCGAAGATCTATTTCCTGCCCAACCTGATGACGGCGGGCAATCTGGCGTGCGGGTTTTTCGCCGTGCTGATGATCTTTTTCGGGATGATCGAGGTGAACCGCGTGGTGGAAATCAAGAAAGCCGCCGGGGATCTGAAGGACTACTACATGCCGGGGTCCGAGTACTTCCAGATCTCCAAGAAATACTACGAGTACGCCATCCTGCTCATTTTCGGCTCCTGCCTTTTTGACCTGCTGGACGGCCGCCTCGCCCGTCTGGGTGGACAAGATTCCCCGTTCGGCCGGGAGTTCGACTCGCTGGCGGACATCGTTTCCTTCGGCATGGCCCCGGCCATGCTGGTGAGCAAGGCGGTGCTGTTCGCCCTACCGTCGAACATCGGCTGGATCCTCGCCTTCGTCTATCTGCTGTGCGGGGCCATGCGGCTGGCGCGCTTCAACTGCCTGGCGGCGATGCCGAAGAAACCGAACGCCTCCACCGACTTCCGCGGCATCCCCATCCCGATGGCCGCCGGCTTCATCGCCTCCCTCACCTTCCTCATCATCGACATCTACCGGACGGACCGCGACCTGGGCTTCTGGAAGTACGCGCTGGCCGCCGCCATGCTGGGCCTGTCCGCCCTGATGATCAGCGATGTGCGCTACCCCAGCTTCAAGAAGGTGGACCTCCGCACCCGCAGCACCCTGTGGGCCATCGTCATCGCGGCTGTGGTGGTGGTGATCACGGTGAAGTTCCGCTACGTCATGCCGGTGGTGCTGTTCAGCGTCTATCTGCTCTACGGACTGGTGCGCCCGCTCATCTCCCCGCGTCTGCGGACGGAGATCGAAGTGGAGGTGGAGCCTGAAACGGAGAGCGATGAAACTCCGGCGACGGTCAACACCAGCGAAGCCATCCCTTCGGAAATCCCCGAAAAGACGCGATGACCGCCGAGAAGCCCCGCCGCCGCTGGACGCCGATCCTGCTGGTCGTCATCCCCGTGTGGCTGATCGTTTCCGCCTCCGTGGGACTCTGGCTGCTTTTCCGGCATGAGAAGAAGGAAGCGGAGAAAGAGCAGGCGCGTTTCGCCCAGTCCGTCTCCACCCCGCTGCTGGCGGATGATCTCAAGAAGATCGTGACCGCCATCGGTGAACGGAATCCGTCATCGGAAGCGGCGGCGGCCAACCTTTCGCGGATGGCCTCGATGGTCGAGGGCCTGCTGGGGCCGTCGAACACCGGCTTCGCCGTCAAAAGGCACCGCGGCCCGGCGGCATGGCCCGTCCTGCAGGTGACCATCCGTGGAAAGTCGGAAGAAGGCCCGGTATGGGTGGTCACCTCCTACGACAGCCGTCCCGGCAGCCGGGGCGCGGAGGCGAATGCAACCGGCCTGGCCGCCACCTTCGCCGCCGCCCAGGCCATGGCATCGGACAAGCCCGCGCGTTCCATCCATTTCGCCTTCGTACCGCACCTGAATGACCCGGAGTCCCCGGTGCTGGAAAGCACCACCGTCCTGCGGGACCTGATGTGGGAGCATGCTCCCTCGGCGGTTCTGGCCGTCGAGGCCATGGGGGACGCCGAATCCCTCTGGCTGACCTCGCGGGACGTGGACGCCCTCCCTCTTTCCAAGGTGGAAGGTCTCGGCAAGATCGTCGGCGCGGAAGTCGCCTGCCTCGGCGGGGACAGTGACCTGGCGAGCATCCTCTTCGAGATGGACGTGCCCGCGGTCCGCGTGGCCACCCGCGCGATCCTCACTCCGGATGAGCCGGATGACCGCGAGCCGTTCGCCCCGACCGTCTCCGGCTCCACCGGGAGGCTGGTGGAACTGATCCGGCGCTGTGCCGGGGTGACAAGCCACTGATCGCGCCCCGAAATGGTTCCGGACCCCACCTTGATTGGAAAACTCGATGAAGCGGACAAGTCCGGCCATCTGGCTCTGGTGCGGTATCTTTGCGAACAGATCCTCGCCAATAACCCTGAGCACTCCCCAACACTGCTGACCTATGCCCGCTGTCTGGTCGATCTCTCCCTGTATGACCGATGCAGCATGGTACTAACCAAACTGGAGAAGGTGATTCCTGAAAAGGTACGCCACCTCGTCCATGCCGAACGAGGCCATCTGCTGCGAAAAATCGGCGATAACGAAGGCGCGGAGGAAAAGTACCTGGAGGCCCACACCCTGGATCCCGATGATGCCAGCTATCTCATCTATGCGGGTGCCGCGGCGATGAGACGCGGGGATTTTCCGCGTGCCGAGGCTTTTCTGAAACAGGCGATCGGGTGCTCAGAGGGCTGCATTGATGAAGCCTACTTCAATCTCGGCGGATGCCATCTGGCGCAGCGCCGTATCCATGAGGCCAGGGGATGCTACCTGAAAGCTCTGGAAATAGACCCCGCTTATAAGGTAGCGCGGGAGCGTCTGGAGGATCTGGATCTCCTCATCGCGTTGCAACAGGAATCCAGCGCTTGAACCACGAATCATCCCCCGCAGGCTGGCTGCCGAAAAAAAGTGAAGCATCCGCACGGGGTTGTTATAAAATGACCCGTGCCGGCTCCGAAAAAGCCCGTTGCTTTATTTCGATCATCATCGAACATTAGCCAATCCCGCAGCAATCCATGATGCGACCCACCGACTTTGATCCCGCCTTCATCTCCCACGCGCCCGGCTACTGGACCGGTGAGGACACGGAAAAATGGGACGACTACAAGTGGCAGCTCCGCAACCGGATCAACACCCTGTCCGACCTGGAGTCCCGCATCAACCTGACCGACATCGAGCGGGCGGGCGTGCTGCTGGCCGGGAACAAGCTGGCGATGTCCATCACGCCGCACTTTTTCAACCTGATCGACAAGGACGATCCGGACTGCCCCATCCGCAGGCAGATCATCCCGCGCATCGAGGAAGGCTGGACCGCACCGGAGGAGCTGTCCGACCCGTGCGGTGAGGACTCCCACATGCCGGTGCCCGGGCTGGTCCACCGCTACCCGGACCGCGTGCTGTTCCTGGTGACGGACCGCTGCGCGTCCTACTGCCGCTACTGCACCCGCTCCCGCGTGGTGTCCGGCGTGGGCGAGCAGCATCTGGAGATGAACTGGGAGGCCGCTTTCAAGTATCTGGAGGCCCACACGGAGGTGCGCGACGTGCTTCTTTCCGGCGGGGATCCCCTGCTGCTCACTGACAGCATCCTGGACCGGCTGCTGACCCGCCTGCGCTCCATCCCGCACATCCAGTTCGTCCGCATCGGCTCGCGCATCCCCATCTTCCTGCCCCAGCGGATCACGCCGGAGCTGTGCGCCATGCTGCGGAAGCATCATCCGCTTTTCATCTCCATCCACACGAACCACCCGCGCGAGCTGACCACGGAAGTGCGCGAGGGTCTGGGCCGTCTGGCGGACGCGGGCATCCCCATGGGGAACCAGAGCGTGCTGCTGCGCGGGGTGAATGACTCCGTGGAGGTGCAGAAGGCGCTGGTCCACAAGCTGCTGATGTGCCGCGTGCGGCCCTACTACCTCTACCAGTGCGACCTCATCACCGGTTCCTCCCACCTGCGGACCTCCGTGGCGGAAGGCGTGGCAATTATCGACGGGCTGCGCGGCCACACCACCGGCTACGCCATCCCGCAGTATGTCATCGACGGTCCCGGCGGCGGCGGCAAAATCCCGATCAACCCGAACTACGTCGTGGAAACGGCACCGGGCAAGGTCACCCTTCGCAACTACGAAGGCGGGATCTTCGAGTATCCGGACCCGACCCCCATCGGGGAGTCGGCGCTGGAACAACTCCATGAGAAGGCGCTGAACCATCACGAGTGAGCGTTCCACCGTCCCATTCCGCTTGCCCTCGCGGCAGGGTTGCCTAGCATCCAGCGCCTTCAAAGGCGTTTGCCGCCCTACCGCTGCCCATGAACCGCATTTTCGTCGAAAAGAAGCCCGGATTTGATGTCGAAGCCCGCCATCTGCTCCATGACCTCCGCGAATCCCTCGATCTGCCGGATCTGGCCGAAGTGCGCATCATCCAGCGCTATGACATTGACGGTCTGACGGATGCCGAGTTCCAGGCCGCATCGAAAGCGATCCTGACGGAGCCACAGATGGATTTCTCCTCGGAATTCTTCTCCCTTTCGGAAAACGAAACCGCCTTCGGCGTGGAGTATCTCCCCGGCCAGTTCGACCAGCGCGCGGACTCCGCCGCCCAGTGCGTGCAGATCCTCACCGGCAAGGAGCGCCCGGACGTTTTCTCCTCCCGCGTCTATGTGCTGGCGGGTGACCTTTCCGAAGGCGACATCGCCCGGATCAAGGCGTTCGTCATCAATGAGGTGGACTCCCATGAGATCGACGTGGACGCACCCTACCAGCGCCGCGCCATCTCCGCCCCGGCGGACGTGGAGGTCATCAGCGGCTTCATCCGGCTCACCGGCACGGATCTTTTCGCACTGCGCCGCCAGCTCGGCCTGGCCATGTCGGACGCGGACCTCGCGTTCTGCCAGACCTATTTCCGGGATGAGGAGAAGCGCGACCCCAGCATCACGGAGATCCGCATGCTGGACACCTACTGGTCCGACCACTGCCGCCACACCACCTTCCTGACGAAGATCGACAAGGTGACCTTCGACGAGGAAGGCACGGCCCCCGTGCAGGAGGCATGGCAGAACTACCTGGCCACCCGGGAGAAGCTGGGCCGCACGGAAAAGCCGGTCACTCTCATGGACATCGCGCTCATCGGAATGCGCGAGTTGAAGGCCTCCGGCGAACTGGACAACCTGGAAGTTTCCGAGGAAGTCAACGCCGCCTCCATCGTGGTGCCCGTCAGCATCGACGGAAAGCCGGAGGAAGAGTGGCTCGTCATGTTCAAGAACGAGACGCACAACCACCCGACGGAGATCGAGCCGTTCGGCGGTGCCGCCACCTGCCTTGGCGGCTGCATCCGTGACCCGCTTTCCGGACGTTCCTACGTCTATCAGGCGATGCGCGTGACCGGTGCCGCGGATCCCCTCACCCCGTTCGCGGACACCCTGCCGGGCAAGCTGCCGCAGAAGAAGATCTGCCAGACCGCCGCCGCCGGTTATTCCTCCTACGGCAACCAGATCGGCCTCGCCACCGGACAGGTCGCGGAAGTGTATCACCCGGGCTACGTCGCGAAGCGGCTGGAGATCGGCGCCGTCGTCGCCGCCGCCCCGCGTGCGAACGTGTTCCGCGGCACGCCTGCTCCAGGCGATGTCATCCTCCTCATCGGCGGACGCACCGGCCGTGATGGTGTCGGTGGTGCCACCGGGTCCTCGAAGGAACACACGGACACCGCTCTGGAAAACTCCGCGGAGGTGCAGAAGGGCGACGCCCCCACCGAACGGAAGATCCAACGCCTTTTCCGCAACCCGGAGCTGACCCGGAAAATCAAAATCTGCAATGACTTCGGCGCGGGCGGTGTTTCCGTCGCCATCGGTGAGATCGCCCCATCGCTGGTGATCAACCTGGATGCGGTGCCGAAGAAGTATGACGGACTGGACGGCACCGAGCTGGCCATTTCCGAATCCCAGGAACGGATGGCCGTCTGCGTCGATCCGTCCGAGATCGCCTACTTCATCGCGGAAGCGGACAAGGAAAACCTCGAGTGCGTGCATGTGGCCGACGTCACCGGCGATGGCCGGCTGGTCATGATCTGGCGCGGCAAGACCCTCGTCGATCTGTCCCGCGCGTTCCTCGACACCAACGGCGTCCAGCAGACCGCTGAGATCCACGTGGCTGAGGCATCCTGCATCAGTTCGTTGCCGGACCGTCCAGTCCCGTCCTCCCTCACGGAGGCGCTCTCCTCCCTCAACGTCGCCTCCCAGAAGGGTCTCGGCGAACGCTTCGACGGTTCCGTGGGTGCGGGCACCGTGCTCTGGCCGTTCGGCGGCGAGCACCAACTCACCCCACCGGACGCGATGGTCGCGAAGCTCCCGCTGCTGGAAGGCCAGACGGATGTGGCCACCTTCATGAGCTGGGCGTATGACCCCTACATTTCCTCCGCCTCGCCGTTCCACGGTGCGGTGTATGCGGTGACGGAATCCGTTTGCAAGGCGGTGGCCGCCGGTGCGCGCCTGTCCGACGTGCGCCTCACCCTCCAGGAATATTTCCCGAAGCTGGGCACGAACCCGAGCCGCTGGGGTCTCCCCTTCGCCGCGCTGCTGGGTGCGTTCCAAGCGCAGCACAAGCTGCGGCTCGCCGCCATCGGCGGAAAGGACTCCATGTCCGGTTCCTTCAATGAACTGGATGTCCCGCCGACGCTCGTTTCCTTCGCGCTGGCCCCGGGTGATGCGAAGCTCGCCCTTTCCCCGGAGTTCAAGAAAGCCGGTTCCACGGTGTCGCTGGTGGAGGTGCCACTCCATGAATACGGCATGCCGGACTTCGACGCGCTCAAGGCAACCGCCGAGGCGCTCCACCAGGCCAACAAGGAAGGAAAGATCCTTTCGATGAAGGCGCTCGGCAGCGCGGGTCTTTCCCCGGCCATCGCCATCTGCTGCTTCGGCAACGGCATCGGTTTCAGCGGCAGTTTCGAGAACGCATTCGGGGGACGTCATTTCTCGTTCCTCATCGAGCATCAATACGATCTGCCGGAAGCGCTGGGCGCGCAGAAGCTCGGCCAGACCACCAAGGAATCTTCATTCATCCTCAACGGCGAATCCCAGCCGCTGGCGGACCTGCAGGCAGCGTGGACCGGCAAACTGGAGCCCGTCTATCCGTCCAAGCCTGCGGAGGAATCCGGAGCGGAACTGCCGGAGATCCCGCTGGATCCCATTTTCCAGATCCGCAACCGCACCTCCCCCATCGCCCGGCCGAAGGTGCTCATCCCCGCCTTCCCCGGCACGAACTCGGAGTATGACTCCGCCAAGGCGTTCAACGAAGCCGGTGCGGCCTCCGAGATCCTGGTGTTCCGCAACCTCACCGCGAAGCACGTGGAGGAGTCCCTGGACGCGCTGGCAGCGCAGATCCGTGCGTCGCAGATCCTCTTTATCCCCGGTGGATTCAGCGCCGGTGACGAGCCGGACGGCTCCGGAAAATTCATCGCCACCGTGCTGCGCAGCCCGCGCGTCGCGGATGCGGTGATGGACCTCCTGAAAAACCGTGACGGCCTCATCCTGGGTGTCTGCAACGGCTTCCAGGCGCTCATCAAGACCGGCCTCGTTCCCTACGGCGAGATCCGTGACTCCGAGCCGAACGCGCCGACGCTGGCCCACAACGACATCGCCCGCCACATCTCCTGCTACGCCTATACGAAGGTCATCAGCAGCCGCAGCCCGTGGCTCGCGCAGACCCAGCCGGGAGACATCCACCGCATCCCCCTCTCCCACGGCGAGGGCAAGTTCCACGCCACCCCGGAAACCATCGCCGAACTCGTCGCCAACGGCCAGGTCGCGACCCAGTACTGCGACGCCAACGGCGTGCCGTCACTGGATCCGTTCATCACGCCGAACGGCTCCATCGCCGCCATCGAGGGCATCACCAGCCCCTGCGGCCGGGTCTTCGGCAAGATGGGCCACACGGAGCGCGCCGGAAAGCATGTCGCCCGGAACATCCCCGGCAACAAGCACCAGCCGATCTTCTCCGGCGGCGTCGCTTACTACGCGTAAGAAACGGTAGGGCGGTCCTTACAGTGGCTGCTGCGTCCCGCAGCAGTCTCCGCGATCCTCACCCCGGCCTCACCATCTCGAAGAGGTCGTTCGTATGGCAGTACCAGTTCGGCACGGACATGCGGCCGACGGGATGGAAGCGATCCCCCCTCACCCGCAGCGTCTCCGTATCGAAAAACTCCTCCTTCACCCAGACACGGTGGACGATGCCCAGCACCAGCCTGTTGGTGCCGATGATCTGGATGTCATGGACCTTGCACTCCAGCGCGGCGGAGGCATCCGCCAGCCGCGGCGGAGCGATGACCGATGAAGGCGCGGTCGCAAGGTTCTCCACCTCCACCTCACTGACGCCATAGGGATGGGTGGCGGAGGTGCGGTTCATCACTTTCTTCAGATCTTCCGTCACCAGGTTCACCACGAACTCACCGGAACGGGCGCAGTTGAGAGCGGTGTCCTTCGGCGTGCCGTCCTCCCGGTCACCGGGGGCGAAGATGACCAGCGGCGGATCATCCCCGAAGACATTGAAGAAAGAAAACGGCGCGACATTCACCGAGCCATCGTCATTCAGCGTGGTCACCCAGGCGATGGGACGCGGCGTGACCAGCCCGGCGAGGATGGGATAGGCGCGGTCCAGGTGTTCTCCGAGGATATCGAGTTCGATCATGGGGTCATGCCTTTCTGAAACGGGCGTCGAGCGACCATTTGTCATACTTCAGCGTCGCCAGCAGCCCGACGAAATACAGCACATAGACCATCTGCGAGCCAGCCGCGTTCCAGTTCCAGATCAGGCAGACGCCGAACAGCAGGGCCAGCATCAGCGCGCCGCCGGCAATGAGCGCCTGCCGCTGGAACAACCCGAGCAGCAACAGCACGCCGATGACGGACTCCGCCGCGACGATGCCGACGGCGGACGGGACGATGAGACCCTCCGGCAACGGGGAACCCGCGAATTCCTTCGTCAGGTAGCCCTTGAAATCATCGAAGCGCGGGATGCGGGTCAGCCCGTGCATCGCGATGTTCAGCCCCAGCGCGAGCCGGGCCAGCAGATGGGCCATGGAGAGATCCGGATTCATGCCCGGGAGTCTAGCCGATCCGCCGCCCCGCGCCACCGGTTCTTTAGTAAGGAGGGAGGACACTCCTGTCCTCCGGCGGCAAGGGCGAACCATCAGAAAACTCACCGCGAAGGCGCAAAGGGCGCGAAGGGAGAAGGATTCCTCCGGGATTCGCGGTCAGCCTTCTTCTCTTTCCTGAAAACTGAACACTGAAAACTTCTCCTTCTTATCTCGCCAATGCCGTCGGAGGACAGGAATGGGAGCGAAGCGGACATGGCGGCAGAGCCGCAATGTCCTCCCTCCTTACCTCTTCAAATTCCAGAAAATCACGCAGATCCCTGCGACCACCACGAAGCCCAGCAGATAGATCGATTCCCAGAACCTGCCCCTCAACAGCGGCACGAAGGCGAGCAGGACGAGGACCAGCCCGACGAGTGTGTAGATTCTGGTGAGGTTCATGGGGACGCCGGAAACCTACGCTTCACCGCGTCAGGCGCCAGCGTTCATCTTTCTTCTCGCTGCCGTGCTTTTCCAGCAGCGACCTGTAGCCGGGGTTTTCTTCGTAGCGCAACGCCTGCTGGAGGAACGGCAGGATGGAGGACCGTCCGACGGGTTTGATCTGCTGTCCCAGCTCCCATGGCTTTTCCCGGTCCGCATACGGGGCCAGCAGGTCCATGGCGGGCTCCAGCCCCTGTCCCTGCGGTCCACGGTGGTTCCAGTAGTCCACGCCCACGGATTCCCCCAGCGTGGCGAGCTGGAGAAACGCGTCCGTGTTGAAAATGGTGTAGCTGAAGGAAATGGTCCGCTTCAGTTCGTGGGGCTGCTTTCCGTCCGGCCGGATCTGGGCGTCCACCCTCCTGACCAGCGCGTCCCGGAGGCGCTTCTCCGCCTCCTCCTTCTTTCCGAGATACAGCGCCAAATGCGAAGCCAGCACGTCATAATAGACGCCGTGGTTGTTCGATGCCTTCTCCTGGTCCAGCCCGTTCCTGCTGGTGCGCAGCCATCGATAAAACGCGCCCAGCCACTCCGTCATTCCCGCATCATCCTGCTCCGTCCACGCTTCCGATGGCCGTATGAGCGCGATGCCATCCATCAGGTCCGGCAGGGTGGACGCCTCGATGAGTCCGATCCCCCGCCCGTCATTCCTCCCCGGGACCGCCTGCGCGTGGTTGAAGTTCGGGTTCATCCTGGTCCCCGCATCCAGATACCAGACGCGGGCCAGTTCCGCCGCCTTCGCCGCATAGGCTTCCTTTCCGCTGAAAAAATAGGCCAGTCCCAAGGTCAACACCGCATGGTTCGTGCGCCCGAACGGGACGGAGTCGATCCCTTCGCGTGATGCGGGGTTCACCACCCCGTCCTTGCGGATGTAGGGCAGTCCATCCGGCTTCTCCGGATCCGGCCACCAGTAGATGCCGAAGCTGTAGTAGTCATGCCTGTCTCCGCCGGGAGGCAGGAGCTTCTTGTCCATCACGGAGGACGGGAGCATCCCCAGCGCCTTGTCCGCGGACCGGATCAGTTGGTTGACCGCCGGCTTCACCGACGGATCGCCCGCTTTCCACGCACTGAGCCTCGCTTCCAGCAGTGTGGGCGGGATGCTGAACGTGGTGGGGGCGCCGGAAACTGCCGCCATCAGGGAAATAAGAGCGGCAAAGGTGGCCTTGAACATCGGATGAAGAGGAAACGTCCGGAGCGCGCTCCTCTTATCACCCGGCCCATCAAAGGGCGTTGCGGACCGCAGAGGAACGGTCGGGTGGTCCGCCGTCTTCCCGGGCTGTCACCGCTCTTTGGAAAAGCGCGGGCCAGTTTTTCTGGTCCGCCCGCAGACGGCCTTCCGACTCCAGACGTTTCACAAGCTGCAAGGCTTCGGTCAATCCGTCCGGCTCACCCCGCAGGTAAAGCGCCACGCAGAGATCCGCCTGCCACAACGCGTTGTCAGCGGACGTCGCGGCCAAGTCCCTGCTGATCGCCAGCGATTCATCCAGATAGGCGCCAGCCTGGGGATCCTTCAGGCGCGGGTCCGCCAGATGGTTCAAAATGACCGACAGATCCCGTTTCCAATTTTTGTCCGAAGGCTCGGCTGCGGTCAGGTGCCGCTGGATCTGCAGCGCCTCTGTCAGACACTTCACCGCCTCAGGATATTTCCCCCGCTCAAGCAGCAACCATCCTTCGCCCACCAATGACAGGGAAAGTGACGCGGAGGCAGGGAGATTCGCCGGATCCGCAAGCAGCCGCTTGCGTGCGATCGCGACCGATTCCGAATAACGGGCGGCGGCCTCCGTGAACCGCCGCGATGCCATCGCCAGATGGCCCGCATGGCGATGGCAATCCGCCAGACCGCCGACGCCCCTCTGGTTCGTGGGATCTTTCGCCAGCAGCTTTTTCCCCGATGCCATCGCATCCGTGAAAAGTTTGCGGGCATCCTTCACATCCCCCTTGGCCAGCAATGTGGTTCCGGCGTAGGTCTGGTAGTCCGCCAAGGTCTGCAGGAACTTCGGATTGGCCGCATCCGCCGTTGCCGCTTTCCTGGCGAGCTGGACCACTTCCTTGGAAAGCTCCGCGGCCTCCGTGTAGCGGCCCCGCATGTTGGAAAGGTTCGCCATCCGGTGGATCGCGATGGCGGCATTCCTCGTTACGCCGGGATTGTCCGGCTGCTCGGCCAGCTCCTTCCGCTGGAGATCCGCCGATTCACGGAACACCGCATCCGCGCCAGCCAGATCCCCCTGCGTCTGGTGATGGAGCCCCACGCGGTCCAGCGAGACACGGAACTTCGACGACCATGTGTCGTCGTCGGGCTTCGCCGCGATCATCCCGCGGACGATCTCCATCGCCTCCAGGTAATGCGTGCCGGCCTCCGCGCTCCGCCCTGTTTTGTCCAGATCATCCCCAAGCTGGTTGAGCGAATCCACCAACCCCTCCGCGAAGTCATCGTTGAAAATCCCCGACACCCGCAAGGCCCGCGCCGCTTCCAGACCCTCGCGGTCGAACTCGACCGCACGGCCGAAATCCGATGCGGACCGGTGGAACCGGGACAACTGCGAAAGCGTGCGCCAGAGCTGGATCTTCAGGAAGTCCTCCTTCGGCGCGGCCTGCACGATGCCCCTGCTGAGGGCGAGCGACTCGTCCAGCAGCTTCTCCACCTCCTCCTTCTTCCCGTTCTCAACGAGAAACCGGGCGAGATCCGCCAGTGCCTTCGCAAGCTTGTCTTTCAAGGAAGCGTCGCCCGCTTCCCTGCCCGCCATATCGCGGTAGATCGCAAGCACCTCGCGGAACAGCTTCTCAGCCTTGCCCGGTTGGCCCTTCGACTCCCAGATCGCCGCAATCTCGCTGACGGACTGCGCATAGCCATCCCTGGCCGAAACACTTTCCGGATCGGCTTCCATCAACCTCCGGCCGATGGCCATGGCCTCATTGAACGCCGCCTCCATCTCCGTCTCCCGGGACGTCTGCATGCGGATGTTGCCGAGCTGGTTGAGCGCATCGATCAGGTTCCGCTGGTCCGCGTCACCTGTCCCCTCCATCGACAGGATGTTCCGGCGCACGGCCACTCCTTCCTCCGCCACGACGACCATCTCCTCATGGCGTTCCAGGATGCTGAGCAAGGAGACGACCATCTTCAGGCTGTCCGCCAGTTCACGCGAGGGTGCGGGATCTTCCGGCGCGCGGGCCGCCAGCTTCCGCGACAGTTCCAGCCGCCTCATGTAGGTGAGGCGGGCATCCTCGTGCCTGCCCGAAAGCCACAGCAGATCCCCCTTGTGGATGAGCTGTGTCAGGGCGATACCCGGCCACTCCTTGTCCTCCGGCTCGGTCTCCAGCAGCTTTTCAAGAAAGGCGATCTGTTCTTCACGCAGCACGAGCGCGGCCTCCTTCTGGCCCAGCTCTTCCTTCATCGACGCGTTGTGATCCAGGACATTCACCAGATCGACCCGCGACTGCCGCTTCGACGGATCGAGGGCGAGTATCGCCCGCACCGCATCCAGCGCCTCCAGATAGATCCTGCCGGACTGCTCCGCATCACCGAGACGGAAGCGGACATCAGCGACCCGATCCAGCGCCATCGCCACGTCCCGCTGCTTCTCAGCATCATCCGGCTTCGCTGCGAAAGCCTCGCGCCGCAGGGCCAGGTATTCCTCCAGCGTGTCCGCGCAGCGTTTGTAATCCGGAACCCCGTAGAGCGACCTGGCAAGCTGGTCCAGTTGGCCCGCCAGATCCCCACGCCATCTCAGATCATCGGGCCTGTCCCGCAGCACCCGCCTCGCCACCGCCACCGCCGCATCATGGGCCTCGACCGATTCCTTGAAATTTTTGCGATTGTTGAGGGTCTTGCCGATATCCGCATAGGCGAGCATCAGATCCCGCTGCCAGGTGAGGTTCGATGGCGCTCCCTCCGCCAGGGATTTTGAGATCCCCAACGACTCCAGATAGACGGTGCGTGCTTCTTCGATTTTGCCTTCCGCCAGCAGGAGGTTCCCCAGATCGCTCACCAACACGGCGAGATCCCGCAGCAAGGTGGATTCCAGGGGACTCCGTTTGACGTGCTTCCGCTGGATACCGATCGCCTCATCCAAGGTGGCCCTACCATGCGGAAAGTCCTTCGTCTCCGTGCAGGCCCTGCCGACAGAGGACAGCGCGATGACCAGCTTCCTGTCCACCCGTGGATCACCCTGGGATGCGGAGGCCAGCCGCCTGCCCTCCGCCAGACATTCCTCGTAAATCTCCAGCGCATCCTCCGAAGTCCCGTGGTAATATTCCACATCCCCCCGCTGGGTGAGGGAACTCATGAGGTTCATCCCGCAGTTCACATCCAGCGGCACATCCACGACTAGCTTCCGTGCGACCAGGACAGCCTCATCCAAGGTCGCCCGGGCGGCGCCGGCCTCGCCCGCACGGCTTTGCATCGCGCCAACTTCGTTGAGCGTGTCCACCAACCCGCTGCGCCAGTTTGCCTGCGTGGGGCTGGCGGCCACCAGTTTCCTGCGGCCCGCCAGTGACTCCATGTAGAGCCGGAGGGCCTCCGCGTTCTCGGATTTCAACCTCAGGGCGGACGCCAGTTCATCGAGAGCGATGCAGACCAACCGCTGGTAGTCCAGTTGCTCCGGGGCGGCGGCCAGATTGCCACGGACGATGGCCAAGGATTCCTCATAAAAGGTGATCGCCTCATCGAGCCTGCCGGTCTTTTTCTGGAAAGCGGCATTCATGCTCAGCGCATTTCCCAGATCAGACTGCCACAGCAGGTTTCCCGGATCCGCCGCCACCAATACCCGGCAATGACCGACAAGTTCCTCCAGCAGCGGCTTCGCCTCTTCCAGCCTGCCCATGGCGGAAAGCGCGCCACTCGCTTTCACGAGGGCGGCGGTGAGGTCACGGAGCGCGCTCTTGGAGCTGGTGTCCTTTTCCGACTGTTCCCTGGCGAGCATGAGTTCTTCCGTGAAATATCCGGAGGCGGCCTCCACCTCCCCGGAGAGCATCCGGATGGAACCACACCGTTCCAACGCGACTTTCACGAGCCGCTCGATGTCCAGGTTCCCCGGATCCGCCTGCATCAGCTTCCTGGCCAGCGCGAGCGCCTTGTCATACTGTTCCCGCGCCTCCGCCAGCTTTCCCGCGGTGCTCTGGATATCCGCCAGATTCGACATGCCTCCGGCATGATCCCTCTGCCATACGGCGTGGTCCGGATAGGCTTCCACCAGTTTCCCGAAGATGTTCACCGCCTCCCTGCCGAGGGCCTCAGCCTCCTCCAGCTTCCCGGTGGGAACGATGGCGGTGGAAAGATAGACCAGTGACCAGGCGAGTTCATTGTGCCGCGGGTTGTTCAGCGGGTTCGCCTCCACCATCGAGCGGCTGGTTTCCAGCGCCTCGCGCAGCAACCGCTCCCCTTCCGGCTGGTTGCCCATTCCGATGAGGATCCGGGAGCACAGGTTGAGGCATTCGCGGTAGTTGCTGCGGATCGCTTCGTTGCCGGATTTCCCCTCCACCTGCTTCCGGGCGATCTCCAGTGCCTCCCTGGCCGAGCGCAGCGCTTCTTCAGAACGCCCCATCGCCTGCTCTGAGCCGCTGACCAACCGCAGCGAATCCACGAGGTTCGTCGTCCAGGTGCTGTCCTCCGGGTTCAACGCGACGAGCTCCCGCGACAGCGCGAGCGATTCCTCATAGACCGCCTTCCCTTCCCGCAGCTTCCCCTGCAGATCATAGACCAGGCCCAGACGGGTCAGGGATTCGAGCAGGTCTTTCTTCCAGTTCGAGTTGGAGGGATCCTGCGCCACCAGCACCCTGATGATCCCATGGGCTTCCTGATAGAGGCCGAGCGACTCCTGCAGGTTTCCGCGGGACTTCCGCAGGAACGCCAGCTTGCCCAGCGAAAACCAGACATCCCGCTGCAGGCTCGCGTTCAATGGATCATCCTTCAGAAGCTCCCGCCGATATTTCAGAGCATCCGCCAGATGATGGTCCGCCTCTTCCATCATCCCTTGGACGACGTAAGCATCCCCGAGGTTGCCGAGAGCCATCGCATAGTCCGACTTCCGGCTGGGTATGCTTTCGTAGTTGAAGAGCTTCTCCCGGAGGAACAGTGCCTCCTCATAGAGTGAGGTTGCCTCGACGATGCCACCCTGCGACTCCCGGGCATTCGCGAGCGAATTCAGTGAGATGGCCAGGCGTGAATGCGCTTCGAAGTGGGTGGGATTCTCCTTCGTCAGACGCCGGTCCAGCGCGAGCGCCTCCTCATAGGAAGCGATGGCGAGGGGCAGCCGGCCGCTCCGCTCCAGCACGCCGCCGAGCTTCGCCAGCGAGACACTGAGGAACAACTTCGCACTGAGGCTTTCCGGCTCCAGCTCGATCAGCTTGTGGTTCAGCTCAAGCGCCTGCCGGAGCAACGCCTCGGATGCCTCCGTGTCACCGCGGGCCAGCAACAGGTCACCACGGCTGTGGAGCGCGGCCATGAAATTTTCGAGCTGCTTGGGATTCGAGTCATCCACCCCCAGCTCGGCATAGTAGTCGGTCACCATCTGCTGCACGTCCGCGACGATGTCGAGGCGGCCGATGGGAGCCAGCTTGTCGCGCAGGCCGAACACCATGAGGCCCATGACATCCTCCGCCTTGTTCCGGCTGAGGATCGCCGTTTGCTCCTGCTTCCGCGCATACCAACCCGCGAAACCGGCCCCGACGGCCAGCAACGCGAACACGACGGCGGCCCCTTGGAAAAACCGCAGCTTGCCCTTCGCCCGGCGGCTGGAGAGACGGAGGAAATCACGCTCTTCATCCTCCAGCGGGAAGATGCTCCGTTCCCCCACGCGCTGGGCTTCGGCGAGGCGGGCCTCGCTGAGGAGATAGCTCTTCTGCTTTCCGTTCTCCGTCCAGAGCTGGGCCTGTTCGCGGAGGCGCTGCCGTGCAAGGAGATCCCCACGGTGCGCGTCCACCCAGCCGGAGAGTTCATCCCAATGGCTGATGAGGGATTCGTGGACCAGCGTGACAACCGCGCGTCCCTGTTCCTCATCCGTGACGAGGAGATGGGCGGAAAGGAAAGCGTCGATGAAGGCGGCTCCCGCGGGTTCCCCGCGCAGCGCATCGAGCGGAGCCCGCTGGCGGACGACGGTGCCGCGGGCGATGTCCACCCGCACCAGCGACGCGAACATGAGGTGGCGCGTCTCCCGCGCGGCGGCGTCCAGCGAGGCATAGACATCATTCGCACGGTGGGCGATCGCGCCTTTCAGGCCACCGAAGGAGGCGTAGGAATCCCAGACCAGCAGTGATCCACTACGTTCATCGTAGAGACGCTGGAGGGTGAACTCCAGCAGCGGCAGCGCGTCCGCGCTGGCCTCCGCGTCCGCGAGGATCTGCTCGTCCAGGTATTCGGACTTCGCCCGTTCGCCGGAGACGGTGACCTCGCCCAGCCGCCGCTGGTAGTCCAGCCGTGCGGCCAGCGCGGGAAAGCGGATGATCTCGCGCAGCGACTGGCGGTCCGGCGGGGACAGGATGTAGCCGCCGTCCTTCCCCACCAGGGCACGCAGCGCGGGTTCCTCCGCGATGCGCGGGAAATACTCGCTGCGCATGGTGGCCACCACCCATACCCGGCCCGTGGCCGTCCACTCCGCCAGCGTGCGGAAGAACGCGTCCCGTTCCTCCGCGGTGATCCCCGGCGTGGTGAACGCTTCCTCAAGCTGGTCGATCTGCACCAGCAGGTGGCGGTCCAGCCTTTCCAGCAGGGCCGCCAGCTTTCCGGCGGCAGCTTCCCTCGTGTCCTCCCCACTGAGGTCCGCGACCATGTCCTCCGGCGCGGGCCAGACCTCCGCTGCCTCCGCCAGCCGTGCGAGCGGCAGCTCCGGATTCCGACGGATCGTCTCCGCCTCCTCCGTGGTGGGCGGTTTGAAAAGGATCTCCGCCAGCCGCAGCAGCAGTGATCCCTCACCCAGCGCGGGCTGCATGGACACGCTGCGCCAGCCCTGCATGTCATCCAGCGCGCCACCCGGACGGGTGAGCACGGGAGCCAGTCCGGCCCGCATCAGCGAGCTTTTACCATAGCCGCTCGCCCCGTAGATGAGCACAAAGGGCAGGCCGCGCTCCGCACGGGTCCGGAGGATGTCCTGCAGTTCCAGGATCTCCCGGTTCCGCCCGAAGTAACGGTCGCTGTCCTCGAAAGCGAACGGTTGCAGGCCCTTGAACGGAGAGCCGGAGATCGGCGGCGGCTCGAAGCCCGGCTTGAGCGACGGGATCTTCCGCAGGATCAGCTCCTCCAGATTCGCCGCCAGCTTCGCCTCGAAATCCTCCACGGTGCCGTAAAGGGAGACCGGCCGCTTGATGGTGCCGTCGGGAAAGAAATAGTTCTCCGTCAGATAAGCGTCCAATTTCCGGCCCTGGTCCAGCGCCACGGCCGCCTGCTCCGGGTTCTCCGGCACCGGTCGCGGGCGGGTGCCACGGTAGATGATGATGTCCGGCTTCGGGTCCGCGGGATCAGACGCATCGAAGGCGGAAAACGCCTCTTCCAGTTCCCAGCTCGTGCCGGTCAGCGGCTCACCGCCACCGGGCCGCTGGAACTTCGCCGGCAACGGGCTGCCGATGCGCGACCATAGGATGCCGATGAGGATGTCGCAGTTCCCCGGGTTCACCAGCTCGTCCTGGTAGTGGGCGGTGGAGCGCACCACCTTCTCCTCCCAGAACACGTCGTCCAGCCGGACGAACGACCAATACTTCCCCTGCAGCCGCTCGATCACCCGTCCCGCCGCCTGGCGTTCCTCACCCACATCCCCCGGGCTGCTGACAAAGATGCGGATCGTCTGCATGGGGCGGGCGCGCCCCTCATACCGGGGGACGCGCTTTCATACTATGCTGGCGCGTATTGCACAATGATTTCGCTGATGCCATGAAAGTGGAAATCAAAGGAAAGGAACCGCGAATCCAACGAATCCTTTCCTATTCGCCGGACTCGCTGGATTGGTGATTCCAATATCTTTGACCGAAGCATCTGAACGAGGAAGGCGGAAGTTCAAACCAAGCACAACAGAACGCGAAGGCTTTCGGTTGGAGGCTGCGGATGTTTTTCACCAACTCGGCGAGTGCGGGCTTCCCGTAGTGGGCAACCAGCGTCTTCCAGTCGCTCCATCGCCCGTATTCGAGAACGCGCTGCGCGAGCCACACTCCATGCTTGGATGGATCGACCGTGTTGCGATCGACATCCCAGAATAAATGGTCCGACAGCGATTCCATCAGAGCCTACTCTATTTGCGGTGCCCCCCGGACGGAAGCTCAAAGCTCCCCGGCGATGACATCCTCCAGCGTCTGGCGCTTGCGGATGACGGTGGCGGTGCCGCCTTCGACGAGGATCTCCGCAGGCAGCGGGCGGGAATTGTAGTTCGACGCCATGGCGAAGCCGTAGGCACCGGCGGACATCAGGGCGATGTGGTCGCCGGGGTTGAAGTCCGGCAGCTCCCGGTCCTGGCAGAAGAAGTCGCCGCTCTCGCAAATGGGGCCGACGACATCGACCTTCACGCGCTCCGCGGAGGCGGGCTCGTTGAGTGGGACGATCTCGTGGTGGCCTTCATACAGCGCGGGGCGGATGAGGTCGTTCATGCCGGCATCGACGATCTTGAAGGTCTTCGCGGAACCTTTCTTCTCGTAGAGGCACTTCGTGATGAGCACGCCGGCGTTGCCGACGATGTAGCGGCCCGGCTCGAGCAGGATCTTGAGGCCCAGGTCCTTCAGGCGCGGGACGAGCTCCTTGCCGTAGCGCTCGATGGTGAGCGGACGCTCCTCCTCCGGCTGGGCGGCCCACCAGTCAACGGAGCCGGATTCCAGCGAGTCCTTGTAGATGATGCCGATGCCACCGCCGATGGACCAGAACTCGATGCCGTACTTGGCCTTCAGTTCCAGAACGAGCGGGATGACCTTTTCCACGGCCTCGATGAAAGGCGCGATGGAGGTGAGCTGGGAGCCGATGTGCATCTGCAGGCCGCGCAGCTTGATGTTCGGCAGTTCCGCGGCGGCGCGGGCGTAGAGGCCGGAGATGGCCTCGAAATCGACGCCGAACTTGTTCTCCGACTTGCCGGTGGAAATGTATTTGTGGGTCTTCGCGTCCACGTTCGGGTTCACGCGGACCGCCGCGGGGGCGATGAGGTTCAGCTCGCCAGCCACCTGGTTGAGGTAGCGCAGCTCTTCCTCACTCTCGACGTTGAAGGAGTAGATGCCCTGCTCCAGCGCGTAGACGATCTCCTCGCGGGTCTTGCCGACACCGGCGAAGGTGCAGTGGGCCGGGTCACCGCCCGCCTTGATCACACGGAAAAGCTCACCGCCGGAGACGATGTCGAAGCCCGCCCCGTGGGTGGCGAGCAGGCGCAGCACGGAAAGGTTCGAGTTCGCCTTCACGGCGTATGCCACCTCGTGGTCCACGCCTTCCATGGCCTTGTCCAGGCGCTGGAAGTGATCGACGATGGTGCCCGCGGAATAGACGTAGAGCGGGGTGCCGTATTCCTCCGCAAGGGCGGAAAGTTGGACGTCTTCGCAGGAAAGGGAACCGTTTTTGTAGGAAAAGCCGTGCATGGCGGGCATGGAGGTAGCCGCACCCGCCCCTTGCGTAAAGCCAAGAATGACCACCGGAAGACGACCTCCATGGATCCCGCCACCCTTGACAGACATCCGTTCGAAACTCCGGAACATCCTGTTTGTAAGCCCTTGCCCACATACTGCCGCCATTGCACGCTCCGGTGATGACGGAATCCGTGAGCCATATCCCTCTCCTGCGCCAAGGGCCGGATGGTTCCCGCCAGGCGACCGATGCGCTGGCGGTGGAGGAACCGCTGGAGTTGCGGCTGGACGGGCACGCCGTCTCCGTCCTGATGCGGACACCGGGCCACGACGAAGAACTCGCCGCCGGATTTCTGATCACCGAGGGCATTGTCCATGCGATGTCCCAAGTCAGGAGAATCGAAGCCAGGCGGGATGAGAACCGCGTGCTGGTGTTCCTGGAGGACGGGGTGGAGGTGGATCTGGCACGGCTCACCCGGCACCTGTTCACCGGCTCCTCCTGCGGACTGTGCGGAAAGGCGACGCTGGAGGCCATCCTGACCCATTCCCCGCCCATCCCCACCGTGCCGGAGATCGCGGATGAAGTGATCCTTTCCGCGCCGGAAAGGCTGAGGGCATCCCAATCCATCTTCGACACCACCGGCGGCCTCCACGCGGCGGGCATCTTTTCCATCACCGGAGAACTGCTGGCCTCGCGCGAGGACATCGGCAGGCACAACGCCGTGGACAAGGTCATCGGGCGCGCGACCATGGATGGCATGGATCTGGCGGAGACCTTCCTGCTCGTTTCCGGCAGGGCTTCGTTCGAGATCATGCAGAAGGCGCTCGCCGCGCGGATCCCGCTGGTGGCCGCCGTCTCCGCCCCCAGTTCCCTGGCGGTCGAGTTCGCGAAAGAATCCGGTCAGGGATTGATCGGTTTTCTCAGGCCACCCGGGTTCAACCGCTATGCGTGAACCAGGTGCGGCCGGAGCGCACCCTCACTTCCATGTCCACTGCATGACCACCTCGATGTCCGGGTGGAGGCTGTGGTGGACGGGGCAGCCACGGGCGGCGGCTTCGAAGACTTTCCGCTCCGGATGGTCCGCAGGCAGGGGCATGTCCAGATCCACCTCCAGCTTCGCGATGCGGCGCGGCAGATCCTCCGACATGTGCTTGCGGACGGCAACCTTCAGACCCTCCAGGGAGATCTCCTTGCGGCGTGCCATGATGCCCATGACGGTGGCCATGCAAGCACCCAGCGCCGTGGCAACAAGGTCTGTTGGCGAGAAGGATTCCCCACGGCCGTTGTTATCCACGGGCGCATCCGTGGCGAGCGTGGTGCCGGATGGGCCATGGACCGCGCTGCAGTGTAGGTCCCCTTCGTAGTCGAGCTTGATTTCAACCATGATGATCAGTTTCCAGGGATGGGAGGGGCCGGGACCGGAGCAGGCACCGGTGGGACCGTGGAACCGGGGATCACGGGCGGAACGGGCGGGGCCGGATCCAGCGGATTGATCTCCTTGCCATTGCCGACCCTGACGAGGACGACACGGAAGCCGGTGGAGGCATCCCCCTTCGACGGTGGGATCCAGTTGCGGAAACCGGTGTACAACGCTTCCTCGCGGTAGGTGTCCCAACCGCCACCACGGAGGACACCCATCTGGATATCCCCATTTGCGACACGGATCGGGCGGCCGTCCGCGCTCATGACGGGGATGTCATCGGCGTCCTTCCAGTCCGTATAGACCCACTCCTGCGCGTTCCCGCTGAGGTCGTAGATGCCGTAGCGGTTCGGCGGGAAGATCCCCACGGTGGAGGTGTACGGATTGTCGTCGGAGTAACCCGGGATCGACAGGTCGGAGGATTTCCCCGGAGCGAGCGCGGCGCTGGTGTCCGCGAAGTTCCCCGCCCCTTTGGGAGGCGGCCACACGGTGCCCCATGGAAAGCTGGGAGCCTTGTCACTGTCCCGGGCGAGCGGGGATTTGCCGGCCTGATCCTCGATGCCGGCCATCCGGCTCCATTCCAGGTCCGTCGGCAGACGGTAAACATGGCTTTCCCGGATCAGGCCTTCCTCGCGCTCCTTCCGCGTCAGCCAGACGCAGAACTTCTCCGCGTCGTCCCTGGAGACATACACGACGGGGTGGTCATCCGCCTGGGAGAAATCCGTCGCCAGCGGCATGGTGAGCGGCATGAGCGCACCGGTGATGTCGTCGGCAGCCTCCGGTCCGGCGGCTTCCTGCTCGCGGGCGAGGTTCGCATTGTAGCCGGTGACGAACGCACGGTAGTCCGCCACGCGGCTCTCCCATTTCGCCACCATCATATCCGGTCCCAGCGGCACGAACTCCATGCCCAGGGTGTTCTTCCAGTCCTTGCCGAAGATGATGCCTTTGTTCTCCTCCAGCTTGCGGGTGATCTCCGCGGTCTGGCTGGCGGTCACCTCCATCTCGAACTCCAGCGGCTTGAAGCCTTCCTTCAGCAGCGTGAACTTCGTATGCGGGCCGGGTTTCACCCGCTCCAGCAGGACGGTGCCGTCCTTGTCCGTCATCCCCCGGCGCATGCCGTCGATGAAGATCTCCACCTCCGGCGGGTCCGTCTTCAGGCGGACCATGCCGAAGTCGATCCTGCGGACGACGACGTAGAACGGACGCAGGTCATCCTTCCGCTGCGCGTCCGTCATCTTCGGATCCTTGAACGAAAGGTCGCGGTCCGGGACCATCTCGAAATCCCGGGTGAGCAGGCCGTTGCGCAGCGCCTCACCCTCCAGCCAACTGCAGAAAGCGCGGGCCGCCTCGTCATTCGCCAGCGTGATCTCCGTCTCGATGCCGTTCTGGGAAACCGTCAGGAAATCCTCCGTCTTGCGCGCGCTGGCCGCATTGAACATGAGCCAGTCCCTCTTTTTCATGTAGCCCTCGCTGATGTGGGCTTTCCGGCTGTCGAGCGGCTTGTAGCGGTTGCGCAGGTGGTCCATCCACACCACGCCGCCTTCCGGGGGCTGGTCCGGCTGGAGGTTTTCAATGACCGCCATGACGCCCTCCCCGTCCACCACCGTCACCTTGATGTCCTTCGGCTGGTACTTCGCCAGCTCGATGCGGAACTCCAGGGTCTGCCCCAGCTTGGCGTTGATCTCACGCGTGGGCGTGAGGTCAACGTAGGTTCCCTTCCCGTCATAGACCGTCGCATTTCCCGGGATGGTGATGAGCTTCACCTGCCGGAACTTCTCCACCGGACGATTCACCGGCGGAGGCTTCACGATGTTGACCAGGCTCTGGATCCTGCCCCGTTTCGTCACCTCATAGCCCGCCCAGCCAGCCAGGCCGAGCAGCAGCAGGGAGACGACCCATACCATGGAAAAACTGCGCTTCCGTTTCGCCCGCTTGCCGCGCTGGAGCCGCCGCAGGGCCTCCGCAAGCTCCGCCGCGGAGGTGATCATCCGCTTGGAAAGCCGTGGCTCGCAGATGTCACAGATGATCCGGTTCAGCTCCAGCCAGCGCTTCCGCTGGGAGCCCGCAGGCAGCGTGTCCGGAAGTTCCGGGAACTCCAGGCGGTCCTTTCCCGTGGCGATCTCATAGAGCACCTTGCCCAGGCTGTAGACGTCCGCCTGCGCGGAACCGGGGCCTTCCGGCGGGACGAAGCCCTCCGTGCCGACGAAGGTCCGCTGGTCGCGCGCCGCCACCAGGCCGATGTCCGCCAGCTTCGCCTTCCCATTGAGGAAGATGACGTTCGACGGCTTCACGTCGCGGTGCGCGAGCCCGCGCTCATGCAGGTGGTGCAGCGCTTCCGCAAGCCGCAGGCCCACATCGATGCAGGTGTCCGTGTCGAGCTGCGGGTGCAATGCCTGCTTCGCGTCCGCACGCAGCGTCCGCGGTTCATACTCGATGGGGTTGATGTTCTGGCCGGAGCGGACGTCGTCCCCCAGCTCCATCACGTAATAGTAGAACGAAACGCCGTCCGGACTGCGGCCGACGTGCAGGATGTGGACCAGTCCGGGGTGGTCCCGCGACATCGGCTCGAACTTCAGGATCCCCTCGAACTCGCGCTCGAAACCGCGGGCGTCCTCGAAGTCCTCCCGCCATACCACCTTGACCGCCCGCAGCGCACCGGTCACCCCCCGGCCCAGCCACACCTCGCCGTAAGCGCCCCCCCCGATCTTGCGGAGGATCTCATGGTCGGGGATGACAGGATCAGGTCGGGATTTACTCGGCATCTTCCTCCAGTTTCGCGAGTTCGCGCTTCAGCACGGAGCCGACGCGATGCTTCGCCAGATATACCTGCGCCATACTGACGTTCAAGTGGTCCTGCACTTTTTTCGCGTCCCACTGCTTGATGACGTAATAGTGGAAAATCTGGTACTGCTTCGGTGAAACCTGCGCCTTCACCCTGGAAAGAGCGGCGTCGGCGACGTTCTTTTTCCACTCCACATCCCACAGGCGCGAAAGGAGGTCCCCGTTCGGGTCCTCCACCCGGTCGATCACGGCGGTCTTCCGGTCGTTGTCCCACTCCCCACCAGCCATCGCGGTGTCTTTCTTCCGCTTCCGGAACTGGTCGTTGATCCGCCAGCGGGTCATGTTCATCAGCCAGGTCTTGAAGGATCCCTGCTCCGGATCATAGAGCTTCCGTTTGCTCTGCTTGGCGATGGAAAGGATGGTTTCCTGCACGCAGTCGAAGGCTTCGTCCGCCCGCAGCCCGGCCTTCACGGCGACAGAGTAGATCAGCCGCCAGTAGGTTTGGTAAAATTCGTCCCAAGTCCGTTGGTCTTCCCAGTTGTCCAGACGGGCGATGAGGCTCTTGCGCGTTTTCGCATAGGCCTCCGCCATGATCACATCGTCCTTGTTTTCCTTCTCTACATCGTCCTCGGACATCGGCCCTCCTTTACCCGAACAACCCTGCGCTGTCTTTCATTCATTGCGGAATTTCGCAAGTCACTGATAAAGAGGCATGAATTTTATGCTACTGAAAGCAAAATAGTCAGGAAAAACGAAGGATCACCGAACTTATTTACAACCCCACGCTTTTTGCACTATCTAACGGTCCTATCACTCAGCCCGTGTTCCGGATTCACCCCCCGGATACTCCCCCCACGGAGAGATGACATGTCACCCGAAACAACACCATTGAACGCTTCCCAGGCGGTCGAGAGGATCCGTGAGATCATCGTAGGCCGTCATCTGGAAAGGCTTGAGCAGCGCGTGGCACGTTTGGAAGCGTCCGACGTGCCGGAGGCCTCGTATCCCAAGCTGGATGAACGGGTTCTGCTGGCGGAGGCACGTGTGGAAGCGCTCCAGCACAGCGTGACGAGGCTGTCCGACAACACCCGTGACGAGCTTGAACGCCGGAACTACCTCCAGCGGGAGGAGATCCAGCGGCTGGCCCAGCAGATCCAGCAGGTGGCCGCCGCCCGGCCCGCCACTGCGGACGCCCTGCCCGCCGTCCAGCAACTGGAGCAGCGGCTGGGATCATGGCTGGGAGCGTGGAAAAACTCTTTCCAGGACCACCTGAACTCACGGGACCAACAGATTTCCAACCATATCCGGACGGAGATCGATACCTTGAAAAGCGCGATCGAAGGACGTTTGGCGGATGTCGAAAGCCGGCTACCGGACAGCGCGCGGCTTGAGCAGAGGTTCCAGAAAATCGCCGAAGCGGCGCGCGCCCTGGCGGATTCCATTTCCCAACTCCCACCCCTCCCTCTCGCCGACGCATCCCCCCCATGATGTCCGCGCATCCGCTGCAACCACTCCCAACCGCCCATCCCAGCTCTGCCACCGGCCATTCCACACGGCCAGTCGCATCGCCATGGGGTGGCTCTCCTGTTCCCGCCGCGCAGCCAGCGATCCCGGTGGGGAAGCTGGTCCTGCCTGCCTGGCCGGAAATGCCCCAGCCCCCCCAAGCCACGGCGGCGGTCCCGCAGTCCTCCCCCCTCCGTCCCCTGCCGGCTCCGGAAGCAGCGGCACCCGCCGCCCCCGCATTCCAGCCCCTCCCCCCGTTCCAGCCGGTGGCCCCGGCTCCGGAGGTCTCCGCCACCTTCGTTCCTCCCCAGGAGTTCCACGAACCGACGACGCCCACCTTCGCCGCCCCAACGGTCACGCCGTCCCCCGCAGCCGGACCGGCGGCAGTCCCCGAGCCCATCCCATCACCAGCTCCGATCTCACGGGACATTCCGGACGAGCCGGACTTCACCGACGATGACCTGCGGGAGGCCTTCGCACCGATCTTCAAGGGCATCACCGTCCAGGCATCCCCCATCGACCTGCATCTGGAACCGATGCTGCGGGCGACCATCCGCCGTGCCCTGGCGGAGTATTCCCCCACCACTGGCAGGCCGTTCACCAATCCCGGCATGTGGGACCGCTTCAAATGGCGGATGCGCGCGCTGTTCACCAGCCGTACCTACGAGGACATCCTGTTCGAGAAGACGAACCGGTTCCAGGTGGACGAGGTTTTCCTGCTGGATTCCCACAATCTTTCGCTGGTCTCCTATGCCAGCACCAACCCGGGCCGCCACGCTTCCGCGAAGCGGGTGGAAGGCACGGTCCACCGGCTGGCGCTCCAACTCCGGGAAACGGACGGCACGCTCCGCCGCTACTTCAAGCTGCCGGACGACCGCAACGTCATCGTCCGCGAAGGCGCGTTCATCTCGCTGGTGGCGGTCTTCCACGGCATGCCGAATGAAATGGCGATCAATGATCTGGGTTACACGCTCGGCAGCATCGAGGAGCGGTTCGAGGAACGCTACCGCATCCCCGGCTCCCCTCTCCTGAAGCTTCTCCAGCCCTTCCTGGAGGACTGCCTGCTCATCCAGGCGCCTGCAACGGCAGCCTAATCCCCCCTTGACCCCGGGGGTTCCGCCCCCTAAAGACCTCCCCACACATGGGATTTGACACATTAGGACTCTCCGAAACCGTACTCCAAGCCATCGGCGAATCCGGTTACACCACGCCAACGCCCATCCAAGCCCAGGCCATTCCCATCATCCTTTCCGGGAAAGACGTCATCGGCGCATCCCAGACCGGCACGGGAAAGACCGCCGCCTTCGCCCTGCCCTCCCTTTCCAAGCTGGAGAAGATCGGCAAGCCGCAGATCCTGGTTCTCGAGCCTACCCGCGAGCTGGCCCACCAGGTGGCGGAACAGTTTGAAAAGTACGGCAAGCACACCGGCATGAAGGTGGCGCTGCTCTACGGCGGCGTGGGCCTCGGCGCCCAGTCGGAGGCCCTGGCCGCCGGCGCTGACATCGTCGTCGCCACCCCCGGCCGTCTGGTGGACCATTTCTACCGCGCGACGATGCGCTTCGGTGAGCTGAAGATCCTCATCCTGGACGAGGTGGACCGCATGCTGGACATGGGTTTCCTGCCGCAAGTGCGCAAGATCGTGAACCTCTGCCCGTGGGAAGGCCGCCAGACGCTGTTCTTCTCCGCCACCATGCCTCCGGCGATCCAGACCTTCGCCCAATGGTGCCTCACCGACCCGGTTTCCATCGAGATCGCCCGCACGTCGGTGCCGAAGAGCGTGACCCACGCCTTCTACCCGGTGGCCATGGACCAGCGTGACGAGCTGCTGCTCGCCCTGCTGAAGGAGACCGAATACCACTCCGTGATGATCTTCACCCGCACCCGCAAGGAAGCGGACGAAGTCACCGCCATGATCAAGGCCGGCGGCGAGCCGAAGGTGGCCGCCATGCACTCCGACATCAACCAGGCGGACCGCATGAAGGCCCTGGCCGGATTCAAGGAAGGCAAATACGAGATCCTGGTCGCCACGGACGTCGCCGCGCGCGGCATCGACATCTCCAGCGTCTCCCACGTCATCAACTACCGTGTTCCGGAAAACGCGGAGGACTATGTCCACCGCATCGGCCGGACCGGCCGTGCCGCCGCCGAAGGCGACGCATTCACCATCCTCACCGCGGACGAGCTGGACTATGCGAAGTCCGTGGAGGTCTTCATCGACCAGACCATCCCGCGCCGGAAGCTGGACAATTTCGAGTACGTCTACACCGCCCTGCTCGACACCGACCCGATCAAGCCGGTCCGCCGGAAGAAGGTCGGCGGGAAGAAGCGGCGTTGATTCCGCCCCGCCGCCATCTGATGCGGGTTCTTCCCCTGATGGATGTCTCAAAGCCACCATTTTTGCGTTTTTATAAGAGAATCCTCTTATAGCCAGACCCAGGAGCCATGGTTACTTCATTTCATCAACTCAATCGAGGATGGAATGCCGAACCTAATAGCCCAGATCCCCGTGCCGAACGGCGAGGTGATGACTTGCTCCTGACTTTCCGGATGAACGCATTCCAGTTCTCCGATTACGACGAAGATGACATTGGCGAGATTGCTTTTACCGATTGCGTGCGCTACCGGTTCGGGACGTTGAATGACGAAGGATGGCATCGGGGCCAAAGCCGCTTCCGGGATATTAAACATTCTTGGGGCGAGTTTTTTGAGGTTCGTGGCGATCTTCGGCTCGGTAACTGCCCTAGTGATTGGAGTGGCCGACCTCCATTGACGATGGAGGGATTGGCTCATTTCCTGTTTTACTTCCGGGATCAGGATTTTGAATGTGATGCTCGGCAGTGGAGCTTTAGAATACGAGGATCTCAGCCTAATTGAACAATCGAAGTTCCAACATCGGTGGCAGCCCTGAAATGATTTATCACAATTCCCGTGCGCGTCCTTTCCATCGACCCTGCCGTCCGTAACACAGGCTACGCCGTGCTAGAGGGCGATCCGCGCAAGCCGGTGGTGCTTTCCTTCGACGTGATCTCCATTCCAAAGAGCATCCCGCAGAGTGCGGCGCTCGCGGCGGTGCGGACGCATCTGGTGAATGTCATCCAGAAGTTCCAGCCGGAGGAGGTGGCGGTGGAGGGCATCATCTACGTGCAGTCCCACAAGACCGCCATCGCCATGGGGGCGGCCCGCGCCTGCGCCATGATCGCCGCCGCGGACCACGGGCTGAAGATCTACGAATACTCGCCGAAGAAGGTGAAGATGGCCGTCGTGGGCAAAGGGACCGCGGACAAGCAGCAGGTCGCCTTCATGGTGCGCGCGCTGCTCGGTCTGGCGGAGAATCCCCCGTCGGACGCGGCGGATGCCCTTGCCATCGGCATGGCGCACCTCCAGGCTTCCGATCCGCTCAAGGCGAAACTCCTCGACCGCAGGCAGATCTGACATGATGGACATCCGACATCTCCCCGGTTTCATCCCCTATGAGGACGGTCTCCGTCTCCAGGAGGAAACCGTGGCCGCCGTGCTGGCGGAGGAAGCACCGGACACGCTCTTTCTCCTGGAGCACCAACCGGTCTACACCATCGGCCGGCTGAGGGACCAGTCGTCGCTGCGGGATCCCTCGATGCTCCCCCACCCGGTCCACGATACGAACCGTGGTGGGCAGGCGACCTACCATGGACCCGGCCAGATCACGGGCTATCCCATCCTGGACCTGACCACCCGGGGAAAGGACCTGCACGAGCACCTGCGGAAGATCGAGGAAGCGCTCATCCTGGCCTGCGCCCGCTTCGGCGTGCGGGCCGGACGGCGGGAGGGACTCACCGGTGTGTGGGTGGAAAACCGGAAGCTGGCGTCCATCGGCGTCGGCGTGCGGAAATGGATCTCCATGCACGGCTTCGCCATCAACATCACCAACGAAAGCCTGCCGCCATTCTTCGCCATCACCCCGTGCGGGCTGGATGGAGTGAGCATGACCAGCCTGGAGATGGAGGCGGGCCGCCCCATCACCGTCGCAGAGGCGGCCGTCGTGATCGGGGAGGAGATGCGCCGGCTGTTGGAATGAGTTCCCGCCCTCAAGCCACCAGCGCTTCCTTCGGCCCGAAAAACTCGAAGTGGACCTGCGAGCCGGGCACGCCCCATTCCAGGAGTTGCTGGTAGATGCCGACCATGAACGGCTTCGGCCCGCAGAAATAGAACTCGCAGTCTTTTTCGGGGATGAGGCTTTCGATCAGCTCCGCATTGATGAAACCTTCGCTGTCATGGCCATCGTCACCGGATTGCGGGTCGCTGTAGCGGAAGTGGGTGGAGACATTGGGATGGGCCTGCGCCAGCCTCCGGACGGCGTGCCCGAAGGCATGGGTGCGGGCGTTCAACGCACCGTGGATGAAGACCACCTGCCGTCCCGGCTGTGACTTCACGACCGACTCCAGCATGGCCAAGACCGGGGTGATGCCCACGCCCGCGGACAGCAGGACCAGCGGCTTCGTGCTCGTCACCTCCGGATCGAGGAAGAACTCCCCGCACGGCGGGCCGATCTCCAGCTCCGTCCCCTCCGGGGAGCCATGCAGATAGTTGGAGACGTAACCATTTTCCTCCGCCTTCACGCTGATGCGGAACTCCTGCTGCCGGGGCGCACCGGAGAGGCTGTAGTTCCTCATGGTGGTGGCACCGCTCCCGTCCGGCACACGGACGGTCAGATACTGCCCCGGTTTGTAGGGCGGGACTCCCCCACCATCGGCCGGACGCAGGTAGAACGACGTGATGACGCCACTTTCCTCTCTCTTGTGATGGATCACAAACTTGCGGAAGCCGCTCCAACCATTCGGCGCGTTTTCCTGTTCGTCATAGATCGACCGCTCGCGGCCGATGAGGATGTGGGCGAGAAATCCATAAGCTTCCGCCCAGGCGCGGATCACCTCATGGTCCTCCGGGATGCCCAGCACCTCCTGGATGGATGCCAGCAGGTTCGAGCCGACGATGGGATAGTGTTCCGGCTTGATGCCCAGGCCGGCGTGCTTCTGGGCGATGCCCTCGACCGCCGCGCCCAGCACCTCCAGACGGTCCACATTCGCCGCGAACGCACAGATCGCCCCCGCCAGCGCGCGCTGCTGGGTGCCGCCGTGCTGGTTCCTCGCGTTGAACAACGGGGCGACCTCCGGGTTCTCACGGAACATCCGCTGGTAGAAATGGCGGGTCAGTGTTTCGCCGTGTTCCTGCAGCACCGGTGCGGTGCTTTTCACGATGCGGATGGTCTCTTCGCTCAGGCCGGGTTCGTTGCTCGCGTTCATCGGTGCCATCGGACAATCCGGGGGAAGCGCCAGCAACCATGGGACAAGCGTCTTCTTGATCCATGTCAAGAAACCCACAGAATCACCCCATGAAACCCTCCGGCATCCGCCGCGCCGCGCTCGCCTCCGCCCTGCACCAGGCCACCATCTTCAACGGACTGCCGGAAGATGTGTTGCTGCGGATCGCCGGGTACTGCTCCGTGCGGAAGCTGAAGAAGAACGACATCCTTTTCCGCGAGGGGGAAAAGGTCGTCGGCTTCTTCGTCGTCACGAAAGGGATCATCGAGGCGTTCCGCGCGGATGAGTCCGGACGGGAACAACTGATCCACCTCATCCACGCGGGGGAGTCGTTCGCGGAGCCTGCGGTGGCCGGGCTGCCGGGCTACCCCGCGCACACCCGCGCGCTGGAGCCGACGGAGGTCATCCTCATCTCCGGGGAGGAATTCCTCGCCCACCTGCGGGAGCGCTCGGACCTCGCGATGCGCATGCTCGGCTCGCTCAGCCGCCACCTCCATGAACTGGTGTCCACCATCGAAAGCTACAAGCTGCGCGATGCGGAAACCCGGTTGCTCCACTGGCTGCTCCAGCGCTGCCCGGCCGGCGACAAGCCCGCCAGCGTCCAGCTCCACGTCTCGAAGCTGGTGCTGGCGGCGGAGCTGGGCACACGGCAGGAAACCCTCTCCCGCATCCTGGCGAAGCTGAAGAAATCCGGCCACCTGTCCGTGACCGGCAGGCAGATCGGCATCCCGTCCCCACGCGCGCTGAGGGAGCTGTTCGAGAGCCAGCTCACGCCGAAAGTTTCCCTTCCATAGCCACCGGGGATTTCGCAGGCTGGGAGAAACCCACCTTCGTTTGAAGATCCCGCCGCCCCCATTCCTGGCGATCATCCTCGGCCTCCCCGGACTGCAGGCACAGCTTGTGAATCCGGGTTTCGAATCGACGCCCCTCACGTCTGGATGGACCGCCACCGGGGTGATCGCCGAGCAGCCGGGACTGGACGGCAGCGCGAATGCGGCGCGGCTGCCCTACAACACGACGGCCACGCTTTCGCAGGCGTTCACCGCGCGGGGTGACTTCACCTTTGACGTCCACCTGGCCGTCGCGGGCACCACCACCGCGCGGTCGTTCCGGGTGTTGCTGGACACCGGAGCCGGGAATGCCATCGAGCTGCAGGGAGCACTGGGAAACGCGGTGCAACTGAACGCGGGTGGCACCTTCCACAACGTCACCTCGATCACCGGCGGCACCACGTTCACCTTTCCGACCGCGGCGATCATGCGCTTCCGCATCATCGGGCGTGGGTTCGGGACGCCATCCGCGAACTATGACTTGGTCTGGTCCGATCATGGCTCGACGGCCCCCAGGCACGCGGCGGTGAACCTCACCGCCTTCAGCAACGCCGCCGCGGCAACTTCATCCGGGATCTCCGTCATCCGCTTCGACCGTCCGGACAAGGCGGCCCACTCCTACTGGGTGGACAACGTCTCGATCACCACGACGGCGGAGGCCCCGCCCGCCGCGGACCACCAGCTCACGCTGCCCCCTCCGCCGGAACCTCCGAAGATCGTCAACATTTCCGGAGTCTATCCCCACCTGGCGGTCACCAACAGCGAGAACGAATGCGGCATCGGCGCGGTGGTGCCATGGCAGGGCGACCTGTGGGCCGTCACCTACGCCCCCCACCGGCCGGACGGCAGCGACGACAAGCTATACCAGATCTCCCCCGCCCTGTCCCTGGGCATCCGTCCGGAGTCCATCGGCGGCACCCCGGCGAACCGTTTCATCCACACCACGTCGAACCAGCTCATCATCGGCCCGCATTTCATCGACGCCGCGAAGAACGTGCGGACCATCCCCTACACCCGCGCGCCGGGCCGCATCACCGCCACCGCGGCGCACCTGTCCGATCCCAACCGCGTCTATATGTTCACCATGGAAGACGGCGTCTATGATGTGGACACCGGGGACCTCAGCGTGATCACGCGCTACCCCGACAAGCAGAGCGGCGGGGATGACTTCCTTTTCGGCTACCACGGCAAGGGGGCCTACACGGGCGGGGGAAGGTTCATCGCCGCGAACAACGGCCGCCACGACTATTCGAGCGACCCGGCGCAGGAATCCGGCGTCCTCGCCTCATGGGACGGTTCCGTCCGCGGCGCGGGGAATGCGAACCCGGAGTGGATGACCGCATGGACGGAACATCACCGCGTCCAGACCTGCGAGGTGACCGGCCCCGGCGGCATCTACGGGAATCCCAGTAGCACCGACCCGGTGTGGACGACCGGCTTCGACCCGAACTCCGTGATCCTCCGGACCTTTGAAGGCGGGGTGTGGCACACCTGGCGGCTGCCCAAAGGGTCCCGCACCCACGACGGCGCCCACGGCTGGCACACCGAATGGCCGCGCATCCGCGAGGTGCTGCCCGGCCGCCTGCTCATGCACATGCACGGCATGTTCTATGATTTCCCGAAAACGTTCTCCGCCGCCAACTTCTCCGGCCTCACGCCGATCTGTTCCCACTACAAGATGCCGGTGGACTACTGCACCTGGGAAGGCCGCCTGGTGATGGCGAAGAACGACACCTCGAAGTTCAGCAACGCGCTGGTGCCCCGCGCCCAGTCGAACTTCTGGTTCGGCCAGCTCTCCGACCTGCGCCAGTGGGGCGCGCCGCAAGGCCATGGCACCCTGTGGCGCGCGGCGGCGGTCGCCACCGGACAGTCCAGCGATCCGTTCCTGGTGGCGGGATTCCGCGACGGGACGCTCCATGTCCGCAACACCGGCCCCTCGCCGCTCATGCTGGACCTCACCACCACAGACGGCGCAGGTGGCTGGCAGGCATGGAAAAGCATCACGGTCCCTGCCGGGAGCTACCTGCATGAACCGCTGGAGGACATGCCCGGCTCCTGGCTGAAGCTCACCTCCAGCACGGCCGCCACCGGCATCACCGCCACCGTCTTCCTCTCCAATCCGCATCCGCACGTCACGCCCGCCTCCGCGGGGACGGACCGGTTCGCCGCGCTGGCGGACATCCGCGAAACGGGTGCCTCCAGCGACGGGCTCATCCGGGTGATGTCCGGCACCGATCTGAAGCTGGAATTCGCCTCCAGGCACCAGCCCGCATCCGGTGCCGCCACCACCGGCTACCACCAGATCGGCGGCGGGATGCAGCTCGTGCCGGTCGCGTCCTCCTCCGCGGAATCCACCATGCGGACCGCTGCCGCGACCACGAAGGAATTCGGATCGGACGCGGCGTCCGCATGGGTCGTCCTCAGTGACACGAACCCGGCCAAGCTGCGCCTGCCGAAAACCGACCCGCTCTACGACGCGGAGTTCCTTTCCGGATGGGCGCGCGGTTTCCGCGAAGCGGTCACGGAACGGGTGCTGCTGAACTGCCACGGCACCTTCTACGAGGTCCCGCGTGACAACTCCGGCGGGAGGCGGAAGCTCCAGCCCATCTCCACCCATGGCAAGCGCATCACCGACTTCGCCTCCTGGCGTGGCTTGCTGGTCCTCACCGGAGTGCTCGACTCCGCCCCGGTGTCGGATTCATTGGTGAAATCCACCGATGGTTCCGCGCTCTGGCTGGGCGAGATCGACGACATCTGGCGCATGGGCGAGCCGCGCGGCACCGGCGGCCCATGGCTGGACACCCCCGTCACCGCCAACACGCCATCCGATCCCTACCTGATGTACGGCTACCGCAGTAAATCGCTGGAAATCTCCCACCAGTCGGCTGGGCCCATCACCTTCACCGTCGAGGTGGATTTCCTGGCGGACAACACCTGGTCCACCTACGGCACCTTCACCGTCCAGCCGGGCGAAAGGTTCACCCACGCCTTTCCGGATGCGTTCCAGGCCCACTGGGTGCGGGTGAAAGCGAACGCCGCCACCACCGCCAGCGCCCAGTTCACCTACGGTCCCGCCGCCGTCCGCGACCGCTTCCTGGACTGGGCGCGGGACGCGGGCCTCACCACCGGCGCGGGACGCCCCGCCGTCGCCATGGACGATTCCGACCACGACGGCCACCCGGCCATCCTCGAGTATCTCTTGGGGACGGATCCCGGAAGCAATCAACCCCTCCCCCTCTCCGCCAGACAGGGACGGTTCGAGACCCTCATCCGCAGCGACACCGCCGGCGACCGGCTGGGTTGCTCGCTGGAAGTCTCCGACACCCTGGAGGCATGGACTCCCCGGCCGGATCTCCTCCAACCGTCCGACGACCAGAATGGAGTTCCCGCGGGATTCGTCCGGATGCACGCGGAGATCCCCACCGGATGGGACAGGTGTTTCTTCCGGCTGAGGGCCGGACTCACCGCGGCTCCTTGAGAACGCCGTATTTCCGGCGAAGATTTCCGTCAAAAAAACCGTGTCACCGAGGGTAAAATCCGCGTGAATTGCCGTGGAACAGATTCATTGTTCCACCTCAGTCACTTTCACGATGTCCTCCATCCAGATCCTCAACCAATCGCGCCTCCCGCAATCAGGCGCCCTCGTTATTTCGGGTCGCCTTGATTCCCAGCATCTTGCACCGATCGAAAAACTCTTTTCCGGCCGGAAGATCACCTGGCTGATCGAGGAGCACGCCACCTTGGAACCGGCGATCCGCTCCCATCTCGAGAAATCCGGGTCCGGTGCCATGTATTCCGCCGCGGACACCGCCCCGGCGGCGGCAGGCAACCAGCTCAAGTGCTTCCTCGACAACGGCGGCGTGCTGATCCACGTCCCGGGCAAGGCGAAGGTGCGGGTGGGCAGCGCATGCCACATCCCGTCCGCGCACCTGAAGGCCCTGGCCGCCTTTGGACTGCCCATCGTTCCCATCGCCATCGACACGCCCCGGGACTCCCACCTTTCCATCGAGAGCAGCTCCTCCCTGCCGCAGGCGGTGATCTCCATCGGCGAGCCGATCCCCGCGGAAAAAGCGAGTGTGGCGGCCTACCAGCAGAGCCTCCTGACCGCGTTCGAGGCCGCCTATTCCTCCCGGTCGCTTTTCAAGAAGTCGCTGGCGATGGTCCTGCTCCAGGGACTGAAGAAGCACGCCACGAAGCACAAGGTGCTGGATGGTTCCGACGATTCCGAGCTGGGCTTCGACAAGATCCTCGGCGCAGCCATCGCCTTCTCGAAGCATATCCAGGAAGAAACGGACAAGCCGCGGGTGGCGATCGTCCTGCCGCCCGGAAAGGCGGGCCTCATCGCCAACCTCGCCGTCATCTTCGCCGGAAAGACACCGGTGAACCTCAATTTCACCGCGGGGCATGAGGCGATCAAGTCGTCCATCCGCCAGGCAGGTGTGGACCGTTTCATCACCGCGGATCCCTTTGTCCGGAAGGTCTCCAGTTTCCCCTGGCCGCCGAACCGCGACCTGATCTTCATCGAGCGGACGCTGCCCACCCTCAAGAAGCAGATCGTGAAATGGGTGCTGCTTTCCAAGGTGCTGCCCGCATCCGTGCTGGGTGGCATGCTGGGCCTCAACAAGCGCCGCGACAATGACGAGGCGCTCCTCCTTTTCACCTCCGGTTCCTCCGGAGAGCCGAAGGGCGTGGTGCTGACCCAGCGCAACGTGCTGGGCAACGTCTGCCAGTTCGCCACCCGCCTGAACCTGCCGCCGAAGTCGTCCATCCTCGGTTCCCTGCCCCTCTTCCATTCGTTCGGCTGCACGGTGACGCTGTGGTTCCCGTGCATTGAGGGGATCAACCTGGTGACCTACCCCAGCCCGCTGGAGACGAAGCGGCTGGCGGAACTCATCGGCCTGCACGGGGTGGACCTGCTGCTGGCGACGCCGACGTTCCTGCGGGGCTACATGAAGCGCATCGAACCGGCCCAGCTTGCCTCCCTCAAGATGGTGGTCACCGGGGCTGAGAAGCTGCCGCAGTCCCTGGCCGATGCGTTCGAGTCGAAGTTCGGCATCCGCCCGCAGGAGGGCTACGGCCTCACCGAAACGTCCCCCGCCACCAACGTCAACCTGCCGGACCTCCAGGGTGCTTCCGGCGTTCCCGCACTGCCATCCACCCGCAACGGATCCGTCGGCCAGATGCTGCCCGGCCTGGCCGTGAAGCTAACCGACGCCGCCACCGGCGATGACATACCGCTCAACAAACAGGGCATCATCTGGTTCCGCGGCGTGAATATTTTCCCCGGCTACCTCGACCAGCCGAAGAAGTCCGCCGAGGTGCTGGTGGACGGCTGGTTCCGCACCGGCGACGTCGGCCGCGTGGACGAGGACGGATTCCTCTACATCGAGGGCCGCCTTTCCCGCTTCTCGAAGATCGCCGGGGAGATGGTCCCCCACGAAACGGTGGAAGGCGCCATCGCCAAGGTGCTGGGCCTCGACTCCGAAGCGGAGCGGAAGATCGCCATCGTCGGCGTGCCGGACGAGCAGAAGGGCGAGGCGATCCTGCTGCTCTCCACCATCTCCGGACCGGCGCTGGAGCAGGAGTGCATCGACCTCCGCTACAAGCTGTTGGATCAGGGCCTCTCCTCCCTGTGGTGCCCGAAGGCGATCATCCCGGTGAAGGAGATCCCGGTGCTGGCCTCCGGCAAGCTCGACATCAAGGGCTGCGAGGAACTCGCCAACAACCGCTGAGGCTCCGCCCGCAAAGGGTTCCCTGACAAAAACGCAAGCTAACAGGGTTTGACCACGGCAGGGATGCCGGGGTTTAATCCCGCGTCGCTGGAAGACCGCTTTCATGTTCGGAGGAACCTACCCGCATCCCAAGGCCGCCCTGCCGATCCTGTGCCTGGCTTTCGTCTCGACGGGTTGGGGAAAGATCGATGCGGATGGCGACGGGATGAGCGACGTCTGGCAGGCGGCCTTCGGCAAATCCCTCATCCCTTCCGAAGATCCGGACCACGATGGTTTCAGCAACCTGCTGGAATCCATCGCGGGAACGGATCCGCTCGATGGCAACAGCCATCCGAAAGTCGAACGGTTCGAGGTCCAGCCGGACACCCTCAAGCAGGTCTGGAACAGTGTGGCCGGGGTCAGATACCAGCCGCTCTTCTCCACCGACCTCAGCGCGTGGGCTCCCTTCGGCCCGGTGGTGGTCGGCACAGGAGAGGAGATGGAACTCACGATCGACCGGGCGACGGCATTCACCTCCGGGGGCGTGGAGCATCTGGTATGGGAGCAACTCCCCGGCTGGGGGCTGTCCCAGATCAAGGACCGGGTGGCGAACCAGACCCCGCCATCCACCCGCGGCAGGCTGACCGCGCTCGATATCCCGCAGACTTCCCCGGACAAGGCGTTTTTCGGCCAGTGGATCCATGGCTGGATCATCCCACCGGAGACCGGAACGTACCAGTTTTTCATCGCCAGCGACGACCAGTCCGAGCTGTGGCTTTCCACTGACAAGAGTGTGGCCAACAAGAGGCAGATCGCGTCCGTGTCCGAGTGGACGTCCCACCAGCAGTGGGACAAATTCCCGTCGCAGACATCGGCCGCCATCACGCTGACGGCGAACACACCTTACTACTTCGAAGTCTATCAGGTGGAGGGGGATGGTGGTGACAATCTTTCGGTCGCATGGCAGCGGCCGTCGATGGCGGCGGGCGGAAAGGAGATCATCGCCGGCAGCGTGTTGTCATCGACCGGCCAATCCCTCGCGGAGATGGGAGCCGACAGGTTGTTCTCGCGGATGGAGGTTTCCGATGCGGACAGCGACGGCGACGGTCTGACCGACTACGAGGAACGCGTGCTGGGCCTCGATCCATCCAATGCCACCACCACTCCACGGGTCGCAGACCTGGACGCGGCGAAGAAGACGCTCGCCAGCCCCAGCAGCGTCAACCTCGGCGTGTCCGTCGCGCGCGGCTATGAAAGCACCGCCAGCCCGGCGGAGTTCATCATCTTCCGCGCGGGTGGGATCGAGCCGCTGACAGTCCACTACACCGTCTCCGGCACAGCGCAGGCCGCCACGGACTACCTCAGCCTCTCCGGCAGCGTGACCATTCCTGCGGGAGCGCGTTCGGTGAAGATCCCTGTCACCCCAGTTGCCGACGGCGAGGTGGAGCCCCAGGAGAACGTGACCATCACCCTGCAGCCGGGAACGGGATTCACGCTCGGCGTCCCGGCCAGCGCGACCGTGCAGATCGACGACAGTCCGGATGTGCTTTTCATCGCCCAACTGAGAGGGACTGGTTCCACTCCATCCGCAGGGACCGGCGTGGCGGCGGTGACCCGCAGCGGCAATGCCCTCACCGGGCAGACCAGCCTGGGCTTCGGCGGGCTTGGCAATGTGCAGAGCGGTGCGGAGATTTTCATTTCCGATGACGGGGTTTCCGGCCCGGCGGTGTTCACCTTCCCGCTCGCCCAGGTGCCGGGCCTGCCGTGGGACTTTCCGCCCGCAGGGGAATTCACCCGCCAGCAGATCATCGGCGCGCTGGATGCCAACCGCCTGTGGGTCCGGGTCCTCAGTGGCACACCCGGCACGGTGGAACTGGTGGGCCGCCTGCTGCCCGCACCCGGCTGGGATCTGATGCCGCAACCGGCCACGCCGCCCGCCGCGCCGGAGATGGCGGCGGATGTCGCGGAGGCCGCCCGCTTCCTCACCCAGGCAACTTTCGGCCCGAATGCGGCGGCTCTCACCACGCTGGAGACGCAGTCGTTCCCGCAGTGGATCGATGCGCAGATCGCACTCCCGCCGACCTGGCACCTGCCGCTCATGCGCCAGCGCCGTGATGAATGGCTGGCGCGCGGCAGCACCGGCGGTGGCTGGCAGGGTCCGCGGCTGGAGGCATGGTGGCAGACCGCGGTGGATGCACCGGACCAGCTCCGCCAGCGGGTGGCATTCGCCCTCAGCGAGATCTTCGTCATCTCCCAGAACAGCGCGCTGGACATCGAATACGAAGGCACCGCGATGTACTATGACATCCTGGTGAAACACGCCCTCGGCAACTACCGCGAGCTGCTGGATGAGGTGACGAAAAGCCCGATGATGGGCACCTACCTCAGCATGGCCCGCAACAAGAAGCCGGATCCCGTCACCGGCCACCAGCCGGATGAAAACTACGCCCGGGAGGTGATGCAGCTTTTCTCCGTGGGCCTCAGCATGCGCCACACGGACGGCTCGCTGAAGCTGGATTCACGCGGCCTGCCCATCCCCACCTACACCCAGGAGGACACCGTGGGCCTCGCGCACGTCTTCACCGGCTGGGGCGCCCACTATGACCCGGAGGACCCGCCGCACTGGGACTGGGATGGCGCACTTGCCGGGCGGCTCGATTGGTTCCAGTGGGGCAGCGATCCCCTGCGACCGATGAGCTTCTATCCGGAGTTCCACGACCGGCAGGACCGCCGCATCCTCGGTGGCGTCACCATCCCAGGCTCACTCGACGGCGAACAGCGCATGACCATGGCGCTCGATACGATCTTCAATCACCCGAACGTCGGGCCGTTCATGGCGCGGCACCTGATCCAGAAGTTCGTCACCAGCAATCCCAGCCCCGGCTACATCCACCGCGTGGCCAGCGTCTTCAACGACAACGGCAGCGGCGTGCGCGGCGATCTGGGCGCGACGATCAAGGCGGTGCTGCTCGACCATGAAGCCCGCGCTCCGGAAGCACGGAACTCCTTCAGCTACGGCAAGCCGTCCGAACCACTGATGCGCGCCACCCGTCTGCTGCGGCTGGTCCCCATCGACCGTCCGCGCGCCGCGCAGGGCGACAACCGCCTGTTCCTGAACCTGGATTACCACTTCCCGGAGCAGTCCCCGCTCAACGCGCCGTCCGTCTTCAACTTCTACTCGCCCGGCTATTCCAGCTCCGGCCCCATCGGGGAGGCGGGCCTGATTTCGCCGGAGTTCCAGATCTTTTCCGAAACCACCGCCATCCGCCAGGCGAACTTCTTCCTCGGTGCGATGGAATGGGGGCTGTGGGTTTCCGAGCCGGAGGATGAGGACTCCAACATCGTCCTCCACTTCAACTTCTCCGAACTGGTCGCCATCCTCAACACGCCGGGTAAGACGCCGGTGGAAGCGCAGGGCCTCCTGCTCGACCACCTGAACGACCGCATGCTTTTCGGCAAGATGAGCCCCGCCCTGCGTGCGGAGATCCTCGCCGCTTACGCCGCCCTGCCCGGCTGGATCGACCACTCCGCCTCCCGGCAGGGAGAGCGCGCGCGGATGGCCATCTACCTCATCGCGAATTCACCTGAGTTCTTCGTCCAGAAATGAAAGACACCCCACCCCATCCCGGACGCCGCCAGTTCATCGGCCAGGCTGCTTGCGCGGGGCTCGGCCTCACGGGGGTGATGTCCACGCTCGGCACGCTGCGCCTTTTCAATGCCTCCCTGCAGGCACAGGGCATCCCACCCACCCTGGATGACCACAAGAGCCTCATCTGCCTGTTCCTCTACGGCGGCAATGACGCGAACAACCTGCTGGTCCCACGCGATACCACCGCCTACGCCGCCTACCAGCGGGACCGCGGCGTGCTGGCGCTCAACCGGGACGACCTGCTGCCCCTCAGCATCCCGAACGACGATGGCCGCCAGTTCGGCCTGCACCCGGCGATGGGTGCCCTCCACTCCGTCTTCAGTGAGCAGAAGATGGCGATGGTCTGCAACGTCGGCACACTCGTCGGTCCGATCACCAAGGCGGAGTATCTCTCCGGCGGCGCGGCCATCCCGCCCTATCTCTTTTCCCACAACGACCAGCAGATGCAGTGGCAGACGTCCGTGCCGGACTCCCCGCGCACGGTCGGCTGGGGTGGCAGGCTGCAGGATCTGCTGCACGCCGGCAACGGGGACTCCCAGATCTCGATGAACGTCTCCATCGCCGGCTCGAACTACTTCCAGGTCGGCGAAAAATTCTCCCAATACCACGTCACCCCCGGCGGCAGCATCGGTCTGGCCAACTACCGGGACGACTGGTCGCCGCGGAAGGAGATGTACCAGTCCTTCGACCAGATGATCGCCCGCAGCTACGGGCACATCTTCGAGCAGGAACACTCGAAGATCGTGAGACGGGCGATTTCCAATGACACGCTGCTCAAGACGGCGCTGGCGGCCAATCCCCTCCCGGCGGAGGACGCCGCCTTTCCGCTGAGCCAGACGGAGGAAGAGGGTGCCGTCACCTACCTGGCCGCCCAGCTCCGCATGATCCTCAGGATGATTCATGCCCGCCAGGCGCTGGGCATGAAGCGGCAGATCTTCTTCGCCGCCATTGGTGGCTTCGACACCCACGACGCGCAGCTCCCGGACCACCACGCGCTGCTGAAGGAACTGAGCGACGGCATCGCGGACTTCTACAACGCGACGAAGACCCTGGGCATCAGCGACAACGTCACTCTGTACACGGCGTCCGATTTCAACCGCACCTACAACAGCAATGGCAAAGGCTCCGACCATGCGTGGGGCAGCCACCAAATGATCGTGGGCGGCGCGGTGAACGGCGGCCGCCTCTACGGCCACATCCCGCTGCTGGAGATCGACGGCCCGGACGATACCGGCAGCCGCGGAAGCTGGATCCCGAAAGTCTCCACGGATGAGATGGCCGCCACGCTGGCGCTCTGGTTCGGCGTGCCGGTCGGGGACCTACCGCAGGTGCTGCCGAACATCGGCCGCTTCGCGAATCCGGACATGGGCTTCATGAACCTCGCGTGATGAGCCGTCCGCGCCTGCTCATTGCCGGGATCCTGACGGCAGTCATCCTGGCTGTGGCGTTCTTGCTTCTCCGGAAAACGGACGTTCCGCCCGCTCCGGCCCCACCCGCGGCGGATGCCCCTGCTTCCCCGAAGGCGGCCACTCCTCCCCCGGTGGCGCATTCTCCCCAGCGGATTGCCCTTCATCCACCACAGCCGGATGAACTCGCCCAGGTGCCTCCGAATCCCATGACCGCCGGTATCGGCTCCGCCAAAGTACCGCCGGAGAAGGAGATCGCGATGGTGCTGGAGCTTTTCCAAATTTACCGCCGGGAGTTCGGCGCATTCCCCGCCGGGGAAACCAACGCCCACTTCATGAATGCCCTGCGCGGCGCGAATCCCGGCAAGCTCCCGGTGTTCCCGCTGCAACACCCCCGGCTCGATCCCGAGGGGAACCTGACCGATCGCTGGGGGCATCCCTACGTGTTCCACGCCGTCTCCCGTGACCGGCTGGAGATCCGCAGCAAGGGACCGGATGGCGAAATCCACACGCCGGACGATCTGGTGGCCCCGGGGAAGTGAGGAGCGGACGATTTCCCGAGATCCGTGTTGGACGTTCCCGCCCGGACCGGTCACGCTCCGCGGCGCATGCCGAACCGCATCGACACCACCTTCGCCGCCCTCCGGGAAAAGAACCAGAAAGCCTTCATCGCCTACATCGCCGCGGGTGATCCGGATTTCGATGGCAGCCTGGAGATCATCCGTGGACTTGCGGACGAAGGTGCGGACATCATCGAGTTCGGCCTGCCGTTCTCCGACCCGCTGGCGGATGGCATCGTCAACCAGATGGCGGCCGACCGCGCGCTGAAGTCCGGCATGACCACCGCCCGCTCGCTGGAACTGATCCGGAAATTCCGTGAGACGCACCAGACGCCCATCGTTCTTTTCACCTACCTGAACCCGATTTTCACCTACGGCTTCGAGAAATTCCACAAGGACGCGGCGGAAGCCGGTGCCGACGGCATCCTCCTGCTGGACCTGCCACCGGACGAGGCGAAGCTGAGCGACGAATTTGCGAACATGCACGGCCTGAAGGCGATCCGCCTGATCGCACCGACCACCCCGCAGGAGCGGATCAAGATGCTGGCGGAATCCTCCGAAGGCTTCATCTACGCGCTCTCCCGCACCGGTGTGACCGGTGCGCACGTCGCCCCGTCCGCAAACATTTCCGCCCAGGTGGAGAACATCAAACAGTTCACCGACACCCCCGTCTGCGTCGGCTTCGGCATCACGACCCCGGACCAGGCCGCGATGGTCGCCGCCACCGCGGACGGCGTCATCGTCGGCTCCGCGATCGTGAAGCAGGTGGAACTGAACCCCATGGACGCCGCCCGCGCGGTCTGCGGGTTCACCGCCCCGCTCATTGCGGCTACGAAGGGTGCCTGAACCACGGGATTTGACCTGCCTGCATTTTCCGCCTACCATGCAGGCATGAAAGGCATGCAATACACCATCCGAGGCATTCCGGAAGAGGTCGATGCGGCACTTCGCAAGGAAGCCGCCTCCACCGGAAAATCCCTCAACGCGCTGGTCATCGAGAAGCTGTCGGAGGACTCCGTCAAAAAAAACGCATCCGTCAATACGGACTTCCGGGAGTTCGTCGGCACATGGATCGAAGATCCCGCCTTCGATGAAGCGATGAAGGATTTCGACCGCATCGATCCGGAGGATTGGCAATGAACCGCAGCATCCTTCTGGACACCAACGCCTATTCCGATCTACGGCGTTCCGGGAAATGGCTTTCCGCCACGGAATCCGCCTCCGAGGTCTATCTGTCCGTCATCGTGATCGGTGAACTTCGCGCCGGCTTTATGAGTGGCGGCAAGAGGGAGAGGAACGAACTCGATCTCCAGCGTTTCCTCTCGAAACCCACTGCTCGCGTGGTGGCCCCGAACCTGCAGACCACCCTTTACTATTCCCAACTTCATCTCCAACTCCGGCTCCAGGGCACTCCGATCCCGGCCAATGATCTGTGGATCGCCGCCATCGCCCTCCAGCATCAGTTCTGGCTCTGCACCTCAGACGCGCATTTCGACCACATCCCGCAGTTGCTTCGCGCCCAACCCTGATCTTTAATTCCACCACTTCCGCATGCTCCTCCACTTCTACAAAATGAACGGCGCCGGCAATGACTTCATCGTCATCGACAACCGCGACCTGCAAACGAACCTGGACACCGAAACCATCGAGGCCCTCTGCGACCGCCACCGTGGCATCGGTGCGGACGGTCTGCTGGCCGTGGAACCGGCTGAAAAGGGTGCGGACTACAAGTTCCGCTATTACAACGCCGATGGTGGCGAAGCGGAGATGTGCGGAAACGGTGCCCGTTGCTTCGGCCGCTTCACCGCCCACCTCACCGAAGAAGTGCCGGACAAGGTGACCTTCGAAACCATCGCCGGAACGCTCGCCGCGGAAATGATCGGTGACGATGTCCGCATCGCCATGTCCGAACCGAAGGACCTGCGCCTCAACACCCCCACCCGCGTCTCCGGCCTGGATGCGGACGTTCATTTCGTGAATACGGGCGTTCCCCATGCGGTTGCGTTCGTGGACGACCTCGACAACCTCGACGTCTTCAACCACGGCCGCGACATCCGCCGCCATGCCGACTTTTCTCCTGCCGGTACCAACGCGAACTTCGCCAAGGCGCTGGAGCCGGGGCACATCGCCATCCGCACCTATGAGCGCGGCGTGGACGATGAGACCCTGGCCTGCGGCACCGGCATGGTCGCCTGCGCGCTGATCCACCACCTGCTCTCCGGCGACCCGTCCCCCATCAAGGTGGATGTGGAAGGCGGCGACACCTTGGAGATCGGCTTCGAGAAAACCGGCGACCGGACCTTCACCAACGTGACCCTCACCGGTCCGGCGGATTTCGTCTTCGAAGGCGAGATCGAGATCTGAGCCCGCAGCCTGGAATCCACCACTCCGTCCGCACCGGGCATCCGGTGCGGAGAAACGTCACCGTCTCCGGTTTTCAGCGTCTCCTCGCGCGGCGGGCCAGCATACAGCCCGCTCCCAGCAGCCCCAGCATCGCTGACCCCGGCTCCGGGATCGGGGAAACCACTCCATGGATCGAAAGGTCATCGATCCTCACCCAGCTCGACCATCCGGAAGGAAGCGGATCGGCCACCGCGTTGTAGAAGACCATCTGGAAGGTGACCGTTCCCGTCAGATTTGACAGGGCACCGGGGGTGGTTTCCGAAAACGCCAGATCAAACGCATTGAAAGGGCTGCCTGACGATCCGCTTTCCGCGGTCACCAGGCCGGTCGCCACGGTGTTGAATCCACTCCCCGTGTCCAACCGCAGCGAGAAGTTCGGCGCGGTGTTCTGGCCTCCGATGTTCGCGTTCATCGTGAGCTTTTCCAAGGTAAGCATCTGCCCGGACCCGGGAGTGAGGGTGAAGGAAAAATAACGTCCGGCCCCGATGGCAAATGCCTCGGTCGAGTTCAGCCCGCTGCCGGATACTCCCAGTGCGCTGGGACTGGATGTACCAAGGGTTACCCCGCTCCGCTGCAGGGTGATCGCACCGCTTGCGGCCGCCAATGCGGAGGCGGACACTCCGCCGACCGTCATGGTGGGATCAAGGACCACATCGGTCCCTGATGTTCCGAACCCATAGGTCACCAGCGAAGCTCCATCCGCGGCCGGGGCCAGCAATCCCAATACGGTGGCGAATGCACAAAAAAGAAACGAGGTACCTGGTTTCATGCCTCCACCCTACCCCCCATCCGGCGGGCCGCAAGGGATTTGCCCCGCTGAAACCCGCACTTTATCCACCGTCCCCTGAGGTTCAGTATTGAACCCCGGCCCCCGAGCATCCAATTTCCGCCCGCCATGTCCGAACGCAAGACTCTCGACGAACGCAACCAGATGACCGACCTGGAACGGCTCCGCCATTCCGCAGCGCACGTCATGGCCACCGCCATCCTCCGCATCTGGCCGGACGCCCAGTTTGCCTACGGTCCGCCGATCGAGAGCGGATTCTACTACGACTTCGAGATGAAGCACCGTGTCACGCCGGATGACTTCGAGAAGATCGAGGCGGAGATGAAAAAGATCGCGAAGGAGAACCAGAAGTTCGAGCGCAAGGTCATTTCACGCGAGGAAGCGAAGGCGATGGCCGAAAGCGGACGCCTCGGCGGCCTGTCGGAGCGCCCGGGGAATCCGTCCCGCTTCAAGCTGGACCTCATCGACAAGATCCCGGAAGGCGAGGAAATCTCCTGCTTCCAGAACGGGGAATTCATCGACCTCTGCGCCGGCCCGCACGTGGGCTACACGGCGAAGTGCAAGAACACGAAGCTGATGTCCGTCTCCTCGTCCTTCTACATGGGCGATGAGTCGAAGGGCCAGCTCCAGCGGCTCTACGGCACCGCCTTCGAAAGCAAGGAACTGCTCGAGGAACACCTCAACCGTCTGGAGGAAGCGAAGAAGCGCGACCACCGCCGCCTGGGCAAGGAGCTGGGGCTATTCCACATCGACGAAGCCGTCGGCCAGGGCCTCATCCTCTGGAAGCCGAAGGGCGCGCTCGTCCGCCGTTCCCTGCAGGAGTTCATCACCCAGGAGCTGGACAAGCAGGGCTACTCCCAGGTCTTCACCCCGCACATCGGCAAGCTGGACCTCTACCGCACCTCCGGCCACTTCCCCTACTACCAGGAAAGCCAGTATCCGGCCATCCCGGAGCGGGACGTGCTGGAAAAGCTGGCCGATGAGGACGCCACCTGCGCCACGCTCATCAACGGCCTCAACGAGGGAACCTACGAAGGTTACCTGCTGAAGCCGATGAACTGCCCGCACCACATCAAGATCTTCGCCAGCGACCACCACTCCTACCGCGACCTGCCGGTGCGTCTGGCGGAGTTCGGCACGGTCTATCGCTGGGAGCAGTCCGGCGAGCTGGGCGGCATGACCCGCGTCCGCGGCTTCACCCAGGATGACGCCCACCTTTTCTGCACGCCGGACCAGGTGGCGGAGGAAGTGAAAGGCTGCCTGGACCTGGTGAAGAAAGTCCTCAATACCCTGGGCATGCACGAATACCGCGTGCGCCTCTCCCTCCGTGATCCGTCGTCCGACAAATACGTCGGCTCCCCGGAGAACTGGGACAAGGCGGAGGCCGCCCTGCGCGATGCCGTGCAGACCCTGGGCGTGGACTACACCGAGGAACTCGGCGAGGCCGCCTTCTACGGACCGAAGATCGACTTCGTGGTGAAGGACGTCATCGGCCGCGACTGGCAGCTCGGCACCGTGCAGGTGGACTACAACCTGCCCGTGCGCTTCAAGCTTTCCTACATCGGCCCGGACAACCAGCCGCACACCCCGGTGATGATCCACCGCGCGCCGTTCGGCTCGCTGGAGCGCTTCACCGGCCTGCTCATCGAGCACTTCGAGGGCAAGTTCCCGGCATGGCTCGCCCCGGAGCAGGTCCGCGTCCTCCCGATTTCCGACAAGACGCTGGAAGCCGCGGAAGAACTCACCGCAAAGCTGGCGGACGCCGGCGTGCGCGTGACCATCGACCGCAGTTCCGACAAGATCGGCGCGAAGATCCGCAACACCCGTCTGGAGCGCGTGCCCTACATGCTCGTCCTCGGTGCGCGTGAGGTGGAGGAAGGCACCGTCTCCGTCCGCCACCGCGACAAGGACGACCTCGGCACCAAGCCGGTGGACGAGGTCATCGCGTCCATCGTGGAGGAGATCCGTGCGCGGTCGCTGTAAAAAGAACGCCCTCGTATCCTTCTGAACGCGCTCGGTCCCACGCGGCCAAGCGTTGGGGTAGCGGAAGTCGTGAGACTTCCGGCTGGGGGGAAGTCTGTCCACGCCCGGAGCTTGTTTCTTGATGGACGTCTTCCCAGCCGAATCTCTCACGAGGTTCGCTACCCATCGACAGCGGCCATCAAGTCCCTACCTGCTTATCAGGAAGCTGTGCCTTCATCCCCTTCTCGTTGCTTGATTCCCACCGACCTATCCCCGAGCATGGGAGATGGATTTCACCAATTTCCTCCTGCTGGACGACAACGGCGATCAGGCGGACGCCGACGCATGCGGTCCGCATGTCGCGTTCAACTGCATGGATTGCGGATACGCGGTATTGGCCAGTGCCATCGAAAACAAGCGTGGCTTCGACAGATACCATCCGGCCGAATGCCGGGGATGTGGGGAACAATACTTCCTCGATGTGCGCGACCACGCGGAGAAGCTCTATATTCTCAGGCTCATGGAATATTGACGGAACATGAATCTTCCCTTCACGGCTCATCCTTCCCCCAGAACACCGACAACCATGAAAGCCCTGCTCGCCATAGCCGCCGCCATCAGCCTCACAGCACTCCCGGCTCACGCGATTTTCTCACAGTTCATGGTGCTCCATGAAGATAGCTATAGGGGAGAACACGCGAAGTACCGGCCCACTCTCAGAGTGAATGAAAAGGATCCGGATTTCATCGATGTGAGAATCCCATACGTGGATGACGGACTATCCTACTGGCTGGTTGTCGCTAACGAGAGCATTGAAACCAAAAAACTGGAATTCCGATCCATTGTGTGGGGCGAAGCGCCCCCGAAATATGTTCAATCCGTTGCCCGGTTGGGCGAATCAACCTACCTTTGGGAATCCCCTCCCAAGCGACGGGGCTTCATCGATTTCACGATCCGAAAGGAGATCCTGGACCGATGCTACGTCTATCACGACTACGATTTCCCACTTGATGACGGAGGCTTCTATTACACCTATCACCTCTCGAAGCACAAAATCCAACCAGCGGGGACAGACACCTTGAAAAAGCCGGAAAACTGATTCTTCCCGCACGACAATCACCCGCACATGACCGATTCCCCATACGATCCTCCCCGAACCAATCCGCCGGATCTCCCGCCCGCTCCAAGCCCCTCTGGAGGTTTCCGAAAGTCATCCGACGGACTTCTCAGGTTCATTTCGCCATCAGGCAGCTTTTCCAGATGCGAATTGTTCATCGCCACCTTGGCATTGTTCTTACTGGCGGTCGCTATTTCGTTCGTCGCGCGGATCTCCCAAACGCCGGCCATTTCACTATTCATCTATTGTCTATATCCCGTGTGGGGAATGGCGCTCGGAAAACGATCACGGGATCTCGGAACGACTTTCACCTACGGCATGATCATCGGGATGTTATTTCCCATCATGGGTCTGGTCTTTCTGTTCCAACCGGGGGGCCAAAGCCAGGATCTGCCCATCCAACGCCGCAGCGAAGGCGGGAAACCGCCCCGAACCGACAGCCTGATTCACCCTTGCCACAAGCCCCAACCATCATGTCCCGTGAGTACTATGATTGCCTTTTCCGGTTTCGCGGAGCGGAGCGCCATCTCATCTGGTTCAGCGATGACCGTGATGGGGTATTTGCCGACGAGCACTACAAGGTCCCTACTTTCGCATCCACCGAATCCCTCGAATCGGCATTCCCGAGATTGGTTCATGGCCAACTGAAAATCGAGTCACCCATCCTGCAAGATCTTGATTCCGTTGAGGCTTCCTGCCGATCATCCGGAAAACTGGAGATCGACTGCGGAAGTTTCCTTACGGCATGGAATCTTTACGTTGATGTGGCGCGGAGTGTCGGCGACAGAGGTTCTGCTTATCTCGATAGCGATTCCTCGCTGGACGCCGAGTATGACAAACTTTTTCATGGTAACAATTTTCCAGCCATGACGCCTCCGGGACAGCACTACATCCCATCTTGGAGCGACAGCGAGCGGGACAACATCAGGAAGCACCTCATTCTGGGTTCCGAGCTTTTCGGGGAGTCGATTTTCAGGCACGAGTTGATTGGAGGATTGGAATGACATGAGGCGTAGAAAGATCATCTCCCTCACAGCATTCGCACTGGTGGTGCTCGGCGGCATGATCTGGTGCTTCAGACCCTACCCGGAAATTGATCAGCGCCAGGCTCATCCTTCATTGAGGTATCTGGATGACTCCGCGACCTGCGCATGGACGTCCTTTGGAGATGGAGGGAGCATGGCCATCGAAGTGCATCGACCAAACAAGACGGTGGTCACCCTTTGCCTTTCCAATGGCTTGGACCAACCCTTCGGTGATCGAGGCCAACTTTACGTTGGAGCCTCCCACCACACCCTGCCGGGTGCGGCCAGGATCACCGGGTTCGCCCACACGAAATACGTGGTGGCAAACCTGCTCGCCCGGGACCTTCCCGGCCATTCCTATCTACGGGAACCCATCGCCCTCTTGACCGGGCGGATTCCCGACTGGATCATGTTTTTCATGGAAGACCCTTCACACGCTTCCACATTGCTCCGATCCGCTTTCTGAGCGGTGAACGACTGAAACCCAACAGAAACAACCCATGCAAAAGGTAACGCCATTTCTGTCCTTCGACGGCTGCGCCGAGGAAGCCGCCCGGTATTATGTTTCCCTGCTGCCGGATTCGAGGATCGACCGGATCACGCATTCTCCGATGGAGACGGAGGGCGGAGCGCCCGGAACCGTCCTGATGGTGGAGTTCACGCTGGCGGGCACGAAATACCTCGCGCTCAACACCCCGGGCTTCCAGTTCACGGAGGCGGTTTCCTTCCTGATCGCCTGCGAGACGCAGGAGGAAACCGACCGCCTGTGGACCGCCCTGACCGCGGATGGCGGAAAGGAAATCGCCTGCGGCTGGCTGAAGGACCGCTGGGGCGTCTTCTGGCAGGTGACGCCCACCCGACTGATGGAACTCATCGGCGACTCCGACCGCGACCGCGCGCGGCGGGCGATGGAGGCGATGTGCGAGATGGTGAAGATCGACATCGCCGGGGTGGAGCGGGCGGCGGATGGGAAGTGAGGAATGGTTCCCTCCACCGATGGTTCCCAGTCCCTCCCGAGATCCAGCCAAGACCTATGAGTTCCACCCTCCAACGGGACCAGGCATGCGCCCTGGCGAATATACCATCCATGTAACTATTGCCCCCGATGTTCCTTTACCTGACAACCGCTTTCCTCGCGGCCGTCGTCCTCTTCACGACAATTCCCGCAGCGATCCACGAAGCAAACCGTGTTCATATTCTTCACGGGAGAAAGCCGAATGCTGGAATAGCCTTTGTCCCGGACTTGCTGATTTTCATCGCTATCGGATGCCTCGGAGTCTGCATTCTCGACCAGTTTCTCGGAAGGACGATCGCATGGGTGGGACTGGCTGGTTCATCAACCGCGATCCTCACACTTTCCATCACGAAGTCCGTTCGCTCTCTCCGGAGCTATAACAAATTTCTGGAAGAGCATTATCGCAACCTGCAGGAATCAAGCGCATCGCCCCAGTTACCGCGCCCGCCGGGCGATGGAAGCCATGTGTGAAATGGTGGAAATCGACATCGCCGGGGTGGAGCGCGCAGCAGAGGACGGGTAAGGCCGGGATGGGCTTTTTGAAAGAAATGGCACCCGGGGGTGAGAGGCATCACCACTCTCGGGAATGTAGCGGCGTGGCTGCGCCACGACGGTTGTGTGGACCAGCCTTCTTCCTGCAGCGCCAGATTACAGAGCGGATGGCAAAGACGGGTCGAAAGAAGAAACCGGACCCGGAAGGAGAGAGGCAAGTCCACCCGGCCGGAATGGCGCAGCCATTCCGCTACCGAAATGCCATTGTCCCCAGAAATTTCCGGCTTGCGGGGCGGGTGATTCTCCCGTATTTACATCGATCAAGATGCGCTGCCGGATCTCCGGATGACGGAAAGACGCGTCAAACGGCCTCACGCCGCCCCATGATTTTCCAGGAACGCCCCATCATCAACCTGAACACCGGTTCCAGCAACCGGCGTGTTTCCGTCGCGCGTCATCTATGACCGGACATCAGGACCGTTCCCTGCCACTCTTCGTCCCGGCCCCGTGCATCGGCCACGCCAAGGCGCGCTCCGGAACGTCGCATCTACCCACCGGAGGACAAAGCCATCGCTAAGCCAAACAGAGACCAAAACAGGGGTCGTTACCGCGACATGACGCGGGTCAACGACCGAATCCGCGCCCCACGCGTCCGCGTCGTGCTCGCCAACGGCGACCAGCTCGGCGTGATGAGTTCACGCGACGCCCTCTACAAAGCCCAGTCGCTGGGTCTCGACCTGGTCGAGATCGCCGGTCAGGCGGACCCGCCGGTCTGCAAGATCATCGACTACGGGAAGTACAAGTATGAGCAGGCGAAGCTGAAGAAGCAGAAGTCGAAGGCCTCCACCCGGATGAAGGAAGTGAAATTCCGCGTCGGCACCGGCCAGCACGACTACAACATCAAGCTGGGCCGTGCGGAGGGATTCCTGGACACGAACCACAAGTGCCGCTTCGTCCTCCAGTTCCGTGGCCGTGAGAACGCCCACAAGGACCTTGGTTTCGTCGTGCTCAACCGGATCATCGAGGACCTGAAGACGATGGCCCAGGTGGACCAACCGCCGAAGCTGAACGGCCGCGCCGTCGCCATGATCCTCTCCCCTCTCCCGCAACACCAGCGGAAGAGGAAGTTCCACCTCTTCCACGGCGAGCTGATGGAGGAAGACGACTTTGAGGATGAAGAAGGCGGCCACGCCGAGGATGACTTCGACGACATCCCGGACGAATCCCCGGATGACGCTCCCTCCGCGGAAGCAGCCGAGGAAGCGAAGAACTGAGTCCGGAAGCGGGCCTGATGCTCTACCTTTTCGACATTGACGGCACCCTTGTGGATACAAGCGGTGCCGGCATGAAGGCGCTCCAGGAAGCGAGCCTGCGGCTTTTCGGCCACGAAGGTCCGCCGCTGGATCTGGCGGGAAGCACGGATCTGGGCGTTGTCGCGCTGATCCATGCCCACTTCGGCGTGGAGTCGACCGCCGAGCGGATCGAGTGTTATTTCAGCACCTATCTGGAGTGCCTGGACCGCAATCTGGCGGGCGCGGAACTACCCGGCAGGGTGCTGGATGGGGTGCCGGAGATCCTGACGGAGCTTTCCTCCCGGCCGGACTGCACCCTCGGGCTGCTGACGGGGAATATCTCCGGTGGCGCCGCCTCGAAGATGCGCCACTTCGGACTGGACCACTACTTTCCGTTCGGGGCCTACGGGTGCGACCACGCGGACCGCAACCAGCTTGGTCCCATCGCGCTTGAGCGGGCATCCCGGCATGCGTCGCGCGCCTTTCTCCCAGCGGAGACCTGGGTGATCGGCGACACGCCGAAGGACATCGCCTGCGCGCACGCCATCGGCGCCCGCTGCCTCGCGGTCGCCACCGGCCGCTACTCTGTCACGGAGCTTTCCGCCGCAGGAGCGGATGTGACCGTCCCTTCGATGAAGGAGGCGCTCCAGCATCTGGCTTGAGAGAGCCATCACGCGGGGCCGCCGTCGTCAGACAGGCACACGGAAAAGCCCGCCACGGGAGGTGGCGGGCTTCCTTTGATCCTTCAATGAACCGGTCGTCCCTTCTCAGGGAGCGGTGCCAGCCGCAGCCGGAGCGGCGCGCGGCGGCTCGACATTCATGCATATGATGCCGATGCCCTCACCCTTGTGCTTGGGGTCGAACAGGAACATCACCCAGCGCTTCGTGCTGAAATGCTCCCACAGTGTCTGCTTCACGGGGGTGGGGTTGCGCACCGTTCCGTCGTAGCGGTAGATGATCAGTTCCATCCCCCTGTTTGTGGGGTCCTGGTAACTGCTGTCGGACATGATCTCGTTCTGTGCAGGCCTGAGCGTGAGCTTTTTCTTGCCCAGGTTCATCTCGATGGGGGTCCTGCAGAAGTTGAAGATCTTGTAGTCCCCTCCCTTGAGGGCTTTGGCGGACACATCATAGGCCAGCAACCGGATCTTCCCCTGACCGGCGTCAGCGGCGATGAGCAGGATGTTGTCCACCCCCTGGGGCAGCTCAACGACAGCCAGTGGCGGAGGCGCCTGTTGCCCGGCGGGAGGCGGGGCAAAGGCCTCCTCCGAAGCCCTGATCTCAAATTTCCGCGAACCCGTGTAGCGGATGGGAGCGCCCAGTCCGGAGCCGTTGGCTCCGAACGGCTGGATCTCCTCTCCATTCCTGAAGAACGCCTTGAATCCGCCGGGCGGTCCACCCAGCGCATAGGTGATGAGGGTGGTCTGGAACTTCTCCTGGGCGACTGCGGTGCAGGTCAGAAGACCCAGCAGGATCAAGAATTTACGGATCATGGAGGTTTTTATTAGATTTCGTTCGGGTTCAGCCAGCGGAACGAGATCATTTTCATCCTGCGGCCGAATTCAACGTTGATATCGCTGCGGAGGTCATCCTTGGCAAATGGATTGGACGGAGTTGGATCGTCGAAGGGAGCCTCAGGGGCGTCCGCAGGGTCCACGTAGTCCGGCATCCGCTGGATGAACGCCTCACACCATACCCGGGCGACCACCTTGCCCGTCTTGTCCAGGGCTTCACCGCAAGTACGGATCCGGAAGTAGTCGGAGCGCACCTGCATGACAGGGGCGAGGCACTGGAGGATATCCCCCTGCATGAGGTAGGCGGCGTGTCCCGCGGTCTGGTTTTCACCGGTGACCACGTTGCTCGCGAAGTTCGATCCCTGCGGGTTGGCGGCGGTCAGACCGACCGAGCCGTCGATGGATTTGTTGACCGAGCTGTCGATGGCGGCCTGAAGCGCACCCTTGACCTGGTGGTCCCTGTCGGAGGAATACGGGTTGCGGTTGACGAACTCCGCCATGCTGCGGAACGGGCCGCGGCTCTTGACTTCCTTGACGATCTCCTCGGCAAGCAGGTCGAGTTCGTCATCAGTGATCTCCCTCCAGCCCTGCCAGAAGGCGGTCTTGCGCGCTCCCCCGGTGTATCCGCTCGGGTCCACCACGTGGTTGAAGCGGCTGAACCGGATGCCCTTCGGATCCACATACTTCGGATCCGCCGGCGCCCCCAGGTCAATCACGGGGATCTCGGAACCGTCCATGGTGGAAAGGATCGCCTTCCAGGCCAGTTTCGAGGTGGAGTTCACGTTGAACGCGCCTTCGATCATGATCCGGGTGGAAATGGTCTGCGGTGCGTTGTCACCGGCATCGGAAATGATCTTGTCGATGGATTCGTCACCCGGAAGCTCGGTGTAGACCATCCGCGGGTTCGGCAGCGACTTGGTGCGGAGGAGGAGGGCGTTCCTGTCGAAGGCACGGTCGAAGGAACTTCCACCACCCTTGTAGTCAGGGGCGAGGGTCGAGAAGAAGACGGTGTCCCACAGCTTGTTGTTCGCCTCATAGGAGATATCAACGACATTGAAGCCCATGTTCCCGAAGTTGGTCTTGACGATGTTGTTGAGGGGAATGCGGGTGTTGGCGTAGGAGTTGCCGACCACGAATCCCGGCTCAAAGCCATAGCGGGAAAGGTTCGCATGCTGGAACTGGCCGATGGAGGTCAGGGGTGCCTGGGGCACGTCATAGACCACGACGTTTGGCAGGCCGCCTTCCGTGGAGGTGGAAGCAGGGCCGGTCAGACCGCGCCACCTTTTTCCATCCCGTCCGCCTTCGGAATCCGGCATCTGGCCACCCCTCTGGTCAAACTGGGCGACGAGGCCGCGGCTGCCGCCCTGGCCATCCCCCATCGAGGAAGAGCTGCGTCCACCGAGAAGGTTGGAGGAGAAGTTCCATCCCTGCATGTTGCCCTGCTCGTTCCTGGAACCGTCGAACCGGAAGTTGTTCGTCATCACGCGTGGATTCGCGTCGATCCAGCCGCGCAGGCCTTGGGAGCCTTCCGCTTCGGTCGAGTTGCGGGTGTAGAACCTCCAGGTCGCGATGTGCTGGGGAAAGGTCAACTGATCCACCGAGAAGCTGGGCATGTCATCCGCGAGCTTGGTCACCGGCTCCGGGATGGCGATCTGGGCCGTGCCATTCTTGCCACCGTTCCAGATATCCGTGTAACGGTTGAGGTGGGTTTCGATCTTCGGACCAGCCTTCAGGGTATACCAGGTGCTGGCCGCCTTCAGGTCGATGTTCGGGAAGCGCGCCGCCGTCATCACGACCACCGCGGGATGGGTATCCTGGAGGGTCATGTACTCCACGGTAAGGCGGGTGCCCGAAGGATATTGCAGGCGCTTGCTGTCATGGATACGGACGGGATTCGAGCCCGGGTTGTCGATCCGGAGAGGGATGGAGTAGCCACCATCCGCATCCCATTGGTCGCTCAACGTGCTGGATGTCTGGATCGGTGGATTCCCCGCGACGGAGAACAGCCGGAACTCACCGGGCTGGAAAGTCGCCGAAGGAGTGCGGACGCGGAAGTAGGAACCACCACCATTTCCATCGATCGGGAACATGCCGTCACTCTGGACGTGCCAGTACTCACGCAGGCAGATGGTGATCTCCTGCGGGGAGACATTGACCCCATCCGGGTCGATGTAGGGCGTGACGACATCGGATTTCAGCCTGACGAACGGACCGCTCGCCCATTCCAACTGGTAGATCGAAGCCTGGATGTGGACGTTATATGGATTCCAGAGGCCGACCAGCGGCTTGTACATCATGGTCACACCATAGACCGGCGTCCGGGCGGGCGGAGGCATCGAGCCGATGATGTCGGTCTTGAGGGAGAATCCGAGCTGGGACATGGCCATCACGGGGCTCAGACCGCTGTTCGTGTGCTGGATGTCTTCCTGGAAACCCTGGCCCTTGTAGAACTCACGGTATGGCAGCCAGTTCGGCTGGCGGAGGTTGGAGTCAACCCGCGGGTTGAGGCCGATCATCGGGGAGGTGCTGCCCTGCACGGTTTCCCACAGACGCGCATAGTTGTAGAGGATGCCCCAGTTCGGACCGACGAAGCCGTTCGAGTAGCTGTTGGTGATGGTCGGGCTGAGGGTGAACTTGGTGCGGTCCGGATTCGTCCCGAAATTATACACCACCGTTCCCGAGACGTGGCCGAGGGTACCGTTGGGAACCAGCGTCGGTTTGCCTCCGAAGAAATCCGAAACGAAATTCTGGTTCTGCTGGGACCTGTCCAGAAGGAGGGAGAGGTCCTTCTTCATCCCGCCGTCCCGTACGTTCACCGGCAGGCCGAATCCCCCGGTGGTGAGGTCATTGAAGTAGTATTTCGGGATCTCATCGCGATCGAGGTCCCCGGAGTCCTTCGCGGCCAGGGCAACGGTTCCCATGGAGACCAGCGTCCGGCGGTCCACGGAGTCATTGTAGTCCGAATCGAAGCCCGCCCACATGTTGCGGTGCTTGCGGTCGAAAGCCGCGAAACCGGGCTCGCGCGGGGATTGGGAACGCCCCACCCGCTCATAGCCCGTCACCTTCTCCGGGTTTCCGAGGTCGATCCTGACCTTGGTGCCCTCATCCCCCACCCAGTAGGCATACCGGCCATCCAGTTGCTTGCCTTGGACGGTCACGTATTCAGCGCGCAGTTCCTTGCGGCCTGGCTCGCTGGACGGAGGCCTCGCCAGAACCGCCGAGTTCGCGTCATCCAGCGTGTTCTCCGGATCCGGATTCGAACCGCTGACCAACCAGGTCGGTTGGGAGTTCTTGTTCTCGATCCCTGCTCTCCAAACTCCGGTCCAATAGGGATTGGCTTCGGAACCGATGATTTCGGCAGTACCGGTGACCCGTTGGTCGGGTCCGGCTTCCTTCTGGAGGTGGCCGATCGCCAGCATCAGGGCCATCCGGGCATTCGCGCGGGCGATCGCCTGGGCGGAGTCCCGGTCAACACTGCGCAGGGTGACGGTGCTCAGCGACAGCGTGGCGACCACGACGACGACCAAAAGGACCATCATCGAGATCGTCACCACAAGCGCGAAACCATCGCGTCTCTGGAGATTGGAAGTGGGTTTCATAGGGGTTTTTCGGGTTCGGTGGAAGACCAGTAGCACAACCTACATGGTATTTACAATATAAAAGTGCGGGTCAGCCAAGAAATTCCAGGGAGGGAGATCCCCCTTCCTCGTCCACATGATGACACACGATGGGCTGCGCATGATGATGTTGGACCAGGTGATGGAAGATCCGCGTCCGGCGGGTTGTATCCAACCGATCACCGGTGGACAGGTTTCGAAATTTAGTTGCTTCGCCCGCCACGGCAATTTCCAAATGAAAATCCTCGCTGATTTTTAACGGAAAAATCACCTGTTCAGCCTTGCGCTCCCTTCCCATATCCATGTGCCGCTTCCTCCGCCCCGCCACCGCGCTCGTTCTCCTTCCGCTGCTGACAGCCCTTCCCTGCCCGGCAGCCCCCTCCATTTACAACAGCGAGCCGGGTGACCCGAGCCCGATCCCCGCTGATGAGGCACTGCGCCAGCTCAAGCTGCCGGAAGGCTTCAACGCCACCTTGTTCGCCGCGGAGCCGGAGATCCAGAACCCCATCGCGGCGGCGTGGGATCACCGGGGACGTCTCTGGGTGGCGGAAAACTATACCTACGCGGAGCGGCAGAAGCGCTTTGACCTGGAGCTGGACGACCGGCTCATCGTCTTCGAGGACCGGGACAACGACGGGCGGGCGGATTCGCGGAAAATCTTCACGGACAAGGTGAAACTGCTCACCAGCGTGGAAACCGGCATGGGCGGCGTGTGGCTGATGTGCCCGCCGCAGCTCCTTTTCATCCCGGACGCGGATGGGGATGCCGTGCCGGACGGCCCGCCGCAAGTGGTGCTGGATGGCTTCGACGTGGCGAAGGACAACTACCACAACCTCGCCAACGGCCTGCGCTGGGGACCGGACGGCTGGCTCTACGGCCGCTGCGGCCACTCCTGCCCGGCCAAGCCCGGAATCCCCGGCACGCCGGAGAAAGAGCGCCCATCCATGAAGGGCGGCATCTGGAGATACCACCCCGTGCGGAAAACCGTGGAGGTGCTGACCACCGGCGCGGTCAACTCCTGGGGCCACGACTGGGACCGGCACGGCGAGGGATTTTTCATCAACACCGTCATCGGCCACCTCTGGCACATCATCCCCGGGGCGGACTTCAAGGAAAGCGGCACCTCGGTCAGCCCGCATCCGGACTATTATGAGCGGATGGACATGATCGCGGACCACTACCACTTCGACACGAACGGAAAGTGGCAGGACTCCCGCGACGGCGCGGCGAATGACTTCGGCGGTGGGCACGCCCACATCGGGGCCATGATCTACCAAGGTGAGGGCTGGCCGGAGAAATACCGCGACCGGCTCTTCACCCTCAACATGCACGGCCGCCGGGCGAATGTGGAGCGGCTGGAACGCACCGGCTCCGGCTATGTCGGGAAGCATGATCCGGATGTGTTTTTCTGGGAAGATCCATGGTTCCGTGGCATCGAGATCACCCAGGGTCCGGACGGCTCCGCCTTCGTCCTCGACTGGAGCGACACCGGGGAATGCCATGACCACACCGGCGTCCACCGCACCAGCGGCCGCATCTACAAGATCCGCCACGGCCAGCCGGCGGCACCGGATCTTTCCGACCTTGGGAAAATCACACCTGACGGAGCGGAGCGCCTGATTCGGAATCCGAACGTCTGGTATGAGCGGCAGCTCCGAGTCCGGTTGATGACCCAGCCCCCTGCCCCGGAGGTCAGGGACCGGATCCTGAAATTGGCCACGGGTCCGGAAAACAGCACCATCACCCGCCTGCGCGCGTTGTGGACCTCCCATGCCATCGGTGCGTTGAAAGAGGACACCATGCTGGGACTGCTCGGCGAAAAGGATGAGCACCTCAGGGTGTGGGGCATCCGCTTCCTCACGGACGCTGTTCCAATCGACTACATGGGCGTGCCACGGCTTCCGGACACCCCTCAAGCACTACTCTCTGGCACCTTCGGAAAATTCAAGGAACTCGCCCGCACGGACTCCTCCGGGCTGGTGAAGCTGACGCTGGCCTCTGCCCTGCAACGCCTCGGAAAGGAACAGCGGTCGGAACTGGCGGTACTGCTAGCGGCGGATGCCACCTACGCGGATGACCCGCAGATGCCGTTCATGATCTGGTATGGCATCCTGCCCCTCGCCGGAGGATTCGATCCCGGTGTGCTCGATAAGATCGCCGCAGTGACTTCCTCTCCCAAGCTCGCCAGATGGACCGGACGCTTCCTTGCGAATCCCGCACCGGATCCGTTCAGGCCCGCACAACTCCAGAACCTGCTGGCGGCCCCCATCCCGGAAAAAATGCGCCCAGCCCTCGTCGCAGGCATTTCGGATGCGCTCAATGGCATCAGCAAGGCGGAGGGACCGCCAAACTGGAGCGAGTTCGCCGCCACCGTCACTGACCCCGCATCCCAGCCCGCCATCCAACGCATCAGCCTGCTCTACGGTGACCGCCAGGTCGCGGAATCCCTGCAGGCGACGGTCCGCAATGAGGATGCACCGATGGGAGAACGGCAGGCCGCGCTCGACATCCTGATCGATGCGAAGATCCCGGGGCTGCGCGAGCTTTGCGAATCCGTGCTGGGAACCCCGAAGCTCAACGGCAACGCCATCCGTGGGCTGGCGCTGTCCGGGGATCCGGAAGTCGCTAGGTTGCTGGCCGCGAACTTCGGGAAATTCGAGCCCGTCTCGCAAGGACACCTGATCGATGCCATGACGGGCAGGCCGGACTGGGCGACCGTCCTGCTGGACGAGATTTCCGCCGGGCGGATCCCGAAGACCGCGCTCCCCGCCTTTTCCGCACGACGGATCGTTGCGCTGAAGAACAATGCGCTCACCAAACGGCTCAATGAGGTGTGGGGCAGCCTTGGCAGTTCCGCGGCGGACAAGACCAAGGAGATCGCCGCGCTGAAGAAGAAACTCACCCCGCAGACACTCGCCGCGGCGGACCTGAAAAACGGCCGCCAGCTCTACGCCGGCATCTGCGGAGCGTGCCACACGCTCTATGGGGAAGGCGGGAAGATCGGCCCGGACCTGACCGGCTCCGGGCGTACGAACCTGGACTACCTTCTGGAAAACATCGTCGATCCCAGCGCGGTGGTGAGCGCGGACCACCGCATCACCACCGTGACGCTCAATGACGGAAGGGTCATCAGCGGCACCCTCGGTGCGAAGACCGACCGCACCCTCACCGTCAAATCCCCCGCCGGGGACACCACCGTCGAGATTTCCAACATCACCAAACAGGAAAGCACCACCACCTCCCTGATGCCGGAAGGGCTGCTCACCGCCTTCCAGCCGGACCAGGTGCGGGACCTCATCGCCTATCTGATGCACCCGATGCAGGTGGAGTGAATGACTGGAGGCCAGGGACGCCATTCCATGGCGTCAGGCGGGGAGTATCCACGATCATCCCATGACTCCGATCTGACATGGAGCCGGTCCTGCGTTTCCATGGCGTTCGCTTTTCGATTACCACTATCGGAAGGTTCTGCCAGCCTTCCCCCACCGGACGCCATGGAATGGCATCCCTGCCAGCACGCCGGACTTCCAGGAAGTCCCTGCCCCGCCCGGATATTTTCACGGAAATCCCATCGTATTTTCACGGGCCGCCGCTATGGTGCCACCAACCGCATGGACACACCTTCCAAGGACAGCAACCGCCAATGGTGGCAGGGACAGGCGAAACGGACCGCCCGCCGCATCAATCTGGCGTGGTGGCTGGAAACCCTGGCCACCCCTCTGATCGTCGGCGGACTGGCCGGTGCCGCCGGCCTGCTGGTCATCCGCAACCGTGAGATCGAGCTTCCCCCGGCGATGCTGGCCGGGGTGATCGGCGGTGCGGTCCTGCTGATCGGCCTGATCTGCTGGGTGGTCGCGGCACGGCGGTTCGAAAAGCCGGAGCGGTCGCTGGTGCGCATCGAGGCGACCATGGAGATGAAGAACGCGCTTTCAGCGGCAACGGCGGGAGTCGCCCCGTGGCCCGCCCCGGTGCCGGAGGTGGACCCGGGCGTGCGCTGGCACTGGCCGCGGCTGGTCGTTCCGCCACTGGCCGCGCTGGCGCTGCTCGCCGCCGGGCTTTTCATTCCCGTTTCCTCCGCGAAGACCCCCACCACCCCTCCGGAACAACCACAGGCGTGGAAGCAGCTCGACTCCTCCCTGGAGCACCTGTCGAAGGAGGAACTGGTGGATGAGAAATACCTGGAGGAAACCCGGAAGAAACTGGAGGAGCTGAAAGCCCAGAAGGAGGAGCAATGGTTCAGCCACTCTTCCCTGGAGGCGACGGACTCCCTGAAGAAGGAACACCGTTCCGAAATGGACCGGGTGGAGCAGGAACTGGAACGGGCGGAGAAAGCCCTGGAGTCCCTGGAAAAGAACGGTGGCGCCAACCAGGCGGAGAAGGAACGCCAGCTCAACGAATTCCAGCAGGCCATGCAGGGCCTCCAGAACGGCGCCATGAAGCCGAACCCCGAGTTGCTGGAACAACTGAAGCAAATGGACCCGAACAAGCTCGGCCAGCTCAGCAAGGAGCAGATGCAGCAGCTCCGGGAGAACCTGAAAAAGAATGCCAACGGCATGAAAAAGGGCCAGGGCGACGGCCAGGGGGATGACTGGTCGGACGAGTTGCTCGCCGACGAGAATGGTGATGGCGAGGGCAAGGGACCCGGTGACAAGCCCGGCAACGGACGCGGCAAAGGTGGCGTGAACCGCGGCCCCGGCCATGATCCGGGCGTTCTCGGAAATGAGAAGGACGGTCTGGAAACCGGTGATCTCACCGCCGTGGAGTCCAGGGACCTGTCGAATGCCCTGCCCGGTGACCTCCTCCAGTTGCAGGACGGCGAGCATGACGTGGACAAGAGCGGCTCGAGGATCACCCAAGGGGGCAACACCGACGCCACGGGAGCCGGTGGTGACCGGGTCTGGAAAGACAGCCTGGATCCCGGCGAGCAGAAGACGCTGAAGAAGTTCTTCGAGTGAGGGCAGCCGGGGCGTAGCGAAGCTCATGAGAGCTTCGGCGGGGTGCATGGCTGCCGCCAGCCGGTCCCCGCCACGCTTCCGACGCCATCCTCCCCAAACCGGGACCGTAGGGATGATGGTGGATTTCCCCAGCCGGAATGGCGCAGCCATTCCGCTACCCCTGCGGGCGGATCCCGGGCGTAGCGAAGTTCGTGAGAGCTTCGGCGGGGTGCATGTCTGTAGCGTGATGGCTGCGCCATCACGGTGGGGTGGATCTCTGCCGCCAGCCGATCCCCGCCACGCCTCCGACCCCATCCCCCCAAACCGGGACCGTAGGGAAGATGGTGGATTTCCCCAGCCGGAATGGCGCAGCCATTCCGCTACCCCTGCGGGCGGATCCCGGACGTAGCGAAGCTCGTGAGAGCTTCGGCGGGGTGCATGTCTGTAGCGTGATGGCTGCGCCATCACGGCGGGGTGGATCTCTGCCGCCAGCCGATGCCACCACACGTCCGACCCCATCCTCCCCAAACCGGGACCGTAGGGAAGATGGTGGATTCCCCCAGCCGGAATGGCGCAGCCATTCCCGCTACCCCTGCGGGCTGATCCCGGACGTAGCGAAGCTCGTGAGAGCTTCGGCGGGGTGGATGTCTGCGAACAATCCGACGGCGGTCCCCGATGGATTTCCCCCAGCCGGAAGGCCTACGGCTTCGCTCCCCGGAGGCGGATTCTCCGTAGCGTGATGGCTGCGCCATTACGGTGGGGCGGATCTCTGCCGCCAGCCGGTCCCACTACGCCACCGACCCCATCCTCCCCAAACCGGGACCGTAGGGATGATGGTGGATTTCCCCAGCCGGAATGGCGCAGCCATTCCGCTACCCCTGCGGGCGGATCCCGGACGTAGCGAAGCTTCGTGAGAGTTCCGGCGGGGTGCATGTCTGCTGAGAAACCGGCTCCGGCTTCCCCTTGGCCTTCCCCACAGCCGGATCTCTCACGAGATCCGTTACCCGTGCGGGTCCTCCGTAGCCGGAAGTCCCACGGTCTCCCCTAAGACAGGAAAAATGCGGAATAGATCGGCATTTCGGTAGATCCACGGCATCGCGTGAACCCTCGAAGCTTTTTTTTTCGTGCCATCCCCGGTCCTCATGCCAAATTCCGGCGTCCCCGCGATGCCCGAAGGCCCCACCGAAGAAACCCTGCTCCTTGTCGATCCCGATCACGACTTCCTTGATTGGGCCACCAAACACTTGACCGCCCAGAACCTGCGGATCCTCCGCTGTGACAATGCGGCGAACGCGTTGAAAGTGGTGGAGAAAACCGAGATCAGCGTGGTGGTTGCGGCCCTTTCCCTGCAACCGTTCGACGGCCTGGACCTCCTCGGCCGCATCATCCAGCACAGCCCGCAGACGCTGGTCATCCTGACCGCGGGATTCCCCACCACCAGCCAGATCATCGAGGCGACCCAGCATGGCGCGCACGATGTACTGAGAAAGGAGTCCCTGCCCTTCGAACTGCGGCAGGTGGTGGAGTCCGCGCTCCAGATCCATGAAGACCGCCGCTCCGTGACGCACCATGAGACGGAAGGTCCGACGGTGGACGGCCGGGTGAAGATCATCGGCGTTTCCCGCGCCCTGCAGGATGTTTTCAAGCTCGTCGGACGGGTCGCCCGCTCGGACGCACCGGTCCTCATCGCCGGGGAAAGCGGCACCGGCAAGGAACTGGTCGCCAAGTCCGTGCATGAGTACAGCCCGCGCCGCCAGAAGGAGATGATCACCATCAACTGCGGCGCCATCCCGGAGAACCTGCTGGAGAGCGAGCTGTTCGGCCATGAAAAGGGGTCGTTTACGGGAGCGATCGCCCGCCGCGCCGGCCGGTTCGAGCAGGCGGACGGCGGCACGCTGTTTCTCGATGAGATCGGCGACATGCCTCTTTCCATCCAGGTGAAGCTGCTGCGGGTGCTGCAGGACGGCTCGTTTTCGCGGGTGGGTGCGAATGAAACGATCACCACGGATGTGAGGATCGTGGCGGCGACACACAAGAACTTGGCGGCGGAAGTGGCCGCCGGAAGGTTCCGCGAAGACCTCTACTACCGGCTCAACGTGGTCGAGCTGCGGATCCCGCCGCTGCGGGAACGTCCGGAAGACATCCCCCTGCTGGCGGAGTTCTTCCTCCAGCGGATCACGAAAAAGAACGGCATGGCACGCATCCGGATCTCCCCGGAGGCGGTTTCCACGCTCCAGAACCATGTCTGGCCGGGGAATGTCCGGGAACTGGAGAACACGATGGCCCGGGCCTGCGCGCTGGCTTCATCGAACATCCTCCTTCCGGCGGACATCCCGCTTGCTTCCGCCCCCGGGCGCACCTTCGCCAAGCTGGGGGAGATGCTGGACCACCTCATCAACGCCGCTCCGGGCGGGGACAATGTCATCGAGTGGATCTCCCGTGAACTCGCGGGCCGCTCGATCGAGCGCTCCAACGGGGATCTGAAGCAGGCGTCGATCTCGCTGGGAATCGAACCTGCGGAGCTGAAGAAACTCCTGGCCGGAAGAGAGTGAGATTTCCCCTCCCGCAAGAGGCAAAGGCAAATCCCCCGCCCCCGGGATCCCGTGGGATGTTCCGTGCTGGCGTTCAACGCGGGCAGGCCTTACCTTGGTCCCGCCGCATGAAGCTGCCGCTGTTTCTCCTGCTGACCATCTCACCCCTGTCCGACGCCGCCGGACAGGAGGGGGATGAGTTCCGCTACGGGGAAAGTGCGCTGGCGGACGGCCTGTGGGACGTGGCCGCGCTGCATTTCGAGCGGCTCCTGGCGACCTCGGATCTGGAGCCGGAAGCGAAAATCCGGGTGGCCTACCGCCTGGCGGAAGCGTGGATCCGCAACGGCGAGCCCGCCAAGGCGATGGACCTCCTCAGCCAATCCTTCGTCGCCGGCGATCCCAGCGTCCATTTCTGGAAAGGGCAGGCACTGGCGGGACTGGGCCGGCTGAATGAAGCCGAGGAGGAACTCGCGAAGGCGACGATCCCGGGCCATGCTTTCACGGTGGAAGCCACGCTCACCCGTGCCGCGCTGATGCTTTCACTGAACCAGCCGGAGGAGGCGCTTGCCGGACTGCGGGAGCTGGCGGCCAGCGCGGATCCGGCGGTTTCGTTCGAAGCGAAGATCCGCCAGACAGGGATCCTGCTGGACCTCCGGCGCGTGGAGGAGGCCCGGCGGACCATGCCTCCGCTGGACGGCCTCCCGGCCAGAAAGGCCCAGGAGGCCAGCTATCTGGAAGCACGCCTGCTGCTGGCGGAGAACAAGCCCGCCGAGGCGGCCGAACGCTTTTTCACCCTCATGAACCAGCGCTCCGGCCAGAGCCTGGTCCATCATCACGCCGCGGTTCTGGGCTACGCGGACTCCCTCGCCGCACGGGACAAGAAGACGGAAGCTTCCGACGCCCTGCTCGCTTTCATCCAGGCGAACCCCGCCAGCCCACTGCTGCCGGAAGCGTTTTCCCGCCTGATCGCCTGGCTGCCGTCCGAACCACCGGTCACCCATCCGGTGCTGGTCCGTCTGGAGGAGTGGGCGACCCCCGCCGGGGCCGTCCCGACCACCGCCCGCTCCGGCCTCATCGAAGGACTCATCACTCCGGATCCTGTTGGTTCCGCCGGTCCGTGGCCCACGGCGGCGGAGGCTCCCCCCTTGCGGATCGAGGCGACGTTTGCCCTGGCGGAGGGCCTGCACCGCGTTTCCGGACCCGTCCAGAAGGCTCAGGCCGTCCGGCTGATGCGGTGGATCGGCCTGAACCATCCGCTCCATCCACTGGCGGCGAAAGCGTGGCTGCAGTCGGCGAAGTGGCTTCTTGAGGAAGGGAAAGGCGAGCGCGCCTTCGCCATCCTCGGCTATCTCCGCTCGGGTTCCCCCACCCCTCCGGAGGGCGCGGAGGCAGCCTTCATCCAGGCGGAGGAAGTCTACCAGCAGGGGGACTTCAAGGCCGCGGGCCGCCTGTTCGAAGAAGCCGCCTCCGAGATGGCGGAGAAGCAGGACGCGGACCGGGCGCGGCTCAATGCCTCCCTGTCCCGCTTCCGTGAGAGCGGCATCATGACCACCGCCTTCACCGCGCCGGACGGAAAGCCGGCGGAGAATCCGGCCCTGGAGGCGGACCTGGAACTGGAGCAGGCCCTCGCGGTGAAGCCCCCGGAGGAAGCGCAGGCCGCCATCGAGACCTTCATCCGGAAACATCCCCAACATCCGCGGGTGGCGGAGGCCCGGCTCGCCGCCGCGGAGGCCGCACTCATCGTCCGCAGGGATGAAACGTATGCGAAGGCCCAGCTTGATACCATCGCGGAGGATCCCGCCGCGCTCGCATCCATCCCGCAGGAGCGGTATGCCCTGGCCCGGCTGAAACTCACGGAGCTGTCCGGAGACACCGCCGGAACCATCAACGCGGCCAAGGCATTCATCGCCGCATTCCCCGGCCACCCGGCTGCGGCGGAAGCCGCCCTCACCCTGGGACGAACCCTCTACGACACCGGCAGCTACAATGACGCCCAGCTCATCCTCCAGCAACTGGCGAAGGACGACACCGACCCGGTGCGCACGCAGGCCGCACTGCTGCTGGCCGCCAGTTCCGCGGCTCGGGTGGGGACCCCGCAGTCACGGGAGGAAGCCCTCACCCTGTTCGACCGGGCGGGGGGCGTGAAGGGACCGCTCAACGCGCTGGTCATGATGAAAAAGGCGCAGCTCATGATCGAGCTGAACCGCCTGGATGAAGCCACCGCCTTTCTCCGCAAGTGGTACCAATCCCTGCCTGCGGAGGATTCCCTGCGCCTGCCCGCCGGGTTCCTCTTCGGGGATGCCGCCTATGCACAGGGGAACAAGAACCCGGCCGTCCTGGCGGAGTCCCTCGCCATCTACGATGACCTGCTGAAGCACCCGGAGACCAAGCCTGCGGACGTCCACCGCATCCAGTACCTCCGCGGCAAGACGCTGGAACAACTGCCGCGCACGGACGACCCCACGCAGAAGCGTGAAAGCGAGGCCCTCGCGGCCTACTACTCCGTGCTGAAAAACGCGGAAAACCCTCCCGCAGAGTGGCATTTCCTGGAGAGCAGCGGCTTCCGCGCCCTGGAGATCCTGGAACGCGCCGGGGAAAAGAAAGCCCGGCAGGCCCTGAGCATCGCGCGTGAAATAGCAGCGCTCAAAGGCCCCCGCTCCAAGGAAGCGGCGGACCGCGCCAGGGACATCCAGCTCAAGAACCAGATCTGGGAGGACTAACAGGGGCAGGAAAGAATTCCGATGTTCCGGTTGGACGTCCGGCATCCCGCGTTCATTATTCCGCCCGCATGCTCAACCTTCTCGTCACCGGAAAATCAGGCCGCATGGGCCAGGCGATCCTGCAAGCCGCCTCCGATGCCCATTCCCACAACCCGGACATCTCAGTCACCGCCACCCATGACGCGGGCGAGAACCTGGATGAGGCGATGGCCAAGGCCAACTGCGTGATCGATTTCACCGTCCATTCCTTCACGAAGGAGGTCGTCGCCGCGGCGCTGAAACACGGCACCAGTCTGGTCATCGGCACCACAGGCCATTCGGAGGAGGAGCGCGACATCATCCGGGAGGCGGCGAAGACCCTGCCCATCGTCTATGCGCCGAACTACTCCGTGGGTGTGAACACGCTTTTCTGGCTCACCCGGAAGGCGGCCCAGATCCTGACCCAGGACCGCTTCGACATCGAGGTGACGGAGATGCACCACAAGCACAAGATCGACTCCCCCTCCGGGACCGCGCGGCGGCTGCTGGAGATCCTCAACGAGGAGACGGGAACGTCCTACAACGACGACATCGCCCACGGCAGGTTCGGCAACATCGGCCCGCGCAAGCCGCGCGAGATCGGCATGCACACCCTGCGCGGCGGGGACGTCGTCGGGGACCACACCGTCCTCTTCGCGGCGGACGGGGAGCGGGTGGAACTCACCCACAAGGCCTCCTCCCGCCTGACCTTCGCCGCCGGAGCGGTGAGGGCGGCCATCTGGCTCCAGGGCCAGCCCGCCGGCCTGTATGACATGCAGGACGTGCTCGGACTCCAATAACACCCTTCCCCTTCCCACCCATGCGCCCGCTGTACCTTTCCCTTCCCTTCGTGTTCCTGGCCGCGTGCAAGCCGCCGCAGCCCGCGCAGATCGAGAAAAAGGAAGAAACCCCGGAGATCTCCGTTTCAGCGGGGGATACCCGGCCTGCGCCTGTTGATTTCAAATCCTCCGTGGTCCGGGTGAACTCCACGCAGCAGTCGTGGAATCCCAGCCAGCCATGGGAGAAGAATGATCCGTCCCAGCGCCGGGCGCTCGCCGCCATCGTGGCGGAAGGCCAGGTGCTGACCACCGCGGAGATGGTGGCGGATGCGACCTACCTGGAACTGGAGTCCACGGATGGCACCCGCTTCGCCCAGGCGAAGGTCATCGCCGTGGACTATGAGGTGAACCTCGCGCTGCTGGGAGCGGCTTCGGAAGAGGAAGGGAAGGCGCTTTTCGAAGGCACCACCCCTCTCGCCCTCGCGGAACCACCCACCATCGGGCAGGCACTGGAGATCTTCCAGGTGGAGGACAACGGATCACCGCTGCTCACCGCGGGCCTGCTCCAGAGCATCGACGTCACCTCCCACTTCCTGCCGAACCAGGCCTTCCTCACCTACATGGTGAAGGCCTCCATGCAAAGTGCCGCCAGCAGCTACTCCCTGCCGGTGCTCCAGAACGGGAAGCTGGTGGGCATCCTCATCAGCTATGATGCGGAGGACCAGATCTCCGACGTGGCCTCATCCGACATCGTCGGGCGTTTCCTCAAACAGGCGCAGGCCGGCGACTACAAGGGCTTCCCCAGCCTGGGGGTCTCCATCACCCGCACGGAGGACGCCTCGCTCCGCGCCTGGCTGAAGATCCCGGACACCGAAGGCGGCATCTACGTCAGCAGCGTCCGCAAGAAGGGAGCCGCCCAGACCGCCGGGATCCAGAAAGGTGACGTGATCCTCGCCGTGGACGGCAGGAAGATCGACCGCCGCGGCTACTATGACCACCCGACCTACGGCAACCTGTCATGGGGACACCTGGTGCGTGGTGAGAAGTCCATCGGCGACACCATGACCCTCTCCATCCTCCGCAAGGGCGAGCCGATGGAGATCAAGGCCACCCTCGCCCGCGAGGAGGAGGAGTCGAAGCTGGTGCCCGGCTACGCCTTCGGCAAGGCGCCGAACTTCCTCGTGAAGGGTGGCTTCGTGTTCCAGGAACTTTCCCGCCCGCTGCTCGAAGCTTTCGGCGAGGAGTGGACATCCCGCGCCCCGCTCAACCTGCTGGACGCCTACGAGAACCCGGAGAAATTCGAGGAAAAGGCGGACCGTGTCATCTTCCTCAGCGGCTCCATCCCCACCCCCGCCACCATCGGCTACGAGCGCCTGCGCAACCTCATCGTCAAGAAGGTGAACGGCAAGGAGATCCGCGACATGAAGGGCCTCATCGAAGCCTTCGACTCGAAGCCCGGCGAGCTCCACTCCATCGAGTTCATGGAGGAGGACTTCACCGTCTATCTGGACGACTCCATCTCCACGGCGGTGGACAGCCAGTTGCTCAAGCGCGGCATCTCGAGGCTTTCGCGGGCGGAGTGACCGGAACCGTGGCCGTGGCGTCCCGCCACAGGCTGTGGCTGCGGCGGGACGCCGCAGCTACGGTTCCAGTTGCTACGGCACCTGCAGTACCGCTCCCGTGCTGGCGCTGCCGACCATGGCGGCGTAGCGGGCCAGATACCCTGACCGGGCCTTCGGAGGCGGCGGGGTCCAGTGTTTCCGGCGGTCTTCCAGGGTCGCCTCATCCACCAGCAGGGTGATGGAGCGTGCGGGGATGTCGATTTCGATGCGGTCCCCCTGCTCCACCAGAGCGATGGGCCCGCCCGCCGCCGCTTCCGGGGAAACGTGGCCGATGGCGCCGCCGCGGGTCGCCCCGGAAAAGCGGCCGTCCGTGATGAGCGCCACGCTGTCGCCCAGGCCGCGCCCGGCGATGGCCGCGGTGGGGGCCAGCATTTCCCGCATGCCCGGTCCTCCACGTGGACCTTCATAGCGGATGACCACCACATCCCCCGCCTTCACGGTCCCCAGCAGGATGCCGCGCTGGGCGTCCTCCTCCGAATCGAAAACCACCGCCGTGCCGGTGAAGCGGTGCATGGCGGGGCTCACCCCCGCCGCCTTCACCACGCAGCCTTCCGGCGCCAGATTCCCGAACAACACGGCCAGCCCGCCTTTCTCCGAGTAGGCGTTGTCCAGCGGACGGATCACCTCCGCGTCCTTCACCTCCGCCACGCTGATCCTTTCCCCCAGCGTGAGGCCGCTCACCGTCATGGCGTCCTCATGGAGGATGCCCGGCTTTCCGGTGAGGGTCTTCAGGATCGCGGAAATGCCGCCCGCGCGGTCGATGTCCTCCATGTAGTGCTTTCCGGAAGGAGCCACCTTGCAGAGATGCGGCACGCGGGCGGAGATCGCGTTGAAATCCGCCATCGTCAGGTCCACGCCCGCTTCCTTCGCCACGGCGATGGTGTGGAGGATGGTGTTCGATGATCCGCCCATCGCCATGTCCAGCGCGAGGGCGTTTTCAAAGGCCTCCCGGGTGAGGATGGAGGACGGCTTCACCTGGTCCCGCACCAGACGGATGATCGCCTTGCCCGCCTTGCGGAAAAGTTCGTCGCGGGCGGGATCCGTGGCGAGGATCGAGCCGTTGCCCGGCAGCGCGAGGCCGAGCGCCTCGCACAGGCAGTTCATCGAGTTCGCGGTGAACATGCCGGAGCAGGAGCCGCAGGTGGGGCAGGCGTTTTTCTCGATCTCCTCCAGTTGGCGGTCATTGATGCTCCCGGAGGACAACCTGCCCACCGCCTCGAACACGGAGGCGAGGTCGAGCGACTCGCCCGTGGAGGGGTTGCGCCCGGATTTCATGGGACCGCCGGAAACGAAGATGGCAGGGATGTCCACGCGGGCCGCCCCCATCATCATACCGGGCACGATCTTGTCACAGTTCGGGATGCACACCACGCCGTCAAAGCAGTGGGCGCGCAGCATCGTCTCGATGCTGTCCGCGATGATCTCGCGCGATGCGAGGGAGTAGCGCATGCCGCCATGGCCCATGGCGATGCCGTCATCCACGCCGATGCAGTTGAACTCGAACGGCACGCCGCCCGCCTCCCGCACGGCTTCGCGGACTTTCCGCCCCACCACGTCCAGGTGGGCGTGCCCCGGGATGATCTGCACGAACGAGTTCGCGATGGCGATGAAGGGCTTCCCCCAGTCCTCCTCGGACCGGATCATGCCCGTCGCACGGAGGAGGCTGCGGTGCGGTGCGCGGATGGCACCCTGTTTGATGGTGTCGCTGATGGCCATGCGCCCATCATCCTTTTTTCCAGACATGATAAAAATACCACCTTCGTCGCGTTGATATACCATATCGGTATGGATTACTCCCTGAGGGAACTGGAATGCTTCATCGCGGTGGCGGAGGAACGGTCGTTCACACGGGCGGCCCGCCGGCTGCATCTGGCGCAGCCACCGCTCTCCCGCCACGTGAAGGCGCTGGAGGAAAAGATCGGCGCGGTGCTGTTCATCCGCGAGCCGCGGGGAGTCTCGCTCACGGAAGCGGCGAACGTTTTTTACGAGGAGACCCGTAACATCCCCCGCCGCCTGCTGCGCGCCGGGGAGGCCGCGCGGCGCTGCGCCTCCGGGGAGATCTCCAGGCTCCGGCTGGGGTTCGTGAGCGCGGTGATGAGCGATGACCTCGCGGGAGTGTTCCGTTCGTTCCGCGCGGAGCATCCGCAGGTCCACATCACCCTGCACGACCTGCCGCCGCAGGACCAGTTGGACGCCATCACCGACGGGCGGCTGGACGGCGGCTTCGTGGGGATCGAGCCGGACGACCCGCCCGCGGGCATCCGCTTCATCCCCTGGCGGTCGGAACCGCTGGTCTGCCTGCTGCCCTCCGGTCATCCGCTGGCGGGGAACAAGACGGTGGCCCTTCCCGCGCTCGCGGAGGAATCTTTCGTCGCCATCTCCCGCAGTTCCGCCCCCGCCTTTGCGGACAAGGTGCGCGACCTGTGCGCCGCCGCAGGCTTCAGGCCGCGCATCATCCTGGAGTCACCGCGGGCGCAGGCCGTCGCCCTGATGGTCTCCGCCGGGTCCGGGATCGCCCTGCTGCCGGACACGCCCGCCGCGCTGGTGAAGCCGTCCGCCAAGGCCGTTCCGCTCCGCCCCGGCGTGAAGATCCGCCACGTTTTCGCCTGCCGGGAACGCCGCAGGGACGGGGCGATCACCGACTTCATCCGCCTGCTCCACTGAAAGAGAAGGCCTTCCCGCCACGTTTCCCTGAACGCTTTTCCCATGCCATTCCATCTTCCAGGCAAATCCCTGATGTTCATCCCCGCGGTGGTCGCCCCCGCCTGGATCCTGTCCTCCTGCTCGACGGACAACTACGTCCGCAGCGCCGACGCGGAGGTACGCGGCATCATCGAGCACAACCAGAACCTGGTGCTGGACACCCCGGCCGCGCCGGTCGTGATCGACACGCCCTACTCGGAACTGAACCCGGACTACATCCAGCCGGAGATCATCGTCCGCGAGCGCCAGAAGGGCGAGCCCATGAGGATCACCCTGACGGAAGCCATCGACCTGTCCGTCCGCAGCCGCCGGGAATACCAGAACCAGCGGGAGAACCTGTATCTGGCCGCGCTCGATCTGACCCGTGCCCGGCACGACTACACGCCGCGGCTCACCTCTCTGGGCAGCAGGGCCACCCTGGAGTCCGCCCGTCTGAGGAATGCGAACGGAAACTACGACGAAACCTCCCGGGACCTCGCCATCGGCACCGGCGCCAGCTTCGACCAGGTGTTCATCACCGGCGGCGCGCTGGCGGTGGATCTGGCCCAGGACATCTTCAAATTCTACCTCGGCGGGAGCGGCAACAACGGCTCCACCCGCTTCCTTTCCGCCCGGTTGACCCAGCCGTTGCTGCGCGGCAGGGGCGCCATCGCCACGGAGAACCTCACCCAGCGCGAGCGGAACGTCGCCTACGCCGTGCGCACCTACTCCCGGTTCCAGCAGCGCAACGTCATCGACATCACCAGCGCCTACTTCCGGATCCTCCAGGAAAAGGACCGCGTGCGGAACGAATACTCCAGCTACCAGAACCTGGTCATCTTCGCGGACCGTGCCCGCGCGCTCGCGGAGGACCGCCTTCCCCGGTTCCAGCTCGACCAGGCGAAACAGAGCGAACTGCGCGCCCGCGCCCGCTACATCAGCGCGACCAATTCCTACCGGAATCTGGTCGACAACTTCAAGCTCACGCTCGGCCTGCCGCTGGGCGGGGAGCTGCTGCTGGACGACACCGCCCTCAGATCCCTCGCGGAGGCAGGACTCCCCCACATCCCGTTCGATTCGGACCCCGCCTTCCATGTCGCGGTCAACCACCGGCTCGACCTGTTCAACGAGATCGACCGCTTCGAGGATGCGAAGCGGAAGATCACGGTGGCTGCGGACGCCTTCAAACCCGGCGTCGATCTTTTCGCCGGCATCGACGTGGACACCAACAACGGCTCCCGCAGCTACTCGAACTTCGACGCGGACGCCTACTACAGCCGCATCGGCCTGGACATCGACCTGCCCATCGACAACCTCGCCGCGCGGAATGAATTCCGCCGGACCAAGATCGATTTCGAGCGGCAGCTCCGCCAGCTTTCCCAGTCCCTCGACTCCATCCACGGGGATCTGCGGAGCGGCCTGAGGGGCCTGGACCTTTCCCGCCAGACCTACGGCATCCAGCAGAACGCGTTGAAGCTGGCGAACCAGCGGGTGGATGGCGCGAACATGCTGCTGGACGCGGGCCGGGCCTCCACCCGGGACCTGCTGGATGCGCAGAACGACCAGCTCACCGCCCAGAACGCCGTGACCTCCGCCCTGGTGGACTACCACCTCACCCGTCTCAACCTCCTCTACAACATGGGGATCTTCGATCCCGCCCTACCGCAATTTTGGGTGAAAAATCCTCCATTTCCCCAAATTAAAAGTAAGGAACCCCAATTCACCCCCGTAGACACCGCCGGATCCGAGAGGCTCATCACGCCCGAGGAACTCTTTCTGGAAACGCGACCCCGTTCCTGATGAAATTCCCTACCACCATCCTCCACACCCTCAAACGGCCGAAGTTTTTCATTCCGGTCGCGGTGCTGGCGGTCGGGACGGGCATCTGGTCGGTGGTTCCGGGGAAGCAAACGCATGAGACCGCCGCGGCTTCCTTCTACAAAGTGGCCCGCGGTCCTTTCACCATCTCCCTGCCCACCGGTGGGGCGCTGGAAGCGGTGGACCGGGTGACTGTCCGGAACCTGGTGCCCGGCCGCACCGAAATCATTTCCCTGATCAAGGAAGGCACCGTCGTCAAAAAGGGCGACCTGCTGATCGAACTGGATTCCAACGGAATCGAGGACCAGCTCTCACTGGCGGAGATCGCCTACCAACAGGCGGTTTTCGCCTATTCCGAACAGGAAGAACGGGTGGAGGTCCTGAAAAGCGACAATTCCCTGAAACTCCGTGACGCGGAGCTGGCGGTGAAGCTGGCCACCCAGGACCGCGCGAAATACGTCGATGGCGACTGGCCCCAGCTCAGCAAGAAGGCGGAGACGACCATTTCCCTGGCCACGGAGGAACTCCGCCGGGCGCAGGACCGCCTGGCCGGCACGAAGAAGCTGGAGGCCAAGGGCTATGTGAACCCCACCGAACTGGTGACCGACACCCTGGCCGCCAAGCGCCGGGAGATCGAACTGGCCACCGCGGTGGAGGACCGGCGCCTGCTGCTGGAGTTCGACTACCCTCGCTCGATCCAGCAACTGGACCTGGCGCTGGAGAACGCGAACATCAAGCTGGAGCGGACCCGCAAGCAGAACCAGCTCCAGGTGGAGAAGGCGGAACTGCAGCTCACCTCCTCCAAGGAAACGCTCGACCTGCGCAAGGTGAAGCTGGAGGAACTCCGCTCCTCCAAGGAATACACCATGATCCGTGCGCCGAAGTCCGGTCTGGTGGTGTATGAGAAGAGCGAGGATTTCCGCAGTGAAGCCATCGGCGAAGGCATCCTCGTCCGCGAGCGCCAGCCGCTCATCTCCCTTCCGGACGTCTCCCGGATGAAGGTGATGATCAACGTTTACGAAAACCAGGTGAGCCTGGTGAAGGCCGGCATGCGCGCCTTCATCAATCTGGACGCCCTTCCGGACCAGCGCTTCCTGGGTGAGGTCACGTCCGTGGCCTCCATGCCGGAACCTTCGCGGGACGGCAACCCGAACTACCGCGTGTACAAGGCCGAGGTGCTGGTGAAGGACCAGCTCCCCGACATCAAGCCGGGGATCACCGCCCGGGTGGATGTCCTCATCGCCGAGCTGCAGGATGTCATCAAGGTGCCCCTGCAAGCCGTCGTGGGTGTGGGTGACCGCCAGATCTGCTTCCTCCAGAAGAATGGCAAACTGAATCCGGTTCCGGTCGAAATCGGCCTCTTCGACAACGACTTCGTGCAGATCACCAAGGGTCTCGAGACGGGTGACCTGGTGTCACTGGCCCCCCCGCGCACCACCGAGCTTCCTGAGAAGAAGGAGGATGAAGCAAAGCCGGAGGAAGAAGCCCCCGCCTCCCCGAAGAACCAGAAGAACCTTCCCCCGGGTCCCGTCCAGAAGAACACCCTGGCGGAAGCGGGCACCGCGGTGAAGCCCGGTTGATCCCCCTGCGGTCACCGTGATTCCTTTCCCATGCCGGATCCCGTCATTTCCATCCGTGGACTCCAGAAGGTCTATCACCTCGGTGAGGAGGCCGATGTGTATGCCCTCGCCGGAGTGGATCTGGATGTGATGCCGGGCGAGCATGTCGCCATCATGGGTTCCTCCGGCTCCGGAAAGTCCACCATGCTGAACCTGCTGGGCTGTCTGGACCGCCCCAGCGCCGGATCCTACTTCCTGGGCGGGGATGACGTCGCACTGCTGGATGACGACGCACTGTCCCACGTGCGCGGCCAGCGCCTGGGATTCATCTTCCAGTCCTACAACCTGATTCCGCAGCTCACGGTTCTCGAGAACATCGAGGTTCCCCTTTTCTATCAGAACCGGGACACCCCGGAGGCACTGGCACGCTGCAAGGAACTCGCGAAACTGGTGGGGCTGGACGGCCGCCTGAACCACCGCCCGAAGCAACTCTCCGGCGGCCAGCAGCAGCGGGTGGCCATCGCCCGCGCGCTGGTCAACGACCCGCTGCTGATCCTCGCCGACGAGCCGACCGGCAACCTGGATTCCTCCACCGAAGAAGATGTGCTGGCCCTGATCGACCAGCTCAACGACGAAGGCCGCACCATCGTCATGGTCACCCACGACGAACACGTGGCGCTGCGTGCGGACCGCATCATCCACATGCGGGACGGGAAAATCCACCGGCAGGAGATCGTCACCCAGGAGATGCGGGAAGCGGCGCAGGCCACCGCAAAGTGAAATCCCCATCCCTTTCCCGCGACAGATCCAGCCATGCGCCGCACGTAGGAATCCCTGCTTTCCGACAAATCCCCATCTGACACTTGCTCCTCCGTTTCCATCGCGTCTTCTCCCTCGGGGTAAAGAACCTCTTCCTCCACAAGGTCCGCTCGATCCTGACGATGCTGGGCATCGTTTTCGGCGTCGGGTCGGTCATCGCGATGCTGGCCGTGGGAGAAGGGGCCTCGCAGAAGGCCAGCCGCTCGATCGCCAAGCTGGGCAGCAGCAACATCATCCTGGAAAGCCTGGAACCCCCGGCTGATCCGGCGACCCAGAAGGCCTTGCTGTCCATTCCGAAGTGGCGGCAGAAGTACGGCCTCAACGAATCCGACCGCAACCGCATCCTGCGGACCGTCCCCCATGTCGATTTCGTCCACCCGGAAGCGCAGAAGAGCGAGGAAGTGACCAGCCCCAGCTCCCAACGGCGGGCGATCCTCCTGGCATCCACGGATGATCTGCCATCCGTCAGGAACCTGCAGCGGGTGGACGGCAGGTTCTTCACCTCGGTGGAAACCGCCCGGGCAGTGCCGGTCTGCGTGCTCTCCCCCGCCCTGAGGAGGAAGCTTTTCCCATTCGGGGAAGTGACCGGAAAGACCGTCCGGATCCAGGGCGACTACTACACGATCCTCGGCACCTACAGTCCGGGCGCCGAAGACGAAGAGGAGGAAGACAAGGCCTCCGGGGCGAACGCGGGGAAAGAAGACGTCCTCTACCTCCCCATCACAACGGCCCGCAAACGGATCTCTTCCTTCGGCTACAGCCGCACGGAGTATGACACGCTCATCGTCCGTGCCCGGAGTACGGAACGCGTGGGCGAAGTCGGCGCCGGCATCGAATCCCTGATGGAATCCTCCCACCGCCAGAAGGACTACATGATCAAGATCCCCCTCGAGCTGCTCGCGCAGGCCCGGGAATCCCAGAAGCTGTTCAACATCATCCTCGGTTCGATCGCGGCGATCAGCCTCCTGGTCGGCGGCATCGGCATCATGAACATCATGCTGGCCACGGTGACGGAGCGGACGCGGGAGATCGGCATCCGGCGCGCGCTGGGGGCGAAGCGGAAGGACATCATCTCCCAGTTCCTGGTGGAGACCGTGGTGATCTCCCTCACCGGAGGCATCGTCGGCATCGTCATCGGCGTGGCGATTCCCAGCATCATCTCGTCCGTCACGAATCTGCCGACGGTCATCACGCCGCTTTCGGTGATCCTTTCCGTCTGCATCTCCGTGCTCACCGGGGTGATTTTCGGGATCTATCCTGCGCGCCGGGCCGCCAGCCTCGACCCCATCGACGCACTGAGGCAGTGACCGCGATGATCCTCAGCCCCCCGGGGCGGGTGGATACTTCCGCGACAATCCCCAAGGCGGGGCTGACAGTCCTTGACCTCTGGACTACAGTTGGGAAAACAGCCGTGCTGGCCCGAAAAAACCGATGAGTGATGAGCCACCCGCCCCCGCCCCCTCCGTGCCACCACGGGGAGCGAAAGGGCGTGGCAACGAATCAAATGGACCGCAGCCGGACTCGCTGGCCGCGTTCGAAGGCGCACTGGGCTGGACCATCGTCCGCTGGATCGCCCTGCGGCTCACGGAGGACCTTGCGGAGATCCATGCGAAGGGAGGCTTCCATGGCAACCTTTCCAGCGGCACCATCCGCTTCAACGGGCCGTGGACGGACCTCGACATCCAGCTCCCCAAGCCAGGCAAAAAAGGCTCCCCCGCGAAGGACCTCACCGATCTGCACGCCATCCTCCTTTCCCTCCTGAAGCCGGAGGACAGACAGGATGCGGAGGCCATGGCCGCGCTGGCCGCACTGACGGGGGATGGCGCCACCGCCGCGGCCGCCTGCGACCGGATCGCCACCGGCTTCCTCGGCTCTCTGCCTGCGGAAGCTCCCACCGCGGAGAAGGCCACCCCACCAGGCCGCCCCGCACCAGCCGCCCGGTCCGGACCACCCTCCACCGGAGGATCTTCACCACTGCCGAAGATCGCCGCCGCGGCCGCGGTGGCGCTCCTTCTGGCCGGTGGAGGCGGCTATTTCGCCTACACCAAGCTCTCCTCCCCTCCCCGGCCAACGGGAGGTTCCGCCGCCCAAGGCACCGCGCCTGACTCCGGAAAGAATGACGCCGCCGCCAGCGAACAGGCGGAGAAAGAACGCCTGGCCCGTGAGAAAGCCGCCGCCGAGCAGGCGGAAAAGGACCGCCTCGCCAGCGCGGAAGCGGCAGCCAGGGAGAAGGCGGCAGCCGCGATGGCGGCGAAAGAGCGGCAGGCGAAGGAGCTTGCCGAAAAGGAACGGCTGGCCGTGGAGAAGGCCGCCCTGGACAAGGCCGCCGCGGAGCGCGACCGCATGCAGGCGATGAAGGAGGCCGAAGAGGAAAAGGCCGCGAAGGAGAAGGCGGCCCGTGAGGCCGAAGCCGCGGTCGCTTCCGCCGCGAAGATCATCGAAGACGATGCCGCCCCCGCTTCAGCAAAGGAGCGCGCATTCAAGGAAATGCTCAAGGCTGCGGAAGCCGGACATCCACGGGCCATCGAGATCGTCGGCGCCGCCTACTGGCAGGGCGACGGCACCACGAAAAACCAGGCGTTCGCCTACCGTTGGTTCGAGGCCGGAGCGAAGCTGGGAATCCCGCGCTCGATGCTGGGGTTGGGGAACTGCTATGACTTCGGGATCGTCGTCACCGAGGACAAGAAAGCCGCAGCCGGGTGGTGGACGAAGGCCGCGGAGGCGGGCGAGCCGCTGGCGATGAGCCGGCTGGGCGAATACTACAACTCCGACCCCCAGGCGAAGGACATCCAGCTCGCCATGTCATGGTGGACGAAGGCCGCGGATCTGGGCGTGCCGGAGGCGATGACCAACCTGGGCATCCACTACTCTGCGGGAACCGCCGGGGAACGCGACAACGCGAAGGCGATCTCCCTCTGGCAGAAGGCCGCCGATCTCGGGCAGCCGAGGGCGATGGCCGAGCTGGGCTACCAATATTTCAACGGAGAAGTGCCCGGGAAGACCGAAGCGGATGCGTTCCGCCTTTTCCAGAAGGCCGTCGAGGCGAAGGACCCCCGCGCCATGACCGGCCTGGGCGTCTGCTATGCCTTCGGCAAAGGAACCGGAAAGAACATGGACCTGGCCGTGAAATGGCTCCGCGAGGCATCCGCCCTGGGAGAACCCGCCGCCGGGCAATACCTGAAACAGCTCGAAAACCAGGGACGCTGACACATGGCGTTGCAGCGGACCTCCGCTGGATGGTAAGACGGGCGCGTGCCCGACCTATCGTTTGAGAACAGACACCGGAAGGCCGGGAGATTGGTCATCGCCGGCATCGATGAAGCGGGACGCGGCCCTCTGGCAGGTCCGGTCACCGCGGCGGCGGTCGTGCTGCCGGCCCGGTTCCGCTGCAAGGGTCTGGACGATTCCAAGAAACTGAACGCCCAGAAGCGCCGGGAATTCTACAGGGAACTGACCGGGGATTCACGCGTGACGTGGAGCGTCGGCATGGCCGAGGTGTCTGAGATCGACTCGCTCAACATCCTGCGGGCCACCCATCTGGCGATGCGGAGGGCGGTGGAGGGCCTGACCGCCGCACCGGACCACTGCCTCATCGACGGGCTGCCGGTGCGGGACTTTCCGTTCGCCCATGAGGGCATCGTCAAGGGCGACAGCCTCTGCCTTTCCATCGCCGCGGCCAGCGTGATCGCGAAGGTGACGCGGGACGAGCTGATGGGATCCCTGCACGAAGAATTCCCCCAATACGGCTTTGCCCGGCACCAGGGATATGGCACGAAGGACCACCTTGAAGCGCTCCGTATTCACGGCCCTTGCCGCCATCATCGTTTCTCGTTTCAGCCCGTCGCTCAACTGCCGCTGCCGTTTGACCTCCGCTGACGGCACCCGCCGGAGCAACGCGTGGATGGGTGCCTTCGGGGAGAAGGTGGCGGCTGCGTGGCTGCGCGCGGCCGGCTGCAGGATCCTGGCGAAAAACTTCAGCGCACGCGGCGGCGGGGAGGTGGACATCGTCGCCAGGGACGGGAACCTCCTGTTGTTCATCGAGGTGAAAACGCGCCGTGAGGGCACCCCCATCCGCCCTTATGACGCCGTGGACGCCACCAAGCGGAAGCTGATCGAGCGCGGCGCGAATGCCTGGCTGTCCCGCCTGGGCAGACGGGATCTGCCGTGGAGGTTCGACGTCATGGAAGTCTATCTGGAGGACGGCGGACGCCCCAGGGTCAACCGGATCCGGGACGCATTCTGAAACGCGGGCTTGCCGGGGCGCGGATGCTCCAGCAGCGTCACCGCCTGCCGATGGAGGACATCTCAAACTCAATGGCGTGGCTCGCCCGTGACGATCAAAGCGTGATCGTCGGCCACGGCCCCTTTCAGGAAGTGCGGGAGATTTCCCGTGGCCAGCCCGCGTTCTACATCCGTGATTTCGCCACACCGGCCGGTGGGGCATGGAAGCTTCCCTCGGCCACGGAATGCCTTCCGCTGGAGGAGTTCCGGACACGGTTCCCGGTCACTCCGTTCCATTGCGAATGGAATGCGCCGGACGCGGGACCGTTCTCCACCGTGTTCCAAGAGGTGATGGAGGCCATCCGTGGGGGACTGTTCGAAAAAACGGTGCCTGTGGTCGTGGAACGGGGGACGGCGGAAAACCCGGGCCCCGCCATCATGGCGGCGATGACCCGCCAGGTCATGCCGCTCCGGTCGTACGGATGGGTGGACGGTGGGAGTGGCTTCGCCGGTGCCACCCCCGAGCTTCTGCTGTCCCTTTCGGGATCCCGGCTGGAAACCATGGCACTGGCAGGAACCGCCAAACAGGAAGACAGGGAGGTCTTCGCGGTGGATGAAAAGGAGATCCGCGAGCACGAATACGTGGCGCAGACGCTGGTCTCCAAGCTGCAGAACCTCGGCCATCCCGTCCGCCAGCAACGCAGGATCCTCGACGTCGGTACCATCGTCCACTTCCTGACCCTGATCGGGATCGACCTCGATAGAGAGGAAACGCCCTCCAAGCTGGTGGACCTGCTGCACCCGACCCCGGCGCTGGGCCCGCTTCCCCGGACGAAGGAAACGCTCGGCCTGCTGCAGCAATGGAGGAGCCGGCTCGGCTGTCCGGAGCAGTTCGGAGCCCCGTTCGGCGTTTGGGACGGAGAGCGCTTCGACGCCGTTGTGGCCATCCGTGGCATCTGGTGGAATGCCCACGAAGTCCTCCTTCCGGCTGGATGCGGGATCATCGAGGCAAGCCGGTTGGTCAACGAGTGGCGGGAACTCCGTTTGAAACGGGACTCCGTCAAACGGCTGCTTTCCAAGATCTAAAATTTCTCGAGGAAACTTCCACGACAGGAGAGCTATACGCATTTCTCGGGATATCAACTTTGGCCATTTATTAAAAAATATTGATAACTGAGCGAATTTACCCCCAAATATGGCCGGAAGTTTCAACGCTGGATGATTCCCCTGATCCGACTTCACCCCCTCACCGGTCTGCTTTCGCTTGCCGTCATGCTGCTATCCGCGCAGCAGGGTGGAGCCGCAGAGGTGGCCCAGACGTTCCACCCGATCACACATCTGGCCCGCGCTTTCAACAAGGATCTGGTCAAACTGGAGGAGCGGGTGACCTGGCTGGAGAGACGGCTCAGCACGCTGGCGACTTACGGCGATGAGAAGTTCCGGACCGCCTTGGGCTTCCGTGCCGGACGGCTGAAGGCGGACGATCCCGACCCTTCGGTGGTGATGGATCTGGGAAAGGAATATTCCCTCGACACCCTCTACCTGGTACCCTCCCAGCGGGATTCCATACGCGGACCGAGCCTGTTCCCCCGCCGGTTCACGATCGAGCTCTCCAACCGTGCCGACTTCGGCCAGCGGATGATTCTCTTCACGTCGGGCACGGATGCCTACAAGGGGCAGAACAGCCGGATGATCCGGTTCGCCGCGCGTGGTGCTTCCGCACGTTACATCCGCCTGACCGTCCATCAGGGTCACATGCAGGGCGGCGGCGATATTTTCGCGCTGTCGGAGTTCATCGCCATTTCGGACGGTGATCCGGTTTCGTTCGGAGCAAAGGTCACCGGCCAGGGAGTCCTCGACATCCCGGGCATATGGGCTCCGGAATATCTCACGGATGGGCGGACCCCTCTGGGAATCTGGCAGAGCGGCACCACCACCTCCAGGAACGGCGACGCGGTGCCGGTCACCCAGGAAGATCCGACGGTGTCGTGGAATCTGGAACTGGAGGAATCCGCCCCTCTGGACCGGATCGTTCTCTTCCCCCATCTGGTTTCACAGATGGTCGATACCCTGATCCTTCCGGACTCCATCACTTTTGAGATCGAACAGGAGGATGGACCTCCCAAGGTCATCCAGTGGAGCAACCCGATCCCCGGTTCCTCCCAACCCACCCCGCTCGTCATCCCGCTGCACCGGATGCAGGGCAAGGGTGTCAGGATCACCGCCGTGACCCCGTGGCGCATGGGGGAGATTTCGATCCAGGGCCTCTCGGAGATCCAGGTGCGGTCCGAAGGAAAGAACCTGGTGGCCAACAGGCCCGTCACCCGCACCCATGCCGGACAGGAAACGGAGATCACCACTCTGACGGACGGCTATTGTGCGGACCGCCAGACCCTGACGGTCTCCACCTGGCTGAACCAACTCCACGAACGCCTCCATCTCGAACACGAGCTCCAGGGCCTCACCCCCATCTATCATGCGAGCGCCGCGGAGAGCGAGCTGAACGCGACCTGGGGCTCCGCCATCATGCTCGGACTGACGTTCCTGATTCCGGTGTTCATCGTGGAGCGCCGCCGCCTGATCAACCGCAACCACCTTGAGAAACTCCGGAAGCGCATCGCTTCCGACCTGCACGACGACATCGGCAGCAACCTAGGCAGCATCTCGCTCATCGCCCGGTCGGCACGCAAGGATCTCGTGCGCCTGCACGGACCGGAGGAAGTCGCGGAGGACCTCGGCGAACTGGAAGTCATCGCCCGCGAAAGCTCGCTCGCCATGCGCGACATCGTCTGGCTGCTGGAACAACGGGCCGACTCCATCGGAGACCTGGTGCAGCGGATGCGGGACACAGCCAACCGCCTGCTCCGCAATGTGGAGTACAACCTGGACTGTGATTCCTGCAAAACGGCGACCCGGCTGTCCTTGGACGCGAAGCGCCACCTCTTCCTGTTTTACAAGGAAACGATCCACAATATCTTCAAGCACTCGAAGGCAACCCGCGTTTCCCTCCGTCTCTGGGACCAGGATGACAACCTGCTGATGGAGGTGTGTGACAACGGGGTGGGCTTCGACACCAACTCAGCCTCCCGCACCTCTCCCGTCCACAAGCTGGAGGAACGCGCGCGCGCGCTGGCCGGCCAGCTCGACATCCTGTCCATCCCGACCAAGGGCACCAGCATCCGCCTCACCGTCAAGCGTTCCCTCCTCATCGCCACCTCCGCAACATCATGAGCAAGCCTGAAACCACCGCCAAGATCTGGATCCTCGAAGATCATGAGGCATTCGCCAAGCAGGTGCGGCGCATGCTCAATGCCGAGGACGACATGGAGTGCCCCTACCACTTCAACCACCCGGACGATCTGTTCGACAAGCTGCGCTTCAGCAACGAGCGTCCGGACATCATGCTCCTCGACCTAGGCCTTCCCCGCAGGGACGGACTGGAGGTGCTGGGGGAACTGCGCACCGCCCTGCCGGATGTGAAGGTGGTGATCCTTTCCTCCTTCGACGACCGTGAGCGGGTCTACCGCGCCATCTGCAACGGGGCGGCGGGTTATCTTCTCAAGACGGCGGACCCGGATGAGATCATCTCCGGCATCCGCGAGGTGATCAACGGAGCCGCGGCGCTCAGCGGTTCACTGGCCAAAATGATCCTCCAGGGTTTCGCGAACCATGGCCCGGTGCAGCAGATCGAGCAGCTCACCGCCCGTGAGGAGGATGTGCTGCGTTACTTGGTCCGGGGACTCATCAAAAAGGAGATCGCCGACGAACTTTCGATCTCCCAGCACACCGTGGACATGCACCTGCGTGCGGTGTACCGCAAGCTGCACGTCCGCTCACAGACGGAAGCCGTCTCCAAGGCGCTGCGCCAGGGGATTGTCTGAGCCATTTGGAACGGGAATTCAGCCCCTTCCGGAGCTTGATGCGCTTGCGAAGCCAAGCGGACTGAAGTCCGCGCTCCGGTCCTGGTGAGGCCCGGATATTACCAAAGAAAAAGCCCCGGCTGCATGCGCAACCGGGGCTTTCTGAAATTCAATCTTCCGGAGGGATCAGCCTTCGGCTTCCTCTTCCTCACCAGCCTCGACGTTGATGACGAGGGTGGCGGTGACCTGCGGGTGCAGGCGGATTTCGACTTCGGTCTTGCCGGACTTCTTGACCGGCTTCTCGAGCTCGATGGCGTGGCGGTCGATGACGATGCCTGCGGCTTCGAGTTCCTTGTGGATGTCGATGTTGGTGACGGAGCCGAACGCCTTGCCACCTTGGCCGGTGGAGAGGGTGAACTTCGGCTTCAGCTTGGAGATCTTGGTGGCGACTTCCTGGGCGGCGGAAAGCTCTTCGGCTTCGCGGCGTGCGCGCTCGGACTTGAGGGCCTCGAGGTGGCGGAGGTTGGACTTGCTGGCCTCATAGGCCTTGCCTTGCGGGATCAGGAAGTTGCGGGCATAGCCAGCGCGGACTTTGACGACATCGGCTTCTGCGCCAAGGCCTTCGATTTTTTCTTTGAGAATGACTTGTGCGTTGGCCATGGGAAAAATCAGGTCTGAGGTTCGTTTGGGGGCGGCGTTGTGGAGGAACCGGCCCACCGAGTCAAGAAGAATGGGCCGCATTCGGTTGATCCGGTGATTTATTTGGTTCTCCGGACCATCCACCTTCCTGGGAAGATGCTGGCGGATCCGCCGATCCGTGCCAGAATCCTCCATGCGCCACCGAACCCCAGCCCCGTTCCAGGAACGGGTGGAGATGCTGATTCCTCCGTTGCCGTGGGACCGCCAGGCCCATCGGGGTCCGGAGACCGGCGCGGAAAAGGTGGTTCTGCTCCACGGACTGGGACGCAGTTGGAGGGCGATGAACCCCCTCGCACGGAAGCTGCAGCAGGCCGGTTTCTCCACGTTGAATCTCCCCTATCCCTCGCTGGTGAAGCCACTGGACTGGATCCTGGACCACGTGGACGCCCAGGTGGCGGGCTTCGCGGAGGGCGGACGGGTCCACTTCGTGACCCATTCCCTGGGTGGCATCGTCACCCGGATGTTGCTGGAGCGGGAACACCACTGGGCCGCGGGACGGCTGGTGATGATGGCTCCCCCCAGTTCCGGCAGTGAGATCATCGACTGGGCGTCACGCAGGGTGATGTTCCGCCCGTTCCTTTCCTCCGCGGCGAGGGCGCTGGCCAGCGACGCCCTGCAGGCGCGGCTCGCCGGCCTCCGCCAGGATCAGGAAGCGCTGGTCATCATGGGCAACCGGTCCTCCATCCCCTTTTTCCGGCGGCTGCTGGATGAGGACAACGACGGCATTGTTTCGTCAAACCGTGGACGGGTGGACGGCTTGAAGGGCTTCTCGGTGGTGGATGCGGACCACACGTTCATCCAGATCCACCCGGAGGCCGTGCGGCAGACCATCGATTTCCTGAGGGAGGGCAGATGCCCCGGCACGCTCAGCGGGGAATCGGCCGTTTCATGAATTCCTCATCCCGCAGCTTGCGGAGGTACTCCAGGTATCTCCGCTGCGCCTCGATGTCGGGATCATTCGCGGCGACCTGGCTGCCGTATTTTTTCCACGGCCCGTAGGGCACCTGCCCGGCTTCGACGAAGCGCCAGTGGACCTTTTCCCCGGACCGGAGGCCGAAGAAGTCCCTGACGGAAGGAGAGAGATCGATGCCCGCCGCGCCGTTCTGCTTGGTCTTCGGTGGTTTGTTGCCGAACACGTATTCCCAGTCGTCCGTGACCCACGGTCCGCAGTCCTCCCACTGGGCGTAGCAACTGCGGCCCTTGTGGAAAATCTGGATCCACCTCCCCTTGCAGACCGTCTTTCCGGGCAGGGGCCTCATGCGGGAGAACCAGGGAATGATCCGGGAAGCCTCCGGCTTGTGGGTGTTGTAGTTGACCACGTCGTTGTAGGGCAACGCGATGTAGAAGGGATTGAGCTTCGGGATGAACGCCTTCGGGCGGAACTCCCCGGTGGTGTGGTTGGCGATGCGGTTCTCCGGGTTCGGATCATCATAGCCGCCGAAGTTGATGGCCCAGGCGACATCCCAGGACGACTTGCAGTTCGGCGTGGGGTTGTTCTGCGTGGGTTGCTCACCGATCCAGAAGATGGTGGAGGTGACGTGCGTTTTCCACGGATAGACCGTGCGGGTGACCGGTTCCGGCGGACGGATCTGCCCGGTGGGAGGGGCAGGTGCCCGTGCCCCGGTAGGAACCGTCACTTTCGGCATCCCAGGGCTCTGGGCACGCAGGTCTCCTGTCACCGACAAGGGTGACACGACGAGGAGAACCGTGGGGACGAAAAACCGGGGCATGCGGACGCGGTGCTTTTTGGCAAGGGGGCCGAACTTCGCGCAGTCTCCCCCAATCCCGCCGCGTGGCAAGCAAAAGTCCAGCCGTCCACCCATGCGCCGGCCTCCATCCCCCAACTCCCCGTCAGCCCACCAGATGGGCGCCCATGGCGGGGCGGGAGGCGAAGATCTGTGGCTGGATACCCGTGGCCTCGGCATAGCGGGAGGCCAGGATCTCGGCGATCTCCGCAGCCCTGCCGGACTCGCAGAGGGTGACGGTGGAACCGCCGAAGCCGCCACCGGTCATCCGGCTGCCGATGACGCCGCCGTTGCGGCCGATGGAGCGGGCGATGTCCACCATCACGTCCAGTTCCTCACAGGAAACCTCGAAGTCATTCCGCAGGGAGTCATGGCTGGCGGCCATGAGCGGCCCCAGCGTTTCGAAGTCATTCCGGGAAAGCGCGGCGGCTGCGGCAACGGTGCGGGCGATCTCGCTGACCACGTGGCGGGCGCGGCGGTTCACCGGATCCCCCATGGCTTCCCAGTTGGCGAGCACGTCCGCTTCCGTGACATCCCGCCATGACGCCTTGCCCAGGATGGCCAGCGCCTCCTCCGTTTGCTTCCGGCGGGTGGCGTAGCCGCCGTCCGTCAGCGCGTGGTGGGCCATGGTGTTGGAAATGATGACGGTGAGGTCGGGATTTTCAAAGGGCACCAGCTCCGGTTCCTCCGACCGGCAGTCGATGAGGACGAGCCGGTTCGGTCTGCCGAAGGCGGAGGCGAACTGGTCCATGACGCCACACGGGACCCCGGCGAAGTCATGCTCCGCCTTCTGGCAGAGCAGCGCCTTTTCCTTCGTGTCCAGGACGGTGTCGAGAAGCCCCTCGAGGAAGGTGGCCATGGCGCATTCCAGTGCGGCGGAGGAGGAAAGCCCCGCGCCGCCCGGCACGGAGGAAAGGATGAAGGCATCGAACCCGGGGATGACATGGCCGCGGTCCTGGAAGCCGCGGATGACGCCGCGGAGATAGTCCGACCACGTGGGTTCCCCTCGCTCCACGGGTTCCTCCGCAGGGATGATGACAGTCTGCCGGTTCAGCGCGGTGGCCAGACGGATCTCCCGTGTTCCGTTCGCCGTTCCGACGATGACCACATGGCGGTCGATGGCGAAAGGCAGCACGAAGCCATCGCAGTAGTCGATGTGTTCGCCGATCAGGTTGACCCGGCCGGGTGCGGCGGCGGTCACCGTGGCCTGGGCGTTGAAGCGGTCCAGCAGCCCCTTCGTGGCATCGGAGACGAGGTCGGAAAGGTCTGGGTTGAGCTGCAGCATGCGCCAGCGAACACCATGGACACGCCCGGGACAACCGCAGAGTTCCCCCGCCCCAAGCCCATCTCATTTTGGAACTGTCGGGACGTTTGTCGGCTTGTTCCAGGAAATCCGAACCGCGAATGAACACCAATGGACGCGAATTTACCGTGAATCAGGATCGGGTGGTGATGCCTTCCAACCGGAGAATCCCCGCTCCACCCCGAATACGGCATCAGCCCACCTTCCATTCGTGTCTATTCGCGTTCATTCGCGGTTGAATTCCCGAAATGAGGCTGCCCTGTCCCCCCGCCCCATCCCCCCACGATCCGCCCTTGCGGGTGGCCGGGCATCTGCTAGGTAAAGCGCAGTGGCCCAACAGAGCAACGTCCGCGAGGTTCTCCAGTACATTCCCCAGTTCCGCGGGAAGACCTTCCTCGTACTCATCGAGGCCGGACTGCTGCCGGAACCTGCCATCGCGGAAACGCTGCTGGATCTGGCCGTGCTGGAGGATCTGGGGGTGAAGCTGGTGCTCGCCGTGCTGGGCGGGGACCTGAAGGACCTCTACGACTGGACACTGGAGTGCGAGATCATGTCCGCGCGGGTCCTGAAGCCCATCACCGATCCGGGTGCGGTCAAGGACACGCTGGATATCCTGGCGCGTGGCCAGTCGGTGGTGATCGACGCCTCCTCGACCAGCCCGCTGGCGCCGGCGGTGGTGGACTTCGCCAAGGGCATCGGCGTGACGAAGGTCATCGCCCTTCTGGAGGAAGCGCTGCTCATCAATGGCGCTCCGGCCCATGCCATCCGCGCGGCGGATGCGCTGGCCCTCACGGAACAGACGGACGGCCCGGGAGTGGAACTGCTCCACGCCGCGGCGGAAGCGTGCAACCGCGGCATCCCCCGGGTGCATGTGCTCAACGGACGCCGCCAGGGTGTGCTGGTGGACGAACTTTTCTCCAACGAAGGCGTGGGCACCATGATCCACGCGGACAGCTACCGGATCATCCGCCCGCTGCGGGAGGAGGACATTCCGGAACTGCTGGGCATGATCGGCCGCAGCGTGCGCAGGACGAAACTGGTCGCCCGCACGTACGAGGACCTCCAGTCGAAGATCAACGACTTCCGCGTCATGACCATCGACGACAACGTCGTCGGCTGTGTGGCGCTGCATGAGTACCGGGAGGAAGACACCGCGGAGGTGGCCTGCCTGTATGTGAAGCAAGCGCACGAGGGCCGGGGCTACGGCGTGGAGCTGGTGCGGCATGCGGAGGACATGGCCCGGGAAAGGAAGATCCCGCGCGTCTTCGCGCTGACGAACAGGGCGGCGGATTTCTTCTCAACCCGGCTGGGCTACAGCGCCGCCACGGTGGAGGATCTGCCGGAGAAGCGGCGTGAACAGTTCGAGGCCAGCGGCCGGGACTCGCTGGTGTTTTCGCTGGAACTGGACTGAGGGAATGCCTTCCCCGTAATTCGGAATCAGCGAGATATCGGAAACATTCGATACCACTGATTTCACTGATTCACTGATTCCAGAAGAACCGATGTGAGTCGGGATCAGAGCTAGATCGGAGGCGGATTCTTCTGCCTGAATCAGCAAATCAGTGGAATCAGTTGTCATCATCCTTCATCCCGGGAATGGCATCCGAACAGAAGACCGTTAGGAATGCCTTCCGGACTTGAAGTGCCCTGCAAGGGGCGCGATGTTCGTATTGAAGCATGAAACTCAAATTCTGCGGTGCCGCGGGCACCACCACCGGTTCGCAGCATCTGCTGGAGGTCAACGGGAAGCGCATCCTGCTGGATTGCGGGCTCTATCAGGGCCGGCGGAAGGACGCGTATGACATCAACTGCTGCTTCCCCCATTTCAATCCCGCGGACATCGACTGCGTGGTGCTGTCCCACGCCCACATCGACCACAGCGGCAACCTGCCGAACCTGTGCGCGAAGGGTTTCAGCGGCAACATCTACGCGACCAACGCGACGCGCGACCTCTGCCAGATCATGCTCGCGGACTCCGCGCGCATCCAGAAGAGCGACATCGAATGGCTGAACAAGCACCGCCTGCGCGACGGGCTGGACGCGGTGCCCGCCCTCTACAGCGAGCAGGATGCGGAACGGTGCCTGCGCCAGTTCGTGACCATCGGCTATGACCGCCCGATGCTCATCGCGGACGGGGTTTCGATGACCTTCGTGGATGCGGGCCACATCCTGGGCAGCGCGCAGGTGCTGCTGGAGATCACGGACCAGGCGGACGGGAAGAAAAAGCGTTTCCTTTTCTCCGGAGACGTGGGCCGTGGCGGCAGCGAGGTGCTGCGGGACCCCGTGGCGGTGCAGGACGTGGACTTCCTGCTGATGGAGAGCACCTACGGCGGGCGCGAGCACGAAGCCCCTCCCGGAGTGGGCGACCAGTTCGGTGAGGTGATCCGGCAGGCGGTGAAGCGCGGCGGGAAGATCCTCATCCCGGCCTTCGCCGTGGAGAGGACGCAGGCGATCCTCTATGTGCTCCATGATCTTTTCCAGAAGGGGGAAATCCCCGGCCTGCCCGTGTTCGTGGACAGCCCGCTGGCGGTGAGTGCCACGGAGATCTACCGCCTGCACCCGGACTCGTTCAACGAGGCGGTGTACGAGCAGCTCTTCCAGCGGGAGAATCCGTTCGGTTTCGAGAATCTGACGCTCATCCGCTCCGTGAACGCATCGATGGCGTTGAACGACCTGAAGGGACCTGCGATCATCATTGCCGCTTCCGGCATGTGCGAGGCGGGACGGATCCTGCACCACCTGAAGCACAACATCGCGGACGGCAGGACCACGGTCCTTTTTGTCGGCTACTGCGCGGAGAACACGCTGGGCAGGCGCATCCGGGATGGTGAGCCGGAGGTGCCCATCCTCGGCGGGAGGTTCAAGGTGCGTGCGAAGATCGAGGCGGTGGATTCCTTCTCCGGCCACGCGGACCATTCGGAGCTGCTGGAATACTTCGACCGCACCACCGGCCCGAAGAAGCGGGTGTGGCTGGTGCACGGTGACCATGAACCCGCGCATGCGCTGCGGGAGGCGCTGGCCGGAAAGCACCACGGCGGAAGCGTGGAGATCGCCGCGCTCGGGGAAACCGTCGAGTTCTGAAGCAGCCCTCTCCCCTCACCCCCCACAGGCTTCCGGAGCGTCGGCTTCCTTTCCTGCGGGCTGGTGGCGCGAGATGAGGACGATGAGGATGGCGAGCGCGGAAACCCCGCCCCCGCACCACATGACGGAGGACACGCTGTGGTGGTCCACAACCTGGCCGCCCAGCACGGAACCGAGTGCGATGAACACCTGGAAGGTGGAGGTCAGCAGCGCGGCCCCTCCTTCCATGGCTTCCGGGGCGGCCTTGAAGACCCATAGCTGGAGAACGATGGGCACCGCACCGAAGGCCAGGCCCCAGCAGAGGATGAGCGCGGAAGTCGAGGCCACATTCATGCCGGTGGATGGCAGCAGCATGATGGAGGCCGCCAGCAGGATGATGACCACGCCGATGGTCCCCCGCAGGTTCCTGCCCGCCGCCGCTCCACCAATGAAGTTCCCGGCGATGCCCGCCACGCCGAAGGCGAGCAGCAGGGAGCTGATGTGGCCCGGTCCCATCTGCGGGTTCTGCTTCAGGAACGGGGTCACGTAGGTGTAGGCCCCGAAGTGGCCCGCGATGACCAGCGCCACCGTCGCCAGTCCCAGCCGCGCGTCCGGGTGGCGCAGCAGGTGGGTGAACTGGAGGAAGCCCGGGGCCTTCGGCGCCGGGAGCTTTGGCAGCGCCCACCACTGGACGGCACCGGCCAGCAGGACCACCCCGCCGATCACGGAAAATGCGGTGCGCCATCCCAGGAAGTCCGCGACCACCTTGCTCACCGGCACACCCGCCACGGTGGCGATGGAGATGCCGGCCATGATGATGGTGGTGGCACGGACCATGGACGCCTTCGGCACCAGGCGGCCGCCGAGGGCGATGGCGTTGCTCCAGAATCCTCCCAGGCTGATGCCGAACAACACCCGCGCCGCCAGCATGACCTTGAAATCCGGAGCGATGGCGGAAATGAAACTGGAGACGGCGAGCAGCGCCATCAGGGAAAGGAGCAGCACCCTCCTGTCCACCCGGCTGGCGAGGAGCGTCAGCGCGGGCGCGGCGAATGCGGCGACGATGCCGGGGACTGAAACCATCAGCCCCGCCACCCCGTCGGAGACGCCCAGCGCGCCGGAGATGTTCGTCAGCAGGCCGATGGGAAGGAACTCCGAAGTGACGAGAACGAACGCGCCGAGAGAGACGGAAAGGACGGCGAGCCAGGATTTCAGCGTGGCCTTTTCCGGCGAGGTGGAGCCGCTGTCGGAGGTGGGAAGGTGCATGCGGTTTCGGGCGGGACCGTAACAGCGGCCCTGCGACTCTCAACCGAAAAGTTCGACCATCATCGAACATACATCCGTCCATGATTGACTTGCCCATGGGGAGCTTCCACGGTTTCCGCGCATGAGTCCGGAGGAGGTGATCGACTGGTTGAACGAGGAAGGCATGGTGGAGCTGGGCGATGGGTTCCCCGCCGACGGAGATCTGTTCTCCGCGGGACTGGACTCCATGGCGGTGATGCAGATGGTGGTCGCCGCAGAGGAGAAGTTCGGGGTCATCCTGGGCCCCGGAGACATGACCCGGGCAAACCTTTCGACCCCCCGCTCGCTGGCCGCCCTCATTTCCTCGAAGACCTCCCCATGAGCAGCCTCCATGATGTCCTGGTGGTGGGAGGTGGCAGCGCCGGACTGGCGGCCGCCGTGACCGCGGCCCGGACCGGCGCGCGCACGCTGCTGCTGGAGCGGTACGGCTATCTGGGCGGCATGGGCACCGCCTCCCTGGTCCATACATTCTGCGGGCTGTACCTGCTGCGGGAGGAATCCGGAGCGGTGTTGGCCAATCCCGGATTCGCCACGGAGATGGCGGAGAGGATGATGGCCGCGACCGGTCTGGGTCCCCTGCGAATGGGACGGGTGGACGTGCTGCCGCAGCACCCGGTGGAGTTCGTGAGGATCGCGGATGAGATCACGGCGGCGGAAGCATCGCTGGAAACCCTTTTCCACACGGAGGTTCTCGCGGCCCGGCGGGACGGCGGCCAGTGGCACGTCACGGTGGGCGGGCGCGGCGGAGTGCGCGACATTTCCGCGACCGCGCTGGTGGATGCGTCCGGAGATGCGGTGGTGGCTGGCTTTCTCGGCGGTGGCGCGGAAATGACGGAGAGCCCAGGACTGCAGAGGCCCGCCTATGTCTTCGGCATCCAGGGCATGCCGGGCTTCGACGATGCCGCACGGCTCCAGGCTGCGGGGTGGATCGTCGAGGGGGTGCGGAAAGGAATGCTGCCGAAGTCCGCGATGGGCCTCAGTTTCCGCGCATCCGGCAGGCCGGGTGAGATCTTCGGCTCGCTGGATCTCACGGGTGGGGAGTCCGTCTCCGGATACGATCCTCTGGACCCACGGTGTCTTTCCTCACTGGAGTCCGGGGGGCGGAAGATCGCGGCGGACGTGCTGCGCTTTCTCTCCGGCAGCAGCGACGGGTGGAGGGAGGCCTACATCAGCCAGTGGCCGGTCCGCGCCGGGGTGCGGGAAAGCCGCCGCTGGATCGGGGAATATGTGCTGGCCGCGGAGGACCTGCTGGAAGGACGGCGGTTCAACGATGAGATCGCGCTGGCAACCTGGCCGATGGAACTGCGTGAAACGGTGAAGGGGCCGAAGCTGCGCTACCCCAGGGACAACCGCCCGGCGGGCATCCCCCTGCGCTGCCTGAAAGCGCGTGGCATCCCCGGACTTTTCGTGGCCGGGCGCTGCCTTTCCGCGGACCATGAAGCGCAGGCCTCCATCCGTGTGATGGGCACCTGTTTCGCGACCGGCGGAGCTGCGGGGGAGGCAGCGGCGGAATGGGCGCGGACGGGATCATTTTAAACTCCCAACGCGGAGGGGAGGACTGTTAGCATCAGTCCGAGATTACCCGTCCAGATGACCTTTTCCCTCCGCCCATCCCGGCTCCGCGTTCTACTCCCCGCCTTGCTCACGTTGATCGCCGCCCTGCCGGCCTCCGCACTGGAGAAGGTGACGCTGCAGCTCAAGTGGACCCACCAGTTCCAGTTCGCGGGCTACTATGCGGCGGTGGAGAAAGGCTACTACCGGGAAGCGGGTCTGGACGTGGAGATCCGCGAGGCGTTGCCGGAACAGGACACGGCCCGCGAGGTGACGAAGGGGAACGCGGACTTCGGAGTGGGAACGTCGAACCTCGTCCTGCTGCGCGCCCAGGGGGAGCCGGTGGTGGTGCTGGGGGTGATCTACCAGCACTCCCCCTTTGTGCTCATATCGACCCAGGCCTCCGGGATCCAGGACATCCACGAGCTGTCCCGCCGGAAGATCATGATGGAGCTGGATGCCGCGGAGTTGCTGGCCTACTTCAAGCATGAGGGCATCGACGTCTCGAAGGTGGACGTCCGTCCCCATACCTTCCGCCTGGAGGACCTGCTGGAGGACAAGGTGCAGGGCATGGCGTGCTACTCCACGGACCAGCCCTTTTTCCTGAAGGAAAAGGGAATCCCCTACCAGGTGTTCAACCCCAGGGCGGGTGGGATCGACTTCTACGGCGACAACCTGTTCACCACGGAGAAGCAGATCCGGGAGAACCCGGAGCGGGTGAAGCGATTCCTGGACGCCAGCCTCCGCGGCTGGAAATACGCCATGGCCCACCAGGAGGAAATGGTGGATCTCATCCTGAAGAAATACCCCCAGGACCACTCCCGGGACCATCTGTTGTTCGAGGCCGCGGAATCCGTGAAGCTGATCCATCCGGAGCTGATCGAGCTGGGCTACGTCAATCCGGGCCGCTGGGAAAGCATCGTGAAAGCCTATGCGGATCTCGGCTTCCTGAAGGACAAGGTGGACCTGAAGTCGTTCATCTATGAGCGTGATCCGAAGCCGGACCTCCGCTGGGTCTATTGGTCGCTGGGCGCCATCGCCGTGGTGGCGGCGGCCTTCGGCCTGTGGACGCTCATGACGGCTAGGATGAACCGCCTGCTGCGTGAGGAAGTGGCCGCGCGGAAGGACGCGGAGGCCCGCGCTCTGGCGGAGAACGCGGCGAAGTCCCGGTTCCTCTCCGTGCTGGCCCATGAGGTGCGCACCCCGCTGTCCGGCATCCTCAGCTCCCTGTGGCTCTACAAGACCTCGGAAACCCAGGAGGAAAAGGACCAGGTGGTGGAGATCGCGGAGATGTCATCGAACCACCTGCTCCGTCTGGTGGACAACACCCTCGACCATTCCAAGCTGGAAGCCGCGAAAATGGATGTGGAGAAGATGCCGGTCATAATCGACGAGTTCCTCGACCGCATCGTGGAGCTGTTCCATGCCGCGGCGAACGCGAAGGCGATCTCCCTGGAAATGGAGATCGACCCGGCGATGCCGGACACGATCACGACGGATCCGACGCGCCTGCGGCAGATCCTCTCCAACCTCATCTCCAATGCGGTGAAGTTCACCTCGAAGGGTGGCGTGAAGGTCGTCGCCACGCAGGAAACCCCCTACTCCACCGTCGAGTTCAAGGTGCAGGATACCGGTCCCGGCATCAGCCCGGACCAGACGGAGAAAATCTTCGAACCGTATGCGCAGGCGGATCCGTCCGTGTCCCGTGAACACGGCGGGACGGGACTGGGACTGTCCATTTCCTCCCAACTGGCACGCCTGCTGGGTGGCGAAGTCCGTGTGGAAAGTAAGCCGGGTGAGGGCGCCACCTTCACGCTGAGCATCCCGGACATGAACAAGAAGTAGCCCGGTGGCGGAACCCCGCTCAGGGCACCTTCATCACCTCCTGAAGCCGGGCGAGGGCGGTCCTGCCGATCTCCACCGGTTCCTCCAGCCCGCGCAACCAGACCTGGGCGCCGTTCCGCGACAGGCGTTCGACCTTTGCGACACGCTCAAGGTTGATGATGAGGGAGCGGTCCAGGCGGATGAATGGAGGAGACGGGAGGATTTCCTCGAACTCGCCGATCCGCCTGCAGGCGAGGATCGCCGGCTGCTGGACATCCCGGACCCAGGTGAAATCCCCGTCCGCCTTCAGCGAGGCGACAGTGGGCAGGGGCAGGAAAATCGTGCGCTCCGTGCTGCGCACGCAGATGCGGTCCATCGGTTCATGGCGGACGGCGGGGTTCTCGTCTTCGGTGAAAAGACGCTCCAGCCGCTTGGCGGTGGAGGCGAACCGTTCCGGGGACACCGGCTTGAGGAGGTAATCCACCGCGTCCAGGGTAAAGGCGTCCACCGCGTAGGTGGGCCATGCGCTGGCGAAGACGACCTTCGGCGGATTTTTCAGGCTCGCGAACAACTCCAGTCCGGTGAGGCCGGGCATCTGCACGTCGAGCAGCAGCACGTCCGGATTCAGTTCATCGATCATCACGAGGGCCTTTTCCGCCCCGTCGGCTTCGCCGATCCACTCCAGAAAGGAGTGCTGGCCGATGAGGCGACGCATGACCATCCGTTGCACCGCAACGTCATCGACGACCATCACCCTTATGCGCAGACCCATTACAGGCGTCACGCTAGGAAGGCTTCACGCCATTTCAAGCGGATAGACGACGTGTTTTTTGCTTTTGCCCGTTTATGGAATCCGGTGCCGGATTCATGGAGTGGGGATTAACCAACCGGCGGAATCCGTGGTTTCCTCCGCCTGTCGGACGTGATGTCCATGATCCGGCACCACCCCGAAATTTTCCTGCTTTAGGATAGCCCGAGCTGACGTGGCGGAGCCCCCCGCCCGCCACGTCGGTGAGGACGGGCTGAGGGAGAACGCGCGGCCGCCCTGCCTATGGCGCGGGAACGGCCCGGTAGAACCGGCGTGGCGGCCGGGGGCCGGGATTGAACGGATCCAGGACCGTAAGGTTTCCTCCGCCATCTGAAAAGATCACGCCGCCGAAGGGAGTCCACGGGTCGTCGAGATCGTCGCTGTATTCGAACGTGTGGTTCATCCCCCGTTCCCCTTTCAGGCGGATGACGGCACCCCCGGCGGTGAATTCGATCGTCGGCAGATCGATCGGGGCGCCGTATTCGACGGCACCGATGTCCGCGCCGTCGCCGCCCGCGGCATTGGGGATCGCGGCGTCGTCCACGAAACGGCTGCGGCCCCGTTGGTCATCCAGGGCTTCCGCGGTGGTCTTCCCCTGGTCCACCAGCGGGCTGTCCGCCAGCGGGAGCATGGTGTTGGTGGAGCCACCGTTGCTCTGGAACGCGCCGAGCTTGGGATCGCGCGGGGATTGCTCCGTCCCGGTCAGGTCGGTGGCCTGGGCAAAGGCGCGCACCTCATGCTCGCCCGCGGGGAAGCCGTTGGTGGCGCCGATGAAGTTGTAGCCGTCCGAGGTGAAGGCACCCCGCACGTCACGGTGCCGGGCATAGCCCGTGACCGTGTTGGCCGCGACCACGGTGCTGGAGAGCGTGCAATTTCCTCCGGCACTGAAGATCCCGCCGATGCCGGGGGCGTCCGTCGCGGTGGCGGTGTTCCCGCTGACGGTGCAGTTGCGGAGGACGGTGGTGCCGTTGTTGTAGATGCCCCCGCAGGCCCAGCCGGTGCGGCTGGTTCCGCTGCCACCGGTGGCGGTGTTTCCCTGGAAGGTGGAGGACCTGGCGGTGAAAATTCCAGAGGCGACATGGACGCCCGCGCCCATGGCGTCATATCCGTATCGGTTTCCGGAAACATTCATACCCGTGGCGGTGTTTCCGCTCACGCTGCTGCGGACCAGCGTGAGCGTGCCGCCATTGACGAAGATGCCACCACCGCTGGAGACGAAGTAGGCGGGGGACTGCACCTGGTTGCCGGAGATCGAGCAATCCTGGATGACAAGATCACCACTGGACGAGATCCCTCCCCCACTCTGGTTCATGGCCGTTACTTTCCCTCCGGAAATGGTGATGCCGGAGATGAGATGCGGCCCGCCCGACACGCCGAACACACGCAGCGCGCCGCCACCAGACACCGTGAGCGCACGCGCTCCCGGACCGAGGATGGATACCGGGGAGCTGAGGCTCAACTGGCCGAGCGCGGGACTGAGGGTGAGGGTGCCGCCCAGATTCTCCGCGAAGACGATGATGGCAGGCTGGCCGGATGTGGCGGCCGCGCCGATGGCCTCCCGCAACGTGCAATCCCCGGTGAGGGCGGTGCCGTTGTTCCGGTCCGCCAGGGTGGAGACCACGAAGCGCGGGCCGGTCTGCACCTGCGCCCCGGCCTCCGCCGGAAGAATCAACAACAACGGTAGGAGGCTCCGGAACTTCATCAATCTCGCCCCGAGATAAAACCGCCCGGGGCAGATCTCGTCAGCAATAATCGGGAAAGGCGGACGGACGCCCCACGCGGTCACGCCGTGGCGAGCGGTGCGGCGGCCGGGATTTCCTCCGTCTCCGCCTCCTCATCCTCATGGCGGCGGTGCTTCGCCGCGATGATGACGTAGAACGCTGGCACCACGAACAGGGTGAAGACGGTGCCGACCAGCATGCCGGTGACCAGCACGATTCCGATGCTGTTCCGCGCTTCCGCCCCCGGACCGGTGACCAGCACCAGCGGGAAGTGGCCGAAGACGGTGGCCGCCGTGGTCATGAGCACCGGCCGCAGCCGGGTGAGGGCCGCTTCCTTCAACGCCTCCACTTTCTCCAGTCCACGGGTCTGCAGTTCGTTCGCGAACTCGACGATCAGGATGCCGTTCTTCGCGATCAGTCCCACCAGCGTGATGAGGCCGACCTGGGAGTAGATGTTGATGGTGGTGAAGCCGAGGAAGGTGAAGACGAGCGCGCCGGAGATGGCGAGCGGCACCGACCCGAGCAGCACGATGAGCGGATCCCGGAAGCTGTGGAACTGGGCCGCCAGCACGAGGTAGATGAGGATGATGGCGAAGCCGAGCGTGACCACCAGCGCGGAGCCTTCCTTGCGGATCTGGCGGGACTCGCCCGCGTGGTCCATGACCAGGTCCTTGCCCATGGCTTTTTTCGCGGCGTCCTCCAGCACGCGGAGGCCGGCTTCCTTCGTCACGCCGGGAGCCACGCCGCCGAAGATCTTCACCGCATTCTGTTGCTGGAAGCGGTTCAGGGTGCGCGGCGAGGTCCGCGCCTCCACGGTGGCGAAGGAGGAAACGGGCAGCAGGTCCCCCGCCGGGGTCTTGATCTTCATGTCCAGCAACGGCCCGACGGCGGAGCGGTTCTCATCCCCGAGCTGCGGGATCACCTTGTAGCTGCGGTCGAAGTAGTTGAAACGGTTCACATACGCGCCACCGAGGAGCGTGCCGAGTTCCTGGCCGACCGCGGCGAGGTCCAGCCCCAGGTCCGCGAGCTGCTCGCGGTCGATGTTCACGCGGGCTTCAGGACGGTCGATCTTGAGGTCGGTGTCCACGTAAAGGAACTGCCCGCTGGCGAATCCGGCGCCGATGACCTGCTGCGCGACCGGCAGCAGGTCCTCCACCGGGCCGTCGGTGAGCAGCACCAGCTCGACATCATATTGGCCGGGAGTCGGCAGCGGAGGGTCCAGCCGCGGGAAGACGCGGATGCCAGGAACCTGGGAAACGCGGCCGAAAAGCTCGCCGTACATTTCCTCGGTCGTGCGCCCGCGGTCCTTCCAGTCCTTCGCGGACATGCCGCCGAAGCCGCCCCAGTTGGTGGTCAGCGACCACATGTATTCCGCCTCCGGCATGGAGGTGACAGCATCGACGACCGCCATGGAGTCCCGGTTTGACGCCTCCACCGTGGAGTCCGGGGAGGTGTCCATGAAGACGCTGATGTGGCTCTGGTCCTCCACCGGCGCCATCTCCCGCTGGGAGAACAGATAGAACGGAACTGCGGCGAGCATGACCACGAAGGACACGCCGACGATGACCCACCGGATGCGCAGCGCGCCGTCCAGCGCCACGCCATAGGCCGCCTTCACCTTGTCGAAGATGCGGTTCACGAACTTCGTCAGCCTGCCTTCATGGCCGCCGGCGTGGATGAACTTCGAGCTCATCACCGGGGACAACGTCAGCGCGACGAAGCCGGACACCACCACCGCCGCCGCCAGCGTGATGGCGAACTCCAGGAACAGCGAGCCGGTCAGGCCACCCTGGAAGCCGATGGGCGCGTACACCGCCGCCAGCGTGATGGTCATCGCGACAATGGGACCCTGCAGCTCCCGTGCGCCGAGCAACGCCGCCTGCATGCGCGACTTCCCTTCCCGCACGTGCCGTTCGATGTTCTCCACCACGACGATGGCGTCATCCACCACCAGGCCGACCGCCAGCACGATGGCGAGGATGGTCAGCAGGTTCAGCGAGAAACCGAGAGCGAGCATGATGGCCGCCGCGCCGATGAGCGAGATGGGCATGGCGATGAGCGGCACCAGCGCGGTGCGGATGGAACCGAGGAAAAGGAACACCGCCAGGCCGACGATGAGCACCGTCTCCAGCAGCGTCTTGCTGATCTCCTTCAGCGCGCTGCGCATGAACATGGTGCCGTCATAAACCAGCTTCATCCTCATGTCCTTCGGCAGCGTGGCCTGGATCTCCTCCATCTTCGCGGTGAGCGCCTGCTGGATCTCGATCTCGTTGGAGCCGACCAGCGGCCACACGCCCAGATAGACGGACTCCTGCTTGTTTTCCTTCGCCACGTAGTCCGGCTCCTCCGCGCCCAGCTTCACATCCGCCACATCACTGAGGCGGACGATGCTGCCCTCCCGCTCGGAGACGATGATGTTGGAGAACTCCTGCTCGGTCCGCAGGTCGGTGTTCGCCAGCAGGTTGATCTCCACGAGGTTCCCTTTCGTGCGGCCGACGGCGGCGAGGAAATTGTTCCGCACCAGGGCGTTCTGGACGTCCCCCGGAGAGAGGTTCAGCGCGGCGAGGCGGTCCGGATCGATCCACACCCGCATCGCGATGGGGCGGGCGCCTTCCAGCGTCACGCGCTGCACCCCCGGCAGCGTGGAGAACTGCGGTTGCATGGTGCGGGTCAGCCAGTCCGTCATCGCCGGCACATCCCGCTCCGTGGAGGTGAAGCTCAGATAGAACGTGGCATACGGACGGTCGGCCCGCTGGATCTCCACCAACGGCGGCTCCGCCTCCGCGGGCAGTTCCGCGCGCACCTGCTGGAGACGTGCCGTGACCTCCGCCAGCGCGGCGGTCGTGTCATGGTTCAGCTTCAGCCGCACCGTCACGATGCTGGTGCCCGCCCGGCTGGTGGACTCCACGTGATCGACGCCGCCGATCTGGGACACCACTTTCTCGATGGGTGTGGTGAGGAAGCCCCGCACCGTCTCCGCGCTCGCGCCGTAATAGACGGTGGTGATGATGACGGAGGAACTTTCCAGCTTCGGGAACTGCTGGACGGGCAGCGAGTAGATGGCCCGCCAGCCGACGAGGACGATGACCAGGTTGACCACGATGGCCAGCACCGGAAACTTGATGAAGATATCGGTGAACGATTTCACTGCGGATCTGGAGTTGGGGTTGTCCGGCGGCTCAGTTGGCCTGGCCTGCGGCGGCGGCCTTCGGGGCGGCGGCCACGGCGACCAGCGCACCTTCCCGGAGTTTGAACGAACCGGCGGTGGCGACGATTTCGCCCGGCTTCAGGCCGGACTCGATCACGATGAAGTCCCCGTTCATCGGTCCGCTTTTCACGAGGCGCTGCTGTGAGCGGGGATTGCCCTTGGGATCATTCGCGACGACGAAAACATGGTCTCCCTCCGGCCCGCGGCGCAGGGCGCTCACCGGAACGGTGACCACCTTCCGGGCTTCCCCGACAGGGACGCGCACCCGGACGGAAGACCCCGGCGTGGGCGCCTGCTTCGCATCCGCGATGCGCGCGCGGACGACGGAGCTGCGGTTGCGGGGATCCACCCGCGCGTCCAGCGCGACGATCTCCGCGAGCACCGGCGGACGGTCCCCGCCGGCAAGGATCTCCACATGGTCCCCCTCCTTGAGCCCCGCCACCACCACCTGGGTCACGGTGAAATCCACATGCACCGCGTCATCCACTCCCTGCAGGGTGGTGAGCTGGCTCCCCTCCTCCAGATACTGGCCCGGGTGGACGTCGGAAATGCCGATGCGGGCGCGGAACGGCGCGGTGATGGTCTTGCGCACCATGACCGCCTTTGTCCGGGCCGCCTGGGCCAGGGCGATGTCGCGCTCCGCCTGCGCGCGCTCCAGGTCCACCACCGGCGCGGCGTCCTCCCCGGAGAGCCGCTGCATGCGCTTGAGCGTGGTTTCCGCCAGGGCGATCTGGGCTTCCTGCGCGCGCAGCTCCGCCTCCTCCACGGAAACGTCCAGCGCCACCAGCACGGTGCCCGCTTCCACGATCTTGCCCGGGGTGAGGTCCGCCTTCACCACCGTGCCCGCCATTTCATTGCGCAGGGTGACGGAGCGCAGGGCCAGCACCGTGCCCACCGCCACGGTGGAGCTGCGGTGGTCCACCTCCCCGGCCGGGACGGTGACGATGCTTTCCGCCGGCTCCGGCATCGCGGCGGCGGCCTCCATGGATTTTTTGATATCGGCCCGCTTCCATGCGGTGAGACCGACGGCGGCGGCACCGAGCGCACCGATGAGGACGAGGGAGATGATCCAGGAACTGGCTTTCATGGGAGTGGTCGTGGCAGAGGTTCGGGGAAGACGGGAAAGGGACGCTTGGGAAATCAGGAGGACGTTCATTCAGGCATCGGCGGATGGCGGAGGCGTCGTTATCTGGACGTCGAACGTCTCCGGCTTCTCCACGGCGAGGGCGACGATGCGCTCCAAGGTGCAGCGCAGGCGGTCGAGAGCCTCCTGGTCCACAGGCCGCAGGCGCATCACCCAGTAGAACCAGAGGCCGTCGATGGCGGCCATGACGATCTCCGCGACATGGTCCGGCAGGCCGTCGTTGCGGATGAGGCCGTAGAGTTCGTCATAGACGTCACGCATCGGCTGGACGAGTTCCGAGTTCTGGGCCAGCGCGGCGAAGATGGCGGAGTAGCTGCGGCGCAGGCCGTCCGTCCAGTTGCGCGCGTCCATGCAGCAATGGTTGAGGATGCCGCGGAGCATGCGGCCCGGTCCTTCGGGAGCTTCCGCATAGCCGGTCATGAAGCAGTTCCGCCAGCCGTCCGCGCTCCGCTGGACCATGGCCTCGATGAGCTGCTCCTTGCTGGAAAAGTAGTGCAGCAGACCACCCTTGCTCACCCCGGCCTCCGCCGCCACGGCGTCGAAGGTCAGACGGGCCACCCCTTCACGGGCGGCGACGGTTTCGGCTGCATCCAGCAGCAGGTCTCGTTGGGCTGGGTTGTGCGGTGCCATTGTTGGAAACGGCATACCGTCCAGCCGGTCGGTTGTCAAACCGTCTGGTTGGTCGGGATCGAATTTTATTTCAAACGTCGCCATTTCACCCTCATGACGAACGGGATGGCTGGTTTGTGACAGGGGTGGAAAAATGCGAATTTCCTCTCTAGGCACTCGGCACCTACAACGTGCGTGCCTTGAAGTCGCTTCCCAAATAAGGCACTTTGGGGAACCGATCCGATGATCATCGCCTACGCCTTATCGCCGCTTTGGATGCTAATTGCCTCACTCTACCTTTTGTTGGCCATCCCGCTCGTCTCGCTGTTCACCTTGGTGGCTGCCACTCCGTGGATGAGGAATGTCAGGGGATTACCCCGCCTGATTAGCTTCGTCCTCCCGTTCTCTATCCTCAATCTGGGGCTTACCATCAGCCTTTTCCTAGGCCCATTGCGCCCCCAACAAGCGCTGCCATTCATTGATTGCGTGTGGATCGCGTTGGTGTGTTCAGCCCCCGTAGTGCTGGGCTTGATTCTAATCCACAACCGGAGAAAGAAGCGCTCTCCGGATGCAGCAGAGGACGCAGTTAATCCATAGATCACCCATCATCCACCTGACCGCAAGGAATGCGGTCCCAGCCACCCTCTTCCCACGGCTCCACATGGGCAAAGACGCCATCCATCCCGGATCGGAATCCAAGCTTCGCACCCATCCACCCAGCCGTAATGGCGCAGCCATTACGCTACGGAAGAACTCTACGCCACCGCGGCCTCGATCTGGCGGTCCACGTCCTCGCGCAGGTTGTCGATGATGAACTCCTGCCGGTCCGGGGTGTTCTTGCCCATGTAGAAGGCGAGCAGTTCCTTCACGCCCTTGCCTTCCTCATACTCGACGGGGTCGAGCCGCATGTCCGGGCCGATCATGAACTTGAACTCGTCCGGGGAGATTTCACCGAGACCCTTGAAGCGGGTGATCTCCGCGTTCTTGCCCAGCTTGGCGATGGCCTTCACGCGCTCCGGCTCGTCATAACAGTAGATGGTCTCCTTCTTGTTGCGGACGCGGAACAGCGGCGTCTGGAGGATGTGGAGGTGGCCGTCACGGATCAGCTCCGGGAAGAACTGGAGGAAGAAGGTGAGCAGCAGCAGGCGGATGTGCATGCCATCGACGTCGGCATCGGTGGCGATGACGACCTTGCTGTAACGCAGTTCCTCGATGCCATCCTCAATGTTGAGGGCGGCCTGCAGCAGGGCGAACTCCTCGTTTTCATAAACGATCTTCCGCGGCAGGCTGAAGGTGTTGAGCGGCTTGCCGCGCAGGGAGAACACGGCCTGCGTCTCCACATCCCGGCTCTTGGTGATGGAACCGGAGGCGGAGTCACCCTCGGTGATGAAGAGGGTGGATTCCTCGCGGCGCTTGTGCTTCGTGTCGAAGTGGACGCGGCAGTCGCGCAGCTTCTTGTTGTGGACCTTCGCCTGGCGGGACCGCTCGCGGGCGAGCTTCTGCACGCCTTTCAGGTCCTTGCGCTCCCGCTCCGCGGAAATGATCCGCTTCTGGATGGCCTCCGCCACCTGCGGGTGCTTGTGCAGGTAGTTGTCGAGGTTGGTCTTGAGGAAGTTCCCGATGAAGGTCCGCAGGGACTCACCCTCAGGAGCGACGGTGGTGGAGCCGAGCTTGGTCTTCGTCTGCGACTCGAACACCGGCTCGATGATGCGCACGCAGATGGCAGCCTCGATGCCGGCGCGGATGTCCGCGGGGTCATACTGCTTCTTGTAGAAGCCGCGGACGACCTGCACCAGCGCCTCACGGAAGGCGGCGAGGTGGGTGCCGCCCTGGGAGGTGTTCTGGCCGTTGACGAAGGTGTAGTACTCCTCCCCGCTCTCCGGGCTGTGGGTGAAGGCGATCTCGATGTCCTTTCCGACCAGGTGGATCGGCGGGTAGAGCGCCTCGTTCTCCATCTCCTCCCGCAGGAGGTCGAGCAGGCCGTCCTTCGAGCGGAATTTCTTCCCGTTGAACACGACCGTGAGGGCCGGGTTCAGGTAGGAATAGTAGCGGCACATCTTTTCGACGAAGGCTTCCTTGTACTTCGCCTTGGCCGGGAAAATGGTGCGGTCCACCTCGAAGGCGAGGCGGGTGCCGTTCGCGCCTTCATCGCGGCGCGGGTTCGGCATATCGACGGTGAGCTGGCCCTTGGAGAACTCAAGCGCCTTGGTCGTGCCCTCGCGCCATGCCTGGATCTCGAAGAAGGAGGAAAGGGCGTTGACCGCCTTGATGCCGACGCCGTTGAGGCCGACGGATTTCTTGAAGGCCTCGCTGTCGTATTTCGCGCCGGTGTTGATCTGCGCGGCGCAGTCGTAAAGCTTGCCCAAGGGGATGCCGCGGCCGAAGTCCCGGACCTCCACGCGGCCCTGCTCATCGATGTCGATGCGGACCTCCTTGCCGTGGCCCATGATGTGTTCGTCGATGGAGTTGTCCACCGCCTCCTTGAGCAGGATGTAGAGGCCGTCATCCGGGGAGGAACCGTCACCCAGCTTGCCGATGTACATGCCCGGGCGCATCCGGATGTGTTCGCGCCAGTCCAGGGATTTGATGTCGGCTTCGGTGTAGTCTGCCATAGGGTCGGGAGGGTTTTAGACGGCGGCCGGGTGGGGTGCAAGTGTGGGAAATCCCGGGTTTTTCCCCGGTTGTTCCCGGCACTCCGCCCCCGCCCCGCCGCGGGATTCACGGGTGCAGCTCGATCTGGCTGACCGCCTCTTCCCCCGGTTCCTCGTAGGGCTTCGGAGGGTCCGCCTGCCCGAGGAATCCGTAGTGTTCCAAGCCCTCGAAAAATCCCGCCAGCCCCTTTTCACGGGCGTGGTAGATCCTGGGTCGCGGGACGATCTGGCGGAGGATGCGGTCCCCGTCGGAGGGAATCACCGAAAGGTTCCTGCCCCGCACGGCCCCCATGTCATTTCCATAGCCCGCGAAGTAGAAGATATGCCCCGGCTCGATCCCCCAGCGGTGCTCGATGTAGCGGAGCGCCACATCCTTCCCCCCCCGCAGCGGCACCACATCCACGAACGAACGTGCGGTGACCATGACCTTCGCCGCAATGCCATTTTCCCGGAGCATGCGCTGGATCGCCATCCGTCCCGGTGCCCGGGAAGCATCCATGAGGTAGGAAACCTTGAAGTCGTGCTGGCTGTTCTCCGCCTGCAGGGTGAGCCCCGGCGTGTCCGCCAGCGCCTCCATGACCTGGTCCCGGTTCCAGCGGGCGGAAACCTGATGCCGCCACCGGTCATCCCTCACACCCCGCGTCCCATAGTGGATCTCCGCCCCCAGGCTGGAAATCAGGAACCCCGGCTCCGGCAGATCATGCCTCCGGATGAAGTCCCGGGCTTCCTCCAGGTGCATGCCCGTCGCGATGCCCAGCCCCAGGCGGCTGCCGTCGAACAGGCTCCGCCACCGCCGGACGAGGTCCGCCGGTTCCTCCCCGATGCCCGCCGGGAGATCCATCACCACCCAACGGTCACTGGCAATGAGCGCCCCCTGGGAGCCGCTGGTTCTGGCCGGCCTGGAGGGCGGGAGGATCTCCCGGATCTCCGACAAGTACCGCTCCACATGCCGGCTCCATGAATAGTGCCGCCGGACGTTCGTGGAGCCATTTGCGGAAAGCTGGCTCCGGCGCTCCGGATCCGCCGCGATCTCCTCGATGGCGGTGCCCATTTCCAGTTCATCCATCGGGTCGATGAGCACACCATTCGCGCAGTTCGCCAGGATGTCCCTGGGGCCGCCGTCGTTGGTCGCCACCAGTGGAAGCCCGCCTGCCGCGGCCTCCAGCAACGTGAGGCCGAACGGCTCCGTGAACGCCGGATTGACGAACACCCCTCCCCTTTCCTCCACCCACTGGTAGAAGGCCGGGATTTCCGCCGGTTCATGCCGCTTGGGATAGGCGATCCGGCCATAAAGGTCCGCGTCGTCGATGGCCCGCAGCAATTCGTTCCAAACGCGTTTCGGCCCGTTGGGGAGCTTCGCGAACGAATCCCGGTTCCCGCCGATCACGATGAGGTTGGCATTTTCCCGCAGCCACCGGTTCTTGGAAAACGCCCGCACCAGGGCGGGGAGGTTCTTCCGTTCATCCGCGCGGGCGATGGTCAGAATGGGAACGCGGGAGGGATCCGTCAGGAACGCGCCGAGCTTTCTTTCGACCGAGGCCATCAGCTCCGGGGCGCACTCCCCCTCGAATCTGGAGAGGTCCACGCCGGGTGGGATGACCCGCATGCGGGACTCCGCATACTGGTGGTAGATGGAGTATTGCTCCTCCACTTCCTGCCGGGTGCTGGTGCAGACCAGGTTGGCGGCATCCAGGCTCAGTTCCTCCGCCTCGATTCGTGCGGCGAGGTTGTAGCGTTCCTCCATCTCCGCGAGATCCGCCCCGCCATGCTGCAGGCGCTGGAGTTTCACCCGGCCGAGCGAATGCCCGGTGAAGATGAACGGACACCCGAGAACGGCCGCGAGGTGCCTGCCGACATAGCCGGCATCCGCATAGTGCGCGTGGATCAGGTCCGGGACCCGCCGCTGCTTCCGCAGATAGCTCAGGGTGCTGTCGATGAAGGCATCCAGATGCCGCCACAGCACCTCCTTCCGCAGATAGCGCTTCGGTCCGGCGTCGATCCTGACGATCTCCGCCTTCGGGCCGAGCGGTTCATGGTCCCTGGCGTAGTCGGGTGAAAGCTTGGGATCCGCCACCCTGCGCGTCAGCAGGGAAACGCGGTCCACCGCCGGGTCGAGCGCGAGCGCCTTCACCAGCTCCAGCACGTAGAGGCACTGTCCGCCGGTGTCCGGGTCGCGGCCCAGCTCCATGTGGTCCCCACGGATCAGCCCGTGGATGGATATGTGAATCAGGTCCAATCCCATATCATCAATCCTCCATCACATCATGATACGCGGAGATGAACTCCGACGCGGACCATGCCTGGAAGGCCTTGCCCATGGGTCTGCCGGTCTGGCCGTGGTACCATTCGTTGAACTCCCACTCCTGGTAGATCCCCTGGTGGTTCAGTTCCGCCAGCTTGAGCAGTTCCTTGCGGGCGATGTCACGCAGTCCCAGCCGGTTGATGAACTTCACCCACTGTCCGCCGACCCATCCCCAGATACCGCCGTTGTGGTAGTGGTTCGGCAGGTTGAGGAGATTGACGGTGTAGTAGCTCTTCCAGTCCGGGTCACCCGCGTTCACCACCGGGTAGAGGTTCCTCACCGGGAACGGCTGGTTCACCCCGACGCCCCACATGAAACGGAACGCGACCTTCGCCTTCTCGATGTCGAGCACGTTGAAAAGGAATGCCATCACATTCGCCGGGACGTCACAGCGCCAGTCGAACGAGAACGGCGTCACCTGCGCGAGGAGGTAGCGCGAGTCACCGATGGCGTGCTGGACCTGGTCGAAGTTGACCACGCTGTCCCCTGCGGAGAGCGCGTGGGTGCTGGGCCAGAACCGCTTTAGGATGGCCTGCTTCACCCGCTCCGCGCGCAGGAAGTAGCGGCTGGCGATGGCTTTCTCCCCCAGCAGCTCCATCATCCGCGCGTAACATACATTCGCCCTGCACCACAGGACCTCGTCATAGAGCACGTTGTAGCTGCGGTTGAAGAGATCCATCCAGTCGCCCGCCTCCGGCACCTCCAGCAGTCCGTCCTGGTTGCTGTCATGGGCCTCCAGCCACTGCATGACCCGGGCGATGGCGCCGCGGTATTCGCGCAGCAACTTCACCTCCCGTGTCTTTTCCACGAAGGCGTGCAACGCGATGACGACCCACAGGCCGCTGTCGATGGCGGCGATGCCACCGACGCCGGAGTAGTCCGGCTTTCCGCTGGCGATGTGCACGTTCGCCGGGATCTGGCCGTTCTCCGCCAGATGACCCAGCAGCGTGCGCAGGGTGGCGCGCTGGCAGTCGCGGAAACGGTCGTCATGCGCGGCGAGGCTGCCGGTGATGGCCATGGCCCCGTCCCGCCCCCACACGCTGTTGTAGTTCTCATCCGTGCCGGTCACGGCGTTGTCGCCGATGGAACACGCGCTGAAGCCGAGCGGGGTGACGCATTTCTCCAATGCCTCCAGCGCCTTCTGGTAGGCGGTCTGGATGAAGGACTCCTCGCTGCCCGCAGTGCGCACCGGAGTCTCGAACAAGCGGACGATCTCCGGGTCGTGCGCGTGGTCCTGGATGGAGGACCCGCAGCTTCTGATCTCCTCCACCACGCCATAGTGGACCAGTCCCTCCAGCACACCCGCGGCGCACACCCCGCGGGCACGGTAGGCGTCCGCCTCGATCAGCGCGTCCAGCAGTTCCGGCTCCGCATTCTCCACGGCGATGCCCCTGACTCCGGAAAGCAGGAACATGGAGGCGTCATTCCCGGTGTCCCCGGCAACGACCACCTGCTCCAGCGGGATCTCCAGCTTTTCACAGAGCCACGCCAGCGCGTTGCCCTTGTTCGCGTGCATCGGCAGGATGTCGAGATCCCGTGAGGAGGAATAGACGACCTGCGCGCCGGCATCCGCCAGTTGCTTCCTGAGGGAATCAATGTCGGAGCGGCTTTTCTCCCGCCAGTACCAACTGCTCTTCCACTCATGCTGCTGCTCGTCCGGCTGGGGTTCGATGCCCTCCAGCGCGGAGACGATCTCCCTCACCCGCCGCAGGTCCCATTTCTCGTCAAGGATCGAGGAAAACTCCCTCAGCACCTCATCCTCGGCGACACGCTGGATGGTGGTGCCCACCCCGGCGATGTAGTAGTCCGGATGGGGCAACCCATTCTCCCTCACAATTCGCCGCGCGTCCTTCAGCAGACGCCCGGTGCTATAGACAAGGAGCGGTCTCTCCGCCCCCATGTCCCTCCACGTCACCACGAAATCCGCCGTCGAATCGGGTTTCCCCAACAGCGTTCCGTCCAGGTCCGAACAAAACATCCGGACGTCTTGTTTGATGTCCATCGCGCCGAACTTCGCACAAAACGGGGATGATTCAAACGGTTTCGCTCCATCTAACAGATTCTAACAGGAGTCGTTCCGCCGTGATCCCTTGAACCCCGGGGATTCACAGCGCCCCGGCCCGCCCCGGAAATCCGGATTTATGCACAAAAAAAGAACGGCAACCCTGTGCGGGTTGCCGTTCCGTGAATCGCGGTTCGCGCGAAGGATCAGATGCCCTTCTTGACGACGTCCGTGAGGAGGTCGATGACGCGGTTGGAGTAGCCCCACTCGTTGTCATACCAGCTCACGAGCTTGAAGAACGTGGAGTTCAGCTCGATGGAGGAGCCGGCGTCGAAGATCGACGAGCTCTTGTCGTGGATGAAGTCGGTGGAGACCACTTCGTCTTCGGTGTAGGCGAGGATGCCCTTGAGGTAGGTCTCGGAAGCCTTCTTGAGGGCTGCCTTGATCTCCGCGAGGGAGGTTTCCTTCTCGGTCTTCACGGTGAGGTCCACGGCGGAGACGGTCGGGGTCGGCACGCGGAAGGCCATACCGGTGAGCTTGCCAGCCACTTCCGGGCAGACGAGGGCGACAGCCTTCGCGGCACCCGTGGTGGACGGGATGATGTTGATCGCAGCGCTGCGGCCACCCTTCCAGTCCTTCTTGGAAGGACCGTCAACCGTCTTCTGGGTCGCGGTGTAGGAGTGGACGGTGGTCATCAGACCTTCCTTGATGCCGAAACCTTCCTTGAGGAGGACGTGCACGAGGGGGGCAAGGCAGTTGGTGGTGCAGCTCGCGTTGGAGATGATGTGGTGCTTCGACGGATCGTATTGGTCGTCGTTGACGCCGACGACGAAGGTGCCGTCCTCGCCCTTCGCAGGAGCGGAGATGATGACCTTCTTCGCACCAGCGGTGATGTGGCCCTTGGCCTTGTCAGCTTCGGTGAAGAGGCCGGTGGACTCGATGACGACTTCGACGCCGAGCTCTTTCCAAGGAAGACCATCCGGGGTGCGGGCGCTCACGACCTTGATCTCATGGCCGTCCACGACGAGGACGTCGTCCTCTTCCAGCTCAGGCTTGGACTTCTTCGAGGAAACGGTACCTGCGAACTTGCCCTGCGTGGAGTCGTACTTGAGCAGGTAAGCGAGGTTGTCGGCCGGAACGATGTCACCGACGGCGACGACGTTGAAGGTGGTTCCGAGGTGACCTTGTTCGACGAGGGCACGGAAGACGAGGCGTCCGATGCGGCCGAATCCGTTGATGGCAATGGTAGTTGGCATGACTGTTAGGGAGGCGGTGGAAGTGCCGGATACGAGTGGATACTTCCGCCCGGCGGCGGAATTTTGCACTTGGACCACGGGCCGTCAATGCTGTGGACAGGTAAATCCGCCGCCCGAACCAAACCAAAAACAAACCCACGGAAACCCACATAAACGGAAGCAATCGGGGAGATATGGCTCACGCCAAGTCTCAGAAATGGTGTGACTTTTCGTGATGGCAGAGGGAACAACGGATTATACGGATTTCACGGATTGAGAATGAAGCGGAGGATCCGAATCCGTGAAAGCCGTTCCAATCCTTTGTGGATCTTGCCGGTGGTGCTGATCCACCTATCCGTCAGGAGCCATCCACACCGCCGAGCCTCTCACGAGGCTCGCTACTCCTGGAATCCGCCTTCAGGGGTGGCGGAAGTCGTGAGACTTCCGGTGGAGGGGAAGTCCATGGTGGACCGCAGCCGGTTGTTCGGATGGTGCCCACCCCGCCGTGATGGCGCAGCCATCCCGCTACGAACGATCAGCCGCCGCACACCTTGCAAGGCACTCCCTCCCCCTGCTTTCCGGCCCGTCCCTTTCCCTGGCCGAAGTAGCGGCATGATGAATTGTGCCTCTTGCCGGTGGTGCTGATCCAGCGCGCGCCGTCGGGGAGGATTTTCGCGGGTGCCTCCGCAGGCTTCGCTGTCTCCGGCTCCGCCAGTTGCTTGCGGAGCAAGGCGTTCTCCGCCTGGAGCTTCCGCAGCGCGCCTTCCAACTCGGCGATCTTCGCACGCAGCGCCGCATCACCCGATCCGGAGGCCGTCTGCGCCGACAGCGGAGCGACGGCGAAGAGCGAAAGCAATGCCGCCAGCAGACATGCGGTGGATTTCAGAACGGTGGCCTGCATCTAACGGATAGAATGCCGCAGATGTGCGCCCGGAGTAAAGCCTGCAGCGGATGTCGTGAGACTTCCGGTTGGGGAAAATGAACGGAGCGCGGACTTCAGTCCGCTTGGCTTCGCAAAGACAGATTCTCCGGGGCGGACTGAAGTCCGCGCTCCATTGTTGGCCGTAACGTCTCCCCTCAGCGGACCTGCTTCTCGATCACGGCGTAGGCGCTGTGATTGTGGATCGACTCGAAGTTCTCCACCTCGATGCGGTACCAGGTGATCTCCGGGCGGGCGTTGGAAAATTTGGCGACGTTGCGCACGACATCCTCGACGAAAACGGGATTGTCATAGGCACGTTCGGTGACGGCCTTTTCGTCCGGCCTCTTCAGCATGCTGTAGAGTTCGCAGCTCGCGGATTCCTCGGCGATGCGGATGAGTTCCTCGATGGCCAGCGGCGCGGAGGACCGGACGGAATAGGTGATGGTGCCGCGCTGGTTGTGCGCGCCGCGCTCGCTGATGGCCTTCGAGCACGGGCAGAGCGTGGCGACCGGGACGATGACGGTGAGGATGAAATCGCAGCCGTTGTCCACGTCCACCCCGACGGTGAATTTCACCTCGTAGTCCACCAGGCCGGGCTTGCCGGTGACCGGGGCCGCCTTCGAGATGAAGAACGGGAACTGGAACTCGACGTGCGCTCGTTTGGCGAACAGGCGGTCCAGCAGGTTGCGCGGCAGCTTTTCCACGGTGGCGACATCCAGGATGCTGCCGTGTTCATGGAGCGCCTCGACGAAGCGGCTCATGTGGGTGCCTTTCAGATGCGCGGGCAGGTCCACGGTCAACGCGGCGGTGGCCACGGTCCGCTGGGTGCCGCCATCCTTTTCCCGGACCTCCACCGGGAAGCGCAGGCCCTTGATTCCAACACGGTCGATGGGGATCAACCGGTCATCGATTTCATTCTGGGTGTCAGTCAGTTCCGACATGGTCGCGGAAAACGGAAAGAGCCCGCCCGGTTGCTCGGACAGGCTCCTCCTTGAGATTTGGGATCTTCCGGCTTAGGGAAGAAGGTTGATCGCGCGGGACTGTTTGATCGCGCGGGTGATCTTGCGGTGAAGCTTCGCGGAAACACCGGTCACGCGGCGCGGCAGGATCTTGCCGGTTTCGGTCGTGAACTTGGTGAGGAGATCCGGATTGGTGGCAACGACTTGGGCCGCAGGGATGTCATGCCGGCGACGCGGCATCATGCGGTTCGCCTTGCGGAAATTGATACGGCGTTGGACGGTCTTAGGCTCGGACATGAGATTAGCGGAGTTCGCGGTGAAGGGTGCGGCGCTTCAGGAAGTGATTGAACTTCACTTTCTCCAGACGGCCCGGAGTGCGCAGACTCTTCTTGTTGCGCGTGGTGACGTAACGGGACGTCGGGACACCTTCCGCTTTCGCTTCGGTGCATTCAAGGATGATGATATCGCGTGGCATGGGAAAAATTCGGGGACGCGGACAATGCGTTAATCTTCGTCTTCGTCAAGGGAAATTCCATCGGAATCTTCATCATCCGAAGTATTTCCTCCGCTGAAGCCGACTTCATTGGACGGGCGGAAGCGGCGGTTGCCGTATTCTTTCTCCCACTGCGCCTGCTCCTCGACGGTGAGGCGGGCGAACGGGATGACCTCGAGGCGGGTCTGTGGGATCTTGCGGTTGGAGATCTCGCAGATGCCGTAGGTTCCGGCCTGGATGCGGCGGAGGGCCTGCTCGATTTCGTAGAGGGCATCCTGCTCCTTCGCGAGGACGGAGAGGGCGAAATCACGGTCGTAGGCATCGCTGCCGGCATCACCCTGGTGCATGCCGCTGCCGGAGGCTTCGCTGCCTTCCGGTGCGTTGCGGATGGTATCGCGGGTCATGCCGGACATGGCGTCCACCAGCTCGTCACGGAGATCAAGGAGGCGCTGCCTCTGTTTCTGGACGAATGCCGGGGAGTGGGATCCGTTGGTGCCGGTGGCGACGGGCTCGGCAGGCTTCTGCGGAGCGGCCTTCGGCGGCACGAAAGGAGGCTTCACCGGGGCTGGCGGAGCGGGGAAATCAACGACGGAGGATTTGCTCTTCTGGACGGGAGCCGGCTTTTTCGGAGCTGCCACCACGACTTTCTTCTCCTCCACCTTCACGGGAGGAGCCTCCACCACGGCGGGCTTCTTTGGAGCCTCGGCGGCCTTAGGAGCCGGGGTTTCCTTTTTGGCGACTTCCTTTTTCACCGGCTTGGCGGCCGGAGCGGCGGCCTTTGCCTTCGGCTCGGCCTTCTTCGGCGCGGGAGCGGCAGGCTTTGCCTTGGAGATGGTTTTCGCGGCAGGTGCCTTGGCAGGAGCGGCTTTCTTCGGGGCGGGAGCCGCTTTCTTGGCGGCTTTCTTGGCGGGAGTCGTTTTCTTAGCGGGAGCCACTTTCTTCGGTGCAGGTTTGGCCGGGGCGGCTTTCTTCTTCACCACGGCGACCTTTTTGGCGGCCGGCTTCTTTGCCGGGACCGCTTTCTTGACTGCAGCCGGTGCTTTTTTCTTCGCGGGAGCAGGAGCTTTCTTCACGGCCTTCGCCGGGGCCTTCTTGGGGGCCGCTTTTCCTGCTGCTTTCGATGAAGTTTTTTTCGCGGCCATGACAGTGGGGTCGTATGGTTTGAAACAGAAATCCTCCGCTCCGGCGTTTTTTGGGAAACGTATGGAGAAGCGAGCGCGGTGGATTAGTCCCTATCCAAGGTGTCAGCAAGGCGAAAATCCACGGTATGCCAAAATAATCCGGGAAAACCGCCTCCGCCCGGGGCTTGATATGCCCCGGCAGTTCCCTAACCTGTCCGCCTTGCCATGCAGCTCAGCGCGATCGTCGAAGCACTCCTCCTCGCCTCCCAGAACCCGCTCACATCCGACGAGATCGCCCGTCTGGTGCGCGCCCGCGTGGCCGAAGCGGAGGATGTGAGGGCCCGGGAAGTGGAGGAAGGCAAGGCCCCGGCGGACCTGCCGGAGTGGCTCACCGGCCTGTCCGCGACCTCTTCCGAGCAGATCGCGGCGGCCATCGGCACCATCAATGCGGCGTATGAGGAAGGCGGTCGCGCCTTCACCGTGCTGGAGCGCCCGAAAGGCTGGAAACTCTACACCAAGGTGGAATACGGCGACTTCGTCCGCCAGCTCTTCCCCGGCCGGAAGCCCGAACGCCTCAGCGGCCCGGCCATGGAGACGCTGGCCATCATCGCCTACCGCCAGCCGATCACCAAGGCGGCCATCGAGGCGGTCCGCGGCGTGGCCTGCGACGGGATGATCCAGAAGCTGCTGGACCGCGACCTGATCCGCATCGGCGGGCGGGCGGAACTGCCGGGCCGCCCCCTGCTCTACGAGACGACGGACCTTTTCTTCGAACACTTCGGCATCCGCACCATCGACGACCTGCCGAACGCCTCCGAACTGCGGAAGGTGAAACTGCCGGAACCGGGCGATGCCACGCCGAAACCCGACGCGGATGCCGAACAGCAGCTTGCCCTGAGCGCCACCGGTGCCGCACCATCCGCCGCCGCAGGCAGCGCCGCCGACGAATCCTGACTTTTTCCCATTTTCCCACACCCGTGAATCTCGACGACATCCGAATCCAGATCGACAAAGTCGATCGCCAGCTCCTCGACCTCCTCTCCGAACGCGCCGACCTGGTCCACGAGGTGGGCGTGGTGAAAAAACGCGACGGCCTGCAGATCTACGCCCCGGAGCGCGAGGAATCCCTGCTCCGCAAGCTGGTGGAGATGAACAAGGGCCGGCTGCCGGAGAAGTCCATCCGCGCCATCTACCGGGAGATCATGTCCGCCGCCCTGGCGCTGGAGGATGACCTGAAAATCGCCTACCTCGGCCCGGAAGGCACCTGGACCCACCAGGCGGCGATCAAGAAATTCGGCCACTCCGTCGGCTACGCGCCGCAGCCGAATTTCTCCGACGTGTTCGACCAAGTGGCCCGCCGTCTGGCGAACTACGGCGTGGTCCCGATCGAGAACTCCACCGAGGGCGCGGTGTCCACCACGCTCGATCTGTTCGTGGACTCCCCTCTCTTCATCTGCGCGCAGATCCTCCTGCGCATCGAGAACGGGTTGATGGCCTCCATCCCGCGGGAGGAAATCAAGACCCTCTACTCCCACCCGCAGGTGTTCGGCCAGTGCCGCTCATGGATCCTGAAGAATTTCCCGGACGCGGATCTGGTCGAGGTTTCCTCCACCACCAAGGCGGCGCAGCTCGCCCGGGACAATGCCGCCCAGGGCGCGGCCGCGCTCGGTGGCCCGCTGGCCGCGGAAATGTACGGCCTCACCCTGCTGGAGAGCGCCATCCAGGACCGCGCCACGAACACGACGCGCTTCCTGGTCATCGGAGAAAAGCCCTGCCCGCCCACCGGCAACGACCGCACCTCCATCCTCTTCGCCGTGCGCCACCAGCCCGGCTCGCTGGTGAAGGCTCTTCAGGCGTTCGAACACTTCGAGATCAACATGTCGAAGATCGAGTCCCGCCCATCCAAGCAGAAGGACTGGGAATACATCTTCTACGTCGATCTTTCCGGACACCACCAGGACGCCAAGGTCGCGGAGGCGCTGGAGGAACTGGGCAAGCATTGCTCGCTGGTGAAGCTGCTGGGGTCGTATCCGGACACGACGGAGTGAACTCCGCCGAAAATCCTGCTGACGGCGGGATGGTTGGCGGTTAAGCTAGGCCCAATCATGAAGCTCGAAGAGATCGCCATCGAAGCGTCCAAGCTTTCGGAAGAAGAACGGGCTTCCCTTGCCTCCCGGCTGCTCCACGGCCTGGAAAGCCCCGTCCATGATGTGAATGACGAAGAGGTTGCCCGCAGGATGCGTGAAGCGGAGGGAGATCCCACCGTATGGATCACCTTTGATGAACTCATCACCGGCCTGAGACACCGTGCAAGCTAGGTTCCACCGAAGGGTCCAGCATGACCTGAACGAGATCATCGGAAAGTATGACGAAATCTCAGAGTTGCTGGCTGAAGACTTTCTGGCGGAGTTCCAGGCAGGCGTCCGCAAGGCGCTCCTGAATCCCAGGTTCTTCCACTTCGATGCCTGCGGGTTGCGCCGCTGCAATCTCACGCGGTTTCCTTATCATTTCCTGTATGATATCCAGATGGACATGATCAGGGTATGGGTGGTGAGACATGACCATCGGGATCCCCGCTTCGGAACCAAGCGCTTCCGGAGCTGAGCAGCCCGTCTGGCCGGAATGAAGCGTGGCTTGGGCATCCTGCCCCAAGCCGTTGCCGGAGCGTCCCGCCCCGACCCATTTCAATCGGTCATCTCAAACTCCAATGTCCCTCCATCAGGCAGATCCGCGATCTGGCGGGCGAGGTCGGCATGAAACCGGATGAGTTCATCCATCGGGACCGCCTTGAACGATGAGGCGCCTCCCTCAGACTCCTTCACGCAGAATGGCGGATAGGCGAGAAATCCCTGCCCCGGCTGCAAGTGATGTTCCAGCCCGACGTTGAGATATCCCTCGATGTCCGCTTCGATTCCATCCATGAACTCCGTCAGGCACCTGGCGAATTTGCGGACAACACCGGTTTCCGCATCGAGAAGCATGACTTCATTTCCCCTGAGAAGGTATTGGTCACCGAATTGATCCTGGGCGAATGGGATGTCATCGACGTCCACCGCAGGGTACAAATGCGACAACGACTGCCCACCCCAAGAGGCCAACCGCAGGGAGTTCCAATCAGGCGCAGCGGTGCATCCGCGGAAATGGATCGCACCATGGTGGAGGATGAATCCCCCGGTCGGCTCAATGATCTTCCGCAGTTCATCCGGGAGGGATCGAAGAGACGTCTCGTCCGTCGATCCCCCAGCTTCCCATGTGATGCCGTTGGGTTTCATTGCAGCTATGCTGGATCAGCCCCGGAGCGGGATGCTCCTTCAACAGCGTAGGGCGGGAGGTTCTTACCCCTCCACCCTTGGACTAGGTGTTTAGTGGTTTGCCATTGCAGCCGGAGGACAGGAATGGGAGCGAAGCGGACATAGCGGCTCTGCCGCAATGTCCTCCCTCCTTACTCACCACTCCGTGCCGAGGGCGTAGCGCTGGGCGACCTCGACGAGGTCACCGCGCATCGGCCATTCGTCGGCGCGTTCGCTCTTTTCGTGGCGCTTGCTGGCACCCTTGAGCATCATGCAGCCGGTGTTGTCACCGATCTGGCGGATCTGCTCCACCTCTTCCGGAGTGAAGCGGACGTCCGGGGTGGCTCCGAATTCGCGGATCTGGTCGTCGATGTCCTTCGCGCCTTCCACCGGTTCTTGGAAGAAGGTGGGGACGACGCTCTCGACCATCGGCAGGCTGAGGTTCCAGACGGTGGCGAACTGGATGGGGGTGAGCTTGTACTTGTCCGCCACCGGGGACATGCGCTGGGCCTTTTCCAGGCCGTGCTCGACCCAGCCTTTCGGGCGGTAGGCGCGGTGGTCGCCGGGCTTGAACTCGTGGCCGGGCTTGAGGTCGCCGTGGAAGACACCGCCGTAGTCCGCGACGCGGGTCAGCACCTTCACGCCGTATTTCTCACAGGCGGGCAGCGCCAGCGAGGTCGGCCATGGCTCGAGCGGATTGAGGATGAGCATGACCCAGTCGATGTCCGCGCCGAAGGTCTCGAAGCAACGGATGAGGTCGAGCGTGAAACCATTCGCCGGTCCCGGGGCGACGCCCAGGCGGTCGGTGAGGCCGGAGGTTTTCAGCGCGCGCAGGGCATCCCAGAGGACTTCGCTGGTGTAGCCGATCTCGTCCGGGTTGTGCAGCATGAGGAGGTCGAACTTCTCCACGCGGCAGCGTTCGAGGGATTTCTCCGTCGCCATCTTCAGGTAGTCCGCATAGCCGTCCTCGCCGCGGAGTTCCGGATTGGTGAACCGTGGATAGCCGGCGGAGCCGTTGCGCTGGCCCTCATAGAAATCATGGCCGATCATGCCGACGAGGCAGTAGCTGTCGCGCGGGTAGCCGGAGAGCGCCTCACCCAGCAGGGAGTCCGCGCGGCCGTTGCCATAGACGTCTGAAGTGACGAAGGTGCGGATGCCCGCTTCATAGGCGGTGCGCATCGCCTGGACGTAGCGTTCCTCGGAAAGCGTCTCACCGTAGTGCATGAAGCGTCCGCCGCTCCAGGTGCCGTATGCTGTGGTCGTGAGGTCCATTGTCTTTTTGAATCTTTCGGGGTTGGTAGTCCGGGTTTCCGGACGGGTCAATCTCTGCCACGGATACGCCGGGAAGGCTCCGCGCCAGTCATCGGAAACTACGCATTCTTTTTCACCATCCGCAGGGTGATCCCGGCGGCGACCGCCACCAGCGCGTCCAGCACGGGTGAGATGAGGTCCGTGGACTCCCCGCGGTAATAGAGCAGGCCGTGCTGCATGGTCATCGCCAGCGCCAGCATCATGAAAACGATGACCAGCATCGTGGCGGCGGTGATGGCCCAGACCGGCCTTCCCCTGGAAGCCATGACGCCCAGCATCGCGATCAGTCCGCCACCAACGGCTCCCGCCAGCAGCGGCGTCGGCGCTTGGGTCGGATTGGCGAGATACGCCGCCGCCCCGCACACAAACAGGAATACCCCGAATCCCACCAGCCACTTGCCTTTCGTCATGCGGAAACCCTGTGGCCCGGAGGTGCCTCCTGCACGAAAAAAATACACCGCCATCCCACCTTGAAATCCGTCCATGCGGCATGAAACTCAGGGGGATGCCCGCCGGTCCGCTCCAGCCGTTTTTCAAAGAGAAAGGCTGGAAGCCCTTTCCTTTCCAGAAGGAAACTTGGGCCGCCTACCTGGAGGGAAAGTCCGGTCTGCTCCATGCGCCCACCGGCCTCGGCAAGACGCTGGCGGTCTTTCTCGGCCCGCTGGAGGAAAGCCTGCGTGCGGGAAAGCCGGAGGACACCTGCCAGGTGCTGTGGCTCACCCCGCTGCGCGCGCTGGCCGCGGACACCCTGCGCGCGCTGCGCGAGCCGCTGGAAATCCTCGCGCCCCATCTGCGGGTGGAGGCCCGCACCGGGGACACTTCCTCCGCCGTCCGCGCGCGGCTGCGCAACAAGCTCCCTTACACCCTGGTCACCACCCCGGAGTCCCTCTCCCTCATGCTGACCCACGCGGACATGCGGGAAAAACTCTCCCACTTGAAATGCGTGATCGTCGATGAATGGCACGAGTTGCTGGGGACGAAGCGCGGCGTTCAGGCGGAACTCTGCCTGGCCCGCCTGCGGGCATGGTTCCCCGAGCTCCGCACGTGGGGGTTGTCCGCGACGCTCGGCAATCTGGAGGAGGCGCGGGATGTGCTCATTCCCCCCGGAACATCGGATGCCGTCACCGTCTCCGCGGACCTGACGAAGAAGATCCTCATCCGCACCCTGATCCCGAAGGAAATCGACCGCTTCCCGTGGTCCGGGCACATCGGAACACGGCTCGGCTCGCAGGTGGTGAAGACGGTCGAAAAAGCGACCACCACCCTGCTTTTCACCAACACGCGCTCGCAGACGGAGATCTGGTTCCAGGAACTGCTGGCGCTGCGCCCGGACTGGCAGGGAAAGATCGCCATGCACCATGGTTCGCTCGATCGCGAGGAACGCGATTTCGCGGAGAACGGCCTGCGGGACGGCTCGCTGAAGTGCGTGGTCTGCACCTCATCGCTGGACCTGGGCGTGGATTTTTCCCCGGTCGATCAGGTGATCCAGGTCGGTTCGCCGAAAGGGATCGCCCGCCTGCTGCAGCGCGCGGGACGTTCCGGCCACCAGCCGGGAAAGACCTCCGAGATCATCGGCGTGCCGGCGAACGCGCTGGAGTTGGTGGAGTTCGCCGCCGCGCGCGACGCCGCGCTGGCCCGCAATCTGGAGTCCCGCCGCCCGCTGGAAAAGCCGCTCGACCTGCTCGTCCAGCACCTGGTCACCTGTGCCATCGGCGAGCCGTTCCATCCGGACCGGATGCGGGAGGAAATCCAGTCGTCCCACGCCTACCGCAACCTCACCGAAGGGGAATGGGAATGGTGCCTCGGCTTCATCTCGAACGGCGGCAAGGCGCTCGCGGTCTATCCCCGCTATCAGAAAGCCGTGCTGGATGAGGAGGGCCGCTACACCGTCACGGACAAGCGATTGATCCAGCAGCACCGCCTTTCCATCGGCACCATCTCCAGCGAGACGGGTGTGACGATCAAGTTCGCCAACGGCACCACGCTTGGCACCGTCGAGGAGTCCTTCATCTCGAAGATCAGGCCCGGCTCGCAGCTCATCTTTGCTGGCAGGCGGCTGGAGCTGGTGCGGCTGGTCCAGCGGACCGCCACGGTGAAGCCGGCGACAGGGAAAGCGAAAGGCCAGATCGCCATCTGGGGCGGGGCGAAGATGCCGCTGTCCACGGAGCTGTCCCACGCCATCGCCCTACGGCTGAAGGGCGGCGGCGAACCCGTTCCGGAAATGGCGGCGGTGCAGCCGATCCTCGATCTCCAGCAACGGTGGTCCCGCCTGCCGGATGATGAGACGCTGCTGGTGGAGCACACGCGCTCCCGGGAGGGGGAGCATCTTTTCCTGTTCCCCTTCGCCGGGCGGCTGGTCCATGAGGGGCTGGGAGCGCTCATGGCTTACCGCATCTCCCGGGACAGCGGGGAGTCCATCCAGTCCACGCAGAATGACTACGGCTTTTCCCTCAACGCACGGCGGGGGTTGTTTCTCGATGAGAAATCAATCCACGGCTACCTCACCGCGGACAACCTGCTGGAGGACCTCATCTCCTGCATGAACACCGCGGAGCTGGCGCGGAGACAGTTCAGGGAGATCGCGCGCGTCTCCGGCCTCATCCTCCAGACGCCACCCGGCAGGCCGCAGCGCTCCCAGCGGGAGATCCAGTCCAGCTCCACCCTCCTCTACGAGGTGCTCGACCGCTACGATCCGGAGAACCTGTTGCTCGAACAAAGCCGTCGCGAGATCCTCGAAAAGCAGCTCGAGTTCACCCGCCTCCATCACGTCATCCAGCAGCTCCAGACCCGCCCGGTGCACTTCCAGGAAACCGAACACCTCACCCCGATGGCCTTCCCCCTGTGGGCGGACCGTCTCCAGTCCATCCACACCGGGCCGGACGCGGTGACCCGGCTGGAGGCGATGCTGGTTGAGCTGAACAAAGCGGCCGAAAAGGAACATCGAACATTGAACGTCCAACATCGAACATCGAAGTAGGAAGATTTTGTATCAACCCCTGTGCGCCGTATGAGGCTTTCTTCACTTCGATGTTCGATGTTGGACGTTCGATGTTCGATGTTCAACGTCCCCTCCCCATGTATCTCACCCCTGAAATCCAGCTCCTGCCGGAAGGCGTCGCCTTTCTGCCGAGAACCTCATCACTGGTCATCGCGGACATCCACCTGGGAAAGTCCGCCACCTTCCGCGCGCGCGGCCTCCCCGTGCCGGAGGGAGACACCGAGCAGGATCTCATGCGCATCCGCAACCTGGTCCATGAAACCCATGCGCGGCGGCTCATCATCGCCGGAGATCTTTTCCATGCTCCTGCCGGGGTTACCGCCGATCTCGCCGAACGGCTGGATGACTTTCTGCGCACGCTCGGCATCCCGCTGGCACTTGTCCGTGGCAACCATGATGCCAAGCTGAAACACCTCCCCGCCGGTCTCACGTACACCAGCCACCTCGATGAAGGAAACTTCCGCATCATCCATGATCCGGAGGACGCATCACCAGACCACCTGAACATCGCCGGACACTGGCACCCGGTCGCCCGCATCCCGGATGGCAGGCGCACCTCCCTGCGTCTCCCCTGTTTCCTGTTCCGCGGGCGGACGCTGGTCCTGCCAAGCTTCGGCAGCTTCACCGGAGGATCGATCGTTCATCCGGAGCTTGGGGACCGCATCTTCATCCCGCTGCGGGGACAGGTGATCGAGCTGCCCGATACATTGAGGTGAGGGCGGGCCGCGCGTGGGGAATACCATAAGCGCGGCAGCGTCATGGAGTGCGGCGGCCCTCCGCCGCTTTGGGGGAAGAGATCACCTGCCTGACGATGTGGCAGATATCACCACGTCACAACTTGCGGATGGCGTTTTCAGTTGGGGTAAGGTCCCACCTGCAACTGATAGCGGCAGGAGACTGCCGCACTCCATGACGCTGCCGCGTGATTGGGGGATGCCCGCAGATTGCGCCAGCTTATGGAGTGCGGCGGCCCTCCGCCGCTTTGGGGGAAGAGATCACCTGCCTGACGATGTGGCAGATATCACCACGTCACAACTTGCGGATGGCGTTTTCAGTTGGGGTAAGGTCCCACCTGCAACTGATAGCGGCAGGAGACTGCCGCACTCCATGACGCTGCCGCGTGTGGGCGGATGCCTTGATGTGTCACCACGCATCATCAATAATATTGCCCTACCCACCCGGCATTTTCCAGAATGTTCCGGATGGAGAAAAAGACCGACGTTCCCGCCATGGTCGGCAGTGCCCGCAATGCAGGATGGTTCGGAGGCCTGATCCTGGCCGTCCTCACCATCCCCATCTGGTTGCTGGGCCGGCATTGCACGGGTGCCGCGGCATCCACCCGGGAGGGAAAGCCCGCGGCATCGCAGGGCGGAACCGGCTTGTCCCGGGATGGGACGGATGATCCGGGCAAATGGAAATCCCGCGAGCGCGGGGCACCGAAGCGCCCGGAGCTGAAGCCGCTCACCCCGGAGCAAAGAGAACAGGGCATCGCGGAAGACGCCGCGTTCCGGAAACAAGCCTATGCCGCCTATGAAGCTGCCCTCGAACGCGACGCCGCGACCAACCCGGAACTGCGCGCTGTGGTGGATCTGCGTGCGGAAGCCGGCAGGGATGTGGAGAAACTCACCGAAATCCGCGCCCGCATCCGGTTATGGCAGTCCGTTGCGTCGGGACAGGGTTCGGTCCTCAATGAGATGAGACCGGTCACCGGCATGCTCGCCACCGTGAGGCAGATGGAGGATGAACGGATGCGCGCCGCTCTCGGAGATCCCACACCCGAAGTCAGAAAGGGTCTGGCAATTTCCCTGGTGGACCACGGCCTCCCTCCGGCGGCGGTGATGGGCGGAGGAGCGGACGCGGCGGCGCTTTCCTCCCTGAGAGAACAGCTATTCAATAAGATCGACGGGATCTCCGCCAGACCCGGGCTGCCTGCCGATCTCTTCAACCGCAGCACCGGAGCCCTGCTGGTGAGTGAGGATCTCCACCGCAAGCTCGGTGCCCGGGCGAAGGCACTGGCATCACCCGCCACGCAGAACCTTGCGGCCCAGGCGGCGAAGGACATCGCCATCCACAGCAAGGAACTGGAGAAGCGGACGCAGGAACAGATGAGGAAAAACGCCGCCGCCGATCCATGAAAGGCCCATCACTGCGATCATGGCTCGGCATCGGTGTCACCGCCGCCCTGCTGGTTTGCGGGGGGCTGGTTTGGGTGGGCATTCCCGGCGGAGAGGATAGATCCGGTTCATCCTCCAAGCCGCAGAGACACACGCGTGGAGTGCATTCCGATTTCCCATCCGGCAGGCCGGTTCCAGGAAAAGCCATCGACCCCGACCATCCGCTGACCGCAGCGGAGTACAAGAAACTCCACCAGGAAGCGCTCGCCCGCGATTCGGAAACGGACCCCAGGATCAGGCGTCTGCTGGAACTGCATGGCCGCTACTCCGCCGAGACCGGAAAACTGCAGCCGACCATCAAGGAGATCACCGCCTGGATCAATGCCGCTGAACCCGCCGCGAGGCAGGAGCGGGCGAAGCTGTTCCAGGATGTCCTGGCACTGACCACCCTGATTTCCAGGACCTACGAATGGCGGGAAGATGAACTCCGCACCTTGCTGGAACCTGACGAAGCATCCGCAGTGCGCATCTTCGCAAAGGGCCTCGTGAATCAGGACATCGATCCCTCCGCATTGATGGGATCCACACCGCAGGCAAGGGCGGCGGTCGATGACATCCACCTGAAACTCTATGAGCGGCTGAACAGGCTGGTGGCGGAGTCCGGCGCACCGGTGGAACACTTCAACCAGCAGACCTATGACCTGATGATCAACTCCGCGCTCGCCGGTGCGTTTTATGGGAAGGGTATGCAGCTCTCCTCACCGGAAACACAGGAACTCGCCCAGGCGGAGTACCAGATGCGGGTGGGCGGAAGGCTCCTCCGTCCGGGCGAACGCTGAACGGATGGTTCGGGATTGCCTCCCGGGGGCAATGCGGCAGAGAGTTCCGTCACCGTGGCATGCGCCATGTCCTCCCGATGAAACTCCGCGACGCCGCCTTCGCCTCCTTCCTGCTTCTGGCACCCTCCGCGCTCCGTGCCGGGGAACCCATGGCGGCGGACACCGCCTCCGCACCGTCCGGCTCGTTCTTCCAGTTCACTTCCACCAGCCTGTCCTATCTGTATGGCTTCAACTGGGACACGCCGTTCGCCCCCGCGTCCGACCGCGACATCATCACGCTGGAGCATTTCAACGCGAACCGCTTCGGCGACTTCTTCCTGTTCGTGGATTTCATCAACCTCACGACCGAGAACCGCGGAGGCCCGCCGGACTCCGGCTTCGACATCTACGGTGAGGCCAGCCCGCGCCTGAGCCTGGGCAAGATCACCGGCAGGCCGGTGAAATTCGGCATCATCAAGGACTTCTACCTCTACTCCGGCACCTACGAGTTCGGACGGTCGAAGTCACTCGACAACATCAACAACGAGTTCGGCACCAACATCGACACCACCCAGCTCCGGCAGTTGCACGGTGTCGCGGTGGACCTCGACCTGCCCGGCTTCAACGTCGCGACGATCAACGCCTACTGGAGGGATGACCTCGATGTGAGCGGCAGCACCTGGCAGATCACCGCGGCATGGGAGGTTCCGTTCACCATCGCGGACTTCGATTTCGTCTTCAAAGGCTTCGCCGATGTGGCGGGCAGCGAAGGTGCTCTGGAGGCCCAGTTCCACACCTCGCCGCAGCTCGTGGTGGACATCGGGGACAAGCTTTTCGGCAGGAAGAAGACGCTCTACTTCGGGACGGAAGTCGATGTCTGGTGGAACGAATACGGCATCAAGGATCAGGATGACATCGTTCCGCAGTTGCTGCTGCAGGCGTATTTCTAGCCTGGATCAGGTGAGGGCGGGCTGGCGGAGGCCCAGCGATCTGAAGATACCGATGGTGGCGGTGGATTGGTTCAGCGTGTAGAAGTGGATGCCCTTCACACCGTGATCCAGCAGGTCGGAGCATTGGGCGGTGGCGTAGTGGATGCCGATGCGGCGGACGGTCGCCTCATCGCCTTTGGCGCGGGAGAGCGACCTGAGGAGCTTCGCCGGGAAGCGGGCACCCGCCGCCAGTTCCGCCATCCTGTTCAGGCCGGAGGCGCTGGTGATGGGCATGATCCCCGCGAGGATCGGTGCCTTGATCCTCGCCAGTTCGCACCGGTCGCGGAAATCGTAGAAGTCATGGTTGTCGAAGAAAAGCTGGGTGCAGATGTAGTCCGCGCCCGCATCCATCTTCGCCTTCAGATGGTCCATCTCCAGCATCCGGTTCGGCGTGGCGGGATGGCCTTCCGGAAACCCGGCGACGCCGATGCCGAAGTCGTGGCCGTGCTTTTCGGAGAACTTCCGGATGAAGGCCACCAGATCGGCGGCATAGGGGAAATCCCCGGCGGGCGTGCCGGTGGAACCTTTCGGCGGATCACCACGCAGGGCGAGGATGTTGGAGACACCCGCCCGGGCGTAGCGTTCGAGGATCCCGGCGATGTCGTTTTCGGAATGCCCGACGCAGGTCAGGTGCGGGATGGTGTTGAGCGCGGTGTCCTTCTGGAGCCGGACGACCAGACCGTGGGTGGCTTCACGGGTCGTGCCGCCGGCTCCATAAGTGACGCTGACAAATGCGGGATCACAAGGCTGCAGCTCGGAGATGCTGCGGAACAGGTTGTCCGCGGCTTCGGCCGATTTCGGAGGAAAGAACTCAAAGGAAAACTTCGGTTCATCCCCGGCGAGGATATCACGGATGTGCATGGCTTGTGTCCCGGACGTTGGATCAGACGGAGGCGGTGGCGGCCGCGCGGAGCTTGTGCGCGGCCCCGACCATGTTGATGAGCGCGGGCTTCACCTCGGCCCAACCGCGGGTCTTCAGACCGCAATCCGGATTGACCCACAGGTTGCCTTCCGGAATGACGTTGCCCGCCTTGGCGAGCAGATCCTCGATCTGCCGGACCGTCGGAACGCGCGGCGAGTGGATGTCATAAACGCCCGGTCCGATCTCGTTCGGATACTTGAAGTCCACGAACGCGTCGAGCAGCTCCATGTTCGAGCGGGACGTTTCGATGGTGATCACGTCCGCATCCATGTCAGCGATGGCGCCGATGATGTCGTTGAACTCGGAGTAGCACATGTGGGTGTGGATCTGCGTTTCATCCCGCACGCCGCTGGCGGTGATGCGGAACGATTCAACCGACCAGTCGAGGTATTCCTGCCAGTCCGACTTGCGCAGCGGCAGGCCCTCGCGGAGCGCCGCTTCGTCGATTTGGATCACGCGGATGCCGGCCTTCTCCAGGTCCACCACTTCGTCGCGGATCGCCAGGGCGAGCTGCTTGCAGGAGACGGAGCGCGGTTGGTCGTCGCGGACGAAGGACCAGTTGAGGATGGTGACCGGACCGGTGAGCATGCCCTTCATCGGATTCTTCGTCACCGACTGGGCGAAGGTGCTCCATTCCACCGTCATCGGGTTCGGACGGGTGATGTCCCCGAACAGGATCGGCGGTTTCACGCAGCGGGAGCCGTAGGACTGCACCCAGCCGAACTGGCTGAACACGTAGCCGTCGAGCTGCTCGCCGAAGTATTCCACCATGTCATTGCGCTCGAACTCGCCGTGGACCGGCATGTCGATGCCGATCTCGTCCTGCCACTCGATGCACCTGCGGGTCTCCTCCTTGAGGAACGCGTTGTAGTCGGTGTCGGAAAGCACGCCCTTCTTCCACTTGGCGCGGGCGGCGCGGACCTCCGCGGTCTGCGGGAACGAACCGATGGAGGTCGTCGGGAACAGGGGCAGGCGGAGCTTTTCACGCTGCTGCTTCTGGCGCTCCGGGAACGCGGAGATGCGCCTGCTGTCTGCGGCGGTCACCGCGGCGACACGGGCTTTCACCGCAGGGTTGTGGATGCGGGTGCTCTCGCGGCGGCGCTTCTGGCTGGCGCGGTTCGCTTCCAGCGCGGCCTGGTCGCCATCTCCGGAAGCAAGGCCGGCGAGGGCGCTGATCTCCACCAGCTTCTGGTCGGCGAAGGCGAGCCAGTCCTTGATTTCGTCATCGAGTTTCTTCTCGCTCGCCAGCGTGACCGGCGTGTGGAGCAGGGAGGAGGACGCGGAAACCCAGAGGCGCTCCGCACCGACCTTCGCCTTGGCCTTTTCAAGGATGCCGAGGGAGGCGTCAAAGTTGTTCTTCCAGATGTTGCGGCCATCGACCACGCCGAGCGAAAGGATCTTGTCGGCCGGGAAAGCGGCGAGCAGGGCGTCCACCTCCGCCTCGCCACGCACGGCGTCATAGTGGAGCGCGGCGACCGGCAGGCCGAGGAACAGCGGAAGGTTGTCCCGCAGCTCCCCGAAATAGGTGGCGACCAGCAGCTTCGCGGAACCCGCCGCCCTGGCGAGGCGGGAGTAGCTGGCGGCGAAGGCTTCCCGTTGCGTGTCGTCGAGGTCCAGCGAGAACACCGGCTCATCGAGCTGGATCCACTCCGCCCCCTCCGCCGCGAGACGGGAAAGGATGTCCTCATAGACCGGCAGCAGGCGGTCGAGCAGTTCGAAGCGATCAAAGTCCGGGTTCCCGGAATCCTGCACCTTGCCGAGGGTGAGGTAGGTCACCGGACCAACAAGCACCGGCTTGGCGTTGAGCCCCATGGCTTTCGCCTCGTGGAATTCGTTGAAGATCTTCGTATCGGAAAGCTTGAACTCGGTGTCCGCTTTGAATTCCGGAACGATGTAGTGGTAGTTCGTGTCGAACCATTTGGTCATCTCACCGGCGAAGCCACCGGTGCCGCAGGTGCCGCCGCAGCAGGAATCCTGCTCCCTGGTTTCACGGGCACCACGGGCGATCTGGAAACGGAGGTCGAGACCGGCGCTTTTCCCATCCCAGGAGAAACGCGGCGGCACGTTGCCGAAGAGGCAGGCCGCATCCAGCATCTGGTCGTAGAAGGAGAAGTCGTTGCACGGCACCAGGTCGATGCCGGCTTCCTGTTGTTTCCTCCACGCGTGCTTCCGCAGTTCCCTGCCGACGGACTCCAGCGCCGGGCGCGGGATCTCACCTTTCCAGAACAGCTCGGTTGCTTTCTTCAGTTCACGTTGTTCCCCGATGCGGGGGTAGCCAAGGATGTGCGTTCGGATCTTGCTCATGCTGTCCGCCAGCGTAGCAGCCGCCCTCCTCATACACCTAGTTCATTGTTTTTATGATCGTCATTCGAATCCCGAATGATCAGGTTCACCCCATGATCGAACTCCGCCTGCTCCGCGCCTTTGTCGCCATTGCCGAAACCGGCAATCTCTCCAAGGCCGGAAAGCGCCTGAACCTTTCCCAGCCCGCCCTGTCACACCAGGTGAAGGCCCTGGAGGATCACCTGGCGGTGGAGTTGTTCCAGCGCAAGAGCAACCCGCTCCGTCTGAGCCCGGCGGGAGAACGGCTGCTGGGAACCGCCTACGATGTGGAGAAACTGGTCATGCAATGTGAGCGCGATGTCGCACGGATCGCCGATGGCAAGGCGGGCCAGCTCCGCATCGCGGTGGAGTGCCACTCGTGCTTCGACTGGCTGATGCCGAGCATGGATGCCTTCCGCGAAGGCTGGCCGGAGGTGGAGATGGACCTCGTTTCCGGCTTCCAGCCGGATCCCATCGGGCTGCTCGCGGATGACGTCGCGGATCTCGTCATCGTCTCCACGGCGAAACCCCGGCCGGGTGTCACGTATCACCCGCTGTTCCGCTACGAGGTGCTGGCACTGCTCGCGCGGAACCACCCCTTCACCAAGAAGGATTACCTCACCGCGAGGGATTTCGCGAAGGAAACGCTGGTCACCTATCCGATTCCGGATGACCGCATCGACGTGATCCGTGAGGTTCTCGGACCCGCCGGCATCGAGCCCGAACGCCGCAAGACGGAGCTGACCGTGGCGATCCTCCAGTTGGTCGCCAGCCACCGCGCGATCGCCGCCATGCCCGGCTGGGCGGTCCAGCCGTATCTGGAAAAGAACTACGTGATTTCCCGCCCCATCCGGAAGAACGGACTACAGGCCAACCTGTATGCCGCGACCACAACCGAAAGGGCATCCTCCGTGTATATGACGGAGTTCCTCGACACGATGAGGCGCATCAGCTTCTCGACGTTGAAGGGCATCGAACCGGTGAAGTGACCATGGAACAGCCGTCACCCGCCATGGGGAAATTCGCGTTCGTCTACCGGGTGGCGCTCGCGCGCAACGTGAAGACGGAAGCGGAATACACCGCGACCATCCATGTCATCCCGTCCTCGACGAAGGCGTTCGGCCCCGCGGACGTGCAACTGGCGGCCTATGGATACGGGCTCTGCATCCAGGCGATCCGCGCCATGGATCCGGAGATGGAGCGGATGATCATCACCCCTCTCGGAGAACCCGGGTTGACCATGTTCCTTGAGCCGGAAGCCCTCGTCCCCGCGCTGCGGAAAAATGGCTGGCAGGTGTTCATCGAGTGGGACCTCTAGCCCGGACCATCCCGGATCCATCCTACTCAGGTTTTCCCGGCTGCCTGTGGAGGCCGCTCAGAACGCCACGCCGATGGCGAAGTGGAACGCACCGATGGGTTCGTCCTTGTCCCGTGTCATGTTGTAGCCGTACTCGAGCCTCACCGGACCGATGGGCAGGTCGAGCCGCACGCCCAGGCCGAGCGCGACTTCGATCTCCGCGGAGGCCAGCTCCGAGAACTCCCGGCCGAGGGCACCGGCATCCATGAAGGCGACCGCACTCAGCGGACCCGCCACGGGCCGGGAAACCTCCGCATTCACCACCCATGACGCCTCACCGCCGAGCGGGTAGTCGCCATCCGCCGACAGAGGTCCGAGTTCGCGTTCGGGGAAGCTCCGCACGCTGCGCGCGCCGCCGTTGAACAGGCGGAGGTCGATGGGGAGTTCCGTGCTGTCCCCCGACGGGATGATGAAGTTCATGCTCCCTCCCAGGCCGAGCTGATAGATTTTTCCGAGAGGATGATACCAGCCCCCTGAGATCCCGCCCTTCACATAGGTGGTGCTCATGTCCCCGATCACCGCGCCGACCTGCAGCGGCATCTTGATGTGCCAGCCGTTCTTCGGCAGCACGGGGTTGTCCCGGAAGTCGATGGTCTGTGTCAGCGCGATGCGGGGGTGCGTGTAGACCGTCTCCCCCAGCTCCGACTTGTCCAGACCTTCCGCGGTGATGTTGATGATGGAGTAGCCGAACAGCAATTCCGTGAGGTAGTGGTCGCCGAACTTGCGGCTGAACTTCGTGTCCAGGCCGGTCTCAAAGGAGGAATACCCCTCATGCCCGTAGATGAGGGCATAGATCCTCGTCGCCATGGAGTAGTCGGAGCCGAACAACCAAGGGTTCACGATCTTCGTTTCACCGAGGACACCGCGCGAGCTGAACTCAAAGCCGCTGCTGAAGCTGAGCATCTGTCCCCAGAGGTTCCGGTCGGCGTAACCGGCGCGGAAGATCGCCCCTTCATACGAACCGAAGCCCGCGCCCAGCGTGACCTCCTTCGCCCGGCCTTCGCGCATGTTCAGGGTGAAGTCGATTTCATCCTCCCCGACCTCGTCCGTGTCCTGGGTGATGGAGGTGAAAGCGCCGGTGCCGAGCAGCTCGCTCACGCGCTTGTTCATCGCCGCCTCGTCATACCACTCCCCTTCCAGCTTCTCCAGGCGGCGCTTGATCCGGTTCGGGTTGGTCTTCTCCAGGCCGGTGACCTCGATCTCCCGCAGGCGCACCCGCTTGCCCAGGTCCAGGTTGAACTCCGGGACGAAATTCGCACCGACGAGGCTGCGGCCCATGGTCAGCTTCGCCATGGCGTAACCACTGCCGGTGAAGGCCTCCGTCACCTCCTTGCGCATGGCGCTGATGTTGGTGGTGGTGGCGTCCTTGCCGACGTAGGGCCCTGACTTCTCGCGGATGGTGCCGCTGCCGTCGCCATTCGTGCTGGTGATCTTCGGCGTGCCGATCTTGAACAACGGCCCCTGCTCCACGTCGATGACGAGGTTCACATTGCCTTTGTCATCCGTTTCCCGGCTGGTGACCTTCGCTTCCGCACTCCAGTAGCCGAGCGCGTTGAGGTCCTGCTTCATCATCGCCAGGCCGATCTCCACATCCCCTTCCCGGAACGGCGCGGAACCGGAACCGATGGGCCGGTCCTTTGACGCGGGGCTGGAATAGACCCGCTCCAGACGCCCCGCCTCCACCCCGGTGACGCCGCGGACCTCCACTTTGCCCAGAGAACGGCGGCCGCCTTCGTCGATGGTCAGGAGGATCTCCTCCGGGCCGACCACGCTGGGCGTCACCCGCACGTCGGCGTAGCCGTCCTTCCGCATCACCTGGGTGAGCAGGAATGCGGCGTCATCCGCACGGGACGCGGATGCAGGGTCATTCTCCACATGCGTCAGCCTGCCGCCGATGAGGAACAGCAGCTCGCTTTCGCTCTTCGACTCCGCGCCGCGGATGGTCACCTTCGTCTTCGCCGCGGCGATGGCGGAGAGGCAGACCAGACAGAGGCATATGGCGGAAAGCGGCTTCATCAGCGGAAAGAAAGTCTCCAGATTCCCAGGAAGCGGGTGTCACCGCTCTCCCCCATGCCCGCTGAAATGAACCAGCGGTCCGTCAGGGCGATGGTCGCCGTGCTGAACGAATCACCGTCATAGGGGTCCGACTCCGCGAGGTTGAAGTCCACGCGGTCCAGGATCTTCATCACCGGCCGGAGCTGGCGCGCGAAGGGCAGGCGGCCGCGGCGCATTTCCTCGAACAGGAGCTGCAACGCGCGGGAGGAGGCGGCCTGCGTGTTCTCCAGACCGGCGGAGGTGGTGCCTGTCGCCAGAAGGGTCATGATCTCATGCTCCGGCAGCGGCGGATTGGACGTCAGGACGAGCTGCGGGTCGGACGCCCGGCCATGCACATAGACGTCCACGCGGTAGGGCCGCGGTTCCGCGAACCCGCGGATCTCCAGGATGGGATCAAGGCCGGTTTCCGGCGTGAAGCGCACGATGCCTCGTGGCACCTTCAGCGTGCTGAAAGGCAGCACCGCCACCCCGTCACTGATCCTCACCATTCCATCCGGCGCGGGAGCCGCCACCGTGCCACCGATCCTGATGTCCGCCGTCGCCTCCCCGGTGCCAAGGTTGCCGCGGATCAGGAAAGGATCATTCGTCCTCACCGTGACATTCAGGGTCCAGCCACCGAACGGCGCGGGCACCCCGGCAGCGGGACTCGCCTTTGCGGCATCGATCTTCGGCAGCGAAGCGGCATCGATGCCACCGCGCGAGGTGGTGCCGATGGGCAGCAGTTCGATGTCCCGGTAGAACAGGCTGTCCACGATACCGACGTTGCCGGAGAGCGCGGCTTTTTCGAACGGTCCCTGGAGCCGGAGATCCGCGCTGGCGCGCACGATCATCATGTCATTCCGCACCAGCGGCAGGTGGCTGGCATTCAGCCGGAAGTCGATGTCGCCCGGCTTGCCCTCCTGCAGGGCAAGCGTGCCGCCTGCCTGGACCGATCCCCCGGCGACGGTCGCCCGCAATGTCTTCACGGACACCTGTTGCAGCGTCATGTCCACATCCGCAGCGACCCCGGTGATGGGAGGAAAGTCGCCTTCCGCCAGGATCACGCTGCCGTTGGCGAGGTTCAGGCTGCCTTTGATCTCCGGCTTGCCCACCTGTCCGGCCACCACGACATTCCCGGTGAGCACTCCGGTGAGCTGCTTCAGCGCGGGCACCAGCGAGGCGAAACGGGAAAGATCCAGCCGCGGCAGATCCAGCCTCGCCTCCACCGGTTCGTCCTTGATCGATTCCGGGTTCTCCGCCCACTCGGCGGGTTTGAAAGGCATGGCCGCCTTGATCACGACGGGGTTGTAGTCCGGCGTGGTCACCGTTCCATCCAGCACCATCCGCCCTTCGTTGCCCTTGATGGTGAGCTTCACATCCGCGGGCGGGACCTTCGGGTTTTCCGGCGTGCGCAGGTTGAGGAGATCCAGGGCGAGGTCCACCTGCGGGGAGCCGTAGCTGCCGGCGATCTTCACCTTCACCTGGCCGGTCGATTTTTCATCGAGCTGCGCCGCCTGTGGCAGCCACGGCTTGAGCGCCGCGAGGGCCAGCACCTTCGACTCGATGGACACATCGATGGGGCGCTTGTCATTCGCAAGGGTGTCCTTCCATTTCGAGAAATCCTCCGGCACCGGGAGCTTGGCCGAACCTTCCGCCATGTCCGTGACACCGTCCGTCCATTTGAACGACTTCAGCTCCAGCAGGCCGTCGCCCAGCCCCGCGTTCAGCACGATGGTCTGCTCCTGGGTCTTCACCTCCAGCGCGGACAGGTCCACCTTTCCGGGCCATTCGTAGGAAACGGAACCTTTGGCATTCACCGGAGGCTGCTCCGGCTGGAGCCACTCCGCACCACCGATGATGACCTCCCCGCGGTGGGTGCCCGCCACCAGATCCCCGCCACCGACCCATGTGGCACTCCCCACGGCCCGGCCGCCCAGCTTCACGCCGCCGATGGCCAGCCAACGGTCGATGCGGGCGTTGGTGAAGTTCTCCAGATCGAGCGTGGCATCGTATTTTTTCGAGGTGATTTCATACCGTCCCGCCGCCTTCAGTCCGTCGAGATCCACCGTGCCGGACACCGGCGCATCCGGCGCCCAGTTCCCGGTGATCCTGACGGGGCTGGCTTCCGTCTCATCCGCGGGTTTCAGGAGCAGGGTGGCCTCCGCCGCCATCGGCTTGTTCAGGGCATCGAACGCGACCTTGAAGTTCCCCTCCAGCGAGGAAGCCGGGACCGGCTGGTCCACCTTGATCTGCGGGTAGCGTTCGGAAAGTTCCCCGAGCAGGGCGGGGACGTTGGCGACGCCCAGCGTGCCGGTGGTTTCGCCGAGGAGGAATTTCCCGTTCATCCGGGAAAGCGGGGCGTCCGCTTTCACCTCCACCGGGGTGCCCAGCGCCTGGACGGTCACGGCCAAACCGGCTTTTTCAGCCTCCAGCGTCGCGCCTATGGCGACCTCCGTGGCGCTCCAGTCTTCATACGCCACATCCTCGAAGCCGACCTGCGCGTGGCCGGTCGCCGCCAGTGGATCCGGCAGGATACCCTCCACATTCAGGGCAAAGGAAGTGAGCCGCGCCTTCGCCGGGATCTCCACCCCAAAGGACGCGGCGGTCTTTTCCACCTGCAGGGCACCGGAGGTCAGGGCGAGCGTGGCGGCGGAAAATCCCGGGCCGGTCTCCAGATCAAACACCGCCTCATCCACCAGCAGGCGGGCCCGCGCGGCGGGGTCCCCCTCCTCCGGCAGATCCACCGCCAGGTCCCTGATGCCGATGCCCGGATACGGGTCCAGTTTCTCCAGCGAAAGCTGCTCCGGCGCCCATACCAGGGCGGACTCTTGGGGTGGTAGCGTGAGATCCTGCGGAGCGGTCATTTTCCCGATCCTGAGGGTGATGGTGTCACTGCCGGGCGTGTGGATGATGTCCGTCGGCTCCAGCGTGAATTCCGTCTTACCGTCCCGCTCCGTGGCCAGACTGATGCGCTGGACGTCGATGTTCAGGGGGATGACCTTCGCCCTCGCCTCACGGATGGTCCGCACCAGTCCCGGCAGGTCGAGCGGCTTGTCCTCCTCTTCCTTCACTTTTTCGATCCCCGTCCGGATCTCCGCATGGAGGTCCCGGACCGTCAGCCCGCGCACCTCCCCCTTGATCAGCCGCATGAACTCATAGTCCGGCGTGGCACGGGCGAGCGTGATCTTTTTGACCACACCCTCCGTTCCGGAAATGTCCACATCCGCGATGGAAAGGCCGCCGGTGATGCTGCCCTCCAGGCGGAATCCACCGGTCATCCCGGCCTTCTCCATGAAATGACGGGCCACCTTCGGACCCAGCCAACGGATGCCCGGTCCATTGAGCCAGAACACCCCCACCACCAGGAACACGACCAAGCCCAGCAGGATGCGCGGCCACCGCCTCCGCTTGGGACGCGCCACGGCCTCATCGTTCTCTTGCTTATCCGCCAAAACTGGCCCAGACATTCGCCCCAACAACGCCTCCGGTCAACCGCCGGATCCCGCAATTTTCCGGCACCCACGAAACTCCGCTCCTCCATCCGCATGGAACCCATCCGCTTTCACCCTCTCTACATGCAGCGCGTCTGGGGCGGCCGGGAACTGGAGCGTGTCTATGGCCGCACCCTGCCCGATGCGGAGAGTCCCTATGGTGAATCCTGGGAAATCGTGGATCGACCGGATGAGCAATCCATCGTGGACGGCGGGCCGTTCGACGGCCTGACCCTCCACGACCTGTGGACCGCCCACCGGGAGGAAATCTTCGGCGTGGATCTCCCGGACTCCGGACGCTTCCCCATTCTGATCAAAATCCTGGACTCCAGGGACGACCTTTCCATCCAGGTCCACCCACCGCTCCATCTGGCGGAGCAGCTCGGTGGCGAGCCGAAGACCGAGATGTGGTACATCGCGGACCGCTGCCCGGGCGCGAAGCTATACGTGGGATTGAAAGACGGCGTGACCCGCCCGGACTTCGAACGGGCCGTGGCGGACGGCACCGTGGCGGATCTGGTCCACTCCGTCTCCCCCTCCCCCGGTGACTCCATTTTCATCCCGTCCGGCCGCCTGCACGCCATCGGCGCCGGTTTCCTGATCCATGAGATCCAGCAGAATTCGGACACCACCTACCGGGTGTTCGACTGGAACCGCGTGGGTCTGGACGGCAAGCCGCGCGAACTCCATGTGGAGCAGTCCTTGGCCAGCATCGACTTCGGCGATTTCGAACCGATGATGGATGCCCCGGAGGGCCCGGCACTGGCGGCATGTGAATTTTTCCGCACGGACCGGGTGACGCTCGGCGCGGGCGATGCCATCGGCAATCCTGACGGAAAGCGGTTCTCCATCCTCTCCGTCGTCCATGGCAGTGTGTCCTCCGCTTCCGGGCTGATTTTTGGAAAAGGCAGCTTCTTGCTTCTGCCGAAAGGGGCCTCACCACTGGTGGCCGGGGACGATGCCACCGTCCTCCAGGTCACCATTTCCTGAAGGGAGCGTGGAGAATCCCGTGAAGCGTAGCGGATCTCGTGAGAGATCCGGCGGGGTGCATGTCACCCAGGAAACAAGCTCCGGCTTCCCATGGACTTCCCCACCACCGGAAGTCTCACGACTTCCGCTACCCGACAAGGAAGGCATTTCCCGAAAAATTCGCGTGGCTCTTCGTCGGCGCGGCCATAAACTTCCGCCACGCATCCTGTGACAGACACCAGCAAATCCGCCAACCTCCGCCTCCGGAAAAACGGCCGCCCCATTTCGGCCCTCACGGCCTACGACTATCCCACCGCACGTCTGCTGGATGAAGCGGGCGTGGATCTCCTGCTGGTGGGGGACTCCCTGGGCATGGTGGTGCTGGGCTTTCCCGACACCACCCATGTGACGATGGAGCACATGCTCCACCACACCGCCGCCGTGGCCCGCGCGAAGCCGAAGGCCCTGCTGCTGGCGGACCTGCCCATCCACTCCTATGATGCCCCTGACCAGGCTGTGGCCAACGCGAAGCTCCTCGCCGCGGCGGGTGCGGATGCGGTGAAACTGGAAGGCGGGGTCCACCAGGCCGGGATCATCCGCGCGATCGTGGACGCCGGCATCCCTGTCATCGGCCACCTGGGCATGCTGCCCCAGCGCGTGGTGGAGGAAGGCGGCTACCGCAAGAAGGGCAAGACGCCCGAACAGGCGGACGAGTTGCTGCGCGGCGCACAGGCCATCGTCGGAGCCGGGGTTTCCGCCATCGTGCTGGAGTCCGTGGTGCCGAAAACGGCGAAGCTGCTGACCGACTCCATCCCCGTGCCCACCATCGGCATCGGCTGCGGCGACGGCAACTGCGACGGAGAGGTGGCCGTGGTCACGGATCTCATCGGCTCGTTCCCGTGGTTCGTTCCACCCTTCGCCCGCCCGGAAACGGACGTCGCCCCGCTCATCCGCCAGGCGGCCGGGAAGTATGTCGCGCGGGTTTCGGAGGGTTGATGGGGAAGAAGAAGACGCCGGTCTGGAGACCAGCGCTCCCAGCGCCCTCCTGTTGATCATCCATAATCCGTAGTCCCGCCCTGCTCCTCTACCTCCATATCCCGTTCTGCCACCGGGTCTGCCCCTACTGCTCGTTCTACAAGCACACGCCTGGGGACACGCCCATCGGTGCGTTCGTGGACGCGCTGGCGGCGGAGGCACGCCACCGGCTGGGAGGGCTGGAGGAAAAACCGCGCACCATCTACCTGGGCGGAGGTACGCCCAGCATGCTGTCCCCCTCCCACCTGCGGAGGATGTTCTCCGCTCTCCATGAGCATCTTGATTTCCCCACGCTGGACGAGGTGACGCTGGAGGCGAACCCGGCGACCTTCGACCTGAAGAAAGCCCGGCTTTTCCGCGAGCTGGGGGTGACCCGCGTGTCGCTGGGCATCCAGTCGTTCACGCCGCACGTGCTGGAGATCCTGGGGCGGGAGCATTCCGTGGAGCAGGCCAGCGAGGCGGTGGGCATCCTGCGGGCGGCTGGCATGCCGTCGGTGAACATCGACCTGATGTTTTCCATCCCGGGACAGTCGAAGGACGACTGGGAGCAGACACTGCGGCACGCCATCTCCCTGAAACCGGACCACATCTCCGCCTACAACCTGACGTATGAGGAGGACACCGCTTTCTTCGACTCGCTGCGGCGCGGGGAGATGAAGGAGGACGAAGACCAGGACGCGGAGTATTTCCACCTCGCGGACGCGCTGCTCACGGATGCCGGGTTCGACCACTACGAAACCTCCAACTACGCGAAGCCCGGCCATCACTCCTCCCACAACCGCGGCTACTGGATGGGCGAGGACTATCTGGGGCTGGGGCCATCCTCCGTCTCCACCGTTGCCGGCCAACGGCACCGGAACCTACCGGACACCAACGGCTACATCCGCCAGGTGGAGTCACTGGGCCATGCCATCCATGAGTCGGAGGCGCTGGACGCGGAGGCCACACGGCTGGAGCGGATCGCGCTCGGGCTGCGGACAAAGGAAGGCATCCCGCTGGATCTGCTGGATGAGGACGGAAGGCGGCACGCGGGGTTCCTCGCGGATGAGGGGCTGGCGGTGATGGCGGACGGACGCCTGGTGCTGGTCCACCGCGGCCGGGCGCTGGTCGATCCCATCGCCGCGGAGCTGGTGTGATGGTGTGGACTCGGGAGTAGCGGATCAAGGATTGGACCACTGGGACCGCGGAATTCATTCCGCTTGGCTTCGCTGGCTGGATTCTCCGGGGCGGAATAAATTCCGCGGTCCCAGTCCGACAAGCGGCGCTTGTTCCAGGGATCACCTCCCGCGCGGTGCTTTCGGTTTCGGGTTTCCGGAGGAATCCTTGCCCCATAGCAGCGAACTGGGCTTTTCACCGATGGTCGTGGAGGTGGATGAAATCGAACGCAGCGCGTGGCGCAGCTCATCCAGCGTGCGCAGGAGATCTCCCTGGATGGCACCATCCGGACCGACGCTGGAGACCGATTTCTCCAATGAAGCGAGGGTGCTTTTCAGATCCGTGGGCAGGTCCCTGAACGCGGGATCGTCCAGCGTCTTGCGCAGGGAAGCCGCGGTGGTCTCGATCTCCTTGAGGGTCGCCCGGGCGTCCGCCGCGGTTTTGGTGGACTCTTCCGCCAGCGCGTTGATCTTCGTCATCGTCTCGTCCAGCGGCAGGGCGGCGATCTTGTCGAGGATGACGTTGACCTTGGCCTCCAGTTGGTCGAAGCCGGAGGAAACCGTCGGCAGCGTCCTGTACTCACCCGTCATGAAAATCTCCGCATGGGGAGGATCCACATGGTAGTCCAGATCGACGAATTTCGCGCCGGTGAGGAGGCTTCCGGTCTTGAGGGTGGCGCGCATCCCCCGGCTGACGGCATTTGCCATGAACTGGTATTGGGGATCTTTCAGCCTCTCCCGGGTCTCCGCGCGGAGCAGGGCGGGATCGATCTCGATGAGCACGGGAATGCGCCGGTCTTCCCTCACCGGATTGTAGTCGAGCGAAACCCCCACCACCCTGCCGATCTGGATGCCGCGGAACTCCACGGGCGCGCCCTTGGCCAGTCCGCGCACGGATTGGTCGAACAACAGCAGGAACTGCACCGTCGGCGCGAAGGTGGAGTTCACCGCCGCGTCATGGTTCTTATAGACGATGAAGGTCGTTCCATCCTCGACCTGCTGGCCGTCCTCGATGCCCTCCGGCACGCCGAACTCCACCCCGCCGGAAACCATGGCCTGGAAGGAAGGCGTGCGCAGCCTGACCCCGTCCGCATCCGCCGTGACGTCGATGCCGCTGGTGTTCCAGAAGCGGGTGTTCTCCGTGATGAGCCATCCCCAGTCCTGGCGGATGAAGGCGTCGTATTCCAGGCTCTTGCCATCCTTCGCGAGTTCACGGCTTTCGATGCGGCCGACCTCGAATCCACGGAAGTAGACGGGGGATCCCTGGACCAGCGATCCGGCCTCGTCCGCCCTCAGCTTCAGCCGCCGGCCGGGGACGCTCAGGCTGGTGGCCGGGGGCCGTTCCTTGCCAACGAAATCCCTGACCTTGTCATCTCCTGTCTTCGGCCCCGGATCCAGCTCGATGTAGGCACCGGTCAACAAGGTGCCCAATCCCGAAATGTCCGTGGCGGAGACCCGCGGCCGCACGACCCAGAAGTTCGTCCCCCGCTGGAGCAGATGGGATCCCTCCGGATCCATGCGCACGGTGATGGAGACATTCTTCAGATTCGTGGCAAGCTCCACATCCGTGACATATCCCACCCGGACCGAGCGGCACCGGACCTCGGTCTTTCCGGAGACGATGCCGTCCGCGGTCTCGAAGGAAATACGGATTTCCGGCCCTTTCGAGGTGATGCTGCGGTAGGCCAGCCAGCCGCCGATGAGCAGGGCGAGGATGGGCACCACCCACACGACGTTCCACCGTTGCGCGGCTTTGAACTGCGGGGTTGCTGCGGGAGGGGTGTCGGTTTCGCTCACGGTGATTCTTCTTTCTCGGGCGGGGTTTCCATACGCTCAAGCTGATCCCAAAGCAAACGTGGATCGAAATTCATGGCGGCGAACATCGTCAGGATGACGACCCCACCGAAGGCCAATGCCCCCGGCCCCGGCAGGACCCGCATATAGGCGCCGAGCTGGACCATGGCCACCAGAATCGCGACGACGAAGATATCCACCATCGACCAGCGGCCGAGGAGTTCCGTCAGCCAGTAGACCTTCCCCAGGATCTTCGGCGAGGGATCAACCTTGCCCGTGGCCGCGGCACACAGCCAGACCAGTGCCACGATCTTCAGCATCGGGATGAGGATGGAGGCGGTGAAGATGACGATGGCGATGGGATAGGCCCCACTCTCCCAGAACTCCATCATGCCCGCGATGATGGTCTTGTTCGCGGTGCCGCCGAACTCCAGCACCGTCATGATCGGCAGAGCCATGGCCGGGACGTAGAGCACCGTCGCGGCGATCAGCAGGGCGACGGTACGCTGGATGCTGTTCGGCTTCCGGATGTGCAGGTGGGTGCCACAGCGGGGGCATCTGCCCAGGCTTTCCGGCGAAACCTTGCCGCAGGCATGGCAGCCTGCCAGCCCCAACGGGCCACCACGCGGTGGATGGCTCATTCCTTCGCCACCTCCAGACGGTCCCAAAGTTCCTCGCGGTCGATCCCCGCCACGGCGGCCGCCATCGCCAACATCAGGACGGCGAAGGCCCAGAAGCCGACCCCGAAGTGGAGGTCCGCCATTTTCCCTAGCTTCATCAGGCTGACGAGGACGCCGAGCAGGAACACCTCGATCATGTTCCACGGCTCCGTGAGCGTGAGCCAGCGGGCGACCCGCATCGCTCCCGGAGCGGCCTTCCCCCACAGCAGCGGTCCGCAGACATAGATCAGCCCCCCGGACATGACCAGCGGGGTGAGCATGGTGAAAAGGGCGACCGCACAACCGACGATGGGGCTGCCGTCGTTGACCAGGGCCAGCGCGGCGCCCATGGGGGTGAGGGTGGTCCGCATGCCCCCCGCGTCCATGCTCATGAACGGGAAGGTGTGGACGATGATCATGAGGAGCAGCGCGGTGAGGGAAAACGAAGTCGCCCGCACCAGGGAGGCGCAGCGGTTCTGGTAGAGCAGCGCGTCACACCTGACGCAGCGCGCCGCCGTTCCCTCCGGCACCGGCACGGACTCGTGCAGGGTGTCGCAGAAATGGCACACGACCCGGTGCGGCCCGCCCTTCGGCTTCGGCCACGGCCGCATGGCGATGACGAGTTTCCTCTTCACGGCAGGATCATGGCAGGGCCACCACGCGGTGCCCGGTCTGGCCGAGGCCTTCCACGCCGCATTCCACGAAGTCCCCGCACTGGAGGTACTTCGGCGGGGTCATCCCCATGGCCACGCCGCTGGGCGTGCCGGTGATGATCACATCCCCGGGCAGCAAGGTCATGAAACGGCTGATGTAACTGACGATCTGCCGGACGGAGAAAATCATGTCGCCGGTGTAGCCGTTCTGCCTCAGTTCCCCGTTCACCGTGGTCCACAGGCGGAGCTTCTGCGGGTCCGGGACCTCATCCGCCGTCATCAGCCACGGCCCCATGGGCGCGAAGCTGTCGCAGCTTTTCCCTTTCACCCACTGACCGCCCATTTCCTTCTGGAAGGCACGTTCGGAGAAATCACAGAACGTCGAGTACCCCGCGACGTGGGAAAGCGCGTCCACCTCCTCCACATAGCTGGCCAACTGGCCGATCACGACCGCCAGTTCCACCTCGTAGTCCAGCTTGGTCGAGCCACGGGGGATGATGACGTCATCCGAAGGACCGCTCCACGCTGTGGTCGCCTTCATGAAAAGCGTCGGCTCCGCAGGGATGTCCCCGTCGAGTTCCTTCACGTGCTCGATGTAGTTCCTGCCGACGCAGACGATCTTCGAGGGGCGGTTCACCGGCGGACCGAGCCGGGCCTGCGGGTCGATTTCAACCCCACCCGGACAACCGCCCTCCACCCACTCCGCGAGGGACTCCAGTCCGCCTGAGGCGAAGAATCCCTCGTCGTAGTCATTGAACTCACCGCTGGCATCGATCTTCCGGCCATCCGCAAGCAACACCCCCGGCTCCTCCCTTCCCGCGTCCCCGAATCGGATCAATTTCATGCCCGGAAATCTACCACCGTTTCGCGGGCGGGGAAGTCCGGTTTTCAAGCGTTCCGCCCCCGTCTCAGAACTCCCCCTTGAACGAACAGCGGGCGGTGGGGGTCTCAAAAATGACGATCTCCGCCAGCCCGGGGAGCTGGGGGGCGAGGTGCCGCCAGAACCACGCGGCCATGCGCTCGATGGTGGGGCTTTCCAGACCGGGGATGTCGTTGAGGTAGCCGTGGTCGAGCTGTTCGAGCAGCGGGTTCATGGCCTGCGAAATGACCTTGTGGTCGTAGATCCAGCCGATGGTCTCGTCCACCTCCCCCTCGACGGAGATCTCCACCTTGAAGCTGTGGCCGTGCATCTGCCGGCACTTGTGCCCCTCCGGCAGGCTGGGCAGGGTGTGGGCCGCCTCAAAACGGAAATCCTTCGTCAAACGCGCTCTCATTTCCGCAAGCAAATCACCGGAGACGGGTTCGGGCAAGCGTGGGAACCTTCTCCGCGCCGGCATGGGAGTAAGGAGGAGGGACACTCCTGTCCCTCGGCGGCATTGGCGAAATAAGAAGGAGAAGTTTTCAGTGTTCAGTTTTCAGGAGGAGAAAAAGATGGAGGTTCACGAATCGAACGAATCGAAAGAAATTTGAAGATCCTGCTTTCTTCTTTTCTCATCCTTCGCGGCCTTTGCGTCTTTGCGGTGAATTTTTGATGATTCGCCATTGCAGCCGGAGGACAGGAGTGTCCTCCCTCCTTACTGATATAATCCCGCCATTTTCCGCATCAGGATCTCTAGCTGGCGGTAGTAGTCGTCCTCCGGCATGCCCTTTTTCTTTTCGCGGAGGGTTTCGATCTCCGCTTCCAGGGCGGCACGCTTTTCGCGGGCGGCGGGGTCCAGGGGATCGACGGTGGGTTTGAGGAAATGGATCTCCCGGGCGACCATGCCATCGGCGGGCTTTCCGCCGGCGGGTTTCGTGCCCGCGCGCAGGCCCTTGAAGGTCTCCGCCTGGGTACCGGTGCCGTCGCCGTTGTCGTCGATGACGGCGTGCTCCTGCATCACCCGCTGGGCGTCCTCGTAGAAGGCGCGCACCTTGGAAGAGGCGGTCAGGGTGGCCTCGATGAGGGACACCGCGCCGTCACGGTCCAAGTCCGCATCCGCGGCGGTGAGGGCCTCCGCCATGGCCCCGCCGAAGCGGGTGTAGTTCCGCTCCCCGTCGCTGCGGGTCGCACCGATGATGACGCGGTTCTCCGCGGACAGATCCTTCAGGAACGGAGAGCTGGCGGAAAACAGGTTGAGGATGACCAGGCGACGGGTGAACGGGGCGAGCAGTTCCTTCAGCTCCCCGGAGGAAATGTCGCGGCCGCGCAGGTTGAAGTTCGCCGTGCGGCCATCAAAGCTGCCGTGGCCGATCCACACCAACCAGAGGTCCCCGCCGTCCTTCGGCAGCGCGGCGACGGCCTTCTCCAGAGCGGCGCGGTCCCCGCCCTCCCCTTCCTGTTCCATGCCGATGACAGTGGCGGCGAAGTTCCCTTTCTCCGCCGTCTGCTTCCACACCTCCCCCTGCTTGCGGAAGTCCGCTTCATAGCGCTGCTCCCCCGGCTCGCTGACGACGATGAGCATGTCACGCTTTTCCTCTTCCGCAGCTCCAGCAGAAGGGAGAAGATATAAACCGCAGATGAACGCAGATGAACACAGATGGAAGAAGGTATTTTTAACCCTATTCTCTGATCTGCGTTTATTTGGCTCAACGCTGGACAGACTGTTCGCCCATCTCCGCTGCGCTCCGATTGCGTTCATCTGCGGTTGATTCCTTTTCATCACGGAAGTCGTTTCCATCTTCTCAGCCCCCATTCCCCGACAAAGCAGGCCAGCGCGAGGGCGAGCCAGGCGGGCGAATGCCAGAGGGGTTCGCGACGGGTTTCGGTGACCGGCACGGGCAGGTTTTTGATGCTGTCCACGAATCCGGAGAGATCCGCCACGGACAGGACGCGGCCACCGGTGGCGGAGGCGAGGCGGTTCATGGCCTCCATGTCCGGGCGCAGGGACCGGTATTCGTCCTGCAGGGAGTTGACCACCCAGCCGGCGCGCGCGGTGAGGGCGGGTTGCTTTTCCGTGGCGCGGGTGGCGGCCTCGACCAGGTAGCTCCCCGGATCGTTGGAGTGAAAGGCGGCCTGCATGATGCCGGGCTTCTCCGGATGCGGGCGGGCGGCAATGTTCGTCCACGTGCCGTCCGGGCGTTTCACCTTCAGCGAGACGGAGGCGGATTCGTCCGGGCGGAAATCCGCGCCGAACAGCTCCACCGCGATGGCGTCACCCTCCGGCTTCACGGTGAGGCGGCGCGGCACGTCCGCCAGCAGCCAACGCAGCGTCTGCCGCCACGACTTCTCCATCTCCGCATGCGCCTCCGGCCGCGTCATGCCCCAGCGCCAGTAGTCCGTGATGGCCAGCACGGCGGTGCGGCCACGGCCGAAACGACGGGTGACCAGCGCGGGCGCGTGGCCGCCGTCCGGCAGGGCGAGCCGCGCCACCTCCGTCGAGCCGGGGCGGATGGCGGGCAGCTTGTGGACGTTCCGGAAGTCCGGCATCGCGGCGATGCGGGCGTCCTCATCGCCCTCGTTGTCCTTCAGCCGCGCCCATGGCTCCAGCTTCCCCTCACGGGTGAGTTCGTATTTCCCGGCCAGCGGTTCCCCGCCCGGCGTCTCCGGATCGAGATAAACGGGCAGCATCTCGCCGATGGGCGTGCCTTTGAATCCACCCGCATCCAGCGACTCCATGCCGCCCAGCACGATGAGGCCGCCGCCCCTTTCGGAAACGAAGCGTTGCAGCAACCGCTGCTGTTCGTGGTCGAACATCGCCGCCTCCGCGTCATCGATGATGATGGTCTCGAACGGGAAGATCTCCTCCGGCGTGCGCGGGAAGCCGGCGCTGAGTTCCTCCGGACTGGTGGTGTTCAGGCGGATGAAGACGGCCTCGTCGAAACGCTCCACGTCATCGTGCGACTCGAAGCCGCGGTAGAGCGGGTTCGTGTTCTCACCCTGGCGGCCGCGGAAGTCGAACTTCGGCTCGCGCTTGGCGATGCGGAGCAGGCTGGTCATGCGCACCTCGGAGTCGCCTTCCAGCGCGCGCTGGAGGAACTTGTGCTCATAGTTCGGCCGGCCGCCGGTGTAGAGTACGCGGTAGGGTCCCGCATCGCGGTTGGCGGCGACGCCGCGTTTGTTGTTCTCCAGCGTGGCCTCCGCGGGGCCGTCCGGATCCTCCATGCGGACATCCACCTCCGTGAAGGAAACGCCGGAGTCCTTCGGCTTTGCCTGGAAGCGGACCATCCATGTCTCGTCATCGCCGGAAATGACGCGCCGCTGCTCGCCCAGCACGATGTCCGTCCCGGACTCCCGCAGGGTGGCGATGATGGTTTTCCCCTTCACGCCGCGCGCGGAAACCGTGGCGTCCACCATGACGGGAGCGTCCTCGAAGAGGGTGACCTGGGCGGTGGCGGACGGGATGGAAAGGTCCACCACGGAATCCCCGCGATGGAGGACCAGCGGGAAGACGGGCGGCGAGCCGGGCAAGATCCCCTCCGTGGGAAGCGTGTCCGTGGGGCTGCCATCCGTGAGGACCAGCACCCCGGCGAGCGGGCGGCCCTCGTATCTGCCGCGCAGCGCGTCGAGCGCTCCGGACAGCGCGGAGGCCGTGCCCTTGAAATCCATCGCGGAATCCGTGGGCTGCTTCCGCAGGCGGGAGTCGAAGGTGAAATGATCGACGGTGAAATGTTCCGCCAGTTCCTTCCTCCAGCCGCCGTCGGCAGGCCCCATGGCCTCCCCCAACCGTTCCGCGTGGGACTTTCCGTCCGCACGGTCCTTGATGGTCATGCTGGCGCTGTTGTCGGAAAGGATGACCCAGTGGTTGGCACCTGGGCGGGCGGAAGACCGGATGACCTCCGGCCGCAGGATGAAGACGAGGATGAAGGCGAAGCCGAGCAGCTTCAGGAACGCGGCGGCCCAGCGGACGCCCGGCGGCACGTCACGGCGGCGCGCATAGCCCGCGGCCAGCACGACCGCGACCACCGCCAGCACCACCAATCCCGGGACGAGCCACCCGTTTTCCGCCCAGACGATCTTCATTTGCCGAGTTCCTCGAAATAACGCCTCACCACCTCCGAATACCGGTCCGGCACCGGGTCCCGCCCGATGGGTGCCAGCGGGTTCTCCTTGTTCAGCTCGCGCAGCCGCGCGTCCAGCGCACGGACCGCCTCCGTGAGCGGCTCCACCACCCCGGCCCGGACCTCCGCCTCACCGGGTTCCTTGCTGTGGCGCTTGAAGTCGCGGCGCAGGTCGCGGCTGGTCTTCACCGCGCGCGCCACGGCGGAGCGGGCCTGCGGATCCTCAATGACCGCGCCGATGTCATGCAGGCGGTCGCTCCATTCGCGGAAGCTTTCGGAAGTGATGACGCCGCCGCTGGTGCCGAAGCCATCTCGCGTCGCTCCGCCACGGTCCTCACGGCGGTTGTTGCCGCCGCCGTCGCCGCCACCTTTGCCATCCGGCGCATCCGCCTGTGCGGTGGCGTCCCCTTCACCGGGTTGGCCGCCTTTACCCTCACCTTCTCCATCTTTCCCGGCCATGCCGCCGGGTTGCTGGCCCTGTCCTTGTCCCTCTCCCTGCTGTCCTTCCTGACCCTCACCTTCGCCTTTTCCGGCTTGGCCTTGCTCTCCCTCCTGGCCTTCGCCGTCTTTTCCGCCCTTTCCAGCCTGACCTTTCTGATCTCCCTCTCCCTGCTGGCCCTCGCCTTCGCCGGGTTGCTGACCTTCCTTGCCCTCCCCGCCCTTGCCTTCATTTCCGGCCATCTCCTTGCCTTCGCCCCCGCCGGGTTCCTTGCCTTCGCCTTCACCCTTTCCGGCTTGTTCCTTTCCTTCCTGACTTTCGCCGGGAGCCTTTCCGTCACCCTCTTTCCCATCCTGCCCCTCGCCGGGTTGTTTGCCCTGCGCCATTTCATTGGAAAGCTTCTCGAGTTCCTCGCGGGCGTAGCGCAGGGCCTTCGCTTCATTGCCGAGGATGCGCTCGGCCGTCTTCTCCACCTCCGTGGTCAGTTGGGAAATTCCCTCCTCCGCAGCCTTCGCGGCACTTTGGGCGGAACTGCCATCCACCCCACCGGACTGCTGCATTTCCTCCAGCGCCTTTTCCACGCCCGCTTGGTCCGCGTGGCGCAGGGCCTCCGCCAGATCGTTCGCCACCAGCGGCTGGGATGCCTCCGCATTTTCCGCCGCATCGCGCATGCCTTCCATCAGCTTGTCCAGTCCGTCGCGCTGGCGCTGGACGGGATCAGCCGCGTCCGCCTGCAGGCCTCCGAGGCGGGGCGGACCCTCGGAGGGTTTCGCCTCCTCCCCTTCCCCGCCTTCCTGTGGGGACTTCGCGGAAAGTTCCTTCTGCGCCTTGTCGAGCGCGCGGGCTTCCTGCCGCAGTTCACGCAGTTGCTCGCCCAGCTTCGCCGCGCCGGACTCGCGCATGTCCTGCTCCGCCTTTTCCAGCGAGTCCTGGGTGCGGCGTCCGGCGGCGAGCGCATCGCCCAGCTTGCCCTCGCTGAGATCCGCCTCCGCCTGGGATGCCTTTTCGCGCGCCTCATCCAGCGCCTTCTTGTTCTGCTCCGCCGCGGTCTTGTCCGCGGACTCCTCCGTCTTGTCCTGGAGGCGGTTCATGTCCTCCGCCAGTTCCCGCTGCTGGTCGCGGAGCTGCTTCAACCGCCGCTCCAGTTCCGCCTTTTCCTCCGGGGTGTCCGCCTCTTTCAATGCCATCTGCAGTTCCTTGATCTCCTCGTTGAGATCGCGCTGGCGCTTCGCCAGATCCGCCAGCCGCTGGAGCACCTCCATCGCCTCGCGGGCCTCCGCGCCGGATTCCGGCTTCGCGGATTTCTCGGCCTGATAGGGATTCTCCATCTTCTTCAGATCGAGATCCTCCTTCGGCTTGTCGTCGGACCCGGACTCCCCCGCGCCCTGTGCGCCGGTCATGAGGATGGTCTTCGAGCTGGCGAGCTGGTGCAGGTGCCGCAGGGCTGTCTGCTCGTGCATGATGGCGTCGCCCAGCGGTTCCGCGCTGGTCTTGTCATAGGCTTCCTTCAGCTCGGTGATGGCATCCAGCATGGCGAGCCGGGCATTGGCCACGGACTCGCGCAGTTCCGGTTCCTTCAGTTCCTTTTCCAACTCGCGCGACATTTCCACCGCCGCCTCCTGCGACTTCACCAGGGTCTCCAGCTCCGACCGCTCCGGCGCGCTGACGGTGATCTCCGTGTGGTCACGCAGCACCGCCCAGGTGCCATTGAGGATCTGGGTCTGGATCTTCACCAGGTCCGCCGCGGGGCTTTGCCCGGGAGGGGCGCCCGGAGGCGCGGCCTGCTGGTAGAACTCCTCATCGAAATCCCGCACCCGCACCAGATGGATGTCCCCGCTGACATGGCGGACCTTTCCGTCCGGGCCGATGTCCTCCGCCCACGCGTTCCACATGAGGATGTCCTTCGGCTTCGCGCCGATGGCCTCCAGATCGACCACATGGGAAACGAGCGGCTCCTTTTCGCCCGGCACCTTCGCTCCGGGGACCTCATGCCATTCCTTTCCGTCCAGCGTGTAGCGCAGGCCGTGCGCGGCGATCTCCGAGTCATCCTGGATGCGTGCCTCCAGCCGCACCTCCTGGATGGCGGTGGCTTTGTCGTTCTTCCGTGGCAGGACGACCTTCACCACCGGCGCCTTGTTGCGCGTGACCCGGATGTCGAGCATGTCCTTCCGCCCGTTCCGGCGGCCGTCGGCGTCGGTGAGGACCATCTCATAGCGGACGCTTTCCCGCAGCGGGATGTCCACGGCATAGACCGCCGGATTTTCCGCCGTAGCGGCGAGCGTGACCGCGGGCTTGTCCTTCGCGGTGAGCGTGACCGCCAGGCCGGGAAGGTTCGCGTGCAGGGAAAGCTGCAGCCTTCCACCCTCCACGCCGTTGATCTTCCGCACATCCCCCAGTTCCTCCGGCGGCAGATTGAGGTGCGGCGGCGCGTGGACCACGGCGTCCACCTTCTCCAGCGCGGGCACGTCATAGAGCGTGACCTTGAAAACCGCGCTCTCCTTTCCGCCCGCGGTCACCTTGTAGCTCGATGGCGCGTCCACGGCGGGGATGCGGGCATGGAACACCGGGTCCGTGAACGGGCGGTTCATCGGCAGCTTCACCACCCCGCCGGACTCCGGCGTGATCTCCAGCGTCACGCTTTCCGGCAGACCCTTCATGAAATGGGCCTGCACGGTGAGCGGCGCGCCGCGCTCGATCCGGATATCCCCCGGTTCGACGGAAAATTCCATTTCCTCCACGACCGTGGCCGCCACTTCCTGCGGTGCGGTGGTGGTGGCCGCCTTTGGGAGATGGGACCGGAAAAGGAACAACAGCGCCAGCAGCAGCATGACCAGCCCCACGGTCTGCATGACCTGGAACACCCGCAGGCGTCCTTCCGGCAGACGGTCCAGCCAGCCGTCCCGGTTCGCGGAGACGAGCGCCTCCAGGATGACGCGCTGCTGGAGGTAGGTCGGTTCGCCGTCGATCTTCTGGTCGAGCGCGGCCAGCAGGGCGGTGCGGAGCGCGGGGTTCTGCGCCTCGATGTCCTTCGCAACCCGGCGCGGGTCCACCGTGATCCGGCGGCTCCACAGCCAGACACCGGCGCTGGCGCAAAGGGCGGCGACGGAAAGGATGCCCAGCCAGCCACGCGGCGGCAGCCCGGCTTTCCAAAGCAGCATCGCGATGACCAGTGAAGCGCACCAGACCACGGACAGCCCGAGGTGCAGCCGCTGCCGGCGGCGGCGGTCCGTGATCTCGTCGAGGATGTCCTGGAGTTTTTCGATCATGTGGGGATCGGGTCAGGGGTGGGTGTTCTTCCGGATGACCGGCGTGCGGCGAGGAGAGTCTCGATGAGAAATGCCGCGGCGGCGGCGATGAGCAGCCACCAGCCGACGCGCTGGCGGCTTTCCCGCTCGGCATCGGAAACATCGGTTCCCGCGGTGGAAGTGCCGGCGGAAGCCGCTGCGGCATCGAACGGAAGGCCCAGCGACTTGAGATCCGCATCGGACATGGGCGTGAGTTCCGTTTCGGCGGGATCGATCTGGACGGCGAAGGTTTCCTTCCCCGCCACGTGGAGGCCGGGGGCGGTGGGGATGAACGCTTTGCCCGCTTCTACGGGAACCTTCGTACCATCGGGAAGCGCCACCTCCGCGACGCCCTCCGGCAACGGCACCGGCTGGCCGACGGTGTATCTGGCCGCCCGCACGGCGAGCGCGGGTGACTGGGAAAGCAGCGCGTGCAGCAGCGGCGGGAACTTCGTGGAAAGGGCGAGCTGGCTGTCCGCCGGACGCCAAGTGGTGGTGAGGACGTGCAGTGCTCCCTTTCCGACCTCATAGCGCAGCCACGCGGGCTCCCCGGAGTCGAAGCGGGCGAGCACAGCCCCCTTCGCGATCCATGCCTCCGGCAGCATGCGGTGCTTCCAGAAGCGGATGCCGCTGAAGTCCGAGTAGCGGGGATCCGCGAACGGCGCGAAGACACTGGAGCCGAAGTCGATCTCACCCAGCAGCGCGAAGTTCCCCACCGCCGCCTCATCCGCCCCGGAGACACTTCCGTCGATCAGGCGGCCCAGCGAGCTGGAACCGGCCGCATCCGCCAGGGTGAGCAGGACATTCCCGCCTGCCTCCAGCACGGCGCGGATGGAGGCAACCTGCGCGTCGTCGAGCGGAACGGACGCCACGGTGAGGTCCGGCGCGGCGGACTCCGCGATTTCCACCTCATACGCGGCGGTCGGCTGCATCGCCCGGCTGAGGAAGAACAGGCTGCCGGTGGCATCCGTGGCGGCGTCCGCGCCGATGTAGCGGATGCGTGCCGTAGGCCGGATGAGCGGCGCCCATGCGCTGTCGTTGTCGAAGGAGGGGCCGTCACCGGAAAGCTTCACGGTGCCTCCGCCTTTCACGCCTTCCGGGGCGTCCATCACGGCGGACTCACCGGGCGGAACGGAGATCGGCTGCGGGGCGGAACCGTGGCCCCAATCGAGGATGAAGTCGGACTTCGCGGAGCCTTCCGCATTCGAGATGCGGGCGCGGGGGTGGTCACCGCCCGCCAATGCCTGCACCCCGGCATTCGTCCATCCTTCCGGCTGGTCCACCCGGTGGAGGACGAACGACACGCCCTCCGGCCAATCGCCGCCGCGCAGGCCTTCGTGCGCGCCGCCTTTCTTGAAGTCGCTGAAGACATGGATGCGGACCGGCACGCCGTCCGCCACCTCCCCTGCCATGGCCGCCGCGGCGGTCCACACCGCCTCCGGCTTCGCGGCATTCCAGCCGGGCTTGATGTCCCCGACCATCGCGCGGGCGTGGGACTTCCGGTCACCGCGCACGACGTCCTTCGACGCGGCGGGGGCGAGCAGCGGCTGCAGCTTCTCCGCATACGCCGCCACCGCGATCCAGTCGTCACCGGGCAGTCCGTCGATCAACTTTCCCGCCTGCGCCAGCGCGCCCTCCAACGGCTGGCCGCGCATGCTGGCGCTGGCGTCGATGAGCAGGAAATTCATCACCCCATCACCACCGGCCATGGCCGCCTTTTCATTCTGCCGGAAGAACGGCCGGGAAAAGGCGATGACCAGCAACGCCAGCCCGAGGCACCGCAGCAGGAGCAGCAGGATGTCCTGGAGTTTCGAGCTGCGCCGCGTGACCGGCGGCGTGGCCTCCAGGAACATGAGGGAGGAAAAGACGACCTTCTTCTTCGGTCTGTTCTTCCGCAGGTGCAGCAGGACCGGCAACGCGAGCGCCGCCAGACCAACAAGGAACCATGGTGCGAGAAAGGCCATTCCTGATGTGATCTATTCCATGGGGTTCGGTTTCATCACCACTGATTGCACTGATTTACTGACTAGGAAGACGGGTGCTTCGGAGTCGGTGACTTCAGATCATCTCCTCCAATAATCAGTAAATCAGTGGAATCAGTGGTTTCATCCACCTCTCTTCCATTCGTGTCCATTTGCGTTCATTCGCGGTTTCAAATTGTACGATATTCCTAGTTCCCCCTCGTCCTTTGAACCTGCGGGCCGAGGCCCTGGCGGTCGGAGAGGTAGGCGTGGAGGGCGGTTTCCAGCGGCTGGTCGATGGGCAGCAGGTGGTGGATGATGCCGAGGGTGGCGCAGAGCTGCTTCAGCCCTGCCTGGTGGGCGTTGAACTTTTTCAGGTAGCCGTCGCGGATGGACGCGGGGTCCGTCATCTGGGAACGGCCGGATTCCATGTCCTCGAAGTCCGCGGACTCGCCGAAGGTGAAGTGGATCTCCGTGGGGTCCAGCGTCTGGAAAAGCGTGATGTCATGCCCGCAGGCGGCCAGCGCGGAGAGCGGCGCGCGCAGGTCCTCCAGCGGCGTGAGGAAATCCGATACCAGCAGGATGACACCCCGCGCGCGGCCACGGCCGAGGATGGTGGCGATGGGCGCCTTCAGCGCGGCCACCTTTCCCAGCGCCTCCCGGCCCAGCGCGGCCAGGATGGCGTGCAGGTGGCCGGAGCGGTGGCGCGGCGGGAGGTAGTCCCGCACGCCCTCGTCAAAGGTGACCAGCCCGGTTTCATCCCCCTGCTGGTGGAGGAAGACGGCCAGCGTGGCAGCCAGGGTGCGGGCGTAGTCCAGCTTCGTGTAGCTACTGGAGCCATAGTTCATGGACCGGCTCAGGTCCAGCAGCACGTGGGAGCGCAGGTTCGTCTCCTCCCGGTATTTCCGGATGAAGTAGCGGTCGCGGCGGGCCAGCACCTTCCAGTCCAGATAGCGGATGTCATCCCCGGGGACGTAGGAACGGTACTCCGCGAACTCCGTGGAGTAGCCGTGCCGCGCGCTGCGGTGCAGGCCTTTCCAGAATCCCTCCACCACCGCCCTCGCCCGCAGTTCGAGGTCGCGCACGCGCATCAGCGCGGCGGGATCCGCGAAAACGGAAGGTCTGGGGGTGGCGGCCATGGATCAGGGTGAGGGCACGTGTTTCAGCAGGCGGTCCACGATGACGTCCGGGGTGATGCCCTCCGCCTCCGCGCGGAAGTTCACCAGCACCCGGTGGCGCAGGACGGCGTGGGCCAGCGCACGGATGTCCTCCGGCGTGACATGGGAGCGCCCGGCCAGCAGCGTGCGCGCCTTCGCCCCCAGCACCAGGCACTGGGCGGCTCGGAGGCCCGCGCCCCAGTTCACCCACTCGTTCACGAAGTCCGGCGTGCCCTGGCGGTTCGGGCGGGACGCGCCCACCAGCCGCACCGCGTAGCGCGCCGTCTCCTCCGCGATGGGCGTGCGCCGCACCACCTCCTGGAAGGCCAGCAGATCCTCCCCGGTGAACAGCGCCTCGATCGGCTCCGGCCGGGTGGACGTGGTCTGCGTGACGACCGCCACCTCGTCATCCTCGCTGAGATAGTCGATGCGGATGTCGAACATGAAGCGGTCGAGCTGCGCCTCCGGCAGCGGGTAGGTGCCCTCCATCTCCACCGGGTTCTTGGTCGCCAGCACGAAAAACGGCTCCCCCAGCGAGTAGCGCACGCCGGCGGCGGTCACCTGGTGTTCCTGCATGGCCTCCAACAATGCGGCCTGCGTCTTCGGCGGAGTGCGGTTGATTTCATCCGCCAGGATGAGGTTGGCGAACAGCGGGCCTTTCACGAACTCCAGCCGCCGCCCGCCGTCCGGGGACTCCGCGAGGATCTCCGTGCCGGTGATGTCCGCCGGCATGAGATCCGGCGTGAACTGGATGCGGTGGAAGGAAAGGTGGAACAACCGCGCGGTGGACTGGATCAGCAGCGTCTTCGCCAGACCCGGCGCGCCGGTGATGAGCGCGTGGCCGCCGGACAACAGGGCGATGAGCAGTTGCTCGATGACATCGTCCTGGCCGCGGATGACCTTCGCCAGCTCGCGCTTGATCCTCGCCCTCCCCTCCGCGATGCGGCGGACGATGTTCTCTTCGGTATCCGGGTGGTGTGGCTCGCTCATGATTCGTTTCAGTGGGTCATGGAGTAGACGACGATGTTGATGCCCATGGGGTAGGCCTTCTTCTCGCTGAACTCCTTGAAGTAAAAATGGTTCTCGCCCTCCCGCTCCCAGCCGTCTCCGAGGTCCGTGTTGCCGCAGATGATGACCATCATCCGGCCCTTGTCATCGAACACGCCGCGGTAGCGCACGTCCCTGCCGCCTTTCTCATACATCTCCCCGGACATCGCATAACCGATGGACGGGACCTGCGGCTTTTCCTTGATGGGAAAGACGATGTTGAACACCGGGTGGTCCAGCTCCAGCTCCCTGATGGGGCGGTCCGGGAACATCATCTTCACCTGCTCCTCCACGTTCTCCATCTCCTCCTCCCCCCAGAAGTCATCGAACATCAGGAAGCCGCCGTTCAGCAGGTGGTCGCGCAGCGCCTTCGCCTCGCGCGGGGTGAACTGCATGTGCCCGGCCTCGATCAGATACAGGAACGGGTGCTCCTTCAGCGTGGGGTCCAGGGTGTCCACGATGAGCGGGTCCGGGTTCACCTTGATGGAGGTCATCTGCTGGAGCCGGAAGGAAAAGTTCAGGTCGCTGTCCGGGTAGTCCGTCGCCCACATGGGGTGGTACTCCGGGCGCAGGCGGACGAAGCGGAAGGTGTCCTCCGGGAAGCGCGGATCGTTGGTCCATTTCTCCACCCCGCGGCGGTCCTCCGGAGTCATGCCGGGCTGGGCGGATGCCATGAATGGCAGGACCAGGGAAAGGAGGAGGATGCGGGAGGTCATGGCCGTTCAGGGAATCGAGACGAGAAGTTCCAGCGCACTACGGAAACGGGGGTTGTCCTCCAACGCTTTCAAAACATGGCGGCGCGCCGCCTCCGGGTCGCTTTCCAGCAGATCCGCCGCCAGATCATAGTGCAGCCTGCCGACGTCCAGCGGCTCCAGCGCGATGAGCGAGCCGAGCGCCTTTCTGGATTCCCCGCCGGGAGTGGTGGCGGCCATCAGTCGGTAGGCGCCCTCGCTGAAAGGATTGATCGCCAGCAGGGCGTGCGCGCGTTCCAGTCGTTCCTCCGGACCGACGGGGCCTGCCAGCTCCACCAGCCGGGAGGCGGCCTCCGCGGCGTTCGCGTCCAGTTCCAGCAGCTTCCGCAGGGCGGCGGTCTCCCCCTCCACATCCCCCAGGTTCCGGCAGGCGGTGGCCAGCATGGCATAGGGGTTGGTCCTCTCATGGTTCTCCGGCTCCACGGAGATGATCTGCTCCAGTTGCTTCCGCGCTTCCTCCCACTTCCCGTCGCCGGAGAGCTTCGTGGCCAGCAGCATCCAGGCCGCGTAGCGGTGGGGGTTCGTGGAAATCCATCCTTGCGGGTCCTGCCGGTAGGCGCGGAACTCGTCATCCGTCAGCGGCGACCAGTCCATCTTGCCGCCGTAGGCCTTCGCCTGACCGATGAGACGGGGCAGGAACGATGCCTCGATCTTGTCCAGCGGGTCCATGTGCGCGGCAAAGGCATCCGCCACCGTCCTGCCGGTGGCGATGGCGGCCAGCACGGCGCGCATTTTCTCCATCCCGTATTCCCGGTAGAGATGCTCCACCACCAGGGAACTCAGGAAGTAGGCGTGCATGATGTCCTTTCCGCCGAAGGCGGCGTCGAGGTCCGCGATCTTCGGGGGATCTCCGGAGAGGATGTGGTCGCGGTATTCCGTGTTCATCCACATCCCCCAGCCGGGGTTTTCCAGCCGCTCCTCATGCACGCTGATGCCCTCCGTGAGCCAGCGCGGGATGCGGTGGCGGGTGGCCTCCAGGGTGATGGTGTGCGCCATCTCATGCCACAGGATGGCCTCCCAGTTGTTCCGCCCCAGCCGCCCGCGCGGGCTGGTCATGGTGATGAGCGGGCCGAAGCACACGCCCAGGAACGCCTCCCCGCCCGGCAGGCCGAAGGTGCGGATGGCGAAGTCCTCCTGCTTCGGCAGCATTTCCACCATCACCGGCTGGGAAAGGGTGACGCCGAACTTTTCGCACAGCTCCGTCTTCGCCCGCACCGCCAGATCCAGCGCCCGCTGGCCGAAGACGGCGGCATCCTCCGGTGACAGCCGCACCTGCACCCCCTCCCGCTCCAGGATGGGGAAGCCCTTCAGGCGGTCCCGCAGCGTGATAAGGTTGAACGCGGCCACATGATAGGGATCCGAACGATGGACCTCCTCGATGAGCACCCAGCCCTCGTCGATGCGGCCGAAGCGCAGCAGGTTGGACCCCAGTTCGAAGGCGATGGTGGTGGACTCCGGGTCCTTCCCCCGTGCCTCTTCCAGAAATTTGATGCCTTCCTCAAACCGGTAGTGGCGGGCCAGGCACGCGCCGATGATCTCCGGCACCCGCGGGTTCTCCCCCCACTCCGCCTGTGCCCGCAGCATCCTCTGCGCCGCCTCCTCCGCGCGGTCCCGCACGAAGGCGATCCCCGCCATGGCCGCCCATGCCTCCGCGTGCTGCGGGTTCACGGCGAATACTTTCTCCAGCACCTTCTCCGCCTCCGCGAATTTCTTGCCGTCACTGAGGTTCTTCCCCTGGAAAAGAAGCGCGGCCACCAGCGCGGGGTTCGCCTTCAGCGCCAGGTCGTCATACCCGGCGATGCCATTCTCCAGGTCCCGCTGGTCCCGTGGCAGCTCCGCACCCGCCTCCGCTAACCCCAGCAGCAGCTCCGCATCCCCGGGATGGCGTTTCAGCCCCTCGCGGAAATTCTCCGCCGCCAGTTCCCGGTCGTGGTTCACCAGGGCCAGCCGCCCGATCGCCAGATACGGCAGCCGGTGCTGCGGGTCCGCCTGTTTCGCCGGTTGGAACCACTTCTGCAGGACCTCCTTCGGGTCGCGCCCGTCCAGCAACATGAGCCGTCCGTAGGCGATCCGGCTGGCGGCATCCGCCGGTGGGTTTTCCTCCAGCGTACGCTGCACCACCTCCCGCGCTCCGTCACGCTCCCCCATCGCGTTGAGCGCCCGCACGATCTCCCAGCAAAGCTGCGGGTCCCCCGACGCCCGGCGGTAGAGTCCCCGCGCCCGCATCAGCGCGTCCTCGTTCCTGCCCATTTCCAGCAGCGCCCGCATCTCCAGCGTCCCCAGCCGCAGCCGGTTCTGCCGGTCGCCGAAGTTTTCCGAAGTCTTCTCCACCGCCGCCGCATACTCCCCCCTCAGGATCAGCCCCTCCACCTCCTCCACCACGGGGTTTCCCTGCCCATGGGCCAATGAAAGCGAAAGGACCGTGACGGAAATCATCCGCCGCCAGAGCCACACGTCATGTTCCGACCCACGCACCTACCGCACATACCACTCCCCGGACCGGAGGGAAAGGAATCGTCGCCGGTTGCGGAAAAAAAGTGGGGGCCTGGGACCGCGGACTTCAGTCCGCTTGGCTTCGCTGGCCGGATTCTCCAGGGCGGACTGAAGTCCGCGCTCCGTGCTATTTCCCCTCCGATGCGGTCTTCCCGAATCCCATCAGGATCTCGTCATGCTCCGCGACGAACACGCGGACAAACTCATCGAAGGACCCCGCCACCGGCCATCCCTCAGAGACGGTGCTGTCGGCATAGAATTGCCCGAACCTTGGATCCAACGGGTTGCCATGGAAGACGTAGGTCGGGGCATCGATCATCACATCGCAGAAACAGACGAGATCGGCGTAGGGGATGCGGCTCCCGTCTTCCAAAATGAAAAAGGGATGGGACCGCCTCTCCACCGTCCGTTCCACCAGGGTGGCGAGAGGGAAAAAGTCCCAGAACCACTCGATATCCCCGGTGATGCCATCACAGCGGAGGTAGAACTCCCGCACACCCGCCGGGAATGAAACTCCCAGCTTTGCCTCGATTTCATCGATCCGGCGGGAGTCAGCCGGTGGGTTGAAACCCGCCCCGAGCGATGACAGCTTCCCGATCAGGATATCCGTCGCCGTCGGGTGTGGCAGTGAAAGCGGCTCAGCCATGTGTCAGCCATGGCAGGAAAGGCCCCGCCGGGCAATGCAGGGATGGTGGATACTGGGACCGCGGAATTCATTCCGCTTGGCTTCGCTTGCTGGATTCTCCGGGGCGGAATGAATTCCGCGGTCCCAGTGGGCCTTTTCCCTCCCCACCCCCAAAATAGGGTGAGCCGGGGCCGCCCCTCCCATTTCTCTTGCGTCCGCCGGGGCCACACTCCACAAAAGCGCCCCGCCCGTTCCGGACGCTGCGCACATCCCTTGTTGCCCGGCAGATGGGGCCGGGTGCAACCCCAACCGCGCGTTCCATGGAAAGCCTCTCATCCCGCATTGCGAAAGTTTCGCCATCCCTCACCCTCGCCGTCACGGCCCAGACCAAGGCGTTGATCGCCAAGGGCGAAGAAGTCTACGCCCTCGCCGGTGGCGAGCCGGACGTTGACACCCCGGAATTCATCAAGGCAGCCGCCATCGAGGCGCTGCAAGGCGGCAAGACCAAGTACACCCCCGCCGGTGGCATCCCGGAGCTGCGTGAAGCCCTCTCCGAGAAGCTTCTCAAGGACAACAACCTGAACTACGCCGCCAACCAGATCTGCGTGACTTCCGGCGCGAAGATGGCCTGCTACAACGCCATCCTCGCCGTGATCGAGGAAGGTGACGAAGTCATCATCCCAACCCCTTACTGGGTTTCCTACCCGGAAATGGTGAAGCTGGCCGGTGGTGTCCCGGTGCTGGTGGAGACCAAGGAATCCACCGGCTGGAAGATGACCCCGGAGCAGTTCGAGGAAGCGATGACCCCGGCCACCAAGATGGTCATCCTCAACTCTCCGTCGAACCCGACCGGCGCCGTCTACACCGAAGAGGAGCTCCGCGAGATCGGTGAAATCGCCCTGGGCGAGGACATCATCATCCTTTCCGACGAAATCTACGAAAAGCTGGTCTACGGCGAGGCGAAGCACGTCTCCATCGCCTCCCTCAGCGACGAGCTCTACAACCTGACGATCACCGTGAACGGCTTCTCCAAGGCCTACTCGATGACCGGCTGGCGCCTGGGCTACACCGCCGCTCCGAAGCACCTGGCGGACGCGATCGACAAGATCCAGAACCACACCGTCTCCAACGCCTGCACCTTCGCCCAATACGGTGCGGTGGCGGCGCTGAAAGGCGACCAGAGCTTCATCGAGGACCTGCGCGGCGAATACGACGTGCGCCGCCAGTTCGTCCTCAGCCGCCTGAAGGCCATCCCGAACATCCGCGTGGTGGAGCCGCAGGGTGCGTTCTACTTCTTCGTCTACACCGGCAACACCGGCCTGAAGTCGATGAACCTGTGCGACAAGCTGCTCTCCCGTTACAAGGTGGCCGCCATCCCGGGCATCGCCTTCGGTTATGACGAGGGCATCCGCATCAGCTACTGCACGACGCTGGACGTCCTCAACGAGGGCCTCACCCGCTTCGAGCAGTTCTGCCGCGAGCATTGATCCCGCATCCTTCCCCGAAAGCCGCCGCCGGTCCGTCCGGTGGCGGCTTTTTTCTTGGTGGGGATGCTGCTGGGGAGGGCCGGATCTGTTGGATTGACGCAACCTCTCCATGCGTTACCGTGCAGGTTCCCTCCCGCCCCCCTTTTGATCATGCTCCGACGCTTTTTCCTGCCCGCTTCCCTCGGTCTGTGGACCGTTTCCCTCGGCGTACCGACGGCCGACGCCGCATTGGTCGCCTATGATGGTTTCGCCGGGTATGCGGACGGCGCCCTGGCCGGCAACAACGGCGGAACCGGCTGGTCCAACGCCTGGGCGACCGCCAGCGGAGCCACGGTGAACGTCGCGGCGAACGGACTGAGCTACAACGCGGGTTCGATCACGGTTGGCGGGAACAGCCAGGCGGTCTCGATCCTGAACGATTCGAACAGCGGCAGCGTCGCCACCCGGCAGTTCGCCACCATCACCAGCAGCGAGGTCTGGTTCAGCCTGCTGGTGCAGCCCAACGGGGCCGATGGGAACGACTTCATCCAGCTCTACGTCGGCACCAACAACAACTTCAGCAACTCCGGAGCGGTCGGCGACCTGAACAGCAACAACAACAACAACTACTGGGGCGCGCGCATCCGCGCGGGCGCGGGTGATTCCGGCACCAGCTCCAGCGGCACCGCCCTCTCCAACGGAAACACCACGTTCCTGGTGGCACGCATCTCCACCGACGGGACCACAGGGGCCGCCGGCACCTACGACAAGATCGAACTGTGGGTCAACCCGACCTCCACCACCCTGGGAACGGCGGATGCATTCGTGGATGGTTCGCTCGATCTCGCGACCACCACCGGCATCGACTGGTTCGGCATCCGGACGGTCAACCTGGATGCGGGCGACAATTTCATCTTCGACGAGTTCCGGGTGGGAACCACCCTTGAAAGCGTGGTGGTCCCCGAGCCGGGCACGATCTCGCTCACACTCGCGCTGGCGGGTGCCCTCGCCTTCAGAAGGCGGCGGTGAACGCTACCACGGCAGCGAGAACGTCTTCACGCGGCTCATGAATTTCATGGCCTCGATGACGCCTTCCTTGATGCCAAGGCCGCTGTCCTTCACTCCGCCGAAGGGGGAAAGCTCCAGCCGGTAGCCGGGGATCTCATTCACATTCACGGTGCCCACTTCCAGTTCCTTCACCGCACGGATGGCGGAGTCCAGGGAGGAGGTGACGATGGAGCTGGAAAGGCCATAGGGCGAGGCATTCGCCAGGGCCAAGGCATCCTCCAGATCCCGCACGGAGAAGATGGGGGCAACGGGGCCGAAACATTCGTTCCCGGCCAGCCATGAGTCGCGGGACATCCCGCCGAGGATGGTGGGTTCCATGCGCGCCCCGTTCCGGTCCCCGCCGAGCAGGACTTCCGCACCATGGGAGACGGCGTCGTCCACCGCCTTGCGGATGGAAATGGCAGCCGCTTCATCGATGACCGTTCCCACGACCGTCGCCTCGTCCTCAGGATCCCCGCAGACGTAGGTTTCCGCAAGTTCCACGAACCGGCGGGTGAAGTCCTCCCGCACGCTTTCCTGCACCAGTATCCTCCTGACCGCGGTGCAACGCTGGCCGCTGTTGCGGAAGCTGCCCTCGCAGGCCAGCTTCGCCGCCAGGCCGAGGTCGGCGTCCTCCAGGACGATCATGGGCGAATGCCCGCCCAGCTCCAGGCAGAGTTTCTTGTAGCCCGCGGTGGCGGCGATCTCCTTGCCGATGGCCGCGCTGCCGGTGAAGCTGACCAGCTCCACGCGTCCGTCACGGATCAGCGGGCGCGTCACCTCATCGAGCGACCCATGGACCACGCTGAGCATCCAGCCGGGCAGGCCCGCCTCATACAGCAGCCCGGCGAACAAGGTGGCGGTGAGCGGGGTTTTCTCCGATGGCTTCAGGATCAGCGGCGCACCCGCGGCGATGGCCGGGGCGACCTTGTGCGCCACCTGGTTGAGCGGATGGTTGAAGGGAGTGATTGCAGCGACGAGATCCACCGGCTCCCGCAGGGTGAAGATCTTCCGCGCCTTTCCGCCGGGGGCGATGTCACAGGAGAAGGTCTGCCCGTCATCGCGCAGCGCCTCCATCGCGGAGAAGGCCAGCACATCGCAGGCGCGGCCCACCTCATAGCGCGTCTCCCGCAGGCACAGCCCGGCCTCCCGGGTGATGAGGCGGGAGAACTCCTCCCGCCGTGCATCCAGTGCGGCGCGGGCACGGTTGAGGATCTCCGAGCGTTCGTAACGGGTCAGCGGGGTGTGGCGGGCGGTGTGGATGGCGATGGTCTCGTCAAGCTGCGCGCGGGTGATGCGGGAGACGCCGCCGACGGGCTCGCCGTTCCAAGGGTTCGTCACCTCCTGCACGTCGGTGCTGTGGAGCGCATTTCCCGCGAGGTAGGATGGGAGGCTGAGATACATGATGTAAAAATGGATCAGGGTTTCACGGACACGCGCAGCCACTCCCGGCGGCGGGTCATTTCAAAAGCTTCATCGAGCGCGGAAAGAGGCAGCGGCGGGCTGACGAGCTTGCCATAGGGCAGCGTGTCCTTTGTCCCCTCCAGGAAAGCCAGCGCCTGCGCCAGGTGGCGGGGTTGGTAGTTGTGGACGCCGCGCACGGTGAGGCACTTCCTCACCACGGCCTCTCCGGTGAGGTCCAGCCGGGTCTCCGGATGGACCATGCCCGCCCAGACATACATGCCACCGGGGCGCAGCACGGAGATGCCCTGAGGCACGGCGGCGGATGAACCGGCCACCTCCACCACCAGGTCGATGTCCTTCGGCACGGTGCTCTCCACCTCCCCCGCCAGCACCGGGATGCCGCCGAACTCCTCCACCAGCGCGAGCCGCCGTGGCTCCATGTCCGCGCAATACACCGTGGACACCCCCTTCGCGCGCAGCCACGCGCAGGCATACAGGCCGAGCAGGCCGCTGCCCTGGACCAAGGCGGCATCGCAGGGCGATGGCAGCTCCTCCAGCGCGCCGGCGATGGTGGCGAGCGCACAGTTCGCCGGGGCCACCAGTTCGTCCGCCAAGGAATCCGGCACGGTCAGGATGGTGGTGCCGGGACGCAGCAGGATGTGGCTGGCATAGCAGCCGTTCAGGCCGCTGCCATCGTCCATCGGTGCGTGGCCGTATTTGAAAAGGGAGCCGCACTTCTGCGGCAGGCTCCAGCTTGTGCAGGGCGCGCAGCAGCCGCAACTGTCCGCCAGGCTCCAGGTGACGCGCTGGCCGGGACGGATGTCGCCGCGCGCGCTGGCCTCCACCACGCCGACGGCCTCATGGCCCAGCACGCACGGGACCGGCCCGTGGCGGCGGCCATCCACCGTGTGCAGGTCCGACCCGCAGATGGTGGCGAGGGTGATGCGCACCAGCACCTCCCCTGCGGCCAATGTTTCCGGCAACGGCACCTCCGCCATCGCGAATGGCCGGGACGGCCCGCGGAACAGTTGCACGGCGGCGGTTTTTCTCTCGGTGGAAGTCATCATGGGAAAGTCATGGTTCAACGGCGGATGCCGGAGGCGAGCAGGGCGCTGAGCACGGCGGCGGCGGCCACCAGCGGGAAGATGAGCGCGGTGTTCTCCACGCCGGGCGTGGCGCCCCACGGATTCTTCTCCACCATCCAGCCGATGAACGGCTCCGCGAGTCCGGCCATGGCGTAGGCGAAGCAGTTCATCACCCCGACGGCGGTGCCGGAACGGGCGCGTCCCAGCAGGTCCGGGGCCAGCGCCCAGAAGGCCGCCTGCGGACCGTAGGCGAAGAACCCACAGAGAAAGAGGACGGGCAGCCCCAGCCAGTGGCCCTGCGGCAGCAGATACATGCCCATGGCCGACACCGCCGCCAGCGACATGAAGGCCATGATGATGCCGGAGCGGCGGGAGTTGCAGAACCGGTCGGAGATCCAGCCGGTGGTCACCGCACCCAGCGCCATGCCCACCGGCAGCGCGATGCTGATCCATTTTCCCGCCGGGTTGCTCTTGAAGTTATCGCCCAGGAAATGCACCGGCACCCAGATGAGCAGGCCGTAGCGCACGGAGTTCTGGAAGCCGATGGCCAGCCCGGCCAGCAGCAGCCGCCCGTTTGTCAGCGCGGCCTTGTAGCGGCTCCACGACGTTTCCTCCTCCGGCTGCACCTTGTCGTCGTTCGGCTCGTCATGGAAATCCACGAAGCCCGCCTTCGACGGACGGTCCCTGGCGACCAGCCAGACCACGATGCCGCCCAGCAGCATGAGCAGCACCGGCAGCCGGAAGATCCACCGCCAGCCGAGGTGCAACACATCCAGGATCACCAGCGAGGTGACGTAGGACAGCACCGAGGAAAGCCCCGCCGCCAGCAGGTAGAAGCCGAAGGCTTTCCCCCGCTCGTGCTTGCCGAACCAGTTGGCCACCAGCCGACTCCCCGGCGCCCAGCCCATGCTCTGCGCCAGCCCGTTCGCGCTCCACGCGACCACCAGCGAGCGGAAGCCGGTGCCCAGGCTGGTCATCCAGTTGAGGGCGACGGACAGCACCGCGCCCAGTGTCATCATCCGCCGCCCGCCGAAGCGGTCACCCAGGTTGCCGTTGACCGCCTGCCCCAGCGCGTAGGCCCAGAGCATGGCCGCACTGACCCAGCCCAGCGTGTGCTTGTCCAGCCCCAGCTCCGCCTGGATGCCCGGGATGGCGAAACCGAAGGTCTGCCTGCCGGTGTAGTAGAACAGGTAGCAGAACATCACCGCGCCCAGCACGCGCCTCTGCGCGGACCGGAACGACGGATGCTCCTGGGGGACGGGCGCGGACATGGCTCAGCGGGTGCCGTTGATGGTGAAGTCGAAGATGTCGAAGTTCCTCGGATCGCCCGCGGCCAGCGCGGCGTGCTCCAGGGAAAGCGGCCTGCTGAAAATGAGCGGCACCATTTCCTCATAGCGTCCGCCGTGGCTGCGCAGTCCGCCTTCCAGCGCGCCGAGGTCATGGTGCTCCGGCGTACGGCCCAGCACCACGTCCCTCCCGGAGGCGACCACCAGGTCCCCCATCCGGTCGGACGGCAGTTCCATCAGGCGGGCGGCGGTTTCACGGTCGTGGCACTCCGTCACGCCCTGCTTCGCCTGGATCCATGCCTGCACCTCCGTGATGGAGACATGCTCCGGCACGTGGACCTGCGCGAAGGAACCCAGCGCGCCATGGTGGACCACGTAGGGATCGGTGATCGGCAGGATCACGCGGAAGCCTTCTCCGAACTGCTCCACCAGCTCGCTCTCCAGATAGATCACGTTCGGCGAGCCGTCCGCCTTCTGCTTCGCGTTCATGCCGTGGTCCGCGGTGAAGCCGACGACCGCACCCAGCTCAAGCAGGCGGCCCAGCTCCGCGTCGATCTGGGCGTGGAAGTCCAGGATCTCCTCCGCCTCCGGGGCATACTTGTGCTGCATGAAGTCCGTCGTGGAAAGGTAGAGGAAGTCCGCCATCCCGCGCTCCAGCAGGGCCACGCCCGCTTTCAGGACATACACGCTGGCGTCACCGCTGTAGATCTCCGGCTTCGGCCCGACGATCTCCGTCACGCCGCCGATGCCGTGCGTCTCCTTCACCGCGTCCGCCGCCTTTTCCGAGGAGAAGGCGATGCCGCCCTCCGTGATGAGACCGGCGGCGAAGATGTCGCGCAGCTTTTCCTTCGCCGTGACCACCGCGACCTTCCGCCCCGCCTTCGCGGCGGACGGGAAGATGGTCTCCACCCGGACGAAGCGGGAGGAGTTCATCATCACCTCCTCGCCACTATGGGTATCGTAGAAGAAATTCCCGCCTATGCCGTGGACGGACGGCGGCCTGCCGGTGACGATGCTGGTGTTGTTCACGTTGGTGAACGTGGGCATCGCCGCACGGGCCAGCCCCCGCCAACCGGAGAGGATCATGCGGGAGAGGTTCGGCATCCGGCCGCGGAGCAGGGCGGCGTCCAGGTATTCGTTCGCGCAGCCGTCCAGGCAGATGACCACGATGGGGACGGCGGGTGGACGGTAGGTGCGTCCGTTGACGGTGAAGGAGGTGGTGGATGGCATGGGAGGTTCAGGCTGGGGTGAGGTCATCGAGGGTGAGGTCATAGGTGAAGACGCGCGCTCCGTGGCGGTTCACCAGCTCCGCATGGAGGGAGGCGGGGGTGACGGTGGAGTCCACCTCCACCACCAGGAAAACGTGCGGCTCCACCGCGCTGCGGACCAGGTCCGGGTGATAGACATTCAGCGACGGAATCACCTTGTGGTGGATGGGCGAGGCGATGAACTGCACCATGCGGTAGCCGGCGGTCTTTTCCGTCCCCTTGTAGCTCAGCACGCGGCTGGCGTGGATGTCGCCGCCCATCAGCACCACGCCGGAGATGCGGTGCTCCGCGATCCACTGCTCCAGCGCCCGCCGCTCGTGCATGTAGGTGCCCCAGTCGTCGCTCTCCCGGTTCTCCTTGTCATCCCAGATCATGCCGCAGGCCAGGAACTTGAAGGGGGCGGTGGAGTTTTTCAGACCCTGCTTCACCCACTCCCATTGCTTCGCGCCGAGCAACGACGGCTGGGCCGGGTCCACCGGCGATGGCTCCGTGCGGGAGAACCATCGCGCGTCGAGCACGAAGACCTCCACCGGTCCGCGGCGGAAGGAGGTGTAGATGCCCTGGTCATCATGGCCGTGGCTCCACTGCGGGCGGTGGCGGCAGTAGGCGGTGCGGCTGTTCTCCTTTCCGGTCACCCGGCCGTCGGAGTCATTCGCGGCGAAGTCATGGTCATCCCAGGTCCACCAGCACGGGGTACCCTGCAGCAGCGACTGGTATTCCTCCACCGCGGCGAACTCACTGTGGCGTTTCATCTGCACGTCCAGTTTCGTGCTGTCGATGTAGGGCGTGTCACCGAGGAGCATGACGGCATCCACCTTTTCCGCCGCGATGCGGGTCCAGACGTCCCGGCTCCCGGCGTCCTCGCGGGCGCAGGAACTGATGGCGAAGCGGACCTTGCCCGGCTTCTCCGGGGCCTGCGGGGTGGTGAAAGCCTGTCCCCCGCCCTCCTTCACAGGTTTCCCATTCGACAATATCCGGTAACGGTAGCGGGTGTCCGCTTTGAGCCCCTCCACCTTCCAGTGGAGGCAGAGATCCAGCTCCTCCATGGCTGTCTGCTCCACCCGGGTGGCATCGCCACCGGACTCCGGAAGCAGTTCAAGGACATAGTTTCCGGGCTGGCGGACGCGCATCCAGATGACGCAGCGATCCGCCTCCGTATGGCCAAGGATCGGCCCCAACTCTGGATTGACGGCCTCCGCCGGACCTTCAGCACCCATGACGGTGGCGGCGGTGGCACACGTGACGGCGGCGGCCACGAACTGCCGGCGGCTGACCGTGGCGGACGACAATGGATTGACCGGTGGTGGGTTCATGATTCGCCAGACCAAAGCATGACCGGGCGGAATGGAAAGTTTCTTTTGAGAAACTTTCCTGACACATTTCAGAAAACTCCCGATGATTCCGCTGAACGAAGCCCCCCCACCCACCGACAAGGACGCGCCCGCCCGTCCGGCGGTGGTGGAAGTTTTTTCTCGTCGCGCCCGCCGCGCCCGCCCAACCTCCCGCCGCCATGCTCAAGGCCGGAATCGTAGGACTGCCAAACGTCGGGAAATCGACCCTTTTCAATGCCGTGACCCGCACCCGCAAGGCGGAGGCGGCGAACTATCCCTTCTGCACCATCGACCCCAACGTGGGCATCGTCAGCGTGCCGGACAGCCGCCTCGCCGTGCTGTCGAAAATCTCCGGCTCCCAGAAGCTGGTGCCGACCGCCATCGAGTTCGTGGACATCGCCGGTCTGGTGAAGGGCGCGTCGGAAGGCGCGGGCCTGGGCAACCAGTTCCTCGCGAACATCCGTGAGACGGACGCCATCGTCCAGGTCGTCCGCTGCTTCGAGAACGACGACATCATCCACGAACTGGGCTCCGTCGACCCGGTGCGCGACATCGAGATCATCAACGCCGAGCTGATCCTCGCGGACATCGCCTCGCTCGAGAAGCGCCGGCACTCCCGCGAGAAGAAGGCCAAGGGCGGCGACAAGGAGTCCAAGAAGGAAGTCGAACTCATCGACCTCCTGCTGCCGCACCTCAACGAGGGCAAACCCGCCCTCACCCTGGAGTTCAGCGATGACGACAAGGAGATCATCAAGGACTTCTTCCTCCTTTCCTCGAAGAAAACCATCTACGCCTGCAACGTGATGGAGGACGAACTGGCCGGTGCCACCGCCGACCCGGACTCGATCCCCCTCGTCGCCAAGGTCCGCCAATTCGCCGCGGAGCACAGCGGCTCGGAAGCCGTGGTCATTTCCGCCCGCATCGAGGAGGAACTGAGCGAGATGCCCGTCGAGGAAGCCGCCGAGTTCCTCGCTGAAATGGGCGTGACGGACTCCGGTGTCTCCAACCTCATCCGCGGTGTCTATCACCTGCTGGGCCTGCGCACCTACCTGACCACCGGCGTCCAGGAAACCCGCGCGTGGACCATCATCGCCGGTGACAAGGCCCCGGCCGCCGCCGGCGTCATCCACTCCGACTTCGAGCGTGGCTTCATCGCCGCGGAAGTCGTGCACTATGACGACCTCGTCGCCGCAGGAAGCAAGTCAGTCGCCAAGACGAATGGCAAGGTCCGCATCGAGGGCAAGGAATACGTCGTCAAGGACGGCGACGTGATCGAGTTCCGCTTCAACGTGTAAGGCACGCGCCGAGTAAGGAGGGAGGACACTCCTGTCCTCCGGCGGCATTGGCGGGATAAGGAGGAGAAGTTTTCAGGCAAAAAAAGCCTGACCACGAATCTCAAAGAGATCCGTTCTTTCCTTTGCGCCTTTGCGGTAAATCTCATCCCGGATCGCCTTTGCTCTGCGTTCCGGTTGCAGCCGGAGGACAGGAGTGTCCTCCCTCCTTACTGCGGAGTGTTCTGCCAACTCAGAAGTCGAACTGGGCCTGGGGCACTTTCTTCTTCGGCGCGGCTTCTTCGCCCTCAGCGGAAGGCAGGCCGTCCCGGAGGCCGGCCACGGCGAAGTCGAGGAAGCGCTCGATGTTGGACTCCACGGACGGCGCGCCGGCCAGGGAACCCGCCACCCGGTAGAGGAAGCCGCTGTGGGTCAGGAGGTGGATCAGTCCGCCGACAATGAAGTGGAGACGCCACAGGACCTCATCCGGGGAGAATTCCTTCAGGGCCTTGTGCAGGGCCTTGGTGAACCGCTCGACCACGTTGCGGGTCTGGTATTCCAGCTCACCGGGCAGGGAGACGGACTGCTCGGAGAAAATGCGGCCCAGCAACTGGCAGTAGAGTTTCTCGGACAGTTCGGACTTTCCGACCTGCTCCACGATGGGCTTCACAAACGCCGCGATGATTTCCCTGACATCGCCCCCGTTCCGCTCCGCACGCTCCAGACGCACCAGGCGCTCCTGGTTCACGGGCATGATGTAGCGGCTGATGACGGCGATGACCAATCCGTCCCGGCTGCCGAAGTGGTAGTTCACCGCTGCGACGTTGGCTCCGGCTTCCTTGGTGATGTCCCTCACGGAAACGGCTTCAAATCCTCTCTCCGCGAAGAGCTTCTCCGCAGCTTCCACCAATTTCAGCTTGGGACCACCGTTGGGAACGATTGTTTGATTCATACCACCCAAACCAAGGTCAGGACGCCGACTTGTCAAACAAAAGCATTTGAAACGAAGCTTTTAAGCACAATAACGGATTGATGATCAGATCAATCCAGAGTCAACAAATTCACTCGTTGTGGATGCTTCCGTCCCGGATGATGAGGGTGCGGTCCCCGACTTTTGCCAGTGACTGGTCGTGCGTGACCACCACCAGCGTGACGCCATGCTCCTCCGCCAGCTCCAGCAGGATGCCCATGATCTCCGCGCTGTTGCGGGAGTCGAGGTTGCCGGTCGGCTCATCGGCGAAGAGGACTTTGGGCTCATTGACGATGGCGCGCGCGATGGCGACCCGCTGCTGCTCCCCGCCGGACAGCTCCGCCGGCAGGTGATCCGCCCGCTCCCCGAGGCCCACGCGGCGGAGTGCATTCATGGCGGCCTCCGTGCGGTCCTCCCCGGCGATGGCGCCGGGCACGGCGACGTTCTCCAGGGCGGTCAGCTCCGGCAGCAGGTGGTAGTTCTGGAAGACGTAGCCGATGCGGGCGTTGCGGAACCTGGCCTGCTCCTTCCGGCCCAGGGCGTAGAGGTCCGTGCCGTCGATCTTCACGGTCCCCTGCTCCGGCCGTTCCAGTCCGGCTAGGGTGTAGAGCAGGGTGGTTTTTCCGGCGCCGCTGGGGCCGCAGAGGAAGACTTTCTCCCCCTGGCGGATGGAAAGGTCGATGCCGTGCAGCACCTCGATGGATTTCCTGCCGATCCGGTAGCTGCGGTGGAGGTTCTTCGTCTCGATGATCGCATCGCTCATGGCGGGATCATGGGCAGCGGAATGACCGGGGCGCAAGTGCCGCCGATGCCCGTGTTGCTACTTCCCAAACCGCGCGGCCTGCCGTAGCTTCTGCCCGCCGATGACGAAATCCGCCCTACTGTTCACCCTGCTGGCCACCACCTTCGCGTGGGCGCAGGAGAACACGCCCACGCCACCACCCGCCACACCCGTCCCCGCCGCGGAATCCACCACCACTCCGGAGAACCCGGCCGCTCCTGCCGAACCGGCGGAACCGGCCGAACCGGCGATCCCGGATGACGGGGTGCGCGTCTCCGTCCTGGGCTACCATGACTTTTCGGAAACCCTGCCGGAAACGGCCATGCGCATCCGCACCTCGAAGTTCCGCCAGCAGATGGAGGCGCTGCGCCAGATGGGCCTGCCGGTCATCTCCATGGCCGACTTCATCGCCTGGAAGCGCGGTGAGAAGCAGATCCCGCCGAAGTGTGTGGTCATCACCCTGGATGACGGCTGGAAGTCGGTCTATACGGACGCCTTCCCCATCCTGAAGGAATACAAGTATCCGTTCACCCTCTACCTCTACAAATCCTACGTGGATGGCGGCGGAAAGGCGCTCACCACCGCGATGATCGAGGAAATGCTCGCCGCCGGCGCGGACCTCGGCAGCCACTCGGTCAGCCATCCGTATCCCGGGACCGTGAAGGCGATGCGGAAGAAAGGCCCGGACGCCTATGACGCGTTCCTGCGGAAGGAACTGGGCGAGTCGAAGCGGTTCCTGGAATCGAAATTCCCGAAGCACAAGGCGGACACCTACGCCTACCCGGGCGGGTTCTACACGGAGGAGATGCTGCCGCTGGCGGATGAGTTCGGCTACACCCACCTGTTCACCGTGCTGCCCGGGAAAGTGAAGCGCGGCATGGATGCGAAGACGCTGCCGCGCTACATCATCCTCGGGAACTACGACAAGATCTTCGAGTTCGCCACGACCTTCCGCGAGGCGGGTGCGGCGGGCACCGTGGCGGGCGGACCGGGCGGCGATCCCGCCGTGGGACCGGGCCTGGCTCCGGTCCAGACCACCCCCTATCCGGTGACCCCGGAGGCCGGCTCCGTCATCAACACGCGGCTGCCGGAGATCTCCGCAGACCTTTCCACACTGGAGGATTTCGATCCGGCGTCACTGGTCATGAAGGTGGGTGGCTTCGGTGAGGTCCCCGCATCCTTCGACCCCGCGGCGAAGAAGCTGGCCTGGAAGATCAACCGCCGCCTGCGCCAGCCATCTTGCGAAGTTTCCATCACATGGAAGGATAAGGCGGGCAAGCCGCACAGTCCTCCGCTCCGCTGGTCCTTCCGGATCGACCGCAACTCCGCCTACCAACCCGACGGGGAATAAGCCCCGCGACTCCGGTTTTCCAACCTTTCATCACAACCGACCATGTTCCAGTCCCTCGCCGACAATCTCGACAAGACCTTCCGCAACCTCCGTGGCGTCGGCCGCATCTCGGAGAAAAACATCACGGACGCCCTGCGCGAGGTCCGCATCGCTCTGCTGGAGGCGGACGTCGAGTTCGGCGTGGCGAAGGATTTCATCGCAAAGGTGAAGGAGAAATCCATCGGCGAGGACGTCCTGAAGTCGATCAAACCCGGTGAGCAGATCATCAAGTTCTTCAACGACGAGCTGACCGAACTGCTGGGCGGCGACCAGGCCCCGCTGGACCTCAACCCGCCCGCGCGCATCCTCATCTGCGGCCTCAACGGCGCGGGCAAGACGACCACCTCCGCGAAGCTGGCGCTGCGTCTGAAAAAGGAAGGCCGCCGCCCGCTGCTCATCGCGTGCGACCTCTACCGTCCCGCCGCCATCGACCAGCTCGCCACGCTGGCAAAGCAGATCGACGTGCCCATCTACACCCCGGAAGCGACCGAGACGGACGTGGTGAAGGTGGCGAAGGACGCCCTGGCCTGGGCGGAGAAGCAGAACGGAACGGTCCTCATCTTCGACACCGCGGGCCGCCAGGAGATCGATCAGCGGCTGGTGGAGGAACTGAAGCGCCTGCACGCCTTCCTCAACCCGAAGGAAACGCTCCTCGTCGCGGACGCGGCCACCGGCCAGCAGGCCGTCTCCGTGGCCACCCATTTCGACGAAGCCGTCGGCATCACCGGCATCATCCTCACCAAGCTGGACGGCGACTCCCGTGGTGGCGCCGCGCTCTCCATGCGCGCCGTCACCGGCAAGCCAATCAAGTTCGCCGGTGAGGGCGAGAAGCTGGACCAGCTTTTCGAGTTCCACCCGACCCGGATGGCGGACCGCATCCTGGGCAAGGGCGACATCGTCGGCATGGTGGAGCAGGTCGCGGACAAGGTGAACGAGGCCGACGCCATGCGCTCCATGCAGCGGATGCAGGAAGGGAAGTTCGACTTCACCGACTTCCTCGACCAGATGAAGATGATCCGCAACCTGGGTCCTCTGGAGGGCCTGCTGGGCCTCATGCCCGGCTTCAACAAGATCAAGAAGCAGCTCCCCGCGGACGCCTTCAACAACAAAAAGATGAACCGCACGGAGGCCATCGTGCTTTCCATGACCCCGGAGGAACGCCGCAAGCCGGAGATCATCAAAGGCTCCCGCCGCCAGCGGATCGCCGCCGGTTCCGGCACCTCCCTCGCCGAGGTGAACCAGCTCATCAAGCAGTTCGGCGAGATGCGCAAGATGATGAAGTCCCCGTCGAAGATGAAGGGCCTCATGCGCCAGATGGGCGGCTCCGGCGGCCTGGGAGACATGATGAAGAACATGGGCGGCGGCAAGTTCCCGGGCGGGAAGTTTCCGTTTTAAGGAGGGAGGACATTGCGGCTTCGCCGCTATGTCCGCTTCGCTCCCATTCCTGTCCTCCGGCGGCATTGGCGAACAACGAAAATCTAACACTACGGCGCAGCGCGGCACTAAATATGGAGCTCTTTTTGGATCACCATAGATAGCTTCCCATTGCAGCCGGAGGACAGGAGTGTCCTCCCTCCTTACTCCATGTCCGAATATCTGCATCCAGACAAAGACATCCGGAAGCACGGGGTGAAGCTCCCGCATTGGCAGCAGGAGGAGGCGATGCAGTTCGTGACGTTCCGCCTGGCGGACTCGATCCCGCAGACCAAGGCGCGGAAATGGAAGGAGGAGCGGGCCACCTGGCTTTCCCTTCACCCGAAGCCCTGGACTCCCGCGAAGGAAAAGGAATACCACCAGCGCTTCACGAAGGATTTCGAGAACTGGCTGGATGAGGGGGCGGGAGCCTGCCTTTTCAACCATCCGGCGAATCGTCTCCATCTGGAGGAAACGCTGATGCACGATGAGGGGAAGTCCGCGCACCACCACTCATGGGTCATCATGCCGAACCACGTTCACCTGCTCTTCACCCCGGTGGCCCCCATCGATCAGTTGATGAAGAGTTGGAAAGGCATTTCCTCGCGGAAGATCGGGATCGGCTCCATCTGGCAGAGCGGCTACCGGGACACGATGATCCGCGACGTGGATCACTTTTTGAATGCGGTGCGGTATATCAGGAGGAATCCTTTGAAGCTGCGGGAAGGAACCTTTACCCTTTGGCAGAGTGAGCGAGCGCTCCGCGTCCAGTAAGGAGGTAGGACACTCCTGTCCTACACACATCATGAAGGTCTTCCTTGATTCGCCAATGCCGCCGGAGGACAAGAGTGTCCTCCCTCCTTACTTCGTCTGCGGACCAACCGCTTCCGGTAAAACCGCCTACGCCATCGACTACGCCCTCCGTAACAACGGGGAGATCGTCAACGGGGATGCCTTCCAGCTCTACCGGGGGCTGGAGATCCTCAGCGCCGCGCCGTCCGCGGAGGAACAGGCACAGGTCCCCCACCACCTCTACGGTGTGCTTTCCCCCACCCAGCGGAACGACGCGCAGGCCTATGTGGATCTCGCCCTGCCGGTCATCCGGGAGATCCAGTCACGGGGGAAAACGCCCGTCATCACCGGTGGGTCCGGACTCTACCTGAAGTTCCTCACCCATGGCGCATCCCCTCTCCCGACGGGTGACGCGGCGCTCCGCGCGGAGCTGGATGCACGGCCGCTGGACGACCTGGTGGCGCAGCTCCAGGAACTGGACCCGCTGGAGGCCAGCCGCACCGCGCTGAAGAACCGCCGCTATGTTTCCCGCGCGCTGGAGATCTGCCTGTTGACCGGGGAAAAGACGTCCACCCTGCGCGACAACTGGCAGTCCGCCACCGCGGACCGGGAGGCACAGCTCCGCGGCTGCTTCATCCAGCGGACGCGCCCGGATCTGCAGGCCCGCATCGCCCTGCGCAGCCGCCTGATGCTGGATGGCGGCGCCATTGATGAGGTCGCCGCGCTGCCGGACGATTCACCGACTTGCGGCAAGGCCATCGGCGTGAAGGAAATCCGCGCCCTGCTTGCCGGGGAGATCGACCGGGCCACCTGCGGGGAGCTGCTGGCCATTTCCACACGCCAGTACGCGAAGCGGCAGGAGACGTGGTTCAAGCGGGAGAAGTGGCTGGAAATCGTCCGGCCGCAGACCGGTTTTCTTTGATCCCCCCTGGAAAACGGGCCAGTCTGGCAACGCCCGGGACGATCCGGACCGACCACCGCCATGACACGCTTTATCCTACTCATCTCGCTGTTATTTTCCTGCTCCCTCTCCGCCGCTGATCCGGCGCCAGCCTATCCGAACCTGAGCGGGGGGATCGACCAGTATGCCGTCTTCCCCCGTCCGCTGGAGATGTATCCCACCCCGGGCGAGAGCCTGGTGGACACCATCATGACGCGCGCGTCGATGGATCCGTTCAACGTGGCGGCGACGGTGATCTTCCTGCTGGCCATCGCGCACACGTTCCTGGCCGGCCCCATCACCCGGCTGGCCCACCACTACGAGCACCTGCATGAGGAGAAGCTGGAGCGGGAAGGCTACCAGCCGCCAGACGACCCGGATGCCTCACACCCGGTGTGTTTCCGGGCGACCATCCTGCATTTCTTCGGCGAGGTGGAGGCCATCTTCGGCATCTGGGTGCTGGCGCTGGCCGGTGCGGCCACCTGGTTCCACAGTTGGACGGACTTCAAGCTCTACATGAGCAAGGACCGCGTGTTCACGGAGCCGCTGTTCGTGGTGGTGGTCATGGCCATCGCGGCCAGCAGGCCGGTGCTGCGCTTTTCGGAAAAGGTCATGTCCGGGGCGGCCTCGCTGGGCAAGGGATCTCCCGGCGCCTGGTGGCTGAGCGTGATGATCATCGCGCCGTTGCTCGGTTCCTTCATCACGGAGCCCGCCGCCATGACCATCGGCGCGCTGCTGCTGGCGAAGAAGTTCTACCGCCACAACCCTCCGGCGAAGCTGGCGTATGCCACGCTGGGCCTGCTGTTCGTGAACATCTCCGTGGGTGGCACGCTCACCCACTTCGCCGCGCCGCCCGTGCTCATGGTGGCGGGCAAGTGGCAGTGGGACACGCCCTTCATGCTCCTGCACTTCGGCTGGAAGTCCGCGCTCGGCATCCTGATCTCCACGACGGCGTATTTCCTGTGGTTCAAGAAGGAGTTCTTCCGCATCGCGGACAAGGCGGACGGCAGGGAGGACGGCCGGCTCAACAGCGCGGCGTGGGCGGAGCGTGAGGACCCGGTGCCGGCATGGATCGTGGGCATCCACCTCGCGTTCCTGGCATGGACCGTGTACAGCGCGCACTACCCGGTGCTGTTCATCGGCGGCTTCCTGTTCTTCCTGGCGTTCACCATCGCCACCCGCCACCACCAGAATGACATCCAGATGAAAGGTCCGCTGCTGGTCGGATTCTTCCTCGCCGGACTGGTCATCCACGGAGGCTGCCAAGGCTGGTGGATCTCCCCGGTCATCACCTCCCTGCCGGACCCGCTGCTCATGCTGGGTGCCACCATCCTCACCGCGTTCAATGACAACGCGGCCATCACCTACCTGGCCGCACAGGTGGACGGCATCAGCGAGGGCGCGAAATACGCCGTCGTCGCCGGTGCGGTGGCGGGCGGCGGATTGACCGTCATCGCCAATGCGCCGAACCCGGCGGGCCAGAGCATCCTCGGCAGGTTCTTCGAGGGGGGCGTCTCCCCGCTGAAGCTTTTCCTGGCAGCGGTCATACCGACCATCGTCGTCTATGTCTGCCTGGCGCTGCTGCCATCGTGATGGATTTGCGGAACGAATCGATGACTTAAGAGACAAGCCTTCCACGTATCCTAGGGACCATGACAAAACCCATTGCCTGCATCGTCCTCGCCATTTCCTCCCTTGGCATCGCCGCCGAAACCGCCCCTGATCCGAAAGCGGATGGCTGGGTGGCGCTGGGCAAGGCGGACTTCGTCCCGGTGAACACCGCCCCGGACACGTGGCAGTGGAAGGATGACGGCAGCCTCCACTGCACCGGCCAGCCCGTGGGCGTGATGCGCACGGTGAAGCAGTACAAGAACTTCGAAATGGCGGTGTCCTGGTGCCACCTGAAGGCAGCGGGGAACTCCGGCGTCTTCGTCTGGGCGCCGCAGGACGCGCTGGACAAGCTGACGAAGCCCGGACTGCCGGACGCGGGCATCGAGGTCCAGGTGCTGGATCCCGGTTTCACCGCCGCCTATGAGAAATCCTCCGGCAAGAAAGGCGACTGGTTCACCGCCCACGGGGATGTCTTCCCCGTCGGCCGCTCGAAGATGGTCCCCTTCCCGCCCACCTCGCCGAATGGCAGCCGCAGCTTCCCCACCGCACAGACGACCAAGGAGACCGGCGAGTGGAACCACTACCTGATCCGCGCCGTGGACGGCACCATCCGCCTGTGGGTGAACGGCGTCCAGGTCTCCGGCGGCGAGAAATGCGAGCCCCCGCAGGGCTTCCTCTGCCTGGAGTCCGAGGGATCGCCCATCGACTTCAAGGACATCAAGATCCGGGAGCTGAAGTGAAGAGTAAGGAGGGAGGACACTCCTGTCCTCCGGCTGCAACAGGAACCCATAGCAAAGGTATCGTCAGGAGATCCGTGGCTTTCTCTTCTTAGCGGTGAATTTTCGATGATTCGCCAATGCCGTTGGAGGACAGGAGTGTCCTCCCTCCTTACTCCATCCGGATAATGCCGTCCTCCACGTCCGGCATGGTCACCCACATGATGAACAGCGGAAGCTGGAAGGGTGAGGTGACGACGTCGAACGGAACGGTCACCGGCAGCAGGGCGTAATAGACCGGCTGTGGCTCCCGCGGCGGCATCTGGTCCTTCGGCTTGTCCGGCCAGGTGTATTGCCCGCGGGCCTTGTTCCAGGTCGCGATGCTGGCCATGCAGCCGCCCAGGGCGAATGCCGGAACGATGCAAAGGAGCAGGAGGATCGGTCGCGGGATGGTCATTGGAACAAAAAAAGCCGGAGAGGACCATGTCCTCCCCGGCCTGGAAAATCAAATCATGCTTCCGGAACGGCGGGCTCCGCTTCGACGATGACCTTGGTCTTCGCGAAGTCGTCACCCAGGCGGCGGCCTTTCTCCGGCTTCTCCTCACGGAGAAGAAGGACGACCAGCTCGACCGGGGCGATGAGGAGGAAGGCGTTCCGGAGGATGCCCTTTTCCCAATTCCCGGTCAGGGGTGCGCCATCCGCGGTGACGGCGCGGATTTTCATGACTTTCTTGCCGATGCTCTGGCCACCGAGGAATGGCAGGGAGTCCTTCGTGAGCATGTAGCCGAGGGCCGCCAGATTGCAAAGCATCCCGAGGATGCTGCTGATCATGGACAGGACGACGGTGAGGCAAAGCACCACCCCCCAGTCGATGACGGCGGCGATGACGCGGGTGTTGAACGGGGCGATGTCGCCCGCCTTGACCTCATCCTCGTCAGGAACGACTTCCTTGACCTTCTTTTTCGCCTCTTCCGGGATCTCCATGGTCGGCGGAGGACCGTAGGACGCCGGGCTGGATGGCGGCGCGGACGGCGGCGGGGTGAAGGAAGGAGCCGGCATGCTGGGCGGCGGAGCAAGGTCCGGAGCTTTCAGATCTGGCGGGCGGAGATTTGGCTTTTGAGGTTCGGATTCCTGATCCATGGCGGAGAACAAACCTAATAGCAGCAAAGGAGGAAACGTCGAGAGGAACGTCTCCCCATCCATCAAATAGTGGCGGTCTGGCACGAGTAGCGGAAGTCGTGAGACTTCCGGCTGGGGGGAAGTCCTTCAGGAATCCCAGCCGGTCCGTTGGTGGCAGGTCCACCCAGCCGAATCTCTCACGGGATTCGCTACCCTCACCAGTCGCGGATCTTCCGCTTGTCGCGGAGGTCCTTGTACTGGCCTTCCAGGTCGCTGCTGCCGCGGACGTCGCTGAAGCTGGCCATGGCCTTCACCGCCTGGATGGGGGTGCCGGGTTGCTGGCTGTCCTGCGGTTCACCGGGCTGTTCGGCGGCTTGTTGCTCCCCCGCTTCCTCGCCCGGCGCCTTCGGCTGGTTGCCCGCCTGTGCCTGGGCCTTGTCGAGCTGGCTCCGCAACTCCGTGAGCTGCTCCGTCGCCTGGTCATGGAGTTCCTGCGCCTCGTTCTCCCCGGGAGCGAGGGCGTCCGCCTGGGCGAAATTCTGCGCCGCCTTTTCCAAGTGGCCAATGTCCTCACGCAGGCGGCTGACCGGATCGACCGGCGGAGGTGTCTGGCCCTTCTTCGCCGGTTTCGGCTCCTGGCCGACCTTGGCCATCTCCTTTTTGCCGATCTCCGCCATGTTCCGGGCGAGCTTTTCCTGGGCCTCGGCGGCGCCTTTCTCCGCCTCCGCGTTGTCCGGGTTGATGGCCAATGCCTTCTGGAAATTCTGCATCGCGCCGTTGAAATTCTCCGCCGCACCCTCGGCCTGCTTCCGTTCCTCCGCCAGATCCCCCACATCCATCGCCATCTCGGCCAGGGCCATGTGGGTCTCCTCCAGGTTCTTCATCACCTCCGCCTGGAGGTTCTGCGCCCGCTGGTTCTGGTCGTCGAAGGCCAGCGCCTTGTTCGTCTGCTCCAGCGCTTTCTGCAGGCCTTCCTGTTTCTTCTTCAGGTCGCCCATCTTCGGAGCCTCCGGCTTCGGCTGCATCGCCTGGTCCGCGATCTCCTGCGCGGTGTCCGTCATCTTGTCCGCGACCTCTTTCTTGAAAGCATCATGCTCTTGGGCGAGGGGCATGTCGTCCGGCTGCAGCGCGCGTGCCTTCTCGTAGGACTGGGACGCCTGGACGTTGAGCTTGTCCTGCTCCGACTTCTGGTTCTTGCCCTCCGGCACCTTCGCGGACCGCTCGCGCAGCATGCGCGCCTGCTCGGTCAGCTTTTCGGCGAGGTTCTCCGTCACCTGCTCCAGCTTCTTCTCCGCGTCCTTGTTCTCCGGGTTCAGGGTGGTGACCTTCTCGTAGGCTTCGTGGGCTTTCGTCAGGTGGCTGACCTGGACGTTGAGGTTGGCGGGCTTGTTCTTCTCCGCCTTCTCCGGCTCCGGGATCTGTTCCTGCTGGGCCTGCGCCTTTTCCGCCTCGATCACCGACTTGTCACCGATGTCGAGCAGCAGCTTCTCCAGTTGCTCCTTCGCCACGCCGAGATTCTTCTCCGTGTTCTTCGTCGGTTTCTCCTCGTTCGCGCTCTGGTAGTATTCCACCGCCCGTTCCCAGGCGACGACGGCACCGTTGCGGTTCCATGATTTGCTGACCGTCTGGCCGATGCGGTAGTGCGTGTTGCCGAGCTGGGTGAGCGCCTGCCCCCGCAGCTTCCGGTCCTTGGAAAGGCAGACTTCGGAGAAAGCGTCCGCCGCCTCCTGGTATTGCTTCGCGGCGTACGCGGCGATGCCGTAGTTGTAGATGAGATAGTGATCCTGCGGGCGTTTCTGCACGGCCTCACGCAGCATGGAGGCGGCCTCCACCGCCTTTCCGTCCTTCAGCATGCCTTCCGTCCTGGCGATGAGCGGGTCCACCTCCGCCCCCCATGACGAACCGGTGAGGGCGAACAGCAGGGCGATGGCCAGCGGCGCGTATTTGGTCGTTTCCATGGCTTTGGCGGCGGGTGCCGGGCTTGGTTCCGGGAGCGTGACGGCGGATTTCGGGCGGGGCGGGTTCTTGAGGCGGGTGGAGATACCGGCTTCTGCGGCCAGCAGGAGGATGGCCAGCAACAGGGGAATCTGGAACAGATCCACGAAGTCCTCCAGTTTGAAAACGGCGGACTTCTTCGCCAGTGTGGAGAGCGACTGGTTGTAGAGCAGATCCCAGGTCTTCCCCTCCGGCTGGTAGTCGAAGTAGCGGCCTCCGCCCGCGGCGGCGATGGCGCGCAGGTTCCGCTCGTCCAGCTTGCTGGTCACGGGCAGGCCGTATTCGTCCTTCACGATCTCGGTGACCGGTCCCTGGAAATCCGGCGGCAGTTCCTTGTTCGGCACCTGCCCGCCCTCCGGCGTGCCGACGCCGACGGTGAAGAACTTGATGCGCTCGTTCACATGCGCCGACTGGATATCGGTGACGGCGTGCCCCTCCGTGTTCTCCCCGTCGCTGACGATGACGACGGCCTTGTTCTTCACCCCGCTGGCGTCCAGCGCCTTGCCCGCTACTTTGATGGCCTCGGAAATGTTCGTGCCGCCCAGTGAGATGGACTTCGGCCGGGACTGCTCCAGCACCTCCCGCAGGGCGGTGTAGTCATTGGTGAGCGGTGCCTGGATGAAGGCATCCCCTGCCATCAGGATGAGGCCGATGCGGTCGCCGGAGCGGGTCTTGAACCACTCCGCCAGCGACGCCCTCACGGAGTCCAGCCGCGACGGCTTCACGTCCCGCACCAGCATGCTCTTCGAGACGTCCAGGATGATGAAAAACTCCGCGCCTTCCTGTTCCTTGCTGCTGTCACGCGGCCCCCACATGGGCCGGGCCAGCGCCACCAGCAGCAGTGAGAGCGCCACCGTCACCAGGATGAATTTCCGCTTCTTCGCGCGGAAGTCCACCGATCTCAGCATGGCGGGCAGGCGCGTGGCCGGGCTGAAGGCGGAGAGCTTTTTCCGCGCGCGGGCCTTTGACACACGGTAAAGCAACACCGCGCCGATGATGACCAGCGGCAGCAGGAACAGCAGGTATTTGTGCGCGAAGATCATGGAACCCGGAGCCAGAAGGTGTGGTTGGCGATCCACTCGAACAGCAGCAGCACGGCGGCCAGTCCGGCGAACCAGAGGAAAAGCTCGTGGTAGAGCATGTGGCGGTTCACCTCGATCTCGCGTTTCTCCATGCGGTCGATCTGGCGGTAGATCTGCATGAGCGAGCCGGTGTCCGACGCCTGGAAATACTGGCCGCCGGTCTTCTGCGCCACCTGGGCCAGCGGGCTTTTCTCGACACCCGCGCCGCGGATGCTGCGGATGTTCATGATCTCCAGCGCGTAGATGCGCACGCCCTTGGTCTTCGCATAGTCGGCGGCGACCAGCGGGTTGTTGCCCTTGTTGTTCTGGCCGTCGGTGACGAGGATCATGACCTTCGACCGCGCCGGATTTTCCTCCAGCTTGTCCACCCCGGCGATGATGCCGTCACCGATGGCGGTGCCGTCCATGCGCAGGACCACCATCTTGAGCACGTCCTTGATCCAGTTGCCGTCCGTGGTCAACGGGCTGAGCAGGTAGGTGTATTGGCCGAAGCCGACCATGCCGATGCGGTCGCTGGTGCGGTTGTCCACGAACTCCGAGATGGCGCGGGTGAGCGCCTCCCGGCGGGAGATCTTCTCCGTGCCGATGGTGAAGTCCTTTTCATCCATGGAGCCGGAGATGTCGCACGACAGCATGATGTCGATGCCCTTGTTCGGGTTCTTGTGCTCGCCCTCCGGCACGCGCGGGCGGGCCATGGCGAGGACCAGCAATGTCAGAGCGGCCAGACGGACGGCCCACAGGATGCGGCCCGGAGTGACTTTCCGCGGATTCCCCAGACCCGCCAGCACGCTGGTGGTGGAGTGGAGGATGGCCGCGGTCTGGCCCGGCCGCCCCTTCCGCCAGAACCACCAGAACAGCGGGATGAGGAGCAGGAGCCACCATGGCTGGCCGAAGCTGAACTGAGGGAGGGTCATGGGGTGTCCTCTTTCTTCTCAGGCGTCGCCTGCGGGAATAAGGAGGGAGGACACTCTTGTCCTCCGGCGACATTGGCGATGGACGGGGAAACGTGACTTTGTCCGGAGGTACCTTTGCTCTGGGTTCCCGTTGCAGACGGAGGACAAGAGTGTCCTCCCTCCTTACTGATAAACCTCTCCGCCGTCGCATAGAGCGCCTCCATCCTTGGCTGCTCCGTATTCGCCAACGCGAACTTCACCTTGTCACACTGGAAAAGGAAATCCCCCAGCGCATTCTGCCAGTCCACGGACAGGCGGTCGCTGCGTTCCGCCTCAAAGAGGAACTCCTCGGTGGAAAGGTGCGGCGCGCGGAGGGCGAAGCGATCCTCGATATACACGCGCAGCACCCGGGAGACCTCGACCACGAATTCCTTGTAGCGCCCCTCGTCCAGCAGTTTGCGGCTGGCTTCCAGGCCCTCGCGGGCGGCCACCTCCGGCGGCACGGCGGGTTCCTGGAACGGCAGCCGCCGCTTCCGGTAAAGCCGCCACACGATCAGGCCGATGACGAGCAGCACCGCCAGCGCGATGACCGCGGGCCACAGCCACGCCAACGGTTCCGGCGGGGCGACCAGCGTGAAATCATCCGTGATGTCAGGGGGCGTTTCCTTCATGGATTCTTCTTCATGATGCGGCGCTCGAAAAACTTCTTCAGCTCGATGAGGTAGGGCTTGTCCGTCTCCGCCTCGATGGAGTCCAGACCGGCGCGCTGCAGCATCTTGCGCTGCCGCTCCAGCTTCTCCGCGGCGGCCTGCTCATACCGTGCCACCACCTTCGGGTCGCTGGTGTTGATCTCCACCATCTGCCCGGTCTCCGCATCCTCCATGGTCACCCACCCGGCCTTCGGCAGGGTGGATTCGCTGGGATCGGAGATGCGGATGGCGATGACGTCGTGCTTCCGGTTGGTGACCTTCAGCGCCTTCTCGTAACCCTCGTCGATGAAGTCGGAGATGAGGAAGACGATGGCCCGGCGCGGGAAGACGTGGTTGATGAAATGCAGTGCCTTCTCACAGGAGGTGCCGGTGTTCTCCGGCTCGAAAAAGAGGATCTCCCGGATGAGCCGGAACACGTGCGAGCGCCCCTTCCTGGCGGGGATGAATTTCTCCACTTTGTCCGTGAAGAGGACCAGCCCCACGCGGTCGCTGTTGCGGGTGGCGCTGAAGGCCAGCACGGAGGCGATCTCCGCCGCCAGGTCCCGCTTCGACTGCTCCCCGGTGCCGATGATGCCGGACGCGCTGACATCCACGACGATGGCCATGGAAAGCTCCCGCTCCTCCCGGTATTTCTTGATGTGGGTGACGCCGGTGCGGGAGGACACGTTCCAGTCGATGGTCCGCACGTCATCCCCGAGCTGGTATTCCCGCACGTCCTCGAAGTCCATCCCCCGCCCCTTGAAGACGGAGTGGTACGCGCCCGCCAGCAACTCCTGGGCGAGACGGTTCGTCCGCACCTCGATCTGGCGGATCTTCCGGAGGTAGGATCGGGGGATCATCGCGCGTTCCTCATTTCGATTCTGTCTGTTCCCCGAGAGCTTCGATCAAAGGGCTGAAAAGCTCTTCCACGGTCTGAGGCTGGAAATCTCCAGTCTCCTGTCCGGTGAGCTTCGCCATGGCTCTCGCGACCTTCGGAGTCTGCGTGTCCACGTAGATCTTCTCCCTTTTCGCCATCTCTTCTTCCACGATCTTCCTCACCTGTTCCGGGCTGCTCCCTTTCCGTTCAAGCAAGTGTGTGCCGAGCGCGAGCAAACCCAGGATGAGAGCCATCTGAGCCAATAGCCGGGTGTTGCGGTTTCCAGCCATGATCAGGGAACCGCTACCTTGTCCAGGACCCAGCTCACCAGTTGCTCGCTGGTGACTTCCTCCGCCTCCGCCTCATAGGTGCGGATCAGGCGGTGGCGCAGGACGTCCGGGGCGATGCTGCGGACGTCGAACGGCGTGACATGCGCGCGGCCTTGCAGGAAGGCGTGCGCCTTCGCCGCGAGGATGAGGTTGATGGTGGCACGCGGGGAGGCGCCGTAGCGGATGAGTCCGTCGAGCTTCGGGTCGATGGACTTCGGGTCACGGGTGGCGAGCACCAGCCGGACGATGTAGTCCTTGATCTGCGGATCGACATAAACCCGGTCGCTCAGCGAGCGCATGCGGACGATGGTGTCCAGGTCGGTGACGGGGCTGACGGTCGGCTTCGCGCCGGAGGTGCCCATCTTTTCCAGAATGCCCAGCTCCTCCTCATGGGTGCCGTAGTCGACGACGACCTTCAGCATGAAGCGGTCCACCTGCGCCTCCGGCAGCGGGTAGGTGCCGTCCTGGTCGAGCGGGTTCTGGGTGGCGAGGACGAGGAAAGGATCCGGCAGCGGGAAGGTGGTCTCCCCCAGGGTGACCTGGTGTTCCTGCATGGCCTCCAGCAGCGCGGACTGGACCTTCGCCGGGGCGCGGTTGATTTCGTCCGCCAGGATGAGGTTGCCGAAGATGGGCCCCTTCTTGGTGGAGTATTCCTGCGTCTGGGAGTTGTAGAACAGAGTGCCGACAATGTCCGACGGCAGCAGGTCCGGTGTGAACTGGATGCGCTTGAACACTCCCTGGATGCTCTGCGCGAGCGCCTTGATGGTGGTGGTCTTCGCCAGGCCGGGCACGCCTTCCAGCAGCACGTGGCCATCCGACAGCAGGCCGATGAGCAGCCGCTCGATGACATACTGCTGGCCGACAACGACCTTCGACATTTCCGCCATGATCGCGGGGATCCAGCCGCTGGCGTCGGTGATTTCCTGCTGGAGTCGTTCCAATTCGTCCTGATTCATAAAATGAAGAGCCTATAACGGTGGGTATTTCCGGGATATTTCGGAAAAGAATCGGGGAGGTAAGGAGGGAGGACACTCTTGTCCTCCGGCGGCATTGGTGAACTATCAGAAGATTCACCGCGAAGACGCAAAGGAGCGAAGAAATCGCGGCTTTCGCGACTTTTCGGTAGATCCTTCGTGTATCGCCATTGCAGCCGGAGGACAGGAGTGTCCTCCCTCCTTACTCGGTTGCAGCGCGTCTTGTCCTTATGGGATGAGATCCTTCACTGCGTCCCGTTCTTCCTTCAGCTCGTTGATGGTGGCATCAATCTTGCCCTGGCTGAACTCGCTGACGGGCACGCCCTGCACGACCTCCCAGGTGCCGTCGCCTTTCGAGCGGATGGGCATGGAGGCGATGAGGCCCTTTTCGATGCCATAGGATCCATCCGAACAGACGGCAACGGAGGTCCAGTCACCGTCCGGAGTGGCGGTGATGAGGCTTTTCACGGTGTCGATGGCGGCGTTCGCGGCGGAAGCGGCGGAGGATGCACCACGGGCGGCGATGATGGCGGCGCCGCGCTGCTGGACGGTCTTGATGAACTCACCCTCCAGCCACGCCTGGTCGGTGATGACTTCGGTGGCGGGCTTTCCGCCGATCTTCGCGTTGGTGAAGTCCGGATACTGGGTGGCGGAGTGGTTGCCCCAGATGCAGAGGTTGGTGACGTCCGACGAATGGACGCCGGCCTTCGCGGCGAGCTGGCTTTTCGCCCGGTTCTCGTCGAGGCGGGTCATGGCGAAGAACCGGTCGTTCGGCACGCCGGCGGCGTTGTTCATGGCGATGAGGGCGTTGGTGTTGCAGGGGTTCCCGACGACCAGCACACGGATGTCCTTCGCGGCGCTGCGGGCGATGGCCTGGCCCTGGCCGGTGAAGATCCTGCCGTTGATGCCCAGCAAGTCGCCGCGCTCCATCCCCGCCTTCCGCGGCACGGAGCCGACGAGCAGCGCCCAGTTCGCGCCCTTGAAGCCTTCGTCCAGGTCCGCCGTCGGCACCACCTCCCGCAGCAGCGGGAACGCGCAGTCATCCAGCTCCATCACCACTCCGTTGAGGGCGGGCAAGGCGGCCTCCACCTCGATGAGGCGGAGGTTCACCGGTTGGTCGGCGCCGAAGACATAACCGGATGCGATGCGGAACAGCAGCGCGTAGCCGATCTGGCCGGCCGCACCTGTGATGGAGACTGTGATGGGGTCCTTCATGGGAATTTCTGAATGTGATGAGAGTGGTAGTGCTATCTGTTTAGGATCGGTGCTCCGGCAGGTCAACCTGCATCCACCGCAGGGCAACCTCATTTCGAGAGTTCAACCGCGAATGGACGCGAATGGACACGAATGAAAGGTGGGCTGATGCCGTATTTCGAGGTGGAGTGGGGAATTTCCGTATGGAGAGTATTCACCACCCGCACTGATTCACGGTGAATTCGCGTCCGTTGGTGTTCATTCGCGGTTCGGATCTTCTGAAACAAGCCGACAAGGTCCAGACAGGTCCGAAATGAAGTGGCCTTGGCATCCACCGCCGGACGAAAATGCGCCGCAAGGGAGGCGGCGGATCTAACAGCGATCCGGACGGAGGATCCGCCACCCGGCTGGCTGCCAGAAAAACGCGCTGTTTCCAGAGGTTCCGCCCGTCGGGCGGGCTTGCCAAGCCATGGTGGCTGCGGGATGCTGGCACGCGCAAAACCAAGCGGATTTCCTTGGACCAGACATCCCCAACCCGACCAGCCGCACCCGTACGTCTGCGCTCCGTGCAGTACCGGAAGCCGTATGCCTGGGCGGAAATCCTGATCGTCCTCAACTGGCTGGCCGCGGTCGCGGTGCTGACCTGCCTCCCCATCGTCCTCCTGGAGCCGACGCACCGGACCATCCGGATCATGATCGTCTGTGTGGGCGTTTATGTCTTCACCAGCCTGATCTCATTCCTCCACCGGCGGAGCGTCCTGTGTCCGCTGTGCAAGGGCACGCCGCTGGCCTCATCACGGGCGCACGTGCACCCGAAGGCGACGCGGATCTTCCCGCTGGACCATGCGACTTCCGCTGCGTTCAGCCTGGTCTTCACGCAGACGTTCCGCTGCATGTACTGCGCCTCCCGTTTCGACCTGCTGAAACCCCGCGCCCTGCCACAGTCCCCGGGGGAGGCGGATGGCCTGCCGGACAGCCAGGCGGGAAGGTGAACGCGGCGGCGGCGCGGGACGTTCAGTCCCCGGCGCCTTCCACCCAGCCGTCGGAGACGAGTTCCTCGATGACCACCTGGTTCCTCTTCACGTCACCGGGGAGGTATTTCAGCTTCACCGTCACCAGACGGGTGGATTTCCCGTCCAACGGACGGACCCTGCCGTCCAACGATGAATCCCGGCGCACATAGCCATAGAGGACATGCTCACGGTCCGGGGAACGGAGCTCATAGGACTGCCACTTCCGGTCATCCGCGAAGCCGAAGTTGTAGTACTCCAGCGTCTTCAGGGCGACCCTGAACAAGACAGGCTGCTCCGGCTTCTCCGAGATGAAACGCGGCCATGGCATCTCCGACCACGCGACGAAGCTCTCCCAGTCCACCTTCAGGCCGTCATCCCCGCGGAGGAAGGCGATCTGCTTTTCCTCGAAATCCTCCGTGCGGACACTGACGGAAATGAGCCTGCCGCGGTAGGCGAGCGTGTTCTTCGTGTTGAAGGCGCTCATGCCGGGCGCGGGCACCTTCCCGTCCGGATACCAGGCACGGATCTTCCCCTCCACCTTGTCCGCGTCCCTGACGAAGGGGAGCAGCTTTTCAACCGTGTCCGCCTGCAGGAAGCCGCGTGTCAGGGGCTCCAGCTCCGCGGTGAGTTCCGCCTCGCTGCGGTTCATCTCCTGCGGCAGGTTGATCGCTTCCGGAACGGATGCCGGAGCCGCCACCGGGGCGGCCTCCCGCACCGGCGCGACGGCGATGGGCATCAATGCCGGTTCCGGTTCCTTCCGCAGCATGGCCACGGCCAGTGCCACCACGGCGGCGGTTCCGAGCAGGCCGCCGGCCCACCACAGGACCTTGTTGGACTTCCGGTGCTTGCCGACGCGCACCAACCGCTCCGTCGGGGCCTTTTCCCAGTCCGGCTGTTCATTGTCCGAAGGCTCCCTCCGGCGGCGTCTGAGTTCACCGGCAGGGGCGGCGGCCGCGCCGCCCTCCGCGGCCTTTTTCTCCCGCGCGCGCTGGAAGGACTCCGGCAGGCTGACGGGGGCGACTTTCTCGATTTTCCTTTCGACCAACGGCGGGGTCGCCTCACCGGCGGCGGGCACCCGCAGCATGCGGCGGCAGCTCGGGCAGATCACCCCGCGGCCATCATGGTCCCGCGGCACGCGGAACACGAACCGGCAATCCGGGCACACGTAACCATTCCACCTGCGGGCTTTCTCGGTCGATTCTGACACGTCGGGAGATTGGCCGCTCCCCTCCCCTCCTGCAAGCCTCCGGCTCAACCGCCACGAAACAAAAATGACGACCCATGAAAAAAGCCGCGCCTCCGTGGGGAGACGCGGCTTTGGAGAGATGCGGGGAAATCAGATCTCGGCGACGGGCAGGTTCGACACTTCCTCGCGGACCTTTTCGGCCAGCGGGGTGGAGAGGTAGCGCTCCGTGGAGGAGCAGCCGACGGTGACGATCTTCTTGCCTTTGTACTCCGGACGCTTGGCGAGCTGGATGGCGGACCAGACGTTGGCACCGGTGGAGATGCCTGCCGGGAGACCTTCGAGCTGGGCGAGCGCCTGCGCGGTGGCGAAGGCGTCGTCATTGGTGACCTGGATGACCTCGTCGATGATGGAGGTGTTCAGGTTGCCGGGGATGAAGCCGGCGCCGATGCCCTGGATCATGTGCGGGCCGGGCGCGCCGCCGGAGATGACGGGGCTGGCGGTCGGCTCGACGGCGAAGACCTTGAAGTCCGGCTTGCGGGACTTGATGACCTCACCCACGCCGGTGATGGTGCCGCCGGTGCCGACACCGGCGACGAAGGCGTCGATGTTGCCGTCGAGGTCTTTCCAGATCTCCTCGGCGGTGGTTTCACGGTGGACCTGCGGGTTGGCCGGGTTGTCGAACTGGCCAGGGCCGAAGGAGCCGGGATTCTCCTCGATGAGTTGCTTCGCCTTGGCGATGGCGCCGCCCATGCCGCGCGCACGCGGGGTGAGGACGATCTCCGCGCCCAGCAGGCGCAGGAGCACGCGGCGCTCCAGCGACATGCTCTCCGGCATGGTGAGGATGATGCGGTAGCCCTTCGCACGGGCGACGAAGGCCAGCGCGATGCCGGTGTTGCCGGAGGTGGGCTCGATGATGAGGCCGCCCGGCTTCAGGGATCCGTCCTTCTCGGCAGCCTCGATCATGGCCTTGCCGATACGATCTTTCACACTGAAGAGAGGATTGAAGAACTCAGCCTTCACATAGATCTCCGCGTCGAGTCCCTGTGTGAGATGATTGAGGCGGATGAGCGGGGTGTTGCCAACGGTGGCAACCATGTTTTCTGCCAATGCCATAATATCGTTTTGTTAGGGTGGAAAATTCCTACGGGATCAAATCTGGAAATCCGAAGTGCCGGAGTCAAGGTGAAGACCGCACTCGTATTTCTGGCCGCCGTAGCGGGTGGCCTCGGCGTCGCCGGTTTCATCCACCGGACGGGTACTGTGCCAGTCGCCCATGGTGACGTAGCCCTTCTCCGCCAGCGGGTGGCGCGGCAGGCCGTTCTGGTGGTAGTAGAGGTCCACCTGGGCGTCCGCCCAGTCGAGGATGGGGTAGGTCTTGATGGTGCGCTTCTGCTGCTCCACGAACGGACGCTCCGCGCGGGTGCTGGACTGGGAGCGGCGCAGCCCGCTGATCCAGACATCGGCGCCGGTCTCGCGCAGCGCGCGGTTCATGGGCTCCACCTTGGTGATGAGGCCGTATTTGTCCGCGCCGTCCTTCCCGTTCTCCCACAGGTTCCCCCACAGCGCCTGGATGCGGGCGGCGGAGTACTGCGGGTGATAGACGCGCAGGTCGATGTTGAGCTTCGACATCAGTTCCTCCGCATACTGGTAGGTTTCCGGGAAGAGGAAGCCGGTGTCGATGAAGACGACGGGGATCTTCGGCGCGTGGTCGTTGATGAGCTTGAGCATCACCGCGGCCTGGATGCCGAAGCTGGTGGAGGCGACGAGCCGGTCGCCCAGGCGGTCATACAGCAGCGCGAGCCGCTCCCCCGCACGCAGTGGCGCGAGCTCCGCGGACAGGGCTTCCGGATCGATGTCCACGATCGCCGGAATTTCAAATTTGAGCGCTTCCATGACGATGAATTGTTTTTTGTTAGATTCCCGTGAATCGGGCCACTTCAACCACTGATTTACGGATCAACTGATTTCACTGATCGGGATTCTTCGTCTTCAATCTGTGAAATCAGTGAAATCAGTGTAATCAGCGGTTTTGAATCATCTCCTCAGGCGGATGCGGCTGCCTCCGTCCGGATGTTGGCGTGGAAGTCCTTGCCCTGGACCGTGGCCGCGACGTAGCCGGTGCGGATGACGAAGTCGCCGAAGCGCTCGCCTTCGTTCCGCTCCTTCGCGTAGTGGCTGAGGATCGGGGAAAGGATCGGTTTGATCTCATCCGCGTGGATGTCCTGGCGGTAGAGCTTGTTGAGGCGCTGGCCGGCGTGGCCGCCACCGAGGTAGAGGTTGTAGCGGTCCGGACCACGGCCGACGAAGCCGATCTCCGCGATGAACGGGCGGCCGCAGCCGTTGGGGCAGCCGGTCATGCGGATGGTGATGGAGTCGTGGCGCAGGCCGGCTTCCTCCACGGTTTCCTCCAGGTCGGTGATGACGTGGGGCAGGTAGCGTTCCGCTTCCGCGAGGGCCAGGCCGCAGGTCGGCAGGGCGACGCAGGCGATGGAGCTGAGGCGCAGCGCGCTTTTCTCATGGCTGTCCTTGATGCCGTACTGCTCCATCAGCGCCTCGATCTGGACGCGCTTCGCCGGGGAGATGTTGGCGATCATGAGGTTCTGGTTCGCGGTCAGGCGGAAGTCGCCGTCATGGATCTTCGCGATCTCGCGGAGGCCCGTGCGCATCGGGTAGGACGGGGTGTCCAGCACGCGGCCACCTTCGACGAACATGGTGTAGTGGAAGTTCCCGTTGGGGTCCTCCTGCCAGCCGAAGCGGTCGCCGTTGTCCACGAACTCATACGGACGCGCGGGTTCCAGGTCGTAGCCGAGGTACTCGTTGAGCTTCGCCAGGATCCACTCCGGGCCGTAGTCGTCCACGGTGTATTTGAAGCGGGAGTGCTTCCGGTCCGTGCGGTCGCCGAAGTCACGCTGCACGAGCACGACCTTCTCGGAAACATCCACGACCTGCTCCGCGGTGCAGTAGCCGATGACATCCGCGAGGCGCGGGTAGGTGGCCTCATTCCCGTGGGTGGAGCCCATGCCGCCGCCGACGGCGACGTTGTAGCCGACGACCTTCCCGCCCTCGACGATGGCGATGAAGGAAAGGCAGTTGGCGAAGATGTCCACGTCATTGCTCGGTGGCACGGCGATGGTGATCTTGAACTTCCGCGGCAGGTAGGTCTTGCCGTAGATCGGCTCCTGGACTTCCTCCTCGGACGTCTTCACCTTCTCCCCGTCCAGCCAGATCTCATGATAGGCGCGGGTGTGCGGGGTGAGGTGCGCGGAGATGTCCTTCGCCGCCTGCAGCACGTCCGCGTGGGCGGTGGAGAGGTACGGGTTCGGGTTGCACATCACGTTTCGGTTCACGTCGCCGCACGCGGCGATGGTGTCCATGGCCGCCTTGTTGATGTCGGCGATGGTGCGCTTCAGGTTGCTCTTGATGATGCCGTGGAACTGGAACGCCTGGCGGGTGGTCAGCTTGATGGTGCCATTCGCGAAGGTGGTGGCGAGGTGGTCCGTCGCCAGCCATTGTTCGGAAGTGGCCACGCCGCCGGGAACCCGGATGCGGATCATGAAGGAGTAGGCCTTGTCCAGCTTGTGCTTGCGGCGGGTGGCGCGGGTGTCGCGGTCATCCTGCTGGTAGGTGCCGTGGAATTTCAGCAGCTGCTGGTCATCCTCCGAAAGCGAGCCGGTCGAAAGATCCTGCAGACCTTCCGCGATGGTGCCGCGCAGGTAGTTGCTGCGGGTCTTGATGCCTTCATTGGCTGAGAGTTTCTTTTCGGACATGGAAGAAAGTTTTCTAGTTTTCAGTGTTCAGTTTTCAGGCCACCTCAATACACGTCACGCTGATAGCGTTTCGTTTTCTTGAGGTTCTCGACATAGGCCTCGGCTGCCTCGCGGGAGACGCCGCCCTCGAACTCGACCACGGAGATCAGCGCCTCGTGGACGTCGTGCGCCATGCGGCTGGCGTCGCCGCAGACGTAGAAGTGCGCGCCTTCCTCCAGCCACGCGTAGACTTCCTTCGCATTCGCGATGATGCGGTCCTGCACATACACTTTCTCCGGCTGGTCACGGGAGAACGCGACGTCCAGCTTGGTCAGCGCGCCGCTCTTGAGGTGGTCCTGCCACTCCAGTTGGTAGAGGAAGTCGTAGAGGTAGTGCTGGTCGCCGAAGAAGAGCCAGTTCTTTCCGGTGCTGCCGAGCGCGCCGCGGTGCTCGATGAACGAGCGGAACGGAGCGACACCGGTGCCGGGGCCGACCATTATGACCGGGGTGTGGCCGTCGGCGGGCAGGCGGAAGTTCTTGTTCGGCTGGACGAAGATGGAGACGTTGCTGCCCGGCTTCGCGGTGTCCGCGAGGTAGGTGGACGCCACGCCCTTGCGCTTCCGGCCGTTCGTCTCATAGCGGACGGCGGCGACGGTGAGGTGCACCTCGTCCGGGTGGGCCAGCGGGCTGGAGGCGATGGAGTAAAGGCGCGGCGGCAGCTTGCGGAAGATGCCCGCAAGAGCCCCGGCGGAAAGGCCCTTCGGCGCGAAGTCCTCGATCGCATCGACGATCTCGCGGCCCCAGGTGTATTCCTTCAGCTTCTCCTTCGCGTCCTCCGCGAGCAGTTCCTTGAGGGATGCGGACTCGGCGGCCTCGGCCAGCTTCGTCAGCACGGCACGGGACAGCGCGGTGATGTCGAAGTCCTCGCGCAGGGCGTCCGCCAGCAGCTTCCTGCCGACGTTTTTCACCTCGATCTCCTCGGTGCCCTTGAGCTTCGCGGCCTGCAGGACATCCGCGACGACGTCCGGCGCGTTGAAAGGCACGACGGCCAGCGCATCGCCCGGCTCATAGGTCAGGCCGGAGCCGGATAGGGAGAACTCCACGTGGATGGTTTCCTTCGAGGTGCCCTCGCCGTTGAGCAGCACGTTGTCGATGATCTCCGACGGGAAGGGATTCTTCTTCCCATACTCCACGGCGGCCACCGGGGCCGGCGCGCTGAAGGCGACCGGGTGCGGGGTGAACGTCGGGGCCAGCGCCTTGAGCGCGGCGTCCAGCCACGCGGCGTAGCCTTCCTCATAGTCCACGTCGCAGTCGGTGCGCGGGTTCACGCGGGACGCGCCGAGCGCCTCCAGGCGGGTGTCGAAGTCCTTGCCCGTCTGGCAGAACTTCTCATAGGAAGTGTCCCCCAGCGCGCACACGGAGTAGCGCACGGAGCCGAGTTTCAGGTCACCGGCCATGAATTCCTTGTGGAAGGCGGAGGCCGTTTCCGGCGGCTCGCCGTCGCCCCAGGTGGAGACGATGACCAGCAGGTTCTCGATCTTGGAAAGGTCCGCGGGCTTGATGTCGGACATGTTCTTCATCACCGCCTGGAAGCCGCGCTTCTTCGCTTCCTTCACCGTGCGGTCGGCCAGTGCCTCGGAGTTGCCGGACTCCGTGCCATAGACGACGGTCAGCTTTGCCGACGGCGCGGGTGCGGGTGTGGCAGCCACGGAGGACACGGAAGCACCGGCGGCGGCAAGATAACCGCTCAGCCAGCTCTTCTGCGTGGGATCGAGACTGACAATGATGGAGTCCAACGCCTTGCGTTGGTCTGGGGTAAACGGTGCGTGCTCAGGCAGCATAATCCTTAGTTCCTTACCTCTTTTTGTGAGGTTTCGGCGAGAAAATGCAGCCAATTCCCAACGAACGCAACATTTATATCGGGCAATGCACTGTACAGCCGGACAGGAAAACGGGCGAACGGTGGGGTGGAAAACACAGGAACATCTTTCCAAGGAGCGGATCGTTTTCTCCCGGCGGCCCGTCCGGACGTCCCGGCGGCCCCTTCAGGAATCATTCATCCTTTACCAGAATCTGAAGCATGAGCCATAGGGCACCGAGCGCGGCGATGAAGAAAAACACCATCGCCAGGCCCGGGTAACCGAAAATCCGGAACGTGGTTTCGACCCGGGCAAGCATCGATGAGCCGACGATGAAAGCCGACAGCAGGAGGCCCATGGTGATCCGGTTGGCGATCTTCTGGAAGCCCAGCATCAGCTTGTGCTCGTCGATGGAGTCCACCTTCACGCGCAGCCGGTTGGTCGCCACCAGCTCGGTGATCTCATTCACACGGCGCGGGAGCTGGGTGAGGAAATCCTTCGTCTCCGTGAGCGAACCGAGGATGCCGGCGATCGAGAAACTGTCCTTCAGCCGTGAGGTGGAAAGCGCTTCCAGGTTCCTGCGGATGGCCGCCCGGGGATCGAACTGCGGCGACAGGGCGATACCGAGCCTGTCCAGGTTCATCAGCGTCTTGCCCAGCAGGCTGATCTCCGCGGGGATACGGATGCCCGCGGAGGCACAGGCCTGCATGATGAGCAGCACGATGCCGCCGATCTGCAGGTCCACGAGCTTCGAGTCCTTCGACTCCCCGAGGATGGTTTCGATCGAATTGACGAACTGGCGGCGGTCGATGTGGGCATCCTCGCTTTCGCCCAGACGCAGAGCCGCTTCCGCGACCTGCGTCCCGTCCCCCTGGCTGATGCCGGCGAGCAGATGCACCAACTGGTCACGGACGCGCGCGTTGACGCGTCCCACCATCCCGAGATCCAGGATGGCGATCCTGCGGTCGGGCGTCAGCAGCAGGTTCCCCGGATGGGGGTCCGCGTGGAAGAAGCCATCCACCAGGATCTGCTTCAGGTAGGCGCGGAAGACCTCATCCGCCAGCTTCCCGCCATCGATGTCCAGCAGCACCGGCCCGGCGAGATCCGTGACCTTCGTTCCTGGAAGGTAGTCCATTGTCAGGACCATCGGGGAAGAGTAGGCCTCCACGACTTCCGGGACCACCAGATCGCCGAACTCGGCGAGGTTGCGCTTCAGCTCCATCAGGTTCCGCGCTTCTTTCTGATAGTCCAGTTCCCTCAGGAGGGTGTCACGGAATTCCCCCAGAATACGCCCCGTGTGATACTTCCTGCCGAAGTCGGTATGTTCATCAAGGAAGTCCGCCACCTCCTGCAGGCTGTCCAGATCCGCCAGGATCTCCTTCCGGATGCCGGGGCGCTGCACCTTCACCGCCACCTCCCTGCCCTCCCGCAGCACGGCGCGGTGGACCTGTCCCAGCGACGCGGAACCCACGGGCGTCCTGTCGAAACTGGAGAACGCCTTCGAGATCCGCACCCCCAGCTGTTCGCTGATCACCGCTTCGACCTCCTCCACCGGGACCGGTTCCACCTTGTCCTGCAGGCGGCTCAGCGCATCGAGATAGACGGGTGGGAGCAGGTCGCTCCTGGTGGAAAGGAGCTGGCCGATTTTCACAAAGGTCGGGCCGAGCTTTTCCAGATCCACAGCGAGATCCTTCGCGTCCTCCCGCGCCTCCGGGAGGTCCGCGTCACCGCCGCCGAAACCGCCCGCGTTCACCAGGTCGGAGTTCCCGTATTTCAGGAACAGGCGGGCGACATCCTTGTAGCGGCGGAGGTGGGAGGGTGACAGTTTCATGGCAGCAAGATGCATGCATCGCAGTTATCATGCCGGAGCTGTTAGGCCCTGAATGCGCCCATCTGCCCTTTCCGGCGGATCGCGCGGATCGCAAACTTCACGATCAGTTGCGGAATGCAAGATGATCCGGCAATGCACCGGAAATGGAAACCGCGCGGTTCACCGCAGCACTTGGAACGCCATCAACCCTGCTTTCCATCCTCTGTGGCTCCGCCATCGAGGATCCTTCTGACCCGGCGGCGGAGCGTGGTTCTGCTGATGGATGGGGCCTGCTCCTCCAATGCCTGCTCCAACGCCAGATGGATCTCCAGCGACGACTTTCCGGGATAGAGCCGTTTGAGTTCCTTGATCAGAAAGGAGAGGTCGCTTTTCCGCTTCTCGTGAAAAGGCCGTTCCGGAAGGGAGCGGAAATCGTCAGGGTTCTGGTCCATGGGCACAATGAGTCCGTTGATCGGATCATGCCGCCCTGGGAGCGCCGCGGATGCGATGCTGTGCAACAAGTGGCGCGATGCTACCGCGGGGACGCATCTCCGCCAGCCTTTTCCACCCCCAACCGGGTCAAATCCGGGATATCAGATGCAGGTCCGCAACATTTCCGAAACAACCCATAGATAAAATCTAACAACCATCCGTGATATATCCCGCACCGCGGTTTTTTTTCATCTCATGACCGGACCCTCAACAGCCCGCCTGAAATCACCTTCGCGCGCAGTCCTCCGCGGAAGCCCTCTTTCATGAAGCGTTCCGTCCCATCCTCCACCACGCGGTCCATCCAGTGGCAGGGCCTGCATTCCTGGCTGCCCTCGAACTCGACGCCCTGGAACACAAACCGCTTTCCCAACCATTCCCCCAACCGCACGCCGGAAACGATGAGGTTCCGCCGGAAAACAGAGGCAGGAAGCTTCGGCAACTTGAAGTGAGCGCGTATTTCCTCCACCACCTCTTCTTCGAAAAACGTGACCTGTCCCTTGAAGTCCTGCCGGTAGCCGAAGTAGCGGTCCCCCACCAGCCCCTTCCCCGCCACGCACTCCACCTCCTCCACATCACGGATGCCGTTCTGCAGGCGGCCCGCGCCCTGCCTGCCCCAGTAGTCATGCCCGCCGGAGATATAGATCTTCCCCAGCTTCACCTGATCCCACACTCCGGCGTGTCCTTCCTCCGCGGTCGTCATCACCCAATGTAATGCCTGCACATCATCGGCCCGGAAAAAAACCGATCAAAATCGATGGGCCCACTTGATCGTCCCGCGATCCGTCGGAATGTGGCGGCGCATCCACCCCATGAGCGGAACATCATCGACAGGCGTCATCGGCAGCGGCCCTTCAGCCCTCTACTTTCTCAAGAACCTGCTGGATAGACTCCATCAGATGGAGAGCCCTCCGCGGCGGATCTCGATCTTCGAGAAAAGCCACATCATGGGCACCGGCATGCCCTACAGCCCGGAGACGACCAACATCCACAGCCGCTCCAACATCTCGTCGGAGGAACTTCCCCGGCTTCCGCAGTCTTTCGCGGATTGGTTGCGGGACCAACCTGCCGCCACGCTGGAGGAACTGGGCGTGGAACCTCCGGTCGATGAGGAGGCGGTTTATCCACGGCTGGCCCTGGGACGTTACTTCCAGGCACAGCACCGCGTGCTGGTTGACCGGCTGCGGGAGGCGGGGGTGGAAGTCCATGAGTTCCCCGGCTGCAGGATCTCCGACATCCGTGCGGATGCGGGCGGTGGTGTCACCCTTGTGACCGGAGAAGGTGCCGAACACCGGTTGGACCGCGTGGTGGTCGCCACCGGACACCACTGGCCGAACAAGGACAAGCCAGCCGCAGGCTACTACAGCTCCCCATGGCCGATCCACAAGCTGGTGCCGGAAAAGGACGGGGTGCTGAATTTCGCCATCGGCACGCTGGGAGCGTCCCTCAGCGCCTTCGATGTGGTGAACACGCTCGCCCATCTCAACGGCAGCTTCTCACGGAATGACGACGGGGTTCTGACCTACGCCGCCGCTCCGGGGACGGAGGATTTCAGGATCGTCATGCACTCCGCGGAAGGACTGCTTCCGCACCTGCAGTTCGCGCAGGAAGAGCCGATGCGGGAAATCTACCGGCACGTGAGCCTGGACGAGTTGCTGGCCCTGGTGGACGCGCAGGGTTACCTGCGGCTGGAGCGATACTTCGACAAGGTATGCCGTCCGGCATTGCTGCGCGCCTTCCAAAAGGACGGCATGCCGGAAATGGTGGACCTGCTTTCCGCTCCGAATTTCCGGCTGCGTGATTTCGTGGAGAAGATGACGGATGAACACGACTACGCGGATGCGTTCGAGGGCATGCGCCAGGAGATGGAGGAGGCCAGAATTTCCGTGGAGAACGACCGCCCCGTCCACTGGAAGGAATACATGGACGATCTGATGTACACCCTGAACTTCCATGCGGAGCTACTACCCGCGGAGGATCACATCAGGCTGTCGGGCGAGGTCATGCCGTTCCTGATGAACGTCGTCGCCGCGATGCCGCTGGAGTCCGGCGAGGTCCTGCTGGCACTCCACGATGCCGGAAAACTGGAGTTGATGGAGGGCCGAGTGGAGCTGGCGGAGGAGCAACCGCACGCGGACAGCACGCGGATCGTCGTGTCAGGAGGGAGAAGGGACGCGGTCATCGACTACCGCATGTTCATTGATTGCGGAGGCCAGAAGCCACTGGAGCTTTCCGATTATCCGTTTCCATCGCTCGTGCGGGCGGGAGATGTCCGCGAGGCCCGCGCATTGTTCGCCGATCCGGCGGAAGCGGCACGGGTGCCGGAAAAGAAGCGGGACAAGCTGTGCACCGGAGAAGACGGGCGACCGGCCTACCGCGTGGGCGGACTGGACATCGATCCTTTCTATCGTCTCGTCCGCGCGGACGGCATGCCGGACTCCCGGTTGCATGACATCTCCTTTCCGCTGACCACCGGACTACGGCCGTATTCCTATGGTCTCCAAGCGTGCAATGAAACGGCCCGCATCCTCATCGAGGGTTGGATGAGGCATGGGTGAGGCCGCCAATCCGCGGCCCCACCCGTCCTCCGACGCTCAATCGTCAGCCTTTGGCCCGATCACCTCGGAATGCCCAGGTGCATTGACCTCAGACTGGTGAAGGGCCGCGGAATCCAGCTTGGCGCCTTTGTCGTAGGAGAGGTCCTCATTGGCCTCTTTCACCTCCACTTTTGCGGGCTCTGCAGGCGGTCTGACCTCAGCCCCATTTTTTGTATCGTCTTGGTTCATGATCTTCAAAGTCCGCCCATACCTGATCAGCCGCAAACGCCCTCCCCTTCCGCTGGTTTCCATCAGGCCTCGGCGGGTGCGGAGGCCGTGATGGTTTTCGCGGCGGCAGTGAGCTTCTTGTCGGTCGCGCCTTCCTCGTCCTCCGTCGTCTTGAGCAATTCCGCGACCTCCTTGTTTCCGATGGCTTCCGCGAGCGCGCGGGCGGTTCCGTAGCCGGAGATCTCGTAGTGTTCCACCTTCTGGGCGGCGGCGATGAGTGCGAGGTCCTTGATGTGCTCCTCCGCCTCTTCCTTGATGGCTTCCTCCCCTTCCTCCACCAGTCCCTTCATCGCTTTGCAGCTCAGGCCGCGCGGGCTGGCACCCAACAATTCGGCGACCTGCTCGAGGCGGGTGACGTGGACCTTGGTTTCCTCCAGGTGGTCTTCGAATCCCTTTTTGAGATCCGCATCGTTCGCGGCTTTCGCCATTTTCGGAAGCGCCTTCACAAGCTGGGTTTCCGCGCTGTAGAGATCCTTCACGTTGTGGATGAGAAGCTCTCCGAGGGTGTTCAATTTGGACATGGTAGTGGTGGTTGATTGGTTGATTGGTTGATGGACGGGAATCCGGAACTAGCCATCGCAATCCCGATGCCAGACATGACCGAGGTCCGGATCAGCGGATTTCCGCGCAAATTTGGCCCTGAAATGCGGAAAGCGCTGATCTTCAGCCAACGCGTCGCATCTCCTTGCAACCCACGGATCGCTTTTCGCAATCAAACGGCAATTCAACCGTCGTGGCTCTACCAGTCGGGTTGTTGAAAAAGACAACGGTGGATGTGATCCGCCGTGATGTTCAGAAATGCGTCGATGGCGCGATACTGGCCTTGGTATTTTTGTGAACCCTGTGGTGCTGAAGCTGGCAAGGCGGGTGAGCGGGTGAAATAGGAGGGACGCAGCGGACTGCGCCGCCTCCAACTTTGGCGTTGAACCGGAGGGGGCATCCCTATTTGGTATGCGTCCCCTCCCCCATTTTCACAGAATCCCATGAAACCCCGCCGCCTTTCCCTTCTCCCTGTCCGCGCACTGGCGCTGGCCACGCTGTCCGTTTCCTTTTCCGCAGGCCTGATGGCGGCACCACTCTACTGGGACGGAGCGACCGCAGGCTCCTGGAATGATGTGGCGAACTGGTCCACGGACCCGGGCGCGGGCACCCCGGACCCGGCGGCGGTTCCCGGCGCGGGGGATGTGGCGCATTTCTCCGTCACCGGCCAGACGGGCGGCCGCACCATCAACCTGACGGGAGACCAGGCGGTGCAGGGCATCGTCACGGACAACCTGACGGGGACGGTCACGCTGCGCGGCGGGAGCGGCGCACCGGTGACGCTGACGCTCGGCTCCGGCGGCATCAACCACCTGACGGGGGGCATCACCCTCGGCACCGCGGCGGACCCGGACAAGGTGAACGTCGTGCTGGCGGCCTCCCAGACCTGGAGCAGCGGCAGCAGCGGTTCCGGCGCCGCACCCATCATCGTCCACAATGATGTCTCCGGCTCCACGGGCAGCCAGACGCTCACGCTTTCCGGCATCAACCTCGGCTCATACGTCGCGGGGGGCATCTCGGATGGCGGCGGCACTGTTTCCCTCACCAAGGAAGGCGACGGCATCTGGGAACTGCGGGGGACCAACACTTACAGCGGCACCACCCAGGTGAACGGCGGCATCCTGCGGGTGACCAGCTTCGCCGCGGCGTCCGCCGCTTCGGCCATCAATGTCGCCGACGGCGCGACCTACACGCTGCGGCTGGGCGGCACCGCCATGACCAACACGGAGGCGGACACCCTGCGGGCGCGCATCAACTTCGCCTCATCCGCCGCGTTCCTGGGCCTGGAGCCGACGGCCGCGGTGAACTACGGGAGCAACATGACCGGCAACCACGGGTTGATGAAGACGGGCAGCCAGACGCTCACCCTCAGCGGGGACAACACCTACACGGGAAACACCGTCGTCACCAGCGGCTACGTCGCCTTCACGGACACCGGGGCGGTCAGCGCCAACAGCGCCATCACCGTGAAGTCCGGGGCGGGTGTCTTCGCCTTCGCCGGCGGGGCCGGATTCTCCATCACGGAGCTGGAGGCGCTGCGCGCCGCGCTCACCTATGAGGACAACACCTCCATGTTCGGCGTCAGCACGGCGAACGGGGACTTCAGCTATGACGTGGGCATGGCCGGGGCGCATGGCTTCGTGAAGGCGGCGGCGGGCACCCTCACCTTCGGCGGGACGGCAAGCAACACCTACACCGGCCAGACCAGGATCGCGGGCGGCACGCTCCACCTCAACAAGACCGGCGGAGCCACCGCCGTCGCGGGAGACATCCTCATGTCCACCGGCGGGCTCACGCTCGGCCAGAACAACCAGATCGCGGACACCTCCGTCATCACCGCCACCGGCGGCAACATCAACTTTTCGGCGAAGAGCGAGACGGTCGCGGGCATGGCGCTCAGCGGCGGAGCCACCTTTTCCACCGGCAACACCGGCGGTGGCAGCGCCACCAGCACGGCGACGCTGGGGGTGGTCACCGCGGCGGACACCTCAAGGCTGACCGTCAACAGCGGCGGCAAGATCACCGCCACGTCCATCGCCCTCACCGGCACCAACAACACCGCCGGCAACATCCTCATGGGCGGCGGGCACAACACCGCCGTCTCCACCCTGGAGATCGGTGCGGGCGGCCTGTCGATGACCGGCCAGACCATCCAGGTCAACAGCGCGTCCTCCACCCAGAAAGGATCCCGCATCTCGCTCAACGGCGACTTCACCGGCAGCGGGGAGAACCTCATCAAGCTGGGCGCGCCCACCTCCTCCCTGGCGGAGCTGGCCATGGGCACGGGGGAGCGCACCTTCAACATCACCGCCGGCAACACCCAGATCGACCTCAACGTGGCGGGTGAAACACTGGTGAAGACCGGCGCCGGTTCGCTCGCACTGACGGGGAACAACACCCACACCGGCCTGACGAAGGTCAACACCGGCATCCTCCGCGTGCTGTCGAACAACGCGCTGGGTGGCGCCACCCAGGGCACGGAGGTCGCCGCGGGAGGACAGGTCCGGCTGGAAAACAACGTCACCGTCACCGGGGAGAGCCTCAGGATCACCGGCACCTCGAACTCCGGGGTGTCCGCAGGCCTCCTGAACTTCAGCGGCAACAACGTCTGGACCGGCGGCATCACCCTGGACGTCGGCAACGGCCAGAACACCCGCATCAGCATGACGGACGGCACCCTCGACCTCCAGGGGAACATCCTCATCGACAGTGGCGCCACCTCCTCCACCACGGTGGGCTTGGTGCTCACCGGCAACGGCGGGACCGGCAGGATATCCGGAAACATCAGCGGCGCGGGCAACAGCCAGGTCCTCATCAAGAACGGCAACAGCACTTGGGAACTCACCGGCACCAACACCTACGGCGGCACCACCCGCGTGGACGCCGGGGTTCTGGCCGTCAATTCCATCGCCAACAACCTCGGCAGCCCCACCACCGGCAACAGCGCCATTCATTTCGGCGAAGCCCTCACCACCGGCACCCTCCGCTACACGGGAACCGGTGAAACCACCACCCGCGGGATCTATCTCCGTTCCAACGATGGCGCCGCCGCCGGCGGTGGCGTGATCGAGCAGGCCGGCACCGGCAGCCTCATCATCTCCGGAGGCGTCACCAGCAACACCACCACCAGCGACAAGACCCTCACCCTCCAGGGCTCCACCTCCGGCACCGGGGAACTCAGCGGCACCTTCGCCGATACCGGCGGCGCAGGGAAAACCCACCTCGTCAAATCCGGCACCGGTGTCTGGACCCTGTCCGGAGCCGCGAAGGCCTATGAAGGCACCACCACCGTCACCGGCGGCGTGCTGAACGTCTCCACCTCCCTCACCCAGTCCACATCCATCACGGTCACGGACGGCACCTTCCACATCGCCGCGGACAACGTCATCAAGGATGATGCCACCGTCACCCTGGGCAGCGGAGCCATCCTCCAGGTCACCGGCTTCAGCGATGCCGCGGACGTCCTGGCGGTGACCGGCAACGCCCAGTTGATGCTGGCCGGTGGCAACAACTCCCTCAGCTTCGCCGACTCCTCCTCCACGGACTGGACCGGCGGTCTCCTCGCCATCTCCGGATGGTCCGGCCTCACCGCCGGGGATGATGAGATCCTCTTCGACGCCGCGGGCCTCACCGGCAGCCAGCTTTCCGCCGTCACCTTCGTCAATCCGCAGGGCTTCGCCGCAGGCACCTACAGCGCGAAATTCATCGGCAACGAGCTGGTCCCGGACGCGCTGATCCCGGAGCCATCCACCACGCTGACGCTCCTCTCCGGCGCGGCCTGCCTGTTCCTCCGCAGGAGGCGGCAGTAAGGAGGGAGGACACTCCTGTCCTCCGGCGGCATTGGCGGACGAAGGAGGAGAAGTTTTCAGTTTTCAGTTTTCAGTTTTCAGGGAAGAAAGAAGGCTGACCGCGACTCCAGCGAATCCCGGAGAGATCCTTTCTTCCCTGTGGGGCCTTCACAACTTCGCGGTGAATCTTTGATGATTCGCCTGTGAAGGGAACCCGGGGAAGATCATCCAGGTCCGTATGGAGGATGAAACGCATCTTGCTGACGCGAAAATCTATCACCCCATCCTAAATCCGCCGATCCATTCGTTCCCGTGATTCGTCCAAATCACCGGCAGGCCTTCGAATTCCTCCACCAAAGCATCCGGATGCGATCCATCCCAGGTCGCCTTCAAGGTTACTTTCAACAGATAAGTCCCCCCGTGATAGATGCCGACATTCGCTGTGGTAACCGGCAACGGTGAACAACCCACCAAGCGGGCAAGTGCCATGATGGCAATAGGAAACCCCTCACCCTCATAGGTATTCCAATTCAGGAAATCCTCCATCCTCTCCCCTTTGTCCAGAGAGAGCCAATTTTCGTAATATGAAGCGTCCATGTTTTTCACGGCAGTAGCACGACCCCAAGCGCATGCCACGCCTAATCTTCCAACATGCTTTGGTGCAGCGATGACACGGATCTCTCTCCGGGAGATCCGGCGGCGGATGTGCCATCCATTCCGCGTTCGCCTTTTGCAACAGAGCCTCCGTTCCCGCGTTCTTCCATGTACCCATCGGAGCGACATTCCCGCCTGCCCCAGCCGGACGGCTCGGAGAGCCATCCCTGCCACGGAGCACCCGTCCGCCTTCCTTTAGGCGGCGTGGCTGACTTTCGGACCGGACACCCACTTGTCCTCGGCGAACAAGCGGATCTCGAAACTACAGATTCCCGATACAGGCCAGTAAGGAGCAGCGAGGCGCGGCTCTCATTAAATTTCGTATTGAAATCCCGCGGAACACCCGCTTGAGTTCCCGCTGACTCCCGTAAAATCCCACGGCGGTCCCCCAAAACCCTCGTATATGAAACCCCTCCGCTTTTCCGCGTTGGTCCGCGGTGTGACGGCATGTACTGCCGCCGTCTTCACCCTCAGCTCCATCCCGGCCTCCGCCGTGCCCTACTGGTGGGACGGCACCGCCGCGGACAATGACTGGGGGAATGCCTCCAACTGGTCGGACAGCTCCACCGCGAACGCGAACCCCACGGTCGTGCCCGGCGCACTGGACACCGCCAACCTCACCGCATCCGGCCTCACCGGTCCGTTCAACATCAACCTCAACGGGAACCGCGCGGTTGACGGCATCGTCACCACGAACCTGGCCTCCCTGGCCACCCTCCTCGGCGGATCCGGAAGCTCCACGCTGGCCGTCGGGGCAGGTGGCATCAACCACAGCAGCGGCGGCGGCCTGACCATCGGCTCCGCCACCGCCGGGCAGGAGGTGAACCTTTCCCTCACCGGCAACCAGAAATGGACCAGCAGCGCGGCGGGCACGGGCCAGGCGGCCATCATCATCAACAACACCGTCAGCAACGGCGTGTCCGGCGGTGATCCGGTCACCCTCACGCTTGGCGGGATCAACCAGAACGCCATCATCAACGGCGCGATCTCCAACGCCAGCGGGACCGTCAACCTCATCAAGGCGGATACCGGCATCTGGACGCTGGCCAATGCGGCCAACACCGTCGGCACCACCCAGGTGAACGCGGGCACCCTGCGGCTCCTCAATGCGACGACGCTCAATCCCGCCGCCACCACCGTCGCGTCCGGAGCCACCCTCTCCCTGCGGGTGGCGGGCGCCGCCGGATTCACCACCACGCAGGTGGATGACTACCGCAGCGGCGTCACCTTCAACTCCGGCTCCACCCTGGGTCTGGACACCGCCAACGGTGACTTCACCTACAACAGCAACATCACCGGCACCCACAACCTGAACAAGCTGGGCGGCAACACCCTCACCCTGGGAGGGGCGAACACCTACACCGGCACCACCACCATCTCCGAAGGCGCGCTCGCCATCGCCAACATCTCCGCCTACAACGGCAACACCCTCACCGTCGCCAACGGCGCCATCCTCATGGCCCTCTCCGGCGGGAGCAACCTGACGACCGCGCAGATCGACTCCCTGCGGACGGCCGCCACGTATTCCGCGGGCGGCGTCTTCGGCATCAACACGACGAACGGGGACTACACCTACGGCAGCACCATGACCGGTGCCCTGCGGTTCCAGAAGTCCGGGACCAACACGCTGTTCCTCACCGGGAACAACAGCCACATCGGCGGCGTCAATGTCTCCGGCGGCATCCTGAGCGTGGACAACATCCGCAACGGCGGGCAGGCCGGTGCGCTGGGCACCTCCTCCAACGCAGCGACGAACCTCAATCTGGCGGGTGGCCGCCTGCGCTACACCGGCACCGGGGACACCACCAACCGGTTGTTCCAGGTCCTCGCCTCCAGCACCATCGACTCCTCCGGCACGGGCGCGCTCATCTTCTCCAACACCGGCACGAACACGACCGGCACCGGAACCGCGAACGCCCGCACCCTCACCCTGACCGGCTACAACAAGGACGCCAACACCATCGCCGGCGTCATCACCAACAGCGGCGGCAGCCCCAACGTCACCAACCTCACCAAATACGGGTCCGGCAACTGGACCCTCTCCGGCGCGAACACCTTCACCGGAGCCATCCGCCCGAACGGCGGCGTCCTGACGCTCGACTACGGCACTTCCGATCCCCTCGCTTCGGCAGCGACCATTCTGATCAACCAGGGCGCGATCGAGTTCAAGGGCAAGTCCACCGGTGTCACCACGGACACCATTTCCAGCCTCATGATCGGGGATGGCAACAACGGCCTCGGCCGGGTGATCCTCAACGGCAACGGCGGCTCCGGTGTCCAGCTCACCATCACCACCCTCACCGGCACCGGTGGGAACTCGCAGCGGCACGACCTCATCGACCTTTCGGGAAATGCGGGGAACTCGATCACCGTCGGAACCCTCGCTCCCGCCATCGTCGGCCCTCCCGCCGTCGCCGCCCCCCTGGCAATGGTCAACGGAGTCCTGATGAACGTCAACGGCGGCAGGGCGAACATCATCCTGCGCGACACGGACGGCAGCTATGGCTTCGCCGCTCTTTCCGGACCCACCTCCGGCACCCTCCAGAAAGTCGCCGCCGCCAACCAGACGGTCCTTTCCGCAGGCAGCGTGAACATGGCTACCTCAACGGCCAACTATGTCCTGAACGCGGCCGGCACCTACACCCAGCAGGCGACCACGCCGCTGGTCTTCAACACGCTGACGGTGGACTCCACCGCCGGGGCGGTGACGCTCGACATGGGGGCGAACGCCATCACCGCCGCGGGCAGCGGAAAGGGGATGCTTTTCAGCGGCTCCAATGACATCTCCATCACCGGCACGTCCACCGCCTTCGGCGGCTCCGCGCTCTGGTTCCACAACTACATCGCGGATGGAAAGGTGCTCGACATCTCCGCCTCCTTCGGCACCGGCAACTTCATGATCGTCGGCGGCACCGGCACCACGCTTTACAGCGGCACGGGTCTGGCGGGCACCTTCATCCTGGACGGCGGCCTGTTCCGCGCGTCCACCGCCCAGAACACCACCGCCACCCTGCGGATCAACTCCGGCGGTGTGTTCGAGATCGGCGCGGACCTCAACGGCACCGGCGCGGGGGACCTGACGAAAGCCCTCGGCACCGCGGCGGGGAACATCCAGTTCACGGGGGATGCCGGACTCAGCGCCCATGGCGGGAACCGGGTGGTGAACTTCGGCGGAGCCAGTGCCGGCATCACGTGGGGACAAGCGAACTTCCTTACCTTCGGTGACGCAACGGATGGTGACTACACCTTCAAGCTGTCCTCCGTCCTCTCCGACTCCAACATAGAGATCCAGAACGGAATCAACCTGAACGGGAAGACCCGTGTGGTGGAGGTTGCCAACGGTTCCGCCGCCGTCGACGCCACCCTCAGCGGCGCGCTCAGCGGGGACCTCTCCGCCGGCCTCATCAAGACCGGCGCGGGCACCCTCTCCCTCACCGGCACCAACACCTACCAGGGCGCGACCCGCGTGGATGCCGGACGCCTCATCATCGGCTCCGGCGGCATCAACGCCTCCACCAGCATCCAGGTGCGGAACGCCACGCTCGAGTTCGGCGCGCAGACCGCCGCCAACACCCAGGTGAACGACAACGCCGTGGTGACCCTGCAGAACGCCATGATGATCACCAACGGCACCAACGAGCGGTTCGGCCCCATGGCCATCTCCGGACCCAGCCAGATCCAGCTCGGCGGCAGCAACATCCTCAACATCGCGGACTCCTCCGCGCAGAGCTGGACCAGCACGCTGGCCATCCTCGACTGGGGAGGCTTCAGCCTGGGCGGCGGGGATGACCAGATCTACTTCGGCGACAATGCCAGCGGCCTGACCACCTCCCAGCTCTCCATGATCAGCTTCATCAACCCGACCGTCGATGGGCAGGGCTACACGGGCAGCTTCAGCGCGGGCATCCTGGCTGACGGGGAGATCATCCCCCTCATCCCTGAACCATCCGTAACGGGCCTGGCACTCCTCGGTGCGGCCGGTGTGCTGCTCCGCCGCCGGAGGAAGGCCTGAGCTGCTGGTCCGCAGACCCGGAAGCGGATGGCAACGGACTTCCCCGATGACCGGTGGGTGGAATGGATTCCATGCCGTTAAGGATCGGAGACTTACACCGATCCTTAACGGCATTTTTTAACCACGGATTACCGGATTAAACGGATTACACGGATTGTAGTGCTGAGGGTTTTTAAAGAAACACAATCCGCGTAATCCGTTTGATCCTGCAATCCGTGCTCAGAGAAAGCTTCGCAACCGATTGGTCGTCGAACGTCCGGATGACGCCATCCGGGTGACAACCAAATTTGGGAACCCAATCCTTATCAGCATTGGAATGATTTCCGCCTTTCCCGGGGAGCGGAGCAGGCCCGCTGGGACCGCTCACAGGGGCAGGAAAACCAGCCTGCCCGCCTTGGTTTCCGGGACGACGAGGACACCCGCCTTTTCATCGACGAAGGCGTCCGCGGCGGCGGTCAGGCCCTCGCCCATCTTCACCTTGCCGGGGTATTTCCACACGTTGCCGGTCCGGACCTCCGTGACGTAGAAGTTGCCCTTGGAATCATGGACGATGGCGTCCGCGCTGCGGTGGCCTTCCGCCAGAACCTTGAAGCCCCCCTTCCCCTCCCATTCGTAGATGTTGCCGGTGAAGAACTCCGCGATGCGGATCTTCCCGTCCGGAGTCACATCCACGCCGTTCGGGCATTTCATGCGCTCGTCCGCCGGGACCACTTCGGTCACCTTTCCGTCGAGCGTGATCCGGTAGATGCGGCCCACCGCGGGCACGGCCTTCGCCTCCGCGCTGTCCAGCGGCCAGAAGCCATCCGGCCCGGCGATCTTGTCGCGCGCGCCCATGTCCGTCACCAGCACGCTCTTTCCATCCGCCGCGATGGCCACGTCATTGAGGAATAGGATGGGGTTCGGAAATGCCTCCGGCCCGGCCAGCAGTTTCTTCTCCCCCTTTGAATCGATCCTCCACACCTGGGTGAAGTCCGCCGTGATGAGGGAGTCGTCCAGGAACACGATGCCCTTCGGGTCGTGCAGCCCGCTGACGAACGGCTTCGCCGCGCCGTCCTCGATGACGACGATGGAGCCGTCCCCATCCCCCGGGTTCCGCGTCGGCCCCATGAGGGTGACGTGGTACTTGCCGCCGAAGCCCTTCGTCACGCTCTCCGGGTTCGGCCCGACGTCGATGGTTTTCAGCTCGGCGGAAGCGATGCCCGGAACAAACGCGGCGGCAAAGAGGAAGGCGATGGGTTTCATGGATTCCCGAAAGTCGAATGGATCACGGGAGGCAAGTCAAGAGAGCTAAGGAGGGAGGACACTCCTGTCCTCCGGCGGCATTGGCGACGGGCGTGGGAATGGATCCAGCCTAGGAGACCTTTGCTGTGTGTTCCGGTTGCAGTCGGAGGACAGGAGTGTCCTCCCTCCTTACTCACTCCGGATCCTTCGCGGGGGCGCCTGTCTCGAAGCGCATCAGTTCCGCGATGAAGGTGAGCGGGATGTGGCCGGTTTCGCCGTTACGGTTTTTGGCCAGGACCAGCTCGGCTTCGCCGGCCTTGGCTTCCTTGTCCTCGGCGTCCTCGGCGTAGTAGGCGGTCCGGTAGAGCAGGCCGACCATGTCGGCGTCCTGCTCGATGGAGCCGGACTCCCGGAGGTCGGACATCCGGGGGACACCCAGGCTCTTGCCGCTGCGGCTTTCCGGACCCCGGTTGAGCTGGGCGAGGATGAGGATGGGAAGGCTGAGTTCCTTCGCCAGCGCCTTGATGCCGGAGGAAATTTCCGCGATCTCCCGCTCACGGGAGCCTTCCGCCTGCTTCGTGCGGGACTTCATCAACTGGAGGTAGTCGATGGCGATGAACTGGATGTTCTCCTCCCGCTTCTTCCGCCGCGCCTTCGCCCGCAGCTCGTTGATGGAGATGCCTGCGGTGTCGTCGATGAACAGCTTCGACCCGGCGATCTCGAGCGCGGCGCGCTGGATGCGCTGGAGGTCGCCCTTCGCCGGGGTGTAGCCGCGGGAAAGCTGGCTGAGGGCGAACTTCGCGCGGGCGAAAATGAGACGCTGCACGATCTGGAAGGAGCTCATTTCGCAGGAGAACACCATCGACGGCTTCTGCAGGTCCATGCAGATGTGCTCGACGATGTTCATCATGAAGGAGGTCTTTCCCATCGACGGACGGGCGGCGACGACGAACATTTCCCCGGGCTTCAGGCCGCTGCTCATGCGGTCCAGCTCGCTGAAGCCGGTGCCGATGCCCTGCGCGCCCTTTTCCCCCGCCAGCAGCGCCTGGAACTGCTCCAGCACCTCGTTGACGGACTGCTTGATGGAGGGCGCGCGGTTGGATTCGGAGCCTTCGCGGATGGCCAGCACGTTCTGCTCCACGGAGTCCAGCAGGCCCGCCACCTCGTCCGGCGCGTCATACGCCTGGGCGATGGCGGCGTTCGCGTTCTGGATGATGGAACGGAGGACGAACTTGTCCTTCACGTGCTGCAGGTGGCTGCGGAAATGCCCCGGACTGGGGGCGTAGGTGTAGAGGTCCGTCAGGGTGGCCGGGCCGCCCACGCGGTCCAGCAGGCCGCGGTCGATCAGGCGCTGGACGAGCGACACCAGCTCGACTTCCTGGCCGGCCTCGAACAGCTCCACGAGGAACGCGAACAACGTGGAGTGGGACGGCAGGTAGAAATGGTCCTTCGTCAGCTTTTCCTCGATCGCCACGCCGATGTATTCCTGCGGGTCCTGCAGCATGGAGGACAGCAGGCTCTTTTCCGGACCCACGGCGTGCGGCAGCGCGCGCGTCACGTCATCCACCGCGGCCGCTCCCTGCTGGAGGTAGGAGTTCGGCGAGGAGGTGGACGGTGGTTTGGTGTCGGTGGCCATGAACGGAAGCGGGGCGCAGAGAGTGCCAAACCTCCCCCCGACGGTCAATGACACCCTTCGGGCGCAGGTCACCTCATTCCGGGAATCCAACCGCGAATGGACGCAAATGAACACGAATGGAAGGTGGGTGGAGAGGGGTTTTTCCAGATCGAAGCATCATCACCCAACCCTGATTCACGGTGGATTCGCGTCCATTGGTGTTCATTCGCGGTTCGGAATTTCTGAACGGCAGGCCGCCATTTTGTGAACAACGTGTGGATGCGCTGTGGACGGCTGTTGACAACGGCAGGCGAAATCCGTTGTGAGCAACCTGTGGATGCCTGTGAATAACCGGTTTGTGAACAGGCTGTGAACAGCCTGTGGACGGACTCTGTTTCTCCCTGGCAGACAGGCATTGCCAAATGGGATCGAACGCTTGAAAAGAAGGCATGCGAGCCATCCTGCAACGCACGCTTGAAGCGTCGGTGAGTGTGAACAACCAGACGACCGCGGCGATCAAAAGTGGGTTGCTGATTTTGCTGGGAGTGGAGGACGGAGACGTCGCGGAAGATGTGGAGTGGCTGTCGGGGAAGGTCGCGCGGATGCGGATCTTCGCGGATGAGGAGGGGAAAATGAACCGCTCCGTGACGGAGGCGGGCGGCGGCATCATCGTGGTCAGCCAGTTCACGCTGCACGCCTCGACGAAGAAAGGGAACCGTCCGTCGTTCCTGCGGTCGGCGGCGCCGGCGGTTTCGGAGCCGCTTTATGAACGGTTCTGCGCGACGCTGGAGACGGAGACCGGGACGCCGGTGGGGCGCGGCATCTTCGGCGCGGACATGAAGGTGGCGCTGGTCAACGACGGACCGGTGACCATTTTCATCGACTCCCGGAACCGGGAGTGAGCGGGGCCGCCCCGGAGGACAAGCGGCGGTGGCGGGCAGCCCGGAAATGGGGTACCGTTCCGGATGAAACGCCTGCTGATCCTGTCCTGCCTGCTGCTGCCGTTCTTTCCGCACGGTGCCATGGCCATCCCGGTGGAGGTGATCGAGGCGAGGCTGCGGGACGTCCGCTTCGAGTCGTTTTCCGTGGCGGAAATGACGCTGCCGGAGGCGCTGACCGCGTTGAAAAAACGGGTGGATGAAATGACGGCGGAGAACCGCCCGCCGGAAGAAGCGCCGCTGCTGCTGATCCTGGTGCCGCCCGCCCCGGTCGCCGGGGATCCGGGCAACCACCCTCCCCTCACCGTTTCCTATGATGGGAAGAACGTCACGCTGGACACCATCCTGCGGGAGATCGCCCGGACCGCGAACCAGGACGTCTTCCTGACCTCCGCCGGGGTCGTCATCACGCCGAAGGGCATGCCGCCTTTCCCGAATCCGGAGTGGAAGGAAGGAGAGATCTTCCGGAAGCTGACCAGCGATGGGAGGGAGTAGCGGCTTCCAAGGGTAGCGGTATATGGGGCTACCCTCCGCGCGGCAGCGTCATGGAGTGCGGCAGTCCTCTGCCGCTATCAGTGGCGGGAGAAACGATCCCCCACCGAAGGGTCTTCTCCAACACGAAAGTCCCCCGGATTTTTCCGCCGGTTGCCCGTGGCGGCATCGATTTCCCAAAGCGGCAGAGGGCTGCCGCACTCCATGACGCTGCCGCGACCGGGACGTATCCCCCGTGAAATCCATCCCGGAACGAAAACAGCACCCCGCCTCCATATATCCTCGCCCACTACCGATTCCCCTTTCTAACAATATCCCATGCAGGAGACGCCGTGGCCTCATGCCCCGCCACACCGGCTGGTGGAGGGCGGTGCGTATTTCGTCACCGCAGGCACCTACCTGAAGGTCCATCACTTCCGGGGTGCGGAGCGTCTTGAAATCCTGCATCGGGGGTTGCTCACCGTCGCCCGCGATTTCGGCTGGAACCTGGAGGCATGGGCGGTTTTTTCGAACCACTACCACTTCATCGGCAACGCCCCGGCGGACGCGGCGAGTCTTTCCGACATGCTCAGCGTGCTGCATACGAAGACGGCGGGATGGGTGAACCGGCTGGACGGAACGCCGGAGCGGCAAGTGTGGTTCAACTTCCGCGAGACGAAGCTGACCTATCAGGCCGGGTACTTCGCCCGGCTGAACTACGTCCATCAGAACCCGGTGAGGCACGGGCTTGTCCCCGTCGCGAACCAATACCCATGGTGCTCCGCCGCGTGGTTCGAGAAGGAGGCCTCCGCGGCGATGGTCAAATCCATCTACCGCTTCAAAACCGACCAGGTGAAAGTGGCGGATGATTTCGAGACGGATCCGGAGTGGTGAAGCGATGAACGCGGGTGGGATCTCCACGGTCGCGGCAGCGTCATGGAGTGCGGCAGTCCTCTGCCGCTATCAGTGGCGGGTGGGGCTTTCCCCAATGAAGGAGCTTCTCCGTAACGAAAGACATTCTCTGTAACGGAAGACCATCGGACGTTCCAGCCGTCTGCCCATGGCGGAGTTTCCTTCCCAAAGCGGCAGAGGACTGCCGCACTCCATGACGCTGGCGCGACTGGGGCACCTCCCCTCTTTCCTCACGAAATCGCCCCGCCGGAGACGGTGATTCGGGACAGCTCCGCGAGGGCGGGTGTTTCCTCGAGCCAGCCGAGATGGGTGGTGGTGATCCACTTCTGGGCACCGGCGGGGAGGTGGCGCATGAGGGCGTTGCGGCGGCCGGGGTCCAGCTCGCCGAAGATGTCGTCCATGAGGTAGATGGGGAGCTTTCCGCCGCGTTGTTCGAGCAGGGCACCCTGGGCGAGCTTGAGCGCGAGGGCGATGGTGCGCTGCTGGCCTTCGCTGGCGAACTCGGACGCGGGCACGCCGTGGAGCCGCAGTTCCAGGTCATCCCGGTGGGGGCCGACGACGGACTGGCGCAGGCGGGTTTCGCGCTCGCGGGCCTGCAGGATGGAGTCGCGCAGGGAGGGACCGCTGGCGGGCAGGTAGCGGAGGGTGAGCGGCTCGTCCTTTCCGCTGACGGCGTGCTGGGCGGCGGCGGCGAGCGGGGAAAGTTCCTCAACAAGCCGGGCGCGGATGGCCATGAGATTCTCGCCGTGTTCGACGAGGATTTCCTCATAGGAGGCGATCTCCGCGTCGCGCGGACGGCCGTCCTTGAGCAGGGCGTTCTTCGCCCGCAGGGCGCGGCGGTAGCGTGCCCAGGACCGCCGGTAGGAGGCGTCCACCTGTGCGCCGAGGAAGTCGAGGAAACGCCGCCGTCCCTCCCCCGGACCGCGGATGAGGTCGAGGTCCTCATTGCCCATCCAGACGACCAGGCCGCCGTCGGCGAGGTAGCCGGTCTGGCTGGGCTGGGACTCGCCGTCGGTCTCCAGCAGCAGGCCGTCGCGGGAGTGGCGGACCTTCCTTTCCTGGCCCCATGGGTCTCCTGCGATGCCGAAGCCGGGCGTGCCGATGCGAGCCATGGCGGCGATGCGGTGGGTGCGCGGGGAGTGCAGCCGCACGAGCATGCAGATGGACTCCAGGATGGAGGTCTTTCCCTGGGCGTTGTCCCCGGTGAGGACGACCCCGGCTTCCGGGGCGGTGAGGTCCAGCGACCGGAAGCAACGGAAGTCCTGGAGACGGAGCGAGGAGATCACGGCTGCGCTTTCTCCAACGGGTCGATGCCGAGCTTGAAGGCGGTGTCCCGGTCGATGACGAAGGGGTGCGGCTCCCCGCTGAGCCTGCCGTAGTAGTCGGCGGAGTCCGTCATGGGCGCCAGCGTCAGGGTGCGGCGCTTCCGTTCCCCGGTGTCGTCACCGAGTTCATCGACCTGGATCTCCGAGGTGGTGAGGGTGAAGACGGGATTGGCCAGGGCGGCCTCCGCGGCGGGGTCCGCCAGCGGCAGCCAGCGGGAGACATACACGGCGAGGATGGCGTTGAGCATGGCCTTCGCCTTCGCCGGCTCGATGCGCGGGGTGACGTCCGTGCCGGCGATGCTGCCGCGCCACGTTTCCATGGCGTCGTTGTAGGTGAGGTCCAGCGGCGGCTCCGTGCGCACGGTGCGCTGGACGCTCTCCAGGTCCACCCCGGCGATGGACCAGAGCAGGGCGTGCCGCCACTCGTGCGGCTGGATGGAGATGGAGGAAAGGATGGAGCGTTCCACCCGCATGACGGTGGGGGTGCCCTGGCGGTTGACGAAGACTCCGCCCTGCTGGTCCATGCCGAAGTTCAGCCGCAGGGTCTGGTTGTTGCCGTCGATGACCTCGATGACGAGGAAGGGCTTGTCCAGGCCCCACTGGGAAAGGTCGGGCGCGGCGTCGCTCTCGATGCCGGTGGCCTTCGTGCCGAGCATCTTCAGCAGGGCGAACAGGCGCTGCTCGTTGGCGTCCTGCTTCTCTCCGTTGATCTCGACCTGCCACGGCCGCGGCGGGTCGATGCTGAGCAGGATCCTGCTGCCGGTCAGCGGGGTGATGGAGATGGCGCGGACACCGGCGATGTTGAGGTGGGTCAGCGCGCGGTCGCGCAGTTCATTGACGGTGACGGGGAGGTTGGCGAGGGAGCCGGGACCGGCCTTGCGCGGCAGGTGGAAGACGGTGTCCGGGCGGTCGCTCACGGTGGCCAGCGCCTCGGTCGCGTCCGCGGTCTCCGGCGGGTAGATCTCCAGCAGCGTTTCCTTTTCCTGGCCGTACGGGGTGACGGCGATCTGGAACGGCTTCGAGGTGGGGTCCACGGACGGCAGGGTGACGGAGCTGCGGTCCACCACCTTGGTGGCCGTCAGCTGGACGATGCCTTCCAGCAGCGCGACGATCCTGTCGCGGTCGGTGCGGAGTTCCAGCGGCTTGACGATCCTCCACGGTTGGTTGGGGGTGTCAGCGGTGGGCAGTTCCCGTCCGAGCGTAAGTTCTCCCTGGTCCGTGCGCAGGCGGATCTTCTGGAGCGAGAGCGGATTGACGTAGAATGGATGGTGGTCCCGCAGGTGGCGCATGCCGTCCTTGAACAGGTCGGTGATGTCACCGGGGCAGGCGTAGATGTGGTCCTTTTTCCCGCGCTCCCGGGGCTGGATGTAGAAGTTCGCGTCCGGCTTTCCGGTGACGGTGTTCTCGGTGAGGAGCGGGGTGCGGTTGCCGAGGCGGAAGCGGGCGAGCGAGCCGCCGGAGGCGTCCTCCAGCTCCACCTGCACGTTGCCCTCGCGGAGGCCGGCCTCCATGCGGTCGATCTCATCCACGGGGGCGTGGTCGGTGACCTTCAGGCCGAGGGTGTAGCCGATGAGGCCGGCGGCGGCCTTCGGGTCCATGCGGTCATGGGGCGGAGTGGTGGATTTCCAGATGCCGTCCTGCTTCGCGTACTCCAGGTGGATGCCGCCGGACTCGACGGAGATCTTCGTGACATCGTCCGGACGGAAGCCGGAGTAGAGGTGCTCCCCGGGCTGGACCGGCGGCACGCCCAGGATGGCGTCGAGGTTGCCCTCCTTCAACTGCCAGCCGATGACACCGCAGATGACCACGGCGGACAGGGCGAGGAAGACGGTGAAGGAAAAGGAACGCATGGCGGGAAATCAGGCGCGGCGGGAGGACCAGACGAACGCGCCGATGATGAGGAGCGCGGCGGGCATGAAGAACAGGTTCGCCCGGTTGATGAACTGTACCTGGCTGTCCAGCAGCGGCAGCATGTAGGTGCCGATGGAGCGCGGGCCGGTGCCGGTGAGCGACTTCCGCCCGACGAGCCAGTTCACCGAGGAGGCGAGGAAATCCACGTTCTCCGTGCGCTGGCGGGTGGGGTCGAGGAAGTCGGTGTTGGCGACGACGATCATGCGGGAGGTCTCGTTCGCAGCGGCGTCGCTGGCCTCATCCCCACGGGTGACGCTGGCGGCCAGGTAGAGCGGCGGCTTCGAGTCCTCCGCCGGGTCGAACACGGGGTCGCCCTCGCCGAACTTTGTCTCCCCCCAGAATCCCTCCGCGCCGCGGATGAGGCCGAAGGGGGTGATCTTCCGCGTCATGAGGTCCTCCGCTCCCTCACGCACCTCCAGGGAGGAGGTCGCGCCGTTGAAGAGGGCGGACTGCAGGGCCAGATCGGAAAGGAAATCCACGCCGTAGGTGTAGGTGCCGCGCGCGTGGGTGACGATGCGGTCCCCTTCCCTGGCGATGACGCGGTCACGCTGCGGGGTGACGCCGTTGGTGCGGAGGAAGGCGCGCAGCTTCGCGGGCGTCTCGTTCGCCTTCAGCAGCACCAGCAGGGCGGCGCGGGGGCGCTGCCAGTAGCGCTCCAGCACGGCGATCTCCTCATCCGTGAAGTCATAGCGCGGCGCGACGAGGGCGATGCCCTCCGCATCCTCCGGGATGTCCTTCATGCCGGCCAGCTCCATGGCGGTGAGCTGGATGTTCTGGAGGCGCAGGTTTTCCTCCAGGGACTTCCATGAGGACTCCTCCCCTTCCGCGTCGATGCGGCTCTTGTCGGAAAGGAAAAGCATCTTCCGCGGGCGGCCTTCGATGGCCTCCACCAGCCGGGCGGTGAGCAGGTCCTCGCCCTTGAAGCCGGTGGGCCGCCGCTGGCCTTGGTAGGTGGTGTGGACGACCATCTCATCCGCGACGACGATCTTCACGTTCGGGTTGAGCGCGCGGGTGCCGCCCTGTTCCTGGACGGTGACGGATGACTCGTCCGGGCGGGCGTCGATGAGGAGGAGGTCGCGGACCAGCGAGATGTCATACGCGGCGGTGACCTGCTGGGTGCGGTCCGGACTGCGGAGCGGGTCCAGGATCTCCAGCTCGACCTTTCCGCCGGACAGGCGGGCGTAGTCCTCCGCCAGGGCGCGCACGCGCTCGTAGAACGGGGAGGAGCGGCGGAACGCCATGATCCACTTCACGGGCTTCTCCCGCTTCTGGATGGCGTCCGACTCCAGGTAGCGGCGGGTGGAGCTGGAAAGCGTGTAGTTCCCATCCCGGCTGAGGTCCTTCCGCAGATAGTGGAAGGAGCTGAGGTAGTTCAGCCCGCCCAGGACACACAGCAGCAGGACGAGCTGGATGATGGAAAGCGTGCCCACACCCCAGCGGTTGGGCTTGCGGGGCGTGCCGCCGGATTTTTTCCCGGGCGATTCTGCGGAAGCTTCGGACATGGATGTGTGGGGTCAGCGCCGCCAGCGGCGGAAGTCCACGACCTGGTAGGTCAGGAACAGGACGAAAATGGCGAGGGTGAGGTAGAGCACCGCCGGGCGGCTGTCGAACAGGCCGCTGGCGAAGTAGTGGAGGTGCTGGCGGGAGGAGATGTAGTCGAAGAACGCGGCCCCGGCGAAGGAGTTCCCCCAGATGGTGGTGACGTAGCCGAGGAAGTGGAAGATGACCAGGATGCCGATGGTGAAGATGCCGGCGGTGATCTGGCTGGACGTCAGCGCGGAGCAAAGGCAGCCGACGGCGGTGAACGCCGCGCCCATGAGCCAGATGATGGCCAGCGAGCCGAGCAACCCGCCCGCCGTCCATGCCGGGGGCATGCCTTTCGCCCACTCGAACACCGTCACCCAGTCGAACATCTTGAACTGAACCACGGCGGGCACCCACAGCAGCGTGTAGAAGACCATCGCCGCCGTGTACTTCGACGCCACCACCTGCCAGCTCCGCACCGGCGCGGTCAGCAGGCTTTCCAGCGTCCCGCTGCGTTCCTCCTCCGCGAAAAGCCGCATGGTGATGAGCGGGAAAATGAACAGGAAATAGAACCAGAACAGCGGCGTGTGGAAGGTCACGTACACCAGGCTGTCCTTCACCGGGGTGTCCCGGAACCCCTTCATCGCCGTGGAAAGGGACATCCCCTGCATGACGACGACGAACGCCAGGATGACCCAGCCGAAGGGGCTGAGGAAATAGCCCTTCAATTCCTTGAAGGTGAGGATGCGGAAAAGTCTCATGCGGCGTGGGCGCTCTAGGTAGGTGATCCACCGCCCGGAGGCAAAAAGAAAAGAACCGCAGGAAAAGCGCCGCCCACGGGTGTTTCCGCCTTTTCTGGAGGGGGAACCGCCCCGGTCGCGGCAGCGTCATGGAGTGCGGCAGTCCTCTGCCGCCTTGTTCGGGAACGTCGGACATCGAACGCCCAACATCGAACGTTGAAGTAAAGAAGGCACGGGGGAATCGCCCCGGTCGCGGCAGCGTCATGGAGTGCGGCAGTCCTCTGCCGCCTTGTTCGGGAACATCGAACATCGAACGCCCAACATCGAACGTTGAAGTAATGAAAGCACGGGGGAATCGCCCCGGGCGTGGGTCCATTTCACGGAGACGATGGCTCCGCGGCGGAATCCAACGCCTCAAGAATGCGGTTCATCCCGCCCATGCAATCAGGAATCCGGACGATGCCCATCTGAAAAATGATGGGGCGTGGCGGCCCGCCGCACCGAAGCTGTACGCCGGAAGGTCTGCGGGAGTACGGCATCGGGCTTTCCTGGGGACTTCCCCACAGCCGGAAGTCTCACGACTTCCGCTACCCCTGCGACTTCCGCATTCCTACCACCTGCTGATCTCCAGCACCGCGGCATTCATCGCTTGCAGGGTGCCGATGTTGATACCGTCGGTGTCGAGGTCGTCGCGCTGGATGACGCCCTGCCAGCTTCCTTCGAGGCGGTCGTGGAAGGCCCATTCGCGGTCGTGATCCCGACCCATGAATTCCCACGCGCCTTCCGGGATGAGGATGTGGATGTCCTCCATGTCCTGCTGCGGGTGGAAGTTGGCGACGACCATGAAGGACGCGCCGCTCTCCGGGTCATGGCGGAGGAAGGCGTAGAGCCAATGGCCGGAGACGGGCTCCCCGGGCTGGCGGCCGAAGGCGGGGTTCTCACGGTTGAACCAGTTGAGGCCGAAAAATTCGCCGCGGGTGAAGGCGGGCTGCGCCAGCACGGCGAGCAGGCGGCCATACCAGGCGCGGAGTTCCTTCTGCTCCTGGCTGAGGCCGCCGCCGTCATAGCGGCCGCCGTTCACCCATTTCACGAACTCCTTCATGCACCAGTAGTCGAAGATGGTGGTGCGCTTGTGGTCGGTGCTGAAGCCGGCCTCATCCCCGCCCGCCTCGCCGATCTCCTGGCCGCTGTAGATCATGATGGGGCCGCGCCCCATGCCCAGCAGGACGGCGGATGCGGGCCGTCCGGCGTGCATGCCATGGCCACCCCATACTTCCGGACAGGCGACACGGACCTCGTCATGGTTCTCGACGAAGCGCAGGGAACGGTGGAAGCGCTCCGTGGCGAACTCCCCGCCGTCGAAGTCGTTCGCCCATTTTCCGGCATCATAGATGCCTTCCGCGACGTCGTAGGTCTGCTTGTCATAGACGCCGTCGAAGCCGGCCTCCAGCAGGGCGTCCAGCACGTGTCCGTCGGTGAGTTTCGCGGGGTCGTTGTTATACGCCTCCGCGGAAAAGAAGACGCCGGGCTGGCGGTTGCGCGCGCGTTTCACCGCCCAGCGCCAGAACTCCATGGGCACCATGTGGGCCATGTCCGCGCGGAAGCCGTCCACGCCCATGCCCTGCCACCAGGCGAGGATCTCATCCATGGTGCGCCAGGTCTTCGGCACGTCCTCCACGGCGGCGTCCGGGCCGGGGAGGTGGGAGGTGTCCCGGCCGGTGGTGAAGTCATGGCCGTAGTTGATCTTCACCGTTTCATACCAATCATGCACGGACGGGGTCCATGAGATGACGTTGTTGCCGGTGACCTTCCCATACTCCGCCTCCGGGCCGAAGAAGCCGTCGCCGGAGCCGGGCAGCTTCAGCGGCGGGCCGTCCCCGGGATCGCCGGGGCGCAGGTAGAAGTAATGGTTGTCCCGGTGGAAGAAAACGTCCCGGTCATCCCCCTGGCCGAAGGTGTGCTCCGGGCGGACGTCGGACACGTAGCAGCGGGAAACATGGTTCGGGATGAAGTCGATGATGACGCGCAGCCCCAGGCCGTGGCAGCGGTCCACCAGCGCGCGGAACTCCTCCACGCGGTTTTCCGGGACAGTGGCGTAGTCCGGGCAGATGTCGAAGTAATCGCGGATGGCGTAGGGACTCCCGGCCTCCCCTTTCAGAATGTCGCGGTCATCGGCGGGACGGCACGGATAGTCCGTGCCGCTGGCCTGCTCGATCACGCCGGTGAGCCAGATGTGGGTGAAGCCGAGGTCACGCAGCGAGGTGAGCGCGACCTCATTGATGTCGGCGAATTTCCCGCAGCCGTTCTCCTCCAGCGTGCCGTTCCTTTTCCGCGTGGTGTTCGTGTTGCCGAAGAGGCGGACGAAAAGCTGATAGATCACCGGGCGGGGGGCGGCGGGCGTGTTCGTCTCGGACATCGCCTTCATTCTCCCCCATCGCGCGGGATCTTCAATGGTGCTTTTCCCTTTCTTCGCGGATGACGGCGAGCATGTCATACAGCGCGAGGACCATGACCATGCAGGTGAGGAACGCGCACGCACCCCACCAGATGAGGAACATCCACGGGCGCACGCGCAGCCATCCATCCACCAGCCACAGCCCCCACGCCATGAGGCCGAGCGCGAGCAGGAGCATGCGCGCCATGATCTTCCGGCGCGTGCCACGGTTCCGCAGCATCGACCGTGCGACGCGTTTGTCAGATTCCCAATCCACGGGTGGTGATGCGGGGAGTCTAACGGGTGTGGGGGTGCCGTCGATGAAAAGAGAAACCGGGGGGACATTGAACATCGAACATCGAACATCGAACGTCCAACATCGAAGTTTGAATGGAAGAGGGATGTGGCGGGTGGGTGAGAGAGGTGGGCCGGGCAGGCGGCGGAGGCTTTTTCTGAGCGTAATGGAAGGGTAGCGGAAGTCGTGAGACTTCCGGCGGCGGGGAAGTCCACGGAGAACCCGACACGCTGTCTCCCTGTGTCTGGAGCGTCCTGCATCGTGGTGAATCCACCCAGCCGAAGGTCTCACGACCTTCGCTACCCCCGCAGATCCGCCGCGCCTTGGTTTCACCCGCAGGGGTAGCGGAAGTCGTGAGACTTCCGGTTGTGGGGAAGTCCATGGGAAACCGGAGCGGGCTTGCCGGATGACATCCGCCCCAACGGATCTCCACGGGATCCGCCGCGCGATGATGGGGCGCATTTTTCTAAAAAATCCCCGGCTCCGCAGCGGAGTCCGCCGGTGAAATTTAGGATTGCCAATGCACGGCACCTGCCACAGATTCCCGTTGTTGGAACGACGGAGGGCTGTTCTGGATCTCGTTTCCCGGACTCCCCCAGGGTCAAGCTCATCTGCCCGCGATCATGGCGATCCGCGCACAAGCACTTCCCGCTCCGTCCACTCGGCCGCCGGACCGTCCCATGGTCCACCGCCGGACCGCCCTTTTTCCATTTCTCCTGAATTTCCCATCCACCCTTCCGCATGGCCGGTCACAACAAGTGGTCAAAGGTCAAACACATCAAAGCCCGCGTCGATGCGATCAAGGGCAAGGTGTTCAGCAAGTGCGCCCATGAGATCGCACTGGCGGCGCGTGCCGGTGGCGGGGACCCGGGGATGAACGCGCGGCTGCGCACGGCGGTGGACAACGCGAAGGCGGTGTCCATGCCCCGCGAGAACATCGAGCGCGCCATCAAGAAAGGCACCGGCGAGCTGGGCGGCGACGCCATCCAGGAGGTGACCTATGAGGGCTACGGCCCGGCGGGCATCGCCTTTCTGGTGGAGATGGCCACGGACAACCTGAACCGCGCCGCGGCGGACATGCGGACGATTTTTTCAAAAAACGGCGGCTCGGTGGCGACTCCGGGCAGTGTTTCCTATCAGTTCGACCGCAGGGGTGAGATCCGCCTGGCGGCGTCCGCCATCGATGACGACCGCATCATGGAAGCGGCCATCGAGGCGGGCGCGGACGACGTCCACAGCGACGGGGAGGAACACATCATCCACACCGCGGCGAACGAGCTGGGCACGGTGGCGAACGCGCTGCGCTCCGCCGGCCTGAGCCTGGTGTCCGAGAAGATGGTGTCCCTGCCGCAGAACCTTTCCGTGGTGTCCGACGTGGATACCGCCCGCCAGATCCTGAAACTGCACGACGTGCTGGATGACTATGCGGACACGCTGAACGTGTTCACCAACTTTGAAGTGACGGACGAGGCGCTCGAGCAACTGTCCGCCTGATCCCCTCTCCATTTTTCCCCGACCCATTTCCTGATGAGCAACAACACGAACGAGGAAGCCTTCGCCGAGTCCGCCCCCGAGAAGACGGTGGCGAAGAAAGCGGCGAAGAAAACGGCAGCCAAGAAGGCCGCGGTGAAAAAGACCGCCGCGAAGAAGGCCGCCGCGAAGAAAGCTCCCGCAGCCGCCGAGACGCCGCTGTTGATCGACGTGCCCGCGGCACCGGCCGTGGCGAAGCCCGCCCGCAAGGCAGCGGCGGCACCCGCCCCTGCTCCGGAGGCTGCCGCCGATGCGGCACCCGCCCCCGCGAAGAAAGCGGCGAAGAAGGCCGCCAAAAAAGCGGCGAAGAAAACCGCCGCGGAAGCTCCTGCGGAGGCCGCCTTCTCCGCACCTGCACCTGCGCCCGCTCCTGCCGCCGCGGAGGAACCGAAGCGCTTCGGTCGTGTGCCGGGTGGCGGACCGACGACTCCCCGTGCGGATGCTCCATCCCAGGATGCGGCGCCGGTTTCCGATGCCTCCCCCTCCCCTGCCCCGCAGCAGCACCAGCCACGCCAGCACGGCGGTGGACAGCCGCAGGACGGCGGTGAGCAACAAGGCGGACAAGGAGGCCAGGGCGACAGCCGCAGCAAGCGCCGCCGTGACAAGCGGAAGAAGCGCCGCGAGCAGCTCCGCAACGAGCGCGGCCAGGATGGCGGCGGCGGTGGTGGTGGAAACCAACAGCAACAGCACCCGCAGCGCCAGCGTGGCAACGACCGCCACAACAACCAACGCGGCAACGACCGCCACGGCAACCAGCGCGGCAACGACCGCAGCGACCGCCAGCAGAACGACGACCGCGACTATGAGAACCGCGGCCACGCGCAGTTGACCGGCGAGAAGATCGAGGTGGACGGCATGCTGGAACTCGCGCCGAAGGGATTCGGCTTCCTGCGCGTGCCGAAGAAGAATTTCGAACAGGCGCGTGATGATGTCTTTGTCACGCCGGAGATCATCCGCAAGAACCACCTGCGGCTGGGCCAGTGGATCCACGGCACGTTCCAGATGGGCCCGCGCGGCCCGCAGCTCGTGGACATCACCGCCATCAACGGCATATCCGTCGCGGAGGCGTCGAAGCTCCCGCACTTCGACGAGCTGAAGGCGGTGAACCCGAGCAAGCGGATCAGCTTCGAGACAACGCCGGAGCGTTTCACCACGCGCGTGGTGGACATCATGGCGCCGGTGGGACGCGGCCAGCGCGGCCTCATCGTTTCCCCTCCCCGTTCCGGAAAGACGACTCTTTTGCTGCACATGGCGGAAGCCATCCGCACGAAGTACGAGGAGACCATGCACCTGATGGTGCTGCTGGTGGACGAACGCCCGGAGGAGGTGACGGAGTTCCGCCGCGCCCTGCCCGGTGCGGAGATCTACGCCAGCTCCAACGACGAGAACGCACGCAGCCACTGCCGCATCGCGGAACTCGCCATCGAGCGGGCGAAGCGGTTGGTGGAGGCGGGCAAGGATGTGTTCCTGCTGATGGACTCCATCACCCGTCTGGCCCGCGCCTACAACGGCAACATGAACAACCGTGGACGGGGCACCGGCTCCGGCGGCATCACCATCGGCGCGCTGGAGGTTCCGCGCAGGCTTTTCGCCGCGGCGCGGAACACCCGTGGCGGAGGCTCCCTCACCATCCTGGCCACCGCGCTGATCCAGACGAACTCCCGTGCCGACGAGGCCATCTTCATGGAGTTCAAGGGCACCGGCAACATGGAGCTGGTCCTGGACCGGAAGATCGCGGAAAACTACATCTACCCTGCGGTGGACATCTTCAAGTCCGGCACCCGCCGGGAGGAGCTGCTGCTGCCGGAGCACATGCTGCACAAGATCCACCTCATCCGCCGCGGCCTCTCCGGCCACCGCCCGGTGGAGGCGATGGAACGCCTGCTCTACTTCCTGAAGAAATTCCCGAACAACCCGCAGATGCTGCTTGAGATCAAGGGGTAAGGAGGGAGGAAAGTTTTCAGTTTTCAGGAAAGGGGAGGAAGGAGCGTACCTTCCCGCTCCGGTGGCTCGCAGTAAGGAGGGAGGACACTCCTGTCCTCCGGCGGCATTGGCGAATCAGAAAAGATTCACCGCTAAGACGCAAAGGCCGCGAAGGGAGAAGCAAGATTCGCAGTCAGCGTTCTTCTCTTCCTGAGAACTGGAGACTGAAAAATTTTCCTTCTTTGTTCGCCAATGCCGCCTGAGGACAGGAGTGTCCTCCCTCCTTACTCGGCTGCAACCGGAACCGATAGCAAAGGCGTTCCGGCATAGATCCGTCTTTCACTTCATCCGCCAATGCCGTCGGAGGACAGGAATGGGAGCGCAGCGAACATGACGGCGCAGCCGCAATGTCCTCCCTCCTTACCCGGTTGCATCGCATCCCGCGACCCCCTCTGGAAACGAGGCTCCGGATTCCACCCTGCATGCACTTGCGGAGGTAGGATGCCTCCCTTATCAGTCAGGCCGTCACCATGGAAAAGGAAACCGAAACCATCGAAGTCGAAGTCGTCGAGATCGACGGCATCGCACCGGTACCGGTGTCCCCACCGCATGGGGATGACGCGGCGGGCGGAGGCCCGCGCGGAGGCGGCGACTGGAACGACTGGCGGAACTGGCAGGGCCGCGTGCGCACGCTGGACATGCGCTGGTGGCCGCTGTGGGTGTTCCTGGGCATCATCCTGCTGGCGCTGCTGGCCTCCGTCGGCGTGGTGGTGGGGATCTTCTACGTGATCTATCGTATCATCCGCGGGTTCCTCCGCGCGCTGGTGGGGAGGTAGCGGAGGTCATCCAGGTAGCGAAGCTCGTGAGAGCTTCGGCGGGGTGGACGCCATCCAACAGACCGGCTCCAGCTTCCCATGGACTTCCCCACAGCCGGAGGTCTCACGACCTCCGCTACCCTTCCGAAGCGTCGGCATGGCGGATCCATGGCGTAGCGAAGCTCGTGAGAGCTTCGGCGGGGTGGACGCCATCCAACAGACCGGCTCCGGTGTCCCGTGGACTTCCCCACAGCCGGAGGTCTCACGACCTCCGCTACCCTTGCGAAGCATCGGCATGGCGGATCCATGGCGTAGCGAAGCTCGTGAGAGCTTCGGCGGGGTGGACGCCATCCAACAAACCGGCTCCGGTGTCCCATTGACTTCCCCACAGCCGAAGGTCTCACGACCTTCGCTACCCTTGCGACCTCCGCAACTCCTCCACCGCATCCCTGTTTCTCAGCGGGCCTTCCTGAAAAGCTCCGCCGCCGCCACGCGGTGCAGCCTTTCATCCCGCCGCTGGAAGGTGATCTCCCGCGACGGATGCCTGCGGGCGATGTCCAGCAGCGCACCGAGCGCCCCCGCGGCGGACCAGACGTGCCAGGCGTCCGCGGCGTCCTCCTCCATCACCGCCCGCAGGCTCAGGTGGTGGTGGTCCGGCCAGGCGACGACCACGCGCCGCGCCATGATGAAGCACTCCGGAGTGGAGATGACGACGCCATGCTGGAGGTGGAAGTCCAGCGCATCCACCCACGGGATCCACGGCCCGCCGTCACGATGATAGGCCGCATGGGCCCGCAGATAAGGAGACATGCCGTCCATGATGCCTTATCACGAGAGGCACGGTGGATTGAACAGATGGCCAAATTTCCTGCCGGAAATACTGCCAGGTGATCCGTGATCAGAATCGAGCGGAACGACATGGATGCCAGCGAAGCGGCGCCCGGAGGGCTCCGCCGGAGAGCGGAGTCAAATGAGTGCCGGGACGATGAAGCAATCCGTCAGCCACGTCTTCCTCTCTCTGACTGATCACCCGGCACTTTCCAATCACTTCGCTCCTTGCAGTTTTTTGGCGTTGAGCGCCTTCGGGCCTTTCCGTAGGCTCTCCATCAGTCCTATATCGGAGCTTATCGGTTCATTCATTTACACTGTTCGACAACAAAACAAGATGAAGACCACATCCCAACTGATTTGTTCAATCGCAGCGGTGTGTTTGATATCATCGTGCAAACGAGCGGAAGAAGCGCAGCGTCTTTCCTATGCGGAGGTTTTGAAGGAAGCCGAGGGCAAGGAGGGTGAGATCGTCGCAGTGCAGGGTCGCAATGATGTCACCACCTATATCAGATCGGGCAGTGCAACGATGCCTATAGGACACGGAGGTGGCACGACCTACCGCGGACTCACGATGAAGCTCCCGGACTCTCCCGGGTACTACCATCAGATCGATCTCTATGATGGAAGTGACGGTGGAGGCCTGCTGATCGGGCGCAAGATTGCCGCCGATCCCAAGGAACAAAAATAATCCAGCCGGACAAGGCGGTGGAGGTAACCCCGCGGCTCCGTGCCTCATCTTGGACGATCACCAAAAATATGCCCCTTCTACCGCTTGATCAGAAGCCGACGTCGGACGAGCAGGAGCAAGTCTTGTCCTGGCTCCGGAACTTCAACCACGACTCCAATCCCCAATTCATGAGATCGCTTGAAGAAGGCGCATCACAGGATTTTTTCATTGTTGCGCGGGATGACAACGGATCGGTGATTGGTGGTCTCCGGGGGGCATTTCTACACAGATGGCTGAAAGTCGATGTGATGGCGGTATCCCCGGATCACAGACGGCAAGGCATCGGCGGCAAGCTGGTCGGAGAGGCCGAGTCCATGGCTGCCCAACAGGGCTGTCAGTATTCATACGTCGACACGATGTCATTTCAGGCTCCTGACTTCTATTTTTCGCTCGGGTATGAAGAATCAGGGCGATTGCGGAACTGGGATTCCCACGGTCACGACAAGATTTTCCTAACGAAGACGCTCCGAACCATCAACGAACGCTGACACGGCGGCTGTGGCAACTCCGCTGCACCCCGTGCCTCACCTTGGACGTATGCGCGAAGAATGAAACCGCCCGACTTCATCACCCACTACCATGAGGCGGACTACGGTCCTTTCCTCAATATCTGTGATCTTGATGATGAACAGATCGACGTCCTTATATCCGCCGAGAAGGATGCGAACACAGCCTTCAACCGCTTTGCCATGGGTCCGGATTTTCTCCGGTGGCGGCGGGCGGCTGATGACCTGCTGATCCGCGCCTACACCGAGAAGTTCGGGTTCCCACCTCCCGCACGGCCTTTCTACGCGCTTCTAGGCAGTTTCGACAAGACCCTGACGATGTTCCGGAATGGCAGAAAGATCCGCCTCGAAGCGGGAGATTTCCAGGATCACGAACTCACCTTCATGTATCCGGATCACGCCCATCTCATTTCCCACTATGGTTCTGACGCCCCTCCACTTTTCCACCAGCCTCGGCCAGGCTTGGAACATCTGAAGTTCTGGGGCAGGCTTTTTACCTACGCCGAACTGGCCGACGAATATTCAGAACTCGGAATCGATTCGATGATTGAGCTGCATCAGTCGCGGAATGGCTGGGCAGGCTGCTATGTGGAAGCCCATATCTGGTGCCGTGATCACAGGACCACTTTGCGAGGACAAGACGGCTGAGGCAACTCCGCAGCGCTCCGTGCCCCACCTCAGACGTTATGCCCGAAGAATCGCCAGCGCAGATGCCCCAATGGATCCGTGAGCGTTTCCCTCCCGATCAGCGGTCTGCGGTCGATCACCTCAGAAGCCTGATCGACGAGGGAATGCTGAGGGAGATTGCGGAAGCGGATTATGCTCGGGATGCTGAGCAACACCTTGCGGCGCTCAAGCCCATCCGGAACGGCGATGAACTGAGGGAGCTTCATTACTGGTTTCCTGATGAGGTCCTTCGGCTGATCCGGTGGTCCGAGCCGGAGGACCCGGAGTGGAAGCCCGGTTCGACGGGTTTGCGCGGACACAAGATGCGGGCATTTTCATGCGCGGTTCTACTCGCGGTGCCCAATTTCGAGCCAGACAAGGAGACTCTGATCCAGTTGGTTGATTCGGTGTTTTTGCTTGGCCCCGGAGCCCTGGAGGCAACCGCTGGATTTCTTGTTTGGCGGCTCGATACACTGGGCCGTGAAGAGGATCGCCCGTTCTTCGCTCTGGCTTTGGCGGCGGTCGCCCAATCCCTTGAGGATTCCATTTCCTCATCGATGGAGCAGGAGTTGGCCGATTGGGTGACCCATGAAGAGTCATCCGAGCGCGCCTATCTGGCTTCCTTCTGCGACAGCTACAGAACCGCGCCCTGGCTTTTCGGGCTTTCATTCAGCGACATGCGCAACAATAAATGGGAGATGCTGATCCGCGCGGTCCGGGAAAGATCAGGTCCCAGACCGCTCGGACGCATGCTCACCGAAAACCACAAGGCATAACAAGGCGGCTTGGGGGAACTCCGCCGCGCTCCGTGCCCCACCTCATACTTCCGGCAAAGAATATGAAATCACTCCTGAAGCATTTCCTCTCGCTGGTGATCACGGTGCTGATCGTGGGACCCATCTTTGCTTTGGAAGGCGTTGGAAGAGAGATTGGTGCCGGCAGAGTTCCCTGGATTTCAGGATCCATCCTGCTCTCGACCCTTTGGGCATTGTTTTTGTGCATTGCCATTTTCGCTCCTGTTGCCGCCACCACGGTGTATCTGGTTGAGCACAAATTTGACTTCAGATGGTTTTGGGAGCCATTGGTCCTTCTGGGGGTTCTGGCCGTGGTCACCATCCCCATCGTCCTGCTGTTTTTCCGCGGAGATCTGCAGTTATCCCTGCTCGCGACACTTTCATTCTACTTCCCGACATTGATCTACTTCGGGATTCTGCGGGCCTTGGGCTTCCAGGAGCTCATCTGACACACCAGATGCCGGACAAGGATGAGGTCACCCTGCCGCACCCCACTCATTCCGTCATTGCACCCTGTGGCGAATCCGTTACTCTCCCCGGACTCATGAAATCCAGGGGCCTGTTCCGCAGCATCCCCACCGCCGTGGCGTGTGTCATCGCCTGCGCGGGCGGCGTGGTGTTTTCCGGAGCGGTGCATGGGCAGGAACCGGCGGCGGCGGAAGAGGATGAGGCGACGCGCTACACGCTCATCGCCAGCTACCCGAACACACCGGAAGCCTGGGACCGTGAGGAGCTGGTGATCCGCTGTCTTTTCCGCAGCCATGGCATCCGCTGGTATTCCGTCGGCAGTGCCGGGGCGACCGTCGGCGTGCGGCTGGAGGATGAGGACCGCGCGCGCCGCCTGCTGGCGGAGACGCTGCTGATGGAACGGCTGGAGATCACGCTGGTGAAGACCAGCGCGGATGGCACACGCGCCGCGGTGATGACACCGGAGGAAGTGCTGAGCCAGCCGGAAGAAGACGGGGCGGAGTGATCCCCCCGCCCTTGCCCGATTGAACGGCGGTAAAGCCGTGCCGCGGTTGCATTCACCCGTTCCGCAAACGCGTTCACCCGTTACGCAAGATTGCGCTTTTTTCATGAAAGTGGCCGAATTTCCGTGCCAACTCCAAACAATGGATACTCAATGTGTATACATTGAAATCCTATTGTGCATGAATGCTTGCTTTCCACTCACCTCGCTCCTGACCGCCTGCGGACTCTCGATGGCCACCGCGCAGGAGATCCCCGAACGCCTGACCTCCCTGTCCCATGCAGCGGGGTCCTGGAATTCCTACGATGGTGGGGTGATGATGGGGGACATGCTCTACTACAGCCGCCGGACCGTGACCCACGGCGAGGAGGTGTGGAAAACGGACGGTACGGCGGAGGGCACGCGGCTGGTCTGGGAAACGATCGTAGGGACCGACTCCAGTCTGCCAAACGCACGCGGTGTGGCTGACGGGAACCAGCTCTACTTCGGCAGCCACCAGACCTCGAGGATCTGGAGGACGGATGGAACGGCAGCAGGGACGGTGACGACGTTCCCACGATGGCCGTCATGGAGCTATATGGGACGCGTGCGATTTCTCTCCCGGGCGCCAGGCGGAGGAGCGCTGTTCATCTCCGGTCCTGACTACTCTTTCGAGGAAGACCGTGCGCAACTTTGGAAGACGGATGGCACGCAGGAAGGCACGGTGCTTCTTGCGGCGGACTACCTGATGGAGGACGTGCAGGTGGCGGGGGGCACCATCTGGTGCGGCGGCCACCGCCTCTGGAAAAGCGACGGCACCCCCGCAGGGACCGTGGCGGCCTTCACGCCCACGCCCGCCTATCTGGATACCCGGAAGATGGTGTGGGCCATGACGGATGACACGGTCCTTTTCACCACCTCCCGTGATGGGACGCCGATGCTGCACCGGCTGGATGCGGGCGGGGTCACGGCGCTGAAGGAAACCGGAACCGCGGTGTCCGATGGAAGCCGGCCCGTGTTTCTGGAGGGGGATGTCCATTTCCTGACATCCGGCACCACGGGGCTCCAGCTCTGGCGGAGTGATGGCACGGAGGACGGCACCACGCTGGTGAAGACGATGCCGGGGACGCCTTCACATCCCCCCCTCCCCATCACCGCCGCGGGAGGAAAGATCTACTTCAATGCCGCGCCGGAGGGGCAGTCCGTTGACCGGGATCTGTGGGTGAGCGATGGAACGGAGGCAGGCACCCTGCCGTTGATGCGGACCAACGCCAGCTCACCCACCGCATTCGGGGACAGGCTGTATTTCCTGCATGCCACCGCGGAAGGGAAGCGGGAGCTATGGACCACGGACGGCACGGTGGCGGGGACGGTGACGGTGGCTGACCTCGGGCCGTCTTCCGCGAATCCACAGATCCGCATGGGTGCCACCGCGTCCGCCCTGATCCTCGCGGGGAACTCCACCGTGTGGCGGAGTGATGGCACGCCGGGAGGCACGATGGCAGCTCCGGTGGGCCGGATGCTGGCGGGGAAACCCATCAACGGCATCACGTCAATGCCGGCCGGGCAGGTCCTTTTCTCCGCACATGACACCGCGATGGGGAGACGTCTCTGGAAGAGCGACGGCACGGCGGCGGGCACGGTCCTGGTGGAAGCCGGGCCGCCGGGGGTGGAGGGCTTCAAAAGCATCGGGCTTGGCGGGGCGGTGATGCTGGACGGCGTCCGCTATTTCACGGCGGATGACGGCGTGCACGGCAACGAGCTGTGGCGTAGCGACGGCACGGCGGAGGGAACGGGGATGGTGAAGGACTTCCTCCCCGGAAAGGAATCCTCCCAGCCCCAGTCGCTCACGGTTTTCAAGGGTGAGGTGTGGTTCACGGCGGTGCATTCCCACGCTGGCCGGAAGGTGTGGCGGACGGATGGGACGGAAGCGGGGACGCGTGTGGAGATGGACGCGGGCGGGGGCCTGTCCTACCCGGCGGTGACGCTGTCCATCGGGTGGCAGGGAAATCTGGTCGTGCGTGCCAGCGGATCTCCGACGCTGTCGTTGGACGGCATCTGGTGGACGGATGGCACGCCGGAGGGGACGGGGAGGCTCACCCAGGACGAACTGCCTCCAACGTCCATCCTGAAGCATGGAGGGCTGACCTACTACATGGTGGGTGATGACCTATGGAGGACGGACGGGACCGCCGCAGGCAAGGAGCTGCTCCACCGGTTCCCCGCAGGTGTCCATCTGATCCCGGCCGGGCGGGAAGTGCTGGCGCTGGGGATCGGATCCGGGGGGATGGGTCAAGCCGCCTACTCGGGCCTGTGGCGCATCCCCGCGGACGGCCCGCTGGTGCGGCTCCGCGCCTTCAACAACTATGGGTCCACCGGGGTCCTCGGCGGAGTGGCCCACTTCAGCGTGACCTCCCCCGCCGTGGATGCAGGACTGTGGCGCAGCGACGGCACCGTGGAAGGCACCTACCGGTTGGCTGGAGTGGGCGCTTCCGGAGACATCAAGGCCCACGCGGGGAAGCTCTACTTTTGTGGAAACGATGGCGTGCACGGCGAGGAGCCGTGGGTGAGCGATGGCACGGTGGAGGGCACGCGCATGCTGGTGGACCTGACCGGGGACTCCGGTGGCTCCTCCCCCGCCCGTTTCACCCCGGCGGGCGGAAAGGTGTTCTTCGCGGCGACGACGGAGGCGGAGGGACCGCAGCTCTATGTGCTGGATACGGGCGGGGCGCCGGCTCCCTACGCCGCATGGCTGGATGTCCACCGGCCATGGATGGATGGCCGGACGGGACGCGGGGATGATGCGGATGAGGATGGCTTCACGAACCTGCAGGAGTTCGCCTTCGGCGGGGATCCGTCGGACGGGGCGGCCCGGCCCGTCATTTCCCCCGCGCTGCTGGCGGTTTCCTCCGTCAATGGCGTGGGCACGCACCTGTCGCTCACGGTGCCGGTGCGGCGCGGCACGGTGTTCACGCCGGGCAGGCCCGCGACGGGGGTTGCGGACGGGGTGGGCTACCGCATCCTGGCGACGGAGGATCTGGGCGGTCCGGTGGACCCGGCCGCGCTGCTGGAGGTACAGGAGGACGCCACGGTCCCACCCCCGCCGCACCCGCATGAGGACTATGAATATCGTACTTTCCGGCTGGTGGAGACGTTGTCCGCCAGGGAGCGCGCGTTCCTGCGCGTGGTGACGGAGTGACGGCGGGATGTGATATCATTGACAAACTTCCCCGCTCCGGATATCACGGGACCATGGGAACGAAGATCCGCCGTTTGTTGTGGTTGGTATTTCCACTCGTCCTGAGCGTTTCCGCCAGGGCGGAAGATTTCATGATCGGGGGATGGACCATGTTTTTCACCTCCCATACCGCCAACCAGTGTGTGATTTTCGAGAATCAGAAAGGTGACTCCGGCGAGTACACCCTGCACTACAAGGTGTTCGAGGGCCGGGGCGGCGGAGCCGGAAAGGAGAGCGGCAAGTTCAAGGTCTACCATGACGAGAAAGGCCGCGTGATCGTGAAACTGGACGAGCACCGCATCTGCTTCACCCCCTTCGACAACAAGGGCCAGAAGGCGAAGACGGAGGGCAACATGTTCGACGGTGAAGGGACGGCGATGTTCCCGGGGTCAGGAGACAAACCTCCCAAGCTGGGGGACGCGAAAATCGACGGTGTCGATTTCCACCTCCTGAAAGGCAAACACGCGGATCCGGACAAAGTCGACGACCTCGCCAATTGAGGTCCGGATGGTTCAGTCGGACGCGATCCAGTGGGCCGGGAGGAAATAGCATTTGCCGAAGGTACCCACCACCAGCGACCGGGCCGCGGGGAAGAACGTCAGGCTGCTGATGTCATCCGGCGATTTCCAATCCGGCTCCATCACCGTGGCCTCCTCCACATCGATCAGGGAGAGCCGGCCGTCATTGAATCCCAGGGCCAGGAACTTCCCGCTGCCGTCGAGGGCGGTCGCCTGGATCGCCACATCCTTGAAGGGATAGTAGCGCCGGACTCCATCCCGGATCACGTCCACCCCGGAGAGGTTCACTTTGACCGATGTCCCCGCGACGGTGATGTCCTTCGGGCCGGGCCTGGCGACCTCATCTTCCGGCAGGGGCTGCCGGGTGATTTGCGCGGGGGCCGCACTTCCTCCCGCGAAGGTGAGGAGGTGCCTGTGGTTGTCCGCGGTCAGGGCTTCGATGCCGCCGCCGGATTCCCGGAGCGAGATGACCTGCTCCGGAAACCCGGCGGAAGGAAATGAGGGGGGCGCGGGGTCCAGGGTCCAGCAGTCCATGATCCCGTCAGCCTTCAGAATCCGGAGGATGCCGCCGTCACCGGAGGCACCCAGCCACTTCACCGCGCCGTGGGTGGCTATGGGTCCGGCGGACCGCGACAGGTCCCCGGGATCCAGCAGTTCGACAAAGCCATCCTCCATGCCGACGGCCAGTGTCCGCCCTCCGACCAGGGCGATGGAGGTGACGCGTGCCGTCACCGGCCTGGCCTTCCTGACGCCGCCGGAGGACAGGGAGCACCGGCGTATCTCCAAGGGGGTGGCGACCCACATGTCGTCATCCCTGAAGACGGGATCGACCACGGAACTCTCCGCGGCGAGCACCACCTTGTTCTCCAGATCATGGATCTCGATCCCCCCTCCGCCATCTCCTCCGACTTTCACCGCCATGCGTGTCCCATCATCAGAGAGTGCCAGGGGGCGCCTCCACGGCCCGGAATCGACCACGACAACGGAGTTTTCCCGGCGGTTGAACACCCATGTCGAATGTCCCATCAGGTCAGGTGTGACGGCAACCGTCTGGAGGTCACCGCTCCAGACCATGCTTTCCGGCGGAGCCGCGGCCGTGTCCGGGAAACCGCTGAAGGCGGCCCCGTCCAGCAGGATCCCGTCAGGGGTCCCGGTGGTAGGATCGATGGAGACGATCCGGTTTCCGGACACCCCCGCCACCTGATGGCCGGTTCCCTGGAAGCCGAGAAATCCCGGATGCGCTCCCGTCCAGCCGGGTTGCTCCCGGAACGGAACGGCAAAGGCTTTCAGGAGGGTCCGCCCGGCCGTCCCGCCGCCACGTGCGATCACATGCGTGCCGTCCGGAGATGCGGCTTCCACCTGGACGCCCCCGAAGATCATCGGAGCCGGAGATCCGGCGGCCATGTCATACTGGGTCACGCTGCCGGAAGCATTCACATAGAGGTGGTCGCCGGCGTGGATGAAAACGGACTCCCCGCCAATTTCCACCGGGAAGGAATTTTCCAGCGCCGGAAGCCGCTGGAAGAGGTTTCCGAACTCCAGATGGGACCGGACCTTCGCCGTCGGCCTGGTGGAAAATGATCGTTCGAGCAGTTGGCGGCGCTTCAGCGGGTCCCTGGTCGCCAGAGCCTGATGGAAATCCGCCTCGGCGAACTTCGCGGCGAGCTGGGCGCCCTTTTGCGCCACCTCGGCGCGCTGCTTTTCCTCCGCCTTCAGGGCACGCCAGGCGACCACGCCGCTCACCGCCGCGAGCACTCCGAGGAATGCGACCACACCAAGCACGTACACCAGCCTGCGGAAGCGCTTCCGCGAAAGCATGAGCTGATAGGCCTTGTCCCGGTTCCGCAGGAGTTCCAGCGGAACCCCGAGAATGCCGGCGATGATCTTCAGCTTCATCAGTTGGAGCTGCTCCCCATACTGGTTGGCGAGCCTGGCCGCCTCCCGCGGGGGCAGGTCGTCCAACGAAAGCCGGTAAGCCGCGGCTGAGATGAAACCCTCCTCCCCGGACGGCAACCGGAGGTCCGCCGCGATGGGCTCTGCGACCATGTCCGGCACCAGGCCGCCGTCCGGTCCGTAGGCCTGGTGGAGTTCCCGGGGAAAACACTCCCTCTCCGCATCTCCGGGTTCCCCGGCAAGAATCGCGCCGATGATCCGGTCCGCTTTTCCCGACATCTTGAAATGCCGGATCTCCTGCGCGACATAGACACTCCGGACCGCCCTCGGGGAACAGAGGGCGAGCAGGGTCTTCGAGCGGTCAAGCGCCCCGGTGATGGCCCGGGAAAGGTCCGCATCCGCAGGCAGGGAATCTTCGTCACGGAACACCGGATAGATGCGCTCCGGGATCACATCCCCCCGCGCGGTCTCCTTCCCGACAAGATCAACGGGAATCTCATACCGTTCGATCTCCTGGTGGATCCAGCTTGCCCAGTTCCGGTCCTGTTCCTTGTTGTCGGCGTGCCGGTAGCTGACAAAGCACCAGTAGCTTTCGCCGTCCGCGGGAGATTTCTCTGACATATCTTCCGGCACGTGTTGGGGTGACAACCATTGGCTCATCGCGGATGCGGGAATGCGATGGAAGGACAGGAACCCGGAGCCGGCCACCGCACCCATGACGGGCTTGGCATAGTCTTGGGTGACCAGGGCATCCCGGTAAAGGAGAAGCTTGGTCAAATGCATCATCCACCGTCGGCGGATCCACCCACCCGGCCTCCGTCAGGCTGGCCCGGCATGGCGGGGCGCCAGCGGGAGGTGCTTTTTTCCGCGAGTACGGTGAGGTAGGCGTGGATGAAGGCGAAGACGGCGCCGCCGAGGGCACTGGCGAGGCCGAGGATGACCCAGTCAGAGCCATGGCCTTCCTCGATCTCCAGGATGCCCAGCGCGTCCAGCCCGAAGACCCAGATGACGGAGGCGACGGGGAACACGGACACTCCCGCGAGCGACGCCCACCACGGCCGGTGCAGCAGCGGGTTTCCACGCGGAAAGCGCAGCAGCGGGACGATGAGCACGGCGAGGATGGCGACCAGCACGGCGAGGACGCCGCAGGTTTCCTTCATCAGATCGAGGAGGTATTCGGCGAACTCCGCCGGTGGCATGGGGAACAGTTCCCAGTCCAGCACGACGAGCGGGATGATGACCGCCGCGGCACAGAACGACCACGCGATGAAGGCGGAGAAGAGGATGCGGAGGAAGGACCGGACCATGGAGGATGCCACATCATGGACGGGAGCGTGGTGGCGGGGCAATGAGGAAGGCGCGGTCGGAAAAGCAGGGCTATTTCATCTGAAAGCGGAGAAGTGACGGGCCGGCGGACGGCGTATGGATGGATGACAAACGCAGGCCTATGACGACGATGAACAAAAGGGACTTCCTGAAACTGGCGGGGCTGGGCGGACTGGCGGCGGCGGGCACCGGTGCCGCGCGCGCGGCGGAGATGGAGAAGGAGGCGGCACGGATGGCGGAGATGGCCCGCAGGGTGCGCAAGCCGGTGTACAACATGTGCGGCCACGCGGCCGGGAAGCTGGATACGGTGGGGATCGCCTTCGTGGGAGTGGGCGCGCGGGGGATCGGCGCGGTGAGGCGGATGGCAAAGATTTCCAACGTGCGGATCGCGGCGGTGGCGGACATCCAGGAGAAGAAGACGGGGCTGGCGGAGAAGGCGCTGGCAAAGACATCGCACAGGCCGGTGGTGTACGCGGGCACCGAGGACGGCTGGAAGGAAGCGGTGGCGCGGGAGGATGTGGACCTGGTGTACATCTGCACGCCGTGGGCGTTGCACGCGCCGATGGCGGTGGCGGCGATGGAGGCGGGAAAGCATGTGGCGGTGGAGATCCCGGCGGCGCTGACGCTGGAGGAGTGCTGGGAGCTGGTGGAGACGTCGGAGCGGACGCGGCGGCACTGTGTGATGCTGGAGAACTGTTGCTACGGCTTTTTCGAGCTGCTGACACTGAACATGGCGCGGCAGAAGTACTTCGGCGAGGTGGTGCACGTGGAGGGCGCCTACATCCACGATGTGTTCGAGTCGCTCTTCAACAAGTCCCGCCGGCATGACCTGTGGCGGCTGCGGGAGAACGAACGGAACGGGAACCTGTACCCGACGCACGGGCTGGGTCCGGTGAGCCAGATCCTGGACATCAACCGAGGGGACCAGTACGACCATCTGGTGTCGATGTCGTCGGATGACTTCATGATCGGAAAGCGGGTGGCGGCGCTGGCGGAGGGTGACGCGGAGTTCCGGCAGTTCCGGGGAAAGGCGTTCCGCGGGAACATGAACACGACGATGATCCGGACGAAGAAGGGCAGGACGGTGATGCTGCAGCATGACGTGACCAGCCCGCGCCCGTATTCCCGCATCCATCTGGTGTCCGGGACGGAGGGGTGCGCACAGCAGTTCCCCCTGCCGGGCAGGATCGCGAAGGGACACGAATGGCTGGGAGAGGAGGAGGTGAAGCTACTGGAGAAGCAGTATGAACCGGAGATCGTGAAACGGATGGGCGCGCTGGCGAAGAAGGTGGGCGGCCACGGCGGGATGGATTTCCTGATGGACTGGCGGCTGATCGACTGCCTGCGCAACGGCCTGCCGATGGACATGGACGTGTATGACGCGGCGGCGTGGAGCGCGGTGCTGCCGCTGAGCGGGTGGTCGGTGGCGAACCGCTCCGGCGCGGTGGATTTCCCGGACTTCACGGGCGGGGCATGGCGGACGAACGCGCCGGTGGACATCTCGATGGCGCGCGGCGGGAACACGGGCGTGGTGGGTGGATAGCGGGCATGGCCGCCCAGGGATGGGATGGGTGTTATTCCGTTATATATGGCAACTAAACAAATCAGGGAGTGGTGTTCCATTGCGCGGCGGAGGGGAAATGGATTAGGCGCTCTGTTGCTTCCCATCGAAAAAATCATGAAAACTTCCCTTCTGTGTTTCATCATTCCATGGGCGGGCCTGCCCATGTCCCTCCATGCGGCGACCCTCACCGGCAGCCATGCCCTGTTCACCGGGACGGCGGCCCTGCCGTCCGCCACCGGATCCGACTGGGCTTATTTCACGACGAACCCGCCGGTCGCCGGGGCGCCGACGAACACGAGCAGCTCCGGCTCCGGACTGTTCACCGTATCCACCCTCGGGCCGGGGGCGACTTCGTTGCTGGGGAGCGGCACGAACATCGATACTTTCGCGCTGGCTTTCACGAACGGGACTTCGCCGCTGTCTTCATCCGGCGTGAACGTGAGCGGCATCCGCAACAACCTGACGGGGGCGGCGGCGGAGGGAAACGGAATCCGGATGTCGCTGGCGGCGCAGCCGGGGCCGAGCCAGATCAGGCTGTGGACCTATCTGTTCACGGCGGATGCGACGTTGAACGTGTATGCCTATGATCCGTCGGGCGAAGATCCGGGGACGGTGATCCACACGCAGTCGATCTCCGCCGGCATCACGACCACGAAGAGCGCCCATCAGTTCGTGTTCGACTATGTGCCGACGGGGACGAATGACGCGCTGCGGTTCGAGTACGTGATGGACACGAACCGGAGGACGACGGCGAACATCGGCTTCGCGGGCATTTCGGTCACGCCGGTTCCGGAGCCCGGCGTGCTGCCCGTGGCGGCGGTGGCGGTGCTGGGGTGCGGCTTGCTCCGCAGGAGACGGTTGGAAAAGCACGCACGAACCAGTGAAAAGCATCACACGGAGGTCTCCGCCGCACCGTAGTTGTTGGGGACAACCGCATCCTGATCTCCGATGATGAAACGCCTGCCCCTGTTGCTGACTCCTTTCCTGTTCCCCCCTTCCCTGCCAGCGGCGGAGCATGGAGGAACGCAGGTGCTGGAGAACTTCGACAACGACGGCTTCAACGGCTGGAAGGTGGACGGCACGGCGTTCGGCAAGGGGCCGATCTCCGGGAAGACGCCGGAGATGACGGCGCCGTTCCGCGGGTATGCGGGCGGCTACTTCGTCTGTTCCGCCCATGGCGGGGATGATGCGGTGGGCACGCTGACCTCACCGGAGATGACGGTGGAGAAGCCCTACATCGCGTTCCTGATCGGCGGTGGAGCCCATCCGGGGACGGCGGCGGTGCAGCTCCTCCATGAGGGTAAGGTGGTTCGTGAGGCGACGGGCCGGACGAGCCTGGAGATGCGGCCGGTGGTGTGGGATGTGCGAGAGCTGGCGGGAAAAAAAGTGACCATCCGCCTGGTGGATGCGGCGAAGGGATCCTGGGGCATCATCGCGGCGGATCATTTCATGGCGACGGATGAGGCGGAGCCGTCCTTCCCGCCGGGCGGAAATCAGGATGGCGGAGACAGCCTGGTGGCGCACCCGTCGATGCCGGGGGTGGTGCTGCCGCGCGGCGTGGAGGTGGCGGTCATCGCGGACTGGAAGGACCAGGGGACGGTCTCCCCGGCGGCGCTGTCGGTGGATGAGCGGAATGACATCCACCTGGCGGAGACGCACCGCTTCCGCTTCGGCGTGGAGGATGACCTGGACCATCCCTACTGGGTGGTGGATGACACGCGGAGCCAGAGCACGGCGGACCGCCGGAGGATGTATGGGAAGTGGGCGGGGAAGATGCCGCTGGCGAAGCTGACGGCGAAGTCCGAGCTGGTGAGGAAACTTTCCGACAAGGACGGGAACGGTCACTACGAGACATCCAGTACTTTTTCCGGCGGCTACGATGACGCGCTGGACGGGACGGGGTCCGGCGTGTTCTCGCTGGATGGGACGACGTATTTCGCCTGCATCCCGAAGATCTGGGCGCTGCGTGACGGGGATGGGGACGGGGTGGCGGAGTCGAAGGAGGCGCTTTTCGACGGTTTCGGCGTGCGGGTTTCGATTTCCGGGCATGACCTGAACGGCTTCGCGCTGGGGCCGGACGGGCGGATCTACGGGACGTGCGGGGACCGGGGGATGAGCGTGACGACGCGGGAGGGGCGGAAGTTCCACCACCCGGGTGAAGGGGTGGCGTTCCGGTTCGAGCCGGACGGATCCGGCTTCGAGGTGTTCCACACGGGGCTGCGCAACCCGAAGGAGATCGCCTTCGACCGGCTGGGGAATCCGTTCACGGTGGACAACAACTGCGGCCTGGGGGACGCGTCACGGGTGGTGTACCTGATGGAGGGCGGTGACTCCGGCTGGCGGATGGAGCACCAGATGCTGATGAGCTTCCACCGGGAGCTGGGGATGGAGAAGCGGCCGCCCATCCAGTGGACGGCGGAGGGCCTGTGGAAGATGGCCCACGCGGGGCAGCCTGCGTTCGTGCTGCCGGCGGCGGCCTACCTGACGTCCGGTCCGTCCGGGCTGACCTACCACCCGGGGACGGGATTCCTGGAGACGGAGGCGGACCATTTCCACGTGTGCGACTACCGGGGCGGCGGGACGAACTCCGGGGTGTTTTCCTTCCGGATGAAGCCGTCGGGCGCGGGGATGGAGATGACGCAAAGCCGCCGCCTGATCTGGGGCGTGGGGGCGACGGATGTGGAGTATTCCTACGACGGGCGGCTGTTGATTTCCGACTTCATGAACGGCTGGACGTCCCATGAAAAGGGCCGCGTGCTGGCGCTGTCCGCGGCGGGCGGCGCGTGGCGCGCGGGTGAGGCGGAGGAGGCGGCCCGTCTGGTGAGGGAGGGATTTTCGAAGATGCCGTCCGCGGAGGTGGCGGGCTGGCTGGGGCATGCGGACATGCGGGTGCGGCTGCGCGCGCAGATGGCGCTGGCACGCCGGCCGGAAGGGCTGCGGCTCCTGGCGGAAAGCGCGGCGTCCGGTGATGCGGGGCGGCGCATCCATGGACTGTGGGGGCTGGGGATCATCGCGCGGCGCGGCATTTCCGGCGCGGCGGCGGACGTACGCGCGGAGGCGGTGGCGCGGCTGCTGCCCTTCCTGTCCCATACGGATGATGAGACACGGGTGCAGGCGCTGCGGTCACTGGCAAATGCGGGCGCACCGGGCGGCGGCATCCCTTTCCGCACGTTGCTGGCGGACCCTTCCGTGCGGGTGCGGGCGGAGGCGGCGACCACGCTGGGACGCACGGGCGGCGTGGATGCCACGGCGGACATGGGGATGGTGGTGGGGCTGCTGAAGGAGAACGCGGGGAAGGACGCGTGGCTGCGGCACGCGGGGATCACCGCACTGGAGGGGCTGGCGCGGAAAGGCGCGGACCTGTCCGTGGCGGCGGCGGATGCCTCACCGGAGGTGCGGCTGGCGGCGGTGGTGGCGATGCGGAGGACCGGAAACGCGGGGATCGCGAAGATGGTGGACGATGCGTCCCCTGCCGTGGCGGAGGAAGCGGTCCGCGCGATCTGTGACACGGACATGATGGAACACCGCCCGGTGGTGGCCGCGCTGCTGGACGGCCCGGCGGCATCCCCGCGCGCGCCTTTCATGATGCGCAGGCTGCTCCACAACGCGTTCCGCCTGGGGGACGCCGCCAACCTGAAGCGCGTGCTGGCGGTGGCGGGAAATGCAGCGATGCCCGCGGAGGTCCGCGCGGAGGCCATGCGCCTGGTGTCCGTCTGGATGGAGCCGCGGACGAATGACCAGCTCACCGGCCACTACCGTGCGCGCCCGGTGCCCCAGCGGGAGGAGATCATCTCCACGCTGGATGCAGCGCTGCCCGGGATGCTGCGGCAGGACGGACTGATGCTGGCCGCGGCGCTGGGCTACATGGAGAGCTACAAGCTGGATCCGGCGGCGCTGGATGAGGCGGACCTGCGCCGCATCACGAAGGACGCGGCGCTGCCCGCCCAGGCACGGGCAAAGGCGCTGGACCTGCTGGCGGGACGCACGCCGGGGGACATGGTGGACTTTCTCTCCGCACTGGCGGGGGACGCGGCCGAGGAGGTGTCCACCGCAGCGGTGGGCCATCTGACGCGCCTGTCGCCGGAGGCGGCGGTAGCGCTGCTGGAGAAGACGGTGGAGGGAACGGACGCCCACCGGATGCAGCGCGCGTGGTTCATGCTGGCGGGGCTGCCCGGCGGGCGGGTGGACGGGCTTTTCGTGAGGCACCTGAAGGCGCTGGCGGCATCCCGGGGAGAATCCCCGGCCGGGATCGAGCTGCTGGAGGCGGCGGGAAAACGCACGGCGGTCCCGGTGCGAGAGGCGTTGGCGGCCTACCACGCCACCATCGCCTCAAGCACGGACCCGCTGGCGAAGTGGAACATCTCCCTGGAAGGCGGGGATGCGGTGAACGGACAGGTGCTTTTCTCCAGCCACCCGGCGGGCCAGTGCGTGCGCTGCCACCGCACCTCCTATGAAAAGCAGGGCGGCGACACCGCCACGGCTGGACCGAACTTGGCGGATGCCGGAAAGCAACACGACCGCCGCTACCTGCTGGAGTCCATCGTCCGGCCCAGCGCACGGATCGCCCCCGGGTACGGAGCGATTTCCGTGACGCTGAGGAATGGAAGCACGTTGGGAGGATTTCTGGAAGGCGACGGGCCTGACCATCTGGACATCGCGGCGGACGGAAAGGTCTGGCGCGTGGCGAAGGCGGATCTGGCGGAGGTGCCCTCCCCTGTCTCCACCATGCCGCCGATGGAACACATCCTGAAGCCGACGGAGGTCAGGGATCTGGTGGCGTGGCTGGACACGTTGGAAACGGAGGACCCAAGCCCTACCCCGAAGCCCGCCCCGCAGCCCTATGTCCCCGGTGCCGCCGCGGGAAAGAAAACGGACTGACCCGCCATCCCACGACGACTTTCACCAAACCCTCAAACGAACCCACACCCCACGATACCCATGCACCTGAAACGCCGACATTTCCTGAAGTCCACCGCCGCCGCAGCCCTGCCGCTTTTTACCTGGGCACCGTGGCTGGCGGCACAACAGAAGGAGACCGCGTCCGAGTGGCATGCGGACGTGGTCATCATCGGTGGCGGCATGGGTGGCTGTGCGGCGGCGCTGGCGGCGTGCGAGGCGGGGCTGCGCGTGATTATGACGGAGCCGACGGACTGGATCGGCGGGCAGTTGACATCGCAGTGCGTGCCGCCGGACGAGCATCGGTGGATCGAGGAGTTCGGCTGCACGCGGAGCTACCGGGACTTCCGCAACGGGGTGCGGCAGTACTACCGGGACCACTATCCGCTGACAGATGCGGCGAAGGCGAACCCGGCGCTGAACCCGGGCGGCGGCGGGGTCTCCCGGATCTGCCATGAGCCGCGCGTGGCGCTGGCGGTGCTGGAGCAGATGCTGGCCCCGTACCTGGGCGGCCGCCACCTGCGGGTGCTGCTGGAGCATGAGCCGGTGTCCGCGGCGATGGACGGGGACAAGGTGAAGGCGGTGACGGTGAAGGACCTGCTGCGGAACCGGGAGGTGGTGCTTTCCGCGCCGTATTTCATCGATGCGTCGGAGCTGGGCGACCTGCTGCCGCTGACGGGGACGGAACACGTCATCGGCGCGGAGTCACGCGCGGACACGGGGGAGCCGCAGGCGCCGGAGAAGGCGGACCCGAACGACCAGCAGGCGGTGACGTGGTGCTTCGCGATGGAACACGTCGCGGGGGAAGACCATGTCATCGACAAGCCGGCGAACTATGATTTCTGGCGGGACTATGTGCCGGCGCTGACGCCGCCGTGGTCCGGCAAGCTGCTGGACTGGACGATGAGCCAGCCCGCGACGCTCAAACTGCGGGAGCTGGGATTCGACCCGACGGGACCGGGGAAAAAGGGCGTGCTGAATCTTTTCAACTACCGGCGGTTGGTGAACCCGGGGAACTTCAGGCCGGGCAGCTACCCCGGCCCGGTGACGCTGGTGAACTGGCCGCAGAATGACTACCTGCCGGGACCGATCATCGGCGGCAGTGCGGAGGAAAACGCGCGCCACCTGGCGGGCAGCCGTGAGCTGAGCTTGGCCCTTTTCTACTGGATGCAGACGGAGGCGCCGCGCCCGGACGGCGGCACGGGTTGGCCGGGGCTGCGGCTGCGCGGGGACATGACCGGGACGACGCACGGCCTGGCAAAGGCGGTGTACGTGCGGGAGGCGCGGCGCATCCTGGCGGAGCTGACGGTGACGGAGAACCACGTGGGCACGGCGGCGAGGATGGCGGCGACGGGGATGACGGAGAAGGAGGTGAAGGCGGCGGATTTCCCGGACACGGTGGGCATCGGAAGCTACCGGATCGACCTGCACCCGAGCACGAGCGGACGGAACTACGTGGACTTCGCCGCGCTGCCGTTCCAGATCCCGCTGGGCGCGCTGATCCCGCGGCGGGTGGAGAACCTCATCGCCGCGAACAAGAACATCGGCACGACGCACCTGACGAACGGCTGCTACCGCCTGCACCCGGTGGAGTGGAACATCGGCGAGGCGGCGGGCGCGCTGGTGGCGCACGCGGTGGCCGCGAAGGTGCCACCAAGGCAGGTACGGAATGACAAGAAGCACCTGGCGGAGTATCAGGAAAGGCTGACCGCGCGTGGCGTGGAGCTGCGCTGGCCGGAGTCCGTGGTGCCGTCTTGATGGGGGGGAATTGGAGGGGCGCACGCCGATGCGCCCGTTTGGTGGGGTTGGACGACGTTTGGCTGGTGAAGAGGGCGCATCGGCGTGCGCCCCTCCGTGCGAAGCTTCCGCTCGCTGTATCGTCTCGACAGCGATGGACCGGAGCGGATATGGCTGGTCTTTCCATCATGGCGCGCGCTTCCCTCCCCTACCATGCGGCCACGCACGTGCTGGCTGCGGCGCTGGGGTATGCCGTCTTTACGATGGTTCCCGTAGATGGGGGAAAACACCGCGCGACGGAGAACGGACGCCCAGCCATGAAGGTGGCGCGGGATCGCGGCGCGGCGGGCCATGCCGGTGAGACGGAGGCGGAACGCCTGCGGCGGGGGGAGGCGGTATTGGCGAAGCTGCTGGAGAAGAAGAAGGAGCTGGAACCACCCGAACCACCGTATGATGACACCATCGCTCTCAGGGCGCTGATCGAACTGGCGGACAAGACTCCACCGGCGGCGGACCCAGCGGAGGAAGTGCGGAAGGTCATCAGGACCGCGGAGGCGGACATGACGGTGGAGATCCGCGACATGATCGGCGTGCGCTGCCTGCACTGGCTGCGGAAAGATCCGGCGGCGGCCATCGCGTTCCTGTCAGACCCGGCCAACGTGAAGGGGAACGGCATCCTGGGGCAACTGATGGTCCGGGTTGCCATCGCGGCCCTCACCCTGGAGCGTGGGTGGCGGGATGTGCTCCCCCACTTTCCAGTCAAGGGCGATCCGTCCATCATGATAAGTGTCCTGTTGGTGGATCTGCAGCGGGAGACCAAGGGTGTCCCTTTTTCCGGGCCTGCGGGGCAGGCGGCGATGGAGGATTTTTCCCGCCTGGCGGTGGATGCGGGGGCGACGGAGGCGCTGGACGTGCTGATCATCCTGGGTCCGGACGGAGTGCGCTGGCTGGACCGGAAGGTGGCATCCGGAGGATTGCCCCTGCGGATGCTGGAAAAGCTGGAACATGAAACGGACTATCTGATGGCGCTGAGAAACACGCCGGGCGTGCCGCTGGAACGGCGGCTGTGGATGGGCGACCAGCCGGATGAACGGAGTGAGGTGGAACGGATCACGGAATTGGCGGATGGGGACGTCGTCCGCCTGCTTGAGGAAGGCAGGGATTGGCATTATGCTCTCCTTCACGGTGGCGTGACAGCGGATGAGATCCTGGAGCATGTGAGGAAAGGAACACCGGAGCTTGCGGAGAAGCACGCGGAGGAACTGCAGATGGTCCTCTTTGCGCGGCTGATGCCGGTTGCTCCGCAGGAGGCGATGCGACTGCTGGAGCATCTGCCGGAGGAGCAACGCTGGAAGGTGGCGCTGGAAAAAGGGAAAACCCCCATCAATGATCCGGTGGCGCTCCTTTCCTTCATGCGGAGCATCCCGGACTCCGCTGCGGAGGGACTGCTGGAGCAACGCAGCCAGTGGTGGGCGGTGTCGATGGAATATCATGGGGCGTATTCCCCTGACGAGGTGGTTTCATGGCTGGAGGAACTGCCCGCAGGCAGGGAGCGGGATCTGGCGGCGTTCCAGTTGCTGGCACACCGGCATGGGATCGAGTCCGGTTCCGGCGCGGTGCGCCTGAACCGGCTGGCAGCGAGCATCCGTGATCCGCAGGTGCTGGAGCTGATGAAAGCGGAGGGAGGCGGCGAATGAAACGTCTCCTGACCCATGGGACGGCATTGGCCGCGGGCATCTGTCTGGCGTGGTGCGCGGCAGCGTGGCGGCACGGGGGCCCGGCGGATGGGGACGCCCCCGCGGGGCGGCAGACCCCACCCCGGCGTATCTCCCCTGCCAACGGCGATGACTCCCACGGTGCGGGACGCACTGGCGGCGGCGGGCTTTCCCCGAAGGACTACCAGGCGGCGTGGGATGCGATCGCCCACCGGCCGGTCACGGAGGAAGAACGGCAGGCACTGCAGCGTGTGGTGATAGAGGCATGGGCGCACACGGACCTGAGGGGAGCGATGCGAGCGGCCGCGTTCAGTGACCCGGGATCATCCTTCTTTGCCAGATACCCCGTTTCGAATTTCAGCGCCGCAGATGCCCTGTCCGGTGAGTTTTCGCGGGATCCTGAGACGGCGTGGGCCATCCTGCAGGAGCAGGAGTTCCGGTTCAACAGGGAGGGATTCTACAACACCTTCTCCGGGGCCGTGGCGGGGAACATGCCGGTGCTGGCAGCCATGTTGCCACGGATGCCGCAGCGGCTGCGGATGGCGGTGGTGGAGAACATCGCCCTGCGTTCCACGGGTAAGAACGCCCTCCCGCATGCGGAGGTGATGCGGCTGCTCTCCAGCCTGCCGGATGCGGTGCAGTCCCGGGAGCTGGTGCGCAGGTTCGCCAGCACCCAAATCGAGCTGGAGCCGCCGGAGACGCTCCTGCAGCGCGTGACGGACGCAACCACCGCGGCGGAGCGGATGGTGGCGGAGGAAGCGTATTTCAGAACGATGACAGACAGCCCGGAAGGCACCCTGATGGAGCGATGGCGGGCATTGCCGGAGGAAGCGCGCGGCAGGGCGGTTGAGGTGGTGGTTGGGTCCGCCGGCAGCAACGATAGCCTCCCGAAGATCATCGGGATGATCCGGGAATCCGGGCGGAACGACTTGCTGCAAAACAAATCGCTCACGATGAACCTGCGGTCATGGGCGAGGAACTGGGAAAAGGATGACGTTGCGGAGGGCCTGGCATGGGCCGCCTCCCTCCCCGCGGTGCCGGAGATGGACGCCGCTTTCGAGCAGACGATCACGGGCTATTCGGACTACCGCACCGGGGAGCTGCGGGAGTGGATCGGCACGCTTGCCGCGGGCTGGCACCGGGACCGGGCGCTGGCGGTGTATGCGGGAAGCTCCGAAGTCGAGGAGGAGGACAAGGCGTGGGCGCGGGGACAGATCGCGGATCCGGAGGTGAGGAAACGGCTGGAGGAGGAGTAGAGGCTGCGTGGGGAAAATGGGAGGGGCGCACGCGGGTTCCGTGGTCTGGCGATCCGTGCGAGGTGTAGCGAAGCTCGTGAGAGCTTCGGCGGGGTGGATGTCTGTTGGATGACGGTCGTCGGTTTTCCGTGGGCTTCCCCACAGCCGAAGGTCTCACGACCTTCGCTACTCCCGTATGCGGATGAAAATTGGAGGGGCGCACGCCGATGCGCCCGTTTGGTGGAGTTGGACGACGTTTGGCCGATGAGGAGGGCGCATCGGAGTGCGCCCCTCCGTGCGTGCGAGGTGTAGCGAAGCTCGTGAGAGCTTCGGCGGGGTGGATGTCTGTTAGATGACGGGCGTTGGTTTTCTATGGACTTCCCCACAGCCGAAGGTCTCACGACCTTCGCTACCCTTGCGGGTGCACATCCACATTGCACGTCCTCCCTGCCACTCTTGATTTCAACGTTCAATGTTGGACGTTCAATGTTCGATGTTCCCCTGAACGACTTCCGCTACCCAGGAATCACTCCCCCACCCGCTCGATGTATTCGTGGAAGTTGTCGATGATGGGGCCTTGCTCCTCGGGGTAGTCCTGGAGGCGGATGCCACGGTCGGCTCCGTCGCGCTGGATGAAGAGGGTCAGCCCGGCATCGTAGGGCAGGAAGCTGTGCGAAAGGTAGCGCCACGTCTCGCCGGGGGGATGGTTGGTGCCGTCGAAGTCCACGAAGTCGCGGATGACCCGGTAGGTGCCGGGCGGAATGGTGAAGGCGTTGAAACGGGACATGGTATAAGAGCGGGAAGTTTTCAGTTTTCAGTTCTCAGTTTTCAGGGAAGAAAGAAAGCTTATCTTGGTGCCCTTTGCGTATCTTCGCGCCCTTTGCGGCTTTGCGGCTTTGCGGCTTTGCGGCTTTGCGGCTTTGCGGCTTTGCGGCTTTGCGGCTTTGCGGCTTTGCGGCTTTGCGGCTTTGCGGCTTTGCGGCTTTGCGGCTTTGCGGCTTTGCGGCTTTGCGGCTTTGCGGTAGGTCTTTTGTATTTCGCCAATGCCGCCGGTGGACAAGAGTGTCCACCCTCCTTACTCGGGACAGAAGTGTTCACCGTTCTCAGGTGCCGCAGTAGGTGACGTATCTTTCGCCATCGGCGGGGGGCGGGGTGCGGTAGAGTTCGGGGACCTGCCCGTGGGCGAAGGGGTTTGAGATGACTTCCAGGAGGGCGTGGAAGGGCTGGAGATCGCCATCGGTGGTGGCGGCGGCGAGGGCGTGTTCGACGAGGTGGTTGCGCGGGATGACGGCGGGGTTGCTGGCGGCGCGGAGGGCGATGGATTCGTCCAACGTCTGCGGCTGGCGGGTGAGGCGTGCCTGCCAGGCGGTGTGCCAGGTGGTGAAGGCATCGTCGGTGGAGAGGTGGGTGTCCGCTGTGGAGAGGGCGGCGAAGGTGTTGGTGAAGTCCTGCCCCGCATCCGCCATCCACTGGAGGAGGGCGTGGATGAGGGAGAGGTCGTCTTCCTCCGCGCCGAAGAGGCCGAGCTTTCCGCGCATGCCGGCGAGCCACTGGTCCTGATAGCGGGGCTGGAAGCCGTGGATGGAGCCGGTGGCCAGATTGATGGCGTCCGTCTGTTCCTCATGGATGAGGGGAAGGATGGCTTCGGCGAAGCGGGCGAGGTTCCACCCGGCGATGGAGGGCTGGTTGGCGTAGGCGTAGCGGCCGCGGCGGTCGATGGAGCTGAAGACGGTGGCGGGGTCATACGTGTCCATGAAGGCGCACGGGCCGTAGTCGATGGTCTCTCCGGAGAGGACCATGTTGTCGGTGTTCATGACGCCGTGGACGAAGCCGACCATCATCCAGCGGGCGATGAGGTCCGCCTGGCGCTCGACGACTCCATCGAGCAGGGCGAGCGCGGGGTTCGCGGCGCCCACTTTCTCCGGGAAATGGCGGGCGAGGGTGTAGCGGGTGAGGGCCAGCAGGGCGGTCCTGTCTTCCGTGGCGGCGACGTACTGGAAGGTGCCGACGCGGATGTGGCTGGCGGCGGTGCGGGTGAGGACGGCACCGGGCAGCGGGCCGTCCTGGCGGTGTACGGCCTCCCCCGTAGCAACGACGGCGAGGCTGCGGGTGGTGGGGATGCCAAGCGCCTGCATGGCCTCGCTGATGAGGTACTCCCTCAGCATGGGGCCGAGCGCGGCGCGGCCGTCCCCGCCACGGGAGTAGCGGGTGCGGCCGGGGCCTTTGAGCTGGATGTCATGGCGGTTGCCGTCCGGCGCGATCTGCTCGCCAAGAAGGATGGCGCGGCCATCGCCGAGGTTGGTGAAGTTCCCGTACTGGTGGCCGGCGTAGGCCTGGGCGAGCGGGGCGGCGCCGGGCGGCGGGACGTTCCCGGAAAGGAAGTCGGTGGCGTTTTCCGCGAGGGCATCGGGATCGAGGCCGAGCGCGATGGCCAGCGGGCGGTTGAGGATGACCAGCTCCGGGGCCTCCACAGGGGTGGGCAGGATGGACTGGTGGAGATCCTCAGGGAGCGCGGCGTAGGTGTGCTCCAGCCGCCAGCCACCGGGGCCGGATGGGGTGGATGGATCTGCGGGCGCGGACTCTGGGGAACTCATGCGGCAAAGGTCGCGCAGGATGGGGAGACGTCGAGGAAGAAAGGCCTCCTGCGGAGGAGTGCCGAGTGATCAGTGATCAGAATGGAGCTGAGCGACATGGACGCCAGCGAAGCGGCGCCCGGAGGGATGATGGATCAGAATTTCCCTTTCCGCCGCCGGATCATCAGATAGGATCCGCTGAAAATCCGTATGATCCCTGCCGGTTCACGCTCTTTGATGCTCCGCCCCGTGATTGTCGCGGCGGTGCTGCTGCTTCACGTAGCGGACGGCACCGAGCAGCCCCCTCTCGTCCATCAGGTCGGGCCTGGAAATGACCTGTCCGGACTGATGCCGGAGAATCCTGGATATATTGTTTCCGGGACTTCCTGCTTCGCCATCGAACACCGGACGGAATATTTGAGGGGTCAGGAAATCGGATTGACCCGCGCCCACATGGGAAAGCGGGAATGGATTCCCATCCTGGAGGAAACGGCCGATGGGAAGCCTTTCGTGCCCCCCGCCGGATTCCGGACGATCCTGCTCGAGGGCCAGCGGATGACCCCGCAGTTGAGGGCGGAGATCCAGGGTTTCAACGCCGGGATGCTGCACACGCACTATGTGAATGTTTTCAGGGCCAGAAGGGAGAAAGAAGCGGGAGAGAAAAAGGCAACGGGCAAGTGACCGCTGCGGACGGCGATCAAACAGGGAGAGAGGGAAAGGAAGGCAGTCCTCCGGATTGCCTCATCCGCAACGGAGAATTGAGCAGTGGAAGATGAGAAAGATCAGCCTCTTCCGTTTCATCGTCCCGGCACTGATTTGACTCCGCCCTCCGGCGGATCCCTCCGGGCAGCGCTTCGCTGGCGTCCATGTCGCTCCGCTCCATTCTGATCACGGATCACCCGGCACTCTCCGCCGGGGCCATCACTCCCCGCAGGGGCTTCATTTCGCCATTTCGAGGAGTTCCTTGAGGAGGGCTTCGCCGGTTTTTTCGACGGCGGCTTCGTCGGCTTTGCCGACGGTGTCCTTGACCCACTGGCGGAAGGATTGGGGCTTGGCGGGGTTGCCGGCCTCGGCGCGGGTGCGGATCTCGCCGATGACGCGCTCCCGGTCCTTGTGCGGGAGGGCGAGGATGCGGGAGGTGAGCGGGAAGTCCCCGCCGACCATGCCGCTGTAGAGGATGAGGTGGCGCATGACTTCCGAACGGGAGATGCCCAGGCGGCGGGCGGTGGCGTCGAGGATGGCGACTTCATCCTCACAGAGGGCGACGGAGGTTTTGCAGTTCTGTTTCATGGCGGAAATGGGGCGGGAATGGAGGTGTGGATGGGCTGGCGGTGTGGGTGGAATAAGGCTTCGCGGGGTATTTGTTGCAGTAGTCCGAACGGTAGGAAGAGGTGTCTCAAATGAGGGCTGGCAGGGCAAGAAAAAATACTGTTCATTTGAACTCACAACGAACGAACAACCTCTCACCCGACCGACCGCCATGAGCCGCAGATACCTGAAACTGTCCCGCCACCATGCCTTCACCGGAGCCGCCGCCGCGCTGGCCGGGGTGCTGGCAACGACCGCCTGCTTTGTGAACGCGATCTCCGAGCGCCCGGCGTGGGCGATCATGGCGGGGTGCGGGGTGGCGCTCTGCGCCTTTGCCGCGGTGCTGGAGTTCTGCGAGTGCGTGCGGTGCCTGCGCATCGCCGCACGGTGGGACAAGTGGGACCGCCGGGATCTGCCGCCGCACGAGGCGCTGCCGCGGTTGTGATCCACCGGGGGCCGCGGCGTGACAGGTGCTCCGGCTCACGCCCGCCCCTCTCTCCTTTGATCTTTTCCCTCCCTGTTCCGCTCCGCCGGACATGGGTTGCCGACTTTCTCCAAACTCCCCCTCCCCCCGGGCCTCTCCCCGGTCATCCGCACCTCCCTCGTTCATCGGGAGGAAAGAAAGGCGGATGGCCGGCGGATCCGGAGGGACTTTCCAACCAAACCCCAAACCCCTCCCCTGCCGCGGGTATGCTGGCGGGGGGGATGCCGTTCAGGATTCAGGATCGCTTGGCCAAATGTTGAAGACGCCGGTCTGGAGACCAGCGCTCCCAGCGCCTCTCCGATGAGCTGTGACCGGTTGCAGTCCGCTCGCCCTCTTTTTTCACCTCCTTACTTTTCTCCCATGACGACGTTATCCCTCATTCCGACAACGGATCTGCTGCAGGAGCTGCAACGCCGCGGCGCCGCCGCTGGTCCATCAACAAAGACGTCCCCGCCGCCGCTGGGAAAGCTGCCGCCGCTGGTGGTGGCGGTGCTGCAGGTGGTGGAGCGCGTTTTCCGCATCCCGCAGGATGATGTGCTGGGCCACTGCCGGGAGGAACACCTGGTGAAGGCGCGCTTCGCGGCGTGGCTATTGCTGGCGGACCAGGGGATGACGCGGCTGGAGACGGCCCGTGCGTTCCAGAGGCAGGATGTGGGGACGATCCGCCACGGCTGCCTGCGCGGACGGGAGCTGGTGCGCGGGGACAAGAGTTTCGCCCGCGCGATGTGGGATGCCTACCAGGCGCTCCAACGCCGCACGGAAAAGCCAGCCCGGAAGGCGCGCGGCAGGTCCGGCGCACCCGGCGGGGATGGTCCGTGAATCTCCCCAATTTCCCTTCCCTGATGCCCGTGCCATTCCGGTTGGGCGGAAATCCAGGAGGCAGGTGGTGGCGGACGCCATAACACCCTTCCGCCACCTCCCCGGTTCCGCCGCCTGTCTGAATGTCCCCCAGCCGGAATCGCACGGGTATCAGGAGGGGGAGGGTTTGCTGGTTTTCAGTGTTCAGTTTTCAGGAAGAGAACGGAGGTGGACTGCCGCCGTTCCGAGGCTGGATGCGGTCCATGAAAACACGCTGCCATGCACTCCCCTCCCCCCGGGGTGTCATCCGCCCTGTCTTCCCTGAACACTGAAAACTGAAAACTGAAAACTTTCGCCCCCTCCACCATGACCCCCACCACCACTCCTCCGCCTGCTCCTTCCTTGAAACCATCGTCTGTTAGAAAATCCCCCCACCACATCCTGCTGGACATCGAGGCGCTGGGGGTGCGGCCCGGCAGCGCGATCGTGCAACTGGGTGCGGTGGCGTTCTGCCCGCGCACTGGGGCTCTGCTGGGGGAGGCGTTCCACCGCCACATGCTCCCGCACGCGAAGCTGCACACGGAGCTGCGGACGCTACACTGGCACACGGAGCGCGGGACGTGGCCGCCCGCGCCTCCGGCGGAGCCGGTGACGCTGGAGGAGGCGCTGGCGGAGTTCTGCCGCTGGGTGGACGACACGGGCCGCCCGCATACGTGGTGGTCCTGGGGCAGCACCTACGACTTTCCGCTGCTGGACGCGGCGTGCCACGCGCTGGGCCGCGAAGCCCCGTGGGCCTACTGGCAGACGGCCTGCGCTAGGACGGTGTGGCGGATGGCGTTCCCCTACGGAAAGACGGCGCCACGGCCGCACCACGCGCTGGAGGACTCCATCGCCGCGGTGAAGGATCTTTACCTGGCGCTGGGGGAGATGAAGCCCCCGAAGGGGGAGTGATGCCCCCTTCGGGGGAGTGCCGGGTGAGCAGTGATCAGAATGGAGCGGAGCGACATGGATGCCAGCGAAGCGGCACCCGCAGGCACCCGCCGGAGGGCGGAATCAGATCAGTGCCACGACGATGAAACGCTCCATTCTCCGCTCTCTCTCACACCGCTCTCTCTCACACCGCTCTCTCTCACACCGCTCTCTCTCACACCGCTCTCTCTCACACCGCTCTCTCTCACACCGCTCTCTCTCACACTGCTTTCTCACACTGCTTTCTTCCACTGATCACTGATCACTGATCACTCGGCACTCCCCCGCAGGGGGCTACTCTTCATGCACGCATTCATCAAATCCTCATTCTGGGCGGACAGCCACATCGAGAACATGCCACCGGACCAAAAGCTGGCGCTGGTGTGGCTGATGACGAACGCAGGGCGGGACGGCTGTGGGTTCACGGCGATCACGCCGCGCCGCTTCACGTTCGATACGGGACTGCCGGTCACGGTACTGGAGGAGGCGTGCGCGGCGACGTGCGGGTCGATCCTGGTGCTGCCGGGGAATGTTTATTTCGTCCGCGCGTTCATCCGCCACCAGTTCTGCCGGGGGGACTCCCTCTCACTGAAGAACAATGTGCTCCGCGCGGTGGTGAAGCAGGCACGCAGGCTGCCAGCGGCGCAACAGGAGGCGTTTTTCACGGAGTATCCGGAGCTGGCGGATGGCCAGGGTGGTGCGCCGGCAGAGGCTTCATTCCACCCTGCCCCGCAAAGCACGGAAGCCCTTCCTGACCGTGGCGCAGCCCTCCCGCAGTCCACCGAAGCCCTTCCCGGAAAAAATGAACCCCTATGGAAAGGGAATGGTACGGGAGAGGAAGAGGATGTGGAGAGGAAGGAGGGGACGGAGGCCCGCGCCGTACCAAAGCAGCGAGATGACCGCGCAGCTTCCACCATGGATGCCGTAGTTTCCGCGGATGATGCGGCGCGGAAGCCGGATGCGGTGTCGATCGCGGCCATGTATCCGCGCCGGCAGTCGGTGCGGGAGGCGGTGGAGCAAATTTCCCGGCACATCCGGAACGGGGTGGATCCACAGGTGATCGCGGACGGGACGAGGGCGATCGCGGAGGTGATCCGGCAACTGCCGGGCGGGCACCTGAACGCGTATGTGCCGTCGGCGGGGAAATTTTTCGAGAACCGCCGCTGGGAGGATGATCCCCGGACGTGGCTGCGGCTGACTCCGGCAAAGGGGCACCACACGGTCCGCAACGGCGCGCCGCCGGAGAAGCTGTCCCTGGGGGGCAGGACGGGGAGGACGATCCGGATTTGAGGAGGATCCAAGATCCAAGATTCAAGATTCACTACCATGACTACGACGACGACAACGACGACATGCCATACGTGTGGCGCGCTTTTTCCTTATGAGCCGATCCTTTGCTTCGGGCGGGATCTGGGGGCGCACCTGGGGAAGGAATGCCCGGCCTGCCAGGCGCGGGCGGAGAAACAACGCCGGGAAGAGAAGGAGGAGGAACGCATGCAGCAGGCCTACCAGATGCTGTGCGCGACGCTGCCGCCGGACCTGCGGGCGACGGAGGAGGAACACCCGGAGTTCAACCGCGCGCTGTGGCGGGTGGTGGGCCGGTGGCATCCATCGGCGGGGCAACGGACGCTGGGGATCATCGGCCCGGCGGCGCGGTGCAAGACGCGGGCGCTGGCGCTGCTGGCGCGCCGGGTGATCAGCGGCGGGACGCGGGTGTGCTGGACGTCCGCGGTGCGGCTGAAGGACGCGGCGCACGACCGCATGTCCCGGGAGCGGGAGATTTCCGCGCTGGCGCGGGAGCACCTGCGCGAGTGCCTGACGGCGCCGTGGCTGTTCCTGGATGACCTGGGGAAGAACGAGTGGACGGGCGCGTTCGAGAGCCAGCTTTTCCAGATCCTGGACCATCGGCTGAACCACCACCTGCCGACGGCGTGGACGGCGAATGACCACCCGGAGGCATTCCTGCCGGTGATCTCCCCGCTGAACGCGTCGCCCATCATCGGCAGGTTGCTGGACCGCTGCACGATGGTGGATTTGCGGGAAAGGGAGTGAGGAACATCGAACATCGAACGCCCAACATCGAACGTTGAAGTGAAGATGGCGGGTGGGATCGGTAAGGTCGCGGCCTTTATAAAGGGGAGGACTGGTGGAGAGGGAGGCCCGGGGGGAGCGGCGGCGGGTGATGAGGGACTGGCTCTGGATCTCCGTGGACTTCCCCACCGCCAAAGGTCGTGAGACCTTCGCTTTCAGGACCTACGCTACTCCTGAGTGGCACGCTTGATGCGCTGGACTTCATCCGCGGTGAGGGAGAAGCGTTGCTGGAGGCGCGCGGCGGTGCCCTCTCCATCCCAAACGGAGCCCTCCACCATCCATTTCAGGAGGGGGATCAACTCCTGCCGGGGGAGCTGATCCATGACGGGATAAAACACTTCCTTGCTGACATGGATTTGCCCCTGGATGTAGTCACGGACATCCGCTGGCGGCAGATGGGAGCAGAAGCGCGTGAGGGCCTCACCGGAGACGCAGAATCCGAGAATTCCAACGTCGAAGAGTGCGGCGCGTGCCTCAGGCGGCAGATCCGCCACCTTTCCGCCGAGCCAGTCCATGCCTGCCAGCTCCCCCTCCCTCCCCACGACGCCCTCCACGAGGTCCGGCAATATGCGCTCAAGAGGCTGCCACCCGGATCCCACCTCCGTGGACAAGGTGTCCTTCACAGCATCCCACGCGGCGTCCGGCTGGCGGTAGGACCACTCCTTGAAATAGATCTCACCTTCTTCCAGCCTTCCTTCCGCATGGACTTTCGCGAAGTCGAAATCGGCGGCGAACTCCACCGCCCGAGGGCTGGAGAATGGATCCATCCTGTCCCGCTCCGGCATGAGGGCGGCGACGTGCAGGAAGTCATCCGCATTCCGCCCGGCGGCTTCCTTCATGGCCGCGGACAACCATGACTCGTCCACCGGCTGCGGGAACTTCTCCAGGAGACTCATGGCGGATTCCCAGTCCGCGTAGATGTGGAGCAGCATGATGGCCGAGACGGCATTCTCGCGTTCCTCCGGTTCCGGCCAGCGGGAGACACGCTCCAGTGCGGCGGCCCCTTCCCTGCGGTAGAGCTCAGCCAACGCAGCGTCCGCGACGGTCCGGTGGTCCGACCATCGTCCGGTCGCGCGGTTCTTTTCCATCTGTTCCCGTGCGAGGGCATCCAGGTTCCCGATGTCCAGCCGTTCCATGCCGGGGCGCAGGAGCTTTCCGGAGTCCCCACGGTCAACGGTGGCGCGGAGGCGGGCGAGGTATCCCCTTTCCTCCGTGGCTCCATTTCGAGAGCGCCGATCTACCATGGATCCAGTATTTCCAGGCGCATCATCCGCGGATGACGGGATGGCCCTGCCCGCGAGGACACCGGCAGCGATGAGCGGAATGGCCGAAAGGAGATGGAGACGCGGACTCATAGGACGGTGAGACGTTTGATGCGGGAAACGATGGCCTCCGCGCGGTCTCCCTGCGCTCCCCACTCCGACAGGCGTTCACGAAGCAGGCGCTCGGCATCCAGCCTTCCCTGGGCCGTGACCGGCGAGAAAGGATCATCCAGGAACTCGGGTCCGTTGGCGCGCATCTCCCCGGATGGTGCCATGTTCTCCAGCAGCCGCAGGCGTTCCCCGGCGTCCGGCACGGATTCCAGGGCTTCCAATCCCTTCTCCAGATGTTCACGCCGGCCGGTGAAGACTCCCTGGGCAAAGGCGTCCCGCAGCGCGGTCCGCACGGCAGGTGTCCGCGCGGCGGAGAGGGAGGCATCCACATCCATCCAGCCGCCGGTCACGAGAAATACGGCATTCACCTGGATGAATGTCCGGAGCTGGCCGGAGGATAGCGTATCCAGCTTTCCGACCAACCAGGTCACCTCTTCCACGGTATCCGGCTTCAACTGGATGAGGCTTGGCCCATACTCCTGTTTCTCCATCATCCAACGGAAGGCGGCATCCCGGTCATGGTTCATCCATTGTGAGATGATGGATCCTTTTATCTCACCCCCGGAATGGACATTCCTCTCCAGCGAAAGTCCGTCCAAGAGCACGGCATAGCCGAATCCAGGAGGGAACCGCAGGCTTTTCACCGCCATCGAATCCGGGTCGACAGCGAGAAGCTTCCTGACGAGGGGAAGAAGGGCATCCACCCCCTGCTGCATCTCTCCGCGGAGCACCGTAAGTTCCAACGAGAGGAAAGGCGACCGTTCGTAGCGGTACAACTCGGGCCGCTCCGTAAGGAATTCCAACAGCTCCCTGCCGCGCACCGGAGGAAGGAAGGAAGACGAGATGATGCCGGTGATGGTGACCTGCCGCTGGCGGTCGAGCCACGCGAGGGCGGCGGCGATGTCACGGCGGGCGTAGGATTGAAACAGGATGTTGAGCATACCCTTCGCGTCCGACGACGGACGGCGGAGATCCTCCACGGCCTCATCCAGTCCGGCGAGGAGTTCCTGGTCCGTCCAGTCGTGGAAGAGATTATCGGGAGCCCCATCGCCATCCGCGCCCATCTGGTCCTCCTTCAGCAGGCGGATGAAGCCGTCACCATCGACGGGATGGCCGGCGGATGTGGGATCAGCGGGGCGTCTGCCGCCACCGGCGGGTGGGAACCGCCGGGTCTCCAGCGCGTGGATCTCCGCACGCTGCGCGGCGGATGTTTTCCCGCGCCGTGCTCCATCGACGGACGCCCACCCGGCGACCACGCCGAGAAGAGGGTAGAGGAGGAATGGCAGGACTTTCCGCGCGGTTGGCATTCCACCATGGAGATAGGGGATGAACGGCGCGGTGCCAAGATCCGTGTGCGGCGGGTGGCGAGCTACCGTGGCTGGGGGGAACATCGAACATCGAACGCCCAACATCGAACGTTGAAGTGAAGATGGCGGGTGGGACTTTCCCGGAACGAAGGGCTTTCTCCGTAACGAGGGACCGCCCGATCTTTCCAGTGGCTGGCCTTCGGCGGAATCCTCCGCCAAAGCGACAGAGGACTGCCGCACTCCATGACGCTGGCGCGACGGTCCGCTGCCTTTACAAAGGGGAGGACTGGTGGAAAGGGAGGCCCGGGGGGAGCGGCGGCGGGGTGTGTGGGTGATGGGAGGGCGGCTCTGGTTGTTGGCGGACTTCCCCGCTGCCGAAGGTCTCACGGCCTCCTCACCCTCACGACCTCCGCTGCGCAGGCCATCCTAACCATCCGGGGAGTGGCGTGAAACGGACATTCCGGCTTTCCTCCCCACGTCCGGAAACTTCCTCCAAACCATCTGAACCATGAAAAGCCTGTCCCGATTCATTTCCTTCGCGCCGCTCGCGGCGGTGTGCCTTTCGTCCGCTGATGCGGCGATCCTGTTGACGGATAATTTCACGGATGGAAACCTGACGGGAGGCACGGACAACAGCGGCATCGCGTGGTACGCCCGGAGCGGTAACGCGACGCTGGGCATTGCCAATGATCCGAGCCCGGGCTTCGGCACAGGGAACGCGCTGGTGATGGAACGCGCGGGGGCAGGAACGATCGTGAACCGCGGGATCATCGGGGTCCTCACGAACGGAATCACACTTTCCAATCCGGGGGACACGGTGACGCTGAGCTTCAGCTTCCGTTTCACCACGACGGCCAGCTCCACCTCTCCGTTCAGCGATACGGAGGGTTTCACGTTCGGCTTCTACAACTCGAACGGCACGCCGGTTTCCGCCAACGGCAGCTCGGCATCCGACAATGATCTCGGCTACCGGGCGGAGTTCGGCTCTGGCACGGACTCCTGGGTGGGGATCGCGAGGGAAGCGAACTTTACGACCGCCGCCGGTGGCGTGGGAACCGGCACGGACGGGGTGCAGATGACGGTGGTGGATCCGGTGGCGGTGTCCATCGGGGACTTCCTGCCGCGCACGGGGTCGATCACGCTGACCTACAACTCCCCGACGGACATGGGGATCTCCGTGAGCTACAACGGGAACGTGGTGGGGACGGCCACGAACAACGCGCCGATCACGACGTTCGACGAGGTGGTCTTTTCCCAGGGCGGCGGCAATGGCTTCCTGCTGGATAACGTGGTGGTGACGTCCAATGTGCCGGAGCCGGGATCCGTGGCGCTGATGGCGCTGGGTGGCGTGCTGTGCGCGGCGGGCTACCGCAGACGGAAGTGAGCGGGCGGCCGGGCGGGCCGGAAAAGCCGCTTTCAAGCCCCGCGCGGGCGCTTTCCGTGATAATGCGGTGCCATCTCCGTCAAGATACCGATTTTCTTGGTATCTGCTAGGAATGCCCGGGATGGTGAACTGCTTTGGCCATTTTAAAGGATGTCATCTTCCTGACTTTTCTCGGTGTCATCATCACCCTGGCGTTGATGTTCGCGTGATTTCCCGGAAACAGGACCGTGGGATTTCCCCTGGGGGAGATTCCTCCCGCGAACCACGGGCCGGGCGGAAGGAAAATGAACCGGCGGTGACGGGCGGACGGCTCAGGCGTCCGCGGGAAATTTTTCCTGCGCGCGCTGGAGGAGCCCGGCGAGGGCGGTGACGTGGGAGGCGATGAGGCGGTTGTAGCCTTCGTGCTCCGAGGGGAAGAAGACGCGGATCTCCGCGAGGCGGCGCTCGAGGTTGCCGATGGCGGAGAGGGCCTTTGCCCGGCCGTCGAAGTCGAGGCGCTTCGCCTGGCGGATGGAGGCGGTGAGGTTGAGGATCTTCGTCCGCTGGCCGGTGGACACGGCGGGGTCCGCGAGGTCATATTCCGCCAGGTAGGCCTGCATGACTTCATCGTCCTCCTCGAAGGTGTAGGGCATGGCCTTACATGGGGCCGGGAGAGGGCGGGTGCAAGGGATATTGGGGGGATGGGTGGGAGTGGGAGCGCTTTTCCATGGTTTCGGATTTTCCCGTTCTTTGCGTCTCTTGGCGATCTTTGTGACTTTGCGGTGGATCTTTCGTGTTCTGGTTTGCCCTTGCTCCGGGTTCCGGTTGCCGCCGAAGGACAGGAATGGCGGCGCAGCGGAGATGATGGTGAGTTGACAGGACCCGGCGGAACACAATCTCCCACTCCGAAACTCCAGATCTACGTTGTTCCACTTCTTTGAACCCTCTCCCTCCTTTTGCGCCCTTTGCCACCTCCGCGGCTTTGCGGTGGATCATTCGTAATTCGCCAATGCAGCCGGGGACAAGAATGGGAGCCCAGCGGACATGGCGGTGGGTTGATTTGCCTGTGCTCTGGGTTCCGGTTGCAGCCGAGGGACAGGAGTGTCCCTCCTCCTTACTGAACAAATGCTGAACATCCGCGGCTCGCGCGCGCGTGTGGGGCGGGGTAGGATGGGGGCACTTCCTTTTCCGGCACTACGGCGTTTCCCGTAGTTGGGGCGCGCACCTTCCAGCGCACCCCCTCCCCCACCCGCCCGCTCCAGCCCTGTCATGCCCGCCCGACGCCGCGCCGCCGCCCCATGCCCGACCGCCCACCCGGACCCGGTGGCGCTGGCGGCGGCGCTGACGGTGGAGAACGTGTCGCTGGGCGCGTTCGCGGTGATGACGGCGCTGCTGCGCACGGGCGGGAGGATGCGGCTGGTGCCGCTGTCCACCCAGGTGGGGCAGTCCTACTGGGCGGTGCGCAACAACGTACGACGGACACCGTACTTCGAATACACGGAACTGCCGGGGAAGAAGCTGGAGGTGGCGATCACGGAGGAGGGCCGGGAGAAGTCCCGCAGGATCCTGAAACGCGTGACCGACTTCGACCGCTGGAGCGCCCCCTGACCCCCACCCTTTCCCCCACTCCACCATGTCCGCCACCGATGATGCCCCGCAGCCGCCGAAAATGCCACGCCACCGCCTGTTCGCGGACCGGGTGCTGGCGGGTGACTGCCTGGTGACGGCGTATCTGGCGGCGGGCTACAAGGGGACCAGCGCCACGGCGCGGCCCCACGCGTCCAAGCTGCGCAAGCGTCCGGAGGTGGCGGCCTACATCGACGCGGTGCAGGCGCGCGCGGCGGATGAAAGCACGCTGACGCTGCTGGAGATCCGGCGTTTCCTCGCCCGCATCGTCCGCACGCCGTTGACGGCGCTGGACCCGGAGGGCGGGCGCGACGCGGACCTGATCAAGAACATCGCCAGGACGTCCTCCTCCACACGGCTGGAAAAGCTGGATCCACTGAAGGCGATCGAGATGGACCTGAAGCTGTCCGGCCAGGACCCGGAGACGAGCCTGCTGAAACAGATGGCGCGCGCACTGGAAACGCTGCCAAAGCACGGGCCACTGCCGGAAGACGTGCTGTAGGAACATCGAACATTGAACGTCCAACATTGAAATTTGAAGGAAGAGGAGGTTGGGGGAAATCGCCACCGTCGCGACAGCGTCATGGAGTGCGGCAGTCCTCTGCCGCTATCAGCAGCGGGATGATCCACCCTATCAGAAATGGTCTCCGCTGCATCACACGCCTCCGCGTTATCCTGAGGTTTGTTGCTTCCTCCCATGTTCATCTCTTCCCCCAAAGCGGCAGAGGGCTGCCGCACTCCATGACGCTGTCGCGACTGAGGCGATCCCACCCGCCTTTTCTTCACTTCAACGTTCGATGTTGGACGTTCGATGTTCGATGTCCACCTCTCATAATCCATGAATCTTTCCTCAACCCCGCTGGCGTCACGTGCGTGGCGGCTGAACCATCTCTACACGATCCGGGATGCGGACGGGGTGCTGATCCCTTTCCGGCCGAATGTGGCACAGCGGGCTTTCTACAACCGGATGTGGTACTGCAACCATGTGCTGAAGGCGCGGAAGCTGGGGTTCTCCACGTTCATCGAGGTGCTGAATGCGGATGACCTGATCTTCACGCCCGGCGGGCTGACGGCGGGGATCATCGACTACACGATCGAGGATGCGGAGGCGAAGCTGCACATGCTGCGGACGGCGTGGGAGCACCTGGACAACGGGGACATCCACCCGGAGACGTGGCGGCTGGGCAGGCTGGTGAAAAAGGCGGTGCCGCTGCTTTCACCATCGGCACGGAAGCTGGCGTTCGGGAATGGATCGGTGGCGCGGTGCTCGACCTCGCTGCGCGGGACGACGCCGCAGCGCGTGCATATTTCCGAACTGGGGAAGACGGCGATCTGGGCGCCGATCAAGGCGCGGGAGATCATCAACGGGGCGTTCAACGCGCTGACGCCGGGGAATGTGCGGAACATCGAGAGCACGCACGAGGGCGGAAAGATGGGCGAGCATTTCCGCCTGCTGAACAACGCGATGCGCCATGACGACGGGAACCTGACGAGCATCCAGAGCCGCTTCCACTTTTTCCCGTGGTGGCAGGACCCGCGCTACACGCTGCCGGCGGGGCGGCACGCGCTGCGGCCGGAGACGGAGGCGTATTTCCAACAGCTCCACGCGGAGCACGGCATCACCTGCACGGCGGGGCAGATGCTGTGGTACGATCACAAGCACCTGGAACAAGGACACGGTATGAAAAAGGAATTTCCATCGACAGCGGGCGAAGCGTTCCAGGCGATCCATGAGGGCGCGATCTATGGCAGGCAGATGGCGGACCTGCGCGTGGCGGGGCGGATCTGTGACTTCGGCATGGAGGCGCAGCACCCGCTGTTCACGTTCTGGGACATCGGGCTGTCGGACTACTCCGCGCTGTGGCTGATCCAGCCGGTGGGGCGGTGGTTCCTGGTGCTGGATTGGTTCGAGGCGGAGGGCCTGCCCGGGTCCGCGCTGCCGGACCAGATCCGGAAGTGGGAGGCGAAGTGGCGCCGGCCCATCTCCGCGCACCACCTGCCGCACGATGCGGAGACACGCGACCGCGGGACGGGGAAAACGTACGTGAGCGAGCTGCGCGCGGCAGGGTTGGACAACATCGTCGTCATCCCGCGCACGCCGGATGTGTGGCTGGGCATCGGCTACGTGCGGGATCTGCTGCCGCATTGCTGGTTCCACCGGACGCACTGCGACACGCCGCGCAACGCGGATGGTTCCCCGCACGACGCGGCGGCGGACACGCAGGAGGACTACCCCAGCGGTGTCGCCTGTCTGGAGGGATACCAGCGCGATACCTCCCCCGGCGGCGCGCACAAGCTGCGCGAAATGCCGAAGCACGATGTGTTCTCCCACAGCGCGGATGCGTTCCGGACGTTCGCGGAAGCGTGGAGACGGGGGTTGGTCGGGGCGGTTGGGGGAGAGATGGAGAGAAGGCCGCGGGCGGTGAGGTGAGGGGGGGGGTGATGCCGATGCGCACTTTTTGTCAGGTGGGTTATCGTGCGGACTTTCTGCCTGAAGCGGCGGGGCGTGCCTTTCCGTGGTGGGACGTTGCCCGTTGTTCTGTCTCAGATGGGGTGCGGGAGCGGGCGGAGTCGCGGGGCGGCGGTGGATCTCCCCCGCCGTCGTGGCGCAGCCACGACGCTACTCCACGGGCAACGACGCTAGGCTGTGTAGCGGCATGGCTGCGCCATGACGGCTGGGTGGGCGTCGTAGGACGTTCGCGCTTGCTCTTTCTCAGATGGGGTGCGGGAGCGGGCGGAGTGGTGGGACGGCGGTGGATCTCCCCCGCCGTCGTGGCGCAGCCACGACGCTACTCCACGGGCACGACGCTATTCTGCGTAGCGGCATGGCTGCGCCATGACGGTTGGGTGGGCGTCGTAGGACGTTCGCGCTTGCTCTTTCTCAGATGGGGTGCTGGAGCAATGGAGCGGCGGGGTGGCGGTGGATCTCCCCCGCCGTCGTGGCGCAGCCACGACGCTACTCCACGGGCAACGACGCTACCGGGAGATCGCCGAAGAATGCGATTGTGGGATGTGAGCTGGATGGTGGATCTTCACCACCGCCATGCCTCTGCGCGATGAACCTCCGGACGAACTGAAGCGGCTGCCTGCGGCGTGGTATCGGGGGCACGCGTGGGTTCACTGGACGATGACCATCGATGGACGGAAGCGTGGATGGCTGGATGAAACGATGCATTTCCGCGTGCGGGAGCTGCTGGTCCATACGTGCCACCGATACTCGCTGGTCTGTGCGGGTTATTGCCTGATGCCGGATCACGGGCATTTCCTTTTGATGGGCACGTCGGCGGACTCGGACCAGGTGGCGGCGGTGGAGTTTTTCCGGCGCGGGTGGAACCGTTTGCTGCGGGAACGGGATATGAAACTCCAGCGGCAGGCGTTCGATCATGTGTTGGTGGAGAGCGAGAGAAATCCGCAGGCTTTCGAGGATGTGCTGCTTTATATTTTCAGGAATCCGGAGCGGGCGGGTTTGGTGGAAGCGTGGGAAGAGTGGCCGTTCCTTGGTTCGGTTGCGGCGGGGTATCCGGATGTGGATCCGCGGGAAAGGAAGGGCTGGTGGGCGAGGTTCTGGACGATCCATAACAAGGAGACGACGCGGAACAAGGAGATGGGTGGGTAGCGGCATGGCTGTGCCATGACGGCGGGGTGGACGTCATCTTACCGTTCCGCGTGCCTTTTGATGGAGGGTGAAGAGATATGGAGTCGCGGGGCGGCGGTGGATCTCCCCCGCCGTCGTGGCGCAGCCACGACGCTACCCTGCAGCCACGACGCTAGGCTGTGTAGCGGCATGGCTGCGCCATGACGGCGGGGTATGCGTCACCTGACGTTGCGAGTGTGGTCCATCTTTCGATGGGATATCAGACGGAGTTGGAGCCGCGGGGCGGTAGTGGATCTTCCCAGCCGTCGTGGGCGCAGCCACGACGCTACCTTGCGGCCACGACGCTACCTTGCGGCCACGACGCTGCCTTGCGGGTAGCGGCGTGGCTGCGCCATGACGGCTGGGTGGGCGGGAAAGGAAGGGCTGGTGGGCGAGGTTCTGGACGATCCATAACAAGGAGACGACGCGGCGGGCAATGCCTTGAAAAGATCAAAAGCACGGGACAGAGGAGCATCGAATGGAGTTGGATGGAAAGGCATGGCGGATGAATATCCGGGGTGATGGTTCCGCTTCATATCGCGGTCCACCTACCTCCCATGAAACCACATTTCCTCGCTCCATTGGCCGCCATGCTGTCCATGGTCCCGGCCAGCGGCTCCACCCTCATGCTGGACTTCGGGCCGACCGCCGTCACAGGAACCAGCCTCACGAACAGCCCCTACCACACGGTGGCCGGAGCAGGGTTCACGGACTCTTCATGGAACCAGATCACCACGGCCGACCTTCCGTCCGCCATCTTCTCGAACGGCGATGCGGCGGCAGGCATCACGCTGAACCTCGGCGCCGCGCCCCAGGACTCCACGGTGGTGAACTACGCGACACAGCCGTCGAACTCCAATGCGCTGGGAAATGCCATGGGGTCGAACAATATCTACACCTCCCCGTCGGTGGGGCGTGACGGCATCTTCGGCCTGTATGCCCAGAGCCTGGGCCTCCAGGTCACGGGGCTGTCCGCGGGGATCTATGAGATCTTCATCATCGGGCGCAACACGAACATCTCCAGCTCCGTCGTGCATTCCTACGCCGGGGTCGGCACGGCGGGACAGAATTTCGATTTCTCCGGCCTGACACCGGTCACGATCAACTACACGAACCTGACCTCTACCGCCGCATGGATCGAAGGGACGAACTACACGAAGCACACGGTCACGGTCGGCGAGGGGCAGGCGCTCAACATCGCGACGCAGGGAACCGGAGTGGAGAACCGCGGATTCATGAATGCCATCCAGATCGTCCGGCAGGTGCCGGAGCCGTCCGTCGCGGTGTTTGCCGGAGGGGTGCTGCTGCCGCTGTTGCGCCGGAAAAGGGCGTGAGCGGAGGGAGGCGGATCATCCCGCCTGCTGCCCATCGACAAAGGGCGGGAGGAAGCGGAGCCGCGGGCACGACGCATCCTATATGACAATGCTCCGGAGGAAGCGGAACGCCGGGGTGATGGTGGATCTTCCCAGCCGTCGTGGGCGCAGCCACGACGCTACCTTGCAGCCACGACGCTACGGGGCGCGGCCACGACGCTACCTTGCGGCCACGACGCCATCATTCGATGGCAACCGGCATACCCGTCCGGGCGGATTCGTCGGCGGCGAAGACGATGCGGTGGGTGTGGAGGGCGGTTTGGAAATCGGTGAGGGGCATGTGCTGGCCGCGGTCGAGGGCGTCGAAGAAGGCCTGGAACTGGCGCTGGAAGGGGTGGTCGTGGACGTCGCCGGAGCCGATCATGGTCATGGCGAGGTTGCTCCACCGGGACTTGTCGGTGTGGAGCTTCATGGAGTGGAACTGGTTGTCGAGCAGGCTGCCCTCGCTGCCGCAGAGGTGGGTGTGGAAGTAGTAGGGCTGGAGGCAATCGACGATGGCGGCGCATTTGGCGACACGGCCGTCGTGGAACTTCACGAGGGTGACGCTGCTGGTGTCATATTCGTAGGGGGCGAAGATGGGGCTGCGGGAGCGGGTGGACATGCTGGTGACGGAGGCGACGTCGCCGCCCATGCAGAGGAGCATGGCATCGACGGCATGGCAGCCGGCGGTGAGGAGGGCGCTGCCGCCGCCATCTGCCTTGGCATTCCACTCGAACTGGCCGTACCACGGGCCGATGCCGTGGTAGTAGTCCACCTCCGCGTAGTGGAGGTCGCCGAGCAGGCCCTGGTCGATGACGGCCTTGATGGTGGTGAACTGTCCGGAGAAGCGGCCGTTGAAGCAGACGCAGGCTTTGGTGCCGTTTTCCTCAAACGCGGCGGCGATGCGCAGGCAGTCGTCCCAAGTGAGGGCGATGGGTTTTTCAAGGATGACATGCTTTCCGGCATGGGCGGCGGCGATGGCCTGCTCCGCGTGGAGGCCGGCGAAGCTGCAGATGGAGATGACGTGGATGTCCGGATCCGCGAGCATGTCCGCGTAGGTGGCGTAGGTGCGGATGGGGTGGCCGTGGCGGGCTTCCAGTTCCTTTTCATCGTGCGGGCGCGATGAGAAGAGGCCGGTGACACGGGCCTGGGTGCTGGCGTTGATGGCGGGGATGTGGGCGGAGGCGACCCAGCCGTATCCGACGAGTCCGACGTTGTATTTGATCATGGATTGAGGAGGACGGTGCCGACGGGTCCGGCGGCGGGTGAATGGAGTCCGGCGATGCGGGAGCGGTAGGCCTTCGGCGTGCAGCCCTGGATGCGCTTGAACTGGCGCTGGAAGTTGGCGATGGAGTCGAAGCCGCAGTCCCAGGCGATCTCGCCGACGGGCTTGTCGGTCTCCGCAAGGAGGCGGCAGACGCGGGAGATGCGGATCTCGTTGAGGTAGGTGGGGAAGGTTTTTCCGGTGCGGGAGCGGAAGTAACGGCTGAAGGTGATCTCGCTCATGCGCAGGTGGCGGGCGATGTCCGAGAGGTAGATGGGGCTGCCGATGCGGTCCTGGATGAAGTTGCAGATGGTGGACATGGTCTCGCCGTCGGAGTGGACGACCTCCGGGGTGAAGCCGTAGGAGGAGATGGTTTCGAGATCGGGCGAGGTGGAGAGATCCTCCAGGATTTCGAGCAGGAGGATCATGCGGCGGAGGGAGGAGACGCCGACCATGCCGAGCATGGCTTTCTCGATGCGGTCGCGGGTGGGGCCGAGGATGCGGAAGCCGTCGGCGGCCTGGTGGAGGAGGCGCTGGAGGGGCGCGGTGTCTCCCTGGGAGGACCAGCGCTTGCCCATGAAGTCGGGGTGGAACTGGATGTTGAGGGCATCGACGGGGCGGAACTTTGTGCCGGGGATGCGGTCGTTGCGGTAGTCGTGCGGGAGGTTGGAGCCGAGGAAGGTGAGGTCGCCTTCGTGGAGGTTCTCGATCTTGTCACCGACGCGGCGGCAACTGCCGCCGGAGAGGACGAGGGTGATCTCCAGCTCCGGGTGGAAGTGCCAGATGCAGCCGAAGTCATCCCCGCGGATGCGCTTGCAGGAGACCCATTCGGTTCCGTCGGAGCATTCGAGCTGTTCGTGTACGGGTTTCGCGGTGCGTGGGATCATGGCGGTTAAGGGAAGAGTGAACGTCGAACATTGAACATCGAACGTCCAACATTGAAGGAGGAAGTGAAGAGGAGATGAACATTGAACATCGAACGTCCAACATTGAATGTTGAAGGGAAGATGGGTGGGTGGGATTGGTGATGGGATGGGTGGCGCGGGTGGTGGGCGTTTTTCAAGCGCAATGGAAGCGCAGCGGACATGGACGAACTGTTGGATCCAATGAATGATTCAAATTAAGAGGATCATTGAGGATGCCGCGGATTATGGGATGAGGTTTGGAACAGTGGCTGCGGCGTCCCGCCGCAGGCCGTGGCGATGGCGTCCCGCCGTCGCTTGGGGAGGGTGGGATGGAGCGCGGACTTCAGTCCGCATGGAGGTGGCTGGGGTTTTGGGTTCCGGGTGCTGTGGGGCGGACTGAAGTCCGCGCTCCGTGCGGGTGCTATGGAGAAGAGTCGCGGCGGGACGCCGCAACCACGGTTTGCAGGCGGAAATGGATGGTTGGCCCGCTATGTCGCTGCGCTCCATTGCGGCGGGACGCCGCAGCTACGGTCTGATGCACTGCGGCCCGGGAAGTCCGCGGCGATGAAGTAGGGGTTGGGGAGATGGTCCGCGCCGAGGGCTTCGGCGAGGGGATCGGTGTCGTGGCGGGAGAAGCCGTCGTGCTGGTGGCGCCACCAGCCCTCCGCGAACTGGAAGGTGCCGGAGAGGCGGCCCATGTGGCGGGCGTGGTGTTCCATGGACTGGAGGTAGTCGCCCATGCCCTGGGTGGCGTCCAGCCACTCGCGCTGGCTGCGGTGGCAGGCGAGCGCCTTCATGGACTGGCGGTGGACGCTGGTGGTGTCCACCCAGGCGCTGGGGATGACGGGACGGCGGATGGGATCGCACGCGCCATGGGGCATGCAATGGTAGACGGTGATGTCGTCCGGGTAGGATGGGCGTGGCGGGTCGGTAACGTAGTTGGTGATGGTGTGGGCGAAGGCGGCGGAGACGGCGAGGCGGGCGGTCTCCATGTGGTCCTCCATGTAGTCCTGCAACGGATGGGTGAGGACGATGGAGGGGCGCACCTCACGGATGACGGCGGCGACTTTCCGCAGCAAGGCGGCGCCGTAGATGATCTCCATGTCATCCGTGATGGGCGGGTGCCAGGTGGCGCCGATGAGGCGGGCGGCGTCCCTGGCCTCCTCCGCGCGGATCTCCGTGGTACGGGCGGAGTCGTGGAGGGTGCTGCCTCCATTTCCGGTGGCGAGGTTGAAGCAGTGGATGTCCCATCCGGCGCGGCGGAGCAGGAGGAGGGTGCCGCACATCTTGAACTCGATGTCGTCCGGATGGGCGGCGATGGCGATGGCTGTCTGACGGCTCATGGCGGTCTGGCTGGGTGAGGCGGGTGGAAAGGAAATCTCAGCGGGTGGAGAGGACGGCGGAGATGCGCTCGCGGAGGTTGAGGAGCTTCGCGGGGTCCGTGTCATAGGTGGTGACGCCGGTGACGAGGACTTCCTTCGCTTCCTTGAGCAGGGCCTCGGCCTTCGGGCCGCCGCGCTTTTCGAGGAGGGCGAGGTAGTCGTGGTCTTCCAGTCCGTCGCGGAGGGCTTCCATGCGCAGGCTGCTGAGCGGTGTGCCGTCCGGTCCGGGGTAGAGGAGGAGTCCGTCGCCGTGGTTTTTCACCAACTTCCAGGTGGTGCGGGTTCCGCCGGATTTCCACCAGTCCAGGTTCCCGGCGTTGGCGGGCCAGGTCTGGTAGAGGTCCCAGTATTCGAATCCCTTCGCACCTTCCCGGTAGCAGATCCACGGCAGGATGCGCGCGTCCACCAGTGGATACTCGACGAAGATGTTGGGCCGCTCGCTGGGCCAGACGCAGACGGAGAGGGTGATCTCATGGCCGGTCTTGAGCTGCTCCGGTCCGCCTGCCTGTTCATACTGGCCGTAGTAGAGGTCCCAGATGTCGGCGTGGCCGGAGAGGGCCTGGACGCCTTTGAACTCGTTGAGGCACTGCATGACGGGCATGTCGGGCAGGGTCTTCTTGGAGAGGTCGTACATCTCCTTGCAGACGTCCCACTCGCGGAGGCTTTCGTGGTCGGAGGCCTCGTCGAGGTTGTAGAAGACGGCGGAGCCGTAGATGCCCTTTTCCTTCAGGTGGCGGGCGTAGGCTTTGAGGAAGTCCTCCAGCTCGCGCTTGAAGGTGTCATCATACTCGCCGCCGCCGAACTTGCGGAAGCGCGGGACCGTCACGATGGGGAAGCGGGTGACGTAGGGCTTCATGATGTCGATCCAGCGGTCGAGCTTGGCGAAATCATAGCCGCCGCCGGACTTTTTCGGCACGCCGGGGGTCTTCCAGCCCCAGCCGTTGAGGAGTCCGCCGGGTGGCATGCGGAGCTTCGACGCCTCCAGCACCATGCGGTCGGCGATCTTTCCGCCGGGGTCCTGGCCGTAGAACTTGGTGACGTTCTCCTCCCCGCTGCCGAGGACGAGGGTGGTGAGGGTGCTTTTCACCGGCAGGGTGAACGGATGGACGCGCACCTTCATGGGCAGGGCGACTTTCTTCCCGCCGCCGGTGATGGTGAGGCCGCCGGAGTAGAGGCCGGGTGCGGTGGTGGCGTCCGTGGTGACGGTGACGAGCAGCGGCTGGACCTCCCCTGCCCTGACGTCGAACGCGCCGTTGGGCAGCAGCGGGTCCGGCCACCAGCCGAGCTTGGTGGACTGGTAGGGGCGCTTGCCCTCGGTGGTGTCCACAAACCCGACGAGGTCGATCTTCACCTTTGACGCGGGGATCTTCCCGGCGGAGGAAACGAGGTCGCCGTCGAGGGTGACGGACGCGCCTTTCAGTTCCGCGCCGGTGGGGATGACGGCGAGCTGCGCGCCCTCGCTCTCGTTGCGGGCGAGGGCGATGTTGAGGGACTTCGCGAAGCCGCCGTGGTAGTCCTCATCCAGGAAGACGTGGGCGAGGCCGGTGGTGATGCCGACGGCGAAGCCGCCGTCCGCGCCCTGGTGGCGGCCGATGATGTCGAAGGCCTTTCCCCTGACCTCCCGCACGGCGGCGAGGGTGGAGGCTCCGGCAGCCCCGGTGACGAGCTGGTCGATGGCGGCCTTCACCCCGCCGTCGGTGCCGTAGGCGTCCCCCCAGGCGCGGATCTCCTGCAGCTCCCGCTGGGCGCGCTTCCCATCATCCGGCGTGACGATGGTGGCGCTGACCTCATCCAGGTAGAAGTCGCCGGTGCCGAAGTGGTAGAACCAGAGGCCGATCTTCGGCTCCTCCTGGCCGTTGGCACCCTTTGGCACGGTGACGCGGGTTTCGTACTGCTGCCAGTCGGTGGAGGAGCCGATGTTGATCTTGTGCCAGCCGTTGTTGTTGGGCTCGCCCTCGAGGTTGGCGAAGATGCCGCCTTTGAGGTTGTCGGTCTTCGCCCAGAAGCGGATGCGGAGGACCTCGCCGGCCTTTGCGGGGAAGCCTCCGTTGTAGCAGAGGTGGGCGCGGCCGGTCTTTGTGCCGGAGATTTTCGCGGCCTTGCCGGTCTTTCCTTCAGCGAGGGTGAAGGTGTATTCGCCACCCTGGCTGGCGCGTCCGGCCCAGCCGGAGAAGGGGACCTCATCCCCCTGCCCCGCTTCGTCGAAGGTGCCGTTGGTGAGCTTTTCGGGGCCGCTGATCTCCTCCAGCGCGTGGACGTGGTGGGGCCATGCGACGGTGAGCAGCAGGGCGGGCAGGACTTTCTTCGGAATCATGAACTCTGGCGGTATTGGATGTTGGTTTTCTGGAAAATGGAATCAGGCGTTGCGGCGGCGGCGGATGAGGCACACGGCGGCGAGGAGTGAGGCGGAGGCAGCCATGGAGGATGGCTCCGGCACGGTGACGAGGCTGACCTCGAAGTCCTGGATGCGGACGGCGTTGCTGCTGCCGATGGACTCGAAGTAGAAGCCGACCTCGGTGACGCCGGGGATGACGCCGCCGGAGGCGATGGAGGCGGGGGTGCCGTCACCGTTGACGTTGATGTCATTGGCGGGGTTGTAGGCGAAGAAGCTGAGGGCCGGGAGGTTGGCGGTGGTCTGGTCCCCGCTGGCGGTGTAGATGCGGGAGGAGATGTAATATTGTCCGCCGGAGCGCAGGACGAGGCGCCCGCTGTCCGCGGCCTGGTTGGCGTAGGTGGTGATGTTGAGGCGGACGGACGAGGTAGCGTCAAAGCCGACCTCGCCGGTGTTCATGCCGTTGAGGAAGTCCTGCTGCTTCCAGAGGAGGAGGAAGCCGGTGTTGTTGGGCGGGTCCGGGGTGAAGGCGTCGGAGCCTTTCAGCTCGATGCGGTCGAGGCCGCCGTTGTTCACGACCATGCCGAAGGTGGTACTGGTTCCCTGGTAGATGCCGCCGATGAAGGAGCGGGCGTCACCGTAGAAGACGGAGCTGGTGCCGGAGTAGTTGGTGGAGGGACTGAGCTGGCCCGGCTCCCCGCCGGTGAAGCCGTTCGGCTCGAAGGCATTCCCGGTGCCGTAGTCACCGCCCCAGTTGACGGCGAGGGTGGCGGCTCCGGCGTGCGCCGCCATGAGGATGGAGCAGGAAAGGAGGAGCCGGAGGAAAGCGTGGGATTTCATGGGTGGATGGAGGGATTCAGGATGCAGGTTTCAGGATGCGGGCGGATTTTTGGGCGTGGTTCTCCCGTGTGTCCGCATGGTGGTTCATGCGGACCTGGAGATTTCCCCCTCCGTGGAGAGGGGCGTGGCATCATCCGGGACGGTCCTGGGTTCAGGCGCGCCTGCGGCGGAGCAGCGGCAGGAGGAGCGCGCCGGACAGCAGGGCGGCGGATGGCTCCGGCACCTGCTGGACGATCTGGATGGAGTTCATGAAGCCGCGGAACTGGCTGTCCGCGTCCGTGCCCTGGGTGGCGATGTTGAGAGCCTGGCCGGCGGCGAGGGTGATGGTGTGTTTCGAGTAGTTCACGCCCTCGATCCAGGCGGCGGTGGAAGTCGCGGCGGTGTAGTTGATGCTGATGGGCGTGAGGCCGGAGAAGTCGAAGTTCTCCCCGGCGACACCGGCGCCGACGTAGGAGTTGGCGATCGTGCTGCCGGTGTTGGTGTTCCGTCCGACGACGAAAATTTCATAGATCCCGGCGGCGAGGCCGGTGATCTGGATGCCGAGGCTCTGGTTGGCCACACCGAAGATGCCGTCCCGGCCGACGGAGGTGGCGGCGTAGATGCCACCACCTGATGGCCACAGGGTGCCCAGTGCGCTGGATGAGTTGGGCGCGGTTGCGTAGTTGACGACGGTGGGCGTGCCGGAGCCGGGGGCGACGCCGAGGTTGACGGAGACTCCGGTGGCGGTGCCTCCGCCGGACCAGGTGAGGGAGCTGACGTCCGCCTTCTCGATCTTGTTCCATGAGCCGTCGGTGAATCCGCCGCCAGCCACGGTGTGGTAGGGGCTGTTGGTGAGGTCCGCCCCGGCCGCGGTGGTCGGCCCGAAGTCGAGCATGAGGATGGATCCGCTGGCGGAGATGGCGGAGAGGGAGGCGATCAGTGGAACGAGAATGTGTGTGTTCATGGGGAGGTGGTGTTGATTCGCGTTTGGCTGGAACTATCACCTCATGCTTCCCCGCGATGTGATTCCTTCCAATTCGATTCGATGCTCCTCTGGTTTGTGTTTTTGATCTTTTTCTGACACGCGCCGACAGACCCGACCGCCCATGATGTCAGAATAGTATGATTTCCGCTGTTTTCGATCCTTTCCCGTATTTGCTTTAAAAGGCGTGGTCCATGTCCCGGTAATGCCGGAACCATGGCCAGAGGACCCCTCATTTCCGGATGGATTACGCGATCCATATCCCCCGCGGGAAAGATGACCGGCGCGCTGCTGGGGCTGCTGCTGGCGGCCCCTGTGCTGCACGCGGAAGTGGTCATCAATGAATTCCATCCGAAGCCGGAGGACGGCCATGACCTGGAGGAATTCATCGAGCTGCACAACACGGGCGCGGCGGCGGTGGATGTGTCCGGCTGGCGGGTGGCGAACGCGGTGACCTTCACGATCCCGGCGGGGACGAGCATCCCGGCCGGAGGGTATCTGGTGGTGGCGATGGATCCGGCGGCGGTCACGGCACGCTGGTCCGTGGGCGCGGTGGGACCGTGGAGCGGGAAGCTGAACTCGACGGGGGAAATGATCGAGCTGCGGGACGCGGGCGGCGCGCTGCGGGACGGCGTGGACTACAAGTTCGGCTTTCCATGGCCGAGCATGATCGACGGTGAGGGTGCGTCCGCGGAGCTGATCCACCCGGAGCTGGACAACGCGGCGGGCAGCGCGTGGCGGGCGTCCGGCGCACCGGCGGGGATGGGCGCGTATGTGCCGGCAGCGCCGACGCCCGGGGCGCGCAACAGCATTTACACGCCGCTGGCGCAGACGCCACCGGTGATCTCCCAGGTGTCCCACCAGCCGCGGCAGCCGGTGTCCGGACAGGAGGTGGTGGTGACGGCGACGGTGCAGGACCCGGATGGCGTGGGGCCGGTGACGCTGGAGTACCAGGTGGTGGAGCCGGGTTCCTACATCCGCATCTCCGACGCGGCGTATGCGACGGGCTGGGTGCAGGCGCCGATGACGCACGAGGGCGGCGGGGTGCACCGCGCGGTGGTGCCGGGGACGGTGCAGGCGAACCGCAGGCTGGTGCGCTACCGCATCGTCTTCGAGGACAGTCCTGGCAACCGGACGCGGGCACCCTTCGCGGATGACGGGCAGCCGAACTTCGCCTGGTATGTGTATGACGGTGTGCCGGAGTGGAAGGGCGCGCTGCGGCCGTCCACGGTGATCCCGGCGAACCCGACACCGCTGCAGACGTTCTCCCCGGCGACGCTGACGTCCGTCCCGGTCTATACGCTGATCACGACGGGCACGGATGTACTAAACTCCCAGTACAACACCTCCTTCCGGGAGGTGAGGATGCGCGGGACGCTGGTGGTGGACGGGATCGTCTATGAAAACATCGAGTACCGGAACAGGGGGCAGTTCTCCACCTACCAGTCCGGGAAGAACAAGTGGCGCTTCTACTTCAACCCGGGGCGGGACCTGGCGGCGAAGAACCATTTCGGCGTGCCGTATGCGGAGACGTGGGGGAGCTTTTCCGCGAACGCGAACGCGAGCCCGTGGGTGCCGGTGAACCGCGGGAGCGCGGGGATGGAGGAGGCGATGTCGCTGAAGGCGCACACGCTGGCGGGGGGACTGGCGCCGCACACGCACTACTACCACTTCCGCGTGGTGAGGAACGCGCAGGAAACACCGGCCGCGGGGACGATGGTGGGCGACCCGGTGTCCACGGGCGGGAACATCGACGGACAGTACGCGGGGGATTTCTGGGGGCTGTATCTGGCGGTGGAGAAGGTGGGCGGCGGCTTCCTGGATGAACGCGGGCTGCCTGACGGGAACATCTACAAGATCGAGGAAAACGAGGGCGACCCGGAGACGGTGCTGCCGGGATTCCCGCTGGACTCCAGCGACTGGAAGGCGTTCCGCGACACGTCCAGCAAGACCATCCCGACGGCGGCGTGGTGGCGGGAGAACATGGACATGGACAGCTACTACACGTTCCACGCGCTGAACCGCCTGTTCGGCAACATCGACCTGCGGCCGGGTGAGAACCACCTGTTCTACCACCGGTCGTCGGACAACCGGTGGCTGCCCATCCCGTGGGACATGGACATGATGTTCATCGCGAAGACGCACAAGTCCGGGACGATCGACCAGCACCGTTCGATCGTCTATCATCCGGAGCTGGCGCTGGAGTTCCGGAACCGTGCGCGGGAGGTGCTGGACCTGCTGGCGTCCGACGCGGACCCGGCGGGCGGGCAGATCGGCCAGTTGGTGGATGAGTACCGGCAGATCCTGTCACCACCGGGGACGACGGACAACTGGGCGAACGCGGACGCGGCGCTGTGGAACCTGCACCCACGGACGAAAGGGACGGTGGTGACGGCGACGGGCCTGGGCGGGACGAGCGGGTCCGAAAACCACCGGGGGAACTTTTTCCGCACGCCGCTGGACTCCATCCATGACGGGGGGACGTGGACACGGTGGCTGCGGGATCCTTCCTTCACGGGGACGGCGGGCTTCGAGGACATGGCGAAGTACTACATCGACTATGCGACGGACACGTGGCCGGGAGGGAACTGGGCGGCGAACAACGGCAGGCAGCTTGGCTACGGCTACCAGTATCTGCTGAAGGAGTCGCTGGACGCGGCGATCCCGTCCCGCCCGGTGATCTCCTACACGGGGGAGCCGGGGCACCCGGTGGATGCGATGCGTTTCACCTCATCCGCGTATGCGGGGGTGAACGCGCACGCGGAGACGCAGTGGAGGGTGTCCCGCATCTCCGCACCGGGGGTGGCGGGCTACACGGCGGAGGAGGGCAGGAAATACGAGATCACCCCGACATGGACGGCGGCGACGACGGGCATGGCGCTGGACGTGCCGGTGTCCGCGGTGACGGTGGGGAAAACATACCGGGTGCGGGTGCGGCACCGTGACACGACGGGCCGGTGGTCCCACTGGTCCGCGCCGGAGCAACTGGTGGCGGGGGCACCCGCGGCGACGCTGGTGCACTACTGGAACTTCAACCCGCAGGTGCTGGCGGACGCGCTGGTGCCGAACCACGGCACGGGTGGCTCCATCTCCACGACGCCGGGTGGGACGACGGCTTTCCTGACGGACACGGGGCAGGATTTCAAAGGCGCGAATGCGAAGGACCCGGACGGCGACGGCACGCCGGATGCGGCGGGCCGCCACCTGCGGGTGAACAACCCCATCGGCTCCACGGTGGTGTTCCGGCTGCCGACGACGGGCTACAAGGATGTGACGGCGACGGTGGAGACACGGCGGTCCGGCTCCGGCGCGGGGACGCAGACGTGGACCTACACGGTGGACGGCACGACCTTTCTGCCGCTGCGTGAGGTGACGGTGGTGGACGGGACGCCGGTGGTGGAGGAGTTCAACCTGAAGGCGGTGGACGGTGCGGAGGACAACGCGTTGTTCGCGCTGAAGGTGGTGTTCTCCGCCGGGGCGGGCGGCACGGGCGGGAACAACCGGTTCGACAACCTCGCGCTGGCGGGCATCCCCATTTCCCCTGCGGCGGGTGGCTATGCGGCGTGGGCTGCGGCGGCCTTCACGGAGGCGGAGCTGGAGGATCCGGCGGTGTCCGCGTGGGACCGGGATGCGGACGGGGACGGCAGGCCGAACTTCATGGAATACGCGCTGGCCACGCTGCCGAAGACGGGCGACACGCCGGGGCTGGACCTGCGGTGGTCCATGGACGGCACGACGAGCAGGCCGGGGCTGGAGTTCACCCGCCCGCCGGACACGACGGGCCTGACCTACGAGCTGCTGGCCAGCGACGATCTGGAGGACTGGACGGTGGTGGCCACCGCGCCCGCCTCCACGCAGACGGTGGCGGGGATGGCGCGCGTGTTGTTCCGCGACCCGGAGTCCGATGACAAGGCGGGCCGCCGCTTCCTGAGACTGAGGGTGAGGTATGCGCCGTGATCTGACAGCAGCGCGGACGGCGGTCCATTGCCTTTGGGGATCGGGAACGCTCATCAGGATGATCCGGTATTCATCAACCACGGATTGCACGGATTGCACGGATTGGTTCTTCAAAAGGTCGGCAGCATCACAATCCGTTAATCCTTTGATCCGTGTCCGGAGAAGGCTCCGCAACCGGATGATAGCCCAAGGCTCTGTGGAATCCGGACCTTGCGAAACCAAGCGGACTGAAGTCCGCGCTCCGTCCATACCTCCGCTTCCAATCCACCATCCACGATCCGAACCATCATGCGCCCTATCCTGACCGCAGCCCTGCTTTCCGCAGCCATACCATCCCATGCACCAGCCGCCGTGCGGTTCAACGCGGAGTTCGAGCCGGGCAGCAAGTGGTTCACGGAAACATGGTCCGCGGCGGCGCGTGCGGAGATGCAGGCGTTCCTGACGGACCTGGGCGCCGTGTTCGACTCCGACGCGGTGGTGCGCGTGTCCATCAATGACAACGAGACGGTGGCCTATGCGTCCGCGGGATCGACCTGGTCCCAGTACCACCGCCATGCGGAGACGGGCGGGCAGGTGTCCGCACCGGGGCTGTGGCTCATCATCGTGAAGGGCATGCAGCGGCCATCCGCGGCGTCCGACGTGACGCTGAGCTGGAACCTGGATGTGAACGCGCTGTACTCCGGCAGTTCCGGCGCGCTGATCAACAACATCCGCGGGCTGGGCCGGCATGAGATGCACCACGCGTTCGGCGCGTCCAGCTCCCTCTTTCTGGATGCGACGTCGGACCCGCGCGGAAAGTGGGTGACGGCGCGGCTGGTGGACACGCTCTACCGCGACCAGAACGGGAACGCGGTGCTGGGCGCGCCGGACAGCCTGGGCATCAGCTACCGGGTGAACAGCTTTCCGCTGGCGGCGAACTGGCAGAACGTGCGGAACCAGACGGGGCTTTATTTCGAAGCACGGGACCGCCATGGCCGGGTGGTGAAGATGCCGCCGGTCAGCGGGCCGGGCGGCACGAACGGATCCTACATCGACTTTTCCCACATCAGCGGGATCGCCTACGCGAACGACCATCCGTCATGGACGAACATCGAGACGACGGACCTGAATTTCCTGCGGGCGATGGGCTACCCGCTGGCAGTGGACGCGCCGCTGCGCGAACGGCTGGCCACGGTGACGGCATTCGGTTTTTCCGCACCCACCGGCACGCTGACGTGCAACAGCCGCACCGGCCACCACTACCGCGTGGCGACCTCCCGCGATCTGGTGCGCTGGGCCATCCTGCCGGCGGGAAAGCCGGGCACGGGCGCGGCGCTCTCCTTCCCCCACCCCATCGACCGCACGGCGAACCCGCGGCAGTTTTATCAGGTCGTGGAGATCCCGGAGTGAAAGGGGGGGGATGGGAACCGGAACCAACACCGGCGGGGAAAGGCCGGGCCCGCCATCCCACATCTGATTGCCCCGTCATTTTTTCCCCGCTGCCGGCCCCACGAGGAAAGTGCCGAGTGGCCGCACATCCTGGTCATAGACATGGTAGCGGATGCTGATGCGGTGCATGCGGTAGCAGTCGTGGTCAGGCTGCCGGTAGGCCCGTTCGTATTCCTCCTTGGTGGAGGCTTCCCATGCCGCATGCTGGCCGTAGTTGTGATTGGCCCGCCGGAGCCGTATGGTCTTCTCCAGTATTCTGTCCGGCAGCCATGCCACGGACGTGCTGCGCGGACCGCCGGGTTGGTCGAATGGTTCGAACTCCTTGGCATACCGTGTCATCAACTCCCCCACCCGGCGCTCCCCCTGTGGCCAAGTCCACCGCAGGATCTCGGAGGGGGTGATCGTATGAATCAGCACAGGCTTCCCCGTCGTGGCGTCCAGCACCCTCACCCGCAGGCGCAGGTCACTTCCCGGTCTGAAGAAAACGGCTGGCAGTCCATCCCTTTGAAAGAATGCGGGATGTTCAACCGCCAGTATCATGCGCAACCGCGCCTCCGCCAGATCAGCTCCGGCAAGCACCGGCTGGGTCATCTTGTATTCCAGGAGACCACCTCCTGGCGCGGAGATCTCCGAGACCTTGAATGACAGAGGCTTGGGCGGGAGTCCATTGATGTCGGTCTTTGCCGCATGTGCGCGCAGGATCTTTTCCGCCTCACTCTCCCGGGCGGTATTCTCCGCCGCCTGCAGCGGTCCGCCCGGTGAGCCGGCGCCCACCGTGTACCTACCCACCTCCTTCCCCTCCCTGGTCACGACCCGGGTGCGGAAGATCACTTCGTTCTTGCGGAACACCGCTCCGTCTTCCCCAAAGTAACGGGCCTCGTCATCCTTGCGCAGCAAAGCCATGCCCCGACCTTTGAGCATAAACTGCGCCGCAGGGGAGGATACCTCCACCTCCGTCTCCATCACTTTTCCCGGCAGGTAGCGCTGCGCGGTGACGCGGATATCCTCACTCTCCTCATCCGTCACGAGGAACTCCCTGGCGTATTGCTCCATCAACGCGTCGACCACCTCGTTCCTTTCCTCCGGCGTCCGCGTCGCCGTCTCGGATGGCTTCACCTCGTGCGTCACGATGACACCGCCGTCCTTGTCCCTGACGATGCACCGGACGACGATGCCATGCTTCGGCTCGAACACCAGTTCCGGCATCCCGAAACCGGTGAGGAAGTCCCGCTCCTCCATCGCGACCCTGAAAATCAACCTTGCCTCCCGCGGTGCCTCCGGCGTCGTGGACATGGTGAAATGATACTCCAGAGTGGTGGCGTCAGGGGCTGCCACCCTGTCGATGCGGAAATCACCGTAGTCCCTGGGGAGGATGGATTCCACCGCCACAAACCTCTGGAGGATCTGGTGAACAGACGCCGGTGCGGGCGGAGGCGCGGCCCCGTGCTTCACGGGCGGGGCTGGGAGCGGGGCTTTTTCCACCGGCGCCGTCACCTCAGCCAGCTCAAACGGCTCCTCCGGTTCCTTCAGCTCCGCGGCTTTGGCGGGTGGCTCCTTGAGGGCCTGTGGCTCTGCCCATCCTGCCATACCGGTGATGATGGCACTCCCCAGTACCGCCAGGCCTGCGAGCACCGCCACGCCAACCACCAGCACCGTCAGCTTTCCTCGCCGCCGATTCCCTGATGGCCCGGTAGCCGCGTCCGCCACCGCCACCGGCAGTGGTGAGGTCACCGGTTGTGGCAAAGCAGGGGCTGCCATCGGCATGTGCAGGAAATACTCCTTCAGCGGGCGGGTGCCATCCATACCCTCGATCCAGTAATAACACTCATCCTCATCGCGCAACAGGCCGCTCTCCCACATCCCCCGCAACTCCACGTCGGTCATCTGGATCCATTGGTCGTCTTTGAGGGAGATATGGAGAATCATCGGGCGGCTGGCATTGGAATCCCATCCCACCGGAACTGGCAAGCAATCGTCATGGCCTCCGTCCTTATCACTTGCCCCCGCGTCCTGGACTGGAACAACCTCTCCTCCGCATTTCAGGAACCACATGATCCCGGCCGGAGAACCCATGGACACGCACGAGGAGGAATGTTATGACATCCGTCGCGGCAGGGATGCGGAGGAGATCGTGCGGCTCACCCATGGCATCACGCGCCTGCTGGACGTGGGGATCCCTTTGTCCGCCGCTCCCTCCACATGGAGGCCACCGCCCTCATCTCCTTCTGGATCGTGTCGTTTTCGGAGGACACCCCCTCCATGCACGCATGGGCGCGCACCCTGACGGGAGAGGTGGTTGCCCGTTCACAGATCCCGGCCGCATGCGCGGAGGCGGGTGCTCCCGGCGCGGTCAGTGCCTTTCTGGAGGACCGTGAGCGCTACTATGCAAATAGTGGAGCCACCTGGAAGTTCGATGAACGCCTCTTTTCCGCCTGGCTCGGCGCCGTCCAGTTCGCGCTGCTCCTCAGCCAGCGCAGCCGCAGCCCTGTCCTCATGCCCCAGGACACCACCGCCACGAGCTTCCTCCAGCCAAGCCCGGCGGATATGGAGGCAATGGACCGCCTCACGGGTACCGACTGTTTGTCCCAGTCTTACATGGACCTCATGGGAGACTGGCTCCACCGGTTTCTGGAGGCGGCCGCCGCCATTGTCCACGGGTCGAACAAGGCGCATGTCCTCAGCCTGGAGTCCGCCACCCATCCCGGGCGGAATACCCACCCGGGACCCATGCCTGCCGCAGCGGAGCGTGGCGAGCAGCCTGGGCGCTCCCATCCCGCCGGCTGCCTTCTCACCGGCTTCCTCGCCCTCGTTATCGCCTGCTCCATCCACATGGTGGTCTTTGTCAGCACCGGAAAGCCCGTCTCCGCCCAGTTCGGTTTCATCGGCGTCATGCTGCATGGCTTCGGTTCGCTGTATCTATCCCGCCTTCTCACCCGGAAAATCCTCCGGTTGGACACCGTGCCATATGACGATCCTGCCGCTGCGAAGCCACCAGCATCTGGCGCGGATGATCTTGCCACCGCGCGTGCTGAAGCCATCCAGCAAGCCATCGACAGCGGTCAGCTCGATGGAGAGAAACTCCGCGACTTCCTTCGCCGCCACCAGGATCGGTAGGCAGGCGCCGCCCGCCGCTCATCCCCCCCCGCGGCAGGAGACGTCACCCGCCACCGCGTGCCGCGCTACTTCGGCGTCGATCCCTTCGCCACCTTGCCGGTGATCAGGTCGATCAGGCGGATGTTGCCTTGCGGGTCCTTCACGAAGTTCTCAGGTCGCAGGTCGGAGATGAGATAATCTTCCCCGTCGATCTCGATCTTATAGATGCCGTGCCGGGATGGCTCGATGCCGAAAGGGAGTTCGATGGAGAGGTAGTCCGTTTCCGAAATTGGGGTGCCTCGATCTTGGACAATGAAGACTTTGCCCCCTGCCGTTAAGGCAGTCGTCGGCATCCCGCCAAGCGCTTCGATGACGGACGCTTTCTCACGCGCAGCTTCCAAACTGGAATCGGTGGTCCGGCTTCCGTCAGGAAGATACCTCACGATGCCATCGCTCTTGAATTCCTTCAGAACCTGGCTGGGTCCGAATCGGAAGACATGGCTTTCCGAACCGTCTCCAATGCGTTCTTCGCCATAGTCTGCTTCTGCTCTGGAGAGAGCTTCGCGGATTCTTCTGCGGCTTTCCTCCTCGCTTCTTCGTTGGCCTTCCGGTGACTCTCCGGTTCCGGGAACCATTCTGCCTTCTTGGTCATGTTGTTGATCATGGGGTTGGTTTGGATCATTTCCAATCGAAAACGAAGTCTCCCTGCCGATGCCGGTGAGCTGGCGGACCTCCGCGAGTTCCTTCGACGGGGTGGGTGCCACCTGCAGGTCGATGACGCGCATGCCGTCCGCCGTGGCGATGACATTGCCCGGCGTGACGGTGTCCCACACCGTGATGCCACGGATGGGGTGGATCCAGCGTCCGTCCGGTTGTTCGTGAAAGCCCTTGTCGTTGAGGAAATCCGCCTGCTCCTCCATGGTGGCATCGCGGCCCTCCGCATAGCGTTGGGAGATTACAGCGCGGGGCGCGTGTTCTCCGGGTAGGGTGACCAGTCCTTCGAAAGCGACGTCGTCACCGAAGGCCCGGTTGTGCAGCGCCCAGCGCTCCAGGTAGGCGATGGCATCCTCCGCCTGCGCCCCGAACAAGCCGGGCTTGGTCAGCTTGATGACACGGCTGGAGACGTGGTCAATGATGACCTTGTGCTCTCCTCCTCCTGGTGCGTCATCTCCTCTGACTTGATCGATGAGAGCAGGGTCGAGTATCCGTCCATGACGCTGTGCCCACGCCAGGATTCCGGAGTCACCGGAGAATTCCTGCCCATGTTTCCGGCGCTTGCCTGCATTTGGGCGTAAGCCTTGCGGACCTCTTCGAGCGTCATGGGTTTCTGCTCCGAGGGCTTCGAGGATTTGAAGGGGTTCTCGTAGTCTTTCATGGTGTTCATTCTGATCGGTATGGGTGGAAGGGTCAAGCGGGCGGATGAGCGAGGGCGCAGGGCCGAGCGAAAAGGAGGTTTGCCCTCCACCTCCTCCCTTGACGATGTCCGCTTCCGTGATAAGATTCGGGTTGCCGTGAGGCGTTCCTTCTTTGGGCAATTGGAGCCCTCTAGATCGGAACAAATCACGGCCTTTTTGTGTGTGGGTGTAGCGGAGCATTCCGTTTTTCATCCACTGGGCCAACGCCTGGGGATTGGTTTTGGCATACACCGAGGCGACGTTGTTCACCTTGTGTTGTTGTCTCGGCTGGTCGAGATGAACCGCAACAAGCACGTTATCCCCTTGATGCTTGAGATCGAGGATTACGGTCAGCGCGTCCGGCACCGTTTCGGATTCAAAAACGAAGACGGGATCGTGGAGGGATGTGATGACCTGCTTGAACAGATCAGGGGAAAGATCATGTTTGCCGCCGATTGACTTGGCCACTACCGAGGGAGGCATGCTGAGAAGCAGCGGATTCGCTCCCACAGCCCTCAGTACCTCCGGAGTGGGTCCCATACCCACGGGGCGGGTGAGATCATAGCTTCCCCCGAGGATGGCATCGACATCGCTGCGGAATTTCTTCGCGGTCGCGGACTCCGGGGACAGGGCGAACGACGGGACAGCCGAGGAGGCAGGATCGAGCACCGGTGCCGCGTCCATTCCAACAGGTCCGCCATTCTTTCCGCCGGGATGACCGGCAGGGTCCACCTCCGGCGTGAACCCCGCCGCCACGTCCAGCCAGTGGCGCATCTCCGCGTCCATCTTTCCGGAGGCGGCGTGGTGGCGCATGGCGGCGGCCAGGCGCAGCACCTGGCCCAGCACTTCCCTCAGCGCGCGGAAGAAGCTCCGCAGCGGCCCGGCGAGCTGGCTGTCCCGCATGCGCCCGGTGGCGTGCGCCACGCCGATACGGCTCCAACCCTCGATGAGTTCCTGGTATTGCCGCGCGTCATCCAGCGTGTCGAAGTCCCCGGCGAGGATCTGCGTGCGGGTGCCCGCCTCCGTCTCGCGGATCCACCGCAGCATCTTGCCCCGTGACACGCCGCGGCGCTCCATGAGGTATTTGCCCACGCCCTCGATGCTTTCCTCCAGCACGGTGAGCGGGCTGGCGTTCCCCGCGATCTCCGCGACGATGCGGGTGACGCCACCGGCGAATTCATTGCGCGAGGAACCGAGCACGAACAACGAGGCGAGGTGGGAGTCGATGGTCCCGTCCGTGGCATGCGCCAGCCCCATGTCCGCCTCCGCCTGGCGGAAGTGGATGCGGGCGGGAAATGATCCGCCGTTTCCCTAGCAGAAACGTGCTGCGCTACTTCGGAGTTGATCCCTTCGCAACCTTGCCGGTGATGAGGTCGATCAGGCGGATGTTGCCTTGCGGGTCCTTCACGAAATTCTCGGGCTTCAGATCCGCGATGAGATACTCATCCCCATCAATCCGGATCTTGTAAGTTCCGTGGCGGGTGGGTTCGATGCCGAATGGAAGTTCAACGGATAGATACTCCGTCTCTGTGATCGGTGTGCCGCGCTCCTGGATGAAAAGCATCCGTCCTTCCAAGGAAATCACACGGGTTTTCATCCCGCCCAGCGCGTTGATGATGAGGGCCTTCTCCTCCGCTGCATCAAAGCTCCGGTCATTGGTGAAGTCGCCGTCGGAATTGAAGCAAATGACACCTGATCGTCTGATGTCCTTCAGGACTTCGTCGTCGTCGATGGCGATGACAACGCTTTCAGCGCCGTCTCCAAGATCTCCCTCGCCCTCGCCTCTTTCTCTTCGGGCGAGAGTTTCGCGGATTCTTCGGCGGCTCTCCGCTTCGCTTCCTCCAGGAATATCCTGTTCCGCTCCGTTTCCGGAAACCATTCTGCCTTCTTGGTCATGTTGTTGATCATGGGGTTGGTTTGGATCATTTCCAATCGAAAACGAAGTCTCCCTGCCGATGCCGGTGAACTGGCGGACCTCCGCGAGTTCCTTCGACGGGGTGGGTGCCACCTGCAGGTCGATGACGCGCATGCCGTCCGCCGTGGCGATGACATTGCCTGGCGTGACGGTGTCCCACACCGTGATGCCACGGATGGGGTGGATCCAGCGTCCGTCCGGTTGTTCGTGAAAGCCCTTGCCGTTGAGGAAATCCGCCTGCTCCTCCATGGTGGCATCGCGGCCCTCCGCATAGCGTTGGGAGATTACAGCGCGGGGCGCGTGTTCTCCGGGTAGGGTGACCAGTCCTTCGAAAGCGACGTCGTCACCGAAGGCCCGGTTGTGCAGCGCCCAGCGCTCCAGGTAGGCGATGGCATCCTCCGCCTGCACCCCGAACAAGCCGGGCTTGGTCAGCTTGATGACACGCTGGCTTTCCTCGTCATAGAGAACCTTGTGTTCTCCTCCGCCAGTTGGGATCAGGTCCACGGCGGAGCCGAACGGCTCCGGGATTAGGTTCCTTCCGTTTTCTTGCGCCCATATGGCCAGCCTTGGACCAGAGGCGACTTCTCGCCCATGTTTCCGGCGCTTGCCTGCATTTGTTCGTAGGCCTCCTTGGCCGTGACCTTGCGTTTCTGCTCCGAGGGCTTCGAGGATTTGAAGGGGTTCTCGTAGTCTTTCATGGTGTTCATTCTGATCGGTATGGGTGGAAGGGTCAAGCGGGCGGATGAGCGAGGGCGCAGGGCCGAGCGAAAAGGAGGTTTGCCCTCCACCTCCTCCCTTGACGATGTCCGCTTCCGTGATAAGATTCGGGTTGCCGCGTGTGGAACCCTCTTTGGGCAATTGGAGCCCTCTGGACTGGAACCATTCGCGGCCTCTTTGTGAATGGATGTAACGCAGCGTTCCATCCTTCATCCATTGGGCGATGGCGGCGGGATTGGACTTCGCATAGACGGATGCGATGGAGTTGACCGGGAAGCGATCCATCTTCTTGTCCAGATGAACCGCGACCAGCAGATTCTCCCCCTTGTGCTTGAGGTCGAGGATCACGGTCAGAGCATCCGGGACGGTTTCTGACTCGAAAACGAAAAGCGGATCATGGATCTGCGTGACCACCTCCTTGAGCTGCTCGGGCGACAGGTCATGCTTGCCTCCGGTTGCTTTCGTCACCACGGACGCTGGCATCACCAGCAACAGGGGATTCGCTCCCACGGCGCGCAAGACCGCCGGTGTGGCCCCCATGGTGACGGGACGACCGTTATCATAACTTCCCCCGAGAATGGCATCGACATCGCTGCGGAATTTCTTCGCGGTCGCGGACTCCGGGGACAGGGCGAACGACGGGACTGCAGAGGAGGCAGGATCGAGCACCGGTGCCGCGTCCATTCCAACAGGTCCGCCATTCTTTCCGCCGGGATGACCGGCAGGGTCCACCTCCGGCGTGAACCCCGCCGCCACGTCCAGCCAGTGGCGCATCTCCGCGTCCATCTTTCCGGAGGCGGCGTGGTGGCGCATGGCGGCGGCCAGGCGCAGCACCTGGCCCAGCACTTCCCTCAGCGCGCGGAAGAAGCTCCGCAGCGGCCCGGCGAGCTGGCTGTCCCGCATGCGCCCGGTGGCGTGCGCCACGCCGATGCGGCTCCAACCCTCGATGAGTTCCTGGTATTGCCGCGCCTCATCCAGCGTGTCGAAGTCCCGGGCGAGGATGTGCGTGCGGGTGCCCGCCTCCGTCTCGCGGATCCACCGCAGCATCTTGCCGCGTGACACGCCGCGGCGGTCCATGAGGTATTTGCCCACGCCCTCGATGCTTTCCTCCAGCACGGTGAGCGGGCTGGCGTTCCCCGCGATCTCCGCGACGATGCGGGTGACGCCACCGGCGAATTCATTGCGCGAGGAACCGAGCACGAACAACGAGGCGAGGTGGGAGTCGATGGTCCCGTCCGTGGCATGCGCCAGCCCCATGTCCGCCTCCGCCTGGCGGAAGTGGATGCGGGCGCGCTGGCGTGCGGTCTCCAGCATGGCGGGGTCCCGGGAGACGATGTCCGCCAGGGAGATGCGGCCCGGTTTCACGGTGCCGTCCAGCTCCAGGTCCCCCAGCGATCCATAGGAGCGGGAAAGCAGGTCGAAAAGCTGGCGGTTGAGCCGGGTGAGGTCCACGTCCCGGCCCTGCAGGTGGCTGTCCACCTCCCGCGCGGCGTCCTCCAGGGTGGGGAAGGCGCGGTCCGCGGTGGCGTCATCATGGTAGCGGACGAAGACGCCGCCCTCCCCGTCCCGCAGGATCTCCGGCAGTCCGGCCTCCCGCATGCCCGCGTTCAGCCAGCCGAGTTCCAGCCGCTCCGCCTCCGCCCGGGAGATCTCCCTGCGGGCGGCGGCGGGGGTGTCCCGCATGGTGGCGTGCAGCAGTTGCGCGGCGGCGGCGGGATGGCTTTCCGCCATGGCGGAGATGCGCGCGGCCTCCACCTCCGGTATGCCCGCCAGCCGCAGCCCGCTGGCATCCATGAGGGACGCGCGCAACGCGGGTGCCTGGATGTAGTCCACCGCCGTGGTGCCCGCCGCCCCCGCGAAGCTGAGGAGGAAGGAAACCCCGGCGATCTCTCCCACCGCTTCCTTTTCCCGTTCCATCCACTTGCCCAGGTCCGGCATCTGCACGTCCTCCGCGATGGCGGCGGTGGCCGCCTGCACCAGCGGGTCCATGGCGTCCTGCGCCACCTCCTGCACCGTCTGGAACGTCCCGTTCGCCAACAGCCGCCCGCCCGCCACCATCGGCACGCCGATGAGTTTCCCGCGGTTCATGGCAAAGGCGCTGAACCGTGGCATGCGCGCGCGGAGGATGCCCAACTCCAGCCGGTCCAGCCCCACCTTCAGCGCGCCGTTGGCATAGGCGGCGCGTTCCAGCACCTCCGGGTCCGCCGCCGGGTTTTCAGCCTGCAGGCGGTACAGCTCATCCTCCGCGTAGGAGGTGAGCGTCAGCGGCAGGCCCACTCCGTAAGGGATGGCGGTGGCTCCCATGGCGGGGATGGACTCACCTGCGGCCACCAGCAGGTCCAGGAATATCCCGCGGTTGCCCGTGAACTCATTGTCGCGGAAGCGGGCCGCCTGGATGTTGTGGTGCTGGATGCCCAGCATGAATGCCGAGATGCCCCGGAGCCAGTATGCGTAGCGGGTGATGGCCTCCTTCTCGTCCTCTCCCAGATTCCGGTATTTCGTGCCCGTGACGCGCACGCCGGAGCGCAACTGCTCCGCGGTCGAGAACTCATGCACGTCAGCGGAGAGCTCCAGCCTGCCTACGTCGGAAGCATCTTCCGTGGTGATGGAACCTCCGTTGTCGCGCAGATATTTCTCCGTGATCACCGGTGTGTTCAGCAGCACCTTTCCCGATGAATGGGCCAGCTCCAGCAGTCCGTCCGCGGCCTCCCTGCCCTGCGCGCTGTTCAACCGGGTGATGAGGGCGGTGCCGCGGTACAACATCGCCTGACCGAAGCGTTCCGGCAGTTTTGCCAGATCCTCCCCTTCGGATGCCGCACGGAGCTGGATACTGCCCAGAATTTTCATCCGCTCCGCCTGGGTCATCCTCCCATAGCGTTCGAATGCCTTGTTGAACGTCTCCGGATCCGGCTCTTCCTGATATTCCCGCCAGTCGAGCATGGAGACGGTCCTCCACCCGTGGTCGATGAGTTCCAGATCCTCCTGGGAGAATTGGGAATACACATCCGTGAAGCCTTTGTCGAAGAGCGGTTGGAACAGCTTCCAGTCCGTGCCCGCCAGCGCTTCCGCCTCCTTCTTCGCATCCGCCCACGGGGTCCCGCGCAGGGCCGCCCGGTTGCCGATCTGATAGACCTTTTCCCAGTTCCGGCGGTAGTTCATCTCCCGCCCCACCAGTTCCTTCATCTTCGCGTCGAAGGTGGCGTCATCCCCGTCCGGCAGCCCCATCACCCCGGCGAGCTGGAGCTGTGGCACGCCTCCCACCAGTTGCTCCGGGGAGGCCCCCGTCAGATCCTGGATGAAAACATTCCGCGTGAGCCTGCCCCGCAGCTCCTCCCCGCCGGCGGCACCTCCAGCGGCATCCAGGTAGTCGCGGAGGAATCCCCGCCGCTCCGCCACCTTCCGGAATCCGTCTTCCCCGGAGAGCATGTCATTCCAGTCCGTGACCTGGTTATACGTCCGTTCCCCGCGCGCCCTGGCTTCCTCCTCCGGGGACAGGAGAGGCGGGGGCTGCGGCGGTGCCGTGAGATCCTCCGGCGCATACAGCGCCCCCTCATTCCTGAGGCGTGGGCCGCGTGGAGCCGGGAATGGAGTGCCGGTGGTGGAGGGGAGGGAAAGGGGAAGCTCCTGGACGTTCATCAGACGGTGGGGGTGTTGGAAGGGGTTTTCTCCGGTGCGGAAGCCGTGGCGTTCACCGGCGGGGAGACGGCTGGGAGCGCGGCGGCATCCGCCATGGCCGGAACATCCCCATAGCCACGGCGGAACACCTCACTCTCCGCCATGCGCCGGCGCAGCAGCCCTTTCAACGGCCTGCCCCCGGCGTACTGGTAGAGCAGCATAGCCCCCGCCACCTCCTCCTTGCTCCTCCTGCCACCGGCCAGCAGTTGGGCGATGCGGCCCGTGTTGTAGTCGAAGGAAGTGAGCGCATCCACCTGGTGGGGCTCCAGCTCCAGCCCAGCGGCCGCCGCATACTTCACCACCCGCCCGCGGTGGGTGGACAGCTCCGCGGACAGGCGGCGCGCGGCCTCCGCCTCCCCGATCACTTCGCCCTGCCGCGATTTCGTCCCGTAGCCGATGGACCATTGCTTGTGGTCCCAGTAGGCCTTCGCGTGGAAGCCGCCGCTCTCCCCGCCGCCCTCGAAGCGTTTCACCATCTCCAGCAGTCCTGCGCCGGTCCCGTCCTCCGTCCCGGGTGGAACGGTCGCGTTGGAGGATGTGCCCTTCCCGGAGGGGAGCAATGACTGCGGCAGGATCCCCGCCGCCACGGCCTTCAGGTAGGCCTCCTTCGCCTGCTTGTTGAAGGCGTCATGGTCCGCGTCCGGATGGTCCGCCATCCACCCCTGCATCTCCGTGGTGAAGAAACCCCGCGTCCGCTCGATCTTCAGGAGCTTGTCCGCCAGCGCCTCCGGCGGGAGGTCCCTTTCCTCGTCCGCAGTGATCTTTCCGAAGGCACCCTTGTTCTGGAAATCATTCGCGATCCGGTCCAGCGCGCGCTCATGCCCCGGCCCCGCCGCATCCGCCTTTCCGCCGGATTTCCTGCCGTTCCACCGCACCGGGTCCGCCTCATCCAGCAGCTCCCGCAGCGGTGCGGAGCCCCCCCGTGCGCCGAAGGAATAGATCACCTGCCCGTAGGATTCATGGGCACGGCCGTAGTCCTCCATGGAGATCTCCCCGCGCGCCAGCGCGTCCTGCAGGTATCCCAGCCCCTCCGCCACGGAGCGGCGGGTGTCCACGTCCAGCGGGGTGCTCTGCATGAGGTGGAAGTGCAGCTCATCCCGTAATACCGGCTCCACCTCCGGGCTGTCCTCCAGCCGGTCATCCAGTTCCGCTGCAGTGGTGATTTCCTTCCTCTGGATCTCGCTGCCGATCTTGTTGATGGTGTCGCGCTGTTTCCTCAGCACCCCGTCCTCCGCCAGTTCCAGCATCTTCCGCCGGTCTTCTTCACCGAGGCCCGGAAAACTCTCCGCGAACTCCTGCTGCTTCAGCTTGTCCCGCGCCGCCAGCGGATCGTTCCGGATCAGCCCGGCCACCTGGTTGAAGGACTGTGTGCGGTCGAACTCCGACCACAGCCTCTTCTCCGCATCCGCCGTCAGAAGCCCGTAGTGCTTCCGCCTTTCGATCGCCCTGGCGGCATCCTCCCGCTTGCCGGTGCGGACGGCCTCCGTCCAGTCCGTCTGGAATACATCCGCCGACTGCCGCTGCACCATCCGTGCCGTTTCCGCCGCCGCATGGATCGTCAGATCCGTGGCATATCGCTGGAAACTCCCGCTCAGGCGGTCCTTCACCACCGGCGCGAGATCCGCTGAGTCCAGTGATTTACTCATCCTTTCCACAAGCGCGGCTGTCTTTTTCTGCCGGTTCGCCGGGTTCGGGTCATTCCGCAGTTCCTCCTCCAGCGCCGCTACCTCCGCCCGCCACCTCCCCGTCACACTGCCTTCCATCTTGTCATTCACATGGTCCTGGATGCGGTTCGCGATGTCGGCGAACGGCTGCGACACGGAGGCGATGTCCTTTGCCAGTCCCTGCAGTGCGGCGCCGGACGCACCCGCAACACGCGGATCCATCGTGGCCTGGTTCAGACGGGTGGGGCGGAAGTTGGGGACGTCTTCGATGCGGATGGGCATGGGGGGAGGAAGGGTTATTGGTTATTGGGGTGAAGAATCCATGACTGCTGACTGCTGACGGATGCCTCAGACGCCCGCGGTGGAGCGCTTCGGGCCGAGGGTGCCTTTATAACGGAATCCATGGTAGCTGCCCGCGATGCTGGAGACGCCGGAGAAGAGGGAGCTGTAGGAGGAGATCCTCGAGGCGCGCTGGAGCTGCTTTCCTTCCCAGCGGGTCATGTCCGCCTGGGAGTAAAATGAATCCGCCTCGATGCTGGAGGCGCGTGCGGCGTCGCGGATGGTGAGGTCCATGTCCGCGGCGTGGTCCGCGAGCAGGTCTACGGCGGTTCCAGTAGTGGTCAGCGTGCCGCCGGCGGCCAGTTGGTTGCGGAGGTCCGCCTGCTGGTGGCGGGCGTTGCGGCGCATGCGCTTCTGGCTTTCCGCAGCTTCGAGCTGGACGTTGCGGGCCTCGTTTTCCGCGACCTTGGCGTTGTATTCGGCGGCGTATTTCTGGCTCTTCGCCTGTTGCTTCTGTCCGTAGAAGGAGATGCCGGTGGAGACGGCGGTGGTGGCCAGCGAGGCCAGTGCGAGAACGGCGGTGCCCATGGTGGTGTGTGGTGGTGGTGTGGTGGTGGTGGTCCCCTCCCCGGTCCATGGATGGGCGCGCGGGGGGTGGGCCGGCCGCCACGGTGGCGGGCGCGGCCCCTTTTTCATCCATTGGAAGACCGCATCATCCCCCCATGCGGGACGGGGGGTGGATTGAACAGTTGGCCAATTTTTTCCCTGCTCCCACAAGGGTCCGGGGCCGCCATGCGGGCGTGGCGGCGGACCTGTGCCAATAGAGTCACAACGGCGGCATGGAGCGGGCGGGCATTCCCGCATCCATTCCGCGGGGCCGGCGCATGCGCTCCGCGCGGCCGCACGAAGCAGGAAACTCCCCGACCCCACGATCGACCATGAAATCCACCACTCCCCGGTGCACGGACGTCCTCCGGAAACGGGCCGCCGCCCTTCCCGTGCCGCACGCTTTCCCGGCATGCCTCGCCGCGCTGGCGCTGGCGGTGGCGGGTGCGTCCGCGGCGTCCACCGTGGCCATCACGGAGTTCCTGGTGGATCCCAGCGGGACGGACCTGCTCAACGAATGGGTGGAGGTGTACAACTACGGCACGGAGGCCGTGGACGTGTCCGGCTGGACGCTGAAGGACAACTCCAGCGCGGCGTACACGTTTCCCGGCGGGACCAGCATCCCGTCCGGCGGCTACCTCATCATCGCGCAGAACGGCGCGGCCTTCACCGCCAGGTGGCTGGACGGGGTGGCGGACGCGCGCGTGCTGTCCACCGTCCCGGGGACGGACCCGGCGGCGGAGGGGCGCTTCCAGCTCAACAACGGCGCGCCGGGTGACGGACTCTACCTGAGGGACTCCACCAACGCGCTGGTGTGGAGCCTGGGCTACAACCTGTCCACCGCGGACCCCGTCTCCGCGCGGCGTGCGACGTGGCTGGCGGTCGATGATTTCACGACCAGCAACTACGGGGTGCCCCCGCAGGACGGCGCGGCGCTCATCAACCGCAACGGCACGGACGGCACCGGTACGCTGGGGTATGAGGAGAACAACCGCACGGCGGACCCGCACGCCTTCCAGAAAGGCACGGACTGGGGCAGCCCGCTGGCAGGCGGCTACACGGTGGTGCCGGAGCCCGCCGTCATCGGCCTGTCATCCATGGGCCTGCTCGTGCTGCTGCTCCGCAGGCGGGGGTGAATGCCTGTGGCGGAACGGTTGCGCCGGTACGGTTGGGAGAGGTGGCAGCCATGCACCCCGCCGAACCGGATACCAACCCATGAAAGACCGGATCTTCCCCCGTCACCCGCAGGGAAAGGAAGACAATCCTCCGGATTGTCATTTGGAGGCAATCCGGAGGATTGCCTTCCTGACGCCGCAATGGCGTGCGCCCCTCCATGGGTAGCGAAGGTCGTGAGACCTTCGGCTGGGGGGAAGTCCCTTGGCGACCGGAGCCATTCCATCAGATGACATCCACCCCGCCGGATCTCTCACGAGATCCGCTACCCTCACGGGATCCTCCTCCCAGGCGGAGGGGACGGTGGATCTTCCTCCATCACCCGGACGGAAAGGAAGACAAGCCTCCGGATTGTCATTTGGAGGCAATCCGGAGGATTGCCTTCCTGAAGCCCTGCGGCCCCCATGGAATGAAGCGTCATCCATGACGGGAGGGAGCGCATTGCGCCCCCCATCACCCCCTGCGGCGTCTGCGCGCGAGGGTGGCCATGGCGCCGCCCAGCAGGAGCATGGCGGAGGATGGCTCCGGGATGGCTTCCAGCAGGTAGCTGCGGTGGACGGAGGAGGCGGCGTGGCCGCTGCCCTCACCACCGGCGGCGGTGCGGATGCCGAAGTAGGTGCCCGTGGCGGATGCCGCGTTGAGCGTGCCGGTGGAGGTGAGGACGGTGGAGTTGACGCTGTTGGCGAGCGTCGCGGTGAGGTTGAGGTTGCCGTTGGCCTGGAAGATGCCGGTGAGGGTGAAGGTGTAGATGGGGTTCTGCGGTTCCAGCGCGTTGTAGGCGGTGCCGCCGAAGGTGTCGTTGACGTTGGTCGTCACGTTCGAAAACTCCAGCAGGCCGGTGTTGGAGTAGCCCATGTTGAAGTTCACGCGCGGCGCGTTCGCCCCATCCGACGGGGCCATGAAGAAGAACGCGGTGTTTTCATACTGCGCGGAGCCGGAGGTGGCGCTGAAGGTGGACGTCAGGCGGAAGCCGTCGCCCGCCGCGCGGCTGATGCCGCTGCCGGTGTTGAAAAGGGACAGCGTGTTCTGCCCGTTGGACGGTGCGTTCTGGGAGAAATGATGGTCCGCGGTGATGGTGGAGCTGGCGGACCCGGAGTTCGCCACGCGGGTCCAGCCCGCCGGTGCGGTGGCGCCCACCGTGGAGTCTCCGAAGCCGGAGTACAGGATGGTGGAGGCCTGCGCGGGAAGGGCGGCGCCGCCGGCCAGGGCGGCCAGCAGCAACAAGGTGCGGGGTGGGAAGGTGGTGCTCATCAGGGCGCAACCTCCCGTCCCCTCCCCCGGGTGTCAAGGGAAGGTGTCCCTGCGGAAAGTTGGCCAAACGCCCCCTCCCGGCCCGCCATCATCCGCATGCCCCGGATCCACATGCGGATGCGCGGACCACCCGCCGGCGGCGGATTTCCTTTGCCCATCAAGGAAAGCCGGGTTACCCCCTTCCGCGCCGCAACGGCCCCGCACCGCACCATGATCTCCAAGCGCACGTTCCTCACCGCAGCCCTGCCCTTCCTCGCCAGCGCCGCCGCCAGCCACGCGGTGACCGTCACGTTCGACACGGCGGCGGATTTCGACAACAACTTCTGGACGCAGGAGACGCACAGCGTGGTATGGAACAGCAACAGCGGCAACGGGCGGATCCAGAAGTCCGACGAGACGAACAGCGCGCACCGCTTCATCTACAACACGACGTCCACCGGCGGCGGCGGGGGCACGGGCGGCACCTCGGCCAGCTCCACGCTGAACACCTTCCAGGACTTCACCGTCCAGGCGGACTACCGCTCCAGCAGCACCGGCTCCGCCGCCAACAGCCTGGGCTTCTGGGTGAAAGGGAACGCTTCCGGCTCCGCGGGCTACTACGTGGTGTTCCGCCTGCAGGACGGCTCCGCCAACGGCGGCCAGGCGGACATGCGCATCTGGGGGCCGGACTCCGGCGGAGGCGGCATCGGCACGGCGCTGCTGGCCAGCACGGACTTCACCGCCACCTCCAACGTGGCGTCCAGCACGGACTACACCTTCCGCCTGGGGATCCAGGATGTCTCCGGCGGCGTCAGGTTCACCGGCTCCATGTGGAACGTCCTGACCGGCCAGCAGATCGGCTCCGACATCAACTACACCCATAGTAGCGTGAACGCCATCACCGGCGCGGGCCAGGTGGGCATCCGCATCGGCACCGGCGGCGGCGGCTCCGTCAGTGCCATCGACAACTTCATGATCACCCCCATCCCGGAACCTTCCGCCGCCGCGCTCGGCCTCATCGCCACCGCAGCCGCCGCTTTCCGCAGGAGGAGGTGAGGCCCTCTGCGAGGGAGTGCCAAGTGATTGCCCCCTGCGAGGGAGTGCCAAGTGATCACTGATCACTGATCACCGATCACTCGGCACTTCTTCGATCATCCGGCAGCTCCTTGAAAAGATGGCACAGACCCTCATCCGTACGGGTGTAGCCGCGCCGTTCCAGGAAGCGGATGAAGGATGGGTCATTCACCGTGGCCCAGCCGAGCCAGTAGTCCAGGCGGCGGCATTCCTTTTCCAGGAACTCCAGCGCCCGCATCATGGCGCGGCCCGCGGTGGCCTTCGGTGCGGACGGGTCGGTGACCATCCAGCCCAGCCACGCGGTGCCGGACCCCGCGGCATCCAGATACGCGAACGCCGCCGCCACCGGAACCCCCGGCCCGTAGGAAGCGATGACACCGAGCCGCGGCAGGATGTTCCGCGGCGGTGCCTCCCGCGCCCGCACCCGCCACCACTTTTCCATGACGCGGTAGTCGGCGGCGGAAATGCGGCCGTCGTCCGCGAGGTCGATCATGCGCAGGGAGATCATCGGTGTTGGGTTTTCAGTTTTCAGTGTTCAGGGAAGAGCAGCTTCGGGCTTCCGGAATCCGCAGCGGGTCTTCCCTGAAAACTGAAAACTGAAAACCAGCAAACTCACCTCTCATGCAACGACCACGACAGCACGGACGCCCGCAGGAGGAAGGCGTAGGGCTCGTCATGGACCAGTGAAAAGGTGAGGTCCTCCAGGTGGGCGGGCGGCAGGGTGTGGGAGATCCAGCCGGTGCGCGGGGTGGGCGCGGCGTCCATGGCGTCCGCCGCGGTGGTGTGGTGGATGACCTCCGTCTTTCCGTCATAGGTGTAGGACCCGCCGAAGGAGTTCATGACGTTCAGCTTCAGCTCGTGCGCGCGCTTCATCCTCGCGTGGGTGGTGCCGTTGTCCGCGGCCACATCCAGCGGCAGGGTGGTCAGCACGGAGCGGACGGGCAGGCCGTAGGACAGATGGGTGATGTCCGCCGCGGGCGGCGACGGGATGTCCACCACCACCGAGGTGCTGGACGGCAGCCGGTAGGCCACCCCCTGGCGGAAGACGCCGTTCACCAGCAGGTGCAGCGTCCGCCCGGTGAGCCATGCGGGCACCGCCACCCGCAGCGGATCCTGGGAGCCCGCCGGGATGGGTGGGTTGCGCGGCGCATCCTCCTCCATCCACTGCCCCGGCACCTGCAGCGCGCCGATGATGTTCTCCGTGCCGCCGTCCGTGTGGTGCATGTGGAGCACGTCCGCGCGCTCCATCACCGCCTGCTGGGACGGCGACAGCCGCTCCAGCGTGTAGTAGAGGAACGTGCCGTCCGGGCCGGGGTGGGCGGCCATGTCCGCGATCCCGGTCGGCGGATCCGGCAGCGGCACGGTGCGCCGCTCCACCACCACGAAGACGTCATCATCATCCCGGTTGTTCCTCACCACCGCCACGGAGCGGAACCTGCCGTGCGCCGTGGTGTGCCGCGCCCAGGCGGCCAGTTCCTCCCCCCTGTTGTACGAGAAAGACAGTAGATTCCCCTCCCGCCCCGTCACCAGCCACAGCACCGGCTCCCGCGCCTGCTGGAACGCCATCTGGGAGATGCCGTCCACCGTCACGTGCTCCGCCAGCCGCGTCAGGTCCAGCGCGCCGAAGCTGTCACGCTCCAGCGAGTAGGTGAACTCCCGCAGCCGGATGCCCTGGCGCTCCACGAAATACAGCGAGTCATGCACCTGCAGCGCCGGCACCGTGTTCGAGCCGATGCGCGTGTACTCCCGCGCCAGGAAATTCACCGGCGTCAACGGCTCGTCCGACGACCGCCCGCCGATGACCCACTCCCCCGTGTTCGTCCCCACGTAGAGCATCCTCTGGGACGCCAGCCACAGGATGGGGCTCTGCCGCGTGGCCGCCAGCGTGCGGTACATGCCCGCGTCCGCCTCCGTCCCGGCCTGGAAGTCATCCAGCGCGTCCGTCTTTGAAAACCACAGGCTCATCGGCCGGTGGTGCGTGCCGCCATACACCCGCCGCCGGTCGTGCATGGCCACCGCGCGCGGGTAGCCGCGCAGCTCCGAGAACGCGCCCTCGCTCCAGTGCGGTGTGGCCGCCGTGTGCACGCGCGTGAGCGCCACCGCCGTGGCCATGGACGGCCCGGACACCCCGGTGATCTCCACCAGCCCGTGCGTGAACGGGGAACCCACCGCCAGCACCGCGCGCGTCGCCGTGTTCGTCGCCCCGGAGTACTCCAGCATCAACTGGCACGGCCCCTCCAGCTCGATCTCCGTCACCGGCACGTGGCGGTCACCCGCCGCCGTGTAGCGCCGGATCTCCTCCCACGCCGCCAGCTTGTCACTCCACCGCTTCACCATGAACGTCCCCGTCCACGCGCTGCCGGACGTGCCGGACGTGCTGAAATAGACGATGCCGTCCGCCTCCAGCGGCGTGGCCATCGTGTTCCCCGCGTTCACCGCCTGCAGCGTCCGTTCATAGTCCTCCGACGGACGCTTCCGCGAAATGCGGAACACCGCACCCACGTGCCCCTCCTCGAAGAACGGCACGCTGCTGGCCACCCGCACGCCCTCCGCGCCCTTCACCAGCACGGGCGGCGTCACCCCCGCCGCCGGCGCCAGGGACAGCGTGTGGTCCTCATCCGCATTTTCATCCAGCAACGGCGGCTGCTTGTACGGCGTCTTTTCCAACGTCCACACCAGGTCGCCGCCCGGCGACACCGTGCTCATCAGACGCCGCGGATGATGGAACGGATCGACGATCTCGATCACGTCGTTGACCTGCGAGAACTGCAGCCGGAACGGATCCCTGAATACCGCCTGCGCCAGAGTCGCCTCCGTGATCACCTCTTCCGGCGGCGCACCCGCAGGAGCGTCCGCACGGTGGATGATGATCTTCCCGTATTGCCGCGGACGTCCCCCCGCCGCAGGCACGGACGGCAGGAACGCCATCACATACGAGACACCGTCGGAAAACGTGAACGCCTCCAGCCGCGCCTCCCCGTCCAGCTTCTGCAGGTGCACCGTCCCCGGACGCTTCCTCACGGAGCCGAACGGCATGGGGATGAAGTTCTCCATCCGCCCCACGGAGGAGGCATGATTCGCCAGGTTCACCGTGTGCGCCAGGTAGGGCGTGATCTCCCCGCCGTTCAGCGCGATGTTCGTTTGGTGTTGGATCATGGAAGGAAAGTTTGTCGGTTTTCAGTGTTCAGTTTTCAGGAAAGAGCGCGTGTGGATCGCCGGTCTCCGCTTCAGCCCTGGAAACTGAACACTGAAAACCAGCAAACTCCTCCTCATGGAACATGAGGCGGCCTCCCATCCGCCCGGAAGCGTGCCCCCACCAGCGCGGACATGCTGGCCAGGTGGCGCGGGCCGAAGTTCTCCCCCGACAACGTTTCCCGTGCGTCCGCCGTCTGCGCGGCGGGCAGCGCCAGGGCCTCCAGCTTCTGCAGGCAGGCGTCCGCCAGCGCCGGGTTCTGCGTGACGTCTCCGCAGATGCGGGCCGCCAGCTTGTACACCACCGCGTCCGTGAACAGCGGGATCCACTGCCCCACCGGCCGCGCGTTCCCCACATACACCACCCGCAGCCCGGACCCCGCGCCGCGTGTCAGCAGGTGGCGGCCCTCGATGGCGTAGTCCCGCAGCGGGTTCTGCGTGTCCCCGGTGGTGATGCGGATCAATCGCACGCAGTCCGTGGGAAGCTGCCACGTCTCCGTCCATTCGGAGTCACCCGGCAGCGCCAGCTTTGCCAGCGTCGCCCGCGTCGTGGCGAAGTTCCACTGGTGCCGCTCCAGCAGCGTGTCCACCACGTGGTCCAGGTGCAGGCGGCACGCGTTCGCCTCCACCGTCGTGTCAGAGTCATAGGAGGAAATCCTGCGCGCGCCCAGCTCCGCCAGAGCCAGGTTGCACACATCCGTTTTCGAGTTCAGGGGCATGGGGGAAAGGGAAAGGGAATGGGGATTGGAGATTGGAGATTGGGGCGGTGATCGTCGCGCCTCCGTGTCCGCAGGCACGCCGTGCCGCGCGCCGGAAAAGAAAAAGCGGCGGGCATCCCCCGTTCACGGAAAGACACCCGCCGCCATGTCACGTCAGCCCTGCACCCGGTAGGCGATGCCGAACCTCAGCTTCTCACCCGGCAGGATGTATTCGGTGATGCCCTGGAGCGTCGCCCGCACGCGGGTCTCCTCCACGTAACGCGGGAGGTCGGTTGCCATCCCGTGGCCGAAGTTCGCCTGGCAAGGGATGCCGTAACCGAACAAGCTCGGTCCCAGGGGGATGCCTGTGTCGCTGGTGCCCACCGCGCCGAAGCGGGCCGCGCTGTCCTTGTCTCCCAGGGACAGCTTCAGATCCCGGTAGCCGAAGGACTTCCTCACATACGAAAGCTCCGGCACCACCGTCGCCCCGGCGGGGATGTCCGCCAGCTCGATGATGTCATCCGTGATTTCGATGTTCTCCCGGAACACATACTCCGCCGTCGCGTAGAGCACCTGCGCGCCCGTCTTTTCCCCGCTCAGGCTCTTGCCGGATACGTCCAGTGAGTCCTTCGCCGTGATGATGTCTGATTTGTAAATAGCCATATCTTTTCGATAAGTGGATGGTTATGGTTTTGTGTTTATGGATCTTGATTCTTGATTCTTGAATCCTGGATCACACCTCCGCGTCGCACTCGATGATGACGACCTTCTTGTCCTCGGAGCGGCATGCGCCCAGACCGTACTGGCTGAAGAACTGCGCCGCGTTCTTCAGGTCCGCGCGGCGGTCCACGGAGGTCTGGATCTCCTTCCAGAAATCCAGGTGCACCGCGTCCGAAGTCCAGATGCCGGAGTACTGCACTTCGTCATCGCCCGGCTTCAGCGGCAGTTGGGTGGAGCGGATCCAGTTCACCCCCAGGAAGAAGGAAATGTTCCCGTCCTTGTCCAGGGTCGGCGGCATGTAGTCGCGGGAGAACAGGCGGTTGGCCGCGGCGGAGGAAGTCGTCCCGTTCGCCAGGAACAGCAGGCGTTCCTCCATCTCCGGAGTCATCGCGCCCCACAGTTGGACGCCGCGTGCGCGGGCATCGTCACCGTAGGACTCGTTCTTCGTCAGGATGCGCTTCGCGTGGATGATCTTGTCCACCGTCAGGCCGGTGGGATCCGTGCTGCCACCCTCCGGGGTGAAGGCCACCCCCACGACGTTCTCCGCCGGGATCTCCGATGCGGTCGTGCCGTTCTTGCCGATGTAGTTCGTGCCGAACAGGCCGTCGATGAACACGCGGTCCACCCGGCGGTTGTAGGCGCCCAGGTGGGCCTCCAGGTGCTTGCCGCCGGGCAGGATGGCCGGGGCGAGCATGATCTCGTCCCAGAACGGCTCGCCCGTCGCCAGGTCGAAGGTCTGCGGACGCACCCAGCGCTTCTGGGTGTCCAGCTCCTGCAGCAGCGTCTGCGCCAGGCGCTCGCCGGTGGTTTCGCTGTCGTGGATGGGCAGCACCAGGTTGTGCGTCTTCGCCTCGCCCGTGCAGCCCGTCTCGACGACGGCTGCCTTGCGGAAGCGGGACTGCGTCTGTTGCACCGCGGCCGTGAAGTTCCGGCCGAACTGGATCGTGAAATGATCGGGAATCATGATGATGTGTCTCTCTGTGGTTTGGTCAGGATCGGTTGGTCATTCCGGTTCCGATTGTCCCCACCGCCACACGGGCCGTCAGAGGGTCATCACCTTGGGGCACACGCGCCCCCGGCGCGGTCCGTTCCGCCTCCGGGTTTCCCGTCACGGCCACGCAGGCCGGGCACCGGGAAATTATCCGCTCGCATCTCAGGACACCGCACAGCATGCCCCCGTCCCCCCCGCCCCGCCTATTGAACACCTGGCCAATTTTTTCCCCGCAACGACGGGAAATCCGGACCTCCAGGTGTCGCGAAGGTCGTGTCCGGCAGCGAAGGTCGTGAGACCTCCGGCTGGGAAAACGTCACCTGGAAACCCGACGCCTCATCCCACGGGCGCCGGAGCATTTCCACCCACCGCAGCTCCACCCCGCTGAATGCATCTCCCATGAGATCCGCGACCTCCCCTCCTCCCTTGCTGGAAATTCCTGTTTGCCTCCGCCGCGGGAAAAATCCCAGACTGCGGATCGTCCGCATGAAAATCCCCCGCTTCCTCCTGATCCCCTTCGCCCTCGGCGCCACCGCCGGTCTTTCCAGCGCTGCGATCATGCTCGACTTCGGACCCACCGCGGTCACCGACGGCGCCACGGAGCTGAACAGCCCGTACCACACCGCCAACCCCTCCTTCACCGGCTCCGAGTGGAACGGCATCACCGCGGACTCCACCGCGGACCTCATCGACTCCAGCGGCACCACCCTCAACGGCGTGCGCGCCAACCTCGGTGCCAACAGCACCACCGGCACCACCGTCGCCCTCACCGCCAACCCCAGCGGTCTCGGACTCACCGGCACCGCCCTCACCTCCGGCATCTACTCCGGCACCTCCGTCGGACGGGACGGCATCTTCAACGGTTCCGGCGCGGGCAACGCACGCTTCGTCGGCTTCCAGATCACCGGCCTCGCCGCGGGCACTTACGACATCTACGTCGCGTCCCGTAACACCAACAACAACGAGAACTACGTCCAGCGCGTCTATGCCGGCGCGGGCGTTGCCGGCGCGAACTTCGACGTCACCGGCGCCGCCTACAGCAGCGGCGTCATCACCTACGCCAACACCTCCGGCTACGCGACCTCCGCATGGGTGGCCGGCCAGAACTACACCGTCGTCCGCGTGGACCTCACCGAAGGGCAGGCCCTCAACGTGGGCGTCACCGGCGGCACCGTCCCGGACGGAGGCTCCGGTGAGCTGCGCGGCTTCCTCAACTCCGCCCAGATCGTCGCCGTGCCGGAACCCACCGCCGCCGCACTCTCCGCCCTGGGCGTCCTCGCCTTCGGCCTGCGCCGCCGGCGCTGATTCGCGGCAGACCCTCCCCGGGCCTCCTCGGAAAAAATGGTAGGGCTGCCCGGCCCGGGCCGCCGTAACCGTAAGTTGGCAGGCCCCGGTGGCTTTCCCGGCAATCAGACACCACCCACCTTTCCGCCAGAATCCACGGCGCGCCCGGCGGTCGCCGCCCTGCCGCTTTGTGAAGGCAACCCGTCACGGACCTTCCACCACCAGCCGCATGAACCCGCGCGCCGCGCCGGACACCGGCGTGGAATGGCGGAAACGATACACATCATGGTCGCCGTCGGGCACAGGGCTCCCCACCTGTACGGCCAGCGTCGTACTTCCGGGCAGCGCCGCCAGGTCGGGCGCGCACGCCACCTTCCAGGTGAAGCCTGCGGGCAGTTCCCTCCGCACCCGCACGTCCAGCGTCAGATACTCCGCGGTGTCCCCCGGCATGCCCAGGTCCGTCCCGCGCAGCATCCCCTTCACCGGCAGCAGCGTGTGGTCCGTCACCAGCGGGGCCATCCCCACGAAATACTTCAACAGGTTGTCGATCCCGTCGCCCGCCGGTTCATCCGCATAGTCGCGGTCCCCCACGGGCAGTCCCGCCGACCACTGCGCGTACGTTTCCCCCGCAGGCGGCACCACCTCCGGCAGCGTCCCCACGCCGAAGCCATGGTTGTTCCCGAAGGTCGCGCTGCCCGCCCCCAGCATCTGGTTCACCTGGGCCGTGTTGAACGCCACATACGCCCCGCTGCCAGGCAGCAGCGGTCCGCTGGTGTAGTCCACATTACCCGCCAGCGTGGGCGACTTTGAAATGAGGCTCACCACCGCCGCCCCGCCGCCCGCCGGCAGGTCCGCGCGGAAAACATCGAACGAGCTGTTCTCCGTGGCCGGTGCCTCCGTGTTCTCCAGCACCAGATTCTTCGCGGAGCAGGCGTAGGAAACCACATCCCCGTCCCCGTCGATGGCGATCCGCCCGCCCAGCAGGCCATCCTGCGCCGCACCACCCGCGCCGCCCGTCTCCGGCGTCGTCGCCCGCCACACCGGTCCCGCCACATCCTTCACATACACCTCCGCCCCCAGGTGCGCAGGCACCGCGTCCAGCAGCTTCGTCGGCCCCAGGAACGCCACGAACGATCCCGCGAACGCCACCCTCCCGCCATCCGCGCTGATCCGCGGCGTGACGAATGACCCGCTCGCCACCACCCCGGAGGACGCATTCCGGCTCAGCAACACCACACTCCCATCCACCAGCGACCGCCGGTACACCGTGAAAAAGCTCCCCGCCGGCGTGTCCGGGTGGACCCCCGCGGAGTCCGTGCTGAACACCACGTAACGGCCGTCCTTGCTGAAGTCATACTCATATTGCGATGCGGAGTTCGCCCCCACCCCGGTCGTCAGCGCGCTGCCGTCCGCCCTCAGCGAGATCACCGACAGCCCGCTGCCCGTCGCCTGGCTGTCATACAGATAGACCGCCATCCGCCCCACCGCGGGCAGCTTTGCCCCATCCACCGGCAGGTTCCGGTCATGGGTGATGAACGCCACATACCTGCCATCCGCACTCATCACCGGATTGTGGCAGTTCTCGGTCGCCCCCGCGCTGATCCTCCGCGTGGTCCCCGTCACGCGGTCCCGCCAGAAAATGTGCTGACCGTTCCCCGCTCCCGTGCCAGGAACGTCCCTGCTCCAGGCCAGGTAGCGGCCGTCCTCGCTCATGCTCGCCAGCATCACCCCGCTGGAGTCCGGCCCGCTCACGAACTCCAGCGTGTCCGCGGACAGCGTGCGCAGATACAGCCCGCCCTCCGTCAATCCCGGGGAAGGTCCGCTCGACGCCACCCCGCTCGAAAAAATCACCCGATCCCCGTCAGCGGAAATCTCCAGCGCGTCCGAGTTGATCTTGTGCGGCACATTGTCGGAGCCACCTGTCAGCAGGCGCACTTCCGCATGGGACACTGCCGTCAGCAGCGACACCAGGAAAAGCGGACCGACAGTTGGCAGGCATTTCTTCATCATGGGGATGTTCATGGCGTGTTATGAGGTTTTGAACGCACCATCCCCCCTATATCTTAGCCGGAATACCTCCCCGTGCCGTTAAGGATTGGGATCCGATGGCAGGAGGTCGTGTTTTCCAGCGCAGATTAAAGGATTAAGAATGGATTCCGCAGATTCAGGAAGAAGCAGGAACCATCTCAGAGTCAAAGCAAACTCTCCGGAGAATCAGAATCTGCGGAATCCATTCTTAATCCTTTAATCTGCGGTTCAAAAAATGCCGCTTTGTTATGATAATTACCCCAATCCTCAATGGCATTGGAATACTTCCAGCACCAACGCCTCCTCCTCCCCCGAACGTGGCCTCCGCCACTTCTTCCCATGAACCATTCCCAGCCGCGCCTCACCGCCTGCGGCGGACCAGCATGCCGGCGCCGCAGAGGGCGGCCAGCAGCGCGGAGCCCGGTTCCGGCACGTTGGAGGTGACCACCACATTGTCCAGGATGAAGCCGTTGGACGGCCCCTGCGAGAACACCAACTCATCAAAGTCGAAGTAGGGCACGCTGCTGGTGCCGCTGCCCACCGTCGCGCCATCATAGGTCAGCACGATCCCCATGTCCGTCGCGGAGTTGTAGGTGAGAGTGATGCTCGCCGTGTGCGGCAGGAAATCCCCCACCGCCACCGGGTTCGACGTGTCCAGCGTCACGGAAAGACCGTCCGTTCCGGTCCCCGTGCCACCGGCGCTCGTATTCGCCTCCTTGAAGACCGCCACCCGGGCGCTCGTTCCGGAGCCGAACTCACCGCGGAAGCCGAAGTCGTTGTCGGACGCGCCGCTGTTCACGCTGCCATCCGGGACGGGCGTGCCGTTGGAGTTGTAGAAGCCGAAGGTGAATCCCGCTGTCGAGCCCGAATCATTCGGAGCTGCCGCACCGCCCTTGCTGATGAGGCGGAATGAAAAGCTCAGCGACAACGTGTCCCCCGGAGCCGCCAGCGTGACCACCTGCGACAGCTTTCCCACGATCCCGCGGTTGGCCTGCGCGCCGGTGGAGGTGATGGCCATCTGCAGCGCGTTGCCCGCGCCGATGCCGCCCGCATCATTCACCACTGTCGTCCCCGTGTTCGCGCTGCGGTTGAACCAGGCGATGCCGCTGTTATCCGCGCCGCCTTCCAGCGCACCGTCCGTGAAGTTCTCCGTGAACAGGATCGCCGCCCGTGCGGACTGGAATCCGGCGGCGACGCACAGCAGGACGGAGGAAAACAGGATGGGGAGCTTCATGGGCAAAGTCGGAAAACGCTGCGGGGGAAAGGACGGGGGAAAGCCATCCTGCCACCCCCGCCCCCCCTCTTCAAGCTCCAAAGTCCCCCCACCGACTTCACGAAAATGAGGCCGCATCATGGATCATGGATCATGGATCATGGATCATGGATCATGGATCATGGATCATGGATCATGGATCATGGATCATGGATCATGGATCATGGATCTTGGATCTTGGATCTTGGATCTTGGATCTTGGATCTTAAACCACTGATCACTGATCACTGATCACTTGGCACTCCCCCGTAGGGGGCTCACTTCTTCCCCTGAACAACTCCCGCTGTCCCGCCCGCCCCGCTGTGGCATCATGGACGGCATCGCGGAATCCATTTCCGTCGAGCTGGCCCGCCTTCCATGACACGGCGGGGAATCCGGCCGAGTTCCATCTCCCCCACCTCGACAACAGCACGGGGGGCAACCGAGTGGCAGGGGCTATGTCCGCACGCCACCCTAAACAAGGTGCGGAGGGTCACCCTCTTCCACAACCTCATGCCAGGCGGTCCGCCGCCCCATGGGGGGAGGGGGGGTATTGCCACGGGAGAAGCATCCATCACCCCCGTCCCCGCCATTTCCCCAGGGTTCCAGTCATCAGACATTAGAAAAACCCAAAAAAGCCCCGAAGAGGCCGGAATAGCCCGGAATCAGGGGATCTCAGGGCACCGCACCAACCAAAATTCGCCCTTTTCGCAGTTTTGGAAATATGGGGGCGGATGGGCGGGATTCCACGGACAGTTTAGAAAAATGATGGGGAGATCTGGTGGCCTGGCAAACGGGCTGCATGGGGCGTGCAAAGGTCATGCAGGGCCGGTGCATGGGATCACCAGCGAGGGGTTTCCTGGGCGGCCTTTTTGGCGGCGCGGTATTTGCCGGAGCGCTGGGCTTTGTTCCGGCCTGCTTCGGTTTCCTGGACGCCCTCGACGGCGTTGATGCGGTTGGTGAGGGTGAAGAGGATCTGGCGAAGCTGCTCAACGGTGCAGCGTTCGGCGAGGCCGTCCTGCCACATCTGGCCGAGCTGGAGATTCGGGCGGCGGGTTTTCTGGCGGACGATGGCGATGAGGTAGCCGGGGGTGAGCGGTCCTTTGCCACGCACCTCGATCGCAGCCTTGCGCTCCAGGCGGATCCGGAGGGCGGCGGGACCGGGGCTGGCCTCCCACGGGATCCGCTGGTCGGCGGGGATCCCTTCCTGCTCCTCCCGGAGGTTGTGGAACTCGATGGCCTCGGCGCGGAGCTGCTCTGCGGAGGTCATGGCGAGATACATATGTTCAGCCAGGGCGGTCGCGATGAGGTAGGCGAGCTGGCGGCGGGCTTCCTGGGTGTCGCCGGGATCCGCGTTGTCGGTCTGGTGGCCGGACTTGAGGAGATTGGCCAGGGCGGCGGTGTCGTCACCGGCGAGGGTCTGGAAATGGGCGAGGAGCGGGCGGAAATCGTCGTGGTGGCAGGCGGTGAGGCCCTTCTTGCCGACGCAGGCCAGGACCTGCTCCCGCCGCCAGTCATCGAATGAGAGGCCATCGGTGAGGTCCATGCCGGTCTGGACGTCGTAGGCTTTGCGGGCCTGGATAACGAGTGGCTTGATCTCCTTGCCAGTGAGGTTGCCGCGCTTTTTCTGCGGGGCGGCTGCCGGGGCTTTGCGGGCGGAACGGGAGGCGGTCTTTTTGGCGGCTGGCATGGCGAGGGGAAGATGGTAGTTAGCGATTGGGGTTGCGTTCCCAGGGGATGGGGTAGCCTGGGGCATGGAGGTTTATGAGATCAGGCCGATTGAGGGCGGGCGGTATGAGCTGACCGGCAGGCTTGGACCAGTGGAGCGGATGGAGTTTGGGACCATCCGGGAGGCGGCGTTGCACGCGCAGAAGTGCGCCGAGGGAAGAGAGGCGACGGTCCGGCTTTACTGGCCGGATGGGCGGTTGAAAAAGGACAGGCCGATCCCGCTCTCCGAGGAGCATCGATACAACATTGGGGTGCAGAACCGGCCATTGTCGTGATGCTGGTCATGGCTTGCTTCAGAAGTTGAGGCCGTCGGCGCGGAGGGCGTCGGTGATGTCGGTGAGGGGGAAATCGACAGGGACGGTGGTGTCGCGGGCGTCGGAGACGAGGGGCGCGGCGAGGCCGGTGCCGTGGAGGCGACCGAAGGTCATGCGCTCGGCGAAGAGGCGGCTGGTGGCTCCACCGTGCGCGACGAAGGCGCGGAAGCGGTCATTGAGCAGCCAGGCGGGAACCTCAACGGTGTGCTGGCCGACGTAGATCCGGGAGGCGGTGAGGGTGATGATGCGGGTGGAGCTCATGGCTGGGGTTGGTCGTCCGGCTTGAGGAACACGATCCAGTGGCTCTTCGAGGTCTTTCCGCACCGGTTTCCAAACAGTGGAAGCTGAGGAGTGAGCGCGAGGATCTGTGACACCGGAACCTCATGTTCGTTCCATTTGAAGATGAGGGTTCCAGCCGGTTTCAGGACGCGGAAGCACTCGGCAAATCCCTGGCGAAGTTCCTCTTTCCAGTCACCCTCCAGCTTACCGTATTTCTTGGCGAGCCAGCCCTTCTTGCCGTTCCGGATCAGATGAGGAGGATCGAACACGACGAGCGAGAAACTCGCGTCCGAGAAAGGGAGTGCAGTGAAATCGGCGACCAGGTCAGGGTTCACGATGAGTTCCCTGCTTCCACCCTTGCTGGATTTGTCCGGAAGCGTGTGGGACTCGCTGCGTTTGTCCACGAAGACGGCGCGGGAGTCATGCCGGTCGAACCAGAACATGCGTGAGCCACAGCAGGCATCGAGAACTGGAACAGGATCGCTCATGAGTTCATGCGCTTGGGTTCGATGGAGAGGAGGCGGGCGACTTCGTCACGGTCGGTGATGCCGGGGCCGGAGGGTTCCTGGACGGGCTGTGGGGCGGCGCGGTGGCGGGATGGTGCCTCGGTGGTTTCGGGGAGATCCTCCCACTGGCGGCGGCTGATGAAGCGGTGCAGGCCGGGTGCGTAGGCGTTGCCGTCTTTCTTCCACTCGGGGCTGCGGTTCCAGGCTTTGAGGGCGTTGACGATGACCTCGATGTCGGGACGCTGGGCCTTGGGGATCTTGTTCCATTCCTTCCGGCACTGATGCTTTGAGCTGCGGGTGCGGGAGATGGGGAGCGCGGCTTTCCAGAGTGGCTCCAGCTCGAAGGTGGCGGCGGGCTTTTCGGCCTTGGGCGTGGTGGTCTTGGCGAGCTTTTCACGGAGGGCCTCAAGCTTGGCCTCGGTGTCCGCGATCTGCCGCTTGAGCTTGGCGACGGTGGTTTCCTTTGCGGTGGTCATGGGGAATGAAGTGCCGAGTGATCGGTGATCAGTGATCAGTGGAAGACAGGCGGGCGACGGCTTTGCGGATGCGGGCTTTGGTGGCCTCACGAATGCGCGGGGAGAATTCGGCCTCGTTGAAGTTCGCTATTGGCTGGTGAGTGCCGCGCATCCCCACCTTTGTTCCGTCAGGGTTGATGAGCCAGTGGGTGCGACCGCGAAGGCACCATGGACAAACTCCAGCGCGGCCGCCGTCGCGTTGTCTCATCCACTCCATCTCGGACTTGCCGAAGATATGGCGGCAGCAGCAGCACTGGAGAAGGGTTTCCTTGTTGGATTCGATGCTCATGGTGGTCAGTCGATGATGGCGACGATGCGGCCCTGCCAGACGTTGGTGAGCCAGTGGGCGCGGGTGCGGCACGGGGTGGGTTCGTAGATGGCGATCCCGCAGCGGGCACCGACGACGGGGCGCTTGCCGATCCATTCGTCGGCGATTGCCATGCGGATCACGACGGTGCCGATGTCGCGGATGGTGCGGCGATTGTAGGGGCCGCCGTGGAGGGTGATGCGGTTTTTGCGATTCATGATGTGCGGGGGCTATGGATTCCGGTTGCAGCCGGAGGACAGGAGTGTCCTCCCTCCTTACTCCCCAGCCACGGGTGGGTGGTTACGGTCCGGGGACGAAGGTGGAGGGCTGTGGGACTTCGGGGAAACGGATGAGGATGAGGTTGGCCTGGACGCGCTCGATGGGGGTGGTGAGGTCGGTGACCTGGGGCGGCAGGATGCCGTCGGCGAGGGCGGCGAGGTTGGCGAGCCGCCAGGCGTTGACCTCGTTGCGCTCGGTTTCGAGGTTGTCGACCTTTTCGGTGTAGTCCGCGCCGGGGATCTCGGCGGCGAGGTACAAGGCGAGGTGGCGGACTTCGTGGGAGGGGTCGCCGGGGATGTGGCCGTAGGCGTCGTAGGATGCCTGGTCGGCGAGGTCCCCTGTCCCGCGATAGACCATGGCAAGGCCGTTGGTGGAGGCGGGGACCCATGAGCCGTCGAAGGTGCCGCCGACGAGCTGGACGCGGGCGAGGCCGGACTCGGGCGGGATGGCGAGGGTGGCGTCATCGACTGGATCCTCCAGAGCCTGGATGAAAACGCTGGGGTGCTCAGTCAGAGCGGGGAACCAGAGGAGGACGGGCTGGCCAGCGGCAATGGCGGCCATTTCCGCGGTGGTGGGTTCCCACAGGGAGCCGATGCCAGGTGTGGGCGCGGCATCCCAAGGGGTGGCGAGGGCGATGGCGTTGAGGGTGCCGTTGACGACGGTGACGACGTTCTTGTTCCAGAAGTCGCCGGAGGTGTGTTTGTCCATAGCGGGAAGAAGTGCCGGGTGATCGGTGAGCAGTGGGAAGAGGTCAGGCGGCGGCGGGGAGATGGACGTTGAAGAATCCGAGCATGCCCTTGAGCGGGACGAAGGGCAGCGGCTTGGCGTTCTTGAGGACGTAGCCCCACTCGCCGAAAAACCACGGCGAGGGGTCGATATCGACGCAGTCCACGATCTCCACTTCACCGACGATGCCGCCGCGTTCGAGATGCTCGAACGGTGGCAGGTTGATGCCCTGCTCCTCGGCCATGACGAACGCGGCGGAGTATTCATCGCGGGTCATGCCACCGGCAGCGTGGACCAGGATGCGACCACGCAGGTGCGTGCGCCGCTGGCGGTTCTCGATGTCCTTGTGACCGTTGACGATGAGCCACGCCCACGGCTGGCGGATGGAGAGCGCTTTCATGGGATCAGGCGGTGGGTTCCAGCTCGGTGGAGATGCGGTTGGCGTCCGCGGACTTGGCGACGACGTAGAAGCGTTCGGCCTTGTCGACGCGGAGGCCCAGCTCGGCGTATTCGGCATCGGTGAGCTTGGCGTCGAGGAGGGCCTGCTTATCGACCTCTTCCACGGTGCGGATGTATTTCCCGATGGCCTTCAAGCCCTGGAGAATGGTCTCCCAGGTGGTCTTGCTCTTGAGGGTCTTGAGGGATTCGTTCCCCTCCCGGAGACCGAATGTTGCGAGGGCGGTGGAAGCGGAGCGGAGCTTCGATCCGAAGACGGTTTCCTTGTGGGCGGTGGCGTAGGTGCCCGCGAGATCAACCAGGGATTTCATGCGGGCCTTCTTGTCCTCAATGGGGCCGTCGTATTGTTCCTGGACTTTCTGGATGGCGGAGTCGCGGATGGCGGCGGCTCCACGGAGGGAAACCTCAAGCTGGGCGATCTGATCCACGGTGGCGTGGAACTGGTCGAGGGTTTCGATGGCGGGCAGGGCGGCTTTCTTTTTCTTGGCGGGCATGGTGGGAAAAGTTGCTAGGGTTCAGTGTTCAGTTTTCAGCGGGCGAAAGAGGCGATCCAAAGACCTATCAGGATCACCAGTATGAGGATGAGGCAGACATCGCCTTCAGTGGCGGCGGAGAGAGCGAGGTGGTTCATGGCTTACCCGTGGATGGAGCCGGGGCGCTCATCCCAGGCGTCTTCGGCCTGGCGGTCGGTCTTGATTACAAGGCTACCGATATCGAGGGCGTTGAACTTGTGGCGAAGACGCTTGGCAGCATCGCGGACCAGATGCCCTTGGGCTTCGGGGGCGAGCTGCTGGCAAACGGTGGCATCATAAATGATGTCGCTGATCGCGCTGCCCATCTCGCGCTGTATTCTGACGATGGCGGCGGATGATGCCTTGAGGCGTTTGATTGCGGCGGCGAGCTTTTCTTCTTCTGTTGGCGTGAGGTGGCTCATGGTTTTGGGAGTTCGTAGATGGGGATGGTTCCTGCGAGGTGGCCGCTGATGGTGGCCTTGCCCTCGGTGATGAGGCGGGAGAGGTGGGCGCGGACTTCGTCCTTTTCGAGGCCGAGGCGGTCGGCGATGGCGGCGGCGGTGGCGGCGGCGGTGGATCGGCCGGCCGCCAGGTCGCGGAGGATGTGGTTCTCTGGTGACATGGTCAGTGGGTGTGGCCTTCGTTCCAAGCGGTGGCGGCTTCCTCCGGGGTAGGATGGACGTCGGTCATGGGCCACTGGAGGCAGTCGAAGGAATCCGAACACTCGACGACGTAGCCGCCGTCGCGGTGCTGGAAGAGTTCCGCCGGGGCCTTGCAGCAGTGGCAGACGACAAGCGGGATGGGGCTGGTGAGGATGGCGGACATGATGGAGTGCCGGGTGAGCGGTGATCGGTGGAAGGGTTCAATCGCCGGGGAGGGCGTAGTCGCGGACGAGGCGAGAATGGGCGGCGCGGAGGGCTTTGCGCGGATTGTCGGCGAGATCCGGACTGGCCTTGCGCAGCTCCTGCATGAGGATGACGGACTTCCGGACGGCGCGGAGTCGTCCGGGCTTTGAGGCAATGAAGGTGCAGAGGTCCTCGATCTCGGCGGCGGTCTCGATGTCGCTGAATTGGGCGGCCACGTGGCGGGCAACCTCCGGCAGTTCCTTTTCCTCCAGCTCGTATTGGGCGCGGATGCCGATGCGGGAGAACTGCTGGTCGTTGCGGCGGATCTTGTCCAGGACCTCGGGATTGCCGATGAGGGCGGTGGGCATGTTGGCCTCGTCGCAGAAATCGAAGAGCCACTGGCGGCCGGTGCTGTCGAGGCGCTGGGCATTGTCCACGATGAGGAGGCGGCTGGCTTTCTTGAAGTGTTCAACCAGGAAGTCGAAGCGCTTCGTTCGGCCGCTCCAGGTGCGGTTCTCGACGGCGTTGAACAGGGCGCTCTCCACCTGGGCACCGCTGGTGGTGGTGGCGTTGAGGGTGATGGCGACGGTGGAGGGCGAGATGGTCTGGTAGTAGGCGATGCCGCTGGATTTTCCGTTGCCTGCCGGGGCGGTGATGAGGGCGATGTCACCGGTGGAGCGGATGAGGTTGAAGCAGTTCGCCATTCGGCGGGTGACGCTGGTCTGGAAGATCTCCGAGGTGTAGGCCAGACGGGCGTTGATGCCCTTGAGGATGTCAGCGGCGAGCAGTTCGAAGTTCGGCACCTCCCGGTCGAGGCTGTCGTTGAGGTATTTGCTGAGGAAGGTGGCGGTCGCGCCTTCGATGCCGAGCCACTTGGAGAGCTGGGCATTGGTGAGGCCCTGCTGCGTGCGGAGGGTGAGCAGATTGGCGACGATCTCAGGGTTGGTGGGGTATTTTCCGGGCATGATGTGTGGGGTGTTCGGGAGGTTGTGTGAAATCAGACGTCGAGGTCGTCGGTGTGGATGGACTCGTCAGGGGCGGCGATGTTGGCGATGGCTTCGTCGGCCATTTCGCCGTGGCCTTTGCCGCGTGTCTTGCGGGCGGGCTTTTCTGCGGGCGGCGTGACATCGCGGGAGCGGGCGATGAGATCTTCGTTGACCGCCTTCACGGCATCGCGGCGGTCGGCGACGGGCTGCATGGCGCGGCGGACGGGAGCATCCAGCGTGGCCTTGAGGCGTCCGCGCATTTCGAACATTTCCGCGAGCTGGTTGTTGTCGCGGCCGATGCGGACGTTGCGGGTGAGGGTGCCGAGCGGGGTGAAGCTCTGGTCGCAGACCAGCAGGGTGTCCGGCATGAGCGGGCTGAAGTAGGCCATGACGGTGTCACCGGGCTGGAGGTATTCCTTCCGGCCACGGAGGGTGGTCAGCTCCGGGAAAAAGTGGATTTCCTCGCCGGGCATCAGCTCGTCGGTGATGATGATCTCATGCCGCTTGCGGACGGTGACTTCCTTTGCCCAGGTGGTAGGCAGCAGGTGAAAGGCATCGGTGAACTTGAGGCGCTTGATGGCGGGATCCATCTCGCAGGCGAGCTTTGCCCGGGCGGGTGACCACGCCTCCAGCGAGGTAAGGCGCGGGTTGGCGGCCTGCTGGGCGATGGCGGTCTGACGCTGGTTCTCCGTGAGGAGGGCGAAGGTGCTGCGGGAGCGCCACATATCGGCGGCGTCCTCCTCCCAGCGCCACATCGGTTCCACAAACTCGCATTCGGCCCAGCCCTCGAACTCATGGTCGGTGCGATTGTTCATCGCGTCATAGATGAGGTGGGCGAGCTGGCCGTATTCGGCGGGCGTCATGAAGTTGGAGAGCAGGCCCTGGGCGATGGCGGGCGACATGCCCTTCGCGGCGGCGAGCCAGGTGCGCTCGATCCTGTCGATGCCGTAGTTCTCCTCCGGGGCCAGTTCGGCATTCCGCCCGCTGGCACCGATGAGGTAGTTCGAGTAGGTGCGGAGGGTGTGGAAGGATGACTCGATGCCCGCCTTGAAGCGCGGGTTGCCGGATGACTTCGGCCCGTAGAGCAGCTCGGCGAAGGCGGCCTTGTTGAAGAGGCCGGATGAATCCATGGTGACGCAGCCGCCGGTGAAGGCGGTGAGGGCGTCCTCAAAGGAGTGATGGCCGTCCGGCGTGGAGAGGCGGAGGTTGGACCAGACCTTGGCGGTGCCGTGCTCCTGGATGAGGCGGGTGCCGATGGCGTCCGAGCGGTAGCCGATGGTGCAGAGGAACCAGATGACGTACCAGACGAATTCCTTTTGGGTGAGGTGCTTGTGGGTCTTCTCGTCGGTGTCGAACCAGCGGAGGCGGATGTGCGGAGGGAAGTTGTAGCTGATGAGGCGGTCGATGCTGTTGAAGGACAGCGGACGCATGGGCCGGTCATAGCCGAGGGCGCGGATGTGGACGTCCGTCTGCTCGTCATCGAACATGACGGTTTCCAGGTAGTGCATGCCAACGCGGGTGGAGAGGATGGAGGGAAGGTCGCGATAGGCGGCGATGGTGCCCTGGGCGGCGAGTGTCTTCTGGTAGTCGGTGGGCTTGCAGCGGCGGAAGTTCTCCAGGGAGAAGCCGGAGGGATAGCCCTTCCCGCAGTCAGCGGGAGGGAACGCGAAGCCCGGGATGGCCCACTGGGCGTCTCCGGTGCGCCGCCACTTCTGCCACTGCGCGATGACCATGCGGTGGACCTCCGCGACGGCATCCCGGCGCTGGACGCGGAGGATCTCATCCTGGATCCACTGGCGGGTGACGGCCGGAAGGAAGGCGCGGGCCTCTCCCTGTGCCTTGCGGCCGTCGATGAGGCCGCGGAATCCCTTCGTGCGGTAAAGCTTGAGCCAGTTGTGGATGGCCTGCTTGGAGACGTTGTTCTGCTTTGCCTGGGCGGCGACGATCTGGCCCATCGATCCATGGCGCGACGCCTTGGCAGTCTCCAGCAGGGTCACGGTGGTGAGGCGGGCGAAGAGCTTTCCGCGTTGGCCGGGCGTGAGTTCGTTCAACTCCGCGAGGCCGTCTTCGCGGACGATGAGATCGAGCATGGAGGATGGTGCCTGGGAGAGGTGCATGGATGGAGTGCCGAGTGGGAAGTGAGCGGTGATCAGTGGGTGGCTTTCGAGGCTTCGCCCCGGCATTTGCCAAGTGCCGTGGTGAGGGCGTAGTGGAACGCTTGGTGGTTCGGGCGGGTGGTGGTCCGCTGATTGGACCGATCGATCCGGAATCCGGTGTGGCGTTCGCCCGGGTGGCTGGGCTTGAAGCCGGGCCGAAAGACGAAGAATGCCGAGCGCTGCTTGGGGAACCTCGCGACCCATGCGAACATTGGGTGGGTGAACATCCGCTCCTCCTCGTTGTAGTAGGAAACGACGTTCACATCATCCGGATGAAACCCGGTCGGCGGTTGCTGTTGGATTCCAGGGATCATGACTTTCAGAGCGAGCGGCCACGGGTGGCCTTGAGGTTGGCGGCTTTGATTTCCTCGATGTCGGCGAGGGTGGCCTTCATCTCGGCTTCGAGGGTGGCGAGGGAGAGCTTCTGTTCTTCCGTGGATTCCAGCGGGAGGGAGCAGAGCAGCTTCTTGTATTCGGGATTGGTCCGGGCGGTGATGAGCGAGGAGGCAACCGGATCGAAGAAGAGGAAGGCCATCTGCCCGGCGGTCGGTTCAGGGGCCTTCTCCCCTTTCGTGCCCTTCGGCATGACGGCGGGGCCGGGAATCAGGCCGAGGTGCTGCATGAGGCCCTTCTGCGTCTCCCCTTCCGTCAGGGTGCCGATGACGTGGTCAACGGTTTCCCATTGCTCCGTGGTGAGGGTGAGGGCGGACTCGGTCTGGAAGAGGACAAGGGCGTTCTTCTTGGCCGGGGCCGGGAGGTTGAGCTTCTTGCCCGCCTTGAGCTTGGCGACGGTGCCATGGAACATGGCGATGAAGACCTCCGTGGAGCGGTAGGAGTAACCGGTTTCCCGCTTCACCTTGTCCGGCCAGGACTCCACTTCTGCAGATTCTGCAGAAGTCGCGGAGCGCTTCCCCTGGCTGACTCCGTGGGCTTTTTTGAGGCCGTCCAGCAGCATGCCGAGGCGGACCTGGCAGCGGAGGAACATGCGGCCATGACCGGCCATCTGGCGGGTGGTTTCACGGACGGCATCCCAAGCGGGATCCTTGGGGGCGTCGGTGGTGACTTCGACGGGGGCAGCGGCTTTGGCGGCCTTTTCGGCCTTCTTGGCGGCGATGGAATCTTTGAGGAGCATGGTATTTAGTGCCGAGTGAGCGGTGATCCGTGATTTGCCTGACGGCTAAAACCTCCGGTTGTTGTGGCGGGGTTGATCAAGGGCGGCCATGAACATGCAGGCGGGCTGCACGGGCTTTGCAGGGGGCAACAGATCCGCTTGATGGATCGGGCCGGGTGTGGCGTAGTCCTGGGATGTATCGATGGTCCCGGATCCAGAATGAGTTGGTGCGCCTCTATCAACTTGAGGCCAATAGCCGACAAATCGCGCATCAGCATCTGCGTGCTGTTCCGGCGAAAGAGATGGGATTGGAGGCTGTGATTCGAGAAACGAGGCAGCGCTGCCAAGAATACGATGAAGAAATCTCAGCGAGCGTGAGAGCGTGGAAATGGGGAACGAATCTCGCCACGATTTCCGATGAGGCACAGATGTGGCGCTATGTCCGGCTGAATACAGCGCTGACGTGGTTGAGCCTGGGGCTTGGCGCTCCGGGATCTGACCGGGTCTTTGGAGATCCTTCGATGAGTGAGCAGGCAACGGTGCAGTGGTTCCTGACTCATTGGTGGCAGATCGGAGGTGTCCAGATGCGGGCGATGTATGAGATGGGGACATGATCAGAGGAGGGGCTTGGTGAGGAGGTAGATGGCGAGCCAGGTGGCGAGGATGAAGAGGGTGTGGAAGAGCCAGTCTTTCACAGGCGTGGCGGCTCGGGTTTGATGGGCATGGAGATGGTGCCGTCGCGGCGGAGGCGGTGGAGGAGCGCGGCCTGGGAGCGGCGGCGGTTCCCCACCCCGGCGAGGTAGCCGAGGCCGAACAGGATGGCGGCACCGCCGAGCAGGATCATGGGTTCAATGAGCGGGAGCATGGTGGTGGCGGTGGGTGGTTCAGGCGGCGGCGAGTTCGCGGGCGTCACGGCGGCAGCGGCGGGCGACGTCGAGGTGGTAGGTGCGCTTTCGGAGGTTCCCGGCCTGCTTTGCCTCACGGGCAAGCTGGCGGTTGATGCTCGCGCACTGGAGGAGGCGGCGGACGCCGAGTTCACGGAATCCGGTGACGGTGAAGGCGGCGGGTGCACTCATGCTGCGGAGTGGATGAGGGTTGCCAGCCGGAGGTGGCCGATGGCGCGGCCTGCCTGTTCCTGGGCGGAGCGGATCTGCTCGGCCTCGCGCTCGGGGAGGTCGATGCCGCAGGTGCGGTCTGCGATGATGTCCAGGACAGCGAGCTGGCCGAGGATGATGGCGTCAGTGTCGCCGGTGGCTCTCAGGTGCGGGTTGTAGGCACGGTGGGAGATCCGGGACATGAGGTCGGCGAGTTCAGGGGCGGTCAGTACGGGGGTGTTCATGGTCGGGAGGGCTGGGGTTGGTGGGGTTCAGGGTTTGATGCGGCGGAAGAGGTCCAGTGCCTCCGGCATGGCTTCGCAGAAGCGGCGGATGAACTTGGTCTCGGCGATGCGGAGGTAGCGGCGGTAGGTGCGCTCCGAGAACGGGCGGGCGATTTCCTCCGAGATCCGGGCGACATCGAGCGGGGTGACTTCCCCGGGTGGCCGGGCCTCGCCGAGTGCCTGGCGGCGGCGCAGCTCGGCAAGGGCAAGGTCGATGGATTGGAGTGTCTGCGGGGTCACGGAGTAGGCTGGAGTGAGGTGGTGGATCAGTCTTAAGGGAGGAGGTTCAGGAAGCGGCCTTGGGCGTTCTCGGCGGAACGGATGAGGGCGGCGGTGGCCGCTGCCTGCTCCGCGAGGTCATCGGCTTCCCCCGCGATGGCGGCGGCAGCGGCGTCGAGCATGTCGGCCCTTCCGATGGCGTTCGGCTCCTCATGGAGGTGCCGCAGTCCAAGGATGATGAGTTTGAGATGAGGGGTCATGGGAGGTGGGAGGGTCAGAGGGAGATGCCGAGCCGGGCGGCGATGCGGACAAGGGTTGGTCCGTAGAGGCCACGGTTGATGGCCAAGGAAACCGTGTTGCGATTGACGCCGAGTTCCTTCGCCAGGGCAGTCACACTGAGATCCAAGTCCAGCAGGCGCTTTTTAGCCCTGAGGGTGAAATTGGCTTGTGGAGACTTAAGCTGAGTGTTAGCAGGTGCAGGCATCACTTGCACACAGCAATAGCTATCACTCAGAGATAGTCAAAGACAAAAATATCTTACAGATGGAATTTTCAGAAAAGCTACTATTGCTCCGCAGGAAACTAGGACTCACCCAGGTGGAGATGTCCAAGCTGGTAGGAGTAAGCTCCAACTACGTATCAGTCCTGGAGAAGGGTGATCCAACGAAGCCGCCCAGCGATATTGTCCGAAATCACGTGGATCTTCTTTGGAAAGCTGCGGATGCGGGACTGCTCACTGAGGAAAGCGCAGCGAAGATCCAGGACGAGAAGGGCAATCCATTGAAAGGCACCTCCGGCGTGAAAGAGGATCCGCTGCCCTACAGGGTTCACGGGATGCGCAAGGTGCCGATAGTCAGCTGGGCGCATGCAGGTGACGCGACCAGCTACGAGGAACTCCCTACCCACTGGCAGAACTCGATCACCTCGGAGTGCCGGGATCCCCACGCTTTCGCCGTGACGCTGGAGGGTGACTCCATGAGGGCGACCATTCCGGGCGTTTCGTTCGAGCCGGGAGACATCATCATCGCCCAGCCAAGTGAGCAGGCCTACAGCGGAGGATTCGTGATCGCAAAGTTCACCAACGATGGGATTATCTTCCGCCGCTTTGAAGCAGCCGGGGACAGGATACGGATGATACCCCTCAATGAACGATACCCCGTGACGGATCACGCCCGGTCCGAGTTTCACTGGATCTACCCTGTGTATGGAAGAGTGACCCACCTCTCAAACCGATGAAGATGATACTCCTGTTCCTCGCCAGTGGATGCTGCCTGATGTCTTGCGACCAGCCAGCCGAGACAACGGACCGGCGGGCGAAGGCGGAAAGCCGTCCCGCCGCAGAAGAATCCGCCACCGCTGAACCGGCGAGGTCGGAGAAGGGCAAGGCCGGAGCTGCCTACCTTGCGCTGCTTCAGGACTTCAACCGTATCGACCCGGCGGATTCGCGACTCATGAGGGAGATCCTGGAGGAAGCCAAGGTGAAGTATCGTGAACTCTCCACACCAGCCGAGGCTCAACGGTTCCGTGACTTCGACCTGGCGATTGCAAAGGCAGGCTTGGCGAAGGTGAAAGCGGAGGCTGCCATCAAGGATGTGCGCAGAGGCTATCTGCCCAGCGGATCCGCAGGCGAATCCGATGCACTCCGGGAAGTCCTGGATCAGCGCGTTCGTGAGTATGACAAACTTCTGACCATGTCTTGGGAGGAGTTCGAGAAACTACCCCTTCCTGCTGACGAATAAAAAAAGCTGCCGTGCCTGTGCTATGATGCCAGGCATGAGCGCTTCACAGCAGACGTTCCTGTTTCTGGCCGAGCAATCACAGCATGCGGATGGATCATTCACGGTCCGTCCGAAGCGCCTTGTCGATGGCAAGGAGATCAGTGCCCAGGCGGCGTTGAAGATGTTGGGCTTTTCCGATATCGAGACGATCGCCACGCTGGTTGGCGCGGGTGAGATCGTGGGCTGGAAACCCGCCACGCAGCGCGGGAATGGAAAATGGAGGATCGACCTCGGGTCCGTGGTGGACTATAAGGAGCGGCGGAAGCGGGAAGGCCGCGGCGAATAGGGAGAACGGTGTCGGGTGGTCCCGGTCGCTGGCGGGCGGTGAAGCCGTGTTGTGCGTGGGGTGTGGTTGAGTGCGTGCGTCGCCAGGACACGCACCGCCATGAACCAACTCACGACGCACCTCCGCCATCTGCTGACCGGCCTTGCCGGGATCGGCACCTACCTCGCCACTCTGACGCCGGTGGATCCGGCGACGGTCACCCAGATCAATGACGCCGGGAAGGATCTTGTGGATCCGCTGGCGGCCTTCTTCGCGCTGCTGGCCATCGTGGCGGTGCGGCTGGTGATCGCGGCGCTTGGCAAAGTTTTCCCGTCCCTGGGCGAACGCCTGGGGAATGCGGCATCAGGCGGAATGTCCGGGGGGGCGTCCGTCCTGCTCATCAGCATGGCGGCGGCAGTCGGGGGGCTGCTGCCGTCGTGCGCTGACTATCCGATGACCGGCGGGGTTTTTTACCGCCATCCTGAATCCGGCGCGAAGGCCGGGCTCACGTTCGAGCCAGGCAAGCCGCCGTCCTACACGGCGAAGGTGCCGGTCTATGCCCCGGAGACCGGCAAGCTGACGGGATGGGCTGAGGTTTCCGGCCCGCTGGCCCGCGAGGTGAAGCCTGAGAAGTAACCGCTTTGCGGGTGAGGAGGGTCGAGGCCGCGCAATGACCAGCGGCTGCGGACGCCCTCCCCCGCGTCAATCCCTATCCACACACACCGAAACGCAGACCGCATGGCCGCCAGCGCCGCAACGCCTCTCCCGCTGGCTGATGGGGAGAGGCGGAAGGAAACCACCATGAGCAAATCCCTTGTTGATCTCACGAAAGACCTCCAGCGCGAGCTGGGCGTCAAGGTGGATGGCGTGCCCGGTCGGGTGACCATCACGAACGCGCTGGCCGCGATCCAGAACGCCCGGATGGACTTCGAGGCGGAGAAGGATCACCCGGCATCCGTGGCGGAGGAAACGAGGTTCGATGCGCGGTCCGAAGGAGTGCTGGAAACGCTGGACGAGCTGGCGGTTCCGATGTTCCGCCGGTTCCTCGCCCTTGCCCAAGCGACGGCGGCTTCGATGGGATGCGACTACATCCTCATTGGCGGGAACCGCACCTGGGCGGAACAGGACGCGCTGTATGCGCAGGGCCGGACGAAGCCTGGTGCGAAGGTGACCAACGCGAAGGGCGGCTCCAGCAACCACAACTTCGGCATCGCGGTGGATGCGGGCGTTTTCGCCGGTAAGCTCTACCTGGACAACTCCGATCCGGCGAAGGCCGCGAAGGTCCACAAGGCATGCAGCGAGCATGCGGCGGCCTGCGGCCTGGAATGGGGCGGCTCCTGGACATCCATCAAGGACCTGCCCCACTACGAGGTGCGGACGGGCAAGTCGCTGGCTGAGAAGCGGAGCCTCTATCAACAGAAAGGGTCCGTGCTGTGAGCGGCGAGGAGATCATCCAGCGCCTTGTCACGAAGCGGCGGCCTGAGAAGGCGGTCGCCCGGCTGTCCCGCAAGAAGCTAGGCAAGGCTTATTGGGCGGCGGTGCGGAACGAGCCGGAAACGGATGCCGCAAGGTATGTGCACGGGCTTTGCATCCTGGAAGCAGGGGCGCGGTTCGCGGGTGGAAAGGGACTGGCACGATGATGGCTCTCCTGATCCTCGCGGCTACCGCCGCCCAACATGCTCCGGATCCACAGATCTCCGGGAAGTGGATCCTCGACGTGATCCCTGTAGCTGCGACCGCGCTGGGCGGTCTGATCGCCGCCATCATCGGCGCTCCCGTGCTGAAGAAGCGGTGGAAGGAAGAGGGACGGAAAGAGGCGACCGAGGCCACCGTCACCCTGTCGGGCCAGCCGATCCATTTCCAGAAAACCCCAGCCGTCGTGACGGTGACCGACCTGAAGCCGCTGGCGGACCGCATCGGTCGGCTTGAGGACGAAGTCGATGATCTCCGGAAGAACCAGGCGGATCAATTCAAGCAGCTCCTGGAGTCCGGGCATGAGCGCGAACTCCGGATCATCAAGGAGATCAAGGAGACCGCCTCCGAGTGGCACCGCCGCCTGGACCCCTTCGTCAATCCCAAGCCCCGCTCCTCCCGCTGATCATGGATCCCGCACGCATCACCATCATCCGCCGCACGATCCTTGAGACGCTCAAGAACGCGCAGGGGTATGCCGTGGAGGTTTCCATCCTCCGGAACTTCGTCTCCACGCTGCTGAGGCCGCCGGTGACGGATGAGGAGTGGGCCAACCACATCGCGTGGCTGGTGAAGGGCGGCTTCATCGTGCTGGTGCCCTCCGACCTGGACGACTCCATCCAACAATACGCGATCACCGAGCGTGGCCGCGTGCTTCTCGCAACCCTCTGAACCGATTTCCGTGAATGGCCAACGAACGAACAGGCAAGCCGGGCTGGGACTCCGCTCCCAAGGTCCGCAGCGATGCCAAGCTGAAGGGACTCCCGGAGGAGGACCAGGAGACGCTGTGGCTGCTGATGCACCCCACGGATGGCACGGACGGTCGCAACGTGGAGGAAATGCTGGTCCACATCCAGGAGGAGCATGGTTTCACCGTCTCGGTGTCCACGTTCTACGAGTGGCTTTCCTACTATCGGCAGCAGCAGCGCATGGCGAAGGCGGCGGAGCGTGCGCTCCAGGCGAAGCTCCAGCTCGCTGCGGATCCGTCCATCACGCCGGAGGACCTGGAGCGGGTGGCGCAGACCATCTTCACGGCGGAGATGCTGGAGGCCGGGGACGTGAAGGGCTACGTGGCCCTGGCGAAGGTCGGGCTGGCGCGGAAGTCGCTGGAGCACGATGCGCGGAGGATCGCCCTGCTGGAGGCGAAGGCGAAGCGCCTGGACGAACTGGAGGCGAAGGCGCGGGAGATCAAGTCCGGCGGCGGGCTGTCACCGGAGACGCTGGAGGTCATCGAAAAGCAACTGAAGCTGCTGTGAGCAAGAGCCGTCCATCACACGCGAAGGATTTCAAGGGCCGGGCGAAGAACATCCCGGAGCGGGATGTCTTCATGCTGGAATACCAGGAGAAGTGGATCCGCGACAAATCCATCATGAAGCTGATGGAGAAGGGCCGCCGGATCGGCATTTCCTACGGCAGCTCCTACGAGGATGTGCGCCGCCATTCCCTGGCGACGAACCGCCTCCAGACCTGGGTGAGCAGCCGGGATGAGCTGACGGCCCGGCAGTATGTCCGCGATTGCATGGGCTTCGCCCGCATCCTGCATGTGGCGGCCACGGACTGCGGCGAGAAGGTGCTCACGGATGACAAGGGCAACAGCCACTCCGTGCATGTCATCGACTTTGCCAGTGCGCCACTGCACTCGCTGTCCAGCAACCCGGATGCCTTCGCGGGCCGGGGCGGCTACGTGAAGCTGGATGAGTTCTCCCTGCGGAAAGATCCCGGCAGCGTGTATGCCATCGCCGGTCCTACGATCGACTGGGGCGGTGCCCTGGCCATCATCTCCACCCACCGGGGCAGCGGGAACTACTTCAACACCCTGATCCGCGAGATCAAGGAGAAGGGCAATCCGAAGGCTTTCAGCTACCACCGGGTGACGCTCCAGGACGCGCTGGACCAAGGTTTCCTGTGGAAGCTCCAGACGAAGCTGGTGGAGGGAGATCCGCGGCTTGAGATGGATGAGGCGGACTACTTCTCCTACCAGCGGAAGCGGGCGCGGGATGAGGAAACCTTCCAGCAGGAGTATATGTGCGTTCCTGCCGACGATGCGGCCGCCTTCCTGGAATACGCCCTGATCGACGCCTGCTGCTACAAGGAAGGCGAGGCGTGGGAATACACGCTGGAAGATGCCCGGCGCTGCACGAACCCGCTCTATGCCGGTCTGGATATTGGCCGGACCCATGACCTGACCTCCCTGATCATCCTGGAGAAGGTGGGCGGCGTGTATTTCGTCCGGAAGCGGATCGACCTGCACAAGATGATGTTCTCCACCCAGGAGAGCGTGATCTACCCATGGCTGGAGATCTGCCGCAGGACCTGCATCGACAAGACCGGCCTGGGCATGCAGTTCGCGGAGCGGGCGGCGGAGCGGTTCGGCACCTACAAGATCGAGGGCGTCAACTTCTCCGGCCCGGTGAAGGAAGACCTGGCCTATCCGGTGCGCAGCGCGTTCGAGGATCTCGGCATCCGGATCCCGTTCGGAGATGACCCTTTCATCTCCGACCTGCGGAAGATCCGCAAGGAGACCACCAAGTCCGGCAACATCCGGTTCGTGGCTGACAGCGACGAGGACGGACACGCGGACCGCTTCTGGGCGCTGGCCCTCGGCATCCATGCGGGCAAGGACAACTCAGGCCCGTTCGCGTTCCAGACCATCGAGTCGATGAGGCCGGAAAACCGTAGGATGGGAGGTGGCCTGTGAAGATCGCCCGATTTCTAACACGGAACCCCATTTCGCTGTCATGGGAGCCAAAACGGCTTGCGGCGCGTTTTAGACCCTTGCAGGGCCTTGCAAGGGGCCATTCCGGGGTCGATCTGGAAGGAGGTTCCCGATGATGGGCGCTCCGCGCATTGTCGGCCCGAATGGGCAGCCGGTTTCCACGGAACGGATCCGCCTGGAAAAGCAGCAGCGATTCAACCCGCTGCGGAACCTGACACCGGACCGGGTGGTGAGCTATCTGGAGGCATTCTCCCGGGGCGAGATCGCCCGGGCGGCGTGGCTGATGGAGTGGCTGGAGCTGCACGATGACACGATTTCCACCGTGGCCCCGAAGGCGAAGGCCGCCGTGTCCCGCTACGGCTACGACGTCGAGATCAAGCCGGAGGTCCGGGCCAACCAGAAGAAGCTGGCGGAAGACCAGAAGGGCCGCTGCGAGGAGTTCTTCCAGAACCTGGTGGCGGAGGATGCCATGGAGCCGGAGGAAACCGGCGGCATGCGCCTCTTCGTCCAGCAGGTGATGGATGCCTACGGGAAACGCTACGGTGCCCACCACATCGTGTGGAAGCCGTCCCGGAACGGACTGTCCGCCCGGCTGATCAAGATCCCGACATGGATGTTCGAGACGACCACGGGCAAGATGCGCTTCCTGGAGTCCGTTTATTCTCTGACCGGCGTGGATCTGGAGACGATGGGTGGACGCAGCGCCTGGTTCACGGCGAAGGGGCGCGGCGTGATGCTGGCGTCCGTCATCGCCAGGATGTTCAAGCAGATTCCCCTCCAGGACTGGCTGACCTATTGCGACCGCCACGGCATGCCCGCGTTCCTGGGCGAGACGTCCGCGAAGAAGGGTGACGCCGGATGGATGGAGATGGCGCAGGCCATCGCCAGCATCGGCAGCGAATACGGCGCGGTGGTCAACAGCGGCGACAAGATCCATGTGCTGGACCTGAAGGGCGGCGGCGACATGCCGTATGAAAAGCTGATCGACCGGATGGACCGGGCCATCGTCATGTTGTGGCGCGGTGGTGACCTCTCCACCATTTCCCGGTCGAACGCGGTGGGATCCAACCCACAGCAGGAGGACGCCGACGAACTGGACGCGGACAACGCGGCATGGGTGGGCGAAACCATCGACCGCCAGCTCACCCAGAGGGTGGTGGAATACTACTACGGCCTGGACACCCCGTGCCTGGTCACCATCAAGCTGCGGACGAAGACCCGCCAGAACGTCAGCGAGGATATCGCCCGGGCGAAGGCCGCGAAGGATCTGGGCATCCGCCTGTCGAAGCCTTGGTTGATCTCCACCCTGGGCGTCCAGGAAGCGGACGCTGATGAGCTGGCCGTGGGTGAAACCTCCCTGCCGGTTGCGCCTGGCACACCGCCCGCGCCTGCCACCACCACGGCACTCAACACAGCGACGGACACCCGGACGCTGCTGGAGTCTTCCCTCGCCGCCGCGCTGGGGGTGAGACCGAACGTGCTGGCCCCGATCCGCCCGCTTCTCACGGACCTTGCAAGCCGCGTGCAGGACACCGGCATCAGCGATGCCGACTTCCTGCAGCTGGTGGAGGACGCCGCCGAATCCTTTCCCGAACTCATCGACTCCGCCGCCGTGGTCGACCTCGCCGAGCAGCTCCGCGCCGGGATGGGCACCGCCGCCGTCCAGGGCGCGAGGGATGCCATCCGTGACGCCAAAGCCAAACCGAACTGATCTCCATGAAACGCCTCCGATTCACTCATTTCCTCACCGCAATCAACTCCGTCGCCGTGGATGCCCTCAATTCCGTGTCGGGCGTGTGGCAGGAACTCACCCTCGCGGATGGCGAGAAGGAGATCCGCTATCGTCTGGCACCCTATGGTGAACATCCGGTCCGGATGGATGGCAGGAAGGTCATGCAGGTGGTGGACCGCGAGGCGGCCCAGCTGATGGCCTCCAATTTCAAAAGCCTCACCGGCAAGCTGGCCAACTTCTTCCAGGGCATTCCGGTCTATGAAGGCCACGCCGACGATGCCGACTGGCTGAGGGAGAACCCGGGTCACCGGGCGGTGGCCGTGGGACGCATCAAGGAGATCGAAGCCGGTGAGGACGGCATCTACGTGCGGACCGTCTTCAATTCGGACGGGGTGAAGCTCCTCAGTGGATCCGCCCCGTCCTACTCCGGCCACTCGCCCCGCTGGCGGATGGTCCCGATCCCGGGCCGCGACCTGCACTTCCGCCCGATCCTGCTGTGGAGCGACGCGCTCACGAACAGCCCGAACATGGCGGACAACACCATCGCCATGAACTCCCTCCAGACCGGCGAAGTGCCGCCGGCCGATCCCTCTCCCGTGCCCGATGAGGGCGATCCCGAGAAACCAACCGACACCATGAAACTGACACCAGAAGCCATGCAGGCTCTCGGGTTTTCACCCGACGCCACACCCACCGACGCTGAGATCAGCGCCGCCATCGTGAAACTCCTCAGCGCGAAGAACACCGCCGAGGCAGACAAGGCCACCTCCGACAATGCGGTGACCGCCGCCAACAGCCGGACCAGCCACCTGGAAACCGAGATCACCGCGATCCGTGGAGCCGCCGTGGACACGGTCATCACTGCCGCGATCAAGGACGGACGCATCACCGAAGCGGACAAGCCGCGCTGGGTGGATGCCCTGAACACGTCCTTCGCCACGGAGTCCGTGAAGCTGGGCCTGCTGATGCCAACCATCAGCACGCGCAGCCATCTGCCCGCGCTCGACCGCACCGTTCCGGAAATGGCCGGGAGCGTGGACGCGATCAACAGCGCCGTCGCCGCCACCGCGAAGGCCCACGGCCTGAACCTCCAGGACCGCGCCGACTACGACAAGGCCCACCAGCTCTGCCGCACCGAGAAGCCGGAGCTGTTCCAACGCGGCTGATCCGAACCCGTCACCTAACCGAGCACAACCACCATCCAACCAACGATGAAATCACACATCCTCGCCGCGCTCGCGGCCCTGATCCTCGCGCCACTCGCGGCGCTTTCCCGCAGCCTGGCTCCAGCCGGTGCTGACGCCATCAACACCGCCGGTGACCATGAGGGCGGCCTGAGCCGCATCGCGGAGGCCGCCGTCAACACGCCCCATCTGATGCTGGCGTTCGGCACCAACCCCGCCACCCAGGTCATCATCTGCACGGCGACCACGGAACCCATCGGCCTCGCCTACGACACCCAGGTCCTCAATGGCCGGGTGGGCATCGAGCGGCTCGGTGACGGTGCGACGAAAGTCGGCATCGCCAGCAAGGCCATCGCCGCCGGTGCGCGTGTCTTCACCACGGCAGCCGGGAAGCTCACGGATACCGCCGTGAACAACTCCTGGCTGGTCGGACGCGCCCTCGCCGCCGCCGGTGCGGATGGCGACGAGTTCGAGTTCGAACCCTGCTTCCCGGTGAAGCAAACCGTCTGATCCGCCACCGAACCCGACGAACAGAACCACCGATCCAATCCAACGACATGAAATTCCTGCCCATCTATCTGACCCTGACCGGGGCCACCTCCGGTGCGCTCACCCCTACCCTGGGAGAGATCACCGTCTCCAATGCCGCCAGCATGAACTATGGCGGATCCCTCGCTTCCGACGTCCAGAGCTACCTGGCCGGACTGCCTGCCTCCGATGAGGAGAAGCTGCTCGACCTGCTGGCCCCGCCCATCCAGACGAACGACTTCTTCCAGTTCGCCAAAGCGGACGATGAGTTCTTCCTGACGGAAGCGGATGACAGTGACATCCGGGCCATCGGCGGCAGCTTCAAGAAAGTGCAGTTCCGTGGCACCACGGTGACCGACGCCACCCAACAGAAGGGCCTGACCATGGTGGTCGATCACAAGACCCTCCTGAAGCAGAACGGCAAGATCGTTCCCGGCTGGGAGAACCGCCTGGCTGAGTCCCTGAAGCAGCGCCTGGTGCGGGCGGAGATCGTCCGCGTGCTTTCCGTCCTGGATGCCGCCGCCGTTTCCGCCGCCAAGGTGTGGTCCAGCGCGACCAATCCGGACGGTGACATCCGCGCCATGGTCCAGGCCACCCGCACGGCCACCGGCCAGAGCGGTCTGGCCACTGTGGTGATGGGCAACGCCGCCCAGCAGCTCCGGCAGGATGCGTATGAAGCGGCGGCCCGCGCCAACCACGCGATGGCCAACCATGCCACCTACACGATGGAACAACTGGCGTCCCATGTGGGTGCTCGGAAGGTCATCATCGAAGACGGCATCAGGCAGACGAAGAAAGGCGCGGCCAAGGTGGACCGCACCGGACTGTCGGTTTATTCCTACATCGCGGAGCCTGGCACGCAGTTGATGGACCCGTCCAACATCAAGCGTGCGTGGTCCGAGACCCCGTTCAACGGAAAGTGGGCGGTGATCATCAAGCCTGGAACGGTTTCGACGGAGATCACGGTCTTCCACGAGTCGAAGATCTTCTCCCCGATCACCTCCGGCATCATCAAGCGCACCGTTTCCGACGCCTGATTTCCTCCGCCGTGAAGGCGGACGAATACCCGGCAGCGGGTGGGTTTAATGGGTTTTCCCCACCCGCTGCCTTTCTTCCAAACCCGCAACTCACCTTTCCATCATGGACCGCAAATTCGTTCTCAAGGCTCTCGCCGATGCCGGGGTTTCTTTCCCGGCCAACATCTCCAATGCCAAGCTGGAAGCCCTCGCTGCGGAGAAGGGCATCCCGCTCACCGATCCCGCTGGTGGCACGGAGTCCACCGTCCTGCCGCCTGGTGCCGTCGCTCCGGAGGCAGATACGCCCGCCGCCTCTGACGACATCGCCTGGAGGGTCGCCGCCGGACTGTCCTACGAGCAAGCGGTGGAGTGTTCCACCCGCCAGCAGGAAGCGGACGCCGCCGCCCGCAAGTAATCACCCCGACGCCCCGCACCCATCTCCGCCGCCATGTGGATCCCACTGACTGAAGCCGACCTCCTCAGCTCGCTCACCGAGAGTGAGCGTGACGGATTCGGGCGCACCGATGCCCCGGAAGATCCGGGCGACCGTGTGCCGCAGTTGCTGGGTGACCTGGTGGCGGAGATCCGGGGGCAGATCGCCACCTGCACGCAGAACAGCCTCAGTGCGGACACCACGCTGATCCCGCAGAGCATGCGGGCCAACGCGCTGGCGATCGCACGCTGGCGTCTGCTGATCACGGTGCCGTCCTACCAGCCCGGCGACGCCCGGAAACTGGAATACGAAAACGCCGTCAAATACTTCGCCCAGGTCGCCCTCTGCAAGATCCGGCCGGAGCCGCCGGACGATGCGGTGCCGAACCCGGTGCCGGAGGAAACCGCGCAGCACGGCGTGCAGGTGGTTTCCGGACCGGGCCTGCGCACGGGACGCCAACGCATGAACGGACTCTGACACGATGATCCGCGGACTTTACCACCAGTGCCATCGTCTCCGGCAGCGTCTCAACGAGCTGCTGTCCGTCGAGACGGATGACCCCGCCGAGGAAGCCAGCGCCACGGAGCGCGTTCCCGGCGTGCGCATCGAGCTGGCGGCCGTGGAGGCCGCCGTTCCCCGCCGCCTGGTCACCATCACCATGATCGAGGGGCTGGTCAGCGACCTGAACCGCGATCCTTTCAAATCCGCCGACCTCACCCTGGCCATCCGCCACCTGGAGGATGCCTCCATGCGCCTGCGCCGGGAGCTGGGCGACACCGTCTGAAACCATGTCCAAGGAAGTCCATCTGTCCGAACACGGCGAAGCACGCGGCAAGGAACGCGTGGGCCTCAACGCGAAGGCGCTACGCCGCACGGCGGCGAAGGCCCGGGCGGAGGGACTGCGGCCCACCGACACGAACGGCAGGCTCCGCCGCTACCTGGACAAGATCTCCATCGAGCATCCGGGCCGCCATCCCCGGATCCATGGGGAGCACATCTTCATCTTCGCGGCGAGCACCCTGATCACGGTGCTGAACCTGCCGCATGAGTTCCGCAACGCGGCGGCGAAGGCCCGCCGGAAAAAGTTTCCATCCACCGACGAATGATCGACTTCACCACAGAGCGGCCGCTGGAAGATGCGGTGGCACGGCTGGGCAGCAGGACGCCGCTGGGCGCGACGCTGTCGTCCGCCGAGTGGTCGCGTGTGCCGTGGGAGATCCGTGAGGTTTCCTTCTTCTCGGCGCATGTGGAGTGCGAGCGGCTGCTGGCGATCATGCAGGGGAAGATCCTGCGGCGGGTGAGGCTGGAGAAGGAGAAGCTGGCGAACGGCGAGGAGATCACCATGGACCGTGGCCGGTTCATCGCGGAGATGCAGGACGAACTGCACGCGCTGGGCTACCAACCGAAGCCCGCCGACCAGGGCACGGTCCGCGACCTGTCGAGCGCCGGCCGCCTGGGCCTGATCTGGGACATGCAGCTCGGCTTCGCCCGGGGGTATGCGAACTGGAAGGCCAGTTTCCATCCCGATATCATTGACTTGGTTCCATGCTGGGAGCTGATCCGCGAGGCGGACCGCGAGGTTCCGCGTGCGTGGGTGGCGGAGATCTGGCCAGACCATGGCGGGAAGTTCTACGACGGTCGGATGATCGCGCTGAAGAGCGACCCGATCTGGAAATGGATCTCCGACTTCGGCGTGCCGTGGCCGCCGTTCAAGTGGGGCAGCGGGATGGGGCTGAGAGCGGTATGGCTCGACGAGGCGGAGAACCTCCGTGACGCGGATGGCAACGGAATCCCCGGCTTGGAAGCACCGCAGACCATGCCTGACTTCGACCTTGCAAGCGGGGTGCAAGCCTCCCGCAAGAACCTGCCCCAGGTGTCCGAGGACCGGCTGCGCAGCGAGTTCGGCGACACGATCCAATTTGACCAGGACAAGATTTCATTCCATCCTACCCATGACGCCGATGAGCAATCGATCTCACAGCAACTCACGACCCGGGCGCGGGCCATCGCCGACGCCGGACGAGATCAGATCCTTCGGTCTCGATCCGAAGACGATGCTGCCGCCTGGCCATCCGGTTTCGATACTGGCGAATACGACGAAGAGATCCTCGCCAGCACCAGTGCCGTCGCGGTTGGCCGAAAAGCACTATACCACGATGAGTGGGGAAGTTTTGCGGCGGCCTTCGCAAACCTGATCCGCGACTGGTTGCCGGACAATGTGATGGTCCGGTATTTGGACGGCCACGTGTATGCGTGGCGGCGGGACCTGCTGAAGCTGCGTCCGGATGAGATCCACGCGCTGAGCGCCGGGCTGGATCCACAGAACGGCGTGCTGCTGGGCTACGGCCAGAACCTGGGCGACGAACCGTTCGCCACCGTCACGCTGAAGATCGGCGGGCGGGTGGTCGGTGGGTTCAGTGCGCCACGTGGTACCGCGAAGGTGTATGCCTCCGCCCGGGCGAAGGATTTCTCCGATGCGACCGGCGAGCCGGTGAGCGTCCACATCAACGGAGAGGAGGTGACGCTGTGATTTCCGTCCAGGTCATCGTCCAGGACAACAGCCGGGTGATCCTGGTGCAGGTGAAGGAGGCGGTGAAGAACCGCACCGGTCTGAACCGGGCACTGGCGACCCGATGGGAGCGTGATCTGAAGGATCACTTCCGTGCGAAGAACACCACGCCGAACAAGCTGGGCGGAACCAAGACGAATTTTTGGAACGGCGTGGCAGCCGATACCAGCGTGGCAGAAGTGACGGAGGACGGCGCGGTGCTGACCGTGGCCAACCAAGCGTTCCGGCTTCACCTTTACGGTGGCACGGTGACGCCGAAGAAAGCAAAGGCGCTGACCATCCCGATCGTGCCGGAGGCTCATGGCGTGCGTGCCAGGGACTATCCCCATAAGCTGTTCACGATTTCCCCGAGGGTGCCGCTGCTGTTCGAGCGGAGCAATCAGGCCACACAGAGCCTGACCGGGCAGACGGACGGACGGGTGCGGGTGCGTGGCAACCGCCCGGGCGAGATGGTCTCCAAGCCGGTGAGGATCGCGGCGCGGACGCCGATCCGTCCGGTGTACTACCTGGCGGACTCCGTGACCATCGAGCGGGATCCGACTGCTCTCCCTCCCAGGGAAAAGGTGGAAGCGTCACTGATGAAGGCGGCTGAACTATTCCTGAGGATTGAAGCACGGAAAGGAGGGCTGGCATGAGCACCGCACCGCTGATGCTGCTGCGCGAGAAGATCGCCGCCCGGATGGTGGAGGAGGGTGTCTGCACGGCGGACGCCATCATCATCAAGCGGCAGACGGACATCTGGAATGACATCGCCCGGGCGGTGGCATCGCGGAAGGTCCCGGACCGCACGGCGTGGGTGATCGGCATCACGGAGGGAACCTTCGTGGATGACACCGACATCGTCGCGGACCTGACCATCCCGATCACTTCGTTCTGCCCCATCACCCTGGAGAAGGGCGCGGCCCCGGAGGAGGTGAAGTGGCACACGATGCTGCACGCCCTTCATGGATGGAACGACGGCCAGCACTGCAACTACGAGCTGAAGCTCCGCTCCTTCAACGACGGCATCGCCCAGTCCGATGGACGCCCCGCGTGGCATGCCCGCGAAACCATTTTCACGATCCGACACCACATCCCGAAACCAACCACACCCTGAATCATGAAGAAGAAATCCACCGCCGAAGTTGCGGATCCCGCCACCACCACTCCGCCACCCGACGCCGCACCGCTCCTCCTGTGGGTGAAGGTGCTGAAGGGTGGCATCAAGATCGCCGGAGGCACCGCCGCCGCAGGCCGCAAGCTGAAGGTCAGCCCGGAGGTCGCCACCTACCATGAGGCGCAGGGCAACGTGAAGGTCCTGGGCACCGTCTGATTCCACTAACCACACACCGACCACCACCATCATGTCATACCAACTGGAGAAGATCATCATCGGTTGCTTCGCGGCTTTCGTCCCGAAGGGAACCGTCATCGGCGAGAACACCGTGGATTCCGGATTCTACCCGGAAGACGAGGAGGACCTCGACAACTGGAAGACCCTGGGCTGTGTCCTGGACTCCTCCTTTGAAGCGGTGAACGAACCGGGTGAGCCGGACTACTGCCCGGATTCCGTAAACGGCGGCTACTACAAGGAAGAGGAGAACAACATCGTGAAGGACATCATCAAGATGACCCTGAAGTGTTCCTCCGAGATGTTCTGGCAGCTCGCCTGGGGAATGAAGACCGCGCCGGTCGACGGCACACCGGTCACCCCGTTCGCCGACAAGCTCCGCGCCGTGGAGGGCTGGCTCAACTTCGAGCAGCGGGACCAGAACAACGTCAAGAAGGTGATGGCCGTGGTCTATGGCCGTTTCAGCCTGGACGCCGCTCCCTCCTGGACGAAGGACCGGACGAAGCCTGCCTTCCGCTTTGAGGTGATCCCGTCGCCGATCGCATCCGTCGAGCCGAAGAACATCGCCGCCGCCTGATCCGCCCGCCGCCCGCCACACCCAACCACCACCGTCATGCCCACACCGTCGCCCGTTCCAGATACCGATGCGCCCACCCCCGGCACCGTGCCATCCCTGGTGGCGGGCGGCAGTGCCCCATCACCCGCCGCTCCGCCATCCGTAGGGCCATCCCTGCCAGGCGGAGTGGTGGCTTCTCCGCCGGAAGTAACTCCGGAGGTGCCTGTCCAACCACCGGCGGGATTCCTGCCGTCCACCAAGGCGGACACGGATGCTGGGAACATCCCCGCCCGCACCTGGCGTGCGGCGATCAATGGCGGGGGCGATGGATACTTCGCGGTGCGGCACCCACTGCCGGTGGCCCAGCGTTGCCATGTCATCCTCTATGGCCAGAGCAATGCGTCCGGATCCGATGCGGTGCCGGTGCTCACCACCACGGCGGTCTATGATGCGCTGCGTTTCTCCACCGGGGTGCGCGGAGGGAGCGGTGGAGGAGTGACGGCGGTTTCCCTGCTGGAATCCACGGATGACACGCAGGGAGAGACGCCATGCTCCGGTGTGGCGCTGCAATGGACGGAGGATGGCACGGTGGATGGCGCGGCGCGGTTGATCCTCAGTGCCGTCGGCTACGGTGGCTACGGGATCAACCAGCTGGTCAAGGGCACCGCTCCCTACACCGACCTCCTTTCCAGGGCGAGCCACGCGAGGACACTGAGCGGCGGAGCAGGTGTGAGCCATGCCGTGGCGGCCGTGGTGTGGGTCCAGGGTGAGAGTGACGGTGCCATGGCGCAGGCCACCTACCTGGAAAAGCTGCTGGATCTCCGCGAGGATCTGCAGGCGGACCTCCGCAACCAGGTGCCGGGCGATGGCGAAGATTTCCTCCACCTGCCGATGGTCCAGCCGTCCGCACACATCAACCTGGGTGGTGGTCCGGCGCTGGCCCAACTGGAGGCCGCCGTGCGCAGTCCCTACCACCACCTGGTGGCCCCGGCCTACATGCTGCCCCATGCCAACAACATCCACTATTCCGCGCTGGGTGCGCAGATGGCGGGGCGGGCCGCCGGGCGTGCGCTCCGTGAGCTGGCGGAACATGGCGAGGCCCGGACGCTGATGCCGCTGGGTGCCAGCAGCCGTGGGCGTGAGATCATCTGGCACTGGAATGTGCCGGTGCCGCCGCTCCTGCTGGACAGCTCCGCGCTACCGCCGACTCCGAGCCATGGGTTCCAGGTGGAGGACGAAGATGGGATGGTGCCGATCTCATCCATCGAGGTCATGGACGACCGGGTGAGGATCGTGGTGGCCAGGGACCTGGAGGGTGATACGGAGGTGCGCTATGCGCTGGACAACAACGGCACGGGCATCATCAACGGGGCCTCGGGTAATCTCCGTGATTCCACGGCGGATGCGTTCTGGATCGACGGGATTTCCCATCTGCTGCCCCGGGCGGCCCCACATGCGAAACGGGCCGTGAAGCACCTGCGGCATGATGCTGCTGATGTGATCCTCCCAGGAGAAGTTCCGCTGGAGGAAGATGCGTTCGACCACTGGCAGTTCGGTGGCGACAGCAGCTCACTGACCGGGCTGGTCAATTCCGAGGTGCTGACACGGGCGGGTGTCCTCGCCGCGACCTATGAGGACTCCTCCATCATCCTTCACAAGGATGATCCAGGGTCCCATCTGCAAGGGCTGGTCAGCACGATGCCGGACGGGATCGAGCAGACCATCCTGGTGGTACTGCGCGTGCCCACCGAAGTGGTGGGCGGCACCTACCAGATCATCGCGGGGACGGCGGATCCGTTCACGGGATCGGGGCTGACCTGCGATTTCGCAGGCCACGTCAAATTTTCGAACACCCTCAATGCCTTCAACCTCCCCTACGCCTCCGCGATGACTGGCGGGGAAACGGGAGCCTGGATCTGTCTGGTATTCCGTGAGGGTGCCGGGAAGTTCGGCCTGCTGCTCTCCGGCGTGGGCAACCGGGAGTTCCACGACTACACCACCGGCACGAAGGAGCCGGTCGAGCGCAACGTGGGAATCGGGAACTGTTACGCGAACTACAGCAACTGCAACGACGCGGACCTGGAGTTCGCCGAGCTGGTCCTGTGGAACCGCTGCCTGTCCGTCCGCGAGTGCATCGACGCGCTCACCCGCAGCCGCCAGAGGATGGCACAACGTGGCGTGTTTTTCTGATGATCCGCAGCCTGGTCAAAATCGAGTTCGTGCCGGTGACGGGTGATCCCATCACGCTGCTGGACTACGACGACGGCATGCGTGACCACGTACGGTGGCCGATGCAGCAGGGGGACTTCTCCGCTGGTGCCATCGGCGCTGAGTATGCGGCGGGGATCTCCCTGGGCAATGCGAGCTTTTCCCCGGCGTGGACGCGGCGGGTGCTGCACGACACGCACCATGAGGCGGAGGCGTATTGCCAGGACCATCCGGCGGCGATGCCGCTGGGGGTGCAGGGGAAGTTCCGCTACTCCATCCAGGGCGGCAACGTCTATGAATACCACCACGCCCGGGTGCTGGCGTGTGTGGTGGCCCGGCTGAGAGAGCGGAAGAACGGGAAGGAAGTCACGATCACGGAATACCGTGGTGCGTGTGGCAAGCGGGAGGTGGTCAGCACGGCGACACCGGAGCCGGAGGAATCCACGCCAGGCGATGTGCCATCCCTGGTGCCGGATGGCGGCGACGCGATGCCCGGGCACCCGCCGTCCGTGGTGGTGGGTGATCCGCCCGCCGGACCGGATCCGCTGCCGCTGCTGTGGGGGGTCACGCTTTCCGGCATCACTGATCCATCTGCGGCCAATGGGAATGTTCCGAAGACGGGGCTTTCCTCCGGGTATCTGGTATTCACCGACGCGGATGTGACGGTGCAGCGGACCGGCGGGATCTGGAAGATCCAGGGCAGCGGTGGAAAAGGATTTGATGGGGAGGCCGCGGACTATCCGTGGGAGGTGGAAACGTGGACGCCGTACGGCGGGGCCACCGGCACGCCCGCTGTTTCGCCCGTGTGGGCGGGCTAACAGATCAAGGACATGGCCAACGAGAATGACATCAAGTTCCGCCTTCAGACGGAGGGCGACACGTCCGGAGCGGATGCCGTCGAGGAGTCGATGGTCGATGCGAAGGATGCTGCCAAGGATCTGGGCGCGGCTTCATCGTCGATGGCGGCGGCGACCGCTGCGGCGGGCAAGCAGGCGGCGGCGGCGGCGAAGGCGGTGGCCCAGAGCCACGCGGAGATCGCAAAGTCGATGTCCACTCAGGAGCTGGAGGACTACGTGGCAACGATGGCCCAGCTCACCGAAGCGGAGCGGGAGCAGTGGATGCAGTCGAAGCAGGTGATCGCGGTCCAGAACGAACTGGAGACGCGACGGAACGCGGCGCGGCAGCAGCTCGATGAGGAGACGGCGGCCATCGTCAAGCAGCAGGATGCGCTGAAGGAAAAAATCCGCCTGGAGGAACAGCACATCCAACGACTGGAGGATGTGGAGGAGGCGAAGCGGCGGGTGGCTGCACGGGACAAGGAAGCGGCGGCTGCCGGGAAAAGCCAGGGCACCGGCCCTGAGCTGCTGCCAGCCGGATCCACGGCGAGCGCGACAGCGGCCGCCGCAGGTGTGGCCGCGATGGCGGGAGCCGCGAAGCTGGGGTCCGACGCCGTGATGGAGGTGCTCTACCGCTACCGGGAACTGCGGAAGGAGATGACGCAGTCCGAGGCCCAGATGGGTGCGTGGACCGACTCCATGATCGAGGTGATGGAGTGGATCACCAGCCCGCTGGACAAGCTGAAGGGTGCGATGGTTTCCCTGGCCGGTCTGGATGAGCTGGAGAAGTCCCTGGAATGGGGCCGGGAGATGGAGGACCTCTACAAGAAGACGAAGGCCGCCCATGATGCCTATGCGAAATCCGTGGCCGATGATGCGACGAACCGGGCGCTGCGCAACCAGCTCGCCAGCATCAATGAGCAGACGGCGGCCATGGACCGGCAGCTCAGCACGCTGCGGGCACGGCGGGAACTTCTGGAAGCGAAGGCGCAGGTCGCCGACAAGGCGGCACTGGCAAGCGGTGAGGATCCGGCGGTGGTGGCGATCAATGAGATCGTCCGCCAACAGGTGGCACGGGTGGATGAAGTGAGCGACGCGGTCACCCGGGCGGAAGCTGCAAAAGATGCTGCGGATGGAAGGCTGACCGCCGCCGTCAACAAGCTCAAGAACCTCCAACACAGTGGTGGCACTGATCAGGAAATCCGGGAGGCAACTACCGCCATGGAGGAGATGGACCGTGGCGTGAAGGAAGCGGCCAAAGATCTGGCCACGGCCAGGGAGAATGCCGGGATTGAGATCGAGAAGTCGCAGGTGGAGGCGTCCCAGGCCATCAGGGAGGTGAAGGCCAAAGCCACCGAGGGATTCAAGGAGGCCACCACCGAGCAGAGCCGGGCCTTGGCGGAGCTGGCGAAGGAAGCGATCGAGCCGGTTAAAAAGAACATCAAGGAGATCGAGGATGCCGGGGGGCAGGTGAAAGGCGTGCAGAAGCAGATGGTCTCCGTGATCAGCAAGATGATCGAGGACGGGGCGATCACCGGTGAGGAACTCGCCCCGGTGCGTGCCTCTCTGGAAGTCCTCTCCCGCTCCGTGGACAAGAGCAATGACACGGTGGTTGAGGGTCTGACGAAGGCGGCGGCGGCATTCACGGCGACGGATCAGAAGATCCGGGAGCTGATCAACCAGTTCAACCAGGTGATGCAGAGGATGAACGCCATGACCCCGGATTTCCGATGATCGAATACACGCCACCGTATTACCTGATCGGCGAGGCGGGACGGTCGCTGGATGCGACGCCGCGCACGCTGGCGGAGCTGGGGATCACGGAAGGGACGCTGTCCCTGACGAGCCTGGACATCGACCGGCTGACGTTTTCCATCCCGGTGTTCATGGTCACCCACCTGATCGATGACGGCCAGATGATCACGCTGCGTGACAGCGCGACGCCGACGCCCCGGGTGCTGTTCCACGGGAAGGTGATGCGGGGGTTCCAGCTCAAGGCGGGCGTGTATTCGTTCCAGGCGGAAAGCGTGTGGAAGCAGCTGGCCAACGCGCCGCTGGGCGGGGCGACCAATGACCGGCCCTATCGGGTGTATCCTTCGCAGAGCATCGGCACGACGGTGTCCAGCCTGGTGGGCCTGGCACAGGCGGCGGGGCTGCCGGTGCAGGTGGGGACGCTGCCGACCTTTTACGCAGCACCGAAGGCGACGCTGAAGAGCCGGTCATTCGCCGAAGCGATCTCCTTCATGCTCCAGATGGTGCCGGACGCGGGGACGCGGATGGACTACAGCACGGCCCCGCTGCCGAAGCTGACCTTCACGCGACGGACGGCTCCGCATGTGATCGATGTGGACACGGAAGGCCACGGGCTGGAGGACGCCCGGCTGGTGCCCCAGGAGTGGCGCAGGGCACTGGGGGTGACGATCCACTACGCGTCCCGGACGAGCTACACGGAGGCGTCCCTGGTGACGCAGACGGGTGGCAACACGGCGGCGGAGGCGAGCCGCCAGATTTCCCTGATGCTGTCCGGCTACGAGCGGACGGATGCCTTCAACCGGGAGAGCCTTCAAGCGGCGATCCAAGCCTACAACGAAGCCGCCAAGGCACTGAGCGAGGAGGGCGCGGCGATTGACCAGATCGCGGCGACGGCGCTGCTCAATGTGTTTCCGCAGTGGGAGGCGCTGATGGAGATCGACCCGGCGATCAAGGCGGCGCTGGCTGCGGGGGCGTTCACGATGCAGCGGGTGGGGAACAGCTCGTTTTCATTTTACACCTACTACTGGCGCTATCCGGGCGAGGGAGCCAACCCACCCCGGGACCAGACGATCGCAACGGTGCCAGCAGAGCTCCAGTTGGCCAATGGCAACCAGCCAGGGTCGCTCGGGCTTTACACCATCAAGCCGAACACTTTCACCGATGCCCATCTCGCGCTGGCCGGGGCGACGAAGACGCAGGTCTGGCTGCGGGGTGAATACAAGGGGACCAGCAACGGAGTGGCATTCAATGCCGGTCTGGCCTCCCTGAAGGCCAACAACTCCAGCAAGGTCCGGGAGTTTGCCGGTTATGACGGGGTCCGCAGCAGTTTCTCCCAACCCGGAGGCGGGCAGGAGCCGAGCCAACTGCGGCGTTACTATTTCTACAAGCCGGACCTGCCGCTGTGGGCGATCAACAAGACCCCGGCGCAGGTGGCGGCGGCCGTGAAGGGCCAGATCGGCACGGATCTGGAGGAGCTGGGCGAGCAGGCGGCATTCGTGGAGCCACCGCCGGGGTTCGCGCAGAACTATTTCGAGGCCCAGGACTGGACACCGATGACGGGGTCGCTGGTATTCCGGGCGGATGCGCCGTGGAAGCCCGCGCCGGGCGACCGGGTGCAGATCACCGGGGCAAACGTGGATCCACTGTGGGAAACGGCGGAGGCCCCGGTGGTGAGCGTGTCGATCGACCTGCGGACGGGGATGCTGACAGCGCAGGCCGGGTTCGCCCCGAGGCAGAACATCAGCAGCCTGCTGGACGCGCTGCGGGTGGCCCCGGAGGACAATCTGGACGTGGTGGCGTGAGCGCCTTGCAAGGGTGCTGCACGGGCCGTGCAGGGAGGGTGCGGGGGCTGGAAAGGTGGGGCCTCGGCGGGCTGGAAAAGCCTGCGGAACGGAACGGAAATCCGTTGCACGAGAGTAAGAAAATGGAGGCGAAACACCAGAAAATAACCACGAAAAGCGGGGTTATTTTGCAGTCGGCTCAGGGGGTGAAAACGGCCATTTTTCTAATCTGTCCGGGGAAATTTCTAAAGTGCGATGGCGGCTTACCCCCACGCATACCCCCGATTCAAAAAAAAACGCGCGCCCTTTCCAAAAGCGTCGCGGCGTGGCTGCGCCACGACGGTAGTGTGCAGCTCACCTCACCCCGAAATGCCGCACGTCGCCGACGCAGTGGGAGAAGAATCCACATCATGGGACGCAAAAACCTCTCCCCAGCCGGAATGGCGCAGCCATCCCGCTACCCCCAGGATGCCACCCCTCCGCGGATCCCCGAAGCCCTTGCCAACCCCTCCGAAGCCCTTGCCAACCCCTTCGGAGCCCTTGCCAACCCCTTCGGAGCCCTTGCCAACCCCTTCGGAGGGCTTCCAGCCCACCCGCCTCCCACCCCCCGGATACCCCATCCTCTTCCCTTCACCCTTCGATGTTGGACGTTCGATGTTCGACGTTCGACCCCCATCCCCCGAAAGTGGTATCACCACCCACTGTTCCGCCACGGATCGTTCGCGCTAAATGGTCCGCTCCATGAAAACCCGCGCCTTCCTTTTCACCACGCTTCTCCTTTCCCTTCTCCCTGCCGCGCGCGCCGCCTCCCTCTACGTGGACTTCGGTCCGAACGCCACCGTCGCCGACAGCATCACCTGGAACACCGTCAACAGCTTCTCCACCGGGGTGAAAGTCGCCGACCTCCAGACCACCACCGGCCAGTCCACCGGCTACGGCCTCAACCTCACCACCAACGCCCTGGTCAGCGACGTCAACGACGGCCCCACCACCCTCACCCCCACCGCCAACTACCGTGACGGCTACTACGGCGCCCTCAACGGCACGCCGAACAACCCCACCGTCTTCACCCTCACCGGGCTGGACCCCGCCATCACCTACACCTTCAGCTTCTTCGCCACCGTGGACCGCACCGGCACCCGCGGCACCCGCTACACCGTCGGTGACCCCGGCAACTACGCCGAACTGGAGGCCAACGACAACGTCAACACCTGGTCCACCCCCATCAGCGCCACCCCGGACACCAGCGGCAACCTCACCGTCACCCTCAGCCGCGCCTCCTTCAACGCCGACCAGTCCTACATCATCAACGTCATGAAAGTGGACTTCGTCCCGGAACCCTCCGCCGCCCTCCTTTCCGCCGCGGGCCTCATCCCCCTCCTCTCCCGCCGCCGGCGCTGACCCGGTGCGCGGCCCCACAGGGCAACCTCATTCCCGGAATCCAACCGCGAATGGATGCGAATGAACACGAATGGAAAGTGGACCGATGCCGAATTTCGAAGTGGAGCGGCGATTTCCCGAATGGAGAGCATGACCACCCAACCCTGATTCAGGGTGAGTTCGCGTCCATTGGTGTTCATTCGCGGTTCGGATTTTCTGAAACAAGCCGACAAACATCCTGACAAGTCCGAAATGAGGTGATCCTGAGCGCGGCCCCCAAATCCCTCCTTGTCCTGCCGCGGATTTCCTGCATCATGTGCGGAATCCCCCGTGGAAACCCCCATGAAAGCGAAGATTTTCCCCGCCGCCCTCCTTTCCGTCCTGCTCGCGCCGCTGGCATCCGCCACCCTCACCATCCAGGAAAGCTTCAGCTACACCGCAGGACAGAACCTCGGCGGCCAGAACGGCGGCACCGGCTTCAACGCCGCATGGAACGCCGGCACGGACCATGACATCGCCGCCGCCTCCCTCAGCTACCCCGCCTCCTCCCCCCTCACCGCCTCCGGCGGCAGCGTCCAGGTTGCCTCCGGCCTCAACAACTCCAACATCTCCCGCACCATCCATACGGACTCCCGGATGAACCTCGCCACCGGCGGCTTGCAGTTCTACTCCAGCATCCTCATGTCCATCGGCGAAGTCGGCCAGGCCGCCGCCATCCAGTTCACGGACAACACCAACATCCGCTGGGCCTACGGCATCACCACCGGCGGGAATTTCTTCATTTCCGTCGATCCCGGCGCCACCAGCCAGCGCACGGAAAGCACCTTCACCGCCGCCCCCGGCACCACCTACCTCCTCGTCGCCTCCCTCCGGACGAACACCGGCTCCTCCGGCAGCGACCAGGTCTTCCTCAGCGTCTATTCCCCGGACGAAACCATCACCGTCCCCGCCGCGGACACCGACTGGGACATCTCCGCCTCCGGTGGCTCCAGCGTCACCCTCAGCCAGATCCGCCTCCCCGTCTCCAACGCCCCCGACCTGGATCCCGCCTCATTCATCCGCATCGACGAGTTCCGCGTCGGCACCACCTTCCAGGACGTCACCGGCGTCATCCCGGAGCCCACCGCCGCCCTCCTCTCCGCCTTCGCCCTCATCCCCCTCCTCTCACGCCGCACCCGGGACTGAACGGGAATATCGCAGCGCATGGCCGCGTCATCGGGGTGCCCGGGGATTGCGCCAGCTTATGGAGTGCGGCGGCCCTCCGCCGCTTTGGGGAAAGGAGCGCACCGGCGGGAAGATGCGAACGCCCCATCCAACCTCGTCGCGCATGGAGTGTCCGCATCGCGGGGAGTCCCCCCCGGCTGACAGCGGCAGGGACTGCCGCACTCCACGACGCTGCCGCGCCCGGCGGCCTCAACATCAGGAAGGTGCGCTCTCCCGTCCTTCGGCAACCACGTGATTTATTACGGAGCGTCGGCTTCGTCGGGTGACCAAGCGAAAGATACATCCGCCCCGCCGATTTCCACCACGCGATCCAAATGCATCAGTAGTCCCAAGCCGTGTTCCTGATCCCAACTGCATCCGAACTGGAGGCCGACGTATCCAACGCCGCCTTTGTGCCAAGGGTGAATGTGAGCCTCCCGAAGGTCGATCAAAGGAATCAATTCCTCCTTGTTGTTCAGCGCGGGCATGAGCGACTCAAAGCCGTCTCCCAAAAAGCTCCGATATCGTGGCCGCATCCCTTCATAGTAAGCTTGCAAGGCCCCCAAGACGACCGAGAACACCCTTTCTCCTTCATCCAGATGAAATGCCAGCGCTTCAGATTGGTATGCGGAGGGGATTCTTGAAACTGATGGATCGTAGGGCGTGACTGTAAGAACCGCATTGGCCCCGAATGAAAGATCAACTATCCCGTCCCACCAGTCGCAGTCATCCCACACGAGCGAAGGGAATGGCGGCATGTCGAGGTGATCGGGAAATAGATTCATCTGGTTCTTTGTGGATTATTCAGGAGTCCGCCCCGCTTTCAAGAGGCAACAAAATAGGTACCACTATCAGGAAGGTCGGTGCGCCTGATGATTCTCCGTTTTCAGTGATCAGTCGCTCCAAGAAACACCTCGGTCCCGATCGGGATGTCGAACTTGTGAATTTCTTTGGGCAATAGGATCGGAGTCGCCTCATTCCTTTTCCCTTCTGGGAGGTAGCGAATCCGCTCCAAATCACGGACCATTGTGTGGATGACTTCTCCCAGAGGTGTGCGAAGAAGCAACGGATCTCCCTTTTTTACCACAGGCGCACCTTGCCAAGGAATTCCAGGGACAATGATGACGCCCCGACCGTCTAGAGAAAAGCGGTCGGTCACCGTGAAGAGGAATGAATTTTCATTCGGCACGGGTAGATCATGGGGACTTTTGGGCAGAACCAGAAGTCCAAACCATCTAAAGAAACGATCTAAAATAGGTCCCACCATCAGGAAGGCGGGACAACCCTCGCTAAGTCAGCTATCCAGATCACGATCTGGCACTCTTCGAATCAGTTCCCAATCGATGGAAGTTTCTATCTGGGAAGCAGAACTTCCGCATTCCGATGAGAGGTGCCTAACTTCACTTTCGGCAACACGACCGCTCAAATACACCGTTGATTCTCCATATGCGTCATGAATCCAAAAGATCAGACGCTCTTCATCAAACGCTTTTATATGCCAGAAGAGCTCAGAGGCATCCCGCTCCAAGGCTAGGAGGGTAAGTTGCAAGGCAAACTCCAAGGTCAGCCTGCAAAAATGCAGTTCGGTTTCAGGTTCTAGGGTGTCCCTATCAATCTCAAACCTCCGATGAGTTCGATTCGCATCGTAAAGATCCAAAGCTTTTTGGTCTGCGAAAGCGTGCTCGAAACAAACAGTCAGCTCGCCTCGCAGACAGCTCGCAGCCGCCTCCAAGAAACCAATGGCTGCATTGTCGATGGGGAGCACCCAAGTGGCAGACGGAAGACGGTGGGAACGGGTTTGATCGGAATCTCTCATTTGATGCGGATTGGACGAGTTCGAAATCTGTTTCGCGGCAGTTTCAGCGATTCAGCTGGGTCTTCAAAATAGGTCCCAACAGCAGGAAGGTGGGGCTGTCAGGTTTATGCTCCTGCAATCGGATTCACGGTAACTCGTCGCCTCGGATCTTCCGCAACAGCAAAGGAACCCTAGCGTATGTTTCAAAAAACTCTTCAGGGGTGCTGAACTCATGATGCTCCAGAAGGAGATGGTTTCCACTTTCAGCATCGAGAACTTCCAAATCACATTCGCCAGATTCCCAGAGGGATACTCGCCCAACCGCTTGAGCCGTGTCGAAGTCCATGTGCATCGCGGGCTTGGATGCCAATAGGCCGTAGGTGAGTCTGTAATCGATCCGATGGGCTTTCCAACGCGCAATCAAAGCGTCTTGGTAGCGCTCAAATCCCCGTCGGGAAACAAGCTCGGTGAACGACTCGGGATAAGACATGAAAGGAATCGGTGTGGGGCAACCCGCGTAAGTTGGGGTTGATGGGGCAAACTTTATTCATAGAGCTTTCCCATCAGGAGAATGTGAGCACAACGAGTCCACGGATTAGCGGGAGGATCGTATAGCGTCAGTCCGTTAGTTGAGCTTTCGGCCCATGCCGCTGCCGCTCCAAGGAACGCCTCGATTGTTCCATTTTCCCAGCCATTAGCCCCTGCGCCGTAAGGAGAGGAAGGACATTCGGACTCCTGCGCAATTTCCACCTCACGATCTTCTGCCAGAGACGACAGAAACTGGATGAAACTGCGTTCGTCCGTTACTCGGTTTGCTTGCTCCTGAAGATCGCTCATGATTTCAAAGTCGTGCGGAAAATCTCTCTTTGCGTGGTGGGCAGTCAAGACAGGCACTTTGGTTAGACGAAATCCAGCGATCTAAAATAGGTCACAACATCAGGAAAATCGCTCCGCCTGCGATCAAAACTATCTGGCCTTTTGCCAATCCTCCAACTCGATGCCAAACAACTCATGATGGAGAGAATAGATTTCGTCAACGAAGTCAAATGTCTCCCGTGTGGCAAGACCACTGGAATCGTCCCGCACCACGAGAGTGGCGTCGCCCTGAAGGGCCACCATTGCAAGCAGCGGAATAAAATCGATGCTATCTGTTCGCCCTCTTATGATCGTGTAGGTTTTTCCATTCTCGTGCGCTTGATTCACGGGGAAAAGCCTCCAATAGCCCACCACCATCAACTGGAGGCAATATGCCGCGACAAGCAGCAAGATCATATATCGGACAAATTTCATCAGATTGCCGACCGCATGATACAGGTGAGATCGTCAGAAAATCCACAGCAAACGCGACTTTGAAGACTGTCGCCAATGTTCCCCCACGCGAGAGAAATGAGGTCCAAACAGATCCCACCATCAGGAACGTCGGGACACCCGCGGGCTATCTCCCGTCATCCGGCTTCGCTTCGAGCAAGCCCATGTGATGGGCACCCCAGAAAAAAAGCAGCGCGAGGATCGACGCTGCGACCGTCGCGATGCAGCCCAGGAAGGCGGCTCCCGAGCACGCCAGGAGCACCAGCGTCTCCGGAGTCGGGGCGCCTTCCCACATCTTGAGGACGGAGATGCACATGAAAAAGGTCCCCGCCGCCGCGAGTCCCGCGCTGACGATATGGACACCCCAGAGGTGGAGTCTCGTGAAACCGAAGTAGTTCCAAAGGTAGCCCTGGCGTTTCATCGGATTTTCCTATCCATCCGGTGCGCATCCCTCAAGCGAATACGACGGCCGTGGATGACCGGCGGGACGGTGGGATTGGCACTGTCCTCAGGATGACATGCCCCCGCGGGACTCAGTTCAGGCCCGCCGCGCGGAACGCGAGGCTGATGAGCACCAGCCCGAGGAAGCTTCCGGCGATCCCGATGATGACGGGAAGGATGATGCGGCTCCTTCCCATGCGCGGGGATCGTGCGCTGAAACGCCGCGCCACCGCGCCCACCACCACGCTGGTCAGGATGGTGGCCAGTCCCAGGAGGCCCACGGAGACCGCATCCGGCGTCGGGCTGAAGATGACGGCCATGACGGCCGCCGTGGCGGCCACCACCAGATAGAACTGGATGGGACGGGCTGCCGGGACCGCTTCATTCATGGCCTGAGCATCGCCGGACCTGCGGCGTGGATGGAAGGAAAATCCTGCCGGTGCATGCCCCGCCCGCGCGGCAGCGTCATGGAGTGCGGCGGCCCTCCGCCGCTATCGGTGGCGGGTGGGACTCTCCCGGAGCGAAGGACGTTCTCCATCACGATGGACCACCGGACTTTTCCAGCCGTATTCCCGTGATGGCATCTTCTTCCCAAAGCGGCAGAAGACTGCCGCACTCCATGACGCTGCCGCGACCGGGGCGGCTGCCAGAGGAGGCGGTGGCTTTTGGCGCTCCGGCGGCCGTGACTCTGACGGAGGTCCATGAAGCCCGCCTTCAGTCGCAGAAGATGCCGGACTGGATGTAGTCCACTTTTCCGCCTGACAGGCTTATGTCCCTCACCATTCTGTTGTCGCCGGTCTCCGGCGCGGAGTAGCGGAGGATGCTCCATCCGTCGCCTTCATGGCGGCGGTAGTCCCGGCCTTCCAGTTCCAGGATGACGCCGTCACGCGCGACGGAGGCGCTGGTGGGCGCACCCAGCCGGGCGAGAACATCATCCTCCCGCCAGCCGACGGCGACGTCCCGGAACAGACCTTCGTTGTAGCCCTCGGCGAAGATCGTATTTCCCGCACAGCGGATGCGGTTGGAAATCTCATGTGCCGTGACGCATCCGAGAACGATGCCCACCACCGCGACGGAAATCAGGAGCCTGATACTTCGACCTTTCATATGCGGGTGATGATCGCTTCGTCTCCGGGAAGGCATGATGACCCGCTTGTCGCACCGCACTAAGTCCTGGCGTGATCGTAGGCATTCCTTGCCGCCAAGCCTGCAAGGACACCGAGAAGCACGAGCCCGAGATTGTAACCGAGATTCAGAAGAAGCAGGGGTTCACCTCCGATGGTGATTGATCCGTGCAAGTTGAGATTGAGGGCACCAAAGCGGAACCACTCCGGGTTGCTCCAGGACAGGACCGTGATCCCGGATGCAATGAGGAGGCCGGTGGCATGGGTCATCCAGACAGGCCGCAGGAGCAGCCCGCAAACCACCCCGATCATGAGGGGTATCCCGCCAACCAAAACAGCAGCGAGCACCCCGATTGCCCTGAGGACATTGCGGAACGTCTTCATGCCCTCATGAGACGATGGTCAGGGGAATCTCCTCAAGGAAAAACAGATCCACCATCAGCACGGCGCGCCCTCCGGCATCACCCTCGCTCGGATGCGTTCGATCATCCGACGCCGCGTGAAGGCCAGCCGCACCAGACTCCGCCACGCCATCCTTTCCGAGAACCGGACATCACCCGCAGGGAAAGGAGGGCAAGCCTCCGGATTGTCATCATGAGGCAATCCGGAGGCTTGCCTTCCTGACGCCTGCCACGCCCTACCCTCCCCGGCGAAGTTTGTGGGCACCATCACCACGCATCCCACGATGCCATACGGGGAAAGATGGCATCAGAGACGTGGCAGGACCGATGGGTGGCAGACATCCGCCCCGCCGTGATGGCGCAGCCATCCCGCTACGCCTTGAGTTGGGCGTCGTCAGGCCGCACCGCACGGGCGCATCGGCGTGCGTCCCTCCGGAGGGTCCACGTTGGAAAGGAAACGAATCAAGACCGCTCGTCCGGAGTGTCCGCGAACAGCTCGATGCGGCTGCACTTCCGGCAGACCAGCGCGCAGGCGGACTTGTTCAGCCAGTCCATGCCGAAGAAGGACATCCCGGTCGTGTTCATCAGCATCGACCGCCGGTCGAACTCGTCATGGGCGCACAGCGGGCAGACCAGCGGCACCCCGCCCACACGGAACCGGGTGGCCGGTGTGACCAAGGAACGTCCAGCGGCCTTCAGGCCCGCGCCGATGCTTCTGATGGATTTGCCCATGGGATCTGCCGCACGATTTGCCGGTCACCCTACCGCCCCGCCCGGCAGACGGAAAGGGAAAAGCAGCCCGCGTCATCCGCCGGATGGCTTCACGGTTGCCGGTCGGAGGGGCGCATACCCCTTCACCCGATCCTTCCACGATAGACCACATACACCAGACGCTCGCCGATGGCCATGCCGGTGGCGATGGCGGCCAGCAGGAAAAAGGTCATCCGTCCCTTTTCATCCGCGGCGGGCAGGGCGGACGCGGCACCAGCGGCATAGGCCAGACCGGAAACCACGGAGACACGCAGCGGCTGGAGCGTGTCCGTCCACCAGCCGAACGGATGCCTGTCCCACGACGGACGCCGCATCCTTTCCTTCCTGGAATGAAGGAAGCCATAGGCGACCAACAGCAGCGGGGCGATGGTGACGGCCACGAAGGCCACGGCCACCTCCACCCAATGCACGCCGGATGGCATCCCACCCGCGTCACGCACTATCCGGTATCCCGCATGGCAGCAGACGGGGATCAGCATGGCATAAATCCACGGCCACAGCTTCGGCATCGGTCTCATACGGAAAGGAAGTGGCCGCGCCACGCGTGGGATGATCCATGGAGACATCCGGCATCGCAAGGGGATCCGCTCCCACCGCAGCGCAGGCCGTGCAGTTGGCGGAGGCCGGAGGGGCGCAACGGCGTGCGCCCTTCCATGGCTCCTCATGTGCGGACTTTTTTCCGGAAAGTGATGGCCGCGCCGCGCGTATCCGGTTGGAATCCCATCATGCACTTTCCCCAGATGAAAAAATCCCCGCTCGCGCTGCCGTTGCTCGTTTCCCTGTCACTCACCGCGCTGGGTCCGGCGGCGGAGAACGGCCAGTATGACATCGTCGTCTATGGCGCGACGGGCGGTGGCGTGGCCGCCGCGGTGGAGGCGGGCAGGCTCGGGAAAAGCGTGGCGCTGGTGGAGCCGCAGAAGTTCATCGGCGGCATGACGGCCGGTGGCCTGGGCGCGACGGACATCGGGTCGAAGACGACCGTGGTCGGCCTGGCGAAGGAGTTCTACCACCGCGTGTGGAAGCACTACAACAAGCCGGAGTCCTGGAAGTACGAGACGCGGGAGGAATACAAGCCGAAGCACCACGACGCCATCTCCGACAACCTGGAGGTCCACTGGTTCTTCGAGCCGAAGGTGGCGGACCAGATCCTCACGGAGATGCTGTCCGAAGCGGGCGTGAAGGTCTTCACCGGGGAACGCATGGTGCGCGCGGCGGGCGGTGTGAAAAAGGAGGGCAACCGCATTTCCACCGTGACCATGGAGAGCGGGAAAATCTTCGGCGGGAAGATGTTCATCGACGCCAGCTATGAGGGCGACCTGATGGCCGGCGCGGGCGTGTCCTACTTCGTCGGCCGGGAGGCGAACAGCGAGCACAACGAGACGCTCAACGGCACGCGCGCGCTGCGGGTGTACGCCGGAAAGGAGATGGATCCCTACAAGGTGCCGGGGGACCCGGCCAGCGGACTCCTCCCCGGCATCGAGCCGAAACCACCGGAACCGGACGGCTCCGCGGACAAGCGCGTGCAGGCCTACACCTTCCGCATGTGCCTGACGGACGTGAAGGAGAACCAACTGCCCATCACGAAGCCGGAGAACTACGACCCGCTCGTCTTCGAGCCGCACCTGCGCTGGATCAACGTGAACGCGAAGGAGAAGCCCGGAAAGCTGTTCTACAAGCTGACCCCCATGCCGAACCGGAAGACGGACTCCAACAACCACGGCCTGTTCTCCACGGACTACGTGGGCAAGAGCGCGGAGTGGGCGGAAGCCAGCTATGAACGCCGCGCGGAGCTGTGGCAGGAACACGTGGACTACGTGCGCGGCTACTTCTGGTTCCTGGGGAATGATCCGCGCGTGCCGGAACACATCCGCACGGAAACGCTGCGCTGGGGCCTGCCGAAGGACGAGTTCGCGGAGGCCGGCCACTGGCCGTTCCAGCTCTACGTGCGCGAGGCCCGGCGGATGAAGAGCGCCTACATCGTCACGGAGCATGACTGCCGCCGCACCCGCCTGGTGGACGACGGCATCATCCTGGCCTCCTACGGCATGGACTCCCACTCGACCTCCCGTTTCGTCGATGAAGCCGGGCAGCTCCGCGGGGAGGGCGGCATGTTGGTACGGGTGAGGCCGTACCCGGTCAGCTACCGCTCCATCGTCCCGGTGGAGAAGGAATGCGCGAACCTGCTGGTGCCCGTCTGCCTTTCCGCCACGCACGCCGCCTACGGCTCCATCCGCATGGAACCGGTGTTCATGATGCTGGGCCAGGCATCCGCCTACGCCGCCGCGCAGTCGATTGATACTGGAAAACCCGTACAAGCGGTGCCGGTCGATGGCATCCGCAAGCACGTCGGCACCACGGAGCTGCTGGCAGGCGTGAAGCCCGCCTCCGCGGACGAGGCCGCCGCGGAGAAGAAATCCGCCGCATCCTCCACCGCCGACCGCTTCAAGTCCGCCGTCGCCTCGTTGAAAAAGGAAGGCGCGCTGAAAGGCGACACCGCCTGGCTGGACACCCTGAAGTCGGAAACGATGGTGGACGGAGCGAAGGTCGCGGAGCTGCTCATCGGCAAGGCGTCGCTCAAAAAGCCGGTGAAGGACGTGGACGCCGCGCTCGACGCCCTGGCCGCGGATGACACCCTGCCGGACGCGAAGAAGTACTGGCGTGAGAACGCCCGCGCCGGGAAGACCTGCAAGGGGTCCCTGGTCATGCAGCTCTGCATCCGGCTGGAGTGAGGTGGCGGTGGAGAACATCGAACATCGAACGCCCAACATCGAACGTTGAAGTGAAGAAAGCGGGTGGAGGGCGCTGCGGGGTAGCGAAGGTCGTGAGACCTTCGGCTGGGGGAAAGTCCCTTGGCGACCGGAGCGGGTTTGTTGGATGACATCCACCCCGCCGAACCTCTCACGAGGTTCGCTACGCCTATGATCCGCCCGCAGGGAAAGGAAGACAATCCTCCGGATTGTCGTTTGCAGGCAATCCGGCCTCCTTCTCTCACGAGCTTCGCCGCTACGCCCCGGATCCGCCACGCAGGGGTAGCGGAATGGCTGCGCCATTCCGGCTGGGGAGATCCGCCACGCACCCCACGATGCCATACGGGGAAGCATGGCATCAGAGACGTGACGGGACCGGCTGGTGGCAGACATCCACCCTGCCGTGATGGCGCAGCCATCCCGCTACGCCCCGGATCCGCCACGCAGGATAGCGAAGGCCATTCCGCGTAGCGAAGGTCGTGAGACCTTCGGCTGTGGGGAAGTCCATGGGCGACCGGAGCCTTTTTTGTCTGATGACATCCACCCCGCCGGATCTCTCACGAGATCCGCTACGCCCGGGAAGACATGCACCCCGCCGTGATGGCGCAGCCATCCCGCTACGCCCCGGATCCGCCACGCAGGATAGCGAAGGACGCGCAGGGGTAGCGAAGGTCGTGAGACCTTCGGCTGGGGGGAAGTCCTTTGGGGACCGGAGCCTTTTTTGTCTGATGACGTCCACCCCACCGGATCTCTCACGAGATCCGCTACCCTGACGGGATCATCCTCCCGGGTGGAGGAGACGGTGGATCTTTCTCCATCACCCGGACGATACCGCAGGGAAAGGAAGACAATCCTCCGGATTGTCATTTGGAGGCAATCCGGAGGCTTGCCCTCCTGTCGCCGCAACGGCGGGCCGGACCAGACCCCATCAACCGAACAACGCCCCGATGGGCTTGCCGTCGATGCCGCCCATGCGGAACGGACGCTTCGACGGGGACATGAGCGGGAGGTCGAACGGGATGCCGAGCGCGAAGGCGATGGATGCGTTGAAGTCGGACGCGCCGACCTTGCCCTCGATGACGTTGGAGGCGGTCTCGTCGGTCTTGCCATACGCCTGGCCGCCCTTGATGCCGCCGCCGGCCATGAGGCAGGAGAAGGCTTTCGGGAAATGGTTCCGGCCCATGTTGTTCTCCACGATCTTCGGCGTGCGGCCGAACTCGGTGGCGACGACGATGAGGGTGGAGTCCAGCAGACCGCGCGCCTGGAGGTCGGAGATGAGGGTGGAGAGCGCCTGGTCCAGCACGGGGATCTTTTCCTCCATCAGCTCGAAGTTGTCGGAGTGCCAGTCGAAGCCGCCGTACTCCACCTCGACGAAGCGCACGCCGCGCTCCACCAGACGGCGGGCGAGCAGGACGCCCTGGCCGAAACGCTCCGTGCCATACGCGGCGCGGGAGTCCGCCGGTTCCTTGGAAAGGTCGAAGGCCTCCAGGTCCTTGCTGTGCATCATCTTCACGGCGGAGTCATAGACCTCGTTGTAGGCGCGGACGGACCGCTGGCCCTTGTGGAAGCGGGTGTCGAAGTCGTGGTCGAGCTGCACGCGCAGGTCGAGCTGGCGCTGGAAGGAGGCGTCGTTGGTATCCGCGCGCTGCCTCACGTTGCGCAGGCCTTTCTGCGGATCCCCGATGGGGAGGGGCGAGTATTGCGGTTCAAAGAAGCCGCCGCCGGGGTGCTGGTTGCCACCGCCGATGAGGACGAAGGAAGGGATGCTGCCATTCTGCTCTCCGGCCAGGCGGGCGGCCCACGCGCCGGACGACGGGTGGACGATGGTCCCGCGCGGCGTGTAGCTGGTGTGCATGAGGTATTTCCCCTGCTCGTGCGCGCCCTGGGTGGTGCTGAGGGAACGGATGAGCGCGACCTTGTCCATGTGCTTCGCCAGCATGGGCAGGCAGTGGCCGAGCTGGATGCCATCCACGTTCGTGCCGATCGCCTTGGTCGGTCCGCGATACTCCGCGGGCGCGTCCGGCTTCGGGTCGAAGGTGTCGATGTGGGTCATGCCACCGGACATATAAAGGTAGATGACGTGCTTCGCCTTTCCGCCTCCGGCCTGGAGGATGGCGGGGTCCGCGGCCAACGCCTGCGGGCTGAATAGCTGCGCCGCGGAACCGGCGATGGACAGGCCGAAGCAGGCACGGGCCGTCCGGGCGAGGAAGTCCCGGCGGGAGAGTTCATTCAGTTGGTGCGGGTTCATGGGTTGGCTATCTACAAATAATTCAATCAACCACAGATGAACGCAGATGTACGCAGATAAGATAAAGAAGGATAGGATTCTTCCATCTGCGTGTATCTGCGTTCATCTGCGGTTGAATTTCATTTCGATTCGTCCTGGAGGACAGGTGGTTCAGGGAACAAACAGGAAGCGGTTGGAGGTCATCATCGCGCGGGTGAGGTCGCGGAGCGAGTTCGGGTCTGCGGCCAGCGGGGCGTAGCGTTCCTTTTCCCCCGCGTCCGGCAGGCGGGAGTAGATGCGGAGGAAGACGATCTCCAGGCGTTCCTCCGGGGAGGAGACCTTTGCCAGGCGCTGGTTGAGGATGGTCTTCTTTCCGCCGATGACGTCGGTGGCGGGGTCGTTGAGCAGGGCGAGGGCCTGTGGCACGGTGGGCGTGGCGTGGCTGGAGGACGGGGTGCCGCGGTCCGACCCGCCGAACTCCCGGACGATGGTGCCGGGGCTGAAGGGGGCGGACAGCTCGGACGCGCGGGCGGCGTTGCGGGCGGCGCCTTCGCGGCCCCGGTTGTTCATCGCGCCGTCTTCCTCCATGGTCATGGACATGCCGCCCATGGAGGACATGCCCGCGGAGGCCATGGCGTCCCCGCCGGTGAGGGTGGATGCGGCGTTGATGGGGCTGCGCATGCGGTTGTTCTCCTCCGTGGCCTTCTGGGCGGCCTTCATGAGCTCGGTGAGTTTCTTCCGTTCGTCCGCGTCGCGCGTCTCATTCAGCTTGGCGCGCAGTTGGCGGGCCTCGCTGCGGGCGTCCAGGTAGGCTTGCTCCGCCTTGCCGGTGGCCTCGCCCAGGGCGACCAGTTCGCGGGGCGCGCCGGTGAGGAGCTTTTCCACCGCCACGGTGAAGGTGTTCCACTTCTTCACGTTGGCGGCCAGGGGGGTGTCATCCACCGCGCCGCGGTTGAGGACGAGCATGGAGTCATAGAGCTGCTCCGCGGTCATGCGCTGGAGGGCGGGGCCGCGCACCAGGTGGGGCACGCCGCGCTCCGGCTCCACGGGATCATTCTCCCGCTGGAAAAGATCCGTGCGGTAGAGGATGCGGGAGAACTGGCGCAGGTCGTAGTCCACCGCCTTCATCGCCTCCTCCAGGAAGGCCATGACCTGCGGGTGGGACGGCTTGCTGTCGTCGTTCCAGTCGTCCACCGGGTCCTGCAGGCCGTGGCCGAAGGCGCGCGCCCACAGCCGGTTGGCGATGACCTTGGTGAAATACGGATTCCCGCGCGAGGTGACCCACTTCGCGAAGGCGGCGCGCCTTTCCGCCGGCGGCACGTCCTTCAGCTCCTCGCCGAAGAGGGTCTCCGCCGGGACGACGTCCTTCGGCTTCGCGTCACGGTAGGCGTAGTCGTCCGGGAGCTTCAGCAGCTTCGCCGGATCGTCATACATGGCGTTGCGGTTGAAGTCCTGGTAGAGCGGCTTGAGCATGTTGGAGTAGCGCTTCATCTCCTGGTTGCGCTTGCTGACGGCTTCGTTGCGCTTGCGGACCTGCTCGTTGCGGGCGGCGCGTTCGGCGGCCTTCGCCTTCACCTCGGCTTCCTGCTTCGCCCGCTGGGCGGCGCGTGCCTTCACGGGGTCCTTCTCCACGTTCACCTTCGACGCGGGCTTTTTCTCCTCCGGCTTGATCTTCTGTGGTGCGGGGAGCGGCGGCGGCATGGGCGGGCCGAGCGCATCGGTCACGCGCCGGGTGGTGTCCGTCACCTCCGCGCTGCGGTAGGTGAAGCCCCCGCCGAACGCGGCCATCTGGTAGTATTCATGCTGCGTCCAGTCGTCGAACGGATGGTCATGGCACTGCGCGCAGCCGATCTGGCGGCCGAGGAAGACCTGCATGGAGTTGCTGAAATTATCCAACTGCATGGCCCGGTCCCGCAGGTAGTAGCCGACGGCCGGGTTCCGCGCGGCGTGGCCGGAGGCGGAGAGCATTTCCCTCACCATGACGTCCCACGGCTTGTCCGCCGCGAGGGACTCCCGCAGCCAGACGTGCCAGCCGAGGCCGAATTCCTGCTGGCCGGTCTGCACGCGCAGCAGGTCCGCCGTCCAGTTGAAGAGGTGGCTGTCAAAGCCGGGCGATGCGACGAGCGCGTCCACCAGCTCCTGCCGCCGGGCGGGCGAGCGGTTCTCCAGGAACGCGCGCGCCTCTTCCTCCGTCGGGATGCGCCCGATGATGCCGAGGTAGGCGCGGCGCAGGAAACTGCCGTCATCGATGCGGGCCAGCGGTTGCTGCTTCGCCGTCTTCAGGTCCTGCCCGAGCAGCGAGTCGATGCGGGCGGCGGCGTCCTGCGCCTGCTTCGCCGTGAGCGGCTTCGCCGACAGGGATCCGATTCCGAGCGCAAACGCGAAAAACAGCAGGGTTTTGCCGAAGGGTTGCATGGCTAGGATGTAGTAACTGTGGAATTTCCCGAATGTTTCGCATTTTTTGGGATTTTTTTGAGAGGGGGGATGAAACGAAACGCGGAGGCCGCTGGGAGCGCTGGTCTCCAGACCGGCGTCTTGGATTGGGGATGAAACGAAACGCGGAGGCGCGGAGGTCGCGGGGAGATACGCGGAGCGGGCGATTCCAGATTCCCCTCTCTCTCCGGGCATGGATGATTCATTTGGGAAGATTGAAATGAAAACTCTGCGCTCCTCTCCGCGACCTCCGCGCCTCCGCGTTTCGTTTTGATCATTGTCCCCCCCGCTGACCAATAAGGATCAGCATATGAAGGAAAAGCACCGAAGAACCGGCACGCGCGCCGTGTATCTGAGTGTGCCCGACGATTCCGTCCGGGAAACCCACACGCCACCACCATGACCCAGCCCGTCACCACCAGCCGCCGCCGCTTCATCCTCCAGGCCACCGCCGCAGGCGCGGCGCTCGGCTTTCCCGCGATCGTGAAAGGCGCGTCGCCCAACGCGAAGATCAACGTCGCGTTCATCGGCGTGGGTGGCCGGGGCGGCGGGAACCTGGCCGGGGTGACCGCCAGCGCGGACATGGTGAACGTGGTGGCGCTGTGCGATGTGGACTCGCTCGCGCTGGACGCCGCCGCGGCGAAGTTTCCCGGCGCGGGCCGCTACAAGGACTTCCGCAAGCTTTACGAAGAGCGCAAGGACATCGACGCCGTCGTCGTCTCCACGCCGGAGCACACGCATGCCTATGCCACCCTGCCCGCGCTGCGGCGGAAGCTGCCGGTGTATTGTGAAAAGCCGCTGACGCACAATGTGGCGGAGGCCGCGCTGGTCATGGAGGCGGCGCGGCAGGCGGGCGTGGCCACGCAGATGGGCACGCAGATCCACGCCGGAGAGAACTACCGCCGCGTGGTGGAGCTGGTGCAGTCCGGCGCCATCGGCCACGTGCGGGAGTGCCATGTCCATGTTTCCCGGAGCTGGGGCCTGCAGAGCGCGGAGGACGCGAAGCGCTACGGTGACATCCTCCACGTGACGGAGCGCCCGGCGGGCGGGGCGAAGGCACCGGACCACATCGACTGGGACCTGTGGCTGGGGCCCGCGCCTTTCCGTCCGTTCGATCCAGTCTATCTCCCGGGACCGAAGTGGTACCGCTGGTGGGACTTCGGCAGCGGCACCATGTCGGACCTTGGCAGCCACTGGAACGACCTGCCATGGTGGGCGCTGAAGCTGGAGGCCCCGCTGTCCGTGGAGGCCACTTCGCCGAACGGCCCGGCGCATCCGGACCTGGCGCCCGCCGCCATGACCGCCCGCTATGAATACGGCCCGCGCGGGGAAATGCCCGCCTGCACCCTCCACTGGCACCAGGGCGCGGCGATGAAACCCGCGGTGTGGAAGGATGACCCGCAGCTCGCAAAGTTCGACAGCGGCGTGCTTTTCATCGGCGACAAGGGCATGCTCATTTCCGACTACGGCAAGCACAAGCTGCTGCCGGAAAACGTCTTCAAGGACTTCACCCCGCCGCCCGCCAGCATCCCGCCATCCCCGGGACACCACCGCCAGTGGCTGGACGCCATCAAAAATGGCACGCCGACCGACAGTCCATTCGCCACGTATGCCGGGCCGCTCACCATCGCCAACCACCTGGGCAATGTCGCCTACCGCACCGGCAGCCGCATCCAGTGGGACGCAAAGGCCCTCCGCGCGGATGTGGCAGGCGCGGCGAAGTTCCTCTCCCGCCAGCCGAGGGAGGGGTGGGCGCTGTAGATCCGTACGGGGGATAAGCCCCGCCGGAGAGCTTTTGATGAAACGAAACGCGGAGAAAGGAAGGTCGCGGAGAGAGGCGCGGAGAGGATGATCCGGAGCGTAGCGGATCTCGTGAGAGATCCGGCGGGGTGGATGTCATCGAACAAACCGCTCCGGTTCCCCATCGGCTTCCCCACAGCCGGAAGTCTCACGACTTCCGCTACCCCTGGCACACCGATGCGCCCCTCCCCATGATCACTTCTTCGCTCCACCTGCTGCTCCCGGCAGCGGGGCATACAGGCTCCCGACCGGCCGGCTACGGCGGAGCGAGTGCCAACGCCCTCCAGTCCCTTTCCGGTTGGAAGCCGTGCCGGGAAAGGAAGGAATCCAGGTGCCTGAGCAAGTCCAGAGGAGGACGGCAGGGGCTTCCATCCCATTCGATCTGATGGCACTTGAAGCAAATCCTCATGGTGCTGGTGGTTTGGCCACCTTTCTTGAACCGAATGGTGTGATGATCCTCAAATATACAAGCGGTCAGATAGTCCTTCGTCTTCGAGGGCACCTTGATGATCTCCCGGTGGAAGTCCTCCACGGCATCCCGCGGCAGGGTCAGCTCCCGGTAGATGCGGAAGGGGGCGTCCACCCCGTCGTTGCGATCAAAACGGCTCGAATGCTCCGTGACATGGATGGCATCCGCCGTGCGGATGGCCTCCAGGAGCTGGTCCTTGTAAAGCGCGCCATCTTCCCTCCGGCAGCCGGAAAGCACCAGCAGGCAGAGGATCGGCAGAAGGAATAGCACCCGCATGATGGCCCACGCTGGCAGATCCGGCGGGATGGATCAACCACGTAGCGAAAGTCGTGAGAGATCCGGCGGGGAGCATGTCATCAAACATACCCGGCTGCGGCCCACCATGGACTTCCCCACAGCCGGAAGTCTCACGACTTCCGCTACCCCTTGCGAGCGACGCCAAATGGAGGGACGCGCTCTTCACTTCAATGTTCGATGCTGGACGTTCGATGTTCGATGTTCACCCGTCTCTCCCAATACTCCCTCCGGGCCACCAAGCGGCGCGATACCACGGAAAAGAGAAACGCGTGGAGCGAGCCGAAGCCGATCACAAACTGGGTGGGAACCCATGAGGAATCATGATGTCCGAAATATCCGCAGCCCGGAAGTTGGAGCCACCACGTAGCGAAAGTCGTGAAGCCTTCTCTATGGAGGAGGACGCCGGGGACAAGCCCGCCGGAGGGACGCTGGGAGCGCAATGGAGCGGAGCGACATGGAGGGCCAAATGCCCCCCCTTTCTGCCCTCAAATCTTCAGACCGGCGTCTTCCGCATCCGCGGGAAAGACTCCGCCGCACCTTCTTCACGGAGCGCGGTCCTCCCAATAGTCCATGCGGGCGTACAGGTAGCGTGTCAGCCCGGAGAAGAGGAAGGCGTGGAGGGTGCCGGCGACCGCGCCGAGGACGACCTCGAGCCATTCAGGGTAGTCGTAGCCACCGCATGAGAAGTCATACCAACCCGGGAGGTGGAACCAGTGCCACGACAGGACGACCACCACCCCGACGGCCAACCCGACGGGAGCAGCCGACGCGGGCCGGATGAACCACCGCTGGAACCATGGAATACGGTAAACCCCGTAGATTCCCAGACCGGTCAGCAGCGCGAACGCCAGCGGCATCTTCCAGCCGCCGAGGAGGTTTCCGGTGATTTCCATAGTTTCGAGCAAGATCGTTCTGACAAGCGACATCCGGGGAAAGCCGCTTCCTCCCGATGAGTGGTGCTTGATGTACATCGCCACGTAAAACCTCTCCAGGCAGGCGATGGAGAAGGCGGCGAAAAACCACGTCACCCCACCCGCCGTGAGGGAGGCATACACCGGCAGCCGCTTCCGCCGTGTGAGCCCGAGGAAAAGAATGAACCCCGCCACCGCCAGGGCGATCCCAACCGATTTCGGGAAGACATCCGGGAGATCGTCCAGGATCGATTGCCATCTGTCGTCGAGGTGCCGGTATTCATCCCACGACACGGCCAGCCACCAGACACCGCCCGCGATGTTCAGAACCGCCCACAGGCACGCCGCCCCCAGGAAGTAGCGGCGGAGACGGGCATCTGACATCGGCGTGGTCTCCCATGATAGCCGGACAGATGGGCGTGGCGGCAAACAGAAAAGAGGCGGCGGATTCCGGGCGTGGCGGATCTCGTGAGAGATCCGGCGGGTGCATGTCTGCCACCAACCTGCGCCGCCACCCTCCGGATGCCATGCTTCGCCATGTGGCATTGTGGGATACGTGGTGGGTCTCCCCAGCCGAGGGTCTCACGGCCTTTGCCGGGGGAAAGGTAAGGCGTTGCAGGCGTCAGGAAGGCAAGCCTCCGGATTGCCTCATGATGACAATCCGGAGGCTTGTCTTCCTTTCCTTCCGGGTGACGTCCGGTTCGCGGAAAGGATGGCGTGGCACCTTCTGGCGCAGCGGACCTCCGGGCTTCGGCGGGGTACATGCCATCCAACAAACCGGCTCCGGCTGCCGATGGACTTCCCCACAGCCGAAGGTCTCACGACCTTCGCTACCCTTGGAGGGGCGCACGCCGATGCGCCCTCTTCGCGGGATTGAACGTCCCCTGGCCTCACCACATGGGCGCAACGGCGTGCGCCCCTCCATCCTCTCTCCACTTCACTGTTCGATGTTGGACGTTCGATGTTCGATGTTCCCTCCCCCGGCCTTGCCTTTCCACCGCCGCGGGCGTTGGATGGCAGGCATGATGAAAGCCCGCCTGTTCCCTTTCGCCGCCGCCTTGCTCATGCTGCCCATCTTTCCCGCGGCGATGGCCGGGGAGGTCCGCATCGAGAAGGACATCTCCTTTCTCGGCGAGGGGCGGACGGAGAAGATGGACGGCTACCTGCCGGCGGAGGACCGCTTTCCCGGGCCGGACCCGGTGGTGATCTGGATCCACGGTGGCGGATGGGTGGGCGGCAGCAAGTCCGCGAAGCGCGAGCTGAACGTCTGCCGCACGCTGGCGGAGCATGGCTACGCGGCGTTCTCCATCGACTACCACGTGGCGGACAAGGAAGCCGGACCGGAGGACGCGCCGTGGCCGCGCAACATCCATGACTGCAAGACGGCGCTGCGTTTCATCCGGCAGGAAGCCGCGCGGTTCGGCATCGACCCCGCGCGCGTCGCCGTGTCCGGTGGCTCGGCCGGGGCGCATCTCGCGCTGTGCGTGGGCCTGACGGCGGATGACGCGGAGCTGAACAAGGGCGGGCTGTACACGGACCAGCGGAACGACGTGGTCTGCATCATCGACTTCTACGGGCCGACGGAGATCGACGCGAAACGCGCGCCGCGCTTCGCCGGAAAGACCGCGGAGGAAACGGCGGAGAACATCCGCAAGGGCTCCCCGGTCGCCATGGTGAGGAAGGACTCCCCGCCCATCCTGCTCGCCCACGGCACGAAGGACGAGCTGTGCGACATCAGCCACTCGCGCGCGCTGGTGGCGAAGATGAAGGAACTGGGCGCGAGGCATGAATACGTCGAGGTGGAGGGCGGCCCGCATTCCTTCGACCTCCAGCCAAAGCAACAGGACCTGCGGCCGGTGGTGCTGGCTTTCCTGGAGAAGTGGATGAAGTAGGAACATGCGTAGCGAAGCTCGTGAGAGCTTCGGCGGGGTGCATGTCATCCAACAAACCCGCTCCGGTCCCCCATAGACTTCCCCCCAGCCGAAGGTCTCACGACCTTCGCTACCCTTGGTGCACGCCGATGCGCCCTCTTCATGGATAGGACGTCGCCCGGCCTCAACGCACGGGCGCAACGGCGTGCGCCCCTCCTGAAGTTGGTTGAACGCCCTGCTCCTTCCATGCAGGATGGCGATCTTGCGCGGGAAATACCTCAACATCCGGGACACGTGGGACATCGCCTGCGTGGCGGCCATCCTCGGCTCCCTCTATGGCGGGTTGTCGGTCATCGTTTTTTCTGGGGGGCACGGCTCCTTGGGGATCACCGTTGTCTCCGGTGGACTGACCGTTGTCTCCCTGCCGGTGATGCTGGTCTTCTGCGCGACCGCCGGATGGTGGATGATGCGCTTCATCGGCAGCCGGGTGAGGGTGAACCGTCTGCTGGTCTTCGCCATGGCGGGCATGGCTGCGGGTTTCCTGGTGGATGCGGTGGGGGTGGGCATTTTCATCCTGAACCACGGGGTCGCCTGGTTGCTCCACCCCCGCCGCCCGGAGATACTCGGGATCGCATGGCTCCTCAGCCTGGCCCCGTGCTACCTCATGCTGGCGGCCGTGCTGGGCGGCATGCGCTGGAAGCAGCTTGAGGACAGGGAGATCGTGTGAGACGGATCTATCACCCCTGCCCCGGCACGTCCCTCCCCTGCTCCTCCAGCCACTTCATTTTCCCGATGGCGCGGTTCACGAAGAACGCGTGGAGGAACGCGCACAGCCCGGCGGCCAGTGCGGCCAGCGGCGCGAGGATGGGCGCGGCTTCCCGGAAGTCATCCCAGGTCATGGCGGGCCGGTAGGGAAAGAAGATGGCGAAGGACACCATCCACGGCCAGACCAGCAGCACGCCGCAGACCGCACCGGCAACCCCCGCCACCCATGACCGCCCGAACCACCCCCGCGTCGCGGACAGCCGCCACAGCACCACCATGGGAACAGCCGCCATGAGCAGCAGCACACCGAAGATACCGGTCATGCGCGGCACTTCATCGACAAAGCGTTCCAGCATGCTGGCGCTGACCACGGTGCGCCCCCTCACCAACCGCTCCACAATCTCGATGATGAGGATGACAGCCGGCGCCATGGACAACGTGATGCCGGCGGCCCACAGCGCGCGGGTGAAGTGGAGATGGGACATGGGTGGATTGGAGATGGGTGATTGAGGGATTTGATATTGGGGGATGTGGAGATCACATCCGCGATTCCAGCCATGCCTTCTTCCCGAGAGCCTGCCGGATGAAGAAGGAATGGAGGAAGAAATAAAGCGCGCCGGTGATGGCGGAGAACGGGACGAGCACGTGGATGATCTCCAGGTAGTTCGACAGTGACAGCCTGAAAAGTTCACCATGCAGGGCGATGATAATCACATACCATGGCGGAGACAGGAGGATGCCCAGGCAGGCACCACAGACGGCTGCCATCCATGGGATGGACAGCGTGCGGCGTGGGTTCTCTCTGCGCCAGAGGACGGCCATGGGGATGGACAGCATTACGAGCAGCAGCGCGAAGGACAGGAAGATCAACGGTTGCGCCCTCAACGCCAGCCGCAGGTTAGGACCGAAGGGGAGTGCGGGTGCCATCAGGAGAAGGTGGACGGTGATCCAGAGAAGCGGCAGCGTCCCACACATCGCCAGCGCGATGCCAGCCGCCAGCAGGGCACGGGGTAGGTGGAGGCGGAGCATCTGGATTGAATATTGATGATCGGAGAGTGGATATTGGGAAGGTCACGCCCGCGTTTCCAGCCATGCTTTTTTCCCGAGAGCCTGCCGGATGAAGAAGGAATGGAGGAAGAAATAAAGCCCGCCCGGGATGAACGTGATGGGACCGAGGAAGACGAACGTTTCCGAGTACCATTTGATCATGTTGCGGAGAATCCCTTCATCCGGAAACCCGAGCAATAGCGGAAGCAGGAGGAAGCAGAGGCATACACCGCAGGCCGCCGCCATCCATGGATTGGAAAGCAGCCTTCGGGAACGGGGTGCGCGCCAAAGGATGGCGAGCGGAATGGATAGTTTCACCAAAATCTCCAAAATGATACGGATGACACCTGGCTGCTCCATCAGATAAGGTTCGATGTATCTCCAATCAAGAATATCACCTATCCGCATGCTCCAATAGATGAAAAACATAAGGAAATGGAGCCCATCGGATATCACCAACGTGATAACAGCAGCAAGCAGCGCACCTCTGAGGTGGAGACGGAACATCTTTTGATTGAAGATTGGATTATTGCCGGACGGAGATCACATCCGCGTCTCCAGCCATGCCTTCTTCCCGAGAGCCTGCCGGATGAAGAAGGAATGGAGGAAGAAATAAAGCGCGCCGGTGATGGCGGAGACAGGGCCGAGGAAGTGCAACCCGTCGAGGTAATCATCGACCGACAAAGCGCAGCCACCCTGATCCAGGACAGTCCCGATCATATACCATGCCGGGGACAGGAGGATGCCGAGACAGCCGCCGCAGACGGCTGCCATCCACGGCACGGACAGCGTGCGCCTTGTGTGCCCCGCGAACCATAGCGCGGCCAGCGGGAAGGTCAGCAGCAGCGGCAGCGCCGCGAAGATGATCATGACCTGGACCTGTTGTTCCAGGATCCACCGCAGCTCCATGTGGACAGGAAATCCGCGACCGCCCAGGAGTCCGCCGCCGATGTGGAGGACAAGCGGCAGGGCGGAGCAGAACATCAGGCTGATGCCAGCCGCCAGCAGGGCGCGGGATAGGTGGAGGCGGAGCATCATTTCAGGAAATGATGGATGGGCGGAACGCGCGGGGGAAGGAAGATCTGAAAGGCGCGGTGGGCCGCGACCGCCGGGCGCGCCGCTGCTTTTCCGTAGCGTGATGGCTGCGCCATCACGGCAGGGTGGATGTCTGCTACCAGCCGGTCCCGCCACGCCGCCGATGTCATCCTTTCCCGTTCGGCATCGTGGGGATGACGGTGGATTTCCCCAGCCGGAATGGCGCAGCCATTCCGCTACCTCTGCGGGTGGATCGCCCGGGTAGCGAAGCTCGTGAGAGCATCGGCGGGGTGCATGGCTGCTGGGAAATCAGCTCCGATTCCCGATGGACTTCCCCCCAACCGAAGGTCTCACGACCTTCGCTACCCCTGGAGCCGATGCTTTTCCGTAGCGTGATGGCTGCGCCATCACGGCGGGGTGGATGTCTGCTACCAGCCGGTCCCGCCACGCCGCCGATGTCATCCTTTCCCGTTCGGCATCGTGGGGATGACGGTGGATTTCCCCAGCCGGAATGGCGCAGCCATTCCGCTACCTCTGCGGGTGGATCCCGGGTGTAGCGAAGCTCATGAGAGCTTCGGCGGGGTGCATGGCTGCTGGGAAATCAGCTCCGGTTCCCGATGGACTTCCCCCCAACCGGAAGTCTCACGACTTCCGCTACCCCCGGAGGCGTGCATTCCATCCGACAATCCCGCTCCGGTTCCCGATGCCTCCCCCAGCCGGAATGGCGCAGCCATTCCGCTACCTCTGCGGGTGGACCGCCCGGGTAGCGAAGCTCGTGAGAGCTTCGGCGGGGTGCATGGCTGCTGGGAAATCAGCTCCGGTTCCCGATGGACTTCCCCCCCAACCGGAAGTCTCACGACTTCCGCTACCCCCGGAGGGGTGCATGTCATCTGACAATCCCGCTCCGGTTCCCGATGCCTCCCCCAGCCGGAATGGCGCAGCCATTCCGCTACCTCCCACGTCCGCCAACCCCCGTCGTTCCTGGAAAAAAATTGGCCAGGTGTTCAGTTCACCCTCTGTCTTTCCACGGGGCATCATCCGCCACATGGGTTCCGCGAAAAAACCGAAAGATCCGCCGCCACCACCACCGCCGATGTCCTCCACCGGCGCTGATGTCGCGCAGGAGACCGCCGCCGCGAAGAAGCGGGAGCGGAAGCGCTACGACTTCTCCAAAACCATCCTCCGCCCCGGCGGCCTCGGCTCGCTCGGCAGCAAGGAGGGGACGAAGAACACGCTGGGGTGAGCATCAGGATGCGGGATGCAGGATCCAAGATTCAGGATCCAAGATGTCCGCCGCCGACGGACTCCCGACCGTCACCCGCTCCGCCCGCCCCCTCTTCACTTCGACGTTCAATGTTGGGCGTTCGATGTTCGATGTTCCCATTTTTCCAAACTCCAATTTTACCAACCAAAGATGACACAAGCCACGGACACCGCCGGGACGAAGGCGCGGGTGGATGAGATCCTGAGCCACGGAGCCGCGCTGGACGCCCGGCGCGCGCCGTGGGACGCCCTGTGGGATGAACTGGCCGCCGTGGTCCACCCGCGGCGCGGCCTGACCTCCAGCCGCAGCGCGGCGCACACCGGCGGCCTGCCGGACCGCACGCGGATGGCGGAGTCCTTTGACGGCACGGCGATGCGGGCGAACCGCACCCTTGCCAACGGCCAGGCCGCGCGCATCACCCCCATGGGCGCGCGTTGGTTCGCGCTGCGTCCGCCGGATGAGCTGGCGGAGGAACCCTCCGCCGTCGCCTGGTACCAGAAGTGCGGGGAAGTCCTCGCGCGGAAGCTATCCGCATCCAACTTCTACAACCGCGCCCACGAACACTACCTGGACCGCGGTGCGTTCGGTACCGCCGCGCTGGAGGTCCTGCCCGGGAAACACAACCGCGGCCTGCACTTCCGCTCCTACCCCATCGGCACCTACTCCGTCGCGCACGATGAGCGGGACGAGGTGGACACCATCACCCGGCTGCTCCACCTCACACCGAAGCAGATCCTCCAGATGTTCGGGGAAAAGGACACGCCCGCCTGCGTCCTGAAAAAACTGGAGGACCCCGCCGCCGCGCTGGCCCCGCTGGAGATCCGCCACACCATCCGCCCGCGGCTGAAGCGCGACCCGCGCCGCAGCAACGCGCGGAACAAGGCATACGAAAGCACCTACATCCTCTGTGCGGAGCGGCACCTGCTGCGGGAGGAAGGCTTTGACGAGTTCCCCGTCGCCGTCTCCCGCTGGGAGCTGTGGGGCGACAGCCCGTATGGCTGGGCGCCCTCCTACCTCGCGCTGCCGGAGGCCACCCAGGCGAACTTCATCGAGCAGATGAAGGACACGCTGCTGGAGATCTCCGCGTTTCCGCGCGTCCTCTATCCGGCGAACATCAAGGGCGACATCGACTTCCGCGCGCTGGGGCTGACCTGCTATGACCCTAGTAATGGACATGAGCCGCGCGAATGGCTGACCAACGGCAGGTATGACATCGCCAAGGACGGCGCGGCGGACAAGCGGCGCGCGATCGAGGAGGCGTTCTACGTGCCGTTGTTCAGCGCCATTTCCCAACTCGACCGGACGGCCACCGCCACGGAGGTCCGCGCCATCGTCACGGAAAGCCGGGAGCTCTTCCACCCCATCTTCGCCAACCTCACGCGGGAGTTCCAGGGGCCGGTGCTGAAGCGTGCCTTCGCCATCCTGCTGCGCCAGGGGGAGCTGCCGCCGCCGCCGCCCGCCGTGCTGGGGGAGGACTCGCTGGGCACCTTCATCGCGGAGCCGTCCGTGGAGTACACCTCCATCATGGCGCTGGCGCTGGAGCAGACGCAGATCGCCAATTTTTCCGAGTGCCTGGGCGTGCTGGCCCCCATCATCCAGACGGACCCCGGCGCGCTCGACTTCCTCAACACGGACGCCATCGGCCCCGCGTTCTTCCGTTACAAGGGGCTGCCGGAACAGTTCATCCGCAGCGCGGAGGAGATCGCGGAGATCCGCGAAGGCTGGGCCCAGGCCGCCGAAATGCAGGCCGCCGCCCAGGCCACCGGAGCCGTCAAAAACCTCGGCGGCGCCCAGGGCATCCAGGAGCTTGCGGGACTCGTTGGGTGAACGTCGAACATCGAACGTCCAACATCGAACGTTGAAGTGAAGAAAGGCGGAATCTCCACTGTCGCGGCAGCGTCATGGAGTGCGGCAGTCCTCTGCCGCTATCAGTGGCGGGTATGAATTTCCCCCAGCCGAAGATGCCATCCGCAGCCCCGTAGCCCGCATGATTCTCCTGCTACGCCCTCCACCTCCAAAGCGGCGGAGGGCCGCCGCACTCCATAAGCTGGCGCAATGCCCGGGCACCCCCCCATCCACGCGGCAGCGTCATGGAGTGCGGCAGTCCTCTGCCGCTATCAGTGGCGGGACGATTCTCATCTAACAAAAAATCCCCTCCGGCATCTGGGAGTCCCGCCCAGGCGTAGCGAATCCCGTGAGAGATTCGGCGGGGAAGATGCCTGAAACCCTCCCCGTCCACCACGCATCCGATGCCTTCCTTCCCCATGCGGCATCGCGGGACGTGGGTGAGTCCACCCAACCGAAGGTCTCACGACCTTCGCTACCCCTGCGGGTGCCCCCCCATTTCTTCCTCACTTCAACGTTCGATGTTGGGCGTTCGATGTTCGATGTTCCCTCTTTTTATGAAACACCATGACCAAGGACTGGAGAATCGTGACGCCGCCCTCATTTCCCGAAGGGCCGCCATCCTGGCCGACTTCCGGGGCACCTTCGGGACGGACCATGGAAAGCGTGTGCTCGCCCTGCTGGAGGCCTCCGTCAACTACGGGAAGCCTAGTTTCCTCCCCGCCGCCGGCGGAAAGCCCTACGACCCCATCGCCGCCGCCATCCGCGACGGAAGAAAATCCGTCCTCGCGGAAATCCACGGCTACCTCGCCGAGCCGGAGGAAGGGGGGGAGAAGTGCCGAGTGATCCGTGATCAGTGATCAGTGCCGGCACGATGAAACGCTCCGCTCTCCGCGCTCTGCTCCCTCTCTTCTCTCCCACTGCTCACTGATCACTGCTCACCCGGCACTCCCCCGCAGGGGGCATCATCCCGTCCTGAACACTGAAAACTTCTCCATGACCGACACCACACCACCCCCACCCTCCGCCATCTCCCCTGACGGCTCGCTTTCCGCGGGCTGGCATACCCAGCTCGGGGAGGAGTTCGCGCCGCACGCCGCGCAGCTCGGCACCTTCAAGAACGTCGCCGGACTGGCGAAGTCCTACCTCCACCTCCGCGCCAGCGGCCCCGTCTATCCGGGGGAGCAATCCGCGCCGGAGGACATCGCCCGCTTCCACTCCCTCGCGAAGGTCCCCGGGGAGGCCACGCCAAAGGCCTACGGCATCAACGTCCCGGAGCACATCAGCGACACGGAGAAAGGCATCTACGACCGCATCGCGCGCATCGCCCACCAGCACCACGTCTCCGGCCCCGGCCTTGCCGCCGTCGTCGGGGAGTATCAGAAGATCCAGGGAGAGATCATCGGCGGGCATGAGGAACAGATGGCTGCCCGCGCACGGGAGGCGGAGGATCTCCTCATCTCCCGGTGGGGCGCGGACTTCGAGCCGAACAAATCCACCGCCCGCCACGTCATCTCCACCCTCGCCGGGTCCGCCGGCATCGACCTGGACGATCCCTACCTGGGCGAGATGTTCGACAACCCCGCGCTCGCCCTCATGGCCCTGGAGTTCTCCCGCCGCACCGGGGAGGACCCCACCCGCACCCCGCACGGCCTCAGCGAGCTGAAGTCCCCCCGCCAGCGCGCGGAGTCCATCATGTCCGGCAGCGACCCCACCTGGGGCCGCCAGTACACCGAGGGCAACACGGAGGAAAAGCAGGCCGCCTACCAGGAAGTCATGCGCCTGCTGAACCTGGCAGGGAGGTGAGCCGTACGCTGGGAGCGCTGGTCTCCAGACCGGCGTCTTCCGCATCCGGTCATCGGTCATCGGTCATCGGTCATCGGTCATCGGTCATCGGTCATCGGTCATCGGTCATCGGTCATCGGTCATCGGTCATCGGTCATCGGTCATCGGTCATCGGTCATCGGTCATCGGTCATCGGTCATCGGTCATCGGTCATCGGTCATCGGTCATCGGTCATCGGTCATCGGTCATCGGTCATCGGTCATCGGTCATCGGTCATCGGTCATCGGTCATCGGTCATCGGTCATCGGTCATCGGTCATCGGTCATCGGTCATCGGTCAGCAAGTCCATCAACTATCAACCATCAACTCTTCCCCCCATGCCCATCCGCATCGAAGACGTCCCCAATTTCCAGCCCACCCGCCTGAACCAAGCTATGATGGACCCCCGTGTGGCGGGTGCACCCGGCGTCGCGCTGGAGGGACTGGCAAAGGACATCGCCTCCGTGTCGAAGCCGTTCGCGGACATCGCCAACCGGCTGCAGGATGTGAAGAACGCGGACACGGAAATGAGGATCCGCACCGCATGGGCGGAGGGCCGGGCGGCGTTGGGGAAACAGATGGCGGATGACCCCGGCGGCGCGGGATTTCTCCAGCGCGTGGATGCCTTCTCAAAGGAAACCTCCGCCCTGCTGGAGGCGCCTGGCGTGCCGCCGGAGGTGCGCGACCGCCTGCACGGGGAACAGCAGCGCATGGTCCACGGCATGAGGATCCATGGTGCGGAGCAAGCCAGCCGCCACATCGTCGCGCAGGGCAGGGCCGCCTTCCAGCAGCGGGTGGCGCTGGCCGTGGAGGGTGACGATGACGGCGCGATCGACCGGGAGGTGGACGCCGCCATGGCACGCGGAGTGGTCCCGGTGGCGGAGGGCGAAAAGGTCCGTGCGCAGGCAAAGAGCAGGATGCGTGGGTGGACCACGCCATCCAGGAGATCATCCACATCCACCGCCTCATGGAGGGCCGGGATGCCGACTGGGCGCACATCCGGCTGCCCGCTGGAGTGGAGGTCGGCCAGGCCCGCCGCACCACCGTCGTGGACTCCTACCTGCGCGTGTTCCTGAACGGTGGCGAAATACCCTCCCACCCGGTGCTGCGGGATGTCCTGCGCTTCCAGGTCTCCCACCTCATGTTCAACGGCCGCGGCGCGGAAAGTGATGACGCCTTCCTGCGGGAGATCCGGAAAGACACTGGCGCTCCCATCGCACATGGCCCCGGGGCGTATGATGCCATTTACTTCCACGGCGGCGGGCTGAGGGACCGCCTCACCACCGCGGCCCGCCTCTCCGCCCTGCCGGGGACGGTCATGCCCCGGGACGCTCAGCCGCCCGCCTTCCTGCCGTCCTCCGCCACCATGGCGGACGCGGACCCTGCGGCGGCACTGGTCACCCGCATGATGAAGGCCCGCCGCATCTACGGCCCGGACGCACTGGGCAGGGGCATCTCCACCATGGAGGAGATGGAGAGATGGGCCTACCTCGGCAGGATCTTCGAGCGCGACTCCTACTGGCGGGATGAGGGGGCGTGGCAGATGTACCGCACCCACCGGGACGCCGCCGCCATGCAGTATGGCATCCCCCCGGAGGATCTAGATGACGTCATCCGCCACCGAGTGGACATGCAGGAGGATGACGTTTCGCGGGACGCCTTCGGGCAGATCCACTTCAAGCAAGGCGTCGTCATCCAGGGTGTGGACGCCATGCGGAAGGCGGTGGAAGCATCCTCCCTCACCCCGCTGGAAAAGCAACTGCAGCTCCACGGGCTGCCGGAACGCTACCGGGAGTTCCAGCAGGGCCTCGTCACCACCGTCATGGAAAGGATGCCGGAACTGGCCGCGGAGCTGGGCGTCAGGTCCGTGGATGATTTCCACAAGATCACCGAGGCACTCAACGACAACGCATGGGCGCAGGGTGCGGACGGTGCCATCGCCGCCGCGGGAGGGACCGTCCGGTTCATCGACCAGGTGCAGGGGGCCGTCGCCGGGTGGCTCGGCCTGGACCCGCGCCCGGACTTCGTGAAAGACGCGCTGAAGGCAATAGGCGACCACGGAAAGGCAGTGGACCAGACCACCACGCTGTCGCATCTGTTTTACAAAGAGCAGACCTCATTCCTCGGCGTGAATACCGCGCTCATCGGCCAGGGCATCTACAACGCGGCGGAATCCTACGCGCTCATCGCCGCCACCGCGCCCATGGTCCCCGTCGCCGTCCTCGACCGCTACGGCCCGTTGGCAAATGCGCTCAAGGGCATGGCAAAGATCGCGCCCGCCACCGGCATCTTCGCCATCCGCCAGGGCTTCTCCACGTATGATGACGCCATCGCGGCGGGGAAGACCACGGAGGAAGCCACTCGCCTCGCGTGGACCTCCGCGCTCATCGAGGGCGGCGTCACCATGGCCTTCGGCGGCATAGGGAATGCCGGCGGCCTGGAGGCCATCGCCAGCGGCGCCGCGCGGGAACAGTTCCGGCGCAACCTTTTGAGTTCGGCCAGCAGCGCGTGGCGGGAAGGCGCGAAGGCCTTCGGCGTGAACCTCCTCGGGGAAATGACCGAGGAGCAGTTCATCGGCGCGCTGGATCTCGCGTTCGTGCAGATGGAGGTCCATCCCGGAATGAACTCCGCGGATGTGATCAAGCACCTGCGGGAGACGGCGGTGGTCACCGGCCTGAGCTCCGGCGGCTTCTCCGCCGCCCACGGCAGGAGGGTGATGAAGGAGGTGATGGGGATGGATGAGGCGGGAGGAATGCAAGGCACCATCGGATCAAACGATACTCCCGGGATGGATGGCACCACCGTGGAGAATGCCACCGCTGTGGCGGATGCGGCGGGATCCACTGCTGACACCGCCAATCCTACTACGGAAGACGTAGCGCTTCCCGGCGCAGTTACCGCCGCCGAAAATGGAGGAACCTCCGCCCCCATGCTATCCGCGGGCGTTTTCGACACCTTCACCCGCACGGGTGCCGATCCTGATGCCCGCGTGCCGGACAGCGAGAAGGTCCACAGGAACATCACCATCCTCCGCCCCCGGACCGCCGGGAAAGGAGTGCCCCTGGACATTTCGTCCGAAGAAGCCGCGCCTTTCCGTGAGGAGTTCGACCGCGACCACCGGGCCGTCGATGGGTTCGAGGTGCGGAAGGAATTCATCCCCGCCGCGACGGAAGCGGAGGCCCGCGCGGAATACGCCCGCCGCCACGGCCACGCCACCCCCCGTCCTGACTGGAAGACGAAACCAGCCAGCGCCTGGCTGGATGCGGAAGGTGGCTCCATGGTCTTCCGCGACGCACAACAACGTGACGGCTGGAGGCAGGACCAGATCGTCCACGCCCACATCAATGCCAACCGCGGCGGAAACGGCCCCACTGAATCCGCCGGACTGACCTACGATGAAGCGGTGAAGGACTATCCCTTCCTTGAAATCATGGCGAGCATTCCCCATGACTCCGCCAGTTATGATATAGGTTCTGGAAATTTCACGATCAACACCACACAAGGCGGCAGATCCACCAAGCTGGAAGGCATCGTCAGAGGAAAAAGCATCCACATCGTCGGGCTGTTCCCGAGAGGGAAGAAAGCGAACACGGTTGGCTCCAACTCCATGGGGAGCGACTTCCTCGTCACCGTGCTCGCCTATTCACGGCAGATGCCGGGAATGGCCATCACCGCCAACGCGGCCAGGAACGACGCGCGGAACATGAACGGCTATGCCATGTGGCCGAAACTCGGCTTCGAGGCGAGAAATCCCGCCGATCTCGCCCGCATCATCGGGAAACGGGGCATTCCGAAACAAGACACGGCCCGGATGAGGGAACTGGCGGACACCGGCAACGGAGCACCTTCCCTCATCAAGCTCAATTCCACGAAGGAAGGGCAACTGCTGTGGAGAAAGCATGGCGACTCAATAGACGTGCATTTTGATGCAACACCGGGGAGCCTTATTCTGGAGGATCTGCGAGACCAAATGACACGCCGCTTCCGAAGGAGCCAGTCGAGGAAATCGAAACCAGTCGCACCTCCTGAATTGCAATCCGAATGAAATACAGCATATTCCAACCAAGATGATCCATAAGAATTCAACCAGCGGAACAGAGGATGAACTCTTCGAGAAGGAACTGGCAGTCCGACGTAGGCTGGCCATTGAAGCTGGCGGGGCCTTCGAAGATCCGGACCTTGACGCATGGCTTACCGAACAGGAGCAGGAACCAGGCTACTGGGAACGCAGAGCCGCTCTCTCTGAAAAACTCTGGCCGAGCAAGAAAGAGCCGGAGCAGGACGGCGGAACGGACGCCAACGCCGCCCCATCCTCCGCGGAGGAAGGTTGATTTTCCGTGCTTTCACAAGGCCTGCCTTTACATGCCGCCTCCCATTCCGGGAGGCGTTTGTCTTTCGATTCGATTAGCATTTCCACTAGATAGTTAGTATTTCCTCTCCGCCGAGATCGCGCCTGCCACCGTCATCTTCGCCATCCGCCAGGGCTTCTCCACGTATGATGACGCCATCGCGGCGGGGAAGACCACGGAGGAAGCCACGCGCCTCGCGTGGACCTCCGCGCTCATCGAGGGCGGCGTCACCATGGCCTTCGGCGGCATGGGGAACGCAGGCGGCCTGGAGGCCATCGCCAGCGGCGCCGCACGGGAACAGTTCCGGCGCAACCTGCTGAACTCGGCCAGCAGCGTATGGCGGGAAGGCGCGAACCTGATCGGTGGGACGCTGAACCGTGCGGGTTTCGGCACGTTCCCTCCATCGGGATCCATCAGACGAATGCCAGCGGACAAGCATCAACCCAAGGCTGGTATTCCAAATCCTCCAGCGCGGTGCAACTTGACACAATTCACAAAAATACTCAAATGAACATGTATCGATCCTCCTCAAGGAATGCCCGGAGCGGCATGGACAGCCAGATAGATCGAAACCAGCACCACCTCCTCCCGTCAAATCCATGATGATTCATCTTTATCCTCCTTCAGGTCCGCCCATTGAGATGGAAGAAGGCGAACTGAGATCCTTGTGGGAGGATGGATGGTTTCGGAAGGATATCATTACTGGATGGAAGGGATGGAGGCTCCGAGGGAACTGGGGGAGCTTTTCGCCGCATGGGAGGATGAACTGCCGGCAAAAACGCCGGGCCGCGCGCATGACATGGAAGCGGCGGCGGGGGATGTCCATCGGATGGCGATGAGCGCCACCCGCAATGGAGGCGGGCGACGATGGCCTATGATCGCGGCAATCGCGCTGGTGGCGCTTTCAGCGGTGGCGGCGTCCCTATGGCTGGCATACGGAAGATCCACGCCCCCTCCGACGGCTGCTGAAAGAATGGAAGCCATGAAGCGGGAGATGGACGCCGCCATGGCCCGGGAAAGATCGTCCCTCCCCCGCCCGGTCGCCTACGGCATCACCCTGGATGCGGTGGATTGGGAAAACGTGGATGGCAGTCCGGTGGTATCCTTCCACTGTTCGGTGCCCTTCGGGATTTCCAATGAGGATGACTGGGCGGTGGCGATGGGCATGACGAGCTACGCGCTGGAGGACCACTACCGGATGGATGGCGCAAGGATGGCTTTCATCCGCGTCTCCGCGAAACACAAGGTGGCTGCCCGCTGCATGCTCCGCAGCGCGGACGCCTCCATCAAGCCGCCGGTGCTGAGGCTTTCAACCGAGCGGTGGAAGCCCCATACAGGTGACCGGGTGGATGCCGCCGAAAGGGAGGAAATGGTTTCACGCGCTCTGGACGCGATCGTCCGGATGTCCACCCTCTCCACGAACAACGGAGGGAAGGGCTTGCGGATACCGGCCCTACAGGCGCTCCCCGGCAGGATCCTGCAATGGGTCTATCAATCCGGCGACAGTGAGGCCTATACCTTGGTGGAAGGGCTGGATGCAAGGAGGCGGCACCTGGCGGCGGCGGCGGAAGATCCATTCCGTGATTTCTATATCAGCGCCGGGATCACCAACCGCATCAGGATCCGCACGCCCTTGCGTGAGCCTGAGGAGATTCACTTCGACATCACACCGGAACAACTGGGGGTAAAAGCCGCCGCCTCCTCCGGGGAACGCGGAATGCCTTATTTGGACAGGGTGTTCGACCAGGCAAGGCTGGAGGATGCCGCCCGCTTCCAGCAAGGGATGCTGCCACTGAACATGGGATTCGGCGTGCGCTGGACGGCTGCAAGAGCACTACCGGGAAAAAAATTCGTCAACGAATACCAGTTGATGCATCAATCCCGGGGAGACAGAAAAATCGAGGCGTTCCGGGAGGAGCGGGAGTATTTACTCAAGGCGCGATGGAAGTATGATGACTTCAGGGTGTCCGGCGTGACCATGATCCACATTTACAAGGACAGGGAGGGGCTGCCGCTTTTCGAGGTGACGCTCACGGGATCCGGGGCGGGGCCGGAGCATGCGAAAATCGATGAAATCCTCCGCCGTCACGCCGAGGTGCTGTTCGTGGGTGTGCCGCTGACAGTGGCGGGGATCTTCCGCGTGAGTGAAGGGAAAGCCGTTGGTGCCGGTGTCCTGGAATACACGGGCACCTACACGGCCGGCCCGCTGCCGGACAATGGTCTGGCCGCGGAGGCAAGGATGATTCTCCGGGCTGGGATGGAACAACCGGCATTCTGGAAAAATGTCAGATTTGCCGCAGCCTTTTTCGAGCCGGAGAACCATGTGGTGGTGCGTGTGACCATGAAAACCGATGATGGACGCACGTTCTGCACCCATGAAATGAGGCCCTCCGAGATCATGAAGCGCACCCCGGAGGAAAGGGAGAAGCGCCTCATGGAATTGCTCCACCAGTATGAGGCGGAATTCACCCCGACGAACGGGGCATTGATCCGCACCTCATCCGTGAAGATCCTTCCGGGAAAAATCCTTGAGGTCCATCTCGTGGTATCGCCCGGGCTGGAACCGTCGTTCGCGGACGAAGACAAACAATCCCAAACACGGACACGGTTGGAACAGAATTACCAGATCTTCGGGACGCCGTTCTACCGGACTCATGGCATCCGGCTGAAGATGGTGTTCTCCAATGAGGATGGGAAGCGGCTGCTCGAGCACACCGTGGGTTCCGGCCAGCCTGTGGAGCGGGATGACGGATCGGAGAGGTAGCCCGTTGGATCCGCCCAGCCCTGTATGGACCGGCTCACGAGGGACAAGGTATATCTTGCGGAATGAGCATTTTGTCATAAACAGATGAACTCACCATGAGGAATGCGTCCTTGCTTTTCGCCCAAGCCGTCCTGTTTGTGCTGATGGTGTTTTTCACGACCCTGTGCGTCGTGTTTTTCTTCCCGATCTTCGGGGCCTTCGGACTCCCGGTGACGGATGCGGGGATTTCTGCAATGATGATCCTGATCCGGGCATTGTTCTGCCTGCTGGCGGCATGTGCGTTTTACAAAGCATCCGGATACGTGAAGCGCCGGAGGCTGGGGTGGGCACCGGCCACCCCCGGAAGGATGGAAAGTGATGGCACCGAAATGGACACCACCGCAGCACCCGGGGATGATGATGATGATTGGGAGGACGATGATGGGGATGAAACGGACGGCCGGGAGCGCAACTCTCCGGAATCATGGTGAGGGCGGGCCGGTGATGGGAATGAGGGTGCATCGGTGTGCCCACCCCTCCGCTTTATTCGCTTCATCCCCCGCGTCCTTCGCATCCTTTGCGGTGAATCTTTCGTTGTCCGCCAATGCCGCCGGCGGACAGGAATGGAAGCGAAGCGGACATGGCGGCGCAGCCGCAATGTCCGCCCTCCTTACTCCCTGCTACCACAGGGTGGCGAGGTCCGGGTCCTCCACGGCCATGGCGGTGATGGAGGGTTCCAGGCGGATGGCCTCCGCGAGGCGGGTGCGGGCGAGGTCGGTGCGGCCGGTGACGGCGGCGTAGCAGGCGAGGTTGAAGTGGATGAGGGGTTCCTTTTCATGGAACCGGAGGGCGTCCTGGAGGATGCCCTCCGCCTCCCGCACGGTGCGGCAGCGGCGGGTGGCGTAGGCGAGCCAGATCCAGTGCTGGCTGTCCTGCGGGGCATGGGTGGTGAGACGGGCGGCGGTTTCCCGCAGGGCGTCCCACGCGTGCAGCTCCGAGTGGATGTGGGCGCGGACGCGGAGGACCACCAGGTCCCCGGCACGGTGGGGCGGGAGCAGGTCCAGCTCTTCCGCCGCGTCCTCCGCCATGCCCAGGTGCAGGTAGCCGAGGGCGGCCTGCAGGTTTCTTTCTCCGTCTTCCATGCCTTTCAGGAACACAAGAAAGCCGGGGATGGCGGCGGCTCAAGGAGTTTCATTCGGGCATCAGGATTCAGGATTCAGGATTCAGGATTCAGGATTCAGGATTCAGGATTCAGGATTCAGGATTCAGGATGCGGGATGCGGGATGCGGGATGCGGGATGCGGGATGCGGGATGCGGGCGCCTTTGAAGACGAGCGCGCTTTTCAGTTCAACGTCCGATCCCACCGCCTGCAGGATCTCCTCCAGGCTGCGGTCGATCCATTCCTTGCGCTCATCCGGTTTCATGATGGAACGGCCACGCGCCAACCGGCGCACACATGGGTGTAGGGGACTCCTTGGAGCAGGGATACCACCCGGGTGTCCGGGGATGCCTGGCACGCCTTCTTCCTGGCGGTCAGGCGCACGGCGAGGGGGACTGGCGCTTCCGTGATGCCCATGAGGTCGAGCATGGCCCCCACCCTTCTCTCCAGGTCCTCCCGTTTCATGGCAGCGAGGTGTTTCTCCATGCGGGAGGGATCTTCCGAAAGAGAGACCGCTTCCTTCACTTTCAAGAACATCAGATTCCAACGGTGGGTCAGAGGATCATCGGGAATCGGTCGGTTTTTTTGTCGATTAGGAAATCCAGCAAAAAATTCTCACGAAACGGATTGATTATGAATCTATTATGGATCCGAATACCTACAGGAGCAAATTGGGAAACCTTGCGTCAACGCAACGTCTTGAAGGAATCGCCCGCAATAAAGTATTGCTAAAACATCCATACTGGATAGTATAGCGATACTTCAACGATGGATCTGGACGCAGAACGGGTGACGACGGCACTGAAACTGGTGGGGCGACTGCTGACACAGCGGAGGCAGGGACCGTTCCATCTGGTGGTGTGCGGCGGGTCGGCGCTGGTGGCACGGGGGTTGATTTCCCGGTCAACGATCGACGTGGACCTGCTGGCGAACGTGAACCACGTGGAGGGGGAATATAGGATCTCCCCCCTGCCCTGCCCGATGCCCGCCGAACTGTCGAAAGCGGCGCGGGATGTGGCGGGTGAGATGGTATTGAAGGAGAACTGGCTGAATGCAGACGCATCCTGGGTGTTCCCTGGGCTGGGCGACCTGCCGGAGTGGTTCTGGCTGGATGTGGAACGGCGGGCGTATGGGATGGATCTGACGGTGGACTATGTTTCGCGGCGCGGGCAGATCTTCCTGAAGACTTACGCGGTGCTGAACCGTGAGCAGGAGCGGGATGTGGAGGACCTGCTGGCGCTGGCGCCGGACAGGGCGGAAACGCTGGAGGCGGTGCGGTGGGTGCTGGCGAACATGGAGATGCTGGAACACCGGGAGCGGTTGCCGCATGTGCTGGGAATTTTGGGCCATGAAGACATCATTGCAGAAATCGGGTGAGGAGCTGCTGGCGCAGGCGCTGGATCTGCTGTGGCGGCAGTGGGCGTCGCTGGGCGTACCGGCGCACCACCACCTGTATGCGGGTGACGCGATGCTGGACCCGGAGGGGCTGCTGCTGGTGACGACCTCCCTGGGCAGACATGATGCCCGGCTGCTGGACATGGCGCTGGACTGGCTGCACAAGGAGGGCGCGCGGATGAACGTGCAGCGGTTGAAAGGCCTGCGGACCGCCATCTCCATGCCGGGAACCGCCGGTGAAACGATGGAGGATGACAGGGTGCTGGCGGCGTTGGCGGAGGTGCTGGCGGAAAAGGCGGTGATGCGGAAGTGGAAGGGTCTGGAGGGAACGGTGGGTGCGGAAGACCGGCCGGAGGAGGCGCTTTTCCACTCCGGAAATGCGGCGGCCATACCGCTGTCCGGGATGAAGGTGGATCCGCGCTTCGCGAAGCACGGGCTGCTGCGTCCACCGTGGAAGCCGCGCGGAGCCTCGATGCCGCCGCCGCCGGACCGCCCGGCAAACCTGTTGCTGACGCTGCGCTCCTTTGTGGGGGTGAACGCGCGGGCGGAGATCCTGGCGTGGCTGCTGGCACGCGGGCACGGCCACCCGGCGGAGATCGCGCGGGACACGTGCTATTTCTCCAAGTCAATCCAACTGACGCTCAATGAGATGGAGCAGTCAGGCATGATCCTGTCCGAAAGGCACGGGAGGGAGAAGCATTTCCGCCTGCGGACGCATGACTGGATGGCCTTCCTGGGGTTCCCGGAGGGGAGTCCCCCGCCCCGCTGGGTGGCGTGGCCGTGGGTCTACTACTACATCCGCCGTATGATCATGCTGCTGGAGGAATCCGGCGGGGAGGATGACGTGTCCGGCCCGCTGGCGTCCATCCGGCAGCGGGATTTCCTGGAGGAGATGGCGCCATGGTTGTGGCGTTCCGGCCTGCGGACGGAGATGACCGCGGAGACGGGGATGAAGGGCACGCGGCTGATGGACGCGGTGCTGGAGGATGTGGCGCGCCTGGGGGCGCTGATGAAGGCGGACTTCCAGGAGGCGGCCTTCATCTCCTCCTGAAGCGCGGCGGCTACGGCTCCTGGCGGCCGCGGGATTTCCGCATCCACTCCCCTTCCACCTCGAGGATGGCGATGGCTTCGCGGACGCCGGCGCGGATGAGGTGGTCCAGGACGCGGGTGCATTTCCCGCCACGCTCACGGCCGGCGGCTTCACGCTCGGCACCGTAGGGCATCTGCTCGGCACGGGCCGCGGCTTCGTCAAGCGCACGGGGCGCTTTCCGGATGTGGTTGGTTCCCATGATGGAAAGTCGCGCGGGAGTGCCAGGATTCAAGATCGAAGATGGGAGATCCCTGGTCCATGGTGGGAGGCTGGAAAAAATTGGCCAACTGTTCAATGTGTGCGGGGTGCGGGCAGGGTTCATGCTGGAGGCATGATCGAGGAGGAGATGAAGCCGGTGCAGGTGTATGATGAGGTGCCTGGGGAAGGTGTGGCGGTGCCGTTCCGCTTCGATGAACCACGGTGGCTGAAGGTGGAGTTTCTGGCGGCGGACGGCGGTGTGGTGCTGACGCTGGACCATGACCCGGACGGGACTGAGGTGGCGCAGCAGGAGGGTTCATTCATCGTGCGGTATCCGGAGGAAGGCGGGGAGGCGCTGCCGCCACGGGTGGTGACGCTGCCAGCGCTGCCGGAGGGCCGGAGGCTGCGCATCTCCCGGGTGACGCCGCTGGAGCAGCCGCTGGAGCTGGCGCCGAACGCGCCGCTGCCGGCACGCGCGCTGGAGCGGGCGCTGGACCGGCTGACGATGGCGCTGCAGGACCAGCAGGCGGAGAACGGGACGATGGTGCGCAGCGTGCTGACCTTTCCGCCGGGGGAGCCGGCGGGCTTCCGGACGCAGTTGCCGACGGCGTCCGGACGGGCGGGGAAGTTGCTGGGGTTCCACAGGGTGACGGGTGAGATGGAGCTGGTGACGACGACGGGGATCGCGGTGAATGCGGCGAACGCCCAGCTCCAGGATCTGCGGAGCCAGGTGGAGGCGCTGCATCTGCAGGCGGCGGCCGGGTTCCAGAACGCGGCGGAGGCGGAGGCGGACGATTTTTTCTACCGGCATGGAAATGACGGGCTGAAGTTCGGCGAGATCGGGAACACGGACCTGATGGACGATCCGGACCACACGCCGGGCGCGGAGTCGATGACGATCCAGCCGGGGACGGACACGCCGATGCACCGGGCGAAGGGGTGGCGGAGCATCGCGATCGGCTACGGGACGCATGCGGAAGCGGCGCATGGGGTGAGCATCGGCTCGCTGTCACAGACGTGGGGTGGCAGTGCGGTGAGCCTGGGGCATGACGCGGTGGCGCGCGGGAGTGAGGCGGTGGCGGTGGGGCGGTCGGCGTATGCGGAGCTGGATGGATCCGTGGCGGTGGGTCCGTGGGCGCGGACGCCGGTCCAGACGGGGGTGACGGGCTACCAGTGTGTGGCGGTGGGTTTCATGACGGAGGCGGGCGGCGCGGGTGGCACGGCGGTGGGGATGGAGGCACGGGCGACGGGTGGGTCCTCCCTGGCGGTGGGCACGGGCGCGGTGGCGGCGGGAGACGGGCAGACGTCCGTGGGGCATGGGGCGGGCAGTGAGTCGCACCCCGCGGACCGCGCGTTGTCACTGGGTGCGTTCAGCAGGGCGAAGGCGGCGGAGTCGTGCGCGGTGGGCATCCGCTGCACGGCGGAGGGCGCGGGCGGGACGGCGGTGGGGGTGGACGCGGGGGCGCATGGGGCGAGGTCCACGGCGGTGGGCTGGTACACGAGCGTGGCCGCACCGGATGGCTGCGCCTTCGGCTACCAGAACATGGTGGCGGCGGAGGCGGCACGGTCCACGGCGCTGGGCCATGGGGTGACGCTGGAGGTGCCGGACAGCGTGGACGTGCGGGCGGGCGGGGAAAGCCCCAGGCTTTTCCTATCCGGACGCACGGGTGCGGTGCACCTGTCCTACCTGCTGACGGACCGGACACCCGCCGCGAGCGCGAATCCGTGGGGGGAGGAACCGGAGCCGGATCCCGAGCTGTTCCACATCCCGCAACGGATGCTGGCGTTCCGCGTGAACTCTGCGAAGACGCACCTTTACATCGACGTGGCGGTGGAAGAGCCGGGCGGCCCGGTGATCCGGACGGTGTCCCTGCCGTTCGATTGAACGGGCGGCATGATCCATGATCCATGATCCATGATCCATGACTGATGAAACGTGGGACAGGAGTGTTTGCGGGCTGAACAGAAGGAAACCAGGCCCGCCATTTCCGCCTCTCCATCCACCTCCTTGCTTTCTCCATGATCCAGGAAACCTCAAACATGATCCTCCACCCCGGGAACGGCTCCACGACGGTGGGCTACCCGGTTCCGTTCCGCTTCGATGAGCCTGGGTGGCTTCGGGTAACACTGCGGCCGCAGGACGGCACGGAGGGCGGACAGGAAACGCCGCTGGAGCCGGGTACGGGATATACCGTAGAAATGGCGGATGGAGGCTGGCGGTTGTTCACGGCGGAGCCGGTGGGCGCGGACATGCAGATCCGCATCCGCCGCCGGACGCCGCGCACGCAGCGGCTGCACCCGGCGGAGGGGACCCCGCTGGCACCGGAGGACGTGGAGCGGGCGCTGGACCGGGTGGCGATGGCCGTGCAGGACCTGAGTCCGGATGCGGGTGTCTCCACGCTGGCGCTGACCTTTCCCGCAGGCGTCCCGCTGGAACCCGGCGGGACGACCCTGCCACCCCACCAGCCGGCCGCCACTGGTACGGACCGCCGCGGCACGGTGCTCTCCTTCCACCCGGTGCCCGACCCGGGGGAGTCCGCGCCGGAGGATGCCCCGGCGGGAGGGGTGGGCTATACGCCGGTGGAGCCGTTGCTGGAGGAGATCGCCGGATTGGCGGAGGGTGAGTATCTCATTGATCGCTGGTCACAGGCGGATGTCGAGATCCTGAACACAATGGCTGCGTTGGAGGGTTTGGTGGCGTCTTACCGGTATGACATCGCGATGGCGGTGGTGAACGGAAGGAATGGGACGACCTTCGGCTACAAGGGGGCATCCACGGTGACGGCGCCGGGCAGCCTCACCATCCAGCACGGACGTGTGGGCGAGGGCCAGGAGATGGAGGAAGAGGTGGCGGCGCACGTGCGTAGCCCGCACTCCACGGTCATCGGCCACGGGGCGTATGCCCAGGGCGGGGATAATGTGGAGTTTTCCACGGATTCGCTGGTGATCGGCGCGGGATCCGGGGCGCGGCAGGAGCCTGACGTGAACCTGTATCTGGGTGTGGTGGGCAGTTACGCGCTGGTCTATGGCTACAACAACATCTCCATAGGAAGCCACACCATCAACGGCAGGGCGAACGCGGATGATGCCGGGGACCAGTTCGAAACGGACTGGACCGGACACGCGGCCTCCGCGGTGTTGGGGGCCGGATCGCTGAGCCATGGACGGGACAACGTGATCCTGGGTTCCCAGGTGGTGGTGCATGGCAGGCAGAACTGTGCCTTCGGCCACGGGGCGGTGGCCCACGGCTACAGCACGCTGGCCCTGGGAGCTGGAGCTACGGCAAAGGTGCCGTATGAGTCCCACCGGCCCCCCCCGGTGGGTACCCTACCATACGCCACCGCACTGGCGGTGGGCCGTGGAGCGGAGGCACGCACGTGGGAGACGGTGGCGGCGGGAACCCGCGCGGAGGCGACCACGGCGCCGCAGACGGTGGCGCTGGGGACGGATGCGGTGGCCGGGGCGGAGGGATGCGTGGCGCTGGGCAACGCGGCGGAGGCACGGGCGGTGTGTTCCACCGCACTTTCCCACGGGGTGGTGGAGGCGGGTGCCTGGTGTGCGGGGGGATTCGGCTACCGGTCGCGGCTGACGCTGCCGAAAAGCGTGGAGATCATCTCCCGGGGTCTGGGTGAGGACACTCCGCCGGGGCTGCCGGTGGCTCCCGGCGCGCGCGTTTTCCTCCATCCGCACCATGGCCTGTCCCTGGGCCATGCGGAGACCGCGCTGCCACCGGGAACCACCACGAAGGAACGTGGCGCGGAGCCGCAGGACACGACGGCGGACCGCTGCGGCACGCTGGCGGACGGAATGCTCACCATCCACCGCGACGGGGGCACGCTGCGCATCCACGTGAATGCCGGCGGGGTGATCCGCACGGCCAGCCTGGCGGCGGACCTACCATAACCCTAGTAGAAGCCGGAAATTCCCGTGGCTGCGGGAAAAAAATTGGCCATCTGTTCAATCCACCTCCGCGACCGTTATCGGTCATCCTATCCCCCATGGTCCAGCAGGTCACCGACACCCGTCTTTCCGGCGCGGAAGCGCCGCCCGCCACCGGCCCGGAGATCACGTTCATCGGCGCGCATGGCAACGCGGGCGACGCGGTGATCACGCTGGCGACGCTGCCGTGGATCCGCTCCCTGCGGCTGGAGGAGGACACGATCATCTTCAAAGGCGGCGGCCTGGGCCACCACCGGAATCTCCACGAACTGCTGGACAGCCTGCCGCGGGACAAGCGGCTGGTGGTGGCGCCGACGTCCCTGGACGTGAGGTCCGCGGAGATCCTGTCCACCTTTCCCCGGGCGCATGTTCTCTGCCGCGGCGCGGTGTCGCTGGCGCTGGCGGAATCCCGCGGCATCTCCTGCGCGCTGGAGCATGACCTGGCGCTCCGCACGGACTGCACGCCGTGGCGGGATCTCCCGGCGGAGGGGACGCTGAACTGCTTCCGCGGGGATGTGGAAAGCGCGACGAACCACCGCCCGGCGGACAATGATGACGTCTCCCTGGCGGCGCACCGGACATGGACCCCGGACAACTGCACGGAGGCGGCGCACGATTTCATCCGTCAGATCGCCGGATACCGCACCATCCACACGGACCGGCTGCATGTGGGCATCATCGGCGCGTTGCTGGGTCGCGAGACGCATCTCTACACGGGCACGGACCACAAGATCCCGGAAGTGTACGAGCTGTCGCTGCGCGGGTATGGCAACGTGACGCTGCACCGCGCGGAGGAGACGCATGCGGGGCCGGCTCCGCATGCGGTCATCATCCACCAGTCCAGCCGGGAGGACCGGAAGGCGTGCGTGCTGGAGTTGTTCCGAACGGTGGGGAACTGCCGCATGCTGGAGGCGGTGGCGCCACTGTGGGAAAGCGCGCCTGCGAATGTGGCGGTGCGCGGTTGCTCCCTCTCCCACCTGCGCGCGCTGCGCCTCCACGGAGGGAACAGCCCGCTGCTGGTGCTGGAGGACGACGCGAAGGTGCTGCCCGCCGCCTATGAAACGTGGCTGGGGACGGCATCCCTGCCCGGCGACTGCGGCGCGGTGCTGCTGGGCGGGGATGTGGCGCACCACGCGCCCGGACCGGCTGGCTGGCACGAGGTGCTCCCGCCTTTCTGGGGAAGCCAGGCTGTCGCCTACAACATGCCGCTGCTGGCGGAGACATCTTTCCTGACCAACGCGCTGGAGATCACCGCGTCCAACCAGGTGGGCCCGCACGGCAATGGCTTCGGCCTCTGCTACGAGTCCATCCTCCTCATGGCGCTGCAGAGCGTGGGGCTGAAGCTCTACTGCCGCACGGACCACGCCTTCACCACGCATGAGGATACCTCCGCGCGCAGCGGAAAGGTGGAACCGCCACGGATGGCGTCGGTCGGATAGCCGGGGTTGTCGGAGAGCGGCGGGGAAAGAAAAGCCCCCGCGGAACGCCGGCATGCGGGTGCCGGAGATATACCATACCCCATCGATCCAGCCGACCCCGAATCAACATCCAACTTTCAAACCCCAACCCCCAACCCACACACCATGGCCAACCTGCCCTCCAACAACACCATCACCACCACCGGAAGTTATGACATCCCGCGCCTGATCCCGGGCCGGGAGTATCTCCTGACTCTGCGCACCAGCGGCACCGCCAGCGCGTTCCTGTCCTTTGACGACGGTCCCAGCGGCAGCTTCTCCGCCGTCCAGGCGGGCGCGATGCTGGGAGCGAATCCGTCCGAGGCCCGCGTGGTCGCACCGTCCGGCACGCTGCGCATCAACGTGACGTCCACGACCACCCCCATCCGCGTGAATCTGGTGCCGGTGCTCTGACAAGGCCGGCGGCTCCCCATTTTCCTCCTCCCGACCTCTTTCCTCCCGACCTCCCATGACAGGCATCCTTTCCCCCCACCCCCTCCTCCGGCGCGGGGGTATCACACGGACCACCCGCGTGCTTGCACGCAGCGGCGCCATCACGCGCGATGATGGGGAAGATCCGCTGGCGGACATCCCCACCACGCTGCGGTTGCAGTCGCACCGGGGGGAGGTGGATGGAACGATCAGGTATTTCCAGGCAACCGGCGCTGGATCCGCCGGTGTGAACCAGAGGTACTCCGCGACCGGCGTCACGAATGGCAGACCCCACTATGACGCGCCGAACGGCAGTTTCCTCTACTGGGCGCCCGACTATGGAGCGACCGGTGCATGGCGCATCACGATCTCCGACGGCACGGAGGACTATTTCTCGGAGGGAGACAATCCCCTTCCCCCTGTTTCCGGATGGGGCAACGGCTCCGGAACCTCACCGGCCCCGAGCGTGACCCGCCTCGAATTTCCGCGCATCAAACCGCTCGGCCTCTACAAGGACACCGCCTGCACGATCCCCGCGACCCATGATGGTGACGCCATCGCCGCCTGGAGGGATGAGCTTTCCGGCAGCGGGCTGGTGGCGGTGCAGAGCATTACTTCCAGACAGCCGGCACTCCGGTTCACCGGAGGTATTCCTTGGCTGGATTTCGATGGCATCGACGATCTGCTCCACATCCCGGGAATATGGAGTGGAAGTTTCTCCGCAAGTGTAGGCGGCAAGCGCAAATCTTTGCGGCCCGGAATTTGGGACCCCTTTATCGCCGCCGGCCCTGCGGCATACGGCCCGTTCTGGTTGTTCTCCCCCCGCTCACCAGGCGACGCCTATGTCACAGCATTGGTAGGTGGCGGAGTGGGAACCGCGGGAACCGCGAGGAAAAATGGTTCCACCACCCTCATCACCACCGCCACCGACGAGTGGTTTGTGGGCAGTGTCCAAGGCATGCAACAATCGTTCCCATCAGTCTGGGATCTGACGATTGGCAACATGGATATCTTTGTTCCAGGTGACGCCGACCTGCCCGGCGACGTCGGCATCACATCTGTCATCATCCAACCAAGCGATGTGCCGGTGACGATGGTGGATCTCCACACCCACACCCTCCTCCCCCCATGAACCAAGCCATCGCCATTTTCTGCTGCGCCGTCCTCGCATCCTGTGCCCCCAAACCCGCGCCGACATCCGTCGTGCCTCCCGCACCGCCGAGGGCGACCGCCGTCGCGCCGGAGGTGGGCAAGCTGCGCGACCACATCGCCGAGGCGGATAGGATGGCAACGGCCATCGATTCCGGCGCGAAGGAAGCCCGCCTGGCGGCCACCAGGGCGCGGGAGGAAGCCGAACGACTCAAGGACCGGAAGACCGCCACGGAAGCCGAGCTCACCCGGCTCTGGCAGGACCTCCAGACCATGGAGGCCAGGAACCTCTTCCTCGAAACCGAAACCGCCCGCCTGGCAGCCAACCTCACCGATGCGCGGAAAACGGCCGCCACCCTCCAGCAACATGCCGCCGCGAAAGATGCGGAGGCAGACCAACTCCGCGCCGCCCACACCCATCTCACCTCCACGGTGGCGGACTACGCCACACAGATCACCGCCAGCAACAAGGCAGCCGAAGCCCAGCGCACGCGGGCCGACAAGCTCGCCGGGGAGATCCGCCTCCACCGCATCGCCCTCGGCATCTGCGTCGCCATCGCCCTCGCATGGGTCGCCGCCAAGCTCCTCCTCCCGCCACGTCTCCTGGCCTGAACGCCCCACACACCCCCGTCCACATACCTCCATGAAAACACTGCTCACCAACTGGAAAGACATCCTCGCCTTCCTCGCCGTCGCCCTCCTCTTCGCCTTCCTTGCGGATGTCGTCAGCCGCCTCTCCGTCAGCGGGCGTGACGTCCCCGGTCTGGCGAACCTCATCGGCGCGCTGCGCGGCTTCTCGAACTTCGTCGGCGCGAATCTCTGCGCATGGCTCATCGGCATTGCCATCGGCTGGCCCACCCTCAACCGCTACAGCAACGAAGGCTTCAGCGAAGGATGGGCCGCGCTCGACGTGCGCTCCCGCTTCTTCGTCTTCACCGCCGTCGCCACGCTCGAGCTCATCGCCGCGGCCATCTGCTTCAGCGGAGCGTGATCCAAGATCCAGAGAAGAGCGCCCACCACCATTCAACTCCGCTCGCTACTCTTCACTTCTACGTTCAATGTTGGACGTTCGATGTTCGGCATCCCTTCTCCCCATGAAATTCCTCCTCATCCTCGCGGCGCTGCTTCCCCTCCACCCGCAGGCAGCGGGGGAAAAGCACCTCACCCTCTCCGCGGAAGGCCTGCAGCTCATCCTCGACCACGAGGTCGGCGGCGGCGCCCCCTACTACAACCGCCACCTCATCCGCCCCACGTGGCCCGGTGGGGCCAGCGGTGTCACCATCGGCGTCGGCTATGACCTCGGCCACAACACGCGCGGGGACATCGCCCGCGACTGGTCCGCGCTTCCTCCCGCCACCCTCCGCCAGCTCCAGGCCTGCGCCGGCATCACCGGCGCCTCCGCCCGGCTGCGGCTGCCCGCCGTGCGGCACATCCTCATCCCGTGGGAAAGCGCGCTGCGCGTCTACCGGCAGCGCACCATCCCCCGCTTCGCCGCCGACACCCGCACCGCCTACCCCGGTGTCCACACCCTCCACCCGCACATCCAGTCCGCCCTGCTCTCCTGGGTCTTCAACCGCGGGCCCGGCATCCACCCCACCTCCGGCAGGGACCGGGAAAAGCGCGCCATCCGCTCCGCCATCCCCGCCCGTCCCTCCGCCCTGCCACCCCAGTTCCGCTCGTCGAAACGACTCTGGACCAGCACCAACCTCACCGGCCTCATCCGCCGCCGGGAGGCTGAGGCAGCGCTCATCGAACAGGGACTCCTGATGGACCCTCCAACCACCCATCAATAATCATCCATCCCCCCAATGACCGTCAAATCCCTCACCGACCGCGGCGTCAACCTCAACACCCTGCTCCTCACCATCTCCCTCCTCGGAGCCATCACCACCGCCGTGCTGTTCATCGCCCCGCTCAAGACCCTTCCCGGCGCGCAGGAACGCATCCAGAACGACGTCCATGAAATGAAACGCACCCAGGCCGTGCAGACCGAGGCGCTCAAGACCCTGGCGGAGGTCGCCAGGGAATCCCGCGACCTGCGCCGCGAGTTCGACCACCACTCCGCCAGCAGCACCGCCGGCGACCGCGCGCGCGACCAGGAAATCCAGAACATCCGCCACCGCCTCGACCGTCTGGAAACACGATGACCCCCACTCCCCGCGGAGCGGCGGAACACCCGCACCACCCCGGCCGGGACCGCCGGTATTACTACTTATCCAGTAGCAATCCCCCGCGCACACCCGCGTCCGCCACCTTCTCCGCCCACTTCCGCGCCTTCGCCGCATCCCCGGCGGAGGCTTCGTATTCCGCCAGTCCGGCGTACACCGCATCCCGCTGCTCCGGGTTCATCTCCTCCGCATGTTCCTCCAGCCATCTCCCCGTGTTCGGCCAGTCCCTTTCATACCAGAGCCGCACCGCATCCACCAGATCCGCCCGGCCCTGACGGTCATCCCGCGGCACCAGCACGGACATCGCCTTCGGTCCATCCTCCGTCACCAGCTTCTGCAGCATGCCGGACCGCTGCGGATGACCCTCCTGGAACGTCCCCTCCGTCAGCGCGCGCATTTCCTCCCAGCGCTCGAACGCATCGCGCAGGTCATTGAGCTTCGTCACCTCCATCCACAGGTCGATCCCCACCGCCTTCAGGTCAAACATCCGGCGCGTGAACCGCGCCACCGCGTCCCGCTCCACATCCGACCGTGACGCATGCAGCCGGTCGCGCACCAGCTCCGTGATGACCGGCTTCATGTCCGGCGGATACCCTGCCTCCAGTTCCTTCAGCCTGTCCGCAAATCCCGGCAGCGCCATCACCCCGGCCACATCCTCCAGCGTCCCGCCGGAAAGGTATCCATCCAGCGCCCGCCGCACCTCAGCCTTCTCACGCAGTTCCCCCGCCTTCTCCAGCAGCTCCGCCGGGTCCAGCTTCGCGTAGCGGAAATAAGCCATCAGTTCCACGTCACGGACCTGTCCCTCCGCCGGATCCACCATCTTCCACGCATCCTCCACATACCCGGCCAGGCACAGATCGCGGATGATGCCGCCCGCCATCCTCGCACGCACATTCTCCTCCGGCGCCGCCATCGCCTCCCGCATCTTTTCACGCGCGCGCTCCGGCTCCAACGGCACACCCGCCTCCCTGCCTTCACGCTCCATCCTCAGCAGCTCCTCGTCCTCCCGGGGCACATCCTCCACTCCGGCATCCGTTGCCAGGTAGGCCTCCTTCTTCGCCTTCAGGACCACCAGCGCCGCCATCACGGCCAGCAGCGACACCGCCCCCAGGGCCATCAACCTTCTGCCATTCATACGCATATCGGGATGGATAACACCGCCTCCATCCCGACGCCAATCCTGATTCCAAACCGCTCCGCACCGGTACCAAGGTACCGACCCCACTCCACCCCCAATCCACAACCCTTTTCATAGCAGCGAATTAACAATCCATTCACAAAGATATTCACAATGAGGAAAGTTCATTTCGCGCTTGGCGGCCCTGCCGGGTCTCTATCAAAATCCACCCACCTCGCCGCCCCACGGAGGCGTCGTGAATCCACCATCATCCGCATGAGCAAACTCCCCCTATCCAGTTTGGTGAATGGATCGGAAATTTTCTTCATTGCGATGCTCGTGCAGTTCGGCCTCGCCCTCTGGCTCTCCTACCGTTGTTACCGGGATGAGCCCCACTGGCAGACCCTGTCCCTGCTCGGCAGCCTGCTGCTTCCCGGCCTGCCCGGTTTCCTCTTCATCCGCCTCCTGCGTTCCCGCTGCCGCGCCTATGTGGAAAGCGTGACCCGCACCACCACCACCGGCTCCTGACCGAGCTGCGTGCGGAGATGACGGGCCGCACAAGGGTAGCGGAATGGCTGCGCCATTCCGGCTGGGCGAACCCACCCTCCTCCCCACCGCTCCGCATCGGAAAAGATGGCCATCGATCACACCGTGGGACCCGCCGATGGCAGCGCTGTTGGATCATCCCGTCCCCTCCCGCTCCGCTTGCCACCCATGATAGCGTTGTCCCCACCATGACGGAAACACACGGCTTCACTGGCACGTTCCATCTCCGGCGCGACGAAGCGCTTCCCATCGAGCGCACCGTCGGCCTCCTGATCATCCCCCCACCGGACGCACTGCCCGCCGACTTCATCGACCGCCAAAGGGCCGTGTTCGAGATCTCGGTCGCCGCCCTCAAAGCCCTCGCTCCGGAGATCAGCCCCATCGTGATCGGCACCGACAACATCAGCGACCTCATCCCCCTGGGCGGCCACGACCTCACCGCCGCCGCCCCCGATTTTGAAAAGGATGGATGGAAAGTCCATCGGACCTCCCCCGGAGATCAGCAGCAGCCGCAAGGGTAGCGGAAGCAGCAAGGGGTAGCGGAAGTCGTGAGACTTCCGGCTGGGAAGACGCCCATCGAAGACCACAGCCGGTCTGTCAGATGACATCCGCCCCGCCGTGATGGCGCAGCCATCACGCTACGGAAGATGCTCCCCGGATGGGAGGAGCCTTCAAAAAACCGCCACCCATCCGGCAGGCACATCCACCCGGATGGACGCGGATGAGAGTCACTGAAACTACCCTCTTCCATCCGTGTTCATCTGCGTCCATCCGTGGTTCATCCCCTCTCTTTCCCGGACGGAGTCATTCAAAAAAAACCAACGCCATTCGCTGGCAGACATCCACCCCGCCGAAGCTCTCACGAGCTTCGCTACCCCACAGGCCACGCCCATCTTCGCCCGCTCCGCGCTTCTCTCCGCGACCTCCCCGCCTCCGCGTTTCGTTTCAAAATCAACATCCTCCCGCGACACGCAAAGACGCCGGTCTGAAGACCAGCGCCCACGCGCCCGGTGCCCGCGGGCCCTGCCGCTTGTCAGGATCACTTCCCGATCCGCTCTTTCCAGATCTCCCGTGCCTTCTTCGACACACCGTCCGGCACGGAGTGGCCCGCGCCCGGCATGTCCAGCATCACCTTGTCCTTCACCGGCAGCTCGTTGTAGGCCGCGTACACGCTCGTCGGCGGGCAGACCCCATCGACAAAGCCTGCGGAAACGATGGCCACCTTCGCCTTGCAGCGGGCCGCGAAGTTCACGTTGTCCACATAGCGGGACGCCTCCAGCACCGCCGGGTCCGGGCGGCCGTCCGTCACCGGCACCATCTTCGGCCAGCCCGCCACGCGGTTCGCCAGCATGCCGCTGTGGTCGCAGCCCGCGGGCACGTGCGCCACCATCACCGTCACCCGGTCATCCAGCGCCGCCGCGGCGAACGCCTGGAACCCACCCTGGCTGCCACCGGAAACGACGACCGTCTTGCCGTCCCACTCCGGCTGGCTGCAGAGGAAATCCAGCGCCCGCTTCGACCGCAGGAACATCCCGACAAAGTAGCCCTTCTCCCGCGACTCCCGGCCGATCGCCCGGTAGTTGTTCAGCTCCGCCCTGCCCAGCGCGTCATAGAACGCGCCGTCCTTGCCGTTGTCGATGCCGTGCGCGTTGATGTCCATCGCCAGCATCCCCTGCGCCGCCAGGCCCGCCGTCCCCGGCAGGTTCGCGCTGCGGATGCCCGCGCCGTGCAGCGTCAGGATGATGGGCAGGGACTTCGGCTTCGCGCCCTTCGGCCTGGCGAAATATCCGGACACCTTCGCCCCCACGCAGTCCACCCGCGTGTCAAAGCTCTCCACTTCCTTCTCCTTGTTCTCCACCGGCTTCAGCACCGGGTTCTGCGGCACCGCCGCCAGCTTCTCCAGCTGGTCCTTCCAGAACGCGTCGAACTCCTGCGGGAACGGCATGCTGCGGCCGATCCGGTCCGGGGAGTAACCCACGCCCCAGGATCCGGCGGCGCCCTTGCCGTCCGGCTCCGCGCTCACCTTGCACAGCAGGAATCCCGGCTCATCCAGCTTTCCCGTGATGGTCGCCTTCCCGCCCTGCAGCTTCACCTTCCCCTTCGTCGTCGGGTCCACCCCGTCCTTCGTCATCGTCCAGTGCAGCTCCGCGTCCGGCGCCACCTTGGAGTCCGCGCCCAGCGTGATCGTGAAGGTCGCCGTCTCCCCGGTCTGGTAGAGCGCGTTCTCATGGTCCGCGCGGACCGTCCACGCTGGTCCGGCTTCTTTCGCACAAAGGGTGGAGATCATCCCCGCGCACATCACGGGGACCAGGATTCGGAACGGGTTTTTCATGAAAGGGTCGGTCAATGGTTGAAGATGAACTCCTTCGAGTTCAGCAAGGCCCAGAACACGTCTTCCAGCGTGTCCCTCACCTCCTCAGGCTTCTGCGCCTCCGCGACGGCCGCCAGCAGTTTCCCGCTCTCCATGTCCGTCGGCTTCCGGCTCAGCGCCTTCAGGTACATCTGCTCGATGATCTCCTTCGGCTCCTTCTTCGCCGCCAGCAGGTCGGCCACCACCTTGCCGCGCTTGATGCGGTCATGCGTGTTGTCACCGTTCAGCAGGTGGAGCGCCTGGGAAAGGTTCGGCTCCATCTTCACCTCGCAGGAACACACCGTCGCACGCGTCGCACGGCCGAAGGTCGTGAGGAAATAGTTCGTCGTGTTGCCATCCGCGATCTGCACCGCCTTCGCGCCCAGCGGCAGGCCCTTGAACTTGTTCGGCGTCTTCGTCACCGCGGAGATGGAGTCCAGCAGCACCTCCGCCCGCACCCGGCGCACCATGGAGTGGGAGAAGTTCCGGTTGTCATCAACGTTCGTCTCATTCGTCCGGGTGGACAGTTGGTACGTGCGGGAGTTGCAGATGTCGCGCACCAGCTTCCGCAGGTCGAAGTTGTAGGAAACGAAGCGCTCCGCCAGCTCATCCAGCAGCTCCGGGTTCGACGGCGGGTTGGACACGCGGACGTCATCCACAGGCTCCACGATGCCCACGCCGTTGAAGTGCGCCCACACGATGTTCACCACGTTGCGCGCGAACCATGGATTGTCCTTCGACCCCAGCCACTGCGCCACGGACTCCCGGCGGGACTGCCCGGGCTGCAGCTCCGGCTTCGGCCCGCCCAGGAACTTCGGCGGCACCGGCTTCTTCGTCACCAGGTGCGGGATCTCACCGCCCTCGTCATACACCACGCGCTCACGCGGGTCCTCCGCCGGCTTCCGCTTCACCTGCGCGAAGAACGACGCGAAGCCATAGTAGTCATCCATCGTCCACCGGTCGAACGGGTGGTTGTGGCACTGCGCGCACTGGATGCGCGTGCCCATGAACACCTGCGCCACGTTCTCCGTCAGCTTCATCACGTCCTGCTCCACCTGGAAGAAATTCGTCGCCGGGCTGGAGAACGTCCCGCCCTTCGCCGACAGCAGCTCCACCACCATCTCATTGAGCGGCATGTTCGAGGCGATGCGTTCGCGCAGCCAGTTGTAGTAACCCAGCGCCGCCTTGTAGGAGACCGACTGCCCGCCGTTGTTGAACGTGCGGATCTGCATCAGCTCCGCCCACTTCATCACCCACATCTCCGTGAATTCCTTGCGGGAAATCAGGTCGTCGATCAGCACCTCCCGCTTGTTCGGACGCTTGTCCTCCAGGAAGGCCGTCCGTTCCTCCGTCGTCGGCGGCACGCCCACCACGTCCAGGAACACCCGCCGCAGGAACACCTCATCCTCCGCCACCGTGGACGGGATGATGCGCAGCTTGTGCAGCTTCTCCGCCACCAGCGGGTCGATGTAGTTCGCCGCCGGGAACTCCGGCCGCGCGTACTTCACATCCTTCGGGATCACGATCGCCTGCGCGCCCTCCGTGAACAGCGCGAACCGCGCCAGCAGGAACGCCTCCCCGCGGTTCTTCGACACCGCCACCCCGTCCGACTTGTGGATCGCCACCGAGTTGTCGTTGGACGTGGAGTAGGTCGAAAGCGTACTCACATCCCGGTCCGTGCCGTCGGAGTACGTCGCGCGCACCGTCAGCGGCACCTGGATGTCAGGCCCCGTCAGCACCATCTGCTTCGGCTCCACCTCGATGGAGAGCGGCTGCGGGATCTCCCCCTTGTCATACTCCGCCCCGTCGCGGATCCACTGCACCAGCGTCTCATGGAACGGGGAGCCTTTCTCGAACAGCTTGCCACCCGTGTGCGGCACCGTCCCGTCCGCCTTCGTCAGCAGCAGGGAGTCCTCCGGCAGCGCCAGGTTGATCCGGCGGCCCGCCATCTCATGCGTCAGCCGGAAATGGTCCCCCTTCGGGTCGAAGCCGTAGAGCGTCAGGTGGAATCCATCCTGCCCGCGCGCGGACCCGTGGCAGGAGCCCGTGTTGCAGCCCGCCGCCGTCAGCACCGGCATCACATCCAGTTGGAAGGAGATCGGCCGCGGCTTCGCGGAGTCCTTCACCGTCACCGGCACTTCCGTCTTCAGGCCGCGGTATTCGATGGAAAGCTTCGTCGTCCCGTCCTTCTGCGGGCGCAGCGTCGTCCCCGCCAGGCTCGCCAGGGAGGCGTCCGCCAGCGTGATCTTCGACTGCTTCGTGATGTCATGCGTGGACGCGTCCTTGAACCTCGCCACGATCACCACCCGGTGGAAATCCGCCGCCGTCTCCAGCGTCACCGCCTTCGGGAACGCCTCGATCGACGCGATCTCCGGGTCCGCCGGCGCATCCCAGCCCGGCAGCGCCGTCTTCGACCGCGGGGACATCACCACGGACGCGTCACCCCACGCCGCTCCGGACTCGATCCATTTCTCCAGCGCCGTCACCTCCGCCGGGGAAAGCGGCGGGCCGTGCTTCTTCGGCGGCATGATCTCGTCATCATCCGCCGCCAGCCGCACCCGCTTCACCAGCTCGGACCCGCCCGGGTTCCCCGGCACGATCGATTCGCCGGAATCCCCGCCCGTCAGGAAATCCTGCCGCACCTCCAGCACCAGCCCGCCCTTCGCCTCCTTTTTCGTATGGCACTCCAGGCACTTGCTTTCCAGCACATGGCGCGCCGCGTCGAACGGCGTCTTCGGGCCATAGCCTGCCGGCGCATCCGTGCCGAAGGCACCTGCCACAGCCGGGATCAAAGTCAGAAGCGGGATCTTCCAGTGCATCCCCAACATACGCGGCTCGCCCTCATTCCTTTACACTCCGCTTCATTATTTTTGCGCAGCCCCGCGACGGGTGTTTTTCAAACCACGGATTACACGGATTTCACGGATTGAATAAGATGACCACTGATTCCACTGATTTACTGATTATTGAAGAAAATGAACCTGATGCCCCGGCCTCACGAACGGATCTCCTCTTCAAATCAGTAAATCAGTGGAATCAGTGGTAATCCTTCCCCCAACCTCCAGATCCCCCAATTACCTTCCCCTCTTCAAAGTTCGGCGTTGGACGTTCAATGTTCACCCCCCAAAAAATCCGCGGAATCCCTCTTCAATCCTCTTAATCTGCGCTTGAAAAACAGCCACCCACCCCCGGCACCCCTATCTCCAACACCCCACCCACCCTTTCCCAACTTCAATGTTCGACGTTGGACGTTCGATGTTCGATGTTCCCAAAAAATCCACTTTTCTCCCACTGCCGGGTTGACAACTCCCTCCGCATTCCTAAAGTCCGGCCCCCGCGCCGCTGGAAAAGCGGTTCCAAACTTATTTCATACCAGGTCCCGCCATGAGCAAACGCACTTACCAGCCATCCAAGCGCACCCGCAAAGCCCAATTCGGTTTCCGCGCCCGCATGGCCACCAAGGCCGGTCGCGACATTCTCCGCCGCCGCCGCCAGAAAGGCCGCAAGCGCCTCATCCCCAAGGGTGTCGAGCTCAAGTACGCCCGCCACACCACCCAGCACAACTGAGCTGGGCTTGGGTCGCGCCGAGGTGCTTGCCAATAGCAGCCCGCCATGCGTCTCCCGAGAAAGTGCAGCATGACGAACCGCGCGGACTTCGCGCGGGTCAAGACCACCGGTCACGCGAAAGCTGGCCGGTTCGTCATTTTAAGCACATTGCAGGATCCGGCGCTGGACACCATCCGCACCGGCTTCATCACCTCAAAGCGGTCCGCGAAGCGCGCGCACGACCGCGTCCTCATGCGCCGCCGCTTCCGCGCCCTGGTGCAGAAGCACGCCCCCCAATTCGCGGAAATCCGGCGTTTCCTCGTCACCATCGCCCGTCCCGGCGCTTCGCAGGCGACATTCCAGGAAATTGAGGAAGATTGGGTCCGCCAGGCACGCCGCCTCGGCCTCTTCCCGAAACCCGACGCCTCCGCCCAGCCGTGATCTCCCGCGCCGCCACCGCCTTCATCCGGGCAGGCATCCGCTTCTACCAGCGGTTCCTCAATCCCCTGCTGAAAGCCGCCGCCGGACCCGCCGCGGGCTGCCGCTACACCCCCACCTGCTCCCACTACTTCCTCGGCGCGGTGGAGACCCACGGCCCCCTCAAAGGGAGCTGGTTGGGAATTTGCAGGATTTTCCGCTGTCATCCCTGGGGGGGCTACGGTTATGACCCCGTCCCGCCGGCCGGCACTCCAACCGACCAACCGCGGAAACAGCACTGCGGCTGCGGAGGCCACCACCACCACTAACGAGATTTTCCCCACACCATGTACGACCGCAAAACCTGGGTGATCGTCGCCCTCTGTGCCATCCTGTTGGCCGTCAACCTCCACTTCTCCAGCCAGAAACGCGCGGAGGAAGCCCAGAAGAAGCAATTCATCGAGCAGACCCAGAAAGCCGCCAAGGCCGCCGACGCCGCCGCCGCCACGGACCCTGCCGCCGCACCCGCCGCCGCCCTCAGTGACGAGGCCGCCCTCCCACCCACCGAGGAGGAAACCTTTGTCCTGGAGAACGACAAGATCGCCTTCACCTTCACCAACATCGGCGGTGGCATCAAGCAGGCGCTCTTCAAGGACCAGTTCCAGGTCGGCAGCAAGACCCGCCACGTCATCGTCAACGACAAGGCCGCCGCCGCCATCGGCGCCTTCGCCGACTCCAAGGGCGAGTCCTTTGAGAAAACCGTCTTCGCCTTCCCCAAGGACGAGGCACCCGTCCCCGGCAAAAAGGTCAGCTACATCGCCACCCTCCCCTCCGGTCTCATCGTCAAAAAGACCTACTCCCTCATCGACCCCACGGAGCCGGGCGCGCCCTACCTCCTCGACTTCGATCTCAGCGTCCAGAACGAAGGCGCAGGCGCCCTCAACCTCGGCCAGTGGAGCATCTTCCTCGGTGAAGCCGCCCCGCTCTACCAGAAGGAGGACATGCACCAGACCGGCTTCTTCTGGCGGGAGAACGGCAGCATGCACTTCGAGGAAGTCACCGGCTTCCTCGGCGGCGGCATCACCTTCTCCAAGCCGAAGAACCTCATCACCAGCCCGAACGACGAAGTCATCGAGTTCGGCGGCGTCGCCAACCAGTTCTTCACCACCGTCCTCCGCGCGAAGAACCCCGTCGCGGGCGAGGTCTGGGGCCGTTCCTCCAACTACCAGCTCATCGACGGCGAAAAGACCCTCCACTCCATCCGCGCCGGCCTCCGCCTCCCGGAGACCAACCTGAACAAGGCGGATGGGATGAAGACCTTCGGCTACCGCCTCTTCATCGGCCCGAAGGACAACACCATGCTGCGGAAGATGGACAACCGCGAGAGCGGCTGGGGTGACGTCATGCAGTACGGCTTCTTCTCCCCCGTATCGCGCGTCCTCAACTGGATCCTCAACCTGCTCCACACCGGCCTCGACAACGTCGCCAAGCACTGGTCATGGGGCCTCGCCATCATCTTCCTCACCATCATCGTCCGCGGTGCCATCTGGCCCCTCCACGCGAAGTCCACCCGCACCATGAAGCGGATGAGCAAGCTGCAGCCGGAGATGGCCAAGCTGAAGGAAAAATACCCGGACGATCCCAACAAGCTCAACACCGAGATGATGGGCCTCTACAAGAAGTATGGCATCAACCCGCTCGGCGGCTGCCTGCCCATGCTCCTGCAGATCCCCATCTTCTTCGGCTTCTTCCGCATGCTCCAGTATGCCGTGGAGTTCCGCGGCCAGGGCTTCCTCTGGGTCCAGGATCTTTCCCAGCCGGACACCCTCACCCACGTCATGGGCGTCCCCATCAACATCCTGCCCATCGTCATGGGCATCACCAGCTTCGCCCAGATCGCCATGACCCCGAAGACCGGGGACAAGATGCAGCAGCGCATCATCATGTTCATGCCGCTGATCTTCTTCTTCTTCTGCTACAACTTCGCCTCCGCCCTCGCCCTCTACTGGACCACCCAGAACATCTTCTCCATTGGCCAGACCTGGCTCATGAACAAGATCCCCGAGCCCGAGCTCAAGGCCCGCGCCGACGGTGGCAAGAAGAGCTGGGTCCAGCGCATGGCCGAGCGCCAGATGGAACTCCAGAAAGCCCGTGAAAAAGGCGGCCACGGCGGCAGCGGTGGCACCGGCATGCGCGACGTCACCCCGGAGAAGAAAAAGCCACGCGGCCCCCGCACCGGCGGCTGAGCGTAGCTGCCTTTCACCGTAGCTGTGGCGTCCCGCCGCAGTTCCTCCCCGTCAGCACCGCGACCGCCGGGCGCGCCTTGGCTCTCGGGCCGATAATCCCCACGGACATCCATCCCGGGATCAAGCCCCACCGGCTCCCCTGTGGCAGCGAAGGTCGTGGGACCTTCGGCTGTGGGGGAAGTCCCCCGGAAAGCCCAACGCCTATCCTTCAGGTGCCATCCACCCTGCCGAACCTATCACGAGGTTCGCTGCCCCCGCCAAGCCAACTCCCTCACTCCCCGTCCTTCGCATCAAAGGTCAGCACCCTCACCAACGCGGCCGAGTGCCACGTCACCAGGATGCCCACCAGCAGCATCAGCACTAGCAGCAGCACGTTCGGCGACGGCTGAGACACCGCCGATCCCATCATCGCCTCCATCTCCAGGCGGATCTTCCTCATTTCCGCCACCACCACGAAGCCGTGCACCGACTTCAGCACCATGTAGAGACCGATGAGGCGGACGATCAGCGTGGGAGTTCTCATAAAGGGAGGAACACCTAACAACCCCCGCCCGCGGCATCCACACCAAACGTAGCGGAAGTCGTGAGACTTCCGGTTGGGGGGAGGTCCATGGGGGCCGGAGCCGTTTCCCTGACAGACGTCCACCCCGCCGAAGCTCTCACGAGCTTCGCTACCCCCCGGATCCTCCACCCTCCATGGAGCTTCGCCCTCTCCGCAACCTCCCCGCCTCCGCGTTTCGTTTCATCTTCGGAAAACCATCCGTTTCATCGTCCCGGCACTGATCATTGATCACTCGGCACTCCCCCGCAGGGGGCCTCCCGCCTCCGTGTTTCGTTTCACGGACGGAATCATTCCTCCCTCACCAGCGCCATCATCAACACATCATGATAGACCCCGTCGATCCGGATGGCCGCGCGCTTCGTTCCCTCCATCACGAAGCCCAGTCTTTCGTAAAGCGCGATGGCATTCGCGTTGTCCACGCGCACCGTCAGTTCCAGCCGGGTCAGGCCCCGGTCCCATGATCTCCGGATCGCCTCCTCCAGCATCCTGCGCCCGTGGACTTTCCCCCGGTAGGCCGGCAGCAGCCCCATGCCGAGCGTGCCCACATGCGCGCGCGCGTCACCGAATGCGGGTGTCACATCACACCAACCCAACACGCGCCCGTCATCCACCGCCACCAGATGCGGGAAACCCGCCTTCGCCAGGCTGCGGTAGTAGGCCACCGACGACTCCAGCGGCGGCACCTTCACCCCCGCCAGATACTTCCGCTCACCCGCCACCGCATCCGTCACCGCATGCAGCCCCGCATGATGTTCCTCCCCCGCCGTCACGATCTGAAATCCCGTCATCCCCCCACCATGCCGCACGCCCCCGCCCGGAGGAAAGCATAAGGAGTAGCGGATCCCAAAGTGTAGCGAATCTCGTGAGAGATTCGGCGGGGCGTCGCTCCCCCTGCAAACCAGCTCCAGCCCCCGAACGGACTTCCCCCCAGCCGAAGGTCTCACGACCTTCGCTACCCTCACAGATCCGCACCGCCCCCACGGCACACCTTCCGGCCTGGGACCGCGGGATTCATCCCGCCCCGGAGAATCCAGCCAGCGAAGCCAAGCGGACTGAAGGCCGCGCTCCGTCCGTCCACCCACGATCCACCCCCAACCTCTCTTCATTTCAACGTTCAATGTTGGACGTTCGATGTTCGATGTTCAAAGTCCCCAAAAATGCCACCACCCATCCACTCCCTCCACCCGTCCGCCGGATCCACGGGTGGGGAAATCATCACCCCCTTCCTCACCGGTGGCAGTTTCCGCGCGGAGCACATCGCCTCCTTCGGCCATGCCAGCCCGCCCGGCCATTGGTATGACCAGGACCAGCCGGAGTGGGTCGCCCTGCTCACCGGCACCGCCTCCATCGAGTTCGGCGACGGCACCGTCCACCTCCGGGCAGGCGACCACCTCACCATCCCCGCGCACGCCAGGCACCGCGTCACCGCCACCAGCGCGGACGCCACGTGGCTCGCCCTCCACTACCAGCCATGACCGGCCCTTCGCTCAGCGGCGGCGGCGGCCGATGAGGACCATCATTCCCAGACCACCCAGCAGGGCCGCGGCAGGCTCCGGCACGTAGGTGACCGTGACATCGTCGATGAACAGCGACGTGTTCGTCACGTTGCTGGCAAAGGCGATCTGGTTGAACGTCAGGTAGCCCGCGTTCGGCGCGCTCGCGTTCCCCGTCGCAAAGGTCGTCCCGTCGATGCTGCCGGTCAGCGTCACCCCTGCCGCCGTCGCGGTGATGCGCATGACGGCCGTGTGCAGGTCCGTGTCATTCAGCCCCATGTTCACCGCGTTGCTGCCCACCGCGCTGGACCGGTCGTCCCCCGTCAGGATCCCGTTCGTGCCACCGAACTCGCGGTAGAACGCATTCGTCACCGTCGTCGGGCTGCCGGTGGAGACATTGCCGTAGTAGCCCACCGAATTGATGCCCGCGTTCGGATCATCCCGGTTCGCCGCATCCGCGGTCATCGTCTCTCCCAGGGCATTGTAGAGGCCGAAGCGGAAGCCGTTCGTCGAGCTGTTGGGCGAGCTCGTCCCATGGCGGAAGGAAAAGGAAAGCTCCACATAGTCCCCGATGGCCAGCGTGATGCCGGACGGGATGCTGCCGACGACACCCTGTGACGCCGCGGTCGGCGTGATGCGGAGCTGGTTCCCCTCCACCGCCAGCGTCTGGCTCGAACTGTTGGTGAACCACGGGATGTCCAGCGCGTCCGTGCCATCCGTCCGGTCACCATCGGTGAACGAGTCACTGACGATCGTCGCGGCGGATACAGGCAGCCACGCCGCCGCCAGCGACAGGCACAGGAAAGGGATGCGGGGAGTTTTCATGCGGGCACCCTAAAGACCCGCGGAATGATGAGGCAACCCCAAGTTCATCCCCCTTTTGGGGCATTGCACCTTCTTGTCCTAATAAATCCTCCGCCCCGGCATCCGCAGGTAGTCCGCCGCCAGCGCCAGCGCCTCCTCCCGGCACGACTCACCCGACGGGATCAACCGTTCCTCCGGCGGCAGCACGAACTGCCTGAAAAACTCGCTGTCATCGAAGCCGATCTCCGCCGCGTCCTCGATACGGAATCCATAGTAGATCCGCCCCACCCGCGCCCAGTGGATCGCCCCCAGGCACATCGGGCACGGCTGCCCCGTCGTGTGGATCTCACAGCCCTCCAGGGAGAACGTCCCCAACCTCGCGCACGCGTCGCGGATGGCCGTCACCTCCCCGTGCGCCGTCGGGTCGTTCGTCTCCAGCACGCGGTTCCACCCCTCCCCCACGATCTCCCCGTCCCTCACCACCACCGCGCCGAACGGCCCGCCCGCCCCGCGGGTCATCCCCGCACGCGCCAGCTCGATCGCCCGCAGCATGAATCGTGAAACATCACTCATAGGCCCCCATCACGGAACCCCGCGCCGCCCGCGTCAAGGAGCAAGGGGAGGTAGCGAACCGCAGGGGTAGCGGAAGTCGTGAGACTTCCGGCTGTGGGGAAGTCCGTCCAGGACCGGAGCCGCTTTGGGAGAAGAAACCACAGATGAACTCAGATGGAAGGGATCCATCCGGAGATTCTTATCCGTGTTCATCCGCGTCCATCCGTGGTTCATTTCCTCTCCTCCCAAGTGCCATCCACCCCGCCGAAGCTCTCACGAGCTTCGCTACCCTTGGATGCACCTCGCAGGGGTAGCGGAAGTCGTGAGACTTCCGGCTGGGAGGACGCCCACAGAAAACCGACGCCTTCTCTCGGGGACCAGAGCCGCTTTGTTCATGGTGGATCCACCCCGCCGAAGCTCTCACGAGATTCGCTACGCCTCATATTCGCTACCCCCCTTCAATACCCCATCGGCCCCAGCAGGCTGATGTACCACTGCCACAGCTTCCACCCGCCGAACATCCACGCCACCGCGCCCATCACCAGGAACGGCCCGAACGGCAGTTGCCTCCCGAAACCGATCCTGCCGATGATCGCCGCGAAGATCGCGAAGATCGACGCCGCGAACAGCGAGAACAACACCCCCGTCCATCCGAAGAACGCGCCGATCATCCCCAGCAGGTGCACATCACCCATCCCCATCGCCTCGCGCGGGATCACCACGGACAGCGCCGTCCCATCCACGGACTTCACGTCCTCCAGCTTCCTCACCGTCCCGTCCGGCAGCTCGATCTCCATCTCACGGATCACCATCGTGCCCTTGCCCACCGACCCGCCGTTCACGCGGATGTCCCCCGCCTCCACGATCAGGCGGTCGGACTTCCGGGAAAAAATGTCCCACCACGGGATCTCCTCACCGTCGATGACGAACAGCATCGGATCCTGGTCGCCCACCGGCTCCTTGATCATCCACTCCACCGGCTGGTCGAACTTCATCGCCTTCTTGCCGAACGCCTTCTTCCCCAGCTCCACCACCACCCACAGGCCGAAAAAACCCACCGCCCAGCCGATGCCGCCCTGCACCAGCGCCGTCTTCCAGTCCCCGCCGTAGCCCGCCATCACCGGCAGTTGCGGCCACAGCACGCACCCCGCCAGACCCGCCACGGACCCCGCCCACGTCAGCCCCGTCGGGATGATGAGGTGCTCCGCATCGATGAACGTGATGGAGATCACCAGCGCCATCATCACCCACAGCGGCAGCACCACCACCGGCGGGAAGACCCACCACACCGCCGCGAACGCCACCGCCGTCAGCAGCTCCACCGCAAAGTAGCGGAACGCGATCGGCGCGCCGCAGTCCGCGCACTTCCCGCGCAGCAGCAGCCAGCTCAGCAGCGGGATGTTCCGGTGCATCGGGATCGGCTTGCGGCACTTCGGGCAGAACGAGCGCTTCGGCTCGTTCACGGAAAGCCCCAGCGGCACCCGGTAGATGACCACGTTCAGGAAAGACCCGACACACGCGCCGATGAAGATCGCAGGGACATACCAAAGCCAGTGGTCGAACGGAGGAAACACGGTGGAGCGATTCAATACCCAAGCCTCCTTGAGTAAAGCACGGAAGGATCCGCTGGCAACGCTGCCCCAAGAAACCTCTGGATATCCGCCGGCGCTTTGCCTATCCCCCCATGTATCATCCGATGAATCACCCCGGGATCTCCGCCCATCGCCTCCGCACCGCCTTCCGCCGCTGGCTGGAGATGCCGGGGTTGCTGATGCTCATCGTCCCCTTGTTCTATTTCTTCGGGGCGACAGGCGTGATTGCCCCACTCTTTCCCGGCTGGGAGAAAGACGGGCGTGAGGTACCCGTCACCGAAGTGTGGGCCGCTGGCGTCGCACCCACAGTCATGGGCATGGGAGCGGCGATGATCCTCTTCGCCTGGCTGCTCCATCGCGGCTTTCCGTGGGTGAGACATCTCGTCATGGGGCTGCTGTTGCTCGCCATCATCGCTCCGCTCTTCGATACCGAAGAACCGGGTGCGCCGCCACTGGCCGTCACTGCCGCGTTCATCTCGGTTTTCGCATTGGTGGTGCTGCCTGCCGCCTATTTCTACCTCTACCGCAGCCGGAAAGCGGTCCGTCATTTCACCGGATCCCCGAGCGCTGGAGCCGTGTGACTCCATCCGCTGCGGCGGCCGCCGGCTAGGGGTGACCAGTGGACAAGCGAACCAACGCCGAAGAAAGATCATCGTAGTCCCCCTCCCCGCGCAGCAGGTCGTCCGGCACCTCCGCGCAGCGTGCCGCAGCGGCCCGCCATTTCTCCTCCGTCATCGTCGTGAAAAAGTCCGCCAGGCTTTCCTCCAGCGGTTCCGGGATCTCCCAGCCGCAGCCGTTCTCCGCCACCCAGCGGCCCGTCTCCGTCCCCGCCGCCGCCAGCGCCGGCGTCCGGAACAGGCCGCCCTCATAGATCCGGTTCGGCAGCAGCCACGCCGAGTTCCCACCCGGGTCGGACTCGTCGAAGCACCAGTTGAAATCCACCGCCCCATACATCCCCGGCAGATCATCCGGATACGCATACGGCCCGCCGAACACCATCCCCGGCACCTCCCCCAGCAGCTCCGTGAAATCCTCCGCGATGGTCCCGGAAGCATACCCACGCAGGACGAAGTGTACCTTTCCCCGCAGCCGCTCCGCCAGCGCGCGCACCAGCTCCATGCTCCTGCGGCAGCGGAACGCTCCGGAATAGCCCACCACCCACGGCGCACCACCACGGGCCGGGCGCTCCTTCCCCGCCACCACCGGCACACCCGCGGACGGATACACCTTGTTCTCCAGCAGGAAAATTTCTCCGGTGAACCCCTGCACCGGCCCGAAGTAGTGCCGCACGAACCCCGGCGAGGTCGTCACCAGCAGCGCGCTGCGCCGCAGCACCCACCGCTCCACCGCGCGCATCATCTTGGAAACCACGCCGCTCCCCGTCATCGCCGGCTGGATGTCCGCCAGCTCCAGCACCAGCGGCGCACGGCTCCCGGACAGGAACCGCCCGCACAGCGCCAGCGCCGCATTGTCCGTATTGATCGCATAAATCAACCCGCACTCCCCCAGCCGGTCCCGCTCCCGCCACAGCGTCAGCAGGCTTTTTCCCAGCGTGAAAAGCCGCTGCACGTAGCGGCGGTTGTATGTCGTCCCCAGATCCACGTCCTCCCACGCCGGCGGCGCATCCGGCTTCCCCCGGTCCCGGTGGAACGTGAAGCCCACCACACCCCACCCCTGGTCCCGCAGCGCGGAGATCCGTTTCACCACCCGCGCATCCCCGCGTTCATGGGCAAAGAATGCGATGCGGTTCATCAGTAAGGAGGGTGGACACTCTTGTCCACCGGCTGCAATGGCGAATAACAAAAGATTCACCCCAAAGCCGCAAACAATGAAGCCAGCCAAAACGGCAGCGGCGCCAGTAAGGAGGGAGGACATTGCGGCTTTGCCGCTATGTCCTCCCTCCTTACTCCCCCCTTCAACGTTCGATGCTCACTTCCCCCTTGCCCCATCCCCCCATCCCGTGCAGACCATGGTGATCCGCCTATCCCCATGATCCGCACATCCCGCTTCACCCTCCATGCGCTGCTGGTCGTGGCCTGCGGCGTCGCGGGCTACATCGCCGGGTCACCTGCGGATTCCGCCGCCTCCGCGCAGCGCACCCTGAAATGGAAAGCCGCCCCGCGCGGATCGGACGATCCCCGGCCGCGGAGGATCGAGGACCCGGTGCAGGAACTCTCCCGCATCCTCCACGGGAAAGCCCAGAAGGTGGACCTGCTCTCCATCATCTCCCGCATCCCCGCCGCCCGCATGCCGGAGGCCGCCCGCCTGTTGCGCGACCATGCCGAAGCCGAGCAACTGGACCAAGGGAAATGGATGCAGTTGCAGGAATGGAGCGAGATCACCGCCGCCCTCTATTTCCACTGGGCGGAGATCGACCCCCACGCCGCGCTGGCGGACGCCATGACCTACACCCAGCGCCGCGATCAAAAGATCCCCGCCATCAGCGGCGTGCTCACCGCCTGGATGCGGACGGACCCGGACGCCGCCTACCGCGCTGTGAAGGATGACGAGCAAAGCGGCTACCTCGCCCGCGACATGATCGTCCAACTGTGGACACCGGAGAACATCTTCGAAAACGCCGACCGCTACCCGGACAAGCGCGGAGACCTCCTCGGCTGGTATGCCATCGGCCACATCGGCGACAGGGCCCGCCGCGAGATCATGCTGGAGGAGCTGCGCAAGCGCACCGACCTGAAGGAACGCTCCTGGGTCTATGCCCTCCTTTTCCGCGCCTGGGGCTACAATGACTTCGAGGCAGCGATGAACGCCGCCAGCAAGGAGAAGATCCCCTGGCTGGAGAAGCAACTGGTGGACGATAACCTGGAAGGAACGCACAACTCGAAAGTCTTCCGCTGGGCCACCGCCAACGGCCACGTGCCCAACGGCCCGCAGTGGGAAAAAGGTTACGGCTTCTGGCTGATGAATGCCCCGGAAGAGGCGCGCGCGTGGTTCGCCACCGAGTCCCCGAAATGGATCGAAGCGGGCCGCAACGACCTCGTCGCCGGGTTCCTCTCCGCGGAAATCAACCGCCCCAACAGTATCCTCGATTCTCCGCCGGAGGCTCGGGCTGCCAGGGACGCGCTCACCCGTCACTGGCAGACCTGGCACGCCGCGGATCCGGAGGCCGCCGCCCGCTGGCTGGACACCGCCCCCGCCGATATCAGCACCATGCTGCGGAAAGGAGGCACGCCTTGAACGCCCGCGCCGTCAGATCCGGCATCACCCTGGGCGCCATCTGCGGGATCGCCGCGCTGGTCGGCTACGGCCTCGCTTTGAAAGTGCCACACGCTGGCCCATCGCACGCCGCGCCCTCCCGTGGCGATTCCTCCGCAGCACGCGATGCCACAGCTCGCACCAACGGAGCGGGCGGCACCACGGACCCGTCGATGCCGCCACGGCCATCCGCCGCCTCCATCACCCCACAGTCCCGCACGCCGGAACAACTGGCCGCGCTGAAGGAAAAAATGCGGCGCGAATTTTCCGGCCATCACAACCCATGGATGGACTCCATCCTCCGCACGCGGACCGCCGCCCTGCTCGCCACCATGAGCGCGGAGGAACTGGCCATATTCCACTGGGAATCGGATGTGCGGGGCGAATCACCGGCCTTCTTCGAGCCCTGGCAGTCCGCCCTTTCGCGGGAAATCCTCCGCCAGTGGGGACTGAAAGATCCCGCCGCCGCCGCCACTGCGGAGCGCACGGCGAAAGGCTTTCCCAAGGCCGATGTCTTCGCGGACTGGATGACGCGTGATCCCGCCGCCGCGGAGAAATGGCTCATGGAGGGGAATCCCGGAAACGATCCCGCCAAGGCAAGGCTCCTGCACGCCCTGATGATCAAACGGGTGAAGGAAAACCCGGCGGAAGCCGAAGCCATGATCGCCAAGCTGCCTGAGGCCGACAAGGACCTGGCGCTCCGCAACTGGAGCCGCAGCGTCGCCAACGACCCGGAAGGCCGCGCCAAACTGCTCGCCATGATCGACGCCCGTGGTAACGAGAAAGTCCGCGAGCAATGCTACGGCGACATCGTCTCCGCCATGGCCACAAAGTCCCCGGAAGAGGCGGGCAATTTCCTCGAAAGCTCCACCCTCTCCGAGGACGCGAAGGACCGGATGATGGACCGCCTGATCGGCTCATGGGCGCAGAAAAACCCCGCCGATGCCTTCCGCTGGTGGGCCGCGCTCAAGGAACCCGCCGCCCGCCCCGGCCTGGTGACCGCGATGAAGGAATGGTATTTCAAGGACCGGGAAGGCCCCGCCAACATGATCCAGTCCCTGGACCATGGTCCCGTCAGATCCGCCTTTGAGGAAGAGGCCGTCACCCACTACGCCCGGCTGGATGACTTTTCCGGTGCCACGAAGATCGCCGCGGCCATCCAGGACGACGCCGCCCGCGTCCGCCAGATGAGGATCATCAAGCGCTACTGGGACGAAGTGTCAAAGGACGCCTCCGCCGCCTGGCTGGCCACCCTGCCGGAAAAGGACCGTGACGCGGTGAAGTGACGTATCACCAAGGGTAGCAAATCCCAAGAGTAGCGAATCTCGTGAGAGATTCGGCGGGGCGTCGATCCCCCAAACAAACCCGCCCCCCAACGGACTTCCCCCCAGCCGAAGGTCTCACGACCTCCGCTACCCCTGCGGCCGCGCTCCAAGGGTAGCAAATCTCGTGAGAGATTCGGCGGGGCGTCGATCCCCCGGCAAACAAGCTCCGGTCCCCAACGGACTCCCCCCCAGCCGAAGGTCTCACGACCTCCGCTACCCCTGCGTATCCGCCCCGCCTCCACGGCACGCCTTCCGGCCTGGGACCGCGGACTTCAGTCCGCCCCGGAGAATCCAGCCAGCGAAGCCAAGCGGGATAAATCCCGCGGTCCCAGTGATCCCACCATGATGCAGCAAGCTGTCTTAGCCTCTCCCCCATCTGTGTCCATCCGCGTTCATCCGTGGTTTCTTCTCTTCCCGCAAACAAACTCCGGCCCCCTGAGGACTTCCCCCCAGCCGAAGGTCTCACGACCTCCGCTACCCCTGCGGCCGCGCTCCAAGGGTAGCGAATCTCGTGAGAGATTCGGCGGGGCGTCGATCCCCCGGCAAACCCGCTCCGCCCCCCAACGGACTTCCCTCCAGCCGAAGGTCTCACGACCTTCGCTACCCCTGCGCATCCGCCCCACACCCACGGCGCATCTTCGCCAGCCTGGGACCGCGGACTTCAGTCCGCCCCGGAGAATCCAGCCAACGAAGCCAAGCGGACTGAAGTCCGCGCTCCGTTCACCCCCCAACCTGAAAGTCGGGAGCCCTTCGCTAATCTTTCCGGAGGGGCGCACGCCGTTGCGCCCTCTTCGTGGGCAGGACGTCACCTGGCCTCCCGGCATGGGCGAATCGGCGCGCGCCCCTCCACCCGATGGTCACCTCTTCGCCAGCCTGGGACCGCGGACTTCAGTCCGCCCCGGAGAATCCAGCCAGCGAAGCCAAGCGGGATGAATCCCGCGGTCCCAGTGATCCATTCCCAATCTTTCTCCCAATCTGCGGAATCCCCCATCAATCCTCTTAATCCGCGCTTAAAAAACCGTCACCCCACCATCCAGCCCCATTCCCATCACCTCCCCCTCCACCCTCTCTTCACTTCAATGTTCGATGTCCCCCCCCAAAAAAAAGCGGCGGTCATATCGACCGCCGCTCTTGGAAAAGATGGAAAGAAAGATCAGGCCAGCGCCGGGGTCTGCCGCAGTTGGCGGATGAGCGCGCGGGTTTCCGCCTGCCAGTCACGCATCACTTCGCGGGAGAGTTCCACGCGCTTCGCGGCGGCTTCCTCCAGCTCGTGGTAGTTCTTGGAAATCTTCTCCACCACCTCATGCAGCGCGTCGGCGGCACGGTGGGCGGCTTCCGCGGCGCGGTGAGCGGCGTCCGTTGCCATCTGGGCGACACCGTGGCCGTCCGGCAGCGGGGTGGCGCGCAGTTCCTGGATGCGGAGGTTCGCGCGGCGGCGGGCCTCATGCATCTCGGACAGCAGGATCTTCGCGTCCGGCACGCGGCGGAGGTTGTCGGCCAGGCCGAGTTTGGACAGCGTCCAGATCGTCCACTTGCTCGGGTCCCACTGCCATGGCTTCACGCCGTTGCGGTAGTCGTGCTGGAACTCGTGGTGGTAGTTGTGGTAGCCCTCGCCGAAGGTGAGGAACGCCATGATGGCGCTGTCACGGGCGCTGTGCTTCGTGGAGTACGGCTGGCGGCCCACGGTGTGGCAGAGGGAGTTGATGAAGAACGTGCAGTGCTGCGCCACCACCACCCGGGCGACGCCGGCGATGAGGAAGCCACCCAGCGCACCCGTCCATGGATCGAGGCCCATCCAGGAGTTCCAGGCGTAGCCGAGGATCGGAGGGATGATCAGGCCGACGACCAGGCCGATCCAGTGCACATACTTGTGCTGCCACATGACCAGCTTGTCCTTTTTCAGGTCCGCCACGTTGTCCATCGGCGGCTCCGGGTTCAGCTTGAACAGCAGCCAGCCGATGTGCGCCCAGAAGAAGCCCTTCGAGATGTCATACGGATCATCATCGTGGTCCACGTGCTTGTGGTGGCGGCGGTGGTCGGAGGACCAGTCCAGGCAGGAGTTCTCGAACGCGCACGCGCCGAAGACCAGGGTGAACAGCTTCACCGGCCACTTCGCCTTGAAGGAGATGTGGGAGAAAAGACGGTGGTAGCCCACGGTGATGCTCATCATCGTGAAGCAGAGGTAGACGAAGAACATGGCGATCTGGAACAGGTCGATGCCATGGTGGAAGACGTAGATGGGAACGCCGATGAGCGCGATGAGCGCGGTGCCGATGAGGAAACTGCTGGTGGTCCAGTTGACTCGGTCGAATGGAATGCGATGCATAGGTTTGGTAGCACGTCCGCAGGGACCGGTATGGAAACGAGCCGCGGGAAATGAACTCCGGCGGCTCGCTGCGGGCGTCGCAACATAGGCCCGCACAGAGGGGGATGCAAGCCCGCCTTTCCGCGATTTGCGCCCCTCCGCAACCGTCCGCCAGCTCAGCGCAACCAGCCGTCAACCACCGGCGCCAACCGCCCCGCCAGGTCCGCCGCGAACCACGCCGCCAGCCCTCCCGCCACCACGTCCATGGTGTAGTGCGCCCTGAGTATCAACACGGTAGCAGCCTCACCCGCCGCCACCAGCACCGCCGCCACCCCCACCCATGGCGGGGCCACCTGGCAGATCTCGATGGCCGCCAGCACCGCCAGCGCCGTGTGTCCGGAGAAGAAAAGGTCATTGCTCACCCCGTAGGTCACCAGCGCGCTGGGAAATCCCGGGTGCCGCCAGATCATCCCCCGCGGCGGCGGCAGCGTGCAGCAGAACTGCGACGCCTGCCGCAGGCCGAACACGATCAGCAGCCCGATGAACGCCCGGAAGCTCTCCCCGAACAAGGACATCGCGATCAGCGAAAGGCCCATCACGTCGATGAACAGGGAGCTGACCACCAGCACCCGGTCCGCCGACCGCCGGTTCCGGTAAAAGTAGCGGTGCATCCACGCCGTCAGCCGGTGGACCCCGTCCACGATGCGCTTTCCGCCGTCCGCCTTCGCCGCGATGAGGCGCTGGCTCCAGAACCACAGGCCCAGCGCCGCCACCACCACCGCCGTCCGCACCAGCACCTCGCTCATCCGCGGTCCTTTCCACCCGCTTTCCGGCGATACGCCTTCGACGCCTCCAGCATCCCCTCCATGCGCTCCCGCACCAGCGCCGTCAGCGCGTCTCCCTCCGCCGAGCGGTCCTTTTCCGCGGACACCTCCACCGCATCCCCCACCATGATGATCGCGCGGATGGGGAAATGCGGCCTCGCCCGGTCCGTCAGATCTTCCTCGAACCGCTCCACCGTCTCCAGGATCCGCTCCGGCGACGGATCATCGAAGTAGTCGTCCGGGTAGCAGTGGAGCTGCTGCACCAGATACAGCTCCGCGAAGTGCCGCCAGCGTTCCTCCCTTTCCAGCGTGGTCAGCTTTCCCGTCAGCATCTCCGGCAGGATGGCCGCGCGCAGCCGCTTCACCCGCGCCATGGCGTCCCCGTCATGCCGCCCGCCCGTCCAGCGGTTCTCCAGTGGCGACAGCAGCAGATCCTCCAGCCGCTCCAGACGTTCCTTCACCGTGCCCTCCTGTACCTTCCCCAGATATTCCATTTCCTTCAGCCCCAGCAGGGCGCGTCCCACCTTCGCGATCCGCTCCATCAACGGCAGTCCCACCTGCGGTTGCCAGGAAAGCCGCCGCTCGATCTCCTCCACCACCGGCAGCACGGACGCCTCCAGGTCCCCCTCGAAAAAGTAGCGGATGAACACCGGGTGGATCACCACCTTGCCGCGCTCCTTCCGCTGCTTCGCCGCCGCCCGCGCCATGAACGACGTCCCCTCCATGAAGGGCACCAGCCGGTCATTGCTCCGCGTGATGATCCCCTCCGGGAAAATCACCAGCGGGTGCCGTCCCTCCGCCACCAGGTTCACCGCGCACTTCAGCGATTCCCGGTCCATCCCCTCACGGTACACGCTGAAGCCCCCCACCCGCGGCAGCAGGAACCGCTGCACCCGGCTCATCATGAACACATGCCAGCTCGCGATCACATGGAACGGGCGCCGCACCTCCGCCGCCAGCGTGTCGATCACCATCGGGTCGCACGGCCGGCAGTGGTTCGCCACCACCATCACCCCATGCCCGGCGGCCAGGGACGCCCGCAGCTTCTCCGCCCCCACGCACTCCACCGCGGAGATCCCATACGTCCCCCGCAGCGTCCGCGGCAGCAGCCACCGGATGACGCGGTGCCAGAACCCGCTGTAGCGCGGCGGGATGAACTCATAGGGCTGGGTGACGATGAGGGATTGCACAGCCTCCTTCATACCCTGTTCCCCGATCCTAACGCCAATCGATAGATTCAATGCGGCCATTGACCCGGTCGATAGTCCCGGGCGTAGCGAACCTCGTGAGAGGTTCGGCGGGGCGTAGATCCCCCCGACAATCCAGCTCCAGTCCCCAACGGACTTCCCCCCAGCCGAAGGTCTCACGACCTCCGCTACCCCTTGCGAATCCGCTCTTCCCCCAAGGCGCATCTTCCGGACTGGGAGCGCGGACTTCAGTCCGCCCCGGAGAATCCAGGCACATCCGAAGCCAAGCGGACTGAAGTCCGCGCTCCGTTCAGAGTTCCCTCCCTGCCACTTCCCTCACCCGGCCGCTCTCATCCTTTCATCCCTTCGATGTTCAATGTTCAATGTTCGATGCCCCCCATCACGCCCCCGTCGGGATCCCCGCCGCCTTCAACCTCTTCCGGTTCTCCGGCGTCAGGCGGATCGCGGGCAGCCCCGCCTTCTGCCGCTCCCGGATGATGTAGGCGGCAAACTGATCCCCCGACGGTCCCCGGTACTGGGGATGAGGCACCTCGGTGAGATAGCCGGATAAAACGCTATTCCAATAGCGGTCCCACAGGCTGCGGGAATACGGCTTCGTCCTGTACCCGCCCGGTGGCTCCTTGCGGAGTTCATCCTGGATCGAGCCGTCGATGCTCCACTTCGCGGTGTCCGCCGCGTAGTGCCGTTCATAGTTACCGGGACCGGCGGCCATGTTGATGATGCTGCAGCCGGTGAGCGGCAGCACGGCGGGAACGAGGGCGAGGAGGAGCAGTTTCATTTTCATCAGGCCGTGGCGGTTTTGCGGTTGTTGTTCAGAAAGGAATGCGCGGGCACGGCGACCACCACCACCAGCGCGGCCATCCACAGGAAGACGTAGGTCCCCGGGTCCACCCACTGGCGGGGCTTCATGTCCTCCAGGCCGAAGACCTGGTTGATGTTCCGCGGCGTGCGCGGGTCCGCCAGCAGCGCGCCCGCCGGAGGCAGCAGGAAGGCGGAGCACACGCACAGACCGGCGCAGATGACAAACCACCCCGCCAGCGCCCGGCGGTCGTAGCCCAGCTTCCTCATCGCCCAGAACACCAGGAAAGGCAGCCCGCCATGGAGAAAGGAAAGCCCGCGCAGGATGGCCGGCAGCTTTTCCCCCAACAGGCTGCCCCACTGCCCGGGGAACATCACCGCCAGGCACGCGGCGCAGGTGATCTGCATCCACAGCGGGATGGCGTGCGTGCGGCATGGCGTCGGGGCATTCATGACTCCCCGCGTTGTAGCGGATCCGCCGTCCATCGCGTTAATCGATAGTTTCAATGCGACCATCGACGGAGTCGATGGCGGGCGGCGAATCCCAAGTGTAGCGAATCTCGTGAGAGATTCGGCGGGGCGTCGATCTCCCAGCAAACAAGCTCCGGTCCCCAACGGACTTCCCCCCAGCCGAAGATCTCACGACCTCCGCTACCCCTGCGCATCCGCATCACCTGCACGGCACATCTTCCGGAGGGGCGCACGCCGTTGCGCCCTCTTCGTTTGGCGGCACGCCGTCCGGCCTCACCACACGGGCGCATCGGCGTGCGCCCCTCCACCCTTTCTCCACTTCGACGTTCAATGTTGGACGTTCGATGTCCGATGTTCAACATCCCCACCCATGAACATCCACCACCTGGAGCTCTTCCACCACGTCGCCCGTGCGGGCGGGGTCAGTGCGGCGGCACGGCAAATGCCCTATGGCATCCAGCAGCCCGCCATCAGCGCGCAGATCCTGCAACTGGAGAACTCCCTGGGGAAAACCCTCTTCCACCGCCGGCCCTTCCAGCTCACCCCGGAGGGGGAGACGCTGTTCGCCTTCATCGATCCGTTTTTCTCGAAGCTCACCGCCGTGGCGGACCGCATCCGCGGCGGCGCGGACCACGGCCTGCGCATCGCCTGCCCGGAGATCGTCCAGCGGGACTACCTACCCACCCTGCTCACCGCCGTGCGGAAACGCCTGCCGGACTTCCATTTCAGCCTCCACTCCGGCCGCATCGACGACATCAAGGCGCAGCTCCGCGCCGGAAAGATCGACCTCGGCCTGGCCACCAGCCACGGCCCGGACGAGCCGGACCTGCACTACCACCCGCTGCTCCGCATCCCCTCCGTCCTCCTGCTGCCGGACAGCGCCCCGCAGACCACCGCCGCGGAGATCCTCGCGCTCGACCGCATCGACGTGCCGCTCATCACCCTGCCGCAGGCGGAGCCCATCGTCCTCGCCTTCCAGGAGGAGCTCCAGCGGCGGAAGATCGAGTGGTTCCCCATGCTGGAACTCGCCGGCATGGACCTCATCGAACGGTTCGTCGCCGGGGGCTACGGCGCGGGCCTCGTTTTCGCCATCCCCGGCTCCCCGCTCCCGCCCGGCCTGAAGGCCCTGCCGCTGGAGGGCTTTCCGGAGGTCACCTTCAGCGCCATCACCGCCGGGCCGTCCACCGACATGGCCGCCGTCTTCGTCCGCGAGGCGGAAAAGGTCATCGACGGCCTCCGGAGCGGCAAAATCACCCCCTGATCCCGGAAATCCGGCCTCCCGGCACCCAAAATCCAGCGATCCACCTTGACACCCGGGAGCCCCACGGCTAAAAACCGCGCCCCTGACAAACCTGCGGGACAAACCAATAACCAACCAAGACGACGCATGCGTGGAGTAGTTGTGAAAAAAGGCGAGCCGGTCGATCGTGCTCTGAAACGCCTCAAGACCAAGCTGGATACCGAAGGCATCCTTGAAGAAATGCGCCGCCGCCGCGCATTCGAGACTCCGACCGAGCGCAAGCAGCGCAAACTCCGCTCCGCTTCCAAGCGCAACAAAGTCCGCTGGCGCTATTCCAACGCCCCTGCCGCCGCTCCTGCCGAGTCCGCTGAATAATTTTTCCTGTCCCGCAAGTCAGGTTCTGAGAACGGTCACCCCACAAAGGTGGCCGTTTTTGTTTTGTCCGGAGTGTAGCGAAGGTCGTGAGACCTTCGGCTGGGTGCATGCCTGCTGACCAAAGCGGCTTCGGTTTCCCGTGGACTTCCTCCCAACCGGAAGTCTCACGACTTCCGCTACCCGCGGGACGGATGCGCAAGGGGTAGCGAAGGTCGTGAGACCTTCGGCTGGGACGACTCACCTCAAAAAACCGACGCCGATCCTCCGGAGACCGGAACCTTTTACCCATGGTGAATCCACCCCGCCGAATCTCTCACGAGATTCGCTACTCCTCGGATCCGCCACTCCTTCGCCCCACCCCGCCCATCCTCCGGATCACCAGAACCGACCGCTCCTCCATTTTTCCTCCGGCAGCCAGGTGATGCGTGTTGGATCAGATACCCCTTCCCCTCCCTCCAGAACCGCCTTCCGGACAGCGGGCTCCAGCTCTGAAAACGACCGGCTTCCCGCTCCGATGCCAGCGCCCACCCGGTTGTTGTGGCTGTCCATGACGTTGGAATCCCTGCCCTTCGACTCGAACAACGCCGTGACCAACTCCACCGCAGGCTTTCCCAAAGTGTGGGCCACCACGGAACTGGCAAGGGCATGACGGTAGGCATCCAGCGGTCCGTGCCTGCCGCCTTGGAAATCGGAAGCGAACACGAAGCTCCATGTGTAGATGAGCACGAACGCAGGATAGGCCCCGAGGACGACCCCGGGCACCAGCAACCGCCACCACAGCCTTCTCTTCTTCATTCCGTGCCCTGATTAAGCTGGCTGCCGGCATTCCGATCCAGCCTTATCGCCATTGAGGGAGTCATCATACCTTCGGGATGAAGGGGCGCATTGCGCCCTCTTCGTGGATCACGCGTCGTAGCGAAGGTCGTGAGACCTTCGGCTGGGCGGAAGTCCCCCAAAAAAGCCGATGCCGATCCTCCGGAGACTGGAGTCTTTTCGTCCGTGGTGATTCCACCCCGCCGAATCTCTCACGAGATTCGCTACCCCCTCGTGATCCGCCACCCCCGCAGCCCACCGAATTTCCCCATCCCCTACGGATAAGATGGAAAATCCCCCACCCGCTCCGCTAACCTCCCCGCGATGCTGAACCGCGTTTTCCTCGGCTGGGATGAACCCTTCCTCCGCCCGCTTGTCTCCTGGCTGCTGGAGCGGAAGCACGATCTGGTGGGGATGCTCGTCGTCGTGCCCACCGCGCAGAGCGGACGGCGGCTGCGGGAGATGTTGGCGGAAGCGGGCGGCTCCATCCTCGCGCCGCGGGTATCCACGCCCGGTGCGCTCATGCAGCCGGACGGGCAGGACATCGCGCCGGACTGGCTGGAGGAGGTCGCGTGGGCGGAGGTGCTGGAGTCCATCGACGACTGGCGGCCCTACACCGCCCTTTTTCCGGAGCCACCGGGAGACGGCACCGGCTGGGCATCCTCCCTCGCCTCGGAGATGGTCACGCTGCGCCGCGCCCTGCAGGAAAGCAGCCTCATGCTCCACACCGCCGCCTGGGCGCTGGCGGAAAGCCCGGAGGGCGAGCGCTGGCAGGCGCTGGCCAGGCTGGAAAAACTCACCGAAGCCCGCCTTGCCAACTGGAACTGCAGGAGCCGCAGCCGCGTGCTGGCGGAGGGCCTGAGGCTGCCGGATGTGGCCCGCATCGTCCTGGCCGGGGTGCCGGAAATGGCGCCGTGCCTGGAGCGCACGCTCGCCGCATGGCCGGGGGAGGTCATCGCCCTCATCGGCGCACCGGAGACCCGTGCGGAGGATTTCTCACCCATCGGCCGCCCGCTGGCGGAACCATGGAATGCCGCCACCCTGCCGTGGCCGGAGGGGGATGAAGGCTCCGTCACCCTCACCGCGGATCCCCGCCAGCAGGCGGTGGAGGCACTGGACGCCGTCGCCCGTGGTGGCCGTCCGTCATCGGACATCGCGCTCGGCTCGGCGGACCAGGACACCGGCGGGGAGCTGCTGCGCGCCTTCACCCGCGCGGGCTGGATCGCCTTCCACCCGGCGGCCGCCGGGGTGCCCACCGGCCTCGCCCGCTGGTTCCGCGTCTGGCGGGAGTGGCTGGCCGAGCCGAAGCTGGCCGTGCTGGCCGACCTCCTTTCCCTGCCGGAAACGTCGATCCTCGTCGGCGGAAAGCGCGCGCAGAAGGCGAAGAACCTGGCCGTCCTGCGCAACGAGTGGATGTCCACCACCGTCGCCGACCTGAAGCGCCGCATCCCGGAGGCCACCTTCCGCAAGGAACACCAGCAGGAAGCCGCCAACGAGCTGCTGGAAGCGGCGGCCAAGCTGGAAACCCTCCGCCACTCCCTGCTCGGCGGGGATTTCCCCACCCACCTCCGGCGGCTGCTGACCTCCCTCTCCCTGACCGGGGAAACGGCGGCGGAGCAGGCGCTGTCCATGATCTCCTGGTTGGATGAGGCCGCCCCCCTCATCTCCCGGCTCGACCGCGCGTCCACCTACTGGATCGACCTCATGGTCGCCGGCCTGCCCGCACCCACCCCGGTGCCGCCGCCGGGCCGCGTCATCGACGTCCAGGGCTGGCTGGAACTTTTCCACGAACCGGGGCCGCACCTGGTCCTCTGCGGCCTCAACGAAGGCCACGTCCCCGCCCGCGGCGGTGGCGAGCCATGGCTCAGCGAGCCGATCCGGAAAAAACTGGGCCTCACCACGGACGCGGAGCGTGGCGCGCGCGACGCCTACCTTTTCCAGGCCATGATCGAGGCGCGCCGGAAGGACGGCCGGGTCGATCTTTTCTGCGGGAAGTCCGGCGCCGGTGGCGAGGCATTGCTGCCGTCCCGCTTCCTCCTCGCGGCGGAGCAGGACCTGCTGCCCGCCCGCGTCCGCACCCTCTTCCGCGGCATCGAGCCACCGGAGGCGGGCATGCAGTGGCACGCCGACTGGAAGTGGCAGCCGCGCAAGCTGGACCCACCGACCCGGCTCCACGTCACCTCCCTGCGCGACTACCTGAAGTGTCCGTTCCGCTACTACCTGAAGCACGTCGTCCGCATGCAGCAGCCGGACCCGGAGCGGGCGGAGTGGGGCGCGCGCGACTTCGGCAACATCGCCCACGACATCCTGGAAACCTGGGGCCGCGATCCGGAGGCGCGGGAATACAGCAAGACGGAGGCGCTGGAGGCCTACTTCTCCGCGCAGCTCGACCGCATCATCCTGGAGCAGTTCGGCCGCCGCAGCCCGCTGGCCATCCGCATCCAGACGGAGTCCCTCCGCAACCGCCTAGCCTGGCTGGCGCGGAAGCAGGCATGCGAGCGCGCCGCAGGCTGGCAGGTCATGGACGTGGAGCGCCCCGTCATCCTCACCATCGGCGGCATGCCCGTCAGCGCGAAGATCGATCGCATCGACCGCCACGCCGACGGACGCCTGCGCGTGCTGGACTACAAGACCGGAAAGGTCACCACCGTGGAAAAGGAACACCGGACGAAGATGACCGCCTCATCCGCCCCGCCGTCCCACCTGGACCCCGACGGCCCCGCCTTCTACGACGGCGAGGAGAAAGGGAAATCCGCCCGCTTTCTCTGGAGCAACCTCCAGCTCCCCCTCTACGCCGCCGCCCTGCTGGAGAGCGACGGCGTCATGCCCATCCCCGGCTACTTCACCATCGGCTCCACCGAAGCCGACGTCGAGCTGCACGAATGGTCCGACTTCACCATGGACGACCTCTCCGCCGCCGGAGCCTGCGCCGAGTGGATCGCCGGGCAGATCACCCAGTCCGTCTTCTGGCCCCCCGCGGAAAAGGTCCCGTATGATGACTACCAGATCCTCGCCGCCGGAAAGGACCTCCGCGAGATGGTCAGTAAGGAGGGAGGACACTCCTGAGGTGCAACCCTAAATTGGACCACTGGTGTCCTTCATTTCTGTCTCTGGAATCGGGCTTCGAATTGGTTGGGACTGAGGTATCCGATCGACGAATGGAGCCGCCTCGGATTGTAGAAGGCATCGATGTAGCTGAAGATCTTCTGCCGCGCCTCATCCAGATTCCTGAAGGTTTCCTCCTCCGCCATTTCCGCTTTGAGGGTACCCATGAAGGATTCGGTCCTGGCGTTGTCGTAGGGATTGGCCAGCCGCGACATGCTCTGTCGCAGGCCTGATCCGGCAAGCATCGCCCTGAACGCGGTGCTCGAATACTGGCTGCCCCGGTCGCTGTGGAAAATGGTGGAAACGATCTTCCTGCGGCTCTGGAGCGCCTGCCGCAGGGCATCGGTGACCAACGCGCGGTCGATGGAGCGTGACAGGCTCCAGCCGATGATCCGGCGTGACCACAGGTCGATGACCACGGCGAGGTAGAGCCAACCCTCACGGCTCGGGATTAAGGTGATGTCCCCGGCCCAGACCTGGTCGGGAGCCTGGGGTGGCGGCAGTTTGGCAAGCAGGTTGGCACAGGGATGGGAGGCCTTGCCATCGCTGGTCTTCGGGGTGAAGCGCCGGCGCTGGATGGCGTGGAGACCTTGCCGGCGCATCATCCTGCGCGCCCGCTGCCAGCCGCAGGAGACGCCACGATTGGCCAATTCGCAGGCGATCCGGCGGTAGCCGTAGCAGCGGCGGTTGGCGTGGAAGATGGTGCTGATGAGGGCGGCGAGTTCCTGATCCGGCCAGGGTTGCGCGGGAGGACGAGGCTTGTGGTGATAGGTGCTGCGCGGCAAACCCAGCACCGAGCAGATCCTGCGCAGGCTGGCCCCGCTGCTTTCCCGCAGCTCCTTGATCAGCGTTCTGGATCGGGTGGAACAGAGGAGCCCAGGATCGCGGAGGCTTTTTTTAAAATGTCGTTCTCCTGGGTGAGGCGGGCCAGTTCGCGGCGGACCGCCTGCAACTCGGAAACCAAGGCGGCTTCCTTTTGCGGGGAGGTGGGACGCGGGGCGGGCTTCCGTGCCTTGTCGCGCCAGCGGTAGAGGGCGCTGCGCGCCACGCCGAGCTGGCGGGACACCTCGGTGACCGATCCACAGGCGTCGATCAAGGCAACGGCACGGATCATGAACTCATCACTATACTGGGCACTCATGGGGATGGTTGGTTCCGACTGTCCTCTATTCTCCGGGGACAAATGGTCCAACCATTTAACTCACCTCACTCCTGTCCTCCAACTGCAATGGCAAACGAAGAATAAATTCACCGCCAAGGGGCAAAGTTCGCGAAGAAAGGAATGGGGCTCTTCGAGATTCTTCGCCATCAGTCTTCTTCTATTCCCTGAAAACTAAAAACTGAAAACTTCTCCTCCTTCGTTCGCCAATGCCGCCGGAGGACAGGAATGGGAGCGCAGCGGACATAGGGGCGCAGCCGCAATGTCCTCCGTCCTCACACACCATCACTCGATCTCAACCACACCATAGACCACCCCCTTCCGCCTGCTGTAGGCGAACAGGCACGGCCATTTCCCGTTCGTGCGGAAATACTTCATGCCCGGGGTCCAGCCATGCCACCACAGTGAGACGCTCCACCACCGAGGCGCAGGGCCGGGAGCATCAAACGGAGCGACTTCCGGCACCTCCGCCAGCCAGGCAACCTCATCGGGCGTCACCACCGCCTTGTAAAACAGGGTCTGGTCAACAAATCCGACGCCCTCCGCATGGATCTCTCCGGATACAGGCACCAAGCCCATCGATTTTCCAGCGGTATAACGATCATCGGGATCCGAGAGACTAAGCCTCGCCCAGTGGTGCGTGTGGACGATCGATCCTGCGGCAAGCATGAAAAGAATCGCCACCCATGCGATCACCCGCAGAATGGATCTTCGCGTGGAAAATGGCGTGCGCTTTGATATCTGGAACATCGTTCTTGATCCTCACAAAATGAGACCCGGTGAATGGGACATCAGGAAGCCGGCGGATCTGTGCCCCGCTTTCTTTTCCGAACATCTTATGAGCCATATCCAATATCCTCACCTTGCGTCCTTTGTGCCTTTGCGGTGAATTTTTGATGAACGATTGCACACTCTTCTTCCCTTCCCCCAATGTCCAATAACCCCATATCCACTATCTTCTCTTCCTTGGCGAACTTGGCGTCTTGGCGGTGACCTCATTATTTTTCGCCAATGCCGCCGGAGGACAGGAGTGTCCTCCCTCCTTACTCCCTCCTTGCTTCATCTTCCCTTAATGTGAAACCCGGCAGGCTCCCACCGTCATGCGCGTGCTGATCGTCGAAGACGAACCCGACCTCCTCCACGGCCTTGCGAAGGTGCTGCGGGAGGAAGGCTATTCCGTCGATCTGGCGGAGGACGGGGAGGAGGGGCTCTACAAGGCGGTGGAGACGAACTACGACGCCGTCATCCTGGACATCATGCTGCCTCTCATCGACGGGCTGGAGGTGCTGCGCCGCCTGCGGGAGAAAAAGGAAACGCCGGTGCTCATGCTCACCGCGCGGTCGGAGACGCCGGACCGCGTCGCCGGGCTGGACCGCGGTGCGGACGACTACCTCGGCAAGCCCTTCGACCTGGACGAACTGCTTGCCCGCCTGCGCGCCCTCATCCGCCGCGCCGCCGGACGCGCGTCGCCATTCATCGTCATCGGCGCGGTCGGCATCGACCCCGTCGCGCGGAAGGTCACGCGGAGCGGCGCGGAGATCGTCCTGACGGCGCGGGAGTATGCCGTGCTGGAGTTCCTGGGCAGGCACCGCGGGCGCGTCATCTCCCGCACGGAACTCTACGAGCATGTCTTCGACGAGACGGACGACACGCTTTCCAACCTCATCGACGTCCACGTTTCCAACCTGCGGAAAAAACTCGGCCACGAACTCATCACCACGCGCCGCGGCCACGGCTACTGCATCGAATGAAACCCACCCGTTCACTGCGGTGGCGCATCCAGCTCTGGCACGGCGCGTTTCTCGCCGCGGTGCTGGCCGGGCTGGGCTTCGCCGCGTGGCACTACGAACGGCAGAAGGGCATGCAGCGCATCGACGGCGATCTAGGCCGCAGGCTGACCGTCCTGTTCGACTCCGTGCCACCCCGCGAGGGAGGCCGCCCCGGTGGTCCGCCACCACGGCGAGATGTGGACGGCGACGGTGACCTGGACCGCCCGCCCCGCCGCGGACCTCCGCCCCACCGCAGGGGTGGCCGCCCGCCGGAACTCCGCTTCAGCGATGCGGGCAGGGCCTTGTTCAAGGACGCCTACTACTTCACCACCTTCAATCCGGAAGGCCGCGTGCTGGACCGCTCCGACAACTCCCCCACCACCGTCCAGCCTCCCTCCCGTGGCGACGCCACCGCAGAGGCGTCCGGCACCCGCACCGTGGCCAACCGCCGGGAGCGGTTCATGTTCATGCCGCAGGGCGAGTGCCTGCTCGTCGGCTGCCCGCTGGATGCGGAACAGGCATCGCTCAGGCACTACGCCCTCATGCTCGTGGGGATCGAGTCCGGCATCCTCCTGCTCGGCCTGGCCGGGGGCTGGTGGATGACCTCCCGCGCGCTGCGTCCGCTGGCCGCCATCCGCACCACCGCCACGGACATCTCCGCCGGCCGCCTGGACCAGCGCATCGGCCTGCCGCAGGACGGCAGCGAGCTGGGCGAGCTGGCCGCACTGCTGGATGATACTTTCGGAAAACTGGAGTCCTCCTTCGCCAGGCAGGCACGCTTCACCTCGGACGCCGCGCACGAACTCCGCACCCCGCTGAGCGTGGTCATCTCCCAGGCGCAGATGGCCCTGCGCGGCGAACGCGAACCGGCGGAGTACCGCGAGATGTTCGAGGCCAGCCTCCGCGGCGCGAAACGCATGCAGGCCCTCACCCAGGCGCTGCTCGAACTCGCCCGCCTGGACAACGGCGCCGTCACCACCGCGCGCACGCCGTGCGATCTCGCGGAACTGGCGGAGGAAGCCGTCTCGCTCGTCGCGGGAAATGCGGCGGAGCGCGGCGTCACCCTCATTCGCCAGCTTTCCCCCGCCCCCTGCCCGACCGATTCCGAAGCCGTGCTGCGCGTCATCGTCAACCTGCTGAACAACGCCATCGAGCACGGCGGCACGCCTGTCACCGTCGCCACCGCCGCCACCGCGGATGCCGCCATCCTCACCGTCACCGACCGCGGCCCCGGCATTCCGGAAAAGCATCTCCCCCATCTTTTCGAGCGCTTCTACCGCGCCGACGAATCCCGCAACCGGAAAACCGGCGGCACCGGCCTCGGTCTCGCCATCTGCAAGGCCATCACGGATGCGCATGGCGGGTCGCTCACCGTCGCCAGCACCATCGGCGAGGGAACGGTGTTCACGGTGACGCTGCCGGTGGAATAGCAAGGCCGGGGATATGGATACAGCCTGGTGTCGGGCAGGGCCCGCCTCGGACGGCACCTCAGCACCGCCCGGAGGGATGCAGAAAAGGGACGGCCCGGAGAAGGGCCGTCCCGTCGAGGGGTCCGCCGCCCGGACTTGGAAGGGCGGTCAGCGTGGATGCTCACTTGGTTTCCGGCATGATCACGGAGTCGATGACGTGGATCACGCCGTTGGAGGCGGCGATGTCCGTCTTGGTCACCGTTGCCTTGTCGATCATGACCTTGCCACCTGAGGCGGAGATGGTGGCGGTATCGCCGTTGACGGTCTTGACCTCACCGGCCTTGACGTCCGCCGCCATCACTTTGCCGGGGACGACGTGGTAGGTGAGGATGGCGGTCAGCTTCTCCTTGTTTTCAGGCTTCAGGAGGCTGTCCACGGTCCCGGCGGGCAGCTTCGCGAATGCGTCATTGGTGGGGGCGAAGACCGTGAACGGTCCCTTGCCGGAGAGGGTCTCGGCAAGTCCTGCGGCCTTCACGGCAGCCACAAGCGTTGAAAACTGCGGATCGGAGGAAGCGACTTCCACGACCGTTTTTTCCGCGGCAAAGCCGAAGGAGGTCAGGGAAGCAAGGGCGATAACGGAGCGAGTGATGGTTTTCATGGTAGTTGTCGGTTTTGGTTGTTTGAACACAGTTTATGTTCACAACACAAGTTGAACATAATCCCGGGAAGTCCAAAGAAATTTGATAAAAAATGAAATTTGGGCCGAACTTTAGAATTTACACCACTTTTCGTTCAACTTATGTACCATACAGTAAATGAGCGCCACCGAGACAGACCTGTTTGACATCCGTGCCGTTTCGCGGCTTACCGGGGTATCGAGCGCGAATCTCCGGGCGTGGGAGCGCCGCTACGGTCTGGTCAAGCCCCACCGGGCATCAAGCAACCGGCGGCTCTATTCCTCCTCGGATCTCCTGCGGCTCGAAAGGGTCAAGAAGCTTGCGGATTCGGGGGAGGCCCTGTCGGTCATCGCAGCGCTGGGCGAGGACGAACTGGTCCGGAGGATCGAACTGCTCGATGGACGCCCCAGCGGGGGCCAGCCGGTCCCCTCCCGCAGGAAGCGGATCCGGACAGCGGTCGCGGGGGCTGAGGTGGGTGAGATCCTGGCGCGCCAAAGCCAACAACTGAAGCTCGAAGGCTACGATCTGGATTTCCACTGGGGATCCCTGGGAGAGCTGGAAGCCAAACCACCGGGTCCGGACTACGATCTGCTGATCCTCTCCTTTCCGACGCTCTTCCCCTATACGATCGAAAGGTTGAAGGCCCTCATGGCTCCCATCCCCGGAACGAAATGCGTGGTGTTCTATCGCTTCGCCGCATCGCGCACCATCGCCAATGTTTCGGTCCCGGGTTCCGGAATCATCCCGATCAAAGGTCCGGTTGACTTCCACAAATTGGTCATGGCCAACCGGGAGATCATCCCGGCCGCGCCCCAGGCCGGTCAGGAAAACCCCGGGATAAGGGAACCCCGGTTCACCGCCCGACAACTGGCGCGATTCTCGCGGCTCTCGACTTCGATCGAATGCGAATGCCCGAAGCACCTGGCGGAACTCGCGGCGTCGCTCCAGGCATTCGCCGAATACAGCCGGTCCTGTGAAAGCCGCAATCCGGATGACAAGGAGATGCACGTTTATCTCCACCGGGTTTCCTGCCAGGCGCGCGGGCTGATCGAGGATGCCCTGGAGACATTGATCAGATCCGAAGGCATCGATCTTGAAGAATGACCGTGGCCCCGGCATCCCGGAAAACCGGCGGCGCCCGCCTCGGTCCCGCCATCTGCCAGGCCATCACCGATGCTCATGGTGGGTCGCTGGCGGTGACGCTGCCGGTGGAGCAGCGAATTTTCCGGACTGGGACCGCGGAATTCATTCCGCCCCGGAGAATCCAGCCATGCGAAGCAAAGCGGAATGAATTCCGCGGTCCCAGTGATCCATCCTTACCCTCTCCCTGCACTTCTTCCTTTCATCCTTCGATGTTGGACGTTCGATGTTCGATGTTCTCAAAATCTTTCCCCCCATTAACACTTCCTTAATGTTCGCTGTCGGACTCTGGCGGGGTGATGAAACCCGTCCGCCTCCTCCTCATCGTGGCCGCCATGGTCCCGGCGGCGTCCGCACAACTGCCGTCCGGTGCATCCCTCCACCTCACCCGGCCCGATGCCGGATCCACGGTCCGGCTCGCGCTTTCCGATCCGGAGAACCACTCCTACCTCATCCAGAGTTCACCGGACCTGAAGACATGGTCCGAGGTCGGCACGTGGAAGATCTACAACGGCAGCTTCAACCGCAACCTGCCGCTGCAGGCCGGTGGCACGCTGTTCTACCGCGCCAGCTATGACCCCACCCGCGTGGTACCGAAGGACGACGTCTCCCTCGCGCTGCTGCTCCCCACCCCGCGCGGGAACTATGCCGCCCAGACGCTCCCCGCGCGGTTCCTGGTGCAGCCCATCGTCGGCCAGGACAACACCCCGGCGGACAATGGCGTGACGGACTCCGGCGCGACGCTCGGCAGGGTGCTGTTCTACGACAAGCGGCTTTCCTTCAACCAGACGATCTCCTGCGCCTCCTGCCACCAGCAGGCCCACGGCTTCTCCGACCCCGCGCGGTTCAGCACCGGCTTCAACGGCGGCCACACCGACCGCAACTCCATGGGCCTGGCAAACTCCCGCTGGTATGAACGCGGCGCGTTTTTCTGGGACGAACGCTCCGCCACGCTGGAGATCCAGGTGCTGGAGCCCATCCAGAACTCCGTGGAAATGGGCATGACCCTGCCCGCGCTGGTCACCCGCCTGTCCGCGGAGCCGTTCTACGCCACCCTGTTCAACGACGCCTTCGGCAGCCCGGAGGTCACCTCCGGAAAGATCTCCCGCGCGCTCGCCCAGTTCGTCCGCTCCATCATCTCCACCCGGACGAAGTTCGACACGGGCGCGGCGAACGGCTTCACCAACTTCACCGCCCAGGAAAACCAGGGCCGCCAGCTCTTCAACGGCGCGGGCAACTGCAACGCCTGCCACGGCTCGGACAACTTCGTGCCCGGCCCCGCCATCAACAACAACGGCCTGGAGAATCCCTACACGGACAAGGGCGTGGGGGCCATCACCGGCCGCCCGCAGGACGAGGGGCTCTTCAAGGTCGGCTCCCTGCGGAACATCGCCCTCACCGCGCCCTACATGCACGACGGCCGCTTCGCCACGCTGGAGGAGGTGGTGGAGTTCTACAATTCCGGCGTCGTCGCCCACCCGAACCTCTCCCCGCCGCTGCGTGCCGGGGGGCCGGCCGGACCGCCCCGCCGCCTGAATCTGACCGCGCAGGAAAAGGCCGCGCTCGTCGCCTTCCTCAACACCCTCACCGACACCGCGCTTTCCACCGACAGCCGATTTTCCGACCCGTTCAACTATGGTGATTGAACGGTCGGGGATGGCAGAAATTCATCCGCCGCCACGGCCCCCACTCCACAGAGCGCTCCGCCCCTCCGGAGCGTGACATCGGCGGGCCAAGCCCCCACAGTGGCGGCGGATGAAGATCCTCGAGAAAAACCTGCTCATCCTGGCATCCGCCGGTTCCGGAAAGACCTACCAACTGGGGAACCGCGTCATCGGTTTGGTGGCACGCGGGCATGAGCCGGAGAAGATCGTCGCCCTCACCTTCACGCGGAAGGCCGCCGGGGAGTTCGCGGACTCCGTCCTCATGAAGCTGGCCGCCGCCGCTTCCGACGGAACGGTGGCGGACGCCCTGCGCGATGACATCGACCTGCCCACGGCCGACTTCGGCGACGCGCTGCGGCGGACCGTCCGCGCGCTGCCACGGTTCACGCTGGGGACCATGGACAGCTTTTTCTCGAAAGTAGTACGAGGGTTCCAGTACGAGCTGGGCCTGACGGGCGGCAAGTTCGAGCTGCTGGAGGGCACCCGCGCGGAGGCGCTGCGGGACGGCATGCTGGAGGAGATCCTGGCCGGCCCGCTGGAGGAAGGCGCGAAGGACGAGCTGCTCCATGTTTTCCGCCGCGCCACCATCGGCCGGGAGGAGGCCGGCGTCGCGCGGAACCTGCTGGAGCTGGTGGAGGAGTGGCAGGGGAAATACCGCACCGCCGCCCGCCGGGAGTGGGCGCCCGCCATCCTCGCCGCCGCCTCCCATGAACAATGGGAAAAGGAAAAGGCCACCCTGGCCGCGAAGATCCGCCGCGGGCTGGACTCCATCGACTACACCCACGGCAGCCAGCGGAAGGCCATGGAGGCCATGATCGACTCCCTGGAGCGCCACACCATATCCGGCGGCGGGCTCAACAAGGCGAACACCCTTTTCAAGAACGTCTGCGAGGCGATGGCGGAGGGGGCCTCCGTGCTGGAGGTGAAGTCGAACAAGCTGTTCGTCATCGGCGGCATCGCCGGGGAGGACCTGCGGGAGATGATCCTGCTGGCCGCGCAGTGCGAGATGGCGGCGGCCATGGTCCGCACCCGCGCCATCCGGGATGTGGTGTCCGCCTTCGACCGCCTGTGCGAGGAACGCCTGCGCCGCCGGGGGCTGCTCAACTTCGACGACGTGAAGATCCTCATGGGCCAGTGGGCCTCCAGCGAGCAGGGCCGCCTGCGCCGGGAGGCCGTGGACTACCGGCTGGACGCCCGCTATGAACACTGGCTGCTGGATGAGTTCCAGGACACCAGCGGCGCGGACTGGGCCGGGCTTTTCCCGCTGGTGGATGAGGCCGCCACGGACGACCAGGACAGCCTCTTCATCGTCGGTGACCGGAAGCAGGCCATCTACGGCTGGCGCGGCGGTGAGGTCGGCCTGTTCGACGAGGTGATCGACCGCTTCGGTGACGGCCTGACCATCGAGACCATGGCGGAGTCCCACCGTTCCTGCCCGGAGGTGCTGGCACTGGTGAACCAGGTCTGCGGTGACGCGGACACGATGCGGATGCTTTTCGGCGAAGCCGCCACCCGCTGGCAGTGGGAGGACCACTACCCCGCCGCCCGCCTGGCCGTCCCGGAGAAACGCGGCGAGTCCCGTGTCGAGACGATTGGCGACTGGGACGCGCGGAAACTCCGCACCGCGGAGCTGCTGGAGGAGCTGGGCGTGGGCACCCGCGCCATGACCTGCGGCGTGCTGGTCCGCAGCAACGAGAAGGTGCGCGAGGTGGCCGACGAACTGCGCGCCGCCGGCTTCGACGTCATCGAGGAAGGCCAGCGCGAACCCGCGAAGGACAACCCGGTGGGCGTGACCATGGGCGCCCTGCTCAACTGGCTGGCCAATCCGGCCGATCCTTTCTCGTGGGAGATCATCGTCATGTCACCGCTGGCCGCCGTGCTGAAAGAGCGGTTCCGCGAGCATGAGAACGCCATCTGGGAAGGGCTGCTCGCTCTCGCCGCGAAGAAAGGCTTCGCCGCGATGATGGAGGAAATCATCGAGCCGTGCTGGGAGTCGTGGTCGTCCTTCGGCCGCCGCCGTGCCGGGGATGTCATCGCCGCGCTGGCCGCCTTCGACGCGGGCGGAGGCACCACCCCGCGGGATGCCGCGGACTGGATCGACCGGCTCAAGGTTTCCCAGAGCCCGGGCGTGGCCGCCGTGCAGGTCATGACCATCCACAAGTCGAAGGGCCTCGGCTTCGACGTCGTCATCCTGCCGGACATCCCGAAAGACCCCGTGCCGAAGACACAGAACTTCAGCATCGCGGAGGACACCGGCTGGCTCTGCCAACCGCCCGCCTCATGGGCGCGCAAGCTGCTCCCGCCCATCCGCGCCGCGGAGGAACGCTGGGCCGCCGACCAACGCTACGAGGCCATGTGCATGCTCTACGTCGCCCTCACCCGGGCGAAGCGCGGCCTCTACGTCCTGCTGGAGCCGCCATCGAAAAACGCCGCAGAGGACAAGGCGTCGCTCGCCAACTGGCTGGCCACCTCCGCCGGGGCCAGCGGGGAGATCGGAGAAACGATCAACTGGGGCACCGCCGACTGGGTGGAGACCGTGCCCCTGCTGGGGGAACGCGCCGCCGCCACCGCCAGCCCGCCGCTGGGAGACGCCGTCCCGCGCCGCGAACGCACTACCCCCAGCGGCACCAAGCCGCCGTCCACCACCCTGCCATCCGCCGGTGCCCTGCGCTTCGGCAATGATTTCCACGCCGCCTTCGAGCACATCGGCTGGATCGACGAGGAAGCCCCGCCCGCCCCGCAAAGCGACGCCGCCGCGCGTGTCACCAGCCTGCTGAAGCTCCCCGCCTTCCGCGACCTCTTCCGCCGCGACGGCCGCCACATCCGCCTCTACCGCGAGCAACCCGTCGAGGCCGTCATCGACGGAAAGTGGCTCAGCGGCACCGTTGACCGCCTGCACGTCCACACCGACGCCGCCGGACTGCCCGTCAAGGTCGAGGTCATCGACTTCAAGACCGACACCGTCACCAGCGCGGATGAACTGCGTGAACGCTACGCCGGCCAGATGGAAACCTACCGCCTCATGATCGAACATGCCTACCCCGGCACCACCGTGGAGTGCCTGCTGGTGTCCGCTTCGCTGGGCGAGGTCATCGCGGCGTAGGTGGCGCATCGCAAGGGTAGCGGAAGTCGTGAGACTTCCGGCTGGGGGGGAAGCTCTCCAAAAAAACCGGAGCCTCTTCCCTGGCAGACGTCCACCCCGCCGAACCTCTCACGAGGTTCGCTACGCATGGATGGCCCACTGGGACCGCGGGATTCATCCCGCCCCGGGGAATCCAGCCATCATGCGAAGCCAAGCGGAATGAATTCCGCGGTCCCAGTCCGAATGGAGGAGCGCAGGCTTACGGGAAGCCCCATCAAAACCGGAGCTCTTCTTTCTAACAGACATCCACCCCGCCGAACCTCTCACGAGGTTCGCTACGCATGGAGGCCTACTGGGACCGCGTGGATCACTTCAGCTCGGCCTTCGCGGCCTTGATCTTTTCGGTGAACTCCTTGACCGCCTTCTTGTCCTTCTGGAGTTCCATCCTGCCGATGGTGGCGATCAGCGTGTTCATGTCCGGATCGAAAACGGAGAACGAAACCCACGCCATCCGCGACTGGGAGGAAAGCACCTTGTTCACCGCCGGGGTGAGCTTTCCGGTGATGGCCGCATCCTTCAACTGCACCTCCTTGATCACCACGCACTCCGCAACGCCGCGCACCGCCTTCACACCCGCTTCGGCAGCCTCCGCGCAGTTCGGGCAGCTTTCGTCGCTGCCTGTATAGACGATGCAGATCAGCTTTTTGGACGCCTTCACCTTCGCCACTTCCTCATCCAGCTTCTCGATCGGCTTCGCGCCGGAGACCTCATAGGCCGCGGCGAACGGAAGGGAGAAACCAACGGCAACGAAAAAGGTCAGGAGGGATTTCATGGGAGGTGGATCATGTCATCCCCCACCCGGCCGTCCAGCCGGAAAGCCTGTCTCCAATCACCCCTTCCTTCCGAACAGATATTTCAGCAGATCCATGATCCCGGCTGTGGTGGCTGACAAGGGTAGCGAAGGTCGTGAGACCTTCGGTTGGGGGGAAGCCCCCAAAAAAAGCCGGAGCCATTCCCTGGCAGACGTCCACCCCGCCGAACCTCTCACGAGGTTCGCTACCCCAAAGATCCGCCACGCCGGTGAAGCCGACCCGCAGGGGTAGCGAAGGTCGTGAGACCTTCGGTTGGGGGGAAGCCCCAAAAAAGCCGGGGCCATTCCCTTTTCAGACATCCACCCCGCCGAACCTCTCACGAGGTTCGCTACGCATGGATGGCCTACTGGGACCGCGGGATTCATCCCGCCCCGGAGAATCCAGCCATCATGCGAAGCCAAGCGGAATGAATTCCGCGGTCCCAGTCCGGACAGGAGGGGCGCACGCCGTTGCGCCCATGTGGTGAGGCCGGATGACGCCCAGCCGATGAAGAGGGCGCATCGGCGTGCGCCCCTCCCAGCTCCCCTCACCCCACCCACGGCCGCACCGGCACACCCCGCTCCGCGAAGTGCTTCTTCGCTTCCGCGACGGTGTGCTTGCCGAAGTGGAAGATGCTCGCAGCCAGAACGGCGTCCGCCTTGCCCGCTTCCAGCACGTCCACCATGTGGTCCAGGTTCCCCGCGCCGCCGCTGGCGATGACAGGGATGCCGACCGCGGAGGAAACCGCCGCCGTCAGCTCGATGTCATAGCCGGCCTGGGTGCCGTCGGAGTCCATGCTGGTGAGCAGGATCTCGCCCGCGCCGCGCCGCCAGACTTCCTTCGCCCACTCCACGGCGTCCAGCCCCACCGGCTTGCGACCGCCGTGGGTGTAGACGCCCCATTTTCCGGGTCCCTCGCGCTTCGCGTCGATGGCGACGACGATGCACTGGCTGCCGAATATCTTCGCCCCCTCATCCACCAGGCCGGGGTTGGTCACGGCGGAGGTGTTCACCCCCACCTTGTCCGCACCGGCCAGCAGCATCTCCCGCATGTTCTCCACGCTGCGGATGCCGCCACCCACCGTCAGCGGGATGAAACACTGCTCCGCCGTGCGCCGCACCACGTCCACCATGGTGTTCCGGTTGTCCGATGACGCGGTGATGTCCAGGAACACCAGCTCATCCGCCTGCTGCGCGTTGTAGGCGATGGCCGCCTCCACCGGATCCCCGGCGTCGATGAGATCGACAAAGTTGACGCCTTTGACCACACGGCCGTCCGTCACATCGAGGCAGGGAATGATTCGTTTCGCGAGCACCGGAGGAACAAAGCGCGGGAAACGCCGTCCGCCAAGCAAAACGCCCGCCCACCCCGCGGGTGCCGCGGCTTTCTCAGGCGGGAGGCGTGGCCGCGGCCTGCGCGGCGGTCCCTTCCCCGTCCACTCCCGTCACACTGTCCGGGAGCTGGTAGACATTCTCCACCCCGTGGCGCGCCAGCACCTTCAGACCCAGCTGGGCCCTCACCAGATAGCGGGTGAGCCACAGCGCCCAGCCGATGACAGCGACGGGGATCAGGTAACCGGCGATGAGTCCCACGTCCGGGAGGAACCAGTAGCCCGTTAAGCCGCGGTAGATCCACCATGCCAGGTAGGCCAGCGTCATGGCCACCAGTCCCATCCTGCGCCGGATGAACGCCCGGTCCGTATCCCCCCGGCCGAAGGTGAATGCCTTCCGCTTCCGCAGGATCCTGCCCAGGTGGGCGATGTGGCGTCTTCCCGATTCCGGGGTCATTTGAGTCGAGGGGCATCCTTGCCGGAAATGCCGGACGCGGCCAAGGCATTCCCGAGGGAAAATGCGGCAGGTCCGGACCATCCCTGCCCTCCATGGGCAAAGAAGACCGGAGCAGGATGCTCCGGCAACGGCCTGGGCCAGGATGGCCCAGCCACATTCGCCCATTCCATCCCCACAAAAAGCAAAACGCCCGGCCGCGCGGAGCGGACGGGCGTTTTGGGAAGAAAGCTTGCAGCGTGGATCAGTCCAGCTTCGGCTTTCCGACGCGGCGGACCGCACCGAAACGCTTCTGGAACTTGTCGATCCGGCCCTCGGTGTCGACGAACTGCTTCTGGCCCGTGAAGAACGGGTGGGAATCGGAGGTGATGCCGATGGAGATGATGCTGTGCTCGACGCCATCAATGACTTCCTTCTTGTCGGAAGACTTGGTGGAGCGGGACACGAAGCGCGTGCCGGTGGTCATGTCAACGAAGACGACCGGGTTGTATTTCGGATGGAGGTCCTTTTTCATGGGGATGGTGGATCGTCCCGTCACGTTGCCGACGCGGCGGGGAGGGCGCGGAAATTAGGAAAACTGGAGGTTCTGTCAAGGCATCACGCGGAAAATATAGCATTGCAGATGCCAAAGGCGTTGATATCGTGCGTTTTCCTGAAAATCCGTTCACCCATCAAACGGACGCTTATTTTTTGAGTCGCTTTCCGGGTCCGATGTGTTACTCTGTTGGCGTTATGGCAACCACCACGAAACGTACAAGGTTCTCACGCCGCCTCCCCGATCACGTCACCGATGAGCTGGTGGCGGTACTTTCCGAGAAGAAAGTATTCGGGTTCAACGACCTTTTCGAACGGGTTTTCGAAAACCTCAAGGTTCGGAATGCGGTCAGCGGTGGCGAAGAGATGCTGCGCCTGCGTGCCTACGAAAAGCTTCAGAATCTGGTGACCCGCGGTCTGGTCGAAAAGATCGGCAAGGAATACAAGGGAACTTCCCGCGTCCATGAGGCCTCCAGCGCCTATGCCGCCGCCCAGGAAGCCCAGGAAGGCTGAAGCCGCTCCCCAACTTTTGGACAAACCCGCGCCGCTCCACACGGCGCGGGTTTTTTTTCTACCCACACCCGGCATTCGCGGGTACACCATCCACCAGTCCCGCCGCGCATGCCCACCGACTACCTTCCCGTCCTTTTCCAGATCCTCATCGCCATCGGCTTCGCCGCCGCGACCCTGACCCTGAGCGTGGTGTTCGGGCGCTCCGCGAAGACGAACAAGACGAAGGACAGCGCCTATGAGTGCGGCATGCTCCCCATCGGCGACGGCGCGCCGCGCTTTTCCGTGAAGTTCTACCTGGTCGCCATGCTCTTCGTCATCTTCGACATCGAGGTGGTCTTCATGTATCCATGGGCCGTCCAGTTCCGGGACCTGGTGAGCCAGAGCCCCACCGCGCTGGTCAGCATGGCCGGATTTGCGGGCATCCTGGTCTTCGCCTACGTCTATGCGCTGAAAAAAGGCGCGCTGAACTGGAAATCCTGAGGGTGCGCGGGAGGAACGACCGATGATCCACCACGTGGTCTTTTTCCAGCTCAAGCCGGACGCGGACGCGGAAACGATGGAGTCCCTGGTCCGCAACAGCCGCAGCCTCCTGCTGAAGATCCCGGAGGTGCTCAACGTCCGCTCCGGCCGCAACATCGACCCGTCCTCCCCCTGGCCGTTCTTCATCGCCATCGAGGTGGACTCCCTCGAAAAGCTGCGCATCACCCAGGACAACGCCCACCACCTGAAGCTGGTGGAAAAGTTCCTCAAACCAAACACCAGCTCCCATTTCGCAATGGATTTCGAGCTGGATCCCTCCAAGAACCTCAAATACTCCTGAAGATTCCCCGGAGGGAATCCACCCGTGCGGAAATGTGCCCGGGAATCCGTAAAAGTGATGGATTTGGCACGATCCGGGCTTGAATCCTCGCGCCGCTCTAGGCAACTTCCGCACCCCGGCCCGGACCGGGCTTCCTACAACCGCGATGGCTGCACCGATTACGATCCCTGACGACGCCCCTTTCACACCGGAACAACGCGCCTGGCTTGGCGGGTTCCTGGCCCAGCTTCTGTCCGGCGCACCTCCCGCCGCCCAAGGCCCCGCCGTCCCCGTGACCGTTCTTTTCGGCTCCCAGACCGGCACCGCGGAAGGCCTCGCGAAGAAACTCTTCAAGACCCTCAAAAAGGGCAACTACGAGCCGGAGGTCCACGACCTGTCCGCCTACGACATCTCCCGCCTGCCGAAGGAAAAGAACCTCCTCGTCATCACCTCCACCTACGGGGACGGGGAACCGCCGGACAGCGCGCTGGATTTCCACAAGGCGCTGATGGGCGACGCCGCCCCGCGCATGGACGGCGTCTCCTTCTCCGTGCTGGCCCTCGGCGACTCCTCCTACCCGGACTTCTGCAAGTGCGGCATCGAGTTCGATACCCGTTTCGAGGCGCTCGGCGGCACCCGCATCTTCAAGCGCGTGGACTGTGACGTGGACGTGGACGCCCCCTACGCGGAGTGGTCCGCGGGCGCGCTGGCGGTCATCGCCCCGGCCGCATCCAGCGCCCCTGCCGGCGGTATTTCCTCCGCGGAGCCCGCGGAGAGCGGCTACTCGAAGAAGAACCCCTTCCCGTCCACCGTCGTCGCGAACTTCAACCTCAACGGCCCGGGCGAGAAGCAGACCAACCACATCGCCTTCTCCCTGGCAGGCTCCGAGCTGGAATACGAAGTCGGCGACGCCCTCGGCGTCTATCCTTCCAACGTCCCGGAAACCGTGGACGAGCTCATCGCCGCCCTGCCGTTCAAGGCCGGCGCCGTGCCGCTCCCTGACGGTGGCGAGGCCCCCCTCCGCGAGGCCCTCATCCACCACTACGACATCGGCACCATCAACAAGTCCGTCATCCAGAAATGGCAGCAGCGCAGCGGTTCCCCGTTCCTGCGCTCCCTGGTGGAGGCGGATGACAAGAAAGCCTTCGACGACTTCTGCTGGGGCCGCGACCTCATCGACCTCGTCATCGACCACCCGGCGGACTTCACGGACGCGGAGGACTTCGTCACCGTGCTGAAAAAGCTCCAGCCACGCCTTTACTCGATCGCCTCCAGCCCGCGCGCCCACCCCGGCGAGGTCCACCTCTGCGTGGGCATCGTCCGCTACAACAGCCACGGCCGGAAGCGCGGCGGCATCTGCTCCACCTATCTGGCGGACCGCCTGGAGGGCGGCGTGAAGCCGCGCGTGTTCGTCCACGCGAACAAGGCGTTCCGCCTCCCGGAAAAAGGTGAGGTCCCGGTCATCATGGTCGGCCCCGGCACCGGCATCGCGCCGTTCCGCGCGTTCCTGGAGGAGCGCAAGGCCACCGGCTCCACCGGCCGCAACTGGCTGTTCTTCGGCAACCCGTACCGCAAGACCGACTACCTCTACGAAGAGGAACTCACCGGCTACCTCAAGGACGGCACCCTTTCCCGCCTGGACCTCGCCTGGTCCCGTGACCAGAAGGAGAAGATCTACGTCCAGAACCTCATCGTCGGACAAGGCGCGGAACTCTGGGCATGGCTGCAGGAAGGCGCCGCCTTCTACGTCTGCGGCGACGCCTCCCGCATGGCCAAGGACGTTGACCAGGCCCTGCACGATGTCGTCGCCAAACACGGTGGCCTCAGCGCGGAGGATGCCGCCGCCTACGTGTCCGGCATGAAAAAGGACAAGCGCTACCTGCGCGACGTTTATTGACTCGCCTTCGCCGCGGCGCGGGAGTTTAACGGAAGCATGAAAGCTTCCGTTTGCTCCGCCGCCGTCGTGCTCGCCGCGTTGTCCGCCGTCTCCTGTGACCGGAAGGAAGAACCCGGCTCCGCAGGCAGCCCGCCGCCCGCCTCGGAGATCGTCGAGCCGGCCCCACCGTCCGCCGTCCCCGTGACGCAGCCGGAGGATTTCAAGGTCGCCGAGGAAGAACCCGGCAGCCCGGACGCCCCCTCCCCCACCCCCGGCCAGCGGCTCGACAATGCCATCGAGAAGACTGAAGAAGGCCTCGAAACCGCCCGGGACAAGACCGAGGAAGGCCTGCGCAAGGCCGCCGAAAAAACCGGAGGGTTCCTCCAGCGCGCCGGCGAGACCATCGAACGCAAAGCCAGCGGCCAGTAAGGCGGCTGGGTAGCGAATCCCCAAGTGTAGCGAATCCCGTGAGAGATTCGGCGGAGTGGACCCGCCACGGACAAACCGCTCCGGTCCCCGAGAGATAAGACGTCGGCCAATAAGAGGACGCCCTCCCAGCCGAAGGTCTCACGACCTTCGCTACGCTGTGACTTTCGCTGCATGAGGTGGCGAACACGAAGAGTAGCGAATCTCGTGAGAGATTCGGCGGAGTGGACCCGCCACGGATGAAACCGCTCCGGTCCCCGAGAGATAAGACGTCGGCCAATAAGAGGACGTTCTCCCAGCCGAAGGTCTTACGACCTTCGCTACGCTGACGACCTCCGCTACCCCGGAGTAACGAATCCACAGCGTAGCGAATCTCGTGAGAGATTCGGCGGAGTGGACCCGCCACGGACAAACCGGCTCCGGTCCCCGAAAGATAAGACGTCGGCTATAGGAGGACGTCTTCCCAGCCGAAGGTCTCACGACCTTCGCTACCCTGACGGCCTTCGCTACCCCGGAGTAACGAATCCACAGCGTAGCGAATCTCGTGAGAGATTCGGCGGGGTGCATCCACCATGGACGGAGCGGCTCCGGTCGCCGGGGAATAGGGCGTTGGTTGGTCAAGGGACGCCCTCCCAGCCGAAGGTCTCACGACCTTCGCTACCCTGACGGCTTACCTCAGCCGCCGTGCCTGCTCGTCGAGGAAGATTTCCGCGAGGCGGAAGCAGCGCTTGGAAAGCTCCCGGGCGTCCTGGTCATTGATGAGGGAAACGCCTTCTTCGCTCACTTCCGCGAGGAAGATCTTCCAGGCGCGCTTTGCCAGCACTTCCGGGTTCACCGGCTGGCGGTGCTGCTGCTGCTGGGGTGGCTGTTGCTGCGGCGGACGGGGTGCCTGCGCGGGGGCGGACGCCTGGACCGGGGCGGCCTCACCGCCACCGTTGCCGGCTGGAACTTCGGAAAGCGCCACGACCTCTTCGGCCGGCGGTGCGCCCTGCTGGGAATTCTGCCCGCCTCCGCCCTTGCCCTTGCGGCGGCGGCGCTTGCGCTTGTCGTTGCCGGTCTTGCCACCGGCTTCGGAGACGGTCTCCGCTTCCGGCCAGTCCTGGCGGCTGTCGGACCCTCCACCGTCTTCCACGGCGGCAGGGGCGGGTGCGGGTGCAGGTGCGGCCTCCGCTTTCGCCGGTGCGGCCGGGGCCTCGACCACGATGGGTTCCGCTTCTTTTTTCGCGGCTGCCTTGTCCGCGGTTTTCTTCACGCGGGGGGTGGAAATCCTGCGCACGCGTGGTGCCGCGGCTTCCGTGGATTCTGGTGCGGATGCCGGGGCGGTGTCTTTGTCTTCGCTCATGGGTGGTTGATGGGAAAAAAGAAGCCCGCCGGAATGGCGGGCGTCCAGTGGAAACGCGATTCCGGGGAATTTCCTGTTCAGCTCCCCCAGTTGCGGATGTCGTCCTTGGTGACGTCACCCTCGCCGGTGTTGTTCGTCTTGCCGTCAGGACCGGCGGACCAGATGTCGAAGTCCGGGTTGATGGCCTCCGGGTTCGCCTTGCCGTCGTTCATCTTGCCGGAGCGGAAGCGGTATTCGTTGCCCCATGGGTCGAGCAGGATGACCTCCGCGCGGGTGCCGTCCGTCCAGCCCTGCTTGTTGTTGTCCGGGTCCAGCTCGGAGAGATAGACTTTCTGCTCGCGGTCGGTGTCGGCTCCGGCGCCGTTGTCGTCGGAGTCCCAGTAGAGCGCGCGGTAGAGGATCTTGCTGTCCCGCTTGCCGGCGGTGCCGCCGGTGGGGTAGGAGCCGTTGTCGAGCTTGTACTGTTCCAGCGCCTGGGAAAGGAGCTGGATCTGCACCTTGGCCGTTTCGACCGCCTGCTTGTTCTTGACGAAGCCGGTGCCGCCGATGACGAGGGCGGCCAGGATCACCAGGATGGTGATGACCGCCAGCATCTCGATGAGGCTGAAGCCGCGGCTGCGGGAGATGGGTTGGGTTTTCATGCGTGTCTTCGTTGGAGGTTCTTCCGGCTCCGGATCACGTGGACTGGCCCATGTTGGAGATCACCTGGATCAGCGGCAGGAACAGCGCGAACACCACCGAGCCGACGACCAACGCCAGGAACACGATCATGATCGGCTCCAGGATGGAGGTAAGCGCGGTGACGGCGTTGTCAACCTCGTCATCATACACGTCCGCCACCTTCAGCAGCATCTCCGGGAGCTGGCCGGTTTCCTCACCGACGTCCACCATGGAGATGACCATGTCCGGGAACACGCCGGAGGCCTGCAGCGGGGTGACGATGGATTCACCTTCCTTGACCGCCTCATGCACCTTGTCGATCGCCTTGGAGATGATGACGTTGCCGGCGGTGTCGCGGGTGATGTTGAGCGCCTGGAGGATCGGCACACCGGAGGTCACCAGGGTGCCCAGGGTCCGGGCGAAACGGGACACCGCGCTCTTGCGCTGGATGTCACCGATGATGGGCATGGTCAGCTTCGCCTTGTCCACGGAGATGCGGCCGCCCTTCGTGTTGCTCCACATCTTGAACATGAAGATCAGGAAGCCGATGAAGATGAAGATGAAGACGGCGTTCGGCACCACGAACGGACGCGCCAGCATGAACTCCGACGCCCCGAAGACGACGCGGGAGATCAGCGGGAGCTGCTGTCCGGGCATGTCCGCGAACATCTCCTTGAACTTCGGAACGATGAAGATCATCAGGAAGATCAGGATCGCCACGGCGATGAACATGACGATGACCGGATAGACCATCGCGGACACGATCTTGTTCTTCAGCTTCTGCGCCTTCTCCTGGTACTCCGCCAGACGGTTGAGGACGATTTCGAGCACACCGCCAAGCTCACCGGCCTTGACCATGTTCACGTAGAGCTTGTTGAAGATCTTCGGGTGCTGGGCGAGGGACTCGGAGAAGGTGGAACCGCCCTGGACGGACTCCGCCAGAGAGTTGACCGTGCCTTTCAGCACCGGGTTGGGCTCCTGCTTCGCCAGCACGGTGAGGCTGCGCAGCAACGGCAGGCCGGAGTCGATCAGCGTGGCGAGCTGGCGGGTGAAGATCATCAGGTTCTTCGGCTTGATGCGTCCGCCCGTCGTGCCTTTGACGGCCTTTGCCTTGCCACCACCCTTGCCCTTGGCGGCGGGGGTCTTGCTCTTGGTGATCTTTCCTTTCCCTTCCTCCGCGATCTGGGTGGGATGGAGGTTCAATGCTCGGATCTGCTGGACGGCTTCCGCCTCATTCGCGGCGGAGATGCTGCCGATGGTCTCATCGCCTTTCGCGTCGAGAGCTTTGTATTGGAAGTTAGGCATGGTTGGGGTCTTTTATTGAAAGGATTTGGGGAAAGTTTCCGCCAAGCTAGAGGAACAGCCGTTCGGATGGCGAGGGAAAAGGAGTCGGTTTCGTAACAGAGATCAGGTGTATTTCAGGACCTCTTCGATGGTGGTGGTGCCCAGGTAGATGTTGCGCAGGCCGTCCTCGCGGAGGGTGTTCATCCCCAGCTCGATGGCTTTCTGCTTGAGCACCACCGTGGGGGCGCGCGCCGTGATCAGCTCCCGGATGGGGTCGTTGACGTTGAGCAGCTCATAGAGGCCGCGGCGGCCCTTGTAGCCGGACTGGCCGCAGACGTCGCAGCCGGCGCCGGTGTAGAACTGCTTGTCCCCCAGCTCATGCGGGGAGACGCCGAGCTGGCTCAGCACCGCCTCGTTCGGCTCGTACGGGGAGCGGCAGTTCTTGCAGATGGTCCGGACCAGACGCTGGGCGAGGATGCCCTCCAGCGAGGCGGACACCAGGAACGGCTCGCAGCCCATGTCCACCAGACGGGTCACCGCGCCGGGCGCGTCGTTGGTGTGGAGGGTGGAAAGCACAAGGTGTCCCGTCAGCGCCGCCTGGATGGCGATCTGGGCGGTGTCCTTGTCCCGCATCTCCCCGATCATGATCCGGTCCGGATCCTGACGGAGGAAGGCGCGCAGCACACGCGGGAAGTCCAGGCCGATGCCCTCATGGATGGGGATCTGGATGATGCCGTCGATGTCATACTCGACCGGGTCCTCCGCGGTCAGCAGCTTCGCGTCGATGGTGTTGATGCGGCGCAGCGCGGCGTAGAGCGTGGTCGTCTTTCCCGCACCCGTCGGGCCGGTGACGATGAAGATGCCGTTGGGCTTCTCGATGGTCTCGGTGATGTAGTTGTAGATGTTGTCCGGCAGGCCGATGTTCTCCAGGGAGAGGTTGACGGAGGAACGGTCCAGCACCCGCAGCACGACGGACTCACCGTGGTGGGTGGGCAGCGTGGAAACCCGCATGTCCACCTGCTTCTCACCCACCTGCTTCACGATCCGGCCGTCCTGCGGGATCCGCTTTTCGGCGATGTTCATGTTCGCCATGACCTTCACCCGGGAAAGGATGGGGCCTGCGAGGTGGATGGGCGGCGGCGCCATTTCATACAGCGCGCCGTCCACCCGGTAGCGGATCTTGAAGTCCTTTTCGAACGGCTCGAAGTGGATGTCGGACGCCTTTTCCTTGATGGCCTGGTAAAGCACCAGATCCACGTAGCGGATGATGGGGGCGGAGTTCGCCTCGGAGTCATCGTTGGGGTTGACGCTGCTGTTCTCCAACTGGCCGAGGATGTCCTCCATGGCCTTGCCCTCGCCGCCGTAGCACTCGTTGATCTTCTGCTCGACGATGTAGTCCGGCGCGATGACGAGGTTGATCTCCCGGCCCAGCGCGAACCGGAGGTCCTCGATGGTCTGCGGGTTCATGGGGTCCACCAGCGCCACGTAGAGGCCGGTTTCGTCGAAGTTGACGGGCAGCGCGCCGTGGAGGCGGGCGGTTCCGGCGGGCACCAGCGCCAGCAGCGGGGCCGGCGGCGTCCAGTCACGGAGATCCACCAGGTCCGCGCCCAGCTCGGAGGCGATGACGGGCCAGACGTCATCCCGGTTCTGGATGACCTGATAGTCGGCGAGGATCTCGGAGACCTCCTTGCCGCTGTGGTCCACTTCGGCGAGGATGTCCTGGGAGAGGGAGCGGTCGATGAGGCCGCGGGATTGGAAAAGATCGAGAATCTGTTTGTTGTCCATTTTCAGGAAAGGCGTTGGGTTTTAGTCGGCGTCGGACATGGTGGCGTGGACGACTTCACTGGCGGAAGTCAGGCCGGACAGCACCTTGCGGATGCCGTCCTCGCGGAGCGTCCGCATGCCGAGCTCGCGGGCGCGCCGGCGGAGCTGGGTGGTGGTGAGGTTTCCGTTGATCATCTGGCGCACCTCGTCATCGATGAGGAAGGTCTCGAAGATGCCCATCCGTCCCTTGTAGCCGCCACCGCGGCACTTCTCACAGCCCACAGGGCCGAAAATGGTCGCTTCCGTGACACGGGTGGGGTCCAGGGACAGCGCGCGCATTTCCTTTTCCGTCAGCTCCGCCGGGCCTTTGCAGATGGGGCAGAGCTTCCGCACCAGACGCTGGGCCAGCACCGCACGCACCGCGGAGGCGATGAGGAACGGCTTCACGCCGATGTCCGAAAGACGGGCGACCGCGGACGGCGCGTCGTTCGTGTGGAGGGTGGAGAACACCAAGTGACCGGTGAGCGACGCGTTGATGGCGATGTTCGCCGTCTCCGCGTCCCGGATTTCCCCGATCATGATGATGTTCGGCGCCTGGCGGAGCATCGCGCGCAGGGCGGCGGCGAAGGTCATGCCGATGTCCGTCTTCACCATGACCTGGTTGATGCCGGGCAGCTCATACTCGACCGGGTCTTCCACGGTGATGATCTTCTTGTCCGGGCGGTTGATGACGTTGAGGCAGGCGTAGAGCGTGGTCGTCTTTCCGGAACCGGTCGGGCCGGTCACCAGCAGGATGCCGTCCGGCAGGGCCAGCAGGTTGTTGAAAAGCGCCTGGTCGTCCGAGAAGAAGCCAAGCTCCGGCAGGCCGAGCATGAGCGCGGTCTTGTCCAGGATCCGCATGACGATCGATTCACCGTGGTTCGAAGGGACCACGGAAACCCGCAGGTCGATCTCCTTGTCGCCGGCCATCTTGAGCTGGATCCGGCCGTCCTGCGGCAGACGCTTTTCCGCGATGGACATGGAGCCGCTCATCACCTTCAGACGGGCGATGACGGCGGGCAGGAGCTTCTTCGGATGGTTGTCCACCTCGTGCAGCTTTCCGTCCATCCGGTAGCGGATGCGGACGGAGGTCTCCAGCGGCTCGATGTGGATGTCGGATGCGCGCAGGCGGAACGCCTCGGTGAGGAGCTGGTTGACCAGCTTGATGACCGGAGCGTCCGCGCCGTCGGCACCGGCTTCGGAGTCACCGGTGGTGACCGTCAGGCCGCCGCGGTTGTCATCCGCCATGTCGCCGCTGCCATAGAACTGCTTCAGGTGGTTGCGGATGTCGCTCGGCCCGGCGCAGTAGAGGGTCAGCTCCCGGCCCAGGACGTGCGGCAGGGTGTCCAGAATCTCGAAGTCGAGCGGGTCCTGGATCGCCACGCTCAGGTACATGCCGTCATCCACGACGGGGACGACCTTGTAGCGCTTCGCCACGTCGCCCGGGATCGCGGAGGAGATGGAGGGATCGAAATCCACGTCGCCCAACCTCAGGAAAGGGATGCCGGCGTTGGCGGCCAGCGTCTCCGCCAGTTGGTCCTCTGTAACGCTCGTATGAGCAAGAAGATACTCGATCAGGCTCTGGTTCCCACTGAGGGCGTTCTGGGCGCTTGCCACTTGATCGGCGCTCACCAGTCCGGCTTCGGTGAGCAGTTCGGCTAGATAATTTTCGTTTGAAAACACTGGGCTCTTTGCGGTGGTTTTTTAACGCGGTTCCAAAGGAAATACCTCTTCCGCGTGTTCCAGATTGGTCAACCATCGCTTGGGTTGTCAACCGGACACGTTGAAAGATTCTTGGAAATGATTCGTGGGTCACCCACCCATTCGATGACGATTTCGTTTCAAACGAATCCAGAGTAGGCACAAACGAATGACGGGGACCGGATCCCGCGGGGGTAGCGAAGCTCGTGAGAGCTTCGGCGGGGCGTGGATCCCCGGACAAATCCGCGCCGGTCCTCCATGGACATCCCCCCAGCCGGAAGTCTCACGACTTCCGCTACCCCGGGACCGCCGTATTACATTCCGGCCACTCGACACGGGGCGGAAAACCGGATGCACTCCTCCCACCCCGAATGTCCTCACCCGCTCCCGCAACCGCCTCCCGTTTCAACCGCGCGCTGCGCAGCCTCTATGTCCAGGTCCTCATCGGCATCACCCTCGGGATCCTGCTCGGCATCCTGGAACCCGGCTGGGGGTCGAAGCTGAAGCCGCTGGGCGACGCCTTCATCAACCTGGTGAAGATGATGATCGCCCCCATCATCTTCTGCACCGTAGTCACCGGCATCGGCGCGCTGGGCGACCTGAAAAAGGTCGGCCGCGTGGGGCTGAAGGCCATCATCTACTTCGAGGTGGTCACCACCGTCGCCCTCATCATCGGCCTGGTGGTGGTGAACGTGCTGAAGCCCGGCGAGGGCTTCTCCAGCACCGACATCGCCGACGCGAAGCCCATGGCCGCCGCCGCCGCCCCGGTCACGACCACCGCCTTCCTGATGAACATCATCCCGAAGACCTTCGTCAGCGCCTTTGTCTCCGGGGAGATCCTGCAGGTCCTGCTCATCGCCATCTTCTCCGGCATCGCCCTTTCCATGATGGGGGAAAAGGGCAAGCCGGTGGTCGATCTGCTCCACCTCGCGGGCACGGCGTTCATGAAGATCATCGGCATGATCATGCACCTGGCGCCCATCGCCGCGTTCGGGGCCATGGCCTACACCATCGGGGAGCACGGCGTCGGCTCGCTGGTGAAGCTGCTCTACCTGCTGGGGTGCGTCTATGTCACCTGCATCGCCTTCGTCTTCATCGTCCTGGGGCTCATCATGAAATCCATCGGCTTCAGCCTGTGGAAATTCCTCCGCTACATCCGGGAGGAGCTGCTGCTGGTGCTGGGCACGTCTTCGTCCGAGTCCGCGCTGCCGCCGATGCTGGAGAAAATGGAGCGCCTGGGCTGTGACAAGGCGGTCGTCGGCCTGGTGCTGCCCACCGGCTATTCCTTCAACCTGGACGGCACCTCCATCTACCTGACCATGGCCGCCGTCTTCGTCGCCCAGGCGACCAACACCCCGCTCACCCTGCCGCAGCAGATCAGCATGCTGCTGGTGCTGCTGCTGACCTCAAAGGGCGCGGCGGCGGTCACCGGCGGCGGCTTCGTCACCCTTTCCGCCACGCTGAACACGGTGAACACCCACCTTGTTTCCGGCCTGCCGCTGCTCGTCGGCATCGACCGCTTCATGTCGGAGGCCCGCGCCATCACCAACCTCATCGGCAACGGCGTCGCCACCCTTTTCATCGCCAACTGGGAGAAGGCGCTCAACCGTGAGCAGGCGAAAGCCGTGCTGGAAACCAAAGGCCCGCACGAGATCAAGATCTGACCCCATCAACGCAACCCGCCCCATGAAACCCATCATCGTCCTGCTGTCGCTCGCGGCGCTCATTTCCCTCACCGCGGTCTTCCACGCCCAGCCCGCCGTCACCGCGGAGAACAGCGCCATCGTCCCGGTGGGCAAGCTGGAGAAGGACTTCTACGACTGGGACAAGCGGCACGCGGAGATTCTCGCCATCAAGGACCGCATCAACCCGGAGATCGTCCTCATCGGTGACTCCATCACCCACTTCTGGGGCGGGGAGCCGTTCCAGCCGAAGGGCAACCGCGGTGAGGAGGCCTGGAAGGACCTGTTCGGCGGAAGGAAGGTGCTCAACCTCGGCTTCGGCTGGGACCGCACGCAGAACGTCCTGTACCGCATCCAGGAAGGTGAGCTGGACGGCCTGAAGCCGAAGCTCGTCGTGCTGCACATCGGCACCAACAACCTCTCCACCTCGAAGAACGCTCCGACGAATACGCCCGCGCAGGTCGCGGAGGGCATCGACGCCATCATCGCCGCCGTGAAGAAGAAGTGCCCGGACACGAAGATCGTCCTCATGGGCGTCTTCCCCCGCGGCGAGAAGGCGGAACACCCCATCCGCGCGACGATCGCGGAGATCAACGCCATCCTGGCGAAGACCTACGCCAGCCAACCCGGCGTCACCTACCTGGACATCACGAAGAAATTCCTCAATCCCGACGGCTCCATGTCGAAGGAGATCATGGGTGATTTCCTCCACCCGTCCGCCAAGGGCTACGCCATCTGGGCGGAGGCGCTGAAACCGCATCTGCCGTAAACGAAGGAGGTGGGCTAGCGGACCCGCAAGGGTAGCGGAAGTCGTGAGACTTCCGGCTGGGGCGACGTCCACCAAGAAGCGGCGCCTTTCTCTCGGGGACCGGAGCCGGTTTGTCAGATGCCACGCACCCCGCCGAAGCTCTCACGAGCTTCGCTACGCCTTGGATTCGCTACGCCTGAAGCGGAACCACAAGGGTAGAGGAAGTCGTGAGACTTCCGGCTGGGAAGACGTCCACGAAGAAGCGACGCCTTTCTCTCGGGGACCGGAGCCGGTTTGTCAAATGCCACGCACTCCGCCGAAGCTCTCACGAGCTCCGCTACGCCCCGCATCATGCCGGCGTTCCTACGGAGGGCTATCCCCCTGCCATTTCCGCCGCTCCTTGTGATGCACTTTCCAGAATCGCTCGCGAAAACCTGACAATGATCCTCCGCGCGGATCGAACTCAGGATATCCTGCGGCAATGGCTCCGAGATGTTCCCATTCCCTCCAATCTCCGACCAGGCCAGCGCTCACGGGATTGTTCAGGATGTAGAGCATCGTATCCTCGAAAGCGTCGGGATTCCTTTCGTTTTCATCCAGCACGTGCTCGTAGGCCTGCCTCTGGAGTTCATGACCCGTCGCCGAGAGCAGATGGTTCCAGTGCTTGCGGAACAGCTTCATCCCATTCCTCTGATCCGAGCTATCAGCGAGGCCGACAAGGAGAAAATGGCCGTGGTCCGGCATCAGGCAGTATGCCGGGCAGATCAGATGATAACGCGTGCAGACGTGGATCATCAGTTCCCGCAGGGCAGCGTGGTGGGACGGGGTGAGCCACCCCCGTCCACGATCCCTGATGGACATCGTCCAATGGACCCATGCGGTGCTCTGATACCATCCGCGTGAAAGGCGGCGAAGCTCACCCGGGGGTTCGTCGGACAATGACATGGAGCAACTATTTTCGCCGCATTCATCGCTGCGAGGATGAAGTGACGGAGGAAGGAAATTTTTTCCGTGGGAGGAAGATGGTGCCCCGGAGTGGCGGAAGCGATGGGGTAGCGGAAGTCGTGAGACTTCCGGCTGGGGGGACGTCCACCAAGAAGTGACGCCTTTCTCCCGGGGACCGGAGTCGGTTCGTTAGATGCCATGCACCCCGCCGAAGCTCTCACGAGCTTCGCTACCCTTGGGTTCGCCTCGCAGGGGTAGCGGAAGTCGTGAGACTTCCGGCTGGGGGGACGTCCACGAAAATTCGACTCCCATCGCCCGGGGGCCGGAGTCGGCTTGTGCATGGTGAATCCACCCCGCCGAAGCTCTCACGAGCTTCGCTACCCTTGGAGTTACTACTCCTCACCCTCAAAAAACCGACGCCATTCGCTCGGTGACCGGAGCCGGTTTGTCAGATGCCATGCACCCCACCGGAAGTCTCACGACTTCCGCTACCCATGGCTTCGCCCCCCATCAATCCCTCGGCAAAGTCACCCCCACCCGGAACGGCGGGCCGTCCACCAGGGTGATCTCCCCACCATGGCTCCGGATGATGGACCGCGCGATGGAGAGGCCCAGGCCCGCGCCACCCGTCCCGCGGTTCCGTGAATCCTCCAGCCGCACGAACGGATCGAACACGCGCTCCCGCTGGTCCGCGGGGATGCCCGCGCCGTCATCCTCCACCGTGATCTCCAGGCCTTCCGGCGACACGCCGAATCCCACCCGTGCCGATCCACCGTAGCGGACCGCGTTCTCGATCACGTTCCGGAACGCGCGCCGCAGGGCCTCCGGGCGGCAGCGCCAGACGGTGCGCCCTCCCTCGCGGAACTCCACCTTCCAGCCGATCTCGGAAAGGTCCGCGCACAGGCTGCCCAGCAGCGCGTTGATGTCCGTCGGGCGGGTTTCCTCCGTCACCGCCTCCTCCCGGGCAAAGGCCAGGGTGGACTCCGCCATCGCCTTCATCTCGTCCAGCGTGGAGATCATCTTCGTGCGCGTCTCCTCGTCATCGATGAACTCCGCGCGCAGGCGCATGGAGGTGATGGGCGTGCGCAGGTCATGGCTGATGGCCGCGACCATGCGCGTCCGGTCCTCCACGAAGCGGCGCAGGCGCGACTGCATGCGGTTGAAGGCGACGGTCAGGTGCCGCACGTCATCCGCGCCCTCCTCCGGCAGCGGCGGCACCTCCTCACCGCGCCCCACGCGTTCCGCGGAGTCCGCCAGCCGCCGCAGCGGCCGGGCCAGACGGCGCACCAGCAGCACGGAGACGAGCGTCAGCATCACCGCCGTGATGGCCAGGGAAAGGTAGTGGTACCACGGCGGGCCGGACACCGCGCCGGGCTTCGCATACACCGCGTTGAGCCACACCCCTTCCTTCACCGGCACCACCAGTCCGAATCCGTTCCACGCCTTCAGCACCGTCATTCTCGCTTCCGGCGAGGCGAAGCGGTTCTCCCCCGCGGGCACCTCCCACCGCGCGCGCGGCTGCGGTGGCAGCAGGGACGCCTCCGGCGGGCGGGTGGACTCCAGCAGCCGCGCTCCCGCCTCCGCCTGCCACGCCAGCATCTCCCCCGGGCCGCTGCCCGTCATCCAGAACCTGACCACGCCCGTGTTCGTCGCCCGCAGGATCTCCGGGTGGAGCGCGGGTTCCACCGTGTCCACCAGCCGCGCCACCGCCGCCGCCCGCGCCAGGAACTCATCCCGCCGCAGCTCCAGCAACGTCCGCGCCTGCTCCGCACGATAGATATGGTAGAAAAGGATCTGCGAGGCCGCCAGCGCCACCAGCGTCAGCGCGATCCACTGGCCCGTCAGGCTCCGCATCCAGAACCGTCTCATAGCCGCACCACCTTGCCCGTGAAGCAGTAGCCGTCCCCCCAGTGCGTCTTGATCAGCCCGGGGGCCTTCGGATCATCCTCGATCTTCTTCCGCAGGCGGCTCACCTGGTTGTCGATGCTGCGGTCCCATACCTCCGCCTCCCGGCCGCTGGTCAGGTCCAGCAGCTCGTCACGGCCCAGCACCTTCCCCGGGTGTTCCAGAAACACGCTCAGCAGCCGGAACTCCGCGGAGCTGAGCGGCACCGCCACCCCGTCCTCCCCCGTCACCTCCTGCCGGGAAAGGTCCAGCACCTTGCCGTCGAAGCGCACCTTCCCCCCACCCTCCAGCACGCCCGGCTCCGCCTGCGACCGCCGCAGCACCGCGCGGATGCGCGCCAGCAGTTCCCGCGGGTTGAACGGCTTCACCAGATAGTCATCCCCGCCGATCTCCAGCCCCACGATGCGGTCGGCGTCCTCCGCCATCGCCGTCAGGAAAATCACCGGCAGCCTGGAGTTCGCGCGCAGGTCACGGCACAGCGACAGCCCGTCCTCACCGGGCATCATGATGTCCAGCACCGCCAGGTCGAAGGACTCCTCCGCCAGCAGCCTGCGGAACTCCGCCGCGTTCGGCGCGACGGTCACCCGGTAGCCGTGCTGCCCCAGATAGCGCGCCACCAGCTCGCGGATCTCCTGGTGGTCATCCACCACGGCGATGTGCGGGATCATTTCCATACGGCGTCCGTGCACCTTAGCAGCCACCACCCGCACAGGCCCGCGGAATATTGTCGCAAAGTGTGCCAACCACCCTGCCGGGCCACACACTTTGCGACAATAAACTTCACACCCGGGCAAGCATTCCCTTCCTCCGCGTGCTAGATGTCCTTGCGTTGCCCGCTCCGCGCCGCCTTTCCCGGTCCGCCCGCGAACGCGGGCACCCGCACCACTTCCCATGAAAAAGCGCTGGATCATCCTTCTCCTTCTTTTGGCGGGCATCGCCGCCGCCGCCGTGTGGAAAAAATCCTCACCGGCCAAAGGGACGGCCGCCGCCGGAAAGCCGGCCGCGCCCCGTGCCGCCGCCGTGGTCGTGGGCAAGGTCCGCCGCGGGGATGTCCCCATCTGGTTCACCGGCATCGGCAACGTCCAGGCCTCCAACACCGTCACCGTCAGGCCCCGCGTCGGCGGCGCGCTGGAGAAGATCCACTTCACCGAAGGCGCCCTCGTCAAGGAGGGCGACGTCATCGCCGAGATCGACCCCCGGCCGTATGCCGCCGCGCTCGCCCAGGCGGAGGCGAAGAAAGTCCAGGACGAGGCCACGCTGGCCAACGCACGGCTGGAGGAAACCCGCTTCGCCGGACTCCTGGCGAACGACGCCGTCAGCAAGCAGCAGGCGGACCAGGCCGCCGCCGCCGTCTCCCAGCTCGAGGCGCTGGTGAAGGCGGACGACGCCGCCATCGACGCCGCGAAGCTCGACCTCGAATTCACCAAGGTCCGCGCCCCCATCACCGGGACCACGGGCATCCGCCTGGTGGACGCGGGCAACCTCGTCACCGCCAACCAGACGACCGGCCTCGTGGTCATCACCGCCGTCCAGCCCATCAACGTCATCTTCACCCTGCCCCAGAAAAACCTCTCCGCCCTCTCCGCCGCCACCCGAGGCGGCACCCCGAAACCCAGGGTCGAGGCCGTCGGCGATGACGGGAAGACGCTGGGAGAAGGCTCCCTCGAGCTCATCGACAACCAGATCGACACCACCACCGGCACGCTCAAGCTCAAGGCGGGCTTTCCCAATGCGGATCTCGCGCTGTGGCCCGGACAGTTCGTGACCGCGCGCATCCTGGTCGAAACCCGCCGGGACGTGCTCCTCGTCCCCACGGAGGCCATCCAGCCCGGCATCGACGGACGGTTCTGCTACGTGGTCAAGGAGGATGGCACCGTCGAGCCGCGCGTGGTGAAGGCCGGCATCTCCCACGGACAGGACACCGTGATCGAGGAAGGCCTCATCGCGGGGGACACCATCGTCACCACCGGCCAGTCGAAGCTGAGTCCGGGGATGAAAGTGGCACCCAAGGAAGCCAAAGCGCCATGAGCATCTCCACCCCGTTCATCCGCCGGCCCATCGCCACCGCGCTGCTCACCGTGGCGCTGGTCCTCGTCGGCCTGGTGGCGTTCCCCAACCTCTCCGTGGCGCCCCTGCCGCAGGTGGAGTTCCCCACCATCCAGGTTTCCGCCAGCATGCCGGGGGCCAGTCCGGAAACGATGGCCTCCTCCGTGGCCACGCCGCTGGAAAACCAGTTCTCCAAGATCCCGGGTATCACCCAGATGACCTCCAACAGCGGCCTCGGCAGCGTGTCCGTCACCATCCAGTTCGACCTGGACGTGGACATCGACGCCGCCGCGCAGGAGGTGCAGTCCGCCATCAGCGCGGCCAGCGGCCAGCTTCCCACGGACCTGCCAAGCCCGCCCAGCTACCGCAAGGTGAACCCGGCGGACTCCCCCATCCTCATCCTCAACCTCACCTCCGACGTCCTCCCCCTCACCGAGGTCAGCGACTACGGGAACAACGTCATCGCCCAGCAGCTTTCGCAGATCCAGGGCGTGGCACAGGTGGACGTGATGGGTGAACGCAAGCCCGCCGTCCGCGTCCAGGTGGACCCCGGCAAGCTCGCCTCCCTCGGCCTCACTCTGGAGGATGTGCGCGGGGTCATCGCCTCCTCCACGGTCAACTCGCCCAAAGGGAGCCTCAACGGCCCGCGCCAGAGCTACTCCATCTACGCGAACGACCAGCTCCTCAAGGCGGAACCCTACAACGATCTGATCCTCGCCTACCGCAACGGCGCGCCGGTCCGCGTCCGGGATGTGGGCCGCGCGGTCGATGGACCGGAAGATTCCCGCTCCGCGGCGCTGGTGGACAACCGCCGCGGCGTCGGCCTCATCGTCCGCAAGCAGGCGGACGCCAACGTGCTGGAAACCATCCAGCGCATCCAGGACATCCTCCCCTCCCTCCAGGCCGCCATCCCGCCCGCGATGAAGGTCGAGATCAGCTCGGACCGCAGCGGCTCCATCCGCTCGTCGGTGGAGGAGGTGGAACTCCACCTGGTCCTGACCATGGCGCTCGTCACCCTGGTCGTGTTCCTTTTCCTGCGTGACGTCCGCGCCACCCTCATTTCCAGCGCCGTCGTCCCCATTTCCATCATCACGACCTTCGCGGTGATGTATGTCCTGGATTTCAGCCTGAACAACCTCTCGCTGATGGCCCTCACCATCTCCGTCGGCTTCGTGATCGATGACGCCATCGTGATGCTGGAGAACATCTACCGCCACATCGAGGACGGCATGAAGCCCATGGACGCGGCGTTGAAAGGCGCGGGCGAGATCGGCTTCACCATCATCTCCATCACCCTCTCCCTCATCGCCGTCTTCATCCCCGTGCTGCTCATGGGGGGCATCGTCGGGCGTCTGTTCCGGGAGTTCGCCATCACGGTGACCGTCGCGGTGCTGGTCTCCGGCTTCGTGTCCCTGACCTTCGTCCCCATGATGTGCGCGAAGTTCCTCCGCCACCACCAGGTGCCGGACGCGAAGACACTGCGGGGCAAGTTCGAGCGGCTGCTCGAACGGTTCTTCCAGGCCATGGAGCGGACCTATGAGAGGATGCTGCGCTTCGTCCTCCGCCACGGCCGCCTGACCCTCCTCTCGCTGCTCCTGACCATCGCGGTGACCGGCTGGGTGTTCGTCAAGATGCCCAAGGGATTCTTCCCGCAGCAGGACATCGGCCTCATGCTGGTGACGGTCGAGGCGCCGCCCGACATCTCCTACGACGCGATGTATGGCATCGCCCAGGACGTGGGCGGCATCCTCATGGCCGACCCGGGGATCTCCGGATTCCAGAACCGCATCGGCGGCGGCCGCGGCGGCGCGAACAACAGCAGCCGCTACTTCGTCACCCTGAAGCCACGCGGGGAGCGTGAGAACATCATGGAGGTGATCGACCGCCTGCGGGCGAAGACCTCCCGCATCCCCGGTGTCACCGTGTTCTATCAGGCCCGGCAGGACCTGAACGTCGGCGGCCTGCTCTCGAAAACCCAGTACCAATACACCCTGCGCAGCGCCAACATGGACGAACTCAACGCGTGGGCGCCCCGCATCCTCGAGAAGTTGAAAAAAGTCCCGGAACTCCGCGACGTCGCCTCCGACCAGGAAGCGGCCGCCCCCGCGCTCGACATCGAGATCGACCGCGAGGCGGCATCCCGCTTCGGCATCGAGACACGCGACATCAACAACACGCTCTACAATGCCTTCGGAGAACGGCAGATCACCCAGTTCTACACCCAGGTCAGCCAGTACAAGGTCATCATCGAGGTGCCGCCGGAGCTGCAGGAAGACCCCTCCACCTTCGACAGGATCTTCGTCAAGTCCCCGGTCACCAACGGCCAGGTCCCCCTCTCATCCCTGATCAAGTTCAACACGGACTCCGCGAAGCCGCTCACCGTGAACCACCTCGGCCAGTACCCGGCGGTCACCATTTCCTTCAACCTCGCTCCCGGCAAGGCCCTGGGGGATGCCGTCACCGCCGTGGAGCGGGCCACCGCGGAAATGGGGGTCCCCCCCAGCCTCACCGGCACCTTCCAGGGGGCGGCGCAGGCATTCCAGTCCTCCCTGCGCACCCAGCCCTACCTCATCCTGGCGGCCATCATCGCCATCTACATCATCCTCGGCATGCTCTATGAGAGCTTCATCCACCCGCTGACCATCCTCTCCACCCTGCCATCCGCGGGTCTGGGCGCCCTCCTCACCCTGTGGGCCTTCGGCCACGACGTCGGCGTCATCGCCATCATCGGCATCCTCCTGCTCATCGGCATCGTCAAAAAGAACGCCATCATGATGATCGACTTCGCCATCGAGGCGGAACGGGACCGCGGCATGCCCCCGGACGAGGCCATCTTCGAAGCCTGCATCAAACGCTTCCGCCCCATCATGATGACCACCATCGCCGCGATGATCGGCGGCATCCCGCTGGCCCTCGGCCACGGTGACGGCTCGGAGCTGCGCCAACCGCTGGGCTACGCCATCGTCGGCGGCCTCATCCTCAGCCAGGCGCTCACCCTCTTCACCACCCCCGTCGTCTATCTGTTCTTCGACCGCCTGGTGCAGCGGAAGAAAGCCGGGCGGGAGCAACGCAAGGCGCTCCCCGCTCCGGAGGCGGAACCCGCCTGATCACTTCGCGTGCTCGATGTAGACCGTCTCCCGGTGATGATGGCCGCAGCAGTTGCTTGGGTCCGCCGGGATCCTGCAGAGGCTGCAGTCCGGCCGCATCGTCAGCGGGTCCAGCGGGCAGTTCGTCCGGCAGGACGACGAGAACATGGCCAGCGCGGCCAGCGGGATCAGCAGGAGGGATTTCATGGCTCGGGTGATGGACGGGTGCTGCCGGAGAGGGCGCCGATCCGTCCGTCGGCACCATCCAGCGCATGGATCATGCCAGTTCTGCCGTCGGTCCGCAATTTCAAATATTCAGGCGGATCTGACAATCAACCATCACCGGTTGCGGCCAGGTTGATGCCCGCCCCATCACTCCTTCCCCTTCCGGATGTCCTTCATCGGATGGACGGTGATCTCCTCGATCTCCGCCTCCCCGCCGAACGCCAACGCCGGTCCGTCATCCGTGTGGAGGGAGCCGGTGGCATGGGCCGCCTCCCCGCCGTTCCAGAATGCCTCGATGATCCCGCGGTCGATGAGGATCCTCGCGTCCAGCGTGCCGCTGGGATGCACGGCGGTGCTTTTCCCGTTGAGGGAGATCTCCTTCGCCGCGGCATCATACTGGAAGTGGACCCCGCGGACCTTCACCCCCACGGAGGCCGCGGGAGACTGGCGGAAGCGCACCACCACATCCAGGGAGGCGTCCTTCGGCACGCCCGCCAGCTTTTCGTTCGCCTGCGCGGTGGTGAGGTTCTTTTCCGCGAGCAGCGGGGTCCCGCGCAGCGCGGCGATCTCCGCCACCGGCTCATAGCAGAGCGTGTCCCGGCCATCGATGGCCCTGAGCTTCATCTCCAGCGGGACGGTCGCGCACTGGTTGAACGGCTCATCCGGGAAGCGGGTGCCACGCGCCCAGCCCATCATGACCGTGCGGCCCTGCGGCTCGTTCATGAAGACCAGCGCCCCATAAAAAGCCGGACCCAGGTGCGCGGGGCGGATCTCCGTGACCGGGGTGAAGGTCTTTCCGTCGAACCGCCCGAGCTGGTAGCAGGATTCGTAACGCACCGGCTTTTCCGCTCCCGGTGGCGTGCCACGGTAGCAACCGTAGAGCAGCATCAGCTCCTCGCCGGTGGTGGGTGACTTCACCGGGAAAAACTCCGGGCACTCATACCACCCGGGGATCACGCTGGTGGTCTCCCATTTCGTCAGGTCCTTCGACCGCAGGAAACGGTAGGTGTCCCCTCCCTCGCCCACGTAGAGCACCATCACATAGTGCTGGCTTGCTTCATGCCAGACCACCTTCGGGTCGCGGTCACCGTCGCCGAGCGGCGGGACGACCGGATTTCCCGGATGCCGCTGCCACGTCCGGCCGCCGTCACGGGTAGTCGCCAGGTGCTGGGAGTTCGGGTCCGTCGCAGTGAAGAACATCGCCGGAGCGGGCAGTTTCACCCCATCGTTCACGCCGGGGATGGGCTGGTGCTGCATGACGGTGGTGCCGGAGTAGGCCTTCCCTGTCGCCTCCGGGAAAAGCACCACCGGCCATTCCTCCCAGCGCAGCAGGTCCCTGCTCACGGAGTGCCCCCAGTGCATGTCAAAGCCCGCGCCATACGCCGTGGCCACCGGGTTGTATTGGTAGAACAAATGATAGAGGCCGTCCTGATAATAGATGCCGTTGATGTCGTTCATCCAGCCGATGCGAGGGCTGAAGTGGAACCGCGGACGGTGCGGCCCATCGTAGGCCGCCGGGTCGATGATTTCCCGGTCGCCGAACGCCAGCCGGTCCAGCACGCCGCTGTCGGCGGAGGCGTAGCGCAGCTCCACCTCCCGCCCCTTGAACGCGCGCACATCGAGCGAATACCAGAAGTCCGGCTGCCGCCCCGCCGCCGGCATCACCACGTGCAGGTAGCGCACCACCCGGCCTCCGGCGGAAAGCTCCAGCCGCTGGAAATCCGGCCGCTCCCGGTCCGGATTCCGCATCACCGGGAGCTGCAGGAAGTCCCCGTCCACCTTCACCCTGCGGGTGATGCCGCCCGGCATTTCCACGCCATGGATCGCCGGGGAGGCATCCCCCTTGTCATCCGTGAGGACGATCTGGTCCACGTTGATGTGTCCCCAGGTTCCCTCCCGGTCGTCAATGATCTCGATGACGGCCCGCCGTCCCGCGAACTCCTCCACGTCCCACCACGCGGCGGAGAGTTTCTCGCTCCCTCCGCTGCGGATGTTCCGCCCCGTGGCGCTGCGGACCGTCTTTCCGTCCACCCGCAGGTGCATGACCGTCTGCTCCTTCCACCCGCCACCGCCGATGAGGAAGCGGACGTATTTCCGGCTGACCTGGAACTCCGGCGATACCAGCCGCCCCTTCGCCCTGTCCCCACCGGCAAAGGAATTCGCCAGCCCCCCACCCACATAGCCCTCCACCTTCATCTGGCCGGGCAGCGTGCCACGCGCGGGTGCGCCCCCGAACGCCTTTCCCTCCACCACCCACGGCGCGTAGCTGTCCCCCTCGAAGTCCGCCAAAGAAATGTCATCCGCCGCATGGAGCACGGTGGAGGCGAGCAGAAGGAAGGAAAACGGGAGTGAGGGAGATTTCATGGGCAATTCAGAAGAGTTGAATTCAGGAAGTTCGTTTTGGCAATGGGCCAGGCCCCGCCCGGCGGGCTTGACGGCTGCGCTGGCCCCCATTGTTGTCGCTGCCGTGAAAAGCCCCATCCCTTTTGTCCGCCGGTTTCTTTTCCTTTCGGTGCTTGCCGCCGCGGCACCGGCCCTCGCGGAGGAGACGGACTTCACCATCGGCCCGGACTACACGGACGCCCCGGAGACCAAGGTCCGGCCCGGCGTCCCCACCGGGGAGGTCCACCAGTTCGTGATGGAATCGAAGGACAGCGCCATCTACCCCGGCATCGCGAAGAAGCAGCCCGGCGTGGTGCCCTACCAGCGGAAAGTCGCCGTCTATGTCCCGGCGGGCCACCGCCCCACCAAGGAGATGCCCTTCATCATCGTCCAGGATGGCATGGGCTACAAGGACCTGATGACGCGCGTCCTCGACAACATGATCGCGGAAAAGCGGCTGCCCGCCATGGTCGCCGTCTTCATCAGCTCCGGCGGCGGCGATTCAAAGGGCAGCCAGCGCGGGCTGGAGTACGACACCGTCAGCGGCACCTACACCCGCTTCATCGAGCAGGAGGTCCTGCCGAAGATCAGCAAGGACCACAAAATCCGCTTCACCACCAACCCGGAAGGCCGCGCGACCATGGGCGGCAGTTCCGGCGGGGCCGCCGCCTTCACCATGGCGTGGTTCCACCCGGAACTCTACCGCCGCGTCCTCACCTACTCCGGCACCTACGTGGACCAGCAGTTCCCGGAGAACCCGGAGTCCCCCAACGGCGCGTGGGAGTATCATGAAAAGCTCATCCCCGCCGCCGAACGGAAACCCCTCCGGGTCTGGCTGGAAGTCAGCGAAAAGGACAACGGCTGGGACAAGGAGGAAAAGACCCACCACAACTGGGTGCTGGCCAACCAGCGCATGGCCGCCGCCCTGAAGGCGAAGGGCTATGCCTGCCGCTACGTCTTCGCCGCAAATGCGGGCCATGTGGACCGCAAGGTGACCCGCCAGACCCTGCCCGCCGCCCTGGAATGGCTCTGGCAGGGCTATCCCGGCACCCGCTGACCTCCCCGGGAGGCGGTTCCGACCACCGCGGCCGGCGGATTTTTTCCCGGTACTTTCCCGTTCCGGCCACAATCCACCGACTTTTGCGGGTCATCGGTGGACTTGTGCTGATGACCCTCCAAGGAGGATTCCACCGTGTACGTGGGGGATTGGCCGGAAATTCCGCCGCCATCCCTCCCTGGGACGCCGGGTCCGGGTCCGTCCGCCCCCGATGCACGGAGGTGCCGCTGCCCGGCAACCATGCTGGCTGCGGGAAACTGATGCCATGCACACCCGCCGTACATCCGGCGGAACCGTCGGCCTCCACCCTTATAGGGTCATAAACGGATTCAACCAACCGTGGTTTGATTCGCTCTAACAGTTATGGGATTCATGCAATCTCACGTCTCTCCGGTTTTATCCGGAAGCATGTGAACAAACACCCGGGAAGCATATTTCGGCATATCTGGCGACCACCACCCCAACGGGTCGCCGGAGATCCCGGCCGGCATGTGCGACCCACACCCATACACATACATGAAAACGATAGCAGCAGGCTGCGCCCTTTTCGCAGTCCCCACGCTGGCGTTCAGCCAGTCCATCATCAACTCCACGGCGTTCTTCAACCCCGACTATGAGGCGCGGCGCCCCGGCGTCGGCGGCATCGTCGCCGTGCAGGTGAACAATAACCTGTACCGTCCCGCCCCGGCCGGACAAACCAGCGGGAACGTGACCTGGAACCACGGCGCGGGAGGCTTCGCCGAGGCGGGCGTCGCAGTCGTCGGCGGTGTCGAGCTGGCCGCGTATACCGAAACGACGGGAGACACCCTGGTGTTCGGCAGGGAACTGGTGGCCAACGGAGTGCTGGCGCTGCTGCAGCCCGCCATCGACGCCGTGGTGGGGGCCAACGTCCTGTCCACCTGGTCATCCCAGGCCACGGTGACGGGTCTCTCCATCGCCCCGGGCCAGGTCTATGAGGCACGTTTCAATGTCACCTCCGGAACCAACCTTCCCGTCGATCTGCTGGATTCCCTGACCTTCGGGATCACCAATCCGGAAGTGGACGGGGCGACGGCAGGCGGTTCCCAGCTCCTGGACGTGCTGGGTCTGCTGACCCTGGGAACGGCGTCCTCGACCGGGGACTACGCCTTCCAGTTCACCTCCAGCGCCGCGCTCAGCTCGCTGACCTTCAGCTTCGACGCATCCTCCGCGGTCAGCCTCGGGCTGCTCGGCGGCGCGGAAGGCAACCAGAACGTGCTGACCTTCTCCGGCTTCGAGGTGGTCCCCGTCCCGGAACCCAGCTCGCTCGCCCTCGGCGGCATGGCCGGGGTCGCCCTGCTCATCCGCAGGAAGCGCCGCAGCTAGGCCCTGCTCCGGACAACCCGGTTCCGCCCGCCCCTCCATCCGGGAACCATCCGGCGGGCGGACCAGACATCACCCCATCCGCATATCCCGCGGATGGGACAGGCACCCTTCGCCTTCATCCAAAAGCATAACTCAGAAAGTCATGCATCCACTTGTCAGGCGCTCCATGGAAAAGCCATCTCCCGGATCGCCCGCCCATCACTGGATGTGGAACCCAACGCCATCCCTGCCATGAAAACCACCCACCCATCCGGCATTCCCAGCGCCCGCCCTTTCCGGCTCTGGGTCACCTGCCTGGCCGCCGGCATCACCGCCGCCCCGGCCGCCCTCACGGGCCAGGAGCTGTCCAGAGACCTCCGCCCCGCCGATGTCCGCCCCCTGGCCTCCGATGACCTCAGGGGCCGGGACGCCCGCCGCTTCGCGGAGATCTCCGTCCCCGGCACCTACGAGGTCCCGGCCATGAAGGCCGCCCCGCATTTCAGGCGGGAGGACGGGATCTACGCGTCCCAGAACCTGGCCACCCTCGGCATCAGCGAGGCGGCTCCGGTCCGCGTCGAGGACGTCGTGGATTTCTCCACACTCCGGGAGCCGTCGCCGTTCAGGAAAGCCGCGGTCTCCGCCGGTATCTCCGGCACGGAGGCATCCGCCAGCAACCTGCCCATGGGGCTGGCCCTCCTGGCCGCCACCTACGGCGCACCGGCAGGCACCCGTGGAACCACCGGCTGCGCTCCGGTGGAGCTCTCCGTCCGCCAGCGCGTGAAACTCGACCCGGCGAACGTCCTCACCATCGTCCGGGAAGAGATCACCGCCCACGGCGACTGCGCCTGTGAGGTGGTGAAAGCCGCGCTCACCGCCACCGGTGCGGACGCCGCGCTCACCGCCAGCATCGTCGAGGTGGCCGCGACCGCCGCCCCGGAGTCCATGCGCATCACCGCCCAGTGCGCCATCGCCACCGTGCCGGAGGCCCTCGCGGAAGTGCAGGCCGTGCTGGCCAGGCTGGACCCCGGCAGCGGGGAAAGCGGGCATTCCTCGAAATCCTCCGGAGCGAAGGCCGCCAAGGAACTTGCCCCGCCGCCCGCCAAAAAGGACGAGGGAGATCTCCTCAACCCCGGCATCCTCTGGATCGCCCCGCATCTGCCCTTCCATCCTCCGACCTTTGATCCGCCACCCGTCACCCCGGTGAATCCCTGAGTCCGGACGGAGGAACATTTCCGCCCCTCACCACTCTTCCGGTGTGGGGACGGCCCGGGGCGCGGTCGGGGGGCTGCGCCCCGGTGATGGTCCGCTGCGCTTATTCAGGCGGATCCCACCCTTTTTTTTGATTTGTCTTCGGGAGGATTTCCCGATGGTATCCCGGACAGATGAAACCCTCCCGTCTCCCCGCATGGCTCCGTCGTGCCCTGATGGTGGCCGCATGCGCCACCACCGGCACCACTCCGGCACTGGCAGCCACCTGGTATTGGGATGCGGATCCGCTCACCGCCGACCCCCAGCAGGCCAGCGGCACCTGGACCAACGGCGGCAACACCTGGTGGATCGGCGGGGCCAACGTGCCGTGGGACAATGCGGCGGACCCGGCGAACATCGCCCACTTCGGCACCAGCACGGGCGTGGGTCCCGCGGAGGACTCACGGACGGTCACCATCGACGGCAACGTCAACGCCGCCGGAGTTTCCTTCAACACCAGCACCTCCGGCTTCGGTTACATCCTGACGGGTGGTTCCCTGTCGCTGGGCAGCGGAGGTTTCATCGAAGCCGCCGGCGGCCCGGCCACCGATCTGAACCGCCGCCACCAGCTCGACACCGTCATCACCGGGAACAACATCACCCTCAGACGCCTCGTGGTGCAGGACATCACCGGCCTCGCCATGCTGCAACTGCGTGGCGCGAACACCTGGACGGGAAATCTCACACTCACCTCCGCGGAGGGGGCCGGACTCTTCGTCGAGGCCTACAGCGGGGCCGCGCTGAACAACCTGACCACTGTCACCGTGGGGTCGAACGCGGGCATGGTCCTCGCCACCGCGGATGCGTTCACCACGAATTTCTCCCTCAACGGCACGGGTTCATCAAGCAGGGGCGCCCTCCGCTTCGACGTCAATGGAGGCAGTGTTTCCGGCAACATCACGCTCGCTGGCAGCACCAGCATCGGCACGCTCAACAACACCGTCACCGCGACCATCTCCGGGAACATCCTCCAGCCCACCTCGACCGCGCGCGCACTGACCATCAACGGCGGCAGCGGCAACACCGGCACCCTCATCCTCACCGGGGCGAACAACTATACGGGCCGTACCACCATCGCCAACGGCATCGCGAGCGTTTCCTCCATCAACAGCGTGGCCGGCGGCACCGCCACCAGCAACCTGGGCGCGCCCACCACCGCGGCCAACGGCATCATCTACCTGGGCGGCAGCACGAACACCGGACAACTGCTCTACACCGGCGCCGGGGAAACGACCGACCGCGGCCTCAACCTCGCCGGGACCACCGGCGGCGGCACCATCAACAACAGCGGCAGCGGCCTGCTGAAGTTCACCGGCAACGTCACCGCCACCGGCGCGGGCATCAAAACCCTCAACCTCCAGGGCGCGGGTGACGGGGAGATCTCCGGCGTCATTTCCGACAACTCCGCCGCCAACACGACCGGCGTCACCAAGGCCAGCTCCGGCACGTGGACGCTGTCCGGCGCGAACACCTACAGCGGCAGGACCACTATCGCCAACGGCACCCTCAGCGTTTCCTCCATCAACAGCGTGGCGGGCGGCACCGCCAGCAGCAGCCTGGGCGCCCCCATCACGGTGGACAACGGCACCATCTACCTGGGCAGCAGCGGCAGCACCGGACAACTGCTCTACACCGGCACCGGGGAAACGACCGACCGGGTGATCAACCTCTCCGGAACCACCGGCGGCGGCATCATCACCCAGAACGGCACCGGCTTGCTGAAGTTCAGCAGCAACCTCACCACCACCGGCAACGGCAGCAAGTCCCTCACCCTCCAGGGCAGCGGCGAGGGCGAATTCGCAGGCATCATTTCCAACAGCACCAGCGCCACCAGCCTCATCAAGTCCGGCACCGGCACCTGGACGCTGTCCGGAGCGAACACCTACACCGGCAGCACCACGGTGAACGACGGCATCCTGCGGCTCGCGGGAGTGGGGGTCATCAACTCCGGAACCCTCACCATGAACGGCGGCCAGTTCGACCTGAACGGCACCAGCCAGACCATCACGAACCTGACCGGCACCGGCGGGGCCGTCACCAACGGCGCGGCCGCCACCAGCTCCACCCTCAATGTCACGGCCGCCTCCGGAAACTACGGCGGCACCCTGGCGGATGGAGCGGGTTCCCTCAGCTTCACGAAGGGCGGCAGCGGCACCCTCACCCTCAGCGGGGCCAACAGCCACAGCGGGCTCACCACCGTGTCCGCGGGCGTCCTCGTCGTCGGCCACAACACCGCGCTCGGCACCACGGCGGGCGGTACCACGGTATCCGACGGCGCGCGCGTCACCCTCGCCGACGGCGTGGTGGTCACCGGTGAGGCCATCACCATCACCGGCCAGGGCGGGGCGAACGGCGCGCTGCAGGCGTCAGCCAACAGCACCGGCACCTGGAACGGCTCCGTCACCACCACCGGCCCGGAGGCACGCATCGGCGCGCAGATCGGCGGCCACCTTATCATCAACGGCAACATCGACGCCTCCGCCCGCAGTGTCATCATCCGCACCAACGGCGACGCATCCACCTCAGGCGCGGACTTTGACAACACCGCCGTCACCTTCGGCGGGACCTACACCGGCAGTGACATCTTCTTCTACCAGGGCGTGCTGAAGCTCGGCGCGTCCGACCGCATCTCGGACACCACGCTCATCACCATGGGCACGTCCTCCACCAACATCCGCCAGAGATTCGACCTGAACGGCTTCAACGATACCATCGCCGGACTGGCCGTCAGCGGGTCCGCGGCGGGCAGCACCCATGAAGTGACCAACAGCTCCGCCACCCTCAGCACGCTGACGCTGGACTCCGGCACCAACCGGAGCTTCTCCGGCATCGTCACCGGGAACCTGGCCGTCCGGAAAATGGGGTCGAACACGGTGACCTTCTCCGGCGCCAACACCTACACCGGCACCACCTCCGTCGATGCCGGTTCCTTCAACGTCTCCGGCCAGGTCACCGGTGGCGGCTCCGTGGTCGTCGCCACCAGCGCCACCTTCAACCTCACCTCCACCGGCACCTTCGTCTTCAAGATCGGGGACAACGGCGTCAACAACACCATCAGCGGCGCGGGCACCACCAACCTCAACGGCATCGTCCACTTCGACCTCACCACCGCCGCGCTCGCCGAAGGAAATTCGTGGGACGTGGTGGATACCTCCGGCTCCACCTCATGGACCGGCGTCCGCATCACCAGCACCTCCGGTGACTTCCAGGACAACGGCGGGATCTGGACACTGGACACCGGCGGCAGCCTCTGGAGCTTCGACCAGGGCACCGGCGTCCTCTCCTACGTCCCGGAGCCCGGCTCCGCCATGCTGATCCTCACCGGACTGGCGGGCTACGCCCTGCGCCGCCGCCGCGTGGCCTGACAACCCCGCCTGCGCCTGCCCAGCGCCACCACCGCACCCGCGGCGGCCAGGATGCCGGCGGCGCCCGCACCGGATACCCCGGTGCTGAGCCCGCCGCCATGCTGCGCGCCCATCAGGTTCGGCCCGCCGAAGTTGTTCGACGTCGCGGAGTGGCCGTAGCGGACGAAGAAATTGCGGCCGCTGGTATCATTGCTCGCGGTGTAGTCCAGGTTCAGGGCCGTCAGGTCCAACGGATTCAGCGGCCTGCCGGGGCGAACGCGCCGGGCACCACCCAGGCCGCCTCCGGCCGTTCCCGCCCCTGTTGGTGGGGCAGGTATTCATTCCCCGGAGCGCCATCTTTCCCCGCGCCATCACCGGGGCCGAACGCGGTGAGCGGTGAATCCGCACGGGGCCGGAAATCCTGTCCACGAGGGTTGATGAACCCGGGATCCCCGCCGAAGCGCACCCCCACCAGCCCGCGGTCCCCCACCGCGTCCACGCCCGGACTGAGATGGCAGCGCTCCGGCAGCCAGCAGTGGGCCACCGACAGCTTCCCCGGAGCGCCCAGAAGCTGCAGCCGCGCGCGGCGTCCGCCCACATGACCCACATTGCGGAAACATTCCACCGACTCCCCCGCGGAGGACAGCCGGAACAGCGTGGTGAGCCCCTCCCGCCGCGAGATGATGGTGTTGTGGTGGAAGCGGAGCGTACCACCCCGATACCACTCCTCGTTGCCACTATCCCCACCGTAGTGGACGATCTGGTTGTTGCCGTCACCTTCCGGCTCGATGAGGACGTTGCCGTGGACTTCCGTCACACGGTAGCGGGGATCCTGGCGGATGCTTTCATGGTCGGATCCGTCCACCAGGTCGAGCTGCCTGCTCCCCCCTTCCAGCCAGTTGCAGCGCACGATCAGACCGGCGGAGCGGTCCTTCAGGTTGTTGCCGCGGCACCCGGCCCGCAGCGGACCGAACCGGTTGTACTGGAAGATGATGCCATGGGACGCGGTGTAAGAGTTGTGCTCCGAGATGCTGTTCTCGATGCCGTTCCCATGGATGTGGCAGCCCTCCACAAGGATCTCCCTCGACCGATGTGAGGTCATCAAGCCGTTGCCGCAGTCCTCCATTACGCAGCCACGGATGGTGATGTACCCGCCATTCTCCACATAGATGGCGGCCGCCATGCGCGGATACGGCCGGACTCCCCCACGGCCGGTGAAGGTATGGGGCGGGCGCGCCCCGCGGATGTGCAGGTTCTCGATGATGACGTGCGCGGGCACGATGTCCGCGGGTTTGTTCGCACCGCCGACCTTGATGACCGCACGCTCCTCCCCCCAGAAATCCAGCTCCGCACGGGTCACCGCGCCGTTGCCCTCGATCACCGGCAGCGCCCCCTGCTGGTCCGGCACGCCCTGCACGCGGATGGGCCGGTCCGCCTCACCACGGACACACAGCACCCACTTCGCCCGGTAAGGTTCCTTCCGCGCGTGGATGCGGACGACATCCCCCGCCTGCAGCGCCTCCCACGGAACCTCCCCCGGCTCGCCCAGCGCCATGCCCGGCCCCACTTCATAGGTCGCGGCACGCAGGCCGCCGCCCGTCATGCCGGCGCATGCTGAAATCAGGAGGATCATCAGGAAGTGGAGGCTGCCCGTCATACTGAGGAAGTTCCGTTTCATCACATCGACAGTGTCGGACATTCTCCGGGTGGAGGGCAAGGCTCCCGTCTCCACGCCACGGGGGAGGATTTCATCTATCACATTCATGAATCCATGCGATAGATGATGCATGTCCCGCTCCCTCATCCTGCTGACCGCCCTGTCCGCCGCCGCTCTCCTCACCTCCTGCGGCACCAACCGTTCCGCTGCGACCCATCCGCCGTTGAAGACCGCGCCGAAGGTCTCCACCGACCGCTACCTGGGGAAATGGCATGAGGTCGCCCACTTCCCGCAATGGTTCCAGAAAGGCTGCGTCTCCGCCACCGCGGACTACTCCCAGAACAAGGACGGCACCATCGGCGTGCTGAACACCTGCTTCCGCGCGGACGGCAGCCAGCGCACGGTCAGTGGTGTGGCGGAACCGGTGGACGCGTCCAACAACCGCCTGCGCGTACGCTTTCCCGGCAACTTCTTCGCCCGCCTGGCTCCGGTGCCGGAGGATGGGAACTACTGGATCATCGACGTCACCCCGGACTACCGCCATGCCATCGTCGGCACACCGGACCGCCAGTTCCTCTGGTTCCTGTCCCGCTCCCCCACCATCCCGCAGGCACGGTTCGACCGCATGAAGGCCATCGCCACGGAACAGGGATTCGACCTCGGAAAACTGGTGGTGGACCAGCACACGCGCATCACCCGTTGATGGTGGCCGGATGCGCCGTGGATGTTTCAGGTGGAGGATTCCTGGACAGGATCGGCGTCGAAGAAGATTTCACCGGATGCGGAGATCGCCGTCGCACCTCCCACCTTCACGGCCACCTCACCATCCCGGCGGGTCCAGGAGACCTCCACCTCGCCTGTCCTGTCGATCTCCCGGCCTTGTTGCGCGAGGTAGGATGCGTGGTCCACCTCCGGATAACAGTGCCTGGCGAGATAGGCGGCGACCGATCCGTTGCCGGATCCGCACACCGGGTCTTCCATCACCCCCTCCCCCGGGGCGAAGGTCCGCACCTTCAGCCGCAACCCTGGGAAAGATCCCGCGCGCGCGAACACTGTCATGCCCACCGCACCGAGCGACGCGCACGACGCGCTGATGAGGCCGAAGTCCGGCCTGAGCGAAGCGACCGTGCTGAAGTCATCCAGCTCCACGATCAGCCAGTTGACCCCGGTTGACACGACCTCCGGCGGCGATGGCGGGAGCTGCCCGGCAGCGCAGCCCAGCATCTCCGCAATGGCCTGCTGCCCGGGATCCACCGGCCGGTGGGCCGGGGTGGCCTGGGTCATGGTGTAGGTCACATTTTCTCCGCTGCCGGACACCTCCACCGGCACGATGCCGATGCCGCACTCCTGCCTCAGCAACAATGCCGACCTCAACTCCGGAAAGCGGTGCTGCACGGCCCGCGCCGCCGCGAGCGTGGGATGCCCCGCAAAGGGCAGCTCGCTCCGTGGCGTGAAGATCCGCACGCGGTAGTCCGCCGCCGGCGATGTTGGAGGAAACAGGAAAACGGTCTCCGAAAGGTTCATCTCGCGGGCGATCCTCTGCATGGTCACCTGTGGCAACGCATCGTCCGCGCCGAACACGACCGCCGCCGGGTTGCCGAACAAGGCCCGCCGCGAAAAAGCATCCACTTGCAGAAATTCCAGATTCATCCGTCCGTTGCCGGTTGGGTTTGGCCGCCATCCTACCGTGGCAGGCACCACCGGTCAAAAGCACGTCGCGCTTTTTCCAGCATGACCAGTTCCCTGCGCTCCAGGCTGTGGTACATGGAGCTTCACCGGACAGCGGAGGACGGATCTGTCACAACAGCATCTTTCACAGGGGATAGGCGCACATGACACTGTGGGCGGAAGATGCGACCGCTCCGGAACGCCCTTCCCTATCTCCTCCTGCCTGCGGGCGGCCTGCTCGCCGGCTGGGCCACCGCCCCGGCGGGCAACGCTGGCGGCGGGAAAGATGCAGGCGGTGCCGCCGCACGCGAGATCCCCGTTTCCCCGCGCATGCGGGAGGCCCGCGCGGCAGGCGCGCCGATGACCCCGGACCAACTGCTGGCGGAGGCCCGGAGGCTGGCGGACGCCCCCGCCAAAAAGAGCCGCAGGACCACACTGGACGAGACCATTTCCGGCTGGACGGACGCGGAAGTGGTGGCAGCGCTGGAGCAGGCGGCACGGGAGCCGGACCTGCTGCTGGAGCAGGACAGCATGGCGGGTGACCTGCTCCGTTCATTCTCGAAACGGGATCCGGAAAAGGCGATGCGGTGGGCGCTGGAGCAGCCATTGCTGGTGCGGCGGAAATTCGCCGGGCATGTCCTCTCCGCGCTGCTCCCGGGTAGGTATGACGAGGCCCTGGCAATGGCGAAGGCCCACCCGGACCTCTTTGATGGAAAGGTGCCGACCAACGTCGTGCGGGCCGCGGTGACCGGCTCCGCGAGGCAGGGGGCGGCGGCGTTCGTCTCCCGGTTGAGGCAGTTGATGGAGGATGGCTCCGCCCCCTTCATGGAGTTTCCGGACGATGTGGGAAAAGGCTTCGACTTCGCGGCGGCGCTGGATTCACCGGACTTCGCACCGCTGGCCTCCCACAAGCTGAGGGACTCCATGATCCACGCCTGGGTGCGGGACGAGCGGGACGCCGCCTTCCGCTGGGTGCTGGAGAAAGACGGCCCCGGCAGGCTGGGCAACCTGCTGGACATACGGCGGAGCCACGCGGAACTCACCGGGCAGGTGAACTGGATGGCGGGAAAGCTGGAGGCGCTGCCGCAGGAGGAGTGGCAAACATTCCTGGACTCCACCAGTCATTCGCTCCACCACCGGGAGGGCCACGCGCAGCTCTGGCTGGAAGCCCTCCGTGAGCCGGTGGTGCGGGAGTCCTTCCGCGACGTGGCGGTGAGCGCCATTTTCTCCGGCGGCCCCACCCTCATGGAGCGCGGCCTGAAGGCACTGGACGGCCTGCCGGACGGAGAGGCGCGCATCCGCAGGCTGGAGACACTGGTGCAGGAGCACACCGGCTACCGCAGCCGGCCGGACCCCAGCTCCGCCGCCATGCTGCGCGGGAAGCTGGAGCAGTGGGGCGCGGATCCCGCACGCGCTGACGCCATCATCGGCAGAATGAATCCACAGGAACCATGAAACCCCTTTCCCGCAACCTCCTCTTTCTCGCCCTGCTCTGCGGCGGCATCCTGGCCGGGCGCGCCATCCCATCGTCCGGAGCGGCACACGCTTCCACCGCAGGCACCTCGGAAGAAACGCACGCCAGCAGGCCGGATCGGCCCACCGCGCCGGAGATGCGGCGCACGCTCGCCACGCTCCACGCCCGCGTGAAGGCCGGGGAAACCGGACCGGCGGATCTGGCCCGGGCACTGGCGAGGGTGAAGACGGACACCTTGAAATCCATCGTCCTGGAGCAGTACGACATCCTGGCCGCGATGACGGAGGGAGGAAAGGCCCGCCAGCCCCACCAGGATCTCCACACGGCTGCCATGGAGGAGCTGTGGGCCCGCGAGAAATCATCCGCTCTGGCGTGGGCGGAGACGCTGGAGGAGCCGAAGGCGCGCGCCATGATGCAGAAGAGCCTGCTGCGCCGCGCGCTGGAGGAGGACGTGGAAGCCGCACTGCCATGGATGGCGAAGTACCATGCGGAGAACGGAAAGGCCGGAACCTACGATGAGTTCAAGACCATCGCCATGAAGGGCGCGGTCAGCCGCGGGGCGGACGCCGTTATCCGCGCCCACGCCGCCTTTCCGGATGCCGGTGGCTACCATGCCCTCCGCGACACTATCTTCCCGGAGGACTTCGACTTCGCGAAGCTCAACGAGGCATTGGGCGCGAAGGTGGAAATGACGAACGTCCTGACCCGCTGGGCGCTCCGTGACCGGGATGCCGCATGGACCGCCATGGAGCAGCGCATGGCCGCCATGAGGGGCAATCCGGAACGGGAGATCGGCGACGGGTTGATGAAAGCCGTGCTCGTCAGGGATGGCGAGGATGCCGGTGTCGCGTGGATGATGGACCGGCTTTCCGCCATCTCGGACCGGGACGCCATGCGGCACGAGCGGATCCTCGCCGGCATCATCGTCAACAGCAACCTCTCCACCGATGGCATCCGCGTGATCTCCGGAAAGCTCACCCCGGAGACGCGCGTCCGGAACGCGAAGTCCGCCCTGCTCTCCCGCCCCAGCCACGCGTCCACCGGTGCCTTCCTGGCCGCGCTGCCGAGGGAAGATCTCATCCGCACACTGCAGGAGGTCCGGCAGATGACACGCGGCGGAAGCACCACCGGAGCCGCCCAGAGGGAACGCAGCTTCGCCGATATGGGCCGGCGCTTCCACCTCACCTCCGCGGAGATGGAAACCATCAACGGAGAAACGGCGGCCCAATAGGGCAACGCCGCCGGAAGCCATGGAATAGCCCCGCCTCCAATATCAAATCCCCCATCCTCTTCATCTGCGTACATCCGCGTTCATCTGCGGTTCAATGAATCCTGTTAGGAACGTCTCCTTCCGCGGAGAGCGTCTTCCGCCTTGCCATCCATCGTTCCGTTCCGCAGGGTTCCATTGTTCACATGATCACCCGTCTTTTCTCAGCCGCCCTGCGCGGAGTCGATGCGCAGGAAGTGGAGGTGGAGGTCAACGCCCGCGGCGCTGACAAGCCGCTGATCATCATCGTCGGCCTGCCGGACACTTCCGTGAAGGAGTCCTCCCAGCGGGTCACCTCCGCCATCTCCGCCTCCGCCCTTTCCTACGCGGACGGGGTGAACACCGTGAACCTGGCCCCCGCGGATGTGAAGAAGGAGGGTCCGTCCTTTGACCTGCCCATCGCCCTGGCCATGGCCGCCGCGAATGTCCTGCAACCGTTCAACGCGGAGGACTGCTGCGTCGTCGGGGAGCTGGGGCTGGACGGCACCGTGCGCCCGGTGAAGGGCGTGCTTTCCATCGCCCTGGAGGCGAAACGCCGCGGACGGAAACGCCTGCTGGTCCCGGACGCGAACGCCGCGGAAGCCGCCATCGTCGATGGCATCGACGTCATCCCCATCCGCAACCTGCGGCAGGCATGGGACTTCCTCCAGGGGGACCACATCATCCCGCCGTTCAAGTTGGACCGCCGTGCGTTCTTCGACTCCCACCGCAGCTACGACATCGACTTCGACGAGGTGAAAGGCCAGCACCACGTGAAGCGCGCCCTGGAAGTGGCCGCCGCCGGCAACCACAATCTCCTGATGGTCGGCCCGCCCGGCACCGGCAAGTCGATGCTCGCCAAACGCGTCCCCACCATCATGCCGGACATGACGGAGGACGAGGCGATCGAAACGACGAAGATCCACTCCATCACCGGACTGCTGGACCCGAAGCGCGCCTTCCTCACCACCCGTCCGTTCCGCTCCCCGCACCACACCATTTCCGATGCGGGCCTGCTCGGCGGTGGCACCAATCCCGGCCCCGGCGAGGTCTCCCTCGCCCACCACGGCATCCTTTTCCTCGACGAGCTCCCCGAGTTCCGCCGCCAGACGCTGGAAGTCCTCCGCCAGCCGCTGGAGGACGGCACCGTCTCCATCTCCCGCGCCGCCGGGTCCTTCCTCTTCCCCGCCCGCTTCCTCCTCGTCGCCGCGCTCAACCCCTGCCCGTGCGGATTCGCTCTCAGGAGATCGCGAAAAGACGAGGGCCGAAGATGGCCGAAAATTAATATCCAGCCCGGAAACGGAGTTCTGCACACCTAGGTATTGACCATTTGAACAGCGGCAGCATAATTCTGCCATGCTCGCAGAAGCAGTTTCTCCCGACCGGCTGGATAGGAATCAGATTCAAAAGCGGATTGAAGTAATGTGGAATCACTTGTTCCCAAGGCGAGAAATTCCACTCCTCGAATATCCGGTGGAGGAAATAGCAACGGAGCTCCAGAGAAGGCGGCTAGTGGAGTTTGTTTATGATCAGGAACTTCCCGCGCCATTTGGCCGCCAACGATACGGAGAGTTCACCGTTTCTCCGCACAACAAAATCTTCATTCACAGTGGCTTAGATCCGAAAGGAGCGCGCTTCAAAGCAACGCTGAGCCATGAGATCGGCCATTACGTCCTGCACCGAAAATTTCTGAGCAAATCCACTTTCATCTCGTCCTCCCCGAAAATTGCGACTGACGAGGAGCTAGCTCGGTATGGCAGAAGGGCTGGTATCTCGGATCTGCATTGGGCCGAGTGGCAGGCAAATGAGTTTATGGCCTCCGTATTGCTTCCGCGCACGGGCTTGATGTATCGGATGGCTCGAATTCAAAAACAGTTGGGTCTGCATGTCGGACGAGTCTACATCGACAATCAAGGATGCACCCAGGCAGACTCTGGTTTCATTTTTGCGACGATCGCAATGGAAACCATGATCCAGTTCCCGATCGTCTTTGCCAGGATGAACGCTCTGGGGCTCGTCAACGACAAGCGGACCAAAAGAGCAAAGGGAACTCTTGGAGACGAAGTAACGAGCACCCTGCAAGATTTTGTCCGATCTCTAGATTGACGACCTGCTGATGCCGAACGCCGCGAGCCAGTCCTCAAGGCACCCCACAGCCCAAAGTCACCTAGCGCAGTCTGGATGGTTGCACTGGTGGCCGGTTAGGATTACGAACAGGGCCTACTTCTTGGGAACACTTCTCCTATGACTTTCGGTGAAATTGTTATTCTCTGCTCGCAAGGGGTGATCACTCTCGGCGCAATTGTCTGGGCTTCATACTTCAAGAAACGCGCAGAAAATCTGGCGACGATCGACGATCTGAGGCGCATGACCGAGATCCCTGAAGGCGTGAAATCCAGACATGTTCGAGCAAATGCTGTTCACAAAGCGCAATTCGATTTGGAATTCGGCTTTTATCAGAAACTTTGGATAGAAGGGCATCATTTGGTCACCCTCTATGGGGAATCCGGGCACCCTGAATTCGACAATGTCGAGCACCTCCGTAATCTGCTTGAAGCTACAAACGCATTCGATCAGCTGTTGCTAAGCGCGGGCCCATTTATTTCCGACGAAATTGGAAGGAGTTTCCATGCGCTCCCTTCTGCGATCAGAGCAAAATCGAATAAATCCCATGAGATCTGGCGTCAAACCATGGAAACCTTCAACAAGACAGGAGCAATGATCAAGAAGCGCATTGCAGAAATGCACGTCCTCGATTGAAGTAAGCAGAGTAAGATGCGACGGATTTTTGGACCGTGTTTTGGTTGAGCGGTCAGATGGTGCTAATCCGAGAAGTTGGGATTCACGTTCATCGCCACCAGTTTACAAACTCGCTCCGGTGAGGCGGCGAGATTCAGGGTGGCTGACATGGCTCCAGGAGAGCTTCTTAGAGATGTTTCGCGTATTCGTCGATCTGAATTGCCGGCACAGTTCCCATTCGCTGGAGCAATCTGGTGAGGGTGAGCACAAACGACATGACCGCGGTGTCGGGGCGACTGATATCCCAGTTGAAGGAGGCGGGTGTGCCGTTGGTGATCTCGAAAGCTCCGTGCCTGGCTACACAGCCCAAGTTTAAGGCCCTGTCTCCGCTCAGCCCCTGGAGATATCCTTTAAATTTCGCCCCCATGGGTTCTTTCCATTTGCAATCCAAGGCGAGTATACCGGCCAGAATCGGAGGCGGAGGCTTGGGAGTGTGGATATCTCCACCAGCTTGGACAATTCGCCCAGAGGTGCGCTTTAGCCTACGTACACTTTCGGCCTTGTCACCGGCGTAACCGAGGTATTTCGGAGTGATTTCTGGCTTCACCTCGAAAACGGCATACACGCTTTCCGCAGGGATGTAGGCAATACCTTCATGCTCGAAGATAAAAAGCGAAAAATGTCTATCGAAGATTACTAGATCCTGCTGCTGACTGAGGGTTCCGTCCGAGTCGATGACGAAGGCGCGTTCAACCTGATACCGTGTTGGCAAGTAGGTTCTTAGCATCTTTATCCACCGGAGCTCCGTGGCGTCGCCTTTCGCAACCGGATGGGTGATCAGCTTACGGGATATTCCGAGGTTCGCGATCAGGCCCTTCTGATAGCCTTCGAACAACTCGCTGAGCGAAGGTGGATTTTGAGTCTTTTTCTTGGCCATTTTTCAGGAAATTGAGAATCGGCTTCCAAAAACTTCGTCACGCCAAATCCGGAGTGCTCCGCCCACGTTCCCTGTCTTCGCGAGATAAATGGCCCGATCTACCGACTGCCCAGTTTCAGCAAGCACCTTTCGAGCGTTCTTACAAGCGGCGGCGTCCATTCTATCCGACACAGGTGGCCCCAATCCTGCAGGATCATTCCAGGTTTCCGAGATCCTAGCTTCCAGCGCTGCAAACAGCGCCTTCAGCTCATAGGGATAACCGCCCGAAAATGGCCCTTTCAGGAGATCGATTGCCATCACCTCGATGAGGAAACTTGGTTTGATCGGCTTGCCTTTGTGCTCGTTCCACTTCTTGGCCATTTTGACAACAGGCTTCCACTTGAGATCGAAATCCTTATTGCAGGCGGTGGCTTTGGCCGAGTGAATTTTAGGGTTGGTGACGGCCCAATCGCCCTCGCTCTGAGGGTCTGCAATCTTGTAGTTATCTCCTTCGGTGAAGGCCGGAACCACATCGATGCTCATAACCTTGTCGTCGTCTTCATCACCACCAAACCTGACCTGAACGCATCTGCGACCGATGGAAACTTTATCCTCTCCATACTCTGGAACCAGCGCAACCCTCACTGCCTCAAGTAGATCCCTTGAGAGCTCATCGAGCCTGTGACGTTCCTTGCTCCCGAGAACCACAAAAATATCCACATCCTTGAGAGGCTTGGTTTTCGTATGCCTCGCGTATGAACCCGCGAGAAAGTCGTCCTCAACGTGAAAATTCTCCGACATCACCTCGCGAACTCGCTTCTGTCGCTTGCTGGCGTCATTCTGCTCGCCGTCGGTAAGTTCAAGACGGGACTTAAATTTCTGAAATGCTTCGTCGATTGTCATTATTTTGACCAGTAGCTGGTTCCTGCCCCAAGATGTGTTGCGCCGATAGTGGTTCCAATTGGGCGTTTGGTGAAACCGTCGGTTGAGAGGTATAGAGCGGAAGACCAACCACTGACATCAGGTCGACCGTCCTTCGTGTTGGCGATGACGCGGTATTTGCAGGTGGATGGGATGGCTCCTGCCTTCTTAATGGCAAATTTGATGGCATCGACATCCGCCCACAGATCACCATCGTCCCCGGTGGTGTAAGTGTAGCTGATGTCAAAATCCCAACGTCCGACCAATGAAGAAGTCCCCGTGTAAATCTCCAGAGTCACGGTATTAAGGTGCCTGGTCTCAAGCCACTTGCCGATACCGGCCTCCAGCACCTTCCAATCGGAAGTGAGTTTATCGAGTGACAGGCCGCTCAGCAGAATGATCCTCTTGAGACCTGACAGAATATTGTCAGTCACGTGCGTGACACTATGCGAGTAGGTGTTAACTTTAACGGTGGTGCTCATAGGCGGTTGAGGGCGTCGAGATCGATTGAGGTTGATGGGATGGAGGCTGCTTCGACCGCTACTTCACTTCCCGATTTTTCGATGCCGGCTTTCGAGTCGTAGGCCTTGATCTTCGTCGACTTCTTCTTTAGTGCGCCTTGCGCCCAATCCAATTCATCGGCTGGGAATGGGACATGGATTTCCCAAGATCCCTCCAGTGGTTTTACTGGAAGCGCATCTTCGTTTGCGTCGTCACCAGTGACGGCCTCATCGCCATAGAGGCAATAGAAACGAATTCGTGGTCCCTTGCCGATGACGATGATCGGTGCCTCTTTTGGCACCTTATCAACGATTGTTGAGGCAACAATTCCGGCGACTCCACCAAGTTCCTCAAGCAGAGCCTTGTCTCTGTGGCACAGTAGGTCCGAAATTACCTGCCATGTTTCTCCTGCTGGCCGGTGGGGAGCAGAACGGATTCTGCGAGCAATTACTGAACTCATGATTTTTGGGGGGGATTTTCGGAAAATACGGTTTCCAGGTGACCGATGGTCAGTGAACCAGGGTTCGACGCGAGCGAGGTATCCAATGAGAGGGCTAGCAGGATCCGTTTACAAATAGCGCGGCCGTCCATCCCTTTGCTCACTTTGACCAGCTTTTTCAGATTCGGTTGAGTCCGCAGGGTATTGATCTCGTTCCATACGGAGCCCAAAGTTTTCAGTGTATCGTCGATAATTTGATGACGAGCGGCGTCCCCTGGAACATCCACGAACGTCATGAAGTCCGTACGAGAGACAAACGCTTCATCAAGCGCCTGTTGAAAGTTACTGGTACAGATGAATATGATCTCAGGATGTGTGGACGCGATTGCGTCGAGACCTGTAAGAACAGCGTCGGTTGCCCTATGCACATCGAGTGGGTTGGCCTCCATACTGACCTTCTGGCGACTGGCAGCCATGGTTTCCACCTCGTCGAGAAGCACTATCAGCGGCCCTTTTGCTGCTTCTTCGACAATTGTTTCCCGGAAGAGCTTCATCACTTCCTTCTGACTTTTTCCGAGCGCGGAACCGGTCAAGGCATGCGGGTCAATTTCAAGAAGCCGCATTGGCTTTTTCCCTGTGATGATACTGGCCGCTTTGGACGCCACGGCCTTCGCAACCGAAGTCTTTCCCGTACCGGGCGGGCCATGAAGAAGAATTATGCCGTGAACAGGCAGGTCTCCGGGACGAAATTTCGATCGGAGTAGGAAGGTCAGAACGATTTGGGACACCAGACGCTTCTTCAAATCCGTATCGAAATGAAGATGATCGTAGAGGCGTTCAAAAGGCGCGGCAGGGAGGATATGGGACGATGATATTGCGGGGGAACTCACTCCGTGCGTTTAGCAAGATACGTTCCTCTCTCAGTTAGAATGCCATTAGATACTGCTTATGAGGGAAATACAAAAATGACAAACAGGCATCCCAAGCTCCCGCATTGTATATAAGTGTGCCAAAATGACGCGCAAGGAGCACTTTTGGCGCGCCACCTCGACTCATTTGATCAAACCCTGATTACTTTGTCCCTTCAGCACGTTAATCGATACCCGGCGCAACATTTGTTTAAATATTGGCATTTTATATCTAGGGACCTTCAAGGATCGCTCTAATTGGGACTTCCGAACTTTGCGGATCGCTACGTTACTCAGCCGAGGTAAACCGAAAATCTCAAGATCCTGAATTTCGTAAAGAGCTTTCGTTGGCTGCCAAGGCCGACGGTGTTGCCATTTGATCCTCCATCTCCCCGGCACGTGGATTCAGCATTATGTCCGTTATGGTAAGTTCCGTATTACCGGCGGTAGCCTCTTCGTCCTGAATAGGGATTCACGTTTCCGCGACTGCTGAAATTGTTCGCCCTTAAGGTGTCGCCCCGGGTGCGATAGTGCGCTCCGACCCGCGTTCCCCCTTTTGTTATATAGCTTTCCACCCGTACGACACTGGGGTTGGTAGGCCCGCTTCCTGAGGTGCTGCTTCGAGGTGCCATTGTGAGGCCGTGGGGCGCATAATCGCTCTCTTCGATTCCATGTTCTTTCGCGAACTGCCTCATCTCTGCCATATGGCCCCTCATCTCGGGTTCGGCATCTTGCCCCGGTCGCCTTTTGGCTTTCAGGTTGCGAGATCCATCCACCCAGTCGATGACCTTACCGCTCCGAAAAGTGACGGATGAAAATTTGTAGCTCCAAACGACTGTTCCCCGGTAGGATACGTCCCTCTGATCGTCGGGAGCCCCCATGATCGCTTTCACCTCGTCCATCGACGATCCCATGCCAAATTGACCTCCTCGGAGGCGGACATGATCACCATTGTGGGATTCTTTTCCTTTGGAACCTACCGTCGTTCTCCGGGTTTGCTGATCCGCCTGCAATCGTCGGCCAGAATTGTTCCCTTCCTGCTGAGCACATGAACCAAGGAAGATAAAGGCCAGCGAACAGATAAGGGGAAGCGACTTCACACCCTAATATCCACATGGGACGCCACCCTCCTTCAAGGAAAACCAAGATCGACATTATTTGGCATCTGCTAGATCTTGCGTTCCCCGAATCTCTCGCATGGCTCGCCGTCCTCCGCCACTTCCACGCTCCCGCCGGAAAAAGGGAATTCGTCCCGGCTTTGCGGTCTGCGTGATTCTGGGGCTTCTGGCGATCGTGCTCGGATCTCTCAGCCAGTCGCCTCCGCCGGACGATTCTTCCGAAGAAACACAGGGCACCGCTCCCGCCGTACAGGTCCAGGAAGACGGACTTCCTCCCGGCATGACGAGGGCAGGCCCGGGGAATCCCGTCGAGCTTCTCCAATCGGCATCTTCCAAGCCGGCCAGGACCGCCAGCCTCACTGGCAAGGTGATCAAGGTAGCGGATGGTGACACCATCACAGTTCTGGCCCCGAACAAGGATTGGGTTAAGGTCCGGCTGGAAGGAATCGACGCCCCCGAAAAGAGCCAAGAGTTCGGCGAAGCGTCCCGGCTGGCACTCTCCGCTCTCGTCGCAAGCAAGATCGTGGATGTCTTCCCCACCGGGAAGGACCGATACGGACGAACTCTCGGATGGATCGAAGTGGACGGCATCGACGTCAACCGCCGGATGGTGGCGGACGGATGGGCGTGGCAATTCACCAAATACAATTCGGAAACAAAGCTCGCGCAGCTACAGAGGGATGCCCAGCGAAACCGGAAGGGACTGTGGAAAGCCCCGAACGAACCGATGCCACCATGGGAATTCCGAGACCTCGGCTCCGACCGCGTCACCCGGCTCGTTCCAGAGATTCCCGCTGCACCTCCTGCACCATCCAGACCGGCGCAAAGTTCAGGTCGCTCTTTCCCGCAGCCGCCCTCTCAGGCGAAGTCCAACCCGGGAGCGCGTGACTACTGGATCAATTCCAATGGAGTTCGGCACAATTCTGGCTGCCGCTGGTTTGGTAGGACGAAGTCGGGGCACTACGGCGGGAAGAATGAAGGCAGGGCTTGCGGGCAGTGCGGAGGGTAGGCGATCCGGCGGGGAAGGGCCTTGACGCACCTGCTTCAATCACACCGTGCTTACCCCACCAATTGTTTCTCCACCCGAAGCCAATGCTCACGAGAATTGGGCGAAGGCCATCAGGCTATACCGCATTTGGGGCGGGGTGGCACCCCTTGCCGGTTCGCAGCTACCCATGAATTTTACAAATTGGCAGAACCTCTACGATGAGGGATTCCGCCATGTCGTCTGCCTTTGCAGCCATAATCCAAAGTATGATCCCTCCCCGCTTCAGCTCTCGATAGCAGTGGAGCTAGACGATCTGGCGGAGAGATCGCGCCCATTTGAACCGGCCCAGGAAGCGAGGAGGATCAAAGAAGTCGCCAAATGGGTCGTGGAACGCCTTCACCGAGGCGAAGGGGTGCTGGTGCATTGTGCAGCCGGCCGCGGCCGAACCGGGACGGTAATTGGAGCCGCTCTGCGCATGCTCGGTCATCCCGCCGAAGAGATCATCGATCACCTCGATCAGGTGCATTGTCTAAGAAACGCCAAAGAATGGCCGGAGGCTGAGTGGCAGGCAGATCTCCTCCGAAAAATGGAGTCTCCGTAACGTTGGGTTGATGTAAGAATTGACAGTTTTCGGATTAGGCAATCCAACAAAAAAGGAGCACTTCCTTTCGGAAGCGCTCCTATTATTATTGCCCAATTGTATCAGTCTGCCGACTGGCCGTAACCTTCTGCAAGCAGTTCCGCCATGTTCGCGACCTCCTCTTCCGCTGTCCACTCGTCGGAGTAGACGAAATCGAATGATTGGCCGTACACGTTGATAACCCATTGGAGGTGATCCCAGCACTGACGGATGTCGGCGTGCGAGAGATCATCCTTCAAGAAGTAGGTGCTGTGATTGAGTTTGAACTCTCCATTTTTCGCGTCGACGTGAGCCCGAACAGCCGCGAGGTGACCGTTGAGGCGATTCGCGAAGTCAGTCATCTTCGGGATTTCTGCGGACGTTGCACGACGGTGCAAGAGGGCAGTGCAAACCAGCAGGGCCGGATCATCGTAGACCTCGAAGGTGTACGTCTCGTCGCTGGAGTACTTCGGGACAGTCACGATACCCACGTCCGGCACGTAGTGGTTCTTGACTTTTTGCTCCTTCAGGAAGGAGCGGATCATCTTGTAGTCTTCACTGATTTTCATATTATTTAATCTAGTGGTTCAACTCGCCTGAACCTCTGGCGTTTCTGGTCCAACTTTTGGACCGAAATTATCTCCCTAAGAGCACGCACCCTAAACGGGTGGGTATCTCGAGTTAGGGCTCACCTCACGCACTGAGCCGTGAGTGCAAATTCACGTCATACCCAAGTGGACTATCCTGAGAGCAGATCAGCGCGGCGGGATCGAATCCCGGGAATCGTGCCTGCAGTTTAGCCAACAGCCCATCAAGCTCAGGCGTCCGGTAGAGGCACTCGAAGGTTACAATGCTTTTGGTACGCTTTGCGTTCTCCACGTCAGCGATGCTCACATCAACACCAGCTTCCCGCATTGCTTTAGCGAGCGCTTGGTTTCCGAGGTTATTGGTGAGTCCAAGCAGGTTACGAACGTGTGCCCTCAGGAACATTTTGATGAGAGTTCTTGCTTGCGGGAGTCCGCTCCTTGCAACGCTAAGACCACTCAATGGATTGACCCCCAGATAGCTTTCGAAAGCCACGACATCCTCCATCGTCATTAGGACCGCATCCCTGCTATTTTTTCGTTTGATGAAGTCCAACCACTTTCCGCGGATGAATTTGTAGGATTCAAGCGAAGGGAGGGGACGGGTGTTGAAATAGACGTGATCGACATTCCGGATCGACCGCATTCCGAATTCACCCGCCACTCCGGAGCGGAGTCGCTTCCAGTCAAACTCCATCCGCGTGGTGATCAACATGACCTTTTTGTTGAGATCAACCCGACCACCACTCTCGAAGATTTCTCTCAAAGACCGAAACCGTTCCACCCAATCCTTGGTATCTTCAGAGTGGCGATTGATGAATTTTTGGATGATGTACTCGTTGGGATCTCCAAAGTGAGCACTCGGAATCGAGATTCCCGCTTTTGCAAGCAGCACCCCTGGAATTGCAATGCCGTCCCCCGGCTCGATGGTTGCCTGTCCCCTGGTCCTCCACGCGAGCACCTGGTTCACTTGATGCTTAAGTTCCAAGAACGAAGCAGCCGCCGGATCCAGTTGCCGACGCGCCTCAAGAAATTTCTTTCCAAGAACTCCCTTCACTGCCGCAGCTTCGACCACCTCCTTTGGCGCGTTTGTGATGAAACCGTCTGTTGTGACCGACAACACCATATAGGCCTGCGGCAGGTTGTTGAGGATCTCGGCGATAACCGCCCTGATCAACGCTGTAACCTCTGTCGCGATGAAGGGCATCGAGATGGGCGACTTTCCAAGTGATTTCGTCAGGCCGGAACGCGGATCAAAGCGCCGTTTGTCAGTGATTCCTTGCGAGAGTTTCCCGTAAATGGAGTTCCCAATGGTCTTATACAGCATTTCCTGAGGAGAGCCCTTCAGACCTAAAGCCGAAAGTTGCGCGCGTTTGTCCGTGATGTATTTCGAGATCAGTCCGAAAGGCCGACTACCAGACTTCCTGGGAATGTGATAACCAACACCATTGAGGATCTTGATCCTGGCTCCCAAATTCCGTGCCAAGGCGATCTCAGTCCCACTGGCGATAGTCTTTCCTTGGAGGGGAAAGATCAGCGCATTCTCAGCCCTCACCGGAAGGCACGGGAAACGGGTCTCTTCAGGGAAGGAGAACTCCACGCTGGCAGCACTGTAGGCATCATGGGAAAGATCGTCGAAACTCCGAACCTCCCGCGCTTCGGACCACAAGGGCGTGTCCACCATGCTCATGGCAGTGACGTAAGCTCCGCTGAGGTCGAAATCGTTCCACTCCCCTCGCGGCGATGCACCGAAGTAAAAAGTCTCGTTACGTCCACCGTAGAAAGCGGCGGAAGCGAGGTGGTCATAATACCAGCGGACATCGTTGACCCGCTCATATGTGAAGCCATCGGAATGCTCTTCCAACTCCTTGCCCAGCACGTCCATCCGGTCCACCCCCTCTTGCAACCATTGCTGGAGAGTCAGTTTGGAAGCGATGCCTCCCAGTGTGGATGGAGGTTTACTCTCGCCGAAAAGCTCCTGACTGAACGTGCAGCAGAACAGGAACCACTCGGCAGCAATCCGCGCATCAACCAAAGCATACTCCTCGAACTTCTTCGGATCTTGTTCGGAGAAGGACCGCATGTCTTCGATTGCCCCCTCAGGAAGTTCGACTTTGGGGATACCAAGCAGTTCGCCGAGGCTAGCGAGCTTCCGTGCATTATCAGGAGCCAGCAGGGTGGTGTCGAAAAGCTCCACCACGGCGGTCTTCTTGTTACGGGATTTGTCGTAGAAATTGACTTTATATCCGCCTTTGAGGCTGGCTTGGGTGCGACCGACACCATCGAAATGTCCTTTGATCTTATCGTAGTCAGCCAGCGAGGTAAGCTCCGGCATCGACCAATGGGCAACCAACTGGATGCGTTTCGGAACCTTTTGGAGGACCCCTTCAGCCATTCCTTTCTGAACAACGCTCTCGATCACCGTTTTAAGGGTGAGACGTTTTCCTTTCTTCATCATGGCGATCCAGTCGTAGCGTCCGCCGGCGGCCACCACGTGGGCCTGATATGACACGACATCGTTCTTTCTGAAGGCGCGTTCGAGGAACTTAATCAGATCGTCTCCGGGACCTGCTTTGAAATCTTCGAGGGCCGGGAATGCCGTGTATTCGGTGTCCAAGCTAATCGTGAGGATCTCGTCGGGAGACAGCAGTTGTTTCTGAGGGCGGCGGTTTTGTTTGGCAGTTGTCATGTGCCAACACCCTGGTCGGTTCGTCCGAACCCCTCCACGGCAGCCTAAAAATATTCTTTTAATTTGCGTGCCCTTGACGTTTGAATACTTTTCTGATTATCGCGCCTCACTTCTCAGTCTTTGTTCCTTGATGCCAGTATGACCAATTCCGCCACGTCAGAAATCGATGACGACACACGGACCCGAATTTGCGCAATTCTGGCCCCCCAGCCTTTCGAAGTTCAGAACGATAAAGTTCCACTTCACAGACTTTCCCAATATGCTCTAGCAGATTGGAGTCTCCGGCGTGCGTGCTTCAATGGATTGATCTATTCCCAACTCACAGAGTTCTTCACCGAACGCGTCACGGACAAACAGAGGATGATGAACGAGGAGTTACGACTCGTCGATTCTGATCAAAATAACATTGAAGTTTCAGAGATTCTGATTACCAGGCAAACGATTGATGAGGGCGAGATCTCGGGCAATCTCGCAGAAAACATCGATAGAGGTTACGGAATAGAACTAGCGGATCCCTACAAAGGATTGGACCCGAAAACCCTCATATCGCTGGCACGAAGGCAACTCTCCGAATTTGCGAAACTCGCTTTCTCAGAGAACAGGTTCGGCGCAAACGACCCCCCTGAGCGTTTGTGCTACGTTTTGAATCGATATCAACTGAGTCCAACCAACGGCCATCCACTAAAAGGGTTCTCGCTGGTATACAGGACGATCGTTGTTCGGATGATCGATGCGTTACGGATACTCCGCTCGCGTGGAGTTGTGAGGAGTGTTGATGCCCAGATTTCCGCAAGTCTCGACCAACTCATCGTCCGCGATGAGGCAGTGCTGGATACTGGATCTTTTGAACAGGAGGCCGCTTTTTGGAAATCCGCGGACTTACAATATATCGTTCAACGCTTTGGGAAGACCATCAAGAAAGTCCTCCGGGACAGGACCAAGGCGCCTAATCATGATCTTGGAACTCTATCCACGTTCATACCAATTCCATTCATAACGTTGGATCTCAAACACAAAGACCTCGAAGGGATCAGAACTCAGGCCCTGACGATCATTAATTCCCAAGAGATGGAGAAGATGTCCGAATACAGAAACCATGCCCTGGACATCATCTTGTCAATGTCCGACAGCTTCTACTCAGGCCCAGGCAACCTGGATGTCCGTGGCTTTCTAGGCAAGGGTGGTGATGAACTCCGCAGGAATCTAACATCGGGTTTGAGCCGCCAATACGAATTTCTCGCTGCAGCTCTAAAAAGGGGCCCCGGCAAGGAGATCAGAAGCACAGTTCCGTGTCGGGAAATCTACCTTTTGGACGCCTTGGTCAAAGTGTGGGAGGAACTTGGAATAACCAGTCCAAACATTCGGTGAAACTTGAGAGCCCATTTTTTTTTTCGCCGCTGATGAGGCCTGGCTTGTTCTCTCCTCCTCTAGGGGTCCTTTACTTCCCGGGTAGGTTCCCAATCCCCGGGGGCATCTGTGGATGCCAACGAAGGCGGCTTTCGCTTGCGCTGCCCCTTGCGGGGGCGGGCGCGCTTTGCGACGCCGTCGGGGACCCCCAATGGCTACGGGACCCAAGAGAAGTGAGATGCACAGAAAGAACGCCGGTATGCGAACCAATGGTGGGAACGGAAGAGGCGCACTTGGTGTCCGCCCCCCCCTTCGATTTCAGCAAGCGTAGGGCCGGGCTGGAGGCCAGCAGGATGACCCAAGTGAGTCGAAAGGCTGATGGGAGCGCCCGGTTCGGATTAGATTTGGGTTCAGCGGTTCAGCGAAAACTCCATCTTCTGGAACGAAAGCGATCCTTTGATCGTAGGCTTCAAGAGCCGCGATTCCTTGAAGCGTAAGGATTCCGTAAAGGTTCTCATTTGGTATACCAAATAACCATACTTACGGAACCAGGCTCGTCGATCCTTCGGAGATGCCATGGGTGGACTCTCGTTAGTTGTAGCCGTTCTTGGTATTCTCCTCAATTCGGATTCCTCGGTGGCTCCTCTGATATTCCTCCCTGTGCGTGAAGCCTTCCGAGTGCCCTCTGGAGGCATCCGATGGCGTCGCACAGCGCGCCCGCCCCCGCAAGGGGCAGCGCAAGCGAAAGCCATCCTCCTCGGCCTCTCCTAAAACTTCCCGTCGCATCGAGTCTGGTTTGACGCCGATCCTCCAAACCCAAGGACAAATCGATTTCGGATTTCTATTAATCCGATGAGCTTCCTATTCCCCTCCCGAAAACATCCTGCCTTCGCGGCACTTGGTTCGTCGACGCTAATCCCATCAGAAACTTGTGTGACTGGAGGTCCTCATGTATAATGGCAGTTTGGCCATTGCTCTCCAGTCCCCCGACGAATCCTCGCTTCGAGCAGTGACGCTTGTCAGAGTGAGTACTGCCGATCAGGCCTCGGAGGATAAGGCTGGAATGGATCGACAACGGGTCGAGACTGCTCGAATCGTCCGCGACAAAGGATATCGAATCGTCCACTCCGTCGAGCTTGTGGATGTCAGCGGAACGGCGACGGCCTTCGCACCGGAAATCCAGGAAATGCTCATGATGGCCGGACGTCGGGAGATCGATGTGATCGTAGTGGCGGAAATGAGCCGGTTGATCCGCCCCGACGATTTGAGCAACCTCGCTCTCCTCGATCAGTTCCGCCGAAATGGAGTGGTCATCGACGCGGGAGGAACCGTGCACGACGTGGACGATCCGTCCGGATTCCTCGCAGGAGGGCTTCAAGCTCTCATCGGTGGATTCGAGAGGAAACAGTTGCTGCAAAAAATTGCTAGGAGCAAAGAAAGTGCTCGTGCTGCCGGGAGAAATCCAAGCGCCGACATCACGCTTCCCCTTGGACTATCCTATGATCGAAAGACCAGCACCTATCACTACAACGGCGAGGTCTCCAAGGTGCAGGAGGCATTCCGGCTAATCGACGGCGACTCAGGCCTACGTAACGTCTCGGAAATTGCCCGCCGAGTCGCCATCGAGCCGGCTACGCTAAGAAACATCCTCCGTAACAAAGCCTATATCGGGATCCGGGAATACACCCAGAAGAGGGACTTGGCTGTCAAGGTCATGAAGGCAGGGGCCCGGCAGGGGGATCGGCCGAAAGTAGCCCGGCGGCCTGAAGAAGTTATCCGCGTCCGCATCATCCCGCCGGAGAAGCAGGCAGTCTCCGATGAGCAATTTGACCGCGTTCAGCAGATCCTCGCTGGACTGAAAGACTTTCACGCCCGAATCCAGTCCGCCCGGGAGAAAGGGGGCAATCTTCTCGCTGGAGTCGGAAGGTGTGGCTGCTGCGGACTCCGCCTCTACGGGACGACCACCTCCAGAACCAGCAAAGACGGACAAACCAAGGCTCGTGGACATTACGTGTGCTTCAGCCATTCATACCACAATAAGGGCAGCGTGCAGCCATGCGGGTTTGGCTGGGCAGTGAAGGACAGGGCGGAAGAACTCGTTTCTGCATTCACGTGCGCTCTTCTGGGAGACGAGGACTTCATCCAGAAGACCCTAGAACACGCCATGTCGAAGCGCCGGGATCTGATCCGGCTGCCGGATTCCGACGACAACCTTCGCTCCCGGCTGAGTGAGATCGATCGAAAGGACAAACGGATCATCGATTCCCTCGTGGCGGAAGTCCTCAGTATTCCGGAGGCCAAACAGGCGCGAGCGCGTCTGACAGAGGAACGCGAGTCGATCCTCCGGGCACTCCGGGAAAAGGAGAACCAGAAGGACACCGACCTGGATTCCGTCAGCTCCCGCTTGATGGACCGAAAGGACGCCTGGCTTGCGCTGGAAACCACTCCTGACCGGAAGGCCTTCCTCGCCACAATCTTTGCAGAGCTGTACGTTCAACACAGCAAGGAACAGGGTCTGGTGATCTCGGGATTCCGCTTTGCTCCCGGTTTGATTCCGAAAGGCGACGACCTTTGGTCGGCGGTTTCCGAGATCCCGGTCACGCTGGCGGTGCCATTCCGGATCGGCAATCCTCCTGACAACCGTGAAATCGGCGAGAACGAGCGACTCTGCAAACGGTGCGATTCGATTCTGCCACTGGAATCCTTCTACAAAGCGAACCGGTCGTCCTGCAAGGCCTGCCTCGGAGAGATCTCGAAGAAGCGCTACCTCAGGAAGAAGGAGCCACGCTAGGGACCTTGGGGTAAAGGCACGGACAAATGGGGTTTGGCATTCTTACAGGGGATGCGAACAAGCGCCTCAACTACCCCGACAGCCGACCGCCGCTCCGAAATTGCCGATCTGATCCGCAGTGCCTACGACGATCTCCGCAGATGCCTCCGATCCCCCTACGTCGACGGTACCGAGATCTACCGAACACTTGTTAACCTTGGACATGATCTGTCCGGCGACGGTCCGGAGATCGTTTCGGAGACTCTTGGGTGGAAGTGCATGCGTCTGCCGGTAGCGAACATCGAAGGGAAACCCAAGCACTACCTCCCATTTATCGAGCGTTCCCCAGGCTTAGGTGTTGGAGGCATCGCCGGACAGGTGGCCGCTTGCGTGGGAATGATACAGGAGTTTGCCAAGGCCGATTGGTGCACCGCTCCCTCGGTCCTGGAATTGTGAAACTCCGTCATCTTGATCTCTGCTTCCCCTCCCACCCCCGAGGGTCTGATGCTCTTCCAATATCTGCCTATGAAGCCACGGCGGCTGCGTTCCGGGGGAAGCGGGGCTCATTATAACCTCCGGTGCCACTTCGCGTGGGTCGACTGAACAGAACGCGCTGCCGCTGTTATCATACGAATGTCCGTTCGCCCGGTAACAGAAATTGTGTCCCATGTTGTAATGTTTCCATGAACGACGAAGGGAAATGGGTGGCCTATTACAGGGTCTCGACGGTGAGACAAGGGGAGAGCGGGCTGGGGCTGGAGGCGCAGCAGGCCGCAGTGGAGGGTTTCCTCCGTGGGCGGGGTGCCCTTCTCGCCGAGTTCGTGGAGGTGGAGTCAGGGAAGAAGGTATGCCGCCCCCAGCTCGACGAAGCCCTCAGGCTCTGCCGGAAGACGAAGGCGACGCTGGTGATCGCGAAACTGGACCGTTTGGCGCGGAACGTTCATTTCATCTCTGGCTTGCTGGAGGCCGGAGTGGACTTCCGTGCCGTGGATGCGCCATCCAAGGACAGGTTTATTCTCCACATCCAAGCAGCCTTCGCGGAAGAGGAAGCACGACGGATTTCGGAGCGCACGAAGGCAGCCCTCGCTGCTGCGAAAGCGAGAGGGGTGGAGATCGGTACAACCGCGAAGGCCCTTGCCGTCAAGTATCGCTCTGAGGCAATTGACAGGGCACAGGATTACCGTAACACCATCGATTCTCTGAGGTTACAGGGGATCACTACGGTCCGTGGTATCCGGAACCATCTGAATCTCTTGGAGATTCCTTCTCCCGGTGGCGGGAAATGGCATCTTCCTAACACGAGCAAGCTCATTTCCCGGCTGAGACAGGGCGTGAATTCATCCTGAGCCCGAATTCCCCCGGCTAATTCGCAGCTGGCTTGACATCTGTGATGCTATGATGGCGAATATGAACCTCATTGAAGCACTCTCCGATTCCCGCCTCGAATCCGAACGCCCATCCATCCAATCCTGTGCGGAGAAACGCTCTCCTGAAGAGAAAGCTGATTTGTATGAAGCTCGCAGGTGCATGCTGTATCTGCCCCAGCAGGGCACTCACGGTGGGTTGAGCGCCAAAATCGCGCGTGAATGCGATTGCTCCCGGCACTACGCGCACATCACGCTGTTCCCCGAAGATCCTAGGAAGCTGTTTGGTAATTGTGACAAGCAGCGACTGATTTGGCACACGATGGCAAAGTTGGTTCGCGCTAACCCACTCCTGGAACCAATGAGGGAGGCCTTTGTTTCACTGGAGACAAATGGCGAAGTGGTCCTAAAAACGAAGGTTAGCCATTTCAAGTTCTTCGTGAACCGTGCCGAGGAGAGGGGGATTCGTGTTTCTGTTGTCGAAGAACTGAACACATCTCCCCGTACCTACAAGATCATCAAGGCTGAGCCGTAAGAAATCGGCTGCATAGATCCGCTTTCCATGGCTGGAGTCAAATCTCCTGCCATGGAGTGCGATAAATGCGTTCATTATTTCTGTTTGGTGACCGGGAAGCTGCCCTTGTTGTTCGCACCGGAAGCATAGATTCCCCTGCCCTCCGGAAGCATCTTGAGGATTCCAGATTTCCCGTCAGGATTGGTCACCTCGACCGTCTGGGCATCCAGTTCCTTCCATGTCCCTTGACCCGTCCACGCGGTGAAGGTGGCTTTTCCGTCAGACGAGAGAACCAATTTCTTGTTGTCTGGCCAGACCCATGTTACAATTCCGGAAAGGGAGGAAGAGACACCGCTTCGATTCTTAATCAACCTATCCACTTCGAGCGATTCTTCCAACTTGCCTGCGGTTGTTAGTTTTTGGAGTAGCCTGGACAGCTCGGCATCGTATTTGGCTTCCAGCGGGCGGATGACGATTTCTTTCTGACGCTCATGCTCCGCCAGAACGGAATCCAAGGTTTGGGAGACGGCGGATACGGCGAAGAAGAGCGAAAGCAGCGCTACGGTGGTTTTCATGGAGTGGGGGCATTGGCGGAGCAGATGGTCATCTGGAGCGCAATACATTGACTTTGTGTCCTTTGTTATTTGATCCCGTGATGTTGTTTCCATCGGGTGAGATGGTCAGCTTGTCCACGTAGCCCCCGCTGTCCCAGATCATCGTGAACTCTCCTTGGTCGGCGTTGGTCCAGTTCCATTTTCCTCCGTCCCCCTTGCTGACGGTGAAGCGACCATCGCTCTGAATGGTGACGACGCGATCCGTCCCCCATGCCCATCTTCCGATAATCACCGAGACTCGCCCATGAGTGCGGAATTTGAGAAGTCGCTCCACTTCGAGCGATTCCTCAAGCTTCCCTGCTGCGGTGAGCTTCTGAAGCAACTTCGTCAGCTCAGCATCATACTTGTCTTCCAGTGGCCGGAGGATGGCTTCCTTGGCCCGCTGGTGGTCTGCGATTACCGAATCAAGGGTCTGGGAACGTCCGGCTACAGAAAGCACCAAGGAAAGGCCGACAACGACGCTTTTGATCATTACTGGATTTTGATTCATCGGCGGACGGGATATGCGACTTTATCCAGAGAGTTATGCTGCTTCCACTTGGCGGTCTCGCCGGACTCTGAAAGTTCGAACCATGCCTTCTTTCCGTTGGGCATGGTGATTTCAACCTTTCGGTCATCAAGCGGACGCCAAGTTCCCCGTTTATCCCAATCTGCGTTGGAAACCAGACCATCCTCACGGAACTGGATTCGCCTACCTTTAATCTCCCAGACCGAAGGCCCAAACTTGTAGGGCTCCTTGGGGGATGCGATCCCCGGCTGCGGAAACCGCTCCTTGAGAACCGCATCAACTTTGGCGGCTTCTTCGAGCTTCGACTCTTTGACCAGCGATACCTTCAGGGTTTCCAAATCCTTCTTCAGCTTCTCATCGAGAGGCTTCACCAAACGGGTCTTCTCCCGTTCGTAAGATTCCCGCAAGGCGTTGAGATCCCCGGCCCATGTGAGGCCCGAAGCTAACATGGTCAAAATGGTAAGGTGTGTTTTCATAGATCAGATCAAGCGTGGGGTTTGTTCCTGCTTAAATAAAAGAGACCTCCGACCCCTACTCCCCAACAAACTAGGGAGATCAGATAAGACGGCCAGTCAAAGAAGGTGTCCGTGATGAAATTGTCGAAACGCCCAAAGAGCCAATTGATAAACATCGCCGGGCTGAGGAAGAGCGCGAGAACAGAGAGAAATGCACCGAGCAGAAGGAAAAGATAAGCGAGATTCTCCCGATAGGATTCCAGATCCTCGCCACACATAGGACATCGGTCGGTATTCAACGAAACCGGCCTCTTGCAAGTAGGACATCGGGGCGCGTTGGACATCAGTTTTCGAGCTCTTGGACCAATGTTACCAAGCGGGCTTTCTCTGCGTTCATCCCCGGAGCCTTCTTCTCGACGTTCTGGATGACACGCGACGCATCCATGCACTGGTGATAGGCCGCTGATCCCTCCTTCACGGGAACCTTCTTGAAATTGGTGAGCCGATTGATGGTGTCGGTCGCCTGCTGGAACCGCTGCCTCTCGGTGGCGATGTTTGATTCCAGTGCCGCCAGTTCTGCTTTTGCTTCTGCAAGGCGGACGGCTTTATCAGGCGAAGGCACTGTTTCCGACAGATTCTTCTTCTCCGAAGGCTTCATGGGCGTATCCGGGACCACCTCTTCCGTTCTCGCATTCTCTATCGGCTCGATTCCTTGCCCGAGCTTCCGACGAGTTTCCTCTGCCTCCGCAGCAATGGCACGCTCCTGTTCCTCTCGCTGCCTGAGGCGCTCCTCCGCGCCCCTGCGGTTGGACTCGGCCAGTGCCGCCCGCTCCTTCTCCCGACGTTTCTCGTCCTGCCGGACCCGCTCCTCAGCCTTCCGCTCTTTCGCTTCTTCGATCTTGGCCTCGGCCTGTCGCTTCTCCATTGCCTTTTGGCGGGCCTTCTCGGCCTCTTCTTTCTGCCAGCGCGCGGAGTTCGCCATGCGCTCTTCGTGATCCTTGGCCTCCGCTTTTTCCTGCTTCTCGCGCTCTCTCTTGGCGTCTTCGGTTTCCGGAGGGGGCGGTGTCCGAACAGCATGCAGAGTAGGCTTCTCCCCGATGTTGAAGCGCCAATCTCCGAATTCATCGCGACTGAGGTAGATCGGATAGGGAAAGTCCTCGAACTTGATGGGATACAGGAGGGTTCCGACCGGAACCCCTCCGCCCCCCAATGCCTCCAAAACCTGGCCGCGTTTAAAGGGCATATCGATGTATGTGGTGTTCATCGTCCAAGCGGCGCGGCGGATCGTCAGGTCCGATGGATGACCATTCGCCAGTTCCAGAATCTCTTCGGAATCCCTATTGCCTGGGGGCGTGCCGGAGCCGGGGGAAGTCCGCTCTTTTTCGCAAGAGGACATCACGAGGAGGCCAGCAGTCGCGAGAAGAACGGAGATTCGCGAAAAATGCGGGCGACCTGCGGTCGGGGAGGAGGGAATGAGGGGCATCGGGAAAAATACATCACAACCGTGAAGTATTTGTCAAGTTGGGCACCCCTATAGGGGTACTGGGCGTGAGACGAAAGGACTGGCCCGATGCCTTGATTGCGGCAATCTGCCGAGCAATCAAAGAGCGGCGGCTTGCCCTCGACATGTCCATCTATGCGCTTTCTCAGAAGTCCGGTGTATCCCAGCAGGCTATTTCCTACTACGAGCGGGAGATGCGCCGCCCGACACTGGAAGGCCTCGCTAAAGTGGCAGCCGGTCTGGATTGGGAGCTTTCCGAGCTTATATCCGCAGCGGAAGGTTTTCTCAAAAAGGGTCGCAAGTAGGCCAATTGACAGGCTTCGACCCCATAATTGCGCCTGAGCGCCACCTGTGTTGTAATCGAAAGTTCGATGATTGACACCGAACCGCTCCCATTTTCTCCGCCTTGCCCCGAAAACCGAGAAACCCATGCTGTCCGCTGGATTGGCCGAACAACCGCAATTCTCGTCGGACTTCTGGCCATCGCCGCCTTCGCCCTCAGTTTCGAGGCACTCCGGGACTTGGCCATCACGACGGGAGCCATTCCCAACCCGGAGCAAGCGTGGCTTTTCCCGGTGCTGCTGGACGGAGGAGTCGTGGTATTCTCCTTGGCCGCTCTCCGGGCCTCCCTGACCGGCAGCGACCGGCGCTGGTACATGACCCTGGTTGTGGTCGTGACGCTGCTCTCGGTGGCCTTCAACGTCGCACACGCCACCCGTGGCATCCTGTCCTCGGTGATGGCCGGAATGCCTCCCCTGCTGCTCTTCATGGCCTTCGAGTCTCTGATGCGTCAGATTCAAGACTCCCTGAAGCCTATGGGAGAGAAGGCTCAGAAGAAGCTACGCCCAGCGGTGAAGTCTCCATCCATTGCTGCCACAGCATCGTCCACCTTGGAAAACAAGGAACGCGCCGCATCCCTGCGGGATCAGGGATGGACCAAAAGCAGGATCGCCAAGGAACTGGGAGTCTCTCCCGCAACAGTCAGCCGCTACCTCCGGCCTCGACCGGAATCCGAAACTTCTGACTTGGCAGCATTATCCAACCGGTTTGCCCCATGAGGTTCATTGTGCAGGATTTCCGGACGGTCTCCGTGGACGAGGCTCCTTTCCTCACGTTTCACGATTTCCGCGAACCCGAAGAAGTCTACCGCTTCTACAAGGAGGTCGTGGAGAAGGACCGTGGCTACGAACCAGAAAAGGAACATGTGGTCGTCCTCGCCGTGAACAGCCGTGGACGCCTGATGGGCTGGCACTTGGTTTCGACAGGAGGCTTTTCGGAAGCGTCATGCCATCCACGGGAGGTTCTCCGCCCGATCATCGTCAGGGCGGCTCCGTCTTTCATCCTTTGCCACAACCATCCTTCCGGAGATCCGAGCCCCAGTAGGGCCGACGAAACGGTAACCAAAAGAATCCGGGAAGCATCCAGTATCTTCCAGATCGATCTGGTCGATCATGTCATCATCGGCAGACCCTTGCAGGGAAGATCGCCCTACTTCTCGTTCCGGGACACCGGGTTTCTGTAGAGGCAAGAGCCCGAGCGTCCAGAAAGAACACGGTCGCACGGTCGACACGGTCCTGTTACTTCGGCGGAAGAAAAAAGAAGTGCCCCGGAAACGACGACATCCTGTTCTTCCCTTTCTGGAACTACCAGACCATGTCGACCGTGCGACCGTGCACTTTCTTCCTTCCGAAGAGCCAAAGGAAATGCGCTCGGGCGGGTCTTCTCCCCTCCCCCGAAACGCGGGGCGGTGTCGACCGTGCCACCATGTGTGCAGGAGGAGCCTCCTGATCTCTGCTCAGGGGCGCTCCTGCACCGAAACCTGCGTTCTCGCCCCGATTCCTCGGTTACATACATCCAAATGGGCTTTGGCACCGAATTCCCAGGCCTTACCCTGGAAGAAACCATTTCTACACCCTGGAAATCGTTCCGCTGGGTGGCTCAGGCAGAAGCACCTGATGAAACGGTCCGATAAATTCCCTTTCACGTCTGTGGGGCTCAATCCGCCAGGTATGCAACTTCCCGTTCCTCTCGCGGAGGCCCGGAAGCGCCTCCAATGCCTCCTGGTGAGAATAGAATACCCACAGTTCCTCTCCGCAATCGTCCAGCGATCCATAGCCAGAATTGGCCCAGACTTCCCAAGTGAGAACACGTCCTTCATCCATGAGAGGTTCCACTCCGTAAAATAGATCAACTGCTTCAAGTCGCAAGGATGAGAAAGGTCCTAGCCACTTCACTGTGAAACATCCAGCTAGGCCCAGAATGCAACGCCAGTGGGCCTGCTTGACCCGAAACTCAGCATTTGCTTTGATCCCTGTGTGACCGCTGCGCCAATCGGCCAATTCCGAATATGCCACCCCGATGCCACTGCATTTGGGGGTGTAGCTCAGCGGTAAGAGCGGGTTCTTTATAAGGGCCGGGTCGAGGGTTCAAATCCCTCCGCCCCTACCAAAGCGGTTCCAAGTCTGGGTAATCGAGAGCCAACAGCCGAGTTTCCGGAACCAACCGAATGGCGTCCCGGAGCCTCTCTTTCGCCTCCTCGATCTTCCCCGTCTGGGCCGCAGAGCAGGCAAGGTTGAAATGAATCATCGCCTCACCCCGATGAAGTTCCAGTGCTCGAAGAAGGATTGTCTCAGCCGCTGGAATGTCGGTGGTTCTTCGGGTCGCATGTGCCAGCCAAATCCAATGCTGGGGATCACCCGGCAGCGAATCCACCAGGAATCCAGCGACCTCCCGGAGCAGAAGCCAGGATTTCGTCTCCGAATAGATCGCCGCTCGAAGCCGGAGCACGCCGGGGGAAGTCTTCTCCTCCGGTAGCAATTGTTCGATTTCCTCGTTGGCCTCCTCGAACATGCCGAGCTGCAAATAGCCCAACCCAGCCTCCAACCGCTTCTCCGCATCACCCATCATTGGTGGGATTCTACCGCTACGGGATCGGAATCCCATCGCGATCCCCAGATATTGACGGCTGTGATGGGATGAGGAATGACGCCATCAATTGATCGAGTCCAAGCCTATGAACAGGCAGTCAATCTCGCCGCTGCACAGTTCCGGCGCTACGGTAGGATTCTTCCCTTGGAAGTTCGACGGCATGTAGGGTCGGGGTATTTCTCGCATTCGTCATTCCCCGGAGATTGTGAGAACGGAATGGAGAAGACGCTGAGCGAGATTCCGACAAATAGACGGATGGGCAGGCTGCCAAGCTAGGCGGTTCCTCAGGAATTCTCGCTCTCGGCATCGGGTGCCGGTTTCCGGCGACGGGAGGAATGCTGGCGTCCTTCGGCACACCAGGAACAGCTTCCGTGGTTTCGGCAACTGGAATCAACCAGCCTGCTTCCCCGATAGGATTTCCGGTGTTCCTTTCCGTGTTTGATGGCTTTTTCCAAACTCATTGTTTCGAAGATTCCAACATTTCGGGAGCTTCCCGTCAAACTCCTCACTGGAGCCAGCGCCCTAATGGAAATCGTGTGATGCGGAGAACTGGCGATTATCGGCCTGCGGAAGAGGTTCGATTTCTACCACGTAGACGGCGGGCAGGTCTCCTTCGGAAATCTGGAGCCTGCCTCGCGTCAAAAAGAAAGGGTCCGTGGTCATCACCAATTGGAAGCGGACGAAAGTGGTGCGGGACGGACAGATCGGCAAGGCTGGTCTCTAGATTTCGTTCTTATCATCGGTCTCCTACCTCCCTGACTACAGGATGTCCCTCAAGACAAGTATCCTCGTTGCTGACAGCTGCGCGGATTGGATGAGGAGGTCATCCGCTGGCAGCGGTTCCCCATTTCCGAGAGATCTGCCTTTCCCTTCTTCGAGGAACTGCCGACGAACACACGGCCGGACATCCCTTAGCCGCACTTCCTTGGAGGAAATCTTCGAATCCCTCTTCAGGCAGAACCGCCCCAAAAAGGCCGAAATCATTTTTGATTAGCCTCCTTTACCTGTGGAATGCTCTCGACCGGCTGACCGCGTTGAAGATGCGGAGATTGATCTTCTTGCCCCAGAATTGGAAAGGAACCGGGGAACCGGGCATCCTGAACAAAGTAGCCTGAACCTTCGACGGGAGGCTACGAAGCGCTTATAGACATTTCTTCGGAAATTGTTCCACCAACTGGCTCGGGCAAAAGTACCTGATGAAATGAGCCGATGAATTCCCTTTCGCGCCGGTGAGGCTCGATCCGCCACGTGTGTAATTTTTCGTTCCGCTGGCGAAGGCTTGGAAGTGCTTCTTTAGCCTCTTCTTCCGAATAAAACACCCAAAGCTCCTCTCCGCAGTCATCTAGCGATCCATGGCCGGAATTCGCCCAGACTTCCCAGGTAAGGACACGTTCTTCATTCATGAAAGGCTCCACTCTGCAAAATAGGTCAGACACTTGAAATTGCAAGCGCGAGAAGACTGCCTGTGAGGACCTCTAAAGCACGGTTTTGCGAAGAGAAGGGAAGGGCTTTGGGGTTGCTCATGCCCTGAGGGACAGAAGGAGAACCGCGTTGACTCGTTGCTTTATTGTGGCTGGGCTCTCAAAGATGTGGTAGAGACTCACCATGCAAATCCCCAATGAAATTGAGGTAGACCGGCGCAAGGTGGCGGTGAAGAGGGACGAGCAGGACAAAGTCACGTCTGTATTTATCCACGATGAGACTTACGCAGTAACCTGTGAAAGCGCGGTCGAAGGGCTGCGTGATGTGGTTAATTTGCTCCGTTGGAAACATTACCTCATTAGTCCGGTAGATTCCGACGACGATGGGCTGATTGGAATCTATTGGGCAACGAATGGATCTTCCCGAGACCTTGGATTCCCTACCCGCAAGACTGCAGATGCCTTTGTCCAAGGAAGAATTCTGAGCAGTGATGAGAAATGGGAAGTAAGCGTGAATCGTTCAACGCAAGCTCAGTTCAATAGCTGGGAGCTATCGGAGATCCTCTGCAGGACATATCTCTGCGAATAGTCAGATTTCGGAGCACCTCCCATGTTATGGTTTACACAATGTTGGCCAACAAGCCTCGACAGCCGCATCCAGAAGTCGCCGGATTAGAGTTGTAAGCTGTCGGCACGGAGGGCAGCATGGGGATGGAGAGATCTTTGACGTCGAACACGAGTGGCAGGGCGAGCCTCGTGCGGTGACTGTGCCCGAAGAGGATGCCAATCAAACAGTGAAACCGTTCGCTCGATGAACCTCTGACCAAATCATTGGGCGACCGAATTTAAGTAACTTTTATAAACCCAGCAACTAGCGGGAGCGGAAGCATATAACCGCAACAACCGATGAAGGCATTATACTCCGCGACTCCGCTAGCATCGTGAGCGCTTCGCCCAATTTCTGGCCTCACTCCTTTTCACGAAAGGGATCCAGATTCTCCAGAAGTTCAGCAAGGTCCACGACAGCCATCGTCACCGAGGTATCACTCAAACCGTAAGGAAGGATCAGTTTCCCGTGATGGATGATCGATCCGCAGGTGTAGACTACGTTCGGGACATAGCCATTTCTGAGCGGCTCATCCGGCTCCAGCAGCGGAATCCTTAGGTGGCCGAGCACCGTTGAAGGATCTTCGAGGTCCAGAAGAATCGCCCCGATGCAGTACCGTCGCATCGGTCCCACTCCATGCGTAAGCAGGAGCCAGCCAGCGGCTGTCTCGATGGGCGAACCACAGTTGCCGATCTTCACCGCTTCCCAGGATTCCATGGGTTTCCGCAGCAGACGCGCTTCCTCCCATACATGCAGATCCACTGACTCCATCAGGTAGAGATTCTCATCATCCTGTCTTGACACCATGAGGAATCTACCTCCCACACGGCGGGGGAAAAGTGCCATGCCTTTGTTCCTGACGGAAGAACCGTTCAATGTGACCGCGCGGAAAGCATCAAAATCCGACGTCTCAAGAAGCTGTGGAAGCACCGCGCGTCCGTTATAGGCCGTGTAGGTGGCATAGTAGTTGATGGCTCCGTCATCTTCTTGGAACATCACGAACCTCGCATCCTCGATACCGTTGCTCTCGTTGGGGGAAACGGGGAAGATCACCCGCTCGGAAAGGGGAATGGAATGGTCGAACCGAACCTCGTAATTGGCCTCCGCAAGCCAGCGGATACACTCATCCATTCGACGGGATTCGCGCATCGTCGTGCGGGTGGCACCTTTGGCGGTGAGCATCGCGGCGTTGAGTTCACCACGGGTGAAACGGTCGGGCAACGATTGCTTCAGCGTCTGCGTCCAATGGTTGTCGAACTCCATTTCAGCCAGTTTCCTGAAGAATACACCGCGCGAGAACACCGGATCTGGATGCAATTCGGGGGCGGACACGTGGGAGGAACGTCCGTCGAGCCGGATCGAATGATCGCCCCCAATCACACCCGTGCGAAAGGTGATGGAGGAAATATGACCTTCACCCGTAGCGCGGAGGCTCATGACAAACCTTAGTTCGTCCTCAGCCAACCCCGATTGATCAGGATGAGGAACGATGGATGGATTGAACAAAGCCGCGGATTCCAAGGCGTATTCGCCACTGAAAAGCGCTCCGATATACAGGCGACGCTGTTCCGAAAGGGATTCTTCGTGACGAATATGAGATCTCACCGCGGAGTAGGATCTTCGCCATGCAGCTTCGATGCGTTGGTGTCTTCCCCCGAATTGCTTGTGAAGATCCGTTAGAAGGAGGGTCACCTCCTGCTCCTCCGTAAGGAGGGCACGCTCAATGATACGGAGGACTGCGGTGGTGTCCGACGGGATAAAGGTCCGCACCAATACACGGGAATTATCCGGATGGAGATGGATCCCGGTTGGCACAATGGAAGGGGTTGTCATGAACAGAGTGGGGTAGTTGAGACATGCAGGCTGAGTTCAGCTCGGGACAAATGGAAAGCGAGGGTCGATTCAGCCCCTTGGTTTTCGTTGATGTGATCATGGAGCAATGCGTCCCTGCAGCCTCCGGTTGCATGATCATAGAGAGCGAGGCCTAGATCATTGCGACCGAGAAACCAATCGAAGCAGCGCCGCGCGTCGTCGGCCCAAGCACGGTCCCCGGTTAACCGGAAGGCCGCCATGCAGGCCGAGATGGTAGCATGAGCCTCGACCGGCTGCTGGTCGAAGCGTGCCTTGTCCATTCCCTCCGGCCAGAAACCGTGGCAACCGATCGGAGAAAAATTCCCACTGCTGCTGGTTTGTTGTTCAAGCAGCCACGACAGCGAGAGCAATCCGGTTTCCACCGCTTCCGGATTCCCGGAAAGGATCAACGCGTGCGGCAGCTTCGCGTTGTCATAGGTAGCGATCCGCTCGAACCACGGCCATGCATCCGAGGAATTAGCGCGGAACAGATCCATCAACCGGGATACAAGCAGATCCCGCATTTCGGCGACCGCCCGGTCTCCTGAGAACGCCCGGAGATACTCATGGATCGCCACCAAAGTGAAAGCCCATGCGCGGGGCGAACTGAAATGCCTGACCACACCGAGCCCGCGTTGGAACAGAAGAGCAGATAGACTTCGGAAACCTTCGTTCCCTGACCTGCCGAGCGCCGTTCCAGCGGCCCATAGCGCCCTCGCATGACTGTCTTCCGAACCCATGCTTTCGAGCCATTTTCTGTCGTGGCTCATGAAGTTGCGGAAACGTCTCCTGTTCGCATCGAACGCATACCAGAGGAATGCGAGATACGAACAGGCCAGCCTGTCGACACCGGCATCAGAACCGTGTTCCTCCTGATGGAAAATAGTGAGAATAAAGGCCCTCGCGTTGTCGTCCGTGCAATACGCTTCATGGTAGTTAGGGATGTGATAGATAGCGTGCTGAAAGATCCCCGTGTGATCAGTCATCCGATACAAATGATCCAGATTCATAGGCGGGATTGGCAGGATTTCGGGAACCTTCGCCAAAACATCCGTTGCCGGAATCGGAAGACTGAGGGTGGCGCGGGCGAGATCAAAACTCTTCATGTAACGCCGCGCGACTTCCGGCCACACCATTTTCCGGCCTTCCTTCCACGCACGTTTCCTCATGGCGGTCATGCGGGTCGGATGGGCAAGCAGATCATTCACCGCCTTCGAAAGCGCCTCCACGTCCTCAAAAGGAACGGTAATCCCACGATCGTCGTCCAGCAGTTCGAGCGCATGCCAATAAGGAGTCGAAACGATCGCTTTTCCCGCACCGAAAGCATAGGCGAGGGTTCCAGAAGTGATCTGCTCGACGTTGCGGTAAGGAGTGAGATACACATCACAGCCCCCAATAAACTCTTTGAGCTCCTCCAGCGTCACGAAGTGATTATGAAAAACCACCTGCTCCGAAACACCGATTCTTTCGGCGAGTTCGACCAGGCTGTCCCGGTAAATTTCCCCTTCCCGTGCGATAAGATGTGGATGGGTCGCTCCCACAATCATATAAACGAGATCGGGATTTTCTCGCAGGATCGCCGGCAAAGCCCGGATCGCCGTCTCAATTCCCTTGTTTTCCGAAAGAAGCCCAAAGGTCAAAAGCACCGTCTTCCCTTCCGCATCGAAAATATCCTTGTAGAAGTTCGAATCCACGAAGGGCATGTCGATCACACCATGTGGGATCAGATCGATCTTGGCCGGATCCACTCCGTAGACGTCCATGAGCAGTTGTCGTCCTCGTTCAGCCATGACGATGAATCTTGCACAAAGCCGGTCCAGCTCCCCCATCACGCGCGATTGATCCGCATTGGGGCACTGGAGAACCGTATGAAGCGTCGCGATTACCGGCTTCTTCACGTGTTTCAGAAAATCCAGCAGCAGGTCTCCCGCCGCCCCCCCATAGATTCCGAATTCATGCTGCACGGAGATCACCTCAACATTGTTGATATGAAGGAAGTCCGCGGCCCTCAGATAAGACTCTGGATCATTCTGATCGATCTCAAAACGGACGCGCGGAGGGTAATCGTATCCTTCCGTCCTATCGTTGATCGCCCCGGCGATGCAACTGGCAGCAGGAAATTCGGCGGCGATCGCCTCGCAGATATCCGTGGTAAACGTGGCTATCCCACAATGTCGGGGCAGATAATTCCCAATGAATGCAATGTGACGCGTCGACTGATGAGGTTGCATGGCGAGATGAAAATCTCGCGCCAATGATGGCAGCAGCGCCGTGATCCGCGCCGTCAAGCGGCCGGAATGACCACAAACGAAACACCACACCGTCGTGGCGTTTCAAATTAAGTCAAACCCTATCCAAGTTTTTTCTTCATTTCAAAATGATAAACCAGATTCATACTCTTTTTAGGGTTTGAATAAATAAACTCTAACTAAGCTCGACATTGCCTGCCGTCCTTCCAAGGTGGGTGTGATCCAAAGGGGATGTGAACCGAAGATTACGCGGTTTGATCCTGAGATGATCCGATTGCTGGAAAAAATCCGCGCCATGAAAGATCACTCGACTTCACTCCTTCTTGAACTGGAATCCGCTTTTTCCAAGGTTCGTGATCTGATCGAATTGAATGAAGCTCTCGTTGAGGGGGAAGTGGCCACCATCAAGGAATGCACGCGGGGTGATGCGATTTTTACCGACCCCTCCGGGGAAGGATCTATTGATCTCATTGACGCTCTCCGAAATCAGCGATCGGTTGAATGGGAGGACGTGACATCAACCATCGAGATGGCGCTGATCCGAGGTCGTGCGGAAGGAGCTTCCAGCGCTGTCTGGGAGATTTCCGTGGCGGTGCAAAATTGGTGGTCCGCCAGGGATCCCGAGTCCAGATGAACGCCAAAACAGATGAACAACGACTCGGATGAGATACTAGAGGCTTATGCTCAGGAGTATGATCTCAACAAAGGAAACGTATCAGCCGGTCACCGGAGAAAAGCGCTATCCCTTATTGATGATCTTAGACAACTGAGCAGACGCAAGGAACTCGATCCGAAAATCAGAGCCCGATCGCTTCAGGCGATCGAACGACGTTTCCGGGAGTTCCTTATCTTTGCTCACGTAGAACACGATGGGCATCAGCGTCTCTTACGGCACCTTTCGGAAGGAATATCCAAATTGTCATCGGCTGATGGCTGAATACCAGCTTGGAAAGGCAGGCTGAATCGTCGATTCCGATCGGTGTTGATCTTTCCCGAAAAGAGAATCGGGGATGGTTATGATTGCGGAATGCCAGCAACAATTTTCTCGGCGACCGTGGTTAGTTTCTTATCGGTAGCCCCCTCCTCATCCTCCGTGGTTTGGAGCAAGCTGGCGATCTCATCGTTTCCGATGGCTTTGGCAAGAGCGCGGGCGGAACCGTAACCGGAGATTTCATAGTGTTCGATTTTCTGGGCTGCCGCTATGAGGGCAAGGTCTTTGATGCCGGGTTCGGCCTCTTCCTTAATCGTCTCTCCTCCTTCCTCGATAAGCCCCTTCATTGCTTTGCAACTGAGCCCCCGCGGACTCGCATCCAATAGAGCTGCAACTTGCTCAAGGCGAATGACATGGAATTCGGTTTCTTCCAAATGCGTCAAAAATCCTTTTTTTAGAACAGGATCGGATGCCGCTTTGGACATTTTCGGCAACGCTTTCACAAGTTGGGTCTCGGCGCTGTAGAGATCTTTTACGCTATGAATCAGCAGATCCTGGAGGGTAGTAAGTTTGGACATTTCTTTTGTATGGTTCATGGCGAAAGTTCGCCGGTGTCACACTTGTGCATTTGGAACACCCAATCGCGATAATTCCTCCAACCTCCCTCTCCATAAAGGATCCGATGGCTCAGATGATAGAGCGCAAGATGAACCAAAATCTCTTTTCTGCAATTTATCAGGCAAGATGCCCTTAATCCCTCTGGCCCGGCAGACGAGAAAGACGACGATTCTTGGTCGTTTCCCAGTACCCCCGGCCGGAGTCAATGACCCAACCTTCCGCAGGTTTCTCCCTGTTGCTTCAACTTTCGGGTACACCGATCAGTTGTACGTCGTCACGTTCAAGCAGGTTCCGCGACAGAACGAGGAAAGCTGGGACGTGAACAAGCTTCACATCATTCCGCTGCGGGCGGCGAACGAAAATTTTCATTCAACATTCGGTCGCGGGCTTCGCCTTCCCTACCGCAGGCGTGTGGGAATCGATTCGGGGGGCCACCTTTACTTCCAGTTCGCCCCAGCCTTCTTCCCTAAGCGCCGCCACGCGTTGCGGGAGGTATTCTTTGATGGCCGCGCTAGGCCCGAAGAAAAGGGGTATCATCAGAAAGCGGTTCAAGCCCTCTGTTCGCTTTTTCTGGATGAAGCTTTCGAAAATGTCGGCTGATACACCGCCGAGTTCTTCCGGGTTGATTTTCGTCGAGTGCAGCAAGGACACTGGATGGACTGTTTGCCCAATCCTTTCGGCAAGACGCTCGGCGACATTACGCAGGCTCATCGTTGATTCCGACTGATAGGACCCGTTGTCAGTTAGAATGCAGCAAGGTTCGTCCATAGCCTCCTTTAATCGCTCTGAGTGGGGGTCCGGAGAATCTTCATCCATAAATTCGATTTGGCTACCATCACCCGGGAGAATGCTTCGTTCCCTTGTCCAGAGGAATAGTCTGGCTCCAACTCCGCGCATGGGAAAAGGATCCGCCCGCCCCTTCCGGAGCGGACCTGCCACTTTCGATAAGGGCCGCTATTTACCAGCCCGTGTTGCGCTTGTTGCGTCCGCCGCCGTCCTTACTCCCCCCGCCGCTGTAGCTCCCGCTTCCGAAGCCGCCGGTTGCAGGGCGGGGTTCGGACGCGTTCACCCTCAGCGCTCTCCCGTTCAGGTTTCTTCCGTTAAGTGCCCCCACCGCTTCGTTGACACGGGATTGATCCGCCAAAGTTACAAAGCCGAAGCCTTTTGATTGCCCGGTTTCACGGTCGAGAACGACTTTAACGCTCTGGATGTCTCCGAATTCGGCGAATATTTCCCGAATATCGGCTTCGTTGGCGGTGTAAGGCAAGTTGCCTACATAGATGTCCATATTTTCTTTTCCGTAACGCACTTTCAGGAACCTGGCGGGTGCTTTGCGTTACAGAACCGGTCAAGCGGACCGGGCATCAGGCTTGCGATCAGTTGACTGGTACCACGGATGGGGCTCATGGCAATCCATTTGTCGAGCCGGACTTGGTGAAACGACACCTGTATGGTCCAAGCAGGGAGCCAGCGGATTCCGAATTACCATCTGCAACGCTGCCATGAATCGCACGAGTAATTCTCCTCGATCCAGCCCGTCACGTGGCGCGGAATCCTGAAAACGATCAGACTGAAATTGTGGGATGAGGAAAACCGGCGGTAGGTGGGTTTCAGCGAATTGGACGAGTGAAATACCCGCAAAGGGCCGTTAGCTTACCGCCGATGACTGACAAATCAGGAGGTGCGCCTGGATAACATTGCTGTCAGCGTCCTTCCATCGTCCAAGCCACGCCGTGTGAGCCGGGGAGGGTGGACATAAAACCTCCATCCCTCGCGTTACAAATGACCTCGATGTTGGTCAGCTTCGGATTTCCGACCATGGTGCACGTTGAGGCATCCGCCGCATCCCTGCCGACAGCGATCCTGACAGTGCCATTGACCGGAGCGCGGCGGGTGGCATCGAACGCATACCATCTTCCATTGATGAAAACCTCGAACAGGGCGTGGAAGTCATTGGGCTGAAGGAGATGCGAATAGCAGGAAACATACCGCGCGGGCACGCTCATCGCCCGGCAGAAAGCAATGCCGAGATGGGCGAAGTCGCGGCACACTCCTACCCTCTGCTCGAAAGTGTCCACCGCCGAGGATCGCTCGTTGCTGCTGCCCGGCTCGTAAACCACATGATTGAAGATCCATCCGCAGATCGCCGATGCGATGGCATATTGGGATTCACAGTGGCCGAAAAGGTCCATCGCATGCGCACGGAACCGATCGGACTGGCAATACCGGCTGGGAGACAAAAATGGAAGGCAGTCGGATGGGAGGTTGCCCCATGCCCCGTCCTGGATTTCCGATGGTGGAACGGACACCCATCCCGTCATGACGTCCGCCTGATACCGGATGTGGAGGCTGGGTCCCGCGGCGGAAAGCCTTACCAGGCGGCTTGATCCCTCCGCCGGCTCCATGTCCTGCAGTTCCAGTGACGGTTCAGTGTAGAAAGATTCGGCGAGGATCCGCTGGCCCGGGGCTTTGGCGCATTTGATGGCGAGGATCAGGGTGGCCGTGTTCTCCAGATCATAATTCAGATTCACACTCACCCGGAAAATCATTTTTCAAGATACACGGATGGGCCCCCGGTTGCCAGCTAACTTCGCCGAAATAGTCTATGGGTCGAAATCAGGCAATGGTGGCTCCACTCTGCACGCCAGTTTCACATTCCCGGTTTTTCCCCGGCCAACAGCGGCATCCTCAATCTGAAGGAGGTTTTCTCGGCCGAGGAATCCACGGTCAACGATCCATCGTGCGTCCTTGCGATCTCGGAGGCGATATAAAGCCCGAGCCCAAGCCCGTTCATGCTGGCGCTCGCCTTCTCGCGCGCGAAAGGCTGGAAGAGGATCGGCACCAGATCATCCGGAATCCGGTTCCCGCTGTTCTCCACGGCAAGCTCGAACTCCGATTCTTGAACCTCCCCGGTGACGGTGATCGGCTGATCCCTTGACCCATGGGTGATCGCGTTCGCCAATAGGTTCGAACTGGCGGGGGAAGGCCTTCCATGACGTCTGTTGGAAAAACCTGATGGACTCCGGATTCCCTGATCGCATCCCATGGATCAAAGCCGCCGCCGCCAGTCGTCGCTGGATGGACCTCGCACGGGTAGGCAACTACGGGGGAAGTGCGGGCGGCCAAAGCGCCCTAGCAGGTCTGCTGCAGCATGGGGATTTCTACAAAGCCGGAGTGGCGGATTGCGGGTGCCATGATAACCGAATGGACAAGATCTGGTGGAACGAGGCTTGGATGGGCTGGCCGGTGGACGAGAGCTATGAGAGGAATTCGAACGTTACCCACGCCGCGAAGTTGGATGGCCGCCTAATGCTGATAGTTGGTGAGATCGACCAGAATGTTTACCCGGCTTCGACGGCTCAGGTGGTCAACGCGCTGGAGAAAGCCGGAAAGAACTTCGACTATGTCCCGATCATGAATGCCGGGCACGGTGCGGCGGAGACATCCTATGGAAAGTTCCGGCGCGCTGGGTTTCTGATCAAGGCACTCGGTGCTCCCGGTCAGGCTGGAGGCCCCAAGACGACTGATGATGCCTCAAGCGGACTCAATTTGACTCTCTTACCATCAATGAATTAGATTGAATCATCGGGGCAAAGCGGTTGGACTAGGACGTCTTCCGTCCTATTCTAATAACGCTAATCCGTTGATAATCGACAACATTATCAGAGATCAAGCTTTTCGTTCGCAATGAACGAGGCCTTCCTGCCGTGCCTAACAAAACTTCATCTCTACTCGTGATCTCCTGAAAGCAAATCCCTGCCCTTATGGGTTCACAGTACGCAGACCATCAAAAGAATCATCACCCCTGACCATCTTAGCTGACGATCAGCGACTTAGCGCGCCAGAAGATTATTTTCGTCATCTCTCCTCAATCCATACACCCCTGATTTGCGGATCTTTCCGCGCCGAAGTCCTCCACAGCTGACATTCCTCGTCCTCCAATGGGGCTTGGCCCAGTTACACTCATGGGTCACACTCTCCCGCTGCCTGCCCGCCTCAGGACCTGTCGAGATCAGCCGATGGGCCCGAGAGCGGCGGTCTAAGCCTCACCACCTTGGTCTATCGACGAGTAACGCTTGTAGGCTGATCCACGACCGGCATGCCCAAGTCGAAGCCTGCCCCCCCCCCGCAGCTCTTCTGTTCATATGGACCGGAAGATCACCGCGGAGATAGTCCCGCACTCGCAGGTCGCGCCATTGGACGTGCAGAGCGCCTCGAAATGGAGTTGCGGAGGTTCCTGATCGGCCACCCGAGATCCTGTCATGCGAGGCTGGTGAGCCGGAAGTGCACAATGTCTGTCACCTTTGATCCGTCGTAAGAAGACAGGGTCAGAGATCCGATCCGACGAGACCTGGTCCAAAGACCTGCAGGCCCTCCGCGACGTCGGATGGGTGACGACAAATATTCCCGAGCCCACTTCGGCAACCCTTTTCATCGCTGCACTCACCCTCGTCGGCATGCGCCGTACCATACCGATCAATGAAGGGTTTCGGCATCACGACGATCAGTTTTCGTTCGCAGACGTCTACCCGCACAAACATTTTCGGACCGTCCGGGAGAAGGCTGGTGTTTTGCCGTCCGAATTTTAGTCTATCTCGCCCGAAAAGGATCGAAGTCTAACCATTCCGTCCGGAAAAACGGCATCGTTTCCAAGATTCGGGGTGTGTATGAGCATTGCAAAAAGGGGATTTCCCCTTTTACACTGCCGCCAGTGCCCCAACTGGATGACGAGAAACTTGAAGCGATTGAAACGACGGAAGGCCCGTTGTTGGTGATTGCTGGCCCAGGTTCCGGAAAAACCCGGACTCTGGTAGAAAGGACGGTTCGTCTGATTCAGCGAGGGGAATCGCCCTCGTCCATCCTGGTCGCCACATTCACCGAAAAGGCCGCTTCCGAGCTGGTGACGCGCATTTCCAACCGGTTGCTGGAACTGGAACTCCGGGTGAATCTGAACGAGATGTGGGTGGGGACCCTCCACTCGCTCTTTCTCCGAATCCTCGACGATCACCGGGAGTTTACCCGCTTGAAGCGCAACTACCGCATTCTCGACCAGTTTGACCAACGGTATTTCGTCTACCGCCGCATCAATCAGTTCCGGGAGTCTCCGCACTCGCACCATCTGCTCAACCTTTCCAACACGAATGGCTGGAGCCAGGCCGAAACCGTCATTTCCTACGTCAACAAGGTGTCCGAGGAGCTTCTTGATCCGGACGCGCTAAAACGGGACGGGGACGGGGCGATCGCCGCAATCGGCCATCTCTACGATGCCTATCAGCGCCTGACCGCCGAGGAAAACCTTCTCGATTTCTCGTCCATCCAGGTCGAGGCCTTCCACCTTCTCGCCCAAAATCCCCAGGTTCTTGCCGCCCTCCAGGGGCGTTTGCGATACCTGATGATCGACGAGTATCAAGACACTAACACCGTTCAGGAGAAGATCCTTCTAAAGCTGGCATCCGGACATTCAAACCTCTGCGTTGTCGGGGATGACGACCAAGGTCTCTACCGCTTTCGGGGAGCCACGATCAGAAACATCCTGGAGTTCCCAAGCAATTTCCCACCGGGAACATGCAAGAGTGTCCGACTCACCACCAACTACAGGTCGCATCCGGGAATCATCGGTTTCTACAACGAGTGGATGCGGCATCTGAACTGGCGTGGGGATGATGGCTCCCAGTTCCGCTTCGATAAGGAAATCAAGCCGCGCCAAGGGGAATTCCCTGAAACCTCCACGGTGATTCGCGTCACTACCGGTGGGACCCAAGACGATTACCACAACGAAGTACTATCCTTCATTCGTCGCCTTCAGGAGTCGGGGAAGCTGGACGACCTCAACCAGATTGCGTTTCTGTTCCGTTCGGTCAAGAGTCCCAAGGCAACGGCGCTCGCCCACTTCCTGGAAGCCAATGGTGTGCCGGTCTTTTCCCCGCGGTCCGCACTCTTCTTTGATCGGGAGGAGGTGAAGCTTATCCTTGGGGCTATCGTCTTCATCTTCCCGAACCTCTTCGATCTATTGAAGTGGGACGAAAAGATCGAGCTGCCGGTATGGGGCTATTACCTCGACTGCAAAACCACCTTCGCCAACGCGATCCGCGCTGACCGGAAGAAGCATGAGGGGCTCTTGAAGTGGGCCAACCTTCACGCCCAGGCCCACCTCCGCCTTTCGGCACCCACCGACTATCGGTTCTCCCAGCTCATGTACGAGCTGTTTCAGTTCCCGATGTTCCGGAGCTTTTTGGAAGCGGACCTCAACGGCAGGTCATACGACCTGCGTGCCACCTACAACCTCGCGCTGTTCTCCCGCCTCGTCACCAAGTTCGAGTATCTTCACAACATCATCGTTTTCACGCCCGACTCGCTCCAGAAAGACCTTCAGGCGTTTTTCAACCGCTTCCTCCGCTTCCTCATTGATGGCGGGATCGAGGAGTATGAGGACTTTGAAGAGCTTGCTCCAGCTGGCTGCGTATCGTTCATGACCATCCACCAGTCGAAGGGACTGGAGTTTCCGATTGTGCTGGTGGGGTCGCTGGAGGCATCGCCCCGGAAGCAGTTCGACGACATCGACGAGGCGCTGCAATCCCGGTATTACCACAAGCCGCCTTTCGAACCGCTCGACCGCACCAAGTTCTTCGACTTCTGGCGCCTCTACTACACGGCTTTTTCCCGGCCTCAGAACCTTCTCGGTCTAATCGGCCTGGAGGAGCGGAACAAGAAGGGCGGCCTCAAGATCCCCAGGAAGGAATTCCGGCCAGTCTATGACGGATTGCCTCATTGGCGAAGCTCCGCAGTCGATCTGTCGCTGCTCGATTTTGAGAAGCTCAAGGAGCCTAACATCAAGCATCAGTATTCCTTCACCTCGCACGTACTGCTCTACGAAAACTGCCCGCTTCAGTACAAGTTCTTCAAAGAACTTGAATTCGCCTCTGTCCGTCAATCTGGCCCAATGGCGGGCACGCTCATTCACCAGACGATCGAGGACATGCACAAGGCCATCCTCCGGGGGGAAGAGCACCGGGTGACGAACGAACAAGTGGAAGAATGGTTCGAAGCGAACTACCGATCGCTCTCCCGCTCTGAGCGAACCTACCTCGCGCCAGGACAGTTGAACGCGCTCCTCGAACAGGTTCTCCGCTACAAGAGCAGCCAGGAGCACGACTGGTCAGTCATCAAGGCGGCGGAAGTGGATGTCTCTCTCGTGAAGGAGGACTACATCCTTCACGGCACCATCGACCTAGTACAGGGCGCAGACGGGACCGTCGAGATCGTGGATTTCAAATCCGGCAAGAAGCCGGATCTAAACTTCCCGGGGGACCGAGCGGTTCTTGAACGTTACCGTCGGCAACTCGAAGTCTACGCCCACCTGATTGAGGAGCGGGAAGGTCTCATCGTGAGCCGAATGCACCTCTACTACACCTCCGAAAAGAACGGGATACCGACCATTTCATATGACCGCGCCGGAGCAGATATCGCTAAGACTATCGCAACTTTCGACCGGATCGTGTCCCATATCGAGGCCCGCGACTACGACATGAGCAACACGGTCAAAACTGAAAAGCTCTGCGGGAACTGCGACATGTACCTTCACTGCAACCCGATTTACCCTTATCAATCATGAGCGACCAATCCCAATTGGAAATCAACGACGAATCAAAGCTGGAATCGGTCGAGACCTACAAGTTCGAGCCGATCAAGGGCTATCCCATGCTGCATTGGAAGGGGAAGCGTCCGTTCACATCGACTCAGTTTTACCCGGCACAGCTCAAGGAGAATCACGGCGAGCCGGTTGATGGATGGATGAATCGGCTTTACTGGGGCGACAACCTCCAAGTGATGTCACATCTGCTAAAGGAGTTCCGAGGGAAGGTTCGATTGATCTACATCGATCCGCCATACGATTCGAATGCAGATTACAAATTAGCGGTCAAGCTGCGGGGCAAGACAGCCAGTAGTAGTCATTCAGGATTTGAAGAAAAGCAATATACTGACATCTGGATCAATGATGAGTATTTGCAGTTTATGTATGAACGCCTGATTTTGATGCGAGAGCTCCTAGCAGAAGACGGAAGCGTGTTCGTGCATTGCGATCATAGAAAATCTCATCACCTTAGAATGCTTCTTGATGAGGTTTTTGGCCCCAATCAATTTGTTAATGAAATTATTTGGAAAAGCACCAGCTTTACCGGGAGCAGCAAAACAATAGCAAATAAATTTCCAGTAAATCACAATACTATATTTTGGTATTGCAAGAAAACATATGTCTTCAATAAGCCTCGCCTTCCATACAGTGAAGAGTATCTGCAAAGGTTCACAAATCCCGACAATGATCCTAATGGCACTTGGCAGAGCGTCTCTTTAAAAACATATTCTACAGAGACCTTCGAACGATTGAAGGCAGAGGGAGCACTAATAGCACCCAAGAAAGCCGAGTCGGGCTGGCGCTATAAATTCTATCTCAAAGATGCCAAGGGCAAGGTGCTTGAGTCGTTGTGGACAGATATTCACATGGCAAACTCAATGGCCTCATCCAGAACCGGATATCCAACGCAAAAACCGGAGGAACTTTTAGATCGGATTATTCAGGCGGCATCAAATGAGGGAGATCTTGTGTTCGATTGTTTCATGGGTTCAGGAACCACACAGGCAGTGGCGGCAAAAGCCGGTCGGCGATTTATAGGAGCTGATATCAATCTTGGTTCGATTATGATTTCAACTAAGCGTATTCTGAAAACAATCTCGGATTTGAAGCTTCAGGGGGATAGATCACCTGGCTTCTCAGTGCTTAATGTGAATCAATATGATTTATTCCGAAATCCAATCGAGGCGAAAGAAATTCTTGTGGAAGCACTTGAGGTACAGCCGATACCAAATAGCACACTCTACGACGGCGAAAAGGACGGTCGCATGGTGAGGATCATGCCTGTTAACCGGATCGCCACCAAGGCTGATCTCAACTCGCTCATTACGGGATTCGATTACAAGAGTTTCCAGAAGAAGAAGGAGTCCACGCCAAACAAGCCAGTCGAATCGCTTCTTCTCATCTGCATGGGCCACGAGCCTGACCTTGCCGCCCACCTCAAACGCGAATGCCACGGCTTTGAACTCGACGTTGAGGTGGTGGATATTCTCCGCGACAGGGCGAACCTCGAGTTCAAGCGCGACTCGGAAGCGGAGATTGTTGTAGAGAAAGGCAAGCTCAAGATCGCCGCATTTTACCCGATGAATCTCCTTCAGAAACTCTCGCTTCAGAAGGAGAAGATCTGCGATTGGCGTGAACTCACCGAGTCAGTGATGATTGATTGGAACTACGATGGCGGCGTCTTTGAACCAACGGAGGTGGACGTCCCCGAGAAGAATGAAATGGTGAAGGGTGAATATGTCGTCCCCAGAGATTCCGGAACGATCCGCGTGAAGATCACCGACTTGCTTTCCGAGTCGCTCGAAATGGAGGTGTCCAATGGCGATAGCTAAGAAGCCCCAGGTCGCCGCGCAGGATTTCCCCTTTCATCAATACCTGCATCACTTCTACGAGGGCAACAAAGGGACGATCAAACGGCGCTACAAGAAGCTCTCGCTCAAGTTCCTCGACTACAACGACCCGGGGCCTCACGGCTCGGGAGCGTTTCTCCGTCGCCCCCAGTTCGAGGCCTTGGAGATGTATGTCTTCCTCAAGGAGTTCACCGAGAACCAGCCCTTGTGGAAGATCTTCAAGGATTGGTCGGATGAAAAGAACGGCTTTGACGGACGGGGGCGCTTCTCTATCGGCGCCAAAGGCCAGTTCGGCCTCTTCGAGGAACAGGCGGTCCAGAGTTATGATGAGGTCTTCAGGCTGCTGAAAAAGGCGAGCCAAGCCTACCCGAACTACATCTATGCCCTCACCATGGGTCTTGGGAAAACGATCCTGATGGCGACCTGCATCTTCTACGAATTTCTCCTCGCGAACAAGTTTCCCAAGGACGCCCGCTTCTGCCACAACGCCCTCGTCTTCGCACCGGACAAGACCGTCCTTCACTCGCTCAAGGAGATACAGACCTTCGACAAGTCTAAGGTCGTCCCGCCGGAATACGTGAACTGGCTCGACACCCACCTCCAGTTCCACTTTCTCGACGACACCGGCCTCTCGCTCAACGTCATCGACCGTTCGAAATACAACATCATCATTTCGAACACCCAGAAGATCATCCTCAAGAAGCAGCACAAGGCGAAGTCCGCCGCTGATCAGCTTTTCGCCGCAGGTGGGGACACCTACGAGAAGAAGTCGAAGATCACCGATGGCTTCGACGATCTCTACGACCTCGACGCCTCCATTGAGGACGAGGCCGACCTCCTCTCCAACCAACGCTTCGCCAAGCTCACCCGCCTGGAACAGCTCGGCATCTACATCGACGAGGCCCACCACGCCTTCGGCGACAAGCTCGCAAAAGACATGGGCGTGGGGACGGCAAGCAAGACATCCCTCCGCACCACCGTGGACGAACTTGCCGCCCATCTCAAGGAAGCAGGGACGCAGGTCGTGGCCTGCTATAACTACACCGGAACGCCCTACGTCGGAGCCCGTCTCCTTCCCGAGATCGTCTATGCCTACGGACTGAAGGAAGCAATCGCGAACCAGTTCCTCAAGCGCGTCCACATCGACGGCTACTCGAACACACGCGACAAGGAATTCCTCAAGATCGCTGTCAGTGATTTCTGGAAGATTCACAGCGGTAAGACCTACGAGGGAATGCTCCCGAAGATGGCGATCTTCGCCGGGTCGATCGAAGAGCTCACCGAGAAAGTGAAACCCGCCTTGGAATCTGTCCTGATCGACCTCGGCATTCCCACGGATTCCATTCTCATCAACGTCGGAGACAGCACCGTCACAACCAACGACGATCTTCGCGAGTTCTACGCCCTCGATACCGTTGGGTCGGAGAAGCAGTTCATCCTTCTCGTTGGCAAAGGCAAGGAGGGGTGGAACTGCCGGTCTCTCTTCGGAGTAGCTCTTTATCGGGAACCAAAGTCCAAGGTCTTTGTGCTCCAGGCCACCATGCGATGCCTTCGGGCCATCACCAATGCCCAGCAAACAGGCCGGGTCTACCTGTCGGACGAGAATCTCAAGATCCTGAACAACGAGTTGGAGGCGAACTTCCGCCTCACGGTCGACGAAGTGAACAAGACCGGCTCCGACAAGGTGAAGGTCGAGGTTCGCCCCGTTCCCCCGCCAGTGAAGATCACGCTGAAACGCGTTTCCAAGCTCCATCAGTTGATTGAGAAGTTTGTCGCCGAAGGTGCCGACCTTGAATTGGACAAGGTCGACACGGACCGGTACCGGATCATCCACAAGGAGTACGATGGCATGGACACCTCGAAGGTTCGTGCCAAGGCGGACCTGTCCTACGTCAGGGAACAGCACCCTTATTCGGAGCTTACCCTCGTCGCAGAAATCGCACGCTACCTTAACAAGCCGCCGACACTGATCAGGAATGTCCTAGCCTCGACTAAAGATGGAACCGCGGCAGTGCTCGAGGCGGTCAACGAATTCAACGAGGTGCTTTATGACCACGTCGTCCCCCGGCTCTTCCGGGAGTTTTACGACCTGAAGGAATACACTTCCGAGGAGGACTACGAAGTCGAGTTGGTCAAGGAACCCACCGGCGATTCCGATTGCTACGTGGTTTCGGCCAAACCCGACCTGATCGCAAACTTCGAAAAAGCTCCATTCTCCCAACACAAGGCGAAGTCCTTCCACCTCGACCACTACTGCTTCGACTCGACGCCTGAGCGGGAATTCTTCTGGAAATGCCTTCAAGATGGGGCAATCCGCAAGATCTGGTTCACCGGCATGCTCACCCACGGCCAGAGCGACTTTGTGATCACCTACATCGATCCGGTCTCCAACACCGTTCGCAGCTATTACCCGGACTTCCTCGTTCAACGGGCGGATGGCTCTTACGTGATCGTCGAGGTCAAAGGGGACAACAAAGTCGACGACTTAATCGTGCAGGCCAAGGATTCCTACGCACGGCAACTGGCTGCAAGCAGCGGCTTTACCTATCAAATGATCCCCGGCACCAAAGCTAAGGAAGGTCTTCTGGCTGGATAGAGCACCAGGCAATATGAGAGGAAGGCACCACAGAACCAAGAAACTTTCGGCATACCACCGCGGACAGCCTCAAGCAGCAGTTCATGATGGATCACACCGGCGCGTGGGATGCGGAAGCCCTCGCCCGCCACGAAGGCCAGATGCTCCAGCTGCTCCAGACCGCCCTCGCCGAACCGACGCTTTGGAACGAGGAGAGGCTGAAGGTCCGTTAGAGGCCGTCCTGCGTGCTTGAACCTACGGCATACCAGGTGCAGATCTTCTAGAGGGGGAGTGCCATCGACGTCCACACGCCTGCAAAGGTGAGGGATGTTCTCAAATTCAAGCTCGGAAACCTTCTTGAGTTCAACGAGCACGCAGAAGCTACCGACTACTACCAGAGCCTCCACTACCTGCCGAAAGCCCGACAGTTGCAAGCGAATCGCCAGCCTGCCAATAACTCATGAATCCGGAGCGAGGCAATCCTTAGCCTCGCTGCGCTTTCCAAACACGCACCATTTCGTTCAATAGAGATCTCATCCGAAGTAACCCTTGCAGCAAAGAAGATTCAAGCCTCGGTGCTGGCCTCCTCCGGAGGTGCCCGTCGGATGAAACTCCGTACGCTGCTGGATCGATTCGGCTAGCCGAGGCCAAGAAGGAGAACCGTCTTAAAAAGCGGGAGGAGATTCTGAATGCCCATAACCAAGCTAAAAGCTACTGTCTTTGGACCCAGTGCGATTTCTTTCTGATCACCGACAGCAAGACGATTCAGGCTTTCCACATTGCGAGAGGGAACCTCGCCGATCTCAAACCGCTCTTTACATGTGAACGGCACGAATTGAAGGACAAGTTCGGCGACCTGCACTCCATCGTCTCACGTGAAACTCTTTCCGCATACTACTTGGATAAACTCGCCACAGTCGAAGAAGCCTCATAAATGCATTTGCCATGAGTTCGTCGTCAGCTGCAATTCCCGCAATTTCTGCGCCCCCTGTTTGCGGGCCGATTGTCTTCGAGGAAGTTTCATTCATCGAAGAGGAGGGATGCTTTCGAGCGCTCTGGAACGGTCGGGCAGTTGGGTACCTTATTTCGGTGACTAATGCAGACAATTCGGTTCTACTCTCTGACATTGTTGTCTACCCAAAGGTCGAAATCCGGATCGATTGGATTGACCGACTGATCCGGAAAGTGAGGCCCCATTGGGGGGTAATTTATCCTCAAAAACTCGGCATAGGCACCGAACTTCTAACGAGATTTCTCGACTGGTGTAGAAAGGCGCACGTTCGCGAAGTCTTTGGAAACGTGACGGAGGCAGGTTTCAAGGAATGTCCGTTTCTTCCGGATTGGTATCGGCAACACGGATTCAATCTGGTCCCTCCTGATGGACGAGCGGATTTCTTTCCGGTAAAGTTCAAAATAATCTGGCGGCCACACTAGCACCATTGGATCACCTTCTTTATTATGGCGAAGGAAACGACAATCGAGCGAGATTGGCTCTACAAGGAAGTTTGGAAGCGGGCTTCTACCAAGATCGCCAATGACCTTGGGATCTCAAGTAGTGCGTTAAAGCGCATCTGCAAATCAATGGACATCCCAACTCCCCAGCCGGGTTATTGGGCGAAGATCCAAGCAGGCAGAAAAATTGCGGTCCCAAAGTTGCCGCAGGCGATAAAGGAGACAAAAACTATTTGGACAATCAATTCTGCGAATAGTGAGGTTCAGAAACAACGTATCGAGAAGGATGCAGAAACGAAAGAAAAGCTGGAAGCCCTGCCTACTGTCGAGCTTTCTACCGATTTGGAAAATCTCCATTCATTGGTGAAAGCCACCCGGACCCATCTCCGGGAGCTTTCCGGAAAAGTTTCCTGGGACAAACGAAAGAACCGCAGACGGCTCAACGCCACGGTTTCAGAAGGCACCTTAGACCGAGCATCTCTTTTTCTGGATATTCTGGTGAAGGCAATCGAATCGATGGGATTCAAATTCCGCTGTGACCTCGACAGCGAGAAAGGATCTCACCTTCCCGATAGGTTCAGGCATCAGCAAACTTACGATGACCACAAATCCGGAATTTGCTGGATCGAGGCAGGTGGGGAAAGGGTTACTCTCGTTCTAAAAGAGAAGAACAGGCGAAGCTACAAGCCGCCTAGTGAAAAGTGGCCTTGGAAAACGTTTGAGGATATTCCATCCGGAATTTTGGAATGCCGCGTGGGCGATTGCTACTCATACAATGGTCGCACTAGCTGGAAGGATGGAAGCTCCCAGAAAATCGAGGATCAGATACCTCTGATAATAGCTACTGTTCCTCAAATTGCCGATGCGATGCGTCTAGCCAAGGAAGCGCGAGCTAGAGAAGAAGAACGCTATCGGCGAGCAGAAGAGCTCCGTCGATTCGTAGAATACCGAAAGAGACTCGATCGGGAGGCTATTGAAGAGTTCCTTGGGGATGCCACCACTTTCCGATCCGCTTGCCTCGCCCGGGAGTATATGAATGCTATGAAGGCTCGCTTTGCGAGTAAGATTGATTCGGAGGAACCGGAAGAGAATCTGAAAATTTGGATAGAATGGATAGAGCGCAAGATCTCGCAAATCGATCCTCTTGAGGGATCGCCACCTTGGGAGAAGGACTCGTTCAAAAGAGTGATCGAGAACTTGAAGCTAGAACCACCGACATGGGATCACAATCCCTAAGGTAATCGTCAGCGCACTCCTTACTTCAGTTCATAAATAATGCAGCGATCCTGCCTTTCTTTTCCTGATCTCCTAAAAGCAAACCCCTGCCCTTATGGGTTCACACTACACAGACTATTGAAAGAAAGATAGCTTCGGACTATCCCGATTAACAATCAGTGACTTAGCGTCCCAGCAGGTTATTTTCGTCGTCTCCCTTGAATCCATACGCCCTCTGTTTTACGGATTGTTATTAGCTCACTCGGCAGATTTCAGCCAGTGGAACATCCGTGGTGAGCTTGTGCCCCCCGAGGACTCTTGGCCGCGTGTTTGGGAGAATGCACGCAACGACCGCTCAAAAAGAGAATCGCTTCTCTTGGGACACCAATCCATACGAATTCCCTGCGGTAGTCTGCCCCTGGGCACGAACGATTCCTTCCTCACCCAGTTCGACACCATCCAATACCCAGCCTTCTTGCTTTCGCATCGGTTGGGGCAGACACCGCCAGTTCGCGCCCCCGTCGGTGCTGAGTTCAAAGATGGCTTGGGTGACGGCCGGGGCTGCACCTCCCCGCAGCCAACTGATGCGCCCTTTCAAAATATCCAACTCGTCCTGGGGCGGGTCATTCAGGAGGCGGTAGATGACCGGTTCACTTCTTCCGGTGCCGATCGCTTTGCTCCCGTATAAAAGGATCTTCCCATCAGCCTGGAGGGCGACGCCGCACAAGGAACGCCTCAGGCTGCGCTTGGGGAAGGTCACATCCTCGGACCCGTCCGGGTTGAGCCTACACAGTGCAATATCGGTCTGAGTGACATGCCCATCTCCGTTAACCACGGCACAAAGCAGGATCTTTCCATCCTCCTGGAGGGCGATACTGGAGGTCGCTCGGATTGGGCCCGCCAGCCGGGTATCCCCTCTTCCATCGGGCCCGACACGACGTAGAACCCCACTTTTATCTCCTGCTTTGTAGTGCATGTACAGAATGGCACCGTCTGGGCACAGGATGAATCCGCCTCTGCTTCCCTGTCCTGTCACAGGCTTGAAGCCTTCATCCTCAGACCCGTCGGGGTGAAAACGCAGGATTGCATTCCAGGTTGGCTCTGGCTGCGGCCCGTAGGCCGAAGATCGGACGAGGATCCGTCCGTCCTGCTGCACCTGGACTTTTGACAGCGAAGCGACATTGGCGGTCGGAAAGAGGTTTTCGGCGGTAACCTTCTCATAGAGGTTCTCCCCCGGATCGAGGAGACTGGCGTAGGCCGGCGGGGCCCGGAAATCTCCACCGGGAATCGGCTCGCGAGTACCATCCCAGCGCAGACGGATCAATGTCCCCACCGGAAGAACCTCCTCCTTCTTCCTTCCCAGCGGAATACCGCCCCCGAAGGCAACATGCAGCCTTCCACCCCGGATCACCGTGAATCTTTCCGCCCAGGTCCTGAAGCCTTCATACGGTATAAAAGTCCGGTCAAGGCTGCCGTCACCATTCAACCGCGCCAGACGGGGTAAATCGACCCCATCAACACCCAAGAAAGATCCTCCCAGATAAATCTTATCCTGCGGTGCGATGGCGAGACTCCCCAGCCCAAGATAAGCCGGCCCCGATTTGGAAAAGCGCGGCATTCGGAAGTCCGGATCCACATCTCCAGGGGCGGCGGCTGCGGGGATCACGTTCAGCGCCGGAAGGATGACGACCAACAGGATTTTGAATATCACTTGATAAGCCTCATAATCTGTAAAATTCCCTCCGTAGTCAATCCATGGGGAGACCCGCGCGCGGATCACGAAAGGCTTGATGACCGAGGGAACTGATGACTATTCATAGACAGATGAAACCCGTCAGCCTCCTCCCAGCCCGATTGATCGCCTTACTCGGATCAATGGCCCCATTGATGGCAGCCGCACAAATCGGCACCGCCATGCGGTTCAAGGGCGTCATTTTCACGGTGGACAGGGCGCTGGTTGAGAAGCAGCTGATACCGGCAAAAGCTCCCGTTTCGAAAGATGGGCCGCTGTTCACCGCCAGCGATCCGGCGGAGCTCTACAAATCCCTTATCGATCAGAGCGCCGCCCCTCGGGGAGGCTCGTCAATGGTGGTTCTTCCCGACGTGGAAACGACAAGCGGCCAGACAGGGATGGCCGAGAAAAACGGGGTCTCGATCAGGATCGACCCGATTCTGGGAAAAGACGGTGAGCGGGTCGTGGGCCACATTCTTGTGAAAACGGCCGATCGCGCCCAACGGGGAACCCTTGGCGCGAAGGTTGGCGAACCATCTTGTCCGGGGGCCTATCCCAGCGTGGATCCCAACAAGCTGGAGGTTCTGTTTTTCAAAGCTGAAGCCGTCAAATGAGTCATCCCTGCCTATTTGGCGACCATGGTTGAAATGAGGGCGAAATAGAGCGCATCGGCCTCCTTGCCTTCCGGCAGTTCTTCAAGGCGGACCACCTGCGACCCGGCTTCGGCTGCGAAGGTGGACTTGATCTGGTGCAGGTGGAATTCAGGTATCCTCTTGCTGCCAAGATCCGCACTGGTGAATTCCCCCGCCAATCCAGTCCGGGTGAGATCGAGCGAGACCTGGTCATCCACCGTGACCGCCAGTTGCAGGCCACAGGGCCTGAATTCGAGGGAGGATGTTGTCGACCAGAAAGACACTTCGGAAGATGATTCCACGCTGCTTCTCACACCCTTCGTTCCAAGAATCCGCAGATCCCCGACTTTCATCCGCGGCACGCCCCGCAGGCGTTCAAGGTCCGCGGCTACCGGATTGTTGTTTGTCTTGCCAGCCAGCTTGAAGACCTCCACGGCAACAAGGGTTCTCGGTGGCAGCTCCGGCGCTGGCTGAACGGCAGGATTCGCCGAATCGATGATCTGGAGGAGGATGAGAGAAAGATGCTCCTGGTCCTCAGTCGGAGCAGCCGACAACGTCCCCAACAGATTTTGAACGGAATGCCGGACTTTTACGGTCGATGATAGTTTCTTCCGACGGGGGACGAGCTTGTTCCGGGAAGTTGCCGCTTCCTCTCCTTCCAGAGTGCCCTCCCCGGTCCATTCGATGGAGGCCTCAATGGAGTGCCAGCCGTTCGCGTCAGTTCCCAGAAGCCGCAGGGTGCCTGCCGCTCCCATCCCAACCTCGTAACCCCGGGCATTTGGGGCGTAGCCGGGGTAAGCCTTCGGGTCCGGAAGAAGTTTCAGATCATCAAACGTGACGGGAGATTCCATCTTGAGTGGTGTCTGCCATCGGAAAAATTCCGTCGCCCGCTGCTGGCGCACCACCTTGTCCAACTCCTCCACCACACCTTCCGGCAAGGACGCGGCGGATAGACCGTTGGGTAGAAGCTTCCGCACGATATCAACGGGCAGCCGGACTCCACGGAAGGTGGCGGACAACTCCCCCGCGTTTCCTACACAAGAGATACAGGTTAGAATTGCCGCCACGATTGATATCGACGTCTTCATAGCTCAAACCACGGAGTTTCCGGATATGAGATACTCGCCGGAAATCGCCACAAGTTTAATTTTCTCACCCTCTTCATTTCCGGCCCCATCTGCTCAAGGCGGAACTAAGAAGAAACCGCTCAAGCCTCCTAGCCTTAGGACCGAGCGCCCCCCCGCCGGGTCCTGGCCTCGCCATTTAGGCGATGTCACCCCAACCCGGAACCCCTCTGATGCCTACATCCGAATGTCCCTGGCTTTTAGGAGTTCGGTTTGGGATTCCCAAGGCATTTGTTGTGCTTGGAAAGGCCCAAGCGAGCGAGGTAGCCCGTAAAGCTCAAGCCCAGCGCCTCATTAACTCAATGCATACCAGCACGCCCTCCCGGTGTACTATTTGTCCACTGCATCAATCGCAGCCACAAAATACGCCTCTTCCAGAACAAACTGAAGTGTGAGGCAGCCATCCGTCCTGCTGGCCCGCATTCCTCCGTGGCAGTATTCACAGCTCGGTGCCTCTTCGTCATCCCAGGCCTTTTCCAGAAGCTCCCGGGAGATTTGCTTCATTTCGTCGATGGTGGGGACCGCTCCGGGATGACTGGGGCGGGTGCTGACATTCCAGCCGACCGCGGCAGCGGCGGCGCTCACTTTGGCGAAATCAAATTGGGCCATGGTGCTCTCGATCGCCAGTGAGCGGACTTTGCTTGGTTCGGATTCCATTCGATTTGTGGTTTGGAGGATGGCGGGCGGTAGATCCCGCCAGCCATCCCTTTGTTGGTTTCGATGAGCCGCCGCCTACCGGGCAGGCTCGACCGGGTTTCCATCAATGATCAGATACCGTATGCCTCCCTGACTCCAGATGCGGAGAAGCACGCGTTCTTCATTGAGACTCCTGCTTCTGGCGATGGCGTCATCCGCGCCGCTGACCGGTTGCCGGTTGATTTCCAGGATCACATCGCCCGGTCTGAGGGCAGCCCGCGATGCCGGGGAGCCCGGGGTGACCGACACGATGAGGGCACCGGAACGGATCTGGGAAGGAATGTCATGCTCGCGTCGCGCCCGGGCATCTATGTCCTCGACGCTGACTCCGGCCAGCGGATCGTTGTCCGAACCGCGTTTCATACCGCCGCTTCCTTCAGTCTTGGCCATGCCGCCTTGTGGTTGTTGCTCTGGTTCGACGGAAACATCCTGCTCCTCCCCCTCACGGAGGATCTTCAGCGTAACGGATGTGCCAGGAGAGGTTTGGGCGACAAGGAGACGGAGATGGCGGCTGTCCTGCACTTTCTTCCCATCGAAACTGATGATCACGTCCCCCGCCTTGATGCCGGCGCGTTCCGCTGGCGAGGACGCCGTGACATCCCCTACCAACGCGCCGGTGTTTCCAGGGAGCTTGAATTCCTCCGCCAGTTCGGGAGTCACCGGCTGGATCATGACTCCAAGGTGAGCCCTCGTGACTTTGCCATCGGCGATCAGCCGTTCCATCACGAAGCGCGCTTGGTTGATGGGGACGGCGAAACCCACCCCCTGGTTGCCTCCGCTTCGGCTGAGGATCGCCGTGTTGATACCAACCAGGCGTCCTCCCGCATCCACGAGCGCTCCGCCCGAGTTGCCGGGATTGATCGAGGCATCGGTCTGGATGAAATCCTCGTAGTCGATGATGCCCATGCCGCCCCGCCCCTTGGCGCTGACAATGCCGCTGGTCACTGTTTGGCCCAGGCCGAATGGATTGCCGATGGCAAGGACCACATCGCCAACCTCGATCATGTCGCTGTCTGCCACGGTGATTGCGGGCAACGATCCGGCATCGACTTTTAGCACGGCGATGTCCGTCTGTGGATCGGTGCCGACAACTTTGGCGTCGTAGATGGAGACATTGTCCGGAAGGGCGACTTTGATCTCCTCGGCGTTTTCGATCACGTGATTGTTGGTCAGGACATAACCATCCTCACTGACGATGACCCCGGAGCCCAGGCTCTGTTCCCGCCTCTCCTGCGGGACGGCTGGCTGGCGGCCGCCGAAGAAGAATTGGCGGAGCATCTCATCATCCATCAGCGGCGAGACGCCCGGATTGTCGCGGATGGTTTTCGCCGTGTAGATGTTGACGACGCTCGGGGTCACACGTTTGACCACCGGAGCGAAACTGTTGGCTTGCCGCCCATCCTGGACCAGCGGGCTGTCATCGATCTTCAGCTCCGGCTGGTCTTTGCCAATCAGCGACGTCAGCGCCAGAGGACTCGCCAGCAGTGCGAGAAGCAGGATGCGGCGTGAAAGCTTGGGAAATGAACTCGTCTTCATGAAATCTCATGGGTTGGGATGAAGGGAAAGCAAGCGGCGAGCTCCGGTTGCGATCGCTGGAACCCGCCGCTCGCGCAGGGTGCGTCAGTTCACTTTGACCTCGATTTGTTTCGGACGGGCCGCCTCGCTCTTCGCGATGCGGATGTCGAGCATGCCGTCCTTGAACTGCGCATCGACGCTCGAGGTGTCGCTGTCGTCAGGCAGGGAGAAGCTGCGGGCGAAACAGCCATAGGCGCGTTCGACGCGGTGGTACTTCTTCCTGTCGCCCTCATCCTTCTCGAATTTGCGCTCACCTGTGATCGTGAGCATGCCGTTCTCCACCGTCACCTTGACGTCTTCCTTGTTCACCTGCGGCAGCTCCGCGGTGATGAAGTAGCCTTCATCGGTTTCAGTGATATCGACAAGCGGCACCCATTCGGTCATCGCAAGTGATTGTTGCCGTCCGTTGTTGCCGTGACGGACGGTTGAAGCGGGATTGAAGGCTCCGAGAATCCGGTTCTGGAAGTCTTCCAATTCCCGCAGTGGGTTCCAACTACTCAGTGCATTTTTCATAGGTTTCCTTTCAGACGGCGGACGGGTTGGTATTTCCAGCCGATCCTCCATCCGCCGTGATTAGCGGACCGTCTGGAAGGTGTTTCGGTTGCCTTCCACCTATGGGGTAGCTGGCACGCACCTGAATTTTGCCCCAGCAAATCGCGTGCCGGATAAAAGGGACGTAAAATCAATCTCTTGCGAGAGAATGGTAAATGGTTCTGGGACAAATTTTCCTGCCAGATTTTCCATCCCGAGACAGAATGACCCACTCCAGTCAGGCCTCACGCCGATACGTGCCATTTGTCGGATGGGGGACAGAGGCCTACGGAATTCAGACGCACGCGGGGTCTCCTTCGACAATTTCCATCTGATGCGCGGCCAGGTGATCCAGAAGGAAGCCCTCAAAAACTCTGGCAATGGTGGCCGCGGATACCAAAGCGAACCACGCGGAGGTCATCCGGCATACGGACAGATTCAGGACGTGCGCCGCCGGCTGGACCGGCTGGATGGTCAGCGAACTTTATTTCACCGTCGCCCGAACGCGGAAAAATCGCTGACCCGTGGAGCCAAGGTACTCTCCGGGAGCTCCGGGCGACCAGTTCACCATATCGGTGGAGGTTTCGAGCACGACATCATACTTCGCGTCCGCCGATCCTGGTGTGACGAGCGAATCCGAGAACAGGTGCTGTCCGGCCCTGGTGATCTGGAGCACGAGGAAAACGTCGGCATTTGGCAGATCTGATGAAGCACCGCCGTCACCCGCAGATTTGCCCAACCGTATGGATGTCAAACCTGACATGGTATCGAACGGGACCACCAAGCTGTTAACGATCCCGTGGATGGAGAGGTTCAACTCCGCCGAGCTTCCAGCCATCGTCATGTAGCCACGGGGGACACCGGAAATTCCGACAGCGGAGGATCGGACCTGGCTCCCTCCGATGATCTTCACCAAGTCCGTGGGATTGAGCGCTACCGTGGGCGTGCCGCGGTTCAACGTGACAATCTCATGGGATAGCGAAAGCACTGACGAGGCGACCAGAACGAGAGGAATGAGCAGTCTGAGCATTCCCAAAACTGAATGATCCAAGATTTCCATCCAGCTAAATCCACAGCGAGACAAGCAAGCGCTTCCCTTGGGGCTGGACCTCGCCACTCCGAAGATGCTGCCGAGTTTGCGCTCAGCTTCGAGAGGCGACGTTAGTGGTGATCTCGTGCTTCAGAGGTCGGCTTTGCCGTTGATTCCACAGTTTGAGAAGGTGGATCGAGGTTCGCTCCAGCATTGTCCGCGCGCGGGACGGATGCATTTCCTCAAGCACATCCTCGACGATTCCGTGGATCTCCCTGGGCGAGCGTTCCGGAAAGCGCTTCTTCAGGCTCCGGAGTAGAAGTTCCAAGCCTTTCGGCTGCCTCCATTGGCGAATGGTTCCCTCGTTGCTGGCAAAGAGCGGATTCATAGCATCCCATTTTTACCATTATCTGACAGGAAATCAAACGGTCACCGCTCAGAGCAGCCAAGAGAAGAATGCGGCGAGACCCGTCGCCACCATGACGAACAGCCAGAAGGCCGGATCGCGGAACCACGGGTAAGAGGACATGGGTGTCGTAATTGACATGACTGGTCATCGAAAATCAAAGCTTCGGTATTCGTAATTTTCTAACCGAAAAATTTCATTTCACGCATCCGCCCCGCAATTTTGCGACCTCAAAACCGGCCATCATGATAAACGACTGGATTCGTGCCTGGCTGTCCCAATAGCCTCCGGCAGGCGGCATGAGAGTTTTACGCGAACCCCTTTTCTGGCTCTGCGTGGGCGTCCAACTCCTCTTGGCGGCCATCCTGATTATTCTCTTCTGAAGTCCGCTCGCCTCGTCCCTCTATGGGACAACCTCGTCAGATAAGTCCGGCTTTTGAACGCGCCTCTCCTCTTCGTATTTCCGGAGGATCTGCTCAAGCGTGACGGGGGGGAGTATCGTTGGCCATGCTGCAGAAATGCCCGCGGTCCTAAGATCTACGTCCGGAGTTGGTAGCAGAGCCAAGAATACCGGATTTTCCCGCAGTTTCCCAACAATCGGTTGCGTCTATCAGAACCGGTGTTAGATCACCGCAACCTGAGGGCTGATGAGCATCCTGCCAGGATAGAGGCCAGGACCGAGCGTGTGTTCTCCGCTGGATCCTGGCCTCGCCATTTTCCGGTAGGGATTACCACGGAGTACCGAAACACTACCACTGCTCACTTGAACAACCCCCATTTCCCCCGGATCGGTGGAGGGAATGTTCGCCGAGTTCCACGCCCGTTCCGCGTTTTCCTTCCTCGAGGGAGCGTCGTTGCCGGAGGCGATGGTCGCCCGGGCGGCGGAGCTGGGCTACCGTGCAATCGCCATCACGGACCGGGGCGGGTTCTACGGATCCGCGCGGGCGCACTACATGGCGAAGGAAGTGGGCATCCGCGCCTCGGTGGGCGCGACGATCCCCCACGAAGGGAATGCGGTGCCGGTGCTGTACGCGAGCCGGGAAGGCTACAGGCGGATGTGCCGGGACATCACCAGCAAGAACCTGTTGCTCGCGGAGCCGGAGGCCTATGGGTGGGATGGAACGGATCACCTCATCGCGCTGACCGGCGACCGCGACGGGGCGGTGGGCCGCGCACTCGCGCGGGACGACCGGCAGGCCGCGGAATCGACGGTGCGCTCGATGATGCGCCGGTTCGGCGACCGGAACGTCTATGTCGAGGCCTGGAAGCACGAACAACGCGAGGACGGAAGGGTGCTGCGGCACCTGAAGGATCTCGCCGCGCATCTCCGGCTGCCGCTGCTGGTGAGCAATGCCCCGTTGATGGCCACCCCGAAAGACCGGATGCTGCTGGATGCCTTCACCTGCCTGCGAAACCACACCGCGCTGGACCAGGCGGGCCGGTTGCTGGCACCGAATGGGCAGCGGATGCTGCGTTGCGGCCGTGAGGCGAAGAACATCTTCGCCGACTCCTGCCGGGATGGGCTGGTCAACCAGAAGCGGCTCTATGAACGGCTGGACTTCACGCTCGAGGATCTGGGCTACCGCTTCCCCGACTTCTCCGACAGCCGCGGACAGCCGCTGTCCATCCCAGAGCAATGCACGCTGCTCCGGAGGCTGGCTTATGCCGGTGCGACCAAGCGATACGGCAAACTTTACCCGAAGGTGCGGACCCAGCTCGAGCATGAGCTGACTCTGATCAACCGGCTGGAATTTCCCGGGTATTTCCTGATCGTCCACGACATCGTGGAGTTCGCGCGCGGGAACGGCATCCTCTGCCAAGGCCGGGGATCCGCGGCGAATTCCGTGGTGTGCTACTCGCTGGGGATCACCGCGGTGGACCCAATCGGAGGCGGGCTGCTGTTCGAGCGCTTCCTGTCGGAGAACCGGCGGAGCTGGCCGGACATCGACATCGACTTTCCCTCCGGCGACCAGCGGGAGCGGGTGATCCAGTATGTGTTCCGGAAGTATGGCGCGCGGGGGGCTGCGATGACGGCGAACGTGATCACCTACCAGAGCAGGAGCGCCTTTCGCGAGATGAGCAAGGTGCTGGGGTTCCCCGAATCGGTGGCCGACCGCTTCTCCAATGCACCCGGAGCCTTCCGGGACGCCGGTTCCCGCAAGGAACTGCCGGAAGAGGAATACATCGAGCACAAGGAACAGCAGCGGCAGGACGACTTCGACGAGAGAGTGTCCGCACTGGTCCCGCCGTCGCACCCACGGTTCGGCGCGCTGAAGCACCTCTACCACTCGGTGCTGGCGATGCCACGGCATCTCGGACAGCACTCGGGAGGGATGATCATCTGCGACCGCGGGCTGGATCAGGTGGTCCCCATCCAGCCCGCGACCATGCCCGGCAGGACGGTGGTCCAGTGGGACAAGGACGACTGTGAGGACCTGGGCATTGTGAAGATCGACCTGCTCGGCCTGGGGATGCTGGCGGCTATGGAACATGCGATCCAGATCCGGGCACGACGGGGCCATCCGGTCGATCTGGCGAAGATCCCCAAGGATGATCCGGCCGTGTTCGACCTGATGTGCAGGGCGGACACGGTGGGGACGTTTCAGGTGGAAAGCCGTGCGCAGATGGCAACGCTGCCGATCATGCGGCCACGGTGCTTCTATGATGTCGCGATCGAAGTGGCGATCATACGCCCCGGCCCCATCGTGGGCGATCTGGTGCATCCCTACCTGAACCGCCGCTGCGGCCGGGAGCCGGTCGACTACATCCACCCTGCCTGCAAGCCGACGCTGGAGCGGACCCTGGGCGTGCCGCTTTTCCAAGAGCAGGTGCTGCGGATGGCTATGGATGTGGCGGGCTTCACCGGGGCCGAGGCCGACGAACTGCGGCGGGCGATGGCCTTCAAGCGGAGTGACGCACGGATGTCGGCCATTTCGGAGAAACTCCGGGCACGGATGACAGAACGGGGCATCGAGCCGGAAGTGCAGGAAAAGATCGTGGCCTCCATCGGGAGCTTCGCGCTCTACGGATTCCCGGAGTCGCATTCCATTTCCTTCGCGCTGATCGCGTATGCCTCCTGCTGGCTCAAGGTCCACCACCCGGCGGAGTTCTACGTGGGCATCATCAACAACCAGCCGATGGGATTCTACTCGGTGAACACGTTGATCCAGGACGCGAAGCGGCGGGGCATCCGGGTGCTGGCCGTCTCCGTGACCGAAGGCACCGACGAAACGACCGTGGTCGATGACCGGACGATCCGGCTGGGCCTCCACCTGATCAAGGGGCTGAGCGTTGGACTGAGGGAGCGGATTTTCACAGCGCGGGCTGCGGCGTCCTTCGGTTCGCTGGAGGAATTCATGCGCAGAGCGAAGCCGAATGCCAAGGAACGCCGGAAGCTGGCCGAGTCCGGGGCGCTCAACGGGCTGCCCGAGGTGGAGCACCGGCGGGATGCGCTGTGGCAGGTCGAGCTGCCGCTGCACGACGATCTGTTCGCAAACCGGGGAACGGAGAAGGAGGTGCTGCTGCCAGGAATGTCGATGCCCGAGCGGCTGACTGCGGACTACGCGACCATCGGGGCCTCGGCGGGGCCGCACACCATGAAGCTGTGGCGGGAGAACCCCGGAGCGAAAGGCGTTCTGCGGGCGAAGGATCTCCAGATCCTGCCGCGGGGCTTTCCGATCCGGATCGGCGGCATGGCCATCTGCCGCCAGCGCCCTGGCACCGCGAAGGGTCACTGCTTCATCTCGCTGGAGGATGAAACGGGGATCGCGAACCTGTTCGTGCCAGCGGAGACGTTCATGCAGTTCCGGAGGGTGATCACCACGGAGCCATTCCTGTTGGCGACCGGGCGGCTGCAGGTTGGCGAGGGCAACCAGGCCACTGTGTTCGTGACGAAGGTGGAGCCGCTGCCGGGTTGCGACCGCACGCAGGCCGCAAAATCCCACGACTTCCATTGAGCGCAAAGTCCTTCCCAGATGTCCGGATGCCTAGATCTGATACGACTCCATCGTCATCCTGAACGGGAAGACCAAACCTTCCGCTCCTTCAGGAAATTAGAAAACACCAGAAGCCACGACGCCCGGCCCTACGAGGTAGGGATCGGGCCCCAGGCTCTGAGATGGCATGAAATGAATTGGCGATGCACCAAGCAGTTCGCGGCTCTTGGTCAGTCCGCAGTCTTTTCTTTCGCTCTCACGGTAGCGAGAGAAGAAGCAATCGCTGTGCGTTGGTTGGAAAGAAGCGATTGGATGTCTGATGGGAGATCGGCATGCTGAAGCTTCTCTTCGTAATCAGCGAGGGCGGCTTCCTCTCCGCGGATGCACTCCTCCAATATCGCCTCGCCATCGTCATTTGGCGTAAGAGCGTCCTTAACCGAAATCCATACCTGATGAAGTTTGGCGGTAGTGCTGCTGCCCTTGTCGGGGGTGCCCCCGTATTGGCTGATCGCCTGCTTGAGTTCATGTCCAAACTGCAACCGCATGTCGCTCTGGTTGCGGAAAAAGGATTGGAGTGCAGGAAGGCCCTCGGCACGCTCCGCTGCCTTCTTGAAACCTTCCTCAGCGTCGTAGGCTTTGGTAAGAAGATCGTTTAAGTTCTCGATGACGTTTTTGGTTTCCATAGTCTGCCATCTTTCGCAGATGCTATTCCACCTTTCCGGAATGGGAATTTTGCTCCATTTGCCGGGGGTTGGTCTCATGAGGATGGGGCAACGGTTCAAAGGGCCTCACTCCGTGAAATGCAGATCACTCTCGTAATCGGTCATTTGCACGATTGGTGTTCAGGGGAATGTGTAGCCACCGGGCGGTGCCCCCGCCCAGTCCGTGACACCACTGACTTCCATTGAGTGCAATCTGTGCTAGATCCTCAAATGCCTGCGATTCGATACGAAGCCATCGTCGTTCTGAAGGGAAAGACCGAGCCATCAGCGATCCCCTCGATTCTCGTCATCCGACCTGACGATCTGTCGCCGGAGCGTCCCGAAGCGGAACTGCTGACTCACGGTTTCGACCTCGGCGTCGAAGCGATTCGCCTGCTTGACCGCGACTCTGAATACCAGAGCATCACTCCTGTTGGCATCCCTGAGCCGATGGACCTCGATGGCTCGTACGAGGACTTCGATCCTGATCTGGAGAAGGATGGCTGGCGGGTCTTCATCGAATGGGAGCCTCAATCCTGAGCGTGTCAGAAAAGCTCGCCTTGCTCGGGGCGCGGCTGGGTCTCCCCGGTAAGGAAGTTGGCAGCGGGATTGAAGCGAAGCACCACGCTTGTTGGCTCAAAGCTCACCATCTCACCGTCCAGGTATGGATCGATCTCGTCCGGACTCAGCAAGCGTAGGAGACGATCATGTAAAGGCGCGATCTGCGCGTTTGGTTCGGTGGTCAGTGCAGAAAAGCGCAGGCCGTTCTCCGGATCATCTTCCCAAATTCCTGCCACCCAAAGCCACTTCCCCTGAGGATCATCAAAAAGAACCGGCCGCTTGTCCGTCTTGGGTCGGCCAAAGTCACCAGCTCCGTGCCATCGTTGGCCGGGGCAGGACCGCTGAAAATCGTATCCATCAGCGACACATCCAGGCGGAAATGGTATTGCTCCCGGTTGATCCCAGCATCAATCAGCTTCTTTACTTCCGGATATTTGGAGGAGTCGAACTTCGGAATAGGGAGCAGCTTGTTCCAGTGAACCCCGAGCGTCTCCAAGGCTTTGGCGAAGGCCATTTCATGGGCTTCATCGCGCGCTATCAGGAACGCCACCGTGGCACGGAAGGTCTTGTTTTCGGACATCTGATAGATCCGGCATTTTGGGAGCCTACCGGTCGACTCCAGGCCGAGATTGTCCAGCAGGTCCAGAACGAGATTGCCGTTACAGTGGACGTAGCTGCCACTCCACGGGTTGCCACTCTGCTAATCGTTCTAGTTCTTCGGTGACCCTTGGCCTCCGCTACCCGCGCTTCTGATCCTCGATTCCAGGTTCAACGGATCTCCAATCAGGGAATGGCTTGATCAGTAACACTAGGCACAACGGCAGCAGTTTGAATCTGTTAGATGGAGGCCGAGGATTATGAACTCTACCGTCGATTCCTAGCAGAAATCTGGCGGCACCAGAAGCCAGGCAATTCATTTCCTTTTGATTCGATAGACGCGACCGCCGCTATCGTCGCTCATGAGAACCGATCCATCTCTGTCTTCGATCAGGTCACACGGCCGGCCGAACTGACCTTTCTCGTTTTCCAGAAAGAATCCGGATATGAATGGGTGGAATGTGGCGCTCGCTCCGTCCTTGCCCAGCCTAACGCGGACGACTTCGTATCCGCTCGCCGTGCCCCGGTTCCATGAGCCGTGAAGGGTCACCAATCCGTCACCCGCCACTTCGTCGGCAAAGAACTTTGCGGTGGGAAACAGTAGCGCCATCGGAGCGCTGTGGGCTGTGTAGGTGCCGACCGGTGCTTCGCACTCCGCTGCATACTCTGCCCTGGTCTTGCCAGTCGTTTCCGCGGGGTCGCGCGACGGATTATGCTTTCCATCCTCAAACACGAAAGGCCAGCCGTAATTCAGCCCGGGTTTCAGTTCGTTTAGTTCCTCCCGCTGGGAGTCATCGCCCAACCAATCGATTCCATGGTCCATACCGTAGAAACGCTTGTTTATGGGATGCCAGGCGAAACCGATGGTGTTGCGCAAACCGGTCGCGTAAATCTCCCGTTTCTTTCCGTCCAAACTCACCTTCAGCATGGTCGCGCTTTCCTTGTTCGGCTCAGGCGCGTCGTTGGACGTGCTGCCAACAGAAAGAAACAGCTCGCCCTCGGGGCTGAACTCAATGGTCCGGTTCGGATGCTGGCCTGCGTCTGGCAGGTCATCACACAGCTTCCGCATCTCGGAGAAGGTGCCATCACCGGCAATGTCGGCCACGTAAAGATCACGGATGGCGGCAAGGTAGACCTTCCCGTCCCTGACCGCGATGCCGTGCACATCAGGCAAGGTCACCAGCCTGTCCTTAACTTCCAGCACCCCATCGCCGTCCGCGTCGCGGATGAGATGCACGTCGTTGAAAGGAGCGCGCCTGGTGACATAGATGCCACCGCCGGGTGCGAGTGCAAGCATCCGAGGTGCTTGCAAACCCTCCGCAACCGCAGTGATTTCAAATCCCTCGGCGATTTTGAGATTTTCCATCATCGCATCAGTGGGTTGCAGCTTCGCGGGGCGAAAAATGTTCCCCTCAATCTTTGCGATGGTTGGCTTCGGCTGCTCACCCTGGGCCCACGACAGAGTTCCCAGCATTATCATGGGGAGCATCACGGCCAAAGGTTGCCCTAGTTTATTGATCTCAGTGACTTTCATTTGGTGTTGGTAGTATTATGAAATTTTGGCTAGCTCATGACCGAATGCTCTCAATCCGGATCTTTCCTTGATGTTCTCGTTCCCAGGGATTTCAGCCCAGCTTAGCCCAGAAATCGTCTGAAGATAATGGGATCCTGAGCGGGACCTGATTCCAAGTTGAAGGGAGCAAAGAACAATGCGTGGATCGCGTTATGCATCCTGGAACAAAATCCTTCTGAGAACGGCGCGCCCACCGAAATTCTTCTAACAATCACCTCCCCGTCTCCTGCCGCCCGCCTTGCCCTGTGGTCGGCTTATAGTCGGATCTGGTGCCTGAGCCCTCCCCGGTGGGAGCGGTGGCGGGGCCGTCACGGCTATCACGCCGAATATCTGGGGCGGGATTTCCATCCGCGCGAGTGGGAGGAGGAGAAGCAGCTTTCTGATCGCAGGATACAACGGAAGCGACTATGACCGCCAGAAGCGGAAGCATTGATTTGGGATGAATATTCATTAGGTAAGATGGTTGTCCAACGCCTCTTGGCGCGGACGCCCTGCCCTTTTGCAATAAGAATGCCATGTGCAGTGGCCGAGTGGAGCCTTTCTCAACCAAAACTGAACTGCCTGGCTAGCCTATACCCGGACCCTCAGCAGCCCGCCTGAAATCACCTTCGCGCGCAGTCCTCCGCGGAAGCCCTCTTTCATGAAGCGTTCCGTCCCATCCTCCACCACGCGGTCCATCCAGTGGCAGGGCCTGCATTCCTGGCTGCCCTCGAACTCGATGCCCTGGAACACGAACCGCTTTCCCAACCATTCCCCCAACCGCACGCCGGAAACGATGAGGTTCCGCCGGAACACTGACGCGGGCAGCTTCGGCAGCTTGAAGTGAGCGCGTATTTCCTCCACCACCTCTTCCTCGAAAAACGTGACCTGTCCCTTGAAGTCCTGCCGGTAGCCGAAGTAGCGGTCCCCCACCAGCCCCTTCCCCGCCACGCACTCCACCTCCTCCACATCACGGATGCCGTTCTGCAGGCGGCCCGCGCCCTGCCTGCCCCAGTAGTCATGCCCGCCGGAGATATAGATTTTCCCCAGCTTCACCTGGTCCCACACTCCGGCGTGTCCTTCCTCCGCGGTCGTCATCACCCAATGTAATGCCTGCACATCATCGGCCCGGAAAAAAACCGATCAAAATCGATGGGCCCACTTGATCGTCCCGCGATCCGTCGGAATGTGGAGGCGCATCCACCCCATGAGCGGAACATCATCGACAGGCGTCATCGGCAGCGGCCCTTCAGCCCTCTTTTTTCTCAAGAACCTGCTGGATAGGCTCCATCAGATGGAGAGCCCTCCGCGGCGGATCTCGATCTTCGAGAAAAGCCACATCATGGGCACCGGCATGCCCTACAGTCCGGAGACGACCAACATCCACAGCCGCTCCAACATTTCCTCGGAGGAACTTCCCGAGCTTCCGCAGTCTTTCGCGGATTGGTTGCGGTGCCAACCACCCTCCACGCTCGAGGAACTGGGCGTGGAACCCCCGGTCGATGAGGAGGCGGTTTATCCACGGCTGGCCCTGGGGCGTTACTTCCAGGCACAGTACCGCGTGCTGGTGGATAGGCTGCGGGAGGCGGGTGTGGAGGTCCATGAGTTCCCAGGCTGCAGGATCTCCGACATCCGCGCGGATGCGGGCGGTGGCGTGACCCTTGTGACCGGGGAAGGTGCCGAACACCGGTTGGACCGCGTGGTGGTCGCCACCGGACACCACTGGCCGAACAAGGACAAGCCAGCCGCAGGCTACTACAGCTCCCCATGGCCCATCCACAAGCTGGTGCCGGAAGACGGCGGGGTGCTCAACTTCGCCATCGGCACACTTGGGGCCTCGCTCAGTGCCTTCGATGTGGTGAACACGCTCGCCCATCTCAACGGCAGCTTCTCACGGAATGACGATGGGGGTCTGACCTACGCCGCCGCTCCGGGGACGGAGGATTTCAGGATCGTCATGCACTCCGCGGAAGGGCTGCTTCCTCACCTGCAGTTCGCGCAGGAAGAGCCGATGCGGGAAATCTACCGGCACGTGAGCCTGGACGAGCTGCTCGCGCTGGTGGACGCGCAGGGCTACCTGCGCCTGGAGCAATACTTCGACAGGGTATGCCGGCCCGCATTGCTGCGCGCCTTCCAAAAGGACGGCATGCCGGAGATGGTGGACCTGCTTTCGGCTCCGGATTTCCGGCTGCGTGATTTCGTGGAGAAGATGACGGATGAACACGACTACGCGGATGCGTTCGAGGGCATGCGCCAGGAGATGGAGGAGGCCAGAATCTCCGTGGAGAACGACCGCCCCGTCCACTGGAAGGAATACATGGACGACCTGATGTACACCCTGAACTTCCACGCGGAGCTCCTGCCTGCGGAGGATCACATCAGGCTCTCCAGTGAGGTCATGCCGTTCCTGATGAACGTCGTCGCCGCGATGCCGCTGGAGTCCGGCGAGGTCCTGCTGGCACTCCACGATGCCGGAAAACTGGAGTTGATGGAGGGCCGCGTGGAGCTGGCGGAGGAGCAGCCGCACGCGGACAGCACGCGGATCGTCGTGTCAGGAGGGAAGAGGGACACCATCATCGACTACCGCATGTTCATCGATTGCGGAGGCCAGAAGCCATTGGAGCTTTCCGATTATCCGTTTCCATCGCTCGTGCGGGCGGGAGATGTCCGCGAGGCCCGCGCATCGTTCGCCGATCCGGCGGAAGCGGCACGGGTGGCGGAAAAGAAGCGGGACAAGCTAAGCACCGGAGAAGACGGGCGACCGGCCTACCGTGTCGGAGGCCTGGACATCGATCCTTTCTACCGTCTCGTCCGCGCGGACGGCGTGCCGGATCCCAGGTTGCATGACATCTCCTTTCCGCTGACCACCGGACTACGGCCGTATTCCTATGGCCTCCAGGCGTGCAATGAAACGGCCCGCATCCTCATCGAGAGCTGGATGAGGCATGGGTGAGGCCGCCAATCCGCGGCCCCACCCGTCCTCCGACGCTCAATCGTCAGCCTTTGGCTCGATCACCTCGGAATGCCCGGGTGCATTGACCTCAGACTGGTGCAGGGCCGCGGAATCCAGCTTGGCGCCTTTGTCATAGGACAGGTCCTCATTGACCTCTTTCACCTCCACTTTTGCCGGCTCTGCAGGCGGTCTGACCTCAGCCCCATGTTTTGTATCGTCTTGGTTCATAATCATCAAGTCCGCCCATACCTGACCGGTCGCAAACGGAAATGCCGTTCAATCCCAGCTTACGCCGGCCATCCGCCATCACCGCTTTCGCTGAACGTCCTTGTTCTCGATGTCCCCGCGGTTGCGTTTGTGATCAGCCGCCGGGAGTTCCTCATACATCTTCGCATTCAGGTTGGCCTGTGCTTTTTCAGTCAGAATGCGGCGGCCCTGGACCATGGCCTTGTTGATGACGCCGGGAATGATGATGAGATCCCCATTCACCATTCCTTTGTAACCGGCTTCCGCGACATCCTGCGGAGCCATGAGGTTTCCTTCCTGGAAGATCCTTGCTTCTTCCATGCCGGCCTTTGGGAAGAAATCCGTGTCCGTAGCTCCAGGGCAAAGCGCCGTCACCTGCACACCGGTGTTCTCCAGTTCCACGGAGAGTGCCTCGCTCCACGACAGAACGAATGCCTTCGTCGCATGATAAACCGCCATGGTCGGACCGGGTTCAAAACCGGCAACCGAGGCCGTATTGAAAAGAATGCCACGACCGCGGGCCACCATTTTCGGCACGAACAGCTTCGACAGCCGCAGGACCGCATCAATGTTGAGCCGCACCATCGACAGATCCTTGTCAATCGACTGCTGCCACCACGCCCCGTGGTAACCGTGGCCCGCATTGTTCACCAGGATGTCCACGTGGGTGCCCCGCTGATGGAGATCATCATAGATTTCCCGGGCGGCACCAGAATTCTCGAGATCCTTGGCGATGATCTCGACCGGGATTCCATAGATGGCGGTCAGCTCGGTCCGGAGTTGCTGCAGTTCCTGTTCCACGGGCGCGACCAGGATCAGGGGATGGCCGTGCTTCGCGAACTGATGCGCCAAATACATACCGATGCCACTGCTGCAACCGGTGATAAGGGTGACTTGATTCCGGGGATCCATCGTTGGGATTCTACGTAGGGTTGTTTGGGATTCAGGCCCCAGCCGGGGCGGCAACGAGTTGCGGCTCTTCGTGAACGGCCTGCTCTGCCAAGAGATTCCTTTCCGGAGGCAGTCCGGGCTTGATGACGACCTTGATGCAGCCATCCGACTTCGTGCGGAATTTCTCGTAGGCATCCGGCGCATCCTCAAGGGCGATCCTGTGGGTGATGACGAACGATGGATCGATTTCGCCGCGCTCGATCTTCTCCAGCAAAGGCTGCAGATAGCGCTGCACGTGGGTCTGGCCCGTCTTCACGGTGAGCCCCTTGTTGACCAAAGCTCCGAAAGGAATCTTGTCGAGCAGACCGATATACACTCCAGGAACCGACAGGGTGCCGGCCTTCCGGCAGGCCATGATCGCCTGACGCAGAACATGGGGCCGGTCCATGGACAGATTGATGGCCTGCTTCGCCCGGTCGATCACCGCATCCAGTGAGCCCGTGCCGTGGGCCTCCGCACCGACCGCATCGATGCAGCGGTCCGGCCCCCTGCCACCGGTCATCTCGATGAGACGGTCGTGGATCTCATCCTCCTCGAAGTTCAGGATCTCCGCGCGTCCATGGGTGCGGGCCATTTCAAGGCGCTCCGGAACGCGGTCGATCGCGATCACCCGGCCGGCGCCAAACATCCAGGCACACTGGATGGCGAATTGTCCGACCGGGCCGCATCCCCATATGGCGACCGTATCCCCGGGTTCGATGCCCGCATTCTCCGCTGCCATGTATCCGGTGGGAAAGATGTCGGAGAGGAAAACCACCTGCTCGTCCGAAAGACCGGACTCGATCTTGATCGGCCCCACATCCGCGTGGGGCACCCGGAGATACTCGGCCTGGCCGCCAGGATAGCGGCCCAGCAGTCCTGAGTAACCGAAAAGACCGGCAGGGGCATGCCCCATCGCCACCTTCGCCACCTTCGCCAGATCGGCACCCGGATTCGTGGTGTCACACGCGGAGTACAGTTGCTTCTGGCAGAAGAAGCAGCAACCGCAGGCGATGACGAACGGAACGACCACACGGTCCCCTTTCCGGAACTTCTTCACCTCCGATCCGACCTCTACCACGATTCCCATCGGCTCGTGGCCGATGATGTCCCCGGCCTCCATGGTCGGCATGAGGCCGTCGTAAAGGTGGAGGTCCGAACCGCAGATTCCCGATGCGGTCACCTGGATGATGATGTCCTTGGGATCGAGGATGGTGGGATCGGGTACGTTGTCGACGCGGACGTCGCCTTTGCCATGCCAGCAGAGAGCTTTCATTTTGAGTGGTAGTGAAGGTTTGGTTAGGAGCGGACGGCGGAAAGATGGCCCGCCAGCCAGTTTTCGATTTTCGCCGCGACTTCTTCCCAGCCGGGCGCGCCACAGATGAAATGATCCCGGCCGGTGAATTCGGCATACTCATGGTGTGAGCGCTCGTCCTCGTAGGCGTGGGCGTTCCGCCGAACCAGTGAGGCAGGGATGATCTCGTCCTTTTCCGCGCCGATCAGGAGAAGCGGGGCATGCGGTGCCTTGAGATTGATCTGACCTTCGTCGCCCATGATGTCCCGGAGCACCTGGCGGCTCTCATGGACCGCGTATGCTCCGAATGCGGCGTTGCTCTGGGCTTCGGAAAGCGTGTTCGCGAAGTTCTGATGGAAGCCCTCCGGGGTCATCTCATACGGATCATCCCCCGCGAACGGATTGGTGATCGACGCGCTGTTGCGGAGGAAGCCCCAGTCAAAGGCCAGCATCCGGTTGGGAGCGACCGAACAGATCCCGATGGCCGCGGAAACCAATCCGTCGGCCAACAGCTTCTGGGCAAGCAATCCTCCGAGCGAGTGACCGATGACGACGGGCGGCTGATCCTCTCCCCTGAGCACGTCCCGGTAGTATCCATGGAGGTCCGAAAGCTTGAGTTCACCCAACCCCTCCGGCGGATCCGCGCGCAGGTCCGCCGGTTCGGCGGCGTGGAGGGGCCATGGAGCCGCCTCACACGGATAACCCAATGCGGAAAAGTGTTCGACCCAATGTTCCCAGGATTTCGCGGTCAGGAACATGCCGTGGATGAAAATGATCTTTGGTTTCATGAGTGCCGAACCCTGTTGCGTCCAGCATGCCAACGCCTGAAATGCTTGACCCATCATCGGACAACCGCGGTTTCGTTGGGCGGCGTGTTGCGAATCCGTTAGTTAGAGCCGCATTTTGCATTTCAAGGCCAGCGTAGCTGATCCCTTGTGACCGCACGATCCTGTGCGAGCGTCTTCCAGATCCGCAATATCATGCCGATAATCTGGAAGAACACCGCTCTGTTGCTTATTGATGTGATCAACGACATGGAATTTCCCGAGGCTTCCGCCCTTCTGCGGCAAGCCCTACCCGCTGCACACCGTATCGCCGCACTGCGGAAGAAGGTGGCATCCAAAGGCGTGCCCGTCATTTATGTGAATGATAATTTCGGGCACTGGCAGTGCGATTTCAACGCGCAGATCCAGCGATGCCTGGCGGAAGATTCGAAAGGCCGGGAGGTGGCGAAACTGCTGCTTCCCGGACCGGATGACTATTTCGTGCTGAAGCCCAAACACTCCGGATTTTACTCCACCTCGTTGGATGTCTTGCTCTCCTACCTCGGGGTGGACACTTTGATCCTCACGGGATATGCGGCTGACATCTGCGTCCTCTACACGGCGAATGACGCATACATGCGGGATTTCTCGCTGATAGTCCCTTCCGATTGCGTTGCCGCGGAGTCCGAAGCGAAACGGAAGCGTTCCTTGGAGCACATGCACGGCCTGCTAAAGGCCCGCGTGTGTTCTTCGGCGTCGATCCGTTGACCCATTCCCTGGCATGGTCCCTGCGAAAGACGGACGACCGGATTGCCCGAACACGACTCCCAATGAACACTTCGATATTCGACCGCCGGCGTGCCGGCCTCCTCGTCCCGGCTTATGCCCTCAGACATTCGGATGATTTCGGTATCGGCGATACGCTTGCGGTGAAGAACGCGGTCGATTTCTGCGCGGACCATGGCTTCACGGTCCTCCAGCTTCTGCCGATCTTTGAAACCATCGGGGATCCCAGTCCCTACAGCCCGGTGAGTTCCCACGCGCTCTCACCATCACTCCTATCCCTTGTTCCGGAAGCGGTGCCTGGTCTTGATCGTGGAATGGTCGATCACCTCTGCCCTCCGGTGTGGCGGGAAGAGCTACGGTCGGGAGATGTGAGTTATCATGTCATCCAGCCGCTGAAGAACGAAATTCTTGTTGCCGCCTACCGGCAATTCATCAGGGAGGGTGATGGTGATCTGCACCGTGCGTTCGCAACCTTCAAGGAAGAGGAAGCAACCTGGCTCTCACCCTACACGCTGTACCGCGTTCTGGTCGGGAAGTATCACGGGGATACCCGGTGGAAGGACTGGCGGCCGGAACACCGGACCTATGCGGCGGCGCTCCACTGGTTGCAGATGCAGCCGGATCACGAAAGCCTGTCAACACGCCGGGATGAGTTCGCATTCATACAATGGGTGGCAGACCGCCAATGGAGATCAGTGAAAAACCACTGCGACGCCCGGGGAGTCCGTCTTGTGGGAGACCTGCCCTTTGGCATGGCTCCTGACAGTTGCGATGTTTGGGCGGAACCCGCGCTTTTCGATACGGATTGGAGCATGGGCACGCGTCCGCTCGCCCATTTCGACACCAGCAAGGACGCGGAACGCTGGGGGCAGAATTGGGGCTTTCCTCCTTACCGCTGGGAAAACCACCGGTCATCGGGCTTCCAATGGTTCGACGACCGCTTCCGCTGGATGAGACGGTTCTTCCATGGATGCCGGATAGATCACCTGAGGGGTTATTTCAGAGCTTACATGTTCCCTTGGGCCGGCGGGGCGCGCCACGTGGAATTCTCGGCGCTGGACGAGATCCAGGCTGCCGAGAGGACGGGTGGGCTCCTGCCCCGGTTCGTCCCCGGCCCGGACGACGATGAAATCACCGCCGGGATGAACGACCTCCAAGGCAATGAACTGATTTCACGGATGGCGGATGCCTCGGGCGACATGGATCTCGTCGCGGAGATCATGGGGGAGATGCCCGCATACATGGCCCGCACGCTGGAAGAACGGAAGCTCGCCAACCTCGCCTTTCCGCAACTGCTGGTCGATCCCGCCGGCGAACACATCATTGCCCCCGGCCAATTCCGGGAATTGTCCCTGGTCAGCTACGCCAACCACGATAACGCGCCACTCGCCCAACTTTATCCGCAGCTCGCCAAACACGCGGGGGCCGATCCTGCCAATCCGGATGCCCTCGAACTCCGGAGATTGCTTTCCTTCGTCGGCTGGGACGGAAGTGCTCCCGCCGACATCAATGATGAATTGCTCGCCAAATTCCATTCGGGATTGTTCCAAACCTCTTCGCGGCTGGCGGTGCTGATGTGCTCCGACCTGCTGGGAATCCCGCTGCGGTTCAACCTGCCCGGCAGCTATGGCGAGGGTTCATGGTCCCACCGCCTGCCTTGGAGCCTGGATGAGCTGGCGAACGATCCACTCTACGGAAAGCGGATCGCCGTGGCCAAGACTCTCATCGACCAACATGGGCGAGGTGCCCGGTGATTGAGATCTTTCCCACGCTGGCCTCCGGATGGGGAGCCGGAGAGCCGCCATCATCACTGCGGGCCGTCATCTCCACACCTCCCCCTCAACTTCAGGCTTCCCACCGGTCACGCCATTTCACCCAGCCCGTGGGGCTCACAAGACGACGTCGGGCGGTGCGTATCTCGCGCTCCGGCGGACGGTCGCCCTGTGCGCGGAAGATCACGAATTTGTAGGCGATGGCCTTGCGCACTGATTCATTCAATGGAAGTTCGGCGAACCATGTGTTGGCGTTCACACACTCCATATAATAGGCCTTTTCCAAATCCCACCCTCCAAGTTCCGGACAGTCTCCGATGATCGCAAGCTGGTCGCCCGGCTCTGTGGGCGCGTTGTTCAACTGGATCACCGCCACCGTCGCGGCCCTGACATCCTCCCCCCGGCGGACAAGCACCACGCACTGCCATGGACGGAGATCGATCACGATCCTATCGTCTTTTACCTCGACGGGATTGTCCGTCAGGATGCACTCGTGATGGCCATCGGGAAATTCTACATTTTCGATCGTCAGCGTGCGTTGCGGACCCTTGTTGAGGATGACCAGACATCGCGAATCGCGGTACCTTCTGACGAAGACATACGTTTCCTCATCCACCCACTTCGGCCATTGTCCACCCCACTGGACGGCCCGGTTGCGCGATCTCTCCTCCGCAAGGATCCCGATGAGCCGCGTTGCTTCCGTTTCGCCCCACATTTCCATCATAGGGCGATTGTAGGGATCATCACCACCGTCCGTGTCATTGTGGAGGTATTGCTCGCACCCGTAATACAGACAGGGAATGCCCCGTGTCGTCAGAAGCAGCACCAGGGCGAGGTTCATTCCTTCATCAGCCACTCCAAGTGATTGGAGGCGGGGCATGTCGTGATTTTCGAAGAACGTCACCAGTTCGGTCGCTCCATGGTATTTCCCGTCAAGATCGAAGATCCTCTGGAGCGCATGGAAACCCGAAGGATCCTGACCGCTGAGACACTCCCGGATTGCCATGCAGAGGCCGAAATCGAGGATGCTCATGCCGGAGCGGTTCGCGAAATCCACCGAGGCATCGTTCTCGGGATGGCTGTAGATCCATTCGCCGAATCGGAACAGGTTGCGGTTGGCGGTCGCCATGTCCGCCGTGAATTCCTGCCAGAACCAGACCGGCATGTGCTTCACCGTATCAATCCGGAGCGCGTCCACCCCTTTTCCGACCCACTGGCGGATGGCATCCTTGATGTAGTTGCGGTAAAGGATGTTGTTTTCGTTGAACGTGGCGAGTCCTGCAAGTTCCCCGTTCTGCACCTGCCATTCATCGGTCCAGTCCAGCGTCGGGCCGTAGTGATGGTACCAATGATCCTTGTCGTTGTCGAAATCCGCCACCAACTCCCCATCATCGTACAATTTCCCCTTGCCGTCCTCCGTGTCCGGCGAGCTGTGGTTGCAGACGATGTCCAGCACATATTTCATGCCCTGCCGGTGCAGTTCCGCCAGAAGGCGGTCAAAGGTGGTGTCGTCACGGGTAAAGAGACGCTTTTCGGAAGGATCGTTCACCCACCGCGGATTGATCCGCTTGAAGTCGCTCGTCCAATACCCATGGATCGGTGCGTGCTGCTCATCGCCCCGGGTCATCGAGCGGATCTGTTCGAACAACGGGGTCGTCCAAACCGCGGAAATCCCGAATGACCGCAGGTAAGGAATTCGGTTGATCAGCCCCTGGAGATCGCCTCCCCAATACTTCCGCCAGTCCTGGTGGGAGGCGTCATACATCTCATCCCCCTCCTCACGCGGCTTTTCAGGCATGCCGGATTCGAACCGATCCAGCACCAGGAAATACATCGTGTCCGACCGGAACTCCACGTCGGATCCCGCCAAGGTTTCCAGCTCCAGCTTTTCCGATGGACTCATGGTTGTGTTCGCGTTGCTCCAGCCTTCACCCCGTCCCCTTCCACCACCCGTTCCCCGGAGACCATGCTGGCCTTCCCCGCCTTCACGCGCCACTCCTCGACCTCATCCCGCTGGCGGATCGCCTCCAACTCCAGATCCTGGAAGTTGAAATCCTTCCATTCCGGGAACCATGGCTGGATCTCGCGCATGATGATCCACAGCAGCCGCTTGCCCTGGATTCCGAGCGCGAGCATCTCCAGCGCCTCGAACATCCCCAGCTTGCCCGGCTCCACTTTCTCCCACATCAATTTCAAGCCTCCCACCCGCGCGGCGATGCCGCCCGCCGCCTTCATCAGCGCGCTGGGTTCTTCCTCGATCCTTTTCAGCAATCCTTCCAGCGTTGATCGGTCTTCCTCGATCTTTCCTTTCAGCTCGATGAAGAAACGCCGGGCATCCGGATCGTCATGATTCTCCGCGATTTCCTCGACCAGCAGCAGAGCACCTGAGGAGCCTGCAAGGTGGTCATTCACGTAACGTGTCAGTTCTTTGTCCATGGCAATTTTCGATGAAAGCATGCGCGAGATCAGCCGCCCGTTTCAGATTCCGGAGCCGTCACTTCCTTGCTTTCCGGGGACCCTTCCTGCCGGAGAAAGATACTGAGCACCACAATGGCGAATACTGCCAGAAACTCGCTCTGCCAGTTCTGGAAAGACTGGAACCAGAAATCCGGACTGGAAAGAAAGGCGGCCAGTGATTGTTCGGGCAGGCGATGTTCGCCACGCATCGCGTTCTCCTCGGCCAAGCCCCCAAGGACGTGGACGATAAATGAAAGAAGGAACAACGCCAGGAATGCCAGGGACAACGAATTTCTATAGATCCAGCTGTACTGTTGCCGTCCGGCGGCAGACAGGCGGCCCTCGTTTGAACGCTCCGGATCCTTTGATTCCGCCCAGCCTTTCTGGAAAAGGAAACAAGTGAGCACCACGTAAGCCCCCATCTGGAGAAACTCACTTTCCCAGTTCTCCCCGGTGGCCTGCCAGAAATGTCCCGACCGCAGGTAGGCGGGCAAGTCAGCGGGTGGTTGCTGGTGGAGCGCCGCATCCTCGTTATGGACTTTCCAGCCACTCACCGCCTGCCCTGCCCAGAACACCAGAAACAGCGTCGCAAGCACGAGTGACAGACCGTTGTACCTGAAGAAGAACCTTTTCATGGGCCGGATGCGGATTGGAAAATATGGGGCTGCAGTGCGAGCAGATCCTCCGCGACGCGTTGGGCGGCCAGCTGCAGATCAAGGATAACCCCGGCATCCCCAACGAGATCCAGCTGCCCGGCAAGACGCGAGGTGATCTCGCAAGCGGCATTCCAATAAGCCACGATCCTCAGAACATGGGCGATGATCATGAGGTCCCTGGTGCCAGGGTCCTCCACCGAAGCAATATGCGCATTCCCACCTTCGATGAGTCCGGCGATCGCCTTGCACCTGTCGTTCCCCGGCTCCCTGCCATGGCGCCGGAAGAGATCCATGATCTCCTCATAATGGAGCACCACATCCTGCGAACAGGCCGTGAGCAGTGTCCGCAGCCCGTCATCCGCGGTGACCACCACCAGATCCGGCAAATGGCCGCCCAGCTGGGATGTCATGCTTCGCAGGTCCTTCATCTGATCGAAGAACAGGTCTGCCGGTGAATGGACAGAAGCAGTCATGGCAAGAATACATCAGCCTTGGAGGAGCGATTGGGCTCCATCGACATAGATTTCCGTTCCTGAGATATGGTTCGATGCTCCGGACAGGAGAAACCGGATCGCCTGGGCAACCTGATCCGCATTACCGGGAGTTCCGCCCGTAAGCGGCACATCTCCATCCGGAAACTCAACCGGCAGATGCAGGCCCTCCAGATCCCGCCGCTTCGTGGAGTCGTCAATGTTCGTTTCAATCGCGCCGGGGCAGACCGTGTTGAACCGGATCCGATCTTTGGCGCACTCCAGTGCCAGCATCCGGGAAAAGGCGACCTGCGCTGCTTTCGAGCACGCATAAGCCGTAGCTCCGGAGTTGCTGAAGATGCGCGTTCCGTTGATGGATGCCACCACCACCACGGAGCCGCCGCCGGCTTTTCTCAGGAGGGGCAAAGTCTCACGGACCGTGAGGAACGTCCCGCCCAAATTGATGGCGAGCGTTTTGTTCCACTCCTCCAGTCCGATCTCCTCGAGCGGAGCCCACACTCCGTTGATGCCGGCATTGGCAACCACGCCACTCAGGCGTCCCCATCGTTCACCGATCATTCCGGCGGCGCGGCGCATGTCCTCCTCCACGGAAATATCCGCGGTGATGAGCAGGTGATCCCTCCCACCTCCGCGGATCGAATAGAACACGTCCGCGAGTTCATCCTCCGTTCGCCCGAGCAAGGCGACATCCGCCCCTTCCCTGGCTAGCAGTTCCGCCGCGGCCCGTCCGATGCCGGAGCCAGCGCCGGTCACGAGGATGCGGGAGCCCTTGAGTGATTGTTCCATGAAAAGATCGTTCTGTGGTGAACACCGCGGGCGGGGCCGGAATCGGATCCCCGCCCCGCTCCCCTGAATCCATCAATCTTCGACAGGTGCGGAGGCTATGATCTTTTCAGACGCGGTGGTCAGTTTCTTGTCCGTCGCGCCTTCCTCATCTTCCGTTGTCTTGAGCAACTTCGCCACTTCCTTGTTTCCGATGGCTTCCGCAAGGGCGCGGGCCGTTCCGTAGCCGGAGATCTCATAGTGTTCCACCTTCTGGGCGGCCGCGATGAGTGCGAGGTCCTTGATGTGTTCGTCAGCCTCTTCCTTGATGGCTTCTTCCCCTTCCTCCACCAGTCCCTTCATCGCTTTGCAGCTCAGGCCGCGCGGGCTGGCACCCAACAATTCGGCGACCTGCTCGAGGCGGGTGACGTGGACTTTGGTTTCCTCCAGGTGGCCTTCGAATCCCTTTTTGAGATCCGGATCGTTCGCGGCTTTCGCCATTTTCGGCAGCGCCTTCACGAGCTGGGTTTCCGCGCTGTAGAGGTCCTTCACGTTGTGGATGAGAAGCTCTCCGAGGGTATTCAATTTGGACATGGCGTTGGTGGTTGGTCGATTGGTTGATGGATCGAATCCGGAGGAAGCCTTCGCAATCCAGATGCCAAGACCGAGAATCCATCAATCACCGGCATCTTGCCGTTTTTTGTGGCCCGAACAGAGCTAAAATGCGGAATGCGGAACGAGGCGGCCCTTTCTCGTGCAACCAGCGGATCGCAATTCGCAATCATCATGACATCCGCCTCACCAGCGACCATATCATGGTCCGGAACGACCAACACATCGACTTACAGGTCTCCGGCAAGGGCTTCGTACCTCGACGCGGCGCGTTTCTCAAACCAGTACGGAGTGGTCTCGATCATAAGAGTGGAGGGTTCTTTGCAGGGGCCATGCCATGGAGCGGGATGCCAGTTCCGAAATCTGGCTTGGCATCTGCGGAGTGGCCAACATGCCTGAAATCATCACTCTCGAGGATTTGCTCGTTCACTGCATCAAAGATCTCCACAGCGCGGAAACCCAGTTGGTGGACGCTCTCCCCAAACTGGCGGCGGCCCCCACGGATCCGGCCCTGGCTGACGCCTTTGCCAACCATTTGAAGGAAACCAAGTCCCACGTGATCCGCCTTGAGCAGGCTGCGGAGCTGCTCGGCGCTTCGCCCCATGGCGTGACCTGTAAGGGAATGGAAGGTCTGATTGCCGAAGGACGGGAGATCCTCCGCATGGAGGTAGGCACGCCATTGAAAGACCTGGCGCTGACCGGAGCCGCCCGCAAGGTGGAGCATTATGAAATCGCGTCCTATTGCGCGGCGAAGGAACTCGCGGAAGCCTGTGGCAACCTTGAAGTGGTGGCGCTTCTCCAGACCACCGAAGAGGAAGAGAAATCAGCCGAGAAACTTCTGATGGCCTTGGGCGCGAGGGCAGTGGCGGGTGCTCCTTCCGCATCGAACCCGATCATGTAACCGACCGTCATGATGGTACTTTTCTCAAACCGGCTTGGCTGCCTCGGTTCGTTGCTCATATCGGCGATCGGCACCGCCATCCTGATTCTTGGCCTTCGGGCATGCCACTTTGCCGGCTGATCTTGATTGCATTGCGCCAACCGCGGGAGGCGAACTGCGCGACCATCCCATTCCTGATCCCCGTCATCACGTTGGTGGGAGCATCCCCTTTCGCGCATTGCCGGCAGGCACACATGCTGCAAAGCTTCCGATCCCCATGGCTTCGAAAAAACAAAAAGCACCGGCCGGCAAAGTCGCCAAGTCCGTGAATACCCCTGCCGAAACCCACCAAACAGCTTCGGAATCATCCCTCGCCCTCACCACCAACCAGGGGCTGCCCATTTCCGACAACCAGAACTCCATCACCGCAGGTGTGAGGGGGCCGGTTCTTCTGGAAGACTTCATTCTACGTGAGAAAATCACCCATTTCGACCATGAACGGATTCCCGAACGGGTGGTTCACGCCCGTGGCTCGGGAGCGCATGGATTCTTCCAACCTTACGAAAGCGCCGCCGACATCACCATGGCGGGCTTTCTGCAGGATCCACGGAAAAAGACCGAAGTGTTCGTCCGGTTTTCCACCGTCGCGGGAGGCGCGGGTTCGATTGACCTGCCCCGGGATGTCAGGGGGTTTGCAGTCAAGTTCTACACGGACGAGGGAAACTTCGATCTGGTCGGCAACAACATCCCTGTCTTTTTCATCCAGGACGCGATGAAGTTTCCGGATGTGGTTCACGCCGTGAAGATGGAACCGGACCGCGGGTTTCCCCAGGCGGCATCGGCCCACGCGACTTTCTGGGACTTCATCTCCCTCACTCCGGAAAGCATGCACATGATCATGTGGGCCATGTCGGACCGCGCCATCCCGCGGTCCTACCGGATGATGGAAGGCTTCGGCGTCCACACTTTCCGCTTCATCCATGCGACGGGCGAATCGAAATTCGTGAAGTTCCACTGGAGGCCTCTGCTGGGAACCGCCGCGGTCGTATGGGACGAAGCCATGAAGATTAGTGGAGCGGACCCCGATTTTCACCGCCGCGATCTCTGGGAAGCCATCGACAAGGGGGATTTCCCCGAATGGGAACTGGGCGTTCAGGTTTTCGACGAAGCCACCGCCGCCACGTTGGACTTCGATGTCCTCGATCCCACGAAGTTGATTCCGGAAGAAGTCATTCCACTCCGGATGCTTGGAAAGATGATCCTGAACCGGAACCCGGACAACCACTTTGCCGAGACGGAACAGGTCGCCTTTTGCCCAAGCCACATCGTCCCGGGAATCGGCTTTTCCGATGACCCCCTCCTCCAAGGACGCCTATTCTCTTATCTGGACACCCAGCTCATCCGGCTGGGAGGGCCGAACTTTCATCAAATCCCCGTGAACGCGCCGAGGTGCCCGATGAGGAATTTCCAGCGTGACGGGCTTCATCAGATGAGCGTGCCCAAAGGCCGTGTGGCCTATGAACCAAACAGCCTGGCACCATCCGCTCCCCGCGAATGCCCGATGCATGGCTTCCGGACCCCGCCTGTTGAAACGACCGGCGAAAGGCTCCGCAAGCGCTCGGAAACGTTTGCGGACCACTACTCCCAGGCACGCCAGTTTTTCCGCTCGATGACTCCGCCCGAGCAGAACCACATCGCCAGTGCTCTGGCGTTCGAGCTGGCGAAGGTCGAGTTCAAAGGCATCCGCCGGAAAATGCTCGGCCATCTTCTGCACATCGAGCAGTCTCTGCATGATACGGTGGCGGACGCGCTGGGCATGGCAGGCGAGGCGGAAGCGATCACTCCTGCCGTTGAACCGCGTGATCTGCCTCCATCTCCCGCTTTGAGCATCATCGCCAAGAATCCCGGCATCCTCAAAGGAAGGAAGGTCGGTATTCTTGTCACCGATGGTTTCGACGCCGGGCTTCTACCAAAACTCCAGGCAGCCCTGATCAAAGAAAAAGCAACCGTCGCAATCATCGCGCCGAAAATCGGGGGAGCCTCCGGGGATGACGGAGCACTCCTTGAGGCGGACTTCGCTCTTTCCGGCGGACCCTCCGTTCTTTTTGACTCGGTTTTCATCCTCGCTTCCGCGGAAGGAATGAAACCTCTGCTGGGCGAGGCCGCCGCCGTCAACTGGGTCCGGGATGCTTTCGCCCATCTCAAGGTGATCGGTCACGTCCCCGCGGCGCAGCCCCTTCTCCTTGAAGCGTCGGTGGTGCCGGATGCGGGAGTCGTCCCGGTGTCGGACAAGAAATCCCTCGCCGCATATGTCAAAGCCGCAAGGAATGGACGACTTTGGGAACGTGAACCTTCACTGAGAAGCATCGGGTAACCTTGAACCCTGCCACCCACCAATGGTTCGACGGTCCTCCGGCACTCAACCGGAGGTTCGTCATCTATCTTCCCAGCCGGAAAGAAGACGGAGCTGAAATTCCCCGGCTCCAACAGCTGGCGTCCGGCATCGCAGGCATGTTGAGCGAACGCTTCGGAGGAGCGACGACGTACCCAGCTACAGGTCACTTCGGTTCACAACGCGAAGACATCCTGGTGATTGAATGCTTTTGCGGAGAGAAGGCTTGGCAGGCTTCCTCCTCCTATTTGTTCTCCTTGGTCAAAGCACTGGGGGCCTACTGCGACCAGGAAATGATCGCCTGTTCCCTTGATGGCACGATGTTGCTTGTATCCCCGCACGCTGGGGACAGGAAGTCAGCCCCACCAGATAGATCGATTGTGGAAAGTTTGATGGTTCACGGGCACTGAGGCTTGGCCTGGGGACCGGAGATGGATTGCCTCCCACGCATTGCTGGTTTAGTATAACACACTATGGCAGAACATCCTAAGAGGCCCCCTTACTCGGACAGCCAGATTCCGGCACTGGAAAAGGAAGTTGCGCGGTTGAGGAAGAAGCTGCTGCGGGAATATCCGGATGCGACCCCTGAACAGTTGGAAGTCGCCATTGGTAATGCGCTGAAGGTCGCCAACCCGAGGGACAAGGAGCGGGTCGAGGAAATTACACGCCACCATCTGGGCTATCTTCCTTGATTGCCAGCAACGGAGACACGGAAACTTTTGAGCGGCATCAAGGAATGCTCGGAAGGCCGCACGTTCGGGCTGGCAGCATGTCAAGCGGCCCGGCTGGAACCTGCAACCTAAAGCAGGTTCATCCGTGACGGACACATGCCTATTGAAAAGAACCGAAGGGCCGACCCGCTCACCCACGGTTTGTCGCAGAAGTAATGTGATTGGAGCGAGTGAGCCTCATTTCTCTGCCGGGAGGCCCTTTCCCGTCAGCGCCTTGCGCGACGCCATCCGAGCCACGCCTCCGATCGCACCAGCGAGCGCGGTCCATACAATCGCCTGGGACCACGAGACACTCCTTGTCGCGGGGTTGCGCGGAGGATCCTCTCCTGTGTAGGCAAGATAACCCCGGCCGACCGCTTTACGCGCGAGAAGGTCCGCGAGTGCTGGCACGGCAAGGGCGATTCCCGCGAGAACGAGATGCTTCGGCGTAAGGGACTTCATGCTAAGCACAAGCATAGCACATTCTGAGTTTTCCGCAGCAGAACGCCATCGTTGAAAGCGGAAAATTCATGGTACACGTCTGCGGCATGAATCCCGATTCCCCAAGAACTCCGTTCAAGGGCAATCGAGACGACGATGGCACAATTTGACTTCGCCAAGGGGATCGCGGCGGGATGGAACATCAACACTCACCCTCACCACGAAGGAGGCGTTCCAGCACCCGGCGAAATGAAGCGGATCGCCCGCGAACTGTTCGAAAGAGCGTGGAACGATGAAGATGCCCGGAACTGCGAATACTGTCATGGAGGCCTTCGTGCTGCCCGGACCGAGGGCTGCCTCTCCCTCCAGTTTATCTGCAAGCGCTCCGCGCAGCACCCGTGGACGTGTTCAGGCCATTTGCGGCAGGATGGCCGGTTCTACGGCGGGCTTCCAGTTCCAAGGCAGGAGAAGATCGATCTCCGAACTCTTCATTGCAGACAGCCGTTCCAGCACATCCCGAACGTGAGAGTATGGTTTGTGACCGTGCCGCTTCGCGCTTTCGATCAGCGTATAGATGATCGCGATGGTTCGGCCGGTGCCCTCGCCTCTCACGTAAAGCCAGTATTTCTTACCCACCGCCGTCGGAGGTCGCGTTCTCCGTGAGGTTGGTGTCGTTTTCGACCTCCTCATGGGTGAGGAAGGTTAGCGTCTCCAGCGCATTCTCCTCAGCACCGCTGTTACGTGGTGGGACGGCTCCCGGGTTTCACGGGCCATGAGATTCCCGATCTCATGCAGATTCTGATGCGCCCAGCACGGGCAGGGAGGCGCTCCGCAACAATTTTGTATCGATACTTCGCGTGCAACTCGAAACAAAGGTAGCAGCAAAGCGCGTTAAATCCCTGAAAACCAGCAATTAACTTTCAATTTCTTTCGTGATCTCCCAAAGGCGAACCCCTGCCCGTGCGGCTACTACGGTGACATCAAGCGCGAGTGCCGCTGCTCGCCGCGCCAGATCGAGAACTACCGCCAGCGCATCTCCGGCCCGTTGCTCGACCGCATCGACCTCCATGTCGAAGTCCCGCTCGTCGATTTCAAGGAACTCTCCTCACAGGCACCCGGCGGCGAGAAATCCTCCGTCATCCGTGAGCGCGTCGTCGCCGCGCGGGACATCCAGCTCGGGAGGTTCGGCAAATCCGGCATCACCAGCAACGCCGCCATGACCCCGCGCCTCGTCCGCCAGCACTGCAAGCTGGACGCCGAAAGCAACGGCTACCTGGAGCACGCCATGGAGCAGATGAGCTTCTCCGCCCGCGCGCATGACCGCATCCTCAAGGTCGCCCGCACCCTGGCCGACCTCGGCGGTGCGGAAAACATCCGCGCACAGGACGTGCTGGAGGCGATCCAATACCGGGCGCTGGACCGGAAGTTGTTCAGTTGATTGCGACGGCATCCCCCCCCCGATCCGCGGGGCGCTTCCTCTTTCCCGCACGCTTCCTCCTCGCCGCCGCGCTCAACCCGTGTCCTTGTGGGCTCGCACCACGCAGACCATCAGAACAAACATCACTCATGAATATTTCGCTCAACGATCAATGAGATAGCCTGGTATCCGATGATTTCCGTCGTCTCCTCTCAATCCATCCACCCGCCGCTCTGCGGAGCTTTCTGAGACCGATGCCATCCTGTTTGGTCTCCATAATGAGGCCATGCCCCAATCCCTTCGCAAGCCACACCCGTTCGTCGCCTACTCGCCTCAGGAAACCGAACAACGAAATTTCGGTATCCTGTGGCGTTAGCGGCGGTCCATGATACGATGGAGGATGATTTTCAGGGTGAGTGCGGATTTAAACTACGATCTCAGGAAACCCGCCACTCTCCTGTTTGCCATCAAGGCCGGCAGTACCCGCAGGCAACGGATTTTAAATGAATTTTTTTATGTCGATCCGCCGACGGAGGCCGACCACTTCGACTCCTCCTGCGGGATGAACCGCTTCACCAGAATATGCCCGCAGGTAGGTCCATTGCATGTCCGATATCAGGCGGACGTGGAAACGAAATACCAATCGACCGACCCTTCCTCTATCCATGACAGCACATTGAAAAGCATCCCGCCGGATGCGATGCCCTTTCTGTTCCCGAGCCGATATTGCCAATCCGACCGATTCCGCAGCCACGCATGGGATCTCTTCGGCCATCTTCCCTCACAGTATGCGATCGCCCAAAAAGTGAGCGACTGGATTTACCATCATGTCGATTATCAGCCCGGAACAACGACCGAACAATCTTCCGCGATCGATACGTTCGAACAGCGGACCGGTGTCTGCCGGGACTTCGCCCATCTTGGCATTGCGTTGTGCAGGGCGATGAGTCTGCCCGCCCGCTATGTTTCCTGTTATTCGCATCTTCTCCAGCCGAGCGATTTTCACGCGATCTTTGAAGTGCTCATCAGTGGCACGTGGTATGCTTTTGATCCAACCCGTCTCGCACCACTCAGGGGGATAGTCCGGATTGCCACCGGAAGGGACGGCGCGGACACTTCCATTTGCACCATGTTCGGCAATCCGTTGCTGGTGGGCATTGAAGTCATCTGCAACGCCAGGGACAACGACTTTGTCGAAACTCCGGATGAATTTGATCGTGATGCCAGGAAGGCTGTCTCTTTGCTTTGAGATCGTTAGATGGTCACACCGTATGCCTGAGAATCGGGCGGGGTTCAGTCATGAAGCGACGGTGGCCTGCCTGTTCGGGGCAGGTAGGGAAGTCCAGCACTGTAGAAATAAAAGTTTGCTTCGTTTCCAGAGAGGCTTACATTTTCACTGGTCGCAAGCTTTCTGCTCGATCTGCTTGTCCGGTGCTATAACGCAGTATTCCCGCCAAGGTTTTTGAATACACGCGTTATCAGAATACAAAAAAATGGACATCTACGTGGGCAATCTGCCCTACACCGCTACCGAGGCTGACATTCGTGAACTATTTTCTGAATTCGGCGAGATCCAAACGGCCAAAATTATCACCGATCGTGAAACCGGGGGGTCGAAGGGCTTCGGTTTTGTAACTCTTGCGGACCAATCCCGTGTCAGTGATGCCGTCCAGGCGCTCAATGGGCATAACTTTCATGGTCGGCCACTGAAGGTGAATCCTTCGGAGCCTAGGCCAACTTCGTCCGGCGGCGGCTATGTTAGCCGCCAAAGTGGTGGTGGCGGCGGCTACGGCGGTGGCCGCGACAAGAGGAACACGGGCTATTGATATGGCTTGGTTGGCCTGCCTCCCTCCGGGGGAGGTGGCTGTTTTTCCCACCGGTCCTCAGGAGAGGACGATTGTTGATGGTCAATGCCAGTTGCTTCCGAACAGTTCGGATGAGCTGGACAGCTCCTCAGGTAGCGACCTTATGCCAACCTACATCTACGAAACCGTTTCTGAGGTCTGTGGCGAGATTCCAGTCCGTTTCGAAATCCAACAACGGATGGATGACCCGAAACTAACTCACCACCCGGATACCGGTGTGCCTGTGAGACGGTTGATCTCCGCAGGGTTTGTCACGCGGCGCAGCGCCCCCGCTCCATCGGTCGGCACTGTGACTGATGCCTCCTGGCATCACAAAGATTAACTGCGATCTGCCCGGAACAACACTCCATCCCAAACTTCCTCCAGGGATCAGGTCAAGATGGTTCCCAAACTACTTATGCTCACTGAATCTAATCCGCGACACTCCTGTCCGGCACCACCGGTGGATTGGAAAAAACTTGTTTCAAAGTACAGGCGACCTTCCAACCAGAAGGCTGTCATCCAGATCATCAATACAATTGGTGCTTACCTGGTGAGCTGGGTGATGATGTATTTTGCTCTTCGGATTTCATGGTGGTTGGTCGTTCCATTTATTCTTCTGGCAGGATCTTTGCTCGTCCGGACTTTCATCATTTTCCACGATTGCTGTCACGGATCATTCTTGGAATCGCGGAGAGCCAACCACGTTCTGGGATTCCTCAGCGGAGTCCTGACGTTCACGCCCTACTATCATTGGCGTTGGGAACATACCCTGCACCATGCTTCATCCGGGGATTTAGACCGCCGCGGTGTGGGTGACATCTGGACGATGACCTTGGCAGAATACGTTGGTTCCGGCAAACGAACACGCTTCCTTTACCGGATTTCCCGGAACCCTTTCGTTATGTTCGCGGTCGCGCCCGTATTCTTACTGTTCATTTACCAAAGGTTCTCCGGCAGAAATGCCAAGGCACGTGAGCGGTGTTCCGTATGGCTGATGAATCTGGCGATTTCCTTCATATACGCGGTGGCTGCCTGGTTCTTCGGACCGAGGGAATTTTTCATCATTCTCACAAGCGTTGCCATGATTGCAGGCGGTGTGGGGGTATGGTTGTTTTACGTCCAGCATCAGTTCGAGGATGTCATCTGGGAACGCAAAAAAGGATGGGAGTTCGCGGCCGCCGCGATGCAGGGCAGCTCCTACTACAAGCTTCCCGGGATACTCCAGTGGATCAGCGGAAACATCGGATTCCATCACATCCATCATTTGTGCCCGCAGATCCCGAACTACAATCTCCAGGCGTGCCATGAGTCGGATGCCTTTTTCTCGTCGGTGCCACCTGTGACCCTGAGGGAGAGCTGGAAGACCACTCGTCTGAAGCTCTGGGACGAAAAGAATCGTCGGTTGGTGGGATTTTCCGCCGTCGGTCGGGCCGCCGCTTGGCCGGTCCAGAAATAATCGTCCGGGTGCCGCCATGGTCGGGCTGGAGACAGCGGATGAGCTTCCCATCGATCTGGAGATGGTCGATCTGCTGATGTCATCCCGGATCTCTCTGCACATGCGGCCTCGCCGACCTCGGCGGTTCGGAAAACATCCGCCCGCAGGACGTGCTGGAGGCGATTCAATACCGGGCGCTGGACCGGAAATTGTTCAGTTGATCCGTCCGGTCTGTATCCATCGACATGAGCTCGCGGCGTCCCCTCCCTTGACCCGGTGGTGGCCGGACGCTATTGAAGGGGAATGAAAGCGCGGCTCCCCCACCTTGCACGCATCAGCGTATCCGTCATTCCCCTGCTGGGAGCCATGGCCCATGGGGCGGTGCTGGCCGAATACACGTTCGACAACAACCTCGATCCCACCGCCGGCGGTCCGGCGAACGTGACGCCAACGACGATGACAACGACCGGTTTCAACGTGGCCTATACGTTGACCGACCCACCGGGGGGAACCGGCAATCCGGCTGCCGCGGTGACCATGGATCAAACCGCATCATCATTTGGCTCGGATTACTACCAGTTCATGCTCACCCCGGGCAGCGGATATACGCTGGATCTGACGAGCCTCACTTTCTTGTTCAATGTCAACGGCAGCCAGGCGGCCAGATTCGAGCTGCGCTATGATGATTTGTCGGACGCCTCAGGTTTCGTGGTTGTCGGCATGACGGACGCAGCGCTCGATACAAGCGCTTTGACCGCGAATTTCGATCTGAGCGGAGCGCAGTTCTCCAATCTCACCCAGGGCATCGCCTTCCAGATCCATGTCCGGGACGCAACCAACAGCTCCGGAAACAGTGCACGAATCGACAACGTGATGGTGAACGGGGATGTGTTGGCGGTTCCGGAGCCATCGGTCGCGCTGCTTGCGGTGGCGGGAGGGATGGGCTTCGCGCTGCGGCGGAGGCGAGGGTGAATGACCGTCACCCTTCGGGCGGTGTTTCCAAACTCCCTGGACTCCACTGCCGGGATCTCTTGCTCACTCCACCGCCGGAGCACGGGAGACATCCGCACTCTCGCGGGAAATCACAACTGTGATCTGAGCAGGGATGCACTCAGGTCCGCGGCCTTCTGGAATACCGTCCGGTTCTCCCAGTCACTCAACGTGTATTCGGTCGAGCGCGATACGTCATCGTCGAACGCCTTGCCGGCGGACGCGGCGAAGCTCCCGTCGATGATGCTCAGGTTCGCCTCATCATTGAGACGGAAGGAACGGTTGTCAAAATTGGCGGAGCCGACGGACGTCCAGAGCCCGTCAATGATCATGCACTTGCAGTGATACATGGAGGGCTGGAAACGGTACACCCTGACTCCACTTTCCAAAAGCCTGCCCAGACGGTTGCGGGTGGCATGTTTCACGAAGAGCGAATCGATTTCATCTCCCGGCACGAGAATCTCCACGTCCACTCCGCGACGCGCGGCATCGATGAGGGTCTCCGTGGTCAGATCATCCGGAACGAAATACGCGTTCCCGATCTTGATGCTCCGTTGCGCCGAGTTGATGGACAGGAGGAACATGAGCCTGGCACTCTCGCTCCCCTCCATCGGCGAGCTTTTGAACATCTGGCATCGGTGGTTTCCCACCTTCTTGAGTTCCGGAAAATAATCATCGCCATGAAGCACGACGGCACGGGTTTTCATCCAGTTGTCCAGAAAGGCCGCCTGCATCTGGGCAACGACAGGACCTTCAACCCGGTAGTGTGAATCGCGCCATTCGTCCGCATTCCTCGCGTCGCCGGTCCACTCGTCGGCAATGCCGACACCACCGGTGAATCCAACGGTCCCGTCGATTACCAACAACTTCCTGTGCGTGCGATGATTTGCCCGCGCGATGTTCGCGATGTGATAGATCTCCAGCTCAACCCCGGCGTCCCTCATTCTCCGCAGGGATTCCGCGTTGATGCAGTTGCATCCGACCCCGTCGATCAGGACATGCACTTGGACACCCTCCGCCGCTTTCCTTGCCAGCGCGGAGGCGAACCGGTTCGCGATTTCCCCATCCCAGTAGATGAACGTTTCAAAGGTGATCGTCCGCTTCGCCCCCTCGATGGCGGCCAGCATGGCGGGAAAGATCTCGTCACCATTGTGAAGCGGCTCGACGTGGTTTCCGTGCAGGATCGGCGGCCCGAGCAGTTGGCTCATCGCCCTCTCGAACTGGGGGTCATCCACTCCATAGAAGTGTTTGATTTTCCTTTTGATCTTCTTCTCCCCTGAAATGAAATTCCGCCCGAAAATGGTCAGAGCCGCGGTGATGACGGCAGTCGAGGCGACGAGCAGCAGATCGGAGGAGCGGAGCTTCATATCGTGGGGATCTGGAAAGAGAAGCCATCACGGCCACAAATCAAGGCCATCGGGAAAACTTCCTCCATCGCCCTGATGGTCGCTTCGCGGCGGCCCATCCGGGATACAAAATGGTGCTCCACGGCTTCCAGCACCACGATGGCGTCATCGGCCACGATGCGAGGGAGGGTAAGGGTATCCGGCGGGAGTCCGAACCGTCCTGCAAGGCTCTCAGCTCCCCGCCTGGAGCACCCGCTGTCCGGATCCGCAGGAGTAATCTACTTTTAACGTCCCCTGAAAGAGAACCCGTCTTTATGTATTCATACTATTGATCCTCGCATAATAAAGTGACTTCAGCAGCTTCCTGGTTGCCGCATGGAAGGATGCGGCGCCCGGGCATCCTGCCCGGTGCCTGTATCCTTCGCATGGCAAGGGCCTGCGGGCAGGATGCCCGCGCCACTTCCTTGTCACTTCATTTTGCGAGGATCAATATATAGACATCGGAAAAAACGCCACTGGTAAGTTTTTCATTTTATTATCAGTGACTTCGAAACCATCCTCTAGCCGGACCACAATCCATCGCGAGCTTTAGCTTCCCAATCGAGTAGGCTTCACGCTCAGGAAGGTGAAGAGAACGGCCGATGCTCCATCGAACCACATGCCGCAAATCGTTCCAGGAAATATCGGTCAAATTATTAGCGAATTGATGATAAATGGTCTATTTACAAAGAGATGCGCTTGAGATAAGATTTCTCATCAAGGATATTCCGGGTGAACTATTCGGGAGAATTCCGGGCACCTTATCTCCCCTCATCTCATGCCATCACCATATCAAATCCTATATTCAGGACACATCATTAAAATCAGTCATCTTCTGGCTGTCATCATCTCCATGATCATTCCGCTTGCTCGGGCGCAGCCCGCGTTGAGGATCATTCCGGCTGCGGACGGGAAAACACACCGCATCGAAGCGGATGCTCCAGCAAGCCAGCAGAGTCGGTTCCTCATGAGTGAAGACATGAAGCTTTGGAAGCCTTTCCACACGCCTTTCGTCGGGAAAGGCAATGTCACGGTTCCCACGGACCTAAGTGCTGCCAGCGGAGCCCCGAAGCGTCTATTTTTCATGACCGCACCGGCGGACCCAATTGCCGAGTATGGTTATCAAGAATATTATTCATCTGCTGCGAATGCGCCAAATACGGTGGACTATTCCTACACTACCGGTGAGAGCCGGATCTCCCTTGTAAGATCCAAAAACGGCAACTTCGGAACGACCACCATTTTTGAGGGAAGTGTCTCTTTCGCGATTATCGAAAATCCTGAATCTACATCGATCATTATTTGTGAGATCGGACCCGATACACAGGGTGGAGCTGAGCTTTCCAACTACGCGCTTCGAATCAGCTTGGACGGTGACTTCACCACCACCGAGTTCATGGAGCGATCCACCAATGGAACATTCTCGTCGATCCTTCCTTTGTCCCGGGTACCGACTTCCATTTTGCTCGCCCGGCATCCTGCGAGAAAGTTGAACACCAGATCCACCAACGATGATGAAAATTTCGACTTGGACAAATTTGCGGAAGAGGCTTGTGAGAAATTCCAGACCGGCATTTTCATTCCCTTCATAGATTGGTTGAAAAACGCGAAAAAGGATGCCACAGACGCCATCCAGAAAAAGAAGACCCGGCTCGAGAAGCAGAAGGAAGATGCCCTTTTGGCCGCTTCCGAAAAATGGGAGAGATTCTCTGAGGATTGGGAAGAGGCAAAAAGCGAGTGGGTCACATCCCGCGAAAGTCCTCCGCAGGGGCTTATACACGAGATGCCTAGGGAGATGAGCAAGGGGGCGGCTGCCACCTATTCCCTCATCAACAGCGGCAACGCTCCTTATGTGGACGCGATGCAGGTTCCAAACGGCCGCGCCACCATTGATCTGGTGACTGCAAATCCTGTCGGAGGCACTGCTCCGGAAACTCCCACGAAGCTGCCTTTGAAAATCCTCAAACTCGAGGGCGACAAACAAGGCGTCGAGTGCGAGAACAGCTTTCTCCCCAAAAATCTCAAGATCAAGGTGGTAGACCAGAATCTAAAACCTATTCATTTCGTTCTCACTCAGTGGGAATCAAAGGCCGGGGGGGGATCCTTTGAAACCATCGGGCCCACGCATCCGACATGGATTACGGAACAGGATGGCACGGCGACGGCACGGTGGAAGGTGGGATCAAGGACCACTCCGGAGCAGAAATGTCAGGTGAGGATCTCGGACATCTCAACCAGTTTCCTCAGCGGCGAGGTTCTCGAAGCCCCATCCGAATTCGATGCCACACTTAAAGCGGATCTCGGCAATGTCCTCCATCTTGCCTGTGTGGGGCAATGGAACGTGATCAACTACGGCAACTACGACACAGATCCCGATCGAATTACGGCGAACTACAATTTCGAGCTGCTTCCTAGTGGGAGTGGAGCTTATCAGTTGGGGACGAAATATCCAGGAGTTTACAAGGTGGGTAGCAAAACCTATTATATCTCATGGTGGCTGGCGCGGTCATCCTGTGGATACAAGCTGCAGATGTCCGGATTCTGGCATCCCGCTTTCGATGGACTGGCCCGGGAGCATCTGACCTATCCACTCACGAGTTTCAAAACCTTCGGTTACGGCAGTCCGGGCCCTCTGCCGGTAAACCAGATTTATACGAAGAGATAACCTCGGAGGCTACATTTAGATCAATCTGACGCATCCACCGGCATACGGCACGTCAAACACGTACACTCTCATCCGACGATTCGTCGCCCAGCGGGCCAATCGCCCCCGAAGACTTGAGCACCATGAATGGGAGCATGCGATGCTTGGCAGGTTGCTTGTTGGGGTAGTTCTCTGGCAAACTCGACGGTGCCCTCCCGCCGAGGAAACTGTGGGGCTCTTCCTCGTTGTAGTCGGTCTTCCAGGCTTGAGAAGCTGGTGGGCACCGCCGAGGCTGACGAATCAATGCTCGGTAAGGCATGCGTCGCGGCAAGTGACGCTGAAACTTTCCGCAGACGCGTTTTGTACCGCTTTGCCGAGCTGGATGAAGGCCAGCTTCACACGATGTTAAGAGACCCGGCGATCCAGAGCCTTGCCGGTGAACTCCGGACCGTTGTCTATCAACCGCCAGCCACTCATCGACGTCCTCGCATGAGAATTGGGGCGGTATGATGGCTTCATGCCATCAGCTTTCGGGTATCCATGCTGACCCATTGAGAGTCCGTACTGATGTCTGAGGTGAAGCTTTCCGTTCGCAGCAGTGCAACTCACGTGACCGGATTCTGAAGGTGGCCTGCGCCTTGGCCGAGACCTCGGCGGTGCGGAAAACATCCGGCTCTAGGATCTGCTAAAGGCGATCCAATAGCCGGCGCTGGATAGGAAGTTTTTCAGTTGATCCGGCCAGCCGGTATCGGTGAGTCCGCTTTTCAGCATAGCCGCTCCAAAGGCTGGCGTAGCGACTGGCCGTTACGGTTGGGGGACACACCGTCCACCCAGGTCCGGGGCTCCTGACCGGCCTCAAGCCGTCCTCTTCCTCTGCATCCACAGCGTGACGTTCCGGATGACGACGTAGAACACCGGGGTCAGCAACAGACCGGCGAAGGTGACGCCGAGCATGCCGGAGAAGACGGCGACGCCGAGCGCGCGGCGGAGTTCCGCGCCGGCGCCGGTGGCGATGGCGAGCGGGACGACGCCGAGGATGAAGGCGAAGGCGGTCATCAGGATCGGGCGGAGGCGGAGCTTGCTGGCCTCGATGGCGGCTTCCATCGGGGAGACGCCGTCGCGGTCCTCGACGAGCTTCGCGAACTCCACGACGAGGATGGAGTTCTTCGCCGCGAGTCCGATGAGCACGACGAAGCCGATCTGGGTGAAGATGTTGTTGTCACCCCCGGCGAGCGAGATGCCGGCGAGGGCACAGAGGACGCAGAGCGGGACGATGAGGATGATCGCCAGCGGCAGACCCCAGCTTTCGTAAAGCGCGGCGAGGATCATGAAGACGAAGAAGAGGCAGATGGGGAAAACATAGGCGGCGCTGTTGCCGGCGGCGATTTCCTGGAAGGCGGTCTCCGTCCACTCGAAGCCGTAGGAGCGGGGAAGATTCTCACCGGCGAGCTTTTCCAGGGCGGCGATGGTCTGGCCGGAACTGAATCCGGGCGCGGGGTCCGCACTGATGTCCGCGGCGGGGAAGAGGTTGTAGCGCAGGACGCGGGACGGCGCCGCGATCTGGCTGACCTCCATCAGTGATCCGAGCGGAACCATGTCGCCGTTCTCACTGCGGGTGCGGAGCGCGAGGATGTCTTCCGGGCGCGCGCGGTGTGATCCTTCCGCCTGGGCGGTGACCTGGAAGGGCTTGCCGTAGAGGTTGAGGTCGTTGACGTAGATCGAGCCGAGATAGATCTGCAGCGTTTCCGAGATCGAGCGGATGGGCACGTCCATGCTCTTCGCCTGGGTGCGGTTGATGTCCACGTAGAGCTGCGGGGTCTTCGCACGGTAGAGGCTGAAGACGCGCTTCCACTCCTCCTCACCGCCGCCCTTGGCGATGAGGTCGCTGATGGCATCCTGGAGTGCCACCGGGCTGCCGCCTTCGCGGTCCTGGATCATCATTTTCACACCACCCGTGGTGCTGAGACCGCGGACGGCCGGCGCGGGGAAGGCCAGCACGCGGGCTTCCTTGATCTTCGTGAACTCCGCGGAAACGTGGGCGACGATGCCATCGAGCGAGCGGGCGGGATCATTGTCGCGCTTTTCGAAAGGCTCGAAGATGCAGATCACCGTGCCGGTGTTCGGCGCGGTGGCCTGGGTCACGCTGGAGCTGCCGATGCGGTTGATGGTGTTGGAAATGCCCGGCGTCTTTTTGAGGATGGCCTCCACCTTGTCCATCACGGCGGTGGTGCGCTCGATGGAGGCTCCTTCCGGCAGCTCCACGTTGACGAACATCACGCCCTGGTCGGTCTGCGGGATGAATCCGGTCGGGACCTTCTTGAACATGAAGAAGGTCAGCGCGATGAGCGCCGCATAGACGGCGAGGGAGACGTACTTCCACCGGATGGCCCCGCGGACGACGGCCAGGTAGCCGGACCGCGTCGCATCGAAGGATCTGTTGAACAGGCGGAAGAACCAGCCGAAGAGGAAGTTGATCGTGCGGCCCAAGAAGTCCTTTTTCTCGGTCGGTGCCTGGAGGAACAGCGCGCAGAGGGCCGGACTGAGGGTGAGCGAATTCACCATCGAAAGGAGGGTGGAGAACGCGATGGTCAGGGCGAACTGGCGGTAGAAGGAACCGGTGAGGCCGGCGATGAACGCCGTGGGCACGAACACGGCGATGAGCACCACGGACATGGCGACGATGGGGCCGGACACCTCCTCCATCGCCTTGATGGTCGCCTCGCGGCGGCCCATTCCGGATTCCAGATGGTGCTCCACGGCCTCCACCACCACGATGGCGTCATCGACCACGATGCCGATCGCCAGCACCAGGCCGAGGAGGGTGAGGAGGTTCAGCGAGAACCCGAAGGCGAGGAGGATGGCCAGCGCACCGATGAGGGAGACGGGAACCGCGAGGATGGGGATGAGCGTCGAGCGCCAGCTCTGGAGGAAGATCATCACGACGAGGAGCACCAGGATGAAGGCCTCGACGATGGTGTGGATCACCGAATTGATCGCCTCCTGGACGAACATGGTGGTGTCATAGATGACGGCGTGTTTGACGCCCGGCGGGAAGCGCCCGGAAAGGCGGTCCATTTCCGCGCGGACGGCTTTCGAGACCTCGAGGGCGTTCGACCCCGGGGCCTGGAAGACGCCGATGTTGATGGCGGGCTTTCCATCGAGCCGGGAGACGACCGTGTAGTCCTTCGCCCCGAGCTCGACGCGGGCGACATCCTTGACCGTGACGACCTCGCCGTTGTCGCCGGTTTTGATGACGACTTTCTCGAACTCCTCGACGGTCTCCAGACGTCCCTGGGTGGTGACGGTCATCTGGAAATCCAGGCCGGAGGGTGAGGGCTGCGCGCCGACGGCCCCGGCGGGGATCTGGACGTTCTGCTCGCGGAGCGCGGCGACGACATCCCCGGGGGTCATGCCGAGCGCGGCGATGCGCTCCGGATCGAGCCAGATCCGCATCGAGTATTCGCGGGCGCCGAAGAACACGATGTCACCGACACCGGGGATCCGGGCGAGATAGTCGCTGATCTGGAGGTACGCGTAGTTCGACAGATAGAGGTCGTCGCGGCTTTCATCCGGGGAGATGATGCTGACGGCCATCGTGAAGTCGGGGGAGCGCTTGCGGACGACCACGCCGTTGTCGCGGACGGTTTCCGGCAGGCGCGGGACCGCGGCCTGGACGCGGTTCTGCACGAGCACCTGCGCGCTGTCCGGATCGGTCCCCGGCTTGAAGGTGACGGTGATGGTCATCTGCCCGTCCGAGGTGGAGGACGACGAGATGTAGAGCATGTTGTCCACGCCGTTGATCTGCTGCTCCAGCGGGGCGGCGACGGTGTTGGCGATGGTCTCCGCGTTCGCGCCGGGATAGCTGGCGGAGACCGTGACCGTCGGCGGCGTGATGTTCGGATACTGGGCGACGGGAAGGAACTTCCAGGCGATGGCACCGATGACGATGGTCAGGATGGAGATGACGGCCGCGAAGATCGGGCGGTCGATGAAGAAGCGCGGGATGCTGTTCATGGCGCCGGAGTGGGGGTCGTCGGGTTCACCCTGGTGCCCTCCCTGAGGGTCAGGAGGCCTTCCGTAACGACACGATCATCCGGTGAGAGACCTTCGAAAATGGAGATGAGGCCGTCATGGGTCTGGCCGGTCCTGACGTTCCGGTAGCTGACGGTGTTGCCGCCGTTCAGCGCGAAGACGAAGCGCTGGCCCTGGTCCGTGCCGACGGCGCGTTCGGGGACCAGCAGCGTCCTCACGGGATTCTCCAGGCTGAGACGGACGCGGGCGTAAAGGCCCACGCGGGCGACGAGGTCCTTGTTCTCCAGGATCGCGCGGACACGGAGCGTGCCGGTGTCGGTCTTGATGGCGTTGTCCACGAAATCGACGCGGGCCTTGTGGGGATAGCCTTCCTCGTTGAGCAGGCCGACTTCGGCGATGATGCTTTCGGAGAAATTCTTGCCGCCACTCTCACGGATGATGCGGTCCCAGCGGAGGACGGAGCGCTCCGGCACCTCGAACGTCACATAGACCGGAGCCTGGCGGACGATGGAGGTGAGGGTGTCGCCGATGGAGATGAGGTTGCCGCGGGTGACGACGAGGCTGCTGACCTTTCCGTCGATGGGAGAGGTGATCCTGGTGTACTCCAGATCGAGCTGCGCGTTGTCGAGCGCTGCCTGGGCGGCGCGATGGCTGCCCTGGGTATCGAGGAGCTGCGTCTGCCGGGTTTCGAGTTCCTCCTGGGAGATGGCGCTGCTCTGGCGGAGGATGGTGGCGCGCTTGAAATCGGAGTCCGCCTTCTCCATGGACGCCTGCATCCGTTCCAGGCCGGCCTTCGCGGCCTGGAGGCGGGCTTCGTATTCCCGGGGGTTGATCTGGAACAACGGGTCGCCGGCGTTGATCCGGGTTCCTTCGGCGAACTCGATCTTCTCCAGCAGGCCGTTGACGCGGGCCTTGATCTCCACCTGGTCGATCGCCTCGATCCGGCCCGGCAGGATCTCAAACTCGAAGACTTCCTTGTTGAGCGGTTGGGCGACTTCGACCTCGACCGGAGGGGGCGGTCCCTTTGCTTTTTCTTTCTTTCCGCAGGAGGCGAGAGTCAGGGCGATTGAGCAGATGCCCAGTGTTGCCAAGGCCCGGCTGGACCGTGGGGACGCCGTATTGGAGGTGGATCCCTCTGGGATCCACAAACTCCGGAGTTTCAGTCGATTCATGAATGGTGCCGATTGCTTGAAAATGAAAAGAGCCCCGGAAGATCGAGATCCTCCGGGTTGCAAGCATGCGAGTGGAAAAGCGGAGGAATATTCCAACGAAGTGTGTCCGTATGCAATTTTTCCGCGCGGCTGTATGAAACAGCACGGACGGCATGCATGGGAAACGCCATCTCGTTTCCACATCTCGCGTCCAGAAAGTCGCAAGGCGGGCTTGTGAAGTTTCCAGCATTCCGGTTGATTCTCCGCCTCCGGTTGTGGGGTGAAGTCAGATATGGAATGCGGCGTGAAACTTATCATGGGATTGCTGGCCGGTCTGGCCGGATGCCAGGCTGCACAGGGTGCCATTTCCAACGCGGAACTGCAGGATGCGATGGGCAACGTCCCGGGGGTGACATGGTCCGTGGTCAATCCAACCGGAAACGCATGGAGCAGGACCTATGACAACTACAACCTGAGGCCAGCCGGCTACCGGATGATCGTGAGACGCACGTCCGGGGAAGGCTACTCCTACTACCTCAGCGGCCACGTGCAGGGCCCCGGCATCCTGGAGCTGGACCGGGCGGCGTCATTGAATTTCCCGACCACGGTGATGATCGATGGCGTCGTGGACGGCGGCATCGCCCCGAACCGTGACCACACGGACAGGGTGTATGTTCCGCCGGGCACGCACGAGGTGACGTGGATGATGACCGTGGGCGATGCCAGCTCCTATGCGGAGACCACATTCGGCAGGGGGCGCTGGCAACCGGGTCTGGTGCTGCCCCTGGCTGCGGGGGAGGCGGACGGCAGTGTGGTGCTGGGTGGCGCGGGCTGGCAGGGACTGTCCGGTTGGCCTGACGGGAGTGGCAACGCCACGTGGTCCGGCCTGATGCACGCGGTGCCAAATGCCGGTGCCAGCGTGCCGAAAATCCTCAGGGGTGACACGGAGGGTGCCGGGGTGGTGCGCTTCCGCTATCTGGCCAGGGGAAAGGAGGCCCGCGTGCGCACGGACGGAGGTACGTGGGCGGCTCTCCCCTACAAGGACAGTTGGTCCACCGGGTTCATCCCCGTGAGGGGGGCTGGTCCCCACAGCATCGAGTGGGAGGCCTCCGGCCCGGTGGATGCACGGCGGGTGCCGGCGGATGTGGCCGTCCGTGATGTGAGGCGGGTGGCGGAGGTGGATTTCGCGACGGCGCTGGATGCCCCGCATCTGACATTTACGGAAACTCCCAACAACACCAGCCGCCCCTTTGGCGCGGAGATGGAGGGCACGCGCGGCGGCTCCGGAGTGGTGGTGGGCTATCGCAGAGGGGTGGATTTCGTGTTGGCGGAGAGGTCCCTGGTAAAGATCCGGGAGACGGGTGGAGGGAGGTTTTTCGGCGGAGGCGCCCTTTCGAATCCCTGGGCGCTGGCGCTCCAGTCGGATGTGCTTTCCTCCGAGACGCTGCCGGACGGCGAGTGGACCACACGCTGCTACCTGCTGTCACCGGGCACCTACACCCTGGGTGCGATGTCGGAGGCACGGGTGGACTACATCGAGATCGTCCCGCACGTCACATCGCTGGCGGACGCGCTGGGACTGCCGGAGGGCGGCTTCACCGTGGGTGGTGACGCACCGTGGACCATCGAGCCTCGGTCCGATTCCGGGAACTATGAGGCCTACCTCTCCCTCACCGGAGCGGCGGATGAAGGCTGGATCGAGCACCAGGTGACGGGGCCGGCGGAGGTTTCCTTCAACTACCGTGGTTACTCGAACTCCACGGCCCCGCTGCAGGTGCTGGTGGATGGGAAAGCCTGCTGGGATTCCGGCCTGTCGCACCTGACGAACAAGGCGGCGACCGCGCTCATCGAAGTCCCGGCCGGGACGCATACCATCCGCTATCTGGCAAAACGGAGCGCCCCTTACTTCGGGGATGTGAGTGCGAGGGTATCGGCCATCCGCGTGGTGCCACTGCCGGAGGGCGGGGTGATCGGGGAAAGCGTCGGCGCGGCCGTCATCTCCGGGCGCAACGGAATCTGGAGCGGCGTCACCGGCCTGGGCGGTGACCCCGCGGAGGCACTGGTCCCTGCATCGAAGTGGGATTACTACGGGGAAAAGCCACGGTTGCGGATCCCCTTCACCGGCCCGGGAACCGTCCGGTTCAGGAGCCATTTCCCCGTCTCCACGGCGTCATCGAACGCTGGCATCGGCGCCCAGCTTTCCTTTTCCTCCAGTTCCAGGGCATCCGTGGTCCGGTCCGGCAGTGACGGGCATGGATGGAAGAACCACTCCCTGTGGCTGCCACCTGGAAACCACCACCTCACCATGGAAGCCAGAGGCGTGCTGGAAGACACCTCGCGCATGGCGCTCAGCGCACTGGAGTTCCAGGCGGACCCGGTGATGCCGGCGATGGACGTCCTCGGGATCGAAGGAGTTTCCCCGACGTTCAGCCCGGCGGACCAGCCGTGGGTGGGCACCTTGAGGACCGGAGCGTCAAAGCCGGTGCTGGTGTCCCCTGCCGCCCTCAGCACGACGCCGCGGAAGATGCAGATCACCCTGACTGCGCCGGGGGAGTTTTCGTTCGAGTGGGAAAAGCTCGTGGCGGGCACGCCGACCGGCACCTTCCGGGTGAACGGACAGACCATCGCGACGGCGCCCGACTCCGTCCAGCTCCGGCGGAAAGTCACCACCTTCATCAACCAGGATGGGCCGGTGACGCTGGAGTGGGAGATCTCCACCTACTGGGACTATGGTGGATGGCTGGAGCTGGGTGATTTTTCATGGAAGCCATGGCCGGAGAAGCCCCTGGCGGCATCGCTGGATGCGGGGGATCTCACGTGGAGCACCTCCGTGGAGCACCCCGTGACCGGACGGGACACGCCGGGAGCCGTGGGTGGCACCGCGGCGAACGTGCGCCTCCCGGACGGAAAGAGCACTTGGCTGGAGACAACCTTCGAGGGAGCCGGTCTGCTGGATTTCTCCGTCCTTGCTTCGACGGCGACCGGTGGGATGGATCCCTGGAACAGCGGGATCGGCATACGGGTGCTGGTCGATGGAAAGGTGATCCAGCAACCCTGGCGCAAGGTGGAGCCCATGCTGGTGATGGGCGACGGAACGCACACGATTCGGATCGAGTTTTCCGCCTACTGGGGGGGCGGCTCCACCCCCAAGGCCCTGGCGGTGGACAACGTGCGCTGGGTGCCACAGGGGGCCATCAGCCCCGGCGAGGGTTGGTCCTCCAGCGTGCCGGAGGCGCTCGCCGTGTTTCCCTCATTGGGGGAAAATGGAGCGGATGGCATCATCCTGCTGACGAAATCCGGCGAGGACCGCTGGATCGAACGGGAGGTCACCGGACCTGGCAGGCTGTCCTGGCGGGAGAACCGCACGTTGGGCGAAGGCACACTGACCACCTGGAGCAGGAAGGTGGACGGCCTGGACGTGGGCGTGCTCGTCTACGATTATCCGGATATCTGGATGTCCTCCTCCATGGACATTCCGGCCGGCACGCATCGGGTCAGGTTCTCGCTGGAGACGGAGATCACGGGGGATGATCCGGATACGGTGGAGCTGCCCATTTGGATCATCAGCGGGATGACCTTCACGCCCGGCGTCTCACCGCTGATGGAGGGACTGGACCAACAGGACGCGCTGTGGTTCTCCACGGGTATGGATGCGGGAACCCATGTGTCCGCCGCCGACTCCCATGACCAGGAGGACAAATGGTCCCCCGGAAGGGAGAGCGTGCTGTATCTCCTCAATCCGGGCACAGACTGGATGCAGGCGTCCAGTGACATCAACGGAGGCCCGGGCAAGCCACCTCTCCGCCGGTCCAGGTTCATCGCCCCCCGGTCCGCCATTTTCTGGAACGACGCCATCGACGGAAACGATGTGGTGCTGGTGGATCGCTTCCGCTCGCAGCCGCTTGGCGAGACCCCGTTGGAAGAGGCATTGGACCTGCCACGGACGGTGGAACCCGCGGGCTGGCGCGGATTCTCTTTCCTCGGGGACGACAGGCAGGATTTCCCGGAAGATGCCGCCGTTTCCCCGGCCCCTGCGGATGACCGCTCCGGCATGTCCACCGTGGTCGACGGCCCGGCCAAGGTGCGCTTCCGCTGGAGATGCGATGCCATGACAAAGCTGATCGCCGGGATCGATGGACGGGAAGCGCCGCTCGCCCCCGCCGGGGCGGAGTGGGCCGCGGTGGAACTGGACGTGCCGCCCGGACGCCATGTCATCTCCTGGCACCATCTCTCCCTCGGCAACTTCAGCTTCGATCCCTCGGTGGCTTTGGTGGATGCACTCGAAATTGAAGCAGTCCCCGCAAAAACTCCCGGCGAGATCGTGACCCTCGCGGGCATTCCGGCACTGCCGGTGGAAGCTGGTGCGGGATGGTCCGTCGGATACCGGAACATCCCGGACGGCCCGACCGAGTCGCTGGGGACCAACACCAGCGATGGTGCGCTGAAGCTCGATGTGGAAGGCCCGCGCATCCTTTCCTTCCGGCCGTGGTTGAGCCAGAGGCGTCCCCTGATCTCCGGGCAAATCCCCACCGTGCCTGACTGGGCGGGCAACATCATGGAATATGTGCTGGAGGTGAAGATGGACGGGGAATTGCTCAGGGAATTCCCGATCTACTTCAGCAGCCTGTCCGAGATCCTGTTGCCAGCCGGCCACCATGAGATATCATGGCGTCTGGTGGCGAAGCTGTATGATCCCGTCACCCAAGAGACAACCGCGGTCCCCGTCTGGCAGGACTTCGACTACGACGTTGGCATCACGGATCTCCAGACCACCTCTCCGGCGGATCATTTCCGGAACTGGAAGGACAACCACGGCCTGACCGGGGAGAACTCCGGACCCAATGATGATGCGGACGGGGACGGCCTGACGAACTTCATGGAGTATGCCTACGGAATGGATCCGCAGGATCGCTACTCAGGGACTTGGGGGCTGTGGACATGGCTTTCCCCGGATGACATACTCGGCACGGGAACCCCGCCCGGACAGCTTCACTTTTACGTCTCGGCGGAATATACCCTGCCTCATGTGGAATCCGTGCTGGAGGAAAGCAGTGATCTGAAAACATGGAGGAAAGTGAGCGACACCACTTCTCCGAAAACCCGCTCCTGGATGTTCTCGGAAATATTCTCCTACCCCGTGACCCCGGAGCATCCGGCGAGGTTCTTCCGCGTCAGGATGGTGGTGCCTGAAACGCCATGAAGCGGGCAGGCTGTGTCCGCAGGGCCAACGGCGATGGTCCCCCCCTCAGCGCCTCCTGCGCAGCGCGAGCATCACCCCGCCCAGCGACAGGACGATGGCCGACGGCTCCGGGACCAGGGCGATCTCGACGGAGTTGATGAACCCGCGGCGTTCGGTGGAGGTGGTTCCTTCCGCGGCGAAGAAAAGGGACTGGCCCTCCGCGATGGTGAAGGTGGTGCTGTTGTAGTTGTTGCCGGCGACGAAGGTTGGATTTCCTCCGTTGTTTGATATGGAGGAATTGGCCAGGGTGGTGAGGCTGAGGTCCAGGAAGTTGAACGTGTCCGAAGACGCGCCGACCGCCGTGTAGAAGCCCACCGGCCGGACGGAGTCGGAGTTGGTGTTCCGGCCGGTGAAGTAGAGCGTGTAGGTACCCGCCGCCAGGCCATCCAGGCGGAAGCCGACGGCGGCGTTGTCGGAGTTGCTGGTGGTGCCCCCACGGAAGATTCCGTCCTTTGCCGGAGTGCTGGACGTGGCGGAACCGTAGACCGCCCCCAGATTGACCGCACTGCCCGTGAGGGATCCGGAGTTGATGTTGTTGGTGGCCGCGTAGTCGAGGATGTTCGAGCCGATGGCGGTCTCCACCGCGAGGTTCAGCGCGATGTTGGTGGCAGCGGTGCCGTCGCCATAGGTAAGGCCGGAAGTGGGACCGGCGGCGATGTCAGCACTGCCCACGGTGTTCCAGCTCACCTCGGTCGACGGAACGGCTCCGGTGGCATGGCCGGGGCTGTTGGTCCGCTGGTCCGCGCTCAGCGCCCCGCCACCCGTGCCGAAGTCGAACAGCAGCGACACGGCGGAGGCTTGACCTGCCATGAAGAGGCTGCTGAGGGCGAGCGGGAGGAAGTTGCGCGTGAATTTCATTTCATTGCGCTGTACGACCGGAATATCGGTTTTTCAACGGTTAATTCCACCCATCCATCGATCCCTGATCCCGCGGTCAGCGCCCATCATCAATCTGTTACAAATCGCAATGGGGAATGCAATTTGAGCCAGCGGCATTCCCCGGGTGTCGTGGAACACCAGTCTTTCCGGCGACTGGGTGCAGGCACGGCACCTGCGAAGGAATCTCCCGCCGGCAATGACCCAACCCCAGATCCTCTCTTTCTCGATCCTCGGTGTGACCATGCTGCTCTTCCTGTGGGGGCGCATCCGTTACGACCTCGTCGCGCTGCTGGCACTGTTGGTCTCCGTGGCGTGTGGCACCGTGGACCCGAAGAAAGCCTTCGCCGGATTCAGCGACGACATCGTGATCATCGTGGGCAGCGCCCTGGTCATCAGTGCGGCCGTCGCGAGATCCGGTATCGTCGAGTCGATCCTGCAACTGCTCTCATCACATCTCAGGAAGGTCAAATGGCAGCTCACCGTCCTTGTCGGGTCCGTGGCCATCTTCTCCGCCCTCGTGAAAAACATCGGGGCGCTCGCCATGCTGATGCCGGCCGCGATGAAGATGGCGCGGAAGTCCGATGTGTCCCCATCCGCCTTTCTCATGCCCATGTCTTTCGGATCGCTGCTGGGCGGACTCATCACGCTGATCGGCACTTCCCCCAACATCATCGTCTCCAGGGTGCGGGAACAGAGCACCGGCGAACCGTTCCGGATGTTCGACTACGCCCCCGTCGGCCTCGGACTGACGCTGGTGGGGCTCGCATTCCTGCACTTCGGCTACCGGCTGCTTCCAGCCGACAGGCGCGCCGCGCCATCGCTCGGAGAGGCGCTGGACATCCGGGACTACACGACGAGCGCGGACGTGCCGCCGGATTCGAAATGGATCGGCAAGACGCTCGCCGCCTTCCAGCTTGCCCACGACGGCGAGGTCCGGGTGAACGCCCTTCTGAGAGGCAGCGACGATGCGCGGGAGAAGCTGGTGGGCGTCCAGACCGTGATCGAAGCGGGCGACACCCTGTTGCTGAAGGGAGACCCGGAGTCCCTCGAGCGTGCGGTCGCAACCGGGGAGCTGCTTCTCGAAGGACAGGACCGGGCGGTGGTCACGGAGAACTCCCCGGACTCAGTCGGCGTGATCGAGGCGGTGGTTGCGGAAAGATCGATCCTGGTGAGATCATCCATCGGAAAGCTGGCCCTCCATGAAATCCACGGCGTGAACCTGCTGGCGATTTCCCGGGCAGGGAGGCGGATGACGGAGGGATTGCGGGACACCCGGCTGAAGGCCGGTGACGTGATCGTCCTCCAGGGAGAACTCGACACCCTGCCGGAGCGGCTGAAGGCACTGGGATGCCTGCCGCTGGCCCAACGTGAGATCGCCCTCGGCAGCGCGCGGCGCGGCCTCATTCCGCTGGCCATCCTGGGCATCGCCATGACGGCCACCGCCCTCGGCTTCATCCCGGCCGCCATCGCCTTCCTTGGCGCGGCTGTCGCCGTGATCCTGACGAAGGCACTTCCGGTGAAGGCCGCATACGACCACATCGAGTGGCCCATCCTCGTCATGCTGGGGGCGCTGATCCCGGTCAGCCAGGCCTTGCAGGACAGCGGCGGCACCAAGCTCATCTCCGACTGGCTGTCGGGCGCCGCCTCCGGGCTCCCCGGATGGGCGGCGGTCGGGATGTTGCTCGTCGCGGCGATGGCGGCGACCCCTTTCCTGAACAACGCGGCCACCGTGCTGGTCATGGGACCCATCGCGGCGACCTTCGCCGGTGATCTGGGCATGCGCCCGGAGCCATTCCTCATGGCGGTCGCCGTGGGCGCGGGGTGTGATTTCCTCACACCCATCGGCCACCAGTGCAACACCCTGGTGATGGGTCCTGGCGGCTACCGCTTCGGGGACTACGCCCGCCTGGGCGTACCGCTGTCCATTCTGGTCATCGTCACCGGTGTCCCCCTCATCCTCACATTCTGGCCCCTTTGAAAGCCTGGCATCCAACCGCTGTTGTTGGGATCTTGATTCCAGACCGGATCCCGGCGACCAGTATGGGAAACAACCTTTGTCACCCACTGGCAAAATCCGACCAACGATGAACACCCCTCCCGTTCCAGATCCGCCCGCCGACGCCTCCGGGAACTTCCGCGGCGTGAGCAAGGAGCAGCTTTTCGAAGCCATCCTCGGAAGCACGCCGGACCTGGCCTATATCTTCGATCTCGACCACCGCTTCATCTACGCGAACGCCGCGCTGCTGGCGATGTGGGGGAAGACCTGGGAGGAAGCGGAGGGAAAGAACTGCCTGGAGCTGGGGTATGAGCCATGGCATGCGGAGATGCATGACCGGGAGATCGAGCAGGTGGTGAGGACCGGAAAGCCCATCCGGGGGGACGTCCCGTTCAACGGGCAGGCGGGCAGGCGCATCTACGACTACATCTTCAACCCCGTGAGGTCCGCGGACGGGAAGATCATCGCCGTCGCCGGCACCACGCGCGATGTCACGGAGCGGAAGCAGGAGGAGGAGAAGTCCGCATTCCTTTCCGAACTGAGCCGGAAGCTGGCGCTGTGCTCCGACCGCGACCATGCGGCGAACGAGGCGGTGGAGATGCTGGGGAAATTCCTGGATGGATCCCGCTGCCTCTTCGGCGAGGGGAACCGGAATGACAACCGCGTGGTCATCGAGAGCGACTGGGTGGCGGACGGCGTCACCTCCATCCGCGGGGAATACGAACTCTTCCAGTTCGGTGATATGGAGTGGTGGGACGCTTATTCCAAGGGCGACTATACGGTGGAGGATGTCTCCACCCACGCGCAGACGCGGAACCAGGCGGAGGCGTATCTGAAAATGGGCGTCCGTTCCTATGCGGCGCAAACCGAAACCGTGGGCAGTGACCGTGTGCTCCTGCTCTCCGTGAACTCCGCCACGCCGCGGGTGTGGACCCCTCGGGAACTGGGGATCATCGCGGACGTGCTGGCCTGCCTTTCACCCGTCGTCGAGCGGTTCCGGGCGAAGCAGAAACTGGAGGTCCAGAACCAGAAGATGGGCATCCTGTGGGACGCCGCGCAGATCCTGCTGACCTCGGACGACCCGGAGTCCATGCTGCAGCAGATCTTCGACGCCATCAGCGGCCCGCTGGGGCTGGACGTCTACATCAACTACATGAATGACGGCGACAGGCTGCGGCTGTCATCGTTCCGCGGGATCGGCCAGGAGGAGGCGGAGAGCCTCAGAACCCTGGAGTTCGGCCAGGCGATCTGCGGCACGGTCGCGCTCACCAGGCGCGCCATCATCGCCGGCAAGATCGAACGCAGCGACGACCCGAAGACCCAGGCGGTGAAATGCCTGGGGCTGAAGGCGTATATCTGCAACCCGCTCATCGCGGGCGAAGAGATCCTCGGCACCCTGTCATTCGGCAGCCGCACGAAGTCGTCCTTCTCCGTGGAGGAGGCCCAGTTCATCGAGACCATCACCCGCTACGTCACCGCGTCCTATGTGCGGATGCGGCTGGTCAACGACCTGCGGGAGTCCGACCGCAAGAAGGACCAGTTCCTGGCCACGCTGGCGCATGAACTGCGCAACCCCATCTCCCCCATCCTCACCGGACTGGAGGTCATCCGCCTGTCATCAGGAGATCCCGGCAAGATCGAAAAGGTGTCCGGCATGATCCGTGACCAGACCCGGCAGATGGTCCATCTGATCGACGACCTGCTCGAGCTTTCCCGCATCTCCACCGGCAAGATCGTCCTCCGTCGGTCGCAGAATGACATCTGCGCCATCATCCGGGATGCCATCGACATCGCGGAACCCGCCTCGGAGCAGAAGAACCAGAAGATCATCTATTCCCGTCCGAATTCGGCACTGAAGATCGACTGCGACCCGCACCGGGTGTCCCAGGTCATCTCCAACCTCCTGGGGAACGCCATCAAATACACCCAGCACGGGGGGGAGATCCATGTCTCCGTGGAAGGTCAGGACGACACGGTCCGGATGGTCGTTTCCGACAACGGCATCGGCATCGAGCCATCCTCACAGCAGCGGGTCTTTTCGATGTTCGAACAGGAGGACACCGACCGGCAGGACGGCCTCGGCATCGGTCTCACGCTCGTCCGGAACCTGACGCAACTGCACGGCGGTGATGTGTCCCTCCACAGCGACGGAAAGGGCCTCGGCACCCGGGTGAGCGTTTCGTTGCCCCGGGGAAATTCCGCGCCCATGCCGCGGACGGTCACCGCGGACTCCTGGGACAACCAGTCCGAGGCACGGCAGCGGGACATCCTGGTGGTGGATGACGAACGCGCCGCGGCCGACATGCTCAAGCTGCTGCTGGACTCCCCGCAGCTCGCCGTCGATGTCGCCTACGATGGGGCGGAGGCCGTGGATAAAGTCCGCAAGTCCGGACCGGAGATCGTTTTCCTCGACCTCGGGATGCCGCGGATGGATGGCTTTGAAGCCGCGCGCGCCATCCGCGAGATACGGCCGGACACCCTGCTGGTGGCGGTGAGCGGCTGGGGCCGCAGCGAGGACCGCGAGCGCACCGCCGCCTCCGGCTTTGTCAGGCATCTGGTGAAACCCGTCGCCCCTGCGGACATCTGGCGCGTCCTGAAGGAGCTTTCATCCTAGGTCGCGGTGAATCCCCCGGTGTGACGGCATGACGTTTTCCGACCGAAGTCATCCGCTTCCCCGTCATCTGGGGGAACGGTGAAAGGAGTGCAACGTGGTGTGGGTTTTCATGGAAACCGATGAAAGCCCATTCACCTTTCGATGCCGTTGCCACTTTCTGGAAATCCCTCACCCTCGCCGCGCTCGCGGCGTCCCTCTCGGCCGCACGCGCCGATGAGCTGCTGATCGATGCGGAGAGCTTCCCCAACCTGGGCGGCTGGGTGGTGGACCAGCAGTCGATGGACCAGATGGGTTCGCCCTACCTCATGGCCCACGGTCTGGGGGAACCGGTCGCGGATGCCAGGACCACCTTCCGCATCAACAAGGGCGGGAAACACCGCGTGTGGGTGCGCACCCGCGACTGGGTGGGGAAATGGAAGACGGATGAGTTCGAAGGGCCGATGAAGGCCACCGGATCACCGGGTATTTTCAACCTCGTCGTGAACGACCGTCCGCTCGAGATCCTCTTCGGCGAGAAAGGCGCGGAGTGGCACTGGCAGGACGGCGGGACCATCGAGCTGGCCGCCGGGGAGCACCACCTCGCGCTGCGTGACCTGACCGGCTTCAACGGACGTTGCGACGCCATCTTCCTCAGCGATGACACCGGCATCGTGCCCGGCGCATCACTCGCGGAGATCCAGGCGCTGCGCGTGCGTCTGCTGCCACAGCAGCAGGTGGTGGAGGAAAAGGAAGGCTATGATCTGGTGGTGGTCGGCGGCGGCATGGCGGGCATCTGCTCCGCCGTCAGCGCGGCCCGCTACGGCTGCAAGGTGGCCCTGATCCATGACCGCCCCATCCTGGGCGGCAACAACAGCTCGGAAGTGCGCGTCGGCCTTTCCGGACTGATCCGCAAGAAACCCTACCCGGAGCTGGGGAACCTGGTCGAGCAACTGGGACCCGTCGGCCACTGGAACCTCTGGGAGGCCAACCGGCAGCCGGAGCTGGAATACAGCAAGGAGATCCTCGCGGTCATCAAGCAGCACCCCGAGAAGAAGGAGCACAACGCCGGGGAAGCCTCGAACTACCAGGATGACAAGAAGCTCCGGTACGTCCTCGCGGAAAAGAACATCACCCTGTTCCTGGAATCCCGCGCCAACGCGGTGGAGATGAAGGACGGCAAAATCACCTCCGTGCTGGCGCAGCACACCCGCAGCGGACAGAAGGTGAAGGTCGCCGGCAGGATCTTCGCCGACTGCACCGGTGACGGAAACCTCGGCCACCTCGCTAAGGCGGACTACCGCATCGGCCGCGAGTCGAAGGCGCACACCGACGAGGAGCTGGCCCCATCCGTGGAGGATGATCTGGTGATGGGCACCTCCGTCCAGTGGAACACCCGCGTGGAGGAAAGTGCCTCCGCTTTCCCGAAAGTCACCTGGGGCCTCGGCTTCACCGAGAAAACCTGCGTGGAAACCTTCCGCGGCGACTGGGACTGGGAAACCGGGGCCAACCTGAACAACGCGACGCAGATGGAGGAGATCCGCGACTACGCGCTGCGGGTCGTCTTCGGCAACTGGAGCGTGCTGAAAAACAGCGCCGACCCCGCGCGGCAGAAAAAATTCGCCAACAGGAAGCTCAACTGGGTCGCCTACATCGGCGGCAAGCGGGAGTCGCGCAGACTGATGGGTGAGTTCGTCCTCAGGCAGCAGGACATCGTCGGAGCCATCCCCTACCCGGATGCCTCCGTGACCACCACATGGACCATCGATCTGCACTACCCGGAAAAGCCGCTGTGCGCGTGCGATGCCTTCCAGTCGAAAGCCCACCACCTCAACATCAAGCCCTACCCCATCCCCTACCGCTGCTTCTATTCGCGGAATGTCCCGAACCTGATGATGGCCGGGCGCAACATCAGCGTCACCCACGTGGCGCTGGGCACCGTGCGCGTCATGCGGACCACCGGCATGATGGGCGAAGTCGTCGGCATGGCAAATGCCATCATGAAGGAGCACCAGTGCCTGCCGAAGGACGTCTATACCGATCATCTGCCGCAGTTGAAGCAGCTCATGACGGAAGGCGTCCCCGGGGCGCCGAGGTTGAAGTGATGTAGGGCTGGGAGTGCATCACTCCAGGTAGCGGAACGGCTGCGCCGTTACGGTTGGGGGCATCCACCTCCCTCCCTGATGATCCGCACGGGAGGGAGCTTCACCCATGGAAGTCAGGGACGACATCCCCTCCCCTGCGGACCCCGGGGAGGAACGAAGTTCACCCGGCCGAAACGCCTCAGCCGTTCCGCTGCGCTTATGGCCTGCCGATCATGAAGATCCGGTCCACGTGGATGGCGGTGGCCGGGTCCGCCTTGCCCGTGGGTGCCAGCCAGAATGAATGCTCCGGTCCCAGGATATGCTCGCCGAGATGGATCGTGCGGTAGCCGCCTCCCGCGAGGTCGGCGAAGGACACGGACTTCTCCACGACCATCCGGTTGTTCCGGCTGTCGTAGATCCCGCAGCGGAAGGCCACTCCCTCCGCTGCCGGCCCATCGACGCGCACCACGAGATGGGCGTCGAGCGTTCTCGTCCGCTTGCGCAGTGGAGGCCTCGCCTGCACCAGCCACTTTGCGGTGCCCAGCTTCAGCCTCACCGCGCGTCCGTTCGACGCGGCTGCATCATCGACCAGCGAGGTGAATTCACCCTCCGGGTCGTGGAGGTTCATCAGCACCTCCTGGACATCCACCCAATCCTTCCGCTCCAGCCCCTTGCACTCCTCCGGAGCGGTGCCGGTCGGTGGCAGGCACTCATTCCTCCGCAGGCCCATCAACTGCCGCAGGCTCAGCGTCGGTGTCATCCGCCACGCCGGGTCGATGCCAAGCTCCACCGCGTCCCGCAGGAAGGCATCACACTCCGCCGCCGCATCCTCCGCGGAGGGGAAAATTTCCTCCCCACCCGCGGCCAGGATCCCATCCAGGTAGCGGAGGATCTTCAGATACCGGTAGGCCAGCTCCTCGATCCTCACCCGCCGGTGGAACTCCGGCTCCGTCCTGACGGCGTCCAGCGCCTTCGCGAAACACGCCCCGGCCTCCGCCAGCACCGCGCCATCGAACCCGGAGAGATCCGGATCACCATACCCCGGCACCGTCCCCTTGGCGCGCACCGTCCGGTCGAGCAACCGCAGGTATTCATCCAGATGCGGCGCGGCAGGTCCGTAGTAGCCGGAGAGGAACCGCTGGATCAGCGCCTCCGCATCCCGCTCCGGGTCCCACAGCAACTGGGAGGAGAGCCAGCCTTTCAGCGCGATGAAATCCGTGAACTGGTGCGTGCTTTCATAGCCCTGCTCGAACACACCCGCCGCGCCCATCTTGACGAAAAGCGGGATGTTCTCCGACAACGGATGGACATTCGGATGCAGGCGCACCGCATCGAGGAAATCGACCGCGTAGTCCCAGATGAACAGTTGCTTCGAGATCGCCGCCCACGCCCTCATGTCCGTCATGAACGCCTCGTTCCGCGGCGAGTCCAGCTCATGGCTGCTGTCCGCCTCGATCGGGCACAGGCGGATCATCACATTGTCCGCCGGGACGATGCCCTTCGGCGCGGCCCGCGTGTACTGGTAGGCCAGCGTCTCCACGAACATCTCCGGCCTCACCTTCGCCACCTCCGCGGCGATGCCGTTGACGAAGTCGAGCATCAGCCCGGACGGCCCGCCCAGCTTCGCCTCGATCTCCCCGCAGGCGGTGCATCCGCATTTCCGGATGTTGTCGTTCTGGCTCACGGAGATGATGCGGGATTCCGGATGCTCCCGGACCATCGCCACCGTCCGCGCGGCGGCTTCCTTCCGCAGCTCCGGATTGCTGAGGCAGAGCTGGGAGTTCTCCGCCGTTCGCTTGCCGTCGATCTCGCTGAACCATTCCGGATGGTTGGCGAAATACCTGTCCGGCGGGATCAGCCGGTGGAACGTGTGGACGAAGCCGATAATCTCCACATCCCCGCCCAGTTCCTGCGGGATGGGTTTGTAGCCGATGACCCGTCCGTTGCGCTTCCGCTTCACCGCGAACTCCGGATGGTCCACGTAGTCACGGAAAAACGGATCCCGGTACATCAGCGGCGGACGGTAGCGGACATCCAGCGCAGGCACGGACAGATCCTTTTTCTTCGGAACGAAACCGGCGTCCGACGTGAACCACTCGAAGCCGATGTGCTCCTCCAGAAAAACATAGGCCGCATACAGGACGCCGCGCGGCCCTCCTCCTGACACCAGCAGGCGGTTGCCATGCGTGCGGATCACCACGCCATCCTCGCCCAGGCTGCCACGGTCCACACCCAGCTCCGACAGCAGTCCATCCGCCGCCGCGCCCACCAGGATCGCGGGCTGGTCCTTGCCCACCTCCGCCGCATCCACCAGCCGGAACTCCGCACCCACCACACCTGCCAGGTGATCCGACAGCTCCTTCGCCGCATGGCGGCTGACCGGCCCATCCGCCGCCCCATAGCCGATCACCACGGCAGGCTTCCCATCCACCGCCAACTGTAGCCCGCCGGGCTTCACCTCATCCGCACCACCCCGCCCCGCCGCCAGCAATGCCGCCATGGCCACCACCGCCGTGATGCCCCATCTCCGCCACCCGCGCATGGCCGTCCGTTCCTTCGTCATATCCCCCCACCGAGCCGCCCGATCCACGCCACGGCAAGCAGGATGACCCAAAGCGGACGACTTTGAGAAAAAAACGGACAACAGTGCGCGAGCAGGGAAAGGGGCACAAGCTTCTCCCCCGACCGGGTTGCGGATACCGGGATCCGGGCGATATTGCAGGCAATGAAAACGGAAAAGAGAGACGCCCTGGAGATCCTCTGGAGCAACATCCGCACGGCACGGTCGGAGCTTGAAGGACTGCTGCGCGGGACGGGTGATGCCACCGGGGATGGAACCGACCGGATGGGCCTGCGCGCCAAAGTGGAGGATAAACTCACCGAGCTTTTGTTCGAGTTCATCGACCTGACGGAGGAGCGCTTCCACGTGGCCGTGTGATGGCAGCGGATGATCCGTTGGGTGGAGATCGCCCGTTCCCTGTCTGATGGATTTCCACCTGCCAGGTGGACGAACGCGAAGTTTTGGGGGGAGGCTTTTCCGAAGTTCCATTTGAGGATTCGCGGTTGACAGCTCATTGTTGATATTGAGACTCATCTCAACATCTGGAGCAACTTCAGAGCCAAGGGCCTTCTTCCCCCCACCGAAGGTCCATCCTCACGAAATCCACATCCATGAAACACCGAGCATCCTCCATCGGAAGATTCACCCTCCTCGCCGCGATCAGTTCGGCGGTCCTGCCGCTCTCCGCGACCGCCGCCCCTCAGAAGCCCCCCACTGACGACGAAGCCCAGGACTCCGGGAGCCTCCCGGAGCTGGAGATCACCGCACAGAAAGTTGCCACTCATACCACGACCGGCACAAGGACCCAGACCCCCATCATTTCCACCCCGCAGTCCATTTCCGCGATCACCCGGGCGGAATTGGACGCCCGCGGCGTGCAGCGCCTGACAGAAGCCGTTTCCTACACCGCAGGTGTGCTGGCGGCGGATCAGGGGATGGACAGCCGCTGGGATGGCCTGCGAATCCGGGGCTACAGCGCGGGCAGTGATACCAGCAACTTCTATCTGGACGGACTGCGTGGCCCGAGTGGCGGACAGTGGACGAAGGGGCAATTCGACACCTTCGGGTTGGAACGGGTGGAGGTCGTGAAAGGTCCATCCGGAGTTTCCTACGGCCTCGTCACACCGGGCGGTCTGATCAATGCGGTGAGCAAGCGCCCGACCGACGATCCATTCGGTTCCGCCGGCCTCCAGTATGGCAGCCACGATACGATCCAGGGAACCTTCGACACCAGCGGCGGGCTCGGGATGGAGGGCCTCAGATACCGTATCGCAGGCCTTTACCGCGACGGAAACTCCGAAGTGGATCATACCGAATTGAGCCGCTTCTTCATCGCGCCCAGCCTCACGTGGGACATCACCGACCGCACATCGCTGACCATCCTGACGCAGTATCAGAAAGATGAAGGAGGGGCCACTTTCCAGTTCCTACCGACGGTCGGGACGCTGACCCGCGGTCCATTCGGCTACCTCGACAATTCGACCTTTCTTGGCGAGCCGGATTGGAATGTCTATGACCGCGAGCAATTCGCCATCGGCTACCAGTTCCAGCACCAGTTCAACGACCATCTGACGTTCCGCCAGAATCTCCGCTACACCCACGTGGACAACCTCTATCATGCCATGGTGGGTGGGACCGGCAGCACCCCCACCACGTTCGGCCGCCGGGCGATCGTAGGGGATGGAATTTCCGATGGACTCGCGGTCGATACCTTGTTGGAGGCGAAATTCGAAACCGGACCTGTCCAGCATACCTTGGTTGGTGGAGTGGATTACGTCTATTCGGACTGGAGCCACCTCCGGTTGGTCAACAGTTCGGCAGCCGCCGTCGGCCCTCCGATCAATATCTACGATCCGGTGTATACTCCTGGCATTGATCAAACCCTGAAGGCCAGCACCGCCTGGGCCGGGCCGGATGTGGACGCCACCGAAAGCCAGCTCGGGATCTACCTGCAGGAGCAGGCGGTTTTCGGTCCGTTGCACGCCACGCTCGGAATCCGCCATGACTGGCACCGGGTTGACTATGACCAGGCGAACCTGACGGGTTCGGACCACGAAGGGAATGGGATCGAGGGCGCACCCACAAAATTCAAAGTCACTCCGTCCGCGACAACATGGCGGGGCGGACTCCTCTATCTGTTCGACAACGGTCTCGCCCCGTACGTCAGCTACACCACCTCATTCGAGGCCGCGCCGTACAGCAACCTCGATCTCGCCGGCGATCCTCTCCGTGAACCGGTGGAATCCGAGCAATACGAGATCGGCTTGAAATACCAGCCATGGGAGAAGGCTCTCTTCACAGCCTCACTCTTCCAGTTGACCGAGGAAAATGGTGAGGTGCAGGTGCAGGCGGGACCTCCGCGCTACGCGCAGGTCGGTGAATCCGAGACCCGCGGATTCGAGTTCGAAGGACGCATGGAAATGGCCGAAGGTCTGGACCTGATCGCCACCTACACCTATCTCGATACTGAAATCACCAGGAGCAGCGCGCTGCTCGCCGCGCAGGCAGGAAATGATTTGCCCGGTGTGCCGGAACACCTTGCGTCCCTGTGGCTGACCTACACGTTCCAGCAGACCTTCCTGGAAGGGCTGAGCGTGGGCGGCGGGGTCCGCTACGTGGGAAGCAGCTATGGAGATGCCGCCAACAGCATCGAAATCCCGCATTACATGCTGTTCGATGCCGCCATCAACTACGATCTGGGCAGGGCATCGTCAGCCCTGGAGGGCATGTCCGTGCGTCTGAGCGCGACGAACCTCGCCGACAAACGCTACGTTGCCACCGCCACCGGAAACACGTCCGCGTTCTACGGCTCCGGCCGGTTCGTCAACCTCGGGCTGAACTATCGCTGGTGAACCGTTGTGCGCCGGGTAGTGTTTTCCGGCCATCGGAGGGACGTCCATACGGGCGTCCCTTTTCTTCCTCCAACCAACCTCATGATGCGGAAGCTCATTCATTCCCTCATTCTTTTCTCCATCGCGATGTGCCAGACACACGCGGATGATGCTGCCGGACAACCGAAGGAAGGCTGGACGGATGTCCCGATCCGCATCCCCGCGCGTCAACTGGACATCCGTTCGGAAAACACCGGACGCACCCACCGCATCTTCATCCACGTTCCCTCCACCCCCGCTCCGGCGGAGGGCTTCCCCGTCCTCTACCTGCTGGACGGAAACGTGACCTACCCGCTGGCCGCGCTGTTGCAGGACGGTATGGTGGAACGGGCCGCCGCTCATGGCATCACGCCCGGCATCATCGTCGGCATCGGCTATCCATCGGAGGATAAGATTTCGCCCGCCTTCCGCACGGAGGACTACACGCCGCCAGCCGCGGACCTGTCCGCCACGGGGGATGGCTCCGGCCACCCGCAGGGTGGAGCCGACCGCTTCCTGGATTTCATCGAAAAGGAACTCAAGCCCCGGCTCGCCGCGGACTTCCACATCGACCCGAAGCGGCAGACGCTTTTCGGCCACTCCTACGGCGGCCTCTTCACCCTGCACACGCTGTTCACCCGGCCGCACGCCTTCCAGGGTTACTTCGCGGCCAGCCCGTCCATCTGGTGGAACCAACGCCACATCCTGACGGAGAAGGATGCTTTCCTGAAAGCGAAGGACGCCACCACACCCGCCGCACGGCTGCGGCTCACCGTCGGATCGCTCGAGCAGACACCCTCCCCCGCCCACCAGGCGGGCGGTCGCGCGGGACAGGTCACCGACCGCCGTCAGGTGGACAACTCGCGGGATCTCGCCAAAGACCTCCGCACCTCCGGCATGGACGTGGAGTTCCTCCTGCTGGAGAACGAGAATCACGGCTCCGCCCGCACTGGCGCCGTCAACCAGGCGCTCCGCTTCGCCTTCGCCGCCCCGGCCCGTTGATGCGGCTCCCGGCCTTGAAAATACCGGCACCTGTCCCACCTTACCGCCCGACCGGCAAATCCACCCACCCCATTTTCCACCATGAACTTCCGCATCCTCGCCGCCGCCTGCTCCATCGCCATCGCCGGTCCGCTCCATGCGGCGGATGAGAAAGTGACGCCCTATCAGCTCCCCGGCACGTCTGACCGCATCATCAAGTCCGCCTCCGGAGCGGAATACCGCATCATGGTGTCCGTGCCGGAAGGCAAGGCCCCCGCAGGCGGCCACCCGGTGACCTACCTGCTGGATGGCGATGATCTCTTCCCGCTGGTCACCAGCCTGCTCCGCCTCCAGGCGGGTACCGGAAAGGCGGCGAAGCACAACGGCATCACGCCCGGCATCGTCGTTGGCATCGGCTACCCGGATGCGTCCCGGCGGGACCTGGACTACACGCCGCAGTCACCGGCAGGCCCTCCGGAAACCTACCGCGACGGCAGGCCCTACCCCGCCCGTCCCGGCGGCGGCGCGGATGGCTTCTTCAAGTTCATCCAGGAGGAACTCAAGCCGCTCATCGAAAAGGAACACTCCATCGACACCTCCCGCCAGACGCTCATGGGCAACGGCTACGGCGGCTTGTTCGCCCTGCATGTCCTTTTCACCAGCCCCGCGTCCTTCCAGACCTATGTCGCCGCCAGCCCGTCGGTCTGGTGGAACAACGGCTACATCCTCACCGAGGAGAACGCCTTCACCAAAAGCCTGTCAGGAAAGGATCTCTCCGCGAAGCTGGTGCTCACCGTCGGCGACATGGAGCAGTCCCTCTCCCGCGTGGAGATCTCATGGCCGGACGCGGATGAGCGTGAGGAACACCGGCTCAAGGTCACCCGCCGCAGGATGGTGGACAACGTGCGCGAAATGGCATGGCGGCTGGAGGCGCTGGCCCCGGAAGGACTGGAGACCGACTTCCGCGTCTTCCCCGGGGAAAGCCACAAGTCCGTCATCCCCCTCTCCCTCAACCACGCGCTTCCACATATCTTCCCGCCGTCCGGGAAGTGACGGCGGGGATAGAGCTGTGCGGGTAGGAACCGCCACCTCCGTTTAATCGGAGATATACGATCTGTGCGGACACTCCATCGTCTGGTTCAATGGACGCATGGTTTCCCTGCTCAAGAGGTCCGGAGTCATTGGCGTGATGAAATTCCTGCTGCTGGTTGGCTGCGGTCTGACATGCGGACTGGCGGAGGATGAGTTCACCCGGCAGACCCAGTTGATGGAAAGTCCGCGCGACCAAGTGCAGGATCATTTCGGCAATGCCGTGGCCATCTCCGGGGACTACGCGGTGATCGGCGCTCCGGGCGACAACGAAGGCGGGTTCGGTGCGGGAGCCGCGTATGTTTATGTCAGGAAGCCGGGCGGCTGGGAACAGCAGGTGAGGATCAAGAAACCGGGCGTGTGGAAATTCCAGGATTTCTTCGGCAGTTCCGTGGCCATCGACGGCAACACCATGGTGATCGGTTCCCCCCATGCGAAGGTTTTCGAAGAGGAACTCCACGACATTTCAGGTGCGGCCTATGTCTATGTGAGGACAGGTACCGTCTGGAATCTCCAGGCGATCCTCGCTCCATCGCACCCATGGCTCGCCCCCCGCTTCGGTTCGAAGGTGGCGATCGAAGGCAACACCATCGTGGTGGGCGCACCGGGGGATCACGGCGGAACCAACGACCTGAACGGCAAGGTGGTGGATGAACCCGGGGAGATGAACGACCGCATCCTGGACACCGGAGCGGCCTATGTCTTCACCCGCAATGGGACAAGCTGGACAGAGGCCGGCTACCTGAAAGCGGCAGATACGGTGAACAACATGCATGACGTTGCCGGCTTCCAGCGTGAGCATAGCAATTTCGGCGCGGCGCTGGCCATCGAGGGCGGGACCATCGTGGTCGGGGCCTACGGCATGGACCGCGGGGTGAAGGTCAAGGAAGGGATCCAGTTGAGCGCAAAGTCCTATGAAGCGGGGGGGGCCTACGTTTTCACCAACCAGAGAGGGAAGTGGAAGCAGGCCGCCAAGCTGATGTCCCCGGACGCCCATGTCACCGACCGTGAACTCTTCGGCACTTCCGTGGCGCTGTCCGGAGGCACGCTGGTGATCGGCGCCCCCAGGGCATCGACAGGTGTTTTCCAGTCCGGGGCGGCCTACGTCTATCGGGGTGGCGGCCCGAGCTGGGCGATGATGAAACGCCTCCAGGCCAGCAATGCGGATCCACTGGACAGGTTCGGCGCCAGCGTGGCCATCAGCGGCCGGACCATCTGGGTGGGAGCACCGGATGAGGCGGGATCCGACTACGGCATCAATGGCGATGAAACCCTCAACGACCACGTCGGCAGCGGTGCGGTCTATGCCTTCGAAGGGGCGGGCGGAGCATGGACGCAGAAGGCCTACGTCAAGCCGGAGCGTTTCCGTACCTCCGGCATCGGCACTTCGATCGCGGTCGATGGAAAGGACACCTTGCTCGGCCATGGCGTTGCCGATGAGGTCGTTTTCTTTGACTCGGAAGCTCCGAAGCCGGTCATCTTCATCCACGGCGTGGCCGGCAGCGTGCTGCGGAGCGGAGGAAATGAAATCTGGCCGACGGTGGTGCCCACCAACGTCGCCGCGCTGAACCTGCACACCGGCCCGACCGACACCGAGGCAGTCGATGTGGTCCGCGAATATGACGTCGGCGGCGCCGGACTGCAGGTGGAGCAGTTCTACGGACCGTTCATCCGCTACATGGAAAAGAGGATCGGCCACCGGGAGTTCCCGTTGGAGGGCCAGCGCAGCCGCCTGACCTCCGGCTACATGGCGAGCACCACGTTCGAGCGCAAGCCGACGTTTTTCGTGTTCCCCTATGACTGGCGGAAGCCCAACGCCAGCCACATGGCGACGCTGCGGCAATACATCCAGAACATCCGCCAGCTCCACGGCGGAGAGAAGGTCAGCCTCGTCGTCCACAGCATGGGCGGGCTGGTGATGCGGCGCTACCTGCTGGAGTACGGCACGGAGGACATCGACAAGGTGGTCACCGTCGGCAGCCCCATCCTCGGCGCGCCGGAGGTGTCCCACCGCATGCTGACGGGAAATTTCTTCGGCGTCGCTCCGGTGGACTTCATCAACAACAAGGTGATGAAGGACGCCATCGCCACCATGACCGCCGTCCATGAGCTGCTGCCCTCCTCACTCTACCACCAGCACTGGGGCTTCCCCCTGTTCCAGGAAAGGAATGTCGATTTCAACAACAACGGCCTGTCGGACGAGGGCTATGACACCAGCCAGTTCCGCTCCATGGTGGACCATGAGGCGCCCTTCGCCACGCCATCCATCAGCAACATCCAGTTCCACTCCTTCATGAACGGCCGCCAGGACGATTGGTCGGCGGATGACAGTTCCGTGAAATTCCTCCACATCGTGGGCAAGCAGGCGGTGGACCGGACGACCGTCGGCGTGGAGGTGGAGACGCGGTCCATCATGACCGGGCTGGACGCCCTCATCACCCCGCACCCCACGCTGCGCTTCAACAAGGTCTATGGAGAAGGCGACGGCACCGTGCCCATTCTCAGCTCCCGCCGCCTGCCGCAATACCTGCCCCCCGGTGCACTGATGCGCGAGATTTCCGAGCCGATGCCCGGGGTGGAGTCCGGCGCGCAGCCGCCCGGCACCTCCGCGGAGCACACCGCCCTCATGTCCAACGGCCAGGTGCTGACCATGATCGCGGAATTCCTGCAAACCGGCACGCTGGAGGCCGCGCCGGCACCCGCGCCTTCCGCGCCCGCGAAGAAAAACGCCCCACGCAACGATCCCCCGCCCACGCTGGCCGAGGCGCTGGACAACTCCGGCCTTTCGTGGGACCCCGGTTTCGAGTTCCCATGGGCCGGGCAGACCACCGTCACCCATGACGGGGTGGATGCCGCCGGCAGCGCACCCGGCATCGGCAACGGCCAGGAAAGCGTCCTGTCCACCTCCGTCGAGGGCCCCGGCACCTTCTCCGTCTGGGTGAAGGTCCGCTCCAGCTTCGGCGGAGACATCTTCCAGGTGCGGCTCAACAACGAAGACATGGAAGGCGTGGCCGTCTTCGGAGACCAGGACTGGCAGCAGATCGAGTTCGATATCCCGGAAGGCTCGCACAACCTCGCGCTCGTCCACATCAACCATGCAGAGCCATCCGAGGAGCAAGGCGTCTGGCTGGATGAGGCCACCTACGTCCGCACGGTGCCCTCGATGCTGGTCACGGAGGCCGATGGCACCCCCCTGAACCATGACTACTCCACCATTGGCTTCGGCCGCGTGGCACCCGGCGGATCCGCACAGGCCACACTGCAGGTCTCCAACGAAGGGAATGTCCCGCTGGAAGATGTGGCAGTCACCCTGCAGGGGGATGACGCGGCCAGCTTCTCGATCAGCACGCTGCCCGCCACGCTCGCCCCCGGGGCGACCTCCACGATCACCGTCACCTACACGCCACCGGCGGGCAGGACGGTATCCCAGAGCGCCTCGCTCCGTTTCACCAGCAACGATCCCGACCAGGGAGAGATCGTGATCGGCCTCGCGGGATCCACTCCGCTCGGCCGCCGCATGATCAACGTGCTGGGCGCGGGCTACGTCGGCATCCGCGATGGCAACGGCATCATCAACACCCGCGTGAGCGACATCGCCGCCGGAAAGATCCCCGGCGTGCAGGTCACCTACGGCGGTGAGGAGCCATGGGTAAGCATCGACACCGACAGCGGAAAGGATCTCATTCTTTCCGATGACACCACCGACGGCCCGGTGGATATCGAGATCATCGAGACCGATGCCGCCGGAACCCCCATCGCCTTCTGGCGCTACCGCTTCAACCCACAGGGCGGCGGGTGGCGGCTGGCGGTGCCCGCATCGCTCGCACCGGCGCTGGATGTGGACCAGAACGGCGACCACACCTTCGCCCCCGGCGAACGCGTCGCCCCGCTCCACACCGACAGCGGCCCGGGCATCGACCTCACCCCGCCGGACGTCACCCTCCAGCTCTCCCGCTCCGGGGAAAACATCACGCTCCAGCTTTCCGGCAGCGATGACGGAGGCGGCATCGTCCTGCGCTACAGCATCGACGGCGGCGCGTTGCAGACCTTCAGCGGTTCCCTCTCCTTCCCCGCCGGCACGGCCGCCAGCGTCCGCGTCTTCGCGGAAGACCCCGCCGGCAACCTCTCCGGAGTCATCGAGACCGCCATCCAGCCGCCGCTGGCTATCTCAAAGGACCAGCCCGGCTCGCTCAAACTCCGCTGGCCCGTCGCCGACGGCTACATCCTCCAGGAATCCACCGACCTCAATGGCACCTGGACCCGCTCCGATCTCAAGCCTGCCAGAGATGGTGCGACCTCCTCCGCAGCCATCCAGCTTGGAGGGGAAGGACCGAGGAAGTTTTATCGGTTGATCGCCAGTCCGGTCAGGAGGTGAGGGTGTCTTTGGTAGCGTAATGGCTGCGCCATTACGGCTGGGTGCATGGGATGCGATCTCCGGATTCCAACAGGGGATGGACGCCATCCTTTGATTCTTTGCAGGGACGCCATTCCATGGATGACATCGCCTCCATGCGGACCCGCAGGTAGGAAGGAGGATTCACCCAACCGTAATGGCGCAGCCATTACGCTACCGAGACGTGTCGGCGCCCACATGGATCATCGGCGGGACGCCGATGCCACGGCATGCTGCGGGACGCAGCAGCCACATCCGCCCTTCACTCCAGGATCAGCACCGGCATGGTGAACCACACGGTTCCCTCCGCCTTGAGCCGGGGGCCGTTGTCGAGGAGGAAGACGGTCTGGTAGCGGAGGGGGAACTTCGGGCCGCGGAAAGATTTGTCATCCTTGCCGCCCCAGTGGGCGGTGCCTTCGTCGAGCGGGAACTGGACGTAGTTCCAGCCCTTCCACGTGACGGGCTTGCCGGATGGCTGCCAGACTCGGTCGAGCGCGTCCTGGATGCGCAGGCGCGGGTGCAGTCCACTACCATTCCCGTAGATCCACATTCCGAACTGGGCACGGCCACGGTCGGAGCCGTCGCGGCTTTTCAACAGCGGGCCTTTGCCACCCGGATAGACGGTGGCGTATTTCCAACCGTCGCCAAAGCGGTAGTCCAGCCGCATGACCTTGCCCGCACCACCCGGGGAGGGTTCGGGCGCGGCTTCCTCCTTCAATGTGAAGACACCCTCCACCTTGGCATCTCCTTCGCCACCGGCCTTCGCGCCGTCCAGCGGTGACTCATCCACGGGATGGAAAGCGAGCGGCCCGACATCCGAGACCACGGCATCCCCGACGCTGAGGGTCGCGCCCATTTCATAGATCTCCTGCGGCGCGGTGGTCAGCGGGAAGCTGACATCCACGGCGGCCTGTCCGGCGGGGACCTTCACCGCGCGCGTGGTTTCCTTCACCTCCACTCCTTTCAGCCCCTTCAGGCTGACAACCGAGTCCAGCTCACGACCGGAAAGATTCTCCACCTTCAGGATGATCTCCTTTCCGGAGCTGGGGACGACGGACAGCTTCACCCGCAGCGCCTCCGGCGTGGCGGACAGCTTCGCGTTCGTTCCCGGGAAAACATAATAGACCGGCTTCTCCGTGATCTGGAACTCCAGCCGCCCGGCGGACGCGACGGCATCCGCGCCCTGCTCCCCGAGGTGGTCCACCACCTTGAACGCCCCGTCATCGGCGGGCAGGCCGACCTTCCGGGTGATGGGACGGGAAGACCAGGCGGCGACGACCGTTTCGCCGTCCTTCTCGAACAGCAGCGCGTAGAGGTCGGAGTCGCCCAGCGTCAGGCGCTTCACGAAGCGGTGACCGGCCAGCACCTTGTTGAAGGTCCGCGCGGCATGGTAGGAAGGCTTCGGGTCATAGACCGGACTACGATCCTTATGGTAGGTGTGCCGCACCGTGCCGAAGTTGTGCTCCGCTTCCGTCGCGTCCGGGCCGTCGTCATGCCAGTCATACCAGATGGAAATGGGGATGCCGTTGGCCGCGTTGATGAGCCACTGGCGCGGCAGCATCATCCCCTGCGTGTCCGCGTCATGGCCGGTCCAGACGGAGGAGTAGCCCCACTCGCCGGAGATCAGGTCGATCTTCTTCCCTTTCGGCGCATACTTGCCGATGAGCCTGCGGGCTTCATGGTAGTCGATCTCCACGGACTCCGGCCCCGTGTGACGGTAGGGGTGGACGGTCACACCGTCCCACCACTCCAGCAGGCCCGCCTTGAAGCATTCCTCCAGGAAGGCGAAGTCCATGCCCGCCGTCGCCGGTCCGCTGAGGTACTCCGCGGGGTGCGCGGCCTTGATCGCCTTCGACGTGTGGAGCGCCATCGCGGTGTACTCATGCACGTTCGCGGTCGGCTTCCAGAACCCGCCGTTCGGTTCGTTCCAGATCTCCCAGCAGACACCCCTGCCCTTGAAATGGGAAACCGCGGCGAGCGCCCATTTCGTGAACGCCTCCCGCCCCTCCGGAGTGCGGACGGACTGTTCCTTCTCATAGAGCCGGTTCGAGTAATCCAGGATGTAGTACGCCTTCAGGCCGTGCTTCTCCAGCGCGGCGGTCAGCCGGTCGAAGGCGGAAAAATCATAGACGCCCTTCTCCTTCTCCGTGGAACCCCACGCGAAGTCCATGCGGATGTGGTGGAACCCGGCGGCCTTCAGCATCTCCAGTTCACCCGGCCTCGCGTCCGTGAAGTGGATGTTCACCCCGGACGCCCGCGTCACATCCGCAGCCGCGAATCCACCCGCCGGGAGCAAAAGCGCCCCCACCAACCAACCCAACAACCTCGTCTTCCTGAGCATATGACTATGAGAAATGAAAGCACCCGCGGAGGCTTCCCGCAGGCCCCTTCCCTACGCGCCGGGAGGGCGGTTTTTTTCACCGGCGGCAGGGCCGGCTCAAGCGGGGGGATCCGCCCGCAGGCCCGCCAGCAGGACCTTTTCCGCATGTGCCGCCGCGCGGGCCAGCACGTCCTCCCTGCCGAAATCCAGACCCAGCGAACGGGACAGCGTGTGGCGGTTCGAGAAATAGATGCCCGTCAGGCCGATGAGGCTCGTCAGCACCAGCCGTGCGTCCAGCCCCTTGCGGAACACACCCGCCGCCGCCCCTTCCTTCAGCAGTTTTTCCAGATGCTCCAGGATAGGGTTTTTATTCATCCCGCTCTCCTCCACCGCCAGGTGGCGCCCCTCGTTGAGGTTCTCCCACTGCAGGATGCGGACGAACTCCGGGTACGTGCCGTGGAACGAGAAATACAGGGAGACCACCTTCCTTAGCCCCTTCACCGGGCCGTCCTTCTCCGAGTGGGAATCGATCATCCTTTTCTCCAGCACCTGAAGATCCGCGAACACATGGTTCACCGCCGCCCGGTAGATCCCCTCCTTGTTGCCGAAGTAGTGGTAGACCATCCGCTTGTTCACCCCGGCCGCCGCCACGATCTCATCCACCGCCACCCCGTCGAACCCGCGTGCCGCGAACAGGCGCGACGCCTCCGCCACCAGCCGGGCCTGGACCCCTCCGGGGATCCGCTTCCTCCCTCCCCCTTCCTTCCGTTCTTCTGGTCCTTTGCGCTCCGCGGACGGCATGCACCAGTGTCCCACCACCCGCACCCGGTGGCGAATCATTTCACTTGCCATCCCAATCCCCAATATGTAACCAGATGGTTACTTTATGGAAATGGCGATCTCCGGTCCATCGTTCCTCCCTTCCGCCGCATCGGTCGAAGAGTCTCTCTCCGCACCCACGCCGGAGCTTGTCAGCGAGGTCTCCGGCATCCGGGAGCCCGTGGGGATCCTTGGCGCCGGGGGGAAGATGGGGCTGCACGTCGCGCTCATGATGCGGCGGGCGCTCGACCTCGCGGGACGCCGGGACGTGCCCGTGGTGGCCGTCTCCCGCTTCCCCGACCAACGGACGCGGGGCGACTTCGAAAGCCGCGGGGTGAGGACCATTTCCGCGGATCTCATCGACCCCGCCGCGCTGGGGGAGCTACCCGGCTTCGGCTCCGTGTTCTTCCTCGCCGGGAAAAAATTCGGCCATGGCGGGGATGCGGACGAGCTGAAGACCTTCAACCACGACATGCCGGCACGGGTTGCGGAGCGTTACCGGGAAGCGACCATCGTGGCGCTTTCGACCGGTTGCGTCTACCCGTTCGTCCGGCCGGAGACGGGCGGCAGCCGTGAGGGTGACGCCATCCAGCCACAGGGCGCCTATGCGGAGTCCTGCCACGGCAGGGAGCAAGCCTTCGCCGCGGTTGCCGCCCGCCACGGCACGCCGACGGCCATCATCCGGCTGAACTACTCCGTGGAGTACCGCTACGGGGTGCTGCTGGACATCGCGCGGAAGGTCCGCGCGGGAAGCCCGGTGGATGTCACCATGGGATACGTCAACGTGATCTGGCAGCGAGATGCCGTCGCGCACATCCTGCGGGCGCGGTCGGTGGCCTCCAGCCCGGCGAGGATCCTCAACGTCGCGGGCACGCCCGTCATTTCCGTCAGGGAGATCGCGGAGCGGTTCGGGCGGCAGTTCGGAAAGAAACCCGTCATCACCGGCAGGGAGGAAGCGGATGCGTGGCTGAGCGACGCCTCCTGCGCCCACCGTCTCTTCGGCCCGCCGGAGACCCCGCTGGACGAGATGATCCGGAGGGTCGCCGCATGGCTGGCGGAGGGCCGCGAGACCCGTGAACAACCGACGAAGTTCGAAACCCGCGACGGGAAATTCTGACCATGACGGACCTGCGGCAACATCTCCTGGAAGGCGGCGTCATCCCCGCGCTCCCGCTGGCGCTGGACTCCAGCCGCCGCCTTTCCCCGGACCACCAGCGTGCCATCATCCGCTATTATGTCGCGGCGGGCTGCAGCGGCATCGCCGCGGCGGTCCACTCCACCCAGTTCGCGATCCGTTCCCCGGAACACAACCTGCTGCGTCCGGTGCTGGAACTGGCGTCGGAGGCCATCGATGAAGCGCTGCTCCGGGCACCCCGGAACTTTGTTAAAATCGCCGGGGTCTGCGGCCATACCAACCAGGCGCTGGAGGAGGCCAGGCTCTGCCGCTCGCTCGGCTATCATGCTGCGTTGGTGAGCATGGCCGCCTGGAAGACCGGAAGCGAAGCGGAGATCCTGGACCATTGCCGCCGCGTCGCGGAGATCATCCCCATCATCGGCTTCCAGTTGCAGACCGCCGTCGGAGGGCGGGAGTTCTCCGTGTCATTCTGGGAACAGTTCGTCAGGATCGACAATCTGGTGGCCATCAAGGTCGCGCCGTTCAACCGCTTCCAGACCCTCGACGTGGTCCGCGCGCTCGCCGGATCCGGCAGGACGGACGTGGCGCTCTACACGGGCAACGACGACAACATCGTCGTCGATCTGCTGACACCGTTCTCCTTCGGTACGGGGGACGGAGCGCGGCGGCTGTGGTTTTCCGGCGGCCTGCTGGGCCACTGGGGCGTCTGGACGCATGCCGCCGTCGCCCTGTTCCAACGGATCATGAAGGAGCGCGGACTATCCGCGCTCGATCCCTCGCTGCTGACCACCGCCGCCCAGGTGACCGACATGAACGCCGCCTTGTTCGATCCCGCCCATGGTTTCTCAGGCTGCATCCCCGGCATCCTGGAGGTCCTGCGGAGGCAGGGGCTGGTCCCCACCAACCTCTGTTTGGACCCGTCCGAAGTCCTGTCACCCGGACAAGCGGAGGAACTCGACCGGGTGTGCGCGGCCTACCCCCACCTCACGGATGACGGGTTCATCGCGGAGCATCTCGCATCCTGGCGTTCCGGCTGACACCCGCCTCCCCCCTTTCCCGCCTGACAAACCCGACGTCCCCCGACCAACCACAAGCCCATGATCAAAACCATGAAATGGATCCCGAATGCCCTCCCTGTTTTGTTTCTGATCACCTCCGCGAACGCCACCGTGCTCTTCAACGACACGTTCTCCGACGGCGACCGCACGAACGCCGCCCTTCCGTCCAGCGGCGGGTGGATCCTGGCCGGGGGCGGGACCCTCAGCAGCACGGTCGTTGACGGCGCGCTGGTCTCCCAGTCGTCCAGCTCCACCTTCGCCATCGTCTCCGCCTTCAACGGGCACACCCTCGCAGCCGGGGAATCGATCATCCTTTCGTTCTCCGTCACGCTCAACTTCAACGGCAGCGCTTCCTCCGGCTCCTTCCGCATGGGGTTGTTCAACTCCGGCGGAAACTTCCCCACCGGGGATTCCAGCGGCACCAACGGAGCGTCCCCGGCCTTCACCGACTGGGACGGATACAGCTTCTGGTCACCCAACGGCGATGTGACGGGGCAGTCCACCAACATCCGCGAGCGCACGGACAGTGACCCGGTCCTCTTCGGAACCTCGGTCAACTCCAGCCGCAACTCCGCCGCCTACACGTCCGGCGCGTTCACCAACGGCCCCACCTACCAGGGGGAGTTCAGGCTCCTCAACAACGGTTCCTCCCTCACCATCACCGCCACCCTCGGCGGTGCCTCCCAAAGCTGGACGGACACCAGCCCGTCCACCACCACCTTCGACTCCCTGGCATTCTTCGCCGGAGGCACGCCCATCGGCGCGGACGGTTCGTTCACCCTGGACAATGTGATGGTGGAGACCATCCCGCAGCCGTCCTCCATCCTCCTCATGGCCGCCGCACCCGCCGTGCTGCTGCGGCGCAGACGCTGACCATCATCCGCTCCCACACCATCCACTCCATGCACCTCCCCATCATCCGCACCTTCGCCCGGTTGTCCCGCTCCATGGTCGTCCTGTCCGTTCTCGGCGCGACCGCCTCCGGCCAGGACGGAAAGCGCCATCCCACCCCGGAGGAATGTCCGGCATTCTCAAAGCCGGCGTTCATCTCCCAGCCGCCCGCCCGCGCGTATCCGGGCGCCCTCTTCGACATGCGGCCCGCGGTCACCGGCGGGACATGGCCCTACCGGTTTTCCCTGAAGGCAGCCCCAGCCGGGATGACCATCGACGGACGGACCGGGACCATCCGCTGGCAGGCGCCCAAGAGCACGGGTGAGGCGCGGATCACCATCGCACTGGCGGACCAGGCGGGCAGGACCGCGGAGCAGGATTTCACCGTGAAAGTCGGTGAAGAAGGCTTCCACTTCGTCAGTCCGACCGGGGATGACACAAACCCCGGCACCTTCGCCAAGCCATGGAAGACCCTCATCCGCGCCGCCCAGCCGGTCGCGGACCCCGCGCACACCACCCTCTATCTCCGGGGCGGCACCCACCTTGTCGAAAAGCCCGCCACCCCGGGCAAGAACGACCTGAATGTCCTGAAAATCTCCGACACCTCCCCCCGCCGGTGGATCGCATGGCCGGGGGAGAAGCCTGTCATCGACCTCGGCTGGACGGAGGAAAAATGGAAGCACGCCCTCGGTGAGCTGGTCGCCCAGGCCGATGCCGACCCCGCGAGGAAGGACCTGGAGCCGCGGAAGAAATACTCCAGGGCCACCACCATTTCCATGGGCCACCGCATCTACATCGCCGACGGCACCGACCACCTGACCTTCGACGGACTGGAGATCCGCAACGCCAACTACTACATGTTCGTCATGTGGAACGGCAGGCTCCGCGGGCTCACCTGGCGGCGCTGCAACCTCCACCACCTCTACGCCGACGGCGGGGAGAATCCGGGCTTCATTTTCGGCTACGCCGCGGCCCGCAAATATGAACGCACGCCCGGCATGGAAAAGGCATCCCCGGAAGCCGCCAATCCCTTCGGCAGGCGTCCGCAGGCGGAACCCTACCTCAATACCGTCATCCAGGAATGCACGTTCTCCGACCGCCGGTATGACACCCGCTTCCAGTCCGGCCACGGCGGCGGCATCATCTGGTACACCACCCAGGGCAGCCTCATCGAGGACAACCGTTTCAACCCGATGGACCACGGCGTGACCATCAGTGACAAGGACAACGGCTGGGAGAACACCTACCGCAACAACGTCTTCAAGGGCGACTTCAACATCTCCGCCCAGGGCACCGCCGATGCGATCGACATCCACCACAACTTCTTCGATGGGAACGTCACCATCGGCAAGCAACCCGGTTGGCTCCGCAACATCTGGTTCCACCACAACTCCGTCCGCGGCGCGCTGCAGATGATGGGCGGCGGAACCTTCGGCCCGGACCAGATCGATCCCGCCGGACGTCCCCTCGACGGCCCCGCGGATCCGGAAGTCCAGACGCTGGTGAGGAACCATCCCATCACCGAACGCCTCGTTTTCGCCTGGAACAATGTCCTCGCCCTGCCGGAGAAACCTCACGGCGAGACCGGCACCTACACCAGCCGTGTGCCGTCGGGCCCCGCCTTCGCCAACCGCTTCCGCTTCGTCTGGTGCGACCGCAACCTGGTGGACGAAGGCGCCCGCATCAAAGCCGGCTACACGAAAACCGAAATGGACTGGGGTGGCCTCAGGGCCTGCGGGATCGACGTCAACGGAGCCCGCGCGCGGATCACCCTCGATGCGGAGGGGAGGCTCCCCGCGGATTCACCATGGCGCGGCACCCACGGCAGGGACGCGGGAACGCTGCCGGTGAAGCGCTGAACGGGAAGCGTTCCGGGAAAGCAGGATCCATGAGCGCACCATCACCCCCGCGCGTGTGGGCGGAGATCGACGGATGTGCGGTCCGCCGGAATCTGGAGGTGGGACGCTCCATGGCGGGCCGGGCGGACATCATGGCCGTCGTGAAGGCGGACGCCTACGGACACGGACTGGAGGCGGTCGCGGAAATGCTCCGCCACTCCGGCGTCAGCTTCTTCGGCGTGGCGAATGTCGGTGAGGCCCGACGGCTCCGTGCCGCCGGAGTGCAAACCCGCGTCTTCCTGCTGGGGGCGACCTGGAGCGGGGAGCGTGAGGAAGTCGTCGCCAACGGCTGGATCCCGTGCATCTCCTCGGTGGACGAAGCCATCGCGTATGACACCACCGCCAGGCACCAGGGACGGATGCTGGACGTACACCTCGCGGTGGACACGGGCATGGGAAGGGGTGGGTTTCTTCCGGAGGAAATCCCCTCCGTCTTCCCCGTCCTGGAAAAGCTGGGGAACCTGGAGTTCGGGGGGATCTGCTCCCATCTGGCATGTGCGGATACGGACCCTGCGTTCACCGAACGGCAACTCGGGCGCTTCCGCGAAGCCATCGGCATGCTGGGCGGCCCCGAACGGTTCCGGTGGCGGCATGTCATGAACAGCGCCGGACTTCTCGGATATGATGGATCTCCATGCAACCTGCTGCGGATGGGCCTGATGATGTATGGCGTTTCACCGTTGCCCGCGTTCCAGGAAAAGCTTTCGGCGGCGATGAGTCTGAAGTCCCGGGTGATCCTGGTCCATGAACCACCGCCGGATGGCGGGCGCCCTGGAAGAACCGACGCCCCCCGCAGGAGGCTGGCGTTGGTGGGGGCGGGCTATGGGGACGGGTATCCCGCCCGGGCCGGCGGGAACGGAGGCGAAGTCTGGATCAAGGGGAAGCGCTTCCCCATCTCAGGACGGATCGCGATCGACCACCTGACCGTGGATGTCACGACCGGGCCCTTGATCACGGAGGGAGACGAGGTCGAGTTGTTCGGGGAGCATGTCCCCGTCGCCGAAGTCGCCGGGAACGCGGGAACAATCCCCTGGGAGATCCTGACCGGCATCGCCCCGTGGGTGGAGCGGGTATACCGCTGAAGCGCCCGGCAGGGAGTCCCCCACCGAATTTACCACGGCGCAACACCCACGGCAGGGACGCGGGAACGCAGACAGCGAAGCCGTGGAGCACGGGCACCCGTGGAGCGCTTGCCTCCCGTCATGGGAATTTCGCGCCGACAATGAGTTCAACGATATCGCGCAAATCCTTGGAAACGATGCGCCCCGGTTATCTTCAGGTCCTCGACCATAGCGAATCCGTCACCGTGTCAGTGAAGAGCGCGCTGACAGGACAGACGGGAGTGTAGGATATACCTCAACAAGTAACGCAGACAATCCCGATTTCTCCATCCAAATCGTTCGTGGAACACCGATTTGCCCGATCACCCTAAATGAACAGAATCCTTACCCAGATCTTCTCGAATCAGTTGAGTTCCCTGAACGCTCATCCCTCGCTCGTTGCGAATTTAGTCGCTCAAGATGCTCCGTGGCGCGTGCTCGTAGGAAATCGATCTGAGAGTCGTATTCTATGAGAAAGTCACGGTCTTCAGGCGAGAAGGACTTGCAGAGGTTCGCCCAGGTATGACGGCAATTGTCGATGAACATCAAAGCCCTTTTGAAATCGTCGTGGCTCATTGAAGTCACAACCATCGTCTCAGCCTGCCTCATCATATCGCGGAAAGTTGCCCGTTCCGCTGTCATTTCATTGCGTGCGGATCGCCGATTCGAGGTTTCGCGCCTGATGACGCGGAATTCGTCCCTCAATTGACTGAGTTCTAGCAGAATCAACTGTTGGAACTCGGTAGAGGCTTCGGGCGCGCTGATTTCAGGCAGGGAAGCAGGTTTGCTCAGGGCAAGTAGTTTGACGATCGAATTTATTCCTTTCCCTGCCGCGTGTTCGGCATGAGTAGCCTCAATCGATTCCGCGATCTTCGTCTGATCTTCTAGAACTTCATGATAGATTCGCTCGCGTCTGTATTCAATGTAGCGTAGTGGCGAGATGTCGAATATGGGAGCTGTCCCAACCTCCTGAATAAGGCAAACAGGCTTATCAAATGCCTGCCGAAGTGCCAGCTCAAATAGAACATTGGGATTACGGGAGCTAAGATCACACACGGCCATTGGCGCTTCCAGAAGTCTCTGGAGGATGTCGAGGTGGATGAGGTTGCTCTGCTTCACCTGATCCGCGCGAAATCCATTAAATCCTGCTTTCTTGCAGGCTGGCTTGATGATACCGTCGAAAACGTGCTGGAAATGTCCCTTTGGATACCCATCGCAGTCAGCAATTGGCATAATCACGAAGCAGTCAGGCTCAGCTTGAACTGTGGCGGGCGGCTTTTGCTGCGCAGACATTCAGAAGTCTTAGAGTTATCTTATTTTAACGTCTTTCCCCTCAGTCTCCATCAGTTCCGCGAATTTGGACCACGAGAGTCTTTTCTTGTTCACAGAATTACCAGACGGAAGCCATTCGATATTTCCTTTGCTCACTAAAACGGAGCCAAGTTTTTTTCCGTCTTTCTTGACTTCAATTGTAACGTCCTTGTGTAGAAGAAACTTCGTTGCGATGTCTAAACTTACTTCGTGCGCCATGGGTACTAGGGAAAGGAATGAACAACATCTTAAATTTGAAGCTCAGTTCAAGCGCAAACGTGGCTACTTTTTGGGATCGGAAAATGCAATCTTTCTGTTAGAGAGATCTCACAATTATTCGAATTAATCACGAACATTCGTTCGAATTGGAGAGGTGGTGAGGCCTACAATCAGATTCAAACATGCTGGGCGTTCTCGAATCACCGTGTGACGCCCCTCTGTGAGTTTTGGTGGGTAAATAGTGATCGCAATTTTTCCGGCGGCCAGCGCCTACATTCATAACCCTTCAATTATGAATAGAGAATTCTACCCGATACGAACGAGTGACCTACTGATTACAAATCAGCGGTTGCTCTGCCCACTAAGAACAAGATTAACAGACCACTGTCCGTTTCAGGTCCGATCAGATGCAACCCATCCCTCAATTCCCGCCCCTCCCCCGTCGTAACTCTAACCGGAGTGCCGCCGTAAGTTCCGGCCACGATCTCCAGCCCCCTACGCTCCGCCCTCTCACGCTCCCCCCTCTAACAGAAACTCCGCATTACTCCGGCACGGTGCCGCATTCATGAAAAGTTCTGCCGCTTTCGTCAAAGGCGGCGTGCCTTTCCTGATTGTCCGGGCATATCGACATCGGTTGTGCCGTTGATATCCAACCTTTCCTTTGTTTCCGGCATCCGCAGCCGGACCCTTGTTGTTCTGGCCGCCACCGTCACGGCCGCATCCGCGTTTCCGCCGGCGCCCTTCCACACCCTCTACGGGATGGTGAGGGATGAGAACGGGCAGACGCTGCGGGTGGATGGCGCGCGGGTGGTATTCTACAAGAACGGCACGGAGTTCCTCAGCGAGACCATCACGGAGACGGACCAGCCGGACCAGAACTACCAGATCCGCCTGCGGATGGACATGCTGCGCAACGGCACGCAGAGCTACACCTCCCTGGCCAACAACACCGGGAACGTCTTCACCCTCGGCGTGGTGCTGCACGACGTCGTCTATCACCCCATGGAGATGTCCACCACCCGCACGGTCGGGAAGCCGGGGGAAAGGATCCGGCTGGATCTGACGCTGGGCGTGGATGCGGACGGCGACGGCATCCCGGACGCGTGGGAGGAAAGCCAGCTCTACGCCGGCGGGCACCTGCCCGGCGAGGATGGCTGGGACCTCTCCAAGCTCGACCGCAACGGTGACCTGGACGGCGACGGTCTCTCCAACTGGCAGGAATACCTGGCCGGAACCTATGCCGCGGACCCGACGGATTTCCTCACCATGCGCATCACCGCGCGGTTCCCGCGCAGCCTGCGGCTGTCGTTCCACTCCATTTACGGAAAAACCTACACGCTGGAGTCCTCCACGGACCTTGTGGCCTGGACCGCCGTCCCCCTCTACCTGAGCAATCCGGACCACGACATGGACAGCGGGACGGACGACCCGGAGACATCAAACGCCCCGGAGTATCCGACGGACGCCTTCAGCCCCGACAGCCCACCCGCCGCCCAGACCAGCCTGCGTGCCACCGGCTCCGATCTGACCCACATCTACACCCCGGCGGATTCCGCCAAATCCACCTACTACCGCGTCCGCGTCCGATGAAAAGCCCCACCGTCCTCGCCGCCGCCGGCTGCCTCCTTTCCACCGCCTCCCTGCACGCCCAGTGGAAGACGGAAACCTACACGCTCAAGGGCGGGTGGAACGCCATCTACCTCCATGGCGACGCCACCCACGCCACGCCGTCCCAGTTGTTCGCCGGGTATCCCGCGGTGCTGGAAGTGTGGCGCTGGAACCCGAACCCGGACGCGGTGGAGTTCACCACCTCCCCGTCCCAGCCGTATGCCACCAGCAGTGAGTGGACCATCTGGAACCGCAATGACAGCGGGGAGCAGAAGCTGACCGCCATGGTCGGCCAGTCCGCCTATCTGGTGCGGTGCAGCGGTGACGCGGCCACCACCACCACCGTCTCCATCCCGCAGCGGCCCCTGCCGCCCAGCGCCACCTGGCTGGTCACCGGGGCGAACTTCCTGGGCTTCCCCGCCAATGCCTCCTCCCCGCCTGTCCTTTCCTCCTACTTCGCCAGCTTCCCCGCCGCGACCACCGCGCCGTCGAAGATCTACAAATACATCGGCGGGGACCTGGGCAGCGCCAACCCGCTCCAGATCTCCGCATCCTCCGAGCGCCTGAACCGCAACACCGCCTACTGGTTCGAGGCGGCGACGGTCGGAAATTTCACCGCGCCGGTGGAATACGAGCTGCCGGGGACGGATGGTGTCGCCTTCGGCCGCACCGGGAACGTCATCACCCTGGGGGTGATGAACCGCTCCACCAACGCGCTCACCCTGACCTTTTCCACGGAGGCGTCCGAGTCCGCGCCGTCCGGCCAGCCCGGCATCTCCGGCGGCGTGCCGCTGACCCGGAGGATCTTTGACAGCACGACCGGGAGCTACTCGGACACTCCGGTATCCGGTTCATTCACCGTCTCCGTCCCCGCCTCCGGACGGGTCAATGTGGACTTCGGCATCGACCGCAGCCAGCTCAACGGCACGCCGGACTCCCACTTCGCCTCGTTCCTGCGGGTGAAGGACTCCGCGGGGCTGAGCGACGTGCTGCTGCCCGTCAGCGCGCAGACCGCGTCCCCCGCCGGCCTGTGGGTCGGCCAGGTGGACGTCTCCACCGTGAACAGCACCGTGGCGGGCAGCCCCGGCAACACCACGGCCCGTCCGTTCCCGCTGCGGATGAATGTCCATGTGGACGCCTCCGGCACCGCACGCCTCCTGTCGCAGGCATTCGTCGGACCGCTGGCATCGGCGGGGAACGCGCCGGGCATCTGCATCCGCGAGTCATCCCTGCAGGCCGACCGCAAGGCGGAGGCGCTGCGGCTGGTGTCCAGCCAGATGCCGCTGGACCGCGCCATCCCCGGCACCGGTTCCTTCGCCGCCGGCTCCACCCTGCGGCACACCGTCACCATCCCCTATGACGATGCCACCAACCCCTTCGTCCACTCCTACCACCCGGACCACGACAACAAGGACGCGCGCATGGCACGCCTCAATGCCGGAGTGGAGAGCTACGACATCACCCGCGACATCACCTTCACCTTCACCGCCTCCCCGCCGGACGGTTCCTCCATCACCGGCTGGGGCACCACGATATACGGCGGCACCTATTCCGAAACCATCTCCGGGGTGAACAAGAACCCGCTCACGGTGGGCGGCACCTTCACCTTCCGCCGCGTCTCCGAAATCGCCGACATCGACCTCAACTGATCTCCCACCGCCCCGTTCCCGCCTGCATCCCTGCTTCCCCATCCCATCCACCCTCATGAAAATTCCCTTTGCCTCCCTTTTCCTCGCCGCCACCGCCGCCCTTTCCTTCGGCAACACGCCCATCCTCATGAGCTACCAGGGCCGCGTGAGTGATGCCGCCGGGGTCCTCATCGGTTCCTCCGCACCGGTCAACCGGACGATGACCTTCAAGTTCTACTCCACCAGCACCGGTGGCACCCCGGTCTATGCGGAGGCGCAGACGGTGACCATCTCCGCGGGCGAGTTCAGCGTGCTGCTCGGAAACGGAACGGGCGTCAGCACCTTCAGGGGACCCAGCGCACCCGCGGTGACACCCTACATCACGCTTCCCTCGATCATGAACGGCAACATCTACCTGGGTGTCACCGTCGATGACGGGACCGCCGCCGCGGATCCGGAAATCGCGCCGCGCCAGCAGCTCGTCTCCGCCGCCTACTCCTTCCGCGCCGCGGTCGCGGATTCCGTCGTCGATGGCTCCCTCTCCACCAACATGCTGGCGGACACCTCCGTCACCACCAACAAGATCGGCAGCAACCAGGTGACCACGGTGAAGATCGCGGACTCTAACATCACCACGGCAAAGATCGCCACCGGTGCCATCACCACGGACAGGATCGCCACCGGTGCCATCACCAACGACCGCATCGCCGCGAACGCCGTCACCACCGACAAGATCGCGGACAACACCATCGCCACCGCGGACATCGGCAACAACCAGGTCACCAACGCCAAGATCGCCAATGAGTCCGTCAACTCCGTGAAGATCGCGGACTCCTCCATTCTCAACGAGGACATCGCCGATGGCGCGATCTCCAACGGCAAAATCGCCGCCGGTTCCGTTGATCTCAACAAGCTGGTCGATGCGGTGAAACAGTCGCTCTGCCCACCCGGCACCATCATTGCCTACGCGGGTGACACCGCCCCCGCAGGCTGGCTGATGTGCAACGGTGCCGCCGTGAGCCGCTCCGGCTACGCGGACCTCTACAGCGTCGTGGGCAACCGCTTCGGTTATGGCAACAACAGTTCCACCTTCAACGTGCCGGACTTCCGCGGCCGCTTCCTGCGCGGCCGCGACGGAAACGCTGCTCGTGACCCCGACCGCGGTTCCCGGACCGCGATGAACCCCGGCGGCGCGGCCGGTGACGCCGTGGGATCCGTCCAGGGTCACGAATTCCTGTTCCACTCCCACGACTACCAGGACATCTACCACTCCGAATACAACGGCACCGTCACCTTGCCAAGCAACCGGGGTTCCGGAGACACCGACGGTGACAACCGCGGCTATGAAATCACCCGTACGTCCGCCGCCCGGGGCGGAAACGAAACCCGGCCGATCAACGCCAACGTCAACTACATCATCAAATTCTGAAGCCCCGGTCATCGGCCCCTTCCCAAACCGTCATGAACCGTTACTCCGGCTTCCTGCGCAACCTGCCGCTCCTGGGCGTGCTCCCGCTGCTCTGTGCGGGCGCGCTTCACGCCCAGTATGAGATCAAGGGAGGCGTCTACAATGAACTCAGCGTGCGCTCCGGAGGCATTCCGGTGGGCCACGCGGGGACTCCCACGGGCAACCCCGCCATCACCCCGCAGTTCTCCAACGTCGTCGAGACCTCCGGCTCCGCGGGACCCCGGTCGAACTCAACGACGCTCACGGCGCGCTACCCCTCCACATCTTCCATCGTGCTCCAGCGCGCCAGCATCGGGACGACCTTCGCGTCCGGCGTGCCGCGCTATTTCCTGGGCGACAAGATGATCGCTCCGCTCACCTATGTTTCATCGAGCGGCGCGATGGTGACGCCAGCGGCCGACTTCTGGCGCGCGGAGCCGGTGCGCCCGGGTGAGATCATCACCAATCCCTCCGGCGCGGCGTTGAAGGATGCCTCCGGAGCCGCCATCCCGAACACGGGTGGCGTGATCGTCCCCACGCTCGACACGGGCGTGCTGGAGTCCTTCTACTACAGCCCGCACGCGAAGGCGGTCTTCGCCAACCAGCCCGGCCAGGTGCAGATCTGGTGGCGCTCCCGCCTGCCGGATGCGTCGAACAACTACGTGCTGATCAAGGAAACCTTCGCCGTTTCCTCCGCCACCTCGAATCCCGTCCGCACGCTCTACTGGACGGAGAAAGGTTTCAACGGCCCGCGCGTGACCGTTCCCGGCGGGAAGGTGGTCACCGTCAATCCGGTGTACAGCAATGTCTTCCCGCCCACGGTATCCACCGAATATACCGTCCCGGGGGATTCCCCGCCTGCGGACCCCAACGCGTCGCCCGCAGCCGAACTCCGCACCGTGTGGTTCGAGAAAAACAACGGCGTGGGTGAGCTGCATGCCTACAACGTCTCCGGACGCATCTTCGTGGAGTATCTGGGGCCGGTGGGTCCGGATGGTACCCATGAGTTTCTCGGCGCGGACATCGTCGAGGTTTCGCAAGCGGCCAATGCGACCACGCTCACGGTCCAGCTCGGCGAGGAAATCCGCCCCGCGCTCGATGACAAGAAGCTGACCGCCCTGCCGGTTTCCAGCAACGATTCCTCCAGCTACGGCAGCACCACCCGTCCGGACGGCTCACTCGCCTACTACGCGGAGCGGGAGAACACCATCGAGGACCGGGTGGTCTTCTACTGGCTGGAGTCCATGGACGCCGCCATCCCTCCGCTCACCGCGACTTCCGCCGGCATCCTGCTGGACTGGCCGAAGTACCTGCACAAGTACATCCAGGTCTGGCCAACGGATGTTTCCTCCTTCGCCCACTATACCGTGGGTGGCAGCGGCAGCTCGCTGGACAACGGCACCGGCCTGAAGTTCGAGGGTGGGAAAATCCCCGCCCTGATCTTCCAGGATGACGAGGAACAGGATGAGGCCGCCATCGATGCGGTCAGCCAGCGCCTCCTCGTCGGACTCGGCGGAGACCAGCTCAACCGCGCCCTGCTCAAGTTCACCGGCGACAACGGCGCGGTCTGGTATGTCCGCCTGATGACCCAGGCGGAAACCCGCACCGGCTTCCAGGAAGGCGACGGCGGCGCGGCCCTCACCGGCACCGCCTACGTCGGCCAGCGGATCGATCCACCATCCGCGGACTACACCACCGCCGGCTACATCGCCGGAGGCGCGGCGTATTCCCCATCCGCCTACAAGGATCCGTTCGCAGCCGGGATCTCCGCCGCGCAGACCGGGGCGATCATCCCGGTGAACGCGCTGCCGGACGCCGGGAACCAGATCACCGTCTGGTGGTTCAAGAAAGTCTCCGCGCCATCGTCCCAGTTCTCCGACTTCTACACTCCCTCGAAGGTCGGCAGATACAACGTCGCCTACAAGACGGACGACCCGACCATCGTGCTCGCGTCCAACTCCGGCACCGGTGACCTTTCCGTGGCCCAGAACTCCGGGTTCATCTACGTCCAGAATGACTCGACCAAGCCGGGCTTCAACCCGAACGAGGAACACGCCCTGATGCTGGGCGGCCGCGCCTACGCGATGCGTGACGACCTGAACGTCACCACCACCGCAGGCTTCACCTCCCAGCCGCGGGTCCTGATCGAATACACCGACCCCACCGACAACCGGCCGTCCATCGCCGCGTGGAACGTGGTGCGGGAAGACGCGGAGCATACCTTCGACTACGCGATCACCGCGGGCACCATCATCAACTCCCCGATGCCGCTGCCGCGCCTGCCGCTCCCGGTGGATGCCTCCACCGGTCTCTCCCGCAACACCGAAGTCACCCCGGACGCGGACGTCTATCCGCCGGACGCGGCGGCCGACGGTTCTCCCGCGGACTACTCGAAGTTCACCTTCAAGGACCGCAAGGGCTACGACTGGGTCTACCGCGGCCCGCACACGGACTACGGTTCCTCCGGGCTCGCCGCCAGCGGCACCGCCTTCAACACCGAGTTCAACAACGGCTCGATGGGCTACTGGACCGGCAGCCACGACATCGGCTCCGCCAGCGTGAGCGGTGGCAGCTACCGCGGAACCGCCACCCTCGATGGCGACGCCTACTTCTGGAGCAGCGGAGGCCCCCACTTCCCTGGCAACAGCGTGCCGAACATCCAGATCCGCTTCAAAGCCTCCACCAACGGCGGTGTCCAGCTCTTCTGGGCGACCGTCGAACATGTCGGTTTCGGCTCCAACAACCAGGTTTTCGGTGTGAACTACACCGGAAATGGCGACTGGCAGGTTCTCAACTTCCCGCTATCCACCTCCGCTAGCTGGGCCGGCAAAACGATCACCGACCTGCGTGTTGATCCTGTCTCCGCCACCGGCAGGACCTTCGAGATCGACTGGATCCGTCTTTCCCAGCCGACGCCCGCGCTGGGCATGCAGTGGTACTACACCATGCGGGACGGTTTCTTCATCCCGGGAAAAAACACCCAGCCTGCCGTGGGCACCGTGCTTCCCTATCTCCGCCCGAAGAACCAGGGCGGCGGCTATGACGGGGATGCCGTGACCGGCACCTCCCTGACCGTGAACTACCGCCCGCAGTGGCCGGATGACGCCCCCACCATGAGTGTGGGTGAAACGCTCACCCTGCCCAACCATGGCCTCCCGGCCGTGCGCGGCCAGACCAGTGCGAACGTCCTCTACCAGCGCTCGATCGCCCAGACGGGAACCACCGCCACCAGCGTGACGCTGCATGACCCCACCCGCGCGAAGTCCGTCCTGCTGGATGCCGCCGGTGTCGGCCTGACGAAGATCCCTTCATCCATCGCCACCACCGCCAATTCGGGCAAGACCTACTTCCAGCTCCTGCCGCCCCACCTCCAGCAGCGGTTCTATTTCGACCCCACGCTCGGCACCATCGGCGGGCTGGTCCTGAACGGACAGTTCGTCGATGAAATCTCCGGCGAGGACTACCTGCTGCTGAACACGCTGAGCGCGGAAGACGTCAGCTCCCTCAAGAAGCTCGTCAGTGCCACGGACAGCGACGCACAGGCGTGGTACAACGCCGTGGACAACCTTTCGACGAAGGTGGAGACGTTCAAGGAGGATCCGGCCAAGGCGGGCACCTACATCGTGGATGCCTCGAAGACGGTCACCGTCGGCGGCACCTCGCTGGCGGCCATCACCAGCCCGGAAACCGCGGTGGACAGCTACGCCCTCACCGCCACCGGCGCAGGCTCCGGCTATGTTTCCCTGCTGTTCGGAAACGGCCGGGCCTTCACCCCGGAGGGCGAGCCCGTCACGGTCTCCATCATCCGTGTCGTCCCGCAGCTCTATACGGGCGACCTGAAGGCGCTGGCCGCATCGAACCCGCTGGATGAACAAAGCTCCCTCCAGCACAGCGGTGACTTCGCCGCGAGTCCCTCGAACTACGAGTTCGAGTGGCGCTACGCTCCCCCGCAGGACGGGGTCCAGCCGCCGGTCTACACCTACTCCATGTCCACGGTGCTGGGCGACACCAGCTCCCGCTCCTGGTATCTGGCGGCGAATCCCTCCGCCCCGCTGCCAGCCACCTATCCCGCCACGCAGTATGAATTCCCCCGCACGTTCGCGATCCGGGATTCCTCCTACAACGCGGCATCCGGCTACCCGGCCACGGTGGCGAAGTCCGTCTCCGGTGTCACCCTTTCCGGCACCGTCCCGGGCAAGCTGGTCTTCAGCGCGGAGCTGGGAACGCACGATGGTTTCATCCTCTACGTGAACGGCACCCCGGCGCTGGCCTCGCGCCTGCCCGCCGGCACCGCCCCTCCCGCGGGAGTGTCCTCCGTGGATCCCAGCACCGGCCTTTCCTCCAGCGGGCTGACGCTCCAATACAATGTCGATCCTTCGTTTTTCTCCGTCGGAACGAACCGCATCGAGGTGGCGCTGTTCACCTCCGCGAACGCGAACGCCACCTCCTCCGTCAACTTCCGCCTCGATGCCTCCGTCGAGACGGACCACGTCACGGCGTCCGGCTCCCCATGGACCAAGCCCAACGGCACGCTCCTCAACACGGTGGTCGTCGGTGGCTCCGCGGACTCCCCGCTGGGCAACCCGCTGCTGGTCTTCAGCGACAACTACTTCACCGTGCGCTACCGCCCGAAGACCGGCGTCACCAACGTCGCCGGCACCAACTGGAGCCGCTGGATGACGCCGAAGCTGGTCGAGAGCTGGATCAAGCGCGCGCTGGACGGCATCAACCCGTTCAACCAACGGACGGATGACCTGTTCAACAACCCGGTCTCCACGGATGTCTCCATCCTCACCCAGGCAGGCACCCGCTGGGAAGGCGACGTCGCGCTGAACATGGAGAACATCAACGACTACGGCCTCATCGAGATCTATGAGACCCTCCTCAACCGGGCGAAGAACCTTTCCATCGACGCCGGATACGACGACCCGGCCACCAACGACACCCTGCTGCTCGCCGCCGGTTACCTCAACGACCTCTACATCACGCTGGGCAACGAGGCGTCCGACGACGCGGACAACCCGACCATCGCCATCGACGGCGACGCGGGTTCCTCCCAGATGAACAGCTCGCGGTTCTCCTTCGAAGGGCAGGTTCCTTCGCTGATCGAGGAGGAACTCGCCATGCTGAGGGGACGTGATGATTTCCTCAGCCCGGGCGTGGGCTCCGCCCCCACCTACAACCGGCTTTTCTGGAACTACATCAACGGCATCGCCTCCGGGGAGTCCATCTACGCGGTGAACTATGACATCCGCGAAAAGTCCGGCTCCCCCACCGCGGACGGCACGCTGGACGCGGAGGACGCGCAGCACATGTTCCCGCAGGGCCACGGCGACTCCTACGGCCACTACCTCACCGCACTGACCGGCTACTACAAGCTCCTGACCTCCCCCAACTTCACCTGGACCCCGCGCAGCGAGTCGGTGAACGTGCTGGGACAGACGGTGCAGGTGGACTACCAGGACGAGCGGAAATTCGCCGCCGCCGCCGCGAACGTCGCCCGCACCGGCGCGCGCATCCTCGACCTGACCGCGCGGGCCAGCTACCATGACGACCCCGCCGACGGCTGGGCGCACCAGCGCGACGGCAAGAACAACCCGAACACCGGTGCCAACCGCCACTGGGGCACCGATGAGTGGGCCTCCAGGGCGGGCCAGGGAGCGTACTTCCACTGGGTCAACGCCAACGCGATGCTCCCGGACAAGGACACCAACCCGCAGCACACCGGCATCCAGATCATCGACCGCACCACCGTGCCGGAGATCTCCGAGATCGTCTCCAGCGCCGGTGCCATCCAGGCCACGCTGGACGCCCAGTGCGCCCACCTCAACCCGCTGGGACTGGCGAAGGGCGCCATCGCCTTCGACATCTCCCCCGCCGCGCTGAAATCCGGACAGTCCCACTACGAGCAGGTCTACCAGCGCGCGCTGCAGGCCAGCCTCAACGCGAAGGCCGCGTTCGACCAGGCCAGCGTGATGAACCGCCTGCTGCGCAACCAGGGCAAGTCGCTCGACGAATACAACACGGCGGTGGACAACCAGGAGCGGGCCTACGAATACCAGCTCATCGAGCTGTTCGGCACGCCGTATCCGGGGGACGTCGGCCCGGGCAAGCTCTATGAACAGGGCTATGCCGGACCGGACCTCTACCACTACCATTTCATCAACCAGCCATCCACCCTGGTGGACACCGGCAGCACGGTCACCATCACCGTCCGCGAGCCGAAGGAGATGAACCCGTTCAAGGAGTGGTCGCTCGACAATGTCTATGACAAGATCAACGACCCGCTCCAGTTCACGGAGCGCAGCTACACGCTCGCGCCGGACCGCATCACGCAGTTCGCTCCGTCCGGCTACGGCTCCCGCAGCCAGCCAGGGGCGGTCCAGCGCGCGTTGCTCGACGTCTATCAGGCACAGGTCAACGCCCGTGAGGCCGCGGACACGCTGGACGCGCTGATGCGCCAGTTCAACCGCGACTACCAGCTCTTCACCGAGTTCCGCACGGCCTACGACGACGCCAACGAAGGTGCGGCGGAGAAGCTGGACCAGGCGGCCGCCTACCTGACCGCTTCCTCCAGCCTGACGAACTCCGCGGCGCTGCTGGAGCTCAGCTCCGAGTTCATCACCGCCATCTCCGACGCGACGGCGGAGGCATTCCCCACCACGGCGGGGCTTTCCTTCGACGCCACCTCGGTCGCACGGAGCCTGTCGATCTACACCGGGGCCACCTCCGCCTACGCGCAGGGACTGTCCGCCCTCGCCTTCGAAAACACCGTCGGCTACCTGGAGGCCGCCGCGGAAAACCTCTCCGCGGAGGCCGACGACTTCTACACCCAGTATGACTGGAGCAACGAGGACAAGCGCCACGTCGTGGAGTTCGAGCGCCTGCTGAACAGGGTGCTCACCCAGCGCTTCGAGCTGGCCCGCCGCATCGGCGAGCTGCAGAAGGCCACGGAGGAAGTCTCCCGCGTCGTCGCGAAGTCGAACCAGATCCTCGGCGAGCGCGAGATCTTCCGCCAGCGTGCCGCCGCCGTCATCCAGGGCTACCGCACCCGCGACATGACCTACCGCGCCCTGCGCAACGAGGAGCTGTCGCAATACCAGGCGCTCTTCGACCTGGCCGCGCAGTACACCTACCTCACCGTCCAGAGCTACGACTACGAGACCGGCCTGCTCGGCACGGACGCAGGAAAGTCCGTCATCAACGGCGTGGTCGGCACCCGCTCGCTGGGTGACTTCAAGCTCGGCGTGCCCATCGCCACGACAGGCACCACCGGCGACGGCGGGCTGGCCTTCCTCCAGGCGCGCCTGCAGAGCGACTGGTCCGCCGTGAAGTCCCGCCTGGGCATCAACAACCCGGACCAGAACGGCACGCTGTTCTCCCTGCGGCAGGAACTTTTCCGCATCCGCACGGACGCCGCCACCACGGAGGATGACAAGACCTGGCGCCAGGTGCTGGAGCAGCACATCATGAGCAACGTCCTCAACGACCCGGACGTCTCGGAATACTGCCTCAACATCCGCAAGCCGGACGGATCCGCCGTCCCGGGGATCGTCATCCCGTTCAGCACCACCATCGCCCACGGCAAGAACTTCTTCGGCTTCCCGCTGGCGTCCGGCGACCACTCCTTCACCGCGTCGAACTTCGCCACGAAGATCTACTCCGCCGGGGTGGTGATGAAGGGCTACATCGGCATGGACCCGTTCGCCATCGGCACTCCGGGCGCCGGAGGACCGGCCAGTTCCGACCCCAACGCGCTGGCCGCCACGCCGTATGTCTACCTCATCCCCGCCGGGGTGGACACCATGCTCTCCCCGCCGCTGGGGGACACCGCGGAGGCACGCTCATGGGCGGTGAAGGACCAGGCGATCCCGCTGCCGTTCGACCTCGGGCGGAACGACTTCGCCTCCACCCAGTTCTTCACCCCGCAGGGCACGCTCAATGAAAAGCTGTGGATCACACGGAAGCACCAGGCGTTCCGCCCCGTCAACGACCCGGCCTTCTTCTACAGCTCCATCCCCGGTGAGTTCACCAACAGCAGGTTGGTTGGCCGCAGCGCGTGGAACAGCCAGTGGAAGATCGTCATCCCGGCCTACACCATGCTCAACAAGGAGGACGACGCGCTCGACCGATTCGTCCGCAGCGTCTCCGACCTCCAGTTGTTCCTCCGCACCTACTCCCACTCCGGCAACTGATGAAGACCGGCCTGAGGATCCTGGCGGGCATTACCGCCGCCGTGGCGGTGCTCGGTGCCGGGCTGGCCTTGTATCCGCGGAAAGACGGCCAAGGGGATGGGAAGAAAGACCCGGCCACCCGCAGCCTGGTCCCGCGCCCCGGTGAGAGCGTACGCGCGGACTGGCCTGCGGAGGACGTCTTCAGCAAGGCCTTCTGGCGGCACCCGTCCGCCGACGACCGGATCGTCGATGCGGTGCGGGTCGAGTCCGCCGGTGACGATGGAGTCAGCCGCTGGGCGTGGTTCATCAAGGTCCACCCCAGCGCCGCGCTGCTCCAGGATCTGCGGGATCCTTTGAGGTTCGGACTCATCCCGACGGGCAGCCCGAAGCCCCAGCTTCCCGCGGACATTTCCGCCCCTGCGTGGTTCCGGATCACCGGAGGGGAGGTCCTCCAGCATCCGGTGCAGGGGATGACCCTGCGCTACCACGCCGACGGAAATCTCCTCTACGTCTCCGACCACGGCCGGGGCTTCTCAAAGGCCTACGGCCAATGATGCTCCGCCATCCATCCCCCTGACCTTCGACAGACTTTTTCCATCCCTACCCCAAAACGAATCACCCACCCATGAACCAACGGTTGCTCCCACTGCTCGCCATTTCCGCCCTCATTCCATGCGGCTCCGCCTCCGGCGCCCTGCTCATCGGCTTCCACAGCTTCACCGGCGACACGACCGTCCAGAATGGAGGCTCCGGCAGCAACTACCTGGCTCCGGGATTCTCCGGTTTCTACAATCCCACCACCGGCATCAACAAGACCGCGACCGGCGGCTCCACCGACCAGACCTATGGCGGTATCACCGTGGACGTCAGCACTCCCGGCGTTGGCAACGGCTACGTCTCCACCTTCACCGGCTGGTATCCCATCATGGAACTCGCCAACAACTCCGGTTCCACCGTCGCGCTCGACAAGCTGCTGTTCGACGGAGCGTCGCTTCCCAGCGCGACGACGCTGGTGATCAGCTACCGCTTCGGAACGACCGGTGGCTTCACCGATCTCCCCGCTGTTTCGCTGACGACGGCGTACCAGGATTTCTCTCGGGACATCTCCGCGCTGCAGCTTGAGGATGGCCAGACCATCCAGTTCCAGTTCTCCGGTGGCAGCGGCGGACAACTCGACAACTTCGGCGTCACCGCCGCAGTTCCGGAACCGTCCGCAGCGCTGATCGCCGGAGGATTGCTCACCCTCGGCGCATACCGCCGCCGTGCGCTGGTCCCCGGCGAAATGAGACAGGTCACCCCTTGAGGGAGGGAAATGCCCACGAATCCGCCCGTTCGATCCATGAACCGACACCCGGACTACGCGACCGCGTAATGCCGATGCGTCCGGTTTTGTGACATGGTTTTCTCGTCAGCGCGACGGACGCCCCCCGACCGGAAACGCCGACAACATCCCCCCGAAACCAAGCGATCCCCCCGAACGCGACAACCGGCAGAGAAGTACCCCCGCTACTCTGCCGGTTTGCTTTTATCCCCCCATGGCAGCGCGGGGAGGCCGCCGTGTCATCTCACCCGCAGGAGTTTTCCTCCGCCTTTCTTCAGATCCAACGGCAGGCTTTTCCCACCCGCAGCGGACCATTTGCCCGAGGTTCCATCGAAGACCTCCATTGCACCCGGCCCCGCGAGCGTGACGGAGATGTCCTCCCGGTAGTCCAGGTTCACCACCATGACGTGGGACGCCTCCGTGATGGGCGCCCCCTTCGCACCGAAGAAGCCCAGCACCACGCCGCATGCCCGCTCCCCGGGTTTCATTTCCTTTTCCGCCAGCGGTGGATCCAGCCGGAAGGGCGCGTCCGCCGCCAGCATCTCGGTGCCGTTGGGCTTCATGCCGCAATGATACGCACCCAGCGAGGAAAGCGTCCGCAGTTCCCCGGCGATGGAAATGAACGCGGGGTTCGCCACGGACGCCTCATCATGGAGCGCGGTGGTGTTTCCCTGCTGGTCCACCATCCCGCCCTCGTGCGTGCGGTGGGAGTAGATGTAGTAGGAGATCCCCTGCGCGCCATAGGCCAGCGAGGTGTTCACCAGGAACCTCAGCTCATCCGGCCCGGGGACCCGTGGTGAGTGCGGGGACGCCGCCTCCCCCGGCACCCAGGAGCTGGACTGGACGATGTTCAGGAAAGGGACGCCCGCCGCCAGCGCCTTTCTCCGGATCAACCCGAGGTTGAGGAAATAGTCGCCCGCATCCCCGCTGCGCGTGAACTGGTAGTGGTCATAGCTGATGAGATCCGGCTTCACCGTGTCCACATACTGGTCGAGGTGCTTCTGGTAGGCGGTGACCTTGTCCCCCTCCGTCCCCAGTTGCGCGTTGCTGGCGTAGGTGGGCAGCAGGTTGATGTAGGCCAGCGTGCCGGGATCCTGCTCCCTCAGATACGCCACGATCCTGCCGAGCCTGGGGAATTTGCCCGCGTCCGGCTCATCGGTCAGGTGGTAGGAATACAGCGCGGGGTGGTCCTTCACCCGGGTGATGAGGGCGTCCAGCTCCGCCTTTGCCTGCGGGTTGTCCAGCACGTCCAGCCGCATGAGCACCGGGTGGTGGAGATGCGCCCGCAGTCCGTGGCGGTGGGCGACATCCAGCTCCCGCTCATGGCACCAGACCAGGTTCCATCCACCCTGCGCCAGCCTCCCGGCGGTGGCATCATCCAGCGGCACGCCGCCCGGATAGCCCGGCCCGCCCCAGTAGGTGGTGATGGGCTTTCCGATGCTCCATTTTCCGGATGCACCCTCCGCATGAACGGTCGCGGACGACGGAAGAACCAAGGTGACCAACGGGAGGAAAGGCAGCAACAGGCGGGTGAAACGAGGCATCGCCGCCCCCATACGCCGCCTCCGCCCTGCGGCTTCCGGAATGACCGAAAAGCAGCCGACATTCACCGAATACAGGCCCCGATCCCTCCTCCGCCGCCAGACCGTGGGCCGGAATCGCTGGACTTATCCGGCCACCGCCACCATCCTCCCGCAGGGACACGCAAAAATCCAACCCCAGCCCCGTCCCCCCTTTGATCCGCCACGATGGCGTGGAGCCGCGTCTCCACCCGTCCGCTCCCTTCAAAATCCCCATCCGTTTTCCCCATGAAAGGACTCCGTCATTTCTCCCCATCCCGGCCGTGGAGCCATCTGCCGCCGACGCTCACCTTCATGGCCACCGCCATGTTCGCGCAAGGCGCGGAGTTCACCTGGAAGGGTCCCGGCAATGACTGGACGACCGCAACGAGCTGGGTGGGAGGCACACCTCCGGCGACCGGAGGTGCCAGCGGTTCCACCCGCATCCAGATCGGCACCAGCGGCAACGTGGTCACCTACGCGAACCGTCTGATCTACTCCGCCGCGCAGGGCGACACCACCTTCACCGTCGGAAATTCCAACCGCACGCTCCTCATCGGCAACTCCGTGGAGGGCCACATGGAGATCAGCGGCGGCACCTTCATCGGCACCGCCGCGACCGATGGCATGTCCGTCAACGGCGGCAGCGGAAACCTCTACATCACCGGCGGCAGCTACCGGAATGTGGATGGCAACTTCGAGCTGGTGTACAACACCGGCACCTCCCTCCTCCGCATCGACTCCGGAGCGTTCGAGGTCAGCGCCATCAATTTTCAGAGCCAGGCCGCAGGCACCGGCACCGCCAACGGGACGATCCAACTCAACGGCGGCACGCTCTCCGTCGGCAACTTCAACTCGACCAGCTCCTCCGGAACCCACCGCGTGCTGCTCAACGGCGGCACGGTGGCGTCCCGCTTCAATGCGAACTGGGCGGACCGGACCAACGTCACCTGGGAGCTGCAGAACACGACCACCTTCAACATCGCCCACAGCGTGACCCTCGGTGAGGCGCTCTCCGGCGTGGGCGGGATCAACAAGACCAGCGCCGGCAACTTCACCCTCAGCGGCGCGAACAGCTACACCGGCCTGACCCAGGTGTCCGCGGGCGGCTTGGTCGTCAGCAACAATACCGCGCTCGGGGCCACCGGCACCGGCAACACCACCCGCGTCTCCAACCAGGCGCGCGTCGTCCTGGCGAACGGCGTGACCGTGACCGGTGAATCCATCAGCATCATCGGCACCGGCGGGGAAGGCAACTACGGCGCGCTGCAGGCCGCCGGCAACACCACCGTCACCTGGGCGGGCGCCATCACCCTCGCCACCGGTGATGGCTCCGGTGATACCCGGGTCGGCGCACGCACGGGCGGCAACCTGATCCTTTCCGGAGACATCGACGGCTCGGCGGTCTCGCTGGGCATCCGCAACGAAGGCAGCGACACCACCGTGGGCGCGGACTTCGACAATACGGTGGTGACCCTGCAGGGGGCCTACACCGGAGCGGAGCTGAGGCTTTTCCAAGGCGTCGTGAAACTCGGTGCTTCGGAACGCATCCAGGATACCGCCGGGCTGGTGTTCGGCCACGGTGTGTCCGGCTCGCTCCGCCAGCGGCTCGACCTGAACGGTTTCAATGAAACCGTCTCCCACCTTTCCGTCGCCGTCAGCACGGCGAGCGCGAACCATGAGATCACCAACACCGCCGCCACCCGCAGCACCTTCACCCTGAACTCCGGTGGAAGCACCACCGCCCGCAGTTTCTCCGGCGTGGTGACGGGCAACCTAGACTTCCAGAAGCTGGGCGCGAACACGGTGACCTTCACCGGACTGAACACCTACACCGGCAGCACCGCCGTGAATGCCGGAACCTTCGTCGTCGCGGACGGCGGCGCGCTGAATGGCGGCGGCTCCACCACCGTCGCCTCCGGGGCCACCTTCAGCCTGCTGGGCACGTATCTCTTCAACGTCGGCGCGAACGGTGACAGCAACCAGATCTCCGGCGAGGGCACCGTCAACCTCAACGGCATCCTCCACCTGAACCTCGCCGCCGCCGGCATCGCCGCTGGAAATGAATGGACCCTCGTGGATGCGACCGGCTCCATCGACTGGAACGGCCTGCGCATCACCAGCACCGCCGGGGATTTCACCCGCACCGACGGAACATGGACGCTGGATGACCAGGGCAGGATGTGGAGCTTCAACGAAGCGGACGGCGTGCTTACGCTCACCGCCGTTCCGGAGGCGGGCACGTCCGCACTGCTGCTGGCCGGTGGCGCCGCCCTCGTCCTGCGCCGCCGCAGGAAGTGAGCGGACCGCCGGTCATTCATGGCTCGGGCGGGCGGAGGGCCGCCGCCGTATCATAGACGCGCTTCGTTTTCCAGAGCAGGAGGAGATTCGTCAGGCTGATGAGGAAGATCCATGCGCCGCTTTGGAACATTGCGGTTGTGAAGGATCTCATGGTCCCGACGGACGAAACCATCACCTTCTCCCCCGATTCCATGAATGCGATTACGGACTCGTGCAAGTCCGCGGTGTAGGATTTCCCGATCCTCTTTTCCATTTTCGCACTCACCTCGGTGACAGAAGCATTGAGGAGATCTCTCTCCATCTTGTATGTCATGGTATTTGCCGCGAACCCCACGGCGAACATCACCAGCGTGATGACGAGGGTGAGGATGTTCAGCGCAATGAGCCACTTGACCGGATGTTTCATGGAACGGGAAGGAGACGCCCTCGCGGCCTGTACGGCAAGCTTGCGTATCTTTCCCCCCCGAGGAGGTTTCCGGAAATTCTCCCGTCAGATCCCACGGGTTCCGGCTAATACATCCATGGAGCCGATGCCCGAAAAGCCCACTTCCTGCGATCCATGAAATTTCCTCTCATCCTCTGCACCGCCATGCTGGCGGCCCCGTTGTCCGCCGCACCCCGGACACCAAACCCCGGTCTGAAGTACTACTACCCCGTGCCCGCCGCGAACCCCGCGCAGGTCATCGGGGCGGACGTCTGCGTCTATGGTGGAACGCCGGGCGGTGTCTCCGCAGCGGTCCAGGCCGCGCGCATGGGAAAGAAGGCGGTGCTGGTGGTCATGCGCCGCCACGTCGGCGGGATGACGTCCGGCGGCCTCACCGCCACGGACATCGGCAACCGCAAGGCGGTCGGCGGATTCGCCAACGAGGTGTATGGGAAGATCGGCATGACGGCGGGGTTCCGGCCATCCCAGGCGGAGTCCGCCTTCCTGCATTTCCTGGAGAAGGCCGGTGTGGAGATCTACTATGAACACCGTTTGAAGGACGTGGTGAAGAAAGGGAACCGGATCACGTCCATTTCCTTCGAAAACGGCAACAGCGTGAAGGCGAAGATGTTCGTGGACTCCACCTATGAGGGGGATCTGTTCGCGAAGGCCGGTGTCTCCTATCATGTGGGCCGGGAATCGAACGCGACCTACGGGGAAACCATCAACGGCATCCAGTTCAGGAACGCGCACAACTTCAACGTGAAGGTGGACCCGTATCTGAAGCCGGGGGATCCCGCCAGCGGCCTGCTGCCCGGCATTTCCGCGGCCGATCCCGGAAAGGCCGGGGAGGGCGACAAGAAGATCCAGGCCTACAACTTCCGCTTCCAGCTCTGGGACGGACCGGACCGCCTGCCTTTCCCCAAGCCGGACGGCTATGACCGCGGCCGCTTCGCCCTGTATGAGCGCTACCTGAAGACCACCAAAACGCCACCCGCCCCGTTCAGGCTCCGCAACGGGGACTGCAACAACGTCGGCGGCTTTTCCACCGACCACATCGGCGCGAACTACGCATGGCCGGAGGCGGACTATCAGACGCGGGAAAAGATCTTCCAGGACCACGTGAACTACCAGAAGGGGCTGGCCTACTTCGCCACCAACGATCCGGAGGTCCCGGAAGGCGTCCGCAACCGGATGAAGGCGTTCGGCCTGATGCCCGGTGAGTTTCCGGAGACCGGCGGCTTCCCGCACGAACTCTACGTCCGCGAGGGCCGCCGCATGATCTCCGAGCATGTGATGACGGAGCATGATTGCCGCAGCGCGAACGTCGTACCGGACTCCATCGGACTGGCCGCCTACACCATGGACTCCCACAACTGCCAGCGCGTCGTCATCGACGGCGCGGTGCGCAACGAGGGGGACGTCCAGGTCCGCGTCCCCCGTCCCTACCCCATCAGCTACCGCAGCATCGTCCCGAAGGAAAGCGAGTGCGCGAACCTGCTGGTCAGCGTCTGCCTTTCCTCCTCCCACATCGCCTACGGCTCCATCCGCATGGAGCCGGTCTTCATGATCCTGGGACAGTCCGCCGCGACGGCGGCGTCCCTCGCCATCGACGGCAACACCTCCGTCCAGAAGGTGGACTACGCGAAGCTGGCCGGGCGCCTGCTGGAGGACGGCCAGATCCTCAAGTGGGACGCACCGCCGCTCAGTGCGGAGGAGACCGCCGCCGCGCCGGACGGCATCGAGGTGGATGACACCGCCGCCGTGAAAACCGGAACGTGGAACGAAGCGACCTCCGGCAACTACCTGCACGACGCGGACAAGGACAAGGGAAGCAAGTCCATCACCTACACCCCGGATCTTCCGAAGGACGGCAACTACGACGTCTATCTGACCTGGCGGAAGACCGGCAACCGCGCGACCAACGTGCCGGTGACCATCACCGGCGCCAACGGCGAGGTCTCCGTGAAGGTGGACCAGCGCAACAAAGGCGGCTGGGTGAAGATCCACTCCGGTCCGTTCAAGGCGGGAAAAACCTCCAGCCTCACCATCTCCAACAAGGGCACCAACGGCCATGTGATCGCGGACGCGGTGCGATGGTCCCCAGCGAAATGAGACGCGCGATCCGTGGCGGGAGGGAAATGCCCACGAATCCGCCCGTTCACTCCACGAACTAACACCTCACCTACGCGACCGCGTAATCCCGGTACGTCCGGTTTTGTGACATGGTCTTCTCGTCAGCGCGACGGACGCCCCCCGACCGGAAACGCCGACAACATCCCCCCGAAAACAAGCGATCCCCCCGGACGCGACAACCGGCAGAGAAGTCCCCCCGCTACTCTGCCGGTTTGCTTTTATCCCCCCAGGGCGGATCGGCCCGATCCGCCGTAGCTGAAAGGCGGACCGGTTTGGTGGGGCAATTACTTCGCCACCGGATGAAGACGCCGGTCTGAAGACCAGCGCTCCCAGCGGTCGGCTAGTTTCCGCCACCGCCACCGCCACCGCCACCGCCACCGCCACCGCCACCACCGGAGCCACCACCGGAGCCACCACCGGAGCCACCACCGGAGCCACCACCGGAGCCACCACCGGAGCCACCACCGGAGCCACCACCGGAGCCGCCACCGGAGTTGTTGCCGTTCTGTCCATTGGCGTTGCTGCCATTCTGGCCACCCGTGGTGTTACCTCCTTGGTTCCCCGTATTGTTGCCATTCTGGCCGTTGGAACCACTCATGTTCGGATTCCCGGAATTCGCGCCCCCGGCGGTTCCCTGGGTGTTGGAGTTGGAGCTGGAACCTTGCTGGACACCGGAGGCCCTGCGGTTCGCCGCTCCCTGGGCACCGGCATTCGGTCCCGCGCTGTTGCGGCTGCCGGTCCCTTGCGTGCCCTTGGTGTCGGAGTTGGTCTTGCCGCCGCGGTAGTCGGCATTTCCCCTCGCATTACCACGGCTGGGAGTGCCAGCCGTTCCGGGAACGGTGGAGTTCAGCCCGCTGCCGCGAGTGGGGTTGGTGGTGGGATCCCCATCATTGGCCGGGCCGGCCGGCACATTTCGCGTCCCGGCATTTCCGGTGCCTTGGTTGCTTCCGCCGGACGCGTTGCCATTCATCGCGCCATTCGCGTTGCCATTTCCACGATCCGGCGCGCCGGGCGTGGTGGGGGCGGGCGGAGTCACGGGCTGGCCGGGTGCCGGTGTCGTCGGCTGTCCTGGAAGGGCGGGGCCGTTCGGCTGGCCGGGTGTTCCCGGAGCCGGTGCGGGGGCAGGAGCAGGTGGCGGAGGCTGGGGAGTCGTGGGTGCCGGAGGTGCGGGCGTCGGCCTCGGGGTCTGCGGAGCCGGACGCGTTGGAGCCGGGGTGGCCGGGGTCGGCTTCGGCGTTTGCGGAGCCGGGCGGGTGGGGGCCGGAGTCGCCGGGGCCGGTGGAGGGTTGGTCGGCGGCGTGGGTGCCGGACGCTGCGGCGTGGTCTGTGCCATGAGACCGGAGATCACCAGCGAGCTGGCAAAGATGGCGGAAAGGAAGGTTCTGCTGTTTGGAGCTTTCATGACGATGTATCCGTCGCATCACGCATACCGTTCCGGAAATCCCTTCAAGCATAAGGTTTTCCACACATACCGCCCGCACCACAAATTGCGCCGTGCATTGCGTAAAGGGGTGGAACGCAAAATTGGCCGCCCGCCTGACGGTGGCCCACCCACGACCGGGTGAAGATGAAGACGCCGGTCTGGAGACCGGCGCCCCCAGCGCCCCGCATCGTAGCCTTTCCCCACGAATCCGCCCGTCCGGTCCATGAACTGACACCTCACCTACGCGACCGCGTAATGCCGATGCGTCCGGTTTTGTGACATGGTCTTCTCGTCAGCGCGACGGACGCCCCCCGACCGGAAACGCCGACAACATCCCCCCGAAAACAAGCGATCCCCCCGGACGCGACAACCGGCAGAGAAGTCCCCCCGCTACTCTGCCGGTTTGCTTTTTACCCCATGGCAGGGCGAATCGGCCCAAACCTGACCGGCCCTTTCCTTGCTTCGCTTCTTGCGGATACCGCCCGACGTTGCTGGAATCCCCCTTTCATGCCCGCCGCAAACTTCGATCACCGGCTCCCCGACAACGTTCCCGGGAAGTACTACGTGGACGATCAGTGCCTGGACTGCGACCTGTGCCGGGAAACCGCCCCCACCGTCTTCCGGCGGAAGGACTCGAATGGGCACTCCTTCGTGATGAAGCAACCACAGACGGCGGAGGAGTTCGCCCAAGCCAACGAGGCGATGGAAGGCTGCCCCTGCGAAGCCATCTTCGCGGACGGCGACGAGTTTGAGTGGCCGGACACGGACCTCCAGCCCCTTCCCGCATGGCGGACGGGCCTCGCCAAAAAGCCGGTGTGCCGTCATTGCGGGGGAAACAGAAGACCGTGGTGGCGGTTCTGGTAACCCGCCCCCCACCGCAGCTCCCTTCCCCTCTCCAAATGATCCCGCTCCGCGTCCGTTCCATGGTTCCGCCGCTGATCTCCGCCATCCTGGCATCGGCCATCACGTGGTTCATTTGCAGGGGCCGGGAGAAAGGGGAACCATCCCCCGGCTACCTGCATCGGGACACTCCGGAACAATGGTTGCTGGAGCCCGGAACCACCATTGATGATGTGTTCATGGGCGACACGGCGCCATGGATCCTCGAAGCCCCGGATACCATCACCCTCCATGAACGGTTCCGTGGAAAGCAGGACCCCAACCTCCACCTGCTCCATGGCTCCCACGCCTTCCGGAAAGAAGGGGTGGAACCGCCGGCCGACCTGCGGCAACCGCTCCTCCACATCGTCGGCTCCGTCAGCACCTACCGGAACCCCTCGGCATGTTTGTTCGAGCCGCTGGTCCTCATCCGGTTCTCCAGGGAGGGCAGGCACCTGGACACGCTGTGGTGCTTTTCATGCAAGGACATGCGGGCTTGGACGGTGGTTGACGGAAAAGCCGGGGAGCGCGGAGGAGCCGGCATCTCCCATGAAGGGAAGACCGCCATCATTTCCTGCCTTTCCCGCGCCCTGCCTTCCAACGCGGAACTGAAAAACCTCTCCGGCATCCACCGCCCATAGCCGCATCCCCGCCCGCACAACCGGGAAACAAACGGAGGGAGTGGCCTCCGCGCCCGGCGCGACGCGGGTATCATCCCGCTGGAGGATCTGCGGATCAAGGCAAAGTGAGATGGGGGATCCACCCTGGCCGAAGCTCCCACGAGCTCCGCTACCCTTGTGATCGCCTCCACCGCATGTGCATCCTGGATAACCGAATGTGGGGTGTCCCCATTGCCCCGCAGGCCGGGGCATGGGTAGGCTGGCGGGGTATGAAACCCATCCTCCTCCCCCTGTCGCTCGCACTCCTTCCGGCTGCCGCCCATGGAGTTGTCCTCTCCGGTTCCGTGGACACCGCACCCGGACACACGACCTCCGGGACCGCCGTGGATCTGACGGCCTCCGGCACGACGAACTGGGCGATCTGGGACTTCCAATCCGGCGCCGACGCGGCGACCACGCGGGCTCCGTCCAACACCCTCGGCACACCCGTGGCTCCAGGGACGGCCGGCTACATCAGCGGGCTCACCGGGATCTCACCCGAAGGCGGCACCGGAAATCTCCAGGGAAGCGGCACGCTCGGCGCGACTTTCTTCACCTATTCCAACGGAGCGGATCCGGGGTCCCTGTCCCCTCCGTTGAAAATCGGCACGGCGTTCAGCTCGACGCTCGATCTTGAGGGAACAGGGATGGGGTTCACCGTCACCGGTGATCCATCGCAACTCTACCGGGTGAGCATCTGGGCGGTGGGCTTCAACGGCCAGGGCACGCTCACCGCTTCCCTCAATGGCGCGACATCCCTGCCGCTCGTCACCCAGACTTTCATCAATGCGAAGGCACCCGTCCTCTTCACCATCGAGTTCCAGCCGGACAGCGCCACGGATCTGCTCCACCTCAGCTATATCCTGACGACGGACACGCCGAACGGCTCCGGCACCACCGGCAAAAACTCCCACGTGGCCATCCAGGCGGTGACGGTGGAGGCCATCCCGGAGCCATCGGCAGCCTTGGCCCTGCTCGGGGCATTCGGTCTGGCTGGCATCCGCCGCCGCCGGGCATGATGGGGAAGAAGCGGCTGGCGGCGCACGTTCACCCCATGTCCCTGACGTGCTTCTTCAGGCGCAAGGTGGCCACCCGGCCGATGGCCAGGATGCCCTGCATCCCTTCCAGGGAAATCTCCGTCTCATCCCGCGACACCATCTTCATCTTCCGCAGCAGCCCTGTCTGGATGATGAGCGAGCGGTCCACCCGCAGGAACTCCGCGGACGGCAGGCGGCGCTCCCACTCGGAAATGCTGCGCAGGATGATCATCGGCGGCTGCCCCGCCACGCTCACCCGTGAGTAGGCCCCCAGCGCCTGGATGGCCACGATGCCGGAGATCTCCACCATCGACTTGATCCGGCGGTCGCTCAGCGTGACCCTGGACTCCATGGTCCAGGCTTCCTCCCCGGGATCATCCCCCGTGTCCTCCCTTCTCGGAGAGGAAAGGAGCCTCTGCACGGTCAGCGCCAGGCGTTCCGTGTGGATGGGCTTGAGCAGGTAGTCGATGGCGCTCACCTCGAAGGCGCGCAGCGCGAAATTCTCATACGCCGTCACGAACACCACCTCCGGAGTGTGGGGGGGATCCGGCAGCAGGGGCAGCAGGTCGAACCCGTTGCCCGGCGGCATCTCCACGTCCAGGAACACGACATCCGGACGATGCTCCGCGATGACCGGCACGGCCGTCTCCACGCTGTCCGCCTCCCCCACCACGGTGATGCCGGGGTGGACTTTCAGGAGATCACGCAGGCGCTTCCGGGCGAGGCGCTCGTCATCCACGATCACGGCCCTGCGGGGCGGTGTCATGAGACGGCCCTCCCTTCATCCATGGACTCCAGCGGGATCACGGCCTCCACTTTCACCCATCCGTCATCCGTCGCCGTGTGGGTCAGGCGCGCCTCCCTGCCGAACAGCAGCTCCAGCCTGCGCCGCAGATTGGAAAGGCCGATGCCGTGGGAATGTTCCGAGTCCTCATCCACCCACCGCCCGGTGTTCGCCACCGCCACCTTCAGCACCCCATAGGCGGGCAGGATATCCGCGGAGATGAGCAGGCGCAGCGGCGTGGGGCTGGTCTTGCGGCCATATTTCATGGCGTTCTCCAGCAGCGGTTGCACGGTCGCCACCGGGACGCGGTGCGCGCCCGCCTCCGGCGAGACCCGGATTTCATAAACCAGCTTTTCTTCGAAGCGGGCCTTCTCCACCCGCAGGTAGTGCTCCAGCGCCTCGATCTCCTCCCCCAGCAACTGGCAGTCCCCCGCCGGCCGCAGGGAGAAGCGCAGGTAGCCCGCCAGTTCCTGGGTGATGCGCTCCACGGCGTCCGGGTCATCCTTTTCCGCGAGGATGGAGTTGAGCGCGTTGAACAGGAAATGCGGGTTCACCTGGGAGCGGAGCTGCTTCAGCTCGCTGGTGCGCGCGGAGGCCTCGCTCTGCGCCGCGCGCAGCTTCACCTCCGCCGTCTCCATCCACAGCTTGATGCCGAAGTAGAGCAGGCTCCAGATCATCAGCACGCAGGTCCGCAGGAGGATGCCGGTGAGCAGCAGGAACGAGTGGATCTCCTGCGGTACGGAACTGCCGGTGAGAAATCTTGAGAGCGTCTGTGTGCCCAGCGAGTCCACGGTTCCCATCGCCACGCACAGCATCATCACCACGGCTCCCAACCCCCACCAGGACCAGTCGCGCCAGCCCATCCTGCGGTACAGCCACCTCAGGCCCAACGTCACGAGGATACCGGAGCTGACCCTCAGCACCAGCACCACCGCCATAGTCCTGATGTCGAAGATCTGGACGAGGGGATAAAGCGCCATCAACCCGACGCCGAGCCACCCGCTGGTCTGGAGGAACCAGAACAGCCGCCTCCGCGCCGTCTCCTCCGGATACCCTCCGCGTTCCAATGATTTCATCACACTCCGCACCATGACCTGGAAACCGGCGGCCACCAGAAAACTCACATCGTTCCGGATGCGGCCGCTCCACGGAAGTTACACTCCCCGCCTGCCGCGGAAAGCCCCAAGCCAACGTCTTCCGCCCGATTCATGGAATATCCTGCCGGATTCATCAATCGCAGCGTGCATCAGGTGATATTTTACAAGATTTGATTGTTCCGTGAACCGTATATCCAACATCTCCGCCCCCCCGGTGGATAACCATGCCCAACACACATGGCGCGGGAATGCTGGATCCTGTTCACGGCAACGTCTTTCCCAACACCGCGACAGCGCACCACGTCCGGGGCCTCTCCCCGCCCCCGGACGAGGACACCGAGCGACCGGGAAAAAGCAACGGTGCGGGTCGGTTGCATGTCACCGGGTGTATCTCCGCCGGATACCCCGGACCGATGGACAAGGATGGCTCACATGAAGTCCGTCGGCGCCTATGGCCCCGGATTCTTCCGGGAGGCTGCTGCAACCACCCCCACCGTTCATCCCGTGAAAAGAACGGGCTGACGCTCCGCGGCATCGCCATACCGCCAGGATGCGCGTAAGCAAGGGTCGGCACCCGGAGTAATACCCGGACGCCCCGCCGCCCATGCCCCGCCGCGCGTTTCCATATCTTTTCTGCTTCCTCTTCCTGCCGTCGCTCTCGTCCGGGCAGGACGCGGGCTGGCTGCGGCTTTTCAGCCGGGAGCTGGGCCGTACGGAAAAGCGGATCCAGGAAGACCAGGAGGAACTCACCCGGCTGGGGGTGGCGGTCATGAGCCAGACCACGGAGGAGCTGGGCTACCAGCACCGGCAACTGCCGGAACCACCACCGGTGCCGCCGTGGGTGCAGGTGGATCTCGGCTCGCCGCAGGACATCGACTGGATCGTGCTGGTCCCCGCCCTGGTGGACTGGCAGCAGGGCGAGTCGAAGCCGTATGCCTTTCCCCGCAGGTTCCGCATCGACGTCTCGGATGACCCCGCCTTCGGCCGGTTCACGCCGGTGGCCCTGTTCACGGACGCGGACTATCCCTCCCACGGCCTGACCCCGGCGGTCTTCCGCGCGGGCGGCCTGCGCGGGCGGTACATCCGCCTGACGGTGACGAAGCTGGCGGAGGAAACCGCCACCCATTCCTTCGCCCTGAGTGAGATCATGGTCATCCGGGGCGTCCGCAACATCGCCCTGCGGAGGACGGTCACCGCGTCGAACACGGTCAACATCCCGCCGCGCCTGCACGTGCAGAACCTCAATGATGGGCGGTCCCCGCTCGGCCCGCCGATCCTGCGGGACTTCCTGCCCTATGACGGCCTTTTCACCGGTGTGCCGGGGACCATCACCGTGGATCTGGCGGAGGAACGGAAGATCGATGAAGTCCGCCTGCACCCGGTCCACGCGCGGCTGGGAGCGGATGTACCGGGCTTCTCCTTCCCCACCCACTTCGTGGTCGAACTGGACGATGCGCCGGACTTCCCCTCACCCACCGTCCTGATGGACACCTCCGCCGAGGGTTACCCGAACCCCGGCAACAACCCGGTGGTCATCCCGCTGCCGGAGGCCGTGCGCGGACGCCACCTGCGCATCCGCATGCTGGAGTCCACCACCGGGCGGTGCGGGCTTTCCGAGATCGAGGTTTTCTCCGGTGAGGAAAATGTCGCGCGGGGTGCCGCCGTCAGTTCCAGCCCGGACACCTTCACCCGCCCGGAGGCGCGACCAGCCTCCCTGATCACGGACGGCTACACCAGCTACGGCCGCCTGCTTCCCCTGCCGGACTGGCTGGAACGCTGGGAAAGGCGGAACCAGTTGCAGGTGGAGATCCGCTCCCTGTCCGAAGCGCATGCCCGGCTGCTGGAATCCGCCCAGCGCAGGGCGTGGGTGGCGGGGGGCGTGCTGGCCCTCATCCTGCCCGGAGTCGGCCTCGCCTGGGCCGTCACGGAGCGGCGCAGGCGGGTGAGGTCGCTGCACCTGCTCCGCAACCGCATCGCCCAGGACCTGCACGATGAGATCGGCAGCAACATCGCGGGCATCGCCATCATCAGTGAAACAGCGCCCGGCCAGGACGGGGAGCGGCAGAAGGAGGATTGGCAGGAGATCAACCGCATCGCCCGCGAAACGAGCGACTCCATGCGGGAGGTGCTGTGGCTGGTGGGCGCGCGCGCGGAGTCCGGCCCGGACTTCACCTCCCTGCTGCGGCGTGCCGCGGGACGCCTGCTTTCCGGCATGGAGGTGGAGTGGACGGCGCTGCCCGACCACCTGCCGGATGCGTGGCAGGGGGAATCCCGGCGGCAGGTGTTCCTCATCTTCAAGGAGGCGCTCGCCAACATCTCCCGCCACTCCGGCGCGACCCGCGTCACCCTTTCCCTGGAGTGCGGCGCGGACTCCCTGCGGTTGGAAATCCATGACAACGGCCGCGGCTTCACCATCCAGCGGACGTCCGGCGGCATGGGCATCAACGGCATGAAGGAACGCGCGCGGAACCTGCACGGCCGGCTGACCCTCACCTCCGCCCCCGGGGACGGCACCCGCCTCATCCTCGTGGCACCCTTGCAATCTCCCGGAACCCCATCATCCTCGCACTGATGCCCTCCATCTGGATCATCGAAGACAACAAGGCTTTCCGCAGCGGACTGGAGCGCATGCTGGGGCAGCAGGAGGATTTCGTGCCCGTGCGGAGCTTTCCCAGGTGTGAGGATGCCATCGCCCTGCTGCCCGGGGAGGCACCGGACGTCGTGCTGCTGGACATCGGCCTGCCCGGCATGGACGGCATCGAGGGGCTGTCCCACTTCAAGCGCCTCGCCCCGGAGGCGACGGCCCTCATCCTCACCGTGTTCGAGGATGATGACAAAATCTTCCGCGCCATCTGCGCCGGCGCGTCCGGTTACCTGCTGAAGTCGGAGGCCACGGCCCGCATCATCTCCGCCATCCGCGAGGCGTTCGCCGGTGGCTCCCCGATGAACGCCCGCATCGCCCGCCGCGTGCTGGAGATGTTCACCCGCTTCGCCCCGCCCGCCGCCGACCATGACCTCAACGATCGGGAAAAAGCCGTGCTGGAACTCATGGTCGATGGCTACGCGCGGAAACAGATCGCCGACCAGCTTTCCCTCAACCCGCACACCGCGGACTATGTGATGCGCTGCATCTACAAGAAACTCCACGTGAACTGCCTGGCCTCCGCCATTTCCGTGGCGATGAAGGACGGCATCGTGAAGCGGTGAGTGGAGGGTAGCGGAAGTCGTGAGACTTCCGGTTGTGGGGAAGTCCATCCGGAACCGGAGCTGATTGGTCAGAGGGAACCACACCCCGCCGAAGCTCTCATGAGCTCCGCTACATCCGGGATCCACCCGCCACGGACTTACGAACTTCCGTAAATGACATCCTCCTCCGCTCTCCGTATATGAGAGGTGTGATGCAAGCGCAAAACCCAACGTGCGTCATGGCATCCGTCATCCTGCTCTGTGCGGGCATGGCGGGTGCCGCCCCCGCGCTGTCCTACAACCGGGACATCCGGCCGATCCTTTCCGAGAACTGCTTTTACTGCCACGGGCAGGACGGAAACAAGCGCAAGGCGGACCTCCAGCTCAACACGCTGGAAGGCCAGCGCGCGGACGGCATCATCGTCCCCGGCAAGCCGGAGAAGAGCCTGCTGCTCGACCACATCCTTTCCACCGATCCGGACGAGGTGATGCCGCCGCCGGACTCCAACCGGACCCTGAGCCAGGACCAGAAGGAGATGATCGAACGGTGGATCCGGCAGGGCGCGAACTATGAGTCGCACTGGTCCTTCACCGCGCCGGAGCGCCCCGCTCCGCCGGAGCCGGGAAAGACGGCCCTTCCCATCCGGAATCCCATCGACCGCTTCGTCGCGGGAAAGCTGGCGGCCCACGGGCTGGCCGCGTCGCCTGAGGCGGACAGGCCCACCTTGCTCCGCCGGGTGACCCTGGACCTCACCGGCCTGCCGCCATCGGTGGAGGAGATCGACGCCTTCGTCGCGGACACGTCCCCGGACGCCTATGAAAAGGTGGTGGACCGGCTTCTCGCCTCCCCCCACTACGGCGAAAGGATGGCGCTGCCGTGGCTGGACGCCGCGCGCTACGCGGACAGCAACGGCTTCCAGCAGGACGGCGACACGCACCAGTGGATCTGGCGGGACTGGGTGGTGCGCGCGCTGAACGCGGACATGCCGTTCGACCAATTCTCCATCGAGCAACTGGCGGGCGACCTGCTGCCGGACGCGACACAGGACCAGAAGATCGCCACCGCCTTCAACCGGAACCACCTCATCAACGGCGAGGGCGGCGCCATCGCGGAGGAACAGCGCAACGTCATCCTGTTCGACCGGGTGGACGTCACCAGCACGACGTGGCTGGGGCTGACCGTGGCGTGCGCGCAGTGCCACGACCACAAATACGACCCCATCACCCAACGGGACTACTACAGCCTGATGGCCGCCTTCAACAACGTGCCGGAGACAGGGGGCGCGGGCAGCGGTCCATCACGCATCCGCTCCGCCGCGCCGCTGCTGGAGCTGAAAACGCCGGAGTATGAAGCGCAGCTCGCGGAGCTGAAGGAAAAGACCCGCACGCTGATGGTGGCGACCCCGGATTGGGAAAAGCGCCGCGACGCCCTGCAGCAGGAGTGGGAGGATCGCCTGATGGCGGAGAACGCCCCGGCGGAGAACACCTGGACCACCCTCATCAAGGCGGTGAAGGACGCCCCGCCGGACAAGCCGAACAACTACGCGAAGGGCCGCCTGGGCCGCGAGTTCGAGAACGCGCGCCTGCCGAAGATGCCGGGCAACGATGATCTGAAGGCCATCATTTCCGCGAAGGGCGCGGAGGAAAAATTCTCCCGGGAGGAACTGCTGAAGGTGATGGTGATGGCGGACACCAAGCCACGCGAGACCCACATCCTGGACCGCGGCGACTACCTCACCCCGAAGGAGAAGGTCAGCATCGGCACGCCCGCCTTTCTCCCCCCCATGCCGGATGACCTGCCGCGCAACCGGCTGGGCATCGCGCGGTGGCTGTTCCTGCCGGAGCACCCGCTGACCGCCCGCGTGCAGGTGAACCGGATGTGGCAGCTCTTTTTCGGCACCGGGGTGGTGAAGACCTCGGAGGACCTGGGCGTGCAGAGCGAGGTGCCGGAGCACCAGGAACTGCTGGACTGGCTGGCCGTGGAGTTCCGCGAGAGCGGCTGGAAGGTGAAGCACATGCACCGCCTCATCGTCACCAGCGGCGCCTACCGCCAGTCCAGCCGGGTGACGCCCGTGCATCTGGAAAAGGATCCGGACAACCGGCTGATGGCGCGCGCCTCCCGCTTCCGCCTGCCGTCCATGTTGCTGCGCGACCTCGCGCTCTCCGCCGGCGGGTTGCTGGACGGACGGCTCGCGGGAAAGCCGGTCTATCCCTACCAGCCGGAGGGCATCTGGGACACGCTGGCCATCACGAAGGAGCGCGACTTCAGCTACCCGCAGTCATCCGGCGCGGACCTCCACCGCCGCAGCCTCTACACGTTCTGGCGGCGCACCGTGGCTCCGGCCAACATGTTCGACTCAGCGTCCCGCCAGATCTGCTCCGTGAAGTCCAACCTCACGAACACGCCGCTCCACGCGCTGACCACGCTGAATGATCCCACCTGGGTGGAGGCCGCGCGCGGTCTGGCCATACGAGCCATCCGCCATTCACCGGATGCGGACACCCGTCTCACCCACGCCATGCGGCTGGTCACCGCCCGGACGCCCACCGCCGCCCAGACCGGGCTGCTGCGCAGGATGGTGGAAAACCAGCGCGCCCACTTCACCGCCGACCCCGCCTCCGCGAAGGCATTCCTCGCCAACGGTGCGACCCCGCCACCCGCCGACATCGACGCGGTGGAACTCGCCACCTGGTCCGCCGCCGCACTGGGCATCCTCAACCTCGATCCCGCGCTCACCCGGGAATAACCCACCACGACCCCATGGACCCATTCCTCGAAAACCAGCGCGTGGTCACCCGCAGGCAGTTCTTCGGCAAGTCCGCGAACGGCCTGGGGCTGGCCGCGCTTTCCTCGCTGTTCGGCGGGAATGCCATCGCCTCCTCCACCGGGGCCGGTGTCTCAGGATTCCCGAACCAGAAGGCGAAGGCAAAGCGCGTCATCTACCTGTGGCAGGGTGGCGGGCCGTCGCATGTCGATCTCTTCGACCCGAAGCCGCTCCTCCAGAAGATGGCCATGCAGGACCTGCCGGAGAGCGTGCGCGGGAACACGCGCCTCTCCACCATGACGTCCGGCAACAAGGCGTGGCCCATCATCCCCGCGTTGCAGCCGTTCCAGCGGCGCGGCACGTGCGGCACGGAGATCAGCGACCTGCTGCCCCACACCGCGTCCATCGCGGATGACATCTGCGTCATCCGCTCCATGCACACGGAGGCGGTGAACCACGCGCCCGGCGTCACATTTTTCCTCACCGGCTCCCAGATCCCCGGCCGCCCCAGTCTGGGCGCATGGACGACCTACGGCCTCGGCTCGGAATCGTCCGACCTGCCCGCCTTCGTGGTGATGACCTCGTCCGACCGGCAGAAGAGCTGCGGCCAGCTTTTCTTCGACTACTACTGGGGCAGTGGCTTCCTCCCCAGCCGCCACCAGGGCGTCCGGTTCCGCAGCAGCGGCGATCCCGTCCCCTACCTGACCAATCCCAATGGGATGAGCCAGGCGGCCCGCCGCGCGATGCTGGATGACCTCCGCGACATCAACCAGGCCCACCTCGCGGAATACGGCGACCCGGAGATCGACACGCGCATTTCCCAATACGAGATGGCCTACAAGATGCAGACCAGCGTCCCTGGCCTGCAGGACCTCTCCACGGAGCCGAAGCACGTGCTCGACATGTACGGACCGGACGTCCTGGAGAAGGGCAGCTTCGCCAACAACTGCCTGATGGCCCGCCGCCTGATCGAGCGCGGCGTGCGCTTCGTCCAGCTCATGCACGCGGGCTGGGACCAACACAACAACCTGCACACCCAGCTCGCCATCCAGTGCAAGGACACCGACCAGGCATCCGCCGCGCTGGTGAAGGACCTGAAGCAGCGCGGCCTGCTGGAGGACACGCTCGTCATCTGGGGCGGTGAGTTCGGACGCACCCCCTTCGGCCAGGGCGACCCGAAGAATCCGAAGGGCCGCGACCACTTCGGCAAGGGCTTCTCCCTCTGGATGGCCGGCGGCGGCGTGAAAGGCGGACACGTCCACGGCGAGACGGACGACTTCGCCTGGAACATCACGAAAGATCCCGTCCACGTCCACGATCACCAGGCGACCATCCTCCACCTGATGGGCATCGACCACACGAAGCTCACCTACCGCTACCAGGGCCGCCAGTTCCGCCTGACGGATGTGCATGGAGAGGTGGTGAAGGGGATATTGGCGTAGGGGGAGTAAGGAGGGAGGACACTCCTGTCCTCCGGCTGCAATGGCGAACAAAGAAGGAGAAGTTTTCAGTGTTCAGTTTTCAGGAAAGAAAGAAGGCTGACCGCGAATCTGGCGAATCGAACGAATCCAGAAGAGATCCTTCTCGTCCTCCTCTGCGATCCTTCGCTACCTTCGCGTCTTTGCGGTAGATCTTTTCTCATTCGCCAATGCCGTCGGAGGACAGGAGTGTCCTCCCTCCTTACTGTCCTCGTCTTTGCACTCCATCCATCCCGCGTGTATGGATGCGGGAAATGAAATTGCTGCTCGTCGGATCGACCGGACTTGTCGGACATTATGTAATGGATCTCGCGCTGGCGGATCCGCGGGTCGATGAAATCATCGCACCGGTGCGCAAGCCCCTACCCGCCCACCCGAAGCTGCACGCGCCACTGGTGGACTACGACCACCTGCCGGATGACGCGGACTGGTGGCGGGCGGACGCGGTCATCTGCACGCTGGGCACCACCCTGCGCGTGGCGGGATCGAAAGATGCCTTCCGCCGAGTGGACCATGACTACCCCCTGGCCGTGGCACGGCTCGCACGGAAACACGGCACGTCAGCCTACGCCCTCAACTCCGCGATGGGCGCGGATGCCACGTCGGGCATCTTCTACAACCGGGTGAAGGGCGAGTTGGAAGCCCATCTCCGGCAAGAGGGATTCGAATCCCTCACGCTTGTCCGTCCGGGGCTGATCGGAGGAAAGCGGGAAGAATTCCGCGCCGGGGAAAGGTTCGCGGCTTTCATCCTGAATGCGCTCGACCCGGTGCTGCCGCGCAAATGGCGGATCAACCCTGCCGAGCGGATCGCCCGTTCCCTGCTGGACGCCGCGGTCAGCCCCCTGCCAGGTGTGACGATCATCTCCGCGGACAAGCTGGCCGGTTGATCACAGGTGCTGGAACAGCAGCCTCAACCCCAGCCCGATGAACAGCACGCCCGCCAACCGGTTGAGCGCGGCATTCCATCCTCCTTGCAGCTTTCCTCCAATGGCGGCGGCGAAGGCAACGATCACCAGCAGCCACAGGCCGCCGATGATGAAAAAGCAGATGCCCAGGAAGAGGAACACCGGCACTGTGTGCGGCGAACCCGGAACGATGAACTGCGGGATGAACGCCAGGCAGAACAGCGCGACCTTCGGGTTCAGCACGTTGGTGATGAATCCCTGCCGCCACAGCGCAGCGGTGCTGGAGGTGCGCGCACTTTCCACCACCTCCGCTTTCCCGCTCCCCATCAGCATGCGGATACCCAGGTAGATGAGGTAGGCACCGCCCGCCCACTTCACCACGGTGAAGGCGGACGGGGACGCGGCCAGCAGCGCGGACAGTCCGCCCGCCCCGGCCAGCAGGTGGACCAGCGCGCCGGAAAGGATGCCCGCCACGGAGATGACGCCCGCCTTCCGCCCCTGGGCCAGCGCGCGACCCATCACATACAGCGTGTCCTGCCCCGGCGTCAGCGCGAGCATGGTCGCTGAGACGAGGAACACAGGAAACTCACGGACGCCCGGGATCTCCCACATCGCTCAGGGTTTTTTCAACGGCGTGCCGGGATGGTTGGTGATCCCGAAGGTGAACGGCACCGCCGGTTGCTTGCCCAGCAGGTGCAGGTCGAACCACTCGCGCATGCGGACGTTGTCCTCCTTCATCTCCTGCCAGCCGCCATGGCCCACGCCGTTGCGGACCCACAGCTCGCACTTCGCTCCGGCTTCGGTGGAGCGGTCGAAAAAGCGCTTCCCCTGGAACAGCGGCACCAGGTCATCCGCATCCCCATGGGCGATGAAGACCGGCGGCTGGTCTTTCCGCACCCACAGCGCGGGGGAAAGCTCCCGACCCAGCACTTCCCGGCCCTCCGGCGTCTCCGCACGCGGGCCGAACGCCCCGGCATACGCCGCCAGCCTGCCGGAGCCGGCCGCATTGTCATCCATCTGCCGGTAGTTCAGGAAATCCGTCGGCGGGTGGAAGCATGCCACCGCATTCACCGCGCTGCTCTGCCGCTCCACCGGGTCATGCGCCTGCGGATCGCCCGGCCCGCCGCGCGTCCCCAGCATCAGGCTGAGGTGTCCGCCCGCGCTGCTGCCGGTCACGCCCAGCTTCTGCGGATCCACCCCATATTTTTCCGCGTTCGCACGGACGAATCTCACCGCGCGGTTCAGGTCCGCGACGATCTTATCCACATGGAAACGCGGCTGCGTCCCATGCACCACGACGAAGGTGGTGTAACCCGCAGCGGGCCAGCCGCCGTCGTTGATCTGGAGGTGGTTCGATTTCCACCCTCCGCTGATGATCTTGATGATGCCCGCGCCGTTCGGTTTCTCCGGCTTGTAGATGTCCATCGTCAGCGCCACGCCGTCGTGCTTCGTGTAGATCACATCACGGATTCGTTCCTGGCCGCTGGCAGCGGAAAGGAAGGACCAAATCAGACCGGCGGCGCACAGGAGGCTTTTCATCGCTGACAGCAACTCAAAGCCGCGGACGGATGGCAATGATGAAGCGGCGATGTTCCGGACTGGGACCGCGGGATTTATCCCGCTTGGCTTCGCATGGTGGCTGGATTCTCCGGGGCGGGATGAATCCTGCGGTCCCAGTGCGCTTCGCGCCGGACCAGCCCTGCCATTCATCACTTCCGCCCCGTCCGCTCCGTCCATTCCTTGCGCCAGTTGATGACGGTCCCCTTGATCTTCGGGTCCTTGATCCTGTCGATCGCCCACTGGGAGCCTTCCGGATCTTTCTTCGCCCACAGAGCGTTCTGGGAATACTCCGCCAAGGCCCGCTCACGCCGCCAGTCCCCTTCCGGAATGGAGAAGATCCAGTCGCGGGCCTCCATGTAGTTCTTGTCGATGTAGCCGCTGACGGCCCGGCGGAAAACATCCAGCGTCTCCGGACGGTCCGGCAGCCTCAGACCCCACTCCGCCAGGGCGATGGGTTCGGCGGTTCTCGCATGCTTCGCCAGCGCCCCTTCCATGCCGGAGATCCGCGGATCCTTGAACATCTCCCAGTTTCCGTTCTCGATCACCAGGTCCAGCAGGTCAGTCGGCGGGAGCATGGTCGGGGAGGTGAGCAACGTGCTGGTCAGGTCCTTTCTCGCGTCCGGCGGCAGCTTCATCCACTCCGCCCGGATGGTGGCCATGTCACTCTTCCGCAGCGAGCCGATCAATGCCTGCAGCGCGATGAGCTTCTCCCGCTCCGTCGTCGCCGCCGCCCACCGCGCGCCGAGTTCGGCGGGAGTCTCCGTCGGCGGAACGAGGTCGAAATAATCGGCGGCCAGTCCCTTGGTCACCGAGTCCGCGGGCATGCCCTCCAACATCCGGCGGGCTGCGGAGATCACCTCCGGATTTCCGGGATGTTTCCTCATCACCTGACTCAAGCCGGTTCTCCGGAGTCCGGTGGGAAGTTCATGGAAATAGGAAAGCACCAGCAGAGGATTCTCTTTCGACACCGAGTCCAGCCACTGCCAGCGGAACCACGCTGATCCCGGACCCAGAGTTCCGGACTGGATGATCCGCCAGGCCTCGATGGGGTTCTTCGTGAAGGCTCCGCCAAATGCCGTCAGCAGTTTGTCGAGTTCCCCTTCCCAGGAATTTTCCAACGCTGCTTCCATCGCCCCCTCCAGATCCACCAGCGACCACTGCTCCAGCAGTCGCTTCTGCAGCTCGACCCGCTCGGCTGGCGTGAGGTTCCTGTGGGCGATGGCATCCCATGCCTTGCGATAGTCGGCGGCCTTGGTCGCGCCCGCCGCCCGGCCCGGCGTGGTGGTGGCCGCACCTTCCCTCCTCTCACGGATAGATTCGGCAGCCAGCCCGCCCCGTTCATCCTTCGCGACGGTGGCGATATCCGTGGTGGGTTTCGCGACGCCCCCAAGAAAGGCGGAGGCGCAGATGCCCGCGGCGGCGGACAGCAGGCAGGTGCCGGTTCTTTTCAGCATGGCATTCATGGAGGAGTTGGGAGCATTCCACGGATCTTCGGGTCACGGATGTTGGAGGAAAGGTCCGCAGCGATTCCCGCCGACTCCGAACCCAGCAAGCTGACCAGCGCGTATGAAGCCATGTCCTTGTCCAGTCCCTCGGGCAATTGCTTCACCCATGCCAGATAGTCCGCGCCCAGACGGAGATGGATTTCCGCGCCCGCCATCATCCACACATCCATCCGCTTCCGCCACAGGTCAGGAGAAGCATCCACCGGGACGGCGCGGAGATAGTCGTGGAGGCTCTGCGGATCCGCCTCATCGAAAGAGAACGCCGCCGCCATCGCCTTGTCCCATTTTTCCTGGCCGGGCAGATGATCGAGCAAGCGGAGAGCACGCGCACCGTCGTCCTTCACCAGCCCCCGGAATACATTTTCGCGGAGCGCGTCAGGCGACTCCGCCGCCATATGGGGAAGCTGCCTGGAAACCTCCGCCAGCACCTCGTCCGCGGACATCACCCCGTTGCGGAAGGCATAGCGGTAGTCCTTCTCTTTCCGCAGCGCGTCGAACACGTCACGCCCCATGATCTCCGCGCCGACCTCCTCCCGGTTCATTCCCGGACGGTAGGCGGTCAGAACCTCCAGCCGCGTCTCCATATCGACGGTGGGATTCTTCCTCATCAGCTCCGCATACATGGGCCCCTTGCGGATGGCTTCCTGTTCCGCCTCATCCAGCTTTCCGGATGCAAGCAGGTTGCCGATCCACAGCGCGCCATCCGCGCCGTTGGCGGAGGCCAGATTTCCCATCAAGACCATGCTCCCCTCTTCCCGGCAGAACGCGATGAGTTCATCCGCCCGGCCCAGCGGCCAGGCGTCCGCAGCCATCCTCCTGAACGCCGACCATGCCTGTGGGTCGAGGTGTTCCTTCATCCGCCGGATCCCGGCCAGATCCCCGGAGGCTGCCATCTGCCGGGACAGCGATGAAGCCAGTATCGTGCCGAAACCCGTGCCGTCGTTCTTGAGCCATCCGCCCACTTCATCCGGTCCCTTCTCCATGGCGACGGCCAGCGCCGCATCCTGCAGCTCGAGCCTCATGGGACCGCCACCCTGCTTGAAGGACGCCTTGATGGCTGCCGCAGGATCCACCCTCAGCCAGTGGATCAACCGCACCGTCGCCTCGCTCCGCAGCGTCGCGTCCCCCGGCTTTGTCGCCAGGCCTTCCATCGCGGCCAGCGCCGCCGCCGCGGGATCATCCGCCACCGCAGTCTCCTCCGCCTGGGCCAGCAGATTCCGGTAGCGTTCCCGGCTGTCCTCCGCCCAGCGCCCCCATCCTTTGAACTGGTTCCCCAACGGTGCCTCCGCGATCAAACGGTCCAGCAGCCGTTCCGCCGGGTCATGTGCTGCCCCCCTCGTCCGCCGTGGGCGTTCGTGTTCCCTGGCATCCCGTGTCTGCCGCGCGATCTCCAGACCGCCGGCGATCTTTCCGCCTCCCGCTTTCCACGCCAACCACCCCACACCGAACTCCGCGAGATGGCCCGCCACGAAAAGCATGGTGGAAATCCGCTTCTTCATTGGATCTGAGGTGCTACGAAAACCTCCGTCCCTCCGCAATGGAAATCCGGGAGAGGGAGTCCCCGGCCGGGCCAGCCCTGCTTTTCCGGGATAACGCGGGGAACCCCCCATTTAGGGGAGTGGACAGAACCGTCTTCACTCCTATATGGGAAATCCCCCCGGGCTCCCGGGACCGGCCTGCCTTTCACCATACCCCCAGTTCCCCATCCCCCACATGATACGCCCACTGCTCCCCTTCTCCCTTTTCTCAGCCGCCAGTCTGATGGTGGCCGCCGCCCAGGACCCCCTCGTGGTGCCGCCGGAGATCGTGGGGGGATGGAAGCTGGACGGCGCGGAGCTGGTGGTGACATTCCTTTTCGACGGCTCCTTTTATCTCGTCGATGGCCAGGGAGCGCGACCGGGGATGGAACGCGGATTTTTCATCGTGGACGAGGGGGCGCTCCATGCGGAGGTGCTGCTGGATACCAACGGGGAAGCGGGCCTCTCCCATCCGGCGGGCGCCGCCAGTGTCTCAATCACCGGGGACACGCTGACCTACACGGTAGTAGGTGAGGGATCCTTCACCTTTTCCCGGGTGACACACGCCACCCGGCCGGAGGTGGGTTCATGGTTCATCCCGGCGGAGAAATGCATGCTCACCCTGCTGGCGGATGGTACCTACTACCACTGTCAGGAAATGAACGACGCGCCAGACGGCCACGATGGCATCGAGCGCGGGACCTACGCCTGGAACACGGCGACGGAGAGCTTCACCGGCAGCCCGGTGGTGGATACGAACGGGTATACCGGCCTGAGCGACCAGCAGCCGTACGTGCGGATGCGCATCTCCGGAAACGGGATGGCGATGCTGGAAGGCCCGGACCAACATTTCGTCCAGGATCAATTTCTCTTCCAGCGCATCCAGGCAAATCCGGGCCTGTCGATCGACAACGACTATGAGGTGAACCGGTTCATCTTCCACACGCAGGACAGCCCCGGGGCTCCGCTGGCTGACGGATACGGGGCGGCCGCCTACTTGCATGGCATCAGTGGCAGCGGCGGCACCCTCACCATCGGCAGCCAGCCGCCACGGCCGTTCGATGGCGATGACTTCGAGCAGCAGTTCCCCACCCGGACGGCTCTGGAAGGTTCAGCGGGTTTCCCGGATGGAACGAACCATGTGGTGCAGCGCCCGGGAGGCTCCGCGACGCTGGTCTTCCCCCCGGGTTCCGGTTCCGCGTATGCGAATGCCCCGGCGGTCACCGGAAACGGAGGCACCTGGAGCGGCGGCATCTATCAACTTTCCCGCGGAGACCTGCTGGAGTGGACCCGGTTTGACAACTACAACCCCGCCACCGATGTGACGGTCATCACCGTGGCGGAGGAGGGTGAGGAAGACGAATATCTCTACGAGCATGCGATGCAGGGAGACGTGACCTCGTTCGACTTCACCGGCAGGCTGGAGCCGGGGACAACCTATCAGGTGACCGTGGAGCATGTGAGGTTGGCCTCCACCACCAGTTCCGGCACGGGGCCTTTCGCCGGAAAGCTCGGGTATGTCATTCTGGGCAGCCACACCGCTTTCGCGATGAGGACGTACAGCCACACGCCCACCGCCCCGCCGGTGATATCGGAGCCGGTGACCATGAAGACGGTGAACGCCGGAAGCGTGATCTTCACGGTGGCCGCTGCGGACGGAAACGCGACCTACCAGTGGCAGCAGGATGGCTGGAGCCTGGACGGCCAAACGGGCAACAGCCTGGCGCTCCACGACATCACCGCGGATGACTACGGAACCTACCGCGTGAGGGTGACGAACGGCGCGGGCAGCGTGACGAGCAATGCGGTCACCCTTTCCTCGCTGCCGGCGGCACCGGAGATCACGGTTTCACAGCCATCCGATATCATCCTTTCCGCGGGATGGAGCCGTGCCTTCGGCACGGTGGCTCTCGGTGGCGGGGCGGATCTGGTGTTCACGGTGCGGAACACCGGCACCCTGCACCTGATGGATCTGGAGGCGGACATCCACGGCACACATGCGGACGATTTCTCAGTGGCGCAGGCCCCGGCGACGAATGTGACCCCGGGAGGATCGACGACCTTCACCGTGAGATTCTCCCCATCCTCCTCCGGGGCGAAGGAGGCGGTCCTTTTCCTCCGGAGCAATGACGGGGATGAAAACCCTTTCCGGGTGATGTTGTCGGGCGTGGCGGAAGATCCGGTGACGCAGCCCCTCCCACCCGCCGCTCCAGTGGTGAATCCCTCCACGGGCGTCGCCGAGCAGACCGTCACGGTGAACAATACCGGCACGTCAGGAATGGGCGGCCTGCAGCTCCGCATCGATGGAGTGCCGGATGGCGTGACCGTGGTGGGCGGCACCTACGTCGGCTCCAGCAGCCCTTCCGGCGGCAGGACGCCGAAGGCGGCGGGCGGTTATTGGCTGGTGGACCACAGCGCGGTGATCGGCGCGGGTGGCAGCGCGGACATCGTCGTGAGGTATGAATTCACCGGCGCACCGGTCGCTTTCACGCCCACGGTGGCGGTGGCTCCGGTGCAGCCGCCGGGACCCGCGGACCCGGCGTTCCAGCAAGCGTTGAAAAGCATCTCCGCGAGTCCGGGAGAGGGCCGCAGCACCATCGGATTGCGAGCCGTGCCAGGCCGCGTCTATGAAGTGTGGCACAGCAACAACCTAACAGTCTGGCAGCGGGCTGGTACCAGCATCTTTTCCCGTGCCACGGCCCTTGCCTGGACGGACGATGGCTCCGCCACAGGCACTCCGCCCTCCACCTCACAACCGCGCTTCTACCGGGTGGTGGATGTGACGGAGTGAGGAAACCCTGACAACCGCCACCCCGGGGAGGATCAGCCTGCGGCGGATGCAGGCGGGACATCCGCGGGTGACGATCCCGGCCGGACCCATGCGTCCAGCCGCCTGTTTTCCCATCCTCATGACAGGAAATCGGGGTGGCGTTTTTCCCGGATCCAATTAGTGTTCACAAGAACATGAAACTGGAAGCCAAACTCGCCATCCTCGCGGACGCCGCCAAATACGACGCCTCCTGCGCGAGTTCCGGCGCGGTGAAGAAGAACTCGCTGGATGGAAAGGGGGTCGGTTCCACCGGCGGCGCGGGCATCTGCCACAGCTACGCGCCGGACGGGCGGTGCATTTCCCTGTTGAAGATCCTGCTGACCAACCGCTGCGTCTACGACTGCCACTACTGCATCAACCGTAGGTCGAGCAACGTCCGGCGGGCGGCGTTCACGGTGGAGGAGGCGGTGAAACTCACGCTCGACTTCTACAAGCGCAACTACATCGAGGGCCTGTTCCTCAGCTCCGGCATCATCCGCGACGCGGACCACACCATGGAGCAGGTGGTGGCCGTGGCCCGCACGCTGCGGGAGGTGCATGACTTCCGCGGCTACATCCACCTGAAGACCATCCCGGAGGCATCGCCCGGACTCATCGAGGAAGCGGCGCGCTACTCGGACCGCATCAGCATCAACCTGGAGCTGCCACGGCAGGAGGCGCTGGACCAACTGGCACCGGAAAAGAACCTCGCCCGCACGAAGCAGGCGATGGGACGCATCCGCCACAAGCTGGAGGAGGCGGTGGAGCGGAAAAAGGACGGGGACAAGAAGCTGCGCCACGCCACCGGACAGAGCACCCAGGTCATCGTCGGCGCGGATGCCTCCACGGACTCCGACTTCCTCTCCCGCTCGGACGAGCTTTACCGTTCCTACCGGCTGAAGCGCGTCTATTACTCCGCCTTCAGCCCCATCCCGGACTCCTCCGGCATCCTGCCGCTGAAGTCCCCGCCGCTGGTGCGGGAACACCGGCTCTATCAGGCGGACTGGCTCATGCGCCACTATGGCTTCGGCACCGGGGAGATCGTCGATGCCGCGAGGCCGAACCTCGACCTGGACATCGACCCGAAGCTTTCCTGGGCGCTGCGCAACCGCCATGAGTTCCCGCTGGACGTCCACACCGCCAGCCGGGAATCGCTGCTGCGGGTGCCCGGCCTGGGCGTGAGGAACGTGGACCGCATCCTGTCGATCCGCCGCTTCGCCAGGATCCGGCTGGCGGACCTCGCACGGCTGCGGGTTTCGCTGGAAAAAGTGCGCCCGTTCGTGGTGCTGGCGGATCACCGGCCATCGCTGCTGGAGCTGGACTCGGACTCCCTGCGCTCCCGCTTCGCGCCGAAGCCCGTGCAACTCGATCTGTTTTCCAGATGATGACCTCCGTCACCGTGGCCGGCTTCAGCGGATGGCGGGAAACATCCAGATCCCTGCTGGAAAAAGGCGTGCCTCCCGAGCATGTGATGTGGAACGCGGATTCCCTCTTCGGCGGTGGACCGGACGGCCTGCCGCCCGCCGCGCCCGCACCCGCGGCGAAGGTGCCACCCGCTTTCCTGAAGCTGGCGTCCGAGGTTGCCTGCCACGCGGATGACGAACGGTGGGCGCTGCTCTACCGCCTGTTGTGGAGGATCACCCGCGGCGGGGAACGGCACCTCATGGAGATCCCCAGTGACCCGGACGTCGTCCGCGCGGCGACCATGGCAAAGAACGTGCGGCGGGAGATCCACAAGATGCACGCCTTCGTCCGCTTCAAGCTGATCTCCACGGATGATGCTACGGGGCGCGAACGCTACGCCGCGTGGTTCGAGCCGGAGCACCACGTGGTTCAGGCGGCCGCGCCGTTTTTCAGGGCACGCTTCGCCAACATGGACTGGAGCATCTTCACGCCGAAGGCCTCCGTCCACTGGATAGGAGGGACGATCACCCACTCCTCCGGCATCCCGGTGAATCCCATCGAGGATGCGGACGCGCTGGAGTCCGCGTGGAGCACCTACTACCGGAGCATCTTCAACCCCGCGCGGCTGAAGACAAAGATGATGCAGACGGAGATGCCAAAGCGCTACTGGAAGAACCTGCCGGAAGCCGCGCAGATCCCCGGCCTCATCGCCGCCAGCCGCCCCCGGGTCGATCACATGCTGGAGAAGGAACCCAGCCGGGAAAAGCAGGCGCCCGCACTGCCCTATCTGGCGAAGCTGCGGGACCTGGACGCGGTGCCCCCCGTGGAGAACGTGCCGGTGGTGACGGACTCCCTTTCCGAGCTGCGCCGCCTGGCCTCCCACTGCCGAGCCTGCCCGCTGTGGGCGGATGCGACCTGCACCGTCTTCGGCAACGGACCGGAGGACGCGCGCATCATGATCGTCGGCGAACAACCGGGGGACAAGGAGGACATCGCCGGGATGGCCTTTGTCGGGCCAGCGGGAAAGCTGCTCGACCGCGCCATGGCGGAGGCCGGCCTCGACCGGCAGGCCGCGTATGTCACGAATGCGGTGAAGCATTTCAAATGGACCCCTCACGGAAAGATCCGCCTCCACCAGAAACCGGACGCCACTGAGATCGACGCCTGCCGGCCATGGCTGCTGGGGGAGCTGCACCACATCAAGCCGGAGGTGCTCCTGCTGCTCGGCTCCACCGCCGCACGCGCCGTCACCGGGAAAGGCCTGCCGGTCATGAAGTTCCGCGGCTTGTTTCCCTCAAACATCGCTCCGCGCGTGGTGCTGACCGTCCATCCGTCGTATCTTCTGCGCCTCCCCGACGCCCGCAAGCGGGAGAGTGAATACCGGCGGTTCGTGGAGGATCTGCGGCTGGCACGGGTGTGAGGGGCTGCCACGCGCGTATCTGAACGGAGCGCGGACTTCAGTCCGCCCCAGAGAATCTGTCTTTGCGAGGCCAAGCGGACTGAAGTCCGCGCTCCATGCTTGGAATTGCGAACTGCACCCCGACCGTGCGGAGATAGCGGACCTCACCCTCCCAGCCCGGACGGAACCCTTGCAGCACCCAGCTTCTGGCTATGGCATGACGCTTGCGAAAGGAACGGGCAGACATGCTGCGCTTTCTTCCATGGAGATTCATCATCCGCTTCGCCGCCCGACGGTACGGGGTGATGGACCCGATTTCCTGGCTCGCGAGATTGCGGGCTTTCGCCCGTCCTTCCGAGGTTCAGGAACCCATCGAGCTGCTCCGGGCAGGCATCGTCTTCCACGCGCGCGGCTTGGTGAACGTGAAGGCGATCCAGCACAACCTGGACTGGGTGTGGCCGTTCTGGGTGGAGCGCCAGTTCAAGCCGGGCGATCCCTCCTTCGTCCCGCGCGCGTTCTCTTTCAGCCACATCAACCTCACCCACCGCAACTGGACCGCCGTCGGCCTGCCGGAGATCCCCATCTATCCCATCGTCGATCCGCGCGGGCTGGTCACGCCCCTGCATGATGGATGGTCGGTGGACTTCTGGATCGTGACGAAGGATGGCGCACGCCTCCTGCCGTCAAAGCTGGAGGAATCCCAGGTCACCCAGACGCTCCACCTGGAGCCCGGCCTGCGGGTGGAGACCGTGGCGGAGAAAAGCGGCTTCCGCATCCGCAGTGAGGCAGCCATGGTGCTGGATGGCACCACCCCTACGGTCGAAGTCCAGGTCAACGCCACCTCTGACAAGGCCGGCTGGCTCATCGCCGCCATCCGTCCCTACAACCCGGAGGGCATCCAGTTCATCGACAGCATCCAAGTCAACGGTCCCGGCGACGGTCTGGAGATCAACAAGAAGACCACCGTCCGCTTCAGCGAAACGCCCTCCGGCCTGCGCATGGCTCACTATGAGGAGGGCGACGTCCACAATGACCTGGCAACGTTGGAAGAAACGTCCTCCATCACCTGCGACGCCGGCATGGCCACCGCCGCCGCCCTCTTTCCCATCTCCGCCGGAGCGGAAAGGCAGCTCACCGTTTCCATCCCACTGACGGAGGAAATGGAACTGCGCGGACTGAAGCTCCCCGAAGCCGCCGCCACCCCGTGGAGCGAGGCCATCCAGCCCACGGCCCGCCTTTCCGTCGCGGATCCGAAGATCCAGTTCCTCTACGACGCGGCGGTGCGCACCCTGCTCCTGCTCTCCGCGGACGAGCTGGTCCCCGGGCCGAACACCTACCGCCGCTTCTGGTTCCGTGATGCCTGCCTGATGCTGAACCCCATGCTTGCCATGGGCCTCACCGCCCGCGCGGAAAGGATCCTCTCGCGCTTCCCCGCGCGCCAGACGCTGGGCGGCTACTTTTCCTCGCAGGAGGGCGAGTGGGACTCCAACGGCCAGGTGCTGTGGATCGCCGCGAGGTTCGCCGCCGTCACCGGCAAGCGGCTGGATGACACGATGGAACACGCCTTGATCAAAGGCACCCGCTGGCTTTCGAAGAAACGCCTCCCCGCGGATGCGCCGCACGGCACCGCCGGACTGCTCCCGGCTGGCTTCAGCGCGGAGCATCTGGGGCCGAACGATTTCTACTACTGGGATGACTTCTGGGCCATCGGCGGACTGCGGGCCATCGCGGACTATTGGAAAAAATACGGCGAGCAGGATCACGCGGAGGAGGCGGACAAGCTGGCGGCCGAATACACCGACAGCCTGGAGAAAAGCCTGGCGCGCATCCCCGCGAAGCGTTCGCGCGGGGCCATCCCCGCCGCGCCGTCCCGCCGGATGGACGCCGGTGCCGTCGGCTCCATGGTCGCGGACTACCCGCTGCAACTCTACCCACCCGGCGAGGAACGTCTGATGGCGACCGCCCGCTACCTCATGGACCGCTGTTCTTTCCACGATGGATTCTTCCAGGAAATGATCCACTCCGGGATCAACGCCTACCTCACCCTGGACCTCGCGCAGACCTGCCTCCGTGGCGGGGACCCGAACTATGGAAAGTTGGTGCGTGCGGTGGCGGAACTCGCCTCGCCCACCGGCCAGTGGCCGGAGGCCATCCACCCGAACACGCTGGGCGGCTGCATGGGCGACGGCCAGCACGGCTGGGCCGCGGGTGAGTGGATCATGGTCATCCGCAACGCCTTCGTCTATGAGGAGGAGTCCACCCGCTCCCTCGTCATCGGCTCCGGCATCCTCCCGGAGTGGGTGCATGAGGATGGCACCGCCAGCTTCGGCCCGACGCACACACTGTGGGGTGAGGTCAGCGTGAGCATCAAGGATGAGGCGGTCCGCGTGGATGCCATCTGGAATGACACGCCTCCGCAGATTGTGATCTCCATCCCGGGATACCTGCCCATCCCGGACGCGGCGGCCAATGCCCCGCACCCCCTCACACCTTTCCCATCATGAGAATCGCGATGTTCACGAACACCTACCTGCCGCACGTCGGCGGGGTCGCCAGATCGGTGAAGACACTGGAGGACGAGTGCCGCAAGCGCGGGCACGAGGTCTGTGTCATCGCCCCGGAGTCCGACATGGCGGAAGAATGCCCGGACGTGCTGCGCGTCCCGGCGATCCAGAATTTCAACGGCAGCGACTTCAGCGTGCGGCTGCCATCGCTGAACCTCATCAGTGATTTCCTGGAGGAGTTCCAGCCGGACATCATCCACAGCCACCACCCGTTCCTGCTGGGGGACTCCGGATTGCGGGAGGCGTGGAAGGTCCGGATGCCCATCGTCTTCACCCACCACACGCTCTACGAGCGCTACACGCACTATGTCCCGCTGGACTCAGACGCGCTGAAGCGGGTGGCCATCCAGCTCGCCACCGAGTACTGCAACCTGTGCAGCAAGATCATCGCGCCGAGCGACAGCGTCGCCCATCTGCTGGTGGAACGCGGGGTGACCACCCCCATCGAAGCCATCCCCACCGGCATCGACACCGCCGCATTCGCCGCCGCGGATGGCGGGGCGTTCCGTGAGCTGCACCGCATCCCGGAGGACGCGGCCATCATCGGCCATGTCGGACGGCTGGCGGAGGAAAAGAACCTGCGCTACCTGACGGAGGCGGTGAAAGCCGCGCTCGCCCGGCATCCGGAGGCATGGTTCGTCCTCGTCGGCGATGGCCCGGAAAAGCAGGCCATGATCGACCTCATCGGCAGCGACCGCATCGTCGCGCCAGGCTCCCTGCACGGCGCGGATCTGGCAAACGCCTACGCGTCGATGGATGTGTTCGTCTTTGCCTCGCAGTCGGAGACACAGGGCATGGTGCTGGCGGAGGCGATGGCGGCGGGCGTGCCGGTCGTCGCACTGGACGGCCCGGGCGTGCGGGAGATCATGAAGGACGGGGAAAATGGCACCATGCTGGCCGGTGATGCGCCGGTCGAGCAATACGCGGAGGCGCTGCACCGCATCCTTTCGGACCATGATTTCCGCAGCCGCTGCGCGGAGGGGGCCTCCACCACCGCCGCCGAATATGACCGCGACGTGACCACGGACCGCATCATCTCGCTTTACGAAGAACTGGTCGCCGCTGCGGCGCACGAACGGGCGGAGGATTTCACCCTGTGGGACCGCGTGCTCAACGGCATCGGCGTCGAGTGGGACCTCACCGTCGCGAAGCTCGCCGCGGTGGCGGCGGTCGTCACTGCAACCCCAGCAACGGAGGCGAAGATTGATTAGCAGGATCGGAGCGAGGATGCGGTGGATGCGCCGCAAGCTGAGCCGGACGCACTGGGCGGCGCGTCTGCTGGGCGTCTCCGTGCCAAAGGGGCACAACCCCAGCCCGGGACTGATCATGATCCAGATCGACGGGCTATCCCGACCGCAGTTCGAGAAGGCGCTGGCTGACAAAAACCTGCCGCACCTCGCCCGTGCGCTGCGGCGGCGGCAGTTCCATCTCCACAGCTTCTACTCCGGTGTTCCCTCCACCACGCCCGCAGTGCAGGGGGAGCTGTTCTATGGCGTGCGCGCCGCCGTCCCGGCCTTCCAGTTCCTCCACCGTGAGTCCGGCGAGGTCTTCCGCATGTATGACGCGAAGTCTTCCGAAGTGATCGAAGGCAGGCTCCGGCAAAAAGGCGGACCGCCCCTGCTGGAGGGCGGCCACACCTACTCGAACATCTATCAGGCGGGGTCCGCCGGATCGTGGTATTGCTCGCAGGATCTCTCACCCGCCGTGATGTGGCGGAAGGCGCGTCCGCTGAAATGGCTGCTGCTTTCCATGGTCTACATTGTGAAGATCCTGCGCGTCCTTTCGCTCGCGGTGATCGAGTTTTTCCTGGCGTTCATCGACTGCGTACGCGGGCTGTTCGAGCGGCAGAACCTCCTGCGTGAGCTGTTGTTCATCCCGGCACGGGTGGGCATCTGCATCATGCTGCGGGAGTTCATCCGCTTCCGGGTGCTGCTGGACATCGAGCGCGGCGTGCGGGTGATCCACGCGAACTTCCTGGGCTACGATGAACAGGCCCATCGCCGCGGGCCGGACTCCGCCTTCGCCCACTGGACGCTGAAGGGCATCGATGACGCCATCCGGGACATCCAGCGCGCCGCCATCCGTTCCGACTACCGGGATTTCGAGCTCATCATCTACTCCGACCACGGCCAGGAACGGACCACGCCGTATGAGACGGAGAATGGCAGGACGCTGGAGGAAGCGCTGCGCGAGGTCTTCGCCGGGGGGCCGCTGGCGGAGTTCGCGGTCGTCGATGCGGGCGGCGCTCAGAAGGTCGTCGGCGCCACCAACCGGCGGAAAAAACTCCGAGCCACCAGCGGGCCGCAGCCGGTCCATGGAAAGGAAATCATCGTCGCCGCCATGGGTCCAGTCGGCCATGTCTATCTGCCGGCGGTTCTCCCTGCGGATGAACTGCGGCGCTATGCCACCGCGCTGGTGGAGAAGGCAAATATTCCCTGCGTTCTCATCCCGGACAGCGATGATTCCGAAAAAGCCACCGCCATCACACCAGCCGGTGTCCTGGAACTGCCGGAACAGGCGGACCGCCTGCTGGGCGGAGATCACCCGTTCCTGGCGGATGCGGGCAACGATCTGGTCGCGCTGGGTTCGCACCCGGATGCAGGTGACCTCATTATCAGCGGCTGGCGCACGGGATCGCCCATCAGCTTTCCGGCGGAGAACGGCGCGCACGGAGGCCCCGGTTCCCAGGAAACGCATGGCTTCCTGCTGCTGCCGGAACATTTCGAGCACGAACCGGCGGTGAACCCGCAGCATGGTCCCATCCGTGGAGAAAACCTCTACCAGCTCGGCGGGGAATACCTCGACGGAAAGCGCCCGGTGGCGAAGCCCGTCCGCCCCGTGCGCGGCGGAAAGACCATCCTGCGCGTCATGACCTACAACATCCACAGTTGCATCGGCATCGACGGAAAGCTCAGCCCGGAGCGGGTGGCGCGTGTGATCAACCGCTTCCACCCGGACATCATCGCCGTGCAGGAGGTGGACGCGCACCGCCTGCGCAGCGCGGAGCATGACCAGGCGGAACTCATCGCCGCGCACCTGGAGTTCCGCCACGTCTTCCACTCCATGCTGGAGGAGGAAAAGGAGAAGTATGGCATCGCCGTGTTTTCCCCCCTCCCCTTCGAGCCGGTGAAGACGGGCCTGCTGACAAAGGCGGAGCCATCCCGCCTGCGGGAGGCGCGCGGGGCCATCTGGGTGAAGCTGGGCCGTGAGGAAACCGGGCGGGACGTCCACTTCATCAACACCCACTTCGGTCTCGGCCGGGATGAGCGCAACCGCCAGGCCGCCGCCCTGCTGGGAAAGGAGTGGCTCGGCTCCATCCCGGAAGATGAACCGGTCATCCTCTGCGGTGATTTCAACTCCACCCGCCGCTCCGTCGCGTGGAAGCGCATCAGCGAGCGCTACCGCGACGCCCAGCTCTCCCTGCCGCAGCACCGTCCCCGTCCCACCTTTCCCAGCATGCGCCCGCTCACCCGCCTGGACCACGTTTTCATCAGCCGCCATTTCAAGGTGCGCGGCATCACCATCCCCGGCGGCCACAGCGCGGTCGTCGCGTCCGACCACCTGCCGCTGTGCGTGGAACTGGAAATGGAGGCGCAGGGATGAAGGCGTGGAAAATCATCGCCTGGGTGGCGGTCGCCGCGCTCCTCGGCTGGCTCCTTTATGCGAACCGGGAATCTCTCACTAAGGAATCCATCATCGCCTACGGCAAAAGCCTGCCCGCCGCGTGGTTCATCCTCGCCTTCCTCCTGCTGCCGCTGATCGGCTTTCCGCTGAGCATCCTGCTCATCCTCGCGGGCATCCGCTTCGGCGTCGGCTGGGGCATGGCCGTCACCACCGCCTGCATCTACTTCCACCACTTCGCCGGCTACTGGATCTCCCATAGCTACCTGGACGAACGCCTGCGCCGGTTCGCGGAAAAGCGCGGCCACAAGGTGCCGGAGATCGATGAGGGGAACCGCGTCTGGTATACCATTCTGTTCGCCTCCGTCCACGGACCGCCCTACGCGTTCAAGCTCTACCTGCTCGCCCTCACCGGCGTCCCGTTCCGCATCTACTGCTGGGTGGGCGGCACCGTGTACATCCTGTTCTGCATCATCCCCGTCGGTGCGGCGGCCGCCGCCGTCCACATGGACGTCACGTGGATCTACGTCGGCATCGTCGTGATCTCCGCGGGCGTCCTGATCGGAAAATGGCTGAGGAAGCGGAAGCAGGCTGCCGCTGATGGTGCCTCAACCCAGTGATGGGGATGGAACTTTGTCCCACGCGATCAAACCCGTGGTCATGGAGAACGGGACAGATGACCACGGATTACACGGATTACACGGATTCAGAAAAAGAACGAAGAATCCGAATCCGTTCAATCCGTGTAATCCGTGGTTTCAAAAAGCGGCTCCATCCAAATCGACTTTGATCTCCCGGTGGTCCAATCACCTGCAACTTCCGCCACGTTCCGGGGTTTGCATTCATCCCTGGTTCCCTGCAAACATCCCGCAAATCCCACATGATGAATTTCCCAAAGCTGCCCGCTCTGCTCGCCTCCGTGGTCCTGTTCGTGCCCGGCCTCCGCGCCGCCACGGAACGCCCGAACATCCTTTTCATCTTCACCGACGATCTCGCCTACCAGGCGATCAGTTCCTACGGGGAATCCCGCAAGCTGCTGGACACGCCGAACCTCGACCGGATCGCGCGCGAGGGCATGCGCTTCAACCGCGCTCTGGTGCCGAACTCCATCTGCGGCCCCAGCCGCGCCACCGTCCTGACGGGGAAATACTCCCACCTCAACGGCTTCCCGAACAACTCGAACAGCCGCTTCGACGGATCGCAACCGACCTTTCCGAAGACGCTGCGGGCGAACGGCTACCAAACCGCCATCGTCGGAAAATGGCACCTGATGAGCGATCCCACCGGCTTCGACCACTGGGATATCCTGCCGGGACAGGGTGCTTACTACCAACCGGACTTCATCCGCAACGGGGAGAAAGTCACCGAGGACGGCTACGTCACGGACATCATCACCGACCACAGCATCGGCTGGCTGGAAAAGCGGGACAAGTCGCGGCCCTTCCTGCTGATGGCCCAGCACAAGGCACCGCACCGGGAATGGGCGCCCGCGCTGCGCCACCTGAACCACGACAACGACCGCAAGTATCCCGAGCCGCCGACCCTCTTCGACGACTACGCCGGCCGGGGCCAGGCCGTCCGCGAACAGGACATGACGCTGGAGAAGACCTTCACCCCGCGCGACGCGAAGCTCAACGCCCAGCCCCGCCTGACACCGCAGCAGCGGACGGAGTGGGACGCCTACTACGAACCCCGTAACAAATCCTTCCACGAAGCCAACCTGCAGGGGAATGACCTCGTCCGCTGGCGCTACAACCGCTACCTGCACGACTACCTGGGCACCGTGAAGTCCGTGGACGAAAGCGTGGGCAGGCTGCTGGACTACCTGGACAAGGAAGGCATCGCGGACAAGACCATTATCGTCTTTTCATCCGACCAAGGCTTCTTCCTCGGCGAGCACGGATGGTTCGACAAGCGCTGGATCTTCGAGGAATCCCTCCGCACGCCGCTGCTCGTCAAATGGCCCGGCGTCACCAAGCCCGGCTCCGTGAACGACGATCTCGTCTCCACCCTGGATTTCGCCCAGACGTTCTATGAAGCGGCGGGCGTCGCCCCGCACGAGGGCGTCCAGGGCCGCAGCCTGGTCCCCGTCCTTTCCGGAAACACGCCGGACGACTGGCGGAAAAGCTTTTACTACCACTACTACGAGTATCCCATGCCTCATCGCGTGCGCCCGCACTACGGCGTGGTGACCGCCCGCCACAAGTTGGTCCACTTCTACGCGCCGGATGTGGACTACTGGGAACTCTACGACCTCCAGACGGACCCGCACGAACTGCGCAGCGTCTATGACGACCCCGCCCAGGCCGCCGTCCGCGACGAACTCCACCGCGAGGTGGCCCGCCTCCGCACCGAGCTGAAAGTCCCCGCCCAGGACCCGCCCGGCTTTTCCGGTGGGCGGAGGAAATAGGTGAGGATGGCAGCCCCCCTGCGGGCGGTCAGGCCGGGGATTTGCACCGTGCAACCCCCGGCGGACGCGAAATGCAAGACGGGCGGGAGGACACCGCCCCTGATCCCCCTAACCCCGTGGTTTCCGGGGATGGCATGGACCCTGCGAAAGAATGTGGATCATCCCAATCCACAGAAATCCATGAACACACCTTCCATCATCATCGCCGCGAACCGCGGCCATCTCGTCGCCTACCGCAAGACCGGGAACGACTCGCTGCAGCCGATCGACAACGCTTCCTTCAAAGAAGGGAACGCCAGCATCTCTGACATCGTCACGGACCAGGCGGGCGCGTTTCCCATGAGCGGCACACCCGGCACCGGATCCTATGAGAGCCTGCCGCTGGTGGCGGAGTTGGAGGTCCGCAGCTTCCGCAAGGTGGCGGAAAAGATCGGCAAAATCCTCGACGAAGAGGACATCCCCTGGTGGGGCTTCGCCTCGCCCAGCGAGATCAACGGCGCGATCCTCGACCACCTGAAACCGCAGTACCGGGACAAAGTGTCGATCAACCTGAAGTCCGACCTGACCAACTCACCGAAGGAGCAGGTCTACCAGAGCTTCAACAAGGCCGCACGGGAAACGCACGTGGTGTGACGAACGGAGCGCGGACTTCAGTCCGCTTGGCTTCGCAAAGACCATTGCTCCGGGGCGGACTGAAGTCCGCGCTCCATCAATCCCTCACACACCGGAAGCCCGTGTGGTTCGCGGGCGAGTCCTCCTCCAGCGAATGCCGCGCGGCCGGGCGGTAGCGCATGCAGTAGGAAACGTGGCAGAGGTAGGAGCCGCCTTTCGTCACGTGATGCGGCGGACCCGCCTTTTTCACGCCGGTCATGCGGTTGAGCCAGGTTTCCGGCCCGGCGGGATTGTCCTTCGTGCAATACGTCGGATAGGCGGGGTCGTAGTAATCTGAGCAGAGTTCCCACACGTTGCCCGCCATGTCGCGGAGGCCGTAGCCGTTCGCGGGAAAGGTCCCCACGGGGGCCGTGGAGGTGAATCCATCCGCGGCGGAATCCCCGGCGGGGAACTCCCCTTGGAAGGTATTGGCCATCCACTTGTCACCGGGCTTCATCTCATCCCCCCAGGTGTAAGTCTTTCCGGAAAGCCCGCCGCGCGCGGCGAACTCCCACTCCGCCTCCGTCGGCAGCCGCTTGCCCGCCCACTTCGCATAGGCCGCGGCGTCCTCGTGGTTCACGCACACCACGGGATGGTTGCCACGGCCCTCGATGGACGATGCCTTTCCCGACGGGTGCCGCCAGTTCGCCTCCGGGTCCCACCGCCACCACGATCCCGCGTCGGCGGTGTTCGGATCACCGACGGATTCAGCCGGCTTGTTGAAGACGAGGCTGCCCTGGTTGAAGCCACCCTGCGGCAGGCTGGCCCGGGCCTCCGGCGGGAAGTCTTCCAGCTTCGCCGGGCGCTCCGCGAAGGTGACGTAGCCGGTCGCTTTCACGAATGCGGCGAACTGGTCGTTGGTCACCTCCGTCACATCGATGGAAAACGGCTTTACCGTGATCGTGCGGACGGGAGCCTCTTCGGGGAATTCCTTCAACCCATACGGCGTATCAAACGATCCGGACGATCCCATCTGGTAAGTGCCGCCCGGCAGCGCGGCCATGCCGTCGTTCACGGGGAAATTCCCCGCCTCTTCCTTTTTCTCACCCTGGCACGCGGAGAGCAGCAAAACCGCGCAGGCACCTGCGGCACGTATTTTCTTGGAAACCATCATCACGGACGGCGGGACTGTATGCCCGCCCGGATGGAACTCCAATCTTATCGGATGGTTGCCCGTTCCCGCCGGAAATCTTCACGGCGGGGCGTTTTGACCGTCTCAGGCGGCCATCAGCAGGGAGATGCGCTCGCGGCGCTGCCTTTCGTCCAGATCCGCAAGGAAGTATGCCTCAACCGACTCACCGTCGTCCCTTTCAACCTGATCGAGCAGATACAGCTCGATGGTGGCGTTGATCGGGAACTTGAGGGGGCAGTCCCCCGGCTCCACCAGGTAGCCATCGACAAAGGTGAACGAACGGCGGTCCGTCTGGTCCTCCACTGCGGTTCCGTTGCGGGAACCTCCTACGAAAATTGGATGCTGATGCATAACCCTGTCACTCTAAGCGATAACTGTGCCAAATGCAAGTCAGCGCGGCGATTTTGGTGGCGGAGGAGGTTGAAGACTGGGACCGCGGAATCCAGAGCGAGCGTGGCGAGCCTTCCTTTCTTGCGCAGCCAAACCGGATGGCCGGAGGCAATTCATTCCGCCCCGGAGAATCCAGCCATCATGCGAAGCCAAGCGGAATGAATTCCGCGGTCCCAGTAGTCCTTCCCACTACTGCGCCCGCTGGAGGTGCGGGACTTCGCGGATGGCGGGAACGTCGGCGGAAATGAGCCTCTCGAACTCAGGATTCAGGAGGTAGTCCGTTCCGAGGACTTCCGCGAGCGGATCCACATCCTCCTGCGAAAAGCCCAGATGGAGATGCCGCGACCAGCCCTCCGCCATGGCGAATTTCCCGGACTCCACACCCATCTTCCGGGCATGGTCGTCCAGGGACTTGATGTAGTTGCTCATGCCCTGCGTGGCGTCCAGCCAGCCGCGCTGGCTTTCATGGGCGGACAGCGCTTCACGGATGGTCTCATGGACCGCAGTCGTGTTGACCCAGGATCCGGCGGTGACGGGCCTGCGGAGCGGATCCCTGCCGCCGTGGGGCATGCAGTGATAGACCGTGGCATCCCCCGTGTAGGCGGGGCGCTCCGGATCGGAGCGGAAATTCGGGATGGAATGGGCGAAGGTCGCCGTCACCGCCAGCCGCGCTGTGATCATGTGGTCCTCCATGTAGTCCTCCAGCGGATGGGTCAGGACGATGGCGGGCTTCACCTCGCGGATCACCGCCGCGACTTTCCGCAGCAACTCCGCGTTGTAGAAAATCTCGAGGTCATCCGCGATGGGCGGGTGCCAGGTCGCGCCGATGAGTTCCGCCGCGTTGCGCGCCTCCTGCGCGCGGATGCGGGAGGTCTCCTCCGCGCCATGCACCGTGCTGCCGCCACTGCCCGTCGCCAGGTTGAAGCAATGGATGTCCCAGCCCGCGCGCTTCAGCAGCAGCAGCGTGCCGCACATCTTGAATTCGATGTCATCGGGATGCGCCGCGATGGCGATGGCGGATGGTCGGTTCATCATGGAAAAAGGAAGGCTCATGAAGCTCCCGGAGCCGCCGGGCACGGCGGCTCCGGGATGAAGTTTCCTCAGACGAGCTTGTAGACGCCCGGCACGGGGACCGGCGGCACGGGGAGTTTGTCGCCGAAGTTCACCTTGTCCGGAGCGAGGTCCTGGTTCGCCTGCCACATCTCCTCCCAGGTGATGCGCTGGCCGGTCTGCGCGGCCTCACGGGCCAGCAGGCCGAGCATGGTGCTGTTGGCCATGTATTCGCCCGCGTTGAGCTCCTTGCCCGCGCGGATGGCGGCGAACCACTCGTTGTGCTCCACCTGGTACATGTTCTCCGGCTGGTCGCGGAAGGCCCACGTGACCTTGCCGGCGGGGTCCTTCGTCAGAACGCGGCTCGGGGCTTCCAGCGTGCCTTTTTCGCAATAAACGCGGTCCACCACCTCGCTGAATGCACCCTTGAACTGGCGCTGGCCGATGTGGCAGATCACGCCGCCCGGATACTCGAACGCGACGTCATAGTGGTCCCACACGCTGCCGTCGTCATCCCGCTGGGCACGGCCGCCGGAGCCACGCGCCGCGATGGGGGCGACGTCACCCATCGCCCAGGCGATCTTGTCCACGGTGTGGATGCCTTGCTCCACCAGCGGTCCGCCGGACAGCCAGCCATGGCCCATCCAGTTGCGGATCTGCCACTCCACGTCACCCCATTCCGGGTTCCGTTGGTCGATCGCGGTGGATGGTTTCGGCACGGAGGCCAGATAGGTTCCATAGACGGAGATGACGCGGCCCAGCTCCCCGGAGGTCACCTTGCCGTAGCCTTCACGCGTGTTCGGGGAGAAGCGCCAGCAGAAGCCGTGCTGGATGGTGGTGCCCTTCTGCTTCGCCAGCTTCGCGGACTCCACGACGGACTTCACGCCCGCGACGTCCACCGCCATCGGCTTTTCACAGAAGGCATGCTTCCCGGCGTCCACCGCGGCACGCAGGTGCAGTGGGCGGAACCCGGGAGGAGCGGTCAGGATCACCACGTCCACACCGCTGTCGATGACTTTCTGGTAGGCGTCCAGACCGGAGAACTGCCGGGCCTCAGGGACTTCCACCTTGCCACCGAACTTCGAGAGGTTGTTCAGGGAAGCGGTGATCTGGGAAGCGAAGGCGTCGCCGATGGCCCAGAGCTTCACGTTCGGGTCCGCGGACAGCGCCTGGCTGGCGGCACCGGTCCCCCGGCCGCCGCAGCCGATGAGGCCGATCTTGAGGATGGCGTTGTTGGACGCGTTCTGGGCACGGAGGACGGCGGGGAACGCGGTCACTGCGGCGGTGGCGCCGGCGGCGGTCAGGAACTGGCGCCGGGATGGGTCGGATGGATTCATCAGGGTAGTTGGGTTGTTCGGAGATAGGTTCAGGGAGACTGCGGCTGGTGGAGGATAGAACGGATGCGGCATCCGGCACCGTTCATCCTAATCCTTTAAAACATGCTGCTTTTCTTCAACACAAAGGTGCCCGCGGAGATCCGCCGCGGCGGCCTTGTCCAGATACACGGAAGCATCCGGATGTTCCTGGAGATAGGAGGCGGGAACCTCATCGGCCACGGGGTTGTCGAACGCCTCCGACACGATGCCGGCCTTCGCCGCGCCCCACGCCATCAGGATGATCCGGCGCGCCTCCAGGATGGTGCCGCAACCCATGGTGATGGCGTGTGACGGCACCCTGTCCGCCCCGCCGAAGTCCCCGGCCGCGTCCGTCCGCGTCATGTGGTCCAGCCGTACCAGCGACGTCCGCGATCCCCTGCCCGCCCCCGGCTCGTTGAAGCCGATGTGGCCGGTCCGGCCGATGCCGAGGATCTGCAGGTCGATGCCACCGCACGCCTCGATCAACGCCTCATACGCGCGGCAATGCGGGCCGATGTCACCCGGATCCAGGTTTCCGGACGGGATGTGGGCGTTCTCCGGCCGGATGTCGATGTGATCGAAAAGATGCTCCCGCATGAAGGTCCGGTAGCTCCGCGGGTGGGACGGCAGCAGGCCGAAGTATTCATCCAGGTTGAACGCGACCACGTTCGAAAATGACAGGCCCTCCTCCCGGTGCAGGCGCACCAGCTCCCGGTAGAGCGGCAGCGGCGTCCTCCCCGTCGCCAGTCCCAGCACGGCCATCCGGCCTTCCGCTGCACGGCGTTCGACCAGTGCCTTCATCTCAAGCGCGATGGCTCGGCAGGCACTCTCCGGGGATGGGAAAATCTGACATCTCACAGCCCCGGAACATAGCACAACCCGGCGGCGGAATCTTCGCTATTTCGGTGGTAATACTTGCTTTTTCCGTCATGGACGGAACACCCGCTGGCGGTACTCCCGCGGCGTGCAGCCATGGATGCGCTTGAAGTGTTTCAGGAAGTTCGCCATCGAGTCGAACCCGCATGCCCAGGCGATCTGGCTGACCGTGTCATCCGTCTCCGCGAGCATGCGGCACACCCGCGCGATCCGCAGCTCGTTGAGGTAGGATGGGAACGTCTTCCCCGTGCGGGAGCGGAAGTAGTGGCTGAACGTCACCTCGCTCACGCCGATGTGCTTCGCCACGTCCGCGAGGTAGATGGGCTTCGCGATGTTCTCCTGGATGTAGGCGGACACCAGCCCCATGCGCTCGCTTTCGGAAATGTGGATCTCCGGCGTGAACCCGGGCGAGGAGATGCGCACCAGATCATCCGAGGACGCCAGGTCATCCAGGATCTGCATCAGCAGGATGAGCCGCTTCAGCCCGTGCGCCTGGATCATCTTCCCCATCGCCGCCGCCACCCGGTCCCGCGTGGCCCCCGTCACCTGGATGCCACTCTCCGCCTGCTCGAACAGCCGCTTGATCGGGATCATCTCCGCGCGGGCGAGCCAGTTCCTGCCGAGGAACTGGGGGTGGAACTGGACGTTGAGCGCCTTCACCTTCCGGAACGGCTTTCCGGGGATGACCTCGTTGCGGTAGTCGTGCGGCAGGTTGGAACCGAGGAAGGTCAGGTCGCCGTTCTTCAGCGGTGTGATCTTGTCACCGATCCAGCGGTGGGTCCCTCCGGACTGCACCAGCGTCAGCTCCAGCTCCGGGTGGAAATGCCACTGGCAGCCGAAGTTGTCCCCCTCGATGCGGGCGCATGCCACGACATCCGGCGCGGAGTGCGGCGCGAGTTGTTCCTGGATCGGTTTTCCCATGGTCGTATCCCGGCAGGGGCGGGGTCGCTCCACCCCCACGCGGAGATCCGGTTACGGCACGGGACACCGGTTTCTTATGATGTTTTTCCGGATAATCTTACTCTTTTCACAGATCCACCGTCTTCCCCGTCCGGAAACTCTCATCCGCCGCCAGGACGATGCGCATGGAGGCGATGGCATCGTCCATATGGGAACCCAGGTCCAGGTCCTCATGGATGGCCTTGAGGAAATACTCCTGCTCCCGGTGGCAGAGGCCATCATGGTCCGGCTCATCATCCAGGTGGATGGTCTCGTCCTTGCGGGTGAAGTTTCCGTCCTCCCCCAGCGCGCCGTGGTGCAGGCGGAGGGACTGCGTCTGGGAATGCGCGTCCACGTTCGCGCTCTGGCCTTCGGAGCTGGCTTTGTCCGCGACGATGGAGACGCAGCCCTTCGGCCCGACGACGTCCTTCACGAAGAACGCCACCTCGCTCATCATCGGGCCCCAGCCCGCCTCGTACCAGCCCACGGACCCGTCGTCGAAGGTGACCTGCAGGTGGCCGTAGTTGATCTTTCCTTCCGGCAGCTCGTCGGTGAGGCGCGCGCCCAGGCCGGACACACGGATCGGCTTCGCGCCCGTCATCTGGCACATGACATCCACGTAGTGGACGCCGCAGTCCACCACCGGAGAGATGGAGGAAAGGAGCGCCTTGTGCGTGTTCCAGTTCGCCCCGTAGGACTGCTGGTTGAGGTTCATGCGCATGACCAGCGGCTTGCCCAGCGTCTGCGCCAGCTCGATGAATTTGATCCAGCTCGGGTGGTGGCGCAGGATGTAGCCGATCACCAGCTTGCGGTTCTTTTCACGCGCCTTGGCGACGATGCGCTCAGCGTCCGCCACCGTTTCCGCGAGCGGCTTCTCGATGAACACATGGCAGCCGGCGTCGAACGCCTTTTCGGCGAACGCCGCGTGGGTGTCCGGGTAGGTGGAGATGGAAACCGCGTCCGGCGACAGGGTCCGCAGCGCCTCGTCGAAATCCGTGAAAGTGGGGTAGGATGCGCCCAGCTCCGCGTTGAGACCCTGCGCGGATTTCTCCGAGCGGGTGACGATGCCACAGATCTCGAAACCATCGATCCGGTGATAGGCGAGCGCATGGGAGCGCCCCATATGACCGGCGCCGACACAGAGGATACGAACAGGAGAATTCATGGGATTCAGAAAAATGGAGGGAGAAGTTCCCTTTGATCCACCATCCGTTCCGACAATCCCCGGCGCTTGGCAACCGCATAGTGGAGGACGGTATGGAAAAGCAGCAAAAGATGCCGCGATTCAGAACATTCCGCCGGTCACGCGCTTCGCCTGCGGCGGATGAGGAGACCCGTGGCGCCGAGCGCGGCAAGGAGCGCGGAAGCAGGCTCCGGGACGATGTCAAAGCGGGTGACGTAGCCGTTCTCCAGTCCCGCGCCGAAGTCGGCGGCCTGCTGGACGACGCTGACATTCACCGTGAAGCCATCGGCCCCCAGATAGTTGTAGGTCGCATTCTGGATGGCTGCGGTGAAGTCGTTCGCGGCATAGAACGCGCCGAGGATGACGTCCCCGGCATTCAGCGTCATGGAGGTGAAGTCCACGGTGATGATGTTGGAGGCGCTGAGAGCGGTCACGAACGGCGTGGCGGATGTGATGTGCAGGACATCGTTGCCGCTGGCGGTGGGAGCCCCGTAGGTGGGGTCCAGTGCGGTCATTTCAAAGAGGAAGGACAGGCCCTCGCTGGCATTCACCGCACCGACGGTGAGGACGCCGGGGCTGGCTCCGGGAGCGATGGTTCCACTGCCGCTCACCGTGCCGGAGATGAAGCCGGTGCCGGAAAGGGTGGTGCTGGAGGAAAGCCGGACGCCGCCGGTGCCCGTGCCTGAACCGCTGGTGTTGCTGACGGACAGGCCGCCCTCCAGCACCCAGGTGTCACCGGTGTAGGTGTTCGCTCCGGTCACCTGCAGGTTGCCCGCGCCTTTCTTCACCAGCCCGCCGCCGGTGCTGCTGAGCACACCGCTGAGGCGGCCGTCGATGTCACCGGCGACCGTGCCCGCCCTGACATCCACCACGCGCGAAAGCGTGGAGAAAGCGATGTCGTTGGTGAGGGTGACGGTGGAGTTGGAATGGGCGGAGCCGAGGATCAGGTCGTCCGCGACAAAGCTGCCGCTGCCCCAGTTGATGGCATTCCCCGGGTTGGCCGTGGTGAGGGAGACGGTGCGGTTCCCGCCAAAGGCGCTGAAGCCGGCGCTGCCGACCATTTCCACGTCGCCGCGGGTGGTGCCCAGGTCACGGGTGAGGTCCGCCTGCAGTTCGAGGACGGCACCGCTGGAAAGCCGGATGACATCGTTGCCGACAGCGCCAGCGGTGCTGTCGTTGGTGTGGTTCAAGCTGGTGGCGCCGACACGGACGGTGCCGCCGATGAACTGGTAGGCACCGGTGCTGTTGGCGGCGGCGGTCACATCAATGAGGCCGCCTCCACCGTTCACCAGGAACAGGGTGCCGGTACCCATTTTCGCACCCAGCGTCAGCGTGCCGGTGCCGAAGTGGTTGATGATGGTGGTGCCGCCGCTGGAGCCGAACACGCCGGAGCCATTGACCGCGTAGTCCCCGCTGCCGACGAACAGCGCGCCGTTGGACGTAACGAAGTTCGACGCGCCCATCTCAAACGAGCCGCCGCCGCCGGTGTCGATCCGCGCGACGTTGACGGAGGTGTTGCCCGTGAGGGTGTGGCTGCCGGTGTGGGCGTAGTTCGTGCTGCCGCTGCCGCCCGTGGCCGGAAGCGCGGTGGTGGCGCCCAGCGCGATGACTTCGTTCGTCGTGCCGTTCTTGCTGGCGTAGTCCACGCCGCTGGCGGTGTTGTCGGTGCGGACGAACAAGTGCTGTCCGGAGCTGAAAAGGCCGTTGGTGGCGGTGGTGGCGGAAGTGACCAGACGACCGCCGGACGACAGGTCGAAGAGAATGGCGCTGCCGCTGTTGCGGGTGAAGGTACCCATGGTCAGCGTGGTGGAGTCGCCCCCATTCCTGTTCACCACCACGGTGGCCAGACCGGAGTTCGTGGCCGAGACCAGGTTCCCGAGGGTGGTGCCGCTGGCGTTGCCTGCACCGGCACGCCCGCGGATCTCCAGCGTGCCGCCTGTCATGGTGACGTTGCTGGCCACCCCCCACACGGTGTCGTTGGTGGCGTGGTCCAGGATCAGGCGGCCGTTGTTGATGTTGAGTGCGCCTGCGGTACCGGAGGCGGCCGCTCCCACGGTGTTCGCCCCGCTGAGCACCCAGGTAGATGCGCCGGTCTTGTTCACGGTGGTGGTGGAACCGCTGCCATCGTTCCCGCGCAGGATGTCCGCGCTGATGGTGTTCTCCCCGGTGTTGAATCCGGTCAGAGTGAGGGCTTTCCCGATGTTGTTGTTGGACGCCGTCATGGTGTCCCCGCTGAGGGTCAGCGTGCCGATGCCGTTCGCGGTGATGGTCGTGGTGTTCGCGGACGAGCTCGTCGCGTAGGTGAAGGACCGGCTGATGTCCGTGTCACCCGTGCCGACATAGCGGAAATTCGTGCTGCCCGCGCTGGAAAGGACGATGGCGCTGGTACCCGCCCCCACGCTGGCCGCGGAGGTGAACTCCATGGTGCCACGGGACAAGGTCATGGTGCCGGTGAAGGTGTTGTTCCCGCTCACCCTCCACACCGCGACGTCCCCGGTGTCCGCACCGATGGCGAGGTGCCGTTGAACACCGCCCGGAGCGTTGCCCACATCATAGGAGAAGATGTTGACGGAACTGTTGTTGGTGCCGCCCAGCCGCAGGGTGGCCGGTCCGGTATTGGTGGAGGTGAAGGTGCCGCCGGTGAAATCCAGCGCCGCGGTGCCGGTGCCGTTGTTCCGCAGCGTCACGGTGGTGCTGCCGGAAATGGCCCGGTTCGTGGTCTGGCTGCCGGTGCCCGTCACGTTCAGGACGCCGGTGCCGTTGAGGGTGATGGTGTCGCCCGCGCCGATGCCGGACGCCTCCCCCGATCTCGCGATGGAAACGGTGTTGATGGTACCGCCGGTGGTCGAAACCGCACCGGTGAAGGTGTTCGCCGCGTTGTTCAGGGTCACGGTACCGCTGCCGCTCACGCTGATCCCGCCGATACCCTCCACCAAGCCGTTGAAAGTGGAAGTGCCGGTGGTGTTCGAATAGCCGCCGTCCAGATTGACCCTGCCGGACGAGCCGAACGTGACGGCCCCGGCATGGTTTTTCGTCAGGCTCTGCGTCCCCGCCGCGGTGGAAAGCACGTCGCCGTTGATAAAGATGGTGGTGGCGGCGTTGAAGTTGCCACCGCCCGCGGCGATGGTGCTGTTCCCGGAAAGCTGGAGGGTGACATCCTCACCGAAGGTCAGGCTGGAGTCGGACCGGTCCTGCGGGGTGATGGCACCCGCCAGAGTGATGATCCGTTCCACGCCCACCGTGTCACTGTTGATGGTGATGGCGGTCGTCCCCTGCGGCAGGGCACCGCTGATGACCCGCCCCCCGCCGGTTCCCGGACCGCCCACCTCGAAGGTCGGCAAGGTGGCGCCATAGTAGCCAGAGCCGTGGGCATTGATGGCGATGGTCGACAACGTGGTGCCACTCAGGGTCGCGGTGGCGGTCGCGCCCGCACCCGCGCCGGTGGTGGCGACCGTCACCGTCGGGGTGGAGGTGTATCCGGAGCCAGGGGTGGTGGTTCCCAGCGCCACGGTGTTGGTGTTCACCGCGGTGTCAAAGTTCAGCGCGCCGACCGTGATGTCCCCGGACAGGACCAGGTTGTGGTCGCCCACGGTGTTGATGGTGGTGAAGTTCCCGTTGATGGTTCCGCTGGTCCAGTTGGCACTGGAGGCGATGTCCGTTGAGCCCGTCCCGGTGGTGACACCGGTGCCGTTCCACTGCGCCATCACCAGGGGCGCACCTCCGAATGCGAATGCCAGGAAAGAGAGAAAGGCAACCGAGGGGAATTTGGGTTTCACGGAGCATAATGCGCCCAGATTTCATGCCGGAATCAAGTGGATTTCGTGGACCCCCCGGCGGAAATTTTCCACTCGGCCGATGACCGGAAATCAACCGGTTCCGACCATCCCAAAGAAGGAGGTAAATCCCCCCGGGCAGGCGGCTTGGACCCACCTTAGCCTGACACCATCACCCGGCGAACGACGGCGCCATTTTCCACCTCCGTGCATCAGGATTCCCCCTACCCGGACAATGACATTCCCCCGCTAAATTGAAGCAACCACCCGCTAGCAGCCACCGCCGCCCCCCGGCAACCTCCGGGCAGCATGAAATTGACCTCACTCCTGTTGCTCGCGGGCACGCTGCTCGCCGCCGGCGCACCGCCTGAAGAAGACCGCCGCGCCATCCTCGCCATGGCGGGCCAGTTCGATGTTTCCTTTGAATTCATCGAGACCGTCGCCATCGCCCCGGACTACAAGCCACTCAGCATCCCCTACCACGAAGATGCCTTTGAAACCGTCGTGGTAGCGGAAGACACGCCCAACCGCATCGCCCTCCAGCACCTGCTCGTCGTGGAGGCGGGACCCCGCAAGCAGGTCATCAAGCACTGGACGCAGGTCTGGACCTGGGAGGACACCCACATCCTGGACTACTCCGGCAGCGAGGACGCTCCGAAGTGGACCCGCAAGGTGGTCTCCAAGGAGGAAGCCGCGGGCAAATGGTCCCAGCTCGTCACCAGCATCGACGACACGCCGCGGTACGAATCGCTCGGAAAATGGACCCACCGCTTCGGCGAGTCCTCCTGGACCAGCGGGCCGACGCGCCGCCCGCTGCCCCGCCGGGAATACACCAAGCGGAAGGACTACGACTACCTCCTCGGCACCAACCGCCACACCATCACCGCCAACGGCTGGGTCCACACCCAGGACAACCGCAAGGTGGTGGACCGCGGGGGCAAACAGGTCGTCCTCTCCTACGAGACCGGCCTCAACCAGTATGTGAAAACCGACAGCCCGCTGTCACAGGAAGCCATCGCCTGGTGGGAAAAGAGCAGCCCGTTCTGGAACAACGTCCGCGCCTTCTGGCTGGATGCCGTCCAGAAGGAAGGCCCGCAGTTTTCCTACAGCAGCGAGCAGGGTGGTGTGCCGCTGGCCGCCAAGTTCAAGGAACTGGAAAAGTCCTCCCCGGACGCGGCGAAGATCTCCGAGAGCCTGACGCCCTATATCTCCCTTCCCCGGTAATCAGGATTGTCCATCCCCCGGGTCATCCACCGGGGTGACTTCACGCCGCCGGAAGGTCAACTGACCGCTACTTTAGAGCAACCCACCGGGAGCAGGGAGGAAGTTTACCGTCCACCATCCCTCCCACAACGCGCCGACGGCCGGCCGATTCCCGGCCTGACGCGCGGACATCCCACCGAATCAGAAAGAATACCATGACCCTGACTTCCCCAGTTACCCGCCCGGTCCTCGGAGCATTCGTTGCAACGATCCTGGCCACCGCCACTTCACAAGCGATCACGACCTTGGTCGGCGCCGGTGTCACGGGTGATCCATTCCTGACCTCTCCGGGTGCCGCCGGAACTTCGACCTGGAATGACCTCAATGCCAGCGCGCTGCCCGGCTATGGCGGCTTCCCCGGCTTCGGCGCCTGGCCATCGCCCATCTCCTCCCAAGGGGCGGGAGACAACTCCGCCTCCCTCACGAAGGTGAGCGGCGCGGCGTATCCCGCCAGCGGCTCGATCTATTTCGGCGGGACGCTCCTCACACCCAACACCAACGGAGCGCAGCTCAGTGTGAACGACAGCACACCGGTCAGCGGCCTGACCACCATCGTTTTCCAGATCCAGTTCGGAGAAGCGATGGGGTACGACTTTTACAACAACGTCGAGCCGGTGCTGAGCTTCACCGCGGGAGCGCAGGGCGGAACCAGCGTGGCCGCCACCTACAGCGGGGTGATCAGCAGATTCGACAACGGAACCTTCGATCCCGGCACCGGTCCGGAGCCACTCTACACCAACACCTACGGATTCCAGTGGGATCTGAGCGGGATCACCGAGCCGATCACCGGCTTCAACATCACCTTCAACGGAGTCCAGCACTCCAGCCTCTATGGAATGAAGCTGGAACAATTCGACCAGAACCCCGGCGGCAGCCTCATCCCGGAGCCATCCTTCGCCCTGCTCGGCGGTCTGGGCGGATTGCTGCTGCTGCGCCGCAAGAAATGAGTGGATAACCCGCCGGACCTTCCGGTGATGGCCGGTCCGCCACACGGCGGGCCGCCATCCTCCCCGTCCCGCCACACGCAACGATCCCGAGAACCTTGAAACTCCTGTCCATCTTCGCGGCGGCGATGCTGACGCTGCCCGCCGCGGGCCAGTCGCTGCTGGTCACGCCTACCCTCCAAGGCACGACCGAAAATGCGGTGTGGTCCCTTCTTTCCGGGACCAACACCGTCGCGGTTCCCGGGACGAATCCGGTGCAATACGAATGCTCCCCGGATGACTTCACCGACGCCTCCGTGGTCTTCCGCGTCCATTCACCCGGTTACGGCGCGACCTCCGGGCTCTACAGTTGGGGCGGAGCCTACGAGACGACCACCACCAAGACGGCCAGCAGCTTCGCGATCAAGCAGGCCGTCTTCCAGCTCGATCTCCTCTGGGATCCCGCCAACCCCTATCCCGGAACCAACATCCCCCGCCTGAGCTACAACGGAGGAACCCAGAATCTCGCGCCGCTGCCGGTCATCCTCGGAGGGAGCCGCATCGAGGAAAACACCGTGCCCGGCGGGGAAGCCGGAACCGATCCGTTCACCTACCGCGGGGTCATGTGGCAATGGGATCTGTCCCAGATCGGAGTGGACATCACGTCCGTGGCCATCACCACGCCCTACGCCAACCACACCTCCGTCTCCGGCGCGCGCGTGGACGTCGCCTCGCAGTTCCGGGATCTGGCGGCCCCGGCCTCCACGCCGCTCCAGACCTGGCGTGACCGGTATTTCCAGACCGCGGACAACAGCGGGGATGCAGCGGACGACGCGGACCCGGACGGCGATGGCATCGCCAACCTGGTGGAGTATGCGCTGGGCACCCGCCCGGACTCCGCGGACGCGGATCACGGAGCGTCCCGTCTCCCCGCCCTCTCCACCGCGGGCCCACGGCCATCCATTTCCTTCAGGCTCCCCACCACACTTCCCGCGGAACTGACTTATCAGGTCCGCTCAAGCGGGAATCTGGCGGACTGGAAGGTCATCGCCAGCAAGACGGGATCCTCACCGTGGATCTGGAGCGGAGACGGGCCGGACGGCATCTCCTCCCAGGCCGTCACCGGCGGGGATCTCCTCACCATCCAGGATGAGGTGACGGTCAGCGGGAATGCCCGCCGCTTCATGCATCTGCGCATCTCCTACTGAGATCCGCGAACCCCTGGCCATCTGCCAATGAAATCCATCTTTCTCCTCCCCTTCATCGCCGCCGCTCCGCTCCACGCGCAGGTGGACGAGGCGGATGTCCCCGTGGAGGAGGAGATCTCCGGTGAAGCCACGGCGGCGGACGACAAGCCCGTCTCCGCCACCGAGGAAACGCTCGGGGAGATCGTGGTGTCCGCCGCGCGTGACCCTTTCCTGAACATCCGGGGAACGACCACACGCATCGACTCCCGCACCATGGCGGAGAACGGCGTCCAAGATCTGGGTTCGATGGTGAAATATGACCCGACGGTGGTCGTACCCTTCGACTCCACGACGGGAGACGGCTCCGTGGGTTATGCCTCGTCCGGTTCCGCGTCCTTCAACATCCGGGGGATCGAGGGCAACCGGGTGGGTATCGAGGTGGATGGCATCCGCCAGCCGCCGGAATACATCTCGACCTCGTTCGACGCCGGACAGGAGAGCGGAGCCGGTGGCATGGGGAGGGACTATTTCGATCCGTCGATGTTCCAACTGGTGGAGATCCTCAAGGGCGGGGCCGGCGCGCAGTATGGCTCCGACTCCATGGGGGGGGTGATCTCGATGAAGACGCTCGATCCCCGGGATCTCTACGCGGACAAGACCTGGGGTGGACTGGCCCGCACCCAGTTTTTCTCGCGCAACGAGGGCCTGGCCTGGCAGCTCGGCGGGGGTGGCCGCGCGGGTGGACTGGACTACCTCCTTCTCTACGCGGGCCGCGAGTCCAACGAGACGGCCAACAACGGCAGCATCCCCCCGGATCCGATGTCCATCGACAGCTCCGCGTGGCTGGCGAAGGTCGGCTACGATGCCGGGGACCATGTGTTCCAGTTCACCTTCGAACACTACGAACGGAATCTCCACGCCGACATGCGGAGCGCCATCGATCCCGCCGGGGGCATCTTCACCATCTTCCGCGAGGGCATCGACAACTGGCAGGATGTGGAACGCAGCCGCCTGAGCCTGAAATGGCTCTACCAACCCATCGGGGGTTGGGTGGACAAGGTGGAGACGCAGGCCTACTGGCAGAGCGCCACCAGCGGCAGCCGGAACGTCAGCACGAACCCGACGGTCCGCGCCGTGGATCTGGGCGGCCCTTTGGCCCCCTACCTGCCTGCCATCCCCGCCCCATGGCGCACCTGGCTCCTCGCCAATAATCCGGACCTGATGGTGCAAGGGCGCAACCGCACCCAGGAGATCGAGTTCGAAACCGAGCTTTATGGCATCACGTCGTTCGCCCACAAGACGGTGGAATTCGACGACCAGGAGCATCATTTCCTCTTCGGCATCGATGCCTCGATGGAAAAGTCATCGAACAGGTTCGACCGGACGGAGACACAGGGCCAGGTGGTCCGGGATCTGACCGATCCACTGAACCCGATCATCACCTCCATCGTCACCACGACGGACACCGACCGCATTTCCTTCGCCCCTTCGGAGACCACCCGTGTGGGACTGGTATTCCAGGATGATGTGAAGCTGGGAACCCTGTGGGAGTTCTCCCCCGGACTGCGTCTGGACTACCACCAGATCGACACGAACCTGACGCAACAGTTCCTCGACCGTTTGCAGGACGCCCTGGGCGGTGCCGCGACCGCACCGCAGGCGAGCGACGGGTATGACAATTTCACCCTCTCGCCGCGGTTCGACGTGGGCTTCCTGCCGACGGAGAACTCGCGCGTCTATGCGGGCTACGCGCTGGGCACCAGGAATCCGACCGCGGAGGAACTGACCATGGTTTTCGACCACCCCGCCACGGGAGCCAGTACCCAGACCACCATCCCCAACCCCGGCCTGAAGGAGGAAACGAGCCACGCCTTCAAGCTGGGCTACAAGGCGGAGGATGACCGCGGGCGTGTGGGGCTGGAGCTGTTCTACACCCGCTACCAGGATTTCATCGAGAACAACCAGGTGCTGGAAGTCCGGCCGGGTGGCGAAGTCATCACCACCACGCTGAACCAGGGTGAGGCTGAGATCTACGGCGTCGAGGCCAGCGGCGAATGGGACGCGGGATCCTGGAAACCCGCGCTGACGGGGGTCTCGCTGGGTCTCAGCGCGGGCTACACCATCGGCCGGAACCTGACGAAGGATGAGCCGGTGAACACCGTGGAGCCGTGGAAGGCCATCGGCTTCATCGGCTACGCGGATCCGGACGGAAAATACGGCGCGCGCATGATCGGCACCTACACCGGAGCCGTCACACGCACGGATGACACGACCATGAATGGCAAGATGTTCCGCCCGGACTCCTGGTTCACGCTCGACCTGCTGGCATGGTGGAAGCCGGTCCGCGGCCTGACCCTCAACGCGGGGGTCAACAACATCTTCGACGAGCAGTACTGGAACTGGTCCACCGTCCGCCGTGGCGGGGGGCATCTGGGCCTCGCGGGGGTCGGTGGTGGCCACACTTCGGCGGTCGATGACCGGACCACGGCACCGGGCCGGAATTTCTTTCTCTCCGCCACCTGGCAGTTCTGAAGGCCGGAGCCACGCTGGGACCGCGGGATTCATCCCGCTTGGCTTCGCATGCCGGCTGGATTCTCCGGGGCGGGATAAATCCCGCGGTCCCGGTTGCGGGCCTGCCCTTTTTGGCAGACCTTTGCGGAAGAGTGTCCACAGTTGACGGATTTCCGGAAAACTCGGCGTCATCGGTCACGTATCCCTGTTGCCCGCCACCATGCAGCCCACCTTTTCCAGACGCCGGTTCCTCCGCAGCGCCACCGCGCTGATCGCCCTGCCCGCCCTCGAAGCGTTTGGCGGAACACGCGCCGCCGCGGCCACCACCGCCGCCACCGCGAAGCGTGCGAAGAATTTCATCGCCATCGGTTCGTACCTCGGCTGGCACCAGCCCGCGTTCTTCCCGAAGACCGCCGGACGTGACTATACGATGCCCGCCAGCCTCACCCCGCTGGAAAAGCACCGGGACCAAATCACCATTTTTTCCGGCTTGGACCACCGCGCGCCCAACGGCCACAAGGCGTGGTCGAACTTCCTGTGCGGGAACGCCCCCGGATCCTACTCGCTGGACCAGCAGATCGCGGATGCGGTCGGCGGCAAGACCCGCTTCGCCTCCGTGGAGCTGGCCACCGGCATGGGCGAGGGCGCGAAGTCCATGAGCTACACGAAGCAGGGCATCGGCCTGCCCGCCACCGTGCGACCCAGCGTGCTCTACCGCCAGCTTTTCGCCTCGAAGGCGAGCCGCGAGCGCACCGAATACCTGCTCAAGAGCGGCCAGAGCTCCATCGACAGCGTGCTGGACGACGCGAAGCGCCTGCAGGCGAACCTGCCGCAGCGGGACAAGGACAAGCTGGAGGAGTTCTTCGACTCCTTCCGCAGCGTGGAGAACAAGATGGGCCGCCAGCTCGCCGCGCTGGACCAGCCCGCGCCGGACCCCGGCTACAAGCTGCCGAGCTACGACCCCATCACGCCGAACCTCCAGATGGAGGCGGGCACCATCATGTATGACCTCATGACGCTGGCGCTGGACACCGGTTCCACGCACGTGATGTCCCTCTTCCTGGATGGCCTCGGCCAGGTCTTCGCCATCGACGGCGCCGTGCTGAAGGCCGGTTACCACGCGCTTTCCCACCATGGCAATGATCCGGAAATGATCCGCGACCTCATCGCCATCGAGCGCGCGCACATGGCGTGCTTCTCCGGATTCCTGACCCAGCTTTCGGAAAAGAAGAACCCGGAAGGCAAGTCGCTGCTGGATGACACCGTCATCCTGCTGGGCACCGGCATGGGCGACGCCAGCCGCCACAGCAACGCGAACCTGCCCACCCTGGTGGCGGGCGGCGGCTTCGGCCACGGCCAGCACATCGCCATCGACAGCAAGGCGAAGGACGCCCCGCTGCTGGGCGACCTCTACATCACCATCAAACAACGCCTCGGCGTGGAGTCCGGCAACTTCTCCAACGCATCGAGGAACATGAACCAGCTCTTTTCATGATGCACCGGGCTGGAATGGGTGGCCGCCTCCTCCTGGTGGGGGCGGCGGGTTTCGCGGTGTCATCCGTCCATGCGGCGGAGGCGGGGAAGACCACGTCCATCCCGGATGACGTGGTGGCCGTGCTGGAGAGCCGCTGCGTGAAATGCCACAACGAGGAGGAGGCCAAGGGCGGCATCAACCTCGACGGGCTGGACATCGACTGGAGCAAGGCAAAGGCGGGCAAGGACTGGGAAAAGGTGTTCAACGTCCTGGCGCACCAGCAGATGCCTCCGCTGGACAAGGAACAGCCGACGGCGGAGGAGAAGAAGACCCTGCTTTCCTTCCTGGATGGCGAGCTGAAACAGCACACCCCGTTCGGCGGCACGCTGCCGCGCCGCCTGAACCGCCTGGAATACCGGAACTCCATCCGGACCACCTTCCAGATGCACGACTTCGACCTGCCCGCCGGGTTCCCGCGCGACACGCGCGACCACGGCTTTGACACGGTGGCGGAGGCGCTGGTCCTTTCCCCTCCCCTGCTGGAGTCCTATCATGAAGTCGCCCGCCAGATCGCGGATGAACTTTTCCCGCCGCCGAAGCCGAAGCCGCCGGTGACGAAGCGCAAGGCGGGCATCCAGGACCTGGTGCTGAGCTTTTCCGCGGCGTCCCTGCACGGTGACGCGCTGCGCCTGGCCTCCCGCAGCCCCGACATGATGCGGAGCTGCACCTGGCCGAGCAAGATCGAGATCAAGGACTCCGGCATCTACCGCATCACCGTGTCCACCTCCGCCTTCAAACCGAAGGGCAAGGACCCGATGATCCTGGAGGTGCGTGCCCGCGACCTGTCCGCCAGCGACCGCCTGCGGATCACGAATTTCCGCCTGCTGCAGGAAATCTCCGTCACCAGCGAAACACCGGAGACCGTCACCTTCGAGGCGGAGCTTCACGAAGGCCAGACACCCGCCTTCCGCTGGCTGAACGCGGAGCTGGACCATGAGCCGGAAGGCTTCACCGCGCTGCTGGAGGAACGGTTCAAGGAACAACGCTTTCTCGCCGCATGGCAGGAGATGCTTTTCCCGGGGAACCCGCGGAAGCGCGTCTCCATCACCCCGCTGCGCGGCCGCAACGGCTGGGACATCTTTCTCCGCGCCTACAACAACCCGGACCTGAACCTGGCCGACGCCACCCCGGACAACCGCTACACGCAAGCCGCGCTGAAGATGGCGGAGGAGTCCGGCACCTCCCGCGCGCTGGCGGACACGCTGGCCTACCACTACCATGACAACGGCCCGTCGCTGCAGATCCACGGCGTGGAGATCGAGGGGCCGTTCAAGACCGTGGACGGCCCGCAGGACATCCGCCGCCGGGAGTGGCGGGAGTGGAGCTTCAGCAACCGCCGGAACGGGGAAAGCGACGTCGCCTTCGCCGACCGCGGGCTGCGTCTTTTCCTGCCGCGCCTGTTCCGCCGTCCCGTGGGCGACGACGTCCGCAACGAATACCTGGAAATCGCGAAAAACCACTGGGCGCAGGGCCACACCTTCGACGAGGGCATGCACCTCATGCTGCGCGCCGCGCTCGTCTCCCCGCGCTTCATCTACCGCGAGATCAACCCCGGCGAGATGGACCAGCACGACCTGGCCAGCCGCGTGGCCTACTTCCTCACCCGCAACGCGCCGACGGCAAACATCGTCATCCAGGCGCGCGCCGGAAAGCTGTCCGACCCGGCCGTCTACCGTGAGGCCGTCACCAACCTGATGCCCCGCTCCCCGGGTTCCCCGATGATCCGGGACTTCACCGAGCAGTGGCTGGATACCCGCCTGCTGCCGGAGATCATGCCGGACGAAAAATTCGGCTTCTCCACCGATGAGGTGGAGCTGGCCAAGGCGGAGGTGGAGCACTTTTTCTTCACCATCCTCAATGAGAACCGCCCGCTGCGCGACTTCATCGATCCGGATTTCATCACCACCTCCAAGCGGTTCGCGATGGAGAACTACGACTACACGGTGAAGGGCGAGAAGCGGGTGAACCCTGCCAGCGCCTACATCACGGAACAGCGCAAGATCGAGCACCTGCCCGTCCCGCGCGGCGGGGTACGCGGCGGCCTGCTGGGACAGTCCGCCGTCATGATGGCCACCGCCAACGGCGTGGACACCCAGCCGGTGCTGCGCGGCGTATGGGTGCTGGAAAAGATCCTGGGCGTCCCCCTTCCTCCGGTCCCCAGCAATGTCCCCGCGCTGACCCCGGACACCCAGGGCGCGAAGACCCCGCGCGACCTGCTGGGCGCCCATACGAAATCCGCCGACTGCCGGGGCTGCCACAACCAGATCGACCCCATCGGCTTCGTGCTGGAGAATTTCGACCCCGTCGGCGGATGGCGCGAGGACTGGCCCGGCATCAACGTGAAGATCGACCCGTCGGGCGTCCTGCCGGATGGCACCCCCATCGCCGGCTACACCGACCTGAAACAGTGGATCTCCGGCAACATCAACCTCTTCGCCGAGTGCCTTTCGGAAAAGCTCATGATCTACGCCACCGGCAGGATCCCCAGCTACGCGGAGAAGCAGGAGTTGAAAGGCATCGTCGCAAAGGTGGAGCAGGACAAAGGCGGCTTCCGCGACCTGTTCCTGGCGCTGATGGAGAGCAGGACGTTCCGGACGAGGTGAGGGAGGAGCGTGGATTTCACTCCGCCGAGGGCCTATCATAGCGAGAAGGCGGTCCGAATGATCATCCCCGGGGAAAACCCATAACCCTAAGATCAATCAGTCGAACCGCCTGTGTCTCGCGACATCTTCAGAATAGCAAGAGGCGTGCCAGGTGGGATGGAGATGAGGGTTTGCGGGCAGTAAGGAGGGAGGACACTCCTGTCCTCCGGCGGCATTGGCGAATGAAGAACAAGGTGGATCTATTCGGAAATGCCTTTGCTATCAGTTCCGGTTGCAGTCGATTAAGGAGGGAGGACACTCCTGTCCTCCGGCGGCATTGGCGGATGAAGAACAAGGTAGACCCATCCGGAAATGCTTTTGCTATCGGTTCCGGTTGCAGTCGGAGGACAGGAGCGTCCTCCCTCCTTACTGGTCACAAAAAGCACCGCCGAGACCAGCAGCAGAATAACGGTCAGCCACGCGCCGAACTGGATGACAACCATGCTTTCGCCCAGACTGGCTAACAGACTTTCCAAATTGGGAAGGTTACTCCACTTTCTACTGCTGCTGACCACGACGAAGATCGACCAGATGCCACAAAGCAGGCCTGTAGCTCCCTGGACGCCGCACAACAGAAGGAATGCCCGGCGCCAGCGATGATCCAGCGCCCGGAAATGGATCACCCCGGCGAACGCGAGGATCGTCAGGAAAAGCAGCAGGAGGACATGGCCGGAGGTTCCCATTTCCTTGTAGAGGTCCAGCAGGGTCGGCTCTGGCATATCGGTGGGTGCGGACGGATGTTGTTACCACGAATGGACCTTGAGGACATCCACCCAGCTTTTTCCGGAGATGGCGGGATGGGTGGCATTGATGACCACGATGGCTTTGAAAATGACCAGACAAGAAGTGATGAGAATCAGCATGGTCAGTCCGAAGACCACATAGGCCAGCCTCAGCCGGAAACGGGGGTGCAGGCGGCAGGATATCACGGCGGCCACGATCAGCCAAAAGGGAATGAACCATCCCGCGATATGCCCGGTCAGCAACCAATGCAGCACCGTGACCGGACCCTCGGTTTCATAGACGCCCGGACTGGCAGGATGGAAAGCGACCGCCTTGGAGTGGGCACGGATGTTGAGCAGCCCTTCTCCGGAAAAGCAGAGGAAAACCATCGCCACGGACGCCGTCCAGATGATGCCCACCGTTCCGGGTCGGCGATGCCGGATCGGCAGATACAGGATCACCATCCCGGCCACCAGCAGCACCGTGGTAAGTGCGGAAATGGCCAACGGAAACAGAAGCTCCTCCAGTCCCATCAGGATTGTCCGGAAAGGCTGCCCCCCGGCGACACCCGGTTCGAAGGAAACGGTCTGGCGGTATCCCGCGCCGAACTCCGTGATGCCGAGAAGCAGCGGCACCGGAGAAAGGGCAAGGCAGCACCACGTCCACCGCTCATCCAGATCACGGAAAAAGGCCAGTGCCTGCAGGACCATCACCACCACACCAACGGCAACCGGCACGGCTCCACCGGGAATGCCTGCGATGGTCATGTGATGGAGGTCCGGCATATCCGTGTGTCCGGCATGCTGGAGCGGATGGTCCGCATCGTCCAGCATGGAAGGATGGGATCCGAATAAGGAGGGAGGACATTGCGGCTACGCCGCTATGTCCGATTCGCTCCCACTCCTGTCCTCCGGCGGCATTGGCGGATGAGATGACAGGTTGATCTATCCGGAAATGCTTTTGCTATGAGTTCCGGTTGCAGCCGGAGGACAGGAGTGTCCTCCCTCCTTACGGCTCCTTACTTCAGCACCGGAGCCAACACTTTGGCCCAGGCTTCGTAGCCTTTCGGGCCGAGGTGGGTGCCGTCCTCGGTGTAGAGGTCGGGGATGCTTTTCCCATCCGCGCCGCGGAAGGTCGGCGTGAGGTCGAGCCACCGGACCTTGCCCACGGCCAGCTTCTGGATCAGCGGGTTCACGGCCTGCACACGCTTGTCGAAGACCTCCGCCTTCAGCGGCAGCACGGACTGGAGGATGATGGTGGAGTCCGGGGTCTTCGCCTGGATCTGCTTGATGACTTCTTCCACGCCCTTGGCGATCTCCACGTCGGTGCCGTTGTTCTGGAAGATGTTGTTCACGCCGATCATCAGGACGACGGTCTTCGGCTTGAGGCCGTCCAGCTCCCCCTGGCCGATGCGCCACAGGGTCTGGCGGGTGGTGTCTCCGCCGATGCCGAAGTTGGCGGCTTTCAGCGGTTCGAACTCGGCGGCCCAGGTTTCCTTGCCCGCGCCGCTCCAGCCCGCGGTGATGGAGTCACCGAGGAAGAGGATGTCGATGCCGCCCTTGTCGCGCTTTTTGAGCATGCCTTGGTGGGTCTGCTGCCATGCCTGCGGCACCTTCGGCCAGAAGCCCCACCCGGGTTCCCACGGTTTTCCTACCGGAGCCGGACCGGCGGTCATGTCCGGCGCAACGGCGGGTTCCTGAGCGAAACTCAGAGCGGCAAGAGAGAGGCCGAGCACTCCCGGCAGCAGGTGGCGGAGGGTTTTCATTGAGCCGGGGCGGGCGCTGGAGCCGGGGCAGGTGCTGGAGCCGGGGCGGGCGCTGGAGCCGGGGCGGGCGCTGGTGCCGGGGCGGGCGCTGGTGCCGGGGCGGGCGCTGGTGCCGGGGCGGGCGCTGGTGCCGGGGCGGGCGCTGGTGCCGGGGCGGGCGCTGGTGCCGGGGCGGGCGCTGGTGCCGGGGCGGGCGCTGGTGCCGGGGCGGGCGCTGGTGCCGGGGCGGGCGCTGGTGCCGGGGCGGGCGCTGGTGCCGGGGCGGGCGCTGGTGCCGGGACAGGTGTTGACTCTCCGATGCCCGTGTAGATGTCACAGTTCGGCAGTTTCGCCTTCAGCGCGGTGATGGTTTCCGGAGAGACGCCGGTCTGCCAAAGGTAGAGGCTCTTCAGATTCGGCAGCGCGGCCAGCTTCATTACGCCCTCGTTGGTCACCTTGGTGCCCCAGAGGTTGAGGGACTCCAAGGCCTGGAGCTTCACAAGCGTATCGAATGCGGCGTCCGTGATGTCGGTTTCCGCAAGGCGGATCTTCTTCAGGTTCGGAGCGGCGGAGAGCTTCGCCACGGAGGCGTCCGTCACCTTGGTGGCGGAGAGCTCGACTTCCACGAGGTTCGGGAAAATGGGCTCCAGCTTGGCGAAACCAGCGTCGTCCAGGCTCCCCCGGAGGGACACGGCGGAGAAGGTGATGTTCGAGGACTGCTGGGACTCGAAGGTGACCGCGCCGGGATACTCTTTCTGGAGCTGGATGACGGTGCCTTTCAGGTCATCCGTCGGACCGGCGGCCTTCTTGGCGGCGACTTCCTCCATGACGGCGGCGTGGTTGGATGGCAGCTTGGCCAGCGCTTCTTTCACCGGAGCTGGGATCTCACCCATCTCGCCAAGGGTCTTTTTCGGGTCCGCGCCGCTGTCGAGCCACCACTTGATGAGGACGACCTCATGCGGTTCCGGCTCCGGCTTGCCATCCGGCGGCATGTGCTCGTCCTCGTCGAGCGGCAGGGACATGCGGACGATGATGTTGCTCTTTTCCGCGGAGCCAGGCTCGATGGACGGACCTTCCTTGCCGCCCTTGATGAGCATCTCGTAGTTGTCCATCCGCAGCTTGCCCTTCGCCTTCTCCTCTTTGTGGCACTGGTTGCAGCGGTTCTCGAAGATCGGCGCGATGATGTCGTCATAGACGACCTTCTGCTGCGGAGAGACGGCCTTCTCCGGCGTACCACCCTCTCCGGTGCCCTTCTTCTTGCGCTCCGGCAGGCCAAGCAGCTTGCGGATGGGGTCCGGGGCGAAGGAGGTGAGGTAGTCAGAGCCGTGGGTGATGGAGGCACCGTCATGGCTGGCGAAGCTCATGATGCCCATGTTCGCGAAAAACAGCAGGCGGTAGAACGCCTGGTTCGCCACGGAGGCGATGGTCCATGCCTTCACGATGAGGACCAGCACGGAGGCCACGGCGAAGGCCAGGCCGCCCCACAGGTGGCGCTCCGCCAGCTCATTCCCCTCATAGCCGCCGCCATGATAGAGCAGGAATCCGGCGATGACCGCGATGATGCAGGTCACCGCGCCGAAGAACATCGGGAAAAGCGGCGTCTCACGGCGTTCGCCGCGCTTTCTCAGGAAGATGGCGCCCGCTTCCTGCAGGGCGATGAGCGAGAACACGCCGATGGGCAGGTGCAACATCACCGGGTGGAAGTGGCCGATGAAGCGCACGATGTCCGGCATCTTGTCCCCATCCGGAGGACCGGCGAGAAATGGCATCGCGACAAGACCGCCGATGGAGGCCAGCCCGAGCAGGGTCAATGCCCACGGGCGTTTCTTCTGGGCGGGGGCGGGTTCGGCGGCGGATTCTTGGATGGGTTCGTCCATGGGGATGCGATCTTACGGTCGGGAGGCCGTGGATCTTCCATGGACGGGGAGCAAAATCAAACATCGACTGTCATGTCCTTCGACTGCGGCCGGTCCGCCTTTTTCCCGCCCGCGGCTTTCGCTTTTCCCAGGAAGGGCAGGAAACGGCGGACGTCATAACCCAGCGCGGAGGTGGCCTTCAGGAAGATGGCCAGCGCGACCGCCTCATCCAGGAACGGCAGCGGATCCGGGATGAACGGCCCGGCCAGGAAGGCGTAGAAGCCGGAAACAAGCACGACGATCCAGAGGACGAACCTTTTCATGACCGGGTATGATAGCACGGTTTCCCCCGCGCCACATTACAACTTCAGCCGCGGTTTCCATCCCGGCAGGAAGAGTCTTGCGCGTGCCGGAGCGGCTGGAGAAGCTCCACGGCATCCCGTTTCCCCACAACCCATGAATCCATTCATCCTCCACACCCTCCACGTCGCCAGCGCGCTGGCCCTCTTCGGTTCCCTCGGCGCGATCTTCCTCGGCGGAACGGGGAAAAAGGGCGCGAGCGCGCTCCATGGCATCTCCCTGGTCCTCATCCTGCTGATCGGCTTCGCGATCCTGAAGAAGCCGCCGGAGGGGCAGTATTGGTGGTTGGTGAAGCTGGGCATCTGGCTGTTCATCGGCGCGGCACCGGCCCTGGTGAAGCGGAACATCCTGCCCGCGTGGATGGGCTTCGCCTTCAGCCTGGCCGCCGCCGGATACGCCGCATGGCTGGGCTACACCAAGCCGTTCTGACGCGCGCCGGGGACCCACCCGAATGGACTCTTGCAAAAACCCGCCGGTCCGTCCGATTCTCCATCCGTCACGTAATACCTTCCCTGCAGCCCAAACCCCACTCCCATCCTCTTCCATGAAATTCGGAATCATCGGCGCCGGCATGATCGGCCACTTCCATGCCAAGGCCATCACCGCCATGACCGGCGGCACGCTCCACTCCGTCTTCGACCTCCGCGCGGAGGGCGCGCAGAAGCTCGCCACGGAATATGGCGCGAAGGCCTACTCGAACATCGATGAGTTCCTTTCCGACCCGGAACTGGAGATCGTGACCATCGGCACGCCGTCCGGCGCGCACCTGGACCCGGCGCTGGCTTCGCTCAACGCGGGCAAGCACGTCATCTGCGAGAAGCCGCTGGAGGTGACCGTGGAACGCGTGGACGAGCTGATGGCAGCCGCCGCGGCGAACAACCGCACGCTGGCCGCCGTCCTCAACCGCCGTTTCCACCCCGGCATGGACGCTTTCAAGAAAGCCGCCGACGAAGGCCGCTTCGGCAAGTTGACCAGCGCCTCCGCCTACGTGAAATGGTGGCGGGAGCAGTCCTACTATGACTCCGCCGCATGGCGCGGCACCTGGGCGCTGGACGGTGGCGGCGCGCTGATGAACCAGTCCATCCACACCGTGGACTCCCTGATCTATCTGGCCGGCCCCATCAAGTCCGTGCAGGCGAACGCCGCCCTGCTGGCCCACACCGACATCGAGGTGGAGGACATCATCGTCGCCATCGTCGAGTTCGAGAACGGCGCGCGCGGCGTGATCGAGGCGTCCACGTGCACCTGGTCGAAGGACGGGCACCCGGCCCGCGTCCAGCTTTCCGGCACGGACGGCTCCGTGTTCCTGGCCGATGAATCCTTCGAAATCTGGGACTTCCGCGACGAAAGGCCGGAGGACGCCGAGGTGCGCTCGAAGTACATGAAGGGCCTGGGCATCGGCGTGGGCGCGAACGATCCGTCCGCCATCAGCTACTACCAGCACCAGCGCAACTTCGAGGAAGTGGTCAACGCCATCCGCGAAGGCCGCGAGCCGACCGTCTCCGCCAGCGAGGCGCGCAAGCCCGTCGCCGTCATCCGCGCCATCTATGAGAGCGCCCAGAACGACGGCAAGAAGGTCTATCTCTGATCTTCCTTCCCCATCATTCCTGAACCTGGAGGCCGGCGACGAAAGTCCCGGCCTTCTATTTTGGGGAACGGGCGCGCCGGACAGGGCAACAAGGCAGGCTCCGGGCAATAAAAAGCCGCAGCCGGTGGCCTCGCAGGACTGTCTTCCCCCCGGATAACAGCCCCGCTGCCAGCACACCGGCTGCGGTTCTTATGGGAAGACAATGGCACGGCTCACCGGGGGATGCAAACCGGAGATGTTCCGTGATCGCGTAATACCCCGATGGCCGGTTTCGTGACATGGTCCCACCCGTCAGCCACGAAGGCCTCCCCCCGACCGGAGTGGTGACAGATTTCCCCCCAAAAAAGTGATCGGCAGGTGATTCCCCCCACGGCGTCATCTGCCGATTTGGTTTTCAACGGGATACGGGCTGGAGCAACGTCCCGCGGATCAGCAAGAAAAGGGCCCGTGGCAACGTATTCCTGACATGATCCGCTGGGAATATCGCACCGTGAAATTCGGCGGTGGCGGGATCTCCACCCCCTCCGACCTGCAGGACTATCTCAACCGCCTGGGAGACCAGTGCTGGGAAGTGACCGGCGTTCTCAAAACGGATGCCGACCACCACCTGAAGGAGTTCATCATCCTGATGAAGCGGCCGAAGGAGTGAGTGATCCTCCCGTGAACAACATTGCGTTTGAAGTTTTTCCCGGATCAGCCGATCAATGGGCCGTCTCCGCGCCAAACCCGCGGTTTCCAGAACCCAACGAACCCAGAAACCATGACTTTCCCCACCAACCGATTCACCGGCTTCGCGGACGAAGCCTCCCGCGACCTCGACAAGCAGATCCAGGCCACCAAGGACATCGGCTGGAGCAACATTTCCGCCCGCATGGTGGGCAACGCGAACATCCACGACCTGCCGGAAGACGAGTTCAACCGCGTGGCGGACCGCCTGGATGAAGCGGGCATCCACATCCCGGAGTTCGGCTCCCTGCTGGGGAGCTGGGGCAAGAAGATCTCCAGCGACTTCAACGTCACCATCGGTGAGATCGACCGCTGCATCCCGCGCATGAAGCGGCTGGGCACCGGCATCGTCCGCATCATGTCCTACGGCCAGGAGCCATGGGGCCAGGACCAGCAGGAGCGGGAGCGCATCCGCCGACTGCGGGAGATCGTCAAGCGGTTCGAGGGCGAAGGCCTCGTCGCCGCCCATGAGAACTGCATGAACTGGGGCGGCTTCTCCGCAAGCCACACCCTCCGGTTGCTGGACGAGATCCCGGACATGAAGCTGATCTTCGACACCGGCAACCCGATGTTCCAGAAGGACCGCTCGAAGGCGGAGCCGTATCCATGGCAGGACCCGCTGGAGTTCTGGAAAGCCGTGCGTGGCAATGTGGTCCACATCCACGTGAAGGACAGCATGAACCCGGTTTCCGATGACATCGAGCCGGAGTACACCATGCCCGGCGAGGGCAAGGCGAAGGTGCGCGAGATCATCGCCGACGCGCTCGCCAACGGCTACCAGGGCTACATCGCCATCGAGCCGCACGTCGCCACCGTCTTCCACGCCCCGGACCCGACGCTGGTGGACTGGCAGCAGTGCTACGACTCCTACGTCGAATACGGCCGCAAGATGCAGAAGCTGGTGGAAGCAATCTGAGCGGATCCGCTTTTCACATGACGGGGGACGGGGTGACATCCCCCGCTCCCCCTTTTTTGTCCGGAGCGGACATACGGACGCGGCCTTCAGATCTCGCCGTGCTTCAGCCAGCGGAACGAGATCATCCGGAAACGGCGGCCGAACTTCTGGTTCGTTTCATTCAGATCCTGCGGCAGCAACATGATGTCGTCCTTCGGATCGACATAGCCGGGTGTCCTCTGGACGATGGCCTCACACCAGGCGCGGGCGGTGACCTTGCCGAACTTGTCGAGGCTTTCGCCGTAGGCACGGACCTTGAAGGTGTCCGAGCGGACCGTCAGCGCCGGGCCGAGGAACTGGAGCAGGTCCCCCTGGGTGAGGAAACCGAGGGCGCCCCAGGCGGTGGTGTCCGGCTTGGAAGTCTGCTCCATGCTCGTCGCATCGCGGATGTGGTCCGGGTGTTCGAAGTCCGGCAGGGAGTTCTGGTTGTTGAGCGGCCATTGCTGCTCGAAGGCCTGGTTGAGGCCGGAGTCGTCGATGGCGGCCTGGAGCGCGCCCTTCTTGCCATACTCATCCATGGTGAGGCGGCGGTTGACGAAGTCCCCCATGCTGAGGAACGGGCCACGCTGCTCCACCTGCCTGACGATCTGTTCCGCCAGCCTGCGGATCTCCTCCTTGCTGAAGACACGCTGTCCGGCCCAGGCGTTGTTGCTGGAGGCATCCCCGCCGTTCCATGTCCCTTCCTTGGGATCAGGGAAGCGCGGGAAGGCGACCTTGTCGTTGTATTTCACGCCCAGGTTGGACAGCAGCAGGGACTCCCATGCCTCCACGCTGGTGGAGTTCACGTTGAACGCACCATCCACCACCAGGCGGGACGCCGCACGGTGGTAGTCGGTCAGATCCTCCTCGGTGATCTCCCCGGCCATCCGGTTGGGGAGGATGCGTCCGTTGGGCAGCGGGTTTTCAACCGGGTTGTCGAGAAATGCCTTTTTCTGCCTGGGGGTGCCGCTGGAAAGGAAATAGCTGTCCCACAGCGTGTGGTTCACCTCGAAGGCGAGGTCATAGATCAGGGTGTTCTCAAAGGCGGCGTTCTGGAGCAACCGCCGTGCGTGGAACGCCCAGTTGTCCTCGTTGGTGGTGGCGTTCTCACCGTTGGTGTTCGAGCGGCCGTCCGCCGTGGAGTAGCCGATGGAGTCCTGGTTCCAGCCGCCCTTGTCCCGGTGGATCGGCTGGGAACGGTCCGGCTCCGTGCGGTCCTGCGGCACCCGCGGGTCCACCAGGGAGTTCCCCACCGCATAGGTGGGGTGCCACACCATTTCCGAAAGGGCCGCGTGCTGGAAGGCACCCAGCGAGGCGATCTCCGTGCCTTTCCGCGGCACGTCGAAGAGGATGCGCTTCTGCGGGGCACGGACGGGCTGGTCGAACGGATCCCCCAGGAACTTTCCGTCCTGGGCGCGCGGGTTCATGTTGTTCCAGTCCACCTCGGTGTCGAAGAGGTCGCGGGTGTAGATTCCGAAGAAGTTCGGGGCGACATCCGTCACGTTGTCGAACGGACTGCGGAAGGAGTAGGACGCGCGGACGTTCCAGTTGCCGATGGGAGAGTCCTCCAGGTGGGCGGAGCCGGTGAGGCTGCCGGAGCCGATCATGTTCGACTCCGTCTCCTGGGACCAGCGGAAGCGGAAGCCATCCCGCGTGCGGCGGTCCGGGATGACGTTCACCGTGCCGGTGGCTCCGGACATGGCGGGGAATGGCACCGGATCGAGCGAGGTCCACTCCACCGGCATCTCATCCTCGTCCCCGTATTGGTAGGCGCAGGAGATGAAGCGCCCCATCGGGAAGTCCCTGAAGGTCGTCGTGTTGAAGGAGGAGGCGGACAGCGGCTTCCAGGACATGAAATAGTCATCCGCCTGGGTGTACATGTCAGCCTGGAGGCTCGTGGAGCTGGTGGGCGGCACCACCTCCCGCCAGTCGATGGGTGGCGCGGAGGTACGGTTGTGCTCCAGCTTGAGGGATGCGTCCGTGTTGTTCTTCAGCTCGAACAGCGGCTCCCCGTCCAGCGCGCGGCGGTCCTGGTAAAAGCTCCGCGTGGGGCTGGGCGAAACGGACGGGGACAGCAGGTTCTGGCCGAAGTTCGACTCGCTGTAGACCCGGTTCGCGGCAGGAGACCAGACGCCCGACTCCCCCGGCCCGAGGGTGGTGCCGCTCATTTTGAAATACATGGCTCCCCGGCTGGCTCCGCCGCCGCCCCAGTTCATCCGGTAGGTGCGCCTGATGCCGCCGGTGAGCGACAGCTCGACGGACTTGCTGCCATTGATGAACAGGAGGATCGCGGAATCCGGCACCCTCAGCTCGAAGTTGTAGGGGTTCCACAGCACCACCCGCGGGTAGTAGTGGACCCGCAGGCCGTAGGGGTTCCTCAGATCCGAGGGGACGATCTGGTAGAAACTGAGGTTATAGTAGAGCGATCCCTCCGCGAGGATGGGCATCAGCTTGCTCTGGGTCTGGGTCTTGAAGTCGGCGACCTTGTTGCTGTTGCCCACGTTCAGCTCCCCTTGGGCGGAGGCGGTGCTGAGCGTGTCCCCGGTCTCCGTGCCGGAGATGTAGTTCCCGGCCGGGGTGGTGTCCGCACGGGCGGCCCAGCGCCGGAGCAGGCCGAACTTCGGCGCGACGGGGGTGATCCGGGAACTCTGGCCCGGATCCCACGAATCATTGTCCACGCGGCTGTTCGCGGAGCCGACGATGCTGTCACGGTCATCCAGTCCTGGCAGCCCCGCCTTTCCGCGGTAGTCCGGGACATTCCCGTTGCTGGCGAGATAGGCGGTGAGATCACGCTTCCAGCCACCATCCCGCACGTTGACGGGCAGACCGGCGGACCAAACGGTATGTTCGTGGAAATTCCGGTCCTTCAGGTTGTTGTCGAACAGGGCGATCTGGCGGTCGCTCACCAGGCCGCCACGGGCTTCCGAAGGGATGTCATCCTTGCCGAAGGCCTGCCAGGAAGCATCCTGGGCCAGCATCATCGCCAGTTCCGGGGAGGAATCCTCGGAGGCGTCCCGTGTCGCCACGTTGGCCTTCGTCCCGAGATCCCCCACCCACCAGGCATACCTTCCCCCCTGCCCGTCGGTGCCCTTGAGCGACACCAGCGGCGCGCGGACGATCTCGGTTTCCTCGGCATCCGTGCCGATGGATTTCTCCCCGGCGAGGATGGCGGAGTTCTCATCATCGAGGGTCTCATCATCCTCATGGCGGATGGAGGCTTCATTGCCGCTGACCAGAAGGGCCAGCCGGTCGCCGCGGGGATTGCGATTTTCGCCCCGCAGGTCCATCAGCCCGCCCCTGTCCCCGTAGCGGCGGATCCAGGGCTCGCCGTTCTTCTGGTTCGTGCGCCAGACGCTCACCCAGTTGGGGTTGACGGGACGGCCTTTCCCCTGCGCGGTGATCCGCGCGTCACCGGACACCCGTTGGTCCGGCCCCAGGTGTTCCTGGATTTCACCGATGGCCATCATCAGCGCCATGCGCGCGTTCGCCTCCGCCTCCAGGCGGGCGTGGTCCCTGCCCGCCTTCCGGACAGTGATGGCGGACAGGCTCATCATCCCCATCGCGATCACCATCAGCAGCACCATGCACGTCATGGTGGCGACGAGGGAGAATCCCGGCCTGCCCCTGCGGGGGGCACGGCGGGACTTTCGTGGAGCCGCGGTCAGCGGTGCTCCGGTGGTTCTTCCTTTGTAGGCTGGCATGTCGGAAATCAGAAAAACGGGAACGGAAACAGTCTTGGGAAAACCAAAGAGGACGCCCGGCCCGCCCGAAGGCAGGCCGGACGCCATGAGTGGAACATCAAGGTGCGAGGACGACCTTCAGGCGGTAGAATTTTTTCGTTTCACCGTCGGTTCTGGCCAGGGAGATGGCGGAGGCGGTCTGGACGGCCGCGGTTTCCTCCTCCCAGTCCACGAGGTTGATGCTGCTGAGGATCTGGTAGCTGACCTTCGCATCCGCGGCGGCGAGCGCTCCCTTCGGGAAGGAAATGGAGACGTTGTCTCCGCTGCGGGTCACACCGGGGAGCAGGTTGTGCGCCTTCGGGTTGAAGCCCATCGCATACTCGGCCAGGGCAAGGATGCCGTCACCGTCGCTGTCATCATCCATCGCGATGCCGGCGCTGCCTTCGAGACGCGCCCATTCTTCGAATGGCGTTTCCACGGGGACGTCGGCGCCCCTGTTGGTGGTGATGCGGAGGACCGGCACGAACTCCGGCGTCAGGTCACCGGGGAAGTGGAAGCCCCAGTTCTGGGCGTTGTTCAGCTTCAGGCTGAAGCCTTCGTTGGCCGCACCCGCCCGCCAGTTGCGGACGATGGAGGTCACATCCGTCCAGGCGTAGGTGTTGCGTCCCATGCCGCGCACCGCGGTGGAGCTGGCCGCCACGTCGGTGCCGATCCTCGCGCCATTCAGGCCGAAGTTGGTGGTGGTCGTCCATGGCGTGATGACCTGGTGGATGGCCGCGGCACCGGAGGTCCATGAGTCATTGTTGCCGCCGGTGCGGATCATCAGCTCCGCCTTCACGATCTCACGGTCGAGCGGGATGGCTCCGGTGATGTCGTTGTCGAACACCAGCGGGAAGCGGATCATCGCTTCCTGGGTGTCATTCGGCGCGGTCCGGATGTAGCCTTGGTTGGTGATGGTGGCACCGTCGGTGGTGGCGGAGTCCGGGCGGGAGTTGAACACGGCGCTGCGGTCGGCCACGAGGTCGTAGCGCTCCGTGGGCACCGTGGTGTAGGTGATGATCAGTTTCGGACGGTTGACCGGGGTGTTGTTGCCGATGGTGCAGTAGCTCCATGCATCCTCCGTGCCGCTGGCGAACAGGCCGAAGCCGTGATTCGGAAGGCCATTCTCCACCCACTCGCGGACGACCGCGGTCACATCCGCCGTAGACCATTCTCCCTGGATCGCCTGACCGAATCCGGCCGACAGCTTGTCACGGTCAACGATGCCGCGGATGCCGCTGACAGTATCCCCGGCACCGCCGTGGACCATCGAGTAGGTCGTGTCATACGTCACCGGCTCCGTGAGGCGTCCGACCGCGAACGGTCCGCCGGACTGCGCGTTGCCCGCGACGATGGTCAGCATGGAGATCTCCGCCTTCAGCACCCGCGCGCCCGCCGGGATCTGGCCCGGGCCGCTGCCAATGATGTTGTCGAAGCGGAGCATGTCATTGATGTCCGGGATACCGCCGTCCATGCCGTAGCTCTGCTGTGGAGTGCTGGAACCCGGGTTCATGCCGCCGTTGAGCGCGGCATCCGTAGCTGTGGTGTTCTTCGGATCCCTGGAAATCCGACGCTGGAAGGTGCCGGCATAGCCGTTCAGACCGTCCTGGAAGGTGACGGTCGTGCTTTCCACATTGGAAGCCGCGTTGCGGATGGTGCCAAAGGTGCTGATGTAGGGGCTGAGCGAGTAGCCGCCGCCCGCGGTGAGGGTCATTTCCACCGTTTCATCCGTTTCCAGGACGAGGTCATCCAGGATGTTGAGGGTGACGCGTGCGGATGCCTGCCCGGCGGGAATAGTGACGACGCCGGACGGAGCCGTGTAGTCGCTGCCCGCCGTGGCGGTGCCGCCGAGGGTGTAGTTCACCGGGAGTGCGGCATCCGTGGAGCCGGAACGGCCGACGGTGAAGACGAGCGTGTTGTCATCGGCGGCACCTTCCGTGCCGAAGGCCTTGGTCACGCTGACCGCCACTTCATCATTGCCCGGAACGCGGGGGTCCAGTGGCACCGCCAGGAAGCGGAAGCCGCCGGCCTGGAAGACGCCGTTGAGACCCGGCAGGTCGTGGGAGAAGACCGTGAAGGAATTCCCGTTGGCGAAGTAGGAGTAGATGTTGTCCGCACCGTTGCCCACACCACCGTCACCGGAGATGAAGAGAGCGGTGTTCGACGGATTGATCAGGCTGCCGTCACCGAAGGTGATCTCATAGCCCTGCACGCTCTGGCGGGTGTGGACGCCGACCATGGCCGCCTCACGGTTCAGGCCCGCGACTTCCGCCGCGTTCTGGATCTGTCCGCTGAGGACGCCACCGGTTCCGTCCGGAATGAAGAGGAAGGTGAAGGCACTGTTCTCCGCGCTCTGGTTGTTGTCACGGGTGAGGACTTCCCAGTAGTCCGTTCCGCTGCGCCTCACCGTCGCCACGTCGTCCGATTCCTTTCCTGCGGACACGACGATGACGTTGCCGGTGACCGGAAGACCGGCGATGCGGTAGCTGCCTGCGGCGGTGTTGGTGACGGTCACACCGGCCGGGAGCGCGCCCGCGCCTTCCAGGACGGTTCCGTCCGCATTGATGGTGGTGCCGATCCAGCCCTTGCTGTAAGGGAAGAAGCCCATGGAGAAGGAGGAGGACTCCCGGGTGGTGACGGGCTGGAGCTCACCAGGCCCGTTGTTGTCCCAGTTGACCACCCGGTAGTTGCCGTTCTCCACATACGGGGCGGCGTGGTTGTCCAGCGCGGAGGTATTTCCGTCCAGGACCACGTTGGTGGTGAGGAGGACACCGGAGGCCAGCGGCACGTTGGAGCCGTTGATCTGGACGTCGATCTCACCGGACAGGGTGCCCGGGTTGGTGAAGCTCAGCGGCCCGGCCGTCGCGGCGACAACCGCCCATGGGGCGGGGACGACCGGCGGGATCTCGAGCGCGAGTTCCTGGTCACCACCGTCGATGATGCCGACGGTGAGACCCTGCACGGTGGGAGGGGCCACGGTGCCGGTGAGCAGCAGGCCGACATCCGTCGTGGTGCTTCCCCCCAGGGTGTCCGTGATCACCGCGGTGAAGCGGCGGTTGCCGGAAAGGACGCTGTAGGGATAGGAGAACGGAGCCGTGGTCGCGGTGTGGGACAGCGCGCCGTTGTCATAGTATTCCACCTTCGCTACGGATCCATCGGGATCCGCTGCGGCGACCTCGATGTTGACCACCTGACCGACCGGATAAATTCCGCCGTTGGCTGGCGCGGTGAAGCTCACCGTCGGCAGCGCGTTGTCGTTGAACAGCGCTCCAGAACTCCAGATCGGAGTGCTGCCGAAGGTACCGGTCACCGCCGGGGTGACGCTGCTGGTGATGGTGGTGCCGGATCCTTCCGTCATCCCCCAGCGGGCGGCGAGGCCGGTTTCGGAGGTGACTTCGGAGTTCAGCTTGAGGCGGATCTGCTCCGGGGTGCGGGCGACGTTCCAGATGCGGACCTCATCCATGAAACCGCCGAAGGCGCCTTCGCCCAGGCCGGTCGAGTTCATCGCGGTGGCGATGGACGCGTGCTGGATGCTGTCGGCGCGGGGCACCGCACCTTTCGCGTCGATCTCGCGCTCCAGGTTTCCGTTCAGATAGAGGCGGAAGAACGTGCCGTCGAAGGTCATCGCCGCGTGGTTCCACTCGCCGTAGGCAACAGGGGTCACGCCCGTGATCGGAACATTCTTTCCGGCGGCGATCGCAGGATCGGCGGAGGGAACCGCGATGGACTCGAAGTCACCCATCAGGGTGCCGTCGGATTCGCGGATGCCAAGGAACCAGTTGGTGTCGAGGGTCGAGTTCTCCGCCTGGTTGCGGCCTTTCGCGACGAGCGGGATGGCGGTCACACCGCCGGTTCCGGTGGTGGTGGTGACGCCCTTCGTCTCACGCTTGAACCAGGTTTCCACCGTGAAGGTGCCCAGCTTCAGCTCCGCGGGATCGCCCAGCGCCACGTGGTCCGAGAGACCATCGAAGTAAAGTCCGCCCATCCCGGCGGGAGGGACGACGGAGAATGCCACCGTCTCACTGTCGGTGACGTCGTCCGCGCTGTCCGTCAGGCGTGCCGTCAGCACGTAGTTGCCCAGCTTGTCCGCCGGATAGCTGAAGGTGAAGGGAGCTTGGGTATCCGTGCCGATGACTTCACCGTCGATGAGGAACTCCACCTTCGCGACGGTGGCCGGCGCTTTCGGCGCGGCGGTGGCCTGGAAGGTGATGGGGGTTCCGATGACGTGGCGGGTGTTTGTTTCCGGGAACGTCAGGTTCACCGGCAGCGGCAGGGTCGAAACAACGTGCAGCTCCGGACGGAATGAAACACCGTCCATCGTACCGCCGTTGATGGAGACCTGGTTCACACCGGTGGTGAAGATCTGCCAGCCGTTGTTGGTCCCCGCGCCGATGTAGATGCCATGGTTCGGCTCTCCCGCCGCCCATGCCTTCACCGCTTCGGAAATATCGATGTCCACGACCTCGCAGTCGGCGATCGTCGAGATGGAACCCATCGACGGCCCGATCTGGCCGGCGGTGAGCATGGCCCCCGCGTCACCGGCGAAATCCGAATAGATGGACGCCTCGCTGAACGGAACCAGCATGCGGTGGAAGGTGAACGGGCCGGGACTGTCGGAAGCGCTGCTCAGGAAACCGGTCACGATGCGCAGCTTCGCGGACTCGATCCTGCGGCCTGCCATGAGGTTCTCCACATTCCCGAACTTGATCATCCCGGGGTTGTCGGGATCCGGGTTGGGAGGGTCGATGCTGTCGATGAAGATCGCAGGGTAGTCTTTGCCAGGTTTGGTGAAGTAGGTTGGAACATCCTCCCCGTCGCTCTGGTTCACGTAGATGTCGAAGCTGTCCTCATAGCCGTTCAATCCCTTTTGGAAGGAGTGCGCCTGGACGTCCTCACCGAGGATGTAGGTCACCTCCAGCCTGGGGCGGTTCCCCTGGGCGCCGCCGGCGGTGCCGAAGACCCAGGCGTTGGTGCCGCGGTCGCAGCGGATGCCAATTCCGTGGTTCGGGCTGCCGTCCACCCATGACTGCACCGCGCGGGTGACGTCCCCGGAGACTTTGGAGGCGGTGGAGGCGGTGTTCGGCGGGCTGAAACTGCCGACGATCATGTCCACATCACCGACGAGACCGTCCGCCCCGAAGTCCTTGCCCTCCCCGATGTCGGAGTCGCTGGTGAACTCATGCATCAGGCGGTAGATGGAGAACGCGTCACCGCTGTGGTCATTCCCGCCCGTTCCCTGGGTGAGGATGATCTCCGCCTTGATGATCTTCGCACCGGCGGGGATCTGGTTCTCGATGTCCTCGAAGCGCATCAGGACGCTGGAGCTGTTCGCATCGTCCGTGGCCTTGTCGCCACCATCGACGGCGAACCACGACGTTGCGAAGCCATCGTTCGGCTGGTAGCCGATGCGGCGGTCAACGGTACCGTAGTAGTCGTTTACGCCGTTCTGGAAAGCAACCGTCACCGGCACCGGGACCGGCGCCGCGGAGGCGGCGCCCATGGCCGGAAACGCCATCGCGGCGGCCAGCGCAAGATATGTGTTTTTTGGAAATGATCTCATGATGAAGAAGGCTCTGAGGAGAAATGCGGGAGCAATCGGGTTCTGCCCGTCGGCGGCGTAAATGACGCCCATCCGCGCTCTGGCGAAATGGAATTACTGCAACGAAACCGTTGCTTCCGCCTCCGCCATCGCAGGCACAATGGCTTCCCGGAAATGTTGCGATGCTGTCACAACGCGGGGTTTCCCGGTTGCGGCCAGGGGCGGGTATGCTGCCTCCGTATGTTGAGAAATTCCTTCATCGCATTCTGGTCCTGCATGTGTGGCTTCGCCTTTTCGCAGGACGCTCCGCAGCACCGCCTGCGGGTACTCGCCGTGGGCGACCAGCCCCCGTTCAAACAGGAAGTCCGTGAAGGCGTGCGCTATGAGATCGCGCCTCCGGCGGACATGGTGCCACCACGCACGCTGCTGATCCCATTCCCGCTGAAGCAGGGTGAGGAAAAGCAGAAGCAGGACATGCAGCTCCGCCTGCGCCTCGGCCAGCCATCCGCACCGCTGGTCATGCCCGCGCCGGAAACCCGCCGCGTCGCGCTGAACTCCGACCACAGCGGCAAGTGGCTGGACATCCCGCTCTCCACCGGTGACGCCAGCCTCGCCATCGTCTGGCGGAAAGGCGCGAAATGGACCGCCGCGAACACCATCATCCTGCCGGACGGAGCCGCCGCGCGCGCCGAGGGCAACCTCCATTTCTCCAACGTCTCCGCCTACCCGGTGGGCCTGGAGATCGAGAAGGAGAAGATCCGCCTGAACCCAGGCATGAGCTACACCCGCAAGCTGCCATCCGACCGGATGACACCACTACAGGTATCGTACTTGCTTGCCGACGGCACCCACCGCCTGTGCCACTCCGCCGCCCTGGAGCCGTGCCGCGGCAGCTACCGCCGCCTGGTCATCTACTCCGCCGACGGCAACCGCCCGCGCAATCCCGTGAAGGTGCTCCAGCTCGAGGAACCGAGCAACGCGCCGGAACCCGCCAAGCCCGCCCAGGTCGCCGCCGCCAACATGGCACCCGCGACGCCCTGATACGGCATCTCCCGAATCACCTCACGGCCCCTGCCCCGTTCATTTCCGGATGAACGGAGCAAGGGCCGCTTCATGAAGACCCCCAGATCCCTCCCTGCCAGATGCGGCCCCTCCTTTTTTCCGCCTTCATCACCCTGCCGCTGCACGCGGCCACCGAGTTCGGCACCATCCAGGTGCGGCAGAACAACGGCGGGAACGAATCGTCATCCGTCACGCTGACGCAGGCCCCGGGCGGATCATCGTCCAACCTGGTCACCGGAGGGAACCGCGCGGACTACAACCTGAATCTGAAAAACACGGATGATCCCGCCGCGGGCGTCCTGCTCTCCAGCGTGGCGCAGACCATCCGGGATGACAGCGCGGTGGGCGGCCCGGCGGCGGGCCAACACCACGCCACCACGGCGGTGCAGACATCCGGCACGCGCTACTACATCCCCACCTTCCGCTCGCCGGAGGGGGATGAGGCGAACATCAACGCATCCTTCGTCTTCCTCCCCTATGACACGTGGCTCGGCGGCGTGGCGGAGAACGCGGAAAACGGCGGCCCCATCACCACGCTGACCTCTTCCCCCGGCCTGGTGCGCGGCACGCATTTCATCGACTCCACCTCGACCGAGGGCATCTACCAGCTCCGGCTTTCCGCGCTGGTGGCGGATGCGTCCCAGAATGGCATCCTCCTGGTCTCCGGCGCGAAGAACGAGGACAACTTCGCGCTGTCCAAGGCCAACAGCGACGGCACCTTCACCATCTACTGCCATGACAACGGGGTGAACGGCGACGAGTATGAAAACGACCCCGTCGCCTTCGGCTACCTGCCGACGTCCGCCGTCGGGACCAATGGACTGGTGGCCATGGCCCGCGTGAACGGCAACGCCACCACGGACGTCTCCGGCGGCACCTTCACCGTGACAAAGGGCGGCACCGGCCAATGGTACATCACCATCCCCGGCCACAGCGCCACCACCGGCGTGCTCATCGTCAGCCCGGAAGGCGGCGTGGGGAACAACGCGGACAACATCGTCTCCGTGGAGTGGGACGGCGACAACGGACGCTGGATCGTCGAAAGCAGGGACCTGCCGGAGCTCCCGCTGCAGAACATGAGCGCGGGCACGGATGATGCGTTCAGCTTCGCCTTTTTCTCAACCACCGCGAATGCGGGCACACCTCCGTCCGTCACCCTCACCGCGCCGGCCAACAACACCACCGTCCAGCAGGGCACCGCCGTCACGCTGTCCGCCACCGCCACGGATGACAGCGGCGTTTCCATGGTCCGCTTCTTCGACGGTGAGAAGCTCATCTCGGAGGACCGCACCGCCCCCTACCAGTTCGTGTGGGGCAACCCACCGCTCGGCTTCCACTCGATCAACGCACGGGCCACGGACAACCAGGGCCTGGTCACACGGTCCTCCACCGCGAACCTTTCCGTCACCCCGGCGCCGGGCACGGGCGGCCTGTTCTTCGACGGCTACAACGATCATGTGAACCTGGGCAAACCCACCGCGCACCAGCTCACGAAATTCACCATCGAGTGCTGGTTCCGCCGGGAGCCGGGCGGCGTGTCCGTGAACAGCGGCGGGCTGCAGGCGATACCGCTGATCGCGAAGGGCCGCTCCGACGGCACGGGCAGCGACTTTTTCCTCGGCATCGACGAGGACAGCGGAAAGCTGGCCGCGGATTTCAAGGACGCCGCCGTGGGGGAGAACCACCCGCTCATCGGCTCCACCACGCTCACCCATGGCGTGTGGTACCATGCGGCGGCCTCCTTCGACGGCAGCGCGTGGAAGCTCTACCTGAATGGCAACCTGGAGGCGGAGGGCGACACCGGCAACCAGGCGCCGTCCCCGGACGCCGACCGCAACACCGCCTACGGCAGCGCGATGAACGCGTCCGGCACACCCGCGGGCTATTTCCTCGGCATGATGGATGAGGTGCGCGTCTGGAACCGCGCGCGGACGGAGGCGGAGATCCGCAGCGGCATGAACGGCGCGCCGCCGTCCACCACCGGACTGGTGACCCGCCACTCCATGGCGGAAACCTCCGGCACCACCCTCACGGATGGCAGCGGCTCCGGTGTGGCCGGCACCCTCACCAACGGCGTCTTCCGGACGCAGGGCGCGCCTTTCAACCTCAACGTCCCGCCGGACATCACCCCCACCGCACCCACCGACCAGCAGGCCGGCGTGATCCATGATCCCGCGCTGGCAGTCACCACCTCGGACGCTGACAACAGCTCCCTGACCGTGCGCTGGTTCGGCAGGAAAACGGACGGCGGCCCGCTCTCCGACTTCTCCGTCGTCGCCCTGCCGGACACGCAGTGGTATTCGGAAAACGAAGGCGGGAACCTGGCCGCGATCTTTTCCGCGCAGACGGACTGGATCGTCGCGCAGCGCAACGCGCTGAAAATCGCCGCCGTGCTCCACCTGGGGGACATCACGCAGAACGGCGACAATCCGTCCACCTCCACGGAGCAATGGAACAACGCCTCCACCGCCATGTACCGGCTGGAGAACCCGCTGACCACCATGCTGCCCCACGGCATCCCCTACTCCATGGCGGTGGGCAACCATGACCAGACGCCCATCGGGAATGCGGACGGCACCACCACCGGCTACAACCGCTTTTTCGGCGTCCACCCCACCACCGGGCTGAACCATTTCCGGAACCGGCCCTACTACGGCGGGACATCCGTCCCGGACAGCGCGGACAACAACTACATCACCTTCAGCGCGGGCGGGCTGGATTTCATCGTCATCACCTTCGAGTTCGACACCACCCAGGATGAGGATGATCTGGCATGGGCGGACGCACTCCTGAGATCCCACCCGAACCACTGCGGCATCATCACCACGCACTGGACGGTGGGCACCGGAAATCCGGCCTCCTTCAGCCCGCAGGGCCAGGAGATCTATGAAGCGCTGAAGGGCAACCCGAACCTCATCCTCATGCACGGCGGCCACATCGCCGGGGAGGGCCGCCGCTCGGACACCTACCAGGGCCGCACCGTCCACTCCCTGTTGGCGGACTACCAGAGCCGCGAAAGGGGTGGCGACGGCTGGCTGCGCATCCTCACCTTCCGCCCCGCGCAGAACCGCGTGGACATCCAGACCTACTCCCCCACGCTCAACCGCTATGAGACGGACGGGGACAGCCGCTTCAGCCTCGACGTGGATCTCTCCGGACGCGGCAGGCCCTTTGTTGAGCTGGGCAGCCGCACCGCCGCCCCAGGCGCCACTTCCTTCACCTGGACCGGCCGCGCCCCCGCGACGCGCTACGAGTGGTATGCGGAAGTGAGCGACGGGAAAGGCGTGACCCGCACACCCGTGCGCACCTTCACCACCGGCGGCACGCAGTTCCCGCCCACCGTCTCCTTCACCGCCCCGGCCAACGGCGCTTCCTTCGCGCAGGGCGCGCCGGTCACGCTGCAGGTGAATGCCGCCGACAGCGATGGCACCGTGGCGCGCGTCCGCTACTTCTCCGGCACCACCCAGGTCGGCGAAGCGACGGTTCCGCCGTTCACCTTCATTTGGAGTGACGCGCCGCAGGGCATCCACACCCTCATCGCCAGGGCCACGGACAACAGCGGACTGGAGACCGCCGCCCTGCCCGTGGAGATCGAGGTGACCGCCGCCCCCACCGTGACGCTCACCACCACGGACGGTGACGCGGGTGAGTTCGGCGCGGACCGCTCGCTCGCCTTCCAGGTGGCACGAACCGGCTCCCTCACCGGAGATCTGGACGTACGCTACACCCTTTCCGGCACCGCCTCCCCCGTGGTGGACTTCACCGCGCTGCCGGGAGTGGTCCGCATCCCGTCCGGACAGGCGGATGCCGCCATCACCACCACCATCCTGCCGGACGACGTGGCGGAGGGTCCGGAAACCCTCATCCTCACCCTGTCCCCGAACGCCGCCTACCTCACCGGCACCCCGTCCTCCGCCCAGGCGGCCATCCATGACCGCCCGCTGGGCGCGTGGCTCCACGCCCGGGGACGGACGGGCCACGCTGGAGACCAGGACGGCAACGGCTCGCCGGATCTCATCGATTACTACACAGGCAGTAATTACGGTGTCCGCGCCATCTCCTCCACCGGCGGCACGTTCACCGCCACCTTCCCCCGTGCGAAGGGCGCGGAGGATGTGAGCGCGGAGGTCCAATGGTCGTCCGACCTGAAAACGTGGCACGCCTCCGGACAGACGGACGGCACGCGCACCGCCAGCATCACCACCCGCACGGTCTCCGGCCCGGACGAGGATCCGGAGACCGTGGAGGCCACGCTCACCATCACCGATGGACCGCCCGCCGGCACCATCTTCCTGCGCCTGGCAGTCCGCCCATGAAGACGCTCCTTTTCCTGCTGTTCGCATCCGCGGCCGTCCTACCCGCCACCGCCCATCCGGACCCCGCCCACAGCCTGGCGGAACTGGACCGCCACCTGGCGGAGACACCGGACGACGCCATGCTCCACCTCCGCCGCGCGGAGCTGCTGCTGAGGAGGAACCACCCGGAAACCGCCCGCCCGTCCGTGGTGCGCGCGCTCGCCCTATCCCCTGACAATCCGGAGATCGTTCTGGTGTCCGTGCGGCTGGCCCATGCGGAAGGCCGACTGCCACAGGCGCTCGCGAAGGCACAGGAAGCGACACGCCGTTTTCCCGAATTCCCACCGGCCTGGAAATGGCTCGCCCGCCTGCGGAAGGAAAGCGGGGACGCGAATGGTGCCATCGACGCGAAGCTCCGCCATGTTTCGTTCAAGGACGCCGTGGATCCCGGCGACTTCCTGACCGCCGCCGCCTGGGTCCGGGAACGGAACGACGAGGGAGACCCGCTGCTGGCGCTGTCCGTACTCGATCAAGCGGTCGGCGTGTTCGGTCCCATCGTCGCGCTCCAGCAGGCCGCCATCCCTTTGGAAATCTCCCTTTCCCGGCACGAGCAGGCGCTCGCCCGCGTGGCCGCGCTGGTGAGGAAATACGGCCCGTCCGCATCCTCGTCATTGCTCCGCGCGGACATCCACGAAGCCGCAGGCCGTCACGCTGAGGCAGCGGCGGCCTGTGACTCCGCCATCGCCATGCTGGATGCCAGTGCAGTGAAGGGGGACGATCCGCTTGCGGCGATCCGGGGGAAGATTCTCCTCCGGAAAGAGGAGAATCTGCGGAAAGCCAGGTAAGGAGGGAGGACACTCCTGTCCTCCGGCGGCATTGGCGAATCAAGGAGGTGAAGTTGTAAGTGTCCGGTTGTCAGGAAGAAAAGAGGCTGACGACGGCCCTCTATGAATCCTTTGGAGATTGAAGATCTCAATTTCCACTTTGCGCTTCTTTGCGGCCTTCGCGTCTTTGCGGTAGATCTTTCCTGATTCGCCAATGCCGCCGGAGGACAAGAATGGGAGCGAAGCTGACATGGCGGCTCTGCCACCATGTCCTCCCTCCTTACTGGAACATCCCGCGCTCCTTCAGATGTCGCAGCCACACCGGGAACGCGAGGTCCGGGCAGAGCTTCCGCGCGACCTCCGAAAGCTCCGACTCCGTCTTCGTGCCGTCGATTTCCGCGAGCAGCGGCCAGATCTTTTCCGTGAAGAGACAGGGCGCGTGCCACGCGTCCACCAGCGGGATGTGCTCCCGCGCACAGAGCAGGCGGAACGGATCGAGCCGGGGGCGCTCCGCTCCCCGTGCGATCCTCACCGGCTCCGTCCGCGCCCGCAGGTGGCCGCGGGTGATGGCTTGGAACACCGTCTTCGCGGTAGCGGGAATATCCTTCACGCCCATCTTCTCCAGCACCTCCGCCACCGGGACGCTGTCCGGGCGGAAAGAATCCAGCGCATCCAGGAAATCCGAGAGCGACGGCGCGATGCCGGACGGCCTCACCTCCGGCGGGCGCACGGCCAGCTCCATGGCCATGCCGGTGGTCATCCTTTGCGAAAGCGGCGCGTCCGCCCGGCAGAGCAGGCCGGAGCGGAACGTACGATCCGCCATGGCGTCCGCCGTCATCTGCATTCGCAGCGGGTCGCCCACCAGCGGGGCCAGCGCTTCCCGCGCGGCGTCATCCAGTGACGACGGGATGTTTTCGGCTGGATTGGAATCGCCAAGCCAGCGCAGACCACAGGACACGGCGGCGGCGGCGAAGTCATCCAGCGGCCACGGGTCGTTCATGGGCGCGAAGTCGTCGAAGGTCAGGATATCCCCGCCCTTCACCAGCATGTCGTCAATAATGCCGATGATGTCCGGGTGCTCCGCCATCACTTCGCGGAGGATGGCCAGCGCCTTCACCACATCCACGCCATGCTCCTCCATGACGCGGCGCGCGGCGGCCACCACCGGCAGGCGCTTCTCCCACCCGGCCCACAGGTTGAAACTGATGGTCGCCGTGCCGGACGGGCTGAGATGCCGTGCGCACAGTTCCAGCAGCGCTTTCTTCGCGTCATCCGCCACCCAGGAAAAAACACCGTGCGCGATGATGAAGTCGAACTCCTGCCCGGAGAGATCCAGCTCCCGCAGATCCGCCGCGATGAAGGTCACGTTCCGGATGCCCGCCTCCTCCGCCCGCCTGCGGGCCTGGGCGATGGCCTCCCCGGAGATGTCCGCCCCGGTGCAGATGGCACCCGGCCAGCGTGCCGCCAGCGGCAGCAGGTTGTGCCCGGAAGCGCAGCCGATCTCCAGAATACGGGCGGTGCCGGGGTGCGGCGGCCGCAGCCCCGCGAACCACGCCGCGACTGACGTCGCCGCCGGATCCGTCGATGGATGGCTCATCGGCGGATAGCCGCGTGACTGGTAAAGTTCCCCGACCGCTTCGTTTCCCATATCCACTAGATGTATCGTAGTTTGATCCTGTCCCAGCACATGCGGTCCCGCCAGTTGGGGAACCGGCCCGTGGCAGCCTCCAGCACGGACGCGGGCGCCACCGCATCCCCGGCCACCAGCACCTCGTTCATGCTCCCCGGCGTGACCAGGGAGCGCACGGCGGGAAAGCCTTCCTTCAACGCCCGGCGGGTGAGCGACTGCATGGCCCGGTGGCCCTTGCCCGTGACCAGGTTCACCGCCAGCAGACCACCGGGAGCGACGGCCCGTTTCAGGTGCGCCATCAACGCCGGATCCCAGCTCCGCGGGCGGAAGACGTCCGTCTTTCCCGCCAGATAGATGTCATCGAAAACCACGTCGAACTTCCGGCGGTTGGCCGCCAGCCACGGGTAGGCATCCGCCACGTGGACGCGGACACCCGTGGCGTCCAGATCCATGTGCTCCCGCGCCAGTTCGACGATCTCACCGTCGATGTCCACCGCGGTGAACCCGCAATCCGGCAGCAGGTGGCGCAGCGCACGCAGGGAGGTGCCGCCCGCCAGCCCCAGCATCAGCAGCGACTTCGGCGGACCGCCAGGCCGCAACAACGCGGACGCCGCGATGATGTCCCACGCCAGCCCCGTCATGAACCGGTGGCGGTGGTGGGACGCATGGATGGCCCCGGCCACGCGGAACTCCGTGGCCACGTCGGATTTCCAGATCTCGAGTTCCTGGTGGGATGTCCTGACCGTGGCCGCGCGCCGCATTTTCCGGATGATGCCGCTACCCTCCCCCATGGGAAGGAAATTCACAGCCGCCGGACACGGATGCAGGGTAAAACGAAACGCGGAGGGCGTTGAATCTCGATTGTGCCGGGCAAGACACCGCAATGAATTCTCCGCGCCCCTCTCTGCGACCTCCGCGTCTCCGCGTTTCGTTTCATCTCAGAACTTCATCCCAAGGCCGATGGTGAAGCCCAGCGCGTCGATACCCGGGTTCGGGCTGGTCTGGCCGCCGTTGGAGTGGTGGACGAAATACGCGCCGCCCAGCAGCGACAGGTCCTTGGTGATCTGCTGGCGCACGCCGAGCTGGCTGAACCAGTTGAAGGTGAAATCCTGGCCCTGCCCGTCGAAGACATCCGTGCTGTTGGTCAGGCCGACGCCTCCGCCGATGGAAAAGAAGATGGAGGTCGTCTCCGACGGGAACCAATATTCGATGGAAGGCGCGGCGGAGAGGCCGATGTAGTAGTCCTCCGGCCCCACGGTGACGGTTTCAAAGATGGCCGCGAAGCGGTTCCGCACCACCAGACGGGAGCCGTCATCTCCGGAGAACCAGGTCCACATGGTGGGGCTGCGGAAGGTGAGCTGCGTGGGGATGATCTCGTAGTCGATGGAGGTGTTGTCCCCCACGTTCCACAGGTAGCCGCTCTCCACCACGAACTCCCATTCGTCCGCCGGATGGGCGGCGGCGGTGGTGGCCAGCAACAGCGGGGCGGAGAGGAAGAGGAGAGCTTTCATGGATGCCGCATCCTCGCCACACCATGCGGCCGACGCAAGGATGGAAGGCGGCGGGGTTCCCGGATTTCCACTGGAAACTCCCCTGCATCCCGTCTTTGATTCCCGTCCCATGAAAACTCGCGCCCTCCTGCTGGCCCTCGCCAGCTTCCCCCTGCTGTGCATCGCCGCCGATGAGCCCGCGTTCCTGCCGAAGAAAGTGGGCGAAATGGAGTTCATCGACATGAAGGACTTCGAGGGGGATGAGAAGACACGCGGACTGGGCCGCAGCTACCGCTATGAGGGTGACCGCCTGCTGAAGGCGGATGTCTTCGTCTATGACAAGCGGATGAAGAACCTGAAGGACGGCATCGCCTCACCGGAGGCCGAAGCGGAGATTGCGGCGGCGGCACACGTCCTGGATAAGATGCAGGAGCTGGGCAGATACAAGGACGTGAAGGAACTGGAGAACGGGCGGAAGACCCATGCCGGCGTGCCGTTCCTCTGGTGCCGCCATACCTACGAGCATGTGGTGGAGGATGAGTCGAAGAATCCCGGACTGCGCGTCTCCGACACCTACATCCGCATCAAGGACGGGAAATTCATCAAAGTGCGCGTCTCCACGCTGCAGGTGGACCTGGAGAAAGATCAGAAGAAGATCGACGCGCTGATGGCGGAGATCGCCCGGAAAGGCTGACCGTCCTTCCCCCCGGGGGAACCTCCTTCACCGCTGCACGGAGCCGGGCGGCTGCGGAGCGCCGCTGCCAAAGACGGCCTCCAGCTTGCCCAGGTCCAGAGCCGCCGCCGGAACATCCGGATACGCGGCACCCAGCCACTTCATGCGGCTCACCCGGCTGGCGAGTTCCTTGTAGAACGCGGCCAGAAAGGGCGCCGGCTGCTGTCCCTGCGGGGTGGCCGCCACCATTTCCTCCAGCGAGGCGATGGTACCCGCCATGCCGTCCGCCTGGATCTGGCTGCCCACGATGGCGGGGGCCACCCGCACCGCGATCTCCGCCGGAGCCTCCGCCAGCCAGCCGAGCGCGATCTTCGGGTCCTTCGCCGCCGCGCCGTTCAGCACGGACTGCCAGAACTCCGGCGGACGCTTGTCGTCCGGCTGGGACTGGAGCCACCGCCACGCTCCCTGCGGATCCTGCGCCGCCCACCCGGCGAGGATCTCGCGGCGGTTGAAGGTGTATTCGTTCTGTCCGTTGTGGGTGAAATACTCCATCGCATCCGGTCCGGCCACCTCGCCCACCCGGTTCATGAAAAGCCCCCACTCCGCCTCATGGAAGCGGCCTTCCGCGAGCGACTGGCGGATGTACTCCGTCCAGATGGTCTGCCAGTTGTCCGGCGTCACCTCGTCCACCATGATCATCACGCGCTTGAACCGCTCCGTCCGGGAGGGCGCGGAAAGGGCGTGGTTCGCATACTTGCGCAGTCCCTCCTCATCGCGCGGCGGGCGCTCGCCACGCAGGCCACCATCCTCCCCACGGTCCCGTCCGGCGGATGGCGCGACATTCGGTTTTCGCCCGCCTTCGGAAATCTTCCCGTCCGTCCCTCCATCCCCTCCACCACGGAGGCTCCCCCACACCACCACCGCCAGCACCACCACCACCCACACCAGGCGTTCACGGGTCTTGATCATTCCATGACATCATCCGAACGCGCCGATGATGTCAATGGATGAGGAAACGCCATCCGGCCTTCCATCAGATGAGTCACGCTCCATGCGGCTCCACCCGGATGTGGTCGATCAACCTCACATCCCCGAAAAACACAGCCGCCGCCAGTGTGGCCGGACGCTCCACCGTCTCCACCGGATGCAGGCTCTCCTCATCCACCAGTTCCAGGTAGTCGATGTGGGTCGGATGGGATGCCATGATTTCCCGCCGGGCAATGGCGATGATTTCCCGCGCATCCCGGCTGTGAGAGTTCCGCGCCGCCGCCAGGGCGAAGCGGATGCGCGGCGCCGCCGCCCGTTGCTCCGGGGTGAGCCGCACGTTGCGGGATGACATCGCCAGCCCGTCCTGCTCCCGCACCGTCTCATGGGCGATGATCTCCACCGGCACATCCAGGTCCCGGACCATCCGGTGGATCACCGCGAGCTGCTGGAAATCCTTTTCCCCGAAGACCGCCGCCTCACATCCGGTGATGAGGAAAAGCTTCAGCACGACCGTGCACACGCCGTCGAAATGGCCGGGCCGCGCCGCGCCGCAGAGGTCCTTTGAAAGCACGCTTTCCGTCACCGTCACGGAGCGGTCCGCCTCATACATCTCCCCCGCCCCCGGGGCGAAGACGACGTCCACGCCCTCCGCACGGCAGGCCGCCAGGTCACTCTCCATGGGGCGCGGGTATGCCTCCAGGTCGGACGCACGGTCGAACTGGATGGGGTTCACGAAAATGGAAACCGCCACCGTGCCCTGCGGCCCCGCGATCTCCCGCGCCCGCCGGATGAGCGAGAGGTGGCCCTCATGCAGCGCGCCCATGGTGGGCACCAGCACCACCGGCTTTCCCGCCGCACGCAGCGTCCGCCTGACCTCCGCCTTCGTCGCGATGACTTCCATGCGGCGAATCTAGGATCGCCCCACTCCCGGTCCACTTCTTTCTGGTGGACCTCTGATGGCCAAGCCCTAACGTGGCCGGATCATGCGTCCGCTCATCATTTCATTGCTCCTTTCCGCAGGGTGTTTCGCCGGGCTGCCGGACCCGCTCATGCAGGCCGACGGCACGAAGATCACCACCAAGGAACAATGGGAGAAGTCCCTGCGCGCGGAGACGCTGCGGAAGTTCCGCGAGAACATCTACGGCGTCACCCCCGTCGGAAAGCCGGAGGGCTTCAAAGCCGTGGTGACAAAGGAAGTGCCGGACGCGCTCGATGGAGCCGCCACCGTGAAGTTCATCGAGATTTCCTTCAACACGCCGAAGGGCGAGCGGAAGATCCGCCCCGTGGTGGTGCTGCCGAACAAGGCGGAAAAACCCACCGCCGCCTTCCTCCTCATCAACAACCGCAAGCCGGACCTGCTGGACCCTGACAATCCCAACGGGTTCTTCCCCGTGCGCGAGATCGTCGCACGCGGCTACGCCGCCGTCGGCTTCCACTATGGGGATGTGGATGTGGACAAGAAGGACGGTTACCAGGGCGGCGTGCGTTTCCAGTATGACCCGGAGAAACCCGCTGACGATGCCTGGGCCTGCGTGGCCGCATGGGCGTGGGGTGCGTCGCGCGTGCTCGACTACATCGGGAGTGAGCCTCGCATCGACGCGAAGAAGGTCGCCGTGGTCGGCCACTCGCGCGGTGGAAAGACCGCCCTCTGGGCCGGTGCGGAGGACCCGCGGTTCGCGCTCGTCATTTCAAACGATTCCGGCTGCACCGGCGCCGCCATCTCCCGCGGCAAGGTGGGTGAGTCCGTGAAGAAGATCAACGAGCTGTTCCCCCACTGGTTCAACACGAACTACAAGAAATTCGGCGGCAAGGAGGATGAACTGCCCGTGGACCAGCACCAGCTCGTCGCGCTCATCGCCCCGCGCCATGCCTATGTTGCCAGCGCCATCGAAGACACCTGGGCGGATCCGAAGTCGGAGTTCCGCTCCTGCGTGGAGGCCGCGCCCGTCTATGCGCTCTACGGCATGAAGACCACCGGCACCGCGGAGTTCCCCGCCATCGGCACGCCGCTGCACACCGGCCAGGTGGGCTATCACGTGCGCGCCGGGAACCACGACCTGAAGCTCGTGGACTGGCAGAACTTCATGGATTTCGCCGACCTGAAAGGATTTCGTTAGGCTTGCCGTAACAGTCTTGTCACTGCCACCGGGTTGCAAGACCCAGAGCGTGTGGCACTTTCCGCCGCGTCACCCGCCAGCCCCGTGCTGGCATGATGAATGCTTAAGAAAGCGTGAGCATCTGATGCTCCAACACCCGAACGACAAGACAAATGAACATACGAAGTATTAGCCCCCGATTGCCCGACCCATCCATGGTCCCGTCCGAGCTCGCCCTCGGCGATACCTGGGATACCGAGGCAATTTCCGCCCTGATCCGTTCCAAGTGCGACCACGATGAGACGCCCGCCTTCCTTTTCCTTGGAAAGAAGGAAGCCGCGCTTCTCACCGGACACCTCGCACAGGTCTTCGGAGAAGAATCCGTCGTGACCCTCAACGACACCTACTACATGGGCCTGGATGTCATCGAACTCGAAACCGAAAGCCACGTTTCGACCGGTGGACGCAAAGCCGTCCGCACACTCCAGGATCCGATCGCCCGCCGCCCCGCATGGCGCGAGGCCGAGACGAACGCCCAATGGCAATTCCGCATCTGACATAACCGCTCCGCTGACGGCCCTCCGCAAAAACCATAGAGGGCCGTCAGCGAAGCGAGTGAGGTGAACGCTACGGAACTTTCAGAAGCCGCCCCTGACCGGGCGGCTTTTTTTGTCAGGCATCCACCCGGCAGGGCCGGCCCCGCCGTTGGTTCAATCTAACACCTTTCCGGGAATCTCTCCTTCCACACCTCCAGCATGCGGCGGATCTCCTCCGCCTTGCGGGTGGGGCTGAGTTCCCAGATGAGCGGGCAGCCGGCGGGGAAGAATTCCAGCAGCGGCTGGTAGTCGATGGTGGCGCCGGCGAACGGCGTGCGGTGGTCGCGGGCGGGCCACTCCACGTCATGGACGTGGCCGCCGATGATGTAGGGCCGCATCTTCTCCAGCCATTCGTGGTGGTCCAGCAGGCCGAGGTTGTGCTTGAGCTGCACATGGCCGAAGTCATGCCAGTAGCCGACCCATTCGTTGTCCTTGAAATGTTCCTGCAGCTTCACCATCTCGCGCTCGTTCGGCATGTCCTCGAAGCGTGAGCGGGACTCCACGGCCAGCTTCACGCCGTATTCCTTCGCCTTCTCCGCGATCTGCTCCAGCGCCTCGATCGCACGGGTGAAGTAGAGCGGCGCGATCTTCTCGCGCTTCTTCACGAAGGCGATCTTGTCCTTCACGTAGGCCGGGGTGTTCTGCTCCCCGGCGGCGACCATGGCGGTGAGCGGCTTGGTCCATTTCTTCGACGGCATGGGGACGGACCCCATGTGGAGGACCAGGTAACGCGCCTTGAACTCCGCGGCGATGTCCAGCGTGCGGAAGGTCATGTCCATGGCCCGCTGACGCTCGAACGGACGATGGGAGGTGTATTCGTAGGCGTCCGGGGCGTCGATCATGACCTCCACGGGGGAAGGGAAATAGTTGTGGACGCCGGAGCAGGTGAACATGCCCTGTGCATGGGCTTTCCGGATGCCGGGCAGCTTTGCGACGGTCATGCCGTGCGAAAGCTCGATGTTGCGGAAGCCGAGGTCGACGATCTCCCCGATCATGGTCTCACCGTCGGAGTGGCGGCTGTTGTTCCAGCAGGAGGAGAAGGAAAGCATGGGCGGAGCTTACTCGTCTTCAGCCCTTGGTGCCAACTCCGGATGACGGGCAAGGGTGAGGGCGAGCACCTTTTTCAGCACCTCCTTTGTTTCCACCATGAGGTTGCTGCCTTCGATGACGTCCGCTTCATTCGCGGCGGGTGCGTGTTTCAGCAGCGCACGGAACCATTCGATGGCCTCGTCCTTCTTATCCGCCTGGAAGTTTCCGAGGATGAGGTACACGCAGGCGTCCGTGTTGTACTGCTTGTCCGGGGAGGCTTCCTTCAGGTCGTCCGCGATCTTCTGGTAGGCGGCGAGGGATTCCTCCTTCCGCTCCAGGTGGGAGAGGATGGCCGCCTTGTCATGGATGGAGATGTCCGGCCAGCCGATGGAGGCGGCGAACAGTTCCTTCGCCTTCGGCCGCTCTCCGGTGCGCCACAGGTTGTAGCCCAGGCGGATCTGGTTGAGCGGATCACCCGGCTTCAGCGTGAGGATGTGCTCCAGCGTCTTCCGTTCCTCCGCCAGATCACCTGAGTCCAGCAGGACGAGGGCGGCGTGGTTCAGGTAGTTCAGGTTGTCCGGCTCCAGTGCCAGCGCCCGCCGGATGTAGTCGAGCGCGTCCGCCTTTTCATCCGCGGCGCGCGCCCACATGCTGAGGTAGTAGCAGACGGGCGCATCCCCGGGGGCGTTCCGTTTGCCGAATTCGACAAGGGTATGGATCTGGTCGCGGAGTCCATCGATGGCGCGTTTCTTTTCCTCATGCTCCGGGCTGTCCGGGGCCAGGTTCTTCAGTTCGTTCTCCCTGCGGGTCACGTTGAGCTGGTACCAGTAGGCGATCGACGCACGGGAAAGCCCCACGGCGGGCATGGCGAAGGAAAGCTCGTCGATGCTGACGGCGGTGTCCTCCAGCATCCAGCGGCCGCTGTCCGCGGAGATGGCGGGGGAGATGGTCCGCTTTGCCGGGGGCTGGAAGAACCAGGAGTCCGGTGAGGATGCACGGGCGAGGTTCCATTGGCCGTGGGGATCTGTCCTGGTGATCAGGCCGTCCTTGTCCACCTCCTGGGCGATGACCGCCTGGGTGAGGATCTTGAAATCCATCTTCAGGTCCGCGGGCGGGCGTACTTCGATGACCACGAGCTGGCGCTCCATGCCGCCCTGCGGGGTGGGCCGGACGACGAGGATCTTCTTCCCATTTTCGATGAACCGCACCTGGTCGGCGACGACGGGGTAGTCGAGCGGCTGGTTGACGACGCAGCCTTCCCTCCAGTCCCACACACGGATGGAGGAACGGTCGTCGCGGACGGAGATGGTGGCGAGACGGGTGGAGTCCGGACTGAACTCCACGGCGCTGATGTATCCGCCCGGATCCGCCAGTTCCCGGTTGGGCGGCTGCTTGTCTCCCGTGCTCCAGACTTTCACCGTTTGGTCGAATCCACCGATGGCGAAAAGGCCGCCATCATCACTGATGTCCATGCTGGAGATGGCGGCGGGGTGACCGAACTTCCGGGGTTCCTGCTCCGGATGCTCCAGATCCCACAGCAGGGCGTAGAACTCCGTGGCTGCTCCCACCGCGCCGATGGAGGAACACCCGGCCAGCATCCAGCGGCCTTTTTTGTCCAGCACCAGGAGCTGGACGTTGGCGTCCGGCATCCGGAATTTCCTGTCGGAGAGGTTGTCCGCGGCGCGGAGCCTGATGGTGTTGTAGAGGAAATCATTCCTGTCCGCACCGTGGATCATCACGAAATCGTTCGACCCCGGGATGAAGAACGCGTTGTAAAAGGAACCCGGCAGTTCCAGAGGTCCGCCGATGGGTTGGCAGGTCTTCGGGTCGATGATACGGATGGTCTTCCCATCGCTGGCGTAGAAGCGGGTGCCATCCTGGGAAAAACCCCAGTAGGACACGGGAACCGGTGAGTTCCACACGGGGAACGATGCCATGTCCGTCTCTCCGGTGCGGATGAACCGCAGCTTCGTCTTGTCGAAGAACTGGACGGCGAGCGTGCCGGTGGCATCCATCAGGCAGTCCAGGCCTTCCGGTTCCGTGTGGGTGGCTTTGCCGGTTTCCTTGAGTTCCTTCAGGTCCCACCGGCGGATGCCTCCGGCATGCCCGGTGACGAGGTGGCCGTCCGGGGAGATGGCGGAAGCACGGATCTCCTCATCCACCACAACGGGCAGGGACAGGGCGGGACCGACGGACAGGTCCCATACCAGCGCGCGCGTTCCGGTGGAGGTGAGCAGATACCGCCCGTCCCAGGAAATGTCGATGTCCTCGATGGTGCCGTCATGGCTGATGGGCTCGAAGGCCAGCTTCTTCGTTTTCGTGTCGAAGATGCGGACCGTGCCGTCCGGCGTGTTGCAGATGATGAGGCGTTCATCCGGGGACAGCCTCACGAACACCGGATTGACCGGCAGGTCGAAGGAAAGGTCCTTTTCCGGCTCCGTCTGGTGGATGAGGCGGACGGCATGCTGGTTGGTCGCGATGACCAGCGAGTCCCCGAACGGGCTCAGCCGGAAGTCCGGAGGATAGTTGGACCAGTGGAAGTCGCGGGAGTTCGGGACGGTCTCCAAGGTGGTGGTGTCAACGAAGATGATGTCACCGGAGCGGGTGGTGACGCCTTCCTCCTGCTTTTTCTCACGGACGACGGCGGCGACATCCCCTTCGCGGGAGGCCTGCACGGTGATGATGAGGTGGTCCGGATCCGCCCGGGTGCCGGTGATCTTTCCCTCGCTGTAGTCGTAACGGATGAGATCCTCTCCGGACGCCGAAAGCACGGAACCGTCCATGGTTTCATGAAAGGAGAGGGTCTTGCCTTTCTGCTGCCACCCGCCCGCGGGCTTACCATCCCTGACGTTGAACACGTGGGCCTTTCCGTCCGGCGTGCTGTAGAGGAAGTGGCGGCCGTCACGGCTGCAGTTGAGGGTGGTGAAATTCGGTGGAAGGACGGTGGGTGGGAACGCGTCGGCGGAGCCGTCCTCCCGCACGTCCCAGAAATGGGCGCCCAGATCCTTGCGGATGTTGAGCACCAGCGTGCCGTCCTCCATGATGACGGAGGCCGTGGAGTCCGGTTCCCCGCTCCACTTGCCCGGGACGACCTTCCTCGTGCCGAGGTCGAAGACCTCCGGCTTCCCTTGCTCCGTCAGATAGAGGATGCGCTGCACCGGTCCGGTGATGGCACCGGAGATCCGTTGCCGGACACCCGCCGGGCCGAAGGCGGAGAGGATGGGCATGGCCTTCGGCAGGCCGTAGAGGTGGTAGGAATAGAGCCGGTCGATGACGCCCTGGTGCTGCGGGTCGATGGCCAGCGCGTGGGTCAGGCTGGCGAGTCCCTCGCGCGTCTTGCCGTTGCCGAGGTTCTCGTTCCCCAGCAGATAGGCCGTTCGGGCCTGGCTTTCCCGGGCCGTGGTGGTGGCTCCTTCTGCGATCCGCCGCTGGTCCTGCGCGATTTCCTTCTGCTTCACCGCAGCGATGCGTTCACGCTCGGCCGCCTTTTTCTGGACGAAGGCGTAGGCACCACCGGCCACGGCCAGCGCGCTGAGTACGAGGGCTCCCGTAGCAATGAGGCGGGCACGGCGCAGGCGGGCCTGCTCCCGGTGGCGGGCCTTTGCGGATGAACGGGTGACATAGTCGATCTCCCGGGTGTCGAGTGAAGAGGCATGCTTCGCCAGGATACCCTCCGCCTCCGCCAAAGGCGGGCCGGGAGGGATGAGGTAGTGGTCGGACGATTGGTGTTCCAGCCACTCGGAAAGGCGGGCGGCCATCCGCGAACGGGCGCGGAGGAAATCGAGGTTGTCCCGCACCCAGTCGACGACGCGCGGCCAGTGGCGGAGCAACGCTTCATGAGCGACGGAAACCGTCCTTTCCCCCTCCGGCGGCTGGTCCACGGTGAGCAGGCGCGCGGCCACCAGGGCGTCCACCAGTTGCGGCGCGCCGGGGGAAGCGGTGAGCGCGTCGAACCCCGCGCGGCGGCGGACGGGCTGGCTGCCGTCTGACAACGTGACAAGCTGCCGCCACACCTGGTCGAACGCGGCCTTCGCCCCCGCGGGCAGGGCGGTGAAAACGGATTCCGCCCGGCGGCCGATGGCCCCCTCCAGCCCGCCGAGGTCATGGTAGGCGGCGAGGCTCAGCAGACCCTCCGGCGTGCGGCGCTCGTAGAGTTGTTCCAGCGTGTAGCTGAGCAGCGGCAGTGCGGCAGGATCCTTGATGGCGGCGTCCCGCAGCAGTTCGTCGAGGTTTTCGCCAGTGGAACGGTTTTCCTCGAAGACCAGGCCCGCGGCGGCGGCGGGCTGGCGGATCATCTGGCCGATGTCCCCGGCGCTGGGCGCGGGCAGCGGATAGGTGCCGCGGTCGCGCATCAGCTCGACCAGCTTCGGATGCTTCAGGCATTCCGGATAGAAGTCGCTGCGCAGCGTGCCGAGCACGAACACCCGTCCGCTGGTGGCCAACGCGGCCAGCTTCCCGATGAAGGCCGCGACCGTGTCCTCCGCCATGCCGCTGGTGAAAAGTTCCTCGAGTTGGTCCGCCAGCACGGCCAGCCGCACGGCGGGCGGGGTGAGTTTGGCCAGCTTCTCCCGCAACGCCTTCGCGTCCTCCTCGCGCGCCTCCTGCTCGAAGCGGCGGATGTTTTCCTGGAGCCGGTGTTCCTCCTCCGTGCGGGCCAGCGCGGCGGCTTGGGCGAATGCCTGGCGCAGAAGGATCTCCGCGCCGTTCCCCGGGGACCGCAGCATGGTGGCGATCTCCGCGGAGGTGGTGCCGGCGGAAGCCAGTTCCGGCAGTGCCTCCGGTGCCAGCAGCGCGGCGGCGAATGCGGCGAAGGGATCGCCCGCGCCATCACCCGGCTTGAAGATCGCACGGCGCCAGACCTGTGCGCCCTCCACCACGCCCGGCTGCACCAGCATGGGCAGCACGCCCGCGCGGGCGAGCGAGGATTTTCCGCTGCCGCTGGACCCCAGGATGAGGACGAAGTGCTTTCCCTGCCCGCCGTTTGCCTGTGCTTCCAGCTCCTGCATCTGGAACGCCTCCACCACCTCCCCGACCTGCGCGGTGCGGCCGAAGAAAACGGGTGCGTCCTTGAAATCGAAGGCGGAAAGGCCGAGGTAGGGCTGCCCCTGGTAGCTGGCCTTCGGCGACTTCCTCGCATTGATGAGCGGGAACCGTCCCTCCAGGAACGAGCGCAGGGCCAGGCTCAGCTTTTCCTCGAACTCGCCGAGGGTGCTGTAGACGTTGATGGCGCTGGTGAAATATTTTTCCTCCTGGAAGTACTTCTCGAAGAAGTGGTCCAGCCGGTCGATCTCCCGGTCCACCTGCTCGCGGGCCTCCTTCGGGCGGCTCGGGCGGCGGGGTTCCGTCGCGTTGCGGAAGACGAAGATGTCCGGCGTGCCGCGCACGTTGTGCGCCTGCATGGCGGTGAAGAACTCATACTCCGTGCCGCTTTCGAAGAAGCCGCCGCCGGGCCGCGGGTGGCGGTTCGGGTGGAGCGGCGTCCCCAGCCGGGACCACAGCATGCAGACGACGATGTCAAAGCCGTCCATCTCCGGGATGTTCTCCTGGTAGTCCTTCGTCGCCACCATCACCTCATGCTCCCAGAAATAGGGCTCGATCGCCATGCGGTCGCCCACCTCGCCCTGAAGCCGGTCCACGATCCGCTTCGCCGTCTCCCGCTCCATTTTCACGTCTCCCGGGGAACTGAAGAAGATGCGGACTTGAGTGGGTGAACTCATGTGATGGTGGGAGGGAAACGATGGAGGGGGCCTGCGGCTTGGGGAAAAATTTTCCCGTAAATCCGTGGCTCAGGATGCCCTTCCGTGAAGGGGAGTGTCAATTCGGGAGGCTGGGAGTGTCAGCGTCCCTGCATCAGTGAGAGAAGTGGAACCACGGATGGATGGCATCGGCGCACCGGGCGGCACCTACCCTGCCGGGATTGGAGGATCCACGTAGCCCCCGGAAAGAGCAAACCCACCAGCGGGCGGTATCGGGGGGGAGGACCGGCCACAGGTGGGTTCGTGCTGTTTGGGGGGGTGCTCTCCGGAAGCGGGGGGGGACTTCGTTCGAACGGCCGCAAGGTGGCACAAATCCGGACAACATCCCATTACGCGATCGCGTGATGAAAGAGGCGATCAAGGATTTAGGAGGCGTTTTTCTGCCGCAGCTTGAAGGATGACGCGGAATACACGGATGAGAGAGAGGATGAATCCGGGAAAAAGAAATCCCCGCGGAGAATCGGAATCCGCGCAATCCGTTCAATCCTTCCATCCGTGGTCAAAAAACGCCCGCAGGTCCCAAGGAACGACGAAAACCAGAGGGCTACGACCAGCGGCGGGACTTCATCCACACCAGGTTGAGGAACTCCTCGTAGCCATTCACAATCCAGCCGAGCCGGACAACCGTGCCGTCCTGGGTGATCCGGAATTTGTCGTTCTCCCCGTCGTGGAAGAATTCGAACGGCTCATCCAGCCGGACCTGCTTCCGCCGGGTGACGAGGCTGGAGACGGTCATGACATTCTCCGCGACGGATACCCGGAAGGTGAAGAAATGGACCAACATCCAGAGCAGGAGGCCGGGGATGACGGTGGCAAGGATGATGCCGGAGATCACCTCCGCAGGGTCATTCGCCCGCGCGGGATCCATGGGCTTAGAAAGGACATAGCAGGTCACTCCCGCGAAGATGACGAGCAGGATCAGCGGCAGGATGAGGAGCGCCTTCGCGATGCCGCCTTCCCTGCCCCGGAACGTCTCCTCCGCCTCCGCCGCGACGCATTTGCGGAGCAGGGCGATCACTCCTTTGACGAGCAGGTCCATTGGGGAAAAGGAAAAGGGCGGGATCACTCCCGCCCTTCCGTGGATTTTTCAGGTCCTCACATCTCCAGCAGGAGACGCGTCGGATTCTCAAGGCAGTCCTTGATGCGGATGAGGAAGGTCACCGCCTCCTTGCCGTCCACCAGGCGGTGGTCGTAGCTCATGGCGAGATACATCATCGGGCGGATGACGACCTGGCCATTGAGTGCGACGGGACGCTGCTGGATGGTGTGCATGCCGAGGATGCCGCTCTGCGGAGGGTTGAGGATCGGCGTGCTGAGCAGGGAACCGTAGGTGCCGCCGTTCGAGATGGTGAAGACACCGCCGGTCAGGTCCTCGATGGTGATCTTCCCTTCCTTCGCCTTGTTGGCGTAGCCGATGATGTCCTTCTCGATCTGGGCGAAGCCCTTCTTGTCCGCGTCACGCAGGACGGGAACGACCAGGCCCTTGTCGGTGCCGATGGCGACGCCGATGTCGTAGAAATGGTTCTCGATGATGTCGTTGCCCTCGATGCGGCCGTTGAGCGCGGGCACGTCCTTGAGCGCCTGGGTGACGGCTTTGATGAAGAACGACATGAAGCCGAGCTTCACGCCGTGCTTCTTCACGAAGTCATCCTGGACCGCTTTCCGCAGGTCCATGACGGCGGTCATGTCCACCTCGTTGAAGGTGGTGAGGATGGCGGCGGTCTGCTGGGCGTTGACCAGATGCGTCGCGATCTTGCGGCGCAGCATGGACATCTTCTTCCGGGTGGTGCGGCCATCGCTGGTTTCCGCCGCGGCGGACTCACGTTGGGCAGGGGCGGAAAGGACGGTCAGGTCCGGCTTCAGGCGCGGGGCGTCCTGGGCGGCGGCAGGCGCGGCGGCGGGTGCCGCTGCAGGAGCTGCGGCGGCTGCTGGCGCTTCCTTGGCCGGGGCAGGTGTCGCCACCGGCTTCGCGGCGGCGGCGTCTTCCGCGGCGTTCGGATCGATGGTGGCGATCACGGTGCCGATGGAAACTTCCTCACCTTCGGCGACCAGCACCTTCAGGCGGCCGGAGACTTCCGCCTCCAGTTCGTTGGAAACCTTGTCCGTCTCCAGAGTGACGAGGATCTCGCCCTTGTTGACGATGTCGCCATCCTTCTTGCGCCAGGCGGCGACGTTGGCGGAGGTGATGGACTCACCGGCGGCGGGGACTTTCACTTCCACCACCAGACCGGCGGACGAGCCGATGCCCGGTTTCGTGTCATCGGAAGACGGAGCGGCGGCCGGCTTCGCGGCGGCTTCCGCAGGAGCGGCGGCCGGTGCGGACTGGGCGGCGGGTGCGGCGGCACCTTCCTCGATGCGGGCGATCACGGTGCCGATGGCGACTTCCTCACCCTCGTTCACCAGGATGGCCAGCGTTCCCGCGGCATCCGCCTCCAGCTCGTTGGAAACCTTGTCGGTTTCCAGCGTGACGAGGACATCGCCTTTCTGTACGGCGTCGCCGTTCTTCTTGTGCCAGCGGGCGACATTGGCGGAGGTGATGGACTCACCGGCGGCGGGGACTTTGACGTCGAGGGACATGAGTGAAACGTGTGGGAAACGGATGGATTCGGACGGGGATCAGATCTCGAAGGCACGGCCGAGCAGCGCCTTCTGTTCGCGGTAGTGCATCGTCTTCGATCCGGCGGCGGGGCTGGCGGCGGTGACGCGGCCTGCGTAGCGGACCTTCTTGCCGACGACCTCCTCCAGGTGCGGGAAGATGAACGACCACGCGCCCATGTTCTGCGGCTCCTCCTGGCACCAGATGAACTCGGTGGCGTTCGGATACTGGCCGATGATCGCCCCCACCATTTCCTTGTGGAACGGGTAGAGCTGCTCGATGCGGATGATGGCGGCGTTCTCGATGTTGTGCTCCGTGCGGTAGGCCATCAGGTCGTAGAAGACCTTCCCGGTGCAGAACACCACGCGGTTCACGTCCGCCGGGTTGTTGAAGATCTTCAGGTCCGGCAGCACTTCCTGGAAGCAGGTGCCCTCGAGGAAATCCGCCTCGGAGGAGACCGCCTCCGGCCGCGTGAGCAGGCTCTTCGGCGTCATCAGGATGAGCGGCTTGCGGAACTCCCGGCGCTTCTGGCGGCGCAGCGCGTGGAAATACTGCGCCGGGGTGGTGAAGTTGCCGACGATGATGTTGTCCGCCGCGCAGAGCTGGAGGAAACGCTCCAGACGGGCGCTGGAGTGTTCCGGACCCATGCCTTCGTAGCCGTGCGGCAGCAGCATGACCAGGTCGCTGGGCGTCTGCCACTTCGACTCCGCGGAGACGATGAACTGGTCGATGATGACCTGCGCGCCGTTGGAGAAGTCACCGAACTGGGCCTCCCACATGGTGAGCATGCTGGGGTAGCCGAGGGAGTAACCGTAGTCGAAGCCGAGCACGGCGAACTCCGAAAGGAAGGAGTTGTAGACGCAGAACTTCGACTGGTTCTCGCTCAGGTTCTCCAGCGGGATGTAGCGGTTCCGGTCCTCGAAGTCGTAGAACACGGCGTGGCGCTGGGAGAAGGTGCCGCGGCGGCAGTCCTGGCCGGACAGGCGCACCGGATTTCCTTCCAGCAGCAGGGAACCCCAGGCGAGGGATTCCGCGAAGGCCCAGTCGATGGGGCCGCCGCCCTGGAGCGCTTCCTCACGGCGCGGGACGAAGCGTTTCGCCAGCGTGGGGTGAAGGGTGAAGCCCTCCGGTACGTTGGTCAGCACCTTGCCGATGTGGTGGAATTTCTCCTTGTCGATGCCGGTGGCGACGGAGGCATGGGAATACGGTCCCTGCTCGATGGCGGTGGAGCCGCTGTAGACGGTGCGGTCTCCCGCCTCGGTCAGTTGCACCATCTTCTGGTAGCCCGCCTCCAGGCGGGCCCAGATGGCCTGCTCCAGCGCGTCCGCATCCGCCTGGGAGAGGACACCCTCCGCGACGAGCTTCTTCTTGTAAATGACGCCGAAGGTTTCGCGCTCGGCGATCTTCTTGGCGATGATCGGCTGGGTGAAAGCCGCCTGGTCCGCCTCGTTGTGGCCCTGGCGGCGGTAGCAATACATGTCGATGACGATGTCGCGGCCGAACTTCTGGCGGAACTCCAGCGCGAAGCGGGCCGCCCAGTACAGTTCCATCGGCTCCTCGCCGTTCACATGGAGGATCGGCGCGTCGATCATCTTCGCCACGTCCGTCGCGTAGGAGGACGAGCGGGCGTCCGCCGGGGAGGTGGTGAAGCCGATCTGGTTGTTGACGATGAGGTGGATGGTGCCGCCGGTGCGGTAGCCCGGGAGCTGGGAAAGGTTCAGCACCTCCGCGACGGAACCCTGTCCGGCGAAGGCGGCGTCCCCGTGGATGAGGATCGGCAGCACCTGCTTGCGGTCGGTGGCGGATCCGTCATCACCCAGCACCCGCTGGCGGGCGCGTGCCTTGCCCTCGACGATGGCGTTGACCGCCTCCAGGTGGGACGGGTTCGCGGCCAGGCTCACGCGGACATTTCCGTCCGCCAGCTCGCGCACGCTCTCGTAGCCGAGGTGGTATTTCACGTCCCCGTCACCGGCCACGAGGTCCGGCACGTAATTCGGCGTGAATTCATAGAGAATGGTGGTCAGCGACTTGCGGACGAAGTTCGCCAGCACGTTGAGGCGTCCGCGGTGGGCCATGCCCATCTCGATCTCCAGCACGCCCTGGGACGGGCAGTGTTCCAGGATCGCGTTGAGGACCACCATGGAGCCTTCGCCGCCTTCCAGCGAGAAGCGCTTCTCACCGATGAACTTCTTGCCGATGAAATTTTCAAACGCCTCCGCCTCCAGCACCCAGCGCAGGGAGTTGACCTTGCGCTCCTGGGATTCGGAAACGGTCGTCGCATGCAGCTCGATCCGTTCGCGCAGCCAGTGGCGGACGGTCGTGTTGTGGATGTGCATGAACTCGAAGCCGATGAGGCCGCAGTAGGTCGCATCCAGGGCGGACACCATGTTGCGCAGCTTCATCTTATCCCCGTGGCGGAACCACTGGGTGGACGCCTCCCGGTCCAGGTCCGCTTCCGTGAAGCCGAACTGGTCCAGTTTCAGACGCGGGTTGACCTCCGGCGGGTCGAGAGGATTGATGCGGGCCTGGGTGTGGCCCAGCGTGCGGTAGTTGTACACCAGGCTCACGACCTTGCCGTAGAATGCCAGGTCGGAATCGCTCGCCTTGCCGGGTGCGGCGGCCGGTGCGGACGCACCCGCCTCCTCACGCCGTTTCGCCTGTGCGGCGCCCAGTTCGAAACCTTCGAAGAATGCGGACCAGGTGGGCTCTACCGAGCGGGGATCCTCACACCATTGGGCGTACTTTTCATCCAACAAATCCGCATTCAAGCGGGGCGAAACCGATGAGTTCATGAGCGATGGGTCAGGTATCGGCGGAAAGCCTGCGGAAATTTCCGGCTTGGCCCGCCACGCGCAACGCTTAGTTAAGGGGTCGGCCTCGCCTCGTCAACCGCACAACCGTTATTTTCATCACGTCCTAAGGGCAAAAATCACCCATGATCGAAGTCCATCAGCTCAGCAAACGCTTTGCCCGCCACGAAGCCGTCAAAGGCATCTCATTTTCAGTCGCCAAGGGAGAAATCGTCGGCTTCCTGGGGCCCAACGGAGCGGGCAAAACAACCACCCTCCGGATGCTGACCGGCTACCTCCCGCCCACCTCCGGCTCCGCCACCATCGCCGGGTTCGACATTTTCCGCCAGTCGCTGGATGCCCGCCGGAAGATCGGCTACATGCCGGAGAACGTCCCCCTCTATGAAGACATGCGGGTACGGGAGTACCTGCGCTTCCGCGCCCAGCTCAAGGGCCTGAAAGGCGGCGACGCCCGCCGCCGCGTGGGCGACGTCCTGGACACCTGCGGCCTGGAGAGCGTCCGCCGCAAGATGATCAAGACCCTCTCCAAAGGCTACCGCCAGCGCGTGGGCCTCGCGGACGCCTTGGTCCACCAGCCGGAACTCCTCATCCTGGATGAGCCGACCAACGGCCTGGACCCCAACCAGATCCGCCAGATCCGCGAACTCATCAAGCGCCTGGCCGACAACCACACCGTCCTGGTGTCCACCCACATCCTCTCCGAGGTCGAAATGACCTGCAACCGCGTCATCATCATCGACAGCGGGCGGATCAAGGCCGCGGACACCCCGGCGAACCTCATCGGCCAGATGCGCGCCGCAGGCCGGGTCCAACTGGAACTCCAGGCGGACGCCGATGTCGCGGGAGGAGCGATCTCCCGCCTCGACCGGGTGAAAAAGGTCAGTCCTGAGACGCTCGACGACGGCTGGACCCGCTTCACCGTCTGGGTCGATTCCGGTACGGACGCCCGCGAGCGCATCCACAACCTCGTCGCCCAGCACGGCTGGCCCTGCCGCTCCCTCTTCCGCCATGAAGCGACTCTGGAGGATGTCTTTGTCGAACTGACGCGGAAGGATTGAGGTCCACGCCTTCATCCGTGAAACAAGAAGATCTACCGCAAAGGCGCGAAGGCGGCAAAGGAGCGCAGAACAACGGCATTGGAGTAAGGAGGGAGGACACTCCTGTCCTCCGGCGGCATTGGCGAACTACCAGAGGTTAACCGTAACGCCGTGCATTCGCAGGCCTCCTCACCCAACTACAAGTTTCTGGCAATCGCGGTTTCCAACCATCTGGTCTTCTACCTGATGTTCGTGACTTTCCAGCTATGGATTTTCCGCATGCGGGGCTGGAAGGTCCTGCTGGCGGTGACCCTGGGTGTCGGCGCATTCATGGCGGAGCTTTTCATCCGTGTCCATCATACCTGAGCAGGTAGTTGAAGATCAGTCCTGCCCGGCCCCACCGTGGTTCATCCACTTCGACCAAACAGGCAAGCCAATGGTCTCCCTGTAGGAAAACGGCAGATCAAACTTCCTGCCGGTATCTTCCACAACGCAGACGTAGAAGTATTCAATACCCGGCTCCTCGATCCGTTTCACCGCCCTTCCTACCCGGATGCGGGAGCCCTTCTTGACGATTTCACCCTCCTTGTCCGACTTATCGGGGAGCTTCCGGGCGTAATGTCTTCCGAGATTCCGGACCAGCTTGATATCCTCCTCCAGCGTCCGGACCTCCCCGCCGCGGCCCTCGACCCCATCTCCCGGCACCACTGGCAGCCTCACCCAGCAACCGGGAAGCAACACCAACAGCAATACCAACGGCAGGGATCGCTTCATCAGTTCCAGCATTCCCGTATTTCCGGAAATTCCGCGACATCCCGCAACAGCGTTCTTACCTGCCCCCTCCCCATCCGGTTATCCCACGAAAGAACCATGCCGCAGGGGCCGAATACCCTCCTTCAAAGTTCGACGTTGGACGTTCGATGTTCAATGTTCCCCATCAAGCCCATGTCCCCGCGCCACCTGATCCTGTTCCTGCCCGGCATCGCCCTCGCCGCACCGGAGACCTTTCCCGCCGCCAATGGCCTGACGCGCACGCTCGTCGCGAAGGAGCCGTTGCTGAAAAACCCGGTGTCCGTCACCGTGGATGTGGATGGCACCGTCTATGTCACGGAGACCGCCCGCCGGAAGGCCGCGGACCTGGACATCCGCGAGTTCACCCAGTGGATCACGGATGACCTTTCCCACACCTCCGTGGAGCAGAAGCAGGCGTTTTTCCGCAAGCAGCTCGACGGAAAGAATTTCCAGGACCACCCGTCGCTGAAGGACCACAACAAGGACGGCGTGGTGGACGTGAAGGACCTCACCGCCATAAGTGAGAAGATCATCAAGTTCACCGACAAGGACGGCGATGGCGTGATGGATTCATCCGAAACTTTCGCGGAGGATTTCAACACGGAGGTCACCGGCATCGCGGCGGGCGTGTTCGCCTGGCGCGGGGATGTATACAGCACCATCGCCCCGGATGTGTGGAAACTCCGCGACACGGATGGCGACGGAAAGGCGGACAAGCGGGAATCCATCGCCCACGGCTTCGGCCTGCATATCGCCTATGCCGGGCATGACATGCACGGCCTCACGTGGGGACCCGACGGGAAGCTCTACTGGTCCATCGGCGACAAGGGCACCAGCGTGATGTCAAAGGAAGGGAAACTCTGGTCCGCGCCGCATGAGGGCGCGGTGCTGCGCTGCAACCCGGACGGCACGGAGTTCGAGATCTACGCGCGGGGCCTGCGCAACTGCCAGGAGTTCGCCTTCGACGACTACGGCAACATGTTCGGCGTGGACAATGACGCGGACATGAAGGGCGAGCGCGAGCGGTTCGTCTACATCACGGAAGGCTCCGACACCGGCTGGCGCTGCTACTACCAATACCGTAAATCCGGCGAGTACCAGCCATGGCTCGCGGAGTCCATCTCCATCCCCACCGGGCCGTTCCAGCCCGCCTACATCACCCCCACGCTCGCCAGCTACGGCGACGGCCCCGCCGGATTCGCCTACAATCCCGGCACCGCCCTCAGCGACCGCTACAAGGGCTCCTTCTTCACCAGCGAATTCCCGAAGGGCGAGATCCAGGCGTTCAAGGTGGAGGAAAACGGAGCCTCGTTCCGCATGACGGACGCCCACACGGTGGTGAAGGGACCCATGATCATCGGCATCAACTTCGGCCCGGATGGCGCGCTCTATGGCGCGGACTGGGCGGGCGGTTATCCGCTCAAGGAAAAGGGCGCGGTCTGGAAGCTGGATGACACCTCCGTGAAGGACAGCGCCGTACGCAAGGAAGTCGCCGCCTTCCTCAAGGCGGGACCAACCGACGTCGCCACGCCGGATCTGGTGAAACGCCTTTCCCATGCCGACCAGCGCGTGCGCCTGGACGCCCAGTGGGAACTGGCGAAGCGCAAGGCGATCCCGGAACTGAAAGCCGCCTCCACCAGCGCGGAGTCCCCGCGCATCGCCGTCATCCACGCGCTGTGGGGGCTGGCGCAGACAAAGACCTTCGACACCGCCGTTTTCAAAACCCTCGCGGAAGGAAAGGATGCGGAACTCCGCGCCCAGGCCGCGAAGTGGGCGGGTGAGTCCGCCGGGGAAGCCCAGCCGCTTCTGACAAAACTGCTCACGGATTCCTCCTCCCGTGTCCGCGCCTTTTCCGCCAATGCCATCGGCAAGCTGAAGATGGACTCCGCGCTGGATGCCGTGGTCGCCATGCTCGCGGAAAACGATGGACGTGACGTGTATCTCCGCCAGGCCGGCGTGATGGCGCTTTCCGGCATGGAGCCGGACAAGGTCGCGGCAAAGACGCTCACCCATGCTTCCGCCGCCGTCCGGGTGGCCGCCGCCGTCGCCTTCCGCCGCACCTCCTCACCCCACGCCGCCGCATTGTTGAAGGACAAGGAAGCCGCCGTCACCAGCGAGGCCGCCCGCTCCATCTACGATGCTCCTGGTATTTCCGCCGCGATGCCCGCGCTGGCCGCCCTCATCCAGGAAAACCCGAAGGCGGAGGCACCCGCCGCCCGCCGTTCCATCGCCGCCAACCGCCGTCTGGCGGACGCCGCATCCGCGGGGCGCCTGCTGGCAGTGGCAGCCTCTGCGGACGCACCGGAGGCGACCCGCGTCGCCGCGCTGGAAGCGCTCGCCACCTGGGACAAGACTCCGGAGCTCGACCTGGTCGATGGCCGCTACGATCCGTTCAAGCCCGGCGACAACACACCCGCCACCAAGGAAGCCGTCACCCGCGCCATCGCCGCGCTGAAGCATGACGCGTCCGACGCCATCGCCGTGGCCGCCGCGGATGTCGCCGCCGCCTTCGGCATCGCAGCGGACCCGAAGGAACTCGCAGCCGAAGCGACCGACACCGCCGCAAAGCCCGCCGCCCGCGTTCGCGCCCTCAAGCTGCTCCGCAACGCCGATGAAAAAGCCTTCCGCGGGATCGCCTCCGGTCTTCTCAAGAGCGACGAACCCGCCCTCCGCTCCGCCGCCGCCGAGCTGCTCGCCGTGCAGTGGCCTCATGAAGTCGTGGAATACATCATCTCCGCCGTCTCCACCTCCAAGGACAACGCGGAGCGCCAGAACGCCGTGAGCCTGCTCCTGCTGGTGAAGAACGACGCGAAGGCGAAGAAATACCTCACCGACCTGCTCGCCGCATCCATTGAAAAGCCGGACGGTCCCATCCTGCTGGAGCTGCTGGACGTCGCGGACGCGCTCAAGATGAAGGCGGGCCGCACCCTGCGGGCGAAGCTCGACAAGACCGCCCCCCATCTCGCCTCGCTGGAAGGTGGAGACGCCGCCGCCGGGCAGAAAGTCTTCACCGGCCACCTCGCCGCCCAGTGCCTGGCCTGCCACCGCATCGGCCCGGAGGGCAGCAACGTCGGCCCGGAACTCACCCATATCGGCACGAAAGGCCGCGACTACCTGCTGGAGTCCCTCCACGATCCCGGCGCGAAGCTCGCCCCCGGCTTCGGCATGATGACCGCCATCCTCAAGGACGGCACCGCCCTCGCCGGCGCCCTGAAGGAGGAAACGCCTGACTCCCTCTCCCTCACCCTGCCGGACGGCACCGCGAAAAAAGTCGCCCTTACGGAAATTGCCAGCCGCACCCCACCGGTCAGCACCATGCCCCCCATGGGCGCCATCCTCACCCCGCGTGAGATCCGCGATGTGGTGGAATACCTTTCCACACTGAAGTGAACGTCCAACATCGAACGTCCAACATCGAACATTGAAGTGAAGAGAGAGGTGCGGTGACTGCGCTGGGGGAGAGTATCCTTGGGAATCAGTGGGTGTTTTTTAAGCACAGATTAAAAAAGGCCCGCAGTTCTCCAACGCCCAATGGAGCGCTTCGGCTCATCGCTTCTTCACTTCGACGTTCGATGTTGGACGTTCGATGTTCACTCTCCAAGCCCTCGGGCGTACACCTCATCTTCCGTGAAGACGATGGTCATCGGGCGGCAGCAGATTTCGCAGTCATAGTCCACCTCCGTCGGCATCTCGTCCGGGTAGGGGACGGCGACCTCGAAGACCTCGAAACACGTGGGGCAGGTCACTTCGGCCATTTCCATATCACAAGCACCGGACCTGAAACCGGGACGGCGGACAAGCACGGAAATCCGGCCTGGGACCGCGGAATTCATTCCGCTTGGCTTCGCATGTTGGCGGGATTCTCCGGGGCGGGATGAATCCCGCGGTCCCAGTAGGCGCGCTCATCCCGAAAAATTGCCCCATTTTCCGCCCCGCGCTTCCCCCTTGCCCATTCCCCGCGCAGCCCCTACGGTCTCCGCCCCCAGCCGATGAGCGCCAAATCCGTATTCCTCTATGACACCACCCTCCGTGACGGCACGCAGGGGGAAGGCTTCCAACTTTCCGGACTCGACAAGCTCCGGATCGCCGAGCGTCTGGACGCATTCGGCGTGGACTACATCGAAGGCGGCTGGCCGGGCTCCAACCCGAAGGACGTCGAGTTTTTCCAGGAGGCGAAGAAGCTGGAACTGAAGCACGCGAAGCTCGCCGCGTTCGGCTCCACCCGCCGCGCGAACACCCCAGTGGAGGAAGACCCGCAGGTCGCCCTGCTGCTGGCGGCGGAGACGCCCGTCGTCACCATCTTCGGCAAGAGCTGGGAGATGCAGGTCACCGAGGTGCTGCGAACCACCGTGGAGGAAAACCGCGCCATGATCCACGACACCGTCGCCTACCTGGTGAAGCACGGCCGCGAGGTGGTCTATGATGCGGAGCATTTCTTCGACGGCTACAAGGACTCCCCTGAGCACGCGCTCGCCGCCATCGAGGCCGCCGCGCAGGGCGGTGCCTCCTGCCTGGTCCTCTGCGACACCAACGGTGGCACCCTGCCCTCCGAGGTGGAGGAAATCTGCGCCGCCGTGAAGGCCCGCATCCCCAACACCCCTTTCGGCATCCACACCCACAACGACTGCGAGCTGGCCGTCGCCAACGCCGTCGCCGCCGTGAAAGCGGGCGGCACCCAGGTCCAGGGCACCATCAACGGCTACGGGGAACGCACCGGCAACTGCAACCTCACCTCCGTCATTCCCATCCTCCAACTGAAGATGGGCATCGAGGTCGTCCCCCAGCTCGACAAGCTGCAGGATCTTTCCTACTTCGTCGATGACGTCTCGAACAACCCGCACTTCGCGCGCGCCCCGTTCGTCGGCCGCACCGCCTTCGCGCACAAGGGCGGCATGCACGTGAATGCCGTTCAGAAGCTGGCACGCAGCTACGAGCACATCGTCCCGGAAAGCGTCGGCAACGCCCGCAACATCCTGGTGTCCGAACTCAGCGGCCAGTCGAACATTCTGCTGAAGGCGGAGCGCCTCGGCATCCCGCTGGAGAAGGGATCGAAGGAGGCATCCGCCATCCTGAAAAACGTCAAGGAACTGGAGAATGAGGGCTACTCCTTCGAGGCCGCCGGCGGCTCCCTGGAGATCCTCATCCGCCGTGAGCTGGGCCAATACACGAAACCCTTCGACCTCACGGAATACCACACCAGCTTCCGCCAGTACCGCGACGGCCACCCGCCGGTCTGCGAGGCGACCGTGAAGCTGGCCGTCAACGGCACGCCGGAACTCACCGTCGCGGAAGGCCACGGTGTGGTGAACGCGCTGGACCTTGCCCTGCGCAAGGCACTCCTCCCCTTCTACCCGGAAATCGCGGAAGTCTCCCTGGTGGACTATAAGGTCCGCATCCTGGACGGCCATGACGCCACCGCCGCGAAGACCCGCGTGCTCATCGTCTCCACCGACGGCCACCGCAACTGGGGCACCGTCGGTGTTTCCGACAACATCATCGAGGCGAGCTGGCTCGCCCTGGTGGACGGCATCGACCTCTTCCTGCAACGCCGCAAGGCCGCCAACTGATCCCCAACATGGCGGCGCCGGAGACAACCAATCCGTACGCCGCTCCATCGGCCATCAACTCCCCGGCCACCGGACCATCCCACCTCTGGCAGATCGACGGCATCGGTCTGTTGGTCGCCCATAGCGCGGTGCTGCCGAAGATCGACCTCGAGTCCGGCAGCGAGGATCCATCCCTGGTGGAAGTGAGGCGGAAGTTCGTGAAAGCCCACTGGTCCATGGGGTTCATGGGTTTGTTGGCTATGATGTTCCAGTTCATCCCCAAACCGCTGCGAAGCTGGGACGGGCATAGGTTCTGGATCTCGCTGATCGTCTTTTTCGGAGTGTGGCTGGGGCTTTATTTGCTGATCCACCTCACCCTCAGCCGCCGGGTTCGCTTCACCACCTACGTCCAGCCCGCTGCGGAAGCACGCCGGAAGAGGAACAGGAACATCCGCGGGGTCATCTATTCCGTCAGCATTGCCTTCATGATCTCACCACTGGTCTTGCTTTATTCCGATCAAGCGGCGCTTCCGGATACCAATATCCTCCTGATCATCGGCGTGATCGGCGTGATCGCGTGCGTGTACTGGCAATATCAGACCCGGCCCAAGATCCACATGACCCTCGAGTCCAACGGCTGGTTGAGGCTGGGAGGTGTCCACTCCAGCGCCATCCGGCGGTTGGAGGCCTGGAGGGAAGAACACCGGGAGGCCCCATGACTGCCCGGACCGATCCCTACGCGCCACCTGCGGTTGACGAACCGGCAGCGGAGCGGAGAGATTCCGCCTGGCATGTCGAAGCCGGCTGCATCCACGTGCAGGATGGGGCGGTGCTGCCTGCCATCGATCTCGAAACCGGCGGCACGAACCCAGCCCTGAAGCCAGTGGAGCGGAAATTCGTGAAAGCCCACTGGTCCATGGGTTCCGTGGGCCTCGGTCCGCTGTTGTTCCTGATCCTCCCCAGGCATCTGAAAAAATGGGATGCCATTCCGGTGGGTATCTCCATGACCGTCATCGCGATGGTGTGGCTGTCCGTCTATCTGGTGATCTTCCTCGCCCTCAGCCATCGGATGACATTCACCACCTACGCCCATCCCGTTGAGGAAGCCCGCAGGAAGAGAAACAAGAACATCCGCGGAACGCTCTACCCCCTCAGCCTCGTCCTCCTGATCTCATCCATTTATCTCCTGTTCAAGGACACCACGGCTTTCCAATCCACGGCCCTCACCTGCATGATCGTTCTCAGCGTCATCGGAATGATTGCGATCTCACTCTGGCAATACAAGGAACGCCCGACCCTCATCATGACCCTCGGATCCGACGGCTGGTTGAAATTGGCAGGCATCCACCCCGATGCCCTCCGTCATCTGGAGGACGGGAGAGTCACTCATCCTCAGACCCCATGAACGGCGAATCCAATCCCTACACCCCGCCTGCGGTGGAGGAGCCAACCGCGGAGCCACGGGACTTCCCTTGGTATGTCGCCGCGCGCGGTATTTTCGTGCAGAATGGAGCGGTGCTGCCGGAGGTCGATCTGCTCACCGGGGAGGAAGGAGGCCATCTGCACCCGGTGACTCATCGGGTCAACCTGACCAAGGGAAAGTTCCCGGACCTGCAGACGATTCTCATGATCGCAGTCATCGCCGGAATTGTCGCCGCAGATCTGCCGAAACATTGGATGGTCATCTCCGCGTCAGGCACCGCCTACCTCACCAACCTGATATTCAGGAAGAAGCACCCGCAGGTGAACTTCACGTTCTTCAGCCTTTCGGAAGCCAAGCGGGCCTCCGCAGGGAAGACCATCCTGCTTGTCGCGGAAGCGCTTCTCCTGCTCGCCGGTATCGGTTCACTGGCCTTTATTGAAATGGAAGGATGGTCATGGGCCGGTTTCATCGTGTGCATCCTGTGTTCCCATGGGGTTTCAAAACACCGGAAAGAAATCACCACCCGCGGACTGGAGATCCGGGAAGCGGGCGGCGCGCCCGGTTGGGTGAGGATCGGTGATGCACATCCCGCCGCCCTTGCGAAGCTGGATGAAATCCAGAAGCACCGCGGGCCATTGCCCCCTGAGTTCCCGCCGGCCTGAACGGATCACCGGCAAAAGGATTCCATGGCCATGAATCCGCCCGTTCGCTCCATGAACTGACACCTGATCTACGCATTCGCGTAATGCCGATGTGTCCGATTTGGTGCCATTGTATTCCTGTCAGCGCGACGGACGCCCCCCACCGGAAACGCCGACAACATCCCCCAAAACAAGCGATCCCCCCGAACGCGACAACCGGCAGAGAAGTCCCCCCGCTACTCTGCCGGTTTGCTTTTTATGTAGCGAAGCTCGTGAGAACTTCGGCGGAGCAGATGGGTGAAATCCCCAGATATGGTTTGCGGAGGGACGTGGTGGAAGATCTTTGGGGGCATCAGAGCGGCGGAGTTTCGGGGGCGACGGAGAGGTCGCCCAGCCGAAGGTCTCACGACCTTCGCTACATCCCATGGCTCGCCACATCCCACGAAATTCGCAACTCCCCGCCCAAAAGAAAACCCCCGTTCCGGAGGACCGGAACGGGGGCCATGAATCAATCGGTGCCGGATCAGGCGAAGATCGAGGTGATCGGCGTCGCCTTGGCGGCATCCGGACCGGCGATGCGGAACGGACGCTTGCTCGGGGACATGAGCACGAGGTCGTGAGGCAGGCCGAGGGCGTAGGCGATGGTGGCGTTGAAGTCCTGCGGGGAAACCGGCAGTTCGGCGACTTTCTTGCCTTCCTTGTCGGTGGAACCGTACTTCATGCCGCCTTTGACGCCGGCACCCGCGAGCGTGCAGGTGAATGCGCCCGGGTGGTGGTCGCGTCCGCCCTGGTGCTCCGTCTTGATCTCGGGAGTCCGGCCGAACTCGGTGGCGACGACGACGAGCGTGTCCTTGAGCTTGCCGGTGGCTTCCAGGTCCTTGATGAGCGCCGCGTAGGCTTGGTCGAACTCCTTGCAGCGTCCTTCGACACCCGCGAAGTTGTCATAGTGGGTATCCCAGCCGCCGAGCTGGATTTCGACGAAGCGGACGTCGTGCTGGATCAGGCGGCGTGCGAGAAGGCAACCCTGGGCGAAGCGGCCGGTGCCGTAGAGGGCGCGGGTTTCGGAGGATTCCTCGCTGAGGTCGAAGGCTTTGAGGTCCTTCGAGTTCATCAGGTTGATCGCCTCGCGGTAGAGTTCCTCATAGGCCTTCACGTCCTGGTTCGGATACTTCTCGTGGAATTTCTTGTTCATCCGGTCCGCGAGCGTCAGGCGGCGGGCGAAGTCCTCTTCGGACACACCGCTGGCGCGGTGGGAGTCCTGGAGGCCGGCGTCCGGGCTGCCGATCGGTGCGGCGGCATACTTCGCGCCGAAGAAACCACCGCCGGTGTATTCCGGAGAGGCGTTGATCGCCACGAACGGAGGAAGCTCCGGGTGGAGGCGGCCGCCGAGGCGGGTCACCCAGGAACCGAGGGACGGGTGGCGGATGGTGCCGAGCATGTTGTAGCTCGTGTGCATCACGTAAGTGCCCTGCTCGTGCGCGCCCTGGGTGGACTTCATCGAGTTGATGACGCAGACCTTGTCCATGACCTCCGCGGTCTTCGGAAGCCAGTTGCCGATCTGGACACCGTCGGCCTTCGTCTTGATGGCCTCGGTCTTGCCCATGATGTCCTTCTTCTCCTTCACGTCGTACGTGTCAACGTGGCTCATGCCACCACTCATGTAGAGGTAGATGACATGCTTTGCTTTCGCAGCGGAGGCACCCGCACCGGCAGGTGCGGCGGTGGCGATCGTGCTGCCCATCATCGGAAGAAGATGGACGCCGAGGTAGGCACGGGCGGCGTTCGCCATGAAGTGGCGGCGGGTCAGCTCGTCTGCTTTGTTGAACGGATTCATGGTTTTTGGTCTGGGATCAGGGTTGCTCGGGCTTTTTTCTGAATTTTTATTGGAGGAACAGGAACTCGGAGGACATCACGAGGGAGGAGACGATGTTGCGGTAGCCTTCCTCACCCTGTGCCTTCACTTCCTCCTGCATCCAGCCCATTTCCTCTTCGGACGGCGGACGGCTGAGGATGGCGAGGTAGAGGCGGCGGATCTTCTCCGCGTCGGACTTCGTGCCTTCCAGGCTCTTGTAGAGGTGGGCGCTGGAGTTGTTGACCAACTGGCGCTGGACGAAGCCGTTCATGAGGGAGAGCACCTGGCCGACGTTCGGCTCCTTGCTGGCACCTTCCACCACCATCCGGTCGGACTGGCCGAAGAGGTAGAGGAAGTGGTCGCGTGGCGCCGGAGATGGCAGCTCGGAGGCACGCACGCGGGCGTCCTTGTTGTAGCTGACGACCTCGCTGCCCATCGACATCATGGAGTCACCCTTCTTGGAGGGGGATTCGGAGTTCTTGTCGCTGCGGATCTCCTTCACCAGGTTGTTGAAGTAGGCGCGCATGTCCTTGTCGGAATTGATGGCGAGCACCTCGTTGGAAAGGTCGATCATGGTCTTCTTGCCGACCAGAACCGGCCTGCCGCGCAGGTGGATGCGGTTGTCCAGCGTCCGTGGGGCCTGGTCGTCCGGGATGCCACCGGCGAGGGTGATGAGGGAGTCCCAGATCTGCTCGGAGGACAGGCGGGAGATCTTGCGGCCGTGGAAGTCATCCCCGGTTTCGACGATCGAGTTCTTCGGGTTGGTGCCGAACTGGAAGGTCCGGGTGAGCAGCAGCACGTGCTGGAAGGCCTTGAGGTCGTAGTTGAGCTGCACCATCAGGCTGCCCAGGTAGTTCATCAGCTCCGGGTGCTGGGTCTTGGCTGGTTCGATGTACTCGTCAACCGGCTCATAGACACCGCTGCCCATCACGCGCTTCCACATGCGGTTGGCGATGAGGGACGGGAACTGCGGGCCGGTCTTGTTGACCACCCAGTCGGCGAATTCCTGGCGGCCGTTGTGCTTGTCGCCCTTTTCGGACATCCGCACCGGCTTGCCGAAGGGGGTCTTCGCACCCACCATCTCGCCCGGCTTGCCGTCACGGTACTGGTAGTCGGCGGGCAGTGCGATGGCACCCCTGCCACCACCGGAGAGGGAGTTGCCATAGACCTGGTCCCACAGGATCTCGGCGATGTAGTATTCCTCGGTCTGGTACTTCTCACCATCCTGCAGCTCGCGGTAAAGCGGGCCCATGGCGTCCTTGTTGATCTCGCCCTGGCCGTTGGTGAACGCGGCGAGCTGGTAGAAATCGTGGCGCTCGGTCTTGCCGAACGGATCGTCGTGGCACTGGGCGCACTCCATGTGGGCGCCGAGGAAGACGCGCATCGAGTTCGAAAGGTTGTCGAGCGGCATACCCCGGTCACGGGTGTAGTAGCCGACGGCTGCCGTCGATGGATCCCAGCCGTTGCCTTCGGAGGCCAGCAGGCGGGAGGTCATCTCATTCCACGGCATGTTCTTCTCCACCGCGTTGCGGACCCAGAAACGGTACGGGGCGATGGTCGCGTCCACACCATCGCGGCGGTCCACGATGCGCAGGAGGTCATACGCCCAGTTCGTCATGTGGCTGGTGTAGCCGGGGGAGGAAAGCAGGTAGGCCACCAGTTCGTCGCGCTTGGTGGCGTCTTCCATCTCCATGAAATCAATCGCCTCCTCAGCGCTGGGGATCCGGCCGATGGAGACCAGGAACGCGCGGCGCAGGAACGTGGCGTCATCCGTCACGCCGGGCACCGGAAGATTCTGGCGGCGGTAGAAAGCCGCGATGTGTTGGTCAACCTGGAGAGCGGCCTTCTTCAGGAAAGCCGGGTCATCCTGAGGCCTTGCCGGAGCGGCGGAAGCCACTGGAATGAATGCCGTAACGACCGAGATGATCGCGGCAACAGTAAAGCGGGGACATTTCATGGGTTTGGGAAGTTCAACTACGCTCGCAAAATTTTCCGGAACCGTCAACTCCCCATTCCCGGGATGTTTTTATCTTTTTCAGGTCGCAAACTCCCTCAACGCCAACTCCTCCAGAATGGGGACATCCGCGGGCGCCCACTCCAGTTCCCGGGCCTCCGCGAGGGTTCCCCAGCGCACCTCGGAGTGCTCCAGCGGCAGTGGATTTCCTGACAGAGTTTTACAGAAAAAAGGCATCAAACGGACCACCACCGAGCCATAGTCCCAGCGGACATCCCCCAGCCGTTCCCCCACCCCCACACGGATGCCCAGTTCCTCCTCCAGTTCCCGGACCAGCGCCACATCGGGCATTTCGCCCTCATCCACCTTCCCTCCCGGGAACTCCCACAGCCCCCCGAGATGCTTTCCATCCGGACGGCGGCACATCAGGCAACGCCCCTCCCCGTCCACGATCACACCGCAGACCACCTGGATCTCCCGCCTGCTTTCTCCCGTCCCGTCCATGGACCCTTCATGACCCGGCGGGCCCACCCCCGTCCAAAGAAAAAAGCCACCGGAACCCCGGTGGCTTTTTAAAAAATATCGGATCCGGAGATCCGCGGAAATCAGGCGAGGGTGCCCTTGTCTTCCTTCTTCTTGTCACCGTCCTTGCACTTGTCGCAATCCTTGGCGATCAGGGTGCCTTTTTCCTTCTCCTTGTCCTTGCACTTTTCGCCGTCCTTGCACTTCTCACCGTCGTTGCCGGCCAGGGTGCCTTTTTCTTCCTTCTTCTTGTCGCCGTCCTTGCACTTGTCGCAGTCCTTGGCGATCAGGGTGCCTTTTTCCTTCTTGTCACCATCCTTGCAATCGCCGTCCTTGCACTTTTCACCGTCCTTGCCGGCGATCAGGGTGCCTTTCTCCTTGTCCTTGCACTTTTCGCCGTCCTTGCACTTCTCGCCGTCGGTGCCGGCCACGGTGCCTTTTTCTTCCTTCTTGTCGCCGTCCTTGCACTTGTCGCAGTCCTTGGAGAAAGCGAGCGGGGAACAGATGGCGGCGGCGAACAGGGTCGTGAGAATGAGTTTCATATGGTTGGTCGGTGTGTGTTGGTTTTTGGGTTGCTGCGCGTGATGCTACGGTTTGAACACCGGCAGTGAAAAATATTCCCGAAAATTTTCAAGTGGTGATTTGAACCGGCCCCGGCCCGCTGGAAAGAAGGGATTCCACCCTCTTTATGGGCTTGGCCGCGGGGGCATTCCCGTCTATCCACGCCGCCCGTGTCGTTCACCGTTCTCAGCACAGACCCACAGAGTTCCGCCCGCCGGGGGGAGCTGGTGCTGCCCCACGGCACCGTCCAGACCCCCATCTTCATGCCGGTGGGCACCCAGGGAACGGTGAAGACCCTGCACCCGTGGGAGCTGGAGGAGCTGGGATCCCAGATCATCCTCGGGAACACCTACCACCTCTGGCTGCGGCCCGGCCATGAGCTGGTGCGGGATCTCGGCGGCCTGCACGGTTTCAGCACCTGGCGGAAGCCCATCCTCACGGACTCCGGCGGCTTCCAGGTCTGGTCGCTGGCAAAGCTCCGCAAGATCACCGAGGAGGGCGTCCGCTTCAACAACCATCTGGACGGCTCGAAGATGATGCTCACCCCGGAGCTGAGCATGGACATCCAGGCCTGTCTCGGCTCGGACATCGCCATGTTGTTCGACGAGTGCCCGCCCTACCCCTGCGATGAAAAATACGCGGCCAACTCCCTCGCGCTGACCACCCGCTGGGCGCGCCGCTGCAAGGACTGGATCGTCAAAAACGGGCCGAAGTCCGGCGAGGGCCGCCAGCACCACTTCGGCATCGTCCAGGGGTCCGTCTACGCGGACCTGCGCGAGCAGTCCGCCCGGGAGTTGGTGGAGCTGGATTTCGACGGCTACGCCGTCGGCGGCGTCTCCGTCGGGGAGCCGGAGCATGAGATGTTCCGCGCCATCGACAATGCCGTCCCCTTCCTCCCGCAGGACAAGCCCCGCTACGCCATGGGCCTGGGCACCCCGCCGCAGATCCTGGAAATGATCTCCCGCGGCGTGGACATGTTCGACTGCGTCATGCCCACCCGCATCGCCCGCCACGGCATGGCCTTCACCCTGGACGGCCCCATCAACATCAAAAACCTCATCCACGCGAAGGATCCCTCCCCCATCTGCGAAAGCGCCCACCCCCATGTCGCGGGCTTCTCCCGGGCCTATCTCCGGCACCTCTTCCGGGCGGGGGAAATCCTCGGTTTGCGGTTGCTTTCCTTCCACAATCTGCATTTCTACCTGTCCCTCGTCGCCCGGGCACGGGACGCCATCAGCGAAGGGAATTTCACCGATTTCAAACACGCATTCATCCAACGCTATACCCGATCCACCATCCCATGATCTCCATCCCGACGATTTTCTCCTCCCTTCCGCTCGCCCAGGCCGGTGACGCCCCCGCGGGCATCTTCGGTCACCCGGCGGTCATGCCGGTCCTGCTGATCGTCATGTTCTACTTCCTCCTCATCCGCCCGCAGCAGCGCCAGCGGAAGGAACAGGCCGCCCGCATCGCCGCACTGGCCACCGGTGACAAGGTGACCACCACCGCAGGCATCCACGGCATCGTCCACAGCATCAAGGACAACACCGTCATGGTGAAGGTCTCCGAAGGCACCTTCATCGAGTTCGACAAGCCGGCCATCGCCTCCGTCCGCAAAAAGGACAGCGAAGCCTGATAGAGCCGCACCTCCCCCACGTTTCCTCTCTCCCGCGCCCCCGGGGCGCAAACCCGACCAGCCCGCCATGCTCGCCGCAACCGCCGCCAAAGATCCATCCGCCGCCATGAGTGCGCTGGACTACCTCCGTTCAGGCTTTGAGGACCCGCTGACCCTGTTTTTCATCGCCCTTTCCCTGCTCATCCTGTTCTTCTGGTACTTCGCCACCGACATCGAGAACCGGAAGCGGAACATCGGCACCATCCTCATCCTCGGCATCTGCGGACTATGCGTCCTCGCCGCCACCCCCCCGCGGGAGCGTCTGAAAGGCGGCATCGACATCCTCGGCGGCTCCGCCTTCACCCTGCGCGTGCAACCGCGGGAGGGAGCGAACGGCCAGATGGAGGCGCCCACCGCCTCCCAGATCGACCAGGCCATCGTGGTGCTGCGCAACCGTCTGGACTCCGCGGGCACCAATGAAGCCCAGATCAACCGCTTGGGCGAAGACCAGATCCAGGTCCAGATGCCCGGTGTTTCCGAGCAGGAGTCGGCGGAGATCCGCGAAGCGATCGAGAAAGTCGCCAAGCTGGAACTCCGCGAGGTCAGCCCGCGGAACGACGAGGTCATCGAGGGCAAGACCCTCGCCCAGCGCGCCCATGAGGGGCTGGAGATCGTCCCCGGCTACCGCGCCTACATGCTCAAGGGCAAGACGGAGGAAGGAAAAGAGTATGAGCAGCCCATCCTGCTCAACCGCCGCACCGCCCTCGGCGGATCGGACATCGTCAACGCCTACCCGTCCCCGCAGCAGAACGACGCCGTCGCCGTCACCCTCAGCTCGGAGGGTGCGGACAAGATGTTCAACCTCACCAGGAACATGCGCCTCAAAGTGGATCGCATCGCCGTGGTGCTCGACGGCGAGGTGCTCAACGCGCCGGTCGTCAATGCCGTCCTGAGCAAGGATTTCGTCATCAGCGGCCTTCATGATCCCGGCGAGCCGAAGGCGCTCTCCGACGCGCTGATGAACCCGCTGGAAAATCCGCTGGTGGTCGAGACCCAGAACAAGGTCTCCGCCGCCTACGGATCCGCCATCATCACCCAGGCCATCTGGGCCGGTGTCGTCGGCCTCGCCATCACCTTCCTCTTCGTGCTGCTCTACTACCGTGCGGCCGGTCTGGTCGCCGTCGTCGGCCTGCTGGTCAACGGGGTCATCCTCTTCGGGATCATGGCCATGTTCGGCTTCCCGTTCTCCCTTCCCGGCATCGCGGGGATGATCCTCACCATCGGCATGGCGGTTGACGCGAACGTCCTCATCTATGAGCGCCTGCGCGAGGAAATGGCCGCCGGCAAGACGCTGAAGTCCGCCATCAGCAGCTCCTACGAAAAGGCGTTCACCGCCATCTTCGACTCGAACTTCACCTCCCTCATCACCGCCCTCATCCTCTTCTGGCTGGCCAGCGGCACCATCAAGGGCTTCGCCGTCACGCTCACCATCGGTCTCCTCGCCTCGCTGTTCTCCGCCATCCTGGTGACCCGCGTGCTGTTCCGCTGGTCCATCGACCTGGGCGTGCTGAAGAAGCTCTCCTTCATGAGCCTCATCCCGCCGACGAAGATCGACTTCCTCGGCAAGCGGAAAATCGCCTTCGTCATCTCCGTGGCGCTCATCGTGGTCTGTGCGGCCAACTTCTACATCAAGCGGAACGACGCGCTCGGCATCGACTTCACCGGCGGCTCTGTCATCCAGTTCCAGCTCGCGCAGGACCAGTTCATCCCCATCGACGAGGTGAACAAGGCCCTCGACGGCCTCACCCTCTCCAAGGAGGCGAACGCCACCGAGGAAAGCAGCGCCGCCACCGGCGTGCTGCTCAGCGTGCGCTGCGCCACGGAGGACGCCGGAAAGATCTCCGCGAAGCTGCGTGAGTCCATCCCCGTGCTGGGTGAGCGCCTGCCAGCGAACCAGGACGGCACGCCCGGTGAGTTCAAGATCGCCGAAAGCGCCCAGGAAGTCTCCGCCTCCGCCGGCAGCACCTACATCACGGAGTCCCTCATCGCGCTCGGGCTCGGCCTGGTCGGCATCTTCCTCTACATCGCCTTCCGCTTCGAGTTCGCCTTCGCCATCGGCGGCTTCCTCTCCACCGTCCACGACGTCGTCCTCACCATCGGCCTCATCGTCCTGTTCGGCTCGGAGTTGTCGCTCCTCCACGTCGGCGCCATCCTCACCGTCGCCGGTTACTCCCTCAACGACACCATCGTCATCTACGACCGGATCCGCGAGCGCCTGCGCTACGAGACCGGCTCCATCGAGTCCATCATGAACGAGGCGATCAACGCCACCCTGGCGCGGACGATCCTCACCGCGGGAACGACGATCATCACCCTGGTCATCATCTACTTCCGAGGCGGTCCGTCCCTGGAAGGCTTCGCCCTCACCATCCTGGTCGGTCTCATCATCGGCACCATCTCCTCGGTCTACATCGCCACGCCCATCGTGCTGTGGTGGGGCAACCGCAAGGGCGGCAACCTCCGCAGCTATGTGGTGAAGGAGAAGAAAGCCGAAGCCCTTCCGGAACCAGCCAACTGATCCGGCCACCGGCATCCCGATTCATCCACCGCACCTTCCCTCTCCGGGAGGGTGCGGTTTCTTTTTGGACAGGAAAAGGTAGCGGAATGGCTGCGCCATTCCGGCTGGGTACACCCGTTCCATCCCCAAAGGTCCGCATGGAACCCCCGTCCACCCGCCGTGATGGCCCAGCCATCACGCTACGGACGATCGACTCAAGGAAAGCTTCAACACCCTTCACTCCTCCTTCGCGGGAGTGGGAAAGTCCGTCTCATCCAGCTTCTTGTCGCCGTTCTTGTCCAGCGCCTCGAAGCGGTCTTCCTGGAGGTCCTCTCCCAGATCCCGGACCGGAGGCGCTTTCCTGAATTCCTCGAAACTGACCGAGCCGTCCCCGTTCTCATCGAGATCTTTGGTGATCCTGCGCGGATCCCGCGGCGGACGGTCGGGACCACCTTCGCGATCCGGGCCACCTTCGCGTTTCGGTTTTCCCTCGCCATCGCGGTCCGGCCTTCCGTCACCGTCCCGGCGGGGCCTGCCATCCCGGTCCGGACGACCGGGACCATCCCGCGGACCGGGAGGCCGGTCCTTGATCGTGATCTCACCATCACCGTCGGTATCCAGCCTGGCGAACAGGGCCTCCTGCTTCTCCACCGGCAGCTTCTTGAAAAGTTCACCCGCCTTCAGTTCCGCGAGGCTCACGCCGCCGCTCTTGTCGGTGTCCAGTTCGCGGAATCTCATCATCGCGGCATGCGCCCCTCCGGACGGCGGCCGCTGCATCATCACCTTCAGTTCATCCGCACTGAGGATACCGTCCTGATCCTTGTCGAACCGGGAGAAAATCTTGCTCCGCTTTTCCTCCGGCAGCTTCTGGATGCGGGGGAGATTGTCGAATTCCGCGCGGGTCACCATCCCGTTGTTGTCCGTGTCCGCCTCTTTCCACCCCCTGCCGGGGCGGCGCTCACGGCCACCGCCGCCTTCCTTGCCACCCTCCATTCCGGGACGGCCCGGAGGCCGGCGCTCACCGCCCCCTTCCGGCTGCGCGCCCACCATCGCGGCGGGGATCACCAGGCCAGCCAGAATCATCGGAATGGATATCGGTTTCATAAATTTCAGCAGGCTTCTGTTGTCACTGTGCAAACAACGGAATACATGAAAAACTCCGCGCGGGACGTAAAGTTTCGCGCCCCGTGAATTTTCCGCCCATCTCCGACGATCATGCACATCCGGGACATCCTCGCCGATTCCAAGCCATCCCTGTCCTTCGAGTTCTTCCCTCCGCGGACCAATGCGGCCTGGGAGGAACTCTACCAGACCATCCGGGATCTGGAACCGCTCAATCCCTCCTTCGTCTCGGTGACCTACGGAGCGGGCGGCACCACCCGGGAGATGACGCATGACCTGGTGGTCCGCATCAAGCAGACCACCTCCATCCCGCCCATCCCCCACCTGACCTGCGTCGGCCACACCGAAGCGGAGGTGGATGCCATCCTCACCCGCTACGCCGCCGCCGGCGTATCCAACATCCTCGCCCTGCGCGGGGATCCTCCGCGCGACCGCCCGGACTATGATTGGTCGGAGGGGGACTTCCGCCACGCGTCCGACCTGGTCGCCTTCATCAAGCGCTTCAACGAAAAGGGCATCCACCCGGATCCACGCGGCTTCGGCATCGGCGTCGCGGGCTTCCCGGAAGGCCACCCCTCCACCCCGAACCGGGTCGATGAACTGGACCATCTGAAGGCGAAGGTGGACGCGGGCGCGGACTACATCTGCACCCAGCTCTTCTTCGACAACCACGACTTCCTGGACTTCCGCGACCGCTGCCGCTTCACCGGCATCGAGGTGCCCATCCTCGCCGGCATCATGCCCATCAGCTCCCTGCAGGGCATGAAGCGGATGGCGGAGCTGGCCGCCGGAGCCCGCTACCCCGCGAAATTGCTGCGCGCGCTGGACCGCGCCGGCGGACACCCCCAGTCGGTGGAACGCGTGGGCATTCACTACGCGGCGCAACAGTGCGCCCACCTGCTGGACCACGGTGTGGACGGCATCCACTTCTACACGCTCAACAAGAGCCACGCCACCCGCGAGATCTACGCCAACCTGGGGCTCGCCGCCGCGAACGCGGGCTAACGCTTCCCTTTCGCGTAGATCTCCTCCGCCTGGGCGAAGGTCACCAGATCGAGCGTTCCGGAAACCGGCACGTGCAGGGGGATCCTGCCGCTTCCTTCATCCACCGGATGGGCCGCCTTCAGCAAGGGTGCTTGATCAAAGGCATCCGGACGCACGGTGATCTCCAGTTCCCCCTCGTAGCGCAGGCTTTCCGCGAGCTTCGCCGCCATCTCCGACTGGAACGCGCGTTCCTCCACCGTCGCCTCATAGCGCCGCCACTGGTTTTCCTCTCCGCCACCGGCCGCTGGTTTCTTGCGGCTCAGCGCCGCGGCGCGGCGGAGCGAGAACCCATCTTCCCCACCCGCCTTGTTGCCGCCGTCCTCCACCGACAGCGGGGATCCGGGTGTCGGATGCTCCATCGATTTTTCCTTCTCCTCCTTGGTCGGCGGCCGCACGACCAATCCGCCCTTCAATGTCATCAGATCCCCGGAAACCAGGTCGATCTCCTCGAGATCGAGACGTCCACCCCCGCTCTTAAGGCCGAATGAGCCCGACTGGAAGCGCACCCGGCGGTAGTTGTTGAAGGAATCCACCATGCGCAGCGCCCGCAGGAGCGGGATCCGCTCGCGCAGCACCACCCAGTCCCCTTCCCCCAGCTCAATCCGCCCGGTCGTGGCGATCCCTTCCTGCGAGTTGGTGGATCCGGAAAGCCTCAACGCGCCCGAAACCACCCCCTCCACCAGATATTCGGCGGACTCCGGCAGCATCCCGTCCAGCGGCATGTTCCTGAGCTTGGCGATTCCATTCACATCCGGCCGCTCCGCCCCGCGGATGGTCAGTCCGGTGATGTCCACGGTGCCGGATCCTTTCCGCAGAAGCCCCTTGTCCACCGTCACGCCATCCGGCGTGCAGATCACCGCCAGTTCATCGATCTCCAGCCCCTTCAGCCAGTTCTGGGAAAATGTCCCGCCCTTGAACTGGATCCACCAGCCGTCATCCCGGCGACGCACCTTCATGTGGCTGCCTTCGATCCTGCCTTTTGACAACGCCGTGAACCCCCAGGTCACCGTCGTGTCCTCACAGTCGATCGAGTCCAGCGCGAATCCCGGAAATGAAGTGAAAAGCGTCGCTCCCAGCATCTCCGCCGTGGCGGCGTCCCCGGCGCCCGCGCGGACGTTGATCGCCAGCTCGGACATCGACATCCCATCCATCCGCCACGGTGCCGCCACACTATCCAGCAGACCCATGCGGCAGGTGATGTTCTTCGCGGCGAAGTCCGTGAAAAAGGCGCTCTCCTTTCCGATCACCGCCATCCGCACGATGCTCATCCGCCCTTGATCCCTGGAAAAGCTGTCCAGGATCACTTCCTTCCCCCGCAGGGTCTCCTTCATCGAAGACTCCATTTTCTCCGCGAAACCCTCCGTGTTCGGCAGGCGGATGAGATACACCCAAGCCACAATCCCCAGTACCACCAGGAACACCAGCGAGCGGAACGTCAGCCGCAGGACGTGATACCCCCCCGCCCCCGTCAGCCCTTTCTTCCCGGACATGGAGTATTTCAACTGGAACCAGAATCCCTGGCCCGCGATCCACTGGTTCAGCCGGTCATTGAAATTCTGTACTCTGTCGGACTCCATAGAAAAACCCCCTCAGGGACACGAGGGTGAGACTCAACCGGTCCCCGTCATCTTGCGAGCCAATTTTCCCTCGCCCACATGGGGGGTCATCCCGTAACCCTCCCTCCGTGGAAGCGAACGACTACAAAGTCCGGCTGGAAATCTTCGAAGGTCCCCTGGACCTCCTGCTCTACCTGATCAAAAAGGACGAAGTCGACATCCACTCGATCTCCATCGAGCGGATCACCCGCCAGTACCTGGACTACATCAACACCTTCAAGCTGCTCAACATCGACCTGGCGTCCGAGTTCATCGTCATGGCCGCCAACCTGATGTATCTGAAAAGCCGGACCCTCCTGCCCAGGGTGGACCAGCCGCCGGAAGAGGACGCGGAAGAGGATGATCCACGCTGGGAACTCATCCGCCAGCTCATCGAGTACAAGAAATTCAAGGACGCCGCCGGATTCCTCAGCCTGCGGGAGATCGAGCAGGAAGGCCGCTTCGCCCACCAACCGGACGCGCCGGAACAACCGGTGGAAGACACCGCCCCGCTCGCGGAGGTGTCCATCTTCGACCTCATCCGCGCCTTCCAGAACGTCCTCAAGCGCTTCGAGGAGTCCCATGACTTCGGCGACATCATCGACGACCGCTATACCGTCGCGGACAAGATCGAGTTCCTGCTGGACCGCTTCCAGCCCGGACAGGCGCAGCGTTTCGACACCCTCTTCGCGTCCGCCACCACCAAGGCGGAGGTCATCGTCATGTTCCTCGCCGTGCTGGAACTCATGAAACTGAACCAGTTCATGGTCCGGCAGAGCGAGCTGCTGGGCGAGATCGTCGTCGAGCGCAGGACCGTGCAGGCCACCAACGCGCTGGAAGCCGCGGAGACCGGCGCCGACGCGGAATGACGGCACAAAAAAGCCGCTTCCTGCGGGGAAGCGGCGTCTTGTTCAAGCCCTCAGCTCAGGCGGAAGACGATGCGCGCCTTCGACAGGTCATAGGGGGACATCTCCATCTTCACCTTGTCACCGACGACGAGGCGGATGAAACGCTTGCGCATCTTCCCGGAGATGTGGGCCAGGACTTCATGACCGCTCTCCAGCTTCACCCGGAACATGGTGCCGGCGAGAACCGACGAAATCTCACCCTCGACCTCCACTGCCTTTTCCTCCTCATCCTTGGTGGATCTTTTCGGAGGACCGTAACTACGGCCGCGACCGCGGGATGGACGACGTGACTGTGGACGCTGGGGCATATGGATGGATTGGGGATGGCACGGACGGGAAAACCGGATTGCCCGTGCCGACGCGCGGGATCCTACCGGATGCCGGGACACGGCACAATCCCAAAGTGGACGGTGCCTCAGGGGCGGATACGTCACCCTCCGGCGGCTCCTTGCAACGAATGAACGGGACGCTTGCCAAGCCTGCCGGTTGGGGCCATTTTCCAGTCGTTCCGCCACGCTGTTGTGGCCCACTCAAAAAAAACCGAAGCCGTTTCCTACCATGCCTGAGATCACCGAAAAGGACCTTTCAGCCACTCTCAAACCCTTGTGGCTCAAAGCCCTTACCGCCGTCCAGACCTCCAATCTGACCTATGGGATCAGCCTTCTCCAAGCCATTCTCAAGGACGCCCCCGGTTTCATCGAAGGGCGGAAACTCCTGCGCAAGATCGAGGTCCAGCACACCGGCGGCGTCAAAAAGAAGGCCGCGGGCCTGTTCGGCCTGCAGACCGGCGGTGGCTCGAAAGCCGCCGGCCAGGCGAAGAAGGACCCTCTCGCCGCACTGCCCGTCATCGAAAAGGAACTCGAGGAAGACCCCTACAACGAGGCCTCCAACGACCTCCTCTTCGAAACCTGCCTGAAGCTGGAAATGTATGAGACGGCGGCATTCGCCCTCGAGACCATCCGCAAGGGCCACCCGGAGAACGCCAAGCTGCTCCACAAGCTCGCGGACCACTACCTTTCCCGCGACCAGCCGCTCCAGGCATCCGAAGTCTACACCGACATCGTGAAGCACCACCCGACCGACTCCGCCGCCATCAAGGGCGCGAAGGATGCGTCCGCGAAGGCTTCCATGCAGAAGCAGAAGTGGGATGAGAACGCGGACATGCGCTCCCTCATGAAGAACGCCGGCCAGACCGAGGAGCTCGAAAAGGCATCCCGGACCGGTCTGACCAAGGAGCAGCTCGAGGAACGCCGCGACCGCATCGTCGAGCGTTACAACGAGGACTCCAACAACCTCGCCACCGTCAAGGACCTCGCCTTCGTCTATGAGCAGCTCGAGGACTGGCACAACGCCCACACCTTCTACGGCTGGGCCCACACCCTCAGCAACGGTGACGTCGCCCTAGCGACGAAGGCCACCACCATGAAGGACAAGGCCGCCGAGGCCGACCTCAAGGCCCTCGAGGAAGCCGCCGCCGCGGATCCTTCCAACCCGGAACTCCAGGCATCCCTGGAAGCCCGCAAGGCGGAGCGCATCAGCGAGCAGGTCGATGAAGCGAAACGTCGTGTCGAACAGAACCCGACCGACCCGACCCTGCGCTTCGAACTCGGCCAGGCCCTCTTCAACGCAGGGGACTACAGCGGCGCCATCCCGCAGCTCCAGCAGGCGAAGCGGAACCCGCACATCCAGTCGAAGGTGCTCCTCCTGCTCGGACGCACCTTCAAGGCGAAGGGCATGTTCGACATGGCGGCCAAGCAACTCGCCGACGCCCTCGCCGACATGGTGGCCATGGACAACATCAAGAAGGAAGTCCTCTACGAAAAGGGCATGATCCACGACGAGATGGGCGACAAGGAGAACGCGCTCGATTCCTTCAAGCAGATCTACGAAGTGGACTACGGCTACCGCGACGTCGCCCACCGCGTGGAGTCGTCCTACTGACCCCACGCCCCGTTCCATTCATGGAAGGCATCCCCACGCGAGTGGCGGATGCCTTTTCCTTTTCACGCGGCCCACACCCGCGGCCACCGGCGGCGGATCATCCGCCTGCTCCGTCAGCCGGCTCATCCCCGACCAACCAGTCGTGGGCGAGCACCCGTTTGATCACGAACTGCCGGCCGTCCGCTCCTTCCGCCCTCCCCAGCACCACGGTCACCCGGGCCATCTTCCGGATGTCGAGCAGGGAGAGGATCGCGCGGTCCTGGTCGCCGCCCTTCTTGCAGTAGCCGAAAAGCAGGCGGTCCACATCCGGGGAGGCCACGCCATAGCAGGTCCAGCCATCCGCTTCGCTGAACGGACCGTTGAAATACTGGTCCCGCTCCACGTACACCCTGACCACGGCGCTCTCCGCCTTTCCGGAGAGCAGGTCCCCCCATGAGGGAACCGCCATCCTGGAGAATGCCGGGAAATCCATCTTCCACCGCCCGGTGCCATCCGGAGTGAACAAGGCGATGCGGTTCCCCTTCTTCCCGTCCTTTTCGGAGGAAACCACCACTCCCGCCATATCCTCCCGCGGGCTGTCCAGACGCGCCATCACATCATAACCGGTGATGGAACCCTCCCGATCCTCCAGCACCTTCAGGAACTCCCCCACCTCCGCCGCAGGCACCGGCCCCGGGTCGATCACCTGCAGGATCTCCGCATCCGTCCTGGCCGCCAGCGCCTCCGTCGCGAGAGCCACGGCATCCGCGTCCCCCAATTTCTTCGTTTCCACGGGCTTGTCGATGCGGACCAAATCCGCGGCCTTTCCACCAGCAGCAGCCGCATCTTTCCTGCCGTCTCCCTCCGACTTCAGCCAGAGGAAGAGCGCCATGGTGATCACCACGATCCCACCCGCGCCCAGAAGCATCGTCCAGATCATCATCGCGGACTTCGTCCGCTTGTCATCCTTCCCGTCCGGGTATCTGCCATCGTCCGGGACACGCCGCCTGCGGCGCTCCCCCTTTGAGGACGGCGCGGAATGGGTGGTCGTTTCCGGAAGGTGGCCGGAGGCCCTGTGGAAACCGCCCAAGCCAGGATCCTCCCCCCTCGTACGCCTGGCACCGGAGCCGACGTCCCTGGATATGCCTTTGTCTTTCATCGGAACGTGCTGGAGGGGCGGGAAACCAGATCAGCGGGGATACACCGTGATCCGGGTCTTCTCATACCGGTCATCCGGACGGAACAACCAGCCGGGGTTCCGGTCCACCACCTCATACCCGGTCAGCATGAACTCCTGCAGGAACTGGTTGCTGTTCGGGTCATAGGCTTCATTGCCCGTGTAGTGGCCGCGGATGCGGTACTCATAGTTGTTGTCGAAGGCGTAGCGCTGCCCCGGCGGCCCCGCCTCCGGCAGGCGGTCCGGGCTTTTCATGCGGTCCTCGCGGAAGATCACGAGCTTCGCCTTGCTCCACGGCTGGCGGGGCTTCTTCAGATAGCCCCAGAAACGCGTCTTCTCGACGTAGTAACGGCGGCCATAGTAGAAATCCCCCGTCGCTTCGTTCGCGACCTTGGCGTTGCGCTCCTCCATCGTCGGGCCACCCATGTTGCCCGTGCCCATCCGGCCGGATCCGGCGCACTGCGTCAGGACGAAACATCCCGCCGCCACCACGAAAGCGCGTATCAACTGATTCAGCATGGGGCGCAGGCTAGCCCTCCCCCCTCCGCCCCCGCAAGCCCGTACCGGTGGCGATTACGATTTCATCTCTTGGCATCCGCCGCGCCACGCCCGAAGGTCCCGGCATGCCACGCATCCTCATCACCGCCGGAGATCCGGCCGGCATCGGCCCGGAAGTGATCGGCAAGGCGCTCTCCTCCGGAAAACTCCCGGCGGGGTTCGACTTCGAGATCCTCGGTGACACCACGGCGGGCACCCCGGGAAAGCCGGACCGCCGCTCCGCGGAAGCCGCCCTGGCCGGCCTGCAGGAAGCCGCCGCCCGGCTGAAGGACGGCACCGGGGACGCGGTGGTGACCGCCCCTGTTTCAAAGGAGGCGCTCCAGTCCGTGGGCTTCACCTTTCCCGGCCAGACGGAGTTCTTCGCGGATGCCTTCGGCGTGGAGGACTTCGGCATGCTGCTCACCGGAGAGCGCCTGACCGTGGGCCTGGCCACCATCCATGAGCCGCTGAAGTCCATCCCCACCCTCCTCACCCCGGAGAAAATCATCCGCATCTCACGGCTGACCGCCGCCTTTCTCAGCCGCCGCGGCATCACCCGCCCACGCATCGCCCTGGCCGGACTCAATCCCCACGCCGGAGAGAACGGTGCCTTCGGCGACGAGGAACGGACCATCATTTCCCCCGCGCTCGGCATCCTCCGCGCGGATGGTGACGCGGAATACACCGGCCCCGCCGTCCCGGACGCCATCTTCCGCGAAGCGACGCTGGGCTCCCAGGATGCGGTCATCGCCATGTACCATGACCAGGGGCTCATCCCGCTGAAGCTCCTCGATTTCGACACCGCCGTGAATGTGACGCTCGGCCTGCCGAAGCCGCGGACCAGCCCGGACCATGGCACCGCCTATGGCATCGCCGGAAAAAACATCGCGGATCCGTCCTCGATGATCGCCGCCATCCGCCTGGCGTGCGAACTGGCACGGTGAGCCCCGGCCTTCAACCTGCGGACGGCTTCTGGGCCACCCCGCGGTAGAAGACCGCGAAGCCGGCGAAGCACACCGCGATCATCGCCGTCAGGATACCCCAGAAATCCATCCAGCCGTCCCCGGAACCATCCACCAGCATCCGCCGCAGGCCACCGCAGACCCAGGCACCCACACAAGGCCCGAGGCCTCCGGAAACAAAGGCGAGCAGCCCCTGCGCCTGCCCCCGCATGCCCGGATCCACCCTGCGGTCCAGGAACACCTGAGCGGTGATGAAGTAGAGGGTATAGCAGACCCCGTGGAGACCCACCCCCGCCAGGTGCCATGCCCATGCGCCCGTGTGGCCGGACCACGCGCTCATCCCGTACCTCAGCACCGAAAGCCCCATCGCCCACAGCAGGATGGTCTTGATCCGGAAGCGGGTCATCAGCACGCCGACGAACAACATGGCCACCAACTCCGTCACCTGCCCCATCGTCATCGTGGCGGTGGGCCGCGGGTCCCCCAGCCAGCGGAACATCTCCGCGCCATACATGTAGAATGCCGCCAGCGGGATGGAGAACAATGTCGTGACCACGAAGAACACCAGATGGTCGCGCTGCTTCAGGAGGCCGAACGCGTCGAACCCCAGCAGGCTCTTCCACGAAACGCCTTTCCCCAACGGTGGCGTGAATGGCAGCAGGCAGCCGACGATGGCGGTGGCGATCCGTGCCACGGTGGCCGCATAACCGGCCTCCACGCTCATGTCCGCATGCAGGATGTAGCTGCCGATCCCGCCCCCTGCCATCCAGCCGATGGTCGCCGCCATCCGCACCAACGGGTAATCCCTTTCCCCATGTTTCAGGTGGCTCAGGGAAATCACCGCCAGCAGGCTCCACATCGGCCCGGAACACAGCGAATAGGCCCCCAGCAGGAAGATGAACCACCACGGACTCCAGCCCAGGTCCAGGCTCCGGAACGCGGAGAAAAGGAACACCGCACCGACCATCCCGCTCCACGCGAACAGGCGGTTCGCCGCCATCCTCTGGTCCGCCAGCGCCCCGCCGATCAATGGGGAAACCAGCGCGCACAACGGCGGCACCATGAACGCCAGCGCCACCCACTGGGAGATTCCCAGTTCGCGGAAGATGTTCGTGAGCGACGGGATCCAGAACCCCGACGTCATCCCATGGAAAAAGAAAGCGAACCACAGCACGGCGAAGGACCCTCCGCCCGGTATCCGCTGTTCGAGTTGCTCCTTCCCCACGGCCCGAACTCAATCCACCGGAGGGAGGCATATCCAGCCGATTCCATGGAACCGGCGGGGAAGCCCATGAAATATTCCGCTCTTTTGCGCTTGCGGAGAGCGGTGGTTTTTACATTGTTCTTTGGAACACTGTTCAAACACTCCCATGACGAACCAACTCACCTCCCGCCAGCAAGAGATCCTGGAATATCTCCGCAATGCCCAACGGCGGACCGGCGTGATGCCGTCCACCAGGGAGATCCAGCATTACTTCCAGTTTGCCAGCCAGACCGCGGCCATGAGCCATCTCCGCGCGCTGGAGCGCAAGGGCGTGATCCAGCGCCTGCCCGGAAAGGCCCGTGCCGTCATCTTTCCGGAGGAACTGGACCGCGCGGAGATCATCGACATTCCCATCTACGGCAGCATCGCCGCCGGCATGTCCCAGGATGCGGAACCGGAGCGTGAAGGCTGCGTTTCCATCGACGTCACCTCCATCGGCATCCCGCGGCACGCCCGGACCTTCGCCCTCAAGGTCCGCGGGGACTCCATGATCGACGCCCACATCTGCCACGGTGACACCGTCATCCTCGAGTTCCGCGAACCGCGGAAAGGCGACATCGTCGCGGCCCTCATCGACGGTGAGACCACGTTGAAACGCTACGTCATCGACAAAGGCCGCCCCTTCCTGCACGCGGAGAATCCGGACTACCCGGACCTCATCCCCGCCCGTGAACTGATCATCCAGGGGGTGATGGTCGCGCTGCTCCGGCACGCAGCCTGAGAGCTTCACAGTTGTTGACTCGCATTCAATGGTTTGTTAGGACTACCAAAGCAAACCGTGGTTCCCTCCCTCACGTTCTTCTGTCCCGCCTGCAAGTCGCGGCTCACCGTGCCCCTCAGCATGGCCGGAGTCCGCGGGCCATGCCCCATTTGTTCCAGCTTCATCGAGGCTCCCCAGCCGCCGGTGTCCGCGGCACCCACACAGGCCGTCCAGCAGGCACCACAGCACTACGGTCCGCCTGCCCAGCAGGCACCACCGTACTACACGCCGCCTGCACAGCCCTACGCGCCGCCCGCACAGCCCTACGCGCCGCCTGCACAGCCCTACGCGCCGCCCGCACAGCCCGCGCCCCAGCAGTACGTTCCACCGGCACAGCCAGCCCCCCAACAGTACGCTCCCCCCGCACAGCAGACGCCACATCACCACGCCCCTCCCTACGCTCCACCCCAGGATGCGCCGCCTTCCTCCCATCCCCAGCAGGGAACGCTGCCGCCACCGCGAAGCACTTCCGCCGGCCCCTCGGTCGTCAAGGTGGAACCGCGGGGCAACCGGCTGCGCTCCACCGAGCACCAGGAAATCGTCGCACGCCCCATCAGCGAACGCCAGGGCGCCGGGCAGCCACAAGTTGAAGGCCGGGACTACCGCCCGTTGCCAACCCGGTCGAGGATCACTTCACGGCTCCTCATCAGCGGAGCCGCCCTGCTGCTCATGGTCGGGGTATCCGCGGGATTGATCCTTCTCTCCCGGGAAGATCCGGAAGCGACAGCCCCCCCGGTGACCCCATCCCAGCCCCGTGCCACCAAGCCTGATCCGGAGCCCTCCAGCGCCCCTGAAACGGCCCGCAACACCGCACCTGCCCCTACCCCTCCAGGTCCCGCCACACCGGCCACCCCACCCACCCCTGGGACACCACCCGCACCTGAGCCACCCCACCCCGGAACCGCCGCGATGGAGGTGGTGGAGAAGTTCCTCGCCGCCTCGAATCTGGACGCCCGCCTGCCCCTCATCGACACCCAGACCCCGCCGGCTGATCTCCAGGATTCCATCCTGGCCAAGCCCTTCCCGCCCGATCCCACCGTGGCTCCGGAAGTCCAGGAGACAAATCCGGACGACTCGATGGATTTCTACTACGCGGTGGATTTCAAGGATGCGGCCGGAAAGACACATCCGGAGCTGCTGCTGGTCCACACTCCCGCAGGCGGATCACCCAAAGTCATCGTCGATCCATTCCTCGACAGCTTCGGAGGGCGTCTGGCCGCCTTTGCAAGCCAGCCGTCGGACAAGATCCGCTCGTTCCAGTCAGTCATCTCCGCCGTCGCCCAGACCACCGCCGACCGCAACGTGCCCGACCACGAGAACAAGCTCCGCCTGAAGCTGCTGCCGCGCGACAACGAAAAGGAAATCACCAGCGCCTACTTCACCAAAGGCTCGAAACTCGGCCAGATGCTGATCACCGAAGGTTCCGGCTTCCGCTACGGCCAGGCGCGCACCGCCAGGGTGACCCTCCGCTGGAACAAGGAAGAGGATCCCGCGAATCCCTATCTGGAAGTGACCGACATCAAGGAGTTCCGCTGGAATCCTTGATCCGTCCGGCGTCCTTCAGCGCCTGCCAACCGCCGCGCAGCGCCTTCACATCGAAGTCCGGATCCAGCTTGCGGATCTTCTCCGCCACCTGCTGGCTCACGCCGCAGTCCTCGTTCGAGCAATAGACGACCGCCCTCGGGTTCTCGAAAAGTTTCTGCATCGCCTCCGCTTCGAAGGCGGTGGCGTCTTCCGCGCCATCCAGATTCCACAGGATGGAGCCGGGCAGACCATTGGCCTGCCAGTCCTTCCTCGGCCGGGCGTCGATCCAGACAACCGGCTCCTGCACCTGCTCCAGACAGATTTCCCCCGGCTTCAGTGTCGCGGGATCGCACACCAACGCCTTGCCCGGCGGGCCTTTCACCAGGTAGGTGCCTCCGGCGGCGGCGGCGGCCACCCCCACCACGACCATCATCTGGACGGCGGCGTTCATCTCGCGACCGGAGCGCTCACCACGGCGAAGACCTGCTGCGTCCGGTGGTTGGGAACCTCACAGTCCGTCTCCACCCGGAAGACGGACAGCGCCTTGCTGTTGATGTTTTTCGGCGTCACCACCAGCTCGTAGCTCCGTCCATCCTCGATGGTCTTCAGCTCCTGGTTGAAAGTCTCCGTGGAAGGCGTGACGGATTTGATGTGGATCGGCTTGTCGCCGTGCATCTGGAACTTGATCGTCTTCGATTCCATCTCCTGGCCGACCTGCCACTTCAACGTCTTCGGCTCCATCTCTACGAGGATCGGGATGTCCACCTTCATCGTGAGCCGCTGGGACGGTGCTTCCTTCGAGTCGGAGTCCACCCAGATGGAGGCGCCCTTCTCGACCTTGCCGACCGCGGCGCCGATGTCGAAGTTCAACCGGATCACTCCGGATTCACCCGGCTCATAAGCCGTCTTTCCGCCTGAAATCTCAATCGAGGTGCAGGAGCAGTCACCGAGGGTTTCCTTCACCACCACGGTCTTGTCCGTGTTGTTCGTGAACGGGAAATCCACCTTCACCTTGGTTTCCCCAGGCCCGGGCTTCAACTCCTTGACCGGCTCCGGGAACGTGAGCTTTCCGGCGAAAGCCATCCCCGCAACGCCCAGCCAGACCACCATCGTATTTCTCATGGGCATACTATGTGCGCGGCTTTTCTCAGGACGCAAGTGATACTGCGATGATCAACCGTCCCCCGCGCCATTCCGGTCCCAGGATGAACAGCGGGGTGTCCCCACCCAGCAGGGCGTCCGTCTTCAGGATCTTCTTCCGGGAAATCCAGATCTCCAGATCCAGCCGCGCGGAATCCGCCGTCGGACGGCTGCGCGCCTCGAACCTCACCAGGATCTCGTCGGACGGCCGGAGAGGCTGCGCCCAGTTCTCATAGCTGCGGAAAAGCGGCTGCTGGTCACCGCCCAGCAACAGGAAATGCCTGAAATCGAGGTTCGGCGCACCCCGCAGTTGCTTCTCCACCTCGCCCTCCACGGCGTTGAACCGCGGGCCGGCCACCGAAGGATCACCATTGGTCCCGTAGTAGACCTTCACGTTCACCTTCCCGATCGCCGCCTTGCCGGGATCATCCTGCGCGACCGCCATGCCCGCGGAAAGCGGCAGCAGCCCCAGCAGGAGACGGAGACCTTGGCGGCGGTTCATCGGGAAATTTTCGTTGCCCCGGGAGTTCCGGCACCGGCGGTGGAGTCGGACTCCTTCGGCTGCTGGATCATCGCGGTTTCCGTGAAATCCATCGAATCAGGAATGGCGCTCACCCCGTTCAGCAGGATGACCGTGGAGGCGCCCGTTCCCTTCACCCACTGCGCGTCCACCCCCTGTTCCGGAGTGTACCACACCGGGGAGGAGCTTTCATCGCCGCCCTTCGCCAGGTTGGACCCACCGGTGGAGTGGGTCTTCGTCCCCACCCAGAAGGCCAGCGCCATGCCGGCGAACGCCGTGGCCGGGAACAGCCAGCGCCAGAAGGATGGCCGGGCCGCCGGAGCGGATGGCTCCGGCGTGGCCTGCATGGCGCGGATCTCCTTCGTGATCCGGCTGTTGAAAAAGTCCGGATACGGAGGCTCCTCCACGGCGGGCAGCGCCGTGGCCATGGTCTTCCTCCAGGCGCGGATTTCCTCCCGCGCCGCGATCTGATCGGGCTGGGTCAGCGCCCACGACTCCACCTTGGCGAGTTCCTCGCCTTGGAGTTCGTCGTCCAGCCACAGGGCCAAAAGCACTTCATCGGGAGTTGTATTCATCTTTGAGGAGGGCTTGGAGTTTTTGACGGGCGTAGAAAAGGCGGCTCATCACCGTCCCGAGAGTGCAGTCCATCGCGTCCGCAATCTCTTTATACGAAAGTCCCTGGACGTCTTTCAAAATAACGACTTCCCGGTGTTCCGCGGATATTTTGCCGAGGGCGGCCTCGATCTTCGCGCGCAGCTCGCCATGGGCCATTGACTCATCCGGAGCCTCGGTCACGCCGGGTGTCGCCACCGCCGCCGGGTCGATCCGGTCGCGGTTGAAAATCTCATCGTTCAGCTCGCCGGCGCTCTCGATCTTCCGCTTCCGCGTGAAGTCATAGACCACGTTGTGGGCGATCCGGTAGAGCCAGGTGGAGAAGCGCGCCTTCGCCTCGAAGCGGGGCAGCGCCTGCCATGCCTTGATGAAGACCTCCTGGGAGAGGTCCCACGCATCGGCTTCCTGGTGGATCATGTTGCGGATCATGGCGAAGATTTTCCCCCGGTGGCGGGTGATCAGGGCGTCATACGACTTGAGGTCGCCGCCCTGGGCTCTGGCGACCAGCCGGAAGTCCTCGTCCGGGTCGTTCAGGTCGGAATCGACGGGGCCGGACAGCTCCTTCGCATTCTTTGACGGATCCCCTGCCGGATTATTCATGATTCACGGAAAAATCTTCACCCCTTCACCTTCTCTTCAGGTTCAGCCGGTCACGGCCCATACCTTGTGCCGACAATGGGTCATGCGCAATTCAAGAATCTCCGGGGTTGGTAGCGAACCTCCTGAGGATTCCAGCAGGTAGCGTCGTGGCTGCGCCACGACGGCGGGGCGGATGTCCGCCATCCTCCGGCTCCGCGCTCCGGCAGATGCCCCCCAAGGAACATGCGGCACCCCGGGAACATGGTGGCTCCACCCCGCCGTGATGGCGAAGCCATCCCGCTACCAGGAAGACGCCGGGTGGCGGCGCTTTCCTCGCACGGCGGAGGCGGAAACCGGAGTAGCGGCGTGACTCCGTCACGACGGCTGGGCGGATGTCCGCCATCCTCCGGCTCCGCGCTCCGGCAGATGCCCCCCAAGGAACATGCGGCATCCCGGGAACATGGTGGCTCCACCCCGCCGTGATGGCGCAGCCATCCCGCTACCAGGAAGATGCCGGGTGGTGGCGCTTTCCTCGCACGGCGAAGGCGGGCGCAACGAACCCCGAGGGAGATTCGGTGGGATCCTTTGCGAAGCCAAGCCGGCTGAAGCCGGCGCTCCGTTGTTCCCGTTCACTTCTCCATCGGGTGCTCCTTGAGCAGTTCCTCCACCATGTAGAAGCTCTTCCGCGCGCTCGTAGCCTCACGCACCTTCGTCACCTGCGCGGGGCGGATGGCGTCGGCCTTGTTGTCGAAGCGGTTGCGGGCGTAGGTGAGGACGGCGGCGATTTCCTCATCCTTCAACAGTCCGCCGAAGGGGGTCATGGGCACCTGGCCGTCATATTTCTTTCCGTGGAGTTCGAACGGACCCATGAGGCCGTGCAGGGTGAGCTTGATGAGGCGGTCCGGGTTGCCGGAGATCCACTCGCTGCGGTAGAGCGGAGGGAACGCGGGATCCAGCCCCTTGCCGTCCGGTTGGTGGCAGGTGACGCAGTGGCCCTCGCGGAAGTAGATCTCGTGCCCGGTGAGGAAGAGCTTCTTGTCATCGCCCGTCAGGTGGTCCGGAACGGGTGGCGCGGGATGCTCATCCACCACCTTCTCGGTGATACCTTCCAACCGGCTGGTGGCGGTCTTGATGGCCGGGGCGATCCAGTCGTCCTGCGGCATGCCCGCCGCGATGTTGACGACCTTTTTGCCGACGGCGTTGTCGAGCCAGGAGGCGGCGACGACCGCTTCGGCACGGACCCGGCCATGGGCGTCCGCCGCGGCGGCGGCAAGCAGCTCCCCGTGGTTGGCGATGACGTGCGTGTTGTAGCGCAGCACACGGACGGCGGCGGCGCGGACGTGGTAGTCGTCCGACTTCAGGAGCTTCTCCAGCAGGGCCTGATCCGGCTTGTTGAGGCCCCAGGTGACCCACAGGGCCTCCAGCAGGTGGTGTTCACGGCGGGGATCCGCGGCATCCAGACCGGCGGTCCATTTCGCGAGCGCGGTGAGCACCTCGGCGGCGGGACGGCCGCGCAGCTCATCACGGGTGCGGTAGCGGCTGCGGTACTCCGGGAGTTTCAGATTCTCCAGCAGGGTGGCAATGGGCGCTCCGGCGATCTTCGCGGGCTCCACCAGCGGGCGGGAGGGATAGGTGATGCGGTAGATGCGGCCGTGCACGTGGTCGCGCAGCGGATCACGCGCATTGTGCTGCATGTGGCCGATGAGGACGTTGTGCCAGTCGATGACAAACAACGAGCCGTCCGGGGCGAACTGCAGCGCGGCGGGGCGGAAGTTGCCGTCGGAGGATTTCAGCAGTTCCTGGCGGAACGCCGTCTTATAGCCCGTGCCGTCATCGGCGATGGAGTGCTGCTTGATGCCGAGGAAGCCGATGTTGTTGCAGAGGAGGAAATCCCCCTGCACCTCATCCGGGAAGTGGCGTGAGGACACGAACTCCAGACCGGACGTCGGGCGGACCTTCTGGCCGTCGGGGATGAGATCCTTCGTCAGCGGGGTCTTCGCGCCGTAGGGCGTCTTCAGCGAACTCGGCATCAGCCAGTTCATCGACGGTCCGGAGGTGTGGAGGAAGAAATCCTGGCCCCAGTCGTCGAAGGCGATGCCCCATGGATTCGGGATGCTGAGCTGTGCCGTGCGCTCCAGCTTTCCGCGCTGCGGGCTGTAGCGGTAGAAGCCGCCGTCCACCCCGCGAACCGGCCCGTAGGGCGTCTCCACATTGGAATGGAGGAACACGCCCTCGCACATCATGAACGCTCCGGAGCCGTCGGCATGGAACGCGCTGATGGCATGGTGGGTGTCATGGGAGTCGAAGCCGGTGAGGATGACCTCCCGGGAGTCCGCTTTGTCATCCCCGTCCGTGTCACGGAGAAGGACCAGATGCGGTTCCTGTGAGACATAGACGCCCTCCGGCGCGAACTCGAAGCCGATGGGCAGGTGCAGCTTGTCGGCGAAGACGGTTTCCTTGTCCGCCTTACCGTCGCCGTTGGTGTCCTCATAAATGAGGATCTTGTCATCCGGGCGTGGGTCACCGGGACGCCAGTGCGGATAGGTCGGCATCGTCGCCACCCACAGACGGCCCTTGTTGTCGAAGTTGAGCTGCATCGGGTTCGCCAGGTTGGGGAACTCCTTTTCCGATGCGAAAAGCTCGACCTTGTAGCCCTCGGGGACGGTCAGGGACTTCACCGCGTCCTCGCCGTATTTGTATTCAACCGGTGCGCCTTCGACCTTCGACTTGTAGTTGGTTTTGACTTCAGGAAGGACGGTGGTGGCCTTGTCCAACGCCGCAACATCGAACTTCGCTCCGTTCGCCACGTTCCACACCGCCTTGTCGCGGATGTCGGTCAGCTCGCGCATCTTCGCGGATTCCGCCGGATAGTTGTCCGGGCCGAAGGGGTTGTAGCGGCGGCCGTCCACATGGACGCCATTGAGCATCCGGTAGTCGTTGAACCAATACCAGTTCTTGTCCTTCAGCGCCTCCACCACGGCGCTCTCCTTCGCCTTCGAGGTGCGGGGGGATTCGCCGGCAATGGCGTCGGCCAGGGGCTTCGCGAGCTGCTTGTAGCCCTCGTCATTCGGAAGGAAGCCATTCCGGGTGAGCGGCTTTTCCGAAGCGGCGTAGAGCTTCGCGCTGGCGGAAAGGAGATCGATGCACTGCACCTTGTGCTTCGCGGCCACCTCGGTCATCGCCGCCGCATAGAGGGCGAGGTTCTCGTTCTCCTTTTTCCCGTCCGGCAGGTCGCGGGAACCGGAGAGGTCCTCATAGGTGACCGGCGAAACGAGAACCAGACGCGGCGCGGCGCCGCCGTTGTATTTCTGCGCCAGCGTATGGGTGATGAACGCGTCCAGCTCCGCCTTGAAATTCTCCAGCCCGGCCGGGCCGTCGAAAGATTCGTTGTAGCCGAAGAAGCCGAGGATCGTGTCCGCCTTCAGATGCGTCAGCCACTCGTCCGGCGTCATGTAGTGGCCGGTGCCGGCGTGCACCTTGTTCTGCGGGCGGAACTTTTCCGCACCGGGGAAGGCCCACTGCGACTTGCGCGACGGATGCGGGCGGAAACCCGGTGTATCCCCGGGGAAGCACATGTTGCGGATGACCAGGTTCTTTCCGGGGAACCGGAGCTGCAGTTCCGCCTCCAGGTAGGGATGATCGTTCATCCGCTCACCCAGGCCATTGCCGATGAAGACGATGCGTTCACCGTCCTTCGGTGCGGTTTGGGCTCCTGCCGTCGCCAAGGATGCGGCCAGGGAACAGAATAACGGAAGCAGAGGAAGTTTCATGAAACGGTTGAAGCCGATGGGTTGCGCGGGCTAGGAAACCAATACGCAGGAAAAAACAAAGATTTTTCCAGAAAAACCCAAATAAACAAAAGCCAGGCTGATAATTCCACAGGGATATCCACCGCTCATCCGCTTCAACACCGACGGATCCACCTCTTGCTTCGCCAGCGGCTCAGGCCTCCATCTTCCACGGCCCCCTCATCGGCTGGTGGATGAGCTGGTTCGCCGCGGCATCATCGAAGGTCATCTTCACCGGATCAAACCTGAGGCTCTTGTTCAGGCGATGGGCGATGACCCCCATGTTCACCACCGTGCAGGACCAAAAGCCATTGCTCTCATTGAGCGCGAACTTTTTCCTCGTCCGGATGGCCTCATGGAAGTCCGTGACCTGTGGCTCCGGATCCGGGAGGGCCGCCAGCTTCGCCTCCAGATCCGGGATGTCGGATTTGAAGCCTCTGAAGATCTTTCCTTTCGGTCCCTCGATGTAGGCGGCCGACTGGTCCTTGTTCTCTCCATCCAGCACGATCTTGCAGCCGTCGGCGTAGGTGAACTCGATACGCCGCCACTTGCCGATGGCGTCCGCATCCTGCGGATCCGCGTCGATCTCGACGGAGATCGGACCGGTGTCGTCCTTGCCCAAGATGTACTGGACCGGATCAAGGTAGTGCTGGCCCATGTCACCGAGACCGCCGCCGTCATAGTCCCAGTAGCCGCGGAACGTGCCGTGGGTCCGGTGCGCGTTGTAGGGTTTCTTCGGCGCCGGGCCGAGCCAGAAGTCATAGTCGAAATGCTCCGGCACCGGCTGTTCCTCCAGCCCGGTCTTTCCGGACCACTGGAATTTCCAGTTGAAGCCCGTGACGCCGGAAACGGTGACCTTCAGCGGCCAGCCGAGCAGTCCGTGCATGGCTGCCTTCCTGAGCTGCTTCACCGGCACGCCCATGCCATAGAAGCTGTCCTTGAAGCGGAACCAGGTGTTGAGCCGGAAGATCCGCCCATGGCTTTCCACCGCCTTCACCACCGACAGACCTTCCCCGATGGTGCGCGTCATCGGCTTCTCGCACCACACGTCCTTCCCTGCCCTCGCCGCGGCGACGGACATCAGACCATGCCAATGCGGCGGGGTGGCCACATGGATGACGTCGATGTCCTCACGGGCGATGACCTCGCGGAAATCATGGTAGCCCTTGATCCCGTTCGCATCCGCACCAGACTCCTTCATCCTCCCCTCCAGCCGCAGGCGGTCCACATCGCACAGGGCGAGCAGCTTTCCAGGCATCTTCAGGTGGGATGCGGAGATGCCCCCACAGCCGAGGATCGCGCGGGTGATCTCGTTGGACGGCGCTGTCTGCCCGTTCAGCCCCAGCACCCTGCCCGGAACGATCTGGATGGTGGCGAGGGCGGCGAGGCCTTTGAGAAACTGGCGGCGGTCGGGATTCATGGGGCGGGTCTTTGATGCGGAAACGGCGCACTTCCCTCCGGATGTTTCACGCAGCCCCCACACATCCCCAAAAGCATGACAATCCCATCGAAAAGCATCATGCTCTCCGACTTCCACATCGTCCGCCGATTTTCATTGGCCACCCTTTCCCTCCCGGGAATCCTCCCATCAATGCCCGCTGATTTCCTCAAAACCGTCCTCCTCCCCGTCGGCCTCATCTTCATCATGTTCGGCATGGGCCTCGGTCTCACCGCCGCGGATTTCAAGCGCGTCATCCGGTATCCGAAAGCAAAGCTCATCGGCATCACCGCCCAGCTCCTCGCCCTGCCGGTCCTCGCCTTCACCATCGCGACCGTGTTCCGGCTGCCCGCCGATCTCGCGGTGGGGTTGATGCTCATCGCCGCGTGTCCCGGCGGCCCCACATCGAATGTCATCAGCCATCTTTCCCGTGGTGACACCCCGCTTTCGGTGACCCTCACCGCGATCTCCAGCGTGGTCACCGTCTTCACCATCCCGCTGGTGATGAAGCTTTCCATGACCCATTTCATGGGCAGCCACTCGGTCATCCAGCTCCCGTTCCTGAAGACCTTCGTCCAGCTCATCGCCGTCACGCTGCTGCCCATCATCATCGGCATGGCCGTCCATGCCAGGTTCCCCGGGTTCAGCCGCCGCATGGCGCGCCCGGTGAATCTGTTCTCCATCTTCTTCCTCGCCGTCATCATCATCGCCGCCGTCCTGAAGGAGAAGGATCTCGGCGCGCAGATCGCCATCGCCGGGCCCGCCGTCGCCGCACTCAACCTCGGCGGCATGGCCGTCGGCTTCGGGCTCGCCGTGTGGTTCGGCCTGCCCCGCGCTCAGCGTGTCACCATTTCCATCGAAGTCGGCATCCAGAACGCCACCCTTGCCCTCGCCATCGCGCTCGGCATCCTGGAAAGCCCGCGGCTCGCCATTCCATCCGTCGTCTACGGACTGTTCATGTTCGCCACCGGCGCCGCCATGATCGCCATCTTCGGGAGGAAGCCGCGCGCCGACTGACCGCCCGCATCAACGCCAGCCCATGCCCGGGGCCACGTGTTCCAGCAACGACTGGAGCACATGGACGTTGTAGTCCACTCCCAACTGGTTCGGCACCGTCAGCAGCAGGGTGTCCGCCTCCGCGATGGCCTCATCGGCTTTCAGCAGATCCACCAGCCGGTCCGGCTCCGCGGCATAGGAACGTCCGAAGATGGCGGTGGTTTCATCGATCACGCCGGTCTCGTCCTTCGCCCGGCTGCCCTCCGCGCCGAAGTAGTGGCGGTCCCGGTCATCCATCAGGGCGAAGATCGACCGGCTGACGGAGACACGCGGCTCACGGGCATGCCCGGCTTCCTTCCATGCCTCCCGGTAGGCACGGATCTGCCTGGCCTGCTGCACATGGAACGGCTCCCCCGTTTCATCCCACTTCAAGGTGGAGCTCTGCAGGTTCATGCCCATCTCCGCAGCCCACACCGCCGTCGCGTTCGATGCGGAGCCCCACCAGATGCGCTCCCTTAGTCCTTCGGAGTGTGGCTCCAGCCGCAGCAACCCCGGCGGGTTCGGGAACATCGGGCGCGGATGCGGTTTCGCGAAGCCATTGCCGGACAGGAGTCTCAGGAAGGCCTCCGTCGATTTCCTCGCCATGTCCTGGTCCGTCTCCTTCTCACCCGGCTCCATCCCGAAGTGCCGCCAGCCATCGATGACCTGTTCCGGAGAACCCCGGCTGATCCCGAGCTGGAGACGCCCGCCCGAAATAAGGTCCGCCGCTCCCGCATCCTCCACCATGTAGGGCGGATTCTCATACCGCATGTCGATCACCCCCGTGCCGATCTCGATCCGCTCCGTCCGCGCGCCGATGGCCGAGAGCAACGGGAAAGGCGACGCCAACTGCCGCGCGAAATGGTGCACCCGGAAATAAGCGCCATCCATCCCCAGTTCCTCCGCCGCCACCGCCAGGTCGATGGACTGCAACAACGCGTCCGATGCCGAGCGGGTGCCCGAGTGCGGTGAAGGCGTCCAGTGGCCGAAGGAAAGGAACCCGAGCTTTTTCATGCGCGGAACCTCACACGAATCCGCAGAAAATCCAGCCCCTCCCCCTCAAGAATACCTCACTCGCCCAGCTCTTCCTCCATGTAGGTGAGGACGATGTCCACCAGCTCGTCCATCCCCTCGAAAAACTCCTCCTCGATGGTGCAGAGATACTCCTCCTCCGTCTCGCTGTAGTCGTAGCGGTCCTCCGGGCGGGTCTCACACCAGCGGCTCGCGTTCAGCGGATCGACCAAGGTGGTCGCACCGACCAGCTCGAATGAATTGATCACCCGCTGGTGGTTCATCCCGCTCTGCCAAAAGGCGTGGAGGCCGTCCTCCCCATCCACCAAGGCCACGGTCTCATACACATCCATCAGCGCCCGCTCCTCGCGGGTCAGCTTCCGCTCCGCCGCCTCCGTCTCGAGACGATCGACAAGCACCTCCACCTCATCCGGCCACTCTATGGGTTCATGGGAAAACATCGCGCGCCGGGTTAGACCGGCCGCGCGACACTTGCCAAGTGAAATGATGGCCTTTCCCCTGCCCCCGGGCGCCCGGTCATCCTCACGGACTGACAGCCAGCCGCTCGGCGGAGGTGTTCTTTTCGAACAGGAAGCCGTTTTCCTTGTAGGTCTTCAGGCGGAAATGGGTGGCGGTGGAGATCACACCGTCCAGCGTGCTGAGCTTCTCCGACACGAAGAGGGCGACCTCGCGCAGGTCCGCGCCGTCCACCACGACCATCAGGTCATAACCGCCGCTGGCCAGGTAGCAGGAAACCACCTGGTCGAAGCGGGAGATCCGCAGGGCCAGACGGTCGAAGCCGCCGCCACGCTCCGGGGTCACCTTCACCTCGATGAACGCGGAGACGGAGGTATCGCCGGACTGCTCCGTATCGACCACGGCATGATAGCCGAGGATGGTGCCGTCCTTCTCCCAGCCGGCGATCTGCGACGCGACTGCCTCAGGCGTCAGGGAAAGCAGGTCCGCCAGTTCCTGGTCGGAGAAGCGGGCCTTGTGGCGGAGAACCTGGAGGAGCGGATCGGAAGACATTGGTTTGGAGAAGTTGAGGGTGGAAGGTTGAGTGTTGAGAGTGACGGACGATCAGGACTCGCCCCGATTCTGACTCTTCACCCTCAACACTCAACCATCAACTTTCAACCTCCCATCAGTCTCCCAGGCAGATGCCGACGGCCTTCGCCGCCTGCACCAGTTCACCATCGGGTTCCACCAGGCGCAGCTTGTTCACCGCCTCCTCGATTGGTACGGAATCCACGTGGTACGCCTGATAGCTGACCATGCGGCCGAACGCGCCTTCCTGCGCGAGCTTCACCGCCATGACACCGAAGCGCACGCCGAGGATCCGGTCGAGCGCGGTGGGCGCACCGCCGCGCTGGAGATGGCCGAGCGTGCAGGCCCGGGTGTCTTTCCCGGTCAGTGCTTCCAGGCGCTTCGCGACACACTCGCCGATGCCGCCGAGGCGGATCTCGCCGCCGGCGTTCCCGCTCAGGGTCACCAGGTCGCCGTCCGGGAGTTTCGCGCCCTCCGCCACCACCACCAGGGTGCTGTGGTGGCCCTGGGCATCCCGTTGTTTGATGAAATCCGAAACTTTTTCCAGGCTGAAGGGAACCTCCGGCAGGAGGATCACGTTCGCACCACCGGCGATGCCACCCCAGAGGGCGATCCATCCGGCGTGCCGGCCCATCACCTCCAGCACCATCACCCGCTTGTGGCTCTCCGCGGTGGTGTGCAGGCGGTCCAGCCCGTCCACCACGGTGGTCACGGCACTGTCAAAGCCGAAGGTCATGGCGGTGGCGCTGAGGTCGTTGTCGATGGTCTTCGGCACCCCGACGATGGGCCATCCGGCGCGGTAAAGCTGCAGGCCGGTGGTGAGCGAGCCGTCCCCACCGACGATGACCAGCGCCTCGATGCCGAGCTGGTCCATGGTGCGCTTCGCCTTCGCGATGATCATTTCGGAAACTTCCGCCACATCCCCTTTCCCCACCTTCGCGGCGAAGTGCCCCTTGTTGGTGGTTCCCAGAATGGTTCCGCCCATCTTCAGGATGCCGATGGTGTCCTTCGGCTTGAGGACCTTGTAGTCACCCGGTGGGAGCAATCCCTCGAAGCCGTCACGGAAACCGATCACTTCCCAGCCGAGCTGGTCCGCAGCCCCCACCACACCGTGGATCACCGCATTGAGTCCGGGGCAGTCGCCGCCGCTGTTGAGAATACCGATTCGCATGAGTAAATTATTGTTCACTGCCCGAGCAGCAGCAGCCGTTCCGGAACGCGCGGATTCTCATCACTGGGCCGGAGGAATCGCAAGGATTTCACGCTTCGGGTCATTCACCGGTGCGCCTGCAGCCAGCCAGGGATCATAGATCGACCAACCCTGCCGGATGAGCGAGCGGGCGCGGTCGAAACGCTGCGGATTGTTGAGAACGACGACGATCAGGCGGCGCGGGGTGGCCCCCTTGTTGCCGTCCGCCTTCATCCGGACGAGCGGCTCGCGGTCCATGCAAACGGCGACGCACTGGCCGGCCGCGTTGGTGGTGCCTGTCTTGATGCCCAGGATCCCCGGCTCACCGACGAGTTGGTTGGTGTTCCGGACCAGGTACTTCCGGTCTCCACCAGGCCCGGAAACCGTCACATTCCGGTTCGGCTGGCGGACGATGAAGGTGAACGCATTCCGCCGCATGGCATAGACGGAAAGCTTCGCCATGTCCGCCGCGGTGGAGTAGCCCTTGGTGTTCCGGATGTCCAACCCGTGGGGATTCACGAAGTTCGTCTGGGTCATGCCCACCGCCTGGCCGAGCCGCCCCATCTCCGCGACGAACGCCGCCACCGGATCGCCATCCCGGCCACGGCGGACGAGGAGGTCCCGCCCAACGTGGTCCGCGATGGTCAGTGCGGCCAGATTGTCCGAACCGAGGAGCGCGGAATAAAGCGCGTCCCGGAGCGACAGCCGGTCTCCCGGCTGCAGGTTCATGGGATTCGGCCCGCCGACGAGGGCAACCGTCTGCGGTGCCGTGATCATGACCGTGGCGATGTCCCTGCCGGAAGCGGTCGCCCAATCAATGGCAACCACTGCGGTGGCGATCTTGTTGAGGCTGGCGACCGGCCGTTTCTGGCCGGCGTTCGAGGCGACGAGGATTTTTCCGGAGTAGGCTTCCACCACCATCACGCTTTCCGGCGCCTGGGCGGACAGGGAAAAGGGCACGAAAACAGCGAGCAGGGAAAGGAAACGGACGATCATAGGGATCAATGGTTCGTGGAGCCGGAGGGTACGGGCTCCCGGTCCGCAACTCAACCGGAAACGCCGTGTGAAGTTGCGGACCCACATCAAGCAGGCTATATCCAGACGCATGTGGGATGCGATTTCCGGCTGGGACTACTGGAATGGAGTGGGCGCCGGCGTCGCCTGGGTGGTGACCATTTGCCTCATGGTGGCCGGACTGGTGGGCTGCGTGCTGCCGGTCCTGCCGGGCCATCTCATCATCCTCATCGGGGCGGTGGCCCACCGCGTGATGCTCGGCCGGGAGGGATCGGGACTGGAGTGGTGGTCTTTCCTCGTGCTGGTGCTGCTGCTGGCTGCCTCCCAAGCCTTCGAGATCGCCAGCGGTGCGGCGGGCACCCGCTGGTTCGGCGGCACCCGGTGGGGCGCTGTGGGAGCCTTTGCCGGCAGCATCGTGGGGATCTTTTTCCTCCCGTTCGGGCTTCTGCTCGGCCCGCTGATCGGCGCATTCGCGGCGGAGATGCTGTTCGCGAAGAAGAAGCCTACTTTCGCGGCCAGTTCCGGCGTCGGCTCGGTAGTGGGAACCCTCGCCGGGATGGCGGTGAAAATCGTCGGCGGCGTGTTGATGGTCCTCTGGTTCGTGGTGGATGTGTTCTGGATCGGGTGAAATCCCGCAGCTTTTGCTTGGATTCCGGGCCGGGAACCCGCAGTTTCCCCCTCGCCGCTCCCCGGACGGCCGCAATCCTCCGCAAGGATGGTTGAGGAAAGTCCGGACACCATAGGGCAACGCGCCTCGTGAAAACGGGGGACGGGAACCGCGAGGGACCCGGACGGAAAGTGCAACAGAAAGCATACCGCCGATGGTCCGCAAGGACACAGGTAAGGGTGAAACGGTGGAGTAAGAGCCCACCGCGCCGAGGGCAACCGAGGTGGCACGGCAAACCCCGCGTGGTGCAAGACAAAACAGGGGAAGGGCTGCCCGTCCGTTCGATCCCCGGGTATTAGTCGCACTCCGCGCGAGCGGAGCGCCCCGTGAGAACGGGGTGAGAGAAATGGCCGTCCAGCCCGCAAGGGTGGACAGAATCCGGCTTACAGGGGAGCGGCCCCCCTTTTTTTCCGGGAAAGATGACGGAGGCCTCCACAAAAGAAGACGCGCTCATGGAATCCCGTGAGCGCGGCAATCTGTGGAGGAGATGTTCGTGGGCTCCCCCTTCCCCACCACTCCGCTCAGGGAGTGGCGACTGGAACCAGCTTGGAGTAATGGTAGGAGTTCTTCGTGAGGAACTCCGCCTGCTCCGTGGGTGTCTTGAAGGAACGCACCCGCATCTGCTCCACCCCGAAGTCCGTCAGGACCGACATGGACACCTCCACGGAGGTGAGGGATCCGCCTTTGAGTTCCTCGTCCGAAACTTCGGTCGAACGGGCGCTGAAGTCGGTGATGATGTTCCCCGCCTCCAGGCGGAACTCGGTGGCGGTCGCGTTCGCGCCACCAAGGGTGATCGGTACCTCCACGGTTGAGGCACCCCGTGCGAACGAACGCTCCACCTTCACGTTGAGCGTGATGGTGAACTGGAAGATGTTCTCGCAGACGAAGTTGTTCGGGTCATCGGTTTCAGAGCCGAACGCCTCATCGAACATCGAGCGGAGGCTGGTCGCGGTCCGGTTCGACTTGGAAAGCAGCTTGTCATAGGTATCGTCGGGATTCACCAGGTTCCGGTAGAGCACGAACGTCGGGATCTCCTTCGATCCTTTCGCCTGGATCGGGTCCTGGTATTTCAACTGGTAGCCGACGCAGGAAACATCACCGACGGTTTTCTCCTCCTCGGAAACCTCTCCATTGTAGCGGTCGGTCGGCGAGGTGTAGAAAATGAGGCTGGAGGAGCTGGGGCTGTCGATGGCCGGCATGGCTCCCTTTGCCTCAACCGGCTCGGTGACCGCGGAAAGCCACTCGGTGTTCGCACCGCGGCGGTTCACCAGCGCCTCGAGGTCGCGCGCCATGGTGTCCAGCATGGACTTCGCCTGGCGGTTCGCACGGATCTCCGAGCGGCTGCGCGTCCAGGTGTCGAGGGCGATGGCGGTGATCGAGACGAGGACGGTCACGATCATGGTGGTGATCGTCATCGCCACCATCAGCTCGATGAGGGTGAAGCCTTTCTTGCGGCGGGCGTTTGTTGGAAGGGTTTTCATGTCGCAGGGGAGAGTGGGATTCAGCGGCGGACGGCGAGGTTCCGGCGGAAAATGGGATTGGAGTCGGACTCGAAGATCTTGGAGAAGGGCGTGCTCTTCAGGTAATCCATCGACTTCGCGGGCATGCTGTAAAACTCCGCCGCAAACGCGATCACCGCGTCGGGATAGTTGTCCACGCTGCCTCCGCCGGATCCATCCGGAGAAGTGATGCGGCCTTTCGAGGACGCCTTCGCTTCCAGTTCATCCCTTGAGCCGGTGTAGGTGAGCTGGAGGCATTTCACCATGAACAGACCACCTTCGATCGCTTTGATGTCTTCCGCGAAAAGGGGGTCATTCAGACGGCGTGCCATCGGCTGGACCACATAGTCCTTGCCCGGGCTGCCTTGAGCCTTCGCCATGGCTTTCAGGGTGCCATCCGGCCGTTGGTCCGCCGGATCACCACGGTACTGGTAGACGAAGATCGCCTCCCCCGGCTTGTAGGATGACTCGATCCAGTCGTATCCCTTTTCAAATCCGTTGTCGTATTTGGAGGATTCCCGGTCGCGGACGGTGGTCATCTCGCGCTCGAGCGTGGATGCCAGACGATCCGCCTCCTGCACGTTGATCGCCTTGCGGATACCGGTGGCGGCGGGACCGAAGACATACATGAAGCCGGTGAGCAGCACGGCGAGCACGCCGATCGCGATCACGGTTTCCAGCAGGGTAAAGCCGGATTTTTTGGCCATAGGTTGGGTTTTCATGAACAGATTCAGAAATTTTTGACGTCGCTGGGCAGATTCATCTGCTCCGGGCTGCGGAATACGGAAGTGCGCCCGTTGCGCCAGACCACGAATCCTCCGAAGTCGCGCTTGGTGGAGGCGGTGACCACCGGCTTGGGATCCCCCGGATTGCGGGCACCGGTGCCGATGACGAAGCTGGCGCCGGGAGTGGCGCAGATGCCTTCACCGTTGAATTCATAGTAGAGGTACTCCCCTTGGAACGTGCGGTTCACATTGCTCAAGGTCATCTGCTCCAGAGTACCACCCGCACCGGAATGATCCTTCGTGCTGAAAGCGCGGCTGAAGTATGTCTGGTCCGGCAGGAACAGCGCCCGGCCGGCCACCACCCAGTTATCCGTCTCCGGCAGCCCGCTGTCATCCAGCTCCTCATAAACCACGAACATGCGGCGGAGGTAGTTGTCGCGGTTCTTCGGGTCGGAAACGTCAATCAGAACACGCGAGCGGGTCCGCTTGCTGACCGCCGCGGCCCGGGCCTCATCAAAAACGGCTTCCGCCGTCGCCACTCCGGTCCCCGTACCTTTCCCCCCCAGAACCCCACCCACGCCGATGGCAGCTACGGTCATCAGGATGGAAATGATGGCGATCACCGCCAGGAGCTCGATGAGCGAGAATCCCCGTGATCGGCACGACGGGGAGGTTTTCGGGAATCCAAATTGCATGGGGTTTTAGCAGGGTTTTGCTCGGAATATGGTCGGATGAAAGCGGAATTACAAGGGCAAATGTAAATACATAATAATACACGACCCATGGCACTCCGGAGAACGGACGCACGACAGCCGGAGTACGGCAGCCATGAAATCCACTTCCATGTCCGCATAGGAAACCCGAGTCGAACCAAGGCTGTCAATGCGCCTGAGCACGGCAATCAAAATTCTTTGAAAAAATCGTCGAATACCCGCCGGGAACGGCGAGTCTTATTCTCATGAAGCAAACCCTTCGCCGCTTGGCTGCCGCCGCAGCCGGACTCACCGCCGCAGTGCTCGTCAGTTCCTGCGCCTACGATCCCTATTACTCCGATGGCTACGGCGGTGGCTATTCCAGCGGATCCTACTCCACTTCCGTCTTCATCAGCACCGGCGACCCGCGCTGGGGGTATGACCCCTACTGCCACAGCTACTACGACTATCACCGCCGGGCGTATTACGATCCCTTCCTCTACGGCTACTACCCGGTCGGATTCCGGCCACCGATCGTTTATGGGGTGCCGCACCCCCACGGCTGGCGCCCGGGCAGCCGTTACTGTCCGCCACCGAGCCGGGTGAGAACCCACACGCTCTCCGGCTACCAGAACCGGGAGTCCCTCTACCGCCGCAGCAACTTCTCGTGGGCGAACGAGGTCAGGCAGCGTGATTCGGGATCGAGGTTCCAGCCCGGTTCCGACTATGGCCGCGGCCGCTCCGGCGGGTTTGACCGCAGCCGGTCGGACAATGACCGCAGGGACTTCGGACGTGGCAACGTCCCCGTCCAGCGCCAGTTCCCCGGAGCGGACAACGACCGTGGACGCGGCCCGGGCCGGGACAGCTCACCCTTTGTCCGCCCGCCACAGCGGGACTCCTCGGGCTTCGGACGTCCGGACCGGGATGGCGGTTTCCGTCGCCCGGATGCCCCGGACCGTTCCCAGTTCCGGCCCCAGATCCGCCAACAGGCACCGGAGCGCCCGCAGTTCCGCCCGCAGGCACCGGAGCGGCCCCAGTTCCGTTCCGAAAGATCCCGTGAAAGCAGCCGCCCGACCCCATCCGGATTCAACAACCCGGTGAGGCTGGCACCTGACCGCCCCGCTCCTCCGCAGCGCCAAGCTCCCAGTTTCCAGCGGGAAAGCCGCCAACAGGCGCCATCCGGCGGTGACGGCGGACGCAGCGGTGGATTCCGCCGCGACTGACGGGGAGCCAGGCTATACTCCCCCGGATTTGATCTTCCTCGCCTCCCTCCGTTCCCGCTCACGGCGGAGGGTGGCGATGGTCACCGGTGGCCGCAGCAGCCAAAGCCCCATGAAAAACCCGGCCATGCCTCCACCGAAGTGACAGGCGTGGCCGATGCTGTATCCCTGCCCGGCAAGCCCGGCGTCAGTGAACACCTGCACCACTTTCGTGAATCCGGGAATGTCAGGATTCAGATCCACGAGGGCGAGAATGAGCTCCGCCACCATGACGCCGATGCCCAGCGTCCGGGCGGAAACCGGGATGGGCCACATCTTCGAGTCCGGTGACAGGGTGGTCAGCAGGATGAGAAGGGCCACGCAGCCGCCGGAAATCCCCACCAGCGGCCCGCCGTCATCCATCATCAGGTGCGCCAATCCGCCGCCGATGACCCCGGCGGCCAGGGTTTTCACGACCCTCCCCTTCCCCAGCACGTGTTCCACCCGCGCTCCGATCATCACGATGCACAGGCAGTTGATCCCCACGTGCAGCAGGCCGCCATGGAACAACCCGTAGCTCAACAACTGCCACACCTCTCCGTCCGAGACTCCGCTCCGGCTGAGCCCGAATTTCTGGAAGATCCACGGCAGCCCCTCATGCCCACCGGCGATGGAGACCAGCACCTGCACGGCGACCAGGAAAAAGACCACCCCCCATGAGGCACGCGCCGACAAGATCGATCTCAGCCGGTGCCTCAGTTCCGAAAAGTACACACCGCAGCATCGCATTTCGGTGTGGGGTTGGAAACAGGAATCGCTCCGTGGACAACCGCATCAGTCGATGACGCGGGCACGCGGCTCACGGCGGATGACATCCGCGGCGCCCGCGCTGGTGACGAACGGCCCGCCCTCCAGCGGAGCCACGCCGGTGAACGCCACATCCGGCATGTCCGTCGGACGTCCAGCGAGCGGAAAATCCTTCCGCAGCGGGAAGAACGGGTAGCCCTCCCACATGAGGATGCGCTTCATGTTCGGGTGCCCGGAAAAGCGGATGCCCATCATATCCCACACCTCGCGCTCATGCCAGTCGGCACCCGCCCAGATGTCCACGGCGCTGGGGACTTCCTCGTCCTCGCTGACCTTCGCCTTTACCCGCAGGTGCCGGGCGTCGTCCAGGGTGGCGAGTTCATAGACGACCTCGAAACGGGGATCGTCACCGAAGTGGTCGATGCTGGAAATGTCCAGCACCAGCTCATAACCGAGGTCATCCCGGCATTTCCCGAGGACGGAGTGGAGATCCGCCAATGCGACATGGAGGGTGGTTTCGCCCCGGAACTCGGTGATTCCAGCGACTTTCGCTCCGAAAACTTCGTTGAGCTTCGCGGTGTCTTCTCCTTTGGCCATTTCGTTGGAAAGTTTCTCGTTCGGGGGAAATCAGGCCATCTCCTCGATCATCGAGCGCTTCTGGTCCTCGACGGCGCTTTCGCCCTCGATCTTCCGTTGCAGGCGCATCATGCCTTCGATGAGGGCCTCCGGCCGCGGCGGGCAGCCCGAAATATACACGTCCACCGGGATGAGCTGGTCGATGCCCTGGAGCACCGCGTAGCTGCGGTACATCCCGCCGCTGGAAGCGCAGGCACCCATGGCGATGCACCACTTCGGCTCCGGCATCTGGTCCCAGACGCGCTTCACGGCGAGCGCCATCTTGTAGGTCACCGTGCCGGCGACGATCATCACGTCACTCTGGCGCGGGGAAAAACGCATGACCTCCATGCCGAAGCGGGAGATGTCAAAGCGGCTGGAGGCGGTCGCCATCAGCTCGATGGCGCAGCAGGCCAGGCCCATCGGCATCGGCCACAGCGAGTTCTTCCGCATCCAGTTCATCGCCGCATCCAACTGGGTGAAGATGACGTTGCCCTCGATCTTCGAATCATAGGCGGCATGAGCGATCGAGGAGGAGTCGGTAACCATAGCGGGACGGGATCGCGGTCACTCTGCCCACGGCAGGCGGTTGCCTCAAGTGGATTGTGAAATTTTTCACAAGCTGCGATGGGCGGTCGTTCCGGTTTCCCTTGTGGGTAGCGGCTCCCGTTCCGCAGGATGTGGGTATGCACCCCTCCCCCACCCGTCCCCGCAGGACGCTTGTCACCGCCGTGGTGATCTTCCTGGTAGTGCTGTGCATGGTGCTCTACATCACCCGAGAAACCGGCTGGTGGGGAGGCCATCTGAATGGCAGCCGGGAAATGCACCCCACCATCCAGCACGGTGACCTGATCCTCACCACCAATTTCAGCGGCGGCATCAACTCCGTCGAGAGGGGTTGGATCGTCAAATACACCCACCTCGACCACATCCCGGATGATTCCAGCCAGTGGCTGATGGGCAGGATCGTCGCAAAGCCGGGCGACAAGGTGAGCGTGCGGGACGGCGTGATCTGGATCAACGGGGTGAAACATGATGCCGGAGGCGGTCCCGCGAAAGGCCCGCCGCCTCCAGTGAAGGATCCGTATCCCCTACGGGTGACGTTTCCGCTGGTGGTACCGGACAACCACGTTTTTATCCTGGGGGATAATCCGCGCAATGTGCTGGACAGCAGGTCGCTGGGTCCCATCCGCATTGGGGCGATCCACCAACGGGTGGTTTATCATCCCGAGAACGATCCCAAAAACCGATGACCGTCCGCACCCGCTTCGCTCCCAGCCCGACGGGAAAGCTGCACCTCGGCCACGCGATGGCCGCGTGGGTGGCGAAGGCGCTGGCGGACGCGCACGGCGGCGTCTTCTTGCTGCGCCATGAGGACATCGACCTGACCCGCGTACGGGAGGAATACTACGGCGGCATCGAGGAGGACCTGCGGTGGCTGGGGCTGGACTGGCAGGGCGCTCCCCTGCGCCAGACCGCACGTATCCCGGCCTATGATGCGGCGCTGGAGCGGCTGAAGGACATGGAGGTGGTCTATCCATGCTTCTGCACCCGGCGGGAGATCCATGAGATGGGTGCCCCGCAAGGACCGGAGGGTCCCATCTACCCGGGCACCTGCCGGGAGCTGCCTGCGGAGATCCGCGATGAAAAGCTCTCCTCCGGCCTTTCCCACGCCTGGCGGCTGGATGCCGGAAAGGCGGCGTGCCGCGCGGGGCGGCGGCTCACCTTCAATGACCTGATGCACGGCGTGGCCGTGGTGGATGAGGACTTGCTGGGGGATGTGGTGCTGGCGCGGAAGGACATCGGCACGGCCTACCATCTCGCGGTGGTGGTGGATGATGCCTTTCAAGAAATCACCCATGTGACGCGCGGAGAGGATCTCCTCCACTCCACCCATGTCCACCGCCTGCTGCAGGAGCTGCTGGGACTGCCGGAGCCGGTCTATCTCCACCACCCGCTGGTGCTGGACGAAAGCGGCAAGCGGCTGGCGAAGCGCCATGACGCGCTGGCCATCGCCGCGATGAGGGATGCCGGGGTGTCCCCGGAGGAAATCCTTCCGCGGATTCAGGATCCGGCGGTGATCCGGGCGATCACGGCGTCCACCACCTCCGGCAGCGTCTGATCGATCGGGACGACGATCACGTCCGTCTCATTCTCCGTGGGTTCCTCCAGTGCCTCGAACTGGGTGACCAGCATCTGCGGCTTGAAGAAATGCCCCGCGCGCGCCTGCATGCGGCCGAGGATGAGGTCATGGCTCCCCTTCAGGTAGATGAACGTGAGCTCCGGATTCCCCTCCCGCAGGCGGTCGCGGTAGCGTGCCTTCAGCGCGGAGCAGACGATGAACGAATAGGCGTTCGTGCGCTTCATGGCGAAGGCGGCGTCATTCAGGGCGGTGAGCCATGGCGCGCGGTCGTCGTCGTTGAGGGACTGGCCGGAGGACATCTTGAGGATGTTCGCCCGCGGGTGGAGGAAATCGCCGTCGAGCACCGCGCCGCCCGTTTTCCGCGCCACCTCGGAAGCCACCACGGATTTTCCGCTGCCGGAAACCCCCATCACCACGAAGACCCTGTTCGTCGATTCCATCGGGGAGGAAAGTCCGCGTTTGTCCGCGGTTAGGCAAGTAGGCAAATCATGAGGGGTAGCGAAGGTCGTGAGACCTTCGGCTGGGGGGAAGTCCGCGGGGGACTGGAGCGGATTTGCCAGGAGATCGACGCCCCGCCGAATCTCTCACGAGATTCGCTACCCCTCGCACGCCTCACTCGAAATCAAACGACCTGCGTGGCTTCTGCCGCAGCGGGAACCGGCCGCCCATCGCCTGGCGGATGGGATCGAAGACGGCATCCATGCCGACTTCCTTGATGACGTTCACCTGGGCCATCAGCTCGCCCAGGCGGCCTTTGGGAAATCCACGTTCCTTGAACCACGCGAGATATTCCGGCGGCAGGTCCATGATGGGAACCCCGGCGGGCGGGTATTCCCTGATCCCGAATTTCCCGAAGGGCATCCGGGTGCGGCCGATCTCCGCCAGAAGGTTCCGGAACTCCTCGCGGTCAAGGTCGATGGGATCCATCGCGGAGGACCGGGAGGAAAGCCGCTTACTGCGCGGGGGCTGGAGCTGGAGCCGCCGGTTGCGGTTCGACCGGAGCGGGCTGCGGGGCCGGGGCTGGAGCGGCCTGTTCCGCAGGGGATGCGGGAGCCTTGGCGGCTTGGGCTTTCTGGTTCGCCTCGAGCGCGGCCTTGGTCTGCTCCTCCGCCCACTTGTCGAAGTCGGCGGCGGGAACCACTTCCATGGTGCCAGTCATGTTGCCGTGACCTTCACCACAGAGCTGTCCGCAGACGACGAAGGTTTCCAGCGGAGCGATGGGGGTGAACCACATCGGGATCTCCTTCCCGGGGATGGCGTCCTGCTGGATGCGCATCGGGATGATGGAGTAGTTGTGGATGACGTCCAGGCTGCCGATGTTGAGGACGGACGGACGGTTGAGAGGAAGCTTCAGCAGCGGCGCGGTGAAGTCGTCCAGGGCGTTCGGGTCGCTGTAGTCGATGCCGAGCTGGTTGGTGCCGCTGATGAGGGCGGAGTCGATGCGGCCGAACTTGCCGTCAGCGCCGGGATAGTGGTAGGTCCAGCCGAACTGCCAGCCGACGACGCGGACGCGGTTCGGGTTCTGGCGCTGCACGTGGTCCCACTTGTCGGTGCGGTCCGCCCACAGCGGGAAGGCGAAGCCCAGGAGGAGCACGGCCTCGATGATGATCACGCCGATCTCAAGGTGGCTGGAAAGGTGGCTGCGGACGCCTTCATAGGATGCCTTCGGGTTGCGCGACTGGCGGAAGCGGAAGAGGCAGAACAGGAAGAAAATCGTCCAGCCCACACCAAGCGCGATCATGAACCAGTGGACGACATCGATGATGTGGTCCACGTCCGCGCCGTGGAGGGAGAAGTTTTCTGGAATGCCGAGGAACTTGGAAGGGCTCATGGAAAAGACGAATCGGAATGGGAGAAATCAGGAATGGGTCGTGGACGAGGGGCGGACGTAGTCGTCCTGCAGCGCCGGATCAAGGCTGGCCTGTTCCCGCCGCATCATGCGCGCCATGAAGAAGATCACGCCGCCGAGGACGGCGAGAATCACGATCAACAGGAAGAAGATCGAATACCCTGCGGCATCACCACCACCGGCGGCCATGTTGGCCTGGCAGGTGGCGCACGCGAGCGGAGATTGGAACATCATGGCTGTGATGGGGTCAGAGGTGGAGGCGGGTGGCCTTACGGTAGAACAGGACGCCATAGACCGGCATCACGGTGGCTCCGGCGATGCCGATGCCGCCGAGCACACGGGTCAGCGTGGTGGCCTCCTGCATGTAGACGAAGGCCCAGAGCGCGAGGAACACGAAGAGCAGGGTGCTCACGGTGACGAAGACGATGTGGAAGCCTTTGAGTGACATGGGAAGTGCCGGGTTGGAGGATTATTTGCCGAAGAAGTGCGGGTCGAAGATCGGGTCGAACTCCGCGAATGCGGTCAGACCGAACAATGCCAGCGCGAACACGAAGGCACCGAAGAAGATCCAGTAGATCGATTTCTTCTCGTGGTTGAGGTGCATGAAGATCGCACCGACAAGGCTGGCCTTCAGGGTGGCGATCGCCAGGCCGACGATGGCGTCCACATGGTCGAAGCCGTGGCGGCCGAAGTCGAGCCACTCCTGGGTGGCGACCAGCACGGTCACCACGGTGCAGACGAGCAGCGCGAGGAAGATCCAGATGTAGGTCTTCTTTGCCTTTTGAATTTCTTCCGGGGAATTTGCCATGGAAATGGGAGATGAAAAGTTCGCTGCTGGGTGGGATTACATCAAATACAGGACCGGGAACACGAAGATCCAGACAAGGTCCACGAAGTGCCAGAAGAGGCCGCCGACCTCCACCCGGTTGGCAAGCCACTCGGGATTGGAGAGATACATCTTGCGGCCGCAGAACAGGTAGTAGCCGAGAACGATCGCGCCACCCACCACGTGGAGGCCGTGGAGACCGGTGATGGTGAAGTAAATGGCGTAGTAGGTGTTCCAGGACGGGGTGAATTTCGAGGCGAAGCGGATCTCACCGCGGGGCACGGAAAGGTGCGGGAAGGTGTGTGGTTTCGTGAGATCTTCGCCGTTGGGGTTCCGGGCGGTGTAGTTCGGACCAAAGAAGTGCTCCTTACCCTTGTCGAATCCGCCGATCTTGATGTTGTTCTTCTGCTCGGAGTATTCGGCGATCTTGTCCCATCCGACGCGATAGCGCTCTTTCCAGGTGGGGTGGCGCTTCGGGGTCTTGCCGTCCTTCTCAAGGCCGTAGTCTTTCAGCAGGCGCTCCTCAAGCTTGGCGGTTTCGCCACGGTGCCATTCCCAGATTTCCCGGACGAAGGCGTCGTTCTTCATCAGCCAGGAGTTGTCGATGGCAATCTCCGGGTCGATCCCCTTCTCCTTCGCCTTCATGGCGAGGTGCTGGAAGTCGATCGCGTCCACGTAGTGGAACACCATGGGACTGGCAAGGAGCTTGCCTTCGACGACGGTGTCATCCCGCAGGCGGGACTGGCCGTCTGCCTCCCGGATGTCACGCGGGGCGAAGAGGAAATGGACCGGCTTGCTGACGTTGAAGGCCGCGGTCGGGATCTCGGTCAGGAGCTTCGGTGCGAGAGCGGCGGCATCCACGTTGACGTTGGGGGCCAGGGCGACGCTGGTCTCATCCGGATTGGCGGCCTTGGCGTCCTTCCACTCCTTGCGGAGGGCGGCGGTGCGGAGCGCGCCGTTGTGCTTGCGGGCCTTCAGGTGCGCGTCGCGGATCTTGGAGAGGAGGTCGGTGGTGAGGGGCTCACCCGCCTTGGCGATGACTTCCTCCGGCTGGCCTTCCTTGGTGACCGCCTTGACGTCTTCCGCGAGGGTGACGGTCGCGCCATGGTGTTTCGCCTGGTCGGCGATGCTCTTCACCCATGCGCCGTGGTAGCGGACGGTGCTGAAGCTGAACTTGGTGCCTTCGATGACGATCTGGTTCTCCTCGATCTTCTTGCCCCTGTAGTCTTTGACATACTCGCCGTTCTCCTTCTCGTATCCGAGGTGGCCTTCGACGATGGAGTAGTCGTTCAGGCGGACGGCCTGGTGGCCGAACTTCACGCTGTACTCGATGCCTTTGAGCACCATGAAGAGTCCGGCGCAGAGGATGGTGATCCACATGTAGATCTGGAATTTCCGCCACTCGCGCATCTTCAGCGCGGCCCAGGCGAACACGACGGTCACGGAGGAACCGATGAGGACGAAGGTGTTGATCAGACCGGGAAGCACCGGAAGGGTCCGCTCCGGCCATGGATAGTCAGCCCCGATGCGGAGGAAGACGTAGGCGGAGAAGAAACCACCGAAAAGCATGACCTCGGAGGCCAGGAACAGCCAGATGGCGATCTTCGAGTTGAAGAGCCCGGTGTCCTTGCGGGGTGTTACGATGTAGGGAATTTCCATTTTGGAGAGATGTCTGGTTTCCGATGGCGGCCCTCAACGGGCCGCGGGCGGAGAGCTCTGGGTCAGTGGTGGGAAGGTGCCTTTGCCGGGGTTCCCGCCGCGTCTCCGGCGCCGTGTTTCGGTTCGATCCACTGCGGAAGGAAGTCCTCCTTGCAGTCCGGACGGCTGTATTCGTAAGGACCGCGGTAGGTGGCGATGTCGAAGGTGAAGTTCCCGTGGCCGGGAGGCGTCGGGGTCGCCCACTCGAGGGTGGTGGCGTCCCACGGGTTGTCGCTCTGGATCTTGCGGCCGAACTTCCAGGCACCGAAGAGGTTGATGAAGAACGGGATCTGCGCGACGGCCAGTGCCCAGGCACCCCATGACATGAGGATGTTCAGGTCGATGTGATGGGCGACGGTGTTGGCGAAGACGTTGGCGCTGTCCACCCCCTGGGAGAGGGCGGTCTTGTCGAGGTAGGCGTCACCACCGTTGTACCAGCGGCGGTGGAAGCCTGCCATGCCCTGGACGAGCATCGGGAAGAAGATGATGTTCATGCAGACCAGGCTCGGCCAGAAGTGGAGGTGGCCCAGCTTGCGGCTCATGAAGCGGCCGGTGATCTTCGGATACCAGTGATACACACCGGCGAAGAGGCCGAAGAGAATGCCGGGCGCCACCACGTAGTGGAAGTGGCCGATCACGTAGTAGGTGTCGTGCAGGTGGAGGTCGGCGAGGTTGAATGCCAGCGGCAGACCGGTCAGACCGCCGATACCGAACATCGGCAGGAAGGCGCAGGCCCACATCATCGGCGGGGTGAAGCGGATGGAACCGCCCCACAGGGAGATGATCATGGCGGTGAGGAGGATCACCGACGGCACCGAGATGAGCACGGTGGTGGTCTGGAACCAAGTGGAGACCATCGGTCCCATGCCGGTCATATACATGTGGTGGGCCCACACGATGAAGGAGAGGAAGCCGAGGACGAGGACGGAATAGACCATCGACTTGTAGCCCCACAGCGGCTTGCGGGTGTTCACCGGAATGATTTCCGCGACGCAGGCGATGGCGGGCAGGAGGAGCACGTACACCTCCGGGTGGCCGAGGAACCAGAAAAGGTGCTGGAACAGCAGCGGGGAACCACCGCCGGAGAGATCCGCGAGACCTTCCGACTTCGTGAACAGGCCGGAGGGCATGAAGAAGGAGGAATGGGCGACACGGTCCATCAACTGCATGATGCCGGCGGCCTCAAGCGGAGGGAACGCGAGCAGGAGCAGGAAACCGGTGACAAGCATGGCCCACACCAGGAACGGCAGGCGCATCCAGGTCATGCCACGGGCGCGCAGGTTGATGATGGTGGTGATGAAGTTCACCGAACCGAGGAGCGACGAGGTGATGAGCAGCACGAGGCCGACCAACCACTGGGTCTGGCCCGCGAGCCACTGGTTCACCACCTGTCCGTCGGCGAAGCCCGCGAGCGGAGAGTAGTTCGTCCAGCCGGACTTGGCCGCACCGGACTCCATGAAGAAGGAAAGGCACATCACCAGACCACCGACGAGGTAGAGCCAGTAGCTGAGCATGTTCAGCTTCGGAAACGCCATGTCGGGCGCACCGATCTGCAGCGGGGTGACGTAGTTGCCGAAGGCACCGAAACCGAGCGGCACGATGCCGAGGAACACCATGATGGTGCCGTGCATGGCACCGAACATGTTGTAGGTCTCACCGGTCACCTTGCCATCGGACAGCCAGCGGGCTTTCCAACCATCGGTGAAAACCCAGCTCATCCACTCCGGAAGCGGCTCATGCGGGAAGGCGATGCTCCAGCGCATGACCATCATCAGATAGAATCCGAAGGCCAGGAAGCACATGGCCGTGATCCCGTACTGGATGCCGATCATCTTGTGATCGGTGGAGAAGACGTATTTCTGGAGGAATCCCGGATCGTGATGATGGTGATCGTCATGATGGGCGTCATGCCCGTGGTGGGAGTCTGCGTGGGCGCTCATAGGTCCGGCTGCGGCGGTGGGGTCGAAGGTGGAGTTGGGGAAAGGAGGCGGAATGGATCCGCCGGTTGTTCTGAAATTATTCGGTGGCCGGTTGGAGGGTGACCGGGTTCAGCATGGTCGCCGGATCAAGGGCGTCACCGGGGAGCATCTTGTCGTGCTCCGCCATGACTTCGGCGTCGGTGACGGCCTGGCCGGCCTTGGCGCGCTTGCCGGAGAGGTCGAGCGCGGCCTTCGCCATGTCCACGGTGACGACGTCACCCGCGGTGTTGCCGAAGCCGTTGCGGATGTAGGTCATCAGGCCGGCGAGGTCTTCCGCGCCCATGCCCGCACCCTGCGGAGGCATGATGCCCGCGCCGTAGGTCTTGCCGGAGCTGGTCGGTCCCTGGAGACCGTTGAGGATGACCATGGCGAGCGCGTCGGTGTTGCCGAGCACGCGCTTGGATCCGGCGAGGGCCGGGTAGTTCGCGCCGTCGCCCTTCGCGTCCGGGCCGTGGCAACCCGCGCACTTCGCGGAGTAGAGCTTCGCGCCGCGGGTGCTGTAGGCGGCGATGGCGTCCTTCGGCTTCGGACCACTGTCCTCACCGCCAGGGGCGGCATCGCGGACGTAGCCGGGCTTGAAAAGCGTCTGGTAACCGAACCAATCCCCGCCGTGGCCGAGGATGCCACCTGCGATCACGCCCACCACGAGGCCGGTCGTGAGCAACCAGAGGCCGACCGGCTCATGGCCGTTGTCGGCGATGCGCTTCTCACGCGCGGAGGCCGCGGCTTCGCGGATGATACGGCCATGTGCCTCGGCGACGTTGATCGACTCATCGAGGTCAGGCTTGGAATTCGGCACGGACATGGTGGGAAAAGGAATGCGTTGTGGGGAAAATTATTTCTCTTCTGCCTTCTTCGGGGAGAAGTCGATGGAAGCGGGCACCGGCTGGTCCTTTTTCAGGGCGAGGAGGTAGGAAACGAGGGCCTTCGCGTCGGAGGTGGGGAGGAACTCGGTGGTGTCGGAGCCCGGGGAACGGCCGTCGGAGAAGGTCACGGCATCCTCGGAGAGGGCGGCGCCAACCTGCTTTTCCTCGAACATGTAGCGGAAGGACGGGCAGGTGGACTTCTCACGGTCCGCTTCATAGCGCGGGTTGAAAAGGTGGGCGTAGAGCCAGCGGGCCGGGTTCTCCGGGGAGTAGATGGCCTCAACGCGGCGGCCGATGTTCGAAAGGTCCGGACCCACGCGGCTCACGCCGATGTGGGCGAAGCTCTCACCGAGGAAATCGTAGGCGTTCGTCTCCCGGCGGGTGTCGCCACGCTCCGGATCGGACTTCAGGCCACCCCAGTCGGCGCGGAACAGGTCGTTGCCGGCATAGGTCGGACGGACCACCTGGGTGTGGCAGTTGTAGCAACCGTTGGCGGCATAGACTTCCGCACCGTTGGCCACGCGGCCGGTGCGTTTCGGGAAATACGGGCCGGAATCCGGCTCCTCCGCATTGAGCGCGATGGGAGCGAGGTTCCGCATCTTGACGAACGGAATGACGACGACCGACAGCCAGGCAAGTCCGAAGCTGACCGAGAGGCCGATGATGAAGTGGCGGAGGCTCATGAGTGCGGTGAAAATTTCCGGTTGTGCTTAGTGGGCGTGGGCGTCCGCGGAGCCGGGACCGGCGTTGTCGACGTCACCTTCCGCACCGTGCGGGCTGCCGCCACCGTGATGGGAGACGAGCAAGGTCGGGTGAGAACTGCGGCGGCCCAGACGGAGCCACATCAACGTGAGGTGGAGGAAGAAGAAAACATTGGAAAAGAGGATGAACGCCCAGGCGATGGTGATGAAGATCGCGTAAGGATAGGTGCGGGTGGAGGCGTTGATCCACGGCTGCATCCACTGCTCCTGGCCAATGCCCTGCATGAGGCCGCCGAAGAGGGCCACCACCGAGACGGCGATGATGCCATAGACGGAGAAGAAGAAGTGCATGTTGATCAGGCGGCGGGACAACCACTCGCGGCGGGTGATCCGCGGCACGATGAAGTAGATGGCGCCAAACATGGTGAAGCTGAAGAAGGCGTAGAGGGCCAGGATCTCGAAGCCGTAGCCGGAAAGGGAGAACTGGGTCAGCTTCAGGCTGGAGCCGGGAAGGTTGAGGAACAGACCGGCGAAGCCGAAGACCAGCAGGCCGATGATGCCGGCGACCGAGAAGCGCAGGGACGGGCTTTGCTCGATCGCTTCAGGGCTGGCCAGGGTGGTGCGGAGGATGTTCACACCGGCGGCCAGCGCGGGGATGAACAGCAGCGCGGTGGCGGCGGCTCCGAGGTAGGGCAGGAAGAACGGGATCGGCGCGCCGGTCAGCTTCTGCATGCCAGCCCACGGGGCGATGATGGCCAGCGACCAGAAGCCGAGCTTGGCCAGGGAGTAGCTGAAGACCGGGCGGCCGGTGACCTTCGGCGCGAGGTAGTAGCTGGCCGCCAGGGCGACCGGGGTGAAGAAGAGGAAGATCAGGCCGGACTTGAACCAGGCGGCGATGCCCGCGGCCATGACCGGATGACCGCCCTTGAAGGTGAAGACCAGCAGGTTCGCGGTGATGAACACCCATGGGAACCAGATCATGGCGGCCATGATGTACCACTGGGAGATATAGACGTAGCCGGACGGCCTGACGCGGAACTGGATGAAGGACCAGACGACGATGACGAAGTAGGTCACCAGCAGCACCGGCCAGACGAAGGTCGGGAATTCCATCCATGGCACACCGGTCCCGGCACCACCGAGGATGCCGATGAGGCCGAGGCTGACGGCGAAGTTCCAGACGTGGCCGGCGGCGAGGATGACGCCGGCGGACTTGCACTCCTGGCGGGAAAGGCGGGCCATCAGCCAGATCATGACGCCGAAGGCGGCCTGGAAGCCCCATCCATAGACGAGGGCGGCGATGTGGGCCGGGAAGACGCGCCCGTAAGTGAGCCAACCGCAGCTTGAGAGGAACTCCGGGCTGTGCACCTTCGCGGAGGAAATGAGGCCGAGGATGATCGAAACGGCAAGCCATGCCGCGCCGCTGGTCATGAAGAACATGACGGGATGGCGCAGCGAGCGGTCGATATCGGCGCGGAGTTTCGCGTCCTGGATGGATTGGGCTGTGGAAGACATCGTCTGAGGGAAAATTGTAGGTCCGTTACTTGGCTTCGGGCTTGATCAGCTCGGAGGTGGGGAGTTGCGGCTTGCCGATCTCGCCACGGAAGGCTTTGACCCATTCCGGTTTCACTTGCGAGGCTTTGTTTCCAAAGCTGTTCCGGATGTAGGTGAGGACGGCGGCGAAGTCCTCGTCGGTCATGGCGGCGGCCATCGGGGCCATGCCCGCGACGAACTCCGTGTGCTCCTTGCCGGCCACGGTGATGGGGCCGGTGAGGCCGCGGAAGCCGATGATCACCAGGTTGGAGACCGGGCCGGTGACCCACTCGGAGCCAGCCAGCGGAGGACCGGCCATCGGCACGCCTTCGCCGTTCTGGCCGTGGCACGCGCCGCAGAGGAGGTAGCTGGCCTTGCCCTTTTCGACCACGGCGGGATCGACGGGATCGGTGGACTCGGCTGCCGCCTTGTTGATCGCGGTCGGGTCAACCGAACCGCCCGCTTCCTTCGCCTTCGCACGGGCGGAACCCGGGACGATCTGGGCGTCGGTGGAGACGGCCGCCGGCTTGGAGGCAGCGAGCTGGGTGGCGACGGTGGAGATCGCCTTGTCGATGGTTTCCTGGGGGAGTGCGGCGGCCTGGGCCTTCAGCACATCCTCCTTGTTCTTGTAGCGGGCCTCCGCGACGACATCCTCGAGGTTCTTCGGCTCGGAGTTGTTGAACAGCCAGATGACCGCCAGCAGCACGCCGAATCCGACGAACACGAAGAGCGCCCACCAGAAGGTGGTGAAGCGGGTGAAGAGATTATCGCGGGAAGAGTCCATGTGAGAGGAGAAAAGCTAGGTATTCCGTGGGGTTCGATCAGCTCGACATGTTGGCGGATTCGAGGATGCGCGGGTCGCGGTTCGGGTAGACCGAGTGCTGGCCGAGGGCGCGGAGGAGGAAGAAGAGGAATCCGGCGCCGATGGTGACGAAGGCGAGGATGTCACCCCAGAACGCACCGGGGATGGAGGTCTGGATGGCACCGAAGACGTCCGGCTTGATGTTGCCCAGGGACACACCGCGCTCCGGGATGGAGATCAGGTAGTGGTCGAGCACGTGCATCACAAGGGTGTAGGCGGCGACGATGGAGAGCAGTTTCGGGCTGCGCTTCAGCCAGGACTGGAGGAGGACCACGAAGGGCACCACGAAGTGGCCGAAGACCAGGACGATCATGCCGGTGTTCCAGTTGCCGGTGTTCCGGATGAGGAAGTAGGAGGTTTCCTCCGTGATGTTCGCGTACCAGATGAGGAAGAACTGGGAGAAGGAGATGTAGGCCCAGAACACCGTGAAGGCGAACAGCAGCTTGCCCATGATGTGGAAGTGCTCGCCGGTGGTGACGTGCTTAAGGTGGCCGCGGCTCTTCAGGAAGGTGACCACCAGGATGATGACGGCCATCGAGTTCAGTGCGGAACCGGCGAAGAGATACACACCCCACATGGTGGAGAACCACTTGTAGTCCAGGCCCATCATGAAGTCGAAACCGGTGAAGGTGATCGTCAGCGCGAACAGGATCAGGGTGTAGGTGGAGTGGAAGCGGGCGCGGAACAGGCGCTTGGTGCCCGGGTTCGGGTCGGTGTCCTGGTCGGTGGACAGCTTGCGCAGGCCGAAGATGACCAGCGTGAGGCCGATGAAGTAGAAGGCAACCCGGCCATACCAGAACGGGATGTTCATGTACCAATGCTTGTTGTAGAGCAGGTGGTCCACGTGGTGGAGGTGCTCCTTCACGTTGCCGTGCGCGCCGCGGTGGGTGTTCATCCACTCATACAGGTACTGCTGGACCTGCGGGAAGAGCAGCGGGATGGCGAAGAGCATCATCCAGCCGTAGGTGGAGCCGAGGTTCTCGAACGTGCGGCGGACGGAGGTCCCCCAGCCGGAGTTGGAGACGTTGTGGAGCAGGGTCCAGAACACGCCGCCGATGGACAGCGTGAGGAACAGGTAGAAGGCGAAGACCCAGGAATAGGAGTAGCTGCCGCGGATCTTTTCGGGCGCGAGGAACAGCAGGTAAATGCTGACCAGCGTGCCGATCAATGCAACGGCACCGGCGATGGTTTTCACCTTCGCGATCTTCGATTTATCCAGGTGATCGCCGTTGATGGCGATGTCTGCGGATGTGACGTGATGGGACATCTTGGGCGGTGAGGAAAATTATTGGGCGGCGGGAGCCGGAGTTGCTTTGGCGGCTTGCAGCGTGCGGACGTAGGCGATGATCGCCCAGCGGTCGCGGACGGGGATGTTGGCGCCGTAGGAACCCATCATGCCCTTGCCTTTGGTGATGACGTCGAACATGCGCCCGTCCGGGTAGGCCGGTGCCTTGAACGGATCCCCGTGCAGGTTGGCGATGCCGGGCACGCCATACTTGGCGGTGATGCCCTGGCCGTCTCCGGAGGTGCCGTGGCAGGCGGAGCAATAGATGTTGTAACGCTCCTGGCCGCGGCGGATGAGGGCCGCCGCATTGTCCGCGGTGAGTTCCAGCTCGGCCGGCATGCCGGTGCCGAAGTAGTCGTCGAGCGTGCCGGTGTAGTAGTAGCCGGTCTGGCCGCCGAATTCGTATTCCGGGATACCACCGATGACGCGGACGCCTTCCTCGTTGAAGCCACGCGGCTGGGTGTCATGGACCGGCAGGCGTCCACCGTGGCCGTCCGCGAAGAACGGCTCCGGTTTCTGGGCCCGCAGCTTGTCCTGCTCATCCATGTCCGGGAAGATCCGGATCGGTGGCTTGGACGAATGCTGGCCGCGGAATCCGAAGATCCCGACAACGAGCAGCGCGATGATCGCGTAGATGATGAAGAAGTAGCGCATGGAGAAAATCGTTTGAGGGGTGCGGACAGCCGTGGGTTATTTGTCCTCTTCTTCGACGAGTTCGATGTTCGCCCCGCCGATCTCGGAGAGGAGGTCGCGGGTGCCGTTGGGGCTGAACTTCGGATCGCGGGCTTCGATGGCGATGAAGAAGCCATCGTCGGTCGCACGGTGGAACTGGCGGCTGGCGAACAGCGGGTGGTTCAGGCGCGGGAGCTGCATCAGCGCGAGCACGCCGAAGAGCACGGTCAGCACGGAGAACAGGATCGTCAGCTCGAACATGATCGGGAAGAACGCCGGCACCGTGAAGATGTTCGTCGGCTTCGCCTGCACCACCGTCGGGTAGATGACGACCTGGGTGGAGTAGGCCAGCGCGAAGGCGGTCGCCGTGCCGGTGATGCCGCCGCAGAAGACGAACCAGGGCAGGATGGAGCGCTTCACTCCCATCGCCCCATCGAGGCCGTGGATCGGATACGGGGAATAGCAGTCCCATTTCCGGAAGCCGGCGTCGCGGATCTGCTCGGCGGCTTTGTAGAGGGCGGAAGCGCTCTTGAACTCGGCGAGGTAGCCGTAGACGCGTTTGCGGGTGGTGCTCACGTGGTGGAGGAGGTCGGTTGGAAATGGATTACTTGGAGGAGACCAGCTCCTTCTGGTAGGCGGCTTCGGAGACCGTGCCGTGGTCGTCGTGCTCGTTGTTGTCGTCGAAGTGCGGGTCGGACTCCGGAAGGGTCCACTTCACCTCGGCGATGTTGATGCAGGGCAGGAAGCGCAGGAAGAGGAGGAACAGGGCGAGGAACATGCCGATGGTGCCGACGAAGGTCATCATCTCCACACCGGACGGGGAGTAGGTCTTCCAGTCACCCGGCAGCCACATCCGCGCCAGGGTGGTCACGATGATGACGAAGCGCTCGAACCACATGCCGACGTTGACGCACATCGAGACGATCATGATGACCCAGAGGTTTTCCCGGCACCATTTGAACCAGAAAAGCTGCGGGGAGATGACGTTGCAGCCCATCATCGCGTAGTAGGCCCACCAGTATGGACCGGCGATCCGGAACTTGAAGGCGTCCATTTCGTAGATCGCGCCGGAGTAGAAGGCGACGAACAGCTCCATGAGGTAGGCGTAGCCGACGATGGTGCCGGTCAGGAGGATGATCTTCGCCATGTTGTCGATGTGCTTCATCGTGATCACGTCCTGGAGGCCGTAGATGAAACGGGCCGGGATCATGATCGTGAGCACCATCGCGAAGCCACCGAAGATGGCGCCTGCGACGAAATACGGCGGGAAGATGGTGGTGTGCCAGCCCGGAACGACGGAGGTGGCGAAGTCGAAGGACACGACCGAGTGCACGGAAAGCACGAGCGGGGTGGAGAGGGCGGCGAGCAGCAGGTAGGCCATCTCATAGTGGCTCCACTGGCGGTTGCCACCGCGCCAGCCGAGGGAGAAGATCCCGTAGAGGAGCTTGCGCAGGCCCGGCTTGCACCGGTCGCGGATGGTGGCGAGGTCCGGCACCATGCCGAGGTACCAGAAGATGAGGGAGGCGGTGAAGTAGGTGGACACCGCGAACACGTCCCAGAGGAGGGGCGATTTGAAGTTCTGCCAGATGCCGTTCGCGTTCGGCACCGGGGCGAGGAACCAGGCGAACCAGACACGGCCGATGTGGAAGGCCGGGAAGATACCCGCGCAACACACGGCGAAGATGGTCATGGCCTCCGCCGCGCGGTTGATGGACGTCCGCCAATTCTGTCGTGTGAGGAACAGCACCGCCGAAATCAGCGTTCCGGCGTGGCCGATACCGATCCAGAACACGAAGTTGGTGATGTCCCAGCCCCAGAAGACCCGGTTGGTCATCCCCCAGACACCGACACCCGTGGAAACGAGGTAGGTCAGGCCGCCGCCGACGCCGATGAGGGCGATGAGCGCGGACGGGATGAACAGGAGCCACCAGAGGAGCGGCTGCTTGTTTTCGACGACGCCGCAGATCCGCTCGGTGATCCAGTGGTAGGACCGGCCGTTGAGGATCAGCTTTTCACGCTCAAGAACCGGGAGTTTCACTCCCGTGTGCGTCTCCGGAGCTGTGTGGGTGGAGGATGCCATGTGTGGTGGAAAGGCTGGTGGTGAGGGAATTGCGTGAACGGATCAGACCATGTCGATGGTCGCCTTGCCGACGAACTTGGCGTCCGGCATCTGCGGGTTCGGGTTCTTCACCCGGGCCAGGTAGCTGGTGCGCGGGCGGGTGCCGATGTAGTTGAGCAGGTCGTAGTTCCGCTCGCTGTTCTTCGCGCGGACCATGGTGGACTTGTCACCGTCGAGGAGGTTGCCGAAGCTGATGGCTTCCGCACCGCAGACGTCCTGGCAGGCCACCTTGAGGGCTTCCACCGGCACGCGGAGGGTGTTGGTGGTGACCTGGACTTCCGGAGACTTCCGGCCGTCCGCGAGCACTTCGTGCTTCTGGGCGCGCTTCTGGCGGATGACGGCGTCCTTGAGGCGCTGCACGCAGTAGGTGCACTTCTCCATCACACCGCGCATGCGGACGGTGACGTTCGGGTTGCGCTGGAGGTGCGGCCCCTGGCCGACCTGCTTCTCGCCGAACGGTCCCTTGTTGAGGTTGTGGGCGATGAGCGGGTTGCGCTTGTTGTAGTCGAAGAAGTTGAAGCGGCGGGCCTTGTACGGGCAGTTGTTCGCGCAGTAGCGGGTGCCGATGCAGCGGTTGTAGGCCATCGCGTTGAGGCCGTCCTCGGTGTGGACGGTGGCGTTCACCGGGCAGACCGTTTCGCACGGGGCGCTTTCGCACTGCACGCAGGAGACACCCTGGGTGATCATCTCCGGGTTGCCCGGGTCGAAGTCGTTGTCCTTGTGGACGGCGTAGTAGCGGTCCATCCGGACCCAGTGCATCTCACGGCCGCGGGCGACCTGTTCCTTGCCGACGATCGGGATGTTGTTCTCCGCCTGGCAGGCGATGAGGCAGGCGTTGCAGCCGGTGCAGGCGGAAAGGTCGATGGCCATGGCCCACTGGTGCAGCGGGTCGCTGAGGAGCGGCTTGGCCTTGCCGTCCTTGCCGGGGTCCCAGGTGGAGGAGCCTTCCTGCTTGTAGAGGGAGATGTTCTCAGGGGCGTGGGAGTCGTTGCCCTGCTTCTTGACGCCGGCGAGCTGCTTGGCGAAGTCACCCTTCAGCTCATCGGTTTCGATGGTGGAGATCTCACGGGCCAGCGCGCGGCCATACATGGAGTTGTGCTCCTGGGTGAGGGCCACGTGGTAGCGTTTGGCGATCTTCTCGGCCGTGGCCCCGGTGGCGTAATATTCGCTGCCGGATTTGCGGAGGACGTAGGCATCGAAACCGCGGTTCACACCGACGAGGCCGACGTGGGAGGCTTTCTTCGTGTCACGCTCCAGTTCATCCTCTTCATTGAAGCCTTGGCCGTAGCCGAGCGGGATGACGATGGTGTTCTCCGCCTGGCCGAAGGAAATGAGGACGGCGATCTCGATGGTGACGCCGTTGACGGTCAGCTTGATCATCGGCGCGGTGCGGTGTTCGCCTTCGTTGTCCCCTTCCGGGGCACGGTCGGCGAAGCGGGTGCTGAGCGGCACGAGATCCTTGTAGATGCCCAGATCCTTGGCGGTCTGCGGGGCGATGAGCGCCGCGTTGTCCCAGGTCAGCTTGGACACTGGATCGGGGGCTTCCTGGAGCCAGCCGTTGTCGATCCAGCGGCCGTCATAGACGGAGGCGTCCGTGGCGAAGATCACATCCAGCGAGGTGGTGGAAGGCACTTCGCGACGGATGGAGCCGAGACCGGACCAGACGTTCTGCGGAAGGCTGACTTCCGTGGCGGGATAGCCGGAATCCTTCAGGAAGCCATCGCGGAGCAACTGCTTCCAGACGGTGTCCCCTTCCCCGCCGATTGCGGCGAAGGTGGCGCGGACGGCGGTGTAGGCAGGGGATGCCGCGCCTTCCTCACCTTCGCCGTTGATCAGCTTGCCTTCCTCCGAAAGCAGCGCGAGCAGGAGTTCCAGCTCCGAAACACAGTCCGCGTAGAGCGGCAGGATCATCGGCTGGACGATGGTGTAGGTGCCGCGGACGCTGCGGGCGTCCGACCACGTTTCCAGATAATGGGCGGCCGGAATGTGCCAGGTGGAGGCATGCGCCGTGGCGTCCGTGCGGGTGCCGAGATGGATGCTGGCCTTCAGTTTCTTGAAGGAATCCGCGAAACCGAGGTCCGCGAGCGCGTCGTGGAGCGGGTTGGCGGGGGTGAGGAGGATCAGGGTATCGACCGCACCGGAATCAATGTCCGCCTTGACGTCCGCCAGGGTGCCGAGGCCGGTCACTTCCGTGCGGTAGGTGGCGAGCGGCTTGCCTTCACCGATGTTGCCGAGCTTGCTGTTGATCTCGAACGCGAGCTGGCGGATGGCGGCGGGCAGGCGGGATCCGGCGAGGACGACGGACTTGCCGGCGTTGGCCTTCAGGTCCTCGACCAAGGCGGCGATCCACTGCAGGTGCTTGGCGTCGGTCACTTCACCGGCGGCGGTGAGGGATGCGGCATCCACGCCGAGGCCACGGGCGATCTGGGCGGCGATGGTGACGATCTGGCTGGCTGGGACACGCAGGCGGTGATCCGCGATACCGCCGGTCAGGGAGAACGCGGCCTCCACCATGTAGAGGCGGTTCATGCCGGCGGCGTCCGCCTTCTGGTCGTAGAAACGGCCTTCCGGCTTGCGGCGGTCGTAGAACGGACGGATCGGACCTTGGGAATCGAGCGCGGTGAAATCGCAGTCGAAGGAAAGAATGCGGTCGGCCTTGGAGAAATCAACGGCGGTCGTGACACCGTCACCCAGCACGGAGTCCCCGGAGAGGGGCTCGTATTGGTAGAACTTCGCGGCGGAGAACTTCGCGGCCAGCTCACGGGTCAGGCGGCTGCGGGTCGGGCAGTCATCGGCGCCGAAAACGAAGCCGATCTTGCCACCGGCGTTCTTGGCCAGTGCGGCCACCATTTCGTCCAGCTCCTTGCGGGAGGCCTTCTTGCCTTCCTTGAGGATGGTGCGGGAACGGGAGACGGAGTAGAGGTCGAGGACGGAAGCCTGGACGAAGGCGTCGGTGCCCTCGTTGTCCGGGTGCAGGGTGTTCGCGCCCAGCTTGGTCGGACGGCCCTCGAAGGTGGTCACCACCAGCGGCGTCGCGCCACCGGCACGCGGCATGGAGGATGCGTAATAGGTCGCCTTGCCGGGGATCACCCACTCGGGGGCCTTGGTGTAGGGGACGATGTAGGATTCCGGACGGCGGCAGGCGGCCATGCCGAAGCCAGCCAGCGCGGTGGATGCCCCCATCAGTTTCAGGAAGGAACGACGGGACGTCTCCGCGTCCTCACCATCCGCCATTTCCGCGGCTCCCTGCGGGAACTCCCGCTCCAGCCAGGTGCGGAACTCCGGTGAGTCCTGAAGCTGTCCCGGGCTGCGCCAAGCGACGGTGGCATTGCCAGCGTCCGCTTCCGGGTGGTTCCAAATGCGCTTACTCATGTGAGGCTAAGAATTTCGGGAAAAATCGGGGATGATTGGAAAGGGCGGGGAGCGATCAGTGGTGGCAGGTCGCGCAACTGGTCTTCGGCTTGATGTCGAACTGCTGCTTGAGCTTCAGGCCGAGGTCTTCGGTCGTCTTGATGCCGGAGTTCGCCTTCGCGTACTTCGCGACGTCCTTGTCGCCGTAGGAGAAATTGAAGACCTCCTCAAGCGGGCGGAGGTGCTTCTCCGGAGCCTTGTGGCAGTCGATGCACCATGCCATCGAGTGGCTTTCCGCCTGGAAGACCACTTCCATCTTGTCCACGTCGCCGTGGCAGCTCTGGCAGGAGATGCCCCGGTTCACGTGGGCGGAGTGGTTGAAATAAACGTAGTCAGGGGCCTTGTGGACGCGCACCCACTCGATGGGTTTGCCGTCGTAGCCTTCATAGCTCACGTTCATGGACTTGTGAAGCGGAGCAAGCTTCGGACTGTCCTTCTGCACGTGCTGGTGGCAGTTCCAGCAGGTATTCCCGGTCGGGACGTTGGAAGTGCCGGAAACATCCACGAACGAGTGGCAGTAGCGGCAGTCGAGACCGAGCTGGTCAACGTGGATCTTGTGCGAGAACGGGATCGGCTGGGCCGGCTGGTATCCGACGGTCGTCGCCTTTGGGGTCGCGTAATAGGCGAAAGCAAGGGCAACACCCGCCAGAGCCGTGCCAGCACAAAAGGCAATCTTCAGCGGAAGCAGGTTCGACCAGCGTGGGAAAAAATTTGCCATGAGGAGGGCGGTTCGGTGCGACTGTTTTAGGAGCTTGTGAAATTTTTCACAAGCTGTTTTCGAGTTCTTCCCGATTGGCTCGGGTCGGGCACGGGGAGAATGCCAATGGGAGGTCGGCTGGCAATGCGAAAAAACCGAAAAATTTCGGCGCAATCACTCCGTATTGAACGGCTTTTCTATCCGGCTGCTAGAATCATGAATTCGACCAATTCATACCTTGTTCCTGCCGCCATTTGCGGTAAGCGGCTGATTGCTCCTTCTTGGAAAGGAGCTTCCGGGAGGGTTCCTCGTCGAGGAATTTGTCGAATGCGGTTCCGGAACGGGTCTCGATGACTTCACCGGTTCTCCTCTGCGTCGCCTGTTCCCGGGAATTTTCGCTCTGGACCGCAAGCAGCCGCTCAATCCGGGCAAGACGGGACCCCATCACCATCACCCCGATGAGGATGAGGAACAGGATCCCCGCACACGCGGCGATGAGGATGACAACCGTGGAAATTTCCGTCTCGGGCATGCGCGGACTATGAGCCGACGGCCGCTCCGATGAGAAGTTGAAAGAGAAGGCGCGAAATCCTCCTCCTTCAGGAGAACCTCTCCCCCACCATCCGCCGGATCCGCGCCCCGGGTTCGTAGTTCGCCAGGATGTGCGCGAAACGGCGGCACTGCTCCCGGATCGCCGGATTTTCCACCACCTCACGGAAAGCGGACGCCAGTTCCTCCGGAGAATCAGCCCGGACCGCCGTCCCCGCCCACACCAGACGGGCCGCGTTGTCGAACTGGTCGAAATCCATCGGCATCACCACCGCGGGGATGCCGTGTTTCAGGCAGTGGTGGAGGATGCCGCTGCCACCATGGTGGATCACCAGATCATAGCACGGAAGATGGAGGTCATACGAAATGAACGGGTGGCGCTGGAAATTCCCCGCTCCCTCGTGCCGTCCCGCCTGCGGATCTCCGTCCGTGAAATGGAAGATCCATTCCGGATTCCGGTCGGCAAGATCACGGATGGCCGTGGCGATCTCATCCTTCCGATGGCCGAGATGGCTGCCCAGAGTCACCAGTACGTGCGTCCGCCCCTCCGCAAAAACAGGCGGTGCCGGCTCGACCGGGGGCGTGTACAACAGCGGGCCGATGAACCGGAAATGCGGGGGATAGGTCCGCGGAAACTCGATCTCGCTGGCGGCGGAAACCAGGATGCGCTCCGGGGAGTAGGCACGCTCCGAGCCGTCCTCCCGATAGACGGACGGGAGGCCCACGTTCCTGAACGTGCGGCGGAAGATCCAGAACATGAGCCGCTTGAACAGCCGGGTGGTCTTCCGCAGCAGGAAATGGAGCGCCTGTTCCGCAGGAGCCTCCGCCGGAAAGAGTCCGCCGAAGTACGCGGGCGGGCCGTCCGGAGCCTCGAACACGCACGGTGAGGGCAGGTGGCTCCACCACGGGATGCCATGCCGCTCGGCCGCAACCCCGGCGACGGGCAGGGTGAAGTCCGCGATCACCAGGTCCGGCCGGAGTTCCTCCAGGGCGGCCGCCACTTCCTCCAGCACCTCCGTCTGCAGGGAGACATTCGCCTTCAACTGCCTGAACAGGAGGAAGGGATTCCCTTTCACCGATTGCCCGGGCGAGGCGATTTCAAGGATGAGCCGCTCATGCTCCCGGATGATGGCGTGGCCGTGCAGCCCCGCCGCCTCCACGGACCGCATCGCCCCGGGGGTGCTGAGCACCGTCACCTCCGCCAGCGGCAGGAGTTCCCTGCCGAGCCCCAGCAGCGGATTCAGGTGGCCGGCGTAGGGAGGCGCCAACAGGCAGATCCGGAGCTTTCTCACCGCCCCCCTCCCCCGGTCACCCGTTGATGGAAGGCGCAAAAGAGGGCCATGGTCTCCTCCCTCTCCAGATAGTCCATGTGGCCGCAGGAAATGACATGGTCCACCCGGGGGTGCCACCACCTGGAAATCAGATCCCGGTTCCCCCGCACGGTGACCAGCGAAGCGCAGCGCGGAAGGGAGCGCGAAACCGGCCCGTAGGCAAACACGTGCAGGCGCCGCACGACCCCCTCCGGCAACCGCAGGTTCACCAGCAGCTCCAGCCCGCAACTGCCAGCCAGTATCACCACCTTTCCGGTGGAACCGAAGGCTCCCACCACCGACGGACGGTGGGTTTCCGCAAACGACGGACGCCGGCAGGCGAGGTATTGCCGCGCGTTGTTGAAACTCGCGCGGAGCAGGTTGGTTTCACTCCACCGTCCCGCGTTCCGGTAGGGGAAATTCAGATCCAACCTCTGTTCCGGAGTCACCGGCGATTGGTCGAGGAATCTCTGTTGCACCGGACTGAGGGCGCTGGTCCGGGGATCACTCTGGCCGGTCAGGAACGCGACGGTGACCCTTTCCTCATTCATCTTTGTGGAAGCGGTCGCTGGCGAAGACGCGGTACCTCCGGCTGCGCCAGCGGATCCTGCGGTTCACCAGCGCATGAATCATGTGCAGCGGTTGCAGCAGTTCCGAAATGAGGGATGCGAACGGCCGGTGGATGGGCATTCCGAACACCCCCGCCTGCATCAGTTGCAGGATGAAGGAGCGGACGATGAAAACAATCACCGTGAACACCGCCAGCCTCAACGAAGGCCGGATCACCAGGAACACCAGCGGCACCCACAGCAGGAGCTGGTGCCAGCCATACATCGCGAAGATCACCACCTGCCGGGCCGGAGATTGCCCCCGGACCAGCAGCAGCGCGAACAGGTACCAGCGGTGCATCATCCGCAGGTAGTGGGGGAATCCATCCACGTGGGTGGTGAGGAACACCGGCAGGGAAGACTGGTGGATCACCCCTCCGGCGGCCTTCACCGCCCCGGCGAGCGCAAGGTCATCCGTCAGATGACGGGTGATGCCCATGAAGATACCGATGTCCCCCGTCTTCATCACGTAGCACATGCCGTTGAGGGAGATGGGCGGGCAGAAAGGCAGCAGCGACAGGTAGGTCATCGCCGAGTTGTTGTTCACGAACTGCGCGAGCAGGGTGCCGGAGAACCCTCCGCTTTCCCGGTAGGAGGGAAGCGCGGTCGAGACCATCGCACCCTGAGCGTGCATGACCAGATCCGCCGCCGTGGCGGTGGGAAGGTGGGTGTCATCATCCAGCACCGCGAAATACGGCGTCTCCACCATCGGCGAAGCCTGGATGAGTTTGAAAACCTTCGGGTTCACCCCGTCCGGGCAGTCCGGGCAGATGACGATGGCGATCTGGTGACCCGGGTGGGCGGCCCGCAGCTTTTCCGCCACGCGGATGGCCTCCGCATCTTCCGAGTCGCACAGCCAGATGAAGCATTGCCCCGGCAGCGACAGCAGGTTGCTCTCCAGCATCCGCTCCAGCTTCTCATCCCCGCTGAGGATGGGCTGCAGGACGGTGAGGGTCCGCAGTTTCACGAAAGGTTCCTCCGCGTGCGCGTCTTTCCGCGCCTGCAGCACGGCGAGCACCCCCTTCATCCCCAGCAGGAGAAGGTAGAGGCCGCAGCACATGATGATGGAAAGGGTCACCAACATGGATCAGCGCATCTGTTGTTTTTGCCAGCGGACGAACGCCTCCACTCCATCCTCCAGAGTGACGGCGGGCGGCCCGAGAACGCGCAGGGTTTTCGAGGCATCAAAGGTTTTCGAATACGCCAGCACACCGATGCCGAAGCGGGTGATGGGCGGTTCCTTGTACGGCATGATGATTTTATAGACCCATTCGATCGCGGTCGCCAGCTTCAGCGCCTTCTCAGACGACATTGTTTTGTCCGGCAGCGGGATACCGAGGCGTTGGAACACCCCGCATAAAAACGGCTCGATTTCGACCGGGGCATCGTTGGTGAGGTTGAAATCCCCCTCCACCGCCGGGTCCAGAGCGGCGCGCAGCATGTAGTCGCACAGTGAACCGATGTGGATGAGATCCCCTTTTACCGGCGGACCCTCACGGAGGAACCGGTACATCCTCCCGGCCCTGGCCGCTGCCAGGATGCGCGGGAACAGGACCGTGTCCCCTTCCCCGAACACCGCACGCGGACGGAGGACCACCACCCGGCCGGGAAATTTCCGTGCCGCCAGTTCCCCCTCGTATTTCGTGCGGGCGTAGTGGTTCACGAAATCAGGACCGATGGGCGTCTCCTCCGTCATGCCTTCCTGATCCGCCTCCCGGTAGAAGACCGAACTGGAGGAAATGTAGATGAGGTGCTTCACGCGCTTCCGCACGCAGAAATCCACCACGTTTTCCGTGGCGGTGACGTTCTGGCGGCGGAACTCCTCAAGGGATCCCCACGGAGCTGACCTCGCCGCGGCATGGATCACCACGTCCGGCGTCTGCTCGATCTCCAGCGGCTTCGTGAGGTCCCAGGATGTGTAGTTCGCCATTTGCAGCCTGCGGCGGCCGATGCCGTGCACGCACACGGACGGGTTCCGTGAAGCCCAGCGCATGAAGGAACCGCCTACAAAGCCGGACGCGCCTGTGATGAGGATATTCATGTGGAAGTATGCATTGGGGTGACGCAGCGGATGCGACGGCGTTTTTCCCCGCGAGGTTGGTCCGTCCACTCCGGAAAGGCCAGCCGCGGAGTGGCGAGGCCCAACCTTTGGAAAAGCCGTATCATGACATTCCCCACCTCGCCCGCCATGGCTGGGGATGGATCCTTGAGGAAGATCCTCAGCTCCCATCCGTGCTGCTCGATGCGGTAGAAGTCCGGCGCATCCGGCATGGCGTAGAGTGCCTGCCGCAACACATCCGGAAACACCGGCTCCGGGAAGCGCAGGACTTCATCCGCACGGCCCTCCACGCGGGCCAGCACCATCGAGGGATTACCGCACGGACATTCCCGTCCGTCCGGCACCAGCACATCGTCCAGACGGTGGCGGACGAAGGCCTGCGACAGCCGTGAAAAGTCCGTGATGACCGGGTGGAACATCGTCCGCCCCGCATCCAGCCACTCCGGCTCCACATGCAGCACCTCCTCATTCAGATGCAGCCGTCCTTCCCGGCAGGTGCAGGCCAGGAAGCCCTCCGTCGCCTGATAGATCTGCGCGGGCTCCACCCGGAAGCGTGCGCGGATGGCCTCCGCATCACGCCCGTCCAGCACCTCCGCGACGGAGATCACCTGCCGTGGTTGGATGCCGAGGGGATCGATCCCGGCGAGTTCCGCGAGAACGGACGCAGGGGCGATCAGGATGTGGGGCCGCTGGATTTCCAAATCGTGGGCGAGATCACCCAAGGGGCGCAGCAGGTCGTAAAACCGGAAATCAATGCGGCGGCTGGCCACCGTGCGGTAGAGGTTGCTGTCGGCGCGCAGGAAGAATGCGATGCGGAGCGGCGACCTCCAGAAGCTGAGGATCCTGACGAGGGATTCCCGCGAGAGCATCTTCGCCAGGACCATGCCCGCCCACCTCTGCCGCTCCTCCGGACTGACGAGGAACACGCCCCGCTTCCCGGACGTTCCGGATGAAAGTCCCACCGTCATCCCGCCCGGCAGCACCGGCGAAAATTCCCGCCGTGTTTCCGCCTCGAGCGCGACCGCCTCCGCCTCTTCCAGATGGATGCCGTGCCGGTTGAGTGCGGAGAAGTTCAGCCGCATCTCCGCCTTGCCGATCACCGGCAGGGATTCCAGCGCGGGGGGCCGCCCCTGATAGAAGGGCACCTCCTCCACCAGCCGCACCAGGAAGCCATCCAGCCGCTCGCGCTGCCATGAAAGCAGGGCAACCCGGGTGGAAAAACGCCGCAACCAGCGCGCGGCCACGAAGTGCCGGAGGATGGAAAGGGTCTCAGGCATGCACCACCTGCCGGGAGTTGCCATGCCGCTTCCAGGTGGTGGCACAGTGGGACGGAATGATGGTCACCGAGGGGTCCGACCGGTGGAGATCCGCCAGCCGGAAGAAGGTCTCCGCGTAGCGCCGGTTGTCCGCGAACAGCAGCTTCGTCACGCGTGATGGCAGCTTCCGGCGCTCCAGCGCCTCCACCTGCCAGCAGGCATCTCCGATGAGGAACTTCCTGGTCTCCCCGGAGCGGAACAGCAGGCCGAGCTGGGACCGCGCATGACCGGGCAGCGGAATGCCCAGCAGGCTGGCATCCCCCGCGAGATCGTGGGCTTCGCCGAAACCGGCCAACCCCGGATCCACCACCGGCTGGTCCTCCGCCCATGAGACGCGGCTTTCGAAATCATCCGGCAGCAGCTTCGTCAGGAACGCGCCGCGCAGCCGGGCGACGCGGCCTTTGCCCCGCATCTCCCGGAACTCGTCACGTGTGGCGATGAAGCGCGCCTGCGGAAAGTCCCGCAGTCCCGCCACGTGGTCCGCATGGAAGTGGGAGATGATGATCGAGCCGATCTGATCCGGGCGGATGTTCCGCTGCTCCAGTTGGTGGATCAGTTCCTCCTCCGGCGGCAGCGCGGGCGGAGTGATCATCCGGTAGAGGCATTCCGGGAAGGTGCGTGTGGCCTCCCAGAAATGGCGGGAGTAGCCGGTGTCATAGAGCACGTAGCCTAGCGCGGGGTGCCGCAGCAGCCCGACCAGCGCGGGGAACTCGATGGACTTGAAGCGCCCGCCGCGCATCGCCACGCACTCCGGATGGGTGCAGTGGCCCACCCTCAGCAAGTCGAAGGAAATCGGTTCCACGGTCATCCTAGTAGATCATCACGGTTCCGCCGATGGTCACGCCCGCTCCGGACCCCAGCAGCAGGATCTTCGCACCGCGCTGGATGCGTCCACCCGCCAGTCCATGGTGCAGGGCCGTTGGCAATGAAGCACCCACCTGGTTCCCGTGGTCCGCGGAAATGTCCACCATCTTCCCCGCATCAATGCCCAGGGTGCGGATGATGTGTTTCAGCGCCAGTGGGCTGGCCTGGTGCGGCACCACCAGGTCGATCCCCTCCATGGTGACACCCGCCTCCGCGAGCAGCCGGTCCACGAATCCCGGCAGCTCCCTCGCCACCAGGGAATAGAGCGCCTTCGGAGTCATCTCGAAAAACGCGCCCGCCCCCGAGTCCGGCGTGCGGCGGTGGAAGCGCGAGCCGCCACTGGGGATGCGGCAGAAATCCACCCCATCGGACAGGGTGACGCTCCGTGTCGCCAGGATCGCCGAACTCTCCCCCGCCTGCGCGGGCCCCAGAAGGCAGGCCGCCGCGCCATCCCCGAACAGGCCGCCGACCTTCAGGTTCGTCCGGTCCGCGGTGAAGGTGGAGACGTCGGACGAAACGACCATCACCCGGCCGAAGCGCCCTACGGTGATGAGTGCGGAACAGACATCCAGCGCGGCGATGAACGACATGCAGCTCGCGCCGACGTCGAAGGTGGTCGTGCGCTTTCCGCCCAAACCCAGCTCCGCGTGGATCATCGCCGCATTGTAGGGCAGCGCCTGGTCCATGGTCGCGGAGGCCGCCACCAGCGCGTCCACATCATCCCAGCGGAGACCCGCGGCCTCCAGCGCGGCACGGCAGGCATCCGCCGCAAGCGACGCCGCGGTCTCCGTGGTGGAGATGTGGCGCGAACGGATGCCGGTCGCCTTGAAGCTGGCGCCATCACGCAGCCCCAGCGCGAGGTCGAGATCCCCATCCGTCAGGCGGCCCGGCGGCACCGCCGCCGCAGTGGACAGGATTTTCACCGGCCGGATCATGGCTTCAGCTTGATCTCGAACATGCGCGGCCAGAACTTGCCCGTCACCAGCAGGTGGCCGGTTTCCTCATCATACGCGATACCATTCAGCACTTCCGCCCGGTTGGGCGTGGGAAGCTGGGAACGCAGCGCGGAAAGGTCCAGCCACCCGGTGACCTGTCCGCTATCCGGATCGATCCGCGCGATGCGGTTGGTCATGTAGACGTTCGCGAAGACGGATCCCTTGATGTATTCCAGCTCGTTGAGGAGCTTCACCGGACGTCCCTGTTCCGTCACCGTGACGGTCTTCTTCACCGCCATGTCCTTCGGGTCGCGGAACTTCAGCGTGGCGCTGCCATCGCTCATGATGAGATGCTTTCCATCCGTGGTGAGACCCCAGCCCTCGCCGTCGAAGGTATGCGTGCGCAGCGTGCGGAAGCTCGCGGGATCCAGGACGAAGGCCGTCTTCTCCTTCCAAGTGAGGACCCACAGTTCCCCGTTCATCATCGTCAGCCCCTCACCGAATACCTCCGCAGGGAGGCTGCGGCGTTTCAGCACCGCGCCGGTCTTCCGGTCCACTTCGCGGACGGAGGATTTGGAATAATGGCCGGTGCTCTCCAGCAGCCTGCCGCCGGTGAGCTGGAGCCCCTGCGTGTACGCATCCACATCATGCGGCACCACGGACACGACCTCATAGGACAGGGTTTCCGCAACAACGTCCTTCTTTGCGCAGCCGGATAGCGCCAACACCAGCGCCGCCGCGCCCCATTTCAAAAGCGATCTCATCTCGGACATTCGGAAATTCATTTCTCCACGCGGCTGGCCACCTCACCATCCGCGAACTTCGTTCTCAGCACATCACCCGGCGCCAGCTCTTTCGCGGAGCGGACCACCTTGCCTTTTTCATCGAGCGTGATGGAAAAGCCACGCTGGAATGCGGACTCAGGCCCCAGCGCCCGCAGCAGGCCGCGCAGGACATCCAGCCGCCGCGAATGGTGCGCGACACCGTCCCCGCCCAGCCGCTCCAGCCTCGCGCGCAGCATCTCCAGCTTTTCCTGCCGCCGTTCCAGCACCTTCGCCGGATGGATCGTGCGGTGGGTGTTCTTCGCCTCCGTGTAGCGCATGGCCGCGGTTCTCAGGCCCTGCAGCGCCGCCGACCGCAACCGCGTCCGCAGCCCGTCCAGCCGCATGACCGGCTCACGCAGCAGGCTCTCTCCATCGCGCCGCAGCGCGCCGCGTTTCAGCCCCGCCAGGAACCGCTCCGCGGAAAGCAGGCGCTCCGCCGTGATCCTCGAAAGTCGCCGCCGCGCCTGCGCCAGCTTCATTGCCAGCTCCGCGCCATCCGGCACAGCCAGCTCCGCCGCCGCGCTGGGCGTGGGCGCACGCAGGTCCGCCACGAAGTCCGCGATGGTGAAGTCAATCTCATGCCCCACCGCGGAGATGACCGGCAGCGGGCACGCCGCAATGGCACGGGCAACCACCTCCTCGTTGAAATTCCACAGGTCCTCCAGCGAACCACCACCCCGCCCGACGATGAGCACGTCGCAGCGCGGGTAGCCGTATTTCTCCGGCTCGCCCATTTTCCGGATCGCCTCCGCGATCTCGCGCTCCGCTCCGCGCCCCTGCACCCGCACCGGGAACAGAACCGGCTGCACCCACGGCGCGCGCCGTTCCAGCACGTTCAGGATGTCACGGATCGCCGCGCCCGTGTCCGAGGTGACGATCCCCACCACACGGGGGAATTTCGGGATCGGTTTTTTCCGTGCGGCGTCGAACAGACCTTCCTCCGCCAGCTTGCGCTTCAGCGCCTCGAACCGCGCCTGGAGGTCACCCGCCCCGGACTTTTCGACTTTCTGGACGATGATCTGGAGCGTGCCACGCGCCTCATAGACGGTGGCTTCCGCAAAGGCGCGGATCTTCACCCCGTCCTCCATCACCTCCGCGCCCGGCTTCCGCCTGGCCCCGAACATGGCGCACTGGATCTGCGCCCCGTCATCCTTCAGGGAGAAATACCAGTGCCCGCTCGCCTGTTTCTTGAGGTTCGAGATCTCCCCCTCCACCCACACCTCGCCGACGCCGCTCTCCAGCACGTTCTTCATCCGCCGCAGCAACTGCGTGACGGAAAGCGCCTTCGGTTCAGGACGGGGTTTGGAGAACAGATCCACGGCCGGAAGGATGCCTCCGCGAAAGGAAATATCCAGCGGGGAAAATCCCCGCGCGTCCCTACCGCTGCATCCACGATCCGTCCTCGTCGCGGAACCACAGTTCCACGTCATCGTCCGGGTTGGAGCCGTCGCGGGACTTGCGGATCCTGACGTCGCCCTTCAGGCGGTCCACATGCCAGACTTCCCCGTCTTCCTTGCCGCCACGGGCATCGGCGATCTGCTGCACCGTGGCCACCGACAGCTTCGACCGGCGGTTGACGTGGATCTCATCCGTTTCATCAGAGACAGTGATGGGATGCCTCAGGGAGCATCCGGTGAGGAAAAGCAGGGCCAGCAAACCGGGGAGGAACTTCACCCCCCCGCCATAGCACCTCCTGTTAGGAAAGCAACCACCGCCCGCAACTCCGGACCGTGACCCGGCAGATCATTTCAGATCCGCGGCTTTCACGCCTTTCTTGAATCCGTCGAAGGAATATTTGGTCGGGGTGAATCCGCCGACGATGGCGACATCCGCCTTCTCCGGCACGGTCTCACCGAGGCCCCAGAGGACGGAGTTCACGACCAGGCGGCGGAGCCCCTCGTTCACCAGGTCGCTGGCGGAACCCATGGTGGTGGTCACGACCTTGTTGGTGGTGCCCGCCCCGTTCTTCACCTCGCGGCTCCAGGCGACCGGCATGGCCGGATCATTGATGGGCTGTTTCTGCTTGTCCGTGGCGCGGGCCTTCTCGCCCTCCAGCGCCTTCGCGTCCTTTTCCATGCTCTCCAGCACCAGACCGCGGAGGAGGATGGTGGCGTCCTGCGGCGGATAGGCTTCATAAACATCGGTGTCACCGAAGACATCGGACACGCCGTTGAGCAGCGGGTTTTTCTCCGCCCCCGGCTCGACCACACCACGGGTGGCCTGCTTGCCGTGGGAACCCCAGTGGGTCACCCAGGTTTCACCGAGCACTTTCTTTCCGAAACCACCCTGGTTGTTCCATGACCACGACGTCCACGGACTCTCCTTCGGGAAATTGAAGGCATGCGTGCTGGTGCGCAGCGCGACGATGCCCACGCCACGGTTCACCGCCCCCTCGAATTTCTTCATCGCATCATCCGGCCAGTGGCGGAAGCGCAGGCCGAGCACGACGGCGTCCGCGGAGTCCAGGGCCTCCGGCTTGCCGAGCGAGCCACCCGCATTCGGGTCGATCACGCCGTCGCCGCTGTAGGAGAACAGGACCGTCGCCTTGATGCCATGGCGCTCGCTCAGGATCTTCGCCAGCATGGGCAGGGATTCCTCCGAGCGGTATTCCTCATCACCGGCGAGCAGCACGACTTCCTTGCCCTTTTTGACATCGCCCTTCGGCTCATAGGTGATCCAGCCGGGGCCGGACTCGGCATGAAGGATGGAAAGCGTGGCCAGCGAGAGGAAAGCGGTCGTGGAGAGGAGGTTCATCTTCATGATCTTGGGGTATCCCTACCACCCCGCCGCAAGCAATCTTTCGGTCGTCCGGCCCCGCGCGCGGCAATAACCGTGGGTTCACCGGAACGCCATGTGGGAACCCGTCCACATTGCGGATGAATCCAACATTTTTCCCGCGATGATGAAGCGGACCGAACCGTGCGGGTGGAGCCACCGCAGCTTGCCCCGCGGGACGAATGGGGCCATACTCGGCCCATGTTCCGTCTGGCAGCTTTCCTTTTCCTCACATTCGCCTCCCTTTCCCCCGCCCAGAACTACGCACCGGTGGATGTGAAGCCACCGCCCTTTCCCCGCGAATTCCGCGCGGCATGGATCGCCACCGTCCACAACATCGACTGGCCCAGCACCAAGGGCATGTCCGCCGGCGCCCAGCAGGCGGAGATGCGGAGCATGCTCGACCGCCTGGCCGGCATGAAGATCAACGCCGTCATCTTCCAGGTGCGGCCCCAATGCGACGCCCTCTACCACTCCAGCATCGAGCCGTGGTCCTCCTTCCTCACCGGAAAGATGGGGGCGAACCCCGGCTACGATCCGCTGGCTTTCACCATCCGCGAGGCCCATGCGAGGGGCATCGAGGTGCATGCGTGGTTCAACCCTTTCCGCGCGCTGAGCAGCACCTCGCAGGCGGTTTCCGGCAACCACGTGACCCGCTCCGCGCCGCACATCACCAAAAAGTTCGGATCGATGGTGTGGTGTGATCCGGCGCTTCCGGAAACACGGGCCCGCGCGCTCAACGTGATCATGGACGTGGTGCGGCGCTACGACATCGACGGCGTCCACCTGGACGACTATTTCTATCCCTATCCATCGGGAGGATTGAGGTTCCCCGACGGGAAGTCCCCGGCGGAGCGCCGCAGCTACGTGGATGGGTTTGTTAACAACCTTTACTCGGCGGTGAAGCGGCAGAAGCCGTGGGTGCGGGTGGGCATCAGCCCGTTCGGCATCTGGCGGCCCGGCGTGCCGGAAGGCATCGAGGCGGGCATCGACTCCTATGAGCAGCTCGCGGGTGATTCCCGGAAGTGGCTGAAGAACGGCTGGGTGGACTACCTGGCCCCACAGCTCTACTGGCGTGAACAGCCGCGCAAGCAGAGCTTCTCCCACCTGCTTTCATGGTGGCGGCAGCAGGGCAGCCGCCCGGTCTGGCCGGGCATCGCCACCTCGCGCATCAACTCCTCGGAAGATCCCGGCCGCCCCGCGTCGGAGATCACCAACCAGATCGACACCAGCCGCCGCATCGGCAGGAACTGGAACGGCCACATCCACTGGAGCGCGAAGTCGCTGGTGAAAAACCAGGGCGGCATCGCCACCCGGCTCTCCGGGACCTACACCCAGTCTGCCGCCGTGCCGCCGATGCCATGGGTCAACAACAAGCTGCCCCCGGCTCCGGGCGTGGCCTCCTCCGTGAGTGGAAAAGGGACGTTCATCCGCTGGGTGCCGGGGGATGGCACGGCGAGGGTGCTGGTGCAGACCCGCAGTGGTGGTCAGTGGCGCGTGGTGGGCATCTTCCCGGCCGGCCACCAGGGCATCACCACCCAGCGGGCGGATGTCGTCGCCGTCACCGCGCTGGACCGATACGGAAATGCCAGCGCGCCGAAGGTGCTGGGACTGTGACTTGATTCACGCCGCCCTCTCCATGAATCCCGCCAACCCCTACGCCACCCCGGCTTCCGCCGCCGCCGTCGAGCCGGCGTCGGTTTCCGCCCTTGGCGAACTGGTGAAAGGCTGGGAGAAGCGGCGGCTTCTTTACAACGGCGTCATGCTCCTGCCCGGCATCGGCGTGCTGGCCGTCGGCGTCGCAAGGGAATTCGCACCATGGCCGACTCTGACCGCCGCCGGACTCATGTGCGGTCTGGCTGCGAACGCCGGTTTTTTCGGCGGTCCGCTGGCGGAGCTCTATCTGCGCGCGCTCCTTTTCAAAGGCAATCCGCAGCCATGGCTGCGGACCGCACTCTTCATCGCGGGGTGCCTTCTGTCTTTCGTCATCATGGGCATCTTCCTGATCGGCATCCTGGTGGAGCCGCTGGTGCTTGCCCCGCAATGAGGCGCCACCGTCCCCGCCAGGGCAACCCACCGCCATTTTCCGGCAAGATCCCGTCACTGAATCCCGTTGAGATACGGTGCCCGTGCGCTAATCTGGAACCCTGCCCATGAAACCTCTCCCGATCCTCCTCTCCACCCTGCTGGTGCTCCAAGGCGCCGCCCATGCGGAAAAAGCCCCTGAAAAGGAAACCACCGCCAAGGAGAAGGCGGAAGAGGCCGCCACCGACGAAGCCGCGACCAAGGTGCCCAAAGAGGAGAAATCCACCGGCCATGTCTTCGCGTGGCCGTTCATGGAGTGGAAGGAAATGATCCCGCGCGGCGGCACGTCCAAGGGCGCGGACGTCACCCTCGCCCCCGGAGCGAAGGATGCGTGGAAAAAACTCAACGAGCCGGGCCTCGCCAAATTCGAGCAGGACCGCCGCGCCATCCTCGCCATGGCGGGCAGCTATCGTGTCGGCTTCGACTTCATCGAATCGCTCGGTTTCAAAGAGGAGTTCAAGCCCATGCGTCCGTATTTCTCCTGGGCCACGGAGCACGTGATGGTGCTGGAGGACAAGGGCGGGTTCATCAGCCTCCAGCACGCGCTGGTGATGTATTTCAAAGACAAGGACGGCAAGGAACAGGGACCGCACGTGATGAAGCACTGGCGGCAGGACTGGACCTGGCAGGACAAGGAACTGCATGAGTTCACCGGCAACAAGACGTGGAAAAAAGCCGCCGCCACCCGCCCGGAAGGCCGCTGGTCACAGGCGGTCTACCAGGTGGATGACTCCCCCCGCTATGAGGTGATGGGCGGCTGGACGCACGACGGCGTGCTCCACAGTTGGCAGAGCGACAACTGCCCGCGTCCCCTGCCCCGCCGCGAACACTCCGTGCGGAAGGACTACAACGTGCTGGAGGGCTTCCACGAAATCACCATCACCCCGAACGGCTGGGTGCACCTCCAGAACAACCGCAAGCTGCAGGTGGACCCGGACGGCAAACGCACCTACCTGGGCGCGGAACTGGGTGTGAACCGCTACGAGGAGATCACCAAACCGGAACTGGCCTCCGCCTTCGACAAATACTGGGAGAAGACCGCCAACTACTGGAAGGACGTGCGGGAAACCTGGACGAAGACCATGGCCGACCGCGCCACCTTCACCCTCCGCGACGAGGACGACGACGGAGGCAAGCTCTACGCCGAACACTTCGAATACGCGGGAGAGCTGGAGAAGTCCGGCAAAAACGACCCCGCCGCGAACCTCAGGCACGCCAAGGAAACGATCTCGAAATTCCTTGAGTAAGGAGGGTGGACACTCTTGTCCACCGGCGGCATTGGCGAATCATCAAAAGATTCGCTGCGAAGGTCGCAAAGAATCGGCGGAAGGTCCTCCCCCCCCTTCTCCCCGCAGTCTTTCTTCCATTTCCATGAAACGAGAAGCGGGGGCCTCTCCTCATTGATAACCCGCTTCTGCCCCCTACGACAATCGCCCGATGCTGAGAAGGGCTGATTTCCGCCTAGAATCCCTTTGCTATGGGTTCCGGTTGCAGCCGGAGGACAGGAGTGTCCTCCCTCCTTACGGAAAAACCCGGAGGATGGACTCCTCCGGGTTTTCCTTCGATCAGGAAAGATCAGTGGTGATAGTGGCCGCGGTAGCGCGGACGGTAGTAGCCGCGGTCGTAGTGGTGATGGTGATGGCGGTCGCTCCTCTTGTTGGCGACGGCGTATCCAAGCACCCCTGCAGCCACGACACCGGCGGTGGCGGCGGCTGGGTCGACGGACTGCACAGGGCGTCCGTAGGCGTCATAGGTCGTCATGCACGAAGTGGTGGCGATGACGGCGGTGAGAACCGCGACGGTTTTGAGAATGATTGATTTCATGGCCTTTCAGTAGGGTTACATCATCTATGACGGAAGTTCGCACGGATTATTCAACGTGCTGTAAAAAAATCACGCATTCGCCCTGCGGAAGAACAGGGTGAATTCCTGCCTGTTATAAGTGAGATGGGTGCAGGCCACCGGGGTCAGCCCTGCTTCCGCCGCATCTTTCAGGACCGCGCGGTGGAGTTCGTTGATCGCGGCGGCGGATTCCACGGCGGTCGTTTTCAGGGTGAAAACGATGAGTCCCCCGGGCTTCAGGAAAACGGACAGACGGGCGACCTGGTGGAAGGCATCGCGCGGCTTGCCATTCATGTCGGACAAGATGGCATCATAGGAAGCGCCTTTCTCCGGAACGAAAGTGGCGACGTCCCCGCGGAGGAACCGCAGGTTCCTGGCATCCGCCAGACGGGCATCCAGAACCGCGCGGTCCACCGCGGTCACATGGAAGCCGCGTTTCAACAGTTCCGAGGTCATCCCCCCGGGGCTGGCACCCAGCTCCAGCCACCGCCCACCCGCCGGGAGTTCCGGCAGATGGAGGCGCAGGTAGTGCAGCGCCTCCGCGATCTTCGCACCGGCACGGCTGATGGTGTCCTCCGCATTCTGGGAGATGTACTTCGTTCCACCGGGATGGAAGCCGTTCGCCGCCTTCGGCGGGATCACACCGCAGAACAGCCCTTCTTTTCCGACGAGACAGAAGAGGCTCCCACGGCCCGAATGCTGTTCCTCCGCGGAACCCACCTCCATCGATGGAAAAACCTGGAGCGTCCGCCCGCGCAGGTTCGATGCCAGCGTCTTGTAGTAGCGGCCGGATGCGCTCGGGTCGAGCTGGCCCATCAGAACCGCCTGCGGTTTCCGGTCCCCGAATTTTTTCAAAAGTCCCTGCGCGGCCTTCTCCACGAAGCCGGTCATTTTCTCAGGATTGCATGGCCAACTGTGCTCGACCGGCAGATACCATCTGACGAACTTCCCGTAGTCGGAACCCCGGATGTCCGCCCGCCCCGCATTCACGAGGAAATACTCCGACCCCAGGCGCTTGATGGAGCGGACATCCAAGCCTTCAAGGATCTCCGGAACGAGATCCGCGAAGACCTCCGGAATACGGAGGAGCAGGGGTGCCGGTGGCGCGACTTCTTGGGAATGCATCAGACCCCCACTGATAGGAAGGACCGCAGCCAAGTCGATCCTTTTACCGCGCTCAAGCCACGGCGGCGGGCACGGAAGCAACCGCAGTGCGGGAGTTCACCTCCAGCCAGCGCTCCGCTTCATCCCGCGAGGAGAAGATGCGGCAGCGGTCGCTCACACGCGCCCAATGGGAAAGCATCCGCACCAGCGAGAATGCGGCGGCATCCTTCACGGCGAAAGCATGCCAGCCCACCGGGCGGGATTTTCCGGACCGCATGATGAGGGCGTAGCGCAGCACTTCATCACTGCTCAGCTCCAGATCCGCACCGCTCAGGTCCACCAGGCGGTTGTTCGACTCCTGGCACTCCGGGTCCTCCGCCATGACGGAGGCCAGACCCCTGAGGTCGTCCAGGCCCACCTTTCCCGTATATTCCTCGATGTGCATGTTCCTTTCGGACTCGATGCGATAGTGGCAGGAAGCGTGGGGGGAAACGCAGGAAGTCAGGAGTGATTTCATAGGTCTCGGCGGTTCAGACACCCTCGCCCGCGCACTCGTTCAATCATGGCGTCAAATTTTACAAAAATCCGAAATAATGAGAATTATTCAATAAACGGTTAATTTTCCTTAAATATAAGGGCATTTGGAGACCCCATCCCTGCCACCTAGAGGGCAAATGCAAAACGCACCGGAATCTGATTAAATTCCGGTGCGGATCACGCCACTGCCTCGGTGGGAAATGGGAGGAACGTGGCAGCCTCGTTCCTCCCTCCGTTACTCAGCGTGTGCGCTTCAGTTCGAATTGCTTGCCGGCGAGGGCCTCCTTGGCCATCGCACCCCATGGGGTCGGGGTGTATTTCCAGTCGGAAATCATGACCGGGGAGGCGCCGGGGTGGAAGCACCAGCCGGTCCAGTTCAGCTTGTGCTTCTGGATGAAGCCGAGCATGTCGGGCACCCAGGTTTCCGGAGCCTCCTGGGCTTCCTTGGGGATGAAGTTGAGCTTCTTGGTGTCAGCGCCGGTCTCACCGATGAGGATCGGGTGCTTCATCGCCGCAGCGAGCATCAGTTTCTCCCAGTCCTTGTGCCAGTTGTAGATGTGCCAGCCGTAGATGATGCCGTTGCCACCGCGGTCATCCAGGGCGTAGCCCTCGGTGATGCCGCGCAGGTCGCTGGACCATGTGAGGCCGCCCACGACGACGAGGTTCTTCGCGCCGGTGCTGCGGACGGCGTCCAACAGCGCCTGCATGCCCACGGACTCGAAGCCCTGGTTCTTCTTCTTCTCCTCCTCGGAAAGGAAGGCGGATTCATCCGTGATCTTGCCCTGGTTGGCGACGAAGCCACCATCCCGCCACGTTTTCCAGTCGATGCCGTAGGGCTCGTTGAACAGGTCGAAGATCACCGCCGGATGGTTTTTGTAGCGCTCCGCGGCATCCTTCCAGAAGTCCGCGTGCTCCTGCTTCGGCGCGCGGAAGCGGTGCAGGTCCAGCACCAGGTAGCCACCACGGTTCGCGGTCAGTGTGATGATCTGGTCGATGCGCTCGCGGTATTCCTTTCCGCCGTCCTTCTGCATCGGGCTGCGGCCGAACCAGAACATCTCGTTCATGGGCAGGCGGAGGCAGTTGGCCTTCCACTCGTCGAGTGCGACCACGGTGCTTTTCAGCACCTGCTTGTCATGGGGCAGGGTTTCCAGACCACCGGGGTTCACACCCTGGAGCCACACTTCCTTTCCGGACGGGTCATGCAGGCGGTTGCCCACCACCTTGAGCGGCAGCGGCCATTTGTCCTTCTTCGGTTCTTCGAAATCGACGTGGCGCATACGTTCCGCCTCCTCATTCGCACGCTGCTGGGCGTAAAGGATCTCGGGATCGGTCGGCTTGAGGACCATGTCATCGATGTCAAAGGTTCCGGTCGTGACCTGGAATAGTGACGGCATCATGACGAGGGTGACTGCCCCCTCCGGCACCAGAAAGCTCTTGTTGCGCTCCACCCACCCCTCGGTGTCCTTCTGGGTGAACGCCGGCGACGCGACGCCCAGTTTCTTTCCACCGGCGTCATGCCAGTCCATCATGATCCGCGCGTCGAACCACGGCATCTTGCCCTTCTTCAGGCCGGTGATGCGCTGTTTCCAGGAAAGCTCCAGCGCCTTCACGCCCGCAGGCACATCCACGGTGCGGTAGAGGGACACCATCTTGTCCGGAGCGGGGGATTTCAGCGTGGCGTAGCGGTTCGCCCCTTCCTGGCCCCACGTCTTGTCGCCCTTCAGCACACCCCAGCCCTCCGGGCCGCCCGACTTGCCCTTCGACTCCGTCTGGAAGTCTCCGTTGGTGATGAGGTTGCCCGTGGCGGCCAGCACCTCCGCGGCCTTCGCCTGGCGCTTCGCGGCGGTCTCGGCGGCCTTGCGGGCTTTTTCCTCGTCCTTCGCTTTCTTCTCTTCCTCGAGCGGCTTGGGGTCGGTCTTTTCGATGGAGATGTTGTCCAGGTCGAACGTACCAGCCTCCGCCTGGAACAGGGCCGGCATGAACTTCAGATACACCGCACCTTCCGGGACGAGAAAGGAGACGCTTTTCTCCACCCAGCCGTCGGTATCACGGTTGGTGGCGGGCGCGGGAGGTGTGCCTGCCACCTTGAGGCGCTCCGCATTGGAAAATTCCATCATGATCCGCGCGTCGAACCACTTCTGCTTGCCTACCTTCAGACCGCTCACCCGCTGCTTCCATTTCAGCTCCAGGGCACGGGTCCCTTCCGGGATCTTGTATTCCTGGTAGATCATCACGTTGGTCCCCGGTGCGGGGCTGGCGAGACGGAGGAAACGGTTCGCGTCTTCCTTCCCCCAGGAGCCGCCCGCATTCGGCTTCGCCCAATCCGCCGGCCAATCCCCCTCACCTGATTTTTCAAAATCCCCGTTCGTCACGAGGTTGGCGCCGCAGGTGAGCGTCCCGAGCAGGACGGTCGCGGCGAAAACGGGCAGGAATCCAAATGGGTTCTTCATAACTTGGAAGCGGTTCTGAGGGTGCGGATCGGGCACCTTCCGGCCAAACGTGCCGATCTCCATATCGCTTGGCAACAACCCGATTGGGTAGTGCAACCTACCCGGCTTTCCTCAGAAAGGCCATCCATGATCTGAAAAACCGGGCGTTCCGGCCGCTCCCCTCCCTTGATCCCCCTCCTCAACCGCGACGGCGCAGCAGGAGGATGGCCCCGAGGATTCCCAGCAACCCCGCCAGGCCGGGTTCCGGCACCACCGCCACGGACACCTCCCTCACATTCACCCCGACATCACCGCCCGGACCGGCGGGGACCTTCCCACCGTCATGGAATTCCACGAACGCAGGCTGCGCGGTGATCGCATGATAGCCACCAGCCGGGGAGTCCAGGCGGGTATTGGTCGGAACGTCATCCCGCGCCTGCAACGCAAGCGGGGTGACACATGCCGCGGCAAGCAGCAGGGCGAGTGGGTATTTCATAACCGGGGGAAGTTACTGCCGACGTGACTAACCCATCTCCAGGACCGAAGCAATTCCCAAATTGATCAGGGAAGCCGGACAGACCGCCCGGATTGATGATCCACCGGGGGCTCAGGACTTTTTCCTACGGAACTTCGCGAAGGGTTCGTCGCCCGGCTTTCTTTCCGGAGCCGCTGGATCCACATGGGGCTTGCGGGGTGAGGTTGTCTTCGAGAAATCAGGCTTGGCCTTCGGTGGGCCGGGCTTGGCCTCCTTGCGGAACTTGCCGGGACCACTCTGGCCGGGCTTCGCGGCGGCGGCCTTCTTCGCCTCCATGTCGCGGGTGCGCTTCCGCCAGTCGCGCTTCGCGGGCTTTTCACCGGCGGCGGGCGGCTGGGAGCGGGCGTTGTAGTTGAAGTTTTTCAACCGCTTCCGCGGAAGCTTCATGCCGATGGCCATCTCCAGGATATGGAGGAGGTTGAGATCCCCCGGCGGCACGAAGCTGATGGCCTCCCCCGTCATCTCCGCCCGCCCCGTCCGGCCGATGCGGTGGATGTAGTCCTCCGGGTTCACCGGGAAATCATGGTTCACCACATGGGTCACGCCCTCGATGTCGATGCCCCGTCCGACGATGTCCGTCGCCACCAGCACGCGGACCTTTCCGTCCTTGAAGTCCTGGAGCGCCTTGATGCGCTGCTCCTGGGAGCGGCTGGAGTGGAGCTTCGCCACCTGGACGCTCCCCTTCTGCAGCAGGTCGAAAACGCGGTTCGCGCCGTCCTTCATCCGGGTGAAGACCAGCACCCTGGTGAAGCCGGGCTGCTCCAGCAGTTCCAGCAGCATCGGTCCCTTCAGGTGATTCGGCACCTCATAGATGGACTGCCTGACGGTATCAGCCGGGTTCGACTGGTCGCCGATGCGGACCATCTTCGGGTGGTGCTGGAACCTCCGGGAAAGCCCCTCGATCTCCCTGGGGAAGGTGGCGGAAAACATGAGCGTCTGCCTTCGTGGCGGCAGGTTGGAGACGATGGTCTCGATATCCTTGAGGAACCCCATGTCGAGCATGCGGTCCGCCTCATCCAGCACCAGGGTCTCGAGTTCGGAAAAATGCAGGTGCAGCTCCTTCGCCAGGTGCATCAGGCGTCCGGGCGTTGCGATGACGATGTGGACCCCTCTCCGCAGCGCCCTGAGCTGGACCTCCTCCTCCACCCCGCCGTAGATGGCTGCGGCGCGGATGGGCAGGTGCTCGCTGAAGGTGCGGATGTTCGCGTGGATCTGCAGGGCCAGCTCCCGGGTCGGGGCGAGGATCAGCGCCTTCGTCCCGCGGAGCTGCCCGTCCACATGCAGCAGCCGGTAGCGGTTGAGCATGGGCAGCAGGAAGGCGGCGGTCTTTCCCGTGCCTGTCTGGGCGATGGCGGTGAGGTCATCCCCCCGCATCACATGCGGGATGGCGGCGGCCTGGATGGGGGTGGGCCGGGTATAGCCCGCCTTCCGGATGCCGCGGAGGATTTCCGCATCGAGACCAAATTCGCCGAACGCCATGGCCGGAGCATAGGCGGCTGGGGGAGGAGCACCAGCTTTCACTCCGCGGACGGGTCCGACCCGTAGTCCTCGATGTGGTCGAGCATGTTGTAGTAGCTGAGGAAGAAGCTGATGATCTTCCACGCGACGAAGATCAGGATGAGGGTGTAGAGCACCCTGGGGATGGTGGCTGCGGCCACCTCCACGCGGTGGACGGCATCCTCCTGGTAGTATTTCGCCCAGCGGGCGAGATCATGGTCCAGCCCGCCGGCCTCCTCCGCCGTCTCATACGAACGGGCGAACGCGGACGGAAAGGCGTCATGCCGGGCGAACACGGGGCCGAGCGGTCCGCCCGTCTCCGCCGTGATGAGGAGCTCCCTGCCCGCCTCCCGCAGGACGCCGCTCTGCGTGGCGTCCAGCGAGATGGAAACCGTCTCGCTCATGGAAAGTCCGGCCAGCAGCCCGGTGTGATAGACGCGGGCGAAGCGCGCCATCGCCATCGCCCGCCGGGCCGCGCCGACGGTGGGGATGCGGTTGATGAGGGAATCCACCGCCGCATTTCCGGGGGCCGCAGCCAAAGCCATACGCACCAGCACCCACGCGACGAACAGCCCGCCATACAGCAAGCCCAGTGCGACGGCACCGGACACCAGGATCTCCCCCCAGCCCTTTCCGGCGATCAGTCCGAAGGGAACCACCGCGAGGAACACGCCCATGTGGATGAGCACCAGCGGCTGGATCATGGCCTTTGCCGCCTGCCTGCGCGTCCGCGCCAGCATCTCAAAATAGTCCGCCAGATGGCGGAAAGACTGAGCCATGCGCCCGCCACGCTCCCCTGCACCGATGATGCTGCGCTCCAGGTCCGTCACCCCGGTGCTGGCGGAGAACGCGTCCGAGATGGATTTCCCCGCTGCGATGGAAGCCTCCACCCCGGTCAGCAACGCCGCCTGGCCGCCCGGTGGATTCGTCCTGAGAATGGTGGCGATGGCCTGGCGGATGCCGAACCCGGCCTCCAGCAGCTTCGCCAGCTCAAGGTGGAGGAGGTGCTTCTGCGCGGGGTTGCTGCTCATGGGTTGCGGAAACGTACGCCACCACCGCCCATGAAACAAGCAGGGTCATCGCGACCTCATTTTTCCAACCGCGAATGAACGGGAATGAACCCATGCCTTAACGGAGCGCGGACTTCAGTCCGCTTGGCTTCGCAAAGAGCGGATTCTCCGGGGCGGACCGAAGTCCGCGCTCCAATCAACCTGCGATGATAGCTCGATCCCATCACAACATTCGCGTCCATTTGCGTCCATTCGCGGTTATGAAAAGCAGAAGCCCGCTGCTTATTTCGCCTTCTTCTCCTCCTTCGGCTTCGGTGGCGGGGGGATCAGGATCTGGCCGTCCGCGAGCAGGCGGTCGCGCAGTTTCGGATAGGGCAGCTTCTGGAGGGAGCATCCTTCGTCGATTGCCAATGCGGCGGCGGTTCCGGCGGACTGGCCGGTGATCATCAGCACCGGCTCCATCCGCAGCGTGCTCAGCCCGATGTGGGAGGCGGAGACACAGAAGATGACCGACAGGTTCGTGCACTCCGACTCCTTCGGCGTGATGGCGCGGTAGGAAAGCGGCAGCGGGCGGGCGACATCCTCGTAGGTCTGCCCTTCGTTCTGGACCTTGCCATCCACCACCACGCGGGCGGTGTTGTGCGAGTCCATCTGGTAGGAAGCGATGGCGATGCCGTCCTCCGCGACCACCTCGCCGCGCCCGTGGTGCTGGGTCATCACATAGTCGGAAACCATCCGCCGCGCCTCCCGCACATAGAGCTGGTGCGGCCAGCCGCCGGTGCCGGTGAACTCATCCTTCGGCAGCCCCCACACCTTCACCTTCTCCCGGATGGCGGCGGGCACCTGCTCGTCGTTCGCCAGGAAATACATCAGCCCCTGCTGGTAGATTACATGGTCCTGGAAGATCTTTTCCCGCTCCGCGTGGCCCGCCTCCGGCCACCGATGGTTCATGCCGATGTTGTCCGTGGAATAGGCACCGTTGAACATATGGTGGTTGTTGTTGTCCCCCTGGTGCAGGCGGGTGTGGTCGCAGCCCGCCGCGATATAACGAACGAGCAGGGCATAGCGGCCCGGGTCATAGCCCGCGGGCTTCGGCCACGGGATGGCATTTTCCGCAGGCTCCAGCCACATGCGGAAATTGTAAGCCTGCATGAGCTTGTCCCCTTCCCCCACCTTTCCGGGAGGCCCGTCCGTGATGCCCGGCAGAAGGCCGCTGGAAGGATCCCCGGGTTTCACGTAGGGATCGACCGGTTTGTCGAAGTTGTCCTTCGGCCCGTAGATCACGCCGTTGATGGTTTCGCCATACTGCGAGTTGCTCTCGCGGCCAACGGTGTAGGAAACCCCCGCCGCCGCCATCAGATCGCCCTCATAGGTCGCGTCGATGAACTGCTTCGCCCGGATGCGGGTTCCGCTCTCGATGACGATCTCCGTGATGCGGCTCCCATCCTTTTCCGCCGACTTCAGCGGATGCTCGAAAAGCACCTTCACTCCGGCTTCCTTGAGCAGGGCCAGGTAGGCGTTCTCCGCCTCGGACGGGCGGAAGTTCCGGCGCTTGCCCATCCGCTTGTAGAACTCATTCGCCAGCCCGCCGGTGATCGCGGGGCCGCCGCCGTCCGTATGGCTGAGGCCACCGGCGGTCATGCCGCCCACATGACGGCCCAGCTCCACAAGCACGGCCTTCTTCCCCATCCGCGCGGCCTGCACGGCCGCAGTGACCCCGCCGGACGTGCCTCCATAGACACAGACATCCACCTCGATGACTTCCTTGGAATCCATCCTGGCCGGAGGATAGTAGTAGCGGAGATCGGCAGGCTTTTGAGCCTGCTGGGCGTGGAGCGCGCCCGCCAATGACACGGCGAGCAGAAGGGAATGGCGGATGGATTTCATGGATCTTCGGTTTCGTGGTTCCGGAGTATTACCGCCCGGCCCGCCGATCTTACCGAAAATCCATCAAGGGACGAAAATCATGACCTCGTTCAACCCGCCACTATGCAAGCCGTAGTGACGGTGGGAGGGCTGGCGGTCCTTGCTGCGATAGTGGCTGATGCCCTGGATCATGACGTAGCGCGCACGCACCGGAGCGAACGAAATGGTCTCGAACGGAAAGTCCACACCAGGTGACGGTTCATCCTCCACGCGCCGCATTTCACCCCGGTGAACTTCGTGGAAAACCTGACCGTCCTCCGAGACGCGGATGACGAACTCCTTCATGCCACGGTCCCCGTTCCTGCGGTTGCGCGTGTTCTGCAACACCACCCTGCCGATGGTTTCCGGCTGGAGGAGGTCGATGGTGGCCTCCCCGGTTTCGCCATCCGGCGCGAGCCAGAAAGACCAATCACCCGGTGAACCGGTGTCATTCAGCCGGCCATCGGTCAGGTTGTCGGGAGGAAAGACACTGCCACCGGCCTTCGACAAATAAGCAGGCGTGGTGACCGGCTTTCCGAGTGCGAGGTTTCCGGAAAAGTCCCTCCTGACCACCGGGGCGGGCAGACGCCGGGCGACGTCGCCGAGATCAACCGGATAGTCGCCGACGGTGGTGACCAGCCGCGTGCCGTCGGTTTCCTTCAGGATGGCGGCGGCATCCCCGGCCAGCATCCGGCGGCGCGCACCATGGTCAGAGGGAACCTCGATCTCGCCATGGAAAACCTCCGTCATCACCACCGCTCCCAGCGAACCGGTGCCGACGGATACGCCGAACTCCGTCCCCAGATCCGTCAGCCTGCCGCCGGGGGTATCGAGATGGAACGCGAACCCGGCGGGCTTTTTGTCCGGAGCCTTCACCGACGCGCGGCCATGGCCGAACTCCAGCGAGGAAAGATCCTTCACCCTGAAGCGGCAGGGGCCCTCCACGGTGACACGGACCCCACTGCGGAAAGAGATCTCCGCGAACCCGCGCCGTAGTTCCAGAGGCACGCCCATCAGTTCGCCCGCGGGTTCTGTCCCGCCCCACTGCGCGTCGTTCGTCCCGGACAACACGGCAACCGGTACCCCGGTCCGTGGAAACGCAATCCATCCGGCGATGGCAACACAAGCCGCGGCGGCAAGGGCAACGGGCCACAGCGGACGGCTCACGGGCTTGCTTTCCCGGACCGGAAGCGGCGGCGCGTGGCGGATGAGCGCGGCATGGATGCGCACGCTGGAGCGGTAGTGGTCCCGCGCCTGGCGCGAGGCGGCAAGGATCTCCCCCAGCTCACCCCGCTCCGCGTCCGGCAGCGTTCCGTCCAGCAGATCCGCGATCAGCCGGTCGAGACGTGGGGCATCATAGTCCGGAATGTTCATGGCGTGCCGCGGTTGAGTTTTCCGTTCACACAACTTTCCAGCATCTGGCGGATCCGGTGGAGCTGCACGGACAATGCTCCCGGAGTGAGGTTCTTCTCCTGCGCCATCCCGGCGACAGAACTTCCGGAGTGGTAGCGGTTCAGGATAAGATCGCGCTTCTCCTCCGGCAGTTCCTCCAGACAGTCGCGCAGCGCATGGTTCATGGCATCGGTCGATTCGAGATCCGGCTCGTCCTCGGTGGCGAGCAGCTCGACCAGTTCCGGCTGGAAAACGCAGCGGTCGCGGGCGGCATCCCTGCGCGCGGCGAGAACCTGGAAATGCGCGATGCGGCAGGCCCAGGCCATGAACGGCCTGCCCGCGTCGTATTCCCCCGCCTTCCTCCAGATGACCAGGTTCGTCTCCTGCAGGACGTCGTCCGCCAGGGAACGGTCCGGCAGCAGCGACAGGATGTAGGAGTACAGCGCGAGCTGGTGCCGCGTGATGAGCGAGATGACCGTTTCCTCCGGAGTCTGTGGGGTTTCCGCCATGGATTCTCCTTTCTTACCGCATCCGCCGGGAATCTTACCGGAAATCTTTCGGGGAGTGGGGACACGAATTTCCTCATTTCCATCCCGCCACCGCCCGCTAGCCTGAAAGGCAATCCCGTAACCCATGGCTATTCTCACCGACCGCAAAACGTCCCGCGATTACGATGTCCTCATTGTCGGCTCCGGCGCGGGCGGAGGCATGATGGCCCTGCAACTGGCCCTGGAAGGCTTCAAGGTCCTGATGCTGGAGGCAGGCCGGAACTACGATCCCGTGACGGAAACCCCGATGTTCAACACGCCGGAACAGGCCCCGCTGCGCGGAAAGGGAACGCCGGACCGGCCGTTCGGCCACTACGACGCGACGGTGGGCGGCGGCTGGCAGGTGCCGGGAGAACCCTACTCCGACAAGCCGGGCACGGAGGCGGAGTTCTGGTGGTGGCGGCCCCGCATGCTGGGCGGCCGGACGAACCACTGGGGCCGCATTTCCCTCCGCTTCGGACCCTACGATTTCAAACCGAAGTCCCGCGATGGCCTGGGCTACGATTGGCCGATCTCCTACGAGGATCTCGCGCCCTACTACGACAAGACGGAACTCATCGTCGGCATCTACGGTACCAACACGGGGATGGAAAACATTCCGGACTCCCCGGCGGGCATCCTCCAACCGCCGCCGAAGCCCCGCCACGGCGACCTGCTGGCGAAAAAGGGCGGGCGCAAGGCGGGCGTGCCCGTGGTCCCCATCCACCGCGCCGTACTGAGCGAGGCGCTCGACGGCCCGGCCCGTGCGAAGCGCATGTTCCCGAACAACCCGCTGGCGCAGAAAATCGTCGGCGCGGACATGTCGATGCGCGCGCCGTGCTTCTGGGCCACGCCCTGCGTCCGCGGCTGCTCCATCCGTGCGAACTTCCAGAGCACCACCGTCCTCATCCCACCCGCCCTCGCCACGGGCAACCTGGACATCATCACGGATGCGATGGTCCGCGAGGTGCTGGTCGATTCCTCCGGCAAGGCAACCGGCGTCCACTACATCGACAAGCCGACGCGCAAGGACGCGGTGGCCAAGGCGAAGGTCGTCATCATTTCCGCCAGCACCTGCGAGACGGCGCGCATTTTGCTGAACTCGAAGTCCGAACTTTTCCCCAACGGCATCGCCAACTCCAGCGGGCAGGTTGGCAGGAACCTGACGGACACCGTGGGCACCAATCTGGGCGCGCAGATCCCGGCCATGGAAAGCATCCCTCCCTACAGCGAGGACGGCGCGGGCGGGAACCACGTCTATAGCCCGTGGTGGCTCTACGGGGAGCATGAGAAGCTCGGCTTCGCCCGCGGCTACCACATCGAGATCGGCGGTGGCCGGAGCATGCCGGACATGGGTTCCTTCGGCACCCTGGATGCGAAGGCACCCGGCGTGTATGGAAAGAAACTGCACGACGAGGCCCGCCGCTACTACGGCTCCCACATCGGCTTCGCCGGTCGCGGAGAGATGATCCCGAACAAGGATTGCTACATGGAACTGGACCCGAACCGCGTGGACCAGTGGGGCATCCCCATCCCGCGATTCCACTGGAAATGGTCCGACCACGAGATCAACCAGGCCACCCACATGCAGAACACCTTCGCCGAGATCATCGACGCCATGGGCGGAAAGGCGAACCCGCAGCCGGGCAAGATCGCCTTGAAAAAACCGGGCGAGATCATCCATGAGGCGGGCACCTGCATGATGGGCGCGGACGCGAAAAGCTCCGTCGTCAACTCCTTCGGCCAGACCTGGGATGTGAAGAACCTCTTCTGCATGGACGGCTCCATCCTCCCGTCCAACCCGGACAAGAACCTCACCCTGTCCGTCATGGCGCTGGCGTGGAGATCCTCCGAATACCTCACCCAGGAAATGAAGCGCGGAAACATCTGACCTCTTCCTGATCACCGATCACTCCACACTTTCCCACCATGTCTTCCCAGATTTCCCGCCGCGATGTCTTCCGCCTCTTCGCCGCTGCAACCGCCGCAGGCGCGATGATGCCGAAGGAAGCGAAGGCCCAGGCCCCGCTGCCGCTCACCCGCAACGTGAAGGACGCCCTCACCGACCCGGACTACTCCCAGAAGGTCATCCCCTGGGAAAAGCCGCTGACGGAGGCGGAGCTGGCCACCCTCGCCATCCTCTGCGACATCATCCTGCCCGGTGATGGAGCGGACCTGCCCATGCCATCCGCCATCGGCGTGCCGGACTTCCTCAACGAATGGGTCGGCGCTCCTTACAAGGACACGCTCGATGACTTCGAGAACCTGCGCGGCGGCCTCGCCTGGCTCCACAGCCACAGCAACGCGCTGCACGGAAAGCGCTTCGACGATCTCACGGAGGCCCAGCAGACCGGCATCCTCGACACCATCTGCGATCCGGCGAAAGCCGCTCCCGCACTGGCTCCGGGCGTGCGTTTCTTCCGCCGCCTGCGAATGCTGACCCTCGGCGGTTACTACACTCACAGTAGCACGTGGAAAAGCCTCGGCTACGTCGGCAACGTCCCCATCGCCGGACCCTACCCCGGCGTGCCGGACGAGGTCATCAAGCTGCTGGGGCTGGAGGACGTGACCGACGGGTGGTGAGTCCAGCGAGTAGCGAATCTCGTGAGAGATTCGGCTGGGAGGACGCCATCCATTCCCTGATGCCCACCAAAACGCGACCCTCCAAATCACCACCCCTCATCCCACGAATCAATGGACTCAACTCCAGATCCTCTAATCAGGACACGTTACAAAGGCCCCCTTGCCAAAGGAACGTCCTATCCATCCGGAGCGGAACTGCTTTCCAGCAAATTATCCGGAGTGCCTCAATACAATGAACTTGAGATCGGATTTTACGGAGAGAAGAGCCAAAAATTCCTCATGAATCAGGATGATTTTCCGATTTTGCGGATCGAATATCAGAGGGTTCAGGCGAGCTATTCAACGTCCAACTGCGATTCGGCACAGAGTCGTCTCGAACCGAATTGGCGGATCACGGTTTACCCCATTGTCAGCATCAATCGAAAAAAGTTCCGTGATTATCTGGATGCAAGTGGATGGAATTTGATTCGTACTTGGTTGATTGACGCATGGCGTAACAACGGACGCCTCGGCAAAGCCAGCCTGATCATTTCAGCATGTCAGAACACGAATGAATTCAAACACGTGACTGAGATGGCCATATCGCCAGCCAAATCATAACCAATCAGATGCAGGTATTCGCGGATGGCATCCCGGTGCACGCGGCGAATCCCGTGAGAGATTCGGCGGGGAGGACGCCATCAGTCGCACGACGACACAGCGGATGGATGCCGTCCATTCCCGGATGAAGCTGGAAAGGCGGATGCCATTCACCCCGCCGAAAGTCTCACGACTTCCGCTACCAGAATTGACGAATCCACGCCGCTACCCTTGAAAATCCCCTGAATAGCGGAACCACCTGCCGCGTCTGATCACGTTGCCATGAAAACCGTCGCACGCATGCTCCTCACCGCCAGCCTGCTCCAGCCGGTCCTCCTCGCGCAGACGTCCACGGCACCAGACACCCCGCCCCGACCAAATCCGGTCCCCGGAGCGGCCGTCCAACAGTTAAAGGTGCTGCAACCGGGCACGGCCCTGCCGATCCGGCTGGTGCTGGACGAAGCGCCGAAGTTCTCCACCTTCACCGCCGCGGATCTGAAGTTCCTCCTGCCCCAACCACAGCAGGACCTGCGTTGGTCGAAGTCCTTGGAAAGCGCCGGCCCGCTTGCCCTCACGTTTGCCTCGAAGGACAAGGCAGCGCCTCCCGTCTCCGTCACCCAGTTCAGCATCAGCTTCCGGGCTGTGGATCTCACGCCCCGCGGCGAGTATTATCCGGAGGCACACCCCGTGGGGCCGGAGACCCCGGTCAAGGGTGCCTACATCAATGGTTCCCTGCCCGGCGGCGAAGTGCCCGCACTGCTGGCCTATTTCAAGATTCCATCCGAACGCGCGGAAATCTGGATCAAGAATGAATTCTGGAAGGACGGCGGTCCGCTGAAGCTCACCGGGGAAGTCCCCGGCGGCAGGGTCACCCTCACCCTGGGAGGAAACCCCCAGGACGAGACGAGGAACTGGGTGCAGATCCAGATCAAATGGCTGGAGGACCCCTCTCCCAACAGCATCCCCCCAGGCGATCCCGAAAGGGCGCCGCGCCCAAGGGTCGTGCCGCCCTCGGGACAATAGGAATCACCCAAGGGCATCTGACATCCAGCATAGCTTCAGACGCCATCCATCATGACACAGGAACCGGATGCCATCATGGCATCCTGACCGCATCGAGGAGAAGATCGATCTTTTCCGGGGGTATCTCCCACTTCGTCATCATGCTCTTCAGGTAATCCGTCTGCTTCAGTCCCCGCAGGCGGGAAATGATCGCTATTTTTTCCTCCGTCGGCAGGTCCGCCAATACTTCGAAGTTCCGTGGTGTGGTGGAAGCGGTGGCTTGGATTGCTTCATAACGAAGTTCATTTGCCGTGGCCGTATCGGTCACTCCGTTGATGACGCTCACCAGACTTCCCGGACTGTTGATGATTCCGGACATTTCCAGAAATGCCCTTCTTCCCGCCGGGGCCAGGGATGAGATTTTCCGCCCTACCCATTCATTCGTCGCGGTGGCCCCCCATCGATCCACCAACCGCTCCGTGAGGTCATGGAACTGGAACCGACGGCCATCACCCACCATTGAGGATATGTATGAAAACGCGGCATCGGGATCCTTCACCGCCCATTGGCTCAATGGACTGCTCAGTTCATAGGGCCACTCACCCTGTCCATTTTTCGCACTCTCCGCCAGACCGTCCAACATCGCGGCATAGTCGAAACCGTCCGGATAAACCACATTCACGCCCGTGATTCCATTCGTTTCGTTACGGGGAATCCGCCGTTGCAGATCCAGCAACGCCTGAGGTCCGTTGGCCACCGCTTCGCCACAAAGTTTGGTGATGAGGGCCAGGATCTTTCCTTCGGCGAGCGTATGGGTCACCTTCTCCTGTTCGGCGTAGATACCAAAGGCCCTGTGGGGATCACCATCAGCAAGGGCCGCGGCGATGTAGGTCAACCCCACTTCCCTTTGCTGGGGATGGCGGAGCCCTCTGGCCCATGAAAGGGCCGCCTCCGGATCATCAAGCGCCCACTCACCAATCAGAGCCTCCAATTTCGCCCGGTCGGCGGCTGACAGATCCCCCCATACCCCGGTCATCACCCCGTTGATCACCACCCGCAATTCTCCAGGCGGAATCTCGCCTGCAACTTGAGTCGGCCCGGCTCCATCCAGCCGGTCCATCCACCTGGCCACCAACTTTTCGGTTTCATCGATGTCTTCCCTCCGCCGGTCTCTCGATGGGCTGCCGGCATTTGCGATGCTATTCGGAGCATTGCTTTCATCAACCATCAGTGAATGTGTGCCCCATCCTGCGAGATAGCTGAAAGCACAGCCCGCCAGAACGATGGCCACGGATCGTGAATTCATTCGGGTCATCCTACCAGCGTTCGCCATCGTGGCAAGAATCCGCCCCCAAATGTCTGTCGCACTCCGCTCCAGCGAATCTCTCAATCAGATCTGCCACTATCCAACCGCTCCACCGCGTCCCGGACGACCCAGCCGCTTTCCTCCAAAGCACGCCGCGCCGTTTCCCCGTCGCAGGAAACGAGTTCCGTCACCAGCCTCACGGCGCGGTCGCGGAGCTTCGTGTTGCTGGGGTTGAGGTCGATCATCAGGTTGCCGCGGACCTTTCCGGTGCGGACCATCGCCAGGGTGGTGAGGGTGTTGAGGAAAACCTTCGTGGCGGTGCCCGCCTTCATGCGGGTGGAGCCGGTCAGCGGTTCCGGCCCTGTGTTCACCAAAATGAGACGGTCAGGCCGGTGGGCGTCCGGCACCTGCAGCCCCGGATGGAATGCCAGCAGCGCCGTCACCGCGCCGAGACGCCGCGCCTCCTCCAGCGCACCCCATACATATGGCGTGCGCCCGCTGGCGGCGATGCCCAGAATGACATCCCCCTGACCCACGCCGCGGAATCGCACGGCCTCCGCGCCTTCCGCCTCCTGGTCCTCCGCGCCTTCCACCGCGCTCCATAGGGCGCGGCGTCCCCCTGCCATGATGCCCTGCACCAGCTCCGGCGGCACTCGGAAAGTGGGCGGGCATTCACTGGCATCCAGCACGCCCAGCCGTCCGCTGGTCCCGGCCCCGACATAGAACAGACGACGCCCCGCGCGGAACGCCTCCACCGTGTGGGAAATCATCCATTCCAGATCCGCCGCGTGCGGCTTGAGCGCATCCACCGCCGCCGCGTTCTCCTCGATCAGCAGGCCGATCGCGTCCGCCAGCGGCATGGAGTCCAGCTCCATGGTGCGCGGGTTCCGCCACTCCGTCGGGGCGGAGGCCATCTGGGAAAGCGCGATCAACGGACCGGATTCCCGTGCAAGTGGCGGAGTTGAAATCTTTTCCCGAACGGGCAGCGCACGGGCCAACGCCAGCGCGCCCTGCACACCTTCGCCCACCAGCTTCACCACCTGGCTGCCTTCCCATTGCTCACCCAACCGTCGTCCTACTCCGGCGGCGAAGGCGGGTTGCTTGAGCAACACACTGCCCGCCAGGACGAACTGCACCGGCTTTCCTTTCCGTGACAGACGCTCCGCGCAATGCACCGCCATGTCCGCCAGCTTGTCCGCGGCATCATGCAGCACCTGCTTTGCCAGCGCATCGCCTTCCTCCGCCTTGCGGAAAACCGTCACTGCCAGCGCGGCGATCTCATGCTTCTCCGCCTCCTGGATCCACGGGATGAGATCGTCCGGCTCGTTGAGCTGCAGGGCGGCCAGCACCGCGTGCCCCAGCGCGGGAAAGCGCCCATCCACATCGAACTGATAGACGACGTTCCGCAGCGCGCCCAAGGAGATGTCGCAGGCGCTGCCACGGTCCCCGAGGATGTGCCCCCTGCCGCCGAATTTCACGACCTTTTCCCCCGCATCACGCCCATACGCGCAGGAGCCCGTGCCGCTCAGCAACAGGACACGAGCGTCCACCCCCGCAGGCCATTCCCCGGCGGCGGTCAGCGCCGTCTCCAGGTCGTTCGTCGCTTGGAAAGGGGTTTCCGGCCAGACCACCCGCGCGATGGCATCCACCCGCCGCCGGTCCTGCTCGTTCCGCAGGCCCGCCATGCCGGCACCGATGGCGGAGACTTCGCCCGTCCGTGCCTTGATCTCGAGAAAGAACCGCTCCAGCTCCCCATCGGTCGAAAGCAGCACGTTGGCCGGCCCCAGCTCGAAACGATCCACCTGCCGCCCGGCTCCGTCCTCCACCATCACGGTGGTGTGGGTAGCCCCGGTCTCGATCCCCAGATAAGTATGCCCCGCGACAGTCATTCCGCCTTTCTCCATACCATACCTTTCAAACCCGGGATACGATTCCCCATTTTCTTTTTCCACGGATTGGTGAAAGGTTCTCCATCATGGATTGGAACACCTTCGCCGGAGACCTGGATGCGGAAATCCTCATGCGGCTGGGTCTGGCCCTGGTTGCGGGTCTTGTCATCGGCATCGAGCGGGAGTCCCATGGGCGTGCGGCCGGTCTCCGCACCACCCTGCTGGTCACCCTTTCCTCCGCCGCGGCGATGATCGTGTCCGATGCCTTCTATCAGGACAGTTTCGCCCAGCAGGGCCCGTCGAGCTGGCACCCGGACCCGGCACGGCTGGCGGCGGGCATCCTGGCGGGCATGGGCTTCCTCGGCGCCGGTGTCATCGTTCACCAGCGGGACCACATCGTGCAGGGCGTCACCACCGCCGCGACGCTCTGGTTCGCCGCCATCATCGGTTTGGCACTCGGTGCAGGATCTCTGGGGGTCGGCATCGTCTCCACCGTGCTGGCGTTGATCATCCTCGGGTTGGTACCGCGTTTTGAAAACCGGATGGAGAACGACTGGTACTCCGATCTCAGCGTCTCCTTCGGCAGCAACGACTCCGACATCACCAACACAACCAGGCTCCTGGAGTCGATGAACCTGAAGATCAAAGGCATCGACTGGAAGGAGGACCTGGCCGCCAACGACCGCCGCGTCACCTTCCACGTGAAGCACAAGAAAGGCGAACGGCTCACCCTGCCTGCGCGCGTCATCACCGCCCTGCGCATGCTGCCGGATGTGAAGACCGTCCATTGGCATGGTTGAGGGGCAACGGCAGTCTTGCTACACGATTGATCTTGCGCCGCGTCAGCGGATCGGCGAAATCCCGCGTCCGCCGCATGGAACCGTCTTCCACCGAAAACATGTCCCTGGGGCGTGTGATCCTTGAGTCGCTCAAGGGAAAGCACCACGACTTCACCACCGCTCCGCTGAACCGCGCCGTTCTGCTCCTCGCGGTCCCGATGGTGCTGGAGATGATCATGGAGTCCCTCTTCGCGGTGGTGGATGTTTTCTGGGTCTCCCACCTCGGCAGTGACGCCATCGCGGTGGTCGGCCTGACGGAGTCTGTCATGTCCCTCATCTATGCGGTGGCCATCGGTATCTCCTTCGCCGCGACGTCCATGGTTTCGCGCCGGATCGGTGAGCAGGATCCGGAACAGGCGGCCCGGACCGCCGGGCAGATCCTGTTGCTGGGTGCGACGGTATCGGCCGCGCTCGGCGTCGTGCTGGCCATTTTCGCAGGGGAGATCCTCGGGCTGATGGGGGCGTCCGATTCCGTCATCCGGATGGGCACGGATTTCGCCCGGATCATGCTGGGCGGGAACATCACCGTGTTCCTGATCTTCCTGATCAACGCCGCCTTCCGCGGCGCGGGTGACGCGGTCATCGCCATGCGCACGCTGTGGCTGGCCAACGCGCTGAACATCGTGCTGGGGCCGTGTTTCATCTTCGGCTGGGGGCCGTTTCCGGAAATGGGCCTCACCGGCGCGGCGGTGGCCACCAACATCGGCCGGGGCACGGGTGTGCTCTACCAGCTCTGGCATCTGGCCGGCCACCACAGCAGGCTGAAGGTCCGTCTTTCCCATCTGCTGCCGGACACCGCCATCCTGCTCGCCATCGTCCGGCTGGCGAAAAACGGCGTCGCCCAGTTGCTCATCAGCACGACGAGCTGGGTAGGGCTGTTCAAGATCCTGGCGATGTTCGGCAGCACCACGTTGGCGGGCTACACCATCGCCATCCGCATCGTCATCTTCGCGTTGATGCCCGCGTGGGGTCTGGCCAACGCGGGTTCCACGCTGGTCGGCCAGAACCTCGGTGCGGAGCAACCGGACCGGGCGGAAAGGGCGGTGAAGATCGCCACCCGCTTCAACATGCTGTTCCTCGGCGTGGTGGGCCTGGTCTTCGTGGTCTTCTCAAAGCCTCTCATCGGCATCTTCACCCAGGATCCGGAGGTCGCGCGGCAGGGCACGCAGGCGCTGTGGATCATCAGCCTGGCATTCCCGCTCTATGCGGCGGGTATGTGCATGGAGGGCGCATTCAACGGAGCGGGTGACACGTGGACGCCCACCCGGCTGAACTTCTTCTGCTTCTGGGCGGGCCAGGTACCACTCGCATGGATCCTGGCGAAGCCGCTCGGATTCGGTCCCGTCGGCGTCTTCGTCGCCGTCCCCATCTCGTTCTCGGTTCTCGCCATCTGGAGCCTGGTCTTGTTCCGCAAGGGGCGCTGGAAGACCCAGGTGGTTTGATTCCAGATCAGCTGCGGCACGCTCTTTTGCACCAGTTCCCTGCAGAATGATGCATGTTGCACTCATTCCGGGAGTGTCCTTCCTGCACGGGGGAAATACCGATGATGTAGGGTATCCCTACGTACATCAGGAGTTGCGGGCGATGGCATGAGTGGAATCCAGCAGATGGCACGATCCCTGATAATAAATCCCTATAACCCCAACCCACAGAACCATGAACAAATTTACACTTAAAGGAGACTGGAACATTGCCAAAGGAAAACTGAAGCAGCGCTGGGCGTCGCTCACCGACGATGATCTCCAATACACCGAAGGACTCGGCGACGAGCTGGTCGGCCGCATCCAGAAACGCACCGGTGAAACCCGCGAAGCGGTCGAACAGGCCCTGCGCGACGCGGATCGTTGATTTCCGCTCATCAACTGAAACCCTCAGCCACCCGCCGCCATGTTAGGAACCATCCTGTTGATACTGCTCATCCTGCTGCTCATCGGAGCACTTCCGACATGGGGTCACAGCCGTGAGTGGGGCTACGGCCCCACGGGCGGCCTCGGCCTCGTGCTGATCATCGTGATCATTCTCGTCCTCATGGGCAAAATCTGATCTCCCACACCAACCTATGAAAACCACCATCCTGATGTCCGCCCTCGCCTTCTGTGCGATCGCTCCAATGATGACCTCCTGCCGCGAAAAAGGACCGGCGGAGAAAATCGGCGAGAGCATCGACAAAGCCGGAGAGGATATCAAAGACGCCGTTGATCCCAAAGGCCCGGTCGAGAAGGCCGGCGAAAAAGTGGACAAAGCTCTGGGCAACTGATTCCACCCGGAAAACCATAACAGGAAAGCCCCGCACGGATCACCGTGCGGGGCTTTTTTCGGTCCGGAGTGAACCGATTCCCGGCTTATTGTCCTTCCAGGGCCTTCGCGGCTTTCTCCTGGGCTTCCTTGATGGCCTTCTGCGCTTCTTCGACGTTGTTGCCCGCGTTCTTGATCGCCTCGGCGGCCTGCTTCTGGGCGTCTTCGATCGCCTTCTTCTGCTCCGGCGTCAGGTTCTCATACTGCTTCTGGGCATCGGCGACGGCCTGCTTCTGCTCCGGGGTCAGGTTTTCGAGCTGCTTCTGGGCTTCCTTCTGGGCGGCTTCGAGCTGCTGCTTCTGCTCCTCCGTGAGGTTGCCGCTGTCGACGGCTTTCTCCACGGCTTCCTTGAGATCATCCTTCGCCTTGTCCACGGCCTGTTCGGTTTCCGTTTTCTTCTCGCAGGCGACGAGAACGAAAGGAAGGGCGAGGGCGGAGATCCAGAGTTTGGTTTTCATGGTGTTTTGGGGTCTTTGGTTGGGACAGACGAGCAATCTAACAAATGCGTATTTTGTCAATACATTGTATCATCCAATCTAACAGAGAATGGAAAACACCCCAACGTCTCGTCTCGCGTGTGGGCCGCGTCAAGGGGGGATGATTGACAGGAATGCCCGGCGTCTCCTTGATCGGCGGCGAAGTGTTCTTCCAGATCTTCCTCAACGTCTGCGCGCCAATCTTCCTGACCGTGGGGGCGGGCTGGCTGCTGGACCGGAAGTTCAAGCTGCACCTGGAAAGCATGGTGAAGCTGAACATCTACCTGATGGTGCCGGCCTTCATCTTCACGAAGGTCATTTCCACGGAACTGGCGGGTGGGGACGCGCTGAAGATCGTGGCGTTCACACTGTGCATCGTCTTCCTGATGTTCGTGGGCAGCAGGCTCGCCGGGGCCGTGTTCAAAATGCCTGAAAAGCAACGCCAGTCACTCTCGCTGGCGACGATGTTCTACAACTCCGGCAACTACGGCCTGCCGCTGGTGACGCTGGCCTTCGGCCACCAGGCGGCGGCGGTCCAGATCTACGTGCTGGCGACCATGAACGTCTCCACCTACACCGTGGGTCTTTTCCTCGCGCAGTCCCATGGCGAGGCGGAGGTTTCCCACCGCAAGGCGTTGATGAAGGTCCTGCGCCAGCCGACCCTTTACGCCCTGCTGCTGGGAGTCCTGTGCAAGAGCCTGGAGGTCCCGGTGAAAAGCATCACTTGGCTGTGGGAACCGCTCGACCTGATCCAGGCGGGCCTCATCGGCTTCGCGCTGGTGACGCTGGGAGTGCAGATGTCCCAAACCCGCCCGGCCCCGTTCCGTGCGCCGCTGTGGTCCGCCATCGCCCTGCGGCTGGCCATCGCCCCCGCGCTCGCCGCACCGCTGGCGCTGCTGTTTGGTTTCCCGAAGGAAGTGGCCGCCTCCCTCATCCTTTCCGCCGCCGCACCCACCGCGGTCAACACCGCCCTGCTGGCCCACGAATTCGGCGGGGATCTCTCGTTCTCAACGTCCGCCGTCTACTACAGCACGCTGGCCAGCATGTTCACTACCACCCTCCTGGTCTACATCCTGAAGCTCTGGCTCTGATCATCGGGCAAAACGCATTCATCGCCGCCCGACTGCCCCTCCAGACGCATTCCGCATTGCGGCAAATCCGTGCACCCCGGATCATAAGTCATTGATTTTCCATGAAGACCATCTAGCGGGACGAACCCGGCACGCGTCTGGCTAGAGGAAAGGTGTTATGAATACTTCTACCGCACCTAAATCCCATGGCCTGAAGTTTTTCGTCTATCTGGCCACCCTGCTCTTGGTTGCGTTCGTCCACCAAACCCGTGCCGATGTCCCCGACGGCAGCCGTTCCTCCCTCTCCCTCAGCGGCATGTACAAAGTCGCCGCCAGCAACGATCCATTCTTCCCCGCCGGCACCAACCGCGAGTGGTTCATGGACTTCAACTCCGGCATCACCTCGGAAAAAGCCAGCGGCAAGGTGGCCGTCTCACTCCGCCAGAACCCGAACGTGAAAGTCCGGATCATGGTGTGGCAGGTCTTTCCCGGCACCAATGAGCTGTTCCTCGGCAACCAGTTTAGCGAAGGCTCCCGCCAGGCGGTGTCCGTCGCCCAATGGCGGGCACGCAACGCGGGTGACTCCGTCGTGTTGGAACGCCACGGCTACCAGATCGTGCTGAACCGCGCGGATCCGGCGGATTATTAAGCCCGGCCTTCCTCCGCGTCGAAGAGGTCGAAATAAGTCATGATCTCCGGGCGGTCGCCGAAACCGGCGTCCGCCTTGTCCTTTTCAAAGCCGGAGCTGTCACGCCAGCCGCGCTTGGACATGAAGCCGTTCCAGATCTCGATCTGCTCGTCGGTCGGCCGGGTGCCGTTCTCAAAGCACCACTCCATCACCTCCTCATCAGTTCCGCCTTCCAGCACGCGGTCACGCAGGGCGGCGTAGTCCACGCCCAGAAACTTGCACACCCGGTCGTCGAAGGTGCGGTTGCCGGGGATGACGCCGAGGTGGTAGGCGGGAGGCAATTTGCCTTCCGCGTGGAGGCGGATCTTGTCGAGGATCCGACCGAAAACATAGATCCCCGATACTTGGTCCCTTGCGCTGCGGATTGGAAAGCTCATGGCGTGTGGAGATTCCCAAGGAGGTCCGGCGGGGGCAAGAGGATTTCCTGCTTGGTGGAATGGCGCGCAAGCCTGGTAGCGAAGGTCGTGAGACCTTCGGTTGGGGGGAAGTCCGCTGGGGGACTGGAGCCGGTTTGCCAGGGGATCAACGCCGCGCCGAATCTCTCACGATGTTCGCTACCTCGAGACGCCCGCTTCAAACTAATCCGCCGCCGGTATTGACCTTTCCGGGCCATCCCGCAAGGTCGCGCCCCGAATGAATCCGCATCCCGTCCTGGAAAACCGGTACACCCGCCCTGAGGAACGCCCGGTCTATGTGAAGCAGCTTTTCGACGAGGGCGCGCAACACTACGACGCCATCTGTGAGTGGGGATTCTTCGGAACCGGCAACCTCTACCGCAAGGACGCCCAGCGCCGCCATGGCCTGCGCCCCGGCATGAAGCTGCTGGACGTGGCCTCCGGCACCGGCCTGATGGCGGTCGCCGCCGCCGAGCTGATGGGCTACGAAAAGGACATCACTTGCGTGGAGCCAAGCGACGGCATGATCCGCGAGGCGAAGGCCAAGCTGCACGCCACCTTCGTCCAGAGCGGCGGCGAGGACATGCCGCTGCCGGACGACCAGTTCGATTTCCTGACCGTGGGCTACGCTATGCGCCACTTCGCCGACCTGAAGAAGACCTTCACCGAGTTCAACCGCGTGCTGAAGCCGGGCGGCAAGGTGCTGATCCTGGAAGCGACGCGGCCTGAGGGGAAATTCGGCTCCTTCCTGTTCCGCCTCTACTTCGGAAAGATCTATCCGGGGTTCTCCCGCCTGCTCACCCGCAGCAAGAAAGCGGAGGAGATGATGGTCTATTTCTGGGAGACCATGGATACCTGCGTGCGCCCGAAAGACATCATGCAGGCGTTCGAGGCCGCCGGCTTCGTGGAAGTGAAACGCCGCGCCATTTTCAACGTCTTCAGCGAATACACCGCGGTGAAGGCCGGGGAGCGTCTTTGAATCGACCCGGGGCGGTGCCGGGTCTATGGTGCGACGTATGCCCGCCCGGGATTTCATCATCGGCTTCGACGCGGACGACACGCTGTGGCACAACCAGCCGATCTTCGAGCGCGCCTACGACCGCTTCCGCGAGCTGCTGGCCCGCTACCATGACCCGCTCCCGGCGGGTGAGGTGCTGGTCGCCACTGAGATGCGGAACATCCCCCTCTACGGCTACGGCGTCAAAGGCTTCACCCTGTCCGCCATCGAGACCGCCATCACCCTGTCCAACGGGGCCATCAGCTCCAGCGAGCTGCGCCAGCTCCTGGACGCCGCGCGGGACATGCTGGAGCACCCCATCGACCTGCTCGACGGAGTGGCGGAGACCCTGGATACACTGGCCGCCGATCATCGCATGATCGTCATCACGAAGGGAGACCTGCGCGACCAGGAGCGGAAGCTGGAGCGGTCCGGCCTGGCGGGGTATTTCCGCCACATCGAGGTCGTCTCGGAAAAGGAAAGCTCGTCCTATGGCAAGATCCTCGACCGCCACGGCATCCCGCCGGAAAATTTCCTGATGGTGGGGAACTCGCTGAAGTCGGACATCCTGCCCGTGCTGGCCATCGGCGGGGCGGGCGCGCACCTTCCTTACCACATCACCTGGATCGGCGAGCATGCGGAGGAACCTGTGGAGTTCCTTGACCGGTTCTTCAAACTCGGCCAAATGAGCGACCTGCCGGAAATCATCCGCCAACTGACACTGTGAAAACATTCCAAGACCTCGGCATCAGCGCCGGATTCATCAAGGGCCTCGAAGAACTCGACATCCGCAAGCCGACGGAAGTACAGGCCAAGGTCATCCCGCATCTGCTGCAGGACGGCGGGGACCTCATCGTCCAGGCGCAGACGGGCACCGGAAAGACGGCGGCCTTCGGCCTGCCCCTGCTGGCAACGATCAAGCCGGGCGTCCCCCACATCCAGGGCGTGGTGGTGGCACCGACCCGGGAGCTGGCGAAGCAGATCGGCAAGCAGCTTTTCCGATTCACGAAATACACGGACCGCGTCTTCACGGAGGTGCTCTGCGGCGGTGATCCCATCGAGCGCCAGATCTCCGCGCTCCAGCGTCCGACGCACATCGTGGTGGTGACGCCGGGCCGGTTGATCGACCTGCTGAAGAAGAAGGCACTCGACCTGGGTCACGTGAAACATCTGGTGCTGGATGAGGCGGACGAGATGCTGAGCATGGGCTTCAAGAAGGAGCTGCAGCAGATCTTCACCCACACCCGCAGCCGGAAGAGCACCTGGCTGTTCTCCGCGACCATCCCGGACTCCATCCAGGCGCTGGCGAAGGTCTGCATGGCGGAGAGCGCGCCGATGCTGAAGATCGACAAGGCCCACGTGGTGAACCGCGACATCATCCACAAATACGTCGTCTGCACCAACGACGAGAAGCTGCCTGCGGTGATCGACTTCCTCCACCGCCAGCGCGGCGAACGCGGCGTCATCTTCTGCCGGACGAAGGAGGACACCATCCACCTTTCCAAGAAACTCACGGCGGAAGGCTTCGGCGTGGACACCATCCACGGCGACCTCATGCAGTCGGAGCGGGACAAGGTCATGCGCTCCTTCAAGAAGGAACGCACCCAGCTCCTGGTGGCCACGGACGTGGCGGCACGCGGCATCGACGTGGAGGGGCTGACCTTCGTCATCCACCACCAACTCCCCGGCCAGACGGAGTACTACACCCACCGCAGCGGCCGGACCGCCCGCGCGGGCAGGAAAGGACTGTCCATCGCCTTCATCCACCCGAAGGAGCGCGGAAAGCTGAAGAAGCTGGAGGACGAACTGGAGATCCGCTTCAGCGAGGCGCGGTAGCACTTAGCGGCGTTCACTCCGGCAACGCCGTCCCGTCCGGGATGGTGAACTGCTTGAGCCGTGAGGTTCCGCCTTTCTCCAAGGTCACCTTTGACCGTGAAAGCCCCAGTGTCTCCGCGAGGAAGGCGGTGAGGGCGGCGTTCGCCTTTCCATCCACCGGCGGGGCGGCGATGCGGACCTTCAGCACGCGCCCGGCCAACGGGTCCTCCTCCCAGCCGAGGATGGCGCTGGTCTTCGCGTTCGGCACGGCCCTGACGGTCAATTTCACCACCGGCATCGCAACACGGGGCGGATCCACCGCCAATTTCCAAATCCGGGGTTCCCAATGCGGTCTCCGTCCCGGAGGATGCGCGCGATGCCGCCCGACGATACCCTCACCCTCCTCCGTTCCGGAAAACTCCACGGCATCCACCGGCTGGACCTGAACGCAGGCCTGGAGACCTTTCCTGAGGAAATCTTCGACCTCGCGGACAGCCTCGAGATCCTCGACCTCTCCGACAACGCGCTTTCCAAACTCCCGCAGGATCTCCCGCGGCTGGAGAAACTCCGCGTCCTTTTCTGCTCCGGCAACCGCTTCACCCGCCTGCCTGAGATTCTCGGCCAGTGCCCAGCGCTCGAAATGATCAGCTTCCGCTCGAACGAAATCTCAGAGATCCCCGCCGCCGCGCTGGGGCCGAACCTGCGCTGGATCGTCCTGACGGACAACCGGCTGGAGGCACTGCCGCCGGAGATCGGGACCTGCAAGCGGCTGCAGAAGCTCATGCTCGCGGGCAACCGCCTCTCCTCCCTGCCGGATGAACTCGCGGAGTTGAAAGGCCTGGAACTGCTGCGGCTTTCCGCGAACCGCTTCGAGGCGTTTCCGGAAGTGCTGCTGGAAATGCCGCGCCTCGCCTGGCTGGCGCTCGGTGGAAATCCCTGCGCCACCGTGGCGCAGGACTCCGAGGTTCCGGAGATCGGCTGGGACCGCTTGCACCTGCACGGGAAACTCGGCGAAGGTGCCTCCGGGACCATCCACCACGCGGACTTCGGCCAAGCGGGTTCCATCACTGCGGAAAAGGTCGCCGTGAAGCTCTTCAAGGGCCGGATGACGAGCGATGGCCTGCCGGAGAGCGAAATTTCCGCGACCCTCGCCGCCGGAGAGCACCCCGGGCTGCTGGGCGGGCGGGCACGGATCACCGGCCACCCGGAGGGGCTGGACGGACTCGTCATGCCCCTGGCCGGCCCGGATTTCCAACCGCTGGCAGGGCCACCGAACCTGAAGACCTGCACCCAGGACATCTATCCGGAGGACCGCCAGTTCCCCTATCCGGTGGCGGTGAAGCTCGCGCTGGGCATCGCGGAAGCCGCCGCCCACCTCCACGGCAGACGCATCGTCCACGGCGACCTCTACGCCCACAACATCCTGTGGAACCCGCAGGGCGAAGGGCTGTTAGGCGACTTCGGCGCGGGGTGGAGCGCGCCCGCGGAACATGCGGCGGCATTGGAAAAAATCGAGGTCCGCGCCTACGGCCACTTGCTGGGAGAGCTGGTTTCCCGAATCATCCCGGAAAGGTCCCGCGAAGCCCAGATCGAGGAACTGCTGGCGCTCAAGGACCACTGCCTGTGCCCGGATGCGGTCCATCGGCCGGATTTCCGGCAGATCGTCTCGTTTTTCGGATTTCTCTGAATGGAGGGAAACCGGGCGGTTCTTTGGATTTGCCCCGGTGTCCCACAACGCCTAAACGTCTCCCGGAATTTCCAAAGCCAACATCATGTCCGCGTCTCCCACCATCATCTACACCAAGACCGACGAAGCGCCCGCCCTCGCCACCTACTCCTTCCTGCCGATCGTCCAGGCATTCACCAAGCACTCCGGCATCGCCGTTGAGACGCGCGACATCTCCCTGGCGGGCCGGATCATCGCGAACTTCCCGGAATACCTCACGGAGGACCAGAAGATCGGCGACGCCCTTTCCGAGCTGGGGGCGCTGACCCTCACCCCGGAGGCCAACATCATCAAGCTGCCGAACATTTCCGCCTCCGTGCCACAGCTCAAGGCCGCCGTCGCCGAGCTGCAGGCGAAGGGCTACAAGCTGCCCGACTATCCCGAAAGTCCGGCCACCGATACCGAGAAGGAAATCAAGGCCCGCTACGCGAAGGTCATGGGCTCCGCCGTGAACCCGGTCCTGCGCGAGGGCAACTCCGACCGCCGCGCGCCGAAGGCCGTGAAGGACTACGCGAAGGCCCACCCGCACTCGATGGGCAAATGGTCCGGCGATTCCAAGACCTCCGTCGGCAGCATGAACGGCAAGGGCGACTTCTTCTCCAACGAAAAATCCGTCACTGTGGCGGATGCGACCGATGTGAAGATCGAGTTCGTCGGCGCGGACGGCACCACCAAGGTGCTGAAGGACTCCACCCCGCTGAAGGCCGGTGAGATCCTCGACGGCACGTTCATGAGCAAGGCCGCTCTGGTCGAGTTCCTCGGCACCCAGATCGCCAAGGCCAAAGAGGACGGCGTGCTGTTCTCCCTGCACATGAAGGCGACGATGATGAAGGTTTCCGACCCGATCATCTTCGGCCACGCGGTGGAGGTGTTCTTCAAAGACCTCATCGCCAAGCACGCGGACACCCTCAAGGAACTGGGCGTCGATTTCCGCAACGGCTTCGGCGACCTCGTCGCGAAGATCGCGAAGCTCCCCGCCGACAAGAAGGCGGAGATCGAGGCGGACATCCAGGCCGCCTATGCGAACGGCCCGGCCCTCTCCATGGTCAACAGCGACAAGGGCATCACCAACCTGCACGTGCCCTCCGACGTCATCGTGGACGCCTCCATGCCCGCGATGATCCGCGCCGGTGGCAAGGTGTGGGACGCCCAGGGCAAGACCGGCGACACCCTCGCCGTCATCCCGGACAGCTCCTACGCCGGCGTCTATCAGGCGGTGATCGACTTCTGCAAAAAGAACGGCGCTCTCGACCCGAAGACCATGGGCTCCGTGCCGAACGTGGGCCTCATGGCGCAGGCCGCCGAGGAATACGGCTCCCACAACAAGACCTTCGAAGCCCCCGGCGAGGGCACCATCAAGGTCACCGACAGCAACGGCGACGTGCTGCTCTCCCATGAAGTGGAGGCAGGTGACATCTGGCGCGCCTGCCAGACGAAGGATGCGCCGATCCAGGACTGGGTGAAGCTGGCCGTGAACCGCGCTCGCGCCACCGGGGACCCTGCCGTCTTCTGGCTGGACAAGAACCGCGCCCACGACGCCCAGCTCATCGCCAAGGTCGAGAAGTACCTCGGCGACCACGACACCTCCGGCCTGGAGATCAAGATTCTCGCCCCGGCGGACGCCTGCACCTACTCGCTCGAGCGCATCGTGCAGGGCAAGGACACCATCTCCGTGACCGGCAACGTACTGCGTGACTACAACACCGACCTCTTCCCCATCCTGGAAGTCGGCACCTCCGCGAAGATGCTCTCCATCGTTCCCCTCATGAACGGTGGCGGTCTTTTCGAAACCGGAGCCGGTGGATCCGCACCGAAACACGTCGAGCAGTTCGTCCAGGAAAACTACCTGCGCTGGGACTCCCTCGGTGAGTTCTTCGCCCTGGCACCATCCTTCGAGCACATCGCCGATACCTTCGGCCTCGCCCGCGCAAAGGTGCTGGCGGACACGCTGGACGCCGCCACCGGCAAGTTCCTCGAAAACGACCGCTCCCCCGGCCGCAAGCTGGGCACCATCGACAACCGTGGTTCCCACTTCTACCTCGCCCTCTACTGGGCGCAGGCGCTCGCCGGACAGGACAAGGACGCGGAGCTGAAGGAGATCTTCACCCCGGTCGCCGAAAAGCTCACCGCCAACGAGGAAACCATCGTTTCCGAACTGCTGGCCGTGCAGGGCAAGTCGGTCGACATCGGCGGCTACTTCCAGCCGGACGATGCCAAGGCCTCCGCCGCCCTCCGCCCGAGCGAGACATTCAACGCCATCCTGGCCGCGATCTGATCGAGCTGAAAACAGCCTGAACCTTTCCGACCTGCAGGGGCCGCTCCTGCAGGTCGGTTTTTTTTGAGCCATCAACAGGGCTACAACCGCCGGAGATTGACCACGAATCTCACGAATCCTGCGAATGAAGAAAAGATTCGTTGGATTCGTAAGATTCGCGGTTCCTTTGCTTGGAACCACGGCAAGCTCGAGTTGCTATCCACGAAGACTCCCGTTCCGATGAAATCCCACCTCCTCTTCCCTCTCCTCCTCACCACCCTGGGCTGTTCGGCCAAGGAACCACAGCGGGAGATCATCCCGCCCGCGCAGTATGAGGCCCAGGACGCGGAGGTGGAGAAGATGCGGGAGCGGCTGCTGCGTGAAAACCCGGAGCGTTTCGAGGCTCGCACGCTGGAGCATCAGGGACGGACCGTCCGCTACCGCTGGTTCGCCCCGGAGAAGGCGGATAAGCCGCTACCGCTGGTCATCGTCCTGCATGGCAGCTCCGGCAAGGGCAGCGACAACCGCAGCCAGTTGCTGGCTGGCACCGGCGCGCTGGGTGCAGGGGTATGGGCGACACCGGAACGGCAGAAAGACCACGCCTGTTTCGTCATGGCCCCCCAATGCCCACCGGGGGAGATGTGGACGCTCACCGCTTCATGGACCTCTCCCGTCCATCCGCTTTCGCCAAAACCGGCACCCGCCCTCACGGACCTCATGGCCCTGCTCGATGACCGGCTGAAGACCGGAGAAATTGATCCGAAGCGGGTCTATCTGGTCGGTGCCTCGATGGGTGGCTACGGCACCTTCGACTGGCTGGTCCGCCAGCCGGAGCGCTTCGCGGCGGGCATCCCCATCTGCGGCGGCATGCCGGAAGGCCAAGCGGAGAAGCTGAAGGAAGTGCCGCTGTGGATCTTCCACGGGGAGGACGACAGCATCGTGCCGGTGGAGGAATCCCGCCGTGCGTTCTCGCAGATCTCGGCGGCGGGCGGCCCGGTCCGATATTCCGAGTTCAAGGATGGCGGCCACCAGATTTCCGTCCACGCATGGATCGACCCGAAGGTGGCCGCATGGCTTTTCTCACAGCGCAGGTAGAATCAGGAGACCCGATTCCACCGCGGCTGAATGACATTGAGCTTTCCGCACGGCCCGTTAGATTCCGCTGCCATGAACCAAAACTCCCGCGAGGCCATCATCGAGCTGCTGTTCCTCTCCCTCTACATGGATGACCACCTTTCGCTGGCCGAGGATGAGGTCCTGACGGAGGCGCTCGACGCGCTGGGCTGGGAATCCGAATCCCCGCGGGAAAGCTTTGTCTTCCGCGCCTTCGCCTCATCGCGGGAGGCATTCACCAGCCTGGAGAAAACCCAGGTCTTCTTCGCCGAACGGGCGGACACCATCAAACGCCATGGCGACGAAGGGAAGGCCCTGACCTGGTTGACCCGCGTGCTGGCCGCGGACGGCCTGACCTCCACCGAGAAGTACTTCCTCGGCCGGCTGGAGAAGTATTTCTACCCGTAAGCCTCCGCCTCACGGCTTCGGCGTCGCGGTCAGACGGTAGAAATTCTTCGAGCCGCCGGTCGGGGCGACCTGCCACGTGCCATCCGGCAGCACGGTGATGCGTGACTGCGGCACCACCGCCCAATCGTTGCCGAGCGTTCCGGACTCCTGCACCGCCAGGTCCGCATAACGGGATGGAACCTCCAGCGGACGGAAGGACAACCCGCCATCCACGGCAAAGGTGAAAGGATCGTCCGCCATCGACGGACTGCCTCCCAGCAGGTACTCCACCAGGTTGGGGAACCCATCGCCGTCCGGATTGGCGGTGGCGCCACCTGCGGATCCGGCCCAGGTGAGGTAGGGTTGGTCCGGATCAAGGCCCAGCACGTCCCCGAGGATCTCACGGTTCCCCATCAGCGGCACCGCCGCCCCGGTGGCGCGGTTGATCGCATCAAGGACCAGGTTGCCGATGAGCGCCTGCCCCACCGTGGATGGGTGGAACCCATCGTGGCAGAAGATGTGGTCCGGAGGATTCAGGTCGTCCGGTGGGTACTGGAACACGGTGCCATTCAGATGGAACTGCGGTTCATCAAAGATCTTCGTCGTGATGAGATCGATCCGTGCGACGTGCGCCCCCCTGCTGGCGGCCAGCGACATCACCGCCGCATTCGTGTCCGCGATGCGCTGCCTGGCGCGCGCCCGCAACACCAGGTCTTCGTAATTGTTGTTCGACGTGATCACCGGCGTGGCGCCGATGTCCGGCAGCGTGCAGACCACGATGGGCACGGTGGCGTTCTGCTGGCGGACGAAGCTGATGATCTGCCCCAGGTTGGTGACCACGTTCTGGAGCAGCGCTGGAGGAGGATCATCATGGAAGGTTCCGGAGTAGTCCGACTTCAGATCATTCCCACCGAGGAAGATCACCACCACGCCGATACCCTCTTCCTCCAGATGCTCCACCAGCCTGCTGTAGGTGCGGTAGGCGGCGTATTTGTACGCCAGCCCGTCGTTGGGCAGGCTCTCCCAGTTGATCACGCCCAGCCAGTCCGTGGTGGTGAAACTCGGCACGCCGAAGTTATGGGCATAGCCGCCGTTCCGGAAGTCGGAATAGGCGTTGAAATTCGCGTCGAATGATCCGAAGGAAATCCGGTCGGCGCGACGGTCAGCGACGATCTCCACCCAGTTCCTCGTATTTGCGACGGGGACCGGCACCCCCTCGACCTTCGGACCGCTGAACACCCCTTCGAACCGATACTCCTCCGTGAGGCTGTCACCGATGGTCAGGATCTTCAGCGGCTGGGCCACCGCCTCCTGGAACACCATCACGGACAGGAAACCCACGACCATGCCGAGTTCTCGAAGCATGCCGCATTCTAAACCACCCGCCGCCGCTGTCCATGGCTTCTTCGCCGTGGATGGGGACTTGCAAAACGGGCACGAATAAGCCGATGATGCGGGTAATCCCAAATCACACCATGTCCCTTTCCAAACTCGTGCCCTTGTTCGGCATCTTCTCGCTGGCTCTTTCCATCCCGGGAACCGCCCAGCCTGCGGCTCCGGAAGCTCCTGCCCAGGAACAAGCCGCTCCGCAGGGAGCGAATCCCTTCGTCCAACTGGTGGAATCCCTCAACTGGACGACCAGCGGCGAGGCTGGGGTCGGCCACCAGGCGACCATCAAGGTGCCGGAAGGCTACCGCTTCACCGGCCAGCCCGGCTCATCGAAGCTGATGGAGTTCTATGGCAACCTCACGAATGGGAAGGAGTTGGGTTATCTCACCCCGGAGGACTTTTCCTGGTTCGCCGTCTTCACGTTCTCCGATGTGGGCTACGTGAAGGATGATGAGAAGGACAAGCTGGACGCGGACAAGATCCTGGAGGACATGCGCAAGGGGCAGGAACAGGCGAACGCGGAGCTCTCACGCCGCGGGATGTCACCGCTCACCATCCTGGGCTGGCAGACGCCTCCATTCTACAACCCGGAAACCAATAACCTGGAGTGGGCCATCCGCCTGAGCAGCACCGAGGGACAGGTGGTGAACTACCGCACGAAGATCCTCGGACGCCGTGGCGTGATGGATGTGGTGCTGGTGTGTGATGAGAGCCAGCTCGCCACCGTGGTGCCGGAATACCAGAAACTCCTCGGCGGATTCGCCTACAAGAAGGAGGAATCCTACGCCTCCTTCCAGAAAGGTGACAAGATCGCCGAATACGGCCTGACCGGCCTCATCGTCGGCGGGACACTGCTCGCGGCGGCGAAGACCGGCCTGCTGTCGAAGCTCGGCCAGTTCCTCAAGCCGATCCTCATCGGTGTGGCGGCGATCTTCGCCGGCATCGCGAAGCTGTTCGGCTTCAAGAAGAAGAAAGAATCCGTCTGACGCCCGGCATGTCTGCCGCCGCGGAATTTTTCCTCATCGCCCTGGCCATCTACCTCTGGGAGTCCGGGCTGTGGCTGCCCCTGCGTGCCGCCGTCCTGAGGAAGCGGCCTTTTTCCGGGCGCTGGGGCGTCCACCGTCCGGGGCAGTGGATGTCCACCCGCGAACTCGGGCTGGTGGCGATGCTGCCGGCGGTGCCGGATACCGGCCTGGCCCCATGCCAGGCACCTCCCCTGCTGGTGACCCCGGAGGGAAAGGTGCTGCTGGAAACCGCCGCTTCGGACCTGGTGGAGTGCGGATCCCCCACATGGGAGGACATCAAGGTGGAGGCCGGCAGGCTGACGGTGGGCGGGGTTTCCGCACGGGTTTCCTCACCCCGGATGGTGGATCTTTTCCGCCGCGCGAAAAAGCGCGGGCTGCCCCCCGCCGACGGCATCGCGGACGCATGGAAAAAGGCGATGTCACCCCACCGGGCGGCAAAGGAATGGCGGCGCTGGCGGCTGGTTTCCTCCCCGCTCGCCCCGCTCTGCCTCCTGCTCACGACCGGATTTTTCATCGGAATGCCGGTGACATTCCTGTATGCGGGCGTGCTGCCCATGCTGGGGGTGGTCCTGTTCCTGTGGGTGCTGATGCTGGTCATCGGCTGCCGCCTCTGGTGGCTCTCCCGCCGCGTCTATCCGGCCGCGAAAGCCGCCCTGCGCGGGGATGTCTTCCTTTGCTGCGTGGTGCCGTTCCATGCCATGCGTGCGCTGGAAGTGGCCGCCGTCCATGCCATGGCCACCACCCACCCCGCCGCCCTGCTGCTGTCCACCGGAGACACGGAGAACCCGTGGCTGGGCAGGTTTTCCCGCGAACTGCTCCATCCGCGCCCGGATGTGCCCCATGATGATGATCGCGCCGCCCTGCTCCGGCCTCTCCTGGAAAAAGCCCTGCTGCCCCACAACCGGGACCTGTCCCTGTACGGGACCATCCCCTCCGACTCCGGCGATGAGGCGGCCACACGGTTCTGCCCGCGGTGCCACTCGGTCTTCGCGGATGGCGTGGACTCCTGCACCGATTGCAAGGGAGTCCCCCTGAAAGCCTTTCCCTGAACAACTCCGCGCTTCTCTCCCGGCCCGCCATGGGCTCCAATGGTGGCCGCCGCCCGATGTCAGAGAACTTCTACCAGCAGACCACCACCGCCCCGGCGACTTCGTTCGACGTTTCCCTGCGGCCCCCTGCGTTCTCCGAGTTCATCGGCCAGGAAAAGGTGAAAGACCGCATCCTCCTCATGCTGGAAGCGGCGAAGAAACGCGGTGACGTGCTGGACCACGTGCTGCTCTCCGGCCCACCCGGCCTGGGCAAGACCACGCTGGCCAACCTCATCGCCCGCGCCGCCGGGACCCAGCTCCACACCACCTCCGGCCCGCAGATCGAAAAGGCGGGCGACCTCGCCGGGATCCTCACCAACATCCAGAAAGGCGACATCCTTTTCATCGATGAGATCCACCGCCTGCACCCGGCCATCGAGGAATACCTCTACCCGGCGATGGAGGACTACCGGCTGGACATCATCATCGACTCCGGCCCTTCCGCCCGCTCCATCCAGATCAACCTGCCGCGCTTCACCCTCGTCGGCGCCACCACCCGCTCCGGCATGCTCACCGCGCCGCTGCGCTCCCGCTTCGGCCTCATCAACCGGCTGGACTACTACACCCATAACGAGCTGGCCGACATCATCGAGCGGTCCGCGGGGCTGCTCGACGTGCCCATCGAGCGCGCTGGCGCGCTGGAGATCGCCTCACGCTCGCGGGGCACCCCGCGGGTGGCCAACGCACTGCTCCGCTGGGTGCGGGACTACGCGCAGGTACGCGGCGGCGGGACCATCAACGGCACGGTCGCGGACGACGCGCTGGCCATGATCGAGATCGACTCCGAGGGCCTCGATGAAATGGACAAGCGGCTGCTGGAAGCCCTGATCTACAAGTTCGGCGGCGGACCCGTCGGCCTGAATTCGCTGGCGGTCGCCGTGGGCGAGGACGCGGCCACCATCGAGGAAGTCCACGAGCCGTTCCTCATCATGCAGGGCTTCATCCAGCGCACCCCGCGCGGGCGCACGGCCATGGGTGCCGCGTACGCCAAGATCGGCGCGCCGCAGCCGCCCTCCCGGCCGGACGACCCGCAGGCCAGCCTGTTCTGATTTCCGCATTTCCCAACCCGCCATCCATCGCTACATTCCCGCCATGAAAGCTTTGATCCAGGACACCATCGAGCGCTGCCGGGCCGCAGGCCTGCGCAGGACCAAGGCGCTCGAGGAACTCATCCGCACCCTGCTCGAAAACGGGCGTCCGATGACCTTGGCGGAGCTGGCCACCTCGGAGCACCTGGCCGACCAGTGTGACAAGGCCACCGTCTTCCGCCTGCTCCAGCGCCTCGCGGAACATGGCATCATCCGCCGCCTGGGCCTGCATGAACGGGCCGCCTATTTCACCCTGCTGGTCCCCGGCAAGCACAGCGACTACCTCATCTGCACCGGCTGCGGCACCATCGAGTCCATCAAGGCCCCCTGCCCCGTTCATGCGCTCGAGGATGAGATCCGGGAAAAGACCGGCTACCGCAACCTCTACCACGAACTGGAGTTCTTCGGCGTCTGTCCGAAGTGTGCGTAAAGGGGGAGTAGCGAAGCTCGTGAGAGCTTCGGCGGGGGTGGACGTCACCGAACAAAACAGCTCCCGTTCCCGAGGGCCTTCCCCCCAGCCGGAAGTCTCACGACTTCCGCTACACTTGAAGTGCCCCTCCTCCCTACTCAATCGAACCACTCGTCTTCCGGGTCGAAGGCCGGGACGGGGATGTTGACGATCTTGAGCTTTCCGATGGCGCGGTGGCGGCAGCCGGGCTTGATGAGGATGGTGCTCATCGGCTTCACCGGGATGAGCTCGCCGTCGAGTTCCATGTGGCCCTCGCCCTCGAAGATCAGATAGATCTCGGTGAGTTTCTTGTGATAGTGGGTCTGGGCATCCTCCTGGATGTCCACCAGGTGGATGGTCGCGGTCTGGTTCTCCGGCACGGCGAAGGCGCGCTGGCTGAAGCCGCAGGGGCAGCGCTTCGGCTCGATCTCATCCAGTTGGGCGAACAGGTAGTTGGCGGAGGCGGTGGTGCTCATGGTTTCCGGATAACGTAATTAATTGCATGAAACTTTCAAGCTGCTTTTTCGCTTCATCATTCGTTTAGGAAATGCGTAGCATTACCGCACATGCGGTGTCCCTACTGCCAATCCCCGGTGCATCCGCAGACAACCGAGTGCCCGTCCTGCCGGTTGAACTTCCCCCGGACCAGCACGCTGCTTGGAGCGATGCCGCGTCTGTCACCCGGCGTGTCCGACACGACCGGAAAACTGACGTCCGGTGAAACCGGAAAGCTGCGCAAGCGGGTGACCGCGATCCAGCGGAGGTTCCCGCAACTGGTGCTGCAGGTGGTCATGCGTGCCATGCCGGAAGACCACCCTTTCAGCCTCTATGCCTTCTGGCTGTTCAACGCCGGTGCCTTTGCCGGTGAAGGACGACGTGGCGCGAACAACCACGCGATCCTCCTGCTGATCGACCCCGCCCGACAGGAGTCCGCGCTGATCCCCGGCTACGGTCTGGAACCCCTGCTGAAACCGGAAGCCCTCGGGCACCTCCTCGACCTGGCCGGCCCGGTTTGGGAAGCAGGGTTGTGGATGGAAGGGATCGAGCGTGTTCTCGCCGGCTTGGAGAAGCTTCTGGAAAGCGTGGGCGCACCGGAGGAAACCGGCGCGATCAACGGCGAGTTCTGACCGGCTCTCAGCCGAACGCTTTGAGGAAACCGACCTCGATGGCGAGCGGCTCGAAGGCGTTCGTGTCGAGCGTGCGGCGCAGTGAATCCAACGCCTCCATGCGCTTGAGCAGCCCGGTTTCCGTTTCCTTCTCCACGATGGCCGCGAGGCTGGTGGCGGTGTCCGGGAAATCCAGCCCGGTGGACTTCACCTTCATCCGGAGGAGGTCCGCCATCCACGCCATCAGCACGTCGAACAGGCGGGAGCGGGCATCCAGATACTCCGCCTCCGCGGCGGCCTTGTGGAAGGCTTCCCGCTCCTTGAGCCAGGCACCGTCGGTGGCATCCCGGTAGGCGGCGGATTCTTCCTTTTCCGCGGCCTTCGCGGCGTCATCCGCCTCACTGCGGTAGTGGGCGAGGAAAGAGGAAAAGGCGGCCTTCAGGTGGAGCGCGGCGACCGGCGTGCCGAAGCCCCGGCCCGCGGCCCGGTTGAGCGAGGCGACCAGCTCGGCACCACCATTTTCAAGAAGGGGTCGCCCGCCCAGCAGCGGCAGGCGCACGCAGCGGGAAAGGATGGTCGGCAGGAGCCGCTGGGGATTCGCCGTGAGCAGCAGCAGCAGGGTGCTTTTCGGAGGTTCTTCCAGGGTCTTGAGGAAGGCGTTGGCGGCCTGGTCGTTCATGCGGTCCGCTTCGACGATGACACCCACCTTGCAGGCCCCCTTGCCGACGGCGAGGTGCAGCGTCTGCTCCAGGTCCCGGATCTCCTCCACGCCGACGCGGCGGGATTTCATCCGCGGGCGGATGACGCGCACATGGCCCCCCTCCAGTTCATCCAGCGGAGGGGTCTCCACTTTCACCGGCTCTCCGAAAAGATCGAACCCACCGCCGCCGGAGCCGCCACCGTCGTTCACCAGTTGGATCATCCGGGCGGCCAGGTTTTCCTTCCCGCTGCCGGGCGCGCCGCTGATGAGGAAGGCATGGGCCAGACGCCCGCGCTGGTGCGCCTCTGAAATCAGTTCGTATGCCCGGTCCGCCGTATATGCCATCGCGCCGCCATCGTCTCAGGCATGGCCCTCCAGGCAATTCCGAAATCCCCACTTCGGCGTTCGATGTTGGATGTCCGGCGTTCGATGTTCCTCCATAATGTTCGCTGGACACGGGGGCGGCCCCCTACCACGGTCCCGCGCATGAGTCCGAACCAATCCTTCGCCCCACGCGGCGGCAAAGCGGAGATCGAGGAAGGCACGGGGTTTTCCCCGAAATTCGACAAGGATGGCCTGATCCCGGCCATGGCGATCGACGCGATCACCAAGGAGCCGCTGATGCTGGCCTACATGAACGAGGAATCCCTGAAGCTGACCCTTGAGATCGGCGAGGCGGTGTATTACTCGCGCTCCCGCAAGGAGTTGTGGCACAAAGGCAAGACCTCCGGCCACATCCAGAAGGTGGTGGAGATCCGCACGGACTGCGACCAGGACGCGCTGGTGGTGTATGTGGAGCAGATCGGCGCGGGGGCCTGCCACACCGGCCGGGGCTCCTGCTTCTACCGCAATGTGGTCACGAAGAACGGGGCGGAGCTGACCTTCAACAGCACGGACCGCGCCTTCGACCCGGAAGCCATCTACGGCAAGAAGTGAGGAAAAATCTGGGGGCCGGGAGCATTTCGCGGTTGCAATGGTAAATTCCATCCGCTAGCTCTCCCGCCCCGCGCGACCCGGCCAACGCCAGAAACGCCGGTCAGCCACCAACATTTTCGCGAGAAAGAGGAGCCCATGAACGCAATCATCAAGAAGATCGAGCAGGAGCAAATGAAGCAGGACGTCGCCGAGTTCAACGTCGGTGACTCCGTGAAGGTCCACACCCGCGTTATCGAAGGCGGCAAGGAGCGCGTCCAGGTCTTCGCCGGTCTCGTGATCGCCAAGGCCGGAACGGGCATCAACGCCGCGTTCACCGTCCGCAAGATTTCCTACGGCGAAGGCGTGGAGCGTGTTTTCCCGGTCCACACCCCGCGGATCTCCAAGATCGAAGTGACCAGCAAGGGCAAGGTCCGCCGCGCCAAGCTGCACTACCTCCGCAGCCGCGTGGGCAAGCGCGCTCTCCTCGTGAAGGCCGCCAACTGATCCCTGCGACCGCAATCTTTCCAAAAGGCCCTGCTGGATTCCAGCGGGGCTTTTTTGCGTATGGGGAGAACGGTGGAAAAAATCATTCGTCAAGCCGCCCATCCTGCCTACCCTTTCCGCCGTGCGTGTTCCCGTTCCAGTGGTGCTGCTGCTCTGCCTTTCCGTCATCGGCGGAATGTGGTGGGCCAACACGAAAGGGATGGACTTCATGACTCCCCCGACCGCCGCCCGGATCGCGGAGATCAAGGAAAAGGCGGAGGCTTCCAACGCCCAGCCGGAACGCATGAACGAGCCGGTGAAACCGCCGACGCTCAGACCGGGGCTGCCGGAGGCGGCCGCCCCCGACGTCGCCCCGCAGCCACCTGCGATCGAGCTGGGTGATCTGGACTCGCCGCCCACCTTGGAAGCCTACAGTGACCGTGCGCTGGACGGCCACGCCAAGCTGGCTGAGCTGGCCGGAGTCCTCGAACAGGAAGGGGAATTCCAGCGTGCCCTGCTGGCGTGGGAACGCTCGCTGGACATGACGAAGCCGGATACGGCCCAGGCCGCCACCGCCATCGCCGCCATCCGCAGACTGCGCCCGACGCTTCCCGACTGGAACAATGACCCTGCCGCAGCGACCCACATCGTCCTCCACGCAGGAACCGGCCCTTCGCTCGCGCCGGGCCTGAAGCCCGTGCTGGAGGAAGCGGCCCGGGAACTCACCCTCGCCTCCGGCGGCACCCTGCGGGTGACCGCGGACCTGGCGGTGGGCAAGCGGAATGCGCCGAAAGGCCCCATCCCCGCCGCACTCTGGCTTTCCGGACCCACCAAGGACTCCGCCTCCACCGACGTCCTGTCCTTCACCGTCGAGCCGACGGACGACCTGACGAAGGAAGTCTATCAGACGGCATTCCAGCTCATCGCCAGCCATCTGAAGCGTACCGCCCGCCTGACCCCGCCGGTGGAACCCGCAGGTGAGGAAACCCACCAGCAGGCGCTGAAATCGAACATCACCCGCCTGTCATGGCGCGAGTTCGGCCAATCCCTCAACACCGCCACTCCCGACGAGTAGGCCACCTCCATGCTTCGCCGCCACCTGATCCTTTTCCTGGTCGCCGCGGCCACCGCCTCCGGCCAATTCCCCGCACCGGCGCAGGAAGGGGCCACCGGAAAGGAGCCGCCGAAGGAAGCGAAAGTGGAGAAACTGGACGGGACCCGCTACCGCATCCGCGACATCACCTTCGACAGCAGGACCCGTGAGATCCGCTTCCCCGCCGCGGTCAACATGACGCAGGATCTGCTGGAATTCATCATCGTCCACAACAACGGGAAGGTCCACGAGTCGCTCCTGAAGACCGGCATTTCCGCGACCGACCTCAATGTCGCCTTCACCCTGCTGCGCTACCAGCCATCACCGGAACTGTATGTGGAGCCCACCGCCCCGGATGACCCGGCGGTGAAGTTCCCCGCCGTGGATGACGGGGTGAGGAAAGCCGCCCGCATCCACATCGAGGTGGAGTGGCAGGACGGCGACAGGCCGCGCAAAGTTCCCATCAACGAATGGGTGCAGCATGCCGTCACCGGCAGGACCATGCCCGCCGGGCCGTGGGTCTATGGCGGCTCGGAAATTTCCGGCGGCAGGTTCCAGGCGGAGGCCACCGGGGACATCGCCGCCATCTACCTTTCACGCAGCGCCCTCATCAACTACCCCGGCAAGGACAACACGGATGACACCGTGTGGTTTGTCTATCCCAAGCGGGTGCCGCCGCTCGATTCTCCCGTCACCGTCATCATCACCCCATTTCCCGGAAAACCATGAAACTCGCCACCGCCTTCATCATCGCACTGGCAGGATTCGCGTCCGCTGCGGATCGCTCGCCGAACGGAAAGCTCGACCGCTACGAATCCCTCCGCCAGGAACTCAGCCAGGCCATTGCCCGCGGCAACGAATACCTGAAACAGCAGCAGAAACCGGAAGGCCAATGGGACGACGGCCAGCTCCCCGCCTTCACCGCACTGGCGCTCAACGCCGCCGTCCGCGACCCCAACGTGGACCGCTCCGCACCCTACCCGGATCATGTGAGGAAGGGTTTCGACTGGTTGCTGGCCCAGCAGAAGGAGGACGGCGGCATCTACAACCGCGGCCTCTCCACCTACAACACCGCCACCTCCCTCACCGCTCTGGCCGCAGCCAACCGCACGGAATACGGCCCGGCCATCGTGAAGGCGCGCAAGCACCTCATCGGCAACCAGTGGGACAAGGGTGAGCCGGGCAAGACGGATGACCCGGGCGACGGCGGCATCGGCTACGGTGCCGGCACCGACCGCCCGCACAACGACCTTTCCAACACCTATCTGACCATCGAGGCGCTCGCCCTTTCGAAGAAGATGATCGATGACGGCCAGTTCGGCGATCAGCCGGACCTGGACTGGAAGGCGGCGACCACCTTCCTCTCCCGCTGCCAGAACCTCACCTCCACCAACGACCAGAAATGGGCGTCCGATGACGCGCAGAACAAGGGCGGCTTCATCTACAACCCGGCCTCGTCGAAGGCGGGCGAGGTCGATCTCGGCGAGGGCAAAAAGGCGCTCCGTTCCTACGGATCCATCTCCTATGCCGGACTGCTTTCCCTGATCTATGCCAAGCTCGGTCCGGATGACGAGCGGGTGCTGGCGGTGAAAGAGTGGCTGGGCAAGAACTACACCGTGGAGGAAAACCCGGGCATGGGCGCGCAGGGCCTCTACTACTACTACCAGGCCATGTCGAAGGCGCTCGGCGCGGCGGAGATCGACAACCTCAAGCTGGCGAATGGCAAGGAAGCCGACTGGCGCAGCGATCTGGCGAACAAGCTCCTTTCACTGCAAAAAGGCGATGGATCATGGGTCAACGACAACGGCAAGTGGATGGAGTCCAACCCGGTGCTGGTCACCGCCTACACCGTGCTGGCGCTGGAACACATCTACGATTCCATCCCCTGACGGCATCCATCCACATCACCCGCGCGGCCGCCCGCCGGTTTGCCCGGGCGGCCACCGGCCTGAACGCCCCCGTGCCGGATGTCGGAGCGGTGCTGGACCGCTATGGCTACGTCCAGATCGATCCCATCAACGTCTGCGGGCGGATGCAGGACCTCATCCTGAGGAACCGGGTGGAGAACTACCGGCCCGGCGGGCTGATGCGGCACCTGCATGGCGATGGTGCCACGCTTTCCGCGCATGAACGCACCGCCTTCGAGCATCACCTGCCCGGCAGTTCCGTCCTGGTGGCCATGCCGCATGACGCCTGGCCCCACCTGCTGGAGGCAATGCGCGAGCGCACGCTCCACGACGGCGCCTGGTCCGGCCGCCTTTCCGCCGATGAACGGAAGCTCGCCAAACGCATCCTTGCGGAAATCGCAAGCCGAGGTCCGCTGACCTCCAGCCAGATCGAGGACGCGGGGCCTTCCCGGCCGAGCGGCTGGGGATCCGCCACCCTGGCGAAGTCCACGCTCCAGAAACTTTATTTCCACGGCCGCGTGCTCATCGCCCGCCGCGAAGGCACCCGCCGGTTCTACGACCTCCCGGAACGGGTGCTGCCTCCGGCCACGCTCGCCGCCAGCCTGCCAAGCCCGGAGGAAACCGCCCGCTGGCTGGCGTTGACCAAGCTCCGCCAGCGCCGCCTCACTCCGCTGAAACGGAACGAACTTTCCCACACGCGGGATGAGGTCTTAACGGTCAGGATCAGCGATGCGGATGCGCCCCTGCTCCACATCCTGCGCGAGGATCTGCCGCTGTTGGAGGCCAGCCGGGAAGCTCCGGAAAACGGCGCTCCCTTTCCCCCGCTGCTGCTCGCCCCGCTGGATCCGCTGATCTACGACCGCCGGACCACCCTCGCCCTGTGGGACTTCGACTACACCTGGGAGGTCTATACGCCCCCTGCAAAACGTGTCCGCGGCTACTATGCGCTGCCCGTTCTCTCCGGCCACGAAATCGTCGGCCACGTCGATCCGAAGGCGGACGTAAAGGCCGGGAACCTGAACGTCATATCCCGCAGGGTGCGCCGGGGCCATGCCGTCGCCCCGGCGGTGAAATCCCTAGCGCGGTTTCTGGGGTTGAGGTAGCGGTTCCAAGGCAGCCGAAATTGCTCTCGCCCCGACTCCCATGGAGGTGTAACATCATCTCATGACGGTGGATGAACTCAAATCCGGCGCACTCGGTCTCCCGGAAGATCAACGCTTCCATCTGCTCGCGGATTTGATCGGCTCCCTTCCTGCCGTCCTGTCCGATCCTGACGATGGCTCCGATGAAGCGGACCGTCGCTTGGCGGAGATGCGGTCGGATCCGTCCGCGCGACTTACCTGGGATCAGGTGAAAAAGGAAATCGGACGCTGAGCGATGGATGTGGCATTCCACCGGTTGATACCAAGGGATCTCCGCAGAGCCTTGGACTATTATGAATCGGAGGGAGGAGCCATCCTCGGGGACCGCTTTTTCCGGGCTATCGAGGAATGTGTCGCAAGGATCCAAGAGTACCCGGAAGCAAATCACTTTTCGGACTCCGGCTACCGCCGTGCGGCGCTGGAAAACTTCCCCTACCATTTCCTCTATGAAATCGATTCTTCCGGCATTTGGATCGCAGTTCTGAGGCACGACAGGCGGCATCCCAGCTACGGCCTGCGCAGGCAGCGGCGTGACTGAACTGCCATCCTCAACTCCTGAAGCCTCCGCGATGAAATCCCTGCTCTGCCTGTTCCTGCTTCCGGCACTCTCGCATGCTGCGGAGATCCGCGAGGAAAAAGTCCGTTATGCCAATGCGGACTTCCGTGTTGTCCGCATCGAACCGAAAAATCTGAAGATCGCGTGGAAAGACAGCGCGGGTGAGATCTTCGGCACGTTCGACAAGGTGCAGGAGGATTTTTCCAAGAAGGGCAAAACGGTCCGGTTCCTGATGAACGGCGGCATCTTCGAACCCGGATGCATCCCCAGCGGGCTTCTCGCCCAGGACTGGAAGGTCGTCCTGCCGCTGAATACGAAGGACGGCAAGGGCAACTTCTTCCTCAAGCCGAACGGCGTGGTGGCCTACTGGACCGGCGGCCATGGAGGTCCACAGATCTCGACGATCGAAGGCTGGACCGCCCGCTACGATCTCTCCCGCCGCACCCGTGATCTCCGGGCACCAAACTTCGCCGTCCAGTCCGGCCCCTTGCTGCTGATCGGCGGCAAGCGCCATCCCGCTTTCAAGGAGGGTTCCGAAAACCGCCTGCACCGCAATGGCATCGGCATCGATGCGGATGGCAAATTCGTCTGCGCGATCACCGTCTGGGGTCAGGACGTGAATTTCTGGGACTTCGCCGGGCTGTTCCTCCATCTCGGCTGCAAGGACGCCCTGTTCCTGGACGGCGACATTTCCCAGATGGCGGTCAATCCGGAAAAACCCGTCGTGAGCAATCGCTTCGCATCCATTTTCGTGGTGGCGGAGTGAACGGGCCTCTTTGGGAAAATTCCGTTCTTCGGCGTTGAGTCCGCCGGGGGATTCCGCGAAAACCTCTGCGGATGAAAATTTTAGTCGTTGGAAAAGGTGGCCGTGAGCACGCCCTCGTTCGCGCCCTGGCGGAGTCGCCCTCGAAGCCGGAGCTGTTCTCCTTCCCGGGGAGCGAGGCCATTTTCCGCATCGCCGCCCCGACCACCGCGACGGACCTGCACTCGCTGATCGGGTGGATGAAGGACAATGGCATCGACCTGTGCGTCGCGGGCGAGGAAAGCTATCTGGTGAAGGAAGAGGGGCTGGCGAACCTCTGCGAACGCGCCGGGATCCCTTGCTGGGGACCGCCGAAGCAGTCCGCCCAGCTTGAGGCGAGCAAGGAGTTCGCCAAGGAGTTCCTCTTCCGCCACAACATCCCGACCGCCCGCGCGACCGCGGTTTCCTCTCTGGAAGGTGCCGTCAGCGCCATCAATGGCGAATATCCGACGGTCCTGAAATTCGACGGCCTGGCCGCCGGAAAGGGCGTGGCCGTCTGCCCGGACGAGGCCTCCGCCATGGAGTTCCTGAACGAGGTTTTCACCGAAAAGCGCTTCGGCGAGGGCCGCGTGCTGGTGGAACAATGCCTGACCGGCCCGGAGGTCTCCATCTTCGCCGCCATCGTGGATGACCGCTACCTGATCTTCACCCCCGCCCGCGACTACAAGCGCGCGCTGGAGGATGATCAGGGGCCGAACACCGGTGGCATGGGCGCCGTGGCCAGCCGCCAGCTCATCTCCCCGGATCTCCTGGACCTCATCAAAACGGACATCGTCCAGCCGACGGTGGACGGACTGCGGAACGACCACCTGCCCTACCGGGGCTTCCTCTACTTCGGCCTCATGCTCACCCCGACCGGCCCACAGGTCATCGAGTATAACTGCCGTTTCGGGGATCCGGAGTGCCAGGCGGTGATGCCACTGGTGAAGGGAGACCTCGCCGCATTCTGCCTCGCCGGGGCACAGGGCCACCTGCAGCCGGAACTGATCTCCTTTGACGATGGCTGGAGCGTCTGCGTGATCCTGGCCTCCGCCGGCTATCCGGAGTCCTCCCGCAACGGGGATGTCATCACCGGCATCGAGGATGTGACGGAAGCCCGCGTCTATCACTCCGGCACGAAGCTCACGGGCGGCCAGTGGCAGACCAACGGCGGCCGCGTGCTGGCCGTGGTGGCCGGTGCCGCCGACCGTGAAGGCGCGGTGACCGCCGCCCACGCCGCCGCGGACCGGATTTCCTTCGATGGCCTGCAACGCCGCACGGACATCGGCATCCTCCATTTCTGAGCGGAACCCATTTCCGCCGGTCCATGAAACCGCTGCACACATCCTACTCGAACCTCGGCTCATGGAAGCCGGACCGTTCACCAGACGGGGCGGAACTATACCTGCGCTATCATGCGAGGCCCATCGTCACGGGAGCGATCTTCCTCTTCCTCATCTGTTGCATCGCCGCAGTGCTGGCAGCCGTCCATCTCCCACCCGATGTGAAAATGAAAGAGGGCCTCATCGGCATCATCATCCTCACAGGCATCGTGGTCCCCGTGGTGATGGTTGCCCACGCCGCCGCCGCGGTGAAGAAAGGACCACTTCTCTCCTATCATGTGTCCACGGACACCTTGCTTGTTTCCGATCCTCCGGCCAAAATCACTCCCGCCTCGGAGCGGGTTTCCTTCTCGTCCGAGCATTTCTCCGACGGCGATCACCGTTTCGAATTCAATCTCGTCGTGGACGGGGAACGGAGGAAGTTCCTCAGTTCCATCAGTTCATTCAAAAATCTGTCCCGCCACATCCGCGAAATGGGATTCCAAGTTTCCGAGCATAAGGTAAAGCTCTGACAGCCACCCACCCCCACCATGGAACGCACCCTCACCCAGGAAGAGATCAACACCGGCGTGGAAACGCTGGCCGCCGCGATCCGTGAAAAAACCGGCGACAGAAAGATCGCCCTCGTCGGGATCCGCAGCCGCGGTGACGAGGTCGCGGAGCGGGTGCTGAATCTCCTTTCCCAGGACGACCGGGAGCTGGACTTCGGCATCCTCGACATCTCCCTCTACCGGGACGACTACGAGCACCTGCGGGAAAACCCGCTGCTGCAGGAAAGCGACATCGGCTTTCCCGTGGATGACGCCCACATCATCCTGGTGGACGACGTGCTTTTCACCGGTCGCACCATCCGCGCCGCCCTGGACGCCCTGCTCGACTACGGACGCCCGGCGAAGATCGAACTGGCCGTGCTGATCGACCGCGGCCACCGCGAGCTGCCCATCGCTCCGGATTACGTCGGGATCACCCTGGAAACAAATCGTCTCGACCACGTGCTGGTTTCTCTGGAAGGAACGGATGGAAACGATCAAGTTCGGATCGTCCGGAAAGAATCGCCATGAGCAATCTCCCGAAGCGCAAGAAGACCCCCGAGGAAATCGCGAAGCTCCGCGAAAGCATGGGCCTCTGTGATGGTCCCGCGCCGTTGATCCCACCTCCACCCGCCGCTCCGGAGGCAGCCGCCCCCGCTCCACCCGCCCCGGCGGACCTTCCTCCACCGCAAGCCCCTCCCGCCGTCGCGCCCCAACCCATCCTCCCGACGGCATCCCACCCAGCACCGGAGATGCCGGCAGCGGAACCCCGCACACCGGCCGAGCCGAAGCAGGTCAGATCGCTCCGCAAGTCGGAGCGCGGACCCGCGCCCGCTGCCAGGGCGCAGCCCGTCCCATCGGACTCGGCGACCGTTCTTCCCAGCCAGCGGCGGACGGATTTCGAGATCAACCAGCTCCGCCGCACCCAGGCGTTCTCCGTCCAGCCACCGGTCAGCCACCTCATCCCGCAGGCTGTCCACCCGTTCATGGCTGGACTCGGCTACCTCTGCGTGTTCGTCGCCGCGGTGCTGCCGTTCATCGACCACTTCTTTACGGACATCTCCCGCTACATCCCGGGCACCCTCTGCCTCGCCGGATTGGCGATCTCCGTGTTCATCTTACTGAAGAAAAAGCGCTCGCTGCACCATGCCGGATTCATCTCCGCCATCGCCATTTTCACCCTGATCTTCGGTGCCCTCTACTACTTTCCCCACCTCCGGAATGCCCCGTAAAGACCTGCTCGACATCGCCTCGCTGGACCGCTCGGAAATCGACCTCCTCCTGGACCAGGCGGCTCCGTTCAAGGAAATCTTCACCCGCTCCGTGAAGAAGGTCCCCGCATTGAAGGGCAAGTCCGTGCTGATGCTCTTCTACGAGCCGAGCACCCGCACCCACTCCTCCTTCGAGGTGGCGGCCAAACGCCTCTCCGCAGACGTCACCAACTTCGACGTCGCCCAGTCCTCCATCACCAAGGGCGAGTCCGTCCGCGAAACGGTGGAGACGCTCCAGGCGATGCGGACCGACTTCATCATCGTCCGCCACAAGGCATCCGGCCTGCCCGGCACCATCGCAAAGCTGACGAAGGCCTCCGTCATCAACGCCGGGGACGGTGCACACGCCCACCCCACCCAGGGCCTGCTGGATGCCTTCACCATCAAGGAAAAGTTTTCTGATCCGACCGGCAAAAAGGTCCTCATCGTCGGTGATATCCTCCACTCCCGCGTCGCCCGCTCCACCTCGACCATCCTGAAGAAGCTCGGCGTGGATGTCGCCTACCTCGGACCCGGATCGCTGGTGCCGAAGCAGGGGCCGGAGAACATCCGCCGCTTCACCAACTATGAGGAAGCGATGAAGTGGGGGCCGGATTTCGTCTATCTCCTGCGCGTCCAGATGGAGCGCCAGGACGTCCAGTATTTCCCCAGCATCCGCGAGTACCACAAGCTCTATGGCGTGACCGAAAAGCGGCTGGCGGACATCCGTGACCGTGGCCTCTACATCATGCACCCCGGCCCGGTGAATCGCGGCGTCGAACTCTGTGATGGCGTCATGGACTACGAACGCAGCCTCATCAACGACCAGGTGGAGAACGGCATCGCGGTGCGGATGGCGGTGCTCTACTACCTGAAGCCGGAGCGTGAATGAATCAGGGATTACCAGATTCCCCCGCGCCTCAAAATGATGTCTATTTTTGACATCAAATGATGCCGCATGTTGACATCCCTCGGAATCGTGGCACTGTCTTTTCATGAAAAAGCAGGGCCTGTATCATGGGGTGTCGAAGAAAAAGCGCACCATCATCGACCTTCCCGACGAGGATTTGAAGCGCCTCGACGACCTCGCCGGAAAGGCCTCCCTTTCCAGGGCGGCGGTCCTCCGCGAAGCCGTTTCGGAATACGTGGCACGCAAAGGAGAAGCCCCGGCCCCCATCAAACCCCTCGCCGGTTTTGGGGCGCTCAAAGGCTGCTACGGTGACGGCCAGGCCTGGCAGGATGAACTTCGCAAAGAATGGGAATGACCGGCTTCTTCGATACCAACATCCTCATCGACTTCGTCAACGGCGTCCCGGAGGCCCAGGTGGCCACTGCTCCTTACAGCCGCCGCTGCATCAGCCGGATCACCTGGTTGGAAGTCCTCGCAGGAGTGAAGGACACCCCCGGCGAAGACATCGCCCGCACGTTTCTCGCCCAATTCGAAATCATCGAGGTCACCGCCGAAGTCTCCGAGGTCACGCTCACTCTCCGCCGCCACCACGTCCCGAAGCTCAAACTTCCGGATGCCCTCATTTTGGCATCGGCACGCCTTTTCGGTTGTCGTCTCATCACGCGGAACACGCGGGATTTCCCCGTCGATTCACCCGACGTCCAAGTCCCCTACCGGATCTGAACCCCACCTTCCACCCATCTTCCCATGTCCATCCTCATCCAGAACGCCCGCATCGCCTCGGAGAACTCCGGGGATCTCCCTGTTTCCGATGTCCTCATCGAGGACGGCATCATCAAGTCCATCGGCAAGGGGTTGGCCGCACCTGCGGGTGCCAAGGTCATCGACGCGGCAAACCGCATCCTGATGCCCGCGATGTTCGATGCGCACGTGCATTTCCGCGAGCCGGGCTTCGAGGCTAAGGAAACCATCGCCAGCGGCGCGGAGTCCGCCATCAACGGCGGCATCACCGGCGTGGTGATGATGCCGAACACGAACCCGGCGATCGATTCCGCCAGCGTGGTCGGACAGGTGCTTGAGATCGGGAAGCGGACCGCGCGCATCCCCATTTATACCTCCGGCTGCGTGACGAAGGGCCGCCATGGCAAGGAACTGGCGGGCATCGACGGCATGCGCGCGCTGGGCGTGAAGATGCTCACCGACGACGGCGACACCACCGGAGATGCGGCGGTGCTGCTGCGGGCGATGCAGTATGCCACGGAGTTCGGCCTGTTTTTCGCCAGCCACTGCGAGGTACCCGAGCTGGCAGGCCCGCGCGCGCTCAACGAGGGCGTCATGAGCTACAAGCTGGGCATCAAGGGTTCCCCCGCCTGCGCGGAGGAAATCATCATCGACCGTGACATCCGCCTGGCCCACGCGGCGGGGGCACACATCCACATCCAGCACGTCTCCAGCAAGGTCGGCATGGAAACCATCGCCTGGTGGAAATCCCGCGGCGATGTGAAGGTCACCGCGGAGGTCGCCCCGCACCACCTCCTTTTCACCGACGAGGACATCGGCGACTACGACACGCACTACAAGATGAACCCGCCGCTGCGGACGAAGGCGGACAACGAGGCGCTGCTGCAGGGCCTCATCGACGGCGTGTTCGACCTCATCGCCACGGACCACGCGCCACACACCCCATTCGAAAAGTCCCAGGACTTCGTCAGTGCTCCGAACGGCATCACCGGCCTGGATACCGCTCTCGTCTCCCTTTACCACCACTTCATCGCCACCGGGAAATTCGGCTGGGATCTGGTCGTGAAACGCTACTCCGCCGAGCCGCGCCGGATGATGGGACTGGACGTCCCTACCATCACCGAAGGCTGCCGCGCGGATCTCCTGCTGTTTGACACGGAGAAGGAAACCACCTTCACGAAGGACTTCATGAAGTCGAAGTCACAGAACACCCCGTTCCTCGACAAGACGCTCAAGGGCAGCGTGGACCTGGTGGTGCTGGGCGACGAGATCCTGCTGGAGCGCTGAGGGAAGGAACCTGGGAAGCCGGCATCAGAAGGAGCCGCCCATTTTCGCCGCGCTCACCCCGGCTGTCACGGCGACCGCGACAATGCCCACGATGTACAGGGCGATCATGACGATGATGGAGATTCCCGCGAATTTCCAGAACGCCCTTTGTTCATTGAGGGCCATCTCAAGGTCAACCTCGGCCCCGGTCGAGGCGAAGCCCGTAATCCGGTTGGCATACTTCCACAGCTTCAGTCCGGGATAGATATAGAGAAGGGCGATCAGAATGTAGAACATCGACATTCCAATCATCATCCCACCCCCCAATGCAGCCGCACCGGATGAGGAAGAACTTCCGATTCCGGATGCCATTCCGGCCCCCCCTGCCACCAACATGACGACCCCAATGACCAACATCAGGCCGGCTCCCAGAAAGGACATCACCGACAGGAGCCTCACCCATGGCCGGGTGCGGACCAATTGGCTGATGATCGACTGGGAACCCAATGCTCCTTGCGGGGTATCTGTGGCCCCGGACACGGAGGCGGAGGAGGGTTGGTAGGGATTGTATTCCATGGCACCACACTGGGTGGAAGGGCTTGGCTCCACAAGGAGATTCCAGCCCCGTCAGATGCCCCTCTAACCGATCAGCAGCAGCCTTGGCGGGGCGCCGGGGATGGTGTCCGGCGCACGGTGGACACAGGGCGGCACGGGACTGCCCGGATACTCGCAGGCGATGCGCCATAGATTACCGACCCCGAAGCTCCATGGCTCGGCACCGGGCAGTGGCGCGTAGTGGAGGTCGTAGAAATTTTCGTTCAGGAATTCCGCGAACCCTTCGTCATCCTCACCACCGTGGAGCGCCAGCAGTTCCGCCCGCAGCGCGGGGATCTCCGCCTTCGGAATGACCTGGTCATTCGGCAAGGCTTCGGAGGATGCACCGAAGTAGGTGCAAAGATACGTGTCCGCCTCATCCGTCGCGCTGTCCACGTGGTAGGACTGCACGTGGGTGGACACCGGGCCGTCGTCCTCATGGAGGTTCACGTAGCCGTTGATGCAGTCCAGCACGGGAAGCAGTCCGCAGGCTTCCATCATGGCTTGGTCCTCCAGCAGGCTCTTTCTCGCAACCTCTCCCGCCGGACTCAGCTCCAGCGCTGCCAGCGTCTCCTCATCAATGGTCGTGATCCCCCGCCCGACCCTCAGCTTTTCCACGATCTCCGCGAAGTCCCCTTCCAGCTTCCGCGGCCAGCACAGTGCGTTCACCGGACCGGAAAACCTGGCGGAGACCAACTCCTCGAAGCTGTCCACATAGCGGATGCACGGAAGCTCTGGCAGCGGCGGGGAGAAATCATTCATCTGGAAAGGTAGCGAGGCCTCCTCGCCAAAGCGACATCGGGGCGGACCGGTATGGCACTTCAACACGTCCAAGGGAATCCGATATCCCTTCCGTTTCATTCCGTCACGAACACCCGTGTTCCTTGCGGTCTCCCCTTGTGGCTCCGGAACATGAACCGCCCAGCACGTCATATTTGCAGCCGTACGGCTAATGATACTGAAGAACCCACCTCTCAGACGCACCCGTATGGCATTTCCGCAACCGGTCCCACCCTTCCCGCCGCGTGTCGGCATGGCCATATTGGTGGCCGCGCTGCTTTCCACAGCAGGTGGGGCGGAAACCTGGCGCAGGAATGATCCTGACCGGCCGCAGCCCCCCATCGTCGCCCCCGGGCCGGAGGTGGCACCGGTGGCGGCACCGCCGGAGGCCATCAAGCTGTTCGACGGCGCGGACCTCTCCCACTGGACGGCGAAGCTGAGCCGGGGGCCGGACAAGGGGAAAGTGGTGCCACCGCAGTGGAAGATCTCCGGCGGGGTGATGGAGGCCGTGCCGAACGGCGGCACCATCATCTGCAAGGAACGCTTCGGCGACTGCCACCTCCACGTGGAGTGGGCCACGCCGGTGAAGATCGACGGCACGGGCCAGAAGCGCGGGAACAGCGGCGTGCTCATCCAGGGGCTGTGCGAGATCCAGATCCTGGATTCCTTTGGAAACACCACCTACCCGGACGGCCAGGCGGGGGCCGTGTATGGGAAATATCCGCCACTGGTGAATGCCTGCCGGAAGCCGGGCGAGTGGCAGACCTTTGACATCACCCTCCAGACCGCGCGGCTGGATGCCGCCGGAAAGATCCTGCAACCCGCGCGGGTGACCGTCATCCACAATGGGATCCTGATCCAGGATGCGGTGGCCATCCCGGACAATGTGCGGCAGGTCTTCACCTTCGCTCTGCAGGATCACCTCAACCCCGTGCGCTTCCGCAACGTGTGGATGCGGAAATTCGACGACGCCACCGCATCTCCGGCCGTGGAGGCCGCCGCACCATTCAGGAAGAACGCACCGGAACCCGCCTGCTCCAGCGTGGTGCCACACGGGCATCCGTTCGTCCCGCCATCCACCGGCACGGACCGCGGGGAACACCTCATGGCCGCGCTGAACTGCGCCTCATGTCACCCGGCGGGAGCCGCCTTGGAGAACCGTCTGCCCGGAAAAAAGGCTCCCCTGCTGGGACCGGAGGGACTGAGGCTTTCGCCCCGCTTCATCACGGACTATCTGCTGGACCCGCAACGCGAGAAGCCGGGGACCACCATGCCGGACATGCTCCACGGCATGGACCCTGCCGGGAAACAGGACGCCGCTGAGGCATTGACCCATTTCCTCATGAGCGTGAGCCGGGAGGACACCGCCGCCACGCCGGGAGATGAAACACGGATCGCCCGTGGACGTTCGCTCTACCACCAGACCGGATGTGTGGCGTGCCACGCTCCGGTGGATGCACCGCAGGGATCCGGCATCCCGCTGGAGGAAGTGCGAACGCTGGCGACGGACTCCGTGCCGCTGGGACCGCTGGAGAAAAAGTACAGCGTGGCGCAACTTTCCGAGTTCCTGCTGAAGCCGGGGAAGTTCCGACCGGAGCGCCGCATGCCGGGGATGAAGCTCACCGCCGTGGAGGCCACGGACATTTCCATGTATCTGCTGCGCGGGCAGGTGGAGTCCGCCACGCGGGTGATGAAGAAGGAAGAAGGCATCCGCACACCGGGGCTGCGTTACGAGCTTTTCGACGGACTGTTCAAGGACTGCGGGCCGTCATTGGAGAAAGCGGCGCCCGTCGCCAGCGGCAGCATCGGCGGCATCGAGATCGCGCAGTGGGCACAGGAGGGGCACCCGTTCGCGGTGCGCTTCAGCGGCTCGTTCGAGGTGCCGGTGGACGGGGCCTACACCTTCTACACCCGCTCCACGGACGGCTCCCGCCTGTGGATCGACGGCACCCAGGTGGTGGAGAATGACGGACGCCACAAGCTCACCGAGAAAAGCGGCGTGGCGCATCTGAAGGCGGGCGCGCACGCGTTCGTCCTCACCTACTTCCAGGGAGAGAAAACGAAGGCCGCCCTCACCGCGCTGTTCGACGGGCCGGGCATCCGCAAGCGGCCCATCAAGGCGCAGAACGTCTCCCACCTCGCGCCCGCAATGCGGCCCACAGGAGAAGAACCATTCACCGTGGATGCAGCGAAGGCGGGGCGCGGAAAGGAACTCTTCGGCCAGCTCGGCTGCGCGCGCTGTCACCACAGCCCCGGCGTCACCGGGATCGGCGCGTCCGCGTTCAAACTCACCGATCTGCTGGAAGCAAAGCCGGAGGCCGCGGGCGGCTGCCTCTCCGCCACACCCGCCGCCGGTGCTCCGCTGTATCATCTTTCCGCGGACCAGCAGGCCGCCATTTCCCGGACCCTGGCGGACCCCGCCCTGCTCAAGTCACCGCTGCCCCCGGAGAAGGAAGCCGCCCGGGTGCTCGGCCAGCTCAACTGTCTGGCCTGCCATTCCCGCGATGGTGCGGGCGGCCCGCATGGACTGCGCGCGGATTACGTTCAGAACATCGGTGAGACGGATCTCGGCGATGAGGGCCGCATGCCCCCGCACCTGACGAAGGTGGGTGCGAAACTCGAAGAGGGCTGGATGAAAAAGGTGCTGCTGCAGGGCGGTGGTTCGCGGCCCTACATGGCCACGCGGATGCCGCAGTTCGGCACGTCCGTCGCGGAGCTTTCCGAATTGCTGGCGGTGGTGGATGGCGGCACTCCACGGACGGAGGAACCCACCGCGAAACCGGCGGAGGAATCCGTGAAGGCAGGACGGGATCTGGTGGGCACCGGTGGCCTGGGCTGCGTGATGTGCCACTCGTTTGGAAAACATCCTTCGCTCGGGATTCCGGCGCTGGATCTGGCGGGGATGACCGGGCGGCTGCGGCCGGACTGGTTCCGGCGCTACCTTGTCGATCCGCAGTCGCTGCGCCCCGGCACGCGCATGCCCAGCTTCTGGCCCCATGGCATCGCGGCGAACCGCGACATCCTCGGCGGAGACACGGACCGCCAGCTCGATGCCATCTGGGACTATCTCTCCGGCGGTGCTGCGGCGGATCCACCGCCGGGCGTCATCCAGGCGAAGATGGAGGTGGTGGCGGAGGGGGAACCGGTCATCTATCGGAACTTCATCGAGGATGCTGGGCCGCGCGCCATGGGCATCGGCTACCCGGAAAAAGTGAACCTCGCATTCGATGCGGAGCAACTGCGGCTGGCGTTGCTGTGGCACGGCTCGTTCATCGACGCCGGCCGCCACCGTACCGGTCGTGGTGGTGGCTTTGAAGCGCCCATGGGCACCGCCGTGCTGAAGCTGCCATCCGGTCCCGCCTACGCGGTTCTGGACACGCCCACCACCGCCTGGCCTGCCACCGCAAAGGAAGGTGACGCCGCGTTCCATGGATATGCCTACGACGGAAAGCGCCGCCCCACCCTGCGCTATTCCTGGAACGATGTAACGGTGGAGGATCACTTCGCCCCGGTGGCGGAGCAGACCGCTTCCGGCTTTCTCCGCACCATCCGGCTGCCTGCTGGCGCACCCTTGGCAAAGTCATGGTTCCGCGTGGCCACCGGCCGCATCGAGGACGAAGGCGGCGGCACGTGGCGGGTGGACGGAAAGCTGCGCCTCACCCTTTCCGGCGATGTGCGGCCTGTTGCACGCGGCTCCGGCGGAAAGGCCGAACTGATCGTCCCGCTCGACGGAGTCTCCACTTTTACCGTGAAATACACATGGTGAAATCCATCCTTCTTACCACCACGTTGGCGATGGCTGCGGGCTCCGCCCAGGAGCCTGCCCCGGGCCCCAGCCCGACCGCGCTGCGTGAAAGCGAGGCCTACCGGCTCATCGACCTGCCGACGCCTCCCGGCGTCCAGTTCGAGGCGGGGGCGCTCTGCCTCATGGGACCGGACCGGTTGGCCGTCGCCACCCGCATCGGCGAAATCTGGATCGCGGACAAGATCCTGGGAGACCCGGCACAACCGGAATGGAAGCTCTTTGAACGCGGGCTGCACGAAGTGCTGGGCCTGGCGGAGAAGGACGGCGCTCTTTTCGCCACCCAGCGCGGCGAGGTCACCCGGATGAAGGATACCGATGGCGACGGCAGGGCGGACATCGTGGAGACCGTGGGGGATGCCTGGGGCATCGACGGCAACTACCACGAGTATGCCTTCGGTTCGCGCTTCGACCCCGGCGGCAACCTCTGGGTGGCCCTCTGCCTCACCGGTTCCTTCACCAGTGACAACCGATACCGTGGCTGGGCGCTGCGCATCTCTCCGGATGGGAAAACCATCCCCATGAACACGGGCATCCGCTCTCCCGGTGGCATCGGTTTCAACGGCAACGGGGATGTCTTCTACACGGAGAACCAGGGACCGTGGAACGGCGCGTGCAAGCTCCAGTGGCTGAAGCCCGGCTCATTCGCCGGACATCCCGCCGGACTCCGGTGGTTCGATGATCCGGCCACGCGCGAGGCGGTGAAAGCCGCCGGCCTGACGAAACCGGCGGAGCCGGAAAGTGGAAGCCGGATGCACGGGGAGGCTAAACGTATCCCCGAACTGCTGCCCCCCGCCGTACTGTTCCCCTATGACAAGATGGGCCAGTCCGCGGCGGGCATCATCGCCGACGGCAGCGGCGGAAAATTCGGGCCGTTTTCCGGGCAACTGTTCGTGGGCGACCAAACGCAGTCACTGGTCATGCGGGTGTTCCTGGAGAAGACGCCCGATGGGCAAAACTACCAGGGCGCGTGCTTTCCCTTCCGCGAAGGCCTCGCCTCCGGCAGCCTCTCGCTGGACCAGGGGGCGGATGGCTCGCTGTTCGTCTTCCAGACCGGCCGCGGCTGGGGATCCCGCGGCGGAAAGCCGTTCGCACTCCAACGGCTGGTGTGGACGGGTAAAACCCCGTTCGAGATCCATGAGATGCGCGCCCGTCCAGATGGCTTCACGCTCACCTTCACGGAACCGGTGGATCCGGCCAGCGCGGCGGCACCCGCATCCTACACCATGAGCGCCTACACCTACATCTACCAGAGCAGCTACGGCAGCCCGGAGGTGGATACCACGAAACCCGTGGTCGAAAGGGCGGACGTCACCGCGGACGGCCTGAGCATCCATCTCAAGGTGAATGGAATGATTGAGGGGCATCTCCATGAGCTGCACCTGCCGGGGCTGCGCTCCGCAAAGGGAGAAGCGCTTGTCCATCCCCGGGCCTACTACACGCTCAACCAGCTCCCGAAATGAAATGAGGCCCCCCATCACCTTCCAAGGAAGGAGGACGGGGAGCCCCTGTTTTCAGATTGGTGCTTACAGATACTTGTCCGTCACCGCGCCTTCGCTGGCGGTGCTGACGAGCTTCGCATACTTGGCGAGGACGCCGCGGGTGTAGCGTGGCTCCGGGCGGACCCAGGCTGCCTTGCGCTCCGCGATCTCCTCGGCGGAAATGTCCACGTCGAGGCGGTTGTCCACGGCGTTGATGGTGATGACATCGCCGTCCTTGAGCAGGCCGATGACGCCACCTTCGAATGCTTCCGGGGTGATGTGGCCGACGACGAACCCGTGGCTGCCGCCGGAGAAACGGCCGTCGGTGATGAGCGCGACATCCTTGCCGAGGCCGAGGCCCATGATGGCGGAGGTCGGTCCGAGCATCTCCCGCATGCCGGGGCCGCCCTTCGGTCCTTCATAGCGGATGACGATGATGTCGCCCTTCACGATCTCCTTCGCAAGGATGGCCTTCATGGCCTCAGGCTCGGAGTTGAAGACCTTGGCGCTGCCCTTGAAGAGTTCTCCTTCCTTGCCGGTGATCTTCGCCACCGCGCCGCCTTCGGCGAGATTGCCGTAGAGGATGCGGAGGTGGCTGTCCTTCTTGATGGGGTTGTCCAGCGGGCGGATGATCTGCTGGCCTTCCGGATAGACGGCGTTCGCTTTCTCCAGGTTCTCCCGCATGGTGCGGCCGGTCACGGTCATGCAGTCGCCGTGGAGCAGGCCGGCATCCAGCAGCATCTTCATCAGCGGGACGGTGCCGCCGATGCGGACGAGGTCCGCCATGGCGTATTTGCCGGATGGCTTGAGGTCGGCCAGGAGGGGCACGCGCTTGCCGATGCGCTCGAAGTCATCGAGCGTGATGTCCACGCCCGCGGCATGGGCCATGGCGGGGATGTGGAGGCAGGCGTTGGTCGAACCACCGAGCGCGATGAGGACGGTGATGGCGTTCTCGAACGCTTCCTTCGTCATGATGTCGCGGGGCTTGATGCCGAGGTTCACCAGATTGAGGACGGCGGCGCCGGCGTCGAAGCAGTCGCGCATCTTGTCGTCGGAAATGGCGGCCTGGGCGGAGCTGTTCGGCAGCGACATGCCGAGCGCCTCGATCGCGCTGGCCATGGTGTTCGCGGTGTACATGCCACCGCAGGAACCCGGGCCGGGGATGGCGCAGGACTCGACCGTGGCCAGATCCTCATCGGTGAACTCCCCGTTGGCGTGCTTGCCGACGGCTTCGAACACGGAAACGACGTCCAGGTCCTTCTCCTCGCCCTTCACTTTCGCGCAGCCGGGCATGATCGTGCCGCCATAGACGAAGACGGCGGGGCGGTTCATGCGGCCCATGGCCATCACGCAACCGGGCATGTTCTTGTCACAGCCGCCGATGGCGACGTAGCCGTCCATGCCTTCGCAGCCAACGACGGTTTCGATGGAGTCCGCGATGACCTCACGGGAAACGAGGGAGTATTTCATCCCCTCCGTGCCCATGGAGATGCCATCGGAGATGGTAATGGTGTTGAAAATGGTGGCCTTGCCGCCGGCCGCGTTCACGCCGTTGGACGACTCGATCGCCAGCTTGTCGATGTGGACGTTGCAGGGGGTGACCTGGCTCCAGGTGGAGGCGATGCCGATCTGCACTTTGGCGAAGTCTTCTTTCTTGAAGCCTACGGCGTAAAGCATGGCACGGCTGGGCGCACGGTCGGGACCATCCAGCATGGGACTGGAAAACGGGCGTTTGTTGTCGTTCATCAGGCGGCCAGCATCTTTCGGGAAATCCCCGGCAGTCAAGGGAAGCCTTGGCCCTCCGGCCTGTCCATTCACCCGCCGTCCGCTGTAACATTTCCCGCAAGCCCTCCGATGAGTCAGTGACACCATGAAACTCACATCCCTTCTCCCGCTCGCCGCCGTCCTTCTCCAACCCCTGTCCCTCTCCGCCCAGGAAGTTCCGGCCCCGCCGGAAAAAACGTGGGAGATCCACCTCCGGGCGGATGGCGGGGGGAGTCCCCGCCTCGCGGAGATGACGCGGCTCCTGCTGGCCCCAGTGACCCGCACGGTGCCGCTGGAGGACGGTGCGACGTTCCATGCCACCGGCTTCCGGAATCCCGCCACGCCCGGCGCGGACTGGGTCGCGGAACTCCGCGGCGCGCCCGGTGCCAGGCAGCTCGTGGCGGACGCCGCGAAATACAGCGGTTTCCGCATCGAGGACGGCACGCTTTTCCTGACCAAGGGCAACGAAACCTACGCCCTCTGGGCCTCTGCGGACGATGTGATCCGCGCCGTCCACCCGGCGGAGAACCGGAACTCCGGCATCCCGGAGATCAGGGAAACGCCCGCATCGTGGGTGTCCGGCGGGGTCCCGATCTCTTCGATCAAGGACGAGCTGCCGAAGTCGGATCTCCTGCGCCTGCTTGATCGCATCGATTTCTCGCTCAACGCGGACGGGGGTGAGATTTCCGCAGAGGTGTTCACCGCATCCGTCACTCCGGAGATGGCGGCGAAGGCCGCCGAGAAGGCCCGAAAGTTGTCCGCCGCCGCCACCCTGATTTCCGGTGAGGAAGTCTCGCTGGAGGACCTGGCGAAGGACATCACCATCACCCAGACCGATGAGAAAATCCGCCTCCGCTTCAACATCACCGAAGCGACGATCGAGAGAGGCCTGATGGGCATCCACCAGCTCCTGAAAGCCACCCGCGGGAAGTAACGCTTCCATGGAATCCGCGGAAACAGACCCTGAAAGCGACGCCGCCCTCGCCACCCGGTGGAGGCAGGGTGACGTCCGCGCCTACGAAGCCATCGTGGCCCGCCATCTCGATCCCGTGCGGAGGTTCCTGATTTCCCGCTGCGGGAATCCCGGGGACGCCGACGATCTCTGCCAGGAGGTATTTCTGGAGGTCTGCCAGAAAATCAAATGCTACACCCCCGGCCAATCCTTCACGGGCTGGCTCTACACCATCGCCCGCCGCCGTTCGATCGATCTCTGGCGCAGGACGCGGCCGATGGAGCCGTTCGATCCCGACCATCACGGGGGAATGGAGGATCGCTCCCCCGCCCGCGTCTCCGAGGAACAGGACGAGGCCGTCACTGCCTGGAACAAGGTCCATGCGCTCCTTTCCGAAAACCAGGCCACCGCCCTGTGGCTGAAGGTCCAGGGCGGTCATTCCATCTCCGAGATCGCCACGATGATGGACCAGTCTCCCGAGAACGTCCGCGTCCTCCTTTTCCGCGCCCGCCAGCAGCTCGCCCTGCTCTGGAACCAACCCACACCCTGCCCCACGCCATGAAACCAAGCCCCTGCGACAGCCATCAGGAAACGATCAGCGCGCTCACCGACGACGGCCTCCCGTTCCCGGAAGCGCTCAGCGGGCACATCGCCTCCTGCCCGGAATGCGCCGCGTTCGCCCGGATCTGCGATGGAGACCTGGATGCGCTTTCCGCTCCCCTTCCGTCCGCCGGTGATGATCTCCGGCAGAGGGTGCTGGTACTTCCGGCGGGCCGTCCCGCGCGCCCGCGCCTCCCCATCGCTCCCTTGGCCGCCGCCGCGGGCATCCTGCTGGCCGCGGGCTGGTGGCTCACGCGACCGGTGCCTGAGACTCCCCGGCCCGCGCCCGTCGTCCAGAATCCAACGACGGAAGATGCGACGGAGATCGCCGCGTTGAAGGAGGACTTCGACCAGGCCCTCGGCCATCTGGCGGAGCCCCTGTCCGTGTTCAGCAGCCTGGCCCGGCCGTAGTGACAGGAAATCGCCCCCGCGCGAACAATACGATTGACTGGCCCTCCCCTGACCCGGTCCCGTTTGTGCATGGATTCGGTCACGCAGGCGGCGCTGGGAGCGGCGGTGGGGGAAGCGATGCTCGGGAAAAAACTGGGCAACCGGGGGATGCTGTGGGGCCTTTTGTTCGGGACGCTGCCGGATCTGGACGTCCTCGTTTCCTTCTTCCTGGACACCACGAACAACCTGATCTGGCACCGCGGGCCCAGCCACTCCCTGCCGGTCATGATCGTCGCCTCGATCGCGCTCGGCCACTGGCTGGCCAAGCTGTGGAAGAAACAGAAGATCAGCCGTGGTCAGGCAGGGCTTTTTGTTTTCGCCGTCTGGAGCACCCATGTGCTGCTCGACTGTTTCACGGTCTACGGCACCTCGGTCCTGTGGCCGTTCACGGAGAAAAGGGTCGCCTTCAACAACCTGTTCATCATCGATCCTCTCTACACCATTCCCCTGGTGGTCACGCTGGTCTGGCTGGCATTCCTGCGGACAAAGAAGCAGCTCCCGAAGAGGAGGAGGCTCTGCTGGTGGGGAATTGGCCTGAGCAGCGGCTACGTGGTGCTGAGCCTGCTGGCGAAGTGGGCGGCATCGGCGGGATTTGACGCGGATCTCCAGAAACGCGGCGTGACCTTTTCCCGGCGGATGGAGGCCCCCACCGCGTTCAACATCCTGTTCTGGCGGTCGGTGGTGGACCGCGGGGATGAGTTGTGGGTCGGCTACCGGAGCATCTTCGAGTTCCATGACACCCCCGTCCGCTGGACCGTGTATCCGAAGGGGACCGACGCCTTTTTCCCGTACTCCGCGATGCGGGAGGCGGACACGGTGGCGTGGTTTTCCGACGGCTGGTGGATCTGCCGGCCGCACAAGCAGGGCATCTGGATGGGCGACCTGAGGTTCGGGGAAACCCGCACGTGGAACGCGCGCAAAGACGCCGTGGATTCACGCGTTTCATTTTCATGGATCTTCCATCCGAAAGCGGAGGGCGACAAACTCCGCCAGGTGATGCCGGAATCGAGGAATCCGGGGGAGACGATGAAACGGCTGGCGAAGCGGGTCGCCGGGGACCGGGCGGCTTGGGAGGCACAGCCGAGGCTGGCGGGCGTCCACGGCAGTTTGCCCGAAACCCTGCGGGCAGTGGAATGAATCAACCGCGGAAATCTGGTTTCCGTCCGGCTGTGAATGGGTTATTGGTTCCGCCAGTGAAGATCCTGCTCCTGATGCTCGGGCTGTCCGGCGTTTCCTTCGCTGCGGCGGGAGACCCTGCGGCGGCGGTGTTGGAGTATCTGGAGAAGGTGCGCCAGCGCACGGTGGATCTGGGGACGGACACCGCGCTCTCCCCCCATACCTCCACGGAGAAGCGCGAACAGATTTCACGCCGCCTTTCCCGTCTGGCGGATGACCTTGGCAAAGGCAGCCTCGAAGCCGCGGAGGTGAAGGTGGATGACAACCTGGCCGCCGTGATCGTGAGAAACACCGGCGGCTTCGACCCTTCGAAAATCCGGGTGGTTTCCATCGGCCTGGTGAGGATGAAGGACGCCTGGCTCCCGGCACCGGTGCCATCGTCATTCGAGAACACCGGCACGGGATTGGTCGCCGCCGCCAGGCAGCGCCTCGGGCAACTGGAGACCTGGATGATGCGGGGGCAGGCCGAACAACTGACCGCCCTCCGTGAACAGTCCCGGGAGCGAATGCGGAAGGATATCCTGGCATCCATGGATCCGGAAATCCTCCGCGATGAATCCCCCGAGAAAGTCACCAACCAGTTCCTCGCCGCCTGCCGGAAGCGGGACCTGCCTGTCATGCTGGGATTTCTGGGCGGCCTGCAGGACACGCCCCCGGACGACTGGGCGGAACGCCTGCGCTCCGCGGACGCGGCGGTGGTGGCGGGAAGAAAAGTCGGGTGGCCGTGGCGGCTGCTCATCGCTCCGGAGGTGGTGAGGGTGCGGGTGGAGGACGGCGGGGAAACCCATGGCTCCCTGTTCTCCTTCGGCTGCCTCGATCCTGCCGGGAGCGGGATGAAGCAGACGTCCACACGGGTGGAGATCCTGCACATCGAGCTGAGCCGGGATGAAGAGGGTCTGTGGAAAGTGGACCTGCCACCCGCATTCCTGCTGCCCCCAGGGGAGGAACTGGACGAGTCCGAGGATGATTTCGTCAAGTCGCTGCTCGACGAATTCCCCGGAGAGATCCGCAAGCAGATCTCCGCCCGGCCTCAGCCATCCATCGCGGAAGCGGCGGCGTCGCTCGACGATGCGCTTCGGAAGGATTCCCTGGACCCGCTCATCTCGTTGATGGATCTGGAGGGCGATCCTGGCACCGCCAGCCGTGGCTGCGCGCTGGGAGCGAGGCTCTGGTGGCTGGTCCACAACCCGCAGGCACCCCGGCTTGCCCAGCTCCTCGGCTACCATGAGAATGGCCGCGCCGGTGTCGTCACGTTCCAGTTTTTCTCCCCGAGGGAGCCGGGCACCTTCGACCTCAGGTCATTTTACCTGGAGAAGACCGCCGCTGGCTGGTTGCTGTTTCCCGGATTGAAGCTGACCAACTCTCCCAGCAAGGAGCAATCCGCCGTAAGGGACTGGGTGACCGACCGTGAAAGGGCCTGGCGCGGCGGATGGCAGGCGAAGCTCGCGGAGGGATGCACCCGCATCGACCCAATTGCCGAAGGAAACGCCCCGGCGGAGGATGACGCGAGGAAGCTGGTGGAGGAATGGCTTTCCGCAACCCACTCCGCGGACTTTCCCGCCGCTCTCCGCAGCATCGTCATCGTCAACCGGCAGGGTGAAACCGAAAGGACGCTGCGCAACCTCGGGTTCGAGTTCACCGCCGCACTGCGTGACGAAGGAAAAGCCTCCATCATCCACAGCGAGCGAGGCTCCACCTGGACGGTCGTGGGAGTGAAGTCCCAGACCGGTATGACCACCACCTTCCCCCTCTACCTCGTGGTGACCACCCACCAGGGCCCGCGGATCCTCATCGGGTCGGACCTTTTCGGTGATTCCACCAGCGGTCGGAACAAGCTGAATGAAACGGTCCTGGAACGCATCAGGGCCTGTACCACCCCGGGTTCCGCCGAGGAACTCAAGAGCCTGCTCGACAGATTCCGCGACAAAACCGGCGGATGAGATCCACGCAAAAATACGGAATGATCTACTCATTCGCGTAATGGCATGCTTCATATTTTTTGATATTCATGGAGGCGTAAATCCAATGCCGACAGCCTGCCGGCATCATTCATCCCCCATCATCAACCATGATCGTCCGATCCATATCATCCGCCCCGCGGCGCTCCCGCGCACAGGGGATGACATTGCTTGAACTGACGGTGGTGATCTTCGTCCTCATGGGACTCATCTCCATCCTGTTCGTGGCCGCCCAGGCGTGGAAGCGCGGCGCGGACCGCGGGATGTGTGTGATGAACATCCAGGTCACCCAGAAGGCATTGAGGAGCTTCTCCAATCTCTATGGATACAATCCCGGCGACTCCGTGACCGGACTGAAAGACAAGATCTTCTCCCCCGGCGGATTCATCGAAGTGATGCCAGTCTGCAAAGGCGGCGGCGAATATTTCTTCGGAGGCGCCTCCGGCGAGGATGCCATCCCCCAGGTGGGCCATCTCTATCTGGAATGCTCATACAGCGAGTCGCGCGGCCACTCGCTCCCGCCGAACGGCGAATGGTGAGCACTCAGCGGCGGGCTTGGATCAGAGCGATCTCCGCGCCATCCAGCACACGCCATGCCCCCGGTGAAAGATCACCCAACGGCAGCTTTCCGATCGCCACCCGCAACAGCCTCAAGGTGGGGAACCCGACGGCCGCCGTCATGCGCCTCACCTGGCGGTTCTTCCCTTCCGTGAGGGTTAGCTCCATCCAGGAAGTGGGGATCGCTTTCCGGAACCTGACCGGAGGATCCCTCGGGGGAAACTCCGGCGCGGGATCAGGTATCCGCGCACGGCATGGCCGGGTGCGGTGCCCCTGGATGACCAGCCCCCCGGCCGCCAGCCGCTTCACGGCATCGTCACCCGGTATACCTTCCACCTGCACCTGATACGTCCGCGGGTGGGCCGCCGCGGGATCGAGGAACCGGTGGTTGAACCCCGGCTCATCCCCCAGTAGCAGCAGTCCCTCGGAATCGAGGTCCAGCCGTCCTATGGGATAAACCCCTTTCGGAAATCCGAAGTCCGCCAGCGTGCGCTGGCCCGGTTGGTCCGGCGTGAACTGGCAGAGCACGCCATACGGCTTGTTGAACGCGATCAGCATGACACCCGCTTTATTTCCTGAAGATGAAAAACACCGCACCGGCCATGCAGACCGCCGCGCCCAGATAGTTCCATGTGATCTTCTCCTTCATGAAGAAGATCGCGAAGGGGACGAACACGGTGAGTGTGATCACCTCCTGCATGATCTTGAGCTGCGCAACGCTGAACGCCTGGTGGCCGATGCGGTTCGCCGGCACCTGGAACAGGTACTCGAAAAGCGCGACGCCCCACGACAGGAACGCGGCGATCCACCACGGCTTGTCCTTCAGGTCGCGCAGGTGGGCGTACCACGCGAAGGTCATGAAAATGTTGGAGATCGTGAGAAGGACGATGGTTTTCAGGCCGATCATGCCGGAGGTGTAGCCGTGGCCCGCGCCAGCCGCAAGCTTCACGCCCGGTTGAGCCAGCCGATGGCGGCGTTCAGGTAGGTGGCATACATGATCCACAGCAGGTAGGGCAGGAGCAGGACCGCGGAAAGGTGATCCACCTTTTCCGCGCTGCGGATGGTGAGCGCCAGGAATCCCCAGATGCAGAAGATGACGGCCAGCGCCCAGCCGATGGCGTGTGCGCCGAAAAAGACCGGAGTCCACGCGAGATTCAGGATGAACTGGATGACAAATAAGGTGACCGTCCCCATGGCCCGGCGGTGGACCAGCCGCCCCGCGGCGATGCCCATCAGGACATAAAGGATACTCCATACCGGACCGAACACCCACGGAGGAGGATTGCCCGGCGGTTTCGTCAGATCCTGGTACCACGCACCCCCTCCCCCCTCCATGGTCAGCCCGACGGCGAGCCCGGCTCCAAGACACACGATGACCCCGACGATCGGCCAGAGCCATGCGGAGACTTTTCCGGGAGGTGCTTCTTCATCGGTCATGGAACAAAATTCGTATGAGGTGGCGGGAATTTCAACTTCGGCCTCACAGGGTGGCGTCGTGGCTTCGCCGCGATGGTTGGGACATGCCTCCTCCCTTTCTCCGGCATCCGCATGGAGACTGGGACCGCGGGATTCATCCCGCCCCGGAGAATCCGTTTCCAGGCAACGACCGGTTCTGCGCTGCCAGCAAATCGGGGCGGGATGAATCCCGCGGTCCCAGTGCTTCGCTCCCAGCCGGAACGGCGGAACTGTCACGGAAGATTGAACCATCCTGAATAGCTGCGATACTCCGACCGTCCCACCGCCCATGAAATACCTCCTCATGTCCCTCTCCGCCATCGTCCTCTCATCCTGCGCCGGGGATCCGGGCCATTTCGACGGAGGGGACGGTCATCGCCGCGGCTCAGGAAATGCCCCGCTGCGGGGACCATCCGCCGGTGACGTCATCCGGGACACCCACTACGACCGGGCCCGGCAGAACTACGAGGACCGCACCCACCAGCGTCGCTACGGACGCTACGATTGACGCCGGGAAGTTGACTTTGCCCCGGAGCGGACACGAGCATGGGACATGATCTCGTATTTCTCCGGCTTTGCGTTTCTTTTTACCATGCCCATCCTCATCGCCCAATGGATCGGGGTTGTGAAGCTCTCGAAGCACGGACGCCGCGGCGACTGGTGGTGCATGGTCACCGGCACGGCCCTCGCCACATTGAATCCTTTTCTGCAGGTGGCCGGCGCTTTCCTTTTCCGTTCTCTTGGAGGTGACACCGTCATCTTCAATGTATTGATGTTCGGTGGCCTGTCGGCCTTGGGTGGACTTCTGTTTGCGATTGGTTTCGTTCTCCACGCCATGAGACTCTCCAATCTGCAAAACCGGATCAGCGAACTGGAAATGATGAACCTCGCCCAGGCGACGGAGCTTGAGCGGATCCGCAACCGCTGAGTCCTGTGGCTGGGGCATCTTGCCCCAGGCCGTTGCCGGGGCGTCCCGCCCCGATCATCCATCTGTTGTCCCCCAACCTATGAGCAGGCACTTCCAAGAGGATTCTCCGGAGCGAATTCGTCGAAGGCGTGAAGACTATCCGAATGGGTTTCCCATACGAAAGAACCGGAGCAAGATGCTCCGGCAACGGCCTGGGCCAAGATGGCCCAGCCACATTTGCTGATTCAGGCGTCCGGAGCCTTCACGTGGAAGGTGCCGCGGAGCCACCTGCAGCGGAACGGCTCGCCCGCTTCCTCCGGCTTCCAGCCATTGGCGCGGCCGAAGTCGATGCCCAGCGTGACCATGTTATGGCTCACCACCTTCGGCAGTTCCGCGATGAAGAGCTGGCCGTTCACACCAGCCACCAGCTCGATGACCAGCTCGTTGGTGCCGGTACGGTTCTGCATGATCCAGCGATACATGGTATCGCGGTGGTTGATGTTCTTGAAGACTTTCTGGGGAGGCGGCACGACCGGAATCTAGATATTGGAGAGCACCTTGGCAAACACCGAGAGGGTGTCATCCAGATCCGCCTCGGTGTGGGCCAGCGAGAGGAAACCGGTCTCATAGGGTGACGGGGCGATGTAGATGCCCTCCTCCAGGCAACCCCAGAAGAACTTCCGGAACAGCTCGAGGTCCTGCTTCATCACGTCGTTCACGTTCACGATCTCCCGGTCGGTGAAGAACAGGCAGAACATGGAACCGACGCGGTTGATCCGGTACGGGATGCCTTTTTCATCCATCACGCCGCGCAGGCCTTGCTCGAAATGCGCGCCGAGCTGGTCGAGCCTGGCGAAGCCGGAGGGCTTGGAAAGTTCCTTCAACTGGGCGAGACCCGCCGCCATCGCCAGTGGGTTCCCGGAAAGGGTGCCCGCCTGATAAACCGGGCCGATGGGGGCGAGCATGTCCATCACATCCGCCCGGCCGCCGAACGCACCGACCGGCAGACCGCCGCCGATGACCTTGCCGAAGCAGCTCAGGTCCGGGGTGAGGTTCTCCAGTCCCTGCACCCCCGCCTTGCCCAGGCGGAAGCCGGTCATGACTTCGTCGAAGATCAGCAGCGCGCCGTATTTTTTCGTGATCGAGGAAAGGAGGTCGAGGTAACCGGGCTTCGGCAGGACGAGGCCGGCGTTCGCGGGATAGGACTCCACGATGATGGCGGCGATGAGCTCGCCCTGCGCGGCGAAGAGGTTCTCCAGCGCCTCAACGTCATTGTAGGGCAGGACGATGGTCTTTTCCGCGAAAGCGGCGGGGACACCGGCGGAGTCCGGCTCCCCGTGGGTGAGCGCGCCGGAACCGGCGGCGACCAGCAGGGAGTCGCTGTGGCCATGGTAGCAGCCGTCGAACTTCACGATGTAGTCCCGCTTCGTGTAGCCGCGGGCCAGGCGGATGGCGGACATGGTGGCCTCCGTGCCGGAGCTGCACATGCGGACCTTTTCCACGGATGGCACCCACTCGACGATGGTGCGCGCCATTTCAACTTCATACGGGTTCGGGATGCCGAAGGAGACGCCGTCCTTCGCCACCTCATGGATCGTGTTCGTGATGACGGTGGGCGCGTGACCGAGAATGTTCGGCCCCCAGGAGCCGATGTAGTCGATGTAGGTTTTCCCGTCCACGTCCTCAATGCGGCTGCCCTTCGCCCGGCGGACGAAGAATGGCTCCCCGCCGACATTCCGGAACGCGCGGACGGGGGAGTTCACCCCTCCGGGGATCAGGGTTTTGGCGGTGGCGAAGAGTTTGGAGGAGATCGAGGAGGACATGGTGGCGGGGGGATGTTCTTCCGGAAATGCCGGGGCCGCAATCCGTGAAATTCCCTTTGAATGAATCCACCACACCGGACGTCACAGAAGAAACAGGCTTCCGTTTTCCCCGGATGCCGGTAGATTGACCCAATGAACCGGTGGCTCATCGCGCTTGTTTCCGTCGGCCTCGCGCTCTCCGCAGGGGCCCAGATCAAACGCGCGGACCGCTCCTCCCTCCTGAACTCCGACCCGGACGTGGTCTATCTGGAGGAAACGCTGAAACAGCCCATCGAGCTGGACGTCATCAAGGAAGCGCCCGTCTTTTCCGACAAGACGGGCAGCCACCGGCTGGGCTACCTGCGGGCGAACCAGCGGGTGAAACTGGAGGCCATCACGGACAAGGTCTACCGGGTGCGCGGACAGGGCCGCAGCGGGGGAATCTCCGGCTGGGTCGGGCCGTGGGCCTTCTCAGCGAAGGACCCGGACTTCGTGGAAAATCTCAAGAAACTCTACGTGCGCCAGATCGAGGTGCAGAACCTCATCGCCGCGAAGGCGGTGGCGGTGGGCATGACCACGGATGAAGTCACCCTGTCCCTGGGCAAGCCGACGAAGACCTCCATGCGCCGGACCAGCACCGGCGAGGCGGGGAGCTGGGAGTTCATCGACTACGAGGAGGTGAAGCACTACGTCACCCGCATCGACCCGGTGACCGGAGGGATCTTCCGCCAGCTCTCCCACGTCACGCAGGAGGAAAAGAGCAAGACGGCCGTCGAGTTCGAGAACGGTCTGGTCACCGCGGTGACGGAAAGCGAGAACCGTCAGGGAGGGAACGTGCGCATCATCGTGCCGCCCCTCATTTTCAGATGGTGAGAAGCGGTTCACGCGGCAGGGTGGCCCACCCCATGCCTCACTCCGGCAGCATCAACGGCTGTTGGGCGGATCTCACGGGCCTCTCTTCCTGGCCGCGGCTGAAAAGCTCATCCATGCGGTCGAGGTACTCCGACATGGGATCCGTCCGGACGTGCTTCCGCTCCTGCAGGCGCTCCTTCAGCCGCAGGTAGTCATCAAACACGCCGCTGGGATTGCGCGCCCGCGTGATTTCGAACCAGTCGAGGAAATCCACCGCCCGCTCCCCCTTCGCACGCATCAGCTCCCGGGATTGTTCGAGGGACGCCAGCCGTTCCGGCACCTTTTCCGTCTCCCAGCGCTCCATGGAGGTGAGCACCTCCTGATACTCCACCAACAGCGGACGGTAGGAGGGAAAGCTGCGGTAGCTGAGCCGCCAGATGGCATCCTGGGCCGGCTTGATCGCGTCGATCCGTTCCTTCGGCTGGAGGTCGGACAGTTCCTGCCACGCCGAGATGGGCTTCTCCGTCACGACTCCCTCCGGGCTGCGGAAATGGAAGCGCAGCGCCTCCTCCAGCCCCGCCTCCGTCTCCGCGATGGAGAGACTGTCGGACAACGGGGCCGCGCCCTTGTTCGCCATCTGCAGCGCCCACCACTTTTCGAGGCTGTTTTCGGAAAGGTTCAGTTCCGGGAAGTGCTTCCTGAGGAGCACCGGCATTTCCCCCTGGTAGCCCGCCACCTCCGTGAGGAAGGCGCGGAATCCCTCCTTGCCCATCGGCTGTTCCAGCAGCGCCATCACCAGCGCACCGGAGGAAACGCGGAACGCGAGCTTCATCGCGGTGTCCATCTGCTCCTCCGCGGGTCCGGTGACGGAGAACAACTGGTCCATCTTGTAGATGCCCCCCCGCCGGAAGAGTGATTCATAGTGGCGGCGGTCCGCCTGCTTCAATCTCCATGCGGTGGCCTCCCGCAGGCCTTCCACCAACCACGGCGGCACGTTGAATTCCTTTTCGGACTCGTTCGGCTTCCGGGTGCGCAGGGTGCGCTCATAGATCAGCGCGGATGTCAGCACGGAGGCGAACTGCTCCCGCCCGACACCACGGCCCATGTGGGCGCGGACCCGCAGGTCGAAGGCCTGGTCATTGAAAAACAGCTCCATCACCACCGGGCGGGGCGGCGCGGGTTCCCCCGGATTTCCGGAAAGCAGGATGCGGATGGGCATCACCACCTGTTCCTCCCCCTTCTCCTCGGTGAGGGCCCGGAGTTCCTCACGGGTCTGGTCCGCCAGCAACGCCATGGTCCCGCGCGCGCCACCGTCACCTCCGGTCACCCGGAACAGCCCGGACCGGCTGACCGCCTCACCCGGCGAGGCTCCGTTGTCCTCCACCACCAGGTTCGCACGCGGCGGCTCCTGCGCCACGACCAGTGGCAGGAGGGCGATGGACACGATGACCGGCGCGAACTTCATCAGAAGGGATTGATCGTTTCAGGGGAGGTGCTGCCACGCGGATCCAGGACGAGGTTCCCTTCCTCGATCTTCACCCGCGCCATCTTCTCCAGTCCGTTGGAGATCTCATCCTTGAACTGGTCTTTCAACTCGGAAAACGCCGGCATCACCAGCAGCAGCAGCCCCTGCGGCACGACCAGCTTTCCAAAGCGCCCGCCTTTCTTCAGGTTCGGGAAACTGTCCATGAAGGCACCTCCGTCGCGGTGGAGGGCGGTCGAAACACCATCGGGAGACTCCGTCTGCTCGATCCTCAGGAACATGGAAACCGTGAACGGACGGTCGAACGCGGACCGCACCATCACCACTTCCGCAACGTCCTGCTCCAGGCGGATGGCGACCCCTTCCAGTTTCACGCTGCCCCCCAGCACGCCGCCCTGTTCCATGGCCAGCGTGGCCGCCAGCCAGCGGTTCATATCCTCCTCGGAAAGGCGGAGGTCGTAGCCGCGCTCCACCGCATTGTGGAGCGCCTGTCCGAGATCCCGAGGCGGGGTGCCGGAGATCCCGCCATAGCCCTTCACGTCCGACAGGTCCTGCGGCTGCGTCGCAAAGTACAGCGCCGCCGCGAGGCCGAGGGCGACCAGGAACAGGAAGGATGAGAAGAGACGCGAGAAGCAGCCGCGGGGCTTGGTGTTCGATTCTTCGGCCATGGGTGGGTTTTTCTGGAGGAAACGGAAAACGGGGAGCCGGAGGGTCAGTCGCCGGATTTCGGAGCGGCAGGCGCCGGAGCCGGGGCGGCTTCGGATTTCGCGGCGGGGGCCGCGCCGCTGTCCGCCTTCGCGCCGGCCTGGTACGATGCGGAGCGGTAGTCGGTCTGGTAGAAGCCGCCTCCCTTGAAGATGAGGCCCGCGCCGGTGCCGAGCAGGCGCTTCACCTTCCCGTCACATCCCTCCTGCGGGCAATCCTCCAGCTTGGCGTCCTTCATGCTCTGGAACACCTCGAACGTGTGCCCGCACTTCCCGCATTGGTAATCGTAATTCGGCATAAATTTGAAATAAGATCCTTACCATTTCCCTCCCATGGCGCAACCCCGGCCTGAGTGCCCCGGGAAGACTGTTCACTTGACCTAGCACCCCGTCCGGACCATGGTCCGCGCGGAAAACCGATCCGCCATGAAGTTTCTCTCCTTACTCTCCACTTCCTGTCTCGCTGCCCTCGCCTTCACCTCCTGTGGTGGCGGGGCACCTCCCGGCTCGGACTACATGGCCGGCATCGGCGGATCCATCCACCGCCAGACCTCCGGCGGCCCGCACCACAAGCCCCCGGCGATCCCGGACGACATCTCCTACTGGGACGGTGACGGGGTCATGGGATCCCCAATGATCAAGATCAACCGCGCGCAGCAGAAGGCGTTCTTCTACAAGGGCGGCCAGTTGGTCGGTGTCTCCAAGATTTCCAGCGGTGACGAAGACCACGGCACCCCTCCCGGCGCTTACAAGATCACCGAAAAAAGCAAGGACCACCGCTCCTCCCTCTATGGCGTGTTCAAGGACGCCGCCGGTAACACCGTCGATGACGATGTGGACATCCGCCTGAAGAAGATCCCCGCCGGAGCGACCTTCGTCCGCGCGCCGATGCCGAATTTCATGCGCTTCAACGGCGGCGTCGGCATGCACACCGGCTACCTCCCCGGCTACGCCGCCTCCCACGGCTGCGTGCGGATGCCCCACCACATGTCCACCAAGTTCTTCGAGAACGTCCAGGTGGGCACCCCGGTGATCGTGGAGTGATGCCATTTTAGTGGTACCGGCCTATCACCGTCGCTGGCTGAAAGGCGGGAGGACTGTGGAGCGGTGACTTCATTCCTGGAAGACTTGGGTTGAAATGAGGATCCAGACCATGATAGTGGCCCACTATGTGGAGCCACCGCAGGTGGCGCGCTGACTTCCCTTCCCCAAGAACGCTTCCATACCCTTCAACCAATGATGCGATTGATGATAGCTGCATGTCTAGGTGTATTCCTGTCTGAAGGCGCGCGTTCGAACCCGGCTGAAATCAATGATCCATCCGGCATTTATTCGATTTCAGACCAGGAGTATGTGAATCGACTGCGCGGGATGGCCATCCCTCCACTGAGCATATTCAGCCAGTTCGGTGACTTCGACAGCTTCCTCAGAATCTGCGCACTGGGCGGATGGGATTCACACGTGATCGTAGTTGCCTTCAAAGGGTTGGCACCAAAGCAGATATTCCATTGGGAGAAGAAATGGCAGGATGACAAGGTTCGGGTCGTGATGTCCCAAAAATTCCTTCCTCCTAAGGACAGCGATCAATTCCGGAAAGAGTTCGATGTCGATGCCATCCTGGGATATTATAAGGCCAACCGAAAAATCATCCTCCCCTCAGGAGGGGAAGACAGCATCGCAACCTTGGTGGAACGAATCGATGAAAACGGCAAATACTCCGGCGTCTTTTACGGAGCGATTTACGAACGCCAGCTTTCCGATCATAATTCCAAGATTATCAAAATCATCGAAGGCGCGATGAAATAGCCATCGGGCCAAGGGCAATACGCTCATTGCCTGCGTCCATCTTCCCGGCATTTCATCTCCGCCATGCTTCCCGACCCCGCAGCCACCGCAGAGGTTTCCCCGGAATCCGTCGCCGCCTGGATCAACCTGCCGGAAGGCGAACGGCCACGCCTGATTGACTGCCGCGAGGCGGAGGAACTGGCGATCTGCCAGATCCCGGGCAATGAGTGGGTGCCGCTCGGTGAGTTTCCCGAGCGGGTGGGCGCACTGACGGATGATCCGGCGCGCGGCGTGGTGGTCTATTGCCACCACGGCATGAGGTCCCTGCGGGCCGCGCTTTTCCTGCGCTCCCGGGGATTCTCCAACGCCTTTTCCATGCACGGCGGGATCGAGCTGTGGAGTCTGGCGGTGGATCCGGAAGTTCCCCGCTATTGAGCAAACGCATTTCCCTGTTAGGCTGCGGGATGCCAGATGCCGTGGAAGCCAACCCGCCACTCCGTTACAAGGTCCTGATTCTCGGCGGCGGCTTCGCCGGAGCTTACTGCGCGAAGGCACTGGGAAAACTCCTCGGTCCGAAGGCGGTCGATGAGGTGGCGCTGGTCGCGGAACGGAACGCGATGGTGTTCCACCCGATGCTGGCGGAAGTCGCTGGTTCCGCGCTGGCCCCGCAGGATGTGGTCCACCCGCTCCGGCAGTTCTGCCGCAACGTGGACGTCCTCCAGGCAAAGGTGCAGCACATCGACTGGCAGGGGAAGAAAGTCATCGTCGATGGCGGCCGCTTCACCCGCAACCAGACCATCCATTTCGAGCATCTGGTCGTCACCCTGGGCAGCATCACCGACCTGAGCCGGGTGCCAGGCATGACCGAGCACGGGATGCCGATGAAGTCCGTGACCGACGCCCTCCGCATTCGTTCCGCCATCATCAATCGGCTGGAGGAAGCGAACCTTGCCAGTGATGAGGAGGTGCGGAAACGCCTCCTCACTTTCACCATCGTCGGTGGCGGCTACACCGGTGTGGAAACCGCCGGCCAGATCCTCGACCTGGTGAAAGGAGCGAAGGAATTCTACGCCAACCTCAACAACACGCCCGCACGGGTGGTCCTCATCCACAGCCGCGCGCATCTGCTCGAGGAGATCGGCCCGGAACTGGGCGACCACGCCCAGCGCGTGCTCGAAAGGCGGGGCATGGAGATCATTCTCAACTCCCGCGTCAATGAGGCGACCTCAGGCAGGATCACCTACAACCAGACGAACTCCATCGGAACGCACACCATCATCTCCAGCATCGGTAACGCGCCGAACCCCGCCGTCATGGATCTCTGCCGGCAGCTCGGCATCGAACCGGAGAAGGGCCGGATCCCCACCCTACCCACCATGCAGGTCGCCGGGCATCCCACCCTGTGGGCGGCGGGCGACTGCGCCGCCGTACCGTGGGACGACGAGGGGGAGATGAAGACCTCCCCGCCCACCGCCCAGTTCGCCCTCCGCCAAGGCACCCGCATCGGCCGCAACATCGCCGCCGTCCTCAAAGGGGAAAAGGCAGCCCCCTTCACCTACCGCTACATGGGACAGCTCGCCACCGTCGGCACGCGGGAGGCGGTCGCGGAAGTCATGGGCTACCGCTTCAGCGGCTTCATCGCGTGGTGGATGTGGCGCACCATCTACCTGGCAAAGCTCCCCGGCACCGCGCGGAAGCTGCGCGTCATCTTCGACTGGACCTTCGAGCTCCTTTTCCCGAGGGATCTCGCCCTGCCCGTCGCCGCAACCCCGGACCCCATGCCCTCCGTCCACTTCGAGGCCGGCGAGACGTTCATTGAAAAAGGCGACGTCTGCCGCGCCTACCTCATGGTCCGGTCCGGTCTCATCACCGCCACAGCCCCCGGAGAGGAAGACCGCCACTACGGCCCCGGCAGCATCATCGACCAGGCGGAAACCGAGAACGGCCTGTGGAAACGCAACCTCACCGCCGTGGAGAGCTCCGACGCCATCATCTTCCGCGGCCGCATGCTCGAACTCCTGAAGGGCGGCGTGAGGCTGGTGCCGGGAGCGGCGCGTTGAGAACGTTCTCCCTGACAGGCAATGGTTGGCCACCCGCATCCATCATTTGCTTGCAGGCACCGGACGGTTCCGGCATTTTCCAGGCAGCCCCACGCAGCATGTCCCACCAGCCCTTTGTCTTGCTGGTCTGTCTGCGCACCCACTGCAAGAATCTGAAGATTTCCATGGAGGCCGTGGTTCGGCTGGGGATCGCGATGACATTACTTTTGGAGCCGGTGGGGGCACAACCCGCATACGACGGAGAAACCAAGGTCAGCGTGTGGACCGCGAAGCTGGAAGCGGCCAAGGACCATGACACCCTCTCCACGCGCATCCAGGCAGTCGGAGAGTTCCTGACCGGACTGCCGGACATCTCGTTTCCGGATCCCGATGGATCGCTTTTCAATACGGGCTTTCTTGCGCGACACGAACTCCTCATGACCCAAGGGAAGGCGGTGGAACACTTCTCACGTGCCATCCGGGAGGCGAGGGAACACGCTGTCGAGCCGCGCTGGGATCTGAAGACCGGCAAGCCCATCGGACCGAAAGGCGCATGGGAGATGGACACGGCACGATGGAAGTCATTCACCGTGGCGATCGACGTGTTGGGCCTGTTGCTGGATCCGTCCGCCGTCCGGGAGCTGTGCTCGCTCCTGGACGGCCCGCAGATATATGCAACCCCCGTTGAAGATGACGGCAACAACGGCGGCTTCCTCTTTCTCCGTCTGGAAGAGAGTGCCGCGGAGAAAGTCAGGAGATTTCCCCTCATGGATCCACCTTGTCCCAGAAGAATGGAACACGTGTTTTATCTTTGGGCGGAATGGATGAAGGAACTGCGGTCCGGAAGCCGCACGCTGGCATTCATGGGAGACACGAGCGGCTATCGCTTCATGCCCGATGGAACCTTGGAAGCATTCCCCCGCGACCCATCCCACGACAACGCGAGATGGTTCCTGAAAGGTGGGGACGCCGTCGTGAACGATCCCGTTTCCACAGGGATATCCCTCGGCAGGGCGTTGAGATTCGATCAAATTCCGCGGCGGGTGCTGGAACGCGCGACCAGCCCGCTGTCGTTGGTGGTCGATGATGAAGACAATAGGGGCAGGGATGTCATCATCTATCTGGTGAACCGCACTGGTGAACCCGTGAAAGGGATCGTAGGAGGTTACGATCTGATCACGAGCGAGGTGTGGCTGCGCGGGAGATGGCAATCCCGGGAAGAAATCAAAGGAATCTGCGGGACAGGAATCCGTCCCCGGGATCTTCCCGCCGGCCACGCCACCGCAATATTGGGAAGGTCTCCCGTGGCAGGAGACATCGGCGGCAGGATCCGCTACCGCCTCGGAAAATTTCTCTCCGAACCACAGGATGGCCGCTACAACCTCAAACAGGTCGAAAAGATGGAGGCACGCACCCTTGCGACTATCCACGGCCCATGGAGACATGGAGGCACCGTGGAAAACAATTGGAGCAAGGGCCAAGCCGCCTCCAACCCGGAGGAATTCATGGCGATACTGGAACTGAAGCGATCCTTATGCGGCTTCGCCCCTGCGGATCGTCTCGGATTCCAACGATGGCTGGCGGATCGCCAGCGCGCTCCCGAAAGCACCCCGGAGGAAATATCAACCTACCGTAGGATGGAAGAAGTGCTGGCACGACCTTCCGAGCCGGACGGCAACCTCCAAACGCTCCTCGAACGATGCCTGGGCGCCCTCGGGCATGAGGGCAGGAAAGCTTTCGGCACCCCTGAAAGGTGCCGGGTGGCGACGTGGAGGTATCTTTTCGAGGTGATGAACTACCAATCCCACCTCCCGCCCACACTCCGGGCCACCTTCTCACCGGAGAGCATCCGGAGACTGGGCGTCCAAACCAAGCTCGCTCTGGATTCCCACGACATGGCGGAGCGCGAGATCGCCGCCCGGATGGCAGCGTACACACAGGCATTCGACCTGGGCATACCACTGGACACCTTCCGTGCTTTCCTCGAACAACCGCAACTGGCCCCGCACGGCCTAGGAGGCCTTTCATTGAGGGGACAGAAGCAGGAAAGCATCCGCTGGCTTGTCGAAAACGTGATGCGCGACGATCTCGACATTCTCGCCTGCTTCCGCGCGGCAAGTTACGGGAAAAGAACTGACTGGACTGAGTCCGAAGAGAAAATGATGCCGCATCTTTTCCACCGCGATCCCCTTGGTACGATCGCGATCCTCGGATTACATCGGGATCGCCTGCCTCATCACAGATTCCCCCCAAACTGCGTGGAGGATCTGCGCACATTCCTCCGGACGGAAATCTCGGGAAAAGGAAGGACCCGCTGGAAAACGGATGGCCCCATCATCCGCCCCAACGAGCACCAGCCCATCCCAGCCCACCGGTTGGCAACAGGACTGAGATTTCTGGTGGAACTGGGGGCCGACGAAGATCTGGCGCTGCTCCAGTCCGCCCTGGATCATCCGGCCTCCTATCAATCAGCAGCCAGAGGATATCCCGTTGTCTTCTTTCCCTTGCGATCTGAGGCGAAAAATCTCCTCCGCATCGGGAAACTACCGGTCCCTGAAGGCATCGTAACCGAGATTGAGCTGAAACCCTCGCCCGGGTTGGAGCCACCCATCCCGGCTGTCGGGTATTGGACTGACAGGATCTCCGGACAGATCCAGGGGAACACCACCCCTCTGCGATGGACGAGCGGTGTTCTCCTCGCGTCGTCGATCTGTGGGTGGTGGTTTCTGAGGAAATCACGAAGGCGTTCGGAATCACCTGAATGAAGGTGACTCTCTCACACCCCCACCTGCTCCATGATCCACCGGCCATAAGCCGCCGAGACATCCGCCGTGCGGAGGGCCACGACCTCCGGCACGTCATAGGGGTGGAGGGCGAGCAATTCGTCGCGGAAGGCTGGGAAGCCCGCCGCGGTGGTCTTGAAGATGGCCATGACTTCGCCGGCCGTTTCGATCTTGCCCTGCCAGCGGTAGATGGAAGTGAGGCCGGGCAGAAGATTCACGCACGCAGCCAGTTGCTTTTCCACCAGCAGCGTGCCAATCTGTCGCGCCTTTTCCTCATCAGGAAATGTCGAGATGACCAGCAAGAGATCCATTCCCCTGCTTAACCGATAACCGAACTTCCAGAAAGGTGAAACCCGGCTTCCTCGACAAACTCGTTTCCCGGCTGGACAGCGTGGACCCGGGGGAGGTGCACCAACTGGTGACCCGCCTGATCCGGGAAAAGGGCACGCTGACGAAGGTGTTCGAGGCACTGCGGGAGGGGGTCATCATCCTGGACCCGGAAAGCCGGGTGGACTTCATGAACACGGCCGCCTGCCAATTTTTCGGACTGGACCCGAAGCGGGCAACCGGGGAACTGATCGCCAGCCAGATCCGCGGGCTGGACTGGGAAAGCCTCGCCCGGCCCGGGCATGCCGTGTCCCGGGATCTGGAGGTGTTCTACCCGGACCACCGCTATCTGAATTTCTACCTCGCTCCGATCGAGGACTCCGGCGCGCCGCTGGGCCACGTGATGCTGGTGCGCGACCTGACAACCACCCGGGCGGAGGCGGAGGAAACGCTGGAGACGGAACGGCTCAACGCGCTGACCCTGCTGGCGGCCGGGGTGGCCCATGAAATCGGGAATCCACTCAACTCGCTGGACATCCACCTCCAGTTGATGGGGCGGAAGCTGCGCAAGCTGGCCGCCGGGGACCGTGGTCCGCTGGAGGAAAATCTGAAGACCGCCCGCCAGGAGATCCAGCGGCTGGACACCATCCTCAAGCAGTTCCTCCACGCCGTCCGGCCGACGAAGCCGACCCGCGAGCGGTGCGACCTGCATTTCCTGCTGAAGGAAACGCTGAAGCTGCTGGAACCGGAGCTGGCGTCCCGCAACATCGCCGTGGAGCTGGACCTGGCGGAGTTCCTGCCCCCCGCCAATGTCGATGGCGGCCAGTTCCAGCAGGTTTTCTACAACCTGATCCGGAATGCCTACCAGGCGCTGCCAGGGCAGAACGGCCGCATCAGCATCCGCACCCGGTTCACCGAATACGAGTTCGTCATCACCATCGAGGATAACGGCACCGGCATTTCCCCGGAGCACATGGGGGCCTTGTTCGAGCCCTACCGCACCACGAAGTCCTCCGGCTCCGGGCTGGGCCTGCTCATCGTGCGCCGGATCATCCGCGAACACGGCGGGGAGATCGAGATCGACAGCAAGGAGAACTCCGGCACCCGCATCCACATCCACCTGCCGCGCGGCGACCGCAGCCCGCGGTTGCTCGCTTCACCCACCATCGACCTCTGACCCATGCTCCCCACCCTCCTCATCGTCGATGACGAACGCGCCACGCGCGAAGGCCTCCGCAGCGCGCTGGAGGAGGAGTTCGACGTCTATACCGCTTCCGGGGTGGAGGAGGCGCTGACGATCCTGAAGTCCGAGCCGATCCAGCTCCTGCTGACCGACCTGCGGCTGGGCGGGGACTCCGGGATGGACCTGCTGGAGATGGCGCAGAAGCTGCCGGAGCCGCCCGTTTCCCTGATCATGACCGCCTACGGCTCCGTGGACACCGCGGTGGAGGCCATGCGGCGCGGGGCCTGGCACTTCGTTACGAAGCCGCTCAACCTCGACGAGGTGGAGATGCTGCTGAAGCGTGCGCTGCGCGGGCGGACGCTGGAGACGGAGAACCGCCAGCTCGTCACCCAGGTCAAGCAGGCGCACAAGATCGACAAACTGATCGGCAAATCCCCGGCGATGAACCGGGTGTTCGACCTGATCCGCCAGGTGGCGCCCACCCGCGCCACCATCCTCATCGAGGGTGAGTCCGGCACCGGCAAGGAGGTGGTGGCGAACACCCTGCACCATCTCTCCGGGCGGCCTGTTGGAAAGATGGTCACGGTGAACTGCGCCGCCCTTTCCCCGCAGTTGCTGGAGAGCGAGCTGTTCGGCCATGAGAAAGGCGCGTTCACCGGCGCGGCGCAGAAGCGCATCGGCAGGTTCGAACAGGCAGACGGCGGCACGCTGTTCCTGGATGAGATCGGGGAAATCGACGCGCCCACCCAGGTGAAGCTGCTGCGGATGCTGTCCGAACGGACGATCGAGCGGGTGGGATCCAACACCCCGATCAAGGTGGATGTCCGGGTCATCACCGCGACCAACAAGAACCTGCTGTCACTGGTGGAGCAGGGAACGTTCCGGGAGGACCTCTATTTCCGCCTGAATGTGGTCAAGCTGGAGATGCCTCCGCTGAGAACCCGGCGCGAAGACATCGTCCTGCTGGCCAACAGCTTCCTGGGCGAGTTCGCCAAGGAGAACGACCGCCCTAAGAAGCCCCTGACGGACGGGGCCATGCAGTTGCTGCTGTCCTACCCATGGCCGGGCAACGTCCGGGAGCTGCGCACGGCCATCGAGCACGGGGTGGTGATGAGCAACGATCCCGTCATCGATGTCCGTCATCTGCCCCAATTCCTTCATTCCGCGCCAATTCCGAAGATCGACGCGCCGTTGCTCCTCAAAAACCCGCTTGTCGCGCCTGCCGATTTCAACTTGCATGCGCTTGAAAGCAACGCGATCCGCGGTGCCCTCGCCGCGGCGGGTGACAACCGGACCCGCGCCGCCGAACTGCTGGGAATCAGCCGCCGCACACTTCAACGCAAATTGAAGGAATTCAATTTCTGACGACCCCCATTCCAACTCCACCTATGAGCCAACGCCCTGTCCTGGAAAAAGGCACTCTGATCCGCCGCACGGTTTTCATCCTGGTCCTGATCATCCTCACCTTCGCCAACCTGTTCGCGCTGTTCAAAGGACTGAACGCCCCCAAGGGGATGGAGCAGGCACAGATCGCCCGTGAAATCGCACGGGGCAACGGATTCTCCACGAAGATGATCAGCCCCGCCGCCTATGACATGGCCTCCAAGGGTTTTTCCGAGACCGTGGCCCTCAAAGACTTCAAGGACACCTACCACGCGCCGCTCAACCCCCTGGTCAACTCCGTGGTGCTGCGTCTGATCGGCGCGAACGAAGCCGACGCCTGGCCGATGAAGGAAAAGGAGATGGTGTTTCCCCTGGACCGGGTCATCGCGGCCATCTCGACGCTGTTTTTCCTGATGTCCATCGCGGTCACCTACCTGCTGGTGACGAGGATATTCGACCCGAAGATCGCCGCCGTCACGGCCATCATCATGCTGTTCTGCCAGACGTTCTGGGACTTTTCGCTCAGCGGACTGCCGCAGATGCTGATGCTGCTGCTGTTCACCTCCGGCCTCTACTTCGTCTACCGGGCGGTTGAGGCCCAGGCGGAAGGACGCCTCCCCTTTGTCCCGGCCCTCATCGCAGGGGTTTTCTTCACCCTGCTCGCCCTCACGCACTGGATGACGGTGTGGATCGCGCTGGGCTACGTCATCTATGCCGCGCTGGCGTTCCGCCCCCGGGGTGTCATCGGCGCGGCGGTCATCGTGCTCATTATCCTCGCCGCGGTCGGCCCGATGCTGCGCGCCTACCGGGTCACGGATTCGCCGTTCGGTGCCGCGTTCCTCAGCCTCTACAACGGCGTGGGCATGGGCACGGAGGAAGCGGTGATGCGCGGGCACGACCTGACGGAAGCGGCGGCGGTGACGGACGGCCTGGTCATGAAGATCGTCCGCACCACGCTTCTCCAGACCATGGACATCATCCCGCTGCTTGCGGGCATCGTGGTGGCCCCGTTGTTCTTCCTTTCCCTGCTGCATCCCTTCAAGCGCGCGCCGATCGCCAACTTCCGCTGGGTGCTCCTGCTGATGTGGGTGACCACCGCGGTCGGCCTGTCGTTTTATGGAGTCTCCAGCAAAGGGCTGGACCCGAACCAGCTCCACCTGCTGTTCGCCCCCATCATGGCGGCCTACGGGATCGCCTTCGTGTCGATCCTCTGGTCACGCCTCACCGTGGTGAACACCACGCCATTCATGAGGAACACGCATCTTTACGTGATCGTCCTCGTGTGCGCGATGCCCATGATGATCATCCTGCCGCGGCAGGTCATCAATGGTATGAACATGCGCGACAGCGGCGGCCTGCCCCATTGGCCGCCCTACTACGCGCCGGCGCTCAACATCGGCCTGAAGAAGGTGGTGAAGGAAAACGAGATCGTCGTGGCGGACCAGCCATGGGCGGTGGCGTGGTATGCGGACCGGGTCAGCCTGTGGCTGCCCACGACGCGGAGGGGTTTCGAGAAGTTCGAGACCATCGCGGCGGATTCCCAGACACCGTTGACCGGCATCCTGATTTCCCCGGTCTCCAACCAGCACGGCTCCATTGCGGAGATCTACCAGCAGTACCAGGACTTCACCTCGCTGGTCATCGACGGCCGGACCTATGCCTCCACCTCCGGCCTGCGCACCTTTGACAAGGATCCGAAGCTGGAAGGCATCGCCAAACGCTATCCCTATCCCCTGCCACTGTTCGGCGTGGACATGATCTTCTACAGCGACCGTGCGATCCGCTCCACCTCAGAACCCGGCCGCTGAACCGATGGCAAAGCAGAATCCAGCATCCACCCCCAAGGGCGGCCCCAGCTTCGAGGAGGCCATCAGCAATCTGGAAGCCATCGTGGAGGCCATGGAGCACGATCAGCTCCCCCTGGGCGAGCTCGTGGAACACTATGAAAAGGGGACGACCCTCCTCAACACGTGCGAATCCCTCCTCAAGGAAGCCAAATCCCGGATCGAACTGATCACCCTCCGAAATCAGACGGAAATCGGGCTGGAAACCGACACTGATCCCGCGCACATTCCCGGGCCCGCCAGCGCCGCCCGCCCCGCGGCCGATCCCGACGACGATGACGACATCCGCCTCTTCTAAGCCCGACCAACCTCCGGCACTCGGACCGCTGCTTTCCTCGATCCATTCGCCTGATGACGTCAAGCATCTGGCGGATGACGAGCTGCCCCTCCTGGCGGAGGAAATCCGGCACTCGCTGATCACCTCGCTCTCGAAGACCGGCGGCCACCTGGGCCCCAACCTGGGGGTGGTGGAGTTGTCCATCGCCCTGCACCGGGTGTTCTCCACCCCGGAGGACAAATTCGTCTTCGATGTGGCCCACCAGGGCTATGTCCACAAGATGCTCACCGGAAGGGCGGACCAGATCCACACCATCCGTACCTACAAGGGGCTGAATGGATTCCTTCTGCGCTCGGAGTCCGAGCATGACGCCTATGGCGCCGGACATGCCGGCACCGCCCTCTCCGCCGCACTGGGGATGGCCGCCGCGCGGGACCTCACCGGCGGGGGCAACCACGTGGTTGCCGTGGCCGGAGACGCCGCGTTCACCTGCGGACCGACCCTGGAGGCGCTCAACAACATCGCGGAGACCACCCGGAAGTTCATCGTCGTCCTCAACGACAACGAATGGTCGATCGACAAGAACGTCGGTGCCATCGCCCGCTATTTCAACGCCCTGCAGACTCATCCGACCTATTCCGAAATCCGTGGCAAAGCGGCGGACTTCGTGGAGAAAGTCGCCGGCCGGGCCATCCGTTCGCTCGCCCACAAGGTCGAGGAAGGGGCGAAGAACCTGCTGTTCCCCAACGTCCTTTTCGAGAAATTCGGCCTGCGCTACTTCGGCCCGATCGATGGCCATGACCTGCCGCTGCTGGTCAAAACCTTCGAGCATCTGAAGACGCTGCAGGAACCCGTGGTCCTGCACATCATCACAGAGAAAGGCCGCGGCTACCAGCCCGCCCTCGACAACCCCGGGAAGTTCCACGGACTCGGCGCGTACAAGATCGAGGACGGCTCCACCGACGTGACGACCTCCCCCACCTGCTCCGAGATCTTCGGGCGGACGGTGACGGACATTGCGAAAAAAGATCCGAAGGTCGTCGCCATCACCGCGGCAATGCCGGGCGGAACGAAGCTGGACATTTTCAAGAACGAGCTGCCGGAGCGGTATTACGACGTGGGCATCGCGGAGGAACACGCGGCATTGTTCGCCTGCGGCATGGCGACGGAGGGGCTGCGGCCCTTCCTGGCGATCTACTCCACCTTCATGCAACGGGCCTATGACATGATCATCCACGACATGGCGCTGCAGGGACTGCCGGTCCGCCTGTGCATGGATCGCGGCGGACTGTCCGGAGATGACGGCCCCACCCACCACGGGCTTTTTGACATCGGCTACCTGCGCCACATTCCCGGCCTCATCCACATGCAGCCGAAGGATGAGAACGAACTCGTCAACATGCTCCACACGATGGCCGCGTATGACGCCGGCCCGTCCGCGATCCGCTACCCGCGGGGCGTGATCAAGGGCACCCCCATCTCCGCGACGCCGGAGATCCTTCCCATCGGCAAGGCGGAAGTCGTGGCGGACGGCACGGACGTCGCCCTCATCGGACTGGGCACCATGTTCGAGATGGCGGAACGCACCAAGCTGGCGCTGGAGGCCAAGGGCCTCTCGGTCGCGCTCATCAATCCTCGCTTCATCAAGCCGCTGGACGCCGCGGTGCTGGAGCAGTTCGCCTCACGCTGCAAGGTGCTCTGCACCTTTGAAGACCATGTGCTGCTCAACGGATTCGGCGCATCCGTCATCGAACATCTCCACGGTGCCGGGATCCACACTCCCGTGGAGCGGATCGGTTGGCCGGATGAGTTTGTCGAACATGGCAAGCCGGAGACCCTCCGCGCCCTCCATGGACTGACCGCGGAGGCTGCGGTCGAAAAAATTTCCCGCCACTTTTGAGTGGCGGGAAAGGGTAAGAAGCGCGGACGGAATCGTCCGTGATCTTACGTCGGGGCTCGAGCCATGCCACCCGTGAATCAGTTGGCGCCGCCGGTGCGGTCAGCCGCGTTTTCGATCTTGTTACCCACTTTTTTCACGTCACGACCGAAGCCCTTTGACGTGGCGCAGGAGGTCGTGGAAAGCGCGAGCGCAGCCGTCACCATCAGTGCGGAACCGCAGAGAAGGATACGATTGAAGTGGTTTGCGGCGGTTTTGGAGATGACTACAGGATTCATAGTGACCTCCTTTATTGCATTGAGCAGGCCAACCCAACCCGACGATCACAAGTCTCTTAAAATCAATATTTTTACTAAATTTATCAACGTTGAAAAAGAAACCACTTAATTGCAATTTGCAGTAACTTGGTGAGATTCGCAGTCCATTGCATTATGCTGAGGCGGGATCATTTAGTTGCATTATGCAGTGAAACCTATCAGAAATGACCTCCTGAATAAAACTTATGTCATTCATTTCCTAGCAGTTGCATTGAATATCATCAACGGCATGGAATCTGGTAAAGAACCCCAACAGAAGAAGCCCCTCCTTGCATGGATATCCTGATCGTCGATGACCAAAAATCAATCCGCCTGACCACCTCTCTGGCCCTCGAAGCCGAAGGCCACTACGTCGAAACCGCCGAAGACGGCGATTCCTGCCTGCGGAGAGTCAAAGAAGAGAATTTCGATCTGGTCTTCCTCGACCTCCGCCTCGGCGACGAGGACGGACTGGAGATCCTCCAGAAAATACTCGGGATCAAGCCGCGGCAGTTGGTCACCATTTTTACGGCCCACGCATCGGTCGCCACGGCGGTGAAGGCCACCCAACTGGGGGCATTCGACTATCTGGAGAAGCCATTCACCCCTGACCAGCTCCGGGCCATCCTGATCAAGGCGAAGAAGGCCCTGCAGACGCAAGGTGAGGTGGTGCGCCTCCAGGAAACGGTGCAGGAACTGAAGTCCGAGGCGAAACATTCCTCGCCTCCACTGCGGTTCACCTCGGAAGACAAGAGGACGCATGAGGAGTTCGACATCCTCTTCCGCGCGGCGGCGACCAATGCCTCCGTCCTGATCCTCGGCGAGAGCGGCACCGGCAAAAGCGTGATCGCCCGCGAAGTGCATGAACGGAGCCACCTGCGGGACAAGCCGTTCGTCACCGTGAGTTGCCCCAGCCTTTCCAAGGAACTTCTGGAGAGCGTCCTCTTCGGCCACATGAAGGGATCGTTCACCGGCGCGGTGAAGGACACCTGGGGCAAGGTCCACGCCGCGGAAGGAGGCACCTTGTTCCTCGACGAGATCGGCGAACTGCCGATGGAGATCCAGCCGAAGTTGCTGCGCCTGCTCCAGGAGCGTGAGTACGAGCGCCTGGGGGAAAACAAGGTCCGGCAGTCCAACGTGCGCGTCATCGCCGCCACCAACCGCGACCTTCCCGCACAGATCGCCGCAGGCCACTTCCGGGAAGATCTGTATTACCGCCTCAATGTCATCAGCATCACAGTGCCGTCGCTGCGCGACCGCCCCATCGACCTCTACCGCTTCGCCTGTGACTATCTCTCTTTCTTCGCGGGCCAGATGGGACGCAAGGTGGAGGGCTTCAGCGAGAATGGCCGCTCGTCGCTGATGAGGCACGGTTGGCCGGGCAACCTGCGGGAACTCCGCAACGCCATCGAAAGGGCGGCCATCCTTGCCCGCGGCAACAAAATCGAGGCGGAGGATCTTCCCCGCCCCACCCCGGTCTCGGCGAACACGGCGAGCCGCGACCCAGCCTCCGGTCTCTGCATCGGCGGCGAACACACCATCGACGAGATCGAGCAGGCCCACCTGCTGCGCGTTCTGGAATGGGCACCGTCCCTCCAGGATGCCGCGTCGATCCTTGGCATCGACAAAGCCACGCTCTACCGGAAGCGGAAGCGTTACGGGATCGAATGACATCTCACGGCAATGTTAAGATTCCGTCTCTTCTTCGGCTTGCTGACGCTCATCATCCTCCTCTGGGGGGTGGGGGCCGCGGCACTGTTGCTGATGCGTGATTCCAACAAGCGCTTCGACAAGCGCCTGGCTTCGGACTACATGGTCGTCAGCACGGCCAACGGGTTCAGGTCCGTCACCTCCACGCTGAATTCCACCTACATCCCGATCTTCACGGGACCCATCCGGGTCGAACCGGAAATCCCCGACCGCTCGATTTACGACGCCTATTCGGCGGAATTGTCAACACGCCTCAAGATCCTGCGCGAGGCGGACGTGAAGGTTGAGGCACTCGCCGCGGCGGTAACCGCCTATGTGGAGACCTATGACCGCCTTCTCGCCAATCCGCCGCGGGACCACGAGAGCCGGGACCGCGTCCTCACTTCCATCAGCAGCCAGACCCAGCGGATCACCGATCTGGCGGACAGCATCTCCAAGCTGGCGGAGACAAAGCTGCTCTCCGTGGGCCGCGAGGCGAAGGAAACCGCGACCCAGAACTACCTGTTCGTGTCCACACTGGTGCTGTTGGGCACGGCTATCGCCTTCATCATCTACTTCCAGCTCATGCGGCACCTGGTGGATCCGGTCAGCCGGCTCCAGCTATCGATCGATGAAGTCCGGAACGGCAACTTCGAGCTGAACCTGCCCGCGCCCGGCCACGGCAGCGAGTTCCGCTCCGTGGTCGCCGCCTTCAATGACATGGCCGCGGAACTGAAGCAGCGGCGTTCGGTGATGGACGACCACCTGATGCGGACAAACCTGGTGAACCGCGCGATCCTGGAGGCCATCCCCTCACCCGTCTTCGTGCTCGGGGATGACACGAACATCGTGCAGATCAACCCTGCGGCCGAGGAGCTGACCGAGGATCTGGGCGTATCCGGGCGGCTGCCGCTGAAGATCCAGCGCATCCTCGATGAATGCCGCAAGACAGGAACCCACCTGCTGCCGGAGGACCCGCGGGAGGCCCTTCTCTTCCGGATCCATGAGGAGGAGTTCTACTACCTTCCCCGTATCTTCCGCTTCGTTTCCGAAGATGATGGCAAGGGAGGTTCCGGATGGGCGGTCCTGCTGCACAACGTCAGCCGCATCCGCTGGCTGGACGACATGAAGACCAACCTGCTTTCCACCGTCAGCCACGAGATCAAGACCCCGCTCACCGGCATCCGCATGGTGCTGCACCTTTTGCTGGAGGAAAACGGCAGGTCTCTCAACGACATGCAGCACACGATGGTGGAGTCCGCCAACGAGGACTGCGAACGGCTGCTGGTCACCCTCAACACCCTGCTCGACCTGTCCCGTGCGGAGGGTGGAACCACCCACCTCTCCCGGATCCCTGTCCGGATGCAGGAAACCATGGAACGCTCCGCCCGCCTCTACCACGGTGCGGCGGCCGCGAAAGGTTGCGTCATCGAGGTGGAACCGACGGAACCCGCACTACCGGACGCACTGGCCGACCCGATCCGCCTTGATGAGGTGATGAACAACCTGGTCTCCAACGCCATCAAGCACAGCCCTCCGGGTGGCGGCATCACGCTGCGCTGCGTGAAACAGGGGGCGGAGTTCCTCAGGGTGTCCGTGATCGACCGCGGACCGGGCGTACCGGAGGCGAGCCAAGGGAGGATCTTCGAGCGGTTCTTCCGCGCACCGGGCCAGCCGCACGAAGGCGTGGGCCTCGGTCTTTTCATTTCACGGGAAATCATGCGTGCCCACGAAGGCCGGATCGGCCTGATGGAACGCACCGAAAATCAAACGGAATTCTATCTGGATGTCCCCATCGCCTGAGCAGCAGACAGCCAGCGGCCCGCCGCAACGACGGCTGCTCGTCGTTGACGACGAGCCGACGCTGCGGCTCGGGTTTTCCTATGCGCTTTCCAGCCGCGCCACACAGGTGGACACCGCATCCACCGGGAGGCAGGCACTGGAGAAACTGAACAACGCGGCCTACGACCTGCTCATCCTCGATCTCCGCATGCCTGACATCGACGGTCTGGGGGTCATCGAGATCCTCCGCCAAGCGGGCAATACCGTCCCCATCGTACTGTGCAGCGCGGCCCTCACCCCTCTGGCCGTGCTCCGTGCGATCCAGCACCGCGTGCCGGATTTCCTGCTGAAGCCCGTCCGCCCGGTCGATCTGCGGGAGGTGGTCGATTATGTTCTGGCGCCGCCGGACACGCCCGTCTCCCGCACCGTCGCCGCCATCCGCAGGGGGAATGTCCCGGCCGCCCTGAACCACGCCCAGTCCGATCCATCCCACAACCACGGTACAACCGTCTGGGTGAAGGTCCTGGAATACGTCCTCCATCCTCCGGACGACGATTCAGCGGGTGCCGGGGAGGGCCTCATCCGTTCCTCGCTCGCCGCGCTCGCCTTCCGCTCCACCATCGCTCAGGCATGATGAAATGTATCCTCCTTCTCAACCGGGCCGCCGGCGGCAATGAGCGCGGTCTGGTCGCATCGGAAGTATGCCACACCGTCCAGGAGATCTTCCGCGAGCAAGGGCACCAACTCCTCGCCCACGTGATCGATCCGGAACGGGTGGAGGAGGAGATCAAAAAAGCCGCCGCGGAGCGGCCGGACGCGATCATCGTCGGCGGCGGGGATGGAACGGTATCGACCGCCGCCGGGTTGCTCGGGGGAACGGGCATCGCCCTCGGCGTCCTGCCCATGGGGACCTTCAATCTTGCGGCCAGGGATCTCGGGGTGCCGCTGGACATCAAGGAAGCGGCGGAATTCCTCGCGCAGGCGCAGCCCGTCCCCATCGACGTGCTGATGGTGTCAGGCCGTGCCTGCCTCTGCACCACCGTCTTCGGCTTCTATCCGGAGTTCTCCAGCTTCTTCGAGAAGCGGGACCATGGCGGACGGTGGTGGAGGAAGACACTCAAACTGGCCGCCGGGGTGCCGAAGATCTTCGCCCGCGCGCGCCCGCTCTCCCTGGAGTGGAAGGGCGAGGACGCCACCGGTCATGCACGCACGAAATTCTCCGCCTTCGTCCCGGGGAAATACCGATCCACCACCGGCATCGTCCCTTCGCGCACGGACTTCCGGTCGGGCGCCATGACCGGCTACATCGGCACCCATCGGAAAGCATCCGCGGCGGTGAAGGCGATGCTGGACTACCTGCTGGGCAGGCATGAGGAGAATGCGGAGCTGCGGATCATCAAGGCGCGCTCGCTGGAGCTGAATGCCCGGGGAAGGAAGCACTGTACCGTCATGCTGGACGGGGAGATCATCCGGATGCCACTACCCATCCGGCTGGACATCCTGCCGGAACGGCTGGTCGTGCTCACCACCCCGGAACATCCCGCGGAAACCAGTGAATCCACCGCATGACACGGCTGCTCCACCTTTCCGACCCCCACTTCGGCGCGGTGAATACGGCGGCTGCGGAAGCTTTCCTGAGCCATGCCCGCTCGCACGCCCACGACTTCACCGTTCTCAGCGGGGATCTCACCATGCGCGCCCGGCGCACCGAACTGGAGGCGGCCTACAACTTCGTCTCAACCATCCCCGGCCCCCTGCTGCTGATTCCGGGGAATCATGACATCCCCGCGACCAACCAACCGTTCGACCGATTCTTCCGCCCGTTCCGGCGCTACTCACGGTGGTTCGGCGCGGACCTGGAACCGGTCCACCGCACGGAGGACTTCCACCTGGTCAGCCTGAACAGCACCCGTGCTTTCGGTTTCCACGCGGACTGGTCGGAGGGCATCCTTTCCAAGGAGCAACTGGCCCGCTGTGTTTCCCTTTTCAACCAACCGGGTGGGGAAGCGTTCCGCATCCTCACGCTCCACCACCCGTTGCTGGCCCCTCCGGGATACAACAGGGCTGTGGTGAAACCGTTGCCTGATCTTCTCCAGGCAGTGGATGATGCGAAGGTGGACCTCATTCTCTGCGGGCACTTCCACCGCTCGCAGCTCGCCACGGCGGGAGTGCTGGAGGGGTGGAAATGTGTCGTGTCCCAGGCACCCACCGTCTGCTCCACCCGCCTCCAGGGAGAGCCGCAGGGGTTCCATGAGATCCGCTTCACGGCGGCAGTGGTGGAGATCACCGTCTGGAGATTCATTGATGGGAGCTTCATTCCCACATCGACTTCCCGCTTCGAACGGGATGAGGATGGATGGAAGGATTGCGGGGACTTCGTTACGGACGAGATTGCCGTCATCCCACCTGAAGAAACCGAATGAAATACGATCTCATCGTCATCGGCGGCGGAAGCGCCGGCCATTCCGCGGCATCCACCGCAGCGAAGCTGGGCCTGCGCTGCGCCTTGGTGGAGGCTCCCGGCCCGCTCGGCGGCCTCTGCATCCTGCGCGGCTGCATGCCATCGAAAACGATCATCGAAACCGCCAACCGGATGCGGGTCATCCGTGAGGCGGATCGCTTCGGAATCACCGTGGGGACACCGGTACTGGACCTCCCGCGCCTCCGCGAACGTGCCGGAGTCCTCCTCAAGGACTTCCGCGACTACCGCAGGGAGGAAATGGGAACCGCCGGCTACGAGCTGCTCCGCGGCACGGCGAACCTGACATCCACCCATGAAGTGGAACTGGCGGAAAGCAAGGAGCGCCACCAGGCAAAGGCCATCATCATCGCCACCGGCTCAAAACCGGAGATCCCGGAGATCGAGGGCCTGGAGGGAACACCCTACTGGACCAGCGATGATATGATCGGTCTGCCGGAGCTGCCGGAGACCATTGCCATCGTCGGGCATGGCGCCATCGGGATGGAGGCAGCCCACCTTTTCGAGGGGCTCGGCAGTTCCGTGACCGTCCTGGTGCGCGGCGAGCGGATCCTCAGCCATTTTGACGATGACATCGCGGAGGCCATCGAAGCGGAGAGCATCGACCGCGGCATCACATTCCTGAAGAAGACGGAGATTTTCCACGTGGAGCATAAGGACGGGAAATTCCACTTGTCCCTGACCGGACGGGAAAAGCTGGTGGCGGACGCCTTGTTGGTCGCCACCGGACGGACTCCGAACACGATCGGTTTCGGCTTCCAGAAAGCGGGCATCGCCATGGACCGGAAACGGATTCTCATCGACGACCGGTGCTCGACTTCGCTCCCACATATTTTCGCCGTCGGCGACTGCGCCAGCCCCGTCCCCGTGGTGCATCTGGCCGTCATCCAGGGAGCGGTCGCCGCCCGCAATGCGGAGCGCATCATCCGGGATGGCCACTCCGAGCTTTCCCATGAGTGGAGTCCGGAAACCGCCATGACCGGGCTGTTCACCGAACCGCAATGCGTGGAGATCGGGATGGGGGTGAAGGAAGCGGCGGAGAAGCGCGTCAGGATCCTCACCGGCAGGATCAACTACAACGACCAGGGAAAAGGAATGATCTCCGGATCGCGCCACGGCTTCGTCAAAATCATTGCGGAGGCGGATTCACACCGGATCATCGGCGCCGCGGCCGCAGGGCCGGAGGTGCTGGAAACCTCCCATGTCATCCAGCTTGCGATCTCCCGTGGCATGACCCTGGAAGAATACGCCGCGGTGCCCCACTACCATCCCACCCTGGTGGAGGCATGGGCATCCGCGGCGGAAGCCGCGCTCAACGGCGCGGAGTGACCAACGGGGCGTTCACGGAAACGAGCGGGCGCTGCGTTTCCCCGCCAACCTGGATCTGGTTGCTCACGGCCATGACACCGGGGACGCCCCGTGCGGTGGATTCGGCGGCAGCCTTCATTTCGTCCGCCGGAACCTGGCCGGAAAGCGTCACGACACCTTCCGCGAGTTCACTGCGGATCATGCCAGGGTCGATCCGGCGGTCCGCCTTCATGGCGTCACCGAGGGCGGCCATCATCTGGTCCGGAGTGAAGTCCTTGTCCTCCACCGCCTCCATCTTGAGGTCGGAATTGATCGTGAGGCGGTCCGAGTTCACTTCGAACACACCGGTGACGGACGAACGGCGCACCAAGCGGTCGTATTCGCCCCGGCTGCCCAGTTCACCTTTCAGTCTGACGGCCCCTTCTTTCACGGAAACCGAAAGGCTGAGACCGTCGCAGAGCGGGTCATTCGCAATCAACTGGCGGAGTTGCTCCGCGATCTGATCGTCGCTGCGGATGCCGTCGAAGGTCACCTCGGTTTTGTTCTCGATCAGTTTCACTCCGGGAACCCTGGACACCGCCTCACGGGCGATCTCCTGTTCGTCCCAAGTGCCAACCGCCCCGCCGAGGACGGCTTTCCCTCCTTCGACATTCACGGTGATGCGGCCCGCATCGAGCGCCTTGTTCTTGTCGAGCGCGGCGCGGACAGCGGTCTTCACGGACTCGTCCGGGATACTCCCTCCGCCGATCTCAAGCTCGTTCACCACGGCGCGCACCTTGACGACGGACATGGCCCGCTCCGCGGCGCGCTCCGCCTGGTCCAGCGTCGCGACATGCCCGGTGAGGATGGCGATGCCATCCCGCAGGCTGGCGGAAACCTTGGTCCCGTCCATGCGGGTGTCGGAGCTGATCTCCATCTTGATGTGGTCGGAAATCTCGCCTGGCGTTCCCGGAGCCATCTCCGGAGTGGCGAAAGCAAAAGCCGTTGTGCTGATCATGGTCGCTGCGATCCAACGGGCTTGTTGTTCTGCTGTATTCGTTTTCATGGCATCATCGGGGAATCATCCTCCATTTTCGCAGGCACTGTGCCATCGCCGGTGACGATCCCCTAACCACCTCTGATCCAGGCCATTCCAATCCCCCCGATTCCGGGCAGCCAAGCCGGCGAAAGAACAATCGCGCAGCCTGCATTTGCATTCTGCACCGGAGGCATGAAAAAGGGGATGCCCTGCGGCATCCTCTCACGGAATCATGGATGAAACCGTCAGAATTTCACCCGGACAGCCACCGTCCCGAAGTCGGCATGTCCGTCCTGTTCGCGGTACTCCTTCGTCCTCCAGGTATGGACGTAGCTCAGTTCGACCAGACGATAGCGGATGCCCAGGCCGCAGAACGCCTCTGCGATGAATGGCTCGCGGTGGTTGCCGGTGTTGAAGTCGCGGAACACGGGGCCGTCCAAGGTGGCATCATGCGCCACACCCCGGACCGTGGCGCCGAACAGCGTGTAAATGGACCAGTGCCCTTGGTAGTCTCCGCCGCCACCGAAGTAGCGGTGGGAATAAGCGGTCGATGAAAGCCGCGGATCCGAGAAGTCCGGCGGAAGGTTGTAACCCGCACGGAAGAAGCCGCCCAGGTGGGCCTCCGTCCGGAACGTGCCGAGCCGCACGCCCCACTCCGTCAGACCGTCGATGCGGAACGCCCCCCGCTCCATTTCGATGAAATCCGCCCTGCGCTTCTGCACGAAGCTGATGTCCGCCGTGACCTCGTTCGGCACCTGGTCGTCCCAGCCATTGAATTTCTCCAGATCCCGGAGATCATGGATGGTGTCCTGGGATTCCTCCGCTAGCGAGTTCGGCCCGATCATGCCAACCGTGAACTCGATGGAGTTGAGGATGTGTTCGTCCTTCACGTGAAGGGAGAAGCCAAGACCAAGCCAACCAGCGTAGCGACGCTGCCCGGGTGGTTGGAAGGCAGGTCCGGCATCTTCCGGCGTGAACATCAACTGCGTGAGGGAAAAGCCATAGTTGTAATGCACCTTCGACGGATCCTTGAACCCTGTGATCCTTCTGAAAACACCATAGCTTTCCTCATCACCGGAAAAGCGCCGCAGGTTCCGCTGCAGGCCGAGGCGCTCGACCGGACGGTCTTCCGAGATCCACGAAAGGCGGATGCCGTTGGTGTAGTCCTTGTCATCGCCTCCGAAAAGATCGTTGTCGAAATAGAGGGTGGTGTAGCCGCTGTCCTTGTCAGGAAAGGGATTCAGGTAATCCAGGGAATAAAGCCCTTGGGCCTTGGTGGCGGCGGCGGTGCAGACGATGGCGGTGGCGATGCTGGGCAGGAGTTTCATCGGGGTGGGTGCAGGAGGTAATGGTAGCAGAAAAGGGAAGAGGGAGTGAACGAATCCTCCCGAATCGTTCACTCCCCTTGTGTCAGGCATCTCCCTGATGATGCCGTGAATTTTCCATGGGTTTGGGATGAGGTTCGTCCTGGAGACGGCCTCATGGATTCTTGCCCCGCAGTGCCCGGCTGAGTGCCGAAACCACCAACAGGATCAGGAATATGACAAAGAGCACTTGGGCGATCGAGGCGGCGGTACCCGCCACGCCACCAAATCCTAAGAGTCCCGCGATCAGCGCGAGGATGAGAAATGTAATGGTCCACTGTAACATTGGTTACTCCTTTCTTGAGTTCCCTCCTGACATTGCAGGAATCCGACCACCCAAGACACAACACCACAACCATCTTACCATAAATTTCTTATGATACACCCAATCTAACAAGCGCACTGGAACAAGGGTGCAGTCCGCCAAAGAATCCCGCATTATTGGTGCAATTTGCACCTACCGGGCGAATTCGGAATCGTTGGCACCAACGGCTTGTGGGGGAGACAGGGACCGTTATCCTTCGCGGGTGATCCAGACATCCGACCTCCGCATTTCCGGCACGCGACCGCTCATTTCGCCTGCGATCCTGGAGTATGATCTCCCCGTCCCAGCCCAAAACGCCGACCTCATTTCACGCTCCCGGAGCGGGATCTCCGCGATCTTCAAGGGTGAGTCCGATCGTCTGGCGGTGGTCATCGGACCGTGCTCGATCCATGATCCGCAAGCCGCCATCGAGTATGCGTGGAAGCTGAAGGAGATCTCCGACCGGCTGGAGGAGGATCTGCTGGTGATCATGCGCGTCTATTTTGAGAAACCGCGCACCACCGTCGGCTGGAAGGGCCTGATCAATGACCCCCATCTGGATGACAGCTTCGACATCAACCACGGCCTGCGCGCGGCGAGGGCGCTGCTGCTGGATGTGGCCACCATCGGCCTGCCCGCCGCCACGGAGTTCCTCGATACCATCTCGCCGCAATATGTGGCCGACCTGATCTCATGGGGGGCCATCGGCGCGCGCACCACGGAGTCACAGATCCATCGTGAGCTGGCGTCCGGGCTTTCCATGCCCATCGGCTTCAAGAATGGAACGGGCGGCTCCATCCAGATCGCGCTGGACGCCATCCAGTCCGCCTCCCGGCCCCATCATTTTCTGGGGGTGACGAAGCAGGGCATCTCCGCGATCGTCTCCACCACCGGCAACGAAGACTGCCACCTGATCCTGCGCGGCGGGCAGGGCGGCCCGAACTACGATGCGGACAGTATTTCGGAGACCGCCGGCATCCTGGCGACGCAGTGTTTCCCCCGCCACCTGATGGTGGACTGCTCCCACGGGAACTCCCGGAAGAACTACCGCAACCAGCCCGTGGTGGCGCAGGAACTCTGCGCGCAGATCGCCGCTGGTTCCACCGTCATCTCCGGGGTGATGCTGGAGTCCAACCTGGTCGAAGGAAGCCAGAAACTCGCCGCACGGGAGGAGATGACGCACGGCCAGTCCGTCACGGACGCCTGCATCGGGTGGGAGACCACGGTGGAAGTGCTGGAGGAGCTGGCGGCAGCAGTCAGGGAACGGAGAAAACTTGCAAGCTGCACACCGGCCGGGGCGTAATCCCGTGCCTCCGCGCAAACGCGCTTTCCTTTTCCATTTTCCGACACCCCATGCAGTCCCAACACATCGAAAACCCGGATGTCATCCTCATCGGCAGCGGCGTCATGTCCGCGAACCTCGGCGCGCTGCTGAAGCGCCTGAAGCCGGAACTTTCCATCCAGGTCTATGAGGTGACGGCGGAGCTGGCGCAGGAAAGCTCCCACGGCTGGAACAACGCGGGAACTGGCCACGCGGGCATCTGCGAGCTGAGCTACACCCCCCACCGTGAGAAGGACGGCAGCGTCAACGTCGCCAACGCGATCAAGATCTTCGAGCAGTTCGAATACACCAAACAGTTCTGGGGCCACGCGGTCGCCAGCGGGATGGTGGACGCGCCGCGTGAATTCATCAACCCGGTGCCGCACATCAGCTTCGTCCACGGACAGGAGCAGGTGGACTACCTGAAAGCGCGCCACGCCGGTCTGGCCGCCCACCATTTCTTCAGTGACATGGTCTATTCGACGGATCCCGCCACCATCGGGAGCTGGTCGCCGCTGCTGACGGAGGAGCGGGGGCAGATCCCCATTGCCGCGACGCGGATGGACAGCGGAACGGACGTCAATTTCGGCAACATCTCCCGCAAGCTGCTGGGCTGGTTGGCGGACCAACCGGGCTGCGGCATCGCCGCCAGCCACCGTGTCACGGATCTGGAAAAGAAGGGCGACCGGTGGACCGTCACCATCAAGGACCTGGTCACCGGGAAGAAGCGGACCAACACGGCGAAGTTCGTGTTCGTCGGCGCGGGGGGCGGCAGCCTGCCGCTGCTGCAGAAAGCCGGTATCCCGGAGAGCAAGGGCCTGGGCGGATTCCCCATCGGCGGACAATGGCTGGTCTGTGAGAATCCGGAGATCGTGGAAAAGCACCAGGCGAAGGTCTATGGCCAGGCGCTGGAGGCCGCTCCGACGATGGCCGTTCCCCACCTCGACACCCGCATCCTCGACGGAAAGAAGACGCTGCTTTTCGGCCCCTTCGCCGCGTGGACGACGAAGTTCCTCCACAAGGAAGGCAGCTACCTCGACCTGCCGCTGTCGGTGAAGCCGCACAACCTCGCCACGCTGGTCAAAATCGGCATCCACAACCTGGATCTGGTGCAATACCTCGTCCAGCAAGGCACCCAGAGCATGGCCGACCGGATGGAAGTGCTGCATGTCTTCTATCCGGGGGCGAAGGCGGAGGACTGGAAACTCATCGACGCGGGCATCCGCGTGCAGGCGATCAAGAAGACCGACGGCGAAGCAGGCATCGTCCACTACGGCACCGAGGTCATTACGGATGAAGACCGCAGCATCTCCGCGCTGCTGGGAGCCTCCCCGGGGGCATCCGTCTGCGTCCACATCGTGCTGGAGGTGGTGAAGCTCTGCTTCCCCCAACTTCTGGAGTCACCGGAAGGCAAGGCGCGGATGAAGGAACTGATCCCCATCCACGACGTGGACATCAAGCTGCCGGAAAATGCCGCCTACTTCCACGAGACGACCGCAAAGGCGGAAGCCGCGCTCGGCCTGCGGTGAGCCTCAGAGGTAGTTCGCCAGACCTTCGACGGTCGCCTCATCCAACCGCTTCGCCAGCGCGACGGTGAGCGCGACCATCGCCAGATGGTCGTTCACATCGATGATGGCGTTGTGGGAGTGGATGTAGCGTGCCGGGACACCCAGCACGATGCTCGGGATGCCGGTACCGCCGATGTGGAATGACCCCGCGTCCGTCCCCCCGCTGCGCCGCACGGTCACCTGGTGCGGGATGTTTTCCGCCTCCGCGGTCTCGATCGCCAGGCGCGCGAGCCGTGGGTTGGTGATCGCCGTGGGATCGAAAAGCCGGATCTGCACGCCGCCGCCGAGGCTTCCCTGGCTGTCGGATTTCATGAAGCCCGGCGTGTCATCCGCGGGCGGGCCTTCGAGGACGATGGTGACATCCGGCTGGATGAAGTTCGCTGAGGTCTTCGCGCCGCGGCAGCCGACCTCCTCCTGCACCGTCCCGCCGAAGATCAGGCGGTTGGGATGCCCGGATGCCGAAAGGATCTGCCCGGCCTGGATGGCCCCGGCCATGCCCGCGCGGTTGTCGAACGCCTTCGCCATCAGCAGATCCCCCCTGCCCAGCGGGGTGAAGGCGGACAGCGGTGCGATGGGGTCCCCGAGCGCGATGCCGAACACCTCGGTCACCTCCCGCCGTGATCCGGCGCCGATGTCGATGAACATCTGGTCGATGCCCATCACCTGCTTCCGCGACGCTTCCGGGAGGAAATGGGGCGGCTTCGAGCCGATGACGCCGATGACCTTCTCCCCTTCCCGCGTGCGGATCTCCACCCGCTGCGACAGCAACGTGTGCTCCCACCACCCGCCGAGCGTCACGAACTGGATGAACCCATCCGCCGTGATGTTCTGCACCATGAAGCCGACCTCATCCATGTGCCCCGCGATGAGCACCCGTGGCCCGGCTCCGCCCGTCTCACAGAAAACCGAGCCGTTGCGGTCCGTCGAGAGATCGCCACACTCGCCCAGCTCATCCACGAAGATGGCCCGCACCTCATCCTCATGACCCGGAACGGAATGGGCCTCGGTCAGTTCCTTCAGCAACGAAATCGCCTTCTCACGCATGCCCGCCAGTCTGGACGGGAGGTCCGGAGGTTCCAAGCGTCAAAGTGGCGAAGTGGCGGCTTCATATGGTGTAGCGAATCTCGTGAGAGATTCGGCGGGGTGGGCTTCCGTCGGCGAAACAAACTATGGCTTCCGGCGGACTTCCCCACCACCGGAAGTCTCACGACTTCCGCTACCCTTGATGGACCCGGTGCAATGCCCGGTGGACCATCTTTGGAAGGATCCAGCCGGTGCCTAACAGGATGGTGGCGGCCATGGACAGTAGCATCAGGTTGAGGGAACCCATGGAAAGAGAAACACAAACCACCGCGATCATGACGAGCGTTTCGAGGATCTGGATGACGGCCAGGCGTTTCACCTGGCCGGTGCCGATCATCATGGCGTGGTTGAGGTGACGCCAGACGTGCATGATGAAATAAGCGGCGTAGCAGGCGAGCACGGCGCGGTCCGTGTCCGCGAAAGATTTCCCCAGCCAGACGCCGAGTGCCCATGGACCGAGGACGACCAGCCCCAGGCTGGAGAGCGAGGCGAAGCCCAGGCCGAAGAAATAGAGACGCCGTGCGGCCTTCCTCGCCCAGTCGATGTCGCCCCGGGCCAGTGCCTCCGCGACGGCGGGCCAGGTGGGGGTGCTGAGCATCACCACGAAGCCGAGCTGCATCACCGTCAGCGTGACGAACACCCCCCACAGTGCCACCTCCGAGGGGCCGCCCCCCATACGGCCGATGAGCCAGCCGCAGAAGTTCGCCTCCACGAAGCCGGTGAGGATGAAACACGCGGAGAAGGAAAGTCCATCCGTGAGCAACGGGCGGACCAGGGAAGGATTGAACGCGGCCGGTGAGGGGACGGTGGCGGGGTGCTTTTTCCAGCAGGAGACCATGTTCCCCAGCTTGGCGAGGATCATCGCACCCTGGACCGCCAGCACCAGGAACCAGACTTCCGGGACGAACCAGATGCCAACGCCGACGAAAACCGCGCCGAGGACATTCCCGACCGCCCCCCACAGGTTGTTGGAAGCCACCTCCAGGTAGCCCTCCCGGACGCGCTCCGTGAGGTTCACCACGAAAAACATGAGGAACAGCCCCAGGCCCACCCACATGGCGGGACGCAGCAGCGTCTCCTTTCCGGCGAACTTCGCGCCGAACAAGGAGTCGAAGGGAACCAAGGCCAGCACGGAGGCCATGAGCGCACCCGTCAGCAGGGCCACCCCCAGCATCAGCATCAACGATGTGGAAACCAGGGCACGCTGGCTTTCCACATCCCCATTCGCCCGTGCCTTGGAAAGCCCGTGGGCGAGCGCGGGACCCACGCCGATCTCCAGCAGGGATACCGTCCCCAGCGTGAGGTTCACCATGGTGAAAAGGCCGAACTCCTCCCTCCCCAGCACCCGCACGGCAAGAGGGATCGAGATCAACTGCAGCAGGACCGTCCCCAGTTTCGAGACCAGAGAAGTGACCACCGCCAGCCGGATCGACCGGTCACGGCGGATGGAGTTCTCAGCAGTCGTGGAATCTGGCATGCCTTCGATGACCGCCGCGTCCATCAACAGGCGCCCCGGCGGTTAAGGAAGGTCATGACCATGATCTGGAAGTCGAGCATGAAGTTCCAGTTCTCGATGTAGTCGAGGTCGAACTTCACCCGCTCGCGCAGGCAGGTATCGCCCCGCAGGCCGTTCACCTGCGCCCAACCGGTGACGCCGGGCTTGATGTTGTGGCGGACGTTGTAGTGGGGGATGTCCTCCTTGAAGTTCTCGATCAGCTCCGGGCGTTCCGGGCGCGGCCCGACAAGACTCATGTCGCCGCGCAGCACGTTCCAGAACTGTGGCAGCTCATCGATGTTCCATTTCCGGATCAGCGCGCCGATCTTCAGGCGGCGCGGGTCATCCTTCACGGTCCAGCCGACCTTGCCCGGTGCCTCCGCATCCAGGCGCATGCTGCGGATCTTCAGGATGTCGAACGGCTTTCCGTTCAGGCCGATGCGGCGCTGGCGGTAGAGCACGGAACCGGGCGACTCGATATAGACCCACGCCATGAACAACGCCATCAGCGGGGCGAAGACGATGAGCCCGACGATGCTGCCGATGATGTCGATGCAACGCTTGAAGACGTTGTTGAACGCATGATGGAGCGGAAGGCTGCCGACACCCAGCACCGGCATGCCATGGAAGTTCTCCAGGTTCAGGCCGGACACCAGGATCTGGAAGCAGCTCGGCACCAGCTTGAAGTCCGCGAACTCCTTGCCGCAGGTTTCCGCCAGCGACAGCATGTCATTCCGGTCGAGCGTCCCGTCCACGACCATCACCAGATCCGATCCGGAGGAACGCAGGAGGTTCCGGAACTGAGGCCATGTGCCGAGCACCGGCACGTCGGCTGGCAGGTTCGCCGGCAGCGTGCCGCCCGGAGGAAGGACCACTCCGGCAATCGCGATGGGCTGGATGCGGCCTTTCTTCGAGCGGGCCAACGCGCGCGAGCACTCGTCGTTCCAGCCGACGAAGATCGCCTTCTGCTGGAGCTTCTCCACGTAGCTGTCCCCACGCAGGATGCAGAACAGGAACCAGCGCCAGAAGAGCATCATGGCCATGGCGGTGAGGGCGCCGATCACGCAGTAGAGGCGGCTGATGGCGGGGTCGATCTTCAGCATCAGCGAGATCGCCAGGAATCCGGCGCACCAGATGGCGCAGGACTTCACGATGATGAGCCCGCATTTCCGGATCGCCAGGAAGTTCCGCGGATCATGGAGGCGGAAGTTCGCAAGCAGGAACACCAGCAACAGCGTGCCCACCGATACGTGGCCGAGGTAGCTGCGCACATCCACAACGGGATCGGGCACGCCGAATCCGCTCATGCTGGTCTCGAACCGGATGATGTACGCGATCACCAGCGCCAGGAAGATGACAACGGCATCTCCCAGGAAGCTGGCTGCGACGAGTTTCTGGTTCGCCACCCACGGCCGGTGCCGGTGGCGGAGGTTGAAGCGGGGGGCTGGCTCAATCGGGGGGGCTGAAACCCGGACAGTGTCGGGTTCGAACGATTTCAGTCGGGGGGTGGAAATCATTTGTCGGGGGGGTGGGGGGAACAAACGATATCGCCCGGCTCACGGATGAGCCTGCGGCGTTAACAACTTGGGACAGGAAAGTATTCATGATGCCAAACCCTTGGGTGGTTCAGGACGGCGTGGCGAACCACTGCCGATGAGCGGATGGGAGGCCCGGACGGACGGGCCTGCGGTGCGGCTGTTCCGCCCGCGTGGGATCTCGTTCCAGACGAATCCGACGAGGCTGCCACCGGCGGAGCGGATCATCTCCGATGCCTGCCGGAGTCCGCGGCGATGACCGCCCTGGTCCGAGACCACCAGGCAGCAACGGTCCGCGTAGCGGGCGATGACCGCGGCATCCGCCGAATCCATCAGCGGCGGTGTGTCGATCACCACACGGTCGAACCAGCGGTAGGCATCCTCCAGCAGGGCCGCGAAGCGGGAGCCGGCCAGCAGGTCGCCGGAGTCAGGACGGGGTGAGCCGGAGGAAAGCAGGTAGAGGTTCGGTTGCTCAGTGGCGTGGCAGGCCTCCGCAGGCGCGACATCCCCGGAGAGAAAATCCCCCAGCCCCCTGCGGCTCATGTGTTCCGCGCTGATGCCGGCGGAACGCAGGTCCGCATCCAGCAGCAAGGTCCGGTGCCCCTGGATGGCGAGTGAGGTGGCGTAGTTCAGGGCGCAGAACGAGCGGCCCTCGCCTGCCCGTGCGCTGGCGAAAAGGATGGTCCGTGCGGTCTGGGATCCTTCCTGCGGGGAAAGGATGGTCCGCAACTGGCGGAAAGCATCCGCCGCGCTGGCCGCGGGGATGCGGGCGAGCAACGGCACACCGGCGGCACGCGCGGCGGCCGCGGCATCCCGGATGCGTCCGTCCGCCAGCTCCAGCCCGACCATGAGGAACAGACCCATGAAAAATCCGGTGCCCGCACCGAGTCCCAGCGCCACGATCTTGCGCGGGCTGTGCGGCTTTTCCGGAGTCATCGGCGAGTCCTCCCAGCGGAGGACGGAGGCGGGAACGGAGGCTGTCAGATTCGTCTCACGCAGGCGGGCGGCCACCGCGTCATGCAGGGTGCGGTCGGCATCCGCCTCACGGTCCAGCGTGCGGAACTTCTCGCGCAGGCCTTCGACCTCCACGGCATCCACCTTCGCGACGGAAAGTGCGGCGGTGAGCTTCCCTTCATTCTCCACGGCGATGCGGTATTTCTTCTCCAACGCATTGCCCGCAGCGGCGGAACTATCCTCCAGATTCTTTTTGAGCAACGCCAGCTCGCTGGAAATCGCGATGTAGGTGGGGTGCTTCTCCAGATATCGTTCCTTGATCGCTGCGAATTCCGCCTCTTTTTCCTGGATCGCACGGACCTGTGAGATCACCTCCGTCGCCTGCTCCGAATTCCCCGCACCGGCCAGCGCGCCGGGGTCTTTCGGGTCGAATTTCCTGAAGGATTCGTATTCGGCTTCCAGGCGCAGCCGCTCGGACTTCGCCTGCCCGAGTTGGGTGGTGAGCGATGTCACATTGTCATCCGGCGCCACGGCACCCGGGGTCGCTTCCAGCCCCGGGACGCGGTGGCTTTCGCGGAACTCCTGCAGCTTGCGGGCGGAATCATCCATCTTTCCACGCAGCCGTTGTTCCTCGCGGGCCAGGCCTTCGCTCGCCCGGCGGGTGATCGACTGCTGGCGCTCGGCGCTGGATTTCTCGTATTCGTCGACGATCGACTGGACCAGTTCCTTCGCGCGACCCGGGTTGGTGTCATCCACGGCGATGTCGATGAGACGCGTACCGCGACGCAGCTCCACGCGCACCCGGCGGCCCAGAGTCTGGACGAGCCTTTCCTGGCCGGTGCCCGGGGCTGCGAAATCCGGATCGGAAGCGAGGCCGTGCTTCTCGATCAGACGCATCAGCATGGTTGAGGAAAGCATCCCCTGCTCGACGGAGCGCATCTGCTCGAGGTCACGTGACTCTTCCGGAGCGACCGCCTGGATGTTCAGCACCTGGGGTGCCTGGGTGCCCACGTAGACGGAGCCATAGGAGCGATAAACCTTGGTCGCGTTCTTGATGTAGAGCAGCGAGCAGGCGATGCCAAGCGCACCCAGCACGGCCACCAGCCAGCCACGGCGCAGCAAGGTGCCGAAGACACGCCCGATCTCCACCGTCGGCAGGTACGCTGCGGGATCCTGCACCGGGGCGGGCGGAGCCGCAGGCACGGCGAGCCCCCCGGCCTGACGGACGGTGAGCTGGGCATGTTGGTTGTCCCTTCGGTTCATTCGGATCAGAAGAGGCTTTCAGGAATGGTGATGGTGTCTCCGTCGCGGAGAGCGATGTCCTCGCCTTTGCCGTTGGTGATGTCCCTCAGGTTCACGGAGAAGACCTGCCCACCGCGCTTGAGGGTGACTTTCTTCTCGTTGGCGATGCGCGTGGTGCCACCCGCCATGCCGACGACTTCCACCAGCGTGAGGCGACGGTGAGCGGGGATCTCGAACACACCCGGACGCTGGGCCTGGCCGAGGATGGTGACCGTGCGACGGATGCGTGCTTCGATGGCGACACTGACTTCCGGGCGGACCAGGTAGCCGTCCTTCAGGCGGCGGGAGATGGCGGCGGCGGCCTGGTCCGTGGTGAGACCCTCGATGCGCACCGCGCCGATGAGCGGCATGGAAATGGTGCCGTCCGAGGAAAGCTGGCCGCGCGTGGTCAGTTCCTCTTCACGGAACACCCGGATCTCGACGGAATCCATCCGCCCGATGACACCGGAGGTGCCTTCCCTCACTTGCGCCGGGAGAACCGGAGCGAGGAGGGTGGTCAGGAGCATGAGTTTCTTCCACATGGCGTATTGCTGGGTCAGAACTTGTATTCGAGGAGGACACCCGCGCTCTGCTGGTCATATCCGAAACCGGCGCGGTTGGAGTCGTTGCTGGAAACACGATAGAAAATCTCGAGGCCGAGTTCCTCGGTGAAACGGTAAGAGATCGCCGGACGGACGAACCACAGGGTGTCCTTGCCCGCGTCCCCACCGATGCCTTCGACCTGCCGGTAGGAAGCGCTCTCCACCCCACCTTCCAGATGGGCGGTCCATTTCTCGCCGATCTTCTGCGAGACCCCGGCGGTGGCACCAGTGAGGCGATAGTTCTGCCCGGCGGAAAACGCGGAAGCGGTTTCGCGGCGGTAGGCGGTCAGGAAATAGTTCGTCTTCTCCGAAGGACTCCAGTCGATGCGTCCCTCCAACACCGGGGTGACGCTGGAGCCGTTGGCGTACTTCCGCTTTTCAGCACCTGCCTCCAGCTCGACGCGGATCTTTTCCCGCGGCTGCCACTCGATCTTGCCCGTCAGGCGCTGGAAGCGCTGGTCCTGCATATCCTCCACCTCGAACCGTCCGCCACGGTAGGCGAGGCCCAGGCGGGTCTTCGGGGAATAGGCGTAACGGAGGGCGACTTCGCCGAAGGCCTCCCGCGAATCGAGCAGCACCTTGTCCGCGTAGTCCGCGATGGACTGACCCGCCGCCACTTCCAGCGCGAGCTTCTCCCGTGGCACCCACGCGATCCTCACGACATGCTCGAAAAGCTGCCGGTCCGCCTGGCGTCCGGTGTCCGGCGTCGCATCGCCCAGCTTGGCATAGGCGACGGAGTAATCGACGGCGGCCTTGTTCCCGACCACCCCGATGGCGGCCTTCGCCTCGTGGTCGATCCGGTTGTCCGCACTGCCCTGCGCGTAGACCACGCCGGTCGGACGGTAGGCGATCTTGAGGTAGCCGCCCTCCTGGGAGTCCCGGTCGCCCTTCGAGTAACCGATCTCCGGCGTCACCTTGCCGATGAAGTCGGACTTCGCGTCGTTGGCGCTGAGGAAAATGTTGTCGTCGTAGGCTCCGGAGATGATCACCCCGAGATCGAGCCCCTGGGATCTCGTCTCGCCCATCATCGGATCGCGGGGAGCGACCAGCGGGGATGGCGGCGGATCGTCAATGGAACCCCGCATCACCGGTTGGGACACCGGTGAGGCTTCCTGGGCACATGCCAAGCCTGCAGCCACGCTGAATATGGCCACGGCAGGAGCACGCCCTGTGATCTGTGGGTGAAGGGGACGCATTGTCGGGGGGAGGCGACACGACGACGGTCCCTCCCATATGCCATGCGTTCAAGGAGATTCAGGTTTCGAGTTAATACGTGATCACGTAATGCACGCCGAGCCCTAGAGGTATATAACAAATTCAAGCATTCAGGCAGCCTCGGCGCCATTGTTTTACATATCTTAACAATTAACTGTTTTTATCCTGTTATTCACGAACCGTTATTAATCATTGGATTTTTCCATTCCTTGATCCCCCACCTTTCCTGATCATTTCCACTTGGCACACCGGCAGCTCCGGAACGTGCCGAACCGATGTCCCCCTCCATCGTGAACCTTTCCCCCACCATTTCCGAAGTTTCCTCCGGGTTGACCGGAAGCATCTCGTTTCAAGCACGCCTGCATCCCGGCAAGACCGCTATCCGCTGCGGCGGGGAAAGTGTCACCTACGCCGAGTTGGAAGACCGTTCCTCCCGGCTGGCCGCCGCGCTGGCCGCTGACGGCGCCGGACGCGGGGATTTCATCGGCATCGGTCTGCCACGTTCGATCGATCTGGTGGTGGCCATCCTGGCGGTGCTGAAAGCGGGCGCGGCCTATATTCCTCTCGATCCTTCCTATCCTGCGGAGCGGATCGCGCACATGATCGCGTCCGCGAAGCTGACACGGATCATCAGCCGGGAGGACTCCGCAGGAAGCTTCGGCGGCGTGCGTGTGATCCCTGTGGACGCGGCCGGCGGAAACGCCACGGCCCCCGGGGAGTCCACAGCGGATGATTTCATCTACGCCATCTTCACCTCCGGCTCGACGGGAGTGCCGAAGGCGGCCTCGGTCTTCCATAGGGGTTTCCGGAACCTGGTCGGCTGGTATGTCGATGAACTCGCGCTGGGTCCGGAGGACGTCACACTGGTGATCAGCTCGCCCAGCTTCGACCTGACGCAGAAGAATTTCTTCGCCCCGCTGGTGACCGGCGGAACGATGATCCTCGACCACGGCGACCACTACGATATCCATCGTATTTCCACGCTGGTGCGCGCGAACGGCGTGACGCTGGTGAACTGCACGCCCAGCGCATTCTACCCGTTGGTCGATGCGGCGGCGGGCGGCGGCTTCAGCGACCTTTCCACGCTCCGCTTCGCGGTGTTGGGCGGGGAACCCATCTCCGTGCCCCGGCTGCGCGGCTGGCTGACCCACCCGTCCTGCCGGGCGGAGGTGGTGAACAGCTACGGCCCCACGGAGTGCGCGGACATCTGCGCGTTCCACCGCCTGCACGCGGGAAACCTCGACGCCTACCCGTTCGTCCCCACCGGACGTGACGTGCCTAACACCATCGTGACCATCCGCGATGAGGACCTCCGCGAACTACCGGATGGCGAGACCGGCGAGCTCTGCATCGGCGGCATCGGTGTAGGTGGGGGCTATCTCCATGACCCCGCCCGTACGGCGGAGCGTTTCACCGGCGGCATCTACCGCAGCGGCGACCTCGCCCGGCGGCTGCCGGACGGCGTGATCGAGTTCCGGGGTCGCGCCGACCACCAGGTGAAGGTGAATGGTTTCCGGATCGAGCTGGGGGAAATCGAAATCGCCCTTTCCACCCACCCCGGCGTGCGGGAGGCAGTGGTCGTTTTCGACGGCGAACGCCTCATCGCCCATGTGCAGGGAGACGCGGACGCCCGCATCCTGCGGGAGCACCTGGCCGCGAAGCTGCCGGCCTACATGGTGCCCGCCGAATTCATTTCCATCGACGAGTTCCCGCTGACTCCGAACGGAAAGGTGGACCGCAAGGCGCTCACACAGCCCGCACCGGAGAAACCGGCACCCGCACAGGAAGCGGGCGGCACGCTGGAGCAGCGGATACTCGCCATCTGGTCGGAGCTGCTGGGGCGCACCCTGGTGGATCCGACGGCGAACTTCTTCGACCTGGGCGGGACTTCCATCCATCTTGCGGTGGTGCATGTCCGCCTCCGCGAGCTGACCGGCCGTGATCTCAACATCACGGAGCTGTTCGCCCACCCCAGCGCCCGCGCGCTGGCGTCCCATCTTTCCCCGGCCTCCGCCGGAACCGATCTTTCCTCCACCCAGAACCGCGCCCGGCTCCAACAGGCCGGTTTTTCAAGATTCCGCCGTCCCACCCAGCCATGAACGATCCCCAGCAAGAGCCTGAAGCCATCGCAATCATCGGCATGTCCGGACGGTTCCCCGATGCGGGGAACCCGGAGGAGTTCTGGAGCAATCTCATTTCAGGGCGGGACTGCGTGACCCGCTTCGGCGACCGCACGGATGCGGAAGGCAGACGCCATGTCGGCGCGCGCAGCATCCTCGACCGGCCTGACCTGTTCGACGCCGCCTTCTTCGGCATCTACCCGAAGGAAGCGGAGCTGATGGACCCGCAGCACCGCATCTTCCTGGAGTGCGCGTGGGAAGCGCTGGAAGACGGAGGCTGCGACCCTGCGGCCTACTCCGGAATGATCGGCGTCTATGCCGGCCTGAGCCTGAACACCTACCTGCTCCACAACATCGGCGACGCGGCGCACCTGGCGGAGAACTACCAAGTCGGCGAGTACCAGAAGATGCTCGGCAACGACAAGGACTTCCTGCCCGTGCGGGTGTCCTACAAGCTGAACCTGCGTGGCCCCAGCATGGCCATCCAGACCGCCTGCTCCACCTCGCTGGTGGCCATCTGCCAGGCGGCGACCGCACTGCTCACCTACCAGACCGACCTCGCTCTTGCGGGCGGTGTTTCCGTCAGCTTTCCGCAGGAACGCCACTATCTTTTCACGGAGGAAGGCATGGTCTCGCCCGACGGAACCTGCCGCGCCTTTGACGCGCAGGCGGCGGGCACCGTCTTCGGCCACGGCTGTGGCGTGGTGCTGCTGAAGCGCCTCAGCGAAGCCGTTGCGGATGGGGACCCCATCCTCGCAGTCATCAAGGGCTGGGCGGTCAACAACGACGGCTCCGACAAGATCGGCTTCGCCGCTCCGGGAGTGAACGCACAGGCGGAGGTCATCTCGATGGCACAAGCCGCCGCGGGAGTGAATCCGTGGGATATCTCCTATGTCGAGGCCCACGGCACCGGCACCCCTCTGGGTGACCCCATCGAAGTCGCGGCGCTCACGAAAGCCTTCCGTGATGGAGGTGCCTCGGCCAACCAGTTCTGCGCGATCGGCACTGGAAAGACCCACATCGGCCACCTCGACGTGGCAGCCGGAGTGACGGGCCTGATCAAGACCATCCTCCAGTTCCGCCATGGAAAGATCCCGGCGCTGCTGCATTTCCAGTCGCCGAGTCCCCACATCGACTTCGCGGGCAGCCCGTTCTCCCCGGTCTCTGAGGAACGGGAATGGACCAGAGGAAACGCCCCGCGCATCGCAGGGGTCAGCGCGTTCGGCGTGGGAGGGACGAATGCCCACGTGGTCGTGCAGGAACCACCGGCAGCCGCAGCGACGACGGAGTCCACGCGTCCTGTCCTGCTGACGCTTTCCGCGAAAACCGAAGCCTCGCTCGATCTCGCGGCGAAACAGTTGGCGGATCATCTCGATGCCCACCGCCCATCGCTTTCCGACACCGGCTTCACCCTTGCCACCGCACGCCGTGCTTTTCCCGTGCGCCGTTCCGTCGCCGCGGAAAACCTGGAAGACGCGGTTGTGAAACTCCGCTCCTCCAGCGGTGCGACCACGGTTTCCGGAGAAGGAAAGAAGATCGCCTTCCTCTTCCCCGGGCAGGGTTCCCAATACGGCGGCATGACCCGGGGAGCCTATGACTCAGAGCCGGTCTTCCGCGCCGCGATGGACGAGTGCGCTACCCTCCTTTCCGGCCTCATAAACGAGGACATCCGCACCATCCTTTATCCGGCCTCAGGGCAGGAGGAATCCGCGCTCGCCCGGCTGGACCAGACGGCCATCACCCAGCCGTGCATCTTCGCGGTGGAATACTCTCTCGCCCGGCTGTTCATGTCCTGGGGCATCCAGCCGTCGCTGTTCATCGGCCACAGCATCGGTGAGTATGTCGCGGCGGTGCTGGCGGGCACCTTCACCCTCGGCGGTGCGCTGCAGCTCCTTTCGCGGCGCGCCGCGCTGATGCAGGATCTGCCGGGCGGCTCCATGTTGGCCATCCGTGCCGGTGCGGAGGAGATCACCCTGCCGGAGGGCATCGACCTCGCGGCGGTGAACAGCCCGAAGCTCTGCACCGTCTCCGGAGAAAGCGGGGCGATCCTCGCTTTCCAGCAATCACTCGAAGCTTCCGAAATCGCCTCCCGTGTGCTGAAAACATCCCATGCCTTCCATTCCGTGGCGATGGAGCCGATCACCGGCATTTTCCGCGATGAGGCATCCCGCGTTCCTGCCAGCGCTCCGGCCATCCCGTGGATCTCCACCTGCACCGGTGGCTTCATCGATGGTGCCGTGGTTGGCGATCCATCCTACTGGTCGCGCCAGCTCCGCCAGCCGGTACTTTTCTCCGATGCGCTCGCCACCGCTTTCGCATCGGGTGAATACGTCTTCCTTGAAATCGGCCCGGGCCAGGCACTCGCCCAGTTCGCCCGCCAGCATCCGCAGCGTGGGAGCAGCGCCGTCATTGCCAGCCTCCCGTCCTCCACGGAAGACGCCGGTGATCTCCATGCCGCTCTCGGCGCGCTCTGGAGCCACGGTGTCACGCCGGACTGGACCACCTACTACGGGAACGAAAAGCGCGCGCGCATCCATCTTCCCACCTATGCCTTCGACCGGAAGAGCTTCTGGATCGACAACTCGGCGCGTGCCGCCGCTGTGAATCCCGCATCTGTTCCGCAACCCCTTTCCCCACCTCTCCCCGCCCCCACGCCCATGACCCTTCCCGATCCCAGCGAGAAACTGCGCGCTCTGATCCTCGAGCTTTCCGGCGTGCCGGTGGAGGACGACTCGGCGACGTTCACCGAACTCGGCTTCGATTCGCTGTTCCTCACCCAGGCCAGCCAGGCGATCCACTCCGCATTCGGGGTGAAGATCACCTTCCGCCAGATGCTGGGCGAACTTTCGTCCGTGGCGGCGATCTCCAAGCACATCCAGGAAGTGGCGCCGCAGCCGGTGCAAGCGGCGGCCCCTGCGCCCGTTGCAGCGGCAGCTCCAACCCTCTCCGCCCCCACCGGCGGCGGCACCGCGCTGGAGAACGCGCTCAACCAGCAGATCGCCCTCATCCAGAATCTGATCGCCCAACAACGCGCGCCACAACCGGCGGCCACCCAGGCGGGCAACCTCACTCCGGTGAAATGGCCGGAGCGCTTCCCACGGTCCGGCGCGGCGGCCAACTCACGCTTCGGCCCCTACAAGCCGATCGAGAAAGGCGAGAACGGCGGCCTCACCCAGCAGCAGCAGAAGGGCCTGCTGGAACTGGTTTCCCGCTACGTCCGGAAGACCCCGGGATCGAAGGTCTATGCCGCGGAGCACCGCGCCCACTATGCGGACCCGCGCGCGGTGGCGGGCTTCAAGTCACTGTGGAAGGAAATGGTCTATCCCATCGTCTCCGCACGCTCGAAGGGCGGCAGGATCTGGGACATCGACGGCAACGAATACGTCGATATCACCATGGGCTTCGGCACCTATTTCTTCGGCCATTCCCCGGATTGGCTGATCCCGGCGATCGAGGAACAACTGAAGACCGGCATCGAGATCGGGCCACAGTCGCCCATCGCCGGCAAGCTGGCGGCGGCCATCGCGGAGCTGACGAACATGGACCGCGTGACGTTCTGCAACACCGGCTCCGAAGCGGTGATGGCGGCCATGCGGCTCGCCCGCACGATCACCGGACGCCAGCGGATCGCCTACTTCACCGGCGACTACCACGGCATGTTCGAGGAAGTGCTGGTCCGTGGCGCGTGGGTGGACGGCGTTTACAAGGCGCAGCCCATCGCCCCCGGCATCCCGCAGTCACTGGTGGAGAACATGCTGGTGCTGGACTACGCGGACCCTGCCTCGCTGGAGATCCTGAAAGCGTATGCCCATGAGCTGGCGGCGGTGATGGTGGAGCCGGTGCAGAGCCGCGCCCCGGGCCTGCAGCCGCGGGAGTTCATGCACCAGGTGCGTGCCATCACGAAGGAAGCGGGCACGGCCCTGATCTTCGATGAAGTGGTCACCGGCTTCCGCTGCCACCCCGGCGGTGCGCAGGCGTACTTCGGCGTGGAGGCGGACCTTTCCACCTACGGCAAGGTCATCGGCGGCGGCATGCCCATCGGCGTGCTCGCCGGAAAGCGGGAATACATGGACGCGCTGGACGGCGGCGCGTGGAACTACGGTGACGACAGTTTCCCGGAGGTGGGCGTCACCTTCTTCGCCGGAACCTTCGTGCGCCACCCGCTGGCCCTCGCCGCCGCATGGCGCGTGATGGAACACCTGAAGGGCGAAGGCCCGCGCCTGCAGATCGAGGTGGAGGAGCGGGTCGCCCGCTTCTGCCGCACGCTCAACGACCACTTCGCCGCCATCGGCGTGCCGATCCGCATCCCACACTTCAGCGCGCACGCGGTGATCGAACACGCGCCGGACCTGAAGTATGCCAGCCTGCTCTGGTACTTCCTGCGGGAAAAGGGCGTGCACATCTGGGAGGGACGGCCGCTCTATTTCACCAGCGCCCACACGGACGCGGACCTCGACCACATGGTCACCGCATTCGTAGAAGCGGTCCACGAAATGCAGGCCGCCGGCTTCCTGCCCGCCTCCACCTCCACGGACGCGCAACCACCCGCCGGTTTCCCGCGCTCCGATTCCGCGCCGACGACCGAGGCCCAGCGCGAGATCTTCCACGCGGTGCAGATGGGCGACGAGGCTAACTGCTCCTTCAACGAGTCCAACGTCATCCGCCTGTCCGGCGAGCTGGACGTGTCCGCCATGAAGGCCGCACTGGCGGACATCGTGGTGCGCCACGCCGCGCTGCGCAGCACCATCTCCGCGGACGGAGCCACCCAGTTCTTCCATCCGTCGGCGAAGACGGTGGAGATCACCGAACACAACTTCGCCGGACCCGGCGGCGCCGAATCACGGTCCGCAACGCTGCCGCTCAGCCTGCTGAAGGAAGCGGAAAGCTCCACCCCGTTCGACCTGGCCAACGGCCCGTTGGTCAGGTTCCAACTGGTCCATCTTTCCTCCGTCCGCCACGAGCTGATCTTCACCGCACACCACATCATCTGCGACGGCTGGTCCTTCGGCATGATCATCGCGGAGCTGGGTGCGGCTTACAACGCGCGGAAGGCAGGCCGTCTGCCGATGCTGGCACCGGCCATGTCCTTCGCCAACTACGCGCGGATGGAAGTCTCCCAGCATCTCTCCAGTGAAAGGGAGACCGCCGAGGCGTTCTGGATCGACAAGTTTTCCGAACCCGCGCCAGTGTTGGAACTCCCCACGGACCACCCGCGCCCGCTGATGAAGAGCTACCGCGGGTCGATGGAATCCATCACTCTCTGCGCGGACCGCTACGCGCGTCTGAAGAAGGCCGCGCCGAAACTGGGAGGCACGCTTTTCTCAACGCTGCTGGCCTCCTTCGCCACGCTGCTGCACCGCCTTACGACGCAGGAGGACATCGTGATCGGCGTGCCTGCCGCCGGCCAGACGCGCATCGGCCGTGACGAACTGGTCGGCCACTGCCTCAACTTCCTGCCACTCCGCCTGAAGCCCTCCACCGCCACGCCGTTCGACCGCTTCGCTGAGGAGGTGAAGGAACAGGTGCTGGAGGCCTACGACCACCAGAACTACACCTTCGGCAGCCTGCTGCGGAAGATCCGGATCACCCGCGATGCGAGCCGCGTGCCGCTGGTCTCCGTCATCTTCAACATCGACAAGACGGGCATCGACCACGTGAAGTTCGATAGTCTGGAGGTCGATGTTTCCACCAATCCGAAGCAGTTCGTGAACTTCGACCTGTTTTTCAATCTGGTCCAGACGGACGACAGGCTGGTGGTGGAGTGCGAATACAACACGGACCTCCACGACCGCACCACCATCCTCGGCTGGCTGGCCGCCTATGAGCAACTGATCGAGTCCGCCATCAGCGACCACTCCGCGACGCTGGGCGATCTCGAGATCGTCGGCGGCGATGAACGCCGCAAGCTGCTGGAGGACTGGAACGCCACCGACGCCCCCCTTCCCGCCCAGCCGTCCATCAACCGGATGATCGAGGAACAGGTGGATCGCACGCCGGACGCCATCGCCCTCCGTGCGTATGGCCGGACCTTCACCTACGGCCAACTGGACGGCCATGCCAACGCACTTGCCAAAACGCTGCGCGAGAACGGAGCCGCACGCGAGACACTCGTCGGTGTCTGCGCGGACCGCTCGCCGGAGATGCTCGTCGCCATCCTCGCGGTGCTGAAATCCGGTGCCGCCTACGTGCCCATCGATCCGAAATATCCGGCGGAGCGCATCGCCTACATCCTCCAGGATTCAAAGGCACCGCTGCTCCTGACGCAGCGCGCTCTTTCCGGCTCCCTGCCACAGACGGAGGGGACCCGCAGCCTGTTCATCGACGACTGCCTCACGCAGTCCGCATGGCGGGAACCGTCAGGAACGCAACCGGCGGACCTCGCCTACGTGATCTACACCTCCGGCTCCACCGGCCAGCCGAAGGGCGTGGCGATCGAGCACCGCAACGCGACGACGTTCATCGACTGGGCGAAGACGGTCCACACCGCGGAGGAACTTTCCGGCGTGCTGTTCTCCACCTCCATCTGCTTCGACCTCTCGGTCTTCGAGATGTTCGTGACGCTTTCTTCCGGAGGCGCGGTGATCCTGGCAGCCAACGCGCTGGACCTGAAAAACCATCCGCACCTGGCGGACATCACGCTCATCAACACCGTGCCGTCCGCCATCAGCGAGCTGGTGGACGCGAAGCTGGTGCCACCGTCCGTCAAGGTGGTCAACCTGGCGGGCGAGGCGCTGCCCACCGCACTGGTGGACCGCATCTACGGGGAGACCTCCGTGGCGAAGGTCCATGACCTCTACGGCCCGTCCGAGGACACTACCTACTCCACCTACACGCTGCGCAAGGCGGGTGAAACCGCGAGCATCGGCCGCCCGATCTCCAACACCCGCGCCTACGTGCTGGACCCGAACGGCAAGCTGCTGCCTCCCGGCGTGCCCGGGGAGCTGCACCTCGGCGGCGCTGGACTGGCCCGCGGCTACCTGCACCGCCCGGAGCTGACCGACGCCAAGTTCATCCGCAATCCATTTTCCACGGATCCGTCCGCCCGCCTCTACAAGACGGGGGATCTGGTGCGCCACTTCGACAACGGCGAGCTGCAGTTCCTCGGCCGCCTGGACCATCAGGTGAAGCTGCGCGGCTACCGCATCGAACTGGGGGAAATCGAGTCGCTGCTGGCATCCCATCCCTCCGTCGAGCAGGCGGTGGCGACGGTGCATGAAGGAAAGATCGCCGCCTATCTCAGGACATCCGGCAACGCGTCCGGAGAGGGCACGACCATCTGGGAAAACCAGTGGGATCTGCTCTACACCTCCGCACTGGAACAGAGCGGCGGCGCGCAGCTCGACCGCCTGGACTCCGTCATCGCGGGCTGGGCGGGTGTCGAGAACCTGGATGCCCAGGTCACGGAATGGATCGACACCACCATCGACCGCATCCGCGGCTACGAGGGACGCCGTATTTTCGAGATCGGTTGCGGCACCGGTCAGATCCTGTCCCGCCTGGCTCCGGATGCGGAGGCCTACTGGGCGGCGGACATTTCCCAGGTCGCCATCGAGGCGCTGCGGAAGAACCACCCGCAGCCACAGGTAACCCTGTTCCACCGCCCGGCGGATGATTTCAGTGACATCCCGGACGGATATTTCGACACGGTCATCATCAACTCCGTGGCGCAGTATTTCCCTTCCGCGGAATACCTCACGGATGTCCTTGAAAAAGCCGCACTCACCCTGCGTCCGGGTGGCAGGATCTTCCTCGGTGACATCCAGAGCAACGCCCTGCTCCCGGTCCACCATGCGGAGGCCCTGGCCGCCCGCGCACCGGCCGGGACCACCAGCGAACAGCTCCGGGAAAAGGTGACCCAGCGTCTGGCCGGGGAGACCGAGCTTTCGCTGGATCCGGATTGGTTCACCCATCTCCGCGGCCAGCTTCCTGACCTCGCCCACACGGAGATCCTGCTGCGCCGCGGCAAGGTCACCAACGAGACGAACGTCTACCACTACGACGTGGTGCTGCACGTCGGCCAGGCACCGTCCCTTCTCCCAGCCCCTGCCGCGACGCCGTGGAAGAACCTGAATCTGGAGCAACTGGAGGCCCTGCTGATGGACTCCCGCGAGCCGCTCCACCTCACCGGCATCCCGGACGCGCGCCTCGCCTCCGCCCTCGCCTTCCACCAGGCGCTGGAACAGGGACCGGCGGACGCCCCGCTGCCGCAGGCATCTCCTGTGCCGCCCTCCGCGGTGAGCGCGGAGGATCTTTCCTCCGTGGCGGAAAACCTGGGCTTCCGCGCCCATGTCCGCTGGCAGAGCGATGGCACGGCGGGCCTGCTGGAAGCCATCCTCATCCCGAAGGCGGACACCTCGCTGCCCGCATGGCCGGAACGCGCGCCGGAGAGATCCGCCGAAGCGTCAGCAAACCAACCCGCCTCCGCCGGGAACAAGGCGAATGCCGAGCTGTCATCCATCCTCCGCGGCTATCTGGGCGAGCGTCTCCCGGAGTACATGGTCCCGTCCTCCTTCACCGTACTGGAAAGCCTGCCGCTGACGCCGAACGGAAAGATCGACCGCAAGGCCCTGCCCACGCCATCCCACGCTGATGACGCGTCCTCCGCCCGCGAGGTCCTGCCACCGCGCACCGACACCGAACGCCAGCTTGTCGAGATCTGGAAGCAGGTGCTCGGCAAGACGGATGTCGGCATCGGGGACGACATCTTCGACCTCGGCGGCGACTCGATCCTGATCTTCCAGATCACGACCCGGGCCACCCGTGCGGGCATCTCCATCACCCCCGCCCAGGTGTTCCGCCAGCGCACCATCGCCGGATTATCTTCCGTGGAATCCCCCGTGGAAGGCGACATCCCGCTTCCCATCCAGCGGGTCAACCGTGATGCTTACCGACGGAAAAACTGACCGCATGACAGAACCGTCCACCACCGAGGAGATCCTGGCGTTCCCCGCCTCCGTCGCGCAGCAGTCGTTCTGGTATCTGGAGCTGCTGGACAAGAATGTCAGCGCCTTCAACGTCCCTCTGCGCTACCGCATCGACGGTCCGCTGGATGCCACATTGCTGGAAAAGGCGCTGCTCAACATCGCGGACCGGCATGAGATCCTGCGGACCCACTTCGAGGAGGAGGAAGGCGAGCTGCTGCAGGTGGTGGAGGGCGTCTCCTCCTTCCATCTGACCCGCGAGGACATCAGCGGGCTTCCGGAAAACGAGCGGGAGGCGAAGGCGGATCGTCTCGGTGACATCGAGGGCAACCGCCACTTCAACCTGGGAAAAGGACCGCTGTTCCGTGCTGAACTCATCCGGCTGGCAGAGCAACGCCACCATCTCCACGTCACCTTCCATCACGCGATCTTCGACGGCCTCTCCATCGGCAACTTCGTCAACGAGCTGCGCCACGGCTATGAGGCGCTGGTGTCCGGAACGACGGATGATCTCCCGCCCCTGCCCATCCAATACGGCGATTTCAGCGTCTGGCAGAAGGAGGCCCTGCCATCGGCAGCCATCGCCAGGCAGCTCGACTGGTGGAAGGAAAAACTCGCGGGGATGACGGAGCCGGAGCTGCCCACCGACCGGCCGCGGCCATCCCGCAAGTCATGGAAAGGCTCCATCATCAAGGCCCCGGTTCCCGCAGGCCTGACGGAAAAACTCCAGGCCATCGCCAACCGCCGGAGCGCGACCCTTTTCCATCTCCAGTTGGCCGCATTCAAGGTGCTGCTGCACCGCTACACCGGAGCCACGGACATCCCCGTCGGCACGCCTGTCAGCGGGCGCACGCGCGGGGAACTGGAACCGCTGATCGGCGTCTTCATCAACTCGCTGATCCTGCGGAGCGATCTCTCCGGTGATCCGACCTTCGACGAACTGCTCGGCCGCGTGCGTGACACCGCCGTCCAGGCGATCGAGCACCAAGACCTGCCCTTCGAAAACATCGTCCGGGCGCTCAAGCCGGAACGGGATCCCGGCCGCAATCCGCTCTTCCAGATCAATTTCAGCCAGGACCGCTTCTCACCGAAGCCGGTGCGCTCCGGGCCGGTGACGATCTCCCACATCTCATCCGCGTCCCCCGGCTGCATCTTCGACCTCCATCTGTTCATGGCGGAACGGGATGGAGCATGGCAGGCCGGGTGCGATTTCAGCACCGACCTGTTCGACCGCTCCACGATAGAGCGGCTGCTGCAACACTACCTCCACCTTCTCGAACAGATCTCCCGCAATCCGGATGAACGGATCAGCCGCCTGGAGCTGCTGACGGAGGCGGAGTCCTCACGTATCCTGGGGGACTGGAGCGCCGCACCCTCCGTCTACCCACGGGATGAAACCGTCGCCGGACTGTTCCATGGCATCGCCGGGCAACACCCGGCCAAGGTGGCCCTCATCCACGGCGACAAGTCGACGACCTACGGTGAACTCGACCGGCGGGCTCTGGCCGTCGCCTCGAAGCTCCGCGCATCCGGTCTGGCAGCGGGGGATCTGGTTGCCGTATCATCGCCACCCACCGCTGACATGATCGCTGCGCTGCTGGGCATCCTGATGGCAGGTGGGGCCTACGTCCCACTCAATCCCGCCGACCCCGCGGAGCGGAGCAAGCTCCTGCTCGAGGAATGCGGCGCGAGGTTCCTGCTCTCTGATACAAACGACGGCCTTCTTTCCAGCGGCACGTGGCTTCCGCTGGCGGAGGCTGTCTCTTCCAACGCGGATGCCGGGATGGAGCCAGGCGGGCGGGCGGGCGATGCGGCTTACCTGATGTTCACGTCCGGCTCCACCGGAACGCCGAAAGGGGTGCTGGTGCCCCACCGTGCCATCGTCCGGCTGGTGAAGGACGCCAATTTCCTGCCCATCGGAGAAGAGGACGTCTTCCTCCATGCCGCACCCGCATCGTTCGATGCCTCCACCCTGGAAATCTGGGGGCCGCTGCTGAATGGAGCCAGCCTCGTTCTGCCGGGTGGAGGAACCAGCCTGGACCAGATCGCGTCCTGTGTCCGCAACCAGGGTGTGACCATCCTCTGGCTCACCTCCGGTCTCTTCAACCTGATGGTCGAGGAACACGCGGAGGCATTGTCCGGCCTGAAGTATCTCCTCGCGGGCGGTGACGTCCTTTCGATGCCACATGTGCGGAAAGCGATGGCCGCCCTGCCGCTGACCACGCTGGTCAACGGCTACGGACCGACGGAGAATACCACCTTCACCACCTGCCATACCATCACCCGGGGGGACCTCAACCGCGCGTCGATCCCCATCGGCAGGCCGGTCTCGAACACCACCGTTTTCGTCCTGGATGCATCCGGCAACCCCGTGCCTCCCGGCATCCCCGGCGAGCTCCACACGGGTGGCGACGGACTGGCCATCGGCTACCACAGGGATGCCGCACTGACTGCGGAAAAGTTCATCACGCATCCACGCTTCGGACGCTTGTACCGGACCGGCGACCGCTGCCGCTGGACGGTGGGTGGTGTCCTGGAGTTCATCGGCCGCACCGATCATCAGGTCAAGGTGCGCGGTTTCCGCATCGAGCCGGGTGAGATCGAGGCCGTTCTCGGTTCGCATCCGGAAGTCCGGCTGGCGAAAGTCGCCGTGCGCGGGGATGACTCCGGATCGAAACGCATCCTCGCCTGGGTCCAGCCCGCACCGGGCGCCAGCCCCACACCCGCCGTCCTCCGGACCTACCTCGCCGGTGTGCTGCCCGCTTTCATGTGCCCGGACGCCATCGGCCTCATCGATCGTTTCCCGATCACAGCGAACGGCAAGATCGACAGCCGCACGCTCCCGGATCCACAGGCGGAGAAGCAGCCGGCCAGGGAACATGCCCCTCCCACCGGCGGTACGGAACAACGGCTCGCCCGCATCTGGAGCGACCTGCTCGGCATCCCGGACATCAGCCGCAATGATGAGTTCTTCGCGCTGGGCGGCCATTCGCTGATGGCGTTGCGGATGTTTTCCCGCTTGAACCGGGAGTTCGACCGCAGCCTGCCGCTGTCCGCCCTCATCAGCCATCCCACGGTGGGCGAGCTGGCCGTTCTGCTGGAACCTGACCGCCCCGCCCCAGTCCCGGAGATGCCCGGCACCGGATTGTTGGTTCCGCTTTCTCAGGAGGGCTCCCAGCCTCCGCTGGTCTGCATCCACGGAGGTGACGGCGGCGTGTTGTTCTACCGGGAGCTGGCGGCGCTGCTCCCTGCCGACATCCCGGTGTATGCCATCGAGTCGATGGAGCTGAGCAACAGCGGCCCCATCACTCCCATGAGCATCGGGGAGACGGCCACCGCCTATGTGCGGACCTTGCTCGCCGCCCACCCGCAGGGGCCGTTCCGGCTCGCGGGATATTCCTTCGGGGGCGTGGTGGCGCACGAAATGGCCTGCCTGCTGCAGGACATGGGGCACACGGTGGAGTTCCTCGGCCTGCTGGACACGCACAACCCCGCCGCCCCGCATGTGGAGAACAACATCCCCAGGCGCATCGCCACGTTCTGGAAGAACAACAGCGACACCCCGCTCGCACCACGGGTGGTGAAGCTGGCGGCACGCTTCGCGGATGGGGTGAGCACCAATCGTAGGGTCAGGAAGGAAGAAGAGGCGGCCAGCACCGCACCTGCCGAAGCCCATGGCGACCTCCGCCGGGTGCAGGTACGCCAGGAGAACTGGAGGGCGATGCAGGCCTACCAGCCACGGCCCTTCGCCGGAAAGATCAGTCTCTTCAAGGCGAAGGAGCAGGGCGACAACATCGAGTGGCCGGAGGACTACGGCTGGCGGGAACACGCGCTCGGCGGCTTTGAGATCGTTCCGGTTGCCGGGAAGCATCTGACGTTGTTCGACCCGGAGAATGTCCGCCATCTGGCGGAAAAACTCACTCCGCGGATCACCGGCAAAGGAGGATGACCATCCACATCCACATGCTCCATCCCGGAGAGATCCGGGCGGACATCCGCTCACTGAATGAAGCGGAACAAACACGTGCCGCCTCCTTCCGCTTCGAGAATGACGCCCGCCACTGGACCGCCTGCCGCAGCGGCCTGCGTGCCATCCTCGGCCGGGTGCTGTCACTGCCACCGGCGGAGGTCCCGTTGGTGACCGGCCCCGGCGGAAAGCCGTGCCTTGCGCCTCCCTTCGCCGACACGCACTTCAATCTTTCCCATTGCCGGGACCTCGCGCTGGTCGCCGTCGCGACTTTTCCCGTGGGCATCGACGTGGAGCCGGAGAGCCGGGCGCGCGACCTCCTGGGCTGTGAGGAAAGCTTCTGCCATCCGCAGGAGATCGCCGGACTGCCGGAGGATGAATCCATGCGTGCCGTGGGCTTGCTGGAAATTTGGAATGCCAAGGAAGCGGTTCTGAAAGCCCACGGCACCGGCCTGCTGACACCACCGCAGTCCTTCGCGGTGAGCTTCGCCGATCCTTCCGCCAGGACGTATTTCCATCCCGAGCTTTCCACCCAGCATATCCAGCGCCTGATCCACCCGGCATTGCGGCACCACTCCGCCTTCATCTCATCGCAGCATCCGTACCCCGGCATCATCTACCACATGGAGATCGAAGCCCCGTAAGGTGGACATTTGCCAAGGCTTCTGGCAAAAGGGCTGCACCGCCCGACCAACATGCCAGACTTGATCCAGTTCGAATGCCCCTCCTGCGCCTGCACCTTGCGCATCCCGATCGAGCTGGCCGGCCTGGATGGTCCGTGCCCGACCTGCCAGCAGGTCATCGTCGCCCCGAATCCCTACACCGGCATCGGAGCCTATCTGGCGGTGGCGGTGTTGAATCCGGTGCCCCAGGGACCTCCGGAACCGGAGTCCGATCCCTATGCTCCTGCATTCGCGGATCCCCAGCCACCGCAGAGGCTGCAGCTCGATCCCCTGCCGCAACCTCCTTCCGAGCCGTCGTTTGATCCCGTGGTCCGGCTGGAACCACAGCCGGAACCCCAGTTTGATCCCCTGCCCCAATCGGAGCCTCCATTCGCTCCGGAGCCGCAGCCTCTGCCACCGTTCGAGCCCCAGTTCGATCCTGCCGCCCGGATCGAGCCCGAACCACCACCCCGGTTTGCGGAGACGGAACACCTTCCCGTCCCATCGCCGGAAAACCAACCTTTCCCGGACCGTCTGATTGTTCCACACCGGGAGCCAACCCAATCCCCATCCACGCCGCGCCCTTCCCACTTTGATGATCTGCCCCCCGCTCAGGCAGCCCCGACGGGCAGCAGGAAAGGCCTCATCTTCGGAGCACTGGTGATCCTGATGGTCGCCGTGGCAGGTGCGGCCTTCTTCTTGAAAGACGAACTTTTCCGGTCCGCCGAGCTGGATGCCCCGCTGGCGGTGCCACCTCCCCGCGTCCCGCCGCCACCGTCCATCCCTTCCATCAACCCGCCCGCCTCCGACCCGAATCCAACTCCCACCGCGGATCCCGCTCCTCCGGCGGCCCCAGCCGGGAAAGCGGCGGCCGAGCCTCCGCCAAAGGAATCCCCACCGTCAGCCGATGCTCCGGCTCCGAAGGAACCCACGAAAGTCATCACCGCCGCGGAAACCACCCTCCGCGCCTTCCTCGAAGCCCCGGACTGGGCCAGCCGCAGCACCTACGTACTGGCCCCCGAGAGTGTCCGCCCGAAGATGGAAGCCTATGCGAAGGACAATCCCGATGGCCCCACCCCCTTCGAATCCTTCGCCGTGAAACATTCCCAGGTGGACGAGGAAACCGGATCCACCCTCTTTGTCTTCCAGGTGGAAGCTCCCGGAACTCCCGGCGGCATCCCCGTGGCGATTCTGGAGACCCCGAAAGGTTGGCTGGTCGATTGGGAGTCCTTCGTCGAGTTCCGGGACGACCAGTTCAAGCACTTCACCGAAGGTCCGGTTGATCTCAAGGGCGACTTCCATCTCATCGTCACCGCCCCACAAGGCCCTCCCGGAACCGCCCAGGAGAACGAAAATTTCGCCGGGTTCACCCTCGCCCCTCCCCTGCCTGACCGGCAGCGCACCGCCTTCGTCAGAAAGACCAGCCCCGCCTACCAGCAACTGAAGGAAGCCACCGCGGATGGCCGGATCTTCACCCCCGTGCTGGAAGTCGCCAAACGGAACGCGGGCGACAAGCAGAGCTACCTCGAAATCCTCTCCATCAAGGCCACCGATTGGCGGCCGACGGCGAAGTAATCCGGCCATGAATCTCCGTCTGCCCGTGATCCGCCTCCTGGCGGTCGTGTTCACCGCGCTTCCCGCGTTGGGGGCGGAACTGAAAATATCCGCCGCCGCCAGCCTGAGCGAGGCGATGACGGAGATCGCGGCCCTCTACGAAAAGGAACACGGAGAGAAGCCGCAGCTCAACTTCGGAGGGTCCAACGCCCTCGCCCGCCAGATCAGGGCGGGTGCCCCCTGTGATGTCTTTTTTTCCGCCGACGAAGCGACCCTCAACCAACTCCTGGAGGATAAGCTCCTGCATGAAAACTCCGTCACAAAGCTGCTGGGCAACTCCCTGGTGGTGATCACGCCGGTTTCCAGCCCGCTGGTGATCTCTTCCGCCGCGGACCTCGCCTCACCGTCCATCAAGCGCCTGGCTCTGGGGGATCCCGCTGCAGTCCCGGCGGGCGTTTATGCCCGCAAGTGGCTGGAGGGCCGGCAGCAGTGGGACGCCGTGGCCGGAAAAGTGGTGGCAACGGAGAATGTCCGCGCCGCACTGGCCGCCGTGGCCTCCACCAATGCCGGGGCGGGCATCGTCTACCGGACCGACGCGATGATCTCCAGGCAGGTCAAAGTCGCCTACGAAGTTCCCACCGACCAAACACCGCCCATCATCTATCCGGCGGCCGCCACGAAGTCGTCTCCAGATCCCGGCAGGGCCATCCGTTTCATTGCCTTTCTCAGATCCGAACCGTCCTTGTCCATCTTCGGGAAGCACGGCTTCCGCACTTTTCCAACCGGCGGAAAATGAGCGAGGGGGACTGGCAGATCATCCTCTTCACACTGGTCACCGCCGGACTGGCGGTCATCTTCGCTCTCCCCGCCGCCATGTGGCTGGCATGGCTGCTGGTGCGGAAGGAATGGTTCGGGAAGTCCCTGGTGGAGACCGTCGCCACGCTGCCGCTGGTCGTCCCGCCGGTGGCCACCGGCCTGCTCCTGCTGAAGCTGCTCGGCAAAAAAGGCATGATCGGCTCCTGGCTCCACGGGCACTTCGGCATCGAGATCGTCTTCACCGCAAAGGCCGTGGTGATCGCCCTGGCGGTGATGGTTTTCCCGCTGCTGGTCCGCTCCATCCGCACCGCCTTCGAGGAGGTGCCCAGGATCTATGAGGAAGCGGGATCGAACTTGGGGAGACGGCCCATCAAGGTCTTCTTCCTGATCACCCTGCCACTCGCCCGCCGCGGGATCATCGCCGGGATCCTGCTGTCCTTCGCGAGGGCGCTGGGAGAGTTCGGAGCCACCGTGATGGTCGCGGGGTTCATCCCCGGTGTCACGGAGACGCTGCCCCTCGCCATCTACCGGAACGTCCAGATCGGGAACGACGCCCGCGCGCTCTGGCTGGCCGGCGTTTCCGCCGCCATCGCCTTCGCGGCGGTCTGGATCTCCGCCCGCCTCACCCCGCATCCCCACCGGCGCTGAAGCGCATTTTCTTGAAACCGGCCCCAACACAGGATCACCTCAGGGGGATGACCCGCCTCTCCTGGATTCTGCCGATCGTTTTCGCGCTGCCACTCACCGCCCGCGAAGCCCCCACCCTCCCTCCGGAACTTTCCGACTACGTGCTCGACGCCGCGCCGGAGGCAAAGGAACCGCTTCTGAAGAAAGGTGACCGGCTCGCCATCATCGGCGACTCGATCACGGAGCAGAAGCGCTACTCCGTCATCGTCGAAACGTACATCACCGGCTGCCTTCCGGAACTGGAAGTGTCCGTCCGCCAGTACGGCTGGAGCGGGGAACGGGCCGAAGGGTTCATCAAGCGGATGGAGAATGACGTGCTGCGCTTCAAACCGACCATCGCCACGAGCTGCTATGGGATGAACGATTTCCGCTATGTGCCGTTCGACCAGAAGATCGCGGACGAATACCGCAGGAACCAGACCACCATCGTCCAGGCATTCAAGAAAGCCGGCTCCCGCTTCGTGGTCGGCTCCCCCGGCATCATCGACTCCGTCCCGCACTGGGTGAAGACCGCCAGCGGCACGAAGAAGGACCTCAACCTGAGCCTGTCGAAGTTCCGCAACGTGGCGCTGGAAGTGGCCAAGGCGGAGGACGTGGGCTTCGCCGACGTCTATCAGCCCATGCTCATCGCCAACCAGGTGGCGCAGAAGAAATACGGCGGCACCTTCATGGTGGCCGGCAAGGACGGCGTCCATCCCCTGTGGGCCGGCCACACGATCATGGCCTATGCCTTCCTCAAGGGACTGGGCGTGGATGGCGACCTGGGCACCATCACCTACGACGAGACCTCCGGCAAAGCCATCGCGGTGAACGGCCATGAGATCCTTTCCTCCGGTGACGGCAAGGTGACGGTCCGCAGCACCAAGCTGCCATTCGCCTGCGCCCTCAAGGAACTGAACAGCGACGACTCCATCACCGCCGCCCGCGCCCTCATCCCGTTCGACGACGAGCTGAACCGGCTGACCCTGAAGCTGAACAAGCCGAAGGCAGCGTCCTACGATGTGACTTGGGGTGAAACCACCAAGCGCTACACCGCCGCGGAACTCACCACCGGCGTTAACCTGGCCAAGGACTTCCCCGTCCACCCCCTGTCCGCACCGTTCAGGAAGATCTGGGAAGCGGTCACGGACAAGCAGGCCTACGAGACCGAGCAGATCAAGAAACTGGTCCACGGAGCCGAAGGGAAAGCCGACATGGAAGGCACCTTCGAAAAAACCGAAAAGGTGCGCGCGGAGAAAGTCGCCGCCATCGCCGCGGTGAAACAGCCGGTTGAACACTCCATCGTGATCAAGGCCGCGAACTGAGATCCCCGCCGACTGGCTGATTTCCCCGAACCCGCCGGACATCCTCCGGCGGGTTTTTGTTTTTTCCCGCCGGAGCAAAATCGACCGCCGGGCATTTCCCGCTTTGCGTTCGGACCCGGGATCATGTCCCCTTTCCGCATGTCGATCTTCGAGAAAGCGAGGGAGCATGCCATCATCCGCTCCGCGGGGGACACGCTGGGCTGGGACCAGGAAACCTACCTGCCGCCCGCCGCTGCCGGTCACCGCGCCGACCAGCTCTCATGGCTGGCTTCCCGTGCCCATGAACTGGCCGTCTCCGACGGATGGAAGAAGGACCTGGAAGCCGCCGAAGACGCTGATGACGGCACCGACGTGAAGAGGGCCGCCAACCTGCGCGAACTGCGCCGCCAGTTCGACCGTGCGACGAAGCTTCCCGTCGAACTGGTCGCTCGGGAATCCGCGGCGACCTCCCTGGCCATGCACGCCTGGGCGGAGGCCAGGAAGCAATCCGACTTTCCCGCCTTCGCCCCGCACCTGGACAAGCTGCTGGGCATCGCCCGCGAAAAGGCGGACCTCTGGGGCTACGGGACGGAGCCATATGACGCGCTGCTGGAAGGGTATGAACGTGCCACCAGCACCGCGGCGGTGGCCGGGCTTTTCGACCGCATCGCCCCGTCGCTGAAGGACATCGCCGCTTCCGCCGTGGAAAACTCCCGCCGCCATGCGGTCAGCATTCCCGCCGGTCCGTACCCGATCGAAGCCCAGCAGAGGCTGAACCAGCGCATCGCGGAAGCCATCGGTTTCGATTTCACCGCAGGCCGCATCGACACCACCACGCATCCTTTCTGCACCACGCTCGGCCCACGGGACGTGCGGCTGACGACGCGCTACGACGAGGACGATTTCACCTCCTCACTCTTCGGTGTCCTCCATGAGGCCGGCCATGGCCTGTATGAACTCGGACTGCCGGAGGACGACTTCGGCCTGCCGTCCGGCTCTGCCGTCTCCCTCGGCATCCACGAATCGCAATCCCGCCTGTGGGAAAACCACGTCGGCCGATCGGATGAGTTCTGGGAGGCCTGGTACCCGGAGGCCGTCGCCGCCTTCCCCCAGCTCTCCGGGTTCCCTCTGGAATCCTTCCTCCACCACATCCGCCGCGCGGAGTTCTCCCCCATCCGCGTGGAGGCGGATGAGGCGACGTATGACATGCACATCCTCCTGCGCTTCGGCCTGGAGCGGCGGCTCGTCAGCGGCTCGCTGGCGGTGAAGGATGTGCCGGAAGCGTGGAATGAGGCATTCAAGGGGCTGTTCGGCTTCGCCCCTCCGGATGACCGCCACGGCTGCCTGCAGGACATCCACTGGTCCATGGGCGGTCTCGGCTACTTCGCCACCTACTCCCTCGGAAACCTCAACTCCGCCCAGTTGATGGCCGCGGCAAAGGCGGATCCCGTGGTCGCCTCCGCCTTCGCAAAGGCGGACTACGCGCCCCTCCTGACCTGGCTCCGCAGTGCCGTCCATTCGAAGGGAGCCACCCTCGATCCCGCGGATCTCATGGAAGCCGCCACCGGCAAGCTCCCCTCTCCGGAAGATTACCTGGCCCACCTCACCGCACGCTATCTATGAACATGGGCACGGGACTCTTCATCGTCATCGAGGGCATCGACGGCACCGGTAAATCCACCCAGGCAAAGCGGTTGGCGGAATGGTTCCGCAGCCAGGGACGGGAGGTCGTGCTGAGCCGCGAGCCAACCGATGGCCCGTGGGGTGCGAAAGTCCGCGAGTCCGCCGCCACCGGACGGCTGGCTCCGGAAGAGGAACTGGAGTATTTCCTCAACGACCGCCGCCAGCACGTGGAGGAACTCATCAAACCCGCCCTCTCCGCCGGAAAGGTGGTGATCCTGGACCGCTATTATTTTTCCACCATGGCTTACCAAGGCGCCCGGGGATTCGATCCCGCCTCCATCCGGGAACGGAATGAAGCGTTCGCACCGCGGCCGGACCTTCTGCTCATTCTGGATCTGGAAGTGGACCAGGCCCTCACCCGCATCGGCGTACGTGGTGACACTGCGAATGAATTCGAAAAGCGCGAGAATCTCGAATACTGCCGGAACGTGTTCCTTTCCCTGGCGGATGAACCCTTCACCCGGGTGATCCCCACCGGCGGCTCGCTGGACGAGGTGACCGGCAGGATCCTCTCGGAAATGAACGCCCACCACCACTGAGCCGGAATCCCCCCGCCGGATGGAAGCAAAGGATCAGTCGACGCGGCGCTCCATCGCCCTGCGGCGGGCACTGTAGCGGTTGCGGTAGGTGCGCGGGCTCATGCCCATGGCCGCGAAGAAATTGCGGTTGAACTGGGACAACGACTGGCCGCCGAGCTGATCGGAAATCTCGGAAATCCGCAGGTTGGTCGTCAGCAGTTGGTGGGCGGCGACGGCCACCCGTTCATCCCTCAACAGGGAGCGGAAGGTGCTGCCCAGGATCTTTTCCAGACGCTCGCCGAGATACCCCGGGGAAAGCTTCAGGACACCCGCAACCTCGCCAAGGCTCATCGACTGGCAGGGGTGCTGGGTGATGAGGGCCCAGGCGGACTTCACCGCGTCCGGCCACTTCTGGATCGGAGCCCTTCCGCAAAGATTGTCGTGCATGGCTTCCAGCATCCGGAACACCACCGGCTTCCTCCAGAACGCGGGTGGCAGGCCGGACTCCATCGCCAGCGTCTCATCCACGCGGACCAGGATGCATACCCGTTCCCTGCGCACCGGAACCAGCACACTGGTGCGGTCCAACGTCGAGCGCACCGCATCCAGGCTGAACTCCTTTTTGGTGCAGATGATCGCCCCGGGGGCAAGATACTCCAACGCGGCGATGTAGGAGTTGAGCGCCGAGAGGGAAGTGGGTTCTTCCAAGGAGGTGATCTTTTGCTGTTCGGAGTTCATAAACCTGTATTTCGGGGAGAACGCGGTGCTTTTTATAGAGAGTGTTTTTTCATTTGTGAGGCGGAGAAATGCAAAAAAAATCCCGATTTTTACTTCCCCTCATTCTAATGTATATACATCATCCGCACATGCCATCCACGAAAAAACCTTGGTCTCTGCTCAGCCGTCATGGTCAGGTGCTGATTTTGCTGGCGGGTAACCCGCGTTTGAGAATGACCGATCTGGCGCGCACGCTGGGAATCAGCGAACGATCCGCCAGATTGCTGGTGGGCTCCTTGCATCGAAGCAACCTGCTCAATATTCATAAAACCGGCCGGAATAACACCTATCAGGTGAATTCCTCCGTGCCGCTTCCCAACAGCCTTGAACGGGCGATTCCGCTCGAGTCGATCCTGAAGCTGAGTTCTCATTTCCCGGCGTAGCGGAGGTTGGTTTCTCCCTGCAGGGATCTTCCGAGCAGTTTCTCGAACAAGCCGACGTAGGAATCGACCGCGGAGGCAGGGGCAAAACGCTCCTGGCTCTGCCGCATGATCCGTTCCACAGCCCCATGGCGTTGTCCGTCAGGCTGGCGGTGGAACCGCATGGCTTCCTGGATGGCCCACCGGAGTCCGCCGGCGTCGTGATTCTCGAAGACGAATCCATTTCCGGCCCCTGAGTCCGGCGACAGATGCTCGACGGTGTCCTGCAGTCCTCCGGTCCGGTGGACGATGGGCAGGCTTCCATACTTCAGTCCCACCATCTGCGCCAGTCCGCAGGGTTCATAGGATGATGGCATCATGACGAAATCCGAAGCTCCGAAGGCAAGCCGCGACAACGTCTCATCAAACTGGCAGACGGCAATCCGGTGGCGGAGACCGTGGAAGTCCGCGATGTGCTCGAAGTGGCGTTTGTACGGTCCGTCGGCCACGAAAACCACCTGCAGGCCGCTCGCGGCATGGTCACTCGTCACCTGATAGAGGATGTCCGCCAGCAACTGGCAGCCCTTTTGCACCGGGTCCAGGCGGGAGGGCCAGAAAAGCAGCGGCGCGGAGGGATTCACCTCCAGCCCGCAGGCCTTCTGGAGGGCGGCCTTGTTCGCCGCCTTTGCCCCCGCATGGGTGGATGCACCATACCGCTCCACCAGCGCGGGATCGGACTCAGGATTCCAGGTGGCGTCCGGGGCGTTGATGATGCCTGAAGCGCAGCCGGCGGAGTGCTTCGCCCGCAGCACCTCATTGAGCCGTTCAGTCCCGGCGTGCCGTCCGTCCATGAGCTCATGGAGGAACGACCGGCTGACCGTGTTCACATGGTCGGCCGCATGGACGGCGGACGGCAGGAAGGAGACCTGGTTCCATGACCGGCTCTGAACGTAGGATTCCGGATACTGCTGGTAATGGAGTCCATCCCAGAAGCGCGCGGCGTCGATGCCGCGGTCCTCGATCTCAGCGAGCGTCGCCTGCTCGTCATGCAGGTTGTGGATGGTGAAAATGCTTTTCATCCCCATCTTCCTGGCGGCCGCAGGGACCAAGCCGGTCATCCAGTCATGGCAATGGACGATGTCCGGACGGACCTGGGGAAGGACATGGTGGATGACGTCCCGCTGGAAAACGAGCGCCGCCCTGCGGTTGTCGCTGGCACCGCCTTCATACACGGACCGCCGGTAGTAGAACTCCCGGTCCTGGCAAAGGTGCAACCGCCGCGAAAGCATGGGCTCCTCCCGGAAAAGACTCCGGAAATGGGGCATCGCCACATGGACATCCGCCCCGCGTTCCGAAAGGGAATCCACCAGCAGGGTGCACATGTCCGCCAGCCCGCCCGCCTTCGCCCTCGGCGCTTTCCCCCCGCGCAGCCAGAGCGAGCTGCTGCTGTTCAGCTCCGGAGTCACGATGAGAATCCGAGGGCGCTTTCGTCCCCGCCCAGACGACAAAAGGCGGCCGGCGTTTTTCGAGTTCGTCGAGTCAGCCATGGATTGTACGCGCAGCTCCAAAGTGGACATGGGAAACGGTTTGAGGACGGCATGCAGGACATGGGGCCTGACCGCTCTGCCGGCGTACAGTGTGAACCCCCCGTTACCTGGATAACGCACTGCGTCTGAGCGGAAATTGTGCCATTCCAACGCCCCAATTCAGACCCGTTGAAAAACCTCCGCAAATCGGTGGATTCAACCGCCTGCGGCCTTCACATCCTCCCGCTGAAGTGCGGATCGAATTGCAGAAGGCGATGATTCCGGTTGCACAAGGCAATGGCCGCCCCATCTCCCATGCCTTCACGAAGTCCCTTGAAGTTTCGGAATATGGGACGTTACTTGGCAGGATCATCCAGAAACCATCATGTCCCAATCCCCATTCAACGACCGCCGTGCCCTGAACCTGCTTTCCCGGGTGGGTGACGATCTTTCCCAACTCCGCCAGGATGTGGCGCCCCTCATCTCCCACACCGCGCACCGCACGGTTCCTGACGGCGCCCGGCAACTGGCTGACACAGCGAGACACCAACTGGAAAGCGGAGGAGCCTATGCGGCCGCCCGCCTCAGGGCGCTCCGCTCAACGCCACAGCGGGAGGCCGTCGGCCTCGCCGGAGGACTCCTGCTCGCCGGGCTCGTCGCATTCGGCGTGTATGCCATCTGCAAGGGCCGCTGCGAACGGGAGTATCCGGAGGACGGGGACGGTTACTGATCCTGGCTGAGGACCAACAACGCGTAGGGAGGAAGAGTGAGCGCGCCCAGAGGATGCGGGTGACCTTCCGCGCCTTCCCCCGCCTCGATCTCCGTCAGCAGCGTGTTGTCGAAATCCCCGCTGTATCCTTCCCAGTCCGCATTGAACCGGACCCTCCACGCGCCTCCGGCAGGCAGGGACAGTTCATATCCCTCGTAGGTTTTTCCGGTCAGGTTCATGACGACCACGGTGCTGTCCCCAGGGCCACCGTCATACCAGCGGTGCCAGGCAATGACCTTCGCATCCTGGTTCCTGTGGAAGACGTCCACGTTCTGGCCGGTCAGCCCGCGGCAGAAGCCGTCGAGATTTCTCCGCAGACGCATGAGATCCCGGAACGCCATCTGGATCCCGCGGAAGTCGCGCAGCTTCTGCCAGTCCATCATCGTCCGATCGTCGAACCAGCCGTCTTCCAGGATCTCCTGCCCCTGGAAAATCATCGGCACACCGGGTGAGGTGAGGACCACCCCGGCCGCCTGCAGCGCCCTGCGTCTGGCCCAGATGCCGGACGGATTCTCTCCGTCGATTTCCGATACCAGCCGCTGGCGGCCGTTGGCCACCTCGTCGTGGGACTCGGTATAGATCACCCTGCGGAATGCGTCCCCTGCCAGCAGCGGAGTCACCGCGGATGCGATGGCACCGACGTCCCGGTGATCATCAGACGGGTTCTCCAGCACGGCGCGCAGCGGATGGACGAATGCGGCATCCCACTGGGTGTCGAAGCCCGCCCCGCCCTCCTCCACCCAGGAGGTCAGCGCGGCATTGCAGCCGAGATCCTCCGCGATGGCATAGACGCGGGGGGACACCAGCTTCAGGTCCTTGTTGATCCATTGAAGCAACTGCCAGCCCTCCGGGAGATCCACGGACTCGTGGTTCTCGATCCCCTTCGTCCGACGGATGTAGCTGACAGCGTCCAGCCGCAGTCCATCCGCCCGGAACTCCGTCGCCCACATCACGGCATTGTCCCTCAGATACTGGCGCACCTCATGGCGGCCATAGTCTGGCCGGGTCTGTCCCCACGGGGTCTCCGCCCGCCAGTCATTGTAGAAATAGATGCCGCCCATGCCGTCCTGGGACCATCCGTCGAACTGCCAGAGGTCGAGTTGGTCCGGACCGAAGTGGTTGTAAACGATATCCAGGATCACGGCGATGCCATGGGCGTGGGCCTCACGGATGAGTTCCTTGAGCTTGTCCGGCCCGCCGTAGTCCATCTCCACCGCGAAGGGATGGTTCGGGTTGTAGCCCCATGAGGTTTCACCCGGAAACTCGGTGGGCGGCAGCAGCTCGATCACGTTGACCCCCAGATCCCGCAGGTAGGGCAACCGGCGGATGACATCCGCGAAAGTCCCGGGCCGCCCGGTTTTCCCGGATCCGCCGAAGGTTCCCACATGCAGCTCATACAGGACGACCTCGTTGAGCGGCGGGGCTTCGAACTCCAGATCCCCCCAGTCGAAGGTGTCCTGATAGATGACGCCGTCACCGGTGGCGGTGTCGATCATCCTCGCCCGGGGATCGACCCGCAGCGCCTCTCCGCCATCCCAGGAAAGGCGGAAGCGGTATTTGTCGCCCACCTTTGCCTCCGCACAGTGACCGCTCCAGTTCCCGTTGTCCTCCTTTTCCAGCCGCACTCCCGGGTCCGCCCAGCCGTTGAAATCACCGGTCACATGGACCTTCGCCGCATTCGGCGCCCACACGCGGAAATCCACTCCCTGTTCCATGACCACGGCACCCATCGCAGGCTGGGCGGCGGGCTGGGGTTTGCTGGCGGGCTTCTTCTCCATCGTCGCTGTTTGCATAGGCCGCTCCGTCCAGCGCGTTCCATACCTAACAGGGCAGCCAATGATTTCCAATGACTGCCGGTGGATGCCTGCACGAATCCTCCGTGCATTCCGAATGAACGCGGAGCGATCTGCAATGAACCATCCATCAGTTGAAACCCGCCACAATGGGATGATCTTGGAGGCACTGCATGAATCTGACATCGGAGCATCCCTTCTGGTCGGTGAGGAACGGAATCCTATCCACCTATCCGCCATTACTGGAGAATGGGTCATGCGAAGTCCTCGTGCTGGGAGCGGGCATCACCGGTGCGCTGGTGACGGAGGCGCTGGCCGCTGATGGCCATGATGTCATCACGCTGGATGCGCGGGACGTCGGACGTGGCAGCACCAGCGCCAGCACCGCGCTCCTGCAATATGAGGTCGATACCCATCTGGTGGATCTCATCGCACGGCATGGCCGCCGGATGGGGGAACTGGCCTACATGGCCTGCCATGAAAGCATCGACATCCTAGAGCGGCGCATCCAGGCGTCGTCCATCGACTGTGACTTCCTCCGCAAGGACAGCGTCTACCTCGCGTCCCGGGAAAAGGACTGGCCGGTCCTGCGGGAAGAAGGCGAGGCACGGCGCAAGATCGGCATCCAGGTGGCGGAGTGGGACGCCACGGAAGTCGCCGCAAAGTTCGGCTTCTACCGGCCCGGGGCGCTGCACTCCGTCCAAGCCGCGGAGGTGGATGCCTACCGGCTGACCCACGGCCTGCTGCAGGCGGCGACCGCCAGGGGTGGCCGCATTTTCGACCGCACCGCCGCCACGGAAATCAACCACCATGCCGGCGGTGTCACCGTCACGACGGACCGGGGGACCTCGGTCCGCGCGCGCAAGGTTGTCGTGGCCACGGGCTACGAGGCGTCCGAACTTTTCGATACCGGCCGGTTCGTGAATCTGAACAGTTCCTTCGCCATCGCCTCCGAACCGATCCCGGATGCGGAACCGTGGTGGAGGCGCTGTCTGCTGTGGGAGAGCGCCCGTCCGTATTTCTACCTGCGCGGCGGAGCAGGGGGCCGGGCGATCTTCGGCGGGGAGGACGTCCCCTTCCGCAACGCGAAAGCGCGTGACCGCGTGCTGCCCGCGAAGGCGGACAAGCTGGCCGCCCGCTTCCGTGACTTTTTCCCCGCGATCCGGATGGAACCCGCTTTCGAATGGGCCGGGACGTTCGGCGAGACCGAGGATGGTCTTGCCTACATCGGCCCCTACAACAAACATCCCGACTGCCTGTTTGCCCTCGGATTCGGTGGGAACGGCATCACCTACAGCGTCATCGCCGCGGAAATCATCCGCAGCCACCTGAAAGGGAAAAAGCACCGCTACGCCGGGGTGTTCCGGTTTGATCGTTAGCAGTAACCCAACGCAAATGGCACGATCCAATCGCAAAACGCAGATGAGCATCTGCGGGAAAGGCGTGCAAAGTCCCGCAACTGCGTGAGGCACGCCGAATGCGGGACTCCTAGCATGAAGTACCTCCTACTTTCCATGCCTTTGGTCGCCGTTCTTTCAATCACCAGTTGCGATAAGACGAAATCCGAGGCGACCGGTGACGTTTCCTTCGCCCGCTCCGCCTTTGTCGCTCTGGCGAAAGGTGACACCAAAGCCCAGGACATGATCGACTGGCCGGTCTTTACCGCCCCGGGCGAGAATGTGGCCGCCAAATACAACGCGATCCCCACTGAAACGGAGAAGGCACAGTTCCGCGGCGAATATGTGACCGGCTTCGCGACGTCATTCCGCCAGACCGGCGGCAGTGTGGACAATTTCACCAACTGGACCGTCAGCTTCCACGACAGCACCCGCACGGAGGTCACCGCCCAATCGCCCAACGGTCTTCTCAAGCTGACCGTCAGCGAGCGGAACTCCACGGAGAAGCTCTCGGCGATCGACGTCGTGAAATGATCAGACCGCCCAGAATGGCCGATCCGTTTCAAAGGTCATCCGTTCGCCGCTGATGGGATGGTCGAACGCCAGCTTCCACGCGTGGAGGCACAGCGGCTCGATCTCCGGGTCGAGGGTCTGGACGGCGCCGATCCGGCCACCGGCGAGGTACGCCTGGTCCCCCGTCACCGGATGGCCCATCTCCCATAGGTGGATGCGGATCTGGTTCGTCCGGCCGGTGCCCAGCTTCGCTTCGAGAAGGGTGGTGCCATCTCCGGAGCGGTCGAGCACGGCGAAGTCGGTGCGGGCGTGCAAGCCGTCCTCCTCATCAACGCCGCGCGTTCCCATCGCGCCTGACTCCTGGGAGATGGGGGCTTCCGAGAAAAAGGAATCATCCGCCGGTGCGCCATCGACCCGGACGAGATAGCGCTTGTCCACCGTGCCTTCGATGAACTGGCGCTGGAGCAGCCTGCAGAAGTGGCGGGTGCGGGCGAAGACCACCAGACCGGACGTATTCGCGTCCAGACGGTGGACCGGCCGGGGATACTTCGGCCCATAGACCTGATTGAGGAGATACTGGAGCGTGTTGCGGTGGAAGCGGCCGCTGGCGTGCATTGGCAGTGGGGCCGGCTTGTGGATCACGATGATGGCTTCATCCTCATGCACGATGCGGATGTCCGTTGAAACCTCCGGTTCCACCTCACCGGGGAAGATCTGGAGGATGCGCTCGCCCGCCCGGACGATGTGGTGGCGACCGCGGACGGCACCGCCGTAGCTCACGAACCTGCCTTCATCACAACGTCGCTCCCATTCGTCGCGCGGGATCTGGGGGAAAAGATCCACCAGCACCTCGACCAGCTCCCGGCGGTCATGGGCGGCCGGCACATTCACCGGGCGGCGGTTCTCCATCGCGATGGATCCGGGCAACGGGGTGGACGCTTCTTTCAGCGCCGCTTCCTTCTCCGCGATGCGGCGGGCCATTTTCTCCGGCTCGCTCTTGAAGCAATGAGGGCAGCTCACGCCCGGCACATGACGGGGATCCTCCTGCTCAGCGGCATCCAGCGGAGCCTGGCAGGCGTAGCACACCGCGGTGTCCGTCTCCTTCAGGGCGGGGTCCACGCCCACGCGCTGGTCGAAAACAAAGCACTCGCCGTCGTAGTGGTCGCCGCCCACTTCCTCAAAGTATTTCAGGATACCGCCGTCGAGCTGGTAGATGTCCTTGTAACCCTCCATCTCCATGAAGGGTCCGGCCTTCTCACAGCGGATGCCACCGGTGCAGAACATGACAACCGGCTGGCCCTTCAGTTCCTCCGGCAGTTTCCGCACGGCATCCGGGAACTGGCGGAAGGTGTCGATGTGGGGGATGATGGCGTTGCGGAACGTCCCCAGCTTCACCTCATAGTCGTTGCGGGTATCGAGCAGGGTCACCGGCTTTCCTTCGTCCAGCCACTGCTTCAGTTCCTTCGCAGCGATCTTCCGCGACGTGTATTCCGCCGGGCGGATGCTCTCGAAACCGAAGGAAATGATCTCCTTCTTGATGCGGACCAGCATCCGGTTGAACGGCTGCGTGTCGCTTTCGCTGACCTTCGGCTCCAGCGTCTCCAGGCCCGGTACGGACCGCAGCAGTTCCATCAGCCGAGCGATGGAGCCGCCTGCTCCGGCGACGAAAAGGTTGATCCCCTCCGTGCTGAGCAAGATCGTCCCCTTCAGCCCCCACGCCTTGCAATCGGCGATGAGCCGTTCCCTCAATTCCTTGAGGCCGGACAGGGGAGCGAAGCGGTAGGCGGCGATGTTCGTGACGGCGGACACCCGGGAAAAACAGCACGAAGCGCGGGGTTGCGCCAGTGCGGAGTCAGCGAAAATGGGCCACCGTCAACGCCCGGATCAGACTTTCGCCTTCAACAGGTCGCGGATCTCGGCCAGGAGTTTCTCCTCTTTCGAAGGTTCCGGAGGGGCTTCTTCCGGCTTCGGCTTCTCGGCGAAGGATTTCGCTTTGTTGATGCCCTTGACGACGAGGAACATGGCGAACGCCACGATGAGGAAATTCAGGCCCACTGACACAAAATTACCGTAGGCGAACACCGCACCCTGTTTCTTCGCTTCCACGAGGGCGGTGGCGGTCACCTTGTCGGAAAGGGCGATGAACATGTTCGAGAAGTCCATGCCCCCCGGCATGACCGACCCCAGAAGAGGCATGAACAGATCTTCGATGAATGAGGTGGAGAGCTTGGTGAAAGCGGCACCCATCACGAAAGCGACCGCCATATCGACCAGGTTCCCTTTCAGGGCAAATTCGCGAAATTCCTTTAACATAATATTTATTGAGATCTTCCGACTATCTCAGGTCCGCTGTCTCCCGCCAAGCCAGAACTTGAATAAATGCTTGGTTTGTACCCCCCTCCGGCTCAACTGGCGGCAAGCGTGAGAATGGCCAGTGTGCCCCCATCTTCGGGTGCCTCCAGGCGGATAGTCCCGCCGTGGAGTTCCGCCGCTTCCTTCACCAGAGTCAGCCCGAGGCCCGTCCCCTTCCTGCCGACCGTATGGTGGCGCAGCGAATAGAACCGGTCGAAGATCCTCTCCCGCGCATAGTCCGGGATGCCCGGTCCATGGTCACGGATGGACAGGGTGACGAGTCCCTCCACCGCCTGGAGATCGATGCGGATCGAACTGCCCTTCGGTGAGAAGTCGATGGCGTTCTCCAGCAGGTTCAGGATGGCGGCACGGAGGATGAACGCATCTCCACGAATTCTCACCGGCTGGTCAGGCATGGTGATGTCCAGCGAGACGCGGGCGATCTCCGCGTGGGCCTTCGCTTGGTCGATGGCGGCCTGGAGGATGGTGTTGAAATCCAGGTCTTCCGGTTTTTCGAGGCTGGTCCGGCTTTCGATGGCGGAAAGCTCAAGCAGGCGGTTGATCAGGCGCTCGCTGCGGGCGGTCTCCTCGATGATGTTGTTCAGAAAGCGCTGTCGGGTTTCCGGGGGCATCTCCTCATCCAGCAGTTCCGCCGCACCACGGATGGCGGCGAGCGGGCTTTTCATCTCATGGGTGAGGGTCTGGATGTAGCGTTCCGCATACTGCCTGCCTTCCAGCGCGTCCCGCATGGAATCGAGCGCCTTGGCCAGCGTGTTGACTTCCCTGCCGATGCCGATCTTCGGTTTCATCGGCCGTTCCCCCCGCTCCACGGCATTCGCATAGTCGGTGATCTTCCCGATGGGATGGAAGAGCCACAGGAAAACCGCCCCGATGAGAAAAAGGACACCACCACCGATGAGCCCGCACGCGGTGTAGATGATCCGTCTGCGTTCCTTCACCAGCGGCAGGACGTCCGCCTGCGGCTTGAAGACGGTGAGCACGCCGTGCGGGGACTCCGGATCCCCCACCGGCGCGGCCACGTAGAGAATGGATGAGGTCGGGTCCTTATCGTCATCCCGGCTGCTGCGCGCGCCATAGCTGCCCGCCATGGTCAATGCGACGTCACGTTTCGAGGAGAAATCCTGTCCCTCGCGCTTTCCTCCGTCGGAATCGAAAATGACCATGCCCTCCCGGTCCGTGAGATAGACGTTGATGCCGATCCTCGATTTCACGTGCTCGAAGATCTCCGCCTTGAACCTCCGCTTGTGGGCTTCCGAGAAGGTTTCCCGCAGGTCGTCCGCGCGCAGTTCGCCGCGCGCCACGTCCTTCTCCACGGACTCCGCCAACAGGTGGGCGATGTCCACCAGCACCTCCTCCGTGGCCTGGAAGATCTGCGGCTCCACATCCGCGAGGAAGTGCCGGGTGAGCTGGTAGAACCCCAGCGTGATGATAAAGGCGATGAAAAAGAGGGTGACGCGGGTGAAACGCACGGGAGGGCGGGTTCAGTCGAGGGACAGCAGATAGCCCAGGCCGCGGCGGGTCTGGATGTATTCCTCCGCACCCTCGCGCACCGAGCGCAGCTTGGAACGGATGGATTTCACGTGGGCGTCGATGGTGCGGTCCGTGACCGCCCCCGGGTCCGACCATGCCTTGTCGAGCAACTGGTCCCGCGTGTAGACGCGACCGGGACGCTCCAGCAGGACGAGCATCAGCTTGTACTCGTGGGCCGTCAGATCAAGGGCCTGGCCGTGGCAGCGGATGCGCATGGCGTGGTGGTCATGGTGGAGGGTCGCGGGTTCCTCCGGAACGGTGGCGGCCTCCGCCACCGGCTGCGGTCTGGCACGCCGCAGGATGGCCCGTACCCTCGCCACGATCTCCCGCGGGGAGAAGGGTTTCGTCACGTAGTCATCTCCTCCCAGTTCCAGCCCCAGCACGCGGTCCACCTCCGAATTCCGTGCGGTGAGGAACAGCACCGGAACCTGGCTGCCCGCGCGCAGTTGCCCGCAGACATCCAGCCCGCTCATGTCCGGCAGGCCGATGTCGAGGATGGCCAGATCAAAGGGCCTGTCCGCGAACGCAGCCAGCGCGTCACCACCGGTGAGAACGTGCCTCACTTCGAAGCATTCCGTTTCCAGGGCATAGACCAGCGTGTCCGCGATCGCGGGTTCGTCCTCCACAAGCAGAATTCGAAGCATGAGGGCATTCCAGAGGATCTCCGTGAAAATCCAATGAAGATCGGATGAAATAAGGCCGATTTCGCCATCAAGGCCGCCACAGGGTGGCCGCGATGTGCTGCTGTGGCCGCTCCTCCGTGGAGAAATAGTAGGTGGCCACCACCGTTCCGTCCGGACGGACGATGGCACGTGGGTAGCCCAGGTCCCATTTCCGCCCGTCGGTCCTCAGCATGACCTCCTCCCCCCAGGTCCTCCCGCCGTCGGGGCTTTGTTTCGCGGACATCCCGAAGGGCTTCCCCCTGCGGTTGCCATAGATGGCGGCGAGATTCTCCCCTCCGGTGCGGACGAGGGCGACGGGATTGGTGGCTCCTTTTTCCAGTTCCGCGATCTGACGCCAGGTCCGCCCACCGTCCGTGGACTCGTGGACGCTGCTCCACTTGCGGCTCTTGATGCGGTTGCGCAACGCGCAGACCAGCCGCCCGTCATCCAGCCGGACGACCGAGGGCATGGTGCCGCTCATGTCATCCCCTTTCGGCAGGGTTCCGGGCGAAGCCAGATCCATGGGGTCCGGGCTGATCCAGGAAAGGAAGCGCAGGGTCTTCCCGCCGTCCGTGGTCTCCGCGGTGCAGGAGCGGATGCGCCCGCCGCGACCGTCGTCCACCCGGCAGGGGATGAAGAACAGACACGAAGACTTCCCGGTGGCGAGGTAGCTGGTCCGTGCGTCCGTCCGCTGCCCGATGTCCGGGAGCCGGAACGGCCCGCGCCAGTGCCTGCCACGGTCGGCGGAAACATGGAAATACCGGCCCCGAACCTTCATCGCGAAATCCGGATGGGAGAAATCCACATCTCCCGGAGACTCCGCGGCGTCCTTCACCAGCGCGGGGACCACCACGTTGTCATGGCTCTCCGCCGCCCAAGTGCGGCCACCATCCATGCTGCGGGCAAAGCCGACCCGCTGCCTGCCGGTGAAGCTGTGCTTCTCCCCCCGCTCCTCGAACGCAGCCACATTGAAGGACACCAGGATTTCGTCCCCCCAGCTCCACATCCCCTCATTGGCGGGCCAGCCGGTGAATTCCTCCTCCCGGTGGTGGACAATAACCTGCTCCATCCCCTCCCCGGCGGAGACGATGGCGGACATTTTCAGGGCCAGCAGGCCGAGGACGATCCTGACAATCATTCCGGATGATACCGCGCCAACCTCCGCCATCTGTCCGGATTCCCTAACCAAACGGGGCGATTCCGGGAGGTTGACCGGTCCGGGGGTTTCTGTTCGTTTAGCCGGAGTGACTCCTGAATCGATCAAACTCCTCTACCTGACCGCGGGTGCGGTGGTCTCCCTCATCGTCCTGGTGGCATGGCTCCGCATCCATGCCTTCCTCGCCCTGCTGTTCGCGGCGCTGGTGGTGGGACTGGGCGCGGGCCTCATCGATGCTCCGTCGAAAGGCGGGGGAGTCCCCATCAGCCCTGCGGGAGTCGCGATGGCCTTCCAGGATGGCATGGGGAAAAGCCTGGGTGGCATTGCGGCGGTTCTCGGTCTGGGCACCATGTTGGGCGGACTGCTGGCCGCATCCGGCGGGGCGGAAGTCCTCTCACAACGCCTGGTCGGCTTTTTCGGAGCGAAACGGGTGAACCTCGTACTGATGATCGTGGCGCTGGCCGTGGGCTTTACCACTTGGTTCGCAGTGGGCCTCATCATGCTTCTGCCCATCCTGCTTACACTGACAAAGGAAACGAAGCAGCCCTTCCTGAAACTGGCCCTGCCAATGCTCGCCGTGCTCTCCATCATGCACGGGGTCATGCCTCCCCACCCCGGCCCACTTTACGCCTTGGATGAACTGGGCGCCAGTCTGGGCAAGGTGGTGCTGTGGGGACTGGTCGCCGCCATTCCCATTGCCGCGGTTTCCGGTCCGTTCTTCGCCCACTGGGCGGTCCGCCATGTCGCTGTGACCGCCCCCGAGCCACCGGCCCCGGACCCTTCCATCTTCGCACGCGAACGTCCTACCCTTTTCCGCACGGTCGCGGCCCTCGCCCTGCCGGTGATCCTGATCCTTTCCCACACCATCTCCGAACTGATATTCAAGGAGGACCTCGCCTCCGGCCGGAAACCTGCCCTTTACCAACTCACGGAAATCATCGGCAACCCGATCCTCGCGCTCGCTCTGGCCGTCCTGTTCGCCGCATGGGCGTTCCGGTTCACCCGCAACGACGCCTTGAAGGTCGTGGAAAAATCCCTCGGCCCCGTCGGCATGACCTTGCTGCTGGTTGGCGGCGGCGGCGGATTCAACAATGTCCTCCAGGCCAGCGGAGCCGCCGAGGCCATCGGGGCGATGGCCGCCAAGCTGGACATGCCCACCATGTTGTTCGCATGGGTCTGCGCGGCGCTCATCCGGATCGCCACCGGTTCGGCCACTGTCGCCATCATCGCCGCCATCGGATTGGTGAAACCGGTGTTGGCAGCCGCAGCAGCCGCCCATCCGGAATGGGCGGCCAATCCCGCGCTTGCCACCAACCCCGAGTTGCTGGTGGTCGCCATCGGCTGTGGGGCGATGGTCCTGTCCCACGTCAACGACGCCGGATTCTGGATCGTGAAGGAGTCCCTCGGCCTCACCGTTCCCCAGACCCTCCGCACCTGGACGGTGACGGAAACCTTGATCGGCATCACCGGTCTGGGCGTCGCATGGGGACTGGATTTGTTCTTCTGATGCGTTATTCTCCGGGCATGCGAGCCGCTCCTCCCGCGGTGGATGAGCTGGATGCACTCATCCGCCTCCTTGATGATGACACTCCGGAAGTCCGGAGCCAGGTCTCGCAACGTCTGGGCGAAAGCAACGGCGACCTGAGCGAATGGCTGGCCGCACGGCCACAGGAGCTGTCGCGAAGTGAAAAAACGCTGCTGGAGCAGATGCTCAGCCCGGGCCGGAGGAAGGCCCTCACGCGGGACTGGATCGTGCCCACCGGCGGGGCGGCCGCGCTGCGGGAGGATTGGGATTCCTTCGAAGCGCTGCTGCGCACCCTTTCCGACTTCCTCCACGATGGCATCACCCTGCGCCAACCGCTGTCCGACGCGCTGGACCTGCTCGCCGAAGAGGCCGGAGAGGACAGCGTCATCACCGGGAACGATCTCCGTGAATTCCTGTTCGAAAGCGGGCGGCTCCAGGGGAACCGCGCGGATTACTATGATCCGCGCAACTCGGACCTGGCCTGGAGCATCTCAGAGGGACGGTCGAATCCTCTCGGCCTGTGCCTCATCTTCATGCTGGTGGCGCGCAGGCTCGATCTGGAGGTGGAAGGGGTGAATTTCCCCGGCCATTTCCTTTCCAGGATCTTCGAGGACGGCTTCCCACTCATCATCGACTGCTTCGACCATGGGCGCGTGCATGCGCAGGCCGCCCTCATCGAGAGCGCCGCGGAACTGACCCGCCAGCAACGGTCCAGCCTGCGGGAGGCCACCGATCCGGGCACCATCCTGATCCGTCTGCTGAACAATCTCAGTGCCGCGCTGGAGAACACCGGCCGCCGGGAGGACGCGGACCTGGTCGCCTCCCTGCTGAAAACCCTCTGACGGGATTCACCAGACGCCCTGCGCGAGCAGTTGCTTCGTCGCGGCTTCCGACCAACCCCGGTTGGCGGCGGGCGATGCCGGGGAAGGGTGCAGCACCTTCCCGATGAACGCCCCGCTCTCCGCGGCCGGTGCGGCACGCCGCAGGCGCTCCTCAGCAAACGCGCCGACGCCGATGAGGAACTCCGGCCGGAGCACGCGGATCACCTCCGCGAGATGTATCTGGCAGGCCTCCTCAACCGGAGCCATCTCAGCGGCGGAGATCTTGTCGGGCGTGAGATTCGCCCCGGTCTGGCTCATCCAGACCAACGGGCAGTAGTTCAGCACGAAGTGGTCCTTGAAGAACGCGTCCGCCGCTCCGAAGCGTTCCGCGAACAAGCCCCACAACCGCCTTCCACTGACCTCCGACTTTCCGCAGGCGAATCCCTCGACCGGACGCTTCCGGTGCTCCACCGCCGGCTTGCCGACCGCCGTCTCGATCCCCATCCAGTCGCGCACCGCGGCGATCTCCCCGAAGGGCACGCCGGTCTGGGTCATGCCGAACGGTCCCGGATTCATCCCGAGGAACAGCACCCGCTTCGTGCCCCCGGCGAATCTCCGCAGGTACGCCTCATGCGCCGCCCAGGCGTACTCCAGGGGACGGTAGGTGAACTCCACGGGCGGACTGAAATGCAGTCCCGCCAGGTTTTCCGAAAGTTTCCGCGCCGGTTCGATCAATCCGCTCACGGGCGGAACTCAAGCGTTCCGCCACGCGATCAGCAACACCACAAACGCCACCGGCAGATAAAGCAGCGTGGAAAAGAACAGCCGGCGGGCGGAGGTCCGCTCGCCATCCTTTGCGAACTTCAGCGCCAGCCCCGCCATCAGGAAGCCTAGCAGCGGCCCGATGATGAGCCACCGCAGATTCGCGAAGCCGGTCACCATCGGCAGCAGCGAAAAGGCGGCTAGTCCGACGGCGAAAATGGCGGAGAGGATGCCGCTGCGGCGCCCGCTGACATCGCCGTTCGACCACATCTTGTAGCCCGCCTCTTCGTATTCCTCCCGGCAGAGCCAGTTGATCGCCACGAAATGGGGGAGCTGCCAGAGGAACATGAGCCCGAAAAGGAACCATGCCTCCAGCCCCATGGAGCCGCCCGCGCCGGCCCAGCCGATCATCGGCGGGATGGCACCGGGAATGGCGCCGACGAGGGTATTGGTGGAGCTGGCCCGTTTCAGGGGCGTGTAGACGAACACATAGACGGCCACCGTGGCGGCGGCGAGATAAGCGGCGAGATGCCCGACGCTCGCCGAAAGGTGGATGATGCCCAGGGCGGAAAGCACCCAGCCCACGCCGAACGCCGTCATCGGGTTCATCCGGCGGGACGGCAGCGGGCGGTTCGCCGTCCGCTGCATGCGCGCGTCCAGCTCGATCTCCATCAATTGGTTGAACGCCGCCGAACCGAAGGCCGCCGCAGCGGTGCCCAGCAGGGTGTTCAGCAGCTTCAACCAGTCCAGCGACGCGCCCTTGGAAGCCAGCAGGAAGCCGAAGAAGGTGGTGATCAGGACGAAGAAGTTGAGCCGGACCTTCATGAGGACCATGAGGTCCTGGCGCAGGCCGGGGTTCTCCGGAAGTGCCTGATCTTCCTGTCCGATTTCCTGTGTTTTCTCCGGTTGCTCCATCGCGGGGCGGCCACCATGCCCCGCCCATCCCCGCATTCCAAGCCGGAGTTTCCACCCGCCCGCATTCGCTGGACTCCCATGAAAAAGAACGATAATGGTCCCTTTCTACCCAATGCGTCCCCTTCTCATCTCACTGCTCGCCATTGCTTCCGCCGTCGCCGCGGAACCACGCACCTGGACGGACTCCCTCAACCGGAAGATCGAAGCCTCCCTGGTCCGCGTGGACGGGGACAATGTGCTGCTGAAACTCAAGGACGGCAGGGAAGTCCCCTACCCGCTGGCGAAGCTTTCCCAGGCTGACCGGGATTTCGTCGCCTCCGTGCCGGTGGAAAAGCCGGAGAACATGCCGGAAGGCGGGACGTCCGATGACCTGGAGGTGGCGGGGAAGGTGCTCAACTTCAGCGCGCCATGGCCGGAACGGATCACCTTCACGGAAGACCCGGAGATCACCACGGTGGAGGAAAGCCCCACGGAAAAGCGCTTCATCTATGAAAGCGCGAACTACCGCTACGTCTGCGACGTGCGCCTCTCGAAGATGGTGGTGAAGGGCTTCGCCGTCATGTTCGAGGCGACCAACCTTTACTGCGCGACGGTTCCGCTCGCTCTCAACGGCGGCAAGTCCGCGAAGGGCAAGCACGAGATCCTGCTGTTCGAGAACAAGGAAGACTACGTGAAAGCCGGCGGCCCTCCCTCCAGCGCCGGCGTCTTCATCGGCGGGAAGAACATCGTCATGGTGCCGCTGGAAAGCCTGGGCGTCCGTCCCGTGGGCAGCGGCTACATGCTGGACCGGGACAAGAGCAACAAGACCCTGCCGCACGAGCTGGTCCACCAGCTCACCCCGCGCCCTTACTACAGCGGGGGCGCGCGCGGCTGGTTCACCGAGGGCATCGCGGAATACATCTCCGTCACCCCCTACCGCGCCGGTTCCTACAATGTCCGGAACAATTTCCGCGACCTCGTCCAGTACGCCACCGGTTACGGTGAGGACGGCCGCGGAGGCCGCGCGCTCGGCACCGAGATCACGCTCCCTTCCCTGAAAAAATGGATGCTGATGCCCTACGAGGACTTCGTCGGGAACCCATCGACCACCCAGATCAACTACGGCTGCGCCATGCTCATCACCACCTACTTCATCCACCTGGATGGCAAGGGGGACGGCGCACGGCTGAAGGCATTCCTCAAGGCCCTCCGCGAGGGCAAGGAGGAGGAGGAAGCGCTGGCGGTCCTGCTGGACGGACGCACCTTCGAGCAGCTCGAGCAGGACATCAAGAAAGCCTGGGGCTCCAAGCGGGTGGATTTCACCTTCAAGTCCGGCGGAGAGTGAATATCCCGGCACTCCCGCCGGAACTTTTTCATTTGGAGGATGGGCGTGCAGTTCCCATACTCCGCGCCCCATGACCGTCCGCACCCGTTTCGCTCCTTCTCCAACCGGCTATCTGCACGTCGGGGGGGCACGCACCGCCTTGTTCAACTGGCTCTTCGCCCGCAAGCACGGCGGCACCTTCGTCCTCCGGGTGGAGGACACGGACGAAGCGCGCAACACGGATGAGGCGAAGCAGGCGATCTTCGACGGCATGGACTGGCTCGGGCTGGACTGGGACGAAGGCCCGGGCAAAGGCGGCCAGCACGGTCCTTACTTCCAAAGCGAAAGGAAAAGCATCTATGACGCCTGGTTCCAGAAGCTGGTGGAGGCGGACCGCGTCTATGAGGACGGCGGCGCGTGGCGCTTCCGCTTCGAGCGCAAACCCATCACGATGACCGATCTGGTCTGCGGGGAAGTCACCATCGACTACCGTGACGAATCGAACACGCCCGACATGGTGGTGAAGCGCTCCGACGGTTCCTATGTCTTCCACTTCGTCAACGTGGTGGATGACCTGGAAATGGAAATCACCCACGTGATCCGCGGCGAGGATCACCTGATGAACACGCCGAAGCACCTCCAGCTCATCGAAGCGTTCGGCGGGAAGGCACCGCAATACGCGCACATCCCGCTGATCCTGAACCAGGATGGCTCGAAGATGTCGAAGCGCGACGCCGGTGCCGCCGTGGGCGACTATCCACGCCAGGGGTTCCTGCCGGATGCGGTGGTCAACTTCCTCGCGCTGGTCGGCTGGAACTCGAAGACCGATGAGGAGATTTTCACCCCGCAGGAACTGGTCCAGCGCTTCTCCCTGGAGGGCGTGAACCGCGCCCCGGCCCGGTTCGACATCGAGAAATGCGCGTGGGTCAACCTCCAGCACATCGCCAAGTTGGACACCGCCACATTCGCCGCGGCGGCAAGGCCGTTCGTGGAGAAAGCGGGGCTGCCGGTTCCGGAGAATTTCGAAGCCATTGCCGGTTCGGTGAAGGAAAAGGTTCGCCTGCTGCAGGAGGTGCCTTCCGCGGTCGATTTCCTCATCCTCGATGAGTTTTCCTATGATGAGGAGGCGGTTGCAAAGGTGCGGGCAAATGCCCAGCTCCCCACCATCCTGATCATGCTGGGTGCCACCTTCAGCGTCCTGTCGGACTGGTCCGCCGATGCGGCGAAGCAGGCTCTGGGGGAAGTGGCGAAAGAAGCGGGGGCGAAAGCCGGCCAGTTGATGTTTCCGCTGCGTGTGGCACTTTCCGGGCGTCCCCACGGCCCCGACCTGGGGGACATCCTCAATTTGCTGGGTCGCGAACGCTGCGTCGCGCGCCTCAACCGTTTCACCAACCTCCTCACAAGCTGACGAAATGCCCGATGTTTTCACCCTCAATGACTTGATTTCCCGTGAACGTCTGGACGCAGGCGAGGACAAACCGGCGAAACTCGCGGTCATCGGCCACCCCGTCGCCCATTCCGCCTCCCCCAGACTCCAGCAACCCGCGCTCGATGCGGTGGGGATCGACGCCCGGTATATCCGTGTCGAGATCGAACCGGGCCACCTGCGGGACGCGTTCGACCGGATGCGGGCGCTCGGTTTCATCGGCTGCAACGTCACCGTTCCGCACAAGTTCGAGGCTCTGGAAGCCTGCAGCGAGGTCCACCCGGAAGCCCGGTCGCTGGGTGCGGTGAACACGGTGCGCTTCGACGCGGACCACACGCGGGGATTCAACACCGACGGCCCCGGCTTCGTCCGCGCCATCGACGACGAGTTCGGCCAGCCGCTTTCGACCATGAAAGTCCTCATCGCCGGTGCGGGCGGCGGCGCAGGGCAGGCGATCGCGACCCAATGCGCCCTCCAGGGCATCGAGAAGCTGGTGATCGTGAACCGGACGGTGGACAAGCTGGAGCCGCTGCTCAACCGCCTGGTGGCACTGGGACCGACCACGGAAATCATCGCGCTTTCGTTCGACGATCCACTTCTCGCCATGGAGGCCCACAGTGTTGACCTGATCGTCAACACGTCTTCGCTCGGCCTGAAGAAGGGGGATGCTTCCATCCTGCCGTCTTCGTGCCTGAAGGCAGGCCACCTGATCTACGACACCATCTACCAACCGGCGGTGACCCCTCTGATCTCATCGGGACAGTCGATGAACTGCCGGACGGCGAACGGACTCTCCCTGCTGATCCACCAAGGGGTGCTGGCCTTCCAGCACTGGTTCCCGCAGACGGATCCACTGTCGATCATGAGGCAGGCGATGGCGGACTGATTTCCGCCGCTCCCCCGCGCCCCGCGGGTATCCGGCTCAGCGGGGCAGACCGGGGTCGTCGATCGACAGCCAGTGACAGGCCTTCACCTCCTCGATGGTGAAGCTTCGTCCAAGGGTTCCGTCGGCACGCCGGATTTTCACCCTCACCCGGATCATTCCTTCCGGGTCTTGGTTCGGCAGGGTCGAGCCATACACGCGCCCGCCATCTTTCCGGATCCTGAACGCTTCCAGCAGCAGTTTGCCGGACTCGGATTGCTGGTCCACCGTGAACTCGGTGGATGCTTCCCCCGCTTCACCGGGGTGGCCGAAACGCGGGGCATGAAGGGCGATCCGGAGATCCCCGACCTCATTCCGCTGGTCGGAAAGCCGCTCACGGGCGAAGAGCCTGAACTCCCCCACCCCGTCCCCCGGCTCGGACAGGAACAGCAACCACGGATGCTCGCTGAAACGGACGAACTCCTCCCAGTCCAACCGCCAGTCCCCCTGCTCATCAAAGAACACCGCGTCGAACGAGCGGCCATCCGCGGCGGCCCAGCGTGTTTCCACCAACTTGCGGCCATCCTTCAGATGGATGACGCCGGAGCCCGTCCCCTTGATGGACTTCACATCGAAGGTCCCGAAGGGATTCGACTGGTAGAACCGGGCCATCCTCCGCGCGGTGTCCAAGGGGGTGCGGACGAACTGGTTTCTGACCTCAGGGGTGCCTGCGGCAAGGAACCCGCTCAAATTCGCCACACATTTGCCATAGGCCCGGTTGACGTAGGCAAAATCTTCATCCGCCAATGAGTTTCTGGCGGCCTTCTCCACCATTTCCGTCGGTTCTTCCCGCGGTTGTTCCCGCCAGAGAAAATGCCCGCCAACGGCCAGGGCCACCATCAGAAGCATCCATACCAGAACAAGCTTCATGGCGAAATAGCGGCCTTTCTGGCGCCTCACCTCGCGTTTGTGGAACTTCGGCTTCTCCACCTCCGCCATCTTCAGGCGCAACATGGGATCCTTCCCCCCACCGCCTGCCTTCGGGGAACCGGCCGCGGCGTCCGGATCCAGCCCGATCGCCGGATCCTCACCACAAACCGTGCAGCGACGGGCAAGGTGGGGACCCGCCGCCGTCCGGAACAACGAGGCGCAACGCCCGCAATGGAACCATGCCGTCAAATCGTCATTCATGCGCGGATATCATGGGGTAACCCACTCCATATGGACCAGCTCCGTGATGATCCATTGGTTGGGCAGCGAATCTGCAGGGCCTTTCACCAGTTTCAAAGTCATCGGATACTCCGAGCGGACCTCCCTGGGAATGACACCGGGCAGGAACGGCTCGGCCATCTTTTCCGCCACGGGATCCGTCCGCTTCGCATAGCCCCAGACGAAAGTCTCACCATCCGCGGAAATGATCCGGAAACACTGGTAGTCCGCCTCGGGCAACGGAAACGTGTAGAGATCTCCGGCGGATACATAGCCCCGCACGATCCCTCCATCACCCTGCCTTTTGGAAAGATCCCCGAACTTCGTCTCGGAGAAGCCGCTGGATGCCTCCCAGTCCAGAAGCGCCTTGTCACCCTGCTGGACGATGTAGAAGCGGAAAGGAGTGATGTCCGGCAACAGGCCGGTAAGGAATCCATATTCACGGTCCCCGCTCCGCAGGATCTCCCATTTGGACTCATCCGGGACATGCCAGTCCTTGGGAACATTCATCGGGGTCCAGCGTTCGCGGATCATTTTCTCCACGCGCTCCCGGTCCCTCACCAGGGGAATCACATCATCCGGGCCGGCCGCCTTCGCATACGCCTCGACCAGCACCTTTGCCTTGGTCTCGATGCCTTCGCTCAGTTCCGACCTGTCACCGGCTTCGATCTCCAGCATCGGGGTTTCAATCACCTCGAGATTGGAAAAGTCCGTCCGGACACCACGTTCGTTCTTCCAACCCAGACGGGGCAGAATGAGAACCCCGGCAATGAGCACCACGGCGAGCGCCAGGCCGGACATCACGATCCAGCGCACCTGTACGGACTTTTGCCTGCCCCACGTTTCGATCTCCGGATTCCGTCCATGCCAGGTTTCCTGGCCTTGCTCCTCGGCAGGGATTTCCTGCTTTTCGATGACCTGTTTGGGAACGATCAGCGGCAATGCGCCCGCTTCCGGAATGGCAAGTTTCGGTGTGTGCTCCAGAACTTCGAGGCGCTGGACAGGTCCACGCACTTCCTGGTCCTGCACGCGCTCGATCTCCCTGAGGCCGATCTCGATTCCCTTGTCGTCCTGATCATCCGCCTTCGCGGCGTAGCCAGCCGGCCTTTCATCCGCCGCACGCCTTCTGGGAATGAAGGATGAATCCTGGTCCCCCCAGTCATCCACTGCCGTCAGTTTCGGCACATGGTTGTTGGGATCCTCAAACACAGAGGACTCCACCTCGTGATCTTCCGCCAAAGGTTCTTCCTGCTCCGATCCGACATCCGCGCCAGGAGCGAGCTCCCTCACTTCGAACTCGGCATCCTTGGTCCTGCCCTTGGCGGCGGATTTCTTCGCGGGGATACGCTTGGCGGACTGTTCAGCCGGTGCGTCCTCCCCCCAGCCGTCGTCCGGAGTCACCTCCGGCACATGGTTGTTGGGATCCTCAAAATCAGAATTCATCGGCAGGGTTGCGGAAACTAGGAGGCGTCCGGGCTTGATGCAAGCAGAACGGCTCAACCGATGCCCAGGCGCTTCTCCAGCGCCTCTTCCATCGCCTTCTCAACCAACCTTGCTGCAAGGGCTTCGGTGGCGGTGTCCAGACGCTTGACCGCGGCCTTGAGAGGATTGGCCGCCCCGTTCGCCATGGCCTCCTCCACCTCCGTCACGGCAGCCTCGATCTCGCCTTTCTCCTCTGGAGTGGCGAGCCCCTGGCCCAGCACCATGCGGACGGCGGGAAGGAGTTCCTCCGCCTTCATCCTCGCCTCGGTGAAGATCCGCTCCGCCATGTCCTCGAAGGCATGTTCGACGGACTCGCCGACCATCTTTCCCACCGCCTCGTCATCCACATCCACCGCCGCACTGCCGATGGTCACGACGGTGTCCGTGCCGGTGGAAACATCCCGCGCCAATACCTCAAGGATCCCGTTCTCATCGATCCGGAACTGCACCCCGACCCGGGCCTGCCCCTTCGCGGCGGCGTCAAAGGCAACTTCGAAGACGCCCAGTTCCCAGTTGTCCCGCGCCATCTCCCGTTCCCCCTGGAGCACCCTGACCTTCATCGAACGCTGCCCGTCCGCGGCGTTCGTGAACATTTCACCGGCCTTGCAGGGGATGGTCGTGTTCCGGGGGATGAGCACGTTCATCAGTCCGCCGAAGGTCTCGATGCCGAGACTCAGCGGAGTGACGTCCAGCAGCACCACCCGGCGGAGGCTGCCGTCCAGCACTCCGGCCTGCACCGTGGCTCCCAGGGCGATGGCTTCGTCCGGGTGCTGGGAAACGTCCGGTTCTTTCCCGAAAAACCCTGACACCGCCCTTCTCACGGCCGGCATCCGGGTGGATCCGCCAACCAGCACCACCGCATCCAGGTCTTCCGGCATCACCCCGGCATCCGCCATGGCCTGGCGGCAATGGCGCAGGGTCCGGTTGATCCATGGGGAGGCCAGCGTTTCCAGATCCCCCCGGGTCACGGGGATTTCCAGACTGCGGCTGCCATCGAAGAACGGCACCTGGAACACGGTTTCCTCCTCCCCGGCCAAGGCGATTTTGACCCGCTCGGATTCGACGGTCAGGCGGACCAGGGCATCCGGGGAAAGCTGGGCGACATCCAGCGACTCCCGCTCCGCCACCCATGCAAGGATGATGGCATCCAGATCATCCCCTCCCAGGCGGGTATCCCCATGGGTCGCCAACACCTGGAACACGCCCTCCTGCATTTCGAGAATCGAAAGATCGAAGGTACCACCGCCGAGGTCATAGACGGCAACACGGGACTTTTCCTGCAGCTTGTCCAAACCATAGGCCAGTGCCGCCGCGGTCGGCTCGTTGAGGATGCGCACCACCTCCAGCCCCGCCAACTCACCGGCCCGCTTCGTTGCCGCCCGCTGGCCGTCGTTGAAATAGGCGGGGACAGTGATGACCGCTTTCGTAATGGAGGTTCCCATCCGCCAATCCGCGATGCGTTTCAGTTCCTTCAGGATCTCCGCGCTGACCTCTTCCGGACGCTTGCCCAAAATCCGCGGCAAGCCATCCACCCCACGGCTGACACTGGATTCCGTGGAAACTTCCTCCCACCGCCGTCCCATCAGCCGCTTCACACTGGTCAGCACCCGCTCCGGGTCCACCGCCCGGCGGCGGAGCGCCTTTCTCCCCACCTCGATGGAACCGTCCTGACCGAGCCAAACCGCGCTCGGCGTGATCCTCCGACCGTCCTCATCCGCAAGCAGGATGGGGAAGCCGGAATCCACCACGCCTACCGCTGAATTCGTCGTACCGAGGTCAATGCCCAGAATCATGGCGAGAACATGAACATCGAACATCGAACGTCCAACATCGAACACCGAAAAGGAGATGAATCAAGGAACCGGGTCATGATGCAACCGGCGGGACCAAAATAAGATGGGGTTCAGCGAAAATACGGCTCGCCGCCGCATGCAAGAAATGCCCATCCGGCAAACCGGACGCCAGCACCCGTTCCGCATAGTAACGACCCAAGTTCTGATCGATCACAAAAATTGCCTCAAGGGCATCTCCCCTGAACAGTGACTCCTCATCGCGGTCGGAATAAATCGATTCCAAAGTCACCAGAGCCCGGCGGTCCTTGAGATGTCCCAAGGCGTGGACCGCATAGCGGCGGAGGTGCATCCGCGAATCACGAACGGCACGGCAAATATGCGGCACCATCGCACGCCCTCCCGCCTGCAGCGCTGGTGAGATCAACGGTTCCTCACCGGCATTGTAAAAGCGAAGCCAAATCTCGCGATACGGTCCGGGCATCGGTCGCGATGCTTTGTGATCGGCCACTAACGGATAGCCCATCGCATGGATCGAAAAGAAAACCATGAGGATTCCCACAAGGACACCCGGACCCAAATGCATGGGAGATCATGATCCAAAATCGTGTCCAATAGCAAGACCCACCGAACCCTGCACGGATCAGCAACAGATCACTTCCTGCTCTCCGCCAGCCACTCGCTGGGGCTTTTGCCGGTTTCCTCGCGGAAGGCTTTCGCAAAATGACTGAGGCTCTGGTAGCCGACTTCGAGGGCGGCTTCCGTCACATTCATCCTGCGGGAGTCCAGTGCCTCGCAGGCGCGCTCCACGCGCAGGCGGCGGAGGTGCCGTTGGAGCGTGCGCCCGGTTTCCGCACTGACGCGGCGGGAAAGATGGTGCGGTGCAACGCCGACCTCCTTTGCCAAAGGAACCAGGTCCAGCGGCTGGTCCAGCCGGGAGCGCAGCAGATCGAGCGCGCGGCGCACCGGGTCCCGCCCGCGGATCCCGCCGGAGACAGCACCCTCCCCATGCCCTCTGAAAAATCTGACCGCCGCCCATTCCAGAACGCGAGCCTCCGCCAGCAGGCGGGTGGAGCCTTTTTCCTCCGCCGCTTTCTGCAGGGCATCGCAAAGATCCTTCTCCCACACGCCCATGAGTCCGCAGAACGCCACGGAGCCGCCTTCTTCCAGCCATTTCCCCAGGTCAGGGTGCAGCCATTCGCCACCGCGCTTGAGACGTTCCGTCAACCATGCTTTTGAAAGCACCACCACCTCCACCAGGTGGGAACCGGGATAGCGCATGCAGGACCACTCGCCGGGGCCACCGCCGCCGGTCATGGCATACATCCCCGGCTTCAGCATGAAACGATCCTGATCCCCCCACAGCAGTCCGCTCCCCTCGCGGTTCAGCCACAGCCACACCGATCCCTGCGAGGCCACCTTCCATCTCCATCCACCGGAGATCGTCCTGCCCTTCACTCGGCCACACCGCAGGCCACCGGCTTCACCCCACCAGCTCTCTCCGACACGCGGAGTCTCAAAGCCGCTCATGTAATCGGATTCGCCTCGCATGCCGGAACATTTATTGCGAACGATTCTCAATAGCAATTAAAATCTGACACCCTGGCAGGAGATTCCCTCTTGGACAGGATTTGCGGTGTGCTTCATCCTCTCGCCGGTGCCTGCCATCATCACACGCCTGACCCGTCTGACGGACACCAGCCTGATCGTCCACTGGTTCACGGCGGACCACGGATTGATCAAGACGGTGGCAAAGGGAGCCTTCCGCCCGAAGAGTGCCTTCGCTGGAAAACTGGACCTTTTTTTCAGCGGCGAGATCGATTTCACCGCGGCAAGGCGCGGGGAACTCCACAGCCTGCGCGAGGTTTCCATCAGCCATTGGCGGGAAGGGCTGCGGAAGAACTATCTGTCCACACTGCTCGCCGCCTACTGCTGCCAGCTCATCGAAGCGGCGGTCGAGCCCGCCCACCCGGACCCTCCGCTCCATGACCTGCTGAACCGCGCGCTCAATCACGTGGATGAAGCCGGGGCGAGCAGGCGGGCGCTGCTCCATTTCGAGTCGGAACTCGTCCGACTGCTGGGAATCGCACACCACCAGCACTCGGCGGAATTTTCGCTCAAAGAGTCATTGGGGAACCTACCCCCCGCACGGGCGGAACTGCTGGATCGCCTGCCACAGACATGAGAATACACCGTCCATACATTTTTCTCACGAAACATCCATCTTTCCGCTAGTCTTTTCCAGAATCCGGTTGATAGATTCATAGATATTACAAATGGACTCTCCGACCGCCACCCTCATCAGCATCCTCCGCGAACGGATCGAGACGCTCCGCGCTGCCGGCAACCTGGAAGAAGCCCTGCACGCGGCTGGTGCTGCCATTGAGAAGACCCAGCAGTCGCTCGGGACCGATCTGGACAGCATCGACGCATTCGCGTCCGCCCTCGAGCTCCGCGCGGAGATCCTCCGTGAACTGGGCCGCCATGACGCGGCGCGGGATGACTACCGCCAGGCGATCGATCAGCTCGACAACCGTCCGGACCGCCACGACCAGATCGGCCGCCTGTACGCGGGCCTGGGAGCTGCGGTGGATGCCCTCGACCAACCCGAGCGGGCCGCCGTTTATTGGGAGAATGCGATCCAGCATTTCGAGAAGCACACTCCGCCACTGCTGCTGGATGTGGCCGGGCTTGAGAACAATCTCGGCTTCCTGAAGAAAGCAGGCGGCGACATCGATGGTGCTGAATCCCACTTCCTGAAAGCATTGGAGATCCTCCACTCGCAGCTCGGCCAGAACCATGAGGAAACGGCCTCCGTATCGAACAACCTGGGCGCACTCTACCACACCGCCGGGTTCCACGAACAGGCACGCGAGATGCACATGATGGCCCTGGAAACCCGCCGCTCCCTGCTGGGCGAGGAAGATCCGGACACCGCGCAGTCCCACAACAATCTGGCGCTGGCCCTGCTGGCGACCGGCGACCGTGCCTGGGCGCGCCGCCATTTCGAAAAGGCCCTCGCCGGTTACGAAGCGCTGGGACCTGCCTATGCGGACGACCTGGAAGCGGTGGCGGACAACTATTGTTCATTCCTCGCTTCCGAAGGGGATGTCGCACTGGCGGAAATCATCGCCGGACGGGTGCGCGATCTGCTTGGCATCCCGGCACCGGTGCCGGCCGAGGAGCCTGCCCAGGAGGAAGAAATGAAGGACGTGGTACTCTGAGTCAGACGCACCCTGAGGAAGAAGCCGGTCGTGATCGATGATCACGGCCGTTTCTTTTGGGAAGGGTAAGAATTTACTCAAGCTGGGCGACGGCCATGGCGGCGATGCCTTCACGGCGGCCGATGAAGCCCATCAGCTCGTTGGTGGTGGCTTTCACGCCCACCCGTTCCGGCGGGATGCCCAGCGCTTCACCGATGTTTTTCCGCATGGCTTCGCGGTGAGGCAGCACCTTGGGAGCCTCCGCGACCAGACTGGAATCGACATTGATGATGCGCAGCCCTTCCTCCGCCGCCAGTTCACGGCATTTTTCGAGGATCTTGAGCGAGGAAATCCCCGCGCAGGAAGCATCTCCGGGAGGGAAATAATAGCCGATGTCCGGCTTGCCCATCGCCCCCAGTACGGCGTCGGCGATGGCGTGGCTGAGCACGTCCGCATCCGAGTGACCATCAAGACCGTGGGTGTGCGGGATGGTGACCCCGCCGAGAACGAGCGGGCGCCCCTCCGCGAACCGATGGACGTCGTATCCGATGCCGGTCATGGTCAGAGGATCTCCTGGATGGGGATGCGGCCGTTGGTGGCGACGATGGCCCAGGTGTCGCTCTCCCCGTTGGAGACGAGATCGACCTTTCCGCCTGCGGTCTCCACCAGCAGCTTGCCCGCGGCGATGTCCCAGAGGGAGATCCGTGACTCGACATAGGCATCCAGCCGTCCGCTGGCGATGTAGGCCATGCCCAGTGCGGCGGAACCCATCATGCGCATCTTGCGCGCCCTGAGGGATGCCTTGCGGAAACGCTCGATGCCCGTCTTCAGGGCTTCCTCATCCTTGCCGCAACCGACGAACAGGATGGATTCCTCCAGACGCTCCCGCTTGCTCGCCTGGATGGGCTTGCCATTCAGCATGGCCGGGCCGCCGCGCTCGACGGTCCAGGTTTCGCCCACCATCGGGTCATGGATGACGCCGACGGTGATCTCACCGGCGACGCGCAGGGCGATGGAGACGCAGAAGTGCGGGATGGCGTAGTAGTAGTTCACCGTGCCGTCGATGGGATCGACGATCCACTGGCGCTCCGAGTCCAGGTTGCCCGCAAGGCCTTCCTCGCCGTAGAGGGCGTCTCCCGGGCGCTGTTCGAGGAGGATCTTGGTGATCAGGGTCTGGGATTCCTTGTCGAGGGCCAGCTTGATGTCGTGGTGGGTCGCCTCATCGACGGCGGCTTCCACACCGAAATGTTCACGGAGCAGTTTGCCGGCCTCAAGGGCGGCATGGGTGGCGAGTTCAAGATCAGTCATGTTTCGAAAATTTCAGGATGATTCCTTTGTGCGGTGGATCTCCAGGATCACATCCACCAGGTCATGCGCGATCTCGGACTTCGGAGCGGACGAGATGAACTCGGTCCGGTCCGGATAGACCAGCACGACCTCGTTGCGGTCGGAGTCGAAGCCGTGGGCAGGCGAGGAAACGTCGTTGCCGATGACCAGGTCGCAGCTTTTTCCCACGAGTTTTTTACGGGCGTTTTCCTCAAGGTTCTCCGTCTCCGCCGCGAAGCCTACGAGAGTTCCACCGAAACCGAAGGTGTTCCTCGCGGAGCCAAGGATGTCCGGGGTCTTCACCAGCTCGATGGTCATCCGGTCGCCGTCCTTCTTGATCTTCTGGGCCTCCGTCAGCACGGGCGTGTAGTCGGCGACGGCGGCGACGAAAACGGCGATGTCCATGCGGCCGATGTGCTGGGCGACCACCTCATTCATCTCCGCGGCGGTGGTCACCGGGATGAAGTCCACATAGTCCGGGACATCGAGGTCGGTGGGACCGGAAACGAGCAGGACATGATGGCCCGCGTGGATGAAGGCATGCGCCAGCGCATAGCCCATCTTTCCGGACGAACGGTTCGTCAGGAAACGGACGGGATCGATCGGCTCCCGGGTGGGGCCGGCGGTGACTAGCACGTTCACAGGGGGGAGTCTGGCCCCCATCGGGCGGCTGGCAAGCGGACAAACCGCCATCCTCGACAAATCCCGACCATTTGATGTAACCTGCGCGGCATCCTCATGCCAGCCACTGCCAGCCGCCTGTCCGTCTTCACCGAGTCCGTGATCCGGGGGACGACCCGCCTGGCGAACCTCCACGGGGCGATCAACCTGTCACAGGGTTTCCCCGATTTCGATCCGCCGGAGGAGCTGCTTTCCGCACTGGAGGGGGCCACCCGCGGGCCGCACCACCAGTATGCCGTGACCTGGGGCGCACCCCGGTTCCGCGAGGCACTGGCACAGAAGATCCACCGCTTCACCGGACTGACCGTGGAGCCGGACCGCCATCTGGTGGTCACCTGCGGCAGCACGGAGGCGATGATGGTGGCGATGATGACGGCCTGCAACCCGGGGGACAAGGTCATCATCTTCTCCCCATTCTACGAGAACTACGCCGCGGACGCGATCCTGTCCGGCGCGGAGCCGATCTACGTCCCGCTCCACCCACCCTACTTCAACTACGACTCGAAGGAGCTGGCCGCCGCCTTCGCCCAGAATCCGAAGGCGATCATCGTTTGCAACCCTTCGAACCCAACGGGCAAGGTTTTCACGCACTCCGAGCTGCTGGAGATCCTCCACTTCGCGGAACGGCACGATGCGTTCATCATCATGGATGAGCCTTACGAACACATCGTCTATGACCCGGAGGTGCATACCTATATGTGCGCGCTGCCCGGTGCCGCGGAGCGGACGATCACCTGCAACTCCCTGTCGAAGACCTACTCCATCACCGGTTGGCGGCTGGGCTACGTGCATGCCGCGCCGGAGGTCATCACCCAAGCGAAAAAGGTCCATGATTTCCTGACCGTCGGTGCCGCGGCCCCGCTGCAGGAGGCGGCCGTCGCCGGACTGGAACTGCCGGACAGCTACTACACCGGCTTGCGGGATCTCTACACCGCGAAGCGGGACATCTTCCTGGACTACCTGCGCCGCACCGGCCTGTCCTTCACGGAACCGCAGGGCGCCTATTATGTGCTGGTGGACATCTCGCCGCTGGGCTTCAAGGACGACACGGAGGCCTCCGAGTGGTTCATCAAGGAACTCGGCGTGGCGGGCGTGGCGGGCTCGAGCTTTTTCCGGGAACCGGTGAAGCATTTGCTCCGGTTCCACTTCGCGAAGAACGCATCCACGCTGCACGCGGCGGGGGAAAAGCTCCTCCAGATCCGCTCGCGTCGTTGACCCGGTTCCGCGCCGCCCCCCCCTTCGGCCATGAGATTTCTCCTTCCCCTCCTCCTGCTCCAGGCGGCCACCGCCGCGGAGACGCTGGAGGAACTGTGGAAGCTCCCCTTGCTTTACAAGAATACGTCCCATGACGGATTCCGCGAGTTCACGCTGGCGGGAAACTTTCAGTGGAACTGGGCGGAGGGCGACAGTGACCGCGGTTCCTTCGGCTCCCGCGACCGCACGGACGAAAGCACCTGGGACGGCATCGAGGTGCGGCGGATGGATGTCGGCTTCCGCGCCCAGTATTCCGACGAGTGGCGGTTGCAGGTGAAATTCAACATCAACCCGGACGGGCGGCTGGACCCCAGCTATGATGACTCCTTCAGCCACGGGTTCTACCGGGACATCCAGCAGTTCTCGCTGGTCTATACCTACTCCCCGGCATTCCACATGGGCATCGGCAAGATCACGCCGAAGTTCTTCAGCGCGGAGTATTACCAATCGTCCACGGATCTCATCGTCTTCGAGCGCAGCCTGCTGGTGGACGCGCTGGTGCCGCGGGAGATCACCGGCATCTGGGCGAGCGGCTCCCGCGACAACCGGCTCTACGCGCTGGCGGTCTACGCCGGTGACCACCAGGCGGAGTTCACGGAATTCGATGCCGGGGTGATCGTCCAGTTCAGCTTCGCCTATGACTTCGGGCGCTACCTCGACGTGGACCGCGCGATCGTGAAGTTCGACCACCAGTTCAGCGACAGCACGAAGAACTCGGCGGGAGCAGGCCGGTTCAAGCACGCCGACTCCATCAATATCCTGATCCAGAAAGACCGCTGGAGCCTCTACACGGACCTGCTCGCGGGGATGGGCCATGAGGGGCAGGGCGACGTCATCGGCTTCACGCTCACGCCTTCCTACCGCCTCACGGAAAAGCTGGAGCTGGTGTTCCGCTACCAGCACGCGAACGGCGAGGACGACGCGCTGCAACTGCTGTCCCGCTACGAGCGGCTGGCTCCGGACCTGACCGACGGCGGCAGGGGTTCCTCATTCGATGCCGCCTACCTCGGACTCAACTACTACGTCCACGGCCACAAGCTGAAGGTGATGGCCGGGACGGAATACCAGTCGATGGATGGCGGCGGGGATGGCGGGGACTATGAGGGTTTCACCACGCTGGTCGGGCTGCGGCTTTCCTTCTGAGTGGATCATTTCCGTTTCATGTCCTGCCGGAGCAGGCCGAGGAAGCGGGCCAGCGCGGGATTGGTGTCCCCGGCATGCCAGACGGCACCGACCTTCCACCCGGCATCCTTTTCCTTCAGCCGGTGGAGCCGCACGCCTTCAAGGCGGCTGTTCCAGAATGACTCCGGGATGACCGCGACACCCAGTCCGGCACGGACCAGGGCCATGGCGGTGGGTAGTTCCGGCACCTGCTGGACCACCTTCGGGTGAAAGCCGTGTTTCCCGCACATGGCCAGGACGTGATGGTGGAAGCCGGGGGCACGCTTCTCCGAAAGCGCCACGAACGGCTCATCCCGGCAATCCGCCAGACCCGCGTCCGCAGGCAAGCGGGAGAGTGAGGAAGATACCAGCGCCAGCCGGTCTCCGACCACCGGCAGGCTGTTGAAATGCTTCGGCACCGGCAGGCGCATGAAACCGAGGTCCACCACGCGCGAAGCGAGGCCATCCATCTGCTCCGCCGTGGACATGTCCCGCAGGCTCACCTCGATGCCCGGCGCGACCTCCCGCAACTTCACGACCAGCCGTGGCACCAGCTCGAAGGCGGGAAAGCCGAAGCCGATGCTGAGACGCCCGGTCTCCCCGATAGCGGCGCGCTTCCCACGGTCCATCAGTTCCTCGAAGGAGCGGACGGTCACCCGCGCCTCCTGCAGGAACCGCTCGCCGAAAGCGCTGAGCTTCGTTCCCTGCTTGTTCCGCTCGAACAATGGGGTGCCCAGCTCCTCCTCCATCCGCCGGATCTGCTTGGTGAGGGCGGGCTGGCTCAGGTTCATCAACCGGGCGGCCCGGCTGAAATGGAGCTGCTCCCCCAGCAGCACGAAGGATCTCAGTTCGCGGATGTCCATAACCGGAAGTTATCACACTCATGAATTCATACCATTGGAAGAATTTTCACGAAAATGGGAATCTCCCCGCATGCCACCACCCGTTGCGGAAGCCACCGATCTCCGGTTCGACGAAATCCAGGACGTCGCCGGGAAGCCGCGCAATCCCCGGCTGGCCGCGTCCCTCTACTTCCTCACCGACGGCATGGTGTTCGGAACGTGGGCGGCGCTGATCCCTTCCTTCAAATCGAAATTCGCCTTGTCCGAGGCTCAACTGAGCGTGGTGCTGCTGGCCATCGCCGCCGGAGCCATCGTCTCGATGCCCGCCACGGGACGGACCGTCGCCCGCCACGGCAGCCGGGCGAACCTGCGGATCTACGCCCCGGCATTCTGCGTCTCGCTGGCACTGCTGGTCCTCAGCCCGCACTTCGCGCTGTTCATTGCCGCAGCGTTTCTTTTCGGCGCGGTGAAGGGAGCCTTCAACGTGTCGGTGAACTCGCAGGCCATCGCGATCGAGAATGCGGCGAAGAAGCCGATCATTTCCTCCTTCCACGCGCTGTGGAGCCTGGGCGGCATGTCCGCCGCGCTGGTGGTGGGCGCGGCCCTGAAAGCCGGGCTGTCCCCGGCATCCATCGCCATCGGCACCGCGGCGGTGCTGCTGGTGGTGGTCACCATATTCCATTCCCACCTGCTGGGCGGGGATGCCACGCCGCAGGCCGCCCCGGAAGGAAAGTTCCGCTTTCCGGATGGGAAGCTCCTGCGCATCGGCATCGTCACCTTCATGGTATTGTTCGCGGAAGGGGTGATGATGGACTGGAGCGTGGTCTATGCGCGCACCATCTCCGGAGCGGAGGCCTGGCTGGCCCCCGTGGCCTATGGCGTGTTCTCCGGCTGCATGGCGCTCGGGCGTTTGTTCGGCGGCCCGCTGATCTCCCGGCTGGGATCCTCCGGCATGCTGACGGTGGGCGGGATCTTCACCACCGTGGGCCTCGCCGTTGTGACCGGCATCCACCACTGGCCCGCCACCTTCCTGGGCCTGGCGCTGACCGGCTTCGGACTGGCGAACCTGGTGCCCATCCTGTTCGGAGCGGGTGGACGGGCGCATGAAGGCGGCGCGGGAAATGGCATCGCCACCGTGTCCATCATGGGCTACTTTGGATTCCTCATCGGCCCACCGCTCGTCGGCGGCATCAGCCACCAGGCGGGACTGCCGGCGGCCTTCGCGCTGGTCGTCGCCTTCGCCTTCTTCATCGCCGCCTTCGGAAACCGCTTCCTCGGTACGACCATCACCAACAAAGAATCATGACGACTCCCCGCGACGCCCTCCGGAATGCCCGTGGCATCCTATTCGACATGGATGGCGTGCTGATCGACTCCGAGCCAACCCATGAGAAGGCGATCATCGCGCTGTCCCGGGAGCTGGGCGACGAACTGACCGACGACGCGACCATCCAGTCGTTCAAAGGCGCGCCGGAGAAGTTCATGGCGAAGCGGCTGATGGAAATCTATCCGGGACAGACGCGGACTTCGCCGGAACTCATCGCACGCAAGGTGGAACTCTATGCCGCCCTCTTCGAGGAACACGTGACACTCATCCCGCAGGCCATCGACTTCCTGAAGGCATCCCGGGCAGCGGGACGGCTGCATGGCCTGACCACCTCCGCTTCCCGCGCGACGCAGAGGTTGTCCTTCGAAACCTTCGGCTTCGGCCAATACTTCGACACCATCATCACCGGTGAGGACATCACCAAAGGAAAGCCGGACCCGGAACCGTTCCTCCTGACCGCGGTGAAGCTGGGGCTTGATCCCGCGGACTGCATCGTCATCGAGGACTCCATCAACGGCGTGCGCTCCGGCCACGCGGCGGGCTGCACGGTCATCGCCCTCACGACGACGTTCCCCCGCGAAGCGCTTTTCGAAGCAGGGGCCGACCATGTGATCGACTCCTACTCCGACGTGCTGGAGGCGTGAGCCGTCAGGCCGGGAACGGATTCCGTTCCGCGAATCCCTGCTGGTGGAAATAGGGGTAGGCAAAGGGGCGCTTGCTGGCTTCATCCAGCTTCGCGACCTGTTCCTTGGTGAGGTTCCAGCCGACCGCGCCGAGGTTCTGCTTCAGTTGCTCCTCATTCCGCGCGCCGATGATCACGCTGGAAACGGTCGGCCGCTGGAGCAGCCAGTTCAGTGCCACCTGGGGCACGGATTTTCCGGTTTCCCCAGCCACCTGATCCAGCGCGTCCACGACCTGATAGAGGAACTCGTCATCCACCTGCGGCCCCGCATCGACAATGGTCTGCGAGTTCAGGCGGCTGCCCTCCGGCAACGGCTTGCCACGGCGGATCTTCCCGGTCAGGCGGCCCCAGCCGAGCGGGCTCCACACCATCGCGCCGACTTTCTGGTCCACACCCAGCGGCATCAGCTCCCACTCATAGTCACGGCCGATGAGGGAGTAGTAGGACTGGTTCGCGACGTAGCGGGTCCAGCCGTAGCGGTCCGCCACCGAGAGGGATTTCATCAGGTGCCAGCCGGAGAAGTTCGAGACACCCAGGTAACGGATCTTCCCGGCTTTCACGAAGCCATCCAGGGTGGAAAGCACCTCCTCAACAGGCGTCATCGCGTCGAATCCGTGGAGCTGGAAAAGGTCGATGTAGTCCGTCTGGAGACGCTTCAATGAAGCGTCGATGGTGCGGGTGAGATGGTGGCGGGAGGAGCCCACATTATTCACTCCGTCATCGAACCGGAAGGTTGCCTTGGTCGAGATGAGCACCTGGTCGCGGCGGCCTTTGAGCGCCTCGCCAAGGATCGATTCGGAGTCGCCCTTTGAATAGATGTCCGCCGTGTCGAACATGTTGAGGCCCGCCTCCAGGCAGATGTCCACCAGGCGGGTGGCCTCCTTCACATCGGAAGAACCCCACGCTTTGAAGAACTCCGTGGTTCCTCCGAACGTCCCCGCCCCGAAGGTCAGGGCAGGCACCATCAATCCCGATCCGCCAAGCTGTCTGTATTCCATAGTTCGATGATTATAGAACAATATGGAGTGCTGTCAAAAAATGATTCCGGCCCCCGGGGTGGTGGCAGAGGGCCATTTCCAAAGCGGGGTTTGACCTGCACTGCCGTTGCCTCATACTCTGGTGTCCGCCCATGATCCGTGAAATCGTCCAATACGGCCACCCCGTCCTCCGTCAGCGCTGCCAACCTGTCACCGTGGTTGACGATTCCCTGGTCGAACTGGTGAACGACATGCTCGAAACCATGGTGGATGCCAACGGTGTCGGCCTGGCCGCCCCGCAGGTGGGCATCGATCTCCGTCTGGCGGTGGTGGATATTTCCCACGACCCGGAGAGCATCTCCTACTTCCGCGTGAACGGGGAGGACGCGAACCTGGAGGACTACATGCCGCTGGTGTTCATCAATCCGGAGCTGGAATTCGGCCAGGAAAAGGAATGGGGCCAGGAAGGATGCCTGAGCATCCAGGGCATCCGCGCGGAAGTCCGCCGCCCGATGGATGTGAAGGCCACCCTCCCCCAACTGGACGGATCCGTCCTGGTCATCGAGTCCGATGGACTCCTTTCCCGCGCCATCCAACATGAAACGGATCACCTCAACGGCATCCTGTTCACGGAGCGACTTTCAGCGGCGAGCAAGGTCGCGCTCAAGAACCGCCTGAAAAAGCTGCTGGCGGAAAATACGGGAATGTAGATTTTCAATCGATTGTGGCTCGACTTTTTTAGAATATCCGGCATTCATGACTGCGGTGCCACAGCAGGTACTCCTTCATCATGAGCAATAATCGAGGCATTTTCGAGAATCTCCCTGGCAAACCATCCGCGAGTCCATTCTCCGTCGTCCAGGATCCGGCCGCGCCTGCACCGTCCGCAGCGAACAGCCCGTTCGCCGCAGCGCCGCGCCAAAGCTCTCCGTTCAGCGTGGCGGATGATGGCTCCGCCTCCAAAGGCGTGAAAATCCCGGAGCGCCGGAGAAATGACTCCCCTTTCCAGGTTGCCGACGACAGTGAAGGCTTCGGCTTCGAGCCGACGGCATCCCCCTTCGCCGCGGCACCGTTTGAGGCGGCTCCACAGGCATCTCCCTTCGCCGCCGTTCCATCCGAACCGGCACCATCTCCATTCGCAGCGGCACCCGAGCCTGCTCCATCCCCGTTCGCCATCGCACCCGCCGAGCCGGTGGCCCGTCCCGCCGCAACTCCCTCTCCGTTCTCGGTTGAGTCCTCTCCGGCGCCCTCCTGGCAGCAAGCTCCTGCGGCTGCTTCCAGCGCCTTCGGCTCATTCGCTCCGGCACCTTCTCCGGCCGCGGTCGCCGCTCCGCCAGCTCCCGCTCCCGTCCAGGCACCAGCCGCAGCCCCATCCATCGCTCCGGCACCTGCCCCGGCTCCGGCTCCCGCCGCCAGCGAATCGGATTCCTCCTCCATCCGCCAACTGGAGCTTCGCGCGATCTTCGGTGTGGACCGCGAAATGAGCACAGATGAGATCCTCCAGCGCGCCCGCGCCCTGCCAGGCATCCGCCACATCGCACGCGTCTGCGCGGCTGACGTCGCCGCCGTGGACGCGCTCAAGCAAGTGGTGGCCAACCTCGGCTTCGGCTCCGGTGGACTGAAACTCTACGCAGGCTCCGTGCCGATCGAGTTCATCCGCGAATCCGGCGTGCTGCTCGCTGTCCAGACGGACGGTGGCTTCGCCCCGGGTGTGCGTGAAACGCTCATGATCGTCGCGCGCGAGCTGAGCCGTTCCTGAATGTTTTCCTGCATCGCATCTTGTTGATGGAAAGCCGGCCTAATCCGCCGGCTTTTCTTTTTGTCCCGCAAGGGACACACTGCCCGCGTGGCAGGAACATGGAAAGTCCGGGTGGATACCGGCGGCACATTCACCGACGCGTGGGCACTCACCCCCTCCGGGGAGGAACGCCGGTGCAAGGTCCTCTCCGACGGCTCGCTGGTCTTCGACATCAGCCCACCGGATGCGGAGGGATGGCATGCTCTGGGCCGCGCACCCGCATCTGAGGATGGTGTGCTCACGGGCTTCTCCGCCAGAGACGGGCTGACCGTGACCGCCGACCGGGAGAACGGACGCTTCATCCGGCTTTCCCGCCCCTTTCCCGGCGGCCGGCTTATCCTGCGCAGCGGCGAGGAAGCCCCGGTGCTGGCGGCACGCCTGCTGACGGGAACCCCGGCCGACAGGAAGCTCCCGCCAATGGACTTCCGGGTCGCCACCACCCGGGGAACGAACGCCCTGCTGGAGCGGAAGGGCGCACCCACCGCCCTTTTCATCACGGAGGGCTTCGGTGATCTGCCGAAGATCCGCGACCAACGCCGGGCGCTGCTGTTCTCCCTCGCGCAACCGGATACGGAGATCCTCTGCGAGGAGGTGGTGGAAATTTCCGCCCGCCTTTCATCTACTGGAAAGACAGTAGATGCCCCCGGCGAAGAAACGGTCAGGAAAGAGGCACGCCGTTGCGTGGTGGCAGGCATCCGGGTGGCCGCTGTCGCCATCATCCACTCCTGGAGGGATCCATCCCTGGAGCGGAAGGTCGCCGCCTGGCTGCTGGAGGAGGGCTTCAGCCATGTGACGACCTCCTCCGGCGTCTCACCGGTGATCCGTTTCCTTCCCCGGCTGGAGACGGCGCTGGCGGACGCTTGGCTCGCCCCCATCATGCGGGACTTCACCGCGAAGGTGGCCGCAGCCATGGAAACCGGAGAACCGTGGATGATGACCAGCGCGGGAGGCCTGTCCGCCGCCTCCGCCTACCAGCCGAAGGACTCGCTGCTTTCCGGTCCTGCGGGTGGACTGGTCGGCTCGGCCGCCATCGCCCGGGCGGCGGGATTCCCCAAGGTACTGACCTTCGACATGGGGGGCACCAGCACGGATGTGGCGCGCATCGACGGACCATTTTCATTCCGCTATGAACAGGAGGTGGGACCGGCCCGGGTGTTGGCTCCCGCGATGAAAATCGAAACGGTGGCCGCAGGCGGCGGATCGATCTGCCGCTGGCACCTCGGCAGGCTGGAAGTGGGTCCGGAAAGCGCGGGCTCCGATCCCGGTCCGGCGTGCTATGGCCGTGGCGGCCCGCTGACCGTCACGGATGTGAATCTCCTCCTCGGGCACATGCGCCCGGAGGGTGCGGGCATTCCCATTGACCCAGCCTCCGCCCGCACGGAACTCCGCAAGCTGATGAACGCGATGGAAGCGGACGGCGTGATCCCGCCTCAGATCCAGGATTTGCTGGAAGGACTGCGGAACATCGCCGTCGGAAAGATGGCGGAGGCGATCCGTGCCATCTCATTTTCCGAAGGCCACCATCCGGAGAATTTCGCGCTGTTCGCATTCGGCGGGGCGGGGCCCCAGCATGCCTGCGCCGTGGCGGAAAATCTGGGCATCCGCACCGTGCTGGTGCCCGGTGATGCCGGCCTGCTGAGCGCGTGGGGACTGCACCAGGCCCGGCGGCAGGAACAGGCAGTGCGGCAGATCCTCAGACCGCTGGCGGAGATCACGACACGGGAGATTTGGAACGCGCTAGCGGTGGATGCGTCATCCGCCTTGTCCATCCCCGCGCCATCCTTCCGCTGGCTGGCCGAGCTGCGGCTTGCCGGGCAGGACACGCCCATCGAAGTGGAGGCTCCATCCGCCGATGCGGGCGGGGATTTCCTGACCGACCGCTTCCGGAACGCCTATCGCAAACTCTATGGCTATGATCCATCCACCGCCCGCACCATCGAGTGCGTGACGCTGCGGGTAATCGCGGAGGAGCCGGAAACCTTGCTGGATGCGGAGACATTCGGCGCGGTGGAACTCACCGGCCCCCACCTGCTCCAGGACCGGTTCAGCACCTGCCTCATCCCCCCGGGATGGGAGATGAAACGAGGGACACGGCGCACGCTTCTGCTGGAGAAAATCACCGCGGCTTCCGGAGGACCGATGGAGAACGGCAACCCAGAGATCCGCGCGGCGCTCTTCCGCAACCGCTTCGAAGGACTGGTGACGGAGATGGGTGCGCTGCTCCGCCGGACGGCCATCTCCCCGAATATCCGCGAGCGGCTGGACTACTCCTGCGCGTTGTTGGATGCCGAAGGGCGGCTGGTGGTGAACGCCCCGCACGTCCCCGTCCATCTGGGTGCGCTGGGTGTGTGCGTGCGGGAGGTCGCCGCGAGGATCGATCTCGGCCCTGGGGATGTCGTGGTGACCAACCATCCTGCTGCGGGCGGCTCCCATCTGCCGGACATCACGGTGATCGCCGCCGCTTTTGATGAAGACGGAACGCGGATCGGCTACGTGGCGAACCGCGCCCACCACGCGGAGATCGGCGGCATCGCGCCGGGATCCATGCCAGCCGCCGCACGCAACCTCGCGGAGGAAGGCGTGGTCATCCCCCCGATGAAATGGATCACGGCGGGCACGCCTGATCCATCCGGACTGGAGGATCTCCTCCGCCACTCCCCCCATCCATCGCGGCGGCCCGAGGAAAACCTCGCCGATCTGGAAGCACAGGCCGCCTCCGTCGCGCATGGCATCCGCACGCTGGAAGCTCTGGCCGCTTCCCATGGAGGTGACCGCGTGCGATCCGAAATGGAGGGTATCCTTTCCCGCTCCGCCACGCTCATGGAAAGCCTGCTGCGGCACCATGAGGGCCGGACGTTCCACCGCTCCGGCACGCTGGATGATGGCACCGCCATCGTGGTGGCCATCACCGTCGGGGGCGGAAGCATGACGGTGGATTTCACGGGCAGCGGTCCCGTCCATCCGCGGAACCTCAACGCCACCCCGGCCATCGTCCGCAGCGTGTTGCTCTACGTCCTGCGCCTCTGGCTGGATGAGGACATCCCGCTCAACGAAGGCCTACTGGACTCCACCCGGGTGATCCTGCCGCCGTGTTTCCTCAACCCGGATTTTCCGGATGATCCGGAGAAATGTCCCGCCGTGGTCGGTGGCAATGTGGAGACGAGCCAGCGCCTCACCGACCTGCTGCTGGCGGCGCTGGGCCTCTGCGCCAACGGCCAGGGCACGATGAACAACTTCCTCTTCGGCAACGGAGCCTTCGGCTACTACGAAACCATCGCCGGAGGAGCCGGTGCCGGGCCTTCCTTCCACGGTGGAAGCGGACGCCACGTCCACATGACGAACACCGCCATCACCGATCCGGAGATCCTCGAACACCGCTTCCCCGTGCGCCTGCACCGGTTTTCCATCCGGAGGGAATCCGGCGGAAAGGGCGTCCACCACGGCGGTGACGGAGTGGTCCGGGAAGTGGAGTTCCTCACCCCCATGACCGTCTCGCTCCTGACGGAACGCCGCGGCACCCGTCCGGAAGGAATGGCCGGCGGCACGGACGGTGAGAGCGGCGGGCAGATCCGGATCTTGCCGGACGGCACCACCCTGCCCCTCCCCGGTGCCGTGACCTATGAAGCCAGCGCCCATGAACGCATCATCATCCGCACGCCGGGCGGCGGCGGATGGGGTGCATCCCATTGAGCCTCCTGCCATGCCATCCCGCGGCCGCCACCAGAGTTCATCGAAGGAATGCCATCGCATCATGCGGCGGATCGAGGCGCTCGACGGCGTGATCGGTGTCATCATCGGCCGATCGTATGGCGGGAAATCCCTGGGCGCGGGCAGCAGCACCGGCTCGCTCAAGATCCAGCGGAAGGTGCCCGGCGGCATCAAGGCCGTCACCCAGTCCACCAAGGGACTGCAGGAGCTTTTCATCCGGACCGAGCCCGGCACGGAGGAAGCCATCGCCGAAGCGATCCTCAGGCTTTGATCCGGCAACGGCCCAACCTAGCACCGCTTAAGGTCTTCTCATTTCCGACTTAACATCAGGAGGCATTCATGCAAACGATGCTTGATGGATCTCCCGTTCGCCATCCGCCGCACGATTGTCACGTTCTCCACAATCCTGATCTTTTCCGGAGAAAGCGCTTCGGCCAGATCCTGGACAGATGTGCAGGGACGAACGATCGAGGCGGAGTTCGTCTCATTCGACGCCGCGGCCTCCAAGGTGAAGGTCCGCCTGGCGAACGGCAGCGAACCCTTCATCGATCTGGCGAAGCTCAGCGAGGCCGACCGGACATGGGTCACCGATCACCTCCGCCAGCAGGAGGAACGGGTCACCGAGCTGCGGAAGAACGCCGGAAAGACGGTGAGTTTGAAATCGGAAGGACCGGAGGCCGTCGCCTATCATGTGTATTATCCCACGTCTTTCGACCCATCGAAGCCGCCCGCCATGATCATCATGTTCAGTCCCGGCGGAGATGGCAAAGACATCCTGGCATCCGTTCGCGCGGCCTGCGAGGAGTTGGGGTGGATCGGTGTCGGCTGCAATGAATTCAAGAATGGGGTCGATGATTCGGTGCTGGATCCCAAGTGGGCGGAAGTCCTGCCTGCCATCGAGAAGACCGTCCTCCATGATCCGGATCTCCTTTACATGGGGGGAATGTCGGGCGGCGCGCTTCGATCCTATGACTACTCGGAATTGACCGTCCGGCCATGGAAAGGCGTGCTCGCCTTTGGTGGCTGGCTCGGCCGCAAGGAAGCTCTTGGCAGCCCGGCGAAGATGGCAGTGGCCCGGGTGAATGGCGACAAGGACACCAATGCCAATGCGTGGATCGAGGCAGAGGATGGAGTTTTCAGAAAAGCGAAGGCGAACGTGAAAGACTTCCCGTTCCCGGGAGGGCATGTGGTCGCGCCCCCGGAGGTGATCCTGGAGGCCATGCGCTGGATGAAGGAAGCCACCGTGCCCGGCAACCGGCTGCCGGACGGGAAGCGGAATGAGATGCAGTTCAACAAGGACAAGTGATCTCCCCGAGAAGACGTCTCCGAACAGGCAACTGATCTATCCCCTTGCCCGTAGGTGACTGCCGGAACGGGGCGAGGACTTCGAGGCACCTGCCCGTGAAGTCCGGATTCTCCCGGGGGGCGGACTGAAGTCCGCGCTCCATTGGGAAACATTCCAAACAAAACACCCCGTCCTGCTTTCGCGGGACGGGGTGTTCCGTTTGAGTTGGTTGCTACCGGCGCTTACGCGGAGGCGGCGTCTTCGTCGTCGTCGAAGCTTTCGGTTTCCTCGACGATCGGCTCAGGCTCCTCGACGGTGAACTCGAACTCCGAATCGCGGTGCGTGTCGAAGCCGGTGCCGGCGGGGATGAGGTGACCCATGATGACGTTCTCCTTGAAGCCGGTGAGGTAGTCCACGCGGCCGAGGGTCGCGGCTTCCGTAAGGACACGGGTGGTGTCCTGGAAGGAAGCTGCGGAGATGAACGAGTCGGTCTCGAGCGAGGCCTTCGTGATGCCAAGGAGAACCGGCTCGCCTTCGGCGGGCTTGCCACCTTGTGCGAGGATGCGGGCATTCTCGCGCTTGAAGGCGGTGCGGTCCACCTGGTCACCCCACAGCCAGCCGGAGCCGTCCATGTCCTCCGCGTCGCCCGGGTCGGTGATCTTCACCTTGCGGAGCATCTGACGGATGATGACTTCGATGTGCTTGTCATTGATCTCCACGCCCTGGACGCGGTAGACGGACTGCACTTCGTTGACGAGGTGTTCCTGGAGTTCCTGCGCGCCGCAAGCCTCGAGGAGGTCTTCCGGGGAGACAGGGCCTTCCGTGATCTGGTCACCACGCTTCACGACGTCGCCGTCGGTGACGACGATGTGCTTGCCCATCGGGACAAGGTGGTCGATCTGCTCGCCGGTCTGGGAGTCGGTGATGATGACCTTCTTCTTGCCGCGGACGTTGCCGCCGAAGGAGACTTCACCCTCGATCTTCGCGATGACGCAGGCGTCCTTCGGCTTGCGGGCCTCGAAGAGTTCCGCCACCCGTGGAAGACCACCGGTGATGTCCTTCGTGCGGGCCACTTTCCGTGGGGTCTTGGCAAGCTGGGTACCTCCGGTGACGACATCGCCTTCCTTGACGGAAAGGTGGGCGCCGACAGGGATGGAGTAGCTGGCGCGGATTTCCTTGGTCTTCTCGTCCACGATGACGACCTGCGGATGGAGGTCTTCCTTGTGCTCGGTGACGACCATGCCCTTCTTGCCGGTTTCCTTGTCGGTCTCCGAAGCAACGGTGATGCCGGAGATCATGTCGCGGAACTCGACCTTACCACCCTTCTCGGTGAGAATCGGCACGTTGTAGGGGTCCCAGGTGACGACGGTGTCGCCCTTCTTGACCTCTTCACCGTCCTTGGTGGAGATGATGGATCCGATGACGATGTTGTGGCTCTCGAGCTCGAGGCCGCCCTTGTCACGGATGGAGATGGAGCCGTTCTTGTTGAGGACGACCCAGGTGCCATCGGCGGACTGGACGGTGCGGAGGTCCTTGTAGACCAGGCGGCCGCCGTTCTTCGCCTTGATGATCGGCTGCTTGAAGGTCGCCGCCGCAACACCACCGACGTGGAACGTCCGCATGGTGAGCTGCGTGCCGGGCTCGCCGATCGACTGGGCGGCGATGATGCCGACCGCTTCACCGATCTTGACCGGAAAACCGGTCGCGAGGTTGAGGCCGTAGCAGTTCGCACAGCAACCGCGGTCGCTTTCGCAGGTGAGGACGGAACGGATCTTCAGCTTGAGGACGCCGATGCGCTCCATGGCATTCGCCTGGTTCTCGTTGATGACGTCGTCGATGTTGACGATGACATCCCCGGTGATCGGATCCTTGATCTGCTCACAGGACACGCGGCCGTAGACGCGGGTCGCGAGGGAGGCGGCTTCCTCGTCGCCGTCATAGATGGCGGCCACGGAGATACCATTGACGGTACCGCAATCCTGCTGGGTGATGATGACGTCCTGGGCCACGTCCACGAGCTTCCGGGTCATGTATCCGGAGTCCGCGGTCTTGAGCGCGGTGTCGGACAGACCCTTCCGGGCGCCGTGGGTCGAGATGAAGTACTCGAGCACGGAGAGACCCTCGCGGAAGTTCGAAATGATGGGGCGTTCGATGATCTCGCCGGACGGCTTGGCCATCAGACCGCGCATACCACCGAGCTGCTTGATCTGGGATTTGTTACCCCGTGCACCGGAGTCCACCATCATGAACAGCGGGGACGCGGTGTTCTTGCCCTCGTTGAACTCGATCTTGCGGTAGAGCGCGTTCGCGATGGTGTCGGTCGCCTGGGTCCAGACGTCGACGACCTTCTGGTAGCGCTCGCCGTCGGTGATGACACCGTTGCGGTACTGCTTGGTGACCTTCTCGACTTCCTCGTAGGCCTTGGCGATGACTTCCGGCTTCTCCTCGGGGATGAGCATGTCAACGATACCGATGGAGATACCGGAGCGCATGGCTTCCATGAAGCCGAGTGCCTTCAGCTTGTCGAGGACCTCGACGGTCTTCTTCTTGCCGGACACCTGAGTGCAGCGCCAGATGATGTCACCGATCTGCTTCTTGCCGACGGTGCGGTTGATGAAGCCCAGCTCGGACGGCCAGATTTCGTTGAAACGGACGCGGCCCGGGGTGGTTTCGAGGATGCGCACCTCGCTGTCGCCGAAGGTGGTCTTCTTGCCGAAGTCCTGATTCCGGATGCGGATCCAGGAGTGGTAGGAGATCTTGCGGGAAGCGATGGCGAACTCGACCTCGGAGGAGTTTTCGAACAGCGGGAGGTGCTCCTGCTTTTCGCGGTCCACCTGGGTGCGGACGCCGGCCCAGGTGAGGTAGTAGGTGCCGAGAATGATGTCCTGGGAAGGAACCGTGATCGGACGGCCGGACGCCGGGGAGAAGATGTTGTTCGGCGCGAGCATGAGCTGGCGCGCTTCCATCTGGGCTTCCACGGAGAGCGGGACGTGCACGGCCATCTGGTCACCGTCGAAGTCCGCGTTGTAGGCGGTACAGACGAGCGGGTGGACGCGGATGGCCTCACCTTCGATGAGCTTCGGCTCGAACGCCTGGATCGACAGGCGGTGGAGGGTCGGAGCGCGGTTCAGGAGGATCGGGTGGCCCTTGGTGACTTCCGCGAGGATGTCCCACACTTCGGTGGTCTTGCGGTCGATCATCTTCTTGGCCGAACGGACGGTGTGGCAGTAGCCCAGCTCCTTCAGGCGGCGGATGATGAATGGCTCGAACAAGGTCAGGGCCATCTTCTTCGGAAGACCGCACTGGCCGAGCTTGAGGTCCGGACCGATGACGATGACGGAACGTCCGGAGTAGTCGACCCGCTTGCCGAGAAGGTTCTGACGGAAACGGCCGCCTTTGCCCTTGAGCATGTCGCTGAGGGACTTGAGCGGACGGTTGCCGGCGCCGGTGACGGCACGGCCGTGGCGGCCGTTGTCGAAGAGGGCGTCAACGGCCTCCTGGAGCATCCGCTTCTCGTTCCGGATGATGACTTCCGGGGTCTTGAGGAGCAGGAGGTTCTTGAGACGGTTGTTCCGGTTGATGACGCGGCGATAGAGGTCGTTCAGGTCGGAGGTGGCGAAGCGGCCGCCTTCCAGGGGAACCAGCGGACGGAGGTCCGGCGGGATCACGGGAAGAACGGTCTGGATCATCCACTCCGGGCGCGACTTGGACTTCGCGAAGCCCTGGGTGATCTTGAGGCGCTTGCTGAGCTTCTTCTTGTTCTGCTTGGAGCGGGTGGTGGCGAGCTCGCCTTCCAGGACGACGGCCAGTTCGGCGAGGTCCAGTTGCTTGAGCAGGTCCTGCACGGCCTCGGCACCCATGCCGGCGCGGAAAGATCCGTCACCGTAGGTGTCCTCCGCCTCGCGCAGCTCGGTCTCGGTGAGGAGTTGTCCGACTTCGAGGGCGGTGTTACCGGCCTCGGTCACAACGTAGTCTTCATAGTAGATCACGCGCTCCAGCTGGCGGGCGCTCATGTCGAGCATGAGGCCGATGCGGGATGGCATGCACTTGTAGAACCAGATGTGGGAGACGGGCACGGCCAGCTCGATGTGGCCCATGCGCTCGCGGCGCACGCGGCTGAGGGTCACCTCAACACCGCAGCGGTCGCAGACGACGCCCTTGTGCTTGATGCGCTTGTACTTGCCGCAGGCGCACTCCCAGTCGCGGGTCGGTCCGAAGATCCGCTCGCAGAAGAGACCGCCTTTCTCCGGCTTGAAGGTCCGGTAGTTGATGGTTTCGGGGTTCTTCACCTCGCCCTTGGACCACGAACGGATGACGTCCGGGGAGGCAACGGTGATGGAGACCTGATCGAATGCCTCGGGGCGTTCGTCCACGCCGAAAAGTTCGCGAAGGTTGTTATCGACACTCATATAGGGTAGTAAATTAGGTCAGTAGTTGGGTTCGCGTTACGTGATCAGAGGGTGAGGTCATCGAGGGAGAAGTCGTCCAGACCACCGGTCATGCCGGAGCCATGGCCAGATCCCTTGCGCCCCGGACGGACGTCGAGTCCGAGGGATTGCATTTCCTTGATGAGCACGTTGAAGGATTCCGGCGTGCCTGCCTCGAGGTTGTTGTCGCCCTTGACGATCGCCTCGTAGATCCGGGTACGGCCCTGGACGTCGTCCGACTTGACGGTGAGGAGCTCCTGCAGGGTGTAGGCGGCGCCGTAGGCTTCGAGGGCCCAGACCTCCATTTCCCCAAAGCGCTGACCACCGTATTGTGCCTTACCACCGAGCGGCTGCTGGGTGACGAGGGAGTATGGACCGACGGCACGGGCGTGGATCTTGTCAGCGACCAAGTGACCGAGCTTCAGGATGTAGATGTAGCCAACCACGACCGGGTTGTGGAACGCCTCACCGGTGCGACCATCATAGAGGGTCGACTTGCCACCGGTGGTGCCGTCCTTGCCGTCACCGATCCAGGTGTAGCCGCGGCCTTCCTTCTCGTCCTTCTTCCGCTCGCGGAGGTCGCCGTTGTCGCCGACGAACTTGACGCCGTCGACCTTCTTGGCCTTCGACATGAAGTCCCAGATGACCTCTTCCTTGATGCCGTCGAAAATCGGGGTGGCAACCTTGAAGCCGAGCGCCTTGGCGGCGACACCGAGGTGGGTCTCGAGAACCTGTCCGACGTTCATCCGCGACGGCACGCCGAGCGGGTTGAGGCAGATATCGACCGGCGTTCCGTCATGGAGGAACGGCATGTCTTCTTCCGGAACGATGGTGGCGACGACACCTTTGTTACCGTGGCGGCCCGCCATCTTGTCACCCACGGAGAGTTTCCGTTTGGCGGCGATGAAGACCTTCACTTCCTTGATGACGCCGGGATCGACCTCGTCACCGGACTCGAGGGAGTCGAGCTTGCGCTCGCGCTCGGTGTCCAGCTCCTGGAAGCGCCCCTCGAAGGAACCGATGATCTCCAGGATCTTGTTGCGGATCGGGGATGGGTCAATCTCGATGTGGTCGTGCACCGAAGCGAGCTTGCGGAGCAGGGTCTTGGTGATCTTGCGGTTCGCCGGGATGATGATCTCACCGGTCTGCGCGTTGACCACGTCGAGCGGGATCTTCTCGCCGAGGAGGATGTCCGACAGACGCTCCGTGAGGTCGTCGGTCAGCTTGTCGGCCTTCTTCTTGTGCTCGTCGTTGATCTTCTTGAGCTGCTTTTTCAGCTCGACCGGATCCACCTTCTCCGCGCGCTTCTTGGCGAAGCCGTGGGAGGAAACGCGGACGTCCTGGACGATGCCGATACAACCGGAAGGGACGCGCAGGGAGGTATCCTTCACGTCGGCGGCCTTTTCACCGAAGATGGCGCGCAGGAGGCGCTCTTCCGGAGCCAGCTCCGTCTCGGACTTCGGAGTGATCTTGCCGACGAGGATGTCGCCGGGCTTCACTTCCGCACCGATGCGGATGATGCCGTCGTGGTCGAGGTTGCGGAGCGCTTCCTCACCGACGTTCGGGATGTCACGGGTGATTTCCTCAGGTCCCAGCTTGGTGTCACGGGCGGCGACATCGAACTCGGAGATGTGGATGGAGGTGTAGACGTCCTCTTTCACCACGCGCTCCGAGATGACGATGGCGTCCTCGAAGTTGTAGCCGTTCCAAGGCATGAACGCGACCAGCACGTTGCGGCCGATGGCGAGTTCGCCATCCTCCGTGTTCGGACCGTCGGCGAGCACCTGGCCCTTCTTGATCTTCTGGCCCTTCTTGATGATCGGCTTCTGGTTGATGCAGGTGCCGGCGTTCGAGCGCATGAACTTACGCAGCGGGTAGGCGAGGATGCCCTTTTCGATGTTGGTCTTCACCGACTCGGCGTCGGAGAGGAACTTCTCATCGGAAACAGGGAGCTTGCCGTCCGGGGTGGTGATGATGATTTCCGCGGTGGCGGCGGCAACGATGCCGTCAGCCTCGGCGACAACCACGGCGCGGGAGTCACGGGCGGCCTTGCCTTCCAGGCCGGTGCCAACGAGCGGCGCCTCGGAAACGAGGAGCGGCACGCCCTGGCGCTGCATGTTCGAACCCATGAGCGCGCGGTTGGCGTCGTCGTGCTCGAGGAACGGGATCAGACCCGCAGCCACGGAGACGAGCTGCTTCGGCGAAACGTCCATGTAGTGGACCTCGACCGGAAGGGACTCGATGAACTCGCCGCCTTTTTCACGGGCAGTGATGCGCTCGGTGGTGAAGGAGCCGTCCTTGGTGATCGGGTTGTTCGCCTGGGCGATGAGGAAGTTTTCCTCCTGGTCGGCGGTGAGGTATTCGATCTCGTTGGTGACCTTGCCCTTCACGACGCGGCGGTAAGGGGTCTCGATGAAGCCGAACTCGTTGATCCGGGCGTAAGTGCACATCGAGTTGATCAGACCGATGTTCGGACCTTCCGGAGTCTCGATCGGGCAGATCCGGCCGTAGTGGGACGGATGGACGTCGCGGACTTCGAAGCCTGCGCGGTCGCGGTTCAGACCGCCCGGTCCAAGGGCCGACAGACGGCGCTTGTGGGTCAGCTCCGCGAGCGGGTTGGTCTGGTCCATGAACTGGGAAAGCTGGGACCGGCCGAAGAAGTCACGCACGACGGCGGAGAGTGCCTTCGGGTTGATCAGCTTCTGCGGGGTCATGCCCTCGATGTTCACGTCGAACAGGGTCATGCGCTCCTTGACCAGACGCTCCGTGCGGGCGAGGCCCACGCGGCACTGGTTGGCAAGGAGTTCACCCACCGCACGGACACGGCGGGAGCCAAGGTGGTCGATGTCGTCGATGACACCGTCACCCTTCTTCAGCTTCAGGATGTAGCGGACGGCGGCGAGGAAGTCCTCGGGAACCATGATCCGCTGGTCGGAATCCACCTGGATGCCGAGCTTCTGGTTGATCTTGTAACGTCCGACGCGGGTGAGGTCGTACTTCTTCGCGTCGAAGAAGAGGCGCTTCAGGAGGGCGCGGGCGTTGGCGGCGGTCGGCGGGTCGCCGGGGCGCAGCTTGCGGTAGATGTCCTTGAGGGCGGATTCCTCGTCCTTCGCCGGGTCCTTGCGGAGCGACTTGAGCAGGATTTCATCCTCGCGGCCGTCGATGACTTCGATCGACTTGTGGCCGAGGGCGAGCAGCTGGCGGACGATGCCGATGGTCAGCGGCTCATAGGCTTTGGCGACGACCAGCTCACCGTCGAGGACGTCCTCGAACGGCACCTTGTGGCCGAGTTCGCCTTCGTCCATGCTGTCGCTCAGCGCGAGCGCTTCAGGGGAGTAGAAGTGACCGACGATGTCGCGGTCCGTCGGGTAGCCCAGAACACGCAGGAACGTGGTCGCAAGGAACTTCCGGCGGCGGCGGCGGCGGTCGAGATAGACGTAGAGCAGGTCGTTGGTGTCGAACTGGACTTCCAGCCAGGAACCACGGTCCGGGATGATGCGGAAGGAGTGCAGCAGCTTGCCGTTGAGGTGCTGGGAAGTCTCGAAACAGATACCCGGGGAACGGTGGAGCTGGGAAACGATGACACGCTCCGCACCGTTGATGATGAAGGTACCGCGGCGGGTCATCATCGGCAGCTCGCCCATGTAGACGCGCTCTTTCTTGTTACCCGTCTCGTCCTTCAGCTTGAAGGTCACGTAGAGGGCGGCGCTGAAGCTCTCGCTGTTACGGAGGGAGTCCAAGGAGGTGATCTTCGGGTCCTCGATGTCGTACGCGACGAAGTCGAGCTCGATCGCTTCATCGTAGCTCTTGATCGGGAACACTTCACGGAACACGGCCTGGAGACCGGTATCGGTGCGCTCGCTTGGCGTGACATCCTTCTGAAGGAACTCGTCATAGGAGCGGCTTTGGACCTCGATGAGGTTCGGGGGTTCAATGACTTCCTCAAATTTACCGAAATAGAGACGTTCAGCCATGGTGTTTTCGTGTTCTGCTAATGACAAGTGAAGCCCGAGCCGCGAACGGTCTCAGGCGAGTGGAGTTTCAGGAATGTGAAATGGAGGTCGGAATCGGCGGGAAAGCCCGGAGTTTTCGTGGAATCTCCCGCCGGTTCCGGCGGTGTTTCTGGAGCTTCCCGGAGCGAACGTAGGTCCGCTCCGGGAAGAAATCCAAAAATAAGTTACTTGAGCTCGATTTTGGCGCCAGCCTCTTCGAGTTTCTTCTTGGCGGCTTCGGCAGCGTCCTTGGCGACACCTTCCACGATCTTCGCGGGGGCGCTTTCGACGAGCTTCTTCGCATCGGCAAGACCAAGGCCTGGAGCAACTTCACGGACTGCCTTGATGACAGCGATCTTGTTGCCACCGGCGTCGGTGAGGACGACGTCGAATTCAGTCTTCTCTTCGACTGCTTCGGCTGGACCAGCGGCTGGACCGGCGGCTGCGACAGCAGCAGCGGCGGACACGCCCCAGGTTTCTTCAAGTTTCTTAACGAGGTCGACAGCTTCCAGAACGGTGAGCTTGCCGAGTTCTTCTACGAGTGTTTCGATGTTGGCCATTTTGTTTTCTCCTGTTCGGTATCGTCGCCTCCGGAGCCTCCGGAGATTTCAGTGCGGCAGCCGCCGCCCCGACGAGGAACCATTATGTGTTCAGGCGCCCGCGCGGAGACGCGGACGCCGTCGATTCAGATTGTTTCGGATTATTCCGCGGCTGCCTCTTCGTCGGCTTTCGCCTCGTTGGCATCCGGGTTGAACTTCGCGTTGAGGACGCGGGCGATGCGGGTCGCCGGCTCGTTGATGAGGCCGAGGAGTTGCGCAAGAACCGCTTCGCGGGAAGGAATGTCGGCGATGGACTGGAGCTTTTCAGCGGAGAGGATGGCACCGTCGAGGATACCAACCTTGAATTCCGGCTTCTTGAACTCCTTTTCGAAGTTTTTCACCACCTTGGCGGCGGCGAAGACTTCGCTGTCACCGGTGATGAAAGCGGTCTGGCCGACCAGGCTTTCGGCGATGTCCGGGAGACCCGCTTCGGCGAGCGCCTTCTTGACATAGCTGTTCTTGGCGACGAGGGCCTTGGCACCAGCGGAACCGAGGCGGTTGCGCAGCTCCGTGAACTGGGTCACGGTCAGGCCGGTGTAGTCCACAACGATGAGATAAGGGGACGCATTCACGCGCTCCAGCACACCGTCGATGATGATTTTCTTATCGGGATTGCTCATGTTACAGGGCGTGAGGATTAGGCGGTGACTTTGGTGTAGGTGGCTGCTTCCAGCGGCAGGCCTGGCAGCATGGTGCCGGCCAGGGTCACGGACTGGATGTAGTTGCCCTTTGCGGAAGCAGGCTTCGCGCGGACCACGCCGTCAACGAAGGCGCGGGCGTTCTCAGCGAGCTCGGCGGGGCTGAAGCTGGACTTGCCGATGGAACCGGCGACGTTGCCGTTCTTGTCGAGCTTGAAGTCGATCCGGCCGGCCTTCACTTCCTTGACGGCTTTCGCGACGTCGTCGGTGACGGTGCCGGTCTTCGGGTTCGGCATGAGGCCGCGAGGTCCCAGGACCCGGGCGATCTTCCGGACTTCGGTCATCGCATCAGGAGTGGCGATCGCGGAGTCGAAGTCCGTGAAACCTTCCTGGACCTTTTTGATGAGGTCTTCGAAGCCGACGTGCTCCGCACCAGCGGCAATGGCTGCTTCAGCGGCCGCGCCGGAGGCGAACACGGCGACACGGACGTTCTTGCCGGTGCCGTGGGGAAGGGAGACGGAACCACGGACCATCTGGTCGCTCTTCCGGGGATCCACGCCGAGGTGGAACGAAAGGGTGACGGTCGGGGTGAACTTTGGAGCCGGAAATTCCTTCAGGGTGCTGATCGCATCGGTGAGGGAATAGCTCTTGCCGGTGAAGACAAGGGCGGCTGCCTTTTTGTAGCGTTTGCTGCGGTGTTTGGCCATTTGTTGTTTTGGTTTGCAGTTCTGGCGGAAGCGGCTGGCTCCCTCCTGCGGGCTCCGGGATCAATGACCCCTCGGCCGAGATTCTCAGTAACCCTCGACTTCGAGGCCCATCTGGCGGGCGGTGCCTGCGAGGATGCGGGCGGCCGCTTCAGGGTCCTTGGTGTTGAGGTCGGGCATCTTGATCGCGACAACCTCCATGAGCTTCTCCTTGGAGATCTTGCCGACCTTGATCTTGTGCGGCTCCTTCGAACCGGAAGCCAGACCAGCGGCTTTCTTCAGCAAGTTGCCGGCCGGGGGTTTCTTGGTGACGAACGAGAAGGACTTGTCCTTGTAGACGGAAATCACGACCGGAAGCACATCGCCCGCCTGGGCCTGGGTGGCGGCGTTGAATTCCTTACAGAAACCCATGATGTTCACACCGGCTTGACCAAGAGCGGGACCGACGGGTGGTGAAGGGTTGGCGGCTCCTGCCTTGATCTGGAGCTTGATGATTTTTACGACTTCCTTGGCCATAGTGATGCGGTGTTGAGACTAGATGAGAGGGATTGGGGTGGGTGGATCAGGCGCGCTCGACCTGCCAGTATTCGAGTTCGACCGGCGTGCTGCGGCCGAAGATGGTGACCGAGACACGCAGCTTGCCGCGCTCCGGGTCGATTTCCTCGACGATGCCGTTCTGGCTTTGGAACGGACCATCCGCCACCTTGACGGTATCGCCGACTTCGAAGCTGATGGCGGGGCGGACGTTCTGCTCCCGCTCCTGGATCTGGGAAAGCATCGCCTCCACCTCGCGCGGACGCATCGGGATCGGACGATCCTTGGTGCCGGCGAAGCCGATCACGCCTTCCATTTCCTTGATGAAGAACCAGGTCTTCTCGACGAGCTGGTTGTCCTCGGAAATGAGGTGCATGTTGACGATGATGTAACCCGGGAAGAACTTCCGCTTCGTTTCGGTCTTCTTGCCGCGGCGGATTTCGGAAACCATTTCCGTCGGAACCAGCACCTCGCGGATGTAGTCCGTCATCTCCTCTTCCTTCGCCTGGCGCTGGATCCGGTCACGGACCCGCTGCTCCTGGCCGGAGAGAACCTGGACGACATACCACTGGTCTTTGAATGGCGCTGTATCGGGCATGGATCAGGAAAATGGGAAAAGAAAAGCGGCCTCAGCGGCCAAGGTTGGTGAGGAAGGTGATCACCGCAACGTGGATGAAGTCGAAGAGCTGGACGAAGCCGGCGAGCAGGATCATGGCGATCAGCACGACGACGGTGGAATCGACCAGCTCCTTGTACTTGCGGAAGCCCTTGATCTTCGGGTCGGACTCCCATGGCCAGCTCGCCTTCTTCAGTTCGCCCTTCACCTCGTTGACGAAGGTGCCAACCTTGGCGAAGTTTTTGGCAAGGAGGACGACGGCCGCGATGAGGATCGCGTACACAATTCCGGTTGCGACCCAACTGTCGGCAATCTTGATGTACTCCAGGAACTGCATCGATGGTTTCGTTTGGCGGGAATCTAGGGAAAGTGGCACGGCAGGAGGGACTCGAACCCCCAACACTCGGTTTTGGAGACCGATGCTCTACCAATTGAACTACTGCCGTTTTAGAGGCGACCAAGGGGCATCTCGCTTTTTGAAGAGCGGGATGCCCCGGGGTCCAGCATTCCGGCGGGCGGACCCGCCGGATGCCTCACTGCTTTGAATTACTTGATGATCTCACCGACGCGGCCTGCGCCAACGGTGCGGCCACCTTCACGGATCGCGAAGCGCATGGTCTGCTCCATGGCGATCGGCGTGATGAGTTCGACTTCCAGGTTGATGTTGTCACCTGGCATCACCATTTCGACACCTTCCGGGAGCTTGATGCTGCCGGTCACGTCGGTGGTGCGGAAGTAGAACTGAGGACGATAGTTGGAGAAGAACGGGGTGTGGCGGCCGCCTTCTTCCTTCGAGAGAACGTAGATCTCCGACTTGAAGACGGTGTGGCCCTTCACGGTGCCCGGCTTGGCGATGACCTGGCCACGCTCGACCTGGTCCTTCTTCAGACCGCGGATCAGGAGACCCACGTTGTCACCTGCACGACCTTCGTCGAGCAGCTTGCGGAACATTTCGATGTCGGTGACGGTGGTCTTCTGGGTGTCGCGGATGCCGACGATCTCGACTTCTTCCATCTTCTTGATGATACCACGCTCGACACGGCCGGTGCAGACGGTTCCGCGACCTTCGATGGAGAACACGTCTTCGATCGGCATGAGGAAGGTCTTGTCGATCGGGCGCTCCGGCTCAGGGATGTAGGAATCCACAGCGTCCATGAGCTTGAAGATGTTCTCCTTCTGGGCGGCGTCGCCTTCGAGGGCGGCCTTGGCGGAACCCTTGACGATCGGGATGTCGTCGCCTGGGAACTCGTAGGAGGAAAGGAGGTCGCGGACTTCCATCTCAACCAGCTCGAGGAGTTCTTCGTCATCAACAAGGTCAACCTTGTTCATGAAGACAACCAGAGCAGGCACGCCGACCTGGCGGGCGAGGAGGATGTGCTCACGGGTCTGCGGCATCGGGCCGTCAGCAGCGGAAACCACAAGGATCGCACCGTCCATCTGGGCGGCACCGGTGATCATGTTCTTCACGTAGTCGGCGTGGCCGGGGCAGTCAACGTGGGCGTAGTGGCGCTTGTCGGTTTCGTATTCGACGTGGGCGGTGTTGATGGTGATACCACGCTCGCGCTCTTCCGGAGCGGCATCGATGTCCGCATAGCTTTTCTTCTCAGCAAAGCCTTTGTCCGCCAGCGTGTTGGTGATCGCTGCGGTGAGGGTGGTCTTGCCGTGGTCAACGTGACCGATGGTTCCGATGTTAACGTGCGGCTTGTTGCGCTTGAATGCTTCTTTGGCCATGGTGGTTGTGGTTTCGCGTGAGTTCTGAGAGTATCCGATCATCATGGAGCTCGTGGGGGGAATTGAACCCCCGACCTCATCCTTACCAAGGATGCGCTCTACCCCTGAGCTACACGAGCAATATGACGATGTCCGCCCTTCCTACTTCCGACAAAAGAACCGCGACCTGTCCGCTCCGGACTGACCGCGGCACCCCTGACTTCATGTGGGGAAGAGCGGGCGGACAGTAACAAAGCCCGCCCCTCTGTCAAAAAAAATATCGTCTATTTCCACCTTCTTGGAAAATCGTTGGAAATGAGAACATTACGCATTCGCTGAAGCGGATTCATCCACTTCATCTTTCAGCAGAAGCGACAATCTTTCGATGTGCTGGCAGGTTCCAGCCTCCACATCCACTTCGACGATCACGCCACAGATCCTCACAACTCCTTTGGCCACAGGGAATCGCGTGGGCATATTCGATTTGAAGCGCCAGACGACCGATTCGATGCTGCGCCCCAGGATCGACTCCTCCGGCCCACACATCCCGGCATCCGTGAGGTATCCAGTACCGCCCGGGAAGATCACGTCGTCCGCTGTCTGCACATGGGTATGAGTTCCAACGACCAAGGAAACTTTTCCGTCCAACATGCGGCCCATGGCGATTTTCTCGCTCGTGGTTTCCGCGTGGATTTCCGCGACAATCACCTTCACACCCAATCCCTGGAGGCGTTCGACTTCCGCCTCCATCGCCAGGAACGGATTTTCCAGCGGCGGCTGCATGAAAGAGCGACCCTGGACCTGAATGACAGCCACCTTTCCCTTCGCGGTTTCCAGAACGACGCTGCCCTGCCCGGGAGTTCCTTCCGGATAGTTGATGGGGCGCAGAAGACGGGGCTCCGTGGGGAAATACTCCACGATTTCCTGCTGGTCCCAGACGTGGTCGCCGGTCGTCACGACCGCCGCCCCCGCCCTCAGAAGATCGATCGTGATCCTCGGGGTGATCCCCCTGCCCCCGGCGGCGTTCTCACCGTTGACGATGATAAAATCGATGCCCTTCTCTTGTTTCAAGACAGGGAGCTGCGCAATGACCGCTTTCCTGCCGGGTTCACCGACCACATCCCCCAGAAATAAAATACGAATCGATGACATTGGTGTAATCCGGTGCCTGTTGGCCCGCGACCGATCCTTTACTCCCGGCCCTCCCGCCTCAATCCTATTTCCCGCATGTCGTCCTTTCTGCGCCGCTATTTCCCACTTTTCCTGCTCATCGGGGCGTTCGTGGCCGTGGTCAGCCTCTATCTCAAGATCAAGCGGGGGAACGCGGAACCACCGCCACAGCCACCGGAAATCGCTGAAACCAAGAGCGTCCCGGAAGGCAACACCCTCTCCCCGCTGGCCCAGCCACCGGACTGGCAGGCGCTGGCTCCTTTCCAGAGGAGCATCACCCGCGCGGACTTCGAGCGGCTGCTGACCACCGTCTTCACCATCGGAGAGAACTGGAAGAACTTCATCCTCCTCACCGATACCAACGCCGTCATCAAGACAACGGACGGCGGGATCTTCATCCTCCAGTTCGCCGAAGAAGCCGCCCCCATTCCCAAAAGTTGGAAGGGCACCTCCGAGCTACCGGCAGCACCAGCGGACAAGCCTCTCCAGGATCTCCACATCGCGATCGACCCCGGCCACATCGGCGGAGAATGGGCGAAAATGGAGGAACGCTGGTTTATCCACAATGGCGGGACACCGGTCACCGAGGGCGACATGACCCTCGCGGTGGCAAAGTTGCTGCAACCGAAGCTGGAGGCGCTCGGTGCGCGTGTCTCCCTCGTCCGGGACAAGCCGGAACCAGTCACGACCGTACGTCCGGAGGCGCTTGTCCAGGATGCGGAGGCCGCCTCGGCCACCCCGCAGGAGCCGGAGTCCATCTCCCGGCTTGCCCAGCGGCTCTTTTACCGGACCGCCGAGATCCATTCGCGCGCGGAGATCGTCAACAACCAGATCAAGCCCGATCTGGTGTTGTGCCTCCATTTCAATGCGGAGGCGTGGGGAGATCCGAACACCCCGACGCTCATCCCCCGGACCCACCTCCACCTCATCCTCAACGGAGCTTACAACAATGAGGAAGTCGCCCTGGCGGACCAGCGTTTCACCATGATCAAGAAGCTGCTTTCCCATACCCATGAGGAGGAAGCCCTCGTCGGCCGGACGGTCGCGGACACTTTCGCGGAGATCAGCCAGCTCCCTCCCTACGTCTATCCCCCGGGAGGCAGCGTGGTTTCCGTGGACGGCCATCCATTCCTGTGGGCGCGCAATCTCCTCGCCAACCGCCTCTACGACTGCCCGGTCATCTACATGGAGCCCTACGTCATGAACTCCACTCTGGACTACGCCCGCATCCAGGCCGGCGACTATGACGGGGTGAAGGAAATCGAAGGCCAGTTCCGCCCGTCGATCTTCAGGGAATACGCGGACGCCCTCGCCGAGGGACTGCGCCGGCACTACTCGGCCAATCGGGCGAAGACCGATTGAGGTTCCCCACCTATCGGGGAGCGGACACATTTTATGCGGATCCGGCCATCCGGCCTGAATATTTCGCACTCCGCCCTGCTGGCCTGCGCTGGATGCTTGCGTGCTCAGCGGGAACTCCATAGACCCGGTTTCATGTCCTATTCCCGAGGCATTCCGGTGAAATCCATGCGGCCGCTCTTCTTCTACCTCTCTCTCCTCTTTGCCGGCCATCTCCATGCCCAGGACGGTGGCCAGCTCTACGCCACCTACTGTTCCGCCTGCCATGGCCCTGACGGGAAAGGCGTCCCGGCGGCGAACTCCCCTCCCCTGTCGGAAAGCCCGTGGGTCGCAGGCCCGCCGGACCGGGCCGTCAAGGTGGTGCTGCACGGGCTGGAGGGCCCGGTGGAGATCCTCGGCAAATCCTACAACCTCACCATGCCGCCCCAAGGTGCGGTGCTGCCGGACGATGTGGTCGCGGCGATCCTCACCTACGTCCGGTCCTCCTTCGGCAACGCGGAGTCCGCGGTGTCCGCCGATCTGGTGAAATCCATCCGTGCCGCGACATCCAACCGGGAGAAAGCCTGGTCCGCCCCGGAGATCCTCAAGCTCCACCCGCTGCCAAAGGAGCCGTCCGCCCTCAAGAACCTCATTTCCCGGACCTACTTCGGCAACTGGAGGGACCAGCCCGACTTCTCCACCCTCACTTCCGCCAATGTCGAGGAGGAACACGACGGCATCATCAGCCTCGACCAGGCCACCAAGCGCGGCGAGCACTTCGGCATGGTGTGGGAGGCGGATTTCGAAGCGGAGAAGGACGGCGATTACGAATTCTACTTCGACGCGGACGACGGCGGCCGGGTAGTCATCAATGGAAAAAGGATCGCCGAGATCAAAGGCCTCGGCCCGATGAACGGCAGCCGCTCCAAGACCGTGAAGGTCACGCTGGCGAAGGGCCTGCACCCCATCCGCATCGAATACTACGAAGTGACCCAGAACGACGGTATCCAGCTCGGCTGGAAAGGGCCGGGAATGAAGACTTTCAAATGGGTGTCGAAGGACACCGCCTCCAACACGAAGAAGTGGAAGGAGATCCTGCTGACCCCGAAGGACCGCCCCATCATCTACCGGAACTTCATCGCGGGCAGCACCGCCCGCGCGATCGGTGTGGGTTTCCCCGGAGGCGTGAATCTCGTTTGGTCCGCGGATAATCTGGGACCAGCTCTGGTCTGGAAAGGGGACTTCATCGATGCCGGACGTCACTGGACGGACCGTGGCCAGGGCAACCAGGAACCTGCCGGCAAAACGGTCGTGAAACTATCGGACAAACGCCTGTTGCCCGACGATGCGGTCTTCAAAGGCTTCGTTCTCGATTCCGCGGGAAATCCGGCATTCCGGATCGAGATCGGTGACCAGATTCTCACGGATGCCTGGGAGCGGGGGGAAAAGGATACGCTCATCCGCACCCTCACGCTCAACGGTGGTCCGGCAAAGCTTCCTTTCCTCCTCAACAGCCTCCCGCCGGGAGACCGGCTGCGGATCAGCGGCACCCAGGACGGAGTCCGGGGAACCGCAGGCCGCCATGAAGTGGAACTGAACCCGGGACAACCACGCAGGGTCTTCTACTCGTTCGCCCCCTGAGACTCCTTACCCGCCAAACACCATGTTCTCTTCGCGCACGTTCATCCCGCTTGGTTCGGGACTCGCCATCATGGCTTCCGCCTTCGCGGCCCAGGCCGACTATTATCTCCGCGAACCCATCCCGCTCCCCGATGGCGGGATCATGGAACTCGGATCCATCGCCCTCCTGCCGGAGAAAAAGATCGCCGTCACCACCCGCCGCGGTGACGTCTGGATCTGCACCGGGGCCTATGAAAAAGATCTGTCCAAGGTCACCTGGAAGAAATTCGCGGAAGGTCTCCACGAACCACTCGGTGCGTTTTGGAAGGATGGTTCCCTCTACCTCACGCAGCGCCCGGAGGTCACCCGCCTGCAGGACACGGACGGGGATGGCACGGCGGATGTTTTCGAGACGATCAACTCCGGCTGGGGCATCAACGGGGATTACCACGAATACGCCTTCGGCAGTCCGGCGGACAAGGAGGGCAACATCTGGGTGGTCCTCTGCCTGACCGGTTCCGGCGGAGCCGCCTCCGATTGGCGCGGCTGGTGCATGCGCATCACACCTGATGGGAAGATGATTCCCACCTGCTCCGGCATCCGCTCTCCCGGCGGAATCGGCTTCAACCATGCCGGGGACGTGTTCTACACGGACAACCAGGGGCCATGGAACGGATCCTCCTCCCTCAAATGGCTGAAGCCCGGCTCGTTCCAGGGAAATCCCACGGGTAACAAATACCACACCCTGGCCAACCTGCCGGAACCGCCGAAGCCCACCGATGGATCACGCATCGTCACCGAGCGGGAACGCCTCCCGGAGTTCGTTCCGCCCGCCGTCATTTTCCCGCATGCGAAGGTAGGCCAATCGCCCACCGGCATCGCCGCGGATGTCTCCGGCGGGAAATTCGGGCCATGGGAAAACCAACTTTACGTGGGTGAGCAGACCCACTCGGAAGTCCAGCGCGTCGCCTTGGAACAGGTGAACGGAATCTACCAAGGGGCGGTCTTCAAGTTTCTGGCCGGCTTCGGCTCCGGCATCATCCCGCTGCGTCTCGATACGCAAACAGGCCACCTGTTCGCCGGTGGTTCCAGCCGGGGCTGGGCGTCCCGCGGCGGCAAGCCGTTCACCTTCGAGCGCGTCACCTGGACCGGCACCACGCCGTTCGAGATCCGTACGATGAAAGCGGAGAGCGATGGCTTCACCCTCGACTTCACCGAACCCGCGGGGGACTCCGCCGGGGACCCGGCGAGCTACTCGATGGACGCCTGGACCTACATCTACCAGTCGAAGTATGGCAGCCCGGAAGTCGATCAGACGGTTCCGAAGATCACCGCCGCCACACTTTCGCCGGACAAGAAGTCCGTCCGCCTCAAGATCGACGGCCTCACCAAGGGCCATGTCCATCACCTGGAGGCGAAAGGAGTGAAGTCCGCATCCGGCACGCCGCTGTGGCACGCGGAGGCATGGTACACCCTGAACGAGATCCCGAAGTGAGGGAAAGGAGAGCAATTCTGCGAATTGCCCGATAAGGATTGGCCGCACCGCTCCCAGACTTTACCTAGCGTCGCCATGAAGCCGACCGTCACCCTCGCCACCACCCGCACCCCGGACGGGGCGACCATGACCCTCCACGAGCACGACGGACAACACTTCCTCAAGGTGGCCGGCCTGCAACTGATGAGCACCACCGCCTCCTCGTCCGAGGAGCAGATGGCGGAGCTTTCCTGCGCCACGCTTCCGCCCCGGCCCCGCATCCTCATCGGTGGCCTCGGTTTCGGCTTCACGCTGAAGCGCGTCCTGGAACTCACCGGCCCGGATGCCGCCGTCCACGTTTCCGAGCTGATGCCGGAGATCGTCGCCTGGAACCGCGAGTATCTGGCCGCGGTCAACGGCAGGCTGCTCGACGACCCGCGCGTCACCACCCTCGTCCGTGACGTCTATGACATCATCGGCAAGGCATCCGGCCCCGACCGCTACCACGCCATCCTGCTGGACGTTGACAACGGACCCGATCCCTTCGTCCAGAAAGGCAACGAGCGCCTCTACCAAGGCTCCGGCCTCGTCCGGATCAAGGCCGCCCTCCAGCCCGGGGGCCGCGTCATTTTCTGGTCCGCCCACCAGGACAAATCCTTCGTCAAAACGCTGTCCCGGACGTTCAGGAACGTCGAGGCGATCAGCGCCAAGGCCTACCCGAAGGCGAAACGCTTCACCCATACGCTGTTCATCGCAGACCGGGATTGAGCGGGACCCCTTCGGTGACGATTCCGCCACATCGGCGGACTATCCTATGGCATGGGCGGAGAAAGAATCGCCGCGTCCATGGATTTGTTCCTCATCGACGCCATCGGCCCGTTTTTCAGGGGCTATGGAAAGCGCCGCATCAACTGGTCGAAGATCCCGTTCACCCACCTGCGGACCGGGGATGACAGGACGTTGCAATGGGAGGAGATCGCACGGGATCTGGAGCGGTTCGCCACAGAGGTCGTCCGGCTCGGTTACAATGCGGTCACTTTGGATGATCTGGCCCATCTGGCCCCTCATCCGCTCCATGAGCCGGAGATCCGGGAGCGCATCACCGTGTTCCGGCAGGAATTCGCCAAGCTGTTCGACCTCCTGAAGAATGAATACGGGCTGAAGATTTTCCTGACCTCGGATGTGATCCCGTCCACCCCCGCGCTGGATGCGGCGTTCGGAGGGAATGCCGTGGCATGGGAAGACTACTACCGGGATCTGGTCCGCGGCATCCTCGATGATTTCCCGCAGCTCGACGGCCTCATCCTCCGCATCGGTGAGAGCGATGGCAACGACGTGCGCGACCCCATCCGCACCCGCCTCCACCTGCGCGGGGCGGCGGAGACGAACCGGTTCCTGAAAAATCTGCTGCCTGAATTCGAAGCCCGCGACCGGACCCTCATCCTCCGCACCTGGACCGTCGGCGCGCACAAGATCGGGGATCTCATCTGGCACCGCCGGACCCTGGCGGAGACATTCCAGGGCATCGACTCTCCGCACTTCATCGTCTCGATGAAACACGGCGAGAGTGACTTCTTCCGCTACCTTCCGCTCAACCGGGCGTTCTTCCACCTGCCGCAGCGCAAGCTGCTGGAACTCCAGGCCCGGCGGGAATACGAGGGGGCCGGGGAATATCCCTCCTACATCGGCCGTGACTGCGGACGTTTCGCCAGGGAACTCGCCACGGCGGAAAACATGGCGGGCATTTCCGTTTGGTGCCAGACGGGCGGCTGGCACCGCTTCCGCCGGCTGCCATTTCTGGAAAACACCGGGGATGACACCTGGATCCGGCTGAACGCCACCGCCGCCATCGACATCTTCCGCCATGGCAGATCCGTGGAGGAATCCGTGGGGAATCCCACCGTCATGGAGTTCCTCACGCTGGCGGACACGGTGATCCACGAGCTGCTCTACATCGAGGACTTCGCCCGCCAGAAGCTGTTCTTCCGGCGGGTGCGCATCCCGCCGCTGCTGCACGCCTACTGGGACTCCCTGTTCATCAACCATGCGGTCCGCAAGGTGCTGCGGCATTTCGTGAAGGATCCGGAACGGGCCTTGAGATCCGCGGAAGGTGCGTTCTCCCTTTTCCCAAGAATGATCGGATTGGCGCGCGAGGCGGGCCTGCCGGTGGAGGATGTGGAACACATGCGGGACCTGTTCGGCATCCTGCTGCTCGCGCGGCGTTACTACCTCCTGCCGTATGACGAAGAGCTGTCCGCCGAACTGCGCGCCGCGAAAAAGGCATACAAGCAACGCTGGCCGAAAGGCTCCCGCGAACGCTACCGCATCAAGACTTCCTTCGATCCTGTCAGGATCACGGGCCGGACGCTCGGCCTGGCGACTTCCCTGTTGCTGCGGAGGAAGCGCGGCTACCGCCTGATCGACCACATTTTCACCCTCAATCTCCTCGGCTTCGCTTTCCGGGTGTTCAAGCCACGGGACAAACGGAAAATGCCGAAGTTCCTCCGCAAATCGGCGATGGGCGTGGATGCCCTCTTCAAGTGAAGAGTCGGTTTGGCCTCAGATCCTCCTGCGGACCGCAGCCGCCGCAAGCAGTCCCAGCCCGGCAAGCAGGGCGGACGAAGGCTCCGGCACGATGCTGATGGTGAAACTCTCGTAACGACCGGTGGCCTGCGTCCTCACCCCGGCGGAACCCGATGCGATGGACGTATCAGTCGCAACGATCGAACCAGCCAACGTGTTGTTTTCGTCATACGCGTAGGTGGAGATCGTCGTCCCGTTGAAATCCATCACCAGCCGCCACGCCGAATCCGCGACATAGGCCGGATCCAGGGGGGTGGTGGAGCCAAGTTGCGTGGCGGTACCGCTCACGAACTTGTACAATTGCAGGCTCGGAAGATCGTTCACCGTGAAGATCCGCGCGTGATAGAAGGTATCGGTCGATGAAATTCGTCCCGCTAGCCCCACCACCGAACCCGCCGATCTCCTTACGGTTGCCTCAATCGTGAAATCCGTCAGCGCGTTGTAGGCGATCCCACCCTCGAGGGCACCCGTGTAATGGGAGAGGGCATTTGTCCCGGTATTCGGGTTCTGGTAGCGGTAGGCACCGTTGTCATCGATGCGCCAGCCTGTCCCGGTTCCTGTGGCGGTTCCTCCGGCAATCACCGTCCAGTCGGCAGGCTGGGTCGCCGTCCCGGGGAAGTCCGTGGTGTAAAGAACCGAAGCGGCTTCAGAAACTCCGGCTCCAACAAGCTGGAAGCAAACGGCGGCGGCGGTGAGGAGGGTTTTCATGGAATTTCGGGGATTAGGGGAAATGGGATGGGGATGCACAAGGCCTTTTCCCGGCCGCCGCGACCTATCCATACGTCCGGCGGGGCAGTTTCTTTTCGCGTGCCGCATTGCCTCCGGTTTGCTTCAGTGAATGCAAGTCCATGACCCCACGCGTCAAAACCGTTGCCTCCATCACCGTCGGAAAGTTCTTCGAGAACCACGCCGAAGCCCTCGGCCTCACCCTCCACGGTGAAAGTGTCGGCTTTGACCGCCCGATCAGCGAACCGGCGATCAACCGGCCCGGCCTGGCGCTCGCCGGATTCTTTTCCTATTTCGCGCCCAAGCGGGTGCAGGTGCTGGGGAACTCCGAACTTTCCTATCTGAAGAAGCTGCCGGAGGCGATGCGGGCCGACCGCTTCCGCCGGATGTGCGACCGTGACATCCCATGCATCGTCATCGCCCGTGGAGCCACCATCGGGGAAGACCTGATGGCGGTGGCGAGGGAGCATTCCATCCCGGTGTTCGGTACCTCGCAGGTGACGATGAAGTTCCTCAACGCGGCGACGATCCGCCTGGAGCACGAGTTCGCGCCAAGCGTCACGCTGCACGGCTGCATGGTTGATATGCGGGGGGTCGGCGTCCTGATCATCGGCAAGAGCGGTTCCGGAAAGTCGGAAACCGCCATCGGCCTGCTGGAACGCGGGGCATCCCTGGTGGCGGATGACATGGTGCGCATCAAGCTGGTGGGCGGGGAACTGACCGCCACCGCGCCCGACCTTTCCCGCGGCTACATGGAGATCCGCGGCATCGGCGTGATCAACGTGGCGAACCTCTACGGCCTCGCCTCCATCCGTCCGGAGAAGCGGGTCGATCTGGTCGTGACCCTCAAGCCGCAGGCGGACCTGAATGAGGTGGATCGCCTGGGCCTGCAGCAGAAAACCCACGAGATCCTGGGCCAGCACATCACCCACGTGGAGATCCCCGTCGGCCCCGGCCGGGACACCGCCCGGATGGTGTCCATCGCCGCGCTGGACCAACAGCTCCGCCGCCTGGGCTACAACATGGCGGACGAGTTCAACCAAAAGCTCCTCAGCCACATGGCGGGCATGAATGCCGGCCCGATGAGGTGAGGCTGGGAGTTTCCGGCTCTCCCCGCCTGCCCGGCGACCGATTGACACCCGGAGGCCTTCTGAGGTAGGCATATCGTTCCATGAGGAATGGAACCATCGCCGCCGGGCTGCTCGTGACCCTGTCCGCAGGATTCATGGTTGGGCGGATCACTTCCTCATCGGAGACGGCCCATGATCGTGGCGACGGCGGATCGGCCGACCGGACCGCCGCCCTCAAAACCCGCGTGGCGGAACGCCCACCGGTGGAACGCCCCTCCACTCCAGGAGCGCGGTTGAGGCAGGAAATCCGGGCGCAACCGGCCGACCGGATCCCGCAACTGGTTTTCCGGGCCCTCGAAACGGGCGATCCCATCCTGCGCAGGCAACTGATGTCCGATCTCTATTCCCGGATGGACCATACGAACTACCGGGAGATGATGAACCAGATCCTGGAGGTCTCCAATGCCACGGCACGGGAGTATCCGGAGGAGTATCTATTGATGAGCATGCGCGCCGGCCAGATCGCCGGTCAGACGGTGATGGAAGATTGGAAGAAAAACGGCATCACCACCGAAGCGGCTTCCAAATCGTTCACGGGTTGGGCGCAAGTGGATCCTGAAGCCGCGCGACGCTGGCTGGAAGCGAATCCCGATTTCGATGGAAGCACCAGGAGCAAACTCTTCAACGCTCTCCTCACCGGAGCGATGATCAATGATCCGGCGTCCGCCACACGGCTCTACGGTTCCCTCCAGGGGGAAGACCGTGAGCGGGCCCTGGCCACATTCACCAACCAGATCGTCCAGGTGGCGGGGAAGGAAAGCGGGGTGCAGTGGCTCCACGATCTCAAAGCAAGCGGTGGAGATGATCCGTATGTGCGGCGGGCGGCGACCTCCCTTTTCGACCGCATCCTCTGGTCAGGCGCCAACCGCCGGAATGCGGCCTCCCTCGCAAGGGATCTGGAAAGCCTGATCACGACGTTTCCGGATGATGCCGACTGGACCACCCGTGGCATGGGACAGATCCGGGACAGGAAAGTCACCGGAGGAATCGAGCTTCTCGACGAGCTCGCGCGGGGACCGGTTTTCAAAGGCAAGGAGTTCAGCCAACGCCAGTGGAACAGTGCCGTCGATTTCGCGCTCCAGCGGGACCACGCGGCGGTGGACCGATGGCTCCAGGAAAATCCGGACTCCCCCATCCATGCGCAGGTGCAGGAAATGGCGGAGAAGAAAAAGGCGCAAGCGGCGGCGGCGAAGGCTCCTCCCGCGCCGAATTGAACGACCGGCACCCCGCCATCAGGAAAGCCAATCGAGAATGGCAGCGGCGGATTTCTCCGAGATACCGGGGATTTCCGCGATTTGTTTGGCAGTCGCCTTTTTCACCCGCTCCACGCTGCCGAACTTTTCCAGCAGGAGTTTCTTCTTCCGCGGTGACATGCCCGGCACCTCGTCGAGCAGGCTTTCCTTCATCCGCCTGCGGTAGAGCAGCGCGTTGTAGCCGTTGGCGAAGCGGTGGGCCTCATCCCGGATGCGCTGGAGGAGCTTGAGGGCACCGCGGTCGTGCGGGATGAGGATCGGTTCGCTGCGGCCGGGGACGAACACTTCCTCCCGCTGTTTCGCCAGACCGATCACCGGCAGGTCATGCAGGCCGAGGTTGCCCAACTCCCTCACCGCCATGCCGAGCTGCCCCTTGCCGCCGTCCACGATCACCAGGTCCGGCAGCACGATCTTCGCCCGCCCCTCCCGGGCGAGCCGCCGCTGGGCCTCAACGACATCTTCCTGGGAAATGTCCGCATCCGGGTCCGCGGCGGAATTTTCCATGAGGATGCGGGAGTAGCGCCGCCGGATGACTTCCGCCATGGAGGCGAAGTCATCCTGCCCCTCCACGGTGCGGATGCGGTAGCGGCGGTAGTTCTGGTTGTCCGGCTTGCCATCCGTGAAGCGGACCATCGAAGCGACGATGTGGTTGGAGGAGACGTTGGAAATGTCAAAGCACTCCATGACACGGGGCGGACCGGAGAGGTGCAACGCCTCCCCGAGATCCGCCAGATCCTCCACCGGCTTCACCGTGGTGGGCACCCCGCGGCCACGGGTGAACTGGCGCGTCGGGCTCAGCGTCTTCTCCAGGTTGAGCATCACGTCACGGAGGTTCGCCGCTTTCTCGAAATCCAGGTTCGCGGCGGCGCGTTCCATTTCGGCGCGGAGGTTGTCGAACATCTCCTTGCGCCCCTTCCCCTCCAGCATCCGGCAGGCCTCCTCCACTTTCAGCAAATAGGCGGCACGGTCGATCCGCCCGATGCACGGCGCGGAACAGTTGCGGATGATGTCCGCATTGCAGTGCTTGTAGTCGCTTTCCCCCGGCACCACCGGGCGGCAGACCCGCAGCCCGCAGGCCCGGTTGATCCAGGAGATGGTCTCCCGCAGCGCCCCCGAATGGGGGAATGGCCCGAAATACCGCGCACCGTCCTCTTTTTTCAGGCGGGTGGTCGCGAACTTCGGCCACGGATCCTCCATCCGGACCTTCACCAGCAGGAACCGCTTGTCGTCCCGGAAGGCGACATTGTAGCGCGGGCGGTAGTCCTTGATCAGCTTGCCCTCCAGCAGCAGGGACTCCTGCTCGTTGCGGACGACGTGGAACTCGAAATCCGCGATGGAATCGATCAGCGCGCGTGTCTTCAGGTCCGCCCGGGTCTTCCGCGACGCCATGAAATAGTTCGACATCCGCTTCCGGAGATCCCGCGCCTTCCCGACATAAATGATGGAACCCAGGCGGTCCTTCATCAGGTAGACGCCGGGTTGATGTGGCACCTCGCCAAGCCTTGATCTCAAGTCACTCCCTGCCATCCGCGGTCGATCCTTCATCCAACCGCCGGAAATTCAAAAAACAAACCGTAAATCCGGTGACGCCTTTCCTATGAAAGAAATCACCGTTTTTCCCGTAATCCGCACCTGCACCCCGGGCTTGCGTTGACCCTCGTGGTCGCTAAACTCCCAGACAACTTCATGAAGTGCCGCCTCCTGACCATCGCGGGGATGTTGATCTCCGCGCTTTCCGTTTCCGCTGCTCCCGTCGCAACCGGCGCCCCACAAGAGAAAGGACTGATCGAGCTGTTCGCCTCCGGCGGATACACGATGTACGCCCTGCTGGTGATTTCCGTGATCCTCGTCCTGTTCATCCTGGTCTTCCTCGCCACCATCCGCCGCAACGCCGTGGTGAGTGACAAGTTCATGAGCGCCGCGGACGCCATGATCCGCCGCCGGGACTATCTGGGTCTCATCGCCTACTGCCACCGGCAGAACGAATCGATCGCCCGTGTGATCCAGAAGTCCCTGGAATTCCTCACGAAGAACCCGAACGCCCCGTTCATCGAAGTCCGCAGCCTCGCTGAGGCGGAAGGCTCCCGGCAGGCGGGCACCCTCACCTCCCGCATCACCTATCTCGCTGACATCGCGGCCATCGCGCCGATGGTGGGTCTGCTGGGAACGGTGCTCGGGATGATCAAGTCATTCATCCACATTTCCGGCGGAGCCGGCCAAGGCGTGCGCCAGATGGAGCTGGCGGGCGGTGTTTCCGAAGCGCTGATCGCCACCGCATCCGGCCTGATCATCGCGATTCCCGCATTGGTGTTCTACTCCTTCTTCCGCGGACGTGTTTTCCGCTACGTTTCCGAGCTGGAAGCGGCCTCCGCCCACCTGATGGCCATCCTGAACAGCCAGATCGAGCGCCAGCCGTCAGGGCCTTCCTACGCCACCCCCGCAGCCAGAGGCGGCCGGGGTGATGACTTCGCCATGCCGACGCCCGCACCGCTGGGCGCGGAGCGTCCGGACCTGCACGGCATCTGAACCCCGCACCGATCATGAAGTTCAACCGCCACCTCCCTCCTCCGGCACCCATGAATCTGGTGCCGATGATCGACGTGTTGTTCCTGCTGCTGGCGTTCTTCATCATTTCCTGGCAGTTCTCCCAGTCCGAGACGGAACTGAACGTCTCCGTCCCGACCGCGGAGGAAGGCGCGGACTCCGAGCAACAACGGGGCGAAATCATCATCAACATCCTCGCGGACCTTTCGATCCGGGTGGAGGGCCGCACCGTGACCCTCCCCGAGCTGCAGGAAAAACTCACCTCCCTGGCCAAAGACTACAAAAACCAGCCGGTGCGGCTGCGGGGGGACGCAACCGTCCCCTACCAGCGGATGGTGGATGTCATCGACACCTGCCAAAAAGCGGGGATCTGGAACATTTCGTTCGCTTCCCAAGCTCCGAAAGAGAATCAATGAGGCCACCTCCGGGTGGCATCCCCGAACCCCTTCGCATCCCTTGAACCGCGCGCTACCTTTCCTTTTCCTCACCGCCGGAGCCCTCTCGGCCCAGCCGCCGCGTGCCGAAACGGTGAACGAAGTCCTCGAACAGGACCCCGGCGAGGCGTTCTTCCAGCGATGCAAGAACCGCTTCAACCAGGGCGTCCAGGCCGCGGACGTGGAAAACCGCATCCTGATCTTCCAGCATGCCGGGGAGTTGCTGGAGAACTACATCAGCCAGTTTCCGAACCACAAGAACACGGAGAGCGCCTACTATTTCCTGGGGGAATCCCTCTACCAAAGCGGCGTGCCTGACGCGGGAAGGCAAAGGTTCTCCACGCTCCTCAACCGCTATCCGGACGGCCCCTGGGCGGCGCTCGCCGCCTACAAGCTGGGACTCGAACACTACAACCGCCGCGAGTATGCCTTCGCCGCGCCTCTCTTCGAACGCTACGCGCTCAACGCGGCGAAGCCATCGGAGCGTCCGCGGGGAAACTACAATGCGGGCGACTGCTACCGCCTGCTCGGCCGGGACCGCGAGGCTCTGGCCGCCTTCAGGAAAGTCATCGACGACCCGGCGGGTGCACCAATGGTCCCGAAAGCGAAGTTCTTCACGGGCAAGATCCTCCTGAAGTCCGGTGACGCGAAACAGGCGCTGCCCCTCTTCGAGGAAGTGGCCGGCAACAGCGGCAACCCCAACGAACTGCGGGGGGATGCCGCACTGGCGGCGTCCGACGCGGCAGCGAAACTGGAGCAACATGACGTGGCGGACAAGTACCTCCAGTTCATCCTCACCCAGCCGGGCATGGAAGCATTCCGCGCGGACGCGCAGATCACGCTGATGAGACAGGCCTTCGACCGGAAGGAATACAAGAAAGTCATCGAGATCTACCAACGCAACAGCGCCCCCGCCGAAGGGGAACGTGAAGCGGCACGGCTGACGCTGGCCGCGCGCGCCTACATGGAGAACAAGCAGCCGCAGGAGGCGATGCAGCTTTTCCGGGAGGTGGAGAAACTCGTGCCGGAGAGCAACCTGGCTTTCCTCGCCGCGTATTACCGCCTCCACTGCTTCTTCCAGATCGAAGGCCGCCACGTGCCAGACCAGGTGGATGGATTCCTGCAGATCTACCGCCGGACCCGCCCCCCGGATGACCCGAAGATCCAGACCGTCTTGCTGCTGAAAGCGGAGACCCTTTTCTCCAGCGGCAAGAATGCGGAAGCCGCGAAGGCATTCGCCGAGATCGACGCCAACGCCATCAGCGAACAGAACCGCCCCGGCCTGCTCTACAACCGTGGCTGGTGCATGGCGGAAGCGGGAGACCTCCAGGGCGCCATCCGCTCCCTGAGCGAGTTCATCGCCAAGTATCCCAAGGACGAACGCGCGCCATCCGCGCTGATGAAACGCGCCCAATCCTATGCGCAGAGCGGGGATAACGCGAAAGCCATCGCCGACTTCGACCAGCTCACCGCCGAAGGCATGCCGGATGACCTTTCCACCGCGGCGTGGATCGAGTCCGCCCGCCTGCGGAGGACGGAGGACAATGTCCCCGACATGATCGTCCGCTACAAGGGGCTCCTCGCCAAAAAGAACATCAATGACAACCAGTCCGCGGAAGCGAACTTCCGGATCGGCTGGGGCCTGGTGAAACAGAACACCCACGCCGAGGCTATCGCCTTCCTGGAAAAGGCGCGCGCCCTGGACGCCAAAACCTATGGCAAGCACTCCGGCCTCCTGCTGTGCATGGCCTATGGAGCGATGCTGGACGCACAGAAACTCTCCGCCGAAATCAACCTCGCCATCGAGGGTGGATACAACGAGGAACTGGCGGACCAAACGATCCAGTGGGCAGGCATGCAGGCCTACAACGGAGGCGACTACAAATCGACCGCCCGCTTCCTCAACCTGATCGCCAACCCTGAGGAGCCCAGGGAAACCGCCAAGGAAATCTGGCGTTATCTGGGCAAAGCGCGCTTTGAGACCGGTGATTACGAAGGGGCCCTCACCGCCGCCAACAACGTGCTGGCCGTGGAGGACAACGCAAGCTGGAAGGCCGATGGACTGGTGGACAAGGGACGTGCACTGCTCGCCCTCGACCGCATCGCGGAAGCGCGGGTGGCTGCGAATGAGTCGGAGGATCTCCATCCAACCGGCCGCACCAGTGTTCTGCTCGGGATTCTAAACGGGGATCTTTTTGACAAGGAGGGAGCGCTCGACCGTGCCGCCGGTGCCTACAACAGGATCGTCCAGTTCGCGGGGGATGCGGAACTCAAGCCACTGGCCCTCCACAAGCTGATCCAGCTCCGCGAACGCACCGACGACAAAGCTGGAGCGGACAAGCTCCGCCAGCAGCTCCAGAAGGAGTTCCCCAACTGGAAGCCTCCAGGCAACGCTCCTTGATCCGGCCTGGGACCTTCACTTCCTCCTCCCGGTCAATTTCCACCTATGGACCTCGCTTCGCCCGAAATCAAGCTGCTGGGTTTCTGCGTCCTGCTGCTGGCTCTGGCGGGTGCCATCTCCGCGTCGGTGGCATTTCTGCGTGAAAAGGGTGCCGGCCCCCGCATCATGCTGGCTGGCTCGATCCTTTCCTTGGTCGGGATGATCCCGCAGGCGCTCGCGCAGTTCATCGACTACCACGCGAACAAGGGCTACGAGCCTCTGGAACTGCCACAGATCGTGTACTTCACGTTCTGGAACTGGCTTCCCACCGCCTCCGCCCTGGTGTTCGCGGTGGGATTGCTGATGACCGCCTTCCAACGCCGGGGTCTCTCGAAACGGATTGCCGAGCTGGAAAGCATCCTCTCCGCCCATGAGATGGCGGGGAAAAAGTGACGCCTCGCGGGCGCGTTTCCGCCGGATTTCTTCCCATTCCAGTCACATCTTCGTCATTGATCCACCGCCCAGCGGTGCTAACGATTCGCTTCTTCCCATGACGCCTCCTGCCACCGCCACCGGTAAATCCTCGAAACGTCCCGCTGAAAAGGCGTGGTCACCGGACAAGTCCGCCGACCTCTACGGCGTTGATTCGTGGGGACACGGGTTTTTCGGCGTCAACAAGGCAGGCCATGTCACCGTCAACCTGACGGATGAAGACACCACTGCGGAAGTCTCTCTGCATGAAGTCGTGGAAGGCCTGCGCGACCGCGGCACCCACCTTCCCGTGCTGCTCCGCTTCCGCGACCTGCTCCACTCCCGCATCACCGAACTCAACGAGTCCTTCCGCAAGGCCATCAAGGACGTGAAGTACCGCGGCGAATACCGCGGCGTCTATCCCATCAAGGTGAACCAACAGCGGCAGGTCATCGAGGAGATCTCCGAGTTCGGGAAAAAGTACCACTATGGCCTGGAAGCGGGCTCGAAGCCGGAGCTGATCGCCGCGCTGGCGCACATGCACGATCCGGAGGCCTACATCATCTGCAACGGCTACAAGGATGAGGAATTCATCGACCTGGCGCTGACCACCCAGAAGATGGGCCTGAAGATCATGCTGGTGCTGGAGATGCCGTCCGAACTCGGCCTCATCCTCGAGCGCTCCCGCAAGATCGGCGTGCTGCCGAACCTCGGCGTGCGCATCCGTCTTTCGACGAAAGGCTCCGGCCACTGGCAGGAATCCGCGGGTGACAAATCCGTCTTCGGCCTCAGCGCCAACCAGATCATCGACGTGGTCGATCAACTGAAGGATGCGGGCTACCTCGGCTGCCTGAAGATGCTCCACTACCACCAGGGTTCCCAGATCCCGAACATCGCGGCCATCCGCGAAGGCTGCACGGAGGCGGTCCGCGTCTATTGCGACCTGGTGAAGGAAGGCGCGCCGATGGGCGTGCTGGACATCGGCGGCGGCATGGCGGTGGACTACGATGGCTCCCACACCAACTTCGCCTCGTCCTGCAACTATTCCATCGCCGAATACTGCACGGACATCGTGGAAACGGTTTCCCAGGTCTGCGACAAGGCGGGCATCGCCCACCCGAACCTCATCTCGGAGTCCGGCCGCGCGATCGTCGCCTACTACTCCGTGCTGGTGTTCAACATCCTGGATGTGACCAGCGCGCAGACCAGTGAAGCCGCACCGGCCATCCCGGAAAAAGCGCCGCAAAACCTGATCAACATCATCGACATCAACAAGACGCTTTCCACGAAGAACCTCCAGGAAAGCTACAACGACGCGCTCTACTACCGGGACCAGCTCCGCGCGCAGTTCTTCTACGGCGCGGCCACGTTGCGCGAACGCGGTCTGGGCGAGGCTTGGTTCTGGCACATCCTCACCCGCATCTCGAAGCTCATCGCGGATCTGGATGAAATTCCGGAAGACCTCCGTGAGCTGTCCTCCACGCTGGTGGACTACTACTACGGGAACTTCTCCCTGTTCCAATCCCTGCCGGACTCCTGGGCCATCGACCAGCTCTTCCCGGTGATGCCCATCCACCGTCTCGATGAACGTCCGCGCCACCGCGCGGTGCTGGCCGACATCACCTGCGACTGCGACGGCAAGATCGACCGCTTCATCGACAAGGAAGACGTCGCCAAGATCCTCCCGCTGCACGACCTGAAGCCGGATGAGCCTTACTACGTGGCCATCTTCCTCGTCGGTGCCTACCAGGAGACCCTCGGCGACCTCCACAACCTGCTGGGCGACACCAACGTCGTCGGCGTCCATCTTGAGAACGGCAAGCCGGTCTACACCCACGAAGTCGAGGGCGACACCGTGGCCGATGTGCTCAGCTACGTGGAATACGACCCGAAGGAACTGATCAGCCGCTTCCGCAACTTCGCGGAGAAGGCCGTATCCGAAGGCCGCATCTCACCGAAGGAACGCCGCGAGATCCTCGACCGCTACCGCGAGGGCCTGAATGGCTACACGTATTTCGAAAGCTGATTTCCCTCTCCGGAAAATTCAATGAAGGCCGTGGCACTCCGCGAAGGAGGCTGCGGCCTTCTCGTTGATGGGATCATCCTTCGGCCAGCGTTCATAAACCTTCCGGATCGTCCGGTCTCTCCGCTCGCCCGCCGGTAATGTTTCCGCCCACTGCGACGCCGTTTCAGGGTCATACTGCGCCACCGCCTCCGCATACGCCTGCGCCGCGACGTCCTTCATCGTTCCTGCGGATGCCTCCTGCAGCCATTCTCCGGCAGCCATGTGGTCCGCCTCCACCCACGAGGTGAACAACCCGCCGATCTCCGCTTCCGACTGAACCACAGGGATATTCCGCTCCACCCATCCGATCCACCTCCCCGCGGTTTCTCCCTTCAATTTCCCGAACATCCCCGCCGTCAGTGCATCGAGTTCGGGACCGTCGAGATGCGCACCGTCCATCCATCGCTGCGCCCCGGAGGTTCCCGCAGCCACCAGTTGATCGGCAAAGGCGCCGAAACCACCAGCCATCGCCTCGTTCCGTTGTTTCGCTCCGCCCATGCCCTGCAGATACCCGCGGAGCGCTCCGAGCATGCGATCCCTTTCCTCCGGCGTGCGCGCCGCCCGCACAATGGATGCCACCGACTTGTCATCCGCCTGGAGCCCGAGGTCTCGGATCGACTGGAACGCCAGCACTGGATCCCTGGCCGCGATCTGATAAAGCACCACCCGCCTGGTCTGTCCGGAAATGTGATCATCGAAGCGGGCGCTTTCCGACTTCAACCAGGTGATCGCCTTCCGCGGATCATCCCTCGCCATGGAGATCAATGAGTCCCCGATCACCTGCCCCTCCATATCCCTGAAAAGCGACCATGACTTTTCCGCTTCCCGGTTGGACGCCTCCGACAAAAATCCAATCGCAAGCTCCGGTCGGTAGGACGCAAGTTTCAACATGCATTGCTGGAGAACGAATCCCCATGGGTGCTCATGTGGGACCTTTCCCGTCATGTATTCCCGTACGATGAACTCCGCTTCTGCCGCATCCATGGTCAGGAGCCGCTCCAGCACGTGTGACCATGCCGCCTTCCGATCCGCGCTGTCGTCCGGAAGAGCACCGAATTTCCGATAGCAATCCATCGATTCGATTGCCGATCGCTTCGCCACTTCACCCCGGTCGTCTCTCCTCCCGGCATCATCAGGGCCGCCGGACCTTGAAAACCTGGCCGGCGAATCCGCCCCACTTGCCCGGGCTACGTGCGCCAGTGAATCGATCCGCCAACCGGCGAACAGCCCGCCGGCGACGATCACCACTGCCGCGAGCAGCGAAACTTTCATCGGATGATCCATACGTTCATTCCAGTGCTTCCAACACCTCCGCCCTTCGGACGGGATCCGTTATCTCCGCCGCCATTGCCCTCGCCTCATCCTTCTTTCCCCGCGCCCCCTTTGAGCAGAGAAAGGCGACCAGAAATTCGTCATTCCCATCCGTCCCACGGAACCCCGCCGCCAGGGATGCGATCTCGGAAAAGCTGGCCGGGCCGTGTTCCAGGGCTTTCCCCAATGCTTCACCAATCACCCGGTCCGCCTCCACCGGAGCCGTCCGCTCCAACCATGCGCGGGTCTCCGCCAGATCCGCCATGGTGAGCTTCCCGTTCAACGGCTTGTTCGAAATCGAGCCGATGGCCGCCATCTCACAGATGACCTTGCGCTCGTCCGGCGTCGCCTTGATCCTTTCCAAATAGGAATCCACCCGCCGGGATTCCATATTCCAAGCGACAATACCGAGGGTCTTCCGGCATTCCTCAGGCGTCAGATGCCTTCGGGCCAGCCCGACATAGGCAGCCTCACTGGCCTGATCATAAATCGACAGTTCGCCGATCATCCCCATCACCTCCATTCTTGTCTTCGGGGACATTCCCTCCAGCCTGGAAGATGCGGCTTCGAGATCCTTCACAGACATCTGCTCCAGCAACGCTACTTCCAGCCGCATCCTGAGAGGATTCTTCCCGTCCAGACGCTTCGTCTCCAGTTTGCCTTCCGCCACCTGCCGGTCGAGCCATGCAGCAGCCGCCACGGGATCTTTCTTCGCCATGGCAAGCACCGCATCCTTCATCATGTAACTGTACCGGGGCTTGGCCACCTTTTCCTCCGCCAGGGCCAACACGACAGCAGGATCTTTCTTCATCAGAAGGTAAAGGATACTCGATTCTATCATGATTCGCGCCGTCTCCTCCATGTCCACCTTTGCCACTTCGTCCAATTCCGCCACCAACCCTTCAACGGAAAGCTTTCCCAAAAGATAATCCAGAGAGGTATCTTCGATCGTGCTCATGGTCACGAGTCTCCCGCTGATATGCTTTTCCGTCATCATCGCTCCGATCTTCTCCCATGCGATGCACTTCCCTCCACCCATCGGAACGACATTCCTCCGGGATGACCGGACGGCATCTCCAGCCGTCCCGCCGGAACCACGCAGGTGGCCCGCACGAGTTGACACTTCTTTCTTCCCGACGGCCGCGAGGGCCTCCCATTTCGGAGAAATCCAGAAACCTACCACGATCAACGCGATGACGGGCGGGACGAATGGCGTGGCTTTCATAACGGTGGTGGCGGTGGCCAGTGTGGCGGTGGAGACCGGGCCTTGTGCGGCACAGGCTGCCAGTGCCTTTGAGGAAAGGGCATGGATAGTGCCAACCGGGGCGTTCAGCTCCGCGGCGAATCCAGCCGTCAGGACCATGTTGAAAGCCCCGCCCGGCTCATATCCACGGCGGGCGAGCTTCGAGCGCAGGCGGGCCGTCGCCCGTTCGAGCCGCTTCCTCGCCGCATCCGTGGCGATCCCCAGCCTCGCCGCCATCTCCCCGACGCTCATGGCGTGGTAGAAGTGGAGCAGCACGGTTTCCCGGTCTTTTTCCGGAAGCGAGGCGATCGCGTCGTCGATGACGGGGCGCAATTCCCGCCAACCGTCTCCACCCTCCTGTGCCGGGGTCGTTTTCATTTCATCGAGAAGTCGCTGCCGCTTCTTGATCTCACGGAGGTTCCTCCTCATGAGATTCTTCGCCTGCATGACGGCGGTGATGTAGAGCCACCCGGCAAGGGTGGGGCGTGTGTGGAGAAAGGCGGCCCGCCGCGCCAGCAGGATGAAGACCGCCTGGGATACCTCCGCCGCCGCCCCGTCATCCCCTGCCACCCGCCGTGCCGCTGCATGGACCATCCCGGCATGGCGCTCCACCAGCGACCGGAACGCCGCCTCCCTGCGGGTCGTCAGCCAGTCCGCGAGAAGCTCGCCATCGGTGGGTTCGGAATTCGCCATTCACCTGTTATCTGTCCTGTCACCCTTCCGGAGGGACAAAAAATTTCGATGATCCTGAATTTTTCCCGACCCGCAGGGCATCGTTTTTCAAAGTCGCCATTGGAGGATCAATCGGGTGGGTGGAAAATTTTAACGGATTAGTACGGCCCTCCGTACTATCCGGACCCACTACTAAATCAGCCGTAGTTTTCGGTTTGACCCTACCACATCTTGTCATATTATCGGCCCGTTGCTTCCGGTACTCCATGCGTTGCGTTCAATGCGGTTCTCTCAAAGACAAAGTCCTCGACTCCCGGTCGTCGAAGGATGGCACGTCGATCCGCCGCCGCCGCGAGTGCCTGAACTGCACCTACCGCTACACGACCTACGAACAGATCGAACGGACGGAGCTGCGGGTCGTGAAACGCGACGGCACCCGCGAAGCCCTCAACCGCGAGAAGCTGATGGGTGGCCTGATCAAAGCCTGCGAAAAGCGCCCCGTTTCCATGGACCGGCTGGACCGCGCCGTGGAGGAGATCCTGACCGACCTGCACAAGGACCACGTGAGCGAGGTGCCGTCCCACATCATCGGTTCCAAGGTGATGGACAAGCTGCACCAGATCGATCCCGTGGCCTACGTGCGCTACGTTTCGGTCTACCGCCAGTTCGAGGATGTGAACGAGTTCATCCAGGAAATCCAGTCCCTCTCCCGTCGCGCGACACGTGACACCATGCAACGCCGTCTCCCCCTCTGACATTCACCCCCGCATCCACCCAACCTCTCACCCCCTCTCCCTGACCACGACAGCTTCCTCCCCGTGATTTCATTCATTGGCAACCGCCCAGCCATCCAAATCGGACGCCACCAGGTGTTCGACTACGATCCCGCGTGGCTGGATGACGCCATCATCCGCGCGGCGAAGGCGGCGGACCAGAATGATTTCCCGTTTGTCACGGAGATCCGCAGCGGGATCACCCAATACCTGGAGGAGGCGTGCAAGCTGCGGTTGCTGCACCTGCATGACCTGTTCGAAAAGGTGCGCAAGATGCTGGTGAAGATCGGCTGCCACCACATCGCGGAGCACCTGCAGCCGCTGGCGCCACCGCTGACCATCTCTCTGGTCCATGCGGCCATGGAGGCCGGCACCGGCTACGAGCTGGCATTTTTCGAGAAACTCCGCACGGAGCTGGAGGAACTGCGCAGCCACGGCGCGGAAGAGATCCGCTTTACAGGCCTGCGCGAATGCGTGCTGATCCTCCGCAGCGCGAAGAAGTGGGACAAGCGCTGCGAGGCGGTGCTCCAGGAGGTGGAGGCGTTCCTGAAAAGCTGGGACACCTTCGCCGCTTGACAATGGAAAACGGGGCACCGCGATCCGCGATGCCCCGCCACCAGCCAACCAGGCAACGGTTCCAATCAGAAATTCACCTTCACGCCGGCCACCACGCCGCGGCCATGGAGCGGAACACTGTCCTTGAGGAATGAGGTGTGCTCGCGCGCCTCCTCATCGGTGAGGTTCACCCCCTTGATGTAAAGGTCAGTGGTCACCGGACCGCTGGTGATCGTGTAGCTGAGGACGGCGTTGAACATCACGTAGCTGTCCGTGGGCAGCTCGTTGTCCGCCGTTTCCGCCTGGTGGGCGGAGAACACGCTTTCAAGACGTGCCCCGAAGGCACCCTTTTTGTAGTCCAGTGCGGCACTGGCATGGAAGGGGGAGATGCGTGGCAGGGGGTCGCCCGTTTTCCGGTCGTTGGCCTGCACATAGTCGGCGCGCAGATCCACATTCAGGTGGTCCTCCGCGGTCTCTCCGGCAATCACCGGTCCCAGCAGATGGAAGGTGGTCTCCACCTCCGCGCCGAAGAACTCCGCATCCGTCGCCTGGTAGGCGTAGATGGGCAGACCGCCGAGCGAAACACCACCCGTCGGGAACAGGCCGATGTAGTCGTTGAAGCGGTTGTAGAACACGGTCACCGCTCCGGTCACGCTGCCGGTGACCTTGCGGAAGGAAAGATCGAAGCCGAGCGACTTCTCCGTGCGGAGTCCGTCATCACCCACTTCGAAGGCACCCGTCGCGACATGGGGGCCACCGGCATAGAGTTCCTGATAGGTCGGCGCGCGCTCCGTCCATGAGGCGGAAAGGGCGACCTTGTAGTTGTCGTTCGGCGTGAAGACGATCCCGAGCGATCCGCTCAGGGTGTCGAAGTTCCTTTCCCGGTCCGGGCCGAAGTCCACATCCGCGCTCGCCTTCGCGTTGGTATGGTCGTAACGGAGGCCGCCCTCCAACCTCCAGTGATCCGAAAGCTCCATCTCCTCGAAGAGGAAAGCGGAGTGCCCGTGCGTCAGCACATGCGGGAGGAACTTTTCATCGCCCACCGCCTCGAAGTCGCTGCGCTGGACCTGATAACCGAAGGTGCCTTGCAGCGGTCCCCATTTCTCATGGGAAAGCTCGACCCGGCCATCATAGCCATCGTTGGTGAAGGTCGTCCCCGGATCCGGTCCTTCGAACTCGGTGTGTTCGTAGTTGGAGGTGGCGAAGCGGTACTTGATCTCCCGGATGCCCTGGAGCGGCTCATAGAACGCCCCGTGGAAATCCCAGCGGCGCTGGCGCATGTCGATGCTCACTTCCTTCTCCACCGGTGAACCGTAGTCCGTGTCAAAACCGGAGTAGGCCAGGCCGAAGTAGCCGCCATCCCAGACATAGGACGCCCCCGCGGAGAAGCCTTCCGTGTTGAACCAACTGTTTTCCAGCGTTCCGCGTTCATCGTTTTCCGGGGCACCCGGATTCGCGTCACGGAAACGCTTCGAGCGGGCGTAGCCGGGAATCTCCAGTTCCTCGATGTTCCGTTTGTAACCTTCCAGGTGCCACGCGAACCCGCCGACGCCGCCCTCCAGTTCGAAGTCCGATGCGATGCCGTTGTCCGCGGAGCTGGCACGGGTGCCCACGCTGCCCCTCACCCATTCGCCGATCCTCTCGGACGGGATGCGGTTGTCCGTGACATTCACCACGCCGCCGATGGCATTCGGCCCGAAAAGCACGGTCGCCGGGCCGCGGACGACCTCGATCTTCGAGACGCTCACCGGATCGAAGCTCACCGCATGGTCGAAGCTCGTCGCGGAGGCATCGATGGTGTTGAGGCCGTTCTGCAGCACCCGGATGCGGTCGCCGTCCAGGCCACGGATCACCGGGCGGCTGGACGCCGGGCCGAAGTAGGTCGAACGGACGCCGGGCTGCGTCGCCAGCGTTTCGCCGAGGGTTGCCTCAAGGTTGAGGAGAAGGTCCCTCCCTTCCAGCACGGTGACCGGCTGCGCCAGATCGGACGCGCTTTCCCCGAGCCTGCTGGCACTCACCGTGATCTCCCCCAGTTCCGGAGCTTCCGGGGTGGTCTGAGCGGATGCCACCGAGGGCACCAGGAACGCGGCGGGGATGAACATCAGGAAACGGGAGATCTTCATGGAGGTGGTGCCGCTGACTCTCATCCAGCGAAAAACCGTCCGTCAACTACCTTTGTATGTTTTTTGCATTTGATAAAAACTTACCTCAATCAAACTTTCCGAAATTGATCCGCGAAGAGATCCGGTGGAGAGTGCCATCGATGAAACCATGGGCTGTCCTTTCCCTGCTCCTCACATCGACCGCTCCGCTGCTGGCAAATGGCGGCGGATACCTGCGTGGCGGCATCACCCATGCCGGTGACCTCACCACCTTCGAGCCGCAGGCGACGGGCAACATCCGCATGGTGGATGAGAAGCTCAACATCGGATTCGGCAAGGAGGAAGCCAAGGTGGAGATCCACTACCTCCTCAGGAACCAGACGAAGGAGAAGGTCAAGGTGCGCTTCGGCTTCCCGGTGGAGGAGGTGTTCGACAACGACATGATCGACGAGGAGAGGACCGCCCATCCGGAAGGGAACAAGGCACAGGTCACCCCGAAGTATTGCCAGGACTACGTGATCACCGCGCGCGACAAGAAGATCACGGCGAAATGGCAGGGCGAGGAAAAGCAGTCCGAGGACGAGCGGTTCAAGGGCATCGCCGGTTGGTTGGTGTCTGAAATCACGTTCGAACCGGATCAGGAAATCCCCGTCTCCATCCGGTTCCGCAGCGGCTATGTCTCGGAAGACTGGAGCGTGAGTGATGACTCCCACAGGACCGCCTCCATTTTCAAATACCGTCTGTCATCCGCCGCCGTATGGGCCGGAACCATCGGCAACGGAAAGATCACCCTCAAACCGGACGGGATTCCTGCGGAAGACCTGAAAGTACTGAAACCCGCGAACCGCTTCAAGAAGGACGGCGACACCTGGGTTTGGGATTTCAAAGACCTGGAACCCACGCTGGCGGATGACTTCGAAGTGGAGGCGACTCCGGAGGAACGCTCCTACATGCGGTCCGCCGCCAACCCGGGAAAGTATGAGGAACCTCTCGCCGACTACATCCAGCGGGCGGAAAAATGGTCGATGGCCCATACGAACTACACCATCGCCGCCAGTTCCACCCTCCCGGCCAGCGGGGACACGAACTACTCCGCCGGCAACCTGAAGAACCTCTGGAGCGAAGACGCTTGGAGTGAGGGCGCCAAAGGGCCTGGCATCGGTGAATGGCTGGAGGTTAAGCCCCAGGTGCCAAAACCCCTGACCGCCATCAGCATCATCCCCGGCTATGTGAAAGAAGATGACCTTTTCAAAGCCAACGCGCGGCCCAGAGAGATCCTCATCGAACTCAACGAGGAGCATCAGTTCACCGTGGAGATTCCGGACTCCCCGGAGCTGTTCGAGTTTCCCGTGACCGGCTACAACAAACCGGTGAACACGGTGAAGCTGACCTTCCAGAATGTATGGAAGGGCTCCCGCCACGAAGATCTCTGCGTCACCGGCCTCCGCCTCCATGTCGCCCTGGACAAAGCACCGAAGATCCAGCCTGCCCGCTAGCCTGGCGGCACTGGGGGTCCTGTGTCTGCCGCTGGCCCGGGCTCTCCCGGTTTTCATCGCGGACAATCATGCGGAGACGTTCGGCTGGATCACCCGCACGTTCGATCCGGATGACGCGTTCACCCTGGTGCTGATCGACGCGCACTCAGATGCGTCCGCCGCGGAGCGATCGGAGGAAATGCGCGAGCAGCTCCGGAGGGTGCCGGATCTGGCGAGCCGTGCGGGGACGGTCGAGAAATGGCGAAAGGAACACCGCCTGCAGGCATTCAACTGGATCGAGCCGCTGATGCCGCGACCGCTCGACCGCGTCCGGTGGTTTTTCCCGACCGCCGCCGGTGATCCGCAAACGCTGAACAGCGGAGCGGTTGCCTCGCTCGATGGCAGGCTGGAGGTGGAACCGAGATCTTCCGGTTCTTTCGCGGAACGCTGGCAGACCTCCGTCCTCGGGGATTTCGCCACATGGCAGCCGGGACCGAAGCCGGTGATCCTGGCCATCGACCTCGACACCTTCGCGGAGATGGATGCAGCGGAGGCAGAGGAAAATTTCGCAGGGATTTGGAAACACGCAATGACCCTGCCGGATCTCCGCGGGGTCGCCTTCGCGATTTCCCGTCCGTGGCTGAAGGACGACGGGCAGGCCTCACACCTCGTCCGGATGGCGCTGCGGGCGGTTCGCCACACCCGTGGTGCCACCCTCGAGTGGGATGCCTCCGTGGATGACCGACCGGATGATTCCCTGAACGCGGCTGAACTCCGTCAGGATGGCAGGCCGGTTCCCCGCTGGGATCTCGGCACCGCCCCCGCGCAGATCACCGCGGAGCTGGCATTGATGCACCCCGCCGCACGCATCACGGACCGGAAGCGGGAATGGTCCGGGGAGGATTTCCCGCGTCCCGCAACCATCGCCCCCACCGCGGGCGAGATCGACATCGATGGCGTCTGGCGTTTTCCCATCGGCCAGGAACCGATCCTCCGGCTAAGCCCACCCGGAGACGCGACGGGCAGGGTCCGCTGGCAGTTGCTGCGCCCCGTATCCGACGCTTACGACCTGCTGCCACAAACCGGTCTCGGCAAGGGCTTCTCCGGAAACGCCGCCCGCCACATCCATGAGGTGAGCGTCAGCCTGGATGCCGCGGAAGATTTCCTGCTCGATCCCGCATCTTGGAGGACAGCGACCGGCGGTTCCTTCCGGATCACCGCGGAATATGAAACGCCGTCCGGTTGGCTCCCCGCCGGCATCACCACCATCCGCATCCGCAACAGGGAAGGCTTCCACGGTGCGCTTTCGGAATGCCTGGGGATGCCCTACGTTTTCGGCATCGCCGGATTGGCAAAGGACGACCTGACCGGTGTGGAAACCGGATGGGGCAGCGATTGCGCGAACCTGCTGATCTACGCGTGGCGGAGGAATGGCGTTCCCCTCGCGTGGGGGGATCCGGGCAGGCTCCGGCGGCAGTTGGCGGTAAAGGTTGGAAAAACCGTCATCGAAGCGCAGACCGCCATCACTCCGGCGGAAGTCCGTCGCGGCATCGCCATCGACTTCGGCTCCCACGTGGCCGCGCTGTGGGAGGATCGTCCGCCCGCGGGGCAGCTCGACGGGAGTGACCTGGTGATGCACCATCTGGGCGGCAAGCCGGAGATCCTTCCTCTGGGAAAGCTGTTGAGCGACCGCCCACAGTTCTCCCTGCTGACGCCACGCAACAGCTATCCTCTCCGGGTGGCGTTCGCGGGTGACGTCGTTCTCGCCGGTGACGATCCGGTGTTTCATCCGGATTTCGGACGGCGGGATTTCGATCTCTTCTTCGGCAATCTCGAGGGCATCCCGTCGATGCTCGAACCTGCGGCCAAGCCCCGCTACGACTTCCGCTTCGCCCCGGAGAAGATCGCCTTGCTCAAGAAGCACAATTTTTCCGCGATCTCCCTGGCGAACAACCACGCTCTGGATGCCGGACTGGATGGTCTGCTGGAGGGGATGCGAGCCCTCCGCGAGCGACGTTTTCCGTTCGTCGGTGCCGGAGCGGATGAGCGCGAGGCGTGCATGCCGCGGATGATCGAACCCTACGGCACCAAAATCGCGCTCTACGGGGTATCCATCGTCGGCGACGGTGCGGCGGGGCCGGATTCACCGGGCATCGCGATGCTCCCCCATCATTCGCGTCTGCTGGAGGAGTCCCTACGCGCCTCCAGAAAGGCGGGCGCGAGGATCATCATCCTGCTGCATGGAGGTGACGAATACTCCACAAAGGTGAATGACGAACAGCGGCGCTGGGCGCGGTGGCTCATCGCGCGGGGAGCCGCTGTCATCGCCGGTTCCCATCCCCATGTGATCCAGCGGGAGGAGATCCACGGCGGAGCGACCGTGCTCCATTCCCTGGGGAACGCGGTTTATCCCAGGGACTTGAAAGGTGCGGACTCCGGCCAGATCCGCGTTGTTCCGGTCGCTGGCGAAGACTTCTGACCCGCCTCCGGGGCTTGACCCCGGCGCAGGTTCATGCACCCTGCGCCCCCGATGATTTCCGTCCAATCCCTGCGCGTCGAGTATGGCGCCCGCGTCCTTTTCAGCGACCTCGGCTTTTCGGTGCAGCCGCGGGAGCGCATCGCCTTCGCCGGGCACAACGGTGCGGGGAAATCGACGCTGATGAAATGCATCGCCGGGATCATCAAGCCATCCGGCGGCCAGATCAACGCGCCGAAGGGCACCCGCATCGGCTACCTGCCGCAGGAGGGCATCCACGTGAAGGGCATCACCCTGTGGAAGGAAACCGAGTCCGCCTTCAGCGAGGCCGTGGCCATGAAGGAGAAGATCGAGCGCCTTTCCGCGGAGCTGGAAACGCTCGACCCACGTTCCTCCCCCTACGGTGACCTGCTGGAGGAAATCGGCGACCTGGAGATCCGGCTGGATACGATGGACCCGGACCGCATGAAGCCGCGGATCGAGTCCGTGCTGAAGGGCCTCGGCTTCCAGACGAAGGATTTCACCCGCGACTGCGCGGAGTTTTCCGGCGGCTGGCAGATGCGGATCGCGATGGCGAAGCTGTTCCTCCAGGAGCCGGAAGTCCTGCTGCTGGATGAGCCGACGAACCACCTGGACATCGACACCCAGCTCTGGGTGGAGCAGTACCTGATCAACTACCCGGGAGCGATCATGCTGATCTCCCACGACCGCGGCCTGCTGGACACGCTCTGTACGCGCACAATCGCCTTCGCCCACGGCCGTGCGGAGGAATACGCCGGGAACTTCTCCTACTTCGAGCGCGAGTCCGTGCTGCGGAAGGAAATCCAGCTCAAGCAATACACCGCCCAGCAGCGTGAGATCGCGGAGATCCAGCGCTTCATCGACCGCTTCCGTGCGTCCGCCAACAAAGCGACGCTGGTGCAGTCGCGGGTGAAGATGCTGGCGAAGATCGAACGCATCCCGGCTCCCGAGCAAGCGGACGCGGTGATGAACTTCCGCTTCCCGCCACCGCCGAACTCCGGCCACATGGTGGCGAAGCTGGAAGGCGTCTCAAAGGCCTACGGCCCGCTGCAGATTTTCAGCGGCTATGATTTCGAGATCAACAAGGGCGAGAAGTTCGCCGTGGTGGGTCCGAACGGCGCGGGCAAGTCCACCTTCTGCCGCCTGATCACCGGGCAGGAAGCACCGGACTCCGGCGAGCATACCTTCGGCCACAAGGTGGCGACGTCCTTCTTCTCCCAGAACCACGCGGACGAACTGGACCCTGACCGCACGGTGCTGGAGACGGTGGAGGCCGCCGCATCCCGCGAGTCCATGCCCCACGCCCGGAACCTGCTGGGCTGCTTCCTCTTCCGCGGTGACGACGTCTTCAAGAAAGTCGGCGTCCTTTCCGGTGGTGAGCGCTCCCGCGTCGCACTGGTCTGCATGCTCCTGCGCCCGGCGAACTTCCTGATCCTCGACGAGCCGACGAACCACCTCGACATGCAATCGCAGGACGTCCTCAAGCGCGCCCTCGCCGACTATCCCGGCAGCGTGCTGATCGTCTCCCACAACCGCGACTTCCTCGACCCGGTGGTGACGAAGACGCTGGAGTTCCGTCCCGGCAAGCCGCCGAAGACCTACGTCGGCAACATCACCTACTACATCGAAAAGGCAGCCGAGGACAAGGCGCTCGAACTCTCCGCGGCAAAAGCCGGAGCCGCCGCCGCAAAGGCAGCGCCAACGGTCCTGCCGAAGGTGGAGGCCGCTGCTGCAGCCTCGCAACCACCAGCGTCCCAGCCCGGCGTGAACCGCAAGGAACAACGCCGACAGGAAGCCGAGGCACGCGAACTGCGCTCCAAGGTCCTCAAGCCGCTCGAAACGGAATTCGAAGCCCTTGAGATCAAGATCGCGGAGCTGGAAAGCGAGCAGGCCAAGCTCACCGAGAAACTCTCCGACCCCGCCGTCAGCGGCGATCCGACCGCTTTCCGCAATGCGACCAATGACGTCGCGAAGGTGGGATCCGCGCTGGAGACCAGCTACTCGCGGTGGGGCGCGCTGTCCGAGGAGATCGACCGTACGAAGGCGCGCCTCGGCGACGCCTGATCCGGGTCACTTCGCCGCTTCACGCAGCTCGCGGAAGCGCTCCCGCATTTCCGCGAGCCGCCCCGCTTGGGCCGGGTCCCCCGCGAGGTCATTTTCCTCGCGGGGATCGTTGGTGAGGTCGAAGAGCTGCTCTTTCCGGAAGTCCGGCCAGTGGAAGTACTTCCAGTCCTTCCGCACCAGCGCCTGTGACGCGGGGATGAAGTCGGTGTTCCGGATCGTCGCGTGTTCGTAGAAGTATTCCGAACGCCAATCCACCGGATCGGACGAAAGGTAGAGCGGGGCCATGTCCCTGCCCTGCATGCCTTCAGGAACCTCCGCTCCGGCGGCGGACAGGATGGTGGGAGCGAGATCGACATTGAGTGTCAGCGCGACGTTGGTCTTTCCACGGACCGCCGCACCCATGCGCGGATCATCCACGATGAGAGGGACACGGATGCTTTCCTGGTGCGGATACCATTTGTCCGCCAGGCCATGCTCGCCGTGGAAAAATCCGTTGTCCGTGGTGAAGATCACCAGCGTCTCCCCGCGCACGTTCTGGCGGTCCAGTTCCTCAAGGATACGCCCACAGGTGGCGTCCACCTCGGAGGCCATGCGGTAGTAGTTCCTCATCATCCGCTGGTATTTCTCCGGCTCGTCGAATCGCCAGTGCCAGCGGACGCGGCCCTCATTTTTTTCATTCGCGATGAAGGGCGGCAGCCTGCGGAAGGATTCATCCGTCATGTTCGGCGGCACGGGAATCACCTGATCCGCATACAGGCCCATGCTCTCCTTCTGCGGCAGGAACTGTTCCGGGTTCGCGTCCTCCGCATGGGTGGCGAAGAATGCGACGGTGAGGCAGAAGGGTTTGTCCTTCGGCCTTCCGCGCAGGAACTCCAGTGAGTCCTTTTCGTTCTTCGCGGTCACATGGATGTCATTCCCCTGTTCGTCCTTCATCCAGTGTTTGCCGGAATAGGCGCGCGCGAAATCAAACCGCTTCGCCGGGAATTTCCCGCAGTGCCATTTCCCCACATGGCCGAGATGGTAGCCGCTCTCCCGCAGCACACCGGGGAACGTCTGTTCCCAAGGCGTGCGGAACATCTGGAATGCCTCATTGCCGTGCCGGGACATCCACTGGCCGGTCAGCAGGGTGGCGCGGCTCACCCCGCAGATCGCGGTGGTCACACGGTTCTCCGTGAAGCGCACACCCTTTGCGGAGAGCGTGTCCAGCACGGGTGTTTTCAGCACCGGATTTCCCGCCACGCCGAGCGAGTCATGCCGCCAGTCGTCCGCGTAGAGCAGGACGATGTTCATCGGCTTCGCCCATGCGGCGGAAACAGTGACCCAACCCAGGCAGAGGACCGCGGCAAATCTCATGCGGCTTCTTTAGAACTTCGCAAGCCACTCCGCACGGCCATTCTCCGGCACCTCCAGCTTGCGCTCCGCCTGTTTCAGTTCCGGCCAGCCACCCACATCCTCCTGGGTGTCCGGGATGCGTCCGGTGCCTTCCTTCACCTGCCGGATGATGCGTTCGTCCACGGGATCCCTGTCCTTCGGACGGGCACCCACATTCGCCAGAACCGCATCCTTCACCTCGTTCACCGGGATGATCCGCAGGCCGTCGATCTTCACCGGCGCTTCCTTCACGAAGACATCATAGTCGAGGAGCTTCGCCGCCTCGACACTGCCTTCCGGCACCAGGTTGCCGCTCACGAAAATCTGGCTCCCCTCGTTGGTCCAGCCGTTTTTCGTGGTCTTGTCGGAGTAGAAATTCACCACCTTGCTCCTGCCCTTGGTCTCCCTCGCCCGGGTGGGGCTTTCCAGCAGCACGTTCGCCACGGCAGTCAGTTTCGTCGGCAGCCCCTCACCCGCGCCATAGCTGTGCAGCGCGTTGCTGCCGATGTCATACATCACATTGTTCGCCACGATGGAACTGGTGTTCCCCTTCACGACCGGGTTCCGGTAGCGGTTGTGGGCGAAGAGATTCCTCAGGATGGTCACGTTCTGCGTGTGGTCGCCGACGAGCAGCCCCATCGAGTGCCCGCCCTTCGGATGGCCCGCCTTGTCCAGCGCCTCCGCGATGATGCAGTCGCTGATGGTGACGTCCCTGATGCCCTTGAAATAGGTCGAGATCCCCTCGTCCGTGGACCAAGCGACCGAGCAATGGCGGATCACCACGTTGTAGACCTTTGGATCAGGAAACTGGCCTGCGGGAACCTTGTCCTCGCCCACGAGCTGGATGCCGTCGCGGTCCTCCATCGACTCCTTGCCCGGCTTGTTCCCCACGCGCATGCGGATGTGCTCCACCACCACGTCATGCGTGCGGATGCGCAAGGTCGCATTGCGGAGGGAGATACCCGGTGACGGGGCGGTCTGCCCGGCGATGGTCACGAACGGGCTGTGGATCGAGAGATCCCTCTCAAGGTCGATGTAGCCCGCCACTTCGAACACGACCAGACGCGGCTCCTTCACATTCTGGAGTGCGTCCCTAAGCGAGCCGGGGCCGGAATCGGCAAGGGTGGTGACCTTCACCACCTTCCCTCCGACGCCTCCCGGGGTATCTGTTCCGAAACCCTCCGGAGCGGCGGAGAGAGGACCTGAAATCAGGATGGCAAGCGAAGCAATAGCGGGTAGCAGGATGTTGCGCACACCCGGAATACGTGGCGCGCATCACCACATTTCAAAAATTGCATTCAACCCCGCCGGAGTCGCACACCGGATGCGTGGGGACGGCTGTTGCCCGAAACTCACCGCCCCTCGTCCGCATCCAGGAACTGGAACATGGTCTCGATTCCCGCCTCCGGGCCGAACCCGGCTTCCTCGCAGCGGAACCTCAGGCGGTCGCTCGCCTCGTCCTTCCAGCCTCTCTTTGTCATGAAGCCGTTCCAGAGATCGATGTCCTGGGGAGTGGGTCGCCGGCCGTTCAGGAACACCCATTCCAGCACGTCCTCATCACTGCCGCCCTGAAGGGTTCTCTCCACCACCGCGCCGTAGTCCACTCCGAGGAACAGCGAGCAGCGCCAGTCGAAGGTGTTTTCCTTCGCCCCCAGAAAGTCGACGTAGTCCTGCGGCAGTTTTCCTTCCGCATGCAGCCGGATCTTGGAAAGCATGCGGGGGAAATAGACCATCCCACCGGTGCGGTCATAGGGGCTGAGGAGACCGGGAACGTGTGCCATGCGCCGATCTTCCACAAATCACCCCGACCGGCAAATTCACTTTCCCCTTGATTCGGAAACTTTCGGACCAATAACGGAGGGATGGTAAAACCCTCCCCCGGGCCGTCCATACGGTCCGCGTTCCGGTGTGCCCTCGCCGGATGCCTGTTCACCGTGGCCACGGCCGCACCGGTGGCCATCCCGTTCACGGAGAACTTTGATTCCGGCTCCAGCGTTTTCTCCGGAGGCTCCGGATGGACCCACACGGGCGGGAAATATCGCGGTGCCATCAGCGGGAACGGAACGTCCTCCGGCAGCTCGGTCGAAGCCCCCGCTTTTCCGGACGGCTTCCGGATGGAGACGTCGATCTCCGGTGTCACCGGAACGGGGGGAACGAACTCCTGCGGCTTTGGCTTTCTCGGTGCGGCGGCGGGCTTCAGCGGCACTTCTCCCTACTACCTGGTCGATGTGCGTCCGGCCACCAGCAGGCTGCGCCTCGTGCAGGTGGGCACAACAAATGTTTTCTTCATCAACAATGAGGCACTCGCCTTCACACTGGATCCGGCAACCCCGTTCAAACTGTCGGTCGAAGGAACCTACGACGGACCCGTCCTCAGGCTGCGGATCATCGTCTCCCAGAACGCGAACCAGTCGATCCACGCGTTCGACGATGACACGCCCCTCACCGGTTCCTTCTTCGGGTTCCGCGTGAGGAGCGAGGGAACATCCGCCACCATCGGTGCGGATTTCGATGACTTTTCCCTGAGAGGTTATTCGCTGGTGGACTTCACCGGCGCTCCCGCCGCCTACGCCCGGTCTGGCTCTCCCTACTCCTCCACTTTCGGAGCAACCTCGACTTCCGGAGGGACGGTGGGTTTCTCTCCGGTGGAACTTCCCGGTTGGCTTTCACTCACGGACAACCACAACGGCACCGCCACCGTCAGCGGCACACCTCCCGCCGGACTCACCGGCTCTTTCCTGATGAAGGTGTGGGCCGACGATTCCAACGGCGCGCCAGCGGTGCAGGAGTTCCCCCTCAAGTTGCTCGGAATCTCCGGGGTGATGATCAGCGAATTCGTGGCCTCCAACAATGGCGCGCTGGAAGATGAGGACGGCGACGATTCCGACTGGCTGGAGATTTTCAACGCGGATCCAGACCCAGTGGATCTCGGAGGGTGGAAGTTGAGGGACGACAAGACATCATGGACCATCCCGGCAGGGACCGTCCTCCCCCCCTTCGGACATCTGGTGGTGTTCGCTTCCGACAAGAACCGCACCGGCCCGGAACTGCACGCCAACTTCAAGCTTTCCGCGGATGCCGGGGGACAACTCGCGCTCGTCCGGCCGGACAATTCCATCGCCAGCGAATACACGAACTATCCCGCCCAGCGGAAAGGCGCGTCCTATGGTGTATGGGGTGACTACCAGTCTCGTGGCTACCTTTCCCCACCGACTCCCGGAGCGGCGAACCCGGCGGAGGGTTATGTGTCGTTCGCGGCCAATCCGGCGTTCTCCATGCAGCGTGGATTTTTCACCTCCCCGCAGAGCCTCACCCTGGAAGCTCCCCTGGCCGGAGCGAGCATCTCCTACACCCTGGACGGCTCCCTGCCGACCGCGACCAACGGCACGCTGATCACGGCGGCGGACGCCTCCGCTTTTCCTTCGGGAACGATCAGCATCCCGACCTCCTCGGTGGTCCGCGCCGTCGCGTTCAAGGCGGGCTATCTGCCGTCGCCCGCCGTCACCCATACCTACCTTTTTCCGGACGATCTGGTGACGCAATCCGCCAACGGCCTGCCGCCCGAAGGTTGGCCGACGAACTCCGTCAACGGCCAGATGCTGGACTACGGGATGGACCCGGAGGTGATCAACAGCCCGGCAAAGGCGGAGGAATTGAAAGCCGCCCTCCGCAGCCTGCCGACCTTCTCCCTGGTGACGGACCGCAAACATTTCTTCGATCCGCTCACCGGCATCTATGTGAACGCCTATGGCCGGGAAAAGGAATGGGAGCGCCCCACCTCCATGGAGATGATCCGGCCGGACGGGACCAGCGCTTTCCAGATCGACTGCGGTATGAGGATGCGGGGCGGAGTGAGCCGGGATGACTCCAACCCGAAGCACAGTTTCCACTTCTACTTCCGCAGTGAATACGGGGAAGGGAAACTCAACTACCCGCTCTTCGACGGCGACGGTGCCGCCGAGTTCGACCGCATCGACCTGCGCACCACCCAGGGCAGCAAGTCATGGCATACCTCCGGCTCGACCGCAGCCAACTACATGCAGGACGAATGGTCGCGTGCCACCCAGGGGGCGATGGGCCACCCGCATGCCCGCAGCCGCTACGTCCACCTCTACATCAACGGCCAGTACTGGGGCATCTACGCGACGCAGGAGCGCGCTGACAACGCGTGGGCCGCCTCCTACTTCGGCGGGGAAAAGGAAGAATACGACATCATCAAGACCTACACCCTTCCCCACCGGGTGGAGGCCGCGGACGGTGACGCCGTTGCATGGACCCAGCTTTTCAACGCCGCCACGGCGGGCTTCTCCAGCGATGCCGCCTACTACGCCGTGCAGGGCCGCAACCCGGACGGAACGCCCTCCGCCACCCTCAAGCCGCTGGTCGAGATCGACAACCTGATCGACTACATGATCCTGAACATGTTCGCCAGCAACACCGACGGACCGGTGAACCCGGGGGACAAGAACGTGCCGAAGAATTTCTTCTGCTTCCGCCCGCGGGATGGCTCCGCCGGGTTCCGTTTCGTCGCCCATGATTTCGAGGACACCTTCGGCGGCACCGACGTGACCGGCCATCTGACCACCGACGGAAAGCATCCCGTGGCCGGAGCCACGCTGGTCTATTTCAACCCGCGCTGGCTCCACCTCCAGTTGGTCCAGAACCCGAACTACCTCCGCCGCTTCGGCGACCGGGTGCAGCGGAATCTTTTCGGCAGCGGCGCGCTCACCGCCTCCGCCTCCACCGCCCGCTGGACCGCCATGCGGGCGGTGCTGGCCCCGGCGATGCTCGCGGAGTCCGCCCGCTGGGGGGACTCCTACGGTGAGACCCGTGGAACCGCGGGATACGTGCCGCGGACGGTCGCCAACTGGGAAAGCGGCTGCAACGTGTTCTTCAATCCTACGAACTCCTCGGGGACGCTGGTGAGCAGGCCCAACAGCTTCATCACCCTGCTGCGCGGCACCTCCCGCGGCTATGCCCTCTTTCCCAGCACTGATGTCACCGCCCCGGTGTTCTCCCTGTCCGGCGGAGTGGTTCCCCCCGGCTCCAGCCTGACCATCACCGGCCCCGCATCGACGGGCATTTTCTACACCCTGGATGGCACGGATCCCTCCGGAGGAACAGCGGTTGCCTACACCGGATCCATCCCCCTCGACAGTGCTTCCGTCATGGTGAAGGCACGGGTCAGGCACAACACCACCGGCGAGTGGAGCACCCTGACCGAGGCCACCTTCACCCATCCTCCCGTCCCCGCCGCACCGGGAAACCTCTACTTCTCCGAACTCCACTACAATCCTGACGACGGCCTCGACACCCGTGACTTCATCGAAGTCCACAACCCATCCTCCTCCATCGTCGATCTCACGGGCGTCCGCATCACCACCGGCATCACCTTTGCCTTCCCATCGGTCCTGCTCCAACCGGGAGCCCGCATCGTGGCGGTCAAAAACCTCGGCGTATTCCGCGCCCTCTACGGCCAGATCCCGAAGGTGGCGGGAGTATGGGACGGAAACCTCGCCAACAGCGGTGAAACCATCGAACTGCGGGCCGCTGACAATTCCATCATCGAGAGCCTCACCTACGCCGACGTCCCGCCATGGCCCACCTCGCCTGATGGCGACGGTCCCTCGCTCGTCCGCATCCACCATACCCTGCAGGCAGATTCCGCCTACAGTTGGCGGGCTTCTTCCGCCTTCCACGGCACCCCGGACGCCCCGGATGCCGCCTCTTTTGCTTCGTGGCTGTCGTCCCACCAATTCGCCAGCGCGGCGTCCCCGGCCCCCGGCGGAATGAAAGCGTTGCTGCACTACGCGACAGCGACCCCACCCGCCGACCAACCGACCGCACCCCTCATCACCCGTGGAGCTGGCACGGACTCCATCACTCTCCGCCGGCCTTTCGCCGCGGTTGATGCGGTGAGGTTTTTCATCGAGCAATCATCCGACCTCACCAACTGGCCGGTCTCCATCGAGATCGACTCCGCCGCCGCCACCATCCTCAACCGCAACGTGGACTCCGGCGGCATCGAGACCCTCACCGTCCGTCTTCCCACAACGGCTCCGGGCACATTCTATCGCCTCCGCTACCTCACCCGCTGAGGGGCACCGCCGTCCGTCAGACTTCCTTCATTTCCTTCACGGAGATCCTGTCCCGCCTCTTCAGGAAGAACAACGCCCCCAGCACCGCCCATAAGACGTTGCAGGCAAAGCCAGCCAGTGATGAATCCCGCGCGATGTCCTTCGAAACATCCGCCAATGCCGGCATCAGCATCATGAACAGGTTTTCCCGGATGCCGATGCCGCTGATCGACACCGGGATCGAGCTGAGGCCATCGATCACCGGCATGGCGGTCATGAAAGGTCCCAGCGCCGCCTCTCCGCCCACCGCGCGCAGTCCGCACCAGAATGAGGCGAAGTAGGTCAGCATCATCAGCATGGAGAATCCCAGCCCGGCCAGGGTGAGTTTCCAATTCCTCCGGTAAGTATCGTAGATCTCCGGAATCCGCCTCATGATCGGCCAGCGGTCCATCCGGCCGTTCGCATGGATCCGCCGGTGCAACGGGGGACTGGCGCAGAGGAAAAACAGCGCCACCAACAGGAATCCTCCGCCGATATACAGCCACGCCAGCCGGAGGATATTCTCGCCCTGCGCGCCCAATACCTCCCGGCTGGTGAGTTCCTCGAACCCACGCACCGACATGAAGAAGAACAGAAGCCCGATCGAAACCATCCCCGCCATGTGGTCGATCAGCACGCTCATCGTGACCGGCAGCTTTTTCCCCGGATGGTCGCGGTTCAGCAGGATCACCTTGGCAGCATCCCCTCCCAAGCTGCCTATCGAAAAAAGACTGAGAAGATTTCCGATCATCGTCAGCTCGATGGTCCTCGCAATCCCCACGCGGATGTCCAGCACCCTCATGAGCACCCACCAGCGGAGGGCGGACAACACCATGGAAATTCCGGCTATGCCCACCCCGACGGACAACCATCCGTAGTGGATGTCACCGGGCCGGGCGAGGATCGTCCCCTTGCCATCGATCCCGGAAAACGCCCACCAAAGGCAGGCGACCGTCAAAGCCAGCTTCAGCAGGAAAATCAGGGCCGCCTTCACGCGGCTTTCTCAATCTCCACCGCGATCGTTTCGACGCTTTCCAGGATTCCCTTTGCCTCCGATGAGTTCCCGATCTTCAGGCCGAAGTGTTTCTCCAGGGCCACCACCAGTTGCAGGGCATCCACGGAATCCAGCCCAAGTCCATGGTTTCCGAAGATCGACGTTTTGTCGCCGATCTCCTCCGGGGCGTAGTCGAGCATCAGCTCCTCCACCATCACTTCCTTGATCTTCTGCCGCAGTTCAGCGCCTTGCATGTCGTATATTTTGGATGATCTTTCAGAAAATTCCACCGTCGATCTTCAGCGAAGCTCCGGTGACATAAGATGCCTCCGCGGATGCCAGGAAAAAGACGGCCGCGGCCACCTCCTCCGGCTTTCCGAACCGGCGCATCGGGATGCCCGCCTTCGCCTGCTTCTTCGCGTCGTCGTCCATGCCGCCGAGCGCCTCCGTCTCCACGTATCCGGGAAGTACGGCGTTCACCGTAATTCCCGCGCGGGCGGTTTCCTTCGCCAGCGTGCGGGTCAGGGCGACCACGCCCGCCTTCGCCGCCGCATAGTTCGTCTGCCCCAGGGGCGGCAGCAACGCGCTGAGGGATGCGATGTTGATGATCCTCCCGGAACGCTGCCGCATCATCGGGGTGACCACGGCCCGGCAGCCGAGGAAAACGGAATCCAGATTCGAGGAAATGACGCCGTGCCACGCTTCGTCCGGCATGGCCGCCAGCAGGTGGTCCCGGTGCATGCCGGCGTTGTTCACCAGCACGTCGATCCGGCCCGTTTCCGCCGTGATGGCATCCACGGCGTCCTTCCATGCGGTGGCGTCCGTCACCTCCAGGGCCACGGTCCGGCAACGCTCCGGAAACTCCGCGGCCAGGAGATCCGCGGCATCACGGTTCGCCCGCACACCCAGCCAGATACGGCATTCCCCGTCCTTCTGGAGAAAGTAACGTGCGATGCCGAGCCCCAGCCCGCCATTTCCGCCTGTGATCAAGATCGAACGCACGGCGGAGCGTGGACTCCGGAGTTCCTCACGGTCAAGACAACCCGCCACCATCACCCGCATTCCACCAGACCGGGCGGGTTCCTTCCTTCCACTTGATGTTGCAACCGCTGCTCGGATACGGCCGCTCCATCGCGGACTCCCCCGCCAGCATCCGCCGGACCGCCTCGCGGAGATCCCCTCCATGCGCCTCCTGTCCTTTCTTCGGGCGGGTGTCATCGAACTGCCCGGCGTAGAACAACCGCCCTCCCCCATCGAAAAGGAAAAAGTCCGGCGTGCAAGCCGCACCATAGGCACGCGCGACGTCCTGGCTTTCGTCCAGCAGGTAAGGGAACTTCCACCCGTGTTCAGGAGCGAAGGTCTTCATGAATTCCGGCCCATCCTGGGGGTAGTTCGCCAGATCATTGGAATTGATGGCCACCGTGCCGACCCCTTCCGCGGAAATCTCCTCCGCGAGGGAACCCACCGCATCCGCAAGGTGGATGACGAACGGGCAATGGTTGCAGGCAAAGATCACCAGTAGTCCCCTTTTCCCCGCCGTTTCAGCCCGGGAAACAATCTTCCCCCATGCGTCCGGGAGCGAGAATTCCGGAGCGCTGTCGCCCTGTTTCAGTTGGAATGTGGAGAGCACCTCGGCCATCCGGCCAACCTACCACAAAATCCCCTCCCGCAACACCCTTTCACCTTTGACGCGGGGGCGTCCCCGGGCATCTTTCCGCCCATCATGGCAAGCGGCCTGTCCAAGGAAGAACTCCTGCGTTACTCCCGCCACCTCCTGATCCCAGGGGTGGGTGTGGAAGGCCAGCTCCGGCTGAAAAACGCTTCCGTTCTGATGATCGGCACCGGCGGCCTGGGCTGCCCGGCGGCCCTCTATCTTGCCGCGGCTGGCGTGGGCCGTCTCGGCCTGATCGATCCGGATACCGTCGATGTCTCCAACCTCCAGCGCCAGATCCTCCACGGGGAGTCCTGGATCGGGAAGCCGAAGCTGGACAGCGCGGAAAGCCGTCTCCGCGAGATCAACCCGCATCTGCAGATCGACCGGCATGCCGTCCGCTTCACTCCCGATAACGCCCTCGAGTTGGCGGAAGGCTACGACATCATCCTCGACGGCTGCGACAATTTTCCCACCCGCTTTCTCTCCAACGACACGGCCTATTTCCTGAAGAAGCCGTTGATCTACGGTGCCATCCACCGCTTCGAAGGCCAGGCCACCGTCTTCGCCCCCCATCTGGGCGGGCCGTGCTACCGCTGCCTGCTTCCGGAGCTGCCTCCTCCCGGATCCGTGCCGTCCTGCAATGAAGCCGGGGTCCTGGGCGTGCTACCCGGGGTGATCGGATCCCTGCAGGCGATGGAGGCGATCAAGCTCATCCTCGGTATCGGCAATCCGCCGCTCGGCAAGCTCACCGTCTATGACGCCTTGAACAGCAATTTCCGGACGATCTCACTCCGCCGCGATCCGGGTTGCCGCTTGTGCGGCGACACTCCGGAGATCTCCGGCGTCTCCAATCCCGAAACCCTCGCACCCGCCTACTGCGACATTCCCAACGATCACATGGAAACCATCACCACCGCCGAACTCCGCACCCGCCTCGCCGGGAATTTCCAAGCCCTGCTCATCGATGTGCGCGAGCCGGATGAATACGCCATCGCCAGCATCCCCGGAGCGGTTTTGATCCCGCTCGGCACGATGCAGGACCGACTCGGCGACCTGCCGAAAGACCGGGAAATCATCATTCACTGCAAAGCTGGCGGCCGCTCCGCCCGTGCCGTCAATCTGCTGCTGGCCAACGGCTTCACCAATGTGAAGAACGTCGAAGGCGGCATCGACGCGTGGTTGGAGGAGGAGTGATCCTTCCCAAGCCCAATCCACCTCCAACGAAAAAGGGCACCGGCTGGATCAGCCGGTGCCCATCTTCGGATCAGCGGATCATTCCGCGGCGTCCGCTTCCGGCTCGCCGGAAACATCGCCCGATCCCTCCGTGGCATCGCCACCTTGCGAATCATCTCCATCAGGGATGACGAGCGACACATCCTGGAGCTTCTCACCCTCCTTCAGCGTGAGCAGCTTCACCCCTTGGGCGACGCGACCGGTTTCCCGGATCTCGCCCACACGGATGCGGATGCTCTGGCCGGATGAGGTCATGAGCATGAGTTCGTCCTCGGCGGTCACGGTCACGGCACTGACCACAAGACCGGTTTTCTCCGTGACGTTCATGGTCTTCACACCCTTTCCGCCACGGCGGCGGTACGGGTAGCTCTTGAAGTCAGTGCGCTTGCCGAGGCCGTTTTCAGCGGCCACCAGCAGGGTGGAGTTCTCCGTGACGATCGCCATGCCGACGACTTCGTCGTCCTTGCCGAGGCGGATCCCGGTGACACCGGCGGTCGCACGGCCTTGCGGGCGGATCTGAGGGGTGCCGTCGTCCTCGGCTTCCGCGCCTTCGGCGGCGGTGTCCGCATCGGAGGTTTCCTCGCCGTCTTCCGTTTCACCCTGCGGCTTCTTGTAGACTCCTTCGGTGAAGCGGATGCTGAGGCCGTTCTTCGTGACAAGGATGATCTCATCCTCACCGCTGGTGAGCTTCACACCAATAAGGTCGTTGCCTTCCTCGAGGTTGATGGCGGTCAGACCCGCCTTGCGGTAGTTGCGGAAATCATTCAGCGCGGTCTTCTTCACCTTGCCGTTCCGGGTCGCGAAGAACACGAAGCCCGCCCCCTCGCGGAAGGTGATGTCATTGCCGTCCTCATCCACGGTGCGCTCCAGGCGGAGCAGCGCGGTGATCTTCTCCTCCGGTTTCAGATCCAGCACGTTCTTGATGCTGCGACCGGTGGAGGTGCGGGAGCCTTCCGGAAGCTCATACACGCGCTCCACATAAACCCGTCCGGTGTTCGTGAAGAACAGCAGATAGTCGTGGGCCTGCACGCTGAAGAGGTGCTCGACGAAATCATCCGCCTCGTCCTTCTTCGTCGCCTTCGTCTCCATCCCCTTCAGGCCCTTGCCGCCGCGGCCTTGCAGGCGGTATTCGGAGGAAGGCGTGCGCTTCACGTAACCGCGGTGGGAAAGCGTGACGATCATCGCGTCATTCGCGATCAGGTCCTCCATCGCCACCTCGCCGGCTTCCGCCACGATCGGGCACTTCCGCGGGGTCGCGTACTTGTCTTTGATCGCGCGCAGCTCATCCTTGATGATGCCGAGCACGCGGACCTCGCGGGCGAGGATGTCCATCAGGTCGGTGATGTCGGCCAGCACGCCGTCATATTCGCCCTTCACCTTGTCCTGCTCCATGCCGGTGAGCTGGTAGAGGCGCAGCTCCAGGATGGCGTTCACCTGGCGCTCGCTGAAAACATAGCGGTCACCCTGCACGGATGCCTGCGAGCGGATGAGGATGCCGAGGTTTTCCGCGGTCTTCGTCGGGAAACTATAGGCGGCCAGACGCTCGCGCGCCTCATCCCGGTTCCGGGATTCACGGATGATCTTGATGAAATCATCGATGTGACCGAGCGCGAGAAGGAAGGCTTCCAGCAACTCCGCGCGCTCCTCCGCCTTGCCCAGCAAGTAGCGGGTCCGGCGGATGACCACCTCGCGGCGGTGCTCGATGTAGGCGTCGATCGCCTCCTTCAGCGAAAGCTGCTTCGGACGGTTCTGGTGGATCGCCAGCATGTTCACGCTGAACGAGGTCTCCATCGCCGTCAGCTTGAAGAGCTGGTTCACCACCACCTGCGGACGGGCGTCGCGCTTCAGTTCGATTTCGATCCGCGTTTCCTCGTCGGAAAGGTCGCGCATGCCGGAGATGCCGGTGAGGATCTTCTCGTTGACCAGTTCCGCGATGCGCTCCTGCAAGGTCGCGCGGTTCACGCCATACGGCACCTCGCGGATGATGATCATCGAGCGGCCGTTCTCGTTCTCCTCGATCTCCATCTTGCCGCGCATCCGCATGGAGCCGCGTCCGGTGCGGAAGTAGTCCTCGATGCCGCGGATGCCGCGGATCTCCGTCGGAACGGCGAAGTCCGGCCCTTTGATGTACTGCATCAGGCCCGGCAGGTCGATGTCCGGCTCGTCGATCTGGGCACAGATGGCGTCCACCACCTCACCGAGGTTGTGGGAGGCCAGGTTCGTCGCCATGCCGACGGCGATGCCGGTACCACCGTTGACCAGGAAGTTCGGGAACGCGGAGGGGAGCACGGTCGGCTCCGTCAGGCGTTCGTCGTAGTTGGGGACGAAATCGACGGTCTCCTTGTCGAGATCGTCCATCATCGCCATGCCCAGGTGGGTGAGGCGGGCCTCCGTGTAACGCATCGCTGCAGGAGGGTCGCCTTCAACGGAACCGAAGTTGCCCTGGCCGTCGATCAGCGTGTCGCGCATCGACCACTTCTGGCCCATGTTGACCAGCGTCGGGTAGATGACGGATTCACCGTGGGGGTGGTAGTTACCGGAGGTGTCACCGCAGATCTTCGCGCACTTGATGTGCTGCTTTCCGGGCGCGAGGTTCAACTCCCGCATGGCGAAAAGGATCCGCCGCTGGGATGGCTTGAGGCCGTCGCGCACATCGGGCAGCGCGCGGGAAATGATCACCGACATCGAGTAGTCGAGGAAGGACTTCGAGAGTTCCTCCGCGACGTTGATCGGCTTGATATGGTCGTCAGACATCTGTTGTTGAAATCGGAAATGGGTTGTTGGATCAGACGTCGAGGTTTCTCACGTTGAGCGCGTTGTCCTCGATGAACCGCTTGCGGGGCTCGACGATGTCGCCCATCAGGACGTCGAACATCTTGTCAGCCTCCACGGCGTTGTCTTCGTCGAGCCGGACGCGGAGGAACTGGCGCTTGCCGGGATCCATCGTCGTTTCGAAAAGCTCCTTGGCATTCATTTCACCCAGACCCTTGAATCGTTTGATCTGGATACCCTTGCGTCCGATCTCCAGGACACGGGAAAGGATTTCCGGCACGCTGAAGACCGGAGAGACATGCTGCTTCTCACCATCTCCTTCCACGATTTCGTAAAGCGGGCGGTCATCGGAGAAGAACTGCGCCGTGTCGAAACCACGCTCCTTGAGGCGGGAGAAGATGCGCTCGATCGCGTTCGACTCGTGGAGTTCCTTCAGCACCGCACGGCGTGAAGGACCGGAGCAGGCAGCGAGTTCCTCTGGAGTCAACACTTCGTCGAAGAGCCGCAGATCGCGGTTGTCCGCGGCGAAACTCCGCAGCGAAGCCTCATCCGGGAAATAGGTGACCTGTTCATCATTGCCCGTGCGGATGCGCACCATGAACTCGGGCAGTTTGCCGTTGAGGCGGGCTTCGAGGTAGTTGCGGAAATTGCCCCCATTTCCCTCAATGGAGTCCGAGAAGCGGAACAGAGAGGAAAGGATCTCGAGGATGTCCTTCAGTTCCTCCGCGCTGTAGCTGTGGCTGCCATCGTGGCTGCGCAGGGTCACTTCGCCTGCTCCCAGATCGATCAGGATCTTGTTGAGCTGGTCGTTGTCCTGGATGTACTCGTGCCGCTTCTTCCGGCTGACGAGGTAAAGCGGCGGCTGGGCGATGTAGAGGTAGCCGCGCTTCACCAGGTCCGGCATATGGCGGCAGAAGAACGTCAGCAACAGCGTGCGGATGTGCGAGCCGTCGACGTCCGCGTCGGTCATGATGATGATCTTGTGGTAGCGGACCTTTTCGATGTTGAACGAGCCTTCCTGCTCCCCGTCACCGATGCCGGCGCCGATGGCCGTGATCATCGACTGGATCTCCTTGTTCTGGAGGGCGCGGTGGAGGCGGGCCTTCTCGACGTTGATGAGCTTGCCCCGCAGCGGCAGGATCGCCTGCGTGCGGCGGTCGCGGCCCTGCTTGGCGGAACCACCTGCGGAGTCACCTTCGACAATATAGAGCTCGGATTTCGACGGGTCGCGCTCGGAGCAGTCCGCCAGCTTGCCGGGCAGACCACCGCCGGAGAGGGCGGACTTGCGGACCGTCTCGCGGGCCTTCCGCGCGGCCTCGCGGGCGCGGGCGGCGTTCACGGATTTCTCGATCACCTTGCGCGCGAGCGCCGGGTTTTCGTCGAAATACTGCATGATACCCTCATAGACGATGGAGGAAACGACGCCCTCGATCTCCGAGTTGACCAGCTTGTCCTTGGTCTGGGAGCTGAAGCGAGGACTCGGCATCTTCACGGAGATGACGCACACCAGACCTTCGCGCACGTCGTCACCGGACAGCGCGGGATCCTTGTCCTTCAGGATCTTGTTGGCCTTCGCGTACTGGTTGATGCCACGGGTCAATGCCGTTCGGAAGCCAGTGAGGTGGGTGCCACCGTCGCCGTTCGGGATGGAGTTGGCGAAGCAGAGGATCTGGTCGTTGTAGGAGTCGTTGTATTGGAAAACGATGTCGGCGAAGACGTCGTCCGTCGTTTTCTTGCCATCGTAGTCGAGTTCGATCTGGCGCTTGCCGTTGAGAACGACCGGCTCGTCGTGGATGACGGTCTTGTTCTCGCCGAGCTGGATCACGAATTCCTCGATGCCCTTCGCATAGTAGAAGGTTGCCTTCTTGGCCGACTCCGGACGCTCGTCCTCAAGCTCGATGATGAGACCGGGGTTGAGGAAGGCCAGCTCCCTGAGACGGGTGGCGAGGCGGTCGAATTTGAACTCGATGGTATCGACGAAGATCGTCGCGTCCGGGAAGAACGTGATCATCGTGCCGGTCTTTGACGGATCGACATCGCCGATGACATGGAGCTGCTGGGTGGTCTTGCCGCGTTCGAACGCGATGAGGTGGACCTTGCCGTTCCGCATGATCTCCGCCTTGAACCAGTCCGAAAGCGCGTTCACGCACTTCGCGCCGACACCATGGAGACCACCGGAATATTTGTAGGCGCCCTGGCCGAACTTGCCGCCGGCGTGGAGATTCGTCAGCACCAGCTCAACCGCGGGAATGCCGAACTTCGGGTGCATGTCCACCGGGATGCCCCGGCCGTTGTCCGCAACGGAGACCGAACCATCCACGTGGATCGACACCTTGATGACGCTGCAATAGCCTGCGAGATGCTCGTCGATGGAGTTGTCGAGAACCTCGAACACACAATGGTGCAGGCCACGTTCGTCCGGATCACCTATGTACATGCCCGGACGCTTCCGGACAGCCTCCAGACCTTCCAATTTATCGATCTGCGCGGCATCGTACTGCTGCTGCGCCCCGACCTGTGTTTCGGCTTTTTTCGGCTCTTCCGGACTCTCTGACATGGTGCCCGGAAAAGGTCGGAAATTCCCGCCTCCGACACAAGGAACTTCGTCCGGCAAACGCACTTTTCAGCGAACCCGAAGCCATCCCGCAACCCATTTCAAACCAATGAGATAAATCAGAAAAAACCCAACTCCGGAGAACCCCTCCCCAACCACCGCGGAATCCCTGTGGAAATCCCCTCGATTCCGGGCGGACCGCAGCCGCGCCGGATCATGGAGGGAAGCCCTCCAGGGAGAAAATCACGGAAGCTGGAGACATTCCCGCTGCCATTTCAGAAGCACATCCTCCACCACCACTTCACCGGCGGCGAGACTCTCCAAAACCGCCCGGGGAGCGATGAGCGAGCCTTCGATATCCAGCTTGACCGCCGCCGTTTCCCTCACCTTCAGAAATTGATCCAACTTCCGGTCAAAGTCCCTGTCCCGCTTGCGGCGCTTGCCCTGCGGGCGCTCCGGATACTCCGACTCAGGCAACGCGGCAACAGCCGCCAGCGCTTCCTTGAATCTCTTGACCCGGTCACCGCGGAAATGTCCCGGCAACGTCACGGACCTTCCGCCGGACAAATCAATGCTCCACTCAAGCAACTGGCGGTTCGGCGCCACCATGAATGACGGACGATCCCAGGCCTTCGCCTCTTCATCGCGCCACTGCCACAGCGCACGCAGGAAGGCCAGCCCCCGTCTTTCGAGTTTTCCCGAGCCTTGGACGCGCCATCCCTCTTCCTTGGAATCATCCCGCTCCAGAACTTTCCGGAGAGCCGCATCACAGCTCTCCTCAAACCATTCCAAACGCCCTTTCTCCTGAAGCTCCGCAACAATGCGCCGGCCCATTTCCAGCAGATAGCGGACGTCGTTGAGTGCATACTCCACCATCTTCTCGGACAGCGGACGCTTGCCCCAGTCCGCCTTCTGCGAGGACTTGGAAAGCTCGATCCCGAAATAATGGCTCACCAGATCCCCCAACCCGAACTTGCGGGCTCCCAGCAGACGCGCACCGATCTGGGTGTCATAGACCTTTCCAGGCAGGCGGCCGAACTGCCGCTTCAGCATGGTCATGTCGTAGTCCGCTCCATGCATCCAGACAACGGATCCGGAAAGGTAGTCACCCAACGGATTCAAGTCCTTGATCGCCAGCGGGTCGATCAGGACACAGTCCGAGTCATCCGCAAACTGGATGAGACAGAGGGACTCACGGTATCGGTGAAGGCTGTCAGCCTCCGTATCAATCGCGCAAACCGGGGGATTCTGGCCGCCGGAATGCCCGGCAAGGTAAGCGGAAAGCTCTTCAGTACTATCAATCAAGCTCGCAGACATGGAAAACTTCGCAACAGGCAGATCCGTCCCCGCGAACTTTGATTCGGGGATCCGGCCCCCTCGGACCGGATCCCCGGAAGAATCAACCCGGATCGTTGTATTTCACACGGAAATAACGCTTGTCGGTAAGCTCGGGGGTACGGCTGAGAATGCGGATGCGGGGCTCTTCGTTGATGTCCTCAACAATCCAGTGCGGGTCGTTTTCACTCACCGGAGCCCAAGTTTCAAGATCAGTACTGGACTCGACGGTCACGGTCACACCCGCAGGAAGATTCGCCCTGCGATCAATGGACATGTGCCAGTAGCCTGGAATGGTCTGGCCGGAGCGGCGGGTGGAAGCAGGAACATAGGCAAGCTGGCTCAGAGCCGCAGGAGCATTCGCCGTATATGGATCCGTTCCGGAAAGCCACTCAAGCCAGTTGGAAACACCGTCACCATCAGGGTCGGCATTCTTGTCCATCAAGGCCGCAGGCGTATCCTTGGGGAAGGCAGCCGCCATCGCTCCCGGGAATCCAGCCACAAAGCGGATCGGCAACTGGAAGCGCCTGGTGCTCACCGAGGAAAGGCCGACACCCGGGTCACGCTCCAGCGTCAGCTCCAGCATGGTGGTGCTCCGTGCAGGAGTGAAGAATCCCGGAGGAAGGTTGTAAAAGCTCTGGACCGGAGAGTCCAGACGGATGCGGGTGCCAGGGAACAGGTTGATGTCAGCCCCGGGAGGCGGGAAATCAAACACCGGCTCACCACGGCCATTCACCATCAGGGTCGAATCCGGATCGAGCGCGGTATCAAGCCTGCGGAAGCCGATGTAGAGCCGGTCCCCGCTGCTGACACCACTGGTAAGCCCCTCCCAACGGAACTGGGCGATGAGATTGATGTCGTATTGCGCGAACCCGGTGGTATTCATCGGTCCGACATTGATGAAACGGAATCCTCCGCGGATCGGCCCCTCCACGTAACCTTCGACCGTCGGTGTGACCGGGAAATTCAGATAGAGAGGTCTCTCCGGACGCCCGAGGGAAGGAACCCTGAACTGGTAGATCCCGTTGGTGATCTCCCGTTCCATGCGGGAACGATCAGTCGGCCCATACAACCTCCTGAAGGCATAACCCGGATCGAAGGTATTCCCCCTCAGACCGGTTCCCGCCAGGCGGTACTCCTTCACGTCACCAGTGGTGGACTGAAGGTTGTAGAAGATGACCGTGGTCCGGCTAGCGATGTTCAGCCCGTTCACCGGGAATTCATAACTCGGGCGCGCGTAGAGGCTGACCAGATCGTGCCGACCCGGCTCGATCACAGTCGCCGCCTCCACGCCAACCAGCTCGAAGAACTGGGGCACCAGGGAGGAACCGATGAACCTCACCGCATTCGAACCGATGTTGCAGCCGAGCTGGGTGTCGATCGGGAATGGATTGGGCGAGATGTCATTGAGCGCACATCCGGTCTGGGTGAAGGTACCGTCAACAATGTACATGAACCCCTCACCGGATCGGAAAGTGGGAGGTTCTGAACCAAATTGGCGGTATTCCTTGTCGATTTTGAAACCTGCCCGGAAGTAGGCGTCCGCGGGCAGCAATGCCGCGGCAAGGGTGAGGGTTGTGAATGAGAGGGTTTTTAAGTTCACGGTCAAAAGATGGAAAAGAGTCTTGTGGGTGACAAGCGGAATTTAAAAAATTGGCAAAGTATTTACATGATCCGGCCAATTCACCGCAATTTAGACCACTTTGAAACTACGGGCGGCTTCCGGAGAAAGCTCCACCCACTGCCATGGGAGGCCGTGGACATTGAGGTCCGCCATGAAAGGATCCGGATCATACTGCTCCATGTTCCAGACCCCAGGATGCTGCCACTTCCCTTCCAGAACCTGCTTGGCGCCAATCATCGCCGGGACCCCCGTGGTGTAGGAAATCGCTTGGGATCCCACCTCTGCGAAGCAGGCTTCGTGGTCGCAGATATTGTAGATGTAAATGGCCTTCGGCTGGCCGTTTTTGACACCCGTGATCACATTACCGATACAAGTCCTGCCTTTGGTGGTCTGACCAAGGTCCCCTGGATTTGGGAGAACGGCCTTGAGGAACTGCAGCGGGATGATTTCCACCCCGTTGTACGCCACCGGATCGATGCGGGTCATGCCGACATTCTGGAGCACCTCCAGGTGCTTCAGGTAGTTCGGGGAGAATGACATCCAGAACTGGGCCCGCTTGATCGTCGGGATGTGTTTCACGAGGGACTCCAGCTCCTCATGGTACATGCGGTAGATTTCGTAGGTCCCCACGCCGTCCGGGCAGGTGAACGCCTGGTGGAGGGACATGGCCGGCGTTTCGACGAAGTCACCGTCCTCGAAGTGGCGGCAGGGCGCGGTGACCTCGCGGATGTTGATCTCCGGATTGAAGTTGGTGGCGAATGCCTTGCCGTGGTTGCCGCCGTTCACGTCGATGATGTCGAGCGTATGGATCTCATCGAAGTGGTGCTTGAGCGCCCAGGCGGTGAACACGTTGGTAACGCCGGGGTCGAATCCGGAACCCAGAAGCGCGGAAAGCCCTGCGGCCACGAACTTCTCGTGATAGGCCCACTGCCAGGAATACTCGAACTTCGCCACGTCCTTCGGCTCGTAGTTCGCAGTGTCCAGGTAATCGACACCCGCATCCAGGCAGGCGTCCATGATGGTGAGGTCCTGGTAGGGCAGGGCCACGTTGATCACCAGCTTCGCGCCGGTCTTCCGGATCAGCGCGGCGGTCTGGACCGGATCGTCCGCATCAATGGCGGCGGTGGCGATGTCCCGGCCGGTGCGGCGCTTCACCTCTTCCGCGATGGCGTCGCACTTCGACACCGTGCGGGAGGCAAGGGTGATCTCGCCGAACACCTCCGGCACCATGGCACATTTGTGGGCGACGACACTGCCGACTCCGCCGGCTCCGATGATCAGGACTTTGTTCATGATGACGAGCGACAAGGGGTGGGGAAATCTCTCCCTTCTGGCAAGAAATTCCCCGTGACGATGCCCCTGAAATCCAAAATTTTCCCGACAACTTTTCAGTCGCCCGGCGTTTTCATCTTTGAAAGCATCCGCCCGACAACTCTCCGACTCCCCTTGATGAAAAACCAACATCCATCCATCCGCCACCGCCTTGCCGCCGGTTTCACCCTTCTCGAAATGGTCATCGTGCTCGGCATCATCGCCATCCTGCTCGGCGGTTCCATCGCCCTGATCGGTGGTGTGGGTGACGGTGCCAAGCTCCAGCGGGTGCGCGCCGACTTCCAGAGCGTGGGCTCCGCCCTGAACACCTACCGCGTCAACGCCGGCAGGTACCCGACCACCCAGCAAGGCCTGGCCGCCCTGGTGGACAAGCCCACCTCCACGCCGGTTCCGCGCGACTGGGTCCGGATTTCCAAGAAAATCCCCGTCGATCCGTGGCAGAACGCCTATCTCTACAAGTTCCCCGGCAGCAAGGACCCTGCCGAGTTCGAGCTCCTCAGCAACGGACCTGACGGCATTCCAAACACCCCAGATGACCTCAGCAGCCAGGATCCGGAATGATCTGAAACGGGGGTTCACCCTCATCGAGATCGTCCTGGTTCTCGGTCTCGCCGCCCTCATCGCGGGCGGCGCGGTCACCTACATGGTCTATTCGTCGGATGAACGCGTGCTGCGCAACACCTCCGGCGAGGTGGAGCTGCTGGCAAAGCGGGCACGGACGCTGGCCATCCTCCAGCAAACCCCCTACGCCCTGGAGTTCCGCAAGGAACGTGTGCGCCTGCTGCCGCTGGCGGAGGCGGGCGGCATCGAACGGACAACCGGCATGGGCAACGAAATCGGCGGACGGACCGTCGAAGTCGAGGATCCTGACAAGATCGCGCCGGTGAGGGAGGAGTTCCTCCTTCCGGACGAGATGGAGGTTTCCGTCCTCCGCTGGAACACCACGGCGTGGGTCCCGCTGGTGCGGGATGTGATCCAGATCTGGCGCTTCGATCCCGACGGCCTCTGCGAACCTGTCACCGTCCGCTATGCCATCGAGAAAGGCGTGGCGGAGAGCACCTTCCACCCGTTGACCGCCACGGTCAGCGATTTCCTCCTCGAAGTCCGATGAAACCCACGGCCCGAACCACCCACCGACGCGGATTTCTCCTGCTGGAGATCATCCTCGCCCTGTTGGTGTTCGGCATCGCCGCCACCGGCTTCGCCGTCGCCATCAACCAGACGGCAAAGGCCGCGGAAACGGCCCGCCAGGGCCTGCGCATCACCCGCGTTCTGGAAAGCGCGCTGGATGAGGCCGTATCCATGCCCACCCTTGAGGAAGGGGTGACCAGCGCCAAGGTACCGGGCACCGACATCGAGATCGACACCACGGTCGAGCTGCTGAAGGAAATCGAGAATCAGGACGGCCAGTTCCTGCAGGAGATGTACCGGGTGAATGTCACCGCCCATTGGTTCGCGGACAACGCCTGGCAGCAGCGGTCCGCGGAAACCTGGCGCTACGGGAGGATGTACCAGCCGTGAAACGCCACCCCTCCATTTCCCGGAAGCAGGGCTTCACGCTGCTGGAACTTGTGATCTCCATCGCGATGAGCGCGCTGCTCATCGGCATGGTCGTGCAGACGGCGAACACTTCCCTGCAACTGGGGAACTCCGTGGTGAAGAGCCAGAACGAGGAAATGCTCCGCCAGTCGTTCATCGAGCTGCTGGACCGCCGGCTGACGTCACTGCCGGGGAACACCCGCTTCGATGTGAAGGTAACGGACAATGGCAGCCAGTATGAGTCCACCATCACCCTCCAGAAGGTCCCGCTCAGTTTCGCCTGGGGCAACCAGGAACGGGTGGCGAAGGCGGTGACGCTGAGCACGGTCCGCACCCGCAGCGGCTACTTCGACATCGTCCTCAGCTACTATGAGAACGAAATCCTGGACGACGCCAGTTCCAGGGGAACCGGTGGCACCAGCGGCTCGGTCGCGCTGTCGAAGGAACCTTTCGCCCAGATCGTCCTGCTTTCCAACCTCCGCTACTTCGAATGGCGCTTCCTCGACGGGACGAACCTGGAGTGGCGTTACGACTGGGACCTGCAGGGCCGCCTGCCACTGCAGATCGAGCTGGTTTTCGCCATCGGCGCCAGCGGGGAGGAAATCCGCCAGGTGTTCTGGCTCCCACCGAAGCAGAACCCGGAGATCCTCGCCCGGGAGATGATGCAGAACTCCGGCGGTGGGACCATCGTCAACCCCGGCGGCAATGGCGGGGGAAACAACAACGGCAACGGCGGAGGAAACAATAACAACAACTCCGGTGGAGGAAACTCCGGAGGATCACAGAACCCCCAATGACCCGCCGCCGCAGACATCCCCGCGGCGCTTCCCTGCTCGCCGTCATCCTGCTCATCGCCATCCTTGCGATGGCGACCATGACCACCCTGCGGGTCGTGTCGTTCGACATGGAGATCGCCACCGCGAAGATCCATGGCTCCCGAGCGAAGCAGGTCGCAGAGATGGGCATCGCCATCGGCTCGAATCCTTCGGTGAAACGGAGTGATCCACTGCTCCACTACTTCAACGAGGAAACCGGGGAACGGTATGACGTGCGGATCATTTCCGAAGCGGGCCGCTTCAACATCAACTCGATCATCCTGCGGGACGACAAGGCGCTGCTGCGCTCCATCTTCATCGACTGGGGTCTGGACATCGACACGGCCGGAGCGATCTCGGACGCGCTCGGGGACTGGGTTGACTCCGACGACAACGCGGCGCTCAACGGAGCGGAAAGGGAATGGTATGAGCAGCAGGGACGGATCAACCAGCCGTTCAACCGTCCGTTCTACAACTTGGATGAAGTGCGCCTGGTGCGCGGGATGGAGCTGGTGGAGGCCGTCCGGCCGGACTGGCGGGACTGGTTCACCATCTATTCCGGCGGCGGGCTGGATGTGAACGACGCGGAGGTTGAACTCATCGCGGCGGCGGCGGAGGTGAACGTGGACCAGGCGAAGACCATCGTGGAGACCGTGCGCGGTCCTGACGGCATCCGGGACACGGATGATGACGCCCCTTTCCAGAACGCACCGGCCGCGTTGCTGCTTTTAGGTATCGACGCGGAAAGCAGACCCGATATAGCTGCGCGCTTCAGCGCGAATGACTCGACCGTCCGCGTCGAAAGCACCGGCTCCGCGGACGGCGCGCGCCGGCGCGTGAATGCCATCCTCCGCAACCGCTCCGGAAGACCCGCCCTGTTAGAAAAATCCGTAGAAATCCTGCCCAGTGAGTAAGGCCGCCGAAACCACCCTCATCGTTCCCGGAGAATCCGGTTGGGAAATCTGGACCGGCACCGCCACCGCCGGCTTCACACTGAAGCAGGCGACCGACGCCCAGCTCGCCGGGGACATCCCTGACCTGCCCGGGACGGACCTCATCCAGCTTTTCCCGGTCAAGTCCGTGACCGCCATCCCCATGCGGGTCACCAGCGACGATGAAGCGTTGTTTCCCGATCTGGCCCTGCTCCACGCGGAACGTCTGGGCATCCGCCCGGACCCGATGGCCGGGCAGCTCACGGACCTGTTCGTGATCGAAAAGGAAACGGAAGGCACCGCACTGCTCTCCGTCTTCCTACGTTCTCCCGGAGAAGGGGAGATCCCGGCACGCACGCCGAAGGAGTTCGACCTTTCCGCCCGGGCATTTCCCCTGGCAGGAGACAGCCTCGCCGTCTGGAAGGAACTGGGACGCTGGGTTTTCTCCCTCTCCTCCGGCGGGAACACTGCCTACTGCCAGGCCACCTCCATCTCCACCCACGCGCCGGACCAGGCGCTGGCCCGGGAGATCCGCCTGGCGCTGATCCAGCTTTCCATCCAGGGCATCGAGATCCAGCCATCGAAGATTTTCGTCTGGACCTCCGACGGTGAAACTTCCGCTGCGGAACTGACCGGGGAGTTCCGTGTGGCGGCGGAAGTCGCCCCCCGCCCCGCCCCCGTGCTGCCGGCCACCCGCAGCAAGCTGCTCCCGGCCGACGTCCGCGCCGCGCGCAAGGCGGCGGAGAAAAAGCGCAACATCACCCTCGCGGTCGCCGCGGTGGTGCTGGCCTACCTGGGTGCCATCGGCTGGTTCGGCTACGGCATCTGGAAGGACGTCTCCCGCACCAAGTATCTCCGTGCCCAGGCGGCGGAAGCCGCACCGGACGCCGCCGCCTTCACCATCCACAGCCAGAAATGGGACGAACTGGCCATGACCCGGGAGGAAAACTCCCCGGTGGAACTGCTGCTCCATATCGCCAATTCCATCCCGCCGAACACCGGCCTCCGGCTCCGCACGGCGGAGATTTCCGCCGCGGAGGTCAAGCTCATCGGCGAGGCCCCCCAGCCCGGCCCCGTCAACCAGTTCAACCTCAACATCAAGAAGAAGAACGAGCTGATCGGCTTTGACTGGGAGACACCCGCGCCACAGACCTCCACCCGCGGCTGGGAGTTCACCTTCAACGGCACCGCCCGCTGAACCGACAAATTCCCCCCCGGCCGGCATTCAACAGGAAGAACCCGCACACCTCCACGCTCCCAACGCCAGCCGGTTCCGCTCCATCATCCCTTTTTTCCGACTTTCCGCCCACACAATGTCACCCCGCGAAAAAAACCTGCTCCTGATCTTCGGCGCCGCAGGGTTCATCATCCTCAACGTCCTCGCCTTCAAACTCTACACCAAGAAACGGAACGAAATCACCGCCAACCGGGTGGTGGCGGAGCAAGCGCTCGAACAGGCGCACATCATCAGCGATCGCCGCGACGAAGTGCTGGATGACGTGGAATGGCTGGCCAAGCACGAACCGGCCCCCGCCGCCTACCAGGACGTCCAGTCCAGCCTGCAGCAGCTCGTCGAGCGTGAGGCGCAGATCGCCGGACTGACCATCAAGCCCAACTCCCAGAAACTCCTTCCCACCGACCAGACCGACGGCAACCACTACCACCGGGTGAAGATCCAGGTGACCGTCACCGGCACCGAAAAGGCCCTCTTCGACGCCTGGCTGGGCCGCCTGAACAACCCGGAACAGTTCCGCGCCGCCACCAACCTCCTCCTCAAACCCGACAACACGGACGACACCAAGATCGACTGCACCGCCATCATCGAGCAATGGTTCGTCCCGGTTGTCCAATAGCCCCGGCCATGAAAACCGTCATCATCCTCTTCATCGCCCTCGCCGCCACCGCCCTGGCCAAGCCGCCACGGGTGGTGCCGACGACGAAATACACCCGGCTGTGGACGGACTCTCCATTCACCACGAAACCGCCGCCCCCACCGCCCCCGGAAGTGGCCAATCCCCTGGAGGACTACGCGCTGGGCGGCATCTCACCCATCCCCGGTGGCTACCGCGTCACCCTGCTGAACCGCAAAAATCCGGAGGAACGCATCATCCTGCCGGAGAACCAGGATTTCAAAGTTCTCTCCGTCCAGTATGCGCCGGGCAATCCGCTGGGGACCACCGTCCGTGTTTCCACCGGCTCGAAGAGCGGCACGGTGGCCTTCGACGAGAAGCTGCTGACCCTCAAGGCGGCGCCCGCGCCTCCGCCACCGCAACAGGGCCAGCCTCCGCAGCCGGTCCCCGGCCAGCCGGCCGCCGCACCGGGGACTGAACCACCCCGCGCGCCCCGCCCCCGGGTGGTGCCTCCGGCGGGACCCGGAAACCAGCCCGCCGCCAACCAGGGCTCAGGCACGCTTCCGCCAGGGGTCGCCCCCAACACCCAGCAAGGAACGTCCCAACCGAACCAGCGCATCCAGCGCCGCTGACCCTCCATTTCCCGCACCCCGTCCGCCTCATCCACTTTCCCTGATTTTCCCATGAGCTTCCTCCGCCCCATTGCCGCCCTCGGCCTCGCCGGAATCACCACCGGGCTCGCACAGCCTCCGGAACAACCGCTCGTCACACCACAGCCCCCTGCCCGTCCGGCAGTCCCCGCGGCTCCAGGCCAACCGGTGCCTCCTCCGGCTCCTCCCGCCGCCGGGGAGATTCCGCTCGCGGAGCAGAAGGTGACCGAGGCGATCATCGAGCCGAAGCTTTCCGGCACCGCCCTTGCGGGTCTCTACCGGAAATACACGGGGCGGCGTGTGATCGTCTCCGCCCAAGCCGCTCTGGCGGAGTTCGCCTTCGTGCAGGACGCCAGCCCCACCGATCCACTGACGTATGCCCAGGTCGCGGAGCTGTTGAAAAAGGCCGCCACCATCGAAAACTTCGTCTTCGTTCCGGATAGCACGGACCCGAATCTGGACATCCTCACCTTTTCCGCCGGCACGATCACCCCGAAGAGCCGCGGTGTACCAGTTTATACCGAGGGTTCCACACTGCCTGATGGGGATGCGGTCATCACCTACGTGATGAACCTGCAGTATCTGAAGCCGGAAGCCGCCGTCACCACTTTCAACCAGGTGGTCGGGCAGTTCGGGGCCTACGGATCCATCGCCCCTGTGGCGAACGCCTCCTCCGTCATCATCACGGAGAACACCTCCCTCATCCGCAGGCTCATCGAGCTGAAAAAGGAGATCGACGTTCCTGGTGGCAAGGTGGCCACCCGCTTCATCAAAGTGGAATACGCGGATGTGACCGAGCTGGCCACCACGCTCAACGAGCTTTTCACCGCCCAGCAGCAAGCCCAGCGCACCGCAGGCGTGCAACGCACCGGCGGCCAGCAGAATGCGCCCGCCGTTCCCGGAATGCCAGTGGGCGACGGTGGCGGTGGCGGAGGAACAGGCGGTGAGGAGAATCCCCCGCAGATCGTTCCGGAACCGCGCACCAACCGCATCTTTGTCATGGGCCGGCCGAATGACCTGGTGTTCATCGAAAGCCTGGTCCGCGAGTTCGACGTCCAGACGGACCAGCGGAACTTCATGCGCAGGAAGCTGAGCTTCGTGAAGGTCGCCGACTTTCTGGGCATCGCGGAGAACGCTCTGACCCGGGCCTACTCGGCGGGAACCGCCACCGAAGGGGGGGCGGCCGGTGGTGCCGCGGGTGGCCAACAAGGCGCGCAGAGGACCGGCGCCCAATCCCGCACCAACCAAAACTCCCGCACCAACAGCAACAGCCGGACCGCGGCTTCCAGCGGCGGCTTCGGCACCGGCGGTTCATCCGGCTTCGGAGGGGGTGGCAGCGGTGGTGGCAGCGGCGGATCCGTCGGTCTGGACGATCCGGATGTGGATACCGCACCGGTCTCCCTCCTCGTCGGACGGACCCTTCTCGTCGCGGACCAGATCACCAACTCCATCGTGGTCCAGGGACCACCCGCAGGCGTGGAAATCATCGAGAACCTGCTCGACCAGATCGACGTGAAGGCGGACCAGGTGATGATCTCGACGGTGTTCGGCCAGCTTACGCTGACCGATGAGTTCGATCTCGGAGTGGACTACGTGAAAGCGCTCGGTGGTGACAGGATCGCGGGCCAAGGAGGTTCCGGCGGCAGTGGCACCACCATTCCCCTCCCTTCCGGTGCGACCTTTGACCCAGGTGACATTGCAGCGGGCACCGGACTGTCGCTCTACGGCAAGATCGGCAACAACCTGCACATCTACCTCAACGCCCTGCAGAACGACTCGAACTTCACGATCCTCTCACGCCCCAGCATCTTCACCTCCAACAACCAGAAGGGGATCATCTCCAGTGGCGAGCGGGTGGCGATTCCCACGAACAGCAACAGCTTTTCATCAGGCGGACAAAGCACGAACATCGAATACCAGGACGTCGTCCTGAAGCTCGAAGTGATCCCGCTGGTGAACTCCCCCAACGAGATCACCCTCCAGATCGCCCTTCTCAACGACGAACTGAATGGAAATCAGATCCTCGCGGGAGCGGGGCCGAATGGTTCGGCTCTTTCCGTCCCGCGGATCACCACCCGGGAGATCCTCACCCAGGTCACGGTTCCCAACAACGAGACGATCGTCCTCGGAGGCTTGATCATTGATCGGGATACCAAGTCTGTAAGCGGGATTCCCGTCCTGAGCAGCATCCCGGGACTCGGACGACTGTTTTCCCGGACCGAAAAGGACAAGTCCCGCTCCGAGCTGCTGATCTTCATCCAGCCCAGCATTGTCAGCGGCCAGAATACGCTGGATCTCGCCCAGGATGACATGAACTCCCGCTACAAGGTCTCCGATGACGTCCTCAAATTGGGCAACGGTCCCGGAGTTCTCCCCCCACCGGACGTCATTCCGGTGTCGGACAAGGCGGGCAAGAGTCCCCGGGCGGTGATCATCGGCCCCGGCCCGAAGAAAAAGCCGTTCCCGCACCATAACTTCCGCGGCTCACCCCACTGATTTCAAACAAATTGGAAAACCACGGGATCCGGCGGGAAAATTTTCCCGGAAATCTTTGAACGATCCGGCAGGCTGCAATGTCTGAACCCATGAAAACTGCAACTTAGTTTGTGTTTTCATGTAAGGGTGAACAGCAGTTGTTAGCCTCAGTCGCTCTGCGATTTGAAGTTTTCAACTTGGGCCGTCGGAGTGGGTGCTCCGGCGGCCCTTCTTTTTTTGGAGGGTGGACACTCCTGTCCTCCGGCGGCATTGGCGGATCACGTAAGATTCACCGCCAAGACGCAAAGATCGCGGAGAAGCGCAGAGAAAGGATAGATCTCTTATCTTTGCTGAAATCTTTTGGGCCCTCTCGCCTGATCCTTGTCGCAATGCCTTTTTCTGATTCGCCAATGCCGCCGGAGGACAGGAGTGTACTCCCTCCTTAAAAGCTGCGGCGGCCCTGGAGGGCGCGCAGCAAGGTGAGCTCGTCGGCATGTTCCAGGCCACCACCGGCAGGGAGCCCTTGGGCGATGCGGGTGATGCGGCAGTTCCGGCCTCGCAGGAGATCCGCCAGGTAGTTGGCCGTGGCCTCTCCCTCGACATCCGAGCCCAGGGCCAGAATCACCTCGATCTCCCCATCGCCGATGCGCTTGAGCAGGGATGGGATTTCCAGATCCTCCGGGGATACCCTGTCCAGCGGGGAGAGTTTTCCGCCGAGACAGTGGTATCTGCCATTGAACGCCCCGGAGCGCTCCAGGGGGAGGACATCCGTGGCCTGCTCCACCACGCAGAGGAGGTGATCGTCGCGCCGGGGGTCATCACAGATGCCGCACCCGTCCCGGGTGGCGAAGAAGCCGCAGACCGGGCAGGAGATGATCTCCTCCTCCGCTTTGACCAAGGCGGCGGCGAGCGAAACGGGATCCGCCTTCTTGTTCCGGAGCAGCCAGACGGCCATCCGTTCCGCGCTGCGGGGACCGACGCCGGGAAGGCGCTTCAGCTCCGCGACCAATGCCTTCACCGGCTCTGGAAAATCCGCTCTGCCCATGAGATTGGTTATTTGTCCGCCGCCATGCGGTGCCGGGAAGCATAGACCAAGGCGCAGAGCCCGGCCCAGAAGGTGGCCAGCAGCGGAACCGCCACAACCGGGAAACGACCGGCAAGGACAAGCACCGGCCCCCACCCGGCGACCAGCACCAGCGCGGAAATCCACAGCACCACCCGCCTCCAGGTACCCGGCACGGAGAGGATGAGGAAAGACAGGCTGAACGCCCCCACGGCGGCGGAAGCCCACACCGCCCAGACGGGCAGGGATTTCGCCACACCTCCCCCGACCTGGATGATCCCGGCGATGCCGTCGTTCGCGCGGTCCATGATGCCGACGGAACCGAAGCCCGCGGCGAGGACGAGCGCGAGGCTGCCGATGGCCAGCCCGGGCATCAGGACATGCCCCTCGCTCTCACGGTACGAACTCATGAATGGCTTGAAACTAGCGGACTCTTTCATCGGTTCAAGCAAGCGCTTCCTTCAGGAGCGCCAGGTGTTTGGGGGGTGAAACTTTTTCCAGCACGGCGGAGATCCGGCCGTCCGCGCCGATGACGAAGGTGGTGCGCTCGATGCCCATGAATTTCCTGCCCATGAACGACTTTTCCACCCATACGCCGTAGGCTCCGCAGATGCCGCGGTCCTCATCCGCGATGAGGGGATAGGGCAGCTCCCGCTTGCGGATGAAATTCTGGTGGCTCTTCACCCCGTCCGCGCTCACGCCGAAGATGCGGGCCTTCCCACGGATCTCCTCCCAGCCGTCCCTCAGGGCGCAGGCCTGGAGGGTGCAGCCAGGGGTGCTGTCCTTCGGGTAGAATACCAGCACCACCTTCTCCCCCCGCAGGTCGGAGAGTTTCACACGGCCTTCACGGGTGCCTTCCACCACGGTCGCTTCAAAGTCGGGGGCGGGGGCGCCCGGTGCAGGTTTCATGCTCCGGACTGTCGGTGTTTTCACCTTTCAAACCAATCACTTTCCACCGATAATTCGTTCCATGAACCTGGCCAGCAAGATCACGCTCACCCGCTTGTTGCTGGTGCCGGTCTTCGCGGTTCTGGCGATCTACTACGGCAAAACCATCGCGGCGGGAGAACCGGTGGAATGGCTGCGCATCGCGGCACTGGCGACCTTCGTGACAGCGGCCGCGAGCGACGGCATCGACGGCTGGGTGGCGCGACGCTTCAACCAACGCTCGAAATTCGGCGCGTTCATCGACCCGCTGGCGGACAAGACGCTGCTGCTGACGGGCATCACGGTACTGGCCGCGGTGGACTGGGGTCCGGACGGCTGGAGCCTGCCGGTGTGGTTCAGCGCGTTGGTCATCGTGCGGGATGTCATCATCGTGGCCGGGCTGGCGTTCCTCCACTTCACCCACCACAAGATCCAGATCAAGCCGCACTGGAGCGGCAAGGTCTGCACGGTGGCGCAGATGTTCGCGCTGGGTTGGGTGATGCTGAGAATCTACCTGCTGCCTCCCATCTATCCCTGCGTCATCGCCGCGGTGTTCACGGTGTGGTCCACGGTCGCGTATGTCCGCCAGGGCCTGGTCATCCTGAACGAAAGCGGGCACGCCCGGGAGTGAGCGGCAACCGCCAGCAATGATGCTTGCCACCGCCGGGATTCAGGATATTCACCTGATGGATTAGATCCTGTTTTCCGCCTTGGCATTCGTAACAGGCCCCCAAACCCATGAAACCCTCCATCCTCCGCATGTTTTCCCGCGGCCTTCGCCCCGGGCTCGTCACGGCCATCTGCCTCACCGGTCCAGCGGCCTTCTCCGCAGACGTGGATCACGTCCTTTCGTCCACCAGCGGCACATGGGCGGCAGCAACCTGGACCAACGGGACACCTTCCGTGAACCCGGGTGATATCGCCACCTACAGCGGCGGGTCGAACTCCACGGTTTCCCTGGGCAGCGCGGTCACCATCGGTGTGCTGAGGGGGGCGATGTCGAACACCTCCACCTGGGGCATCTCCTCCTCCGGAAGCATCGCCTTCACCATGGACGGGACGGGAATCAGCGCGGCGAACAACCGGTTCTCCAACGCCGGCACCGCATCCATTGTCAACTCGAGTCCCGGAGGCACGCTCACGGTGCGGCCGAACCTGATCATGACGAACACGAACCTGGACATCGGCATGACCGGGTCCGGAGCCGCAGCCATCAACATCGGGGCCGCCACGGCCAACGAAAACACCATCACCAACGCGGACAGCACCGCCCGTGCGCTGAATTTCCGCCTGAACGCCGGGACGGGGAACATGAACATCGGCAGTTCCATCGGCGTGACGGGAGTCACCGGAGGGCTGATCAACATTTCCAACCTCGGTACGAACGGAACGGGAGCGGTGGTCATTTCCGGAAACCTGGGGACTTTCGTCGGCTCGGTGGTGCAGAACAGCACGAACTCCCGGCTGATCCTCTCGGGTGCGAACGACTACGCCGGTGCCTATACCATCACTTCTGGCGCCCTTTCCTTCGCCACACGGACCGCCCTCTACAACGCGAACACCACCCAATGGACACCGGCGAACATCCAGGTGGCGGCAGCGGGCATCCTGGGGCTGGGCTACGGAGGGACAGGAAGTTTCTCTGAGGCCGAAATCAAGGCATTCAACGATGGGGCATTCCTGACCGCGGGCTCCCGGCTGGGGATCGAGGTCGCCTCTGGAAACACGGGAACCTACGCCGAGGTCATCGCCAACGCGAACGCCGGGGCGAATGTGACCGGCTTCGTGAAGCTCGGCGCGGGCACGTTGATCCTCACCGGGGCGAACACCTATACCGGCAACACCCTGATCTCCGGAGGAACCCTGCGGCTCAGCGCGGCCCAGGGGGAAACCAGCGGACCCCTGGGCGGGGGCACAGCCAGCCTCCCCGCCGGGACGATCCATTTCAACGGCGGAACGCTCCAATACTCCTCGGCCAACACCACGGACTACTCCTCCCGCTTCAGCACGGCGGCGGGCAACCAGGTGATCATCGACACCAACGGCCAGACGGTCACTTTCGCCAGTGGGATCAACAGTTCCACGGGCACGCTCTCGAAGACCGGGTCCGGCACGCTGATCCTGACTGCCGCCAGCACGATGACGAATGGATCGGTCGTCACCAACATCAGCGCGGGCACGCTCCGCGGGGTGGATTCCACCGCCTACACCGCCAGCAGCAACACCCTCCAGAAAATCTTCGGCACCGGGACGGTCCAGGTCGGCAACAACGCGACGCTGGATGCCCGTGCCGACGGACTCAATGACAGTTCCTCCCAGACCCTGACCTACGGAAACCAGGTCCAGGTTTCCTCCACGGGGGCGACCTACAACATCAACGTGGACCAGGCTTCGGCGACCGGCGGCACAAACAAAATCATCGCCTTCGGCAGCCATAACATCGGCGCCAACACGACGATGAACCTCACCGGAGGCAACGGTTATTCGCTCAGCCTCAACCAGCTCCAACTCGGCGGCGGTGGAACTGCGAACTCGGTGATGACAATGAATCCGACCACCGCGAACCTCCTTTTGAACGGAGTGTCCGGAGGTTCGCAGACCGCGAGTCCCACACTCAGGTTGTCCGGCACCAGCTCAGGCAACGTGATCAGCGGCACCGTGGCGAACCCGAACGCGACGGTGACGAACCGCACCTCCATCATCAAAAGCGGCACCAGCATCTGGACCCTGGGGGGAACGAACACCTACACGGGAACGACCACCATCGAGGCCGGGACTCTGGTCGTGAATGGCTCCATCGCGGCGAGCACCGCCACGGTTCCCACCACAATCGTCCAAGCGGCGGGGACGCTGGCAGGGACCGGCACCATCAACAATGCGCTGGCCATTTCGGGAACCGTAGCCCCGGGTGCCCTCAACGGCGCGGCAGGCAAGATGACGTTCAACAGTTCCGTGGTCAGCACGGCGGACTTCAGCACCGGGGGCAACCTCCAATGGAGCATCACCGCCCTGACGGATCTGGAGTCCGCAGCGGGGACGGACTACGATGAGTTGACGCTGGCCGGAGCCATGGGCCTCACTCTGGGAGGAACATCCAGCCTGACGCTCTCCTTCAGCGGAGGGGCGGCGGACCCCAATTCGGCGGATGCCTTCTGGACCACCGCACGGAGCTGGAAGATCGTGAACAGCACGGGCACGGGCACCAATTCCGGAGCCACCAACTTCAGCCAGATCACCAACGCGGACTACACCACGGGTTCCTTCACCACGCTGGCGGATGCCTCGGGCAATGTCTTCCTGAACTTCACCCCGATTCCGGAACCTGGTACCGCCACCCTGCTGGCCGCGGCGCTGGGCCTGTCGCTCCGCCGCAGGCGGAATGCCTGAGCCGCCGGAAGGCGTCCGTTCATTCGGGAAGTTCGACCTTTTCCCCCAGATGCCTCGGCCGGGTGTTCAGGAAATGGACATCCAGCCACATCTGGACGCGGGCGGCGACTTCACGTGCCTTTGTCTTGAGACCACCCCTGCCCTGGACGTCCTCGGCATCGAACCCGAACGCTCCGATCCCATGGGCCTCCGCGAGGTAGATGGCGCGCTCGTTCTGGAATCTTTGGCTGATGAACATGACGGGATCCGCGCCGAAAATTTCCTTTGCCCGGACGACGGAGTCCAAGGTCCGCAGGCCGGCGTAGTCCGAAACGATGCGGTCGGCGGGAACGCCGCGTGCGACGAGCGCGGCCTTCATCTTGCGGGGTTCGTTGTAGTTCTTCTCCCGGTTGTCTCCGGAGACGATGATGGTTTCGAGCTTCCCCGCCTTCCAGACCTTCTCCGCAGCGTCGATCCGGTAGCGGAAATACAGGTTCTCCCGCCCGTCAACCCTGTCCGTGGTCCCGAATATCAGGCCGACCCGGGCCTTCGGGAGCGAGGTGACGTCCGTGAAAAGCTGACCCCGTGAGACCCACATGGGGATGAGGTTCACATACGCGACGAACCCACCTCCCGCGAAAACGAGCAGGATGCCGGTGATCACCACCCGCCGGAACCATCTGGCGAAAGCGCTCCTGTGAACCTTCTTCTTCATGCACGCGGGGATTCCATCAGCTCCGGAGGACGGCGGGTCCACTGGAGCAATGCCTTCACCGCATCCACGAAACGGCTGCCGGTGACAACCTCCGGCGCGATGACCCGGAGCTTCCGGCTGGCGGCGGCGAACCTTACCTCGGTGAAGCGGCCCAGGAGGTCACCATCCACCTCCACGGGCACCTCACCCTCCGCCTTCACGGTGAAGGCAGCCGCCTGGAAATAGCTGGTGGATGCCGCGAGATCCACCCCGCCAAGGGCGAGACCCTTGATGGAATCCAGCACCAGCTTGTAGCCGGCCTCCTTGAAGACCAACACGTCGAGCTTCGAGTCCTGGTTGTCCGCGGCCCGGAAAAGCCTGAACTGCCCGCCATAAAGGGAGCCGTTCCCAGCCAACACCGCCACGCCCTCCTCCCGGCGACCGTCGGAGCAGATGATCTCCATCTTGCGAGGCTTCTCCCCCAGCACTTTCACAGCGGCCAGCAGGTAGGCCAATGGGCCGAGCATCTTCTTCGACTCCCACGTCGTTTCCTCGATGACCATGGCATCGAAGCCCACGCCGGCCATCTGGATGAACGGCGCGCGGTTCGCCTCGAACAAGTCGATTTCACGGACATGACCGCGCTCGATGACATCGAAGCAGCGGGGCAGGTTGTCGAACGGGATGCCCAGCTCCCTGGCGAAAACGTTCATGGTTCCGGCGGGGATCACCCCCAGCGCCGTCCCACTCCCGGCCAAGCCCTTCACCACCGCGTTGAGCGTGCCATCCCCCCCTGCGGCGACCACGACGGGCTCACCCTCCGCGGCGAATCTGGCGGCCAGCTCACGCGCTTCATCCCCATGGTTCGTCGCATACAGCGCGAAGCGGTTCGCGTGTTCCATGAGAAAGCGCAGGGTCCTCTCCCCCTTCTGGCTTTTCGCCTTCGGGTTAAAAATCAGGGGATAACGGTGGAGAGGCTCCATGCCGGGATCATCCGTCATCCCTCCGTCGTCCGCAAGCCCGGGCTGGAGGACATCAGCCGCTCCACCACCATTCCGACGGGCAGCCCCATCACGTTCTCAAAGCTTCCGCGGATCTCCGAGACCAGCATCTCCCCATGCTCCTGGATCCCATAGGCGCCCGCCTTGTCCAACGGGTTCACCTCCGCGAAGTATTCTCCGATCACGTCGTCCCCGAACTCCCGGAAAATGACTTCCGTGAGGTCATGGAACACCTCTTCAACGCCTCCTGGGAAAATGAGGCAGACGCCGGTACACACCCGGTGGGTCTTTCCGGACAGCGCCCGCAACATGGCCCGGGCCTCCTCCATATCCCGGGGTTTTCCCAATGCCCGGCCATCACTGAAGACGAGGGTATCCGCACCGATGATGGTTTCTTCCGGGTGATCCGGAGCCACCGCCCTGGCTTTCAGCAGCGCGTTCTCCTCGCACAACCGCCAGGGCTCCATCGTCTCATCATGGATCTCCTCCGCCGGGGAGGCCGCCACCTGGAACACCAGTCCGGCACGCTCCAGCAGTTCACGCCGCCGGGGGGAAGAAGAAGCCAGCAAAATTCTCATCCCCGACAGTCCCCCGCCTGCCCGCGATCTTCAATCGCCAATGAGGATCAATTCGGCCGGGCGGCTGTCGGTGTGAGGGAAAAACGGAAAGCTTTGCCCTCTCTGGTGAGCGTCACTTCAACCGGGTTACCCGGAATCAAATAAAAGAACGTGTCCGCGACGTCCTCGTAGCCACCGACATCGGTGTTGCCGATGCGGTTGATCAGATCCCCTTCCCGCAGTCCGGCATCCGCCGCAGGGGAGCCCGGCCACACTTTGGTGATCCGCGGCTCTGAGTTCCCCACCATCAGGGAAATCCCCAGCCATCCCCTGATCAGCCTTCCGTTTGCCATGATGTCCTTCACCACCCGATGCACTGCCTGTGCCGGGATCACGTACACTCCCCCACCATCATCCGCTGGATGGAAAACGATTCCGATCACCTTGCCGTCCGAACTGGTGACAGACGCACCAGCCTCGGGGTTCTTTCCCGCGGCTTCCGCTTCCAGGAGAGCGAACGGGAGGACTTTTTCACCGATGCGATTCACCTTTCCTTTCAAGGTTCCCGTTCTCCGGACAGCCCCGGCTCCCACCCCGATGCGGGTCCCACCCTGCTCCGGAGCCTTGTCAGCCCATGTGAGAATGCCTTCGCGGATAGGTTCCGACGGCTTGAAAACACAAAGCCGGGACACGGCATCATAACCGATGAATCTGGCCGCCACGGCCTTCCCGCCGAGAACGAGGGAAGTGGCTGAAAAATCCGCCCCCTGCAGCGCGACCGCCACCAGAACAGGGCCATCCGGCGTCGCCATGGCAACGGCGGCCGATTCCACATTCCGATCCCCCTTCTGAAAGCTAACCTTCCAGCGCGCCTCTTCCGCAGACGCCAACAGGCAAAATCCATGGAACACGGCCAGCACAACGGCCAATTTCACAAAAATCGTACCCCCACGTACGCCCGAAGAGTCCACCGCGGATCTCCTCCCGGGTTAGAATACTTGCTCACCTGCCGATCCCTGGCCCGCCGGACTGAGATCCAACTGGTCAAGCTGTTCGGTGGGGAGCGCGGAATCCGGAGTGACCTGGCGGTTCACCGGTGTGGGTGCAGGAGCATGATAGTCCGTTCCACGTGGAAGGGTCAGGAAACCAATCGTAACCGCGGCATACGCCAGCCCGGCACCATACGCCCACTTGGAGGGTCCGAGATTCGTGAACCAGCTTCTGGCATCCTCCAGCTTGCCAAGCAAACCGGACTTCATCACCGCTTCCTCGCGCTGGCGCTGGTGAAACTCGGAGAGAAACTCCTTCCAATAACCCTCATCCGGCCGCTCTTCGCGCCGGAGGGCCATCAGATTCTCAAGTTGTTCGAGAGTCGGTTTCACCTCAGTTGATGGTTAGGATTTACAAAAAATCAGGGAGATCAGCAAGAAGAATTTCAAAATCTTTCATCCCAACTGTCCTGAAGACATGACTGGAGATGTTGGTGGGCATAATGCAGGCGGGACCTGACGGTTCCTTCCGAAACCCCGAGGACCTTGGCAATCTCGCCGTGGGCAATTCCCTGGATGTCATGCATGGTGACCACCATTCTGTGGGATTCAGACAGCTTCATCATCGCATCGTTCAATTTTTTCTGAAGTTCAGCGATGCGGGTCGTTTCCTCCGGGTTCGCCGCATGGGTGGTGTCGATCATCGCCGGGTCCTGCTGGATGCCGGATTCCTCGTCATTCAGGCTGTAGGCGGAGCGCCGTTTCCGCTTCTTGAGGAAGTTCAGCGTCTGGTTGACGGCGATCTGGTAGATCCACGTGTAGAAGGTGGAGTGCCCCTTGAATTTCCGGAGGGAATGGTAGGCCTTCGCGAAGATGTCCTGCAGGAGGTCATGGGTGTCCTCCTTGTGGTGGGTCATGTTGTAGACGAGGCCATACAATTTGTCGCCATACTTGAGAATGAGGGCGTCGAAGGCACGCGTGTCCCCATGTTTGGCACGGGAGACAAGATCTTCGTCGGGGTCGGGGGGCCGGGCTTGGCGGAACATGCTTGGGGGGAACAGCGCACCGATCGTACATGGCGCAGGGGGGATGTAAAGGGATCCACCTCCCCGCCCGGAGGAAATCCCCGTGACAAGCAACGGGCGAAAGCCGCTCCCCATCCGGGCCCCCGGGGGATTCGATTTAATTAACAAATATTATATATCTCCAGGTGTTATGAATCGATCCCACGCATTCACGTAGTCACTGAAGATTCCAATTGCGCGGACGGCCTGTTGGATGCAGGTTCCCGCCGTCCCCCCCGGACATTTCACCCCCCCAACCGAAATGTACCTCGCATCCAGCAAGGTCGCAGCACGTACGCTCGCGGCCGTATCCACCGCATGTGCCGTATTCACGGCGTTCACTCCCTCCGCCAGCGCCCAGTCACTGGGAGCGGCGAGCGACTACAATGTCTTCATCTTCGGCAACTTCACCTCGTCCGGTTCGGACACGGAAGGAAGGCTCGCCGTCGGTGGCAACGCCGACCTCACCAACTACAGCGTCGGTTCCTCACTGCCCACCAGCGGAGGAAACACCCTGGTGGTTGGCAACAACCTGACGTTCACCAGCGGCCAGGTGAACAAAGGCGACGCGGTGTATGGCAACACCGCCTCCACCTCGAACTTCGGCATCCCGGACGGAAGCCTGGTCAAAGGCAGCCCCATCGACTTCTCCGCCGCCCAATCCCAGCTCACCCAACTTTCCGGAAGTCTCGCCGGAATGGCAGCCAACGGTTCGTTCAACGACTACTACGGCACCCTCCAGTTCGTGGGTTCGGACCCATCCCTGAACACCTTCACGGTCACCGCCCCCTCGGTGAACTCGGCGAACGGCATCCAGATCAACGCACCGGCGAATTCGACGGTGGTCATCAACATCGGAGGCGATAACATCTTCTTCGACAACTTCGGCATCTCCATCGCCAACACCGACAAGCAGCGGGTCCTCTACAACTTCTACGAGGCAACCGCGCTCACCATCGCCGGCATCAGCGTGCAGGGCAGCGTCCTCGCCCCGCTGGCGAACGTGACCTTCAGCAACGGCAACGTGGAAGGAACCCTCATCGCCAACAACGTGACCGGCCAAGGGGAGTACCATAACTACAAGTTCCAAGGCACACTGCCTGTCCCGGAACCTTCCGGTGCGGCGTTGCTGGGACTGTCCCTCGCCTCCCTGGCGTTCCGCCGCCGGAGATAACGGCCGGAGCCCCGTTTCCCGGGCCATGGCCGCATCCTGCGGTCATGGCCATTTCCTTTTTCAAGCCCCAGCGGTCATTTGCACCGGGAGAAGAAGAAAGTGAGAAGGTCGGCCTGCTGCTCGTTCTCCTGCTTCCGGGAAGACCCGCTGCCATGGCCCAGGTGGTAGTCCACGCGCAGGAGGACCGGCGCGTCCGGCCCTTGGGCGGAAATGAGGCGCGCGGTCATCTTGAGCGACTGCCAGAGTTCGACCCGTGTGTCGTTCGCGCCGTGATAGAGCAGGATGGGCGGGTACTTCACCCCCGGCTTGACGTGGGCGTAGGCACTCATCGCGAGCAATGCCTCGAAGCCTTCCTTGGTTTTCACGCTGCCGAACTCCGCGAGGTTCGGGATCCCGTTGGGTGAGTTCTCCATGCGGATGGCATCCATGCAGCCCACACCACAGAGGACCGCGCCGACCGCCGCCGGCTTTTCGGTCATCGCCCTGCCAACCGTGATGCCGCCCGCGCTGCCGCCCTGGATGCAGATGCGCCCGGGCGTGGTGTAACCTTCGCGGACAAGTCCCTCCGCGACGGAGATCACATCCTTCCAGGTGTTCGGCTTGGTTTTCTGGAAACCGGCGAGACGCCATTCATCCCCCAGCTCCCCTCCCCCGCGGACATGGGCCACCACGCGGATGCCACCCATGTCATAGATGGCGGCGTCCGAAGGGCGGAATCCCGGCTCGATGCTGATGCCATAGGCCCCATAGGCCCCCAGGAGGACGGGACGCCTGCCATCCTTCGGCAGATCCTTCCGGTGGATGATGGACACCGGGATCGCCACGCCGTCATGCCCCGGCATGGTGATCTCCCGGCTGGTGAGTTCCTTTGAAATCGGAGGCTCCGCCACCTGCGGCAGATCCAGCGGTTGCGCCACGGCCCCGTCCGCCGGGACCCGCATGAGCCGCGTGGGTCCGGTCCATGAGCTGAACGAGACGTTGATGCCCGCCAGGTCCGGATAGGCGCCGATGTTCCCGTGCAGCGAAATCCTGCCGTCATCGGGCATGGTGATGGATTCCGGCTTGTCCAGCGCGCCCCAGCGCAGGCGGACGAGGCGGCTGGGACCCCCATCCAGATAGCGGACATACAGACCCTCCCGCGCCACCTTGATCCCCTGGATCGCACCACTCGGAGCCATGTAGATGGTTTCCGCTTTCGCGAAATCCAGGTTGTCCAGGCTCATGCGGAGAACACGGCCGTTGGGCGCATCCTTCCGGCTGAGGATGTAGAGGTGGTCGCCGTGAAGCTCCACCGCACCGCCGCCCATGGAGCCGACGAGATGGGAGCGGTCGCAGATTTTCCGCCACTTCGCGGTGCCCGCGAGCACCTCGTCCAGCCGGGCGATGTGGTGGATGTCATCTGAGGAAACGCCGGTTCCATTCGACGACAGGACCCAGCCACTGGCTCCCATGGGGGAAAGTGAAACGATGTCCGCTGGCTTCACACCGGTGCCATCCTCCGTGCCAAAGCCGAATACGGCCCGGTCATCCTTTTCCGGGGTCCCCAGCCGGTGGTGGTACACCCGGGATTTCTGGAACTTCTGCAATGGATCCGCGTCCGGGCCGAGATCCTGGAGGCGGGTGTGGAGAAAGCCGGAGCTGTCCGGCAGCCACTCCGCCGGCCCCCAGCGGGAGCGGTCGAACGGTCCTTCGATGACTTTTCCGTCCGTGAGGGAAACGACATACAGGTCCGCATCCTCACCACCGCCCGAGGTGATCCCGACGGCCAGGTGCTTCAGATCCGGCGAGATGCTGAAGTGTTTGATGGTCACCGGGGATCCCTTTCCATCGACGATCTTCCGCGGGTCCAGCACCAGCTCCGGCTTTCCGCCGGGCTTCTGGTGGAAAAGCTGCTCCACCTGTTCCCCCTGCCGCCGCATGAGGAAGAAATACTCTCCGGGCCGCGGCTGGGCCGTCCAGCCCACGCGGTCACCCTGCACCTTGTCCGCTTCCTCGATGATCTTCATGATCTTGGCCCGCTCAGGGACCTGCGAGAGCGCTGCAAGGGATTTCTCCGTCAGCGCCCGCGCCCACGCGGCCACCTCCGGGTTATCCTTGTCCTCGAAGTAGCGGTAGGGATCATCGACTTTCACGCCGTGGTAGTCCGTGGTGACCACGCGGGCCTCCGGGAGAGGAACGGCAGCCAACGATCCGATGGGCAGCAGGAAGGGAAGAATCCGCAACGCTTTCATGAGGGATGACATCCCTAACAGGAACTCCGGCGGGGCCAATGGAAATCCGTCCGCCCGCCTGATGGCGGCACAAAAACCCGGAGAGCAAATTCGTGGCATTTCCCGGCGGCTTTGTTAGCTTCACGCCAATGCCCGCTTTCACCGCAAACGCCGACTATGAAGAAAAAGACCGCAATCCGCTCGTACTCGCGGCGGGCGACGAGATCACCGTCGGCCCGGCGGACCGCGCCTGGCCCGGCTGGGTATGGGCGGAGGACAACGAGGGCCGCCATGGCTACGTCCCGGAGGAAATCCTGGAGCCGACCGGCGAAGGCCGCTTCGCACTGATGGAGGACTTCAACCCGACGGTGCTGACCATCAAACGCGGGGACAAGATTGATTCCCTCAAGCAGATCCATGGCTGGCACTGGTGCCGGAATGAAGCCGGAAACGAGGGATGGGTGGCCGGATATCTCCTCAGACCCGTCTGACCCGCCATGAGCGATCCGGGACAAGCCGCACGCTGGATCCGCATCGCCTGCTGGATGGTTGGAGGGATCGCGCTCGGCGCGATCACCGGAGAAATCACGGACTCGGTGAAAAGGCCCGAGGTGAAGAGACCGCGTGCCGCTGAGATCCTGGTGGCGGCCGGAGACAGGCCCGGTGAGGAAACCCGTCTTTCGTCCACCCATGCCGCCATCGTCCTGCGGAGCTTTTTCCTCCATCCGCTGCCGGACAAAATCCGGGACCAGCCGGAGAAGCTGATAAAGCATGTGCGCATCCAGGCGGAGAAGGACGGCACCCGCATCACCGTGGACGTTCCGGAAATCGATGAGAACCGGGGGTTGGCCCGGGAGATTGCCCGGATCTACCGGGGAGTCGCCCGGGAAAAGGAAGTGGCCGCGGTCCCGGTGGACATCCCTCCTTTCTCGCCGCAGGACCGGAAGCTGGCGATCGACGCCCGCAAGCTGAAGGGGCTGCTCCACGACCAGGCGGCCCGTGCGGGCTACGTTGACTTTCTCCAGATCCTGCCGAAAGCCGTGAACGGATCCGCCAAAGCAAAGACGGTCGTGGAGGATGAGGATTTCAGCCGGAGATTCCGCCGTTATGAGGAGCTGTCGGTATCGCTGGGACTGGAAGGTGTGCCGGGTGCCCCGCTGACGTCCGCTCCGGATGTGATCTTCGAAGCGCGCTTCGTGGATGAGAACCGGGAACCCGAAAAACGTAATTCAAAGGCGAACCTGATCTCCATGTCGTGCGTTCTGCTGGCAGGTGCCGGGGCGTGGCTCACGAACCGGCGGAAGGCATCCGGAGATCCGGGATGGGCGCAGGAGAATTCCGCTCCGCTGGCTGGAGATGTTCCGTAGCGGCCGCATCCCCGGCAAGGCCCCGCCTGATGCGCTTTTCCCAGGCGGCCAATTTCCCTGCCTTCCGTGGTTCGCCTTTTCCGCCCAACTCCTTACGTTCAGTCCTCGTCCCACGCAGGCTCCGATTGTTCGGTTGCCTCTTCCAGCACCGCCAGGGTGCCGTGCTCCTTGCACCACTTCACGATATAGTCCCAATCCAGCGCCTCCTTCCCCTGCACCCCGAGTACTGCCACTGCATCCTCGAAATCCTTTGTCCGTTTCCCCCCCACGCACCATCGTAGCTTCTGGATCACCACATCCTCGGGGGAAGGAAGCCACGCTTTCCTTCCCACCAACCCCATCATTCTCCGCCTCCGAAACCTCTCCTGGTCATGCGGGTCAGCACTCAACTCGAATAACTCGATCATGAACGGGATTTCCGGCACATTGATGATCTGCCGCCACGTGCCGGTGATCATCTCGAAAGAAACCTGCGGATCGATTTTGAATGATTCCGGCAACCGTGCAAACAGCCTCTCCCGATCCTCCCGCCGGACATTCAGCACAAAATCCGCATCCTTCGTCGCCCTCGGAACCCCGTAACGGTTCGACGAAAATGAACCCACAACCATATAATCCACGCCGCACTCATTCAGCGCATCCAGCAGGATCGCAACCGCCTCCTCTCCCTGCTTCACGGAATCGGAGGGGCTGACGGTTCGATTTTCCTGAGCTTTCTCAACCGGCGAAGCAAAAGCCCGTGGATCTCCTCCTCCGTCGCCGCAGGGTTCTCATCCCTCAGACCCTCTTTCATCCTCTCGCAAACCCCGGCAAACAATCGCGGACCTGCCAGAACGCGCTCCTCTCCGCTCATGGAGCGGGCTTGGCGTACTTTCGCCAGCCAGATCGCATCGACGGTCGCCGGAGCGTACTTCATGCCTGGACTTTACATCTTTTCCCACCGATTCCGCAAGCCTCTCAAGGTGATGTCCCTCCAATAGCGCAATTGTTCCCCTTTTCTGGAAGGATTTCCCTTGCCAAGACGGGGGGATTTTCCGAGTTTCCCCGCCCCTCTTCAGGCCGCCTTACGCACCAACGAAGACCCGGAGGGACCTCATACGCGGCCAGTTTTCAGCATCGCCCGCTCTGAATCAAGACGGGAAACCACTAAATACCAATGATCAACGAACTCATCTCCGAGATGGTGGACGCCGGCGTCCACTACGGCCACCAGACCAAAAAATGGAACCCGCGCATGAAGCCCTTCCTCATGAAGGACAAAGGCGGAATCTACATCATCAACCTGGAAAAGACCGTCCAACAACTGGACAAGGCCTCCGATTTCCTCGCTGACCTCGTCGGCAAGGGCAAAAAGATCCTCTTCGTCGGCTGCAAGCGCCAGGCACAGGACGCCATCCGCGAAGCCGCGGAAGCGACCGGCCAACACTACGTCAACCACCGCTGGCTCGGCGGCATGCTGACCAACAGCGCCACCGTCCGCAAATCCATCGAGCGCCTCAAGTATCTCGAAAACATCGAGAAGCAGCCTGAGTTCAAGGCGATGTCCAAGAAGGAACTCGCCGCCCTCGGCCGCGAGCGCGAGAAGCTGCTGCGCAACCTGCGCGGCGTCCGCGACCTGGACAAGAAGCCTGACGCCGTGGTCATCGTGGACTCCGCCCGCGAAACCATCGCCGTGGCTGAAGCCCGCCGCCTGAACATCCCGATCGTCGCCATCGTGGACACCAACGCCGACCCGGCCGTGGTGGACTACCCGATCCCCGGCAACGACGACGCGATCCGCTCGATCCGCATCATCCTCCAGAATCTGGTCGATGGCATGGTCGCAGCCCGCAAGAACTAACCGAATCTGTCACACGGGCGGCCTGTCGATCCGGCACGCCGCCCGTTTTTCTTCCCACCAACCGCTCACATTTTTCATCACATGATCACCGCTGCCACCGTCAAAGAACTTCGCGACAAAACCAACGCCGGCATGATGGACTGCAAGAAGGTCCTCAACGAAACCAACGGCGACATCGAAGCCGCCATCAAGCTCCTCCGTGAGCGTGGCATCGTGAAGGCCGCCTCGAAAAGCGACCGCGCCGCCACCGAAGGCATCATCACCTCCCGCGTCGCCTCCGACAGCAAGTCCGGCGTCCTGCTCGAAATCAACTGCGAGACCGACTTCGTCTCCCGCAACGAGAACTTCCAGGCCTTCGTCGCCGAAGTCGCCGACGCCGTCGCTTCGTCGAAGGCCGCCGATCTCGACGCCGCTCTGGAAGTCCAGAAGGGTGACATCAACGTGGGTGACTACGTGAAGACCAAGGTTCTCGAGCTGGGCGAAAACATCCAGTTCCGCAAGTACGTCCGCTTCGACGCCGCTCCCGGCGGAGTCGTGGTTTCCTACATCCACATGGGTGGCAAGGTCGGCGTGCTTCTCGAAGTGGGCACCACCAAGGAAGAAACCGCTTCCCAGGACGCCTTCAAGGAACTCATCAAGGACCTCACCCTCCACATCGCCGCCGCCGCACCGAAGGGCCTGTCCCGCGCGGATATCCCGGCTGAAGTGGCTGACGCCGAGAAGGAAATCTACCGCGCCCGCCTGGCGGAAAGCGGCAAGCCTGCCAACATCATCGAGAACATCCTCGTCGGCCAGATGAACAAGTTCTTCGCCGAAAGCTGCTTCCTGGAGCAAGGCTTCGTGAAGGATGACAAGGTCACCATCAACAAGCTGGTCGAAGAAACCGGCAAGTCCCTGGGTGACACCATCACCGTGACCCGCTTCGTCCGCTTCGGACTCGGCGAGTAATCGACCCACCCTTTCAGGACGCCCGGCTGCGTATGCGGCCGGGCGTTTTTCTTTTCATGGGCGCTGTTTCGCCCAGTGGTTTGCCAGCACGCCGTTCACCAGGAGCTGGAGGGGGTGGTAGAGCATGGTGGGCAGGAGGATCAGCGAAAGTTCCGAGCCGCGGCCGAAGATCATGGCCGCCAGCGGCACGCCCATCGCCAGGGTCTTTTTCACGGCGCAGAAGTAGGCGGCGATGCGGTCCTCCCGGTTCATGCGCAGCAAGCGGCAGGAACCATGGGTGAGCCATGACACCCCCACGAAAAGCAGCACCACGATGATGATGACCGGCCAGGTGATGGCGGCGCCATATTTCTGCCAGATGTCGCCCTGCACCGAATCGCAGAACGCGGCATAGACGATGTAGACGATGACCGCGTTGCTGATGCGGGTGAACCAAGGCTTCGAGCGGTCCGCCCAGTCCCGCACAAAGGACCGCAACGCCATGCCGAGGCTGAAGGGAAATAGTGTGAGCGAGGTGATCTTCAGCAACAGCGGGCCGAACTCCGTGGTGACCGGACTACCCGTCCCACGCATGAGCAGGAAGACCAACAGGGGCGTGAGCACCACGCCGATGATGTTGGAAAGCGCTGCGTTGAACAACGCGCCGGCGGTGTTGCCCCGGGCGATGGCGGTGAACACCACCGAGGAGGAGATGGTGGACGGCAGCACGCAGAGGAACAGCAGTCCGTGCCGGATGGCCCGCGGCTGGGAGGACCAGAACCACGGCACGATGTGATCCAGCAGAATGCCCAGCAGCGGAAACACGCCGAAGGTGAACGCCTGGATGACCAAGTGCAGCCGCCAGTTCCCCGCGCCCGCCTTCACTTTCCCGAATGCCAACGAAAGGCCCTGGAAAAACAGGATCAGGGCGATGCCGCCGTTTGTCACGATCACGGGCGGAATCCATGCCCCGCTCCCTCCCCCCGCCGGGAAAAGGAAGGCCAGGATCACCGCGCCGATGAGAGCCAGCAGGAAACCATTCGCCCGGAACCAGGAAACATTCGCACTCATCCGCGGGGAGCGTCTGCCGGGGCGGAGCGGGATACAAGCCTGGTGGCGCTCCCAGCGGCAGGTGATCGCGCATTTGACTCCGCCGCGTTCCACGCTTTGATAGTCATGATGAAACGCCTCCTTCTCCTCTCTTCCCTCCTCCTGTCCGTTGCCCACGGCGCGCCGGTCGAAAAGACCGTCACCTACGAACAGGGCGGCGTCACCCTCGAAGGGTTCCATGTCTATGACGATGCCACCTCCGGCAAGCGGCCCTCCGTTCTGGTGATCCACCAGTGGACGGGACCGGGCAACTATGAGAAAGGCCGCGCCCGCCAGTTGGCGGAGCTGGGCTACAATGTCTTCGTCGCGGACATCTACGGCCAGGGCGTGCGCCCGGTGCCGCCGGAATCCGGCAAGGAAGCGGGCAAATACAAGTCCGACCGCAAGCTGTTCCGCGCCCGGCTTGATGCCGCGCTGGAGCAACTGAAGAAAGACGAGCGCACCGATGGCTCGAAAATCGCCGCGATCGGCTACTGCTTCGGCGGCACGGGCGTGCTGGAACTGGCGCGCTCCGGAGCGGATATCGCCGGGGTGGTCAGCTTCCACGGCGGCCTGGCATCCACACCCGGCTTCGCCGCGGAGAAGGGCAAGGTGGGAGCGAAGGTGCTGGTGCTCCACGGAGCGATCGACCCGCACGTGAAGCCGGAGGAGGTCGCCGGATTCGAGAAGGAATTCAACGAAGCGGAGGCGGATTGGCAGCTCACCGCCTACTCCGGCGCGGTCCACAGTTTCACCCAAAAAATGGCCGGTGACGATCCATCGAAAGGCTCCGCCTACAATGCGAAGGCGGATGCCCGCTCCTGGGAGGCGATGAAGGTGTTCTTCGCCGAGATCTTCAAATAATCCGACAGGCATGGATCTCCCGGAGGCCATCGACCTCTGCCTTTCACTTCCCGGGGCCGAAGAGACCACTCCCTTCGGCCCCGATGTGCTGGTCTACAAGGTGGCCGGAAAAGTGTTCGCGCTCACGGATCCCGGGGATTACCCGCCGAGGATGAACCTGAAGTGTGATCCCGCACGGGCGGTCACGCTGCGGGAGGAATACGAGTCGATCATCCCCGGCTACCACATGAACAAGCGGCACTGGAACACGGTAAGGATCGACCGCTCGGTGCCAGGCGCGCTCCTGCAGGACTTGATCCGGCATTCGTATGACCTGGTGGTGGCGTCGCTGCCGAAGGGAAAGAGGCCGTAGGGTGACCCAGTCCGTCGGTCGCCTCTGCTCTGCGTTCCGTTGCAACCGAGTAAGGAGGGTGGACACTCCTGTCCACCGGCGGCATTGGCAAAATGTGAAAAACCTACCGCGAAGCCGCAGAGGTCGCAAAGAAAGCGCAAAGGCAAATTGATTCCTTCAAGATTTGTAAGATTCGCGGTCAGCTTTCCTTCTTCCCTGAAAACTGAACACTGAAAATTTCTCTGCCAATGCAGCCGGGGAACAAGAGTGTCCCCCCTCCTTACTCAGAACACCACCCTGAAGCCCTGATTCGGAAGGGAGGCGGTTTTGACCATGCTTCCTATATCAAGCAGGTTGAAGAAGTCACAGGAGTGGGCGGAGCACCACCAGGAGCCGCCGCGGCCGCAGATGCGTTTTTTCGGGAGGTCGCTGGTCATCCACGGGGGTGATCCCTCGCAGTATTCGAAGACGTTGCCGATGACGTCATGGAGACCCCATGCGTTCGGCGGAAAGGAGCGGACCGGGGAGGTGAGCACGAAGCCATCCTCACGGGTGTTCTTCAGGTGGCTGGCACCGTTCCAGATGTTGCAGGCCTTTGGGGAAAATGCGGCTCCCCATGGATAGGCGGTGGTGGATCCGGCACGGGCCGCCGTTTCCCATTCATCGAGCGTCGGAAGCCTTCCCCCCACCCACTGGCAGTAGGCGCGTGCGTCTTCACCTGAAATCTGGGTGACAGGGTGGTCCGGCAAGGTTTCCGCAGAAGGACCATCCGGGCCGAACGGATGCCGCCAGTTCGCTCCTTCCACCCTTTTCCATTCCCACTCCGCACTACCTTCGCCTCCGGAGAGACTCCACCCCGCACGCTCTGCAAAGGTGCGGTAGCCGGTCGCTTTCACGAACTCCGCGAACTGGGTATTGGTCGTCTCCGCATCTGAGATCCGGAAGCCCTCCGTCTTGAAACGGTGCGGGCGGTTCAGCTTGTGGTCCGTGGAGCCGAGTGCGTATTCCCCCGCTGGCACGGCGATCAGGACATGCCCGTTCGGCCCTTTTTCCGCAGCGGAGGAAATGGCCGCGCAGGCCAGGACCGATGCCAGCGTCCTAACGAACATGGGTGGCGACATCAATGTTCGGAGATCCACTTCGAGGCAATCGCCCTCACTTCATCCCGGGACTCACGGGAGTAGGGAATCGCGACGGAAGCGAAGATATCCCGCGGCACGTTGCTGAAGGGGTCGATGACCAGTTCCAGGTATTCCTTCCCCGCCGGCAGTTTGCCGCCCGGCTTGTAGTCGAGGTAACCCTCCGCCTTCGCTTCCTTCTTGAGTCCCACAACGTAGGCATTCTCGATCGCGGTGGTGCGGTAGGGTTCATATCCGGCCTCCCGCAACAGGCGGCCCATGGTCAGCACCAGATCACGCTGCGCGACACGGGCCTGGAACAGGTTCACACGGCGGTCCCGCTTCGCTTCCGGCTCGTTCTCATCATAGTCGAAGTTTTCCTGACCTACCCACCAGCCGGTCACAACGGGCGGCGCGGCCTTCACACTGTCCTTTGCGACGGCGATGCCTTTCACCAGTTTTTCCTCCAGCACAAGCAACTCCGGCAGGGCCTCGGTCGCCTTCAGATGGAGGATGATTTCCAGCAGGAGCGGGCTGAGCACATGGGGATCACAACCGACATCCTCACCATCGTGGCTTTCCTCCGGCGCGGGATCCTTCTTCGGCTCCGCCGCCTGCCTCACGAAGTCGATCTCCAGCAGACGCTTCCGCAACGCCTTTACCAATCCATCGCGGTTGCCCTCCATCTGCGCGAGGTTCGCCTTGGAAAATGACGCCCCTGCGAAGCTGGTGACCTGATAGGCGCGGTAGGGGATGTCCGCGGGGGCGGTCATCACATCGCAAACCTGGGCGTAGGAACCCGGATAGGTGACGATCTTGTCCAGCAGTGCCTCAGGCGACACCGGTTGTTGGGCGGAAAGCGGAAGGACCAGGGCGGAAATGGCCGCCAGCAGCATCGGTTTCATTGGCAGTCACCATGGCATCCCTCACCTGCGGGGTCAAGGTGGCGGCCCTGGGATTCCGGCCGCTTTCCACGGTTGCCCTTCCTGCGGAACTGCCCCACCTTCCCCACGCATGAGCGACGCGTTCCACTGGACCCCATTCCACGCGGATTTCTTCCGTGAGGCGCAGGCCCGTGGTTTCACCCCCACGGTGATCCTCGAAACGGAAACCGGCCCGATCGAGGCATGGGAGCGGAAGGCGGACGGCCCGCTGGTCTATCTCTCCGCGGGCATCCACGGTGACGAACCCGCCGGGCCTCTGGCGGTCCTGGAGCTGATGCGGGCGGACTTTTTCTGCCCGTCCATCCACTGGATCATCTGCCCCGCGCTGAATCCCGACGGACTGGCGGCGCACACGCGCGGGAATGCGGATGGCATCGACCTGAACCGCGACTACTTCACCCGGGAGTCCAGGGAGGCGGACGCGCATGTCCGCTGGCTGGACTCCATCGGCAAGCCGGTGCTTTTCGTCTCCCTACATGAGGACTGGGAGACGTCCGGCTTCTATTTCTACGAGCTGAACCTGACAGGCGGCCCCACCAGCCATGCCGCCAGCATCCTGCGGGCGGTGGAGCCGTGGTTCAAACCCGAGCCAGGGCCGATGATCGACGGCCACGAGTCCTACGAGCCGGGCTGGATCTACCACGCGTCGGAGCCGGATATCCCGGAAGGCTGGCCGGAAGCCATCTACCTGATCAAGAAAGGCTGCCCACATTCCTTCACGTTCGAGACTCCCAGCAGCAGCGCGCTGGAGGACAGGGTCGCGGCGCATGTGGCTGGTGTGAAGGCGGCGTGCCAGAAAACCTTCGTGGAACGCTGCGCGGAATACGGAACGGAGGCGTGATCCTGCGGGACCCGTTCTTTATTCTTGATTCTTGACTCTCTTTCCCCCTCCCCACAGCTTGTCCGCCCGCCTGCGTCCCCGATGGCCGCGGCGTGCAAACCGAAACATATCCAACGATCCGCCATGGCCGCGAAGATCTACACCAACAAGGACGCCTCGCTCGCTCCGCTGAAAAAGAAAACACTCGCCGTGATCGGCTTCGGCTCCCAAGGCCACGCCCACGCGCTGAACCTCAAGGACAGTGGCCTGAAGGTCATCATCGGCCTCTACAAGAAGTCGAAGTCCCGCGAAGTCGCCAAGAAGCTGGGCTTCGAAGTCATGGACACCGCGGATGCGGTCAAGGCAGCGGACGTCATCTTCATCGCCACCCCGGACACTGCGATCCCTGACATCTACGCGAAGGACATCGCCGCCAACCTGACCAAGGGCAAGACCCTCCTGTTCTCCCACGGCTTCGCCGTTCTCTTCGGCGGCCTGAAACTGCCGAAGGACATCGACGTGATCCTCGTCGCGCCAAAGGGACCTGGCCACACCGTCCGCTCCCAGTTCGTGGACGGCAAGGGTGTTCCCGGCCTCATCGCCGTCGAGCAGAACGCTTCCGGCAAGGCGAAGGAAACCGCTCTCGCATGGGCACGCGGCGTCGGCTGCACCCGTGCCGGTGTGTTCGAGACCAACTTCCGCGAAGAAACCGTGACCGACCTCTTCGGTGAGCAGACCGTCCTTTGCGGTGGTGCCTCCGCCCTGGTGAAGGCCGGTTTCGAAGTGCTCGTCGAGGCTGGCTACCAGCCTGAGATGGCCTATTTCGAGTGCCTCCACGAGCTGAAGCTCATCGTGGACCTCATGAACGAGTCCGGCCTGGCCGGCATGCGTTTCTCCATCTCCGAGACCGCCGAGTGGGGCGACGTTTCCGTCGGACCGAAGATCATCGACGCCGGCGTCAAGAAGCGCATGGCCAAGCAGCTCAAGGACATCGAGAACGGCAAGTTCGCCAAGGACTGGATTGCCGAGTACAAGAACGGCTACCCACGCTTCAACAAGATCCGCAAGGAGGAAGCCGCCCACCAGATCGAGAAGACCGGTGAGAAACTCCGGTCCACCATGAGCTGGATCAAACAGAAGAAACTCAAGAAGGGCGCCTCCCAGGCATCCTACGTTTCCTCCTCGAAGTAATCCCGCTTCCTGTTTCCGAGACGCCCGCTCCCGCAAGGGACGCGGGCGTTTTTTTTTGGGGTAGCGGAGGTCGTGAGACCTTCGGCTGGGGGGCAGTCCATGAAGGACCGGAGTGGTCATGGCATGGGAACGTCCTCCCCGCCGAATCTCTCACGAGATCGCTATCCCCCCGCATTCGCTGCAGTTGGCGGTTTCTATCAAAAAACCGTTTGCAATCGCGATTTTCTTCTCCTTGCCATCACCCGCCCCAACCGATAATCCCCTTCTCCACGTTTAGATCCGACAAACCCCTATGAGTACAGCAGACGACGCAATCGCACCAAACGCCAAACGGCTCTTATGGGCCGGCTTCACCGCCATCCTCGCCGCTGGCGTGGGCTTCGGCGTCCGGGGCGGCCTCTTCGACACCTGGGCAACCCAGTTCAACTTCAATGGCTCCCAGCTTGGTGCCATCAGTCTCGGAGCAGGCTTCATCAGCTTCTGTTTCGGCATCATCATCGGCGGTATCGTGGTCGACAAGATCGGTTACGGCAAACTGGTCATCGCCGCCTTCCTACTTCATGTCCTGTCCGCATTTGTGACCTTCGCCGCCAAGCCCGGCATGTCCACGGACGCCGCATTCCAGCTCCTCTACTGGGGCACCTTCCTCTTCGGTCTGGCGAACGGAACGCTGGAAGCCGTTGCCAACCCACTGGTGGCCACGCTGTTCCCGAAAAACCGAACCCACTACCTCAACATTCTACATGCTAGCTGGCCGCTCGGAATGGTGTTCGGCGGCCTGATCGGCTGGTTCCTCGGTGGCACCTTCGCCTGGTCCTGGAAGGCCCAGCTCGCCCTTTATCTTATCCCGACGCTGGTTTACGGTGTGATGTTCCTCGGCCAATCCTTCCCAAAATCAGAAGCCTCTGCCAAGGGCCTCAAGCTCGGCGAGATGTTCAAGGACATCGGCCTTCTCGGCACGCTCATCGTGTCTGCCATGCTTTTCCTCTTCCTGCGCCGCGATGTCTTCACTCCTCTCTTCGGTGGTAACGCCATCGCAGCAAACGGTGCCGCACTCGTTGTCGCCCTTGCTCTCTTGGGTTGGGTCGCATCCATCACGAAGTTCGCAATCGGTCACTGGCTGCTCTTTGTTCTCTTCATCATCCATGCCCTGGTCGGCAGCGTCGAACTGGGCACCGACGGCTGGATCCAGAATATCACCGGCACGATTCTCAACCCGACTGAAGGGAAGATCCTATTCGTCTTTACCTCTCTGGTGATGTTCGGTCTGCGCTTCTGCGCCCACTTCATCGAAACCCGCATCGGCCTCAAGCCAATCGGCCTGCTGCTGGTCTGCGCTATGCTGGGCGTCCTTGGCCTGAACCTCGTCAGCGCCGTCTCCAGCTTCGGTGCCGCGGTTGGTGCACTGTTGGTCTACGGTTTCGCCAAGACCTTCTTCTGGCCAACCATGCTGGCCGTGGTCGGTGACCGTTTCCCCCGCACAGGTGCGGTGGCAATGAGCCTCATGGGCGGTATCGGCATGATGTCCGTTGGCCTCTTCGGTGGTCCTGGCTTGGGCTATGGCCGCGACCGTTTCGCTGCGGAAGAACTGAAAGCCAAGGATGCAGCTCTCTATGAATCCTGGAAGAGCACTGGCAACCCGAGCCAATTCGCGGTCTTCGAACCGGTGCAATCGATCGATCCTGCGCGCCTCGGCGAGGCGAAAGCATCCGCCTTGGCAAAGAAGCAGGTTGATGCAGGCTCGAAAGACCCAGCGGTAGCCGCGTTGGCTGCCACTCATACGGCTGAAAAGCAAACGGTGGTAGAGGCGGACGTGAAGGGTAACCGCAAATTGCTCAAGGTGGACTCCTTGATCCCCGCCGCCATGGCGGTCGGCTATCTCCTCCTGCTCCTCTACTTCAAGGCCATCGGCGGTTACCGTCCACTCACCGTGGACGAGCAGAACTGACCTGATTCCTTCGGAAATCCTGATCATCCAACGGCCCGCCATCCCGGCGGGCCGTTTCTTTTTGCACTTGCGACGGTGGGTTTCCGGGAGTGGACTGTGGAGCGATGACCCATGGTGGTTCCAATTTTCCGAAACTCCTTCTCCTGCTGCTTTTCACGCTGTTTTCGGGCGCGATGTGCGTGTCGGCACAGGTGAAGGTGAACCTGGCGGACGGGTTCGACTTCCCCGTTGGGAAGCCGGATGCGTCCGGCTACTACAAGGCGCGGGGGCTGCGCCTTGGCTCCCCCCAGCACTTCGGTGAGGACTGGAACGGCCGGAGTGGCGGCGACAGTGATCTGGGTGACCCCGTCTATAACATCGGGGAGGGTATCGTGACGTTCGCCTACGACGTCGCGCAGGGCTGGGGCAACGTGGTGATCATCCGCCATGCCTACCGGGATCCGGCGAACGGGCAGGTGAAATACTGCGACGCCCTCTACGGCCACCTGCAGAAGATCATGACGACGGTGGGCAGCAAGGTGAAGCGGGGTCAGCAGATCGGCACCATCGGCAGCAACCGGGGCATGTATCCGGCCCACCTCCATTTCGAGATCCGCCACAACATCACCATCGGCATGCAGCGGAGCTCGGTCCCCGCCACCCTTCAGCACTGGGCGGATCCCACACAGTTCATCAACAAATACCGGCGGCTGAACCGCGAATGGCGCGCCGTCGAGGTCCCCACTAGGACCTACCAGGAGTACGCGGGCCGCAAGGGGTTGTGAGGTATGGCGGTCCGAGCGAAGAAACAGAGCCCGTGGTTTGTCCTCCTGATCATCGTCGCGGCGGTGGTGATGTGGGCGCTGGACCAGCGGAAGTCCGGCCCCGAGGAAGGCCCGCGCCCCCAACGGAATGAGAAGGTTTCCGCCAACCCTCCTCCTTCCTCCAAGCCGCTCCCGTCCGGCAAGACCGCGGGCCGCCCTGGGACAGGCCACCGCGAGGGCCGCTACGAACTCCACCGCAACTGCAAGCTGGCTGCGGACAACAGCAATGACGGCGACAGCTTCCGCGTGCTGCTGCCGGACGGCAGGCGCGAGATCTTCCGCCTCTACTTCGTGGACACACCGGAGAGTGCCTTCAAATCCTACCGCAACGGGGAGAACAACCACCAGCGGATCCGGGAGCAGGCGGAACACTTCGGAATCACTTCCGAAGAAGCGGTCGAAGTCGGCAAGGATGGAAAGCAGTTTGTCCTCGGACTCCTCGGCAAGCGTCCATTCACGCTCCACACGGAGTGGGACAGCCCGTTCCGGGACCAGCGCTATCACGCGTTCATCGAGGTGGAGGACGGTGGCAGGCCGCGCTGGTTGCACGAGGTGTTGCTGGAAAAGGGATTCGCCCGCCTGAAGACGAAACCCGCGGACCTGCCCGATGGCACGAAAGCGGCCAGCCACCGCCGGCATCTGGAGGCCCTTCAATCCGCCGCCCGCAAGTCCCGGACAGGTGGCTGGCGCACGACAAGGTCCGCGGCCGCCCGCTGACCGCAGGATCCCAAAATTTTCCGGCCAATTCCCGGAGCAGCCCACCAATCGTATCGGAACCCAATCCGACACGATTCATGAAAACCCTCCTCGCATGCCTCGCCACCATCCTGACCTTGCCTGCCCACGCCGCCATCCTCGTGGCCTATGATTTCAATGGTGGCAACAACACCGCGACCGCATCCGATCCAGATGTGTTGACCGGGCCGATCATCCCCCACGGAAGCATCAACCACATCAACCGCCCGGTCATCTATCCGAACTCCGGAACCAATGGCTGGGCTGCGGCCCCGACTTCCGAAATCGTCGGGACGGGCGGGGTTCCCGGGACGGAGGCCACTTCCTTTTCCGGGAATGATCATTTTTCCTTCACCGTCACGCCGGCCTCCGGATTCGCACTCAGCCTGACGCAACTGAAGTTCTCCACCGCGTTCCACAGCAGCGGCACCTTCAACCTGACGGGTTGGTATTTCGTCCGTTCCAGCCGGGACGGCTTCGCGGCGAACATCGGCAGCGTCTTTTCGGAAACCCACGTCAACAGCACGGACCCCGCCTTCACGGAGCATGTGCTGGATTTGTCCGCGGCGATCTACCAGGACATCATGTCCGACGTCACCTTCCGCATCTACCTCTACGACAACAGCAATTCGGAAACCCGCTGGATGGCCATCGATGACGTGAGCCTGGAGGGAACCGCCTCCCCCATTCCGGAGACATCCAGCCTGGCGCTGATGCTGCCGGGGCTGGCCTTGCTCACCCGCCAGCGACGCCGGGAGGAACGCCGCTGATATTTTTTCCTTCTCCTGATAACCTGCCCGATCCCGGAACGATTTCCTTTCCGGTACCATCCGCCCGCAAACCCATGATCCGCCACCCGCTGTCCGTCGCCATCCTGTCCGTCACTGCCCTGCACGCGGATGTCATCCAGCTCCCGAAATTTCCCGGCGAGGCCTTCGCCAGTCCAGCCAACGCAGGGAACCTGGATGCGGATGCCTTCGCGGAGTGGGTGGACGGTTCCATCCGGAAAATGGAGGCTGCTCCGGGAAAGCAGGATCAGGGAGCGCTGGCGATCCTCTGCACGCCCACTTCGAATCCCGGGCACGCCACCCTCTACTTCGGGGACTCCAGAAACCCGGGTCCGCGGCATCTGCGGATCGGCTTCAAAGAGAGTCTTCCGGTCGGCAGCATCCTGGCCAAGGACGGTGGCACGGTCAGCGTGCTGAAGCCGGGCGCAACGTACCCGGGCGATCCGGCGGATGATTCCCAATGGCTGCCCGCGCAAAGGTACGACAATGGCGCTCCGGTCGCGGCCGGGCCGGAGAAAGGAAATCTCTCCCTGTGGATCCTTCCTCCGGGTACCAGCACCCGGGCGCTGCGTTTCACCCATAATGCGAAAACCACCGATACGGACTACCGGGGCGCCTTGTCCGGCGTGGTGGTCAGCCCCACCCGGTTCATCAATGAGGCGTGGAACGCCACCGCCGCCGCCAGCATCCAGAGCCAGCATGCGGGAAAGGTGCTCAACGGGGAGCATGACGGGTGGGGGGCCTGGGAGACGCAGGAAAAGGGAAAGGCACCGGCGGATGCGGCGGTCATCTCCGCGGATCAACCGGAGTGGATCACCCTGAGCTGGCGGCAGCCGGTTTCCCTCAACGGACTCGCAGCCATCTGGGCGGGCATCTCCGATGCCGAGGTCCAGTCATTCCAAGGCCCCGCCGACCGCCATCCGAAGGATGCTTCCGACACCGACTGGAAGCCCGTCGCCACCTATGGGAATCTCCGGCACAGCTACCCGGCCCAGTTCTGGCCGAACCTGCTTTCCTTCCCCATGGAAGTGAAGACCCGCGCCATCCGCCTGCGGATCACCGGAGCGGGGGCGAACCTTTCCCATGCGAACAACAACGGCGGAAAGCGCGCCTGGCTCGGTGAACTGATGGCATTGAGGAACCTGGGTGGGGAACCGCTCAAAGCGGCGCCACAGATGGCAGCGGAGACTCTTCCCAAAGCACCCATCCCCATCCGCTTCACCCTCGCGAAGCCGGGCTACGTCTCGTTGGTGGTGGAGAAGCCGGATGGTTTCCGTGTCCGCAACCTGGTGTCCGAGACGCACTTTCCGGCAGGGGAGAATGTCGTCTGGTGGGATGGCTCCGATGATCTCGAACGGGATGTCGATGCGGCCATGCACGGTGTTTTCAACATCCCCGTCCATTTCATCGAACCTGGCTCCTACCGCGTCCGGGGCATTGTGAGGGATCAGATCCGGCCGCACTACGAATTCTCCGTCTATACCACCGGCAACCCGCCATGGAACACGGAGGACAGCACGGGTGCGTGGCTCGCCAACCACTCCCCACCCCAGGCGGCGGCGTTCGTACCCGCGGCGCAATCTCCTACTGGAAAGCCCGTAGTCTATCTCGGTTGCTATGTCACGGAAGGCCCTTCCGGCCTCGCGTGGGTGGACCCGGCGGATGGCAAAAAACTCGGCGGCAAGAAATGGGTGGGCGGGCACTGGACCGCCGCCCCTTTCCTCGCACGGGACGCCGGACCGGATGCGGAACCCGGAACCCACGTCTATGTCGGCTCCACTTGGGAAACGGAGAAAGGTTCCGGCATCGGCGAGCTGCGCATCACCGCGCTCACGGGAAAAGGTGACAAGCCGATCGTGAAGCTCCAACTCGGCAAGCTGGCAGAGCAGTCCCCCGGCGCGGGGGAGAGAAAGGAGGATCTGCTCGGTGGCATCGCCGTTCACAACGGCATCGTCGTGGCCGCGATGAGGCAGGAGAACAAGCTGCGCTTTTTCGGCGTTTCCGACGGCAAGGAAGCGCGCACGCTTTCCGTGGCCGATCCGAAGGGCATCATCTTCGACGCGAAAGGTGACCTGCTCGTCATCTCCGGGAACCGGCTGCTCCGCTTTTCCCAGGGGCAGGGGGAACCTGCGATCATCGTCGGTGCGGGCCTTGAAGATCCGCAGGGCATCACCGCGGATGCAAAGGGCAACATCCTCGTCAGCGACTGGGGTGGCAGCCACCAGGTGAAGGTCTTCACCGCCGATGGAAAAGCCACCGGCATCATCGGCAAAGCCGGAAAGCCGGCGGCGGGAAAATATGACCCGCTGCACATGAACCACCCCCATGGCATCGCGGTGGATGACCGCGGCCAGGTATGGGTGACGGAACACGACTTCATGCCGAAGCGGGTCAGCGTCTGGACCCTGGATGGCAAGCTGGTGAACGCGTTCTACGGGCCGGGCAAATACGGTGGGGGCGGAGCGCTCGACCCGGTGGACAAGTCGAAGTTCTACTACGCGGACGAGGGCCACGGCACCTTGGAGTTCAAGCTGGATTGGCAGAAAGGAAGCTGGTCGCTGGAGAATGTGCTCTACCGCCGGGTGCCGGATGAGATGAAGTTGTCCTTCCGCGCGGGCGGGCCGGAACAAGCGGTGTACCGGGATGGCCGCCGCTATTTCACCAATGCCTACAACTCCAGCCCCACCGGCGGGCATGGCACCGTGTTCATCTTCGCGGAGAAGGACGGCATCGCCCGGCCCTCCGCCGCGATGGGCAACCCGATCCGCTGGGATTTGCTGGAATCCGGAGCGTTCCTCACCCGCTGGCCGGAAGGTCTGAACCCCGGCTCAAAGAAGGAACCCGAGGCGTTCTTCATCTGGACCGATCTCAACGACGATGCGACCGCGCAGCCGGAGGAGGTAACGATTCACAAAGGCAAGAGCGGCGGACTCACGGTGATGCAGGACCTTTCCATCTGTGTCTCCCGTCTGGATGGGAAGGCCGTCCAGTTCCCGGTGAAGGGATTCACCCCATCCGGTGTGCCTCTATATGATTTCGCCACCAGCAAGGTTCTGGCGGCGGATGTCCAGCCGCCGAAATCATCCGGCGGAGACCAGGCGCTCGCCGGGACGGATGGATGGTCGGTGGTGACGCTGGGCATCGGCTCGTTCGACGGACTGTCCATTTCCGGAGCGAAGGACGGCATCGCGAAATGGAGCTACCCCAGCCCGTGGCCGGGCCTCCACGCCTCCCACCGCGCGCCGCGTCCAGGCGCGCCGGGCCAACTGATCGGCACCACACGCCTGCCCGGCTCGTTCTTCGAGATCAAGGGATCCGAAGCAGGCCCGCTGTGGGCGCTGCATACCAACCATGGCCGCATGGCGGTCTTCACCCAGGACGGCATTTTCGTCGCCAACCTGTTCGAGGACATGCGCGGCGGCAAAAGCTGGAAGATGCCGGTGGCCATCCGCAACACCGACCTGGAGGGCATCACGCTGGGCGAGGAGAATTTCTGGCCGACGCTCACCCACGCATCTGACGGGAAAGTCTATCTGGTGGACGGCGCCCGCAGCGCGATCGTCCGGCTGGACGGCCTGGAGTCCATCAAGCGACTGCCTGCATCCGACATCAGTGTTTCCGCCGATGATCTCGAAAAGGGCCGCGCCTGGAGGTCGGAAGTGGAGCTGGCGCGGCAGAAGGTGCATGGCAGCGGCATCATGAAAGTCGCCATCCGTCCGGACAAGCCGGTGGTCGATGGCGACATCGGCGAGTGGACATCCGCAGACTGGGTGGACATCGACAAGAGCGGGGTGAAAGCCTACTTCAACGCGAACACGAAGCCCTACGACATCACCGGCGCGGTGGCTGTGTCCGGTGACCGGCTCTATGCCGCATGGAAGACCGGCGCGACGGAGCCGCTCAAAAACAGCGGCGAAACGCCCATGGCCCCGTTCAAGACCGGCGACGCGCTGGACCTGATGCTGGGACCGGGCGGCGACCGGAAGAAGCCCGTGGCCGGGGACATGCGGCTGCTCGTCACGCTGGTGGACGGAAAGCCTCTGGCCTTGCTCTATCGCGCCGTGGTGCCCGGCACGAAGGACGCGGACAAGGTGCCGTTCTCCTCGCCATGGCGGACCATCACCTTTGACAAGGTGGAGGACGTTTCGTCGCTGATCGAGTTCTCCGGCAGCGGGGGCAACTATGAGGTGTCCATCCCGCTTGCATCGCTCGGCTTCAAGCCGTCCCTGGGAGCGAAGATCCGCGGCGACATAGGCGTCCTCCGTGGCACCGGCGGTGAAACCACCGCCCGCGTCTACTGGAGCAACAAGGCAACCGGCATCGTCTCCGATGTTCCCGATGAAGCCATGCTCAACCCCGCCCTCTGGGGGACATTCGAGTTCAAATAATCCCTTCCGCCTTCCATGAAACCCATCCTGTCCCTGCTGGCCCTCTCCGTCCTTTCCTTCGCCCAGAATGATCCGGAAAGCCCGACGTCCAACAACGCCGAGATCCAGGTGCTCCCGGCGCCAGGTGAAGTGGTGATCGACGGCAAGGACAACGACTGGGATCTCAGCGCGGGCATCTGGAGCTACAATGATCCCACGCTGGTCGGGAAGCACTCGCTGTGGACGCATTTGATGTGGGATGCGAAGGGCATCTATGTCCTGGGCCGCTACAGCGACCCCTCCCCCATGAAGAACGCCACGCGGGGGAAAGACTTCATGCTGAGCTGGAAAGCGGACGCGATGCAGGCGCGGATCATCCTCGACGACCGGACGCCGGAGGAACACCAGATGCACATCAACCTGTTCCACTCCTCCTCCGAGAACTCCTCCTACATGATCGTGAAGCATGGCGGCTTCAAGGCGAAGCCGCCCTACGATGCCACCGGCCCGGACCGTCCGGACCAACAGGAGAAATACGGCACCACCATGGAGAAGGCGGGCGGAAAGATCGCCTTCAGTCCGTGGGATGACGGCCGGGGCTACAACATGGAGGCGTTCTGGCCATGGTCCTACGTGCGGACCAATGGCACATCCCTGAAGGCGGGTGACAGCTTCGTCTTCGGACTGGAGGCCATGTGGGGCAACGAGGATGGCTCGGAGATGACCCACCGCCTCGCCGACAACCTGAAGGATGACAAGGTGAACCGCATCTTCTTCTTCCGCGCCCGCGACGGTTGGGGACGGGCGGTCATTTCCTCAAAAGGAAACCTGGAGGTCACCGCCGGGCAGAAAGCTTTGCAGGCCCAGCGCCTGAAGCAGTTCGTCAACTACGACACGGCAGGCCCCGTCGATATCCGCTACACGCTGCCGGACGACCGGGACGTGACCATCGCCATCGACAACGCACAGGGGCGCCGTGTCCGCAATCTCTTCGGACAATATCCCCGTACCAAGGGTGAGAACACGGACCGCTGGGACGGTATGGATGACCAAGGGAACCCGGTGTCTGCCGGAGAGTACCACGCCCGCATCGTGGACCATCTGCCGGTGCAACTGGAGTTCGTGAACAGCGCCTACAACGCATCCACCCCACCGTGGGCGACCAAGGACGGCCGCAAATACTGGGGCAGCAACCACGGCCACCCCACCACCGCCGCCACACGGGGGGATGTGACCCTCATCGGCTTCACCGGGACGGAGGGTGGCTCCGGCCTCATCCGCATCCAACCGGATGGCATCATCCGCTGGGCGGACCAGTATGAGCTGATCGACGTGACGCTGGATGACCAATATGTCTATGCGTTGTCGCGCGACAGTTGGATCAAGCAGACGGTGATGCGCCGCTACAAGGTGGCCGACGGGGTGATCCAAACCTTCGAGGACGAGGCGAAAAGCCCCAACGCGATCCTGCCCGTGGAAAACACCAAGGTGCCGGACGCCTCCACCATCGCCATCAGCAAGGGCAAGGTGTATGCCTTCATTCCCGGCGATCTCTTTTACCGGATGACTCCTGCCACCGGTGCCGTGGAGTTCTCCGGCGGTACTCCCGGTTTGCTGGCCATCGAAAATCATGACGACAAGCTTTTCGGTCTCTTCAATGACGGCACCATTGCCGAACTAGACAGCGAAGGCAGGGCGACCCGCACCGTCATTACCGCGGAAGGCCTCCGGAAGCCGGTGCGGTTCGCATTCAGCCAGGACGGCATGAACATCGCGGTCAGTGACCAGGAAACCCACCAGGTGTTCATTCTTTTCAGCAAGACGGGATCCGCCCATCAGGTCTTCGGCAAACCCCACGCCACCGGGGATGGAAAGCGTCCCGCCGGAAAATTCATCGACACCGATCTCATCAATCCGCTCGGCCTGGCCTTCGACCAGCAAGGCCGCCTCTGGCTGGCGGAGGCCGCCGGCACGTGCCGCCGCATCACCTGCTGGAAGCAGGATGGCTCCCTCGACAAGCAGTTCTGGGGTGGGGCGGACTACGGGGCGATGGCGGGCTTTCCGCTGACCTACGACTCGTCCCGCTTCATCGCCCACGGTGTGGAGTTCCAGCTCGATCCACAACCGGATGTCTTCAACCGCCCGACGGCGGAGAAGCCGTTGTATTTCCATCCGGAGCTCAGCGAGACCCGCGGGTTGGTCTATCGCCACAACGGCCATGAATACGCGGTGTCCGTTCCCGGCTACAACAAGCCGGAGGAAATGATCGTCGCGAAGCGGGATGCGGAAGGCGTGTTCCGGACCGTGGTCCGGGTGGTCTATCCGAAGTCAGGAAAGAACCCGACACCAGGCGGCACGTGGGTGGACCGGAATGACAACGGCACCGTGGATGCGGATGAGACCACCACCGGCTTCTCCTCCCGCGCCCACTACTGGAGCAACGGCTGGATGCGGCCGGACCTGACCTTCATCACCCCCGACCAACAGGTGTTCCGTCCGGAGAAGTTCACTCCCGGGGGTGTGCCGCTGTATGATTTCACCAAGCCGGAGAAACTGCCGAACCACTTCGCGCCGGACTACCGCTCGAACCGCTCCGGCACGGTCGCGCTGGACATGGCGGGGAATGTCTCCGACGGCATCAACTACGCCACCACGGACGGCCGCACCGGCAGTTACCCGAATCCCTTCGGCAGACATGATGCACCCGCCGCGCGGCGCGGGCTGCTCATCGCCCCCTTCCGGACCAATGGCGTGGTGGAGGGCGTCCCCGGCGTGGGGGCCGTCACCGCCATCGGAGGGGACCGCGGGGAGTGGTTCCTCATGACCATGGACGGGCTTTTCCTTTCCTCCATCCTCCAGGACTCGAAGGGCGATGTGACGCTCGATGAGACCTATGTGGGACAGGAGTCGTTCGGCGGCTTCATGTGGCGGGATGAGAAGGGCCGCATCCTGGCGCAGTTGGGCGGGGCTTCCTACCGCATCATGGAGATCAAGGGATTGGACTCCACCCGCAAGCAGACGGTTCCGGTGACGCTCACCGACAGCCAGATCGCGGAGGGACTGAAGCTGGCACAGTCCCGGCTCGCCGCCTCCGGCAAAGAGCCGGAGAGCCTGACGGTCGCGAAGATTTCCAGAAATCCCAGCCAGCCCGTGGAACCGGACACCAACCGGAAGACGCCGCTGGTCGATGGCGTCGAGACCCTCCGCGTGCAGGAATCGGGAGATCCGCTCCGCTGGTTCCGCGCCGCCCTTTCCCATGATGGCAAGAACCTGGCGGTGATGTACCAGGTCAGCGACACCAGCCCGTGGAAGAACGGAGAGGGACGCTTCACCCACGCTTTCATCGGCGGGGACGCGGTCGATCTCCAGCTCGACGTGCCGGGGCGCGGCCCCATCCGCATTCTCGGCGCTACCGTTTCCGGCAAGGACACGGTGGCCTATTGGCAACGGAAGGCGGACAAGCCGGAAAACCCCACCACCTACGTGGTGTCCAACAACGAGGCCAACGCCCAGCAATTCGACGTGGTGAAGCGCCTGCCCGACGCGAAGCTCTCGGTGAAACCCGGCATGCGAGGCTACTCCGCGCTGATGACCATCCCCCTCTCCGATCTTGGGATCGACCCCACACAGGCCGCGGACCTCAAGGGCATCATCGGCGTGATTTTTTCCGATCCCAGCGGGACGAACCGCGCCGCGCGCCTTTACTGGCATTCCAAATCGACCGGCTTGGTTTCCGACGTCCCGAGCGAGTCGAAGCTGACGCCCTCCCAGTGGGGGCCGGTGCGCCTCCAGAATTGACTGGAGCCACCGGGCGGCTGCGCTCTTATTACCCCATGTCCGTAAAGAAACTCATCCTCCTTTCGCTCGCCGCCCTGGTGCTCCCCGCCGGAGCCCAGACCAAACGCATCGCCATCATCAAGGCCGATGACGTCACCAGTGTGAACCCGAAGTGGGAGCGCTTCTTCAAGTTGGCGGCGGAGCACGATGTGCCGGTATCCGCCGGGGTGATCGCCGTTTCCTTCGAGAAGCAGGACGAAAAATACGATGAGTGGCTGAAGAAGTGGGAAGCCACCGGCAAGGTGGAGTTCTGGAACCACGGCTGGGACCACAGGATGTGGGAAGAGGAAGGGAAAAAGAAATCCGAGTTCGGCGGCTCCGGCTACGATCACCAGAAAAGCCACCTGACCAAGGTGCAGGCCGCGTCGAAGGAAGCGCTCGGCAAGCCGTTCAACACCTTCGGCAGCGGTTTCAACGCCATGGATTCCGACACGGCCAAGGCGCTCAACGAGATCCCCGAACTGAAGATGATCTTCTGTTACCCCGGAGCGAAGCCGACCAAGGAGATGAAGGACAAGATCCTCCTGCCGATGGTCCTGCGCGGCGAAAACGACGGCACAGGAAAGCCGAACTTCGCGAAGTTCAAGGAGGAGTATGAGAAGAAGAAGGCCGATCCCAACCTGACCCTTTCATCCATCCAGTTCCACCCGGCCGCGTTCAGCGAGCAAGGTTTCAAGGATTTCGCCTCCATCGTCGATTTCCTGAAAGCGGAAGGCTGGACCTTCATGCTTCCGTCCGCCTACGCGGCTTCCATCGGGAAGTGAGCGCCATCTTCGCTGCCCCGCTGGATCTCGCAAGCGCCTGTGGACTCGCCTGCCGCCGCCGGAAATAATCCGGACTCCGGAAAAATTCTCCGGCTGATTCCCCGGACCGCCGACCAATCAGGAAAGAGAACCATGTCCGGGGAATCCAACGATGAGGCCTTCGTGGCCCTCCTGATCGCCAATCAGAACCGCATCTTCCGGTTCCTGATGACACTGGTGCCGCGCCGGGAGGATGCGGAGGACCTTTTCCAGCAGACCAGCATCACGCTGTGGCGCAGCCGCGCGAAGTATGATCCGGCAGCGGGGGATTTCACGAGCTGGGCGTGCGCGATCGCCCACAACCATGTGCGGAATTTCCGCCGCAAGGAATCGACCCGCCGCAACATCCTGAGCGGGGAGATCGAGCGAATGTTGATCGAGACGCGGGCGGTCCATTCATCCCTCATGGATGAATGGCACCGGGCGCTGGGGCTCTGCATGCAGCGGCTCACCCCGCATCAGCGTACCATCGTGGAGGATTGCTACGGAGGGGATGGCAAAATCAAGGATGCGGCCATGGACCGCGGGCGCACGCCGAACGCACTCTACAAGATCCTCCGCGGCATCCGCTCCCTGCTGCATGACTGCATCCGCAAATCCGTCACCGGAGGGAACATCTGATGGACCAGGAACTCCACGACCTCGCGGAAGGCTACATCTCGGACACCCTCGATGACAGCCAGCTCGCCCACCTTGAGCAACGTCTCGCCGCATCCGAAGAGGATCGGCTGGCTTTCCTTTCCTACCTGGAGATTCATTCCAGCCTGGCTTGGGAAAGCCGCGGCTCACAGGAAAGCGTCATCCCCTTCCCCACCGCCGTCAGGTCGCGTTTCCGGGCATGGGCACTGCCGGTGGCGGCGCTGGTCACCTTGTTGGCCGTGCTTTCGTTCCTCTTCCTGAGGAGCGCTCCTTCCCCGACCGGCATCGCAACGGTCAGGGCGAATCTCCACGGCCTGTGGGCGGATGGCTCCCCGGTGAGGATGGAGGCGGTGCTGACCGCCGGTATCTGGGAGCTGCAGAGCGGCCTCGTCGAACTGGAAACCTCCACCGGCACCACGCTGCTGCTGGAAGGCCCGGCCAGCATCCGCCTCAATGACAAGCTCCATGCCCGGTTGATCTCCGGCAACTTGGTGGTCCGGATGCCAAAGGGCAGATCTGGCTTCGTGGTGGATCTACCGAAGATGAAAATCACCGACCTGGGCACGGAGTTCGGCGTCAGCGTTTCCTCCGACGGTGAGTCCCGCGTGCAGGTGTACGACGGGAAGGTCCGCGCGGAATCGAAGGAATCCCCGCGCAAGGAACTGGCCGCAGGCGAGACCGTGAGTTGCTCCACGGATGGCCGGATGGCCTTCGCGGAGTTCCAGGAAGACCGCTTCATCCGCACCTTCCCGCCGGTGGCACCGAACTACCAGGAAGGCGGTCCGCTGTACAACCGCAGCACCCTCCATGAAGTGGATGCCGCCGCCGCCCCACCCTCCGTCACCATCGACGGCAGCCTCATGGAGTGGGACCGGTCCGTCGCCTTTCTCAGCGCGTGCCAGCCACCGTATGACAAAACCTACTTCGTCAACGGCATGATGATGCATGATAAGCGGAACCTTTATCTCTCCGCGGAGGTGGGGGATCCTATCCCCATGAGGAACACGTCGCGGGCCGGGGCCGAATTCGCGGGAGGCAGTGTCATCGTCCGGATCTGCGCGGACCGCGCCATGGGCTGGCCGTTGGAAGGGACGCAGGCGGACGCCCGCTCGCCCGAGCCATCGCCGGATTCCACCAGCGGGAAAATCTCCAGCATCGTGATGTGGTATGACGCGAAGTCCGGCCAGCCGCAGATCCAGATTCTCTCCGGATTCGGCTCGGCGGGCAGGCAGATCAATCCTCCTGGTTGGGAGGGTGTCTTCCGGAAACATCCGGACGGCCATGGTTACACCCTGGAGTACCGCATCCCGTGGACGCTCCTCAACTGCGGGGAAGATCCCCCGCAGGCAGGCGACCAGCTCGCGGGGCTATGGATGGCGCACTGGAGCGATGAAGCCGGGCGGGTCTGCCGCGGACAGCTCGTGGACGTGACCAATCCGGATCCGGCGGCCATCGATGGCATCCCGCCCTACATCTTTTTCCAAAACGGGCCTTGCTGGGGGAAGGTGAACTACCTTCCCATAAGAAGGTAAGCCCATGAAGATCCGCCCGCTCTGCCTGTTGCTCGCCGCCCTTTTCCCCATGCTCTCCCACGCCGATGAGGTGAAGCTGCCGGAGAAGAAGGATTTCCAACTCTTCCTGCTCGCGGGCCAGTCAAACATGGCGGGCCGGGGCAAGCTGGATGCCAAGGCCCGCGAGGCGGATCCCCGGATCCTGGCGCTCAACAAACAGAACGCGTGGCAGGTGGCGATGGATCCCCTGCACTGGGACAAGCCAGCGGCGGGAACCGGGATCGGAAAGCCGTTCGCGGAGATCATCGCCGGGAAGAATCCCGGAGCCACCATCGGCCTCATTCCCTCCGCCTGCGGCGGCTCCCCTATCAGCACCTGGAAGCCGGGGCAGCACTGGGGACAGACCAAGAGCCACCCATGGGACGACTCTATCGCCCGGGCGAAGCTGGCCATGAAAAGCGGGACGCTCAAAGCCATCCTCTGGCACCAGGGCGAAAGCGACTCCAACGCGGAGAAGGCCCCGGACTACGCGAAGAATCTGGAGGACATGATCACGCGCTTCCGCAAGGAACTGGATGCGCCGGATCTCCCCTTCATCATCGGCCAGCTCGGCCGCTTCCCGGCGAAGCCGTGGGACAAGAACCGCGAAGCCGTCGATGCCGCACAGCGCGAGGTGGCGGCCAAGGTGAAGAACGTCCGCTTTGTCGAAATCCCGGATCCGGAGTCCATCGGCGACCATCTCCACTTCGACACACCGACACTGCGCCGGTTCGCACAGGGTTACGCGGCCGCCTATCTGGAGATCACCGGAAAGTGATCAACGACGGCGGCGGAGCAGGCCAAACGCGCCGAGCAGTGACAGGGCGAAGGTGGATGGCTCCGGAACCAGATCGACTGACAGGTTCACGTCGTCGATGGTAAAGCCCTGTCCGGTGCCTCCCGCACCGTAGGCAACGTAGATCGTGTCGAACGTATCGATGTAGTTGCTGTTCGCGGAATTCAGGATGACCGCCGGCAATGTCCCTGCGGCCGCTCCATTCTCAAGCCAGTAACCTGAGACACGAACCTCGCTGGATGAAAGTCTTTCCACCGACATCGACATGGTGACCGGTGTTACCCCCGAAGGTGGCATCCTACGGTCCACAACAGTCACCGAATTCGCTCCACTGGTGGAAACGATGCCGGAGCTGTTCGCCTTGTGGTAGATATTTGTCAGCAACGTGCCACCCCCGTCGGATGGTGCCGTGGAAATCCCAAGGATGTAGCCCTCGTTCGTCGTCGACCATGGAGCCGCATTCTGATTGGAGGTGAATGTATTGTTGGTATCGTACATGCCGATTCTCCAGATCGCGGAGCTGTTCGGAACCGAACTCAGCGCAGTGATCTGAAGGGTGAGAGTCATCACCTGCCCCACGGGAATCTGGGTCTGGGAGAATTGCTTGAATACCGACTGGTTGGTATTCGCCGTCGATGCCGTGAATTGGAGGCCACCGCTCGAGGCGGAAAAAACGCTCGCTCCACCTGAGGATGAGTACCATCCCAAATCGTTGGGATTTGCCGGCATCGTGGAGAAATCATCGGCGATGATTGCCGCCCCTGCCATGGGAAGGGAGAGAACAAGGAGTCCAAGGATCTGTGAGGTGATTTTCATAACGAATGACGGCTCGCCACGAGCCTAGTTGCCTGCAATTATAACAGGAAGCCAAAAATGCCCTCGATTGCCCGGAAATCTGCGACAACTGGCTGAAAATGGCAATGGGCGACCAATCATTGGCAAGTCAATGTGCCAGTTCATCAGCATCCTGTTCGCGTTTGCCCTCTCCGTCGGTTCCCAAGCGAGGGCCGGTCTCAGCCAGCTTCTCGGGAAGGCGGAACGTGGTGAACCGATCTCCGTCGTCTTTTTCGGAGGTTCATTGACCTTCGGCGCGAATGCAAGCGACCCTGGAACGACCAGCTACAGGGGGCTGATGATGGAATGGTTGCGTTCGCGCCATTCCTCCACACCCTTCACCTTCCACGATGCCTCCGTCGGGGGAACAGGTTCCCAGCTCGGGATGTTCCGGCTCGAAAGGGATGTCCTGCGCCACAATCCGGATCTGGTTTTCCTGGATTTCACGGTCAACGATGATGCCGAAGGCACCGATGTCCAAACGCTCGCTTCCTATGAGCGGATCGTCCGCACCCTGGTGGAAAAAGAGGTGACGGTGGTGCCGGTTCTCATGTTGTTCAGGTGGCACGCTGAGAAACCGGACATCATTTCTCCCCGGCACGCGGACCATCGCAGGCTCGCGGAGGCATATGGGTTGCCGGTTGCGGATGTCTGCGGTGCCATCCAAAAAATGGCAAAAGCGGGAATGAATCCGGCCGAAATCTGGAACCTCGGGGACGGCGCCCACCCCGGGGACGAAGGCTACCGCCTCTTCTTTGGGATCGTAAGGGACACCTTTGAAGCCGCCATCAAGGACCGGAGACCGCAGTCGGCCCCACCTTCGACCATCTTTGACGACCTCTACCCGAAACACAACCGCGGGCTTCTCGCCGGACATCTTCCTTCCGGCTGGAGGATGAAGAAAACCTGGCGGACCGCCCTGTGGTACGACGGTCTGTCGAGCCGCTGGATGGGGGATGTGGCCACGGCTTCAGCCAAGGAAAAGTCCGGAGCGCTCGAAATTGGTTTCGAGGGATCGATGGTGGGGTTTTTCGGTGAACGGAACGGCCTCACTCCCCCTGTCCGGATCTGGATCGACGGCCAGCCGGTCCTGCCACCGCAGGCAAAGGATGGGGATACCCTCTGGCGTCTCGACACGTCGCGCTTCGCCCCGCCGAAGAAGGGCAGCGGGAACCTTTTCGTGTGGCAGCCCATCGCGAGGGATCTGCCGGATGGAAAACACACGCTCCGCATCGAACCGGTGTGGGATGGCGCGGATCCGGATGCGGAGCTCCGCATCGAAAGCATTTGTTCGGCGGGCCGGTGATGACGCGGCGATCACTTCCTCACCACCCAGATGTTCCGGTAGCGGACCGGGTTTCCATGGTTCTGGAGATGGAACGGACCCGGCTCCGCGGTTTCCTTCAACTGTGCGCCGCCGGTGGTTCCGGGCAGGTCGAGATTTTCATGGATGACCACGCCGTTGAGCTTCGCGGTGAGTTTCGCGTTGGAGGTCTTCTTGCCCTCCGCATCGAACTTCGCGGCGGTGAAGTCGATGTCATAGGTCTGCCAGGTCAGTGGAGAAAAGCACATGTTCAGCTTCGGCGCGGCGATCTTGTAGAGTCCGCCGCATTCGTTGTCTTTTCCCTCCAGACCAAAGCTGTCGAGCATCTGGATCTCGTAGCGGCCCTGCACGTAGAGGCCGCTGTTCCCCCGTCCCTGCCCCCGGGCGGATGGCATGTAGGGCAACCGGAACTCGATGTGGATCGAACAGTCGCCGAACTTTTCCGAACTCGTCGCACCCTGCGTCAGCAGTCCGTCAGGCGTCACCATCGCTCCCGGGAAATTGTTTTCCTTCCCGTCGAACAGCACCACCGCACCTGCCGGAGGGGCGGCGCCCAGCGTCGGCGACTTGCGGTCCACGCGCTCCAGTTCCGCGACCTGACCCGCGTCTTTTTTGGAAACATGGATCTTCACCCCATCCGCTTCACCCACCACGTCATCGTGTTCGAACCTGACGGAAACCGCCCCTTCGCCGCGCTGTCCCTTGCTCCGGACGATCTTCGCCCGGTCACCGTCCCATCCGTCGCCCGGCAGTCCGCCGGGATATCCCACTGCCTCGAACTCGCCCCGGCCCAATGCGATGATCTGCACGCCGAATTTCGAACCATCCATCTCACCCACGTATTCGCCCTGAAAAGGAAAATCCTCGTCCGTGGCGGAGGGGTTGTCATAGGCCAGCGGCTTCACCGGCTTTTCCGGAGCTGCGGGCGCGGGAGCCTGCGCGTGGATCTGGAGCGGAACGAGGGCCAGCGAGAACAAGAGGGCTTTCGGAAACATATGAACTAAACGCTTCATCCGTGCGGAACTTTCCACAATCATCGATCCAACCCATGCGACTTCCCGCATTTCTCCTTTCCATCCTGGCGACCCCGCTGAATGCAGGCCCGGATGGCGCCGCCCTCTACCAGCAGCACTGCGCGATGTGCCATGGCCAGGAGGGACTGGGGATGCCTGGTGTCTTTCCTCCGCTGGCGAAGGCCGACTTCCTGGTGAACGAGCGGGAAAGGGCGTTGAAAGGACCGCTGGAGGGCCTAAGCGGAAAGATCACCGTCAACGGGCAGGAATACAACGGAGCGATGCCACCCGCCTTTCTGGATGACGAGCAGCTCAGCGCCGTCTTCAACCATGTCTTCACCTCCTGGGGCAACGTGGTGAAGCAGACGAGCCCGGAGGAAATCACCGCCATCCGGGCGACGGGCAAGTTCCCCACCCTGGACGCGCTGAAGGCATCCATGGTCGGGGACAAACTGCCCGATCCCCCTGCCGGATGGAAGCTGGCGGTGGGCGGCGAGTTGTCCTTCTCCCCTTCCCGGCTCGCGCTCCATCCGGATGGCCACCAGGTCATCGTCCTCTCCACCCGTGGCGATGTCTGGCTGTGGAAGCCGGGCACCACGGACCTCACCCCGCTTTTCCGGAACGAGACCTACATCGACGCAAACCTGGGCGACCAACTGGTGATGGGCATGGCGATGGACACGAAGGGACGGCTCTACATCGCCAGCAACCAGTGCAACAAGAACGCCTCCCCGGTGCGGAATGAGATGACCATCTTCCGCACGGAGGCCTGGTCCTCCGCCAAGGAATGGGCGGCACCCAAGCCGTGGTTCAAAACCCAGGCACCCTACGGCATCGGACCCTACAACCATGGCCTGTCCCACCTCGCCCAAGGACCGGATGGTTTCCTCTATGTGAACAGCGGTGCGCGCACGGACAGCGGCGAAGCTGGCACCCAACCGAACTACGCGACAACCGGCGAGGAGCCCACCACCGCGGTGATCTGGAAGATGGACCCGGAGGCGGAGAAGCCGGAGATCGAAATCCTGGCCAGCGGCCTCCGCAACAACTACGGCTTCTGCTGGGATGATGACGGCCACATGGTCGCCACCGAGAACGGGCCGGATGCCCATGCGCCGGAGGAACTGAACCTGATCGAAAAGGGCAGGCACTATGGCTTTCCCTACCAGTTCTCCGACTGGACGGAAAAAGCCTACCCCCACACCGCTGACGTGCCTCAGGGGCTGGAGATCACCCATCCTTTCAGGAACAAGGGACCGCACGGTGGCAGCGGGCTTGCCAGCTTCGACCCGCACTCCTGCCCCAGCGGCATCGTCTGGCTGGGGGAAGAGTGGCCCGCGCCATTCGGCGGCAGCTTTTTGACGACCCGGTTCGGCAACCTGCTCAAGCTGGACGGCGGGGATGTCGGCTTCGACCTGTTGCAGCTCCATGTCGATTTCAAGGACCGCAGCTTCACCTCGAAGCGCATCCTGTCCCCGCTGGGCAGACCGGTGGACATCCTGAAGTTGCCCGGCCAACGCCTGCTCGTCGCGGAGTACAACCGGGCCACCACCCTCGCCGCCGGCATGGGAACACCCGGCCGCCTGCTGCTGCTCCAACCGGAGAGATAGCGAAGACTGTGAGAGTTTGGGCGGGGTGATCCCACCATGGGCAAACAAGCTCCGGCCTTCGGTGGACTTCCCCCCAGCCGAATTTCTCACGAAATTCGCTACGCATCCAGCAGCGGCTTCAGACGGGTGAGGATCTTCGGCACTTCCTCGTGCGGGTTCTCCTCTTCTTCGTATTCGAGGGTGAACCATCCCTGGTAGTTCGCTTTCTTCAGGATATCGAGCACGCGCGGGATGTCCGTCTCCTCCTTCTTCGGCGCGCCCTTCTTTTGGAGCATCATCTTCAACTGCACGTTCACCGCATAGGGGGCGATCTTCTCCAGATCCGCATAGGGGTCCTCCGTCTTGAAGTTGCCGCTGTCCAGATTGACGCCCGCCCACTTGCTGTCCGCCGCGCGGACCAGCCGCACGATGGCATCCGCCTCCGCGACGATGCCGTGGTGATTCTCCAGCCCGAGGAACACGCCTTTTTCCGAGGCGAGCTCCAGGCACTCCGCATAGCACTCGAGGAAATTCTTCTCCGCTTCTTCCTGCGTGCTGCCCTTCTGCACGTCACCGGCGAAGATCCGGATGTGCGGCGCGCCCATCACGGATGCGTGGCGGATCCAGGTTTTCACATACTCCACCTGCTCCCGGCGTTTGGGCCCTTCCGGGTGGGTGAAGACGTTGCCCACCGCCGTTCCCGCGATGGCAACCCCGCGCAGGTATGCGTGGCGCTTGATCTCCAGCAGGTATTTTTCATCCACATCCGGAGGGAAGAAGTAACTGGTCAGCTCCGCACCCTGGAAGCCGTGGTCCGCGCAGAAGTCGATGAAGTCGAAGAGACCCCAGGATGGCCAGCCCTCCGGTGCGGTGACCGCCTTCCCCTTCATCCACTTCATGCTCTTGCGGAATGAATAGGCGGCCAGGCCCAGCACCAGCCTCGGCTTGCCCTTGCGGGAGATAGGCTCGATCGCGCCGAGTTGCGGGATTCCGGAACAGGCGGCCGCCAGGGTAAGGAAGGTTCTCCGTTTCATGACGTTGATACTGGAACGCACCGCCGGACATTCCAGAGAAAAGAGGAAACGACCGGGGATTTGCAATGGGGCCGTTCCACGCCGAGTCTGCCCCATCATGGAAGCGCTGACGCCGTGGAATGAAACTCTCCCAGCCCTGTGCGAAGTGGGTGTCTGGACTTCCATCCACGAGGCCCACGAACATGCGCTGGTGCTTCTGGCCATGGGATGGGACTGCAGCGTCCATCCTGTGTCGGACGGCTATGCTTTGTTCACCGCGGCCGGTGACGCGGAGCATGCCTCGCGAGAACTCGGACTATATGCGGCAGAACAGTCCCGCGAAACTCCCCTGCCGGAACCGGCGGTCGCGGATCATCCCGCTGGCATCATGTGGCTTCTGGCATGGGGGATCATCCTGACCGCGGTCTTCTCCAGGCAACTGGCGGATCCCGCCCTGACGGACCGGTTCAGCAACTCCACCGTCCCTCTTCTGGAACAGGGAGAATGGTGGAGGCCGTTCACCGCTCTCTTTCTCCACGGTGATCTGGCCCACCTTCTCGGGAATCTCCTGATCGGGGGACTTTTCTGCATCATGGCTGCGAAGTCACTGGGAGCATGGAAATCATGGCCGCTGATCCTGCTGGGCGGGACCGTCGGAAACCTTGTCAATGCACTCTTCCACCAGGGAGAATCCTTTTCGTCCATCGGTGCTTCGACCGCGACTTTTGCCGCGCTCGGACTTCTGGTCGGACTGGCACTCGCCAACGAAACACTGAAAGGACGCTATCTGAGGCTGAGATCGCTCGCGGTCCCATTGATCTCAGGTTCCCTGATCTTCAGCATGTTCGGCACGGCGGGTGAAAACACGGATGTCAGCGCCCATGTGTGGGGCGGGCTCTCCGGGGTGGCGCTGGGTGCGTTCAGCGGATGGCTGGAACGGGCATCCAGACGGGATCAGGACCGGAATGAACTGACCTGTCGCTGCATGTCCGCCGGACAACCCAGGATCGGCTGACCCGCAGCGTCACTCACCAGGCAGGTAGACCCAGCATCTCCGGCTCCGCGAGGCGGGGCCGGTCGGTGAGGATCTCCGGCTCGCCGGCGGTGATGAGCACGGTATGCTCGAAGTGCGCGCTCGGTTTCCGGTCCTCAGTGATGACGGTCCAGCCGTCGTCCAGGATCCGGACACCAGCGACGCCTGCATTCACCATCGGCTCGATGGCGAGCGTCATCCCCGGCATCAGCGTCGGAGACTTTCCCTGCGGACGGTAGTTGGGGACCTGCGGTTCCTCATGCAGTCTGCGGCCGACGCCATGGCCCACGAATTCGCGGACAATGGTGAACCCGCGGGGCTTCACGAACTCTTCGACGGCACCGCAGAGATCCGCCAGCTTCGTGCCTGCGCGGGCGAACTTAATGGCTTCGTAGAGCGATTGCTCGGTGACGGCGAGGAGGCGCTTGGTTTCCAGAGGAATGTCCCCCACCGCGACGGTCGTCGCATTGTCCCCGATGAAGCCGCTCTTCACCACACCCACATCAAGGCTGATGATATCACCCGGCAGGAGGCGGCGCGGGCCACCGATGCCGTGCACGACTTCCTCATTCACGGAGATGCACATGTTCCCCGTGTAACCACGGTAGCCGAGGAACGCGCTCTTGCAGTCATGCTGGCGCATCAACTCCCGGGAAAGCGCATCCAGATCACCGGTGGTCACACCGGGCTTCGCCGCCATGGCGACTTCATGCAGGATCTTCGCCGCGATGGAGCCGGCCACCCGCATGCGCTCGATCTCCTTGGCGGTCTTGATGGGAATGCGCTGACGGAATGACACGATGGGAAAAATGTTCAGTTCGGGGCCTCCGCAGAGGCGAAAGAGGCGAGGATGTCCGCAGCAACCTGGTCCTGCGGAGCGGTGGCGTCAACGGCATGCAGGATGCCCGCGCGGCGGAAGTGTTCGATGGCCGGACCGGTCAGGGTTGTGAACTCGGAGTGCCGGTTGCGGAAGTTCTCCTCGTCGTCGTCCGCACGCGGACCGGCGGGGGATCCGCACTTCGGGCACAGTTCCCCGGAGACGAGCTGCGATTTCTGGCCGGACCAACGGCATGCGGGACACTCCACCCGGTTCCGGGTGCGTTCCAGCAGATCTCCGAACGGGACTTCAAGGGAGACCGCGGCATCCAGGGAGTGCCCGTGGTCCGCCAACCATTCTTCCAGGAACAGGGCCTGCGGGAGACTGCGGGGAAAACCGTCCAGCACCCATCCGGCATCGTTTTTCCGCTCCAGCCAGTCGGCCAGAATCGGATTCATGAGATCGTCCGGCAGATAGCCGCCGCGGGCGAGGATCGGCTCTGCCTGCCTGCCAAGCTCCGTGCCATTCTCCACCTGCTCCCGGAGCAAGGCCCCGGTGCTCAGATAGCCAAGCCCGAAGGCCTCCGCCAGCCGCCTGCCCTGGGTGCCTTTGCCGGAGGCGGGAGGACCCAGGAGGACGATGCGGGAAGGTCTGGGGGCGGGGGCGCTCAATGCGTCTTGTTGTAGATGACGATGGTGCCGCCGACCACGATGATGATGGCGATGACGACCCAGAGGAAGACGATGGCGGTCTTCGGAGCGCTGCCACCACCCGCATTGGCGAGGCGGTCATAGCGGCCCTTGAGTTTGCCCTTCCGGAGGAAGCCGTCGTAGTGCTTCTGCAGGAGTTGGGTTTCAACCTGGCGCATCACGTCAAGAACGACACCCACCATGATGAGCAGCGAGGTGCCGCCGAAGAACTGGAGAACCAGCGAGCCGGGCGGCAGGCCGACGGCCTTGCCGACGCCCACAGGAAGGACGAAGACGATGGCGAGGAAAATGGCGCCCGCGAAGGTAAGGCGTGCCATGGTGAAATCGAGGAAGTCTGCTGTCGGCTTGCCGGGACGGACGCCCGGGATATACCCGCCGTTGCGCTTCAGGTCCTCCGCGATCTGCGAAGGCTGGAACATCATGGCCACCCAGAAATAGGAGAACAGGAAGATACCCACACCCCCGAGGATGTAGTAACCCGTACCGCCGCCGGAGAGCTGGGCATAGAGGTTCTTCGCCCAGGCCGCGTCCGGGAAGAACCACTGCAGCATCATCGGCGGAAGGGAAAGGACAGCCGTAGCGAAAATGATGGGCATCACGCCGGCATAGTTGACCTTGAGAGGGAGATACTGGGTCTGGCCGCCGAACTGTTTCCGGCCTACCACGCGCTTCGCATACTGCACCGCGATGCGGCGCTGGGCCTGCGTGAGGGCGATGGTGGCGGCGATGACAAACAGCAGGAGAGCGATCATCACCACCATCATGATGGAGAGGTAGGCGCTGTTGCCTTTGACGAAATAGTTCCAGGCTTGGATCAGCGCGCCAGGAAGTGCGGCGATGATGTTGACCGTGATGATGATGGAGGTGCCGTTGCCGATGCCTTTTTCCGTGATCTGGTCACCGATCCACATGAGGAGGACGGTTCCCGCGACGATGGTGATGATGGTCAGGGTGAACCACCAGATGTCGGGGTTCGGCACCAGCGTACCGAACTTCTCGATGCCCTGCATGTAGGGGATATTCCCCGGATCCGTCAGCGTCTTGGCGACGAAGAAGCCCTGAACAAGGGCGATGGCGATGGTGATGTAACGCGTGTATTGCGTGATCTTCTGACGTCCGCCGTCCTCACGGGCGAGACGGGAAAGCTTCGGCACCACCGCGGTCATGAGCTGGACCATGATGGATGCGGAAATGTAAGGCATGATGCCGAGGGCGAAGATACCCGCCTGCTGGAGACCACCACCGGAGAACACCTGGAGCATCGCGGTGATGCCACCCGCCGGATTCGTCGGATCGGCGTTCTGGACACTGTCCAGATAGGCCTTGATGACGGAGGCATCCACCCCAGGAAGGGTGATGTGGACACCCAGACGGATGATGACGATGAGCGCGAGGGTGAAAAGGATCCGGTCACGGAGTTCCGGAATTTTCCAGGTGTTCGCAAAGGCAGAGATCATAGGGAGGTAGGAGAAGAAATGACGCGGGCGTTATAAAGACGACGAGGAAGCGCGCAAGCGCTTCCTCGCCGGAAAACAAGACTGATCCCGAAGGATATCAAGCGGGGACCTGGACGGAACCACCGGCTTTTTCGATCTTCTCGCGGGCGGAAGCGCTGGCCTTGCCAACCACGAGGGTCAGGGCCTTTTCGATTTCGCCGTCGCCGAGCACCTTGACGATGTCACAGCGGTTGTTGAGGAGACCAGCAGCGCGGAGGGCCGCTTCATCGACGGTGGCACCCGTCTCGAAGCAACGATCCAGATCACCGACGTTGATCACGCCGGTTTTGTCGCGGAAGTCGTAGTTGTTGAAACCACGCTTCGGCAGACGACGGTGAAGTGGCATCTGGCCACCTTCGAAGCCGACACGGGTGCCGGAGCCGGAGCGTGCTTTCTGACCTTTGTTCCCTTTGCAGGAGGTCTTGCCGTGGCCGGAGCTCTCACCGCAGCCAAGACGCTTGTTGCGGTGTTTCGCACCCGGGTTGGGCTTGAGATTGTGAAGTTCCATAAGATTCAAAAGATATTGGTGATTGGTTGATCGGAGATCGGGGCGGTCACCCCAATCTCCAATGTCTCATCTCAAATTGCCTTCTCCTTCTTCGCCTTGCCACGTCCGGAGAGGATCTGGTCGCGGGTGCGGAGGGAGGTGAGGGCCTTGAGGGTCGCCTTGACCACGTTGGCGTGGTTGGAGGAACCCATCGACTTGGCGAGGACGTCACGGATGCCGACCGCTTCGCAGACGGCACGGACACCACCACCGGCAATGATTCCGGTACCGGGGGAGGCGGGCTTCAGGAGCACCTTGCCACCGCCGAACTCGGCGTAGATCTCGTGAGGGATCGTGCCATCGACGATGCTCATTCTCTTGAGCTGCTTGCGGGCGCTCTCGCTGGCCTTCTTGATCGCGTCGGCGACTTCGTTGGCCTTGCCGAAACCGAGGCCAACCTTGCCACCCTTGTCGCCGGAGACGACAAGAGCGGAGAAGCTGAAGCGACGGCCGCCTTTGACGACCTTGGCGCAACGGTTGATGAAGACGACCTTTTCGGAAAGTTCGTTGCCGTCGGCGTCCGTCGGAGCCTGGCGTTCTTCACGGCGTGGGCCGCGTGGACCGCGGTTGCCACCGCCGAAGCCACCTTGGCCGCCACCGTAGCCGCCTTGGCCGCGATTGCCTTGATAGCCACCGGATTGTTGGGGTGCCGGTGCGGCACCGCCGGATGGAGCGTTGTCTGGAGTAATTGCCATTTACGTGGGAAGCTTAGAATTGGAGGCCGCCTTCACGCGCTGCATCGGCGAGGGCTTTGACTTTTCCGTGGTAGAGGTGACCGCCGCGGTCGAAGACGACGGCGCTGATGTTCGATCCCTTCGCGCGCTCCGCGATCAGGGCGCCGACTTTCTGGGCGCTGGCGACGTTCGAGGAAGCGTTCTCGATCGACTTGTCCATGGTGGACGCGGAGATGAGAGTCTTGCCCGCGGAGTCGTCGATGACCTGGACGTAGATGTGCTGGTTCGAATAGTAGATGGCGAGGCGAGGACGGTCGGCGGTGCCGGTGACCTTGCGGCGGATCCGCTTGTGGATGCGTTGGCGGATGCCCTTGCGATTGATGGTGCTCATATGGCCGGAATGGGGTTGGTGTTGGTTGCGGCGGGCTTATGTTATTTACCGACGCTCTTGCCTTCCTTGCGGCGGATGTGTTCACCGGCATACCGGACGCCCTTGCCCTTGTATGGCTCCGGCGGATAGTAGCCACGGACCTCGGCGGCGAACTGGCCGACGAGCTGCTTGTCGATGCCTTCCACCTTGATCTTGGTGTTCTCGTTCACCGTCACGGTCAGACCGGCCGGGATGGGGTGGAGAAGCGGGTGGGAGCGACCGAGGGAAAGGTCCAGGTCCTTGCCCTTGACGGCGGCCCGGAGACCGACACCGTGGATTTCAAGGTCCTTGACGAAGCCCTGGGAGACGCCGTGGATCATGTTGTTGATCAGGCTGCGGGCGGTGCCGTGGAGGGCACGGACCTGACGCTGCTCCGAAGCGCGGGAAACGACAACGCTGTTGTCCTCATTCTTCAGGCTGATGCCTTCCGGGAGGGTGAAGTCGAGTTTGCCCTTCGGGCCTTCGACGGTGACGTTGCGGCCGTCCAGCTTGACGGCGACTTTTTCTGGAAGAGTGATTGGCTTGAGACCGACTCGTGACATGGTATTGGTTCCTTTCGCGAGTTAGGGGTTACCAGACGGTGGCGAGCAGCTCGCCGCCGACATTCTGACGCTTGGCGGATCCGCCGGACAGCACGCCTTTCGGGGTCGAAAGGATCGAGATGCCGAGGCCGGACATGACACGTGGGACCTCACCGGCACCGACATACTGGCGGCGGCCAGGCTTGGAAACACGCTTGAGATCGGTGAGGACCGGACGGCCATCGACGAACTTCGGTTTCACCTTGAGCTCGGTGCGCTCGCCGGTGACGACTTCATAGTTCCAGATGTAGCCTTCCTCCTGGAGGATCTTGGCGATGTCCGCCTTGATGCGGGAGTAGGGAGCGGTGAATTCCTCGTTGCCGGCACGGGCCGCGTTCTTGAAACGGGTGAGGAAGTCAGCGATTGGATCGGAGAGAACTGCCATGGTAATGGATTCCTTTGAAATGTTGTGGGGTTATCCGATTACTCGGCGGCTGCGACGGCCTCTTCGGCCTTCTTGGCGTCGCGGAAAGGCAGTCCGAGCTCGGTGAGAAGGGAGCGTCCTTCTGCATCGGTCGGGGCGGAGGTGACGAAGATCAGGTCAAAACCGATCTGGCGCTTGATCTGGTCGATCTCGATTTCCGGGAAGATGCTCTGGTCAGCGATGCCGACGGCATAGTTGCCGCGTCCGTCGAAGGACTTGGAGGAGATACCACGGAAGTCCCGGATGTTCGGGGAGGTGATGTTGATGAAGCGGTGCAGGAACTCCCACATGCGCTGGCCACGGAGGGTGGCACGCGCGCCGAGGGCTTCACCCTCACGGAGCTTGAAGTTCGCGACGGCCTTCTTCGAGAAGGTGATGGACGGGCGTTGGCCGGTGATCTTGGCGATCTCGTTCACGGCGTCGTCCACGGCGACCTTGCGGTCGGGGGCCTTGCCCATGCAGGAGGTCACGACGATCTTCTCGAGACGCGGGACCTGGTGTGGATTGGCGTAGCCGTGCTTCTTGGTCAAAGCCGGCACCACCTTATCCTTGTAGTGCTTCTGTAGTGCGTTGGTGCTCATGTTTTCAGCGGGTCAGCGTCTGCGCGACGCTTAAGCGCGGGCAGGGACGTTTCCGTCTCAGCCCAGTTTCTTGACGTTGGAGATGTGGATGGAACCGTCGATGGTCTTCAGACCACCATCGGGCTCTTGTTCGGAACGGCGGATCGCCTTCTTGACGGGACGGACGCCTTCGACAACGACGGTGTTCTTGGCCGCGTTGACAAGGGTGACGGTGCCGGTCTTGCCCTTGTGGCTTCCGGCGATGACCTGGACTTGGTCACCTTTTTTTACGTGAGTCTTGCTCATGTGGAGATGGTTTCGGTTGGGATTCGTGCGGCGCGGGGCGGCGTCTTAGAGCACTTCGGGCGCGAGGGAAACAATTTTCATGAATTGTTTTTCGCGGAGCTCACGGGCGACGGGTCCGAAGATCCGGGTACCACGCGGGTTGTTGTCCTTGTCGATCACGACGATCGCGTTGGAATCGAAGCGGAGGATGGAGCCATCCGGGCGGCGGATGGGGTAGGCGGTGCGGACCACCACAGCCTTGACGACGCTGCCTTTCTTGACCGAAGCGGTCGGGATGGAATCGCGGATGTGGGCGGTGATGACATCACCAACCTGGGCGGTACGGGTGCGTTTGCCGAGCACGCCGATCATTTTTGCGCTGCGGGCGCCGGTGTTGTCGGCGACGTCGAGCATGGTTTCCATCTGGATCATGGCAGTAAATCTAAGGAATTGGTTGTGTAGGAAGGTGAAGATGCGGAGCGGAGCGCCGCGGATCCCGGATCAGTGGGAAAGAACTTCGGCAAGGGCCCAGCGCTTCAGCTTGGAAAGCGGCTTGGTTTCAACGATGCGGACGCGGTCGCCGATTTTGGCCTGGCCGCTCTCGTCGTGCACGTAGTACTTCTTGGACCGTTTGACGATCTTGTTGAACTTCGGGTGCGGGACGCGGGCGACGTGCTCGACGACGAGGGTCTTCTCCATTTTGTCGGAGACGACGACGCCGACACGGGTCTTGCGAAGGTGCGGTTGGGATTCCTGAGTGTTCTCGCTCATGGTGCGTTCAATTTAAGGGGCTTGGTGGAATCAGGCGCCTTTCTTGGCGTTCTGGGCGGTGAGGATCCGGGCGGTGTCACGGCGGACCTGCGTGATGCGGGCCGGGTTCTCCAGTTGGCCGGTGGCGCGCTGGAGGCGGAGGTTGAGGGCTTCCTGCTTGAGGTCGCGGAGGTTTTTGGCGAGCTCGTCAGCGGAGAGCTGGTTGATTTCTTTGCCTTTGTTCTTGGCCATGGTCGGACGTTGGTTGGTGGTTGGCTGCCGGATCAGGCGTGCGGATTGCGGGCGATGAGGCGGGTGCGGAGGCCCAGCTTGTAGGAGGCGAGGCGCATCGCTTCCTTGGCAGCGGACTCGGTCACGCCACCGACCTCGAAGAGGATGTTGCCAGGGCGGACGACGGCCACCCAGCCGTCCACGGCACCCTTACCTTTACCCATCCGGGTTTCCGGCGGGCGGGCGGTGATGGACTTGTGCGGGAAGATCCGGATCCAGACCTTGCCCTTCCGCTTCAGGGAGCGGTTGATCGCGATACGGCAGGCTTCGATCTGGCGGTTGGTCATCCAGCCGCGGTCGAGCGTCTGAAGGCCGAAGTCACCGAAGGCGACGGTGGTTCCGCGCTGGGCGTTACCTGCGCGGCTTCCGCGGTGGCTCTTGCGGAACTTGGTTCGTTTGGGCATCAAAGGCATGGCTCGGTCCTCCTAAAAGTGTGATGTGTTGTTGGAAATTGGTTCGTCGGAACAGGAATCAGTTGCGGTTCTGGGGGGCACCACGGCGGTCGCCACGGTCACCACCACCACGGCGGTCACCGCCACGGTCGCCGCGTTCGCGGCGCTCACCACGCTCACCGCCAGGGCGGCTGCCGTCGTCTTCCTTCTTGTTGATCCAGCACTTGACGCCGATGATGCCATAGACGGTGCGGGCTTCGGCGAAGCCGTAGTCGAGAGGCACGCGGAGGGTCTGGAGAGGCACCTTGCCTTCACGGTAACCTTCGGCACGGGCGATGTCAGCACCACCGAGACGGCCTGCGACGCGGAGGCGGATGCCTTCCGCACCGAAGTCCATGGCGGTCTGCAGGGCACGCTTCATGGCGCGGCGGAAGCTGATCCGGCGCTCAAGCTGGACGGCGATCTGCTCGGCGACGAGCTGGGCGTCGAGTTCCGGCTTGCGGATCTCCACGATGTCGATCTTGACCTGGGCACCTTTTGCGAGGTCGGTGATGTCCTTGGTCATGACCTCGATCTCCTTGCCCTGGCGGCCGATGATGAGGCCCGGACGGGAGGTGTGGAGGGTCACGCGGACACTGTTCCAAGCACGCTCGATCACGACGCGGGAAAGACCGGCGTTCTGGAGCTTGTTCTTGAGGTAACCACGGATCGCGAGGTCCTCGTGGAGTTTGTCAGTGAAGTCCTTGCCACTGGCATACCACTTGGAGCGCCAGTCTTTGCTGACGGCGAGACGGAATGCGATCGGATTTACTTTCTGGCCCATGGTCGGTGATGGATAAGATTAAAGGGGATCAGGCTTGCTCTTCCGCGGCGGCTTCAGCGGCTTCGGGAGCTTTTTCGGTTTTTTTGGCGGCCGCCTTGCGGGCGGGTTTCTTTTTCTTCTCAGGGGCGGAACCCACGAGCGTGATGGAAATGTGGCTGGTGCGCTTCAGGATCGGGCCGGCGGAACCCTTCGCCCGTGGGCTGAAGCGGCGGAGCGTCGGGCCGGCGCCGATGACGGCTTCCTTGATGACCAGGGAGTTGGTGTCGAGCGAGAAGTTGTTCTCAGCATCGGCGATGGCGGTTTTGAGGGTCTTGCCGATGAGGGTCGCCGCCTTCTTCGGGGTGTAGGTGAGGATATCGAGGGCGCTCGACACGGGGAGGCCTTGAATTTCACGGGCTACGTCACGCGCTTTCTGAGGCGAGAGACGAACGAATTTAGTGGTGCTCTTGACTTCCATGGTCGTGTCAACGGTGAGTGGTTACTGCGCGGATGCTTGTAGTTCGAGAATGGCGAGGTCGCCGGGGCGGGGAGTTTCGTTTGGCGTGTCCAGTCTTTCGACGAACGCGCCGCAGACGCCCTTGCGGACGTCGGCGATGATGGCTTGGCCGTAGGGCTGCTGTCCCCGGCTGAGTCGGAAAGTCATGCCGATTTTCGCACCCTGGGTCTCCCCGAGGTTGAGAACGAGCATGCCACTTTCCTGGTCGAGGCTGACAACGCGGGCTTCCTGAAGTGACCCGGTGCGGACATCGGGGCGGGGCTTCTGGCGTAGTCCGAGGACGTCGTCAAGCTCTCTTAGCGAAGTTTCCAGACGAAGCAGTGCGTCCGGGTCTGAGACCACCGCCTTGCTGCGGTAGTCGGTGATGGTTGAGACGAGGCGCATCACGGCACTTTCGAGCCGGGTGGTGCGTTCGTTTGCGATCTGGAGATCCGCGGCGGCCTGGACGAGGCGGTCATTCCCGCCGTCGAGGAGGTTCTTGCCGAGGGCTTCCAGACGGTCGCGGACCTGGGAGAGTTGCTCCGACGCCTGCTTCTCGCCTTTGTTTGATTCGGCGAGGGCGCGCTGGAGGGCGACATTCTGCTCCCGCAGGTCGAGGATGGTTTCCTGGAGTTCCTCCACGGTGGCCTGCCGCTGGGCCGCGGCAACACCCGTCCCGGCCAGCAGCCCGAGGGCGGCGGCAAGTGTCGGAAGTTGGCGGACGGCGAACATGGTCGTGGAGGATTCTGACAGGAAGACGGATTACTTCTTACCGATACCGCCGTGCTGGCGGAAGATGCGGGTAGGAGCGAATTCGCCGAGCTTGTGGCCGACCATGTTCTCGGTGACATACACCGGGACGAAGGTCTTGCCGTTGTGGACGGCGAAGTTGTGGCTGACGAAGTCCGGGGTGATCATCGACTTGCGGCTCCAGGTTTTGATGGGCTTGCGGTCGGATCCGGCTTCGGCAACGGCGTCGATCTTCGCGAGAAGCTTCTGATCGACGAACGGGCCTTTCTTGAGTGAGCGTGGCATGGGAAACGTGCTGTGGTTGAAGGTTCGGGAAGTGGATTACTTCTTCTTGTGGCGGGACTCGACGATGAACACGCTGGTGCCCTTCTTCGGCTTGCGGGTCTTTTCGCCCTTGGCGTGGCCCCATGGGGAAAGAAGGTGCTGGCGGCCACCACCGGACTTGGAGCGGCCTTCGCCACCACCGTTCGGGTGATCAACCGGGTTCATGGTCATACCGCGGACGGTCGGACGGACACCCTGCCAGCGGGTGCGGCCCGCTTTGCCGGAAACTTCGTTCATGTGGTCGCGGTTGCCGACCTGGCCGACGGTTGCGAACACGTCCAGATGGAAGCGGCGGATCTCACCGGATGGGAGCTTCACCAGCGCCCACTCGTCGTCACGGTTGGAGAGGACGGCGAACTGGCCTGCGGCACGCACGAGCTTGCCACCGGTGCCTGGGGTCAGCTCGATGTTGTGGATCGAGGTGCCGAGCGGGATGGACTTGAGCGGAAGGGCGTTGCCTGCCTTTGGAGCGGCGTTCTGGCCGGCGGACACCTTGCCACCAACTTCCAGGCCGATAGGGGCGAGGATGTAGGACTTCTGTCCGTCGGTGTATTGGATGAGGGCGATGCGGCAGGTGCGGTTCGGATCATACTCGATGCCGAGCACGGTTGCCTCCACGTCGCGCTTGGTGCGGCGGAAATCAACGATCCGGTAGTGGCGCTTGTGGCCACCGCCGATGTGGCGGGTGGTGATGCGGCCGGTGTTGTTGCGGCCACCGCTGCGCTTCAGGGGCGTGAGGAGGCTTTTCTCCGGGGACTTCTTCGTGATCTCATCGAACGAAGGAAGCTGCTTGTAACGCTCCGGCGGGGTGTTTGGCTTGAAAGTCTTGAGTGGCATGACTCGCTGAACGGTTGAGTGTTGCGGTTAGAAGTAGCCCGGATCAGATGAGATCGAGGGTTTCGCCTTCCTTGAGGCGGACGATGGCTTTTTTCCAGCTGCTGGTGCGACCTGCGTCGGCGCGGCGCTTGCGGCGCTCCTTGCCGTCGTAGTTGGCGGTGCGGACGGAGACGGCGGTCTTGCCGAGCAGTTCCTTCACAGCCTGCTTGATCTCCACCTTGTTCGCGCTGCGGTCCACTTCGAGGGTGATCTCGTTGTTGGACTCCTGCAACATGGTGGCCTTCTCGCTGAGGCGGACGTTTTTAATAACCTGGTAAATGTCTTTCATGGTCTCGGTTTCTGGTCCGGGGTTCAGGCGGTGCGGAATGCGAGGGTGCTGACAGCGTCACCCACGAGGATGATGCTGCGGGCGAGGAGGAGCTGCTCGACGTTGAGGTCGGAAGCGCTCACAAGCTGGGTCCAACCCACGTTGCGGGCGGCGAGGCGGGTCTTGTCGTCGAAGTTGCCGACGATGAGCACTTTGTCGTTCGGGGTGATCGCCTCGACGGCGGCCACGAAGTCCTTGGTCTTGCCGCCGATGCTGAAGCTTTCGACGGTGGACACCTTGCCGGCGCGGACGGAGTCACCCAGCACGCGGCGCAGGGCGAGCTTGCGGACCGACTTCGGCACATCCTTCGAATAATCACGCGGGCGTGGGCCGAAGACAACGCCACCACCGACAAAGATCGGAGCGCGTTTGTCACCGTGACGGGCGTTGCCGGTGCCCTTCTGCTTGTAGATTTTCTTGTTGTTGCCGGAAACTTCGCCACGCGTCTTGGTGTTGGCGGAGCCGGTGCGGCGGTTGGCGCGGTAGGCGGTCACGAGGTCGTGGACGGCCTGGCGTCCGCGCTCCTGGCCGACGAGGACGACGTTGGCGGCCTGGGCGTCTGCTTCGGTAAAGGTCTTGGCTGACATGACTTAAAAGGCTGGTGAATGTTCAGGGGAATGTCCGGATCACGCGGACTTCTTCTTGGCGGGGCGGATGGTGAGGTAGCCGCCCTTCGCGCCCGGAACAGCTCCGGAGACGAGGATGACTCCGTCGTCCTTGCGGACGGCGACAACTTTGAGGTTCTGCACCGTGCGTGGCACGTTGCCCATGTGGCCGGGCATCTTCTGGTTCTTCCAGACGCGGCCCGGGGTGGAGCGGCAGCCGATCGCACCGGTCCGGCGGTGCATCATGGAACCGTGGGTCATGCGGAGACCGCCGAATCCGTGGCGGCGCACGGCGCCTTGGAAGCCACGGCCCTTGCTGGTGCCGATGACGTCAACCCACTGGCCTTCGCTGAAGGTGTCCAGGCCGGGAAGCTCGGTCGGCAGCTCAGCGCCGCGCTCGAAACGGAACTCCTGCACGAAGCGCTTCGGAGCGGAACCGGCTTTCTTGAAGCGGCCGAGATCCGGCTTGGAAACGCGCTGTTCCTTCTGGTCGTCGAAGCCGACCTGAACGGCGGTGTAGCCGTCGGTCTCGACGGTTTTGGACTGGAGGAGGGTGTTGCCGGCGACGTCGATGACGGTGACGGGGATCATGGCCTGCGTGTTCGAGTCGAACAGGCGGGTCATACCGAGTTTTTTACCAAGAAGGCCGAGTGACATTGCGAAAAGGAAATTGGAGATTAGGAATTGGAGATTTCGGAACGGAGGAACCGGAAATCAGATGCGGATGGTGATGTCGACACCGGCTGGCAGGTTGAGCTTCTTCAGCTCATCAACGGTGCGGGCGGTTGGATCGACGATGTCGAGGAGGCGCTTGTGGGTGCGGATCTCGAACTGCTCGGCGGACTTCTTGTTCACGTGGACGGAACGGTTGACGGAGAATTTCTCGATGCGGGTCGGCAGCGGGATCGGGCCGGCGACGCGGGCACCGGTACGCTTGGCGGTCTCCACGATCTCCGCGGCGGAGCGGTCGATGGCGCGGTGGTCATAGGCGCGGAGGCGGATGCGGATCTTCTGGTTTTCCATGAGGAGATGTTGGTGCGTGTGTTGATTAACTGTCAGTTTTCAGGGCGAGTGATCGGTTCAACCAAGGCGGTCGCTGGCGATCTCTTCGACGATATTGTTCGGGACCTGCTCGAAGTGCGATGGGGTCATCGCATACGAGGCACGCCCCGAAGAAAGGGTGCGGACGGCGGTGGAGTAGCCGAACATCTCCTTGAGGGGGACGTTGGCATGGACGATGGACAACTTTCCCTTCGACTCCGTGTTCTGGATCTGTCCCCGGCGGCGGCTGAGGTCGCCCATGACATCGCCCTGGTAGTCGTCCGGAGTGGAGACTTCCACGGCCATGACCGGCTCGAGGAGGATCGGCTTCGCCTTCTTGAAGGCGTCCTTCATGGCGAAGATGGCCGCCATGGTGAAAGCGTTTTCGTTGGAATCAACGTCGTGGTAGGAACCGTCGAGGATCTCCACATGCACGTCGATGACCGGGTAGCCTGCGACGACGCCGTTGGTCATGGCCTCGTTCACGCCCTTCATCACGGCGCCGATGTATTCCTTCGGGATGGTGCCACCGACGACCTTGTTGTCGATCGTGAGGCCCTTGCCCTTTTCGTTGGGGGCGATGGAAAGGACGACGTGGCCGTATTGGCCGCGGCCGCCGGATTGCTTGACCAGCTTGCCTTCGCCACCGGCGGCGGCGGTGATGGTTTCGCGGTAGGCGATCTGCGGGGCGCCGGTGTTCGCCTCAACCTTGAACTCGCGGCGGAGGCGGTCGACGATGATCTCCAGGTGGAGTTCACCCATGCCGGAAATGATGGTCTGACCCGTCTCCTCGTCGGTCTTGACCATGAAGGTTGGATCCTCTTCGGAGAGGCGGCCGAGAGCGAGGGCGAGCTTCTCCTGGTCAGCCTTGGTTTTCGGCTCGACGGCCATCGAGATGACCGGTTCCGGGAAAGTGGGGGGTTCGAGAACCACGTCGTGCTTCTCAGCGGCGAGCGTGTCACCGGTGGTGACGTTCTTGATGCCCACCATGGCGGCGATGTCGCCGGAGTAGCAGGCCTCGATGTCCTTGTGTTCGTTGGCCTGGATCTGGATCAGGCGGCCGACGCGCTCCGACCGGCGGGTGCGGGGGTTGTAGACCGTGTCGCCTTTCTTGACGACGCCGGAATAGACACGGAAGAAAACCAGTTTTCCGACGAACTTGTCAGCCCACAGCTTGAAGGCGAGGGAGACGAACTTCTCGTTGTCGGAGGTGATAACCTCGATCTTGTGCTCCTCGTTGTCCGGATCCATGCCGATGGCGGCGGGGATATCAAGCGGGCTCGGGAGGTAGTCGACAACGGCGTCGAGCAGGTATTGGACGCCTTTGTTCTTGAAGGCGGAGCCACCGGCAACGGGAACGAGCTTGTTGGCGATGGTGGCGCGGCGGATGCCGTTCTTGAGATCTTCGAGCGAGATGGCTTCCTCGCTCAGGAATTTTTCACCGATGGAATCATCGACATCGGCGACGGCGTTGAGGAGTTCGTCGTAGGCCTCTTTACAGAGTCCGATCTGGTCGCCTTCCAGATCCTTGACGGTGTAGGTGGAGCCGAACTTGTCGTCGTCGGAGAAGTAGACGGCCTTCTGGTTCACCACGTCGATCTGGCCCTTGAGGTTCTCTTCGGAACCGATCGGGATCAGGATGCGGACGGCATTGGCTCCCAGTTTCTCGCGGACTTCCTTGACGACATTTTCGAAGTCAGCCCCCACGCGGTCCATCTTGTTGACGAACACCAGGCGTGGGACGTTGTACTTGGTGGCTTGGCGCCAGACGGTTTCGGTCTGGGGCTGGACACCGGCGACGGCGTCAAAGACGACGATCGCACCATCAAGCACCCGGAGTGAGCGTTCCACCTCGGCGGTGAAGTCCACGTGGCCGGGGGTGTCGATGATGTTCACCCGGTGTTTCTGCCCCGGGAAGAGCTTGGTCACACCAGCCTCCTCGTGCTGCCACCACTCGGTGGTGACGGCGGCGGAGGTGATGGTGATGCCGCGCTCGCGCTCCTGCTCCATCCAATCGGTCGTTGCCGCACCGTCGTGCACCTCACCCAGCTTGTGGATCATGCCCGTGTAGAACAGGATCCGCTCGGTGAGGGTCGTCTTGCCCGCGTCAATGTGCGCGGCGATCCCGATATTCCGGGTGCGCTCGAGCACGTATTGGCGGTTTGGACTGTTGGGGTTCACGACGGGATTTCGCTGGAGCGCTTGTCAGTCAGATCAGAAGCGGAAGTGGGCGAAGGCGCGGTTGGCCTGTGCCATCTTGTGGACGTCGTCACGCTTGCGGACTGCGGAGCCCTGGTTGTTCGCGGCGTCCTTGATCTCGTTCGCCAGAGCAACGTGCATCGGGGTGCCTTTGCGGTTGCGGGCGTATTGGACGAGCCAGCGCATGGCGAGGGACTCGGAGCGGTCAGCGGCAACCTCAAGCGGCACCTGGTAGGTCGCACCACCGACACGGCGGGACTTGACCTCAACGCGTGGCTTGGCGTTTTCGACGGCACGGGTGATGACTTCAAGCGGATCGACGGTGTCGATGCCTTCGTTCGCACGGTCGATCGCAGCGTAAACGATGCGTTGTGCGAGGGAACGCTTCCCGTCGCGCATGATTTTGCTGATGAGGTGACCAACGAGCGGGCTGGCGTAGCGGGCATCGCTGCGGTCGGGCTTGGTGAAGATGCGCTTGCGGCGTGGCATGGCAGTAAAAAGGTAAGGTTGAGGACGTGAAAATTACCGCTTCTTGGCTGGAGCGGCTGCTTGGCCCGGCTTCGGACGCTTGGCGCCGTACTTGGAACGGCCTTGGCGGCGCTTGTCGACACCGAGGGTGTCGAGGGAGCCACGGACGATGTGGTAGCGGACACCCGGAAGGTCCTTCACCCGGCCACCACGGACCAGAACGATGGAGTGCTCCTGGAGGTTGTGGCCTTCACCACCGATGTAGGCGATGACTTCGAAGCCATTGGTGAGGCGAACCTTGGCGACCTTACGAAGCGCGGAGTTCGGCTTCTTGGGCGTCCGGGTCATAACCTGGAGGCAAACGCCCCGGCGCTGGGGGCAGTTCACGAGAGCGGGGGACTTCGACTTCTCGGCCGGAGTGAGGCGTCCCTTGCGAACGAGCTGGTTGATGGTCGGCATGATTTCCTTGCGGTGGTTTCAGATTTTCCTTTCGGAGGACAATCCGGAGCGACGACAAGGCAACCTTGAAGTAGCTTTTTTCCGGAGCTGCACCCGATAATGTTCCCGATGTGGAGGCAAGCTTCGTCAAAACGTCAGCAGGCCGCGTGGGGGCGGCGAAGATAGGTACCGCGGACGACCCTGCAAGCCCTAATTTGGAACTTTTTCAGAAATTTTCCGATTCATCCGGAAAATTTGATAAAAACGCCCCTATTCCTAGGAAATACAGGCTTCCCACACCTCCGGCTGCCGGCTGGATCAGGATTCAGAGTCGGCTTCAGAGGAGGAAACCAGCTCCAACAGTCCCGGGAAACGCCCCTCCACCTCCTCTTTCCGCAGGGAGGTCATGCACTTCGTGCCTTCGACTTCGGTGCGGATCAGGCCGGCATTGCGCAGAACCTCGAAATGATGGGAGCGGGTCGCCTTGGATATCTCCAGCGGAACCTGGTTGCAGGCCATCGGACGCCCCTGATCGAGCAACTCCCTCAGAATTGAAAGTCGGCACGGATCGGAAAGCGCCTGCATCACCACTGGAAGGCTGATGGAGGTGAGATCCGGATGCTCATACACTTTCATGTCCGCCCCGAATATACATCGTCCATCAAGTTCGACAATCATCGAAGTTTTCTTTTTGACGGCTGGATGATTTCGCCTATGGTTCGACACAAATCGAACAAACCATGTCTGACCTCCTGACTCCCATCCAAATCGGCGCTTGGAACCTTCCGAACCGCGTGATCATGGCTCCCCTCACCCGCTGCCGCGCCAGCGCGGGCCGGGTGCCGAACGACCTGATGGCGGAATACTATACCCAGCGCGCCGGGTTCGGCCTCATCATTTCCGAGGCGACTTCCGTCACGCCGCAGGGTGTCGGTTATCCGGACACTCCCGGCATCTGGTCCGAGGAACAGGTGGCCGGCTGGAAGAAAGTGACGGATTCCGTCCACGCGGCGGGCGGCAGGATCATCCTCCAGCTCTGGCACGTGGGCCGGGTTTCCGACCCCATCTACCTCAACGGCGACCTCCCTGTCGCCCCCAGTGCCGTCCAGCCCGCCGGCCATGTCAGCCTGGTGCGTCCGGAGAAAGCCTTTGTCACCCCGCGCGCGCTGGAGTTGGAGGAGATCCCGGGCATCATCGAAGCCTACCGCAAGGGCGCGGAAAACGCAAAGCAAGCGGGCTTCGACGGCGTGGAGATCCATGGCGCCAACGGCTACCTGCTCGACCAGTTCCTCCAGGATTCCACCAACCGGCGGACCGACAGCTACGGCGGCTCCATCGGGAACCGGGCCCGGCTCATGCTGGAGGTCACCGACGCCGTGGTGTCCGTATGGGGGGCTGACCGGGTGGGAATGCATCTGGCCCCGCGCGCGGATGCCCATGACATGGGTGACTCCGACCGGCTCGCCACTTTCACCCACGTCGCCACGGAACTCGGGAAGCGTGGCATCGCCTTCATCTGCGCCCGGGAGGCGGAGGGGGCTGACAGCATCAGCCCGGCGCTGAAGGCCGCATTCGGTGGGCCTTATATCGCCAACGAAAAGTTCACCCGCGAATCCGCTGATGCCATCATCGCGTCCGGCACCGCCGATGCCGTGGCGTTCGGCGTACCTGCCATCGCCAATCCGGATCTGGTGGCACGATTTGCCGACGGCTCCCCTCTCAATCCACCGAATCCCGCGAGCTTCTACGGGAGTGGGCCGGAGGGCTACACCGACTATCCGGCGATGGCGTGACCTCAGTCCAGCTTCCGGGTCGGTCGTGGCGGGGCCGGCCCTCCGGCTGGCGGCGGTGGTGGATCCTCAAGGCGGTTGACACCGAAGTCGTCCAGAGGTGCGCTCAGGAAAGCATTCCCATCCACCTCCCAGCCGGCCGGGATCTGCTTCTCATCCGCGATCTGACGGGCCTTCAGGTAGGTGGCGAACCCGTTGGGGTGCACCTTGAAAATCAGCACGGGCTTCCGTGACTGGCGGTTCACGTAGTCCATCATCCGGTGGAAGCGCCCTCCGGGCTGGTCCATGTCCGCGCCGGAAGCATCACCGTTCTTCGGGTCGAACGTCACGCGGTAGGACAAACGGGTCCACGGCTTGTTGTAGGGGACGATGATCTTCTGGTTGCGGACCTTCATCTCCTGGGTTTCGAAGAACTTCACCACTTCCTCCTGGTCATAGATGTAGCGCGTCCGCGCGCCGGGCTGGCGGTCGCGCTCGGATTTGAGATCCTTTTTCTTCGCATCGAAAACCTTCATGACCATCGCCTTCGCCTCGATGGCGTCGACGAGGTGCGCCTGATCCTCCACGATGAAGCAGTAGAAAACATCCGCATTGTCCGGCACAGGACGGCTGTCCGGGATGCTCACCACGCTGGCGGCCTGCGGCTTCGCCCTGGGGGTTTGGTCGAGCAGCGCCTCCAGATCCCGGATTTTCGCCAGCCGTTCGTCCGTTTTCTTCTTTTCCCCGGCGGCTTCCTTTTCCTTTTCCTCCGCGAGTTTCTTCAGCTTGGCGAGTTCGAGCAGCTTCGCCTTGCTCTCCTCGATGGTCTTTTCGAGCAAGGAAAGGTCGGTGCGGACCTGCTCGAGCTTTTCAGGGGTGGGAGCCGGGGCTTCCAGCATCTCCTTTTCGATCTCCAGCTTCTTCGCGGTGTCCGCGAGGAGGAGCTTTGACTGGGCGACGGCCTCCGGAGTGGCGGGAGGCAGCTCGTCGAACATCTTGTTCACGGTATTCTCCACATCCACCTGGAGCAGCAGCAGGATCACGATGAGGACCGCCACCACGTTGGTGAGCGCGTCCATGAGCGAATCCATGCTCGTCTCCCCGTCTTCTGACTTTCTGCGTCCCATCGTGTCCTAGCGGTCAAAGCGGGAGAGGTCGATGTCCCCCTTGTTCGGAATTGGCAGTTTCGCGGTGCGCAGGCCGAACTGGTGTTCGGCCCAGCCCGCGGCGATATTGTAGGTTTCGTTCCCGTCATTCCGGAGCAGGAACAGAACCATGGATTTGCGGTCGGCCTTCGCCTCGTTGAGGAACTCCGCGAGGGCCGGCTCCGTGGTGATGGATGCCTTTGAGACCGACACTTTCGCGCCATCCTTCTTGCGGATGACGATGCCGGACGCCTCGCACTCGATGAAGCGGAGGTTCACATCCGCCGTCCCGATCCCCCGTGGCTGCACGACCACCGGCGGTGGTTTGGCGTTCGCGTCGATTTTCCGCTCCTCCAGTTCCTTGGTGAGCTCCACGATCTTCTGGTCGAGCGGCGGCCGCTCCTTGATCATGGCGGCGATCTGCTGGATCAACGCCTCGATCCGGCGCTGGAGCACGGCATCCGTCTCAGCCGGGTCCGGGCTTTTGGAACTGTCCAGTTCACGGCGCAGCACCACCCGTTTGTCCTCCAGCTCGCTGAGTTCCACGGTGGCCGCACCTTTCTCCTTCAGTTCCTCACGGATCTTCGCGATTTCCTCCCGCTTCTTCTCGACCTCTTTCTTGATCTTCTGGTTCTCCAGAGCGAGCGCGATCTCCTCCTGATTCTGCCCGCGCTCCATCGCCTTGATGTCGCTGATGATCTTGATCATCAGCGTCAGCAGGCCGATCAGACAGCAGAGGATGCTGAGGAATGGAAAGAGCGAGACCCCCCCGCCCGATGACTTGCGCCTGCCCATGTCCGGTCAGCGGCCGAAGAGCCCTTTCTTTTTCACGACGATGGTCTCGCCGCCCAGTTTCCGCAGCGTCTCGTCCAACGAGGCGATGCCTTTCCCGAGTGTCTCCAGGTAGTGGCTCATCTCCACCGTAGGCTTGGTGAGCGTCTCCCGTGTCTCCGTGGTCAGCCGGTTGATGGACTGGATGAACGCGCCCTCCACGTGGGTCTGGTGGGTGTCGAGCCGCTTCTGGAGCGTATCCCCCGCCTGGGTGAGCATGGACGTCGCCTGGTTCAGGTTCACCAGGAAGGTTTCGTGCGCCTTCATCAACGAGGCCGCGAAGGAAGGCAGGCTCTCCGCATCGGAGAAAAGCTGGTCCGCGCCGGTGTTGCGGGAGTCGTTCAGGCGGGGCAGCAGTTTCTCCGCGCAGAACGCATCGATGAGGGTGAGGGTTTCCTCTTCCTCCTTCTGCATCGCCGCCATCGGGAAGGAAAGGATCATCGACAGAACGAGGCCGAGCAAGGTGGTGTCGAACGCGACCCCAAGACCGCCCGTGAGGTTGTTGATGGACGCCTTGAGCGCTTCCGGATCCGTTCCGCCCGCGGAAAGGGAACTGACCGCAACCGACAGACCCTGCACCGTTCCGATGAAACCGAGGATGGGGATCGCCCACAGGAACACCTTCAGCATGGTGTAGGATCCCGTGATGCGGTTGGCGTCGATGTCGGACTGGGCATTCAGGATGACCGTGACCTCGCCGTTGTCATTGCGCTTCTCGAAAAGCTCCAATCCCTTGCGGATGCGGTTCACCATCAGGCTGTCCCTGAGCTGCATGGGCAGCTTGTAGATGTGGTCCACGAATTCCGGAACGGTTTCCGCGTTGATCTCCGCCCCCAGGGACGAAGGAACCACATCCAGGAGCATCGCGTTCCGCTGGTGCTTGGACTTCCTCCATTTCAGGGTGAGGATCACCATCCCCCAGAAGAAGAGGAACACCTCCGCGTAGTTCACCCACCCCCGCTGGAGGAAAATATCCGACCACGCCTTTCCCTTGAATGGGATCAGAAGCACCAGGAACACAGCGGTGATCGCCACACCGATGCCCAGGCTGAGGAGGAAATTGACGTTCGCATGGTCTTCCTCATCCCAGCCACCCCTGAGCTTCTTGCGTGCCTTTCCGGAGGCGGTGACGGCTCCCATCTTCGGGACATTCGGGATCTGGAAGTTCTGGCTGCAGGAAGGACAGGCAACCACCTGCCCTGCGTTCTCGTCTTCCGAAGTCATGTTGATGCCGCAATGGGGGCATTGGAATTCCATCGTTCTATGTCTTGGGTTGGATTGGGGCCGTCCGCGCGGGTTAGCTACGCAAATGGCCCTCCAACCTGAACCTCCCGGCGGGATGCGCAAGAAATCTCGTCCAAAAAAGCAACCGGCTCCTCGACTCATCGCCAAAGGCTGTTAAATTCGACCGTCGCAAACTTCCCATCACCATGCCATCCGCCATCGCCTACGCCTCCAAATCCCCGACTGACACGCTCAAACCGTTCAATTTCGAACGCCGGGATCCCACCGCGCGGGATGTCGAAATCGAAATTCTCTTCTGCGGGGTCTGCCACTCCGACCTGCATACGGCACGCAACGAATGGCAGAATACCGTGTACCCCTGTGTCCCCGGCCATGAGATCGTCGGCCGCGTGACGCGTGTCGGAAGCCATGTCAGCAAATTCAAGGTCGGCGACCTCGCCGCCGTCGGCTGCATGGTGGATTCCTGCCAGGAATGTCCCAACTGCAGCCAGCACATGGAGCAGTTCTGTGAAAAGGGCGCCATCTTCACCTACAACGCGCCGGACAAGCATACGGACGGCGGCCATACGTTCGGGGGATACTCCAACAGCGTTACGGTCGATGAAGCCTTCGTTCTGAGCGTCCCGGAAAATCTCGACCTGGCTGCCACCGCCCCCCTCCTCTGCGCGGGCATCACCACCTATTCCCCGATCAAGCGCTGGGGCATCAAAAAGGGCGACAAGGTGGGCGTCGTGGGTCTCGGCGGCCTCGGCCACATGGCGCTCAAGTTCGCCCATGCCTTCGGAGCCAAGGTCGTCCTGTTCACCACCTCTCCCGGCAAAGCGGACGACGCGAAGCGGCTGGGAGCGGATGAGGTGGTGATCTCGAAGAACGAGAACGAGATGAACGCCCACCTCGGCAGCTTCGACTTCATCATCGACTGCGTCTCCGCGGAGCACGACATCAACATCTACCTGAACCTCCTCAAGATCGACGGCACCCTCACCCTCGTCGGTGCCCCAGAGAAGCCGCTCCCGGTTTCTTCCTTCAGCCTCATCTTCGGCAGGAAGATCCTCACCGGATCACTCATCGGCGGGATCAAGGAAACACAGGAAATGCTGGATTTCTGTGGCGAACACAACATCACCTCGGACATCGAGATGATCGACATCGACTATGTCAACACGGCCTACGACCGGCTGCTGAAAAGCGACGTGAAGTACCGCTTCGTCATCGACATGAAGTCGCTGCGGAAGTGAGGTCCTTGCGATCCCACGATGGTTCTGCTAGAGCCCGGGGCTGATGAAAGTCGCCCCGGGTTTTCTTTTTCTCGCACCCATCCTCGCCACGGGCTGCGGGCCGGCCGGCATGGGGAGCGCCATCGTGCGCCAGAGCGGACCGCGGCTCCCGGAAACCAAGCCCGGGGTGAATGACGCCAGCCGGATGACCACCAACCGTCCAGGCCCCATCTTCCGGCCTTCCGGGGATCAGGCCACCGCCACGGCGGAAATCTCCGCACTGGTCCGCAGCGGGGCGAAGGTCTCCATCAGTGGCGCCCGGCACTCGATGGGCGGCCACACGTTTTCCGAAGGCGCGACGGTCATCGACATGCACACGGTCGATTCCCTCAGTCTCGATGAAAGCCGGAACATCCTGACCGCCGGGGCGGGGGCGGAGTGGCATGAGATCATCGCGTTCCTCGAAAAGCACGGCCGTTCCGTTTCCGTGATGCAGTCGAACAACGACTTCACCGTCGGTGGCAGCATCTCGGTGAACTGCCATGGCTGGCAGAACGATTCCCAGCCGATCGCAAGCACCGTGGAGTCCTTCACGATCATCACCGCGGACGGGGCCGTGCGCCGATGCAGCCGTCGGCGGAACCCGGAACTGTTTTCACTGGTGCTCGGCGGCTACGGTCTTTTCGGCGTGATCACCGAGGTGGATCTGAGGGTGGTGCCGGACGCCATCTACCGGGCGCGCGCGGAGATCATCCCGACCCGCGACTACCTCACCACCTACCGGAAACTCACCAAGGGAGGGAATGCCGGCATGGCCTACGGGCGCATCAGCCCCACGCCGGATCATTTCCTCTCCGAAGCGATCATCACCGTGCTGGAGCATACCGATGCCAGCGCCCCCAACCCCCCGCTGCTGCCGCGAACCAAAGCCGCGCTGTCGCGCATGGTTTTCCGTGGCGGAGGAGGAAGCTGCTTCGGAAAGAACTTCCGCTGGGCGATGGAAAAGCGTTTCGGGGAAACCGGCGGCGGCCTCCACCGGCGGAACAGGATTCTGGATGAACCTTCCCGGCTTTACTCGAACCGTGACCGCTCGCAGGCCGAGATCCTGCACGAATATTTCGTCCCCGTGGGAAATCTGGAGGCGTTCCTCACGCGGGCGCGGAAGATCCTTCCGGAGTATCCGGAAATGAATCTTCTCAATATCACTGTCCGCAATGTGGAACGGGATGAAGACAGCTTCCTCCGCTATGCGGGGAAGGAGGTCTTCGGCCTGGTGATGCTCTTCAACCACCGGAGGAACGCGGAGGCGGACACCACGATGGCGGCACTCACCCAAGAACTCATCGACGCGGCGCTCGTCTGTGGCGGCACCTACTACCTGCCCTACCGTCCGCACGCCACGCCCGCCCAATTTCTCCGGAGCTATCCCCAGGCTCGCCGCTTCGCCGCACTGAAACGGAAATACGATCCCAAGCAGGTCTTCACGAACCGCTTCTGGGAAACCTACCTGGCGGGACTGGCTTCACCCTGAACACCGGGCCTCCCTCCGCCCGCTGGGACCTGCGATCCGCGGAGATCACTCCACGGATCCAAACCGGGTCCACCCAGATGGCCCCGGCACGGTAGGCATGCACCCACTGGATCCCCGGCAAGCCGAGGCCGAACGCGCCTCCCGTCGAGGTGACACCCACCAGTGTGCCTGCCCCGTTCATCACCGGTCCGCCGCTGTCGCCCTGGATGAGCGGCGCGGAGTGGACCACCACCTTCCAGTTGGAACCACTCCCCTCTCCTTTGTCACGCACGGACAGGATGCTGCCCGCGCTCTGGCCGTACTTCAGCCCGCCCACCCCACCTGCCAGCACCTCCACCCCGGGCTGGAGCGCGCGGGCATCTGTAAGGGCAAAGGACGCCAGCCCGTTCGCCGGGATGTGGATCAACGCGAGATCCATCCCCATGTCCTCACCGCTCCAGACGGTCCGGACCTCCTGGGTATAGAGCAGCCCACCTCCAGTGTAGGAAATGAGCCTCAGACCCTTGTCGTTCAGGCAATGGGCGGCGGTGAGGTAATAACCATCCGCGGCCACCGCGGCGGCGGAACCGATGCTGAAATCCCCGGCCTTGGAATTCGCCCTCATCGTGAACGATGTGGCGTGGAACTCGAAGTCGATGCGCGTGTCCCCGCCGACGAGGATGGCCGTCCTCTCACCAAGGTATTCACCCGCCCCGGGCTTTCCGATTCTCCGGTCCTTCCACAGCACAACGCTCTCCTCCTTGCGCTGGTGGATCACCTTTGTCCCCACGGAGTCCAGCCCCACCTGCATGCAGGAGGTGAGGGACACCCCGCAGAGTGCAGCCAAAAGGACCGTCATTTCCGGTTTTCCAGCCATGAACGGATGAAACACCGAACGGCCCTCCCCCTCAATCCCTATCGCTCGGTCGTCGATCTGAAATCACTGGCAAACTGACGTCTCCTTGCGGTCCGACCGCTTTCCCGATAGACGCCGGAATGGTGAAAATCCTCCCGGCCTTTATCGCACTCATCTGCGGCCTCGCGATCGGCTGGATTGCCCGCGGCCCAGGCGATATCAAAAGCGCCACCACCGCCGCCGATTCACCCTCCCGCAAAACCCAGCGACCCACGCCGGCCCGCACCCGCTCGGTTCACCCCACAGCCGGTTCCGTTTCGCCCGCCACCCTGACGGAAAAACTCTCCGCCAGCAGCCAGCCCGAGCGGCGGCAATGGCTCGATCAGATCGACGCCAGCAACTGGCGCGCCTATCTCGACGGAGCCCTTTCCGATGAGGGTGCTTCCCGCAACCTGCTCACCGAACCCAACATCGAAAACCTCGAATTCCTCCACCGCATCGGTGAAATTTCGAAAGAGGAAGGAGTGCGCGTCCTGCTCGACAGAAAACTCCACTTCGCCGCCGCCGAAGCCATGGAAGGCTGGGCGACCCTGGAACCCCGCGCCGCCTTCATCTGGGTGACGGATGCCGCGGGAAAAAACACCAATCTGGAAAACAGCCCGGTTTATGTGAAAGCCGCCGGAGCGATGGTCGATGTCGACTTCAACGAAGTCTGGAAGCATGTCCGGATGATTCCAGAGTCGCTCGCCAAGGAATTCATCCGCCGGAAAGGGGTCGCCGAAATGGACCGGATCCTCCTCCACTACTGGACCTCGCCGGAAGACAACCGCCTGCCCCGCGAGGATTTTCTACCCCTCAATCACGTCTTCTGGGATTGGCGACGTACGGCCGAGGCTTTTTACCACCTGGAAATCACTTCTTCCAATGGAGAAGACAAATTCCAGGCTTACCGACGGAATTTACTGGAAATCAACAACCGGCTTCTTGCCCAGCCGCTCCGCCCCGAAATCCGGCAGGCGGTCGAGCGCCGCAATGGACAACTGATTCGCAACATGGCAGCTCCCACCCATTGAATTGCATGCAAAAATAGCTGGCAGCGGAACGTAGTTTGTTTAGAACACGAACAATGGCTACCCAAACCCTTTCCTCCGTACCCAACAAGAGAGCCGCCTATCTGGCGCTCGCCGCAGCCTTCCTCGGCTGGCTTTTCGATGGCTTTGAAATCGGGCTATTCCCCGTCGTCGCGCGCCCCGCGCTCAGAGACATGCTCGGGGATGTCCCGAACCTCGAAGGGCAGGTCGGCCAATGGATGGGCATCATCACCGCCGCGTTCCTGGTCGGTGCCGCGCTCGGCGGGGCGGCGTTCGGCTGGTTGGGTGACAGGATCGGACGGGTGCGCGCGATGTCCTTCAGCATCCTCTGCTACTCCCTGTTCAGCGGGGCCGGATACTTCGCCCAAAGCCCTGAACACCTCGCCATCTTCCGGTTCATCGCGGCGCTTGGCATGGGCGGCGAATGGGCGCTGGGCGTCGCCCTGGTGATGGAGGTCTGGCCGGAGAAGCACCGCCCATGGCTGGCCGGTGCCATCGGCGCGGCTGCCAATATCGGGATGGTCATCGTGGGCGTGATCGCCCTTTACGTGGAAGTGACGGAAGACTCCTGGCGGTGGATGTTCCTGGTGGGCGCATCACCGGCCATCCTCACCTTCCTGATCCGCCTGTTCGTTCCGGAATCCGAAAAGTGGCAGCACGCGAAGGAAGTTTCGCGAACGGACGCTTCCCCCCTGCGGCAAGTGCTTACGCACCATGTCCTTCTGAAGCGGACGCTGATAGGCATCGTCCTTTCCTCGGTGGCCCTGATCGGTACCTGGGCCTCCGTCCAGTGGATCCCGCTCTGGGTGGACTCGATGGGGACGGGGGACGCCACCCACAAAGCGACGGCTCACATGGCATCCTCCATCGGGGCGGTGGCAGGAGCCTTGTTTGCTCCGATGCTGGTGGGCCGTTTCAGCAGGCGGTGGGGTTACTTCACCCTGTGCCTCCTCTCGTTGGTGGTCTGCAGCTATCTGTTCCGGACACAGACGGACTACACCCAGCACCTCGTGTTCACGATTTTCCTGACAGGCATGACAACGGCGGCATTCTACGGATTCTTCCCGCTCTACCTGCCGGAACTGTTCCCCACCGCGGTGCGGGCGACCGGCCAGGGACTCTGCTACAACGCGGGGCGCCTGATCGCCGCTGTCGGCGCGCTCACCGGCGGGCAGCTCGTCGCCCACTACGGCGGCTACGCCCAGATGGGCGCGGTCATCACGCTGATCTACGTCGTCGGAATGATCGCCATCTGGTTCGCCCCGGAGACCAAGGGCAAGCCGCTGCCGGAATAAAGTCAGTGGGCCTTGGCCTTGCCGCCTCCGGATGTCATCCGGTCCACATAGGCGAGGATCAGCGCGGAAACCACGAAGGTGAGGTGGATGCCCACCTGGGCGATGATCACGTTCATCGCCATTTTCTCCGCGTTGATGAAGGTCTTCAGCAGGTGGACGGAGGAAATACCGATGAGCGCCATCGCCAGTTTCACCTTCAGCACTCCGGCGTTCACGTGGGACAGCCACTCCGGCTGATCCGGATGCCGCTGCAGGTTCAACCGTGAAACGAACGTCTCGTAGCCGCCGACGATCACCATGATCAGCAGGTTCGCGATCATCACCACGTCGATCAGGCCCAGCACGGTGAGCATGATCTCCGTTTCGGTGATCTTCGATGCCTTCCCAATGAGGTGCCACAGCTCCACCAGAAAATGGAAGACATAGACGCACTGCGCCACGATCAGGCCGAAATACAGGGGGGCCTGGAGCCAGCGGCTGAAGAAAATGAGGTTTCCCAGCGTCCGGTGGAATGCTGGCTGGTGGGGTGAAGGAGGGGCTTCTTCGGAACTCATGTGGGATGGAAGCCGGAAGCTCAGCCGATGCCAGCCATGCCGCCAACTGGAAATTTTCCTCCAACTTCCACTCCCCCGACCACGGAAATCCGGCATGGGAATGGACAGAATCGTTCTTTTCATCCGGACCGGGGGATATATGTATCCGTGCCTCCGCACGAGACCGGACCATCGCCGCGGCAAAGACATCCCCGTCCCCACCTACCATCCATGAGTGCCTCGCTCCTCGATCAATATACGATGCCCAACTACCGCCGCTACGAGTTCTACCCGGAACGCGGCGAGGGATCGTATCTCTGGGACCGGGACGGGAAAAAGTATCTCGATTTCGCCGGTGGCGTCGCGGTCTGTCCGCTGGGCCACTCGCACCCGGAGGTGGTGAAGGCCATCCAGGATCAGGCCGCGAAGCTGATCCATGTCTCGAACTGGTTCCAGATCCCGCAACAGGGGGAACTGGCGAAGATCCTCGTGGATGACGTCCTCGGCATTCCCGGGAAGTGCTTCTTCGGCAACTCCGGTGCGGAAGCGAACGAGGGGCTGATCAAGATCGCCCGGAAATACGGCATCGCGAAGCCCGCCGCCGACGGCACGCCGCGGCATGAGATCCTGACCTTCACCGGCAGTTTCCACGGTCGGACGTTCGCCACCATGACGGCGACGGCCCAGGAAAAGATCCACGGCGGCTTCGGCCCGCTGCTGCCCGGCTTCAAATACCTGCCGTTCAACGACATTTCCGCCCTGGAGGCAGCCATCTCCCCGAACACGGTGGCCATCCTTCTGGAACCGGTCCAGGGGGAAAGCGGAGTCCACCCCGCCACCCCGGAGTTCCTGCGCGCCGCCGCAAAGCTGCGCGACAAGCACGACCTCCTGCTGCTGTTCGACGAGATCCAGTGCGGTCTTGGCCGGACCGGCGATCTGGGCGGCTGGCGCTCCATCGTCCCCGGAGACGAGATCCTTCCTGACGCCATCAGTTGGGCGAAGTCGATCGGCAGTGGCTATGCGCTCGGTTCTTTCTGGGCCCGCAAGCGTCCCGTTGGCGATGGCATGGATCTCTGCGACATCCTCGGCCCGGGCAGCCACGGCAGCACCTATGGAGGCTCTCCGCTCGCCTGCGCCACCGCGCTGGCAACCGTGGGTGTGATCCTGCGGGACAACCTCGCGGCCAATGCAAAGGCGCTCGGGTCCTCCATCTCGAATGCGGTTTCCGCGTGGCAGGTTCCCGCGCTGAAAGGTGTCCGCGCCTTCGGCTGCATGATCGGCCTCCAGCTCGACACTGCCGTGATCGAGGCGAACGAGGATTTCAAAACCTCGGGCAAGGCGGCCTCCATCTGGGTTGGCCAGCTCCTGCTGGACGCCGGACTTCTGGTGATCCCCGCCGGACTGGACGTCGTCCGCCTGCTGCCACCGCTGAACGCCAGCGGGGACGAAGCGCGCGAAGCGCTTTCAATCCTGGAACGCGTGCTCGGGAAAATCGGAGTTTGAGAGATTTCTGAATGACGGCATTCCGGATCGGAGCATCCTCCGATGTCGCAAGACAAGGCGGTCCGATTGAGATGCTCCGAGGGTAAGGGCTTTTTCCTCAGAGATGATCAATCGGGCCGCTTCCTAGTTCAGCCGGTCCGGCTCAGAAGTCGATCTGCAGGGACAGTGTCGCGTGGACAGGCGCTCCGTAGGCGAGGTAGCCGCCGTCCCCCGCGTAGAACTCGCCGGTTTCGTAATAGCGCTCATCCAGCACGTTCTCGATGTTGAGGCGCACCGTGTAATCGGCCGAGTCGGTCCGGATTTTGTAGCGCGCGCCGATATCAACCACCGAATACGAACCGGTGGCGAATGTGTTTTCCCCATCCAGATACTGTTTGTCCACGAAACGCGCGCCGGCCGTGAGCGTGAGACCCGGCACCTGGGGGATGTCGAACGCGCCCCAGATGTTGACCTGGAAGTCGGGGACGTGCGATGGGCGGTTGCCGTCGTTGAGGCCGTCCTGGGTGTCCACCTGCTCCGCATCAAGCATCATCGCGCCGATGCCCGCCTGGAAAATATCGGTGAAACGCCCGCGGAAAGAGGCCTCGATGCCGCGGTGACGCTGCAGGCCGTCGAAAGCCGGGTCGTAGCCCGGGGAAGGGTCGATGTCGATGATCTGATCCTGTTCGATATGGAACACCGCGAGCTCGCCGGAGAAACGGCCGTCCTCCGTCTGCGCCTTCACGCCGATCTCAAACTGCTCGGACTCCTGCACGCCGATAGCCACGCCGGGGTCCTCCATACCTTGGGTGTAGGTCACGTAGGTATGGACGTTTTTCACCGGTGAATACATCAGGGCGGCGGTCGGTGCCCAGTTGCTCTGGCTGTCGGAAGATTCGGTGACCGCCGGGCCGACGGTCGAAAGGTTGTTGTTGTCGAATTTGCTGTAGCGCAGTCCGAGCAGGGTGGACCAATGCTCGTTGAACTTGATGGTGTCGGTCAGGAAAAAGCCGATTTCATCGGATGTGTAGTCTTGCGTGCGTAGGTCACGGCCGGGGCCGATATCCGGTCCTGGCGCTGGCATCGGGTAAGGTATCAGGTCATGGATGTTGTTCGGCCCAACGGGCGTGTATATGTCCCGGTTGAACGTGCTGTCGTAGCTCCTGTATTGCCCGCCGACCACAATTTCATGCCCGATGCCCCCAGTCTCGAAGTTTCCTTCCAGGTGGAGATGGGCGCCGTAGGCTTCCCAGGTGGACGGGTCGATGTCGATGTAGGCTGCGTCTTCGAAATCGCCGTTGGCCATGACTCCGGAGGCGTATGTAGCGACGGTGTCGCGCTCGGAATCCTGGTAATTGACGGAGCTGCGGAGCTTCCAGTCCTCGTTGATCTGGAAATCCGCACCGATGGCCGTGCCGAACGACTCATGCTTGCTGCGCGCCCAGTCCTGCATGGAGTTGGTTTTCACGCCGGGATCGAGAACAGACTGGCCGTCGGCGGTAACCAGCGGGCCGTAGTAGCCGTTCCGTTTGAAATCCTGCGCGCCGATGGATGACCAGATCGTGAGGGATTCCGTGGGCTTCCATTCGGTGAAAAGCGTACCGAACAGGCGGTCGCCGCCCGCGTTGTCGTAGAAATCCTCAAACTCCTCGCCGCCAAGAACCAGACGGTAGCCGAACTTCCCACCTGCTACCGTGTCGCCGATGTCGATCTGGTTGTAGAACCGGCCGAAGGTATCGACATCGAAGTGGAGGCTGGTGGAGAGATCCTCGGTGGGGCGCTTGCGCACCAGGTTGATCGCTCCGCCGGGGGACATCAGGCCGAAGCGCAGCGCGGCCGGCCCCTTGAGCAGTTCCACCCGCTCCTTGTCGTCGATGAGCGGGGCGACGGTATGGATGAAAGGCAGGCCGTCAACGCGGTAGCCGTTGAAATTATCCACCCGGAAACCGCGCAGGGAGAAATTCTGGCTGTGATGGTAGGTGCCGGGCATCTGTAGGGCGACGCTCGGATCATTCTCAAGCACGTCGCGCAGATCGAAGGCGCGCTGGTCCTCGATCAGCTCCTGGTTGTAAACTCCGACACTGAACGGAGTCTCGATCAGGGGCGTGTCCGTGAACAGCGCCGCGGAGGAGGAGCGGGCCTGGTAGAGGACCGGCGAGTCCGTTGCATTCGCGACCACCTCAACGGTGGGGAGTGTCGTCCCGGATTCTTCCCGGGCGATGAGGACGGAGGTGGCAAGGGCGCAGCAGGCGGCAACCGCCTCACGGGCGGGAACCAGATGTTGTCGTGTGTTTTTCATGATGGAGTTTCGTGGAAAGGGGAACGGAGGCGCGGCGGCGGAGGCCGGAAAAGCGGCGCCATGACAGGGAGAATCCGGTCCACACAAGCACCAGCGCTGCGGCGCATGCGAGCGAGGCCACCACCTTTCCCGGCACACCGAAGGCCGCCCCCGTGTGCAGGAAGCGGACCCATACCCGCGCCTGCAGACCCGCGCTGCGGTCGCCGAAGCGCACCGCCTGCAGGATTTCCCCGGTGAAAGGATCGGACTTCACCGGGATATACGCGCGGCTCGGCATCGGATCCGGCACAGTGACCCCGAAGTCCAGCGGAGCGGGAGGCCCCCCCGCCGGTTCTTCCGTCCCGGGAAACTCAAGCGAAATGGATTCCCAGTCCGGAAACGCCTCCGCCACACGCGCGATCGCCGCCTCGGCCGGCAGGCGCGGGATTCCCCCGGAAGGCATGGCCACGACCGGCGGCTTGATCGCCATCATCCCGTAGTTGCGCGATTCCGGCGCTTCTTCGCCCATGAGTGTGAACACCAGCCGGTGGCCCCACGCGAACGAAATTGGGACCGCTGTCACTGCCAGCACCAGCAACACCGGCAACGACCAGAACCCGAACACATTGTGGAGGTTGAAATCGCGCGCCTTCCCACGGAACCGCGCCACCAGCCCCACCAGCCCCACCAGCGGACGCAGCGCCCTCCAGCTCCACCGGCGGGGAAACCATAGGTAAAGCCCGGTCACGCACAGGACCACGAACATCAGATTGCAGATGCCCGTCACCAATCTGCCCACCGACGTCTGCCCATCTCTGGCACCCAGCCAACGGTGCCATTCTTCCAGCTTGTGGATCACCTCGTGCGTGGCATCCGCCCGTGACTCATCCATCGCCCCGGAATGCGGATCGACATACAGCTTGCCCCCGTCGTCCGTGTGGAATTCCCAGTTCCGTGACCTGTCGCTGAAGGTCACCACCGATGCCACCCGCCCTTTCTCCCACGCAGCCTTCGCCCTCAGCTCCTCGATTCCCATCACCGGGGTCACCGGCACCGGCGCGGCACGATGGCTCACCTTCCGGTCCGTCCAAGCGAGGATCTCCTCCTCGAAAGCGATCGCAATCCCCGTCACCGACATGACCGCCACCACCCCTCCCGCGACCAATCCTGCGAGGAGGTGGATCCAGAAAGTGACTTTGCGCAACGACATGACGGCCCGCCATAAGCCACAATTGATACTGATTCGCAATAGCAATCGATTCCTCACCGGAATTTTGCATCAACCGCCCGATGGAATTTTCCCATCAGGGAGTGTCTCGATCCGACTCACCCAGGATTCGAGCGAGGGGCACAGCCTGAAAATCAAAGGCTAAAGTCCCCCTATCATTCGTGAAGGGAACGATGGTAGCAGAGGGCGGATTTGAACCGCCGATCTCTCCGAATCGCCGTCACCAGGAACCATGCGGGTGATGCTCGCGCGGCGATTCTTTCCGGATCTCCGGACGATCAACCCGCAATACCCGCGAGGCGGCCTCATGATCGCTCCGTTTTAACACTATTTTAAGACATTCAGGCCCCCTTTTAATTAACGGGGATCACCGATTCCGGAGATGCTGTGAGGTGTGAATCGAACCATCCCACAGCCCCATGTCTGACCTCATCCACCTCCTCCTGATCATCGGATTTTTCGCCGCCAGCGGCCTCTACATCCGGTTCTGCGAGAAACTGTAACGCCCCCTCCATCATGGAAACCATCATCATCGGGGGCATCGCGGCCCTCCTCTTCATCTACCTCTTCGTGGCCATGATCCGGCCTGAAAAATTCTGATACCACCGCCATGAACACGACCGACTGGCTGCAACTCGCCCTCTTCATCGGCGTTGTCGCCCTCATCACCAAGCCACTGGGCATCCACCTCACCAAGGTTCTCGATGCGGACGGAAAAACCTTCCTCGATCCGGTCATCCGGCCGCTCGAGCGGCTCACCTACGCCCTGATGGGGGTGGACCGCAACAAGGAGCACGACTGGAAGCAATACACCCTGGCAATGCTGGTCTTCAGCATGGTGGGCTGCATCTTCACCTACGCGATCCTGAGGCTCCAGCACCTGCTCCCCCTCAATCCGCAGGGACTGTCGGGACTGGGCCACCACCTGGCTTTCAACACGGCCATCAGCTTCACCACCAACACCAACTGGCAGAGCTACGGCGGTGAGTCCACCATGTCCTATTTTTCCCAGATGGTGGGCCTCACGTTCCACAACTTCGTCTCGGCCGCGACAGGCATCGCCATCGCCGCGGCACTGATCCGCGGCATCGCCCGGCGCAGCTCGGAGACACTCGGCAACTTCTGGGTCGATCTGGTCCGCAGCACCTACTACCTGCTGCTGCCCATCTGCCTGGTGTTCGCCGTCTTCCTGATGTCCCAGGGGATGATCCAGAACTTCAAGCCGTATGACACCGCCAAGCTGACGGAACCGGTGAAGGTCATGGTCGAAAAGACCAATGACGCGGGTGAAACCGTGACCGGTGCCGACGGCAATCCGGTGATGGAGGAGAGCATCGTGAACACCCAGACGATCGTCCAGGGCCCGATGGCCTCCCAGGTGGCGATCAAGATGCTGGGCACCAACGGCGGTGGATACACCAATGCCAATGCGGCGCAGCCGTTCGAGAACCCCACCCCCTTGTCCAACTTCATCCAGATGGTGTCCATCTTCGCCATCGGCAGCGCGTTCACCTACTACCTGGGCCGTATGACTGGGAACCAGGCCCACGGCTGGGCCGTGTGGTCCGCGATGACCGTGCTGTTCCTCGCCGGGGTGATCTTCTGCTGGAAGGCGGAAGCGGTTGGAAATCCCATCCACCAGACGCTGGGCGTGCTGGCCGGTGACGGCAACATGGAGGGCAAGGAGGTCCGCTTCGGCATCTTCAATTCGTCTCTGTTCGCGGTGATCACCACCTCGGCCTCCTGCGGCGCGGTCAACTCCATGCACGATTCCTTCACCGCTCTCGGCGGCTTCGTTCCGCTGTTCATGATGCAGCTAGGGGAGGTCGTCTTCGGCGGCGTGGGCGCCGGGATCTACGGCATGCTGGTCTTCGTCATCCTGGCGGTGTTCATCGCCGGCCTGATGGTGGGCCGCACTCCGGAGTATCTCGGCAAGAAGATCGGGGCTTTCGATGTGAAGATGTCAATGCTGTCACTGCTGGTGCTCTGCCTCTCCACCCTGGGCTTCACCGCCTGGGCATCCGTGAGCGGCTGGGGTCTGGCGGGCCTGAACAACAATGGTCCCCACGGCTTCACCGAGATGCTGTATGCCTACAGCTCCGCCACCGGCAACAACGGCAGCGCCTTCGCAGGCCTGACCGCGAACCCTGCCAACGGCGACCCGAACTACAACGTCACGCTCGGCTACGCGATGCTCATCGGCCGCTTCCTCATGATCATCCCGATCATGGCGCTGGCCGGTTCCCTGGTGCGCAAAAAGGTCTCCCCTCCCGGGATGGGCACCTTCCCGGTGCACGGCCCCACCTTCGTGGTGCTGCTCATCGGATCCGTGCTGCTCATCGGCGCGCTGAACTTCCTCCCCGCCCTGGCGCTGGGCCCCATTGTCGAGCACTTCCTCAACCTCAAGGGCCAGCTTTTCTAACCCACACTTCTTTCCAACATGTCTCATCAAGCTCCATCACTGTTTGATTGGAAGATCGCCGGTCCTGCCATCGGTGAGTCTTTCAAGAAGCTCGACCCCCGCCTCATGATCAGGAATCCGGTCATGTTCGTCACGCTGGTGGGTGCCGTGCTCACATCCGCCAGCATCTTCACGGCGGAGTCGCACCACCCGTTCATCATCCAGCTCGCCGTCTGGCTCTGGTTCACCGTCCTGTTCGCGAACTTCGCGGAAGCGGTGGCGGAAGGCCGTGGCAAGGCCCAGGCGGACAGCCTGCGCAAGGCCCGCAAAGACACCATGGCCCGCCGCCTGAAGAACGGCCGCGAGGAGAAGGTCCCCGCACCGCAGCTCGAAAAGGGCGACACCGTCGTCTGCGAGCCAGGTGACACCATCCCCGCCGACGGCGAGGTCATCGAGGGCATCGCCAGCGTGGACGAGGCCGCCATCACCGGTGAGTCTGCCCCCGTCATCCGTGAAAGCGGCGGCGACCGCAGCGCCGTGACCGGCGGAACCATGGTCATCAGCGACCGCATCGTCATCCGGATCACGTCGGAGAAAGGCAACACCTTCCTCGACCGCATGATCTCGATGGTGGAGGGCGCGAAACGCCAGAAGACACCGAACGAAATCGCCCTGACGATCCTGCTGTCCGCCCTGACGCTGATCTTCCTGCTGGTGGTCGTGACGCTGAAGCCCTTCGGCACGTATGCCGGGGTGAACTTCACCATGCCGGTGCTGATCGCGCTTCTGGTCTGCCTCATCCCCACCACCATCGGCGGCCTCCTGAGCGCCATCGGCATCAGCGGCATCGACCGTCTGATCCGCCGCAACGTGATGGCGACGAGCGGCCGCGCGGTGGAAGCCGCCGGTGACATCGACGTGCTGCTGCTCGACAAGACCGGCACCATCACCATCGGCAACCGCATGGCGTCCGATTTCGTCCCCGCACCGGGCGTTTCGGAGCAGCAGCTCGCGGACGCCGCGCAGCTCGCCTCCCTGGCGGACGAAACCCCGGAGGGCCGCAGCATCGTGGTCCTGGCAAAGGACCGGTTCAACATCCGCGGGCGTGAGCTTGCGGAGCCGCACGCGACCTTCATCCCCTTCACCGCGCAGACCCGCATGAGCGGCGTGGGCTTCGACGGCCGGAGCATCCTCAAGGGTGCGGCGGACTCGATCAAGGCCCATGTCATCGCAGGCGGCGGCGACTACCCTATCGATGTGGAGAAAGCTGTGGAAGCTGCCTCCCGCGCCGGCCGCACCCCGCTGGTGGTCGCGGAAGGCAACCGCGTGCTGGGCGTGGTCGAACTGAAGGACGTCGTGAAAGGCGGCATCAAGGAGCGCTTCGCCCAGCTCCGGAAGATGGGCATCCGCACCGTGATGATCACCGGTGATAATCCGATGACCGCCGCCGCCATCGCCGCGGAGGCCGGTGTGGACGACTTCATGGCCCAGGCAACGCCGGAGGACAAGCTGCGCCGCATCCGCGAGGAACAGGCACAGGGTCACTTGGTGGCGATGACCGGTGACGGCACCAACGACGCCCCCGCGCTCGCCCAGGCGGACGTGGGGGTCGCGATGAACACGGGCACCCAGGCCGCACGCGAGGCGGGCAACATGGTGGACCTCGACAGCAACCCGACGAAGCTCATCGAGATCGTCGAGATCGGCAAGCAACTGCTGATGACCCGCGGATCGCTCACCACCTTCAGCATCGCGAACGACGTGGCGAAATACTTCGCCATCATCCCGGCGATGTTGATGGCGACCTTCCCCGCCATCTCCCCGCTGAATGTGATGGGTCTGGTCTCACCGCAGAGTGCGATCCTCAGCGCCATCATCTTCAACGCGCTCATCATCATCGCGCTGATCCCGCTGGCGCTGAAAGGCGTCCACTACCGCCCGGTCGGCGCGGCTGCGGTCCTCCAGCGGAACCTGCTCGTCTACGGCCTCGGCGGCCTGCTCCTGCCCTTCATCGGCATCAAGGCCATCGACGTCGTCATCACCTCGCTCCACCTCATCTGACCAACCGATTCCATGAAAACAATCATCTCATATTTCCGCGGTGCCCTGGCAGCCACCGCCGTGCTCTCCGTGGTCGCCTGCGGTCTCTATCCGCTCGCGGTCTGGGCCATCGGCCAGGCAGCCTTCCGCGACAAGGCGAACGGAAGCCTGATCGTGGACAAGGATGGAACCGTGATCGGTTCCTCCCTGCTCGGCCAGAACTTCTCCGGCGAAGGCTACTTCCACCCGCGGCCCAGCGCCGCGGGAGCCAACGGCTACGATGCGGCCAGCTCCAGCGGCACCAACCTCGGCCCGACTTCGCGGAAACTGGCCGACCAGGTCACGGATCGGATCGCGGCCTACCGGACTGTGAACGGCCTGCCGGAAACGGCCCAGGTCCCCGCGGATGCGGTCACCGCATCCGCCAGCGGCCTGGACCCGCACATCAGCCCGGGAAACGCGGAGCTCCAGATCCCCCGCGTGGCGAAGAGCCGTGGCCTGACGGAGGAACAGGTGCGTGCCCTCGTCGAAAGCCACACCACCAAGGCGATCCTGGGCATCCTCGGAGCGCCCGGTGTGAACGTGCTTGAGCTCAATCTCGCGTTGGATGACAGGAAACCATGATATCCCGCCCCGCTCCCGAGGCACACCGTTGACGACACCGCCAGTCAGAATCAAATTTCAACGGAGCCAGGGCAGTAACCGCCCCCCATGACCGCCAACGATCCACGACCTGATCCAGACGCGCTTCTCGCCGAAGTGCTGCGCGAGGAAGCGGAGATGAAGCAAGGCAAGCTCTTCATCTTTCTGGGCATGTGCCCGGGGGTCGGGAAGACCTACGCCATGCTGAAGGCCGCGAGGCAGCGGAAAATAGACGGCGTGGATGTCCTCGTGGGGGTGGTGGAAACCCATGGCCGCAGCGAGACCGCGGAGTTGCTGGATGGACTGGAGGTTCTCCCCCGGAAATCCTTCGAACACCGGGGGCATGTGCTCCAGGAGTTCGATCTTGATGTCGTCCTCCTACGGAAACCCGCGTTGGTGCTGGTGGATGAGCTGGCGCACACCAACGTACCCGGTTCCCGCCACGCGAAGCGCCACCAGGACGTGCTGGAGTTGATCGCCGCCGGCATTGATGTCTTCACAACGGTGAACGTCCAGCACATCGAGAGCCAGGTGGACACCGTGAAGCAGATCACCGGTGTGACCATCACGGAGACGGTCCCGGACTCGATCCTCGACTACGCCCACGAGATCGAAGTCATCGACCTGAGCGTGGAAAAGCTGCTCGACCGCATGAGCGCGGGGAAGGTCTACCTCGGCGAACGGGCGGAACTGGCTGCCACGAATTTTTTCAAGGAAGGGAATCTGACCGCCCTGCGTGAAATGGCGCTGCGTTTCACCGCGGAACATGTGGACAGGGATCTGGAGGAAATCCGTCGGTCGAAAAGGATCAGTTCACCATGGCAGGCGAACGCACGCCTTTTGGTGGGGGTTGGTCCCAGCCCCTATGCGGAAAGCCTGATCCGGTGGACGCGGCGCGCGGCGACGCGTCTGGGATGCCAGTGGCTGGCCGTCTGGGTGGAGGGTTCACAGCGGCCCACCCCTGAGCAGCAGGAAAGGCTGGCACTTTGCCTGGGTCTGGCGCGCAAGCTGGGGGCGGAGGTGGTATCCGTGACAGGTGAGGAAGTGGCAACCGCTCTGCTAGAAGTCGCGCGCGAGCGGAATGTCACGCAGATCGTCGTCGGCAAACCGGACAGACGGTCATGGCTCAGGCGGTCGCTTGCAGAGCGGATCGTGGACGCGAGCGGTGAGATCGATGTCTGCGTGGTCCGCCCGGTGCTCGCTACCGCGATGAGGAAAAGCCCTCCGAGGCGGACACCGTCCGGATACTCCGGCATCATCCGTGACTACCTCTGGATCGCCGGGATCACGTTCGGCCTTGTGGCGGCGGGGTGGGTGATCCTGCCAGAGACCGGTTACCCCTTCATCGGCATGATGTTCCTGCTGGCGGTGATCTTTTCCGGCCTGAAATTCAGCCGGGGTCCCGTCCTGGCGATGGCGGCGCTCAGCGCGATGTCGTGGAACTACTTCTTCATCCGGCCCCGTTTCACACTGCACATCAGCAAGCTGGAGGACATGCTGATGTTCGGGATGTTCTTCATCGTCGCCGTGAGCATGGGGCACCTCACCACCCGCCTGCGCCAGCGGGAGCGGGCCGAACGTGACCGGCAGCGCCAGACCGCGGCCCTCCTCCGGGTGACGCAGAGCGCCGCACTTTCCGCGGAACTGGACAAGGGACTCCAGGACGCTTTGCGCACCATCGGCGATCTGCTGCACGCGGAAACGGCGCTGTTCGTCCGCAACATCGACCGCTCGCTGCCGGCCTCCCCCCACCCCGCCAGCACGTTCACACCAACGCCGAAAGAATGGGGGGTCATCAACTGGACCTACCAGAACAAGGCTGCGGCGGGCAGATTCACCGACACGCTCCCGGAATCCGCCGCGACGTGGTTTCCCCTCCAGACCGCCTCCGCTGTCATGGGGGTGCTGGGCATCCGCCTCGGGAACGATGACCTTCTGGATTTCCGCACCCGCCAATCCGTGGAGGCCTTCGCCCTGCAACTGGCGCTCGTATTGGAGAAGGAACACTTCGTGCAAGCCATCACCCAGGCGGAGCTGCTGGCTCAGTCCGAGCGCCTCCAGCGCACCCTGCTGGACAGCGTTTCCCATGAGCTGAAGACCCCGCTCGCGGTGATCCAGGCATCTCTCGAAGGATTGCCCGGAAATGACAATCCATACCTGGCAGAGATCCACACCGCCAGCCAGCGCCTCCAGCGGGTGGTGAACCACCTTCTCCAGATGACCCGCATCGAGTCCTCGTCCGTGCAATCCGCCGGGGAGTGGTGCCTGCCGGGGGACATCATCCACCAGGCGGTCGGGCTGGCGGGAGACGAGCTCGATGCCCACCCGCTGGCCATCCATGTCCCGGATGATCTTCCCCCCGTCCGCACCGACCCCAACCTGCTGTCCCAGGCGATGGCGAACATCCTCCACAATGCCGCCATCTACACCCCGCAGGGGACTGCCATCCAAGTGAGCGGTGCCATGGATGGTCCGGGTGTGCTGGTGTTCCGTATCCTTGATGATGGCCCGGGACTGCCGGAAGGTGACGAGGAAAAGGTGTTCAGGAAATTCTACCGCCCTCAAGGAAGCCCCGCCGGGGGAACAGGTCTGGGCCTGTCCATCACCCGGGCCCTGGTGAAGGCCTTGGGCGGAGACGTCAAAGCTGGCAACCCCACCGGCGGAGGGGCAGAATTCACCATCCGCCTGCCGGTGGAGACCCTTCCATCATGAATGCCTCCGCCAAAGCATTGATCATCGATGACGAGCCCCAGCTCCGGCGGCTGCTGCGCATCGTGCTCGAGTCAAAGGGGTATGAGGTCTACGAAGCGGAGACCGGCAACCTCGGCCTGGGTGAGGCGGCATTCCGCAGGCCGGATGTGATCCTGCTCGATCTCGGCCTGCCGGATATGGACGGCATCGATGTCCTCAGGAAACTCCGCGAGTGGACGGAGACCCCCGTTCTCATCCTGTCCGTCCGTGACCAGGAACGGACGAAAGTCGAGGCACTGGAGAGCGGGGCCGACGACTATGTGACGAAGCCCTTCTCCACCCCGGAACTGATCGCCCGGCTGGCGGTCATCCAACGGCGTGGAAAGACCTCGGATGATCCCTTACTGAAACTGGGACAACTCACCATCGACCTGGCGAAGCGGGAGGTCTCCGCAGGCATGGAGATCCTGAAGCTGACGCCCATCGAGTATGACCTGCTGCGCATGCTGGCGAAGAATCCCGGTCGGGTGCTGACGCGGCAGCAGATCCTCTCCCAGATCTGGGGGCCGAACGCCCGGGAACACGGCGACTATCTGAGGGTCTATGTTTCCTACCTCAGGAAAAAGATCACGAACGGCGGCGTTGAGATCCGCAATGAACCCGGCATCGGCTATCGGCTGCTGGTTCCGGAGTCCCCGTGAATGTCACGGATCATGGATGATGGTCCCGCATCATTTTCCGCAGGTTTTTCCCCAGCCCGAAAAGGACCATTACGTCATCCTCCTCGAACGGTCGGTCCGGCTGGGGGATGCCAAGGACTTTGCTGATGGGCTGGCGGACGGAACTCAGGGCGGCTGCTCCACGGGATTTTCCGATGGTCACGAGGTTGAGGTCATACTTCGACCGGAGTTCCGCCTCCTGCAGGGTTTTGCCAACCAGCGGTGGCGGCGTGATGATCTGGGCGATCTCATACCCCCCTCCGAGATCCAGGCTGTCGATCAGATCCGGGGTCTTGAGGGAGCGGGCCAGCCATGCGGCGGCCATCGCCTCCGGGATCATCAGTTCGTCGATCTTCAGCAGCTTCAGCAACCGGCCATGGAGGGGATTGATGATGCGGCTGATGATCCGCTTCGCCCCGAGCTGCTGGAGATTCGCCGCGATGGAGAGCGAAGCCTCGAAGTCCTCACCGATGGCCAGGATCACCGCATCACAGGCGTCCACGGGTATTTCGTGGAAGGCGGCCAGATCCGTGCAGTCCGCCCGGACGATGTATTCGATCTCATCCTTGAGCGCGTGGATGTGGGCGGGATCATTGTCCACCGCCACGATTTCATGCCCGTCACGCCCGAGCTGGCGTGCGAGTTGGGTGCCGAAGTTTCCAAGACCGATGATGCAGAATTTCATGAGCGGGATCAGATGAGGAGGATGTTTTCTCCGGGTTTGCCGGAAGCAGGCCGCCGGTCAGGCGGAATGAGGGTCGCCAGCACCGTAAGCAGACCGATCCTGCCAACGAACATGTTGACGATCAGGAGGCATTTGCTGCCGTCCGTGAGCAGCGGGGTGAGATCGATCGAAAGCCCCACCGTGGCGAACGCGCTGACCAGCTCGAAAATCAACCGGGTGTCCGAATGCCCCCTCCCCGCCTCCAGGTACTGCAGGATCACGAAGTTCACCGCAAGCCACAGAATCGCCAGGAAAACCAACCCCAAGGCACGGGATCCGGTCTCCGCCGGAATGGTCCGGTTGAAGACCACCATCCCGCGGGAACTGCCACGGAGCTGCAGCCACAGGTGCCCCAGCGCCACGGCGACGGTGGTCGTGCGTAGTCCTCCGGCCGTTCCCCCGGGAGAACCTCCGATCAGCATCAGGACGATCACCACCTGCATGGTCAGAACGCCGATCGACGACATCGGGACCGCGTTGAAGCCAGCCGTCCGCGCGGTCACCGAGTGAAAGAACGCACTCAAAATGCGACCGCCATTCCCGGGGCCATTCCAAAACACGTACTCGGTGACCAGAACGATCAGCGCACCTCCCACGATCAGCACACCGGTGACCGTGATCACCAGTCTGGTCTGCACCCGCAACCGGTATCTCCTCCCCTCCTTGTCCCTCCATCTCCGGACCTTCGCCACAGCCCACTGGGTCAGATCTTCGTTCGTCAGGGCACCCAGCCCTCCCACGACAATCAGCCCCATGATGCCCAACTGGCACAGGACGTTGTCCTTCACCAATTTGTCCGCCAAGCCATCGGGCAGCGTGGAGAAACCCGCGTTGCAGAACGCGGAAACGGAATGGAAGACCGCCTGGAACACTCTTTCTCCGGGAGCCGTGACCGCCCCCAGCGAGGAATAGAGCACCACCGCACCCACCCCTTCGCAGGCAAACGTCATGATGACGATGAACGCGAGGGTGTGGTTCACCCTCGCCAACCGGTTCTCCTGCAGCATCCGTCCGAGAAGGAGCCGGTCATGCATTGAAAGCCCCTCGAACAAAACGACCGCCGCAAAAAAGGTCAGGGTCATGATGCCAAGCCCACCCACTTGGATCAGGAACAGGATCACGAGCTGTCCGGTGGTCGAAAAATAGGTGGCCGTATTCTGCACCGCCAGTCCGGTCACACAGACGGCGCTGGTGCTGGTGAATGCCGCATCCAGCCACGAACAACCCTGCCCGGCGACCGTACAACGAGGCATCTTCAACAGCAGTGTGCCAACGATGATGATGAGAAGGAATGAGGCCATCAGAACCAGGCCCGGGTGGAACGCCCGTGCGGTGAACCGGCCCTGATGATGGATCAGCGACGCCAGCCCCGATATGAGGACCACCGTCTGGATGAAAAGATGCTTTCCGGTGATCCAGGAACTCCCCTTGAAGGAAAACAATAGGATGATGGCAATCAGCACGACTCCCGCCAGACCGGCATGATAGGCGAGACGGCGCCTCTCAACGTGGTGGTCCCGCATTTTGAGGAAGACCCAGCTCCTCTCCGCGGCGAATGCAATCCCCGTGAAAACCGTCAGCCAGTGCTGCCAAGGGGTGACTTCACCGGTCCAGCCGATGATGCCGAGGAGACAGATGGAGGAGACAAGGGCGAACAGAGGATGCAGCCACTTCCTGCATGCCCGCACTGATGCCGGCGTTTCTCCCTGTCCATCGAGTTCCTCCATCTGGAAAAACGGTATCCACGGAACACCCGGTTGCACAAGACGACTTCAAATGCGGCATCTCCCGGCAGCATTCCGGAAATCGCGCCGGAGTACACTCCGGCATCCCCAGCGGCCGGCTCCGGACGCCGGGCCGTGTGCCCGAACTAGCCCGGCGGGACACTTTCCAGGACACGGCGCCGCTCCTCTTCGGGAATCAGACCTTGCCAGGGATCCTTCCGCAGAAAGGACGCAAGGCGGGACGCATCCTTGCCCGGGTGGTACGAATCCTTCCCGTCTTTGTACCGGCGGAGGGCTTTTGAAATGAAGCGAGGGATGACAAAACTGAGAATCCTGGCATGGATCTTGTCATTCTCCGATTCACCGGGCGGCCTCGTGTGCAGGGCATTCAACTTGCAAACAAGGAGCGAACAAGGATCCAGGAGATAGATGTCCCCGTATCTCAAAGGTGTTCCGTGATGGAGGATCGTCCCAAACGGCCCGGGCTCATCAAGCAAGGGGAGGCCGGAAAGAGCCTCGATGGTGGTGGGAGTATCCCCTCCGATGGAAGAGGTTGCGGGAAGCGTCAGAGGCACCGCGATCGAGGGGAAGGAGCGTTCGCCATCCTTCGGAATTCTCTTGATGACAATTCCGGGTTTGGCACCCGCATCCTTCAGGTTGCGGACAAACATCATCGCATCGGATTTTTCAGCCCGCAGATCGATGTCCTTGCTCCGGACCGGCAGGGGAAATTCCTTCCTCAATGAAGGTGGCAGCAGGATCTCGGCCCACTGCCCCACTGCCAGTCCGCCGACCACACAATACCGGGTCTCCGTCTCCTGAAGCCGCGCCAGCGCCAGTGAGAAGTCCGCGAGTGACACCGATATGTCCTTCCCTTTTTCAGACATACCCATCCCTCATGTCGGCGTCATCCGCCGGTGGTTCCAACGACCAATCGTAAAGATCCTCCCACTTCAACTCATGCGGATTTGGTACGATGCGGGGTTCGGCAATGCTCCACTCCGGCGCACTTTGCCACCCATTCCCCGACGGTTTGGCAACGACCCATTTACCGTGATCCAGCCGTGCCTCTTCGCTGACCGAATATGCCTTCCGCTGGACAGCCTCCAACGCCTTGAACGCCGCCCACCCGCCGGCATCCACCTCGATCATGCCGGGAACCGTTCCGCCACGTTTTGGAATCCTTTCCACTGGCGGCACCCTAAAGCCGATCTTCGAACCTTTCAAGCTGGGAAACGATGGTAGCAGAGGGCGGATTTGAACCGCCGACCAAAGGCTTATGAGTCCTCTGCTCTACCACTGAGCTACTCTGCCATCGTCCGGTTCCGGAACCCGTTGGGCTCGCGGAGGGGCATTCGGTTACCCGCGCCTGCCGGGTTTGTCCACCCGAAATTCAGAAATTTCAACACCGGACGGCTCAAAAGTCCTTTGAAAAACCAATCCTTTCAGAGAAGTAACAGTCCATCCATTTAACAGAAACCTGACACCATGTCCTCAAATCCACTTTTCTCCACCCGCCGCTCCTTCCTCAAGGGGCTGACCGTCACCACCGCCGGTGGGATCATCCTGCCGAACATGCTGCTCCGCGCACAGGATACCCCTGCTTCGAAGAAACTCGGCATCGCCTGTATCGGTGTGGGCGGCAAGGGCTTCTCTGACATGGTGAACGCGTCGTTCGAGAACGAGATCGTCGCCATCTGCGACGTGGACGCGAAGAATCTGGCGAAAGCCGCCGCCAAATTCCCTAAGGCGAAGCAATACCGCGACTTCCGCAAGATGCTGGACGAGAACGAGAAGGCCATCGATGCGGTGACCGTCTCCACCCCGGACCACACCCACTTCCCGGCGGCAATGCACGCCATCGCCCTCGGCAAGCACGTCATGGTGCAGAAGCCGCTGGTCAACACCCTCTGGGAGGCCGACCAACTCCACAAGGCGGCGAAGAAAAAGGGCATCATCACCCAGATGGGCAACCAGGGCCATACCTTCGAGGAGAACCGCCTGCTCAAGGAGTGGTTCCAGGCGAATGTCATCGGCGAGGTGAAGGAAATCCACGTCTGGACCAACCGTCCGATCTGGCCGCAGGGCCCCGCCGTCGCCCCGAAAGATGCCGAAGTGCCGGAGCACCTCGACTGGGATCTCTGGCTGGGTTCCGTGCCGAGCCGGCCGTATCAGACCGGCATCGCCCCGTTCGCCTGGCGCGGCTTCTTCGAATATGGCAGCGGCGCCCTCGGTGACATGGGCTGCCACAACCTCGATCCGCTGGTCTGGGGTCTGGGCCTGGGTGTCCCGGACAAGATCGAAGCGACTTCCGAAGGCCTCACGGACATCGCCTGGCCGAAGGGCGCGAAGGTCCAGTATCTCTGGAAGAACATCGCCGGCCATGGCGAGGTGAAGCTGTTCTGGTACGAAGGCAAAAACGCCGACGGCACCCCTTGCCAACCTGCACCTCCGAAGGAACTGGGCGACCAGAAGCTCAGCGGCAGCGGCTTCTACATGGTCGGCTCCGAAGGCGTCCTCTACAACCAGGGCGACCAGGCGAAGAAGCTCACCATCTTCCCGGAACAACGCTCGAAGGACTTCCTCGCCTCCCTCCCCGCGAAAACCGTGGACCGCAGCCCGACTCCCGGAGATCCGCAGAAGGAATGGTCCCTCGCCATCAAGAACGGCAAGGAATTCGCCTTTATGTCCCACTTCGACTACGCGGTCCCGCTCACCGAACTCTGCCTCCTCGGCGATCTGGCGATCCGCACCGGCAAGCCGATCGAGTGGGACCAGAAGAAATTCGAGGCCGTCGGCAACCCGGAGGCAAACAAGCTGATCAAGCGCGCCGAATACCGGAAAGGCTGGGACTACTCGGTGGACAAGATCTGATCACCACCGCCAACGGATTCCGAAAGCCCCCGTCCAACTCCGGACGGGGGCTTTTTCGTCCCGTCCGAAATCATCCGGCGTCCATCAAATCACTCGCACTGAACGGAAAGTTGGACTCTATTGGATGCACTCGTCATGTCCCAAGCCATCATCGATCCAGAGGAAGTCCGCCGGTTCGCCGCCGAACTGAAGCGGTTCAACCTGGATCTCCGCGACCGTTCGAACGCCCTCCTCTCCCGCTTCAATGCGCTGGGTGACACCTGGCAGGACCAGGAACAGGAAAAATTTTCCGGTGAGTTCCTGCAGATGATGAAGTCCGTGAAATCCTTCCTGGAGGCCTCCGAGCGGCACACGCCGTACCTGTTGCGGAAGGCGGACCGCATCCAGCAGTATCTCGACCAACGCTGAGTCTCGCCATGTCCGACCAAGCCAGGGTTTCCTCGATCGATGCACTGGAGCTTTTCCGGGCCGATTTGATCCAGTACATCATGAAGGCCAGAACCGCGCTGGAGGAAGCATCCAGCGATGTCCGCCGCACCCAGGATTGGCTGGACCGTGACCGTTACCTCCACTGGAGCAATGAAATCCGCAAACGGACGAAGCTGCTGCGGCAGGCGGAGCAGGAACTTTACAGCGCGAACCTGACCAACCCGTTCTCGGCGAACCCGCTCCAGAAAATGGCCGTCCACCGGGCGAAGCGTGCACTGGAGGAGGCGGAAGACAAAATGCGGACCATCACCCGCTGGCGGCACCGCTTCGAACGCATGGCCAGCCCGCACCTGCGCGGACTGGATCCCTTGCTGTCCCTCCTCGCCCAGGACCTGCCCAACGGCGTCGCCTCCCTCGCCGGGTCCATCAAGGCACTCCAGGCGTATGCGGAAAAGCGCACGCCCGCCCCGAATCCACCACCCACCGACGCCCAACCACCCGCATGAGTTCATCAGGCAGCAAAGGCACACTCGCGGCCGCGACACGACAACTCTCCGCCCGCTGGACGGAGACACGCAAAACGTGGCGCGACCACAAGGCCATGGAATTCGAACAGGTTTATCTGGCGGAACTTTTCCATCGTGTGGAAGATACTTTCCGGGTCCTTGATGATCTCGACCAACTCCTGCACAAAGTTCATGCCGAATGCGACTGATCCGATAGATCCCGCGCGGATCCTCTCCGCGATCGAGGGAATCAAACGCCGTGTCGCGCAGACCGCGGAGGCGGAGCTTGATCTCGAGAAGACCCGCAAAAGCCGGAGCCTGAAGCTCGCCCAGGAGATCACCCGCAGGGAGGAAAGCGATGCCGCCGCGCTGGCCGCCCGCCTCGCGGAGCTGGAGGCAACCTACCAAACGGCGACCTCCGCCCGGGAGCGGGCGTATATGATCCGCCGCGACCACCTGCCCAGGGCCTACCACGCAAGCCGTGCGACGCTGGCGAAGCGCTTGGAGGAAAAGAAACTCGAAGCAGTGGGCAAGGCCCAAGGGACCATTCTTTCCGAACGGAAAGTCCTCCATGAGCGGCTGGAAGCGGCCACGTCCAGACACCAGTCGGTGATGGTGGACCTCCTGACGGATCGTGAGGCCATCCGCCTGCTCCGTGACGAAACCTTCAAAGTCCTCCGGACCTACGGTCCCGTGATGGAATCCCTCTTCGAGAAAAAGAACGGCGTGGATGCGCAGTCCGGAGACCGGAAGGAATCCCTCGAACAGATTGCCGCGGGGCGCGCGCACCTTGAGGAGGCGGGCCGGCAGCCGCTGGCGAACGCATTCCGTCTGGCCCCCCTCTGGATCGTCATCCTGGTCGCTGGGGCTGTCCATGTCGCCATCGCCCGGGGAGTGGGTCCATGGCTGTTCGCCACCGTCTGCCTGATCCTTTTGGTCTGGTGCGCCGGCCTGCTCCAGGCATGGCCCGCCGCCCGGCGGATCGCGGGATCCATCGCGCGGGCACGCGACGCATCGAAGCATGCCGAGAAAATCTCCGCGGATGAGGTCACCGCCGTGGCGGAAGAAATCGCCGAGCACGAAAAGGCCCACAACGAAGGCATCACCCATACCTTCCAGGCCACGGAGAGCGAAATCACATCCCTGCTCAGGAAAGGGCAGCAGGAGCTCCAGAAGCAACTGGCGCTGCTTCCCGACCGGATGCTGGACCTCCACCGCAGGCGTCTCGCCCGCCTCCACAACGCCTATGTGGAGGAAGTGGCGAACATCCGGAAGGAGGCGGAGGAAACCTCCGGACGGCGTAAGCAGGCCCGGGCCAATGCCGCCCAGACCGCCGCGCTGGCAATGGAGAACTCCATCAGCCAACTGGCCGTGCCATGGCAGGATGAAGTGGTGGGAATCCTGGACCAGCTCAACGGGCTGGATGAGGAATCCGCAGCGGCATTTCCGGCATGGACGGAGCAGTCCACCTCCACATGGGCGCCCGTCACCGTGGCTCCGGCCGCCATCCGGATCGGCAGTATCCATCTCGAATCTTCCGGTTTTTCCGGCGGCATCCCGAACCACCCGGCGTTCCCGCTCCCGGAATCATCCGCTCCGCTGGCCCTTGGCTTCCCTGACCGCGGCTCCATCCTGATCGAATCGGACGGCGACTCCCCGGCGGCAACCACCGCCCTCAACGCCATCTCCATCCGTATCCTCGCCTCCCTGCCGCCGGGCAGGGCGTCATTCGTCTTCATCGACCCCATCGGCCTCGGGAAGGATTTCGCGGGATTGATGCACCTGGCCGACTATGAGGAATCCCTCATCACCCACCGGATCTGGACCCAGCAGGCCCAGATCGAGGAACGCCTGGCTGAAACCAACGAGCACATCGAAAAAGTCATCCAGATGTACCTGCGGAATGAGTTCGCCACCATCGCGGACTACAACGCACAAGCCGGCGTCATCGCGGAAAAGTACCGCTTCCTGGTGATCGCGGGATTTCCATCCGCGTTCAGTGACACGGCGATGAAGCGGCTGCGCTCGATCGCTTCCAGTGGCGCCCGTTGCGGAGTCCATCTTCTGATCCAGCGGGATGTCCGCCAGACCGGGCTCGACCCCGCGTTGGATGAGGAACTGCACGGTGCCTGCCTGACCCTCTCATCCGGAAAAGGTGGCCTGCTGCTGGCGGGCAACCGGGTGACCTTCGATCCACCTCCCGGAGAACAGTTCGCCAGCACGCTGATCCACAGGATCGGGAAGGCCAATGTGGACTCCAACCGGGTGGAGGTTCCATTTTCCCAGATCATGCCATCGGAGGAGGAGGTCTGGTCGCTGGATACCTCGGAAGAACTCCGCGTCCCCATCGGCCGGACGGGGGCGAAGAAGCTCCAGATGTTCTCGCTGGGGAAAGGCACCCGGCAGCACGCCCTCATCGCGGGCAAGACCGGTTCCGGAAAGTCCACCCTGTTCCATGTCATCATCACGAACCTCTCCCTCTGGTCCTCACCGGAGCAGGTGGAGTTCTACCTGGTGGACTTCAAGAAGGGCGTCGAGTTCAAGTGCTACGCGGATCGAAAGCTGCCGCACGCCCGCGTCATCGCCATCGAGAGCGACCGTCAGTTCGCCCTGAGCGTGCTGCAGCGGGTGGATGACGAACTCAAGCGGCGGGGCGAACTGTTCCGGAAGGCGAGTTCCCAGGACCTCGCCTCTTACAACCGGAACGGGGGCACGCGCCTTCCGCGCACCCTGCTGCTCATCGACGAGTTCCAGGAGTTTTTCACCGAAGACGATCCGGTGGCGCAACAGGCGTCGCTGCTGCTGGACCGTATCGTCCGGCAGGGTCGCGCCTTCGGCATCCACGTGATCCTTGGCTCCCAGACGCTGGGCGGGGCCTACACGCTGGCCAGGGCGACGCTCGGCCAGATGGCCGTACGCATCGCCCTCCAGTGCAATGAGACGGACGCCCATCTGATCATGGATGAGGACAACCCCGCCCCCCGCATGCTCACCCGCCCGGGCGAGGGCATCTACAACGATCAATCCGGTGCCGCCACCGCGAACAGCCCCTTCCAGATCGTCTGGCTGCCGGAAAACGAGCGGGATGCCATCCTCACCCGCGTGAAAGCGATGGCCGAGAACACCGGCGATGCACCGGCGCCGATTATTTTCGAAGGAAACGCCCCTGCGGAAATCGCGGCCAACCCGGATCTGGCGGAAGCCCTGCGGATGGCGCCGGCCACCCGTCCCGGTGCGGCCCACGCATGGCTGGGTGCGCCGAACTCCATCAAAGGCCCCACCGCCGCCACCTTCCGCCGCCAGAGCGGCAGCAACCTGCTGGTGGTCAGCCAATCTTCGGAGCAATCCACCTCCCTGCTCGCGGGGGCGCTCGTTTCCCTGGCCGCACAGTATCCTAAGGACCAGGCGGAATTCATCATCCTCGACCCGCGGGCGGCGGACGAATCAACCGGAAGTGCTTTGAAAGATCTTGCGGAAAAACTGCCCCACTCCACCCGCATCGGTGGTCCTGCGGATGTTGCGGACTGGTTCAGCGGACTGGCCGGTGAGCTGGCTGCACGGTCCCCGGACTCGGGAAGGAACGCACCCGAGATTTTCGTGCTCATCCACGATATCCACCGCTTCAAAGCGTTGCGTCCTGACGACGAGTTCCGCTTCAGCTACGACGACACCGCACCGGCCGCAAGTCCCTCCCAGACACTCGCCGACCTGGTGGGCGAGGGCGGCCCGTCAGGGTTCCACGTGCTTGCCACGTCCGATACCTGGAACAACGTCAGCCGCTGGATTCCGCGCAAGCTGCTCGCCGATTTCGAAATGCGGGTGCTGTTCCAGATGAGCGCCGCGGATTCTTCGAACCTGATCGACTCCCCGGATGCATCAAACCTGGGACTGCACAAGGCGCTGCTCCACAACGAACAGCTCGCCACCCAGGAAGTGTTCCGGCCCTATGCGCCGCTGGATTCCGGGTGGACCGACGAAGCCGCCGCACAGATCACCGGACGACAATAACTCACTGCCCGGCGCGGGCGAATCTGACGATGAACACGCCACAGGGTGGAACCTCCACCTCCAGGCGGTTGCCGCCTCCGGAAACAGCCTGAACCGTGGACTTCACCACTCCCCTGTTCTCACTGTCGTTCATCGCGTTGATGTTCGGGTGGGCCAACTTCCACACCGACTCACACGCGTAGCCGTCCGGTACGGCGACCGTGGCCGCCTGGGCGGCATCCGGAGACCGGTTCACCAGGGAAACATGGACATGACCGTCGTCCGCCAGCACCGCTGCCGCATCCACGAATGGCAGGGAAACCCCTTCCATGGAAATCCGGTCGTAGCGGGTGTCTCCGTCGATGGTGGGCTTGATGGTCGTCATGTCGAGCGACGCGCCCTTGGTGTCCACTTCCAGTTTCCGCCCCACCATCCGCTCCCGGTATTCTTTGAACACGGGATAGATGGCCGTGCGGAAGGCATCCTCCTCCCCAACCGTCCGGACCAGTCCGTGGGCATTCACCGGAAAAATGTAGTTCGCCATCCCCACCGTGGGACTCTGCCGGATGAAGGCGTTGAGCATCCCACCGACCACCGCCGCATCGAACGCGCGGCGGGGTGACTGGCGGCTGAAGGCGAAGCCTTTCTCCCCGTTGACGGAGTGGCGGTTGTTCCACTCGTCCACGCTCAGCCGGATCGGCCGGTCCTCCCGCCCCAGGTGCCGGTTCGCCTCCTTCAGTTGCTCACCCAGTTGGACAAGGTGAGCCTCCATCTCCGCCGGCGCGAACAGGGTGTTCAGCGGATCCTGGATCTCCCCATCCTTCACCTTGGAGTTCACGTAGTAGTGCTGGGTCAGGAAGTCGATCAGGCGGCCGTTCTCCTTCAGCACCGTTCCGTTCCACTCCTTGGTGTGGCCGATGCCCAGCAACTGCAGGTCCGGATGGTAGTGGCGGATCGTCCCCGCCCACACCTTCAGCCGCTTCGCGTATTGTTCATCGGTTTCCTGCACCCTCGCGCTCCTGCTCTTGAGGTAGTTCTCGTTGCCGATGCACCAGAACCGGACGCCATACGGCTCCCGGCGGCCGTTCTTCGCCCGGAGTTTCCCGAGGTCGGACCCTTCGTCACCATTCACGTAGGAGATCCAGTCCAGAGCCTCACCCAGCGTCCCTTCATGGTCGGGATGGAGGCTCATGTTGAGGTTGATGTAGGGAACGGTCCCCACTTCCCCGCACCACCGGAGGAACTCGTCAGTCCCGAATTGGTGGTTCTCCACCCCGCCCCATGCGAGGTTGGGCACGGTGGGCCGCCCCTCCTTCGGGCCGATACCGTTGCGCCACTGGTATTCATAGACGACCGTCCCGCCGGGCCAACGCATGACCGGGATCTGGAGCTCGCGCAGATGCGGGATGACGTTCTGTCTTACGACACCTTCCTTGCTGGCCACGCCGCCGTAGATCATCTGATCGTTCACGTTCTCCAGCATCTGGCCGTAGATCATCGGATCGACCCGGGCCGGTGCTTCCGGAATCTCCACCGTGACCGTGGTGGACTCCTTCGCCCACCCCTGGATCAGGAACGAACACATCAGAAACGGGATGGACTTTGGGAAAATGGATCTCATCGGATTTGGCTGCTGTTGAAAATGTCACGCTTCGCAGGGCGGGGCATTCGATCAGACCTGATGGATGCCACACCAGGTCCATCAAAGCCATGGCCCCACGCCACCCAACCATGTCCCGGAAACCCCTCACCCCAAGCCATTGTCGCGCGCCAGCACCTTTTCCCGTTCGCGGTATTTCGCCGGAGACTCGCCGAACTCCTTGGTGAAGGCCTTGCTGAAGGAAAACGCGTCACCATAGCCGACTTCTTCCGCGATGACCTGGTGGGTCGCGTTCGTCAGCATCAGCAGCTCGCATGCTTTCCGGAGCCGCAGGAGGGTGAGCCGCTGGCGCGGGCTGCAGCCGTGGTATCTCTGGCACAAGCGGCGGAGATGCTCGCGCCCGACGTTCGCCGCCGCCGCCATTTCGTCGATGATCCACTCCCCGTTCAGCCGGGCTCCGACCGCCGCCCACATCCTCGCCAACCTCGGTTCCTCCTCCACCGGCTTCACCAATCCCACCAGGGTGGCCCGGATCAGGTCGCACCAGATACCCGTCAGCCGGGGATCGTTCGCGCGGGACACCTCGTCCGACAGGCCGGTGTTCGCCGCATGAAGGGAGTAGGAAGCCGCCCGCGTCAGCCATGGTCCCGGCTCACGGAACAACTCCGGATAGGAGGCGTCCGGCTCGAACCGCACCCAGGCGTAGTGCCATTCCTTTTCCTTCGGCGATACCCGGTAGCCATGCGGCACTCCCGGCGGCATGACGTACGCCGCATCTTTCCCCGCCTTCTGCCAGGAGCCCTCCGCCACGACCAGGCCCTCGCCGCCGATGGTCACAAGCACCAGTCCGAAACCCGGTGAAGGCCGGATGAAAGCCCACTCGCCCCCCGCCTTCGTCACCCCCAAGTCGCGGATTCCCAGCTTGCGCAGCAGCGGACACGCCTCCCCATCCACCACCTTGCGGTCAATCACATCCACGAATCCTTCTGTCTCCACCAGGCGCATTGGCACATACTTTCGCCGGGAGGTGTCGTTCTCTTTCAAGCTGTTTCTCCGCCGACCCCTCCCGTCTCCGGGCATCCGGCCCGTTCCGGACCGTGAAATCCCCCCTTTCTCCGTGGATTGACAGCCCCGGACCCCTCCCCCATCGTCCCCGGGTCCCGCCTTTCCCGCATTTTATCCATGATTTTCAAAAGTCTCTGCCGCCACGCTGGTATCGGCGCGAATTCCTACCTTCTGGAAACTTCCTCCGCCCGCGTGGTGCTCGACTCCGGAATGCACCCGAAGCACGAAGGCATCGAAGCCACCCCGCACTTCGAGTTCCTGCAACCAGCGTCGGTGGACGCGGTGGTGGTGACCCATTCCCACCTCGATCATGTCGGCACCCTGCCCATGCTGCTCGAGGAACAGCCGCACGCGAAGGTGTTCCTTTCGCCGGAAACCGCGGAGCTTTCCTGCGCCCTGCTCCACAATTCCGTCAACGTCATGCAGGCGAAGCGGATCGAGCTGGGCATCACCGAATACCCGCTGTTCGAGCACAAGGACATCGACCGCATTTCCGAAGGCTTCGAGCACAAGGGCATCGAGCGGCCGTTCGATCTGGACTATGACGGCACGATCCGCGCCACCTTCCACGACGCCGGCCACATCCTTGGCTCGGTGGCTGTGACCATCAAGGCGGAGGGCAAGACCATCCTCTACACCGGCGACGTGAACTTCGAGGACGCCACCGTCCAGAAAGGTGCGCTGCTGCCGGAGGAAACGGTGGACGCCCTGATCATCGAAACAACCCGCGGCGACCACGCGCGCAAGCCGGAATACAATCGGAAGGACGAGGAGAACGCGCTGGCCGACGCCATCCGCAACGTGCTGGAGCGCAACGGATCCGCCCTCATCCCGGTCTTCGCCATGGGCAAGACCCAGGAGGTGCTGGCCATGATCGACCGCTTCAAGAAGGAGGGCTTGGTGCCAAAGAAGACCCCCGTCTACATCGGCGGCCTGAGCACCAAGATGACGATGATCTACGACCGCTACGCGGACGTTTCCCGCCGCAACCTGCCGGGATTCCGCTTCATGAAGCACATGGAGCTGGAAGCCGGGACGAAGAAACGCGTCGGACCCATCCCATTTCTCCCCGGCTGCATCTACGCGCTGTCCAGCGGCATGATGACGGAGAAGACCGTCTCGAACGCGTTCGCCCGCCAAGGCCTGCTGGAGAACCCGAAGCACGGGCTTTTCTTCGTCGGCTACGCGGATCCGGAGTCTCCCGGCGGCCGCATCCGCGCCGCGCAGCAGGGCGATGAAGTCGTGATCGATCCCGCCTACCCGGCGGTGAAACTGAACTGCGAGGTCCGCGTGTTCGACTTCTCCGGTCACGCCACCCGCGAAGCGCTGGCCGACTACATCTGCAAGGTGAAGGCGAAGAAGACCTTCCTCGTCCACGGCGACGATCCGGCGGTCGAGTGGTTCCGCCAGGAAATTTCCCGCCGCCTCCCCGAGACCGAAATCATCATCCCTCAACCCGGGGATTCCCACGAAATCTAACTTCTTCCCCTCCTCCCGCCGGAAGCCGAAGCTGTCCAACCCATCGCCGCATGAAATTCTCCCTCGCCCTGACCCTCAGCGCCGCGCTCACCGCGGCGGCTTTTTCCCAATCGCTGACCCGCACTACCATCGCCACCGATCTGGAGGATGCGATGGCGTTCGACATCGCCCCGGACGGCGACATTTTCCTGACGGAGCGTGAGGGCCGCCTGCTGCGCGTCCGCCCGTCCACCGGTGGCATCTTCGAGGTCGCGAAGATTCCGGTCGAACACCTCAAGAAAACCGACCGCAACAGCCCCTACGCCCGTGAGGACGGCCTGCAGGGCATCGCGCTGGACCCGGACTTCGCCAAGAACGGCCACGTCTTCCTCTACTACTCCCACCCGGAGAAAATGGTGAACCGGCTCGCCCGCTTCACCATCAAGGACGGGGCGCTCGACCTGGCGACGGAAGTGGTCGTGCTGGATGTGCCGATCGAGCGGGCGAACAAAGTCTGCCACCACGGCGGCGCGCTCGAGTGGGGGCCGGACGGCCTCCTTTACCTCAGCACCGGCGACAACACGAACCCCTTCGAAACCGATGGCTTCAACCCGGTGGACGAGCGCGATGGCCACGAATACGCCAACGCCCTCCGCTCCGCAGGCAACACCAACGACCTGCGAGGCAAGATCCTCCGCATCAGGATCAAACCGGACGGCACCTACTCCATCCCCGAAGGGAACCTCTTCAAGCCCGGCACCGCGAAAACACGCCCTGAGATCTACGTGATGGGTCTGCGCAACCCGTTCCGTTTCTCCGTCGATTCCAAGAAAGGCACGCTCTACTGGGGTGAGGTCGGTCCGGACTCCGGCAAGGACAGCGACCGTGGGCCGATGGGCTATGACGAGGTGAACCAGGTAAAGAAAGCCGGTTTCTTCGGCTGGCCGCTCATCATCGCGGACCAGAAGGCCTACTCGAAATACGACTACGCCACCAAGACCATCGGCGAGAAGTTCGACCCCGCCGCGCCGAAGAACACCAGCCGCCTCAACACCGGCCTCACCGACCTTCCGCCCGCGAATCCGGCCTTCATCTGGTATCCCTACTCCGAGAGCAAGGAGTTCCCGGTCATGGAAAAAGGTGGCCGCAATGCCATGGCCGGTCCGGTCTATTACTACGACGCCAAGCGGAAGCACAACATCCTGGGCAAGGAAGGCGACGCCACCCTGCTCACCTACGAGTGGATGCGCGGCAAGATCTACAAGGCGAAGCTCGGCAAGAACGAGGAGCTGGAAAGCCTCACCGTGCTGGCCGACAAGTTCGTCCACCCGATGGACCTGAAGATGGCCGCTGACGGCAGCCTCTTCCTCCTGGAATATGGCAGCGAATGGTGGTTCGGCACCAACGGCAAGGTCATCCACCTCACCCCGGAGTCCGGCAACAAGCCGCCCGTCGTGGAAGCGGAGAAGTCCGGCGACAAGGAGTTCAGGATCAAGTCCGCCACCGATCCGGAGAACGATCCGGTGACCATCACCTGGTATGCCACCACCGGAGCGACGGAAATCAGCCTCGGCACCGGCAACACCGCCAAACTGACCGCCGAAGGCGCGACCGAAGTCCGCGCCGTGGCCACCGACGGCAAGGGCAACACCACTGTCGCCCGCATCCCTCTGGTCGAAAAGGTGAAGGAGGAGCATCTGTCCCTCAAGATCGAAGGCCAGCCGAAGTCCCTCGCCTTCGGTCAGGAACTCGCCATCAAGATCGACAACAAGAACATCCCGAATCCGGCCGATGTCATCATCCGCGCCCGCTACATCCCGGCAACCGGCCATGATTCCGGCGGACCGTCCGTCAGCTCGGAAGTGGAGAAACTGCTCACCGCCCGCCTCTGCTTCGCCTGCCACCAGATCAACGTCCCATCCGTCGGCCCGAACTACGTGAACGTCTCCCTCAAATACCGGGACAAGGCGGACGCGGTGGACTACCTGAAGGGCAAGCTGAAGACCGGCAGCACCGGCGTCTGGGGTGAAGTCCCGATGCCCCCGCAGATTGCCGTGACCGACGCCGAAGCCGACCAACTGGTGAAGGCCATCCTCGGACTTTCCGAAGGTTTCAGCGAAGCCAAGGGCATCGACACCAAGCTCAAGCTCTCACCGGCACCGGCCGACGCCGCACCCGGCGGAGCATGGGAAATCACCGCCGAAGCTCCGGGCTACCTTCCGTTCAAGCAACGGATCGCCGCAGGGAAGTAACCGGCAGGGACGGTTTTCCAAACCGTCCGGCGGTGAAGATCCGCCACCACGTTAAGATTCCATCTCATCCCAAGATCCCCCGTTGGATCTTGGGACGTCTGTCAGGGCATCGGCATCAGCCTCCGAGCCTCCCTCACAGCAGCAACGAGTACACCTCGCTGTCGTGCCAACCGTCGTAGATGCGCTCCGCTCTCCGCAGTGTTCCTTCATACTGGAACCCAAGCCGTCGCGGAATCGCCCGGCTGCGCGCGTTCTCCGGCGCACAGCGGATCTCAATCTTCTGCAGTGAGTAATGCTCCCTGCCAATGCTGATCAGATCCTCCACCACCCGGGTCATGATCCCCTTTCCGTTGAACTCCTCCCCCAGCCAATAGCCGATGGACCCGATCCGGTTCGTGCGGTCGATCGTGTTGAAGCCGGCCACGCCCGCCGCTTTGCCGTCATAAAAGATCGTCGCTGTCAGGCTGTCGCCATTCGCGAAGCCATAGAGCTGCCGCTCCAGGAACGCCCGCGTGTCATCCACCCCGGTGGTCATGTCCAGCCATGGCAGCCACTGGCGGAGAAAGTCGCGGTTCCGTTCCGTCAGCGCGAAAAGTTCCTCCGCATGGGCCTGCACGGAAAGGCTGAGGCGGATCCGGTCGGTGAGCTGGCGGGAGAACATAACCCGCATCTAACAGAACTTAATTCCGGGTTCCAGCAGGTTCTGGATGAGGAAAAGTGGCTGGGGCATCCTGCCCCAATGGAGCGCAGCGACATGGCGGGCCTGATTGATTCCTGATCCACCCCGCAAACCGTTGCCGGGGCTTCCAGCCCCGTCTTCCCAGAAGGAGATTCTCTCCGTCATCCGTCTTCCGGAGTGAGCATTTCACGCAGTGAATCATAGACGGAGCGAAGGAAATCGCTGCCGTCCTGATCCTCATCGAACCCGTACTCCTCATGCTCGAATTCGTAGATTCCCTCCAGAGGGATTCCGAATTCGTGCAACAAGATGCCGGAGTAGTCACCACATTCCCAATCGATGAAAGGGAAGAAGCGCTCCGCGAGTCCCGGATGGGTATCGCGGAACCATGATCTGCACGCCTCGAAGGTATCCGCCAACCCCGCGATCGGCACCACGAACCATATGACCCGTCCTTCGTCCGAGGTGATCCCGAAGCCATCCATCTGTTCGTAAAAACCGCGGATCTCGTCCTTCAGCGCGGCCCCGAACAATTCCTCCAACAAAGCCAAATCAGCCGCTCCGGCAGGTGGTCCCGTAATCAACCGCCAATCATCATCCGGGTGCGCCCAAGCGTGGTGCGATTCGACGATCTTTCTCCAATTCGGCATCTGAGGGGATAGTTGGATCTATCGAGGATACTGAAGTGGTTTGGGTTGATTGTGCGACCACAAACGCTTTCTCCCAGCGGCCCTCACATTATCCCGAATTTCTCCTCCAGCACCTTCTGCCGGTAGCCGAACACCCTCTCCAACTTCTTCCCGACGAAAAGCCACCGCGCGATTTCCCCGATGATGCCCAGCGGCATGACGTAGTGGACCAGGTCCGTCATCAGCACGCCTCCGTCGATGTCCTCGAAGGTGTGGCGGTGGTGCCACAGGCGGTAGGGTCCGAAGCGCTGCTCGTCCACGAAGGCGATGCCTTCCTCCACGCACTTGATCTCCGTCACCCAGGTCATCGTGATGAATGGGACCACCTTCGCTTTGTAGGTGATGATCTGGCCGTCGTACATTTTCTCCGACGAAAGGTAGGTCACCTCGAACCCCGCGTCCGGCGGCGTGATGTGGTCGAGATTCCGCGGGGTGGAGAAAAATCCCCAAGCCTCCGCCCGGGAAATGGGCAGGCGCTGTTCCTGCCGGAGGACGTGGACTTTCATGGATTCGAGAAAAAGTAGCGTGCGCTCTCCAGGATGCCGACGGCCAGTTCGCCGCCGTCCAGGCCGTTGGTGTCCACCCTCAGGTGGGAGGTTTGCTCATACCACGGCTGGCGCTTCTCCATGAGCGCTTCGATCTTCGCCACCGGATTCTCCGTCTGGAGCAGCGGGCGTTCCCGGTTCCGGGATGTCCTTTCATAGACCACGGCGACGGGCGCGTGGAGCCACACCACATACCCCATGTTGTGGAGCAATCTGCGGTTCTCCTCCCGGCCGACCACGCCGCCGCCGGTGGAAATGATCCGCCTCACCCCGGACTGGCATCCATGCAGTTCCTTCAGCAGCGCCGTTTCCAGGTCGCGGAAGTATTCTTCGCCGTTTTCCTCGAAAATCCGGCTGATCGGGCGGCCCTCCCGTTGCTCGATGACCGTGTCCATGTCCACGAGTTCGTAGCCCAGGCGCGCATGCAGCTCCCGGCCCACCGTTGATTTTCCGCTCCCCATGAACCCGATCAGAATCAGGTTCTTTGGCAGAGGTTCCTGCAAGTTCATGCCGGGATGGTAGCGGGTTCCCCCTCCGGTTCAAAGTTCGATGTTGGCCGCCCGGCCTTCCGTGTTCACACTTCCGCCGTGCCAGAGACCAAAGTCATTTACGCCGACGACGAGGAAATGAAGGATGCCGTGCGCGAGGCGGCCGCCCTGCTGCGTGCCGGGGAAACCGTCGGCCTGCCCACGGAGACCGTCTATGGCCTGGCCGCGGATGCTTTCAACCCGGACGCCGTGGCGAAGGTTTTCTCCGCGAAGGAGCGCCCGTCGTTTGATCCGCTCATCGTCCACATCGCCTCCCGTGGCGACCTGAAGCGGGTGGCCGTTGTCCCGGATGACATCCTGGAAACGGTCAACAAGCTCACCTCCGCCTTCTGGCCGGGACCGCTCACTCTGATCCTGCCGAAGCATGCGGACGTGCCGGATCTGGTCACCAGCGGCCTGCCCACCGTGGCCGTCCGCCAGAGCGCGCACCCCATTTTCCGTGCGGTGAACAAGGAACTGGGCAACCCCATCGCCGCGCCCAGCGCCAACCGCTTCGGCAGCATCTCCCCCACCTCCGCCTCCGCGGTGGTCAAGGAACTGGGCGGAAAGATCCCCCTCGTCGTCGATGGCGGCGCGTGCAGCGAAGGGGTGGAAAGCACCATCATCTCCATCGAGCCCCGCGAAGGGAAGAAGCCCGTCTTCCGCCTCCACCGCGCCGGCCCGATCACCAAGGAACAGCTCCAGGACTTCGGCAAGGTGGAGAAAGTCAAAAGCATCTCCGAAAGCGCGCCGCAGGCTCCCGGACAACTGGCCAGCCACTATGCGCCGCGCACCCCCCTCATCCTGCTGGAGGACATTTCCTCATTCCAACCCGAGGAGGGGAAGAAATACGGTCTCATCGCCTACCGGGGAGAGGATGACAGCGACTACGTGAACCTCCACGACTGGGAACAGGTGGAGAGCCTCAGCCCCGGCAGCGGGAAGCTCGCGGAGGCCGCCATCCGGCTGTTCTTCGTCATGCGCCTGATGGACGAGGCGGGCTTGGACTACATCATCGCGGAGCCTGTCAGCGAAACCGGGCTGGGCGTGGCGATCATGGACCGCCTCCGCCGGGCCGCGGCGAAATGATCATTTCCCGTCGAGCGCCCACTTGCTGGCCTGGGAAAGCTTCTCGATCGGGTATTCGATCGTCTTTCCGTTCTCCAGCTTGAGCACCACCACGTCCGCCTTTTTCTCCACCAGCGCGGCGCGGATGACTTTGCCATCCGTGTTCGACCAGTCGGTGAACTCCGACTTTGCGGCGACAGGTTCGGCGGGAGTGGCAGGCGGTGTGGATTCCTTTTTCGCCGCCAGGGCGACGGTCACCGCTTCATCCAGCTTCTTCGCCCAGCGCTTGTCGCCCGACATGTTCGAGTAGTCCGTGCCGGTGATGAACTCCAGCTTGTCCGGCTCCACCACCGTCACGCGGGGCGAGAAATTCCCGATCTTGCTGGTCTTGATGATGGCCGGGCTGAGGGCGGAGACGTCCACCTTCTCCGGATCCGCGTCATCCTCCACCACCAGCACGTAGTCCCGCTTCAACTCGGAATAAGCCTCGGCGGTGCCCCACTGGGTCTTCGGGCAACTGGATTTGGAGTCCGTCTCGATGTAGATCAGCGCCTTTCCCTGGGCTTTGGCCGCCTCGCGGGCCGCATCGAACTGGGATGACTTGAACGCCCCCCTCGGAATCTCCTCACCGGATGAGATGACAGGAAGCGCCAGCAACAGACAGAGGGGGAGTTTCTTCATGCCTCACCATGTAAAGATGAATGACATATCTGTCAATTCCGCGGGAATCACATGACCACCCGGAGACACTCAGCCTTTTCTCCGCCACTTCCGGCGCATGCTCTCAGGCGCCAGATCCGGCTTGTAGTCGCGCAGGAATTTTTCCTCCGCCTCCAGGGTGCCGATGAGGAGGAGGATGCCATTGTGAGGGAGGATGATGAAAGGGTCCGGATTGACCACCCGCTTCCCTTCATGCTCCACGGCGATCACCGTGCAGCCCGTCTGGGTCCGGATGGCGCAGTCCGCCAGCCTCCTGCCCGCCAGGACCGCTGGTACGGGGGTAGGGAAAATGAGCACACCTTCCGCGAGCAGCAGGTTGTCGTCTTCCCTTACCAGATTGAAGATGGTGTTCGCCCCCATCGTCGCCGATGACAGCACCAGATCCGCCCCCGCGCGGTGCAGGGTCCGCACGTTGCGCTCCAGCGTGCAGCGCGAGATGATCTGGAAACTTTCCCGCAACCGGCGGAAAAAGATGGTCAGGGAAATATTGAGATCATCGTCGTGGGTGGTGATGATCACGGTTTTCGCCTCCCGGGCGTGCGCCACCTTGAGCGTTTCCATCTGGGTCGCGTCTCCGATGACGGCATCAGGAAATGCCTCCACCCGTTCCGATATCTTCTCGATGATGACGGACTTCACGCCCGCCTCCTGCAACACCTTGCTGGTGATGCGCCCCACGCGCCCTCCACCCACGATCAGCACCAGCGAGTGCTGGGGATTCGGCAGACGGAAAACGGCATTGTAGGCTTCGATCTGGTCCTCAGTCCCCGCAAGGACGAGCACCATGTCCTCCTCTATCACGGTTTCCGGATCCACCGTCCGCAGCTTTCCGTGGTCCCATATTCCGACCACGCTCAGCCCTGAATCACCGCGGATCCCGCTTGAGGCCACCGTGCCCCCGATCAACCTGGTTCCTGAAACGCTGGCCTCCGCAATGACGAGACCACCTGCCTGGCCGATGACATGCGCGGCGGCATCGTTCCCGATCACCCGCCTGGCGAGGGCCTTCGCCATCACTTGTTCCAGCCGCATCACTTCCGTGGCACCGGCGAGTTCCAGCATGTCCCGCGATGCCTCGGTGGTCGCGGAAGCCACGATCGGCACATCCTCCGACTCCTCCCGCGCGCTGAAGGTGATGTTCGTATTGAGAACGTCGGAGCGGGTGGCGACCAGGACGGCGGCTTTCTTCAACCGCATCCGCCGGTAGGTTTCCGGATCATCCAGCTCCCCCACCGCCACCTTCACTCCCTGTTCGTAAAATTCCAGTGCCTCCGTGATATGCGGGGTCAGCACCACATAGGAGTGGCCGTATTTCTCCAGCATGGGTATCAGCGCGGCAGTGATGGGATCATGGCAGGTGAAGATGACATGGCCGTGGGTGGATTCCGGCAGCTCCTTCGGCGCCCGTGCCGCCGCCTGTGCCTTCATCCATGGCTCGTAGAAGAACTCGATGAACGTGAACGGAAGGATCACCAGCAGGAACATCACGCCGGACACCAGCACGACGATGGAAAACACCATGCCCAGATCACTCTTGAAGGTGATGTCACCGAAGCCGAGCGTGGACATGACCGTGAGCGTCCAGTAGAGGCCCGTGACCCACGAATACTGGCTTCCCTCCCTCTCCATGATGATGTGGAAAAGCACGCTGTAGATCGTGATCAGGATGAAAAGGAGAGCCAGCAAGCGCCCCAGTGTCTTGAGGTTGGAGCGGCTGCTCCGGTTGCCCAGGAATGCGGCGATGACGGCGGCGAAGGATTTCATGAGTCTGATGGGCAGGATATAATGGGACGGAAGTGGTTCCAAGCGCATCCGGTGACGATTCCCATCCCATTCCACCGGGCACGTGCTAGGCTCCGCCGTGCGGCTTTTCCTTACCACCCTCATCCTTTGCCTGCTCGCCGCATGCGGAAAGCGTGAGCCTGCCCCTCAGGTGGAGGTCCTGCCACAGGGACCGGCCGCGTTCTGGGTCTGGCACCGCTCATCCTCCCTGACGGCCGCGGAGCTTTCGTCGCTGAAAGCCGCCGGCACGCGGGAGCTGTTCTGGCAGGCGGTGGAGACGGGGTGGAAGGACAACCGTTGGCAGTCCTCCCGCATCGCAGCCCCCACGGCGGTCCTCCCGGACATCACCATCATTCCGGTGTTCCGCATCAAGCCGGACGCGGCATTTCTGGGAGATCCCGAGGCGGCGACCGCCTTCGCCCGCATGGTCCGCCTGTGGGCGGGAGACACTCCACTCCCGGAGATCCAGCTCGATTTCGACTGCCCGGACCGCTTGCTGGCTGCTTATGGCGGCTTTCTCCAATCAGTGGCCGGCGGGCTTCCCGGAACCCGCATTTCCATCACCGCGCTGGCTTCCTGGCCGCGGAGTCCGCAGTTCGCCAAGCTGGCGAAGTCCGTCCACCGGATGGCGCCGATGTTCTATGACCTGCATCCGGACAGGCCGGAGGACGTCATGAAAGGAACCTTCCGCCTGATCGCGGACCGGGAAGATATCGCACTGGTCAAGCTATGGCGGAACTGTCGGGTGCCGTGGCAGGCGGGGTTGCCGAATTTCGAACGGGTCACGGTTTTCCGGCCGGATGGCAAACTGGTCGGTCACCTGCGCGGGTGGGATCATGACGCGGTGTTTTTCAATCCGGCGCTGAAGGCGGAATCACTTGGAGGCGGGGTCACCCGCTTGGTCGTCACGGCGAACACCACCATTTCCGGAAACCCCGTCGCCGCCGGTTCCATCCTCTGCCACCGCGCACCGGATCCGGATTCGGTGGCGGCGCTAAGAGAAGCCGCACGGACCAACGGCGCGGCCGGCATGCTCTACTTCACATTACCCGGCCCGGGCATCCAGGCCACCCATCCCGCACCTCACTTCGCGGAAGCCGCAGCGGCGCTTCCGGAGTTGTCGGTCCTTCCCGACGGAAGCATCCGGCTGACGAACGCCGGTACGGATGGCATCCCGCCGAGACCCTGTGATCCGGAGAACCCGGCGTCCCCCGGTTGGCATGTCGTGATCGAGTCACCTTCCGTCGGTGCATTCCGCTCCGGATCGACGGGGGATTTCCCCAAGATTTCCGTCCCCGGGGACGTTCCACCTGAGATGTCCACACGCCTGCACCTCCATTTCTCCAAGCTGCCACCCGGCGGCTCGCTCACCTCCGGTCCACTGGTGAAAGCCTCCGGCGAAGTAATCTGGAGCCTGAAACCCCACGTCTCCGGACGGCGTGTGAAATTTCCGTGAAGAACCACCAATCTGCTGGATTTGGTGAAACAAACCCGTAGCTCCATGATCATGCGGCGCGTCGCTCCGGCCAGTCTTCTGGTCCTTCTCTCATGTGGTCCGTTTTTCTATCAGGCGCCCCCTGATATCGGACAGTATCCCCAACGTCTCGCCGTAAAACGGTGGAGCCAGTTGTTCGACGAAACCTCACCCGCCAACCCCGCGCTCCCCACCGCGCAGGAGCTGGACGCCACCTGCCGGGCACTGCCGGCAACTCTCGCGCCTTTGACGGCGAAGCAGCGATTGGAGAAGATCGACCGGCTGCTCTCCGAAAACCGTGGCGGCGACTATTCATCCGCCCGCGCCAATTTCCTGCATGAGCTGCGGGAGCTGGTGGAAATCCCGGAAGCGTTCGCAGCCGCTGCCCCCTATCTCCGGTGGCGCACCACCCCTGTCTCCATCCCGCCGATCCCTCCCACCCGCAAGCCGTGGGACATGGGGGATGATGAATTCGCCCAACTCCACCGCAACTACGCGGAGGCGATCCGCCTGCAGGATGAGGAACTCGACAAATTGGCGGGCGAAGGCACGCCGCTGATGATGCCCTACTGGCTGACACGTCGGGGAGCCGTCCAGTTCCAGCGCGGCAAATACGAGGAAGGTGCGGAGCTTCTCGGCAGGGTGATCGCGGAACATCCCGATCATCCACGGGCGGAGGCCGCCACCCTCCTGCGCGCGCGTTGCCTGATCGAGCAGTCCCGTAACCTCAGGCGCTTCCCCGCCGACCCGGCGGAAGGCGGAGCTTTCCCGACCTCGCCACCACCAGAAGTGGAGGTGCTGCTTGGTGAGGCGGATGACATGCTGCAAGCCTACCTGGAGAATCATCCGAAGGGCCGTTTCGTTCCGGACGCCCATGGCTGGCTGGGTGCGACCGCCTACGACCGCGGCCAGTATGGCGCGGCGATGGGTCATCAGCTCGATCGCCTGAAACTCCAGCCCACCCGTGAGATCACACGCACCGTGCTGAGGGAGTGCGACCTGATTTTCAGCAAACAGATGGCGGATGCGTCTCCCGATCTGGAGGACCCGTGGCTGGACCCGGACAAGGACTTCAACGCCGCTGCGGTCGCAAGCCATCCGGTGGTGACGCGCCTGTTCCTCCAGCATGCACTGGATCCCGCCGGGACGCTTTCGCTGGCCGACTTCCATAGGCTGACCGGCGACCACGCCGAAGGCGACCGGCGGCTGATCCGCGCCTTCGGTGACCGGATTTTCCGCCCGAAAAAGTTCGTCCGCGCCGCCTTGCGGGCGCTGGAGGAGGAGATCCTGAAAAAGTCGTCCGCGGACGATCCGGTGATCCTCCACCTGCTGGCGTGGTCCGCCACCGAGGCGGGAGAGCACGAACAGGCACTGGCGCTGGCCAAACGGCTGCAAAAAAAAACCGCCGCCACGGATGAGGCCGCCTATGCGAAGGCAATCATCCTCCAGCGGGCGGGTCACCATGCACAGGCGACGGATGCTTTCCGCGCCCTCGCCACGGATCACCCGGGCAGCCCGCTGTTGGTGGACCAGCCGTTCCGCCTGGCGATGTCCCTGGCGCGCTCCGGCAAGGCGGGTGAAGCGATCCTCACCCTGCTCCCTGAACCGTACGATCAGGAAAGCCATGATGCCCCCGTGTTGCGTTCATCACTGGAGATCACCCAGTGGCTGGACACCTTGCTTCAGTTCGCCCCGCTGGATGAATTGGAGGCCCCGTTGGCGGCCCTGCCCGCCGATGACCGGCGCGCCACGTTGCTGAGAAGCGCGGTCCGGATCCGGGCCATCGCCGCGCACGACTTCGCCCGTGCGGCGAAACACCTGACCGCGGCGCCGCCCGAACCATTCGTGGAATGGGACCCGACCGCCGACCGGAATCCCAAGCGGCTGGCGATGGATGAGGCCGCATGGAATGAAAGGGTGGCGCCGTTGGCCGATCTCTACCGACAGCTCGACCAAGCCGCTGAGGCCGACAAGCCCGCCATCCACCTGGCCATCGCCAACCACTGGATGCAGCACCGCGGGTCACTCACGCTGCCCCTGAACGGGGCGCTCTACTATGCCAACAGCGAGGAGGAGAAGCTCGATCTGCTGCGCCGCAGGAATGCCCTCCACTACGGCTACCAGGTCGTCGCCGTGAATGCCGAGCTCGACTCCCGCGACGAGGCCACCCATGCGCTGGAGCACGCGTTGAAGGCAGCGGAGAGCAAGTCCGCCACCATCGCCGCGCCCGCGCTGGAACTGGCGAACCACTGCCTTTTCCGCCGCGCGGAATACTCCCTCTACCAGAGGTCGCGGGCGTTGGAGGCCGATGCCACCGCGCTTTCCCGCCAGCTCCACGAACGGCTCACGCAAAGCCATCCGCGGAGCGCGGAGGCGAAACGGTCGATCGCTTTCACATTCCGCCCTGCGGTGGGTCCATGGATGCCGGGCGACTACAACTCTTACAATGCGGCCCATTCCATCATGGAAGCGATCTCGGGAACCCCGATCAACCGCTGGGACGGCCAGAATGAGGAAGTCGTGATCGCCGGAGAAAAGATCGCCGCACTGCCGGAGCGTTTCCTGGAGGTGGATCCGCGGACGTCACTTCCTGCGCTCCGCAACGACCTCAAGTCAGCCCGTGATGAACTTTTCAGGCTGCGGCGGAACACCGGCGGCGATGATCCGGCGACGATCATCGCCGTCGCGGACCGGCTCGACGACCTGCTGGCAGCCGCCTCACTGAACGGGATCACCACGGCGGATTTCCTCACCTATGCGAACAACCGCAAGCCGCTGCCCCCGGCATTCGACAGTCTGGTGGAATTCCGCAAGCGGCTGGAGGTGAAGGAAGACGAGACCCAACCAGCCAATGACACAATCCATGGTTGGCAGGAATTTCTCGACCGTTACCCGGACAGCCCGAAGGCGGAGGCGGCATCCTTCCGGCTCACCCGCCTGATCGCGAGGAACTACCGGGGCCGCACGCAGGTGAGGGCGTTCCATTTCCCCGACGCACCGATCCCCGGAGGCTACAAGCGCATCGACATCCACCGCCCCGATCCCACCGGAGACCCGGGGGAGGTTCTCGCCGCGATCTCCAACCATGAGATGCGGTTCCCGGAGGCACGCTACCAAGCGGATCTCGACCTCCTGCGCGCGGGGGCGTTCATCGATCTGGATCGGTTCGACGAGGCACTCCTGCTGCTGAACGGCATTCTGGCGGATCCCGGGCAGGGCGACCTGCATACGCTGGCCGCGCTGAACTTCTGCGACATCGCCCAGCGCCTGCTGGAACCCTCCACCCGGGAAAAATCGCTGGCGGCATTCCGTGTGGATGGCCGGGCGTTGGCGGTGCTGCGGCTGCTCGTGAAGGGCGACACCTTCCTCAGCCGGCTTCAACCGATGGACCTCTGAAAAAAGACTATCTGACCAATGCGATGAGCGGTGGCCGGGAACCCTGGACCGCCAGAACGTTCCCACCTCCATCCACCACGCGCACCACCCATCCCGCGTAGCGGATGCCCTTCCGCTCACGCACGCCGAGGGCGGCATACTTGGTGTCATTCTCCACGAACAGGCATCCCATCTCCACGGTCACCTGTCCCTGGCCGGGGACCATCACGGCCTCGCGGCTCACCTCCACCACCTTGTTGCCGGAGTTCTTTTCGATCTCCTCACCGATCCAGTGGGTCTCGACGATCGCCTGCCCGGGCGTGGACGCGCGGATCGAAACGCCAACCACACGGTCCCTGAAGATGTCCTTGTCATAGGATCCCCACCACGTTTCCCACTTCTTGTCCCGGCCGGAGCCTGCGGAAGCGGTCTTTGCCATGATGGCGACGCGTGTGGGCGGGGCACCGGAAACACGGACAGGAGGTGGCTCACCGGAAGGTCCGGCGGGAGCGGCGGTCTCCGCCTTGGCGGCAGCAAGGACAAACGCTGCGGTCTGGATGACCAGTGAACCGTCCGCAGCGACCGCCTGCCGCTGCCCATCCGAAGAACGGAGGGTTCCGTCCGCCCCACGTGCCCACTGCAGACCATCCTGGTTCGCGGCGAAAAGCGAGGAAATCTGGGACTGGTTCAACTCTCCCTCGACACCAGACGAGATGTCCTTCGCGAAGCGGATCCGAGCGCACTTTCCATCCTGGAGGTCCACTTTGACGAGGATGCCGCCCTTGCTGAAGACCAACGCATCGCCCCCATCTTCGATGGGAGAACCGTACCGGGTGGTGAGCAAATCCTTCGTCTCACCGATCTTGGCGGAGACGGTGACGCAGGACAACAGCAGCAAAGGGAGGAATCTCATGATGGACGCGGCGGCGGTCTATCATGGATCTCCTCCATGGGGAACCAGAAGCTCAGCCTTTCAACTGACCTTCGCCACGGACCCGGTACTGGTAGCTGGTCAGCTCCCTGAGGCCCATCGGTCCGCGGGCGTGCAGCTTGTCGGTGGAAATCCCGATCTCCGCACCGAAGCCGAACTCGCCACCATCGGCGAAGCGGCTGGAGACATTGTGGAACACACAAGCGGAGTGCACATCCCGCAGGAATTGCTCCGCCGTCGCGCTGTCACGGGTGGCGATGACGTCCGTATGGTGGGAGCCGTTCGTGTTGATGCGATCAATGGCTTCCTCGATGGAGTCCACCACCTTCACCGCGATGATCAGATCGAGGAATTCCGTGGTCCAGTCTTCCTCCGTGGCGGGCACCACGTCCGGCAGGATGGCCAGCGTGCGCTCGCAACCACGGAGCTGGACGCCTTTTTCCCGCAGGGCGGCAGCCGCCTTTGGCAGGAAAGTTTCCGCCACATCCCGGTGGACGAGCAGATCCTCGAGCGCGTTGCACACGCCGGGCTTCTGGGTCTTCGAGTTGACCGTCAGCGTCACCGCCACGTCCTCGTCAAGGTCCTTGTCGGCGTAGAGGTGGCAGATGCCATCGTAGTGCTTGATGACCGGCATGCGGGCCTGGGAAACCACGGTCTCAATGAGGCCCTTGCCGCCACGGGGAATGATGAGGTCCAGCCACTTATCCATCTGAGCGAGGATGGTGACGCTCTCCCGGTCCGTGAAAGGGATGAGCTGGATGGCATGGTCCGGCAGACCCGCCGACGCACCGCCTGCCTGCAGGGCATCCGCGATGGCGCGGTTCGAGTGGATGGCCTCGCTGCCTCCCCGCAGGATCGTCGCATTGCCGGTCTTGAAGCAAAGGACGGCGGCATCCGCCGTCACGTTGGGGCGGCTTTCGTAGATGATGCCGATGGTGCCGATGGGCACGCGCACCTGCTGGATGCGGATGCCGTTCGGACGGCTCCAGTCATCCATCACCTGGCCCACAGGGTCTGGCAGCGTGGCCACCTGGTCGATGCCCGCGGCAATGGCTTCGACGCGTTTTTCATCCAGCCGCAGCCGATCCAGCATGGCTCCGGAAAGGCCCTTCGCCTCGCCCGCCGCGATGTCCAGCGCGTTCGCCTCCAGCAGGGCCGGCACCCGTGCGCGCAGTTCCGCCGCCATCGCACGCAGGATGGCATTCTTCTGGTCGCTGCTGAGCTGGGAGAGCCTATAGGAGGCCTGCCGCGCGTTGCGGCCCATTTCGTGGATGGTTTCCTGGAGGGTGGACATGGGAAAGTCAGGCGGACTGGGCCGAGGCGGGGAACTTCGTCGAGATACCGGTGCCGTCAACAATGGCGGCCAGACGCTCAGGATGGCGGCCGTGGGCGATGTGGGTCTCGATCCCGGCCTCGACGGCGAATTTCACGGCGGCAAGTTTCGACGCCATGCCACCCATCGAGAAGCGGCCCTTGTCATCGCGCACGTGCCTGAACACCTCATCAATGTTCGACACCTCGGCGATGCGCTGGTTGGTCTCCGGATCGAGCAGGCCGTCCACGCTGGTGAGCAGGATCACCCGCTTCGCGCCGGCGAGCTTCGCCACCCGGACGGAAAGCATGTCATTGTCGCCGAACTTCAGTTCCTCCACCGCGACGGAGTCATTCTCGTTGATGATCGGCAGGATCATGGGTTCCACCAGCAGGCGGCGCAGGGTGTCCTTCACATAGCCCGCACGCTCCGGGGTCGCCAGATCCGCCGCGGTCAGCAGGACTTGGGCGATGGTCACATCGAAATTTGAAAACAGGCTGCTGTAGGTCTGCATCAGCCGCGCCTGCCCGACGGCGGCGCACGCCTGGCGGGTGGCCGTATCCTTCGGATACTCGCTGAGACCGAGGGCGGAGACGCCGGATCCCACCGCGCCGGAGGAGACGAACAGGCAGCGGTGCCCGGCATGGATGAGGCCGGAAATGGCCGCCACCAGGTGCACCAGCGCGGCCCGGTCGAGGGTGCCATCATTGCTTTTCGTCAGCACGCCGGTTCCGGCTTTGATCACGGTGAGGTGGGGAATCATGGATGGCGGGCGGATTGGTGCGGGGCGCGGAGATAACCGGGAAAAGCGGTCCAAGCCAATGCAAATCACGATCCACTCCCACCTCCGCGCAACTTCGCACCAACCGCCGACGTATCTGTCGCCATCCTGATGAAATCCATCCTGCTCCTGCTCGCCTCCGCCGCCTTCACTCTCGCCGCCGAACCCGCCGCCCTTCCCCTCTGGCCGAACGGTGCCCCCGGCTCCGAGGCCCGGAAAGACGAAGCGGAGAAAGACGATGGCAAAGGCAACATCACCAACATCCACAACCCATCGATCACCCCCTACCTTCCGGAGGCATCGAAATCCACCGGCGCGGCGGTCATCATTTGCCCCGGCGGCGGGCACCAGAAGCTCTGCACCGGCCATGAAGGCTACGCGCTGGCGGAGTGGTTCCAGCAGCGGGGGATCGCCGCATTCGTCCTGAAGTATCGCCTCTCCCGCGAGGAGGGGTCCACCTACACACTGGAAGGTGACGCGATGAACGACACCCGCCGCGCCATCCGCACCATCCGCTCCCGCGCCGCGGAGTGGAACATCAAGCCGGACCGCATCGGCATCCTCGGCTTTTCCGCAGGCGGGGAGGTCGCCGCCTACTCCGCCATGAAATCCGACGCGGGCGATGCATCATCGGCTGATCCCGTGGAGAAAGCATCCAGCCGCCCGGATTTCCAAGCCCTCATCTACCCGGGCAAGTCCGGCACCATGACCGCGGAAAAGGGGATGCCGCCCGTCTTCATCGCCTGTGGCTACGGCGACCGCCCGGACATCGCCGAGGGCATGGCGTCGCTCTACCTGAAATACAAGGCCGCCGGGGTGAAGGCGGAGCTGCACATCTACTCGGAAGCGGGCCACGGCTTCGGCTACCGGCCCGGAAAGACCGGAGCCGCCGCCAAGTGGCCGGAGCGCTTCACCGAGTGGCTGATGGACAGCGGGTTCCTGAAGTGAGGGAGCTTGGGCTTACTGCGCCTCTCCGAATTTCACGCGCTCGTAAAGCTCATCCAAGGCCAGTTGCGCTCCGACTTCGGGCAGAGGAATCACGCCCTCGACGTATTGCTCAACCGCAAATCCGCCCTCTTTTTTCCGCCGGTACACGACCACACCACGGCTGTCCGATTCGACAAGGAGAAGCACCTTCAGCGAGGGAAGTGAAAGATAGGCATCCCGCTTCTCGCCCAGATCCGTCCGGCGCGTCGATTCGCTCAACACCTCCACCACAACCACCGGCTGATCCTGGAAATGATCCTCGTCCGGGTTCGGGTGGCACACCACCATCGCGTCCGGATAGTAGAACCGGACGTGGTCAGGAAAAACGATCCGCACCTTCGTGTCGCTGTTGAACGGCTGGCAGGATTTGCCACGCAGCATTGCGAGCAAAAATCCCGAACAGTTCAACGCTATCGTGTTATGCCGGTTCTTGGCACCTGCCATGGCATGGACAACGCCACCGACGTACTCGTGCTTCACCCCACTGGTCTCCTCTCCGGAGAGGTAGTCCTCCACGGAAATCATCCCGGGTATGGCAAGAGCGGTCATGGCTCCAGCATACCCCGGTGAACTCCCCAAGCAATCCGCAAAACGGAGGTCAATCCTCGTCACCGCCGCCGCCCTTCACACGGACCTTGCCGCGGAGCTTGGCTTCGATGAAGGCGTCGATGTCCCCGTCCATCACGTCCTGAATGTTTCCGGATTCCTCGCCGGTGCGGAGGTCCAGCACCTTCTGGTAGGGCTGGAAAACATAGGAACGGATCTGGTTGCCCCAGGAGACGTCGCCCTTTTCGCCGTAGGCACGGTCGGACTCGGCGCGCTGCTTGTCCTCCTCGATGGTGTAGAGCTTCGACTTCAGGATCTCGAACGCCAGCTCCCGGTTCGCGCCCTGTGAGCGGGCCGCCGTCGAGCGGATGAGGATGCCCGTCGGCAAGTGGCGCAGCAAGACCGCAGTCTCCACCTTGTTGACGTTCTGGCCACCCTTGCCACCGGAACGGGTGGTGGTGATTTCGATGTCCTTGTCCAGGATCTCGATCTTGATCTCCTTGGAAACCTCCGGGTTCACGTCGATCGACGCGAACGAGGTGTGGCGTTTCGCCGCGGAGTCGAACGGGGAGATACGCACCAGACGGTGGACGCCCCGCTCGCTCTTGAGGAAGCCGTAGGCGTAGTCGCCTGTGATCTTGATGGTCGCGGAGCGCAGGCCGGCCTCGTCACCGTCCTGCCAGTCGAGCGTCTCGACGGAGTAGCCCTTCCGCTCCGCCCAGCGGGTGTACATGCGGTGCAGCATCTGCGCCCAGTCGCAGGCCTCGGTGCCACCCGCACCGGCGGAAATCACGAGGTAGCATGGCGAAATGTCGCTCGGCTGGTTGAGCAGCGTCAGCAGTTCGTATTCGCGGATGTCCTTCTCGAGCGTCTTCGCGTTCTCGATGGCTTCCTTCGCCATGTCGGCGTCGTCGAATTCCTTCGCAAGGGAAATGCCTTCAACGATGTCGTTCGAGCGGCTCTCCAGCCTGAGGAAGGCCTCCAGTTTCTTTTTCAGACCGGCGGCCTGGGCGCTGATGGATTTCGCCTCGTCCGCGTCATTCCAGAACTCCGGGGAGCCCATGGCTTCCTCCAGGGTGTTGATTTTGATTTCGAGGGCAGGGACGTCAAAGATACCTCCTGAGTTTCGACAGGCGGCTTTTCAGGCCGTCCACATCGAGCGCCAGGAGGTCAGCGGTAGGAAGTGAGGACATTGCCCCGGGAAGAAATGCCATCCTTCCCCTCCACGCAAGCCGGAACGTCCCCGCCCACCACCGATGGTCGAAACCCCGTGACTGCCGGCGGGGAATCTGTCATACGCACGATGCCATGAAACCCAGCATGTTGTTCCTGATCGTCCCCGCCGCCATCGGACTCGGCTTCATGGCGGGGAGGAGGGATTCCGCTCCGGCTCCAGAGGCGGAGAAAAACACCCGTCCCGCCCGGGAGACGCGCCACTCCACCCGCACGGCGCGGACCGATCCCTTCGGCGGTCCTTCGTTCTCGGTCGATTCACTGGAAGAAATCCGCCACCTCTTCAGAACCCAACGGAACGAGGTGGCTTCCGCCCGGCTCACCCTCGCCATCGAGTCACTTCCGGCGGCGGAGATCCCCCGGATCATGGAACTGGTGCGCGACGACTTCCGCAACAACCCGAACAGTTCCGACCAGAGCCGCTGGACGCTCATGTCAGCCCTGTTCGGCAAATGGACGGTGGCGGACCCATCCGCCGCTCTGGAGTTCGTGCAATCCTGCAAACAACGCTCGTTCCGCAACTACGCGGCACGGGAGTGCTTTTCCAGCCTGGCCCAGGTGGATCCGGACCGTGCGCTGAGCGAGATGCGTGCCCTGCCGAAGGGTGAGATGCGTGAGAACGTCGCGCCGGGTGTCATCGCCGCGATCGGCAAGAAGGACCCGGTGGCGGCCTGCGACCTCCTGACGACCGAGCCTTCCCGCTCCGGCTGGGGGGACTATTACACCCGGGGGATCCTCAGCAACTGGGCGGAGAAAGACCCCGCCGCCGCAGCGGAGCGCCTCAGATCCCTGCCGGAAGAAATCGCGGGCGAATACTCCGCCGCCGGCGTCGCGGCCACTTGGGCGCGGTCCGATCCGGATTCCGCTCTCGTCTGGGCAAAGACGTTGAAAGGGGACCGGCGGACGGAAGCCTTCAAGGAGATCTATGCCGCCATCGGCAGGGAGGATCCCGCCGTGGCTTGGGAAAGACTGAAAGGGGAAGCGGGCCATCTGCGCGGAGCCATTTCCGGCAGGATCCTGGGCGTGGTGGCGGATGAGGATCCCGAAAAGGCCATGACCATGCTGAAATCCATGTCCGTTCCGTCGGAAAAGCGGATCGCCACCGGAGAGCTGCTGCAGAACCTGGGCTGGTCGGAAACCCGGTTGGCTTTCGAATTGCTGGATCAGGTGGACAACGCCACCACCCGCAGGGAGCAGTTGGGCAACCTGATGTATTACGCCGCTTGGTCCTCATCGGATCTCCTGAAGGAGCAGACCGCAAAGATGGGTGAACGGGACAAGCTGGAAACCTCCCCCCAGGTGCTCCGTGGGCTGGTGAAAAGCTCCCCCAAGGCTGCGGAGGAATATTTCCTCTCCCTCCCGGAGTCACAGCGCACCCCGCAATCCCTGCAGAACATGATGGGCGAATATGCCTCGAAAGACAGCAAGGCCGCCCTGGACTTCGCGGTCAGCCTGACCAACCCCCAGGAGCAGAACGCCGCCTTCAGCGGGCTGTTCGGCAAATGGGGCAGGGAAGATCCCGAGTCCGCAGCGGAAGGTTTGAAGAAACTCGCTCCCGGCGAAGGTCGCCTGGCCGCCCTCAACAGCATCGCCACATCCTGGGCGCGCAGCGATCCGGAGTCCGCCCACCAATGGGCGGAAAGCCTCTCCGGCGTGGAGCGGGTCCGCGCGCTATCCTCCATCCTCCCCGCACTCTCGAAGGATGATCCCCTTTCCGCCAGCAGGCAGCTCACCAGCCTGCTGGCCGCGCCGCCGGATGGCATGGCGAAGAATCTCGCCACATCCGCCAGCGGGCTCGCCGCCACCTGGGCCAAGGATGATCCCAGCTCGGCGGCGACCTGGGCCACGGCTCTTCCCGCCGGCCAGTGGCGTGACGACGGCATCGGCGCGGTGGCCACCTCCTGGACCCAATATGATGCGGTGGGAGCCTCCCAGTGGATCTCCTCCCTCCCCACCGGCTCCTCCCGGGATGCGGCGGTGAAGCCGCTCGTGCAACAAGTGCGCCAGACGGATCCGGCCACCGCATTCACGTGGGCAGCCTCCATTTCAGACCCGCAGGACCGGACGACCCAGATGGGGGAAACCCTGAAATCCTGGAGAGCCAGCGACCTCGCGGCAGCACGGGCCGCCCTCGATGCAGCCGCCCTGTCCGATGCGGAGCGGACCAAGCTCCAGAAAGAGGTGGAGTGATGTCACGCGCCCCTGACGGAGATCTTTCCTCCCTTGAGCCAGGTGCGGATCACCCCTGCATCTCCGGTGAAGTTCCCCAGCATCCGCCAGTTGGACTTGCGGAGGACGTGGGCATCCTCCCTCCCCTCGTCCACCACGCACCACGGAGCGGATCCGGATGAGTGGATGAAACGGAAGCCGTCGTGTTCCACCAGCAGGAACGCCACATGGGTATCCAGGCCGACCACGTAGATCCCCTTCGGGATGCGGGAGAGGCCGTCGGCAAATGTCTCATACTCCTCACCCACCGTCAGCGAACATGCCTCCCTCTTCAGAAAGGTCTGCAGGATGTTGCCAGAGGGCTGCTGCGCCAGCTTGTACCGGTCCACCTGGAATCCGGCATCCCGCAGGACGGTGGAGATGAAATAGCCGCAGGCGATCTTGCCTTTCCCGGGTCCATCCGCCGTTCCATCGAAATCCCACGGCGTGCCCAGCCAGCAGCGCATCATGGCGGGCAGGGCCTCCTCCAGCACGATCCTGGCGTCATGCTCCACGGCCTGCCGTTCCGCAGCGGTCTTCGACCTGGAGTAACGGTCCGCCAGATCCTCCCGCCACCGCTGCAGCTCCTCCATGAGAACCACGTAGGACCGTGGGTCCGGCACCGGGCGGGGTGCGCCGCCCATTTCCACAGGTGTGACGGCATGATGCCACCACATCCCGACCTCCTGCCGGAAAAACCAGCCGGCTCCACCTGCCGCCCCCATCAAGGAGACAGCGATCAGAATGACAGCCCAACGGCGCACGGTCCCGATCCTAAGTGCTTCACCTCCCACCGCAAGCAACCAATCGGAGACGCGGCTGCGGGAAATTTATTCATCCGGGATTCCGCAACCTCACCGCTTGCCATCCGCCGCCCGCTCCGGGAATTTCCACCCATGACAAAGCAGCAACGTGCGGATCATGTCAGGATGCGCCTGGAAGGTCTGTATCCGGAAACACCGATCCCGCTGGACCACAAGGACCCGTTCACCCTGCTGGTGGCGGTGCTGCTTTCCGCCCAATGCACGGACGTCCGCGTCAACCAGATCACCCCGGCGCTGTTCGCGCGCGCGGACAACCCGCGGGACATGATGCACGTGCCGGTGGATGAAATCCGCGACATCATCCGACCCTGCGGCCTGTCTCCGGCGAAGTCCGCCGCAATCTCCAACCTCTCCCGGATTCTCGTCGAGAAACACGGCGGGGAGGTCCCCGCCAGCTTTGAGGATCTGGAGGAGCTTCCGGGTGTGGGCCACAAAACCGCATCCGTGGTGATGGCCCAGGCCTTCGGCGTGCCGGCATTCCCAGTGGACACGCACATCCACCGTCTGGCCACGCGATGGAAGCTCACTCCCGGAAAGAACGTCGTCCAGACGGAGAGGGACCTCAAGAAGCTCTTCCCCCGGGATTCCTGGAACAAGCTCCATCTCCAGATCATCTTCTACGGCCGGGAGTACTGCACCGCCCGTGGCTGCAACGGAAAAACCTGCCCTCTCTGCAGGGAGGTTCTCGCGAAAACTTGAACCTTTCCCCCGCCCAATCCCTCGCCCATCTTCCCCACATCATGAAAGCCCATCTTCTCCTTTCCTTCTCCGTCATCTCATCCGCATTCGCCCAGGACCCGTCGGTCGAAAAACTGGACCCCGCCCTCGACGCGCTCATCGCCCCGGGCACGAAGGTCGAAGTCATCACCGAAGGGTTCCGCTGGACCGAAGGCCCGGTCTGGAATGCGGAAACGAGCGAACTGCTGTTCTCCGACATCCCGAACAACGTCATCCACGCGTGGTCCGACGAGAAGGGCCTGCGGGTTTTCATGAAGCCTTCCGGCTACACCGGCATCTCCGACTACGGCAAGGAAGCCGGATCCAACGGCCTCACCTTTGACAAGTATGGCCGCCTCTTTCTCGCGGAACACGGGGACCGCCGGATCTCCGTCCTGATGAAGAACGGCGGGAAAATGACGGTCGCGGACCGCTTTGAAGGCAGGCGGCTGAACAGCCCGAACGACCTGGTGATCCACTCCGGCGGTTCGGTTTATTTCACCGACCCGATCTACGGACTCCCGGAAGGCGAACGCGACATGGCGCGGGAGCTCCCCTACTGCGGGGTCTTCCGCACCACGTTCGACGGAAAGATCACGCTGATCTCAAAGGATCTCGAACGTCCGAACGGCATCGCGCTGTCCCATGACGAGAAGACCCTCTTCGTCGCCAACTCCCACAAGGGCAAGTTCAACGTCTACAGCTTCCCCCTGAAGGAAGACGGCAGCGCCGGGGAGATGACGCTGTTCTTCGATGCCAACAAGCTCGAGGGCAAAGGCTCCACCGACGGCCTCAAGACGGACGCGGAGGGCAACATCTGGACCACCGGGCCGGGCGGCCTGCTCATCGTCTCAAAGGAAGGCAAACTCCTCGGCCGCGTGCTCACCCACCAGCCGACCTCGAACGTCGCTTTCGGTGGCAAGGACGGCAAAACCGTCTTCCTCACCGCGAACGACCGCATCATGCGCTTCAAGAGGAAGTAAGGTGCGGTGACGGGTCAATTTCCCGTGCACCTCCCTCTCCGAACCACCTGCAGCACTTTCATCTTGTCCGGACTACGGTCATCCCATGTCATGGATGACATGATTCTGAGGAGATCCCTGGGTGTGTTCGCCATCGTCTCGGCGCTCAGCCTCGGAGGCTACTTTGTCTGGTACCGTCATCACCAGACTGCCGAAAGGGCGAAGCAAGAGAACCAGGAGCGTCGGGAATCCCAACCACCATTGGTATTCCCGAGCTCCAAGAACATAGATGTGGTGTTCAGGTCCGATCCGGAGAAAAATCCGGAGTTTCTCCCTGGCTCGAAAACCGGCCCTTTCCTCAAACCAAAGGATGTGCCGGTCGGCCCATTGCTCCCACCACAGGATTTCCGCCTCACCCGCGAAACACCCCGCGGGACCCATGAAGCGAGGAAATCTCCGGAAGCGGCGCCAGATCCGGAAGCGCCCCCGAAATGAATGTCATCCATCTGATCCTCTCCACCGCAGGGAGCCTGCTGTTCCTGGGGCTGATCTTCCGCCCGCTGGAGATGGCATTCCCCGCGAAGAAGCCGCAGCGTTTTTTCCGCCCGGGATGGGGGACCGATCTCTGCTTCTTTCTCGGCCAATATTTGCTGTGGAGCGGAGTCGTGCTGTGGCTTCTGGGCCATCTCGGCGGATGGATCAACGGATGGATGCCAGGGGAGTTCCGCGGGATGGTCTCCTCTCAGCCATGGTGGCTGCAGGCGTTCGAGGTCATACTTCTGAGTGATCTGCTGATCTACTGGGGACACCGCCTCCAGCACCGGGTCCCCTGGTTGTGGAGATTCCATTCGGTCCACCACAGTTCCGAGCACCTGGACTGGCTGGCCGCGCACCGCGAGCACCCGCTCGACACCGTCTATACGATGGGGCTGATCAACCTTCCGGCGCTGTTGCTCGGGTTCCCCATCGAGACGCTGGCGGCCTTGGCCGCGTTCCGCGGCTTGTGGGCGATCTACATCCATTCGAACGTGCGCCTCCCGATCGGCCCGCTGCGGTGGTTCATCGGTGCGCCGGAGCTGCACCACTGGCATCACCATCGCTCCCGGGACGCGGGCAACTACGCCAACATCTCACCCCTGATGGATATCGTTTTCAGAACCTACCGGTGTCCGGATCACGAGCCTGAGGCCTTTGGGATCGAGGAGCCCATCTCCGGAAGCTATCCGGGCCAACTGCTCCACCCCTTCCGGCGCACCGGAAAGACCCGGTCGGCGGATGATGGGAATGAGATGGGCTAGGCAGGTCCGTCGGGACGCATGCAGCTACTTCCCGTCATCCACCAGCACTTCATCCAGCACGCGCTGAAGTCCAGCCTGGGCCATGGTGCTGTTGGGGTAGATGTCACCCGCTTTCAGATACCATGCCATGGCGGAACCGGTCTGCTTCGGGGTGCGGTTCTCGAGCTTCCGCGCCTCATCGAGAGCCTTGGTGAAATCCGCCACTTTCGGCGCGAGCAGTTCCATTTCCCGCCCCAGTTTCGGATCATCCGGAAACTGTTCGCGAAGTTCCGCCAGTTGCTCCCAGGCGGCGTAGTTCTGCCCCACCTTGCTGAACTCCCCGGCCTTGCTGAGCGCGGTTTCGATCTTCGTCAGATTCGTCACGATCTGGCGGAAGGCATCCTCGCGCGTCGCGTCCCCCTGGATCGCGGGAGCAAGTTCATACTGCCGCCGGGCGATCTCGCGGTAGTTGCCCTCGGCCAGCAGACGGTCGAAATCATTCCGGGCCATGGTCATCCCACCGGAACTGTTTACCAGAGCGCTGAATTCCTTCAGCTTCGGGTTGGTCGGCCAGATCTCCGTCGCGGATTTGATTTTTTCCGCCGCCTTCGTGGAGTCCTTCGCCAGCAGATGGGCCTTTGCCTCTTCGATCGCAAGGTCGGACGCGAGGGTGTAGGCGGCGATGGCGCTGTCCACCTTTGACGACGGAAAATCCTTCGCGTTTTCCTTCAACCGCGCCGCGAGCACCTGGGTCTTGGTATAATCCCTCGCCGCGAGCGTCCCGTAGAGTTCATGGAGATCCCGCACATACTCGGAAACCTTCCGCTTCTTCTCCAGCGGCAGGGTCGCCAGGGGTGTGAGGAACTCCCCCAGCGCATAGGCCTCCATCAGCCGCTGCGAGGCGGCGTGCAGTTCCCCCCGGGCGAGCAGAAGGTCGAAGGTTTCGATGTATTTCTGGGCCTCCCGGATCGCCTCGTTCGAGAGCGAATCAAGGGAGGAAACCGTCGGACTGATCCCCACGGATTCCGAAAAAAGCTTCGATACGTTCGACTTCGAGTCGATGCGCAGCTCGGTATCCCCATCCTTCCAGATCTGGTTGTAGAACCGCGCGGCCATCAGCACATGCTCATAGCGGCGCTGCATGAACCACTGCACCATGTTCACCTGATACTGCGCCTTTGTCCTCGCGGTCTGCAGTTCGGTCCGGACGACGTTCTCCCTTTTGAGGGCTTCGATCTCATCGATCCGGCGCAGGGCGTCCTGGTGTTTCAGCGAGTGGATTCCCATGCCCGGAGTGTTCCTCCGCTGATCCTCACGACCGTCATTCCTGCCGCTGTTTCCTCCGTTGTTCCCGTTATTGTTCCCTCCGTTGTCGTTGTTACCCCCGTTGTTGTTTCCTCCATTGTTGTTGCCGTTCCCCCGCTGGTTGTTGTTACGGCCACCACCACCAAGCTGGCGTCCGCTTCCCAGAGAATTGTCCCGGTCATTCCTGGCCGCGTAGTCCGCCTCGGAGATGATCTTCTTTTTCTCATCCTCGATGCTCTTGTTCAGCTTTGTCAGGCCGTTGATGTCCTGCTTCGCAAGCATCGCCATGTAGATGCTCTCCGCCAGCGAGCTGCAGAGGTTCGCATCCCCGGGATAGGTCGCGGCGGAAGGCAGTTTCTGGAACGCGCCGTAAAGATCGGGACCGCCGGGATGGAATGGCGAAACCGTGGCCAGGATCTCGTGGATGGTCCTGCGGTAGTCTTCAGCCGCCTCGCTGCTTTCCTCCGGCTGGTTGAGGTATTTCTCGAACCGGGCCTTCAACAGGGCGTTGTCCCCCAGCGGAATGGCCACGCCACCGACGGTGATGGTCGAAAGCGAGGGATCCAGGATTGGCAGATCCTGACCCAGCGTGCCGCCCGGAGGATTCGAGGCGGAGGTGCCGCCGTCAGCCGGTGCCGCCGCAGGAGAAGCGGGTGGCGCCACCGGGGTCTCTCCTGCAGGCGGTGTGTAGACCTGCGCGCATGCATACCCGGTGATGAGGAGCGGAAGGAAGGTGCGGAATTTCATCGGTCACTGGGGTATGGGTTCAAAGACGGTTGATGGCGGTGGCCACCGGGACGCCGCCTTGGCGGAACTTCACCCGGAAGGAGTATCTCTGCTGTCTCTCGATGTTGAGGTGGCTGAAGGTGGGAGGGATCTCCACCCCGATCAGTTCCTCCCCGCCCGGGGTGCTCACCCGCAAGCTCACCACCTGGCCGCGGGAGGTGGTCCAGCGCAGTTGTTGGTCAATCTTCCCCTCCACCACATATTCGTTGCCCCGCAGGCTGTTGCCGTTCTCGAGCAGGTCCCTCACATCGAGTTTCTCCACATCCCCCATCCCTGAGTCCTTCTTGCCGATGAAATGCCGGCCAGCAAGGAACAGGACGACAAGAGCGGCGATGATGCCAAGAATGATACCGGGATGAACACTCGAGCTAGCGCGGCGGGCCATGGAAAATCAGGGATTCGGGTTTCTGGAATAACGAAACTATCCGCTTCCGCGGCGCATTTCGAGGAGGAAGTTTTCACGAATCCCACTGCGACCGCCGGGCTCCCATCCAGGCGGCGACGAGCGCGATGAGAATATGTGCGGCCAACGCCTGGAGACAGGCAACCTGAGGTGAAAGCGCCGTATCGATGACTGATTTCACGGCTTGGTGAACCTGCGTCTGGAGCGCCTCCACCGAGCCGGACCACGCCCAATAAGCGGAAATGAACGGGCGAGTGAACGACTCGATATGCTCCGGCAGCGCAAGCACCGCGCCCGAAAGCGGGAGCTGGAATCCCACCAGATAGATCGACAGCAGCGATGCCTGCTCCGCCGTCCGCATCCACGATGAAATCGCCAGACAGACCGCCGTCATGGCCGCATTCACCGCCAGCAGGAATCCGGCGTGCTGGATGAAATCCCCGCGGAACGGACCGAAGAAGTTCACGAAGAACGCCATCCACGCGGACTGCGCGACCACCAGGCAGGCCAGAAAAGCGACCTTCGATCCTAGGTAAGCCGCTGGCCTCAGTCCCGCGAATTTCTCCTTTTCATAGATCGGCCTCTCCCCCGCGATTTCCCGCGCGGAGTTGTTTGATCCCATGAGCGACAGCAGCACCACCTGGAACATGATGATGCCTGAAATGGCGGATCCGACCTTGGCCTGGTCCGCGCGCACGCTCTGCTGCTCCTGGATCTCGGCGGCGATGTCGTTCTGACGGCTTTCGGAAAACTTCCGGATGTTTCCGGACGCCTTGTCACTGAAAAGGGTGACCAACAACGGGAAACAGATGAGGATCGCCAGTTGCAGGAACACCTGCGCCTTGTCCCGGAAAAAGATCTTCCATCTCCGGGAAAGGAGGGTGGAGAACTGGCTGAGCAATCCTGGAACTGCTGCCGGTGCGGCCGCGGCCTCCTCCGGAGGGGAATTTTTCCTCGGCCTCAGTTTCCCCTCAGCCAACAGGCGGTTGCCTGCCAACATTTTGTCGTAAGTGGCGCCGTGTTTCTGCCATGATTTTTGCCAGCTTTCCGAGGATTGGGTGGCGAGCCTCGGGTAGATTTCCTCCGTATCCTTGACGGAGAAATAGTGGTTCAGCCGGTCTGGAGGACCGTGGTAGGCTACCCTTCCTTCGTGGAGAACCAGCACGGAATCATAAAGTTCCAGATGGGCCAGCGAATGGGTCACGGAAAGTACAATTCTGCCATTCTTCCGGGAGAGTTCGTGCAGCAACTGGACGATCTCCCGCTCCGATCGCGGATCCAGACCGGAGGTCACCTCATCACAAAGCAGCAACTGCGGGTCCGAGACCAATTCCATCGCCAGCCCCAATCTGCGCTTCTGCCCACCGGACAGCACCCGCACCTGCCGGTCATTGATGGAAGAGAGGCCGGTTTCCCCCAACACCTTGTCAATACGATGGTCCAGTTCCTCCGCCGATCCGCAACGGACACGCAGCCGGGCGGCGGTTTCGATGGATTCGTCAACCGTCAGTGGATCATATGCGACCGAAAATTGCGGTACATACCCCACCTCGGATGGGGAGAAATCCTCATCCGTGGAGAGATTCCGCCCGTTCCACAACAACGCCCCGGCAGACTCCGGATTCAAGCCGGCAATCGTTTTCAGCAACGTGGTCTTCCCACAACCGGATGGACCGACGATCGCCATGAAATGTCTTTCCGGCACCCGGACGGAAACCTGATCGACGAGGTTGGTGTCCGCCCCGTCTTTCCGGATCTTGAAACAAACTTCCTGGAGTTCCAGCACGGGCTATTTTGGGTTTGCGGGAAGGGTTGGATCCGTGGTTTCCGGAGATCAATCCAATGGCACGATCCTGATCTTTCCGGACGAGGGACGCTGCAAGGATCCGGAAAGCGTATTGGAAGCCGCTTCCACGGGCGCCGCGGGTGTGGCGTCGAGTGCGTTCTTCAGCGCTCCTTCCACCAACTGACCGCAGTGGATCTTCATGGGAGGGAGCGCCCCGAGGTCGCCGGAAAGCTCCGCCGCAGAAAGACTCCGCGCCTCCTCCGCCGTTTTTCCCTTCAGAAGCTGGGTCGCCATCGATGCCACGGCAATTGCTGTTTGGCAGCCGAATGCTTGGAACGATGCGCGGTCGATCACACGCTTTCCGTCCTTTTCCGTGAACTTCAGCCACATCCGCATCATGTCGCCACACTCAGGGGAACCCACGGTGCCGACCGCATCCGCATCCGAGATCTCTCCCTGATTCTGCGGGTTTGCCAGCGCGTCGCGGACCTTTGATTCAAATTCGCTCATGACATCAACTTGAACGGATTCCCCACGCTCCGCAAGGGTCCTCATGGAAAGGTGTGGGCACGCTCGCACCGCTCACCCGCCGGATCCTTTGTAGATCTTCTTCATGACCTCCATTTTTCCCGGATCTTTCGCAACACTCGCGATGGTGAACATCATCACGCCGGTGCTTCTGCCACCGAGTCCATACTGGAGAACCTTTCCGAATTCTTCCGGAGATACCCGCGGATCATCATGGGCCTGAACGATCGGCCACATCTGGGGATACGATCCGGGCTTGTCCTTCATCCAAGGCTTTCCCCCAAGATAGGTGACAAATTCCTCCACATACTCCGGTGGCTTTCCGGACCGGCCATGGTAAATCATCGGGGAAAAGACGTCCACGTGCGCGGCCAGCGCGTCGAAGTCGAGTCCCAGGCACCGCCGCCGCACACCGCTCAAATCCTCATCCTTCCAGGCGGTGTGGAAGATGCCGACCAACGCATCCGGGCGGATCTCTTTGGTGATCGCACGGATCTCCTTCGCCCAGTCCACGATCACGTGCACCCGCCAGTCCTCCCATTTCCGCGCTGCGTTGGAGAAAATCCATTTGGCTTTCTCCTGCGGAGTTTCCCCGCCCACCTCAACTCCCGCCCATTTTTCAAATTCGGAGAGACATGAATCGTTGAAGCAGGTCTTGATGAGGACGGGATACGGATCCTCGAACTGCCCGTGCCAATGCGTGTAGTCCATCCAGATCCCATCCAGTTCATACTTTCCCAGAAGCTCACGCAGCTCCTTCATCCTGAACTCGCGGAATCCTTTGTGTGTCGGGCATACTCCCATGAACCACGTGGCTGCGGGCGCTGGACTTCCCGAATCATCGATGGGATGGGCATCCGGATGATTCTTAACATAGTCTCCGTACTTTCCGTTGAGGGTGGGAAACTCGGCGAATACCTTGCATCCTTCCGCTTTCGCCCGCTTGAAAGTCGCTTCGTCGATTCCCTTGCCATGGATGAATACCGCGTTGACACCGTATTCATCCAGCTTGGCCCCGGTGTCCCAGAATGCCTTGGGATGGGCATAGGTTCCGCGGATGATCTCCGGTTTCCCTTCCGCCCCGAAAGAAGTGATCCAAATGAAGGCGAACGTGCGGAGGAAGGTGTTCATGGCTTTTTACGGTCGGGACAAGGCGCCCATCGCTCCGGCCCGAGGTATCAATAAGGCCAGACAGGTGGCGGTTCTTGCAGAAATCGTCGTGGCAGTGCGACGACGGCGGACAACCCGACCGTGTCTTGGGGGACCAACATTTTCACAGGATGATCCTACATTGTAGCCTGGTACGGGCCAGTCGGGGACTGAACCACCAACGAGAGCCTCATTTGCTGCCACGCAACAGCTCATCAATCCTCCTGACGAGTGCATCCGCCGAATCGAAAGATTCTTCAGCACCCTCCCAAAGCGGCGAAGATCCATCCGTTTTGGACAGACCGTAGATCCGATCCGTCGGGAAAAACTCCGCGCGATAATCCACCCCGTCGATCACCAGATCCAGCATCATGTCGCCGGGAGGAAATGTAATCAACTTGGCCCCGGTTCCGGAGAATCGATCGGCGATCGCTTCAAACTCTGCTGTGGATTTCATTTCGATCTCTCCGGGAGTCGGGATTGGTTTCGCGCTGGTCCATGAAGGCACCTGGCATCGTTTGCCGCAACCCTGTGTCGCCTGGTTGTCCCGTTCAAAAAAAAGCCCCGTCCATTCTCTCGAATGGACGGGGCATATACCTGGCGACGACCTACTCTCACAGGACCTGTCGTCCCACTACCATCGGCGCTGTGGCGTTTCACTTCCGGGTTCGGAATGGGACCGGGTGGTTCCACCACGCTCTGGTCACCAGAGGGCAATCCTGATGTCTCTTTGACTTCAAAACTGGGTCTCTGATGAGCATGAGCTCGGGGTGACAACTGCAAGCTTTCTGGAGCCAGCCCGCTCGCTGACATCCACACGGAGAGTGCATTCTTCATTCAACTGCGGCCTCGATTGTTTCAGGCCATTCACGGTCACTTGTAACTTCCAATTCCAAAAAATAGGAATCAAGCCGAACGGATGATTAGTACTGGTAAGCTGCATATGTTGCCACACTTCCACTTCCAGCCTATCAACGTCGTAGTCTCCGACGATCCTTCGGGGAAAACTCATCTTGGGAGGAGCTTGGCGCTTAGATGCTTTCAGCGCTTATCTCTTCCGCACTTAGCTACCCGGCCATGCTCTTGACAGAACAACCGGTGCACCAGAGGTGCGTCGATTCCGGTCCTCTCGTACTAGGAACCGAACCCCGCAGTTTTCCTGCGCCCACAGAGGATAGAGGACCGAACTGTCTCGCGACGTTCTGAACCCAGCTCGCGTGCCGCTTTAACCGGCGAACAGCCGGACCCTTGGGACCTTCTCCAGCCCCAGGATGCGACGAGCCGACATCGAGGTGCCAAACTTCATCGTCGATATGAACTCTTGGATGAAATCAGCCTGTTATCCCTAAGGTACCTTTTATCCGTTGAGCGACGGCAATTCCACATTCTACCGCCGGATCACTTAGGCCTACTTTCGTATCTGCTCGACTTGTGGGTCTCACAGTTAGGCGGGTTTATGCCTATGCACTCGACACACGGTTACCAACCGTGCTGAACCCACCTTCGCGCTCCTCCGTTACTCTTTGGGAGGATACCGCCCCAGTAAAACTGACCGGCTGACACTGTTCCCTGCCCGGATCCACGGGTTCAAGGTTAGATCTTCCAACACCCAAGGGTGGTATCTCACTGGCGACTCCATGGCCCCCTAAAGGACCACATCAACGTCTCCCACTTATGCTGAGCATGAATGTCGAAAAACCAATGACAGCTTACAGTTAAGGTCTATAGGGTCTTTCCGTCCTTCTGCGGGTAGGCGGCATCTTCACCGCCATTACAATTTCACTGAGCACCTGGTTGAGACAGCGCCCAACTCGTTACACGATTCGTGCAGGTCGGAACTTACCCGACAAGGAATTTCGCTACCTTAGGACCGTTATAGTTACGGCCGACATTCACGGGGACTTGGACTCGAAGCTTCGCATTGCTGCTAACATCTCATCTTAATCTTTCCGCATTGGTCACGTGTCACATCCTATACTTGGACTTGCGTCTTGGCAGAATGCTGTGTTTTTGCTAAACAGTCGGTTGGGCCGTTTCACTGCGGCCTAGTAAACTAGGCACCCCTTATCCCGAAGTTACGGGGCCAATTTGCCGAGTTCCTTAACCAGGGTTCACTCTTACGCCTTGGTATATTCTACCCACCCACCTGTGTCGGTTTGCGGTACGGGTTCCTTAGCATACACCGGAGCTTTTCTTGGCACCGACTTTGATGATGCGGATCGGCCGTGGCCTCACCTAAGAATTCAATCACTTGTTCATCTCCATCGATGCGTCCCTCCGGTTTAAGGGGCGGAAGTGCTGGAATATTAACCAGCTGTCCATCGCCTACGCATATCTGCCTCGGCTTAGGTCCCGACTAACCCCGGGACGAAAAACGTAGCCCGGGAAACCTTGGGTTTACGGCGGACGGGGATTTCACCCGTCTTATCGTTACTCATGTCTGCATCCTCACTTCCCAACTCTCCACGGTCAGTCGCCATCGCGCTTCAACGTGTTGGGAATGCTCCTCTACCGCGACAGGTCCCAGGACCTGCCACCCAGAGCTTCGGTATTGCGCTTATCGCCAATCATTTTCGGCGCGGGATCTCTCGATGAGTAAGCTATTACGCACTTTTTAAATGGTGGCTGCTTCTAAGCCAACATCCTCACTGTCTAAGAAATCCCACATCCTTTCCACTTAGCGCAATTTAGGCACCTTAGCTGCTGATCAGGGTTGTTTCCCTTTTGACGACGAAGCTTATCCCCCGCCGTCTCACTGCCGTGTTATATTGAATGGTATTCGGAGTTTGATAGGGGTTGGTAGACGGGTATGCCCCCTAGCCCTTTCAGTGCTCTACCCCCATTCATAAACACACGACGCTGCACCTCAATGCATTTCGAGGAGAACCAGCTATCACGGGGTTTGATTAGCCTTTCACTCCTACCCTCAGCTCATCCGAGAATTTTTCAACATTCACCGGTTCGGTCCTTCACGTCGTATCACCGACGCTTCAACCTGGCCAAGGGTAGATCACCTCCGCTTCGGGTCTAGCACGTGCAACTGATGTCGCCCTGTTCGGACTCGCTTTCGCTTCGCCTGCGTCCCCTAAGGACTTAAGCTTGCCACACATACTAACTCGCAGACTCATTAAGCAAAAGGCACGCCATCACCCCGAAGGGCTCTGACACCTTGTAGGCACACGGTTTCAGGTTCTATTTCACTCCGCTCGCAGCGGTTCTTTTCACCTTTCCCTCACGGTACTGGTTCACTATCGGTCGCTAACTAGTATTTAGCCTTACGGAGTGGTCTCCGCAGATTCATGCAACGTTTCACGTGTGCTGCATTACTCAGGAACACCCTAGGGCCTCTCGGAATTTCGGATACGGGGATCTCACCCTCTGTGTCGTGCTTTTCCAAGCACTTCTCCTATTCGTCGAGGTCCCACGGCGGGGTCCTACAACCCCGGGGACAAGTCCCCGGTTTGGGCTCTTCCGCTTTCGCTCGCCACTACTTACGGAATCGATTCTCTTTCTTTTCCTCCGGTTACTGAGATGTTTCACTTCACCGGGTATCGCGTGCTTTTCCCTATCTTTGTTCAGGAAAAGACGATGCCGAATTACCAGCATCAGGTTACCCCATTCGGAAATCTCCGGATCAAAGCGTATTTGCCGCTCCCCGAAGCTTATCGCAGCTTATCACGTCCTTCATCGCCTGTTAGCACCAAGGCATTCACTGTGTGCCCTTTAAAGCTTGATTCCATATTTTGAAATCAGCTGTTAATGAAGTCTCCAGCTTGCTTCTCGCGAAGCAGTTCTGTTCTGATCTTCTATTTAACGGTCAGTGTTTCCACTGACTTGCCGTAAAAATTTGATGTATATTTGGGAATTAGAATATTTCCAAGGACCGTTGTAAGAATGGCTCTTTTTTGAACAATCTTAACTTTGCAGTCTCTTAAAAAATGTCATTTCTCCATGTGGATGTCAAAGAGCGGACTTCGTCCGACAGTATCGCTTCGTTCAGAAGATCCTTGTTTCCGTTCCGTGGATGGTGGGCCTGACTGGACTCGAACCAGTGACCCCACGCTTATCAAGCGTGTGCTCTAACCAACTGAGCTACAGGCCCCTTTGGATTCCATGACTCGTGTTCCCCGTTTGACCGGAGCTCGAGACGAACCGTGAAAGATGGTGGAGGTTAACGGATTCGAACCGTTGACATTCTGCTTGCAAAGCAGACGCTCTACCAACTGAGCTAAACCCCCTTTTACCGGAGGTCGGAAATTTGTTTCTTCTGACTTCAAAAGAGGAAGAAAGACTGAATTGAGCGCCGCGTGACCTGATTAAAGACGCGGACGGGATTCTATTTAAGTGTTCAAGTTGGGAACCATTGCTGGTTACCCTAAGCCAACGTCTTTCCATCGTTGCCGATGGCTAGCGGGGCTTCGACCTTTCGCAGGGACCGTGAGAACGGTTTGCGAATTTCTCCGTAGAAAGGAGGTGATCCAGCCGCAGGTTCCCCTACGGCTACCTTGTTACGACTTCATCCCAGTTACCAGCTACACCTTAGGACCCTGCCCCCTTGCGGTTGGCGCAGGCACTTCGGGTGCGACCGGCTTCCATGATGTGACGGGCGGTGTGTACAAGACCCGGGAACGTATTCACGGCGCCGTAGATGATGCGCCATTACTAGCGATTCCAACTTCATGGAGGCGAGTTGCAGCCTCCAATCCGAACTGGGCCCAGTTTTTTAGATTTCCTCCACCTCGCGGTCTCGGTTCTCATTGTGCTGGGCATTGTAGTACGTGTGCAGCCCTAGGCGTAAGGGCCATACTGACCTGACGTCGTCCCCACCTTCCTCCCAGTTGATCTGGGCAGTCTGACTAGAGTTCCCACCATAACGTGCTGGCAACTAGTCACAAGGGTTGCGCTCGTTGCGGGACTTAACCCAACATCTCACGACACGAGCTGACGACGGCCATGCAGCACCTGTGCAAATCCCCCGAAGGGTCACACGCTTTCACGTGCTTAGAGATGCATGTCAAGCCTAGGTAAGGTTCTTCGCGTTGCATCGAATTAAGCCACATACTCCACCGCTTGTGCGGGTCCCCGTCAATTTCTTTGAGTTTTAGTCTTGCGACCGTACTTCCCAGGCGGTGCGCTTAACGCGTTAGCTCCGGCACAAGGGGGGTCGATTCCCCTCACACCAAGCGCACACCGTTTACTGCCAGGACTACAGGGGTATCTAATCCCTTTCGCTACCCTGGCCTTCGAGCCTCAGCGTCAGATATTGTCCAGTAGCTCGCTTTCGCCACGAGTGTTCCTCTTGATCTCCACGCATTTCACTGCTACACCAAGAATTCCAGCTACCTCTCCAATCCTCTAGCACGGCAGTATCGGATGCAGTTCCGGGGTTGAGCCCCGGGATTTCACATCTGACTTACCACGCCGCCTACGCTCCCTTTACGCCCAGTGATTCCGAACAACGCTCGGGACCTTCGTATTACCGCGGCTGCTGGCACGAAGTTAGCCGTCCCTTCCTCTTCCGGTACTATCAACCCTGTCTGCTATTCACAGCCAGGTCTTACTCCCGGATGACAGGAGTTTACAATCCGAAGACCGTCATCCTCCACGCGGCGTTGCACCATCAGACTTTCGTCCATTGTGAATTATTCTCGACTGCTGCCACCCGTAGGTGTCTGGACCGTGTCTCAGTTCCAGTGTGCCTGATCGTCCTCTCAGACCAGGTACCCGTCGTAGCCTTGGTGAGCCGTTACCTCACCAACAAGCTGATAGGGCGCGAACCAATCCTTCAGCGACAGCCTTGCGGCCACCTTTAATCTTGCGATACCATGGGGTATTAATCCAAGTTTCCCTGGGCTATTCCCCACTGAAGGGCATGTAATTCACGTGTTACTCACCCGTGCGCCACTGAACCAAACGAGTATTACTACCAATTTGGTTCCGTGCGACTTGCATGTCTTAAACACGCCGCCAGCGTTCGTTCTGAGCCAGAATCAAACTCTCCGTAAAAATGCCATGACTGTTAGTTTTTTAAAAAACCACTTAGATCATGGCGACGTTCGGACTTTCGTCCGGACCTGTAAGGCTATCTCACCTTACTCCCGCGCGTCGGGGCTTAACCGACCGCGCGGCGCACAATTCAATCTTTTTCCTCTTCCCAACAGACCCACTTGTTATCCAGTGAAGAACGGTTTCTTTTCTTCGGTTTCCCGAGGAGAATCCCCGCCACTGGCACGCGGCCTGCTGAGCCATACTGTCAAAGAGCTTGTTTCGAGGGGACTAAAAAGCCGATCAGTGTTGGGAGGTGTTAAACCTCGCACCGATCGACTGAGAGTCTCTCGCGTCGCCCGCTGTCGTGGCGACGGGGAGACCCTACCAGACACGACCCCCGCGGGTCAATGTCTTTTTGAATAGTTTTTTGGAAATTGTTCGTGAGATATTCATAAGTGACTCACAATTAGATAAATCTATAAAATTATTTTTTAGCGCGATTTGTGACGGATTTGGAAGCATCCAAGGCGTTTTCTACAAATCCGAGCACCGCCAAGGGCCGATTTCCCCATATGGCTCTAGGCTTTGGCGCACTTTACGAGATCGTACGAATGTTTCACGACGATTTCGGCCATTTTCGACTCGTGATTCACCTCTCACCGCCCGATTTCCCCCGAAAGCGTCCATTTTGACGCTTTCAGGCCGTTCTGCGATGCGGGTTTGCCCCGTTCCGACCCGATCAAGGACCGTCAGGCCTTGCGTTGCCGGTCATTCATGGCCGGGAGCCACGCCATACGGGGAGGATGGTCCTCCAGCGGTCCACCGAGCGTTTGGAGGGCGACCCTCAGCGGCCTGAGTGCGGTTTCAGGAGCAACACCACGGCTCCTGCGATCATTCCCCAGAAGGCGGAGCTGATGCCCAGCAGCATCACACCCGAAAGCGTGACGAAAAACGTCACGATCGACGCCACCCGATACCGCTCCTCATTCAACGCGAGGGTAAGTCCGTTCGTGATCGTTCCGAGCAACCCGAAGCCAGCGACAGCAAGGATCAACTCACGCGGGAATGCGTTGAAAAGGGCGACGATCGTTGCGCCGAAGACGCCGATCAGCGCGTAGAACAAGCCCGCGAATATCGCCGCGGGGTAGCGTTTGCGCGGGTCCGGGTGTGCTTCCGGACCCAGGCAGAACGCTGCGGTGATGGCCGCCAGATTGAGGGCATATCCACCGAACGGTGCGACCAACAGATTGGTGAAGCCACTCCAGCCGATGATGCGGGAAACCGGTGGCTTGTAGCCATGAGCCAGGAAGATCGAGACGCCGGGAAGGTTCTGCGAAGCCATCGTCACGACGAATAACGGGATGGCGATTCCGACGACGGCTTTCATGCTGAAGTGCGGTGTCACCCACACCGGCGTGGTGATCCCCCACTCCACGCTACCAAGGTGGAACAAACCCTGGAACATCGCCACCACGATGCCAGAGAGGAGCATCACCGGCACATTGAAGCGCGGCCAGCCGATGCGACCGACCAGGAACGCGCCGAACATCACCAGCACGAGCCACGGGTTGGAAGGCACCGCCGCAAAGGCATCCAGCGCGAACCTTGCCAGCACTCCGGCCAGCAACGCGGCCGCCAATGGGACAGGCAGGCGGTTCATGATTTTCTCAAACCATCCTGTCACCCCGCTGAGGGTGATCAACAGGGCGCTCACCATGAACGCACCGATCGCTTCCGGCATCGTGATGCCGCCCTCCGCCGCTGCGGAGGCGATGACGCCGGCCCCCGCGGTGGACCACGCGATCATCACCGGTTGGCGGGTCGCCAATGACAGGCCGATACTCCCGACACCAATGCCGATACCCAACGCCCACAGCCATGATGCCGTCTGTTCCGGCGATGCGGAAAGCTGGTGCGTGGCCTCGAAAATGAGGGCAACAGAGCCAGTGAAGCCGATCAGCACGGCGACAAAGCCCGCAATGAGAGACGAGACGGATAGATCTTTGGTCATTCCCGGCATCAGAATGGTAGGGAATACCTCCGGCGTGGCAACCACGGGAAGGACGCCGGACGGTTCAGCAGGCGATTGTTTCCACCTTCACAGACCAGGCAAGGGTCAGGTCACCCCGGTGAAGGAGCGGCGGGATGCCCAGTTCGCCGTTTCACCGAGCAGACGGCTTTCCGTCTGCAGCATGAGATGGGTGAAAGCCCGCTCCGACTTCGCGGCGGCGAACAGCGGCCGGATCTTCTGCAGATACTCCAGCATCTCCTGATAGGTGTGGGATCTCGCCTCCAGATCGAATGAAGCGGCGAGTGACAGCGCGCCAACCGCCAGGACGGGCAGCAGCACGGCGCAGATGCCCAGAACCCCGGAGGGCACCGCCCCCGGGTGGAACAACAGCTTGCCCGCTGTCGCGAGAAAGGCTGTCACCGTCGCGGCGTTGAAGATCCGGGACGCCCAGCGGAGCTTGTTCACCGCGTCCCTGTATTTGTGGCGGTAGTAGGCGATCTGGCCGTCCGGCCCATCCATGCGGGATTCCAGGTAGTGCCGCCGTTTCTCCTCCCATGGCTCCGGACTTCCCTTCGTGGATGCCAGATTCAGGACATTCACCGTCCGCAGGAGGGGCCGCAGCGTGGCGGGGAAGGGCAGCTTGAACAGGTGCTCCAGATGCACGTGCAGACCACGCAGGGAACTGACCGACCGGCTGATCTCCGCAGAGAGCCTGCAGACCGCCCATACCCGCACGATGTGTGAATGATGAAGAGCGAAATGAACGGAGAACCCCGCCAGCAGCAACAGCAGTTCCACTGACAGCAATAGATCGACCATGCCGTGTCCGCCCTCTCCACCTGACATTTTCAACGCCAGAAGCGCGAACAAGGTGGCGAGAAGATGGGCGCCGATCACCACGAATGCGGCCCGCTTGAAAACACTCTGACGCCAGTCCGCCGCCGCACTCCCCATGGTCTGGATCGCATCCAGATACTTTGCGGACGAAGCCGGCACGCCCGGTGATGGCGCGGACATATCCCCGGCAATGGTTGCCCCCTGCAGATCCTCCGGCAGTTCGGGCGGCGCCCAGTGGCCGGGCACGTGCCATTTCTCCATGATCTCCGGTCTGCCATCCACCTCATGGACCTGGATCTCCAGCACCGGCTTTCCGAGCGCCTTGCCATAGTCCAGAAGCTCGGACGTTCCACCCCGCTTGCCCTGCGCTCCGGCCCTGATCAGACAGACGATCACGTCACTCGCTTTCAGGATCTCCAGGTTCGTGTCCTCGAACCGGCAAATCCGGTCTTTGGAATGGCTCACCACCCTTTCGTGGATGATATGCGGACTGGCAAGCAGGCGCAGCGCCTCCGCCTTTCCATCATCCGGAAAGTCAGGGCTGCCATCACTTCCACGCGCCGACAGATACTCCTCGCGGGCCTGGGGTAGGAAGATCCTCTGGGATATGCCCAGCACGGCGCATGCCTCCGTGAACAACAGATCCGCCCCGATCGCCACCTGGGATATACCACACCCGAAATGATGGGCTTGCCACTTCAGCCGCCCGGGTAGTTCCGCAAGCAACGCGCGGAGCCGCTCACCGACCTCCCGGACATAGGCAGCCCTCTCGTCTCCGGAAAGGGCGGAATCCGCCTCCAGCAGCATCCTGGAACCTGCGAAACCGATGGAAACCACGACGGGAAGGCGTTGCGGGAGGGACGCTGGGGCGGACATACGGAGCGTGGTTGCTCTCTAACAAAGCCATCACACCAAGGAAAGATCCAAAACCCGGATCACATACCGCGATCCATCACCTTGTAGCAGATTCCGGAATGGGAATCCCCGATGAGGAGGTTCTTGGATCCGGGCAGGCTCCGGTGCCAATATCTCGACTGGATTCGTCTGGATCGATCTGAAATTCTCAAATGATCGGGGCAGAGTCGGTTGATGATATATTGCCACCGATGATCACCCGGGAATCCCGGGATAAGATCCTTACCCGAGCTTTCCAGGCAAGATACGAGACTCACCCGATCTTCGGCACCCACGATATACACCGTGACCTTGATTCCCGCTGCATCGACCGCACCTTCGACGGCGGATTCCACCACCCGATCCAAGCCTCTCCCGCAGCCCAGCGCCCTCCATTCATCAGAATCCTGATCTGATGGAGGGCGTTCATCAAAAAACTCCGAGTCACTGAAGGTCTCATCGTATGACCACAGTGAGTGGGCCACCCAAGTCACGGCGCATAGGACCACCGTGCAGATCATCACTTTCGTCATGCGAGCCATCCGGATCCGCAACTTACCAACAACCCGGCTCCACGCATCAAGGGTTTCATCCTTTGCCGAAGGCCACAACTTCCTCATTGGCGAGAATCAAACAGTCGTTCATCCTTCATCTCACAACCCATGAAAATCCTCGCCGCCCTTCCATTGCTGGCCACCTCCGTAATCGCAGCCGATCTTCCTCGGATCCCTTCGAAACCCATTGCGGAGAAAAAGGATCTCCTGATCTCCGAAGACTTCTCGAAGGCCGAACTCGCGAAGCCCTGGCACAAGGTCGTCGCAACCTTCACGGTTGAAGATGGGGCGCTCAAAGGAACCCAGACCCGCGACAAGCTCATCCCCGCCGCGGATGGCAAGCCGGAGGTGAAACCGCACGCCGCCGTCCACGGGCTGGAGATCCCCACGAAAGACAGTATCATCGAGGCGAGGATCAAGCTGGATGGAGCCAGCATGGTGGATGTGGAGTTCGATGACCGGGCCTACAAGGGTTCCCACTACGGCCACCTGGCACGCGCCCAGGTCCGGCTGGATGGCATCACCATCATGGACGAGCGGGACGGCAACCAGAACGAGGAGTTGAAACTGATGCGCAACGACCCGTCGAAGAAGGACGAGGTCAACAAGATCATCGCCGCCCATCAGGTGAAATTCCCGGCCAAGCTGGAAGCGGGAAAATGGTACAATCTCACCGTGGAAACGGTGGGCAGCGCGATGCGGGTATCCATCGATGGCAAGGGTGTGGCGTACTTCGAATCCCCCGGCATCGGGCATGAAACCAAGTCGAAGATCGAGTTCGGTGTGGCTGGCAAGGACGGCTACTTCGACGACGTGAAAGTGTGGAACGCCGAACCAATGAGGAAGAAGTGATCAGGCCTCTCCTCCTCTGCATTTCCACTGGCTTGCTGGCGGCTCTGCCACTGCGGGCTGCCCCGGATTCCTTCGCCTATGTCCTGCAGGCGGATTCCTTCGCCACGGACAAGGCAGCCGCCATCCGCCAACTGGAGACGTCCGGGCGGGACTGGATCGTCCTCGACAGCCGCTTCGACAATGAAACCGCCTGGGAACCCGCAGACCTCGGGGAGATCCGCGCGGGGAAAAAAGGAAGGAAAGTGATCGCCTACATTTCCATCGGGGAGGCGGAGGACTACCGATCCTATTGGGATGAAAAATGGAACCACGGAGCGAAGCCAGCATGGTTGCTGGGGGAAAATCCCCATTGGAAAGGCAACTTCCGCGTCGCATACTGGCATCCGGAGTGGCAGGCGATCATGCTCAAAGTTGTGGACGGGGCGATGGCCGCCGGCTTCGACGGCGTCTATCTCGACATCGTGGACGGCTTCGAGGCATTCGAAAAAGACGGCACTCGCTTCATCGATGACAGGCCGAACCCCGCCACCCGCCAGTCCTACCGCAGGGACATGGTGGACTGGGTGAAGCGGGTGGCGGCGCAGGCTAGGGCAAAGAATCCGGCCGCACTCGTCGTCCCGCAGAACGGTTCCCAGTTGCTCGCCCACCCTGACTTCGTCGCGACGATCAGTGGAGTCGGCATCGAGGATCTGTTCACGGAGGACGACCGCAAGCAACCGGCGAGCCACAGCGACTATGTGCTGGGCTTCCTCAAAGTGCTCCAGGAAACCGGCAAACCGGTCCTGGTGATCGAGTATCCTGAGAGGGAAAAATCGATGACCTTCGCCCGAGAGTCGAACCAGCGGGCGAGGTTCACCTGGCTCATCACCGACCGTGACCTGAAAACGCTGGGGACCTCCGGTCGCTGAGGGACCGCTCAGGCCTCCGGGCACGGGGTCCAGACACCGACCATCCAGCTCACGCCGAATTTGTCCTCCACCATGCCGAAGCGGGGTGACCAGAAGGTTTCCCCCAGCGGCATGTTGATCTTTCCGCCCTCTGACAGTGCGGCGAAGGCACGGTCCACCGCCGCTTCATCCGGCAGGGTGAGGGAAAGGGAAATGCCGCTGATTTTTTCCACATCGCCGCAGCCGTCGGACGCCATCAGGAGGGAATCCCCGATGCGGAAAGCCGCATGCATGATCTTTTTCCCATAGCCGTCCGGCAGCATTCCTTCCGGCGGAGGCTCCGGGCTTTCCTCGAAGCGCAGCATCGCCTGCACCTGCGCGCCAAGCTGTTCACGGTAAAATTCCACCGCTTCTTCACACCTGCCGCCGAACATCAAATAGGGTTGGATGATATGTTTGGATTCCGTAGTCATGGTTTCTGGAGGTTCGTTTCAATATCGCGACGAATGGGAATCCCGCCACAGGACATCTGTGACGGATTTTTTCCGCCCACTGCCGATGGAATTTTCTCTCGCCGCCGCCCCGTCCATCCCTGAAAAGGATGAACCGTTGGAAGTCCTCCAATGAAACCCATCCCCATCCTCCTTCTCGCGGCCGCCTTGCCGTGTTCCGCCCAGACAAACCACGCCCTCGGAAAGCCGGTGACCGCGGACTCCGTACGGGCGGGCTACCCTGCGGCCAATGCGGTGGACGGCGTCCTTGGCGATCCGTCCCGCTGGCTCGCGGATGCGGCGGCCGGAGGGCACTGGCTGGAAATCGATCTGGGGACCTCCACCACCTTAAGGCAGGCCCACATCTATTCAGGCTACCAGAACGAGGCGGGCAGCCCGATCAACTCATTTTCGCTGCAACGATGGAACGGCACGGCTTGGCAGCCCATTCCTGGTGCCGCCATCGAACCGAACCGCTCGATGGGGATCGTCTTCCAATTTGATGCTCCCGTCCTCACCACAAAGGTCCGCCTGGTGGTCGCGGATACCACCATCATCCGCGTGCGCGAAGTCGCGCTGTGGGAGAATCCCACGCCACTTTTCACCGGTATGACCGGGGATAACCTGCCCGTCTGGCACCCGACCTATGCCAATCTCGCGCTGGGAAAACCGGCGACCGCCCACGCTTCCGTGAATTCCGGTTCCGCCAATTTCGCCGTCGATGGCGAAGCAAGCGACAACTCGAGGCTCGTCGCCCAGCCTCCTTCCTCTCCCGCCGGTCCGCTGCATGTCGAAGTGGATCTCACGTTCCCCCTCACCGTGGCGGAGGCGCATGTCCACAGCGGTGCGGCCTCCGGTTCAGCGGATGCCGCCTTCCACCTGGAGTCCGAGCACGATGGCGTCTGGACCACCATCCCCGGCAGCGTCGTCACGGGAAACACCAACCAGGCCGTGAGGGTCACCTTCAACGCTCCGGTGACCACACGGCGCATCCGCTACGTCCCGGATGGACTGGGTGCCAGCGGCTTCTCCCGGCTACGGGAGCTGACGCTGTGGGAATCCACCCAGGTTCCCCTGAATCTCGGCCTGTTCGTCGGTGGTCCCACCGTGCTGAACCCGACAACGCCGGTCGCACTGAACCAGATCGGCTTCCAGAATGGCGCACCGAAGCGTTTCACCGCGATCAACTGCCCCGACGGGACGCCGTTCCATATCACCCTTTCCACTGCAGTGGAGCCTCTGTTTTCCGGCACCGTGCAGGGTAATCTGGGGGATCTCAGCGGATTCGAACCGTCCGCACCGGGTCCCTATGTGGTGCGGGTGGAACCGGCGGGAAATGCCCCCGGGACCAGTGATCCTTTCCTGATCCTGGACGACCTCATCGGCACGAAATACCTGCCTCCCGCCATCCACTTCATGAATGACGCACGGAGCGTCATCGGCACCCACCCGAGCGCGTTCGGAGGTGCGCCGTGGCGGGACGGAACCTATTATTCCTTTGAGATCCCTTCCCTCGTGCACCTGCTTCTCACCCGGCGGGACGTGGTGGTGGCACTTCCGCGTGAGATCGACTGGGAGGCGGAAAAGGCCACCATCCTGTCGCCTGCATTCGATGGCATCTACAAGGAACTGACGGCCAGCGCCGGATTTCTCCCGGCGATCCGCCGCTACTACCAGAACTACGACGCCCCCCGCAGCAATGCCCCGGACCTGGTGAAGATCCTCCACTTCGGCATGGGCGTGACGCTCGAACGCCCGGCGACGAAGGATTGGTCCGGCGACGAGCGTCCGGAGCAGATCCATTCCCAAACCGTGGAATGGGCGGCATGGATCCTCTACGCCTGGCCGGTCCTGCGTGAGTGGCTCCCCCAATCCTTTTACGACAAGGTCCGCGACTTCGCCTTCGCCGAGTGGGGGAAATCGTCCGGCATGGGCACCACCACCCGGGCGGATGACGACCCCTCGTCGCTGGAAATCGATCCCCTCTGGCACGCTTCCACGTATGGCACCGTGGACAAAAGCCCGTTCAAGGGCCGTCACGCTCCGGCCCACTCGATCTGGCCGAATCTCCTCATGTATCAGGTCGCCCTCAGGGAGGGACGCCCGGACGCCCCCATCTATCTGCAGGCCGCGAAAACCCAGACCCAATGGCTGATCGACAACCTCGACTGGAACGATCCGCGCACGACCAAGGGCCACCGCATGTCCGAAAACAAGACCATGCCGGGGCTCGTCTATTTTCTCCGGACTTATCCTACTGAAGCCCCCTCCGGCCTCGCCGCGAAGATCGAGCAATGGGCGGACATCATGATCGCCCGTTCCGCGAATGGATATGACTTCCGCCGCTATGACACCACCGATTGGTCGATCCCGGCGGCAAGCCAGAAATGGAACGAGCCGGGAAACCTCGCCGGCTTCCCCGCCTGCGCGCTCGCCGCCGCGTCCACGCTCGGTCATGCCCCGGCGAAGCAACAACGCCTCCGTCAGATTTCCTGGGCGGCCATCGACTGCCTCTTCGGCAGGAATCCACTCCGGGCCGCATCCCCCGGCAGACCGGTCACCCTCGCGGATGGCAAACCGGGAGGCTTTCCGGACGTGGAGCGCGGCTGGCCGCAGCTCTACACCGGGCAGGCCGCCTATCTGGAAAGCGCACGCGGTGCCCTCTGTTCCGGCCCCGGCAGCGAACATTTCCCCAACAACCCCGACGCCGCTCTCCGCCACCCGGAGCCATGGACCAACTTCAACGCCGCGTGGAACCTGTCCCTCGCCTACATGGCCGCGGACCTGGATGGCACGCAGGACACCCACCGTATCCCCCTTGCCTACACCGGCCCCGCCGACGGGGATCTGGACAACGACCGGATACCGGATCTGATCCACCACGCCTCCACCGGTCTTCACAGGACCTTCCAGGATCCGGTCCTCCTTACCGGCCCCACCCTGGAAGTACTCCACAACCTCCAGGCCTATGATGCGGAACTGACTGTGGAATGGACGACCTCCCTGCGCGCCGACGGCTGGCATCCCGCGACCTTCAGCGAGGCCGGGGACATCCCCCACAATGACGGCACGCTCACCCGCCGCTGGGATCTGCCCGCAGGAGAGCCGAAGCTTTTCTACCGCCTCAGGGCCACCCGCTGAGTCGGCCTTCACCCCATTTCGGGAAAAACCGGGAATGCGCGGGGTCCGAACGCGGTTAGGGTGGAATACCATGACCACTCGCAGGAAATTCCTCACCACAGCCATGCTCGCCTCCGCGGCGGCGACCGCAGGCTCCACCGCAGCGGAAAAGAAATCCCCGGACGGGAAGCACTACCGCACACCGGTGAAGATCGGTATGGGCGGCGTGGCGCTCGGCAACGGATTCGCCGTCACGCCGGATGCTCAGGCGGATGAAACGATGGCCGCCGCCTGGGAGGCGGGTGTACGCTTCTTCGACACCTCACCGTGGTATGGTCTGGGCCTCAGCGAGCGCCGATTCGGCCACTTCCTCGACGGACAGAAGAGAGACGAATTCGTGCTTTCCACGAAAATCGGCCGACTGATGACACCGGACGAGAAGTTCAAGCACGGGATGTGGAAAGGCCACTTGGGTTTCAACTACAAATACGACTACACCGCCGCCGGAACCCGCCGCTCGATTGAGGACAGCCTCCAGCGCATGGGTCTCTCCTCCATCGACATCGTCTTCATCCACGACCTTTCTCCGGACAATGGGGACATGAAGGAAAAGTGGACGGAATATTTCGACATCGCCGCCAAGGGGGCAATGCCGGAACTGACCAAGATGCGGGATGAGGGCATCATCAAGGCATGGGGCTTCGGCGTGAACCGCCCGCAACCGATCCTGAAGGCACTGGAAATTTCCGATCCGGACATCTTCTTGGCCGCCACCCAGTATTCGCTGATGAAGCACGAGGACGCGTTGGAAAACCTCTTTCCCGCCTGTGACAAGCACGGCGTCTCGCTGGTCATCGGCGCACCCCTCAACGCCGGATTCCTCGCCGGGCTGGACCGCTATGACTACGGCGGAACCATTCCCGAGGGCTTCAAGGAAACGCGGGAGAAAATGATGAAGATCGCGAAGAATTACGACACCGACCTGCGCACCGCCGCCCTCCAGTTCACCGCAGCCCCTTCCGTGGTCTCCGCCACCATCCCCGGCGCACGCACGCCGAAGCAGGTGGAGGAAAACATGGCGTCGATGAAAGCGAAGATCCCGCCGGAGTTCTGGGAAGCGCTGAAAAAGGAAAAGCTGATCTCCGCCAACGCGCCCGTCCCGGCGTGATCACTCCATCCTGCCCGGCGGACGGACACCTTCCCCGCGCGTGCCGGTGAGGGAGTCGCCCAGGTCCTTCCGTGCCTTTTCCGCGAGGGCGAGCAACCGCTCCACCAACTCCGGATTCCCGGCTGCCACATCCTTCTCCTCGCTGATGTCCGTGGCCACGTTATAGAGCTCAGGGCTGGTGATGTTCCGCTGTTCATACGGCACCGGCTTGCCGTCCCTGCCGCCCGGCTTTCCGCCGAGCGTGCGGTACTGGTGGGGCAGGTAGAGCTTCCAGTCCCCGCTCATCACGGCGTGCAGTTCGTTCTGCTTGTAGTAGAAGAAATAGGCGTCATGGGGACTCTTCGCCCCGGCCTTGCCGGTGAGCAGAGGAAGAACATCCATCCCGTCAATCTTCCGTGGGGGAAGTTCCGCCCCGACCAATCCGGCGATGGTGGGCAGCAGGTCAATGGTCATCATCGGCTCCCGACCCACCGTCCCCACCGGAATTTTCCCGGGATATCGGGCGATGAACGGCACCCGCACGCCCCCCTCCCACACCGTTCCTTTGCCTTCCCTCAGCGGCGTCGCCACTCCGGAATGATCGCCATAATTCAGCCACGGTCCGTTGTCCGAGGTGAAAATGACCAGCGTGTTCCCGTCCACTCCCGTTTCCTTCAACGCACCCATCACCTCCCCCACCGACCAGTCGATCTCTTCGATCACATCGGCATAGGCCCCTTCCGGTGACTTGCTCCGGCCACTGGTGAACAGGGGCACGTGCGGCATGCTGTGGGCGACATAGAGGAAAAACGGCTTCGCTTTGTTCCCGCGGATGAACTCCACCGCGCGCTCCGTGTACCAGGTGGTCAGTTGTTTCTGTTCCTCCGCCGTCACTTCCGGGATCTTCATGCCCCGGTCTTCCAACAACGGCAGCGGAGGAAATGCCGCCCTCCGCTTGTTCGCCTCCGGATGGAGCGGCCACATGTCGTTCGAATAGGGCAGCCCCAGATAATGATCGAAGCCTTGGTCCAGCGGCAACATCGGGGCGGCATCCCCCAAATGCCACTTGCCCACCGCAGCGGTCGCATATCCCTTCTGCTTCACCACCTCGGCAATGGTGGTTTCCTCCGGGTTCAGCCCGGTCTTCGCTTTCGGCCCCAGGGCTCCCTGGATTCCCACCCGGCTGGGATAGCATCCCGTCATCAGCGCCGCCCGCGATGCGGAGCAGACCGGTTGTGCCACATAAAAGCGTTCCGAGCGCAGGCCTTCGGCGGCGAGGCGGTTGAGGTTCGGCGTGCGGTTTTTCGTGGATCCATAGCAACCCAGATCCCCGTAGCCCATGTCGTCCGCGAAGATGATGACGACATTCGGCGGTGCTGCCTGCAGGGTACCAACCCACGGGAACAGAAGCAGCGACAGCAGGAGTTTTCCGGGTTTCATGGCTATCCGGATTGGACCGGATGCCCGGCCCCAAGGCAAGGAAGCCCTTCATATATCCTTCCTTTGCCTGTCTCCCGCTGATTGCATCCATGGCAATCGCAGCGGATTTCACGGCACTTTCCGCCGATCCGCCCCCATCAAACCCACCTGTTCCATGTTCGTCACACGCGCCATCACCGCGGTCGCAGCGCTCCTCTGCATCTTCCAGCCCGCCAACGCGCAGCCGAAACCACAGCCCCCCAACATCCTCGTCATCATCGCGGATGACTGCACGTACAGCGATCTTTCCTTCCACGGTGGCGAGAACTCCCGCACGCCCCATCTGGACCGCCTGGCAAGCCAAGGCATGGTCTTCGACCGCGCCTACCTCAGCATGGCCATGTGCGCCCCCAGCCGCTCCGAACTGTACACCGGACGGTTTCCGCTGCGTAACGGCTGCGCCTGGAACCACGCGCCCGCCCGCGAAGGCACCCGCAGCATCACCCACCACCTCGGAGAGCAGGGTTACCGCGTCGGCCTCGCGGGAAAAAGCCACGTGAATCCCGCGTCCGTCTTCGCCTTTGAAGACGTCCCTGGCTTCGATGGGAACTGCGTCCGCAACCCCACCCGGCCGCACGATCTCGCCGGCGTCCGGAGCTTCACCACGCGAAAGCCAGACCAACCCTTCTGCCTCGTCGTAGCCCTGACCGAACCGCATGTCCCGTGGGTGATGGGAGATGCTTCCGCCTACCCGCCCGCCTCCATCAAGCTGCCGCCCAACCTCGCGGACACGCCCCGCACGCGTGAGGCCTTTTCCAGCTACCTGGCGGAGATCACCTACATGGACGGCCAGGTCGGCGAACTGCTGCGCCTGCTGGATGATACCGGCCTCGAGGAAAACACGCTCGTCCTCTTCACCAGCGAGCAGGGCGCCCAGTTCCCGGGACACAAGTGGACGAACTGGGACAGCGGTCTCCACACCTCCCTCGTCGCCCGGCTCCCCGGCAGCATCGCCGCCGGAAGCCGCACTCCGGCCGTCGTCCAATATGCCGACGTCGTCCCCACCCTGATCGACCTCGCCGGAGCGAAGCCGGACAACGCCGCCTTCGATGGCACCAGCTTCCTCCCGGTTCTCAAGGGAACCGCCAACCGCCACCGCGACCGCGCCTACGGCCTCCACAACAACTACCCCGAAGGTCCACCCTACCCCATCCGCAGCATCACCGACGGCGACTGGCGTTACATCCGCAACCTCCGGCCGGACCGCACGTACATCGAGAAACACCTCATGGGCCTTGAGAACAACTACTGGGGATCCTGGCTTTCCCACAGCACGGAGCGTCCCGCCATCCTCCACCTCGTCGAGCGCTACCTGCACCGTCCCGCCGAGGAACTCTACCACACCGCCGCGGACCGTTTCGAACTCGCCAACCTCGCGGCCGACCCCGCCCACGCGGAAACCAAGGCCCGTCTCTCCGCCGCACTGGACCTCTCGATGGTCGACCAGCGCGATCCCGGTGCCTCGCTGGACACTCCGGAAGCCTTCAAGGCCGCCGAAAGCGGAAAGCCCGCCTTTCCCGGGAAGCCCTGAGCCGGCCCCATCAGCGCATCTCCCGCACCGGAGAATAGGCTTGAGAACCAACGGATTTCCCGATCCCATGTAGGAGCCATGTACCTGAAAAAACCCTCCCCCGCTTTTTTCCGATCCGGTTCCGGATGGTTCGCATCCTGCCTGCTCCTTGGCGCGGCGTCTTGGTGTGACGCCGCCATCATCGCGAGCTATGAATTCACCGGAGGGGTGCTCACTTCCTCCGATCTGGACGCGGATACCACGGCATCCGCCTTCACCGGCACGCCCGCACCGACCACGGCGGTGACCAACCGCCTGACGTACGCGGCCGCGAACGCACCCACGGCCTGGAGTACCTCGACCGGTTTCGCTTCATTCACCCTCACCCCCGGGTCTTCCCCCGTCAGCCTGGACAGCCTTTCCTTTGATTATGGCTTCAATAACATTGCCACGGGTGGAAATTACACCGTGCGTGTGTTCAGCAGCGTGACGGGCTTCACTGACCTCTCGCAGTCACTCTACACTTTCACCAATGACGACGGTTCGAATTCCGGCAACTACGCGGTGACCCCCACCAACCGGGTCATCACCCTCTCAAGCCTGCCGGCATTCCAGAATATCTCCACCCCGGTCGAGTTCCGCTTTTATTTCACTGATGGCCACACGGGAGCCACCCGTTACCACCTGCTGGACAACGTGACACTCAACGCCGTCCCGGAGGCGTCCCACGCACTGCTCTGCCTGACTGGAGCAGGGCTTCTCACGATCCGCCGCCGGAAGCACTGAGCCGGTCCACCGCCAGATCCTCGAATCCACAGAAAAGCTTCGACTCCACCGGCGGCTTCGCCGGAAGCGGCTCATCATTGTCCAGATGGGCGGTGCAGATCGCGGAAAACTCCTCCGGCGTCTTCGCCCGGCGGATCTGCTGCTCGAAGGTTTCATCCAGCCCGTGGCTGATGTACACCAGCGGCCGCTTCATCCGCTGGACGTGGCCCATGGGGTCAAAGCGGATCGATTCCCGAGCCATCTCGTCGTAAAGGTCCCGGATGTATTCCAGTAAGTCGCGACGGGTGGGGATCATCGGAGCCAGTCCATCGAACGCGGCGGCCAGTTGGCTGAAGATCCACGGATTCCGGATCGCGCCCCGTCCCACCATCAGTCCCGCGGCCTCTGTTTTCCGCAGGTAGGCCCGCCCCGTCTCCACATCCACCACGTTGCCGTTGGCGATCACCGGGCAGGTCATGGTGTCCACCGCCGCCCGCACGCAGTCCGGATGCACCGGCGTGGCATAGCGCTCACCCACGGTCCGGCCATGGATCGTCAGGCCATCAATCGCGTGGCGGCGGAAAATTTCGAGCAACGCCGGAAATTCCGAGGCGTCATGGTAGCCGACGCGCGTCTTCACGGTGAATCTTCCCGGAAACGTGTCACGCAGCGTCCCGATGATGCGGTCCACCATCTCCGGGTCCCGCAACAGCCCTCCCCCCGCATCCTTCCGGCACACGATGGGGGCCGGACAGCCCAGGTTGAGGTCGATCCCGGCGATGGGATGCCGCGCCAGCTCCCCCGCCGTCCTGACCAAAGCGGGAATGTCCCTCCCGATCATCTGGGCGAAGATCGGACGCCCGGTCTCGTTCTCGTCAATCGAGCGGAGGATGTAGCCGTTCAGCTTCGAGTCCGGGTGGACGCGGAAGTACTCCGTCACGAACCAGTCCGGGGCACCGCGCCGGGCCAGCACGCGCATGAAGGGCAGGTCGGTCACGTCCTGCATCGGGGCCAACACCAGGGCCGGCCTGCCGTTTGGTAGAAAGTCGATCATTTCCGGGCACATCCCGCCGCACGGGAATTGGATTGACTTTGCAGAATGCCCCGCAATCGTCGTGTTGAAATCAAACGACAACGGAGGTTCCAGTGGAAAGCGATTTATTGCATACGGAAAAAATTCTGGCTGATCGGAAGGTCTTCTTTCTCGATCTGAAACAGAACTCGCGGGGCATGGTCGTGAAGATCACCGAAGACGTGAGCGGGAATCGTGATACCATCATGGTGCCTGCCGAGATTCTCGGGGACTTCATCGCCGCTTTGACAGACATCAAGGCGACGGCCGACGACCACGAGTAAAGCCCCCGCCCCCCTCATCGGTGGCGCACGGGCAGCGGAGCCATCTCCCGACATCATGACTTCGACGCCTTCCGTCAACATCGCGCGCCTCACCTACCTGCTCATCTGCGAGGCCGGTGGCATCGCAGTGGCCATGAGCCTGAACGCCCCGCTGGGCTACGGCCTGGTCGGAGGTCTCCTCATCGCAGGGTTTTTCATCTGGGTGGAAACTCTGGTGAAGGGCTTCACCCTGCGGGGGTTTTCGACCGCCACCTTCGGCCTCGGCGTCGGCCTGCTCTGCGCCTGGCTGCTCACCCGCATCGACTTCACCACGCTGATCCAGACGATGATTCCGGACGATCCGGAACTCCCCCAGCAGCGGGATGCCTACATGGGGGCGCTGAAACTGGCCATCGACACCGTCCTCTACTCCAGTTTCGGTTTCCTCGGCGCGGTGCTGGCACTGCGGAGCAACCACGACGACTTTTCCTTCGTCATTCCGTATGTCCGCTTCCGGCAGGAAGCGACCACCGGCCAACCCGTCGTGCTGGACCAGGAAGTGGTGATCGACGGGCGTCTGCCCGGCATCATCCGTTCCGGCTTCCTTTCCGGCCGCCTGGTGGTGCCCCGGTTCGTGCTGGAGGAACTCCAGCAGATGTCCACCTCCAGCCAGAACGGCGCGCGGCTCCGCGGCCAGCGTGGACTGGATGCGCTTGAGGCCATGCAAAAGGCTCCGGACATCCAGATCACCCTCCACGAAAGCAGTGCCCGCAAGGACGAGAAACTCTCCAAGCTCCTGATCGAAACCACCCGGCTGCTGGGAGCCAGACTGATGACCGGGGATGAGAACCTCGGGAAGGTTGCCCGCCTCCAGGGGATCCAGGTCCTCAACATCGACGAGCTCGACCAAGCGCTCAAACCCCCCGCCGGCGTCGGCGACAAGGTGCGCATCACCCTTGTCCGCAGCGGCAAGGAAGACCACCAGGCCGTCGGCTACCTTCCGGACGGCACCATGATCGTGGTGAACCACGCCGTCGCAAAGATCGGCTCCGTGGTGGATGTCACAGTGGTCAGCACCTTGCAGACCAGCGCGGGCATGATGGTCTTCGCGGAACTGGCTCAGGCGTAGAAATAGACCTCCGCGCGCGGGTCGCGGAGCGAATCGACGAACCGTTCCCACTGGGCGATTTCCTCCACGGTTGGCCGTTCCGGTGATCCGCCCACTTCATTGGCGACGAGGAATTTCACCGGTACTGTGCTCCCCGCCGCTGTCCGGATCTGTGAGTGCAGCGCCGTCATCCTCGGCGGGGAAAGCGCCCAGCCCTCCGCCAGCAGGACCACCCCGGCAGGTGCCAGCGCCAGCGCGGCGGCGGCCTCTTTCTCCGCTCCGGGATCCAGCACCGCCGTGGTCTGCCAGGATGCCGGGTGCACCCTCAGCTTCTGCAGCAGGAACGGACGCATGATCTCCATCTGGAAGCCACTGCCCCCCACGTCCAGGACCAGCACGCCATCCAGAGGCTTCTCATCATTCTCCGCCCGGTCCACTCCGGCAAGGTCCCGCCACAGCGCGCGATGGTGCCTCGCCTGGAAGTCGATGGAGGCCAGCGCCCGGCGGGATGCAGTTGCCGCCGCCGCCCACAGCACCAGACGGGGGAGCAGTCCCCAGACCACGGTCGCCATCAGCAGGAACAACCACCACGCCGCAGGCCCCGGTGGCAGGCTCCCGGCAGCAGCCGGCAGCAGCCGGGTCGCGTCGATGGTCACGGCATCCGGCACGGCCGCCGGAAAAACCGCCACCCATGGCAGGGAAAGGAAATGCACGAAAGACACCAATGAAGCCCGCATCGCCTCCTCCGTCGTCGTTTCCCAATGGAAGCCGATGTTCTTGGTCAGCACGAATAGTCCGAGAACGCTGATGATCCCAACGTTGAACCAGACCCCGAACAACTGAGCGAACGAAGCCAGCCGCCACAACAGCGCAGCCTTGGGAAAAGGACCTCCATCCATGATCCGGCCCCACAGCCGGCCCTCGTGATCCTTCGTCAGCTTCCGCAGAAAACCGCCCATCGCCGCTTGGACGCCAGTGAATCCGCTGGCAGACCTGCGCCGGAAAAGCCACGCCGCCAGGGCAACCACCAGCACCAGCCACTGGCTCCCCAGCACCACGGCCAGATAATGGACCACGTTCATCCCGCCGATCTTTTGATCGACCAGAATACGCACCACGTTCGCGCCGATGCCCCAGCCCGTGAAAATCACAAATACCCGCAACGTTCTCTCCGCCGTCAGTACCGCCGGCCCGCCGGGGCTGCCCCCTTCGCCGCTTCGAGCCAGACGCGCAATCCGACACGACGCGCGTCCGCTCCATCCAGCCCGCGCGCGGCCTCCTTCACCTCTGATTTCACCGTCGGCGATGCCTTGAAGTCCGCATCAAGCGCCTGCTCGAAATCCATCAGATCTTCCAAAGTCCAGCGCGCCATCCACCACGGGTATAGTGAGGCCCGGGAATCGCCGCAAGACCGGACCGACACGCCCCCATACTCCCCCCCTGGAGGCAGACCATTGGAACCAAGCCTGTTGCAAGGATCCAGACTGTCTTGACCCCATCATCGGCGCCATTTATCATGAGCGAGTTACGATGATCCGACTGAGCGACAGACAACCCGTTGCCCAAGGCAAGCAACGCTTTGTCTTCATCCATCCGGACCATCCGGAACTCATCATCAAGGTGATCCGTCCGGATGCGGTGGACCGGGCCTGGGGGAGGTGGTACAAGATGCGCCGTTGCTACGGCCAATACCTCTCCTACATGCGGGAGATCGGCGAATATGTCGCCACCCACGCCCGGGATGGCTCCAGCCCGCCATTCGTCCAGCGGATCAAGGGCTTGGTTGATACGGACATGGGACTCGGTCTCGTTCTGGATGCGGTCCGCGGCGCGGACGGAGGACTTGCACCCTCGCTCCGGGCCATGCTCACGGACGGCACTTTCGACCGGGAGGCCGAACTCGCCCTCGAGGAGTTTTTCCGGAATCTCATGGCGTCCGACGTGATCGCCGCGGATCTGAACGGAGGAAACGTCGTCTACGCACAGGACGCGGGGACCGCCAGCCGGTTCGTGATGATCGACGGCCTTGGCCAGCACAACCTCATCCCGGTCAAACGATTTTCCCGGACGGTCAACCGTCGTGGCAAGCTCCGCCGTATCGACAAGCTGCGCCGTCAGATCGCCGCGGCCCGCGGCCGGCATCCGGTGTGCCAGCGCAACTCCCGGAGGGGGGCCAGATCACGGAGGCTTCTGCTGGCCGCAGGAACGGCACTCGCCGCCATGATGTTCGCCCTTTCCCTCCCGCCGGAAACGGCGGGCCATCCTGATGTGGAGGTTGGCAACGACTCGTCCACCCCGTCATTGGAGCATTTCAGCTCCGGGCTGGAAATGTCCGGCATCTCCATGGGCAGGGACTGGCAGGCAGGCTTCGCATCGGGCAATGGGAAACCCACCACACCCGGACGCCCCCCCGCAGTGATCAGCGGCAAAATGATCCCCGACGGGAAACCCCGGATCCGGCTGGCTCCGTGGCTGCAGTTGGTCCGCCCCACCTGGGATTCCGGAGATCCGATGTTGATCAATCCCTATGTGGATGATGAAGACGGGGAATTTGACGTGATCAGCTCGATCGATGACCTGGATCCGGTGATCCAGTGAGCGCCGCCACCGCGGATCACGCCTTTTTCTCGATCAGACGAAAACGGTCGTGGTAGTGGCCGCCGCTGAATTTCCGGCAGCAGTCGTAACACGCCACTGTCCTGCTGATCGGCTTCACCCGGTGGATGGTCGCGAAGCAATTCGGGCAGATGTAGGAATGGTTGCGCTTCATCCTCCGCCGCTTGAACGGCAGGTTGTGGAACGGCTGCTCGTTGGGAATCCCCAGATCCGCGCACGCTTCCTGCCATTCCCTGCCGTGTGGATCGATCCGCCGGCGGCCGCTCCTTTCGTAGGCAACGAGGTGGGCCAGCTCATGCTTCAGCGTGCGCCAGAGTTCCTCCGGCTCACATTCCTTCAGCTTCGGATTCAGCTCGATGGAACGGTGCGGCCACCAGGCGCGCCCGGCTGTCGTCTGCATGCGGCTGTTCCAGGAAACGCTGACCCTGCGGGCAAGCTCCGGAAGCGAGAGTGATCTGGAAGCCTCGACGCACCATGCGGTGAGGCCCTTGTCCTCGACCCCGCTTTTCGGCCTTATCTCGGCCACCGCAGGACGGAATCCGAACAGGGATGCCCATCGGAATTCGAGTTGCGGTTTCGCCCTTCCCATGGGTCCAACCGCTAACAAGAAATCCCCTCCAGCGCAACCGGAGACTGACACCGCTCAATCTTTCCTGCGGCGCAGGAACACGACACCCGCAAGCGGTGCCAGCAGGGCGAGGGCGGAAGGTTCCGGCACCGCCGTGAACTGAAGGTTGTCCAACCTCACGTTCTGTGGCTGCTCCATGGTTTTCTCCCCACCGTTGAAGATGAACTGGAGTTCGACGTAGCCTTGGCCCTCGATGGCATCCAACGCGGCCAGGTTCATGTTGAACTCGTAAAACCCGTTCGGGCTGATGGTCCAGTTCGGAGCGGCGATGCCACTGTCGGTCCAGGAGCCGGTATCCGACAGCCTGTAGTTGATCGAGGAGAAGCTCGTTGGCAAACCCACCTTGTTGTTCGGATCCCCCGCCGCTGAGCGGATGTCGAACCTCATCGACAGGTCGGACAACGACGTCATGTCCATCGTGACCGTAAAGCCGGCCCCGGTGAGATTCTTCTCCTGCGTCCCGCCACTATCCCAATAGGTGGCGTATCCACCCACATAGCTGGTTGAGGTCGTCGGCTCCGTGTATGCTTGGCCCGCTCCATGGCTGCCGAGGGTGGCGCCTCCCGTCCCTGCAAAGGCGCTGAACGTCGGCGCGGAGGCGAAACCGGAGTGGTAGGTGGCGTCGGGAACATAAACGTTCCCCGCGCCATTCTGGAACGACCAGTAGGCTGTCGCCGCGTGGCTGAGGCCGGTGGAACAGAGAAGGGTGGCCAGGGAGAGAAAATGCTTCATGGAGTATCGGATCAGTTTGATGTCGGTTCGTTTTGCTTTTGGAAATATTGGGGAAGTCCCGGATTTCAGCCCGCGCTGGGCGGATCCTCGCCGTGGATGGCGTGCGCGACGCTCATCCCCGGAGTATTGCCGGTGACTTTCATCACGATCTTCATGACCACGACGAAGAACACGGGCACCAGGAACACCGCCAGCACCGTTCCGGAGATCATGCCCCCGGCCACGCCGGTGCCGATCGCGTTCTGGCTGGCGGAACCCGCACCGGAGCTGATGACCAGCGGCACCACACCCAGCACGAATGCCATCGACGTCATGAGAATGGGGCGCAGACGGAGTTTCACCGCCTCCAGTGTCGCGTCGATGAGGCCCTTGCCCTCCTTCATCAGGTCGAGGGCGAACTCGATGATGAGGATCGCGTTCTTGGTCGAAAGGCCGACGGTCGTGAGCAGGCCCACCTTGAAATACACGTCGTTTTCCAGACCCCGCAAAGTGGCGGCACCCAGCGCGCCGATGATCCCCAGCGGCACGACCATCATGACCGCCGCAGGGATGGACCAGCTCTCATAGAGCGCGGCAAGGCAGAGGAACACCACCAGGATGGACACCGCATACAGGATGGGCGCCTGGTTTCCGGAAACCTTTTCCTCCAGGGATTGGCCGGACCATTCATAGCCCAGTCCCGGCGGAAGCTTCTTCGCCATCTCCTCCATCTGGTTCATCGCGTCGCCGGAACTGAGGCCCGCCGCCGCGCTTCCCACGATGTTCACCGCCGGCACCCCGTTGTAGCGCTGGAGCTGCGGGGAACCATAGGACCAGTCGATTTTCGTCACGGAGGAAAGCGGCACCATTCCGCCGTCCTTGTTCCGGACGAAGACCTTGCCGATGTCCTCCGGAGTCATCCGGAACTGCGCGTCGAGCATCACGATCACCCGCTGCACGCGCGGACCGTTCACGAAGTTGTTCACGTAGGCGGAGCCGAATGCGGTCTGCATCGTGGTATTGATGTCCGCAAGGGAGACTCCCAGAGCACTGGCCTTGTCCTGGTCCAGCTCGATCTTCATCTGCGCCACATCCGCCAGACCCTGCGGGCGGACCATCTGCAGTTTGTCGCTTCCCGCCGCCATGCCGAGAAGCTGGCCCTGTGCCTCCATCAGCTTTTCATGCCCCACTCCGCCGAGATCCTGCAGCCAGAAGTCGAACCCGGAGGAAGTTCCCAGTTCGGGAATCGCCGGTGGATTGAGCGGGAAAACGATGGCGTCCTTGATGCCGCCGAAGCCCGCCAGCGCGCGCTGGATGACCGCCTGCGCGCGATGGTCCTTGCCCGGACGTTCTTCCCATGGCTTCAGCCGGATGAACGCGAGGCCGGAGTTCTGCGCACGGCCCGCGAAGCTGAAGCCCGCCACCGTGAAGTAGTGTTCCACCTCCGGTTGCTTCGCCAGGTACTCCTCAGCCTGCCGCAGCACCTCCTGGGTGCGGGCGTCCGTCGCCCCCACCGGTAGCGTGAACAGGGTCAGGAAGTAGCCCTGGTCCTCTTCCGGAAGGAAGGAAGACGGCATCTTCTGGTAGAAATGCACCACGCCGAAGATCACCAGACCGAAGGCCAGCAGGCCGATGATGGTGTGCCGCACCAGGCCGCCCACCCACTTCTGGTAACGGTTGGTCGCACGGTCGAACGTGCGGTTGAACCAACCGAAAAATCCCTTCTTCTCATGGTGGTGGCCCGCCTCCACCTTCTTCAGCAGCGTGGCACAGAGTGCGGGGGTCAGGGTCAGGGCGAGGAAAATGGAGAACACCATGCAGGACACCATCGACATGGTGAACTGCTTGTAGATCGCACCCACGGAACCGCCGAAGAACGCCATCGGCAGGAACACAGCCGTCAGCACCAGCGTGATGCCGATCAGCGCGCCGGTGATCTGCCCCATCGCTTTCCGGGTGGCCTCCTTCGCAGGCAGGCCCTCCTCGGACATGATTCGTTCCACGTTCTCCACCACCACGATGGCGTCGTCCACCAGGATACCGATGGCCAGCACCATGCCGAACATGGTGAGCACGTTGATGGAGAAGCCGAAGGCCGCCATCAGCGCACAGGTGCCCAGCAGGGCAACCGGCACCACCAGGGTGGGGATGAGCGTCGCGCGGAAGTTCTGGAGGAACAGATACATCACCAGGAACACCAGGATGATCGCCTCGATGAGGGTCTTGATGACCTCCTTCACGGAAATTTTCACGAACGTGGAGGTATCCAGCGGGAAAACCACCTTCACCCCCGGCGGGAAGAACTCCGACAGGCGCTCGATCTCCGCACGGACCGCGTCCGCGGTATCCAGCGCGTTGGCGGTCGGGGAAAGCTTGATGGCGCCGGCGCCCGTCGGCTTGCCATCGATGTTCGCCTTGATGGTGTAGTCCTGGCCGCCCATCTCCACGCGGGCGACGTCCTTCAGATAGACCCGGGATCCGTCCGTGTTGACGCGAAGGACGATGTTCTTGAACTCATCCACCTCGCGCAGGGTCGCCCGTCCCTGGAGGATGACGTTGAGCTGCTGGCCCTCCACTGCGGGAAGCTGGCCGAGCTGGCCGACCGGCACCTGTGTGTTCTGGGCGGCCACGGCGGCATTCACGTCGCCGGGCGTCAGCTTGTAGCTGTTGAGCTTGTCCGGATCGAGCCAGATCCGCATCGCATACTGCGTGCCGAACTGGATGACCTCACCCACACCCTGCACCCGCCGGAGCGGGTCGAGCACGCTGGCGGCGAGGTAGTTGCCCAGGGCGATGGCATCCATGCTGCCGTCGTCCGTGGTGAGAGCGATGAACATCATGAAGTTCCGCGTCGCCTTGGCCACCACCACACCTTGCTGCTGCACGGTCTGCGGCAGGCTCGGCGTGGCGAGCTGCACCTTGTTCTGCACCTGCACCTGCGCGGTGTCCGGGTTCGTCCCCGGCTTGAAATACAACGTGATGGTCGCCACGCCGTTCGCGTCACTGGCGGACGTCATGTACATCAGATTGTCGATGCCGTTGAGCTGCTGCTCGATGACGGAGGTCACCGTGTCGCTCAGCGTTTCCGCGGAGGCACCGGCATAGTTCGCCGTGATGGAGATGGAGGGAGGCGCGACAGCGGGATACTGGGCGACGGGAAGCCGCGTGATCGAAATGATCCCGAGCAGCGAGATGAGGATGGACACGACCCACGCGAAAACGGGGCGGTCGATGAAGAAATGGGCCATGTGGGGAGGTGCTTAGCTTTTGTCTGCGTCGGACGGGGCCGCTGCCGGTTTTTTCTCCGTGAATGGCTCCGGCTTTACCGGCGTGTCCGGGCGGGCCTTGAGATGGCCCTCCATGATCACCCGCTCTCCGGGTTTCAGACCGTTGGTCACCACCCACTTGTCGCCGATGGCTTCCGCGGTATCGATCATCCGGAGTTGCGCGTGATCCTTCTCGTCAACAATGAGTACGCTGCCCTTGCCGCCCTGCATCCGGGTGACCGCGCGTTGCGGTACCGTCACGGCGTTCGGCTTCACGCCTTGCACGAAGTTGGCGCGGGCGAACATGCCGGGAAGCAGCAGGCGGTCCGGGTTTGGAAACTCCGCCCGCAGGGTTACCATCCCGGTCGTTTCATCCACGGTGACCTCGGAGAAGAGGATCTTGCCCTTTTTGTCGTATTCGGAACCGTCGTCCAGAATCAGCGTGACGGCGGATTGCTCCGGTGATGCCTCACCGAGCGTTCCGGATGCCATCGCCCGCTTCAGGGAGATGAGTTCCGCCGTGGACTGGGTGAAATCGAAATAGATGGGGTCCATCTGCTGGATCAGCGCCAGCCGGGTGGCGGTTCCCTGTCCGACGAGCTGGCCTTCGGTCACCTCCGCCCGGCCGATGCGGCCGTTGATGGGGGCGGTCACGGTGGAATAACCGAGGTTGAGGTCCGCGGTTTTCAGCGCGGCCTTCGCCGCCAGCACGTCCGCCTGGGCCACCTGCAGGGAGGCCTCCGCATTGTCGATGTCCTGTTGGCTGACGGATCTGGAAGCCGCGAGCTCCCGGAAACGGACCGCAGTCGCTTCGGTTTGCTTCACCGTCGCCTCCGCCCGGGCCAAGGTCGCCTCGGCGCTCGCCTTGGCCGCCTCCAGCGGAAGGGGGTCGATCTTGAACAGGACGTCGCCGGTTTTCACGTCGGCACCTTCCTGGAAGGTCTTCTCCAACAGGATACCGGGAACACGTGCGCGGATTTCGGAAACCCGAACCGCGTCGATGCGGCCGGGATATTCACGGACGATGCTCACGTTTTCACTCGCAGCCGGAACGAAGGTCACCGCTGCCGGTGGCATCTGCGGTGGACCTTCCGGTCCCTTTTTTCCGCACCCCGGAAGAAGGAACAGCCAGCTCAGCGACAAGGGGATCAGAACGTAGTTTTGCATACAAAATGGGCGGTCGACCGGATTCCAAAACGATTGTTTTATTTTGGCCGCAGTTGAAATAGCATCGGTCCTCCCATCCCGGAATTATTTTGAAGTTTCCAAGCTGGTAACTCGATGTTACCAGTCTGGCGGATGGAGCTCCGGCATTTGAGATACTTTGTGGCTGTGGCCGAGGAGCTGAATTTCCGCAAGGCGGCTGAAAACCTCAGCATCACCCGCCCGGCGCTCAGCAAGCAGATCAAAGATCTCGAGAATGAGATCGGTGTCAAATTGCTGGATCGTGATACCGTGAGCGTGTCCCTCACCAAAGCGGGGGAGGTTTTCCAAAGCGATGCCCGGACCCTGCTGGACCTGGCGGAGAAGGCGATCGAGCGGGCGACGGAAGCGCAGGCCGGGAGGATCGGGAAACTCCGGATCGGCAGCGTGGGTGTTATTGCCACGGACTTCCTGCCGGCCACGCTGAAGATCTTCAACAAGCGCTATCCCGGCGTGGAGGTTTCCTTCGTCGAGATGCACCCCGAGGAGCAGTTGGATGCCCTGGAAAGCGGAACCATCGACGTCGGCTTCGCCTACGGCACCGATCCCCTAGGGCAGGCGGAGATGGACCTGCTGTGCGTCATCAAATCCCACTTCGGAATCGCGGTTTCCAAGCACCATCCATGGGCATCCCGGGACCAGGTCGATCTGGCAGAGACCCAGCGGGAAACCATGCTCTGCCTGGGCAACGGATCCCGCTCCCACCGTGAGGAGGTCAATCGTTTCATCACGGAGGAAGGCCATCCCACACCCCGCATCCGCTCGATCGAGGGCTTCGACTCTTTTCTCACCATGATCGCCGCGGACCAGGGCATCTCCATGCTGCCCGTGGTGCTGGATCTCACCACTCAGGGCATCGTGATCCTGCCTTTCACCTCGAAGAACATCTTTGAGTTCAAGATGTGGGCGGTCTGGAAAAAGGACACCCCCTCTGAAATGGTCACCCATTTCATCAAGTTGCTGGAGGAGAGAACCTGACAGACCTCAACCCCCGGCGGCGGCGGCGATGCGTTTGCGCATCGCCTCATCGGGCAGCGGTCCGCGGCAGGCCCCCATGTTGTCCCGCAGGTGCTTCACCTTCGAGGTCGCCGGAATGGCGCAGGTGATCGCCGGATGGGAAATGATGAATTTCAGCATGAGCTGCGCCCAGCTCGTGCAGCCGATCTCCACCGCGAAGTCCGGCAGCGGCTTTTCCCGCAGACGGGCGAACAGATTTCCCCCGGCGAACGGACGATTCACGATCACCGCCACGCCGCGGTCCTTTGCCATCGGCAGAAGCTTTTCCTCCGCCTCCCGCTCCGCGAGGGAGTAGTTGATCTGGAGGAAGTCCAGGGAGTCTGACTCCATCACCTTCATCACAGCGTCATGGCTGCCCTTATGGTAGTGGGTGACGCCGAGGTAACGGATGATCCCTTCATGCTTCCATGAGTTCAGGGTATCCAGATGGGCCTTCACATCCACAAGGTTGTGCACCTGCATCAGGTCGATGACCGGTGTCTTGAGCTTCTTCATGGAGGCCTCCATCTGCCGGATGCCCACTTCCTTGCCGGAAGTCCACACCTTCGTCGCCACGAACAGGCCCTTCCTCAGGGAAAGCCGCTCCATCAGATCCCCCGCGGTGTCCTCGGAAGCGCCGTACATGGGTGAAGAATCGATCAACTTCCCTCCCAAGGCTGCGAACTCCTTCAGCACCTCCGCCAGCGGTCCCCGCTGGTCCGGTGGCACGTCGAATGTCTGCCAAGTGCCAAGACCGATCGCCGGGAGCATCTCCTCTGAAGAAGGGATTTTCCGCCGGATCAGGTCCCCGGACTTTTCCTCCGCCGCACGGGCACCCGCACCCATCGCGGCTCCCGCCGCCAGGATTCTCAGACTGTCACGCCGGCTCATGTTCATGGACCCAACCGCTATCACGGCTTGCCAGTTTCCGCAAACACCACCGACTTCCGCTTCCGGTCGATGCCCACCAGGCCTCCCGTCTCTGGATCAAGCGCGATCCCCTGCCCGGGAAACGGTGACGGATGGGTGGCCACCCACTCCACCACCTTCCCCGCCTCCGGGACCTTCAGCCGGTAGATCCGCTTTTTGTCATGACCGTTGGCGAGCAGCTCCCCGCCCTGCCACACCGCCCCGGACAGGCTCATCTTCCCCCACTCCGCGACAAACTCCGGGGGATAGGTCCATCTCCCCGTCTCCTTCCAGTCCGCATCATACCGGACCAGCACGGAGTTCCCGTTGTCCTTCCCGTAATGGGCGAAATGGCACCACCAGCTCCCGTCCTTCCGCAATGCCCACGTCAGACTGCCCGGCGGCTCACTGAATTCGTGGAAGATCTCCAGCTTCATCGTCGCCGGATCCAGCATCAGGATCTTCCCTTTCTCCGGCTTCAGGGGAAAGTTGCTGTGCGCGCAGTAGATCTTCCCGTCCATCACGACCGCGCTGTTGAGATGGGACGCTTCCCCCTCGCTGAGGGCCAGTTCCTTTCCGTCCGCACGGTCGAGCTTCGCGATTTCCTTACTGGCGACCGCGTAGATGAACCGGCCATCCACCGCCGCAGCCTGTGTTGCAAACCGGGAAGGAACCACGCGGGTTTCCACATAGGCGGTCTCCGCTCCCGCCGACATGCATACGGCCCATCCGATGATCAACTGGAGGATTCCACGCATGGGGTCATCTTTGCCAAACGGGTCATTCCGTCAGCCATTTTTTCAGGAAAGCGATCTGCCGCCGTTCGTAGTCCGGCCCCAACGTACGGCCCAGGCCACTATGCCGTCCGTTCTCCACTTGGATCCATTCCTTGGCAGGCGAGGACAAATTCCCATAGATCCGCCGACCGTGGGCGATGGGAAAAACCTCATCCGCCGTCCCGTGGGACAGCATGACCGGTTGGTGGATGGATTTCGCCGCCTCTTCCGGAAGAACATCGAACGGTCTCCAGCTCCCCTGCACCCCTGCCCGGCGGAGGGTGGGATGGACAATGGCATCAATCCGCACGCCGGTGAATGAAGCCGCCCTCAGGCAGGCCGCTTCCGGAAGGGATGCGAATGTGCTCTCGATCACGCCACACTCGATGCGGGGATCTTCCGCCATCGCCTGCAGCGCGATGGCACCACCCATCGAGTTTCCGAAAACCCCGATCCTCGATCCCGGGTCCCCTTTGTGGATTTCATCAATGATCAGGGAGATGTCCTTCTTTTCATACCACCCATACGTGCAGCAACCGCCCCGGCTGCGACCGTGTCCGCGCGAATCGAACGCCACGACCCGGAACCCCTCATCGCACAAATAACGTGCGAAGTTTCCATAGACGTCCTTTGACGAACAGATTCCATGCAGGAGAACCACGGTAGGCCGGGATCCCCCCCCTTTCTCCGGAGCCATGCGGAAGCCCTCCAACGTCACCCCTGCCTCCGGCGTCACCCGCATGGGTTCCAGTGTCACACCGGCAGGCACCGGCTCCGCGAAAACATCAGGTGAGGCCCCACGGGGTGGATGGAGCACGGTGGCAGGCAGCAGGAAATAGACGGCCACCGTCACCACGGCGAACAGCAGCAACGCACTGATCAAGACACGTTTCGCCCTCCTCATGCTTGGAAATTGCCCGGTAACCGAGCGATTTTCAAATGCTTCCCGCTCGAAAAGATCAAGGGCCGCGTCTCATCCATCTGGATCAGTCGCGGCCCTTGTCTGAATGCTTCATTGGACCTCTCCCTCACCCGAGGGTGGTCGGAACGGAACCTTTCACGGGTCATCCCGCCGGGCCATGTCCGTTGCATGACGATAACGTCGCATGGCGGAGGTCCGTCCGTGGGAGATCAGCCCTCTTTCTTCCCGCCTTTTTTCTTGGAGGCCTTGCCCTCCTTGCGGGCGGCCTTCACGACTTTCTTCGCCTTCCGCACATCCCGTTCTGCCAGCTCCAGACGTTCGCGGGCCTGCTTCAGGGCCGCCTTGGCATCCTGGAGTTTGGAAGGAGCGGCTTCTCCTGCGGTCGGAGCTTCGGTGATGGCGTCGGGTGTGGTTTCCATGAGGTTCTCGTGAATGAAACGAAACCGTAACAAACCCACTCCCCGGGCAACAACCGCCGGATTGTTACAATTTCAACCCACGCCACAAAGACCTTTTCTGATGGGATCACCGTGTTTCGGTCCCGTGCCTGATCCTTCCGCAAGCAACCCGATTGACTCATCTGCCCGACTTTCGCAGACTCCCCCCCGGAGCTTGGTGATGGAGACTGAAAACCATCACCTTGCCCGATTCCGCCCACGCCAGGACGCAACCATGATGAAAGACGAATTCGCCAAACTCGTCCGGGAGGACCTCTTCCGATATACCGGCAGGCTGGGGGCGGGCGCATTCATCTGGGCGTGGTATCACGAAGCCGGCTTCCGCATCACGTTCATGATGCGCCTTTGCCGGCACCTGAGGTCACGCCGCCTCACCCGCTACGGCCTCTATCACATCGTGAGCTTTCTCCACCAGCGCTCCGCGGTCCGCCACGGGGTATTCATCGACCCGATGACGGAAGTGGGAGGCGGACTCTTTCTCGCACACGCCCTCAACATCGTGGTCAACCGCCGCTGCCGCATTGGCAGGAACGTGAACCTCTCCCAAGGCATCACCCTCGGGATCGCCAACAGGGGCTCAAAGGCTGGGACGCCGGAGATCGGTGACAGGGTCTACATCGGCCCCAATGCCGTGATCTTCGGAGCCATCCGCATCGGCAACGAGGCCGCCATCGGCGCCAACTCCGTCGTGACGAAAGACATCCCCGACCGCTCCGTGGTCGTTGGCATCCCGGGCGAGGTCATCTCAGACAAAGGCTCCGACGGCTACGTGAACAATGTCCTCCACCAGGCTTCCTAGCCGGACGATCCCATCCAGAGATGCCGCCTCGCCATCGCAGGAACCCGTCACGCGGCGACCCGCGACCTGATGATCTTCTTGAGAACATTCAGCCAGCCGACGTTCTTCGCCAGGACACGCATCAAATACAGCCTGTCACGATACAACCGCCTGACATCCAGGGCATCCCGATGGGAGCCGAACAGATGATTGTACGTCTCATCGAATTCACCGAAAACGGAGGCACTGACCTTGTCCTTGGTGAGGTGATGGATCGTCAGATACCTCAGGGTATCAGCGTCCATCTTTCGATCCCTGATGTTCACCAGCCAGTCCGGATTGAATCCGGGATACCTTTCTTTGATGGAAATCAGCAGGCGGAACAATTCCGTCCTGCTTTTGACGTACCGTTCCGGCGTCATCAGAACACTCAGGGAATCCTCGTTCCAAAAGTAGTTATAGTAGGTCGATGGCGTTAATACGAAACTCGATGCCTTCACCAGGACTTCCGTGGAGTAGATCAGATCCTCCGCCAGATTCTGATAGACGGAGCCATACACCAGATCCCCGAGCAACTCCCTCTTCACCATCTTGTTCACACAAGCTCCGAAGAACAAATGCTGGATGGCATCCTTTCCGTCCGCCCCGGCCCTGGAGAATTCCTTGATCTTCAGTTCCGTCAATATCCTGACCCCATCGCTGCGGATGTCATTGAACACAACGACATCCGGATGACCTTCTTTCTCCGCAAGCTGCAGCAGTTCTGAGAACATGCCTGGATTGACCCAATCATCCGAATCCACGTGGATGACATAAAACCCTTTCGCTCTCCCGATTCCCGTCTTCCTCGCTACAGCCAGACTGCTGTTGACCTCCTGGTCGATGATCAGCAGGTTCTCGTACCGCTCCGCATATTCCTCCAGAATGGCACGACTTCCGTCCGTGGAGGCGTCATTCACCGCGATCACCTCAAACCCGACATCCGGCCCCTGGGAGAATATCGAATCCAGGCACCGCCTCAGATACTTCTCGACGTTATACACCGGGACCACAACCGAGAGCATGCCTTCCATCCTGATTTTATTCTCTGAACCCTGCTTCGGCGCGCTGGAATCCGTTTCCTGGATGCGGTGCCGGGCCGACGGTAGCGGCCACGCGAGCCCCCCGTCAAACCGAACATGCTCACCATCGTTCCCCCATGCGGGGAAGGGGAAGAAGGACCGCGGGAAAGGGCCGTCCGGAGCCGCGAAACCGTGCACCTTCCCCTACAAGCGGACGCCCCCCCGCAAGGTAACCGTTGATAATCCCGGAACTTCTCCCTAGAGATCATCGCATCCCGGCTGCGGCGGCAATGACGGCGTCCGCAAGGCGGGTGGTCGCCCCGGTATTGTTCAGGCCGACGCGGACACGAATGGAGGTCCACAAATGACGATGAGACGCTTGCTTTTCATATCAAATCTCTTCCCGGATCTGGACCATCCCATCCGAGGACTCGACAATGCTACGCTGCTGCACTCCCTGCGCGATGAATGGGACATCCGCGTTCTGAGCCCCCGGGCGGTGATGCCCCCATGGCGGCGGGACAGGTTGCTGCCCCGCAAGCAGGATGAGGTGTTTTCACCACGTTTCATCCGCTGTCCTTACGTGCCGAAGTTCGGAAGCTGGTGCAACGACACGCTCATGAGGCACTTTCTGGCACCTTCGTTCGGCCGCATCGTCGGGGATTTCAAACCTGAGGTCGTCTTATGCTCATGGCTTTATCCGGACGGATGCGCGGTCGCCGAGCTGGCCGGACGCCACAAGCTTCCGGTGGTTCTGGTGACCCAGGGGACCGACACCCACGGCTACCTGAAGTATCCGGTCCGTCGCCGGAAAATTGTCGCGGCCATCAATCGCAGTGCGGCTGTCATCTGCCGCAGCGGGGATCTCGCAAGGCGGTTGCATGAGGCCGGAGCGGAGGACTCGCCGCTCAAGACGGTCTACAATGGCGTGGATGTCCGGGAATTCTGTCCGCGGTCCCAGCACGACGTCCGCCGGGAACTCAATCTTCCAACGGAGGATCCAGTGCTTCTTTTCGTCGGCAACTATCTGCCCGTGAAAAACCCGTTGATGCTCATCCGAGCCCATGCGGAACTCAACCGTCGGCGTGGCGCGAGCGGAGAGCGGCCCGCCCGGCTGATATTGATCGGTGACGGCCCCTTGCGGGACGAAATGGGAGCCGCCATCAAGGAGGCTGGGCAAGCCGGCATGGTGGACCTCCGGGGACGCGAGGCTCCTCCCTCTGTCGCCCGTTGGATGAGCGCCGCGAACCTGCTCTGCCTCACCAGCCACAATGAGGGATTCCCCAATGTGATCCTGGAGGCAATGGCTTCCGGCCTGAAGGTGGTCAGCACGGACGTCGGAGGCATCGCGGAGCTGGTGGACCGCCCGGAGCGGGGCCTGCTCACCCCCGCCGGGGATATTGGGGCCTATGTCCGCGCCTTGGAGGAAGCCCTCTCCGCCCAGGCCGGAGAACAGGCGGAAATGACGTCCGCAAGCGAGCCGGACTGGAGCTGGGAGGCAGCCGCGCGGGAGTATCATTCCATTCTCGGATCCGCCCTGGCAGGCACCGGCACCAGATGACATACCGCTTCACAAGGCTCCGGGGATGCCCTAGGGTCGCCGCCGATCTCTGATGGAATTTTTCTTCGCCGTTTTCTTTCTGCTCTTCTACTACCTTCGTCCGCAGGACTGGGTGCCGGGGCTGGCCGGGATGAATCTCGTCAAGCCCATCATCGCCATATGGATCGCCTCATTTTTCATGGGGAGGTCGACACCTTCCCCGCTGCCAGGGCTGCTCAAGACCCCCCATGACTGGGTGATTCTTTCCTATTTCGCCTATGTAGTGTGGATGTCGCCGGACCCGTCCGGTGCGTTTTCCGGATTCCTTCCACTGGTGGTCTTCTATTTTCTCACCGTCCAGTCCATCACATCCTGGGAGCGACTGACCACCTACCTGAAATGGTGGATGATCGCCCTCCTCGCCCTGGCCATCATTGCCAACCTGATCCCGCTGGGAATCGATCCCACAGGGGGCAAGGTCTATCTCGAGGAACACGGTCGTCTCTGCATCGGAACGTGGCTCCACGGAAACCCGAACGCCCTCGCCCACTCCGTCGCCGTTGTCCTGCCGATCGCCTACCTGCTTTTCTTCTGGAAAGGCACCTCCCTCGGGAAGTGGGTGTATTTCCCCCTCTCCGCGGGACTTGCCTACTGGTGCGTGTTCCAGACCCAGTCGAAGGGGGGCTTCCTGGTCGGGGCGGCCGGCCTTGCCAGCATCTTCATCATCGGGAGGCCGAAAATGGTCCAGGTTTTCGTGGTGGTCGCCTCCCTCACCGTCGGGATGGGTGCCCTCAGCTATCTGCCCCGCATGGCCCAGATGAACGACCTCAGGTCGGACGAAGGTGTTCAAGGCCGGCTGCTCGCTTGGGAAGCGGCACGGGTGGCCACCAAGACACACTCGACCGGTGTCGGCTGGGGGCAATTCAATGCGGTGATCAACTGGAAGGAAGGCAACAAAACCCTCCAGATCCCCAAAGCCACCCACTCGAGTTACGTTCAAGTGGGAGCCGACCTCGGCCAATACGGACTCTTCATCTATGTCGCCGGGCTGTGGTGCGCCATGCACACGCTCCTGAGATTCAGGCCCGCCAATGACGAGGAGGACCGCTGCCGGAGGCTTCTGGGAGTCATCCTGCTGTCCACTGTCGTTTCCGGCTGGATGATCAACCGGCAGTATCACACGGAGTACTTCCTCCTGATCGCCGCGACCGCCGCGCTGCACCGGCTGCGCATGGCCAGGGCGGAAGAGCCATCTCCCGCCCTGGCGGCGGCGGATGACGAGGATTTGCCCGAAGAGGATCCCGAAGACGCGGAACCCGTCCGCAATGAAGAACCCGAGGAGGCCGAACCACGGGAAGAAGATGAGCTGGTACCCGCTTTCAGCACCGGAAAGCCTCTGGGCACACCGCCTTCCAAGCCGTTCTGGAACCGGTTTGGCGCGGTTGATCTGGCGGTTTGCACGGGCCTGACCTATTCAATTTTCTGGCTCTGGGATTATATCATCACGAACCTTTGAGCGGATGTGAGCCCTCCCTGCGGAGGATCCGCCTTCAACTCCCGGAACCGCGCTTCCGGCCCGCCAGCTCCTCATAGAGCCGCGCGTAGCCGTTGACCATCGATGCCAGCGAAAACCGTTGCTCAGCGGTGCTCCTGGCCCCCGCCCCCAATTCCGCCAGGAGTGGTAAATCCGAGGCGATGCCTCCGAGTACCGATGCCAGCGCCTCCGGAGTTGCCATTTCACGCAGGAAGCCGTTGACACCATCGACCACCACTTCGTTCGCCCCGCAGGCCGGGTGCGCCAGGCACGGCACCGCACAGGCCATGGCCTCCAGCATGACGTTCGAAAGACCTTCACAATCAGACGGAACCACCAGCAGATCCATCATTTTATAGAAATCCACGGGATCCGATTGATAGCCTGCCCACACGATTTTATCCTTCACCGGACTCTCCTCGATTTTCCGCAGGATGGCCTCCCTCGCGGTTCCATGGTCCCCGACGATGAGCAACCTCAGCCGGGGCTGGGCAGGGGAAAGCCGCTCGAAAGCTTCGATCAGCCTGGTGTGGCGCTTGAATGCCGCAAACCTGCCGACAATCCCCAGCACCACGGAGTCTTTCTCCAATTTCCACCCCTCCCGCAGCGAGGCCCGCTCCTCAGGCGCGGCCGGAGAAAAGCGCTCACAATCCACTCCATTGATGATCACCCTGATCTTCTCCCCTGAAAAGCCGTGGTCGATCAAATCCGTCCGGAGACCCGCCGACACCGTGTGGACCGCACCACAGGCACTGTAGCCGGCTTTCCGCAACCACCTGCGCTTGGGCGTCATTTCGTCAGGACGCATCTGTCCGTGCTCCCCCTGGAGAAGCACCGAACGGCCACCCGTGAGGATGTTGCCCAGGGTACCATAAATCAGCGGCCCCAGATTGTGGGTATGCAGAACATCCGCCCCCACACTCCGGATCGCCCGGGCGAGCTGCGGCGTCACGGAAAAACGGAAACCCGGAGGCTTGTCGAAGCAGATGACCTTCACATCCTCCCTGAGCCTCCTGGCAAAATCCCCCACACGCTCAAGACAGGCGATCGTCGTGGCGAATTTCAAAGGATCCAGCCGATTGGAGATGTTCACCACACCATTCTCCATCCCCCCTGGCTCCAATGAGGTGACCAGATGCAGAACCTGGATCTTACCCCTGGGGGATATCTCCCGGGAGATCCCGGCGGAGTCTGGAGTTTTCATCGCTGCTGCTTGATCTTGCTGGAGGGTGAATCGCGGGCGGATTACCGGCGAAAAGCCCCCCACCGGGCAAGGGAAAACGCAACCTGCGGAAGGGAAGATGACCCTTGACAGCGAAATCCCGGAGGACAACAACTGCTGTCCGGACTTTGTTGAGTATGAGAGGTATTGTCATCCATTTTTTACAACAGGATATCCTGAACCTGCACCCCATGATTTACCTAGGGTTCGCGGCAATCTGGATGCTGATCCTCGTTTCAGCGGTCATTAGCGTGAGAAGCCTGGAGATCCCGGTTGGTTTCAAGGTGGTGTGGCTTCTGCTGATCTTCTTCGTGCCCATCGCCGGCCTCGCCCTTTACGCCCTCCGGTGCCTTCTCAGGGCTGACTGGAAGGCCCTGGCGCCACTGTTCCACTCCCGGAAACTGAATCAGCATCTACCCTCGGCCAAAGCGCCCAACGTACCCCGCCGCAAGGCTTGATTTCGTCCATCTTCATGAGCATTTCCTCTGAAAAACCAAAGTTCGACCCCCTCAAGCTCATCTCGCAGGCGCTGTCTTACGTAAAGCACGTGAGACTGATGCTGCTGATGCTGGCGGCCGGCCTGATGGTCGGCATGATCGTTTATATGTTCACCACTCCGTCCTACCGTTCGACGGCAGTGCTGAGCATGCATGGCTTCGGCGCTCCGATGGTCGACCGTGATGTCCCTGAAACCTATCAGACCACCACTTTCCAACGCAGCTTCCTGACACGTTTCAACTCCGCGCCCATCCAGCTCGCTGCGGCGAAGCGGATGGGACTTGTGGGGGAATCAGCCACCAGCGAGGACCTCCGGTCCATCATTCCGAGCCTGCTTCTGGTTCCTACGGACGCCCGGACCCTTGAAATGACCGTTGTCGCCCATAATCCGGAAACCGTCCGCGGCTTCGCCCAGGCGATGGTCGAAGCCTACCGGGAGGTCCAGCACCAAAGCTACGAGGAATACCGGGACGAGGCCCTGCGCCGCTACACCGAGCAGGTTGACCGCCTGGAGGCGGAGATCTCCGAGACGATCAGCTCACTCTCATCGGTCGAACGGGATCAGAACCTCACCGAAGCCATGCTTGAGCAGCAGAGCCTGTTCGATATCCCGAAACAACTCATCCAGACACGGGAGCGGCTGGCCAGGATGAAAGACATCAAGGTCCTCCTCACCAATCTGGAGTCCAAGCCGGAAGGCGAAGATGCGGACGCAGCTTCCGGCCCGGTGAACAGATTCAGCAATATGATGTCGTTGCTGTCGCTGCTGGCCAATTTTGAAAATGATACCGACGTCACCGTGGGTGATGTGGTTTCCACCACCGGTCCGCTGAGAGGCACGGTCAAGGCGGTCAACTCAGAGGGCACAAACCACATCGTCGCACCGGCGGATGTGGACTCGATCGAACCATGGAGGAAACTCGAGAAGGAACGTCGTATCCTCATCAGTGAGATCCAGCAAAACGCCAGCATCTACCAACCCGGTCACCGGGTGATGAAGGATTTGACCCAGAAACTCACAGATACGGAACGGGCTCTGGAGACGGAATTCCGGGTCCTCCGCCAGAAATTCGACCTCAACTTCACCGCTCTTGAGGAAAAGGAGAAGCAATTGCAGGCACGCCTTCCTGAGTATCACGCGATTTCCGAGCAAGTCGGGAAATCTTCACATGTCTACTCTACGATCGAAGCCAAACAGAAAATGTGGGACGGTGCCAGAGCCCGTTTGGCCCAGAAGCTGGCGACGGTGACCTTCGCCGAAGAGTTCGACTGGGTCGAACTCCGGTTCAAGGGACTGGTAAGCCTGCGTGACGAAGTTCCGATCTCTCCGAACAAATTCAAGGCGGCGATCATCGGTCTCGCCATCGGCCTTGCCGGTGCGTTCGGACTCCCGACCGCCCTGAATCTCCTGAACACGACGGCTTCCACCGTCCCCCAACTCGAGCAGCTCACCGGCATCGAAGGCATCGGCATCGTGCCGCTGACCTCAAAATCCCTGCTTGAGGATGTCGCCCGCTCCCCCGCCCAGGGCGCCTCTGTTCCGAACTATCTCCTCGAGTGTTTCCGTGTGATCCGCGCCAACATCGTCATGCACCCCAACCGGCGGAACCGCTCCCAGATCGTCCTGGTGACGAGTGCGAGGCCGCAGGAGGGCAAAACCACCCAGGCGACCAACCTGGCGTGGGCATTCCAGTCGATGGGGGAAAAAACATTGCTCCTCGACTGCGACCTTCGGCGCGGGCGGGTGCACGGGGTCGTCGGGATCGACAAAGCCCCGGGCATGACCCGCCTGCTGCTGGGAGAATGCTCCCTGGAAGACGCGATCCACAGCACCGGGCCCAATGGATTCGATGTCATCCCCCGTGGTCCCGTCATCGCCGGAACCACCGAACTCCTCTGTCAGGACGTGTTCCTCAACATGCTGGAGCACTTCAGGAAGACATATGACCGAATCGTCATCGATGCTCCACCGGTTCTCGGCCTCAGTGAGTCCAGCTCCCTGCAGAAGGTGGTGGACGGCACGGTGCTGGTGGTGCGGGCCGAAGTGACCGGACGCAAGGATGTGATGGATTCCATCAATATTCTCCGGCGGTCGCAGGCCCATTTCTTCGGCTTCGTTCTCAACGCGGTGGACCTGTCGAAACTGGGTAATTACTACAACTACTATTACTATTCCGCTCCCTACTACGATCAGATGGAATCGGAGGAGCAGCCCCGTCCCCTGGCAGGAGTACGTTCCTGACAGATAGACATATATCCCCACGACAGGAAAAATCTTGAAATGGGTGACAATTTCGCGGCGTTATAGCGGTGGAGACTCTGGATTCAAACCGGCTACAACCACCCGCTCCCGGCAATTCCCGCATCCCACGCCAGCCTGGCACCCCTCATATCAGGGAGACCCGGCGGGTGATGGCACAGCGGAGTTCCGGATCCGGCACGGTTCGCGCTTACGCACCTACTCCACTATCCACGTCATGGCAGATTCATCGTCAGCAGCGGAAATTTCCTACCTCGCTCCGGGCGCCCGTCAGACCCTGACCGCTCCCGCCGCCACCACTCTCCTCCATCGTTGCGGTGTCTGCGGCGGAGCCAGCTTCTTCCAAGCGTAGAATCCTTCTTTCCGAACATGCGTCTCTCGACCCATCAGAATCATGACCGGCTGTCGGCCGTGCGACGGCTCGCCGGGGACATGGTGATCTGGATTGTGGCCTTCTTCGTCGGAGCCGCGATACGGTTCGTGGGGAATCCCGACCGGCTCCACGAGGCACTGCTGAAGTATGCCCCCGGATTGATTCTCAGTTCGCTCGGCCTCGTGGCCGTAGCCTATATCTGCGGCCTGTATTCCAATTACGGCACCAAGATGCAGTTGAGCCGCAGGCTCATCCTGATCACCAGCAGTCTTTTCGCAGCGTCCCTTGTGTTGCTGGTGCTCGGCTCCATCAATCTGAGTTGGCAGGTTGGCCGCGGCGTGTTGTTGCTCAGTGTGGTTCCCGCCATCGTCCTGATCTGGATCCACCATGTGATCATCCACAAGGTGATCAATGGCTTCAAAGAGCGAGCGGCGGTCGTAATCTCCAGTGAAGACGATGAGATCGAGGCCCAATTGCTCGAAGCGATGGACCTGAGGAACTGCACCTTGATTGGTTGTTACGCCAGGAAGGGATACGTTCCCAAGCTGAACATGAAATGCCTCGGCAGCCCCGAGGATGCTTGGAAACAGGCTGGGACCGCCCCCATTGACCGGATTTTCTGCACCACGAACAGCCTCAAGGAACCTGACATCGCCCTGCTGCTGAGAAAACTCCGGTATTCCGGAACCGCCATCTCTTCGATCGCCCTGGTGTGCGAAGAGAACTATCAGGCCATCCCGCTGGATATCATTGATGACGAGTGGCTCCTTCACGCGTGTGCCCAGCCGGATCACATGTATATCGCCAAAATCAAGCGATTGGCGGATATCTTGGTCTCGATCTCGCTCGGCATCATCCTGCTTCCACTGCTGCTGGTGGGCGCGCTGCTGGTGAAGCTCTCCGGAGGCTCCGGGGGAATCCTATACCGCCAGGAGCGCCTCGGCCGGTTCGGACGTCCTTTCGAGGTCATCAAGCTGAGGACCATGGTTGCAGACGCGGAGGCCGCAGGCGCCAGATGGTCGACCAAGAATGATCCACGCGTGACTCCGATCGGGCGGTTTCTGCGGAAGTTCCGGATCGATGAAATCCCCCAGCTCTGGAATATCCTCAGAGGGGACATGTCCTTTGTCGGGCCTCGACCCGAGCGCAAGGAGTTCGCCGACAAACTCTCCGAAGAAATCCCCTACTTCTCGGAGCGGCTGCTGATCCTCCCGGGACTCACCGGTTGGGCGCAGGTTTGCTATCCCTACGGTTCCACGGTTGAGGACGCCAGGCGCAAGCTGGAGTTCGACCTCTACTACCTGAAGAACATGGGATTGGTGATGGATCTCTTCGTCCTGCTGGATACCATCAAGATCGTCATCATGGGAGGAGCGTCCCGCCGGCGGGGCGACCGGTTGGCCGAGTTCGAGGACAAGCTGAAGGACGCCCGTGAGAAGGTCCGCACGATGCGCCGGCCCACTTTCCTGGATGCGGGCTGAAGCAGGAAGCCGGGTTCCGCCCGGCATGCTGGAATGTGCAACGGGCCCCGGACGGAAAGAGGAAGCCCCGGATTGTCTGGACGGGTGACGAATCCAGCGCCCCCTGGCCTCAAGTCACGTATCCGGGCATCCTGAGCCGGAACTCATTCCCCGCCGCAAAGACGCAGGAACTCATCGACCACGCTCTTCCAGCCATTTTCCCGCACCACCCGTGCATGAGCGGCATCCGCAAGGGCCTGCCTCCTTCGATCATCCAGCAGCAGCTCCGCCGTGCAGGCAGCAAGCGGGCCGGCACCATCTGCAATCTCCAGATGGACTCCGCTTTCAAGATCCAGGCCCTCCGCACCGATCGTCGTTGAAACGACCGGAACGCCCATCGCCATCGCTTCCAGGATCTTGATCCGCGTGCCTCCTCCCGCCAGCAGTGGCACGACCATCAGATCACACATCTTCAGATAGGGCCGGACATCATCCACCGAACCTGTGACCATGATGGATTCATCGTTCAGCGCCAGCTTCCGGATGGATTCGGGAGGATTGCGCCCGATCACCATGAAACGGACGCCCGGGATGGCACGCTTGATCACCGGATAGGCTTCCGCCACGAAAAATTCAACCGCCTGGATATTGGCCATCCAGTCCATCGAGCCGAGAAATCCGATGACGTCCGAGGCACTGCCGATCTCCTTCCGGGGAGCGAAATGATCGACGTCCACCCCTGTCGCAACGTGCCCCCGGACATTATCCAGATGGTAGTTCTTGCGGGCATAGACGGAATCATCCTCCGAAACCGTGATCACCCCGTCAAACAGCCGCGACAGCTTCTCCTCCCACTTTGAAAACCGCCTGAACTGGTCCCGGAGATAGAAGCGTCCTATCAGCCTAGGGGAACTCTCCGCCAGCCGCTTCCAGATCACCGCCTCCATGTTGTGCTGGAAGAGGATCATCGGAGCCTTGCTTTCCAGATGGATGAAATTCGGAGCCGGAGTCAGGAAGTCACAAATGATCAGGTCGAAACGCTCCTTGGAAATTTCCGCCTTCAGCCAGTCCATCATGCCCTGCGAGCAGTATTTCTCCAACGCGTAGGGATAGGACGAAAGTACGAAGTTCCTCAACAGATCCCGGTAGAACCGCCACGTCCCCTTCGCCGTTTCCCGCCATGGCAGCCACACCTTTTCCGCCGCATACGGAGCGGAGGTTTCGTCCTCATGCAGCACCTGCCCCTCTGCCAGCAGAGCCAGATAGGTGACATGGTGACGCCTGCTGATCTCCTCAAGAGTGGCGTGGGTGCGCTTCTTCCCGCCGCTGTCGAGCGGAAACAAGGGGCCGGATTTGACCCAGAGGATGTTCATTGGTTCTGTCGGCATGCTTCAATGGAGGAAATTCGCGATGGTGAGATGGCTGAGCTGGTCCCGGCGTTCCACCGGTGCCTTCCGCACCTGGGTGAACCGTTCGGGATGGCCTCGCATCGCCGCGCTCACGGCCTTCTGGTGCTGCCAGACCTGAGCTTCCGGCGTGCCATCATCCACAATCACATGGGTGATCCCGGCGTTTTCGAGAAGTTCGAAAAGCTCCTCATCCGTCGAGAAGCTCATCTCGTACCCCCGCCCCAGCCAATCGCTGGTGGAAAGCAGTTTGGTGCCCCGCTGGACCACCACCCGCTCCGGCGCCATCAACGCCGCCGCCGCCACCAGTGCACCTTCACCCTTTGAGTCCGAGCAGACAACCAGGTTCAGCGGGTCCCCGGAACTCCGCAGCATTTCCTCCAACGCGGGTGTCACTCCGTTGAATATCTTGGCCACCGGCCGGGCCGCCTTCCATGTGGCTGCCAGGGCAACCACCACGACCAGGGCCCATGAAAGAAATGGGGGGCATTTCCCACCCAGTGCAAGCGCAGCCCGGTCAAGCGCCGCAAACCCCACGATCAAAACCGCCGGGATGGCAGGCAGCAGGTAGCGCTCATCCAGTCCTGATGGTATGACACAATAGAACGCGAACACCGCGCCAACAGATCCCCACAACGCTGCCTCCAGCGGCGAAAGCTTCCGCTCCCGCTTCAACGTCCGCAGCGCCAGAACCGCCGCGACACAAGCAAGCAGCAACAATACCGGCCCCAGAACCAAAAGACTCTTCAGCGCGTAGTAGGGGATCGCCTGAAAGGCATACTCACTGGGCGGAGCGGCCGACATACCCTCCGCCGTGATATGGGAAGTCGCCACCAACCACGGAACGGCCAGCAGCACAACCGGAAGCGGTGCCAGCCACAATTTCGGCGACAGCACGGCTCTCCACCGTCCCGTCAGCAGTATGGCGGCGGGAGGTACCAGGGCCAGGAGCAGACCCGACCCCTTTGTCAGAATCGCCGCTGCGGCCAGCACCCCGAAAGCGAGCGACCATATCGCCCTGCCCGTCGAAAGGAACCGCGCGAACGCAAGGACCGCCAACAGACAGAGGACCACCAGCAACATGTCCGACATGACGATCGCGGTGTAGCTTCTCACCAGATGCAGGGACGTGAAGAGAACCGCCGCCGACAGGGCCGGCGCAAAGCGCATCAACCGCCGGCCCGCCATGAAGATGATCCACGCCGCGAACGCTGTCAGGAACGCCGGCAACAGCAGCACCGCGGCCTTCGTCCGGGAAGGGATCAGCCATAGTCCCTCGATCAGATAGTATCCGGGGGGGTAGTGCCCGATCGCTACCTTTGGAAAGCGTGCGTAGTAGTCCTCGGCAAACCGCATGGGGTGGACTCCGTTCCAAAGAGGCCCGGTGAGATAGTCCCGCACCATCAAGCCCGTCACCACATGCGCCGCTTCATCCGGGTGTCCGCCAAAATCGGATTGATAGGCTCCGCTGCGGATCTGTAGGGTCAGTGTCAGGGCCAGCAGAAGGCAGAATATGCCAATCAGGATCCATTTCGATCCCGCCCCCCCAGGTGATCCTTCTTTCGACGCAATCAATTCACTATATTTGGATGAAAATTTCCGGAGCATTACGATCACCAGACGATGAGGATTTCGACATGAGTGCCGCCACTTATGACGAACAGCTCCAGCGCGGGCTTTCCATCAGTGGAGAGAACAAGGAGTTCTTCGCCTCCCAGCGCATGGAGTGGCTCCGCCAACGGCTGGACGGCCTGACCTTCCAGGCCCGGAACTGCCTTGATTTCGGATGCGGCACCGGCACTTCGACACCGTATTTTTTCGATCTCCTGAACGCAACCTCCGTGATCGGGGCGGATCCTTCGGAAGCTTCGCTTGAAATCGCGCGCGCTGACTGGGGTTCGCTCGCCGCCACGTATGTCCAGCCGGAAGCGGTCCCTGAGGGCGGCATCGACCTCGCCTTCTGCAATGGCGTTTTCCACCACATCGACCCGGAGAATCGTGCCGGGGCGGCCGCGCTGGTGTATCGCAGCCTGCGCCCGGGCGGCCTTTTCGCCTTCTGGGAAAACAACCCCTGGAATCCGCTCACCCGGTTGTCCATGCGGCGGGTGCCCTTTGATGCGGATGCGATCATGCTCTGGCCGGGGGAAACACGCCGCCTCCTGAAGGGTTGTGGATTCGAGGTGCTGTTCACGGATTATAAATTCTTCTTCCCCCGTCCCCTGGCAGCGCTGCGGTTCCTGGAACCGAGCCTCCGCTGGTGTGTGATGGGCGCACAGTATCTCGTCCTGTGCCGCAAGCCGGGCTAGTGCGCCTTCTCCCCTTTCTTGAAGACGTGGATGGCCAGCAGGCCGATCGCCCACAAGGCCGGGACACTGAGGAAGTGGATGATCGGGAGCAGCACTCCCGCAAGATCCAGCCCGCCGAAGTGGACCATCCCCCACCGGACGACGATCCCGCCTACGCAGAGCGTCTCAAGCAGCAGAAGCCCCAGCAGAAGGAAGAACAGGCTGTCCTCCTCCAGGCCGAGAAGCTTCCGAGTGAGAGCGGTGGAACGCTCCTTTCCGACAAGGAACAGCACACAACTGAACACATACAACTGCGCCCCGGTCAGCCCCCCGAGCAGAAGCAACGCCTGGGAGTGTACGTCGAACACGTTGAAAATCCCGATCTGGACCGGGCCAAGGATGAGCGCGGCCACCTGGAGCAACGTGCTGGCAATGAGGAGCAGCAACCCCACCGACTCGAAAAACTGCGGCCGTTCCGAAAGGATGAACAGCAGATGCCGCATCCCGTCCCGCCACGTCTTGAGGTGGGCGACCCGCCCGGCGCGGTGGGGACGGAGTCCGGAAGGGATCTCCACCATCTTCGCCTTTGCCTTCAGCGCCTTGATCAGGAGTTCCGAGGCGAACTCCATCCCTGACGAGCGGATGCGCCAGGTCTTGTAAGCTTCCTTCCGCACGCAGCGGAAGCCGGAGTTGCAGTCACTCAGTCTCCCTTTGAAAAACAGGTTGATCAACGTGGTGAGAACCGGAGTGCCCAGGTAATGGTGTATGGGCGGCATGGCCCCGGGCTGCACGGTTCCCTTCAATCTGGAGGCAATGGCCATGTCAGCGCCTTCCCGGATGGCAGCTCTGTATAGCTCCAGACTGTGCTCCAGCATGTAGGTCGCGTCCGCATCCGCGAACATCACATAACGGCCTTCCGCCGCCTCGAATCCACCCCGCAGTGCCGCCCCATAACCCTTTTCACCCACCTCCACCACCCTGGCGCCATTGGCCCGGGCAATCTCACGGGATTCGTCCGTGCTGCCGTTATCCGCCACCAGAATCTCAAAGCTGATGGACTCATCCACCTCCAGGGATTTCCTGACTTCGTTGATGCAATAAGCGAGGGTTTCCGCCTCATTCAGGCAGGGGAATAAGAACGTCAGATCCATAATATATTAGCCGTCACCGCTTCCAACACGGAAATCTAACGGAGAATCGTCGGCGTCACTTGCTTTTGACAAGGAGAATTGTAACCACCGTTCCTATCACGATTGCGTGTTGCACTTTTATCCCCAACCCTCTTTAATCCCGCTTGGCATTCCGCAAGATTCAGAATCATCCCTACTTCCGCCATGAAAAATCTCCCACTCCTCGGCCAGACGATCAAGTTCGCAGGCATTTCGATCTCCGCAATCGCCGCACTGGGTGTCACCAGCTGCATCACTCCAAGCGAAAAGGAGTTCAAGGCCCAGCACGGCTTCAAGCGTTCGGATTTTTTCGGCAAGAGGAACAGTGAATTTGTTCCCCGCGCCGCGAGGAAACTCGGTGAAACCTATCATCATTCACCAGGCGCGGATTCACCCAGCGAGGAAAGCACCGCTGGTCTTTCGATCAAGTGATCCCGGTGTTGGTTGGGACTACCGGCGCATCCATCCTCAAGAGCATGGATGAGATTCGCCGTTTCCCGGGCTGACACATAGTGCAGCCGGACCCCCGCTGGCAGTTGGCTGGCCAGCGCCTCATGGAAACGGTGCGCCGGCTCACCAAAAAATGCCGGCATGTTGCGCTCCAGAGCGGCGTGGGTGTGCAGCTTCACGAACACCCAGTTGGGGCGCTCCAGCACGCCTATCGCCTGCTGGGTCCATAGATCGAACCTCTCCAGAGTTGGGAGGTTGGCGCCACTCAGTTCCGCATTTTCCAACCGGGGGACAATCCCCCATTTGCGCTTGCGGAAATTAGGAGCCAACGGTCCCTGGACGCAAAGCAGGTGGTCTGACTGGTCGCGGAGCCGGGACGATTTACCGACCTGGGCATGTGTTCCCTGATCATGCGACCTCGGCTTGTCGGTTTGCCGGGCGTAGTAGATGGAATTGACCATTCTCGCCTGGGTGGGATGCGGCGCGGAAGGCATCGTGAAATCCGCAAAGCAACCGGCGGCCCGGAGGACCTCCAACTCCCGGTGAACCCCACAATTGATGCAGCGCGGATCGGAATTGTCCAAGGCCCAGTTCCCATGGACAAACCCGAACCGGGGTGTGCCGTCCGGGCCGCCTCCCAGAAAGCCATGGCTCCGGTAGCGGTCAACCCCCTCCTTCAGGACGAAGGCCAGGTTCTCCGCATTGTCATCATGGTGGTGCAATTGGAGCTCAACCTCGCTGCCCGTTTCACCGCACAGTGCCGCAAGACGGTCCAGGATCTCCTGATCATACTGCTCGATCGGATAGAAGAACGTCTGCTTCGGCGGGGCTCCGTCCACATCACGGAACTCCCGGGTGAACCTGGTGAACTTCTCCTGCCACAGGTCCATCCGCCGCAGCGCACCATCCCGGTCGGTCCGGTGGAACGGCTCGAAGTGATCACAGACACTGAGCATGATGTCTGTCGGCAGATCAGGATCCGCCTGTCCAGGACGACGGCAAATCCAGGGGAGCAACCACTTGTCAACGGCACGTATCATAACTTTTTCACCAACCTGTTGGTTTTCTAACAGTTCGCATCCTGATGTAGCGCAGCAGGCCCAGGATGCACAGGTACTGCAGATAAAGAAATCCTCCGGGAATACTGAAAATCCTCAACTTGCGGAGTGCCGGAGCCATGCCCATGATGGCAAACGCGTAGGCAGCGAGCTGCAACGCGAAGAGAACGGGATAGATCCCGCCGGAGGGCACGAGCAGAGCGTTGGTGGCGAAACAAGCCATCAGCAGGAATGGCACGGCAAGCCGCAGGTATTTGTGTGACAACAGTTGGAGCCACAGCCGACTGCGGAATGGAACCAACCACCCCGGATAACGGAACAGCATCTGGAAGTTCCCCGCCAGCGTCCGGGTCTTGCGCCTCCGCTCATTGCCCGTGGTCAGTTCCTGGGGGTCATAGGCCCGGGCTTCAGGCTCGAACAGAACGCGTCCTCCGCCCTGCAGGGCCAACATTGGCACCACCACATCGTCCAGCAGGGTATCCGCCGGCAGCACCCGGTAGCAATCCGCCCGCAGGGCATAAATCGCCCCGGTGCATCCAATGCAGGAGTCGATCTCCGATTCCGCCAACCTGATGAACTTTTCGAGCTTCCAGTACAGATCGATCCCCTTTCCGGGTCCCTCCGCAGTCGCCTTGATTTCCAGGCTTCCGCTCACCCCCACAATGGCAGCATCCGAAAATGGCATCACAAGCCGCAGGATGGCTGAAGGATCGAACTCCTGCCTCACGTCCGCAAAGACCAGGATGGTTCCTCTCGCGGCAGCCACCCCTTGGTTGAGCCCTTCCGCCTTGCCGCATCGCACCGATTCGATCGTCCTGCCCCTATCCCCGGCGGAGCTTCTGCTCAGCTCCGCAGTGGCATCATCACAGCCATCGCATACAACGACCACCTCGAGTTCTCCGGGATAGTCGCACTGCAGGAGGTTTTCGAGCTTTCCGGTGATCCGCTTTCCCTCGTTGTGGGCGATCATGACCACCGACACGACCGGCCATTCCTGATCATACGCCTCTGCGGGCACTTTGGGTGCCCGCAGCCGGCAGGCGATCCAGAGCAACACCGGGTAGCCGACATTGGCGTATGCGACCAACAGAAGGCTGAACCAAAAAAGGACCTCTAACATAATCCGGCACGGAAGCACTGCCATCCGAACGCAGGCAGGGTGCCAAGCGCGTCCGGCGGCTGTCAAGGACCTGCGGGGGGCATTCTCCCCGCCACATGACCCGGTGCGCGCACCCTACCACAAGCATGTCCGGACAGCCGATCCCACAGCCAGTCATACGTCACCGGCAGCGGACATCCCGCCCCGTCCGTTGGATGGCCGGAGGTTGACGTTGACCGCACCGGAGGCATCCGCCATCGTCAAACTTTAATGCAATCTGACGCCTCACCCAAAGAGCAGTTTTCCATCAGCGTCTTCGGACTTGGATATGTCGGCAGCGTCGTTGCGGCGCTTCTTGCCAGCCGCGGACACAAGGTCATCGGAGTGGATGTCATCCAGTCGAAGGTCGATGCGATGAATGCGGGCGAGGCGACCTTCCATGAGCCGGGGCTGGCTGAACTCACCTCCGGAGCCCACCGCGCCAAGCTCCTGCGCGCCACCACTGACACCGCCGAGGCGATCGCCGGAACGGACATCTCCCTCGTCTGCGTGGGCACGCCGTCCACCGCCGCCGGCTCACTCGACCTTGCGTTCGTCGAAGAGGTGACCGGCAATATCGGGGCCGCTCTCCGCGCCAAGTCCACCCGCCACCATCTCATCTACCGCAGCACGATGCTGCCGGGATCCACACGCGGACTGGTGGACACCCACCTGAAGGATCTGGTGGATGACCTGAAGCTTCAGGTTTTCTTCTATCCGGAGTTCCTGCGTCAGGGCACCGCCGTGAAGGACATGATCGAGCCGAGCCTTTCCGTCGTTGGCTCGTATGACCCGGAAGTCGACATCTCCGCGATCCGGAAGATCTTCGATGCTTCGACGGAACAGACTGACCTGGAATCCGCGGAACTGATCAAGTATGCCTGCAACGCTTTCCACGCCGCCAAGGTCTCCTTCGCGAATGAGATCGGCCGGATCAGCAAGGGCATCGGAGTGGATGCGGTGAACGTCATGCGGGTGATCTGCCAAGACACCCGGCTGAACATCTCCCCTTATTATCTCCGGCCTGGCACGCCATTCGGCGGTTCCTGCCTGCCAAAGGATGTCAGCGCCCTCAACCACCTTTCCCGTTCCCGGGCGCTTTCCACCCCCATGCTCGACAGCCTGCTGGCCAGCAACGAGGACCACATGGACCACCTCACGGAGATGGTGGAAACGGCCGCCAGCCCCCGGGTGCTGCTGCTGGGACTCTCATTCAAGGAGCAGACCGACGACCTGCGGGGCAGTGCGGCGTTTGAACTCGCAACCCGCCTGCTGCTCAAGAACTACGACGTCGGAATCTATGATCCACTGATCGTCCCCGCCAACTTCACAGGCGCGGTCGGTCGCATCGCCAGCCTCCGGCTGCCGAACCTCACCTCACTGCTGAAAAGCGACCTGGCGGCCGCCCTCCGGGAAAAGGATACCATCGTCGTGTTCAACCGCTGCGCCGACGTGAGTCATCTGGCGGAACATCTGGCCCCGCGGCACAAGATCATCGACGTAGCGTCCTGGCCGGAGCTCGCCAGCCTCTCGGCCTCCTACACCGGCATCTGCTGGTGACCTCCGCAGCCCACCGCCCCGATTGCCATACCAGCCAATCAGTGCTATCCAAAGCCCCACCAGCCCACCCTTCCAACATGGTCACAACAAGCCGGCATCCACGCCATCCAAAAGCCTACACCATTCTTGAATCGCTCATCCTCCTCGGGATCCTTGCAATTCTTTCCTGGGTGGGGATCGCGCTGTACAGGCACCACGGAAAAGCCGCCGAACCCAAAAGCCTGAATCCACCCGCACCAGCCGCCGAGGCTGGAGGTGGCCCTGTAAGTCCGCCGCCTCCAGCCGGAAGCGGCGCCCCCAAAGAGTGACGCCAGATCCGGCGACCATGACGACGCTTGATTCATTTCTGGAGAAAGCCGGAGCGGCGCTCCAGAGCGCCGAATCCCGGAAGCGCCTGTCACACCGCATCGGGAGATATATCCGCAACTTCCTCCGCATACTGACCGTCCTCTATGCGGGCAGCCTGATCCTCCTGCCGGTGCTCGCGACATGGATCGGGGAGCGGAACATCACGCTCGCGTTCCTGCTCTACCTGCCCCGGGCGATCATCCTGGTCCCCCTGCCGTTCCTCTTCATCGGAACCCTGCCCTTCAGTTGGAGGCTGGCGTTGGTCCAGCTCGCAGCCGGTGGCTTCTTCTTCACCTACGGCATGGGCTATGAATGGCGGAGAAGCACCCACCAGCACTTCGACGGAACGCATGGACCACCCCAACTGACGGTGTTGACCTGCAACTACGGACAGAATGCGAACCAAAGCCTGCAGCCGTTCAAGAACCGCATCAAACCGGACATCCTGGCACTTCAGGAAACCGCCGGCCGGGCGAAACGCTATCTGGCGGACCCGAACTATTCCGAGTTCAAGGACGGGAGGAGCATCGGTGAACATACGTTTCTCAGCCGCTACCCCATCATTTCCGGAGAGCTCGTGGATTTGGGCGGGGACATCCACGACCACACGCCAGCCGCACGGTTCGTGATCGACTTCGAGGGCCGGGAAGTCGTGGTCTACAGCGTCCATTTCCTCACCGTCCGGGACGCGCTCACCCACTACCGCAAAGGATCGTTCCTCTATGGAATCCTGGGGATCGTCCCCGGCACGTCATTCCATCGGAAAAAGGCATCCTACGAAAGCATGTGGCAGGACCGCATACGCACGGCGGAAGCATTCAAGGAAATCATTGACCGGGAGACCCTGCCCACCATCGTCCTGGGTGATTTCAACGCTCCGGCAGGCGGCTATATCCAGAGGATCTTGTCCGAGGGACTACAGGACACCCACCAATCCGCAGGAAGCGGCTCCGGATACACTTTTCCCGGCACCACCCGCAATCCACTAAGCGCAGGCGGCCCCTGGATGCGCATCGACTACATCCTCGCCAACCGTCACTGGGATGTCACCGCGAGTGTGACCGAGGAAAAGCGCCCGGGCCAACACCGCGCCGTCGCCGCGAAGGTGAGTCTTGCCCATACTCCCGGGCCGTAGCCCCATCTGCAGTAATTCCGCCGTTCTTCCCATCATCTGCCGGGCAGGCACGGAGGGAGATCTCCCGCCCATGGAGTGGCAACGATCTACTTTCCGGACCTCACCGAACGCCACATCTGGTTTCTCTCAGATGCCGTGAAGATGAGAAACCAGATCACTCCACCCATGACGGCGAGGTAACCCAATCCGACGACAAGAAGTCGAACATAGTCCGGGGTGATCCATTTCCGGAGGAAGAACCAATACATGGCCGAAGCCGCCACAACTCCCGCACCCGGAACGAAAATACCGAGAAAGTATCCCTTCATCGGAACCCCGATGCGACGGACCAGCCACGGCATCACCAACCCATAAGCGAGCGTCATTTCCACGCAGGTCGCCCAAACCACCCCCATCCAACCCAACTTCCATGCCAGCAGGAAGCTCAGCCCAAGATTGAGGACTCCACCAACAAGCGTCAGAACCGCAAGCCACTGCTGCTTGTTCTGGCAGTAGAAAAGGCTCCATGCCGGATACTGGCAGAGGAAAAGAACCGTCACGGGAGCGAGGATCAGAACGACGCTCCCGGAAACCGCGAACCCGTCCCCCACCCACCGGAGGATGAACGCCGGCCCGAACATCATCAGACCGCATCCGCCGAGCATGGCCAGAACGGTGCTGTAGCGGATCGCTTGCAGGAACCGCTGGTTCAGCATCTCCAGATCTCCCCGCCCGTACAGTTGACTGAACGCCGCCGTCAGCCCTCCCCCGAATACCGCGTTGATGATGTCAACGAACACCCCGAGCAAACGCGTCCCCACCATGTACTGTGGCAATGAAGCCACCCCCGATACATGGGTGACGATCATCGGATCCATGCCCTGCCTCAAACTGTGGCCGGCACTCGTCATCATGGCAGTGGCACTGTAACGAATCAGTTCACCCGCCCCGGACCCTTCCTTCTCGGCCCCCTTCAGCCGCAGATCCTTTTCAACGCTCCTGGCGAAGCGGATCAACAGGAGTTGGTCGAACACATCGATCAGCACATGCGCGACCAGCAAAACCATCAAACCGTGCCCCATCAGGAGCAGCGTGATCACCAACGCCGCCTGGAGGATGGTTTTCAGGATGGATGATAGGCCGATGAGGTCATACCGGACATGGCTCTTGAGAACCACTTCATAGATCCGGGTGAAAAAGCGGATGGCAGTGGAAACACCCAATCCTGCCACCAATATCCTCATCGTGGACAATGTATCCCCATCCCGGATGAACAGGGGCAACCCCCATACCGTGAGAACCGTCAAAACGATGGAAGCCACCCCCAACCGGGTGAAAAATCGGAAAAGATGGCAAACCAGCGACCGGTATTCCTCCCGATCCTTTGCCCCCAGGGCAGTCCCGAGAAACCGGGCCCCGGCGAATGATACACCAAGATCGAGCAGCCGGAAGTAAGTGATGATGGCGATGGCCAGAAGCCATGTGCCATAGTCCTCCTTCCCCAAGCAACGAATCATAAGAGGGGTGGTGACAAACATCACCACCATTTTCAGACCATGCTCAAGGACGTTGGTCGACGCACCCCTGACCAGTTTGTTGACGAGTGACAAAGTCCGGTTATTTGATCACTCCATCAACCAACGATCGGGGGCGATACTCAATCCCCGAATCAGAATCCGAAGACCTTTTCCGGCACCACCACCACATCACCGTATCCAATCGCAGGATCAGCGCTGCTGCCCTGGCGGATCAGACGGGTATTGACGGGAATGCGGTGCCTGATTCCTTTTGAATCCACCCGGGTGATATAGACGTTCTGCTCATCGGCAAAGCGGCCCAATCCACCTGAAATCAGGATGGCTTCATAAACGCCGAGGGATCTGCCCTCCGGGAGCGTGAGCATGTGCTGCCCGGGCTTCACGACAGCACCTGTCATATAAACAAGCATTTGCCGGGCACCGGACAGCGGAGATTTTTTCGTCGTGCTGCTGGTACGATCAAGAATCACCGTAGCATTCTTGATCTGTCCCTTCTCAATGTAGCTCTCGACGCGGCGCTCCGCGGATTCGACATCCATACCGGCAACCGGGATGCGGCCGATATCCGGAATGATGATGTCACCCCGCTCGCGGACACGGTAAGTACCGTTGAAAACAGCGTCTTCTTTTACGAAGACCTCCAGTTCATCACCGATACCAATGGTGTTGCTCTGGCTCTGCTTGACAATAGGCGGCGCCGATGCGGCGGGAACATCCCCGGAAGGGGATGGCCCGCCCGAACAACCGACTCCAGCCAGTAGGGCAACCGCAAGAACCGCAGGCTGCAACAACAGGAAAAGCTTTCTGATCACTGCGTTACAGAGTGTGGCGGATTGGGGCCATCATGGAGTTCCGAAGAGGAGAGTTTCCTGAAACCCACCTCAGCGGATCCATACGCCTTCAGCGTTGTTATTGATGAAATCCTTTTTCGCCGGCTGCGACCTGACCGTGAAGAGCATGTGGTCGAAGCTGGTGCGGAAGGGCTTCAGCAAAGTCTTGCGGCTCTCGGCATAGCTTTGCGCCGTGCTTCCGTGCGGCCGGAAGGAAACGGTGGTGAGAAGGCGGACGTCACCGGTGAACTCACCGGAAGGACGGACACCCTCAACATAGAAGGTGCGGGGAACCACTCCAGGAAGGTTCGCAGGATACTGGGAGGCATCCATGATGAACTCGTGGACCAACCTGTCCGATTTGCCGGAGTCAACCAGGAGCACGCTCTTGGAAGCATCTTTCCAGACGCGGATACGTCCAGTGGACGCCTGCTCATCCTCGAAGGTTTCGAAGGTGCCGGTCTTCGATGCGCGGTTGATGCCGGCGACCTCGAGGGTCACCACCACTTCACCTTCGAAGTCAGCGCGGTAAGGGGCGAGACGGAGGACCAGCTTGGACATTTCACCCACACCGAGAACCAGGCCGGGAGGCGTTCCTTCAAAGGCGCCATTGTCACCGGGATCGGTATTGGAAACCACGCCATCGTAGTTGAGGTCGCCGTCCACGTCGATCTTGGCGATCTTCTTTTCAGCGTCCTTGTAGTGGTTGGCGTTCTGGCCATAGTACTTATGGAAAGTCGTCGGGAGATCCATCTCGGTCTCCGCACCCCGCTGTTCCGCAGCAGGGATTCCGCCTTTAGCGGACTCGCCCGCAAAAAGGACACTTCCAAGACCACCGACAGCGAGGATCGCGCACACGGAAGCTGCGGTGGGTGAGATTGAAACGCTTGTGTTTGTTTTCATGATATTCTCTTGCGCCTATTTTGGATGCTTCGTGAAAAATTTTAAAGACTCAATTCAACAATGCTGGATGATGATCAAAAGTATTTCCGGATGCTTGTTCCGAACACCTGTTCGTTGAAACTCCGGAAGCCCGAGGATTCCTCATACTGGTAGAAGATCTCCCCGTAAGTGCGGGAGAAGAAGTTCTGGGTGTAGCTCAAGCGGCCAAGCCAGCGGTCGCCGCTTCCTCCCGGCGCTCCGTTGCGGTGCTCGTAGGCTCCGCGCAACTGGATCGCACTGGAATTTCCGTTGAACAACGCCCACCGGAGGATGGCGGTGACATTTGTCCGCTCACCGTCGAACGATCTTCCTTCGTCTTCCGAGTATTGGACCCACGCCAATCCGGTGAACTCCTTGCTGAAGGCATGGTTGATCCTGTAGCGGACATAGTCCGACACCGTGGAGTCACCCGTTATATCGTAGCTGAAGTAATCCCGGCCGGCGGAAATCGAGTGGGTCGTATACCTGGACAACTCATGGGTGAGGTCCACGGAGTAGAGATAACCATCGTCATAGTCATCACTTCCGCTCATCCAGAGGTAACCCGCCCTTGCTTCAAGCCGGAGATTTTCCGTGAGCCGTCCCCTGAGGGTGAGATAGACGCGGTTGGTGAGCGTGGAGTCACCACCATTCGGATACTCATAGTGATCCAGATAGTATTCAAGGGCCGGCGAGAAACCGACTTCATGGCCATTGTAGCCGATGCGGGAGAACAGGGAATTATGGGCGAGATGGTCCTCGAACTCCAGGCTTCTCCAGGTATCCGCACGCTTCGCGGAGAGCCAGAAACGCCAGTCTTGCCCGACCGGTGTGGTCGAATCGAATCCAACCGTATTGGTGAAGTAGGCGTTGTCCCCGTCATACATTTCACCGGTCCGGTGGGCATCACGGAAACCGAAGCTGTAGCGCCCGGCCTGCTGGAAGCCTTCATCATCAAGACCGGCGAACACGTCGTATCCGTAGCCCGCGAAGAAGGTATCATAGAGACGGAAGTCCCAGTCTCCCTTTTCGAAACGGTAGTCGAGGGTGAGACCGGCTGTCGGGGAGCCACCAGCGCCGAGACGGAAGCCCACATCATTCTCAAGAGGAAGATAGACCAGCGTGGCCGCAAGACTGAGGTAGAACTGGTCGGTGAACTGGACGACACCGCGGAGGCCGAACTCGATCCCCATCAGCCAGCCATCGTCGTTGTCGCCGGAGAACACTTGGTCCCCTTGATAGTCCGAGTGCAATACGGTCATCCCGACGAACAACAGGTCGAAATAGGCCGGACCCGCCTTCACCATGGCCCGCTCAGGATTGAATTCCCTCACCAGAAGCGGAAAGGCAGAGTCGAATTCGATGCTGGCGCCCCGTGGCCACATGCCGTTGTCCTCGGCCACCAAAGCTTGATGGGACTCGAAGAAACCAAGAAAAGGATTGAGCGGGGAAAGCGGCTCCGCCCATGGCGCCTGGTAGGTTTGGCCAGGGTAGGGAGGAGGAGTAAGACCTTGCGCACGCTGGTTCCGACCATCGGTCACCTGGTTGCTGGTCCCCATCCGGAGATAGTCCCCTCCGAGAAGCATGGTCTCCTCGATGGTCGGATAGTACCCCCCATCCTCCGTCGGCACGGGCTCAACCGGGCCGGTTCCGTAAAGGGGATCATCAGCCACATCGGAAGCCACCGCGTCCGCATCTGCGGGCTGGGCGGCACGAACTTCCGCGCCACCCAAGACCAAAGCGGCAGCAACGCCGGAAATGACCAGATGTAACGGAGAGTTATATCCACAGCGAAGCCTAGGTATCATTGAAAATTTTATGGTTGTGTTACTCCGTTAGATTAACACGGCCTAGTTTCCCCCAAGCCGTCGAGCAGGATCGCGTTAAACCCTAACATGCCGCAAAATGCAAGGAGTAAAAATTTGAAACACTCTGCAGAGAGCCGAAAATCCCTCACTTCCAGCTATCTATCAGCGAGATAGAAAAATATCTCAAGATCTAACGAGCCTCCGGATAAAGTGCGATTCGCCCATCACAGGTTGCGAAATCCGGCAATTTGATTTCCTGAAGTTCCGAAAATTATCGATTTGAGGAATTCTAAAAATTCCGCAACAGACACCGGAAAAGCAATATTCCGCATTCATTTCCAACCGCTCTGGGCGAAAAGCGCGGAAAAAGCCGAGGACTTTGCAGGATTCTTCGAAAATGCGGAATTTATTTCAAGTTTGGCGCATAATTCGCACCTGCATGACATGATGAATAACAAGAGCGCCTTGCATTTCCGCCATTTTTCGTCATTCGGGTGATCTCCGTCGGACGACCTGATTGACCGTTCACTTGGGCCTCATCCTGCCCCTGATTTTCTGCACCAAGACTGATCCGGCGACCAAAAACGCCACTCCTGCCACCAAGGGCATCCAGTTCCGGTCGGCCAACCCCGCCGCACCAAGGACCACTCCGACGGAGAGAATCCCGTTGCAGGCCAATGAAACCCCGAGATACAGGCGGAAGGGCACCCTCAGCAGGCCCAGCACATAGTTCTGGACGAAAAATGGAAATCCAGGGGTCAGACGGACCAGCAGGATGATCCAGAGTTGGTTGTCCTCATGCAGGTCCGGCACCTTCATCCCCATCCAGGCCAGCAGCCGGATGATGAGCCTCCTGCCAAAACCCGCCGCCAACCAGTAGGTCCAGCTCATGTTGAGGGCGAGGGCAACCAGACAGATCAGACAGGCAGCAACAGGTTGCTCCCTCCATACGGTTCCCGCCAACAAAAGCAGGAGGCCCGTGGGAATAGGCAGGGCGGGCAGCACGACCAATGCCCCGAAGAGCAACCATGGGCGCGGTGCCAGGAAGTTCTCAAAACCCTTCCAAGCCGACTTCACCGTAGGTCCGTCCAAGCCCAGCTTCCAGGCCAGAAACACTCCGGCCATCCCCGCAACCAGTGCTCCAACTCCAAGATATTGAAGCCGCCTGTTCGCCAAAATTCTGGTCAATCCTGCCATCGGAGGCAGGCACCCTGAACACCACCCGGCAAACGTAAATTCCCAAATCCACCCACTCCGCTTTCATTCTGCAGGAACCCCAAACGTCTGATCACTCCGCACCTCTTATGCGGTTTATTTATCCTTGAACCCTTGGCCTCCGCTCCCACCCTCCGGGGCATGCGCATCCTCGTCACCGGTGGTTCCGGCTTCATTGGCAGCCATCTTGTCGAACACTTCCAGGGTTCCGCCGATATCATCGTGCTTGATGATCTCAGATCCGGGTACCGCCACAATCTCAATGGCCTTTCCCATCGCTTCATCGAAGCAAGCGTGACGGACCGGACCGCGGTGGAAAGCGCGATGGAGGGGGTGGACGTGGTGTTCCATCTGGCGGCCATGATTTCGGTCCCCGAGTCGATGAACGCCCCGTGCCGGTGCGCGGAGATCAACGTGATGGGGTTGCTCAATGTCCTGGAGGCCGCCACCGCCAACGGAGTGAGGAAAGTCGTCTTCGCCAGCTCTGCCGCGATCTACGGCGACGATCCGACCGTGCCGAAGATCGAGTCGATGATGCCACTTCCCAAAAGCCCTTACGCCATCACGAAGCTGGACGGGGAATACTACCTGGAGATGTACCAGCGCGAGGGGAGGCTCAATACCGCCGCCATCCGGTTCTTCAACGTCTTCGGACCTCGCCAGGACCCCAACAGCGCTTACGCCGCGGCGGTCCCCATCTTCATCCGGAATGCCCTGGCCGGAAAGGACATCACCATCTTCGGCGACGGGGAACAGACCCGCGACTTCATCCATGTGAAGGACATCGTCGCCGCTCTCGTCCACGCCGCGGAAAATCCTGCAGTCCACGGCACGTTCAATGCGGGCTACGGCACCAGCATGACCATCAACGATCTGGCTTCCCGGATCGTCCGGCTCGCAGACTCCACCTCGAAGGTCATCCACCTGCCCGAGCGCCTGGGGGACGTCAAACACTCCCGGGCCTCGATCGACAAGCTGCTCGCCACGGGTTTCCGTCATGTCAGCTCCCTGGAGCGGGGCCTTGAGGAGACCATGGCCTACTTCCGCAACCACCAGGACCCACCTCAACACCCTCCTTCCCCATGAACGAACTGAAGGAACGCCTCAAGGCCCTCGGCCTGAGCGACGAAATGACCGACAAGGCCCTTGCCACCATCGCGGACTTCGCAAAGTCCAGACTCCCGCGCGCGCTCCATCAACCCATCGATGATGTTCTGGCGGGGAAGTCCCCGGACTTGGGCAGCCTGCTGGGCGGCTTCGGTGGATTTTTCAAATGACCGGCGCGCGGTGAAAAGACCGGCGGCCGGCCGCCGGGGTCAGCTTTCGGCTCCACCCAGCGACGCGGCGGGATCCCGCCGCCCATCCTTTGTGAGGGCCGCCTCCAGCGAAACCCTGGTACCTACCCCGGCCCGCAAGGAAAAGCTGCCGCCCATTTCCTCCATTCTCCGGCGCATGTTCCCCATGCCCCGGCCCTGCCCGCTGGTGACGGAAATGCCCCGGCCGTTGTCAAAGATCACCATCGACAGGTGATCCTCGCCGAAGACGACGTGGATCCCCCCTTCCTTCGCGCCTGAGTGGCGGACCATGTTGTGGGCCGCTTCAAATGCCACCTTCATCAGGGAGGCCGCGGACTGCGCGTCGTGGATGATGCCGTCAGGAACCGGACCTTCCACCTTCCAGTCGAAGGAGATGCCGGCCATCGTCATGATCTTGCGGGAATAACTTTCCAGATCACGCAGCCAGTCCGGCCAACGGAACACCTCATGTTCCACGGAGGTCATCAGACCTTGGATCTCCCGGCTGCCCTTGAGGGCCATTTCCTCGAAGTTCGAGAAAATCTCCGAAATCTCCCCTTCCGCCTCGACCCGGCCCAGGCTGGCCAACATCGCCATGGTCGCTGTGATCCCGCCGATCCCGTCGTGCAGCTCCCTTGCGACGATCTCGCGCACGCGCCGTGCCTTTTCCCGATCGATCTCATGCCTGGCCTCCAGGAGTTGCTGCTCCATCGCGTGGCGCTCTTCGCTCCGCATGGCCACCTCGCGGATGTGGTATTGGTTCACCAGGAACAGGACGCTGAAGATCCAGAGGAAGGTCATCGCCAAGGCGGCCAATGCCAGCGAGGCATTCTCCCAGGATGTGCCGGAAACCCAGGACTGGAGCGGCTGGCGCACCCAGGTGAACATCCGGTAGCCCATCCCGGCCCCCGCGATGGCGAAACCCAGCGCGGCCATCCTGGTGGAAAAACGCATCCCTTCCCGCCGGTCCCTCCAGATCAGGACCGCCGTCACCAGATAAACCGCCGCCGCCCAGGCGCTGGCCACTTTCACCCGGATCGCCTGGTTGTCCTCCACGAACAAGTACCAGAAAATCACGGAAAGTGGGATCACCCCTGAAATGACGAGCCATCTCCAGCGGACCTGCTTCTCCCGGAACTGGATGACACCGGTGAGGTAACAAAGAATGGCGGAGCCATGGAGGACATTCGGCAGGACATGGGTGATGAGCCGGTTCTCCAGCAGACCCTGGAAAAGGAACAGGGGAAGTCCCAGACAGGTGAAGATAGCCCCCAGCGTCCAGATTCCCACACCGGGGACCTTCCGGTTCGCCATCCATACCACCGAAATGGCGATCACGTTGACGAGGCACGCGACGGAAACCGCCACAAAGAGGGTGCGCACATCCATCGTCATGGGCACAAAAAAAGCGTCCCACCGCCCCCTGTCGATGGCCGAATTCGGGGATCATCCGCCGATCCGCTGTATTTCCAGAAAGTTGTATGTGGAAGCCGGATCCGGGGGCAGGCCAGGAACTCGGAAAAAATCACCGTCCACTTCCCCCGGCACCTTTCAGTTGCTCCATGATCGCCGAGGCCAGATCGTCACCGAACGCCCTTGAACTCTCCGCGTTGACCTCCTCCCCCCGTGCATTCGCATAAGGAAGTTCAAAGGTGGCGGCCACATCCACTCCGGGAATGGAGGCGGCCCAACGGGAGCCACTGGTGCCCGCTTTGTAGTTGGCGGCGGTGTTCCAGGACGTGCCGAACGGGACATTCCCTGACACCATGTATGGGAGGGAGCCCCTGCGATGTTTCTCCAGCAGTCCGCAGAAAGCCGTTTGTTTCGCGAACATCGCCGGTGCTTCATGGCCCACCAGATAGATTTTCTCATTCACCTCCCCGCGGATGTGGGGGCAGTGGAGATCCAGCGCGATCCGCAGCCTGCTTCCCGCCCAAGCCGGAACGGTCCGCAAAAGGGCCTGGGTTTCCGGATAAAGCCCGCCGGGATCATAGTCCCTGTTGTGGTCATGCGGGCTGCGGTTCTTCCCTTGGTCACCTTCCTCCACTCCGTCCTTGTCAACGAATGGAACCACCATCATTTCGACATTCTCCCGGAACCAGGAGCCCCGCCCATCCTTGGCCAGCACCGCCTGGATGATGCCTTCCACCGTGTAGGACATCATCATCTCACAGGCATGCGAGCGTGCGGTGACCAGCACCCTGTGGCGGGGTTCCCCATCGATCCTGCCAATCCTGAGCCGCTCGACATCCCGGCCCTTCCGGCTCTTGCAGAGCACCTCCCTCGACAGTGCCGGATCCGTTCCGAATCCCTCCAGAAACCGATCCAGGTGCGCCTGGGTATAGGGCATCCCGAAGGAGAAGCGGATCTTATCCGCCCCTTCCGGGAACGTGTAGGTGAAGGACTTCTGATCCGCATCTTCCGTTCCGAGCCAACGCCAGGTCACGCCTTGGTCCGTGGATAGGGCGGGACCACGGACACCGACCGGTTTGTCCCGGGTGAAGTTGAAGGTCAGCGTCCTGCCCGCCGCCCCGCTCACCTGGAAGTACCAGTAGAACCAACCGCCCTTCGTGTCCCGCAAGTCGGGCCTGAGATTCACCGTATCCCCGGATACGCCCTCCACGACGATGTTGCCTCCGGGGAAGCCGGAATCGATCTTCAGGCTGCCATCATCCGCCGCCGACATCGCGGTGGCTGCGAGACAAACAGCAAGGACTGGCATCGGGAGCTGGGATTTCGGGTTCATGTTCCACCCAGTGTAGTTCGCCGCGCCCCGGAATCCCACCCCGGAATGACAACCGGAAGCCACGGTCCCGGGCTGCACGCACTCTGCTGAATAAGGAGGTGACATCCCCGGTGGATATGACATTCCAGACGGACCGATGAAAACCCACCCCCATCCGCGGCACCTCGCCGCCGTCGCTTCCTGATTGCTCCTCGCCACGCTTTGCCCTGCGGGCGAGAAAAAGGAGCTGACCGACACGCAAGGCAGGAAAATCCAGGCTGACGTCGAGGAACTGACGCCGGAGGGCGTGCTCAAGGTCCGGGTGGCGGGCAAGGCATTCAACATCCCGCTCGGGAATCTGGTGGAGGAAGACCAGAAGTGGGCGAAGGACTGGGAGGAGGACCGGAAGGCCGCCGCGGAAGGACAGGAATATGCGAAGGTTCTCTTCGAAGACGACTTCGCCAAAGATGGATTCGGCGAACGGTGGGGCCACTACAAGAGCGGCAGCGTGGTGAAGGACGGCGTCCTCCAGGGCATCTCGCCCAATGTGGCCGACCATGCAGCGGTGGACAACGTGAAGATCGAGGGCCAGAGCGACATCGAGGTGACCGTGAAATTCCGTTTCGCAGGGGAAAAGGCCAAGCAATTCGACATCTGGATGGATGACTGGGCTACAAAGGATCCCACGCCGGCCATATCTGCCTCGTATCCGTGGGACGCAGCTACGTCTCGATGATGGATGCCAAGGATGGTTTCTTCCGGAAAGACATCTGTGAAAAAAGGGATGCCGGAGTGGAACTCGACAAGGAAACCCAGAAGATGCTGAAAGAAAAGTCCGCTAGGTTCGACCTGAAGCTGCGGAACCCCGAAGAATGGCACACCCTCACTGTCCGGACCGCCGGTGACAGCCTCACCGCGCTGGTGGACGGCAAGAAGATCGGCACGCTCCAGGCATCAGGCATCGCCCACGAGACAAAGACGCTGGTCAGCCTGACCACCAACGAAGCGGACATCGACTATGATGACTTCGTCATCCGTGGAAAACGCGGCTCCGGACGGAAACGCTGAGCGCCATCACCCCGCCTTCGGGCAACCCGCCACTCCAGCAGCCACCATCATCATTGGATGGGTTCCTGACTTCCGGAGCGCGACCTGACAGGTCAACGCCAAGCCAACACATCCGTGGGGCCCACATCACACTGGTAGCCGTTCTCCCGCAAAAGATCCAGGGTGGCGGCCAGTTCCGCCTTGGGCAGCAGCTTGTGTTCGAAGATCACCGTGTTCGGGTTCCACGCGGTGAAGTCGATCTGCCGCACGACTTCCGCATCATACCCTTCCGTGTCGATGATGATGACATCCACTTTCTTCGGATCGGCTCCGCCGAGCATCCGGCCCAGCGGGGAACAGGGCACCTTCATGCAGCGCAACCGCTCATTCAACCGCGGGATCTCACCCATCAACGATTCCACCTGCGAGCGCTCGAATGATCCCACTCCCTTGGCGTAGGGAGGAAGAGGGTCCTCAGGGGTGTCTTCCAGGAACCAGAAGTCGAGGCTTTCCGCGGTGGCATGCACCGCCGCATTGAGGCAAGTCACCGGCCAGCCATTGTAGTGCTTCTGCAATTCATGGAAATACTGTGGCACGGGCTCCACCGCGGTGCCTTTCCAGCCATGCCGGATCACAAATGGATAGAGATGATCGTCGGTAACACCATCATTCGCACCAATGAGCAGAAAAGTCTGCGGCCCCTTCCTGCCAAGACGGGAAAGATGGTCATGGATCATCTGTTCCCCCCTCATCCATGGCGGCAGCCTCAGGAAAGCGTCACGCAGCCGCCGCTTCACCCGTGGATGCCGGTTCAGCCGGTGACTGGCCTGGCGGGCCAGGGAACGAAGGGGATTAGCCATGCGCGATGACTAGAATTTTCATGACTCACCGGCAACTGCTTTCCAAGAGATCCCTTGGAATGACGGATGGAAATCTTTCATGAAGTTCCTGATAGGCCGGCCGCAGACGCTCCCGGTCCTCAGCATTTACGAGGACGGGATACGGCCGCCAGTGCGGCTGGGCCAGATCACCCGTCCATGGTCGGCCCTGGCCGACGGCAGATGTCCTGATGGCAGCCTGGATCTTCTCCAGTGTGACCTGGCTGGAGACATTCTCCACCGCCCAAGCGGCCGAATCCAGCCCCGGCCCTCGGCTCATCAGCTCGGACAGATCTTCCGCAATCCTCCCCGGACGCAGCAGCATGCCCGTGCGCGCGTTGATATGTGCGGCGGATCCGATGCAGGCATCCGAGCGCACTGCGGTCGCGCAACCCGCGAACAATGACTCAACCACCGCCACACAGCCACCTTCGCGCCGGCTGATCACCAGGGAAATCCTCGAATCACACTGAAGGGCCGTCACTTCATCGATCGGGAGCGATTCATGAATCTCCAGCTCCTGGGGCACCCCCATCTCACCGGCCAGGTTCCGGATGGTGGCAGCGGTATTCCTTCCCTCGTTCTGACCCACCAGCACGATGCGCCAATCAGGGGGAAGCTTCGTCAATGCGCCGAAGAAATCCCAGTGCCTCTTGAACGCACCCCAGTTCGCCACCATCAGGATATCCACCCGCCGTTCACCCCATGGTTTGGCCTGTTGGTAGAACACCGGATCCACCCAGTCACAGGCCAGTCCCGGCAAGCAGCGGATCTTCGGATGCACCGCCGTGATCCGGTCCCTTTCACGGTCATTGGCCGGTTGCACCCACAATCCATCCGGCAAACTTTCCGCAGCCAGGCCCAGCAGAGCGTAGTCCGTCGGGCACCAACTCGCGGCGAAGAGGATTTCATAGTGCGCGGACAGCCATGCCAGATCCTCCTTGGACAGAGTCAACAGGCGGGCCAGATTGTACTCGAAATACGTCAGGAGCACCCCCTTCTCCCCATTCGCCCGCGGCTCCTTGAGGATCACGCTGCGCGTCAGCAAGGGTTGTTTCCTGATGATGCCGGGCAACCGGGATCTTTCCAGCAATGCTTCCCGCCAGACGCCGGCATCCGCTCCGGTTGACGCGGACCGGAGATCCTTCATGATGCCCCGCCATGCAGGCTCGCGGTCACAAAGGCTGACTGCGCGCGCCAGAAAGGCCATCCGCTTCGGCCCGCGTGCCAGATGCGCCCTGACCTGCATGCACCGGCCCAGCGCTTCACGCGACCACTCCGCGTAGCGCACTTCGTCCTTCAGAGACCGCAACCACCCACTCATGCCGGATTCCCGGATTCGGGTTTCTCTCCGAGGAAATTCCAACCCTGGGTGTTCAGAGGGTCCGGGTCACAGCGATCCAGCCGGATCAGGATCACCTTGAAAAGAAAGCCGAAGCAGGCCTGCCAGAAAAGGATCAGCGGCTTCTTCAACACCCCGGGCAATGACAACCCCCTGAGGACGTTCAACGTCCAATGAAGCTGATAGGCCAACAGCGTGAAATGCCCGCCTTGCGCCTGCTCCTTGACGACCTTCAATCCCGCAGTGTCAAACAACAACCGAAGCCCCAGATTGGTGAAGTTGAAAAAGTTCCAGGGCAGATTGTGCAGAGGTGACGACTGCGGCGTGGTCAGGAACAGCTTTCCTCCCGGTTTCAGAACCCGCGCCATCTCGCTGACCACCTTCTGCGGATCCATGACATGTTCCAACACCTGGGTGGACAGTACGATGTCATAACTGGCGGCCTCGAAAGGCAGATCGGACACATCCGCGACAAAGTCCACTCCGGGTCCTTCGCAGAAGTCGCATGTATGCAGGGTGGCTCCGGTCGCCAGCAGTTCCTTGCGCAGATATTGCTCCTGCTCCCGTCCGGATCCGGCATCGAGCACCTTGATCCCGGGCTTCATCAATGGCATCGCCTCCTTGCGGATGAATTCATGGACGTGCCAGCGCTCAACCTGCATGCGTTCGTGAAACGAATCCGGCAGAAGAAGAGAACCCAAAGATTTGTTCATGAATAAAGCGTGGACGGCTCGACCCCTATAGTGGCCGCATTGCATCCGTCAAGCCATCCCCGACAAAGGCACGGGGGGGCCGCCATACAGACGGCCATCCGCTATCTAACAGAAGCATCGCAGCGTTTCCGGAAAATTCCCCAACCAGACCAAACGATCAATCCGGGCCTGCCGCGTCACCGGAAAACGCCCGCCCCATTTTCTCCCTCAGCAGCGGCAGGAGGACCAGACGCGTGCCACGGGTGGTCAGATGGTTGCCATCGAAATAGAGCGATACACCATCCTGGGTCGCCCTGTAATGGATGCCATCCGGCTCCAGGAGATCCTGGGCGGGATCCAGAAAGGTCGCGGGCAAGTTACGTGCGGCCAGCCGTTCGAGCACCCTGTTTTCCCGGAGGTGCCGCTCCCTGGTCTGTCTCCACTCTCCACGGGGACCCCATGAAAACCGCCCTTGGGATCCACCGATGAGGCGTGGAACCACGGCGCGGAAATCCGGCACGTCCTGCAGAACCCAGACACGGCAACCCATCCGCGACAGGTGCAGGATGGTATCCTGCAAGGACGTCTCCAGCAGGTCCTCTTCCGCAGGGGTTTCCGTATAGATGTTCCACCTGGCAGCCAGAATGACATCCTTGATCCCTGAAGATTTGATGTGCCCGATGGCGGTGTCCGCCCATGCGAGACCATCATAATTATACGTCTTGCTGATCCCGAAGGACGCCCCCATCACCGGCGGGGTCGCGTTCTGGGCGATCATTTCCGCGACGATGCCATGTTCACGGCAAAACGAATCGAGGGCACCCACCGCATGCATGGCATGGCTGTCCCCCCACAGCAGGATGCGGGGAGGAAGGGAAGCATCCGGGACACCGAAACGGGGGATCCTTCCCTCCAGGACATCCGCAGCCCGGAGATCCTCGTTGAAGCCCTTGTCGCCCAAGGCGGCGTTGTTCAGGCGTCCATGCTGGTCCATACGGGAGGGGAACCCGTCCGACACCACCACCGCCCCGGCGATCATGACAAGCAATGCCGTGGCGACCCCGGCCAGCCGGAAAATTCCCCGCCGTGTTCCAGCAATCCGCTTTGTGCGGAACGGGGTTTCAATCCAGCGCCATGACAACACGGCCAATACCATGGACACAGCCACCTGGATCCAGGCCTCACCCGCTGATGCCGCGGTGCCGTCACGGGCGCCATAATTCCCGAACACCAGCACCGGCCAATGCCACAGATAGAGCGAGTAGGATATCAATCCGATGAACACCAGCGGCCGCAACGCGAGCAAGCGCCCGGGGATTGTCAGCTTCCAATCCGCCGAAGCACCGTTCGGGGTATTCGCCCAAATGATGGCTGCCGCACCCAAACATGGCAGCAGCGCCGCAAGGCCGGGGAAGGCCATCCCTCCGTAATACCGATGTACGGGCAGCAGCACGCCCGCCAGGCCTGCCCAAGCGGCCACCTCCCTCACCCATCGGGGCGATGCCATGCATGCCGCCGGCAACGCCGCCAACACCGCGCCGATCAGCAGTTCCCAGGCCCGTGTCGGCAGAAGGTAGAATGTGGCGGAGAGAATGAAGTCCGAGCGCTCATGACCACGATGCACCCCCAGCGTCGCCAGAACGAGACTGGCCAAAGTCGCCGCCAACAACCACCAGACCAGTTTGATCTGCCGCTGCGCCTGCCTGAACCGGTAAAGCATCCACAATCCGAACGGAAAGAAGATGTAGAACTGCTCCTCCACCGCCAGCGACCACATGTGCAGCAAGGGCTTGAAAGAACCCTCGGCGAAATACCGGTCAGACGGCCAGAAATAGAAATTGGCCGCCATCGCCGCTTGTGCGAGCGCCGACTTGGCGAGTTTGACGAAATCGGCTGTCAGAGGAAGGAACAAGCCGGCAGCCAAGGTGACGAGAATCACTGCGGCGCATGCCGGAAAGATCCGCCTCGTCCGGCGCTCCCAGAATGTGACGAACGAGAATGTACCCGCCCTGATATCCCTCATCAACAAGGCGGTGATCAGATAGCCGGAGATGACGAAAAAGACATCCACACCGACAAAGCCGCCCGGGCACCCAAGCCCCGCATGATAAAACACGACGACAAGCACCGCCACCGCCCGCAGCCCGTCAATATCGGGCCGGTACGCTAGATGCGCGGGCTTCCGGGCTTCAGAATTCCCGGGACTCATGGCCTTGTTCCTCAAGTGACAGGAAATCCGCGATGACCACCCGGGCTTGTTCGCCCGGGAAGAGGCTGATGCTCTCATCTTCGCTGGATCCCTTGCTTTTCATGGTTTGGTCGTGTGCAGCCAGATCAACCTGGGTTCCCGCGTCCGGGAATCACTCCGGTTCCCGGAGACCGGATGATCGGCCAAACCCCCGGAAGTACCCCCGCCGTGAATCGAACACGGATCTAGAGTTTAGGAAACCCTCGTTCTATCCATTGAACTACGGAGGCGTCCGGAAAGGCATTGGGATAGAGTGTCAGCCGTCCGGGTGCAAGCTTTGCCAACGCTGGACCGCCAATCGGATGCCGGCGGCCTTGTGGAGCGTTTCCTCGTACTCCTTTTCCGGATCGGAATCCGCCACGATGCCGGCCCCCACCTGATAGGTCAGTTGGTTTCCGTCGCGGATGAGCGTGCGGATGGCGATGTTGAAGGAACTTTCCCCGTTGAAGCCCAGCCAGCCGATGGCACCACAGTAGATGCCACGGGGTGCGTCCTCCAGCTCGCGGATGATCTCCATGGCGCGCTTTTTCGGGGCGCCGGTGATGCTCCCTCCCGGGAAGCAGGCGGCCAGCGCTCCGACGGCGGAGATTTCCGGGCGGAGGGTGCCCTCCACGGTGGAGACGAGGTGGTGGACCTGGGCCAGGGTTTCCAGGCGCAGCATCCCGGAAACCGACACGCTGCCGAATCCGCAGACCTGCCCCAGATCGTTCCGCAGCAGGTCGGTGATCATGACCAGCTCCGAGATCTCCTTGGCGGAGGTCTGCAGTTCGTAGGCGGAGCGCCGGTCCTCGTCCGGATCCGGGAAGCGGGGGCGCGTGCCTTTGATGGGCTGGGTCTCGATCCCACGCCCGGAGATCTTCAGGAAGGTCTCCGGCGAGGAGCTGAGCACCTCCCTCCCGTCCAGCGAGAGCCAGGCGGCCATGGGCGCGGGGGAGGCCTCCCGCAGTGATCCATAGAGATCGAACAGCGAGCCGCCGGAAATCTCCGCCCTGAACGCTTGGGAAAGATTCACCTGATAGATGTCCCCCGCCGCGATCCATTCCTTCACCCGCTGCACCCCCCCGATGAAACGCTCCCTGCCGGTGAGGGCAGCGAAATTTCCGATCACGGGTGCGTCTTCCACCCTTCCTTCATCGCGGAGCTCGGACGACAGGCCGCCGGTTTCCCACCAACTGTCGTCATCGTGGCAGTGGACCAGCATTTCCCGGTACTCCCCGAAAACGAACCGCCCTTCATAGTCCACCCACCCGCACAGCCCGCCGAGCGGGAAGCCGTAGTCCCGCGCGAAGCCGGTGCCAGCGGCGTGGGCCTTTTCCAGGATCTGCCGGTCCTGCGGAGAATGGATGCTGCCCTTGAGGATCCTGAGCGGCCGGGCGGCGATGACCGAGATCGTCCGCCTGCCGCCAAAGGGCATGTGGCCCGCGGAGTCGAAAAAGACCATGCCGGGCAGATGGCGCAGCCGCCGGGCGACCTCCACCGGCGGAAGTCCGTCGAGGCGCCGCAGGCGGTCCAAAGGTCCGATCAATGATTCCTCCATCCCTGTGCGCAAAGGAAGACGGGCGCCCCCATGGGTGGCAATTCCGAATTTTTCCCACTCTTACTCTGCGATGACCGGGAAATAGTCCGGAAACACCGCAACCCGGAAGATCCCTACGGAGCTGGAAAGGGGCGTGGTGAAGACGTGCCGCCCCGGGCCGGTGATGAAGGTCTGTCCGGGCACGTCCGACCAAGTGAACGGGGCCGTCGTCGTCATCCGCTGCAGATCGGCGGAAAGTCCGGGTGCGGGGGTGAAGGCGATCCGGAAATCCGACGCGGTGTGGCTCACGTCGAGCCGGGGCGGCGTGACCTTTGGTTCCAACACGAAGTTGTCCATGCCGACCCGCATGTTGAGCGTGGAACCCTCCACCGGAAAGAAGGTGATGGCCACTCCCTCCACGGACCGGAGGAATTGCTCGTCCGCCAGGATGGTCACCGGCTCGGCATCGTCGAAATGGGTCCAGGTTTCCTCCATCCCGAAGCGGACGAACTCCTGCCAGCCCTCCGCGGAGAAATCCGCCCACGTGTAGGGCACACTATAATACCACCGCTTCACCCCGTCCGGCCCCTTCGTGAAGATGCCGCAGTCCACTTTTTCGAATTCATCCAGATCCTCGATGAAGAGGTCCACGGTGATGGAATCCACGTTCGCCGCCACGAAATCCCCGACATAGGCACCATCCGCCGTGACCTGGTCAGCCGAGAATTCCAAGACGGCATCCCCGTCGTGGTAGAACCAGATATGCTCCTGGTCCGCCGTGGAATCCCACGACGGCAGGTAGTAATCTTCCCTTCCCCAGTCGTAGACCAGCCATTCATCCGCATTTTTCTTGGTTGGAAATTGCTCCCAAGCGGCGGAAACCGCGGCTTCCGCGAGGGTTCCGAAGGTGACGAAAATGATTCCCGCCAGCCATCTCGCTCCGGAAAATCCTCTGGTTCCGACTTTCATCAGGGGTGGGACGGACGGGCGGCCGGGTTTATTCGATCCGATTTCCGCCATCCACGGGCGGAATCCGGGTAAAATCCGCGAGTTGGGGATTGCCAAATTCTCTGCCTCGACTAAGCAGTTCCGCCCCGGCGCGAAAACCGTCGCCCCGCCAACCGAAGCCACCAAACGCATGAAGGACCTCTCCAAATACCGCAACATCGGCATTTTCGCCCACGTGGACGCGGGCAAAACCACCACCACTGAACGGATTCTGAAGCTCACCGGCAAGATCCACAAGATCGGTGAGGTGCACGACGGTGCTTCCACGATGGACTTCATGGAGCAGGAAGCGGAGCGGGGCATCACCATCCAGTCCGCCGCCACCACCTGCTTCTGGCAGGGCCACCAGTTCAACGTGATCGACACCCCCGGCCACGTTGACTTCACCATCGAAGTCTATCGTTCCCTGAAGGTTCTGGACGGCGGCATCGGCGTGTTCTGCGGCTCGGGCGGCGTTGAGCCCCAGTCCGAAACCAACTGGCGCTACGCGAACGACTCGAAGGTCTCCCGTGTCATCTACGTCAACAAGCTCGACCGTATCGGCGCTGATTTCTACCGCGTCATCGGCCAGGTGAAGCGCATCCTGGGCGCCACCCCTCTGGTCATGGTCCTGCCGATCGGCACCGAGTCCGACTTCGTCGGCGTCGTGGACCTGCTCACCCGCAAGGCCCACATCTGGGACGATTCCGGCCAACCGGAGAACTTCAAGATCGAAGACGTGCCCGCCGACATGGTGGACAAGGTCGAGGAATACCGCGCCGCCCTCATCGAAACCGCCGTCGAGCAAGACGATGAAGTGATGGAAGCCTATCTGGAAGGCACCGAGCCGGACATCGACACCATCAAGCGCTGTATCCGCAAGGGCACCATCGACCTCGCGTTCTTCCCGACCTATTGCGGTTCCTCCTTCAAGAACAAGGGCCTGCAGCTCGTCCTCAACGCCGTCGTGGACTTCCTTCCTTCCCCGATCGAAGTGAAACCTCTCCCGGAAGTGGACGCCGAAGGCAACGAGACCGGCGAATTCGCCGTTTCCGATCCTTCCAAGCCGCTCCGCGCGCTGGCGTTCAAGATCATGGACGACAAGTTCGGCGCCCTGACCTTCACCCGGATCTACTCCGGCACCATCAAGAAGGGTGACACCATCCTCAACTCCTTCACCGGCAAGACCGAGCGCGTCAGCCGGATGGTGGAAATGCACGCGGATGACCGCAACGAAATCGAATCCGCCCAGGCAGGTGACATCGTCGCCATCGTCGGCCTCAAGAACGTGCAGACCGGTCACACCCTCTGCGACGAGAAGAACCCGGCCACCCTGGAGCCGATGGTGTTCCCTGAGCCCGTCATCTCCATCGCCGTTGCTCCGAAGGACAAGGCGAACGCCGAGAAGCTGGCGACCGCCATCGGCAAGATGGTCGCCGAGGACCCGTCCTTCCGCGTCGAAACCGACGAGGAAACCAACGAGATGATCCTCAAGGGCATGGGCGAGCTCCACCTCGACATCAAGATCGACATCCTCAAGCGGACCCACAAGGTCGAGGTTGCCGTCGGCGCCCCGCAGGTCGCCTACCGCGAAACCATCACCAAGCCGGTCAACGACAGCTACACCCACAAGAAGCAGTCCGGTGGTTCCGGCCAGTTCGCGAAGATCGACTACACCATCGAGCCCGGCGAGCCAGGCACCGGCTTCATCTTCGAATCGAAGGTGGTTGGCGGCAGCATCCCGAAAGAGTTCATCCCGGCCGTCGAAAAAGGCTTCAAGACCTCCGTCGACAAGGGACCGCTTGCGGGTTATCCTTGCTTGGACTTCAAGGTCATCCTCAACGAAGGTGGTTTCCACGCCGTTGACTCCAGCAACATCGCGTTCGAAATCGCTGCCAAGGCGGCCTACCGCCAGACCATGCCGAAGGCTGGCCCGCAGATCCTTGAGCCAATGATGAAACTCGACGTCTTCACTCCTGAAGAAAAAGTCGGTGACGTCATCGGCGACCTCAACCGCCGCCGCGGCATGATCCAAGGCCAGGAGCCGACCCCGGGTGGTGTCCGCATCAAGGCAGAGGCCCCGCTGTCCGCCATGTTCGGCTACATCGGTGACCTCCGCACCATGACCTCCGGCCGTGGCCAGTTCTCCATGGAGTTCAGCCACTACGCACCTTGCCCGAAAAACGTCTCCGACGACGTCATCGCCAAGGCCAAGGCCCGCGAGGAAGCGCTGCGCAAGTAATCACGGAGCGCGGACTTCCGTCCGTCTCCCCCTTCCCAAAGCCCCGGCGGCCGCAAGGTCGCCGGGGTTTTCATTTTACCTCCGCAAAGGCTCCGTCGCCCCCATTTCGCGCTTGTGAGCCCGCCCGGGCGATTCCACTCTCCCGCCACATGAGTGAAGCGTCGTCCGCCATCGAAGTCTGCATCGCCGGCACCGGCAGTTACGTCCCGGAGAAGGTTCTGACCAACGATGAGCTTTCGAAAATCGTCGATACCACGGATGAGTGGATCTTTACCCGCACCGGCATCAAGGAACGGCGGGTCGCCGCGGAAGGCGAGTTCACCTCCCACATGGCCACGAAGGCCGCCGAACGCGCCCTGGAGCAGGCAGGCCTGGCGGCTGCCGACATCGAACTGATCATCGTCGCCACCATCACCCCGGACACCTTCACCCCTGCGACCGCGTGCTACGTCCAGCAGAACCTGGGCGCCCACCGGGCCGTCGCCTTTGACATTTCCGCCGCTTGCTCCGGCTTCCTTTACGCGATGAAGCTCTCCAAGCGGCTGATCTCGGACGGCGCGTTCAAGAACGCCCTCATCATCGGCGCGGAAAAGCTCTCCGCCTTCGTGAACTGGGAGGACCGCACGACCTGCGTTCTCTTCGGTGACGGGGCGGGCGCCGCCGTCCTCCGCCGTGCGGAGCCGGGCGAAGGTTCCATCATCGCCACGGAAATGGGCACGGATGGAAATCTCACCCACCTCCTCAACATCCCCGGCGGTGGCTCCGCCTGCCCCATCACGCCGGCCAATGCGGGGCTCCACCTCGCCACTCTGGCGATGCAGGGCAAGGAAGTCTTCAAGCACGCGGTCAACCGCATGAAAGAAGCCGCGGAAAAGGTGATCGAGCGCGCCGGCCTCCAATCGGAGGACATCGCGTGCGTCATCCCCCACCAGGCGAACCTCCGTATCATCGACGCCATCGCGGACCGGCTTACGGTGCCGAACGAGCGCGTTTTCGTGAACCTCCACAAATACGGCAACACCTCCGCCGCCGCGGTGGCCATCGCACTCGATGAAGCGAACCGCGAAGGGAAATTCAAGCGCGGGGAGCACATCGTGCTGGTGGTCTTCGGCGCGGGCCTGACCTGGGCCGCCGCCGCCGTCCGTTGGTAACGGAAAGCAGTCCTCCGGACTTGTGCCGGAATGCCGGATGCGGATAGAAGCGGATTGCCCGCATGTCCCGCTCCCGTGCATTTCCATCACCAATGTGCGCCTGGCTCACCGCCATGGCGCTCTTTTCCTCCATGGTGGCTGCGGAGGAGGCACCGCCGACCTTTCAGGCAAAAGCCAAGGCCCACCTTGAGTTGGTGCTGAAGGAAGGCACGGACCACTACGGCGCGACGTCCACCCCGCTGTGGATGTCCAGCATCGACACCCGGACAGGACGCTACCCGGAGGATGACACCCGGCATCCCGACTATCCCTCCCGGGTCTATCGCCTGATCGCCGCGCCGAAGGGCTCGAATCCCTATTGGGATCTGCCGCAGATGGCAGCAGCCGCGGATCTTTCCAAAAGGACCGGAGATCCATCCTACCGGAAGGGGGCTGATGACAGCCTGGACTTCATTTTCTCCCACCTGATCGACGGGCCGAGCGGCCTCATCCTGTGGGGGAACCACTATTACTATCACGCCTACCAGGACGAGATCCTGTTCTTTCTGGATGAGAAGAACGTCACCCCCTACGGGAAAAACCCGGCCGGGAACGAAGGCAAATACCACGAGGCCCGGCCGGTGCCGATCCCGTGGGACCTGCTGTGGGAACGGAGTCCGGAAAAGACGGAGCGCTACATCCGCGCGATGCTCGACCGCCATCTCACCGACGCCACCACCGGTGAGTTCAACCGCCACGCCACGCCGAAGGGCCAGCAGCATGCGTTCATCGAGTCCGGCGGACTGCTCGTCCACGCGGCGGCATTCCTGTTCAGCAAGACGAAGGACCCTACCCTGCTGGAGCGGGCGGACCTTTTCATCCGCTACACCTTGGCAGCGGAGAACCCGGCCACGGGGCTGGTCAGCAACTGCCCCAACTCCCCGGTGAAGAGGTGGGACCGCTCGATCAGCACCACGGAGATCGGACTGTGGGCGGGATCGCTCATCGCCGCCTCCGCCCATGTTCCGGCCGGGACGCGGGATGCCTGGCTGGCACACGCCGACCGCGTGACCTCCGCGTGGCTGAAACACGCCTGGAGCGAAAAGGACCGGAAATTCCATGGCAACCTCCGCATCACCGACGGCACTCCCGTCACCGAGCGGACCACCACTTATCAGCCGGGGGCTTTCAGCAGCCTGTGGGAGCCGCAGTTCCCGAACCACGACTACCCGATGGCGATGGCAGAGACCTGCCTGCGGCTCCACAAGATCACCGGAAAGGAAACCTACCGCACCGCCTGCCAGCGGTGGATCACCGTGATCCGGGAATCCCTCCCGGCCAGGGACGGGAAAGGCGGCTATGCGGAGCACTACGGCCGCGTGATCCACTTCCTGCTGGGCTGCCACCGTGACCTGAAGGATCCGGCGTGCCTCGATCTGGCAAAGCAGGTGGCCGCCGAGGCGGACCGCTTCCTGTGGGCGGGTAAGGCGTTCCGCAGCCATCCGGTCGAGAACCGCTGCGACAGTGTGGACGGGATGGGCTACCTGCTGCTCGCGCTCGGCTGGCTGGAGTCCGGCAAGGAACCGGACTACCACGGGTTTTTCTTCTGACGGCCTGTTAGAAGAACCGTGGCTGCTGCGGGACGCAGCAGCCACATTTACGGTCATGGACCACGTCTCCGATTTCCCCTAGACTGACGGCCATGGCGCACCGCAGCACCCCGCTGGAAACCGACAAGATGCCGCCGGGCATCCCCTACATCATCGGCAACGAGGCGGCCGAACGGTTTTCCTTTTACGGGATGCGGACCATCCTGGTCGTGTTCATGACGCAGTACCTGCAGTTCATGGACAACACGGGCGGCACCTCCATCTCCGGCACGGAGGCCGTCGGTTACTTCCACCAGTTCGCGGGATGGGTGTATTTCACCCCGTTGATCGGCGCGCTGCTCTCCGACATCTTCCTCGGGAAATACCGCACCATCCTTTTCCTCTCCCTGTTCTACTGCCTGGGCCACGGCGCGCTGGCGTGCATGGGGCTGGTGGGGGAGTCGAAGTGGTGGCTCATCACCGGGCTGTCGCTCATCTGCATCGGCGCGGGCGGCATCAAGCCGTGCGTCTCCGCCCACGTGGGCGACCAGTTCGGCAAGCTGAACCAGCACCTGATCACGCGCATCTACAACTGGTTCTACTTTTCCATCAACTTCGGCGCGATCTTTTCCACGTTGCTCACCCCGTGGCTGCTGGAGCACTACGGGCCGCACTGGGCGTTCGGCGTGCCTGGTGTGCTGATGGCCATCGCCACGTTCATGTTCTGGCTGGGGCGGCACCGCTTCGTCCACATCCCTGCGTCCGGCTGGGGCTTCTTCCGCGAGGCGTTTTCCTGGGAGGGTTTCGCCGCGTTGGCGAAGCTCATCCCGCTGTTCGTGTTCATCGCCGTCTTCTGGTCGCTCTATGACCAGACCGGCTCCTCATGGGTGCTGCAGGCGAAGCAGATGGACCTGAACTTCCTCGGCGTCACCTGGCTGGAGTCCCAGATCCAGGCGGTGAACCCCATCCTGATCCTCATTTTCATCCCGCTGTTCACGCTGGTGCTCTATCCGGCGATCAACCGGGTCTTCCGGCTCACGCCGCTGCGGAAAATCGGCATCGGCCTGTCGCTGCTGGTGGCGACCTATGTGCTCACCACCGTGGTGCAGTCGTGGATCGACGCAGGCCAGCGGCCCTCCATCGGCTGGCAGATGCTTTCCTTCATCCTCATCACCGCGGCGGAGGTGATGGTGGCCATCGTCGGGCTGGAGTTCGCCTACACCCAGGCACCCCGCGCGATGAAGTCCTGGGTGATGTCGCTTTTCTGGCTCGCAGTGTGGCTGGGCAACTATTTCACCGCAGAGGTGAACCGTTTCATCTCCACGCCATCCGCCGCGCGACTCCAGTTCACGGAGGCGATCTCCCGCCTCCCGGAGGACTGGAAGACGTCCCCCCGGAACATCGTGCTGCCGGGATACGACGGCATCACCGGCACCGCGGACGACTTCATCGCCCGCTGCCGCCAGGGCCGGCTGGACTCCTTTGAGATCCCCGGCCGCGACCTTTACTTCTCCGCCGCGGAGAGGATCGAGCAGGCTTCCGCGGAGAAATTCCCCGCCAAGGAGCAAGGCAACCTCCTTCTGCAGGGGATCAAGGATCCGTGGGGGAATGCCATGAGATACGAGGTGATCGACTCCTCGCACATCCGCATCTCCAGCAAGGGACCGGGGGAGAAGGAAAAGTCCGAGTGGAGCCTTGGCCTGGTCATCGGGAAAACGGAAGGCGAAGCCGTGGCTCCGAAGGACACCTGGCTGGCCCGCCGGAAGATGGAACTCGGCATCCGGGAAAAGGCCACACCGGGTGGATTCGAGCGGACGGAGTTCTCCGGCGGGGAGAGCAAGCTGGAGGGCGCGGCCTACTTCCGCTTCTTCACCTGGCTGATCCTGGGCGCGCTGGCCGTCTATCTGCCATTCTCACTGATCTACCGCCCGAAGACGTACCTGCATGAGTCGTAAGGAGGGTGGACATAGCGGCTCTGCCGCAATGTCCATCCTCCTCACTACCCATTCAGCTTCGCGAGCTGCTTCGGCAGGAAGACGCCGTCCTTGCGGATGAGCTTGCCGTCGAACCAGACCTCGCCGCCGCCGTAGTCCTTGCGCTGGATGTTCACCATGTCCCAGTGGACCTGGGAGCGGTTGCCGTTGTCGGCGATCTCGTACGCCTGACCGGGCGTGAAGTGGAAGGAACCGGCGATCTTCTCGTCAAAGAGGATGTCCCTCATCGGCTCGCGGATGACCGGGTGGAAGCCTAGGGCGAACTCACCGATGAAGCGGGCACCTTCGTCGCTGTCGAGGATCTTGTTCAGTGCCTTGGTCTTCGCACCGGCCTCGGCCTTGACGATCTTGCCCTTGGAGAACTCCAGGCGGATGGTGTCGAAGCCGATGCCCTGGTAGATGGTCGGGGCGTTGTAGGTGATGTGGCCTTCCACGGAGTCACGCACGGGGGCGGTGAACACCTCGCCGTCCGGGATGTTGAAGTTCCCGCCGCAGATGACGGCAGGGATGCCCTTGATCGAGAAACGCAGGTCGGTGCCCGGCCCCTTGAGGTGGACCTGGTCGGTTGACTCCATGAGCTTTTTCAGCGCGTTCATCGCCGGGACGAGCGCCTTGTAGTCGAGCAGGCAGACTTTGAAGTAGAAGTCCTCGAACGCCTCCGTGCTCATGTTCGCCTGCTGCGCCATGGACGGGCTGGGCCAGCGGAGCACGCACCAGCGGGTCTTTTTCACGCGGTGGTCCAGCACCGGGCGCATGTGCTTCATCGCGAGCTGCATCTTGTCCGCGGGAACGTCGGAGGTTTCCGCGATGTTGTAGCCGCCACGCACGGCGATGTAGGCGTCCATGTCCTTCATCTCCGCCAGCAGGTGCTTCGCGATGACGGAATACTGGCCGTCCTCCGCGCCCTTCAGCATCTCCCGGCTGAGACGGGACTGGTGGATGCGGATGAATGGCAGCGCGCCCTTTGCCCTGGCCTCGCGGATCAACGCCAGCCCGATGGAGTCCGGCACGTCGTAGAGATCGATGAGGACTTTCTCGCCTTTTTTCAGGGCGGTGGAGTAGCGGACCAACTGCTTTGCGAGGGCGTCAATGCGGGCGTCGTGCATGCCATGGACGTTAGATGTCCCGCCGCCGTTGTCCACGCGGCAATATGGGGAAAAACAATAAACTTGGCATCCCTCCCCCACCCCCTACACCAAGCGCATGGTCCTCGGCATCCTCGGTTCCGGCTCCGGCTCAAACATGCAGGCGATCCTCGATGCGATCGCGGCGGGCACGCTCGACGCCCGCATCGCTCTGGTCCTGTCGGACAACCCGGACGCGTACATCCTTGAACGTGCGGCCAAAAACGGCATTCCGTCCGGCGTGATCGACTGCCGGGGGTTCAAAACGAAGTTCCCTGAAGAGGCACAGGCGGAGACCGCCGCCCGGCTGAAGGATGCCGGGGTGGAGCTGGTCTGCCTGGCTGGCTTCATGCGGCTGGTGAAGCGTCCGCTGCTGGACGCCTTTCCGGAGCGCATCCTCAACATCCACCCGTCCCTCCTTCCGGCCTTCCCCGGCATCGCTGCGTGGAAGCAGGCAGTGGACGCCGGAGTTTCCGAAACGGGTTGCACCGTCCACCATGTGGATGATGGTATGGATACCGGCCCGGTCATCCTCCAGGAAAAGATCCCCGTCCTCCCGGATGACACCGACAAGACGCTCCACGCCCGTATCCAGTTGGTAGAGCACCGGCTTTATCCGGAAGCGATCCGCCGCCTGGCGCAGACCGCATTGCGGTGAGAGTTGTTCCCTGAAGATGTCCACCTGGCGTCCCATCTCCCGACCCTCCTGGTGGCAGCGCCTGTTGCCAGAGTGGCTGCACGCACCCGTGCGGTGGCTGTTCTGGCTAGGGGTGGCCGGGCTGGTGGCGTTCGGCGGTTTCGTCTTTTTCTACTTCATCCTCGCGATGAAGTTCGACCTGAAGGAAGTCGCCGGGTTGCCGGAGGCGAACCACTTCTACGACAAAAACGGCATCGAGATCGACGCACCGATCAGCGGCGGACAGAAGCTTGCCAAGCGGGAGGACATCCCGGACTTCCTGGTGAAGGCGCTGCAGGCGCGGGAGGATGCACGGTTTTTCGAACACGTGGGCGTGGACTTCCGCGGGCTGGCACGTGCGACGGTCCGCAATCTGAAGGACGGGGACTTCACCCAGGGGGCGTCCACACTCTCGATGCAGCTCGCCCGGAACACGTATGAGATCCGCGCGAAGTCGATGCACCGGAAGTTCCTGGAAATCGCCCTCACGCTCCGCATCGAGGCCCGCTATTCGAAGGACGAGATCCTGACCCACTACCTGAACCGGATCTACTTCGGCTCCGGGGCGCAGGGCATCGAGCAGGCCGCGCTGACTTACTTCGGCAAGCCGGTCCGCGAGCTGGATGAAAACCAGTGCGCGATGGTCGTGGGCATCATCCGCGGCCCACATGTCTTCTCCCCGCTGAGAAACCCGAAGGGGGCGCTGGAACAACGGGACCAGACGCTCAACCGGATGGTGGCCATGGGCTTCATCACCGATGAGAAGCGGGACAAGCTGGAAGCAACCCCGATCAAGCTGGCCAGCGAAAACGAGGACCGTGCCCAGCGTTCCTACGCCTTCCAGGCGATCCGCCGGGAGCTGGAGAAGATCCTCGAAACCCACGACATCCGCTCCGACGGTCTCTACGTCCACACCACCCTCGACCTGGGGTGGCAGCAGCGGCTGGAGATCGAACTTTCCAAGGCCGTCGCGGACCTGGAGAACGAGAAAGGCTGGCGCTATGGCACCTACTCCGACCACACCCCGGGGGCGGAGCCGAAATACATCCAGTACGCCGCCATCACCACGGAGACGAAAAGCGGCGGCATCCTCGCGCTGATCGGGGGACGGGATTTCGCCCACTCCCGCTTTGACCGGACGCGCTCCCGGCGTGACCTGGGGTCGGCGTTCGAGCCGTTCATCGCCGCAGCCGCCGCGGAACGCGGCAAGCTGGTCCTACCGGGCAAGCCGGTGCTGACCGGGCGCCAGATCGGCCCGGCGGAGGTCGAGCGGCTGGCGAAGCGGTGCGGCCTTTCCGGCCCGTTCCTGGACACGGAAGATCTTTTCCGCGGCTCCGTCGCCGCCACCCCGCTGGAAATGTCCATCGGCCTCTCCACCCTCGGGAACGCTGGAAAACGGCCGGATCCGTTCGTGATCCGGGAGATCCGGGATTCCTCGAAGAAGGTCATCTACAAGGCCCAGCCACGGCTTACTCCCGCACTCAGCAGCCAGGCGGCTTCGGAAGCGACCACGGTGCTGGCAAACCACGCCGGCACCCGGACCTTCACCGGTGCCACTGGTTCCGAAAGGGATGCCTGGACCCTCCGCCTCGGCCCGAAAGGTTCCACCGCCATCTGGATCGGCTTCGACCAGCCCGCGGCAATCGCCCGGGACGCACGGGTGAAATCGCTGCTGGATGAATTCGTCCGGCGGCTGGGGAACAGTGAATGATGTAAGGAGGGGAAAGTTTCAGTATTCAGTTTTCAGGGCAGAAAAGATGAAGCCGAAGATGGAATGCAGCAATGGCTCCGTGTTCCCATTGCAGCCGGGGGACAGGAATGGGAGCGAAGCGGACATTGCAGCAGAGCCGCCATGTCTACCCTCCTTTCTCCTTGAAACGCGGTGGCCGATGGGGCAGGTTTCCCACCCCATGCAGGCCGTTCAGTTCGAACAATCCGTCGCCGCCATCCTGAAGCGGGACCGCCGTTTCGATCCGGGCGCCTACTTTTTCCTGAAGGACGCGCTGGATTTCACGCTGAAGCGGATCAGTGACGGAAACGGCGGCCAGTGCCGCCACGTTTCGGGACCGGAGCTGCTGAATGGCTTCCGGGATCATGCGCTCCAGCAATACGGCCCGATGTCCGCCACCCTGATGAACGAGTGGGGCCTGCGGAAGTGCCAGGATGTCGGGGACATGGTGTTCCACCTCATCGAGGAGCAGGTGTTCGGAAAACAGGATTCCGACCGCCGGGAGGACTTTTCGGAAGTTTTCGACTTTCAGGAGGCGCTGACGCTTCCATTCCTGCCCAAGAAGCGCCGCCAGACGCCGCGCAGGCAGGCCCACGCCCAGCGGGCGGTGGGCTGACCACCACTCCCCACCTCAGGTCGGTAGTGCCGGTGGTGTCGGGGTGTTGGCCACCGGCGGCTTCACCCATTTCGGGGCCTTTGGTGAGACGTCCAGCCTCAAGGACACCAGCGCCATCCCCAGCAACCCGACAAACCCGCCGAAACTCCAGGTGATGGTCGTCACCATGCCAATGGCGAACGGCATGCAAACCAGCAGCGCGATCACCATCCCGCTCGGCTTCACTTCATAGGCCAGGACCACCAGCCGCAGGCGGGAGCGGGCCAACGCCAGTCCTGTCGAGACGTAGCAGATGACAGCCGAAAAGGCGGTCAGATGGTAGAAGATCCCGCAGCCTTTCGTCACGGTCGCGGAAAACGCCAGCGGGATGCCGCAACCGGCGAGCATCGAAATCAGGAACAGCAGGAGCATCGCGACCCGCCCGGCGATCGTCTTGAACGCCGATGCGCCGATGACCCCCGCGCAGACCAGCGCGGAACCGCCGACCACCGTGGTGGAACAGGCCAGTTCATACCACCACTCCACCTCACCAAGGGCATAGCGGACCACCACGAATGGCAGGAGAGAGACAAAGGTGAGGGTGCAAAGACCCCACAGGGTGAGGAATTTCCCGAGGACGATCTTCCACCGGCCCAGCTTGGTCAGCAGGAGCAATTCATGGTTCCCCTCCTCCAGTTCCTGCCCCATCAGGATGATCCCGCCCAACGGCATCACCACCACGCAGACAGCGCCCACGATGGCCCAGAACGGCCCGGACTCCACCAGCAGCATGACGTTGAGCATACCGACCCCGTCATCGATCCTGTACACCTCTCCGCGCTGGAACTCGAAAACGGTGGCGAGGATGGCGAGGAGCTGGATCAGCAGGAAAGGAAACACGAAGCTCCCCCGCCGCATGTTCTGCCGCAGTTCCTTCGTCGTCATCGGCCCGAGCAACTCGGGCAGGTCGTTTTTCCAAACCGTCTGCAATCCGGATTGAAACTAGATGCAAATCCGGCGGATCGCCGAGAGCAATCCGCCGGAGCAGGTTGAAATTTTCAGGACCCGTCCCGGGGGCGGATCATTTCTTGTCGAGATTCGCAGTCATCTCCTCATCGGTGGGTGTCTTGTTCGGCACACCGCCATCCGGCACGGGCAGTCCGGCGATCCAGGCAATGGAGTTCAGGACGACCTTCCGCTGGTCATCCTGCGCCCAGTTCTTGTGGAAATGGCCGCCGGTGAAGCCGAACGCCCTGCCACCCCCCAGCGCCGCCGGGCGTTCATAGGCCCACATCACATGCTGGGGCTCCTTGCGCTCCAGCACCGAGGCGCGGACATGCGGATTGCCGGAGTGGGTGCCGTCCGGACGGCTGAGAGTCTCCGCGGACGGAAGATCGGAGAGGATCGGGGTAACGCCCTCCATGTTCTTGCGGAACCGCATGTGGTAGTACCACTCGTCACGGATACCGAAATCCTTCACACCCTTGGTGACCTCATGGGTGGCGATCTTGAACTTCGCATCCCAGTGCGGGTTCACCGACCAATCGGTTTCGAAATAGCCACCGAGAACATCGAGGAACGTGTTGCCACCGTCACCCTTCGGCACTTCCACCGCATAGTGGATGCAGCCGACGCCCACGCCGGCCTCCGCCATTTTCCGCAGGTCGGCGAGCTGTTGCATGGCAGGGTGCCTGCCGCCACCGTCCGCGTAGATCACCACCGCCGCGGCGCCGTCGAAGACGGACTTGTCCGCCGGCCAGCCGTCCGTGACCACCACGGCCTCCACCGGCAGGCCGCTCTTGTTGATCTGGTCCGCCAGCAGCATGCAGCCGGCGCGGTGCTCATGCTCGCCCGGCTTGTGGCTGGGCTTGCCCGCCACGAAGACGATCTTTTTCTTGGCCGCGGGCTTGTCCTGCGCCACCGCACGCTCCCCTCCGGTCATCATGAAGAGGATCAGCGCCGTCACGGCGCAGGCGAAGGTCACGAGGAGTGAACTGGAGACTCGGAAAGGTCGGTTCATGGATTTCGATTTTGAGCAGAGTTATTACCAATGGGAACCGGAAAATCTTGCGGTGCCACCCTACGAAAAAACCCGCCCTGCGGCATGCGCGGGACGGGTTCGTGGAAATTCACTCCGGAAGGCCAGGTCACCAGGTCTTCACGTCATCGGCGGTGCCGATCTTCTTGTCCTGACCGGCGCTGTAGACCGCGCAACGGCGACCGTTGAGGGTCTCCTGCTTCTTGCTCGGCTTGAACTCGAGACGCTCCGCATAGTCCGTGTCGAGGACGATGAAAAATGGATTCCCCCATGGGTCGAACATTCCGGACACTTCCTTACCGCTCTTGTTGAAAACGAGACCGCCCTTTTTCTTGCTCTTCGCTTCGGGGACATCGAGATATTTCACCTTCTTGGTGTTGATTTCGTCTTCCAAGCCGAGTAGGATGTCCAAAATTTTGAGTCCGTCACCGGATTCGGTTCCAAACGTGGTGCCACCCTGGGTGGAGGCTGTTCCCGTAGGAACCGGCATCGCTGAGTAGTCCGCATAGAAGCTGTTGACCGCATGGACGACGTTGCGGGCGGCCGATTCGGCGACCTGTTTCCTTGCGGTGTTCTGAACCTTCATGCCCACGCCGAAACCGGCGCTGGCCAGCACCGCGATGATGGCGATGACGACGAGAAGTTCGATCAGGGTGAAACCGCTTCGGCGGTGAATGGATTGGGTTTTCATAAATTCTGAAATTCAGGTTCGGAGCTTCACTCCACATCAAAATCCGTCCTCCGGCAAGCCGCCGGGAGGACAAATCTCAACCAACACACCTACCCCAGCATGCCTCCGCATCAACCCTTTTCTCGAAACAAACACGCCCCATCCCGGAAACCCCGCGTTTCCTTCGTTGCCCCCATGACAAATACCCCCCAATCTCCTGACATGCCCGCTGACAAGCTGCGTTCGTCGATGATGGAATTTTTCGGCTCCACCGACTACCGGCCGATGACGAAATCCGAGATCGCCCGCAGCCTGAAGGTGCCGCCCTCCGTCCGCTCCGCCTTCCGCGCCACCCTGGACGCTTTGGTCGAGGAAGGCGTCCTCACCTTGGAAAAGAAAGGCCTCTACCGCCTCCGTTCCAGCGGCGGAAAGAACCAGCTCACCGGCACCCTCAAGTTCCACCCGAAGGGGCACGGCCTGTTTTTCCCGGATGCGTCCGATGAACAGAACATCGCAACCGGCATCGACCTGGTGGCGAACTCCCGCCTGCACGTGAACCGCCGGGACACCGGCACCGCGCTGGATGGCGACCGCGTGCTCGTGTCGCTGAAACAACCCAGCCCTCGCCGCCAGTTCCGCATCCGCAGCGAGATGGAGGAGGAACCGGAGGTGCGCGCCGTGGTGGAAAAAGTCCTGTCCCGCCGTTCCGGCAGGATCGTGGGCGTCTTCCAGAGCAAAGGCGGCTTCGCCTGGGTGGATACGGATGACAAGTCCGTGGAGGGCCGGGTGGAAATCATCGCGGACTCCACCGCAGAGACCGGGCAACTGGTGGTGGTGGATGTCGGCCAATGGAAGGATCGCTACGAGGTGCCGCGCGGCCGCGTCATCGAGGTGCTCGGCTGGCCCGGAGACCCCGGGGTGGACATCATTTCCGTGATCCACCGCTTCGGCCTGCGCACGTCCTTCCCGGAAAACGTCCTCAACGAGGCCCGTGCCGTTCCGGAGGACCCGGAGCCATCTGAAATCGCCCGCCGCAAGGACTGGCGGGACAAGCTGGTCATCACCATCGACCCGGCGGACGCGAAGGACCATGACGACGCCATCTGGTTGGAAAAAACGGCCCGCGGCTGGACGCTGGCCGTCCACATCGCGGACGTCTCCCACTACATCAAGCCGGGCAAGCCGATGGACAAGGAAGCGTCCGAGCGTGGCAACTCGACCTACCTGGTGGACCGCGTGCTGCCGATGCTGCCGACGGAGCTTTCCAACGGCATCTGCTCGCTCAAGCCGAACGTGGACCGACTGACGAAGTGCGCGCTGATGGAGATCTCCCACGACGGACGTCTCGAAAGGGCGACGTTCTTCGACGCGGTCATCCACTCCCGCGCGAAACTTTCCTACGAACAGGCACAGATGATCCTCGACGGCCTGCCCGCGCCGGAGGGATCCGATCCATATCTGGTGCCGCTGGTGAAGGAAGGCTGGGCGCTGGCTTCCACCATGCGCCGCCGCCGCTTTGCCAACGGCGCGCTCGATCTGGAGATGCCGGAGATCAAGGTGCGGCTGGACAGCAAGGGCCGCGCCGCCTCCGCGGAGCCGGTGGTCCACACGGAAAGCCACCAGCTCATCGAGGAATGCATGCTCATCGCCAACGAGGCGGTCGCGAAGCTGCTGCGCGAAAAGGGCAAGCCATCCGTCTTCCGCATTCACGAGGATCCCGATCCGTCGCGCCTGATGGACTACACGGAGACCGCGAAGCTCCATGGCTACAAGCCGGGGGACCTGACGAACCGCGACCACATCCAGAAGTTGCTCGATGAATCGAAAGGCAGCCCGGAGGAGCACGTCATCAAGCTGGGCCTGCTGAAGTCGCTGAAACGCGCCGCGTATTCCGCGGAACCGCTCGGCCACTACGGCCTCGCGAAGACGGACTACACGCACTTCACCAGCCCCATCCGCCGCTACTCCGACCTCATCGTCCACCGGTCGATGCAGCCCTATCTGGAGAACCCACCGAAGCCGGTGGACCGCACTCCGTCCCAAGCGGACCTGCGCGAGATCGCCCGCCACATTTCCGACACCGAGCGCACCTCCGCGGAAGCGGAGAGTGAGACGAAACAGATCAAGTTGCTGGAATACCTCGCCCGCGTCGCCAAGGAAGAGGACGGCCAGCTTTTCGACGGACTCATCACTGATGTCCGTCCAATGGGCCTGATGGTCGAGATCCCGGACATGGGTGTGCGCGGCGTGGTGAAGCGCGAGGAACTACCGTCCGGCAGCCGCTGGCGCTTCGAGGGCCACCGCAAGGCATGGGTTTCCTTCGACGGGAAAGTCATCCAGCTCGGCATGCGCATCCCGCTGCGGGTGGCGGCCATCGACATGGAAAAGCGTTTCGTCGATTTCAAGATCGCCGGGAAGCCGACCAGCGAAGGCACCCGCCCGCTGAATGCCCCTCCCCATCCGCCCACCCGCAAGCACCAGAAGCCGCAAACGAAACCCGCCGCCAAGGCAGGCCCGCCCAACAAGATCCGGAAGACGGATGGCGAGCACAAAAAGAAGCGGTTCTCCGGCGGAGGGAAGAAGGCTGGAAAGAAAAAGCGCGGATGAGCCGGTGATCCCTCATCTCACAATCCATATCTAACGGAGAAAGCCAAATCCGATTGACATATGACAGGGGAGCCCATTCAGTTTTCCCGGAGTCATTATGACAAACCGGTTCCCTCCCCTCGTCCTTGCCACCCTCATCGCCTGTTCTCCCGCCCTCTCATGGGCAGACACGCTCGATGATCTCCTGAGCCCGAAGACCGATGTCTCATCCCTGAGGGACGGGATGCCGCGAAGGCATGGAATGAAGTCGTGGATGCGTTCCGCCGCAATGACATGGCCGCCGCCGCCAGCCTGGGCCAGAAGTTCCTGGAGCAGGATTTCAAGGCGACCCCCTATCAGATCCTGGGGGTGAAGATCATGATCAACCTCGCCGATGAAAAGGCGCACGTGACCTCATCCAACAAGGACTCGAAGGGCAGCCTCGACATCGTCATGGCGGAGCGGGCGCAGATCACCGCGAAATACCAGGCGCTGCTTGAGACTATCCGCGCGGCGGACGCCGTCATCGACCGCCTCACCTACCGCCGGACCCAGCCCGTCCAGGAAGGCACCGCCGCCTACCGTGAGTGTGTGCGGAACGCCAGCATCATCGAGCGCGCCAACGCCGAACTGGAGATCCTCAAACCCCAGATCGAGCGGAACAAGCAGGCCGCCCTGGAAGTGAATTCCAAGCTGACCACGGAGACCAAATCCGACATCCTCAGGCTGCTGGACATGCTGCTGGAGGCCGATGAGCTGGAGGCCGCATTCGCCATCACGAATGTCTATCTGCGCAAGGCGGGGCAGGATCTCGACGTGGCGAAGCGGCAGCAGGATGTGATCCGGCTGAGGGAAGTCCATGAGAAGGCAGTCAAGATCGCAGCCGCCATCCATGAGCAGCAGCGGCCGCTCTTGTCCGGGAAGAAATACTGGGCGGCAAGGGACACGCGGGAGAAATCACTCGAGAAGGTCAGGCAGCAGGCCGGGGATGAAGACCTCATCCGGATGGTGGTCCGCAGGGTTTCCCTGGACGAAGCCGGGGTCGATGCCGCCATCAGCCGCGCCGAGTCCGAAACCAAGGTCCTGCTGGAACTGGCCGCCGTCGATCCGAAGAAAGCGGAAGCGCAGCTCGCCATGCTGGCGGCCGAATACCCCGACCACCCCGAACTCAGCACCCTGAGGACCAGGATCTCCATTTCCGACTCCGTGGCCATGAAGGGGAAGATGAGCGACCTGCTCGCTTCGATCGAGGCACTTGCCGAAAGTGATCCCGACCAGGCTCTCACGCTTTTGGCCGGTATCCGTGAAGACCACATGGATGAAATCGAGAGAGCCAGCATTTCGGCCCGGATCGCCGCCGCTGCCAACAAGGCCATCACGGCCTGCCTCGTCCGCGCCGAAAGATCCCTCGAGGAAGTGAAGGCAAAGGTCGGCGGTGAGGTCGCGGAAGTCGTGGCCGCTGAAATGGCGAAGGTGAGAAACCAGGACGGGGATTTCGTCGAACTGACTTCATCCGGCATCATCCGCGCCAGGATCGACCGGTCCGCGGATCTCCCCGAGGCGAAGGCCACGCTCGAAGGGGTTTCCAGGAGCCTTGCCCTGATCTCCGCCCAGAGAACCTCCACCCAGCAGCGAATCACGCTGGAAGCGCTCCGGACCGAAACCCGCCTCTTGCTCGCGGCCCTGAAATGACGATCATCCGGGAAACCAACCCGCTCCGGCTACTCCCGATGATCGATACCTACTACGAAGCTTTCAATGCGGGTGACCGCGAGAAGATGTTCTCCCTGCTCACGGACGATGTCGTCCATGACCTCAACCAGGGTGGCAGCGAAACGGGCATCGGTGCGTTCCGCGCGTTCATGGAGCGCATGGACCGCTGCTATCAGGAAACCCTGGAGGACATCGTGATCTTCGAAGGCCCGGACGGCACCCGGGCCGCCGCCGAGTTCAACGTGCGCGGCAAGTACCTGGCCACGGACGAGGGACTCCCGGAAGCGAACGGCCAGACCTACCTGATCCCAGCGGGGGCGTTCCTCACCCTCCGCGACGGGAAGATCTCCCGGCTGACGATGTACTACAACCTGCAGGAATGGCTGAGGCAGGTGGGGGCGTGATCAGGAGGAGCGCACGCCGCTCCATTCATCCCTTCCGTTTGTCCTTTTTCAGTGCAGCCGTCCGCCCACCGGCGATGATCACCTGCACGCCCTGTGCCTCGAATCTCGAGACGAGTTCCGGAGAGGCGGCGGTGTCCGTGACCAGGATGTCGATGTCCTTCACATCCGCGAAGCGGTAGGCGCTGCGCGCACCCAGCTTCGTGCTGTCAGCCAGCACGATCACGCGGTCCACACGCTCCAGCAGGCGCTCCTTCAGCACACCGTGGCCATGGTTCACATCCATCGCGCCACGTTCAGGATCCAGCGCATCCACACCTAGGAATGCGCTGCGGATGACGAAGCGTTTCGAGGCATCCTCCGCCATCGCTCCGGTGTAGCTGCGTGACTGGTTCTCATAGGTGCCGCCGGTGCAGACCAGCGTGAGATCCGTGCGGGTGGCCAGAGTGACCACGATGTGATGGGCGTTGGTGACGACCGTCAACGGCATCGGCGGCAGGTGATCCGCCAACCGCAGCACCGTGGAACTAGCGTCCAGGAAGATGGTTTCGCGGGCTGAGATCAACTGGGCCGCCGCCGTGGCGATGACATCCTTCTCAGTCTCATTGATGGCGGTGCGCTCCGGCAGCGGCAGGTCGAACCGGTCCGGCTCAGGCCGCACCGCTCCGCCATGGGTCCGCAGCAGACGGCCCAGCCGCTCCAGCGCCGTCAGATCCTTACGGATGGTCTCATCCGAGACGCCGAATTCCTCCACCAGATCAATGTTCCGGACAGAGCCTTCCGTCTGGACCCGGTGGAGAATCTTGTGCTGGCGTTCCGTGACGAGCATTTGGGTGACGAAAACGTAAACTTTTTTCCCAATGATATCCAAGCCAAAACATTGGATTTAACGTTCCCAAGATTGGGCATGCTTGGTTTTCGCGCCTCATCCGCCGTTCCGTCGCAAGGATGTTGGTTTTTATTGGATTAACGAAATCGCAATCAACTCATTATCAACATTTTACGATTGCGGACGGAAAAATGATGGAGCTTAGTTGACCCAACGATCCCGGAAGTTGATTCCGCCGTTCCCACCAATCCCCATAACTCCAAATCCGAAATCCATGAAACCCAACCTGACCCTCCGCCACCTGCTGCTTGGCTTCTTCGTCCCCTGTGCCGCCTTCGCGGGAACGACCGAGCCGGCGGTGACTCCCACCCTGCATTCCTCCGGCACCGACTCCTGGTGGAAAGCCTCCCTCAACGTCGGCTATGAGACTCTCCACGTGTATCGCGGCGTGGATTCCTCCGCCGGCAACGCGAACATCTGGGAGAGCCTGGATGTCGATATCGCCAATTTCTTCCACTTCAACCTCTACAACGGGAACTCCCTGAACGGCGAATACGGCGAGCTGACCCCGAGCTTCTATTTCTACAAGGACCTCGGTCCCATCACCGCCGCCGCCGGGATGATCTGGTACCACTTCCCCGGTGAGGACGGCGTGGACAGCGAGGAATACTACATCCAGCTCAGCCGGGAGCTGGGCGCGGGATTCTCCGCCTCCGCGTGGTTCTCCTACAATGCCCGCAGCGAAGGCTGGTACCATGAACTGAAACTCTCCCACTCCCTGCCGATCAACAACACGGTGAGCGTGGAGAGCCAGGCCGCCCTCGGATACTCCACCAGCTACCGCACCGGTGGCAACGGCCTGGACAACCTGACCATCGGCGTGGGCGTCCCGATCAAGCTGACCGAGAGCCTGACCCTGAAGCCGTCCCTGGGCTACGCGTTCGCGCTGGATGCCTTGGACAGCGGCGACGAAGGCTGGGCGGCCCTCACGCTTTCCTATCGCTTCTGACAGAAAACAGTCACAGATTACCAAACCCTGAAAATCCAAATCCATGAATCCCTATCTCGCTGAATTCATCGGCACCGCCATCCTGATCCTGCTGGGCAACGGCGTGGTGGCCAACGTGGTGCTCAACCGCAGCAAGGGCCAGAACGGCGGCTGGATCGTCATCACCGTCGGCTGGGGCCTCGCGGTCGCCATGGCGGTGTATGCCGTGGGCCGTATCTCCGGCGCCCATCTGAACCCTGCCGTAACCATCGGACTCGCTTCCATCGGAGGCTTCCCCTGGGAGAAAGTGCCCGGTTTCATCGCCGCCCAGGTGGCTGGTGGTGCGGTCGGGGCGACCCTCGTCTGGCTGGCCTACCTCGCCCACTGGGGTGAAACCCCGGACAAGGGCGCGAAGCTTGCGTGCTTTTCCACGGCTCCGGCCGTGAGGAAGATCGGCCCGGCGATCATCACCGAGGTCATCGGCACCGCGATGCTGGTATTCGGCGTACTGGCCATCGGCAGCGTGAAGGCGGGCATCGTGGATCCCGATCTCCAGTCCGTGGCCGGGGTGGTCGCCAACTGGTGGGGACCGATGCTGGTCGGCCTGCTGGTCGTATCCATCGGCGTGTCACTCGGTGGCCCCACCGGCTATGCCATCAACCCCGCCCGTGACCTGGGACCGCGCATCGCCCACCAGCTCCTGCCGATCGCCGGCAAGGGCGGCTCCGACTGGGCCTACGCCTGGGTGCCCATCGTGGCCCCCATCATCGGCGGCGTGACCGGCGCCCTCCTCCACCGTGCGCTCTTCGGCGCGTGATCCATCCAACTCCAGATAAACACCGAACACCTTTCAAACCCATGAGCTCCGAAAAATTCATCATGGCCCTGGACCAGGGCACCACCAGTTCCCGCACGCTGATCGTCAACCACGCGGGCAAGGTCATCTCCGTCGCCCAGATGGAGTTCAAGCAACACTACCCGAAGCCCGGCTGGGTGGAGCATGACCCGATGGAAATCTGGTCCAGCCAATCCGCCACGGAGGCGGAGGCGCTGAGCAAGGCGGACCTCCGGCACCGCGACATCGCCGCCATCGGCATCACCAACCAGCGGGAGACCACCGTGGTCTGGAACAAGAACACCGGCAAGCCGGTCTACAACGCCATCGTCTGGCAGGACCGGCGGACCGCCGACTACTGTGCGAAGCTGAAAGAGCAGGGACTGGAGCCGAAATTCACCGAAAAGACCGGCCTCCGCCTGGACCCCTATTTCTCCGGCACCAAGTTGCGCTGGATCCTGGAGAACGTGGAAGGGGCACGGGCGGAGGCGGAAGCGGGCAACCTGATCTTCGGCACCATCGACAGTTGGTTGGTCTGGAAGCTCACGGACGGAGCCGTCCATGTGACGGACGCCACCAACGCCTCCCGCACGCTGCTTTTCAACATCCACACCGGCGACTGGGACAATGAAATCCTGGAGATCCTGGACATCCCGCGCAAGATGCTGCCGGAGGTGAAGGGCTCCAGCGAGGTGTATGGCAACAGTACTAAGAACGTGCCCATCGCGGGTATGGCGGGTGACCAGCAGTCCGCCCTCTTCGGCCAGGCATGTTTCGAGCCGGGCATGGCGAAGAACACCTACGGCACCGGTTGCTTCATGCTGATGAACACCGGCGAAAAGGCCATCCCGTCGAAGAACAACCTGCTCACCACGGTGGCCTGGAAGATCGGCGGCAAGACGGAGTACGCGCTGGAAGGCTCGATCTTCGTCGGTGGTGCGGTGGTCCAGTGGCTGCGCGACGAACTGAAGATCGTCTCCAGCGCGGAGGAGTGCAGCAAGCTGGCCGCCAGCGTGCCTGACGCGGGCGGCATGTATCTGGTGCCCGCCTTCGCCGGACTCGGCGCGCCGCACTGGGATCCCTACGCCCGCGGCCTCTGCATCGGCATGACCCGCGGCACCAACCGGGCGCACTACTGCCGGGCCGCGCTGGAGGGCATCGCTTTCCAGAGCGCGGACCTCATCGACTGCATGACGAAGGACAGCGGCATCGAGATCAAGGAGCTGCGTGTCGATGGCGGGGCCTCCCGCAGCGAGCCGCTGATGCAGTTCCAGTCCGACCTGCTGGGCGTGAACGTGGTCCGCCCGGACAACGTGGAAACGACCGCCATGGGCGCGGCCTATCTGGCCGGACTGGCCGTGGGCTACTGGGAAAGCAAGGAAGACATCGTCTCCCGCTGGAAGGAAGACGCCCGCTTCAAGCCGTCCCGCGAGCAGGAGGAAATCAAGAAACTGGTCGCCGGATGGAACCGTGCGGTCGATCGGGCGAAAGCCTGGGAACAACCCGACAACGAATCATGAAACGCGAAATCCATCTCAACGACATCCGCACCGCCACGGAACCCTTCGATTTCTGCATCGTGGGCGGCGGTGCCACCGGCCTGGGCGCGGCGGTTGACGCCGCCTCCCGCGGCCACTCCGTCGTCCTGATCGAGCAGGCGGACTTCGCGAAAGGCACGTCCTCCCGTTCGACGAAGCTGGTCCACGGCGGCGTGCGCTACCTCCAGCAGGGGAATGTTTCCCTGGTTCTGGAGGCGCTGCGCGAGCGCGGCCGGATGACGCGGAACGCGCCGCACCTGGTGCACGACCTTTCCTTTGTCATCCCCAACTACAGTTGGTGGGAGGGTCCGTTCTACGGCATCGGCATGAAGGTCTATGACCAGCTCGCCGGGAAGCTGGGCCTCGGCCCCAGCAAGTGGCTGTCCAAGGAGGAGACCGTCGAACGCATCCCCACCGTGGAAACGGAGAATCTCACCGGCGGCGTGATGTACCATGACGGCCAGTTCGATGACTCCAGGCTGGCGGTCAACCTCGCCCAGACCGCGGCGGGCCTCGGCGCGAAGATCGTCAACTACACGAGATGCACCGGCCTGTTGAAAAAGGACGGGCTGGTCAGCGGAGTGGAAGCCATGGACCTGGAAAGCTGCGAGCCTTTCCAGATCCACGCCCGGTGTGTCATCAATGCCACGGGTATCTTCGTGGATGACCTCCGGTCGAAGGATGAAGGCCATGCCAAACCCATGGTCACCGTCAGCCAGGGCATCCACATCGTCCTGCCGAAGGAATTCCTGCCCGGCAATGCGGCGATCATGATCCCGAAAACGGCGGATGGCCGCGTCCTGTTCGCCGTGCCGTGGCATGACTGCGTGGTGGTCGGCACCACGGACACCCCGCTGCCGGAAAAGTCCATGGAGCCCCGCGCGCTCGCCTCGGAGGTGGAGTTCGTGATGGAACACGCCGCGAAGTACCTGACGAAAGATCCCCGCCCGGAGGATGTGCTGAGCATTTTCGCCGGACTGCGGCCGCTCGTGAAATCCGGCGATGATACGAACACCGCCGCCATTTCCCGGGACCACACCATCCTCGTCAGCAACAGCGGCCTGATCACCGTCACCGGCGGAAAATGGACCACCTACCGGAAGATGGCGGAGGACGTCATCGACCAGGCGGAGATGGTCTCCGGAGTGGACCAGCGGCGCTGCGAGACGGAGACCCTCCAGATCCGCGGCTGGACCCACACGCCCATCCCGGAGCCGAACCTGCGGCCCTACGGCGCGGACGCCGCCGCCATCCGGGCGCTCGGCGGGTCGGAAAGGATCCATCCGGACCTGACGATCACCGCGGCCGAAGTCCGCTGGCATGTCCGGGAGGAAATGGCCCGCACGGTGGAGGATGTCCTTTCCCGCCGCTCCCGCTGCCTGCTGCTCAACGCCCGCGCCAGCATCGAAGCCGCTCCCACGGTCGCCGCCATCATGGCGGAGGAGCTGGACAGAGGCCAGGATTGGGTGACCCACCAGCTCGAAACCTACACCACCCTCGCCAAGGGCTACGTTTTCGGGGATCCGGCCAGCATCGGCGGCTGAATCCGCAAATTTCCGCCGGTGGCATTTTCCTGTTGCCACCGGCGGCCCCCACCCGTAGCCTCCGCGCCCCTCCCTGCGAAATCTCAAACCACATCCCGCGATGTCCAAGCACAACAGCCTCAAAGCAAGCGCCACCGTCGGCGGCAAACGCTCCGTCCTCAAGCGCTTCGAGCGCGTCAAACTCCTCAAGGAGCGTGGCGAATGGAAAGCCGGCCGCAGCCCTGTCGGCCTGCCAAAGACCAAGCACGAAGGTTGATCCCTTCACGCACGGTTTTCCCGATCCGCGTGGAATCCCAGAGTGGGTTCCGCGCTTTTTTCGCTGAAAATTTCCCACTCCCATGAACGACGGCACCCGCCTCAACAAATACCTCGCCTCCTGCGGCATCGGCTCACGCCGCGCCTGTGATGAACTCATCCAGACCGGGCGGGTGGAGGTGAACGGCTCGCCGTGCCTGAACATGGGGACCCGTATCGGCCCCGGTGACCATGTGAAGCTGGACGGAAAGCGCGTGGTGCCGAATGACGTGGCCATCCTCGCCTTCCACAAGCCGCGCGGCTTCGTCTGCACCCGCGAGGACGAGCTGGGCCGGGAGACGATCTACGATTTCCTCCCTCCGACCCTGCACAGCCTGCACCACGTCGGCCGCCTTGACCGGGATTCCGAGGGGCTGCTGATCCTCACCAACGACGGTGACCTGTCCCAGCGGCTGATGCACCCGTCGAAGTCAGTCGAGAAGGAGTATCTGGTGACGTCCAACCAGGCGTTCGAGAACCACCACCTCGACCAGTTCCTGGAAGGCATCTATACCGAGGGCGGGAAACTGAAGGCGAAAGCCATCGAGCGGCTCTCCCCGCGCCGGATCAAGATCGTCCTCGACCACGGCGCGAAACGCCAGATCCGGGTCATGTTCGAGGCGCTGGGCTATCAGGTGACCAAACTGCTCCGCATCCGCATCGGCTCGCTGTGGCTGGGCGATCTGGAACCCGGCACCTACGCCTTCCTCAACTCGAAGGAAGTCGAGTTGCTGATGAAGAATCCGAAGGCCTGAGCGGCCCCACCCCCCGGGAATCCGGGCGTGAGATTTCCCGGATTTCGTTGAACTGGCGGCTTGCCCCGCGCCATGTGGATTTCTAGTTTCCGCAACGTAGATGCGAAAATACGCGTCGCTTTCCAGAGATCCCAAAATCCATGAGCAAGTCATCGAAGGTCAAACCCACGCCCGAAGTCATCCACAAGCCCTCGAAGGAATTCTCCGCCAAGGCCCGCATCCCTTCGATGGCGGCCTACAAGAAGCTCTACAAGGAGTCGATCGACAAGCCGGAGAAGTTCTGGGCCAAGGAGGCGAAGGAACTCACCTGGCAGAAACCATGGTCGAAGGTCCTGGACTGGAAGGCCCCTTTCGCCAAGTGGTTCGACGGCGGCAAGCTCAACGTCTGTGAGAACTGCGTGGACCGCCATGCTTTCGGCGCGCGCAAGAACAAGGCCGCCATCATCTGGGAGGGCGAACCCGGCGACCGCCGCGTGATCACCTACGGCCAGCTCCACAAGGAGGTCTGCCGCTTCGCCAACGTCCTCGAGAAAAACGGCATCAAGAAGAACGACCGCGTTCTCATCTACATGCCGATGGTGCCGGAGGCGGCCATCGCCATGCTGGCCTGCGCGCGCATCGGCGCGGTCCACAACGTGGTCTTCGGTGGCTTCGCCTCGGAGGCGATCCTGGACCGTCTGGAGGATTCCGGTTCCGTCGCGGTGATCACCGCGGACGGCGGCTGGCGCCGCGGCAAGGTCATCCCGCTCAAGCCCGCGGTCGATGAGGCCCTCTCCCGCTACACCGCCGCGAAGATCAAGCGCGTGATCGTGCTCAAGCGGACCGGCAACGACATCAAGATGGTTTCCGGCCGCGACTCCTGGTGGCACGAGGAGGTCACCGAGGTGTCGAACAAGCATGTCGCGAAGCCCTTCGACTCCGAGCACCCGCTCTTCGTCCTCTACACCTCCGGTTCCACCGGAAAACCGAAAGGCATCCTCCACACCTCCGGCGGCTACCTCACCGGCACCTACGCGACCTGCAAGTACATCTTCGACATGCGGGATGAGGACGTCTACTGGTGCACCGCCGATGTTGGCTGGATCACCGGCCACTCCTACATCGTCTACGGACCGCTCGCCAATGGCGCGACCCAGGTGATGTATGAAGGCGCGCCGAACGAGCCGGACTTCGGCCGCTTCTGGAAGATGATCGAGGAATACGGCGTGACCATCTTCTACACCGCGCCCACCGCCATCCGCGCCTTCATCAAGGCGGGCGATCATTTCCCGGCCGGCTACGACCTTTCCTCCCTCCGCCTGCTCGGCTCCGTCGGGGAACCGATCAATCCCGAGGCCTGGAACTGGTACCACAAGCACATCGGCGGCGGGCGCTGCCCGATCGTCGATACCTGGTGGCAGACGGAAACCGGCGCGATCCTCATCTCACCGATCCCCGGTGCGACGCCCTGCAAGCCAGGCACCGCCACCCATCCGTTCTTCGGCATCGACGCCGCCATCCTCGATGACGCCGGCAAGGAGTGCAAACCGAACGAGGACGGCCGCCTGGTCATCCGCAAGCCATGGCCGTCCATGACCCGCACGATCTACGGCGACAAGGCGCGCTTCAAGAAGACCTACTTCTCCGACTACCCCGGCCTCTACACCGCGGGTGACGGCGCCCGCAGGGACAAAGACGGCAACTTCTGGATCATCGGCCGTCTCGACGACGTACTGAACGTCTCCGGCCACCGTCTCGGCACGGCGGAGATCGAGAGCGCGCTGGTCGCCCACCCTGCGGTGGCGGAGGCAGCCGTCGTCGGCCGCCCGGATGACATGAAAGGCCAGGCCGTCGCCGCGTTCGTCACCCTCAAGAGCGGCTTCCAGGAGTCGGAGCACCTCATCATCGAGCTGCGCAACCACGTCGGCAAACTCATCGGCGCCATCGCCAAACCGGACGACATCTATTGCACCCCCGGCTTGCCGAAAACCCGTTCCGGCAAGATCATGCGCCGCCTGCTGAAGGAACTGGTCACCAAGGGAGAGATCAGCGGCAACATCACCACCCTGGAGGACTACAACGTCATCACCGCACTCCAGGAGAAGGTGAAGAAAAAATAGGTTCCAGCCCATCTTCATGACGCCCACACGCTATTTCCTCTCACGCATCGCCCACACGCTGGGCATCCACCGGCGCAACCAGCGCATGAGCGATGCCGCGAGTGAGACCCATCTGCTGCGTGATGCGGAGGCTTACCTTGGAGCGATGGTCTGGAGGAAGGTGGAGGACATCGAATCCCTTTCCTCCAGCTACTGGAACCTGCGGAAGCTTTCCCAGGAGCAGGAAGCGATCTCCACCGGGATCGCCTCCTGCCAGGAGAAGCTGAACAAGGCCCATGAAGACCGTGCCGCGTTGCTCAACACCGTCTCCGAACCCGAGCAAAAGCTCCTCACGGAGAAGGCAGGGATCGTGGCGGAACTCGGCACGCTTTCCACCAGACGGGACGAGATCGTGGCTGCCGCCAAGGAGATCCGGAAGTCCTACGAAGGCCTGAAGGTGAAGTCCGAAGTGCTGGCCAACCAGACCGGCGACACCAAACCGGCCGCCGCCGAGATCGACAAGCTCAACACCTCCCTCAGCCAACTGAAGGAACGTTTCACCTCATTGAAAGAGGAGCGGACACGGATCAGCGAGGACATCATCAAGGGAGACCAGAGAATCAACGAGCTGGCTGAGAAGATCCAATCCTTCAGGAAATCCCAGCATGACAACGCCTCGAAGGCGATCCAGTCCATCGGTGACGCGAACAAGGACATTTCCTCTCTGCGGGCGGAGTATGGCATCCTGGACACCAGGATGTCCCAGCTCCACGCGGAGATCGGCAAACACGTGAGCCGCAATGCATACGGTGACCCGGCCTGTGCGGAAGCGGTGAAGGATCACCGGGGGCTCGTTGATGTGATGCAGGCATTGAGGAAATCCATCACCCTCAACTATCGCCTGGCGGATATGTAAGGAGCGGAGGGATGATGCGTGATCGGCTCCGTGTTCCGCTTCAAGCCGTGGTAAGGAGGGCGGACATTGCGGTCAATGGGTGTGATCGGCACGCTGCTCGGCCTCATCAAGGCGCTTGAAGCCACGCTGCGCCTCACGCAGGGAGATGGTCCGGCTCTTGTCCCGGTCATAGAAATCAATAATCTCCGAAGGAGGATGGCCGGTGGATTTCTGGGCAGCCACCAGTTCGCCGGAATCCAGCTCACCGTCACCATTCAAGTCATACCGGTCGAACTTCTCCAGCAGACCGATCATCTGCTTCTCAACCTTGGTTTCAGGAACGATGGGCCCTGGTCCGGAACATGCGGCAATCAGCGGGAGAACAAGGAGAGGTGCGAACTTCATGCAGGAATGAAGTTGGCGTATGCCACAGCGCCGGGCAAGCTCCGAAGCATTCCATGCAAGTCCGGATCATCGCCGCGGGCAAACCCGCCCTCGCCTTCGCCAAAGCCGGGGTTGAAGAGTACCTGAAGCGCCTTTCCCGCTTCGGAAGCCATGAGCTGGTGATCATCAAGGCAGGCTCCCAGGATGATGTCTCTTCCCGCCTGCTGGAGCGCTCGGAAGGCTCATTCAGGATCGGACTGGACGAACGCGGAAAAGCCCTGGCAACCCGCGCCTTCCACCAGCAACTGGAGACATTGGAACTCCGCGGGGACGTGAAATCCGTCTCCTTCCTGATCGGCGCGGCGGACGGACACAATGAAACCCTGCGGAAGAGCTGTGATCTGCTGATCTCCGTCTCTCCGTTCACCCTGCAGCACGAGCTGGCCCTGGTGATCCTGCTGGAGCAGCTCTACCGGGTCGCCTCACTGAAGGCGGGCATGCCCTATCACAGGGATTGAGCGGAACTCCGCGCGCCTCAACGGCGGTAGCGGTTCTGCTCCATCATCCCGAACTGTCCCTGGCCTTGTCCGGCGACCGGGGTGTTCCATGGAATCTGGCTGCTCTGGCTGCCTGGAGGCGGAGTGGGCTTCTTCTCCACTTCCTTGAGGCAGGAAACCAACCCGAGCGAGGAGGCTGCAACGGCAAGTGTGATGATGACACGCATGGACAGAGCGTAAAAAAAGCTCCGCGGCTGGCAAGCCTGCGGAGCTTTTAAAATTCAGACGGCCTGGCTTCAGTTGGCGGCAGGCTGGGCGACGATCACCCGGTCACCCGGCTGGATGCGCACGCCGGGAGCGAGGCTTTCAAGCTCGATGTCGGCGATGGTCTGGGTGGCTTCGATCGAGGTGGGCTTCACACGGCCGATGAACTGGCCGTCGCGCTTCACCAGCAGGCTGGTCTGCGGGGTGAATCCGGAGTTCGAACCGGCACCGATGACGAGGAATCCCCAGTCCTGGTTGACGGCGGTCACCACGGCTTCCATCGCGTTGCGGCTGATGCGGACGCTGCTTTCCACGGCACGGTCGCTGAGGCGCTTGGACTCCCCGCGGGTGGAGGTGATCTTCTTCTGCGCGCCGTCGATGAGGGCGGTCAGCTCCTCCATGCGGGCCTTCTTCGTTTTGACGTTGGCTTCGATCTTGGCGACTTCATCACCAATGTTGTCGATGTTGACGTTGGTGCCGATGTCCTTGAGCAGCTTGTTGAGCTCATCCACCGCCTTGTTGAGGTCGGCGAGTTCCTGCTGCTGGGTGGCGAGGGTGGTGTCGATCCCGGCGATGTCACGCTTGATGGAGCTTTCGGAAGCCTTCAGGGCCGCCAGGGCGCTGTTGACGTCCTCACGCTTCTTGTTGGCGTCGGTCAGGGCCGTGCGCTCGTTGTCGCGCTCCTTCTCGGTCGCGGTGGCTTCGGCGCGGACCTTCTCCTCTTCCGCTTTCTTTTCGAGGCGGATGCTTTGCTGGTCGGCGAATTTCTGGGACTGGGCGAAGGAGAAAAACGCGGCGGCGCCAGCGGCCAGAATCAATAGAACGTTAGAGACAACTTTCATCGGGGTTCTTTGGAGAGTTTTTTTGGAAAAAGGGTTTTTTCGTCGATTCAGTTGGAAGGAGCCGGGACCGTTCCCTTGGAAGCGGCGCCAGGCGTCGCAGGCGGCGTCACCTTGGCACCCGGCACCACCAGATCACCGGGAGAAAGGGTGACATCCTCCTTCATGGTGTCAGGAATGATGCTCGCGGAGGAGGTGTTGCGCTCGACAGCGGTCACCAGGAGTTTGGCGATGACCTCGTCATCACGGACAACGTCGAGGGTGGAGTTGGTGATGACACCGGCGGTGTTGCCGGAGGAAAGGGTCACGAAGCCCCAGTTCGGATAAACCGCGCTGACGCGTGTGCGGAGGTTCGGGAAGGACTCACCCTTGGAACGGAGTTCGACCTGCTTGCGCTGCTCTGCGACCTGTCCTTCAACCCGGGTGTTCTCAGCGGTGAGGTTGGCCAGCTTCGCTTCGGAGGTGGCGACGGCGTCGTCGAGTTCCTTGGACTCGTTGATCATGGTGCCGAGCTTGCTGGCGAGGTCACGGATGTTGCCGAGGGAGTCGGTCTTCTCACGGGCCTGGTCGAGCTTCGCCTTGTTGCCTTCAGCTTCCGCGGCCTTGGTTTCCTTGGCCTTGGTCAGTTCCTCGTTGGCCTTCTGCTGCTCGTCGCGCTGGGCTTCGACTTTGGGAATTTCAGCAAGAACGGCTTCTTTCTCAGCCTTGGTTTCATCCCGATCCTTGATGGCGGCATTTTTGCGTGCCTCCGTCTTCGCAAGGGCCGCCTCGGCCGCCTGCCGGTTCTCGATTTCAACTTTGTAGGCGTTCTTGTTTTTCAGACCGATAAAGGCGGCGATCGCCAACGTAACGAGTGTGAGGGTTCCGAAGATTTTGGACATGGGGTTTTATTGTGAAACTTTGGATTCCGCGTGTGGGCAAAACATTAGGAGTTCCCTTTTCCCCACGGCAATCCAAATTTCCGCGTGCCGCGGCAATAATTTAGCGCGGATTCACAAAGTAATCACATCAGACAGCCCACCCCGCCGTCTTCCATGCAGTCCATTTTCCGTGTTTTCCTCTACCTCCGGAACTATCCGGTCCTTGCATCCGCCCAGCTTTTTTGTGCGGTGGGGATGACCGCCGCGGTTTTCGTGTTCCCGAAAGCGACCGGCTATGTGGTGGACCACATCATTCCGGATGCTTCGCGGCATGGTGAATTTTTGTTTTGGATCTGCGTCGCGCTCTCCGGCTTCCTCGCCCGGGAAGGGCTGAATGCATTGCGCATTCTCCTGAACAATGTGTTCGAGCAGAAGGTCATCTACGACATCCGGTCGGACCTTTATGAAAAGATCCAACGCCTGCCCCTCCAGTGGTTCGACACCCGGCGGACGGGCGACATCATGACCCGCGTGGTGGAGGACGTGACGAACATGGAGCGGGTCCTCATCGACGGCATCGAGCAGGGCCTCATCGCCCTGCTGCAGGTGGTGGGAATCGGCGTGGTGCTTTTCATCCTCAACCCCGGGGTCGCGGCGTGGGCCACCCTGCCGGTGCCGCTGCTCGCCGTGGGAGCCTGGATTTACTCGACGCAGGGCCGCGACCGCTACCGCAACCAGCGGGATGCGGCATCCGACCTCAACGCCCTGCTGCACGACAACATTTCCGGCGTCCGCCAGATCAAGGCGTATGCCGCGGAGCGGGAGGAGCATGCCCGGTTCAACCACTACTCGGACGCACTCCGCACCGCCTCCCTGCGGATGATGAAATGGTGGGCCATCTACTCGCCGGGCATGTCCTTCGTACGGATGACGGGCTATGTCCTGGTGCTGGCGTTCGGCGGCGCGAAGGTGATGGACGGAACCATGACCATCGGAGCGTTCACCCAGTTCCTGCTCTACCTCTCGCTGTTCTATGAGCCGATCGGCCAGCTCAACAACCTGACCCAGATGCTGCTCTCCGGCCGCGCCGCCGCCGATCGCGTCTTTGAGATCCTCGACTCCGGGGATGAGCCGAACTCCACCGATGGGGATGAGCTGCCCGCACACATCCGGGGCACCGTGAGGTTCGAGGGTGTTTCCTTCGCCTACCAGGAACAACCGACGCTCCACAGCGTGGATCTGCTGGCATCCGCCGGACAGACCGTCGCCCTGGTGGGGGCCACCGGCGCGGGGAAGACCACCGTCCTTTCGCTGCTCGCACGTTTCTACGAGACCACCGCCGGCAGGATCACCATCGACGGCGTCGATATCTCCACCCTGGCGAAGTCCAGCCTGCGGGACCGGCTGTCCTACGTGACCCAGGAACCCTTCCTCTTCAACGGCACCGTCCGGGAAAACCTGCTGCTGGCAAAGCGGGACGCCACGGAAGCGGAGCTGTGGGAGGCACTGGAGGCCGCGCACGCCGCGCCCTTTGTCAAAGGACTGCCCGAGCTGCTGGACACCAACGTCGGGGAGCGGGGGGTGAAGCTCTCCGGCGGGGAGAAGCAACGCCTCTCCATCGCCCGCGCGCTCCTCAAGAACGCGCCAATCCTGCTGTTGGATGAAGCGACCGCCTCCGTGGATTCCGAGACGGAGCGGCTCATCCAGGACGCGCTCGACCGGCTGATGGAGAACCGCACCGCCTTCGTCATCGCGCACCGTCTTTCCACCATCCAGAACGCGGACCGGATCTATGTCCTGGAGAAAGGGAACGTCATCGAGGAAGGGACTCACGATGAACTGCTGGCACGCGAGGGGAAATACGCCGCCTTGTGCCGGAAGTCCTTCCTCCCGGGAGGACCGATGTTCTGAGGCCGGCGGCGTCCGCCCGTTCCGCGTTGACTCTTCCACAAACTCCTGACTGATATGGGAGTATGAAGAAGAAATGGCTCCTCATGCCTTTGGCCGCCGCCGCATTCGCATCCTGCGAGAAACAGGAGCAGGCCATCCCTCCCGCCGCACCGACAGCGGAACGGAAGACTCCGGCGCCAAACAAGATCGAACCGGTGGCGGAGACAGCACCGACAACACCACCGGCCCAGGCGGAGAACTCCGCCCCCGGAGCGGATACGGCGTCAGATCCCGGCGACACCCCTGCCCCTTCCCGGCCTGCCGTTGACGGCATCCCCGTTGCGAAGGTCGTCGAGGGCAAGCCCGGCTTCGTCTTCAGCCCCTTCAATGACAAGGTGGTGGATGTGCGGAACCTGCCGCCCGGCACACTGGTGGCGGATCCGACTTTCCCCGCTTCCGAGAAAAAGCACTTCCGCCTTCCGCCCTGATTCAGACGGCGTCCACCATCAACTGGCTGTTGATCATCGAGCGGTAGGTCGGGTCATCCGCCTGCAGCAAATTCTCATGGCTGCCATCCGCAACGATGCGGCCTTTCTGGAAGACCAGGATCCTGTCCGCAATGGTAATGGTGCTGAAGCGGTGGGCGATGATGAAGGTGGCGCGGCCTTTCACCAGCTCGGCGAGCGCCTGCTGGACCTTATGCTCGCTTTCGGAATCCAGCGCGCTGGTCGCCTCATCGAGAATGAGGATCGGCGCGTCGCGCAGGAACGCGCGGGCGATGGCGATGCGCTGCCGCTGGCCGCCTGAGACGAGTTCGCCACGCTCCCCCACTTCCGCCTGATATCCGTGTTCCTGGGCGACGATGAAGTCGTGGGCGAAGGCCTTTTTGGCCGCTTCCATCACCTCCTCATCCGTCGCATCCAGCCTGCCGACCCGGATGTTTTCCGCGATGGTTCCGGAGAAGAGAGCGGGCATCTGCGGCACCACCGCGATCTGGGAACGGAGGTCTTTTTTCGCATATTCGCGGATATCAACGCCATCAAGGGTGATGCGCCCTTCAACCGGATCATAGAACCGCGGGACCAGGTGGGCGAAGGTGGACTTTCCGGCACCACTGGGGCCGACAAGCGCAACCACCTGGCCGATGGGCACCTCGACATCGATGTGGCTGAGCACCCGTTCTTCCTTGTAGGCGAATGAGACATCCTCGAAACGGATGCTCTGCCTGGGCCGTCCGAGCCGGGATGGCGAAGGGGATTCCGGAAGACGGTCCGGCTCGTGCAGGATGTGCTCGATCCGCTCCACCGCCGCCTCACCCTGCTTGAACAGGGAATGGATCATCCCCAGCTTTTTCACCGGCTCATAGGCCATATAGAGGGTCATTCCCAGAAAGGTGAAATCCTTGAGGGTCATGCCGCTCTTGACCCCGAAATAGAGGGCGAAGGCAAAACCGGCCGCTGCCACCACCTCGATCGAAGGTGAGATGGCCTGACGGTAGCGCACCACCTTCATGCTGAGTCCTAGCATCTTGCGCACCTTGTCGCGGAAAATGGATGTCTGGCGCTGTTGCAGGTTGTATGCACGGATCTCCAGCGGTGCCTGCAGACTCTCGGACAGGGTGGCGGTCAGATCCCCCCCTTTGTATTGGAGTTGCCTCGCGCGCCGGGCGAGTTTCTTGCCGATCCCACGGATGACCGTGACGCACAGTGGCACGCTGAGGAGGGCGATGATCGCGGGGGCGAACCGCTTGTCCGTGAACGCCTGGCTCGCCAGGACCGAAACCGCCGCGATGAGTGTGGCAGGCTGCTTGATCAGATCGCTCGATGTCTGGGCGAGCACCTGGCGGAGCAGCTCCGTGTCGCTCATCAGACGGGCGAGCAGGTCCCCGGAGCGGTTGGATTTGAAAAACGAGAGGGGGAGGGACTGCAGCTTGACGAAAAGGTCGGTCCGGATGCCTTCCGAAACCCGCAGACCAACGTAGTTGATCAACACGGAGTTGGTGTAACCGGCCAACGCCCGGATGAGGAAAATGAGCGGGATCCAGAGACAGGTCAGCAGGAGCAACTGGTTCTGCTCGACTCCGACCAGCTTCGACTCGAGCCAGAGCTGCCACCAACTGGTCCCCTTGTCCTCTTCGGTACGGAAAAGGATGGGAAAGACGACCTTGGTCATCAGCGGCAATCCCGCGCCCGAAGCAAGCGCGTAGATCAGGCCCGCGATCACGCCACCGGCGAAGATCCACTTCACGGGCAGCAGGTGGCGGTAGTATGGAAGGAACTTTTTCAACGGGCGGCCCCGCAGCCTCTCCGGCTTACCCCCTCACGGCAAGCGCGTTTCCGCATCCCCGTGCTGGACAATCCGCCCACGCACCCCGAATCATCCCGCACCATGCGTTTCCTGAAATCCGAAGCGGGTGCCGTCGTTGTGTGGCTCATCGGAACCATCGTGCTCGCCGCAGGCCTCTTTCCATGGATTTACGCCGCGGGGCAAGCCCTCGCCGCCCACGCCGCCGGCCGGGAACTCGCCCCGATCTGGGAATCCATCGGCAGGTCGGCGGAACGTGCGGATCTGGGAACGTATTTCTCACGCTCGCTCTACGCGGCGGTTCTGTTGCTGCTGCCGTGGCTGATCATCCGGATGAGAAGGATCCGGAACCAATCCCGGGCGGCGGCACCGCCGGACGCGCCGCAACGCATGCCGTGGAAAACCCGGCTGGTCCATCTGGCATCCGCCATCGTCCTCGCCGCTGGCATGCTGTGGCTGCTGGGGGGCGCGCTGCGGATGGCCGGAGCATTCGCCGCGGACCCGGATCCCGCCAGCCTGTCCCGGATCATTTCCAAGGCGCTGGCCCCCGCGTTCTTCGCCGCGGTGATCGAGGAATGGCTGTTCCGCGGGCTGCTGCTGGGCATCTGGCTGCGCATTCTCCGCCCCAGGAGAGCCCTGCTCACCGTTTCATTCATCTTCGCCTTCGTCCATTTCCTGGCTCCACCGGATGGCTCGGACATCGCGGATCCGGCGGCTCCACTCGCAGGCTTCCGGATGCTCGGTCTCATCTTCGGACATTTCCTGGACCCACGGTTCATCGCCGCGGAGTTCCTGGCACTGTTCACCGTCGGCCTTATCCTGGGAGCGACCCGGCTGCGCACCGGTTCCCTGTGGTTCCCCATCGGCCTGCATGCCGGATGGATCTTCGCCTTCAAGAGCTTCAACATGGTCCATATCGAACTGGAGTCCCCGCTGCGCCCGCTCTGGATCGGTGACAGCCTGCGTTCCGGCCTGCTGCCCCTGGCTACCCTTCTGGTTACCGCCATGATCTGTCATTTCACTTTGCGCCGCACGAAAGGCGGGGATGATGGCCCACGTAACCGACAAACCATATGAAAACCCTCCTCTTCTCCCTTCTCGCCGCGGCATCCCTGCACGCAGCCCCGCAAGCCATCTTCGACGGCAAGTCCCTGGAAGGCTGGAAAGTCGAGGGCGGCCCCTATTGGACGGTGAAGGAAGGCGTTCTCGTGGGCGAAAGCGACAACTCCGAGCACAAGAAGAAGGGATCCAACCTCTGGACCACCAAGGAATACAAGGACTTCACCATCGAGCTTGAGTTCCGCTACACCAGCAAGAACGTCACCGACGAGCGCGTGGACTCCGGAGTCTTCCTCCGCAACTCCAGCGACCAGATCCAGATCGGCGTGTCGGGCTCGAAGAAGATCGACCTCACCGGCTCCCCCTACATCGGCGCGAAGAAGGGCTACCCGATCCAGGCCGAAGGAGTCGAAGAAGCAATGAAGGCCGGTGAGTGGAACAAGATGAAAATCACCGCCAAAGGCCAGGTCTACACCGTCGAGATCAATGGCAAAAAGGTGAGCGAATACACCTCCGAGAGTGCCAGCGAGAAGGGCCCCATCGGCCTGCAGGTCCACGGCGGCACGCTGATGAAGGTGGAGTTCCGCAACCTGTCCGTCGAGGAACTGTGAGCGGCGGCGCGGTCAGCCGCGCATCACGGTCAGAACGAGAACGCTCCTGAAGCCGGCCTTCCGGAGCGCTTTCGCGCAGGCATCCACCGTGGAGCCCGTGGTGAACACGTCATCCACCAGGATCGCCCCCTCCTTCCGCGGCCAGTCCGCACCGCCCCCCCGGACGTCGAAGGCCCCTCGGAGATTCTTGAGACGCTGGGCGCGGGTGAGGTGGGTCTGGGCCTCGGTCATGCGCACCCGTCTCAGCGCCCGCAGTACCGGCAGACCGGAGATCTTCCCCACGGCGCGGGCGATCTCCTCCGCCTGGTTGAAGTGACGCCACGCCTGCCTGCGGGCGTGGAGCGGCACGGGGACGAGCGGCCATTTTTCCTCCAGCGCCCTCTGGAACCGGGGATCCTCCAGCCCCTCGGCCGCCAGCCTGCCCAGCTCCGCCGCCAGATGGATGCCCCTGCCGTATTTGAGCCGGTGGATCATCGTACGGGTGCGCTCGTCCAACATCATGGCAGGACGGGCGAACTCGAAGGAAAACTTCAGGTTACTGCAGTTCGGACAGGTGAACTCCCCGTCGATGCTGCCTTCGAAATGCTCCCCGCAACGGGAGCAGAACGGCGGCACCAGCCTGGGCAGCTCCGCGTCACACGCTCCGCACAGCGCCCGGCCTCCGCGCTGGACCTCATCGCAGACGGCGCAGACGGAGGGATACAGCCAGTCCAGCACGTGCCCGAACCACCACGCCGCCCGCCGCCGCGACTCAGGCCCCGCCATCCAGCGTCTCCTCCTTTGGGTCCGTGACGAAATAAACCAACGCCCCGACCACCAGCACACCGGCCAGCGGAATGAAGCCGTGCATGAGGGAATCCCCCGCCATCAGGCGGGCCAGCGGATCCACCCGCGGGACCGGCCTGGTCGCCGCCTGGAACAGGACATTCGCCAGGATCCATCCCATCTGCAGCCCCACCGGCAGCCACAGGGAGGCGGTGCGCCACCGCGCGTAGCCCAGCACCCAGCCCGCCGCCAGCAGTGGCAGGACATTCCCCAACAGGACCGCCGGATCCGCCAACCTGCGGGCCATCAGCCCCAACAGCTCGAACCCCACACCGGAGGCATCCGGATCCGCGATCCGCAGATCCGCCGGAGGAGAGAGGAACGCCACCACCGTGAACAGGACCGCAGCCATGGAAATGGCGGCGATGGGTTTCATCGCCCGCAGGAAAATGCCCAGCGCCACGCCACGGAACAACCACTCCTGGAGCACGACACCGGCGACCAACCAAGGCAGCGCACCCTGCAGCAGCCTCAGCGGCTCCTTTGGCGGCCCCTCCCACACGAAGGACCCCGTCGCCACCAGACCATACCCCATCAGCAGGAACAGCCCAGCCGCCAGCAGCAGCCCCGTCCCCCACTCCAGCACCCCTCCCCTCTTCGCCTGCAGCGGCTGGCCGGTCTCCCTGCCCCGCGCCTCCCGCTTCATCGACAACCACTCCGCGAACGGAATGAAAAGCACCAGCGCCATACCGATGACAGAGACCAGGAAAAACATCCGGAAGTCCGCGCCCTCGCAGATGCGCCCCATCCATTCCAGAAAGCCGTTGGTCCGCTTCACGGAGGTGATTTCCCCCAGCGCCTTCCCCGCGTCATAGAGGACAGGGGACACCCATGCCCCCGCAGCCACCACGGCCGCGGCATAGATCCAGACTTTCAGCACATCGCGGACGGCGCCACCTCTCACATCGCGGAGACTGCCGGATTCCCGTAAAAATGGAAGCCTTCCCTATTGAATCTTGCATCCCCCGCCCCCGCTCCTGACTCTCCCGCCATGGAAGCCCACGAATGGAACGAGCGCACGGATGAGGGCAAACGCTTCTACCGCGCCACCTGGCACGCCGATAAGTGGACCATCATCACCACCCTCAAGCACGAGCCGCTCTGGAACACCCTGGAGGAAGTTCCGGAGGAAGTCTGGCGCGAGCTGCGCGACATCGTCTGGCGGAAATACCAGCGCAAGCGCGTGCCATGGGAACGCGTCGCGGAGATCGACCGGATCCTGGGTGACGAGCCGCCGGAGAACTGACCCGTCCGCTTTTTCAGGGAATCTGCTGCTCCACGGACACATCATCCACCCCCATCAGATCCCGCAACCGGGTCCGCAGGGTGGACTCCACCGTTTCCAGCATGCCGCTGTGCCGGGCCTCTTCACGCATCTGCTCCCGCAGTTCCCGCAGGATCTGAGCGCGGTCCGCGGGCTGGACCTTGTTCAGCCAGCCGCTCTCCTCGCTCAGCACGTCGAAGTCCACCAACTCCACCGAAAGGATCTCCGGCTTCGGGAAGGCCGCCACCGGCCTGCCACGGTCCATCCGCAGGGAAACACCCGGCGTCAGGCGATAGCCGCCCTTCACCTGATAGTGGCCGCGGACGATCAGCTTCTTCGTCCCCAGCGGCAGCACCGCGAACTTCTCGCTCCGCTCGATCGTCCGCGTCGCGCTCATCCGCATCTCCAGCAGGGAAAGCTCCGAAATTTCCGTGGTCTCCACGATCTCCGCCCGCCCCTCCACGATCCGCGTGTCCTGGTTGGTGACGGCCCCCAGCACCGTCTCCAGATTCCGCTGGAGGCTCGCCTTCGTCCCGGATACCGCCCGGGTGATGGGCATGACCACCAGGAAATACGCCCCCGCGATGACCGCCACCACGGTCACCAACCGGCGGATCGTCTTCCACATCTCGACGCGGTGGGGCATGTCAGACTCTATAACGCCCCCGCCATCCGCCAACTGTCTATTTTCCCCTCTCCCCGCCGCCGGGCAACCATCGGCAATTTCCGAAAAATCCTTTCCGAAATTCTTGACACCCGGCCGAAAACCGGGCTTCTTTCCGGCCCGCGCTTACCGCAACGCACTCGTAGCTCAATTGGATAGAGCGTCTGACTACGGATCAGAAGGTTTGGGGTTCGAGTCCCTACGAGTGCGCCACTCTTTCCGCCCTGCAATTCGACACGAGTTGCAGGGTTTTTTGTTTTCCTCACCCTGCCAAGACTCAACCCCGGGAAACGGCGATGAACTTGGAATACTGATAAGAGTTCTTCTGCACGAAGCTGATCCGTTCATCCACGGAAAGGAACCCGCGGCGCCTCATCTGCTCGATCCCGAAGTCGGTGAGGATGGTCATGGAGATGGAAACACCAGAGAGCGTTCCCGCGGCAAACGCTTCGGCGCTGACATCCCCCCTGGAAGAGATTCCGGCTTCGAGCCTGTTGCCGAACACGCCGAACTCGGGAACTGACGCCGGTCCGCCGCTACGACCGACCTGGACGGGGATCTGGAGCGTCCGCTTCTTCTTCGCCCGGTCCACCACATCGACATGAAAGGTGACGGTGAACTGGTAGACATTCTCGCAGACGAAGTTCTGCAGATCCCCCATCCTGCCGGCATGGCCCTGGAACGCCTCCGGCAGGTCCGTCCTGCCGAGCAGATCCTTGAAGGTGTCGTCCGGGTTCACGATCTTCCGGTTGAGGACGAAGGACGCGAGATCCCCGTCGCGGCCGCCGACGGTGGGATCCCTGTACTGGAGTTCATAAGCGATGGTGGAGATGTTTCCTTCCTTGCGCGCACCGGGGACGCCCGGCTTCCCATCGTACCGGTCCATGGCGGCGGAGAAGAAAATGAGGCGCGCGGCGTTCGGGCTCAGGCTCGCGCCATTCGGACCTTCATCCGGCACCTTGGCCTCGGCGAAAAGCCACTGGAAGGCATTCCCATCCCGCATCACCAGCGCGTCCAGGTCACGGCTCATCGCTTCCGTCATCGCCTTCGCCTGTTGCGAAGCGCGGACCTCGGAGCGGCTGCGGCTCCAGGTGTCCAGTGCGACACCGGAGACCGACACCATCACGACGACGATGAGGCTGGTGACGGACATGGCGGCCATCAGCTCGACAAGGGTGAAGCCCTTGCGGGTTCCCGCGCCACCACCACGCTGCATGGCATCCGGCAGGATCATGGATTCCCGGCGGTTTCAGGTTGCAGCACCGGCTGGAAGTAGCGGCGGATCGTGAGGAAATCCTTCTCCGTTTTGCCTGGCATCAGGAAGACAGTGCCGCGCTGGCTCTCCCGGTGGCCCCAGATGGAGCTGTAGACGAGCTGCTTTCCTTTCGCGATCTGAACCGGCAGGTCACGGACGTCATTGCGCTTCGCGGGCCGGACGATGGTGGTTCCGGATGCCTTGATGGAAATCACATCCCGGTCGAACGCGGCGGAATAGACCTCCTTGGTCATGTTCACCACCCGGTAGCCGCCAGCCGGGAGGTTCGTGATGGAGTTGTCCATCACCTCGACCCTCCAGGAGGCCGGGCTGGCGGGGTTCTCCACGAAGATGAGGAGGACCTCGCCGCCGTCCGCGGGCAAGGTGGCGACGGCAACCGGCTGCGGCCGCTTGTCCGGCGGCAGGTCCAGCTCGCCGCGGGCCCTGTGGAAGGCGATCCGCCGCGGGCCGACATAGCTTTCCGCCGCGGTGAATCCCCGCTCATAGGCTTCCAGCGTCTTCGGCCCGTCCTTGGTGGCGAACCAAAGGGCATCCACTTTCCCTTTCCAGCTCAGCGTGACGATCTGGGCCTTGAGAGCTTCCTCCTCCTGCGCGGCGGCCATTCCGGAGAGCAGCAGCAGCGCCGCGAGCCCTCCGTGGATGAATGATCTGATCAATGATTTCATGGGGACAGTGGGTTAGATTTCGTCACGGCGGAGCCAACGGAACCCCGTCAGCACGAACTTTCTTCCGAACCTGCGGTCGTTGTCCGCCAGGTCCACGGACGGGTCCATGGGCTCCGGCACGCGCTGGACCACGGCCTCACACCATGCCTGGGCGGTGATCTTTCCATGGCGGTCCCTCGCGGTGCCGGTGGTGCGGATGGTGAAGGTGTCCGAGCGCACGGCCAGCACCGGAGCCAGTGCCTGGAGGATGTCTCCCTGGAGGATGAATCCGGCATAGCCCGCACCCTTCGACTGGCTGCCGAGGATCCTTTCGAAATGCTGGCCCTGGAGATCGGCAGCTTTGCCCGCGAACCCGGCGAACCGTGAGTTCACCCCGGCTTCCCCGCTATCCAGCGCCGTCTGCAAGGCACCGCTCAACCGGATGTCCGGCCCCTTGTATTCATCGCTGGCCGGGGTGCCACCGGCTTCCTTCAGCGAACGGTTGACGAAGTCCCCCATGCTCCGGAAAGGACCGCGTGCCCGCACCTGGTTGACGATCTCCCGGGAAAGGGCGTCCAACTGGTCGTCGTCGAGTTTCTGGAACCCCTTCCAGACATCTCCCTGTCCACCCGGGTTGTTCGAAAAGCGGCTGAACACCACGCCGTCGGACTTCTCCCAGTTCCTTGTATTCGTCGCGGGATCAAAGACCGGCAGCTTCAGATCCGCCATGCCGGCCAGCACCGCACGCCATGCAGGCACCGAGGTGGAGTTCACGTTGAACGCCCCATCGATCGCCAGATGCCCGGCGATTTCATCCGACGCCTTTTCATTTCCGGGATCGAGGACGTCCTTCTTCTCCAGATGGGCGTCGAGGAGTTTCACCCGCGCGTTCGGGGCGGAGATCTCATCCCGTGCGATTTTCCTGAAATCGCTGGCGGAAAGCAGCCTGTCGTCCGCGGACAGGCCTGAAAGGAAATAGCGGTCCCAGATCTGCTCGTTGACCAGATAGGAGATGTCAAAGGTCCGCAATCCGACATCCCCGTTCCCGCCGTCAGGACCGAGGAAGCGGGTGTTCACCTTCTGGTCCAGCGGAACACGGATGTCCGCGTAGGAATTTCCGACAACAAAGCTGGGCTCGTGGTTGTAGCGCGCGAGCACCGCGTGCTGGAACTGCCCGAGCGACAACGGCCTGGAGTGGGGCAGGTCGAAGCAGGCGACGTAGGGCTGGCGTCCGTCGCCATGCCACATGGCATAGCGGAAGACGTCCGACGGAGGCTCCGGTGGAACGCCCGCCATGAGGAGGCCGCGGCCGTTCGGACCCTCACCCCTGAACGGGCTGACGACATTCATCCCCATGCCGCCGTGGGATCCGTCCCAGCGGCTGTTCATGTTGGCGGCCCTGACGTTGGAGTCGATCAGGTTGCGGATGTTCTGGCCGGGCTCGCCCTCGGTGGAGCGAAGGGAGAACACCCATGAACCGAGGGGTTGGCTTGCATTCCGGAGGCTCTCCGCGGGCATCGGCGGGATATCCTCGATCGGCTCCGGCGCCATCAGCGGGGCTTCCGGCTGCCAGATGCTGGTCGAACGGGAGGTGCCGACCATGCCGGTGCCGGGCTTGAAGCTGAACCAGTTCCCCGAGGTGTCCGTCCAGCCCCGTTGGTTGTAAGTCTGGTCGCTGAGCGACAGCGAAATGACACGAATCCTCGCGGATCCGGCGACGTCCAGCCTCTGGAACTTTGCATTCACGGCGGGCGGCGAGCTCGCCTGCCGGGGCAGCGCCATCTGGAAATATCCATCCTCCCCCCACGCGGACTCCAGGGTGTAGTTCAGCGACGCGGAGGCACCCCCACGGAAGTTCCGCGATGGGATGGTGGCTTCCTCCTTCAGGGAGAAAATCCTCAGTTCCCCGGGCCGGAGATCGACTTCATTCGTGAAGAAGGTGAGCAGGTCGCTGTCGTCGGAGCGGCCATACCAGCCGGTCATGTCCACCTCCATGTTGAACGGTCCGCCGGGGAATGTCGTCCGGTCGTCGATCTCGACCTTCAGGATCGGGGACATCTCCCACTCCACCCGGTAGCGGTGATGGCGGAAGGTGACGTTGTAGGGATTCCAGATGCCGATGACCGGCTTGAACTCGAGGATGATGGAGTAGGAACGCTGGCCGTCCGGACGGACCCCGACGAGTCTCGACTTGAGTCGGTAAGCCACCTGGAACCGGCCCGGGACGGGGGCAACGTAGTTGTTGTTGTGCTGGAGATCGGAAGTATAGATGGGATCCAGCGAGCCGGACGTGTCGATGTATTCGGTATAGGGATCCCAACTGCTGCGGCGCGCCTGGATGTTCGCCGGAGGATGGGGCAGGATGAACGGGAACGAATCCGCCTGGGTCTCCACCTGCTTGTAGAGGTTGTAGTAGTGGCAGAGGATGCCCCAGTTCGGGCCGGAGTCCTTGTTCCGGTAGTTCCTGAACTCATCAGAGATGTAGAACTTCTCCGAGGAGGGCCCCTGACCGCCGACGGTATGCTGGTAGCCGCCCTCCGTGGTCACGACGACTCCGGTGACGCTTGCCGCGGGTGTAGTCTGGGTGGCCTGCTTGCGCCCGAACCAACGCTCGAACACACCCTCGTTCTCGAAAGCGAGGGTGAGATCCCGTTTCAGCCCGCCTTTCTTCGCATCCGTCAGCAGACCGCGGCTGTGGGCGGTGAGATCATGGAAATACTGGCGGTGGAAGTCCGGGATCCCTAGATCCAGCAACCCCGCCTGCTCCAGGGAAAGAAGATGGCCGAACTTCGAATCATCCCCCGGCCAGTTTCTTTTCAGATCCGAGGAAGCATGACCGATGGAGTTGCTCTGGGCGACCCCCGCCGCGAGATACAGTTCCCTGTCCCCGCTTGCGTTCCTGTACGGATTCTTCAGGTCGATGCGGGCTTTCACCCCTTCATCCGCAACCCAGAAAGCATAGCTTCCTTTTTCCTCCCCGTTGAGATGCACCGTGGGAGCGAACACCTGCCGCTCCGCGGGAAGCTCCGCTCCAAAGAGCAGGCTGCCATCCTCCTTGGCCAACTGCTTGCCGGGCAGGTGGACTGACGCCCCTCCTTTCCCGGAGCTGTTCCCGCTGACCAGATAGACCGGATCCCCACCTTCCGAATCCCACACCGCGGTCCACATCGGATTCGCGACGGAGCTGTCGGTGACGTCCGCCCGTCCGGTGACCCTCTGGTCCGGTCCGGCATGCTTCTGCAGGTCCGCGAGGGCGATGGAGAGTGCCAGCCGTGCGTTCGCCTGGGCCACGGACATCGCATGGCCTTGCTGGGACGACCGTATGGTGACCGCGCTCAACGAAAGCACCCCCATCACCAGCACGGCGAGCAACGCCATCAGGGTGATGACGGTGACGAGTGCGAAGCCGGGATGCGGGGCGCCTTTGGGTTTGGCGGCGTGTTGCATGGGGAATTTCGATCAGATCGGGTTTTACCAAAATCTCCCTTTGGCGGGGTGGGACCGGCTATCTGCGGCGCCGGGAAATCCCAGCGAACAATCCGGCTGCCGCGAGGAGGGCTGCGGAAGGTTCGGGAATGGCACGGACCTGGAAGGCATTCAGCAGGGCGACGTTGGCAGTGGGTGCGGCAAAGGCATCGAAAACGAAATCCTCGCTGGTGCCGGTCGCGGTGAACGTCCCGACCACATACTGGCCCAGATTTCCCGCCGCGTTCCCGACATTGTAGTCCACAAGTGGACCACCGGCCCCACGGTCGAGGTGCCCGAGGCCCAGAAGCGCGGGATCAAGGTTCCGGCTGTCGCTGATCCAGACCTGGACCTCATAGACGCTCCCAGCCGTCAGACCGCTCAGGGTGAGCGCGTAGGCATTGAACGCCGAGTCATTGGCGGCGCCCGCGCCCGACCCGCCCGTGGAGCGGATGGATTGACCGAGCAGAGCCTGGTAGGAACTGCTCAATGCACTGAACTGCCCTCCGTTGAAACTGGAGTCAGAGGCGGTCGCCCGGCCCGTGCTGGGGCTCAGAAAGTCGAAGGTGTACGCCCCCGTCACCGAGAACGTGTTGGAGTTGGTGAACCCCACCCCGTTCACCGTCGTGGTGCCGGCCGCCGTAGTGAAGTTGTAGGCGTAAAGGGAGGTTCCGTTGGTGGAGACATTGGAATCACCGGTGATGTTCTGCGCGGATTGCCAGGTGATCGCACCTTGGGAAACGGATGCGAGCGACAGGAGACAGGCGGACAGGACTGCGGTTCTGATTTTCATCTGAGGCTTTATTTTTATGTGTTTGGGGAGAAAGGGAGCGACCGCTCAATGGCGGCGGCGGAAGGCGAGGCAGGACAGCCCGAGGAGGCCGAAAATGGCGGCGGAAGGCTCCGGCACCTGACGGACCTGGAATGCGTTTAGCAGCGCGACGTTGTTCACTTCGGCAGCCGCGGTGGTGAAATCGAACGTCTGGGAAGTTCCGGTGGCCACGAACTCGCCTACCACATACTGGCCGATGCCTCCGGCCGCATCGCTCGTGTTGTAGTCGACCAAGACACTTCCATCCAGGTGGCCGAAGCCGAGGTAGGCGGTGTTCGTGTTCCGGCTGTCGTTCAGCCAGATCTGGACCTGGTAGGCCGCGCCATCCGTGAGGCCGTTCAATGTCACGCGGTATCCGTTGTAGTAGGCGTCATCCGCCGCGCCGACACCCCCGCTGCTGGGCCCTCCGGTGGTCCCGCCCCCGGTCCGGATCTCCCGGCCGATGAGACTCTTGTAGGAACCATCCAGCCCGTTGTATGCCCCCGAGGCAAGGGATACATCGGTGCCGACGGTGATCGTGGTGCTGGGAGACAGGAAGGCCACACTGTAGGCCCCGGCCACGGAGGTCGTGTTCGTGTTGGAGAAAGCGACCGTGTTGATGGTCGTGGACCCCGTGTTCACATTCGAGAAACTGTAGGCATACACCAGGCTGCCGGTGGTGGAGATCTGGGTGACGTCGTTGGCGATGTCCTGGGGCGTGTTCCAGGTGATCGCTCCGGAGGCCACGGAAGCGAGCGCGAACGATGCGACGATCGGTTTCAGAATGCGGTTCATTTTCATCGGTTGGGGTTTGTGAATTTTGCCTGGCGGCAGAATGCTCAGAGCAGGTAGAGGGGGTTTCTTTTCTCGGTGAGGGGGAACGTGACCCGCGCGCCGTTGCGGCGATGGGACTCGAAGGCGGCGACGACCATCTCGATGGCCAGACGGCCATCCGGCGCGCCGCACAACGGCTGGCGGTCTTCATCGATGGCGGCGAGGAGGTCGGTGATGGGCTTGCGGTGACCGCGGATGAGTTTGAGGATCCCGTTGACGGGTTCCGGCTTCCCCACGCCCGCGCTGGTGATGGGAATCCACTCACGGGGACCTGCGGGCGGCGCATGCGGGCAACCTGGAACAAGGTGGGCGAGCGGCTGGGATTCCGGGTAGTCCTCCACGGAACAGCGGATGTCGATCAGGCCGTCGTTGCCGATGATCTGCATGCCGAAACTCGCTTCCTTCACATTCGCTTCCCGCAAGCCGTCGTAGAATACCGGGATGCCGCTCTCCGTCTCATACCGGACGTGGATCTCGTCACCGGCGATGGGGCCGATGCCTTCCTGGCCTTCGATGAGGTCCGACTTGGTGACCGGACGACCGTTCTGGAGGAGGGTGGCATGGCAGGCCGTGGGCTTTCCGGCGAAGATCACCGAGAGGTTCAGGAGATGGGTGCCCAGGACCCAGAAGTCCTGCACACCGCCCCGCTTGTCCTCTTTCCCGCGCATCCGGATTTCCAGGACCTTGCCGATCCCGCCGGATTCGATGGCTTGCTTGATCGCCGGAACCGCAGGGTGGTAGCCGGTGCGGTGGGAGATGGTGAGCTTGGTCCCGCTCTCCTCCAGCGCGGCGATGACTTCATCACACTCCGCCAGGTCCCGGCAGAACGGCTTTTCCATGTAGATGCCCTTCGCCCCGGACCCGATGGCGGCCATAAGCATGTCACGGTGCTGGTCGATGTGGCGGGGGCCGATGGCGACCAGCTCCGGCCGCACGGTCCGCAGCATCTCCCGGTAGTCGGTGAATCCGCGCTCCACACCCAACCGCTTCAAGGCGGCCTCCAGTCCTTTTTCATGCGCATCCGCCACGGCGACGATCTCCGTCTCAGGCACGTTGAGCCATCCGGTGTCGATACCGTGTCCGTAGTCCCCCCTGCCCGTGTGGCCGATGATCCCGACCGTGGGGCGGCGGGCGGGCACGGCCCCTCCCCTGGCCAGGGCGGTGCCAACCCCCGCGGCCACTGTGGTGGAAAGGAAGGATCTGCGTTTCATTTCTCCAGGCTCTTGATGAAGAGGATCAGTGATTCGATCTGCGGGTCGCTCAGGATGCCTTCATAAATGGGCATGCCTGCCTCGATGTTCTTGAACTCCTTGGGAACCTTCGCGCTCGGGTTGAGGATGGATTCGCGCAGGTAGTCGTTCCCGACCTTGACCTTGCTGTTGTCCGTCAGGACGCGCTCGCGTCCATAGAGCCCCTTCCACGTGGGCCCGACCTTCCCTTCACGCCCGCTGCCGTCGATGCTGTGGCAGGCCATGCAGCCGGTCATCTCGTACAGGCGCTTCCCTTCACTGGCGGAAGGCTTCTCCTCCTTCGCCACCTTCGCCTTGCGCGGGGTGAGATCGACCTTGATCGAGCCGAAGCCTTCCTTGACCGGATCAAAGGCCGCCAGCTCGTACGGGGTGAAATACACGCTGTGGGTCAGGGATGCCTGATCCGCCGACTTGATGCCCCAGCCGAGGCGCATCTGCATGACGCCGTCCTTCATGTCCGGCAGGCCGACGAACACCGACTTGCGGTCCTGGGAAAGATACACGCTGCTGGCCGTCATCCACTCGCTGCCCGGCTTGCCATCCAGCTTCAGGTGCGGGGAGCCGTACTTCGACGTCCTGCGGTAGTTCCACCGCTCCACGCTGAAAACATCCGGGGAGGAGAGTGACTCTTCGTCGAGGGGCACGTCGAACTCCAGCAGAACTCCTTCCTGGGTCGCCGTGCATTCCTTCAGCACCGCCCCGGCGTTCTTCGTGTGACGGAGCCTCGCCAAGCCGCTGACGCGCGTGGCGGTGGTCCCGAAGTTCTGGAAGCCGGTGACGTAGAGTTGGCCGTCCGCGGGATTCATCGTGCCGTTGAGCGGAGCGAACTCCAGGTCGCGGGAGATCGAGATCGCCGCGCCCTGGGGTTTGGTGAATCGATCGCTGAAGAGGATCTGGAAAAGCTCCGGACGGTTGAAGCCGATGAGGATACACTCGCCATCCAGCGGGCCGAAGCGCGGATCGTTCGCCCAGACCTGGGTGACGGCGCTGGGGTTGACCGGATGCGGAATCCAGACAGCCGGGTCCGTGATGGGCGCGGGGTATTTCTCCTTCGGCAGCATGTCCGCCAGATAGCCGTAGTAGAGATTGTCCCGGATGATGTGGACCGGAGTGGAGGGGACGTAGAATCCCTCCTGGTCGCTGGCGGTGACGAGACCGGTGACCGGATGCACGCCGACGAACGGCTGCCGCAGACCCCAGCCCAGCGTCTCCACCTTCTTCCCATCCGCATGGACCCGCAGCACCTTGCCACTGTCCTGGGCGAGCGTCGGGCCGCGCTGGCCGCCCTTGCTGATGACGAAGGAACCATCCGGAGCGAGTTCCATGGAGTTCGCATACTCGCGCGTTTCCGCCGTCTGGCCGAATCGGTTGGAGAAAAGCTGGTGCTCGTCCGCCACCCCGTCGCCGTTGTGGTCCAGGATCCGCCAGATGCCGTTGCGGTCGAAAACGAACAGACCGGCGTCCATCCCCGGCAGGTTGCGGTGGACGATGCTCAACGGCTCATGGAGGCCGGAGGTGAAGCGTTTCCACTCCACTTTCTCCAGGTCGCCCTTGAGGCCGGAGATGAGCCACACGTCACCATCGAAGGTGACCGCCGCGGCGTCTCCTTTGTCATTGAGGAAGGCGATGTCAGCGAGTCGCGGGTTGCGCTTCCACGGGTTGTCGAGCGGCAGCGGGATGTCATCGAAAACATAGAGATCCGGTTTTGCTGAAAGCGTGCCGGAAGTCGTGACTTTCCCCGTCCAGGCGGCGGGGCGCTTCGCGGAAGCCGCCTTGGCAGCGGCGGCCGCAGGAGCGGGGAATGCCACCTGGATGGTGACGGCTTCCTTTGTTGCCGGGATGACGAGATACCGCACCCCTCCATGCTCGCGGACCGCCAGTTCCTTCCCGTCGGAGGAGGTGATCTTCCCGGGAGCCGCCGAGCCATCCACCGCGGCGGACAGCGCCACCGCGAAGTCCCGGGCATGCGGTGCGAGTTCGAACTTCCGCACGAGAAATGTGCCACCCTTTTCTTCCGACAGGCTCAGGGTTTCGGTGACTTCGGTGCCATGGATGTCATGGCTCAGCCGCGCACTCCCATGATCCGGGAAGCGGACACGACGCAATCCCGCCTGATCCTCCGGCAACGGACCTTTGCCCACCTCATGTTTCGTCGGACCGGGTTTCCTGGGATCGGAGAAGACGAGCTTTTCACCGGAGCCGGCGACCACCTTCCAGCCCTCATAGATCCCGTTGGCCAGGAATGGCGTGCCGATGGGCTTCGGTGCGTCCTTCTGCCCTTTGTCCACCTTCTGGGTGGCGTTGATGTAGGAGATGGTGGACATCGACTCATCGGTCACCGCCGCCTTGCCCGCCTCCCCTTTCCACACCAGCGCAATCCTGAGGAGGTCCGTGTCATAAGCGGCCCACACGTCCTGCCCCAGGTTCAGGATCAGTGCGCGCGGCACGAGGTTGTTCTTCGGAAACGCACCACCGACGGCACGCGCGTCGAGCACGGAGGAGAAGAAAGGGAAGTCCTTCTCAAGCCAGGGAGCCCAGTCACCCGGAGCGGACAGGTTTCCGGAAGTGATGTCCTCACCCGTCTGGGCGCAAACCGCGCCGACCTGTAATCCGAGACCGGAAGAGATCAGGAACAAACCGAAACGGGAGAATCTGCGGGAGCCTTCGAGCATTTGGAACGTGTGGGAAATCCTGGAAAGGGTGCGGGACATCGGGGTGCGGTGGTGTCCGGTCATTGGTGGGCTTGCGGGGCAGGGGCCGGGGTGCCCCACTTGGTGTATCCTGCGGCGGAAAGGAGGATCTCCTGGACCAGCAGGTCGTGGCCGTAGCTGAAAGGGTTCCCGATCTCCCCACGCACGATGGCTCCGAATTCCTTCAACTGGTCCACGTAGCGGTCCTTGCGGATACCGAGGTCCACGGTATGGGTCCCCTTCGCATAGGTGCCGGCCTTTTCCTTCAGCCGGAGCTTCAGGAGGTGGGGCGCGCCGAAGCGCTCGACAGGACTCAGCTCGATGGTCCCTTTGTTTCCGGAAACCTTGATGCGCCGGTTGCTCAGTCCCTCCACCTCCGAATCGCTGACATGGATGGAGGCGATCGTGTGGGCGTACTCCAGCACCGCCAGGCAGTTGTTCCTGCCCTTTCCAGCGGCTTCCTTGGTCGATCCCATGAAAGCGGTCACATTCCCGGGACGGCCCAGCAAGGAGGTGATCCAGTCGATGTGGTGGCAACCAAGGAGGAACATCGTTCCGCCGGAGAAATCGCCCAGATAGCGGAGATACGCCTCATCGCTGTAGTCATGGCTCATGCTGGCCTGGATCTCATGGATATCCCCCAGCCAGCCTTCGCTGACGGCTTTGCGGATGAACTGGATGCCGGGATTGGTCCGCAGCATGTAGGCGATCTGGAAGGGCAGCTTTTTGTCCCGGCAGCCATCGAGCAGCTTCCGGTAGTCCTCCAAGTTCTCACCGCCCGGCTTGTCCATGCAGATGGCCAGCCCCTTTTCCATGCAGCGGGTGGCCGCGGGAACCAGGTCGCGGTTGGCGGTTTCCACCATCACCGCCTGGAGGTCGGGGGTCGCCAGCAGCTCCTCCTCCGTCATCCACTTCAGCCCGGAGTAGGTCTTGGAACCTTTTCCGCCGCGGCTGATCTCCGTCGAGTCGGTCCGCTCAGCCACCACACCGACGATCTCGAAGTCATCCGGGAGGCTTGCCAGGGACTTCATGCGCTCCGAGGCGTGCGCATGGCCGACGCCGAGCTGGGCGATTTTGATTTTCGCGGGCTTGCCACCAGATGCGGCGGCCGCGCGCTCCGCCAGGAATCCTGACGCGGCGATTGCACCGGCACTCAATGCCGAATTTTTGACGAAGTCCCGTCTGTTCATGGGTTCTGTGAGCTTTCGCCGTCCGTCGGAAAGGTGCGGCCTATAGGGGAGATGGCAGAAAATTCACATTGGTTACCTTCCACGTGAAAATTTGATGTTTTTCCCCGGAATCCGCCGCCCCGGGGTCTATCAGGAACTTGATTTCACCTGCTCCATCGCGGTGACCTCCACCGCGTCGCCGTCCTGCAACAGGGCGTTGGGGCTGAGGACAACCTCCTTTTCCGGACTCAGACCGGAAAGGATCTCGGTCTTCGCTCCCAGTGTGCGGCCGGGCTTGACCGGGAGAAACCTCACCTTGCCCGCCTCGATGACCGCGAGGTTCGCGACCCCACCACGGATGAGAACCGCATTGGACGGCACCATCAGAATGGGGAAATCCGACTTCGTGATGAATCCAGCCATCCCCGAAAGTCCGGCGGGCAGTACGAAATCGGGGTTCGGCACCTGCAGTTCCACACGCATCGTCCCGGAGCCGGCGTCGATGACACCGCTCGAACGGACGACTTTTCCCGGAAAGGTCCTGCCTGGCAGATCCGCGAAGGAGATCTCCGCTTCCCCGCCCGGTTTGAGCTGAAGGGCGGTCGCAGGAGGAGCGTGGAGGATCATCCTCAGATCATCCAACCGGGCGATCCGGAACAACCACCCGTCTCCGGAATTCGCATCACCCTTGATCTGGTCGCCCACATCGACACGGCGGGCGGTGATGGTTCCATCGAATGGCGCACGGATGACAAGAAACCTCTGCAGTTCTTCCAGACGGCCCAGCTCCGCACGTGCGGAGAGAAGATCCGCGGTGGCGGTCCGGGTGCCGGACCTCCGCTCGTCGAGATCCTCCTTGGAGAAGGCATTGCTCGCGGCGAGGGTTTCGCCCCTCTCCAGAAGAAGCCCGGCCAGTTCCTTGCGGGCCTCCGTCTGTTCCACGCGGGCCTTTGCAGCTTCAATCTCATGGGGGATCTCCGGAGCGGAGATGACGGCGAGGACATCCCCTTCCTTCACTCGGTCGCCGATGTCCACTTTCCGCTCTGATAGGGTGCCGGTCGCACGGGCGTACAACACCGCTTCCTGGCCGGGCGCCGTCCGCCCCGTCGCCTTGAGTGGTTGCTCAGCAGGGGCCGCCTCCGGTTTCGCCGTGCGGACTTTCACCACCTCCCCGGCATGGAGGGTGGTGGCAAACAATGTGATGCTGAGAATGACTTCAGGAAAGCTCCGGTTCATGGTCGTCGAGAAGGATGGGGGTGGATTCGTTGGTGGCCGGCGCGGCCGCTTTGGCGCGACCCTTCGCCCAGGCGAAGACAACAGGCACGAGAAACAGGGATGCCACGGTGCCGAACAGGAGGCCACCGATGACCGCGCGGCCCAGCGGGGCGTTCTGCTCGCCCCCCTCACCGGCCCCGATGGCCATGGGAACCACGCCGAGGATCATCGCCGAGGCGGTCATCATCACCGGACGCAGGCGGGTGGTGGCGGCCTCCAGGGCGGCGGAGACTCCACCGACGCCGTCCGCCAACCGGTCACGCGCGAAGGAGGTGACAAGCACGCTGTTGGCCGTCGAGACGCCAACCACCATGATGACACCCATCAGCGCGGGCACGCTCAGCGGAGTCCCTGTCACCCAAAGGCCGAACAACGCACCGGAGATGGAGACCGGCAGGCCGGAGATGGCGATGAACGGCATGCTCCAGGACTGGAAGTTCACCACCATGACCAGAAACACCAGCACCGCCGCCAGACCGAGGCCGCCGATCAGTTCGCTGTAGGCGGAGCGCATCAGCGCGGCCTGGCCGACAAGCTCGATGCGGTTGTTCGGTTTCAATTCGGGACGGAGGCCGGACAGGATCGATTCGAGGTCATCGGCAACGGCTCCGAGATCCCGCCCCTGGACATTTCCGACGACGGTGAAGGTCGGCAGCAACGTCGTCCGCGAGATGCTGGCCGAGCTTTTCCGCTCCCCGATCCTGGCGAAGGCACCGAGCAATACCGCCTCCCCGCCGCCGGAAGGCTTCACCGGGATGTCGAGGAGCCGGGGAGCTGCCTCGACTGCTTTCGGTGGGGCGAGCACCTGCACATCGTAGGACGAACCCGTCGCCGGATCCGCCCAGAAGCTGGTGGAGACACTTGCCCCGGAACCGAGAAAGGAAAGGAGTCCGCTCACCGCATCCTGCTGGGTGACCCCCAGTTGGGCGGCGCGGATGCGGTCCACCTCCAGGTAGAATTCCGGCAGGTCCAGGACCTCACGGAATGTCACATCCACCGCTCCGGGGACTTTCGAAAAGCGCTCCACCAGTTGGTTCGCCAGCACGAGGTTCCCTTTGACATCCCTGCCAATGAAGCGGATCTCGAACGTCGTGGCGGCGCCCGACGACAGCGTCTGGCTCGTTGCGTCCGCCGGGCGGAAGAACCCTTTCACATCCGGGAACTTCTCCGCCAACATGGTGCGGACCTTGGCCATGTATTCCGCCGTCGGCTTGTGGCCCGGTGCGAGCTGCACGAGGATCTCACCATCGAACGTGCCGACGGCGGTGCTGGGCACCCACGCCTGGTTGATGGAGGATGGCTGGCCGACGTTCTCCGCCACGAACAGGAGTTCCTCCTCCGGGATGATCCTGCGGATCTCCCGGTGCACATCCGCGAAGCGCCGCCCGGTCTCCTCCAGCCGGGTGCCGGATGGCATGCGCAGGAAAAGGCTCATCAGCCCGGCATCCGTCACTGGAAAGAACTCCCTGCCGAGGAACTTCGCGGACCCGCCGCCCACGCCGAGCACTGCGAGGACGAGCAAGATCAACACGAAGCCCCTGCGGAGGAAGAAATGGAGGATGCCTGCCTGCACACGGGCAACCTTGTCGAGCAGATGCTCGACCCCATGGTGCAGCCGGCGGATGAATCCCGGAGGCTTCTTTTCGGCCTCCACCTCGGATGGCATCATCATCGAGGCCAGCGTCGGCACCAAGGTACGGGAAAGCACGTAGCTGGCGATCATCGCGAAGATCACGGCGAGGGCCAGCGGCTTGAAGACATAGGCCGCGGTCCCGGAAAGCATGAAGATGGGCATGAAGACGATGCAGATGCCCGTGGTGGAGACGAACTCGGGGAAAGCGACCTCCCTCGCGCTGTCGACGACTGCCTGTTGCACTGGCTTCCCGAGCGCGATCTGGCGCTTGGTGTTCTCAATCTCCACCAGCGCGTTGTCCACGAGGATCCCGATGGCGAGCGCAAGCCCGCCCAGGGTCATGAGGTTGAACGTCGCGCCGATGAGATACAGGCCGAGGATGGAGCAGAGCAACGCCAGCGGAATGGAGCAGAGGACGATGAGCGTGGACCGCCATGAGCCGAGGAACAGGATGACCACCAGCGCGACAAGAGAGCCGACGAGGACGATCTCATGCAGCACGGTGCCAACCGCCGCATTGACGAAGACGGACTGGTCGAAGAGCGGTTCCACGCGCAGTCCCGGCGGAGCCGCCGCCTGGATGTTCGGCATGCGGGCGAGGATGCCGTTGACGATGTCCACGGTGGACGCCTTGCCGAGCTTCAGCACGGATACCATCACCGCGTTCTGGCCGTTGAGCCGCACGACATTGGTGGAGATGGCCTCACCGTCCCGCGCGTGGGCCACGTCCCGGAGGAGGATGACACGCCCGTCGATCTCACGGATGGGCAGATCGAGAAACGCTTCCACGGATTCCGGGCTGGCGTTGATGGACACGGGAAGCTCCCGCTCCCCTTCCCTCAGCATTCCGGACGGGAGCGTGAGATTCTGGGTGCCAAGCGCGCGGTTGATGTCCGCCGGGGAGAGGCCGAACGCGTTCAGTGCCTCCGGGATCAGTTCGATCATCACCTGCCGCGCCGCGCCACCGTAGGGCAGCGACATGCGCACGCCGGGAATGCCCTGGATCTGCGCCCGCAGCGCCAGGCGCGCGTAGTCATAGAGCTGCCCGTCGGTCTGCGTGTCCGATGAGACGATCAACTGGAGGATGGGCACGCTGGAGGGGCTGCTCTGGACGATGAGCGGCGGGGTAGTGCCCTGCGGCATGCGCCGGAGGATGGTCTGCGAGACGGCGGTGACCTGTGTCATCGCCATCTCGATGTTGACGTAGGGCTGGAAAACCATCTTCACGAGGCCGATTCCGTTCGAGGTCTCGGAGCGGACCTCCAGCAGGTCATCGACGTTGTTGATGGTGACGATCTCCGAGAAAGAGGTGACCTTCAGCGCCATTTCCTTCGCGTTGAGGCCGTTGTAGGTCCACACGAGGGTGATCTGGGGGCTCTCCACCGTTGGCAGGATGTCGGTTGACATCCTCCTCACCGACAGGATGCCGAAGAGCATGATCAGGATCGCGAAAACGCCAATCGTGTAGCGGTAGCGGAGGGCAAAACGAACAATCCACATGGGCGATGGTCAGGGATATGGGGTCAGCGTTGGCCGAGCCGGAGGAATCCCCATGACGCGGGTGGTCACAACGGCTCGCAGGTGGTGCCCCCCACTGCTTCCGATCATGCGACCATTGCGGGAGACGCCCACGGAATGGCACCAGACCCACGGCGGTTACCCCCATCGGGGAAATAGGGGACATTTCCGGAATCTCCGGACGCGGGCTTCAGTTCGGTGGCAGGCCGCCGATGAACACCGGATCAATCTGGAACCGGTCATCCATCATGTCCTGGAAGAACAGGCCATCCACCTTTTCACCCTGTGCGTAGCCAAGATCCGAAAGATCGATCCCCACCGCGACGGCCCGATAGACGAGCTTCGTCGGACGGGCGAGCAGCTTCATCGAGTCCAGATCCTCGAGCGAATTCGCGACCTTGTTTTCGGAGAAATGGACGTAGGGCGCGGTGATCCGCAGCGCCTCGGAGGAGTGCAGGTTGAGATCGTAGTTCCGGATCGTGCGGCTGCGCAGCCCTTCCCTGAACTTGAGCGGGCTGACGTGGAAAGGATCCCCCTCCGGCGGATAAATCACCGGCTGGACTTCGAAAAACACCACATCCGGACCGGGGCCATTGGTCACAGGCTGGCGGAAGCGGATCGCCAGTCCGGGCGTCCCGTCGTCCCCGGTGGCCGGGTTCCGGAACATGACCGGATCCCCCGTGAGAGGGGTGGCGGATCCGCCGGGGTTGATCACACCGGTGAGCAGGGAGGGGTCCGCCAGGAGGGACGCGGGCGAAACACTGCCGCCCGGCGTGGTGAGCAGGTAGTCGTAACGGGTCGCGCACGCCGGATCATTCGGATCCGCCGCCCCGGCCGGACTCGCGGTTTTCGGACCGGTCATCATGTAGCCGGAGGAAAGTTCGTCCGCCGCCTTGAACCACACCACATCCGCCCGGATCAGCTTGTCCACCGGGTAAGTGATCACCTCCCCTCCACGCTGCACGGTCACATCCGCCAGATCCTCCGCATAACCGTCATCGGCCGATGAAGCCCGGTAGGAAACGATCCGGTCAGGGAGCTGCTTGCGGTACTTGCTGGCATCGAAGGTCGCAGCCGTGGTCACCGGATGGAGGGAATCCCGGAGAAGCAGCGCCTGCTTTTCCGTGAGGCGGATCTCGTTGGAGGGTGAGGTTTCCGGCTTCCCATCGACCGCCGGATAGACATCCGCGATGCCTTCGACGACGTGGATCTCCGTCTCATTGGAGTCGTTGACTTTCAAAGAGAACCGGGTGCCACGATCAACCACCGTCGAGCCGGGGGTATCGATGCGGAATCCCTCGGCCCCCGGAGGCGCATGCACGGAGCAGGTGCCGGTATCCATCACCAGCACGTCATTTTCCTTCACCCGGAACACGGCGGGAGACTCCAGGATCGCTTCAGCGCCATTGGGGAACTTCAGCTCCATCATGCCGGCGATGAGCGTGTATTCCTTGTCGTAGGGAATCGACGAATGAAGCTTCGGCGACAGCTCACCGAAGAACCTGGCATGGGCCAGACGGACGACGCGGACTTCAGGCACCGCGGTGCCGGCGGTCCCCGCCGGCGCCTCACGCGCCGGATTCCTCCAGAACAGGAGCGCGGCGAGTGTCACACACGCCGCCGCCAAACCGGTGACGACGAGACGCAGGCCGCGGGACCCGCGCGGCTTCATCGCGTGGGGAGCGCGCTCCAGGGAAACCAGTTCCCGCTGCTTCCGCAGCACCTCGCTGGTGAAGGAAACGCCGTCCTTCGGCAGACGTTCCCGCAGGGCTTTTACGAACCGTTCGCTGCCTTCGTCGCTCTCCTTGTAGAGGTAGCCCAGCAACCGGTGGGTCTGGTAAAGCGGCGCCACCTGTGCGGCCAGCTCTTCGTTCTCCGCGAGCAGTTCCCGGAGCTCAGCCACACCCTGCTCGTCCAGATCCCCTTCGAGATAATCCGTCCACAGGCGTTCGAACCGTTGTTGCTCGCTTTCCATGATATCAGGTGATGGTTCCTTCCATGCGCTGTTCCAGGCACTGCTGGAGTTTCCGGCGCAACTTCCAAAGCTGTTTTTTGACCGCGGGCACGGAGCGCTCGCTCAGGCGCGCCATCTCCTCAAGGGAAATCTCATCATAGTACCGCCATTTCAGGAGGCACGCCAAATCCTGGCTGAGGGAAGCCATGCACTTCTTCAGGTGCCCCACCTGGGTCATCAGGTGCTCCGGCTCCACTTCGGCCTCGCCGTGGAGTTTCTGGAGCAGATCCGGCGCGTAGCGGGAGTGATAATCCGCGATCCTCCGCAGGCGGGTCGTCTCCGTCTTCAACTGCCAGCGGGCGATACTGAAAAGCCACGCCCCGAAGTTGGTGCCTTCCTCGAATTCATCGATCCGGGTGTAGGCGGCGATGAAGCTCTTCTGGGCGATCTCATCCGCATCCACCCCGGGCGGAGAAAGGGTGGCCAGCCACGCACGCAAAGGACGCTCGAAGCGGTACACGACCGCCTCGAAGGCATCGGCGTCACCTTGCTTGATGCGCCTGATGCATCCGTCATCCGGATCGTCTGAAAGGTAATCCTTCACGTCTGTCCGTACCGTTATGGCAGGATCCCGCTCCAGGTTACCCCCAATCCCAATCTCCAAGTCCGAGTCCGCTATGATATCCATAATTAATTGTACATCAATGATTAAAAGGCAAACATCCAGATACGAAACCTCCTTCCCATTTTTGTCATTCCTTCGGACATCCCCGGTAAATCGGACATCCCGGACCGGGCTTGACGAAACCCGGCAATATCCCTCCTCCCGGCAGCTTCACCAGCGGCCGGAACCCAAAACGCCACCACGCAATCAAAGCCGGGCCTGCTTGCTGGAAAGCGGCGCCGGCCTGGAGCTGCCACTGAGGCTCACATTCTCTCCGGAACGCGGATGCCCAGCAGGCCGAGGCCCTGCTTCAGCACGCGGGACGTGAGCTCGCAGAGCGAAAGACGGCTGTCGCGCACCGCCGTCTCCGCCTTCAGGACCGGGCAGGCCTCGAAGAAGGAATGGAAGGCACGCGCGACTTCCAGCAGGTAGTTCGCCAGCAGGTTCGGGCGGAAATCATCCAGAATGGTCGGCACGACCTCGCCGAAGCGGACCAACAGGCGGGCGAGGTGGATTTCCTGCTCCTCCGCAAGGGAGACGGGAGCCAGTTCGGCCGGGGCTTCATCGCCCAGCTTCCGCCAGATGGAGCGGCTGCGGACGTAGGCGTTCTGGAGGTAGGGCGCGGTGTCCCCCTGGAGGGCCAGCATTTTCTCCAGGTCGAACACGTAGTCGGAACTGCGGTGGTGGGCCAGCTCGGTGAATTTCACCGCGCTGATGCCGATGAGTTCGGCCAGATCCTTCCGCTCCGCATCCGTCTCCACACGGGAACGCTCCGCGACGGCCACACCGGCGGCGGCCACCGCTTCATCGAGGAGGTCCGCCAGTTGCGGCAGGTCCCCGGAGCGGGTTTTGAGCGGCTTGCCATCCTTGCCGAGGATCGTGCCGAAGGAAATGTGGCGCAGGTCCATGCCGTCGAGATCCAGACGGGCAGCCACATCGAAAAGCTGTTGGAAATGCAGCGACTGGCGGTGGTCCACCACGTACCAGACGGAGTCCGCATCCCACTGGGAGCGGCGGTACTCCAGCGTGGCGAGGTCGGTGGTAGCGTAGTTGAAGCCACCGTCGCTCTTGCGGACGATCATCGGGAAATCCCCCCAGCCGCTTTCGTTGCGCACTTTGAACGGATCCGCTTCCGGCTTCTTGGTTTCATCGGAAAACACACAGACCGCGCCCTCGCTCATGCGGGCGATGCCGTTGCCGAGCAGTTCATCGACCAGGCCCGCCAAGCGGTCATTGTAGAAACTTTCGCCCAGCCAGTGGTCGAACTGCACGTCGAGGCGATCGTAGATTTTCTGGAGACCGGCCTTGGACAGGTCGATGCAGCGCTGCCAGATGCCCAGGTTCTCCGGATCCCCGGCCTGGAGCTTCACCAGTTCCGCCTTGCACAGCTCTCGGATCTCCGGGTCCTCCTTGCCGGCGTTGTTCACCTCACGGTAGAGCCTCACCAGCTCCGCGATGGGATCCGCCTCGAGCGCCTCCGCATTCAGGTGGTTCTTCCATCCGAAGAGGATCATCCCGAACTGGGTGCCCCAGTCGCCGATGTGGTTGTCGGAGACAACGTTGTAGCCCAGCGAGCGGGCGACGCGGCAGAGCGTGTCACCGATGATGGTGGAGCGGATGTGGCCGACATGCATCGGCTTCGCCACGTTCGGCGCGGAGAAGTCCACGACCACCGTCTTTCCTTCCCCGACCTGCGGCACACCGAGGCGTGGGTCGGCCAGGAGTTCCGTGGCGAGAAGGGCGTAGGCTTCCGGGAAGATCCGGAAATTCAGGAAACCCGGCCCGGCGATTTCGGCGGAGGCGATCCCGGCGAGGTCGATCTTGTCGATGAGTTCCTGCGCCAGCGCGCGCGGGTTTTTCCCGTGCCGCTTCGCCAGCACCATCGCCGCGTTCGACTGGTAGTCACCGAAGCGGAGATCCGCGGCAGGGGTCACCGCGGCGGGCGTGGGCTCGCCCAGAACGGATTCGAGGGCGAGAGCAAGACGGGATTCGAGAAGCTGGAGGAGCGTCATGGCTTGCGGGGATGTTCCGCACAAACGACGCGGAGGGGAAGCCGAAGTTAAGGAATCGGCGAACCGGTGCGCGACGGCCGGGAATCAAGGATGGCCAGCATGTCCTCCTCCGTCTCCGCCTCGACGAGCTGGCGGCGGACTTCCGCGTTGGTGAACATCTTCGCGATGGCCGCCAGGGTCCGCAGGTGCAGGTGGTAGTCCTTCCGCGGAACGATGAAGAGGATGATGAGCTGGACGGGCTTTCCATCCAGCGCCTGGTAGTCGATCCCCTCCCGTGACCGGCCGAAAATGGCGACCACTTCCTCCAGGTCATCCGAGAATGCGTGGGGGATGGCCACCCCGCCGCCGATGCCCGTGCTGACCTGCTCCTCACGTGCTTTCAGGGAGGCGAGGATGCCTTCATACTGAGCCTCCGGGAGCCTCCCGCAGGCGATGAGGCAGTCCACCAATTCCACGATGGAAGCCCAATGTTCGCCCGCCTTCACCTCCAGAAGGATTTGATCGGGACTTAACAACTGGGCCAACTTCATGGTGAAATTTCCCGCAATGACAGCGTAACGGGATGGCGGAGTTACCGTTGTGACCCCGGGTTGGCAAGACGATTTCCCCCGAACAGGGGCCCCCCTCCTGGCCGCCCCTCTCCCTCTTTCCCCTTTCAGGAGGGGGATTCCGGCATCTCACCGGGGTTGACGGGGAGAGATCCGGGGCTACACCTATCCGCCATGCAAGCCGACGCTGATCGCAACAATCCCCAGGACCCCTCCGACCTCCCCGTGGATGAAACCCTGTCCCCGGAAGACACGGTGACCGAAAACACCTCCGCCGAAGGCGAGCTCGATCCGTGGGAGCAACTGGAAGCGGAAGCCGCGAAGTGGAAGGACGTGTCCCTCCGCACTGCCGCGGAAATGGACAATCTGCGGAAGCGGACCGCCCGCGAGCGCGAGGAAGCCGTCCGCTACGCCAACCAGCGCCTGCTGGAGGACCTGCTGCCGGTGATCGACAATTTCGAGATGGGCATGCAGGCCGCGTCCCAGGACCAGTCGTCGATGATCTACATCGGCATGGACATGGTCCGCCGCCAGCTCAACGACTTCCTCACCAACCAGGGCGCCCAGGAGATCCCGACGACCGGGAAATTCGACCCGAACCTCCACGATGCCGTCGCCCAGGAAGACTGCGCCGCCGGTGACGAGGGCAGGATCCTGCGCGTGACCCGCCGCGGCTTCAAACTCCGCGACCGCCTGCTGCGCCCTGCCAGCGTGGTGGTTTCCAAACTCCCCTCCTCCCCCGAAGCCTGATCCCCATGGCGGACAAACGCGACTACTACGAAATCCTGGGCGTCTCCCGCGACGCCTCCCAGGATGAAATCAAGAAAGCCTACCGCAAGCTGGCGGTGAAGCTGCACCCGGACAAGAACCCGGGGGACGCCACCGCGGAGGAACGCTTCAAGGAGCTGGGTGAGGCCTACGAGGCCCTGAGCGATGCCGACAAGCGCGCCGCCTACGACCGCTATGGCCACGCCGCGTTTTCCGGCGGCATGGGTGGCGGACGTTCCGGTGGTGGGGGCGGTGGCTTCCATGATCCGATGGACATTTTCTCCCAGGTCTTCGGCGGTGCGTTCGGCGGCGGCTTCGAAGAGTTCTTCGGCGGTGGCGGTGGATCGTCCCGGCGGAAAAGCTCCGGCAAGCAACGCGGCAGCGACCTGCGGTATGACCTGGAAATCTCGCTCGAGGAAGCCGCGAACGGCGTCGAGAAGGAACTGGAAATCGAGCGCTACGTTCCGTGCGACACCTGCAGTTCGAAGGGCACCAAGGGCTCGGGCGGCGTGAAGGTCTGCCAGACCTGCGGCGGCCGCGGCGTGGTCGCCCGCCAGGCGGGTATCTTCATCCAGCAGTCCACCTGCCCGGAGTGCCGTGGTGCCGGTGAAACGATTTCCGACCCCTGCTCCTCCTGCAAGGGCGAGGGCCGCGTCCAGCGGGACAGCCGCATCAAGCTGCGCATTCCCGCCGGTGTCGATACGGGCACGCGCCTCCGGTCCTCCGGCAACGGCGACGCTGGTGTCCGCGGTGGCGAGGCAGGCGACCTGTATGTTTTCCTCCACGTCCGCGACCATGACATCTTCGAGCGCGACGGCGACGACCTGTTCTGCGAAGTGCCTCTGCCATTCAGCATCGCGGCCCTGGGCGGCGAACTGAAGGTCCCCACCCTGGACGGCCAGTCGTCGATCAAGATCCCCGTCGGCACGCAGGGAGGCACCGTCTTCCGGCTGCGCGGCAAAGGCATCGCCGCACTCTCCGGCGGTGGCCGGAAGGGCGACCTGAACGTCCGCGTGCAGGTGGAGGTCCCGACGAAGCTCAACAGCTCCCAGCAGGAAAAGCTGCGGACGTTCTCCGAATCCATCGGCGAACAGAACTCCCCGATGCAGGAGTCCTTCTTCCAGAAAGCGAAACGCTTCTTCGACCGCTGAACCAATGGCCCGCTTCTTTCTCCCGCCGGATGCGTGGGGCGGCAGCCCCGCCCTGACGGGAGATGAGGCGCGCCACCTGTCCCAGGTGTTGCGCGGAAAAGCGGGCGAACGGATCACCGTCTTCGACGGCCGTGGGCGGCGCGCCCCTGCCACTGTCCTGGGCGTGTCCAAGGACCGCATCCCGCTGGAACTGGGGGAGCAGGTGACGCGCCGGCAGACTGGACCAGCCATCATCCTCGCGCAGGCGATCCCGAAGGGAAAGAACATGGACTTCATCGTCCAGAAAGCCGTCGAACTGGGCGTCACCGCCATCCAGCCTCTGGTGACCGGCAACACCGTCGTCCAGCCCGGGGACGGGAAGTCCGAGAAATGGCGGCGCGTCGCCCTGGAAGCCTGCAAGCAGTGCGGCCAGGACACCCTGCCGGAAATCGCGGAGCCGCTGCCGTTCGACCGATGGATGGGTCCGCCGTCCAACGACGGGGATCTGAGAATCATCGCCTCGCTCGCGGACGGGAGCAGGCCACTGAAGGACGTCCTCCACGAAAACACGGCGCCCACCTCCGTGACCTATCTGGTGGGACCCGAAGGTGACTTCACCCCGCAGGAAACGCGGACCGCCATGGATCATGGATATCTCCCGGTGAGCCTCGGCCGGATCGTCCTCCGGGTTGAGACCGCAACGCTGTGCGGGCTGGCGGTGCTGCGATACGAGTTTCCTTGAACTCCGGGAACTTCAGCGCCGCTTGGCCGCTTCCCAGGCATCCGCCATTTCCTCCGTGGTGGCAGCCTCCAGGGAGATGCCCTTCGCTTTCAGCAGCTTCTCCATTTCCCCGAAGCGGGTTTCGAACTTGGCGTTGGCGGTCGCCATGAGCACCTCCGGATCGGTCTTCCTGAAGCGGGCGAGGTTCACCACGGAAAACAGCAGGTCACCCATTTCCTCGGAAACCGCCTCCAGATCCTGCGCGTCCAGCGCGGACTGGAGTTCCAGCAGTTCTTCCCGGATCTTGGCGATGACCCCAGTCTCCACCGGCCAGTCGAAGCCGATCTTGGCCGCTTTTTTCTGGAGCTTCGCGGCACGCAGCAGGCCGGGCAGTCCCTTCCCCACCCCGTGGAGGTAGGGTTGCTCCGCGTCGCCCTTCTCCGCACGCTTGATCTCATCCCACTGTTTCAGAACCCCGTCGCTGTCCGCGACCTGGGCTGACGCGAAGACATGGGGATGGCGGCGCACCAGTTTCTCACTGACGCCGCGGGCGACATCCTCCAGGGTGAAACGGCCCGCTTCCTCCGCGATCTCGCTGTGGAAAATCACCTGCAGCAGGAGGTCGCCCAGCTCCTCCTTGAGATGGTTGTGGTCGTTGCGCTGGATCGCATCGATGGTCTCGTAGCTTTCCTCGATGAGGTGCGGCACCAGGGACTCATGGGTCTGTTCCGCGTCCCACGGGCAGCCACCCGGCGCGCGCAGGCGGTGCATGATGGCTTTCAGCCGCTCCAACTGCCGCCCGCTTTCCGGGCAGCCGATCATTTCGTCATCGGTCATGTCTTATCAGTGGTCGGTGTTCGTGCCGCGCTGGAGGCGTTCGTGTTCGGCATGGAGCTTCGCGCGCTCCTCATCGGTCAGGCTGGCGAAGCCCTCGCTGGAGACTTTGTCCAGGATCCTGTCGATCTCCGTGTCACCACGGAGGTTGACCTGGCTGCGGGGGCGGAGCTTCGGCTCACCGCGCTGCTGGAAGGCCCTGGGCCGGATGATGTCCACATCCGGGTTTCTCCTGCCGATCCAGCCGAGCAGGCGCGGGAACTTGATCAGGATGAAACCGAAGATCGCGCCGCCGAGGTGGCCCGCGTCCCCCCCTTCATTTCCGAAGATGGGGACCGCGATGGAGAACACCGCAATGCCAAGGATGGCCAGTGCGAAGGTTCTCATGGCAAGCTCGATGGGCGGAAACAGCAGTGCGATGCGCGCGTTCGGAGCGATCACCGCGGTGCCGATCAGGATACCGAAGATGCCGGCGGAGGCTCCGATGATGCCGGGCCCCAAGTGGATGATCCCCATCCACCCCAGCAGCGAATAGAGCAGCGCGCCGCCGATGCCCGAAATCAGATAGAAGGCGAGGAACTTCCATGTTCCCCACCAGCGCTCCATGATGGGCCCGAAGAAATAAAGGGCGATGGAGTTGAACAGGATATGGCCCACGCTTCCGTGGAGAAACTGGAAGGTGATGAGCTTCCAGAGGTGCCCCTCGGAGAAACCGGAACCGACACTGAAGGTTCCGTGAAAGGTGAAGTATGGAACAATTTCCATCCCCTCTTCAGTGAGCACCCTTACAGGGAAATATTTCACAGACAGCACATCCGCCAGGAAGACGACGATGTTGATGATGAGCAGCCATTTCGTCACGGGCGTGATCCGTGGGGCCTGCCCCATCCCACGCCCGTCCCTTTGATATTCCCTGTCAGCCGTTCCCATCGCTGCCTCCGGTTAGCACGGCAAGCCGCCAACCGCAAGGATGGTGGGAATTTCCACGCCCGATGAAAAATTTCCGGCCGTGGCGGCGTTATTGCTGATGTGCGCCGCGTGCGCCCTCGGGGCGGCCATCGCTCCGTGCCCCAGCAGGCGCGGAGCGATGGCGGCCCGATTCATTTCGCTGGGACCGCTGGTCTTCAGACCGGCGGCAAACGGAGCGCGGACTTCAGTCCGCCCCATAGAATCCGGCTTGGCGAAACGAAGCGGACTGAAGTCCGCGCTCCATCGTGGCGAAGCCAAGCCGGCTGAAGCCGGCGCTCCGTTCCCTCCGGGGATGGCCGGGGAGAATTTCGCAAATGCAGCCCGTTTCTTCGCATCGTGTTGCACTGCGGCACGCCTTACGCTTTAGGTGATAGGGCATGACCGATACGTTCCGCACTTCCCACGCCGCGCTCCAGAAATGGGTCGATAAGATGACAGCGCTCTGCAAACCGGACGCCGTCCAGTGGTGCGATGGCTCCCGCGCGGAGTGGGACCGGCTGACGGAGCTGCTGGTGACGGGCGGAACCTTCACCCGGCTGAATCCGGAGAAGCGGCCCAACAGCTTCCTCGCCCGTTCCTCCCCATCCGACGTCGCGCGGGTGGAGGACCGCACGTTCATCTGCACCCGCCGCCCGGAGGAGGCGGGTCCGACCAACAACTGGGCGGACCCGATGGAGATGCGGGAGACGCTGCAGCGGAAATTCGACGGCTGTATGAGGGGCCGCACGATGTACATCATCCCGTTCTGCATGGGGCCGATCGACTCCCCGCTGGCGAAGGTGGGGGTCCAGGTGACGGACAGCGCCTACGCCGTGGTGAACATGCATATCATGTGCAAGACAGGCTCCGACGTGCTGAAGCGCCTGGAGGACGAATGGTCCGGAGCCGCGCCGAAGAAACGGGACGGCCACAAATTCTTCATCCCCTGCCTGCATTCTGTCGGCGCACCGCTGGAACCCGGCCAGGCGGATGTCCCATGGCCGTGCAACGAGGACAAATACATCGTCCACTTCGTGGAGACGCGGGAGATCATGTCCTACGGGTCCGGCTACGGCGGGAACGCGCTGCTGGGCAAAAAGTGCCTGGCGCTGCGCATCGCCTCGAACATCGCGCGTGAGCACCGCTGGATGGCGGAGCACATGCTCATCGTCGGCATCCAGGCACCGGACGGGACGAAGACCTATGTCTCCGCCGCCTTCCCCTCCGCCTGCGGCAAGACGAACCTGGCGATGATCGTGCCGCCGAAGAAATATCAGGACGAGGGGTGGAAGACATCGCTCATCGGCGATGACATCGCCTGGCTGTGGCCGCACCAGGACGGCAAGCTCCATGCCATCAACCCGGAGACCGGCTTCTTTGGCGTGGCACCCGGCACCTCCCATGACACGAACCCCATCGCGATGGAGTCGATCAAGGAGAACGTGATCTTCACCAACGTGGCCCTGACCGATGATGGGGACGTCTGGTGGGAAGGGATGACGAAAGAAAAACCCGCCCACCTCATCGACTGGCAGGGCAATGACTGGACGCCGGACAGCGGCCGCCCCGCCGCCCATGCGAACTCACGCTTCACCGCACCTGCGGTCCAGTGCCCGACGATCGACCCGGAATGGCAGAACCCGGAGGGCGTGCCCATCGACGGCATCATCTTCGGCGGCCGCCGGGCGACCACCATGCCGCTGGTTTTCCAGGCCTACAACTGGTCCCACGGCGTGTATCTGGGAGCGACCATGGGCTCGGAAATGACCGCCGCCGCCGCAGGCACCATCGGCAAGGTCCGCCGCGACCCGATGGCGATGCTGCCTTTCGCCGGCTACAACATGGGCGAATACTTCGGCCACTGGCTGGAAATGCGGCGTTACCTGACACACCTGCCGCGCTTCTTCCATGTGAACTGGTTCCGCAAATCCGCGGAGGGGAGCTTCCTCTGGCCGGGCTTCGGCGAGAACATGCGGGTGCTGGAGTGGATCATCAACCGCTGCCAGGGCGCCGCCGCCGGGCATGAGACGCAGATCGGCTGGACCCCGGCGTTCGAGGATTTCAACGTGGATGGCCTGGATGGCTTCACCCTGGAGGACTTCGAGAAGGTGATGTGCTTCGACCGGGCGGAGTGGAAGGCGGAACTGATCAGCCAGGCGGAGCAGTTCATCGACCTCTACGACCACCTGCCGAAGGAACTGGTGTTCCAGCGGGAACTGCTGGCGGCACGGCTTTCCTGAACGGACCCTGTTTCACTCGCTCCAGTCGAGGGAGTCCACATCGATCACTTCGATGTGCGGTGTCCCCTCCATGTTCCAGCGCAGGCTGACGGTGGCTCCCACGCCCTGTCCGTATCTCACTCCCAGCCTCTCCAGCTTCTCACGCAGGGGAGATGATTTTCCGAAATACGCCTTCGCCAGATCCGGTGATCCGGGGGCGACGGCGATCTTCATCGTGTACTTCAGATCGTGCGCGGGGATCGTTTCATCCGAGCAGAACTCGAAAATGGTCGCCACGACACGGAACTTCACCACATCTCCGCCAGGGGTGGCGGCGAACGCCCCGAAGCGCCCGCCGTAAGTGTCCAGAAATGGGTCCGCGACCACCTTCGGCTCCTGGCTGCCACGGGCACGCACCAGGACGAGTGAGGAGTCCGGCCTCCCTTCCACACTGCGGAACCCGCACTTGAACAGCACTTCATTCGTGCCGATGACCTTGTCGAACTTCACTTCCAGGCTCTCGAAATTCCCGGTGCTCTCCAGCGGGCCTGCCAGAACGCTTTTTCCAAGTTCCTCCGGGGGTGTCCTGCATTCCATCAACGGCTGCCGTTCCTCCAGGTTGCGGGCGACCAAAAACGCGCCGAGAACTTCTGCGGACCGGGCCACGAATTCATGCACATCCATCCCTTCCGGAGCCACCTGGAGATCCCGTGCCGGAGAAGGCTCCCGTTCCCCGGACGGGTCATCCTGCTTTGGTGGAGCGGCCTGCGCTTTCACCGTGGCCTGCTTCGGCACGCGGGAGTCCGCTTTTCCGTCCTGCGCCACCAGGAACCCGGCGACGATGGAGACCAACCCCACGACGATCACCGCCGTCAGCAGCGTCCGCCGCAGGCTGGATTTCCGGTCGGAACGCATCGCGGTGGACTCGACGAATGTCTGCTGCGCGACGGGCTGGAAGCCTGCCAGCGGCTTCGCCCGCGCCATGGGTTCCTCCACCACCTCCAGCCTCACCGGGATCTCCTCCGGCTTCGGGGTGAAGCGGGGCGCGCGGATGACGCCCCCGCAGCGCGGGCAGGGGCCCTCAACCCCGGCGGCGCTCGCAGGCACCACCAAATCCACCCCGCACCGCGGGCAGGTGAATCCCAGATGGTCCATCTCCATAGATCGCTGCCGTGGTTTCGAAGGCGGGACACCCATCCCGCCGTGGTCCGCGCAGCATAGTGGATCCCAATGGCAATCCAAGAGGTTCTTTCCCTCCGCATCAGGCATTTTCCCGAATGGTCCACCGGCGGCGCGGCGGGTCGGTTTAGGGTTGCGGCGGGGGGGATTCTTTCCTACCTCCCGCGCCGACCGAACCTCATCACAAACACATCATGGCAGTTCTCGTTGGCAAACCAGCCCCCTCTTTCCGCGCCAAGGCCGTCAAAGGCGAAACCATCATCGAGGACTTCTCCCTCGAGCAGTTCATCGGCAAGAAATACGTCGTCTTTTTCTTCTACCCGAAGGACTTCACTTTCGTCTGCCCGACGGAACTGCACCGCTTCCAGGAAGAGCTCCATGAGTTCGAGAAGCGCGAGGTGGCCGTCGTCGGCTGCTCCACGGACTCCGAGTTCTCCCACTGGGCCTGGCTCCAGACCCCGAAGAGCAAGGGCGGCATCGAGGGCGTGAAATACCCCCTCGTCGCGGACATCAACAAGACCATCTCCGAAGACTATGACGTGCTGGCCGGTGACTACTCCACCGACGAGGACGGCAAGCTGGTCGTCGAAGGTGAGCTGGTCGCCTACCGCGGCCTGTTCCTCATCGACAAGAAGGGCATCGTCCGCCACCAGATCGTCAACGACATGCCGCTGGGCCGCTCGATCCGCGAGTGCCTCCGCATCGTGGACGCGCTCCAGCACTTCGAGCAGCACGGCGAAGTCTGCCCGATGGACTGGCAGAAAGGTGACGACGCGATGACCGCCGACCACCAGGGCGTGAGCGACTACCTCTCGAAATAAGTCCGCTTCCCACTCCCACAGCCGCCTCCCCTGACCGGAGAGGCGGCTTTTTTTCTTCAGCCAAGGGCAAAATTTGGATTCCAATCTGGAACAAAACCCGCTTCATAGAGGGTCTGCCTACTGACAACCCATGAAAACGATCCTCCTCGCCACGCTCCTCGGCCTGTTCTCCCTCGTCACCGCCCAAGCCGGTGCGGTCAACAGCAAGTGCCCCGTCTCAGGCAAAGACGCCAAGAAGGACGTGGATGTGCCCATTTCGTTCTGCTGCAACAACTGCAAGGGCAAGTTCGACAAGGCTCCCGCCGACTATCTGAAGGTGGTGGCGACCGCGGAGAAAGGGAAATGCCCGCTGAGTGGCAAGGCCGCCGATGAGGAAGTGACCTCCAACCTGACCGTGGGCGTCTGCTGCAACAACTGCGCCGGCAAACTCAAGGAGAACCCGCAGGCCTACCTCGGCAAGATCGAAGCGAAGTAATCCCTTCCCGCCCTCAATTTCCCAAAAGCGTCTCCCGGTCCGCCGCGAGGCGCTTTTTTCATGCCCTCGCCCGCCCTACCGGAGTCAGGCCTTCCGGCGGAACTCGGTCGGTGTTTTACCGGTATGGCGTCTGAACGTCTTGCACATCTGCGAGGCCGAAGGCCAGCCACACGCCGCCGCAATGTCCGGTGTCGCCTGCCGGGTCTCCACCAGCAGGGCGCACGCCCTTGCCACCCGCACCCGGTCGATCTGCTGTTGCAGTGTCAGCCCGAACGCGCTCTTGAAGCCTGTTTCCAACGCGCGCCGCGACATATGAACCTCTTGGAGAAGCTCGGCCACCGTGAGCCATTCGCAGGCACGCTCACGGATGATGAGAAGCGCGCGGCGCAACCGTGGATCCTCCACGGCCAGGGAGTCGGTGGAACGGCGCTCAACCACCGCCTTCGGATGGATCAGCAATCTCCGCCGGTTCTCCGGCAACGGTTCCTGGAGGATGAGCTTCAACAAACCGGAGGCCTGGAGGCCCATCTCCTGGGTATTGATATCGATGCTGGAAAGCGCGGGATGGGTGAGCTCGCACGCAAGCTCGTTGTTATCGACACCGAGCACCACCAGATCCTCGGGAACCGCCCGCCCGATGGCACGGATCTCCCGCAACGCCATCACGCCGGTGGCATCGTTCGCCGCCAGGAGCGCGGTTCGGGGAGGAAGCAAACTGAGCCATCTCACCAATTCCTCTCTTGGCAGCGTTCCGTCCGGCGCATGGGGTGGCAGCGTCACACGCAGTCCGTGGGCGGTGGCGGCATCCCGGAAGCCCTGCAACCGGAGATCCGAATACGGCCGCCCGGGGCTGCCCAGAAACGCCAGATGACGGAACCCCCTGGCGTGATAGAACGAGAACGCCATCCTCCCCACTCCGTTGTTGTCCGTGGATACGCCACCCCAATGGGAACCGGCCAGTGGACGGGTGCCACTGGCCACGGTGACAAGGACCTTCACCTTCAGGCGGCAGAGTTCCATGAGAGCCGGGTCCCGGACTTCAGCGATCACCGCGTCGACCTGCGCCTGGAGCAGATCCTCCAATCCGGCCGCTGACGGAGGACCACCATCAATCAGTTCCCAGGATGGCTGGTATTTCCCGTAGTTGATGATCCCCCTCAGGATCGACCGACCATAGCCCGTCTCCTGGTGGAGGAGCAGCCCAATGCGGACGACCCGGGCGATTTGGCTCATTATTGCCAGAATGATTTTCCAACGGTTGGGGGAAAGGAAATTGCGCTGATCGGCAAATTATTTGCGCCTAAGGCTGGGCATCTCCGGCAACATTTATGTCACCGTCCGATAAGTGAGATCATCGGCCCATCCGTTGATCGACCATGAAGATGCGATGAAAGCCCTCCGGATCCTATCGATGGCCCTGCTCACAGGGGCCGCCCCCCTGCATGCGGAAACCGTGATCTACCGGCACGACTTCGGCGGTTCCTCCACCAGGAACCTTGCCGGAACGGCCGTCGAAACGTCATCAGAACAACTGGGAGGCACCAGCGGAGCCGAATGGACCGGTTCCGCCGTGTTCAGGGCGGATGGCAGCTTCACGCTCGGTGGAGGGGACTCATCGGCGAATGTACCGTTCCGTCCCGTTGATGGCTATCTTTACACCATCTCCGTTGAGACAACCGCAGCGGCGGTCGCCACCAATCCGACCACCTCCCTTTCCTACGTGGGGGTCGCACTCTACAACGGCGAAACCGCCCCGAGCAACAGCCTCGCGGTCGGCAGCCAACGCGTCATCGCCCCCATCACCCGGAGTCCGGACAACACGCCGAACGCTTCCAGCGCGGCCGGACCATTCAACATCCTCCGCCGCTGGCACCGGGACACGCCCCACACCACCGGCACCTCCCTCACCCAAAACCATCTGGCATCCGTGGGGACCAACGCCGGAACCTGGAGGCTCTCCATCCAGTTGGACACCTCCACCCCCGGCAACTGGAAATACCGCTGGCTGGTGGAAGATGTGGCGACCTCCACGGTATTGTCCCGGAGCCACGCCGATGGCGCGACGTGGCCGTCGGTCGGATCCCTCACGGCATACCCCATCAATCGCATCCTCCTGTGCAAGGTGGGGCCGTTCAGTTCCGGCGCGTTCGACAACTTCCTGGTTTCCGCGACGCCGAAGCAGGACGACACGGGAGGAGGCATCACCCATCCGGAACCCGTGGTGATCGACCGCGATTTTCCCGGGGGGAACATCCGGGTGACGGCCCTCACCCAGCAATCACACGCCAGCCCGCGGAAAGCGTTCCTCGACCGGGAACTCCGCCCGGAGGACCGCGACTGGTTCTACTGGAGCTTTCGTACCCGGGACACCACCGGCTTCACCGCGGTCTTCAGCGACCGTGACCAGCTCGGCCCGCGCGGGGCGGCGGTCAGCCATGACGGCGGGGCCACCTGGTCCCACCTTGGCGGGGCCAGCGTGGTGCAACAGAACATCGGTGGGGTGGACCACTGGACATTCGAAGTCCCTCCGGTCGAGGCAGGGAAGGAAGTCCGTTACTCGTTCAGCGCCCACTACCTGCAGAGTCACCTCGAAACATGGCTATCGGCACATGCGGGAAACCCTCATGTCGACGTGTCCGAACTCTGCCGCAGCCGGAAGGACCGCAGCGTGGAGCTGGTGAGAGTGGGACGTCCGCTTTCAGCGGCATCGTCGGAAATCATCTTCCTGACCGGCCGCCACCACTGCTGCGAGACGTGCGCGAGCTACGTGATGGAGGGGATCCTCGATGCCGGACTGGCGGACGATGACATCGGGAAACAGTTGCGGAAAAGAACCCTTCTCGCGGTGCCCTTCGTGGACAAGGACGGGGTGGAGGAAGGGGATCAGGGAAAGGACCGCATCCCCCATGACCACAACCGTGACTACGGCCCCACCCCGATCTATCCGGAGGTTTCGGGGATCAAACGGTTCGGGACGGAGCACGGCAGGAGAGTGGTCACTTTCCTGGACCTGCACTGCCCGGTCGTCCATGGCACCTGGGACAAGCGGCTGCATTTCTACGAGTCGTCGGACACGCGGCACGCCGGGAATCTGCATGCCTTCATCTCCGTCCTGATGAACACCCGCACCGGCGAGATTCCGCTGCAGGCCGACGATTTCCTCGCCTACGGCGGGTCCAACAACAGCGGCAACTACAGTGACAGGTCGAGGGGATGGGCGGAGACCGCCTTCCCGGATGCACGGCTCATCAGCACGCTGGAGATCCCTTACGCTGAGGTCCGGGGTGTGGAACTCACCGTCGCCCGGGCGCGTAATCTGGGCAGGGACATCGCCCGCGCGCTCGTCGCCCACCTTCCACCGGTGGAGGTCACCGGCGGTCAGCTCTGGCGGGAACTGGCCTTCGGCGCGGACGCGGAAAACCCTGCGGTCGGAGGTTGGCTGGCGGATCCGGACCACGACGGGATCACCAACATCATCGAGTATGCATTCAATCTGCCTGCCTCCGGACCGGTAGCTCCGGCGGGGAGTGGCGCCGCCGTTTCCGGGATCCCATCCGTGGGCATCACGCGCGACTCCGGCAACCCTGGCCTCCGTCTCGAATACCTGCGGCGCAAGTCCACGTCGGACCCGGGAGTGAGCTACACGCCCGAGGTTTCCGAGAACCTCAGCTCGTCAGGTGAGGAAGGCTGGAGGCCCGCCACCGGGCCGGAAGATGTCACGAGCATCGACAGCACCTGGGAACGGGTCTCCGTCCAACTGCCTGCGGACAAACCAGCCCGCTTCGCCCGGGTACGGGTGACTACCATCCCCTGAATCTCCATTCCCAAACCCCAGCAACCCGAACACTACCCATGTCACCGCATCCAAACCCCTCCCTGAAATGGATCTGGCTCCTCCCTGTCATTCTCACGATACCGGTCGTGGAAGCCGCAAGTGTGATCTACGAACATAGCTTCTCCGGATCTTCCACCGCCAACCTGGGCGGCACCTCCCTCGATGCCTCCGCCACCGGGATGGGTGGCACCTCCGGCGCCAGGTGGATTTCCTCCACCCGCTTCAAGGCGGACGGGAGCATCGCCACCACGGACTCGGCGGGATCGGCGTTTGTCGCGTTCTCGCCCCAGAACGGCAACATCTACTCCATCTCCGTGGATACGAGGGCAACGCCCCGTGCAACGACTCCCGCGAGCCACCTGGCTTACGTCGGCATCTCCCTGAACAGCCACGTGGGGGCCACGCCGGACACTGCCGCGCCTTTCAGCTCCGGCCACAGATCCATTTCACCGATCGCAAGGAGTCCGGACGGCACACCCAACGCCAGCAACACCACCAACCCGAAGTACATTCTCCGCCGTTGGGAAACCAGCGCCACCTACATCCTGGCGGCGGATCACATTCCCACCCTGGCACTGGACCAGGGCGTCTGGCGGCTGACGATCGAGCTTGATACCACCAATGCCGGAAACTGGCAGTACCGCTGGCTGGTGGATGACGTCAACGGTTCCACCCTCACCTCCCTGAGCGTCGGAGACTGGACCTCGTTCGCCACACCCACACCTGCCATCTCCTACATCCAGCTCTTCAATACGGGGCAGCTCGGATCAGGCTCCTTCGACAACTTCAGCGTCACCGCAGTGCCGGAGCCAGCCACCGGAGTCCTTGCCGTAGCCGCCCTCGCGGCATTCGCCCTGAAACGAAAACGGACAGCCCGCAGGACCACCATGAAGGTCCTGCCAGCCGTGCTCTGCTGCTCGATGCCGCTGGTGGCGCGCGCTTCCGCAGAAGACCACTATGAAGCCTACGTCCGGAATTCGGAAGACTTCCGGCGGGTGAAGCAGGACAAGGAATGGGCTCTCAAAGCGTGGCCATCATGGACCTACATGCCGTGGACCTACCAATGGCACATCGGCTATGATGATGCCTCCGGTGAGTGGAGCCGCACCCATGGCTACAATGGAACCCTGATGGACCAAGGCCACCTGCTCCAGGAAGCCACCAGGAAGGGAAGACTCGACTGGATCGACAAACACGGCCTCCGCTTTTACCTGGACCACACGGCGGGAAAGGGGGTGCTGCACCTGTGGGACGGGGACAAGGTGAAGCCGCATCTGGAACAGTTGCAGGGTACGGGAGTCCGGAACGTGCCCCTGAACGCCGCGGCGGAAGCCGGGCTGCGGGACATCATGAAGCGCCATATTGGAGCGGTCCGCGACTCGCCCCACCGCGCCGCCTACGCGCTGGATGACGAGCCGTCCTGGGGACACTTCGTGCGTCCGGCGATGTGGCAGATCACCGACGACCCCACCGCCTACACCCAATGGCTGCGCGGCATCTACGGCCCCAAGGCGCCGGAGCGCGGGAAATGGCTGAGCTATGATGACATCCGCACCAAGCTGCCGGAATGGACCATCGCCGATTTCGACGCCAGCCCGCTGATGGACCAGTGGAGTTTCAACGACTCCTACTGGGCGAACCTTCTCGGCAGGCTGGTCGAATACTCGAACGAACTGGACCCGGCGACGCCCTGCGGCCTTGTCGGCGGGCAGGCCCCGAATGCCTTCGGCGGCTATGACTATGCCAAGCTGATGCGGAAGATGCAGTTCATCGAGAGCTACAACATCGGCTCGTCCCAAGCGATCATCCGGTCCTTCAACCCGCGGAACTCGCTGCCCACGGTGACGACCCACTTCCACCGCGACACTGCCGACACCATCTGGCAGGCTTGGTATTACCTCGCCCATGGGAACCGCGGACACATCGGCTGGGTGGAGAAATGGTTCGATGGGAAGACTCCGGAGCCCTGGCATGCGGAGGTGGCTCCCTCCTATCTGGAGGCGGAGCGGAAAATCGGCCCGCTGATGGCTGGCGCGGAGTGGAAGCACGATGGGGTGGCGATCTACTACAGCCACGCCTCCATCCAGCTGGGCTGGATCCTCGATGCGGAGTCGCACGGAAAGACCTGGCGGCAGCGGAACTCGGACGAGCGCCTGAGCAGCGCCGCCCACGTCCGGAAGGCCTGGGAAAACATGCTCCGGGATTCCGGCCTCCAGTACGATTTCATCAACTACGCGGACGTCATCCAGAAGGGGGTGCCACAGGATTACAAGGTCCTCATCCTTCCTGGGGTCCTCTGCCTTTCGGATTCGGAGGCGCGGGCGATCAGGACGTTCTGCGAGAAAGGCGGCACCGTCATCGCCGACTATCTTCCCGGACTGTGGGACCAGCACGGCAAGGGGCGCAAGGAAGGCGGAGTTCTGGACTCCATGTTCGGAGTGAGCCATTCACCGTCCCTGTCAGCGAAGGATATCTTCGGCGGAAAATATTGGGCTGAAGTGGACCAGGATACGAACTTCTCGTGGAAGGATTACGAAAGCTTCCTGACCAACAAAAACACTTCGGTGAAAGACGCGAGCGGGTTCCACAAGGCGGTGAGGGAGATGCCTGTCGGTCACGTCGCTTCAGCAGGAAAGGGAAAGGCTGTCATGATGAACCTTTCCCCCCAGTGGTACAACGCCCACCGCGAGGCGGGGCCGGAAAGGGCGGAAAAACGTGAGGTTTTCATGAAACACGTCATGGCCGCCGGGGTGCAACCGTGGGTCCGCATCTCCAGTGACCAGGCCCCGGTCCATGGATATGAGATCACCTACTGGAAGCAGTCCACGGATGGAAACCCACGGACGATCCTCTATGTCTGCTCCAATCCCGAGATCCGCGGGACTTCACTCGGCGGCGGCAACTCCGTCGGCCTGAAGTCAGACACCATCCCGGTCCGGCTGCAGTTCAACCAGACCAAGGAACAGGTCCGGGATGAACGCACCGGTGAGATGCTTGGCGATGGCAGGGAATTCCCCCTGCGGTGGAAACGGGATGAGGCCATCGTGATTTCGTTCGAAGGATTATGAACCAACCGGACGATTCCACAGAGACTCATCCCGATCCGGAAACGCCCCAAGGGTGCGGCAGGCGTGAGTTCCTGAAACGCTCCGCGGGCATCCTGGCGGGACTGCCCGGGGTGGCCCCATTCCTTCCGCTCCATGGGGAGCAGGCACACCCCTCCGCCATGCCTGGTGAAAGCAAAAGCATCATCGGCCACTATGGTTCCTGGGCGTCCAACCTCCGGCCTTCTCCTCCCACCCTGTCATTCCGGAATGCCCGTTGGACGGATCCCGCGGAGTGGCGGGTGCATGCACGGCATAAGGCCTGGGAATTGCTCGCTCCGCCGGACCAGGGCGGCGTTCCGCAGGCGCGGGTGGACCGTGCCTACGCCTACGACGGACTGACCGTGGAGGAACTGAGCTGGCAACTGCCCTACGGGCGGCGGACAAGCGCTGTCCTTCTCAAGCCCGCAGGCACCCGGGGACGCCTCCCGGCCATCCTTGCCCTCCACGACCATGGTGGGAACAAGTACTTCGGCGCGGGGAAGATCACCCGCACCGCCGCGGACATCCATCCCCTCCTCGCCGCGCATCAGGAAAAATACTACGGTGGGACCGCGTGGGCCAACGAGGCGGCCCGGAAGGGCTACGTCGTCCTGGTGCATGATGCCTTCGCATTCGGGAGCCGGCGTGTCCACTACGGGGATGTGGAAGGCATCCCGTGGGGGAACCTGAACGTCGCCGGCAGGCAAGAGCCCGATCCGCAGGATATCAATGGCATCGACAACTACAATGCGTGGGCCTCCGACCATGAGAATGTCATGTCGAAATCCCTTTTCTGCGCGGGAACGACCTGGCCGGGCGTCACACTGGCGGAAGACCGGAGCGCCTTGGACATCCTTTCGGCACGGGAGGATGTCGACGCCGGCAGAATCGGCTGCGGCGGGCTCTCGGGTGGCGGGCTGAGGACGGTTTATCTCACGGGACTGGATGATCGCATCAACTGTGCGGTTTGCGTCGGCTTCATGTCCACTTGGGACGATTTCCTTTCCCGGAAGGCCTACACGCATACCTGGATGGCCTATACCCCGCTGCTCTCCAACTACCTGGAATTTTCCGAGATCTTCGGCCTCCGGGTACCCGCCCCATTGATGGTCCTCAACAACAGGCAGGACCAGCTTTTCACGCTGGAGGAAATGGAGAAGGCGGACGCCATCCTGCGGGAGATCCATACGAAAGCCGGAGCCAGCGACCGCTTCAGGTCGGCCTTCCATGACGGCCACCACAAATTCGATCCCGCCATGCAGAAGCAAGCGTCCGACTGGTTCGACCAATGGCTCAAATGACACACGCCACCGTGCGCCAGCAGATCCGGCGTTTTCAGGAGGATTTCAGAGCGAATCATCATCCACGCCCTCGCCGAATTTCAACCGCTTCACCGGAGGCAGGCCCAGCCGGAGCGCCCGCGCGTCCTCATTGACCTCCCGTGCCCAGACCAATTTCGCGAAAACCTCGGATGGGAGCGGACCGACCAGCGCGTCGATGATGGTGGGGACATTCTCCCGGTTCCTCATGATGTTGCCATTGTGCAGGTCACAGATGATCCAGGCCTGCTCCTGCAGCCAGAAGACCGCGATCTCCCGGTTGAGGCGGGTGAATGGCGGGATGATCGCCCGGATGGCGTCCGTCGCCGCGCGCCGGTCCTTCAGGAAGTCGGCGTAGGGCATGGCCAGCGGCTGTTTCGCGATGAGGAAATTCCCGTCGTCCGACAGGCCGACGATCTCCGTAGGGTGCCCGCCCGCATCATTGAGGACGATGAGTTTTTCCAGGGTGTCCCGCAGCGTGGCGTCATGGAGGACGATCTCATGGCGCTCATCCTCCATCTGTTCGAGCGTGACCCGCTTTCCGAGCGAGCCATTGGCGCGGAGGTTGAACAGCTTGTAGACGACACGGGCTTCGTCATCCGCGAAGGGGTAGGCCTCCGCGCCGCTCCTGAGCTGGCGGAGTTCCTTCGACCCGAGCATGCCGTCGGCATCCAGGGTGATGCCCATCCGCCCCAGCGAAATCAGCGGGACGTCGCGCCGGGAGGATTCTGAGGCAAAAGCTGCATTCCAAACATCAGCCTGAAGCGATTCCCGGGATGGAGTGCGTTGAGCTGCGTCCAGGATTCCGCCTGCTCGCTGGCGGTTAAGGGCAGAGCAAGCTGCTCGCTGAGCGGATGCTGGGCTTCCGAAATCAATGGCACTGGGCCGGTCGGTCCGGAAGTCGATTGCGAACTGGGCTGGGAAGAGTTCATTCAAACGTGTGAGAGGGAATGCCTTGAGGATTCTGGCATCAGGAGCAGTCCCACCCGCATCCTAAACCAAGCCTCCGGCGGCTCAAGGATTTCCGGAGAAATGTCACCATCACGCGATGATGGAGAAGCCCCGGACGCCCTCCAGCGGGGGGATCTCCTCCGCCATCAGGGACTTGATGTGGTGCGCCACGTTCGATTCCTCCGCGATTTCCCGGATGAAGTCCTCCACCTCGCCCCGCTCCCCCATGACCTGGAGCTCCACCGTGCCGTCCGGAAGGTTTTTCACCCAGCCACAGACGTCAAAACCACGCGCCAGATCCTTCGCCGTGTAGCGGAAACCGACGCCTTGGACCCTACCGCTGAAAATCACCCGCTTTGCCATCATCACGGCCCATTTCCCACGATCCGGCGGCACGGGTGAAGGATTTAATTCCGGAGACTTGCGGAGCGCGGACTTCAGTCCGCCCCAAAGAATCCAGCCAGCGAAACCAAGCGGACTGAAGTCCGCGCTCCGTTCCCTCACGACCTCACCTCGTGGGCGAAGACGTACTTTTTGCAGGATTCGCAGACCAAAAACAGATCCTCCATCTCGCCCTCGCCCTTTTCCCAGCGCTTTTCAAATTCAGTGCCGCAGTGGAGGCAGGCGCGCTTCGGGTGCATGATGCCCAGCACCAGCGCATAGATGCTGCTGGCGATGAAGACCGCCCAGCCCGGATTCGCCCATGTGGGCCGGCCCATCCATCCGGCGATGATCACGATGGTGGTGCCGATGCCAACACCCACCGCACAGCCGATGTACTGGCGGCGCTTCCACCGCGCACGCCCGTCCAGCAGGGCCTGCGCGGCTTCGTCCAGGAAGTAGCCCTCATGGGGATACTCCTTGATTTCGAGCGGCCGGGATCTCACTCGGCCAGGGCCTTGATGATCTGGCGGCGCACCTCAACGATGTCGAGCTTGTCGGTGTGCTTCCACAGGATCTTGCCATCCTTGCCGAGCAGCACGGTGTGCGGCAGCGCGCCGGTCCAGTCCTTGTCGATGGCGTCCGCCAGCGGATCGGTGTTTTCTGCGGTCCAGATGTAGTTGTTGGTGGTGCGGCCTTCCTCTTTCACGGAAGGGGCGGTCTTGTCCGAAAGCGCGGCGTGGCGGGAGGTGAGAAACTTGCCGACAACGGCCTTTTTCTCAGCAGGGTCGATGCTGATGGAGATGAACTCGAACGGGCGGTTCTGGAAGCGGCGGTAGGTTTCCACCAGTTCCGGAAACTCCGCGACGCACGGGCCGCAGGTGGTGGACCAGAAGTTGATGAGGCGGATCTTGTCCGTGCCGTTGGCGCGGAGCTTCTTCGCCAGGTCCACGCTCAGGTCCTCAACGGTGACCGGCTTGGCCTTCCAGTTCGCTTCGTCCTTCTCGACGTTGCTGGCCTTGAACAGCCATTTCGTGGAGCAGCCGAACGGGCGCGGGGTTTTCTCGCCCACTTCCTTGCCGGCGAGGGTGGCGTCCAGCGCGTCACGCAGGTAGCTCTTTTCCGTGGGGCCGGACTTCCGCTTCATGTCATCCATGCGGCCGGTGAAGACGAGCTTCCGCCCACCATCGAACAGGAACACGTGCGGAGTGGCCTGCGCGCCGCAGGCGGTGGCGAACTTCTGATTTTCTCCGTCGTAGAGGTAGGGGAAGGTCCAGCCGTTCTCCATGGCGAACGGAGTCATTTCCTCGAAGGAGTCATTGTAGGGGGAGTAGCCCAGCTCGTCCGGAGTGAGGCTGCCCGGGTTGTTGGCGTTCACCGCCACCATGGCCACGCCCTTGCCCTTGTAGTCCTGGTAGATCTGCTCCATCCGGGTGGCCGCGCCCACGGCATCAGGACAGTGATTACAGGTGAAAACAACGCAGAGGGCCTTCGCGTCCTTGTAGTCCGCCAGGGTGCGCGTCTTGCCATCGGTCCCTTTGAGGGAGAACTCAGGAGCGGGCGAGCCGATCTCGAGGACTTTCGGGATTTCCTGTCCGAAGGCGGGCGCGATGAGCGCGGCGGCCACGATTCCCAGTACGGTTTGGATTTTCATCAGACCCGGATACAAGCGGCGGAAGGGAAATCCTGCAAGGAATCTCCCATTCGCCGGGGGCCATCCATCCCGGCTCTGTTCCGGGAGCGGAGGGTGATGGCCGGCAACTGTCTTTTTTGTATTGCTTCCGGGGTTGATCGCGTAGCCTTGGTTTCCAGTTCCCATATCCATGAAACCCATCCCGTTCATCCTCCTTTCCCTCGCCCCGCTCGCCCACGCGGGATTCCGCGCCCAGCCGATCGATGACAAGGTCACCATTGGCTACGGCCTAGCGGTGGCGGATGTGGATGGCGACGGCAAGGATGACATCCTGCTGGTGGATGCAGCCCAGACCGTTTGGTACAAGAACCCGACCTGGGAGAAGCACACGCTGAGCGGAAAGCTGACGCCGAAGGATCACGTCTGCGTCTGTGCGAAGGACATCGACGGCGACGGCAAGGCGGAGGTGGCGGTGGGCGCGGAGTGGGCACCGAACGATACGAAGGACAGCGGCGCGGTCTTCGCCCTCTTCCCCAGTGAGGACCGGACGAAGCCTTGGAAGGAAAAGGCGCTGCACCGGGAGCCGACGACCCACCGCATGCACTGGGTGCTGGAGAAGCCGGGCGTTAACTTCCTCGCCGTGTTGCCGCTCCACGGCTGCGACAACGTGAAGGGCGAAGGCCCGGGCATCAAATTCCTGGGTTACCGTCCGGAAAAGGATCCGACCAAGGATTGGGCGACCTTTCTCCTGCACGAAGGCTTCCACATGGCCCACAACTTCGATCCCGTGAAGTGGCCCGGCAACGAGGAGGGAGAGAGCCTGCTGGTCGCCTGCAAGGAGGGAACCCACCTGCTCCAGCAAAGGGACGGGAAATGGAACGCCACCCGCATGACCGAAAAAGGCTCCGGCGAGGTTCGCACGGGCAGGCTGCCGGGAGGGAAGCGCTTCATCGCCACCATCGAGCCGATGCACGGCAACGAGGTGGTCATCAACCCGGAGAACGCGGAAGGGAAGCTGTGGTCGGAGAAACGCGTCGTACTGGATGACACGCTGGCCCAGGGCCACGCACTGGCGGCGGCGGATTTCCTGGGACTCGGCCATGACCAGGTGGTGGCGGGCTGGCGCGAACCGTCGAAGGACACGAAGAAGGTCGGCATCAGACTCTACGCTCCGAACGCGGATGGCACGGAGTGGAAGCTGCACTCGCTGGTCGATGACAACACCATGGCCTGCGAGGACATCAAGGCGGCGGACCTGAACGGTGACGGCAAGCCGGACCTCATCGCCTCCGGACGGGCGACGAAGAACCTCATCATTTACTGGAACGAATAACAACGGCCATGGAACCACGGGTCACCCTCATCACCCTCGGCGTGGCGGATCTGCCCCGCGCCGTCCGCTTTTACCGCGACGGCCTCGGCCTGCCGACGAACTACAAGGACGGCGATCCCATCGCCTTCTTCGACACGCTGGGGACGAAGTTCTCCGTGTTTCCGCTCGCCGAGCTGGCCCACGACATTTCCCCGGAGACGAAGCCATGCGGTGGAGGATTCAGGGGCATCACGCTGGCCCACAACGTCCACGCGAAGGAAGAGGTGGCAGCGGTGCTGGCTGAGGCGCAGCGAGCCGGGGCCATCATTGTGAAGCCCGCGCAGGATGCCTTCTGGGGCGGGCACAGCGGCTACTTCACGGACCCGGACGGCCACTACTGGGAGGTCGCGTGGAATCCCCTGTCCCCGCTGGGCGAGGATGGATTCATGACGCTGGAGCCCTGACGGCCTGTTGAAATGGATGCGCCGTGGCGGGGCGTCACGGCCACTTTCCTTCTCCTTCCTCCCTCCTTTCCTCCATGATCGCGTAATAGGCTGTTGGCCGGATTTGTGACAGTGTCTTCACGTCAGCGCGACGGACGCCCCCCGACCGGAACAAAGACAAAATCTCCCCCCGAGAAACCAACTCCCCCCAAAAAGAAATCGGCAGGTGATTCCCCCCGCGGTGTCATCTGCCGATTGGATTTGGCGGGGTCCCTCACAGCGCACCTTGCATAGGTGGAGTGCGATTTCGCCCCCTCCCGCGGGAAGCGTCCATCCGCAGCGAACTGAGCGTCAACGCCTCCTGCCCCGGCACATGATCTGCGGATCTGGTTCCACCAATCCAACCCATTGGAACCATGAAACAGAAACACGACCCGAAAACCAAGAAATCGCATCAGGAAAGCGAACATCCGTCCCGCAAGTCATCTTCCCCGCCGCAGGAGAGCAATCCACGCCGCCGCAGCGACAATGAGGCGAAGATCGAGAACGACATGATCCTCCGCCGCTGAAATACGTCCGGGCAATCCACTGACCCGGTGCACGCGGGCCGCCCATCCGGCGGCCCGTTTTCGTGGGGAGACCTCCTCAATGCGCGGCCATCAGGCACCCCGCCAATGCCACAACGTGAAAGAGGACGATGATGAACGGCCAGAAAAGAAGCGAGCGCAGGAGGACGACGGGTGGCAAAGTGGTGGCAGAATCCGTCCAAACCCTAACATTAGCACCAAAAAAACAGGGAATTCCTCAGATAAACCCGGATTCACGTTCCGATGGCCGCTGCACGTGCGGAAATCCCGCGACGCTCCCCCCGGAAGCCGTCCATCCCGGACAGCGAAGACGATGAGGCCATTTCTCCGTAGATTGAAACATCCCGGCGTTCTGGAGCTTATCATTTGCGCCATTTTCCCTTGAACCCATCATGCAATCACGGCGCGACTTCATCCAAAGGGCGGCATTGCTCTCCGGCAGCCTCGGTACCATCGCCGCCATCCCCCCTTCGCTGCTCAGGGCACTCGAGATCGGGCCGAAGGACGGTTCCACTTTCATGGATGCGGAGCATGTCGTGATCCTGATGCAGGAGAACCGCTCGTTCGATCATGCCTTCGGAACGCTGTCCGGCGTCCGGGGATTCGATGATCCGCGGGCGATCACCACGCCCGGCGGAAACCCGGTATGGCTGCAAACGGATGCGGCAGGCAGGACGTTCGCCCCCTTCGGACTGAACATCCACGGGACGAAGGCGACATGGATGGGCGACCTGCCCCATGACCGCGGCTCCGAAATCGCCGCAGGCAACAAGGGCAGGCATGACCAGTGGCTGAAGGTGATGCACTCCGGGACCAAGGACTACGCGGAGATGCCACTCACACTCGGCCACTATGAACGCCGTGACATTCCCTTCTACCATGCCTTTGCGGACGCGTTCACCATCTGCGACCAACACTTCTGCTCCGCGCAGACCTGCACGACGCCCAACCGCCTTTTCCTCTGGACCGGGACGAACCGTGACCCGCGCGATCCGTCGGCACCCGTCGTCCTGCGCAACCAGCAGGTCGATCTGGATTCCCCGGCGGACTGGCCGACCTTCCCCGAGCGGCTGGAGGCAAACGGTGTTTCATGGAAGATCTACCAGAACGAGATCACGATGCCCACTGGTCTGGGCCCCGGGGAAAGCGCATGGCTGGAGAACTTCGGCGACAACCCGATGGAATACTTCACCCAGTACCATGTGGAGTTCCACCCCGCCCACCTCTCCCACCTGCAGGACCGGCGGGCCGCGCTCGAAATGACGATCCGCAGGCTGGAGGCAGGAGACCAGATTCCAGAGGAAAACATGGACCTCTATTCAGCGAAGGAGGCCCTCACCGCTCTCGAAACGGAGATCGGGCGTTGCTCGCCGGAAAATTTCCTCAAGCTGCCCGAATGGGAACGCAGCCTCCACCGGAAGGCCTTCTCCACCAACACGGGGGATCCGGACCACCGCCGGCTGGAAACACTGGTCTACCAGGACGACGGCATGGAGAGGCGGATGGAGGTTCCCGCCGGGGATGTGCTCCACCAGTTCCGCCAGGATGTGGACCAAGGGAAGCTCCCTGCCGTTTCATGGCTCGTGGCGCCGGCGAATTTCTCCGACCACCCGAGCGCACCGTGGTACGGGGCGTGGTATGTCTCCGAGGTGCTGGACATCCTCACCCGCGATCCGGAAGTGTGGCGGAAAACCATCCTCATCCTGACCTACGACGAGAACGACGGTTACTACGACCACGTCCCCCCCTTCGTCCCTCCCCACCCGGCGGATGCGGGGAGCGGCGCTGTCTCCGGAGACCTGGACACCACCGGGGAGTTCGATGAACTGGGCCATCCCATCGGCCTCGGTTACCGCGTGCCGATGGTCATCGCCTCACCGTGGAGCCGGGGCGGGAATGTCTGTTCGCAGGTCTTCGACCACACTTCGGTCCTTCGGTTTCTGGAAGTGCTCCTGAAGGGCAGGACCCCGCAGCCCATCGTTGAAACGAACATCAGCGCGTGGCGCAGGACGATCTGCGGAGATCTCACCTCCACCTTCCAACCAGCGGGTGCCGGGCCGGCGAAAAACCCGCTCCCGCTGGAACGCGACACCTTTGTCGGAGCCATCCACAATGCGCGGTTCAAGGATGCCCCGGCGGGGTTCAGGAGCCTCACTCCGGAGGAAATCTCGGAGATCCGGCAGGATCCCGCCGGTTCCCCTCTCCTACCCCGCCAGGAACCCGGCACCCGGACATCACTCGCATTGCCATACGAGCTGCATGCCGACGGCTGGCTCTCAAAGGACGGCACCACCTTCAGCATCATTTTCCGAACCGGAGAACGCTCGGCGGGTGCGCCATTCCAGGTGTATGCACCGGGAAACTTCCTTTCCTCCCGGACCGACCGGGATCCGGGGGTGGAGGAAGACGCCGTGATCCATGAAGCGGCACGGCGGTGGTCGTTCGCCGTCGAGGCGGGGCGGGAGGTGCGATACTCGTGGCCGGTGGCTTCGTTCGAAAACGGGGTGTATCATCTGCGGGTCTATGGGCCGAACGGCTTTTACCGCGAATTCCGCGGGACCGCCGGTGACCCGCCCATACTGGTGCTGCCGGACTACGTGCCGCAGGGTCCCGCCATCCGGCTGGCGGTGGCGAACCGGCAGTCCTCCGGGGATCTCGCCTGCTCCGTGGAGGACGTTTCCTATGGAAGGCCCGCCGTCGCCCTCGCCATCCCTGCGGGTGGGCACGCCACCCTTCCGCTGGATCTCGCCGACAGCTCCGGGTGGTATGATTTCACGCTCCACATCGCGGGCCACGGGCCATTCTCACGGCGCTGGGCGGGGCGGGTGGAGACGGGCAAGGCCGGCACCACCGATCCGTTGATCGGCCGCGGCGCGACGAAGACCGTCCTTCAGGAAGAGCCAGGAACAGAACCTTCCACCCGCCGGAACTGACCCCGGCCCCGGTGGGGCCGGTCAGGCGTTCCTTCGCCGCGGATGAACTCCACCGCATCACCCGCTACGACGGTGGAGTCCGCACGGTGATCCTCGTCAACACCCCGAAGAAGAAGAAGAGTGCGGGCTCATTGGAATCCTTCCGCTACTTTCCAATCGCCAAGCGGCCCTGGTTCTGCCATGTTTCCCTCGTCGCAAGACAAGACGGTCCGGCTGAGATGCTTCGAGGTTATTGGGTTTTTCCTCGGGGATGATCATCCGGACCGTTTTTTTTGCCCGATCAGCTCTGGATTGGAAATGGGGCAGCAGGACAGGAAAGGGCCGGCAGCGCTGGATTCCGTCATCAATTCTCCGATCTCACGCCGGAATGGAAATCAGCTTCACCAGGCACTCAGGCCGGTGTGTTCGAGTGGTGGTCCCGGGTGGAATCGAACCACCACCTACGGCTTCGGAGACCATCGTCCTATCCATTGGACTACGGGACCTTTCTCGCGGAGGCGGGGAGATTTAGCGGCCCGCTCCCCTCTTGGCAAGGAGAAGGGTGGCGAAATTTCCCGCCTCCCTTCTCCTGCAGATCACAGGGGCGTCACTTCACGCAGCCGTCGTAGAAGTGGTAGTCGCCGTCCTTCGCCCAGCGGCTGATGCACAGCGCCAGTTCCCGCGCGTGGTAGTCGCCCCACTGTGAGGACTCACCGAAGGGGACTTTCTTCCCTTCCGGGATATAGTCCCAGCCGTTCGGGCGGTGGTAGACGCTGTGGAGCAGCAGGCCGTGATGGCTTTCGTCCGAGGAAAGGTACGGGTCCGCGAACAGGGAGCGGGCGGTGGTGAGTCCGGCCTGCCAATACTTCGCGCCGTCCTCCGATCCGGTGCCGAGCCAGCGGCCGAGGCGGAGCAGACCTTGTGCGCCGATGGCGGCGGCGGAGGAGTCGATCGGCTCGTGGTCGTTGTCCGGCTGGGAAACGCGGTCGAGGTAGTCGCCGAGGTGGACGAGCCCGGGAGCGCCGGTGTCCCAGTAGGGCACGCCATCGACGGGGGTGTTCGCGATGAAGAAATCGCAGGTTGCGCGGGCGGCCTTCTCGAAGATGGCGACCACGGCAGTGCGGCCGCCGAAAGGTGCCAGCGCGTCATCCGGAACGAGGGCGAGGAACTCGAGCTGTTCCGCGAAGCCGACCATGGCCCAGGCGAGGCCGCGGGTCCAGGTGGTGAAACCGGTGTAGCCCTGCTGGGAGTTCGGGCAGCGGAAGTTGCCATCGTTGGTGTTGAAGACGGCCTCGTGCGCGGCGCGGCCCCACACATCATAGACGTCCCGGCCCTCACCGTAGAAGACGGAGTATTTCGCGGTGGCCTTGCAGTGGAAGATGAGGCGCTCCAGCAGGTCGGTTTCCTTGTCACCCTCGTCCATGGCCTTGTGGCCGAGCAGCCATGAGCAGGCGAGCGCGCGGCAGGAACGGATGGTGTCCACGAACAGGGAGTGCGGGCCGTTGAAGGAGTAGAGGTATCCGCCGCCGTCGGAGGTCGGGGTGAAGCGGCGGGCCTGGGACGCGCCGGAAAGCTTCAGCGCCAGGATGTTGAACTCCCGCTCCCACTTGTCCTGCGGGATGCGGCCTTCCTTGATGAGGCGCAGCAGGTTGCCGTAGGTGGAGACGTTGTTGAATCCATGGTCATGCACGCCGAAGTGGCTGACGTGCGGGGCCATCAGCTCGACGGTGTTTTTCCGCGCGTAGTCGAGATGCCATTCGTCACCCGTCGCGTCGAACTGGAGCAACGCGGAGCCGAAGACGAACCCCTGCGTCCATTCCGTCCAGCCGCGCGTGGTGTATTTCCCGGCGGCGGTGAATACGGGCGAACCTTTGGCTGTATCATATTCGGCGTCGATCCGGCGGATCTTCGCATCGGAATACTGCCAGAGCTTGTCGATCGCCGGTTGCAGGTCGGCGGCGGTGAGATTTTGGTCGATGTTGAGCATGGGTCTGTGGATAGAAGATTTGGATCAACCACGGATGGACGCGGATGAACACGGATGAGAAAAGGGAGGCAGGCTGTTCGCTTTATCTGTGTCCATCTGCGTTCATCTGCGGTTTGAATTTCTTTTCAGAGCTTTTCGATGTGGAAGCCACCGTCGAGGTAGATGGCGTCCCCGGTGGTGAAAGGCCAGTCTCCGGCGGCGAAGGAACGGACGGCGCGGCCGACATCCTCCGGGTTGCCCCAGCGCTTCGCGGGGACGGTGGAGCCGCTGTCGATGATGGCGTCGTACTTCTCCTTCACGCCGGAGGTCATGTCCGTGGCCATGATGCCGGGGCGAAGCTCGATGACCTGGGCGATCTCCGCGAGGCGCAGCGCCCACAGCTTTGACGCCATGGCGAGGCCCGCCTTCGACACGCAATACTCGCCCCGGTTCAGCGAGGCCGCCGTGGCGGAAATGGAGGAGACGAAGACCATCTTGTAGCCGCCGGGCACCGGGCAGTCGGCGGCGCCGCGCTCCAGCCAATGGTTCGCCACATCCTGCGCGAGGAAGTAGGGGGCCTTCAGATTCACCTCGATGAGCTTGTCGAAGCTGTCCTCGGAGGCTTCGGAAATGTCCTTCCGCTCCGGCGGGGCGATGCCCGCGTTGGAGACGAAGACGTCCAGCTTGCCCAGCAGGCGGATGGCCAGACGAACCAACGAGCGGCGGTCCATGTTCTTGCCGAGGTCCGCACCCAGCACGGGGAACTGCGCATCCGCACGCGGCGAGATGTTCTGGCAAGCCTCCGCCGTCTCCTGCGCAGCGAACTTGTTGCCGGCATAGTGGATGGCCACATCGAACCCGGCCTTCGCCAGTTCAATGGCGATGCCACGGCCAAGGCCGCGGCTGGATCCGGTCACAAGGGCGGTGGGGGCGGATGAATTTTCCTCAGGCATGACAGAAGGGTAGAAGTGAATTTTGTTGGATGCAATAAAAAGACATCGGGAGCTTTGGCATCCGAAAAGGGACATTTCATCCCTGTCCCGTTCCAGAGGTCAAGAACCCGGTTGCGGAGCATCGGGACAGCAAAGGGACATGACAATCCCGAGGATGGCGTCGCGCACTCATCTCCTATCCAACAACTTACACGGAAATGGACAAACGGGACATTTCCGGGACAGGACGGATTTGTCCCCAGGGAAAAGGGAAAGGGACACAGGGGGGCTTATAAGAAGCCCCCCGTGTCCCGATCCCGGCACTTTGGTCTGGAGATGCGTAGCTTGATGAAACACTTCTCCGAGCTGAAGCCAGAGGACCCTGCCGGAGTCACAGGCACAGCCGGTGCATCCACAGTCCGGGGCGGTGGCGGCGCTTCGGTCTGCGGACGAACTTCGGCAGCTCCGCCGTTTTCTCGAAGCAGAACCGCCGCGGCAGGTCCGTGTAGAGGGATACCGGAGCGTCCTTCACGTTCTTCAACCGCGCTCCGCTGACCGGGCTGTGATACCAGATCCGGCGGATGCCCAGTTCCTCCACGATGAAGCGGATGGCCGCGCAGAGCATCGCCTCATCCCAGAACTGGCGGGAAAGCCTGAGCCGCTCATTCCAGTAGCGGAGCACCAGTGCAGCATCGATCTCCACACCGCGCACCCTGACGGTGGTGAGCTGCTGCGAAAGGATGCGGTCCACGTCCCAGCGTACCTCGCGCAGACGGTCATTCTGGATTTCCTCGATGAGCGCCTCACCCGTGCTCCAGTCCAGGTCGATGCGCGCCCAGGCGAGCGTACGGTGAAGCCCCCGGTGGATGGGATGGAACCTCCGTTCAAAGGGATCGCGGTCCCGCTCGGGCTGGATGCGGTTCATCCACTCCACGTCATGGCTGTTGAGATTGAGCTGGAGCACGATGTTCCATGCACGGTTGCCCTTGCGGGTTGTCTGCGACCAGCCTCCGTACAAACCGGCGGTAAGGCGGTATGTTTCCGTCTCCTGCGGCCAGAGCATGTCCAGATCCCCCGGCGTGATTGCTTTCTTTCCGAGCGATCCGAGCCATGTCCTGATCTGTGGCTTTTCGAACAGTCTGCCCAGTGATGTCTTTTTCAGTTCCTCATGGCAGGCGCGTTCCATTCCCATCCGGAGGAGGGAGATGGCGTAGCCGTCCTTGCCATAGGTGAAGAGCGTGCGTCCCCCGGGCAGGAGGGACAGAAGCTCTTCGGCTTCGTCTTGTTTCATGCGATCTCGCGTCGCGGGCATGATCAGCCCGTCTTGTTTTTCTGGTTCCATGGAAGCCACCGCGAAAGGAGCGGCGGCATGTGCACTGATGACCCGCCTTCAGGAAAGGAAGGCGGCATCGGGATCAGGGCCTGGAACTCGGGACACGCATGATGGTGCGGGGTAAGATGGAGATACGGCTAACAGACCGGCGGAGATACGTCAAGGATAGGAGTCGGGGATAGCGGACCTCGCGAGAGATTCCATGGGGATGGAGCGAGGCCTCAGTCCCCGCTGCCCCAGACTTTGGATTGCAGTGAGCCATCGCAGCCGTGATAGGATGACATCACATGCGTGATACTCCCCCAGCCGCTACCGGATTCAAATGGTTACTCCGCATCGTGGCCCTGGTGGTATTGGTCGTCATCCTGTCCTATGGTGCCATCATCGTTGCGCTATTCATTCGATTCCCCCCACCCGATGAACTCACCGACCGCATCCCGACCGCAACGGAAACAGGCAAACTGGCTGCGGCAGGCTACCCGCATCCTGTCACCCGCATCGTAGACATCGATACCACTGGCGGCATGACCGGAGATGGAGAGACGTTGAAAATCCTCTGCTTTCCTACCGACCAGATCGAGAAGATGAAAAGCGTCATCGCTTCGTCACAAAGCGCCGCCGGGGAGTGGCGGGCAGGGCTCCCCGCCGAGCGATGGTGGATCTCATACATGGGGAGAAAGATCCCGCACGAACTGGCACTTCAGGAGCACGCCCCAGCGGAGGATTATATCCATCTGAAGGTTTCACCGCACGCCTGCCTCATCATCGACAAGAAGAGAGGAATCAGTTATGAATATCGTCTTTTCTGGTAAGAATATGAGGTGAGGACGCCATCTTCCCCGCCGAAGGTCTCACGAACTTCGCTACATCTCCCCCATCCACGCACCGGCCTGCTCCCCGCGCTCCAGATACCATTTCAGCGCGAACAGCGAAGCGGACCAGCCGAGCTTGTATTCCCACACGGCGTAGGAACTGAAGGGCATCTTCGCGTGCCTGAAGTCGAGGCGGGTCCCGCCCTCCCCTTCCTCCTCCATTTTCCAACTGACCGTGGATGAAGACTCTCCGAACCAGGAATAAACCAACCGGCTGCCCTCCACATATTCCTCGATCCGCCCGGGACCATCTCCGCCTTCCTCCTCCATTTCCCAGCCGAATGAATATCGTCCTCCGGTGTGGTTCTCGATCACAGCGTCCTCCCCACTCATCCGCTCCCACTTCCGCAGTTCCGCCACATCCGTGAGCGCGGAGAAAACAGCCTGCGGTGATGCGGCGATCCGGATGGAGAAATTGATCTCGTCATCGACATCATGCTCCGGAATCCCCGGCCCCGCGTCCCCGTCCTCCAGCAGCCCGCGCAGGCGGCTGATGGCGTAATCCCACGATTGCTTCTGGAAACTCATGCCTTCCGGGTCATAGCCGAAATAAGCCCCTGAAGGAGCATCATGCCCGGCCTGTTGGCTGACAGAGAGCATGACGCCGTCGTCGTGGGGCGCGAACCCTACATCCAGGCGGGTGGGGTACCCGTTGATGAACCAGGTGAGGGAGAGGAAGGAATGTTCCCGCACCTCCTCCACCCGGTGCCTGCCGGACTGGAGGGGCAGCTTGGAACTGATGAGGAAGTCACCGCCCGCCCGGCATTCGACGGTGGCGCGGGTGGCCAGCCATCCGGCAAGGCGGGCGTCTTCCGTCCAGTATTCCCAGCACCGCGCAGGGCTACTACGGATCAGGTAGTGGGTGGTGCAACCATACGGCTTTTCCTCATGGGAAAGATCGGCACCCTCTCCGGGATCAACACTCATGCGGCATCATGAGTGTGGATCCCCCGGATGGGTCAAGGAAGAGATGGGGTGATGGAGCAGCGGATCTTATGGGAGATTCGGCGGGGGCACTCCGCCCATCCCTGGACAGCGTATCTGATGGATGCCATCTCCCCCACCGAAGGTCTCACGATTTTCGCTACCCCACCTCACTGCCCGCCTGCGGTAGGACGGATGATGATCTCATTCACATCCACATCCGCCGGTTGCCCGATGGCGTAGGCAATGCCGCGGGCGATGGCGTCCGGGGTGAGGGCCACGGCGCGGAAGTCGTCGATCATCTTCTTGGTGTCCGGATCCGAGATGGTGTGGGCCAGCTCGGACTCCACGACGCCGGGGGAGATGATGGTCACGCGCACGTCCTTGTTCTCCAGGCGCAGGCCTTCGGAAATGGCGCGCACGGCGAACTTCGTGCCGGAATAAACCGCACACGTCGGCCATACCTGGAAGCCGCCGATGGATGACACATTGATGACCTGGCCGGACCGGCGGGACTGCATGTGCGGCAGCACGGCGGCGATGCCATGGAGCACGCCGCGGATGTTCACGTCGATCATCTGGTTCCACTCCGCGACCTTCAGCTCATGCAGCGGGGAAAGCGGCATGACACCCGCGTTGTTGATGATGACGTCGATGCGCCCGAACTTGTCCAACGCGAAGTCCGCGAAGGCCTGCGTGTCCTCAAGGCTGGTGACATCGAGCGATTTGATTTCAACCTGTCCTCCCGCACCGCGGATCTCCCCGGCGAGCTTTTCCAGACGGTCCACCCGGCGTGCGCCGAGGACGACGGTGTGGCCCAGCGCGGCGAGGTGGCGGGCGGTGGCTTCGCCGATGCCGCTGCTGGCTCCGGTGATGAGGATGATTTTGGATTCGGTGGTGGTATTCATGGGATCAAGTTTCTGGTTTTCAGTGTTCAGTTTTCAGGAAGAGACGAAGTGTCAGATAAAGAGGCCGCCGGAGGCCTCGATACGCTGGGCATTGACCCAGCGGCCTTCGTCGGAGCAGAGGAAGACGGACACGCCCGCGATGTCATCCGGCTGCGCGGTCCGCCCGAGCGCGGTCTGAGAGACGATGGCGCCGCGGATGGCGGGATTCCCGAGGGAGGCGCTGGTGAAATCCGTCTCCGCGGGGCCGGGAGCTACTGTGTTCGCCGTAATGCCACGCGGCCCCAGTTCCTTCGCCAGGTAGCGGGTGTAGACCTCCACCGCACCTTTCATCGCCGCGTAGGCGGAGTAGCCGGGCAGGGTGAAGCGGGCCAGCCCCGTGGAGGTGTTGACGATGCGGCCACCGTCCGCCAACAACGGCAGCAGCGTCTGGGTGAGGAAGTAGACGCCCTTGAAGTGGACGTTGAACAGGCGGTCGAAGTCCTCCTCGGACATCTCCGCCAACGGGCCGCGCACATCCATGCCCGCGTTGTTGAGCAGGAAGTCGAAGCTCTCCCGACCCCAGGTTTCCCTCAGGGCGGTGGCGGCCGCTTCCGCGAAGGCGGGGAAGGATGAGGAAATGCCGGTGTCCAGGAACAGCGCGGCGGCTTTCCGTCCCGTGCCACGGATCTCCTCCACGACAGCCTCCGCTTCGTCCTTTCCACTGCGGTAGGTGAGGATCACGTCGGCTCCGTGGTCCGCCAGTTGCAGGGCGGTTGCCCGGCCCAGCCCGCGGCTGCCACCGGTGATGAGTGCGATCTTTGCGTTCAGTTTCATGACGGGAACACGGTGCCACAGAAGATGCCCCATCCACAATACCCACACCTCCCGAATGATTGCCTGATTCTATCACCCGATAGATCCCTGTTGCCAAATCCACCCCGATCCTTGTCTATTCCTCCATGAACAAGAAACCAACGCTTACTTCGCTGCTGGAAGAACTCACCTCGGAGGAAGGTGTGCGCCCGTCCCCTCTCCCCGGCGTTCGGCTGATGCGCTCCACGGAGAACTGGCCGCGCGTGCCGGTGACCTATGAGCCCGGCATCGTCATCATCGCGCAGGGAATGAAGCGCGGCCACATCGGCGGACAGACCTTCAACTACGGTCCGGGAAACTACCTGGTGCTGTCCCTGCCCCTGCCATTCGAGTGCGATACGGAAGGCTCCGTGGAGGAGCCGATGCTGGGTGTGGCCATCAGCGTGAACCCCGCCATCGTCGCGGAGCTGGTCATGGAGATCCGCAACCTGCCGCCGGTCACGGAGCCGCAGACGCTCGCACTGCGCTCTTACCCGCTCGATGGGGAACTTTCGGACACCGTGCTGCGCCTGTTGCTCTGCCTGCGGAATGACGATGACATGCGCGTGCTCGGCCCGCAGATCATCCGGGAGGTCATCTACCGTGCGTTGCTGCGGGAGCGCAGCGGCACCCTGCGTGCGCTGGCCACTCCCCACAGCCACTTCGGCCAGATCCGCCGCGCCCTTTCCCGCATGCACGCGGACTACGCGAAGGCCGTGGACATCTCCACCCTGGCGGCGGATGCGGGCATGAGCGTCTCCACCTTCCACAGCCATTTCAAGGCCGTCACGTCCTCCCCTCCCCTGCAGTATCTGAAGAACATCCGCCTGCAGAAGGCGCGCATGCTCATGGCGCATGATGGTTTCACCGCCAGCACCGCCGCGCGGGAGGTGGGCTACGAAAGTGCCTCCCAGTTCAGCCGCGAGTTCAAACGCTACTTCGGCAACACCCCCGCCGCCGTCGCGGAGGAAATGCGCTCGGCGATGATCCGGCTGTAAGAAGGTCCGCGTGGAGAAGTCCCCGCGAGAGCCGCTTCATCATCGCGGGCTATCAATGACCAGTCTTTGAATCTTGTCTCCCCTCGGAAGATTTCCTTATCTTGAGGGAGATGAAGAAGTCGATTCCGCTCATTCTCGCCGCGTTGATTGGTATCGGCGCATATCTGGCGGGGCGGAATTCCTCTACACAGGCGGCCAACGGAGAGGAACGGGAAGATGTGTCGGATATCAAAGGGGCGGGCCGCCCCGGTGGCATCGAAAGACGGACCATGACGGAGCAGCGGAGAAGTCCCCGTCCGTCCGGCAGCAACAGACAGGGAACCGCACCCGCATCAGACACCATCATCACCCCCGCCGAAGCAGGGAAAGCGCTGGCGCGGCTGCGTCTGGAGGAGAAAAATCTGGAGACGCTTGCGGCGAAGACCCGCGAAACCATCGCCCTGCTCTGCAAGGCCGGCTATTCACGAGAAGCGTGGGAACTGATCGATGGGGAACCGGGAATGGTCCGTGAGGCATCCCTGCAGGGTTTCTTCCATGATGCCGCGCTGCCAAAGGCGGAGCTGATGCAACTGCTGGATGGCCTGGAAAAGAAAGACCGTGCGATGGGACTGTCCGGCTACTGGAACCGCCTCGCGCCGGAAGAGTTCTCCCGGCTGGACCTCTCCGAATTCGCGATCCGCAGCCCGGATGAGCGGGCCGCCCTCCGGCAAACCTTCCAGAGGATGACGGCGAATGCGTATGATCCCGGACACCCGGAACTTGGAAAAGGGGTAAGGCAGGATTTGCTGAATCTGGCCGCGGCGCAGGTCAACAGCGGAGTGCTGGTCTATGAAGACGTCGGGAAAATGCTCAAGCAGGATCCTTCCAAGGATGGCTTCGCCTACTGGGACGCGCTGTCACGGGTGGATCCAACTTTCCGTCAGGGCCAGGATAGCCTGAAAGGGACGGATGCCGAGGTCATCCGTGCCATGACCATCCAGGATCCGGAGCGCACGCTCGACATGACATTGGTCATGGGCACCCCGGCACGGGGCAAGGGCTACGTGGCGTTGGAAAAATGGCTTACCATGGACTTCCGTGCTGCCGAGACATGGTACCACCGCAACAGCAACCAGACGGACGCGGACAGCTCCGCCGTCGCCTTTATGCGGGCCTGCAGGGCGCTCGGCAGGTATCAGGAAGCACTGGATTGGTATGCCAGGATCGAGAAGGAAAGCTGGCGTACCGGGGTGGGTGGAGAAATGCGTGCCATCGAAAGGAAACGCCAGGCGGATGCGGGGAACTGAAGCGGGGGGATGAAAAATTCCATCCCCTCATCTTCCCATCATGTTCGTGGTCCAGGGTCTGGCATCGGTAACGAAACAACCAACACCGACCCGAACCTATGAAAACAATCCTGATTCACAGCCTCATCGCCCTTTCCCTCTCCGCCTTTTCCTCCGCGGATGATGACATCTCCCTCAACCAGTGCCCACCCGCCGTGCAGGACATGATCCAGAAAAACCTCCGCAGCGGAAAGCTGGATGACATCGAGAGGAAACACTACGGCAACCGCAGCATCTACGTGGCGGAGATTGATCTTCCCGGCCGCGATGATGACAACGACCTGGAGCTCCACATCGCGGAGGACGGCGGGATGCTGAAGCTCATCGAGGACATCAATGTGAAGGACACTCCTTCCGCCGTGACGGACGCCCTGCGGAGCTTCGGCGGAAAGGTCGATGACATCGACCGCGTGGAGGTGGACGGCCAGGTGACCTACCATGCCGAGATCGACCGCGAGAACGACCATGATCTGGATGTGGTGGTGGCAGCCGATGGGAAGATCATCCGGGAAACCCGCGACGACGATTGATCACCCTTCGAACCCCGCCGGAGGAGGACTGGCACATCCTCCGGCGGGATGTATGCTCACCCGCATGAAACTGCTCGTCATCGAGGACTCGCTCCGCCTGCGGACGACGCTCGGCCGCGCGCTCACGAAGCTGGGGCACGCGGTCGATCTGGCGGCGGACGGCGGCGAGGGCGATGTGATGGGCCGCACGACCCGCTATGACGCCATCGTCCTGGACCGCATGATGCCGGTGAAGGACGGCATCGACGTGCTTCGCGGCTGGCGCGCGGACGGGATCGACACTCCGGTCCTCCTGCTCACAGCGCTGGGGGAGGTGGAGGACAAGCTGGCCGGCTTTGGCGTCGGAGCGGATGATTATCTGACAAAGCCTTTCGCGCTCGCGGAGCTGGTCGTGCGGCTGGAGGCGATCGGCCGCCGCCGCCACCACGCGCAGGCATCCCCCATGACCACCGTTGGCCCGCTGGCCATCGACCTGACCGCGAAGACGGTGGCGCGTGACGGCGCGGACATCCCGCTCACCGCTCGCGAATTTTCCCTGCTGGAGCTGCTGGCGCGCCGCCCGGGACAGATTCACAGCCGCGCCCAGATCGAGGAGCGCCTTTACTCTGAGACGGACGGCCCGCTCAGCAATGCGGTGGATGCCGCCGTCTATTCCCTGCGGAAAAAAATCTGCCCACCCGGTACCGCCCCGCTCATTCATACCCGGCGCGGGCTGGGCTACGTCCTGGAAGCCGCGCCATGACTTCCATCCGCCGCCGCCTCTCCCTGCCTCTGGGCATAGCCATCGCCCTGCTGTTCCTGTTTGCAGGTGCGGGCGTGACCATCTCCATGCGGCATGCGCTCCACTCCCGGCTGGACGACAGCCTGGACGCCCGGGCGCGCACGCTCGCCGCCGCCGCGGAGATCGATGATGACGAATTCGAGTTCGATTCCTCCGTGAAGGATCTGGTGGATTTCAGAAAGGGGCGTGACTACTACGCCGTCCGTAGATTGTCCGGAGGGACGCCGGTGGAAACGTCCGACGCCGCCGCGGAGATCGGAACGCTTCCATCTCCCGGTGAAGACGCGCCGCTTTCCGTTGACTCCACACTGGATGGAAAGCCCGCGCGCTTCCACCTGCTCCGGTTCACCCCGAAGGACGACGACGAGCGCCGTTTCCGCGATCTCTACCTCGTCATCGGCACGCCCACGGCGGATCTCGATGCCCAGCTCGGCCTGCTGCGTGCCATCATGCTGGGGGCCGGGGCGCTGGCCATCCTCGCCACCGTCGTCATCGTCGGCTATGCCGTGCGTGGTGGATTGAAACCACTGGCCGCACTGACCGACGAGCTGGCCACCCTCCAGCCTGACCAGCTCGGGCGGCGGCTGGAGACGTCCCGCCTCCCCACCGAGCTGAAGCCGGTGGGCCACAGCCTCAACGAGTGGCTCCAGCGGCTGGAGGCCTCCTTCGAGCGCGAGCGCCGTTTCAGCAGCCATGCCGCCCATGAACTGCGCACCCCACTGGCGGAACTGCGGGCGATGGCGGAGCTGGGCGCGATGTTCCCGGACGAGGCCACGCCGGAGCGCTTCCACGAAGTGCTGGCCGTGAGTGACGAGCTTTCCTCCCTGCTGGAGCGGCTTTCCCTGCTCTCCCGCACGGAGGCCGGACGCCAGCCTGTCTCCAATGAACCGGTGGACCTGCGCGCGGCGGTTGATCTTGCCGTGGAGCGTGTCTCGCGGCAGGCGGAGGAGCGCGGCATCCGCTTCACCGCAGCGGTTGATGGGGCGCCCTTCACCAGCGACCCGGTGCTGTGGGCCACCATCCTGCAAAATCTCATCGGAAATGCGGCTGCCCACTCGCCGGTGGGATCAGGGGTGGAGATCACCGCTGGCCCAGGAAATGTCACCGTCTCAAACCCCGCACCGGATCTCACGCAGGCGGATGTGGATCTGCTGTTCGAGCGGTTCTGGAGAAAGGACGCGGCGCACAGCGGCACGGAGCATTCCGGATTGGGGCTGTCCATCGTCCAGGCCACCGCGAAGGCACTGGGCGGGGAATGCTCCGCAGAGCTGTCTGCCGGAGGCGTCCTGACGATCAGCGTGAGTATGTAGCTGAGATGTGAAGTAGCGGCATGGCTGCGCCATGACGGTTGGACGCACGGCCATCACGTCACCTACCATGAAGCGGAAAGCATCCACGGATAAAGACACTTCGGGGCAAGGGCGGATCCACCCAGCCGAACCTCTCACGAGGTTCGCTACGCCAATCACTTCGCCGGATAAGGCGAGGCGGCCAGAGCCTTGAACTCGGCCTTCACCTTGCCCGCCGCATCCTTCGGGGCGTTCAGGCGGATGAATACATTCCCCTGCGGGCCGGGCACGATGGCTGCCAGCGTGACGTGGTTCTCCAGCGGCACCGGCTCAGGGCGCATGGTCGATCCTTTGTAGGTGCCGGTAATGGTGGCGATGACGATTTCCTTCTCCCCCGCCTTCACGGTTTCCTTCTCCAGCGTCGGAGCCGGCTCCGGAGCGAACTGGCCCTGCCAGCGCGCGAGGTTCGCTTCCACGCTGCCACCCTGTCCGCCGGGGAAGTGGTAGAAGATCGCCTCGAGCTTCGGCTCGCCTTCCTTCACCAGGCTGCCCGCGCTCATCGGCCGAGCTTCTTCGGCGGCTTTCCAGCCATCGGCGGCCTTGAATTTCAGGCCGGCGACTTCGATCTCGGCGGCATACAGCGGGGCGACCAGGGCGGAAAGGATGGCAAGATGACGGATCATGATGGGATACCTCTACGGCAATGCTCGGGAAAGTATAGCAGGGAATCTCCGTGCTCTTCGCTACTCCTCGACCGTCTTCTCGAAGCGGCTTAAAGCCCTCTGAAAGCCGAGGCACTCTGGTGGCATCTGCAATCGGTCGCCCATATTTGGGCAGCGGGCTCCGTCACCGTGATGGGGAACCCGCAGGTCACGCAGGTCTGATCAACGGGGAATCCAGCCTGATACTCATGGAGCGCAATCAAGACGCGGTTCTCCTTATCCGAAAAACGAGGATCCGGGGTTTTGATTTCCTTCAAAATTTCCGCGCGGTCTTTCATGATGTCAGAACTTCAGCACAAGGGTCTGAGCCCATCTATTTCTCTTCAAAATTTCCGCGCCCGATCGCATCGAGCACCTCCGCCAACCCACCCAGGTCCTCGCAGAACCACCGGGCTTCGGGATGATGTTTCCTCACCAGCACCGCCTCCAGCCCCGCTGCGCTCGCACCACCGACGTCCGCCACCCACCTGTCCCCGATCATCACGATCCTCACATCGTCCCTCGCGTGTTGCCGCACCATCCGGAAGGCGGAAGGGTGCGGCTTCTCGACACCAGTGAGGCCGGAGGTGAAAATGATCTCGAAATGGGGCGTCAGGCCGAGCGCCGCCACCAGATCCGCCAACTCCGGCACGTGGTTGGAGAGGATCACATGCCGCCAACCGGCTGCCGAAAGACGTTCGAGGGCAGGCACGACATCGGCGAAGACCTCCCATCCGGTAGGTTCGCAATAGATCGCCTTCACCCGGTCTGCCGCGCGGACCGCCGCCTCGTGCGCCAGCCCTGCGCCGCTCTCCAACGCGGTGATGAAAAGCAGTTCGAGCCGTGCCCACCATGCCTCCGCAGCTTCATCCACGCGGACGGTCTCCGGCAGATGCCATGGGAATCCTTCGCGCAGGTAGGGCTTCAGCGCGGCGGCATCCACCGCCACGCCTTCCGTCGCCGCCGCCTGGGCCAGGGCACCGCTCCACCGGCCATCCCGGCGGGCGAGCGTGTCATCGAAGTCCCAGATCAGGTAACCGGCCATGGTGTTATCCGGAAAATATTCCTTTCCGTCCGGCAGGCCAAGCTCACGGCAGTGGTCCTATAACCTGTATCCCCTGACTGGAGCGGTTCGACTCGATCCGGTATAGCCTGTCCGCCAGCTTGGTGAGGCGGCGCGGGCGGTCCACCTCCTTCACTCCAGGAAACGGGACGTAGTAGGTGCCCACCAGCGAGTTCACATAGAAAATCATCGCCTCCGGCCGCTCCCTCGGGCCGATCAACGAGGCCGTCACCCCTTCCTTCATGGCAGGCAAGGACCTCAGCTCCGGGGTAAGTGCAAGGAACGCGGGTTCATCCTGAACCGCAGCCATGCTGTAGTCGTCGTCCGAAAGGTCGGCGGCGGCTACCGGAAGCTTGATGCGATCCACTTCCGTGACCAATTCCACGGGAGGGCCGCCGCCCGCCCCTTTCGGAGGAGAGCACCCGATGCAGGCAAACGTGAAAGCGAAGGCAGCGACGAGTGATTTCATCACCCGATGCTCTCCGCGCCGAAGTAGGGCACCAGCGCTTCTGGGATGCGGATGGAGCCGTCCGGCTGCTGGTACTGCTCCAGCAGCGCCACGTAGAGCCGTGGCAGGGCGGTGCCGGAGCCGTTGAGCGTGTGCGGGAAGCGGTTCTTGCCCTCGCCGTCCTTGAAACGGAGCTTCATCCGGCGGGCCTGGTAGTCGGTGAAGCAGGAGCAGCTCGAAACCTCCAGATACTTGCCGTGGCCGGGTGCCCAGACCTCGATGTCGTAAGTCTTGGCCGAGGAAAATCCGATGTCGCCGGTGCAGAGTTCGATCACACGGTAGTGCAGGCCCAGCTTCTGGAGAATCGACTCCGCGTGGCCGGTGAGGTCTTCCAGCACCTCGAAGCCCTTGTCCGGATGGACGATCTGGACCAGCTCCACCTTGTCGAACTGGTGCATGCGGATGATGCCCTTGTTGTCGCGCCCGGCGGAACCCGCCTCACGGCGGAAACACGGGGTGTAGGCGACCATTCGCACCGGCAGATCGCTTTCCGCCAGGATAGTGTCGCGGACCAGGTTGGTCACGGGCACCTCCGCGGTCGGCGCGAGGAACAGGTTGTTGATGCCGTCCTCACCGGCGTCCGTGCCGTACATGTCGTCCTCGAATTTCGGGAGCTGGCCGGTGCCTTCCATGCACTCGCGTTTCACCAGGTGGGGGACATTGACCTCCTCATAGCCGTTCGCGGCCTGGGTATCCAAAAGGAAGTTGATGAGCGCGCGCTCCAGCTTCGCACCCTTGCCGCGATAAACGACAAAGCCGGATCCGGCGACGCGGATGCCGTCCTCCCAGTTGACCAGCTTGTGGGCCAGCGCCAGCTCGACGTGGTCCTTCGGCTCCGTGAGTTCCGGCTTCGTGCCCCATTCGCGGACGATCGGGTTGGCGCTTTCATCTTCACCCACCGGGCAGGCGTCGTGAGTCAGGTTCGGGATGTTGAGCAGGAGTTCCTGCTGCTTCGCGGTGGCGGTTTCCGCCTCGGCGTCCAGCTCGACGATCTTCTCGTTGATGCCGCGCACCTCCGCCTCCAGCTCGGAGCTGTCCAGCCCCTGCGCCTTCATCCCGCCAATGTTCTTGGAAATCGACTTCCGGGAGCCTTGGAACGCCTGTTTGGTGGTTTCGGCGGCGCGACGGGTTTCGTCGCAGGCGAGGACCTCATCGACCAGTTTCCAGTGGTCGCCGCCCCGTGCTTTGAGGCGTTCTTTGACGAGGTCGGGATTTTCGCGGATGACGCGGATATCGAGCATGGCGGGGTGAGTCTTGCGGGCCGTCGGTGCGCGTTCAAGAGAAAGCTCGGCGGGAGAGATGAGCACCGCCGGCATCCCCCGTCCGGAAAACCGCGTGAAATCCGGGAAAATACCCCTTCCGTGTGATGAAATTCCTGATATTTATGTCAGATTTTGGCCTGTCGTGACGTATGTTCGGGCACACACACGATGGGTTTTCCGCTCTCCTTCCTCCGCTCCGCCACACGCAGCATCCCGGCTTTCGTGGCTGCGGGCATTTCGTTTTCCTGTGTCAGCGCCCGGGCGGCTGAACCGGTGAGCGTGAAGGCCGCGGGAGCGGTCCCGTCGAAGGCCCAGCTCGCGGAGAGCTACAAGAAGGAGATCCTGCCGATCTTCACGACCTATTGCTACGACTGCCACGGTGACGGCTCGAAAAAGGGCGAGCTGGCGATGGACCACTACGCGGACATCGACGCGATGATCGCCGACCGGGATGTGTGGAAGCGCATCCGCGACCACATCGACTTCCGCCTGATGCCGCCACCGGATGAGGATGCCCCGGATGACGTGAACCGGAAGAAGCTCATTTCCTGGATCGATGATGCGGTGTTCCCCGTCGATCCGAACAACCCGGACCCGGGCCACGTGACGCTCCGCCGCTTCAACCGGACGGAGTACCGCAACACCATCCGCGACCTGCTGGGGGTGAACGTGAACGTGGATGAGATCCTGCCCGCGGACGACAGCGGCTACGGCTTCGACAACATCGGGGACGTGCTCACGCTTTCCCCCGCGCACCTCGAGCGCTACCTGGAAGCGGCCCGTGTCGCGCTGAATCTGGCCATCGATCTGGGCCCGCAGCGTCTTCCTCAGAGGGCCGTCAACGGCCAGGACTTCAAGGGCAATGGCAACCGTGACAAGGAAGGCTTCTATTTCTTCGCGAATGCCGAGGCGTCCAGGGATTTCAAGCTGCCTCCGGGGCGCTACAAGTTCATGGTCCGCGCCGGTGCGGAGGCGATCGCCAAGGAGCCCGCCAAGATGGTCCTCCGCCTGGACGGCGTCGACGCCCACACCTGGGAGGTGAGGAACCTCCGCTCCAAGCTGGAGACCTACGAGACGGAGATCCGTGTGGAGGGGAAAGCCAACACGAAGGTGGGCATCGCCTTCACCAACGACTTTTACGACGCCGCAAACCCCGACCCGAAGGAGCGTGACCGCAACCTGCTGCTGAAGCAGGTCATCGTGGAAGGCCCGCTCGACGGACCGCTGGCCCCACGTCCGGAGACCCACCGCAGGATCTATGGTGAAAGGGCCAACGGTCTGACGGACGACGCCTACATGGTGGAGGTCCTCAACCGCTTCGCCCGCCGCGCCTTCCGCCGCCCGGCGGAACCCGGTGAGATCGAGCGTTACCTCGCCTTCAACCGCATCGCCAAGTCCCAGGGCAAGCCGGTGGAGGAAGCGATCCGCCACGCGCTGGAGGCCATGCTGATCTCCCCGACGTTCCTTTTCCGGGAGGAACCCGGCATCGGCACGGCGAAAGGCGGCCGCCAGCTCATCTCCGAGCACGCCCTGGCCGCACGGCTGTCCTATTTCCTCTGGAGCACCATGCCGGATGACGAGCTGATGAAGCTGTCCAGCGCCGGGAAGCTGCGTGAGAACCTGCCCCAGCAGATCTCCCGGATGCTGGCGGACAAGAAGGCGGAGGCGTTCACCTCGAACTTCGCCGGCCAGTGGCTGCAGCTCCGCAACCTATCCGGCACCTTCCCCAACCGCTACCTGTTCCCGTCGTTCTACGACGACCGCCTGGCCCCGCTGATGCGGAAGGAGACGGAGATGCTGTTCGCAAACATCCTCCAGGAAAACCTGCCCGTGGACACCCTGCTGACGGCGGACTACACCTTCATCAACGACAAGCTGGCAAAGCACTACGGCATCGAGGGCGTGGAAGGCGGGGACTTCCGCAAGGTATCCCTGAAGGATTCACCACGGCGCGGCATCTTCGGCCACGGTTCCTTCCTGGTGTTGACCTCCTACCCGAACCGCACCTCACCCGTGCTGCGCGGCCAGTACATCCTGGAAAACCTCCTGCACACCCCGGCCCCGCCACCTCCTCCGAACGTGCCGCAGCTCACCGCCACCGGCGGCAGCAAGAAAAAGGAAAGCCTGCGCGAGCAGATGGAAAGACACCGGGATGATCCGGCGTGCGCGTCCTGCCACGCGCTCATGGACCCCATCGGCTTCGGCTTGGAGAACTTCGACGCCGTCGGACGCTGGCGGGAGAAGGAAGGCGCCAACCCCGTGAACGCCTCCGGCACGCTCGTCACCGGCCAATCCTTCGCCGGCCCGCAGGATCTGATGAAGATCATCTCCAGCGACAACCGCCATGCCTTCCACAAGGCGATGGCGGAAAAGCTCCTCACCTACGCCCTGGGCCGCGGTGTCGATTGGTATGACCGCCCCGCCGTTGAAAGCATCGTCTCGAAGACGGACGCCGGCGGCGGACGTTTCGGCCAACTGATCCAGGCGGTCGTCACGTCCGTGCCGTTCCAGTTCCGCCGCGACTGAAATTCCGAATAATTCTCCGTCCCACCCCTCTTACGCAAAGCCATGAGTTCACGCCGCACTTTCCTCAAGGGCATCGCAGGCACCCTCGCCCTGCCGAGCCTCCAGTCGATCGTCAAAGCAGCCCCCGCCGTGGCGGCCGCCGCTCCCACCCGGCTTGGGTTCGTCTACATCCCGAACGGCGTGAACCTGGACCTGTGGCAGCCGAAGGGCGCGGAGAACATCTCCGAGTCGCTCTCTCCGCTCTCCGGACTCCGCCAGCACTACTCCGTGATGCGTGGACTGGACCACAAGCACGCGAACTCCAACGGCGACGGCGGTGGTGACCATGCCCGCGCGAACGCCACTTTCCTCACCGGTGTGCAGGCGCGGAAGACCTCCGGCGCCGACATCAAGATCGGCGTCTCCGTTGACCAGGTGGCCGCCCAGCAGCTCGGCCACCTCACCCGCCTGCCCTCGCTCGAACTTTCCACGGACCCGCCCCGCCGCTCCGGCAACTGTGACTCCGGCTACTCCTGCGCCTACCAGTTCAACCTCGCCTGGCGGGGTGAGGCGACCCCGGCCCCGGCCGAGCGGGATCCACGGCTGGTGTTCGAGAAAATGTTCGGCTCTGGCGACCCGAAGGAAGATTCCCGCCGCAGGCTCTACCAGAAGAGCGTGCTCGACTTCGTCCTGGAGGACGCGAAGCGCCTGAACAGCCGCCTCGACGGCACCGACAAGTCGAAGATGGATGAGTACCTCACCTCTGTCCGGGATGTGGAAAGCCGCATCCAGCAGGCGGAGAAATTCCGAGTCCAGGCACCGGAGGAACTCCGGCCCAACGGCGTGCCGGAAACCTACAAGGACCATATCCGCACCATGTATGACATGATGGTGCTGGCCTTCCAGACCGACAGCACCCGGGTCGCCACCTACCTCCTCGCCCACGACGGATCGAACCGCACTTTCGGCGAGATCGGCGTGACGGACGCCCACCACCAGCTCTCCCACCACCGGGGGGATCCGGAGATCCTCGCAAAGATCGCCCTCATCGACAAATTCTACATCGAGCAGTTCGCCTACTTCCTCGAGCGGATGCGCTCCATCAAGGAAGGCAGCGGCACCCTGCTCGACCACTCCATGATCGTCTTTGGAGGCGGCATCGCGGATGGCAACCGCCACAACCACAACGACCTCCCCATCCTCCTCGCGGGTGGCGGCAACGGCACCCTCAAGCAGGGCCGCGTGATCGAGGCTCCGAAAGGCACCCCGACGACGAACCTCTACCTCTCCCTGCTCGACCGTATGAACGTGAAGGCGGAGCGCATCGGTGACTCCAACGGAAAGCTCGAGTCCATCGCGTCCTGAGTAAGGAGGGTGGACACTCCTGTCCACCAGCTGCAATGGCGAACAAAGGAGGAGAAGTTTTGGCTCTTTATCAAAGATCGGGGACATAAGGCATCGCTGCCATCATGCCCCTTAGTTTCTTGACCTGAATATAGGCCTGAAGGGTTACGCCCCCCTCCTAACCTCAAAAACCGCCTCATCCCCGATCCTTGGTGTAGACCCCAAGTTTTCAGTTTCCAGTTTTCAGGGAAGAAAGAAGGCTGATCGCGAATCTTTGAAGAAAGGCATCTCTCTTCCTTCGCGCTCTTTGCGCCTTTGCGGTGAATCTTTTCTGATTCGCCAATGCCGCCGGTGGACAAGAGTGTCCACCCTCCTTACTGGGAGCGAAGAAACCTCCTGCCTCGAGCCGTTGTCGGCGCTTCAATGCCCGCTCTTCCCACACGTTTTCCGTTCCTCAGCGGATCACGTGCTTGAAATAGAACTTTTTCGCTTTCCCGTCATCCTCCGCTTGGGGATGTGCTTGCCGGGGTTCCCTTACATTCACGATAGGGTGATTTTTGAGGGTCTTCAACACCGGCGAGCGGTAGCCGAAGAGATCGGGGCTTGTCATCCAGTCCGGCGCGGCAGCGATCGTGTATAAGAACCCACCTGCCTCGATGGTCCGCTCATTCCCTCTGAACGCTTCCAGCGCAAAAGCAACGTCCCCCCGTTTGTTTGTCAGCTCGACAGTGAGTATATCGCCCTTCTTCGCGTAGGCACGTCCGGAGGCCACATTGGGCAGGGTTGCCGTCACCACCGGAGCCCCATTGAGGCATACCCGTGCCATATCGTCAGCCAAGACATAGATCGTCAGCGCATCCAACCGTGAGGCAGTGAAAGGAGTCCCATCCTTCTTCTTTCCCCGGATGGCCGAACGATCACTCGCCATTTCAAAGTCGAAAACCTGGTCGATCTCCCACTTGATGACATAGCGGCGGAACCGCTCGGAAAAGGGATCGTGCTCCCATTTTCCTCGAAGCACATATTTGCCCGGAAACCTGAGCGTCGCGGTGCCATCGGCATTGATCCCCAAGTCGCGCCCGTCATCGACCCGCCACATCCCTGTCGCCGGATCATCTGCAGCAGGTTTCGGCTGCGCATGCAGCACCTGGAGCTGGCCGGCGAAGAACCAAGACAGGATCAGGAACAAAATTACGGGAGAATTTTTCACAATAGGAGGATCCTCAGATCAAGAATTGGCAGCAGGCTCCAAGAAACACAGCAAGTCCACCGCCGCCGCCAAACTCATATCCATGGATACATTCGCCGACAGGCGTTCGGTGAGATGGAAAAGGATGACCTGGCGCAGCGCTTCCGGCTCCTGGATACCTGATCCCAACAACTTTCCACAGGTCACATCGTGACTCCAAATCCCCATGAATTTTGCATTCCGGGGCTGGTTCCCCCCATCATCCATGGGTCCGATATGGATCATCTGGCCCCTACTGTCCCAAGCCGAATAAATCCCTGCCTCAATGTCGGGTGATTCCATCGCACCCCCCGCTGCGACCGGATCCATCCACCATTTCACCCCATCGTCCGCCTTCACTATAATAGGGAGAATCATCTCATATTTCGCCTCGATTGACATGATGGAAAGAGGCTAGAACCTCAGCAACCCATTTGACAATGGGTTGCAACTCCGGGCGGATTCGAACCCGCTGAACGGACTTCGCTGTCCTGTTGCCTTCCGGAGCAAAAAAAACCTCCCGGATGGGAGATTGGAGCGGGCGATGAGATTCGAACTCACGACATCCACCTTGGCAAGGTGGCGCTCTACCACTGAGCTACGCCCGCGACGCTTGAATTGCGTGCGGCGGGACCTAACGACTTACCGCGACGGCTTGCAAGGGCTGATTCGCACCTGTTGGAATTTTTTCCGGATTTTCGATCCCGGGCATTTAAGGCTTCCGTCATGGGGCGTGATCTTCCTTTTTAGTGGACCGAATCGACCCATCCATGAAATTCCAAACCCGATACCTCATCCTTTCGCTCGTTGGAGCGGGCCTGATCTCCGCCCAAGCGGCGGAGGAATACGATCTCGTGATCTACGGCGGCACCTGCGCCGGCGTGATCTCCGCCGTGCAGGCGAAGAAGATGGGCAAGACGGCCATCATCGTCGCGCCGGAGAAACACCTCGGCGGTCTTTCCTCCGGCGGTCTGGGCTTCACGGACACCGGCAACAAGGCGGTGATCGGCGGGCTTTCCCGCGACTTCTACCACCGCGTCTACATGCACTACCAGAAGCCGGAGGCCTGGAAGTGGCAGAAGAAGGACGAATACGGCAACAAGGGCCAGGGCACTCCGGCCATGGACGGTGAGAACCGCACCATGTGGATCTTCGAGCCCCACGTGGCGGAGGCTGTCTTCGAGGACTACGTGAAGGAGTTCAACATCCCCGTCCACCGCGACGAGTGGCTGGACCGCGACAAGGGAGTCAAGAAAGAGGGAACGAAGATTACGGAGATCACCACGCTGAGCGGAAAGACCTACAGCGGGAAGATGTTCATCGACGCCACCTACGAAGGCGACCTGATGGCCGCGGCGAAGGTGGACTACCACGTCGGCCGGGAGGCCAACAGCCAGTATGGCGAGGAGCACAACGGCGTGCAGGTGGGCGTGCTCCACCACCGCCACCACTTCGGCGTGCTGAAGGACAAGATCTCCCCCTATGTCGTCCCGGGTGACAAATCCAGCGGCGTGCTGCCACGCATCAACCCCGGCGACCCGGGCAAGAAGGGCGAGGCGGACAAGGGCATCCAGGCCTATTGCTTCCGCATGTGCCTCACGGACCATGAGCCGAACCGCGTGCCTTTCAAAAAGCCCGCCAACTACGATCCGAAGCAGTACGAACTGCTCGCCCGCGTTTATGAAGCAGGCTGGACGGAGACCTTCGGCAAGTTCGACCCGATCCCGAACCACAAGACGGACACCAACAACCACGGTCCGTTCAGCACCGACAACATCGGCTACAACCATGAGTATCCCGAGGCTTCCTACGAGAAGCGGAAGGAGATCATCCAGGAACACATCGACTACCAGCAGGGCTGGCTCTGGTTCGTCCAGAACGACCCGCGCGTGCCGGAAAACGTCCGCAAGGAAATGGCCCGCTGGGGTCTGCCGAAGGATGAATACACCGACAACGGCAACTGGTCCCCGCAGCTCTACATCCGCGAGGCGCGCCGCATGGTCGGGGCCTTCGTCATGACGGAGAACGAGCTGCGCAAGAAGAAGCCGACTCCGGAATCCGTGGGCATGGGTTCCTACACCATCGACTCCCACAACATCCAGCGCTACATCACGCCGGAGGGTTACGTGCAGAACGAGGGAGACATCGGCGTCTCCACCAACGGGCCGTACGAGATCGCCTACGGATCCCTGGTGCCGAAGAAAGGCCAGGCGGACAACCTGCTCGTCCCGGTCTGCGTCTCCAGCACGCACATCGCCTTCGGGTCCATCCGGATGGAGCCGGTGTTCATGATCCTGGCCCAGTCCGCAGCCACCGCCGCGGTCATGGCCATTGATGACAAGAGCACCGTCCAGGACGTCCCCTACGCGAAGCTGCGCGAGCGCCTGCTCAAGGACGGCCAGATTCTGGAAGCCCCGCACCTCATCAAGGGCAAGCCGGTCAGTAAGCTGGAAGGCACCGTGGTCGATGACAACAACGCGAAGTTCGTGGGCGAGTGGTCCGAAGGCAAAGGCGGTGACTATGTCGCCCTCGCTTACCGCCACGACCAGAACGAGCGCGATCTGGGAACCAAGACCGCCCTCTTCGAGGCGAAGCTGCCGAAGGCCGGGAAATACGAAGTCCGCGTTTCCTATGCGGATCTCGCAAACCGCTCGACGAAGGCAAAGTTCATCATCGGCGCGAAGGGCGGCGACAAGGTGGTGACCGTCAACCAGCGCAAGAAGCCGGAGATCGACGGACTCTTCACCAGCCTCGGCACGTTCGAGTTCGGTGAGGACGCCCAGGTCACCCTCTCGAACGAAGGCTCCGACGGCCACGTCATCGCCGACGCGGTCCAGTGGCTGCCGAAGTGATCCTTCCGGACCACCTCTGATCCATCCAAAGCGGAACGGGCGACCGTTCCGCTTTTTCATTACCCGCACCGCCCCCCGACCGGAGGGAAGCAGCGCTTATTTGCCGAACCGGAAGCACCGCACAATGGCACGCCGGGCGGCGCCCATCTTCCCATCCCGTGCTGCCAGCCAATGATAGAGGCAGGCCGTCGCCGCGACAAAGATGCCTGCCCTGAAAATCGTCAGTAGCAGACGGGACCCTTGGAGCCCGCCCTCCTGCAGAAAGTTGACCAGCAGGAAGAAGAGGACACAAAGCAGGCAGGCAACGCCCATCGCAATCAGACGATCCCGCCATGCCTTGGCACCCCGCAACGCCGCATGCCAATCCGCTACAAGGATGGCGGGAATGACGAGGACCGTGATCATCGCGGCGATCAGGGTACCACTCTCCGTCCATTCCCTCACAGGTATTCCGAAATGGATGGGCCTGCCACCGCTGCCTGCCCGCAGCTTCAGGTAGCGGACCGCTGTTCCCACGACCGGCACCATCATCCCCGCCAAGCAGCAGACCAGCCAGGCGAACCCATGCCGGGAAAAGTCACTCTCCCGGCGTGGCAGGAACACGCGGACGGCAGCGGCGGAGGCAGGTATGTGCACCCGACCCGCGGTTCCCTGACGTTTCTCCGGAATGGCCATGGCTGTAACCTCCGTCAAATGCACCGGAACAGTCAGGGAAATCCTGCGCCCCCGGTGCCGGTGGCCGCAATCCCATCATCCGCATCACACGTCGCAGATGCCGACCGCCTGCTTCAGGCTGCCGATCTTGTCCTCGCGCTTCGGAATGAACTCCTGCGCGACGTAGCCCTTGTAGCCGGTGTCCACGATGGCCTTCATGATGGCAGGGTAGTAGAGTTCCTGCGTCTCGTCGATCTCCGCACGACCGGGAACACCACCCGTGTGGTAGTGGGCGAAGTACTTGTTGTCCTTCTTGATGGTGGCGATGACGTCACCCTCCATGATCTGCATGTGGTAGATGTCATACAGCAGGCCGAAGTTCTCGCTGCCGACGGCCTTGCAGAGCTCCACGCCCCAGGTGCTGAGGTCGCACATGTAGTCCTTGTGGTTCACCTTGCTGTTGAGCAGCTCCATGGTGATCTTGAGATTGAGCTTTTCGGCGATGGGCATGAGCCGCTTCAGGCCGATGGCGCAATTCTCGATGCCCTTCTGGTCGTCCATCCCGTCACGGTTGCCGGAGAAGCAGATCACCTGCTTGCCGCCCGCGTCCGCCACCTGCTTCAGGTAGGGTTCATAGATTTCGATGAGCGTGTCGTGGTGCTCCAGGCGGTTGAACGCCTTTTCGATGCCGCCGACCTTCACGCCCTCCTTGGTGGTGCCGGTCGGGTTGCTGAAGATGGCGCAGGTCATGCCGTGCTTCTTGAGGGTTTCCATGTCCTCCGGCTTCAGCAGCTCGATCGACTGGAGTCCGAAGTCCTTGCCTGCGACGCAGAGGTCTTCCAGCGGGATGTCCTTGTAGCACCACTTGCAGACGGAGTGGTTGATCCGGCCGTTCATGCCGACCTTCGCGGCGGCGTTCTCCGCCGCTCCCAGGCGGTGGGAAAGTGAAGCGGCAGCCGTGGTGACGGCGGCGAATTTGACCGAGGTCTTGAGGAAATTGCGTCGTCCGGAAAAGGAAGAGGATGGATTCATGGCTCCCGCAAGCCTGAGTGGCTGGCATGCCCTGTCAAGCTCCCGGCGGCTTCAATCCTCCTCGATGATCAGGCGCGCCGGACGCTTCATGCGGAGCTGTTCCTCACCCTCCCCGATGTCCAGGCTGTCCAGGACGTTGGTGCGCTTGCGGATCAACCCCGGTGCCCCGGAAGACGGCGCGAAAGACGGCGTTTCCGTGTGGTAGGGATCGTCACCCAGCAGGACTGGCTCCTTGGGCGCGATCGGACTGACATCCACCGCACTGAGCGACCCAAGCTGGGAGGCAGGAGTGAGCCCGTCCGCCATCATGCCGGAATGCACCGAGCAGAACGGAAGGTTCTCCGTTCCTTTGCGGAAATACTCGGTCACCTTCATGCTCTCCATCCGCACGGTGCCCGTTTCCCGATTTTCGACCGCGTGCTGGCAGAACTGGGTCGCGCGCTGTCCGGACTCCGCGCAGACTGGCACCTCCACCACCGTTGGCGGCACCTTGATCTCCCCCCCGCCAAAGGAGGGGGAAGCCGCATTCATCACGGCCTGCCAAACGGGCAGCGCCAGATCCCGGCTGAAGGCACCTTCGTAGATCGGGTCACCGGCTCCGCTCAGAAAACCGGTCCAGACGCCGCAGCTCACCCGCTTGTTGTATCCGAGGAACCAGTTGTCGGAAAAGTCGTGGGTCGTCCCGCCTTTTCCAGCACCGGGAAACGGCTTTTCCACCAGGCCGTCAAGCGCACCCGCAGCGGCCCCTCGCTCCATTCCACCCGCCATCATGCTGTGGACCTGGAACGCGGTCGCGGAATCCACGATCTGCGGCGGAGTGACCGTCACCCGCGGACGGCGGTAGACGATGGCGCTGCGTGAATCCTCGATGCGGTCGATGTAGACCAGTTCCGACGGACCTGCCCGCCCTTCCTTTCCAAAGGTGGCGATGGCCCTCACCGCCTGCTTCATCGACACCTGCTCCCAGCCCACGCACAGTCGGGGGAGCAGCTCGGTCTTCTGCATCGGGAACCCGAATGCCACGGCGGCATCGACGACTTTCTGCAGCCCGACCTGCTGGCCGAGGCGGAGGGAGGCGGCGATCTTCGAAGACTCGAACGCCTCCCGCAGGGGGATATCCTTCCGTTTGATCTGGGGTGCCCTGACCTCCTGCCCCCACTCCCCGACGATGCCCTCCTGCCCGCCCACCATCACGGTGCGGTTGTCCATGTGGTCGTCCAGCACCATGGAGGCCGGGGTCTGCCCGGAGGCGAGCGCCGCCGCATAGAGGAACGGGAAAAAGGCGGTGCCGGGCGGACGCTTGCCCAGCTCGATGAAGTCGTAGTTGGACTGCGCGTAGTCCCTGCCGCCCACGTGGGCGAGAACCTCCCCGGTGGTATGGTCCACCATCAGAACGGCCCCCTGGACATACTCCGGAGGCTTGTCGGAGGCGCGCTTGTAGTCCGCGTGTTTCTGCCGCCGGTAGAGCGGATTCTTTTCGGCACGCACAAGGCTGTCTTCCAGGGACTTCTGCGCGGCCTCCTGCGCGTCCCTCAGGATGGTGGTGTGGATCTTGAAACCGCCCTTTGCCAGGGCCTCCTCGCCGAGCGCCTGCTTCACCCCGTCGAAGATCCGCTCATACAGGTGGGTGGTCCCCCGCAACAGCGGCTTCGGATTCAGGCCCAGAGGGAGGGCCTGCAGCCGGGCGACCTCCGCCTTTGGAAGCATCCCTTCCTTCCCCATCCGGGCGAGGACGAAGTTCCTCCAGTTTTTGTTGCCGGACGGATTCCGCAGCGGTGACAGCGGATTCGGGCTCTTGATGAGGGCCACGATGGACGCGCACTCCTGGGGCTCCAGGTCCATCGGCTCCTTCCCGTAGTAGCCGAGCGCGGCGGAACGGATGCCGTAGTAACTGCTGCCGAGATAGATCCGGTTCACATAAAACCCGAGGATCTCCTCCTTTGAGTAGCGCTTCTCGATCCTACGGGCCAGGAACGCCTCCACCATCTTCCGCTGGATGGTCGATTCCTTCCGCTTGATCGCTTCCTCACGCAGCCCGTACGCGTTCCGGGCGAGCTGCTGGGTGATGGTGCTGGCTCCCTGGCTGTTGCCCCGCCAAGTCTCATAGGCCGCGCGGATCACCCCCCAATAGTCGATTCCCTTGTGCTGCCAGAAGCGGGAATCCTCCCCCGCGACCAGGGCGTCGACGAATCCCTTCGACACCTTGTCCATGCCGATGACGCTGCGGTTCTCGAGGAAAATCCGGCCGATCTCCTCATTATTCCGGTCGAGAATCAGGCTCGGAAGTTCCAGGTCGTTGATGCGGTCCAGATCGTAGGTCTCCGCCCTTTCCCGGTAGGCGCGGGTGTATTGCTCGACGAACACGTAGCTGAAGACCGAGGCCGCCGCGATGAACAGCAGGAACGAAAGCCACAGGCCTTTGCTCTTGTAGAACGGCTTCCTGCGACTCTTGTTGAGCGAGCGATTTTTCTTCTCTGCCATGCCGGATTTCAGATCACCCCCGCCAGAACCGACGGAGACGCTCCCCAACCTCTACCCGACCGGAGACGCTCCCGCAACCCCCGCGTTACTCCGGGTGATCGGAGGAAAAATCGCCTCCAGCGGCACCATTTCCTTCCCGGAGTTCATGAGCCTGGCGCTCTACCACCCTGAACACGGCTACTATGCGAAGGATCTCCGCCAAGTGGGCCGTGAGGGGGATTTCTTCACCAGCGTGAGTGTCGGCCCGCTTTTCGGCAGGATCCTCGCCCGCCGGTTCATCGCCTGGTGGGAGGAAAACCAGCGGCCCTCCCCATGGCGCGTCATCGAGGCCGGTGCCCATGATGGCACACTGGCGGGCGACATCCTCACGGAAATTTCCTCCGTGTCACCCGCCGCATTCTCCGCGCTGGAGTATGCCATCCCCGAGCCACTGCCACGCCTCCAGGCCGCCCAGCGCGAGAAGCTCGCGCCATGGGGGAATGTCCGCTTCGTCAACTCCCCGGAGGATCTGGCCGCCTCCCCGCTGCCGGGCATCGCCTTCGGCAATGAAGTGCTGGATGCCCTGCCATTCGAAATCATCGGCCGATCAGAAGGCGGCTGGCACGAATTCCGGGTGGGACTGGAAGACGAAAAGCTCACCCTCATCAAAGGCCCACCCTACCCCCACGGCCCGGAAGGCGTTTTTCCCGATGGCTACCTGACCGAGATCCGCCGCGACTACGGTGCCTTCTTCCTGCCCTTCCTTGGCGCCCTCCGCCACGGCCTGCTGGTGTGGGTGGACTACGGCTACGACCACGAAACCTACTACCACCCCGACCGGACCACCGGCACCCTGCGTACTTTCTCGAAACACCGCGCCGGGGAGAACCCGCTCAACGCGCCGGGGGATGAGGACATCACCGCCCATGTGGACTTCACCGCCGCGGCGGACGCCGCCCTCGCCCTGGGCTGCCGGATCAATTCCATGAAAACCCAGAGCGCCTGGCTCACGGAGGCCGCCCGGGACCTCCTGCTCTCCATGGAGGGACGCCCGGATCCGTCCCTGCTGCGGCAGTTCCAGACCCTCACCCACCCGGGACAGCTCGGCACCCGATTCCATGTACTAGAGGCATCGTGGCACCCCGGTTGATTCCCCGCCGCTCCGGAATTTCCTTCCCGTATCCCGCCGCCATCCGCTACACAGACCGCACATCCCCGCCGGGATGGCGGAATTGGTAGACGCGCCAGATTTAGGTTCTGGTATCGAAAGGTGTGCAGGTTCGAGCCCTGTTCCCGGCACTTGTTGAGGCAGCGTGATTCCGGGCACGGGACCGGATCTCATTCCTTCCGCCCCATCAATCTCCGGCTAGATCGGGATCGCGACTCCCGTATAAGGGTCGGAATCTGTTTTCCTTCAACAGCAATCGGGATCACCCATGAAAAACCTTCTTCCGTTGGTTCTGGCTCTCACCACCGGTTTTCAACTCCCCGCGCGGGCCGCCGTCACTCCGTACCCGCGCCCGATCGACGACGCGGCAAGCGTGCAGTATCAAGTGAAGGTGGACGGCGTGGAGGTTCCCGGCGTACAGACGGTCCTGGGTGTTGGATATGCCCATTTCGCCTTCACCGGAAAGGTAAGGATCGAGGTGACCTCCACGGAGGCGATCGGGAAGTTTGAGCTGAGTCCGCACCGCCTGAATCTCCCGGTCCAAACCAATGGAAACACTCTCACTTTCGAAATCGCCAAGCCCTGCAAGCTCCAGTTGCGGATCAATGACGGGCAGCGGTTTTTCATCTTCGCGGACCCGGAGGAAACGAACGCTCCGAAGGCAGGTGACCAGGGAGTCCGGTTGCTCACCGAACTCGGTGTTCCGCCATCGAATGAAAAAGTGCAGACCGGGCAATTCCAGAAGGCGATCAACCTTGTGGCCGGCGAAAAAGGGACGCTGGTGGTGCCGGCGGGCATCTACCGGACCGGCACGTTGAATCTGCCGGACGGGCTCTCGCTCTATCTGGCCCCCGGATCATTGATCAAGGGAACCGCGGATCCCAAGGACTACATCTCCACCGGCGAGGAAGCCCAGTTGCTCATGAAGGACGCGCAGGATGTCCGCATCTATGGCAGGGGCGTGATCGACAACAACGGCATGGCCTTGCGCAAGGTCATCGGAGGAAAGAAGAGCAGCACCCGCATGCTGGCGACGAAGAACAGCAGGAATCTCGTCATGGAAGACGTGATACTGCGGGATGCTGCGATCTGGTGCATCCATCCGATGCAGTCGTCCGACATGCAGTTCCGCAACCTCAAGATCATCTCCATGACACGCGCGGAATCCGGTCCCGATGACGGTTACAACACCGATGGCTTCGATCCTGACAATTCCTCGAACATCACCATCGAGAACAATTTCATCTCCGTGGACGACGATGCCATCGCGGTGAAGCTGAACCGGGGAAGCGAGCGCAAGGATATGAGCCGGATCGTCTTCCGTGACAATGTGGTGTTCACCATGTGCTCGGCGCTGAAAATCGGGACGGAAGTAATGGGAGGCTTCACCGTCCGGGATGTTCTGTTCGAGAACAACGATATCCTCCACGCCGACATCGGCATCTCCCTCTACTGCTACCGCGGTGGCTACGCGGAGAATATCCGCTGGATCGGCAATCACTTCGAGAAGACAGCCGTGCTGCCGGACAACAGCCCGCACCACCATTTCTGCAACATCTACATCAACACCCGCTCGACGGAGGGTTTCGGAGGGGCGAAAAATCTGCTGATCAAGGACAACACCTTTGAGAACTACGGTCCGAAACCGTCCGGTGTCCGTGCAAAAGGGCAGAAGCAATTTGTCGACGGAGTCATCATCGAAAATCTGGCCATCGGGGGCAAGACCGTCAAATCCCCGGAAGAAGCGAAACTCAACGTGGACAAGGAAGTCCGCAATCTGCGGTTCGTGGAGTAGGTTGTTGGCGGAGCATGTCGGAATTTGGAATCAGAGGGCACGGAGGGCTGTCAGACTTCTCCGCTGACCGGGGGGGATTGATGCGCTCCGCACATCCAAGCGGATTGGCTGCGCTTTTGTTGGATGGTTCGCTGGCGCCAACGGGGCTTTCGAGCCGTTTCGCTTCGCTTAACAGGGCTCTCGGCCCTCCCGTGCGAAAACATTAAACCCCAATCCCGCGGGCGGGACTGGGGTTTAATGGCGGACAGGGAGGGATTCGAACCCTCGGTACGGTTACCCGCACACACGCTTTCCAAGCGTGCTCATTCGACCACTCTGACACCTGCCCGTTGGAGTGGGCCGGGACGCTAGGAACTCCCCACCGGGTTGGCAACACCCATTTTCACCGGAAACGAAATTAAATCTCAGGCGTCGTCACCGGCAGCCCTGGCAAGGATCCACAGGAGGTCGGAAAGCCGGTTGAAATAGAGGCGGATGGCTTCGCCGACGGGTTCGCCGGATTCGTGGAGGATCCAGGTTTCCCGCTCTGTGCGGCGGGCGATGGTGCGGGCGAAATCGAGCCCGGCTTTCATCATGGAGCCTTCCGCGCCGGGTCTGGCCCAGCCGGTGAAGCGGATGCCGCGCGCCTCAAAAGCCTTCGCGGATTCCTCGATCCGCAGAGCATCCTCCATGGTCAGCGCGCCCTTGAACCGCTCCGCATAGCGTGGGACGTCCTCCGGCACGCAAGCCAGCTCCCCCATGAGGCCGACGAGCTGGGCCTGCACGCCATCGATGAGGCGGATGATTTCCTCATCATGGGCAGCGGCCCGTGCCAGCCCGAGGGCGGCGTTCAGCTCGTCCACGCAACCGAGCACGGCGACGCGCTGCGAGGATTTCCCGATCCGCCGCCCGAAAAGGAGGTCCGTTTCCCCGCTGTCGCCCCGCCCGGTGATGATGCTGCCGCTCATGGCGGAAAACCTAGTGAGCTGCGGGTTTCAGTCGACTCATTCCTCAGCGGGCCTAGACTGCCGCCGTGAAGCTGGCGAAGCTCAATGGCGGTCCCGAGATCTTCCACACCATCCAGGGTGAGGGGATCAGCACGGGCGCGCCCGCGGTCTTCATCCGCGCCTCCCGCTGCAATCTCCGCTGCTTCTGGTGCGACACGGACCACACGTGGAACTTCGAAGGAACGCCGTGGGCTCATGAAAAGGACAGCATCCCCGGCTACAAAAAGCACGTGAAGGAGGAGGCCACCTTCGAGATCGACCCTGCAGAGGCGGCGGAGCGCATCCTGGCTTACGACTGCGACCGGACGGTCATCACCGGCGGGGAGCCGCTGCTGCAGCAGGAGGATTTCCTGAAAGTCATCGCCCACATTCGCGCCGAGGACCCGCAGCACCAGTTCGAGGTGGAGACGAATGGCACGCGCATCCCCACCCCGGAGTTCGCCGCGGCGGTGAACCAGTTCAACATCTCGCCAAAGCTGGGAAATGCCGGCATGCTGGAAAAGACGCGCATCAATCCGGCGGCGCTGGCGTTTTTCACCCGCCACCCGAATGCCTGGTTCAAGTTCGTGGTGGCCACTCCGGCGGACCTGGAGGAAATCGAATACCTCATCCTGGAGCATGGCCTGCCCAGGAAGCGGATCCTGCTGATGCCGGAAGGTCGCACCCCTGCCGAACTGGACCGGTCTTCCGAATGGTTGGCGGAAATCTGCCGGGACCGCCGCTTCCGGTTCTGCGACCGCCTGCACGTCCGGATCTGGGGTGACAAGCGCGGGGTCTGAACCTTAATTTTTCGTGAAGAAGCGAGCAACTTTGTCCTGCGCTCCGGGTTTTCCCTGTGTAATCCCCAAGCCGACCATGAACCATTCCACTCCTCCGCCCGACGATTCCTGGGAGTCCGACGCCGTCTGGAACCTCCTCGACAAGGCCGAACCGTTGAAAGCGGGCGACTCGTTCGTAGATGATCTCGTGCGGATGGCCAGACAGGAACTTGCCCCTGAGCCATGGTGGAAGCGCCTGTTCGCCCCGGCCCCCATTGGTGGATTTGCCGTCGCAGCGGCTGCGGTGGCCATCGGGATCCTGTTCCTTTCCCAGCCCTCTTCCGGCCCCGTGCCCGGAGATTCCCCCCTCGCTACGGTGGAAACTCCAGTTCAAGCGGACCCCTACGATGACCTTCAGGACCTCGCGGAAACCGAGGCCCTGCTGGCTGCGGCGGATCATCTGGATGCCTTCAGCGACCAGGAACTGGGAGATCTCATCGGGTTCTGAACCCTCCGCCAGCCCGGGCGGACTGGCGGTGAGGCAGACCGGACCTTGTCAGGCCAGCTTTTCAAGACGGTCGAGCGCCGCAATGTGGTGGTTGATCCGGGGGAGCAATTCGCTGCGGACCGCCTCCTTGTGTGAAGGCATCATTTCTTCCCCTTCCAGCGCCGCCTCATAGTCGGAACGGCCTTTTTCCTCGCCCTTCTTGAGGGATTCCAGGGCGGAGTCCTCGCCGAACAGATTGGCGGTTCCCTGGACCACCTTCGCGAAAACACCCCAAGCACCTGACTCCTCCTCCGGGGTGCCACCCATCTCCCGCACGTTCTGCGAAAGGCGGGCTGCGGAGAGGGCATGTTCCGTCCGGATCTTCTGCAGTTCCGCGACAGCGGGCTTTCCGGCGTAGTGGTTGATGGCAAGCGAGTAGGTCTCGACGGCAGAAAGCTCACCGCGGAGCAGGCTGTTGCAGACCCGGATGCAGGATTCGTTCGATTCGGTGGTTTTCATGGTGGTAGGTGGTTGGGGTTCGGAGCTTGAAAAGTCCTTCCACCGACGTCGCACGGCGCGTACCCGGTGGGATTTCCTTGGAAACACAAGCATTGCCGGATGCCCTCCGAAGTTATTCCGCATGAACCGGATGCAACGTGCATGAAACTCCGGAGGCAGCGCCCCTGAAATTTTGCATCGGCGAGGGGTCTGGTCCGTGGCATGCTCTCCAACGAATTTCCGGACCGTCCCAGCCATGCCCACGCCCCTTCCTCCTCTTTCCTCCATCCCGCCGGACATTGTCTCCGTAGAGGACTACGAGGTGCTCGCCTACGAGCGGCTGGAAGCCTCCGTCTGGGCCTATCTCTCCGGCGGCGCCGGGGATGAGTCCACCCTGCGGGAGAACCGCAGCGCCTTCGAGCGCATCCGCCTTTCACCCCGGCTGTTCCGCGACTTCGAAGGGGCGAACACCCGCCTTCATCTGGCGGGGAGGAGCTATGAGCACCCCATCTTCCTCGCCCCCACCGCCTCCCACCACCTGTTCCACCCGGAAGGGGAACTGGCCACCGTGCTGGGTGCGGCCGCGATGCAGGCGGCCATGGTGGTCAGCACGCAGGCCAGCACCTCCCTGGAGGACATCGCCCGCGGCTCCCAGACCCCGCTCTGGTTCCAGCTCTACATCCAACAGGACCGGGAGTTCACCGCCGACCTGGTCCGCAGGGCGGAGGTGGCCGGATATGAGGCCCTCGTTGTCACGGCGGACGCGCCGCTCAGCGGTCTCCGCAACCGGGAGCAGCGCGCCGGTTTCCGCATCCCCCCGGGGATCGAGCCGGTGAACCTCCGCGGCATGAATCCCACCCCTCCCGCCACGAAGGTGTTCGGCAGCGAGCTGATGGATTCCGCCCCAACCTGGAAGGATCTGGCATGGCTCCAGGCCCGGACGAAACTGCCTGTCTTCGTCAAGGGCATCCTGGATCCCCAGGACGCCATCATCGCCCTGGAACAAGGGGTTGCCGGCATCATCGTTTCGAACCACGGAGGCAGGACGCTGGACACCCTGCCTGCCGGCATCGAGGCGCTGCCCCGGGTGGCGGAGCGCATCGGAAAACGCATCCCGATCGTCCTCGACGGGGGCATCCGCCGGGGAACGGACGTTTTCAAGGCAATCGCCCTGGGAGCCTCCGCCGTCATGATCGGGCGGCCATATCTGCACGGACTCGCCGCGGCTGGTGCCATCGGCGTGGCCCACGTACTCAGGATCCTGCGGACGGAGCTGGAGGTCACGATGGCCCTCACCGGGACACGCTCGCTGGCGGAGATCACGCCAGCCTCCCTGTGGCCGGAAAAATGACATCCGCCGCCGGGAATTTCACCTCAACGGGTTGCGGTTTCCGGCCTTGCCACGGGCCTCCGGAGCGCGTTCACTCGCCGTCCTCCATTTTTCCCCGTCAACGTGAAAGCGCACGAACTTTACTCCGCAGTCGATCCCGCCATTGTCACCGAAATCCTCGATTGGTTCCGTGCCAACGACCGGAATGTCTATAAGTCCGCCGTCGCCACCCTGGCCGCCAACCGGAAGCTCCGCCCAGTCTTCATCCAGAAGAAGACCCTCCCGGAACAATACGCGTGGATCCTGAAGACCCTCAAGCTGAACGCCTGTGACACCATCGGCGAACACCTCCTGCAGGCCTACCTCATGTCGGCGCAGCAGTCGCTTCTCGCGATGTTCTGCGATGGCCTGGGCATCCCGCACGACGGCAAAGGTTCCGTCGTCGGCGACCTGCCGAAGAAGCTCGATGAAGAGCGTCTGACCAACACCATCAACAAGCTGGTCGACATCTTCGACCCGAAGATGCTCACGGTTTATCTCCGCTGCTTCAACCTGCAGGTTCCCGGCGGCTGGCCTGAACTGACCGCGAAACTGGAATCCGACGAGCGCCTGAAGCTCGCCTGAACGACTCCGACGTCCGGTGTCGGACGCCCGGTTTCCAATGCTCCCTCTTTGAAATCATGCCCAAGGTTTACGTAAAGACCTACGGTTGCCAGATGAACGAGCGCGACTCGGAGCAAGTCGCGCGCATGTTCACCGAGGGTGGCTACGTGGTCACCTCCGACGAATACGATGCCGACGTCATCCTGGTGAACACCTGCTCCGTCCGTGACCAGGCGGAGCAGAAGGCGCTAGGCAAGATGGGCATGACCATGAGCAACCTGCGGGAGAAGCGCCCGCACGTGGTCTACGGCTTCATGGGCTGCATGGCCCAGTCCCGAGGGGATGAGCTTTTCCAGACCATCCCACGTCTGGACGTGGTGGTGGGCACGCAGAAGTACCACAAAGTCTTCGAGTATGTGGACACCATCCTGCGCCGCCGGCTGGAGGCCCGCATGGATGACCCTTCCCTCTCGCTGCAGGGCGCCAGCGTCTGCGACATCGCCGATGAGGAAGGCTCCCAGAACACCATCCGCGACCACCTTCCGAAGGCGAAGAACGCCGCCGCGTTTGTCTCCATCATGCAGGGCTGCAACATGCGCTGCTCCTTCTGCATCGTCCCTGATACGCGGGGCAAGGAGCGCGGACGCCCCATCGCGGAGATCGTGGAGGAGGTCCGCAACCTCGCCGCGCAGGGCGTGAAGGAGATCACCCTTCTCGGCCAGATCGTGAACCTCTATGGCCGCACCGAGTTCCCGAAGGTGGATGGAAAATCCCCGTTCGTGCAACTCCTGGAAGCTGTCCATGAAGTGGAAGGCATCGAGCGTATCCGCTTCACCTCCCCGCACCCCATCGGCTACCGCGACGATCTCGTCGCTGCCTTCACCTACCTGCCGAAGCTGGCCTCCCATATCCATTTCCCGATGCAGAGTGGCTCGGACCGCATCCTCAAGTTGATGCGCCGTCCGTATAAGAACGAAAAGTTCATCGAGATCTGCGAAAAGATGAAGGCCGCCAGGCCCGGCCTCGCCATCACCACGGACATCATCGTCGGCTTCCCGGGTGAAACGGAAGAGGATTTCCAAGCGACGGTGGATACCGTCGAGCGCCTGCAGTTCGACAACGCTTTCGTTTTCCGCTACTCGAAGCGGCGCAACACTCCCGCCGCGGAGATGGACGGCCAGCTTTCCGAGGAGGACAAGGGTGACCGCAACAAGCGGCTGCTCGCCGTGGTTGACCGCATCTGCAAGGAGAAACACGAGGCGCTGGTGGGCACCATCCAGCAGGTCTTCTGCGAAGGCCCGTCGAAGAACAACGCCGCAAAGCTCTCCGGTCGCACCTTCCAGAACAAGATCGTCATCTTCGACGGCAACGCCGAGCGCCTCACCGGTGAGATGGTGGACGTGAAGATCCACGCCTCCACCGGCTTCACCCTCTATGGTGACGTGGTGGGCGTCTGAGCGGCAAGCCCCCCTTCGGCAGCCCGTTGACCGCAGGTTGAAAAATCCGCGCGATGGAGGATAGTGGCCCCATGATGACCGGACTGAAGTCACGCGCCGCCCTGCTGGGAGCCATCCTGGCATCCCTGACGTCCCAACTCCCAGCGGAGGAACTCGCCCTGTGGGTCAAGGTTTCCCTGAAGCCGGAGATCCACGAACGCTACATCGTGGCCGTGCAAAAGAACGTGGAGGAGACCCGCAAGGAACCGTCCAGCCCGCGCTTCGACTTCTATCAGGACACCGCATCTCCGGGCGTCTTCCACCAATTCGAAGTCTGGAAGGATCAGGCTGCGCTGGATGACCACCTCAAACAACCCTACGTCAAAGCCTCCTGGAAGGTCCGGGACGAGGGCGAAACCGCCCCGAAGGAAGTCATCAAGATGGCGCCCTACCGCGCGACGACGACCGCCAAAGCCCCTGACGGCGATCTCTCCGGCAGCCAGAATGTGATCGTGGTCTTTCAACCGGAAGAGCAGCTCAAGGAGGAGTTCCTCAGTGAATTCGACAAGGTCATCGAGGGCGCAAGAAAAGCGGACGGGAATCTTGCGTTCGAACTGTACCGCACCACCGATCCTGCGGGAAAGTTCGTTCTGTTCGAACGCTGGGCAAGCCCAGCCGACTACGCGAAGCATCTTTCCACCCCCTACGTCGCCGCATTCTACAAGCACTTCGAAGCCCTAGTTGAGAACCGCGTGCGCCATTTTGGGAAAGATCTCTCGGTGAAGTGATTTCCGGCGGTGGATGTCTCCCGGTTGGAATCGCAACCAGCATTTCCAATCGCCAAGCGCCCCGGTTTCCGTCATGGTTCCGCTGTCGCAAGACAAGACGGTCCGGCTGAGATGCTTCGAGGTTAATGGGTTTTTCCTCGCAGATGATCATCCGGGCCGTTTTCTTTTTGTACCCTTGGGGAGGCACGCGAATGAAGTTCCTCGGAACCCCTCCATGAGAGGCAGACCGATGGGTTCGGGTGGTGCTATCGCTACTTGTCCCCTTCGTTCTGGATGGACGCTTGTAGATTTTCGCGCTTGGGGCGTAGTGCGTCTAAGGTTGACCTCCATCTGCCGCCGAATTCTCGCACCCGGCCACAACATGATACCGGCAGGTGGGTCGGTTCGCGGATTTCCAACTCTATGCCATGAAATGATTCGATGATCCATCCGGTTGTTCCCCGCCGGGCGGTGATTTCCACCTGCTTGCAGCCGGCGAATCCGGATCACTTGCAGTTTCCGGGTGGAGATAGATGATTTGCCCGCCCGAGGTTATCCGGTCGTTCCGCCTGTGGCCGGTGCTTTCCGGAACTTTCGTTT